>CAWJKP010000001.1:0-2614227 GCA_963843465.1 Pirellulales bacterium
GCCCGCCGCCGTGGTCTGCGAAGCGCCGCTGTAGATCAGGCCCGCGGTCGCCGCCACGCTGGCGTGGGCGTTGGCCTGGCCGATGCTGTCGGTCACCGTGCCGCTCTGGCTGGCATAGTTGCCGCTGGGGTCGGAGAACGACCAGGCGTCGCCGACGTACGTCCCGGCGTTGGTGTGCACCGTGCCCGTGAGGGTGAAATCGCTGCCCGGCAAGGCTTGCGCCGAAGACGTCCGTGGCCGTGCCCGCCGCCGTGGTCTGCGAAGCGCCGCTGTAGATCAGGCCCGCGGTCGCCGCCACGCTGGCGTGGGCGTTGGCCTGGCCGATGCTGTCGGTCACCGTGCCGCTCTGGCTGGCATAGTTGCCGCTGGGGTCGGAGAACGACCAGGCGTCGCCGACGTACGTCCCGGCGTTGGTGTGCACCGTGCCCGTGAGGGTGAAATCGCTGCTCGGCAAGCTTGCGCCGAAGACGTTCGTGGCCGTGCCCGCCGCCGTGGTCTGCGGCGCGCCGCTGTAGATCAGGCCCCCGATCGCCGCCACGCTGGCGTGGGCGTTGGCCTGGCCGATGCTGTCGGTCACCGTGCCGCTCTGGCTGGCATAGTTGCCGCTGGGGTCGGAGAACGACCAGGCGTCGCCGACGTACGTCCCGGCGTTGGTGTGCACCGTGCCCGTGAGGGTGAAATCGCTGCTCGGCAACGTAGCGCCGGAGACGTCCGTGGCCGTGCCCGTCGCCGTGGTCTGCACGCTGCCGTTGTAGACCAGGCCCGCAATCGCCGTCACGCTGGCGTGGGCGTTGGCCTGGCCGATGCTGTCGGTCACCGTGCCGCTCTGGCTGGCATAGTTGCCGCTGGGGTCGGAGAACGACCAGGCGTCGCCGACGTACGTCCCGGCGTTGGTGTGCACCGTGCCCGTGAGGGTGAAATCGCTGCCCGGCAACGTAGCGCCGGAGACGTCCGTGGCCGAGCCCGTCGCCGTGGTCTGCGCGCTGCCGTTGTAGACCAGGCCCGCGGTCGCCGTCACGCTGGCGTGGGCGTTGGCCTGGGCGATGCTGTCGGTCACCGTGCCGCTCTGGCTGGCATAGTTGCCGCTGGGGTCGGAGAACGACCAGGCGTCGGCGACGTACGTCCCGGCGTTGGTGTGCACCGTGCCCGTGAGCGTGAAATCGCTGCCCGGCAACGTAGCGCCGGAGACGTCCGTAGCCGTGCCCGTCGCCGTGGTCTGCGCGCTGCCGTTGTAGACGAGGCCCGCGGTCGCCGTCACGCTGGCGTGGGCGTTGGCCTGGCCGATGCTGTCGGTCACCGTGCCGCTCTGGCTGGCATAGTTGCCGCTGGGGTCGGAGAACGACCAGGCGTCGGCGACGTACGTCCCGGCGTTGGTGTGCACCGTGCCCGTGAGCGTGAAATCGCTGCCCGGCAAGCTAGCGCCGGAGACGTCCGTGGCCGTGCCCGTCGCCGTGGTCTGCGCGCTGCCGTTGTAGACCAGTCCCGCGGTCGCCGTCACGCTGGCGTGGGCGTTGGCCTGGCCGATGCTGTCGGTCACCGTGCCGCTCTGGCTGGCATAGTTGCCGCTGGGATCGGAGAACGACCAGGCGTCGCCGACGTACGTCCCGGCGTTGGTGTGCACCGTGCCCGTGAGCGTGAAATCGCTGCCCGGCAACGTAGCGCCGGAGACGTTCGTGGCCGAGCCCGTCGCCGTGGTCTGCGCGCTGCCGTTGTAGACGAGGCCCGCAATCGCCGTCACGCTGGCGTGGGCGTTGGCCTGGCCGATGCTGTCGGTCACCGTGCCGCTCTGGCTGGCATAGTTGCCGCTGGGATCGGAGAACGACCAGGCGTCGCCGACGTACGTCCCGGCGTTGGTGTGCACCGTGCCCGTGAGGGTGAAATCGCTGCCCGGCAAGCCAGCGCCGGAGACGTCCGTGGCCGTGCCCGCGGCCGTGGTCTGCGCGCTGCCGTTGTAGACGAGGCCCGCGGTCGCCGTCACGCTGGCGTGGGCGTTGGCCTGGCCGATGCTGTCGGTCACCGTGCCGCTCTGGCTGGCATAGTTGCCGCTGGGGTCGGAGAACGACCAGGCGTCGGCGACGTACGTCCCGGCGTTGGTGTGCACCGTGCCCGTGAGGGTGAAATCGCTGCCCGGCAACGTAGCGCCGGAGACGTCCGTAGCCGTGCCCGTCGCCGTGGTCTGCGCGCTGCCGTTGTAGACCAGTCCCGCGGTCGCCGTCACGCTGGCGTGGGCGTTGGCCTGGCCGATGCTGTCGGTCACCGTGCCGCTCTGGCTGGCATAGTTGCCGCTGGGGTCGGAGAACGACCAGGCGTCGGCGACGTACGTCCCGGCGTTGGTGTGCACCGTGCCCGTGAGCGTGAAATCGCTGCCCGGCAAGCTAGCGCCGGAGACGTCCGTGGCCGTGCCCGTCGCCGTGGTCTGCGCGCTGCCGTTGTAGACCAGTCCCGCGGTCGCCGTCACGCTGGCGTGGGCGTTGGCCTGGCCGATGCTGTCGGTCACCGTGCCGCTCTGGCTGGCATAGTTGCCGCTGGGGTCGGAGAACGACCAGGCGTCGGCGACGTACGTCCCGGCGTTGGTGTGCACCGTGCCCGTGAGCGTGAAATCGCTGCCCGGCAACGTAGCGCCGGAGACGTCCGTGGCCGTGCCCGTCGCCGTGGTCTGCACGCTGCCGTTGTAGACCAGTCCCGCGGTCGCCGTCACGCTGGCGTGGGCGTTGGCCTGGCCGATGCTGTCGGTCACCGTGCCGCTCTGGCTGGCATAGTTGCCGCTGGGGTCGGAGAACGACCAGGCGTCGCCGACGTACGTCCCGGCGTTGGTGTGCACCGTGCCCGTGAGGGTGAAATCGCTGCCCGGCAAGCTAGCGCCGGAGACGTCCGTGGCCGTGCCCGCCGCCGTGGTCTGCGGCGCGCCGCTGTAGACCAGGCCCGCGATCGCCGAAACGCTGGCGTTGGCGTTGGCCTGGCCGATGCTGTCGGTCACCGTGCCGCTCTGGCTGGCATAGTTGCCGCTGGGGTCGGAGAACGACCAGGCGTCGGCGACGTACGTCCCGGCGTTGGTGTGCACCGTGCCCGTGAGCGTGAAATCGCTGCCCGGCAAGCCAGCGCCGGAGACGTCCGTGGCCGTGCCCGCGGCCGTGGTCTGCGCGCTGCCGTTGTAGACGAGGCCCGCGGTCGCCGTCACGCTGGCGTGGGCGTTGGCCTGGCCGATGCTGTCGGTCACCGTGCCGCTCTGGCTGGCATAGTTGCCGCTGGGGTCGGAGAACGACCAGGCGTCGGCGACGTACGTCCCGGCGTTGGTGTGCACCGTGCCCGTGAGGGTGAAATCGCTGCCCGGCAAGCCAGCGCCGGAGACGTCCGTGGCCGTGCCCGCGGCCGTGGTCTGCGCGCTGCCGTTGTAGACGAGGCCCGCGGTCGCCGTCACGCTGGCGTGGGCGTTGGCCTGGCCGATGCTGTCGGTCACCGTGCCGCTCTGGCTGGCATAGTTGCCGCTGGGGTCGGAGAACGACCAGGCGTCGGCGACGTACGTCCCGGCGTTGGTGTGCACCGTGCCCGTGAGGGTGAAATCGCTGCCCGGCAAGCTAGCGCCGGAGACGTCCGTGGCCGTGCCCGTCGCCGTGCTCTGCGCGCTGCCGTTGTAGACCAGGCCCGCGGTCGCCGAAACGCTGGCGTGGGCGTTGGCCTGGCCGATGCTGTCGGTCACCGTGCCGCTCTGGCTGGCATAGTTGCCGCTGGGGTCGGAGAACGACCAGGCGTCGGCGACGTACGTCCCGGCGTTGGTGTGCACCGTGCCCGTGAGGGTGAAATCGCTGCCCGGCAACGTAGCGCCGGAGACGTCCGTGGCCGTGCCCGTCGCCGTGCTCTGCGCGCTGCCGTTGTAGACCAGGCCCGCGGTCGCCGTCACGCTGGCGTGGGCGTTGGCCTGGGCGATGCTGTCGGTCACCGTGCCGCTCTGGCTGGCATAGTTGCCGCTGGGGTCGGAGAACGACCAGGCGTCGCCGACGTACGTCCCGGCGTTGGTGTGCACCGTGCCCGTGAGCGTGAAATCGCTGCCCGGCAACGTAGCGCCGGAGACGTCCGTGGCCGTGCCCGTCGCCGTGGTCTGCACGCTGCCGTTGTAGACCAGGCCCGCAATCGCCGTCACGCTGGCATGGGCGCTGGCCTGGCCGATGCTGTCGGTCACCGTGCCGCTCTGGCTGGCATAGTTGCCGCTGGGGTCGGAGAACGACCAGGCGTCGCCGACGTACGTCCCGGCGTTGGTGTGCACCGTGCCCGTGAGGGTGAAATCGCTGCCCGGCAACGTAGCGCCGGAGACGTCCGTGGCCGAGCCCGTCGCCGTGGTCTGCGCGCTGCCGTTGTAGACCAGGCCCGCGGTCGCCGTCACGCTGGCGTGGGCGTTGGCCTGGGCGATGCTGTCGGTCACCGTGCCGCTCTGGCTGGCATAGTTGCCGCTGGGGTCGGAGAACGACCAGGCGTCGGCGACGTACGTCCCGGCGTTGGTGTGTACCGTGCCCGTGAGGGTGAAATCGCTGCCCGGCAACGTAGCGCCGGAGACGTCCGTGGCCGTGCCCGCCGCCGTGGTCTGCGCCGCACCGCTGTAGATCAGGCCCGCGGTCGCCGTCACGCTGGCGTGGGCGTTGGCCTGGCCGATGCTGTCGGTCACCGTGCCGCTCTGGCTGGCATAGTTGCCGCTGGGGTCGGAGAACGACCAGGCGTCGCCGACGTACGTCCCGGCGTTGGTGTGCACCGTGCCCGTGAGCGTGAAATCGCTGCCCGGCAACGTAGCGCCGGAGACGTCCGTGGCCGTGCCCGTCGCCGTGGTCTGCGCCGCGCCGCTGTAGATCAGGCCCGCGGTCGCCGTCACGCTGGCGTGGGCGTTGGCCTGGCCGATGCTGTCGGTCACCGTGCCGCTCTGGCTGGCATAGTTGCCGCTGGGGTCGGAGAACGACCAGGCGTCGCCGACGTACGTCCCGGCGTTGGTGTGCACCGTGCCCGTGAGCGTGAAATCGCTGCCCGCCAAGCCAGCGCCGAAGACGTCCGTGGCCGTGCCCGCCGCCGTGGTCTGCGCAGCGCCGTTGTAGACCAGGCCCGCAATCGCCGTCACGCTGGCGTGGGCGTTGGCCTGGCCGATGCTGTCGGTCACCGTGCCGCTCTGGCTGGCATAGTTGCCGCTGGGGTCGGAGAACGACCAGGCGTCGCCGACGTACGTCCCGGCGTTGGTGTGCACCGTGCCCGTGAGCGTGAAATCGCTGCCCGGCAACGTAGCGCCGGAGACGTCCGTGGCCGTGCCCGTCGCCGTGGTCTGCGCGCTGCCGTTGTAGACCAGTCCCGCGGTCGCCGTCACGCTGGCGTGGGCGTTGGCCTGGCCGATGCTGTCGGTCACCGTGCCGCTCTGGCTGGCATAGTTGCCGCTGGGGTCGGAGAACGACCAGGGGTCGCCGACGTACGTCCCGGCGTTGGTGTGCACCGTGCCCGTGAGCGTGAAATCGCTGCCCGCCAAGGCATGGCCGAAGACGTCCGTGGCCGTGCCCGCCGCCGTGGTCTGCGCGCTGCCGTTGTAGACCAGTCCCGCGGTCGCCGTCACGCTGGCGTGGGCACTGGCCTGGCCGATGCTGTCGGTCACCGTGCCGCTCTGGCTGGCATAGTTGCCGCTGGGGTCGGAGAACGACCAGGCGTCGGCGACGTACGTCCCGGCGTTGGTGTGCACCGTGCCCGTGAGCGTGAAATCGCTGCCCGGCAAGCCAGCGCCGGAGACGTCCGTGGCCGTGCCCGCGGCCGTGGTCTGCGGTGCGCCGCTATAGATCAGGCCCGCGGTCGCCGTCACGCTGGCGTGGGCGTTGGCCTGGCCGATGCTGTCGGTCACCGTGCCGCTCTGGCTGGCATAGTTGCCGCTGGGGTCGGAGAACGACCAGGCGTCGCCGACGTACGTCCCGGCGTTGGTGTGCACCGTGCCCGTGAGGGTGAAATCGCTGCCCGGCAACGTAGCGCCGGAGACGTCCGTGGCCGTGCCCGTCGCCGTGCTCTGCGCGCTGCCGTTGTAGACGAGGCCCGCAATCGCCGTCACGCTGGCGTGGGCGTTGGCCTGGCCGATGCTGTCGGTCACCGTGCCGCTCTGGCTGGCATAGTTGCCGCTGGGGTCGGAGAACGACCAGGCGTCGGCGACGTACGTCCCGGCGTTGGTGTGTACCGTGCCCGTGAGCGTGAAATCGCTGCCCGGCAAACTAGCGCCGGAGACGTCCGTGGCCGTGCCCGTCGCCGTGGTCTGCGCGCTGCCGTTGTAGACCAGTCCCGCGGTCGCCGTCACGCTGGCGTGGGCGTTGGCCTGGCCGATGCTGTCGGTCACCGTGCCGCTCTGGCTGGCATAGTTGCCGCTGGGGTCGGAGAACGACCAGGCGTCGGCGACGTACGTCCCGGCGTTGGTGTGTACCGTGCCCGTGAGGGTGAAATCGCTGCCCGGCAAACTAGCGCCGGAGACGTCCGTGGCCGTGCCCGTCGCCGTGGTCTGCGCGCTGCCGTTGTAGACCAGTCCCGCGGTCGCCGTCACGCTGGCGTGGGCGTTGGCCTGGCCGATGCTGTCGGTCACCGTGCCGCTCTGGCTGGCATAGTTGCCGCTGGGGTCGGAGAACGACCAGGCGTCGCCGACGTACGTCCCGGCGTTGGTGTGCACCGTGCCCGTGAGGGTGAAATCGCTGCCCGGCAAACTAGCGCCGGAGACGTTCGTGGCCGTGCCCGTCGCCGTGGTCTGCGCGCTGCCGTTGTAGACCAGTCCCGCGGTCGCCGTCACGCTGGCGTGGGCGTTGGCCTGGCCGATGCTGTCGGTCACCGTGCCGCTCTGGCTGGCATAGTTGCCGCTGGGGTCGGAGAACGACCAGGCGTCGGCGACGTACGTCCCGGCGTTGGTGTGCACCGTGCCCGTGAGCGTGAAATCGCTGCCCGGCAAGCTAGCGCCGGAGACGTCCGTGGCCGTGCCCGTCGCCGTGGTCTGCGGCGCGCCGCTGTAGACCAGGCCCGCGATCGCCGAAACGCTGGCGTGGGCGTTGGCCTGGCCGATGCTGTCGGTCACCGTGCCGCTCTGGCTGGCATAGTTGCCGCTGGGGTCGGAGAACGACCAGGCGTCGGCGACGTACGTCCCGGCGTTCGTGTGCACCGTGCCCGTGAGGGTGAAATCGCTGCCCGGCAAACTAGCGCCGGAGACGTTCGTGGCCGTGCCCGTCGCCGTGGTCTGCGCGCTGCCGTTGTAGACGAGGCCCGCGGTCGCCGTCACGCTGGCGTGGGCGTTGGCCTGATTGATAACCTGGGTCAGCGTCGGGTTGGCTGAGCTGGGGTTAAAGGACCCGGTAGGCTCATAAATCGCCTCGATGGTATCTCCCAGGGTGGCATTCAATTGCGTGGCGCCCGGCGTCAAGGTCCAGGTCGCGGAAGTCGTCGTGGTGCCAACCTGGACGCCCATGCCGATCTCCCCGTAGTTGCCGCCGGGGCTTTCGTCCATGAACTCCACGTTCCCCGTGGGCGTTGCGGTGGACGTCACGATGGCCGTGAAAGTAGGCGCAATGCCGTACGTCGTCCCCAGAGGCGCCGAGGTGCTTATGGTCGTTGAGGTGTTCAAGGAAGCAGCAGGGTAAATCACGAAGGCCGCCGAGTCGCTGTTCGACGCGTAGTCCGTGGTGGCGGTGAACGAGGCGACTACCGTGTAAATACCGGCGGTGGTCGGCGGCGACACTGGGCCGCCGCTGGGAGGGCTGCCGTCGTAGTAGGTCAACGACAGCGACTCGCCTTCCAAGGTCGTGACCGGAGTGCCGCTGACGCCCTCCAACGTGGTCTGGGGCGTGGCGATCGTCCCGCCTTGCGTGCTGTTCTGGTCCGTCACGATCACCGTGGGCGTCGCCTGGCCGATGCTGTCGGTCACCGTGCCGCTCTGGCTGGCATAGTTGCCGCTGGGGTCGGAGAACGACCAGGCGTCGGCGACGTACGTCCCGGCGTTGGTGTGCACCGTGCCCGTGAGGGTGAAATCGCTGCCCGGCAACGTAGCGCCGGAGACGTCCGTGGCCGTGCCCGTCGCCGTGGTCTGCGCGCTGCCGTTGTAGACCAGGCCCGCGGTCGCCGTCACGCTGGCGTGGGCGTTGGCCTGGCCGATGCTGTCGGTCACCGTGCCGCTCTGGCTGGCATAGTTGCCGCTGGGGTCGGAGAACGACCAGGCGTCGGCGACGTACGTCCCGGCGTTGGTGTGCACCGTGCCCGTGAGGGTGAAATCGCTGCCCGGCAACGTAGCGCCGGAGACGTTCGTGGCCGTGCCCGTCGCCGTGCTCTGCGCGCTGCCGTTGTAGACCAGGCCCGCGGTCGCCGTCACGCTGGCGTGGGCGTTGGCCTGGCCGATGCTGTCGGTCACCGTGCCGCTCTGGCTGGCATAGTTGCCGCTGGGGTCGGAGAACGACCAGGCGTCGGCGACGTACGTCCCGGCGTTGGTGTGCACCGTGCCCGTGAGGGTGAAATCGCTGCCCGGCAACGTAGCGCCGGAGACGTCCGTGGCCGTGCCCGTCGCCGTGCTCTGCGCGCTGCCGTTGTAGACCAGGCCCGCGGTCGCCGTCACGCTGGCGTGGGCGTTGGCCTGGCCGATGCTGTCGGTCACCGTGCCGCTCTGGCTGGCATAGTTGCCGCTGGGGTCGGAGAACGACCAGGCGTCGGCGACGTACGTCCCGGCGTTCGTGTGCACCGTGCCCGTGAGGGTGAAATCGCTGCCCGGCAACGTAGCGCCGGAGACGTCCGTGGCCGTGCCCGTCGCCGTGGTCTGCGGTGCGCCGCTATAGATCAGGCCCGCGGTCGCCGTCACGCTGGCGTGGGCGTTGGCCTGGCCGATGCTGTCGGTCACCGTGCCGCTCTGGCTGGCATAGTTGCCGCTGGGGTCGGAGAACGACCAGGCGTCGGCGACGTACGTCCCGGCGTTGGTGTGCACCGTGCCCGTGAGCGTGAAATCGCTGCCCGGCAAGCTAGCGCCGGAGACGTCCGTGGCCGTGCCCGTCGCCGTGGTCTGCGCCGCGCCGCTGTAGATCAGGCCCCCGATCGCCGCCACGCTGGCGTTGGCGTTGGCCTGGGCGATGCTGTCGGTCACCGTGCCGCTCTGGCTGGCATAGTTGCCGCTGGGGTCGGAGAACGACCAGGCGTCGGCGACGTACGTCCCGGCGTTGGTGTGCACCGTGCCCGTGAGGGTGAAATCGCTGCCCGGCAACGTAGCGCCGGAGACGTCCGTAGCCGTGCCCGTCGCCGTGGTCTGCGCGCTGCCGTTGTAGACCAGTCCCGCGGTCGCCGTCACGCTGGCGTGGGCGTTGGCCTGGCCGATGCTGTCGGTCACCGTGCCGCTCTGGCTGGCATAGTTGCCGCTGGGGTCGGAGAACGACCAGGCGTCGGCGACGTACGTCCCGGCGTTGGTGTGCACCGTGCCCGTGAGCGTGAAATCGCTGCCCGGCAAGCTAGCGCCGGAGACGTCCGTGGCCGTGCCCGTCGCCGTGGTCTGCGCGCTGCCGTTGTAGACCAGTCCCGCGGTCGCCGTCACGCTGGCGTGGGCGTTGGCCTGGCCGATGCTGTCGGTCACCGTGCCGCTCTGGCTGGCATAGTTGCCGCTGGGGTCGGAGAACGACCAGGCGTCGGCGACGTACGTCCCGGCGTTGGTGTGCACCGTGCCCGTGAGCGTGAAATCGCTGCCCGGCAACGTAGCGCCGGAGACGTTCGTGGCCGTGCCCGTCGCCGTGGTCTGCACGCTGCCGTTGTAGACCAGTCCCGCGGTCGCCGTCACGCTGGCGTGGGCGTTGGCCTGGCCGATGCTGTCGGTCACCGTGCCGCTCTGGCTGGCATAGTTGCCGCTGGGGTCGGAGAACGACCAGGCGTCGCCGACGTACGTCCCGGCGTTGGTGTGCACCGTGCCCGTGAGGGTGAAATCGCTGCCCGGCAAGCTAGCGCCGGAGACGTTCGTGGCCGTGCCCGCCGCCGTGGTCTGCGGCGCGCCGCTGTAGACCAGGCCCGCGATCGCCGAAACGCTGGCGTTGGCGTTGGCCTGGCCGATGCTGTCGGTCACCGTGCCGCTCTGGCTGGCATAGTTGCCGCTGGGGTCGGAGAACGACCAGGCGTCGGCGACGTACGTCCCGGCGTTGGTGTGCACCGTGCCCGTGAGCGTGAAATCGCTGCCCGGCAAGCCAGCGCCGGAGACGTCCGTGGCCGTGCCCGCGGCCGTGGTCTGCGCGCTGCCGTTGTAGACGAGGCCCGCGGTCGCCGTCACGCTGGCGTGGGCGTTGGCCTGGCCGATGCTGTCGGTCACCGTGCCGCTCTGGCTGGCATAGTTGCCGCTGGGGTCGGAGAACGACCAGGCGTCGGCGACGTACGTCCCGGCGTTGGTGTGCACCGTGCCCGTGAGCGTGAAATCGCTGCCCGGCAAGCCAGCGCCGGAGACGTCCGTGGCCGTGCCCGCGGCCGTGGTCTGCGCGCTGCCGTTGTAGACGAGGCCCGCGGTCGCCGTCACGCTGGCGTGGGCGTTGGCCTGGCCGATGCTGTCGGTCACCGTGCCGCTCTGGCTGGCATAGTTGCCGCTGGGGTCGGAGAACGACCAGGCGTCGGCGACGTACGTCCCGGCGTTGGTGTGCACCGTGCCCGTGAGGGTGAAATCGCTGCCCGGCAACGTAGCGCCGGAGACGTTCGTGGCCGTGCCCGTCGCCGTGGTCTGCGCGCTGCCGTTGTAGACGAGGCCCGCGGTCGCCGTCACGCTGGCGTGGGCGTTGGCCTGGCCGATGCTGTCGGTCACCGTGCCGCTCTGGCTGGCATAGTTGCCGCTGGGGTCAGAGAACGACCAGGCGTCGCCGACGTACGTCCCGGCGTTGGTGTGCACCGTGCCCGTGAGGGTGAAATCGCTGCTCGCCAAGGCATGGCCGAAGACGTCCGTGGCCGTGCCCGCCGCCGTGGTCTGCGCCGCGCCGCTGTAGACGAGGCCCCCGATCGCCGCCACGCTGGCGTGGGCACTGGCCTGGGAGATGAGCGCCGTGGTGCTGGCGGTGGTGGTGGAGAGGATGTAGTCGGGCGCGCTGGTGCCACCGAGGCTCAGACCCGTGGCGGTGACCGTCTCCGTTCCCGCGTTGGCGCTGGTGAAGCTGCTGGCGCCCACCTCCAGGCTCACCTGATCCGAGCCATATATTGTCCCCGTCACCGTCTGGGTCAGGGTCACCGCGGTGCCGCCGTCGTAGGTCTTGCCGTTGGCCGTGATCGCGGGCGCCAGCGTGGCCTGGTTGATAACCTGGCTCACCGTGTTGTTGGTGTTGGTGCTGGCGAGGAAGCTGCCGGTGGGGGTATAAATCGCCTCGATGGTATTTGCGGAGTCGAGGTTGAAGATGGTGGAATTCAATTCCGTGGCGGTCGGCGTGAAGATACAGGTCGAGGTAGTCGAGGTGCTGCCGGATAGGATAAGCCTGGCGGGGGTGAGGTCGCAGTCGGTGGTTTCGTCGTAGAGGTCCACGACCCCCGTAGGCGCTCCTCCCGAGCCGGAGATGTTGGTGACCGTGGCCGTGAAGCTGGGCGGGGTGCCGTAGGTGGCCGTAGGCTGCGAGCTGGTCAAGGTCGTCGAGGTGCTCGCCGAAGTGCCGGAGTTGAAGGTGATCTGCCCGTCGACGCTATCGTTGGGACTATTGGTAATCGTCGTACCACTAGCGCTAGTACCAAGCGTGTACGTCTGCAAGTTGACGTCGCTGACGTGCGTCGGGGTACCGCCCGGCGACTTGGGGATGAGGTTCAGGGCGGTCGTGAAGCCGGTCGCGCCCGCATCCACCGAGGCCGAGGACTCGGTCGTGAAGTTGATTATCCACAGGCTGCCGGCGACGTTGTTGGGAACGAAAGTACAGGAGGCTCCGTCATTCGCGGCGGTGTTGATGAGGAGGCTAAGACTGAAGTACCCCAAGTTCTGCGAGGTGCCGTAGGTGTCGCTGGTGTTGGGGAGGGGATTGACGCTGGGAGTAGTGTCGATGCCCGAATCGGCGGACGAAACGCCTTGCGACGTCAGCAGGGTGCCCTCGCTCACCGTAATGCTGCTAGGGTCGATATAGCTTTCGTCGAAAGCGATGATCGCATTGGCAGATTCGATGCCTGCCCCGCCGGCCTCGATGGGGACGAGATCCACCGGCACGGAATAACTTTGAGTCGTGTTGACAGGATTGATGGTGGTGACGGGAGGGGAGGTACTGGTGCCGGTGCCAATGCTCATCGTGGTGCTGGGCGTCGTGCTGGTGGCTTCCGCCGTTACCCTCGCCTTACCCAACGTGACGGACGCGTATGAATATGAGCCTCCCTGCATGCTGGCAAGGTCCGGAGTTAAAGAGGTCTGTGTACTGCTCACGGAGACCGTCACAGAGTTGCTGGTGGCGGTGACGTAGAGGAAAAGGAAGGCCAAGACGTCGCCATTGGGCGCGTTGCCGCCGTTGGTGGGGTCGGTGCCCGAGTAATCGTTGTTGCCCGTGTAATTGGGGGAGCCGGAGCCCGTCGCGCTATTAGTAGCGGTGACAGTGATGATGCCGGTGCTGCCTCCAGACGCGCTGTGCGTCGTCCACGTGCTTGCGTTGGCCAACGGGCCCCAGACGACGACGGGAGTCGAGCCCGAGGTGGGAGGTTCGGTCGAGGCGCCGTTGCTGCTGCCGCTGACGTTCGCCGCGTTGAAAAACGTCTTGGAAAACGAGATTTGGACTAACGCCGACCTCAAGCCCTGGAAGTTGTTCCCGTCGGACGACGGTCCCGTTTGATCGATGCGGATGGGGATCTCAACATACTCGCCCGTATAGCCGTAGTAAGCGCCGGAAGCGGCGGCGGGGCCGAGACTGATGTAGGGGTCGGTGCCGCTCAAGAGGACGCGAGGCTCGAGGGGCTCGAAGAGATTGCGGCGCAACGGCATGCGTCGCCGGCGGAGGCGGTCCGCCGAGGAAGACTTGAGAGTGAGCTTTCCGCGGTTTACCAGGCCTCGCCACCAGGACAGGGACATACTTCACCTCGCTTATCTGAGGGCCACGGGATCATGGTTCATTTTTTTCACCGGCGTGCGGGCGAACGATTCGCCCGCAACGGCATCTTCTCCAGGCCGCGTATCACGAATTCATGGAAACGTCCAGCCAATCCGCCTCCCCGTCGTCGCCCCAGAGGAGATCATCGAGATTGGCCTGGGCCGACCCGCCCGCACCCGCCTGTACGGCCAGCGCCTGGCTCACCGCCTGGTCCTCGCCGCCGCTGGGGCCGGCCAGCTCGGCCGGATCGACCGTGCCGCGGGCCAGGGCCGCAAACAGGCCGTCGGCCAGGTTCTGCGGCACTTGGGCAGCGCCGGCAGACGGAGAGACCGGGGCCTGGACCGCAGCGGCCGCGCTGACCGGGGCCACGGGGCCGGCGACCACGCTGGCGGTCAACTGCGACAACGCACTGGCAGAGCCAGTGGCACCCTCGGCGCCCGCCAAGGTCACCAGGGCGTCGATCTGCGGATTGTAGGCGTTGGCCGGGGCCGGCGAGAGCACGAAGGGCCCCTGCTGGCCGTCGACCTGGGTGTAGATCGGGGCACTGCCGTTGGGATCGACCGAGTCCACCAGGTTGACGGTCGTCGTGCCCGCCGCCGTAAGGCCGGTCTGGTGGAAGTCGATGACCACCAGGCTGCCCGCCGTCGAGCTGGCAATGGGCGTCGTGCTCAAGATCGTCACGGCGATCTGGCCGGTGGCCTGGTCGATGTTGGATTGCAGCGTCCAGCCGCTGCCGGAGGCGGGCACGCTGCCCAGGTGAACGTCGCTGGGGGAGACGCTGAGGACCGCGGGGTCGTAGGTCAAGGCCACCGTGGCCTCCATCATGCCGTCGTTGGCCGCCGGCAGCGGGTCGTCGATGTCCACCGGCACCGCCAGGGTGCCGTCGGTCCCCACCTGCAACGCCGAGGGGAGGCTCACGGCCGGGTCGGGGCCGGTGGAGAGAATGGTCCCCAGACCGGTCGGGTAGGGCGGCAGATACGGGACCGTGTGCGCGTTGCTGCCGGAGCCGCCGTTGACGTAGTTGATCAGATCGTTGCCGTCGGACAAGCTCACATACCCAGCGCCGGCGATGTCGCCGATGATGGCCGGGTCGGCCAACTTATAGGCGTTGAAGCCCGTCGACACGTCGCCGAGCACATTCTCCATCAGCCCCACGTCCGAGCTGTCCAGCGTGCCGTCGCCGGTCGCATCGCCCAGGAAGGCGACCACGTGCACCGCCTGGCTGCCCAGCGCGTTCACGCCGGGGACCAGCGTGGCGCCAGTGAGGTCTTCCCCGCTGATCGAGGTGACGCTGATGGTCAACAGGTCCTTCGACGCGTAGGCGTCGACGGCCGTGGCGGGCACCGTGGCGTCCAGATGGCCGAGGACGATGGGGCCGAAGGAGGGAATCGAACCGGCGGAGGCTGGCAAACCGGCGGTGCCGGTGTCGACCCCGTCGTAAAAGAGGTCCCCAGAGTTGAAGACGATCGTGGCGGTGCCCGGCGTAGTTACCGTGACCGTAAACGTCGCGTCAGGGTAGGTCCCAAAGTCCTGGGCCAGCGTGTCCCCATCGAGCCCCTTAGCGGTTCCGAATTGCAGGCCGGGATCGAGCGTGTTGGTGCTCGAGGTGATGGATAAGAGCGCGGGGTTGTAGGTCAGGGTGAACGTGGCCTGCGTCACTCCGCCGGTATCGGTGAGCGAAATGGGGATGCCGGTGAGGATCGAGAAACTTCCACCCGTGGCAGAGGCGTGTGACCCGGCGAGACTGAACGTGAAGACGGAGCTGAACGGAAGTTTGCCGGCGGGCGGCGAGCCGCCGTAATTCGTATTGGTGAGGATCGTCCAGGTGCCGTTGTAGACGGCGGCCGCGCCCGTCAAGCCGGAGATGGCGACCTGCTGGCCGGCCAAGGCCTGGTCCTGCACCAAGGTGGTGACCGTGACGGTCCCGGTGCTGCTGTTGTCGGCGATGCTGGCAATCGGCCCGCTGGCGTTGGGCAGGTTGACGGTGTTGCCGGGGCCGCGGGCAAAGGCCGGAATGACCACGGCCACGTCGGTCGCGGTGGTGAAGGCGCCGTTGTCGACCATCTCGTTGGCGGTGAAGTCCGCGGGGCCGATGGTGATCAGTTCGCTGTACGGCCCATACACGGGCTGGCGGTAGGAAGCGCCAGACGACGCCGACGGGGCCGGACTGAAGCCCGTGGAATCCGGGCCGTCCAGGGCTTGGTTGCTGAGGGTCGTGAAGGCCGAGCTGCCGCTGGCGAAGTAGACGAGATAAGTGTCCGGAACCAGGATGGCCGACGTGGAGTCAGCCGACGAGACGCCGGCAATCGGCAGCCCGGTCTTGTTCACCAAGGTCGTGGTCGCGTAGGTCATCGTGTTGCCGGTGTCCACCGCCAATCCGGCAGACACGCCCTGGAGCGTGGGGGAGATCGCGGGCAGGCCGGCAACGTCGGTGTAGGTGAACTGCGAGCCGCTGACGCCGGTGACGATAAAGCTGCCGTTGTAGGGGGCGGCGGGGTCGGAGGATCCCGAGGGCACGTCGGCCGCGGGCTCGCTGGAGACGCCGGAGATGGTCACCACGTCGCCGACCGTAAAGCCAAGAGGAGCGGTCGCGGTGGTGGTGACGGTCACCGTGCCATCGGAGTCCGTGATGCTGTCGGCCGTAGACGCCAGGTAGGCCGTGGTCGAGTCCAACACCAGGGTGCCGTGTACCTGGCCCTCCGTGTACTCGCCGGTGAGGCAGACGCTGGGCAGCGACTGCGTGCCGTAGAGGTTGACGTCGGCCGGATCGACGGGCTCGCTGAAGGCGGCCGTGAATCCCGTCGAGGTCATGCTCACGTTGGTGACCACCAGCGTCGTGTTGAAGGCGCTGGAGGTAGCCGTGATGCCGCCGTCGGCGGCGTCGGTGGCCGTAAGGGTATAGCCGGTGCCGGCGGCGCTGTAGCCGGTGTTGGGCTGGCTGATCGACAGGCCGCTGAAGGCGGCCACGCCGCCGCTGACGCCCACGGGCGTCGAGGCGCCGTTGAAGCGCACCGTTGACGTCGCCGCTAGCGGGCGCATTCAAGGTCAGCGCCACGCTGGACATGTCGCCGGTCACCGCGTTGCCGTAGGAGTCTTCCACGCTCACCGCGGCGCTGAAGTCGCTCGTGCCGGCGACCACGGGCAGGGGCTGGCCCGTGAACGTCAGGTGGGTGGCCACCCCCGGAGTGACGGTGAACGAGTCGAACGTTTGGCCGAGGTTGCCGATGACCACGCCGCTGCTGTTGGTGATCGCAACGGTGGCGGTCAACTGGTAGTAGCTGTTGGAGGAGTGATGGATGTTGACCTCGCTGAAGGTGGCAATGCCGGTGGTGGGGTCCACCGACGCGGTCGGGATCGAGGAAGTCATGCTGGTGCCGACGAACAGCAAGGTGCTGGGGCTGGCGGCGGTGGCCGTCAAGGTCACCTGGTAGGGGTTGCCGCCGGTCCCCGGGGCGTCGCCGAGCACCGGGTTTCCAAACTGGTCTTCCAGGGTGGCGGCCATGGGGATCGCGAAGCCTGCCTGGACGGACGGGCCGAAGGAGTCGGGCTGCGTGCTGATGGCGACCTGCGTGGGAGCGCCGTTGGTGACCGTGACCCCGTTGCTGGTGCCGGAGATCGTGCCGTCCGAGGCGGTGATCGTCCAGAGGTTGCTCGGCAAATCGACGTGCTCCAGGCTCACCAGGGCGAAGGCGATGCCCGTGCCCGGCTGGAAGGTCATGGTGTACTCGGAGGGCAAAGTCGCTTCGTTGGGATCGCTGCTGGTGAAGCTGACGGTGCCGCTGTAGCCGGGCACGAGGTTGCCGGCGGCGTCCTTGGCCTCCAGTTCCAGCAGGAAGCCCGATCCGGCCGTGACGGAAAGCGGACTAATTTGCGTCGTGACCACGAAATGGGTGGCCGTCTGCGTGATGACGCCGCTGTAGTTGTCGACGAAGTTCACGCTGTAGTTCAGGCCGCCGTTGCCGTCGTTGACCGAGCCGGAGGGGATAATCGTCAAGCCCGTGCCCGCCGCCGGGCTGGCGTAGCTCTCGGTGAAGTCGGCCGTGTCCAGGCCGCCGGGGCCGGGATTGGCGGCCAAGCTGCCGGTAATGCTGGGCGTCTGGTTGCCGGAGGTCGCGGTGGCCACCGACGTGCCGCCGTCGTAGACCTTGGTCACGGCGTTGGCCGTGACGGTGATCGCCAAGGGCAGGATCGCGCCGGCCGTGCTGGGGAGGTAACTCACGCTGTAGTTGTTGCCGCCGTTGCCGTCGCTGACCGAGCCGGTGGCCGAGTTGATGATCAGCGGGTTGCTGAGGAAGCCGCTGCTGATCGCGTTGCGGCTGGTGAACGACTCGGTGTAGTCCAAGGTGTCGTTGTCGCCGGTGACGGGATTCACGGCCAGGCTGCCGCCGGTAACGGTGGGCGCGGCCCCCGTGGCGGAGGTCGAGCCGTCGTAGATCTTGTCCCAGGCCGCCGCCGTGAGCGTGATATACCGCTGGGTCACGATCTGGGTCATCGTGCCGCTGATGCCGTCGAAGACCTGGTCGTTGGTGGGCGTAAATTGGGCGGTGATGGTGTCCCCGCCGGGCGCCGTCACGTTGAAGGCGTCCGGGAGGAAGAGGGTATAGGTCGTCTCCCAGGGGGCCGAGCTGCTGCTGGTGGACGAGATGACGGCGTTGGGCAAGCTGCTCAGATCCGTGCCGCCGTCAGAGAAATCGACGCTGCCGGCCGGCGCGCCGGAGCCGGTGCTGTCGCTGACCACGGCCGTGAAGGTCAGCGGCGTGCCGTAGGTCACCGAGGAGGCGGAGCTGGTGACGCCGGTCATCGAGGTCGGCGTGGCGGTCAGGTTGGTAACGGTGAGGACCTCCTGGTCGTCGCCCTGGGTGCTGACGCTGTAGTCGGCGTTGGGCGTGGACAACGAGCCCGCGTTGGCGAACGTGCCGCTGATGGTGCCGGTGCCGGGGTCGCTGATGATGGTGAACGTCTCACCCGCGTGCGAGGGCACGAAGCCGTTCAGGGCCGAGAGGTTCAAATAGGCGTGGTTGAGGTTCACCGTGCCGGTGACGTCCAGCAGGCTGGGCCCGCCGCTGGAAAGCTGCACGTCGAAGCCGACCGGTACGGTCGCGCCGGAGGGCAGCGTGAGGTTGCCGGAGCCGGAGGGCAGCACGACGTTGCCGGTCATGTCCAGGGTGCCGGGAGCGCCGGCGGTTCCGGGTTGGATCGCGTCGCCGGAATTGAGCGTCACCGAGACGTTGTCCTTGACCGCGCCGGCGCCCTCCATCAGCAGGGGCAGCGAGCCCAGGGCCAGGGCGTTGTTCAGGGCCAGCGTGCTGCCGAGGGCAACGTCGACCACGGTGCCGCTGGAGAGGCTGAAGGCCGGGCCGGTGATGTCCACGGTGCCGCCGCCCGTGACGCTGATGTCGCGGGCCACTCCGGCGTCGAAGAGGTTGGGCAGACTCAGCGTGACGCCGCCGGCGGGCGCGAAGTCGGGGTTGCCGGCCAGGAAGACGGTGCCCAGCGACAGTCCCTTGTCGTCGCCGCTGGTGACGCTCAGGGTGCTGCCGGCGACGATCGCCGCGGCCATCGAGCCCGAATAGTTCTCAACGTCGATGTTCGAGCTGATGACCACGATGAGGCTGTTGGTAAACGAGTTGGAGCCGGCCGTCGCGCCTTGCAGGTTGAGCGAGCCGCCGGCCAAGGTCACCTGGCCGGTGCCCAAGGAGGCGTTGCCGGTGGTGTTCAGGGCGCCGAGCTCGACCACGGTGCCGCCGGGGTAGCTGTCGGAGACCGGCAGCGACAGCGCGCCGGGGCCGTCCTTGATCAGCGTTCCCGCGCCGCCGATCGAGCCGGTGATGCTCAAGGTCGCCCCCGACGAATCGACCTGGATCGTGCTGTTCGGGTCGCCCACGGAATAGACGCGGCTGGAGGCGTCGGTGCCGGTGCCGCTGTATTCCAGGGTGCCGGCGTTGATGTTCACCGGGCCGAGGACGCCGCTGCTGTTGGGGCCGCCCAGGTCGCCATCGCTGCTGAACTGGACCGTGCCGGAGTTGACGATGGTCGCGCCCTGGTAGGAGTTGGCGGCGTTGGCCAAGGTGAGGATCCCGGTTCCGGCCATGATCACCGCCTGGTTGGGCGGGGTGGTGGCGAAGACGGTGCCGTTGCCGGGGTCGGCGGCGATGGTCCACGTATCGGTGGCATTCGGTCCTGTACCGGTGAACTCGTAGACGAAGTTGCCGTTCGTATTGGTATTGGCCGCGTTGCCCGCTCCCGTCGGCCCGGCGCCGCCGTTGCCGTTGGTGAAGCGGATGTCGACGGGGTACCAACTGTTGGGCGTGACGGCATAGGGGGTGGTGATTCCGTTCCAGTGGAAGCCGTTCTGGTCGCCGCCGTTGTCGTTGCCCTCGGAGACCCACGACCAGCCGGCCGACCCGATCTGCGTGAGGCTGGAGAAAGTTCCGTTGGCGGAGCCGATCGAGATCGTCCAGCCGTCGTCGATGCCGGCGCTGAAGGCCACGCCGGTGACCCCCGCGGGGATATACATGTAGCCGCGGTAGACCCAAGTGTTATCGTTGTTATTGCTGCTCCAGATGTTGTTCGGGCCGGCGGTGGACCACTGCCACTCGCCGCCCCGCGGCGTGTCCACGACGTTGCTGAGCGTGGGCACGTCGGTGAGGTCGGATTCATAGTTGCGGGTATTGCCGTTGTTGCCGTCCCACAACTGGCCTTCCAACAGGCCGGCGCTTCCCTCGACCCCGCTGATGACGCCGTTGACCGTCGTATTGCCGTCGCCGCTGAAGCTGAGCGGCAGGCCGTTGTCGGTGATGTTGCCGGAGAGCGTGAGGGTGCCGTTGTCGGAGCCGATGCCGGCGACGGCATCCACGTTGAACGGCTGGGAGATGGCCAGTGCGCCGAAGTCGTTGAAGGCCAGGGTGCCGCCAACGAGCGTGAAGGGTCCGCTGTAGCTGTTATTGGCGTTGCTGACCGTCAGCGTGCCGCCGCCGCCCATGATCAACCCGCTGGTGCCGCCTTCGGTGAGCTGGCTCTGGATGAAGTTGTCGCCGCCGAGGCTGTCGATCTCGAAGGTGCCGGACGTGGGCAGGGTGATGGGCTCGGTGGCGGTGACGCCGGCGGCGGCCGCGGTGCCCAACTGGAGGACCGTGTTGGGGGCCATGGTGATGCCGGCGCCGTTCATCGAGGCGGTGGTGGCCTCGTCCAGCGTGCCCTGTTGGACCTGGGCCGCGGCGGTCGTGGTATTGGTCCCGTTGATCACCAGCGTGCCGGCGCCGGTCTTGTAGAGGCCGCCGCCGCCGGTGAAGGAGGGCGTGCCCACGGGCAGCACGTCGGCGAAGGTGCCCGAGTAGCTGTCGAGGTAGTTGGGGCTGGTAGGAGATTCGTCGGTGACGGTGACGGTCACGGTGCCGAGGCCGTCGTAGGTCACCAGGGCCCCGAAGACGTCGCTGACGCCGCCGTTGAGGACGTGGAAGTTGACGCCGTTGTTGGTGCTGCTGGTAACCAGGTTGACCGACCAGGCGATGGCGCCGTTGATGTCCACGCCCATGATGCTGTTGCCGTTGCTGATGTCGAACTCGACGGCCATGCTGCTGCTGCCGTTGATGTTGTTGCCGCCGTAACCCATGTTGTCGCTGTTGCCGGCGGTTGCGTTGGCAGCGAAGTTCTGCAGGCAGAAAGTGAAGCCGCCGTTGCTGGGATTGGTGAACTGGAACTGGAAGGCGGAGCTGAAGGCGTCGGCGTCGACCCTCGTGGGGGTGAAGGCGCTCCAGCCTTCCCAATGGCCGCCGTCGGTCAACTGGATGGCCGTTCCGTTGAGGTACGACCCGTTGAGCTGCATGTTGCCGGTGGCGAAGCCGGCGTCGTTGATGCTGGTGGTGTCGCTGGAGTAGCTCCAGTTGAGGATCTGCGTGGAGGTGCCGGGGTTGCCGCCGCCGGGGTCGTTGTTGCCGCCGGTGAAGCCCACGTAGTCGGTGTTGTAGATCGGGCCCGTGGCGCCGCCGCCGGAAACGGGCTCGTTGATGACCACGTTGCCGGCGCCGACGGTGGCCAGTCCGTAGGAGCCCTCGTTGAGCGTGCCGCCGGTGATCGTCAGGGTGCCGGAGGAGGCGCCGATGGAGGCGTAGCCGGAGAGCGTCACCGACCCGTTGAAGGTATTGACGCCGCCGATGCTCTGCACGGCGCCGCCGGCCGAGCCGCCCACGCCGAAGCCGCCGACGATCAAGCCGGGCGCCGTGACGTTGACGCCGCCGGAGAACTTCAGGTCGGCGCCGCTCTCGACGAGCACGCCGGAGGTGCCGGTGCCGGCGGTGCTCAGGGCGTCGCTGGTGGCCAGCACGAGGTTGCCGGAGACGACGGTGGTCGCGCCGGTGTAGCTGTCCTGGCCGCTGAAGGTCAAGGCATTGTTGGTGCCGGGGTAGACGTTGGCGGTGCCCTCCTCGACCATCAGGCCGCCGGTGCCGGAGATGTTGCCTTTGATGACCATGCTGTTGGAGGACCCGCCGCCGCCGCCGATGGCGCTGACGGCGCCGCTGGCGGAGTTGGCGAGCGTGAAGTTGCCGGTCATGGTCACCAGGCCGCCGCCGCCGTCCTGGTCCAGGGCGGGCCGGTAGTTGGGCGCTCCGGGGCTGGCCCCGGGGCCGTTGAGGTTGATGGCGTTGGGAATCGTGGCCGCGGCCGGGGCCCAGATCTCGAAGCTGGCGGCGGCGTCGACCGTCACCGGCCCGCTGCCCAGGGTGGCGAGGTAGTCGATGCCCGTCTGGTCGCTGTCTTGCCAGTTGGGGTAGAGATCCAACACGCCGCTTTCGACGGTCGTGCCGCCGGCGTAGGTGTTGGGGGACAACACGTAGAGCGCGTTGACGCCCGTGAGGTTCACGGTCACGGTGCCCGGGCCGGTGCCCCCGCCGACGCTGTTGTCGACGATCGGGCCGGCCGCCGTCACGCCGATGGACCCGGCGACGGTGAAGTTGTGGCCCTCAAGATCGGTGGTCGTGTTGATGGTCACGGAACCGGCGGTGGCCGACAGCGTGGTGTTTCCGGCAAGGGTCAAGGGGCCGGAGAAGGTCAGCGCGCCGCTGCCGCTTTTCACCAGGGCGGGGGTGGTGGAGGAGGGGTCCACCAAGGTCGCAATGGGGTCGACGACGTTGGTGGCGCCGCTGCCGGTGAAGGCGAGCTGGTAGACCGTGTCGCCCGTGTTGATCGTGCCGCCGCTGAGGGCCAGCGTGCCGTTGTCGGAGCCGATGGTGGCGTTGCCGACCAGCGTGATGTTGCCGGACAAGGTGGCGTTGTAGCTTTGAGTCTCGAAGAGGTTGCCGGTGCCGGCGTCGGCGGCGAAGTTGTAATCGCTGATGTTGCCGTCGCTGCCGGTGCCGTTGAACTCGTAGCCCACGCCGAAGGTATAGTTGCCCCAGCCGCCGAAGTTCGACGAGTAGATGGCATTCCAGGGCGCCGGGACGGCCACGCCGAAGTTGCCGCCCGCCCCGCCGCCGCCGTTGCCGAAGCGGAACTCGACGGGATACCAACTGCCCGCCACGCCGTTGTCCAGGTTCCCCATCGCGGGATTGTCGGTGCCGGGGTTGAGGCCGGTGACGTTGAGAACCCGCGTGCCGCCCTGGTTGCCGTTGTTGAAGCCCTGGTTGTCGAACGCCATCCACATGCTGTCGTCGCAGTTGGCGATCAACTGCACGCTGGTGACGGGACTGCCGCCGGAGGTGGCGGGGACGAACATGTAGCCGTCGTAGATGTCGGTGTCGTTGTTGCCCCAGACGCTGCCGTCATAGGTCAGTCCGCCGTACGCGCCGGGGATGTTCATGTGCTCCTGGCCCGCCAAGGGCAGCAGCGTGACGCCCGCGTTGTCCGGGTTGGCGGCCCAATTGAAGTTGCCGTAGGTGAGGCTCTGGTCGAGGCCGGGCGTCAGGGCCGCGCTCTGGCCGACGTGCTCGACGGCCCCGGCGCCGGTCGGACCGCTGCCGGCCAACTGCAAGGCGTTGGCCACGGTCAGGCCGCCGGGCACCTGCAGCGCGCCGCTGCTCAGGCCGTTGCTCTGGACGCTGACCAGCGCGCTGCCCAGGGACCCGCTGTTGGTGATGTAGACGTAGCCGGCGCTGATCGTGGTCCCGCCGCCGTAGGTGTTGGCGGCCGTGTCGCTCAAGGTCACCGTGCCGGAGCCGGTCTTGGCCACCGCGGTGCTGGAGCCGCTGATCTGGTCGCTGAAGTTGGTCGAACCGGCGCCGGTGAAGCCCAGGTTGTTGCCGTTGGTGGTCAGCGTGCCGCTGATGTTCAGCGTGGTGCCGTTGTCGGCGCCGATGGTGGCGCCGCCGGCGCCCAGCGTGATCGGTCCGGTGACGGCGCCGGTTTCGTTGACGACGCCCCAGATCTCGTTGCCGGGGGCGTTCAGCGGGATCGTCCAATTCCCTTGGTTGTTGGTCTCGAACTCGAAGCCGTTGTTCGGCCCGGTAGCGCCTGCGCCGCCGCCGCCGTTCTGGAAGCGGATCTCGACGGGAACCCAGGTGCCCTCCAGGGAGGCGGTGTTGATGCTGGGCGTGGTCCAGCCCCAATTCATGTTGGTGCCGTTGCCGGGCCTGGTCGTGGTTCCATTGCCGTTGTTGTCGTACCAGGTGCCGTTGAAGTCGACCGTCCAGCCGTCGTCGATCTGGGCGGTGAAGGCGACGCTGCTGGTCGTGGGGGAAATGTACATCTCGCCCGTGTAGACCCAGGTCTGGTTGTTGCCCCAGAAAGCCTGGTTGTCATATCCCTGGCCGGGAGGGCCGGAGAAGAGCCATTCGCCCGCCTGCGGCTGCTGCTGGATGGTGGTACTTGTGGGGTAGTCGCTCCAGTCGTTGTTGGGGTTGACCACGCCTTCGTTCAGGCCGTAAGTAATCGACTCGCTGGTCGTGACCTCCTCGATGGCCCCGGCGCCGGTGGAGCCGCTGCCGGTGATGTTCAGGGGGTTGGTGACGGTCACGCCGCCGGCCACGCCCAGCGCACCGCCGTTGACCGTGATCAGGCCCGTGCCGTTTTCCAGGGCGGCGCTGTTGGTGGGCAGCAGGATGCCGGCGTCGACGTAGGTCCCGCCCGAGGCGAAGCCGTAGTTGCCGGTGCCGTTCACGGTCACCGTGCCGGTGTCGGTCTGGGTGAGCGAGCCGTCGCCGGCGCCGCTGTCGCTCTGGAGATTGTCGAGCATCATCGCGCCAG
Source organism: Pirellulales bacterium (assembly GCA_963843465.1). Lineage (GTDB taxonomy): Bacteria > Planctomycetota > Planctomycetia > Pirellulales > Thermoguttaceae > CAWJKP01. The sequence continues at coordinate 24,192 of CAWJKP010000001.1, forward strand.
AGCCGGCCACGGTTAGGTTGAAGCCGGCCAACTGGGTGCTGGCGCCTTCCAGGGCCACGACGCCCGCGTTGACCGCGATCGTGGCGTTGCCGGTGAGCTGCACCACGCTGGTGACGGCCAGCGTGCCGCTGCCGTTCATGGTCAGGGCGTCGCCGCCGGAGCTGGTGTCCTGGAAATTGAGGATGTTTTCGGCGATCGTCGTCTGGCCGGTGCCGGTGACGGTCAACGTGTTGCCGTTCAGGTCCAGCGTGCCGCTCGTGAGGGTCAAGAGGCCCGCATTGCCCTCGAGAATGGCGGGGCCGCCGAGCACTTGGGCGCCGGTGAGCGTGAGGATGCCGCTGCCGTTCATGGCCACGGTGTCGCCGGCCAGTCCGTCGGTGAAGGCGTTTTCCTCGATGTTCACGTTGCCGGCGCCGCCGCCGGCCAGCGTCTGGCCGTTGAGGTTCAGGGTGCCGTCGGCAACGTCCAGGACGGAGCCCGAGGCGGCCGACAAGGTGACGGTGCCGGTAAGGGTAAAGATGCCGGAGACGGTCAGCGTGCCGGCGCCGATGTTGCCCACGGTGCCGGTGCCGGAGATGGTGCCCGTGGTGCCGAGGTCGAAGTTCACCGGGGAGGCGTTGTCGACGTTCACGGCGCCGGAGTTCAGCGCGATGTTGCCCACGCCGCCGCCGTAGCCGCTCAGCCCGGCCACGGTCTGGAGCGAGCCGTTGAGGTTCCAGCTTGCGCCGGCGGCGATGTTCACCGTGGTGGTCGCGGGCAGCAGCGGGGGCTCCATGCCGGCGGGGATCAGGGGCAGTTGGCTGTTCTGAATGAGGACGTAGCCCACGTCCATGGTGTAGCCGTTGGCGGCGCAGATGCCGGCGAAGCCGGAGAGCGCGGCGCCGTTCTGCAGGTTGGTTTGCGTCCAGGTCGTCGTCCAGGCGTCCGATTCGGAGGTGGTCCCGTTGGCCGGCCAGAACTCGGCCGTGATGTTGTCGCCGTTGGTCACCAGCCGCATCCAGTACCAGGTGTTGGTGCTGAAGGTGGTCGGGTCGGCGGGTCCCCAATTCACGTTGTCGTTGAGCAGTTGCACGCCGTTATTGTGTTGGCCGTTGTTGTTGGGGCCGCTGTCGAACACCAGGTTGATGGCGTTACTGTTGTCGCCCGGGGCAATGTCCGCCGCGATTCCGCCGATGTCATTCGCCGTGCCGGTGATCTGGACCATGGCCAGCTCGTTCCAGTCGCTGCTGGCGCTGAGGCCGGCGGGCTCGTAGGCCAGGTGGGAGGGGTAGCTGCCGCGGTTGGGGCCGACCACCAGTTCTCCTCCCGTTTGGCTGTATCCGCTGGTGTTGCCGCCGCTGGGCACGACGACCGTCCATGCCGGATTCATCGTGGCGCTGGTGAAGAAGTCCTGGTAGCCGTTGACCGCCGTGCCGTAGCCGTTGAAGTTGGTCGGCAGGCTCGCCGGCGTTGTCGGAGCCCCCATTTCCAGGGTGCCCTGGTTGACGTCGGTGGCGCCTTGGTAGGTCGAGATGCCGCCCAGGGTCACGGTGTCCGAGCCGACCTTGGTCAGCGAGCCGATGCCGGTGAAGGAGCCGTCGAAGGCGAAGTCGGCCGTGCTGTTGCCCAGGCTCAAGTCGACCGGCTGCGGGGTGGGGCTGCTCAAGTCCTGCAGATCAATGGTGCCGGTGCCCGTCAGGGTGCCGATGACCGGGGCGTCCACGCCGGCGGAGAAGGTCAGCACGCCGCTGGGGCCGCTGGTGACGTTGGCGTTTTGCAGGACGTCGTCGTTGGCAAGTTGCACGGTGCCGTCGATGTCCAGCGTGCCGCTGCCGCTGACGGTGTTTTCGAGGATAATGATGCCGCTGCCGCCCAGGGTCACCGTGTTGCCGTTGAGGGTCAAGGGGCCGGTGATGGTCAGCGCGGCGGTGCCGTTGTTGGCGATGGTGCCGGTGCCGGTAATGTTGGCCGGGTTGAGGGTGGGGGTGGCAGGCGTGGCAAAGTCGTAGGCCAGCGTGCCGCCATCCAGCGCGACGTTGACGACGTTGACCTCGGAGAGGTTGCCGCTGACAGTCAGCGTCTTGCCGGCCAGGTCCACGGGGGTGCCGGCGTCGCCCAGGTTCACGGTGCCGCCGTTGGCGTTGACCGTGGTGGCGGCGCCCAGGGTGCCGGCCATGTCGACCGTGCCCGCGTTGGCGTTCACCAGGCCCTTGGGGGTGATGTCCAGGGTACCGGTGATTTCCAGCGTGCCGCTGCCGGCCTGGTTGATCTCGGCGTTGCCGTACGTGAAGGCCGAGGCGGGGATGAACACCTGGCCGTTGCCGTCGCCGATGTTCCAATAGGCGAACATGCCGGCGCCGCCGCCTGCCTGGTAGTAGCCGATCTGAATCTGGTGAGTTGAGCCGGGGACCAGATTGACGGTTCCTTGACGCTGGGTGACGCCCTGGTTGAAGTCGTTGTCGACCACCAGGTTGCCGTCGATCCAGAGGCGGCTGCCATCGTCGCTGGCGGTGTAGAAGGTGATGGCGACCGGGCTCGAACCGCCGCCACCCGCCGTGGACGGGATGGTGACGTTTCCCGTCCAGAGCGCGCCGACCTGTTGGCCGCCGATATTGGTGGGACCGGGGTTGCCGGAGACATCCTTCGCCGCGGCGAAAGAGTTCGCGTCGATGTTGGGGAAGTTGATGGCGACATCCATGGTCTCGGTGTCGGCCGGGGTTAAGTTGCCCAGCCAGCCGGCGTTGTTTGGATCGAGGCGGTAGGTGTCCATGCCGCCGATGTTGCCGGTGTAGTAGTACTGGCCGCTCAAGCCCGGCGAATACGTCCCGGTAATGTTGCCTTGAAGGTCGACGGTGCCGGCGCCGATGGTCGTCAGGACGTTGCCGCCCAAGGCCAGCGGGCCGCTGAGGATCAGCGTGTTGCCGAGGGTGGAGCCGATGCTGGCGACGCCGGTGAGGTTGATCGTGCCGGCGTAGGAGTTGTTGCCGCTGGCATTGTCGATGGCGCCCACGCCGCCCACGCCAGAGCCGGCGATGTTGATCGTTTCCGATCCGGGGTTGGTCAGTCCGCCGCTGAAGGCCAGGGTGCCGCCCGCGTTGACCGTGACGCCGGCGCCCGCCGAGTCCAGGGCGCTGTTGACTTCGACTACCAGGGTGCCGCCGGAGTTGACCGTGACGGCGCCGGCGCCCAGGGCGTTGATCGCGTCGGCCGCCACGGTGCCGGAGTTGACGGTGACCGCTCCGGTGTAGCCGCTATTGCTGTCCACGACGGTCAGCGTGCCGCTGCCGCTCATGGTCAGCGTGGAGCCGGCCGAGCCGGAGAGTTGGTCGCCGACGGTGGGGTTGCCGGCGCCCGTGAAGGCCAGCGTGTTGCCGTTGAGGTTCACGTTGCCGGAGATGTCCACGGTGCTCCCGGCGGCGTCGTTGACCGTCACGTTCGCGCCCAGGGTGAGGTAACCGGAGGTGTTCAGGGCGCCCGTGGCGGCGACCTGCACCGCCAGGGGCATGGTATTGGTGAAGGGGGTCCCCGAGGCGCCGGTCAGGTTCAGCGTGCCGCCGGCGGCCACCGTGGTGGCGCCGGGGTAGCTGGTGGTGGCGCCGTTGAAGGTGACGGCGCCCGCGCCGGTCGTGGCGACGTTCACGCCGAGAGTCGAGCCGATGGCGAAGAGGCCGCTGGGGAAGAGGCTGCCGAACGTGCTGCCGTCCATTTCGGTGGTGGAACTGAGCGCGATACCGTTGCTCGGGATCACGTAGTCGCCGCCGTTGGTGCTGCCGGCGGTCCCGTCGCCGGAGCCGGAATCGACGCGGAAGCCGATGCCGTAATTGCCGTTCCAGCCGGCGCTCGCCCCGGAGGCGCCGCGCCGCCGCCGCCGTTGGCCATGTTGAGCTCGATGGGGTACCAGCCCGTGGGCAGCGTGATCGCGCCGGTGGACATGGCGGTATTGAAACTGCCGTTGTTGATGTAGTTCACGCCGTTGATGGTGAGCCACGTGTCGTCGTCGATCTGCTTTGCGAAGGAGAGGGTTCCGGTGCCGTTGCCGTTGGAGTTGGGGAAGTAGACCAGGCCCTCGTAGACCCAGGTGTCGTTGTTGGCCCAGGTGCCCTGCGGGAAGTACGAATTATTGTTGTTGACGTTGCTGGTCTCGCCCATCACCGGCTCCTGGACGGTGTAGACCCCGTACGAGTCGGCGTCGCTGGCAGGCAGGGCCTGGCCCCATTCGGTGTCGTTGTCGACCTGGAATTCGTACATGCCGGGCATGGAGGAGGGGCCGGTGATGCTGCCGGTGACGACGGTTTGGCCGCCGCCGGCGAAAGTCACGTTGCCGCCGACCAGGTTGATGCTGCTCAGGGTCAACTGGCCGGCGGTGGAGCCGATGGTGGCGTTGCCGGTCAGGGTGATCGTGCCGGCGTAGGAGTTGGTGCCGCCGAGGTTCACGATGGCGCCGCTGCCGGCGCCGGTGCCCGTGATGCTCACGGGCTCGCTGCCGGCGCTGAAGCCGCCGCTGAACGCCAGGGTGCCGCCCGAGGCGACCGTGACGCCGGAGCCCGAGCCCAGGGCGTTGGTCGCGTCGGCCACCACGGTGCCGGAATTGATCGTGATCCCTCCGGGGAAGGTATTGGCGCCGGTGAGCGATAGCACGCCGGTGCCGTTCATCACGATGCCGTCGCTGGAGGCGCCGAGGCTGGTGTCGCTGATCGCGCCCAGGGTCACGTTGCCGCTGCCGCTGACGGTCAGCGTTTGGCCGTTGAGGTTCAGCGAGCCGGAGAGCGGGTCCACGGTGCCCGGGGGAGTGACGTCCAGGTTCATGGGCTGGTCGAGGGTCACGTTGTTAAGCTGCAAGGTGCCGGAGTTGACCGCGGTCTTGTTGTAGTAGTCGACCGTGGCGCCGGAGAAGTTGACGATGCCCCCGGTGGCCGCGGCCACGGTGACGCCGGGGCCGGGGACGACGAGCATATTGGCATAGTCGAAGACGACCGTTGCCGAGTTGCCGCTGTGCGAACAATCTTCCAAGCCGACGAGGAAGGTGCTCCCGCCCATGGGGACGTACTGCGTACCGCCGGCCTGGTTCCAGCCCGAGGTGGGCGGGGTGCTGGCGTCGGCGGCGGTGTTGTAGTAGGCGCTGAAATTGCCGGCGCCGTCATAGGTCAGCTCGATCCATTGGGGCCCCGTGCCTCCGGCCCCTTGGTTGTTGCCGACGTTGTTTCCCGCGGTCCCCCACTGGAGCTGCACGCCGTTGCCGCCCGTGTCGGAGACGAAGACGCAGGGCGTCTCCGCGCCGAGGCTGGCCTGGACCATGATGCCGACCTTGGTCCAGCCGCTAGGCGCCGTGTAGGATTGGACGTGGGCGATCCACGTGGCCGGGGCGGATGCCGAGGCGGTGGCGTATTCGAACTCGCACTGCTCGGTGCCGGCCCAGATGTCGCCGCCGGTGCTGGTCATCGTCCAGTCGCCTGTGGCTGGGTTGTAGCTCGATGAGCCGGCGTTGCCGCTGGCCGGATTCTGGATGTTGACGGCCGTTCCGCCGATCTGGGTCGAGTTGCCGGTGATCGTGCCTTGGACCACGGTCTGGCCGCCGCCGACGTAGGTCAGCTCGGAGGCGTTCATGGCGATCGTGCCGCCCAGCGTCAGCGTGCCGGTGCTGTCGGTGCCGATCGAGGCGGGGGCGGAGAGCGTGATCGGCCCGGCCCAGGTCGAGCCGCTGCCGGCCAGGCCCTCGATGGCCCCGGCGCCGTTCACGCCGTTGCCGGCGATGGTGATGGTTTCGCTGCCGCTGTCGGTGAAGCTGCCGGCGAAGGCCAGGGTGGCGCCGGAGGGTACCGTGACGCCGGCGCCGGCGCCGATGGCGTCGGTGGCGTCGGCCACCAGGGTGGCGCCGCTATCGACGGCGATAAACCCCGCCTCGGTGGCGTCGTTGTCGCCGGTGAGGGTCAGCGTGCCGGTGCCGCTGACGGTCAAGGTCTGCGACCCCGTGCCCGTGACCGCGGTCACCTCGACGTTGACCGGGTCGCTGGCCGTGTCGTCGGTGGCTACGATCGTCGTGCCCCCCAGGCCGCCGAGGAGCACCGTCGCGGGCGAGCCCAGGTCGCCGTGGACGTAGGCGATGGCGCCGCTGGCGCCGATGCTCACGGTGCTGTCCTGCAGGGCGTCGCTGTTGGCCACCGCCAGGGTGCCGTCGTTGATGGTGGTCGCTCCGCCAAAGGTATCGACGCCCCAGAGCGCCAGCGTGCCGGTGTCGCCGGAAGCGAGGCCCTTGGTCAACGAGCCGCCGCTGCCGGTGATGCTGTCGCCGATGTTGACGTTGCCGGCGCCGACCACGGTCAGCGTGTCGCTGCCCAGGCTGACCGTATTGTTGAGTCCGCCGAGGATCAGCGTGCTGCCGCCGGCGGCGCCGATGGTGGCGCTGCCGGAGAGCGAGATCGCCCCGCTCAAGGTGTCGGTGCCGCCCAGGGCCTCCAGCGCGCCGACGCCGCCGGCGCCGCTGCCGGCGATGTTGAACGACTGCGTCAAGGTGACGCTGTTGGTCAGCCCGATGGTGGCGCCCGTGTCGACGGTCAGCGAGCCGGTGCCCAGGGCGTTGTTGGACCCCACGGCCAGGGTGCCGGTCTGGACGGTGATCGGTCCGCTATAGCCGCTGTCGTTGCCGGTCAGGGCCAGCGTGCCGGGGGCGGTCATGTCGATCACCAGCCCGTTGCCGCTGTTGGGGAAGCTGTCCGCCAACACGTCGCCGATGGTGATGGCGCCGGTGCCTTCGACGGTCAGCGTGCCGCCGTTGAGGTCCAGCGTGCTGGAGGTGGCGGGGGCGCCGAGGATCAGGGTGCCGTTGTTGAGCAACGTGGTGCTGCCGTCCTCCGGGAGCGTCATGCTGCCCGTCACGGTGACCGTGCCGGGGCTGGTCACGTCGAGGATAAGCAGGCTCTCATCGAGGCTGGAAACGGTGCTCATGCTGAAGCTGCCCGCGCCGCTGAGCGTCGCCGCGTTCGACGAGTTGTCGAGGGTTCCGCTGATGGTCAGCGTTCCCGAGCTGGAGCCGATGGTGGCGCCGCCGGTTTCGACGGTGATCGATCCGCTTAGCGTATTGTTGCCGCCGCTCTGGATGGCGCCGAGGCCGCCCACGCCGCTGCCGGCGATGCCGATGTCTTGCGGCAAGCTGAGGCCCTGGCCGAGCAGGACCTCGCCGCCTTCGATGACCACCGAGCCGAGGCCCAGGGAGTTGCTGGCCGCCAGGTTCAGGGTGCCGCTGTTGGTGATGGTCGTCGCCCCGACATAGGAATTCTGACCGCTGTTGCTGCCGGTAACGGTGTTGTTGCCGGAGAGCGTCACGTCGCCGTTGACGATCACGCCGTCGCTATTGCTGCCGGTCGAGTCGATCAGGGCGTCGCCGATGTTGGTGGCGCCGTCGATGGTCAGCACGAAGCTGTCGAGGTTGATGGAGCCGTTGTTAAAGGCCAAGCCGGTTCCGCCGCCCACGGCGGTGTCCGCCTGGAGCGTTTGGGCGCCGGCCACGGTGACCACCGCGCTGCCGGTCATCGTGGCGCTCAGCGCGTTGTTAGCGATGCTGGAAAGGGTGCCGTTCACGGTGACGGGGTTGGCGCCGACGAAGGTCAGGGGGGCCGTCGACGAATTGGTGATGTTGCCGTCGATCACCAGGCTGCCGGCTCCCACGGTCTGGCCGGAGCCGATGCTGGCGCCGGGGCCCGTGAGCGTGATCGTTCCGGTCAAAACGTCTTGGCCGGTGACGATGTCGATGGCCCCGTGGCCGGCCACGCCGTTGCCCAGGATGGTCATGTTTTGCGCGAGCGTGATGCCGTTGGACAGGCCGAGGGCGGCGCTGGTGTCGACGTACACTTCGCCGCCGCCCAGGGTGTGGGTGTTGGAGACGGTGAAGAGGCCGTCTTCGAGGGTCGTGGTGCCGGCATAGGTGTTGGTGCCGGAGAGGGTGAGGCCCGTGGTGTCGATCACGATCCCGTCGCTGGCGCTACTCTTCGAGTCGACGATGTTGTCGCCGATGGTGGTGGCGCCGGAGCCGGTGACGACCAGTACGCCGCCGTTGAGGTCCAGGTTGCTGCCGCTGCTGATGCCGAGGAACAAGGTGCTGCCGTTGGCCAGCGTGGTGGTGCTGTCAAACGGGAGCTGGATGCTGCCCGTCACGGCGACCTCGGCCTGGCCGGTCATCTGCGGGGCAAACAGGGACTGATCGATGTAGGAAAGGTTGTTCAGGGTGATGTTGGCCGTGCCGACGAGCGTCACCTTGCCCGACGAATTGTCGACGTTGTCGACGGCGAGCGATCCGCCCAACGCGCCGATGGTGGCGCCGCCGCTGCCGATGGTGACGGTTCCGCTCAAGGTATTGGTGCCGCTGACGTTGTCGATAGCGCCCACGCCGCCCACGCCGGCGCCCTGGATGGTCAGGTTTTGCGACAAATTGGTCTCCAGCGCCAGCGTGGCGCCGGTGTCGACGTACACGGCGCCGGCGCCCAGGCTCAGCGCGCTGTCGCCCGTGGGGGTGGTGGCGCCCACGGTGAGCAGCACGCCGGGGTCGATGGTCGTGGTCCCGGCATAGGTGTTGGCGCCGGAGAGCGTGACCGTGCCCGCCGTGTTGTCGATGATCAGCCCGTCGTTGCTGGCGCCGCCGCTGTTGTCGATGATGTTGTCGCCGATGGTGGTGGCGCCGGTGCCTTGGATCGTCAGCGTGAAGCCGTTGAGGTTGATGGTGCTGGGGGTGGCGGGGACGCCGGAGGCGAGGACCAAGGTGCTGTTGTTGACCAGCGTGGTGTCCGCCGCGAGCGTCAGGTTGCCCGTCACGGTGACCGCGTTCGGGCTGGTCATCGCCGGGGTAAACTCGCTCTGATCGAGGCTGGAAACGGTGCCGATGCTGATGGGGGCCGTGCCGTTGAGCGTCACGTCGCCGCCGGAATTGTTGATATCGCCGATGGTCAGCGTGTCGCCCGACGCCGACGAGTCGATGGTAGCGCCGCTGGCGCCGATGGTGACCGTTCCGCTCAGGGTATTGGCGCCGCTGTAGTTGTCGATGGCGCCGGCGCCGCCCACGCCCGTGCCGTTGATGGTCACGGAAGTCGGCAAGGTGATCGGGCTGGCCGCCGTGATGGAAGTGAGAGCCAGCGTGCCGCCGGTACCGAGGGGGCCGCCGTTGACCGTCAAGGACCCGAGACCGAGGGCGTCGTTGGACCCCAAGGACAGGACGCCGCTGTTGACCGTCGTCGCTCCCGGAAAGGCGTTGGTAACGGTGGCATTGTTGCCGGAGAGCAACAGCGCGCCGGGGGTGGGCAAGCTGCTGCTCATGTCCACGTTCAGCGCATCGCTTGTTGGGCTGCCGCTGGTGTCCACGATGCTGTCGCTGATGGCGACGACGCCGCCGCCGGTGACGTTCAGCGTGTTGCCGTAGAGGTCGAGGTTGCCGCCGCCGACGTCCAAGGTGCTGCCCGTAGCGGCCGAGAGCGTGGTCGTCCCGGCGAGCTGTCCGGGGTTGGAGACCGTCAGCGTGCCGCCGCCGGTGACGCTCAGGGCGTCGTTGCCGTTGGCGTCCTGCAACGTCGGAACGGTCACATACGCCGGCGTCGAAGGACCCCCGGTAGGAGCGTACGTCGTATCAAAGCCGTCGCTGAAGTTGACGGCCCCTTGGTTGGCGAGGGGGCCGACGCTGGTGACGTTGACGGTCAGCGTGTTGTGGACCAGGGTCTGGCTCCCCGGAGTGCCCGTCGCATCGGCCAGGCTAATAGGAGAGGTGACATTCAACGTTCCCGCGGTGTTGCTCCAGGTGTCGGCGGTCGCCGCGGGGCTTTGCTGGTCGGGGGCCACCGTGATGCCGGCGAAGCTGAGGGTCGTGTACCCAGGCGTGGTGATAGCCGTGCCGGCGATGTTCAAAAGGTTTGGCATGTTGTTGCTAATGCCGCCCGGGCCGGTCAAGGTGATCGCGTCGCCGCTGATCGGGAATTGATCGCCCGGGTTGCCGTTGATCGTGATGCTCGTCAGCGACAGGCCCGGAATGTCGTTGATGCTGGGATTCTGCGCGTTCAGAGCGCCGTAGATGACGTTAGCTTCGTCGAAGACCAGCGCATCGCCGCTTTCGGGCACCGGGTCAGAGCCACCAGTCGGCGTCCAGTTGCCCGGGTTGCTCCAATTGTCGTACGGGGAATTAAACCGCCGTTGGTCCAGAGGAGCGTGGTGTTTGAGAGCATCACCCTGGGCTCGAGGGGTTCGAAGGAGATGTTTGCCTTGGCGCGGGCCTTGCGGGCAGCCCGGTTGGTCTTCGTTTTTGCCGAGCGGCGGAAGAGATTGAGCCAACGGAGAGATGACATACCTACCTCCCTAAGGGAAAAAAGGAGACCCGCTGGCGGTCACGGGGAGCATGCTTTGCCCCGTGCCGGCCATCGTTCTGGTGAAGGTGATGGTGACGGCCGTCGCCGTACCGCCGAGCGTCAGGATTTTTTGGGTCCCGCTGCTGTGGATAGTTAGTATCAGGAACGCGTAGAAATCGCTGGTTGTTTTGGCGAGGGTGGGCAAGAAAGGCAAGAAATGCGGAACGACGGCTGCGAGCCGCAGCCGCCCGAACCCGCTCAGGGCTGGCAAATCGGTAGCGCGTGGTCAGAGCCATCAAGAAACAAAGGAGGAGAGAGAAGCTCAGGAAAAACACCGCACCGCGCCTCGGAAGACGCCTTAGGAGAACGCCACACCCATCAGGTGCGATTCTAATCCCAAAACAAGGCTTGTCAATAAAATTGTTTTTGCCTTTTGGGGCAAAGGAGACTTTTTTTCCACGCCCCCGGCCGAACCATCCCGAGGGGGGGTCTTGGGCCGAAATTCCCGCTTGAGTACGGGATGCCCAATCCACCTGATAGTTGTTGTGCTGACGCTCTTGCTCTTGGGGACCTATTACCCCTGGAGACGGGCCTGGTGGCGGCGGGGCGAGAGCCCCCTGCGGCGGGAATTTTGGATTCTGGATTTTGGATTTTGGATTTTCCGGCGCCTTTCCCGCCCCGGGACCCAGCAGGCAAGCCCCAATCCAAACCCCCAAACAGTATGGCCGGCGCTTTGCGCCCCACGATCCCGCCGCGAGTTATTCGTGGCCCAACCATAGCCCGAAGCGTAAGCGAGGGACGCATAGCGACGTACCCTCGCTGGCGCGTCGGGCTGTCGGCCTACCCTCGCTTACGCTTCGGGTTTCGAGTTGCCCCCGCTTGCGCTTCGGGCTTCGATGGCGCGCCCTGCGCTGGCGCCCTGGGCTGGCTGACAGATGTGTGTCGCTGCCGGCTCCGTCCGCGGCGAAGCGGCAGGGGCGTCCCGGCCGCGTTGGTCTACGGGCTGGAAGCCGGCGACGGAAGACGTGGACCTCGGTAAGCCGCGGTGTGCCCTTGCTCTTGCCCCCCGACAGTTTTACAATGAGACCGGGGACAGCGTTTGGGAGCACTCGGCCATGGCGACGTTGACCGATATTGGGACCTTGATTACGCAGACTCCGGGCATCTGCGGCGGCCGCCCCCGCATCGCCGGCACGGGCGTTTCCGTCCGCCGCATCGCCGGCTGGTACAAGATGGGGTGGACCCCCGAGGAGATATCTCGCCGGATCGGCCATATCTCTTTGGCCCAGGTTCACGCAGCACTGACTTACTACCATGCCAATCAGGAAGCGATGGAGGCAGAGATGGCTGCTGAGGACGCCGAGTACGATCGCCTGGAACGAGAGCACCGGGCAGCACGGGCGCAGGCGCATCCGTGAAGATACGGCTCTACTTCGACGAGGACGCCATGGATAGCGATCTCGTCGACGCACTTCGCGCTCGGTCCGTGGACCTGAGGACCGCTTACGAGGCGGGTATGATACAACGCGAGGATCACGAGCACCTGGCGTACGCCACGAGAGAAGGTCGCGTCCTGTACAGCTTTAACGTCCGGCATTTCTGCCGACTACACGCGGAAACCTTAGCGGGCGGAAGAAATCATGCGGGCATCGTGGTATGCGGGCAGCAACGCTACGGCGTGGGCGAGCAGATGCGCCGCCTGCTCAACCTCCTCGTTGCCAAGACGGCCGAAGAGATGCAAAACCGTCTGGAGTTTCTCAGCGATTGGCCTGACACGACCGACGGCTGACCAGGTCGCCAGGCGCTGGTCGCAGCGCCGGAAGACGTGGACCTCGGTAAGCCTTCCTGCTCTCCTCCTCTCCTCTTTTCCTCTTCTCCTCTTCTCCTCTTCCGCGTCCTCCCGGTGGGCCGGCGCTCGCTGACGCGAGCTTGTCCCACCCTACTCGTCAGGCTGGAAGCGGTAGGCTCCCGAGGAAAGCTGCAAGACGGCGCGGCCGCCGTCCATGCCGGCGGACTTCACGCCGGGCGACTGGCCCAAGGGGCGGCCGGACTCGCGGATCGAGGCGGTGTCCCGCGCCGGCAAAAGCAGCGTGGCGGTCGCGTTGGGCGGCACGGCGACGGACATCTGGAGCCTTTTGCCCTGGAGCGACCAGCAGACGGCGATCGGGCCGTAGAGCGACTCGTAACGCGCACGCACCCACTCCGGGCCGGCTTGGGGTCTTTGCGGGACGCCCGGCCGTATGACAAAGTTCTGGAATCCTCCGCCGCGGGGATCGGGCCGGATGCCGCCCAGGCCCTCGACGAACCAGAGGCCCAGGCCCAGGTAGGAGCTGTGCAAGAGCGAATTGTCGCCTTCCCAGGATTCCCAGAAGGTGCTGGCGCCTTGGCGGAGCATGTCGCCCCAAGCGGGATAATCGTCCTTCGAGGCCATGGCCCAGAGCAGGTCGTCGCGGCCGCCGTCGACGAGGTTTTTCACGAGGAAGTAGCCGCCGGTGATGCCCGCGTGGACGTGGCCGCGGCGGCGGACGAGGATCTCGTCTTCCAGCCGTTTCCAGACGGCCGGCCTAAGGTCCTCGGGCGGCAGCTCGACCGCCAGCGCGATGGAGAGATTGGCCTGCGAGCCGCCGGCATAGCTGGCGTCCTCTGGTCGGAAGAACTTCGCGTGGACCGCGCGGCGGACGGACTGGGCCCGCTGGCGGTATTGGCCGGCCGCATCGTGTTGGCCCAGCACGTCGGCGATCTGAGCGGCCGTTTGCAGGTTGTAGATCCAGTAGCAGTTGTTGAAGAACAAGGTTTCGGGCGAGTCGCCGTTGACCCCCTTGGCGCCGGGCCAGAGCCAGTCGCCGAGGAAATCCCACTGGCCGCCCCAGCGGACGAGCATGTCGCCGGACGATTTGCTCTGGAGGAAGGCCAGCCAGCGGCGGACGGTGGGGAAGCTCTGCTGGAGGATGCGGACGTCGCCGTACTGCCGATAGACCAACCAGGGGAGCGTGACGCAAAAGCCGGACCAGGCCGGGCCGCCGCCGCCCCAGTAGGTGGGGGCGGTGTAGGGCAGGTTGCCCTCCTCGGCGGCGCCGGCGGCGCCGCTTTGACCGGCCTTGACCCCCAGGCCCCAGAGGGAGGCGTTGCCTTGCACGTCGCGCCAGTCCTGGGCCCACTTGGTATAGAAGGCGCCCAGGTGGTAGCTGTTCAGGGCGGTTTCCGTGGTGGCGTGGGCGTCGCCGCCGTAGCCCATCCGCTCGCGGTGGGGGCAGTCGACCACGTAGCCGCCGAGGCTCAAGTTCTCGAACGTCCAGAGCGTGGCGCCATAGATAGTATTGAGTAGCTTGCTGGAGCACTCGAAATCGGCGGCGCGGCGGTAGTCGGTCCGCACCAGCCAGCCGCGGACGTTGGAGGGGGCGGGCGGGGCGTCGAGCCCCTTGACGGTGATCCAGCGGCCCACGCTGTAATTGAAGCGGTTGGAAAAGGTCCCCTTGCCGGACCTTCCCAGCACGTAGGCGCTGTGCAGCCCGTGGGTCATGGCCTGGTCGGCCCGCTCGGAGAACTGGAGGTCGATCCGCTTGCCGGGCGTGCCGCAAAGGTCGATCTCCACGAAGCCGGCGAAGTTCACGCCCATGTCTACGCGGTAGTCGCCGCCGGGCCGCGGCTGGACGGCGACCGGCCGGATGAGCTTCTGCCGGCGGTTGGGCTCGACCATCTCCGCCGAGAGCGTCAGCCGCGGCGAGAAGGTCGTGGCCGGTTTCCAGGCGGAATCGTCGAGGTCCGCCTGGCACCAGTTGGGCAATTCGCCCCGGGCGTCGTAGCGCTCGCCGCCGAAGTGCATGAAGTCCCAGACGCCCAGGAGCGTGTTGGGACTGGGGTGCGTGCGCCAGGTGGCGTCGGTGGCGATCGTCAGGCGGCTTGTGGTGCGGGCGTCCCGCCTGCCCAAAAATGCAGGCGGGACGCCTGCACCACAAGTGCCGATCGAGAGGCGGCTTGTGGTGCGGGCGTCCCGCCTGCCCAAAAATGCAGGCGGGACGCCTGCACCACAAGTGCCGATCGAGGGGCGGCTTGTGGTGCAGGCGTCCCGCCTGCCCAAAAATGCAGGCGGGACGCCTGCACCACAAGCGGCGATCGAGAGGCGGCTTTCCGTAGCATGGGCATTCTTGCCCGTGGTAGCCCCGGGCAGCTCGATCTCGGCCTGCGCCAGCACGATGGGGCTGGCGGGCCGGTCGTCGCTGCGGTAGGGCGGGAAGATCGACCAGGAGGTGCCCAGCCATAGGCCGAGCACGTTGGCGCCGGCGTGCAGGTGCTTGGTGATGTCATAGGTGCAGTAGCGGGCCCGCTTCTTGTGGTTCGTGGCGGAGGCGCCAGCAGCGTATCGCCGACCTTGCGGCCGTTGACATAGACCTCGTGATAGCCGATCGAGGCCACGTAGAGCATCGCCCGGGCGGGCGCGGCGTCCAGCGTGAAAGGCTTGCGGAACCAGGGGTCGGGCATCGTGTTGTCGGGGATCGGCCAGCCCGGCCGCCGCACGAAGACGGCGTCGGCGCCGATCCAGCTTGCCTGCCAATCGCCCGGCTCCAGCAGGCCCATGCTCCAGCGCGCCGGTTGGCTCCAGGCGGAGAGCTTGCCGTCCTGATCGCGGACCCGCACCTTCCAGAAGCATTCGACGCGTGAGGCCAGCGGACTGCCCGCGTAGACCACGTGGACCGATTGCGAGGAGGCTACGTCGCCGGAGTCCCAGCGGTCGCCTTCGTCCTTGGCCAGGCGATCGAGGCTGCTGCCGACGAGGACCCGGTAGGCCGTTTGGCGGAGTCCGCGGGCGGCGGCGTCTTTGGCCGCGAGCCGCCAGCTCAGCCGCGGCTGACGGACGTCGATTCCCAGAGGGTCCTGGAGGTATTCGCAGCGGAGATCGGCCAGGTCGACCGAGGCGGGCGCCGAGGAAGAGCCGGCCGTATCGGCGGCGGACGTATTGACTGCATGTCCCGGCGCGGCATAGAGGATCAGTCCCAGCGCCAGCAGGTTCCATTTGCTCGTCATTGGAGTTATCCGTCAGAAAGAAGAGCGGAAGGAGGGAACACTAATCCTCGCTAATCATCGCTAATTTACCATTCGTCGCGTAGCGACGTTATGATGGTAGCCGTGGGTTTCAACCCACGGTTTGCGATGCCCCCTATGCTTCCGTTCGTCGCGCAGCGACGATTCAGGCGTCGCTACGCGACGCAAAACGGTCGCTGGACGACATATTCCGTGGGTTAAAACCCACGGCTACCATCGCATCGTCGCTACGCGACGTTCTCCCACAGCCTACTGCGGATCGTAACCCAGGTTCGGGCCGAGCCAGCGCTCGACCTCGGGGATCTTCATGCCTTTGCGCCGGGCGTAGTCGGCGACTTGCTCCCGCGTGATGCGGTCGACGGAGAAATAACGGCAGCGGGGATGGGCGAAGTAGAGCCCGCAGACCGAGGCCGGCGGGGTCATGGCCAGCGACTCGGTGAGCCGAATCCCCGCCGACCGCTCGGCGCCCAGCAGGTCGAAAAGGATCCGCTTCTCGGTGTGGTCGGGGCAGGCCGGGTAGCCGGGGGCCGGGCGGATGCCGCGGTATTTCTCCTCGATCAGCTCGTCGGCGGTCAACTGCTCCCGCAGTCCGTAGCCCCAATCGCGGCGGGCGACCTGGTGCAAGCGCTCGGCGAAGGCCTCGGCCAGGCGGTCGGCCAGGGCGCGGGCCATGATCGCGCTGTAGTCGTCGTGGTCGGCCTCGAACCGCCGCACCAGCCCCTCGGACCCGTGACCCGCGGTGACCGCGAAGGCCCCCAGGTAGTCGCGGCGCCCGCTGGGCGCGGGGCGATGAAATCGGCCAGGGCGAGGAAGCTCTCCTGGCCTTTCCGCTGCCATTGCTGCCGCAGCGTGTGCAGCCGGGCCAGCTCCGACTGCCCGGCGGCGTCGGCGTAGAGCAGGATGTCGTCGCCGTCGGAGGCCGCCGGCCAGAAGCCGTAGACGCCCTGGGCCCGCAACAGCCGCCCGGCCACAATCTTGTCCAGCAGCCGCCGGGCGTCGTCGTAAAGCTGCCGGGCCTGCGGACCGACGGCCGGGTCGTCGAAGATCCTGGGGTATTTACCCCGCAGCTCCCAGGCCATGAACAGCGGCGACCAGTCGATGTACGGCAGCAGCTCCTCCAGCGGGTAGTCGTCCAGCACGCGGACGCCGGTGAACGAAGGCACGTCGATCTGGAGCGTCTCCCAGTCGGTCGCAAACCGCCGCGCGACCGCTTCGTGGTAGGGCACCAGGTTGGCCTGCTGGCGGCGCTGGTAGGCCTCGACCAGGCGGGCCTGCTCGGCGCGGTTTTCCTCGTCGAACTGCTGCCGCCCTTCCGGCCGCAAGAGCCGCTGGACGATGCCCACGCTCCGCGAGGCGTCGATCACGTGGGCCGTGGTCTGCTGGTAAACGGGGGCGATCTTCACGGCCGTGTGCTTGGCGCTGGTCGTGGCCCCGCCGATCAGCAGCGGCAGCGTCATCCCCCGCCGCTGCATCTCCCGGGCGACGTGGACCATCTCGTCCAGGCTGGGCGTGATCAGGCCGGAGAGGCCGACCAGGTCCGCGCCTTGGTCGAGGGCCGCCTGGAGGATCTTCTCGCAGGGGACCATCACGCCCAGGTCGACGATGCGGTAGTTGTTGCAGGCCAGCACGATGCCCACGATGTTCTTGCCGATGTCGTGGACGTCGCCCTTGACGGTGGCCAGCACGATCGTGCCGCGCGCTCCGCCGGGTACGTCAGGCTTTCCAGCCTGACCTGCCGGTACAGTCACGGCTTCGGCCTGACCCGGGGGTTCGGTCAGGCTGGAAAGCCTGACGTACGGCCCGGCGGCCAGGCGCCGCTCCTCTTCCATGAAGGGCATCAGCCAGGCCACGGCCTTCTTCATCACGCGGGCGCTGCGGACCACCTGCGGCAGGAACATCTTGCCGTCGCCGAACAGCTCGCCGACAATCTTCATGCCGGCCATCAGCGGCCCTTCGATCACGGCCAGGCAGGAGGGATAGTGCCGGCGGGCCTCCTCGACGTCGGCCTCGATGTAGTCGACGATCCCCTTGACCAGGGCGTGGCTCAGGCGCTGGTGGACTGCCGCTTGCCGCCAGGCCTGCTCGGCCGCCGGCGACTGCCGGTCGCCTTGCTCTTGCGATTGGGCCAGTTGGATCAGCCGCTCGGTGGCGTCGGGCCGGCGGTCCAAAAGCACGTCCTCGACGTGCTCCCGCAGGTCCCGCGGGATCTCCTCGTAGACGTCCAGTTGGCCGGCGTTGACGAGCGCCATGTCCAGGCCGGCGCGGATCGCGTGATAGAGGAAAGCCGCGTGCATCGCCCGGCGGACCGTCTCCTGACCGCGGAAGGCGAAGGAGACGTTGCTCACGCCGCCGGAGATCTTCACGCCGGGAAAGAGCTGCTTGAGCTGGCGCGCGGCCTCGATGAAATTGATTGCGTAGCGGTTGTGCTCCTCGATGCCCGTGCCCACGGTGAGGATGTTGGGGTCGAAGATGATGTCCGCGGGCGCCATGCCGACCTTCTCGGTGAGCAGGTGATAGGCGCGGCGGGCGATCTGGACCTTGTGCTCGACGGAGACCGCCTGGCCGTGCTCGTCGAACATCATCACCACGCAGGCGGCGCCGTAGCGGCGGACCGCGCGGGCGTGGGCCAGGAACACCTCCTCGCCCTCCTTGAGGCTGATCGAGTTGACGATCGACTTCCCCTGGACGCACTTCAGCCCGGCCTCGAGAACCTCCCACCGCGAGCTGTCGATCATCACCGGCACGCGGGCCACGTCGGGCTCGGCGGCCATCAAGCTCAACAAGCGGGTCATCGCCTGGGGGCCGTCCAGCAGGGCGTCGTCCAGGTTGACGTCGATCACGTTGGCCCCGCCCTCGACCTGCTGCCGGGCGATGGCCACCGTCTCCTCGAAGCGGCCCTCGCGGACCAGCCGGGCGAACTTCCGCGACCCGGAGACGTTGGTCCGCTCGCCGATCATCGTGAAGCGGCTCTCCGGCCGCAGCACCAGCGGCTCCAGGCCGCTATAGCGGCTCTCCGGCTCGACGTCCGGCGGCTGGCGCGGCGGCAGGCCGGCCATCGCCCGGGCGATGGCGCGGAGGTGGGCCGGCGTCGTGCCGCAACAACCGCCGACGATGTTCAGCCAGCCGCAGGCGGCCATCTCGCCCAACAGCCAGGCCATCTCCTCGGGCGTCTCGTCGTAGCCGCCGAACTCGTTGGGCAGCCCGGCGTTGGGGTAGCAGCTCGTCCGCAGCGGCGTCAACTGCGATAGCTCCTCGACGTAAGGCCGCATCATCGCCGGGCCCAGGGCGCAGTTGATCCCCAAGCTGAACAGATCGGCGTGCGAGACGGAGATTACAGAAGGCCTCCAGCGTCTGCCCCGAGAGCGTCCGCCCGCTACGGTCGCTGATCGTGACCGAGGCCATCACCGGCAGCCGCACGCCGCGCTCCTGGAAACACTGCTCGACGGCGAAGAGGCAGGCCTTGAGGTTGAGCGTGTCGAAGGTGGTCTCGGGCAGGAGGATGTCGGCGCCGCCCTCGATCAGCGCCGAGACCTGTTCGTGGTAGGCGGCCGCCAGGTCGTCGAAGCTGACGGCGCGGTAGCCCGGGTCGTTGACGTTGGGCGAGAGCGAGGCGGTGCGGCTGGTCGGCCCGATCGAGCCGGCCACGAAGTGCGGGCGGTTGTCGCCCGAGGCCTCGAGGCGGCCGATCGCCCGCCGCGCAGGCGACCGCCGCGAGGTTGATCTGGCCAGCGCGATCCTCCAGGCCGTAATCGGTCAGGGAAATGCGATTGGCGTTGAAGGTATTGGTCGAGACCACGTCGGCCCCGGCCTGGAGGAAGGCGAGGTGGATCTCCTCGATCGACTGCGGCCGGGTGAGCGACAGCAGGTCGTTGCAGCCCAGCAAGGAACGGGAGTGATCGGCCAACGGCGAGCCACGGTAATCGGCCTCGGTCAGGTGCAACTGCTGAATCATGGTCCCCATCGCCCCGTCGAGGATCAGGATCCGCTGGCGGCAGAGGTCTTCCAGCAGTTGGCGGGCGGTCGGGCGGGCGATGGTTGTCATAAAGCAGGAAGGCGAAAGGCACGTAGGTTATGCTTCAGCATAACGGATTTTACATCCGCTGTTATCCTGAAGCATAGCCTACGGGCTGTTATGCTGAAGCATAACCTACGGGCTTCCCCTTGCCTTGAGGGGGCGACCCCGCAAAGATTCCCTGCGGCACTATGACCGCTGACCGCTGACCGCTGAAAATGCTCCGCTACCTTGCCATGTTTGTCTGGCGCGAGCCGCTGGCCCACTTCGTCCTGGGCGGCGGATTGATCTTCCTCGCTTATTGCTACTGCTGCTCGCCGGTTGCCAACCCCGACGCGATCGTGATCACGCCGGCGGCGGCCGAAGCGGCCTTCCAACTGCGTGCCGAGACCATCGGCCGGCCGCTGACCGAGGCGGAGCGATCGGACGTGCTGGCCGAGTTGGTGGAGGAAGAATTGCTGGTCCGGGAGGCGCTGCGGCAAGGAGTCGACCGCCAAGACGCCGTGATCCGCTCGCGGCTGGCGGACAAGATGCGGTTCCTCCTGTCCGGCGAGCCTCCGGCGCCGACGCAAGAGCAGCTTCGGGCCTACTTGCAGGCCCATCGCCAACGGTTCTTGACGCGGCCGCAAGTGAGCTTCCAGCAGGTCTTCTTCGCCCGCCCGGCGGTTCGTCCGTTGCCCGACCTGGCTGCACTGCGGGCGGAGCTTCGCCGCGGCGCGGACTACACCAGGCTGGGCGATCGCCCGACCCTGGGTTGCACCGTCTCGGCGATCACCGAGGAGCAACTGGCCGCCCCCTTCGGCGCCGAGTTCGCCCGGCAGGTCTTCGCGCTGCGGTCCGGCGACTGGTTCGGCCCGCTGGAGTCGAAGCGGGGCCTGCATTTGGTGAAGGTGATCGCGCGGCAAGGTCCCACGTTGCCGGCCTTCGCGGACCTGGAGCCCGCGCTGAAGCGGCAGTGGGCGGCGGATCAGCGCGAGGAGAACTTCAAGCGTGGCATCGAGGAGATCCGCCGGCAATATATCGTCCGCCTTCCCGCGTCCGAAAAGTAATGCGGTTGATTGGCCCCCCCATGCACGCACGCCACGATTGCGAAATGCCGGCCCCTTTGGAGCGCGGCGACTTGTCGCCGCTTTCGACCGGTGTCCAGCGCCCCTGCGAATCGAAAGCGGCGACAAGTCGCCGCACTCCAAGGCTGGCGACCTTCGTGCTGCTCGCTTTGTCGCTGGCCAACGATCGCCCTGCGGCCGCGCACGACCTGGGCGTGGCCCGGGTCGAGCTGCGGGAGAAGGAGGGCGGGCGCTATGAAATGGACGTAGCCGTTCACGCCGGCCCGGAGTTTGTGGGGCAGCGGCTGGAACTGCCCGCCCGCTGCACGCTGGAAGGCCCGCCCTCGGTCCTCCGCCGGCCGGGGGTTGTGGTGCTGCACTTCAGGTTTACCTGTGCCGGCCGGCCGCTGGGCCCTGGCGACGTGCTGCGTTTGCCCTGGAAACGCGAAGGGGCCTTCGTGGCCGCACGCTGGCGCGACGGCGCCACGCGGTCCCGGTTTTTCGGCAGCGATCCGAACTCGCCGGGCGAGGCGGGGATCCCTATCGCCATCGACGAGCTGCGAAGCCAGCCCCTCGGGCCGGCGGACGTGGCAAGGCGCTACTTCCTCCTGGGCGTTGGACACATCCTCACTGGCTGGGACCACCTGGCCTTCGTCTTCTGCCTCTGCCTGTTGGCCCGAGGCTGGCGTTTGCTCGGCTTGGTGACCGGGTTCACGCTGGGGCACTCCCTGTCGCTGGCCCTGGCCGCGTTCGACGTCGTTCGCCTGCCCTCGCCGCCCACCGAGGCGTGCATCGCGCTGTCGATTGCCTTCGTGGCCCGCGAGGCCCTGCTTCCGCTGGAGTCGCGACGGCAGGGAGCGGGCCTGGTGCTGGCCTTCGGGCTGCTGCACGGCCTGGGCTTCGCCGGGGCCTTGAAAGAGGTCGGCATCGGACCCGCCGAACTGCTGCTGGGACTGGCCACCTTCAACCTGGGCGTCGAGGCCGGACAGTTGATCTTCGTGGCCTGCGTGCTGACGCTCCTGGTCCTCGGCAACCGCGTCGTAACCGTTCATGGGCGTGCGCTGAATGTAGCAGGCACACGCCGTGTGCCGTCCGTCGATTCGGGCGGTGATAGCGGACGGCACACGGCGTGTGCCTGCTACATTCCGGGCCGCGAGCGCATACGCGTGCCTTACGCCGCCCTCGGACAATCGTTGGCGGCCAACGCGATCGGCATGGCGGCAATCTTCTGGATCCTTCAGCGGATCGACCTTTTCTCGCCGCTGGCGGCGGCGCTGAGCGTGCCGATCCTGCTGACTGGGGGTGTGGTTGCATTTGGCCGCTCGGGAAGAGACAATGCGAGCTTGCTCCCGGGGGACTGAAACGTGTGCAATTCGTCGCTTCTGCAACCGATTCTGGCCATGCTGGGCCATCCCGTGGCGGGTAATCCCACCCAGTTCATGTTCGAGAAGGCCTTCGCCCACCACGAGCTCGACTGGCGCTACCTTTCCCTGGACGTGCTGCCGGAGGACCTGGCCAACGCCGTCCGCGGCATGAGGGCCCTGGGCTTCCACGGCGGCAATTGTGCCGAGCCGCACAAGCGGGCCGTGCTGCTGCACCTGGACCGCAACACCGAGGCCGCCGAGCTCTCCGGCAGCGTCAACTGCATCCTCCTCGAGGACCGCCAGCTCGTGGGCGAGAACACCGAAGGCAAGTCGCTCCTGGCGGCCGTGCGGCGGCGGATCGATCCGGCCGGCAAGCGGGTCGTGATCCTCGGGGCCGGACACGTCGCCCGGGCGATCGGCGTCGAGCTGGCTTGGGCCAAGGCCGGACCGATCACGATCGTCAACCGCAGCGAGCCGGCGGGCCGGCAGTTCGCCGAGCTGTTGACCAACCGCCTGCGGGCCTCGGCCAGCTTTACTCCCTGGGCGGGCGACTACGCGGTCCCGCCCGAGACCGACCTCTTGATCCATGCCACCCCGATCGGCGGCGGTGAAAACGACCGGGTGCCGGTGGGTATCGCTCAACTTCGCGCGGACGCCCTGGTGGCCGACGTGACCCAGAATCCACCCCGCACGCGGCTGCTCGGCCAAGCCCAGGAGCATGGCTGCGGGACGATCGACGGGCTGGAAATCTTCGTCGGCCAGGCGGCGATCAGCTTCAAGCTCTGGACGGGAATCGAGCTGGACACCACCGTAATGTCAGAGGCGGTGGAGGAGTTTCTGGGGGTTTAGCATGCCACGGAACGCTGAAATCAAAAGTCTGTTTTACATTACTCATGTCGAAAACGTGCCGTCGATCTTGCAGCACGGCATACTGTCCCACGCAATGATGGAGTCGCGAAACCTTCGGTACACTTGCATCTACGACGCTGCGATCGTGAGCAATCGAAAGAACAAAGGGACCCCCGAGCGTGGAAGCCTTTGGGAGTACGCGAACCTCTACTTCCAACCTCGCAACCCGATGATGTATCGGGTGAGTCACGAGAAGGCCACCAAGGATCTGGCCGTAATCGGCGTGAAGCCGGGCGTCATGCAACTGCCGCACGTGATGATTACGGACGGAAATGCGGCAAGTAAGCCGACGCGGTTCTTCAGGGTAGCCGAGGGTCTCAAAGTCATCGAGGGGCAGTGGTCGGCGATCCAGGCGGCGTATTGGAATGATGTTGACGGCTCCAAACGCAAGATCATGGCCGAATGCCTCGTGCCAGATCAAGTCTCGCGCGAGCAAATCCATACTGTCTTCGTGTCCGACCATGACACGAAGAAGCGAGTGGAAGGATTGATTTGTTCAGCAGCAATCCCGGCCGTCCCGCATCCGAACTTTTTCTTCAAACCATCGTATCAGGCCAAGATCGGCGAAAACATATCGCTCGTTCAAGGAGACATGTTCTTCTCGGGCTTGCAAACATTGACCGTCAGCGTAAACCTGCAAGGGATTATGGGCAAAGGCCTTGCGTCAAGGGCCAAGTACCAGTTTCCGGACGTGTACGTATACTATCAGGACGCTTGCCGGGCGAGACGGATCACGGCGACAAAACCGTGCCTTTACAAACGGGAGGCATCCTTTGACGAGGAATTGGCCGACCTTTCCACGCCGCTGAATACCCCCAACGCCGTCAAATGGTTCCTGCTCTTCGCCACCAAGAGAAAATGGCGGGAGAATTCCCGATTGGACGACATCGAGGGTGGGTTGATGTGGTTCCGAGACCATTTCTCCGCGGAAGGAGTGCGGTCGCTCGCACTCCCGGCGTTGGGGTGCGGATTGGGCGGCCTTGATTGGGCGAACGTTGGGCCGCTGATGTGCAAGTACCTTCATGGAATCGGAATCGACGTGGCGATCTATCTTCCCCGCGAGCGGGCGATCGAGCGGAAACTCCTGTCCGAAGCGTACTTGTTACGTGGCCAGGAATAGAGGACTGGAACTGCCCCGTGGTGCGATGGCGCATCAGAGATCCTTGAGAGTTTCCCGAGCCTTGGCCTCTTGGGCCTCTTGGGCCAGGAAACCAAGTCTTCCGGACGCGGAGTCGGCTTCGATTTGTCGATCCCATTTCGCCCAGTCGCGCTCGAGGAACCAGCGGCGCAGTTCGGCATACTCCTCTTCCGGAAGCGCGTCGATCGCCATTTCCAGATCTTCGAGCTTGTTCATGGGCGCTCCCCAAAAGGTGTCAAGAAGCGTCGTAGTTGCCCCTCACCCCTACCCTCTCCCCGTAGCGGGATTCGTGAGAATTCCGGAGGGAGAGGGGGACCAGGGCAGGATGCGGTTCTTCTCGTCGACCTTGACGATCTTGGGCCGCAGCCGCCGGGCCTCGGCGTCGGGCAGGGCGCAGTAGGAGAGAATGATCAACAGGTCGCCCGGCACCCCCAGCCGGGCCGCCGCGCCGTTGAGCATCACCGTGCCCGAGCCGGCCTCGGCCTCGATCACGTAGGTGACCAGCCGCGCCGTATTGCTGAGATTGAGCACGTGGACCTGCTCTCCGGGGAGCAGGTCAGCCGCTTCCAGCAGGTTGCGGTCGATGGCGATGCTCCCCTCGTAGTCCAACTCCGTGCCGGTCAGCTTGGCACGATGGATCTTGGACTTGAGCATGAAGCGTTGCACCGGGGAGCTCCTACTTGGCGTTCCAGGCGACCAGGCCGGGCTGGAGGTAGTCGCCGGTGATGGCGAGGACCTCCTTGAGATAAAAGTTGAGCTTGATCCCCGGCTGGCTGGGATCGTTCAACTCTTCGATTTCCTTCTGCTCCTCCTTGTCGGCGTTCAGATCGGCCCGCTCGGCCATGAACTTCGCCTCGTTGAGCGTGACGGTCTTCTTCTCCTTCTGGGCCAGGTAGCGGTCGATGTTCTTCAGTACCTTCTTGAAATCGTCGGAGGCCTGCCGCCGCTGGTCGGAGAGGCTTTGCAGCCGGGCGGCGATGTTCTTGTCGACGTAGCCCGCCTTCTGGAAAGGCTGGGGGGCTACCTGGTCGAACGCGACCGGGTACTCCAGGTCCGACTCGCCCACGTCCAGGTGCGAAGTGAGCGAGGGGATCTCCACGTCGGCCAGCACGCCCCGCTTCTGCGTGCTCTCGCCGTGCGGCCGGTAGAACTGCTGCATGGTGATCTTCAGCGCGCCGAGCTTCTTGGCGTTGGGCACGCGGAACAAGGTCGGGCCGAGCTCCATCAGGCTCTGCACCGTGCCCTTGCCGTGCGTGGCGTGGTCGCCGACGATCAGGCCGCGGTGGTAATCCTGGATCGCGCCGGCGAGGATTTCGCTGGCCGACGCGCTGAACTTGCTGATCAGCACCAGCATCGGGCCTTTCCAGACCGCGCCGGTCTGGACGTCCTGGTAGGGCTGGACCTGCCCGTCGGCATCCTTGACCTGCACCACCGGCCCGGCCTCGATGAAGAGGCCGGTCAGGTTGATCGCCTCTTGCAGCGAGCCGCCGCCGTTGCTGCGAAGGTCCAGGACCATTGCGTCCACGCCCTGGGCGTTGAAGTCCTCGAGGATCTTCTTAACGTCGCGGGTGGTGCTGCGGAAATTGGGGTCGCCGTTGCGGGCGGCGTTCATGTCCATGTAGAAGCTGGGCAGATCGATCACGCCGATCTTGTAGGGCTGGCCGTTGGGCTTCGCGCCGACGGGAAACACCCGATCACGCGCCGGCTGGCGCGGATCGCCGATGCCGAGCTCCCCGTTGGGCGTGCGGCCGACCTCGAACACCACGGCATTCGCCGCGCTGTCCTTCAACTCGATCTTGTCCCGGGTGATGGCGATCCTTTTGCGACCGCCGCCGACGGCCGGGATGACTTCCAAGCGGACCACGGTGCCGCGCTTGCCGCGGATCAGCTTGACAACGTCGGAAAGCTTCATGTCGACGACGTCCTCATAGGGCCCTTCGGGACCCTGCCCCACGCCCACCACCTTGTCTTTGGCCTTGAGGTGGCCCTCCTTCTCGGCGGCGCCGCCGGGAATGACCTTGTTGACCACCGTGTAGCCGTCCTCGGATTGCAGGGCGGCGCCGATGCCTTCCAGCTCGAGCCTCATCTGGATGTCGAAGTTGTCCAGCGTGCTGGGGGACATGTAGTCGGTGTGCGGATCGAAGGCCGTGGTGAAGGAGTTCAGATACATCTCCAGCAGCTCGTCGCTGTCGGTCTGGTGCATGCGGCGGGCGAAGCTGTGGTAGCGGCGGGTAAGCTTGTCGATCGCCGCCTGGCCGGTGATTCCGTTGGGGTTCTCCTTGCCCGTGTCGACTTTCAGCACCAACAAGTCGTACTTGACCCGCTTGCGCCACTTGTCGCGGACTTCCGTCTCGGTCTTGGCATAAGTCGTGGCGTCGGCATTGACGGTCATCTCCTCGTCGACGCTGAAGTCCTGGGGCTGTTTCAACAGCGCGTCGACCAGGGCCACCCGTTCGTCGATCCGCGCCAGAAAGGTCTTGAAGACCGTGTAGCCAAAGGTGATGTCCCCCCGTTTGACTTGCTCGGACAGATCGTTTTGCCGGAGGCGGAAGGCGTCAACGTCCGCCTGGGTGAAGTAAACCTTCATCGGGTCCAGGCTCTTGAGGTAGCTCTTCAGGGCGCGGCGGACATCTCCTCGTCCAGGGGGTGTCGGGAAAGGTGGTCGCGAGGCAAGAGCATGGCGACCAACTGCGCGATCTGTCGATCGGTGGCCGTGGGGGTTGCAGGCTCCCCCGATGCCGGCAGATAGAGGCTCGCCACGACGAGCAAGACGAGCAGGGCACCCAACAAACGCACGCGGTTGAACAAAACGTGGGACAATTTCATCACTCGCCCTCAGAACGCGTAAATTTTGGAAAAAACCCCTAACCTCCACAATCCGCAAGACCTCTTACCATCGTACCCGCAAAGGCTCCCGGCAACAAGATCGACGCCGGAGGGGCACAGCCAACGACCCGACCGGGGCGACGCACAAGTCCGGCGATGCGTAGGGTGGGACAAGGCCGCCTTGGCGGCCGCCGGCCCACCAGAAGTGGTTAGTGGCTAGTGGTCAGAGGCTAGTGGTCAGAGGCCAGCGGAGAGGGCAAAATTGGCTGGCTGGCGGTCGGCAAGGCGGATTGTACCACCCAGCACTGCACCACTAGCCACTGACCACTAGCCACTGAACACTAGCCACTGAACACTAGCCACTGAACACTAACCACCCTCCCTTGGTGGGCCGGCGCTCGCCTCCGCGAGCTTGTCCCACCCTACCTCTCGACCCACGGGTCGAGTAGAATCCGGCGCGGACGGCTGATTTCGATCCGTGTAGACGATCCCAGTCTGGCCGGCGGGGCTAACAGGAATTGTAAGCCATGTTGTACGACGTGGGTCCTCTTCGCCCGGCCCTGGTCGCCGTGGCCCTGGTGCTAGCGGCGGGCGGGCCGGCTGCCGGCCAGCAGTGGACGCGGTTCCGCGGACCCAACGGCTCGGGGGTAAGCCCGGATGCGAAGCTGCCCGTCACCTGGTCGGAGAAGGATTACCGCTGGAAGGTCGCACTGCCGGGTGCGGGACATTCGTCGCCGGTCATTTGGGGCCGCCGGATCTTCGTGACCTCGGGCTCGGAGGAGGATGGCCGGCAGATCGTCCAGTGTCTCGAAGCTGGCGACGGCAGCCTGAAATGGCAGCGGGAGCTGCCGGCGGGGAAGTACCACCGGAATGAGTTGAACAGCTACGCTTCGTCGACCCCGGCGGTCGATGCCGCAAGGCTTTACGTGAGTTGGCTTGCGGCCGGCAAGTACCTGATTGCCGCCTTGGACCAGGCCGACGGCCGCGAGGTCTGGCGACGGGATCTGGGCCCGTTTGCCGCCCAGCATGGTTTCGGGGCCTCGCCGATCGTGGTGGGCGAGTTGGTGGTCGTGCCCAACGAGCAGGACGGCCCGTCGAGCATCGTGGCTTTGGATTGCCGCGCGGGCAAGGTCCGCTGGACACAACCGCGGAGGACCGAAAAGGCGGCTTATTCGACCCCCTGCGTACTCTACCAGACAGGAGGCAAGGGCACGCAACTGATCGCCTCCAGTTGGGCACATGGCGTCTGCGGACTCGATCTGGAGACCGGAAAGACGCTTTGGGAGCTGCCAGTCTTTCGGTTTCGCGTGGTCGGCTCGCCGGTGATCGCCGCCTACGGAGGACTCATCGTAGCCCAAGCCGGGGAGGGCGGCGTAGGCAAGCAATGCGTGGTGGTTCGGCCCGGGGAGCCGGCCAAGGGCATCGAGCCCAAGCTGGTCTATGAGGTCAGCGGGCCGACCCCTTATGTTCCCACGCCGGTGGGCAAGGGCACGCTCCTCTTTCTCTGGGGTGACAGCGGCATCGTTAGTTGCCTGGATGCCCCAACCGGCAAGCTCCACTGGCGCGAGCGTGTGGGCGGAAGCTACTTCAGTTCTCCGGTGCGGGTGGGCGACCGCCTGTACAACGTGGCCCGTGACGGCCGGGTCGTGGTGCTGGCCGCCTCGGCCGCCTTCGCCAAGCTCGGCGAATCGGCTCTCGGCGAGCCCTCGCACTCCACTCCCGCCGTTGCTGACGGCGTGATCTATTTCCGCACGGTGCGGCACCTGATGGCACTTGGTGCGCCATCCCCCTCTCGCTCTGGGGGAGGGTAGGGGTGCGCCGCCCTTCGAAGGCGTCGGCGACGGTGGTATAATGACCCTTGAGGTCAAACACAGGCAACATTGCCTTCTTGAAGGGCGATACGATGAATGCCGAAACCGTGCGGGAATTCCTAACCCGGCAACCGTTCCAACCACTGCAAATACACTTGTCGAACGGCGAAGTTCACCAGGTTCGTCATCCTGAATTCGCCATGCTCCTCAGGTCCACATTGGTTATCGGCATCCCGGATTCAGACCGGGTGATTTGCTGCGCGTTGCTCCACATTGCCAGCATCGAGCGAATGCCGACAACGCAACCCGCCTGATCGGACCACTAAGCCGTGAGAAATGCGGGGCAAGGACCCGCCCTTGTGGTGCAGGCGTCCCGCCTGCATTTTCCCAGGCAGGCGAGACGCCTGCACCACAAAAAATTCACCGCTTATTCTCTTAAAGACCCTGACGCCCCTTCCCCCTCACCACATCCCTCTCCCGGAGGGAGAGGGGGACTGCGCACGATCCAGGCACAGCTCGCCATCGCGGACCTCGGCTCGGACGTTTCCCGGTAAGATCAGCTTGCCCGCGGCAGGTCGATCGCCCGCATCGCTCGGGAGGACCATCTCCGTCAGGGCGTCCCACTGCTGAAAACCCATCGACTGCAGCGGCCAGCCCGCGTCGCGCCAGGTGGCGATCAGCAACTCTCGCAGAAGGTAACGGGGCTGCCCGGCGAGTGGTCGGAGTTGGATGCGGATCGGGCCGGACCCGCGGCGCAGCACGCATTGCGGGGCAAGATCCTGCACCTGCCGATCGATGACCTCTTGGGCTTCCCCGGCCAGCGCTGCCAGCCGTAGCAAGGCCTCGACCACGCCGGAATTGAACTGGGCGGCCAACAGCGGCAGGAGTTGGTGCCGCAGCCGGTTCCGCGTAAATCGGGGATCGGCGTTGCTGGAATCGGAACGGTAGGGTTGCCCAAGGTCGGCCAGGTAGGTCAAAAGCTCGGACCGTCGCAATCCCAGCAAGGGTCGGATCAGCGTGCAACTTTCTCCCAGGGGCCGGGCCCGGGGAATGCCGGCCAGACCATGGATGCCCGTGCCGCGGAGGATGCGATGGAGGATCGTCTCCGCCTGATCGTCGGCCGTATGGGCCGTGACCACGTACCGGGCCCCGTGACGGGCGGCCAGCTTCTCGAGCGTCTGGTAGCGGATCGTCCGAGCGGCCGTCTCCAGGCCGTCGGCCGCCTCTGGCATCTGCGGGGCGATGTTCACGCGGACCACTTCGCAGGGAACGCCGAATCGCTCGCACAACTCAAGAACGAACTGCTCATCGGCCAGGGACTCCTCGCCTCGCAAGCCGTGGTTGACATGCCCGGCCACCAGCCGGCCGGGTCCCGAGGTCTTCAAGGCGTGCATCGCGCGGAATAAGGCCACGCTGTCCCCGCCCCCTGACAGAGCCAAGAGCAGCGTCAGGTCACACCACCTTTCAGGGGGCCAGTTCTGGGCCAGCTTGACTTCCAATGCGTGTTGCGTAGCGACTCTCCTGCGAGCAGTTGCAGTTGGGAGATTCTATCATTAAGATACTAGGGATGGTTTGCGTTGGGTAATTTCAAGAAAATGAGTTGGAGTTGAGTGTCTTCGATAGCCCTTGCAGGGGAACCGAAGGACTTCTTGTTGTACGCCAAACGGCGTCCGAAACGGCATTGGTACTGAGAAACTTGGCAGCACGCGTCTTTCGCCGCCGGGGATGGGAAGGGTTGATGCCTGCGATCTTAATGGTCTTCGTCTGTGGGCTGCTCGGGGGGTGGCAAGGGATGGCCTTTGCGACCGTCGGCTCCCGCGTGGAATCGTGGCGGCCGGTCAGCGGCCCCCACGGGGCGAAGCGAACCTGGTCGCCGCAGGCGCAATTTCCCTGGTGGCTTTGCAGGGCTGCTGGCCTCGAATCGGCGATTACCGGTGTTCCACCCGATCCGATCCTTTTGGCCCTCGCCGCCGATGGCGGTGGGGGAGGGGCGACGGGTGGAGGCCGGCTCCGGGTTCTCTCGGCCGCTATGGTACGACAGGTAGCCTGCGTGGGCTGACACTCCTCCAGCATTGAGCGAGAGGATATCAGCCGTGATCTCGGCGACGACCGTGGTAGCGGTCATCGTGGCGGCCATTTTGGCCTCCGCGGTGACCTTCGGCGTCATGAAACTCCTGGGCCACCTGCGCTGCAGGGATGCCGAGTCCGACGCCCGGGAGATCATCCGCCGCGCCGAGCAAGAGATGGACAACCGCCGGCGGGTGGTCGAGCTGGAGATCAAGGAGCAGGCCATCCAGCAGAAGGCCGAAGGCGAGCGAGATCTCCGCGCACTGCGCGAGGAGATCCACGAGCGCCAGCGCCAACTCGACAAACGCCAGGACGGTCTGGAACAGCAGGCCGAGCAGCTTCGCAAGCAGGAGAAGACCGTCGAGGGCACGCAGCGGAAGCTGACCGAGAAGATCCAGGAAGTCAGCCACCGCAAGGAGGAGCTGACGAAGCTCTTGGACCTTCAGCGGCAGACCCTCCACGAGATCAGCGGCCTGTCCGCCGAAGAGGCCACGCGGCGACTGATGGCGCTGCTGGAGACGCAGTTGCAGCAGGAGAGCGGCGCGATCCTGATGCGGCACCAGCGTCACCTGGCGGAGGTCTGCGAAGAGAAATCCCGCGCGCTGCTGTTGACCTGCCTGCACCGCTACGCGGCCAGTCATACCGCGGAGACCACCACCAGCAGCGTCGACATCCCCAACGACGAGATGAAAGGCCGGATCATCGGCCGCGAGGGTCGCAACATCCGCGCCTTCGAGAAGGCCACCGGCGTGGACGTGATCATCGACGACACGCCCGGCGTGGTGATCGTCAGCGCCTTCGACACCATCCGCCGCGAGGTCGCCCGGCTCGCGCTCAACAAGCTGATCGCCGACGGGCGGATCCATCCCTCGCGGATCGAGGAGCTCGTGGCCGATACGCAGAAGGAGCTGGAGCGGCACGTCCAGAGGCTCGGCGAGGAGGCCTGCCAGGAAGTCTCCGTACACGGGTTGCACGAACGGCTGGTGAACCTGCTGGGCCGGCTCCAGTTCCGCACCAGTTACAGCCAGAACGTGCTGCGGCACTCGATCGAGGTGGCCTTTTTGGCCGGGATGCTGGCCGACGAGAATGGGCTACGACGGCGCCCTGGCCCGCCGCTGCGGCCTGCTGCACGACATCGGCAAGGCGGCCGACCACGAGGCGGAAGGCGGCCATCCGCAGATCGGCGCCGAACTCTTGAAGCGCTACGGCGAGCGGGTCGAAGTCGTCCACGCCGCCGCCTCGCACCACGACAACGTTTGCGTGGAGAACCCCTACACGACCATCGTGGCCACCGCCGACGCTTGCAGCGCCAGCCGGCCCGGCGCCCGCCGCGAGACCCTGGAACGCTATATCAAGCGGATGGAGGAGCTGGAGGCCATCGCCGCCGGTTTCCCCGGCGTCGAGCAGGCCTTCGCCATCCAGGCCGGCCGCGAGCTGCGGGTCATCGTCAGCTCCAAGGAGACCACCGACGAAAGCGCCGCCAGGATCTGCCGCGAGATCGTCAAGGCCTTCGAGGAGCGCCTCACCTATCCCGGCGAGATCAAGGTCACCGTGCTCCGCGAATCACGCTACACCGAGCTGGCGCGGTAAGCGTATTGACCGTTAGATCAGAAAAGGTTGGTGGGTCGGATGCGCCAAGTACCGTTCCATCGCGATGCAGAACCGAATCCGTACGAATCGCCGTCTTCCACGTTGTTGGGAGACGCAGCCACGACGGAAAAGGCCGCCGCGCGGGGCCTCGGGCTGGTCACCACGAGCTTCGTTCTTGCCGTGCTTATCGAAGTGTTTCCGACGGAGACAGATATGACGGCCGTTGCCTTTTTGCGCAAAGGAACGTGCCCGCGTTTCTTACCGAGAAGGCAATATTCTTGTCGATAATACTCGCCCCCCTATTGCTTTATTTCTGGATAAATGGGTGGCGCGGTGTGATGGCTGCGAAAAGAAGAATAGTCGCAATCGGAATCATTGTTGTACTGAAACTAGCCCTGGACGCGTTTTGGCTGGTAAGCTATTTTCCGCACACCAAGTGAGGTTTGTCGCGTCAAGGGCCTGGAAAACGATCGATAGTCGCGTCACAATAAGTTGATCGATGCTCCCTTGTGGTGCAGGCGTCCCGCCTGCATTTTCGCGGCAGGCGGGACGCCTGCACCACAAACAACCGGAAAGACCCTCCATAACGTGCGAATGCTTCTGGTCGGAGACGTGGTAGGCAAGCCGGGACGCCAGATCGTGCTGAAGGCCATCCCGGGACTGCGGATCGAGGAGCAGTTGGATTTCGTGGCGGTCAACGCGGAGAACGTGGCCGGCGGCTCCGGGCTCACCCCGGCCATCTACCATGAGCTGATCGGCGCCGGCGTGGACTGCATCACCATGGGCGACCACATCTATCGCCGCCGCGAGATCTACAGCGTGCTGGCCACCGAGCCGCGGATCGTCAAGCCGGCCAACTACCCCGAAAGCGCTCCGGGCCGGGAGTTCACCGTCTTGCGGGCGGCCAATGGGGACCGCGTGGCGGTGGTCAGCCTGCTGGGCCGGGTCTTCATGCCGCCGGTCGACTGCCCCTTCCAGGCCATCGACCGCGTGCTGGGCCGACTGCCCGGCGACATCCGCCTGGTGCTGGTCGATCTGCACGCCGAGGCCACCAGCGACAAGCAGCTCATGGGCCGCTACCTCGATGGCCGGGTGACCGCCGTGCTGGGCACGCACACCCACGTCCCCACGGCCGATGAGCAGATCCTCCCCGAAGGCACCGCCTTTCAATGCGACGTGGGTATGACCGGTCCGCACGACAGCATCCTCGGCCGCCGCTACGATCGGGTCCTGGAGACCACCCGCACCTTCCGCCCTACCCATTATGACGTGGCCAGCGACGACGTGCGGCTCCACGGCACCCTGGTGGAGGCCGTTGCCGCGACGGGCAAGGCCACGAGCATCCGCCGGATCATGATCGACGAGGCCGGCGCCGCGCGGTTGGCGATGGCCGCCGAGAAGCACCGCCAGTCCCGGCTCCAGCCCCGGGTCGTCCCTCCGTCTCCCACCGGGAGATGGCCGGGGTGAGGGGAATTACCACAGACGAACAACCTATAAGTCCCATCAAGTCCTCTAACGGACGAATCATTCTCAGCGCCCCTCACCCCAACCCTCTCCCGAAAGGAGAGGGGGAATTGCACCAAACCGCCCTTGCGGTCCAAATCACTTCTCGCTATCCTCGCCCAACCTTTCGACCAACGTGAAGGAAGAAAGCTCGACATTTCCGCAGCAGCTTATCGGATGGCGCCGCCTGGCGGTGGCGGCCGCGGTGATCGGATTGTTGGCGCCGCTGGTGGTGGCGCGATGTTTGGTGCCCGATCCGCGAGGACTCGGCACGCACCAGCAACTCGGCCTGCCGCCTTGCACGTTTCGGGTCCTCTTCGGCCGGCCCTGCCCGGCTTGCGGGATGACCACGGCCTGGGCCAACGTGCTGCGCGGCCGGCTGCCGGCCGCCTTGCGGGCGAACGTCACCGGGACGCTGCTCTGCGGACTGGACCTGGCGGCCGTCGGCTGGCTGGGGCTTTCGGTCTTGCGGGGTCGATGGCTGGGCGGGGCGCCCAACAACGACGCCGGCGCCTGGCTGGCCGGCTCCGTGGCGGCCCTGATGCTGGTCGAATGGTGCGTGCGGCTGGCAGTCGGTTGACCCTTCTCTTCTTTGCGAGGAATGACGATGGAACGTCGCCCTGCGTCACGTCGCGGCCTAGGCGCCCTGCTGGGGCTGGTGCTCCTCTCGCTGGCCACCGCCTGCGGCTGCCAGGCGGTCATGTTCTCGGCCATGTACCTCTTCCAAGGAACGACCGTAGACGCTGACTTCGACGGTCTGAGCAAGAAGAAAGTCGTCGTCGTCTGCCGGCAGGCGCCGGGCATGGAGTTCAGCGATCCCGTCTCCAAGGACCTCGTCAAGCTGGTCACCGCGCGACTGCTCAAGAACGGCTACAAGATCAAGGTGGTCGATCCGTCGAAGGTCGAACGCTGGGAGGACGAAAACACGTGGGACGAGTTCCTCACGGTCGGCAGGGCGATGAAGGCCGACATGGTGCTGGGCATCGACTTGGAGCAGTTCAGCATCCGCGAGGGACAGACGGTCTTCCAGGGCAAGGCCAACGCCACGGTGAAAGTCCTGGATTGCAAGACGGGCAAGGAAGCCTTTTCCAAGCCCATCGCGCCGCTGATCTATCCGCCCAATCACGTGATCTCCGTGGCGGACCGGCAGGAAGCCGATTTCCGCCGCGAGTTCGAGGATGTGTTGGCCGAGCGGCTCGCCCGCTTCTTCTATCCCCACGATCCCAACGACGACATCGGCTTGGACGCCGCAGCCTTCCACTAACGGTTCTACAGGCCCTCGGGCCGGCACCAGGGATTCAGCGAAGGCCAGGCCCCCCTTCCAGCCGGGCGAACAGCGAAGCCAGGGCCTGTTCGTAGTGCTTCCATCTTCCCACCGAGGTCCTGAAGACCGGCTGGCGCACCTGGACGGCGCTGGCCGTTCTCACCGGCCGCTTCGCCTGGTGGAACTCCAGGCAGCTTGGCTCCCACGCCAGGCCACACCAGGCCACGAGCCTTCGCGCCACGCCTTCCAGATCGGCCACCGTCTCCTCGTAGTCCACTTCCAACAGGGGCGCCGGCAAAACCTTCCGCCAGTGCTCCATCAGCCGTTGGTACTCGCGAAATCGTGAAGCTATGTGCTGCTGGTCGTTGGCCCAGCGAATTTCCTGGAAATGCGTCATCCAGCAGGAGACGGCCACGTCGCGCAAGTCGCGACGGCAATGAATGAACTTCGCCCGAGGAAAGAGGCTCGCCAACAGACCGAGATACAAGTAGTTGTCCGGCATCTTGTCCACGATGCGAAGCGCTGCGCAACTCAGTGCGCGAAGTTGCTCCAAGTGACGCGAAGCAAGATGGCCCGCCGTCTCGCGGTCCAAGTGAAGGCCCTCGACGAATTCTGCACTTTGTGCGCCGAGTGCGGTCATGGTGTCGCGGGCCAGGGTGATCTCCCCCGCGCCGAAGACCTGGGAGTGGCTGGCCAGGATCTGCTCGATGAGCGTCGTGCCGGATCGCGGCAGCCCCACGATAAACACCGGCAGGTCGCTTTCCACGCCAAAGCCGCGGACCCGTTGGAAGAAATCCGGCGTCGAGGCCCTGATCATCCGGGTGGTGAGAAACTCGTGTTCTTGAGGGTCGTACTCCTGGCCGGACTTGCGCCACTCGGACAGTTGCAGCGCGTTGCCCCGATCGAGGTGCTCGGCGGCCTGGGCATACTCGCCGCGCGCGTCCAGGACTTGGGCCAGGCCGAAGTGCAAGAACAATCGTTGTGCGTCCGTCAACTCCGTTTCCTCCAGCAACCGGCGCTGCGCAGCCAGATCCTGCTGCGGAAGTTTGCCGCCCAGGAGCTGCGCCAATTGGTAATGCGCGAAGGCTAAGCGGGAATTGTGCTGCAAGGCGGCGCGGAAGGAGTCTTCCGCGCCCGAAGATCGCCGATCTCCTCCAAGGCAATGCCCAGGTTGACGTGCGTCGCGGCAAGGTCCGGTTTCAGTTCCAGTGCCCGGCGGTAGCAGGCGACCGCTTCGTCCAGCTTCCCCTGGCCCTCCAAGGCAGCGCCCAGGTTGACGTGTGCCTCGGCAAAGTCCGGCTTCAGTTCCAGAGCCCGGCGGAAGCAGGTGATCGCTGCGTCCGGCTTCCCCCGGCCGTTCAGCGCCGTGCCCAGGTTGTTGTGTGCCTCGGCAAAGTCCGGCTTTAGTT
Source organism: Pirellulales bacterium (assembly GCA_963843465.1). GTDB lineage: Bacteria > Planctomycetota > Planctomycetia > Pirellulales > Thermoguttaceae > CAWJKP01. Next base: position 60,466 of record CAWJKP010000001.1, read on the forward strand.
CCAGTGCCCGGCGGTAGCAGGCGATCGCTTCGTCCGGATTCCCCCGGCCATGGAAGGTGTTGCCCAGGTTGTTGTGCGCCACGGCCAGGTCTGGCTTCAGTTCCAGAGCCCGGCGGTAGCAGGCGATCGCTTCGTCGAGCTTCCCCTGGCCCTCCAACGCATTACCCAGACTGTCGTGTGCCACGGCAAAGTCCGGCTTCAGTTGCAGAGCTCCGCGGAAGCAGGCGACCGCTTCGTCGAGCTTCCCCTGGTTCTTCAAGGCATTACCCAGGTTGACGTGCGCCTCGGCCAGGTCCGGCTTCAGTTCCCGAGCCCGGCGGAAGCAGGCGATCGCTTCGTCGAGCTTCCCCTGGTCCTTCAACGCAAGGCCCAGATTGACGTGCGCCTCGGCAAAGTCCGGTTTCAGTTCCAGCGCCCGGCGGCAGCAGGCGAGCGCTTCAGGAATTCTGAGCAAGGCACGATACGCTTCCCCCAGGTTGTTATGGAAGGGAGCCGCATTCCCCTTCAATCCGATCGCCCGTCCGATGTACTCGACAGCAACCTCATGCTTGCCCACTTGGTGAGCAATTACGCCGAGAAGATGCCAAGCGTCGGCATGGTTCGGCTCCAGCGCGAGAATCTGCCGATAGATCTGTTCGGCAGCTTGCAGCCGACCGGCTTGATGGTGCTGGATCGCAATCGCCAATGCTTCGGAAATAGTCGCCACGACGTAAATTATGACAGCACAACCTGCCGGCCGCAACATCGTTCAAGAGCACGGCTGACCCGCGCCGTTGCGAGCAACCGCCCTTTCCAGCCGGGCGAAGAGCCGATCCAGCGCGTGCCGGTAGTGCTTCCATCTGCCCACCGATGTCCTGAAGACCGGCTGCCGCACCTGGACGGCGCTGGCCGTTCTCACCGGCCGCTTCGCCTGGTGGAACTCCAGGCAGCTTGGCTCCCACGCCAGTCCACACCAGGCCACAAGCCTTCGCGCCACGCCTTCCAGATCGGCCACCGTCTCCTCGTAGTCCACTTCCAACAGCGGCGCCGGCAAGACCTTCCGCCAGTGCTCCATCAGCCGTTGATACTCGTGCAATCGTGAAGCGATGTGCTCTTGGTCGTTGGCCCAGCGAACTTCCTCGAAACGCGTTATCCAACAGGAAAGCGCCACGTCGCGCAAATCGCGGCGGCAATGAATCAGCTTCGCCCGCGGAAAAAGGCTCGCCAACAGACCTAGATACAAGTAGTTCTCCGGCATCTTGTCCACGATGCGAAGCGCCGTGCGACTGGATGCGCGAAGCCTCTCCAAGTGCCGCGAAGCGAGACGCCCCGCCGTCCCGCGGTCCAAGCGGCGAAGGCCCTCGATAGAGCCTGTGCCTTGCCCGCCGAGCGCGGCCCAGGTGTCGCGTGCCAGGGGGATCTCCCCCGCGCCGAACACCTGGGAGTGGCTGGCCAGGATCTGCTCGATGAGCGTCGTGCCGGATCGCGGCAGCCCCACGATAAACACCGGCAGGTCGCTTTCCACGCCGAAGCCGCGGACCCGTTGGAAGAAATCCGGCGTGCAGACTCCGATCATCCGGGTGACGAAAGACTCGTGCTTTTGCGGGTCGTACTCCTGGCCGCGCTTGCGCCACTCGGACCGTTGCAGGGCGTTGCCGCGATCGAGGTGCTCGGCCGCCTCGGCATACTCGCCCCGCGCGTCCAGCACTTGGGCCAGGGCGAAGTGCAACCACAATCGTTGTACGTCCGCCAGTTCCATTTCCTCCAGCAACCGGCGCTGCGCGGCCAGATCCGTCTCCGGAAGTTTGCCGCCCAGGAGTTCCGCCAATTTGTAATGCGCGAAGGCGAAGCGGGAATTGTGCCGCAATGCGGCGCGGAAGGAGTCTTCCGCGCCCTGAAGATCGCCGATCTCCTCCAAAGCGCTGCCCAGGTTGCCATGCACCTCGGCATAGTCTGGCTTCAGTTCCAGTGCCCGGCGGTAAGAGGCGATCGCTTCGTCCAGCTTCCCCTGGTCGTACAAGGCAACGCCCAGGCTGACGTGTGCCTGGGCATAGTCCGGCCTCAGTTCCAGCGCCCGGCGGAAGCAGGCGACCGCCTGGTCCAGCTTCGCCCGGTCCTTGAAGGCAACGCCCAGGTTGTGGTGTACGGCGGCACAGTCCGCTTTCAGTTCCAGTGCCCGGCGGTAAGAGGCGATCGCTTCGTCCGTCTTTCCCTGGTCCTTCAACGCATTGCCAAGGTTGTTGTGTGCCTCGGCAAAGTCCGGCTTCAGTTCCAGTGCCCGGCGGTAAGAGGCGATCGCTTCGTCCGTCTTTCCCTGGTCCTTCAACGCATTGCCAAGGTTGTTGTGCACTTCGGCATAGTCCGGCTTCAGTTCCAGTGCCCGGCGGTAGCAGGCGACCGCTTCGCCCGGCTTTCCCTGGTCGTACGACGCAACGCCCAGGCTGATGTGTGCCTCGGCATAGTTCGGCTTCAGTTCCAGTGCCCGGCGGTAGCAGGCGATCGCTTCATCGAGCTTCCCCTGGTGCATCAGCGCGTTGCCCAGGTTGTAGTGGACGGCAGCCACATTGCCGTTCAACGCGATCGCCCGCCCAATATATTCGACGGCCATCTCGTGCTTGCCCAGTTGGGAAGCAATCAGGCCGAGAAGATGCCACGCATCCGCATCATTCGGCTCGACGGCGAGAATCTGCCGATAGGTCTGTTCGGCAGCTTGCAGCCGACCGGCTTGATGGTGTTGGATCGCAATCGCCAAGGCTTCGGAAATCGTTGCCACGACGTAAATTATGACGACACAACCTGCCGGCCGCAATCTGTTTGCAGAGAACCTGTCCCTGGAGAGAAGCCGAGGGGCAACTCGCCTCAGCTCGGATTGTGCCGCTTGGCACCTTCCTTGAAAACCCAGGGGAGTTACCCCCAGTTTGGAGGTTAGTGCCAAGCGGCACAACACGGGTTAGGGCCGATTATTCACGGGCACGGCATCCGGGCACATGGTGTTCGACACTAGCCCGACGCGCAAGCGAGGGCAACGTCGCCGGTCCCTCGCTAGCGCTTCGGGCTAGTGTCGTCTGTCCCTGCGAGCGGCATAGTAATTTTCCCGATGCTGGAATTGCCCGCACAAGGCGCCGTCAACGGGCGCACTGCTGAGAAAGTCCCGCGGCCGTTACGTCTCAAGAGATGCTTCGCGGCTCGGCAAATTGATTTTCGACAGGCCGACGACCTAGAATACGATACCTTGCGCTGTCGGGGACGAAAGGCGCTGACGGCCGAGGAGACCGTGACGAATTGTCACCTGAGGCCCAAGAGGCGTTATGTCGTCTGGTAGTGATTCGCATAACGGACTGTTGACGCCCGACTTGGAGCATGTCCAGCGGATCGTGAAGCGCTTTCAGGAGGCCATGGCGCGGGGAGAATCGCCTCAAGCGGCGGCTTACCTCCCGGAAGCAGGCCCGGAGCGTTGGCTGGTGTTGGTGGAGTTGGTCCACGCGGACTTGAAGTGCCGCATGGAGCGTGGCGAGGTGGTGCAGGTCGAGAGCTATTTCCAGCAGTACCCTGAATTGCGGAGCGATCGCAAGGAGGCCCTGTCGTTGATCGCGGCCGAGTATCAGCTTCGCCGGCAGCGACAACCGCGCCCCAAGGTGGCAGAGTACCGACGGCGGTTCCCCGAGTATGCGGAAGAGTTGGCGGCGCATCTGCCAACGGACGATCGAACTTGCCGGCAGTCCTCCTGGTTGAATACCGGGGAGAGCACATTTCCCGGTTGGCGGAACGATCCGGTGCCTCCCGAAGCAGTCCCGGATTGTCGGCTGCAGGGGAATGTCCTGGGCTACGAAATCCAGGAGGAGCTGGGACGCGGCGGCATGGGGATCGTCTACCGGGCGTACCACCGTCAGCGAGACCAGGTGGTGGCGCTGAAGACCCTGCAAGGGATCGACGCGGGAGCGTTATACCGCTTCAAACAGGAGTTTCGCACGCTGGCCGGCGTCACGCACCGCAACCTGGTGCGGCTCTACGATCTGGTCTCCGACGGCCGCTCCTGGTTTTTCACCATGGAGTTCGTTGCGGGACTCGATTTCCGCAGTTACGTGCGCTCGGCGGATCCCCAAGGTTCCTTCCATGAAGGCCGGCTGCGGGAGTCGCTGCGTCAACTGGCGGAGGGGATCGCGGCTTTGCACGAGGCAGGAAAGCTCCACCGCGACATCAAGCCGCGGAACGTGCTGGTCACCACCGAGGGGCGAGTGGTGCTCCTGGATTTCGGTTTGGCGGCGGAATTGGACCAGGGAGGTCTGCACCAGAGCACGGAGTATCACCTCTTGGGGACCCTGGCCTACATGTCGCCGGAACAGGCGGCCGCGGGCGCGGTCTCGACGGCCAGCGATTGGTACAACCTGGGAACCATGCTCTACGAGACGTTGACGGGACGATTTCCCTTCGAGGGAAATGCCCTGGAGGTGCTGCGGGCCAAGCAGCATGATGATGTCATTCCTCCGTCGGAGGTAGCCCCCGGGATTCCCCCGGACCTGGATCGGCTGTGCGTCGCCCTTCTGGCGCGTGATCCCCACGCTCGCCCTTCCGGGCCCGAAATCCTCAGACAATTGGGCCAGGCGTCGCCAGAACAGGTCAAGCCCTGCCCGCTCGTTGCCGAATCGGCTCGCAGCCAGGTCTTGGTGGGACGCCATCAGCACCTGGCGGCGTTGGAGGATGCGTTTGCCACGGTCCGGCGCGGCAAGCCCGTCATGCTCAGCGTGTACGGCCGTTCGGGAGTGGGCAAGAGCGCTTTGATCCAGCATTTCTTGAACGAGATCCAACAGCAGGAGGGCGTCGTGGTCCTCTCGGGGCGTTGCTATGAGCACGAGCTGGTGCCGTACAAGGCCATGGACAGCCTCATCGACTCTTTAAGCCGCTACTTGCGGCGCCTGCCGCTTCACGAAGCCGAGAATCTCCTGCCGCGGGGAGTAGTGCCTCTGGTGCGAGTGTTCCCCGTGCTGTTGCGGGTAGATGCCATCGCCGGCGCTTGCAAGCGAGCCCTGGACGTTCCCGATCCTCAGGAGCTCCGCAGGAGGGCCTTTACGGCTTTGCGAGAGCTGCTGGGGCGGTTGGGCGACCGCCGGCCGCTGGTGCTGGCCGTCGATGACCTGCAATGGGGCGACGTGGATAGCGCGGCGCTGCTGGCGGAGTTGTTGCGGCCTCCCGAGCCGCCCGTGTTTCTCTTCCTCGGCTGTTACCGCAGTGAGGACGCCGAGAAGAGCCCCTTCCTACGGACGCTGGCCCAGTTTCAGGACAAGTCGGACGGGAGCCTGGATCGCCGTCAGCTTCCCCTGGAGGCGCTCAGTCCGGCGGATGCCCGGCGACTGGTGACAAAACTGCTGGGAGAGCAGGGCGAGGTGGCCCCGGAGCAGGCGGAGACGATCGAAAAGGAGTCGGGAGGAAATCCCTTTTTCGTTCACGAGCTGGTGCAATATCTGAAGACAGGTTCCGAGCTGGGAGAGCACCTCCAAGGCTCCCATGCGTTGGCTCTGGACAAAGTTCTCTGGGACCGTGTTTCCAAACTGCCGGAAGAGGCGCAGCGTCTTTTGGGAGTGGTCGCCGTGGCCGGCCAGCCCTTGAGCATCGACCTGCTCTGCCAGGCGGCGGACCTCGGCGCAAAGGGGCACGACATGTCCGCCGTGCTGCAAGCCAGCCGCTTCATCCGCAGTACGAGCCTGGGCGAACAGGACGAGATCGAGACCTACCACGACCGCATCCGCGAGACCGTCACGGCGCATTTGCCCGGGCCCGTGCTGAAGCATTACCACCAGCGTCTGGCCGCCGTTCTCGAGGCCTGGGGGCAGGCCGATCCGGAGGCCCTGGCGAGCCATTTTCACCAGGCCGAGGAGTGGCGGCAGGCCGGCAAGCATTATGCGGAAGCCGCCGCCGGGGCGGCGAAGACCCTGGCCTTCGACCGCGCCGCGAAACTCTACCGGCTGGCCTTGAGCCTCGATCCCGGCGATCGCGCCCGGCAGCGTGAGCTGCGGACCCAACTGGCCGGCGCTGGCCAACGCCGGCCGGGGGGCCGACGCCGCCAAGGAATACCTGGCCATCACCACCATGGTCGGCGGCCCCGAGGCACTGGACTTCCGCCGCCATGCCGCCACCCAGCTCATCACCAGCGGACATATCGAAGAGGGATTTTCCCTCTTCAACGAGGTCTTGAAGACCGTCGGTCTCCATATTCCGTCTTCTCCTCGCCGGGCCCTCGTGCTGCTGGTCCTGAGACAACTGCAGTTGCGATTGAGGGGCCTTCAGGTGCGCTTGCGGCCGGAAGCGGATATATCCCCAGGGCAGCTCGTCCGGGCCGACGTGGCCTGGTCCGTGGCGACCGGCATCGCCCTTTACCATCCCATCTATGGCGCCTATTTTCTGGCGATCGCCCTGTTGGACGCGCTGCGGCTGGGCGAGCCCAACCGCATCGTCCGCGCCCTTTCCTTCGAGGCCGGCCTCTCCTCCGTTGCCGGTCCCGGCGGCGCCCGTCGCTCGGCCCGGTTGTCGGCCATGGCCGAGAGCCTGACCAACGACGGGACCGATCCCCAAACGATGGCGTCGATCATCTTGTCCAAGGGCATTACCGCTTTCCTGCAGGGACGATGGAAAGACTGTCCGGAGTATTGCCGGCAGGCGGAACAATTATTACGCGATCATTGCGTCGGCGCTATTTGGCAGCGCGACACGGCAAGGATCTTCCGGCTCTGGGCGCTGAACCACCTCGGAGAATACGCCACGCTGGCCCATGAGTTGCCGCAGGTCATCCAAGATTGCCGGGAGCGGGGAGAGCTCTACGCCTTGACGAGCATCGGCAGCATCGTGACTCCGGTCATTTCGCTCGTGCAAGACGACCCCGAGGGAGCGTCGCGCGATTTGCAGGCGATCATGGAGGGCTGCCCCCGCCGCGGCTTCTACATCCAGCACTACAAGGAGCTTTACAGCCAGTTGCAGATCGACCTCTACCGGGGCCGCGGCCTTGAGGCCTGGGACAAGATTTCGCAAGCCTGGCCGTGGCTGGTCCGCTCGCTGCTGTTGCGGGTGCAAGTTCAGCACATCCTGGTCCGGCACGCGCGTGCCCGCTGCGCCCTGGCGGCCGCCGCCACGTCGCCGGACAGGGCCCGCCTGCTGCAATGCTGCCGCGACGATGTTCGCCGGCTGAAGCGCCAGAAGGTGCCCTGGGCGATCGCGCTGGCCGTGCTGGTGGAAGCAGGCATCGCCTCGACGACGAACGAGAAGAGCCGGGCGGTGAGCATTCTCCGCGACGCCCTGGAGCGTCTGGAAGCGGTGCCGATGCAGTCCTTCGCGGCCGCCGCCCGCTATTGGCTTGGCAGTCTGCTGGGCGGCGAGGAAGGCGACCGGCACTTGCTCCAAGCCCGCGATTGGATGGAGTCGCAGGGCATCAAGAACCCGCGTCGCATGGCGATGATGCTCGCTCCCGGGTTTCTTGCGGAACCCGGAGATGGGTCGCCTTCATGACGGCCTGCAAGAGGCCGCTTCCAGGGACGCCACTTTGCCCAGGCGGCGCAGGTGCCGCTCGGCCTGGCTGAACTCGGCGGCCAGAAAAGTCTCGACAAGGTCCCAGGCAACGGCCGGACCTACCGTCCGGCCGCCCATGCACAGGATGTTCATGTGGTCGTCCTCGACCCCTTGCCTGGCGGAGAAATGATCGTGTACCAGCGCGGCACGGACGCCTGACACCTTGTTGGCGCATACCGAGGCGCCCACGCCGCTGCCGCAGACCGCCACGCCGCGATCCACCTCTCCCGCCGCCACCGCCCGGGCCAAGGGGACCACGAAGTCGGGATAGTCGTCGCCCGCATCGAGGCCGTGGGCGCCAAAATCGACCACCTCATGCCCCGCCTGGCGAATGCGGGCGGCAAGCTCCTCTTTCAAGCCAAAACCGCCGTGATCGGTGGCGATGCCCACGCGCATGTCGTTCGCTCCACGATAAAGTGCCGGCCAGTAACCCGAAGCGTCAGCGAGGGTAGCCGACGCCGGTCCCTCGCTTGCGCTTCGGCGAAGTGTGTAGCGCCATCAATAATACGGACTACCCCTTCAGCTTGCGGTAGCGACGGATCAGGCAGTTGGTGGAACTGTCGTGCTTGAGCTTGGGGGCAATCTTCTTCTCAAGCTCAGGGATCATGCGCTCGGCCAGCGCTTTGCCCAGCTCGACGCCCCACTGGTCGAACGAGTCGATGTTCCAGATGACGCCTTGGGTGAAGACGCTGTGTTCGTACAAGGCGACGAGCTTGCCGAGCGTCTCCGGCGTGAGACGCTGAGCGAGGATCATGTTCGAGGGGCGGTTGCCCGGGAAAACCCTGTGGGGCACCAGCCGATCGGGCGTCCCTTCGGCCTTGACTTGCTCGGGCGTCTTGCCGAAGGCCAGCGCTTCGGCCTGGGCGAAGACGTTGGCCAGGAGCATGTCGTGGTGACGGCCCAGCGGGTTGAGCGTCTGGGCAAAGGCGATGAAATCACAAGGGATGAGCCTGGTCCCCTGGTGAATCAACTGGTAGAAGGAGTGCTGGCCGTTGGTGCCCGGCTCGCCCCAGTAGACGGCGCCGGTGTCGTAGTCGACCTTGTCCCCCTTCAGCGTTACGCGCTTGCCGTTGCTCTCCATCGTCAGTTGTTGCAAGTAGGCGGGGAACCGCTTCAGGTACTGCTCATAAGGCAGGACGGCGACGGTCTGGGCGCCGAAGAAGTCGTTGTACCAGACCGCCAGAAGGCCCATGAGCACCGGCAGGTTTCGCTCCAGGGCGCGGTGCGGAAGTGCTCGTCCATCTGGTGGAAGCCGCTTAGCAGGGCACGAAAGTTCTCCTCTCCCACCGCGAGCATCGTCGATAGCCCGATCGCCGAATCCATGGAATAGCGCCCGCCGACCCAGTCCCAAAACTCGAACATGTTGGCCGCGTCGATGCCGAACTCCGACACCTTTGCGGCACTGGTCGACACCGCGACAAAATGCTTGGCCACCGCCTTCGCATTGCCGCCCAGCCCCCGCAGCAGCCAGCGGCGCGCGGTTTGGGCGTTGGTCATCGTCTCCAGCGTCTTGAAGGTCTTCGAGGAGACGATGAAGAGGGTTTCGGCCGGATGGAGATCGCGGACGGCTTCCGCGAAATCGGTGCCGTCGACGTTGGAAACAAAGCGGAACGTCAAGCGGCGGTCGCTGTAGTGCTTCAGGGCTTCATAGGCCATGACCGGCCCGAGATCGGAGCCGCCGATGCCGATGTTGACGATAGCGCGGATGCGCTTGCCGGTGTGGCCCTTCCACTTGCCGCTGCGGACCCGGCCGCAGAAGGCGGCCATCCTTTCCAGCACCGCGTGGACCTGGGGGACGACGTTCTGGCCGTCGACGACGATGGATGCCTCCGGCGGCGCTCGCAGCGCCACGTGCAAGACGGCCCGGTTCTCCGTGACGTTGATCCTCTCGCCGCGGAACATGGCGTCGATCCGCGCTTGCAGGCCGGACTCCTTGGCCAACTGCACCAGCAGCCTCAGGGTCTGGTGCGTAACGCGATTCTTCGAATAGTCGAGGTAGATCCCCGCCGCCTCGACGGCCAGGCGCTTGCCGCGCTGGGGATCCTCGGCGAAAAGCTCGCGCAAATGGACTTCACGGACCTGTTGGTAGTGGGCCTTGAGGGCCTGCCAGGCGGGGCCATTGGTGAGCGGTGCCATGTCGGTCATCTCCCGAATCCATCACAACCTATGTCCTTCCACTTCCCCTCGGTATCGACATAGGCCCCCTGCAGGTCCTTGAGCCCGTGCACCCGCCCAAAATCCGACACCGGCACCAGCGGCGTGATCCGCTGCCGGTAGAAGAACCGGTCCACCGGCTCGAAATCCTTGGGCATCCGGCCCTCGACCTGGTAGAGACGCGAAACGAGCTGGGCGCCGGGGACCAGCCACTGGTAGATTCGCCAGTTCTCCAGGCCCGACCAGACTCGATACTCCGGGCCGCCCGGGCCGCCGGCATGAAACGTCGTCTCCGAATAGCCGCCCGAGTAGGGCAGCATCGCATCGCACTGGTGCTCGGTGAAACAGAGGACCTTGCGGCCCATCCGCTCCCGCAAGAACCGCATCAGCTTCACGTGCTCCAGGTCGGCGCCGAAGCTGTCGAGATAGAAAAGCGTGCAACCGCGGTCGATCATTCGCTGGAACCGCCGCCAGAGCATCTCGCGGTGGGCCGGATCGCCGGCGTTGAGGGGAATCACCTGGTCCTGCTTCCAGTCCAGCCGCAGGGCCAGATCGGCCGGCCGGGCGGTCACGCCCAGCTTCAGCCCCGCCTCCTTGAACCGCCGGGCCAGGATCGGCCAGTTCTGCTCGACCTCCGGCGGCAGGATGTCGAAGTCGGGCCGGTACATCGCGCCGCGGGGGTCGTCGCCGCCCTGGCCCCAGAGGATCACTCCCTGGCCGCCGGCCGACTTCAGCGCCGGGATCAACGTCTGGCAGAAGGCATCCGCGCCTTCGCCCAGATCGAGACGGTGATGCCCGCCGTGGAATCCGTAAGGATTCGTCGGCGAGACGGCCTGCTGGCTGTGGTTCATGTAGTCCGAAGCGATCCAGCGGTAGTCGGCGTCGTAGCGGACCGGGCCGAACGTGGCCCGGAAATGCTCGCGGTAGGGGGCCAGCAAGTGCTGCCAATCCCGGTTGGGGCTGACGCGGAGCCGCAGGTCGATGGTCCGCGCGCCGCGCGGGAACCGGCGCGGCGACGAAGTAGATCAGCCGCCGCTTAGGCGATTTTTCCCGCTGGTCCGCTTCCCAACTGCCGTAGTCCCAGAGGATCAGGGTCCGCGTCCAGCCGGTCTTCCAGGGCGAGACACCTACGCCGAGCGTATCGTCCACCGCGTAGCTGCCGCCGATTTTCGACCAGAAGCCGGGATGGCACAACTCCAGTCCGTGGGCCTGGAAGTAGCTGATGTGCTGGACCTGCATCAGCCCTTGCGGCGGGCGGTCGAAATCCAGCGAAAGCCCGGAGAAGCCCACCACGTTGATCGGCTCTTCGGGATGGTGGTTCTCGACCCGCGCGGAGATCGTCACGTCCTCGCCGTCGAACGTGTAGTCGATCGTCGAGACGACCTGCCCGCCGGCCTGCGTCACCCGGGCCTGTTGCGGGCCGAGCACTTCCAGGGCTTTTCGCCCCACAGGTCCGGTCTTTACCGTCCCGCTCCCCGCGTCCTTGAACCACGGCTCGGCGTTGAACACGTTCCAGCCGCCGCTGGCCAGCGTCCGGCCGCCGAAGCGGATCGCCGAGAGCCCCTCGGCGGTCACCTCGAATTCGACGCCTTGCGGCGAGCGATGGGTGAAGCGAGCCTGGCGGCCGGCGCGCGTTGTCGCATCGGCAGCGGTTTGGGGCATGGCATTACCGGCTGCCAGCGTCACGACGGCCGATAGCACCAAGCTGACAATGTCGAGTGGTCTAATCTGCATTCTCTTGAACCTGTCCGCTTGGCCACATTGTACCGCATGGCGGCCGGTCTTGAGAAGCCGCTGGGACTTCGCGCACGGACAGACCTCTGCCAGCTCTCAATTCTCTGGACCATCAAGTAGGGTGGGCTTGAGCCCGCCAGCACGGCCATCCCGCTTCCCAGCGCCCTTGCATTCGCGGCACTGGCTCGTGAAGGTGGGCTAAAGCCCACGCTACAACCCCCCAGCCGTGCAGGTAAGGATACTCCGTACATGGACCGCTCGCCACTCCCCCACTGACGGTTTGCGTAGCAATCGTATCAGATGTGCCGGGCCAGCGTCGGGTGGACTCGGCCGCAAAGGCCAGACTCCTCTTTTCCGGGTCGGCCGAAGCGCTAAAATGAGGTTATGGATCAAGACCGCCGAACACTCACCGTCCTGCCCGTTTACAACGAGATCAAGCACGTCGCCGAGGTGCTCGACAAGGCGGTGCGCTATAGCCAGGAGGTGTTGGTCGTCGATGACGGCTCCAGCGATGGGACTTCCGAGCTGCTGGCCGCTCGGCGCGATGTCCGCGTTATCCGCCACCCGCAGAACCGCGGTTACGGAGCGGCCTTGAAAACGGCCTTCGACGACGCGATCCGCTTGGGCTACGACCGCCTGGCGACCATCGACTGCGACGGTCAGCACGAGCCGGCCTTGATTCCCAAGTTCCTCGAAGCCGCCCGGCACGCCGACATCGTCTCCGGAAGCCGTTACCTGCGGCGGTTCTCCGGCGACAGCCGGCCGCCCGAAGAGCGCCGGCGGATCAACCAACAACTCACCGAGGAGATCAACCGCCGGCTGGGCCTGCGCCTGACCGATGCTTTCTGCGGCTTCAAGGCCTACCGGGTCTCCGCGTTGGCGAAGATCGAGATTCACGACACGGGCTACGCGATGCCCCTGGAGTTTTGGGTCCGGGCGGCCGAATTGGGACTCTCGATCGTCGAGCTGCCGGTCCCGCTGGTCTACCTCGAAGAGGAGCGTTCCTTCGGCGGCTCGCTGGACGACGCCCGCACGCGGCTGGAAGTATACCGCCGGGTGTTGGATCGGGCCATCGAGGCCGGCGGGATTGAGGAACCGCGTCACAATAAGTTGATCAAGTTTTGTGGTGCAGGCGTCTCGCCTGCCCGACAAAATGCAGGCGAGACGCCTGCACCACAATAACCTCCCCATGCCCTTGAACAACGCGCATGACGCCCGTGCTGAAATATCTCGAACACCGCGAACTCCGTGCGCCTCGCGGGCATGGCGAGGCGGTGGTCGACCCGCCGCTGGCCGAGACCGGCGGCGTGCTGGCTGCCAATCGCGCGTTGCGGGGCGAGTATTGCTACGATTTCCACGGCCGCTGCCTGTCGCACCTGGCGGTCGAGGCCCGCGCGGAGCTTCTGGCGGAGGCCCGGGCCTGGACGGCGAGCTATCGGGACCTGCCGCCGCTCGCCGGCGACGCGGCGCCGCTTTTGATGGCCGGACATCAGCCGCAGTTGTTCCACCCGGGTGTCTGGTTCAAGAACTTCGCGCTGGACGCGCTGGCCCGGCAGCACGGGGGCCTGGGCGTGAACCTGGTGGTCGACAACGACACCATGAAATCCAGCGCCCTCTGGGTGCCGGGTGGCTCCCTCCAGCGGCCGCAGGCCGTGGCCCTGCCCATGGACCAGCCCGCGCCGCAAGTTCCCTATGAAGAGCGGCCGATCGTCGATCGGGCGCTCTTTGCCGCATTCGGCCGGCGCGCGGCGGATCAGATCGCGCCGTTGGTCCGCGACCCGTTGATCGAGAGTTACTGGCCTGCGGTGGTCGGGCGGATGGAGGCCGGCGCGAACCTGGGCGAGTCTCTGGCCCAGGCCCGGCACCAATGGGAAGCTCGCTGGGGCTCGACGACCCTCGAAGTGCCCGTCAGCCGGGTCTGCCGCACGCCCTCGTTCCGCTGGTTCCTCGTCCACCTGCTCTTGGAGCTGCCGCGGCTGCGGGCGGTTTACAACCGCGTGGTTCATGCCTATCGCCGCGTGAACCACATTCGCAACACCGCCCATCCCGTCCCCGACCTGGCCGCGGAGGGTCCTTGGATCGAGGCCCCCTTCTGGATCTGGAGCCGCGAGGATCCCCGCCGGCGACATCTCTTTGCCTGCCGCCGCGCCGGCACGCTGCGGCTGACGGACCGTCGCGGGCTGGAGGTGGAATTGCCGCTGGGCCCGGGCGACGATCCCGGGCCGGCCGTGGCGCGGTTGGAGGAGTTCGAGCGCCGGGGCGTGAAAGTCCGCAGCCGGGCCTTGATTACCACGCTCTGGGCCCGGCTGGTGCTCAGCGACCTCTTCCTGCACGGGATCGGCGGAGGCAAGTACGACCAGGTGACGGACGCTCTGATCGCCGAGTTCTTCGACCTGGAGCCGTTGCGTTTCCTGGTCCTCTCCGCCACGCTTCACCTGCCGATCGCCCATCACACGACCACCGCCGACGATCTCCGCGCAGTCCAGCAGCGATTGCGGGAGCTGGCCTGGCATCCCGAGTTGTACGTGCAGGAATCCGGCGGCTCCCTGCCGGACCCGGCGGAGCTGATCGCCGCCAAGAGGGCCTGGATCCGCACCCAGCCGACGCGCGAAAACGCCCATCGCCGCTTTCGCGAGATCCGCCGGCTCAACGAGCGTTTGCAGCCCTACGTCGAGGCCGACCGCCGCCGGCTCCAGGATGAACGCGACCGGACGGCCCAGGCGCTGCGAGACGAAACCGTGTTCTGCTGGCGGGAATATGCCTTCTGTCTGTTCCCGGAAGCGACGCTGCGGGACGTCTTCGACCGGCTCCTCGCATGAGACCAGAGGAGAAGAGGGAGAGAAGAGGAGAGGGGGAGAAGGGGAGAAGAGGAGAAGAGGAGACAAATGAAGGCACGCACGTTCACGTGGTGATTTTTCCCTTGAAAGCTCGTGCGATAGGCGTAACTGCAATCAACGTTGACTCCATTGGCGTGCCACGCCGGTATTCCAGGCTATCGGCTCTCGATCCCGGGCTTTTCGATTCCAACGTACTGCTTCAAGGCTAGATGGAAGATCTCCTTCTCTCCCCTTCTCCTCTTCTCCTCTTCTCCTCTTCTCCCCCTCCCCCCTCTCCTTTTGCCCTTGCCGTGGGTGAATTGACGCCGGCTGGACGCCGCGATAGGATGGCAGTGCAGGTACACCCATGACCACGACTGAGCCCCTGATTACCGCCGACTATCTGCTGCGGACCCCCGATTTGGGACGGTGCGAGTTGGTCCGCGGGGAGTTGATTCGGATGACGCCTGCCGGATCCGAGCACGGGTCGATCATTGTCAACATTTCCACCCCCCTTTCGATCTTTGTATCGCGGGCCGGGCTGGGCCGCGTCTTCAGCGCGGACACGGGCTTCCACATCGCCCACGACCCGGATACCGTGCGGGCGCCGGACGTATCCTTCGTCGCCAGGGACAAGCTGCCGTCACCGCTTCCCAAGGGCTTCTTTCCCGGTCCGCCCGATCTGGCCGTGGAAGTGGTCTCGCCGGATGATCGCGACCGCCAGGTGCTGGCCAAGGTGCAGAACTGGCTGGAGGCGGGCTGCCAAGTCGTTTGGCTGGTCGATCCCCGCCGGCAGACGGTTCGAGTCTTCCAGGGCCCGGGTGAGGACAAGGTTCTCCGCATGTCCGATACACTCTCCGGCGAACCGCTGCTGCCCGGTTTCTTCCTTCCGGTAGCCGAGGTCTTCAAATAGGGCCCAGCGATGCCACCGGCGGAAGTCTTCGATTCCAGCGACAGTGTCCGCAGCGCCCGGCCGCTACCTTACGCCGAGCGAGTCACCTTTCCCGGTCCGGTGGACTTGGAGCTGGGCGGACGGCTTCCCGAGATCACCGTGGTCTTCGAGACCTACGGCCGGCTCAACGCCCAGGGCGACAACGCCGTGCTTATTTGCCACGCGCTGTCGGGCGATTCGCACGTCGCGCGGCACCACGAGAAGGACGACCCGGGCTGGTGGGAGATCGCCGTCGGGCCGGGCAAGGCCATCGACACCGACCGTTACTTCGTGATCTGCCCCAACATCCTCGGCGGCTGCCGCGGCACGACCGGCCCCGACAGCGTCAACCCCCAGACCGGTCGCCCCTACGGCCGCGATTTCCCCGTGATCACCGTGGGCGACATCGTCCAGGCCCAGCGGCGGCTGGCGGCGCACCTGGGCATCGCGCGTTTGCGGGCGGTGGTCGGCGGCTCGCTGGGCGGACACATGGTGTTGGACTGGGCCACGCGGTTCCCCCAGGCCCTGGCCGGCGCCGTGGCCCTGGCCACCTCGCCGCGGCTGACCAGCCAGGCCCTGGCCTTCGACGTCGTCGGCCGCAACGCCATCCTCCGCGATCCCAACTACCACGAAGGCCAATACTATGGCAGCGGCCCCGGCCCGCTGGTCGGCCTGGCCCTGGCGCGGATGCTGGGCCACATCACCTACCTCTCCCGCGAGGCGATGATGGAGAAGTTCGACGCCCATCGCTTCCAGCCGCACGACATCCAGACCCAGTTCGAGACCAAGTTCTCCGTGGGCTCCTACCTGGCCTACCAGGGCGACCGCTTCGGCGAGCGCTTCGACCCCAACAGCTACCTCACGTTGACCATGGCCATGGATCTGTTCAACCTCGGCGCGACGCCCCAAGAGGTGGCCGACGCCCTGGCCCCCACGCGCTGCCGCTGGCTGGTCGTCAGCTTCTCAAGCGATTGGCTCTTCCCGCCCTTCCAGTCGCAGGAACTTGTCAACCCGCTGCTGGCCGCCGGCCGGCCGGTGAGCTACTGCAACGTGCGGACCTCCTGCGGCCACGACGCCTTCCTGCTGCCCAACGAGATCGCCACCTACGGCGGCCTGATGGAAGCCTTCCTGGAGAACCTCGGCGAATGGCTGACCCCGGGCCAAAGCTCCCCTGGCGGCAACGGCCAGCCGCCGGCCGACGAGCCCCGCACGACCAGCCCCACCAGCATTTTCCACCATCGCCGCCTGGACTACGAGACGATCCTCGACCTGATCCCGCCGGGGGCCAGCGTGCTGGACCTGGGCTGCGGCACCGGCGGCCTCTTGGCCCGGCTCCGCGAGCGCGGACACCGGCAGATCATGGGCCTGGAGCTCGACGAGCAGGCGATCCTGGCCTGCGTCCGCCGCGGGCTGGACGTGGTCCAGACCGACTTGAACCAGGGCCTGCCCGCCCTGGCCGACCGGCAGTTCGACGTGGTCGTGCTCTCGCAGACCTTGCAGACGGTGATGGATGTCCAGCGCGTGGTCCGCGACATGCTCCGCGTCGGCCGCCGGGCGATCGTCAGTTTTCCCAACCTGGGATATCGCAAGTTGCGGGAGCAACTGGCCCGGGAGGGCCGCGCCCCGCGGGCCAGCTCGCTCCAGGGCAACCGCTGGTACGACACGCCCAACGTCCGCTTCCTTTCCATCGCCGACTTCCAGCAGTTCTGCCGCGATCAGCAGATCCAGATCGACCAGGCGATCGCCCTGGACACCGAGGCCGACCGCCGCGTCGAGGACGATCCCAATCTGAACGCCGACCTGGCGATCATGGTGCTCCGGGGGTAGTTTCGCCGGCAGTGGTGTTGACGCACGAATCTCTGCGGGCGTATAATAGCCGCGTAACCCGTTGCTTTGGTTGGAGTTGAGATCGCTGCTGCACATGACGACCATTCGCTTCATCGCCGACATCCGCGAGGACCAAACAATCCATCTGCCGGCAGGAGTCCGTCTGCCGCCGGGCAAGGCGGAGGTTGTTGTTTTTCAGTCGTCCGATGCTGGCAGCGACCGGACACGGGAAGAAGATGCCCTTCCGGCGGCAATCCCGGACATTGCCAAAGACCTAGCCCAATTCGCCTCGCAGCACAACGCTCAAGGCTTGCCGCCCGATCTGGCCATGAATCACGACCACTACTTGCACGGCGCACCGAAAGGGATTGACGAGCGGTGACCGAGGTCTTCGCCGATTCATTTTACTGGATCGCTCTGCTGAATCCCGCCGACGCCTTCCACGATACCGCTGACGTTGGAGATCCTGCAAGACGCCATTGATCTTTTCAAAGCGCGCGACGACAAGACGTGGTCGTTCACGGACTGCATTTCCTTCGAGATCATGCGGCGGTGAGAGATTGCCATGGCGTTGTCCGCGGACCGCCATTTCCGGCAGGCAGGCTTCCAGACGGCGTTTGTTGTATGATGTCGCGGCGTGATATTCCGTGACTTCGAAGTTGAAACAGGGCCTCCCTCTCGCTACGGGAGACGCCGCGTAGGGTGAGCGTTCTCATCCGGTGATTGGTAAGGGTTCTGGTCCATCGGTCTCGTGACCTCCAGCCAGTCGCTTTTTCGAGAAGGCCTTGGGTGGGCAAATTCGCCCGGCCAGTCGGGGAGGTCGGCCAAGAAATCTGGATGTACCCCCTTAAGCCAGAAATAATCTTTCGTGATGCGTTTCGCCGTAACCAGCGTTGAGGCATTGAGCCCGTAGAGGAGGCCGCCAAGCGTGGACAGGATTCCGAGGAGCAACAGCCAAAGCCCTATGTCGGCTACTCCGATCAACGTGACCCCATACGCCATGGCCGCAAGCGAGACGATAATAATTCCCCCTGCCAAGCAAAAAGCCCTTCGTCGTTTGCGACACCACTCATCGCTAAGGCCCACGCTGAACGCGACGCCCTTTGTGACAGAATCGGCGACCAGGACACCGGCGATGGGATTGCAAAGGTGGACCAGGAAGGACACCGCGCAACCGCGCTCGGCGACCTGTTGCACGCGACGACCGTGAGCAGGCCGATCGCTCTTGACGCATCGGTCGGGGAATACCTCGCCCTTTCTGACGACCAGAAGCCTCCCATCCCGCCACACTGCACTTCCTCCTGGTCGGCACGCGACTGCGGCCCGCTCGGCCGATCTGGAGCAGGGCCGTGATGGGTGAGGTATCGCTGACGACCAGCATCACGCGCCCCATCGCTCGGCCGCAGCCGCGTCGGCCACCGCATCCGCTTCATCGTAATGGACGCCGATCCGTCGCCTCCCCAATTCATGGAGGAATTCGCTCTGCGAAATACCGGCAATCTCCGCTGCCTGCCCCAGGGTCACCCGTCGATCGATGAACAATCCCAGGGCGAGGTGCAGCTTGATATCTTCCGGCGTGAATCGCCGTTCGATTTCGTCTGGCAACATTACGGGCATCAGGTTGCTCCTCGCTCCTCGTGCAGGCGGCAACGTTAGACTATACCGCGTAGACGATCACGATGTAAGTCAGACTGGGGCCTCGGCGCGGCCCCAATCTGAACGCCGATCTAGCGATCATGGTCCTCCGCGGCTAGTTTTCCCGCTCCTGCCCCCTCTCCCTCCGCAACATTATGCATCAGCTAGCATTGACAGCCAAATCGTCTTGCCACATCGGGAGCAATCGACCCAGACTACCACGATTGGTCGCCGACCTGGCGCGAAACTTCACGCCTTGTTGACGTAAGTCCTTATTTGACGGTCGAATTCTGCTAGCAGTGATAGCTGATGCATAATGTTGCTCCGGGAGAGGGCTGGGGTGAGGGGACGGCAAACAAAGCTCAACCACGCGATTCTTATCGCTCTGTCGCCGGGAGATGGGGCAGGGAGTGAGGGTTTTCATCCGCGGGGGCGAAGCCCCTCTTGCTTGGCCACTGGCCGACGAAACACAAACCCCAGGATCAACAACAAAATTCCGAGCGCACCCAGCGGAACTACCGCCAACGTCGGAATCATCGCAATGCTAATGCCACGCGCCACCTGGTCCGCGGTAAGCGCGGTCGAGGATCGTCCAATCGCATTAAAGGTGACGAACATTCCCACAAACGTCGCTAGGAAACAGAGGACGGCAAGTGCCACGCATACTGCGCCCGACCAGACAAGCCAACGGACCAGACGAGTCTTCGGCGATTCGGCAGGGGACGAAGGCGACTGGAAGGGGTTACGGTCCATCGGTTTCGTCGTCTCCAGAACGGTGGTTCACATATGCGCTGCGGTTTCCCTTTACAAAGTCTACGGTCGCCATTGTAACGGCCACGGGTGCGTTATCCCATAGACCGACTCCCCAAGAGGCCCCAAGTTACCTCCCGATATGAGGTTAGACCAACCTCAACATCGTCCGAACGCTCAAACTTTGCTTCTGAGGCAAGACACCCTCACCCCTTCCCTCTCCCGGAGGGAGAAGGGGTCTTGCGCAGGCGGCCCACGGGAGTTACAATGACCGAACCTACCTTAGCCGACTCCCACCAGTCCAGAGAGACCTACCATGAGCACGCGCATTACCCGTCGCAGTCTGTTGAAAGGGGCCGCGGCTGCCGCCGGCGCGGCGCTGGGCGCCCGGGCCTTCGGCGTCCCGGCGCTATTGGCCGATCCTTCGCCCAACTCCAAGCTCGCCACGGCGGTGATCGGCGTGGGCAACCAGGGCAAGGTCAGTGTCACCGCCGCGGTGACCGAGCGGATGGTCGCCATGGTCAACGTCGACGAGAGCTACGTCGGCAAGTCGATGGAGTTCATCGCCGATCGCAGCCCGGAGACCAAGACCTCCGCCATCAAGGTCTACCACGATTACCGCAAGCTATTCGACGAGATGGCGCGGCAGATCGACGTGGTCTTCGTGGCCGTGCCGGACCACCATCACGCGGTGGCGGCGATGACCGCCATCAGGCTGGGCAAGCACGTCTACGTGGAGAAGCCGCTGGCCCATTCGATCGAGGAGGTCCGCCGGCTGATGGCGGCGGCCAGGCAGCATAAGGTTGTCACCCAGATGGGCAACCAGGGGCACAGCAACGAGTACGTCCGCGTACTGTGCGAGTATCTCGACGCCGGAGCGATCGGCGCGGTGACGGAGACTTACAGTTGGGCGCCCACCAATCGCGGTGGGGTGGGCGGGCGGCTGCCCACCAAGCCCGTGCCCGCCGGCCTCCACTGGGACGAGTGGATCGGTCCGGCCGCTTATCGGCCCTACCATGAGAAACTGCACCCGCAGGACTGGCGGTCCTGGTGGGAGTTCGGCGACAGCTCCGTGGGTGACTGGGGCTGCCACAACCTGGACGGGGCGTTTATGGCCCTGAAGCTGGGCTTGCCCACCAGCGTCGAGTCCCTCAAGCAGCACTACGGCTCCAAGGAACGGTATCCCCTATGGAACGTCATCCGCTGGAACTTCCCCGCCCGGGGAAATCGGCCGCCGGTGAAGGTTCACTGGTACGACGGCTACTTCGGGCTGACCGAGTCCGCCGCCCACGACGAGACCGCGGGCTACCCGCAGAACCGGCCGCCGATCGTCGAGGAGCTGGAGAAGAAGTACGGCCGCAAGCTGAAGAACGGCGGCACGATCTACGTGGGCACGGAAGGGGTGATGAGCACGGGCAACTATTCCGAAGGCCCGCGGATCATCCCCGAAGAGAAGCACAAGGCGTTCCCCAAGCCCGCCAAGACGCTTGCGCGGGTGAGGAAATCGGGCATTCCGGGCGTGGGCGCGCACCAGGCCGATTTCCTCCGCGCCTGTAAGGAGGGCTATCAGCCCGCCTCGACTTTCAGCTATGCCGGCCCCTTGAGCGAGGTGGTGCTGCTGGGCTGCCTGGCGATGCGCCGGGAGTCGGCAAGCCCGTCGTCTGGGACCCAGTCAACCTCAAGGCCGTCGGACTGCCTGAACTGGACCCGCTGATCCGCCGCAGCTATCGCAAGGGGTGGAGCATGTGAGTGGCCGGCGGCTCCCTCTCCCTCCGGTAGCGGGTCGTGGTGAGCCGGGTTGTGGTCCGTAGATCGAGTTCCAACATCTTCTCGCATGGCCCGAAAGAAGGTAAGATTGACCGTGGTGGCCTATGGCCTTGACGACATCAAGCCGGAACAGAAATCATCAAGAAGGATTGAGGAGATCGCTCGTGACTGCAAAGGAAGCGTTGCTTCAGACCGTGGAGGAGTTGCCGGAAGAATTCTTGATGGAACTGGCCGAGTATGCGGAAAAGCTTCGGCTCAAGGCGGCCCATTGCCGAGTCCCAACAACCCTCGCCAGCCAAGAACTCCTTGCTCGCGATTGGCTTCGCCCCGAAGAGGATGAGGCATGGCGGGACTTGTAAAGGGTGATGTGGTCGTCATTCCTTTCCCGTTCTCCGATTTGAGCAAGACGAAACGCCGCCCGGCCTTGGTCGTCGCTATCGCAGACGACACCGCGGTCATTCTGTGCCAGATCACCAGCCAAGCCGTGCGGGACCGGGACGCGCTAGAACTTGGTTTGGGTGATTTCGAATCTGGTTCACTCAGGAGGCGGAGTAACATCCGCCCAAATCGCATCTTCACGGCGGACAAGCAGATCATTCTCTACCGTGCGGGGCATGTGACCGCAGGTAAGACGGCCAGTGTTGTCGAAAAGCTCGTGGAGATTCTGAATCGCTAATGTCACCGCGTTCCAGGAGTCACCGCCTACCGTCTTTCCGCAATGGCCCAGGAAGGGTATTATACTTTTGGCTCTTCCGGGATTTGGGTGGGGCGTAAGGACAGTCGAGACGGCCGCCAT
Source organism: Pirellulales bacterium (assembly GCA_963843465.1). GTDB lineage: Bacteria > Planctomycetota > Planctomycetia > Pirellulales > Thermoguttaceae > CAWJKP01. The sequence goes on from CAWJKP010000001.1 coordinate 82,409, forward strand.
GACGGTTCTCTTCCTACCCCCATTCATTTGCCCTGCAATACCTCAGAAAATCCCGGGGTCTGGGGCGCAGCCCCCCGTTAGGCATGAAATACTGTCCACCCAAAACCCGGAATACCCATACTTTTTATCGAGCAGATAAGGGGGAGACAGGGGGGATAACGGGGACAGACACGCTTATTGGCGCAGAAAAGCGCGCCTGTCCCCTTTTCCGTCTCCACACCCAAAAACTGGAAGAGCCCTCATCTCTCATCCTTCATCCCGCCTCGCCGGGAGACAATCCCACATGCCCATCCAACGCGTCTTCCTCGACTGGGATCGGCCGCCCTTGGCAAGCGCGATCGGCTTTCTCCTGGAGCGGTTCGGCTCGCGGGACACGCTCGATCTAAGCCGCCTGATCTTGGTCCTGCCGGGCGGGCGGGCGGGGCGGCGTTTGCAGGAGATGCTCGTCGAGTCGGCCGAAACGCGGGGAATGCTGCTGCGCCCGCCGAAGCTGGTCACCGTGGGCCACTTGCCCGAGCTGCTCTACCCGGCCAAGCGGCCTTTTGCCGGCGACCTCGTGCAGCAGCTCGCCTGGGTTCGCGCGCTCGGCGAGGCCGAGCCGCAGCAGCTCAAGTTGCTCTCGGCGTCGGTGCCCGCCGCCGACGACCTGCCCGGCTGGCTCGGCCTGGGGGCCATGCTCGGACGGCTGCACCGCGAGCTGTCTGCCGAGGCCCTGGACTTCCAACAGGTCGCTGAGCACGGCGCCGCCCTGGACGGCTTCTGCGAAGAGCCGCGGTGGCGGATGCTGGCCTCGGTCCAGGATCGCTACCTCAGGGTGCTGGACGGCGTCGGCCTCTGGGACCGGCAAACGGCGCGGCTGTTCGCCATCGAGCACGGGGAATGCCGCACGGAAGACCCGATCGTACTGGTGGGCGCGGCCGACATGAACCGGGTGCAGCAGCAGATGCTCGACCAGGTCGCCGGCCAGGTTACCGCCCTGGTCTTCGCACCCGAGGCGTTGGCCGATCGCTTCGACGCCCACGGCTGCCTGCGGCCGGAAGCCTGGCAGGACGTCTGCATCAATCTGGCCGACCGGCAGATCGAGATCGCCGGCGGGCCGGCCGAGCAGGCGTCGGCCGCGATCCGCGCGATCGCCGGCCTGGAAGGGCGGTATGCGGCCGATCAGATCACCATCGGCGTGCCCGACGAGCGGCTGGTGCCCTACCTCCAGCAGCAGTTGGGCGAGTGGGACCTTCCGGCCCGATATGGACCGGGCACGCCCATCGGCCAGACCGAGCCCTACCGGTTGCTGTCCGCGGTAGCCGATTACCTGGAGGACGACGATTTCCGCACGCTGGCCGCGTTGGTGCGTCATCCGGCCGTCACCGACTGGCTGGCCGCCCATGAGGCCCGCGCCGACTGGCTGACCCTCTTGGACCGCTACTGGAGCGAGCACTTGCCGCACCACCTCGGCCGCCCCTGGCTGGGCAGCGCGGATATGGGCCGCCAACTCGGAAAATTGACCGCGGAAATCGGCCGCCTGACGCGCGAGCTGCGGGCGCGGAAGAGAAAGGAATGCCATACGCGCACGACGACCACACTAGCCCGAAGCGCCAGCGAGGGGCCAATGGCGGACAGCCCCCGCCAGCCAGCCCCTCGCTTGCGCTTCGGGCTAGTGTCGGCGATGCCATTTCGTCGCCGAAAAATGGACCAGTCCCCCGGCGGCGCCCGCTGGACGAGTGGTGCGAGCCGATCCTCAACTTGCTGCTGCAGGTCTTTGGGGATGTCGAGCGGGATGTCCGCAAGCCGGCCGACCGCGGCGTGATGGCGGCCTGCCGGCAGCTTCGCGACGTGCTCGGCGAGGATCTGAGGATTCCCGCGGAACTGATGCCGGAGGTGTCGGCCGGCGAGGCGCTGCGGTTGGTCCTTCAGCAGGCGGCCGGGGAGCGGATCGCTCCCTTGCCCGACCCCAAGGCGATCGAGTTGTTGGGCTGGCTGGAGTTGCCGCTGGACGACGCCCCGGCGCTGGTGGTGGTGGGGGTGAACGAGGGGATTGTGCCCTCGTCGCTCAACGCCGACCTGTTCCTGCCCAACCAGCTTCGCCGGGTGCTGGGGATCGAGGACAACGCCCGCCGCTACGCCCGCGACGCCTACGCGATGAGCGTGATCTGCGGGTCGCGGGAGCGGCTGCGGGTGATTGCCGGCCGGCGCACCAGCGAAGGCGACCCACTGGTGCCCAGCCGGCTGTTGTTCGCCTGCGATCGGCCGACGATGGCCCGGCGGGCATCGGCCTACTTCGGCTCCGCCAGTTCGGAAGAGATCGGCCGTACTCCTCACGCTCCGCGTGAGGGCGTGCGTCACGCGGAGCGTGACGAGTACGGGTCGAGTTTGCAGGTGCCGCGTCCGCGCCCGCTGACTGAGCCGGTCACGTCGATGCGGGTCACCGAGTTCCGCGACTACTTGGCTTGTCCCTACCGCTACTACCTCCGCCACCGCCTCCGCCTGGAGCGGCTGGCCGACGACGCCGAGGAGCTCGACGGCCTGGGCTTCGGGTCGTTGACCCACGAGGTCCTGCGTCGCTTCGGCGGAGGGTCTTTGGCCGCCTCGACCGACGCGCGCCAGATCGGCGGCTTTCTCAGCCGGTCGCTGGACGAGGCGCTCGGCGAGTGCTACGGCCCCAAACCGCTGCCGGCGATCCGCGTGCAGGCCGAGCAGCTCCGCGCCCGGCTGCTGGCACTGGCCGACTGGCAGGCCGGCTGGGCCGCGGCGGGCTGGCGGATCGAGCACGTCGAGTGGCAGCCGGAAGAGGGCCAGGCCCGGCTGATGGTCGACGGCCGGCCGATGTTCTTGCGGGGGCGGATCGACCGGGTCGACGTCCATCCGTCGGAAGGGCGGGTGATCTTCGACTACAAGTCGTCCAACCAGGCCGACTCGCCCGAGAAGACCCATCGTCGCCAGGGCCAATGGGTCGATCTCCAGCTCCCGCTCTACCGGCACCTGGCGGCCGCCCTGGGCTTGGACGGCCCGATCAAGCTGGCCTACATTGCGCTGCCCAAGGACGTCCGCCAGGTCGGCCCGCTTTGGGCCCAGTGGAGCGAGGCCGACCTGGCCGACGCCGACGCGGCGGCCGCGGAGGTGGTCCGCAAGGTTCGCGCGGAGGTTTTTTGGCGGCCGGCCAGCCCGCCGCCCCCCTTCTTCGACGACCTGGCGGCCATCTGTCAGGACAACCAGCTCATCGCACGGATCGAGGCGTCGGGCGGGGAAGGGGAAGACGAGACATGACCTCCGCTGCTTCGGGCACGCGGCCGCTACGTACTCGTCACGCTCCGCGTGACGAACGCCCTCACGCGGAGCGTGAGGAGTACATGGGGAACCAACATGCCGCCTAATCTCGTGATCCGCGCGTCGGCCGGCACCGGCAAGACTTTCCAGCTCAGCAACCGCTTCCTGGGGCTGGTTGCCGCGGGCGAACCGCTGGAAAGCATCCTGGCGGTGACCTTCACCCGCAAAGGGGCCGGCGAAATCCTCGACCGCGTCCTGCTGCGACTGGCCCAAGCGGCGTCCGATCCGGCCGAAGCGGCCGCCTTGGGGCGGTTCCTCGAAGTCCGCGGGCTCGATCAGCAGCGCTGCCAGGCCCTGCTGGAAGCCATGCTCCGCGGCCTGCACCGCCTGCGGACCGGAACGCTCGACAGCTTCTTCATCCAGGTCGCCCGGGCCTTCAGCCTCGAGTTGGGCCAGCCCCACGGCTGGCAGATCGCCGACGAGATCCTCGACGGCCGGCTGCGGGCGGAGGCGATCCGCACCGTGCTGCGTGAAGAGTCGACCGGCGACGTGGTGCGGCTGATGAACCTCTTGACCAAGGGCGAGGCCGCGCGCTCCATCAGCCAGCAGATCTCCTCGCTGGTCGAGGCCCTTTACAGCGTCTACCAGGAATCGCCGCCGGAGGCCTGGCGGTCGATCCCGCGGCGCAAGCTGCTGGCGGCCGAGCAACTGCAAGCGGCGATCGACGCTCTGGGCGGCGTCGCCCTGCCCGACGACAAGCGCTTCGCCAAGGCCCGCCAACAGGACCTGGCCGGCATCGAGCAAGGCGACTGGGGCTCGCTGCTGGCCAAGGGGCTGGGCGCGAAGATCGCCCAGGGCGAGGACTCGTACTATAAGAAGAAGATCCCCGAGGACGTGCTGGCCGCCTACCGGCCGCTGGTCGAGCACGCCACGGCCTTCCTTCTCCAGCAGATTGCCAACCAGACGGAGGCCACCTACGACCTCTTGCGGCGGTTCGACGCCGTTTATCGCCGCCTGAAGCTGGCCCAGCGGGCGATGCGCTTCGAGGACGTCACGCGGCTGCTCAGCGAGGCCGCCTTGGACGGCCGCATGGCTGAGATCGAATACCGGCTCGACGGCCGGCTTGCGCACCTGCTGTTGGACGAGTTCCAGGACACCAGTCCCGTGCAGTGGCGCGTGCTGCGGTTGTTTGCCCGCCGCATCTTCCGCGAGGGCGGCCGGGGCTCGTTCTTCTGCGTGGGCGACGTGAAGCAGGCGATCTTCGGCTGGCGCGGCGGCGTGGCCGAGATCTTCGACACCATCGAGACCGACCTGCCCTCGCTCGCGCGCCAGGCGCTTTCCATGAGCTTCCGCTCCTCGCCGGTGGTGATCGACGCCGTCAACCGGGTCTTCGAGGGCCTCCGCGGCAACGCGGCCTTGAGAAACTATGCCCCGGCCGCCGAGGCTTGGGCCGGCCGCTTCGAGCCGCACACCACGAAGCACGCCGGGATGCCCGGCTATTGCCGCCTGCTGGCGGCCCGGCGGGCCGCCGAGGGCGACAAGCAGGCCGTGGAAACGCAACTTTTCGCCGCCGCCGAGATCGCACGCATTGCCGGCGAAGCGCCGGGGCGGACCGTGGGCGTGCTGGTGCGCACCAACCAGGCCGTGGCGCGGATGATCTTCGCGCTGGGTCAGCAGGGAATCGAGGCCAGCGAGGAGGGCGGCAACCCGCTTTGCGACGCGCCCGCCGTGCAGCTTCTCCTTTCGGCGCTGCGCTTGGCGGACCATCCGGGCGACACCACGGCCCGCTTCCACGTCGCCCGCTCGCCGCTGGCCGCCGCGCTGGGGCTGACCGATCACGAAGACGCCGCGGCCGACGCCGCGCTGCGGATCCGCCGCCGGCTGATGGACGACGGCTACGGCCGCACGCTCGATGCCTGGACCAAGGTCGTGGCCCCGAGCTGCGACCCGCGCGGCGTGGCCCGCCTGCTGCAACTGGTCGAGCTGGCCTTTGGCTACGATCCCCTGGCCACGGCGCGGCCGGGCGATTTTGTGTCATTGGTCCAGCAACGGCGGGTCGAGTCGCCCTCGTCGTCCCCGGTCCGCGTGATGACCTTCCACCAGTCCAAGGGTCTCCAGTTCAACGTCGTGGTGCTGCCGGAGCTCGACTACGGACTGGCCGGGCAGCCGCCGCAACTGGTGGTCGGGCGCCCGGAGCCCACGGCCCCCTTGACCCGCGTCTGCCGTTACGTGGCCCGCGACGAGCGGATGGTGCTGCCCAGCTCGCTGGCGGATCTCTTCGAGGCCCACGGGCGACAGCGGGTCGAGGAGTCGCTCTGCGTGCTCTACGTGGCGATGACCCGGGCCGTCCATGCCCTGGAGATGATCGTCGCGCCCGCGAAGACCCGCGAGCAGAACATGCCGGGCACCGCCGCCGGACTGCTCCGCGCCGCCTTGGCGTGCGGCGCTGCGGCCTCCGAGGGCGAGGTGCTCTATGAGCAGGGCGATCCGCAGTGGCACGTGGCACAGGCTTCCAGCCTGTGTCCAGGCGACATAGGCAAGATGCCTGTGCCATCAGGCGACACAGGCAAGATGCCTGTGCCACTTCCTGCCGCCGAGGGGCGCCGCCGCGGACTGGAAGTTGTCAGCCCCTCGCAGTTGGAAGGAGGCGCGCGGGTCAAGCTGGCCGGGCTGCTGCGGCTGGACTCGTCGGCCGCCCTGGATCGCGGCACGCTGATGCACGCCTTTTTCGAGCAAGTCCGCTGGCTCGACGACGGCCCGCCGGAGGAAAACGTCCTGCGCCGGGCGGTCGCGGGCCTGGCCGCGGACGGGCTCGACCTGGCGGCCCTGATCGCCCAGTTCCAATCCGCCCTCAAGCGGCCGGCGATCGCCGACCTCTTGACGCTGGCCCGCTACCAAAGCCCGGTCGCTCCTTCCGGCCGGCGTGCGGACGCCAAGGGTACTCGTCACGCTCCGCGTGACGCAAGCCCTCACGCGGAGCGTGAGGAGTACGTGGCCGGCCTGCGGCTGGAGGTCCAGCGGGAGTGGCCGTTTTTGGTCCGCGAAGGGGGCCAGATCCTCAGCGGGCAGATCGATCGGCTGGTCCTCTGGTACGACGGCGACCGGCCCTTGGCCGCCGACGTGATCGACTTCAAGACCGACCGCCTGCCCGCCGACCAGCCCGCGGCGTTGGTCGACCGGGTCGAGCACTACCGTCCGCAGTTGGAAGCCTATCGCCGCGCCCTGGCCCGGCTCTATCGCCTCGCGGCCGACCGCGTCTCCGCGCGGCTGGTCTTCGTCGAGCTGGGGATCGTCCAGGCTCTGACGAGTTCTGACAAGCAAAACGGGTAATGGCCTAGCCCGGACTATTCACGGTCCCATCGTAACCCGAAGCGTAAGCGAGGGCGGCTAAAGGAGTTGGCCTCGCTTACGCTTCGGGTTACGATCGCGCACTCCGCGCGGCGATCGTCAGGGGCGTTAATAATCCGGGCGCGGGTGGCCCCGATAGCTTACTATCGGGGTACCGAAGGCACAAGAAGCGTTTTCACACGCCTCTTGCGGCTGCGCCGCCCCGATAGCAAGCTATCGGGGCCACCCGCGGAATGGGTCGTTCGTAGTCCCGCCTTTAGGCGGAATGGTTTGCCCGCCCGTTCCTACCCGCCGCCTTAAGGGGCGACTCGGAACCGAGTACCCGCCGCCTAAAGGCGGGACTACGAACGCGACGTTCCCGCGCACCGCCTAAAGGCGGGACTACGAACGAAGTGCTCGCCCAGCTACGGCCCGGCTGCGCTTCGGGCCTCCGCCCGGGCTACGCACCGGCTCCGCTCGCCCTCTTCTACTTGTCCCACCAAACTAGGAAGGCACGGAAGCCCAGGCGGGGGTGGCGGTATCCGGGCCCGTTGAGGCAGCGGCTCGCCGACCGGCAGTCCCACACCGGGTTGGTGCAGGAGCCGCCGCGGTTCACGCGGTCGGAGCCGCCCAGGGGACCAGTCGGATCGTCGACGGGCGTCTGCACGTAATAACCCACATCGTACCAGTCCTGACACCACTCCCATACGTTCCCGTGCATATCATACAATCCCCACGCGCTAGGCCGCTTCCCGCCAACCGCATGCGGCATCCCCCCCGCATTGTCGCTGAACCACCCGTACTCCAAAAGCTCGCGCTCCTCGTACCCCTTGGCAATGGTATTGCCGCCCGAACTGAAACTGTACCGGCCCGTGCTCCCCGCACGGCAAGCATACTCCCACTGCGCCTCCGAGGGCAGGCGATACCACCGCCCCGCCGCCTTCTCCTCTGGCATGTCCGATAGTTTTCGACAAAACTCCACCGCATCATCCCACGATACGTGCTCCACCGGAAACGGCTTCGTGTCCTGACCGGCCACTTGGTCCTTGTGCTGGCCCGTGGCCGACAACTCGCTCGGGTTGACGCCCATCACCCGCTGGTACTCCGCCTGCGTCACCAGGTACGTTCCCAGGTAAAAGGCTTGGTGATCCGCACCCGGTGCTGCGGCCCCTCGCCCGGTAGCCGCTCCTTGTACCCCTGGTCATCGCCATGCGCCTTCAATTCTTCTTCGATCAGCTCCTTGGGCGAGCCCATCGTGAACTCGCCCGGTGGGATGAGCACCAGCTTCATGCCAATCGAGTTGGCGATCTCGACCGGCGTGCCGAGGTAATCAGCCCAACGCTGCTGATGCTCTTTTGCTTTCTTTCCGTCGAAGGGGGCAATCGCCGCAAGCGGCGATGGCAACTGGCTCCGCAGTTTTCTCACTTCAGCCAGGCGCTTCTCGACGTTGTACTTGACCAGGCTGGCAGTCAGCGCCGCCTCCGCTTGACGATACCACTGCCCAGCGTGGATCTTGATGGCGCCGGCCTGCCAGCGCCCGCGGGCCGAGGCGATCTCCCACCAGGCGTCGCCCAGCTTGACCTGCTCGTCGGGCTGCTTCGGAGGCGATGTCAATTCCTGGCGGGCGAACCCTTTGAGCGACGCGTCACTCCCCTGGGCCAGCAGGGGCAACCCCTTTTCCCAGTCACCTTTGCTGAAGCAAAGGTATTGCCCGAGCACGAGGCTGGCCTTCGGGTCTTTGGGGTCTTTGGCCAGGGCCGCCCGCGCCTCCTGGAGTTCTTCCAGGTCTTTGCCCGCCTCGATGAACCGCTGCCGGTAGGCCTTCAATTTCAGCGTCACGTTCTTGTCGTGCAGTCCGCCCGACTTGCCGGTCGCCAGCGTCCCCAGCTCCTTGGCGGCCTCCAGGCTGCCCGCATCGACCGCCGCGTCCCCTACGGCCAGCATCTGCTCGACGATCCATTTCCGCGCCTCCAGCGTGCGGGCTTCCTTCGCCCAGCCCGCCAGGATGTCGGTCTTCATCGCAAACCGATCCACCTCGAAGGCTTCCGCCAGCTTGTCGACGACCTGGAAAGCCGTCTGGGCATCCCTGGCCGTAGCGGCAAGATCCTTCGCCCCGAGCATCAGTACATACTGACCCGTCGTATCACCCGTCTGGTCGAGGGCCTGTGCCAAGAGCCGCTTTGCCAGGGCAACCTTGTCGGCGGCGCTCTTCGCCTTCTCGATTTCCGTCTTGAACAAGGAATCGGCGGCTTTTCGGGCTTGTGCCTGTGCGGCGGCGTCGGGGACGGGGAGCTTCTGCTTGGCTGCTGTCGGGGTCAGGGGGGCTTCGGATTTCGGCGGCGATGGCGGCTGTTGTTGTGGCGATGAGGCGGGAACCGGCCCAGCGGCGGGACTCGGAGCCGTGCCCGCTTTCGGTGCTGTTGGTTTCGGCGCCGGGCTGGGGGCCTTGGGCGGCGATGGCGGTTGTTGTGGCGGCGAGGCGGCAACCGGAGCGACCGTGGGAGGAGGAGCGGGGATTTGAGATTTCAAATTTGGAATTTGAGATTCAGAATTCGCCCTTGGCGCGGTCGAGCCGTCGGAAGGTTGTGCGGTGTCGTGAGTACGGCTGGGGGTCCGCGTCAGGACGAATGCCAACAGCGCGACCAGGAGGACGCCGATGCTCAATAGCAGCAGCGGATTGCGCCGCGCAGGACCGAACGCGTTGCGGAGTTTCGCCTGTAGGGAACGCCCTCCGTGGCGTTCCGGGCCTTGGGAAGAGGCGGCGCCTGCCGTTTGCCCCGGAACGGCACGCAGCGCGCTGCGTACAGGATCGTACGGTCGGGCGCGCTGGTCGGCGGTGGATTTCTTCTGCCGGGTGAGCGTGACAGGCGGCTTAGCTTCCTGCAAAAAGGCCAACGTCCTGGCCACGACCGCGCTGGACGACTCGTCGCCGACCGTCGCCGCTACCGAGCGGCCCGACAAGGCGGCCAACAGGGCCTCCAACTCCGCCACCACCTCGGCCATCGACTGGTAGCGGTCCTCCGGCTTCTTGGCCACCATCCGCTGAAAACACGTGTCCAGCTCCGCGGGCACCTCGGGTCGGGCCTCGCAGAGCGACGGGATTGGGGCCTGCTGGTGCGCCAAGAGAATCTGCATCAGCGTCTCGCCCTGGTAGGGCGGATGGCCGGTCAGGAGCCGGTAGAGCGTGCAGCCAAGGGCGTAGATGTCGGTCCGCTGGTCGGCCAGGTGGCTGTCCAGGGCTTGCTCGGGCGACATGTAGTCGCAGGTGCCCATCACCTGGCCGGTCGCCGTCAGCCGTTCCGGGCCACCCAGGGCCGCCTCGGCCCCGGCAATGAGGGCTAAGCCCATGTCGAGGATCTTGACGGTGCCGTCTTTGTCCAGCAGCAGATTGCCCGGCTTGATGTCGCGGTGGACGATGCCCTTGCTGTGGGCATACTGAAGCCCACGCGCGGCCTGGAGGATGCACTCGACCGCCTCCCGAACGCCCATTGGCCCATGATCCCTGACGATGCTGGCCAGGTCCTTGCCGTCGACGTACTGCATCGCCAGGTAGTGCATGCCCTGGTGCTCGGTGGCGTCATAGGCCGTGACGATGTTGGGATGTTCCAGCTTCGCCGCCGCCTGCACCTCGCGGTGGAACCGCTCCACGGCCCCAGCGTGCTTCATGGCCGCCGAAGAGAGAACCTTGATGGCCACGAGGCGATCCATTCGCCGGTGCCGGGCCTTGAGCACGACGCCCATGCCGCCTTCGCCCAGTTTATCCAGTACGACGTACTCGCCGAAGACCAGCCCCTTGGTCTTGCCCTCGTAGACGGCCTGGGCCTGGTATTTGGTCAGCTTGCCGTGCTGGACCAGCGCCCGGGCGAGCTGCTGGACATCTTTGGGCCGCTTGTCGGGCGGCAGGCTCTCCTGGAACGTGGAGACTTCGGCCGCCGACATCAGGCCGCTTTGCGTCAACCGCGCGATAAACTGCTCGACCGTGAACGCCATCTACCGGACCCGCGACGAGACCACTGGGGTACGACTATTTATCCACTGTACCCGGACGCTGGCAAGGCCGAAAGGTAGCCGTTCATAGGGCGGGCGGGGACAGTCCCATTTTCGCGGCGATCAGGCCGGTTTGCTGCGGCAACGCCACTGGCGCCGCGAAAATTGGGACAGTCCCCGTGAACGGTTGCCGCCGGAGCCTATTTGGTCTTGCTCTGCCGGGCAGGGCGCCTCGAGTCGGTGTGCTGCGGCGGATACTGCGTGATATCGGAGCGGTCTTTCCCGTCCGGCAGGGCAACCTTCAGGTCGAACGGCGCGAAGCGGACGAAGTCCCAGACCTGCACCTCGCTCACCGACAAACTCCGCGCCGGCGTAATCCGGAAGCGGACGTAACGGGCCTCGACGGGCCGGGCGGGGATCAGCAGGTAATTGGGACCGCGCAGGGTCTCTTCGTCGGGCCAGGCATAGTTGACCGGAATGTCTTTCCACCGCAGTTTGAAGCTCAGCGGGCCCTGGCTGACGTATTGCTCGCCGCTGACCGAGGTCAGCACCTCAATGCGGTCCTTCACCTCGCCGGCCAGCGCGTCCCAGAAAGGCCACCCGCCGGTCTGGATGCAAAAGGCGCCGCACGTTTGCAGCTTGCCCAGGTCCACCGTCACGACCGGCTTGTCGCCCTCGTTCCAGAGCGCGCCATACTGGTAGGCGCCGCCTCCCGTATAGGGTGAACCCACGATGCCGTCGGTGAGGATCTTGCCGTCGGGATCGCCGGCCCCCCAGCCGTTGCGGGAGGGCACCGAGCAGGTATAGGGCTTGCCCTCCGCCAGGTTCTTGCCGTAGCTCACCCAGCGGTCGCGGAACTTCTCGCCGCCGACGTCCTTGCCGTCGGAGTAGCCGTACTTGACGGGGGCCGCGCCCGCTTCGCCATCGGCAAGACGCAGCCGCAGCGACTCGACCGCAGGGTGGTCCGCGCCGCCCACGTCGATCGTGTAGGTGAACGGCAGCTTCTCCACCCGTTGCCTATGGCTTCGCGTCACCAGCGAGTAATCTTCCTGCCGCTCTTTCCAGGTGAAGGTTACATCGAGCGGTTTGAACGAAACATCCTCCGGCGGGTAATCGGCCTCCATCCGCACCGCGTAGAGACTACACTCGTTGGAGCCGGCGTTGTAGGCGTTCCAGCGATACTTGAACAACACCGAGCGGGCGCCGGCGGGGACGTTGTCGACTCGCTCGTAGTGGATCACGTCCCAGGGCTTGTTGGTGTCCGTAAGCGAGTAGCTTTGAGTCCAGGTCTTGCCGCCGTCGAAGGAGTGCAGGAAGTCGATGTGGGCGTTCTGCCCGCGGTTGTAGAGCCGGCCGCCGTAAGTGATCCGGCGGATCGGCCGGGGCGCGTCGAGTTTGAAGACGACATAAGCCTCTTCGCGGCCCTTTTCCGCGAACATCGTGCCCATGTAGCCGGGATGGCTGGGGGCCGTCTTCACGTTCTTTTCGTCCACTGCGTAGGGCTTGTACCCTCGGCCCTCCAGATCGGGCCAGAGGACGGTCGACTCCGTGGGGTCGCCCGCGCCGACGTACACGAGGTTGCGGCCGAGCCTCAGTCCCGGCTGCGTTTTGCTGTTGAGCATGGTGACCGTCTCGAACGAGATCCGCAGGAGCCGGGCGTCCGCGGCGGCGGCCTTTCCCAAAAGGCGGACTTTCACCAGCACCTCGTAGGAGCCGTTGACCTCGTCGATAGCGCGGATTTCCGCGGGAATCTCGCCCGTCTTGTCGGCGGCCCAGACGTCCTTCCACCGCAAGCCGTTGGTGGTGCTCAGGGAGATGGCCGCCTGATCGCCTTGGCTGTGCCGAAGGAGGCCGGCGCGGATCGTCATGCTGGTGATCACGTTGGCCCCCTCGATCTTGAAGATCACCTCGCCGGGCTGGCCGGCCAGCGCAGGCTCGACGCCGGCGGGCAGTGCGGCGCGGACGGCAGTCATCGCGTGGGCGTTTTCCGCCAGGCCGGCGGGCGTCAGCGGCGGGCTCCAGGTGCGAACTCCGTTGCCGCGGATGCCGTAGCGCGGGTTGACGGCCTCGGGATCCTTGCCCTCGTTGGGAACGTAATACGCCCGGTCGGACCGGCAGCTTTGATTCTCGCCCCGCCGGGCCTGGCCCGGGTTGCCGTCGTCCAGGCGGTGGTAGTACCGCGTGTAGGCTTCGCCCTGGCGGAGATTGAGGACATAGCGGTGGCCGAGGTCCCAGTTGTTGTAGTAGTAGCGATATTTCAGGCCCCGCGGGTTGAAACAGTGGTATTCCTCGGTCAGGGACCGCATCGTGTCGCTCCCGGTCAAGAAGCCGTTGGCGCTGGTGGAGTTCAGGCAGTGGTAGCGGGCGACGTGGCCGGGCTCTCTCTTGCCGCCGCTGGCCCGGCACGCGCCGTCGGCGCCGATATCCTCCACGCCGGCAATCGTGGCGCCGTCGCAGAGCGTGTAGAGGGCCGACAACGAACTGTCGTACATGTGGTAGCGGCCGTCGTACTCCACTTCCGGCACCGTGTGCATGCTGATGTCCCAGAACTTCACCTTCAGCCCCATCGCGCCCCAGATCGCGCAGTTGGTCCCGGCAATCGTGCTGCACATCGTGTAGCCGTAGTCGTTGAACTGGCGGATGGGGTCGGTCAGCTCCTGGCCGTGGAGGATCATCGGCGCCGTCTGGCGGCGGGCGATATGGTTCCAGTACCAGATCGCCCAGCACTTGTCTTTGGTCTGCGGCCAGGCGGACGTGATGCTGTGGATCATGCTGCCGATGTCCGTGTAATCCGGGTTGGCGTCCGTGACCACCTTGAGGTTGCAGACCTCCGCCCGGGCCGAAGTGTTTCCCACAAGCGCCGCCAGCGCCACCAGAAGCGGAGCCAAAGCGGCGGGCGCAACGATCGCGCGAACCGGGTGCGTAAGTCTCATAGGAGGGTCCTTGTGGGGAAGGTCAGGGCAGGGTCTGTCGAGGCGGGAACAACCACGAGGTTGGTGATTCCAACGTCAGCCTACTTCGTGGGCTCGGTCGATGTCAAACAACGATGCCGCGGGAAAGGTAGGGTGGGACAAGGCCGCCGTGGCGGCCGCCGGCCCACCAGGAGCCGCTGGCGGTTGGTGGGCGTGATGAGTTTTGACGGACAACTTGAGTAATCGTGCGCTCTCCCACCAAATCGTAAGCGCGAAGCGTAAGCGAGGGAGGGCGAACGCTTTCCCTCGCTTACGCTTCGCGCTTACGACTGGCCGAGTATGCCTCTCTTGTTCGTCAAAACCCATCAGAATGTTCGGGTACGCGAGTGTTACCCTGATTTGAACCAAGCCCCGGCGCACAGCTTATCCTTCAGCATAACACCTTGTCCCGTAACATGTTACGTTATGCTGAAGCACAACCTACCGGGCATTGGCCACCGACCACCGGCGACTAGCGCCTTGCATCTTTTGTCCGAACTGTCAATAGTGGAGGATAGTATCGAGTATTTCTCGTGCCGTGGAGGTCGATCATGTCGAAACGACTAGCGTGCCGTGGCCGGCTGGCGCCGGCGGTGCTCGTGGGGTTCTTTGTGGCGGCCTGCGTGCTGGCCGTCCCGGTGGAGGCGCAGAACCCGGACCCGGCGGCGATCCGGGCGCAAATTGCCGCGGGCGAGTTCGCCCCCGCACTGGCCGCCGTCCAGGGCATCGCCAATCCCCAGGCCCGCGACGGACTGCTGGCGGAAATCGCCCAGGCCCAGGCCCAGGCCGGACTCCAGGACCAATCCCTGCACACGGCCGGCACGATCGGCGACGACCGGGCGCGGCGCAGGCGCTCCAGCAGATGGCGGCCGTGCCCGTCGGCGGCCAAGGCGGCGCGGGCCAGGCCGACTTCGATTCGCTGATCGACCTGATCACCTCGACCGTCCAGCCCACCACCTGGGACGACGTCGGCGGGCCGGGCTCGATCGCCCCTTTCCCCACCGGCGTCTACGTCGATCCCCAGGGCATCCTCCGCCCCCTGCTGAGCGACGAGTCGGGCAGCGCCCTGGCCTCGCTCCACGACGCCAGCGCTCCCAAGGCCGGACAGGAAAACGTCCGCCGCGCGTCGCCGCTGCGGATGATCTCCCTGCCGCGGCTGGAAAAAGAGATCCAGTTGCGGCTGGCGGCCGGCCGCAAGCCGACCGAAGAGATGCTCGTGCTGGCCGGGCTCCAGCGGATCCAGTACGTCTTCGTCTATCCCCGGACAGGCGACCTGGTCGTCGCCGGCCCTGCGGGCAACTGGAAGACGGGCGACGAGGACCTGATCGTCAGCAGCGACACCGGCCGGCCGGTCGTGCGGCTGGACGACCTGGTCGTGCTGCTCCGTTACATGCAAAACAGCCGCGACATGACTTTCCGTTGCCTGATCACTCCCCGCCAGGAAGGCCTGGCCCGCGTGAAGGCTTGGCAAGAGAACTCGGCGAAACACCCGATCCAGGGCACGCCTGCCGGCCGCAAGGCATGGCTGGACCAGCTCCGCGCAGTTGGGCCTGCAAGACATCGAGGTCCTTGGGCTCGACCCGCGTACCCGCGCGGCCCGGATCATCGTCGAGGCCGACTACCGCATGAAGCTCGTGGGCCTTGGCTTGGAAAAGGGCGTGCCGGGCGTGCAGAGCTACCTGGCCTCGATCAAGCTGCGGCCCGGCGAGTCGCCGCCGGCGATGACCGTGCTCCGCTGGTGGTTCGTGCTGAACTACGACGCGGTGCGGGCCTCCCGCGACCGCACGGCCTACGAGATTTGCGGCCAGGGCGTGAAGGTGGAGAGCGAGAACGAGCGGCTGACGGCCGAAGGGAAGCGGATTCATACGGGGCAGTCGGATGAATTGACCCGCAAGTTCGCCCGCAGCTTCACCGAGAATTTCCAGGCCCTTTGCGACAAGTACCCGATCTACGGCGAGCTGCGCAACGTCTGCGACGTGGCCCTGGTCGCCTCGCTGGTCCGCGAAGAGGACCTTGCCGGCAAGGTCGGCTGGCACATGACCTGTTTCGGCAAGCCGGAGGCCTACCGGGTGGAGCTTGGCCCGTCGCCGAAGACGGTGCAATCGGTGGCCAACTACCGCGTGGTGAACCAGAAGACGATCATCGCCGGCGTCAGCGGCGGCGTTCGCGTCGATCCGCAGCGGCTGGTGACCCAGCAGGCGGTCCAGATCGACGGCGGCCAGCAGTTGAGCGGAAAGCGGAAGGCCGTCGTCAGCCGGCCTGTTGCCCGCGATGCCTGGTGGTGGGATTGAGGCGACGACCGGGCTCTTTTTGGAGTGCGGCGGCTTGTCGCCGCTTTGGATGCCGTGTTCCGTGCGGCCGGCAATTGGCGGTGCTTTCGGACTTCTTAAAAAAGCGGCGACAGGTCGCCGCACTCCAAAGGTCTCGCCCATGATTGACCCGTTGCCTATCCGACGCCCGTGCCTCGCTCGGGCCGCCATTTGGCTCTTGGTTGCCGGGGGCACGTTGTTGGCCCGGGCGGAGACGGCGGCTTCCGGCGCGAGCTCGTCGGGCGCGGCGGAGAGCGCGGTCGTGGCCACGGTCGGCGGCGAGCCGGTCTATGCCAAGGAGGTGTCGCGGCTGTTGGGGGTAGTGGTTCACGGCAAGCCGGTCAATCCGCAGGCCTTGCCGGCCCTTCAGGCGCAGACGCTGGAGGAGATCGTCGATCGCCGGCTGGTGCTGGCCTATGCCCGGCGGACCAACCGCGGCGCCACGCCCGCGGAGCTGGAGGCGGCCTGGAAGGAGTTTCTGGCCAAGCTCCAGTCGCAGCGGCGAACGGCGGTCAATCCGCAGACTTTGCTGGCCGAGTATCTCAAGGGCCAGGGGATCGTGCGGGCCGACCTGGATCGCCAGCTTCTTTGGAACGTGATTTGGGAAAAGTACCTCGCGCGCTACGTCACGCCGGACCGTGTGGCGGCCTATTTCCAGGCCCATCGGCGGGAACTGGACGGCACCGAGGCGCAGGCCGGCCAGATCCTGCTGAAGCCCGCCGCCGGGCCGGAGGCGATGGACCAGTTGTTGGAGAAGGCCCGGCGGGTCCGCGAGGAGATCCTCGCCGGCAAGATCTCCTTTGCCGACGCCGCCAAGCAGTATTCCTCCGGTCCCAGTGCCCGGCAGGGCGGCGAGTTGGGCTGGATCGGCCGTCACGGCGCCATGGGCGAGACCTTTTGCCGGACGGTCTTCGCCTTGGAGCCCGGCCAGGTGAGCGAGCCGGTGAAGACGCCCTTCGGCGTGAGCCTGATCCGCGTCGATCGCTACAGGCCCGGGCCCAAGCAACTGGCCAACGTCCGCAAGGCGATCCAAGAAGCCCTGGCCCGGGAGTTGATGGAGAAGCTGGCCGACGCCGAGCGTCCGACCACGCCCGTCATCTTCACCGGCAAGCTGCCCTGCTTCAAGCCCGGCACCCACGAGCTGGTCGTGCCGTAGGGCGGGCCTCACCCGGTCCCTCTCCCGGAGGCAGAGGGGCAGCGCAACGGCACCAGGCGGCCAATCGCCTCCAGCAACGGCTCCGGATCGGAGAAGATGTTGTCGCCGACCCATGCGGGCCGGCGAACGACAATCACCTGGCAGTTTTCCAGCCGGGCGGCAATCGACGCCGGCCAATTCGGCCCGCGTGCTATGGTCCTGGCCTAGGTCCGAGATTCCGTTTGCGATGCCGCCCAGGCTCGATGACGACAAACGAACATTGCAACTCTTGCTCGCCGTACAACGTCAAGACCCGCCCGAGTTCGGCATGCACAGCATTGCGGGTCGACGGCAGAATGCGTAGATAGATTACGCCCGGTCCGCCGCCTTGAACAAAGACGAGCGCCCCGAAATCACGGTCGCGAGTCACGAGGATTCGCCCCTGCTCATGGGCCACACGAAGCAACTCCACGTCCTCCGCTTGCGCCAGACCGAGTTGAGCGACGGGAACAACGTCATGCCCCAAGCCGCTCAGGAAGCCGATCGTGATGGCATAGACGTCTTGGTCGGCTAGGAAGTTCACGGCATCGTCGCGAGGCGGATATCTTCTGCGGCCACCACGTCAATCGCGTACTGGATGCACGCGCGAACGTCTTCTTGCTCCAAGTCGGGGTGGTAATCCCGGATGATCTCGGCAAAGGAGATGCCCTCGCGGACCAGCTCCAGGACGCTATGCACGGGAATCCTCGTCCCGGCCACGCAGGGCTTCCCAAAATGGATTCCTGGATTGACGGCGATTCGCGCTTTCATGGTTCCTCCTTACCGGCTTTCGTCCGGATCGCGCCCTCCGGGACATCGGCTTGTTCGTCAGCTTCCGTGCTGCTTTGGTTGGATCAGCGCCATCATTATATCCGACGATAGGGAAGCGGAAAATCGGCCGCCATCACTCCTCCGCCGGGGCTAACCCATACCTCTCCGTCCTGGGGATGGGGGCCTCAACGGCACCAGGCGGCCAATCGCCGCCAGCAACGGCTCCGGATCGGAGAAGATGTTGTCGCCGACCCATGCGGGCCGGCGAACGACAATCACCTGGCATTTTTCCAGCCGGGCGGCTTCGAGCTTCTCCGGCGTCCCGCCCGCGCTGCCGCTGTCTTTGGCCACCATCACGCCGATGCAAAACGTGCCGATCTGCCGCCGGTTCTCCTCGACGCTGAACGGCCCGCGGCCGGCGAGGATCCGCGACGGCTCGATGCCCGCGCGAAGGCAGGCGGCGATCGACGCCGGCCAATCCAGCACCCGCACCACCAGCGCCAGTCCGGTCCGCCGCGACTGTTGGACGTACTCCGCGAGGTTCTTCGAGCCGATCGTCAACAGCACCGGCCTGCCGCACTGGAAGGCTTCCCGGGCGGCTGTGGCATGATCGGCGACCACCTGCACGCCTTCCGCGCCGGACTGGACCGATCCCGGGCGGACGAAGGCCAGGTAGGGTATCCGGCATTGCTGGGCGACCGCGCGGGCGGTGGCGTGCAGCTTTTCGGCGTAGGGATGGCCCGCGTCGACGATCGCGCGAACTTGGCGAGCCTCGACCAGCGCGGCCAGCGCGGAGGCGTCCAACGCGCCCGATCGGGTCTCGAAGCGGGCTTCCCCCTCTCCTTCCGGGAGAGGGTTGGGGTGAGGGGGAATCGCCGACGATCCCACCACTCCCATGAGGCCTTCGGAATCACTGATGCCGGGTAGTCGCCCAGTCTCACGCGCGCTCCCCTCACCCCTGCCCTCTCCCGGAGGGAGAGGGGGCAAGAGCGGAACCTCCGTGGCCTGCGAGACCAGCACGCGGTAGCCCGCTTCGGCCAACCGCCGGGCTAGCGGCTGAGCGTCGCTGGTGCCTCCCAAAAGTAAGATCATAGCGTGTACCCCCGGGCGGTGACCAGCCAGGCGTCGATCCGGCGGGTGCTGCGGTTGCCGATGATCACCGTGGTCCGCATGTCCACTTCCTGCGCGGCGAGTTGTGAGAGGTCGGTAATGACGATCCGCTGCTGCTCCCGCCCGGCCGCCGTGACCAGGCCCACCGGCGTGCTGCCGGGGCGGCAGGCGAGGAAGACCTCCACCGCGGCGTCGAATTGCCGCACGCGCCGGCGGCTGCGCGGATTGTAGAGACAGACGACCAGGTCCGCGCGGGCAACGGCCTCCAGGCGCTGGCGGATCACGTCCCAGGGCACCAAGAGGTCGCTGAGACTGATCACGGCGAAGTCCAACATCAGCGGCCCGCCCAAGGCGGCCGCGGCGGCGCTGGCGGCCGTCACGCCGGGGACCACCTCGATCGGCACGCGAAAGCCTTCGGCCTCGGCCAGCTCGATGGCCAGTCCGGCCATCCCGTAGATACCCGCGTCGCCGGAGGAGATCAAGGCCACGGTCTGTCCCTCGGAGGCACGCCGCAGCGCGGTGCGGCAGCGCTCGGTCTCGTGGGTCATGCCCGAGGAAATCTGCTCCTTGCCGGCCAGCAGGTCGGCGATCGCTTCCAGGTAGCGGGAGTAGCCGACGACGACCTGGCTCTGGGCGATGGCCTCCACGGCGCGGAACGTGCGGTGCGACGGCCCGCCCGGTCCTATGCCGACGGCGAAAAGCTTTCCCGCGCGATCGCCACGGTCACCCCGTGATAGACGGTCTTGGGGAGTAGTAATCGGGTCCTCCTTCCTGCCAACAGCGCGGCCGGCTCGGCCACGGCGGGCAGATGCACCTTTTCCTCGACGAACTCGCTGCGGGCAAACTCGCGGGGCGAGGCGACGATCTCCTCCGCCGCGACCAGCCGCAAAGGCACGCCCAACCGCCGGGCCGCCTCGAATAGACCGGGCTCGTCGCCCTTCACGTCGGCCGAGGCCAGCACCCGCACCCGGCCCGCATCGGCCGATACGGCGGCCAGCGCCAGCTCCACTGCAGCCACGATCGCCTCGGCCGAAGTCCCGCGCCGGCAGCCGACGCCGACCACCAGGTCCTTGGCCGCTTCGCTGCTCGTGGTCACGATCGGCTCGGCCCCCAGCACGTTGGCCACGGCGAAGGCCAGTTGGTTGGCGCGGCCTTCGTGTCCGCTCAGCAAGGCGATCGCCCAGCGGGCGCCGACGTCGACGGCCACCACGGCCGGATCGGTCGTCTTCCGGTCGCAGCAGCCGGCGATCGCGCGGACCACCACGCCCAAGGGCGCCACGTAGACCAACCCGCGGAATTGGGCGAAGATCTCGTGCGTCAGTTCGGTCACGCGGGAAAATCGCTGCGCCCTAGGTGCCTGTCCAAGATTAACTCCGCGTTCTTGTGGTGCAGCCGTCCCGGCTGCTTGGGCTGCTTGGGCAGGCGGGACGCCTGCACCACAAGATGTTTCTGGAAAGCTACGAGGAAGCTCGGCGACGCTTTCGTGGACCCAAAGCGTACTTTCGGGCCAGACGCCGGCCAGCCGAGCGATCACTCGGGCCCCCTGGTCGCTGAGCGTGATCAGGGCCAGCTTCATGGCTCGGTCCCCTGGCGGTAGCCATGGGTGAAACCCTTGTCGTACAGCCGCGAGGCGTGGCTCACGGGCCGCCGCAGCGCACGGCCCACCAGCAGAATCGCCGTGCGGCGAATGCCTTGGGCCTGGCAGCCGGCGGCGACTTCGGCCAGCGTGCCGCGGACAATTTTCTCGTCCGGCCAGGAGGCATGGAAGACCACCGCCGCCGGGCAGTCCGACCCATAAGGCCCCGAGAGGATCTCCACCAGCTCCGCGATCTTCTCCGTCGACAGGTAGATGCACATCGTGGCCCGGGACTCGGCCAACCGGGCGAGGTCTTCCGCGGGCGGCATCGGCGTGCGGCCGGGAGCCCGGGTGAGGATCACCGTCTGCGCGAGCTGGGCCGCCGTCAGCTCGACCCGCAAGGCCGCCGCGGCCGCCTGGAACGCGCTGATCCCCGGCACGACCTCGTAGGCGATCTGGCGCCGGTCCAACGCGTCCATCTGCTCGCCGATGGCCCCGTAGATCGCCGGCTCGCCGCTGTGCAGCCGGACGACGTCCAGCTCCCGCCGCGCGGCGTCCTCGAAGACGGCCACGATCTCGTCCAGGGCCATTCCGGCCGAGTCGTGGCGCTCGGCCTGCGGCGGCAGGATCGCCAGCAACTCCGGATTGACCAGCGAGCCGGCGTAGATGCAGATCCGCGCCGCCCGCAGGAGCCGCTCGGCCTTCCGCGTGAGCAGCTCCGGCGAACCGGGTCCGGCGCCGACGAACCAAACCTTCATCGCAGGGCCTCCCAGAAGACTACATAGCAGGAAGAGAAAAGGACAGAAGAGAAAAGAAGAGAGATCACGAAAACCCGAAAGGAGGGAAAACCCGAAAAAGAGGGAAAAAGGAAAGAAGACATGGCGTGTCGGCAAGAAGGGCGGCGACAACGTTGTTCTCCGTCATAAACCAGCGGGCGTTTGCAGATCGACGTTCGAGCGAAAGCGCCAAGGGGTGATCCATTGATCGTGTTCATCTTCTCTTTCGGGTTTTCCCTTCTTTCGGGTTTTCGTGATCCTCTTCTTCCTCTTTCACGTCTCATGGCGACGAAGCCGGCAAGGATGGACGCTGCGGCGCTTGGATAATCATCAGCGACAGATAGCCGGCCTCTTCCGGCAGTCCGCGGAGGCGGCTCGGATCGGTCTCGACGAGCTGGTTGGACATGCCGGCGTGGGCGACGAAGACGGCCTGCGCCAGCAGCCCTCGGCTCTCCAACAGGTCGAGCACGGCTTGGAGCCGATGTCCGATCTTCATCAACACCACCGTCCCACCGCGGTCCAGGGCCGCGGCAAGCTGCCCCAGATCGTCGGACGCCGGCACGATGGTCAGCAGTTGCTTCCGCCGTCCGACCGGCGTGTTGGTGATCGCCGCGGCGGCGCTATAGGCCGTCACTCCCGGGATGGTGACGATCGGCAGCTCGGGCCGCAGCCGGCCAATCTCGTCCAAGAGGAAGACGTAGGTCGAATAGAACATCGCGTCGCCCAGCGTGAGGAAACAGCAGTCCTCGCCGGCCTCCAGCGGCTCCAACACTTGCCGGGCCGCCGCCTGCCAGCTTTCCTGAAGCTGCCTGCGGTCGGTCGTCATGGGAAAGAGCAGCTCGCGGACCACGGCGTCGGGGCGAAGGTAACAGCGCGCGATCCGGAGGGCCACGCTCTCTTTCTCATCGCTGGAACGCGGCACGAAAACCTGGCGGCAGGCGGCCAGCGTTCGTGCCCCTTTGACCGTGATCCACTCCGGATCGCCGGGGCCGACGCCGATACCGTACAGGGTTCCCAGCCTGCTCACAGTGTTTCCCTCCGTACCAGGACCACAATTGCCAGCGACGACGCGCTGAGTGCCTGTCCAAGATCAACGCCGCGTCCTTGTGGTGCAGCCGTCCCGGCTGCTTGGGGTGCCGTCCCCGCTGCTTGGGCAGGCGGGACGCCTGCACCACAAGACGTTTCCGGACAGGCACCGAGCGTCCGCAGGTCCTCGGGCGTGACCCGGCAAACCCGCTCGCCGGGCAGCGTGAGGTTCTCGCAGAGGTAAGCCGCGTGGGTTTCGCGGAGCAGTTGGCACGCCGAGGCGGCCCAACGCATCGCTTCCGGGGTGCCGCCGAGCACGGCCAGCTTGTCCCATTGCGACAGATCCACGTCGCCCGGCGGCAGGCGGCCGTGGGCGCTGATGACCCGGACGTTGTCCCAGGAGAGCCCCAGGCGGGCGAAGGCCGCCTGGACCGAGCTGACCGCCGGCGTGACGCGGCAGTTCTCCCGGCCGAATCGCCGCAGGAGACGCTCCGCCAGGCTGTAAAGGCCCGGATCGCCGCTGACCAGCACGGCCACTTTCCGTCCCGCCCGCCAGGCCGCTTCGAGCCGATCCACCAGCGGTTCGAGATGCGCGTCGACCACGAGCTTCTCGCCGCGGTAGTCGGGAAAAAGCTCGACCAGCCGCCGGCTGCCGGCCAGCAGGTCGGCTCCCAAGACCGCCTTTCGAGCGGCGCCGGTGAGGTATTCGGCCGCTCCCGGACCGCAGCCGACGATCTCGATCGTCTTCAGACTCACTGCCATGGTGACAAATCTCCGTCGCAACCGAGGGCGTGGCCGGACATGTCCACCAGCAGCACGGCCACCGGCAATTGGCCCTGCAGGCGATCGGCGACCGCCTGCCGAATCCGCGCGGCAAGCGCATCGCCCAGCTCTTTCCGCTGGCGGTCGCCCAGCGCGGCGAAGATCCCTTCGGTCGTCGCAGGATCCGTAGTAGGCACACGCCGTGTGCCGTCCGGAGCGGCACACGGCGTGTGCCGACTACATTGAGACGCAAGCTCGGCCAAGAGGTGCGTCGCCGGATCGGACCGTGACGAGTGCGTGTCCCACTGGCCGGCGGCCAACTTGGCCAGTTTACCCGGGTGGCCCACCAGCATCAAGGCCCGCCAGGGATGACGGGGCAGCAGGTCGAGCACGAAGCCCCAGGCGTTGCCGACCTCGATGAGCTGCTGATCGCCGAGGACGAACCTCGCCCGGGCCGCGCGGGCGCCGATCGCCCCGGGGACCAACACGGGGGCCGTCTGGCCACACGCGGCGGCCACGTCCAGGGCGCAGCGCAGGGCGTCGTGCAGGGCCCGCGTGCAGTAAGGCCGCACAATCCCCGTCGTCCCCAGAATCGATAGTCCCTGGGTGATGCCCAGCCTCGGGTTGAACGTCCGGGCGGCGATCTGCCGGCCGCCCGGGATGGCGATCTCGACGTGCAGCCCTCGTGGCGTCACCTGGCGGACCGCCGCGACGATCATCCGCCGGGGCACGGGATTGATCGCCGGCTGGCCCGGCGGCACCTGGAGCCCCGGTTTGGTCACCGTGCCCACGCCTTCCCCGGCCGAGAAGGTCACCTCGCTGCCGTCGTTCCAGGATACGGTGGCCACGATCTCCAGGCCGTCGGTCACGTCCGGATCGTCCCCCGCGTCTTTGCGGACCGCGGCCGTGGCGGCCGGCGCCGCACCCTCTCCAGGAGAAGATGACGCGGGGACGCGGGGACGCGCGGACGCGGGGACGGTTGGGGCTAACGGGTGCGGATCTGTTAGCCCCGGCGGCCACGCCGGCTGCGTAGCGGCGAGAATGGTTCGGCCGTCTTCGGTCCCCTCACCCTCCCCGTCTCCGCGTCGCCGCGTCGCCGCGTCCCTGTCCGTCGCTCCCTCACCCCGACCCTCTCCCGGAGGTTGAGGAGGACTAGAAACACCGGCCCGCAGCACCCGCACGACGATCGTCCGGCCGTCGGGAAGCTCGACCGGGACTTCCGCCGGCGGAGCCCGACCCGCCAACACGGTCGCCGCCGCTCGGGCCGCTGCCGCCGCACAAGTGCCAGTGGTGATCCCCGTCCGCAGGCTCACGGTTTTGTGTCTCCTCGAGATCGGCGAAAAACTAAGTTGACGGATTTTCGTTTGTAGGGAACGCCCTCCGTGGCGTTCCGGGAAGCGAGACAGACGTTGATTCCGCTTCCGGAACGCCACGGAGGGCGTTCCCTACAGAAATAGATCCTTGGTTCTTGGCCGCATCCGGTACGGCCAGAAGCTCCAGGATCTGACGCCGCGCGTCGGCCAAGGTCAGCGGGAGCCGCGGCACCTCGATGCCATGCCGGCAGGCCAGGTCGTGGAACAACTGGGCCACTAGCGGAAGCCGCAAGCCGGCCGCGGCAATCGCCGGCGGATCGCAAAGAACCTCCTCCGGCGGGCCTTCCCGCCAGACGCGGCCGCGGCGGAGCAGGTAAGCGCGGTCGGCCAGCACGGGCAGCAGGTCGACCGCATGGGTGCAGACGATGATCGTGGTCGCCTGCCGCCGATGGAGCCGCAAGAGCAGCTCGGCCATCTGCGACTCGCCGGCCGGGTCCAGTCCCGCCGTGGGCTCGTCCAACAAGAGGATCGGCGGACGCATGGCCAGCACGCCCGCCAGGCAGACCCGCTTCTGTTGCCCGAAGCTCAGGTCGTGAATCGGCCGATCGCGGAACTCCAGCCCATCGACGACGGCCAGGGCCTCGTCGGTCCGGGCGGCGATCTCGGCGGGCGCCAGATCCAGGTTCGCTGGCCCGAAGGCCACGTCCTGCTCGACGGTGGCCGCGAAGAGCTGGTCGGTCGGATTCTGGAAGACCATGCCCACGCGGCGATAGACGTCCGCCGGCCGCAGTCCCCGGGCATCGTCCTGGTTCAACAACACCTGTCCTCGCTGCGGCTGGACCAGCCGCATCAGCACCTTCAGCAGGGTCGTCTTCCCCGATCCGTTGGCCCCCAGCACGGCGATCAGCTCGCCGCAACGGGCGCGGAAGCTCACGCCGCAAAGCGCGGCAATTCCGCCGGGATAGGCGTAGTCGACGTCGCGGGCCTCCACGGCCCAGGGCTGGCGATGATCGCTCATGGTAGCCACCTTTCACCGGCCAGGTACGTCAAGCCGATCGCCGCTATGGCGCCGGCGATCAGCAACAGCTCCCGGCCGCGCAAGGCCGGCAGCGAGGCTAGCGGCAGCCGGCCCTGGTAGCCGCGGGCCAGCATCGCCTCGTGCGTGCGGTCGGCCTGGTCCAGCGACCGCAGCATCACCAGGCCCGCCAGGCTGCCCAGCGAAGCCACGCTGCGACGGAGCGAGACGTAACCCAGGCGCACCTTCTGCGCCGAGAGCACCGCGGCCGTATCGTCCAACAACAGGAAGATGTAGCGGTACATGAGCATCGCGATCTCGACCAAAGCGTGCGGCAGCCGCGCCCAGCGCAGGGCGGCACAGATCTTGTGCACCGGCGCCGCCGCACCCAGCACCAGGACCACGCCCACCGAGGCCAGCACCCGCAGGCCGATCAGCAGGCCGGCGACGATTCCCTCGCGGGTCGCCGCCAGCCGCAAGCCGCCGAGGCTCAGCGAAAGCCAGGGAGTCTTGCCGCTGGTGAAGGCCCGCAGGACGCAGACCACCATCGCGAGTCCCAACGGTCCGGCCAGCCGGCCCAGCACGCTTCGCGGCGGCACGCGCAGGACGGCCAGCGCGCCCAGGCTGCCAAAGACGACCAGGGCCGGCAGCCACGCCCGCGTACTGACCGCCACGGCGAGGATTGTCGTCAGGGCCAGCGCGAGCTGCACGCGGACGTCGAGCCGGGTCAGCCGCCCGCCGCCGGCGGCCCGCAGGGGTGTCAGCAAATCAACGACCTGGTGCATGGTTTTCCGGTGTCCGTGGTTCGGCATTGCCGAATCAATGGCACTCCTCACGCTCCGCGTGAGGTTCCGTTGGTTCGGCCTCACGCGGAGCGTCAGGAGTACGACAGATCCGGGCGGGAAGAGGTGGGAAGAGTGCGCGGAAGCAGTAGCCGGCGATGAACCCGCCGATGGCCCCGGCCAGCATGGCGAAGAACCCCGGCAGCTCGCCGCGATCTTCGGCCGCCGGCTCCGTGGGTTTCCTTCCGCCTTGGGCGGCAAATCGTTGTTCCACCATATCGTCCGCCGCCTGCCAGGCTGGTAAGGCCTTCTTTGGTTGGTCGCCGGCGGAGCAAAGACGGTGGAGCGGGACGCGGGGACGCGGGGACGCGGAGACGCGGAGACAATGCGTAACGCGGGGCGGAACGCCGCGGAGCAATCGTAGGGTGGGACAAGGCCGCCCCGGCGGCCGTCGGCCCACCAAGGCCGGAAATGGTGGGCCGGCGCTCGCTTGCGCGAGCTTGTCCCACCCTACTCGTCTGCTCGTCGTCAACGAGTCAAGCAAGGAACCGGCACTCAGGCACGCCAGGATCAACAGGAGGATACGCAACGGGCGGGCCAACAATTCGGGCCGGCGGACGAGGATGAAACGGTAGGCCAGCGCGGTCAAGAAGCCTTCCATGATCCCCAGCGGAAGCTGCGTCGGTACATACGCCGCCAGGGCCGTCAGGAACCAACTCCAGAACGACGCATCACCGTGCAGCGCGCTGGCCAACTGGAACGAGCTGGTGACGTACACGGCCCAATCCGAGAGCGTCCCCGCGGCGAAGGCGGCGACCAGGACCGGCAGGCGAAGCCGGCGAAGGAGGTGAAAGCAGGCCGCGCCCGAAAGCGCGCCGACCACGCCCATCGAAACCAGGTTCGCGCCCAGCGTGGTGACCCCGCCTTCCTGTAACAGCAACCACTGGAAGAGCAAGGCCACCGCGGAGACGACGATCGTCGCCCCGGGTCCGATCAAGAGGGCCGCCAGGCCGGTCCCGCAGGCGTGAGAGCAGGAGTGCAGCCAGGGAATCGGCACGTGTAAGCAGGAGATTACGAAGACCGCCGAACCGACCAGTGCCACCAGGGTCATGGTCCGCGGCTCGGCCGCCTGGCGGCGTCCCAGGCGCCAGAGCCCCCAAAGCAAGAACGGCGCCGCGACCAGGAACCAGAGTCCGCTCCAGGCCGGCGGGAGGAAGCCGTCGGAAATGTGCATGGCGTAGGCCGGCTGCGGGCGGAGCACGACCGCCGCCGCGCCGGCCGCCGCCAGCGCGGGGAGGCGGAGACGCGGGGACACGCGGACGCGGGCACGCGGGCAGGCAAGGACGCGGAGACGCGGGGACGGGGGGACACGGGGACGTAAGGACGCGGAGACGCGGAGACGCGGAGACGGACAGACGACGGGAGTTAACGGATGCGGGCCTGTTAGCCCCGGCGGCCACGCCGGCTGTGTGGCGACGAGAATATTTTGTCCATCCTTGATACCCTTACCCCAACCCTCTCCCGGATGGAGAGGGGGCTGGTTGGGTTTAGTTTTGTGGGCGGGGGTAAGCACGTCAAAAGCTCGTTGGGCCAGGGAGCGAAGAGAAAAATCTGCGCGGGGGGACGGATTTGTCTTGATTGTCTGAAGAGGCGGGCCGACAATTAGGGCGGAGGAAGGCAATGCCGGTCGGTAACTCTTTAAGGTGGTTGCCATGAACGATACGCAAGACAAAAACAACGGCGACGGTTGGAGTGCTGACGGTCCGGTCAAGCTCAAGACCGGATGTTTTGATGTCGAAACCGAGATCGGATTAGTCCATGTTGACACCTTCGATCTTGAAGAGGCGGACCGCATCAATCGGCAACGGAAGTCGTCTGCGGACCCTCACGCCAAGCCCTGATCTTTCCAAAACCTCAAGCACGCCGCACAGTGCCGGCGGGCATCTTCGGAATAGTTCCACGCGAAGATCGCAAAGTTTGCAAATCCTTCGCTCGCTTCCTGATCCACTACGCCTAGCCGGTCATTGATTGCGTCTCTGTTTTCTTGCCAGGCGTTCTTCCATGCCCGGCTCAGTGACAATGGGGCGGACTCTCCCTTGCCCCAATCAATGGCGTGTGCAAACTCGTGAGCATACCCATCGCACGTACTTCTAGAAAACCTGTCACCCGTGTCGCTACCCCCGTTCAGGTGCAGGCTGCAAAGATAGGGCCGTGAGGAATCGCGGACGCACAGACCGCGAATGCCAACCGCATCGGCCAAGCCGGGTCGCAAGGCGCCAAAAAGCGAACAATGCTCTCCGTGTCCGGGTAGTACGTGATCGCCTGCACGTTTGTGTTCCATCGCTCCAGCGCCTTCGGACCCATCGCTCGGATAACCTTCTCCGCCGCCGCCCGGTACTTGGCTCTCTTGGCCACCGTCAGTCCGGCGGCGCCGGCCAGATGGCGGTCGATCGTGGCCATTGCCTGATGGAAAGACATTCCTGGACAATCCCCCTCTATCCTTCCGCCAGGGCCAAGGCGTTGATTACGGCCGCCGCCACGGGGCTGCCGCCGCGGCTGGTGGTGTTGGTGATGTAGCAGAGATCGCTGGCCATGAGGGCCAGCTTCGACTGCCTCGCGCCGACCAGTCCCACGGGGAGCCCGACGACCAGGACCGGCCGCGGCCCGCCCAACCGCGCCAGCTCGATCACTTTGACCAGCGCCGTGGGGGCGTTGCCCACGGCGACGATGGCCCCCTCCAGCCGCGGGCCGACGATCTCGATCGCCGCGGCCGCGCGGGTCATGCTCCGCTGTTTGGCCCGCAGGGCCGCCTCGTCCCAGTCGATAGTCGAGAGCACTTCGCTCTGGGTCCGCGTGATGCCCGCCTGGAGCATCTTCACGTCGCAGACGATCAGTCTTCGCTCGGCCAGGGCCGCCCGGCCGCGCGCGACGGCCTGCGGATGAAACCGCAGCGTGCGGGCGTAGGAGACGTCGGCCGTGGCGTGGACCACCCGGCGGATCACGCTCCGAGCCCCTTCGTCGGCCGCCGGCCAGTCGGCAAGCTGGCGGTCGACGATCTCGAAGCTCCGCCGTTGGATCGCCGCGGCATCGCCGGGAGGCATCTCCTCGGGATCGGCGTAAACCAAGAGCCGATCCACCACCAGGTCCTCCAGGACAGGCTCGTCCTCCAGCGTCGGCAACATCTCCAGGGTCACGTCGGGGAAGCTCCGGCGGCAGGCGTCCAGAAGTTCGGGGATGTCCTTGGTGATGTGTCGTCCCTCGCCGAGAAAGTGGGGCATGAGCAGGATCCGCCGCACGCCTCGGCCGGCCAACTCGGCAACCTGGTCGGGGATGTTCGGCCGGGCGATGGAGAAGAACGTGGCCAGCACGTCGGCCGAGCCCAGCCGGGCGGCGATCCGCGCGACGAGGGCCTCGAAGCGGCGGGTGAACTCCGCCCGCCGACTGCCGTGGCTGACGATCAAGATGCCCGTTCGCTGGCCTTGGCTCATGCGTGACCCTTAGTTTCTGTTGCGGAAGGTAATGGTAGGGTGGGACCAGGCCGCCTTGGCGGCCGCCGGCCCACCAGAATCATGTGGCATTGGTGGGCCGGCATCGCTATCGCGAGCTTGTCCCACCCTACTTCTGACGATCAAGATGCCCGTTCGCTGGCCTTGGCTCATGCGTGCTCCTTACAGCGTTCGAGGAAAAACTGCACCGACTGCGGCCGCGAGGCCCAGTGCAGATGGACGTAACTGGCCAGCACGCTGCCCCGCGCGAAGCCTTCCAACCGGCCGGGCTCCGTGTGGCGGCGCGAAAGCGCGTAGGCCGGCTGCCAGCCCGCGGACCGGCTCTGGTCGGCGGTGATCTGCGAGTAATGAAACTCATGCCCGCGGCACTGCCAGCCGGCGGGTCCCCAGAGCCCGTCGCCCAGCAGCGCGACTTCGACGTAGCCCAGGCGGGCCAACCGCGGCAGCATTCGGGTGTCGACGGGCAGCACGTGGGCCATCTCGTGGGTGCGGTCGTCGGCCGTCCTCAGGCAACGTCCCAGGTACATCAGCCCGCCGCACTCGGCGTAGACGCACCGTCCCGAGGCGGCGAAATCGCGGACCGCTTCGAGCATCGGCCGATTGGCCGCCAGCCGTTCGGCGTGCAATTCGGGGTAGCCGCCGCCGAA
Source organism: Pirellulales bacterium (assembly GCA_963843465.1). Taxonomy (GTDB): domain Bacteria; phylum Planctomycetota; class Planctomycetia; order Pirellulales; family Thermoguttaceae; genus CAWJKP01. The sequence continues at coordinate 112,702 of CAWJKP010000001.1, forward strand.
ATAGAGGGCGTCGAGATTCTCGGGAAGCGCGGTCGAGGCAAGGGGCGAGAAGGCGACCAGCTCGGCGCCCTGTTCCGCCAGCGATTCGAGGTTGTCGGGATAATAGAAGTGGAACGCCTCATCCCTGGCCAGGCCCAGGCGAAACGCCGCCGCTCTTCCCGTAGCAGGCACACTCCGTGTGCCGTCCGCCCCGGCACACGGAATGTGCCTGCTACGGCAGATGCCGTGGCGGACGGCACACGGAGTGTGCCTGCTACTATCCGCGCCGGCCAGTGCGACGATCGCATCAAGATCGGCGTACTGCTCCAGGGCGTCGGCCAACTGGTCGATGATGGCGGCAGTGATCCCGCTCTGGTCCGCGGCGACCAGACCGAGGTGGCGGTTTTCGAGTTTCGGCAGGGCGCGCGCGGGACAGCCCCGACCAGGGGCGGCAGACCGGCCGCGCGGAGCGATCCGGCCAAGAGCTGGCCATGCCCGGGGGAGCCACTCTGATTGGCGATCACGCCGGCCAACCGCAAGCGCAGTTCAAAATGGGTGAACCCGTGGACCGTCGCGGCCAGACTCCGGGCGGCCCCGTGGGCGTTGACCGCCAAGAGCACCGGCGCGTCCAGCGCCAGGGCGATCTCGGCCGTGCTGCCTTCCAGCCCGTCGGGCGAGGCCCCGCAGAAAAGGCCCATCACGCCCTCGACCAGGGCCAGGTCCGCGCCGGCCGTCGCCCGGGCGAAGAGCTGTCCGACATACTCAGCCGAGGTCATCCAGCCGTCGAGGTTGTAACACGTCCGGCCGGAGGCCATCGCCAGGTAGGTCGGGTCGAGGAAATCGGGACCCACCTTGAAGGTCTGGACCACGAGCCCGCGGCGGACCAGGGCGCGGGCCAGCCCCAGCGTGAGCGAGGTCTTGCCCACGCCGCTGCCGGTCGCCGCAATCACCAGCCTGGGACAACTTCCAGTCACCATTCGACCCCCGCTTGTGCCGCAATGCCGTTGGTCAGGCCGTGTTTGACTTCCCGCATCTCGGTCACCGTGTCGGCCGCGGCCAGAAGCGACTCGGTCGCCCCGCGGCCGGTCAAGACGACGCAGGTCCCCGCCCGAGCCCGCTGCAGGACGGCCAGCACGTCGGCCTCGGGCAGCAGTCCCTTCGCAACGGCGACGCAAATCTCATCGAGGATCACCAGCCGTGCCTGGCCGGCCGCGACGATCCGCTCGGCTTCGGCCAATCCCTCGCGGGCGGCCGCCTGGTGCGCGGCGATCGCCGGGTCACCGGCCTTGGGCAGGAATCCCCGGCCGGCCTGGACGATCGTCACGTCCGGCAGCCGCGCCAGGGCCCGGATCTCGCCCACGGTGCGGTCGGCCTTGACGAACTGTACGATGGCCACCGGCAAGCCATGGCCGGCGGCGCAGAGCGCCATGCCCAAGGCGGCCGTGGTCTTGCCCTTGCCGTCGCCCGTGAAGACGAGGATTCGCACGTCCGGGTTCATGCGGCGGTCCTCCAGCGATGCCAGAGATAAATCGCACCCAGGCGGACCGCCACGCCGGCCGCCACGAACAACATCGCCGCGGCCAGCATCATGGCGTTGGCGGCCGGAATGTGCCGGGCGGCCAACGGCACCTGCGGGTCGCCGATGGTCGGCTTCTCCAGCGGCTGGCCGTCATAGCAGTTCAGGCCGCCGAGCTGCACGCCCAAGGCCCCGGCCATGGCGGCCTCGGGCAGGCCGGCGTTAGGGCTGGCGTGGTTGCGGCCGTCGCGGACCAGGATCCGCAGGGCCCCCAGCCCTCGCTGCCGGAGGAGCATCGCCGCCAGGCAGACCAAAGGCGCGGTGAGCCGAGCAGGCAGGTAGTTGGCCACATCGTCGATCCGCGCGGCCGCCCAGCCGAAACGGGCGTAGCGTGCGTCCTGGTGGCCGAACATCGAGTCCAGCGTGTTGATCGCCCGGTAGACCACGGCCCCCACGGGTCCGACCGCCAGGGCGTAGAACAGCGGCGCGGTGACACCGTCCACGGTGCTCTCCGCCACGCTCTCGACCGCCGCGCGGACTACGCCCGAGGCGTCCAGCCGATCCGTGTCGCGGCCCACGATCCGGCCCACCCGCCGCCGCGCCTCGGGCAGGTCGCCGGCCACCAACGCGGCGAAGACGGCCTGGCTGTGGACGGCCAGGTCGCGGGCGGCAAGCGTCGTGTAGATCAGGCCCACGGCCACGGCGTCGGCGGCCAGCCAGTGCCAGCGGCCGGCTAGGGTGATCGCCCCCCAGGCGGCGCCGCCGGCAACGGCCACCACGGCGACCGCCGCCGCCAGGCCCGCGATGCGACCGTCGCCCAGCCATCGCCGCGCCAGCTTCTCCGTCACGCCGGCCAGCCGGCCGATGCCGCGGACCGGGTGCGGCAGCCAGCGCGGATCGCCCAGGGCCAGATCCACGAGCAGGGCCGCAACAACCTGTAACTCGATGCTCATCGCAACCCCATCATGCGGTAAATCCGTTCCACGGGCAGCGCAGGCGGACGGCCTCCGCCAGCCGCTCCAGGGCCGGCTCGATGTCGTACCGGCCGACCACCCGGCCGATCGGCGGAAGACCCCGGCCAGCGCGCAGCCGATCAATGAACCAGCGGCGGAAGGCGTCGGCGTCGAAGACCCCGTGGAGATACGTGCCCCAGACGCGGCCGTCGGGCGAGGCGGCGCCCAGGATCTCGCCGTCCGGCCGGCGAAACTCGGGCACGCAAGCGCCGACGTCGGTCTGCCCGTGGTGAATCTCGTAGCCCGTCACCTCCAGACCCGAAGCCGCATGACGGGCCGCAGTCCGCCGCAACGTCTTCTCGGCGGCCAGCACGGTATTGACCCCCAAGAGCCCCAGCCCCCGCGGGTCCTCGCCGGCCGGCGTGGCCGCAGTAGCAGGCACACTCCGTGTGCCGTCCGCCGGGGCTAACGGAGATGCGGCAGAGCGGACGGCACACGGCGTGTGCCTGCTACTCTCGATTCCCAGCGGGTCGCGGATCTGGTGGCCGAGCATCTGGAAGCCGCCGCAAATCCCCACCACCTCGCAGCGACCCGACCGGGCCAACTGGCAGATCCGCTCGGCCAGCCCGCTGGATCGCAGGCAGGCCAGGTCGCCCAGGGTGTTCTTGCTGCCGCCCACCAGCACGGCGTCGGGCTGGTCCAGGTCCGACGGCCCGCGGACGATCCGCAACCGCACGTCCGGCTCCACGCGGAAGGCGTCGAAGTCGCTGAAGTTCGACAGGTGCGGCAGATCGACCAGAGCGATCTCGACTGCGCCGGCCGACGTTCTCGTCGATAGTAGTAGGCACACGCCGTGTGCCGTCCAAAGCGGCACACGGCGTGTGCCTGCTACCTTGGGCCTTGAACTCCACGGAATCTTCCTCGGGGAGGTTCAAGGCGTCGAGGTAGGGGACCACGCCCAGCACCGGCCGGCCGGTATGCCGCAGCGTGTAGTCCAAGGCCGGCCCGAGCAGGCCCGCATCGCCGCGGAAGCGATTGATCACCCAGCCGGCGACCAGCTCCCGCTCCCAGGCGGCCAGCACTTCCATCGTGCCCACGAAGGAGGCGAAGACCCCGCCCCGGTCGATGTCGCCGACGATCAGCACGGGGGCCCCGGCGTGCCGGGCCATCCGCATGTTGACAATGTCATGGCTCTTGAGGTTGACTTCGCCCGGCGAGCCGGCCCCCTCCAGCACCACGGCGTCGAACTCGGCCGCCAGGCTATCGTACGACTCGCAGGCCACGCCGAAGCCTTCCCGCTTGTAGTCCACGTACTCTCCGACCCGCATGTTGCCCAGCGGCTTGCCCCGCACGATCACCTGGCAGCCGGTGTCCGAGTTGGGCTTGAGCAGGATCGGGTTCATCCGCACGTCGGGCTCCAGCCGGCAAGCCTGGGCCTGCACCACCTGGGCCCGGCCCATCTCCCGGCCGTCCCCGGTGACGAAGGAGTTGAGCGACATGTTCTGGGCCTTGAAGGGAGCCGCGTGGAAACCGTCCTGGAGAAGGATCCGGCAGAAGGCGGCCGTCAGCAGGCTCTTGCCCGCGTTGGACGACGTCCCCTGGAACATCAAGGCCGGGGTAGAGTAGCAGGCACACGCCGTGTGCCGTCCGCCGCTTCCTCCGCCTTGGGCGGACGGCACACGGCGTGTGCCTGCTACGATCGCGGACGGCACACGGCGTGTGCCTGCTACAATCTCCGCCAGCGAGTCGCACAGCGCCGCGTTCTCCTCGGCGGTCCGCACGGCGATGCGGAAGAATCGGCTGTCGAGGTACTGGCCGGGAGCGAAGGTGCGGATGGCGATCCGCCCGCGCAAGAGCCGCTCGGCCAAGGCGAGGGCGTCCAGGTCCGGCCGGTCGATCCGCACCAGGAGGAAATTGGCCCTGCCCGGATAGACGTGGAGACCCTCGATGCGGCCCAGCGCGTCGGCCAGCTCGCGACGCCGGGCGGCGACGTAGCGGACCGTCTGCTCGACGTAGTCGTCCTCGTCCAGCAAGGCCAGGCCCACCGCCTGGGCGAGCGAGTTGACCGACCAGGGCAAAATCCTCGCCCGCAGCCGCTCGGCCGTCGCCGCCCCGGCCACCGCGTAGCCCAGCCGCAGACCGGCAATGGCGTAGAGCTTGGTCAGCGACCGCAGCACGATCACGTTGTTTCCCGTAGGACGGATTGCCAATCCGTCCAGCGGGTCGACCATCGACCGGCAGCCTTCGACGAAGCCGGCAAAGGCCTCGTCGACGACGAACCACGTCCTGGGTCGGGCGCGGGCCAGGCGGACAAGCCGCTCCTTGTCCAGCCACAGGCCGGTGGGGTTGTTGGGCTGTCCCAAGAGCACGAGATCCCCGTCTCGGAGCCGGCGATCCAGGCCCGCCCAGTCGAGCTCGAATGTGCGACGGATTGCTAATCCGTCCGGCACTGGGGCTGATGTCGTGGACGGATTGGCAATCCGTCCTCCAGGAGCGCCGGCGCTGGTTTCCTCGTCACTATCAAGCGGGATCTCCTCGACCGGCCGGTCCGCCAGCCGGACCGCGGCCCCGTAGTCGGTGTACGACGGCACGGGAATCACCGCCCGGGCGTAATCCAGGGCTCCGGCCAGCGCGAAGAGCAGCTCCGTCGAGCCGTTGCCGACGACCACCTCCCCGGCAGGCACCTGGTGCTTTCGCGCGAGCCCTTCGGCCAGCTCGGCACTCTGGGGATCGGGATAGTGGACCAGCGCGTCGATATTCCGGCTGATCACCGCGCGGAGCGACTCCGGCGGCCCCAGCGGATTGACGCTGGCGCTGAAATCGAGGATCTCCTCCGGGCGGCATCCGGCCCGCAGGGCCAGGGCGCGGAGATTTCCACCGTGCCGGCTCATGGGATCCACCTCGCCAGGGCCAAAGGCCAGACGGCCAGCATCACCGCCGGCACCGTCTCCAGAAGCTCGCTCACCGCGCCCAACGTGTCGCCGGTGATGCCGCCGAGCTTGCGTTGCAGGTAGCCGGCCGAAACGAGCATCGCTGCCAGGGCGACGCCGCCGATCGCCAGCCCCCGCGGCCCGAACAATCCCCAGCCGACGGCGGCCAACAGCCCCAGCGCCCAGGCCGCAGCCAAGCAGATCCCGCTTGCCAAGCAGGTCCCGCTTGCCGAGCGGGACGACCGAAGTCCTGCCCGGCCGGCAGAACCTACTGGTTGACAAAAGATAGTCCCCAGGCCGCCGGGCCGCACGTAGCGGAGCAGGGCCAGGTGGACCACGATCGCCGCCCGGCCGGCCAGCGGCATCAAGAGCACCGCCGGCCAGCGGAGCCCGGAAGGCATCGAGGCCAGCGCCGAGAACTTGGCCAGCAGGATCACCAACACGGCCACCAGGCCCATCGGGCCGACGTGGCTGTCCTTCATGATCTCCAACATGCGGTCCCGCGATCGGGAGCTGAACAGCCCGTCGGCCGAGTCCGATAGGCCGTCCAGGTGCAGGCAGCCGGAGAGGCCCAACAGCAGCACGACCAGTGCCAGCGCGGCCAACATATCGGGAACCTTGAACCGCTCCAGGGCCCAGGCCGTCGCGGCGCCCAGCCCGCCCAGCAGCAGACCGACCAAGGGAAAGCAGGGGACGCTCCGCGCCAGGTCCTCTTCGGCCGAGCCCCAGGAGCCGGGGACCGGGAAGACGGTGAGGAATCGCAGGGCTGCCAGGAAACGCTTCATGTTACCTTGCGGTGGTTGTACTCCTCACGCTCCGCGTGAGGTTCGGTCGGTTCGGCCTCACGCGGAGCGTGAGGTTCGGTCGGTTCGGCCTCACGCGGAGCGTGAGGAGTACGGTTGCCGTCTCATGGGTGCGACTGGCTGACATGGGCTTCGTCGAACGTGGCCATCTCGGTGAGCACGCGCTTGGCCGCCTCCACCAGCGGCATGGCCAACGCGGCGCCGGTCCCTTCGCCCAAGCGGAGCTGGAGGTCCAGAAGCGGCTCCTTGCCCAGCCGCTGGTGCATTGCCCGATGGCCCGGCTCGACGCTGCGATGGGCGGCAATCACGTACTCGGCCGACGCCGGCGAGAGGGCCTGGGCCACCAGGGCCGCGGCCGTGGAAATGAACCCGTCGACCAGCACCGGCTTGCGCCGGGCGGCCGCCGCCAGCACCACCCCGGCGATGCCGCCGATCTCGAAGCCGCCAACCTTGGCCAGCACGTCCAGGCCGTCCGCAGGGTCCGGCCGATTGACGTCGATCGCCCGCTGGATCACGTCCACCTTTTTGCGGAATTGTTCGTCGTCGATCCCCGTGCCGCGCCCGCAGAGCGTTGCCGCCGGCAAGCCGGTCAACAAGGAGGCGATGGCGGTCGAGGGCGTGGTGTTGGCGATGCCCATGTCGCCGGTGCCGAAGACGTCGGTGGTCTCGGCCAGGGCCTCGACGACCTCGATCCCGGACTCGACGGCGCGGATCGCCTGGTCGCGGGTCATCGCCGGACCTCGGGCCATGTTCTGCGTGCCGGGGCCGAGCCGCTTGGAGACGATCTTGCCCTGGCGGACCAGATCGTCCAGACCCGCCTTCACGCCCATGTCGACGACCACCACCTCGGCGCGGGCGACGCGGGCCAGCACGTTGATCCCCGCCAGGGCGCTGGCAAATCCCCGCACCATCTGCGCGGTCACCTCCTGGGGATACTTGCTCACGCCCTCCTCGGCCACGCCATGATCGCCGGCCATGGTGACGATCGTCCGCCGCGCGACGGCCGGCTGCAGGGACCGCGTGATCCCGGCCAGATCCATCGCCAGGTCCATCAGCCGCCCCAAGGCCCAATGGGGCATGATCAGGCAGTCCAGCCGCTGCTTGGCCTTCGCCCGCCAACTGGCATCCTGCGGGGTGATCTGCGAAAGGGTCGTTTGCAGAAGGTTCATGGTGTTCCCATTTCCATTAACCGTAGGGTGGGACAAGCTCGCGTCAGCGAGCGCCGGCCCACCAGTTTTGGCGGTTCGCGGTGGGCCGGCGGCCGCCAAGGCGGCCTTGTCCCACCCTACGACCGACGGTTTCCATTCTCCTTAATCGTCATCGGTATCCCGCAGCACATCAGGACCACTTCTTCCGCCCGTTGGGCCACAAGCTGATTGGCTTGGCCGGCCAGGTCGCGATAGCGGCGGGCCAGCGGGCTGTCCGGCACGATCCCCAGGCCGACTTCGTTGCTCACCAAAATCACCCAGCCGCGGCAGGCCTCGGCGGCGTCGAGCATCTCGCGGCAGGGCGGATCGGCCATCTCGCGGCCGGCCCGCCCGGCCTCGTACAGCAGGTTGTTGATCCAGAGCGTAAGGCAGTCGATGAGAACGACGTCCATCGCCGCATGGCGGCGCAAGACGCCCTCCAGGTCGGTCGGCTCCTCGACGGTCACCCAGCCCTGGCCTTCACGGGCCTGGCGATGGGCGGCGATCCGCCGGGCCATCTCCTCGTCCACCACGGGACAAGTGGCCACGTAGGCCCTTCGCCCGGGCAGGGCCATCGCGCGATGCTGGGCGTAGACGCTCTTGCCGCTGCGGCAGCCGCCGGTCACCAGCAGGATCTTAGCCATAGCTCACCTCGGCATTTCCCCGTACTCCTCTCGCTCCGCGAGAGGGATAACGTCACGCGGAGCGTGACGAGTACGGCAGGGGGCGTCGATCGCCAGCACGCCCCGCCCGTCGAAAAGGCGGATCAGGGTGATCGAGGCGTGGCCCACCTCGAACAACACGTATTGCGACGGCCGCAGACCGAGGTAGTGGCAGACCAGGGCGCGGATCACGCCCGCGTGGCTGACCACCAGCACGGTCCCGGCCTGCTCGCCGGCCAGCCGCCCGGCGACACGCGACACGCGGTCCTGGAATCCGCCCAGGCCCTCTCCATCGGGAAAGGCGAACGCCGGGTCGTACTCGGCCCAGCGTGCGACCAGGTCCGGCTCGGCTGCCGCCACTTCGGCAAAAGTCCGGTTTTCCCAGCGGCCGAAGTCGATCTCCCGCAAGTCCGGGTCCAGCCGGACCGGCAGCGGCCCGGCAATCGCGGCGGCCGTCTGCCGGCAGCGGGCCAGCGGGCTGGAAAAACAGCGTTCCGGCTCCAATCGGGCGACACGATCAGCCAGGCATCGGGCCTGCGCTTCGCCCTGTTCGTCCAGCAGGGGGTCGGTCGAGCCGATCAGGCGGCCGGTCGAGCCGTTTGCCGGGTGTGCGTGCCGTACCAACACCAGCCGTGCGGCCACGAAATGGCTCCTGGAATCCGTACTCGTCACGCTCCGCGTGACGTTATCCCTCTCGCGGAGCGAGAGGAGTACAATAAAAAAGGCCCGTCCTTCGGACAGGCCTGGAACAATCCCCGGAGCTTGCCCTTCCCGCGAAGGACGCCAACGGCGCCGTATGGTATCCTGACTTCCGAGTCAACCTACTTGCCGCAGCCTTCCCGCCCTTCGGGGCAGTGGCTATTCGTGCGGCGTTCGTCGTCGGTCACAGTGGCGGGGCCGTGCCGGATTTTCACCGGCTTCCCAGTGTGTAGGGTGGGCTCTAGCCCGCCCTACGGTCTCTCATAGGGCGGACTAAAGTCCACCCTACTGGTCGGCCGTAAGGCGGACTAAAGTCCGCCCTACTGGTCGAACACGCTCAGAATAAACCCGCGCGGCGGGTTCGTCAAGGGGCTGCCTTCTGGCTGAGGAAGATGAAAATCCCCTTCTTGTTGCCGACGATGATATCCGGAATGCCGTCGCCGTTGAGGTCCACGGCCGTCACCTGGGTGCCCACGCCCGAATTGTCGTCGATCTGGTGCGGGATGAACGTGACCCCCTTCTCCTTGTCGCGGTGCAGCTCGAACCAGTAGAGCACGGCCGGGGCATTGGGCTCGGCGTCGCCGTGCGGGCCGTGGGCCCAGAACCGCTTGCCGGTGACGATGTCCTTCAGGCCGTCGCCGTTGATATCGACCAGGTCCATGGCGTGCATCTGGCTGATCCGCAGGGCGTCGGACTTGAGGTCCGGCTGCGATGGCAGGATCACGTGCTTTTGCCAGGTGATCTCGCCCTTGGAATCGCGGACCTGCTTGTACCAGTTCAGACCGTACTGGTGGCAGTGCCAGACGGCGATCACGTCGTTCAGGCCGTCGCCGTCGACGTCGTAGACGTACATCTGCGAGGCGGCGTCGGCGAACTGGAAGGGATGGCGCGTCCAGGGCACGCCGGCCTTCTCCACGGCCGGGTGCTCCCACCAGCCGCCACTGTCCAAGAGGTCGATGCGGCCGATGCCGCGGATGTCGCCGTAGCCGATCCCGTGGGTGTACTGCCCGTAGCTGCCCTTGGGCGTGACCGCGTGGAAGGTCCAGAGGGCGTCGGGCTTGGCCGGGTCGTAGGTGGCGTAGCCCAGGTAGCCGTCGATGTTATAGATCAGCTCCGGGCGGCCGTCGCCGTTAATGTCGGCCCACATCGGCGACTCGTTGCCCACGTTGTGTAGCGCCAAGTGCTTCTTCCAGGGCTGGTCCTTGCCGGCCGGGTTCTCGTACCAATAGGCGTCCGCGCCGGGGTAAGGCACGTAGAGCACGTCGGGCCAGCCGTCGCCGTTGAAGTCGCCGGTGTAGGTGAGAAAGTTGTCGGAGTAGGCGTGCGGGTCGAAGTCCTTGGGCGGGCGGATCTCGTGCCGCTTGGTGAAATCGGGGCCCTCGAACCAGAAGGGACCGGCCACCACGTCCAGGTGCCCGTCCTTGTTGAAGTCCGCGTAGTAGGCCCCTTCCGCGTAGAACTTGTCGCTCAACTGGATCTTCTTGTAGCTCACCGGCGGACCGGCCAGCGAGACCGCACCGCCCAGAACCGCCAACGCCGCCGCGAAATAGCCGATCTTCATCGATGTTCCTCCCAGGCGTGAAAGATTTCCGGTAACCGCGCCGCCGGCGCTAGCGGCCGGACCGGCGGGCTTCAGGACCAGTATAGTCTCCGGGAGAGTCCGCGGCAAACGGCCTTGGGCAGTTCATTGTGGTGCAGGCGTCCCGCCTGCCCGGAAATGCAACCGTCCCGCCTGCCCGGAAATGCAGGCGGGACGCCTGCACCACAACTTATCCGGCCAAGGACCGAGGAGGGCCGACGGCTCTGCTATCGAGGTGTTTCCGGCTGAATCGCCACCGCCATATCAGGCGGTATCCGGCATATCGAACGACCAGCAGCGATCCCGTGATCCATGCACTCATAAGACCGGGAAACAGGGCAAGATACCACGTAGGCCTAACGTTAGGACCGGCAAGCAAAGCCGTGCCTAACCCAATCGTCAAGGGGAGGAGAAGCAGGCGTGCGAGTAACCACCTATCGCAAAGCGACAATACGATGGAAGCGATGGCAACCAGTAGAAAGCTTCCGAGAGTCACGATCGAACTTTCCCTCGCGTAACGTGCAAGCCATCCTTCCGGCGTGTAGTGCAGCGCGCTTAGTATTACGGCCAGCGCGGTCATCCACGACAGCATGTCGCGGATGGTGAACTGAAAACGCCTCGGGGCAGTCGGCGGATCCTTGCAGCGGACCAGTTCGAACCCCAAAACGCGGGCGACCAAGAGAAGTACGCCCGTGACGCCAAGAAACGCGATTGTCAACTCATGCCACGTACCGCCCGGCAACGCGGTGCAACGAAGATACACGACCGCGCCGACAACGGTTGGCAAGACCCGCCAGATGAGTCGGCCCCTGCCAAACGCAGCCCAGAACGCAAGGAGCGTCGCTTGGCTCGGACCAAGCATATAGAGCGCAAAGAGAAAGAACTCAGAAGGCTCGTCAGGCGGAAGATCCTCAAGGCCCGCGAAATGGGCAACGACGTGCAGCACGACATGTCCGAGCACCAGCGCTGCGATCAGCCAGTGTGTCCGCTTCATGTCCATCCGGAACGCTTCCTGTTTTCGCGGCAGGCTTCCCACGACTCTCCCTTGGTGGGCCGGCGCTCGCTTGCGCGAGCTTGTCCCACCCTACCGCTTGTCCCACCCTACCGCGCAAGGCGAGCTTTTCCGCCGTTGCTCCGCTCACTGGCTGCCGACGCCCTTGACCGCCATCCGCAGCCCGTAGATCGACGTGCTGGCGGTGATGAACAGCAAGCGCCGGTCCTTGCCGCCGAAACAGATGTTGCCCGTCCAGGCCTCGCGGATGGCGATCTGCTCGATCTGCTTTCCGGCCGGGTCGAAGACGGTCACGCCGTGGCCGGTGAGGTAGACGTTGCCGCGGTCGTCGATCGTCATGCCGTCGGAGCCCAGCCGGCAGAAGAGGCGTTTGCCGGCCAGCGACCCGTCCGGCCGGATCTGGTAGGCGTAGGTCTTGCCCGCCACGATGTCGGCCACGTAGAGCGTCTTGCCGTCGGGCGTGCCGATGATGCCGTTGGGCTGCTTGAAATCGTCGATCACGACGGAGAGCTTCTTGCGGTCCGGCGCGAGGTAGTAGAACGTCTTCCCCCAGCTCCTTCGGCCCGCGCTTCCAATAGGGCCGCGGGTAATAGGGATCGGTGAAGTACAGTCCGCCGTCCGGCCGGAGCCAAACGTCGTTGGGCCCGTTGAGCAGCTTGCCCTGGTACTGCTTGACCACCACTGTCGCCTTGCCGGCCGGATCGATCGACCAGAGCTGGTTGTGCTGGTCGGCGCAGGCCCAGAGGTTGCCCCGGGCGTCGAAGCAAAGCCCGTTGGACCGCCCGCAAGGCGTCAGGAAAGTAGAGAGCTTGCCCTCGACGCTCCACTTGAGAATGCGGTCGTTGGGCTGGTCGGTGAAGTAGACGTTTCCCTGATCGTCGCAGGCCGGACCTTCCGTGAAGGCAAAACCGCCGGCCAGTTTCTCCAGTTTCGCCCCGGGAGCGATGATCTTCGACTCCTCCGCCCGAAGCGCCGTTGTGAGACCGAAAACCAGGAGCCACGCCGCAAGCCGAGTTCGTTGTCGCATCATTGTTCTCCTGAATCGAGGGGTGAAGGACGTAGGACGGATTGCTAATCCGTCCATGATTTACTGACGGATTGGCAATCCGTCCTACGGGCGTAGCCTGTAGGGAACGCCCTCTGTGGCGTTCCTCGGCATCGCCGGCTCCACGGAACGCCACGGAGGGCGTTCCCTACAGTTTACCGTATGCTCCCTGGCGACGAATCGAGCCGTCGCAGCAGGAACCGTTCCAGCGGACGTTTGAGCCGGGTGAACCAGGGTTCTTCCTCGGGGCGGATCGGGCGGACGAGGATACTGGTCAGCCCGGCCAGGCGGCCGGCCGGGATGTCGGCCAAGATCTGGTCGCCGATCATGGCGGTCCGCCGTGCGTCAAAGGCCTCCTGGCGGACCGCCCGGCGACAGCCGAAAGGAAACGGCTTATACGCCTTCGAGACAAAGGGCAGTCCCAACGACCGGGCGAACCGGCCGATGCGGCCGTGACGGCCGTTGGAGACCAGGCAGATGCCGATGCCCGACGCTTGCAGCTTTTCCAGCCACGCCTTGACCTCCGGCGCAACCTCGGTGGCCCGGTAGCTCTTCAGCGTGCAGTCGACGTCCAACAGCACGGCGTCGATCCCCATCGCCTGGAGCCGTGGGATGGTGAGGTCCAGCACGCTATCCAGGCGATGATGGGGGGTGAGCCATCGGAAGAGCATCCCCTAATCTTATTAGGTTTCCGCTTGTGTGCAACTATGGCGATCGGCGGCGGAAGTCGCTAGACTGATGGAGCAGCCGGTCGCCGGTAGGGTGGGACAAGCTCGCGGAGGCGATGCACGGCCCACCAGGCCTGCCAGCGATGGACGGGCCTTATGAACCGACGCATTCGTGACGGGGCGGAGACGTGAGAATGGTTGAATTATCTCCGGCGTTCCCTCACCCCAACCCTCTCCCGGAGGGAGAGGGGGCACCGGCGTGGCCGCCTGGGCTAACGGCAGTGTGCGGCGGGCTAAAGCCCACGCTACGACTCGCCGCGCTCGTACTGGCAATGACGATCGCTGGCGGCTGCGTCCACAAAGACGGCGAACTGGGCCAACTGGACAAGGTCTTCGGCCGTCACGGCATTTCTGACGGCCGTTTTCAGAAGCCGCGGGCGATGACCATCGACGCCCAAGACCGCCTCTACATCTGCGACATGACCGCGCGGATCCAGGTCTTCGACGCGGACGGCAACTTCCTCCGCGTCTGGCAAACGCCCGCTCAGGAGGCGGGTCGCCCGACGGGACTGTCGATCGGCATCGACGGCAACCTGCTGGTGGCCGATACGCATTACTACCGCGTGCTAGTCTACTCACCCCAGGGCAGGCTGCTGCGGATCATGGGCGGCGCGAAGGGGGAGCGGCCGGGCCAGTTCGGGCTGGTGACCTCGGCCGTGCAGGACCGCCAGGGCAACTATTATGTTGCCGAGTACGGCGAGTGCGACCGCATTCAGAAGTTCGCCCCCGACGGCCGCACCTTCCTCCGCCAATGGGGCCGGCACGGCGAGGGGCCGGGCGAGTTCTCCCGGCCGCAGAAGCTGGCCCTCGACCAGCAGCAGCACCTCTGGGTCTGCGACGCCTGCAACCATCGCATCCAGGTCTTCGACGGCGAGGGCAAGCTGCTTGCGGTCTGGGGCCGGCAGGGCAGCGCCCCGGGCGAGTTGTATTATCCTTACGATCTGATCCTCGTGCCCGGTGGGCTCTGGGTGGCCGAGTTCGGCAACAACCGCATCCAGAAGTTTACCCGCGACGGCCGCCCGCTGGGCTTTTGGGGATCGCCCGGCCGCGAAGAGGGCCAGCTTTTCAATCCCTGGGCCCTGGTCCGCGACAGCCGCCAGCGGATCTTCGTGCTCGACACGGGCAATCATCGGGTACAGCGAGTGACGCTTTAGGATCGGTGACGAAACCTGTGTCGCCTTTCGCTCCGCGAAAGAACGCCACTTTCGCGGAGCGAAAGGCGACAATACCGCAGTTATTGATTTATCGGCCTTTACGCAATGGGCAACTACCGCATCAGCTTCGAATCGCCCTGGTACTTGCTCCTGCTGGTGCTGGTGCCGTGGATCTGGTGGTTCAGTTTCCGCCGGCTGCGGTCGTTCGGGATTATCCGCCGCTTGACGGCCATCGCCTTGCGGACGCTGGTGGCCCTGCTCTTGATCGCGGCGTTGGCCGAGGTGCAGATGGTCCGCGTCAGCGGCCGGATGACCGTGCTCTACCTGGTGGACGAGTCGCTGAGCGTGCCCGAGGACCGCCGCCTGGCGGAGGCGCGGTACGTCAACGCGGCGATCCGCCGGCACCGTCACGGTGGCGACCGAGCGGGGGTGATCGTCTTCGGCCGCGAGGCGGCGATCGAAGTGCCGCCCTACGACGACAACGTGCAGATGCTCCAGCGCACCGAGAGCGCGATCTCCGGCGACAACACCGACATCTCCGCGGCGATGCGCCTGGCCGAGGCCTCGTTTCCCGAGGATTCCGCGCGGCGGGTGGTGTTGATCAGCGACGGCGGCGAGAACCTGGGCAATGCCCTGGAGCAGGCCCAGTCGCTGGTCCGGGCCGGCGTGGGGATCGACGTGCTGCCGATCCGCTTCCGCCCGCGGGGCGAGATCATCGTCGAGCGGGTCACGGTCCCCAACGAGCTGCGCCTCGGCCAGCCCTTCGACCTGAAGGTGGTGATCACCAATACGGCCGAGGCCAAGGCGCCGTCGTCGGGCGTGGTCCGCGGCAAGCTGCAAGTCTCGGTCAGCGACCAGGGACCGACCCGGCTCTTGAGCGACGACCTGGTCGAGCTGCCGCCGGGCAAGAAGGTCTTCACGCTCCGCCCCAAGCCCATCGACGCGGCCGGCTTCTACAACTACACCGCCCGCTTCATCCCCTTGCGGCCGGAAGACAACGCCATCCAGCAGAACAAGCGGGCCTCGGGCTTCGCCCAGGTCCGCGGCAAGGGGCAGGTGCTGGTGATCGAGGACGGCCAGCACCGCGGCCAGTTCGAGCGGATGGTCGAGGCCCTGCGGCGGGAGAAGATCGAGGTCACCGTGCGGCCCAGCGGCGAGTCGTTCGCCGGGCTGGCCGAGCTGCAGCAGTACGACGCGGTGCTGCTGGCCAACGTCCCCCGCGACGACTTCTCCGACGAGCAGATCGCGATGCTGGTCCGCAACACGCAGCAGCTCGGCTGCGGCCTGCTGATGCTGGGGGCCACCGGCAGCTTCGGCGCCGGCGATTGGACCGGCAGCGAGCTGGAGAAGGCGATGCCGGTCGATTTCCGCATCAAGAACCTCAAGGTCATGCCCCGCGGCGCCTTGGCGATGCTGATGCACGCGACCGAGGTCGACGTGGGCAACTTCTGGCAGAAGAAGATCGCCCAACAGGCGATCGGGGCCCTGGGGGAGCGGGATTTCTGCGGCGTGATCCACTTCGACAACTGGGGCACCGGGATGAAGTGGCTCTGGTCGCCGGCGCTGTCGATCGTGGGACCGAACCGCGACCTGATGGCGATGCAACTGGACCGCATGATACCCGGCGACATGCCCGACTTCGAGCCCGGCATGAAGGCCTGCCTGCAGGCGCTGGTGAACCTCCAGGAGGCGGCCGTGCGCCACGTGATCGTGATCAGCGACGGCGATCCGCAGCCGCCCACCCAGGCGACGATCAGCGCCCTGGTGAAGGCCAAGATCACGGTCTCCACCGTGGCCGTCGGCGCCCACGGTCCGGCGGAGAGCCGCTCGATGGCCTCGATCGCCTCGCAGACCGGCGGCAAGTACTACCGCGTCAACAATCCCAACGCCCTGCCCAAGATCTTCCAGCGCGAGGCCCGCCGCGTGGCCCAGCCGCTGGTCTACAAGAACCAAAACGGCTTCCAGCCCAAGGTCGTCCACTATCACGAGATCGTCAACGGCATCTCCAATCCCCTGCCGCCGATCACGGGCTACGTACTGACCAGCAAAAAGGAGAACCCGCTGGTCGAAGTGCTGATGCGCTGTCCCGTGCCGGGCAAGGAGGAAAACTGCACGCTGCTGGCGAGTTGGCCCTACGGGCTGGGAAAGACGGTCGCCTTCACCACCGACAGCGGCTTTTCCTTGGCCAACCAGTGGACCGGCTGGGACGACTACGACAAGCTCTTCGGCCAGATGGTCCGCTGGGCGATGCGGCCGGTGGGGGAGGAGGGGAAGTTCACGGTGGCCACCGACTTCAAGGACGGCAAGGTCCGCGTGGTGGTCAGCGCCCTGGACAAGAACGACGAGTTCCAGAACTTCCTCGACATGTCGGCCACGGCCGTCTCGCCCGAGCTCAAGCCGATCAATGTGAGAATGGAGCAGACGGCCCCCGGGCGGTACGTGGGCCAGTTCCCCGCCGCCGATCCCGGCAGCTACATGGTGATGCTCAGCCCGGGACCCGGCAAGGCGCCCTTGCGGACCGGGATCAACGTGCCCTACTCCGACGAGTTCCGCGGACTGGCCACCAACGAGACCTTGCTCCAGCGCCTGGCGAAGCTGGTTCCCAAAGGCGGCGCCGCCGGCCGGCTGATCGACGCGCCCGAGGAGTTTCAGGAGCGGGACTTCGACAAGCTCCTGGCCGTGGATAGTTTCCGCCACGATCTGAAGAAGGCCACCAGCAACCAGGACGTTCTGGAGCTACGCGGTGCTGGCGGCAAGCTGCCTGCTGTTTTTCAACGTCTTCGTTCGCCGGGTGCAGGTGAGCGTTCCCTGGGGCAGGGTTTGGGGCTTCCTGCTGCGGCAAAAGCCGGCCCAGGCCGCGGCGCCGACCATCGAGCGCTTGCGGAGCCGCAAGGCCGAGGTGGGCTCGCAGTTGGAGCAGCTCCGGGCCGCCACCCGCTTCGAGGCCCCGCCGGGCGCGCCGACCGACGCCGGCCTGCCGCTGGGACCCGCCGCACCGCTTCCTCCGCCGTCCGCCCGGCCCTCGCCGGGCGAGCAAAAGCCCGAGGAGGAAAGCTACACGTCGCGATTGCTCAAGGCGAAGAAGAAGGCGTTTGAGCCTAAGAAGGAATGATAACGGACGTCGTCGAAGAGGCGTAGCAGAAGAGGCGTAGCAGAAGAGGCGTAGCAGAACTCGTGAGAGTTCTGAGCGAGAACACTGCGAACGGCGGTCCTTGGCAGAATTCTCACGAATTCTGCTACGCGCGCATAGTTTGCTTCGTATTTCGTATTGTGTGCTTTGGAATTGTCCAGCCAGAGGAACGCACGATGAGTATCGCCGAAACCATGGAACGACGGCGCAGGAATTCGTGGACCGCTACGCGGCGGTCCGCCAACAGATCGCCCGCGTGATCGTCGGCCACGAGGAGGTCGTCCACGGGGTATTGACCTGCCTGTTCGTCGGCGGGCATTGTCTCTTGGAAGGGGTGCCCGGGCTGGGTAAGACGCTCCTGGTCCGCACCCTGGCCCAGGTGCTGGACCTGGATTTCTCCCGCATCCAGTTCACGCCGGACCTGATGCCGGCCGACATCCTGGGCACGAACATGGTCATGGAGACGCCCGACGGCAAGCGCTTCTTCGAGTTCCAGAAAGGGCCGATCTTCACGCAGATCTGCCTGGCCGACGAGATCAACCGGGCCACGCCCAAGACCCAGTCGGCGATGCTGGAGACCATGCAGGAGGGGACCGTCACGGCGGCCGGCACCCGCTACGCGCTCAAGAAGCCGTTCTTCGTCATGGCCACGCAGAATCCCATCGAGCAGGAAGGCACCTACCCGCTGCCCGAGGCCCAGTTGGACCGCTTCTTCTTCAAGCTCCAGGTGGGCTATTCCGACCGCAAGGAGCTGGCCACGATCGTCCAACGGACCACGCGGCAGGAGCAGATCGTGCCCGCGAAGGTCATGGACGGCGAGGAGATCATCCGCTGGCAGGGGCTGGTCCGCGAGGTGATCCTGGCCCCGCACTTGCAGGACTACATTGTCCGCCTGGTGCTGGCGACGCATCCCCAGGGCGAGTTTGCCCAGCCGATCACCAACCAGTATCTCCGCTGGGGCGCCAGTCCCCGGGCGGCCCAAGCGCTGGCCCTGGCGGCGAAGGTCCGCGCCTTGTTGGACGGCCGCTACAACGTGAGCTTCGAGGACGTCCGCCGCGTCTTCCTCCCCGCCCTGCGGCATCGCGTGATCGTCAACTTCGAGGCCCAGGCCGAAGGCATCGATTCCGACAAGGTGCTGCTGGAGATCCTGCAGAAGGCGCCGGAGAAAGAGGAACCATGAAGAATGAGAAGTGAAAAATGATGAATGAGACGACTTCGCGAACTTTGGTATCGCGGCATGGAACTATCCAGAGGCCGCCCGCCGCCACTACCCAGAGTGTTGGGGATTCTGGTCGGACCGCGGCTTGACGTTTTGACCTTCAGCCTTCCGAGCCAATTCCGCCTGATAGCGCTTCGATGCTTCCAAATCGTAGGTGTCCGCGTGAACCAGAAGGCCGTCGTTGGTTACGAAGTCGAAGCAGTCGCATGGAATCCGACCCGGATTGACATCCGGAAGCCCGTCGTCCCGTGAATCGCTCATGGCAACCACCTTAGAGAGTTACCAGACCCCGCTTCTTCCACCCGCCCTGATTATCGGCATGTCCGCCCACGCAGTCAAGCGAAATCCCTGCCGTTTCCCTTGATTTTCGCCTCGCGCCCCAGGGCCCAATCCTGTACAATTACAAGAGTTCCGACCAATCGGAAGTTCCCTCTTGGAGAATTGCGATGGACGAACAGAAACTCCTGGAACGGATCACCTTCGATCCGCAGATTTTCGGCGGCAAGCCGATCATTCGCGGCCGACGACTGGCGGTGGAGCACATCCTGGGCATGCTCGCCGCCGGCGACAGCGTGGAAACGATCCTCGAAGGGTACCCCTGGCTGGAAGCCGAAGACGTTCGGGCTTGCCTCGTCTATGCCCGGCGCGTCGTGGGTCACGAGCGGATTGAACCTCTGCTGATCGAGTCCCGCCCGTAAAGATCCTTCTGGATGGTTGTGTCTGGGGCAAGGTTCGTGGTGAATTGGAGTCGGCCGGCCACGACGTTGTCTGGGTCGGTGGTTGGCCCAAAGATCCGGGCGATGACGAGATCCTTGCCCACGCTCGCGGCGAACGACGAATTTTGGTGACGGAAAACGAAGCCTGCCCAAGCCGCCCGTTGATTTCCAGAATGCGAGTGGTATGCTGGAATCGGCACATGAGGATAGCATTACGCCGAGACGAAGGTTACATTCAAGAATCTTGAGGGAGCTACGGAGCCGTTTCCATGGCACGAAACGCAAGAAACGCCGAGACACTGCGCCCATCTGCGAGCGTGACGCTGCAAAAACTCTGGGAACAGGCGGACTTCAAGCCCAACGACCGGCAGAAACAGGCGATCCTGCACGTCAATGGCCCACTGTACCTGCCCGCTGGTCCTGGTTCCGGCAAGACCCGCGTGCTACTGTGGCGGGCATGAACCTGATCGTCTACGAGGGCGTGAGGCCCGACGAGATCTTCCTCTCCACGTTTACCGAGAAGGCCGCCGGGCAGTTGAAGGAAGGACTTCGCACGCTCATCGGCGCGGTCACCGAGGCGACGGACAGACCCTACGACATCTCCAGGATGTACGTCGGCACGGTGCATTCCCTCTGCCGAATGATTTTGGCTGACCGGCGATTCTCACCGCACCGCCAGCGAACCAGACCGCCCATGCTGATGGATGATCTGGGACAATATCTCTATCTCTACCGTCGCCGCCGATGGGAACAACTGCTTGAGGAGATCGGATTCGGCGAGACGGCGAACGCGGAGATCAACGGCTACTTCGCTCGTGTTGAGAATCCTTCGTCAAAATGGCAGTCGGAGTCCAGGCACAAAGCCGTATCGGACTGCATCAAGCTGTTCAATCGCCTTTCGGAAGAGTGCATTGACCCGAAGGCGGTGCGGCGGCGCACGAAAGATCCGACGTTTAAGAAACTTCTCGATCTCTACGAAGCCTACCGCTGCTCGCTGTCCAACGTTGGAATGCAGTTGACCGACTTCCCGCTGGTCCAGCGGGAGGCGATTGCACGGCTGGACGCCACTACGGACTCGGGGCTCGCCTTCCGCCACGTCATTATTGACGAATACCAGGACACGAACACGGTACAGGAACGGCTGTTCTTCAAACTGGCGTCGGGGCACAAGAACCTGTGCGTGGTGGGCGACGACGACCAGGCACTCTATCGATTCCGAGGAGCGACCGTCGAGAACTTCGTGGACTTTCCGAGGCGATGCCAGAAGTACTTGAAGTTGTCCCCGAAGAAGATCGTGCTCTCGCAGAACTACCGTTCGGGGCGACGGATCGTGGATTTCTTCAACGCCTTCATCCAGCACGAGACCTGCGACTGGCGGAAGAACGGGCGTAGCTCCGCACTATACCGGGTCGAGAAGGACATTAGCGCCGCACGCCGTGACGAGGGAGCAGTCGTGGCAAGCACCCCCGCCCCGCCTGAGGATGTCTGCGCCGAGATCGCTGTATTGGTGCGGAAACTTCTTGACCAGCAAAGCGTGGCGGACCCGAACCAGATTGCCTTCCTGTTTCCATCACTGAAGTCGGATCAGGTCAAGCGGATGCGTGCGGCGCTCGAAGAGGAAGGCTTGCGGGTCTACGCGCCTCGCGCCCGGCGGTTCCTCGAAGTGGAGGAGTCCTCCCAGATGTTCGGGCTTTTGCTCCACATCTTCGGCAAGCCGACGCGGGGCGAGTTGCCGGGCGACGACTACAACGACTATCACGACTGGCTTGACGAGTCCCTTGCTGTGGCGGGCGAACTAACTGGGAAGGATCCCCTCCTGCAACGATATATGAGTGACCGCAAGGCAGACATTGAAAGGGTCAGGCGGGACTGTGCCCGCCTGAACCGCGTTGCCGAGCGAAAAAGCTGGGACGCAGAAATGCCCTACGACCCAGGCACCATGAAAGCCGCGCTGTTGCAGGCACCGGGGTTGTCCAAGGAGTCGCAGAAGAGCCTTGCCAGCGCACACTTCGACAGGGCGGTTCGGCTCCGGAAGGAGCGAAACCAGCCGCCCTTCCGCCTCCGCTACGTCATTAATCGTGCCACGTCGCTGGACTGGAGCATTCTGGACATCTTTTACCAGTTGTGCGGATTCAAGCATTTTCAGGCGATGTTCGACCTTGCCGAGCGGGACAAGGATGAGGGACCTGTATGCAACCTCAGTTTGGTTTCCAACTACTTGAGTCGCTTCATGGACGAGAACGGCGCGATGTTGTCGGGGGAGTTCCTCTCTGATGACCGCTTTCTGCACCTGTTCTTCAGCAGTTACGTCTACGCCCTGTTCCGGCGAGGGGAGTCCGAGTATGAGGATGCGGAAGACCCGTTCCCCAGAGGACGCATTCCCTTCATCACCATCCACCAGGCGAAGGGGCTGGAGTTTCCGGTCGTGGTGCTCGGCAATCCGAGGAAGAACACGAAGAACGCCCAGGTCGTGGAACAGATCGTTAATCCGCTCCTTGACCGCAAAGGCGAACCGCTGAAAAGGATGACCGGGTTCAACGTCATGCGGATGTTCTATGTCGCCATTTCGCGTGCCCAGAACCTCCTCGTCGTAGCGCACTTCAAGTCAAAGGGGAATTTTCCCAATAGCCCATTCAAGGAGATGTTCGAAGACCGGGTCGACCGGATTCCCGGTCTTGGAATCCCGACTCTGCCGGCGCCGGAGGTCAAGGACAACGATTCCTACGAGACCTATTCCTACACCGGCGACTACCTGCTCTACAAGAGGTGTCCTCGGCAATACATGATCTTCCGCAAGTTCGGTTTTGCACTTCACGGTCGCAGACGATGCTCTTCGGTCGCCTCGTCCACGAGACCCTGGAGGACTTGCACCAGCACTTGATTGACCGGAGGGGTGGTTAAATGAACGACGATATTGAACAATTCGTTCGGCAGGCGTTCGAGGAGAACTTCGAGCAACTCCGCGCCGAAAGTGGGCATGCCCTGTCGCCCGACGTAAGAGCAGCGGCATTGGAGGAGGTCCTGCTCTATTCGTACAGGCTTCGTGACCTGGCCGAAAGGATAACCGACACCGAGGTGCGGCTGAACCTCCCCAACCAGCGCACGCCCAAGGACAGGAAATTCGGAATCGAGGGTGTGGTGGACATCATCCGCGAAGAAACCCGCACGACGATGTACGACATCAAGACCCACGACCCAGAGCTCATCCGCCAGAACATTGGCTTGTACCAGGACCAACTCAACATCTATGCGCACATCTGGCACAAGCTGCGCGGACAACAGCTCACGGACACCGCGGTTGTCAGCACGCACGTCCCCGATTCCGTGAAAGGTGCTTTCCGTAGCGGCAACGCCGAGCAACTTGCCAAGGCGATGGAGCAGTGGGAGCCGGTTATCCCCATAGAGTTCGACCCTGACAACGTGGAGACGACCATCAAGGACTTCGGCGACGTGGTCGACAAGATCGAGGGCGGCAAGTTCTCGTCGCCGTCCGTGGCGAAGCTTCGGAAACTGGGCGGCAAGCGGACCTTTGGCGACCGTGTGTGCGGAAACTGCGATGTTCGATTTTCGTGCAAGGCTTACAGGGAATACGCCGACGCGCCCCGCCGGAAGGACTCCGCCCGGTTCTCCCGCTACTATTCGCCGCTCGCCGACGATGCCGAACGCGAGGGATGGCGGGATGCGGCTGTGCCCGAGGTGGCATCGGGGGCGGACGCGTTGGAGGACATTTGACTGCGAAGCCCATGAAACGTCGCATCCCCGCCTACGTCGTCCAAAGGATTTGCCAGAAGCCGCCACTTCCTTGCGTCGTCGAGGAATCAACCCCGGTTATCGCCTTTGGGAATCCCTGGACATCGTATGCTGCCACGTTGGGGCTCAACCCAAGCCGAGTCGAGTTCTCGGGGCGAAGGAAACGGGACAGGTCCGATTAGGTGAAGATATGCGAGATCGCACATTATGTGCCCCGCCAATATCGGACCTGTCCCGTTTTCCGCACCCCGGCAGTGGCACCCGCCGGCCGCTTGCGTGCGTTTTGAAGTGGATGGGTCATGGATCGCCGCTCCATGATCCCTGACGTCCGGGTGCGGAGCCCAAGAGATGGCCGAAATGCTGAACAAGAGACGTAACACGATGGCTCCTAAACGACCGCTTCTTGACCTGACGCCAGCACAATTCGAAAAGTACGTGAATAGCATCTTGCGAAAAGAGAAGTTGCCTTTGAATAGTTTGTCAATATCGCATTTGAAGCAAGTCGACGGGTCGGATGGGGAGTACGGAGATGGACCTCGTAGCCACCTTTTCGGTTTTTGGTGGGGCCGTCGTCCGGTTCCTCATTAAATGCAAGCGATATTCCAAAGCAATTAAGCGGGACAATGTAATGATTTTGAATCGGAAACTCGAGTCCACGGGTTCGCATAAAGGGATGATATTCTCAACGTCTCCGTTCCAAACCGGCGCCATCCGTTTTGCAAAGGCTCACGGCATTGCTCTCGTCTACGTGGAATCGGGCAAGAAGAGAGTCTTCGTGACCAATCAAGAGACGCCGGCCCCTACACGGTCCGAAGAGGAGATTCTTCTGGACACGTACACCTCGTCCTTTCTGACGAACGCAGACGATCATCCTTTTCCATACCTTGGGCGGCCCGATGTCTATCCGGGGGAGAACCTGAAGGCATACTTGGGTCTCTTGGACGTTTAAGATTGGACGGCGCAAAACGGTCCGAAGTCGTTTTATTGACAGAAAATCCACCTCTGACCCCGTTGCCGGCGCTGTTCCAACTCACGGCGGCGGAGTTCGAGTGTTTGAGGTGCCAATTTGGAACCTCAAACGGACGGGGCAGAAAACGGGAGCTTTCCCTCGCTATTGTGGTGGGGCTCGCTACGATCGACTCACCCTACTTGACCCGGTGCACCAGCGCGATCGACGTGGCAGGGGCGTCGGGCTTCAGCTCCAGCGGAACGGTCCAGACGACGCTGCCGACCTTGCAGAGACCTTCGGCCCCTTCGCGGCAATAGTAATAGCTCAGCCCGACACGCAGCGCGTCGCGCCCGCTGGCAGCGTCGACAGGTAGCTCGATCGGGAACGTGGCCAGAGACCTTTCGAGGCGGACGAGGTGCTCTAGCGACGTCCGCCGCACGGGGCCGCCGGGCGCCGTGCTGTACTCGTCACGCTCCGCGTGACGCTCGCCCTCACGCGGAGCGTGAGGAGTACCACCCACACCCTCACGCGGAGCGTGAGGAGTACCACCCACACCCTCACGCGGAGCGTGAGGAGTACCTTCGGCAGCCGGCTCGATCCAATAAGCGGGCGGGGCCTGGGGATTGATCTTGTAGCCGGGAGGGAATCGCAGCGTCACGTCGAAACGGATCGTTCCCTTCTCCGGCCGGACCACGGCTAGAGGGAGCCGCTCGTGGTCGGCCCCGGCCAGCGATGGGCGAGCGCTGGCGGCCGGCGGCTTGGGCGGGGTCAGGCCGGCCAGGGAGAGCGTGCTGACACGGCCGTCTTTCAACTCGATCACGCGGATCAGGTGGTTGTTGGTGTCGGCGACGTAAAGCTTGCCGCCGGCGGCCGTGATCCCGGCCGGCTCGTCGAACTGGGCCGGGGCGTCGCTGCGGCCCGGCCGGCCCGTGCCCGCCAAGGTGGTCGTGGCGCCGGTCTTGGGGTTGACGACGCGGATCTTGTTGTTGTAGGTATCGGCCACGTAGATCCGGCCTTGGGCGTAAACCAGGCCGATAGGATGCTGGAAGAGGACCTGGCCGCTGGGGCCGTCGGCGTCGCCGAAGGTGAACAGCCGGTTGGCCGCAAGTTGCGAGGTTCCCACCACGGTGCGGACCAGGCGATCCGCCAGCCCCGACGCCGGCGGCTGCACGTACTCCTCACGCTCCGCGTGAGGGCCTGCATCACGCGGAGCGTGATGAGTACGTGGCAAGGGGACGGCGCGGATCGAGCTGCCCTCGCTGTCGGCCACGTAGAGCCACGTGCCGTCGGAGGTCAGTCCGGAGGGCTGCGCGAAGGAAGCGTAGCCCGGCTCGTAGGCCTGCCGGGGCAAGAGCGGACCGTCGACGATGTCCTCCCGGCCGTTGCCCGCATAGGGGCCGATCAACGTCTCGTCCAACCGCATCCGCCAGATCTGGTGGATGCCGGCCATGGCAATGTACAACTCGTCGCCGTGAATCCAGAGGTCCCAGGGGCTGCTCAGGGCCGTCTTCCTGGCAGCCGAGCTGCGCATCCGCGGCGGGTCGTGGCTCGGGCGGCCCACGCCGGCCACGGTCGTCACGCGGCGGGCGTCGAAGTCCACCTTGCGGATCTCGTGGTTGAGGTTGTCGGCCACGTAGAGCAGTTGGCCCCGCAGGGCCATCCCTTGGGGATCGTTGAACTCGGCCCGAGCGAAGTCGCCGTCGGCGTCGCCGGGACTGCCGGAACCGACGGTCTCCAGGAGCGTGCCGTCAAGCCGCGCGACGACGATCCGGTTGTGGCCGCTGTCGGCCACTAGCAGACGCCCGCCGGACTGGTCGGCCAGGATCTT
Source organism: Pirellulales bacterium (assembly GCA_963843465.1). Classification (GTDB taxonomy): domain Bacteria; phylum Planctomycetota; class Planctomycetia; order Pirellulales; family Thermoguttaceae; genus CAWJKP01. Next base: position 138,541 of record CAWJKP010000001.1, read on the forward strand.
GCCGGGGAACCGCAGCGGCGTGGGGCGGGCGCGCTGCGACTCGATGTCGAACCGCAGGGGCGTCGAGTCCACGAGCCCCTTCTGCCGATAGTAGGGCAGGGCCCGCTTCAAGACCGCCTCGACCCGCTCGGCCGTCGTCTCGCCGCTGTGGGCCCAGACGATATAGCCTTCCGGGTCGATGAGCAGCAGGGTCGGCCAGGCCTGGACCTCGAAGCGGTCCCAGACGCGATGGTCGGCGTCGTTGATCACCGGGTGCTTGATGCGGTAGCGGAGGATCGCGTCGGCGATGTTCTGGCTCTCCTTTTCCGTGGCGAACTTGGCCGAGTGGACGCCGAGCACCACCAGCTCGTTGGGATAGGCGTGTTCCAGCGCGGCCAGCTCCGGCAGGATGTGCATGCAGTTGATGCAGCAGAAGGTCCAGAAATCCATGAGCACGAACTTGCCCCGCAGATCGGCCAGCTCCAGCGGCCCGGCCGTGTTGAGCCAGGTCAGGCCCTCGGGCAGCGGCGGGGCGTGAATCCGCTGTGGAAAAGGCGGCTGGGAAATCTCTTTGCCCTCGACCGCGGCGGGACGCATGAAGATCGCGCAGCCCAGCATGGCCACAACCACTAGGGCCGCTTGGGGCAGGGAGGGTTTCAGGGGTGAGGGCATGTGAACTCCAAACCTGAGTAGGGTGGGACAAGCTCGCGCGAGCGAGCGCCGGCCCACCGGTTTTGCCAAATCATGGTGGGCCGGCGGCCGCCAAGGCGGCCTTGTCCCACCCTACCTTTTCCGCAACGGTCCTAGGAACTTTATGCGGTTCCCCCCGGCTGGTCAATGATCGGCAGTCCCCCTTGACTTGCCGAATGTCGCGCCTATGAATAAGGTGCTGGCGGTTTGGCTGTGAAGGGTTCTCAAACATCCGGGCCATGAGTATCGCACCGGCGGAGATCTATTTGGCACGTCACGGGGAGACCGAGTGGTCTATCAGCGGCCAGCACACCGGACGGACGGACATTCCGCTGACCGCCGCGGGGCAACGCAACGCCGGGCAACTCGGCCAGCGGTTGCAGGGGCTGGTCTTTGACGGCGTCTGGACCAGCCCCCTCCAGCGGGCTCGCCAGACCTGCGAGCTGGCCGGCTTCGGCGACCGCGCTAAGATTGACCCCAACCTGATGGAAATGGACTATGGCGAGTACGGCGGACTGGTGATGGAAGAGATTCGCCGGCGGCAGCCCGGTTGGGACCCTTTCCGCGACGGCTGCCCCGGCGGCGAAACGGTGTCCCAGATCACGGCCCGCGCGGATCGCGTGGTGGCGCGGCTGCGTGCCCTGCCGCCGGGCCGCGTGCTGTTGTTCTCCCACATGCACTTCCTTCGCTTCCTCGCCGTGCGCTGGATCGATCTTGCGGCGGAGCACGGGCGGCGGTTCTACTTGTCGACCGCCGCGCTGAGCATCCTGGGCTACAACCATGCGGCCGACGAGCCGGTGATCCGGCTTTGGAACGACGATCGGCACGTGGGAACATGAGTAGGGTGGGACAAGGCCGTCGTGGCGGCCGTCGGCCCACCGCGACCCGGTGGAATTGGTGGGCCGGCACTCGCTGGCGCGAGCTTGTCCCACCCTACAAATACTTGTCCCACCCTACCAATATAGGAATCGAGGTAATGGCAATGACCGTGGATCCCCGCGCTGGAAAGCCGGCCGCTGCGGAGATGCTGCTGGACGTGGCCCGCCTGGAGCGCGAGTATTACCAGCAGCGGCCCGATGCCGACGACCCGCGGCAGCAGGTGAGCTTCGGCACCAGCGGCCACCGCGGCACGCCGCTTTGCGGCAGCTTCACCGAGGCCCACATCCTGGCGATCACGCAGGCGTTGTGCGAGTACCGGCGGCGGCAGGGCATCACCGGTCCCTTGTTCCTGGGCAAGGACACGCACGCCATCTCGCCGGCGGCCGAGCGGACGGCCCTGGAGGTGCTCTCCGCCAACGGCGTGGAAACGATGATCCAGGCGGACGACGGTTTCACGCCGACGCCGGTGATCTCGCACGCCATTTTGAGCTACAACCGCGGGCGCCGGGAGGGACTGGCGGACGGCATCGTGGTCACGCCCTCGCACAACCCGCCCGAGGACGGCGGCTTCAAGTACAACGCCGCCAACGGCGGCCCGGCCGACACCAACGTCACCGCCGCCGTCGGCCGCCGGGCCAACGAGATCCTCAAGGCCGGCAACCGCAACGTCCGCCGCCTACCGCCGCAAAAGGCCCTCCAGGCGGCGACCACGCGCCCGCAGGACTACGCGCTCGCCTACGTCAGGGACCTCGCCGCCGCGATCGACATGGACGCCATCCGCGGCGCCGGACTGAAGCTCGGCGTCGATCCGCTGGGCGGCGCGTCGGCGGGCTACTGGGAACCGATCAACCGGCTCTACGGCCTGGCGATCGAGGTGGTCAACCCACGCATCGACCCGACCTTCTCCTTCATGCCGGTCGACCACGACGGCAAGATCCGCATGGACTGCTCCAGTCCCTATGCGATGTCCAACCTGGTCGCCCTGCGGGAGCGGTTCCAAGTGGCCTTCGGCAACGATCCCGACGCCGACCGCCACGGCATTGTCACACCCTCGGCCGGCCTGATGAACCCCAATCACTACCTGGCCGTGGCCATCCGCTACCTGCTGGAGCACCGGCCGCAGTGGCCCGCCGGGGCCGCGGTGGGGAAAACGCTGGTCTCCAGCGCGATCATCGACCGCGTGGTTGCGCATCTGGGCCGGAAGCTCTGCGAGGTGCCGGTGGGCTTCAAGTGGTTCTCGCCCGGCCTGTTCGACGGGAGCTGCTGTTTCGGCGGCGAGGAGAGCGCCGGGGCCAGCTTCCTCCGCCGCGACGGCACGGTCTGGACCACCGATAAGGACGGCCTGCTGTTGGACCTTTTGGCCGCCGAGATCACGGCGCGGACGGGCCGGGACCCGGGCGAGCACTACCGCCAGATCGCGGCCCAGTTCGGCGACCCGCTCTACACCCGCATCGATGCGCCCGCCAGCCGCCAGCAGAAGGCCCGCTTGCAGCAGCTCTCGCCGGAGAAGATCCGCGCCGGCGAGCTTGCCGGCGAGCCGATCCTGGCCAAGCTGACCCGGGCTCCCGGCAACGGCGAGCCGATCGGAGGGCTGAAGATCGTGGCCCAGAACGGCTGGTTCGCGGTGCGGCCATCCGGCACGGAAGACGTTTACAAGCTGTATGCCGAGAGTTTCAAGGACCAGGCCCACCTCGACCTGATCGTCCAACAGGCCCAGCAACTGGTGGCCGAGGCGTGAGCGAGACCTTGTCGCCTTTCGCTCCGCGAAAGTGGGCGGGCTGCGGCGAAATAATCCGGCGTAACGCAACTTTCGCGGAGCGAAAGGCGACACTTATTTACTCGCCGATCGTTAGTAGCTCTTCTCGTCGATGGGGTTCTGGTCGTTGCGGCTGCAGAGGTTGGCGAAGACCCTAGGGTCCACAAAATACATGATGCTCTGCACATGGCCGTCGCAGAAGACGAAGTTGCACGTGTTGACGTGGGGGCTGCCGAAGTGATCCTGGTCCGAATAGCCCGGCCTATCTTGTATGGGCGGGCTGGTGCCTATGCGGAACAGGTCGTTGTCGAAGCCGACATACAGGTTCTCGTTGTCCGCGGGGTCGCTGCCGTTGTAGTAGTTGTCGGGTTCCAAGTACTTCTCGCCGATCATGATCGTTTGGTTCATCCCGTCGATCACCATCGCCGGCTTGACCTCGCTCCCTTGGAAAGAAACGCCGGTGGTTTGACTCGACGGCGGCCAGCAACCCGAGCACACCGAGCCCGAGGAGTTGGCGGCCCCGCAGATCGGCCAGTACTCAGGCGTGGGCACGGTGGGGTCTGGCGGCTCGCCGGGGGTCATGCCGTCACAATATTGATCCGCACTGTCGCCCGAGCAGATGGCATAATCGCCCCGCGCTTCCTGGGTGATGGAATTAACGTTGCCATAAGTAAGCCCACTGGTGTGCGGGTAGAGGATGGCCCGCCGGCGGCTGGGACAATTCATGAACAAAAGCGGCGTCTGGACCATGGTGACGTTAAGTTGCGATTTGGTGGTCATGGCGGAGGAGGTGAGGCCGAGGCCGAAGCCGAGTTGGTGAATCGCATCATTGCCCAAGTAGGGCAGGATGTTGTAGACCCAACCGCCTATCTGTTGCCGATGGAAGCCGCGGTCGGGATCGCCGACCCAGCCCCAGCCCCAGCCGCCCGTGGGAAAGAAGCCCTGGTGCGCAACGTGTTGCAGGCAACCCAGCCCGAGCTGCTTGAGGTTGTTCATGCACTGCGACCGGCGGGCCGCTTCCCGGGCATTGTTCACGGCCGGCAACAAAAGGCCCATGAGAATGCCGATGATCGTCACCACCACCAGCAACTCGACGAGCGTGAACCCACCGGGCTGCGACCGCAGATTTCGCTCGTCCCCGCCAGCGGATCTCCTCGAAGCGAGAATCGAAGCCATGCACACCTCCGCAGCGGAATCGCTGAAATGACGACAAAAAAGACCCGAGTCGACCGGCTCTTCCCCGCTTGCCCGGTCTCTATCTTACCGCAAGACGACCGTTTCAGGCAAGAAGTTAGGAGTAAGGAGTAAGGAGTCAGGAGTCAGGAGTCAGAAGCAAGGAGTCAGAAGTAAGGAGTCAGGAGTCGGGGGAAAGACGCCCGCGTCGGGCGTGCCCCCCAATCGCCAGGCAACGTCGCTGAACTGGTGAACGCGCGTTCATATCAACAGAGGCATCTCACCCGGTTCCATTTTTCATTCTATCCTGCACCCGGCTGGAAGTGCGCCGCTGGTAGTCCCGCCTTCAGGCGGTCTTGCGGCAGACTTCCGGCTAAAGCCGGTACTACGAACCCATGTCATTTCGTCCCGCGTGCAGTATAACTCCTGACTCCTAACTCCTAACTCCTAGCTCCTAACTTCTGTGCGGGCCGCCAGTCGACCAATTGCAGCTCGACGCTCGAACGCCCCTTGAAGGTGTTAATCATCGGGCGGAAGGCCACCTCCAACGAGCCGGCGGCGGGGGTCAGCTCCGCGATCCGCTCGCCGCAGCCGAACGCCACCGCCCGCATCGTCACCGTGTGCTGCTTCAGTCGCACGGCAAGATGCCGGCCGGACGACCCGAGCGGCTTGGCGGGCTCGGCCAAGGTGACCCCCGTGGCGCACAACAGCGGCCGGTGATTGCTGTGGCCGAAAGGGGCCAGTTGCTCGATCTGCCGCACGATCCGCTCGCTGAAGACGCTCAGCGGGGCCTCCGCGTCGATGAACAGCTCCGCTACCCGGCCTTCGTCGGCGATCTGCCCGGCCGCCAATTCGCAAAAATCGGTGCGGAAGGCATCGAGCTTCTCCGGCTCGATCGTCAAACCGGCCGCCGCCGCATGACCGCCGTGGCTCAGCAGATGCTCGGCGCAGGACTCCAGCGCCGCGTGCAGATTGAAGCCGGGCACGCTCCGGGCGGAGCCGTGCCCCGGCTTGACCCCCAGCGCGTCCCAGGCGATCAACACCACCGGCCGGTGATACTTCTCCGCCAGCCGGCCGGCCACAATGCCGATCACGCCCGCGTGCCAGCCGTGGTCGGCCAGGACCATCGCGGCGTCGTTTTCCGGGTCGAACTGCTCCTTGGCCTGCTTGTTGGCCGCCAGGTAGATGCTGTTTTCCAGCTTCTGCCGGCTGCCGTTCAGTCCGTCGACGTAGCGGGCCAACTCGTCGGCTCGCTCGGGACGGTCGGTCAACAGCAGCTCGACGGCAAGCTGGGCCTGGCCTAAGCGTCCGGCCGCGTTGAGCCGGGGCCCGAGCGTGAAGCCCACGTCCTCGGCGTCGATCTTGCGTTTCTCGGCCAGCCCGGCCACCTGCAGCAAGGTCGCCAGGCCCAGCGAGGGCTTTTCCTGGATCGTCGCCAGGCCGTGGCGGACGAGGATCCGGTTCTCGTCGACCAGGGGCACCACGTCGGCGACCGTCCCCAGGGCCGCCAGTCCCAGGGCCTGGACCAGGTAGTCCTTCATCGCCTGCCCCACCCGCTTGGCCCCGCTGGCCTGTTGACAGACGGCCCAGGCCAGCTTGAAGGCCACCCCGGAGCCGCTCAAGCCGCGAAACGGATAGGGCTGTCCCGGCAGGCCCGGATGAACGATCGCCGCGGCCTGGGGAAGTTGCGGACCCGGCTCGTGGTGGTCGGTGACGATCAGCTCGACCCCGCACTCCCGGGCCACCGCCGCCTCCGCCAGGCTGCCGATCCCGCAGTCGACGGAAACGATGATCTCGGCCTTTTCCCCTGCCAACCGGCGGATCGCCTCCGGGTTCAGACCGTAGCCTTCGTCGATGCGGTGCGGCACATAGTAGCCGGTGTTGCCCCCGAGAAGCTTCAGACACTGGCAGAGCAAGGCCGTGCCGGTAATGCCGTCAACGTCGTAATCGCCGTAGACCACGATCCGACGCCCCTGGCGCAGGGCCCGATGAATCCGCTCGGCGGCCGCCCAACAACCGGGCAGAAGCTCGGGCTCACGCAGGGCCGAGAGCTTGGGATCGAGGAATCGGCGGGCCTGATCGGGATCGCGAATCCCCCGGCAGACGAGAAGCTGGGCGACAACGGCGGGCACCATTGCCCCATGCTCCAGGGCGGCAATGCGCTCCGCGTCGTGGGGGTGTATCCGCCAACGCTTGGACATCCACCGACCGCCCGGCCGTGGGCCGTTACTTCTTCTTTTCCGAGTGCAAGGTGTGCTTGCGGAGTCGCGGGCAGTATTTCTTCAGTTTGAGCTTCTCCCCGCCCGTCTTCCGCTTCAGGGAGTAGTTGTAGTCGCCCGTCTCCTCGCAGACGAGAAAGATCGTTTCAGACTTCTTTTTCTTGCCGGCCATTGCTCGACGTTCTCCGCAGAATCGCCCCGGCAGCGTGGGGACTTGGTCGATCTCAAACCGCTGATTGTACCTGTTGGCCGGCGATTAGGGAACGGGCAATTGGGGAAATAAAGGGGACAGGCGCATATATTGACATAGATAGGATAAATAGGTAGACTATCGCCATGCCTCGAACCGCAAGAGTCGCGCCTGGAGGGATGGTGTTTCACGTCCTCAATCGGGGCGTGGGACGGATGCAGATATTCGACCACGAGCGGGACTACGCCGCTTTCCGCCGAGTCGTCGAAGAGACGTTGCGCGTGGCTCCGATCCGCATCTGTGCGTACTGTTGGATGCCCAACCACTGGCACTTCGTCCTCTGGCCTCAAGGCGATGGCGAGCTGTCAGGGTTCGTGCAGCGCATGACCAACATGCATACGCAACGCTGGCAGCGGGCAAAGCAGCGCGTTGGCTACGGACATCTATATCAAGGCCGGTTCAAATCCTTTCCGGTCGAGACTGACGAGCACTTCTACACCGTCGTGCGGTATGTGGAGCGGAACGCCTTGCGTGCCGGCCTCGTTCCCCGCGCCGAGGTTTGGCCGTGGGGCAGCTTACAACTGCGTTCGCGTGGGCAACATTCACCACTGCTGGCCGACTGGCCTCTGCGACAACCCTCCGACTGGCTTGAGCATGTCAACGCGCCGCAGACCGAGGCCGAGCTTGCGGCCATCCGCCACTGTCTTCAGCGTGGCAGTCCGTACGGCACGACGATCTGGGCTGAAGAAGCCGCCGAGCGGCTCGGCCTGCAATCGACGCTCCACCCTCGGGGCCGACCATCCGCCGGTCGATGCTGAATGGTCCACACAGCAATCGCCACCATACTACTCATATTGCCCAATATATGCGCCTGTCCCCTTTATGCTTCGACGTTCACCTTCCGGCCAATGGAAATCCCCAGGGAGTGGATCTTGTTCCGCAGGCTGCCGCGGGTGATGCCGAGGATCATGGCCGCCCTGGACTGGTTGCCCTCGGCTGCCCGGAGCACGCGGGTCAAGAGATACTTCTCCATCACTTCCAGGGCCTCCGCGTAGAGATTGACCGAGCCGGCCTCCAGCCGCTCGCCGACCAGCGCCTCCAGATCGCCGGGCGGCAGATCCTCGTTAGGGGAGTTTTCGCCGGCGGCGTACGGCAGGCGGACCATCTCCGGCAGGAATTCGGGAATAATCACCGGTCCCGATGCCTGGACCATCGCCTTTTTGAGCACGCTCTGCAATTCCCGCACGTTCCCCGGCCAGCGGTAGTGCATCAACAGATCGAGGGCCGGCCTGGAAACGGTCTGGATATCCTTGGCCAACTGGCGGTTGAAACGGGCGAGGAAGTAATCGACCAGCAGGGGGATGTCGCTGGTCCGCTGGCGCAGCGGCGGCAGGTCGATGGTGAAGCCGTTGAGGCGGTAGTAAAGGTCGGAGCGGAAAGTGCCGTCGGCGACCATCTGTTCGAGGTTGCGGTTGGTGGCGGCGATGATCCGCACGTCGGTCTGAATGGTCTGGTTGCCGCCGACCCGCTCGAACTGCTGCTCCTGCAGCACCCGCAGCAGCTTGCTTTGCAGCAGGGGGGACATGTCGCCGACTTCGTCCAGCAGGATCGTGCCGCCGTTGCACTGCTCGAACTTGCCGATCCGCCGCTGGTCGGCGCCGGTGAAGGCCCCCTTTTCGTGGCCGAACAGCTCGCTTTCCAGCAGCGACTCGGTAATCGCCGCGCAGTTGACGGCCAGGAACGGCCCGCCCGAGCGGTTGCTGTGCTGGTAGATCGCCCGGGCGACGAGTTCCTTGCCGGTGCCGCTTTCGCCGCGGAAGAGCACGGTGACGTCCTTCGAGGCCACGCGGCCGATGGCCTTGTAGACCTCCTGCATCTGCGGGCTGCGGCCGATGAGCTGGTCGCCGTGGGCGTCAACGGCGGCGGAATCGGGGACGCTGACGGGCACGCTGGTCAGCCGGCGGATCTCCTGGGCCTGGCCGACGAGTTGGCGGACCCTGGCGAGGTCCAGCGGCTTGAGCAGGTAGTCATAGGCCCCCAGCTTCATGGCCTCGATGGCCGTGTCGCCGGAGCCGTCGGCGGTGACGAAAATCACCGGCAGCCGCGGATCGGCGTCGTGGACCCGGCGGAAGAGGTCCAGCCCGGACGCCCCCGGCAGCACCACGTCCAGCAGCACCACGTCGGGCCGGTGCTGCCGGACAGACGCCAGCCCATCCTCGGCGTTGCCCGACGCCAGGACTTGGACGTCCGCCCCGTCCAGCGCTTGGCGGACCAGGTGGCGGACACTGCGATCGTCGTCGATGACCAGAACGGACGACATAGAAACATCCCTCAAGGAAACGGGGACTATGTCTATTGTTGCCGATTGCGCGCCGGGGACAACCGGGTTTTCCCGCGGGGCAGGGGGAGAAAAGGGGTCAGAACGATTTATTAAATCGTTCTGACCCCTTTTCCACCCCTCGCCCGGCGCCCCTGCGCCGGTGTGTCGCTACCGACGCGTCTCAGATCGGGTAGTTCGAGCGCGGCGCGTCTCCCGCGAGTGGGCCAAGTTGCCTCAGCCTCAGTTCCGACTTAAGGGGGGGCTGATGCGACATGCGAGATGTTGCCAAGAAGAAGTGCGGCTCCTCTTGGCTTAGGCTTTCTTGCTCCGCAACGGTGCCGGTCGCTTGGCGCGGCGTGATTCCTCGACCTCCCGCCAAAAACGGGCGTGAGGGATTCCGCCGCCCTTTTGAATTTCCTCGTGCCCTTCCTCGAGAACGGAGCGCAGGGATCGCGACCGGCGCGAAGCGAGTTGCTCGGCTTCCGCCCTGTCTTGGACGGCCATCAGGACGGCGACGGGCTTGCCGTTGCGCGTGACAAGCACCGGTTGCTCGCGGCTGGCCTCCAGGTAATCCTCAAACTGTGCCGCGATCTTCGCGGCCGAGGCACTCTTCACAGCGTTACCTCCTCTCCACCAACAAGTAGCCGGTTCCGGTCCTTGACTCCAACGGCGACGATCCGTACTTGCCGGCGTTCGTGGTCGATTTGGTAGAACACGCGGAACCGATTGTTCGGACCGAACCGTAGCTCCCATTCTGCGTGAAAGGCGGCCGGCGGCTGAACGGGTTTGCGATTTCGGGTCTCCACGTCGGGCTCATGGGTCAACTGCTCCTCCGTTCTCTCGCGGATGAGCGAGTCATATTTCGCGTCGATCGCAACGAGGTGCTCATGCACTACGGGCGCGTAAACCAGAGAAAACTCTTCTCTTTTCACGGAAAGGTCCGCTACCCACGCCGATTCCCGCGTGTTTCAACCACCCCTACAGTCTACTGCTCTGGGGAAAAGGCTACAAGAGGCCGCCGCGGCTCCCCACCGCTCGGGGAGAAAAGGGGTCAGAACGATTTATTAAATCGTTCTGACCCCTTTTCTCCCCCCGGTTTCAGCAGGAAGGTCTCGGTCCGCTCCGTCGGTGAGAACACGCGGCAGCAGGTGGAGGAGTACATTGCAAATCAGGTGGGCAAGCAGCGGTTCCTGGACCTGCGGTTCGAAGCCGCCTTGCGGCCATTCACCATCCGTTGCCCGGAGGTCGATCAAGGAATCGCCGCAAGAGATCGCGCTGGGGTTCCAAAACAATCTGGCCTACCTGCTCGGCCAGGTCCGGATTTGGCGTGCCGGGTTTTACGTCGGTACGTTCAGCGAGTACGACATGGGCGCGATTCGCGCGCGGGCCGATCGCTGCTAGCCGCCAATCTGCTTCACCATCGAGCAAGCTCGAAGGGGTCCGGAAGTGAGTCCGGCGCGGGCCCTGCTCTGCGTGGCAATCCCCACCCGGCTGCCGATGCTGCCGAACCTCACGATCTGCGTCTCGGTCTACGCCCTGGGTCATCTTGTGCCGGTGCTGGTCAACTCCTCGATCGGGCAGTTTGAAGTGATGAACTTCGTGCGCCGGTTCTTTGTGGCCGTGCTCCCCGTGCTGGAACATTTCAGCATGGAGAGCGCCATTTCCACCGGCCAGCGTGTGCCCTGGGCCTACCTGGCCCCCGCAACCGTCTATGCCGCGCTCTACAGCCTGATGGCCCTGTTCCTGGCGCTGTTGCTGTTCGCGGACCGGGACATGGCATGAGGGGGGCAAAGGTGGCAGGGGAAACGGGCTGTTGCGCCTGCCCAACCCGGCTTCAGTCCAAGTCGGGATTCTCGATATACGGCTTTGAAACCGTGACTGCCTTGTCATCAGGTGACGGGAAGATGCGATTCTGGTCTGATGGATCGCGTTTGACGGAGAATTCGACATTGATCTTGAAACACTCGCGTTCGGGATGGCGGTAGCATTCGGGATTGAGGTATCGAACGGTCTCGAAACTCTGAATTCCTCCGTCCTCCTTCAAATGCTTCCCGATCTCCGCTCTCGTCATCCCTGGCTTGATCTCCTTGAACCCCGCCAGGCATTTGCTCACCCATGCTTCCCGGTCCGCATGCTGCTTCCAAAGTGCAAGCAGAGCTGCGCAGAGGGCCAGCCCCGCTCCGATCGCAAGAAATCGCTTCAGCATTCGCGACCCTCCCCATATCACTCTACAGCTTTCCAGGCCCGGCTGTCCACCCGATGGCACAAGCTGCCCGCTCTCGGGATCGAGGCCGGCAACGTTTGGCGCCTTGTGAAAATTGGCAACTGCTTTGCGGAATGGAGGAGTGGACCCCAGCCCGCTTGTCGGGCTGGTGAATGAGTTTTCTTAGCGAGGGATCTTGGGCAAGAGGGCGGGCTACGAAGGCGGGGTCGGGTGCGCATCGCCCGCCACCAAACTGGCATTGACCGCCAGGATTCGCGAGGATAGCACGTAGGATGATGTCACTCCAGTGGCGGGCAAGGGAACAGGAAAGGGGTCCGAAGTCGATTCCGAGACTGAAAAACGACTTCCGAACCCTTTGCCGGTCTCCGCACCTCAAAACCAAGATCGTAAGACATCGCCGTGTCGCACAACTCCAACAGCCGCACCTGCCGCGGCCGGAAACGGTGCGGCTTCCAGTCGCCGTGGAGCACCCGGGCGATCGTGCTCCGCCAGCCGCGTCGGGAGACGCATCGCCAGGGGCGGAGCCTGCGTCAAGTTCGCCACAAAACGTCGCTCCAGACGCACCGGCGACCCGGAAACTGCGCCTTCTTGGACGCCGTCGCTTCGGTTTGCGCCCCTCCAGAGCCGACACTTCGCCAATTTACGCCGCTGAAGCGTGGACAGGGCGGCAATTCGCGTCGCTCGAGAGCGAACAGGGTGGCAATTTGCGTCGCGCCGAAGGCGTCGTCTCGCCGCTTGCCGGCGCGGCTGCCTTCCTCTATGGTTTCACTCGCAAAACGGGCGTTCTGACCTTACTTATTATCCGCAAATAGTTTGCGCCGGCGAGCGCAGGCGGCGTAGAGTGTCGAGCGCCCCCCGGGGGCGGGCCGGCGGAAAAAAAACGGGAAGGACTGCTGCAAGAATGACGCCCGTCTGACGCATTTCGGCGACCGGCGCCCACCTACAGCACCCGGCAGATGAAGCACTTGAGGTACTCGCTTTCGGGGCAGGTCGCGGCGATGGGATGATCGGGGGCGGCGCCGCGCTGCTCGAGGATCTGTAGCTCGCGGCCGGTCTGCTGGGCGACGCCCAGGAGCATGTCGAAGAAGTCCTCGCGGGTCACGTGGCCGGAGCAACTACAGGTGACAAGGATCCCGCCCGGCTCCAGCAATTCCACGCCCAGGCGATTGAGATGGTGGTACGCCCGCAAGGCGTCGTCCAGGCTGCGGCGGCTGTGGGCGAAGCGGGGCGGGTCGAGGACCAGGCCGCCGAACTTCTCCCCGGCCGATCGCAGCGACTCCATCCGCTGGAAACAGTCGCCCGCCTCGAAACGCACGTTCGCGAGGCCGTTGAGCTGGGCATTGGACTGGGCCAGGGCCACGGCGCGACGGCTGGCATCGACCCCCAACACGTCGCGGGCGCCGCCCAAGGCGGAGGCGCACAGCGCGAAGCCGCCACTATAACAGAACATGTCCAACACGCGGCAGTCGCGGAAGTAGGCGGCCGCCGCCTTGCGGTTCTCCCGCTGATCGAGATAGAACCCCGTCTTCTGCCCGCCGGCCAGGTCCACCTGGTAGCGCAGGCCGCCATCGACGATCGTCAGCGGGCCTTGGGGCAGCTCGCCCCAGCCCAGGGAAAACGGCGTCAGGAACCTTTTGGGCGGCGCCCCCGAAGCGTCGTCCCGGCATAAGGTTCCTGACATGTTTTCATCGAGTCCCTCGGCCTTGGCCACGTCGCGCTCGGTCCTGAGCACGATGCCCGTGGGATGCAGCAGGTCCAAGAGCTGGGAGAGGATCGTCTCCAGGCGGACCGCCATCGCCAAGGCCGTGATTTGCACCACGAGGTAGTTGGCAAAGCGGTCGACCACCAGCCCGCTGAGCAGGTCGCCTTCGCTGAACACCACCCGGGCCGCGCCTTGGGGATCGTCGTAGCCGAGATGCCGCCGCAGTTGCGAAGCGGCCTCCAGCTTCTTCCGCCAGAAGCCGTCGTCGATCGGCTCGTCCGACCGCCAGCTATAGAGCCTCACCCGGATCCGGCTGCGGCTGTTGTAGATTCCCCGGGCGATGAACTTGTCCTTGTCGGAGATCAGGTCGACCACGTCGCCGTCGGCCGGCGAGCCGTGGATGCGATCGATGGCCGAATCCAACACCCAGGGGTGGCGACCGAAGAAAGGGCGTGCCTTGCGGGGCTTGAGGATCACCTGGGGCATAGGAGTTAGAAGTCAGGAGTTAGGAGTTAGAAGTTGAGTTGAGTTAGGAGTTAGAAGTTAGGAGTTAGGAGTTAGAAGTTAGGAGTTAGAAGTTAGGAGTTAGAAGTTAGGAGTTAGAATGGCGGAGCGGTAGCCGGCTGGTGTCGTCACGTCCGCCCTCCTCTCTTCTAACTCCTAACTCCTAACTTCTAGTTCCTATTCCATCCGTTCTACGGCTTGGCCTACGAGCCCGGCGAGGTCGGGCAGTTGTCTCAGCGGCAGGGCCACGCGGGGATGGGCGAAAACACGGACCTGCTTCACATAATCGTCGAACTGCTCCAGGGCCAGGGTCCGCACGACCGGCGAGACCTCGCCCAGCGGCCGGTAGACGCTCTGCTTGGGGAAGAAGATATCCACCTTGAACTCCACTTCGCGCTGGACCGGCGGGGCGTCGAAGAGGATCTCATGCGGCGCCACCACCCGGCCGATCACCGTGCTGGCCAAGGCCGCGAACTGCTCGGCGCAGGCCGCCAGCCAGGGATAAGGCCGCCGGGCAAGCTGGCGGTAGATCTCCGGCTGGTCGAAGAAACTGTACTGGGCCAGCCGCTTGTAGAGCTGCCGCGTCGGTCCGAAGAGGCCGGCCAACAGTTCCCCGGCCGGTCCCCGCTCGGCCGCGCACGTAAGCTCGGCGATCATGGCCGTCTCGGAGGTGCGGAAGAGGGCGTCCAAGTCCAACCGCGCGTAGAGCAGGGAAAACGCCCGCTGCAGCATGGCCGTGGCCGCGCGGACGGCGTGGTGCCAATAGACTTCGCTGAACATCACGTAGCGGGCGAAGACCAGCAGCTCGGCGGCCGTCTTGCCTTTGTCGGTGATCGCCAGGCCGTCGCCCTGCCGGTTCAGGCAGAGGCTGCCGATCAGCCGCTGTTGATCGAAGTGCCGCCCGTAAGGCACGCCGGCGTGAAGGCTGTCGCGGAACAGGTAGTCCATCTTGTCGATGTCGATCGGGCCGGAAAGGACGCTGGAGAGGATCTTGCCCGTGCGGTCGCGGGGCTTTTCGCTCAAGAGCGAGACCACGTCGCGGGGGTTGAGCTTCCACTCCTGGCGAAGCGTATCGGCCAGCTCGCCCTCCAAGAGGAAGCTGTTGGCGAACAGCTCGTGCGTGGGCACGCCCGGCAGGTGGATGTCTTCGATGGGGTGACAGAAGGGCCAATGCCCCAGATCGTGCAAGAGGGCCGTGACGATCAGCAATTCGGCGTCCTCGGGGCGTACGGACTGGCCGAAGCGCTCGTCGTGGGCTAGTTGCTTCAGCAGCAACAGGGCCAGGCGGTAGACGCCCAGCGAGTGCTCGAAGCGCGTATGGATCGCGGCCGGATAGACCAGCGAAACCAGTCCCAGTTGGCTGATCCGCGCCAGCCGGCGGAACTCCGGGCAATCGATGAGAATGGCGGACCCGGCCGGTCAAGGGGACGTCGAGCTCCGGAGGGATGCGGACCAGCGAACGCCGGGCGTCCAACCCGGCAACTTCCGGAATTTCCAAGATCGCCGTCATCAACCGCCCCCTGACCAGACGGAGGGCATCCCCGCGGCCCAGCGGAGCAACATGATCACCAGCACGTAGAAAGCATAATGGAAGAACCCCGTGCTGAAATCCAGATCCAGCGCCGAGAGGGCCGCCAGCGAGCCAACCACGAAGAAAGGCGGGGCCACGAAGAACCAGATCCAGATTTCTCCATCGCGGATGGGGCCCGACACGTAACCCAGTACGAAGACGAACAGCCCCCAAAGCACGACATAGGCCAACGCGCAAATGCCGGCGCGGAGGTAAAGCGTCTTTCCCCGGTAGCGCTCCAACTCCTCGCTGCTGTTGAGAAACTGGTAGCCGCCGATGGCCAAGGCGGGCGAGATCAGCAGCAACCCCAGGACCGTGACGGCCGGGTGATTGAGGAAAAGCCCCTGCCGGCCACCGATCCAAGCGACCGCCAAGACCAGCACCGCCGCGGCGCCAACCAGGGCCACCGTCTGCGGCCGCAGCCGGCCCTCCAGACGAGCGATCGGCTTGAGGGCTAGTTTCCCGCTGGCCCCGCGCCCCCCCGAGCCGAACTGCTCGGGGGTGTGGACCACCACCTGCTCCTCTTGCTTGGGGACCTTGATAATCGCCTTGCACTGCGGACAAGGGCCGCTTTTCCCGGCGTGTTTCTCGCTGACTTGAAACTGCTTCTTGCAGCCGGGACAGATGACCAGGATCGACATGCCACGAATCCGAGCGGTGCGGGGGAAAGCAAATGCTTGGTGGGCCGGCGCTCGCCCAAGGCGAGCTTGTCCCACCCTACCAAGATTCAAAGCCTCTGCGGAACCTGATCGCAAACGGCAAGAGCCCAGACCCTAGTTTGGCAGACCTGCCCGAACTGTCAAGGCTTCCAGCCCCTTATGGATTATTGTTTCGCCGCTCTGGTTAGGGTAGGATCAAGACTGGCGGGTCGCGCCGGACGTTCCCCTTGCTCCCTCGATCGGAACATGAGCCATGGTGATCCAATTCCTTTGCCCCAACGGGCATAAGATCCATTGTCCCGACGATCGCGCGGGCAAGCCTGCCAAGTGCCCGAAATGCGCTGCCAAGTTCCGCGTCCCCGAACTCGAGGCCGAGGAGGAACAGGGCGAAGAGCCCGAGGAGAATGAGGCCGGCGACCCCCCCTCGGCCATTGCCGAGGAGCAGATCGAGTTCCTTTGCCCCAACGGCCATCGGCTGCACGGGCCGGCCAGCCTGCAAGGCAAGGCCGGGGAATGCCCGGAGTGCGGCTCGCGTTTCCGCGTTCCCTCTTACGATGAAGTCCCGGACGTTGAGGAACAACAGCCGGAGCAACAGATCAGCATTACCGACAGCGACGACCTAGTCACGCTTCAGGAGGCCGAGGCGGAAGACTCCGGCGTCGGCGCCCGCCAGGTCGCCGGCGGTAGCGGGGTCCCGCCCAGCAGCGTCGGCGTGGCGGGTCCCTCCACCGCCGGCCCCAAGCGTCATCCGCTCGCCGGACTGCTGGCCAGGCTTTGGGCGGCCAAGCCTCAGGAAGCGAAGGCCGAACTGCACCTCGATATGGGTGCAACGATCAATCCCCAACGCTTCTTCAAGAACTTCTCCTCCGGCAGCCACGGGCTGTTCGCCATCGAGGAAGACGATGGAACCTACACGCTGGTCGCCGTCCGCTGGGACTCCGTCAAGCAGGTCTATTTCCGCAGTCTCAAGCGGCTGCCCGATTCGCTGCGGGAGTAAGAAAGCGGTCAGCAGTCAGCGGTCAGCCATCGACGCGACTGCCGGTCGCTGAAAGCTGACCGCTGAAAGCTGATCGCTGAAAGCTGACCGCTGAAAGCTGACTTTAGCCGTTGGTGTCGTTGGCCAAGTCACCCTCGGTGATCATGCTGAAGCCCTTGCTGCCGAGCGTCTCCAGGCCCATGTCGATGTTGTCGACCATCAGGGCCACGGCCGGCTGACCCCTGGGCCGGACGAACAGTGGGTAAGCCTGGATAATGTTCACTTCCGCTTGGAGCAGGGCGGTGCAGATCTGGAGCAACCCTTGCGGACCCGGGGGCAACTCGACGCCGATCAAGTCGCTTTCAATGATTGCCAGGCCGGCCCGTTCCAGGATCTCCCTCCCTTCCTCGGGGTGGCTGAGGAGGAATCGCACGAACGCGCACTCGCTGGCGTCGACAATCGACAAGGCCACGATCCGCACCTTGCTGCCCTCGAAGCGGCGAACCACTTCCAGAAGCTGGCCCACCCGGTTCTCGAGAAACACGGTGAACTGGCGGATCGACGGGTAGTTCCGGCCGCGGACGGTTGCCAGACCGGTCCCTGAAGTGTCGTCGCCGCTCATCGGACAGTACTCGCCACGAGGGTCAGCCCGAACGGCCCCAGGAAATGGGGCACCGTGCCTAACTATATGCCAGTTGAAAAGTTCGGTCAACAGGGTAAGATACTTGTTTTCCCGCAGGCAGCGCCCTCCGTGGCGTTCCGCGGTAAACACCGGGAGCCGCTTTTCCACCTCCCGGAACGCTACGGAGGGCGCTGCCTACAACATCACGCGGCGATTTGATCAACCATGTCCGCCTTGCTAGAGCATGAAATCGAGCTTCGCGTCCGCTACCAGGAGTGTGACCCGATGGGGTTCCTCCACCACACCTACTATTTCACCTACTTCGAGATCGGGCGGACGGAACTCTTGCGGGCCGGGGGTGGGAACTACCGGAAGATGGAGGAGGAAGGCTCTTTGGTCGTCGTCGTCCAGACCCAGTGCCGCTACCACCGGCCCGCTCGCTACGACGACCTGGTCCGCGTGCGGACGAAGATCGTGCGGGTGACGGCGGCAAAGATCGAACACGAATACCTTATTCTTCGTGGCGAAGAACTCCTGGCGGAGGGGGAAGCCACGCTGGCCGTCATCAACCGCGACGGTCGCGTGCAAATGACGCCCGAGTGGATGAGATCCCCCTCACTGCCGAATTAAGCCGCAGTTGCTCGGTCCGATGCCATCTGAATCAGCTACGCGAACCGTGACCGTCGCCAACCTCCGCGGGCTCCATGCGCGGCCTTGCCTGGCCATCAGCAAGACCGTGGGCGGCTTTCAGGCGAACGTGAGCGTCAACTACGACGGGCGGACGGCCAACGCGGCCAGCGTGCTGGAACTGCTGTCGCTGGCCGCCGGACCAGGCGAGCAACTCGTGCTTTCGGCTCACGGGCCGCAGGCTGAGGAGGCGTTGGACGCCCTGGTGCGGCTGTTCCACGAGGAATTTGGGGTCAATTACGACGAGTAGAAGTGGTAGCAGGCACGCGCCGTGTGCCGTCCGTGGTTTACGGCACACGGCCTGTGCCGACTACTTTGAGGTTGGCAAAACAGGTCTGCGCGTCGGCCTTGGTCCACAGGCCGACTTTCCCGGCCGCCTGGAAGGTGTCGTCCTGCACGTCCAGATAACGCTTCCCGTCGAGGTAACACTGGATGTGCCGGCCTTGGTGAACGACCCGCAGGGTGTACCATTTTCCTGCGGGGGCCTTCACGTTGGCCGTCGCCAGTTGGCTCCTTTTTCCGCCGACGACTTTATAGACGCGGAAGTTTGTTTCCAGAGGATTCATGCGGGCGAGGTAGTAGTTGTTGGCGTCCCGGCAGCGCCACAGGGCCCCGCCGCCCTGATCCAACTTGCCCGCCACCGGTTTGAAATCGACCGTCAGGTCCAGATCGGTGAAACGGGTCTTCTCGGCCAGGCAGAGATTAAAGAGCCGATTGGGTCCTTGGTTGGAGGTCTGGGCCAAAACCTTTCCACCCGGTATGGTGGCGTCTTCAACGACCTTCCAGACGCTGCCTGGCCCTTGGCCCGTTCTGGTCGCCGTCCAATGCGGCGGCAGTTGCCCCAGCTTCACGCCCTTCAGAGACAGGACGAACGGCTCCTCGGCAGGGGCAGTCAATGGGTTGACACCCCCCCAAATTACCAGAACCATCACCGCAATCAGTCGCCACATGTTATTTCTCATCTGTACGCGGTCGGAAATGCGCCGTTCGTAGTCCCGCCTTTAGGCGGTCTTGCCGGGGCTTTCCGGCTAAAGCCGGTACTACGAACTTCTGCGGACGCCAATTCTAACGGGGGAAGATATTTTGAGCAATCAAAAGCCGTGGGCGCCCTCGGGCCGTGGGCGGGCGAGTTCTGCCTTGACACCAATCGCCCTCGAAAATACGATGGCCGCGCTTGCTCAAGCACCCTAAGGAGGTTGGCGATGAACCATAGTCAGATCTTGCCGCGGCTTTTCGTGGGATCGTGTCCGGCAACCACGGAAGACATCAACCATTTGAAGGCCGACCTTGGCATTACCGCGATTCTCAATCTTCAAACGGACCAGGACCTCGACTACTGGGACCTCGATTGGCCCCGGCTGGAATCCCATTGCCGCGAGTTGGGCATTGCCGTCCGCCGGGTGCCCATCCGCGACTTCGATGCCGAGGACCTGCGGCGTCATCTCCCCGGATGCGTGGAAATCCTTGATGAATTGCTGCAGGCCGGCCACACGGTCTACATCCACTGCAACATCGGCTCCGGCCGTTCCCCCAGCGTGGCCATTGCCTATCTCTTCCTCAAACAGCATCGAGGCCTGGATGAATCCATGGAGCAGGTCACCAAGTGTCGCTCCTGCTCGCCCAACATCGAGGCCATCATCACCAGCGGCGATACGGTCGCCGGCGTCTACGAGGACTACTGACCAAGACAAGATGGCCAAAGCTCTCTAACAAAAAAGCCCGCGGGCAGGGCTCGCGGGCTGGGAGGTGAGACGGGGAAGCTCGACCGCTAGGGGCTTGCAGCGGCTCCAGCCGCCACGCGCCTATTGATACTGGTTCTGACCCGGCAGCGGGCCCTGACCCTGGGACTGGTTCTGGTATTGACCCTGGGACTGGTTCTGGTATTGACCCTGGGACTGGTTCTGGTATTGACCTTGGTAGTAACGGTAGACGGGTCGCTGCGGCGGACCGTAGCCGTACGGATTGTACTGCGTGCGCGACGCCATCCGCACGGCTGAAGCCGACGGATCGCCTTGGACCACGGTCCGGTTGGGCTGCGGCGCCACTTGCGGCGGGCGATTGGCCGCCGAAACGTCGTCCATCGGCGGACCATACTCGACCCCTGCCGGCGGATAGCCGGGACCCGGCCCACAGCCTCCCCCGCAGCAACCGCGGCCGCCATAGCGCCCAAAGCGGTCGCACGGATCGTGGCAGTCGGGCGGGTCGGACCAGTCGCCGCAGTACCTCTCGCCGCAACCGCAATCGCAATTCCAGTCGAACAGTCCCCACAGCCAGCGCAGCGGATGAGGTCCACAGCCGTTGCCGCAATCGCAATCGCAGCAAGCGCGGTGCGGGCCGCAGACGCCACCGTTGCACGGTCCGCAAGCCGGTCCGCAGGCCGGTCCACACGCCGGTCCGCAAACCGGTCCGCAAACCGGTCCGCAGGCCGGGCCGCAAGCCGGGCCGCAGGCGGCGCCGTTACACGGTCCACAGGCCGGACCGCAAGGCGCTTCACAACCGCCGCACGGTCCACAGGCCGGACCGCAAGGCGCTTCACAACCGCCGCACGGTCCGCAGGCCGGACCGCAAGGCGCTTCACAACCGCCGCACGGTCCGCAGGCCGGGCCGCATGGTCCTTCACAACAGCAGCCTCGCCGCAGCACGGGTCCGCCGTCTCCGAAAGGACAGTAGATCAGGGTGTGAATCACGCCGCAACCGCTGGTCGTTGAGAGCAACCCTGCGGCCAACAAAAGAAACGCCGCCCGTTTCATCATGACAATTCCCCTCCCTCAGAAGTTCGATTTCTCGGCGTCGCCGCCGAACCAGTCAATCCGAATCCCCCCGGCCACCCGAGCGGGGCCAACCGGAAAAGCCTGTAAAAACGTTATCGGCGGAACAATTGTTGAAATCGAGTAAATCGGCACATTCCGCAAAAGCCTCACAGATTCCCAGCAGTCGGCGGAGAATCGAGGGGAAGCTTGAAAGAGAAGGAAGAGGACCACGAAAACCCGAAAGACGGGAAAACCCGAAGAAGAAGAAAAACGCGATGAATGGCCAGCCAGAAGCTTCGTTTCGTGATCTCTTCTCTTCTTTTGTTTCCTCTTCTGTCCCTTGCGGCGCCTTCACGTGGGCTCTTCTTCCTCAAGGTCCTCACCCTCAGCGTCTTCTTCTTCCTTGGGTTGGAAGAACCACGGGGTGAGGATGCGGTAAGCCACCAGGAGCAACAGCGCGCCGCTGATCGCCGCGAAGAAACCCAAGGGACTGATGGGGTTGAAATGGTCGCGGCGCCAGAGGAGGGTCAGGGCCAGCGGCCCCACAACGCTACCCACCATGCCGACCAAGAGCGTGCCCACCGGACCGGCCGGTTCCCGACCGGGCACGATGGCCTTGGCCAAGAGTCCGACGAGGATGCCGAAACCGGTCCAGATCAGGATCAGGTTGATCCACTGCTGAGCGGCAGGTGCGAGATCGAATGGCGTCATCGGCACGAAAAAAAACTCCTTGGACTGCTGACGTGCGAAGGGGTGTCCATCCGAGGGCAGTACCCCCGCGTGTGACGTCAGCAATCCAAGGCGCCGTCCCCCGAAGACCCACCAGCCGGCCCGGTACGTCCCCTAACGTACCGTTTCCGGGCAAGCCCCCTGGCATGCCCCGCGTGCCGCTGGTCGGTCTCGGCGAATACCCAAGTTCGTTGCGGACCGTGCCCCCTTACTGCTGCTGCAGAGCTTGTTGTTCCCTGAAAGCCCTCTGCGCCGCCGCTTCCTGGGAGAGTTTGAACTCCGAGCCAGGCGGGAAGTACTGAACGTCGTCGGTCATGTAGTAGGGGCTGGGCAGCGTCTGGCCGCCGTAGTCGCTCTGGCAGCCCGTCAGCCCCAAGGCTGCGATCAACCCCAAGCCGGCCAGCAAGTAGCGTCCTGATCGCCGCCTGTTCGAGCCGTTCATTCGCCACCTCCGTGATTTCGCCAGATCTGGGGTCGCCCGGTTGCCGCGTCTTCTCCAGCCACTACCGGGTGGTACGATCTCCGCAGCCGGGCAATCGTCACAACCGTTATCGTCCGCCCCCCACGGTAAACTTTAACGTCTGCGCAAAACTTGTAGCCGGCGGACGGTGGGTAGCGTACCGGGGACGGCGGACCTAAACCGAGGGGGGGGAGGCGGACGGGGAAGTTGTACAACTAATGGTTATTCCGAATATCTAACTGGATGGGGTGAAGAACAGCGGACGGTGGACATCCCCGTTGCCCGTACGCCGCCCCCCTTCCGCCGCCGGCTTCGCCTCTTTGCCGGCGCGTGGTAACATAGTATCGTGGAAGCCAAGGGCTGACGGCGCAGCGTGCTCACCGCGGCCACGGTCCGGCAAAGGAAGAGGAGTGCAATGATGAGGCCCGGCGCGATCGTCGACGGGGGGCGGCTGCGGTCTGGTCTGATGCCGGCCATCCTGGTCGGCGTGTGGGCGGCGGGTTGCCTGGCGACGCCCCAGCAGGCCCAGGCGCAAATGCAGAGCATCCCTACGGACACCTATTTCGCGGCCATCAACAATCTCTACGACCAGGGAGAGTACGTTCAGGCCCTGAAGCAGTTCCAGGCGGAGTGGCAGCACGGCGCGGTCAAAAGCGCCATCCAGCCCCAATGGATCGACTCCATCTGCTACCACACCATGATGGGCGAGTGCTACTACCAGATGGGCGAGCTGGACCAGGCACTCGATCAGTACACCAGCGCCGTGCGGCTCTACCTGATGTTCCCCGACTGGATGATCCGCGTGGTTTTCCCGGCCAGCATCCGGCCCTCGTCCTCCATGCCGCAGATCCCCTGGGGCCCGAGCATGCGGCGGGCGTTCAAGGGCTTCTATCCCGCCACGATGAGCCTCGGCCAGGGCCGCATCGACGCCAGCCAGCAAGTCATGCAGGGCGGCATCGTGCAGCCGCCGATGCTGCTGCCGATCCATGTCCAGGAGATCGTCCGCTGCACGATCCTGGCGATCCGGCGGCGGACGGAGCTGATGGGACCGCTCTGCCAGGTCGACGCGACGACCGGCCAGTTGATTGCCGCGCTCTCGGCCCGGCCGGCCCCGCCCAACCACTGGTCGCAGACCTGGGTCGAGGTCGAGCTGGCGATGGCCCTGATCGCCGGCGGGCGTCAAGCGCCGGCCTTGTCGAGCCTCAGCCGCTCGATCGTGGCCGGGGGGCAGTTCGACCATCCCTTCACCTCGACCGTGCTCCTGGAGCTGGGCCGCATGGCCCTGTTGCGCGGCGACAACGTCACCGCCGCGCGATCGTTCTTCGAGGCCTCGATCTCGGCCGTGGAATATCCTGACGCCGGGGTCCTGGAGGAAGCGTTCCGCTACGCGGCCCTCACGCACCTCGTGGCCAACCAGCGGGGAATCTATCCACCGCTGGTGCCGGCCGCCAAATGGGCCATCCGGGTCCGCCAACTCCAGGCCTCGCTCTTCCTCTCGCAGGCCGAGAACCTGGCGGTGCTCGGGCAAACTCCTCAGGCCGCCATGACCCTGGACGAAGCCCGCCTGGCGATCGGAAACCGCTCGATGGGAGCGGGCCGGGTCGGCGCCCGCGGCAACTACCTCCGCGCCCTGGTCGCGTTCCAGCAGGGCAAGATCGCCGCCGGCGACGAGTTTTTCAACCTTTTCTTGGCCTACATGCGGCACGGCTCGCACTGGCTCTACCAGGTCTTCCAGGTCGATCGCTGTTTCGGCAGCGGTCAGATCACCGCCCGCGGTCCGATCACGCCTCGGGCGGCCATGGAGCTCTATGGCGAGTTGCTGCGGGATCCTCTGCCCATCGACTGGTCGATCCGGCCGATGGAGGCCCTGGCCGCGCTTGCCGTGCCGCATTCGCCCTCTTGGGAGCACTGGTTCCTGGTGGCCCTGGAGCGCAAGGACCACGAAACGGCCCTGGAGATCAGCGACCGGGCCCGCCGCCATCGCTTCTTCAGTTCGCTGGGCTACGGCGGGCGGCTGGAATCGCTTCGCTGGACCCTCGAAGCCCCCGAGACCGAGCTAGACCACAAGACCCTCTTGCAGCGGCAGAACCTCTTGGCCGCCTACCCCGCCTACGCCAAGCTCTCGCAGCAGGCCAGGCTGTTACGGCAGCAGCTCCAGGCCATGCCGCTGGTGCCCAGCGACAATGCGACCTTCCAGCGGCAGAGCCAGGGACTAGGCAAATTGGCCGCCATCGGCATGACGCAAGAGGCGATGTTGCGGGAGATCGCACTGCGCCGCGAGGCCGCCTCCTTGGTTTTTCCGCCGCTGAAGTCGACCAAAGAGATCCAGACGCTGCTGCCGCGGGGACAGGCGCTGCTGTCGTTCTTCGCCGCCGGCGGCGACATCTACGCCTTCTTGATGAACAAGGACCATTACGGCTCCTGGCGGATCAAGTCGCCGGCGCTTTTGTTCCGCAAGACCGGCCTCCTGCTGCGGGAGATGGGCAACTACGAGCAGAACCGCGAGCTGACCCTTAAGGAGCTCGTCGACTCGGCCTGGAAGCAGTCGGCCAAACAGGTGTTGGACGCCATCCTCGACGGCTCCCAAGCCGACTTTACCGCCCGCTTCCCCGAGATGGTGATCGTTCCCGACGGTTTTCTCTGGTACGTGCCCTTCGAGGCCCTCCAGGTGAACGTCCAGGACCAGTTGCGGCCGCTGATCTCGCGGTTTCGCATCCGCTACGCGCCCACGGTCTCGCTGGCCGTTCCCGAGGGACCCGGGCTGAACCCGGCCGGCCAGACGGCCGTGGTCCTCGGCCGGCTTTACGGGCGCGAAGAGGAAGACCTCCCGCAGAAGGCCTTCGCCGAGCTCTCGAAGTCCGTCCCCCATTGCGTGGCCCTGCCGAGCAAGCCGCCGCTGCCGGCAGCGTCCTCGGTCTATGCGGTCCTCATGAACCGGCTGATCGTCCTGGACGACATCGCCAACATCAGCGAACAGAAGCCCTACGCCTGGAGCCCGATCCAGATCGAGCGCGGCAAGCCTGGCAACACGCTCGACGACTGGTTCCTGCTGCCCTTTGGCGGGCCGGAAGTGGTGATCCTCCCCGGTTTCCACACGGCCGCGGAAAACAGCATGAAACGCTCCGGGCCGGGGATGGCCGGGTCGGAGATTTTCTTGAGTATCCTCGGGCTGATGTCCAACGGCGCCAAGACGATCCTCTTGAGCCGCTGGCGGACCGGCGGCCAATCGAGCTACGACATCGTCCGCGAATTCGCCCAGGAACTGCCCCATACCACGCCGGCCGACGCCTGGCAGCGGGCCGTGCTGGTCACCGCCGACAGCCGCCTGAACCTCGAAGCCGAGCCCCGCATCAAGAAGGCCGCCGTCGACGATCCGCCCCGCGGCAATCATCCTTTCTTCTGGTCCGGCTACATGCTCGTCGACCGCGGGCAGAAACCCGAGGTGGTCGAGGAGGAGGACGAACTGCCCGTGGTCAAAGAAAAAGAGGAGGCCCCACCGCCGCCCAAGAACCCTAAGGACCGGCGCAAGCCGCCCAAGCCGGCACCCTAGGACCGGCCGAAGAACAACTTAATAACTGGCCGACCGCGAGGTCCGCTCGTTGGGCAAGAACCGCCGGCCCGTAGTCTCCTGGTAGTTGTCGCGGACGCCGCTTGCGGGCCGGATCCGTGTCACGGCGTCGGTCGCCTCGAAGACTCCTTCACCGGGCACGCTCAACCGCACGTGGACCATACCCTTGGATGCCCAGCGAAGGTCGAACTCGGGCTGCACCGCCTGAAACGGCAGCCGGCAGCGGGCGCCACGGTAGCCGAAATCCTCCGGCCACACGCACCGCACCCAGTGCCCCAGCGTGGCGAATTCCCCGCCCGCCGTCTGGCTCGCCCCTTGGCCGGTCAACTCGACCTCGACCGTTCCCTGCACGGGCACGAGTTCTCCTTGCGCGTCCAGGGGAGAAATCTCCACGACCAGGCCGTCGGCGTCAACGTCCGGGCCCCACTTCCCCAGGCGCGCCTCGACCTCCAGCGCCCGTACTCGCGCCGGCGTGGCCGCCGGGGCTAACCGACGCGTGCCCGTTAGCCCCGGCGGCCACGCCGGCTCTGCCGCGCGGGCGCCGCTGGCCGCTTGCCCGCCTGTGTCGCTGTTAGAAGCCGTTTCAAAACCCCGGCGGCCACCATCGGGCAGGAATGCCCAACCTACAGCGGCCGTAGGATGGGCATTCTTGCCCGTCGCCACGCTCCGGTCCTGAAAGGGAGCTTCCTGGCGGACTAAGATCACCGCCTGGTGCACGACATCGCCCGAGAATGTCTCGCCGGCCATCTCCACCCGGACGACCCGGTCCCAGTCGATGGGCCGCAAGATCACGCTGGTCCCCTGGCCCCATCGCAGCCAGAGTCTCGCCGCGTCGGTTCGCTGGTCCAACTCGGCGGTGAAGTGCCGACCGCTGGCCAGCAAGACGTGGACTTGGCCCTCCGCAGGGATCTCGGCTGCCGACGCCGGTCGGGTTCCGCCGGCAGCGGCAACGGCCAAGGCCGCTCCCAGCAACAACCCTTGCCTCAAGGATTCCCGTGATCCACCTCGAAGGATTCTCGGCAAGCTCGTCATAAATGGTATCTTCCGCATTTCGGAGGGCCCTGTAGGGAACGCCCTCCGTGGCGTTCCGTGGCCCGCGGAAAAGCGTTATTCCGAGTTCCCGGAACGCCACGGAGGGCGTTCCCTACAGGCGGAGGTTGTTGTTCGGCCGACCCGTTTGGCATCCTAAGGCAAAGGCCGTGCCCCTGCTCGGGCCGCCCGCAGGTTCTTTTGGTAACCACCTGCCGGGCAATGTCTTCCGTAAGTGCCGACCGTTTCCGACAGTGCCGCCGGTGAGCCATCCATGTTTCCCAAAGTCACCGAGGTTGACCGAAAGCCACAGACTATCGAAAACGGTAATCCGCCGGGATTGCGTCACGTCGCCGGACTGCGGCGCCGAAAATGGCTCAGGGCAAATTGCTTTGAGCAAGCTTCTGCTGGGTTTTAACGAACAAGAGAGGCATACTCGGCCAGTCGTAACCCGAAGCGTAAGCGAGGGAAAGCGTTGGCCCTCCCTCGCTTACGCTTCGGGTTACGATGTGGTGGGAGAGCGCACGATTACTCAAGTTGTCCGTCAAAACTCATTCAGGGAACGCCGTTCAAGCAATAGCGGGGCACCCCCAAAGAACGTACCAGGGAGATCGATCCATGTTGATCGCATGTCGAGCCGTGGAACATCGTTGGTGCTGGACTTGGCTGGCAGCGCTGAGCGTATGCTGCCTGACCGCGGGCCTCGGTCGGCTGAACCCGCTCCAAGCTCAGCAGGTCGCCCTCCAGGCGCCTGATCGGCCGGCCGACATCGCGGCCGCCCCCGCTACCGCCAGTAAGGCCGGCCCAAAGCAGCCACGGATCCGCGAGGGCACTGCGCTGGTCCAGCAGGCCGGAGTCTTCCAGACGGCCGGCGATCGTGTGACTTTCCTCACTTCCGACGGCCAACGCCGCTTCGTGGTCCTGGAGAACCTTCAACTCGAGCGGATCTCGCGGGCCGTGGGCGACAGCTTGACGCCTCCCCAATGGACCGTCAGTGGCATGGTGACCGAGTTTTGCGGGGCAAACTACCTGTTCGTCGACCGTGCCGTGCTTCGAGCCACGGTGCCCCCTGGCCAGCAGGGACGGCGACCCTGGGCCGATCCTCAGGCTACGTCCTTGCCCCACAGCCCGCCCGCCCCGGCGAGTGCATCGTTACCGGCCGTTCCCCCCGTCAAGCCTTAGCGCTCGTCCGCCAACGGCTCCCTCCATCGTGGCATTCTAATTCCCAAAAAGGGTAATGGGCCGAGTCCTTTGCCCGCGGGCTCCAGTGTCTCCAACGGCGGATCTTTTGCGTTCCCGCGGTGAAAATGGTATCCTTCTTCGGTGCAGCAAGCCGCTTTGCACCTTTTCGGGAGAACATCGGATCGCCTTGACACCCGTTCGGGTGGGCCTATGGTGGCTGGCGCGAAGCTTTGTTCCCCTAGGAATTCGCCAGAGGAGTCTTTCGATGCCCGGACCGCGACGCGTGGAAGTCAACGAAGTCGGCGAGATCACTGTGGTCCATTTTCGCGACCAGAAGATCATCGAAGATCTGGGCATTCAAGAGATGGGCCAGGAGTTGTTTCAACTGGTCGAGGGTGAGAACCGCAAGAAGCTGGTGCTCAATTTCTCTTCGGTCGACTTCCTCTCCAGTGCGGCGTTAGGCAAGTTGATCACCTTGGACAAGAAGACCAAGGCCCGCGGCGGCTCGCTCAAGCTCTGCAACATCCGCCCGGAGATCTACGAAGTCTTCGCGATTACCCGGCTGAACCGGCTGTTTGACATTCGCGACGACGAGGCCGATGCCTTGGCGGCCTTCTGAAGAGTCGTCTGGTTGCTACCGCGGTGGTTCGAAGGGTCGTCGCTCAATGCCCGCCTCGATGCCCGAAAAGCCCTGGATTTGGCAATCGGAGACCATCATTCCCAGCCGTGCCGCGGCCGGGCGGGCAACGCTCGATCAGTTGATCGCCGAGTTGGTTCGCAACGGCTGGCCTCGTCGCGAGGTCTTCCGCGTCCGGCTCGCGGTCGAGGAGGCACTGGTCAACGCCATCAAGCATGGCAACCGTCAGGACCCGGCCAAGCGAATCCGCATCGGTTTCTGCCTGTCTGCCGAGCGGGTGCGGATCGAAATCATCGACGAAGGCCAAGGTTTCGACCCGGCGACGCTCCCGGATTGCACCGACTCCGAACATCTCAACCAGCCAAGCGGAAGAGGGGTAATGTTGATGCGGAGTCTTATGTCGCGGGTGGAGTTCAATGGTGCGGGCAACCGAGTAATTCTGGAGAAGGAGAGGACCAAGGAGGCCGGCCTTTCTCCCGAAGAAGACCGGGGAAAAGGTTGAACATCTTGTCGATAGCTTTGGCGTGGACTAAGATAAGGTTTTCCTTCCCCGATAGCTCAGTCGGTAGAGCAAGCGGCTGTTAACCGCTTTGTCCTAGGTTCGAGTCCTAGTCGGGGAGCTATATAAGTCCTGCCGAATCCTATACTTAGGACACGACGCCTTCGGGCGTAAGGCGGCTCAGAGGCTCGCATTTCTCCGTAGTCCTACGGAAAAATGTGCGGAGAGGAGTCGCCGGATGCCTGGAAGACCTCGCAAGATCCCTTCTTACGGCCGCCACAAGGCAAGCGGCCAAGCCGTTGTCTGTATCAACGGCCGTCATGTCTACTTGGGAAAATACGGAACGCCGGAAAGCTACGAGAAGTACCACCGGCTGATCGCTGAGTGCTTTCCCAAAGGCCAAAATCTGCCAGCACCACCCTTACCATCAAGGGCGATCTTGGCAAGGGAATGACTACCACAGGAAGCATTCACTTCACTGACGAAGACCACCACGAATTGCATTTCGTGACGAAGGACAGCGATGGTAAGGTTTACTCGGATACGACGGCCAAAGCGGTTCGCAGAAAGTAGCGGGCCTGGTCGGCATCCGACTATCGCATGGGGTGGTCAAAAGAAACAACGGATCAAGCCCATAGAGGTTCGTGTTATTGGAGAAACATGCGGCGGCCACGGGCACCGAGAGAGGGGTGGTTGAATAGAAGCTGTTCGTCCGTGATGCCCTGATAGGACTAGCCCGACCACTCTGCCCCCAGGGCTTTTCATATTATTTTCTGTATTGTGCCAAACAGAACCGTGGTGTCCCAACACCTTTTTCCGTTTTGCGTTGAATACAATTTACCCTACGGCGTTTGGCGGGGTATTTTGCGGTGGGGACGAGGGTCGGCGGCGAAACCCATGAAAGAAATCAAAGGCGAGAGGTTATACGTTGCTCTCGGGGCCTCCAAGGTCAGGTGCCAGCCTGTTCGGCCGCAACATGCCGGATCAGGCGAAGGCGAGGGCTGGGATGCGAGACTTTATTGAAGCCGTGAAGCTCAAAAATTGCGACTACGATCAGCGTATGGAGAAATCGCTTCTGCCGAAACGTTGACAAGCGTGTCGGCAGCCCTAATGTCCCGTACTTGGACCAAGCCATCTGAAGAAGGAGTAATCGTGGAACACAAACGTTTCGAGCAGATGTATCAAGGCCAAGCCCCCTGGGATACCGGACGGCCCCAGCCTGCCATCGTCAAGTTGGCCGAAGCGGACCAGATCCGTGGTAGCGTTCTCGACGTGGGGTGTGGCACCGGAGAGAACGTCCTTTACCTTGCAGCGAGAGGCCACGAAGCCTGGGGTATCGACTTCGTGCCTCTTGCCATCGAGCGGGCCAAGGCGAAAGCTGCGGAGCGAAGGATCAACGCCCATTTTCTCGTGGGGAACGCCTTGGAGCTTGGCAAGCTCGGCAGGCAGTTCGACACGGTGATCGACTGTGGGCTGTTCCACACGTTTGTGGACGAGGAGCGGTCGATATACGTGCGGAGCCTTTCGGCAGTCCTGCGGGCTGGCGGATCGCTGTATCTCCTCTGTTTCTCCGATGAGCAGCCGGGAACCGAAGGGCCACGCCGAATCAGCCAGCAAGAGATCCGAGATTCGTTCCACGAGGGATGGAACGTGAAACAGATCGAGCCGATCCACTTCGAGGCGATTCCACGACCTGATGGACTGAAGTTCGGCCCCGCTGGTCCGAAGGCATGGCTGGCAACGATCGAACGGCAGTAATCACGCCAGCGAAAGGAAACCATGTACGAAGGCAATTCGATCTGGTCGCAGAAGGGAGCCACGCTCAGCGACAAGTCCGCTCGGCAGGAGTTCGGCCTGACGCAGGAGGAAATCTATGCCGCCATGCGAGCAGGCAAATTGCAGTACCGAGAGGCCAAAATGCACGGCAACCCGTGGTTCCGGCTGCTGCGGCACGAAGTCGGAGCCCTGGTCAAGCAGAAGAGCGGCCAGGGCCACCTGCACAGGAAGAAGCTCCAGAAGGAGTTGGCCGACATCAACAAGGAAACCCGGAAACTGAAAACTCGCTTGACGGTCCTCGAACGGCGACGGGTTGAACTGACAAAGGAACTCGGCGGATAACGGCATGTCGTCAATGGACATGCTCATGCAGTTCAGCCAAGTGCTCGGCAGTGGCATGCTCGTGCAGTTCCTCGATCAAGTGGTCGTGCTGGTGCTCTGACTCCTCGCCTGCGGCGTGAACATGGAGGTGCGAGTGTTCGTGTGAATGAGTATGCTCGTGGGCGTGGGTATGGACCGTGCCGTCGGCATGCTTGTGCTCGTGGGTGTGGACATGCGTGTGGACGTGGGCGTGGAGATGCTCGTGCTCGACGTGAGTTGCCATGACGTTTTTCTCCTTTGGGTGGGTGAGAAAGGTGGTCTGGCTGGCTGGGGGATGTGGTGTCACCCCCGCAGCCAGTGATGAATTCTATGCCGGGTGGCGAAGAAGGGGCCAGCCCGTGGGCAGAATATGACGGCACTGAGAACGGTAACACGATTGTTGCTTGAAATGTCACCACCGCACTAGGGCGTTCGTCCTGGTGACCGATTTACCAGGGGATTCATGAAAGGCCAGGAAATGCGTGCCCTATGCATACGTCTGGCGGTTTGGTCAATTCTGCTCGGCTTGGTGGTGTCGTCCACCGCAGCGGAGAAGGAGGCCAAGCCTACGACGATCTCCTGGGTGCAGGTTGCCCAGGACAATCGGTCATTTGTCCTGCGCCCGTCAGATCATCCTTTCGTCCCCTGGGGATTCAACTACGACCACGATGAGCAGGGCCGCCTCCTGGAAGACTACTGGGACAAGGAATGGCCCAAGGTCGAAGCCGACTTCCAGGAGATGAAACAGCTTGGGGCGAACGTGGTGAGGGTACACCTCCAGTTCGGCAAGTTCATGACCGGCCCGGAGAAACCCAACGAGGCGAACCTGGAACGCCTGGGCCATCTGGTCGCCCTGGCTGAACAGCTTGGGCTGTACCTCGACATCACAGGTCTGGGCTGCTACCGAAAGAAAGATGTTCCTCCGTGGTACGACCGGCTAGGCGAGCAGCAGCGGTGGGACGCCCAGGCCCGGTTTTGGGAAGCCGTGGCCAAGCGATGCTCCAAGAGCCCGGCGATCTTCTGCTACGATTTGATGAACGAGCCGGTGGTTCCAGGCGGCAGTCGGAAGCAGGGGGATTGGCTCGGGGCGCCGTTCCTGGGTAGTGAAGCCGGTTACTTCGTCCAATGCATCACCTTGGACCAGAAAGACCGTCGTCGCCCAGCCATCGCCCGGCAGTGGTGTCACAAACTGGTGGCAGCCATTCGCAAACACGATCAGTGTCATTTGGTCACCGTGGGGTTGGTCCCCTGGAGCTTGGATCGTCCCGGCTTGACCTCGGGTTTCATTCCCAAGGAGATCGCCCCCGAACTGGACTTCATCGCCGTCCATCTCTACCCGGAGACGGGGAGGGTCGGCGAGGCGCTCGACACGCTGGCCAGGTTCTCCGTGGGAAAGCCGGTTGTCATCGAGGAGATGTTCCCGCTGAAATGTAGTGCTGACGAGCTTGGTTCGTTCATCAATCAATCGAGGAAGGTGGCGTCGGGCTGGATCGGTTTCTATTGGGGGAAGACACCCGAGGAGTATCGGCGATCCGGCACGATCCAGGATGCCATTGTGTTGAGTTGGTTGGAGTTGTTTCAACGACATGGCCCGCTCGCTGCCCGGCCTCCCTTCATCCTCGGTGCCGACAGGGCAAAGCGAGACGCACCACTACCGGACTCACGCAAGGGCGAGCAGCCCATGGTACAGAAACGCCTTTTCCCGGAATAATGTTATCCCCAGTCAACAGTTGGTCGGGGTCACCCTGACCGGCCTTCCCTGAAAACACCTTTTGCTGAGTTATCGCTGAGACGCTGCGATGCCGATCCGGGGGGCTCCGCAGCCCTATCTTGAGTTCCAACGGTCAGCGATGGGTGCCCCCGCTCTGTCCGGCATACTGCTTCATGTCGGGAGAGATGTCGATGCAGACGAACGGATCATCTCCCACGACCCAGGCGTCATGCCCCGGAGGGATGCTGGCGAAATCACCCGGTTCCAGATCCATTTGACGGCCGTCGTCTTGGACGATCCGCAACCGGCCGCTGATGACGTACTGGAGGTGCTGTACCTGACAACTGTCGGTGTTGACCATGGGCCGAACGCTCTCGGACCATTTCCAGCCCGGCTGAAAGGTGAACTTTGCCAGAGTCGTGTCTTCCAGGGTCACAAGATCCAGCTTTCCGTGACCGCACTCCCTGGTTACATCAGGAGAGTTGAGACTCTTCCTGGCGAACTTCAAGGTTTCCGTTAGCATGCTTTTCTCCTTTCGCATTGCCCTTGGAATTATCCCGAGGTAATGGCGTGAAGGAAAGACCTGATGCTCGCCCCTAAAAGGATCTACGGACTCGGTACGACGGCCATCTCCGCGGATGGAATGCCCGTATCATTCGCTGAAGTTGCTCCAAGTCGTAGAACTCGGGATTGAGCCAGTGACCGTAGTCGGCGGCGGTGGTATTGACTGGCATCCGAGTTCTACTTCAAACTGCGTAGAATCCACGTCACGGAAGACCAACCTATCGAGGCTATGAATACCACCGATCTTGCTGCTTGCTCAGAGAGTCGTCATCGCAATAATTTCTGGAGTAAGAGACAGTGGAGCCCATCATGGCGATAGACAAGCGAGGTGGGCTTCACAACCTCCAGTCATGAAAGGAACGCAAAATGGCTCGCATTCAGCCGGTTGAGCGAGACGCCAGTTCCAGGACTCGGGAACTGTTGGGGGCAGTGCAGAAGAGCATGGGCATGGTGCCGAACATGATCTCGACGATGGCCCAGTCGCCCGCCGTCCTCCAGGCGTACCTCGGTTTCAACCAAGGTCTGACAAAGGGATCTCTTCCTGATGCGTTGCGGCAAGAGATCTCGCTTGTGGTCAGTGAGACCAATCAGTGCAACTACTGCCTGTCGGCCCACAGCTTTCTCGGAAGCAAGGCTGGCCTCAGTGAGTCTGATCTTCTCGATGCCAGGCATGGAACGGCGTCCGACGAGAAGACTCATGCGGCGTTGGCGTTCGCCCGAAAGATCGTTCAAGACCGTGGTCATGTGAGCGACAACGACGTGGAGGAGGTTCGGCGTGCGGGCTTTACGGATGGCGAGATCGCCGAGATCGTCGCCAACGTCGCCTTAACCACTTTCACGAACTTCTTCAACAACGTTGCTGGCACGGAGATCGATTTCCCAGTTGCACACTCACTGGCAGCAGTGTGAGATTGTGGTGTGTCGCTTCCGTTTCGCACAGTGCTGCAA
Organism: Pirellulales bacterium; assembly: GCA_963843465.1. Taxonomy (GTDB): domain Bacteria; phylum Planctomycetota; class Planctomycetia; order Pirellulales; family Thermoguttaceae; genus CAWJKP01. Next base: position 172,904 of record CAWJKP010000001.1, read on the forward strand.
TGACGTGGCTGCCGATGGCCGGGCTAACGGCTCATTTTCTCGGGCTGACCTGTCGCTTGTACGCCTGGTCATACGGCCCCAGCCCCACGTCGCTGGGCAGTAAATCGACGTGGTTCTTCGGGGCATCGGAGAAGACCTCTCGCACCGCATCCAGGTAGCGGAAGCCGTATTCTCTGTGCGGAGCGATGTAGTGACCTTCACTCCATTCGTTCCAATTGTCCAACAGGAGAGTCGATCTTGAGATAGCTGGAGTGGCGGAAGTAGTTCTGCGTCCAGAAGGGCAGCAGGTCCTCCATCAGGTCTGCTTCGCTGGATACTCCTGCGGTTCCTCTCGCCTGATTTTCCTACATGATGGCGAATTTCATCTTGGACACATAGCGGGACTTCAGCAGGGCGTCGTGGATCGCACTACCGAAATGCATCTTGACTGGCCCGCCCTGACCGTTGCGATACCAGCAATAGACAAAGAACGAGATGCCGTGCTCGACCGCCCACTTCGTCTCCCAGTCGGCGACTTCCGGGTTCTCCTGCGAGTAGAACCCGAGGGCCGGGGTCCGTTCAGGGTGCTTGAGCACCTGATTCCACATCTGCGGCTGGTTGGCCTCCCAGAGGGGGCAATTGTGGGCACCGACGAGGATTGGGGTGCGAACGGGCTGCGGCTCGGGCACGTAGGCTTTCTGGGCGGTAACTCCAGCGGACGGCTTGCTGGCCTTGACGGTCGCTGGCCGGGGCTCTTGTTCCGCCGCTGGAAGGCTGTCGGCCAGGATTGCGAACGCCTTGTCCTTCAACTTCTTCTTCACGCTCTTGGGTTCAAGGGTGGCGATGCCCTCGGGGCGAACCAAGCAACAGGCGATGACGAACCCGGTCAGTTCGTCACAGGCCAACAGGCACTTGTCCATCGTGGTTTTCGGTGGCAGGCCCCAAGCGGTCTGGTGGAACGAGACAGCGTAGGCGATCTCCTCTTCGCCCTGCTCCCTGAGCCAATCCACGATCCGCTTGGGATGATCCTCGGGCCATTGGTCGTAGTCGGCGTCGTGAAGCAGACCGGTGATGCCCCAGACCTCGGGATCGCCGCCATACTTGGAAGCCGCCGCCCGCATCACGATCTCCACGGCTCGGGCATGGCCCAGGAGCGAGGGGTTCATCGTCCAGGCACGGAGTTCTTGCAGGGCTTGGTCGTGGGTCAGGGGCATGGCAACGGTCCTTACAGTTCATTTCGCTGTCTTTTGCTCAGGCATCTTGCCATTCATAAAGTGTTTCTCAATCCAACCGCTCGTAGCGTGGGGACGGCTGTCGAACTGCTTCACGTAGGGCTTGATGTCCAGCACGGGCGTGCCATCGAGGACATCGACCTCGGTGAAGTAGAGCCTGTTGCCTTCGATCTTCTTGATCTTAACGATGGAGAGCCCAATGTGGTTGGGCCGGTGTGGGCTCCGCATGGCGAAAATGCCATGTTCTTCCTGCTCAAGGTACGGCTTGCCGACGATCTCCTCTTTATTGGAGAGATGGAAGTAGTAGAGCAGGATCGCATGGCTGAACCCGTCCAGGTCTTTCAGACCCTCGACGTATTTCTCTTTCAGTTCAACGTATGCCTCGACCTCTTTGCCGAATACGCCCTGGATCGGCGTGCCCTTCGCCGCTTTGTAGGGCGAATGGATCACGCCAATCGGGTGCAAAGTGATCGGTTTGTCCATTGGGGCGCTCTCCTGTGCCCAGGCAGGCCGCATCATCAGCAAGACCACAACCCCAGCGACCCAGCGGGCGAAAACGGCGGCCATCTCTCGTCTCCCTACTTCTTCTTCCACGCCCTCACGTATTCCACGCTGAACGTGGAGGGCAAGTCCTCGTCCTTCGGCATCCCCATCCAGTCGGGCATCGTTTCACTGTCGAAGGTCAGCAAGAGCGGTTGGTGCCAGTGGGTATTCTCGACAGAGCGGACTAGCACCCCATCCACGTAGAACCTTAGTTCGTCTTTCCCCCAATCGAATCCGTAAACGTGGTAATCGTCGGCCAGCCGCCAAGGTGCGATCCAGGCCCCGCCCACCTGCCAATGCTTCTTCTCCCTGGGCGTCTCCCAAACGTGGACGGTAATGTTGACCTTGTGCTCAAAGCCCTTGGCCTTGCCGCCGATCTCGAACACGTCGATTTCCGTCTGCCAGCCGGGCGTGTCTCCCTTGTGAAACCAGAACGAACTTGAACCGCCCGAGTTCATCGGCTTGGCCTTGACCTCGTAATAGCCGTAGCTGGAGCGGACTTTGGAATGCAGGGCAGCGGAAGTGTAGTCGTGGTAGCCTTGTTTCTCCAATTCTGCTGGCAGTTTCTCCTTCCGCATGGTCAGGTGCAGCTTGCCGTCAGACACCGTGACGTTCTTGTCACTGAACAGGGCGGGCTGACGGCCCTTCCACCCCTCCAGGCCGACCACCCATTTGTTGCGGTCGAGTTCCTTGCCCTCGAACTCGTCGCTCATCGGCTCGAATTTCACCCAGCCGCCCTTGTTCTGCTGGTCGGACAACGGATAGGCGTCGGTAACGGCCTTGGGGGTCTCACCAAGGGGACCAGTGAGATCCCAGATGTTGACGGGCGGCTTGGGCGGCTCGGCCCCGCCAACACCGCTGGCGACCATGAGAATGCTCAGGACGATTGCACGAACAAGGCGATGGATCATCGGTGTTTCCTCAGCCTGGGTTACAAGGGTGCAGACCTGTGCCCATCATACCATCCTCGTCGCCATGCCCACCAGTGGCGGCCACCCCGCAGGTGGATTAGAATCCGGGTCTGGAGGATATTGTTATGAACCGCAGGGAATTCACACGCCTAGCCCTGGCCGGGCTGGGGATGCAGGCACTTCCGCTGATTGCGGGTGAAACCAGTTACGTCCGTGCCAACACCGACTGGCTGGCGAAATGCCGCTACGGGATCGGTGTCCATTGGACGGCCCAAACCGTTCCTCGCCACGGCGATCCGCTGCCTTTTCAGCGGGCCGTTGACGGCTTCAAGCTGAAGGAGTTCGTTGAGCAGGTTCGGTATGCAGGGGCTGACTATGTCCTCTTCACGGCCGCCCACGCCCTGCAAATGCTCCCGGCTCCAGATCCCATTATCGACCGCATTTTGCCGGGGCGAACCTGCAAGCGGGACTTGATTGGCGAGCTTGCCGACGCCCTGGCCGCAAAGGGTCTCCCGCCGCCTACGCCATTGCCTATTGGCCGACGCCGATCCTCTTTAGCGGGTGGGAGATTGGCGACCAGATCATGACGGGAGCCGGGCTGCGGAAAGCCCCGGCCGGAACGCCCGTGCGCCGAGCCTACGAACTTTTCAACGGCCTGAACAACCGGCAAAGTTGGGATCAGACGGCCGTGCTGTACGCCGTGCGTGGACTTGACGGAGGACTGGCCGATTACTGGGATCTTCAATCCAAGGGCTATTTGCACGTCAATGAGAACGGGAGCAACGTCTGGCGGGAGTCGCCCGACAAGGGGCACTTGCATCTCGTGAAGAAGATGCCGCCTGAGAAAATTGCTGCGGTCATCGAGGAACTGATGCTCCAGCCCCAAGGTCAATAGCCATGACAATGGAGAACGAACACTGCGGACGCAGCCACCAGGCAATATACGCCGAAGAAATACCAACGGCCGCCCTCCAACCAACGGGAGAGCCACTTGAGGGCCAGCAAACCGGCCAGAAAAGCGCAGACCATCCCTAAAAGGCTGGGACCGAATAAGCTCCATGTCACGTCGAAATGCCCGGCTTCGTGATGGGCTTCGACCAACCGCCAGATCTCACGCCCGACGGCCGCTGGGGTGATGATTACGGCGAGAGCAAAACTGAATTCCTCCACCCTCACCTTGAGAACGCCTAACAGCAAGCCGGTTGAAATCGTCGCCCCGGAACGTGAAAACCCCCGGAACGGCAGACACAATCCTTGGATGGCACCGATCCACGCAGCCTCTCGAATCCCAATGGCTCGGTTGCGAGCCGTTGCACGTTCCGCCAGCCCGGCGACCAAGATCAACACCCCTGCCGCTAACAGTGCTCCAGCGATAAGACCGAGGTTGCCGAATAACAACTCGATCTCGGCCTTCGGCAGATGCCCAGTCGCATCTTTGACCAAGTAACCCGACCTCCCGGCGCTCTTCTCGATTCCCAAAATCAGCGGCACGCCAACGGCGGCGGTTAACATCGTCGCTATGACGAGTCTGACCGCCTGTTGCCTGAATACGGCACGGGAGGCAAACATGCTGTTTTTCCAGGCCCGCCAGAAGTAGAGGATTACCGCGAACATCGTTCCGGTATGAAGCATCACCACCAGCAGCGTCATCTCCGGTGTGCAGGGATTCAATCCCATGAGCTTGGCAGCCACGATCACATGGGCCGAACTGGACACTGGAAGCAGTTCGGCAAGACCCTGCACAAGGGCAAGGATGACGATTTGAAACAGGCTCACGTCTGCAATGCCTTAGCTGCTGTGGTTATCACGATACGAAGGTCGGCCTTCGGGTTACGCCACGCTTCTATCGAGCAGTTGCGCCCTCTCGGCCCTACCCTCGACCGTGGGTTGCTGGGTAAACGAAAAGCCCTGGCATTGGGTCCAGGGCTTGGATCAACTTTCAGGATGACGGCGATGATACCCGCTTAGGCCGCCGACATGGCCTCCAGCAGGTCTTTGAACTTCTTCAGCCCGCCGACTTCCTTAACGAGGCCAAGGAGTTCGTTCAGGCGATCAAAGCCACCGACGACCTTGACCGTCTGAGCCACCGCTTTCACCTGCTCGAAGGTAACCGTCGCCTTCTTCTCCGGCGCTGCCGGTTCGGGAACGGGGGCCACCACTTGTTTTCCGTTGAATCGGTGATCGCAATTGGGGCAGGTTTTCGCTCTGGTTCCCCTGACCCATGCATTGCACTTCGGGCACTGTTTCTGGCCCCGCCTTGGCTTCTTGGCCATTTTCGTTTCTCCGATTGGACTGAGTGAATCACAATCCTTATCGACCGGGTAATCCGCAACGTAAAGGTAAAGCCTGGAGATAGTGACAAGGATGCGGGATAATCCGAAAAGAACGGGCAAGTAATCTGTCCTTGTCACTTTTGACGGGCGAGGTATATAGTGGACCCAAGAAACTGGACCACGACTTTAGGTCGAAATCGTGGTAGGATTGGTCCAGACTTGGGAGGGTTACATGGGAGCGAAACGACGGCGGATCGAGGCTGGCGTGAAGGCGAAGGTGGCGTTGGCAGCGATGCGGGGGGACCGCACGACGAGCCAATTGGTGTCCCAGTTCGGCGTTCATTCGACGCAGATCGGTCAATGGAAACGGCGTCTGCTTGACGGTGCAGCGGAGTTGTTCTCCGACGACCGTCGCCGCGAGGTCCAGGGCCAGGACGCGTTAATCGCCGAGTTGTATGAGCAGATCGGGCGGCTTCAAATGGAGGCGGCCTGGTTGAAAAAAAAAGTTGCCCGACTCGATTGAGTTCAAGCGGGAGTGTATCGAAACGGACCATTTGCGGCTGAGCGTTCGCCGGCAATGCGAGCTGCTGGGCTTGAACCGATCGAGTTGGTACTACGAGGCGGTGGGCGAGTCGCCGGAGAACCTGGCGTTGATGCGTCGGATCGACGAGCAGTACCTGAGGAAACCCTACTACGGCAGCCGGAAGATGGCGGAGGTGATGGGCATCGATCGCAAGCGGGCGCAGCGGCTGATGCGGTTGATGGGCCTGGAGGCGATTTACCCCAAGCCGCGTCTGTCGCAGAACACGAAGGAACACCGGACTTACCCCTATTTGTTGCGGGATGTGAAGATCGTGCGCCCTGACCAGGTGTGGTCCAGCGACATCACCTACGTGCCCATGCCCCAGGGCTGGATGTACTTGACGGTGGTCATGGACTGGTTCAGCCGTTACGTCCTGTCGTGGCGGTTGTCGAACACCTTGGATGGATGGTTTTGTTTGGAGGCGTTGGAGGAAGCATTGGGCGGCGGCACGCCGGAGATCTTCAACACGGACCAGGGCGTGCAGTACACGGCCGAAGCGTTTACCGGTCGCCTGGAGAAGGCGGGCGTGGCCGTGAGCATGGATGGGCGTGGCCGCTGGATGGACAACGTATTCGTGGAGCGTTTGTGGCGGACGGTGAAGTATGAGCACCTCTACCTGCACGACTATGCGACGCCGCGAGCCTTGCAGGCGGGCCTGGCGGCCTACTTTCCGGACTACAACGAGGAGCGGATTCATGCGGCCTTGGACTACCAAACGCCGATGGCGGTCTACCATGAAACAACATGAGCCGACGATAATGTGTCATCATAATGACTCACTTTCGCGCACAAATGGGAAAATCAAACGGTACTCATAGCGGTGGGTGCGACTCTGCGGCCGCGCGAGACCTGGGAAGGGTCTCGCGGGCCGCCAGTCCTCTCTACCTAAGAAATCGCGTTTCGTGGTCTAGACAAACGGGTCCACTTCAGTATAGTATTGCCGTCTGTGTGTCAATCACCTTCACTCCTAGTTCATTCCCGAGAAAAAACCACTAGCTCATCCCGTATGACGGCACTGATCTGCTCTTGGTGAAACCGATTCATCAGCACGGCAGCCAGTTCACCGGCCCACTGAATGATTTCTTCGTCCGAGTCCTCTCGTAAGGGATAACGCACCACGGCAATCTCCCAGCCCTCCTCTACGTAGTCCTTGCTCACGAATGTCGTCGAGGTAAGACGGACAGGGATCGGCGGTTCGTCGTCCTCAGTGCCAGCCTGGAACTCCGAGATGGCCCGAACAACTTTGTCGGCTGGATATTGCTCCTCCCCATAGCCCTTGCGTGCTCCCATGTAAAGACGAACCTCGAATGCTTTCGTTCTCTTGAGCACTTTCATGTTTCAGTCCTCGTATCGTCTGCGCTTCTCAATGACGGCGGCAGGTGGTCACGGGTGCCCGTGATCGGCTTACCGTAGTAGAAGCGGTGGGAGCCGGTGAATCCGAAGATCCAGAGGATGTAGCCGACCAAGACGGAGTGGGTTTCGTTGGAGGTGCTCATGCCGTCATTATAGCGGTGGAACCAAGGGGCGCAAATCGTCTCCACCGCCTCTGGGCGTACAGCAGATGATTGCCGATTTCCACAACCCGTGACCTGCGGTACAATGTTTCCATGCGGCTCATCTCCCTCCAATCCGGCAGCAACGGCAACTGTATCTACGTCGAGGCAGGCGGCGTCAAGCTGCTGTTCGACGCCGGGATCAGTGCCAGCCAGGTCGAGGAGCGGCTAGCCCAGCATGGCCGGGATGTGGAAACCGTCGATGCGGTCCTCATCTCCCACGACCATGTGGATCACAGCCGCAGTATGGGAATCTTGCACCGGACGTTTCACTTGCCAATCTACGCCACCACCAAGACCTACGGGATGGCCAAGCGATTTGCACTGGGCGAGATCGGAGACCTACGGCATTTCCAGTCCAGGGAAAGGCTCAAGTTCGGCAAAGTCACCGTGGAAACCATCGCCACGCCGCACGATGCCGAGGATGGCGTGGTTTTCGTGGTGGACGATGGCAAGCACCGGCTGGGCATCCTGACCGACCTGGGGCATGTCTTCGACGGCCTGGAGAGCGTGATTGCCTCATTGGATGCAGTGCTCTTGGAGAGTAACTATGATCCCCAAATGCTCGCCAACTGCCCTCGTCCAGAATGGCTCAAACAGCGGATTGCCGGGCCGGGCGGGCACATCTCGAATTTTGAGGCCGCCGAACTGCTGCTGGGGTCTGCGTCAAAGCGAATGAAATGGGCCTGCCTGGGCCATCTCTCCCAGGACACCAACACGCCGGACCTGGCCCTGGCAACGCATCGCAAGATCCTGGGCGACCGGCTGCCGATCTTCGTGGCGACCCGGTACGAAGCAAGCGGGGTGATGGAAGTTCGGTAGATCGCCTATTTTTCCTCCACAACCACCGTCTTGCCTCTGACCTCGCTGGTGATTCCAATTGCCAGATATTCCACCGCTTCCGTTCCTGCATTTCGCATCTGGTGAACCTCACGGGGATCGATCACCACCGCATCGCCACGACGCAGAATGGCGGTGTCCGTTTCGACCGTGATTTCCGCCTCCCCCTGCACAAGGATGAAGATTTCCTGCATGTCTTCATGGTAGTGTCGGGCAAATTCTCTGCCCGCACCGAGACTTGCCCAATTGACCATCTGGATACGCCCTGGCTGGAGATCGGCCTTTTCCAACAAAACCTTCTTCAGGACTCCCGACGACAATGGGTCTTCGTGCCCGGCAGGCACGAACGAACGGCTGGCAGATTTGACGGTTCTCATATCCCAACCTCGTTCTCTGCGAGAATGCGAGCAGCGTCATCCTTGGTGCGGTACATCAGGCAGACCTGCACTGAGTCTGGGCGTGGCTGTTCCCTGTCTCCTGCCTTTTCCCATTCAGGGTTGTCTGATCGACAGGCTCCCCGTTCTCTTCCACTCCCGCACGGCTACAGGCTGGTCGGGATTCTCGCAAACATTCATTTCAACAATCACCTTGTCCGCGGAGTCCGTCGCCTTGTCCGCTACCAAAGACAATACTCGTCCATCGGGCAAATCGAAGCACTTGAGCGTCATGTATCCTCCCTGCTTCGATTTCGGCGGTGCCATCGCCATCATCGCTTCCTTCGCACCGGACGCTGACAAGGTTTCCAGGGCACGCCGCCACGGCATCCCCACACGCAGAGTTGTCGCCGCCACCCCGGCCAACTCATTCGTACTGACCAGCTTCCAGACCGTGTCCTGGATCACTGCTGCCAACTTGCCATCATGAACCTTGTACGGTTCGCCCGGCAGCCCCTTCGGATTCTCCTTGTAGAGCGTGGTGAAAAACGTGCAGCCGACGACGTAGGAGCCGACATTGTTGAGGTGGATGCCATCGGCAAAGACCTCCTTGATGTGCTTGTACCCCGGCACCTCCCCGGCCTTCATCCGCTGGTTCAACTCGTACATGACGTGGCCGACTGGCACCATGCGGATCTTCAGCTTGGGATATGCCTTCCTGAGTTCCAAGGTCAGCCGCTCAAAATAGTCCTTGGTTTCGTTCGTATTGTCCCAACCGCCCGTGTACTTTTTGAGCCAGGCCGTGTCGAAATCGTCCTTGCCCTGCCTCGGCCACCGGGCATACACGTAGACGTGGAGATTTGGGCTCTTGGGCAGGGCAAGGTCGATGAAGTTCTTCGCCATCACCAGATCGCCATCCTTGCCATCGAGGTGGCGGTCGAAGGGCTGGAGGCTGAGAACGTCCCATTGGAAGTTGGCCAGGGCGTTGGGGTAGTGGCCAAAAGGCGGCTCTTGGAAGCCGTCCTTCGGGTGCTGCCAAATCCATTGCAGGGGAGCGCCGGGGATCATGTGACGGCCCCAGACCTGCTTGTGGCCCCGACTCTGCGCCAGTTCGGCCAGGCCCAGGTAGTTGATCGTGTCGGTGACGCTGTTGCCGACGAAATAGACCCGCAGAGGCTTTTCCTGGGCCTGGGCTTGAACGGCAGCCAGGATGATGAACAGAGCAAGTCGGTACATGGCGGCGTCTCCAGGGTTGCAATTATTGTAACGCTGGGGCGGGGTGGTCGCCAGATGCGTGATGTTCAACACCTTCAGGTCGCCGCCATGCTTGGAAGCCGCCCCCGGCCACCGTGACCACCAGTGGCAGTCACTCCGCAGGTGGATTAGAATCCGGGTCGGCAGCTTCACCGATGGAAGACGAGCCCCAGGGAATAGCGGGAATGCTTTGCGAACTCTGCGAGTGTGAGGAGGCCGGAGCCACAGCGGCGGCGAGCGTAACAACGAGGACGATGGCGGCTCGGAACATGGCAGCATCACCGCCAGCTACGGCCATGTCGTCCCCAAGTTCCCGAAGAGCCCGATCTTTGTATGGCTTGAACTGCCCATGATCTTCGGGAAGTTCCCACACCCATTGCCAAGATTGCTTGTCTTCGCTCCTGACCCGACGAGATATGACTCCCAGGTCGCTCTTCGCACGTTTCAACGTCCTTGACGCCACCAGTGCTTTCGTGGCCTCTCGCTGGACATCCTTGGCTGGCATGGGGTCTTTGCACCCGCTGAGGATCGAGCACAGAACATAGCAGGCTTCCTCCAGTTGAGATTGGTCGAATCGATCCTCCTGTGCCTTGCACATGCTATCACAAAGGCGAGGGCTCTCCTCGATCCACTCGACGGCAATGACCTCGTTGGTCTTGAGTGTGCGATAGACCAGCGGCGGTGCGTCCGAAAGATTGCTCTTATTCAATGTCAGGACGTGCCGGTGTGGATCATCGCTGCTCGGGTTGCTCCGCATGCCTGCCACTTTCCGGACTGTAAACGGTTAAAGCTTTCGTCCTTTCGGGCTTTGTGATCTCCCGATTCTTTTGCTGAACTACCCCGAACCGGCCTGCTTTCGTCCTACCGGCCCCTCGATCCAAATGATCTCCGAGGCCCGGTCCCCGGTCATTCCGGACACGGTGATTCCTTCGTCCATGAGCTGCGCCCCGGTCCTCGAACCATTCAGACGGGTCCGCTCCTGGAAGGTCAGCGTAAACGTTGCCTTCCGGTCGAGTCCCTTGAGCTTCACGACCTTGGAATCGCCGTCGGCAGCCTTTCGCGAGGGCTTGAAAAGCACGACCGAGCCCCGGTCCAAGTCCGGATTGTAGTATTCCAGACCGTCCCAATTCGTGCCGTCGGCCATCGGCAGGATGTGGTACACATTGCATCCCCGGAGGATCGCACGCTGCCGCGTCTTGTACAAGGCGACATACTGCACCCAGAGATTGTCGTGCAGCTCCTGCGTCAGGATCGACCCCATGATGTCGGTCCGCATGTCGTAGGCATCGCGGGTCCGGTGATCGGACTTGAGCTGGACCGGGTTGATGGCGAAGGAATTGGAATAATAGGTGGTTCGGGTTTTCCACGCCTCGTTGTCATCGTCGTTCATCGTGCAGAAGGTCATCCGTCGGCAGATGGCGAATCCCTTATACGTGCCGCCGTTGCAGCAGTTCTCGTAGCGGTAGCCCGGCCGGTGCTTGATCAGGTAATCCTGGATGTAGAGGAAGTTGGTCACGCCCTCATAGGTCGGGGGGATCGGGTCGTTGGGCGCTGTGTAGCGATCCGTGCGCCAGATGTCGAACCAGCCCTGGTCGTAGCGGCTCAGGACCGCCTTGAGCTCCGCATCGCGACCGGCGATCGTCGTCAGGTCGGCGTCCTTGTACGTTCCGCCCATGTAGAGCGACGCCTTCATTCCGGCCTTGTGTGCCTTGGCGCCGTAGTCGAATCCGTTGGGCCAGACCTTGGGGTGGAACATCCAGTCTCGGTCCGTGTACCAGCATTGTCCCGTCCCGTCCCAAAAGTCGAGCTTCACGCACTCCACGCCGGTGGCGGCAATCCGATCGTAATAGCTCTGCGGCGAGGCGCCGGTCGTGCCAGGTCCGCCGTTTCCGACACACATCTCCGTCCACGGCTCGTCCTGGTTGTCGTGCAGGCTTCGGGTGATCTTGTGGTTCCAGAACCATCGCTTGAAGCGGTTGCTGCCATCGTCGATATCGCCCTGGTAAACGCCGTAATAGACGCTTGGAATCAGGAAGGTCCCACCGGGCGGCCGGGCGACTTTCTCCGTGATGGGATGCACCGATACGGCGAACCGCCTCGGATCGGCGCCGGATGTCACGCGGAACCCGCCCAGCTCCCATTCGTAGCCGAGATACGCGCCGTGCTTGTCGCCGACGCCCAGGATGATCAGCGGTATGACGGAGGTATCGGTCGTGAAGCTTGCGCGGGGGCCGATCACGTCTTGCAGCACCTCGCCGATCCCGACGTTCGTCTTCCGGGCGCGGTGCATGGTCACTGGGCCATCGGCCGCCAGATCGACCTTGGCCGCCACAAGCGTCGGCGGGAAGACCACGTCGCCCTGTGAGCGGTTCTCGACAGTCACCTCGTTTTCCACCGGCCCCGGTCCCGGCAGCGCCCGCCAGACCGATTTCAATTCCATCGCCGGATGGTCGCAGGTGAACCGCAAGGTCACCTGGCGCCCATGCTTCGCCTCTTCGGTGGCGCCGCGGAACTGCCAGAGCACCGCCCCGCCCTTGTACGCCCCATCGAGGCTGGGCATGGGCACCGGGCACGGCGCTGCAATCCAGTTCCACGCCCGGCCCGGATTGCGCAGGCCGACGAGGCCGATCCCATGCTCCGTCGCTGTCACGCTCACCTCCGTGTCCTCGGTCGCCAAGGTCCAGTTCCGGCCGCTCGGCCCCGCGCCCGCGGAATCGGTCGACGGCTCAGCCGCCCGGCCGCTTAATGCCCATGCCATCGCGGCCAGCGTTGCAATGCAACCCAACTTGATTTGCAACGTCATGATCGTCCTCCGCTTGTTTCCCACCGTCTTGAGGCAGCCTCGACGCTTTAGGAGCGTTGGCATTCGGTTGCCGCCCGCTGTCTCACGATTTTGGCTGAGCCAATGCCTGCCACCCTACCGCCGCGTGCAACCGCCCGCAAGTGGTCCCTTGCCCAGGTTTTCAACTGATCAGCGGCGACGCTGTTTGCGCCTCGCCCATCACTACAGCTCTTGACAGGCTTCACGTTGCAGCGTTACTTTCGTCTCCTGGAGTTCTCGCACCAGGAATAGGGTAACTCGCCGACTCGGAGGCATCCCCATGCGACCATCGCTCACCGTTTCCTGCGGCCTCGTGTTACTTGCCTGCCACATGTTCGTTCTCAGCTCTGCCGGGCAAGGCGCAACACGCGTCGCCCAGAGCCTCTCGCAAGCCGACGTCCAGAAAGCCGTAGATGCGGCAGTTGACGGCGATATCGTGCAGCTTCCCGTCGGCACCGGCACATGGACGGCCAGCGTCACGGTGACCGACAAGTTCATCACGATCCAAGGCGCCGGGACCGGCAGGACCACGATCGTGGGCGGAGACTATGCACCCAGCGCGACACGTCCCACCCATCGTGTCTTCGAGATCACTGCCAAGCCGGGCGGCCTAACACGGCTTACCGGGCTGTCGATAGACGGCGGAACCGGAGCGAAGGACGCTTACAACAAGGGAATGATCGCCCTGGGAGGAGATTCCAACACCTGGCGCGTCGATCACCTCCGCGTCCGCGCCACGCGGACGTGCGCAATGCACGTCTCCGCATCCGGCGGGGTGATCGACCACAACACGTTCGTACTGGTGGGGTGGATCTTCGGGATTTACGGTTTCAACGGCGGCGGGTCCTATGGCGATCCGGCTTGGGCCGAGGCAACCGACCTGGGCTCGGGCAAGAAAGCTTTCTTCGTCGAGGACAACGTATTCGTCGCCACCGACCGGTCGTTCGCGCTCGATGGATGGAAGGGCCAGCGCGTCGTCGTCCGGCACAACACCTTCAGGAACGCCCTGATCGGGAATCACGGGACGGAATCGAGTGGGCGATTGCGAGGCGCGGCGCAGCTTCGAGATTTATGAGAATGTCATCCAGTACACGGGGACGAACTGGCCCGACGCCATCGGTTTCCGCTCCGGCACAGGAGTCGTGTTCAACAACCGGATCGACGGCGACTTCAAGGAGGCGATGCACGTGGACAATTACCGCGACTGGAGGTCTTTCTCGCCGTGGGGGATTGCCTCGGGAGAGGGCCCCTTCGACAAGAACGACGTGGGCGAGCATGGCAAGCCGGTCGTTTACGATTCCGGCACGCATACCGGCGCCCAGGGAGTGTCGGTGCTGGTGTGTGCCGGAAAGAAGTGGATCACGGACCAATGGCGGGGCTACTCCGCGTTCAGTACCGCGACGGGCAAGAGCAGCATCATCACGTCCAACAGCGGAGACACGATCGTCGCGCGCTTCGACAGCAGCTATGGCGGGGCAAACCTTGTATGGAACACGGGAGACGGGTTCAGGATCCAGCGGTGCCTGGTGGCCTTGGACCAAATGGGAAGAGGCAAGGGGAAACTGATTTCGGGTGATGTGCCCAGGCCCGCTGCATGGCCGGAAGAGGTCCTGGACCCGGTGCACGTGTGGAACAACACGCTGAACGGTCGTGTCGGGAGACTAGTCAGCAGTTCCCCACACTTGAGAGACGGTGTTGACTTCTTCAATGGCACGCCCAAGCCCGGCTACAATCCCTACACCTATCCCCATCCCCTGGCAGATCCCGCGGGCTCGGCGGCCCGAGAGCCGGTTTTCGTGCCGGAAGGGGCCAGCAAACGGCGTTAGTGGCTGTGGAGGCGCTCAGCGACAAGTCCCGGGGAGCGGCCTATGACGCTCGGGCAGACCGGCGGTCCTGGGAGGCGATGAGGGCCTTCTTTGCCGAGATCCTGAAGCTGTAGCCCATGCAAGGTCTTTGCCCCTGAGCACCAAAGTGCTCGCCCGTGACTACCGCGCCGGCGAAGCCTGCTCTTTCTTCTCCGCCGTGTCGGCGAAGAACTTGCAGATGGGCAGGGCGTCCTTGAGCCGTGCGAGCCCTGGGATCGCCGAATCAATAAGCGGCGGGCTCTCGATGGTACTCCTCACGCTCCGCGTGACGTTCGGCCTCATGCGGAGCGTGAGGAGTACGACCTGGGTCTTTTCGACGTGCGGTTGGCGAAGTCCCGCAAACCGGCGGAGCGGTTCGAGCCCGGCATCGGTGATCTTCGTCTCGTCGAGGAGTAGGGTGGGCTTGTCCCACCCTACTCGTCTAAGACCTAAGACCGCTTGTTTGTCAAATCCACCGCTTGCGCACCAGCCACGTTTTGACAACGTGGGTCAGCAGCATGTAGGCGACCAGCGTCGCCAAGAGGAACGGCCAGTAGGCTAGCGGCAACGGCGTGAAACCCAGGGTCTTGGCCAGCGGGGAGAAGGGCAGCCAGGCGCCGGCGGCCATGATCAGCCCGGTCGTGACCAGCAGCGGCCAGCTTGCCCAGCTCTGCAGGAAGGGGATCTTGTTGGTGCGGATTACGTGGATGATCAGCGTCTGGGTCATCAGCGATTCCACGAACCAGCCGGTCTGGAACAAGGAGGCCCCGTCCGGCGTGTTGCAGTGGAAGTAGTAGAGCATGAGGAAGTAGGTCGTGTAGTCGAAGATCGAGCTGATCGGCCCGATGAAGAGAATGAACCGCAGGATCTCGTCGATCTGCCAAGGCCGCGGCCGGGCGATCTGCTCGGGGTCGACCTCGTCGGTGGGGATCGGCACCTGCGAGAAGTCGTAGAGCAGGTTGTTGGTGAGGAGCTGGATGGGCAACATGGGCAGGAAGAACTTCAGTATGTAGCTGGCCCCCAACATGCTGAACATGTTGCCGAAGTTGGAGCTGGCGCCCATGCGGATGTACTTGAGGATGTTGGCGAAGACCTTGCGGCCTTCCAGTACGCCTTCCTCCAGCACCATCAGGCTCTTTTCCAGGAGGATCACGTCGGCCGATTCCTTGCCGATGTCGACGGCCGTATCGACGGAGATCCCCACGTCGGCGGCGCGGAGCCCGGGGGCGTCGTTGATGCCGTCGCCGAGGAAGCCCACCACGTGCCCCCGGCCTTGGAGCAGGCGGATGATCCGCTGTTTGTGGGCGGGGGAGAGCCGGGCGAAGAGAATGGTCTCCTCCGCCGCCTTGGCCAGCTCGGCGTCGGGCATCGTCTCGACCTGCGTCCCCAGGATCATCTTCTGGACCTCGATCCCCACTTCGTGGCAGACCTTGCGGCTGACCAGCTCGTTGTCGCCGGTGAGGATCTTGATCGACACGCCGTGCTGCTTCAGCGCGGTAATGGCGGGGCCCGCCGTCTCCTTGGGCGGGTCGAGGAAGGCCACGTAGCCGATGAGCACCAGCTTCGACTCGTCGTCCCGGGAGTAAGCCGCCCGCGGCTCGAACGTCCTTCCGCGCCACGGCCAGCACGCGGAAACCGTCTTCGCTGAGGTTCTGATACTCCTCCTTGAGGTCCTCGATGATCACCTGCTCCATGGGCAGCACCTCGCCGTTGAGCTCGAAGCGGTCGCAGCGGCGGAAGATCTCCTCGGGGGCGCCCTTGGTGAGGATCTGCTGCTTCCCTTCAGGCGTGGCGACGACCACCGACATCATCCGCCGGGAGAAATCGAAGGGGATCTCGTCCAGCTTGCGGTACGACGCCACGGGGGCCTTGTCCAACACCTCCTTGTGCTCGAGGATGGCCCGGTCCAGCACGTTCTTCAGGCCGGTCTGGAAGTGGCTGATGAGGTAGGCCGCCACGAGCACCTCGTCGTCCTCCTCGCGGATCACGTCGCAATGGCGCTCCAGTATCACGCGGTCCAGCGTCAGCGTGCCCGTCTTGTCGGTGCAGAGAATGTCCATCGCCCCCAGGTTCTGGATGGCGTTGAGCCGCTTCACGATGACCTTCTTCCGCGACATGCTGATGGCCCCCTTCGAGAGGCAGACCGTGACGATCATCGGCAGCATTTCGGGGGTCAGGCCCACGGCCACGGCCAGGGCGAAGAAGAAGGCGTCTTTGGGGTCTCCCTTGGTCGCCCAGTTGATGGCGAAGACCAACGGGGCCATGATCGACAAGAGCACGATCATCAGCCAGGTGAAGCGAGTCACGCCCCGGTCGAACGCGCTAACGACCTGCTGACCGGCGATGCTCCCCGCCATGCTGCCGAAATAGGTTTGCGCCCCGGTTTCCACCACCACGGCCAGGGCCGTGCCGCTTTCCACGCTGGTGCCCAGGAAGCAGACGTTGGAAAGCTCCAGCGGCGAGAGCTTGTCGTTGGTCACCCGGGCGTCGAACTTCTCCACGGGCAGCGATTCCCCGGTGAGGCTCGCCTGGATCAAGAACAGGTCCTTGGAGCTGACGACCCGCACGTCGCCCGGGATCATGTCGCCGGCCGAGAGCTTGATCAGGTCGCCGGGGACCAGGTCCCGTAGCGGGATCTCCCGCGGCTTGCCCTCGCGGACCGCCGTCGCCGTGACGCGGATCATCGCCTTGAGCTTGGCCGCCGCCGAATCGGCCCGCCACTCCTGCACGAACCGCAGCGTCACCCCCAGCACGACCATCACGAACATCACGACGGCCGAACGCATATCGCCGGTGAGCAGCGAGATCACGGCCAGGATCGACAGCAGGATCACCAGCGGGTTGCGGGTTGCCAGCACCAGCCGCCAGAGCCAGCCGTGCTGCTTCTCCTGGGCCACCTCGTTGGGACCGTATTTCTCCAGGCGTGCCTCGGCCTCGGCTTCCGTCAGCCCTTCCGGCCGGGTTTCCAGCGTCACCAGCACGTCGGCCGCGTCGCGATGCGCGGCGTCGGCCAGCCGCGGCGAGACACGGATCGCAGCCCCCGCTTTCTTTGCCATGGCAAACAGCGGAGTTCGGCCATGGAGCTTGGGAAATGTCGGCATGACGCGCCTCGGCCTCTCGGGGAAAAGGGGACAGGCAAGTATACCGGCCTGCCGGGGAGTTGTCCAAGGCTTGCGGAAGGCGGAATGGGAGGCCCCAACGGCAAAGGGCTCTTATTACTCGTACCGCAACGCTTCGATGGGGTCCAGGCCGGATGCCTTCCAGGCGGGGTACCAGCCGAACAGCACGCCCACGCTGGCCGAGACGGCTACCGCGGCGAGGATCGCCGGCAGCGAGGTCTCGATGGGCCAGTGCAGCGTGATGCGGACCAGGTAGGAGGAGCTTCGGCCCAGGGCGATGCCGATGGCGCCGCCCAGCAGGCAGAGCACCACGGCCTCGACGAGGAACTGCCGCAGG
This sequence comes from Pirellulales bacterium, assembly GCA_963843465.1. GTDB lineage: Bacteria > Planctomycetota > Planctomycetia > Pirellulales > Thermoguttaceae > CAWJKP01. The sequence goes on from CAWJKP010000001.1 coordinate 190,567, forward strand.
ATGTTGCCGGAGCGGGCGCCGACGGCCATCCGCAGGCCGATTTCGCGGGTCCGCTCGGTAACCGAGACGAGCATGATGTTCATGATGCCCACGCCGCCCACCACCAGCGAGATCGCCGCCACGCACAACAAAAGCCCGCTCATCAGCCGCGAGGTCGAGGCCAGGGTGTTGGTCATCTCGGACAGGTCGCGGATGGTGAAGTCGTCGGGCTCGTTGGGCTGGAGATGGTGCGCCTGGCGGAGCACGTCGGTGATCTGCGCCATGGCGTCGTCGATGCGATCGGCGGAGACGACCTTGGCGTAAATCACGTCGACGTTGGCAAAGCGCACCGGCTGGGGGCGGTCGACCAGTTCCAGGGCGCAGCGGCCGAATAAAGGGGTTCCCCGCCGGGATAGAGGTTGCCGAGAGTGTTGACGGCCGTCAACGAGGCGGCGGCGGCCGCGGCGGCGCTCTGGTTGACGTTGGTGAGCATGGCGCCGGAGACGCGGAACTTGAGCGTCGTCCAGGGGAGCAGGATGATGTCGTCCTGGTCGATGCCCATCATGTTGGCCCCTTTCCGCGAGAGCACGCCCACCACCCGCAGCGATACGTTCTGCACGCGGAGATCTTTGTCGATCGGCGACTGGCCGTCGAACAGCTCGGTGACCAGCGTCTCGCCGATGAGGCAGACCCGGCTGCCGGCCCGCACGTCGTGGTCGGTGAAGGCGTGGCCCTCGTCGAGCTTTTGCCAGTCGCGGGCGACCAGGAACGAGGGGGTCGTGCCGCAGATCGACCGTGGCACCCAATTCTTGTTGCCGTAGATCACCTGGGTGCGGGTCCAAACCATCGGCGCCACGTCGGCCACCGCCGGGCATTCCCGCAGGATCTGCTCGCAGTTGGCCGGCGTGAGCTTGATGGTGGTGCCCACGCCGAAGCTCACGCCGTTGCTGTAGGACGCGCCGGGCTGGATCATGATGTTATTGGCCCCCATGCTGGCGATCGTGGCTTGCAGGGCCGTCTTCGAGCCCTCGCCGATCTCCATCATGGCGATCACCGCGCCCACGCCGATGATCACGCCCAGGGTGGTCAGCGCGGAACGCAGCTTGTTGCGGCGCAGGGCCCGCAGCGCCGTCCGCAGCGACGGCGCCAGCAGCGACGACAGATCGGGTCCAGGGATCTTCCGCTCCAGCTCCGGCGAAACCGCCGCGCGGGCCCGGATCAGGCATTGGCTCGCCGCCGGCGTCGCCGGCGCATCAATATCTGTCGGATTGTTGCCTTTCGCTCCGCGAAAGCCGCCTTCTTTCGCGGAGCGAAAGGCGACACTTGTTTCCGCGTCAGTCCTTACAGCCGGCGCCGCCCGGGTCCCGGCGGCCTGGTCCAACTCTTCGCCGTCCGACTCCGCCGGCTCGGGGGAAATCGCCGCCGCATGCAGGCTGGACTTCAGTCCGCCCGCGGGAGACGCGGGGGAGATGCGTGGCAGACTGAAGTCCGCCCTGCCTGCGGCCGACGGCGTCCGGCCCCGGGCGCAGGGATGCCGCGGTGATTGTCCGAGGGCACTCCCTCCGAGGGACCGTCATGGATGATCTGGCCGTCATGGATGCGGATCACGCGGTGCGCGTACTTGGCCACCTCGGGGTCGTGGGTGACCAGCAGGATCGTGATCCCCTCGGCATTGAGCCGCTGGAACATGCGGAGGATCTCCGCGCTGGTCCGGGAGTCGAGGTTGCCGGTGGGCTCGTCGGCCAAAAGCAACGCCGGCTGGTTGACCAGCGAGCGGGCGATCGCCACCCGCTGCTGCTGGCCGCCGGACATCTGCGACGGCTCATGGTCGAAGCGGTCGCCCAGGCCCACGTGGTCCAACATCAGGCAGGCGCGGCGCAGGGCGTCGCGCGGAGCAGCGCTGGGCGCGTAGTCCAGCGGCATCTGCACGTTGGCCACGGCGTTGTTGCGGGCCAGCAGGTTGAAACTCTGGAAGACGAAGCCCAGCTTCTTGGACCGCAGCACGGCCCGCTGGTTGGGCGACAGCCCGGCCACATCGACGCCGTCGAACCAGTAGTGGCCGGCGGAAGGCCGGTCGAGGCAGCCGAGAAGGTTCATCAGGGTCGTCTTCCCGGAGCCCGAGGCGCCCATCAAGGCCACCATCTCGCCGCGGTGGATGGTCAGCGAGATGCCCTTGAGCACGGGCACGTCGATTTCACCCAGGTGGTACGTCTTGTAGATTTCTTCGAGCCGGATGAGTTCCATGGCGGGTGCCTCGGCGGGTTTGGGTAGGCGGGAGACTGCGGGCGCGCAGTCCGTGGGGGGCTCCAGCTATTGATTCTTACACGCCTCCGGGGGCTTGGCAAGTCGTTTCGGTTGCGGAAAGAGTCGCCGCCACGGGTAGGGTGGGACAAGGCCGCCGTGGCGGCCGCCGGCCCACCAAGGCAGGTGACGCGGTGACGCGGGGACAGGGAGACGCGGGGATGGGGGACAGCGAGACGGGGAGAGAGGGAGACGCGGGAAAATCAGCGCGCGTCTCCGTGTCCCCGCGTCTCCGTGTCCCCGCGTCTTTCCTGCCCTCCAAGTCCTGCCCGGCAGGCAGGACCTACTTCACCTCGACTTGCTGCGTCGCTTCGAGCTGCACCGGCCCGAGGAGACCGGAGGGCAGCAGGGGCGAGTCCTTGTGCCAGAGCCGCCAGGAGGTGAAGGTGTAGCGGCCTGTGGGGCTGAGCTTGTCCTGGTCGAGCCAGTCGGGCCACTTGCGGAGCGTGCCGTTGGGATTGCGGTCGCTGTCCTCGGCAAGCTGCTCATCGCCGATCATGCGATTGACCCAGAGGTTGACGACCTTGATCTCCAAGGCGTTGGCCCCGGCGTGGACCGCATCGGTAACGTCGGCCCGATAAGGCGGCTTCCAGAGAATACCCAGGTCCTTGCCGTTGATCTTCACCTCGGCCATGACCTGCACGTCGCCCAAGTCCAGGTAGAGCCGGCGGTCCTTGGCCGGCAGGCTGGCGGGGACGTCGAGCTGCTTGTGGTAGGTGGCCGTGCCGGAGAAATACTTGACGCCCGGGTCGCTGTGCTGGCTCCAGGAGATCAGCTTCTCCAGGGTGACCTTGGCCGGCGCGCCCCAGCCGGGCGTGAAGTGAAGCTCCCAGGGGCCGGCGATTTCCAGCGGCGGCGGCAGTTGGCCGATCTTCGCGCGATACGACTTCCCGCCGGCCGTCTTCAACTCGTAGGTCCCCGCCTGGTTGGACTCCAAGCGATAACCGTCGCCGCTACACGCGAGACTGAACGCCGGCGCCGGCTTCGCCTGACGCTGGGCGGCCGTGCCAGCCATGAGCTTGGCGATCACGTCCTCGCTCAGGGCCTGGCGCGACTGGCCCAGGGCCGCCACCTGCCCCCGGAACGCCGCGACCTGCCGGCCATGATGGACGCCGGCGCTGGGGTGGACCGTCCAGGTGCTCTTCAGGCCCGTGGCCACGGGCTTGCCGTCGAGATACAGGCTCGGCTGGCCGTCGTGGTAGACCACGGCCAGGTGCGTCCAGCCGGAGAGAGTAACCGCATGGACCAGGATCGGGGCGAAGTAATCGGCCGAATGCTCGAAGACCACCACGCCGTTGCGGCCCACGGAGACACCGGCGCCGGCCTGGCCCTTGGTCGAGTAGACTTCGTGGCCCGGGGCCGGGTAGATGGCGTAATTCTGGGCCGTTTGGTACGCTTTGTTCCCCGCGTTGGACTGCACGGGCAGCGCGATCTCGCCTTGCGGCTCGACCCAGGCCGACATGGTGAAGGTGCCGGTGATGTTCGCGTTATCGTACGCCGCCGACTTCGCGGGGAACACGTTGGTACTCATTAGCGGCTGGCCGTTGCGCGTGACAGACACGATCCGATCGCCCGCGTCCTGGGCCGCCGGATGACGGAAGATCACGAACACCGAGCCCGTAGGCTCCAGCCGCAGCGGCACACGGACCTGGCCCCGCCCCACGTCGTACACGGCCGGCTGCTCGATCCGGCCGCTTTCAGGCCAGAACAACTCGGGCTGGCCCGCAGCCATGTGGAAGGCCGCCACGGCTTCTTGGGGCGAATCGGTCTTGTTGGCCACGAAGTAAAGGTCGATCGCGTCGTCCCCGCGGTGGATATACCGCAAGCAATCGGGCGACGTGCGACTGCGGTAGTCGAAATCGGGAAGGACGCCCTTCGCCATCAGGACCTCTTCCGGGGTCTTGCCCTGGACGACCCAGCCCTTGCCCAGACGATGCGCGGTGACCTTCTTGCCGTCGCAATCGCCCCACAGCTCGGCGGCCAGTTGCTTCACCTCGGCGTCGCACGCGGGGAAGCCGGAGAGGCTCGGCGACTTGACCGGCGGATCGCCCAGCACGGTCGCCCCTGCCTCGACCAGATCCTTGACACGCCGCAACAGGCCGGGCGTCATGGTGTCGATCTTCGGCAGCACCAACAGCCGGTAGCTCATGCCGTCGGGCAGCACCAGCCGCCTGTACTTGACCTCCATCCGCGTCAGCAGCACCTCGGCCGAGCAGCCGTCGAAATTGTAGCGCGGCCGGTCGGGCGTATTGCCGCCGCCGCCCACCGGCGATTGGAACCGCTGCGGCGAGCCCTCCGGGTTGAGGTAACAAACGTCGGCCACAAACAGCCCTTTACGCAAAAGATACTGGCAGCGGGCCAGGTACTCGTGCCAGGCCTTGGACTGCTCCCACCAGGTCTGGCTCCGCTCGTAGTGCAGTCCCCAGGGTCCCATCGACATCCCCGGGCGGCGGTCCTTCGAGGGCTGCAAGAGGTAGTGGCGCTGCTTCCAGGGCTGCAGGGCGTAGCGGTGGAAGACGAAGCGGTTGACGCCCGCACAGAAGGCCCAGTCGCCCAGCGTCTTGATCGAAGCCGGATGGTGCAGCCATTTCTCGCCGTCGGTGGCGGTGAAGGCCTCGGCCCCCAGGATCCGCTTGCCGTAGGTGTGGGCCACGGACGACATTTCCACGCAACTGTAGGACGTGTCGTTGCCCCAGGACCAGAACTCGCACATCGGCTCGTCCGCCCGGCCCGCGTAGGTCATGTCGTCGCAGGGCGTGCCGTCGTAGCCCTCGATCGACAGCCGCAGTCCGTCCTTGTGGGCCAAGTCGGCCAGATGCCCGGCGTAGTTCTCCACCAACAGATCCGAGACCGTCTGCCGCAGGTCCCAAAGGAAGCGCTCGGAAACTTCGCTCGAATCGACCACGCGTCCGGTGACCGCCGGCAGCAGTTTCCAGAGGTCGTAGCCCCGCCGCTTCTGGAACTCCTCGCGCATCCGCGGGGTCCAGTTCTGCGAGCCCGTCTCCCAACTGTCGATGTGCGTGGAGACCAGCGTCTTGCCCGCCAGCGGGCCCACGTCGGCGACCAGCTTGCCGATCAGGCCCTTGTATTGGGCCTCGATGGCCTTGGGGCTGAGCTTGTCGCACTCCAGGCCGAGGCCGGCTTGCGGGGCCGGGTGATTCTCCACGCCGGTCGGCGTATGGCCCAGCCGCAGCACGGTCCACTTTCCCTCGGGGACGTCCCAGCTCAGCCGGCCGGCGGCGAGATTGGCCGTGAGGTCCACGATCCGATCGCGGCGGATCGTCGCATCGGCCGGGACCGCGGGCCACTGGCTCCGGGCGGGAATGTACTGCGGCACCAGGGCCGACTTGCCCTCGATGTTCTCGATGCGGACCTTGCCGGCGGGCGTGGGGAAGGCCAATACGGCAATGTCGCGATAGTACCCGGCGACCGCCTTGGGCTCGGCCAGAAGGCCCTCGAACCGCTTTGGCCCTTCGACCGCGGTCTCCGTCCAGACCAGCTTCTGCATGGCCAGCTCGGGCGTGATCCAGGGTCCACCGCTGCCGCACCAGCCGGCATCGTTGTTCATGTTCACCTCCAGCCCCAGCCGGTGGGCCTCGGCGAAAACGTGCTTGAACAACTCCCGCCACAGCGAACGGCCGAACGCGGCCGGCCCCTTGGGCGTCCCTTGATCGACCTCCATGATCAGCACGCCGCCGATGCCCACTCGCTGCATGGCTTCCAGGTCGGCCGTGATCCCCTCGCGGGTGATGTTGCCGTTGAGCCAGAACCAGTAGACCCAAGGCCGGGCCTCCGCCGGAGGCTGCCGGAAGGCCTGCTCCAGATCGCCCGCCGGGGCCGCCGCCGTCAGCGATGCCGCCAGCATCAGGCTCGCCAGCCCAATCCACCAGGTCCTTGTCGTCCATCGTTGCCGGTAGTGCATGGGTCGACCTCCAGAAAGCGGGGTTCGCAAGGGGGAAATACCAAGGTGTAACCGCCTCAGCTTAGTCCCCGGTAATTCGCCCTGTCAACGGCGAGTGGCGAGTGGCGAGTAAGGAGTGGCAACGGCCGGGCTTTATGGTAGAATTTCCGCCTGGCCGCCGTTCACTCCTTTCGATCTCGACTCTCAAGGGACTTTCGCGATTCCAGGCGACGCCCCAGTACGTCCCTTCTGCCGGAAGGGACTTGAACGACGAACAGGCGTTGATCGCTGCTGCCCGACTCCAGGAGGCAGTTCGCGGCCGGTCGCGCCGCCGGACCGCTTGACGGTTCGCCGCCTTCCCGCCACAATTCTCTCGGTTGGCACGGACCACGTGGTGCGGCTCGCTCATTTCCTTGCAAGGCGTCGTGGGGGACTGAAAATGGGACTGTCCCCTTCGGCCGCACTGGAAAGGGGGGACGGATGATCCGGTTTGCGAAAAAAGTGCTGATGATCGGCTACGGGGCAGTGGCTCGCTGCACGCTTCCCATTTTCCTCAAGCACGTCAAGGTGCCCTGTGAGGACATTACGGTCCTGGATTTCGAGGACCACGCCGAGCTGCTCCGCCCCTGGACCGACCGCGGGGTGCGGTTCGTCCGCCAACGGGTCACGCCGGAGAATCTCGGCGCCGTGCTGGGGCGATACCTCTCAGCGGGGGATTTGCTGATCGACCTGGCCTGGAACATCGACTGCTGCGAGATCCTCCAGTGGTGCCACGACCGCGACGTGCTCTACATCAACACCTCGGTCGAGCTCTGGGACCCGTACGCCGGCAACCGCTCGAAGCATCCCACCGAGCGGACGCTTTACCGCCGGCATTTGCAGGTCCGCGCACTGGCAGGCGGCTGGAGCCGGCCGGGGCCTACGGCCGTGATCGAGCACGGCGCCAACCCGGGCCTGATCTCGCATTTCACCAAGCAGGGCCTGCTGGACATCGCCCAGCGGGTGCTGGAAGACCGCAAGGTCATCGGCAAAGAAGCCGACGAGATCCGGCAACTGGCCAACGACCGGGTCTTCAACCGGTTGGCGATGAGGCTGGGCGTCAAGGTGATCCATTGCAGCGAGCGGGACACGCAAGTCACCGACCGGCCGAAGCAAGTGGACGAGTTCGTCAACACCTGGAGCATCGAGGGCTTCCGCGAGGAGGGGACGACCACGGCGGAGATGGGCTGGGGGACGCACGAGAAGGAGTTGCCCCCGCTGGCTTACCAGCACGAGGACGGGCCGAAGAACCAGATCTGCCTGGCGCGGATGGGGATCAACACCTGGGTCGTCTCCTGGGTGCCCGATTGCCCGATCCACGGGATGGTCGTCCGCCACGGCGAGGCCTTCACGATCTCCGACCGGCTGACGGTCTGGGAAGACGGCCTGGCGATCTACCGGCCCACGGTCCACTACGCCTATTGTCCCTGCGACGCGGCGATCAACTCGCTGCAGGAGCTGCGGGGCCGCGACTACCAGCTCCAGCCGCGGCTGCGGATCCTCTACGACGAGATCACCAGCGGGGCCGACATCCTCGGCGCCTGTTGATGGGCCACGCTTACCGGTCGTGGTGGACGGGCAGCCGGCTGTCGATCAAAGAGGCCCGCAAGCGGGTGCCCCATCAGAACGCCACCACGATGCAAGTGGCGATTTCCGTGGTGGCGGCGGCGAGTTGGATGATTGCCAATCCCGAGCGGGGCGTCTGCATCCCGGACGACCTGCCGCACGCGGAGATTCTCCAGACCTGCCAGCCCTACCTGGGCGATTTGATCTCCACGCCTTCCGACTGGACGCCGCTTTTGCACTACGTCAACTTCTTCGAGGGCTTCAACAGCCCAATCATCGACTGGGACGATCCCTGGCAGTTCAAGAACTTCCTCATTACGGACTTTGATTGAATGGTCGCCGAACGCACCTTGCAGCAACTGGCCGCGGAACATGGCACGCCGCTGTTCGTGGTGGACCACGAGGAGCTGCGGCGGAACTACGCCACGTTCCGACGGCACCTGCCCCGCGTGCAGGCATACTACGCGGTGAAGGCCAATCCCGACCCGGCCATCGTGCGGACGCTCTACCGCACCGGGGCCAGCTTCGACGTGGCCTCGATCGCCGAGTTCCTCGTCGTCCACGAGAACATCAAGGACCTGCCGCCCAACCAGCGGCAGGACTTCATCTGGGACAAGATCATCTACGCCAACCCGATCAAGACCAATGAGGCCCTGGCCGAGTTGGACCAGTACAAGCCGCTAGTGACCTACGACAACTTCGAGGAGATCAAGAAGGTCCAGAAGCACGCCCCCCGGGCGGGGCTGGCGCTGCGGATCCAGGTGCCCAACACGGGGGCCATGGTCGAGCTGTCCAGCAAGTTCGGCGCGCACTGCGGCCAGGCCGTCTCGCTGATCGAGGCGGCCCACGAGGCGGGATTGATCGTCGAGGGCCTGAGCTTCCACGTCGGCAGCCAGACGACCAACTTCGAGAACTACGTGCAGGCCCTGAACCTGGCCGCGGGGATCTTCAAGGAGGCCAAGGACCGCGGCTTTCCCATGAAGCTCCTGGACATCGGCGGCGGCTTCCCCGCGCCCTACGACAGCGCCGTGCCCCGTTTCGAGGCCCTCGCGCGGCGGATCAACGCCGAGCTCGACCGGCTCTTTCCCCCGCCGATCGAGATCCTCGCCGAGCCGGGCCGGTTCCTCGTGGCCACCGCCGCCACGGCGATCGCCAAGGTCATCGGCAAGGCCCGCCGCAACGATAAGCCCTGCTACTACGTCGACGACGGCGTCTACCACACCTTCTCGGGCATCCTCTTCGACCACTGCCCGTACCACCTCAAGGCATTCAAGCAGGGAAGAAGCGAGATCTCCTCCGTCTTCGGCCCGACCTGCGACGCCCTGGACACCATCTCTCTGGCCGAGGAGCTTCCCGACCTGGAGCTGGGAGACCTGGTCTACAGCGAGAATATCGGCGCCTACAGCCACGCCTCCTCGACCTGGTTCAACGGCTTCCCCCCGGCCAAGGTGGTACACATCAACCTGTGACGGCTGAAAGCTGAAGGAAAACGGCTTTAGATCGCGACGCTTTGCGGCTTGCGGTCCCATGCCTGGATGATGAGCACTTCCGTGTCCCATTTCGCCTTGGCGGCCAGTCGCTTCAACTCGTCGATGACCTTCAGTGCTTCGGCGGCCTGGAATTTTCCGCGGTAGGTCCGCGGCTCTTTGCGGCGGTCGAAGCCGAGGCGGAAACAGTGGCGGCCGTTGGTCTCCTTGGTGGCGACGATCGACCCGATCCACCGCCCGCGGTATTGGACTTCCCAGCCTTCGTCAGCATGGCGGAATTTGAAAACTGATTCCTTCTTAATGGCTTTCTTCTCCTCAGTTGGACGACGGAACTTGGCCCCTTGCCTCTGGTAATCTTATTCCCTTTTCCTCCCGAATGCTAGCCGTTATCCTGGTCCCGGCGGCAAATTCCTGGAAGAACGCCTGACTGCGGCGTGTCAGTTTGCCGGGGCCGTCGCCGCCCCCGGCCGCATTTTCCCAGGGCAAACAGCTTTTTGTCAGATCGAAAGCAGATCCGCGGCCCCGTGGATCGCCGCTGAAGCGAAGCGATTCTCCCCCAACGGGTTACGGGCAACGGCTGGTAGGGAACACCCTCCCTGGCGTCCCGAGGGCGCGGATTGGGCGTGGTGTCAAAATGAGTCGATCCTATTGGTAGGACGGATTGCCTAATCCGTCCTGCGAGAAATTGTCCGTCACCGCTAGGACTCCCTCAGAGCCGCCTCCACCGCTTGGTCGATTTCCGCCGGGTCTTTCACGCCGCTGAACGTCTTGACCAGCCGTCCTCGGCGATCGTAAAGCTTGAGATTGGGCAACGTGCTGTCTTCGATCTGGAACCGCTCGACCGAGTCGGCCGAGCCGCCGTACTTGCTCAGATAGGTCTCGAAGGTAACGCCGCCGGACGCCAGGATCTCGACCACCTCCGCCCGCTTCTCCTCCTCGTCGAAACCGACCGCGATCACGGCCAATCCCCGATCCTCCAACCGCCGGGCCAGCGCCGCGGTATGCGGGACCAGCTCCAGGCACGGCCCGCACCAGGTGGCCCAGAAGTCCACCAGCACGACCTTTCCCCGCAGCCGTTGGATCCGCTGGGCAAGCTCCTGCTGGTCGATCGTGCCCAGGCGGATCTGGCTTCGGGGCACCGCCGGGGCCTTCGGCGAAGGCGGCCGATCGCCATGCGAAGATCCCGTACATCCCCCAAGGGCGATCAGCAGGGCAAGGCCGAGAAACCAGCAGCCGGATATACGTAGGTTACGCTTCAGCATAACATGGCCCCATTGTTCTGCTTCAACAACATTTGCCGGCAGCTATGCTTCAGGAACATTTTCCGGGTGTTATGCTAAAGCATAACCTACTGGACTACGTCGCTATGGCACCGCCAACGCCAACACGCGGCCGTCGGCCAGATCGACGACCAGCTTGCCGCCCAGCCAGGCCAGACCGGTCAGGTCCTGCGGAAGTAACTGCGAGGTCCGCAGCCGGCCGTCGGCCTCCACCACCTGAAGTGTGCCGCCCCAGTAGCCCACGGCCGTGAGTCGGCCCCCGACGGCAACCAGCTTCACGATCCGCCCGACCGGCGCGTTTTTCTTGGCCGTTTGCAGCGCCGAGGGATCGGCCGGCGCCGAAGCTCCTTGGCCGTCTTCTCCATCTGGTCGTCAGGCACAGACTTCTGATCGACGAGTTTCCCGGAGGCATCCAACTCGCTGAGCGAGCCGTCCCAGGTGAGCACGCGGAGCTTGCCACCGGCCGACTGCAGGGCCAGGGCCCGGTCGGGCAGGGCCACCTGCCAGACCAACGGCGCTTCGGGGACGGTCTTCGTCTGGCTGGCAGGAACGATCGCATTGGACCGCGGCAAGACAAATCGCGTCAGCGGCTCCATGCCCGAGGCGAACTCGTAGAGCGTGCCCACGGCCTCCGCCATTCCCCGGGCGTCGTAGGCCACCAGGGTGATCGACTCCTGACCGGGGCCGATGCCGTCGCGCTGCCAGGCGATCAGGCCCCGGCCGCGACCGGGGAACTGCGGGCCGGGGGCGTAGGGCAGGAACCGCTCCTTCTGGAGAAACTGGACCAGCGGGTTGTCGTCCGGCGTGCCCAGCAAGACCACCGGCCCATCGACGTCGAAGCCGGCCATGCCCGGCGTGTTCCCCTTGCCCGGCTTGGCCTGGCCGAAATCCAGACCGACCCAGGTGCGGGCTTCGTCGGCCGAGAGCGCCCGCGAGTGGTTGACCTCGGCCGCCGCAATGATCTTGCACCGCACGCCCCAAGGCCGCAGGCTCTGGGCCAGCCGCTCGGCGGCCGGACGGTGGTAGTCGCCGGCGCCGACGGCGATCGTCACGTCGTGGTGGACGCGAAAGAAACGGAAGACGTTGTCCCGCTCGTTGCCGAAGGAGACGGCCCTCTCGGTCGCCCCCGCCAGGGCCCCGCACTGGGTCAGCGGCTCCAGCACGAAGGTCGCCGTGTCGGAATGGTTGGCCAACAACTCGTCGACCACCAGCTTCCAGGTCCCGGCCGGATCGTTCGCCGCCAGCGGCAGGCTCAGCCGCAGCGAGCCGTCGGCCGTGGCCCGGTAGAGGTCGTAGCGGGTCTGGCCCAAGGGGTCCACCAGCCGCACGCGCAGCGGGACCGAGCCCGCCAGCACCCGGCCTTGCACATCCAGCAGCACGGCGCCGACCTCGACGCTTCGCGGCAGCTCGGCCCGGGTGTAGTCCGAGAGCACGACGGGCGAAAGGGCCTGAACCTTGCCGACCGGCCGGGCGGTGCGGGCGAAGACCCGCATCTGGCCGGGACCGAAGCGGAATCGGCCGCTGAGCGTGCCGTCGCGGATTTCCAGGTCCGGGACCGGCCCGCCGCGGACGGCGTCGTAGAGCGGCCGGCCGTCGGCCGCGAAGCCCAGGGTGGCCGTCGCGGCGCGAATGGCGTTCCAGCCGCCGCGGGGATCGTCGGTGGCGTTGACGGCCAATAGGTACTCGATGTCGCCGGCCGCCTGCCGTGTGGCCGCGATGCCTGGCTGATCGCTGGTGAAGATCGGCCGGATGCCCACTTTGTCGAGATGGGCCTTGATCGCCCGGGCCAACGACCGAGCCCCTTCCTCGAGCTTGCCCACGGTCGAGTATTTATTGGCCTCGGCGTATCTGCCTTCTGCCTGCAGCCGCTTGACCAGCGGGGCGTCGGGGAATTCCGGGGTCACGCCCAGGTTGATCGCCCCTGCGATCTTCACGCCGCAGTCGGCCGTCAGCATCACCAGTCCGCCGGATGCGGCGAATTGCTCCAGCGAGGCGACCACCGGAGGGTCGAGGTAGTCGACCGAAGTGACCACGATCGCCCGATGATGGGCGGCCAGGGTGCCGTCCACGACGTCCTCGTCGACCATCGGTAGGAACTGCTGCTGGAGGATCTTGCCGGCCATGTAAGTGAACAGCAGGTGCTGGCCCTGCTTATTGTCATGGGCGTAGTTGGCCTTCATGTTGCCGGTCTGGGCGTGGATGTTCTGCGACATGCTGTAGAGCATGGCCACCGGCGGCCGGGTGACGGGCATGGTCGTGAAGATCGTGCCCAGCCGGGCCATCAGCTTGTTCGACTTCGACGACGCCCTCCGCTGCCGGACTGGAGGCCGGCTGGAAGGGGTCGATCTCCGGCGGGCTGATCATGCCCTGGATATTGGTCATGAAGGATAGGTACTGCTCCAGGCGGAACCGCTCGGCCGGCGTGCCGCCGAACCAGGTCGGCAGGTACCAGCAGGGCTTGACCAGGTCGCGGGCGCGGGCCACCTCCAAGAAGTACGACGGATTGAAGTAGCCGCCCCCGTAGTCGTCGTAGCCGCCGTGACCGCTGACGACCGGCAGCGAGCGGGCGACGTTGAAATAGTAGCCGTCGGTGAAGGCCGAAAAACCGTACTGGCTCTGCGTCAGGGAGAGGAAATCGGGCCGCACGTAGGAGACGCCGAACTGGGCCTCCTTCCAGGCCGCGTCCATGAAGCCCAGCTTCCACAGCGCCCAGTGACGCCAGCGGGCCGCATCCTCGGCCCGCTCCGCCTTGACCTGGTAGTACGGGATCGGGGCCTCGCCGAAAGCGCTCTGGTACGATCGCACTTGGGAGGGCAGTTCGTGCGGCGTCATCTGGCCGGTGACGGGATTCTTGTACCAGCTCAGCCCCGGCTCGTCGTAGAAGTGGACGCCCAACACGTTGGGACGCGTCCGATCGTACATCGCCCGGGCGGCGACGCGGCGGGTGCCGCCGCGGGTGACGTAGGGGTCCGACCAATCGCACTCGCTGCGGAGATCCATCTGGTGGCCGCCGCCCATCGTGCAGCAGGAGATGAAGTCGCAGCCCGCCCGCAGGAAATTGGCTTCCTCGTCCTTGGCGTAGGAGCTGTAGATCAGGTTGAAGCCCAGCCCATCTTCGCCCTCGGTGAGCTGCTCGGCCCCCTTGGCCCGGGCCCAATTGATCAGGCGGTAACTGCTGCGGCGGAGATGGCTGTAGACCTCGATGGGCGTGGTCGCGGTGGCCCCGTCGGCCGTCGCTTCGAGCGTGTAATGCCCCGGCCGCAGGAGCCAGCCGTCAAGGTGCAGGTGCTCGGTCGCCCGGGCGTCTTTGCCCTCGACCGGCACCGCCGCGGCAGCGAACGTAAACGACAACTTGCTGCCTTCATCCCCCAGCACGCCAAGCACGAGGCTGCCCGCCGGAAGGGCCGTCGGCGAGGAGCGGACCACGGAGACGTTGATCCACTCGTTGGTCTGGTAGGCCGTGCGGGCCAGCGGCAGCAGGATTTGCAGCTCCGCCGCCGGCAGAGCCGCCGGGAGAGCCAGCAAGGCCAGGGCTGCCAGTATCTCGCGGAAATAAGAAGCATTGCACAGGCGTTTGGTACTCATGGTGTCGCTCCCGGTGCGTGGTCCGTATTCGTTGCATTCACCCTGTCAGAGACGGGGGAACGCCCACATTGTCGCCCGCGGGACTGAGCAAAGCAAGCGGGGAAGGTGGGCCAAGTGTGTGGTTGGGTGAAGATCATCATTGGGTGGCCCCGATAGCTTGCTATCGGGGTGCCGAAGGCAAAAGAGGCAATGGAGATCCTCTTGCGGCTTCACCCTTTGCGACAGGCAAGCTGTCGAGTCCGCCCAAGACGCCGGTGAATGGGGGCGGATGGATGTTGTCAGGCACGGGGTGCCTGACCTACGCGGCTCATTTATTCTCTTTGCGCCTGGTTCTCTCTGGATATCAGTGACGTCCCCTTTTCTGTGGCCCTCTTTCGTACCCGGCCCCTCCTTTTCGAGGGGATTCGGAATCGCATAGGTCGACAAGAAGGAAACGCCCCGGGGGAGCTTTTCCCGCAATGCTTCGATGTCCGAGTCATTTACGTTCGGAGGGTACCATGTCACGTGGATGCTCCGCAGGCTCCGCAGCGGTACGAGCGATCGTAAGCCCTTGCCTGTCATCCGTGGACTTTCGATAGCCAGCGTCTGAAGGTTTTGGAAACGCGCAACGGTCTGAATGGCTTCGTCGCTCACGTCGCGACCTCCCAAGTATAGGGTGCGCAGCGATTCCGGCGAAATGGACTCCAGACCCTTGCCGATGTTTGGCTCGTCGGCCACATCGAGTTTCGCCAACGCCGTGGAGCCGGAAAACGCGCGAAGCCCAGTGCCGGATATGCCCGTCCCCTCCAGGCGCAGCTCCTTCAGCGCCGAAAAACCTCTCACGCCCGCGAGATCCTCGTCCTTCATCGTCACTTCACAAAGGTTGAGCCTTTCCAGCTTGGGCAGCATCGCCAAGCCCGCGAGCAAATCGTGCGTAAGCCGCGGACGTGGCCCCTCGTGGAAGAGATCCCCGCCAATCCGTCCCTCCACCTTCACGACCGCGCCCGCACTATCGAAACCAATCACCATTTGGTGACTTCGAAGCCAGCTTACAAGGGCTTCCTTGCTCGCTGGCGTGCCCGCGTGCCCCGAGTTCGCTTTGTCTGCCTGCGAATAAGCAGTTCCCAAAGCGACGATCCACACGAGGACCGCCGCGAGGCGATGACCGACGTTCATGTCTTCTCCCTCCGCTCAGCAAGTAGGTCAGGCACGCCGTGCCTGACAGCCGGCGAAATAACCAGCCGTTGCCGGGCGACGCCGGCGAATGGCCGTGGTAGATGTCGTCAGGCACGGGGTGCGTGACCTACGCGGCTTCGCAGCATGCCGCTCACCCCCGCGCGTCGAGCCCGAGGTTCCCCTCGCGGAAAGCGGCGGCCATGGCCAGCGGCACCTCGGCTTCGGCCAGCGTGACGCGGGCCCGGTTGCGGGCCACTTCGGCCTTCATCTCCTGCTCGCGGGCCATCGCCGCCGCGCGACGCTCCTCGGCCTTGGCGCGGGCCATGCGGGTGTTGGCCTCGGCCTGATCGGCCTGGAGCCGGGCGCCGATGTTCTGGCCCACGTCGATGTCGGCAATGTCGATGGAGACGATCTGGAAGGCCGTCTGCGCGTCCAGCCCGCGGCTGAGCACGGTCTTGGAAATCTTGTCGGGATTTTCCATCACGTCGAAATGGGTCTCCGACGAGCCGATGGCCGTGATGATCCCTTCCCCGACCCGGGCGATAATCGTCTCTTCCGTGGCCCCGCCGATCAGCCGCTCGAGGTTGGTCCGCACGGTGACCCGGGTGCGGACCTTGAGCTCCACGCCGTTTTTGGCCACGGCGCTGAGCGTGTTCTTCTCCGACCTGGTGGGGTCGGGACAGTCGATCACCCGCGGATTGACGCTGGTCCGCACGGCCTCCAGCACGTCGCGTCCGGCCAGATCGATCGCCGCCGCCTTGTCGAAATCCAGGTCCAGGTCCGCGCGGTGGGCGGCGATGATCGCCATGATCACGTTGGGAACGTTGCCGCCGGCCAGGTAGTGGGCCTCCAGCCGCCGCGTGGTGACATTCTCCCGCCCCAAGCCCGCCTGCATGGCCATGATCTTCGACCGCATGATGACCCGGGCGTCCACCTGGCGGAAGCTCATGCCGATCAGGCTCAACATGCTCACGTCCGCGCTGGACATGTATCCCTGGAACCAGAGATTGCCGTAACCGACCATCACAATCACCAGCACGGCCAACAACAGCAGGCCGAAAACCACCACGGCGACCGCCCAGGGCGCCCAGTTGAACTCGGGCGCTTGGGCCAGCAGGATCGGCAGCAGGCTCGACATATTCGGCTCCTCTTTTCGACGCAGACCAATGGTGCCACGATTTCCTTGGTAATCTACCGGGACGTCGCAACGCGCAAGCGGCGCCAATCGAGCTTCGAGTCTCTGCGCCAAACGCTCGTAAAGGTCCTCGGCGCCGACCCTCGCTGCAATGGCGCTTGCAAAGAACTGATTGAGGCTCACGTCATCCTTTTGTGCGAAGCGAGCAGCTTGCTTGTGGATCGACCTGGGAAGGCGGAGATTGATTTTTCCAGAGTATGCGTAGCTCGCCAACGGTTCGGGGACCTCCCGGCCTTGCTCACGCGAGGCCTCGATCCATGAAGCGGCCGCTTTTTCGAGATCCTCAATCGCCTCTGCAGCGGTATCGCCCTCGGCGAAGCATCCGGGAAATTCGAGCAATTGTGCCGAGTACGTGCCGTCCTCCTCGGGGGTTAGAATCCGAGCGTACGGTTTCCTGAGAACATCGCGAGCTGAAAGACTAATCTTCTTGCTCATGGTCACTTGGCGACGGCTCCCTTTCCAGTACTGCTTTCCAATATAGTACCACGTGCGGTACCGGGAGTAAACAGGGAGACCTCGGCTAATTAGAACCGCATGGTACACGATGCCCCCCGCGATATCAAGGATCCAAAACGGACGCGCTATCTGCTGTGCTTGTGCTATGTCACGCCCCGAACTCGCCCATCTCGAACGCTTGGCCGAAATCGACTCGCTGACCGAGGCCCTGGAGCGATGGGGGGGCATCACCCCCAACTGGCCCCCGGCCAGCACTAGCCGGGCCTTGGTTACGCGGTTGATCCAGCGGACGAAGAGCTTGCGGGTGCGGCGGGAGATCGATGAGCTTGCCCAAGGCTGGAGCAATCCCCAAACAGCCGGCGTGGCCGCCGCTTGTTGTCCTGACGACTCGTGCCATAATGGTAGCAGGGTTTTCGTCTCATCCAATCGCATGGTGAAAGGAGCAATGGCCATGAGTGTTAGTGTCAAGAAGATCACCCTGTGGCGGAGCGAGGTGGAGAACAAGCCCGGAGTGCTGGGCAAGGTGTTGGCCCCGCTTGCCGAGGCGGGGGCCGATTTGCAGGTGGTGATGGGCTACCGTCACCCGGGCGACGAGCGCAAGGCTGCCATCGAGGTCGCTCCCCTGACCGGGAAGAAATCGCTCGCCGCGGCGAAAGCGACCGGACTGGCCGCCTCGTCGATCCCCACCTTGCTCGTCGAGGGGGACAACAGGCCGGGTTTGGGGTCGGCCATCTCCCAGGCGATTGCCGGCGCGGGGATCAACCTCAGCTTCCTGGTGGCGCAGGTGGTGGGCACGAGATTCTCGGCGGTGATCGGCTTCGAGGACGAGGAGGCGTCGCGCAAGGCGTCGAGCCTGATTAAAAAGGTCACCCGGCAGTAGATTGCTATTGAAAAATCGGGGCGGTATGCTGGGGGGTAATCGCGTTCCCAAGGACCCCTGCTGGAGATGTACCCATGAATGAGCAACGACGAGGCGTCAGCCGCCGGCAATTCTTGAAGGGCACGGCGGCCGGAGTGGCCGTGGCGACGATCGTGCCGCGGCACGTGCTGGGCGGTCCCGGCCATACGCCCCCGAGCGAGAGTCTCGGCGGCGCGCTGATCGGCTGCGGCGGCCGTGGGCCAGGAACGTTCGGTGGGTTGGGCCCCGCCGCCCGCATGGTGGCCCGCTGCGACGTCAGGTTTCTCGACCAGGCCGACAACAAGACGATCTACGCCGATTTCCGCCGGCTGCTGGAGCGCAACGACATCGACGTGGTGGCCATCGCCACGCACCCCGGCTGGCACGCCCTGATCTCGATCGCCGCCATGGAGGCCGGCAAGGACGTGCTTTGCGAAAAGCCCATGTGCCGCTTTATCGCGGAGGGCCGCGCGGTCGTCCAGGCGGAGCAGCGTTACGGCCGCATCTTCCAGGTCGGCACCTTCGGCCGCTTCGGCGCCAACAAGCAAATCCACAAGATCATGGCCAGCGGGCTGGTGAAAGAGTGCAAGGCCGTGGTCATCGAGCGCGGCGGCTTCAAGGTGGCCGAGTGGAGCGGCATGGTCAACGCCAGGCCGCAGACACCGCCCAAGAACCTCGACTGGAACATGTACTGCGGGCCGGCGCCGCTGCGGGCCTATTTCCCCCACCGCTTCGGCGGCACGCATCGCGGCTACTGGGATTACGAGGGAGGCGGCCTGGGCGACATGGGCCAGCACCACCTCGACCCTTTCAACTACGCCTACGCCAAGGACTTCACCAGTCCCGTCGCCATCGAGGCCTATGCTCCTCCGGCGCACCCCGAGGCCTGCGGCATGTGGGGCTGGAGCGAGCTGACCTATGCCGACGGCCTGACGCTGGTGCTGGAAAGCGGCGAATGGGGCGAGCCCTACAACCGCAAGAAGCAGCGGGGCATCGGCCTGGAGGACCTCAGCAAGGAGGACCGGGAGAAACTGGCCGCCCTGCCCGATCCCGAGCCCTTGGTGAGTTTCCCCGAGGCGGTGAAGACCCGGAAGCGGGCGGGGGGCCATGCCGAGGCCGCCCATCGCACGGCCGCGCTGATGCACCTGAGCAACATCGCCATCCGCACCGGCCGCAAGCTCCGCTACGACCCGGTCAAAGAAGAGATCGTCGGCGACGAGGAGGCCAATCGGCTGGTCTATCAGCCCATGCGTGCCCCCTGGCATCTCTGATCGGCGGGGGACTGTCCCGATTTTCGCTCGTCACGCGCAGCGTGGCGGCGAAAATGGGACTGTCCCCTTCCAGCAACCCCGCTCACCAGTCCACTTAGCAAAGGATCACCTCGATGGCAGCATCAGAAGACCTCAAGAAACTCGTCAAGCAAATGCCCGACCCCGACGGCCGCGGCATGTTCTGCACGAACATCGACAAGGCGAAGATCGAGCAAGCCATCGCCGCCATCGCCAAGGGCGGCAAGGACAACGTGCTCGGCCTGATCAATCTCTTGGCCGGCCCGGGAGAGCCCGCCGACGTGAAGCCCCATTACGCCCTGCACTGCCTGGGCAACCACCTCCTCCAGATCAAGGACGAGGCCGCCCGCCGCGAGTTCAGCCAGACGTTGGCCTCGCAGATCGGCGGCAGCCGTCCGAAGACGATCCAGGCCTACCTCTGCCAGGAATTGCAGTCGTTCGGACACGGCGAAGCCACGGCCGCCCTGGGCCAGGTGCTTTGCGATGACGACCTCAGCGCGCCGGCCGCCATGGCCCTGGTGGCCATCCGAGAGGGGGCTGCCCCGCCGTTGCGGGCAGCCCTGCCCCAGGCCAAAGGCCAGTGCAAGCTGAACATCGTCCAGGCCCTCGGTCAGATCGGCGATCGGGAGTCGATCCCCGCGCTGCGCCCGCTGGTGGCCGATGAGGACCGCGAGGTTCGCCTGGCCGCCGCTTGGGGACTGGCCCGCATGGGCGACGCCGGGTCGGTCGACCTGCTCATCAAGGCGGCCGGCGTCGAGCCCGGCTGGGAGCGGATCCAGGCCACCAAGCACTGCCTGGTCTTGGCGGAGAAGCTGGCGGCGGCCGGCAAGAAGGGCCCAGCCGCCGAGATCTACACCCACCTCCGCGACACGCGAAGCGACCCTCAGGAGAGATACGTCCGCGACGCGGCCGAAAAGGGCCTGGCGGCGCTGAAATCCTAAGAGGTGCGGAAGACGTTGGAGAATTGAGGAAGACGCGGAGACACGGGGACGCGGAGACGCGGGGATTTCCACGTATCTCCTCTTCTCCTCATCTGCTTGTTCCCTGTTAGCCTCCGGAGTTTCCCATGGCCGAAACACCCGAAGATTCTCGCTCCTGCAACCGGCCCGACTATTGTGGAGAAGCCAGCCGCCGGGAGTTCCTCAAGCTGGTAGGATTGGGAGCCGCGGCGGCGATGGCCTCAACCGCGCCGGCGATGGCCGGGCCGTTCGAGGCGGCCGACTTCGCCAGGTTGGTCCCGCCCGACAAAAAGCTGAGCCCCGCGTGGGTCCAGTCGCTGACGGCCCGGGGCGGCCGCACGGTCTACTGCGGGGACGAGCTGAAGAAGATCGGCATGCCGGTCGGCGGGCTCTGCGCGGGCCAGCTCTACCTTGGCGGCGACGGCAATCTCTGGCATTGGGATATCTTCAACCAGCAGATCGGCACGGGCGACGCCCACTACGCCCATCCGCTCGTGGCCCAGAGCCCCGTGCTGCAAGGATTTGCCATTGACTTTAGTGGTCGTAGCAACGGAGGCTGGGTCCGTAGTGGCTGCCTGAAGTTTCCAGGGGGCCTCTTTTCCGAAGTCGCCTTCTGCGGCGAATATCCGATCGGCTACGTCGAGTACCGCGATCCGGCCCAGCCCCTCGTCGTCTCGCTGGAGGTCTTCTCGCCCTTCATCCCCTTGAACGTCGATGATTCGAGCCTGCCGGCCACGATCATTCAGGTCAAGGTCAAGAACGTGGGGCAGGAAGTCATCGAGGCGAGTCTCTACGGTTACTTGGGCAATGCCGTCTGCTGCCATACGGGCGGGGCGGCGATGGCGAACAGCGCGGCGGCGATGGCGACCAAGGAAAATCGCACGGTTCGCAGTCCTCAACTCACCATGGTGGAGTGCAGTGCCTCGTCCGGCCCTCCTTCCTCGCGCCCCGAGATCGTGCTGGAAGATTTCCAGAAGGAAACCTACGAGGGGTGGCAGGTCGAAGGAACGGCCTTCGGCACGGGGCCGGTGCTCAAAGCGAAGATGCCGCAATACCAAGGCGACGTGGGCGGACCGGGCCTCCGCGTGGTCAACTCCCACGCCTCGGCCCCCGGCAGCAACGTCGGCGAGAAAGACAACCAGACCGGCAAGCTCACCAGCCGGCCGTTCACCATCCAACGCAAGTTTCTCAGCTTCTGGATCGGCGGAGGCAATCACCCAGGCCAGACGTGCATCAATCTGCTGGTCGACGGCAAGGCCGTTCGCACGGCCACCGGTCACAACGACAACCGCATGAGGCCGGCTGCCTTTGGCGTTCACGAATGGGAGGGCAAGACGGCCCAACTGGAGATCGTCGATCGCCAGACCGGCCCCTGGGGCAATATCGGCGTGGGCCGGATCGTCATGACCGACCAGCCGTCCGGCAAGCTGAACCAACAGCCCGACTTCGGTACGATGGCCCTCGCCCTGCTTGAGCCCCGGCCGCACGATGAGGCCGACTGCGACAGACTCATCGTGCCCGGCATCGGCAGGTCGCTCACTCCTGGTCACGAGCCGGTCCAAGCCAGTGAGCCGCTGGGCACGAACCCGCACGCGCCTGTGGCCTCGCTCGCGCGATCCATGTCCCTTGCGCCCGGCAAAGAGGCCACGGCCACCTACGTCATCGCCTGGCACTTCCCCAACTTGTCGCTCAAGGATGGCGGGCGGTATTATGCCAACCGCTTCGCTTCGGCCGGGGCGGTGGCCGAGTACGTGGCAAGAAACTTCGACCGCCTGGCCGCCCAGACGCGGCTCTGGCACGACACCTGGTACGACTCCACGCTTCCCCACTGGTTCCTCGATCGCACGCTGTTGAACGCCTGCATCCTGGCCACGTCCACCTGCCACCGCTTCCGCTCGGGCCGCTTCTACGGCTGGGAAGGGGTCGGCTGCTGCGAGGGAACCTGCACCCACGTCTGGCACTACGCCCAGGCCGTCGCCCGACTCTTCCCCGAACTGGAACGCGATCTGCGCGAGCGGACCGACTTCGGCCTGGCCTTCCACGACGATTCGGGCGTCATCAACTTCCGCGGCGAGGGCGAGAGCCTGGCGACCGACGGCCAGGCGGGCTGCGTGCTGCGCAGCTACCGCGAGCACCTGATGTCGGCCGACGACGCCTTTTTGCGGCGGAACTGGCCGAAGATCAAGAAGGCCCTGGGGGTGCTCATCCGCCAGGACGCCGACGGCGACGGACTGATCGAGACCGGCCAGCCCAACACGCTGGACACCACCTGGTTCGGTCCCATTGCCTGGATCAGCTCGCTCTTCCTGGCGGCCTTGCGCGGGGGAGGAGATGGCCAAGGAAGTCGGCGACGAGCCCTTCGCGCGGCAGTGCCGGGGGATCTTCGAGAAAGGCAGCCGCAACCTGGTCTCCGAGCTCTGGAACGGCGAGTATTTCATCCAGAAGCCCGATCCCCAGCATCCCGACGCCATGAAGTCGGCTGGCGGCTGTGAGATCGACCAAGTGTTCGGGCAGAGCTGGGCCTTCCAGGTGGGCCTGGGGCGGATCCTCGACGAGACGCACGTCAAGGGGGCGCTCCGCTCGCTCTGGAAATACAACTTCACGCCCAACGTCGGCCCCTTCCGCAAGGCCAACACGATGGGCCGCTGGTACGCCATGCCCGGCGAAGGCGGACTGCTGATGTGTACCTGGCCCAAGGGCGACAAGAAGGACGCCCAGGGCCGCGCCCCCGACTGGGCCTTCGGCTACTTCAACGAGTGCATGACCGGCTTCGAGTACCAGGTTGCCGGGCACATGATCTGGGAGGGCCTGGTCACCGAAGGGCTGGCCGTCGCCCGCGCGATCCACGACCGCTACCACGCCTCCCGGCGAAACCCCTGGAACGAGGTCGAGTGCGGCGACCATTACGCCCGGGCCATGGCCAGCTACGGCGTCTACCTGGCCGCCTGCGGCTTCGAGTACCACGGGCCGAAGGGCTACCTGGCCTTCGACCCGCGGATCGCGCCCGATGATTTCCGCGCCGCCTTCACCTCGGCCGAAGGCTGGGGCACGCTCCGCCAGCGGCGAGCGGCCGGGGTGCACACCGCCGCCGTGGAGCTGAAGTGGGGCAAGCTGCGGTTGAAGACCCTGGCCTTGCGCTGTGAGGCCGCCGTCAGTCGAGTCGCCGTCACGGTCGCCGGCCGAGCCGTTGCGGCCACTCATGCCCTGGAGTCCGGCCGGCTTGTCGTCACCCTTGATGCCGACGCGATGCTCAAGGCCGGCGAAACGCTGGAGATCGCGGTCAGCTAGGCAAGTCTAACTCCTACGAAAATGACCTCGGCTCAAACTGTAAACGCCACCGCCGGCCTTGTGCCGGCGGAGCGATGATTGGCGGCTAGGATCGCCCGCCCCCCAAGGGGTTCCGATTTTTCCCGTGTCCGCCCGGCCGGCTTAGCCGGCCGGGCGGACACGGGAAAAATCGGCGTGGGCGTTACGGCGTTTGTAGCTGCCAATCATCGCTCCACGGGGATAAACCCCGTGGTGGCGTTTACCGTTTGAGACCTAACTCACTCCAGCTCGATCCCCCGCTGGGAAATGCGATACGGGATGATCTCGTCGGAGCAGACGCTGCCGCGATGCTTGGCGACGTACAGCGCCCGGCGGAACCAGGTGCCCTCGCGGATCTTGCCCAGGTAGAGGATGGTATTGGCGTTGGACAGCAGGTCGCCCTCATCCAAGGGCCGCTCGATCAGGCCGTCCAACGTCGTCTCGTGCGAGGTGTACAAGAGCAGGCAGCCGATGGCAGCCGGGTCGTAGACGTGGCGGGCGGCCTCGGCGGCGTTGCGGTGGAAGTCCTGCCGGAAGAGATCCCGGGCGACCCACTCCGGGTCCTTGCGGAGGATCTGGTGATAGACGTACTCGAAAAGCTCCAACTGGATCGAGTCGCTGGGCCGGCCCACCGGCTCGACGCCGTCGACCACCACGCGGCGGACCCCCTGGAGAAAATTGCCGTAGAAAAAGGCGATCGACACGGCCAGACGCCGGGCGACCTCCGCCTGCCAGTCGTGCCAGGCGTCGGAGTCCAGGTCCTGCCGCGTCACCCGCCGGCCGGACTGCTGGAAGACGTGCAGGTAGTCGCCGTGCGGCCGCTCGGGCCGGAAGAAGTCGGTCAGCGACACTTCCTTGTCCGGCGGGACGGACAACAGCTCGCGGCCGAACATCCGCCGGGCGTAGTCGGCGTGGTTCTGCGAGTCGCCCCGGGCGGTGAGATCGAAGACCACGCCCGGCCGCCCCTCTTGCCGCTGGCCGGCCTGGGCGAATTGCAGCCCGAGTTGCGTCTTGCCGATGCCCGTTGCGCCCACCACCACGGTCAGCGTGCCCGGCAGCAGGCCGCCGCCCATCAGCCCGTCCAAGCCGTCAACGCCCGTGGAAAGCCGAGTCGAGGCTGTCATCGTGAAAACTTCTGCGAGTAGGGTGGGACAAGCTCGCGCAAGCGAACACCGGCCCGCCAAGCGAGAGTGGTTAGTGGTCAATGGCACTAGGCTTCTCTTGAAAAAGAGTCCTCGCTGGCATAAGTTTTTTTTCCACCGCAACTTATAGTCAGTCCCGGTTCAGACAGTCGATCAGGAGGCGGAGGCGGCCGAAGTCGCGGCGGTTGAAGTGGAAGATCAGCCGCGGAAGATCCGCCAGCAGGGGCTCGTCCTTCTCTTCAGGAAGCGGGCCGCCGACCCTGAACTGGCCGCTGACCAGCAGGTCGGCGAAGGAGCGGTTGATCTCGTCCAGACACGCGGCCGACGGCGCTTGGCTCAACCGCAACACGAGTTGACGGCGGACGTACCGCATCCCCTGATAAACGCGGAAGAATCCCAGGATCTCGGCGACCGCGTCGGCCACGTTGTCGCTGAGCTTGTAGAGGGCCATGTCGTCGGGCGCAACCATTCCCCGCGCCAACAGGCTCTGTTGGATGAACTGCTGGAACGACTTCCAGTAGTCGCCGCCGGGCTCGTCCAGGAAGACCACCGGCACCATGTCCCGCTTGCCGGTCTGCAACAGGGTGAGCACCTCCAAGCCCTCGTCCAACGTGCCGAACCCGCCGGGCAGCAGGCAGATCGCATGGCACTCCTTGACGAACATCAGCTTCCGCGTGAAGAAATACTTCATGTGGACCAGCTTGGCGTCGCCGGCGATGACCGGGTTGGAAAGCTGCGTGAAGGGCAAGAGGATGTTCAACCCCATCGAGTGCTCCCGGCCAGCCCCCACGTGACCCGCCTCCATGATCCCGCAAGCCGCCCCAGTCACCACCAGCCAGCCCTCGTGGGCCATCGCCCGGCCGAACTCGACCGCCTGCTGATAGCTGGGATGACTCGGAGGCGTGCGGGCGGAGCCGAAAACGGTCACCTTGCGGCAGCAGCGGTAGGGGGCGAAAACCTTGAAGGCGTAGCGGAGCTCCCGCAGCGTGCGGCTGAGGATTTTCAGGTCGCCCCGGCTGGCGTGGTCCGCCGCCAGCTTGTCGGCCGTCTCCTTGATCTGCTGAATGAGGTCGGAAGTGTGCCCCGGCTCGGCCGCGTCCCCGCGCGCGGCGGGCACTCCGGCAAGGTCCTCGAGGAAGTGCGTTGGGCTTTCCGCCGCCGCTTGCAAAGGTCGATCCGCTGAATTCACCCAACCTCCTTTTGCATCAGGTTCGCTAGTCATTTGTCCATTATATCCAAAATCTCAACGGGGCTCGCCGGCCAACGCTTCGCGTCGGTGCCCGCGAGCCGCCCTACCTTTCCCAAAGTTGGGGGATTGTCACGGCCCGGTTGTTGAACTAAACTGAAACGACGCAGGTTGCCAATAGGGGGCAATGAGGGCGGTAGCTTTGCACCTTCGTGGGATGCGTAAGCTGCGGCGATGGGGAGGTTTTATGCGCGAGGTCCTGCACGAGCGGGGATGGACGATCGTCGAATCCGGTCCTCGCTGTGACTCGTTGGACGAGGCATCCTTGTCGGAGTTCTCCGAGCAGGTGTTGCGTGAAGCAGCGCAGGCCGACCCGCCCTGTTTGCTGGTAGATCTCAGCCAGACCGACTATATCGGCTCGCGGTTCGTGGAATTGCTGGTCCGGGTGTGGCAGCGTTTGAAGCGGCGGGGTGGCGCCCTGGCGCTGTGCGGCGTGCAGCCTCTCTGCCTGGAAGTCCTCAAAGTGACGCGGCTGGACCAAATTTGGGCCGTGTACCCCTCGCGTCCCGCGGCGCTAGACGCGCTGGATGTCAACGCCGCATCTCAGGCGGAAGGACGACGGTAGTGTTGGTAGGCGAGGATGACTTCGTAGAGATCCATCGAGAGAGTCACTTCGTCGTCGCGGAAGTCTCGCAGCCACGTCCGATCGGATTGAACGGCATCGGCCAGCAGGGGTAATACGTCGCCGAGCGGGACGGTTACCTTGCGTCGGGCGTGTTGACTCTCGGAAACTTGCAGATCCCGGGAATCTTCCTGCGGCCCGTGATAGATCCGAAGCGGCGTGCGTCCCATGCAAAATTCCCTTTCTGCAAAAGTTCCAGCCACCATATCGGCATTTACTGGCTGTCCGGTTTGAAGAATCTTTCCGGGAAAATCTGTTTTTCTGAGAAAGAGCGACTTGGGAGGAAACTCTGCCCAGAATGCCCACAGTAGCGGGGTACGCAGGGGAGGGCCTGCATCATAATAAACTGGGCAATCCGCCTGCCGAAGGAGAATCTTGACACCGCGGCCAAGATACCCTAGAGTGGGACGTTCACTAAGTCCCTGCCTTTACGAACCTTGCGTCAAAGGAACTTTGACGCCTGCAAACTGCTCATGGGCGATCCCATAACCATCAACCTGCGGCATTTGGCTCGCGGCCTTGGGGTTCCGCTCCGGCAAATTCAAGCGGTCCTGGAACTTCTCGATGAAGGGAACACGGTTCCCTTTATCACCCGCTATCGAAAAGATCAGACGGGCGGCCTGGACGAAGAGCAGATTCGGCAGATCCAGGCGCGGTTGGTCAAGATGCGGCAGCTTGCCGAACGGAAGCAGACCATCCGCCGCTCGATCGAGGCCCAAGGCAAGCTCAGCGAGACGTTGGCCAAGCAGATCCAGGCGGCCAGCACCGCCAAACGGCTGGAAGACCTCTACCTGCCCTACAAGCCCAAAAAGCAGACGCTGGCCACCTTGGCCCGCTCTCGCGGACTGGAGATCCTGGCCGGCGAGATCCTCGCGGCCGATCCCGCTTGCGCGGACCTCGACCGGCGCGCGGCGGATTTCGTCAATCTCGATCGCCAGATCCCCACGGCCGCCGAAGCCCTGCTCGGGGCCGGCCACATCCTCGCCGAGCAATTCAGCGAACGGGCGGAGCTTCGCCAGAAACTGCGGGAGGTCCTGCAGCGGACGGGTAAGCTCGTCAGCACTCAGATCGGCGAGTCGAAACCCGTCGCGGATAAACCGCCGGAGCAAGTGCCGGGGGCCAGGGGCCGGGATTCGGGGACCGGTGAGGCGGAGAAACCGCCGGAGTATCTCGATCGGCCTGCGCCTGACATGTCTGCTGCTGAATCGATCGTCTCCGCGGTGGCGCCGGCCGAGCCACCACCGATCGTCGAGCCCGAGGGAATCGTACCAGAGGTGGTTGCAGCAGTTGCCGTGGAACCTGTGGAGACGGCTGCTATCCCACCGCCGGTCGTAGCCGCCCTGGCGGAAGCGCCGGCGGAGATGGCGGAGGCGACGGTCACCGACGACTCCGCCGAGGGCAGCGCCGCCTCGCTCGGTGACGCGGTCGCCCCGGCCCCCGCCCCCCAACCCCCGGCCCCCGATCCCCGACCTCCGGCCAGCGAGCGGCCGCGGCAGAAGCAAGCGAAAGCGGAGAAGAGGCTCAGCAAGAAGGAGCAGAAGAAGAAGCGCATCGAGGAGAAGAAGTACAAGGCTTTCAGCGATTACTTCAGCTACCAGGAAGAGATCCGCAAAATTCCCCCGCATCGCATCCTGGCCATCAACCGGGGCGAGCGGGCAAAGGTGCTCCGCGTCAAGGTCGAGTGCGACATGGAGGCCATGTACCAGGCGCTCGATGAAGAGTGCATCCCTGCCGGCCACCCGCACGCCGATCTGCTCCGCGGCTGCGCCCGCGACGCGCTGGGGCGGCTGATCCTTCCCAGCCTGGATCGCGAGATCCGCCGGGAGCTGACCGAGCGGGCGGAAGGCCATGCCGTGGAGGTCTTCGCCAAGAACTTGCGGAACCTGCTCTTGCAGCCGCCGGTCCGCGACCGCCGCCTGCTGGCGATCGATCCGGGCTTCAAGAACGGCTGCAAGCTGGCGGCCCTGGACCAGTTCGGCAACGTGCTGGAGCACGGGCTGATCTACCTGATCGGCAAGCCGGAGCGGAAGGAAGAGGCCAAGAAGGTGATCCTGGACATGGTCCAACGGCTGGAGCTGACGGTGATCGCCGTGGGAAACGGCACCGCCTGCCGCGAGACGGAGGACTTCGTCGCCGAGTTGATCGCTGGCGAGCTAGCGGGCAAGGTCTGCTATGTGATCGTCAACGAGGCCGGGGCCAGCGTCTACTCGACCAGCCGCATCGGCCGGGAGGAGTTCCCCCATTACGACGCCACGCTGCGGGGCGCGGTCTCCATCGGCCGCCGCTTGCTGGACCCCTTGAGCGAACTGGTGAAAATCGAGCCGGCCAACATCGGCGTGGGGCTCTACCAGCACGACGTCAAGGCCAGGCATCTCCAGGCTTCGCTGGACGAGGTCGTCGAATCCTGCGTGAACTACGTGGGCGTGGACGCCAACACGGCCAGCCCGGCCTTGCTGCGCTACGTCTCCGGCCTGAACCAGTTGACGGCCCGGCGGCTCTACGAGCAGCGGCTGCAAGCGGGTCCCTTCCGCAGTCGGCAGCAGTTGAAGGAAGTGCCGGGCGTGGGGGAGGCGACCTTCGTCCAGGCGGCCGGCTTCCTCAAGCTCACCTCCGGGGACAATCCCCTGGACGCCACCTGGATCCACCCCGAAAGTTATGAGATCACCGGACGCGTGCTCTTGAAGTTGGAATCTACCCCCTCCGACCTCCTGGAAAAGGAGGGCCAGACCAGGCTCCAGGAGCGGATCGCCAAGGTCGACGTGAAGGCCCTGGCAACCGAGCTGGGCGTGGGCGAGCTGTCGCTGCGGGACATTCTCAGCCAGTTGGCCCGGCCCGGACGCGATCCGCGCGAAGACCTGCCGGCCCCGGTCTTCAAGCAGGGGATCCTCAAGCTGGAAGACCTCGCGCCGGGCATGGAGCTTCGGGGCACGGTGCTCAACGTGGTCGACTTCGGGGCCTTCGTCGACATCGGCATGCACGATAGCGGACTGGTGCACGTCAGCCAGTTGGCCGACAAGTTCGTCCGCGACCCGCACGACGTGGTGGCCGTGGGTGACATTATTAGGGTCTGGGTGGTCGAGGTCGACAAGCAGCGGCGCCGCGTCTCCCTGTCGATGATCCCGCCGGGAACGCAGCGCATCGCCGGCCGGCGTCACGAGTCGCGTCCCGCCGCGCCGCCGCCGGCCCCCGAGGGCGAGCTGCAGCCGGCCCAGACGCCGCGTCCGCCACGGCCCCCGCAGAAGCATCCCCGGCCGCAAGGCGCTGGGCCGCAGGGTCCGCGGCCCCAGCAGGGCCAACGTCCGCCCCCGCCGCCGCGGCCCGAGTACAAACCCAAGCGTCCGCCCAAGCCGATCACGCCCTTGACCGACGAGATGCGGAACGGCAAGGCGCCCCTGCGGAGCTTCAGCGACCTGGCGCAGTTCTTTCAAGTCAAGCACGAGCCGCCGCCCGAGGAAGAGCCGAAGACCAAGGGCGACCAGGAGCAGGGCCCTCCCGAGCAGACGTAAGGAGTTAGAAGTTAGGAGTTAGAAGTTAGAATCGCGGGACGTAGACGCTGTACGGGCTGAAGGGAGCCACGTTAGCGCTGGCGGCCACGCCGGCCCCGAGGGGGGTCTGCCGGCGTGGCCGCCTGGGCTAACGAGCTAACAGTCGCTGCGAGCTGAAGGGAGCGGTTATTATTGTGCCGAGAACGCATCGTTCTTGCCACCTGCAGAGTGCAGGAGGCAAAGCGGAGCGGTAGCCGAACAATGCTCTCAAGTGTTATGTCCTCCCGCCTCCTAACTCCTGACTCCTGCCTTCTAACTTCTGACTTCTAGCGTGTCGGACTTCGAGAAACGACTGGAAAAGGCGATCCAGCGCGGCCAGCGGGCCAGCGACGCCCGCGCAGGCCGAGGCCGAAAAGGCCCTCACCGAGCAGGAGCTGCGGCGGCTGCACACGCAGTATCGCCTGGAGCTTTCCGAGCACATCGAGGACTGCCTGCGGAAGCTGCCGCAGTACCTGCCGGGCTTCCAATATGAGACGGTGGTCACGGAGCGCGGCTGGGGCGCGGCGGTGAGCCGCGACGACATCAGCATCCGCCCGCGCCACGTGCGGTCCACGGTCTTCAGCCGCCTGGAGATGCTCATTCGCCCGCTTTCGGAACTCTACGTGCTGGAGCTGGCCGCCAAGGCGACGATCCGCAACAAGGAAGTCTTCAACCGCAATCACTACCAGAAACTGGCCGACGTCGATCAGGCTTCCTATTGGCAGTTGATCGACCACTGGGTCCTGGAGTTTGCCGAGCTCTACGCCGCGAAGAGTTGACCCTTAGACGAGTAGGGTGGGACAAGCTCGCGTAAGCGAGCGCCGGCCCACCGATTCTGACGGCACCTGGTGGGCCGGCGTCCGCCACGGCGGCCTTGTCCCACCCTACCATTGCCGCAAAGCCGTTCCCTGGCCGATCGTTAGCGAGTCTCCGCCGCGGTTGCGCAATACTGGGCGACCTTGGCGGTAAGTTGCGCGATGTCGATCGGTTTGGCAAGGTAGTCCTCGCAGCCCGCGTCGAGGCATTTCTGGCGATCCTCGGACATGGCGTGCGCCGTCAGGGCGATGATCGGCAGCGGATAGTCTCTGCGGCGCAGCTCGCTGGCCGCCGCGTAGCCGTCCATGATCGGCATTTGCATGTCCATCAGGACGACGTCGAAGGGCCGGCCGCTTTGCCAGGCCGCCCACGCCCGCTGGACGGCGAGCTGGCCGTTCTCCACGGCTTCCACCTCGGCGCCCGCCGACTCCAGGAGCAGGACGGTCAGCCGCTGGATGTCCGGCGAGTCTTCAGCCACCAGCACCCGCCCGCGCAAAACGTTTTTCTTGATCCTTGGTGCGACGTCATGGGGCGGCGGGGATTCGGCGATTTCCGCGGCGGGGGAGATCAAGAGAGCACCCTCGCAGGAGCCCGGGTTGATGGTGAAGCTGAAGGTGCTTCCCTCGCCGGCGAGGCTTTGCACGGTGATCCGGCCTCCCAGGGCCTCGACCAGCCGCTTGCTGATCGCCAGCCCCAGGCCCGTGCCGCCGAATTTCCGCGAGGCGCTGGCGTCCACCTGGCTGAAGGGGCGGAAGAGCAAGGCCATCTGCTCTTGGGTCATGCCGATGCCCGTGTCGGTAACGTCGAATTGCAACCGTGGCGGGCCGTCTTCCCCAAGGTAGCGGACCACGATGCTCACCTTTCCGTGGTCGGTGAACTTGATGGCGTTGCCCACGAGATTCACCAGGATCTGCCTCAGGCGCGTGCGGTCGGTGGAGATCAGTTCGGGCAAGGGGCCGGCAAACTGCGTCTGGAGCTGCAATCGCTTTTCGTCGGCGCGGACGCGCATCAGGGTCACGACGTCGGCCACCAGTTGCTTGGGCGAGCAGCGGGAGCGGTTGATCTGCAGTTTCCCGGCTTCGACCTTCGACAGGTCGAGGATGTCGTTGATCAGGTCGACCAGGTATTCCCCGTTGCGGCGGATCACCTCGAAGGTGCGGACGCGATGCGCCGGGGCGCGGTCGATTCCTTCCTCCGTGAGCAGGAGTTGCGTATAGCCGAGGATCGCCGTGATGGGCGTGCGGATCTCGTGGCTCATGTTGGCCAGGAACTCGCTCTTGGTCCGCGTGGCGGCCTCCGCGGCGGCAGCCAGGTCCTCCAGCGCCTTGTTCGCCGAGGCCAAGGCATTGACATAGCTCTGCAATTCCGCCTCGGCCCGCTTATGTTCACTGACGTCGTCCAGCGCCACGATGATGTGAGCCTGCCCGCCCAGATCGATGGGTTGGATTCCCAGCCGCAGCCACACCAGCCGGGCAACTCCTTCGCGAACAAGATCCATGCGGGCCTCCAGCCCGCGCACGGGAAGCCGGGAGGCGATCGCCTTCTCGACCGCCTTACGGAGCGAGCAAGACCCGCAGACGGGCGCAAACCCGCAACCCCGCGGGTCGTCGGAGCAATGGCGGCAGCCGAAGACGGAACCCGGCGTCCGCTTGAGCAGATCCAAGGGGCGATGGGCCACAAGCGATGCGGCCTCCGCGTTCACTCGGACGATCTGGGCCTGTTGGTCGAGGACGAACATTCCCAGCGGCGACGAGTCGAAGATGGCGTTGAGGTTGGCTCGCTCGGCGATCAAGGCCGAGGCCGCGTGACGCTTGTGGGTCTCGTCGCGGAAGACGAGCACCGTGCCCACGATCCGGTCGCCGGCCCGGATAGGGGCACAACTGTCGGCGATCGCCCGTTGCCTGCCGTCGCGGGCCAGAAGCGCCGTGTGATTGGCAAGCTCCACCCTTACGCCCGTCGCCAACACGCACCGCACCGGACTCTCCCGTTCCTCCAGGGTGTCCTCGGCCACGATCCTGAAGACCTCCCCTTCCGGCCTGCCCGCGGCCTCGGCTTCTTTCCAGCCGGTCAAAAGCTCCGCGACGCCGTTCATCATCGTCACGCGACCTTCGGCATCGGTGACGATCACGCCGTCGCCGATCGAGCGGAGCGTCACGGCCAGCCGGTCGCGTTCCTGGGCAAGCTCGAGGGTCCGCAGATGGACCAAGTCTTCCGCGCGTAATCGCCCGGTCGTGAGGAGATGCACGCTCAGGGCCGACAGCGCCGTCAAGACCGCGCCGACAGCCAGCGTCCACCAATACGCCCGGGTGCGATAGTTCTGGAGAAAGGCAGTGCCGGGCGCGACCACGGCCTGCCACATCTGTCCGGCGGCCTGCCAGGATCGCTGGTAACGGGCGATAGCCGTGGCGGGGTCCCAGTCGATCGACCCGATGCGCGGCAAGTGGCGATAGAGGAGACGCTGCGGCGGCGGCGCAGAGAGGTTTTCCAGTTGATAGGCGAGCCCCTCGGGAACCAGTTGCTGGGCGCCGCTCTCGACGATACCCCGCCCCCCATAGACGCCCACCACGAAGCCCTGTAATCGCCGGCGGCGATCCTCAACGCCATGGCAGGGCGACGCCTTGTCGTAGACCGGCGCGAAGACCAGGAAACCGTAGGAACGGTCGCCGGTCCGATTCCGCGGAATTGGTCCCGTGGCTGAAAGTTGTCCGTTGTCGCGAGCCCGTTCCAACGCAGCCCGCCAAACCGGGTCCGATCCGATCTCGAAGCCCTCGGGGAGCAGGTTTTTGCCGGCCGACTGCGCCCAAAGGACGGGGAAACCTTTGGCGACGCGAGGCGCCCAAACGACCGCCCGCACCCCCTCGTGTTCCGCGACGATCTTTCGGGCAAGCCGCGTGAAACCATCGCGGGTCATGGTTTGCTGGAGTTCGCACGCCTGACCCGCGAATTCCAGGTCCCGAAGCGAGAGCTCCAGCGCGCGTGAAATGGCTTCAGCACGGTCGGCGGCTAGCCGCTGGAAGGCGTTGTCAAAGGACTTGCGGGCGGCGTAGCGGCCTTCGCAGAAGACGATTGTGGAAACCATTGCCCCGACAACGACCACGATGGCCGCGGCTCCCCAGCGGAGCCACCGCTCACCCGGTCCACGTCCTCCCAGGGGAGACCGAATGAACTCTCGAACTCGCTGCTGAAGGTAGTCGGTTTGCCGGATGAAGCGCACCATTGCTGATTACCACGCTGGTTGCGACGCGTGCGGGTGCCATTGGCTGCTTGTCAGCCAGTGCCGGAGCAAACACGGGTGGGCAAGCCACTCGAGGCACCCTGCGCCTGGCCTCTCAACAATGAATAGGTCGCAAATTCTGCTGCGTCCCCACTTGGGCTCGATGGCATGGTCGCCCCAGGGCTTCACAATCGTTACGCTGGGCATAAACGGTTAATCCAAAATCTAAAATCCGCGTTACCGGACGGCCTCGTTGAGCATCTTGGTGTTGGGGATGCTGTGACGATTCACCAGGCTGTTTTCATCGGTCTCGACGATCGTGGCCACGGGACCGACCTCGCGGACACGGCCTTCCAAACCGGCCACCTTCACCACGTCGCCGGTCTGGAGCCGCTGGCGAAGATAATAGCCGGCCAGGATCCCGGCCATCACGTCGCGTCCGCCCAGGCCGAAGGACAATCCGAAGCCCACGGCCAGGCCGCCGAAGGCGATCATGATCAGGTTGTCCAGCAGCTTGAAGTTGATACCCAACTGGTCGAAGGCTGCCATGAAGGTCAACAAGGCCAGCACATAGTAGCAGGTGCCGGCCAGTTGACTGGCGTAGCCGATGCCCACGCGGTCGGCGCTGGTGGCGACCAGGCCCCGCAGGAAACCGGCGACCAACAGTCCGATCACGACCACCACCGTGGCGACCAGTACCTTGGGGATATAGCCCACCAGCGTCAGCATGGCCAGCGAGAGCGTTTCCAGGCCGAGGATGTTGAAACCGGCCATCACGAAGACGCACATCAGCAGCCAAAAGACGATCGAGCCCACGACGGCGGGCACGTTCCGCTTGATGCCCATGTGCCGCATCGACTGCGCCAGGCCGCTGCGCTCGGCGGCCTTCTCCAGCCCGATCTTCTCGCTGAGCTTGGTGATCGCCTGGCCCACCAGCCGCGCGGCGATGTAGCCCACGACCACCACCACGAGCATCGCCAGCACCTTGGGAACCAGCTCGTACACCTGGTGAAAGGCCTGCGTGAAGCTCGTGAAGCTGTCGAGGACGGCGTTCTTCGATTTGTCGACGGTCGCCGTGACGTCGGCCATCGCCCTGTTGACGCTTGCCATGAGAATCTCCTTGACATCCTGGGGTTGGTTGGATTAGTCGCCCTCATCCTTGCCGGGGCCGTGGAACTGCCCCGTCAACGTGCAATCGATCGCACCGGCCAGGGCGCGGGCCAGGTGCAGGATGGCCCAGGGCATCGCCCGGACCACCAGGTCCAACGTCTGCTGCACGAGCAGGGCGTGGTTCAGCCGCCGGTGGAACTGCCGGTCGAACTCGACGGGGGGCGCCGGCACGTCCAGCTCGGCAAGTCTTTCAAGAAAATCGCGGCTCATGTTTGCCCAACCTGGTCGGAGTATTGGTGCTGCAGCTTTTCCCTCGCCCGCAAGATCCGCATCTTGCAGGCGCTTACGGAAAGCTCGAACAGCGCGGCCAGCTCTTCGTAGTCGTAACCTTCCGCATACTTGAGGATCAACATCGCCCGGTCTTCTTCGTCGAGCGTTTCGAGCATCGCCATCAGGTCCATCGACAGCCCCGGCGGGCTGCCGCGGTCGCTCGATTGCCGGCGGGCATGCTGCTGGGCGACGGCCGTCTCGTGCCGCTTGCGGCGTCCGCGTCCGCGGCGCAGGGCCAGGCAGGTCCGCAGGGCGATGCCGTGGACCCAGGTGGCGTACTTCGAGCGGCCGGCGAACTCGGCCCGTTGGAGGAACAGCCGCAAGAAGACGTCCTGGGCGGCGTCGTTGGCGTCGTGCTCGTTGTCCAGCAGCCGATAGCAGATCCGCCAGACCCGCGGCCGGAAGCGGCTGACGATTTCGGCGAAGGCGGGTCCGTCGGAGGCTTCGCGGGCGGCTTCGGCGGCCAGTTCCTCGTCGGTTCGTTCGATCACGTCCAAAGAGCGATTCCTCGCGGCCAGCCCCACCGTCCGCCGGCTACGTCCTTGTAGACTCGCTAGTGAGTTGCCGGCCGACGCCCGGCGGTCACTGTGGAGACCTTGAGTGAATCGAAAAAGACGCGGCGACGCGACGACACGGGGACGCGGTGATATCCCCGCGTCTCCCCATCTCCGCGTCCCCCCGTCCCCCGGCTGACCACCGCCGACTCAGTCTTTGTGGACAATGCGGGGCCAGTAGGTCTTGAAATCGAAGTCGGGGCTGTTGTCGCCGTCGTGGCAGGTGAAGCACTGCCGCTTCTCCGCCTCTTCCTTGGTGACGGTCACGGCGTCTTCGAGCTGCTTCTGCAGCACGACGTCCTTGCCTTTCTCGGCGAGGCAGTGTTTTTCGCCGGGGCCATGGCACGATTCGCAGCCGACGTTGATCAACTGCGGCGTCTCCTTCTCGCTCTGGAAGCCCGACTCATAAGGGAAGAACTGCGTCGTGTTCCAACCGACGGTGTGGCAACTGATGCACTCGGGATCAAAAGTCCGCGGGGGATTGGTCTTCGACTTGAGCGTCTCCCAAGCCTGGGCGTGCGGGGTCTTCAGCCACATCTTGTACGAGCCCTCGTGGCACTCCTTGCACTTCTGCGAGCCGACGAACTTCCCCAGGAGCTCCGCCCGGGGGTGCGTGGGCCTGGTCTTCTGCGGAGCCCCTTGCATCAGGTTCTGAAGCTTCGCCTGGTAATTGCGCATCACCAGGGTGATCTCCGGCGCGGTGTCGAAGCGCGAGTCCAGCGGCACGCGCTGGTAGCGGACCGGGTTCTGGGGATCGTTATAGAACCCCAGCACGATCACGTTCATGCCCTTTTCGCCCGTCGTAACCAGCAGGGTCTTCGTCCCCGGCACGTACTGCTTGTCGTTGGGCGGCTCAGGCGGGCCTTCCGCGGCGACCACCACGTCGAAGTCGCGGAACTGCCGGGCCAGCGCTTTCGAGTCCTGCTGCGACGCGTGGGAGAGGAGCACCAACAGATCGCAACGCTGCGCCTTGAGGTCCGCCAGCACCGCCGGCAGCGCGGCCACGGGGTCGCTTACCTGCAGACCGCTGTTGTTGATCTGCGACTGCCAGCCCTTGCCCAACACGGCCGTGATGCCGATCTTCCTGCCGCCGGCCAGTACGATCCGTTTGCTGGGCAGCTCGGCGATCTTCCCCGGTTCGTCCAGCACGCCGACGTTGGCCGAGACGAAGCGGCCTTGCCCGGCGGCAGCGAAATCCAGGGCGGCGACCAGCACGTCGCCGGCGGGCAACTGCAACTCGCCCACGCCCAGGCCCACCGCGTCGTATCCCATCTTGGCCAGCGCCTCGGCGGTCGCCTGGAACTTGAAGACGGCCTGCTGATCGTGGCCTTTGATCTGGCCGCCCACGTCGACCGCCACCAGCGGCCAGGGCAATCTGCTCCCCTTGGGCCAGCCGTCGCTGCGCAACTGCTGACAGAGCGAGTACCGCCGGCTCAGCCCGCCCTTCATGCGATCCAATCCGGCGCAGCCGCAGGGCTCGAGATACCCCTCCTGCCGGCCGCTGATCAGCAGGGCAAATTGCGGCGGGGTCCACCCCTGAAAGATATCGCCGTTCTCCTTGATCGGGTCAAACTTGACGCCGCTGTGCTTGCCCTTGCCCCAGGGCTTCGTCAGATCGGGAAGCGACGCCGGCGCGACGCCGGCTGACGGGTCGGTCGAGGGAGAGTGGGCGGACCCGGCGACGGTACTCCCGGTTAGTCCGGGACCGATGACCGGCCCGTTGCCAATCGGCCCATTGGCCTTGGCCACCGTCGCGGCTGACGGACTGGCCGCCGGCGCGGTCGTGGACGGCGCACCTGGGACGACCCGCGTGGGAAAAGCGGGAACTTCATTGGTTCGCAGCGGATTGGGACGCAATCCGGGGTTGCCGCCCTGGGACTCCGCGGACGGGCCGGTTGCCGGGGTACGCCTCGGGTCCGCCGAGTGAAATCCGGTTGGCTCGATCCGGTCGGGCACCGCAAGCGGCGGTTCGACGGGAATGACGAGTTCCGCCGAGGTGGACGGCCGGACATGCTGCGGCGTCGATTCCTCCATATTGGGGGGTTCTGGACGCGGCAGCGGAGGAAGGATCATGCGATCCGACGAGTTGCTGGCGAGCCGCCGCTTCGATGCGTCGCTGGGTGACGCTGCGACGCCCGAGTCGGTCGCCTGGGCGTGCTTTGACGCCGCTTCCGTTTTAGGGGAGGAAGAGTCGGAGCGGAAACAACCGCCTGCCATCGCTAGCATGGTGACCGGCAGCATAAGGCCCAGGACGAGCGATGGCAGCATGTTTCTTGGCATCAACCTTCCACCGCGAAGCGAACAAGGATCCGCAGCATGGGGACGTTAGGGTGACTGGTCTTGATCTTGATCTGGCCGAGCTTGCCCGTGTCCGACCCGAGGTGGTTCGCAGGTGGGCTCCCGGCGGGGATCACG
Source organism: Pirellulales bacterium (assembly GCA_963843465.1). Taxonomy (GTDB): domain Bacteria; phylum Planctomycetota; class Planctomycetia; order Pirellulales; family Thermoguttaceae; genus CAWJKP01. The sequence continues at coordinate 228,936 of CAWJKP010000001.1, forward strand.
ATCGTCAAGGTGGTTCGGGACATGGCCCCGTTGTTAACGGGGGTAGTTTGGCCAACCTCCACTTTGAGCACATCCGCTGAATCCGGGTCAATCTCGACCGGCCCGTACACGATCTCCGCGTGGTGCGGGCCGACAGCGAAGAGCGACAGGGTGTACCGTCCCCCCGTGCGGCCGCTGACCGTACCCAGGTCCAGCAAGCCATTCTCCTCTACCCACCCTCTTCCGACAATAGCGATCTCGCCGCTGACCCTGCCCGAGACTGGCAATTCCAGGGTCGGATGGCTGGAATAACTGGTCGACAGGAGAATTTTCTCCCGCACGGGGCCCACGGGCAACCCCGGTTTGATCGTAACCTCGACCTCGTAGCCCGCCTTCGCATCCTGATCCTCTTTCAACTGCTCGGGGGACAGGGGACGAGAGTGAAAATCGAACAGCCCCGCAACCTTGGGCTTATCCACCTTGATATCGGTAATTTGAAAGGGCTCGGCGAGATAGCCATAGAGGCGAACCTTGCCCTTGGCCTCCTCGCCGGCGGTAATGCGTGTGAATACCAGTTCTACAGGGTCAAGGCGAACCGAGGTCGTCAGTCGCCCGTTGATCGTCAGCGTGATTTGTGGCCGGGCCGGATCGTTGGTGAGGACGTTGGCGGTCTGTTGAAACTCGCCCAAATTGCCTTTTCCCGACCATTGGACTGCCACCTTGGCTGAACTGCCGGGGGGGATCGGCTGCTCGTTGACCTCGCTGATCGTACATTTGCAACTGGTGCTGCCCTTGGTCAGGATCAGCGGGGCGCTGCCCACGCTCCTCAGGACGAACTCGTGCCGATCCGTACCGTGGCTGTCCATCACGCCAAAATTGAACTCGGCCGAATCGAACTCGACCTTGGGCTGGGGAGCAGTCTTGGATCGTGGCGCGATCTGCCCACGGGAGCGTAGCAAGGACGGGTCCCAAGGGACAGACCGCTGGCGGACCACGGCCATGCCAATCCCTCCTGCAATACCCACAATCGCCGCCAACCCGACAATCAGCCAAATCTTCATGCGACATCAATGCTGAAAAAGTGTTCGTAGGTTCTACTTCAGCATAACACAACATCTTATAGGGCAAGGTGTTATGCTAAAGCATAACCTACGCGCTGCCGAACAGTTCAACCAAATATAGCCCCGGACCTGCCGGCGGACTAGTTACGCAGCAGTCGCTGGCGGAGTTCGTCGGGGAGCTTCTTGTCGGGGTGGGGCGTGAGGCGATCCAGCTCCATCGCGCGGTCCCGCTGCCATCGAAAGGTCTCGTGGTCGCCGGCCTTCTGACAGGCCAGGGCTAGTTTGGCCCGGCAGATCGCACTGCTGGGATACAGTTGCACCGCTCGCCAATAGGACCGGATCGCCATCTCCAACCGTGCTCGCCGGGGCTGCTTCTCGTAGGCCGCCAGCTCGTCGTCGCCAAAACGCATCCACATCGGCGACGACCTGGGATCCAATTGGGCCGCCGCCTGGCGACACTTCTCGTACCGGTCATACGCCGCATCCGATGGCTCCTCTTGCCAGCGCAGCATCGCCATCGCAGCCAAATCCTTCCAGGGTTGGGCCGCAAGCGGATCGGCCGCCGCCGCCGCCAGCAGGTGGGCCTCCCTCGCTAGCGGCGTGATGTCCGCCTTGCGGATCTCGACTTGGCTCTCCAGAACGGGGGCGTAAGCCGTCTGGTAGCAGGCCGCACCGAGCAGGGAAGCCAAAACCAGGAGCGCCAAGCCAACCGGCTTTGGCACCAGCCGCTCCGCGGGTCCGGCGACGTTCAACCCCACAGCCAGCAGCAGCCAGAGGGTCCCGGCGACGCCCGCCGCGGCGATGCCCCCGGCGCCCAAGAGGTTGACCAGCAGGACCGACACGCCGATGGCCGGCAGCAGGGGCGACAGCGGCCCGGCAACCACCCAGCGGTCCAACAGGGCCATCGTCGCGGCCGCCAGCGGCAAGCCCAGCCAGACCCACATCGGCAAGCCCAGCCCCACGACCACATAGCTCGGCCCGGCCCCATTCATCAGGCCCAGCGGTACAGCCAAGAGGAAACCGCAGCAGGCCCCCAGGTAAACCGAGCGGGGATGATCGTCTTGAGTAGCAGGCACACGCCGTGTGCCGTCCGCTTGAGTAGCAGGCACACGCCGTGTGCCGTCCGCTTGAGTAGCAGGCACACGCCGTGTGCCGTCCGCTTGAGTAGCAGGCACACGCCGTGTGCCGTCCGCCACGGCACACGGAGTGTGCCTGCTACCTTGAGCCGAGCGAATGACCGTCCAGCCGAAAGCGGCCAACATGGCCAAGAGCACCGCCAGGGCGGGCGTTCCCGCGGTTGCCCAGACTTCGATCAGGAAATTGTGCGGATCGGCGACTTCTTCGCTCGCCGTGGGAAGCATGTAGGCCGTGTAGGCGTTCTGGAATTGCCCCGGCCCGACGCCTACCCAGGGGTGATCGGCGATCATCGCCAGCGACGACTGCCAGTATTGCAGGCGATAGCCCAGCGATTTCGAGGCCAGGGCCAGCATCCGCGATGCCCCGCCGCCGGCCGCGGCGACCACCAGCGCCAGCAACAGCGCGCCGCCCACCGCAGCGGGCAGCCTCCAGCCGATCCGCCGGATCGCTCCAAGCGGCCACACTAGCCCGCAGCGCAAGCGAGGGACGCGGCCTATTCCCTCGCTTGCGCTTCGGGCTAGTGTCGTTCCTCGCCGCGTGCCGTATAACAGCACCAGCCCCACGCCCGCAGCAATCAAGCTGCTGCGGCTCTTGGTCAACACCAGGCAGGCGGCAACCGGCACGGAAAGCACCAGCGTAACGTAGCACCCGCGGTTGGAAACGAGACGATCCACACCAGCCCGAAGCACAAGCGAGGGACCGGGCTGCGGCCCTCGCTCGCGCGTCGGGCTAGTGTCGTTTCCGGCCGCCTGCAATAGCGGAGGTGTGAGGAAACTCTGGCGCCAGGCAATTCCCAACGTCACGATCAGCCACGGGGCCAGGAAGGCCGCCAGGGAATTGGTCAGGGGGAAGGTCGCCAGCGGCTCCAGGCTGGCCAGTCGCTGCTCGAAGAGCCATCGCTCGCGGCTGCCCGGCGGGTACCAGAGTCCGGCCGCCCGCAGGGCCTGGTCGGGGTTGATGCGGTACTGCGCCCGGGTCGCCGGCATCTCGAAGCGATATTGATAAAGCCCATAGCCGGCAAGCGCCACGGCCAGGGCCACCATCACGGCCAGCACGGCCCGGGTTTCCTTGGGACCGGCCATCAACTGGCGGGCCATGAAAAAGGCCAGGCCGAAACCGACCCACTCCCAGAGCATATTGATCGCCGGCCGCGGACTGCCGTGAAAGACGGCCCAAAGACCGGCGAGCCCATACAGCCCGACCAGCAGCACGACGGCCGCATCCGTCCAGCCGAACCGCAGCGCCCAGGACCGCCTGACAATCGCTCCCAGGAGCCAGACCACGGCCAACGCGATCCAGAGCATGACCACCGGCAGACCGTCGCCCAGCGCGGCCGACTCGCTGGCACCGAGCGGACTGGCCACCCAGAGGGCCGCCATCGTGCCCAGCAGCCACGGCCGCCAACGATCGCGGGCCAGATGATCCCTACTGACTTCTCGTTTAGCGCGTCCCATCCATGTCCCCCTGGTTCTTTTCCGAGCGACGGCGGCGGCCGGCCGTTTCGAGGATCGCCACCAGGACCAACGTGCAGGCGACCAGGGCCAGGATCACGACGGCCCCCAGGGCGTCGACCTCGTGCAACAGCAGGGCCCCCAGGCCGCAGGTGGCCGTGGCCAGGTAGATCGTCAACACGGCCTGGCCCTTGGTCATGCCCAGCTCGACCAGGCGGTGGGAAAAATGGCTCCTGTCGCCCACAAACGGGCTGCGGCCCGAGCGGAGCCGAATGACAACCACCGTCAACGTGTCGTACAGCGGCACGGCCAGCACGCACAGGGGAGCCAGGATCGCGTGCTTGGGAAGATTGGCCCAGGCGAACGTGCCCGTGAGCGTCATCATGGCCAGCAGATAGCCGATCAGGTAGCTGCCGGCGTCGCCCATGAAGAGCCGGGCCGGCGGGCGGTTGTGCCCGAGGAACCCCAAGAGCGAGCCGACGATCACCAACAACAAACCGCCCGTGAAAAGCTGCGGCTGGTTGGTGGCCGGGTTGCGGACCGTCAGCATGACCACGGCCAGGATCGCCGCGGCGATCGCCGCCACGCCCGCCGACAGCCCGTCCATGTTGTCCAGCATGTTGAAGGAGTTGATCAAGCCCACGATCCAGACCACGCTCAGGGCCCCGGTGAGCCAAGGGGCATCGATAAACAGGCTCATCCGCCAGCCCAGCGCGACCAATGTCAGGGCCACCGCGGTCTCCACTCCCAGGCGGAGCTTCCAGCTCAGGCCGAAGCGGTCGTCCAAGAGGCCCAGCACGGTGAGCACCGTCCCGCCCGCCAGGATCGTCCAGAGCTTCACCGATTGCTGGATAAGTCCGCCCAGGTGCAGGGCCACCAGTCCCCCCAGGCTGCCGTCGGGCGGGCCGGCATGTTTGACGCCGAACCGGGCTCCGTACAGGAGCCAGACGGCCACTTGCCCCACGGCCAGCGGTCCGACGATCCCCAGCCAGATCGCCAACCCGCCGCCGGTGGGCATATTCGTGCTGTGGACCTTGCGGTCGCCCGGCTTGTCGACCAGCCCCCACCGCGGCCCCAAGCGGCGAACCACCCATGCCGCGATCCAGGCGACCGCCATGCTGGGGATCAGCGAGCCTGCGACCAGCCAGATCACGATGGCGATCCTTCCCGAAAAAAGGGGTCACGAAAAAAGGGGTCAGAACTATTTTCTCGAAGTGTTTGGAGGAGCATCAATCGTCTACTGTAAATAGTTCTGACCCCTCTTTTCTCTTGGGCAAATCCCGCAATTTGCGGTGGAGCGACTCGCGGACTTGGGAAAAAAAGGCCTGGTAATCGCCGCGGCGGTAGTCGGCGAACGTTCCCTGGTGATGCTGCCAGCCGCCGTGCCGGAAATAAAGGGTCACTTCGGCGTAAATCCCCTGGGCCAGGTAGATGCGATGGGCGAAATCCTTGGTCGAGGCCAGCACCAGTTTGCCCAGGGTCAGGTAGCCCGGGTCGAGGTTCAGGGGACGCGGCTCGGCATGTCCGGCGCAATCCGCGTACTGCTTCTCCCAGCCGTTGGTCGTAAGCTTCGTCTCGGCCAGCGCTGCCGGATCGCCCAGCCGGGCGAAGGCAAAAAAGACCTTCCGCAAGTCGCTGCCCATCGTGGCGTCATAATAGGGCGTCTCTTGAAACGCGAAGGCCTGACTTTCCGCTTCGATTGGCCCCCAAGCCTCGCACGCCCTCCGCCGGGCCCAGTCCAGCGCCTCCGGGTACCGGCTAAACGCCGCCAACAGCGGCAACACAGGCGTGGGGGCAGTCGGTTGTCCCATAGCACTAAAGCCGCCGCCGGCACTCGTCGAGGATTTCCGCGGTCCGGGTGCAACCGAAGCGGGTCGCGCCGGCTTCACGCACGGCCAAGGCCATGTCCAGGTCGCGAACACCGCCGGCCGCCTTGACTTGCACGTGGGAGGGAGCGTGCTTACGCATCAGCCGTAAATCGTCGAGGGTCGCGCCGCCCGTGCCGTAGCCGGTCGAGGTCTTGACCCAGTCGACCCGCAACTGGCCGCAGATCTCGCAGAGCCGGACCTTGTGTTGGTCCTGCAAGTAGCAGTTCTCAAAGATCACTTTGACCTTTCCGCCGCGCGGATGGGTGACGTCAACGACCGCCCGGATGTCGTCGCGGACGTAGTTCCAGTCGCCGCTGAGAACCTGGCTCAGGTTCACGACCATGTCCAGCTCCACGCCTCCGTCGTCGAGCGCCTGCTGGGCCTCGGCTACTTTCACGACGGTCGCGTGGCCGCCGTGGGGAAAACCGATCGTCGTGCTGGGGAGCACGTCGGAACCCCGGAGCAATTCCGCACAGCGCTTCAAGTAATAGGGCAGGATACAGACGCTGGCCACGTCGTACTGCCGCGCCAACTGAATGCCCTGGTCCAATTCCTCGGCGGTCAACGTCGGCCGCAGGAGACTATGGTCGATCATCTTGGCGATGTCGCGGAGCGTATAGTGCATGTCGGTCAGACCTCCAAGTGGTTCTGGTAGGCCGGCGGCCGCCAAGGCGGCCTGGTCCCACCCTACGACTTCTCAGCAAATCGACTACTACCCTAGCTCAACGATCCGCCTTGGGCCGCCAGGGCGATTCCGCCCAAGATGCCGGCTCGGTCGGCCAAGAGGGAAAGTCGCACGTCAATGCTGTCCGGGGGGAGCATTCCGGTTCGCTGCCGCACGGTCCTCTCGACGGGCTCGCGCAAGAGCTCACCCATCCCGGCCACGCCGCCGCCGAGGACGATCAGGTCCGGGTGCAAGGTCACCGCCACGTTCACGGCGGCGATGCCCAGCCAGGTGGCGGCCCGTTGGATGGCCTCGCGCACCGTCTCCTCGCCGGCTGTGGCCGCGGCCGCCATCGTGGCCGGCGTCACGCGGGACACCTCGCCGCCGACAAGCTCGTGGAGCTTGGGCGCCAGACCGCTGAGGAAAAGGCGAACTCCTTCGGCCACGATGGCCGGCGCCGCGGCGAGGGTCTCCAGGCAGCCGCGGTTGCCGCAACCGCACCGCGGGCCGTCGGGAAGAAGGATCTGATGGCCCAATTCGCCGGCGGCGCCCCAGGGTCCCAGGCGGAGTTTGCCGTCGACGACTACGCCGCCGCCGATGCCCGTCCCCACGGCGAAGAAGGCCATCGTGTTGGCCGTCCGCCCGTGGCCGTAGACAAGTTCCCCCAGCGTGGCCGTTCGCACGTCGTTCAGCAGGTAGACGGGGCACCCCAGGCGCGGCGCCAGCACGTCGCGCACCGGCACGTTGCGCCACTTGCCGGGAAAATTAGGCATGAAGAGCGTCTGCCCCTTCTTCAGATCGACCAGCCCCGGCACGGCGATGCCCACGGAGGCCACGGAGGCTTTCTGGCGGCGGCAGAGCCTTTCCACCAATTCTGCGATGCGACCCAGCACGTTGTCGGGTCCCTCGTAGGAGAGCGTGGGCTCGCTGTCTTCGCAAAGCAGAACGCCGTCCGCCGTGCCCAGCGCCGCGCGGAGATTGGTCCCTCCCAGATCGACGCTGGCGTAGATGTCGGTTGTCATCCGCGAAGTTCCTTCAGGCATTGCCGCAGCAGCGCCGCAGTTTGACGCAGGGCCTGCTGCCGGGCTTCCACTGATCCTTCAAACTGTCGATCTTCGACCTCGATGCAGGCCGGGCCGTCGTAGCCGGCCGCTTGCAGGGCGGCCAGGAATCGCGGCCAATCGATCTGGCCGCGGCCGGGCAGCTTGGGAGTGTGGTACTCCAGGGGCGTCGCCAGGATGCCCACGTCGGCCAGCCGCTCGCGTTCGACCAGGGCGTCTTTGAGGTGTACGTGAAAAATCCGCTCGCCGAACTCGGCCAGCGGCCGCAGGTAGTCGATCTGCTGCCACGCCAGGTGCGAGGGGTCGTAATTCAGGCCGAAACTACGGCTGGGGATGTCGGCGAACATCCGCCGCCAGACGGCCGGCGCGTGGGCCAGGTTTTTGCCGCCCGGCCATTCGTCGGCCGTGAAGAACATGGGACAGTTCTCGATGGCGATCCGCACGCCGTGCTCTTCGGCCGCGCGGACCAGCGGCGGCCAGACTTCGAGGAAGCGGGGCCAGTTCTCGGCCACGCTCTTGTGCGGATCGCGGCCTGCGAAGGTGTTCACCACGGCAACCCCCAGCAGCTCGGCGGCCGCGATCACCCGCTGCAGGTGCTCGATATATACCTGGGCCTCGGCCCGATCGGGCGTCAAGGGATTGGGATAGTATCCCAGTCCGCTGATCGTCACGCCCGCCGCGTGAGCCAGATCGAGGACCTCTTGCGCCTGGCGGCGTCCGAAGTCGACGACGTCGACGTGCGTCACGCCCGCGTACCGCCGCTCGGCTTTGCCTCGCGGCCAGCACATCAGCTCCACGCACTGGAAGCCCTCGGCGCCGGCAAAACGGAGCACCTCTTCCAGGCCCAGGTCGGCGAGTATCGCGCTGACGAAACCTAGCTGCACGGTCGTGCTCCTAGACGTGGACCGGTCCGATGAATCCTGCCCCGATGACGGCGATACCGATATTGCGCATGGTGGGGTCGCCTGAAAGAAGTCAGGAGTCAGAATGAGTGGTCAACACGTCCACTCTGAACGCGCGTACACGTGCGTGCGAATGGGTCATTGGCAGTCCGTGGAGGTTCCATGCCCCCCTTGTTTCGCAAGGTGCGGGAGCCATGACTGACGGCTGCGGCTTCATTCTAACTCCTAACTCCTAACTTCTAACTCCTGACTCCTGACTCCTTAATTCTTCTTTCCCAATATATTACCCCAGCAGCTCCCGGTACAAGGCCGCGTAGCGGTCGATCATCCGGGCCGCGCTGAACTGGTCCAGAGCCCGTTGCCGTGCGGACTGACCCAGCCGCCGCGCCAGCTCGGCATCGTTGAGGATCCGGTTGGTGTAGCGGGCCACACCGGCGGCCACCGCCTTATTGACCGAGGGGGCCGACGCCGAGCGGTTGCCCGGCGAAACCAGGAAGCCCGTCTCGCCGTGGACCACCAGGTCCCGGGTGCCGGGAATGTCCGTCGCCACGACCGGCACGCCCGCGGCCATGGCCTCCAGGATCGCGTTGGATTGCCCCTCGTAGCCGCTGGTCGACCAGAGCAGGTTGAAATGGGGCAACAGCCGGGCCACGTCGGGGCGATGGCCGAGAAAATGGACCTTGTCGCGGATCAGACACTGATCGCGGAACTTCTTCAGCCGCGGGGCGTGGGGGCCGTCGCCGAGGACCAGGAGGTGGACGTCGTCGCGGATCACTTTCAGCAAGTCGGCCGCCCAGATGGCGTCCTTGACCCGCTTCTGCGGCCAAAGCCGGCCGATGAGACCGGCCAGGTAGACGCCCCCGGGCAAGCCGAGCTCCGCCAGTAGTTGCCCCCGCGTGATCGGGCTGGACGAGGGCAGCTCGACCCCGTTGGGAATCACCAGGAATTTCTCGGCCGGCAGACCCCGCTGGACGTAAAAATCCCGCACGCCGGCGCTGTTGGCGACAATCCGCGAGGTCCGCCGGGCAAGCTGCCGATCAATGGCCAGTTGCCCTGCGTTTTTCCAGGGATCGACGCACCGCTCGCCCGCCACCAGGCACTTCACGCCGCAAGCCAATGCGGCCGCCCGGCCGTAGGCGTTGGCGGCGAAGAGCCAGGTGTGTACCAGGTGCGGACGCAGCCGGCGGATGTGGGCCCTGAGCCGCCAGTAGGCCCGCGGATCCAGCTTCCAGGGCTTGCCGATGACCGCCACCGGCAGGTCCGCCTTGTCCAAGTCCGCGTGCAGCGGGCCATCCCGCGTCAGCACGCAGACCTGGACCTCGAACTCGTCGCGAGGCAGCCCTTGGGCCAAGAGCACCATCTGCTTCTCGGCGCCGCGCGATCCAGCGTGGGGATGATCTGGAGAATGCGCTTCGTCAAAAGATTCACCTAGGTCCGGAAGAGCTAGCCAGTAGGTTATGCTTTAGCATAACGGAAACGGAAGAGGCTTTCGTTATGCTGAAGCATAACCTACAAGTTTTCCTCCAGCAGACGCTCGAACAGCGCCAAGTGGTCGTCGGCCATCTTGGCGATCGAATAGCGGCTGGCGACCAGCTTGCGCGCCGCAGCGGCCCGTTGGCGGGCCTGCTCGGGCCGGTCCCAAACCTGCACGATCGCCGACCGCAGCATGTTCACCGCATGGACCGGGACCAGCAATCCCTCCTGACCGTGGGTGATCAGGTTGCGATTGCCCGGGATGTCGCTGGCCACCACGGGCACGCCGGCGGCCATGGCCTCCAGCAAGGCCAGCGACATTCCCTCTTCTTGCGACGGCAGCACGAAGACGTCGGCCGCGGCCAGAAGCTCGTCCACGCTGTCGAAGACGCCCGCCAGCACCACCCGGCCCAAGAGGCCTCGGGCTTCGATCTGCCCTTCGAGATCCTTGTGGTAGGGGCCCTCGCCGGCCAGCCAGAGGCGGGCCTCGGGTCGTCGCGCCGCCAGCTCTTCCCAGGCGGCCACCAGATCGGTCAGCCCCTTGGCCCGGTCGAGCCGGCCGGTGTAGACCGCCAGCGGCGCCCCGGCGCCAGGTGCAAGCGGGGATTGGCCGCATCGAGGACCGCCCGGGCGTCGGCCTTGTGGTCCGGGCCGAAGGCGGCGGGAATCCCCACGCCGTTGGCAATGCGGTGGACCCGCTCCCGCGGATAACCGGCCCGCAGCAACTCTTCCTCGATGGCCTGGCTTGGGGCGACGATCGCCTGCGCTTTGCGGCATTGCCGCCGAATCCAGCGGCCCCCGCGGGCCTGCTCCTGCCAACGGCAATCGCCATACAGGCCGGCCCCTTCGCTCCGCAGCACCACGGGTACCCGCCGCCGGGCCGCCTTCAGCGCCGCGTAGGCGTCGTGCTTGAGCATCGAGACGTAGATCAGGTCGTAGCGGTCCAGGTGCTTTTCCAGCCAGGCGCGGACCGCCCGCATGTATTGCAAGGTGCCCCAGACGTGCTGCGAGGGGTTGGGCAGCCGAACCACGCGCACGCCGCGGAAGGTGATCTCCGGCGGCCATTGGGGCTGCCAGCGGGCCGTGAGGATCGTCACGCTGCCCCCCCGGCCGGCTAGTTCCGCCGCCAGCCCGGCCATGATCCGTTCCGCTCCGCCCACCAGGGGCCAGAACCGCCGCGTGACCAGCACAAGCTGCAGCAAGCTCACGCTGGCAGGCCCTCGCCCAGTTCGGCCGCATCGAGCACGGCCACGTACGGCAGGTTGCGGTAGCGGTCGCGGTGGTCCAGGCCGTAGCCGACCACGAACGCGTCGGGAACGTCGAAGGCCACGAAATCCGGCTTGATCGGCACTTCGCTTCGCCCTTGCTTGCGCAGCAGCACGGCCGTCTTGATGCTCGCCGGGCCAAGCTCGTCGAGTTGCGGGATCAGTTCCCAAAGCGTGTTGCCGGTGTGGAAAATGTCGTCCACCAACAGCACGTGCCGGCCGCGGACATCGCCGGAGAGCAAGTCCAGATCGAGCACCAACGGCCCAGGCCGCGTCGAGTTGCGATAGCTGCGGGCCTGCACCATCTCCACCCGCAATGGAATGTCCAGCAGGCGGATCAAATCGGCCAAGAGCACCACGCTGCCGATCAGCACGCCGACGACCGTCAGAGGCCGGTCCGCGTAATGTTGCCGGATCTGGCCGGCCATCTGCCGGATGCCCTCGCGCAGTTGTTCTTCCGTCAACAGGATTTTCATGAGCTGGTGCTCCGTAATTAGTGGCCGACCCACGATAATTTCGCCCGGTACCCCCGCCGAGTTGCGCCGTAAGTATATCGCGGTGGCTGGCAGGCACAAAGCCTCCAGGGTGGGACCCATCCTGCCGGGGTAGACGGGATCGCCGGGCCGGCAGGCCAGACTTTCTTCAAGAGAGTCCCGCCTCCAGGCGGAATGCCGCCCAAAAACGGAACTACGAGCGGGCGTTTCACGACTCCTACACCCAGAGCCGGGAAAGCCCGGATAATTGTGGGGCACGTGAGACGTACTGCAACCTCTGGGGGGTTCTAAAAATGCACCCTAGATCTGATCACGGACCACTAACCGTGGACCACTCTGACGACTCGCCACCAACCTATACTTGGAGAGCGGGAAACGAGCAAGAGTCTGCCATTTTCAGGGTGGGATGCCATTTTATGCCGCCTTCGCGTCCAAGAATTTACCAAGCCTGGTCGTTGCGGGATCTGATCTATCGCGTTGCCGATGCGGCTGCGATCGCCGCCGGCCTGATCATCGCGCTGCGCTGGACCCACATTCAGGTCGGCGAAACTTACGTCACCGCAGCCGCGGCGGCGATCATGGTCCACTACTTGGTGGCCGAGGCCAACGGCATGTACCGAAGCTGGCGGACTGACTCCGCCGAGCGGGAGATCCTCTGCACGCTGGTCACTTGGACGCTGACTTGCCCGCCGCTGTTCGGCGTCGGGGCCCTGGCCGGTTATGCGGCCCACTTTCCCGTGCGGCTGTTGTTGGCCTGGGGCATTGCGGGGGCCGTGACGGTGACGGTCACGCGGATGGTTCTGCGGACCATCTTGCGGAGTTTTTGGGCCCGGGGCTATCACGTGCGGCGGTTTGCCGTGGTCGGCGTGAACCAGCTCGGGTTCGAGCTGGCGAGGAGCATCGAGGCCTCGCCTGAGTTGGGACTGAAGTTCGCCGGATTCTACGACGATCGTCCCAGCAATCGGCTGCCGCCCATTCCCGATGGCCTGGGCACGCGCTGCGGCGACCTGGAGAAGCTGCTCGACGCGACGCGGCAAGGCCGCGTGGACAACGTCTACCTGACTTTTCCCATGCGGGCGGAGGCGCGGATCCGCAGGATCCTCGAACAACTCAGCGACACCACGGCCTCGGTCTACATCGTGCCCGACTTCTTCGTCTTCGAGCTCTTGCACTCTCGCTGGACGAACATCAGCGGCCTGCCGGCGGTGAGCGTTTTCGAGAGCCCGTTTTACGGGATCGACGGGCTGGTGAAACGCGGGTTGGACCTGGTGGTTTCCACCGTGATCCTCACCCTCTTCGCCCTGCCTATGGCGGTCATCGCGCTGGCCGTGAAGCTCAGCTCGCCGGGACCGGTCTTCTTTCGCCAGAAGCGTTACGGCCTGGACGGCCGGCAGATCCAGGTTTGGAAGTTCCGCACGATGCGGGTTTGCGAAGACGGGCCGGCGGTGAAGCAGGCCGCCAAGGACGACGCCCGGGTGACCCGCGTCGGCGCCTTCCTCCGCCGCTCCTCGCTGGACGAGTTGCCCCAGTTGTTCAACGTCCTGGAAGGCAGCATGTCGCTGGTGGGGCCCCGGCCGCACGCCAACATCCACAACGAGGCCTTCCGCAAGCTGGTCCGCGGCTATATGCTGCGGCACAAGGTCAAACCGGGGATCACCGGCCTGGCCCAGGTCAACGGCTGCCGGGGGGAGACCGAGACGGTGCAGAAGATGACCCAACGGGTCCAGTACGATCACCGCTACATCCGCGACTGGTCGCTGGGGATGGACATCAAGATCCTCTTGCAAACCGTGCCGGCAGTCCTCTCCGGAAAGAACGCGTATTAGCGTGATACTCATGCCTGCCGGTACCTCGATCGAATCGTGCGACGCGGCCTGCGGGCTAGCGGCCGGTGACGAAGCACTGGTCGGCGTGCTGCACCTGATCAACGGCGAACACTACGCCGGGGCCGAGCGGGTACAGGACTTGCTGGCCGGGTCGCTGCCGGCGTTCGGCTACCGAGCGGGCTTCGTGGCCATGAAGCCCGGCCGGTTCTCTACGGCGCGGCAGTACCGTCAGGCCCCGCTCTACGAGCTTCCCATGCGGGGCCGGTGGGACCTGTCGGCGGTAAGGCGGATCGCCCGCCTCGCGCGGCAGGAGGGCTACCGCCTGTTGCACACGCATACGCCGCGGACGGCGATGATCGGGCGGCTGGCGTCGCTGGCCGCCGGGCTGCCGATGGTCCACCATGTCCATAGCCCGACCACCCGCGATTCGACTCGACGCTGGTGGAACCGGATCAACGCCGCCGTCCAGCGGCTGTCGCTCTGGGGCGTGCCGCAGGTGGTCGCCGTCTCGGAGAGCCTGGGCCGGTGGATGATCCAACAGGGCTTTGCCGCCGATCGGGTGACGGTGGTCCACAACGGCGTGCCTTGCCTGCGGCCGGCCCCGCGGTGCGACGGCCCCCGGGAGACCTGGACGCTGGGATGCGTCGCCCTGCTGCGGCCGCGCAAAGGGATCGAGGTGCTGCTGGAATCGCTGGCGATTCTCCGTGGGGAGAAATTGCCCGTGCGGTTGCGGGTCGTCGGCCCGTTCGAGACGCCGGCCTACGAAGCGGAGATCCGCGGCCTTTCGTCGCGTTACGCGCTGGCCGAGTTCGTCGACTGGGCCGGTTTCACCGGCGACGTCCCGGGAGAGTTGGAGCGGATGGACCTTTTCGTCCTGCCCAGCCTCTTCGGCGAGGGCCTGCCGATGGTGGTCCTGGAGGCGATGGCTGCCGGCGTGCCCGTGGTGGCCGCCCGGGTCGAAGGCGTGCCGGAAGCGATCCGCGACGGCATCGACGGCCTGCTGGTGCCGCCGGGCAGCGCCGAGGACCTGGCGCGCGCCGTCGCTCGTGTGGTTCGCGGCGAGGTGGACTGGGCCGCTTGGCGATCCAGCGCCTCCGCCCGCCAAGCCGAGCATTTTTCCGACCGCAGCATGGCCGCGGGAATCGCCAAAGTCTACGACCGGGTGCTTGCCGGCCGATAGCGCTAGGTTCGCGGGAAAAGGGGACTGGCTCCGTGGCACGAGCCGATGTGGCGTAAGCAGAAACGTTTCTGCCACGGTGCCTGTCCCCTCTTCCCGCATGCCTTGCCCCGCGCGTCACCGAGGGGCTGGTGACGGGCTGTAGAGGACGGATGGGACGCATAGGTCTCATAAGTCCTATCCGTCCCATAAGTCCCATCGCTTTCTAGCACCCCTCGCTCCTCGCCCCTCCGTTGGTTACGATACTACGAGAGTCACACCAGGAACCACGTGCGGTAACATGCCAGAAGAAAGCCCGTCTCCCCAGGACGATTTCCCGCTCCCCGTCGCCGGTTTCCAGGGCACGCCCGAGGAAATCGAGCGGCAGTGGTTCGAGAAGGTCTACAAGGGCCGCGGCGACAGCATGCTCCAGCTCACCTGGAGGGCCGTGCTCATGGGCTCGCTGCTGGGGGCTGTGCTCTCGCTGACCAACCTCTACATCGGGCTCAAGGCGGGCTGGGGCTTCGGCGTGGCGATCACCGCCTGCATCCTCTCCTACGCCATCTGGTCGACGCTCTACGCGCTGGGAATCGCCGGAACCAAGATGACGATCCTGGAAAACAACTGCATGCAGTCCACGGCCAGCTCCGCAGGCTACTCCACCGGCGGCACGCTGGTATCGGCGTTCTCCGCTTATATCCTCCTCAATGACCAGTTGCTGCCGATCCCCCTGCTGCTGACGTGGGTTTTCTTTCTGGCGGTGATGGGCGTGACCATGGCCATCCCCATGAAGCGCCAGATGATCAACATCGAGCAGCTCCGCTTCCCTAGCGGCATCGCCGCCGCGGAAACGCTCCGCGCGTTGCACTCCCACGGCGCCAAGGCCGCCCGCTCGGCAAAGGCCCTGGGCATCGCCGGCTTGCTGGCGGCCGCGAGCCAGTTCTGGGCCGACGGCCTGAAGCTGATCAACATCAGGCTGACGCACATCAGCATCAGGCTCGAGCCCCTTTCGCTCAGCTCGTGGGTGGAGAAACTGGACAAGGCGGTCTTCGGCAAGGCGTGGATGGGCCGCACCGTGCAGTTCGAATGGGACCCGATCTTCCTGGCGGCAGGCGCCCTGACCGGCCTGCGGGTCTCCGCCAGCATGATGCTCGGCGGAACGCTCTGCTGGGCCGTCTTCGTGCCGATCCTCCAGAAGTACGGCGTCACCGCCGACTCGTCTTATCGAGACCTGGTAAAGTGGACCCTCTGGGGCGGAGTGGCTTGCATGGTCACTTCCGGCCTGCTTTCCTTCGTCTTCCAATGGCGGAGCATCCTGCGGGCCTTGGGAAGTCTCGGCAGCATCTTCGGCAAAGCGGCCGATCGCGCGGCCAGCGAGGTCGATGCGATCGAGGCGCCGATGTCGTGGTTCCTCGCCGGACAACTCGTCTCTCTGGTCGCCCTGGCACTGCTGGCGCACGCGACGTTCCAGATGCCCTATTGGCAGAGCACGGTGGCCGTCCTGCTGACCTTCTTTCTGGCCCTGGTGGCGTGCCGGGTCACCGGGGAGACCGACACCACGCCGATCGGAGCGATGGGCAAGGTCACGCAGCTTATCTTCGGCGTCCTCAGCCCGGGCAATACGAACATCAACCTGATGAGCGCCAACATCACGGCCGGCGCCGCCACGTCCTCCGCCGATTTGTTGACGGACCTCAAGAGCGGCTACCTGCTGGGGGCCAACCCCCGCCGGCAGTTCCTGGCCCAGTTCGCCGGCATCTTCGCGGGAACGATCGTGACGGTGCTCTGCTTTCGCGTGATGGTCCCCAACGCGGCCGCGCTCGGCACCGGCCGCTTCCCCGCCCCCGCCGCGCAGACCTGGAAGGCCGTGGCGGAGGTGCTGCGCAACGGGATCGGCTCGCTCGGCTACATCAAGGCCTGGTCGATGGCCGTCGGCGGCCTGGTGGGCATTCTCCTGCCGGTTTCGGCGAAGCTCTTCCCCAAGTATGAGAAATGGATTCCTTCGGCCGCCGGCCTGGGCCTGGCCTGGACGTTCCAATGGTACACCAGCCTGTTGTTCTTCCTCGGGGCGGTCATCGGCTATGGCTTCGAGAAGACCGCGCCGCGCCAGTCCGAGGAGTACCTGTTTCCCGTGGCTTCCGGCATCATCGCCGGCGGCTCGTTGATGGCGGTGTTTTTGATCTTCTGGGAGAACGGCCCGCAGATGCTCCGGCAACTCCTCGGCCGGTAAAGTAGCAGGCACACGCCGTGTGCCGTCCGCTGCCTGCTCCATTGGGCGGACGGCACACGGCGTGTGCCTGCTACTTTGCGTTTACACAGAGATGTTCTCGATTTACCATGAATGTTCTGGCAATCCGATCGCCCGTTGCGGTGAAGACCTATGAAACCACGCTTGCTCTGCTTGTTCTCGGCCGCATCGCTTCTCGTCCTCTCCGGATTGCCCAGCGCGGCCCGGGCGGGCGATCGGGACCCGCTGGCAACCGCGGTGAAGGCGGCGGACCTCGATCCGGCGGCGTTCGCCGATTGGGTCGACGGCCTCGCCAGACCGATGCCACAGAAAAACGGTCCGAGGCACGTCGTCTGGACCCGCGACACGGCCCCGGAGTGGGACGGCGCCGCCTACGGCGATTCCAAGATCCCCGGCCCGCGCCATCTGCGGATCGGCTTCACCTCGCCGCTTTTGGTCGGGGCCGTGCTGGTCCGCGGCGGCGGGCAGCTCAGCGCCCTGCGGCCCGGCGCCGCCTATCCGGGCGATCCGTCCGGCGCGGCGCAATCGGCGCCTGCCCAGCGGCAGGTCAAGGGCCGGATCGGCGACGACGAGGTGTCGCAGGACGAGTATGCGGTTTGGGTCTTTCCCACGGCGCTGGCGACCCGCGCCCTGCGTTTTACGCACACGGCCCGGCCCACCGACACCGCCTACGCCGGCTGGCTGGGCGGCGTTTACGTGCTGGCGGATCGGCTGAGCAACGTGGCCCCGCAGGGCGTGGTGAGGACCGACGTCAACGGCGAGTCGGCCGCGCGGATCAACGACCAGAGCTACAATTCCTGTTGGAATGCCTGGGACAACGGCCCTGAAGGCCAGTCGCAGGCCGTCTCGCCCGAGCATCCGGTGGACGTGGTGCTGGCCTGGCCGCGCGAGGTGAGTCTCTGCGGATTGAACGCCCTTTGGGCCGGCTTTGCCGCCGCCGACGTGCAACTCTATCGCGGCCCGGCCGACCGGCCGCCGCGCGAGGCGACCGAGGCCGATTGGCAGACGATCAAGACCTTCGACAAGATCCAGAACCAATACCCGCGGGCGCTGGGCGTCAACGGGATGGGCTTCGGCCGAGCCATCTTGACCCGGGCCGTCCGCTTGCGGATCACGAAGGGCCCGAGCGAAAGCCATCCGCACCTCCAGGGCAAGTCGAAGGAGGGCAAGCGGGTGTGGCTGGGCGAGCTTCTGGCCCTGCAACCACTGGGCGATGCGGACCTGAGCACGTCGATCCTGGCACCGCCGGCCCAGCTTGCCGTCCACCCGCCGATCCCCGTCCGCCTCACGCTCCAGCAGGCCGGATACGTCACCTTGGTGATCGACGATCTGCAAGGCCGGCGGGTAAGGAACCTGGTGAGCCAGACGCGGCTGCCGGCCGGCGAGAACGTGATCTGGTGGGATGGGACCGACGACCTGGGCCGGGACCCGGAAGCCGCCCGGCACGGCGTCTACCGCATTCCCGGCCGGCTGGTGGCGCCGGGCGAGTATCGCGTGCGGGGCCTGGTGTACCCGGGGATCGATCTGCGCTACGAGTTCTCGGTCTACAACGGGGGCTCGCCGGCCTGGCCGACGGCCGATCACACGGGCGGCTGGCTCACCAACCACACGCCGCCCAGCAGCGCGCTGTACGTGCCCGGCGATCAGGCGCCCGGCGGCAAGCCGCTGGTGTACTTGGGCAGCTACGTGAGTGAAGGAGGCGACGGGCTGGCGTGGGTCGATCTGGAGGGCCGCAAGCAGGGGGGCGTGGGCTGGGTCGGCGGCGCCTGGACCGGCGCCCCTACCTGGCCCGCGACGCCGGCGTGGCCGCCCGGGCTAACACTGCGACCGGCGTGGCCGCCGGGGCTAATGCTACGACCGGCGTGGCCGCCGGGGCTAACGCCGCGACTGACACCTTCGCCTACGCCGGTTCCGCCTGGGAAGGCGAGCTGCGGCTGACGGCCTTGACCCGCTCGGGCGACAAGCCGGTGGTCAAGTACAGTTTCCCCGGCGGCAAGAACGCCTCCGCGCTGACCGGACTGGCCGTCCACAACGGCCTGATGGCGTGCAGCCTGCCGAAGCAGAAAGAGATTCTGTTTGTCGATGCCAAGGCGGGCAAGGTCCTGGGCGCCGCCCCCGTGGACGATCCCCGCGGACTGGCGTTCGATCCGCAAGGGCGATTGCTGGCCTTGATCGGCCGGCAGTTGCGGCGGTGCGCGATTGATGTAGCCGGCACACGCCGTGTGCCGCAGAATGCCGACGGCACACGCCGTGTACCTGCTACCAGTGAGGTAGTAGTGGCCGACGGCCTGGAGGACCCGCAGCACGTGGTGCAGGACGAGCAGGGCAACTTCTACGTCAGCGACCGGGGCACGAGCCACCAGGTAACGGTCTTCGACGCGGCTGGCAAACGCCTGCGGACCATCGGCACGCCGGGCAAGCCCAAGGCCGGTCCTTATGACCCCAACCACATGAACAATCCCAACGGGCTGGCGATCGACGGCCGGCGACAACTTTGGGTCGCCGAGACCGATTTCCAGCCCAAGCGGGTAAGCGTCTGGACGCTTGACGGCAAGCTCCTCAAGGCCTTTTACGGCCCGGCCGAGTACGGCGGCGGCGGTGTGCTGGATCCTTACGACAAGACTCGTTTCTACTACCACGGCATGGAGTTCAAGCTCGATTGGCAGCGAGGGCGGGACCAGTTGGTGCGGGTCTTTTTCCGCCCGGGCCCCGAGGATCTGGCGCTGCCCACGGGTTTCGGCTGCGGCGGTCAGCCGGAAACGCCGTTGGAGGTGAAAACGGCCGCCGGGACCGTGAGGCGATACTTCACCAACTGCTACAACAGCAACCCGACCAACGGCGCGTCGGTGGTCTTCCTTTGGAGCGATCGCGACGGGGTCGCCAGGCCCGTCGCCGCCCTGGGGTGTGCCAACGACTGGGACCTGCTCAAGGGCGATGCCTTCAAGCCGCGCTGGCCCAAGGACGTGAACCTCGCGGGCGACCGCTGGCGGAACCAGGCGTTGTTCGTCTGGTCGGACTTAAGCGGCGACGGCCACGTGCAGCCCGAGGAAGTGACGATGGTGAAGGCCGCGGTGGGCGGCGTGACAGCGATGCCCGACCTGGCCTTCGTCGTCTCGCGGATCGACGACCGAGCCGTTCGGCTGGCCCCCCGGCGATTCACGCCGCAAGGCGCGCCGGTTTACGATCTGGCGTCCGGCGAAGTCCTGGTCGCCGGGTCGCAGCCGCCGACCAGCTCCGGCGGGGACCAGGCGCTGGTCGATCCCAGCGGCTGGACCATCTTGACCGTGGCGCCCAAGCCCTTTGCACCGCAGTCGCTGGGCGGTGTTTTTCGGGGCCAGTCCCGCTGGTCGTATCCGAGTCTCTGGCCGGGGCTGCACGCCTCCCACGAGTCGCCTCCGCCCGATCGGCCCGGCGAGCTGATCGGCACCACGCGGCTGTTGGGCGGCTTCGTCACGCCCCGCGGCGGCCAGTCCGGACCGCTTTGGGCCGTCAACGGCAACCAGGGCAACGTCTACCTCTTGACGGCCGACGGGCTGTTCGTCGCCGAGTTGTTCCGCGACATCCGCAAGGGAGAGGGCTGGGCCATGCCCGTCGCCCAGCGGGGCATGGTGCTCAACGAGGTGAGCCTGCACGACGAGAACTTCTGGCCCTCGATCGCCCAGACCTCCGACGGCGAAGTCTACCTGGTGGACGGCGCCCGCACGAGCCTGGTGCGGGTCGACGGTCTGACGAAGATCCGCCGGCTGCCGCCGATGACGATCGAGGTCACGGGGGACGATCTGCGTCGCGCCCAGGCCAGTCTCTTGCAAAGCGAGGCGCAGCGGCAGAAGTTCGAGGGCCGCCCGACTCTCAAGGTCGCGCTGCGCACGACGCCGCCGGTGATCGACGGCAAGCTCGACGACTGGGCCGGCGCCGATTGGGCTTCGATCGACAAAAGCGGCGTGGCGGCCTTCTTCGACAGTCACAGCAAGCCGTATGACCTCACCGCCGCGGTGGCAGTCTCCGGCGACCGCCTCTACGCCGCCTTCCGCACGGGCGACCCCCAATTGCTGCGCAACTCGGGCGAGACGCCCCGCGCGCCGTTTAAGACGGGCGGCTGTCTGGACCTGATGATCGGCGCCAACGCCCGCGCCGACGCCAACCGTGCCGACCCCGTTCCAGGCGACGTGCGGCTCTTGGTCACCCTGGTCCACGACAAGCCGCTGGCCCTGCTCTACCGGGCGGTCGTGCCGGGCACGAAAGATCCGGTCCCCTTCTCCTCGCCCTGGCGGACGATCACCATCGACCGCGTGGACGACGTGAGCGACAAGCTCCAGTTCGCCGCCAGCGAAGGCAACTACGAGCTGTCGATCCCGCTGGCCGTGCTGAACCTCAAGCCGCTGGCAGGCCAGGTTCTCCAGGGCGACGTCGGCATTTTGCGAGGCAACGGCTTTGAAACGCTGCACCGCGTTTACTGGAGCAACAAGGCCACCGCCATCACCAGCGACGTCCCCAGCGAGGCCCAGCTCACGCCCCGCCTCTGGGGCCGCTGGATCTTTGAGTCAACGAGGTAAACGCGTAGGGTGGGACAAGCTCGCGCTAGCGAGCGCCGGCCCACCATTTTTCGGCAGGCCCCGAAATGACCGCCATCAAGCCCAAACGTCGATGGTTCCAGTACAGCCTGCGGACGCTGCTTGTGTTCGTGACGGTCTGCGCTCTGGCGTGTAGTTGGCTGGCCGTGAAGATGCGGCAGGCAGAGCGGCAACGCGAAGCGGCGAAAGCGATTGAGAAATTGGGTGGGCAGGTGTTTTGGGATTCCAAGGCATCGAGACGACCAGCATGGCTGCGAAAGCTGGTTGATAGTGTTTTCTTCGATAGTGTCCGTAGCGTGGACCTCTCTGGGACAAAGGTTACCGACGTTGAGCTCGAGTATATCACGAAGTTGAGCCAACTCCGAGAGTTGTCGCTGAACGAGAGCAAAATCACCGATGCACGACTGGCAAAGCTCAAAGCGTTGAGCCAACTCCAACGGCTGGGAATCGAGGACGCCGAAGTCACGGACCCCGGGTTGGAGCATCTCGGAGGGTTCAGCCAGCTCCAAGACTTGGACCTTGCCAGCACGCGGGTCGGCGACGCCGGACTGAAACATCTCAAGGGGTTGAGCCAACTCCAATCCTTATGGCTCTGCGGAACACACGTCACCGATGCTGGACTGAAACATCTCAAGGGGTTGAGCCAACTCAAAGTGTTGGGGCTCGGTGGCACGCAGGTCACCGATGCCGGGTTGGAGCACCTCGTAGGGTTGAGCCAACTCACAGAGTTAGAACTCGGTGGCACGCAAATCACCGACGCGGGCTTGGAAAACCTCAGAGGATTGAGCCGACTCAGAGAGTTAGGACTTATGAACACGCAAATCACCGATGAGGGCGCAAAGAAGCTCAGGCAGGCATTGCCAAAGTGCGATGTTAACAAGTGACACGCCAGACGCAAAGCGCAAACCTAAACGCCGCACGTGCGCGTCCGACTCCGTCTTCCGGCAAGCGCTCGTCTCAGCCCCGAAGGGGCGCGACTCGATAGCCCAGGGCGAAGCCCTGGGGAAACAGGGTCCCCATGACCCTCGAAGCCCTGAAAGGGCGCGAGAACCGCACCGCGCGGCAGGTCTGTCGCGCCCCGTTGGGGCTTGCAACCACGGTAGATCCACCGGCTCCCCAGGGCGTTGCCCTGGGCTATCGAGTCGCGCCCTTCGGGGCTAAACACAATCTGCATTCTTCGGGCTTTCCTCCTTTCGTCCTTTCGGGGTTTCGTGATTAGAATTGGGAGCGTCCCCGTAGACACTTACAGCGTCAGCTCTGGTATGCTGCGGATCGCCAGCGATAACATGATCCAGGACCACCACCGCGAACTCGGCACTCATGTCAACGTTCCTTTTCCCGTTGAACCTCTTTTGACCCCTGGAAGGAGCAAGAAATGCATTGCGCAAAATGCGGAATTGCTGCGGCAGCGGCCGTGTCGGCGGCCATGGTCTGGCTGGGGGCGACGGGCAGCCAGGAGGCGAAGGCGCAGGCCCCGGGCGCCGCGGCGAAGCTTGCCTTGGTCAAGGACGGCAACGCGCTGGCCACGATTGTGATACCCGCCCAGGCCAGCCAGACGGAGGCCAAGGCCGCGGGCGAATTACAGCAATTCCTCCTACGCCTGTCCGGGGCGAAGCTGCCCATCCAGAAAGACGCCGCTGACGTGCAGGGGACGGCGGTGTCGGTGGGCCTGACGAAGCTCGTTCCCGAAGAGGTCAGGAAGGAGCTGGCGGTTGGGGAGAAGCTCGCCGTAACGGATTCGCGCAGAGATTCCTTCCTGACGCGCGCCAGAGGCAATACGCTGCTCCTCGTCGGACACCGGGACGAGGCGACGCTCTACAGCGTTTACCATTTTCTGGCGGGGCTGGGCTGCCGCTGGTTCTTCGGCTGCCAAGCGGGAGAGGTTGTTCCGCACGCGGCGACGATCTCGCTGGGCACGCTCGATGACTACCAGGTCCCCGACTTCGCCGCCCGCGTTCAGTTCCAGTGGGGATCGCCTTTAGGGCCGATTGTTGCCGGCCATCGCCAGGACTGGATGGCCGGTACCGACGGCGCGATCGGGCCGGCGAAGGATCAACAGGCATGGCTGGAGCGGAACTTGCTCTCGCCGCACGAGGTGCAGGGCGATTCCGGGCACAACTACGCGGAAATCTGGCCCGACGCTCTTTTCGCCAAGCACCCGGAATACTTCGGCATGGTCAACGGCAAGCGGGACAAGAACGCCCAGCCCTGCCTGTCCAATCCCAACGTCATCAAGATCGGCATCCAATGGGCGGAAAAAACCCTGCACGATCATCCCGAAAACGACATCGTCACCTTCGCCCCGAAGGATGGGAACCCTTACTGCCAGTGCGCGGCGTGCAAGGCCCTGGGCAACCCCGCCGACCAGAACATGCACCTGGGCAACGAGGTGGCCAAGGCAATCGCCGCCAAGTACCCGGACAAGATGGTCGCCATCTGGGCCTATGCCGACGGCGCGGTCGCTCCCCACATCAAGGCCGAAGGGTACGACCAGAACCAGGACCGCGTGCTGGTGGAGCTCAAGGCGATCTACTCGCAGCTTCCCTTCCAAGATCTCCTTGCCGCCTGGTCGCGCGTGAGCCACAACCTCTACGTGTACACGTACACGGATTGGTACTTCTACGGCTGGACGTGGGGCGCCGAGATGAATCCGGCGAACTACCTCGACGAGACGGCCAACGACTATCCCGGCTGGAAGCGGCACGGCATCCGCCTGTTGGCCAACCACACGGAGATGGACTGGGGCAAGGTGGGCTTCAACCGCTACGTGCAGGCCAAAATGATGTGGAACGTCAACGCGGACATCCGCGCAATTCAAAGGGACTTCGCCGAGAAAATGTTCCCTTCCGCCCCCGACGACTTCTTCAACTATGTTTCCTTGAGCATCGAGCTGTTCTCCCAGACGGACTGGCAGAAGCCGGAGGCCAACGTTACGGAATTCCTGAGGCAGGCCTACCGCATCTTCGACCACCTGCGTCCCAAGCTGAAGACCGCGGAAGAGAGGCAGCGCTGGGAGTGGTACGTCCTCTACCTGCACGAGCAGTTGCTCGAATACCGCGAGCGGCTGGTGACGGCCAAGCGCGACGCCCTGGCGAACCGCATTCGATTTGCGGCCAGCGAGCGTCTCACGCCCGCGCAGGTGGCCGATCTGAAGCGACAACTTGTCCCGGCGGAACAGGCCTCGCTGACGTGCATCCGACAGATCGTCAGTTACGACAAAGCGATCAACCGCTTCAACGTTCTGGATGTCCCCGGCACGATCTGGGAGATCTACGCGCCACGCCTGGGGAGGGACAGCGTGGGACGGGGGCTCGGAGTGATTGACATCAGCGATAAGGTGCCCTGGCCGCAGCAAGCCCTGACAAGAGTGCTTCCGGACATCCCGCCGGAACAGATCGATTTCAACAAGATCGACGCATGGTTTGCCGCCGACAAGGCCACGGCTGCAGCGTTCAAGCCTGCGGAGAAGGTGGAGATATTCCCCCCGGGCCGTGTGCAGGACCGGACGGCTAGAGGCTGGAATACGCCTGCGGCGATCGTGCGGAAGCCGACCGACTTCACCCGGCAAGGCGTCAAGATCAATTTCGACCTGCCGTGGATGAGGCCCTAAGTTTTGCAGGCCCTAATGATCAACGCCGAGCATGACGTTGCTCGCCTTGATGACCGCATAGGCATCCTTCCCCACCGCCAAGCCGAGATTTGCCATCGACCCCCTGGTGATGACGGAGACGATCTCCTGCCCCCCGGGCAATTCGATCACGACCTCCGAGTTCACCATGCCGTCGTGGATCTTCTTCACCTTGCCCTTGAAAACGTTGCGAGCGCTGATTTTCATTTTCAGTCACCTCAGTCGACAAGCTCGGGAATCTTGCGGATGGCCAACGACAACATGATCCAGGTCCAACCGTGGAAAAGCATCTCCACGCCCACCAGCACACCGATCACCCAAAGCGCATCCCCGGGGAATCGCTTATAGATGATCACGCCCAGCATCAACGTGATGACGCCGTTCAACAGGGCCCAGCCCCAGCGGGGAAAGCGAACGACCAGCGCGGCCGCGATACGGAAGAGGCCGGCGACGATGAAGAACGCGGCCAACAAGGCGGTCATCGCCACGACCGACTTCGCCGGAGTGTCGCTGATCACGAACCCGACCACCAGGTAGAGGATGCCGACCAGCAACTGCAGCATCGTCCCGCTCCATTTCCCCACCCAGAACGACGTGATGATCGTGGCCAGGCCGGCCACCATCAGCGCCACGCCCAAGACCGCGACCGCCACGAAGGAGAAGGCAATGGTCAGCGCCGGCACCACCAGCGCCGCCGTGCCGCAGACCACCAACAGGATGCCGAACGCCAAGAGCCAGCACCAGGCGGTCCTCAGATGCCGGAACTCGGCGTGCAACTGCTCGCACGGCCCGCCAACGCAGCGATCTTTCGCCGGCCGATCCGCCAATTTGTCCGCGGACTCGCTACTCATGTCAACGCTCCTTTTCCCGTGAGATGCCTGGGACTAGCCAACGAGGACTGACAGCAAATGAACTTGTCCCAAAAGCGCCGGGATTCCAGTCGGCCTTCTGGAGACCCATTATTATTCGCGTCACCGCCCGAGAAGACCAGAATCCAGTCATTGCCGATCCACTCACGACGGGGCCCCCGATAGTAGGTTGTGCTTCAGCATAACGGGCCAGTGTCAGGCAATCGCTGCCTCGGGCGTTCGTTATGCTAAAGCGTAACCTACGATACCTCCGCCAGAGGGGGTGCTTGACGCCATTCCTGCCACACTCGACAATGAGGAGATAAACTTGCCCGACGGAGGAAACTTCATGAAGCCTGCAATGTTCGCACTCCTGATCGCGCTGGCTACCGCGATATCGCTGGCCCAGACGGCCACTTTCCCCAACCGGCCCGCCCAGCTACCGGCCACGCCGTCCCCGCCCCCGCCACCGATACCCGGCGGCGGCGGCGCCGCCTATGGCGGATGGCCGGGCTACGGTAGCTACGGCGGAGGCACGGTGGCCGGATCGGCGATGAACGGCATGGCCAACGTCATCAGCTCCGCCGGGAGCTACAACCTGTCGACCTCGCAAGCGGCGATCAACATGACCGAGGCCCAAAGGGCGGCCATCCAGAACGACCAGTTGTATGCCAACACGTATTTCGAGATGCGGGCGGCCAACCGTGCCGCCCGCGCCGCCGAGAGCCGTCCCCGGCCGACGATGGAGCAACTGGTCCGCATCGCTCAGCAGGGCGCGCCGCGGCCCTTGCCGACGGGCGCCCTGGATCCGGTGAGCGGCGGCGTCGCCTGGCCGGAGCTGCTGAAGACGGCCGATTACGATTCGCAGCGGACCGAGCTGGACGAGTTGTTCGCCAAACGGGCGGCACTGGGCGGCCTCGGCTTCTCCGATCAGACCAAGGCCCGCCAGGCGTTGGACGGGATGTTCGCCACGCTCAAGGGACAGATCCGATCCGTTCCTTCCGACCAATATGTCGCCTCCCGAAGTTTCCTCAACAGCCTCGCCTACGTGACGGCCAAGACCGACTTGGAATGAACACGTACTCCTCACGCTCCGCGTGAGGGCCAGCCTCACGCGGAGCGTGACGAGCACAAACGACACCTCGGAGTCCTGCCATGCTATCTTCCCTACGAACGCTCGCTCTCTGCTTCGCCGTGGCCGTCTGGCTGACGCCGGCTGGCTTGCAGGCGGCCGAGCCGGCGGACGCGACAACGGTCGCGGAGCTGGCGGCCATGCTGAAGTCGCCGGACGCGACGACTCGAATCCGCGCGATCGGCGCGCTGGCGAAGATGGGGCCGGCGGCCCAAGCGGCCGTGGCCGACCTGGCGGCGCTGGTCAAAGATCCCGACGCCAAGGTCCGCCGCCAGGTGATCAAGGCGTTGGTTGCCATCCGCCCCGGCATCGAGGTCCGCCGGAAGATTTTCGCCAGCCTGATGGAGGACGCGGATCCCGGGGTGCGACTGCGGGCGATGTCGGCCATTGCCGATGCCGGCCCGGCCGCCGTGCCGGCGCTCATCGAGGCACTCAACGGCGACAAGGCCGCCTATTGGGCGTGCCTCGTGCTGCGCGACATCGGGCCGGATGCCAAGGATGCCGTGCCCGCCCTCACGGAAGCCTTGGGCTCGAAGCAACTGCAGGTCCCCCGCGAGGCGCTGCTGGCGTTGGCGGCGATTGGCCCACCGGCGGCTTCCGCGGTTCCGCGAATCGCTGCGATGATCAATGACGGCCTGCACCGCACGGCGGCCACCTACGCCCTGGGGGCCATCGGCAAGATCCCGGCCGACATCGAGGCGAAGGTCCGCGCCAATGCCGAGAGCCAAGATAAGCTGTTGAGCACGGCCAGCTTATGGACCTTGGCCCGGCTGCACCCGGAGGACAAGGAGATCCGCCGGAAAGTCACCGAGCGGCTGGTCCAACGGCTCAAGGAGCAAGACCCCAACGTTCGCGCTTGGGCCGCCCAGGGACTGGTGGCGCTGCCTCCCGCCCCGGAGATCACGGCGCCGATCTTCGAGAAGGCGTTCCAAGACGCCGACGAGACGACGGTCCGCAGTGCGTTGGATGCGATGGCGGGGGTCGGAGCCCGAGCCGTACCCCGGCTGATCAACGTCCTGCGGAACGAGAAGTACGCCAGGTTCCGCGCCAACGTCGCCTACACGCTGGGGCAGATCGGAGCGGATGCCGCGCCGGCGACCGAAGACCTGGCCAAGCTGCTCGGCGATGCCGATCCCAAGGTCTCCGCCGAGGCGGCCATGGCGCTGGCCAAGATCGGCGCACCGGCCGCCGCCGCGGTGCCGGCGCTTACCAAGGCGCTGGAGAAGACGCTAGCCGGGGCCGGCGAGAAGCCGCTGGAGCCGCAAGAAGACAGGACCGGCTATGCGGCCGAGTATGCCTTGGGGAGAATCGGCCCGCCCGCCGCATCGGCCGCGGCGGACCTGCTCAAGGCGACCGCCAGCCGCGACGCTTCCCTGAGCCTGCTCAGCGCTTGGGCGTTGGCCCAGATCGAGCCGGCATCGGCAGAGGCCGCCGCCAAGACGGTGCCCGTCCTGATCGCGGGCCTGGCCCATTCCGTGCCGAAGTATCGGCAGGGGGCGGCGGAATCGCTGGGCAATTTGGGACCACTGGCCAAGGACGCGCTGGCCCAACTGCAGAAAACTGTCAAGGAAGACCCGGATCCGGCGGTCCGCCAGGCGGCCGCGCAAGCCGTGGAGAAGATCGGTCAGGGGACCGTCAAGAGCGAGCCCGGTGCGGACGCGAAGTCCATCTCGGCGGGCAGCATCGTGGTGACGTTGCAGGACGGCGTGCCTCTGCAGCGCGGCACGGAAGCCATCGCACGTCTGCCCAAGGGCACCCAGCTCAAGGTGC
This sequence comes from Pirellulales bacterium, assembly GCA_963843465.1. Lineage (GTDB taxonomy): Bacteria > Planctomycetota > Planctomycetia > Pirellulales > Thermoguttaceae > CAWJKP01. Next base: position 257,470 of record CAWJKP010000001.1, read on the forward strand.
TTTCGCTGGCGGGAGATTGGGTCGGCGTCCAGGCCGAGATCGGTGGGCAACCCAAGAGCGGTTGGGTGCAGAAGACCCAGGTCGGCTTGCCGTAGGGGGAGGGAGTGGCGAGTGGCGAGTGGGGCCCCGTAGCGGCGCCGGTGACGGCGCCGCCCGCGGGGGTGGGGAGCGGCGAGTGGCGAGTTAGAAGCGGCCAAGGAATAGTCGCTTGAGTTCGACCTTCGTTGCTCTCCGGCGTGTTCCATCCGTGTTCCATCCGTGGCCAAGTCGGGGGGTTGCGCGGCATTGCCGAAATGCGCAAGATCGACGCCATTTCTTGTAACAGGTCTTCCCTTTTTTTTCTTCCCCGCGCCGGCCTCGGCCGCTGGTCGTCGGCGCATCTTTTGTGCGGACAAGCGGTAAGGTCCAGACGCCCGTTTTGCGAGTCTAACAGTAGACGCCGCGTTTCGCGCCGGCAAGCGGCGGGATGGCGCCTTCGGCCCGACGCAAATTGCCGCCCTGCCCACCTTCGAGCGACGTCAATTGACGCCCTGTCCGCCCTGCAGCGAACCAAATTGGCGCCGTGTCCGCTCTAAGGCGGCGCAAACCGAAGCGATGGCGTCCACGAAGGCGCCGTTTCCGGGTCGCCGCTGTCTCTGGAGCGACGTTTTCCGGTGAGCTTGGCGCAGGCTGCGCCCCGGCGATGCGTTTCCAGCGACGTTTGCCTATGGGAGCGGGCGATTCCGCCGCCCGTCAAGCGGTATCACGAGGGTTGTCACTGCGGAGGCAATCTCACCGGCGAGCGTTTGCCGCCCAGGACTGGGACGCGGTGGAAAAAGGCGCCATAACGCCGGCTGGCCCGGGCCTTCGGCGGCGGACGGGGGACGGCGGACGGGGGACAGGACGCGAATCTTCTCCGCCGTACCCCGTCCGCCGCGCGGGACCCGCCGTCCGCCGCCCCCCCGTCCGCCGCGATTGTCGCCGGCCAGAACCGTTGCTTGCCGCGTCGTAACGGGTATACTACGTCAGAGCCGATCGGAAATATGGCCGTGTGTCCCTGGAACCCCCTCCCAGGAGGTAGCCATGCACGATCGCAGGATCCTACACGTTCTGGGCGCGGCTGCCTTGTTCGTCTGCTGCCCGTTGGCATCGGCTGCCAACGAATTAGTCGTCGCGGCCGAGTCCGGGGACCTTGCCACCGTCAATCGGTTGGTCAAGGAGCAGCCGCGCCTGCTCAATGCGGCGGACTCTAGCGGTCGTTTTGCGCTCCATGCGGCCATCGCCCGGAAGCACCTCGCGGTCATGGAGTCCCTGTTGAAACAGAGCGCCGACTGCCGCGTCAAGGACGCCCAGGGGCGGACGGCGATGGGTTTAGCGGCCCAAAGCGGCTCGGAAGAGCTGGCTGTGCGGATGCTGCTGAACCTTCCCGACATCGACCTGGTCGAAGCCGCCAGGAGCGGCGACGTGGACGCGGTGGCCTTGGTCCTTGCCGGCGACCATGACCGCATTGACGGCAGGTCGGTAAACTCGCGTTGGTACGTCCCATCGGAGTTTGGCCGCCCCGAGCCGCCGCTGTCCGAGGCGATCGCCGCCGGTCAGCCGCGCGTCGTGCAGCTTCTGCTGGCCGCGGGAGCCCGAGCAGACTGGTCGGCATACCGTATCACGCACGCCGCTTGGCTGGGGCAAATCAACGTCCTCCGCGGGTACGTCCAGGGCGGCGGCGACGTGAACATCATCACGGACGCCTGGTATGGCACTCCGCTGTTCCAGGCAGCCTGCGCCGGGCGCCTCGACGTCATGCGTTTCTTGCTGGACGCGGGGGCCAAAGTGAACCTGGACGCAGATCATTTGACCGCGTTGCACGGGGCGGCGTGGGAAGGCCAAACCGCGGCAGTCGAGGCCCTGCTCGCCGTCGGCGCCCGGATCGACGTTGCCCAGTCCTTTGGCTGGCGTCCCATTCACAATGCCCTCTGGCAGGGCCACCAGCGGATCGTGCAATTGCTGCTGGACCGCGGGGCGAAGATCGACGTGCTGATCGCCGCCGGCCTGGGCCGAACCGGCGATGCGCTGCGATTGGCGAAGGAACCGCTGCCCGCCCAGTTCCAGCATTCCATCGGTCCGTCGCCGGCGTTTTGGGCCGCCCGCTGCGGCCAGTTGGAGACGCTCAAGGCGCTGGTTGCCAACGACAAGTCCCTCCTCAGGTTCAAGCCGCAAGCGGCGGACTATCGGCCCAAGACTCTTTTGCACGTGGCTGCCGAGGCCGACCGCGTGGAGGTCATCCGCTGGCTCATCGACCAGTACGCCGATGTCGACGCCACCGCCGACGGAGGCTCGTTCTTCGCCATGACGCCGCTGGCCGCGGCGGCGGCGGCCGGCAAGATCCGGGCCGCCGCTGCCCTGTTGGACGCCGGGGCGAGGATCGAGGCTCCCACGGAAGAGAGCAAAGGCAACAGGTCGGTCGCTCACAGCGGCTACACCCCGTTGCTGGCGGCGATCACCGAGAATCAGAAGGAGATGGCCCGTTTTCTCCTGGACCGGGGCGCGGACATTGAGGCCCAAGCGTGCCAATGCGCCACGCCGCTTTGCGAGGCAGCCCGGCAAGGCAACAAGGATCTCTGCGAACTGCTCTTGACCCGCGGCGCGAAACTGAGCGGCCGCTTGCCGACCTGTACGCCGTTGCACGCTGCGGTTGCCGAACACCCCGAATTGCTGGAATACTTGATCCGCAAAGGGGCCGATGTCAACGCCGGGCTGGACCAAGGTCGGCCGCCGCTGGTCGCCGCGGTGCAGGGAAAGCAGGCCGTCGCCTCGGTCGCGATTCTTCTCAAGCACGGCGCCCGCCTGGACGTTCCTGTGTTCGAGCACAGAGAGTCGCTCTTGATGATGGCCCTGAAAACCCACCAGATCGAGCCGGCCGAATCCCTTCTGGCCGCGGGCGCGAAGCCTGCCCAGGGCGAATGGGACCAGGTCTTAGTCTCCGCCGGCGGGGTTGGGGACGTGGAACTTGTGAAGCGACTGCTGGCCACAGGCGTCAAACTGCGGACCGCGAAGGAAAGTCAGTGCAGCGACAATGACATACGCACCGTGTTTTACACCGCCGTCTCGGCCGGCCACAAGGACCTGGTCCGTTTTCTGCTGACCCAGGGCTGCAGCCCCGAGCAGACGGATGAGCGGAGCCTGTCGCCCTTGTGCCTGGCCGTCAGGTCGAACGAAAAGCTGGTCGCCTTGGTGCTGTTGGAAGCCGGGGCCGCGGTCAACAGGGCGGAGTACCCCAGCGGCGATACCGCGATGGAAATCGCCACCCGTCTCGGCCGGACCCGGTTGGTGCGCATGCTTCTGGCCCGCGGGGCAACGCGCGCCAGTCGTGTGGACCAACCCGCAGTCGAGGCGCGATCCACCACCTCTTGGCTTACCGCCGCCCTGCTGGAACACCCTGAATGGCTGGCCCAATTCCAGGAGTTGAGCCTCGGGCGCGGTCCGATCAACGGTGTCCGGCTGGTCGACGCCGTCAGTTGGCTCGCCCTGCGGGTGCAGCAGGCAAAGAGGCAGCGCGCGGCGGTGGAACTGATTACCAGCACCGACGGGCAGGTGCGGTATGAAAGCGGACTGGCTCTATCGAGCAGGACAAGAACAGGTCCGGGAGCCAGCGTTGCGGCTACGGCCGCCGGCGGCAGCGTGGCGAATCCACCCGGCAGGAAAACGGGAATCGCATTACTCGCGCCGCCGCGGTGGCTGCGGAGCCTCCTGGGCGAGGATTTCTTCTACGACGTCGATTATGTATGGATCTTCGCCAACGACGCCGGGCTGGCGCGCCTTAAGGACCTCAGACAACTCAAGGGGATATCCCTCAACTACACCCGCCTTACCGACGCCGGGTGGTCGGGCCTCATGGAGGCGCCCCATCTGCGGGGCTTGGCCATCGGACGGACCCCGGTCACCGACGCTCGCTTCAAAGACATTGGCAAGTTGGCCCAACTCCGGGAACTGAGCCTCGGGGGCACCGAGGTCACCGACGCCGGCTTGCAACACCTCAAGGAATTGGCCCAACTCGAAGACTTGTACCTCAGCGGGCCAGGGATCACGGCTGCCGGGCTGGAACCGCTCCAAGGATTGATCCACCTCAGGAGATTGAATCTCTTTGGGTTTCCCATGACCGACGCCGGGCTCAAGAACGTCCAAGGGCTGACTCAGCTCCAGGTCTTGATTCTCGGCCACACCCAGATCACCGACGCCGGCCTGGAACACCTCAAAGGACTCACGCAACTGCGAGAACTGAACCTCTACGGCGACTGGATCACGGACGCCGGGCTTGTGCATCTCAAAGGGCTGACGCAACTCCGTATCCTGACCCTCGACGCCACCCAAGTCACCGACGCCGGACTGGAACACCTCAAAGGATTGACTCAACTCCAGAGGCTGACTTTCAGCGGCACCAAGATCAGCTATCAAGGCGTGAAGAAACTCCAGGACGTATTGCCAAACTGGAGGGTCTTCCACTGACCCAGCCATGTTCAAACCACGCCGCCGCCGGCGCCCCGTAACGCGCAAACGCTTCATTATCGCGTCCCCTTTTCTCCCCAGAACTTCACGAGGTCTTGGCACCCGCAATCCGTTCTTGCACTTGTTCGCCCGCCATCGACCGATGCGCGTAGGCCAGACAGGCCTGGATGTCGGCTGGTTCCAGATACGGATACTCCCGGAGCAGCCGGTCAGGAGTGTCTCCTGCTGCCAGCATTCCGAGCACGTGTTCGACGGCCATCCGCATGCCGCGGATGATGGGCTTGCCCCCAAAGATCGCCGGGGCTACCGTGATGCGCTCGAGCAATTCATCTTCAGTCATCGATAGGTCCTCCCATCGAACTTACTCCACCATGTATTAGGTATTATTGTCCCGATGCCGGAATCCCACCCTTCTGAGGCTCCCGGTTTGCTGCCGGGAACGGTTTCGATCAGCGCTAGCGCGGATTATTCATGGGCGCATCGTAACCCGAAGCGTAAGCGAGGACGGCGAAACGACTTGCCCTCGCTTACGCTTCGGGTTTCGATTGCGCGCTCTGCGCCGTTTACATCGCGGGGCGCGAATAACCCGGGCTAGCGCACTTTCCCATCCAAAGCCTTTTCCAGCGCTTCCGCCACCGTCCGCAACGCCTTGATCCGGGCGTAGAGCTTGCAATTGGATTCCAGGATCGTCCAGGGGGCGTAGCTGGTGCTGGTCTTTTCCAGCATGTCGAGCACCGCCACCTCGTATTTCTTCCACTTGGCGCGGTTCCGCCAGTCTTCCTCGGTGATCTTCCATTGCTTGTAAGCGGCCTGCTGCCGCTCCTGGAAGCGGCGGAGTTGCTCCTGCTGGTCGATCTGCAGCCAGAACTTCACCAGCACGGCGCCGAAGTCGGTGAGCTGGCGCTCAAACTCGTCGATCTCGCGGAAGGACCGCTTCCAGTCCTCCTCGCTGCAAAAGCCCTCGACTCGCTCCACCAGCACGCGGCCGTACCAGGTGCGATCGAAGACGCCGATATGGCCCGCCTTGGGCAGGTTGCTCCAGAAACGCCAGAGAAATTGATGGGCCAACTCCTCGCGACTGGGGGCGGCGATGGGCACCACGCGATATCCGCGGGGATCCATCGACTCGGTGAGCCGGCGGATGTTGCCCCCTTTGCCCGCCGCGTCCCAGCCCTCGTAGGCGATCACCGCCGGGATCCGCGCCAAGTACAACTCGTGTTCCAACCGCCACAGCCGCTTCTGGAGCCGGGGCAGGTGCTCTTCGTACTCCTCCCGGGTCAGCGAAAGACCCAGGTCGACCCCATCGAGGATCGTGTGGCTGCCGGCGGGCCGGTCGGCCGGCTCGGGCATCGGCGCGGGCTTGGGCTTGGGACTGGCCAAGCGCCGCGCCAGCTCCGCCTCGACCGCCTCGACCACCGTCTGGAAGACCTTCACCCGGGCGAACCGCGCGTGGGTCGCCGCGACCACGGTCCACGGCGCGGCCGCCGTGCCCGTCCGCTCGAACATCTCCTCGGCCGCCGCCGCCCAGCGGTCGTACTGGCGGTTCTGCTTCCGCTCCGGCTTGCCCACCTTCCAGGCCGTGGACGGGTGCTTGGCCAGCCGGCGGAATCGCCGCTCCTGCTCCTCCCGGCCGATGTGCATCCAGAACTTGACGATCACCGCGCCGGCCTCAGACTGCATCCGCTCGAACTCCAGGATTTCCTCGTAGGCCCGCTCGCACTCCAGCGGAGAGACCAGCCCCGCGATGCGGTCGGCCAGCACGCGGCGGTACCAGGAATGATCGTAGAGGGCAAACAGGCCGGCAGCGGGCAGGAGGTTCCAGAAGCGTCGCATCCAAGGAAAAAACTGATCTTCACCGGCGACCGGCCCGGTGAGGTGGACCTGGAAGCCGCGGGGATCCAGCGCGTGGGCCAGGCGGTTGATGGCCGTGCCCTTGCCCGCGGCGTCCCATCCTTCCCAAACGATGAGCACCGGGACACCCGCTTCTCGGGCCGCCCGCTGGCAGGCCCCCAGTCGCAACGCCAGCTCGGGAAAGACCCGTTGGTAGTCTTCTTTGGCAATCTGCTGTTGGAGGTTCAAGAGTTCGAGCATGGTCAATCTCCTGGTAGGTTATGCTTTAGCATAACAGAATGTCCTGTCGGCAAGGTGTTATGCTAAGAAGCTGTTTCAAAACCCCGGGAGCCACCGTCGGGCAGGAATGCCCAACCTACAGCGGCCGTAGGACGGGAAGGAATGCCCGACCTACAGCGGCCGTAGGACGGGCATTCTTGCCCGTCGCCACACTCCGGTCTTGAAACCGCTTCTAAAGCATAGCCTACGCTGTAGCTCTCTTCGTCGCACCCAAGACCCAAGACCTCTTCTCACGGCGTCAACTTCAAGCAGACCATCTCTTGCTCGTTGCGGACAAAGAGGCGGCCGGAGGAGAGGGTGGGGACGGTCCAGGTCTTGCCGTCGAGAACTTGGGCGCGGGCAAGCTCCTGGTACTTCAGGGGCGAGACCGCGGCCAGTGCCAGCGTGGCCCGCTCGCCGTAGATGATCAGCTTGCCGTCGGCGGCCACGAGCGAGCCGCGGTTGAAGCCCCGCTGCTTCCATTTGACATCGCCCGTCTTGAAGTCCATGCAGGTGAGCAGCGCGTTGTGGAAGCCGTAGAGATGGCCGTCGACCAGCACGCTGCTGGAGAAGCAGTTCTGCATCTGCTTGTTGGCCCAGAGCAGCGTGGCCGCCGGCTTGCCCGAGGGCGCAGAAAGCGCAAACAGGGCGCAGCCGGTGCCGTAGCCGGTGGAGACGAAGAGGCGGCGCTGGTGGAAAATAGGCGTGGGCACGTTGGCGTCCAGGGTGGTCTTCCACTCCCGCCGCCAGAACTCGCGGCCGTCCTCGGGCGAGACGCTCACCAGGGCTTCGCCCATCAGCACGATGATCTGCGGCACGCCGCCGACCTCCGCCCGGATCGGCGTGGCGTAGCCGGGCTTGTCGGCGAGACTCGTCCAGAGCACCTCGCCGGTGGTCTTGTCCAAGGCGGCCAGCGAGCGGCCCCGCTCGGCGCCCACGTCGACCAGCAGCAGCTTGCCGAAGACCGCCGGCGAGGCCGAGAAGCCGTACTCCGGGACCTTGCCGCCGAACTTCTTCAGCAGATCCAGCGCCCAGACCGTCTTGCCCGTCGCCGCTTCGAGGCACACCAGATCGCCCCTGCCGCCCAGCGCATAGACGCGTCCCTCGTCGATGGCGGGCGTGGCCCGGGGACCGTTGCCGTAGGAATCGCTGAGGAAGAGGTCTCCGCAGCGGACCTTCCAGAGCGGCTTGCCCGAGGCGGCGTCCAAGGCGAGCACGAACTCGCCGGCGGGCGTGCCGTAGATGGTCAGCGCCCGATCGCCGGCAACCGACACCGCGGAATAGCCTGCTCCCAGCGGGACCCGCCAGAGTTCCGCCGGGCCACCCTCGGGCCACTTGGCCAGCAGGCCCGTCTCCCGAGAGACGCCATCCTGCTTCGGGCCCCGCCACTGCGGCCAGTCAGCGGCCCGGAGCCGGCCCTGCATCCCGACCGCCGCCCCCGAGGCGACGAGGACCATCCCCACGACGACCGCCGCCGCGCTGCCACGCATGATGATTTCTCCACGCAGATCCAACATGTAGGGTGGGACAAGCTCGCCTTGAGCGAGCGCCGGCCCACCGGGCGTTTCCCGAAGGTGGGCCGGCGCTCGCCGCGCGAGCTTGTCCCACCCTACTTGTCCACTACTTCGATTTCGGGTCGTCGGTGAAAACGTCGTCGCTCAACTCGTCGTCTTTGGCCGACCTGTGGGAGTGATGCGACTCCGTCTTGGCCAGCGCGGCCTTCTTCTTGGGGTTGGTCAAGGGATGGGAAAACGTGATCTCCACGTGCCCTGCTTCGCAAGCTCCCGGGTTGCCCTTGACGTCTTTCCCGCGGACCACGACCTTGTCGCCGGCGGAGGCGAACGTGCCGTCGGTTACGTCGACGTGGATCAGCGGTTCCTCCGTCAGATCGACCTCGACCTTCCGCTTGCCGGCCAGAACGATCAGCCGGTTCTCCTTGCAGGAGAGCACCTTGCCGACGACTTTCGCCTTGGAGGAATTGTCAAACCCGCTCGGGCCGGCCGCAAACGCGGCCTTGTTCTTTCCCTTACCGGCCGCTTTGGGGGCCGCCGGATTGGCCGTGGCGCCTTCTCCCGGGAAAACGCCGGAGACATGATCGGGCGTCGGACTGACGATGGTCAGCTCGCCGAGCTTGTCCTTGCCGGCCCCCGAGTCGTCGATGTCGGCGGCAAACTGCACCATCAGTTTGGGACGGAGAAAGTCGGCCAGGGCGGTCCCGGTGGCGTGGAAGGTGGTGTTCGGATCGGTGAAGACCAGCCAGGTCTTTCCCCCTCCCTTGTCGTCCGCGACCACCGAGAACTCACCGGCTTTCACGGTCAACAGCGTGCCCGTGACGGTGACGTTCTGCAGCTTGGGCGTCTGGGGACGACGCGGATACCACGCCCAGACAGGAAGGATCAGCAGGCCGGTAACGAGCCAGAGCACAGAGCAGATGCGGAGAACCATGGCCAAGACCTACTCCTAATAAACCATCCGGCGGAGGATCGGTTTCGCGCAACCGGCGCCGATCCTCATACTCTCCGTATTCTAGTCCGCGAGCGCTCCGTTGCCCATACTTCAGCAGACATCCCTCGTCGCCCCTCCACCCCCTCCTCGGCAGGGTGCTGCCTTTCCGCAACTGGCCCTAAAGCTCCGCCGAAGAATAACTCCGAAGCTTACCCGTAGGACGGATTGCTAATCCGTCCACACATCGTGGATGGATTAGCAATCCGTCCTACGGAATTCCCCCGATTTAGTCTTCGGCGGCCCATGATTGGCGGCTCCGCCAATGCAGCCCCAGGATCAGGGGCCCAATGAGCATCAGGACCGGACCTTCGCCAAGGATCCAGAACCAAGGCAGGCCGGCGTGGCAATCGATCCCCAACACCACGGCGCCGAACACCAGGAAGGCGAACCCCAAGTAGCGCACCACTAGGGCGTGCCGCCGCACGTCGCTGCTGGCCAGCCAGATCAGGCCGGCCTGCGCGGCATACAACGCCGCGAGCGATCGCGTCAGATAGATGAGGATCGGCTGCTCGGGCAGGGCCCCCAAGCCCAATCCGCGATGGCAGGCGTCCATCCAGGCATGGGGCATGAAAACGGCCAGGATCGCCAGCGACTCCACGGCGGCGATCACCCGCAGACAGACCACCAAGGCCAGCTCGAAGCGGTTGGTTCTCATCGCATTAACTTACCTCGCCCCGCCGCGCCATGCTATACTGCACGCGGTCCGCGTGCCGTATACCCTACTCCCTAACCAAGGCCCCCGTCACCTCTTCCCCCCAGACCGCGCGGTGCCGGCATGAGCGACTCGGAGCGACTCGACCAGCCGAAGCCTCGGGAAGAGCTGATCCATACGCTCCGCTTGTCGCTGATCTCCGGCGTCGGCCCGCGGACCCGCCGGGCGCTGTTGGACCGTTTCGGCTCGTCCGAGGCGGCGCTGAACGCGGCTCCCAGCCAGTTGCGCAGCGTCGAGGGCGTGGGAGCGAAGCTCGTGGAGAAGATCGTCGCCGCCCGCCAACAGAACGACGCCGAAGAGCAAATCGCGCGATGCCGCGATCTTGGCGTGACGATCCTGGCCGATTACGAAACGAGCTATCCGGCCCTGCTCGGCCAGATCCACGACCCGCCGGCCGTGCTCTTTCTCCGCGGCGAGATCCGGCCGCAGGACCAGGCGGCGATTGCCATCGTGGGAACGCGGCACGCGACTCACTACGGCATCCGCCAGGCCGAGCGGCTGGCCGCCAGCCTGGCCCAGGCCGGATTGACGATCGTCAGCGGACTGGCCCGGGGGATCGACGCGGCGGCCCACCGCGGGGCGCTGGCCGCGGGCGGCCGAACGCTGGCCGTGTTGGGCAGCGGCGTGTTGAACGTCTATCCGGCGGAGCATGAGGATCTGGCGGCGGCGGTGATCGGCCAGGGCGCTTTGATCAGCGAGGCCCCACCGCTGGCGGCCCCGCACAGCGGCGTCTTTCCCCAGCGCAACCGGATCATCAGCGGACTTTCCTTGGGGGTGATCGTGGTCGAGGCCGACCACCGCAGCGGGGCCCTGATTACGGCCCGGCAAGCCAACGAGCAGGGCCGCGAGGTGTTCGCCGTCCCCGGCCGCGTCGACGACCGCACGTCCCACGGCTGCCACCGCTTGATCCGCGACGGCGCCAAGCTCGTGGAATCGGCCGACAACGTCCTGGAAGAGCTGGGCCCGATGTTCCAGCCCGCGGTCCGCGGCGACGGACGCGCGCTGCGAGCCCCCGCCGAGTTGTTGTTGAACGAGCTGGAGCAACAGGTCCTCGACGCCATCGAGACCCAGGCCACGTCGATCGACACTATTGTCAGTACGACCGGACTGACCGTCCCCCAGGTGCTCTCGACGATCAGCGTGCTGGAGATGCGACACCTGATCCGGCGACTCAGCGGAGCGACGGTGATACGGATTTGAGGGCGATGCAAGAGAAGAAGAAAAAGAAGAGAATCACGAAAGCCCGAAAAGACGAAAACCCGAAAAGGAAAGGCGGAAGAGGGAAGGATGGGAAATCAATAATTGAGGGCCAGAAATGGGATTGGAATTCGAGCCGCTCTCGCATCGGATCATCGAGGCGGCAATCAGGGTCCATCGAGAGCTCGGCCCGGGCTTCATCGAGTCGATCTATCACCGCGCAATGGAGGTCTCGCTGCGGGAAGCGGGATTGTTCTATGAGACCGAAAAAGAAATTCGAATCTGCTTCGCGGGCGTGGACGTTGGTTGCCATCGCCTCGATCTCGTGGTGGAGCGCGAGATCATCGTCGAGCTGAAGGCCGTCAAAGCATTTGAAGACATTTTCTTCGTCAAGCTCAAATCCTATCTCAAGGCGACACGCCTGCACGTGGGCCTGCTCATGAATTTCAACTCTGCAACGCTTGTCGTAAAGCGTGTCGTCGTCTAGGGGTCTTTCTCTCCCCTCTCTTTTCCCCTCTGCTTTCTTCCTTTCTTCTTTCAGGTTTTCGTTCTTTCGGGCTTTCGTGATTAGTTTTTCTGGAGGTTCGCCTTGTCGAGAATCATCGCCTCAAGTACGATTAGCACGAGTCACTTGAATTGGACCGTAGCTGGAATCGCATGGGACCGTCGCGGGAAGTCGTCATCACCGGGATCGGGGTCGTCAGCCCGATCGGAATTGGCTGCGAGGAGTTCTGGAGCTCCCTCATCCAAGGGCGCAGCGGAGTGCGCATCCTCCACTCATGGAACGGCGCGGACGCCGTACCCCTGATCGGCTCCGAGGTCGCCAACTTCGATCCGGCAAAGTACGTGCGTCCGCGGAAGGCCCTGAAGCTCATGAGCCGCGACATCCAGTTGGCCTTCGCGGCGGCGGACATGGCCTGCACCCAGGCAGGGCTCAAGGAGGGTCAGGTCGATCCGGAGCGGTTCGGGGTCGAGTTCGGCGCGGACCTGATCGCCGCCGAGCTGGAGGAGATGGTCTCCGCCTATCAAGGCTGCATGAAAGACGGCCATTTCGACTTCTCCCTTTGGGGCAGCCAGGGCTTGTCGAATTTCTATCCGCTCTGGATGCTCAAGTACCTGCCCAACATGCCGGCCTGCCACATCGGCATCGTTCACGACGCGCGGGGACCGAACAACACGCACACCATGGGCGAGGTCTCCGCCCTGTCGGCCCTGATCGAAGCGCTGCGGACGATCCAGCGGGGCCAGGCCGACGCGATCATCGCCGGCGGCGTCAGTTGCCGCAACCAGCCCACGGTCTGGGCTCGCCGCAAGTCCTACGAGCTGTCCCAGCGCTACGACGACCCGGCGGCCGCATGCCGCCCCTTCGACGCCGACCGCGACGGCATGGTCTTCGGCGAAGGGTCCGCCGCTTTTCTCTTGGAGAGCCGCCAACACGCTACCGCCCGCGGCGCCAAGATCTACGCCCGCATCCTCGGCGCCGCCAGCTCCTTCGAACCGCTGCCGAGGGGCGCGAAGGCGGAAGGCCGCGCGATTCGCCGCACGATCCGGGCCGCGATCCACGACGCCGGCCTCGAACCGGCCGACGTGGGTCACGTCAAGGCCGACGGCCTGGGCACGATCCACGAGGACCGCATCGAGGCCCGGGCGATCCGCGACCTGTTGGGCGAGGTCCCGGTCACGGCCCCCAAGAGCTTTTTCGGCAACCTTTCCGCCGGCAGCGGCGCCGTGGAGTTGGCCGTGAGCGTGCTGGCGCTTCAACGAGGGACCGTCCCGCCGGTGCTCAACTACCACCGACCCGACCCCGAGTGCCCGATCAACGTCATCCGCGACCAGCCGATCGCCGTCGCCCGGCCCGTGGCCCTGGTGTTGAGCCATTCGCGGATTGGCCATTCGATGGGGTTGGTCGTGGCGGAAGGATGAAGGCGGAAGGATGAAGGATGAAGGATGAAGGCGGACGACGAGAAGATGCGTCCCCTCTTTCTTCATCCTTCCATACTTGCGGCGGGTGGCACGGGCGAAACGAAGTGTGATTGAGTGCCACTGGCTCTGCCAGTGCTTCAGGCGGACTGATGTTCCATCGTGTTGTGGGTACCAGGGGCAGCCGCACCTTGACAGCTTCAGGGTTTGCCAGGCCGGGCCATCTCCCGGTAAGTCCTAAAGAGGCACTGGCAGAGCCAGTGGCACCCGGCGTAACCGGCACACGCCGTCTGCCATCGTAGCAGGCACACGCCTGTTCAACACTAGACCGACGCGCGAGCGAGGGTAACTGGTTCGCGGTCCCTCGCTTGCGCGTCGGGCTAGTGTTGGGCCGTGGAGAATCCGGGTTAGCGGCTGTCCGAAACCCCCGTCTACAGGAGGGATATGATGACTTGCTTGCCTGTCTTTTGGGTGGGTCTCCGCGAACAACCCTTATTGACCTGACGTAACATAAGGGATTTAATTGGAGAGTTGGAGACGGTCTCTTCCCCCCGAGAGGCGAGCGGGCAGCGGTGGCGCCGCACCGTGGGGCCGGTTGCCAAACGTGCCGCAGACGCGGCCGATGGGCAATCCACCCCCCATCCGTCCGCGCGCAGGCGCACTGGCCCCACGAGTTTTTGATCCGACAGTCCTGCGGGCTTGTTTGCCATGGAAACGCTGGAACGCACTTTCGAGATTGTCTCCGACGGCATGAGCGCGATCGCCCGGGGCCTGGAGCGGGGGATCACCTCGCTATTCGGCTCCTCCAACGCCCGCTATGTCCGCCGGCTGATGCCCAGGGTCCAGGCGATCTCGGCCCGGGAGCCGCAGTACCAGCAGATGACCGACGCGGAACTGCGGGAGCAAACCGATAAATTCCGCAAGCGGCTAGAGGCCGGCGAGACCCTGGACGACCTGCTGATCGACGCCTTTGCGGTCTGCCGCGAGGCGGGGCGGCGGGTGCTGGGGATGCGGCACTTCGACGTGCAGCTCATGGGCGGCATGGTGCTGCACTCCGGCGCGATCGCGGAAATGGTCACCGGCGAGGGCAAGACCCTGGTGGCCACGCTGCCGGCCTATCTCAACGCCCTGGAGCGCAAGGGCGTCCACGTGGTGACGGTGAACGACTACCTCGCCCGCCGCGACATGGAATGGATGGGGCCGCTCTACATGTCGTTGGGGTTGACGGTGGGGACGATCCAGAACAACATGCCCAACTCGGAGCGGCAGCAGGCCTACTCCTGCGACATCACCTACGGGACCAACAACGAGTTCGGCTTCGACTATCTCCGCGACAACATGCGGCCGGCCGCCCGGGGCGACAACAACTATCCGCCGGAGTACCAGCAGGTGCAGGGGCCGCTGCACTTCGCCGTCATCGACGAGGTGGACAACATCCTCATCGACGAGGCCCGCACGCCGCTGATCATCTCCGGCCCGGCCCACGACGACGTCAACCGCTACCGCCTGGCCGACAAGATCGCCCGGCAGCTCCGCCGCGACGCGGACTTCGAGGTCAACGAGAAGGAGCACTCCTGCCACCTGACCGACAGCGGCATCCGCCGGGCGGAAGAGCTGACCGGCGTGGAGAGCTTCTACACGGCCGGCAACATGGAGTGGCCGCACCTGATCGACAACTCGCTGAAGGCCCACCATCTCTACAAGCGCGACGTGAACTACGTGGTCCAGGGCGAGGAGGTGGTGATCGTCGACGAGTTCACCGGCCGCCTGATGCCCGGCCGCAACTGGAGCGACGGCCTGCACCAGGCCGTCGAGGCCAAGGAAGGGGTGCGGGTCAAGGAAGAGAACCAGACCCTGGCCACGATCACCCTGCAGAACTTCTTCAAGCTCTACGACAAGATCTGCGGCATGACCGGCACGGCGATGACCGAGGCCGGCGAATTCTGGAAGATCTACAAGCTCGACGTGATCGCCATCCCCACCAACCAGCCGCTGCACCGCATCAACAACCCCGACGTGATCTACCGCACGGAGCGGGAGAAGTTCGAGGCCATCGTCGAGGACATCGAGCGGATGCACAAGTGGGACATCGTCCTGCCCGACAAGGGCGACGAGATCCTCGGCACGATCCAGCGCGAGACCGACGAGTCGATCGAGCTCCAGCCCAAAGGGACCAAGGAGCGGCAGACGATCCCCAAGAGCAAGATCAAGGGCCTGGAAAAGAAGGGCCGGCCGATCCTGGTGGGCACGGTCTCCATCGAGAAGAGCGAGCGGCTCTCGGGGATGCTCGAGCGCAAGGGCGTCAAGCACCAGGTGCTCAACGCCAAGCATCACCAGCGCGAGGCGGAGATCATCGCCCAGGCCGGGCGCAAAGGGGCCGTGACCATCGCCACCAACATGGCCGGCCGCGGCACCGACATCATCCTCGGCGGCAACCCCGAGGCGGCCGCCTGGGCCCAGCTCCAGCAGAAGTACAAGACCCGGCTCGACGTCCCGCCGGCCGAATGGGACGCCCTGGTCAACGAAATCCAACAACGCGAACAGATGAAGATCGAGGGCCGCGACGTGGCCGGCATGGGCGGGCTGCACGTCACCGGCACCGAGCGGCACGAGGCCCGCCGCATCGACCTCCAGCTCCGCGGCCGCTGCGGACGCCAAGGCGACCCCGGCTCCAGCCGCTTCTACCTCTCCCTGGAAGACGACCTGATGCGGATCTTCGCCGGCGAATGGGTGAAGAACATCCTCACCAAGCTGGGCATGGAAGAGGGCCAGGCCATCGAGAGCCGCATGGTCTCCCGCCGCATCGAGGGCGCCCAGAAAAAAGTCGAAGAACGTCACTTCGAGACCCGCAAACACCTGCTGGAATACGACGAAGTCCGCGACGAGCAGCGCAAACGCACCTACACCTACCGCCAGCAGATCCTCGACGGCGCCGACTGCAAGACCTTGATCCTGGAGATGATCCGCCAGCAAGTGGACCACTTCCTCGACCAGTTCCTCGCCAAGGACTACGGCACCGAGACCTTCGCCCAATGGGCGGGCAAGCAACTGGGCGTGGAGCTTGAAGCCCGCGACTTCCGCGCCATGGACCAGCAGGCCGCCGAGAGCTACGCCAAGCAGCAGGCCGAGCGGCTGGCCCAGGGCGAAGTGCTGGAAGCCATCGAGGAAAACCTGCCCGAAGAGGTCGATCCCAACGAATGGAACTGGGAGGCCCTGGCCAAGGCGATCAACCTCCGCTGGCGGACCAGCTTCCGCGAGCGCGACCTGAAAAAGGTGGGCCGCGAAGGGGTCGGGGAGCTGTTGATCCAGAAGGCCCAGGAAGCGATCGACAAGGTCGATCTGGCCGACGGCACCCGCTACCTCGATCCCGATTTCGGCCTGCGGTCGGCCTGCGGCTGGGTGAAGCACAAGTTTGGCATCGAGCTGGATTGGGAGACGGTCCGCGTCATGGAGCCGGAGCCCATGAAGCGGATGGTCCGCCAGAAGGCCGAAGAGGCCTATCGCGAGAAGGAAGTCGAGTTCCCCGTGATGGCCATGATCGCCCGCTACCAGGCCCGCGATTCCTCCGGCCGGGTGCATTACGATCGCGAGAAGCTGGCCGCCAGCGCCCGCGTGCGGTTCGGCGTGGACCTCTCGCTGGAAGACCTCAAGAACAAGCAGCGGCACGAGATCCGGGCGATGCTCCTGGAACAGAGCCGGCAAGGGGCGGCCGTCGCGGAAAAGACGCTCCAGGAGGGCCACCGCCGCGTGGAAGTCGCTCTTCGACGGCCAGGCCCCCAACGACCGCCCCTCCCGCGGCAACGGACATCTTCAGTCGTTGTCCGACTGGATGCAGCAGAATCTCGGCTACAGCCTCTCGCCGGAGGAGATCGCCCGGCTCGACCGCCAGCAGCTCGAGACGCGGCTGAGCAACGCGATCGAGGAGCGCTTCCGTCCCGAGATGCGGCGGATGGAGCGGATCGTGGTCCTGGAGATCCTCGACGAGGCCTGGAAGAACCACCTGCTGGTGATGGACCATCTCAAGGACAGCATCGGCCTGCGGGGCTACGCCCAGATCGATCCCAAGGTGGAGTACAAGCGCGAGGGCATGAAGACCTTCGAGGAGATGTGGAACAGCGTCCGCCAGCGGGTGACCGACGCCGTGTTCCACGTCGAGGATCTCCCCGTGAACTTCATCGGCTCGACCTGGAAGGAATCGCAGGCCATCAAGGAAGAGGCCGCCAGCGGCAGCCAGATCGCCGAGCAGCAGCAGGCGGCCATCGACGGCACCCAATCCGAGAAGAAGCCCGAGCCGATCCGCAACCGCCAGCCCCGCGTGGGCCGCAACGATCCCTGCCCCTGCGGCAGCGGCAAGAAGTACAAACACTGCCACGGAAAAGGCGGGGCGGGGTGAAGGCGGGTCCTTGCGGTTCTCGCTGCAAGACGTGAGGAACGGGGCCTTCAGGGCGCTGACGATGGCGGCGCCGGTGGCGCCCGGCGGCCTCGCGGGACCAAGGAACCCTGCCAGCAGTAGGCCGTGGGGGCGACCGGCGGAAATGTATCAGACAACCGCGCAATCGCCGGGCGCGAATTCCCTTTTTTCCACCACGCGGGATGGGCAGGGACCGTTTCGCCGGTCGATATCTGGCACAATGTCCAAAACGACCGACGCCAGGAATCAATCCTTGCAGAGCACGGACCGCCGAACGATAATCGGGTTCAGCGATTTCCCGCTTTACACAAGCACAACGAGCGTATCGTGCAGCGCACTTTGGTCATGACGTGGCTCTTGGCATGCCTCGCGGCGATGTGGGCGGCGGGGGAGGCATCGGCCGCAGCCGCCGAGGAAACCGAGGCGGAAGCCGGATTCCGCCCGATCTTCGACGGCCGGACGCTCAAGGGCTGGCACGCAGGCGCGCAGACCGGCCACAGCCGCGCAAGCGGCCATAAGTCGGGCGGCCGGTGGGTGGTCCATGGCGGCGCCATCGTCGGCAGCCAGGACATTCCGGGCAACGGCGGCATCGGGCTTCAACTTCACGGCGGCGGCGATTTCACCAAGCAGTACGTCCGTTACCGCAACCTCCGGGTCAAGCGTCTCGACGAATCCAAGTGACCGCGGGCGCCACGAATGACGAGACAGGAGGAGCCAAAAGGCGGCGCAGGTATCGCAACGAGTCTTGGAGGCGATCCGGTAGGTCATCACCTAAGCAGGAGATTTTGCCGTGCCCTCGTTTCCCAAAGACTCGATGTTCTTCGTAGTCGCGATACTCCTCACCCTCAACTGGCGTGCGACGTGGGCAGCGGAGGTGGCGAAGGAGAATCGGGATAGCCTGCGTGCGGGTGCTTCGACGGCGGGCGCGAAACCGCCCTACTTCCGGCTCGCCGTTGCCGAACCACTCCGTCACCGCCGCCTGGAAGAAATCGCCGCCGACA
Organism: Pirellulales bacterium; assembly: GCA_963843465.1. Lineage (GTDB taxonomy): Bacteria > Planctomycetota > Planctomycetia > Pirellulales > Thermoguttaceae > CAWJKP01. The sequence goes on from CAWJKP010000001.1 coordinate 275,804, forward strand.
TCGCCCGCTACCGCTCCAAGGGTTACAACGCGGTGTTCTTCGAGAACGACTACCTGCGGTGGTCCTTCCAGCCGGATGCCGATGCCGGATTCGGCGGCGACTGGCGGATGTTCAATCTCTTTGACTTCACGCGGGGACGCGACCGGCAGCAGTGCCGCGACTACCTCCGGCGGCTGTGCCGCATGTGCGGCGATGCCCACCTGGACGTGTACGCCTCGTTCTGGCTTCCGCAACTCACCGCGGAGTTCCGCCAATACCTGCACAGCAAGCACCCGGATGCAATTGGCCGCACGACGGGTGAAGGACAGAGCTTCGAGACCCTCTGCACGTGCAAGGACGGCAAGGGCCTGGAAGTTCTGGGCGAGTTGATCGAGGAGCTGATGCGGGATTTCCCCGAGATCCGGGGGCTGAAGATTGCGACCCTCGACAATGCCGCTTTTCTCTGCGACGAGCACTGCCCCCACGCCCACGGCACGACACAGGCCGAGCACGCCGCGAACCTTTTTGAGTGCGTGCAACAAGCGATGCGCCGCGTGCGTCCCGACGCGCAGTTCCTCGTCTACCCTTGGTTCTGGAAACCGGGATTCAAGGACGTGGTGCTGCCGCGACTGAAGGAGCCGTATTACATCATTTCGCGTTACAGCCAGGGGGCCAGACAGCAGATCGAGCCGGGCATCCCCGGCGAACCGCTGTTCGACGCCTCGCTCGTGCTGCCCGACACGATGGGGCCGGAGTTCGCCGATTGTCTGAAGCGAGTCGGCCCGGAGCACATCCTGGACATGGTTCCGGTGGGCACGGGCCTGGATTGCCTGTTCCTGGCCGCGCCGCCGAACCCCGTGGGGCTTTATCGCCGGCTGCGGGCGTTGGCCTCGCACGGCGTGCGGCAGATCATCGACTACGATTGCGGCGGTCATCACCCCGGCTCGTGCGAAGAGACCGTCGCCCTGTTCCATGAGAACCCCGGGCTCGATGAAACCGCTTTTCTGCGCCAGTTGGCCGCACGGCTCTATCGTCGCCCGGAAGCCCGCGAACCCGCGGTCCGTGGCTGGCAGGCCTTTGGCCGAGGATTTGGCAACCTGCCGATTGGGCTGGGCGACACCGGCTGCGACCAGTTCTCCGGCCGCTTCGGCATGGCATGGTCGATGTGCATTGCCACGCCATTGGTCCGTCAGGCAATCGCCGACACGGACCAGCGGCACAAGATCCACTGGTTCTCTCCCTACAACTTCTTCCGGCCGAACCTGTCCGACCGGCTGGAAGCCTGTTTCCTGCGGGTTCTGGCAGATTGGCAAGTCGCTGCGCAAGAGCTTGCGGTAGCCGACGCCGTGGAAGGCCGCACGACGGCCAGCACGCGTGAAGCCCTGTCGGCCGAGGGGCACGTGGTGTGCGTGCTCTCGGCGCTCAACTGGTGCGAGGCGGCGCGCGTGGCGAGAGCGTCCGATGGTGCGGGCCGCTTCGCCCAATCGCAGCGCTTAGAGAGCGACCTGGTCCGCCGCTTTCAGGGTCTTCTGCGCCAGTGGCCCGGCTTGTGGGACAACAACTGTTGGCACCCACATCACACGCCCCTGAGTCAGCGCGGGCTGGGGCTCAGCCCGGAGCGGTTCCACGATGCCTTTGCGGCCAAGTTGGCGGTCCAGGGCACCGGGGAGGAATCAGAATAGACTACCCAGATGACCTCACCGCTGCCCAACCGTGAAAGGCAACTGCATGGTCCACCAAGAACAACTCTCCTTCGAGACGGCAGGCCACCGGCACATGGCCGATCTCACCGATCAGGTTGCGGTCATCCACCTGGAGTGCGACGTCCGCCCGCGAAGGCGCACCGTGGTGGTGACGGTCATGGGGGAATAGCGTCATGGCCATCACCTGTCCACGTTGCGGATCGGAGTTCGATGCTACGCTGCTATTCCAGTTCGGCAACGAGATCCGCCTGGTCGGCCCTGGGGATGCGATTGCGATTCCGCCTGGTATCCCACCCTAAAGCACGTGGATTCATAGCTACCTCCCGGGGTGAAAAGGGTGATCTCTGCTCAACCACCCATTGTTGCCTCGGCGAGGTAGCGTTTCATCCCATCACGGACCTAAGACCCAATCGTCAGTTTCGGGCGGCGGCGACGGTTGGCGCGGCGGAGGACGCGGAACCGCCGGCCAGGCCCTCGAACAGCGGCGTGGACAAGTAGCGCTCGCCGCAACTGGCGGCCACGGTGACGATCACCTTGCCGCGGTTCTCCGGTCGGGCCGCCACCCGTGCGGCTGCCGCCACGTTGGCCCCGGAGCTGATCCCCACGAGGATGCCCTCCTCCTTCGCCAGGCGCCGGGCCCAGGTGAAGGCCTCTTCGTTAGTCACCGTCTCCACGCCGCCCAGCAGGCTGGTGTCGAGATTCTTGGGGATGAAGCCGGCGCCGATTCCCTGGATCTTGTGCGGCCCGGCCTTGCCCCCGGAGATGACCGGCGAATCGACCGGCTCGACGGCGATCGCCTGAAAGGCGGGATTCTTGCTGCGGATGAAGCGGGTCACGCCGGTGATCGTGCCGCCGGTGCCCACGCCGGCGACGATCAGGTCGACCCGGCCGGCGGTGTCGTCCCAAATCTCGGGGCCGGTGGTCTGCTGGTGGATGTCGGGATTGGCGCGGTTGTTGAATTGCTGCGGCACCCAGCTATGGGGCGCCGAGGCGGCAAGCTCCTCCGCCTTGGCGATGGCGCCGCGCATGCCGTCCTTGGCCGGCGTCAGCTCAAGCGTTGCGCCGAGCGCCCGCAGCAGGGCCCGCCGTTCCAGACTCATCGACTCCGGCATGGTAAGCGTCAGGCGATAGCCTTTGGCCGCGGCGACGAAGGCCAAGGCGATGCCCGTATTGCCGCTGGTCGGCTCGATGATGTGCGTTTCCGGGTGGATCCGGCCCGACTTCTCGGCCGCCTCGATCATGGCCCGGCCGATCCGGTCTTTTACGCTGGAGAGGGGGTTGAAGAATTCAAGTTTCAAGAGCACCGTCGCCCCACCCCGCGGCACGACCCGCTGAAGTTGCACCAGCGGCGTATGGAAGGTGGTCTCAACGATGTTGGCGTAGATTTTCTGGTGGGGCATCTTGGCTCTCCTCGGATTCGCAAGACGGGTGGAAACTAGACCGTTTCGTGGGACTAACCGAGTCGCGACCGGTCATTTTCTTATCGGCCGTCGATCCCAGTCAAATGATGATAATGTTTAGCAACATTTATGCCATTATGCTAGCGATGGCTTCTCGGTCGTCAAGTGTTAATCTGGGAAGAGATTGCCTACTCTCTGGTCATCGAGTCCAGCAAATACGATAGCCCCGATCGACATATTTCCTGGCTCCAGGAACGGCCACGGGCCGAACGGCACCAATCCACCAGAAGTAGGGTGGGCCGAGCGCGGCGAGTCCCACCATAATGTGAGTGGTCAGTGGTCAGTGGACAGTGGTCAGTAAAGCAGTGACCGCCGATCACTAGCCACTGACCACTAGCCACTGACCACTAACCACTGACCACTAACCACTAACCACTAACCACTAACCACTGACCACTGACCACTAACCACTGACCACTGACCACTAACCACTAACCACTAACCACTGACCACTAACCACTAGCCACTAACCACTGACCACTAGCCACTAACCACTAGCTACGAACCTCATGCGGATCCTCTACCTGGCCAGCGGCGCCGGCGACATGTACTGCGGCAGTTGCCTCCAAGGCAATACGCTGGCTGCCGCGGTTCGCAAGGCGGGCGAGGACGCCATTCTGGCGCCGTTGTACACGCCCTTGCGGACCGACGAGGACAACCAGAGCATCGATCGGATGGCCTATGGAGGGCTGAACGTCTACCTCCAGCAGCGCTCGGCCTTGTTCCGCCATACGCCCTGGTTCCTCGACCGGCTCCTGGATCGGCCGGGGCTCTTGCGTTGGCTCGGACGGCACAGCACCGCGGTCCGGCCCGAGGCGTTGGGCGAGTTGACCGTTTCCATGCTCCGCGGCGAGGAGGGCCGCCAGCGCAAGGAACTCGACAAGCTGATCGATTGGATCCGCCGCGAAACCCGGCCCCAGATCGTCCACCTCTCCAGCGTGCTCTTGGCCGGCCTGGCCCGGCAGGTTGCCGGCCGGCTGGAAGTCCCGGTGGTTTGCTCTCTTTCCGGCGAGGACCTCTTTCTCGACGGCCTGCCGGAACCACACCGTGGAGTGGCCCGGGCCGTGTTGCGCCAACGGTGCGGGGACCTGGCGGCGCTGATCGCGCCCAACAACTACTATGCCCGGCACATGACCGAATATCTCGGCCTGCGGTCCGAGCGGGTCCACGTCATTCCCCTGGGCCTGAACCTGGCCGGCCACGGCGTTCCGGTCTCGTCGTCCGCCGTCCCGCCGCGCGAAGCCGGACCGGCCGGGCGAAGGGTCATCGGTTACCTGGCCCGGATCTGCCCCGAGAAGGGCCTGCACTTGTTGCTCGAAGCGATCGAGCATCTGGCGGCCGACCACAGCCTGCCGCCGTTTCGCGTGCTGGCGGCCGGATACCTCGGACCTGCAGATCAGCCCTACCTGAAGAGGATTAGCGACCACGCAGTGGAGCAGGGATGGGGCAGCCGATTCGCTTATCTGGGAGAGCTCAGCCGTTCAGATAAACTGGCCTTTCTTCAGTCGTTGGACGTGATGACCATGCCTACGGTCTATCGAGAGAGCAAAGGCATGCCCGTGCTCGAAGCCTGGGCCAACGGCATTCCGGTCGTCGTGCCCGAACACGGCGCGTTCCCCGAGATGATCGCCGATACGGGCGGCGGGTTGCTCTTCAAGCCCGGCGACGCCCGTTCGCTTGCCGAGCGCTTGGCGGAGCTCTTATCGGCTCCCCAACGGGCGGCGGAGCACGGCCGCAACGGGCAGCAGGCGGTCCGCCAGCGTCATCGCGCCGAGTTGACGGCCCAGCAAACGATCGCCTTGTACCGCCGCCTGTTGGGCGAGCCCTAGTCGAGTATTTCGCCACCTGTTCAGCATTGTTTCTTGGGACCGACGCGGGTTGATGGCGTAGCACGGGGATCACGGCCATGAACTCTCCCTCGGGCTCGCCGAGGAAGACGCGGATCTGGTTCTTGATGAGGAACAGGATCCCCAGCCAGACTGCCCCCAGCCCCAGCGAGGTGGCTGCCAGCAGCAGGTTCTCCACCGCCGCTGCCGAGCTTTGGATCTCCATCGTGCGAAAGAAGTCGTAAGCCTCGTCCTTGCCGATCTCGAACAGCTCGGTGCCGTGCTCAATGAGCGAGCCCGTATTGACGATCGCGATCACCACCGGCGCCCCGACGATGCTCCGCGCGGCCATCCGCAGCAAGACCGAAGCCGGGCGGGGAAAGTCCGCGGCTTGCGCGGTGACCAGGTTGGCCAGCTCTTTGCGTCTTTCCCCCCGCAGAATGGTGAATCGCCAGGACTGCTGGTTGTGTGCCGAGGGGGCCGCATTGGCCGCTTCCAGGATGGCCCTGAGATACGCCTCGGGCACCTCGCGCTCGGCGAACGTGCGGATGCTGTGACGCTCGGCGATCGCGGCCAACGTCTCGTTCTGCGGCAGACCCAACTCCGTTTCGTGCACCGCGGCGTCCTCCCGAACCTCCTTGTTTCCACGCCGAGATAATATAACGCCTCATGCGGTCGGCCGGCAACGCCGATCGGCGACGGGTAGTGTCCTAATTTGATTTTTCCGGCCGCGGCTGCGGCCAACTTCTAGGGCCGACATTCGTTGCCGACCTCTTTTCCCAACCATCCCTCAGCGGGGATACCCTGCGCTGGGGGTCAACCAAGTGGAGGTTTCCAATGGACCGCGAGCGAAAGAAGCGGCTGGCCTTGTGGAAGGCGATGTCGGAGGGGCTGCGGATCATCGAAGAGGACGAACTGGAAGCCGAGAAAAACCGGCCAGCAGCGAGAACTCGTGCCTATCAGAATGCACTTGGGGAGCAGGCGCAGACGCCCCTGGGCGGCGTTTTCATCGAAATTGCTCTCAAGTGTTGGCAGGCCGACGTACCAAAGAGAATCCAGCGTCTCGCAAAAGCGCACCGAGAGCGACGGCGGCACTTTAGGAGCGTTCTCCTGGCACAAGGTCGCCAAGAGTCTTGTCAGCCTCTTTGACGATGAAGCCGCTGAGAGCAATGCAGACTCTTGAGAATGAGGATCGCGGGCTGTCTGCGGCCATAGGCAGGTGGGCCAACTGGGAAGACGGGTCGGCCATGTATGCTCGCCAATCCGGTGGAAGTAGGTCGGAGAGAGCCTTAACAGCCTCCTCCGTAAGCGGTTTCGGGATAGCTTCATGGGCAAAGTTGTTGCGCCACGCCCGCAGAAAATCAAGTGGCGCGACAAGGTCGCCTGCAACAACAAGCACCGGCAGGGCGGACCTGGAAGCGGCCTGACGATCTTCCTGGCATACGACAACGTCTGCTGGCGGACCAGGCTGCGGGGCAAGAGCGGGTGGTATCGGCGACCGGCGGTCATGGCGGCGGGGATCGCCGATCGGTTATGGAGCTTCGAGGATCTGTACGACGCGGCAATGGGCGGTGCCTAAAGATTCTCTTGCATCCCCGCCCTCTAGGGGTAAAATGAAAACGGCCGGTGGACAAGACCGGCCGCTATTTCGTGGTGCCGCGAGGGCGACACTGGCGCTCAATCCACCGCCATTGTACGCCCTCCCGTCGTTTTTGCAAGGGGAGGGCACTATGCCCAAGATAGTCAGCTTCTATCTTCGATCCCTTTGCGATATGGCTAGAGCCTCTTGGAAAGCGTTGTTTCTGGTCGAAGGCGTCATTGCGGTAGCATTCTTCCTTGAACTTCTGTTCAACCGTCCGCTCGGGACGCGACTGTTACTTTGGGAGGGGGGGATCAGCCCGCTATGGGCGTTGTGTCCGATCGTGTTGCTTTTCGGCCATCTGCACCTGAAGACCATCTACGACAACTATTGCGATCTTGAAACGAGGAAGAATAAAGAGATTGCTGGGCTCCGGGCGGAACTTACCGACGCCACACCGGATGGTGAACATCTCCACGAATCCGGGCGATGGCGAGAATCCGGCCTAATCGCGCAAGATCAACCGCCACTAGCCGATGACGTGCTGTTTCGCATAATTGAAGGCGCATGGTCTAAGAGCTATCCGTGGAAAGGACAGCCCTACGGCGAGGTAGCGCTAATTGACGAGAGCGGATTCTATCGCATTAACACTGCATCTTCCCCACCTCTCTTCTATCTGGCGGCCCCTCGCTACAACGGTACTACGCATCACGTTCAATTTACGATGATCGGCGTTGAAGGCGGAACGCCCTGTGTGACCTGGGACGTTGAGCATCTTGTTCTGTCGGACAACGACCAAAAGATGGTCGGAATGTCTGAAAGATATGGCCATCGCATAGAGTACACGCGGATACCTTCCCAAGGATCTACGCCTCTTCCCGTAAAGGAGATGACGCGGCTGCGGGGAATCTCAGCTTGAAACCGCCGTGGCCGCGCACGTGCTCCCTAGCAACACACTGTAGACCCACTACCGACCTGTACGATTCGGCGATGGGAAGTTAGGCCGGTTTCACGCGCCCTACAGGCTTTTTAATACGTCAAAAGCCTCTCGGGCTTCCTGCCCCCGCAAGCGGTACGATCTGCCGCCATTGTCTCCGACGAAGACAGAAAGGGTTTCTTCTTTCTCGTTGAAATCAGCCTCCCGAATACTGTCTGCGTTGAGTAGCCTGATGGTTCCGTCCTCTAGCCTCACCTTGATGAATGGCATGTGGTTAAATCCTTTGTGCAGAAAGTTGCACCGCCGAGCACGCGCCCTCATTATAACGTGCTCTCCGTTTTTATCGGCCGGCCGCACTGCGGGCAGCTTGGAGCAAGTTTGGAGAGCATCCGCCCGCAGTCGGGGCAGGGGCGCAAGTTGGTCTGAGACGGAGAAACCGTAACCGGCTTCCGCTGCGAAGCGGCGGTTGGAGAGAATCGCTTGCTCGCCTCAGCCATAATCACATTGGCAACTCCAAAGCCAATCAAGGCACCAACCGCGCCTCCGATCACCCAAAGGCCCTGGGCGTCGGGAAAATTGGCAGACCACCGCCCCAGACTGCCAGCCAAGAAACCAAAGACGATCCCGAAAATGTTGACCAAAGCGTAGAGCCACATGATTGATCCACCGCCCTTTCTCGCCCCAGCCGACAAGATACCTCGGGGATGGAAGGAAAAGCAAGAGGAGACCCGCGATTAGGGGGAAAGCCATTGCGGCGCAGGAGCGAACTCTTAAAATGAAAACGGCCGGTGGGCAACCGGCCGCTTACTTTCAGCCGCTCGGGCGGCAATGGCTCTGTGAACAACGCCATTGTACCGCGTGGGGGCTTTGTCAAGGCCGGCCACGATGGAAAAGATACGAACCTGTGGCGCTATCTGCGGGATTGTGGCGTTCATCATGGCGATCCTCGGCAATCCTTACCACCTTCCACATTGGCAGACATGTAGCCTTGGGATACTTGCTGCCGTACTTGTGGCGATCACTCTATGGAAGGATTACATACCTTGGGCGCGGCGTCTTTTCCGCCGCAGGTGTCGGCTTCCCGTCCCAGCGGTCTCCGCCAAAATTGATTTAAGCACTATAGAGGGCATTCGAGAAGCCGGTGTTTGCCTTCGTATATGCCTGGTAAGCGTCAGCAAATGAAACAAAGCTTTCCCGGCGTATGGGCTCTTGTTTATTCCCTTTCTTCTTCTATTTCTTCTCACTTGCCTAATCCTCTGGATACCGTGCGGCTATTAGGAGAAACGCCCACCTCTGCCCGTTCTCTTTGTCAATAAATCCGCGCAGCAGTTTTCCGAACCGTGGAGGCCGCTTGTAACCTGTTTTGTCCATCTTGCCGCGTCGTCAGTCGAGGTACTTCACCACCTGGTCGAGGGCTTGATGAGGAAGAGGAGTCCCAGCCAGACGGCCGACGACGGCTATTGCGGCATGGCGAACCGCGGCTCTTCCAGGCCCAGGCGGCGCATCTTCTTGTAGAGCGTGGTGCGATTGATCCCCAGGGCCTCGGCGGTGGTCTGGCGGTTCCAGCCGTTGGACTGGAGGACCTCGAGGATGATCTGCCGCTCAGGGCCCTCCAGGGCCTGTTTGAGGGAGCGGTCGCCCACCGGTTCGACAGGCGTGGGGCCGGCGGCGACCAATGCCGGGGGCAGATCTTCCAGCCCGAGCACGTCCCGCTTGCTCAACAGCACGGCCCGCTCGATCACGTTCTGCAGCTCGCGGACGTTGCCCGGCCAGCGGTACGCCTGCAAGGCGGCCAGCGCCTCGTCGTTGAAACGCTTGCTGGGCTTGCCCGACTCCTCGCAGACCTCGTCCAAGAATCGTTTGGCCAACAAGGGGATGTCGGAGATCCGCTCGCGCAGGGCGGGCAGCTCGATGTTGATCACGTTCACGCGGTAGAAGAGATCCTGGCGGAAGCGGCCTTCGCTGACCGCCCGGCTGAGGTCCTCGTTGGTGGCCAGGATCAAGCGGGTGTCGACGGTGAAGGTCCGGGCGCCGCCGACCTGCTCGAACTCGAAGTCCTGGAGCACGCGGAGCAGCTTGACCTGCATGCCGGGGCTGGCGGTGGAGATCTCGTCGAGGAAGATCGTGCCGCGGTCGGCCTGCATGAACTTGCCGAGCTTGTCCCCGGCGGCGCCGGTGAAGGCCCCGGCCACGTGTCCGAAGAGCTCGCTTTCCAGCAGCGTCTCCGGCAAGGCGCCGCAAGCCACCTCCACGAACGGCTTGTCGCGCCGCGAGCTGCGGCGATGGATCGCCCGGGCGATCATCGACTTGCCCGTCCCGCTGTCGCCGCTGATGAGCACCGTGGCCTTGGTATCGGCCACGGCGTCGATCATGTCGTAGATCTTCAACATGCGGTGGTCGTGGCCGACGATGTTCTCCATGCCGAACCGCAAGTCGAGCTGGGCCTTCAGCGAGCGATTCTCCTCGATCACCTCGCGCTGGTGGAGGGCCCGGCCGATGGCCATCTCCAGCTCCGCGTCGATCAAGGGCTTGGTGAGGAAGTCGAAAGCCCCGGCGCGGATCGCCTCGACGGCCGATTCCACCGTGCCGTAGCCGGTGATCAGGATCACGCTGGCCGCCGGCAGGTGTTGCCGGGCGTAGGCCAGCACGTCGAAGCCGTCGCCGTCGTCCAGCCGGATGTCGGCCAGGATCACCTCGAAGCCGCGGCGGTCCATCGCGGCCTTGGCCTCCGCACAGCCGGACGCCGTATCGACCTGGTAGCCCAGCGACCGCAGCCAATCGGCCATCGAGGCCAGCACGTGCCGGTCGTCGTCAACCAGCAGCAGCGACCCTTTCGGGCCGCCCGCCGCCTGTTTCCCCACCAGTGGGTCGAGCCTCTTGTTCATGCGATAATTTCCGTCCACGGATGCGGTCGGCCGGGAAAAGGGGACAGGCACCTTTTGTGCGAAGCACCCGAAGGGCCGTTCCGGCAAAAGGTGCCTGTCCCCGTTTCCCTCGCCGAGAAATATCTACGTTACAGGTTGCCAGGCGTCAACGCGCTTCAGGCGGCATTTTGCGGCGTTCCGCCGTCCGAGCCGGGCTGTGTCGGCCCGGATGTGCTCACAAGTCGGAGGATACGCTGGTCTGGTGGCCGAGACGCATGCTGAGAGTCCTGACACATCCCGGCCGACACGAGCCGGCTCGGCCCGCCGACCGTTAAGCAATCCATTTGATGGTGTTCCCCACCTCTAGGCCCGGAAAGCCGCAGTTATCCCGCTGAGCCGGGGGGGTTGATTTGTTCCAATGGGGGATAGTAATCTCTCTTTTTGTGTACTACCATTTAGCGAGGCGCCGGGGAATACCCCCCGCCCGCCCTGTGGCCGTGGACCTCTTGGTAATGGCAACCACGGCCGGCAACCTGGTCTGAACGCATCTTTCATCCTGGGAGCTTCCATGAGTATCAAACTGCTGATTGCGGACGACCACGAGCTGATCCGCACGGGTTTGGCCAGCCTGCTGGCGGGATCGAATATCGAGATCGTCGCCGAGGCGGCCAATGGCAAGGAGACCATCAAGCTGGCCGAGCAACACAAGCCGGATGTGATCTTGCTGGATATCCGCATGCCGGACGGCGACGGCCTGGGCACGCTGGAGAAGCTCCGCGCCAAGGTGCCCGGCAGCAAGGTGGTGATGCTCTCGACCTTCGATAACCCCACCTACATCGCCCGCGCGGTGGCCCTCGGCGCCAGCGATTACGTGCTGAAGGGCTCCAACCGCGAGGACCTGATCACCACGCTCGAGGCCGCCGCCGCCGACGAGTCGCCCTCCAAGGCCGGCGAGTTGCGTCGCATCGCGAGCGCGATGAAAGTCCGCCAAGTGGTCGAGGACGACGATGTCCCCCTTACCCAGCGCGAGACCCAGGTCCTGCGCCATGTGGCCCTGGGCCTGAGCAACAAGGAAATCGGCCGCTCGCTGGAAATCAGCGTGGAAACGGTCAAAGAGCACGTGCAGAACATCCTCCGCAAGATCGCCGTCAGCGACCGCACCCAGGCCGCCGTCTGGGCCGTCCGCAAGGGCCTGGTTTAGCGGTCAGCTTTCAGCCGTCAGCGCTGAAAGCTGATCGCTGTTTGAGTACCGAGGTTTCCGCAGTGGCGTTCCTTGGCCTGGCGGAATATGATGGTATTCTTGCTCGGTACTCCGGAGTGGTGCTTGATGGACAGCGGATGGTTTTTTGAGCGGCTGGGCCAGTTCGGCCAGCGGACGGCCCTGGTCTGGGCCGAGCGAGAGTATCGCTATGCCGAGCTGCTCGCCAAGTCGGAAGCATGGCGAGAAGTTCTTTCTCAGCAAGGGGTTGCGCCCGGGGAGTGCGTCGCCTTGCGGGGTGGCTTCTCGCCCGGCACGACCACGCTCGTGCTGGCCCTGATCGCCCATGGGAACATCGCCGTCCCGCTCACTTCGCCCTCGGATTGCGAGCGCGACCGGTCCCTGAGGATCTCCCAGACCGACTGCCGGTTCCAGTTCAACGCCGACGACTCCTGGAGTTTTGCCCGCTGCCCGGCCGAGGGCAAGAACCCGCTGCTGGAGGAGTTCCGATCAACGGGCGAGCCGGGCTTGATCCTGCTCTCCTCCGGCTCGACCGGCCAGACCAAGGCCTCGCTGCACAGCTTCGCCCGCTTGATGGCCAATTACCAGAAGCCCCGGGCGGCCTACCGTACGCTGGCCTTTCTGCTGTTGGACCACATCGGCGGGATCAACACGCTTTTCAACATCCTTGGCAACGGCGGCACGGTGGTCAGTTTGCGGGAGCGGACGCCCGAGGCCATCTGCCGCGGGATCGAGCGTCACCGGGTGCAGCTTCTGCCCACCACGCCCACCTTTCTGCGGATGCTGCTGATCTCCGAAGCCTATAAGAAGTTCGACCTCGGCTCGCTGGAGCTGATCACCTACGGCACCGAGCCGATGCCGTCGGCCACGCTGGAGGAGTTGCACCGCGTCTTTCCCCATGCCCGGCTGAAACAGACCTACGGGCTGACGGAGGTGGGCATCCTGCCCTCGAAGTCGGAGGGCAACGACTCGCTCTGGCTGGCGGTCGGCGGCGAAGGCTACCAGACGAAGATCGTCGACGGCGTGCTCTGGATCCGCACCCCGTCGGCGATGATCGGCTATCTCAACGCGCCTTCGCCCTTCGACGAGCAGGGCTGGTTCAACACGGGCGACGTGGTGGAGCGCCGCGGCGAGCTGATCCGCTTTTTGGGCCGCAAGTCGGAAATCATCAACGTCGGCGGGGAGAAGGTCTTTCCGGCCGAGGTGGAGAACGTTATCCAGCAGGTGGAGAACGTCAAGGAAGTGACCGTCCGCGGCCGGCCCAATGCGATCACCGGCAACATCGTGGTGGCGACCGTGGAGCTGGCCCGGCCCGAGGATCCGGAGGCCCTGGAGGCGCGGATCCGCGCGGCCTGTCTCGGGCGGCTGGCCCCCTACAAGGTTCCGGCCCTGATCGAGGTCGCCTGCGACGCGCTTTGCAGCCAGCGGTTCAAGAAGATCCGCAAGCTCAAGGCCCGGCCCGCGGATGAGAGACAAGGGATAAGAGACAAGGGATAAGAGATAAGGGATAAGAGATGAGAGATGAGTTACTGAGCGCCACGCCCGTCGGCCATGACTCTTCGTCCCATATCCCTTATCTCTTATCCCTTATCCCTCATCATAATACCGAGAGTCACGCCAGGAATGCAGGTTAGGCTATGAGCAGCCAGCGACGGGTAGCCGTCGTCAGCGGCGGCAGCCGCGGACTGGGACAGGCGATCGTGGAAGACTTGCTGGCCGCCGGCGAGGTGGTGGCCACCTTCAGCCGGTCCTCGACGCCCTTCGTCGAGCAGCGCCTGGCGGCCGATCCGCAAGCGGAGTCGTTCAGTTGGGAAGCGATCGACGGCACCGACTTCCCGCGGATCAAGCAGTTCGCCCTGGGCGTGCTGCGGCGCTGGGGCCGCATCGACGTGCTGGTCAACAACGCCGCCACCGGCGCCGACGGCCTGCTCACGCTTACCCGCGAGGCCGACATCCATCGCCAGATCGCCCTGAACCTGGAAGCGGCCGTCCATCTGACCCGCGCCTGTCTCAAGGGCATGCTCCCGCAGCGGTCGGGAGCGATCGTCAACATCGCGTCGGTGAACGCCTTGCGCGGACACGCGGGGGTCTCGGTGTACAGCGCGACCAAGGCCGGCTTGCACGGCCTGACCAAGAGCCTGGCCGTCGAGGTGGGACCCGAGGGGATCCGCGTCAATTCCGTGGCCCCCGGCTACTTCGACAGCGAAATGACCAGCGGATTCACGGACCAGCAGCGGGCGCGGATCGTCCGCCGCACGCCCCTGCGCCGCCTGGGCACCGTCGCGGACGTGGTGGGCCTGGTCCGCTACCTGATCTCGCCCGCGGCCGCGTTCATCACCGGACAGATGATCGCCGTCGACGGCGGATTTACCTGCTGAAAAAGAAGGAGAAGCGGATGGAAGACGTGGAGCAAGTCGTCTTGGACGTGGTGGGCGGCGTGGCCCGGGAGAAATCGGCTTCGATCGAGTCCGTCCAGGCGGACCAGACGCTGGTCGACGACCTCGGCTTGCGATCGCTGGACCTGGCGCGGATCATCGCCAAGCTGGAGCTGAAGCTGGGCGTCGACCCGTTCGCCGAGATGGTCGCAGTGACCAGCATCCGCACGGTCGGCGATCTTTGCGCGGCGTATGTCCGCTGCTTCGAGGAGGACGCCGAAGCGGAAGACGAAGCGGAAGTCAGCCCCGGCGGCCACGCCGGACCGGACCAGGCCAGAACGACTCCCCGGGCCAGCGGCGGACTGGGCTCGCAGAAGGACCTTCGCAAGAAGGCCCGCGGGGAGCCTTGACCGTGAACGACCGCCCCTGCGAGGACCTCCGGGCCACCTCGATCGCCATCATCGGCCTGGCCGGACGTTTCCCCGGCGCCGCGACCATCGAGGCCTTCTGGTCGAACCTCGCCGAGGGGGTCGAGTCGATCACTTTCTTCTCCGAAGAAGAACTGCGACACTCCGGCGTCGCCCCGCAGCTCTTGTCGCGTCGCGATTTCGTGCCGGCCGCGCCCGTGCTGGACGACATCGACCAGTTCGACGCCGCCTTCTTCAAGATCGCCCGGCGGGAGGCCGAGATCATGGACCCGCAACAGCGGATCCTGCTGGAGGTCGCCTGGGAAACGCTGGAGCGGGCAGGCTACGCAGGCGAGTCGCGCCGCGGCTCGATCGGCGTCTTCACCGGCGCCGGCGGCCTGATGAGCAGCTACCTCGTCTCGCCCTTCCATTTCCATCGCCGGCTGATCGGACCCACCGGCAGCATGCAGGTCTGCGGCAACGACAAGGACTTCGTCAGCACGCGGATCTCCCACAAGCTCAACCTCCGCGGGCCGAGCATCTCCGTCCAGACCGCCTGCTCCACCTCGCTGGTGGCCGTCCATCTGGCCTGCCAAAGCCTGCTGGCCGGCGAGTGCGACATGGCCCTGGCCGGCGGAGTGACCGTCCGCGTGCCGCACCGCATGGGCTACTTCCACTCCAGCCAGGCCCTGCTCTCCCCCGACGGCCATTGCCGCGCCTTCGACGCCGACGCCAAGGGAACCCTCTTCGGCAGCGGCGCCGGCCTGGTGCTGCTGAAGCCCCTGGTCCAGGCCGTCGCCGACCGCGACCACATCCACGCTGTGATCCGCGGCTCGGCCGTGAACAACGACGGCGCCGCCAAGCTCAGCTACTGGGCCACCAGCGCCGACGGCCAGGCCGCCGCCGTGGCCGAAGCCCTCGCCGTCGCCGAAGTCGACCCGGAAACCATCGGCTACGTCGAGGCCCACGGCACGGGCACGGCGATGGGCGACCCCGCCGAGATCATCGCATTGACCAGGGCCTTCCGCGGCACCCAGAAGCGACAGTTCTGCGCCATCGGCTCGGTGAAGACCAACCTCGGCCACCTGGAGGCGGCGGCGGGCATCGCCGGCCTGATCAAGGCGGCCCTGGCCCTGGAACACCGCACGCTGCCGCCGAGCCTCCATTTCCGCCGCCCCAACCCGTCCATCGCCTTTGAGAAGACCCCCTTCTTCGTGAATACCCAGCGGCGCGACTGGCCCGCCGGCGCCACCCCCCGCCGGGCAGCCGTCAACTCGCTGGGCATCGGCGGGACCAACGCCCACGTAATCCTCGAAGAGGCCCCGCAGCCGGCCGGCGTGGCCGCCGCGGCTAACCCCAGTATGACCCCCGCACGAGAGTACGTCAGGCTTTCCAGCCTGACAGGACCGGCGGTCAGCTTGGAAGGCCTGACAGGACCGGCCGGTCAGGCTGGAAAGCCTGACGTACATGATTTCCCTGCGTGCCCGGGTAATAGCGAGGTTGCCGGCGATCGTCCCTTGCACCTGCTGGCCCTCTCGGCCAAGAGTCCTCAGGCCCTGAAGGACCTGGCGGTCCGCTTCGCCGCTCACCTGGCCGAGCATCCCCGGCAGGACCTGGCCGACGTTTGCTTCACCGCCAACACCGGACGAAGCCATTTCCCCCAGCGGCTGGCACTCGCTGCCGCCTCGATCGACGAGGCCCGGCGCCGGCTGGGCGACTGGACCGAGCACGCGTCGGCCCGCGGGGTGGCCTCGGGAGCCGTTTCCAAGACCGGGCCCGGCGTGGCCATGCTCGCCGGCGGCGACGGCTCGCAGTATCCCGGCATGGCCCGCGACCTCTACCAGACGCAACCCGTCTTTCATAAGGCGCTAAAGCAGTGCGAAGCGCTTTTGAGCGACGAGCTGCCCCGGTCCTTGACCTCGCTTTTCGAGGAGCCGTCGCGCGACTGGCTGGACCAGCCGCGGCTGGCGCACCCGGTCCTGGTCGCCGTGGAGTACGCCCTGGCCCAGCTCTGGAAATCCTGGGGGATCGAGCCGTCGGCCGTGCTCGGGCAAGGGATCGGCGAGTATACGGCCGCCTGCCTGGCTGGGGTCTTCACCCTGGAAGAGGCCCTGCGGCTGGTCTCCGCCCGAGCCCGGCTGCTGGAATCGCTCCCGGCCGACGGGCGGATGTTCGTGGTGCTGGCCGATTCGCAGCAGATCGCCGGCTGGCTGCCGTCGCTCTCCGAGGAGGTGACGCTGGCGGCGATCGGCGGGTCGGTCCAGGCGGTGATCTCCGGTCCGGCGGCGGCGGTCGAGTCGCTGGTCGCCCAGTGGCAGCGGGAAGGGATCCGCAGTCTGCCGCTGCCCGGCCGGCACGCGCTGTATTCGCCGGCGATGGCGCCGATCGTCGAGCCCTACCGCCGCGTGTTGGAGGCAGTCAAGTTTCAGAAGCCGCGGCTGAAGCTGATCAGCGGCCACCGCGGCAAAGCGGCTGGCGACGAGATGGCCTCGCCCGACTATTGGTGCCGGCAGCTTATCGAGCCCATCCAGTTTTCCGCGGCCCTAGCCGGCCTGGCGGAGCGGGGCTACAGCATCTTCCTGGAGATCAGTCCCAAGCCCGTGCTCCTGCGCGTCGGCCGCCGTTTGCGCGACGGCGTCGGCGGCCTCTGGCTTCCCAGCCTCCGCCCGAGCCAGAGCGGCTGGCAGACGATGTTGGCCAGCCTGGCGCGGCTTTACGTCCAGGGGGTGAACGTCGACTGGCAACGGCTGGACCGCGGTTTCCCCCGTCGCCGCGTGGTGCTGCCCACTTATCCCTTTCAGCGCCAGCGTTACTGGATCGCCGACGACGGTCCGATCGCGGAAGGCAGCCTGGCAAAGCTGGCCGAAGAGCTCCAGCGCACGGCCGGCTTCTCCGAGGAAGAGCTACGCTTGCTCCCCAAGCTCCTTCGAGCCTTGGCCGACCGCCGCCGGGCCCCGTGGGATGCCGAATAGGGGGCGGATTCGTATAGGGGAGCAGGTCTTCCACGCACCGTCATCCGCAAATGCCGAGTTGAACGCCTCGCTGTCAATGCCAAACAGTGCGAGCACCGCCGAGTCTATTTGTTCCTCCAGCGGGCCGGCGATTTGCCCGTCCGGTTCTGACACACGGTAAGCGGCAACCAGCTTCCGAACAAGTTTGACGATCGAACCGATCTCGCCAGGTGAAGCGCAAGGCAAAGGGAGTCGCTTAACCTGGGGAGGGCCGAATCTCATATATCCGCCGCTCATGGCCAAGGTGCTCCAGCAAACGCGGTAAAATGCCCGGTACAACCGCGAGTTGATCAACCCGCAGAGGTACTCCAGCGGCATCTTGGCGTCATACAGCAGCACCGTCGGAATCCCGGAGGCGAAATCGCCGCTTTCGTCCAAGAACGCTTTCGGATATAGCGCCTGGCCGGAAAGAATGATTTTCGGCGACTCGATCTGACGGAGGCGCTCCGCAGAAAGCCTCGCATGGTCCACTCGCAGCACCGGCTCGGCAAATCGACTCTTCAAGTAGAAAGTGTCGCGGGCGCCCCAGAGGCTTCGGTATCGGTCGATGGTTCCACTGACTAGGAACTGCTTGTGTCTCTTGCCTTTCACATCGCCTTGCTCGCAGAGGAGGGGTTTGAACACCTTGTAGGCCTCATCCACTGACGCCGCCTGGCGAATGGTGCATGCGTCCTCCAAGCGGCTCTCGGCGGACATCGCGGCCGCGAGGAGAGCGATCCCATTTTCGAGGATCGGAGACCAAATACCATGGGGAAACGACCGCAGAAGCTTGGGCTCGCATCGAGCTCGCCTCTGAATACCGATTTGTGAGCCGGCGCGAGTTGCTCGGTAAACATCAATCATGGCGGGCCGTGTCGCCGGCCGGCGCAAGAACAAGATCGCTACCGGATAGACCGCGGCTTCGAAGGGACGGCATTTCGAGGCGTCCAGGAAATGCACGAGGGTTGTCTTCTCCGACAGGAACTGCCGCAACGCGGCCGCGTACTCGGCGGAGAGGATCTTGTTGGGCACGATCAGGGACACCACGCCGGCTTCCCGGGCGTTCTCATGAGCCAACTCGCAGAACGGCACAAACAGGTCGAACGCGCCTCGAGCAGTATGGTATCGAGACCGCAGGACATCCCGGAGGCCCTCAACCTTGTCCATTTGAATCATGTTGACGTAGGGAGGGTTGCCGAGGACCACGTCGAACCCGCCCTTCTCGCAGAACACCTCGGCAAAATTGACTCGCCAAAGGAAACTCGATGAATCGGCCTGCATCGAATCGATGAGCTGCTTCGCCTCCGCATCTTTGGCCGTTTCGTCAAGCTGCACGACGTGGCCGAACAGCCGCTCCAGGAGACTGTCGCCGCGGACGATCCGGTAGGAGAGGTTGGGCAGGCTAGGCACTTCGCGGATCGCTTGGCTGAACGGATTCGCGGCGTCGATCTCGTAGTCGACCACCAGCGACAACCCAAGGCGCAGCTCGCAGAGCCGCACCGCCTGCTCCTGGATGTCCACACCATAAAGGCAAGACTCGATGACTTGTCGCTTGAGCTCGTAATCGAAATTCCGCCGCCGGAGGACTTCCCGGCCGTGCAGCCGCGCGTCGAGCCGTCCCACCGCCGCAACCATCTCGTGGAGCATGGCGACCGGGAACGCACCGGAGCCGACCGCCGGATCGCACACCCGGCAATTAAGGACCGAGTGCCGCAGCGACCTGGCTTCGGCAGGGGTGAAGAGATCCTGCAAGCGGGCGAGCTGGTCGTCGTCGAGGTGGTCGGCCGGTGGCAGCGCGAGCCATTCGCCGATCCTTTCCCGCGCCGCGGCCGCCTCGTCTTCGCCGGCAAACTCGCCGACGAGATACTCCTTCAGTGCCTCCTGACACATGAAGTGGACGATCGGCCTCGGCGTGTAATAGGAACCGGTCAGCTTTCGCAGGTCCTTGTGCGGGTCTTTCTCCCATTGCAGGATCAGGCTCTCGAAGATCTTGCCCAACATTTCCGGGTCGATCGCCACTTCCGCGTCCAGCGGCGTGTCTTCGGTCAGCGTGAAGTTGAACCGCTCCAGGAGATCCTCGAAGATCGCTTGGAAGGTCGAGTTCTTGACGTTCACGCGGGCAAGCCGCAGGCGTTCCGTCGACCACGGTTTTGCGTTCTCGTCAAAGAGGCCGCCATTGAGGAGCGGAACGTCGCCAACGCCGTCGCTGCCGGCACTGGAGTTGGAAAGGCAACGAAACAGCGGCAGGAGTACGCTCTGGTAGTAGCTCGACCCCCCGGGGTCTTTCTGCCAGCAGGCCGTGAACCGCGAGTAAAGGTAATCCCGCTTTTGGTCCAGCCATCCTTTCTTTTGGATAAAATAGAGGAAGAGCATTCTGTCCAAAAGCAACTGGGCAAGTCTCCCTGCCTCGCGCTTGACCGCTGGAACCTTGGAAATATCAGAAACGACCTTGTCGTAGAGATCCGCAAATGCGCGGAAGAAGTCCTTTTGGACCGCCTCAACGTCGAACGCATCGTCGTGCTGCCGCTGGATGCTCGGCGGCGACCTATCGGTCAGCCCCGCCAGATCGAGCATCACCAGTCGCTCGGCGGCCGTGCAGAGTCGCTCGTCCTTGCCGACCGTAATGCGGCGGAACAATCGCCGCCGGGCAACGTCCTGCTCATCCTTGACGTTGACGAAGTGCCATTGCTGCCGGGCGGTGTTGGAAACGACAAACAAGGCGTAGGGGCGGTCCCGCAAGAGCCTGGAAATGACAGGCCGCTCCAGCCCGAACAGCAGCTTGTCGGACTTGAGCCGAGCGTAGATGATCTGGAAGGCGTTATCCTGGCCGCCGCTGGCAAACAGCAGCGGGTCGTCGGCCAGGGCATCGGCGGCCGTCTCGCTCCATCCCCGCCGCGAAAGCGGCTGGTTCACAGGCTGGTAGTTCAGTTCCTTCCAAAACAACTGCTTCAGCGGGTCGAGCCCGCGAAGCGCCTTCAACAGGCCGAGAACCACCTGCTGTCGCTCCGCGCCTGGCATGGTCTTGGACTCCGGGGGCTTGGAAGACGACGGCTGGAGCCGGATTGCATTGCCCAGAGCACCTATATGGTCTCCCCATAGCCCGGTATCGGGACTTTCCGAAGGCTCTAATTTACCAAATCGGGTCCGTAGCAAGCAGCCCCCTCCGGCGAGCTGGATGCGGCTATGTGTCGGCGATCCTGCTGGTTGCGCCGGGGGCCAATTGGAACTCCACGCAGTTCTTGGCTAAGATAGGGGAGTTGTCGCTCGGAGTGTATCCGAGCAGTGTGCAAAAGGGAAATGCCGGGTAACAGGAGCGGCTTTCATGCAAAACGTCTTCATTCTTGTCTCGGCGCTGGCCCTGGCGGCGGGCCCCGACGAGGCACTGAACCCCTGGTCCGCGAATACCCACCCGAGCGACGCGCCGAAGTTGCACGTCGAGGAGATCGCGGCGGGGCATCACCAGTACACGATCGTCCAGGGCGGCACCATGGACGGCCGCAACGGCCGCTCGCCCATGGGCTGCGGGATGTGCCGCGAGGGGGCCTTCCTCCAAAGCTGGCAGTCCAACCGCTCGGTGCGGATGGAGAACGTGGGCCAGACCGACGTTGTCAATCCGTGGCTCTCCAACGGCCGCAATAACTTCCGCAACGCGGAGGAGATCGTTTCCTCTGCGGTGACGCCGGACATGACCGAGGGGGAGAAGGCATTCTCGCTCTGGTTCCAGGAAATCCGCTACCGCCACCATTCCCCGGGCGACAACAACGAACTCGGCGATCCCGTGAAGGTCTTCAACGTCTACGGGTACAACACCTGCGGCAACGATTCCATCTGCCTGGCGACGCTTTGGCGCCAGGCGGGTCTGAAAGCGGCGCCGGCCCGCGCCCTCGGACACTGCATCTCCCAGGCGTTTTATGACAAGCGCTGGCATTTCTACGACGGCGACCTGCACAGCGTCTATCTTTTGCGCGACAACGAAACCGTGGCCGGCGAACAGGACATCGTCCGCGACCATGATCTGGTGAAGCGGACCCATTCCAAGGGCATCCTCTTCCCGGACACGTGGTGGGACGGGCCGGGATTTTGCTCGATGTATTTCTACGAGGGCGAGGTGAAGGGCCAACGCGGCGGCAAGATTGACACCACGATGAACATGCTCTTACGCCCCGGCGAGGCGATCGTCTGGCGGTGGGGGCAGCTCAAACCGCTCAAGTATCATGGGGCTTTGATGACCATGCCCGTGTACCCGGACACGATCTGCAACGGTCTGTGGGAGTATCGCCCGGACTTCTCCAAGGAGACTTGGCGCAAGGGGGCGACGAGCGTCGAGAACGTCACCGCCGGCAACGACGGCCTGGCCGTTGAGGGCGGCAAGAAGGGCACGATCATCTGGACCATGCGCAGCCCTTACGTACTGGTGGGCGGCCGGTTGGAGGCGGAGGGTGCGGGCGCCAAGTTCTCCATTTCGGTGGACGGCAAGGCACCATCCGCAGGATGGTCGTGGCAGGGGGTGAAAGACAACCTCAATCTCGACAAGTTCTTCTCGGTCGTCGGGCCGGCCCGCTACCAGTACAAGCTCAAGTGCCAACTGGAAGGGTCGGCAAGACTGCGGCGATTGGCGGTCGTCAACGACCTGCAAATGGCCCCCTTGGCCCTGCCGGAGATGGCCCTGGGCGAGAACGCTTTCACCTACTCCGATCAATCTGCCGAGGGCCGCAAGGTCCGCATCACGCACCGCTGGGTGGAGCGGTCGGCTGCCAGGCCGCCGCAGGCGCCGGCCACTGCGGTCTATCCGCGCGACGGCGGCGAGTCCTCCGGCACGGACGTCGTCTTCCAGTGGACCGCACCCCAAGACCCCGACGGCGGCGCCATCGCCGACTACCAGTTCGAGCTCTCCGGCCGCCCCGACATGCGCTGGCCGCTGTCGATGAGCTTCTACAAGCTCATCTCCCGCACCGCCGACGTGACCAGGGAAAAGGACAAACAGACCGGCCAGGACCAGGTCACCGCCAAGGCCCGGTACACCTTGCCTCAGCCGGGCATGCTGACGCCTGACCGGCCGTATTACTGGCACGTGCGAGCCCAGGGCGTCAAGGGCGTGTGGGGGCCTTGGAGCAAGGCCTGGAGTTTCACCGCCCGCGGCCCAGCGTGCCCCGTGGACGTGGCGATCGACTTCGACCAGGCCCAGGCCGCCGGCACGCTCCGCTGGAAGGCCAACCCGGTGGGCCGTCCGCCGGTCAAGTACCGGGTCTACGGCAGCGATGAAAAGGGCTTCACGATCGCCGACGAGCCGTACCAGAGCGCCGTAAACCTCACCGACGAGGAAATGGCGGCATGGAACCCGCGGGCCCCGGCAAACTTCGTCGCCGAAACCACGGCCACGGAGCTGGCCGTGATCGGCCGTGGCGTCGATTTGCCCGCGGCCAACAAGGCTTACTACCGCGTGGTCGCGGTGGACGAGCAAGGCAAGCGGAGCGGGCCCTCCGACTTCGCGGCCGGCCGCCGGCCCGTCATCTACAGCACGCCCGTGGCGGCGGCCAGGGTCGGCGCCGAGTACCGCTATCAGGTGCATGTCATTCGTTCCCTCGGAGACGTGAGCGCGCGCATGAAGGGCAGCGACCAGGTCAGCGGCTACTTCGATATCGAGAAGCCCAGGTTCGCGCTCGACCAGGGGCCGGCCTGGCTGAAGATCGACGAGGCCACGGGCGTGCTCCACGGCACGCCCGACGCGACGGGGACGGCACAAGTTGCCGTCACCGCCGCCATTGATCGCAAAGTGCGGAAACTCGACGAAAAGGCGCTCACGTGGGGCAACGAAAAGGTGCTGGCCACGAGCACCGAGCGGGTCGGCACAACGACTCAGAAGTTTGTCATCGATGTTCAGTGAGCATCCTTTGAAACCAAGGAGCGACCGTCATGCGATTCGCAGCGAGGTTTTCCCTGGTCGCCTGGTTGTGGGTAGCCTGGCCCGTGATCGCCGCCGCCGGTCCGCTCGTCGTGGAGCTTTGGCCGGGCAAGATTCCCGATGAGATCGGCAACCTCGGCGCTGAGAAGTTCCTTATGTCGCCGAAGCTGGACCGCAAGCAGGTCGAGGTCACGGAGCCGACCAGGCTGCTGACCAACGTGAGCAAACCGACGATCACGATCTATCGGCCGGCCAAGGACAAGGAAACGGGAACCGCGATGCTGATCTGTCCCGGGGGCGGCTACTGGAACCTCTACTGGCAACTGGAAGGGGAGGAGGTCGCCGCCTGGCTGAATTCGCTGGGCGTGACCGGCGTCATCCTCAAGTACCGGGTGCCGCGCCAGCCTGACGAGCCCAAAAGCGAACCGGCCCGGCGCCCGCTGCTGGATGCCCAACGGGCCGTCAGCCTGGTACGGAGCCAAGCCGGGCAGTGGGGAATCGACCCGAAGCGGATCGGCATGATCGGTTTCTCGGCGGGCGGCCATCTCGCGCTGGCTACGGCCACAAGTTTCCAGAAGCGGACGTATCCACCGCGGGACGCCGTCGACGAAGCAAGCTGCCGGCCCGATTTCGCCGTCCTCTGCTATCCGGGCTATCTCAAGGCCAAGGACAAGGATGAGCTCGCGCCGTGGCTGCACATCCCGGCGGGAACGCCTCCCGTTTTCCTGGTGCACGGCGGCGACGATATTATCAGCAGCCCCGTTCAGAGCGTGGTCGCCTACCTGGCTTTGAAGCGAGCCGGCGTCCCGGCGGAGTTGCACATCTATGCGACGGCCGCCCACGATTTCGGCGTCCGTCCCAGCGACCATCCCTGCTCGACCTGGACGCAGTCTTGTGCCGCCTGGCTGCGGCATCAGGGATTCCTCAAGCCGAGTATGCGACCGTAGCTTTCCCGAGGACGCTTCCCATGAGAGATCGCATCGGGGACAAGCGTTAACGTCACGTCCGCTTGATCGAAACGCCGAACAGGTCGCCGATCTTGCGGACCAACGGCTGGTGCTTCTGCGGCACCGCGTCGTACCATCGCTGGAGATACTTCCCAAAGGGCTCTCCCGCGGGCGACGGAGAACTGTTGAGCCAGCGGACCGCCTCCCAATGCTCGGGCTGTTCCTCGAACAGCTTCAAGAGAACCACAGCCACCGCCTGGCTGAGCGGCCGCGTGTCGGTTCCCCGGGCCAGCTCCTGCCGATGTTTCTCGTAGAACTCCTTCAATCCTTGCGGCTCGAACTTGCGCTGCCGGCCCATCGCGCTTTGAACGTAGTCGGCCAGGGCATGGCGATACTCCTTCCAGTTCGGATAGGGCGGGTCCCGCTCCCACGAACGCGACATCTGTTCCAAGGCGAACAGCGACGCCGCATCGCAAATGCTGGTCTCAAACCACTTGTTGCCGACCGATTTCTCGTCGAATCCGCAGAGAATTTCCGCAAACAGGTAAGAGAACTGGTACGCGTACTGGCACCAACTTGTGCCCTCGGTGTCGAGCTTGACGACGATCTCGCCCTGCGGATTCCGCCCATAGAGCACGGTGGGGCCCTCGTGCCCCCGCAGCACCACGAACGGCTCGATGCGGTAGCCGGGGAAGTGCCGCCACAACTCCCGGCCGGCGGAATCCAGCACCGCCTGGATGTCCTCACGGCTGGCCTTGAACCCGTCGGCCTCGATGCGGTACCTCGGCATGGAACGCTCATCGCGGGCCTCGGCGACGGGCGAAGGACCGGGACGCCGAGGCGCGGCGGTTTCGGGCGAGGCCAGCGGCTCGGCCGGGGCGTTGGACCGGATGCTCACCCCGTACATGTCGGCCACCCCCTTCACAAACGATTGGCGCCTGGCCGGGGCGGCGTCGTGCCACCGCTGCAGGTAAGCCGCCAGCGTCTCGCCCTCGGGGGCCCGCGTGCTGTTGAGCCAGCGGACCGCCTCCCATCGCTGGGGCCGCTCCTCGAAAAGCTGTAGAAAGACGATCGCCATCGCCCCGTTCAAGTCGCGCAAGCACGGTTCCTTCTCCAGCTCGGCCTTGTGGGCCAGGTAGAAGCCGCGCAAGCCGCTGGCGTAGATCTCGTGTACCTTCTCGCGCTTGCGGACAACGTCATCCGCGTAGTCCCGCAGCGAATCGCGGTAGTCCTTCCAGTTGGCGCCCGGCGGCGACTCCTTCCACGACCGCGCCATGGCCCGCATGACATACAGGGAGGCCGTCTCGCAGAGCGTCTCCTCGAACCACTTGTTTCCCTCGTAACCCTCCCTGAAGCCGCACAAGACGTGGCACAGCTCATGGGCGAATTGGTAGGAGTATTGAGACCAGAAGGTCTTCCCCGTATCCAAGCGGACGACGATCTCGCCGCGATCGTTTCGCTGGAAGAGCGTAATCGGCCCGTTGTGTCCTCGGGTCACGACGATCGGCTCGATCGTGTAATCCGGGAAGAACTGCCACAACTCCCGGCCGGCCGAATCGAGCACCGCCCGGATGTCGGCCTCGCTGGCGTCGAATCCGGCAGTCTCGACGCGATAGGCCGGCGGCGACGCGGGAGAGCGGCCTGCGCCTTGGGCGTCAGAGCGCCAGGCGAGCACCTGCAACAGGATCAGCACGCAGCAGAGCACGATCGGCCGGCGGCGCATGGCGGAGACTCCTTCGGGTGAACTTGACGGCGACCCTGCGATCGTTTGTAATTGCCATATCATGCCATGTCAATACGTTGCCAAGAGGGGCAAGCTTGCGAGCACGATTCACAAGGGAGGATGCGGGGTATGAGTCCTACTCTCCTGGCCTTGGCGGCGATGGTCGCCGTGGCCCAGTCGCCCGCGGACGCCGCGCCGCAGCGGACGTTTGTGATCCAGGAGCCGTTCGGCCTGGCTTGGGGGCCGGACCGGGTTACTTACCGGGTCCAGCTCATCCAGGGTGAGGCCAGGCCCGAGTCCCTGCGCCTGACCGACGGCCAGGGACGGGACGTACCCGTGCAACTGACGGAGGTGGACTACTGGCCGGACCGGACGGCCAGGTCCGCCGACGTGTCGTTCATGGTCAGCCTCAAGCCCGACGAGAAGGCCGTCTGGAAGCTCGCGGCCGCCGGTTCGGGCAGGGCGGAAGGACCCGCCGGCGGGATACAGGTGCGCGAGGGCCAGGTCGTGGAGTTGTCTAACAACTGCACGGCCATCCGGCTTGCCGGCGGCCGCAAGTCCTTCGCGTCGCCCCCATCGTCCGATCAGGTCCCCGCGCCCATCCAGGGGGTCCGGCTTCGCGACGGCCGCTGGATCGGCAAGGGCTGGTGGCAGACGGACGTCAAGTGTCTCGGCTACTCGGTCGAGGTGACCGACCGCGGCCCGGTCTTCGCCCGCGTCAAGTTGCGATATGAGTTCGAGGGCGGCCGGTACTACCGCGCCAGCGTCGAGCTGAACGCCGGCCAGGACCTGGCCGTGGTGAGCGAGGAGTACAACCTGTCCGAGGGCAAGCGCTACCCCATGAGCGGCCTCAACGGGATGAAAGCCGAGGGGCGCTACGCCTACGTCCGCCCGAAGTTCGACCCGCCCGACCGGGCGCTGATCTGGGACTGGTGGGGTCAGACCCACGCCGTGCTTCCCACGCCCAACGCCTATTGCTTCTCGTTCGGCGAGCAGTTGAAACCTGACAGTGCCGAGTTCCACGGCCGCAGCCAGTACGGCAACCTGCGTGAAGGCGACGGCGGCCTGGAATTCGACAAGAATGGCCGATTCGCCTACGTCAACGCCTACCTTCAGTGGGGCGATGAGGAGACGCTCTACCTGGGCCTTTACCATTCGAAGGACCCGGGATCGATGCTGGGCATCGTGGGCTTGCGGCCCAGCCAGTGGCTCCATCCCGACATCGACCCCCATCCCGATGCCACGCTCAAGCAGTACACGCAGACCACCTGCATCACGTTCGAGCGCCGCACCGGCGGCGAGGTCTTCTTCCGCGCCCCGGCGTGCCTGGGCAAGCGCGTCTACGGCATCGGCGGCATGCAGCGCACGCTCGGCCGGCACGTCCTCCCAGATCGCAGCGGGCCGAGGTTGAGCGACCGCGACGGTTGGGGCTCGGACCTCATGCTGCGCCACGTCCGCCTTGGCCGGCTCACGCTGGAGACGGTCAAGGACTGGGTGCTGGCCTATGACGAGCCGGCGAAGTACCCCCGCCTCTTCGTGCCCGAGGGCGATCGCGTCCGTTACGAGTCGCGCCGCTTGCGCAAGCCGCTGGAGGAGACCAGGGCACTGCTGGCCGCACGGCAGGGGCCGACCGCCGCCGAGCAACGGGCGGTCACCGAGGCCCTGGCCCAGACCAGCAAGCTGGTCCGCCACTTTGCGCAGATTGACAAGGGGCACATGGACTTCGGCATCGAGGAGGGTATCCTGGCCGACCTGGCCGAGGATGCCCTGGCCAGCCCGGCCTGCACGCACGAGCAGGCCGTCGAGCTGCGCAAATGGTTGGCGGCAATCGGCTATTTCGCCTTGCACCCGGACTTCGTGCCGCCGCGCGAGGCCGGGTTCGCGTGGGGCTCGGCCAACATGATGTCGCAGGTTCAATGCCGCGCCTGCCGCATCGTCGCGCTGCTCCCGCACCACCCGCAGGGCAAGCGCTGGCGCGAGCAACTGGCCAAGGTCGTCACTCTGGGCGTGGAAGACCAGATCAACGAGGCCGGCGTCACGCTGGAGTGCCCGCACTACGGCGGCATGGCGATCACCATGCCCGTCATGGGCCTGGCGGCGTTGGCCTCCTGCGGCGACGTGGACCTGGCCCGCGCGGAGAAACGCATGCGGGCCGCGGCGCACATGCGGCTGGCCACGCTGCTGCCGTGGGATCTCCGCGGCGGGTTCCGCGCGGAGGCCACCGAGGGCGACGGCTACTACATGGGCGAGTCGGTCTTCGCGCCGCTGGCCGGGATGTTCCAGGCCAAGGACCCCGCATTGGCGCGGCGCCTGGCGTGGGGCGTCAGCCAGAGCGGCAACGACCTCGGCGGTCACGCCGACTCCGCCTTCAAGCTCTTTGACGTGGGCTTTCAGGCCGCCCAGCCCGCGCTGGGCTCGGAGCACTTCCCCGGCTACGGCGTCGTGATGCGCAACGGCTTCCCACGGCGCGACGAGACCTACGTCCAGATCTACGCCGGCCAGTTCTGCTGGGGCCACGGCCACTGCGACCGCGGCACCTGGGTGATGTACGCCAAGGGTGCGCCCCTGATGATCGACTTCGCGGCCATGTACACGCCCTCCATGCGCGAGAACTGGCTGCACCCCGGCGGGCTCACCTTCAACCACGACGAGACCCTTCGCCCGGCCGGAGAGGATGCCAAGGACGACTGGTGGCGCAAGGGGCCTGAGGAACAGTATCGCAAGGCCGCCAAGGCGCCCTTCACCGCCGTCGAGATCAAGCCCTCGCCGGCCTCGACGGCGGACCTGGACCGGCAAGGCAAGATCACGGCCTTCAAGAGCACGCCGCAGGCCGATTTTGCGGAAATGCAGCGCCGGGTCAGCTACCTGCACCGCGTGCCCTTCCTGCTCAAACCGACGCACGGCATAGACCTCTTCAACGACGCCGTGTCCCAGGAGCTGTACCTGAAGACGCCTTTCCTCTGGACGCGGCGGTTCGTCTTCGTCAAAGACGCCGACCCGCTGGGTCACAACTACCTGGTGATCCGCGACGACCTGCCCGGCAACGGCGAGCTGGACCCCTGCCTGAACCTGTGGTGCCTGGCCGAGCGGGTGGAGGTGCAAGGCCAGGTGGCCGTCTACAAGGGCCAGTACGGCGTGGACCTGCACTGCTACGTGGCCGAGCCGGCAACGTTCTCCGCCAGGACGCGGACCGTCGGCCATCCGTGCGGCTTCGGCTTTGCCGATTACTACAAGAAAACTTTCGGCAAGGAGTTCCGCGAGGACCAGGTCCAGTTGCAGATCCCGCAGGCCCGGCGCGACGGCGGCTACTTCGTGGCCTTGGTCCCCGTCAAGCAAGGCGAAGCTGCCCCGAGGTTCCAGACCGTGACCGGCGGCAAGGCCGTCCGCGTGATCTTCCCCGACCGCACCGACACGATCGTCCTTCAGCCCGCCGCCGGCGAGGTTGAATTGGACGGGCGGAGGATCGCTTCAACTTCCGCGGTCCTCATCCATCGCGGCCAGCAGCGCGACTTCGTCGACTTGGCTTCTCCCTGATCGTTGCCAAGCCAAGGTAGCAGGCACACGCCGTGTGCCGTGGCCGACGGCACTCTCCGCGTGGCGGACGGCACACGGCGTGTGCCTGCTACATTCCGGCAGCCGCCAGAAAAACTTAGTTTCCGAAGCGGCGTGCCGGGCCTACTTCCCGGGGTTAGAGGCAGCGGCCTTAGCGATGTGGACGTGCAGGGCCACGTTGTCGGCCTGGTTGCAATACGCCCGCACCTGTTGCCCGACCTTCAGGTCCTTAAACTTCGCCGGCACGCCTGGCTTGTTGTCCCAACTGATCTTCGTTGCGGCGTTGCAGGTGACGACGGTGCTCTTGGCATCCGCGCCCGTGCCGGTGGTGATGGTGAGCGACTTGCCGTCGATCTTCGTCAGTTCTCCGGCGACGCGGACCGGTTTCGTGTCGTCAGCCAACACCGCCGTTGCCAAGGCAACCGCGGCCAGCCCGATTAACAAGGCAATCGAAATCGTGCGACCTGACATCTTGGTTCTCCTCTTCGTTAATGGGGTTCTCGATCTTGCCGCTCCTGCGGTAACCGTTCACGGGTTGGGCGGGGACTGGTCCATTTTTCGGCCAAAAGGCGTATTTGGCCGCGGGACGTAAGGCCGAAAACATGGACCTGTCCCCTTGGCACTGCCCTTGGCGGGCGGGATCGACCTGGCGACTACAGAATATGGGGCGTGATGACGATCATGCTCGCGCTGGCCGCCGGGAGGTCCAGTTCCAGCGGCCCGGCGACCGGCCGCGCCAATTCCGCCACTTCGCTGACGTTCTCGGCCGTCTCCTGGTCGAATCGCCACACCCGCATCTTGCCCTTCAGTGCGCCGAAGTCAAGATCGAGCAGGCACGAGCCGTGGAGGTTCTTATTGACGGCGGCAATGGTCACGGCGTTGTCCGCCGTACGCCGGGCCGCGAACAAGGAGAGATCCGCGTTGCCGCTCTCCGCCTTGAGCAGCGTCTCGCCGAACCCGCCGCCGCGGCCGTCGTAACTGCGGAAGAGCTGCCAGGCCAACTGCTGGCTCCCCGCGGGCGAGTACCAGATGAACGCCAGATCGACCGACTCCCGGGCCAGGATGCCGAACACGTCGCACTGGGCCAGCCCGCCGGTCACATTGTCGCCGCCGCCGAAATTGTACTCGCCGAGGCAGATTTCCATGCCCGGGTTGTGCTCGTCGATCCATTGGCGGACGCGCGGAATGAGGGCCACGGGCGAATAACAATCCGTGTTGTGAATCCACGATTCCTGCTCATACGTCCGGTCCCACAAGTCGCGGGTCGAGCGCAGGCGGTAAGCGTTCAGCTCCCGGTTGAGTCCCTGGCCCAGGTACGCGCCTTTGCCCTTGACTTGTCCCTGGGGATACCAGTGGACGTCCATCACGTCCACCAAGGGCTTGCCGTTTTTTCTCTTGTAGTCGCCGCATTGCTTGACGAACCACTCGCCCAGCGGCATCTTGCCGTGGGCCAGCCAGTCGGTCTTGGTGTGGTAGTTGTCGTTGCCGGCGTCCTTGGCGGAATAAGAGAGGTCGGTCCAGCCCCAACTGCAGAAGCCGGCCACTTTGGCGGTCGGGTCGGCCGCCTTGACGGCTTCGGCGTAGGCCACGGTCCGCTTCCACAACTCGTCGTAGCCCAAGGGTCTTGGAAAGACATCGCGGTGCGTGGCGTGCCAGAGCATGGGCTCGTTGTCCAGGGCCCAGTACTTCACGCCCGGCTTGCCGTCCGAGCCGTCCGCCTTGCCGGCGAACCTGACCACGTAGCGCACGGCGCGGCCGATGAACTCCGGCGGGGCGGGCACGGAGGTGTCGCGCGGATCGTTGCCCGTCACGTAGCCGCCGCCCGGCAGCACCCCGTTGCCGACGTCCGGTTTGCCGGGCTCGCTGCCCTTTTGCGGGCCGTACTTCGCCACCGAGAAGCCGTAGCTGGAATCGTCCTTGGCGACCCAGCCGATCATCGGCACGGTCTGGTACGTCGTCGCTCCCAAGACCTGGTTGGCGTCGATGTGGGCCACGTACCCGCTCTCGCTGAGCCGGGCCAGCAGCTTGCCGCGGTTGGTGAAAAACCAGTCGCTGCCCGCATTGTCGACGCCCAGCTCCCAATTGTAGCGCGAGGACGGGTTGCCGCCCCAGCGCGTGATGGGAATGCGGTACTCGGACAACTTCTCCCGCGGCAAACCGCAGACGCCGTAAATGGCGTCGCTGATCGCGTGCAGCGCCTGGCCCGCTGCAACACGGGCCTGAACATGGTACGAGGGCCCGCTCTTGAAACGCGGAGGCTCAACGTGCTCCAGGGCAAAACCGATGCGGTCGACCTGGAAGGTCAACTCCTGGCTGCCGAAGTTCGAGAAGTCGATCCCCCACAGCCTGCCGAGCTGCAGCGGCTTGTTGTGCGTGAAGAGATTGAGCGGCAGAACGACGCGCCGCCACTGGCCGTCGATCCGCTCCAGGCCGCCGTCGGCGACGACGCTCACGGCGTTGGAAGCCTTTTCCTCTGCCTTGCGCTTGACGTTGTCGACCAGGCTGATCGTCAGATCGGCGTCTGCGACTTTCGTGATCTGCCGGAGGTAGAAGACCAGGGCCGTATAGCGGGAAGCGTCGTCGCAGGCGTCCTCCGGGTACCAGCCTTTCCAATTCAGCCCACCGCCGCGCCATCCCTCGCCGTCCATGTGGATCGACAGGGCGCTGCCCTTGTCCTGGAAACCGGCTTGCGGGATCTCCTTCATCTCCCCCTTGGGTCCGAGCTTGGCCCAAGTCAGGCCGGCCGGCTGGTCGCCGCTCCAGACGATCAAGTCGGCCGGTTTTTCCTGCCAGCGGCCGCGGTGCCGCAGCCCCTGCTCGCCGAACGTGCTGGCGAACATCGTGCCGGTTTGCGGGCTGACGCAGAAATGGGCCGAGGCGATCCTCAGCGAGGAGCTCGCCGGCTGCCAGGTCTTCAACGCGTCGCGCGAAGCGAACAGGCCGGTCTCGGTGACAAGCCAAGCCGTCTCTTTTGGCCCAAAGTCGAGCGTCCACGGCTGCGGGGGCGTTGCGCTGACGCTCCAGGTCTTGCCCTGATCGGCGCTTACGGCGACGCCCTTGCCCGTGAGAAAGAGCAGCTTGCCGTCGTGCTGCTGAAAGCCGCTGCGCGGTTTTGGCCCCGCCACGCCGGCGAGCAATTGGAACGACCGCCCGGCGTCGTCGCTGCGGAAGACGCCGGAAAAGCCTCCGCCCCAATCGCCGCCGGTGCCCAGCAGCCAGGTCTTGGAATTGACCACGTGCAGGAACGACCCGAAAGCCGTATTGGTTTTCAGGTCGAGCTTTTCCCAGGCCGGTTTCGCGGCCGAGGCGTTCCTCGTCGCGATGAAGCCGTTGTGGGTCTCGTGCTTGCTGGCCAGAACCGTCTTGCGATCGGGATCGGCAAAATCGACCGCCAGATAATCGACGTGACCCGGCCCCAGCGGGCTCCACGTCTTGCCGCCGTCGAGCGTAACGAAAGGCGAGCCCCCGCCGTACATCGAAGAGGCGTACATCCGCAGATCGTTCTTCGGGTCGAGGACGACTTGCTCGATCATGCCCGTCGGCCGGGCGTCGGCCTTCACCGTCAACAGCGACCAGGTCTGACCGTCGTCGCTGGAATGGTAAACGTCGCCCTTGTTGCAGAAGGCGAAAACGTCTCCCGAGCGCGGATGGACCCAGATCAATTCACAAGACTTCACTTCGGGAGCGATCGCCACGCGATCCCAGATCACGCCGCCCGAGAAACCGCCCGCGGCGGCGCTATCGGAATTCGCTTCGGCCGATTGGCCAATGGCTGCGGTCAAGACCGTCGACGTCCAGGCGGCGCCGCACAGGGAAACGAAGCACAGAAACGAGCATCGAGCGCGAATCGAGTATCGCATCGAAGAGCCTCACCGAATTAGGGTTCAGGGAGAATCACCCGAATGCCGTCATAAGACAACAAGCCCACTCTAACATGCCGGCGCCGCAGATGTTAGCGGGTCGAAAGAATGTGTACTGATCGGGTGTACACACAACCGTGCCAGGGCAAGCTTGCTATGATCCCGACCAGTAATTCCAGTCACCCTACGCGTCAAGGCGTCAAGGGATTATGAGAGTTGGTCAGCACTCTCGGGCCGACCACGCGCCGTTGGCCAGCCCTCCGTGGATAGAGGGGGACCTTTCGGCCTTGTCGGCGTCCGGGTACACTAGACGGATGGTCGTACCCCAGTGGTCTGGTCGCGGGTCCGGTACATGGCGGTCACGGTCGAGCAGTTCATCGTGCGGTTGACGCAAAGCGGACTGATGTCTGCGGCCGAAGTCTCCACGTTCCAGGACAGCCTGCCGCCCGACAAGCGGCCCAAGGATGTCCAGCAGCTCGCCCGGGCGCTGGTCCAGCACGGCAAGCTGACCAAGTACCAGGCCCAGGCCGTCTACGAGGGCAAGACCAAGGGGCTGGTCTTCGGCGAATACGTCGTACTGGATAAGCTGGGCGAAGGCGGCATGGGCGTAGTGCTGAAGGCCCAGCACCGGCGAATGAAACGGTTGGTGGCAATCAAGATCCTCTCCTCGGCGGCCATGAAGCAGGCTGGGGCTGTCGAGCGGTTCCACCGCGAGGTGGAGGCGGCGGCCAAGCTGGAACACCCGAACATCGTCACGGCCCACGACGCTGGTGAGCATCAGGGGATGCACTACCTGGCCATGCAGTACGTCGATGGCAAGGACCTGGCCAGCATCGTCAGGGATCATGGGCCGCTCCCGGTCGCCCAGGCGGTCGAGTACATCTTGCAGGCGGCTCGCGGGCTTCAGTACGCCCACAGCAAGGGCATCGTCCACCGCGACATCAAGCCGGGCAACCTGCTTCTGGATAAGGAAGGCACCGTCAAGATCCTCGACATGGGCCTGGCTCTCATCGCGGGGGCCGAGGCAGGCCCGGGCGGCCCGGAACGGTTGACGGCGACCGGCCAGGTGATGGGCACCTGCGACTACATGTCGCCGGAGCAGGCATTGGACAGCCACGTAGCCGACCATCGAACCGACATTTATGCCTTGGGCTGCACGCTCTACCGGCTTCTGACTGGCCATCCGCCCTACCAGGGCGAGACGCTGATGCAGATTCTCTTGGCACATCGAGAGAAAGAGATTCCTTCGCTTTGCGAGGCCCGCTCCGAGGTGCCCGCCGAGCTGGACGCATGTTTTCAGCGGATGGTGGCCAAGGAGCCGGGGGACCGCTACCAGTCAATGGCCGAAGTGGTTACGGAGTTGGATGCCATGTTGGCCGCCTTATCGGGCCGCTCGGTAACGGCTGCGGCGGAGGCAGCCGAGTCGTCCAGCGCGGTTGTGGCCAGGACGTTGGCGTTTTTGCAGGAAGCTCCGCCATTGGGCACGTTGAACAGGCAGAAGAAGCCCACACCTACAGAGCGAACCCAGCCGCACGTCGGCCTGGAGCATGACACGACGTCGAACTTCCTCGGCAAAGTGAAGCGGGCAGTCGGCGCGGCTCGGCGCAGGCCGCTGCTACTATTGGCCATCGGCGGCGGCCTGGTCGTGCTGTTGGTAGTCGTCCTGGTGTTGACCCTTCGCCAGGGGACGCTGGTGGTCGAGATCGACGAGCAGTTGGGCAAGGACACACAAGTGGCCGTCAGCCAAGGCGGCCAGAAAGTTCAGGTGGCGGATGCCAAGTCGGGCTGGACGCTGAGCCTCGATGCGGGCAAGTACGACCTTGCCGTCGAGGGCGGCGACGATCAGTTCCAGCTCGATTCCGAGAGCGTTACGGTCACGCACGGTGGCCGGGTGACGGTCAAGGTCACGCTCAAGCCGCCCCCGCTGGCCGTTGCGCCCTTCGATGCCAAGCAGGCCCGAAAGCACCAGGAGGCATGGGCCAAGTATCTGGGCCTGCCGATGGAAATGACCAACTCCATCGGCATGAAGCTGGTCCTCATCCCGCCCGGCGAGTTCCAGATGGGCGACGGCGACCATGAGTCGCGGAAGCCGATCCACAAGGTGACCATCACGAAGGCGTTCTATCTCGGCAGGTGCGAGGTGACGCAGGGCGAGTGGGAGGCGGTGCTGGGCAAGGCCAAGAACCCAAGCCGATTCAAGGGCCCCAAGAACCCGGTCGAAAACGTCAGTTGGGACGATTGCCAGGTCTTTCTCAACAAACTCAACGAGAAGCTGGACGACTCACGGGGGAGTTACTGCTTTCCGACTGAGGCCCAGTGGGAATATGCGTGTCGAGCTGGGAGCAGGTGGAGATGGTGTTTCGGCGACAGCGAGATGGGACTGGAGGATTACGGCTGGTATGAGAAGAACTCGGAAAAGAAGACACACCCGGTGGGCCAGAAGAAGGCCAACGCCTGGGGCCTTTTCGACATGCACGGCAACGTATCGGAATGGTGTGCGGATTGGTATGGTCAGGACTATTACAAGGTGTCGCCTGGGCGCGAGCCAACGGGGCCGCCCTCCGGTCCAGGCCGCGTGAATCGCGGCGGTAGCTTTTGCTGTGGCGGCGTGGACTGCCTTTCCTCTCGCCGCATCAAGAACGGACCCGGGGACCATGACAACGATCGTGGTTTCCGCGTCTCCCTAGTCTTGGCGGACAAGGCTATTGAGCGGGCGAATATGAGTCGTGCTCCCGACGCGGTACAACCTTCTAGCGGCTCGACCGCCGACAGGCCATCGCCCGCCGTCGCAAGCCCTGATTCTCAATCCCCCGCCCATCTTCCTGCCGTTGGCAGTCTTATCGGTGCCGATGGCCAATGGAGACTCCCTCCCGGTGCTCCCCCTCCCGCCCTCGCCCCCTTCGACCCACCCAAAGCGAAAGAGCATCAAACAGCCTGGGCTAAGCACCTCGGCGTGCCGGTGGAGCTGACCAACTCAATCGGCATGAAGCTGGTGCTCATCCCGCCGGGTGAATTTATGATGGGCTCGCCCAAGGAACTGATCGCAGATGAATTACGCACCCGTGCGAGCGATGGTTGGTACACGGGACACCTTGCGGGTGAGGGGCCGCAGCATCGTGTGCGGATCACCAAGCCGTTTTACTTGGCGACAGACTTGGTGACGCAGGGCGAGTACCAGCAGGTCATGGGTACCAACCCCAGCGGGTTCTCCGCCACGGGCAGGAACAAGGACAAGGTAGCCGGCCAGAACACGAAGCGGTTTCCGGTTGAGTGCGTCTCGTGGGATGAGGCGGTGGAGTTTTGCCGAAGACTAACGGAGATGCCGGAGGAGAAGGCGGGGGGGCGAACGTATCGATTGCCATCGGAGGCACAGTGGGAGTATGCGTGCCGTGCCGGGAGCACAGGTCGGTACAGCTTCAATTCGGCTCGCAGCCGTGCTCCCAAGGAGCATGAGGAGCACGAGCTTTCCCACTACGGCTGGTATGGGTACAGCGACAATGCGGACGGAATGACCCATGCGGTGGGCGGGAAGTGGCCCGGCGCTTGGGGATTGTACGATATGTACGGCAACGTGTGGGAGTGGTGCCAGGACTGGTACGACAAGGATTATTATGCGAAGTCGCCTGCGGATGATCCGGCCGGTCCACTTGGGGGCTCGTTCCGCGTGCTTCGCGGCGGTGGCTGGTGCGAACCGGCGTGGCGCTGCCGGTCGGCGATCCGCTTCGACTCTGGGCTCGGGCTCACCTACAGCGGCCTGGGCTTCCGTGTCTCCCAAGTTCTGGCGGACAAGTAGGGCGAGTGAGCGGAGCCGGTGCGAAGCCCGGGCGGAGGCCCGAAGCGCAGCCGGGCCGTAGCCGGGCAAGCACTTCGTTCGTAGTCCCGCCTTGAGGCGGTGGGGAGTCTGTTCGTAGTCCCGCCTTGAGGCGGTGGGGAGTCTGTTCGTAGTACCGCCTTTAGGCGGTGGGAAGGGAAGGGGCGTGCAACGCATTCCGCCTAAAGGCGGTACTACGAACGACGCGAAGCACACTATGCTACAAACCTGCCCGCGACTGGAGACCAGCGATGTATGACTTCCGAAAATGGACGCCGCAACAGCGGGCCGCGGCCGTCGCCCAGCGAAAACAGCGCGGCTATCCGTGGCATGGGCCGCCGCACATCGAAGCGCCCGGCGAATATCGCATCGTAACGGGAACGTGCTTCGAACATCGGTCCATCTTATCAAGTCCGAAGCGGCTCGGATGGTTCGAGGGACAATTGTTGTCGCACTTGAACCAGGGCGCCATACCCTGCGCCGCATGGGTCGTACTGCCCAACCACTACCACGTGCTGGTGCGAATCGAGGACCTGCGGGGCTTCGCACGCGGCCTCGGCCAGCTTCATGGCAGGACATCCTTCGAGTTCAACAAGGAAGACGACACCCGCGGACGTCGGGTATGGTATCGCAGCGAGGACCGCTGCATGCGCTCTGAGGCCCACTGTTACACCACGTTGAACTACATCCACAACAACCCCGTCAAACACGGCTGCGCGATGAAATGGACGGACTGGCCGTATTCCAGCGCGTACTGGTATTTGGAAGCCAAGGGGCGTGAGTGGCTCAAGGATCTTTGGCGGAGCTACCCGGTGCTGCACTATGGGGACAAATGGGACGCCTAGTTCGTAGTCCCGCCTTTAGGCGGTGGGGGGTCTGTTCGTAGTTCCGCCTTGAGGCGGTTGCTGCAAGCAGAAGACGGCATTCCGCCAGGAGTTCGTAGTCCCGCCTTGAGACGGGGGGTCTGTTCGTAGTTCCGCCTTGAGGCGGCGGGCGGGAACGGGCGGGCAACTCATTCCGCCTCAAGGCGGGACTACGAATGACCCATTCCGCCTAAAGGCGGGACTACGAATGACTCATTCCACCTAAAGGCGGGACTACGAACGACTAGCTGAACTCGCCGCGGAGGTACTGCTGCGTGTGCCTCTCGTGCGGGTCCTCGAAGATCTGCTTGCTATCGCCGAACTCGACGAGGTAGCCGGTGCGGCCGCCCTGGCTGGTGTCGACGTAGAGGAAGCCCGTCTTGTCGGCCACGCACTGCGCCTGCTGCAGGTTGTGCGTCACGATGGCGATCGTGTAGCGTTTCTTCAATTCGCACATCAGTTCTTCGATCTTCCGCGTAGCGATCGGATCCAGGGCGGAACAGGGCTCGTCCATCAGCAGCACGGCGGGCTCCGTGACGATCGCCCGGGCGATGCAAAGCCGCTGTTGCTGGCCGCCGGAAAGGGCCAGGGCGCTGCGGTGGAGCTTGTCCTTGACCTCGTCCCAGAGGGCGGCGGCGCCCAGGGCCTCCTCGACCTTGGCGTGCTTGTCGCCCTTGAATCCGTTGAGCCTCAGCCCAAACGTCACGTTGCGATAGATGCTCATCGCGAACGGATTGGGCTGCTGGAAGACCATGCCGATGTGCCGCCGCACGGCAACGGGGTCGATGCTCGGGTGATAGATGTCGCGGCCGCGGAAGTGGACGTGCCCGCTGAAGCGGAATCCGCGGACCAGGTCGTTCATACGGTTCAGGCAGCGGAGCACCGTGCTTTTGCCGCAGCCCGAGGGGCCGATGAAGGCCGTGATCGAGCCCTTCCGGATGGGGATCTTGGTGTCCCGCACCGCCTTGAAGTTGCCGTAATACAGTTCCTTGATATCGCAGTCGATGACCACGTCGCCGTGGGCGATTGCGGGGGAGGTGGCGACGGAAGTTGCACCTTTGGTAACCATCATAGCTAATCTCCTAATTACTTCGGCGCGACAGGCCTTGGCCGATCAGGTTGGTCGCCAGGACCAGGACGACCAACACCAAGGCGGCGGCCCAGGCCATTTCAATCTGGTTGTCGAACGGCGCGCCGGAGAAGTTGTAAATCAGCACGGCCAACGAGGCCGTCGGCTGCATGATGTCCGGATGCCCATGGGTGATGGGCCAATAATTGCTGAACAGGGCGGTGAACAAGAGCGGGGCCGTCTCGCCTGCGGCCCGCGCCACCGCGAGCATCACGCCGGTGAGGATGCCGGGCGTCGCCGTGGGCAGCACCACGTACCAGATGGCCTGCGTGGGCGTGGCCCCCATGCCCACGGCCGCCTCGCGGATCTTGCCGGGCACCATGCGGATCGCATCCTCGGCCGTGAGGACCACGGTCGGAAGCATGAGGATCGACAGGGCGACCCCGCCGGCGAAGGCCGAGAACTTGCCGGTCAGCATCACCACGGCGCCGTAGGCGAACACGCCGGCGAGGATCGAGGGAAACCCGCTGAGCACCTTGGCCCCGAAGCGGACGACGGACGCGAGCTTCGTTTTCGCCCCCACTTCCGCGAGGAAGACCGCGGCCATAATCCCCACCGGCACGCTCAGCCCCGCGGCCACGGCGACCATGATCAGCGTGCCCAGGATGGCATTGCCGAATCCTCCCCCTTCTTCCAAGGGCGCGGGCGGAAGGGACGTGAAAAGCTGCACGCCGAAACGGTGAAATCCCCGCACGATCAGCATGTAGAGCACCGAGAAAAGCGGCACCAGGGCCAAGAGCGTCAGCAGTGCCGTGAGGGTGCTCATCAGAAAGCTGAGAAACGTCCGCGGGCGCCGCAGCGACCTGTCCAGGTCGCGCACGTCCACGGCGGCGTCGCTCGGCGGCGCGACCAGGTTGTGCGACGCGTGGATCACGGACTTCTCTTCCATCAGCGGGCTCCTCGGATATCCTTGCTCGTCTGTTGCAGGATCAGCGCGCCGATGATGTTCACCAGGAGGGTGATGCCCATGAGGACCAGCGCGGCATACATCAGCACGCCGACGCTGGTCGGACCGGCCTCGGCGAAATTGTTGGCCAACAGGGCGGCCAGCGTGTTGCCCGGTGAAAAAAGCGACCAGCTCACGGTGTTCTGGTTGCCCACCAGCATCGCCAGGGCCATCGTTTCGCCCAGCGCCCGGCCGAACGCCAGGAGGATCGAGCCGATGATGCCGGAGGTGGCCGTGGGCAGGATCACTCCCAAGACGGCCTCCCAGCGGGTCGCGCCCAGCCCGTAGGCCGCTTCACGCAGCTTCGGCGGGACCATCGACAGGGCGTCGCGGCTGATGGCGGAGATCGTCGGCAGGATCATGATCGCCAGCACGATCGCCGCCGGCAGCATTCCCGGCCCGCTCAGCTCCGTGCTGAAGAAAGGAATGCCGCCCAGTCCCCTGTGGATCGCATTGCACCAGGGGCGTATCAGTGGAATGACGACGAAGATGCCCCAGAGCCCGTACACGACGCTGGGAATGGCAGCCAACAACTCGACCAGGTTCTTCAGCAGGTTGTCCATCTGGTCCGGCAGCTTGCCCCAGAAGGCATGGAACTGCACGCCGAAGAACTTGAGGACGGCGAAGACCAGCGATGAAAGGAATCGCTCGCTCAAGAAAATCGCCACCGCCAGCCCCAGCACCCCGCCAATCACCAGCGCGAGGACCGAGCTATAGAGCGTTCCCCAGATTTGCGGGAGGATGCCGAACTCGCCCTTGTTGACGTCCCATGTCTTGCCGGCAAAGAAGCCCAGGCCGCGCTCCAGGATGGCCGCCTTG
The DNA here is from genome assembly GCA_963843465.1 of Pirellulales bacterium. Lineage (GTDB taxonomy): Bacteria > Planctomycetota > Planctomycetia > Pirellulales > Thermoguttaceae > CAWJKP01. Next base: position 316,695 of record CAWJKP010000001.1, read on the forward strand.
GCCGTCCAGCCGATCTTGAAGACAATGTAAAACACCAGGGCTACGGTGAGCCAGGCGACGACGTAGGTCAGGGCGCGAAAGGAAACGTCGCACGCCTTCTCCAAAGCCGTCGGCGGACGGGAAATCGTCGCCGGCTCACGGACCTGTGCTGGATCGACCTGCGTTGCCATGAAAGACTACTTGATGTTGTCCAGCGCCGCCTTGACCTTCGACACCGTGCCGGCGGGCAAGGGAATATACCCCAGCGGCTCCGCGAACTTCTGCCCGTCGGTCAGGCAGTAGGCCAGCGCGTCCTTGAGCGTCTGTGTCTTCTGGGCATCCGGATACTTCTTGTAGGCGATGACCCAGGTGAAAGTGACGATCGGATAGGACTTTTCGCCGTCGGGATCGGGCATCCAGGCGATCAGGTCTTCCGGCAGCGTGATGGCCGCCAAGGCGGCCTGGCCCGACTCGATCGTCGGGGCGACGAACTTGCCCGCCTTGTTCTGCAATTCGGCCATCTTCAGCTTCGATGGGTTGAGCTTGGCATAACCGTACTCGATATAACCGATCGAGCCGGGTGTCTGAATCAGCGAGGCGGCCACGCCGTCGTTCTTGTTGGCCTTCGTGCCCACCGGCCAGTTCGGCTGCTTGTTGGTGCCGACTTGTTTGGCAAACTCATCACTGAGCGCGCTGAGGTGCTTCGTAAAGACGTAGCTCGTGCCGCTGCCGTCGGCGCGCACGACCACGTTGACGCTGCCGTCGGGCAGGCTTGCGCCGGGATTCGCGGCGGCGATCTTGGCATCGTTCCACTTGGTGATCTTGCCGAGGAAAATCCCCACGTAGGCCTCGCGGGTGAGCTTCAGATGGTCGACTCCCTCCAGATTGTAGGCCAGCACGATGCTGCCGGCCGTCATCGGCAACAACTGCACGCCAACGTCGACCTTGGCCATTTCCTCGGGCGTCATGGCCGCGTCGCTGGCGCCGAAGTCGACGGTCTTTTCGATCACCTGCTGCACGCCCTTGCCGCTCCCCACCGACTGATAGTCGATCTGCACGCCGGGGTGCGCCGAGCTGTAGGTCTTGAACCACTTCATGTAAAGCGGCGCCGGGAAGCTCGCCCCGGCGCCTTGAATCTTCACCTCTTCCGCCGCGCCGCCCGCCGCAGGCCGCGGTCCGCCGGAAGGACCGCTCTCCGACGAGCACGACAGGCCCGCACACGTACACAATACTGTCGCAAGGACCCAAGACGATCGCGAGCACTTCGACATGAGAACCCCCTTCGTGTGACTGGCTAATCCGAGGACGACGCACGCCGGAACCCGCACCCTCAACGGCTCTAAGCGGCAATGCCAATTATACTCGTGCATCGCGTGAGAGACTGGTTAGCAAACCGCCTTTTGACCTTGATAATCCGCGGGTCAAGTCGCGCAAACAGTTTCCTAACAATTCTCTAACAGTCGTCTGACAAGATCGGGGAATTCATCGCATCTCCGGCCGGTGGCGGCTAAGGGATTTGTTCCACATGCGCTCAGGCATCCGTGTACGTCCCGTCGGAGACATTAAGCTTGCAGAGCGTGTTGACGGCGTGGAGCTCGGCCGTTTCGCCGTTGTAAACTGCCTTGGTCTTGGCCGCGACGAACAAGTTACCGGTGCTGGCGTCGATGGCCGGCCGCAAAGCGAAAGCGTCGATGGCCAGGTTACCGAGGGCCCGCTGGAGTTTCGCGACCCCCCGTGTTAGCATGGGTTGTCGTGAGGATCATCCTCGAGCAACAGGGTAGCGGCCGCGCCGCCGCCTCAAGCCGATACAAGAGCAGAAATGAAAGGCAAACCATGAGAGCAGCTTCCTGCCTTCTTCCCATCGTCGGAACCCTGGTGCTGGCACTTCTCCATGGCGCTGCAACCAACGCAGCCAGGCGCAGACGGCTCCGCCGTCGGATACGAATGTGCCGCACAACGAGCATCGCACGCTGTGGTACACCCGGCCTGCGCAGGGCTGGTCCAGCGAGGCTCTGCCCATCGGCAACGGTCGTATGGGTGCGATGCTCTTCGGCGGCGTGAATTGCGAGCACGTCCAGTTCAACGAGAATTCCCTCTGGTCCGGCGACAATAACTGGGACGGCGACTATGATTGCGGCGACCACGGATTCGGCAGCTATCGGAACTTCGGCGATTTGTTCGTGGAGTTTGCAAACTCTTCCGACGCGCGCGTGACCTCTCCCGGCGGCCACGAGACCAGAGGCGCGTCCGACGTTCTGCCCGCAGATTACCGCCGCAAACTGGACATCTCCACCGGGATCCACGGCACGACATTTTCCCAAGACGGCGTCGCCTTCACGCGCGAGGCCTTTGCCAGCCGGCCGGACCAGGTCCTGGTCTTCCATTACACGGCGACGAACAACGGCCGGAAGACCGGCGCGCTTTCCGGGCGATTGCGTCTGGCTCCCGGCCAGCCTCATGCCAAGACGGTCGCCGACGCCAAGGGACTGTCATGGGACGCCGTGATGCCCAACCATCTCAAGCACGCCTGCGTTGTACGAGTCCTTCCTACCGGCGGCGGCGTGAAGGCCGAGGGCGACTCGATGGTGTTCGTCAACTGCGACAGTCTGACCCTGCTGCTGGATGCGCGCACGGATTACGCGCCGTCTTACAAGGCCGGCTGGCGCGGCAAAGCGCCTACGCCCGTGATTGGCGAGGAACTGGCCGCCGCCGAGAGCAAGTCGTTCGCGGCCCTGCGAAAGGCGCACCTGGACGACCTGGCCCCGCTGCTGGCCCGCGTGCGCGTCGATTGGGGGCGGTCCGCCGCCGCCACGCTGGCGATGCCGACGGACGCGCACTTGGCCGCCTATCGCCAAGGTGCCGTCGATCCCGACCTCGAGGAGACGATGTTCCAATACGGCCGCTATCTGCTGGCCAGTTGCTCGCGACCCGGCGGCCTGCCCGCCAATTTGCAAGGTCTCTGGAACGACAGCAATTCCCCTCCCTGGGCCAGCGACTACCACAACAATATCAACGTGCAGATGAACTACTGGGGCGCCGAATCGACCGCCCTGCCCGAGTGCCACGAGCCGCTCTTGGATTTCGTCACCGCCTGCGCCGAACCGTGCCGCATCGCCACGCGCAAGGCCTTCGGCGGCCAGACCCGCGGCTGGACCGCCCGCACCAGCCAGAACATTTTCGGCGGCAACGGCTGGCAGTGGAACATTCCCGCCAGCGCGTGGTACGCCCGGCACATGGCCGAGCATTACGCCTTCACGCAGGATAAGGCATTCCTGCGAAAGCAGGGCTATCCGATGGTCAAGGAAATCTGTCAATATTGGGAGGACCATCTGAAGAAGCTTGCCGACGGCGCCCTGGTGGCTCCCGACGGCTGGTCGCCCGAACATGGCCCGCGCGAGGACGGCGTGATGCACGACCAGCAGATCATCTGGGACCTCTTCCAGAACTACCGCGAGATGGCGCAGCGCTGGGCGTGGATGCGGATTACCAGGAGAAAGTTGCCGACATGCAGGCGCATCTGGCGCCGAACAAGGTGGGGAAGTGGGGCCAGCTCCAAGAGTGGCAGGCGGACCGCGACGACCCGAACGACACCCACCGCCACACGTCGCACCTGTTCGCCGTGTATCCGGGCCGGCAGATCAGCCCGAGCGGAACGCCGGAGCTTGCCAAGGCGGCCGTCAAGAGCCTCAAGGCCCGCAGCAACGACCATGAGGAGACGACGGGCAAACCGTTTGCCGTGGACACGACGATTGGCGATAGCCGCCGTTCCTGGACCTGGCCTTGGCGCTGCGGCGTCTGGGCCCGCTTGGGCCAGTCCGAGCGGGCGGGAATGATGGTCCGCGGGCTGCTCACCTACAACACGTTGCCCAACCTCTTCTGCAATCACCCGCCGTTCCAGATGGACGGCAACTTCGGCATCTCCGGCGCCATTGCCGAGATGCTGCTGCAGAGCCATGCCGGCGAGATTGCCCTGCTGCCGGCCTGCCCGCAGGCGTGGGCCAAGAGGGGCTCTTTCAGCGGTCTGCACGCGCGGCGGCTACAAGGTAGATTGCACCTGGGAGGACGGCAAAGTGACCTCCTTTCACATCGTCGCCGACAAAGCGCCGGACAAGAGCGTCAAGGTCAAGGTGCGCGTCAACGGCGAGATCCGCGAGATTGCCCCGGAGAGCTGATTCTGCCGGCGCAAAACGGGCGCCCTACTCTGTCTTTTCCGACTTTCTGCTGAACTTTCCCGCCGCGCCTGCCGCCTGATAGATTGCGGCGGTCTTATCCAGCGACGGCGATGGGGCAGCATAGACGACCAGCGGGCGAGGGGCGAGCATGCCCAGCACGTCGGGAATGTCGCAGACCCGCAGAACGTTCAACAGCGCGGGGGCGTCGGCCTCCATGTGGCTTAGAGGCGGTTTGTTCAAAATGACGCCCGCAATCTCCGGCTCCCACAAGGCAGCGTATGCGGCCAGCACGCCCGCCGGCCCTTCACCGGCCACGTAGATCGGCATCTTGCCGTCGTGCTTGTCGTACAAGTATCGGGCCGCGGCTGCCACGTCCCGCACTCGGCCCGCATCGACCGTCCGCCCCAGCAACGCGTGCGATCGCTCCACGTAATTGGGCGGGTCCTTTCGCGTCCAGCGCGTGCGGTCCACGCCCCGCGGGGCGCAGAGGTACACCTCGTCGCCGTTCTCCTGGACGCTACGCAGCCACTGGCCAAGGGCCGGCTTGCTCTCCAGGTTCCGCACGGCCAGCAGGACGCGCTTCACTTCCTTCGTAGACTTCATCGCAGCGACGCGCTCGATCCCGACTTCGATCCCCGGCTCGCTCTCCAGCCGCGCGTCGTCCGGTCGGAGCTGCTCGATGAGTTTCGCCGGCAGCACCCTGGCGGGCAGGCCGCGGAAGGTCACGCGGCGCAACTCGTCCCGCAGCCCTGATCGCCATGCGTCGAATTCCCCCTGCCGCGGCGGCGCCACCTGGGCCATCGGTACGAAGTGCCGGTCGATGGTCGTGTTCAGCTCATCCTTGGGAAGGTCGGAATCCTTGGGGAAGACCCGCAGCTTCTCCGGCTCGATGGGGTATCGTTTCTCCTCGCCCTGGCCCGCGATAAGGTCCTCCTCGCTGTCGGCCACGATCCGCGGGTCGTCTTTCAGGTGCATGTTGATGAAGCGGTACGCGGCCTGGCGGAGGTCTTTGCGGTAGGCGTGTCCGCCCACGCTCACTGCGGCATCGACCATGTCGCTTGCGCCGTAAAGGCTATAGACCCGCTTCAGCCGGTTGATCACGCGGTCGTTGGCGTCCATGGGGAAGATGGCGTCCTGGTCGCTGTTAGCGAACAGCAGCGGCCTGGGGGCCACGAGCGCGGCGATCCGCGTCCACGGCCATTGGAACGTGTTGTAGAAGGACATGCAGTCGCAGTGGCCGTTGATCACACGGTCAGTCACATACGAGTGCAAGTCGGCCATGCCGCTGACGGGCACGGCCGCTTTGACGCGTTGGTCAGCCGCCGCGATCCAGAAGGTGGCCGCGCCGCCGCCGCTGATGCCCGTCACCGCGATCCGCTGCGGATCGACGTCCGCACGGCTGATGAGATAGTCGATGCCGCGGATGCCGTTCCAGCACTCGACACCCGCCGGGGTGTAGCCGCGCGAGTGCCACCACCAGCGACCCTCTCGATACGTGCCATGATGGACGCCCGCGATCTCGCCCAACTGCAAGGAATCAACCACCAGGCAGACATAACCGTGCTTGGCGAACCAGATGCCGTGGGACTGGTAGGCTGTCTTGTTACCCGGCCGGCCCTGGTTGGAATGCCCGCACACGTAGAATACCGCGGGCAGGCGCTCGCCCGGCCTCACGCTCGCCGGGCGGTACAGGTTTCCGGTCACGTACAGCCGCGGGCCGGCTCTGGTAATGGACCATGTCGACCACGTAGCCGTCGCGCTGGAGCGTGCCCGTCAGCGTGGCATCAAGCGGCGTCCTGGCCGGCAAAGGCCAGAGCCCCAGCATATAGAAGTACTCCTCCTGGTATTTCGGCCGGATTCGCTGCCAGTCCTCTTGCGAATGGATGCCCTTCAGCAAACCCTCGGGGGAATCGGCCTCGATCTTCTCCGTTTCACGGGCAAGGTACGCCTGTATCATCTGGTCGCCCGGCGCGTCCCGGTCCGGCGGGCAGTACCCTTGACCGGCGGCGAAGGCGCAAACGAGAGACGCCAAGAGACACACAGAAAGGAGTTTGGCTGACCGCATGGTTTTGTCCTCTGTCAAACTGCTGAATAAGGCGTCTGGAATGTACAGCGCGAAACTGACCAACCGGACACGGCACTAGTATTGGTAAGCCGGGGCGACATGACGTTCCAAGGAGCGTAAAGGGATCGCGTGTCTTTGTCTTGGCATAGATCATCAATCAGAGACTCCCGACCCCGTTACGCGTCCGATAGTGAAGTTTCCCGAGGTCACCGGACTGGTGGTCATATTTTCCTTATAGGCGACGGCTTTCAACGTACAGGTCGCGCTGATGAGTGCCGTGCCCGACTCGCCGTTGATCAAGGTTCCCGACGCTGGAGTCGGCGCCTTCCCGTCGGTTGTATAGCGTATCGACGCGCCTTTGGTGGTGGTGCCGATCGTCACCGTCGGCTTGGAATCAAAGCTCCCCGCCGCCGGATTGAACGTCGGCGCGGCCACCTTGCCTCCCCTCGTGGTGTCGATGTTGCCCGGGCTCAGGGCGATATCGATGGTTGCCTCCTTATCCGGGGCAACTTGTTGTTTCTTCTCACGCCCATCCCAGCAGATTCTTAACGTCAAGGGGGTCAGGTCAGTCGTGGTGAGAGCACCATGAAGCGGCTGCGTATATTCTTTGACGGAAACCGGAAGATCACGGAGCATTCCCTGGTCGTCTGCCGAGCGTTTTGTCAGCAACATCCCCTTCGTGTCATACAATTCAACAATGGCGTCGGAACATTTCGCCGATCCCGCCGCCACCGTGACCGATACCGGCCAGCCGGTCGATACATTTTCGATAGCTCCCCCGCCAAGCCAGTGGATGCTATTGGTTACGTTGTCGGGGAAAGACGATCCGATGAGTCTGACGTTCATGTAGGGTTGATTATAGAAACCCATCTCATACGGATAGAATTTGCGGTCCTGCACGCCATCGGTCGACTTTTTGAACGTGTTATGCAAAAAGAGGATGTTCTTATACGGATCCGCCTCGCCGACCGCGCCGTATCCCCCCAGGCCTACGCCGATATCGTTGGACTCGAAGGTATTCCCGGTGACGGTCAGGTCGTCGTCACTTCGGCTGGTATTGATATCCATCGCGTGGGCCCAATTAAAGCCATCATCGGGAACCGTGCGTGCGACCGTGGCTTTGATGAAGTTATGGGTAAAACGGATATTCTTCGACCCTTCAATGACTTGCACGATGCGCGCGCCGAGGCGCCGTGAAACGTTGTCTCATCGGAAATCGCTTCGAAATGGTTATCGTGGATGTTAATGTCGGTGAGCGGGCCCAAATGCTTATAACTTCTCATCTCAAATGCCCGCACGGTCGTTCCGGTGTTCCCATACTCGCGATTGGGGTATTCACGGACGATGACCGAATTGTCGGCGATTTCACAATCCGTGTTGCCGCCATCCATAACGGCGATTCCGCGGGTAGAGCCGGTAATGGTGTTGTGCAGCAATTTAATCCTGGCTCCGGCGCTCAACGCGAAACCGTTGGTGATGGCGACATTGCCATGCAGCCGGCAGTTTTGCACCACGTCATGCCTTCCTGCCGGAGCTTTGCCGCCCGCGAAAATGCCTCCCTGCGGGTAATTGGTCACCGTACAGTTCTCGACGACGGTCACTCCCCCGGCGACGACCATCGCGGCACGGACTTCGTCCCGCCGGTAATTGATCGGTCTCCGCGGCGGTGTCCCCATTCCCTTAGGCGGCGTTGTCGGCGCCGTGCCCGGATAAGTGAGCGAACAATTACGGACGGTTATGGTGGTCGCAGGATCTTTGCCGAGACTGGCGTTGATCGTGACCAGATCATCGCCCCAGGTATAGGTGGAGATCCCGTCGAGCACGACGGGACCGTTGGTCTCTCTGAGCACGACCGCATGGCATGATGAACCGCCTTGCCGCCCTTGCACGATCCCATAGCTCCCGGCCGGCCTTTTCTTCCACAACGAATCCTTGATGGTGGGAGCGTTGACTTTGTCGGTAAATCGCCAGACGTTGGAAATGTCTTTGATATGTTTTGGCATATCGTCAAATACCGTCATCATCGTGGGGGGGGCCGAAACCTCATTCCACCATAAGGCCCAAGCATTCCCCAGGCGCCGTCACGCGTGGCCAGAATTGCCGCGTCACATGTCCGCGTCAAGATGACGCGGTCCAGTTTTATCGAAGTGGGGGTTTTCAACGGATTCAGGGTGATCTGAATATACACCGGGTTGGTAGTGGCCGGGATGAAGTTGAACTGCGGACAATGTCCATGAGAATCATTACCGGATTCACCACGCTGCCAGGGCGCGACGAGCTTATGGGTGACGGCATCGAACACTTCCAGTTTGACGGTGTTCCAACCGGTAGTTCCGACTCCCGAAAGCGCCGCGCAGGCGGTATACGTTCGATGGGCTTTGGGAATCGCGATTTTCCCGGACTTGATCACGCGCGGAGTCTTTCCGCTGTCGACCGACCATTTCAGCACCTTGTTGCTATACAGATAACAATCATTGGGAGAAATGGTCAGCTTGGAATTCGCCGCGCCGCTGGCATCCCAATCGGTGATCGAGGTAGCCCCCATCCGATCGGCTTGAAAACTGCCGTTCGGGACCTCGATGGGCGCGGCATTGTTGTACGTGATGGTGTGCCCCTTCAGGTCAAGCGTAATGCCGGGCTCGGAAATCACGAACGCCGTTTCGTCTACGGTGACATCGGTCTGCAATACATAGGTTTCGTTGGGCGTATCCAACAGGTAGGGCGCGGGTCTGGCGGCAAGCCATGCTTCATCGATATCGGTCGTGTTGGCTGATTTGATCGGTTTGGCAAGACTGGTAATAGCGCAGCAGAAAAAAGCCCCTAGCACGGCGACAGTTGTCACCATGAGGGGGGTAGTGCGATTCAGACTCGGCAATTTGTTCATGTTGATCTCCTTCTTTCTCGAGACTTCAGGGTTACGGCTTGAATACCACGTCGGCCGTCGGGATCGGCCGGAGGCTTTAGGGGTGTTCACGGAGTCATGTGGCAGCCACGACGAAAACACCCTAGGCCGGGTGCAATGTCTTCAGGAACGCGGGGTCCACGTCCACGCCCAGTCCGGCGCATCCGGGAGCGTCACCATGCCGTTCCTCACTTCCATTCCGCCGAGGACGGGATCGATCTTGTGCTCAGTGAAGGTGTCCAGGTCGGCATAGACCGCGCATTTCTGCGCAGCCATCACGTGGGCAGCCGCCGTCAACGCGATGCGCGTCTCCGACATCGAACCGAGCATGCACTGCAGGTTGGCGGCCTCGGCAATCGCAGCGATTTGCATTGCCTTGAGCATGCCTCCGCATTTCATCAGTTTCACGTTCAACAGGTAGGCCGCCGAGCGGCGGACACACTCCAGCGCGTCGCTCGGGCTGAGGACCGACTCGTCGGCCATAATCGGAATGGGGCTCTGCTGCCTGACGTGTCGCATGCCCTCCCAGTCCCAGTGTGCCACGGGCTGTTCGCAGAACTCGATGCCCAGCGGCGCGATCCGTTGCAGCGCGTGTACGGCCACGTCGCGGGTCCAGCCCTGATTGGCGTCGATGCGGATGCGGACCCGTTCCCCGACGGCGGCCCGGATCGCGCGTAGCCGCGCCACATCCAAGTCCGGGGACTGCCCCACCTTCACCTTCACTACCTGGTAGCCCTCGGCGACGATCTCCTTCGCCTTTTCGGCCATGGGGCCCGGCTCGTCGAGGTACACAGTTCGATCCGACTCGAACGTGTCGCGATACTGGCCGAGCAGGTGGCAGACGGGCTGCCCCGCCAGCTTGCCGCAGATGTCCCATAACGCCATCTCCAGGGCCGCCTTGATACTGGGGTTACCGCCGACACGGGCGTCCATGTCGGCCACAATCCTGGCCAGTTCAAAGGGATCGCGGCCACGGATGACGGAGATGAGATCCTTGCCGATCACGACCGCAGACGCCTGGGTTTCGCCGGTAACCGGGGGAAAGGGCGAGGCTTCCCCCCAACCCCCCACGCCATCTGCCGTGCGGGCCCGCACGAGCACCTCGTCGGCACCCGGCTGCCCGACCGCGGTGCGCATCATCTGCTTCATTGGCATGGTGAAGGGGAGAATGTCGATCGCTGCGATCCGCCGGTTTCGGCCCCTTCCCGCTGCCCCCTGGGCGCCGAGCAGTCGCGGCGCCATTGGGCTGCAACAGCCTATCCCCGTTGCGGCGATTGCCAAATTCTTCAAGAGCGCTCTTCGGGTCGGCATGGGGGCCCCCTGCGATCGTGGTGCGTAAAACAAGCTTAGGATACGTTCAGTGTGTGCGGACGACCGGCCGGAGTCAAGAACCGGGCTTGAGGTGGCCCCATTTGTCTAGACCACGAAACGTGATTTCTTAGATGGATCGGAAGATAAATCGCCTTGATGATGCCCATGAGGAGGTCTTCCAGAGTTGCCGGGGCACGACGATTCTACTCCCGAGAGTCTTGGGCATCGAATCCCGTAACTCCTTGACGGAGAACGAGTACGGAGTTATTAGTTTGGACACCAGTTCTCGTCGCGCCGCGTTGTTGTTGCAGCCGTCTCCGCGGAAGGGTATGCTGGCAACATCGGTTTTTCCCCCTTGCGGAGACTCGCCATGAAACGGCGCGAGATGCTGAAGACGGCGTCGATTGCGGTCGTGGGGCTGTCGGCCTTCCCGTGGAAGTGGGCAGCCGCTGCCGAACGGAAGAAAAAGGTCCTCTACTTCACCCGCAGCGCAGGCTTCGTTCACCCCGTCGTGAACCGCGACGGCCGCGCCTTGAGCCACTCGGAGAAAGTGCTGACGGAAATGGGGAAGCGGGCCGGCATCGAAGTCGCCTGTAGCCAGGACGGAACGGTCTTTGACGGTGATCTCGACCAGTACGACGCCATCGCCTTCTACACCAGCGGCGACCTTTACAGTCCCGGCGGAACAGGCACGCCGATGACGCCGTCGGGCAAAGAGAAACTGCTCGATGCGGTGGCGGCCGGCAAGGGATTCGTGGGCTTCCACGCCTGCACCGATTCGTTCCACTCCAAGGGCGAGCAGATCGATCCCTATGTGGGCATGGTCGGCGCGGAGTTCCTCACGCACGGCCCGCAGCAGGAGGCGTCGCTGATCATCACCTCGCAATTCCCCGGCCTGCAAGGCCTGGGCATGGCCGAGGGGATCTCGTTCCACGAAGAGTGGTACGCGCAGAAGAATTTCGGCAGCGATCTGCACGTAATCCTGGTGCAGGAGACGAAGCACATGCTGGGCGATTGCTACCGCCGCCCCGATTATCCCTGCACCTGGGCGCGAATGCAGGGCAAGGGCCGCGTGTTCTATACCTCGCTGGGACACCGCGAGGACATCTGGACCAATCCCTTCTTCCAAGCGATCGTCATGGGCGGTTTTGCCTGGGTCTTGGGCAACGCCAACCACGACGTGAAGCCGAACATCGACCAGGTGACCCCGAAAGCCAATCAATTGCACGCCTAGGAGGAGATAACCCATGCATCAAGACGGCGTTACCCGACGTGAATTCGTGCGGCGCACGGCGGCCGCGGCGGCAGGCGCAGCCGCGGCGGGGGAGATCATGGGCCAGAGGGCCGTGGCAGCCCCGGCTCAGATAACCGATGTCAGCAGAACCCGCAGCTACCATGAAAACATGGAATACCGCCGCCTCGGCCGGACGGGCCTGATGGTTTCCGCGGTCGGCATCGGCGGGCATGTCAAAAGGATTCCCTTCGGCTGGAACAGCCCTGATTTCAAGAAGAACCGCCGCGAGGTGCTGGCGGCCTGCATCGACCACGGCATCAACTACGCCGACCCTTGCGGCGCGGGCGAGGTGCTCTTCGTGGCCGAGGCCCTGGGCAGGAACCGTGAGAAAATGTACCTCGGTTTCGACTGGTGGGGCGCCCGTGACCCAAACCTCGCCGGCAACCTCGCCAAGATGAGGGAGCAGCTCGACACGGGCCTGCGCGAGACGAAACTGGAGTACGTAGACCTGTGGCGCGTGACCATGCGCGAACAGACCAGCCGCAACGGCGAGAAAGAGATCGAGACCGTCGCCCGGGCTTTGGAATGGGCCAAGAAGAGCGGCAAGGCCCGCTGCACGGGTCTATCGACCCACCATCGGCCGTGGATCGCCGCGGCCGTGGCCAAGTACCCGCAGTTCGAGGTGATCGTGACGCCCTACGCCGCCGGCAGCAAGGAGAAGCCGGTGGGCAGCATGTTCGACGCCCTCCGCAAGTACGACGTGGGCCTGATCGGCATCAAGCCGTTCGCCGGCGGCACGATCTTCACGTCCGGCGGCACGCCCGATTCGGCCACGAAACAGGAGGACGACGAGCGGGCGCGGCTGGCCATTCGCTACGTGCTCTGCTGCGACGTGATGCACTGCACCATCCCGGGGCTGATCACGGTCGACCAGGTGAAGAACGCGGCGGCGGCGGTGAGAGAGCGGCGGCAGTTCGACCTGGCCGAGACGCGGCGGCTGGAGCAGATCGTTGAGGAGATGTGGGCCAACCTGCCCCATACCTACCAGTGGCTGCGAGATTGGCAATGGGTATAGAGGAGCAGAAGTGGTCGGAGCGGCGAGCCGATTGTCCTTCGCAATAACTCCATCCAGAGCAAACTTAGGGGAGCCCGGTAATGAAGCGATCGACTCGGAGGGCTTTTCTCAGGTCCGCATTGGCCGCCGTTTCCGCGCCTTGCCTCATCCCGGCCACGGCGAGGGGGGCCGACGGCGCAACAGCGCCCTCGAACACGATCACCCTCGGGGTGCTCGGCGTGGGCGATCAGGGCACGCGAGACATGCGCGCTTTCCTCAATCACGAGGACCTGCGCGTGACCGCGATCTGCGACGTGAACAAGCGGAATGTCTCGGCCGCGCACCGCATCATCGCGGACACGTGCGGAAAAGCGGACGTCAAGGTGTTCTCGGACTTCCGGGAGATGAATGCCGACCCCGCCATCAATGCGATCCTGATGGTCCTGCCCGTGCATTGGCACAGCATCCCGTCCGTGGACGCCATCCTTCACGGCAAGCACCTCTACCATGAAAAACCGATGGCCTTGTCCTTCGAGGAAGCCCGGCGAGTCCGTGCGGCCGTGCGAAAGAAGGGCGTGGTGTTTCAGTTCGGCACCCAGCAGCGATCGGATTTGTATTTTCGCTGGGCCTGCGAGCTGGCTCGCAACGGGCGCCTGGGCAAGGTGAAGGAGATCGAGGTTTCCGTGCCGGGAGGCCGGCAAAGCGACGTTCTTCCCCAGCAGCCGGTGCCGGACTACCTGGACTGGGACCGCTGGGTCGGCCCGGCCTCGATGACGCCGTTTAACGAGCAGAAGCTCATTCGCGACTGGCACGAGAACATCGCCAACTTCTCGCTGGGTATGATTTCCTGCTGGGGTATCCATCATCTGGACATCGCCCAATGGGGCAACGGGACCGACGCCACGGGTCCCGCCACGGTCGAGGCGGCGGCGGAGTTTCCCAAGGGAGGAACTTGCGACGCGATCCTGAAATGGAAGGTCCGCTTCTCTTATGCTGACGCGGCGCCCGTCACTTTCGTGGACAACGGCAAGGGCCTGGCCTTCGGCGTGAAGTTCATCGGCGATTCCGGCTGGGTCCATGTCAACCGCGGATCCATTCGTGCCAACGACGATAAGCTCCTCCGCGATCCGCAGAACAAATCGGGCCGGATGAGCATCAAGCTTCCCGTCAGCCGCGACCATTCCCGCAACTTTCTCGACGCCGTCCGAAAGGGCGACCGCGCCATCTGCGATATTGAGACGGCCGTGCGCAGCGACACGCTCTGCCAGATCGCCCACATCGCCGTAAGACTGGGCCGGAAACTCCACTGGGACCCGAAAGCCGAACAGTTCCCGCACGACCCCGAGGCGAACCGCCTGCTTGCGCCCGGCCCATGCGAGGGCCGTGGATCTTGCCTGAAGTGTAGAGAATCCATCATGACTGCAAAGACCCCCAAGCGGTTTATCCAATCCGCCAACGTCAAGCACCTCGATTTGCCCTGGTGCCGTCTGGAAGAACTGTCCACGGTGGAAACGGTCGGCGCAGAGCGGCTGTTCGTGGTCCGCGCCACGATGCCGGCCGGCGAGGGGCACAATTTTCATTGCCATCCCGGCCGCGAGGAAATCCTCTACGTTCTCGACGGGGAGGCCGAACAATGGGTCGGCGCGGAGAATCGCCTGCTCCGCCCAGGCGACGTGGCTTTCATTCCCGTCGGCATGCCCCACGCCACGTTCAACAACGGTCCGGGAACCCTGCGATTCCTGGCGATTCTCAGCCCCGTGCAAACGGACGGCCCCTTCACGATCGACGTTTTCGACGAGGAGCCTTGGAAGACGGTCCGGCCCGCCGTTGTCCATGCCGGCTACGCGCCTAGCAGGGGCTCCGGCTAAGCCGCGTTCGAGAAACAAGAGGACTATCATGCCCAATCCCTGGACCGGAAAAGGAAACCCCTATACGCGCGCCGAGGTCCTCGACCGGCTGCACGCCACGCTCCGCAAGGGAGAGCCGATCATTGCTGCCGGCGCAGGCACGGGGATTAGCGCCAAATTCATTGAAAAGGGCGGAGCGGATCTGGTCATCGTTTACAATTCGGGCCGCTTCCGCATGGCCGGCCACGGCTCGACCGCGGGCCTGATGGCCTATGGCGACGCCAACCAAGTGGCCATGGAGATCGGCGAGTATGAGGTGCTCCCCGTCGTCGAGGAAATCCCTGTGATCTGCGGGGTGCACGCCACGGATCCCCGCCGCCGCATGTGGCACTGGCTGTTGAAAGTGAAGGACATGGGATTCTCCGGCGTAAACAACTTCCCTACGCACTGCATCGTGGACGGGCGATTTCGCCAGATTCTCGAAGAAACCGGGATGAGCGTCCGGAAGGAATTCGAAATGGTCGCTCTGGCTCGCAAAATGGACTTGTTCACGATCGTCTACGTGAGCCAACCGCAGGAAGCGCGGGCCATGGCCGAAGCCGGCGCCGACGCCGTCATCGCTCACGTGGGTACGACCGTCGGCGGTGCGATCGGGGTGAAGGAAGCGGTGGTCGACATGGAGGAGGCCGTGCGCCGCACTCAAGCGATCATCGACGCCGCCCGGACGGTCCGCCGCGACATCCTCTTCCTTTCCCACGGCGGTCCGATCTGCTCGCCGGAGGACGCGGCCTACGTCAACCAACACACCGACGCCGTCGGTTTCGTCGGCGCCTCGAGCCTGGAACGGATGGCCGTCGAAGACTCCCTCACCCAGTTGACCCGGCGGTTCAAGAGCATCCCCGCCCCTGCTGCCGCGAAGTTGATCGGAGGGCAGCCATGCCCGTGATCGCGGTCCTGGGCACCATGGACACCAAGGCGGACGAGTTGGGGTATGTCGCCGGCGAGATCCGGCGACTAGGCCACGAGCCGCTGTTGGTGGACGTGGGGACCGGCGGTCCCCCGGGAATCGTGCCGGATATCTCGCGCGAAGACGTGGCTGCCGCCTCGGGTATCGACCTGGCCGCCCTGGTTGCCCGGAAAGACCGCGGCGAGTGCGTGACGGCCATGGCGGCGGCGGCGGCCGTTTTGCTCCCTCGCCTGGCGCGGGAAGCTCGCATCGACGGCATCCTGGCCCTCGGTGGCGGCGGAGGCACGGCCATCGGCACGGCGGCCATGCGGGCGCTGCCGATCGGCTTTCCCAAGCTGATGGTTTCGACGCTGGCAAGCGGCAATACGGCGCCCTACGTCGGTGGCCGCGACATCGTCATGTTCCCCAGCATCGTGGACGTTTCCGGGCTCAACCGCATCTTGCGCCTTCTGCTCAGCCGCGCCGCGGGCGCCATCTGCGGGATGGTCGTCGGGCGGCCCGCGCCGGAGTCCCAGGACCGGCCCGTGATCGTTGCCAGCATGTTCGGCAACACTACCGCCTGCGTCACCGTCGCCCGGGCCATCCTCGAGGAGGCGGGCTACGAGGTCCTCGTCTTCCACGCGACGGGCGCCGGCGGAAAGATCATGGAAGGGCTGATCGAATCCGGCATGGCGGCGGGGGTCCTCGACGTGACGACGACGGAATGGGCCGATGAGCTCGTCGGCGGCGTCCAGTCGGCGGGAAAAACCCGATTGGACGCGGCAAAGGAGGCCGGAGTCCCCGCCGTCATCGCTCCCGGTTGTCTCGATATGGTGAACTTCGGGGAGCCTGAGTCCGTTCCCGCGCGCTTCGCGGGCAGATGCTTCTACCGGCACAATCCGCAGGTCACCTTGATGCGGACGACACCCGCCGAGTGCGCCGAGCTGGGCCGGATTCTCGCGGAGAAGATCAACGCCTATCGGGCGCCGACGACCGTATTGTTTCCGGCGAAGGGCCTCAGCGCCATCGGCGAGCCCGGTCAACCGTTCTGGGACCCGGGCGCCGACGCGGCCCTGCTGGCGGCCCTCCAGCGCGATCTCCGCGGGGACGTGCCCCTGGTCGTGCTCGACGTATCGATCAACGATCCCTCCTTTGCGGAAGCCTGTGCCGAGGCCCTGCTGGCCAATATGCGCTAACGATCGCTCATGGTCTCCTCACGGCCGGCGAAGCGTTTGGTATTCCAGTTGACGACTGAACGGCTTCCAATCGTCCTTGGAAAGACCCTGGGGCAACTCGAAGAAACACGGCGTGTCGTCCCAATATCCCACCGTGTTTCGTCCACCCTTCTGCTCAGCCTCGATCAATTTCAGGAGTTCCTCGGGCATGGGCAGCGTCTGACCGCTGTTGGCCGCTTGTTGTACTTCCTTTCGCGTGAATTTCAACGGGACAATCGTGCCAGGTGTCGCGACAATGGCGTAGTTGTCGCCAGGGTCTGGATCATCGGCGGCGGCCAAGTGGAAAACGACTCGGGTCGTTTGCGGAGACGGCGGGCTCTCCTGTCGGCGGCTGGCTCGAGCGGCCAACAGATACTCGGCCATTGCGCCCGGCTGGTCCTTGCCCGCCGCGCGGACAGCCAGCTCGTAGTAGCGACGGAGGAATGGCTGCATCTTCTCGCGTCCTTTGAAGACCTCCAGGAGACGGTCGAGATACTTGAGGTCGATCTGCGCGGCTTTCGCGCCGCTGGTTTGAAGTTCAGAGGCGAGCAGCAACTCGGCCGCAAAAAGCCGCATCTCCAGCGTTTCGCCGCGATTGGCGTCATAGTAGTTGGAAGTGTGAAACTGGCCAAGGAACTCTCGCAGCGCTTTTTGACCTTCGCTGGTTCGCTGTTGATCCTTGAGGGCCAGCACGGCTGAAGCGACTTGGCGGATGAGCGCGGCCCGCCGGCGGTCGCTGCCGATGACGTCCTCATCCTTCACCGGCGTCACTTCGGCGGCGAAGATCCTGGCGGCCTCCGGCAATTCGCCGCGGAGAGCGCCGAGAATACAGTACTTGCACGTCATCACGACGCGATTGCCCGGTTCGGGCGCCATGCGTCGGGCGCGATCGTAGAGCTTGCAGGCCTGATCGGAGTTCAAGCTCACTGCGCCGCCCGAGGCAGCCCCGCCATAAAGCTGGCAATCGGCCCAGCGTTCCGCCGAATTGGCCCATCGCTCGGTCAGGTCGCGAAGGTAGCGTTGTCGTCCCGGCTGGTCGGGCAAGTGGTTGGCTGCGTCGATCGCTTCCTCG
The DNA here is from genome assembly GCA_963843465.1 of Pirellulales bacterium. Classification (GTDB taxonomy): domain Bacteria; phylum Planctomycetota; class Planctomycetia; order Pirellulales; family Thermoguttaceae; genus CAWJKP01. Next base: position 334,491 of record CAWJKP010000001.1, read on the forward strand.
ATTTCGCCCTGGCTCCCCTCGCGGCCGAAGACTTTCTCGCCGACAAGGCCGCTGAAGCCGGTTTGAACGCCGTTCGTGTTGCCTTGATAGCGCGCGGCGATCGCCAGGCCGTGGCGAGTATGGAAGAATTCGACCATGGAGAAGAGATTATTCTTGCAATTCACGCCTAAGATGCCGTTGGCGACCAGGAATGCCTCCCGTGCCTTGGCGACTTCCCACTGACTCATGAGGCTCCAACCGCGACTCGTATGGACCTGTGCCCGCAGTGGATGGTTGGCCAGCGGGATCCCCATCTCCCTGTCGATCTGTGCGAGGAGGTTTTCGGCATCGTCGAACGGCTGCGTTTCGTAATCTCCGGCGGTGAGGGCGTGATTGGAGGCTTCCGTACCCCAGGTGACGAGCGTCACGAGTTTGAACAGTGAAGGCACGTTGGCGCCCTGTGTCGCCTCGTAGAATCGCCTCCTTCCTTCGCCTGGTTTCGTATCATCTTTCCTGTAGTCGCCGAGGAGTCGCGAGTACAGCAAGGCGGAATCGGCCAAGCAGAGTCGCCACAAAAGGTGGTTGGGCGGATAACGATCCAGGGCTTCCTCGTAGCTCTTCTTGGCATCCTCGGCCAGTTGGCGGCTGCTGAGCCCGGTCGGCGTGAGGTTCCAACGGATGGAGGCCAGCTTGTGCTGCAAACAGGCGTGCGTGTGCCGGTCCAGGGCCGACCAATTCGCGCTGTCCGGGTCCGCCTCGAATTGACGTATCGCTTTCTCCAGGCCGTCCGCCAGGGCCGCATCATCGACGTTCAGCTCGGAGATTTCCTTCAGGTCGTCCAGCAGGCGGTTTTGCGGCTCGGAGAGCGGCTCGCGGCAACGGGACACAACGTCCCACAGCCATTTCTGCACGGCAACCGTGTTCGCGCTCATGTACATATCGGGCTTATCACCGAGAATCGCGCCCGGCCGTTCGGCCGACGTCAAGGCGTTCTCAACCGCTTGGCGGGCAAAAGGCGTGTACCACGGCATCTCGTCGAACCACCACTGGCCATTCAGTCCCGGCAGCAGGGCGAGTCCGGCCGTAAGCTGCTTGAGATCGGCGATGGGAGGGGTGGACTCCTTGTTGCTGCCACCGCCGCCGCTTGGAGTCGCTCCGTCTTCCCTGTGTCCTCTCAGCCCCCACGCAGCCAGCGCAATAATTGCGACGATTACCGCCGAGGCCATGACCAGCGGGATCGTGCGGCGATACCAGGGCTTCACCATACGCCGCCGCGATCTGGCCTCCTTGCGCCCGCCGGTTGTGGAAGACTTTTTCTCGGTCCCAACCTCGGAACTATGGATCGCCGGCTGGGAAACAACGGAGGATTCGTCGCGAAGGCTAACTGCGGTGGCAAGGCCGGCCAGCTCGCCAGCGTCGGCAAACGGCTCGAACGCTTCGGCCACTTCGCGCGGGCTGGCGTACCGGTCTACGGGCTCCTTGGCCAACATGCGGTCGAAGACCTCTTCCAACTCCTCCGCGCACTCGGGGCAGGCGTCGATCAGCGAAGGGATCGGGGCCACGACGTGGGCCATCAGTTTCTTGCGATTGCTGCCGTACGATTCTCCGCCGTAAGGCGCCCTGCCGGCGAGCAGAAAAAAGAGCGTACAGCCGAGGCTGTAAATGTCGGCCCGGATGTCCGCGCCGCTCGAGTTCTCCCACTGCTCGGGCGCCATGTAATCGACCGTGCCCATGGTGACGCCGGCCTGCGTCAAGTTAGCGGTTCGCTGGTTGGGCGAGAGCCGATCGGCACGGAACTTGGCCAACCCCAAATCGAGCAGTTTGACGACCCCGGAGCGGTTGAGCATCAGGTTGGCGGGTTTGATATCGCGGTGGACGAGCTTGTGCTCATGGGCGTGTTGGAGCCCCAGGGCGGCCTGGCGGAGCACCTCGCAAGCGGCTCCTACACTCAGTGGTCTGACGGTCTTCAAGTCCGGCTTCACGATCAGACGCTGCAGGTCGATGCCGTCCACGTATTCCATTGCCAGGAAATAAACGCCGTTGGCCTCGCCGGCGTTGTAAGCGCGAACGATGTTCGGATGCTCCAAGGTGCCGATCGATTGCATCTCCCGCTTGAACCGGGCTACGGCCTGCGGCTCGTCGAGATAGCGTTCGGGGAGTATCTTCAGGGCCACGACCTGGTTCAAATGGACTTGCCGCGCTTTGTACACGACGCCCATGCCGCCGCGGCCAAGTTCTTCCTGGACTTCGTAGTCGCCCAGCCGGCGGCACTGCACCACGCGGTGGAAAATGGACCCTATCCGATCGCTCAGCTCGGGGAACCGCGAGCAGTACTCTTCCAGTCGCAGGAAGTCCCCCTTCGCTTGCCGCAGCTCCAGTTCCGTTTCCAGCAACTCGCATATCAGCCTTTCTCGCTGCGAAGGCTGTATGCGCGAGGCGAAACTTTCAATTTGCGGATGGCCCGACGGCCACTCCTTCCGCCAGGCCTTCTCGAACTCGTCACAGAGCCGATCGACCTCGCCGGAAACGGACATCTGCGGCTGGGTCTGCGGTGGTTCTTCCGGCCGGCTCATGACAGGGTCTCCTTCTCCCGGGACCATTTTTCCCGGATGCGCTCGAACTTCCGCTCGACGCTCCGCCGGACGCAGCGGACCAACATCGAGCCCCTGGAGCGGGCTGACACGCGAAATCGCAATCCCCCTTAGCCTACCTATCGGCAGTAGCTCTGTCGAGCCGTTCCCTCACCGCAGTTCCGTAAGGTGAATGACGCCAGACACTTACGGCTCGGATGCGTATTTTGACGTTACGGCTGCGAGATTTCCCTGTCGCAATTCGGGCCGGCTTTACCATGAGCAGGTTACGCGTCGCGGAAGGGGGCAACAGTGCGACTGCTGCCCCAGTTTTGTTCGTCGCGGTTACGCCGGGCGCCCCTTCGCCCATTTGTTACGGATGCGTTCCAGTTTGCCTTTCAGGCAGATCAAAGTTTTGTCGTTTTTTCAGAAAGGTGCTCTCCATGAAAAGCTCGAACGTGAGACGGATGACCGTCGGCAGGCGGGCGGCAGCGCTGCCGCCGCTTTTGGCCCTGGCTTTCCTCTGCTGGGGAAACGCCGGCGCGGCACGCGCCGACAACATCGACGAACAATTGCTGCGCAAGGCGCCCAAGCTGATGGAGCAGATCTACAGCAAGGGGTACAGGAACGTCGGCGTGCTCTCCTTCCGCCTGGAGAAGGGTCACAGCAAGGCTTCCTTCCACGGAGGCATGATCGTCACCAACATGGCCGATCGCGTGCAGGACGCGATGATCGTGGCCATGAATCCCGAGAAGGCCCCGCTGGGCGTCGCGGACCGCTGCTCGGCGGTGGCCGGCAAGAAGATCCCCAAGGCCAGCTACCGCACTGCCGACGATCGCAAGCGGTTGTTTTCCCTCAAGTATCCCTTGGCGTGGGGCGCGCCGCCGGCCCAGGTCTCGGTCGATGCCTTCCTCGCCGGCAAGGTCCAGGTGAGCCCCGACCTCAACAAGGTGACGGTCAACGTGGAGGCCTTCGATCGCAAGGATCCCGCCAAGATGGTCGAGCTCTTGCAGTTCACCGTGAAGATGGACCACGTGATCCTGGCCGACATCGGCCAGGGGTACACGATCTCCCGCGGGCAGCGGCGTTTCCACCGCGGTCCCAACGACACGGCCAATCCCAGCGGCGTTCCGCCGGCCAATCCCAGCGGCGTTCCGCCGACCAATCCCAGCAGCGTTCCGCCAACCAATCCCAGCGGCGTTCCGCAAACCATCCCCAGCGACCCCGGAGACATCGTGGTGACCGGGAACCAGAGCGGATCCTCCCCGGGCGGCGCGACGGGCGGTACGACGAGCGGCACGACGGACAGTACGGTGGTCAGCACCGGCGATCCGGGCCCCGGCGGTTCGCCCACGGGGCCGATCACGCTGAAGATCTACTACGACGGCGTGGAGCAGCCCTTGCAGCCGGATCCCAGTTCCGCGGTGCCCGACCCGATGAACTTCGCCATCAAGGACCCCGGCCAGGGCCAGCACGTGACTTTCGGGCTGAGGAACAACACCTCGGCCAACGTGGGGCTGGTGCTGGTGGTCAACGATACCAACACGCTGTATGGAGAAAAGGGACAGCCGGAGCAGATGAGCCCCTGGATTCTCGAGCCCAACAAGGAGTACCTGGTGAAAGGCTTCCACCAGCGGGACAACCAATCGTATACCCCGATCGTCGGTCTGTCGGACGCCGAGTCGATGGCGCGTTTTGCGGATCTCGGCGGCGAGGAGTCGGCGGGGATCATCTCGGTCTACATCATGACCACGCAGAAGTCGGCGCCCGCCATCTCGACTTCCGCTTCTTCTCTGAGTCGGAGCATGAGGCGTCCTTCGCCGAAGTTCCTGCCTCACGGGCGGCCGAAGACGCCGGGCGAGGCGGCCAAGGCGATCGTCCAAAGCGGCAACGCCCGCGCCAGCCGCGGGTTGATGGCGGCCGACGCCAAGGGCACGGGGCAGGAGCAGTTGCAGACCATCGAATTCCAGCGTGGCACCGTGCAGAAGCACATGGTCATCAAGTACTGGCTGAGGAACGTGCCCGGCGCCACCTGAGCGCCAGATCCTCAACGCCGGCTTGACGTTCGGCGTTTGGAGCCGAGCGTCATCAGAATCGGCAGGCCCCATCGCGGCTCTCGAAGCGGCGATGGGGCCTTTGTCGTTGGGAGGGCCAAGGCGTGCAGCGTCGCGCCAGGCGGAATTCTTGGTGAAACGGCCGCTCGACCTGTCGCATCCGGCGGCCCGTTTACCATGCCTGATATAGAGCCACCCCGCAATGTTGCGACGGGTGTGAGAATTCGGTCACCAGCGATCAAGGAGAAGAACCATGTCTACGACTGACCGCCACATCCGCCGGCGTCTCGAAGGCGCGTACCGCAGCCGATCGACTGGCAAGACGATCGTGCGTCTGACCGTCGTCGGCCTATCCCTCGCCCTGTTCGGTTGGGGTAGCTTCGGACGGTCGGACAGACTAGAGGCCAACGGGAACATGTCGTCCAACGGCGGCGGCGGGGGCGGCGGCCTCCTCGGCGACATCCTCAAGGGGGTGGGCCAAATCGTCGACGTGGCCACGGACAACTGGGGCGGTGACCCGAGTGTCGACCGAGACCCCCCAAGCACCGTGCCACCCGATTGGTACCAACCGCGCGTGTACCAGCCGCCCGGACCGACTTACTATCCGCCGCCGGTGCTACCCCCAAATCCGTTGCCCCAAATCCCTTTCGTCTCACCCCCTATCCCCAACCCTAACATCTACCCCTTCCCTGCATCTCCCCCCGGCACCTCCCACAGTGGTTTGAACGGGACGCCACCCAGACGACTGCCTCCCAAGCACACCTGCCAACCGGGCACCTCCCACAGCGCTTGGCCTCCGCACGGCAAGCCGCCCAAGCCCGTGGTCAAGGACTCACCCCACGACCCGACAAACCGCAAAAACATCAAACGCACCTTCACCTGTAGCCTCCCCTATAAACCCCACGACCCGACTGACCCTAAGAACAAGAAGAAACGCGTCGTCACGTGTTGCCCCCCCTATAAACCTCACGACCCTACAAATCCCAAGAACATCAAGGTCATCGTCACCCGTTGTCCTCCTCATAAACTCCACGACCCGACGAATCCTAAGAATCTCACACGCATCATCACCTGTTGCCCCTCCCACGACCCTAGCAATCCCGCAAATCTAAGGGTTCTTCGGGATCAGTCGCCCGGGGACGAAGGCATTACCGCCATCCCCGGAGCGGATGATCAGACGCTGGAGCAAGCCATCGCCGTCGTGGCTTCGATCAAGGATCCCGACCCCTTGAAGCAGGATCGTCTTCGGGCGAAAAAGGCAGTCGAGTTGGTGACCGCGCGCGTGAAAGTAGTCAACGACTTTTGGGGAACCGTTTTTCAAACTCTCCCAATCGACGTGTGGAATAAGTTTAGCGGCGGTTCCATCAAAACTCGGGCACAAGTTCTCGACTACTTCCGGGGGCAGCCTGGGGATCTAGCCAAGGTGGCGTGGATCTTGAAGGCGGGACAGTGCGACGAGCACGCCTCGCTCATGCAGGAGATTCTGAGGGGCGCGGGTGTCCGTAACGTGATCAACCTGAGGAGCGACAGCCCGCACGTATTCCCCGTCGTGGACCTCGCTCCGGGCTACGATGCTGACATTCCTTGGACATGGGGAAAAGACGCCTTTGTTCCGGACTCCTGGACGGGCGAGATCGTCGATGGGAGCAAGGTGTGGGACGGCTCCCACTATTTCAACGGAGGAAAATGTCACGTCGACTCGGGGTTAAAACCCGGGAATACCACGCGTGAGAAGCTCGCCCTGATGATAGCCAGGGGCCCTGCTTTCCTCAACGCTCACAGGGACACTTACGATTCGCTGGTGCGTCAATACATGACGATTCCCAAAGAGATTCGCGATACGCTCCCGCTCAAACTGCCCACGGACGCGGAACTGGGCGCGGCGAGGGAGTCGCGCTGACCGGCACTGGCGGCAAGTGGGCTAATGGGGCAGGTCCTGCCTGCCGGGCCGGACGTCGGTTGTCCCGCTCGGCAAGCGGGACCTACTTGATGTTCCGGCGGGTCGTTGATTTTTTTCATCGCGGTTACGTGGGGATTTCCCTCGCCCATTTCTCGCGGATGCGTTCCAGTTTGCGTTCCACCGTGCGCCGCGTGCAAGCGAGCTTTTCGGCGATTTCGCCGGTGCTGTATCCTTCGAGCGCGTGGAGCGCAACCTGGCGGAGCGCTTCCTCGCCCAGGCGGTCGAGCATCTCCCGGCAGTCTTCGGCAACCAGGGCGGCCAGTTCCGGGGTGGGCTCTTCCCCCAGCACCGCCCCGATCCCTTCATCGCGACCTTCCTCGGCCTTCGGCCTGAGAAATGCCGACTCGCCCCGGACCATGCCGGCGCCGCGCTTGGCGGCGAATTGGCGCCGCCGCAGGGCACATGCCTTTCGGGCGGTAATCGTCACCAGCATCTTCCAGAGGTCCTCGCCGTCGGCCACCCAGTCGCAACGATGCTCGGCCACGTTGCGACAGAAGCTGTGCATCGCGCTCAGGGCCACGTCTTCTTCGTCGGCTGCGCGCCGGGGCAACCCCTCGAGTTGCGCCGCGCGTAAAGGACCAGTTTGCCGAAGTACCGATCCCAGACCGCTTGGGCCGCCGCCGGATCGCCCCGGCCGAGCTTGGTGATCCACTGGGTGAGTTCTTCCACGCCCACGGTCCTCTCAGGAATTCTGTGATTTCTTGGGGGGGAGGGATTTTCCGCGTTTGGTTGCGGCGTTCTAATTATACTTAATCGCCGGGTGCCTGGGCCTCAAGGTCCCCCCCGACAGCCGGTGCTCGTTGCATCCGGCGGGCATGGCAACCCGACTCGTTCCTCGCCCCTCGCCGGACGTGCCGGTCGATCGCCGCAAAGGGCCGGAAACTACTCAGGGAAGGCCGGCAATGCAAGATCAACCTGTGGGACGCAAGCGATGCTGCGCACACCGCTTTTTTTCGGCATAGCCTTGTTGCTTTGCGGACTGATCTCCGCCAAGCCGGCTGCCGCCCAGGTCGATCGGCGGCATGTGCTGAAGAGCCCCGGGCTGGTGCTCGAAACGGGCGCCCCGACCGCCACCTGCAACGCGATGATGTTTTCGCCCGACGGCAAGCGATTGCTGGCGGCAGGGGACGACAAAACGGTGCGGGTCTGGCCCGTGAAGGACGCGGCGCTGGACACCGAGGGCGTCACCGCGCTGCGCTGGGCCAACTGGCGGGAACAGCGCGGCGTGATCTACGCCCTGGCGCTTTCGCCGGACGCGCAAAACGTGGCGATCGGCGGGCATGGCCTGATCACCGGAGCCGTGGCGATCCTGGACACTAAGACGGGACAAGTCGTCCACGCCGCCGTGACCCCCGGCGAAGACAAGGTCATTTCGGCCGTCGCCTATTCGCCCGCCGGCAAACAACTGGCCCTCGGTACCAGCGACGGCTCCCTCTGGGTGTGGAACGTCGCCAGCCCGAAAAAGGACGATTTCCGCAAGCTTGGCCGGCATTCCCAGTCCCCGGAGAATCGCGTTCGGCTGGTCGTCTTTCTCGGCGAGCAAAACGTCCTCAGCGTCGCCGACGACGGCTCCGCCTGTCGATGGTCGTTGGCGGCCAACGCCGCGCCGGGGCGTTTCAGTTTCGAGCTGAAGGACGTCCAGGCGGCCGCCGTCAGCCCCGACGGGCAGTGGGTCGCGGCGGCTGGACTGAGGAGAACGGACAATCGTGGCTGCGTCGAGCTGCGTTCTCCGGCCGGACAGAAGGTCGACGAGTTGGCGCTGGAGGCCAGGACGTATCCCCGCCGGCTAGCCGTCGATTCCTCGCAGACGATCTTGGCGGTCGCCGCCGACATGGCTCCGCAAGGCGACCTCCCCTACAAGCCCGTGCAATCCCAGGTCTTGCTCTACGAGCTTAAGAAGCGGAAGTTCCGCCCGTTCCGGCCGGAGAGCACGTATCTGGTCAACGCGATGGCGCTGCATCCCGGGGGAAGATACCTGGCCGTAGCGGGCGGGAACGATTTTGAAATGAAGCTTTGGGATTTGCAGGCCCAGAAGGTTGTCAGCGAGGTGCGCAGCCCGGGGAGTTCCATCTGGGGGGCCGCGTTCTCGCCCGACGCGAAATCGATCGGGCTGCGGAACCAGCGAAAACCCGATCCCGCGGGATTCAACGACTGGGCCGGCGGGCCATGGAAGGTCTTCGACCTCCAGCGGCGTGATTGGAGGGAGAACGAGAATTTCCAGCCGCTCTTGCCCTTGGAAACGGCGGACGGTTGGCGCGTTCGGGCCGATGCCCGGGACATGTACCTCTGGCACGTCGTGGCTCCCGGCGGACGGGAATTCGACCTGCCGTGGGATCGTTTCCAGGATGTTCTGCCCCGCTGTTACACGTTCCTTCGCCCTTCCGACGGCAAGCCGGCCCGGCTGGCCGTAGGTCATCGTTTCGGCATCAGCCTCTTTACCCTTCTTCCCGGCGGGCCGCGGCGCAGCCGGCTGTTTGTGGGACACGCCGATGACGTCACCTCCGTAGCCGCTTCGGCGGACCAGCGGTTCCTCGTCTCGGCTTCCCGGGACCAGACGCTTGCCGCCTGGAGTCTGGCAGACTGGTCCTTCGAAGGGGAATTGGGCGCCGCGTTCAGCCTGCGCGGAGGGAAACTCTGGGTCCAGGACATCGCGCCGGGGAGCCCTGCGTGGGAAGCGGGGCTTACGGCGGGAGACGAGGTCCTCTTTCTCGCTTTCGCCGCGCAAAGTGTTCCGGGAGGTCCGGCCGCCTGGCTCGATCGCTTGCGGCGCCCCATCCCGGGAAAGGAGTTCTTCTTTCGCTGCCGCAGCGCCGGCAAGCAGGAGTCGACCGAGCACTTGACGCACGTTTGGCAGCGGCCCGCCTGGAAGTTTTTCGCCACGCGCGATGATGAATGGGTGCTCTGGCGGTGGCAGGATTATTATTACGACACGTCCACCATCGGTGATTCGTACATCGGCTGGCAGATCATCAGCAGTATTGACGAGAGTCCCGAATTCTATCAAGCCGAGAAATTCCGAAATCTGTTCCATCGGCCGGACAAACTCGCGAACCTGCTCGCCTCCGCCGAGCCGTTGAAACCGCAGCCGAAGCCTGGCCCCCAGCCGCAGCCTGAAAACCTCCTGGTTCCGCAAGCGGAGCGGGGCTCCAAGCTGGAGGAGCCGGGGCCCGCGGCGCCGCCGGAGCGAATCAACATTACCGAACATCTGCCGCCGAGGGTCGAATTGCAGATGGCGGGGATCGATCAACAGCAGGGGGAAAGCCGGCTTGTGGTGCGTGCGAGGCAGCGGGTTGCGGCTCCCGGGGCGCAACTGGAGAGCCTGGCCTTATGGATCAACGATTACAAGTTCAAGTCGTGGAAGCATCTCGGGGGACAGTTCGAGGAGCGGGTGAGCGTTCCTCGCGCCAGGCTGCGCTCGGGCGCAATCTGATTGTCGCCCAGGCGTACAATCGCGCCGGTGTTCGCGACGACTGGAACCGTCTGGCCCTGGAATCCAATCGGCCGCCGGAACATCGCCGAGTCTACGGGTTGTTTGCCGGTGTCTCCGACTACAGCCGTGCTTCCCGCGGTCCGCGGCGGCAAGTCCTTTGGGACAACCTGTTGTTCACCACCGACGATGCCAGGGCCATGGCGGAGCGTTTCCGGGCTCTTGCCCATACGCCGCCCTACCAAGGCGCGGATATCCGCCTGCTGCTGGAACTGCAGGTCAACCGCGCGAGGCTCCAGGCGGAGCTCCGCGACCTGGCGCGGCGAGTAGGGCCGGACGACTTGTGCGTCGTGTTCCTGGCGGGACATGGATATGCGAGGGAGTACCGCAGGAACTGCTACCTGCCGGGGACCTTCGCCTTCGTTTGTCCCACCTTCGACGTTCGCAGGCCCAGCGAGACCGGCATCAGCAGCTTTGCGCTCTACGAGGCCATCGCAGCGATCCCCTGTCGCAAGCTGGTCCTCCTGGACTGCTGCCACTCGGGGAGCACGAACATCCTCCGCGATCTGACCCCGGACGGCGTCGGTCCCGTCATGATCGCCGGCTGCGGGGCGAACGAGTCGTCGTACGACATTATGTATCTCGGGCACGGGGCGTTCACCAACGCGCTGCTGGAGAGCCTCGGCGAGCGGTTCAGGATTGCCGACGCCAATCACGATTCCAAGCTCGACATCGGCGAGTTGTTCCACTACCTGTCGCGCCGGGTCCCCCAGACCGTCCAGTTGTCGAAGAACGTGCTGGGGGCCGACGCATCGCAGCATCCGAGAGCTTTGATACCGCCCGGCGAACTGAACACGGTGATCGCCGAGAAAAGCGGCGGCGACCATGTAACCGTGGATCGCTAGACCCAAACTTGTCCTCCAGGTTTTGTCGTTCTTTCAGAAAGGTGCTCTCTATGAAAAGCTCGAACGTGAGACGGATGACCGTCGGCAGGCGGGCGGCAGCGCTGCCGCCGCTTTTGGCCCTGGCTTTCCTCTGCTGGGGAAACGCCGGCGCGGCACGCGCCGACAACATCGACGAACAATTGCTGCGCAAGGCGCCCAAGCTGATGGAGCAGATCTACAGCAAGGGGTACAGGAACGTCGGCGTGCTCTCCTTCCGCCTGGAGAAGGGTCACAGCAAGGCTTCCTTCCACGGAGGCATGATCGTCACCAACATGGCCGATCGCGTGCAGGACGCGATGATCGTGGCCATGAATCCCGAGAAGGCCCCGCTGGGCGTCGCGGACCGCTGCTCGGCCGTGGCCGGCAAGAAGATCCCCAAGGCCAGCTACCGCACTGCCGACGATCGCCAGCGGTTGTTTTCCCTCAAGTATCCCTTGGCGTGGGGCACGCCGCCGGCCCAGGTCTCGGTCGACGCCTTCCTCACCGGCAAGGTCCAGGTGAGCCCCGACCTCAACAAGGTGACGGTCAACGTGGAGGCCTTCGATCGCAAGGATCCCGCCAAGATGGTCGAGCTCTTGCAGTTCACCGTGAAGATGGACCACGTGATCCTGGCCGACATCGGCCAGGGGTACACGATCTCCCGCGGGCAGCGGCGTTTCCACCGCGGTCCCAACGACACGGCCAATCCCAGCGGCGTTCCGCCGACCAATCCCAGCGGCGTTCCGCCGACCAATCCCAGCGGCGTTCCGCCGACCAATCCCAGCAGCGTTCCGCCAACCAATCCCAGCGGCGTTGCGCAAACCATCCCCAGCGACCCCGGAGACATCGTGGTGACCGGGAACCAGAGCGGATCCTCCCCGGGCGGCGCGACGGGCGGTACGACGAGCGGCACGACGGACAGTACGGTGGTCAGTACCGGCGATCCGGGCCCCGGCGGTTCGCCCACGGGGCCGATCACGCTGAAGATCTACTACGACGGCGTGGAGCAGCCCTTGCAGCCGGATCCCAGTTCCGCGGTGCCCGACCCGATGAACTTCGCCATCAAGGACCCCGGCCAGGGCCAGCACGTGACTTTCGGGCTGAGGAACAACACCTCGGCCAACGTGGGGCTGGTGCTGGTGGTCAACGATACCAACACGCTGTATGGAGAAAAGGGACAGCCGGAGCAGATGAGCCCCTGGATTCTCGAGCCCAACAAGGAGTACCTGGTGAAAGGCTTCCACCAGCGGGACAACCAATCGTATACCCCGATCGTCGGTCTGTCGGACGCCGAGTCGATGGCGCGTTTTGCGGATCTCGGCGGCGAGGAGTCGGCGGGGATCATCTCGGTCTACATCATGACCACGCAGAAGTCGGCGCCCGCCATCTCGACTTCCGCTTCTTCTCTGAGCCGGAGCATGAGGCGGCCTTCGCCGAAGTTCCTGCCTCACGGGCGGCCGAAGACGCCGGGCGAGGCGGCCAAGGCGATCGTCCAAAGCGGCAACGCCCGCGCCAGCCGCGGGTTGATGGCGGCCGACGCCAAGGGCACGGGGCAGGAGCAGTTGCAGACCATCGAATTCCAGCGTGGTACCGTGCAGAAGCACATGGTCATCAAGTACTGGCTGAGGAACGTGCCCGGCGCCACCTGAGCGCCAGATCCTCAACGCCGGCTTGACGAGGGGTCAAGACAGGCCGGCGTGCAGAAAAAGAAATCCCGGGGGAATCCGCACGCAGATCCCCCGGGATTTTTCAATCCTCCCCGTGGAACGATCGACCGCTTGCAAGACCTGCCTTCAGCGGCCGATTCGAGTCACTTCGTTGAAACCAGGCATAGCCGGGTTAGAACCTGTAGTTGCACAAAGCGCGGAACTCGCCGTTGAAGTCGCGGGCCGGGCCGCCGCTCAGCGGGGCAACATAGCCGAAAGTCACGTTGCAATGTTGGCCCACGTCCAGGTGCACGCCGGCGGTGAGATCCACAAAAGAGTAATTGTAAGGCGGCACAACAATGCTGCCGTCGCTGATCACGCCGCCGGACGCCAAAGACTCGTTGACGTGAATCTCGCCTATGCAGGCGATACCGGAGATCAACCGCGAGTCGTCCCCGCGGCGCAGCCAGTAGCCGGCGCCGACGTCGACGTAGAGGAAGGTCGGGTCGTACAGACGGCCGACGGACGTGAGCGGGCCAGCGGTCGGACCCGCCAGCACCTCGTTTCCGCTGGCGTCCATGTCCAACTGGATGTATCCCTGGGCGAAGAACCGCGAGGAAGGCATCCAGAGAAGCGCCCACGAAGGGCAGCAAATGGACCGACTGGTTCTCGATGGTAACGGTTTCCGCGCCGGCCTCAAGCCCCGTGTCAACGACGTTCGGCCCGGTGGGGACGTTCATGCTCATGCCGGCGCAGATCGCCAGGTCGGATCGGTTGATCAGCAGACCTTTGACGGCGATGCCCAAGTCGCCGAAGCGGGTGCCCAGCGTATCTTCGTTGGAAAGGGGGGCACGCAGCTCGATCGAAGCCGCGCCGGAGAGGAAGGTTTTTTCGAAGCCTGCCTCAAAGCCATCGACGCCGAATCGCGTGTCGGCGCCGGCGCCGTTGGCGCCATAGGCGCCGCTGAAGTAGCTATTGTCCAGCAACACGCGGTCCTGCGGCAGCGGGCTGGTGTCGTCGGCCATCTTGAAACGGCCAAACCCGCCGCTCGGAGAGGAAACGCAATCCGAGGTGCCCGAGTGCCCCACCGTTACAAACGTCGGGACGAGCCAATCGCCGATCATGTTCGGCGCATAGCTCTCCGCCGCGCTGGCGACCTGCTCGCCTTGACCAGCTTGCGACAACGCATTGTTCGCGTTGGCGGCTGCCGATGATGGCGTGTTGGCGTTCGGCGCCGCCGCGGCTGCCCCACCTTGCCCAGTCTGTGGGGCCTGCCCCGGGACGGCGGACTTGGGCTCGGGAACGAACGGCGTCGTGCCGGGCGTCTGGTTGGTCGGGCAAGGCGGACAGACCTGCACGGTGCCCCACCGACTGGCTACATAATCTTGCGCGAGGGCAGCGGGCAGCCCCCCCATCGCCAGGGCTACCGCAACGGCGGCCCAAAGAAGACTTCTCGTCATGTTCCCCCTCCTTGGGATTTTTGGTAGCGGACTGAAACAGCCTTCCCGGTCCGTCGTGCAACACTTCCGAGGATTGTCCTGGCAGACCAGATGGAGACCTCCTGCTCCATTGGATGGGTTGTCCTCGTCAAATTCGGAATCAAAAGGCTAGCCGCTACAATCAATTTTTCCGCGCCAGTACAACTTGCCACCCTGGCCTAGACCTGTCAAATTGCGTTGATTTGTTAGCGGCGGCCGCGCGTCGAGCCATTTCGCCGGCCAGGGTGTCCTTCGCAATAACTTCCTCCATGGTTCGGGATGCGCCGAGCGGCATAGCAAGGGAGGCTTGCGATGCCGGACCATGGACTTTACCACCGGCGGTGACGAGGTAATCTGGTGGCAAGCCCGCGATGCGAGCCCGAGAGGACAGTCAGGTGCGGCTTCTTCACAACTCGGGATGGTCGCTGGCTGTGTGGTATCGCTTGCTTGACCGGTGCATGGTAAAGGGGCCCTCCACCACCCTGACAAGGCGAGGTGAATCATGCGAGGCAACACTCGCGTCCGGCTCAAGGCGGAAAGCGACCGAACCGGGGCATCAGAACCGCGGGAACAGGTCGATCTCGGGCCAGTCCTTGATCTCGCTGGCTGGCTTGTGAAGGAGCGGATCGATCAGAGCGGCGAACTCCTTGCCGTCCTTGCCGGCATCGCTGTTGAACAGGACCGCCCAGTCGATGCCGTCGGCGCGGCAGACCAGCAGCGTGGAACTGCCGGCGAGCAAGCCGAGGTGCCACTTGGTGTACTTGCCCGGTTGCCCCGCGACCGGTCGCACGTCCCATCCACATGCGTAGTAAGCCGGCTTCGGCCGCCCCTTGGGTCCGTGGCCCACGGCTCCCGGCGGCGGCGCGAGCATGGTCCGAATGCTGTCCTCGCCCAGGACAGGAGATCGTTTCGGGTCGTCCAGAGCGGCGGCGAAGCGGACCAGGTCCACCGCCGAGGCGATCCAGCCGCCGTTGGCATCCATCGTCTCGATGCACTCGACGCCGTAGGGCAGGGGCACCTGCTGGCCGATCCTCGGTCCGCAGATGGCCCGGCCGGTGCGGCGGCGGCTGTCGTAGTATTGCACTTCGCCGGGGGCGAGGTCCCTGAGGAGGTTCCTGCCCAAGTGCATGCCGCGGATGCCCAGGGGCGCGAGAATCTTCTGCCGCACGAACTCGTGGTAGGGCTTCCCCGAAACGGCCTCGATGACCCGGCCCAACACGCAGTAGCCGAAGTTGGAATAGGCGTAGGCCGTGCCCGGAGCGAAGTCCAGCGGCTTGCCCATCGTGTAGCGGATGATTTGCTGGGGGTGAATGGGCAGCGGGACTTTCAGCGCCCTGGCGACCTGTTCGGCGGTCTCGGCGCTCATCGGGTCGAACGACCTGTCGCGGTTCCATCCGGCCGTGTGCTGCAAGCAATGCCGCACGGTAATGTCGTGCCAACGCGGGTCCAAGCGAGCTCCCCGTTCGAGATGCGGTTGGAGTTTCAGGATCGGAAACACCCGCGCGTCAAGTTGGAGCTTGCCTTGTTCGACCAGGTGCATCACGGCGGTGGCGGTGAAGGGCTTGCTCACGCTGGCGATGCGAAACAGCGAACCGGGCCGCACCGGCTCGTGCTTTTCCAGGTTGGCACAGCCGAAGCCGCGGGCGTAGACCAGGCGACCGTGATAGGCGACGGCCAAGGCAGCGCCGGGCGGTCGGTGCTCGCGCATGAAGGCGGCCATCAGGTCGTCATAGGCGGCCAGCTTCGGCATGACGGGCCCCGTGACCTGGCTGCAAGCCCGTTGGCCGCACTGCCACAAGGTCCACCCCGCGGCGGCCGTGGCCAGGAACCGGCGGCGCGTCAGGCGTGGCGACAGCGGATCGGTGCTTGGTAATGTCATCGGTTTGCCTTCCCCTTGCCATAGCTGCCGGAACCCTTCGCAGCAGCCCGGCAAATATCTTCGCCCCGGCGATGCAGACTTGTCAATCAACTCGGGAGAATCGTAAACCTGGATTTCTCGAAAACTCTTTGGGGGGCGATTGACAACGCCAAGGTCCACAACGAAACTGATGCTCGTCGGGCTGCCGCTGTGGGGTCGCGGCGGCCACGGCGAAGGTAAGGACCCCGTGCATCGCAATGGCTCGGAAAGGAGCTGAACATGGCCGCGCATCACTTCCTTGCGAGTAGTCTCCGCAGGTTGTGGGTAGCCGGGGTCGTGCTGGCCGCCGTGGCAGTGGTCGCGTCCCGCCAGACGCCTGCCAGGGCAGAGCCGCCGCAGAAGGTCTTCGGCCTGGATCGGGTGATCGCCTTCAACTATATCGGCGGGAAATACGACCCGAAGCAGCTTCGCTCCCTGACCTTCATCGAGCCGACGCAGCCGAAAGACTGGCAGTATTGGTCCTCGCGGGGCGCCGTGGCCGGCATCGGCCACACGTGGTTCGATCTGCTGCGAAACCCGGTGGAGAAGTCCGTAGATATCTTGACGCGGCTTGATTACGGCGGGAACCCGAGGCCCGTCGTTTCCATCGACGAGTTCGGCTTCGACTACGGCGGCGAGACCGACCAGAAGTCGGCCGCCATCCTTCGGGAGACGAAACGCAAGCGGCCCGGCCTCGGGCTGGCCGTGTGGGAAATGCGCGGTCCGATTCCCAAGGTCCTCGGCGACGCCTACCGGGACGCGGTCGATCTCGTCACGCTGGAATCCTACCTGAAGGACAAGGACGACTACTGGTTTGCCGCCGCCCAGGTTCATCAGCGCGGATCCATGGCGTGCTGTCCAAGACGATTGTCGTGCTCGGTATCGGCAAGGGCGGCAATCCCGGCGAAGAATGGGCACGCACGAAAGAGGAACTCGAACAGCAGATCCGGTTCGTGCGCATGATCGCCCCGGAAGCGCCGGGCATCGGTTTCTATTCCGGCGCAGACTGGCCGGAACTAATCGCCAAGGCCGACGAGCTGTCGAGCCACTATTTCGATCTCCCCACGGACGGCTCGAAACTCCCCGCCGACGTTTCCGCGTTGGGCAAGTTTTTCTCCGAGCACCACGAAAAGCCGCTGCTCGTGTGCTCACCGGCGTTAGTCGAGCCAAACCGCAGCGCGGCGGACCCCGGTAAACTGGTCGAGCCCAAGACCATGCGGGCCTACCTGATGAATCTCGGCGAGCAAGACGCGAGGGAGGTCCGAATCCGCTTGCGCAATCCCAAGGACAAAGGGGGAAACGTTTTCGCCGAGGGCGTGGTCCCCCTCGTTCCCAAGCGAGGGGAAGTGACCGCGGTCCTGCCCGTGACGGCCGCATGGAAGGTCTGGAAGACCTGGGGGATGGAGGTCAAAGGCGAGGGCTGCGAGGTGAAGATCTGCCCGTGGAAACATTAACTCGGCCCATGCGTTCTCGCCCTGGCGGATGCATCGTAACCGTTCGCGGGCCACTGCCGATATTCTCGGGACTCGGCGTAGATAGTCGCCTTTCGCTCCGCGAAAGCAGCGCTACTTTCGCGGAGCGAAAGGCGACTATGATGGCCCGTGAACGGTTACATGATGGCGCAGCCAGTCAAGGGAGAGGGGAGTCTTGAAACAGCGTCTCAAGAGGCTCGTTCTTGTCCTGCTGGCGGCGATGCCCGGCGGGGGCGTCTCCTCCGCATCGTCGGCTCTGGCGGCGCCGCCAACGGCGGAGATCGTCCAGCTCTTGCCCGCCGGCAAGGCGGGGGTGCCGGGAGACTTTGACCCTTCGGGCCTTTTCTCTCGGGGCGATTTTCTCTATGCCGTGGGCCCGCCCCGGAAACCCGCGATCCACTGTTTCAAGCGGGACGCATCCAGCGGCCTGCTGGCCTACGTGGGCAGCGCCGCCGCGGCCAAGGCCGACTGTTGGGGCTCGTCCGCAGCCCTCGCCGGCGGACGATTGTACGTGCTTCCGACGCGCCCCGGCGACAACAGCTTGGCATGGTACGACCTCGACGCCAAGACGGGAAAACCCGTGGAAAAGGGGGTTACGCCGAAGCTGACTTGGACGGACCGCCCGGGGCACGCGGAGCCTGTCGCCTGGACGAAAATGTTGGTCTCCAGCACCGACGGCAAGAGCGTCTACGTAACGACCGAACGCGCGATCCTCCATTTCAAGATCGCAGCCGACGGCCGGCCGGTCCAGGCCGGCCAGCTCACGGGCGACGGCATCGGCGAGTACATCTGCGCCGCGCCGGACGGCAAATGGCTCTACACCATGACGCACAATCCGCTCCCGGCAATCGCCTGCATCGAGTGCGAGCCGGACGGCGAAATAGCGTTAAGTGAGCTGGTGAACCTCGATCCGAAGTGGGGCGCGCAACGGCAACGCTCAGGTCCAAACGGAATTCTCGATGTCCATGACGTCCGACGGCAAGTGGTTGTATGCGGCCGACTGGAACGTGGGCGGAGACGACGTTGACAAAGGCGACGTACAAACAACGAACTCCTATCTTGCTGTATTCCAGCGCGACCCCGCCACCGGGGCCTTGGAGCCGGCCGACGCCGGTTGCGGGAACGATTCGACCCGGCCCGATCTCGTGTTGGCCAACTCCCGCGCCTGGGCCTCGTGTTCAGTCCCGACGGCCGGAGCGGGTTCGTCAGCACGGCCTCGGGCAGTCTGCTGCGGTCGTTCGCGCGGGATGTGCAGACGGGCCGCATTACCGCCATCGCCGAGTTTCCCGAGTGGGACACGCGGCGACTCGAGACCAGGTTCCTTTGGCTGGACAACGAAAAAGGACTCTTGTACGGCGCCAGCGGAGTGCCGTTCGGTCCTGGTGCGCACAACGTCGGGGCGGAAACGCACGGGATGTGGGTTGCCAAGGTCGCGAGGGGCGCACATCCAAAGGGGACAGTCCCACTTTCGTCGAACGAAAATTGGGACAGTCCCCCTCCGCCCCCGGCGATTGTGCCGGTCCTTACCGGCAGCCAGGCGGCCTCGGGCTCTGCCGCCGCAGCCGACTGGCCCCACTGGCGCGGTCCTACCGGCGACTTGAGGAGTCCGCTGCGGGGGATCCGCAAGGATTGGACCGGCGGGCTGAAGAAGGTTTGGGAGGTCCGCGGGCTCAGTCCGGGCGCTCACACATGGTCCCAGCCGGCCGTCCAGGGCAACCGGCTCGTGGTCAGCGGGCGGCACGGGTTCCTCGATCGGTGGTTCTGCTTCGACGCCGACCGAGGCGGCCCGCCGCTCTGGCTCGCGGAAATCGAGGGGGGCGAAGCGGGGCATTTCGACTGGGGCTCCGGTTCGCACGCGGCGGCCGCCATCGATGGCAACAAGGTCTTTGTGGCCAGCCTGGCCGGCATTGCCGCCGGCATTTCCATGTCGGACGGAAAGATCCTGTGGAAGAAAAACATCGCCGGCGGCATGTATACTTCCAGCCCGCTGGTCTACGACGATCTCGTGATTTTCGCGGGGGGAAACAACTACTGGCACGGATACCCCGCGATCGCCTACCGCAAAGATACCGGCGTCGTGGCCTGGACGTATGGCCAACGTTGCCACTCCAACTCGGCGCCGGTCCTGGCGAAGATCGACGGGCGCGATCAGGTCGTGCATATCGAGACATCCCGACTCTTCGGCCTCGATCCGCGGACGGGCGCCGAACTCTGGACCTTCAGCACTGCCGAGATGCTGAAGACCAATCCGGAGGGTGGGCCAATCGCGTCCCCCGCCGTCGCCGGGAATATCGTCTATCCTGCCTGGTCCGAGTGCCCGACGGTGCAGGTCGACGGCAAGTCCGCCAAGGAGTTGTGGACGCGTTTCAGCGGGGGCAAACACAAGGTGAACGCCAGCTCGGGCTCTTCGTTGAGCGACGCCGCGGTCATCGACGGGTACCTCTATCACTTCTCAGGCGGCCCGCCCAGTTATGCGAACGCGCCGCGCGGCTGGCTGGCTTGCTCAGAGCTCAAGACGGGAAAAGTCCAGTGGGCGGAAGGCATCGGCAACGGCAGCCTGCTGGTCGTCGACGGCTGCCTGCTCTGCCTGACGTACGCGGGCGATCTCGTCCTTGTGAAGCCGGCGCCGCGCCGGTTCACGAAGCTTGCGGAGATCAAGGGTTTCATCACTCGCGACCTGTGGATCGGCCGCCAAGCGGCGGAATTGAACGAACCCGAGGAGGACAAAGGTCCTTATGGCGACACGGACTACGCCCCCTGCTGGGCGCCGCCGGCCGTCGCCCGCGGAAAACTCTACATCCATTACAGCGACCGCCTGGCCTGCTACGATCTGATGTCGCCCTAGGGCGCGGCAACAAGGTGCTTTCCTCAAGGCCGACCCACACAGAGAAGCCGGCCGGCCGCGCGGAGGTAAATGCGTCCGTCGAGGATCGCCGGGGTGGCCCTGACCGCATCGCCGAGCTTGACCTCCTGCAGCTTCTTCCCTTCTATCGAGGCGACGAACAAGACGCCGGCCTTGTTGATCGCGTAGACGCGATCCTTGGCCAAGACCGGCGAGGCCCAGAAAGTGCCCTCCAGCTCCAAGTTCCACTGCTCCTTGCCGGTGGCGGCATCAAGGCAAGTCAGAGTCTCGCCGGCGAGCAAGAAGCACCGGCCGCCGTCGCAGGCCGGGCTGGCCACCTCCGGCGATTCCGCGGCGGACGTCCAAACGACGCGGGAATTGCTCGCGTCCCCTTTGCCGGCAACCATGAACGCGGTCAGGCCGCCGCTGGCCTCGACGGCCACCAGGCCCTCGCCGCACTGCACCGGCGAGGCGCAAAGCTCCTCGTTGGACGAGCCCTTTGCCTGCCAGCGCTGCTGGCCGGTCCTTGGGTCGTAGGCGATCACCAGCGGCGGGGCGGTGGTGACCATCACATCGCCGGCCGCGCCATGAACGATCAGCGGCGTCGTCCAGCACGACCTGACGGGCCGGTCCTTCCGCCAGACTTCGGCGCCGTCCTTGGCGCCGACGGCGACGATGAACGCGGCCTTGGCGCGGGCGTTCATGCCGCGGTCGATGACCTGGATGACCAGATCGCCGTAGAGGACGGGGCTGGCGGCCAGGCCGTAGGCGTTCTTTGGCCCGCCCTCGACCACGCGCCGGGCCCAGACCTGCTTTCCGCCCGCATCGACGCAGCCCAATACGCCGTCGCCGAAGAATGCGTAGATGAACTTGCCGTCGGTGACGGGTGTTGGGGCGGCGCCGCCGGCGCCGCTACCGATGGGGGCGGCGGCGTCCTCTTCCGCCGGCGCTGGCCGGGACCCGAACTTGCAGGGCCGTGGCCCACAGGGACTTGCCGGTTGCGCGGTCGAAGGCCGTCACCAGGCCGCCCTCGCTGGTAAGGTAGATGCGATCGCCCCAGATAATCGGGGAACTATTGCCATGGGAAGCGAGCGCCACGTCGAAGACCTTGTGGCGCTGGAGGCTGAGGGGCGAGGGCAGATCTCCGGGGTTCGGCGCCGGCCCGCCGAAACCAGGCCCGCGGAAGCAGGGCCAGTTGGCGGCGCCGTCCCGGCTGGTCGTCGGCTCGCCCTCGACGCTTGCGGCAGGGGTCTTCCGCGAGCCTTCACCTGCGACCGCCGCCGTGGCGACCATCAAGCCCAGAAGCAGGAGGCCACGCTTGACGCGGATCGCTCCCTCGTTGATCGGCTGGAACATGGCCGCCTCCTGGAAGTCATAATTGTCGGTGAAGGGCAGCGTCTCGTGCCAGCGGGAGACCAGCGGCGGGCGTTTCTCCCCGGGCAGCAGGCCCTCCTTCCAGCGGTAGTCGCGGGTGAAGTTGCCGCCCGGCCAGCGCGGCAGGGGCACGGAAATCTTCTTGAGGCGGGCAATAACGTCGCGGCGCATGCCGTGGAAGTTGTCGCCGGGCAGCAGCGAGGCCGAGCCGACCCACAGCGTACCGGGACCCTCGAACGTCAAACGCTGCCTATTCTAGCCACGTCGAGCCTCAAACACAACACTTCGCCAAACCAGGCAGCCGTGCTGGCAGGCAAAGGGCTCGCGCATCGACGGTCCTCGACGGACGTATTTAGCCTCTTGTTTTCAGGCCCGATTGGCGGCGTCCTATCCAACAGGGAAAACAGGCAGGATGAGTGGGCTGGGATGACGCTTGCTGACGGACCGCGACTAGCCGGTTGATAGACCGATCACGCTGCAGGAGCCCACGGGCCGGCGGGGTTCCTGGGGTTCCATAGGTTTGCCCAACTTATTATTGACTGCCGGACGGTGAGCGGATATGCTCGTGGTGGGAAAGAAGGCAAGAGCGTAGCTGGGAGAGCCTGGTCCATGTTATTCAAGATTCTGGCCAAGAACGAGTTCCGCACGTTGGTCGAGATCATCTTGGAATCCAACGAGATCATTGCTCCCAAGGCGATTGGGACCAAGGCCGACGGCCAGCCCGTCCACCAGTTCCTGCCGATCAGCTCGTTCGAGGAGATGGATCTGGATTACGCGGCAACCGAGTACTCGGCGAAGACGTATTTCCTGCCCTACCGGGAGAACCTGTGCACGTTCAAGTTCGCGGAGGAGGATTGGCAGCAGGAGATTGCGTACCGCGTTCAGCCGCGGGCGCTGATCGGCGTGCGTGCCCACGATATCAATGCCCTGTTGAAGCTGGACGAGGTGTTTATCCGCGGCCGTTTTCCTTCGCCGTATTACATCTCCCGCCGCAAGAATACCTTTATCGTCGGGTTCGATCATACTCCTCTGGACGACGAGTTCAGTCGGTCCATGGGGGCGCATATTGTGACCCACGGGTTTGATCTTTTCCTCACGGATCTTGGCGACCGTTATTTCGTCGCCATAAACTCCGACCGTGCTTTCAATCTGCTTCAGCAGTTGGAAACCAGGGAAGTCACGGACCAGGACACGCACGCTTACCTGGAGGTGCGCCGGCTGGTCCGCGACGGGTTCAAGACTCACATCAGCGTCCACAGCCTGCCGAACCTGCTCGATCTCGAATTCACCTCGAAAGTCTGGAAGAAGTGGGGAGAGAAGTGTCTCAGTTGCGGCAGTTGCGCCATGGTCTGCCCAACCTGCTATTGTTACGGAGTGGCCGAAGAAGTCACCATGGACTTTCAGCAATCCACGAGGGTCAAACAGCTCTATTCCTGCAATCTGCTGGACTTTGCCCGGGTCGCCGGGGGGCACAATTTCCGGCCCGACCAGGAGACGCGTCTGAAATACCGCTACTACCACCAGTATCGAGGCTTCCTGGAAGACTACGGCGAGCCGAAGTGCGTGGGCTGTAATCGCTGCGGCCGGGTTTGCCTGGCCGGGATCAACCCGGCGGCGGTCATCAAGGACCTGTACGAGGAGAATTTTTGATGCAGCCTCTTCCTTTCCGCGCCTACGACGTGCAGCAAGAACATGAGATGCTGCAACCGCTGGACTACAACCGCCGGCTGCGGCTCAGTCCGGTCGCCAAGGTGTTCAAAGCCATCATCACCAACGTGATCCGGCTCACGGAGCTGGAGAAGCTATTCCATTTACGGATCGTCGACGACGCCGAGAGGGAGCGTTTCAGCTTCCTGCCCGGACAGTTCGTGATGATCGAGGTGCCGGGGTACGGCGAGGTGCCGATCACCGTGTGCAGCTCGACCTCCAACCGGGGCTTCATCGAAGTGTGCATTCGCAAGGTCGGTGCGGTGACCAATGCCCTGCACCGTGCTCGGCGGGGGGCGAAGGTGGGGATCCGCGGGCCCTTCGGCACTCATTTCCCCCTGGAACAGATGAAGGGCCACTCGATGCTGTTGATTGCCGGCGGACTGGGGCTGGCTCCCCTGCGCACCGATCTTCTACGTCACCGAGCACCGTTCGGAATTCCAGGACGTGCACATTCTTTACGGCACCAAGAGCCCCGACCAGGAGCTGTTCGATTACCAGTACGAGGCGTGGCGCCGCATCGACGGCGTCGACATGCGGATCATCGTGGAACAGCCCGACGCTTCCTGGCAGGGACCGGTGGGATTGATCACCGCGCTGTTGGACGACGTCAAGGTGGATGCGAATACGACCTATGCCATCGTTTGCGGCCCGCCCGTGATGTTCAAGTTCGTTTGCCAGCGATTGAACCAGATGGGGATCCCCATGGACCGGATGTTCGTATCCCTGGAGCGCCGCATGCAGTGCGGCATGGGAAAGTGTTGCCGCTGCAACGTCGGTTCCACCTACACCTGCACCGACGGCCCGGTGTTCGACTACTGGTCGGTGATCAACCTCAAAGAGGCGATATAAGGTGCCGCGATGAAACATCTGAACATTGAGCGGAAGCGCCCCAAGATCGGCGTCTTCGACTTCACCGGTTGCGAGGGGTGCGAGCTGCAACTGGCGAACAAAGAGGAGACCCTGGGCGCCTTTCTGGACGCCGTGGAAGTCGTCAGTTTTCGCGAGGCCTCCTCGGACAACGGCTCGGACTACACCGTGGCCCTGGTCGACGGCGCCATCAGCCGCCCCGACGAGGTCGAGCGTCTCAAGGAGATCCGCCAGCGGGCGGAGCTGCTGGTGGCGATGGGAAGCTGCGCCTGCTTCGGCGGGGTCAACAAGCTCAAGAACGCCTGCGATCTGGACGAAGCCAACCGCGAAGTGTACGGCGATTGCCCCAAGCAGACCATGCCCACCCAATCGATCAAGGAGGTGGTGCGGGTCGACTTGGAAATTCCCGGCTGTCCCGTCTCCAAGGACGAGGTGGAACACGTCGTACAACACCTGGTGTGGGACCTGCCGCTTTCCTCGTACGCCTATCCGGTCTGCCTGCAGTGCAAACAGCGTTACACGGTCTGCCAATTCGACCTGGGCGCGCTCTGTCTGGGACCGATCACCCGCGCCGGCTGCAACGCTCCTTGCCCGGCCGGTGGGCTGGGTTGTTGGGGCTGCCGGGGACCGGCGGAAGCCGCCAACTACGATTCGTTCTTGGCGCTGACCGGGGAACGGGGCTTCCCCAGGCGACAGGTCTACGAACACATGGGATTCTTCGGCGGTTTCGCCAACGTGCTTCCCGCCCCTGGGACTGTCTCTGAAGAGAGTATCGATGAAGGTCAATCTTAACGTCAACGTCCATCACCTGGCCCGCGTGGAAGGTCACGGCAACATCTCGATTCGGGTCGCCAACGGCGAGCTCGCCGAGGCCCGTTGGGAAGTCGTGGAGACCCCTCGTTTCTTCGAGGTGATGCTCCAAGGCAAGCATTACACGATGGCGGGCATCCTCACGGCCCGCATCTGCGGCATCTGTTCCATTGGCCATTGCCTGGCCAGCGTGCGCGCCACCGAACACGCTTTCGGCGTCGACATTCCCCAGACCGCCGCCGATTTGCGCCTGCTGGCCAAGCACGGCGAGACGCTGCAAAGCCATGCGCTGCACCTGTTCTTCCTTGCCGCCCCGGACTTCCTCGGACTTTCCAGCGCGATTCCCTTGAAGGACATCAAGCCGGACGTCTTTGCCCTGGCGGCGCGGTTGAAAGGGTTGGCCAACCGCATGTGTGACCTGGTGGCCGGTCGCACCACCCATCCCGTCTCCATCCAGGTCGGCGGCATGGCCCGCATGCCGGACAAGTACCGCTTGCGGGAGTTGAAAGGCCAGCTCGAACGGGCAATCGACGACCTGGATCAGACGGTCGCCTTGTTCCGCACGCTGGAGATCCCCGCTTTCGCGCGGGAAACCGAATTCGTCTCGCTCAAGGGGGAGCGGGACTATCCCTTCATCGGCGGACGCCTGCTCTCCACCGACGGCGTCGAGTGCGCCGAAGCCGACTACCGGGCGATGACCAACGAGTATGTGACGGACGGCAACACTTCCAAGTGGTGCAAGCTCTCGCGTGAATCCTTCGCCGTGGGAGCGCTGGCCCGAATCAACAACAACTACCACCGGCTGCACCCCAAGGCCCGCGCGGTGGCCGTGCAGTTCGGCCTGGCGCCGATGTGTTACAACCCGTTTATGAACAACGTCGCCCAATTGGTCGAGTGTGTGCACGTCGTGCACGATTCGATCAAGATCATCGATAGGCTGCTCAACGCCGGCGACGGCGAGACCATGGCCCCCGTGACGCCGCGGGCGGGGCGGGGTGTCGGAGCCGTCGAGGTCCCCCGCGGTATTCTCTACCACGAATACGAGTACGACGACCAGGGCCGAATTGTCAAAGCCAATTGCGTGATTCCCACCACGCAGAACAACGCCAATATCCATTACGATCTCAACGCGCTCGTCCCGCAGTTCGCAGTCGAGGGAATGACCGACGAGCGAATGGAGCTGCTCTGCTCGATGCTCGTGCGGGCCTACGATCCCTGCATCTCCTGCTCGGTTCACTAGCCACTGCGCTGGTCCGTCCACTCTTGACAACCTGGCGATATTCCGCATCCTCCCTTCGCACGTGAAGCGGGTGACGACAAAGGGCGGCGGCGCTGGCGGAGGGCTCTATTTCTTCCTCTGCTTATCGACGGCGTTGCGGTAGTAGCTGTCATCGTGCTTCTGCTTCCAGCCGTCGGTCGAAGCGGGGCTCAGCGAGCGATACCTATTCCACAGCTCCTTGATCCACGGCCGGTCGGCGTAGCCTTCGTGGAACCAGTCCTTGCTGTCGTCCAGGTAGACGTCCTTGCTGTAGGGCGGGCGGCAGTACCTGGCGATTTGAATGCGGAAGGGCTTGTCGTCCTCGAACATCCAGCGGTCGACGTAGTCGAAGAAGGCGTCGTGGTTCCAGGCTCTTTCGAGCTTCATCGCCCGCAGGACCAGCGCCTGGGCGACCCAACACGTGGAGGTGTTGGCCCGGCGGTAGGCGTCGCTGCGGAACTCCTCGGGAACCCACTGGCTGGGCGGCAGGTGCTCGTAGGGCCCCCAGGGATTGCCGGCGCGGACGAAGTCCCGGCCGATGCCGGTCACCACGTCGATGCCGGAGTGTCCGGTGAAGACCACCTTGGCGCCGGTCCAGCAATCGCCGTAGGCGGTCTGCTCGTCCTCGCCGAAGGCGGCCTTGGGGAAGCTCTTGTTGATGTTGGCCATCGTCTCGTCGCCGAGCATGGCGCCGGCGAAGACAATGGGGAACTTGCGGCCCGAGCCGTGCCCGCCGTGGCAGGCCCAGCCGGGATGGCCTTGGCGGATCAGCCCGAAGTAGTCGATGCCGACCTGGACGACGTTGATGAGGAGCCGCTCTTGGTTGGGGCCCTTGGGCTCGCAGCAGGCCAGCAGGACGGCGTTGGCGAGGATCTGGGCGTTCGCCTGGGAGTAGTTGGCCATGCTTTGCTGGGGGACGTTGAAGGAGAAGAAGCAGGAGTCGCACCAGGGCCGCTGGAGAAGGTCGGCCCACTTGACGGGGTCCGGTGCCTCGCGCGGCCGGTCGAAGCGCGGCAGAAGCTCGTGTCGCAGGTCGCGGGCCAGGTGGATCTTCGGGTCGTGGCCGGCATACCCCGGGCGGAACGCATCGGGCGGCAGCGGCTCGGCAACGCAGGTCAACACGGCGACCGTCTTGACGGGACTGTTGTCGCCTTCGCCGCGCACGGTCCCGGGATGATAGGGATAGGTGACCCTCTCGCCTCGGCGGAGGCTGATGCTGGACGCCAGACTGTCGCCGGGTGTCATGGCGATGGGCAGCCTGGCGCGATGTTCGGGGTGGTAGTAGTTCATGACGCCGGAGTCCCAGGCCACCTCCCGCCGGGCGGGCGCGTCGAGCATCGAGCCGTTGCGGCAGCGCTGGTCCACGGCGACTTTCTCGCGGCCGTCGAGTTCGTCCTCGGCGACCTCCTTGCCATAGCGCGGGGCGGGCTCAATCTTAGCGATCGCGACCGGGCCGACAACGTAGAAGTCGCCATTGACGAACTGCCCGACGCGGGCGGGCTTGTCCAGCGTCCATGTGATGCCCCACCGCGAAACGCTCTCCGTCAGCTCCAGGTCATCCAGTCCGGGCGTCGCGGGGGTATTGTCCTTCGTGTAAAGGACGACCTTCTGGTCGGTGGGTTTCCAGGCGTCCGGATGCGCAGGCTTCGATCCGGTTTGGGCCCCCGCGCCGCCGACGAGGGCCGCCAACACGATTATCGCCGATCCGATTTCGGGCCACCGTCTCATGCCCATTCTCCTAAAATAGTGCGTGGAAAGCGGAACCTGTAGGGTCAGAATACTCCGCCGAGTCGTAATTGTCCAGAATCATTCCACTTGCGGGCGTGCGTCCGACCTTCGTTTCGGCCGGTTGACAGGAGCCGGCCGCTACCCGATGCTCAAGTTGTGGTCCCGTTCACCGACCGCATCGGTGCGCCATGAGTTTCACGCTCCGTAAACCCGAGCTGGGAAAGGCCGTCACCATGAGCCGCTTAATGGTGTCCCGCAGCCTCTCCGCTGTGTTCTTCTGTCGGATCACCGCTGCCCGCGGGACAATGGTGGTATTGCTCCTGGCGTTCGCCTTGCCGGCGGCGTCGGCGGAGTTGGTTCCGCCGGTTGCCCTGGTGGTTGTCGATCGCCTGGCGGCGCCTGAGGGCAAGTCGCTGCCGGAGGTCCGTTGGCTCTTGCAGGTCCCAGGAGAGCCGGCCGTCGACGAACAGGCGGTGACCGCGCTGAACCGCAAGAGCTATTTGCGTTGCCGAACGCTGTTGCCCGGCGATTGCCGGCCGCAGGTCGAAAAGTCCTACCGCACGCCCGCAGGGGCGAACTCGTCGTCCGGCGCGCGGCGATTATCGATACGTTGCGCGTCGTTTACGCGTACGAGGGGAAGCCTCGGCTCACGCTGGTCCATTTCCTGGAACTGGGCGACGGAAAACCGCCCGCGGCAGCCCCGAACTTGAAACTGGAGCTGGACGGGCAGGTTGTTCGGCTGCTGCTGGAAGGGAAAGCCTTCCGCTTTTCCAGCGGACCTTCGTTCGCGGTGTCGTGTGGAGAGCAATGACGCCACGGCACGAAACGCAAGCGCGGCGCGCAGCCGGGAGATGGCCAGCTTGTAACGGGCGTCGTCCAAATTGATCCGAGAGTAGATTTGTTATCGAACCGGGAGACCCGATCAATGCGCGACATCCGAATTGCTGCTGTGCAGTTTGAAGCCTACGATGCCGACATCGACCACGATACGATCGAGCCTGGCAATGCTATGGTGATCGATCCCTCGCCGAGATCTTCCAGTCTAAGATGGTATAATGGTCGGAACGAGGAAGGATTTCAGACGGTCTGATTTCCGGCTTTTTCTTAGACTTTTGGTAGGGCAAAAGGACAGAATCGTCTAAGACAACATTGAGGCAAGTCATTGAAGAATAAGCAGTTAGGTGAAATAAAAAAGTGATGGAAATGAATGGGGGTTCAGAAGGTCGCAGGTTCGAATCCTGTCGTCTCGACTTGTAAAGCATTACCCAGTAACGAGTTACGTAATGCTTGTTTTGAAACAGGGGAGAAAGGGAGCAGAGCCGGTCATTGCGAGTGACTACCTTAGGCGGCGTAGCTCAGTTGGTTAGAGCAGCGGAATCATAATCCGCGTGTCGTAGGTTCGACTCCTACCGCCGCTACTGCGAAACCATTTTCCTGGCAAAGGGTTGTGTCGTTTACGCCCCGGCCGTTCCTGGGCCGGAAGCCGCAACCGAACCTAAAACCGAACCAACTCCAACGGGTGGTTCATCGTAAGCTCCCCAGAGTTGTTCGGCGATCTCGTCGCACTCGAGGTCCACGTAATAAGTCATCGTCGTCGCGATGTTCTCGTGCCTCATCAGCCGCATCAGGACGGGCGTCTTCACCCGTTTGGCTCAGCGGGTGCCGAACGACCGCCGCAGGTCGTGGGCCGAGGCGTACTTCACCTTCCCGGTCTTGGGGTTGGTATGCACCACCACGCGGGCCAACTCGCCGATCATAGCGATCATGCGGCCCGCGTCCTTGGCGTTGGCACGGTTGCCACTCGGCATCAGGGGACGGAAGACCGGCCCCCGACGCTGATCTGCTGGCGTTGCCAGAAGGAACTCGGCGAAATCGGGCGTGATCGGCAGCACTCGGTCCCGGTTACCCTTCTCCAACTCAGCCGGTACCAACCTCACGAATCTTAAGCGTGATCTCCGGAAATTTCTGACCGTCGATGGGAAACGCCTGATTTCCCTTGACATTTCCTGCTGTCATCCCATGATCCTCGGAATCATGCTCAACGGCTACAATCTGAAGACTGGCCGTCGCCCCTACTTCTCATCTTCCCGCTGCGTCCGAGCCTCTTCTTTCGGCGACGGCGGCGTGGCGGTTCGGCCTGCTGCTTTTGCCGCCGCTGCTGCGTGCGGACGGCGTCACATAGCATCATCTTTAGAAAAGCAGCAGCATCCCCACCCCCACACCCAACGCCGTCAACGATTTTACGCAACTTGGGCCAGGGCTTGCAGTTCGTGCAGTTTTTGTTTGTCTGTTCGCGTCGCCGTTCGAACCTGAGGCTTGCCTGCCGATGGTTCTTCTTTTCGGCGAGGATAGTTTCGGCTTTTCTTTTTGCTATGTCGCTGGTAGCCATCGATTTGAGCGGCTGCGAGTTGCTTGGAAAGGGACGCGCCGCGCGGCGGAATACACGATTCCTTGTACATCATCAAGCGAATGATTCGCAGTACGGCAGCAATACTGGTGTTGTCGGCTGGCTCTCCCGCGGCGGTTTGCTCTTTGATCGCTAGCAGTTGCAGCATCCACAGTCCTATCAGCGACCAGTGCAATTCGATCTCCGCGCAGTCCGGCGTACGGCTGCGAAGCTTCGAACGTCCAAACGTCTGCTTGAACGAACGAAATTGCAGCTCGACTCCCCAGCGCCGTCGGTAAAGTTCGCTCGCTTGTCGATCGGTCAGTTCCTTTTCCGAAAGGACGTTCGTCACCAAATAGACCTCACCGCGACCGTCGCGGAAATGCAACAGACGCAGCACCAGCGGAAGCTGATTCTTCTTCATGGCCGCGTTGGGCCAACAGTAAACGATTCCGTTACGCTCGCGAAAATACCCGAGGTTCGTGAGCAAGCGAACGTTGGAGCCGACACGAATGAGGAAGTGATGACCGCGGTCAGCGATCCCTCGCCAAAAGTCATATCCAACGAAACCTGCATCCCCGCAAAACAGCGTGAATTCCGGGAATTTCTGTTCAGCCAGCATGTCCAGCAAGTGGTCCCGTTCACTGGAATACGAAGGGCCAATCTTCCAGCACCACGGCACCCGCATGCCAATGTGCCATATCAGCGTCAACCACATCTGCGGACTCACAGGTTGAGGATCATAGTGACTCTTCTTCCGGGCAGTGGAGCCACGTTTCTGGTTGGCGTGCCGGCCTCGTTTTTTCGCATTCTTGCCTTTCTTCCTGCGGTGCTTCCCGGCTGGCTTGCAGAAGCGTTGTTCATTCTTCCATGTCCGAGGCGTTCCAACCCGCGATCCGTCGACTGCCAAGGCCAACCACAGCCCGATCCGCCAAGAGCCACCATCGCAATCTGCCATCAGGCCCTGCAACCGAAGCCACAACACAGGAAGCAACTGGTTGGTGTAAGTTTTCAACGCGCCCGTCAACGCCTGGTACGATGCAACCGCCACGCTCCCGAAAATGGCCGTCACGGTTTCGACGGCCGCTTTGGCTGCCGCAACCAAGGACGATTCGGGATTCCAGACCCAAAAGACCGCCAAACACACAAGCCCTGCTGCGGTCCAACTGACGTTGCCATGAAGCTTCAAATCGCGGAAAATGCTGTCGTTGAGAATCCAGTTCACGGCCCGACGCAAAGCGTCGCCGTTGGTCCGCGGGCTTGCCGCCTTGACGGGCGAATCCTTCCTTGTACTCATGGCCAGACTCCTTTCTGACGCCTGCAAGATGTTAGGGGGAGTCTGGCTTTATCTCATTATCTAATCCCCGCGATAAGCCCAGTTTATCGTGGAAAAGTCCTTAACGGCGTTGCCCCACACCCTTAACGATGTGCAGTTTAGATTCAACAACACCGCCGCCGAAGATGATGAAAAACGGGACGGAAAGCTCGCATTTTTGCATGCAGCGGAAAGCGGCACTTTGTACGATATGCTGGCGGAACACATAGCCGAGCCGAGGGCCGAGGTGAAGAAGGCGTTTCTCAGGATGATCAACGTCAACACGCGGACGTGGAGGCGGCACCTACGGGGGCAATTACCGGCCACCGCGATCCAAAGGGCCGCTGGAAGCCGGGCAACAAGGCGGCACGCGGAAACCCGCTTGCGAGGCAAGTCCAATTGATTCGCACTGCGCTCGTAAACGCCGTCACACCGGCGGATATTCAAGCTGTTGTCCGGCGGCTGATTAAAAAGGCCAAGGACGGCGATGTAATGGCCGCAAAAGTTCTGTTCGAGCGCGCCGCCGGTCCTGCCCAGTCGCTCGACCTCGACCTGCGTTTGACCGAATTAGAGAATCGGCTTCTCGGGTCAGGGAGGGACACATGATCCGAAGACGGTTGACGAGCGCGAACCAGTCGGAGCGTGCTTCCCCTGAGCCACGGCGACGCAGAATATCAAGGACTTTGTCCCCGTCGATGCCCTCTGACGATTGCGACCTCTCGGACGATGATCTCAGGGTGAAGCTCAGGGATTCGTTTCTGGCCGCGGGAGCACGGGTTCGGGAGGCGATTCGCCGAGAAATCGGTGATGATCTCCTGCCGATTCTGCATGAGTCGCTCGGTAATATGAGCAGCAGAGAACGGCGGCAGGTTCTATCGCTGCTCGATCATTTGATCGTCACCTCGGTGCTGTGCCATACCTTCTCGTCAGGGTGGCGTTCTCGGCAGCCTGGTCCGTGTACCGATCGTAAATCCCGACAATGACCGCGTCTGTGGCCTTGATCGCCGCGAAGGTCTCCCGAAACGCCTGGGCCACGTCGTGACGCCGCCCGGCAGCCAGGATCTTGAACGCCAGGCAGGGGCGTTTTGTCTGTTGAATCGCCCGGAACATCCGCGGCGGGTCGCTTTTCAGGAAGGGCTCGCCTACCGGCAGGGCATTCCGCCCGATTAGCTTTACGAGCTCAGCCTCGCTGCGGTTTCGCTCGTAGATGCAGGTCATATAGTAGTCGAGGTCCCAGCCCTTGGACTCGACGGCGTCGACCACGGCCGGCATGTGCGTGGAGAGGCCAACCAGCAGCCCAGTATCGCGAATGCGATTCAGCCGCTCCCTGATCAGGTCAAACTTCCCGTACTTGAACAGCCTGTCGGTCACCTCCCCGTGGTGGGCAATGCCGATTATGCCTTCGGTCTTGGCTAGGGGGCGGAGGTCCTCGTCCTTGCCCGAGCCGTTGGTCAGCGCAAGGCCGAACATCTTGCCGCCCGCGCGGCGGTGCTGGATGTAGATGTCCAGCAAAGGCCCGTTTTCGGGGGCTTGCCAGGCGTTGATGCCCAGGTCCTCGCAATGCCGCAGCGTCTGGAGGATTCGCTCCGGCGTGTAGTAGACCTCGGCGTCCTTCCCGTGGAAAGGTATGTGGGCACCCACGAAGTCATGCACGCCAAGGACCAGCCGCGAAACCGAGTGCTTGCCCAAGCGGATGTGCGGCATGGGAGTGGCCTCCGCAGGCTTTGCTTGGCTGGCGGGGGCCTCCGCGCGCAGCGGCTGCGCGGCGGCCAGTGCGGCGGGGATCAACACAGCCGCCTCCAGGAAATGGCGACGGTCGTACTCCCGGCCGGCGGGACGATGTTGCGGATGCCGAGCGGTGCTGATAGCCATCACGAAGTTCCTTTCACGACTGGGAGACTGTCCGCCCACATCGTAACCGTTGGGAACTCGATGGTCAACAAACGCCCACCCCGTATTATTGCGGCGCGTGGCCGGAAAGCAGTAGTCTTCGCCTCCGGCTCCGCGGGTGCCCATTGGCCGTTCCGCCCGACGCCGATCCCCGTGCAGCCTCGACCTTCGCCGTCCTGGAGATGATGGACCGGATGACTTGCCCCGATCCTGAGTAGGGGGGCCGTGCGGTCAGGCCAGGACGCCGACCGGCGGGTCCGGCAAGCCTTACAAACGCCCCGCTTGACCGCCACGACGCCCCGACGCGACGCCGTGGCTTGCCGCGATGGAGGCCCGGCTCATGGATGGCAGGGAACAGCCGCAGGCGATATGAAATCGTCTCCCGCGACGGATCTTTGTTCGACAGCAATCCCTCTCCGACCGGCGGCGGCTATACGATCGCCGACGCTGAGGGCATCCTGATTTCCCGCCGCGTGATCCGCAAGGCGGGCCATCGACCTGGCTGAAGACGGCGATATCATCGCCGCGGATTCCCGAATAGCTCTTGGCTGGCTCCGCCGTGGCCTGTCGCGGGCACGGCCCGACCTGAACGACCGCCTGCGGGCTGCCAGGGATCGGGTGGCCACGAAGAAGCTCGGGCTGGGATTTGTACCGAGGCACTTGAGCCTGGCAAGCCTGTATATCGAGCAACAGCCGGCGCGGGAGCCGCGCAGTCGGGCTGGATGTCGGCGGCACGCCGCGTCGGGGTCAGAGCATGGAGCCGGCCCGGCGAAGGCCACCCCAGCCTTCCTCGGCGTCTATCGTGATGGGCTGGAACAACGGCTGAGGACCGGAGCTGCGGCAGCAGATGTCAAGAAGAACTGGGGCACTTGGCGGCCAATTCACCACGCCAGAGGCAGTCTTTGCTATCACTCGTGGGGGCTAGAGAGCATTTCCTTGCCTGCGGAGGAGTGCCCCACCGCCGCGCGCGAGGGATCGTTTCGATGGTCGTTCGGCGTTTGGTCAAAAAACTACGACGACCATGAAAACAAGGCAGCACCTCGGGTTGTCACATCCGTCACTACGGAGAGTCCGTCGACGTGTCGTTCGGGGGCGGCGGACGGAGGTCTTGAAAGTCGAGCAGAGAGATCTGTTTCAGGACCTTGGGATCGATCCTCTGGGCTTTCTCCGTCAGGAGCCGACGTTGCTCCGGCGAAAGAGTAATCCGCTCTCCGCCGGTGATCTTCAGCACCTTTTCTTTCAGACGGCAGCCTTCTTCATGCAGCCATTCGATCTCCCGCTGTTGGCGACGTTCGGCCCAGGCAAGGAACCATCTCTTGAGCCATGTGAAGATGATCGCCCGCTCATGCAGCGGCCCGGTAATAGTATCGCAAGAGACCGCCAAGTCGCTGCCGGCACTCGAACTTGCCCGTCATCTGCCCCACTTCGGCACCCGGCATCAGGATCCGATTGTCCAGCCCCTGGTGATTGCGTGCCTGGTGGTAATGCTCGAGGAACTGAAGGACCGCATTTCGTAGCATCGCCTCGCCAAAGAAGATCATTCTGTCGAGACATTCCTCTTTGAGCGCTCGGTGGAATCGTTCGAGCTGGGCGTTCAAGTTCGGGCTCTTGGCGGGCAGAAGTACTGGCTCAATGCTCTCCGTCTTCAATATCTCTTGGAAAGCAGGAGAGAACTTGCCGTCGCGGTCCATCAATACATAGCGTTTGCCCTTGAGGAAGCCGTCCTCGACATCGATCAGGTTCCTGGCAATCTACTGCATCCAGCGGCCGTCAGGATTGGGTGTGCAGCCGGCGAAGTGAACCCGACGGGTGGCAATCTCCATCACAAACAGTAGGTAGTCCGGCGTGAACAGACAGCCGATCTCCTGCAGGACTTTCCGACCCAGGACTTTGCCTTTCACCGCCAGGCGGCGTCGCTGGTCGTCGTTGAGAAGGATCCGTTTCTTCCCCAGTTTCTCCTTGAGCACATCGATCTCCGTCCGCTGGAAGTCGATGATCTGTTGCTGCTGCTGGTTGACCCACCCCGCGAGGATCACCAGCAGAAGTCGCCAGGGGTGGAGGAGGAAGGTCATGGTACACCGATGCAGAGGGGTGAGGAGCCCAAACTCCAGCATCGGCTGGCGGTGCTCGTCTGTCAATGGACCGAAATCAGCCTCCCTAACTTCAATGTCGATTGAGAGTTGCGGTTCGGTCGAGTATTTTGACCATACGAGATCCAAAACTTCGATGCCTCATACTATGATCCAAGTAAACTCCTGAAGTTCCTTCCATCGGGCTGTCATCGATGCTCTTTGGAACTGTCTGCTCCCGCAGCGGGCAACCAGTCGAAAGTGAAGGTGCCGGCAACCGTCGGGGTCAGGCTGAGCAAAGCTGCTTCACCGGCTTGCATCGGTATCTCCAGGGACTGCGTTTCTTCTGGTTGGCGGCGGTCGAGGAAACGAAGGCTTCCGCTTTCCCGTTCCAGCGAACTGCTGGCGGAGGGACCTCCACGGTGGATATTCGTAGAACACCGCTGGCCGGTGCTTTGAGCGGTATATGAGCCTGGGATTCGCCTTTGATCTGATTGGCCTTTTGTTGCGCGGGTTCGATCCTGACACCTTCCTTGATTTGGCAGACGGTGCCTGCCAAGAAGGACGGTCGCAAAATGTCCCGCCGAGTGACGGGGTCCACGTCGCGGCAGAGGACCTGCTTGGCGACGGAGGCGAATCCGGCGGGCGGATGCCGGAAGACGGCGGCAACGAACGAATCGCGCTTTACGGTAATCGCCCAACGGTTGCCGCCCGCCGCGGTGGGCTTGACCGCTTTTCCATCCACCCACACCGCCGCAGGCGCGCTGGGAGCACTCAGAAAAACGGCCCTGGTCGCCGCCGAGCAACCGGGGACCGGCTGCAACTGGAAATACGCCAATTCCTCGTTGGCAAAGCCGTCTGCGACATACACGTCATTGGCTGGCAGCGAGAACCACGCCGGCGGGCGTCGGCCAGCCGGGTCCAGGCAATAGGTGGCCGATTCATCCGGGTTCAGGCCCGCCAGCCCGTGCTCATCGTAGCAGGGCCAGCCCAGGATGGCGCCTTCCACGGCAGCCCGCATCACACCGTTGATCCGTCCGTATTGGAGTTTACGCTGGCCGCCCGCGTATTGAACGAAGGCCGTCCCCCAGGGCATCTGTTCGTAGCGGAAGTCCTCGCCGTTGGCGCCCTTGAAATAGGTCAACACGTTCCGCTCCCAATTCTCGGGAAAGGCCGGCCGCAGACCGTGGTGTACGAACGCCAGCGCCCGTTGACGGTCCAGCCACACCTCGTTGGCGCATTGATCGTAGGGAACGCCGCCCATGAAGAACCAGTAGCAACCCAGGGGAATTGCGGGCAGATCGCCGCGCCGTTCCATCTGGTCCATGCCGTGATGGAACCGGACCGCGCCGAATTCGCTGTAATTGGACTGGTGCGGGAATCCGAAGATTGCGCCGTTGGGCGTGTGCAGGGCGTTGGAGACCGGCGAGGCTTTCTTGATCCGCTGCCGGTTCATGCTGCCGGCTGGGCCGATGTGCCCTTGGTAGCCCGGCGTGCCCCAGATGATTCCGCAGCCCAGGCCCATCGACGCGCCGACGTTGTTCACTTCGGTCATGTGTTCCGTGCCGTGGATCGAGCCCGGGTTCTCGGTGGCCGCCTTGTAAAAGTAGTCCGCCATTCCCTGAGTTGATGTCATGCCGCCGGGCGCGTTCGCGCCCCGCACGTCGATCGGACAGCAATAGGACTGATCATGATAGATACCGTCGGCGCCGTAGTTCTGGATATATTCCTTGACCCAGTCCAGGAACCATCGCTGCCATTGCGGACAGCCGAGGTTGTGCTGATCGTGATGTAGGTCCACCGTGTCCAGGTTCGCGCGGAAAGGCGAGCGCGTGTTGGCCACGGCGGAGAACGCCACGGCCTGCCGCTCCCGGTCCGTCTTCGGGTCCGGTCCCCACATGATCATGGGTTGCAGGTACACCATCAATTTGAGGTGTTTCGCCTTCCAGCCCTGCATGTCCTTCGGGAACCCCGGATAAGGGTCGTTGTTGGCGTGGTTCCTGTCGAATCCCGCCCCGCGGACCGCGGGCGCCCAAGTGAGCACGCGCTCCAGGTCCTTCCCCCCGAAGTACTTTTCCAGCATGACGGTCTCATTCACCGGACTGGCCTTGTCCATGCCGTACTCCATGAACGCCAGCTTATTCACCCAGTCCGGGCGTGGTGCGATTTTGACGTTCTTTGCCCGCCAGTCGCGGAAACGCGCTGCTGCCTGCGCCCAACTCTTGTCGAACGCCTGCAATCGCCACGTCATCGGCCGCGCCGACTTCAACGCCTGGAACGGCGGCAGGTTCATGGCCTGCACCGACAGGCTCAGCCCCTGGTCGTTGATCAGGTAGAAGAGCGTCTTGTAGACCTTCAATTCCTTGTCTTGACACCACAACCCCACGGCTCCCGCCTTCTCGCCGTTGAGCGCGAGGAACCCATAGTCCCAGAAATTGGCCCATTGGTTTACCGAGAGGGCCGGTTGCATGTGGCGATCGAGGCGAAGCCCCTCAAAGATCGGCGCCTCCACGGTGACTTCGGGCGCCAGCGCCGTGAGCGTGAATCCACAGCCGTAGACTCCGCCCCGCGAAGTCTCCGCCGCCGGGGTCACCAGGAGATCGCCGGTTTCCGTATCAATCCCCATCTCCAACGCGAAAGACTCGTCGGCAAAGCTGCCTGCCCCGTTGCTCAATCCTTTGTAGGTGAGCAGTGCGCTGCGCTCGTCCTTGACTTGGAAAGCGAAGGTGCTGGCCGTAGTCGGGTAGTGCTGGTTCGGCCAACTAGCCGTAGTCGGGTGCTCCCACCACGGCCACTCGAAAAGTTTGCGGGCCGAATCGCGTTCGGAAACCGTGCTCTGGGTGCCCAAACCGCTGGGCAGGTGTGGGAGGAGGGCATCCGGCCTCGCGCCCTTGGCCAGGTACTCCTCGTGAGTGAGCTTGTTGAAGAAACTCACGAGCACGCCATCGCGGATTTCGGCCTGGAAACGATCGGTTTCTGCGATTGCTCCGCGGGGGGTTTTATCAATGTGGCCGGTCGCGACGCCGTCCCGCTCGATGGGTTCTGCAGGCCTGCGCGCCGAGCAATTGGAGCCACAATACCAATGACAAAGCGGCCAATGGGAAAAGGTTTCGCACAATTCGTTCTCCCTGTTGTTTGTGATGCGTTACGTGAAGGACCGGCATGCTGTTCCGTTTTCTCGGTCAGAACACCGCGCCTCGTTCAGGGCTGGAAATGTTCGTCCTGACCGGCGGCCCACCAGGCCAGGTCGCGAAGCAGCAGGACCCACGAGCGCCACTGCCAGAAGGGCGTCTGTGACTCAGCAGGCGAGCCGAAGCAGGTCATGCCGATCACAGCGACACGGCCCTTGCCCGACTTGCCGACAACGAGGCCGGGCCGGCCACCAACCGTAATCAGGGTTTGCGCCTCCAACCGCGACCGGAGATCATGCACGTAGAAGCAGACCGGCGGGGAGTCGAAGTCGGCAAACCGAGTGACCGGATGGACGGCGCCCCGAACCAGAGGCGCCCGCCGGGCAAAGCCACCAATGGCGGGATGCCCGCGCCGCCGGTGACGGGCAAGACCTCCTCAAGGAGAGAACCCTTCAGCCCGGCGCGGTCCAGGGCCTTGTGGCCGCCAAAGACGATCAGCCCGCCGCCGCGCCGAACATATTCGGCGAGCATGTTCTTCTGACGCAGCGTGAGCGCGGCGAGGTCGGCGCCGCACAGATAGATCACGTTGTTGTCAAACAGGTCCTGGGCGGTTTCGGGGAAGCCCACATACGCCTGGGAGCGGCCCTTGCGGATGGGGATCATCTTCAGCTTCATCTCGTAGCCGCTGAGGTGATGGGCGTCCACAATGCGGTAGTAGTCGTATAAGGCCCCGGCGACAAGCAAGCCGGTGAAGGGGTAGGCGTTGCGGCGAGGCTGGATGTTGGCGGGAATCGCGCCTTCACTCCCAGGGTAGAGATCCAGGAACTGCTTATCCTCCAGCAAGGCGAGCGGGAAGATCTTCACGATGTCCGCGGTAAACGACTGCTTGCCCTGGGTATAGACCCGAAAACCCCAGTAGCCCGCGGTGCGCAGGACGAAGTCTACGGAGACCTCCTGATAGACGTTGGCCGCCAGGAAGCTCTTGGGAAAGAGGCGGACTTCAGCCCGCGTGCCGGCGAACTCGGAGAAAACGTCCAAGGCCCCGGCTTGCACGTCGCCTGTGTTGGCGGCCACCTTCGCGCGCAGCAGGGCGCGATAGAGTCCGGGGGGCGCGTTGGTGAAATAGGGCGAATGGGCCATGATGCCTTGCCCTACGCCCTCGGGACTAGAGATGACCGAGTCGTAGGTGGCCTGAGGGTCGCTGACGATCGAACTCCACTTGCCGCCGGCCATGTTCTGGCAGGAGAGCTGGTAAGCCTGGGCGCGAGAAGTGCTCAGACCGCCTTCGACGATCCGCGGGACCTTCTGCAAGGCCCACTCCGGCGTGGGCGGCGGGTTGTACTGGCGAATCTGGCAACTGCCCAGCCACAGGGTCGAGGGGATGTTCTTGCCGATCTGTTGCCGGGAGTGATTGTTGAGGTTGGCGGTCAGGACCAACTGCGCGGCCCCGGCGGGAGCCTGGACAAAACGATCGCCCAGGTCCCAGTCCACGGGATGGTAGGGAAAGCTGATCCCAGGCGAGGAGTCGATCTGCCTCCCGGCGGCGTCATTCCAAGTGACGGCCACATACGAGTCCACGCCGCTGTACTTGCCGCGCTCGCCAAAGCCTTCGGTGCGGTAGCCGACGGAAACCAGGTACCACTTGCCGCCCTCGACCGGGACGGGCTTCGAGCGCACCGCGGCCGCGCCGGTGTCCGCGGCGTCGGCTTTGAAGGACACCTTGCCGACCAGGAAGACCTGCCGGTCCAGATTGAACTTGGCGCTTCCGACGGGAGTCGCCGTGACCGTCCAATCCACCGGCAGACCCTGGTCGTTGGCGATCGCGAAGTCCGGGTTGGTCAGGAGGTTGGGGCCGACCCAATCCAATCCAGCGGATAGGCAGGGCGTGGTACCCGTCGCCAACGCGAGGGAAACCAGCGCAAGGACGCGCCAGGTGCGGGACATGATCTTCATGGCTCCTTGAACTGGAACACGACCATCTTCCAGAAAAGCACGCTGGGCACGGTAACGGCAACCTTGCCGCCGCCGGCGTCGCGCAGGTCGAGCTTCACGACCTGCACCTCGTTCGGTCCGGTGAGATCCAGCGGTTCGCTCATCAGCAGGTAGGCGGCCGTTGGCTTCTGTCCCCCGGAGGGCGAGCAGGTCACGGTAATGTCGCGCACCGGGGGATTGATCTCCGAGCGGGGATTCTCCATGACCTCGGCAACCTTGGGCGGATTGACGAGGTTCACCTGCAAGCACCTGCGGCCATCGCTCGCGCGGGTCCAAAAGCACATATCCCGCCACCACAGCGGCGCGGCCGACTTGACGTCCACCTCGCCCTGGAGCGAGGCAATCCATTGGCGGTTCGCGTTGTGAAGGTACTCGCTGAAACGAGTGGTAAACGCGCCCAGGTCGCCCACCGGCTGGCGGGAGTTGTAGTACCAGCCGCCGTAGTCCCGGCCGCCGCAGATGACGCGGAAAATGGCCGAGTAGACCAGGTCGACGGGGCACTCCATGCTCCCGCGGTTGAAGTCGTAGGGGTTGTAGACGCCGCCAAAGCGGTTCACCCGGTCGCCCCAGGACATCATGCGGCGGACGTAGGCGCTCCAGGCGTGATAGGGCGAGCTTTTCTCCTGGTAGGTGCAGGGGAGCTGGTCGAGCATCCACGCCCCGCCCTCGCATCGCTCCTTGAAGGTCGCCATCATGTCCTTGACCTCTTCGGGCGAGGCGTAGTTGTAGCCGAAGGTGAAGTCGGGGAGATCCTTGTGGACCAGCGCCTTGATGCGCTTGACGGCAGCGGCGCTGATGCGGTCGGCCTCGGGATACGTGGCGGCGACCTCCTTGCCGTCAAAGCTCCGCTCGCCCGGGTAGACCTCCAGGTAGCGGACGTCGAGGCGCACGCCGGCAAAGCCCATGACCTTGCCACAGTTGATGAATTGCCGCGCCACGTACTCCTGCACGGCGGGCAGGGAGTGGTTCAGACATGCCTGGAAGAAGATATGGTCGTAGGTCTTGGGATCGAAGTTGGCGTCGTCCTTGCGGCGGTAAAGCTCGCGGCCGTCCATCTCGTAGCCGCTGACCTCGCCGTTGGCGTCGTACAGGAACCACTCCGGGTGCTGTTGGAAGAGTTTGTAGCCCGATTCGGCCCAGCAGGTTCCGTTGACGTAGGAGACCGGCCAGATCCCCACCGACCGGAACATCCGGTTCTGTTGGATGATGGTTTCCCTGCTGCGGAACGTCAGGCGTCCCTCGCCGCCCGGGAAGATGTCCTTGATCGGGGCCAGGTCGGAAATGTCGCCTGGAGCCCAGGAGAAGAACTCGAAATAGGATCGCCGCATCTTCTTCCAGTACTGTACGCCGCGCCAGGAATCCTGGCCGGAGGCGGGGCTGACGTAAAAGCTGCCGGTGCCGCTGTTGTCCGCCGAGTAGGAGCGGTCTCCGCTGGAGCCGCCGGCGACCCAGAGCGGGAGCTTGGAGACGGCGAAGAAGTCCCGCCCGCGGGAGACCTCCCGGCCGGCCACCAACAGCCGCACCCGGATCTCCCGCCCGTACTCCTCGGCGCCGAGCCGATAGGAGGAAGTCACCTGCTTCTGTTCGCCGGCGGCGAGGATGACGTTCTCCCGGATGACTTCTCGGCGCGTATCGGCAGCGCGAATCTCCTCGCCCACCAGTGTTCCCTCGATCGCTGCGGCGCTGGGGTTGACCAGGGACGTGAGCACCGTCACGTCCTCCTGGGGCTGGTAGCGAATCTTCGCGGGCGAAACGTCCAGCAGGCGCGGAGCGTCGAGAACTGGGAGCGAGATACTGGCCTTGTCCAGATACATGACCGGCGCGACGCCCTTGGGAGGCGGGTCCCACTGGAGGATCACTTCCGGGCCGTAGGTCTCGGCGGT
Source organism: Pirellulales bacterium (assembly GCA_963843465.1). Classification (GTDB taxonomy): domain Bacteria; phylum Planctomycetota; class Planctomycetia; order Pirellulales; family Thermoguttaceae; genus CAWJKP01. Next base: position 377,152 of record CAWJKP010000001.1, read on the forward strand.
CCAAGGCACGTCGAGGGTCAGGGTGACCGAAGTGTAGCCCTGCGCCTGGAGATTTGCGCCATAGACGCGGGTTTGGCGGTGGAAGGCCCATTGCCCGGTCTGCTTGTCGTGGGCGACCAGCGTCAGCATGAATCCCGGCGTAAGCGGTGGGAGGTTCTCGGCACGGAGCCGGAAGGTGAACAGGACCTGCCCTCGCATCTCCATTCGGGGGGCGCTGAAGACCATGCTCCAGCCGTTGGAGCCGGATTGGCAGGGAATGCGTACGGCCTTGCCGCCCGAAGCCGCTGGATCGTCGGCCACGGCAGCGCCGAGGCGCATGCCGCCCAGGGTTGCGAGTTTCTCCGCCTCTTCGGACCAGACCACCTTGGGCACCGCCGCGGAGGCGAGGGCAGCACCCCACGGCAAAAGGCTGACGCCGATGAGAACGGTTCGGAGATGTCGCATACCTATCATCTCCCGCTTGGTATCATGGTTCGCTCTGCAGCAAGCGGTCTACATCCAGATTCCTGGCTTTCGCGAGTCGTTGAGAATCGGGTGCCAGGCTCGGGACCATCGTATTCCACTCTGTGAAGGGCCGACAACACAGCCTAGCTTAGCCTCGCGACACGTGTGTAGCAACTGGCGAGAGTTATGGAGGTCTCGGCACAACGGCAAGTGGGTGTCGCATGGTCCAGGCTCCCCTGATTTCTCGCTTCACCTGTTCCCGCTTCCTCGCCCGGGCCTTGTTTCGACATTCCCCGCGGCCGGTCGGAACTTGGCCAGCCAGCAGTCGCCGTTGCCCCAACCTACAGGCATGTCGCCGCCGTTGGGAACCCTAGCCTGGAGTCCCAAGATGAGATTACTGGACGAGTTCCGGAAGTCGGTGGTCATAACGCTTCTGAGTGCGGGTTGTGGTAACCATGACCTTATCATGGTTCAGGCTGCGAGCGGGTCAAGCGTCCGTGCCCGAATTGCCGGAACTGGCCGGCCGAGCTGACGAGAACTCGCGCAGAAGAGTGCAGAATGTCGTGGCGGACAGCTCGGCGTCGTGCGGATCCAGAGTGATCCGAAACGATCACACCAATACTGCCAGCATGTCAGAATCGGTGCTGCCATCTCACGCTCGATCAGTCGGCGGCGTTGTCCAATAGTTCCCTCAGGCAGGTGGCCGCTTGCTGCCGTGTGTTGTAGACGGTCCGCTTGGACATCTTCAGTTCTCGGGCGATTTCCACCGCCTTAAAGCCATCCAAGAGCATTTCCAGGACTTGCCGGCGGCGGTTGGAAAAGCTGCCAAGAAGCCGTTCCACCAGGTCGCTTATTTCACACTCTGCCTGCTGATCGTTGCCCGCCACGAGGATCTGGTAATCCGTTAAGGGAACCTTCAAAGCAATCCGGCGGCTGGGACCTCCGTGCTTGCGGCCACGATTGCGAATCTTGTTGAGCGTGACGCTGACCAAAAGCGGCCATAAGCTCTCATTGCTGCTCAGCGGAAATTCCCGGCTGCTCTGGGAAAATTCCTGAGCAGGAATACCCAACAGCACACTTTTCATGGCCGACTGCGCCAAATCGGACGCGGGCTCGACCTGCTGCAAACGGCCGTTCATGCCGGTACGCGCATAAGACACCAGTCGCCAATAGTAGCGGTCGAAGAGCAGTCTTTCCGCGGCGGACTCGCCGTCGCCAATTCGCCGCAACAGCTCATCATCGGTCGGATTGTTTGAATTGTGCAAGGAGGTCATGGCGCCCTGAAAGGTCAAAATCCACTGCGGATCAACGCGCAAAATCTATTCGTCCATTCGCCCAACGTCAAGGTGTCCAGCACCACGGCCGCCGATACGACACGTTCCCTGTGAACCGCTCCAGCCAGACAAGCCGAGGAAGCATCCGCGGTCACACGCACCCGACAGGGCTACAACGATTTAGCTAGATTACCTAATCGCTTTGGCGTTTTTGCCGCCATCTGCGGTTGCCCGCAGCGCCGTTTTCAAGATTCCGGGGGAATAGATTCCGCTTTCAACGCTGATTGTTGCTCTACCCATTAGGGGCGAACCAGGGCGGGATAGTGCCCGTGGATTTCGGGCGTTGGGCATCCCTCCAGAATGGAAAAAAATGGTCGCCCAAAGCCCTGGGGCTGATATTTACAAGTTGGGGCGGTTATATTAGAAGTCACGGGATGGTCCGAGCCGGCAGACAGCGACCCGTTTGAGGAACCCTCTTCAGGTGCTTGGCCCTGGCTCGCGTTCGTCGCACGCTCCATGTGTTGAACTCATGGCAACACGACCGGGGAAACCGTCGTGTATCGAAGTACGACGAAGCGGACCAGGCTCTGCAAAGACGCCGCCGGCTATCGGCCGGCCGGTGGGCATCGCTTCCGCGCGTTGCGGTTCGAGCGGTTGGAGGTCCGTCATTTACTGGCGGCCGTGAGCTGGACGGGCCTGGGCGATGGTCAACTCTGGAGCGATCCGAACAACTGGAGCGCCGAGGCCGTGCCTGTCGCCGGCGATGACGTATCGATCAATCTCCCCGGCAACCCAACCATCGTTTATTCCGCCGCCGCGGGCAACACCACGGTCAACAGCCTGAATGGCAGCGATTCCTTGTCGATCACCGGCGGTTCGCTGACCGTAACGGCGAACTCCACGGTTAGCGGCAGTTTTTCCATGACCGGTGGTACGCTGACTGCGACGGGAAGCGGCGTTAGCTTCCTCGCCAGCGGGCCAACCACGATCAATGGAGCAAGTCTTTACGCAACTGCTAGCGCAACTCTTTCGTTCCCTTCCGCGACGAGCTATGCGGCGGACCCGGCCGTCTCGTGGGCTTCCACGACGTGGCAGGCCAGCGGTGCCAACAGCGTCCTGGACCTGCCCTCGGTGACGAGCGTCACCGGCAGCACGGGCTATGATGCCGGCCTGAACATCCAGGCCCTGGCGGGCGGCGAAGTGGATCTTCCCGAGCTGACCGGCAACGCCGGCGGCGAGGTGTCCCTGGAGTCCGATGGTTCCGGCAGCCTGCTCAACGTGCCCCTTGTTACCAGTTTCGACTCGTACAGCTATGTGTTCAACCCCGTCCTGCAAGTGACCAACTACGGCAACATCAACGATGGCGACCAAAGTCTAGCCGTCAGCAACGTCGGCGTCGTCATCGATCCAACGGGTACGTTAAGCGTCGGTGTCTTGCAATTGGGTTCCGGTAGCACGCTTTCTGGCAGTGGTACAATTCCAGGCAGCCTGATCAATTCAGGCACGATCTATGTCGGCGGCAACGGCACAGCCGGCACCTTGTCTGTCAGCGGAAATTTTACGCAGACGAGCGGCGGGGCCCTCGATATCGACGTGGGAGGGACGGCCGCGGGAACTCAGTTCGATCAGTTGCTCGTTCAGGGAGCCGTTTCTCTCGATGGATCGATCAATTCATCCCTGATCAACAGCTTCGTTCCCAGTCCCGGAACCGATCTGCAAATTATTCAGGGCGCCAGCATTTCAGGGATATTCAGCACCGTCACCGGGGCAACTCTGCCGGACGGGACGTCACTTAGGCCCGAGTATTTACCGACCGAGGTTTCCCTCATCCCCATGCTGAGCGTTCTGCCGCCGGCAAATCAAACCATGCTGGCAGGAGTCTCGCAGGTTTTTAGTTTGGGTTCTTTCGCTGACCCCAATCCCGGCCCGTGGACGGTGGACGTAAACTGGGGCGACGGCACGCAGGACGCGGTTTTTGCCACGGACTCTCTGGGAACGTTGCCTGCACAAAGCCATACCTACGCGCTGGCCGGCAGTGAAACGGTCACGGTCACGGTTACGAATCCGGCGAGCGGTCAATTCGGAACGGCCTATTTCCAGGTCGTCGACGTTTCCCTGTTGTTGGCGCTGTCCGGGCCGACCAGCCTTGTGGCAGGCGGGCCCGCCAGCGGTGCCGATGCCGGCATCGGCACCTATACCTTGTCGGTCACCAACGCGGGCCCCTCCAACGCCAGCGATGTGACGGTGACCGACGCCATCCCCCCGGTCTCCGGGGCCACGGAAACCTTCAACGTGTTGTCCGGCGGGGGATCGGTGAGCACGGTCGGAACGGTCACAACCTGGAACGAAGGCGTTCTGGCCAGCGGGGCTAGCGCGCTGCTGCAAATCGTCGTTACGGCCGACCCTACCACCGCCGCGGGAAGCATCATCAGCCAGTCGGCAACGCTGACCGATCTGGAGGCCGGCGAGACCAACCCCGGTGTGATCGCCACGACCAGCCTGGATACCACGGTCACGCGGGTAGTCGGTCTGGACGTTACCGAGTCCGCCAGCCCGGCGGGAAACCTTATCGCCGGGTTGGCGGGATCGGACACCGTGACCTACGTGGTCACGGTCACCAATCTCCCCTACAGCGCCGCCAACCGCAACGGCGGCTTCTCCGACGCAACCGGCGTAACGGCGACCGATACGCTCAATCTCGATGCGAGCGTGGCGACCCTCCCCGCCGGCGCGACGGCCACCTTTACCTACACGGTCCTGGTCAGCGACGCCGGCTTAACGGGGTCTGTCGTAGACAACGTCGTCACAGTGGGCACCGCCACCGCGCTCGGCTCGAGTTCGACGACCACCTATTCTACGACTACCACGGTCGACACGCAGGCAGGCCTGTCCCTGGTCCAGCAAGGCCCGGCGAGCGTGGTGGCCGGGACGACGATCACCTACTCGTTGTCGGTGACCAACACCGGTCCCAGCGATGCGGCCGACGTGTCGCTCACCGATTCGCTGCCGGCCGCCAATGCGACTCTTGTCTTCCAGTCGCCTGGCGCCGGATTCACCGCCGGCACCGTGCCGGTCGTGGGAGCGGCCGGAGGCTCGATCATCTGGACGGGTCTCAGCCTAGCGGCGGGCGCTTCGGCACATTTCATCGTCGTTGTGGCCACCAACGGGTCGGCGCCGTGTATCGTTGCAAGGATCTGGACCTGGGCCGCGACGTTGCCGTCAAGGTAGCCCACGAGTTGTCGTCAGCCGGGTTGGACCGCCGGGAAGCATTCCGCCACGAGGCGAGAAATTCCGCCAAACTGCGTCATGCCAACATCGTGGCGGTGCTTGCGTTCGGGGAGACGGAGGATCGCCGTCCCTACATCGTTTACGAATATGTGGCCGGAACGACTCTCGCGCAGCGCATCGAGCGGAAAGACTACACGCTGCAGCAGGGCGTCGAGTGGATTGCCCAAATTGCCGACGCGCTGAACCAGGCGCATAAGCAGAAGATCGTGCATCGCGACATCAAGCCGGCAAATATCCTTATCGACGAGAAGGGGACCCCCCGCTTAACCGACTTCGGCCTGGCAAGGCGGGACGATCGCTTCTTTATTGATGACTCGGGGGCGAGAACGGGAACGCCGCTCTATTTCAGTCCAGAGCAGGCGGAAAATCGTCCGGATTGGGCGAGCCCGGCGGCCGACATCTATTCGCTCGGCGTGGTGCTCTATAAGGTTCTTTGCGGTCGCGTGCCGTTTCGCTCGGACCGCATGGACGAATTGCTCGAACAAATCAAGAATCGCCGGCCGGATCCTCCGCGAACCATTAACGACGAGATATCGTGCTCGCCCCCGGTGACGGCGTGACATTGCTGCTCTGCGGCGTTAGCGACAAACCCCTGAGCCGCCAGGATCTAGACAAGTTGCGCGCCTTGAAGACCAGTTTTCCGCCCCTGGTCTGGGATGGCAAGTTGCATACCTCGATCAAGCCGGGGCGCGTGGAACGTCCCGATGAGGACATTCGAGGAGGCGGCGTTTCTGGCGGAATCGGCCGGCCATCAGGCCCCGCCGGACCAGGGGAAACCGCTGGCGCGCAAGCGATGGATCGAGGCAGAACAATACTCGCGAGCCGTGGTGCGCGGATCCGCAGAGGGAGTTCCGGTGGACTTGGTCCGGCTTCGCGCCCGTTGTCTTGCGGCGGTCAATCAAAAGAACGAAGCAGTTGCAGAACTGAAGACATTGCTGACATTCCGCCCTCCCGGAAATCCGCTCCGCGGCGTGCTTTGGGCGGAAATTGCGCGGATCGAAGACGAGTCGCGCCAATACGACAAGGAAATCCAGGCATGGCAGCAGTCGTTGGGCGCGCGTCCGCCTCCCGGCGGTCGCCTCGCACCGAGAGAACCGCTGGCGGCCGCGAAGGCGCTCGGCGAGGAGGCGCAGTGTCGCTGTCAACTGGGACAAGTCCTGTGCAAGGCAGGACGCCTTGGAGAAGCGCGCCGAGAATTCGAACAGTGTGCCGCTCAATATACCAGCGCGATCGATCTCCTCGCCCCAAAAGCGATCCCATTCGGGGAAGCGGATGAAGCCGAAGCCGAGCGGGCCATCCTGCTCCAGGGCCGAATCGAAGCGGCCGAGTGCAATCCGGCTTCTCCAGCCGAGCAATCGACCACTTTGCTGAAGGACTCCGTTGACTTGTACCGAGTGCTCTCGCATCTCCTCTTGGAAGATGACCCCCCACTTCCTCTGCTCGAAGTAAGCCTGGGTTCGCGCCATCTCCCGCGCGCGACTTTGTCGCGGCACGACCCTATCTCGAGTCCGCAATGCGGTACTACCGGAACTGCCAGCCGCCCGATCCCCTTCGGCTCACCCAAGTTGCCAATTGGTGCTCTGAAATGGAACGGGCGGAGGGCTCACTCGTCAAGGCTCAATCTTATCTGGACGAGGCGTCGCGTCTCTACGAGCGCATCGCAAATAAGCCGCTGGGGCTATATATTCGGCTGAATCAGGGCCGCTTGGCCGCGGCGTCGGGCAACTACGCCGCGGCTTTTCAGAAGTTCGATGAAGTGATTGCCGGCGGATCGGCCCTGCCTGTGTCAGCTTCCATTTGAGACATTGCTAACCAAGGAAAATGGCAGGGAGTTCTTCATCGACGAGCTTCGGCCCATGACAATTGCCTATGCGCCGTCGCTGATGGTTCTCGAGGCACTGAAAAACAGGCCGAGCGTGGTCTCGCGTCCTGCAGTCAGACTGCTCAGCGTCGCATGTCCGGATTTTACGAATATTACGCGCAAGTCTGGCGCCGTTGCAACTCGCTATCTCGACATTCTTCGCGCCGATGGCCTGGCTACCCTGCCCGGCACGAGAACTGAATCCGATCGGATCGCGGAGGTTCTTGGCTGATCTCGTGTCAGGCAACTGTTAGGACTTGCGGCAACCGAGGGTGGGTTACGGAAGGAGTTGAGCAACGCTTGCCCGATGTTTCTTCATTTGGCAACACATGGCATCGCATCCTCGGATGCCGTGTCCGGGGAATCTGCTTTGGCGCTAGCGGCGACGGCAAATCGCCCCGCGAACCGTGATGATGACGGATTTCTTGAAGTATCGGAGATTTACGAATTACCTTTGGCTGGGTGTGAATTAGCGGTCCTCAGCGCTTGCAGCACCAACATTGGCGCCCAGCATTCGCAGGAAATGGGTTCCACGGTCACACGGGCTTTTCTGGGGGCTGGTACCAGGCGAGTTATTGCCAGCCAATGGCCGGTCAAGGACGAGGCGACGGCGCAACTCATGGCCCAATTCTTCGGGGAAATCGCTGCGAGCCTGCGATCGGGAAGCAAATGCAATTACAGCGTAGCTCTGCAAAAGGCGCGAGATAGCGTAAGGAAGCGACCTGACGGCAAGTGGGCGAGTCCTGTTTACTGGGCGCCGTTTGTCTTGATCGGGCCTGAGATCTGAAGGATTGCAGAGCTCGTATGGTCAACAAAGTCAAACCAGGGCCAATCGCTTTGAGCGTCTGGAGTTGCAGGCACCGTTGGACCCGAATCACGGACTAAGGCGAGGCTCGGTGGCCTAGACGGACCGAGACTGGCAGGGCCATGTCCCAGGAAGGGACGGGTGACTCGGCATCATCGCGCGTATTGCTAGGCCGCGTTCAAGGAGTTCGGGCCTCATTCAGGCGGCCTTGCGAGAGTAGTACCGCAGCATTCCTCCCAGCCGTTCCCGACACTGGATCTCGCCGTCCGTCCGCCCCACCTCTTCGGCCGGTAAAATGATCTTGTTGTCCAGCCCCTGATGATTGCGCTCTTGGTGATAATGAACCAGGTACTCCCGCACGGCGTTTCGCAACGAACCCGCGCCAAAGAAGATCATCCTCAGGAGACATTCTTCCTTGATCGATCTCATGAATCGCTCCACGTGGGGCGTCAGGTTCGGCGATCGAGGCGGCAGACGGACCGGGTTGACCCCCGCTTTCTCCAGAAGCGTACGGAATTCCTCGCAGAACTTCTCGTCCCGGTCCATCAGCACATAGCGGAGGCCTCGCAGGAAGCCGTCAGCGATCCCGGCTGGGGCGCTTGCCGGATGGAGAGTTCTGCGGGCTACCACAAGCCGCCCACAAGCATGAAAATCCACGGCATCTATGGCCGGGTAATTCAGGACAACAAGGGCTTCTTTACCAACGATCCTGCGTCCCACCCGGACAGCATTGGCTTGGCGGAAGGGCATCCGCCCCTGACGGCATTTCTGGGCGTTCCGCTGGTACATCACGGAAAGACGATCGGCGTCGTGGGACTGGGCAACCGGAAGGGCGGCTACCGGAGCGAGGATTTGGAGGCCCTTGAGTCGCTGAGTGTGGCCATCGTCCAGGCCATCATGCGCAAGCGCGCCGAGGATGCGTTGCGGGACCTGAACGCCCAACTGGAGTATCGCGTCCAGCAGCGCACGGCGGAGGTGCGCGTCGCCTCGCTCTACGCCCGCAGCTTGATCGAGGCCAGCCGCATAACTGGGAATGGAAGCTCCCAAACGGCTGAACGTTTGACATCTACAACTTCCCGTTCACCGATGTGGACGGTTCGCCCATGATTCTGGAGATGGACATCGACATCACCGAGCGCAGGAACGCTGAAACGGCGCTCAAGGAGGCCAACGAGGGGCTCAAACAGCGCACGGCCGAATTGGCCGCCGCCAACCGCGAGCTTGAGGCGTTCAGCTACACGGTGTCCCACGACCTACGCGCGCCGTTGCGACACATCACGAGTTTCGTTGCGTTGTTGAACGAGGAGGCCCAGCCGAGCCTGAATGAGCAGTGCCGCCACTACACGGAGAACATCTCCGAGGCCGCTGGGCATGTTCTCAACACACTACAAGACGCCGCATCGGCCGGACGACCGCGCGCTGCGGCTGCTGGACCTGTTCGCCCGCCAGACGGCCGATATTATCGAGCAAGCGCAAGCCGAAGGGGAACTTCGGCAGGCTAAAGCCGCCGCCGAAGCAGCCAATGAGGCGAAGAGCCAGTTCCTGGCGAATATGAGTCACGAACTGCGCACGCCCATGAACGCCATCCTGGGAATGATCGATGTGGCACTGCCGAGGGCGATCGGCCCGACCGTCCGTGACTGCCTGGAGACCGCGAAGGGATCGGCAGACCTCCTTTTGACCCTTCTGAACGACCTGCTGGACTCTGCCAAAATTGAGTCGGGGAAGCTGGAGTTGGAGTCGGCTCCGTTCATCCTGCGGCGGATGTTGGACCAGATTACGCGCGTGCTTGCAGTCCGGGCAAGCGAAAAGGGGCTTGCTTTCTACTGCCGCGTGCCCGACGAGGCGCCCGATGTGGTGGCGGGCGACCGCATGCGATTGCAGCAAGTCCTGCTCAATCTGGCTGGCAATGCGATCAAATTCACTGAGCGTGGCGAAGTGGAAATGAATCTTCGCACTCTGTCGCAGAACGACGAGACCCACCTGGAATTCGCTGTACGAGATACCGGAATCGGGATTCCGCCTGCGGGTCTGGAGCGGCTCTTCCAGCCCTTCTCACAGTTCGACGCTTCGACGGCTCGCCGATTCGGCGGGACCGGCCTCGGACTGTCCATCTCGAAGAGCCTGGTGGAGATGATGGGCGGGCGCATCTGGGCCGAAAGCGAGAATGGGCAAGGGCAGCACGTTCCACTTCACCGTCCGGCTGCCTTTGGCGAAGGAACTCCCTTCGGACTTCGAGGCCCCTACCGCTGTGTCCGCGGTGCCCTGCGCCCAACTGCGAGTCCTGTTGGTGGAAGACAACCCCGCCAATCAGAAGTTGGCTACCTACATCTTGAAGGACCGTGGCCATGTTGTAGAGATTGCCGGAGACGGCCAAGAGGCAATCTACTTGACCCAGCAGAACCGCTATGACGTGATCCTGATGGACGTGCAAATGCCGGGAATGAACGGCTTGGAGGCGACGGCTGCAATCCGCAAGCGCGACGACGGCGGGCGGCGGGTGCCAATCATCGCCATGACGGCCCACGCGATGAAGGGCGACCGCGAGCAGTGTCTTGCGGCGGGAATGGATGCCTACCTGTCCAAGCCCATTGACGGCCATGAAATGATTGCGATCGTGGAGACCCTGGCTGCCGGTTCGCCCTCGGTGGCAGCCGGTGCAGGTTCATCGCCAGCCACGCCGCCCCAGGCCACAGAATCTCCGGCTGTGGCTGTCGTGGAGTCTGAGTGGGCTATGAAGCGGCACAAGGCAGAGGAGCGTTTGCGCACGGGCAAAGCCCGAGTGGCATTGGCCGTATCCGAAGCGGACTCTCGCGCGTTGATCCACGAGTTGGAGGTGCAGCAGATCGAGCTGGAGATGCAGAACGAGGAACTCCAGCGCGCCCAGGCAGCGGCCGAGGAGGCGTCGGCCAGATATGGCGACCTGTTCGATTTCGCCCCGGTTGCGTATTTTCTGTGGGATCACCAGGGGCGGATTCTGGAGGTCAACCTGGCCGGGGCTGCCCTGCTGGGTTGGGACCGCGCTATGGTGGTCCACAAGCGGTTTGGCCAATTCGTGGCGCCGGACGACCGCGCCGGGTTCGCCGATTTCTGCGCGGGTGCCGGCGACCGACATCAAGCAGACCTGTGAGGTCAAGATTCTGAAGGGCTCGCAGGCGGTCGTTGCGTTGGTCGAGGGCATAGCCACCCAGGACCGCCAGCGGCAAGAGAGACTCTGCCGCGCGGCGGTCATCGACATAAGCCAACAGAAGCACGCCGGTGAGTCTGCCGCAGGCAACCCCGCTGAGAGCGAGTTCCTGGCCAACATGAGCCAGGAGATCCGCACGCCCGTGACGGCGACCACCTCGGCGGCAATTGTCTTCGATCCCGAGTTGGCTGTGAAGCAGTGCTTCAATAATCCCAAGATGGTCCGGGAGATGATCCAGTGCTTCTTCGACGAAGTGGACAACTTGTTCCCGCAGATGCGTGCGGCCCTGGGGAAAGGCCACCTTGAGGAAGTCGGGCGACTAGGACACCGAATGAAAGGAACGGTGGTCTATCTTGGGGCACAACCAGCCAAGGAAGCCGCACTGCGCGTGGAGCGTTTCTGCAAGTCGAGCGGCGGTACTCCATCCGAAGCAGAGGAAGCCATCGACGGGCTTGAGCACGAGTGCATCGTGTTGAAAGCCGCATTGATCGAGCATCCGTTGGCAAACGAGCCGACGCAGGGCGATTCTCATTAACTCAACCGTATTTCGGTACATGCCGCAAAAGGACCCTTTTCTCGGAATGACGGCGACGCAGCCAACTCGCGTCGGTCACCCCAGACCTCCGCAGCGAAGGTCATTTCCAGCACGCGTCAGCGTGCCGCACGAATGGCACTAGCTTAAGGAAGGCGACGACAAGCGGTTGAAGCTAGCTTCGGGTGATATCGCAAGCGGTTGTAGTCTGGCAGAAAACTCCATGCTTAAGCTAGTACCATTCGTCACATCGACCGATGCAACCGTAATCCCCGCTGGTAAATACCTTTGAACAGAAATGGTGTCTAGTCTCACTCTGTCGCCTACTTGTTGCCGAGCAGCCGGAAGCCAATTTGGTCCGATCCGCCACCTTCGGGAATGTGCTTTTCGTAAGCGACCAGCAACCTCCCCTCGCCGTCCGAGGCCAGCGCCGGCCGGGTCTCTTCGGCGTCGCTAGCGGCCACCGGCACGCCGGCCGGATCGAGCGATTTGATGCCGTCGACGCGGGCGGCGATCACGTCGCAGTTCAGAAAATTGGTCATCTTCTCGCCGCCGAGATGGTAACGCTGCCAGACGACGACCGATTGTTTCCCGTCCCACGCACTGGCGCTGGCGCCCCACGGCCATGTGGCCATCTTGCTCTTATCGCGTCCCATGTCGAGCCAGTTGGGCAAACGGCTCTGGGGATAATCCTCTTTGATCGCATTCGCCGGTTTGCCTTCGAGGTTGACGAAGGCTGCCCGCATGGCCCCCGGGCCGCCCCAACCCCAGGGATCTGGTGGGGAGCGGTGGCTTACGACCAGCCAGCCCTTTTGCGGCACGGCCGAGATTGAGAAGCAGGCGGCCTTGGTCCCGCCGAGCACGGCAATCGGCTTGCCGGTCGGGCGACCGTTGGTATCCAGCACGACGCCGCGGACCTCGCCGGCCCAGAACCCGGCACCTCCGCAAACCACCAGGTAGTTCTTGCCGTTCCAAGCGACTTTAGGCTGTGGCGTGGCGCCGGTCTCAACGGTCTCAGCGACTCTGCCGCCGGCGGCGACAAGCGTTGCGAAGCCGCGGTAACTGGTCTCTTCGCCCACGAGCCCCTGCCAGACCACCAGGAAGTTCCGCCCGTCGGATGCCACGTCGGGCAGGGCCTGCGTCCGCGGCCCGACGGCCACGGCGATCGGCCGCTCGTTCAGCACCCGGCCGTCCGCGCTGACACGAGCGGCCAGCACATCGCAATCATTGCCGTTGAAGTCTTGCCAGGCCACCAGGAACACCCCGCCACCGAACGCGACGCGCGGGCGCTCCTGCTGGCCCGGGCTGGTGGGCGCGATTGGAATGCCGTTGGGGTCGAGCAGCTTTCCGTCGACGGAGATCCGGGCGGCGAAGATACGGGGCTTGCCGCCCTTGCCGATCCATCCCTCGCGCCAGACAACCACGTAAACCTGCTGGCCAAAGGCGACCGCGGGTGTCGCTTGAGTACCGCGGAAAGGCCGGGGCGCCGACGGCATGAGTTGCTCGTTGCCAACCGTCAGATTCTGGGCCGGCGCAAGGTGGCCCACGCAAGGATCGGCAAAGCGAAGAAGATGCGACTCATGGTTTCACCTCCTTCCGGTTGTAAATCCGCCAGACGCCGTTGGGCTCGCCCGAGCACGACGTGTAGACTCGGCCCTGAAAATCGACGGCAATGACGGCGTTCCAGTTGAAGGTTGCTTTCTCGGCCGGCGTCCCCAGGCCGTCCTTGGCCCATTTGTTGTCCGGCTTTGCGCCGACCACGGTCCGTACCTCGCCACCGCGGAGCCAGCGCAGCCGGCTTTCGTCCGGTCCGCCGCACCACACGGCCTTGTAGATCGGGTCGTAGCAGACGTAGGCGCAGCCCGAATTGAAGCTGGCCCACGTCAAAGCCGGCCCGTCGCTGTTGCGGTTGTAGCGGCGCTGCTGCACATTTAGCTTCGGGTTCCCCTGAATCGGTTTGGGCATGCCAGCAACCGTACTCACTGCGTCGTGAGCAAGGTCGATCTTCCGCAGGCAGAAGTTCCAATGATCCGAAAGGTACAACACGTCGTCGTTGTCGCCGAGGCAGATGTTGCCCCCCAACCCTATTAGGCTGAATGCGGCGTCGGCCAGGGGGCCGTCGATTCGCCGACCGCTGCGGACGTTCTTGTTCAAGGTGGTCACCTGACCCCCTTCGATCTTACGCAGCCGCTCGTTGTAGTCGAGGACAATGATCGTGCCGCGGCTGTTGACGACGACGTTATCAATGCGGGTAAAAGTGGCCTGCGCAGGGCCCGTCGTCGTAGCCGCTTCTGCCGGGCGTGCCCGCAACCACTTCGGCTTCGTAAGTGCCATCGGGCTGCTTGCTCAGCCGGCGAACGCAGTTTGGCCCGCTGGTGTAGACCTGTCGGTCGGCCGGGCTGTAGGCCATGACAGCGGCCGTGACCTGGCCGGTCGTGCCCGCGATTCCGGAGAGGCTTACAAGCTGCAAGGTGCCGTCGCTGTCAACCTCGGCCAAGCCGCCGGAGAAGGGGAGCAGGACGCGGCCGTCAGGCAGCGGGCAGGCACCACAGCGGCCCAATCCGCCGACCTCACGGGCTGGCCCTGGGAAGAACTCTGGCCCGGCCGTACTGTTTCCCGCAAAACGGTCCACCACCCAGTCGCCAGCGGAGTCGTCCGGAAGAATCTCGGCCATGATCTCGTCCGAGGCGGCTTGCCCCCCGGTCGTTCCCGTCTTGGCTCCCTCGCCAGATTTGCCTTTGGGCTTGACTTTGTCCGGCCGCTCGGCCGACAGACCGACCGCTGCCCACAACATGATCGCGGAGATCACACCGACCGTCGCCACTGGCAATCGCGTCTTCATCGTCAGGCCTTTCTGTTTCTTGGATCCAATCTCCGAAGGATCATTTTACAGCCTGCAAGTGAATTTGGCACCAACGCGCTTCTGTCACCCCCCGCCTCCGCGCAAACACCATCAGAAGGGGTTCAGCCAGAAACCCTTCGTTTCCCGGGACGATCAGCCCATCCTGCGACCCTGAGGCAATCTCCGCACCTCCCGCAGCCTCGACGTGCCATCTCGACCGACAAAGCGCCAAATACCCGCAAAAAGCGCGGTTCTTGAACAAGGCCAGTACCCCATCGCCAGCCGCTGGGAACAGACCGGCGACGTGCTGCACAAGGCCATACTGCGGCTGCATCGGGCCCTGGGTGAGGTCCAGCCAGGCTCGCCCAAGGAGTTCCTGATGCTGGCGACGGTCCAGGCCCACCGGCAACTGATCGACCTGGCCTCGCACTTCGGCGGCCTCAAGGGCTTGGACGCCATTACGCCACCGTCCAAACCATGACGATGCGTTACCTGGAGGGCTGGCGGGCTGTCAGTGCTATTGCGGCTGAGGGCCATGAAGATCATCGAGATTCTATTTTTGAAAATAGAAAGTTGGCCACGGTGCCGGCTGTGGAAGCTCAGTGTGCTTAAGCAGCAAGCCATGCTCCCATAGCCCGTCGATCCGTCGGTCGGCGAAGCTGGCGGCCAGATCGGCCAGGAGTGCGTTGCGAGGCTCGTTGTGGTAGGGGATGGCAATACGCATGACATGATGGGACGTGAGCGACCCGAACGTTGAAGCTCAGCGGACGACACAATCGCAGCTTTTGACGATCCGCTGGAGCGGTCCGTTGGGCACCTGATTACTTCGCGAGTATCCACGTCGCAGTTTGGGAGACAACCTCACGCTCGATCCCATTGAATCCATGATAAGCAAAAGCCTCGCAAGGATCGCCGCGATTCTCGCCACCCTTGAATGATAACAATCGCTTCTTTGGGACGTTGCCAAGTTTTCCCATCAGGCGGGGAACATCGTTAAACGAGCAGTGGCTGCAGCCGTCCTGTTCGTGGTGAACCACGAGAACAGGGATACGCAGTCTGCCGAGCGGCATAGCGGGGACCGGGCGCCCCTTGTCGTCAGTGAGGATTGTGGAACTCAACACCAAGCCGTCAGGGCCGGTAAGCTCGGTGGCGACATACGCGGCGGACTGCGTTCCCCGGCTCGTGCCGACCAGCCAGACAGGCACTTTAGTCTGCTCGCGTATCCAGGCGATGACTGCCCTAATGTCCGCTACATGCTCGGGCCGCTGGCGAAAGCCAGCAAGGTAGGGTGGGCCCTGACGATCTGACGGCGCGTCAACCACAGCCACAAGCAAACCCTGCTCCGCAAAAAGCTGGCTGCTCCGCACAAGAAAGTTACCCTTGCCCCACTGGAACGAGCCGTTCGGCAAGATTCGTAGGCCGCCATGACCCCCAGGAAACAGGATGGCAGCCGCTTTTGGAGCCTGCGGGGACAGCACGAGCACTCTCTGCCAGACGCCTGGCCGTGTCGGAAGGTCTACGACTTTCGGAGCGATCTGACCATGGGCATGGGCGGTACATGCCAAGAATACCAGCCAAACCCAAATCTTCACTGCTCTACGCACGTGAATTCCCCTTTGAATTCGTACGTCTTGGTGGACTTGGGCACCTCCCACTTGTCGAGAATGGTGAACTGGCGAATTCTGCGTCGTCAGACCCTTTTGGACAAGCAGGTGTTTCAGGGGCCCCAGGTTGGTCCCCGCCCTGAACGAGTCGATATCATGCGACCGACGAGTCAAGGAACGCGCGTCGGTCAGCCGAGAGGCGGCGGAGCCGTCGATTGCGGGCCATCCGCAGGTCGTCGGGCCAGCGGTGGAACCGCAGATTGCGCTGCACTGCGAGGCAAATCCTTCATGGAGTCCGCGGTCTTGACGCATAGCCATCTCGCCTGCTCCTCACCGTCGCATCGCTGTGGAAGCTTTGCGAGTAAATTCCTGTCGCCGCCGCCAATTTTCCGATGCGGATGGGGAGGAAACCCGTAACGGCAACCGTCTTTCTCCGGATTGTTCGCCGGCTGGCCGGCTCTAAAATCTTTGATATTACGTGGTTCTCGGGGGGAAAGCGCATCTTGCACGGCCAGCGGCTTTTCATGCCAGCATATTCCCCAATCGCATTTGTGGGCGATTGGCTGCGCTATTGGACCCTCCGACAACCCAACGAACCGGCGTTTGCCTACTGGAGCGGGAAAGACGACGACAGTGACACGTCGCTGAGTTACGAGGAACTGGACCGCCGGGCGCAAGGCGTGGCGGCCGAGCTTCTGCGGCGTCTAGTGGCGGGCGGGCGGGCATTGCTCCTCTACCCGCCCGGGCTGGAGTTCGTAACCGCGCTGTTCGGCTGCTTCTTTGCCGAGGTGGTCGCCGTTCCGGCTTGTCTGCCGCGGTGGAACCGTAATCGACAGCGGCTGGAGGGAATATGCAAAGATTCCCAACCAGCAATCATCCTCTCCACAGAGGATGTAGCCACCCGCACGCTGCCGGCGATCCCCAAGGGATCGCCTCTCTGGGGCATCCCTTGGTTAGCCACGGAGACGTTGCCGGACGGATTCGTCGAGCGGCAGCAGACGACGCGGTTGGCAGGCGATACGCCGGCCATCCTCCAGTACACTTCCGGGTCAACCGGCACACCGAAGGGCGTGATAGTCACTCATGCCAACCTGGCACACAACAGCTATGCCCTGATGGCCCACGGTTTTCAGCCCGGCCGCACGAGCGTCGAGTTGTCCTGGTTGCCCGCGTACCACGACATGGGACTGGTAGGCGGCGTGTTGGGACCCGTCTTTCTCGGGTTGCGCAGCGTGTTGATGAATCCGCTGGCATTCTTGCAGAAGCCGGTCCGCTGGCTGCGGGGAATCAGCCGTTTTCGCGCGACCATCAGCGGCGGCCCCAATTTCGCTTACGCCCTGTGCAACGAGAAAATCGCGGCGGCCGACTGTGCTGGATTGGACCTGCAAAGTTGGAGCGTGGCCTTTAACGGGGCCGAGCCGATCCGAGCGGAGACCCTGGAGACTTTCACTCGCAAGTTTGCTCCTTACGGTTTCCGTGCCGAGGCCCATTACCCTTGTTATGGAATGGCGGAAGCGACGCTGATGATCACCGGCGGCGTCAACAAACGGCCGCCCGTTGTGCGCGACTTCGATGCCGCGGCGCTGGAAGAAAACCGTGCCGTCCCTGTGCAAAGCGGCCAAGCGACCGGCCGCCGGCTGGTAGGCTGCGGCCGAACGTTGTTGGACGAGGAAGTGATCGTGGTCAATCCACAGACGCGCCGCCGTCTGCCGCAGGATCGCATCGGAGAAATCTGGGTCTCCGGCCCCAGTGTGGCGAGCGGTTACTGGAACAAGCCTGGCGAGACCGCGAAGACCTTCCGCGCACGACTGGCCCGCGGCGGCAATCGCCACTACCTTCGCACCGGCGACCTGGGATTCTTCCACGAAGACGAGTTATTTGTCACGGGCCGCTTAAAGGATTTGATCATCATCCGCGGGCGGAATATATATCCCCAGGATATCGAACGCACGGTGGAGGACAGTCACCCGGCCCTGCAGCCGCGCGGCTGCGGTTGCTTTAGCGTCGACGAAGGGGTCGAGGAGCGGCTTGTGGTGGCACAAGAGGTCCGACTGCCGTGCCGCGAGACCAATTTCCCGTTGGTGATCGAGGCGATCTGTCAAGCGGTGCTCGAAACGCACGAGGTCTCGCTCTACGGTGTCGTGCTCCTGAAGTCAGGCGGCCTTCCCAAAACATCCAGCGGCAAGGTGCGCCGTCGGGAGTGCCGCAACGCATACATCGAAGACCGTCTGGAAGCGTGCGCCCGATGGCGCTGCGACGAAGAGACGCGGCAGCGCCAAGACGCGGAGCCAGAAAGTCCTAGGGTGCGTGAAGCGAACCGAAGCCGGGAGGACGGTGCGTTACGCACGGAGCGTAATCGGTCGTCAACGTTTCCTGAACATCAGTCTGGTTCGCCCAGCGCAGCAGGTCTTGGCGAGACTCCGTGCTCCACGCACGCTACGAACAGCGTGCATATTACGGAATTGCAAGCCCAGGGGACACGTTTTCCCTTGACCGCGGCCGAAATCGTCCAGTGGCTCGTCACCCGCCTGGCGTCACGTCTGGGCCGCCGGCCGGCAGAGATCGACGTGTATCAGGCGTTCACCCGCTTTGGCCTCGATTCGCTTGCCTTGGTGGAGCTTTCGGGCGAACTGGAGAAGTTTTTCGGACGATCGGTTTCGCCCACGGTCCTCTACGCCTACCCCACGATCGCGCTTTTGGTCGAAAACCTTGCTGGAGCCCCCAGCGGCTCCGGGACCGACTGCGGTGGCCGGCAAGCGTGGCCGGACGAGGCGATTGCCATCGTCGGGATGGCTTGCCGCTTTCCGAAAGCGGGCGACTTGGGGGCGTTCTGGAAATTGTTGGCGGAAGGGACCGACGCCATCGACGACATTCCGGCGGGCCGCTGGAACTTGGATGCCTGTTACGACCCGGACCCCGCGGCGCCCGGCAAAATGTACGTTCGGAAGGGAGGCTTCCTCGACGGCGTGGAACTGTTCGATCCGCAGTTCTTCGGTATCGCCCCTCGCGAGGCGCCGGCCATCGATCCGCAGCAACGGTTGCTGTTGGAAATCGCCTGGGAGACTTTGGAAAACGCGGGGGAGACGCCTGAGAGGCTGGCCCGCCAGGGCACGGGGGTCTTTATCGGCGTCAGTAATTGCGATTACGCCCGGGTGCAAGGCCAGCCGCGCTCGGCGGGTGATATCGACGCGTACACGGCAGCGGGAACGGCCGTAAGTGTTGCCGCGGGACGCTTGTCCTATTTTCTCGGTCTGCACGGCCCCTGCCTGGCGGTCGACACGGCTTGTTCGTCTTCATTGGCTGCCGTCCACCTGGCCGTTGGGAGTCTTCGCAGCGGTGAATGCCGCGCGGCGCTGGCAGGCGGGGTCAACCTGATTCTCGATCCCAGCTCGATGATCGCGCTGTGCCGGCTTCAGGCGCTGGCCCCCGACGGTCGTTCGAAGGCGTTCGACGCCGCCGCCGATGGTTATGCCCGCGGCGAAGGTTGCGGAATGGTCCTCCTCAAGCGGCTTTCCCACGCCGTCGAAGACCGCGATCGCATCTGGGCAGTCGTGCGCGGCACGGCAATGAACCATGACGGCCACAGCAACGGCCTGACGGCGCCGCATGGGCCGTCGCAGGAGGCGCTGCTTCGAGCGGCGATGACCAATGCCGGCGTGCGGGCGGGCGACGTGGGCTTTATCGAAGCGCACGGCACCGGAACCTCGCTGGGCGATCCGATCGAGGTCCAGGCCATCGCCGCGGCAGTAGGCGCGGAGCGGACGGCCGCGTATCCCCTTCTGCTGGGCTCCGTGAAAACGAACGTCGGGCATCTCGAATCGGCCGCGGGTATCGCAGGACTAATCAAGACCGTCCTCGCTCTGCAACATGGCCAGATTCCAGCCAACTTGCACTTCAAGAATCCCAATCCCTATATCCCCTGGGACACGATACCGTTGGTGGTCCCCACCCGGTTGACGCCCTGGCCAGCCGAGTATCAGCGACGGATCGCCGGAGTCAGCTCGTTCGGTTTCAGTGGGACGAACGTACACGTCGTGTTGGAGGAGTCGCCCGAGCCGCCCCCGGCCGAGCGTCAAGGGGACCGCCGCTGCCACATGCTATTGCTCTCCGCCAAGGACGAGACGGCCCTGGAGAACTTGGCCTACCGGTACGCAGGATACCTGGAGGAGCACCCGCGGGATCTTGCCAACGTCTGTTACACGGCAGCCACGGGACGCGCCCACTTTTCCCACCGGCTTGCGATTGTTGCCGAGAATGCTGCGGAGGCCGTCGAGAAGCTGGCGCGGGCTGGCCGCGGCGAACGGCCCGCCGGCGTGGCGCGGGGCCGCGTCGATGAGACGCGGCGCCCTCGCGTGGCGTTTCTGTTCAGCGGACAAGGCTCGCAGTTTGCGGGGATGGCTCGCGACCTCTACGCCACGCAGTCCACGTTTCGCCAGGCCCTGGACCGCTGCGACGCAATCCTGCGCGACTACCTGCCGCAGTCGCTGTTAGCGGTCATCCACGACGATCGGGAGTGCAAGGGAAACGGATCCCCGTCGGCCGCCACTTCTCCGCTGGACGAGACGCGGTACACGCAGCCGGTCCTTTTCGCGCTGGAGTACGCACTTTATGAGTTGTGGAAATCGTGGGGGCTGGAGCCCGATTTGATGCTCGGACACAGCGTGGGCGAGTACGTGGCCGCCTGGGCCGCAGGCGTGTTCGGCCTGGAAGACGCAGTGAAGCTGGTGGCGGGCCGCGGAAGACTGATGCAGGCCCTGCCCGATGGCGGCGCGATGATGGCGGTAGCCGCGGACGAAGCAACGGTGCGGGCGGCCCTGGGCCAGCAGAATGGCGGAGTGGACGTGGCGGCGGTGAACAGCCCCCAGCAGACCGTCCTCTCGGGACCGGCGGCGGCGATGCGGGCCGTCGCGGCGCAGTTGGAAGCCGCCGGCATCCGCACTTCGCGGCTGCGGGTCTCCCATGCATTCCACTCGGCACTGATGGAACCGATGCTGGATGCGTTCGAGCGGCTTTGCGGTGAGGTGACATTCTCTCCTCCGAAGCGGTCCCTGGTTTCCAGCGTCTTCGGCTGCCTCGTCGGCGACGAGATTGCCACGCCACAGTATTGGCGAAGGCAAATCCGTGAGACGGTGCGTTTTCAAGACGGCGTGACGGCCCTCGATGCCCAGGGGGCCGATGTTTATCTGGAGCTTGGTCCCACGCCGGTGCTGACGTCGGCCGCCCGTCAATCCCCACCCGACCGGGGCCAGCTCTGGCTGCCGAGCCTGCACTCCGGGCGCGAGGATTGGCTCGTGTTGCTCCAGAGCGTGGCGGAGTTGCACGTCCGCGGCGTACGGCTCGACTGGCACGGTTTCGAGCGGGATTACCCGCGGCGAAAGGTGCTGCTGCCAAACTATCCTTTCCAGCGGTCGCGGTACTGGATCGGTGAGGCGACCGAAGGCAGCGCCTCCAATTGTCCCGTAGCGGCTGCCAAGCGAGGACCTTCGACTGCCGCGTCACTCGACGATTGGTTCTTCGAGATCCAGTGGCAGCCGCGCTAGCGGCTCGACCAATATAACCGGCGTCCCGCGGCCGGCTATTTCCCTCCGGCAGCCCATGTCAGTCAAGCTGTCGAGCCGGAGGTCAAACGACTGAAAGCTCAGCTCTGTCTGCCTCGGTATCGGGATTTGGCTGCGAAGCTGGACCTTCTTAGTGCCACGTATGCGTGGCGGGCATTGACGAGTTGGGTTGGCGGTCGAAGGCAGGCAAGGAACCAGAAAACAATAAGTGTCCAATTTCTGTAGGATGGACTTCCCAGTCCGTCGGCGTAACCAAGACGGATCAGGAGATCCATCCTACGGCCAATCGACCAACTTATTCTTTTGCGACCCCCACGCCGGTGGTCACGACGGACTTAGCGGACCAACTTGGCATCGCACGGGGGCAACGGCGGCTGTTGGGAATGCTCGTCGAAATGCTGGTAGAAGAGGGATGGGCCGGCGGCGCGGGCAGCAATGCGCATCATGGCGCGATGCCTGAACCGGTCGATCCTGAGGCGACGTTGGCCGGCCTTCAAGAGCAGTATCCCGAATGTATCGCCGAGCTGACGCTCCTGGCGAACTGCGGGAGCCGGCTGGCGGAGGTGCTGCGTGGAACCGCAGACCCCTTGCAAATCCTTTTCCCCTCAGGCTCGACAGCCTTGCTCGAGAAGCTTTACCGCGACTCCCCCTTCGCCCGGTCGCTCAACGCCCTGCTGGAAGAGTCGATTGCGCGGTTGATCGAAGAGCTGCCATCGCGTCGTCCGCTCAAGATTCTCGAGATCGGCGCAGGGACCGGCGGCGCAACCGCGCAGTTGCTGCCGCGATTGCCGGCCGATCGCACGGAGTATGTGTTCACCGACGTGTCCTCCGCCTTCACACAAGCAGCGGCGGAGAAGTTCCGCGGCTGCCACTTCCTCCGTTATGCGCGGCTGGACATCGAAACAGATCCTGGCCAACAGGGATTTGCCCCACACCAGTTCGACTTGGTCCTCGCCGCCAACGTGCTGCACGCGACGCGCGATTTGCGGCAGTCGCTGGCCCACGCGCATAGCCTGCTGGCGTCTCAAGGCGCCCTCGTTCTCCTGGAAGGGACGCGTCCACAGCGGTGGCTCGACTTGATCTTCGGGCTTACGGAGGGTTGGTGGCGTTTTGCCGACGTCGATCTGCGTCCGCGGCACCCGATGATTACGGCGGAGAATTGGCTCCGCCTTTTGGCCGACGAGGATTTCGACGACGCGGTGGCCCTGCCCGAACCGGCCTGCGCCGCCGGCGAGCTTCCACCGCCCCAGGCCGTGCTTTTGGCCCGGGCCGGGCTTGAACGGGCAGATCGTAGGGTGTCTGGAGTAAACCGAACATGGGAGGATGGTGCGTTACGCACGGAGGCTGATAGGTCGTCAACGGCGGGCTGGCTGGTTCTGGCCGACCGTCGGGGCGTGGGTGAGCTTGTCGCCAAGCTGCTGCGCGCGGCTGGCCGGCGGTGCGCGATCGTTCATCGTGGCGAGAGCTACGATCGGCTCGACGGCATGCACTACGTCGTCGGTTGCCGTCGCGATCTTGGTCGCGTGTTCCAGGAAGAGGGTGTGCCAAACGTCGGGCAATGGCAGGGCGTCGTTCATCTTTGGGGCCTGGACTCGGCCGACGCGAACGATCTGACGGCAAGCAAGCTGCAAGATGCCCAGGAGCTGGGCTGCCAAAGCGCGGTTGAATTGCTGCAGGAATTGTCGGCGCTGGGAAAGGCACCGCTGCCACGGATCTGGCTGGTAACGCGAGGCGCCCAGCCGGTGGGCGACGGGCCCGGCGTGCCGGGGCTGGCCCAATCGCCGCTGTGGGGCCTGGGCCGCGTGTTGGCCGAGGAACATCCGGCCTTGTGGGGCGGTCTGATCGACCTCGATCCGCGTTCGCCGCTGGAAGATGCCGCCGAGTTGCTGCGCGACGAGCTTCTCGTCTCCGACGGCGAGGACCAGGTGGCCTATCGCGGCGGCCAGCGCTTCGCGGCGAGAATCGTACGCAAAGGGGCGGCCGCAGCGGACCACGCCATGCGGTGGCGGGCCGATGCGAGTTACCTCATCAGCGGCGGGCTGGGAAATCTCGGCATCCAGATTGCCCAGTGGATGGTAAACCAGGGTGCCCGCCATTTGCTTTGCCTCAGCCGCCATGAGCTGCCGCCTCGCGATCAGTGGCAAAACGCGGCCCGCGGCACGTCGAGCGAGGCCGCCCAGTTGCGGGCTCTTCGGGCGATGGAGGTCTGCGGGGCCAGGGTCTGCGTAGCAGCGGTCGACATTGACGACCCGGCCGCGCTCGAGGCATTTCTCCAGCGGATTGCCGGCGAGGGCTGGCCGCCGGTGCGGGGCGTAATCCATGCCGCCGGCGTGATAGACCCGCGGAGACTGCTGGAGATCGGGCCTGAGCAACTCGCCGACGTGCTCCGTCCCAAGGTAACCGGCGCCTGGCTCTTGCACCACCTCTTGCGCAACGAACGGCTGGACTTCTTCGTGGCTTTTTCTTCCGCGGCGGCGATCTTCGGTTCACCCCTGCTGGGAGGTTACGCCGCCGCCAACTCGTTCCTGGATGCGCTGGCCCATCAGCGGTGCGCCGAGGGAAAACCTGGCCTGAGCATTAACTGGGGGTTCTGGGAGCGGGTCGAACCGGACTGCCGTCAGCAACGCTTTACCGACTTGCGTATTCTGCCCGAGGGGGTGCAGCTCTTGACGGTCCCCGACGGATTGGCCGCTCTCGAGCGTCTGCTCCAACAGCGGGCCACGCAAACCGCCGTGCTGCCCGTAGACGTCGACCGCTGGCTTCGGGGCCGCCTGCCGGCCGGCCAGTCGCCGCTGTTGGCCAACCTGCGATTGGCCGAGAGCGACGATCAACTGCTAGCCGGCCGGCGAGAATCGGAGGCCGCCTCGGTGACGCGCAACACAATCCAGGCGGCCCCCGCGGAGGCGCGCGGCGCGATGGCGGAGGACTACTTGCGGCAGCAGCTCGGGCGCGTGCTGCGAATGCCGGCCGCCGCTTTGGACGTCCGACAACCGCTCAACAGCCTGGGCATCGATTCGCTCATGGCCATCGAGTTGCGAAACCGTGTTCACGCCGACCTCGGAGTCATGGTCCCTTTGGGACGCCTGCTGCAAGACCCCACCATCGCTCAACTAGTCGAGGTGGTCCTTGCCGAGCTCGATGGGTCGCCGGAAACCGACCACCTGCTTCCGCCGACGGACCGGCCGAAGGTTGAGGACGGGAAGCCGGAAAAGCCGTTGGCCTCATCGTCCGCGCCGGCGCCTTTTCCTCCCCGAGCACGCCGACAGAGGACCGCCGACAGCGCGTGTCGGCCACGTCCGTCCTCGCCCGGCTTGATGACCTTTCGGACGAGGAGGTCGACGCCATGCTTCGCCGGATGCTCCAGGAACAAGAGGACCGTGCATGATTGATGCGATTGCCGATCTCGTCGCCGATGAGAAACGCCGGCTGCTGGCGCGGATCCTGCGGGAAAAGAGCCGCGCCGAGGCAACGGCCAGACCGCTTTCTTACGGGGAGCGCGCCCTTTGGTTCGTCTACCAGCTTGACCGGCAAAGCTCGGCCTACAACATAATGTACGCCGCCCGCGTGCGGGCCGACTTGAGACGAGACGCCCTCGGACGGGCCTTTCAGCGGCTAGTCGATCGCCACGCGGCATTGCGGACCACGTACGGGACACAGAACGGAGTACCCGTGGCGTGGGTGCATCCTCATCGGTCGCTCTCGCTGACCACGATTGCCGCTAGCACATGGGACGAGCAGTCGCTCCAGCGACAGATCAACGCGGAGGCCGACCGGCCGCTGGATTTGGAGCAGGACTTCATGGTCCGCGTGTGCCTGTTCGAGCGGTCCGGCCCTTGGCACGTGCTGTTGGTCACGGCGGCCCATATCGCGGTCGATTTCTGGTCGCTCGATTTGTTATGCGATGAGCTTCAACGGTTGTACCGCGAAGAGACGACGGGGCAGCCCGCCGCCCTCGGTCCGCCGCGGGCCCAATACACCGACTTCGTGCGCTGGCAGGAGCGGATGCTCGCCGGGCCCCGGGGAGAGCAACTTTGGAACTACTGGCGAAACGAGCTGACCGGACCGCTTTCTCCGCTGGAGCTGCCCACCGACCGGGTCCGCTCGCCGGTGCAGACCTACCGTGGCCGATTACGCCGTTTCGATCTGCCCGACTCCTTGGTCCGCCGACTCGCCGCTTTGGCCAAAGCCGAAGGAGCAACCTTGTACATGGTGCTCCTGGCATCCTTCCAGGCACTAATCCATCGTTACACCGGGCAACCGGAGATCCTCGTCGGCTCACCCACGGCAGGCCGGCGGGCCGGATGGGAAGAGACGGTGGGCTACTTCCTCAACCCGATCGTCCTGCGGGGGAGGCTGGAAGCAGCAGTGACTTTCCGCGATTTTCTGGCCCAAGTTCGCCAGACCGTGGTCGCTGGGCTGAATCACCAGGATTTTCCCTTCTCTCTGCTCGTCGAGCGGCTAAGTCCGCCGCGCGACGCCAGCCGCTCGCCGCTATTTCAGGTCGCTTTCAATTGGAACAAGCCACGTAAGGGAGGACCAGAGGGCAGACGCCTTTTGCCGTGGGCGTTCACGGGGGACTGTCCCGATTTTCACGGCGCGATGGATGGTGGTCATGCAATCGATGCTGCCGCCGCGAAAATGGGACTGTCCCCTTCGTCGCCACGCGAAGAGTGCTTTGTACAAAAGGCGTCCGGCCCAGGGCCCGTCGCCGTATTCTCCGACGGCGGCGGCCTGGAACTCGATCCCCTCGCAATCGGCCACCAGGGAGCGGCTTTCGACCTCATGCTGGTGATGTTCCACCTCGGCGACTCCCTCTCTGCGGGCATGCAATACAACACGGACCTCTTCGACGACGCATCGATCGCGGCCATGGTCGAACACTTCCAGACGCTCTTGGAATCGATCGCCGACAGTCCGCATCGGGCAATCGGCGATCTCGCGCTGGTAGCGGGTCGCCGGCGGCAGATCCTCCTGGAAGACTGGAACGACACGGCAGGCGACTATCCTCGCGACTGCTGCCTCCACGAGATAGTCGCGGCGCAGGCGGCCCGCACGCCGGACAAGACCGCGGTCGAGTGCGGCGACCGGGTGCTGACTTACCGAGAACTGGACGAGCGGTCGAACCAGTTGGCAAGGTATCTCCAACAATGCGGCGTCGGCCCGGACCGGCTGGTGGGCATCTGCGTCGAGCGGTCGCCGGAAATGCTCGTTGGTCTTCTGGGAATCCTTAAGGCCGGCGGCGCCTACGTGCCCCTGGCTCCAGGAACCCCGGTAGGCCGGCTGGCCTATATGCTCGACGAGACCCGTCCCGTCGCGGTGCTTTGCAATCGCCATCTCGCGGCGGCCCTTCCAGGGCATACAGGGCGGACGGTCTTTGTGGACGACGGTTGGCCGGCCATCCGCCGGGAGAGTTCCGCGCCCTGTCGAGGCGCACCGGGCCTGACAACCTGGCCTATGTCATCTTCACCTCCGGTTCAACCGGCCGTCCTAAGGGCGTCCAGATTAAGCACCGCTCCGTGGTCAATGTCCTGTCGCTGATCGATGCCGGCCGGGCATCAGCTCCGACGACGTGCTCTTGGCCGTCACCACGCTGACCTTCGACATCTCGGTCCTGGAGCTTCTTCGCCTTTGACCGTGGGCGCGCGAGTGGTGATTGTCAGCCGCGAAACGGCAACGGACGGGCAGCAACTGGCGCGGGCCATCGCTCAAAGTGGGGCCACGATCGTCGAGGCCACGCCCGCCACCTGGCAACTGCTAGTCAGGGCAGGCTGGACAGGTGATCGGCGGTTGAAGGTTCTCTGCGGAGGCGACGCTTTGTCCCGCGATCTGGCCGACCTGCTCTTGGATCGCGGCTGCAGCCTGTGGAACATGTACGGCCCCACGGAGACGACCATTTGGTCGGCCGTGGATCGCGTACTACCCGGCACTGGCCCGGTTCCCCTGGGACGGCCGATCGCCAACACGCAGATTTATCTTCTCAATGGCCATCTTCAGCCGGTGCCCATCGGGGCGACGGGCGAGATTTATATCGGCGGCGACGGCGTAGCTCGCGGCTACCTGAACCGGCCCGAGTTGACGGCCGAACGGTTCCTGGACGATCCGTTCCACCCCGGGCCCGGCCGGCGGATTTACAAGACGGGCGATTTGGCCCGCTATCGCCGCGACGGAACCCTTGAATTCCTGGGGCGGGCGGACCAGCAGGTGAAAATCCGCGGGTTCCGCGTCGAACCAGGTGAAGTCGAGGCCGTGTTGACCGAGCACCCGGCCGTCCGCGAGGTGGTCGTCGCGGCCTATTCGGCGCCATTTCAGACCGGCGACAAACAGTTAGTGGCTTACCTGGTTGCTGCGCCGGGCGTGGCGGCGACGACGAGCGACTTGCGGGCGTTTCTCGGCAAGAAGCTACCGGACTACATGGTCCCTGCCACCTTCGTGACGCTCGATGCCCTCCCTCTCAATTCGTCCGGCAAAGTCGATCGCAAGGCGCTCCCCGCTCCCAACGCTGCGCGGCCCGCCCTGGACATGGCCTACGTGGCACCTCGCGACGATCTGGAGAGAGCCCTGGCCGATGCCTGGGCTGCCGTGCTGGCCCGCGACAAGGTCGGCGTGTACGACGATTTCTTCGAGCTTGGCGGGGCATCTTTGCAGAGCCTGGAGATTGCCGCTCGCGCAGCGGAGGCGGGCGTCGCTCTTACGCCCGCGATGCTGTTCCGATATCCAACCATCGCCGCCTTGGCAGAAGTCTTGCGAACTCAGCGTACCACGCACGTGACCGGCAGCGCCGCGGAGAGGAGTAAAGAAGACCAGCCGCCCCGCGCATTTGCTCGTCCGACCACGGCCAGTCGCGCCGACAATCAGCACGAACCGTGCCTCGCCAAGAGAAACACCGTCGTGGAAAGCCTGGGCGTCTACTTGCCACCCAACGAGGTGACGACGGAGACTGTCCTGAAAGGCTGCCGCCACCACGTGGAGTTCCCCTTGGAACGAATGACCGGCATCCACTCGCGGCGGATATCGGGGGAGGGGAACTATTCCATCGATCTGGCCCGCAAGGCGGTCGAGGAATGTCTGGCTGGCTCGAAATATGACGCCCAGGACATCGATCTACTGATCGCCTGCAACATTTGCCGCATGACGGGCCCTTTAGAGTATTCGATCGAGCCCAACACGTCGTTGCAACTGAAGAGACTCTGCGGTTTCGACAATGCGGTTGCCTTCGACGTGAGTAACGCCTGCAGCGGCATGTTCACGGCCATCAGCATCGTCGATGCCTTCCTGAGCATCGGGGCCATCCGCCGCGGGATGGTGGTTAGCGGGGAGTACATCACCGCAATCACTCGCACGGCCCAACTGGAGATCGCCGGGTTCCTTGTCGCCGGGTCCCTCGATCCGCGGATCGCCTGCCTGACGGTCGGAGACGCAGGAGCGGCCGTCCTGCTGGAGACGGCCGAGGGGTGTGACGTGGGCTTCCATGAGCTCGAGTTGTTCACGCTCAGCCGCTATAACCGCATGTGCATCGCGGGACCGACCCGCGAGTTGCACGGCGGGCCCATCATGCACGTTCCGGACCCGATCCTGCATACCGCCGTGTCCACCGAGCACTCGGTGATGCACGCCCGCCAAGTCTTAGAGAGGAGCCCTTGGCCGCCGGAGGCGATCGAGCATCTCATCATCCATCAGACCTCGCGCCGCTCGCTCCGCGACGGGATGCAGGCGATGAATAAGGCGTACGGCAAGAACATCTGCCACGAGGGAAACACCATCGACAATCTCGCCGCGCGCGGCAACACTGCCAGTACGACCCACTTTGTGGCCTTGTGGGACAATATCCAAAGCGGTCGAATCAAGTCGGGCGACAAAGTGGTCTTCGCGGTCTCCGGCTCCGGCCAGACGATCGGCACGGGCCTCTACACCCTCGACGATCTCCCCGACCGCCTGCGGAAGCACGCGACCGTTCACAGCAAGCAGCCTGAAGTAGCAGGCACACTCCGAGTGCCGTCCGCTGCTTCCGCCACCACGGGCGAACGGCACACGGAGTGCGACTGCTACTTAACCGACGGTGAACGGTTACGAAAGTACGAGCAGCAGGGCGTGCGGCCTGAGAAAGCCGGCGCCGCGAAGAACATGGAATGGTCTGCTTCTTCGCCGCGACTTTCCGCCACTTCCCGCGTAGCCGTGCGAAGCATCGGCACTTGCTGGCCGGCCGACGGAACGAAGCGCGATACCACGCGGCTGGTTTGCGCCGCCGCCGAGGAATGCCTGAAACGCTGGGATGGCGACCGCAACGACATCGGGCTTTTATTGTTTGCGGGCATGACCCGCTCGGGCCACGTCTATGAACCGGCGATCGCCGCGTTCGTCGCCGGCGAGCTGAAGCTGAACGACCACGTGCAGTCCGGACGCGACAAGAAGACGCTGGCGTTCAACGTCTACAATGCCGCGATGGGTTTCCTCAATGCTTGCGACGTGGGCGTTCGCATGGTCCAGGCCGGCAAGTGCCAAAGGGCCCTGGTTGTCACGGCGGAAATCGAGGCCGGCCGCGACCAGTTCCTCGACCAGCCCCTTGCACTGAGGGAAGCCGCTTCGGCAGTGCTCATCGAGGCCGTGCCCGACACCCGCTCGGGCTTTGGTCCCTTTGTTTTCCAATATGCCACGCAGCACCAGGACGCCCGCACCACGACCGGCAAGTTCGTCGGCGCCAATCCCCTCTGCGACCTCCGGATTGCGCCGGAGATACTCGATCATTATCTCGAAGCGGTGCCCCCCGCCGTGGAAGAGCTCTTGCGGCAAGAGGGTTTGGGCATGGAGCAGTTTCGCGTCGTCCTCCCTTCGCAGTTTTCCGCGTCGTTCAACGAGCGTCTCGCGGCACTATTGAAGGTCCCTCGCGAAAAAGTGGTCGACCTGGCCGGCGAGGACAAGGACTTGTTCACCAATTCCCTCGCCTTTTCGCTGCGGCACGTGCTGGACCATAAGCTGGTGCAGCCGGGCGATATTGGGCTGGTGATCAACGTCGCCTCGGGCGTCCAGGCCGGTTGCACCACGTATCACTTTTAGTTGCCATCAGACCATGATGTGGAGCAAGTTGGTGGTAGCCGGGCAGAGGCACTGCGTTGACGCCCTCGGTCTTCCAAATCGCCTGGAAAGCAGGGGAGAATTTGCCATCGCGGTCCATGAGCACGTAACGTTTGCCCTTGACGAAGCCGTCTTCGGCGTCGGTCAGGTTCCTGGCGATCTGCATCATCCACGGGTCATCGGGATTGGAGGAGGAAGGTCATGGTACACCGATGCCGTGGGATGAGGAGCCAAACTCCAGCATCGGCTGGCGGTGCTCGTCTGTCAATGGACCGGAATTAGCCAAGTATTGAACCTTGGCGACACGAAGGTGACGGGCGCGGGGCTGGCCGACCTAAAAAGCTTGCAAGCGCTGTACCTGTATAACACGGCGGTGACGGACGTGGGGCTGAAGGATCTGGCCCAGCTGAAAAGCTTGCAATTTCTGGACCTTGCCAGTTGCCCGGGGGTGACCGACGCAGGGCTGAAGGATCTGGATTCGATGAAGAGCTTGAAGCACCTGCGGATTTACCTCACGAAGGTGACGGCAGCAGGCGCTGCCGCGCTGAAAAAGGATTTGCCAGCAGCGGGCGGCTTCTGAGACGGGACACCGAGTGGCGTAATGATTTTTGCTCCTTTTTAATGAGGTGAACTATGCAACGACAAGGGACAATGTGGCACTACCTGGCTGTGCTGGCCGTGCTGGCGAGCTGCGGTCTGGACGTGCTGGCCGCTGTGGATGCCGACAAGAAAGAGGCCTCCGAGCCGCTGCCGCGGGAGATCGTCAAGGCTTGGCGCGGCATCGGCGCTAACGTCGGGTGGATGAAAATGGACCTGGGTGACAACAGGCCGACGTTTCAGGTTGAAGGCGAGATCAGGGGTATGACGGTGTTTCAGTTCACCAAGTGGAAAGAAGGAGTGCTGGCGAAGATGCCCGATCCTGGGGCCCCGTTCGGCTTGTGCCTTAACGGCACGAAAATGACGGACGCAGGGCTGAAGGAGGTGGCCGGCCTGAAGAGCTTACAAACGCTGGACGTTCGCGGGACGCAGGTGACGGACGCAGGGCTGAAGGAACTAGCGGGCCTGAAGAGCTTGCAAAGGCTGTACCTTAATCACTGCGACGTGACGGGCTCAGGGCTGAAGGATCTGACCGGCCTCAAGAGCTTGCAAATACTGAACATTGGCGGCACGTCGGTGACGGACGCGGGGCTGAAGGAGGCGGCGGGCCTGAGGAGCTTGCAATCGCTGATCATGTGGGGCACGAAAGCGACGCCGGCAGGCATTGCCGAACTGCGAAAGGACTTGCCAAAATGCAATATCGCTGATCAATAGCGGGCGCGTTCCGTGAGGCGCACACGGGGGTCATTCATAAATGGGTTTTCACCCGAATTCGTGGGTGACTTCTCTTCGAAATGCAAGTTCTGGGGGCAGGACCAGAGGCCCCAATTCCCGCCCCCAGACCCCCACCCCCTTCCTGCTTTTCTGTTCCGCCGCTGTGCAGCCTGATGCAGCATCCATCGCCTCGGTTGCGGACGGTGTGACCACGTTGCCTGCGTCGGTCACCCCCACCTCCGCAGGCAAGTGACTGTTCGATTCCACCAGTACCCTCTTTCAAAGCACCGCCTGCCGGCCTATGCTGGCTGGTGTTGTCCCACCCCGTTTCCTACCTGATTGAGGTCCCGCCATGTTCCGACTTAGCCCTCTATCGTTGACCCCTGTGCTGTTGTTGTTGATCGTCCTTTCGATCGGCGCAGCGCCGCCGACAAAATCTCAGCGACCCGACGCCACGTGGCCGGACACCGCCCGGCCGGGCGATGATAAGAACCTGTTGGAAGACCCGTCGTTCGAGACGACCAAGCCCCGGGACCAGTTCGGCAACGTCTTCGCCAAATGGAGCGGCTGGAAGTATGAGGGAGAGTGCGATTTCCGCGTGGGCCAGGTCGAGGAGAAGAAGAAGACGGGGCCTACTTTCGGCCTGATGGCGCCGGGCTACTTGTGGATCGACGACGTTGCGATGGTCAAGGTAGGCGACGGCGTGCCGCTGACGGAAAAGCCCGTGCTGGACGAGGGAGAATCTCCCATCGCGCCGCCGGGGGTACTCGGCTCCGCCGGTATCGTCCGCTGCGCGGAGTGCGGCTACAAGAACCTGCCGTCCTGGAAAACCTGCTACGCCTGCGGCACGCCGCTGGAGGCCCAGAAGATGGCCGTGGCCGGGCCGCCGGTCAAGATGATTGCCGCGTTCGAGGACAAGAGCCCGTTTGCAGGCGGCACACTCGTCAAGGAACATGCCCCCGAGGGAAAGAAGGCCCTGCGGATCGACAAGTCCTATGTGGACATGGGCCAACCGCAAAACTGGCTGGGCTACGACTACCTCAAGGCCGACCTCTACACCGACGCGAAGGATCCGATGAACCTGACCATAGAGATCCGCGACGGCGCCACGCGCGACTACTGGACCCGGGTGAACTACGAAACGGTCGTGCCGCCGGGCCGGAGCACACTGGTTATCCCGGTAAAGCAACTCTATGTGGGCGAGAAGTCGCGGCCCGGGCGCATGCTCATCTTGAACGACATCCGCGCGCTGATCTTCGGCATCGGCGAGAAGCCGCCGGCCCCGCTCTACCTGGCCAACGTGCGCCTGGAACGAGACGACTCGGCACAGAAGGTGGCTTTCAACGGGCTCTGGGCCTTCGATTTCGGCACCGGCACGAGCCCTGTCATGGAAGGCTTTACCCCGGTCACTCCCAGCACGCTCTACAGCAAAGGCCGCGGATACGGATTGAAGGACGCGCATATCTGGCGGGCCATGGACGCCCTACAGCCCGATCCGCTCTACCAGGACTTCCTCTGTATCGAGTCGGGCGGGCTGGCCGTCGACGTGCCCAACGGCCGCTACCGGGTGTTCGTCAACATCGACAGTCCTTCGGAATACTGGGGCGACTACCAGCGCTATCGCAAGCGGGCCGTCCTGGCCCAGGGCAAGCCGGTCGTCACCGAGACCATGGACCTGGAATCCTTCAAGAAGAAGTACTTCCGCTTTTGGGACACCGAAGACTTGCCCACGGAAAACACCTTCGACAAGTACCAAAAGGCGTATTTCCACGAGAAGCTCTTCGACGTCGATGTGACCGACGGGCAACTCCGGGTCGATTTCCAGGGCCAGGACTATGCGTGCAGCGTGTCGGCCATGGTGATCTTTCCTGTCGCCAAGGCAACCGAAGGGGAGAAGTTCCTGCGGTGGGTCGAGGCCAAGCGGCGGTTCTACTTCGACAACTACTTCAAGCGGGTCCTGCACAAGCCGGCAGGCGACGCGCTCCAGCCGACCGCCGAGGACCGGCGCCGCGGCTACGTAGCCTTCTCGCGCGACTATATGCAGGAGGTCTACTACAATGATACGCCGTTCGCGAGCGAGACCGGCAAGCCGCTTGCGGGCGAGGCATTCGCCGGCGAGTACGAGCCGCTCACGCTCGCCCTAGTGCCGCTCCAAGACCTGGGAAAGGTGACGGTTATGGCCGGCGACCTGACCGGACCGGGCGGCGCCATTCCGGCCGAGGCGATCGACGTGGGCTACGTTTCGTACCGCATCACCCGAGTGAACGCGGAAGGGTCGGTCTATACGATTACGCCGCGGCTGATCATGCCGACCAACTCGGTCGAGATGCCGACGGGGATCGCGCGGCGGTTCTGGCTGACGGTGAAAACGCCGATCGATACCAAGCCCGGACTTTATCAAGGGAAGGTCGCGATCCGTGCGGAGCGGGGCAGTGCGGCGGAGGTCGCCGTCAAGTTTCGCGTGCGCACGGGCACGCTCGACCCGCTTGACATTCCGGCCGGACCGTGGGGCTACACGATCGGGATTCCTTGGTATGGCGACGACCCGGCCGCGGCCGCCTCGAACGAAGCGATGATGCTCAAGAGCCTGCGCAAGATGCGGGAGTACGGCTTCACCACGTGCAGCGGAATTCCGCAGATCGCCTACCGCGGGTTCCAGGACGGCAAGCCGGTGCTGGATTTCAAGGCCGCCGACGCGCAAATGAAAGTCGCCAAGGAATTGGGGTTCCTGGCGCTGGTCGGCTACGGCGGCGGCGTTTTCGGGATTAACGCCTATCAGCAAGACACCGCGGCGATGAAGGCAGCCGGGTTCCAGGATTACGCGGCATTCATTCGGGCCGTGTACACCGAGGTTCAGAAACACGCCGACGCGCAAGGTTGGCTGCCGGTCTACTATAACCTGTGCGACGAGCCGGGTGGCGACGACCTGGTGCGGGCGACGGAGAACGCCGATGCCTGCCGGAAGGCATTTCCCAAAGGGCCGCCGTACTTCAGCGGCGCGAGCAGCTTTACGGGCAACGACCGGCAGAACCCGCATTTCCGTTTGGCCAAGGCATTACACGTACCCAACTGGAACCTGCATGACGAGGCGGCGGTGGGCCTGATCCACGAGTCGGGCAGCGATTGGGCCTTTTACAACGGCGGCAACCGCTGGACCTACGGCGACTACATGTACAAGGCGGCGAAGCAGTTTGGGATGAAGTTCCGCATTTCGTGGCACTGGAACATTGTGGCCGGCGACCCGTACTATGCCCTGGATTGCCGCGAGGACGACGCCGCCTGGTGCAACTCGTCGCCCGACGGACGGCTGGTGCCGGCCGTGCATTTCGAGCAACTCCGCGAGGGGCTGGACGATTATCGCCGGCTGATCACGCTGGCGCGACTATCGAAAGAGAGGGCCGGCACGCCGGCTGCCCGGGCCGCCCAAGAGCTGATCGACGCGCGGATGGCGGCGTTCAAGCTGGGCCAACGTGAGCACGACCAGTTGTTCCCGCCGAGCGATTGGAACGACTTCCGCCGCAAGGTGGACGACGCAATCGAGGCCTTGCGCAAGTAGGGTCACGCCTGCCAGAAAACCCACCCAGTGCGTGGGCCACGCCCATCGTCTCTAGCGACAGAATCTTCCATTCCGGCGCCGAAAAGAGACTCACGAATGATGCACCATCTACTACCTTGAGGAAGGAGAAACGATGAGAGGACTTATCACGTTTGCGTGTCTGCTTGTGGCATCCGCGGCCGTGGCGGCCGACGGTCAAATCGTCGGCTGGCGCGGCAACGGAAGCGGCTGTTACCCCACTGCCACTCCGCCGACACAATGGGGCAGGACATCGACGGGGCTGAAGCAGATCAGGTATCAGGCCGCGAAACCCAAGGGGGACGCTTCCGCGGGGAAGTCGCTGGCGGACGGCGTGATCCGCCAGTGGCTCGTGCTGGGGCCCGTTGCGGTGCCGGCGGCGGCGAAGGCCGATACCGCGAAGTTCGAGATGATCAAAGGGGAGGCCGATCTTGCGCCCGACGCGGGCGACAAGGTCGGGAAGGCCGCCTGGAAGGCGGCCGACTCGGAAGACGAGATGCTGGACTTCGCGTCGCTGTGGGGAAAGAAAACCAACGTCGTCGCCTACGCGGCCGTCTACCTCTGGTCCCCTGCGGACCAGACGATGCTGTTGGACATCAACAGCTCGTCGAGCACCCTCCTGTGGGTCAACGGCAAGGAGGCGCTCAGGATCAGCGAGAAAACCTGGCCGATCGGTTTCCAGCAGGCGAATCTCCCGCTGAAGAAGGGTTGGAACCGGCTGCTCCTCCGCATCATGGCCAACACCGGGTGGAATGCCTATGCCTGGTTCATGCGCCCGGTCGTCTACGGCGACCCCCGCGGGCCGTACGAGACGAAGAACGTCCGTTGGACGGTGCCCATCGGCGGGATGGCCGAGCCAATCGTCGTGGGCGAGCGGCTCTTTCTCCTGTCCGAGCCCTACGACCTCGTATGCCTCGACAAGAACTCCGGAAAGATCCTGTGGGCGAGGTCGGTCAACTACTTCGAGGCGACACCCGAGGCCGACCGGAAGGGTAACCCGCTGTTCGATGAGGCCGCCAAGCTCGCGGCGGAACTGAACTGGATCAACGACGCCTGCGGCACGCCCGCCGGCCCGAGCAAGGAGCAGCTTGCCGCCAAGGCGGAGGCCCAGAAGAAGCTCTACGCGACGATGGTGAAGATCAATGCGGCGAAGTACACCCTCACCCGCCAACAGGACTTTGGGATGGCGGGCTTCGTCCCCATGAGCGACGGGAAGAACGTTTGGGCGTGGTTCGCCAGCGGCATCACCGCCTGCTACGACCTTGACGGCAATCGCCGCTGGATCACCCTGGACAACCGCCCCGGCGAGCAGCACCATGGTTACCAGACCTCGCCGTTGCTCGTCGGCGGCAAGGTGATCCTCTATATGTACGACATCGAGGCCCTCGATGCGAAGACCGGCAAGGTGGCTTGGACCAAGCCCATCTGCAAGGATCCGAAGAATGAACACTGGTGGTCTGCGATCGGCGGGGGTTTCTGCGCTAAATATCGGCGGCGTGCCCATGTTCATGACTTCCAACACGGACATTTACCGCACGGCGGATGGGCAACAGGTGTTCCTCGACAACCCGATGGCCTACTACCAGTTGGCCGCCCCCGTTG
Organism: Pirellulales bacterium; assembly: GCA_963843465.1. Taxonomy (GTDB): domain Bacteria; phylum Planctomycetota; class Planctomycetia; order Pirellulales; family Thermoguttaceae; genus CAWJKP01. The sequence continues at coordinate 414,103 of CAWJKP010000001.1, forward strand.
TCGATGGCAGTACCGTGTGCAACGTGAAGAACGACGGGCGGGTGTACATCCTCAAGCTGCCGGCGGAGGCGGCCAACCGCATCCGGCCGCTTTCGAGCAAGAAAGTCAAGCTCAACACTTCAGAATGCAGGATGTTCTACCAAGACAGTCTCTACTGGGGCGGCCCCGTGCTTTCCGACGGGCTGCTGTACTGCCTGAAGCACACCGGCGTGCTCTCCGTTGTGGACGTTGAGAAGGCCGCGGTGGTCTATCAGAAGAAGCTTGACGTGGACCTCGACGCATTCATGCGGCCGAGCCTGGCAAAGGCAGGCAAGTACCTTTATGCCCTGGGACCGACGGGCACCTGCGCGGTCTTCGAGTCCGGACGCGAATTCAAACTGGTCGCCAAGAACCGTCTGGAGCCGGTCCTGAATGCCGGTACGGGAAACCCCCGGCTGGAGCGGTTCACCGCCGATCCGGTTCTCGACGGCAAGCGCGTCTACCTTCGCGGGGAGTCGAACCTGTATTGCACCGAGGAGAAATAACGTGCAACGAGCCATGAGGACCAAGTCTCTGGTTCGCAAGGGCATCGGGGCGGCCGTGGCACTGGCGTCAGTTGCCTCGATATCCACCTCCATTCTTGCGGGGGATTGGCCGCAGTGGCGCGGCCCGAACCGAGATGGTGTTTCCACCGAGAAAGGCTGGACCACGCGGTGGCCCGAAAAAGGCCCCAAGGTGCTCTGGAAGGCCAAGGTCAATGGCGGCGGGTACTCCTCTTTCGCAGTGGCGGGCGGCCGCGTCTACACGATGGGCTCCGCGCCGGACAAGCCGGGGCCGGACGGCAAGTACAAGAAAGACGAAGAGGGCCGAACGCTGGGCAGGGAGTTTGTCTGGTGTCTCGACGCCGAGACGGGCAACGTCCTCTGGGAGCACTCGCATCCGGCCCCAGCGGAGGGCACGCAAAGCACTCCGGCGGTTTACGACGGCCGCGTCTATACCCTCGGCCCGCGGGGGCAGATCTGCTGTCTCGACGCGGCCGATGGCCGGCCCATCTGGAGCCACAACCTCTTGCGCAACTTCGGAGGGAAATTGAGGCCGTACAGCGGCTACGCCTGCTCGCCGTTGGTGGTGCAAAACGTCGTGATCGTGCATGCCGGCGGCGACGCGCTGGTGCTCGCGCTGGACAGGAAGACCGGCCACTTGGCTTGGAAAAGCGGCCTGGGCGAGGGAGCCGCCGAGTCCTCGCCAGTCCCTTACGACGCCGGCGGCAAGCCGGGCCTGGTCATGCTGACGCCCAAGGTGGCCCTGGGCCTCAACGCCGCCACCGGCGACGAACTCTGGCGCTACCCGTGGAAAGGGGGCGGCTACACCATCCCAACGCCGCTGGTCCACGGTGATCGGGTCCTTCTCTCGGTTTTCCCGCGAGACGGCCTCTCGCTGATGCTCCAGTTGACTTCCAGCGGCCCGAAGGAAGTCTGGAAGACCAAGGGGATGGGCCTCCTGTTCCACTCGGGCGTGTTGGTCGACGGCCACGTGTACGGTCCCTACAGTAACAGCGGCGAGGCCGACACCACCTTGCTCCAGTGCGTATCCTGGGATACGGGCGAGGTGAAGTGGACGCACGAGGGCTTTGGATTCTCGCCGCTCGTGGCGGCGGACGGCAAGCTCATTCTGATGACCGACGACGGTGAACTCGTGGTGGCCGAGGCCTCGCCCAAGGCTTACAAAGAGTTGGCCCGCGCCAAGGTATTCCCCAGCAAGAGCAAGAGTTGGGTGTGCCCCGTTCTTTGCAGCGGCCGGATCTACTGCCGGCTCGCCGGGGACGTGGTGTGCCTGGACGTGAAGGGACAATGAGCAATCGGACTGCCCAGCGGTCGAACAACTATTCCACGTGAGCAAAGGAGCAACAGTATGTCAATCCAATCACTGGCGATGTCGGCCATGGTGGCCTTCGGGCTGGTGCTGCACGCAGCGCCGCGCAGTGGCCGAAGACAAGGTCCTCTTCGACTTCGCCGCGCCGTCCGGCGTCCGCGACTGGGCACCCGTCAAGCTGCCGGAGTTGGCGAAGGAGCAACCGGCGCCGAAGATCGAGATCGTGCCGGCCGGCGACGCGTCGGCCGGTGCGGCTTCGGCCACGGCGGGGAGTCGCCTCAAGATCACCTTCGCGGGAGGCGACTGGCCCGCGGTCAGCACCACGAAGTTCCTCGTCGCGGGGAACTGGAAGGCGTATCAAACGCTGAAGGCCGACCTGACCGTAGACCACTCCTGCGTAGCCTACTTCCGAATCTGCCAAGGCAAACCCGACGAAAAGGGGAACCAGCCGCACTGGGAGAAAACCATGATCCTCCTGGCAGGCCGGAACGAGGTGACCTTGACAATCCGCCACGGCCTCGGTGTGCTCGACCCGGGCAGGGGCGACCTCACCTCGTTCGTCATCGGCATGTTCCAACCGGAGAAGGGCCAATCGCTGCGGGTGGGCAACGTGCGGCTCAGCCCCGACTGGCCACCGCCGCACGTGGCGGATCCGTTCCTGGCCTGGTATTCGCCCTACAACCACGACGGATACTCGGCCGCCGCCGCCCGTGAGTACCAGAGAACCCGGGCCGTCACGAGATTCAAGGTCCTCGGCGCGGACGCGGAAGTCGGCAACTCGCGCGACCTTGCCGCCGGGCTGAAAGACAAGTGGACGATGCCCGAGCCCAAAACCATCGAGCAGGTGGAGGCGGAGTTCAAGGCGCAGCTCGACAAGATCAAGCAAAGCCGGCCGAAGGCCGTCGACGCGGTCCTGCGCGACGGTGAGAAGGGATGGGACCCGGCGGACCCCGACAAGGTCTACACGGGCTGGAAGGTCGTGTACCTGAGCTGCCATGGCCCGGACGGCCCCAATCCGGGACGCGAAAGGACGCCGACCCTCTACGATACCGTGGAGGCCTTCATGCGCCATCGCAGCGTGTTGATGCAGGCCGACTTGTCGAGCATCCCGAAGGACGCGACCATCCTGGCGGCTCGGCTCGTCGTCACACGATCGCTGGGGAACGATCTCAAGCCGCCCGCGAAGCCCAACCTGTGGGTCGCCGAACCCTGCAATCGCGATTGGGATGCGGCCTCGGCCAACTGCTACTGCTATGCCAAGGGCAAGTACTGGAAAGCCGTTAGCGGGCTGTACTACGGCGAAGACCCCGACTTCTGGCCCGTCTTCATCGCGCATGGCCCGGCCGGCGGCGGAGCGGTCAGTGTCTGGGATTTCACCGAGGCCGTGAAGTTCTGGTTCGACGGCCGGCACGTCAACCACGGGTTCTTCCTGTACGGCGATTCCAACGACTACATGTCGATGTACACTCCGCGGGTCAAAGATATCAAGTTCCGTCCGGCCCTGATGGTCGTCTATGAGCCCAGGAAATGACTGGCGGCCAGTGAAGCTCCCTGTTGCAAGCCGCATACCGTCTCACCAAACCTCAAAGTGGCCTCTATGAACCGCAGTGCACAAAGAATTCAAGTCGTCCTAGTCTTTGTACTCGCAGGCGTGTATCCGAGCGCCGTCTGCGGCCAGGAGAGGGTCATTGTTCGCCCAAAGGAAATCGATGACGTGCTGGTCAATCCGGGCATCGGGTTCATGACCTTTCAGCGGTTCAATGGCGATGCGCTGAACGAAGGGAAGAAATGGACCGAAGGATACCCGATCGTCTATCAGCCGTTCAACGGCAATCTGGAGAACAAGGACCACCCCATGACTTCCCTGGCGTATTTCCGCATCTACTGGAGGTTCATCGAGCCCGCCAAAGGCCAGTACCAGTGGGACCTGATCGACAAGGCATTGGAGACAGCGGGTCAGCGGCGGCAGACGCTCTTGCTGCGGATCGCCCCTTACGGGAGCAAGGCCGACAACGACGTGCCCGACTGGTACCGCGCGATGATGGGGCCCGAGGCCAACGTGCCGGACAAAGGATGGCGGACCAATCCCGAGGATCCGCGGTACATCGAGCGATTTGGCGGCATGATCCGCGCGCTGGGTAAACGCTACGACGGCCACCCGTTGCTGGAGAACGTGGATGTCTCGATCGTCGGGTTCTGGGGCGAAGGGGGCGGCTCTGAACGCCTGACGCAAAAGACCGCAGAGAACCTGGTCGACAGCTATCTGGACGCCTTCCCGAAGACCCACCTTCTCATGCAGCTCTCCGATGAGAAGACCAACAAGTACGCGCTATCGAAGCGCAACGTCGGCTGGCGCGTCGACTGCCTGGGCGACATGGGCGGCTTCAGCAAGACCTGGTGTCACATGCTCGACGCCTACCCGCAGGACATCATCCGTTTCGGCATGAAGGATGCCTGGCAGAAGGCCCCCGTAAGCCTGGAGGTTTGTTGGGTGATGCAGCATTGGAAGGACATGGGCTGGGACGTCGATTACATCATTGACCAGTCGCTGAAGTGGCACATCTCGTCGTTCAATGGCAAGTCCTCGGCCGTGCCCAAGGAGTGGTGGCCGCAGGTAAACCGCTGGTTGAAGAAGATGGGTTATCGGTTCGTACTCCGCAAGTTCACGTATCCGGCGGCCGTAAGGCCCAGCGGAAAGCTCGATTTTACATCATGGTGGGAGAACAAGGGGGTCGCTCCCTGTTATCACCCCTTCCGGCTGGCACTGCGCTGAAAAGCGGCCAGCGCAGCGCCGTGTTGCCCACGACCGCCGATATCCGCGCCTGGTCGCCTGGCGACAACCTGTGTGACGGCAATGTCGTGCTCCCAATCGACATGCCACCGGGCCAGTACGACTTGGCGATCGGCATCCTGGACCATCGCTTTGACCAACCGCGGGTAAAGCTGGCGATCGCCGACGCGGACACCGAGGGGTGGTACAGGATGGGAACAGTCCGTGTGCAAAAATAGGGTGCAATGCGCCAAAGCGTTGGGCGATGACGCCCATCAACAAGTTGGAGCAGTGAGCCGCGTGACGATTGCCGGTTTCGCCAGTGACAGCGCGGATTCCTGCTTCGGCAGTTTGCGGCAGGTGCCCGCCGTCTTCTTGCAGGAGCACTCTATGCCGCGTTCCAATTGCTCACGCACGATGTGCCGCAAGGGACCAACATACTTCTGGAACGATGAACGCGTCAGGTGCCGTCGCGCACCCGCTGCCACCAGTGTCGCATGCACTCTCCGATGCGGACGGGCAGCCGCGGCAGCCGGTCTTCCTGATGGTCGAATGGCTGACTTTCTCATAAAGCCATACGTTTCTTCGGAGTCCCGAGAATCCACCCTCGGCACAACGTCCGCCCAGGTTGCCTGCGTCGGTCACCCCCACCTCCGCAGCGAAGGTCATTTTCAGCACGCGTCGGCGTGCCCCACCTCCGCAGGCAAGGGCTCGGGAAATGCTTCGGATGCTATGCGGCCATCGCCCCCGGCGACACCGCTGCCCTGGAAGCCCTGCTGCCAGATCACTGGGTTGCGGCCCATCCCGAGCATCGGCTTAAGCAGCGAGAAGAAGAATCCCGTGAAGCCCAGGTCCGTCGCCGCCGGAGGCGGGTTGCTCGCCGTGCTGCCATTGCCCAATAGGCGATGCTGATTCTGGATTAGCGCGCGTTGGGCTTTGAAACGGCTTTCTTGGGGCCGTGGTGGTATTCCCGACTCGTTTCCAGGCACAGTCGAGGGTTGCTCTCTGCGGTGATTGACGGCCAACAAGAACCGCCTGGAAACTGGTTGCGGTGGGCGAAGCGATCGGGCTCATCCCGCGGGTCGATGGCGTAGCTGCCATAATCAGCTTTTCGGGCGAGGCGGGCTGCCAAATCAGCACCTCTTACGGTTCAGAACGCATAACGGCGGGGCCGGGAGTCGGGGCCAGGCGGCCTAACAGCCTTGGCCCCGTAGCCGCGATGGTGACCCCGACGCGGGCCAGGGGCTTTTGCGGCAATTCTTCGGGCCGTCGACTTGATGTTCTGGCCTGGCTGATTTAGTCATGTGTCTTACCGGGCCGCGCGGAGGCCGCGCGGCCACGAAACGCACACAGAAAGGAAATGCACGATGAGCACCAGGAAGAAGACCGCGAAGCCGGCCAGCGTCAAGAACCCGAAGGCCAAGACGAGCAACGCCAAGGCAACGCAGGCCGCCGGCGGGAAGCAGGCCAAGCCTGTCGCCGAAACGGAAGGACGCGAGATTGTCATCGAGTTCGTGGAGCACAGCTCCGCGGCCGAATCGCTCCAGTACCTGGAGGTCTCACGCCACGACCGGGCGCATCACGACCGTGCCGGTCGACGGGAGAGAGCCGTGATGACGAAGCGTCAGACTGCCGCCGAAGCCTCCCGACGCGCATGCGCATTGCAACTGGCATGCACGATGCGGCCTCCGGAGCGTTGCTGCAAACGCGCATTGGCTCCACAGGAAATCGGGGTTTGCATTTCCCGCGGCCTCGGCGGCAATTTCTGCGACAACGGCTTGGGCTGGGTCTTCGACTGCATCATTTTGCTGAGCAGCGGCCATCTGTTGTTGCAGGATTTCGGCGCTACGATGGAGTGCTTGAGAGGCAACGCTCAGCAATTCGTTCGGGACCGTATTCTGGATCATGGATGCCAGCAACACACGCTGGTCATTACGCGGCAGATTGTCGTACACCATTTGCCCACGCACAAAGATATGGAACCTTTCGTCCGGTGGCCCTTGAATCCGCCGAACTTCGACGATTTCCCGCGTTCCCTGGATGTGCCACTGGTTGTGCTGAAAGTTGATCGGGTTCATCGTGTTCTCCCTGTTCCGGCAAGACTCTACATTGCTTCTTGCTATTATCGTGCCGACGGGCTCTGACTGGAATCGCCTTTGTAGTCTTCTCCAAAGCCGCCGCCTGGGCTGTAAGCTCGGCGAGTTCTGGCCGGCACTGGCAAGCCACCGCGGTGAGATCATCCACGGCACCCGGCGCAATATCGCCCTATAGCTCGACAATATGCACAGCATCGGTCAGATTTCGACCCAAAGCTCGGTTGTACGCAGCGCCGACCATCTCCAGGTTATTGGCGGCGCGGTCATTTGCCAAAGCGATTCGCCAAGCCTCATCGAGCGTTTCCCCCGAAGGTGTGGCCGGTTGCCACCTATCCCCGTCTCGCGGCTGGTCCGGCGACGGTGGGAACGGTGCAGGACTTGCCGCTGGACTTGAAATCTGCCCCAAGGCGTTGCCGACTGGAAAGCAGCAGCCCACCAAGGCCGCCGCCAGCGTCGCCATAAGAATTCGGCAGTCCTTCATAGCCTGGCCCAGCCATCGGATTGGACAGGACAGCAGAGGAAAACTTCTCCGGTCGCGCAGCATGTGACGCTACTTCCGCAGAAGTTGCTTCGGCAAACTAGGCCGAGTTTGTCAACAAAAATGCCGTCGGGACCCGGCTTTCCGTTGCTTTCTTTCAACTGGCGCGACATCTTAGCGCAGCTAGCAAACGAGAACGCCCAAAGCGCAATCGACTGGAAGAAATAGGGGGGATAGAAAAGCCGCTGTGGGCCGTGATATGCTCCAACGAACCGCCGCCCCGGCAGAGACGATCGACCAGAATGCTTGGCTACTGGTGAGAGCCGTCCGCTTGGGCCATCGCCGCGCCGATCGGCCGGTGGTGCTCATTCGCGCGCCGTCCTGCGTCCGAAGTCGGCCGAGGAGCAGAAATGTCCGACTCCACGGTGATTGCCACATCCACCCTAAGACCGGCTGGCGCTGTAAAGTCGGTTCCCATATCGACGAAGACTTGAACGACATCGAGGTCCTTGCGCTCGGTACAGGACCGGGTGAAGACCGTTCGCTTGCCCATCAGGTCCTTCACCAAGGCAATCTGACCGTGGCACTTCTTGTTGTTCAGCGTCCGGCCGTAGACGGTCATGGGCGTCCCTCCACGCGCAACGGAACGATGGTCAGCCGATAGTATTTCGGCTGGTTCCAATCGCCCGCCGTCATGACGAGCAGGCGGCGTCCGTCCTCGCTGGTGAACTTCGGACAGAGCTGCGGCGAGTACCAGCCTTGCGGACTCGACACGTAGGTCGAAACCTTCGTCCACGGTCCCCAGGGCTTCGGGGCTTCATAGAAATCCCAGTTCGTCACGCGACAGGCGTCCTTCATCTTGCCGCCGCCTGCCGGATAGTACCAGCCGATCATGATATAACGCCGCAGTCCCGGCACGTAGACAGCGCCATTCATGCCCAACCTGCCCGGCGCATCCAGCACCAGCTTCGCCCGCGCCATGTCGGACATCCACGCCGAGTCCTCCATGCCGTCGCCGTCCCGGTAATACTGCCATTCGCTCGCACTGAGATTGCCGATTTTCGACCGTGCGACACGGCCAAGAATCAGATTGTTGCCGTTGTCCCAAAAGCCGTCGTTGGAAAGGGCATAAACGTAGCGGTCGGCGTTGTCCACCGACGCCCGCCCATCCTGCCCATACTCGACGAAGTAGGGCGCGGCAAAACGGCTGCCGGGAAACATCGGCTGGTCGTAGTTCTCCTTAGCCGAGCGGGTCCATGTCTTGCCGAAGTCGGTCGACTTGATGATGCTGGCGTTGGCAGCCGGTTGACGCCGTTTGGGATCGCCGGAATCCTCGCCATACTTGTGCCGTGCGACGACCCAGTAGATCGTCCCGTCCAGGCAGCAACAGCCGCTCGACTTCCACGTGCAGCCGTCAGCACCCTTTTGGCCTCCCTTGCCGTAGTCGTTCATGGGATTGACGGTGACGCCGCTAAGCTTCCGAGCATCGTCGCCGATGACCTTGTTGAAGGCAATGTTGGAGTTCGTGGCCCCATGAAACCCCGAGGTATCGTCCGAAGGCGAGTAGACCGCGCCGTCAGCCGCCCACGCAGCCACCCACGTATCGCCCGAGTTGTCGGCCAACGGGATAGGCGCTTCGACGCGAATCGCCAACGGATCGGCGGCGTTGACCGTGGAAACCGTGGAAGCCAGCAGGACGGTCAGCAGACAACACAACGCTTTCCGGTGCATGGAAAGCCCTCCTGTGGGTTCAGCCATGATGCCATACCAGACGTGGGCTTAGTGTAATCGGCTGGCGGTGCGGGGGCAAGCGTCAGGTGGGGTGGGTTGGCAGGTGCCCGACCGCCGTCACCCGACGCTTCGCTGGAAGTGGTCAGCCTGATGGTACTCCATCATCCTCTTCGCCCACCGCTCGGCTCTCCCGCTCCTCGAACTCCCGCACCTCGAAGACGAAGCGGTCGTCCTCGCCCTCGTAGACCCCGAATACCTGAAAGAGACCATCGGGCACGTTCGCGTCGGTGTAGAGCCTTGCTCCAAGAGTAGCCTTCGGCGTTTTCCCGTTCCCTTCAGTTGCGACACAAGCCCGGTTTGTTCCGCGACCGCCCAGATCTCGTCTACGGTCAGCGGCTTCTTCTCCTTCTCGATCACCAGGCGGGCAAGTTCGCCGAAGGTCAGCGAAGACTCTGATGTCGTTGCCATTTGTCTTCTCTCCAGGGGCTTGCCCCTTTCTGGGCGACGGCACAATAACGGAGACGGTACGCCTGAGGCCAATGCCCCTGATCTTCACCTCAACGTGCATCAACGTCAAGAAGGCTGGCAGGCGGCCCGACCGGCTTATTCTGGGGGCTAGGTAGCCTCTGCGGCAGGGCCGGGGTGGGGCGTAGCCGTAAGCCTGCTTTTCGCCGTCGTCATGAACTTGACGATTTGGCGGCTGAACTGACCGACGCCTAGCCGGCTCACGGCCCGTGGCAGGCGGCTTTCTCGATGCGAGCCCGCAGGGCGTCGCGGGCTGCCTTCTGGTTGGCGGGGTCCGCGGCCGGATCGACCTCGATGGGTCCGCCCAGCAGTGTCCCCAGCCGCTTGGCGGCTGCGCGGCGAGCGGCGGCATCCGGCCGGCTGAGCAGAGCCAGCCAGATCGAGGGGTCGCCGGCCAGCAGGCGGGCGGCCTGCTCCGGCGTGTCGTCCCCCTTCGGCTGCGCTTCGACTTTCTTCCGTGGAGGGGCCCGCTGGATGTGGCGGATGCGGGCTTGCTGCTCCGCGTTAAGATCAGCCGGATCGAGTTGCTGGAGGTACGCCAATGCGGCCGGACCGCCGGCCCGCAGCCGGTGCTCAGCGGCGTTGCGCTTGGCAGGCTGGTCGCTGCCGAGATCCTTCACCAAGTCCGCCCACGGCTGCCGGTCCGCCGGCCAATCCTCAACCGCCTGCTTGACCAGCGTGGCCTCGATCTGGGCCGCCTTCCGTCCAATCTGCCATTGTGGCCGCAGCAGATCTAGCACCGGATAAACGTGGCTCCGGCATATTTCGGGCTCGATCACCGCCAGGTGCCAAAGCGTTGCCGCGCGGTAGGTCTGCTGGTGCTCCGGCGGCCCGATGGTGAGCACGAGCGACTTGTCCGGCGTCTGGGTCAGCTCGACCGGCACGCTGGCAGCGCGCTCCTTTTCCTGGCGGATGAAGTGGAAGCGGCCTTCGGAATCGAAATCCAGCGTGAGGTCGCCTTGCGGGCCCACCCGCCGGTACATGAGCGATCCGTTCGTGCTGCCGCGGGAGAAAGAGAGGCTTTCCTGGCCGCCAGGGAGGGTGGCGTTGGAAGAACCTCGGCCGTCCGGCCAGTTGCCGGGGTGAACGATTCGCCCCGATGCCACGACCAGTGTGATCTGGCTGGCGACGACCTGCTGCAACGTGCCGCCGAGTTGCAGCGGGGGAATCGGTATCGGGGCGACGCGCTCCCGCGCCTCGGCCGGGGCACAGCTCAGTGCCCACATTAGCGCAGCAACTAACAGTATTCGGGACACGGCCGCCTCCTTCTGTTCTCGGGTGAAGTGACGGTTGGGCAACCACCTCAGTCCAACACCTTCAGTATAGAGCAACGTAAGCGTCCGGCGGAACACGTAGGAAGAAATCGCCGGCCGGGCGTGGGCTTGGTGACCGCAACGATCAGGCCGTGCGGCCCACGTTGGGCCTCGTGGCGGGCAACGCGGGGCTACGACGGCGGGCGGCCGGGGGTGCCGAAGCCTTGGGCGGGTAGGGAAGGGCGGCCTCGGGCTGCACAATACCTGGAAACCGAACCAAGAACCGAACCCGCGTTCAATACCTTTTTGCGTAGGCGGCCCGGTTTTTGCCATCGCTGTAGACCTTCCGAACACCGAATCCGTGTCCCTTGAGCCGCCGTCTGGCCTTGGAAGCCCCGAGAGCAACGTACAACCTCTCGCCTTTGATTTCTTTCATGGCTTGCCGTACCCTCCGGCCAGCTTGGGTTATTCCAAGCAGAATGAAGTGGCCGGTCGTCATGCTGCTGGCCAACTCTGCATCCTGTCACCCCGCCGCTCCAGATGATCGCCGTTCACTTCCCTTTTTTCCGCGGCTTGGAACTTCGGCGTGCAAGAGATCCCGGCGGTGGAGCCGCTTGATCTTGGCTCTTCAACACGTCGTCAACCCAACTCACCGCTGCGGCGACTCTGGGGAATCCAATCGTGCTTGCCAGCAGCAGAACTGCATGATAGATCTCCTCGGGAGTCGCCCCGGCTGCGGTCGCCCGCTGGACGTGGCTATGAACTGCACCTTCCGACTGGATGGCCGCCGCCGCCGCAAGTTGGATCAAGTGGGCCGTCTTGCTTTCCAGCGGCCCCTGTTGGCGCACCGCTTTTCCCACTTCTCCAAGGGCCTTCATGACCTTCGGGAATCTATCCTGCATCGAGGCGAAATGGGCGGGCAGATTGTCCTCTGACATGGGCTTCTCCTTGTGAATGTTCAGCGAATCACGGCACTCCGAACCTCGAAAATCACGCCACCACCAACGGCCGAGCCCAGCCGGAGCACGCAGGCTACCAACACCATCAATCGTGGGAAGATCCGAAGGGACATGGTGCGTCTCCTCGCTTATAGTCACCGCTCTCGTGCAATTCACGGTACTACCGAGCAAGTGTGAAAACAAGGGTGGTTGCGTCGGGAATACCCTGGATCGTCGGGCGGTCCCTATTGGGCACGCAAAGAGAGTCAAACCGACTGCGGAAGAAGGGGACCGATTCCGAGCCAAATTCGGATTAAGCGTTCCTTTCTCCCGAACCAGTTTGCCATTCGCGCGGTCCGGTGGTGAAGAACCGCCGGCGTCGTTCGCCCACGTAAGCCATTTTCCAGCAATCGTTTGTGTGAACGCGCCACTTTGGAGGACGCCCACAGAGGCCTCGGGACAGCCGTTGTCAGTAAACCGACAGGCGGACCGGTTCGTTCCGCCGGCTCGGCACCCTGGACTCCGGTCCCCACAAAACCAGCCGCAGTAGTGGCCTGCGGTTGACGGCCCAGCGAGGGCTGGCTATCTTAAAGGGTCAAGAGTGCTTGGGTCGTACCCAAGAGCACGCTCCGTGTGCGAGAGTCGGGCTATGTCCGGGGTCGTCTTCAATTTGCCGGGCCCGAAGAGAGGGTCGTATTACGCTCGTTGGCTTTTCCGCAACTTGTCCGCAAAACGGGGCTAATAACCGCTAATTTGGGTTTACCGGCGAGGACAGTAGACTTCGAGGCCATTTATAGAAGCCATTGTAATATAAGCACTTACGATTCGCGGGGCGTAGCTCAGCCTGGCTAGAGCGCTTGGTTCGGGACCAAGAGGTCGCTGGTTCAAATCCAGTCGCCCCGACTTACGTAAGTCATGCTGAATCGTGGAGTTAGGATACCTGCCGGTGGTCGGCAGTGCAGCTCGTTTTCTTAGTCAAGAACGGTACATACCGTTCACTGGCAAGATAGGAAAGGAGCGCACATGCCCAGATTCACAGACCGTTTTCTGCCTCCCACTCCAAAATACCGCAAGCACCGAGCGTCGGGGCAGGCGGTAGTCACCCTCTACGGTCGAGATTTCTACCTCGGCCCCCACGGCACCAAGGCCAGCCGAACCGAGTACGACCGTCTCATCAGCGAATGGCTGGCTGCTGGGCGTCCGTCGCAGGCACCCAGCGTGCAGAACGACATCACCGTTGTCGAGCTGGCGGCGGCCTACCGCAAGTACGCCAAGTCGTACTACGTCAAGCACGGCAAGCCCACCGACACGATGCACCAGGTCAACCGCGCGACGGAGATCATCTGCGAGTGGTACGGCCGCACGAACGCCAACGAATTCAGCCCGCTGGCGCTCAAGGCGATCAAGGCGGATCTGATCAAGAGGGACATGAGCCGTCGCACTGTCAACCACATGCTCTCCACGATTCGACGCATGTTCCGCTGGGGCACGGGTGAAGGAACCGTCCACCCGACCGTGCTGCAAGCCTTGGCAGCCGTGCCCAACGTGCCCAAGGGACGGGACGAGGCCCGCGAGCCACCTCCTGTACGGCCTGTCGAAGACGACGTGGTAGAGGATACGTTGCCATATTTGTCCCGAGTGGTGGCCGATATGGTCCGGTTTCAGCGGGCGACGGGCGCGCGACCGGGGGAAGTTTGTCTTCTCCGGCCGTGCGACGTGGACACCTCTGGTGAGGTATGGAGTTTTCAGCCGGGCGAGCACAAGACAGAACACCATGACCTCGACAGGATCATCTTCATCGGCCCGAAGGGCCAGGATGTCCTGCGACCCTACCTGCTGCGGGACAAGGAGACATATTGCTTTGTTCCTGCCGAGGCTGAGCAGAAGCGGAACGCGGCACGACGGGAGAGCCGCCAGTCGCCGATAACGCCGTCCCAGGCGAACCGGCAACCTAAACGGAGTCCGCGTCGGCGGGCGGGCCGCCGCTACAACACCGATACCTATCGGCGAGCCGTCGATCGGGCGATTGAAAGGGCCAACAAGGACCGTGCGGAGAAGGGGCAAGACCCGCTCCCGCACTGGTTCCCGAATCGGGTCCGACACGCCACAGGCACCAACGTCCGCAAGACATACGGCCTGGAAGGAGCCCAGGTCGTCCTCGGGCACACCGACGCGCGCGTGAGCCAGGTCTACGCTGAGCGGGATCAGGCCTTGGCCAAGAAGATCATGGGGGAGGTTGGGTAGCGCCTCTGGACATCGTGGTCGTCCGGCCGGGCTTGTTCCTTGAGTAGGAGCACCGCGGGTAGCTACAATACGATCTTCGGGCTAGTCGGCTGATCACCGACGTGCCCTCCGCCGGTGCCGGACGCACCTTGCTGGCTGCCGGCGGCGGGCGGCCCACGAACAAGGTGCATAATGGGCAAGAAAGCAAACCTCGGCAGTATTGATCCCAAACCTCGCGCGGCGTTTCAGCTTGGTTTCTACTCCAGGCACTTCGAGCCGACCAGCCTTGACGAAGCATTAGCCGTCCTGCTGTCCGACATCCCGACAGATGTCTTTGCCAGGCTCCATGACGCCGTGATCGCCCAAACGGACGGCAGCCGCAGAATCGTGGCGGCACTTGGAGACCACGCTCTAACTTCCTCGCATCCTTGCCGAGTCCTCTATGACTTGGGGGCAGCCTTGGCAGACTGTTGCCTGCAACCCGCAGCCTCTCCGAGTCTTGAACCGATTTGGGACTGCGTCCGACGTTTGCCAAAGTACCTTACCAGGGATGTCGACTGCCTGCATGAACTGGCGGAGGAGGTCAACGTCGAGCAAGACCTTGAAGCTGTAATGAAGCGAGTGATCGAACAGCATAGGAAGTCGGAACAGGTTTCCCAAACGCCTAAGGCTCACGACGATTCTCCGAGCCTGCTTGACCTGCTTTCGCCGGAGTTCGTGGCGATTCTTAAGGGTAAGCCACGACCTGCCGTGGTTATATTTGCGCAGTGCGTCAGCCAAGAACTCGCCGTGGTTCGCGGTGCCCGCCGCCGGTCATCTGGTCAGCCAGCGCCTCCTGGCGGGAGCGCGGCGCCCAGTCGAAAAGTGCTCGTACCGACGCCCCTACAAGAGAAGATTCTAAAAGCGCTGGAGGGAACTGCCATGCAGACAAAGGCCCTCGCGACGGCATGCGACTGCGATGAAACCAAACTTTTCAAGCGCGGTGGCATAAAAGAGCTAATGGGGGATGCCGGCCTCGTGGAGCACACGGGTGGGGTTGGCTATTACCGACCCGACAAGCCGCCGTCCAATGCTGTAATTCTTCCTTCGCAATAGCTCGCCAGAAACTCGCCAGTAAGAAGGTATTGCGCAGTTCGACGCATTTCTGGATAACAAGATGCAGTTAGTGTTGATCGAACACAGGCTGCAAGGTAACCAGAAATGGCCATCGACATCTCTTGCGAGACTCTACTGAGTCTCCCCGACGCGGCAAGGGCGTTGCCCAAACGCCCACATATATCTACGCTCCACCGCTGGCGGCTGCGTGGCGTTCGCGGGGTGAAGCTGGAGACTTGCCTCATCGGTGGCAGGCGCTATACCAGCCGCGAGGCCGTAGAACGGTTCTCCACCGCCACCACCGCTGCCGCCAACGGAGAGCCACTGCCCGTCCGCACACCCCGGCAGCGGCAACGCTCGATCGAGCAGGCCGAAGTCGAGTTGGGCCTCACGCTGACCAACGAGGAAATCCATTAGGAAATGACAAACGCCCCGCCATGGAGGCGAGGCGTTTGTGTAACGAATCATCCATGAAATTTTGTGCTGGTGTAGCGTGCGGGTCAACGCGATAGCTCCCCCAGCAGAAACGAAATGTCCAATGTCCCTCTATTCTACGGTGTCGGGGCGGGCCATTTCAAGGCCTCGACGGTCCTTTTCCTTTGTTGCCTGGCGGGCTTCGTCGGCCAAGGCGCTCTATTACGGGTACATCGCCCCAGGCGTCATCGCCGGTCGTGGAGCCCATCACAACGGGGCGGTCAATGTCAAGGCCACGGCCGCCAACACGCCAGAGACCAAACCCTGCCTCCAAGCCCACAGGTTAATGTCTTTCATTGATCGAAACGGCAGCCCCGGTCAGGTTGCCTGTTTCGATGTCTCGACCCTTTGACCACGAAAGCAAGAGGTTTCCAAGTGTCAGAATCTGTTCCATCCGACCCGAGCGAAAACGGCCAGGCCACTCCAAACACGTCCACTCCTGACCGACTTAATGGCCGGTCCAATCCACCACACGGCCTTGCCGGTGATACTGGAAGTCGTGGTGGGCCTGTCTCCGATCCTGCCGATCCCTTCGACCCCGCGGCCTTGCGGCTGTCCCAAGACTTCGCGAGTACCATCGGCGTCAAGAAGGTCTTTACCCGCGTCCGGTGCGGCAAGCCCGAGAAGCACGCGTTTGTTCGTGTTCACCCCGGCGCGGACTGGCGGCTGGAGACCTGCGTGCTGGAGTTGAAGGGCTCCCAAGACCGGCCAGGCCAGGAAACCTATCTTGTACAGGCTCCGCTCTGGCCTGAGCTGACTGGCGATGTACGGCCGGCTGTCCTTTTCACAGCCGTCACCCGCCAGAAGGTACCGTTTCTCTGGCGGTGCTGGTTACCGAGCCCGGATGGCCGGGCCAACCTCTGGACCGATACGCTGCTGGATGCGGCCCGATTGGCCGAGCAGAAATGGATCAAGGTCTCAGCGGGCGATGGTCGTGCAGTATGGCATGGGGGCCCAATCGCTGGCGCGAAGCCTTGGCCAGCCTGAAGCGATGACCCGGGAACTGTTGCGGTTGCACCGGGAAACTTACCCCGTGTTCTGGCGATGGTCCGAGGCCGCGGTTAACCATGCCAGGCTGCGCGGCTGGCTGCAAACCGTATTTGGCTGGACGGTCCACGTTGGGCCCAAGGCCAACCCGCGGAGCCTTGCCAACTTCCCCATGCAGGCCAACGGCGCCGAAATGTTGCGGCTGGCTTGTTGTCTGGCTACCGAGCGAGGTATTGCGGTTTGCGCCCCGGTACACGATGCCTTGCTGGTTGAAGGATCGGTCAACGAAATCCAAGACGTGGTGGCCGCCACCCAGGCGGCAATGGCGGAAGCCAGTCGGGTGGTGTTGTCGGGTTTCACGCTGCGGAGCGTGGCGAAGGTCGTTTGCCACCCCGATCGGTACATGGACCAGCGCGGTGAGCAAATGTGGAACACGGTTATGGGGCTGTTGGCCGAGTTGCCCCAAGCCAAACTGGTCGAGTCGGCCGATCCGTTTTGAGGAGTGGGCAAGCCGGCAACCCCGGCCAAATCGGCTGACCCGTACACTCTTATCTCTCTCTTATAGTTGGTATCTCCTTTAGAAACAGATATGCACCCCCTCGACCTGGAACAATTCCGAGCGAAACGAGAGGGCAACGCGCGGCCGGCCAAGCGACGACGGCCGCCACGTCACCGGGCCGGCGAGTGGTTCTTGAAGGGTCCGATACCGGGGGAGTGGCTAGCACGGGCCGCGGCGTTGTCCTACCGGGCGCTCCGGGTCAGCCTGGCCGTGTGGTATCTGGTCGGGATGAAGAGAAACCGGGCCGTAACACCAACGTGGGACACCTGGCGGCGATTTGGCCTGTCGCCGGATGCCGGCCGCCGCGGGCTGGCCGCTCTCGAACGGGCCGGGCTGGTGGCCGTGGATCGGCATCCAGGACGTTGCCCCGTAGTGACGATCCAGGAAATCGTGGGAAGCGAGACATATGACAAAAACGAAAATCACAAAATCCCGTAGTGGTCGTGAACGTGGCGCTGCGGAAGTTGGCACACCGGACAAAATGGTGAATGAAATGCTCGACCAGTTGCCGGAGCACGTATGGCGACCGGGCAAATCTTTCCTTGATCCAGCCTGCGGCTGCGTTGACCAAGATGGCTTCTTGCCTTGGGTGTTGCGCCGCAAGTTGGCCCACGGCTGCACGGTCATGGAGGCCCTTAAGGACATTCATGGCGTCGAATTGCAGGCCGACAACCTCGATGA
Organism: Pirellulales bacterium; assembly: GCA_963843465.1. Taxonomy (GTDB): domain Bacteria; phylum Planctomycetota; class Planctomycetia; order Pirellulales; family Thermoguttaceae; genus CAWJKP01. The sequence goes on from CAWJKP010000001.1 coordinate 431,764, forward strand.
TTGCCGCCGGCGATTGCTGGCTATTGTGGCCAAGCATGAGCAAGTTGAGATCGGCCATATCGTGGTTGTTTTGACCAACGTGCGGCAGGGCGACGCCCTGGAAGACCCCATCAACACCGAGGCCTGGTGGGTGCCGGTTAGCTGTGAAGAAGCTGTGGAGTGGTGCGGCGCATGGACGCAGCCCGTGGGCGGCGAGCCCGCAGCGCCCGCGAACAACGTGTCGGAGCCGGCGATGAACGACACGCCGGAGCCGAGCACGAGCGACACGCTGGGGCCGGTGGCGAACAACGCGCCGGAGCCGAGCACGAGCAACACGCCGGAGCTGGTGGCCAACAACGCGCCCGTGACGCCTACGACCGCCACGGTGGAGCCGGGCGGCAACGGCACCGCGTCCACGGCCCTGCCGCCGGCCACCGACGCGGAGCCGAAGTAGTCTGCTGTAAACCCTATTTCTATTCCTAACCCTATCGAGGAGTGACAAATGAGTAACGACAATTCCAAGCGACACGACGAAGGGGCGTTCCTGACTGACGCAGAAATCGACAAGCTGATCGTCGCCACCGCCGCTGGCCGCGCTGCGGATTCACAGCGGTTCTGCGAGCAGGACGTGGAGACAGTGGTCGATTGGGCCCGCGGGGTCCGCATTGACGCGTCGCTGCTGGGGCTGCTGCTGGACGGCAAGCTCGTGCCCGCCGGCGTCAAGGACGACGGCGAGATTGCATACCGGCCGGTCACGGGCACCTTGTCACGGGCGGAGGCGAGAAGCTATCGCGCCGAATTGGGCAGGCTTCAGGCCGGCTGGACGCCGACACCGCCAAGGGAGTTCCGCATCTCCGGTGACGAGGACCTTGATTTTGTCTTGGCGGAGCCAGAAAAGGCCTCGCTGCGTCTGGCCGTCGAGACTGGCAATCAGCACTGGAAAGGGCCCGATCTTGAGTCTGGCCAGATGCTGAATTGGGCCGCTGAATGTCGTAATGCGGAGGTTCTACTGGCGAGCGTTTTGGTCGGCGACGTTCTGCCGATTACGGGAGATGGTGGCCAGCTCACGTTTCGTCACGTCGACGAACTGGCACCGGCAGATCAGAAGCAGCATCGGCACAAGTTGCGGCAACTTGGAGTCGCCCATCCGCATTGAGATGGAGAAGGACGATTGGCGGTAGATAGAGGCGGCGCCACCGGTGGCGCGAACCAGTTTGACCGGCGACTGCCGCCCCGCCACCCAACGACACAACCCTTACCAATTACCGCCGCCCGCCGCCGCCGGCTCTTCCGATAAGGCACAGGAGACGCTGGAACATCATTTTCGATTCGTTTGTTACTCAAGTCTTTCACCATTTGGAGAGCCATTACAATGACCAAAGACAAAGCACAGAAGTCTACAGCTCTGGTTCCTACCAACGCTGGCAGGAAGGGCGGCCAGGAAGAGCTGCCTAGCGATTTGCATCCCGTCCTTGACGAGATGACCAAGAGCTTCGAGAAGATCGACAGTCTCACGCACAAGACGTGTCGTGAGCTGGTGCAGGTATGGTACAACGTGGGCCTGCGCGTGGCCGAAGTGCAGAAGCATGAGTCCACGTACGGCGCATACGCCGTAACCCGCTTGGCAGAAGAGTTGAGCGCGCGTCGCGGCAGGACTGTGCGTGTTGATGATCTGTATCAGGCTGGCGCCGTTACTGGCATCTACAAGTGGCGCGACATCGAGAATCTCTTTGCCAAGGCCGAAAAGGCCAATGCACAGCTCTCGTGGGGTCACTTTTCCAGGGGTCTCAGCTTGCTGAAGAAATCCAAGAATACTGCATTTCGCAAGAAGTGCGAAGCGCAGCTGATCGCGGAAGGCATGAATGTTGAGGACTTCTGTCGTCTCATTCGTGATTTCCGCAACAAGTCAGGCGCGCCACGCAGCGGCGCTCGTCGCGGCCACTCGATTATTCCCAGGAGCGCTGGCGCTGCGTGCAAGCAGATCCGCAAGTACGGCAGCGAGTTCGCCAACCGGCTCGACGGCTGGGACCGCTCGCTGTTTGACTGGGTCATCCGCGATGCGGCCCCCGAGGAACTGAGCAATGAGCTGTTGGAGGATCTGCGGGAGACGCAGAGCAATGTCAACGAACTGGGCAAGACGTGCAATGAGGTCGGCGGCAAGCTGGAGAAGGCCATCAAGCGCGTCGAAAAGGTCTCGGCGCGTCGCGAGGCGCCGAAGGGAGAGGCGGGCGGCAACCGAAAGAAGGACGTGCATGAGGAAGAGGACGTGGAGGTCGAGCCCGAGGAGGACGTGGAGGTCGAGCCCGAGGAGGACGAAGACGTGGATGTGGAGGCCGAGGAAGCCGCTGCCGAGGGCCACAAGGGCAACGGCCAGGGCAACGACAGACCGCTGAGCGTCAAGGAGAAGATCGCCCGCGCCATGGCGAAGGCGGGCAAATAGCGAGGTTTGCTCGCGCTGTGGCTTGCAGGAGCATTACCGCCATCAGCAGGTTGCCAACCTCGCCCCCGCGACAGAGGTATAACCACGACACGCATATGCTTGTCGTGCGAGACCTTTTGACGCTGGAACCATGAGAGATTCACGCCTAAGGCCTGAGCCATCGCGACCAGGGAAGTAGTAGCTGATACCGAGTGGCGGGCGGAGTCCAGTGTTCTGCTGGGTCCGCCCACCAAGCTGCTCAGTTGAGCGAGGGTGGCGAAATGGTATTCGCAGCACCCTCAATCCATGCAAGAATAATAGAAGCCCTCCGCTAGGAGATGAAGGAGTCATGTCGAGTCAGGGACTAAGACGTAAGCGTATGTCGCATGCGGCGTTTCGCAGACAGTTCGACGCCATGCTGCGCTGGCTCAGCCCGTTGCCGCCGCCCCACCGCCGCTGGATCGCCGCCACCGCCATGGCCGAGGCGGCGCCCGACGGACTGGACACCACCGACCCCGCCGTGGTAGAGGCGGCCAAGTCTCTGCAGGCCCTGGATTCCTGTGACGGGGACGACGAGAGGGCGGCCGTGCGGCAGCGGTGGCCGACGATCAGCGCGGCGCAGGCCATCTTCGAGGGGGATGGGCCGCGGCGGTGGAAGCTCGAAAGCTGGATCTTGACCGGTGAATCAGACCGTGAAATCGCAGATCATTGTGGCGTGCCACCCGTCGTTGTCGCTGTTTATCAAGAGTTGTTCTTTGAGCGGCGACAGTACCTCGACCACCTGGACAAGCGAGAATGGTTGGCCCAACGGATGTATGGTCCTTACATGGGCTTGACCTTCCGTAGCGAGGAACTGGGGCGATTTTGGGCTTGGGCGGCGCTTACCGGCGGCCCGGCGGTGCTGAGTAGTTTCTTGACTGCGTTCGATGCGGCAAGGAAGGTTGATACACCGCCCACCTTGGCCGCCTACCTACAGCCAGGATTAGAGATTTCGTCGAGCTTACAGGCCACTGTGGCCGTTCATGTCATCCCGACGAACAAGGACACGGCTATCGCATGGGCAGCATTTCGCGTCCGGCTGATCGAGGCCGAGGCGATGCCCGATCCCCGACAACGTGAAGTAGCACTCCTCCGACTGAATCGCGACGTTGTGTCGTTTGCATGGGGCCTGCTGGGCGGCAAGTCGCCAGAGAAGCTGCGGCATTTGTTGCGGCTGGGGAAGCGGAAGACTGTCGCTAGCGTTGTGTTATCGCCCGAGGCAGCACTGGCGGATTTGATCGCGAAACTGAAAATCGACCTGCCCCCGCGTGAGGCAGGGCAAGGCGGCGCAGCGTGAAAAGCGCGGCACAAGGTCTGTTTATGGCGTGGGAACACAGGAAGACGACAACGCGACGCTATTACTACCGGCACGGCCGCAACGGCATGGGCCGCCCAATCAAGCTGTACGTTGGCAGCGGCCGTGACGCCCACCGGCTCGCTGAGGCCGACGTAGCGGCCCGCTTAGAGCGAGCCAGGGCCCGACAGGCTTGGCTGCAACAGTCGGCGCAGGTCGAACAAGCGCAGCAAGTGCTCGATGAGTTCTGCGAAATAATGGGCCTGTTGATGAAAGGAGTGCTCGTTGCATCAAACTGGCACCAGCATGGCCACGAATGGCGAAGGAGGATGTTGACATGGCCGGCGAACCGGAAGTTCGGAAGCCCACCGAGGCCGACCTGAAGGCATTGAAGGTCCTGATCAAACGCGCCAACCGGGGCGAGCAGCCGGCTCTGGACAAACTGCGCGATTTCCTTGACGAGAATCCGCAAGTCTGGAAGGTCGTGGGTGACCTGGGGCGTATGGCCGAGAACGCCTGGGTCAAGTTGATCTCCGGCCAAGATAGCCTGGCTGCGGAGTCGATTCGACGCCAGCTTGCTGAACTCAGGGAGGAACTGGCGGACGGATCGGCCGGCATAGTCGAGCGGCTCCTCAGTGAGCAGGTGGCCCTGACGTTGCTGGAGGCGCGATACCTGGAAACGCTCGCCGCGGGAACCACCGGCACCATCGGCCAAGCCGCCTTGTTGCTGCGGCGGTTGGAGTCCGCACAAAAAGGCTCGGCGCCGCACTTCGGTCACTCGTGATAACGCGGAAATTACTCGCTGAAAACACGACCGCCTCGCGCCTACGAGTCTTCGATGCGGAGCAGAAGACCGGCTGATACCAGAGTGCCATGATTGACTCAAGGTGCCGGCGGCTGGTGAGGGTGGGGCCCGAATGGAAATCACGCAGCAAAGGATGGAGGATAATCCCAATGGCTAAATCAACGGAACCTCGCCCAGGCGAGGGAAGATTCAACGCGCTGGTCCGGTTGCTCGGATCGAAGGACCCGCAGACGCGCCAAGAGGCTGCTGCGATGTTGCGCCAGGCAGGCAAGCCTGCTGCGCCGCCGCTGGTCAATGAGGCGATCAAGCCGGGCAAACGGTCCCACCATCGCATTGCCATCCTCGACGTGGTGCAGCAGATCGGCGGCCCACTCGGCCCGGACGACATGTCCCGCTTGCAGGACCTGCTCCGACACCGGGACCCATGCGTCAGCGCCCGCAACCAGCAGCCGTGGCAATTCGTGGTGATCGACGACCAGACAACGCTGGCCGAAATCCCCAAGTTCATGCCCAACGCCCCCATGGCCGGCAGCGCCCCGCTGGCGATCCTGGTCTGCGGTGACCTGAATCTGGAGAAGTCCGAGGGTTACTGGGTGGTGGACTGTGCGGCGGCCGTCGAGAACATGCTCCTGGCGGCGCACGCCCTGGGCCTGGGCGCCGTGTGGACCGGCGTCTATCCGCGAGAGGCGAGGATGGAGGGTCTGCGGCAGCTCGTCGGCCTACCTCAGAACGTCATGGCCCATAGTCTCGTCGTGGTTGGCCACACGGCCGAGCAAGTGCAGCCGGAGAATCGCTATCGGCCGGAGCGGGTGCGTCGGAACCGTTGGTGACACGCCGCGGCATTGAAACACAAGGGGATGGAGACATGGCAGACGCCGACGATGTTTTGTATGCCAGGCAGGAGCGGATCGACGAGTTGCACCGTTGCCGTGCGGGACGGACGGCGCTGCTGGTGATCGACATGCAGAGGGGATTCCTTGAGCCGGGGGCCGCCTTGGAGGTGCCGCAGGGGCGACAGATCATCGAGAACGTCCGGCGTCTGATCGAGCTGTGCCGTACAAAGGCGATCCCCGTTGTGCATACGCAGTTTGTGTATGCCACCGCGATCCCCTGCCTTCGTGGCGATCCGTTCGGGCCAGAACACTTGCCCGCAGGTCCCAGCTCGACTGTTGGATTCGGGCATCCCTCCAGCAACTGCCTGGTCGGCCCGGATGCTCCGCACGGGCCCAACTCGGCCAAGATCATCCCTGAGCTGGCGCCGAGGCCGGGAGAACTGGTGATTGCCGCCCACACTTACGACAAGTTCTACGGCACGCCGCTGGATCTTGCCCTCCGCAGCCAGGAGATCCGCTATCTGCTGATCACCGGCATTGTCACCGACATCTGCGTCAACAGCACAGTCCTCGCCGCCGCTAACCGCGACTATCGGGTGACGGTGGTTACGGATGGCGTGGCGACCTTGTGGCCGGAGATCCAACAGGCATGCTTCGACATCTGGCGGCGGAAGTTCGCCCGGCTGAGAACGACGGCTCAAATGGTCGAGGAACTCAGCAGCCTCTGCTGAGGCTGTTTCCCAATCCGCACCTTCATCGCACTGGATCTTCGATCCACTGGCGGTAACACGGGCCACACAGATACAGGACCAGTCGCCGGTAGACCTGGTCTATCAGCTCCTGCTCCGACAGGCCACTCATCTGTCTGAAGAGCCGCTCGATTTCCGCTCGGGGGGTCTAGCTTCAGGTCATCCTCGGAGAATCGTGGCGGCGACGGGTCGGCCATGGCCTCGATCCGCACCAGGTAGAAGTCGTCCGATCCCGGCTTCAGTGCAGCCCCGCACCGGGCGCAGAGCAGTGCCGAATCGTCCTTCGGGTCTTGCACGTTCACGGCACCATTGTACGGCCTCTGCCTCTGGTCGTCACGGAAGCAGATACTGGCCGGGTGGACAATGCGGGGCCTTGAGCATTGTGGTTCCGCGCGGGATGATTATGGCATTCATGGTCCATCTCAACACGCCAGGAGAGCGCCATGGCAAAGGCAAAAGAGGGAAACACCGGCTCGAAGCCCAAGCCCAGCCGAAGGCGTAAGAAGAAGACTGCAGAGCCCGCATCGCGTGGCCTGACGGCGGGGCAGGTGGCTGCCGGTTCGCCTCCCGCGAAGGTGGAACAGCTCCAGGCGGCCATCGAGGCGGTCGGCGGCAGGGTCATCGGCACCTACCGCGAGCCGTTGGAGGGACACTGGCACGTCTTGGCCAGCCTGCCCATCGACAAGGTCTTGCCCACGCCGTTCCAGCGGGATCTTTCTGATGCGCATGTTGGCCGACTAACCAACGTCATCAACCGAACGGCGCGCTTCCTGGACCCCATCGTGGCCGTGCAGAACCAGCAGGGGGCCTTCTGGACGCCCAACGGCCACCACCGCCTGGCGGCCATGCAGCGACTGGGGGCACGATCCATTATTGCCGTGGTGGTGCCGGATGCGGAAGTTGCCTATCAGATCCTGTCGCTGAACACGGAGAAAGGGCACAACCTTCGCGAGAAATCGCTGGAGGTGGTCCGCATGGCGCGTTCCTTGGCCGACCTGGACCCGAGGCCGGAGAAGGAGTTCGCGCTGGAGTTCGAGGAGCCCGCGTTTCTGACTCTCGGCCTCACCTATGAGCAGCGGGGCCGTTTTGCCGGTGGGGCCTACCATCCGCTTCTCCGCCGGGTCGAAGCGTTCCTGTCGCAGTCGCTTCCGAAGGCGCTGGAGACGCGCAACGGACGAGCGGTGCAACTCTTGGAACTGGACGACCGGGTCAACGAGGCGGTCTCCCAGCTCAAAGCACGCGGTTTCACCAGCCCTTACCTGAAGACTTTCGTGGTGGCGAGAATCAACCCCTTACGATTCAAGCGGGGAGCGGCGGCGGCGTTCGATGAAACCATCGAGACGATGCTCAAGGCGGTCCGGCGGTTCGATGCAGCCAAAGTCCAGATCGGGGATCTTGCCGCTGCTTCCGGCCCGCCTGCTGAAGAGTGAACCGATAGTCTTCTGCACGGTCGGAGTAGTCCGCACATTCTACAAACCTGAAGGGCAACGAAAAATGAGACGAAGGGGAAGTAGATGACCATGGAACGCAGGAAACTCACGACCAGATTCGCCCACCGCCCGGGTCTGCGCTCGCTGTTGCTCTTGGTGGCGGGCGTGCTCGCATGTTGCACTGCCAATAGCTTTGGCGTTGAGGTCCAGGCGGTTGTCAACAGGATCGACCCCGATCAACGATTACTCGTCGTCACGGCCGGTCAGCAGCAACGGGCGATCCGGGTACCCGAAGGAGTCAAGGTCATCAATGCCGAGGGACGCGAAAGCCCGGACGGCCTCAAGACCAAGGAGTTGCGCGAGGGGGTGACCATCACGCTCGTGGCGGAACGGAAGGACGGAAAGCCGCTCCTGCAAGAGATCCGTCTTGGCGCAAGGCCCGAACCGTCCACGGTGCCCGAGTCCCCTACCCAACAGGACACATCTCGTCTCATCCCGCTTACCGATCTGGGCCAACGCAAGTACCAGGGGTTCCAGGGCAGGTTATATCCGAACGGCGAGAATACGCGACCGGCCAGCCACGAGACGGCAGGTGTGAAACTGGCCGAGCAGGTGCGACCGCTCGACGCCCAGGGCAAGGCGAGCGACGACGGCAAGATCGTCTTGCTGGGGATTGGTTTCAGCAATACGGTGCAGGCGTTCGCTGGCTTTACGAAGGTCGCCCAGCGCGACCGCGACGTGAATCCGAAACTCGTGCTCGTCAACGGGGCGGTGGGCGGAATGTCGGCCACGATGATTCAGAAACCGGACGACCAGCAACGGGGAACCAAGTATTGGACCACGGTGGATGAACGGCTAACGGCGGCGGGCGTGACGGGGATGCAGGTGCAGGTCGTGTGGATCAAGGAGACCGACCCCGCGCCGCAGACGGGTGGATTCCCCAAGTACACCCAGACGCTGGAGTCCGAATTGACGAAGATCGTGCAGATTCTGCACCGGCGTTTCCCCAACCTGAAGCTGGCCTACCTGTCAAGCCGCACGTACGGCGGTTGGGCGAGGCGGCCGGGGGGCGGCGTGCCGGGTAACTCCGAACCGTTCTCTTACGAATCGGGCTTTGCGGTGAAGTGGCTGATCGAGCGCCAGTTGCGGGGTGACCCGGCGCTGAACTTCGACCCGACCAAGGGCGATGTCCGGGTGCCTTGGCTCAGTTGGGCAGCCTATCTGTGGACCAACGGTACTACGCCGCGCGGCGACGGCGTGTTTTTCACCATCGACGATTTCCAGGAAAAGGACCGCATGCACGAGTCGCCCGGCGGCCAGGAGAAGGTCGGCAACCTGCTGCTCCGGTTCTTCAAGAACGATTCCACAACGAAACCCTGGTTCAAGGCCAGCCCCTGACGCCGGAACAGATCGACCACATAATTACCGTGCTTGCGCGGTGGCTGCGCGAGGGAACTCCTGGAGGCTCGGCCCATGAGTGGTGAAGAAAAGACCGAATCGCTGTGGACCAATGTCGCCGGGGGCCGGGTATCGGGTGTTCGCCATCGACCTACCCGGATTCGGGAAGTCGCCGCGGAGCCAGCACGCGCCGGAGACATGGCTTGCCGAACTGCTTGATCAACTCGGGGTTAGGTCGCCGGTACTGCTGGCCGCATCCATGAGCGGCGCGTACGCCTTCCCCTTGCTCACCGAACATCCCAACCGAATCGCAGGTTTTGTGGCCGTCGCCCCGGTGCAGATCCCGGCCTACAAGGATCGGCTGGCCAAGATAACGGCCCCGGTGCTGGCCGTCTGGGGTGAAAACGACCGTACGATTCCGCTGGCGAACGGCCAGTTGTTGGTAAGGACAGTGCCGCACGGCCGCCTGGTCGTCATTCCCGGCGGTAGTCATGCGCCTTATATGAGCGACCCGAAGAGGTTCCACGAAGAGCTGGTGAAGTTCCTTGCCGATTCCGTGTAGTGTCGTTGAAAGGTACTGCCATGCGTCCTGGCTTGTTGTGGTCACGAATCTTGCGGTGCCAAAGCGCCGCGCTACTTTGCCTCTTGTGGGCAGGGTTCTTGTTCTTCTCGCAGGTGTCGGCCTGGGCCGATGGCAAGGCCGTGGGACCTGCGGTATACCAAGGACATCCTTACCAAGGCTCCGTCGAGGAACACGCCCAGGAGGCCATCCTCATCTTCCATGACTCCGAGAAGCCGGGCGAGGCCCGTGAGGACCTGATCCTTCGCATCAGCGTCCAGGGAGAAGTGAGCAATTTCGCCTGGGTCGTCCCCTTTCCCAATGAGCCCCAGGTGGCCAAGGAGGACGCGAAGCTCTTCACGGAGTTGTACGATTATGTCGAGGCTCGCCTGGCCTCTCGCTTCGCGTACGCGCCCAAGGCCGAAGGTGCAAAGGCGGCCGAGGAAAAGCCTGCGGCCGCGTCGGTGGAAGTCCTCTCGCGGAAGATCGTCGGCTCGTTCGACGTAGCTGTCGTCCGCGAGAACCAGCCCGGTGCGCTCAATGAGTGGCTCAAGAAGGAAGGATACCAGACGCTCCGCGATGCCGACGAGGTGCTGGGGTTCTACGACAGGAAGAAGTATGTCTTCGCCTGCATCAAGGTCAGCGAGGCCCAGTTGGACAAGCACACCCCGGTAGACCTGCATCCGCTACGATTCTCCTTCAAGACGGGCGGCCGGGACGGGATGTTCTTCCCCATGAAGATGACGGGGCTTCAGGACCATGCGTTCGACGTGAACCTCTACGTCTTTTATCATGCCTGGCTGAACGACCACCTTTCCAAATTTGGGTACGAGCACCGCGGCCTGCGGCTGAAGTACCGCGATTGGGACACTCCTGCGTGTGAACCCAACGCCGGGAAGACCTGGTCCACGCCCCAGCGCGACGTGTTCCTCCGCGACCTCGCCCCACGCATCCCAACCGTGGCTGCGTTGTTTCAGAAGCTGCACCCGGGCGAGCGCTACTACCTGACGAACATCCAGGCTTTGGGCCTGAAGCCGGAGGCGGTGAGGCAGTGGTCGGACGACCTGTGGCTGTTCCCCTACTACGTTGATCGGAAGTTCGTGCCCTACGACGCCCGGCCGGGTGGCCCTGGATCTGCTGCCTGGCCGGACAGCATACCCGCCGAGAAGACTTCCTCTGGGGTAAAGGCCAGTGAAGGCGATATTGCCGTCCTAGCCTTCTCGCCGGGCAAAGCGCTGTGGCTGGTAGCCATCGGCGTTGGCTTGGTCGTACTCGTGGCGTTCGGAGTTGTCCAGGTGTTGCGCAGGGGCCAGCGAGCGACGTAACAACCGCCGATAGTTGCCGTACCACAGAAATGGCGATCATCCTGGAAACTCCGCGGCTGATCCTCCGCGAGATGTCGCTGGCCGACCTGGACTTCGTGGCTGCCATGCTGGCCGATCCCGAGGTCCTGCGTTACTATCCCAAGTGCTACTCCCGCGAGGAGGCCCAGACTTGAGTCGAGCGGCAGATGAAGCGTTATGCCCGACACGGCCACGGCCTCTGGCTGGTGCTGGACAAGGCCAACGGCCAGCCCGTGGGACAGGCTGGCCTGCTCATCCAGAACGTCGAGGGCGTGGAAGAAAAGGAGGTCGGCTACCTCATCCACCGGCCTTCCTGGCGTCGAGGCTTTGCCACGGAGGCGGCCCGGGCCTGCCTGGACCACGCCTTTAATCTCCTTGGCCGACAGCAGGTGATTTCGCTAATTCGTCCGGAGAACCTGCCCTCGCAGGGCGTGGCGCGGAAACTGGGCATGATGCCGGGGCCGAGTCGGCTAGGGAGAGTGATTTCCCGACGTTTGAGTACCACGAGATCGCCCGGATCGGCAATCACATGGGCCAGACCTCTCTGGTGGACGTGGACAAGGACGGGAAACTGGACTGGGTCGTCGGGTGCGGCCACGGCGATGTCTGGAGGCGAGGCAGAGAAGGCTGGGCGGTAGGGGGGCGGGGTGCGCAACGGTTGCTCACCCCCGATGCCGGCAGACGAGACCAGGTACAGAAAGGCGGAAAGCCCGGACTCCATCGGCGATGGCATCCTGCTCCCCAGAAAATGCTCGAATGATCCCCTTTTCCCCTTCCGGCGCATTGACTTGACTTCCTCGTGGCCACCCGGGCAGAATAGTTCATTGGCCGCCATGCCGTCCCCCCCGGCGCCCTAGCCCTTGAGCGGCTGCGACCGTACCCACCCGATGTGCACCCCGTCTACTCCAAGGAGCTTCTGATGAGCGAATCGAAGAAACTCTCTCGACGAGATCTTCTCAAGACCACCACCGCGGCTGCGGCCGGTTTGACGCTGGCCGGAGGACTGAACCTTTCGCGTGCAGCCCATGCCGCCGGCGGTGACGTCGTCAAGATCGCCCTGATCGGCTGCGGCGGACGCGGCAACGGCGCGGCCTACGACTGCCTGCACGCCAACGACCAGGTGAAGATCGTGGCCGTGGCCGACGCCTTCGAGGGCAATGCCAAGGGGGCCGCCGAGCGCTTGAACCGGGAATTCAAGGGCGAGGGCAAGGCCGACATCCCGGCGGAGAAGGTCTTCGTCGGACTGGATGCCTACAAGAAGGCGATCGACTGCGGCGTGGACATGATCATCCAGGCCACGCCTCCCGGCTTTCGCCCCGCCCACTATGAATACGCCATCAAGGCCGGCAAGCACGTCTTCATGGAAAAGCCCTGCTGCGTCGACGCCCCCGGTTTCAATACCCTGATGAAGGCCAACCAGTTGGCCGACGAGAAGGGGCTCAAGGTGGTCGTCGGCCTGCAGCGCCGCCACGACTCCGGCTACCAGGGCGGCATCGAGGAGATCCACAATGGCAGGTACGGCGAGCTGATCCTCTGCCGCGTCTACTGGAACGGCGGCGGTATCTGGTTCCGCGATCGCGAGCCCAACGAGACCGAGATGCACTACCAGGTCAAGAACTGGTACCATTTCGCCTGGCTCTCCGGCGACAACATCTGCGAGCAGCACGTCCACAATCTGGACGTAGCCAATTGGGTCATGGGAGACCATCCCGTGAAGGCCAACGGCATGGGCTCCTGCATCCAGCGCTACACCGGCCGCGATCCCAAGAAGGGCATGGGCCAGATCTTCGACAACCACTTCGTCGAGTTCACCTACAAGAACGGCGCGAAGATGTACAGCCAGTGCCGCCATATCCCCAACACCTGGGGCGGCGACGGCGAGCAGGCGCACGGCACCAAGGGAAACGGTGGCGTCGGCGGCCGCGGTCCCAAGCTGAAGTACGGCAACGCCTACGAGCAGGAACATTACGACCTGTTGCAGGCGATTCGCAGCAACGAGAAACGCAACGAAGGCTGGTACGGGGCCACCAGCAGCTTCACGGCCGTGCTGGGCCGCATGGCGACGTACTCGGGCCGGGAAGTCCATTGGGACGAGCTGGCGGCCAAGGGCGGTACGGAGATGCCCAACGTCCTCGCCTGGGACGCCAATCCCAAGGTGATGCCTGACAAGGACGGCTATTACCCGATCCCCGTTCCCGGGACCTATAAGCCGTACTAAACAAGACACACCCGTCTACCATGTTCAGAATCGCCGCCCCACCCGCGTCCGGCCAACAGCGGCTCAGAGGCGGATGGAAGCGGCGGTCAGCTCATCCGGGTGAACCCTCGGGATAACGGGGCACCGCCGGGCAGCATCGTCTTGCCCGTGGGTGCGTTGCAGGCGATCCGGGTACTGGATACGATACTCGGTTGTGCCGACTGAATCTGCCGATAACGCCTTCGCGGCCATGTACGCCCCGAGTGCGGGCGGTGTCTGGACGGGGGTGTATCCGAATCAGGGAACGATGCAAGGTCTCGGCCGGCTGCTTTGCCTCCCCAAGGGTATCCTGGCCCACACGCTCGTCGTCCTGGGCTACCCCGCGGAGCAACCAGTCGCGGAAAACCGGTACGAGGCAAGCCAGATCCATCTCAACGGCTGGTAGACCACCATAGGACGTTTTGCAATCAGGGATTACGCATGAGACCAGCTCTGGTCGTCCTGTTTTTCGCCGGGGCTACCGCCCTTCAGGCTGCCGATCGGCCCGAGGCCAAGCCCAACATCGTGATCATCCTGGCGGACGACCTCGGCTGGGGCGACCTGGGCTGCTACGGCCACCCAAGCATCCGCACGCCGAACCTCGACCGCATGGGCGCCGAAGGGATGCGTTTCACCGACTTCTACTCGGCCGCCGAGGTCTGCACGCCCAGCCGGGCCGCCTTGCTAACCGGGCGGTACCCGATCCGCAGCGGCATGTGCCATGACCGCTACCGCGTGCTGCGGCGGGACTCCGCCGGCGGCCTGCCCGCCACGGAGATCACCATCGCCCAGGCCGTGAAGACGCGGGGCTACGCGACGGCTTGCATCGGCAAGTGGCACCTGGGCAACTACGCCAACGTCGCGGCCCATCATCCCCGCCGGCATGGCTTCGACTTCTACTTCGGCTTGCCGCACTCCAACGACATGAACCCCACGCCCGCCGCTCCTCCCGGCGCCACCAGCCGGCTCGACCAGGACCCGGAGTGGTGGGCGGCGCCCTTGTACCACAACGAGGATCTGATCGAGCGCCCGGCCGACCAGACGACCCTCACCCGCCGCTACACTGAGCAGGCCGTGCAGTTCATTCACGAGCACAAGGCCGGCCCGTTCTTCCTCTACCTGGCGCACACCTTCCCCCACGTGCCGCTGTTCGCTTCCGGCAAGTTCAAGGGCCAGAGCCGTCGTGGCCTCTACGGTGACGTCGTGGAGGAGATCGACTGGAGCGTGGGCCAGGTGCTCGACGCGCTCCGCCGCGAGGGCCTGGACAGGAAAACGCTGGTCTTCTTCACCAGCGACAACGGCCCGTGGCTGACGCAGGGCGAGGCCGGCGGGTCGGCGGGCCTTTTGCGCGACGGCAAGGGTTCGACCTGGGATGGGGGCATGCGGGAGCCGGGCATCGCATGGTGGCCGCGGCGCGTTCCAGCCGGCGTCGTCACCCACGAGCTAGCCTGCACCATGGACCTGTTCACGACGAGCCTGACCTTGGCCGGCGCGGAGGTTCCCAAGGACCGGCCCATCGACGGCCTGGACATCAGCCGGCTGCTGTTCGGCAAGGGGCCAAGCCCGCGGCAGGTCTTCTTCTACTACCGCGGCACCCAGCTCTGCGCGGCCCGCAAGGGGCCGTACAAGGCTCACTTCGTCACGCAATCCGCCTACGGCCCCGACAAGCCGGTCAAGCATGATCCGCCGCTCTTGTTTCACCTGGGCCGTGACCCTTCGGAACGGTTCGACATCGCCGCGGCCCATCCCGACGTGTTGCGGGACATCGCCAAGGAAGTGCAGCGTCATCGGGCATCCGTGGTCCCCGTCAGGTCGCAGCTTGAGGAGACGGTCAGTACGCAGGAGAAGTAACGCCCGACCCCTGCGCCCAGCGCCTCGGCCAGCCTCACGCCTGCGCCAGCGGCACCACTTCGTCCTGGTCACCGTGCATGATGAGGGAGGGAGCGGTGTCCTTCGTCACGTAGGTGCCCGGGCTGAGCACAGTGCCTGATGAGGAGTCTTCGCTCCACGGCCACCCTGCAAACGGCTGTGGCTGCATCACTCCGCAGACCCGCGTGACAACCGATCCGCCACCCACCGGCAGTTGACGACCTTCTCCATCAGGTCGATGGGCAGGTAGAAATACTGGTTGGCCGCCTCGTAGCCCAGGCATGAGTTCTCGCGGGCCAGGCGGAAGAGATCGGTCGCGGCGCGGGCCTCGGACTGGGCCGCCTGGCGCATGCGGGCCAGCATCGCTTCTCGCTGGGCCGGGGCAAGCGGCGGCGACTTCGCCAAGGCGTTCCGCGCGGCCGTGAAGCTGGCCTGCTCCGCCACGCTGGAGAAGTGTATCCAGGCAGCCCGGGCGAAACACAGCTCAGCCCGGGCCTCTGCCGCGCGGTCCGCCGGCGCCTTGGCCGCCGCCTGCTCCAATTCCCTTAGCCCCGGCTGCCACAACTCCGCCAGCTTGGCGAACTGGGCCGCAAACACGTCGGCCGGGTACGGTCCGCGCCAAGTGTCCAGGTCGTCGTAGGGGATGCCCGTCATCGTCGCCCGATAGTGCGTCGCCTCGGGATAGAGCAGATTGGCCGGGCCTATCTGTACCGGGCTCTGGTAGAGCACGCCGACATCGAAGGGATACTCGCGGAAGGCCCGCGAGAAAGCGGTCCACGCGCGGCGGGCGTGCGGGGCGCCTTCGGGACCGAACCGCCGCCGGGCCACCCGATCCAGAACCGTCTCCCGCTCAATGCCCGGCGAGGCGGCGAACTCATGCGCCACCTCCAGGTTCGGCGACGGGTAGCCGCCCAGGCTCCAACTGAGCATCAGACCGCCCACGCGGCTGCGGGCGAGGTTGCCTACGTGCTCGGCCACGAGGTCCAACACCGGCAGGTAGGGCACCGTCGACAACTCCCACGAATTGTTCAACTGCACCTTGGCCACGGTCTTCAGTCCTGCCTGGCGCGCCAACTCCCAATGACGCATGGCGCGGGGGCCGGGCCCCACCGCCGAGAGCGAATACTCGCCCACACTCGTCGCCAGGCCGCCCCGCACGATCGGCAGCGACCACTCGCTGACCGATTGCAGCCAGACCTGCTTGGGCAGCCGGGCGATGATCTCGGGCGCCGCAGCGTCAGGCCAGCCCCAATCCCAGACGATCACCCTAGCCCGCGGGTTGCCCCGATGCACGCCCGCTTCGATCGCCGCGTTGACCTCCGCGATGATCTCGGCCGCCGAGCGGTCTTTGCAACGGGGGCACTGCTGTTGGCCGCCGTGCGAGGCGCAGTTGGTAAGGTTCTCCGAGGCGGTGATGGTAAACACGCCGCCCAGCCCCGGCACCCGGCGGAACACGTACTCCAGCGAGTCCGACAGCCAGCGGCGGACCTCCGGCCGCGAGGTACACAGCGCGGCGTGGTCCCCTTCGCGGACGCCTTCCAGCTCGGGCCGGCCGCGGAAGAACGCCTCGGGCATGGCGCGGGGCTCGTTCACGTACAGGTAGACGTCGATCCCCCATCGCCGCGCCCGGCCGACCAACTGCCGCAGGGTCTCCAACCGCCGTTGGTGCCCGGCGCCGAACTCGGGGAAGGTCGCACTGGGGGCCAACGTCCGCAGCACCGTGTGCAGCCAGATGCCGTTGACCCCCGCGGCCGACAGCTTCTCCAGCAGGCCATCGGGATACGGGTCCAGCTCGGGCCGGGCCAGCGGATCGCCGTACATGGCGAAATAGGAGTAGATGTAGCGGGGATGGCCGGCAGCCGCGGCGCGGGCCACGGTCGCAGGGTGGGACGATCGCAGTGCAGCCCCGCCATTTTCCAACGTCCGACCCAGTCGGGCCACGAAGGCGAACCGCGGCTCCTCCGTCTGCCGGAGATCCGTGCCGAATGTCTCCTCGACGAGCCGTTTGATTTCCGCCGTGCGGTGCCGCGCGGCCTCGTTCGGGGGCGACCAGCGCAGCGGTGGGCAATCCGGCTTGCTTCCCAGCTTGATCCCCAGGAAATCGTCCTCGCGGAGCGAGTAGGCCAGGTCTTCGGCCGACATCCCCAGCAGCGACAACAATTGCTCGGTAGGCAGGAGGTGCCAGTTCCGCCGCAGCACGGTGATATAGCCGCGGGTTTTCCACTCGGCCAGGATCGGGCCCTGCGGCGGCAGGCCCATCGACAGGGCCACCGCCTGAACATTCTCGGTGGTCGTGCCCAGCACGCCGGCCAGCTTCCGGGCCTCCACCACGGGCCAGTTCCGCCAGATGAAGGCGTGCACGCGGTCGGGAAAGTGGTCCGCGGCGACGGGCGTCGCAGCCGGTAAGACCGTTGGAAACAGGGCAGCGACCACCATCAGGGCGAAGAGCGAAGGCCGGAACATGGGGAGACCGCCTCGTCAGGAATACCGGGAAAGCAACCACGATTGTAGCCAGGACAATGCGAGAGGGGCAGTTCCATGTTTTCGGGGAAAGCCGGCACACCCACCGCCATGCGCCGGCCAGTAGGGCGTCGGTGGTCACGGGCCAGGACCCGCTCCACTGCCAGTCGGCGGTGATCCGCGGGATGGTTCCCAGCAGCCGCGGCGGCCGGGCCATCTCGCCGGCATAGAAGTAGCGCCGCAGCGCATACCGCAACCGCACGACCTGGTGCCGCGTGGCGCGTTGCTAGTCACGCTCGTGTCGCTAGAATGAGGGGCTGCCGGGAGCGTATCCGGGCCAAAGGGATGGCGGGCCACGGGCACCGTCGGGCACCATGCTTAGCAGGGTCGGCTCCACGATCCGGTCCCACCCTACAACAGGAGATCCTTATCATGCAACGAAGAGATTTTATCACCTGGGCCGGACTCGGCACGGCCGCCGCGATGTTCCCCAGCGTCAGCCAAGCGGCGCAACGCACGGTCGCTGCGACGAAAACGACGGAATCGCGGTTCCCCGAAGGTTTCTGGTGGGGAGCGGCCACCGCGTCCTACCAGGTCGAAGGCGCCGCGGCGGAAGACGGCCGCAAGCCGAGCGTCTGGGACACCTTCAGCCACACCCCGGGTCGCACCTACGGCGGCGACACGGGCAACGTCGCCTGCGATCACTACCACCGCTATGAGGACGACGTGAAGCTGATGGCCGACCTGGGCGTCAAGCACTATCGCTTCAGCATCGCTTGGCCGCGGATCGTGCCGGACGGACGCGGGGCGGTGAACGAAAAAGGCGTCGATTTCTACCGCCGGTTGGTCGACACGCTCCTGAAGCACGGCATCACGCCCCATGCTACGCTGCTGCACTGGGACAGTCCCCAGGCCCTGGAGGACCGCTACGGCTCCTGGCGCAGCCGCGAGATGGCCAAGGACTTTGCCGATTACGTCACGGCAACCGTCAAGCGACTCGGCGACCGAATCCACTACTGGATGACGATCAACGAGATCATGTGCTTCACGATCCTCGGCTACGGCGTCGGCAACGTTCCGCCGCACGCGCCGGGTACCGTGGTCAATACCCGCAAGGAAATACAGCAGACGGTGCATCACGCCCTGCTGGCCCATGGACTGGCCGTCCAGGCGATCCGCGCCGCGTCGCCGGGCAAGTGCGACGTGTCGCTCGTGGAGAATCTCGAATCGTACGTGCCCGTGATAGAAACGCCCGAGCACATCGAGGCCACTGGCAAGGCGTTCGTCGGCGAGGAGCGCAACGGCACGATGCTCGTCACGGCCCTGACCGGGAAGCATAACCCCCAGGCCTGGGCCAAGCTCGGCGCCGACGCCCCCGACGTGCAGCCCGGCGACCTGGAGACGATCGGCCAACCGCTGGACTCGCTGGGCATCAACCTCTACACGGGCAGTTACGTCCGCGCGGCGGCCAATGCCCAAGGCTACGAGGTCCTGCCGATGCGCCCCAGCTATCCCAAGGCGAACATGCCCTGGCTGAACATCGTGCCCGAGTCGATCTATTGGGCCGTGCGGCTGATCAGCGACGCGGTCGGCAAGCGCGACCTGCCGGTCTACATCAGCGAGAACGGCTGCGCGAGCGAAGACGTGCTCTCGCCCCGCGGCGAGGTTTTCGACACCGACCGTGTCATGTATCTGCGGGCCTATCTGCGGCAACTTCAGCGGGCCGCGGCGGAGGGTTACCCGGTGAAAGGCTACTTCCAGTGGAGCCTGATGGACAATTTCGAGTGGTCGTGCGGCTACTCGAAGCGGTTCGGCATCACGTACGTCGACTACAAGACGCAGCGACGCATCCCAAAGCTCAGCTATCGCTGGTACCAACAGGTGATCGGCGAGAACCGCGTGGTGTAGATTGTCATCTCATCGACGGCCAGCGCGCCCGGGCAAGACGGTCGGTCGTGCACCCGCCGGATTCGCCAGCTCCGGATCACGCCTGATCTTCGCAGCCCCGGGAGGCGGATTCCAGCCTGCCGCGACTGAGAACCGCCGGCTGGGTAAGCCTTCTGATCCGACCACCGTGGACGGCCGATGATGTCTCGGATGCCGATGGCAAAGCCAAGTCCAGGCTCGTAAGCGTCCGCGGGCGCGTGGATCAGCGTACCGGGTGGTCCATCCCGGCGGGTCAGGCAGGCCGGAAGAGCGAACCCGAAGTTCTCATGCGGGCCTCAGACGAGCTTTGACGGGCGAGAGTATCCTGCGACCCTTTATCCATCTACGCCGAAATCCGTGACCAGGCCCCGGCGGACGGGGTTCCGCAGTGCGCGGTGAAACGAGGCGTGCTTGCCCGTGTGCCCGCGGGCTTGTGGCGTAACCACCGGCCGCTTCTTGCGATGCGCATTGTGGAAACCACCTGACCCACTGGTGAGTTTCCACTAGCCAATGCAGGGGAAATCCTCGACCGGAATGCCGGTTTGTTCCCTAATTGAAAAACACTCCCTGCCTGTCAGAATTCCCACGATTTCGTTTCTCGATGGCGATCTTCTGTCTGCCGTGAGGTCCGACGGATGCGAGCGGCGTGAAGGATCAACGATTCTGATCACGTGGTGGATGCCCTATGTACGAGACAACCTTGTCGGAAGCGATCACCATGCACCAGGGAGGCCAACTGATTTCGGCCGCCCAGTTGTACCAGGAGATCCTGTCGCGGGAAGAGGGCAATGCCGACGCCTTGCACTTGCTCGGCGTGTTGCACTTTCAACAGGGCGAGCACCTTCGGGCCGTGGAGGAGATCGGCCGCGTCATCGTGGCGCGTGCCAACGTCCCGGCCTTTCACTCCAATTTGGCGGAAGCCTATCGCGCACAAGGAAAGTACGAGCGGGCCGTCGGCTGTTGCCGCAGAGCCTTACGTCTAAGTCCGGACTACCCTGAAGCGTTGTGCAACCTCGGCTTGGGCCTGCAGGGACTTGGCCGGCAGGCCGAGGCCGCCGAGCACGCGTGCATGGTGGATACGTAAGATGAGCGCCGTCGTCAACATGGAACGCCACCAACCCACGCCTCAAGGAGAGCCCTGGCTAGAGGTTCTCGGTTCGCCGCGTTTTTCGCCGTGGTTGGCAGAAGAGAAGATCAGCCTCGCGTTCACGACGTACCAACTCGGCAAACTGTTTCTCCTCGGCCGCAAGCGGGACGACCGCATCTCCGTATTCGAGCGGACCTTTAGCCGCTGCATGGGGCTTTGGGCGGAGGGCCAGACGATCTGGATGAGCTCTCTGTACCAGCTTTGGCGTTTGGAGAATGCGCTCGAAGCGGGCAATGCTTACCACGGCCATGACGCGTTGTACGTCCCCCGGATCGGCTACACCACGGGCGATGTCGCGATGCACGACGTGGCCGTGGAAGCCGACGGTCGGGTGGTGTTCGTTAACACGTCATTTAGTTGTTTGGCGACGCCCAGTGATCGGTACAGTTTCCGGCCGCTGTGGCGTCCCCCGTTCGTGAGCAAGCTCGCGCCCGAAGATCGCTGCCACCTCAACGGCCTGGCATTGGTCGAGGGGCGCGCGGCTTACGTGACAGCGGTATCACGCAGCGATGCGCCGGAGGGCTGGCGGGAATCGCGGCGCGACGGCGGTTGCGTGATCAATGTCCGCACCAACGAGGTGGTGGCCGGAGGCCTCTCGATGCCCCATTCGCCGCGATTCTATCGCGGCCGTTTGTGGCTGTTGAACTCCGGCACCGGACAGTTCGGGTATGTGGATCTTCAGCGCGGGCAGTTCGTTCCTGCAGCGTCGTGCCCGGGCTACCTGCGCGGCCTGGCGTTTGTCGGCAACTACGCGGTCGTCGGCCTCTCGCGACCACGCCACGACGCGGCATTCGACGGGTTGCCACTGCAGGAGGAACTGGATCGCCGTCATGCGCGGCCGGAATGCGGCCTGCAGGTAATCGATCTCCAGAGCGGCAATTGTGTGCACTGGTTGCGGCTGGAAGGGGAAGTCCACGAGTTGTACAACGTCGCCGTGCTGCCGGGCGTGGCCCGGCCCATGGCGTTGGGCTTCAAGACCGACGAGATCCAAAAATTGTTAGCGGTCGCAGTTGAAGGAAAACTCTAAGCCGGGCGGTCATCGCCCGGCGTCCCTCAGGAGGTTCGTTATGTCTAACCGGAGCCGTTTCGCCCATTGGTGGAAGCATTTTATTAACAGCCGCCACGCCGGACGCGGCTCCCATCGACTCTTCTCCGACTCCCCCGGCCATCGCAAATCGCCCTCTGCGCTTGGAAGCCTTGGAGGTACGGGCGTTGCTGTCGGCGAGCCCTTACGTGGAGTCGATCGACCGGGCGAACCCGGCGACCACCATCGCCGACGGCCCGAGCGTGGCCTACACGGTGACCTTCAGCGAAGCGGTGACGGGGGTCAACTCCACGGACTTCCAGACGGCCTTGACCGGCACGGTCGCGGTAGGGCAGATCCAGGTCGCCCCGGTCAGCAGCTCGGTTTACACGGTGACGGTGAGCGGGATCACCGGCAGCGGCACGCTGGGCCTGAACCTGGTGGACAACAATAGCATTCACGATCTGGCGGGCGACCCGCTTACGCAGGCCGGCTACCCACTTGCCTTCCAGAACCAGACGGTGGTTCCCGTCGGCCAAAGCCCCAACGGCGTCGTGGCCGCGGACCTGACTGGCAACGGCAAGCTGGACCTGGTGGTCGCCAACCAGAACAGCCACAACGTGGGCGTCCTCTTGGGCAACGGCGACGGCACCTTCCAGAGCGAGCAGACCTACCCCACCGACACCACCCCCTTCTCGGTGTCCGTGGCGGACCTTACCGGCAACGGCATACCCGACATAATCGCCACGTCCTTCCCCGAGGGCGAGATCGCCGTGCTGCTGGGCAACGGCAACGGCACCTTCCAGGCGCCGACGTTATATAGTGTCGGGGCGCAGCCCTTCTTTGTGGCCGTGGGAAACGTCAACGGGGACGGCATTCCGGACTTGGTCGTCGCCAACGATCTGAGCAACACCGTGAGCGTGCTGCTGGGCAACGGCAACGGTACCTTCCAGGCGGCAGAGAATTACCCCGCCGGGGCCAACCCGCTGTTCGTGCAATTGGCGGATCTCACCGGGGACGGCAAGTTGGACATCATCGTGACAGACGCCAACGTGAACGACATTCCAGGCGACAACACGGTAAGCGTGTTGATGAACAACGGCAACGGCACGTTCCAACCGCCGCAGAGCTACGCCGTAGGGGCGGGCCCGGCCGGCCTGCAGGTCGCGGACCTGACCGGCAACGGCAAGCTGGACCTGGCGGTTGCCAACGCGGGCAGCAACACCGTGAGCGTGCTGATGGGCAACGGCGACGGCACCTTCCAGCCGCAACAGACCTTTCCCGCCGGCCCAAGCCCATTTTACCTGGCTGCCGCCAACGTCAATGGCGACGGCATACCCAACCTGGTAACCACCGATAGCGGCGGCGGGGAAGTGAGCGTGCTATTGGGCAACGGGGACGGGACGTTCCAGGCCCCCCAGAGCTTCGCCACCGAGGGCAGTCCCCACGGCGTAGCGGTGGCCGACGTGAATGGGGATGGCCGGCCGGACCTGATCGTGGCCAACTACAACTCCAATACCGTCAGCCTCCTGCTGAATGCCGAGAACGGCGACTTCACGGGACAAACGTATACCATCACCCCGAGGCTGACCGTAACAACGACCGGCGACGAGCTGGACAGTTACGCGGACAGCGTGAGCGACCTTCTGAACGCCGCGGCAGCGGGCGACCCCGTCAGCCTGCGCGACGCAATCAATGCGTTCAACAACAATCCGGCCGGCGTCGCGGGCACGATCCAGTTCGATCCACTCTTGTCCGGCGGGACGATTACGCTCAGCAACGGCCCGCTGGAGCTTTCCAACACGACGGACACGATCACCATCAGCGGCCCGGGGGCCGGCCAGTTGACCGTCAGCGGTAACAACGCCTCCACCGTGTTCGTCGTTGACAGCGGCGTGACGGCCGACATTTCCGGGCTGACCATCGCCGACGGCAATGGGTTCGACGGCGGCGGCATCAACAACTCCGGCACGCTGACGATCAGCGACAGCACCCTCTCGGGAAACTCCGCGTCCGGCGACAGCGGCGGCGGCATCTACAACCTCGGCGGCGCGCTGACGCTCAACAACAGCACCCTCTCGGGAAACTCGGCTTCCCTCGGCGGCGGCATCGGCGTCGAGGACGGGACACTTACAGTCAACAACAGCACGCTCTCGGGAAACTCGGCTGACTACGGCGGCGGCATCTACGACGCCTTCGGCACGCTGACGCTCAGCAACAGCACCCTCTCGGGAAACTCGGGTTACGGCGGCGGCGGCATCTACAACAACAACGCCGACGGCGGAGTCACGCTGGCCAATACGCTGGTGGCCGGCGACACGGCCGACACGGCCGCCGACGGCCCCGAACGTCTTCGGCCCTGTGACGGCAAACTTCTCGCTGATCGAGAACACGGCCGGCATGACGCTGAGCGCGGGCAGCGGCAACAATCTCCTGGGGGAAGACCCGCTGCTGGGCCCCTTGGGCAACTATGGCGGCCCGACCGAGACCGTGCCGCTCTTGCCCGGCAGTCCGGCCATCGACGCCGGCAGCGTCAGCCTGGCGGTCGACGCCAGCGGCAATCCTCTGACCACCGACCAGCGCGGAATTGGATATCCGCGCGTGCTCAACGGCACCGTGGACATCGGCGCCTTCGAGTTCCAGGGCAATGTGACCGTAACGACCACCGGCGACGAGCTGGACAGTTACACGGACAGCCTCAGCGACCTTCAGACCGCCGCGGCGGCGGGCGACCCCGTCAGCCTGCGCGACGCGATCAACGCCTTGAACAACGATTCGGCCGGCGTCGCGGGCACGATCCAGTTCGATCCGCTCCTGTCCGGCGGGACGATTACGCTCGCCAACGGCCCGCTGGAGCTTTCCAACACGACGGACACGATCACCATCAGCGGCCCGGGGGCCGGCCAGTTGACCGTCAGCGGCGACAACGCCTCCACCGTGTTCGTCGTCGACGGCGGCGTGACGGCCGATATTTCCGGGCTAACCATCACCGGCGGCAACGCTTTCGACGGCGGCGGCATCGGCAATAGCGGCACCCTGACCATCGGCAACAGCACCATCTCGGGAAACTCGGGTTACAACGGCGACGGCATCTTCAATGGCGGCACGCTGACAGTTACCGGCAGTACCCTGTCGGGAAACTCGGCTTACGCCAGCTCCGCTGGCTATGGCGGCGGCATCTTCAACGCGGGCGTGCTGACACTCAGCAACAGCACCCTCTCGGAGAACTCGGCTTACAACGGTGCCGGCATCTACAACGGTGGCAGCGGCACGCTAACGCTCAACAACAGTACCCTCTCTGGAAACTCGGTTTTCCCCACCGGCCTTGGCGGTGGCATCTTCAACGCCGGCGCTCTAACGGTGGACAACACGCTTGTGGGCGACAACACGGGATACGACCTTTTCGGCAACGCGGCCACGGCCAACTTCTCGCTGATTCAATCGAACGCCGCCAGTATCATCGACCCGAGCACTGATATTTTCGGAGTCTCGCCGCTGCTGGGCCCCTTGGGCAACTATGGCGGCCCGACCGAGACCGTGCCGCTGTTGTCGGGCAGCCCGGCCATCGACGCCGGCAGCGTCAGCCTGGCGGTCGACCCCAGCGGCAATCCGCTGACCACCGACCAGCGCGGAATTGGATATCCGCGCACGCAAAACGGCGCCGTGGACATCGGCGCCTTCGAGCTGCGCCCTGACGGCCGGCGCGCTGACCCCGCCCGGCGTCTCCACGGTCAGCACGTTTGTCAGCAACGGGCTCAATTGGCCCAATGGCCTGGCCTTCGACGCGGCCGGCAACCTCTACGTCGCCGACGGCAGCAACGCGATCTACAAGGTGACGCCCGCGGGCGCCGTCACCACCTTCGCCAGCGGCGGGCTCATCAATGGTCCCGAGTTCCTGGCCTTCGATGCCGCGGGCAACCTCTACGTCGCCAACGCCAACTGCAACACGATCTTGGAGGTGACGCCCGCGGGGGCCGTCTCCACCTTCGTCAGTAGCAGCAGCGGACTCGACTACCCATCGGGCCTGGCCTTCGACGCCGCAGGCAACCTCTTCGTCGCCAACACCATCAGCAACACGATCTCCGAGGTGACGCCCGCAGGGGCCGTCTCCACCTTCCTCAGCAGCGGACTCGACCATCCCATTAACCTGGCGTTCGACGCGGCCGGCAACCTCTTTATCACCAACCAATGGAACAGCACGATCTCCGAGGTGTCGCCCGCAGGGGCTGTCTCCACCTTCGTCAGCAGCGGGATCAGTTTGCCCGATGGCCTGGCCTTCGACGCAGCCGGCAACCTCTATGTCGCCAACACCACCAACTCGATCTCCGAGGCGACACCCGCGGGGGCCGTCTCGACCTTCGCCAGCGGGTTCGGTTATAACACCGGCCTGGCCTTCGACGCCGCGGGTAACCTGTACGTCGCCGCGGGGGGGACTCCAGTACGGTCTCCAAGATCACTCCACCGGTGGTCACCGAAGGTCAGACCTTCACCAACCAGACGGTCTTCCAGTTCACCGATGCCAACCCGGATGCCACGGCCGCCGACTACACGGCGGTGGTTACCCTCGGCGACGGCAACAGCGTGACGCTCGACAGCAGCGGCGTGGTCAGCGGGCCACCGGGCGCCGGCGGCCAGATCGTGGCCGACCCCAACGGCGGCTTCGACGTGCAGTTGTCGTACACCTACGCCGAGGCGCTGAGCAACGCGACCTTCAGTGTGCAGGTGACCGACGTGGGCGGGGCCACCACCGGCGCCAGCACCAATAGCTTCAGCGTGGCCGACGCGGGCTTGAGCGCCACGGGGACGGCCGTCTCGGCCACGGAAGGGGCGGCTCTGACCAACGTCCCGCTCGCCACGTTGACCGACGCGGCCGGCACGTACTCCAACCCCAGTGACCTGTCGGCCACGATCAATTGGGGCGACGGCACGAGCACCACCCCGGCCACGCTGGTCGAAATCGGCACTTCGGGCGTGTACGCCGTGGAAGGCTCCCACACCTACGCCGAATACGGCAGCTACACGATCAGCGTCAGCTACGCCGACGAGGGCGGCAGCACGACGACATCCAGCAGCACCGCCACGGTCGCCGATGCGCCGCTGACGGCGACGGCGACGCCCGTGAGCGCCGTTGAGGGCCAGCCGCTCATCAACGTGCAGGTGGCCACCTTCACCGACGCCAACCCGCTGGCGTCGCTGAGCGATTTCCCGCTGGCCAACGTGACGATCCAGTGGGGCGACGGCGGCAGTTCCAACGCCACGTCGATCACGCAGCCCGGCGGCGTCGGTAGGCCGTTTGAACGTCTTCGGCAGCCACACCTATGCCGAGGAAGGCTCTTATACCGTCAGCGTGTCCATCCATGATGTCGGCGGCGCAACCAGCGATATCACCACGTTTTCGGCCGGCGCGGCCAGCACGTTCGCCTCGGGTCTGAATGCTCCGAACGGTCTGGCCTTCGACAGCAGCGGCAACCTTTACGTCGCCAATTCCGGCGACGGCACCGTGAGCAAGGTGGACGCGGAGGGTGAGGTCAGCACGTTCGCCTCCGGCTTTACTGATCCCGTGGGTTTGGCCTTTGACACCGCCGGCGACCTCTATGTCTCCTATGGGGAGAACGCCGGTGCGATAGGCCAGGTGACCCCCAGCGGCGTAGTCAGCGTGTTCGCCGACTATAACACGGGCTTGTATTATCCGGACGGCCTTGCCTTCGATAGCAGCGGCAATCTCTACGCCGCCAACTGGGGCTGGGGCACGGTGACCAGGTTGACGCCAACGGGCGCGGCCACTACGCTCCCCTATGACTTTGGCGGCATCGACAATGCCACGGGTCTGGCGTTCGATGGCAGCGGCAACCTCTACGTCAGCAATTCGTACAACGGCACTGTGAGCAAGGTGAGCACGGGAGGCGTGGTCACTGTTTTTGCCGCCGGTTTCAGTTTTCCGGCGGCTCTGGCCTTCGATAGCAGCGGCAATCTCTACGTCGTCAATGCCGGCAATGACACCGTGAGCATGGTGACGCCGGATGGCGTCATGAGTACGTTCGTCTCTTCCGGCCTGGATCAGCCCGACGGTCTGGCCTTCGATAGCAGCGGCAACCTCTACGTTGCCAATGCAGGCAACGGCACCGTGACCGAAGTCCCAGTCGTCGCGACCGTCACGCCGGTCACTACGACCGCGACCGTGACCGACGCGCCGCTGACGGCCGCGGCCACTCTCAGCACGCTGGCCTCCTTCAACGGCACCAACGGGGCCGCGCCCCCGGGTGGCTTGGTCGAAGACAGCAGCGGCAACCTCTTCGGCACGACCATGGCCGGCGGTCCCGCTGGTGGCGGCACGGTGTTCGAGGTCGCGGCCGGCAGCGGCGTGATCACCACGCTGGCCTCCTTCAACGGCGCCAACGGGGCCCAGCCCCAGGGTGGCTTGATCGAAGATAGCAGCGGCAACCTTTTCGACGTGACCATGGCTGGCGGTCCCGCTGGTGGCGGCACGGTGTTCGAGGTCGCGGCCGGCAGTGGCGTCATCACCACGCTGGCCTCCTTCAACGGCACCAATGGGGTCGCCCCCCAGGGTGGCTTGGTCGAAGACAGCAGCGGCAACCTCTTCGGCACGACCATCGCTGGCGGTCTCGCTGGTGGCGGCACGGTGTTCGAGGTCGCGGCCGGCAGTGGCGTCATCACCACGCTGGCCTCCTTCAACGGCACCAATGGGGTCGCCCCCCAGGGTGGCTTGGTCGAAGACAGCAGCGGCAACCTCTTCGGCACGACCATGGCCGGCGGTCCCGCTGGTGGCGGCACGGTGTTCGAGGTCGCGGCCGGCAGCGGTGTCATCACCACGCTCGCCTTCTTCAACGGTATCAACGGGGCCTTCCCCCAGGGTGGCTTGGTCGAAGACAGCAGCGGCAACCTCTTCGGCACGACCATGGCCGGCGGTCCCGCTGGTGGCGGCGGCACGGTGTTCGAGGTCGCGGCCGGCAGCGGCGTGATCACCACGCTGGCCTCCTTCAACGGCGCCAACGGGGCCCAGCCCCAGGGTGGCTTGATCGAAGATAGCAGCGGCAACCTCTTCGGCACGACCATGGCCGGCGGTCCCGCTGGCGGCGGCACGGTGTTCGAGGTCCCCGCCGGCAGCAACGTCATCGCCACGCTCGCCTCCTTCAACGGCGCCAATGGGGTCGTCCCCCAGGGTGGCTTGCTCAAAGACAGCAGCGGCAACCTCTTCGGCGTGACCGCCGCTGGCGGTCCCGGCGGCGGTGGCACGGTGTTCGAGGTACAGGTGGCCCACGTCACGCCGCCGGTGGCCACCGCGGGTCAGGCCTTTAGCAACCAGACGGTCTTCCAGTTCGCCGATGCCAACCCGGATGCCACGGCCGCCGACTACACGGCGGTGGTGACGCTGGGCGACGGCAACAGCGTGACGCTCGACAGCAGCGGCGTGGTCAGCGGGCCACCAGGCGCCGGCGGCCAGATTGTGCCCGACCCGAACGGCGGCTTCGACGTGCAATTGTCGTACACCTACGCCGAGGCGTTTAGCGACCACACCTTCAGCGTGCAGGTGACCGACGTGGGCGGGGCCACGACCGGCGCCAGCACCAACACCTTCAGCGTCGCCAGCGCAACGGTGGACTTGAGCTGGTCGGGAGCGGGAAACCCTCTCGTTCTGACGGAAACTTCCCCCGGCGCGACGCCCACGATTGTCATCTCGGAGCCCTCGCCGAACGAGAGTCTGCTGGAGATCGATCTTGCGCGGGTATCGCTTCGCCGGCACGTCCACGACATCGGCAGCGGGCCTGACTTACCAGAACGCCGGTTCGCCCGCAACGTCCCAGTATGCCACGATCAATATCAGCGCGGCGAACACTATCAGTTCACTTCAGGCGACCCTCCCCGGGGACGGGCTCACGCTCGGCCCGATCCGCGATCTCAGCGGCGGCGTAGGCGCCATCGTCGCCAGCGCCGGCAACATCGAGGTTGCGGGGATCGACACCGCCAGCGCCAACGGCGACGTAGATCTGGAAGCGACCGGCAACCTCACGGTGGATGCCGGCGCCACCCTCGACACCGGCGAGGGGACGATCTCGCTGGCAGCGGACGTCAACGCCGACGGCACGGGCAACGCCAACACCGGCAACCTGTCCATTCAGTCCGGGGCGGTGGTCGTCTCGGCGAACGCCTCGGCCAATGCCATCACGCTGCGCGGCTACGACGTGAATATCGCCACCGGCGCCGATCCTGCCGTCGTCGGCGCAATACGCGCCTGGGACGACCGCAACGCCGTTTATCACCAACGGACTGTACTTTCCTTATTTCCCGGTTTTCGACAGCAGCGGGGACCTTTACATCAGCAACTACGAGGGCAATGACATCGTGGAGGTGCCGGCGGGGACCAACTCGCCGTCCCAGACCATCACCTCCGGGCTGCTAAACGATCCCCAGGGCATGGCGTTTGATAAGAATGGCGACCTCTTCATCGCCAACTACTTCGATGACGACGTGCTCGAAGTGCCGGCAGGCAGCAACACGGCCGTGCCCTACATTACCTCCGGGCTGAGCCACCCGGTTGGGCTGGCCTTCGACAGCAGCGGCAACCTCTTTATCTCCAACATCGACTTTGATCCCAATGTTGAACCGGGCAGCCTTGCCCAGTACGCCGACACGATCAGCGA
Source organism: Pirellulales bacterium (assembly GCA_963843465.1). Taxonomy (GTDB): domain Bacteria; phylum Planctomycetota; class Planctomycetia; order Pirellulales; family Thermoguttaceae; genus CAWJKP01. The sequence goes on from CAWJKP010000001.1 coordinate 461,934, forward strand.
GGTGGCGGCGGGCACGACGACCGCCGTGCCTTTCATAACGTCGGGGCTGAGCGGGCCGGCCGGCATCGCTTTCGACCAATACGGCAATCTCTTCATCGCCAACTCCGACGGCAATACGGTCAGCGAAGTAGCCGCGGGAACCAGCACGGCCACGCCCTTCATCACGTCCGGCCTGAATGAACCCACCGGCTTGGCCTTCGACAGCCGCGGCAACCTCTTCATCGTAAACAACTCCATCAATACGGTGAGCGAGGCGCTCGCCGGTAACAGCGCCGTCACGACAGTCGTCACGTCCGGCCTGAGCAGTCCCTACGGACTGGCTTTCGACCAGGCGGGCAATCTCTACGTCGCCAATGTGAGTTCCTCTACCGTCAACCTGGTAGCCTTCTCCCCAACGCCAGAGGCGGGCGGCGTGGTAATCCGGTCCTCGCAGGCCAGCGATCCGATGAGCATCGGCGGCGGCCCGAGCGACGTGGCGGGCATCAACCTCACGGCCGCCGAACTGGCCCAAATCTACACCACCGCTTCGGGTACCGTCACCTTCGGCGACAGCACCCAGACCGGCGATATCAGCTTCCTCACGGCCACGCCGGCGACCACGCCCGGCGCCTCGATCCAGGTCGTTCAGGACCCTGCCGGCCCGGGCCAGATCATCCTCGACGACCAGGGTACGGACAGCCCGGCGCTGGATGGCAACGGCGGCAGGGTCCAACTGAGGCCGGGCACCGGTGGCGTCCAGGTCATTCAAAGTTCATCCGCGGCCGGCGATGTTGCCCTGGTGTCCAACGGCTTCACCAGCCCGGCGGCGCCGTTGATCCTGTCGCTGGGCTTCGCCCCAACAATCGGCACGCAGATCACTCTGGTCAGCAATACGGCCACGCCCTTGGGAAGCAACCCCATCAACGGCGTCTTCAGCAACCTGGCCGGCGGCGGGACGATCTCGGCCACCTACAACGGAATTGCCTACGTCTTCGCCGCCAGCTACAGCGGGGGCGACGGCAATGACCTTGTCCTGACCGACGTGGGCCAGGCCACGTTGACGCAGACGGTCAGCCAACTGGTGGTCGCCGCCCTCCCGACGAGCATTACGGCCGGCAACAACGTCGTCCTTATCGTGATGGCCGAGAACTCCAACGGCAACGTCGTAACCGGCTACGCGGGAACCGTCCACTTCACCAGCTCCGATCCGCTGGAACCGGTGCCGGCCGGTAACCTCACCTTCACGCCGGGCTCGGGCGTGGCCTACGCCGTGGCCACCCTGGAGACGGCCGGCTCTTGGAACATCACGGCCTCGGACACGACGAACCCGTCGATCCAGGGCACTACCACTACCGCGGTTACGGTCACGCCGGCCTCCGCCGTAAAGGTCGTCTTCAGCCAGTCGCCCACCAACACGTCCGCAGGCGCAACGATCCCGGCGACGGCCAAAGTGGAAGACCAGTATGGAAATATCGTCTCCACCGGCAGCGCCAGCACGACCGACGTGACGTTGGCGATTGCCTCCGGCCCCAGCGGCGGCAAACTGCTGGGCACCACCATCGTGCAGGCCGTCGGCGGCGTGGCCGCCTTCAGCAACCTCTCCCTCCAACTGGCCGGCAGCTACACCTTGAGCGCCAGCGTCGTGGTCCCGTTCGGCACCCTCACCGCCACCTCCAGATCGTTTACCATCTCGGCGGGGACGGCCGCGCAACTGGTCTTCACGACCCAGCCCCCCGCCGACGTTGCCGGCGCGAAGACCTTCACCGCGGGGGTGACTGTCGAAGACTTGTACGGCAACGCGGTGACCGGGGACGACTCCAGCGTGACGGTCTCCTTGCAGAAGGCGGCCACGTACACGGGCGACAGCAACGGTCTGCTCAGCAGCACCGGCGGCACGCTGACGGCGGACTACCAAGACAGCGGCGTGGCCGCCTTCAGCGGCCTGTCGATCAGCCAGCCTGGGACGGGCTACAGCGCTGCCCGGCAGCGGCTACTACCTCAAGGCCAGCGACCCCGCCGTGTCGTCGCCGGCTTACTCCAACGACTTCAACACGACCCTGATCGTCACCGGCGTGAGCATGACCTCGACGGGGTTCACGGCCGCCTTCAGCGAGCCCGTCGACCCGGCCAACGTCAACCTCTACGGCGCGCAGTCGCTGCCCAGCGTGACCCTCACCGGCGAGTATACGGAGGGCCAAGTACACGGCTCCCTGGTGTTGGACTCGACCACGGCCTACCTGGCCATTTCGGCCGACAGCATCACGGAGTCGGGCACCACGGTGACCGTCATCACCACCCAAGCGATTCACTTTACGGTCGGCGACGCAGTGACCATCTCCGGCGTCACCAGCGAGCCCGCGACCGACGTGCCCGCGGGGCAGTCCGACCCCGCCACCCCCTACAACGGCAGCTTTATCATCACCAGCGTCAGCGGCTCGACTTTCCAATACACCGACGTTGCCGGCCTGCCCCCCATTTCCCCCGCGGCCGAGGGCGTGCCTGCCGGAACGGCGGTGGACACCGGCAACACGATGACCTTCGTGGCCACGACCTTGGTGAAAAATAGCGGGCTGCCGATTGCCGGCGTCTCGTCGGCTGACTCCACGTCGGCCATCCTGGTTCCGGACACTTATCTCGTCTACTTCGCCAGCGGCAGCTCGGCCTTCACGACCCTCAACGGGCAAGCCCTGGACGGCCCGGATTCCACGGGCTTCAGTCCGGCCCCGTCGGCGTCATCTGGCGCTAGCTACCGCCAGCCCGTGTATGGGCCGTACAGCGAACCGATTACCATCGGCCCCTCGGACTTCACCGCCAACGAGACGGTCGACGGCGGCGCCTACGCCACCCCAACCGACCTGGCCGTGATCGTGCCGGCGTTTGCCCGCGGCCCCGGCAACGCCGTCAACTTGCCCAACTCCAGCGGTCCGATTTACAGCCTCGTCGACCACGGCGGGACCGTGACGGTCACCACAGCAGTGCAGGACCAGGCGTCCAACGGCCAGCAGGTGCTGATCTCCGGCTTGACGGGTGCGTACGCCGACTACGACGGCACCTGGACGATCCTCAGCAATACGAATTACGGCGGCTCGCCGCCCGCCGGCCACCTTCCTTTCAGCTCCGCCTTCACCTTCACTCTCCCCGCGGGGACCCCACAACTGCTCAATACCAGCGGCGGAAGTTTCTCGGTCCTCACCGGCATCCCCATTTCGCTCAGCGATACCGGCGGAGTGACGCAGGCCACGTTCACCCTGAGCTACAACCCCACGCTGCTGAACATCGCCTCGACCACCGCCACCACCAGCGTGATCAACTCCGGCCTGGCCGGCACCGGCGCGACGTTTACGGTCACGGCGAATAATACCACGGGCGTGGCCACGATCGTCTTCGATGACGCGGCGGGCTTGGCGGGCCCCGGCGGCGGCCCGATCGTCCTCGGCAGTCTGACGGCCAACGTGCCCGCCACGGCCGTCGACGCCTACAGGGCGAAGGACCTGCTGACGCTCAGCGTGGACTCGATCAGCGGGGAAGACCTCCTTGGCAACCCGCTGGTCCCCGGCGTGAACGCGCTGGGCAGCCAGGCGGTGCACGTGGTCGCCTTCCTGGGCGATGCGACCGGCGACGGCACCCTCGACAGTTCGGATGTGGGGCTGATGGAGGATGTGCTCGGCGACGTGACGGCGGGCTTCAACGCCTACAAGTTGGCCGACCCGGCCATCATCGGCGACATCCAGGCCGAAGGGTATGTGAGCTTGGTCGACGGCAACGATCTGATCAACTACGTCAACGGCGGCTACGGGAGCAACGCGCACACGGTCGTGTATCTGCCGCCCTACCCGACCGGTCTGGGGACCATTGTCTCCACCGGCCCCGACCCGACCGTGAGCCTCCCGTCGGCGTTGCAGGTGGGGGCTGACGGCAGCCTGACGGTGCCGGTGAGCATCGACGACCCGCTGCCGGCGGCCAACGACGGCATGACGGAGGCCACGCTGGCCTTGACCTACGATCCTGCGGTCTTCAGCGTCTCCTCCAGCGACATTCACTTGGGCAGCGTGCCCGCCTCCGGCAGCGGCTGGACGCTGCAATCGACCATCGACCAGGCCACCGGCCAGATCGCCGTGACGATCTTGAGCACGGCGCCCATTGCCAGCTCCGCGGCGGGCAGCCTGGTGAGCATCGACTTCCACCAAATCGGCCTTACGGCTGCGGGCACGACGACCATCAATCTGGTGGGCTCAGTCGATCCCAACGGCAGCGCCCCAACCTACACCCAGGTCGACGGCCAACAGGGGCCCTACGTGCTCTCGCCGGCCCCGGCCAACGCCTACCATCCGCAGATCGACGCCCTGGTGACCTTGGCGGGCGCCGAGGGTGCCACTGGCTCCGCCGAGGGTGCCACTGGCTCCGCCGAGGGTGCCACTGGCTCTGCCGAGGGTGCCACTGGCTCTGCCGAGGGTGCCACTGGCTCTGCCGAGGGTGCCACTGGCTCTGCCGAGGGTGCCACTGGCTCCGCCGAGGGTGCCACTGGCTCTGCCGAGGGTGCCACTGGCTCTGCCGAGGGTGCCACTGGCTCTGCCAGTGCGCTGCCGCAGTTGACCGTCAGCGTGGTTGCCGGCCCCGTGGCCCCGGTCAGCGCGGCCGCTGCGGTCGAGGCCCTGGGCCCGGTTTCTTCGGTTGGCGTCGCGTCGCGTGCAAGCGCGTCGGCGGGCGCTGCCCAAGTGCCGCAGCAGTTGGCCGACGGTCTGTTTACGGCCCTGGCCCGCGGCGCGGTCGATCCGGCCGAGCTGGCGATCCTGGACAGCGGCGAGGACCAGGCCGTGAGCCAGGCGTTGGCCGCGGAGACGAGTGCGGCCGGGTCGGCGCAGGCTAATCTCGATAGTCTCCTCTGGGAGAGCGAGGATTCGAGCTGGCAGGATGGCGAGCGCGACTGGCTCTCATAGTTGTATTGGTCGGGATGAGGCTCACGCGGTCCCCTTCTTGCAAGACCTGGTCGGCGGGAACCGGTTGGCGGTTCACGCGATGAGGTAGTCTTGCAGCGTGCCGACCTCCTGACCTGAGTGTCGGTCGCTGAGGTACGAGACCGGATTGGCCAGCTCGATGGCAAAAGCCTCCTCGGCCCATCGGCCCGCCTCATCGCAGCGGGACTGCACGCTCCGGCACCCCCCGACTTGTCCTGCGCGGTCCGTAGGCGCGCTAGCGCCGCGTCTGCTGCGCGATCCCGGTTCTTGGGCTCAACAGTCGTCCCTGCCGCCGATCGCGCAGCAGCGCGCGTCCTGGACGGTCGATTCGGCCATGCAGCCGATCGCGCAACAGCAAGCGCCCTGGACGCTCGATTCAGCCTTGAGGGCGCGGTGTTGCCGTGCACGTCACATGGCCCCGAATGGCTAAGAAAATGTCCTCCCCGCCGGTACTGTGTCGCAGACGTGGTGGGATCGCAATCGGGCGGGGATGCCGGTCATTTGCGACCTCCCGCCCCGTCCGCTCTGGCCTTGAGGGCGTCGATGAGCTGGCTGGCCTCGGAGATGGCCAAGTCCTCGGGCCGGTCGATGCCGTAGCGTTCGTGCAAGGTCATGGCCAGGTCGAGGCCCTGGCGACTGGCGATGGCATGAATCGCCCTGACCTGGGACGGGGTGGTCCGAAGAACCCGGTGGAATGTGTGAGTTGGGAGGATTGCCGGGAGTTCGTGGAGAAGCTGAACGGGAAGGGTAACCGTTCACAGAGGAGTGTCCCTACAGTCCAAAGTCCTTCAATCGCCCGAACCCTGCCGTCCCTTGCGAGCTTGATCGACATTCTTCTCGTGCTTGGCCGCGGGCGACTTGAAGTAGAGGCGGACCGTCGAGATCACGGAGATCTCCGGGTTCATTGGTAACTCGCGGGGCTGCACGTCACCATCGCTGTATAGCCCGCGGTAGTACGTATTGCGCGGACGATAGGCATGGAGGTATGGCACGTTACGCCGCATGTCTCCCGTCACTGCCTCTTCGTAGCTGTTGGTGAACGAGTGGTAAAGCGACTCGGGATAGCGAACCGTCGTCTGCTCCTGCACGTTGATCACCGGAGGCCGATCGCTGAATAGCGCGCCGAGCAGGGCATCGGCCTTGCTGCGTGCCGCCTTCACCGCCTCCCCCCGGACCTTCACCTTCACGTCATCCAGGTCCTTGGCCCAATAGTCGAACGCGATGATGTCGGTGATCCCCTGTTCCAATGCCTTTGCCAGCGCCGCACGCGCCTCGGCTTCCCCTCGCGCGGCCAGATGGATGTTAGTCTGCATGCGGTAGCCGACCTTCTTTTCCACCTCCGCGTCCAAATTGCCGTGTTTCTCGGGGCTCCACTCATATCGCGGCAGAACGGCGATGAAGTCCACGACGACCCGTTCCGGCCCAATCCCCATCTTGGACCATGCTGCCCGTAGGCGATCGGTCGCTGCGTCGATGGTTTGCTGGCACTTGGAAGCGGTCTCGCCTTCACTCGTCACCGCCAGCACCATACGGACGTCCGTCGGCCGCACGCGGACTTCCACACGGCCCTCGATGGTGATGTAGCCTTCGGCGATCGGCGGTTGCAAGAGCGGCAAGTCCGCCACGTCGGCGGTGGCTCCTTCCGTGCCCCCGCGCGACCCGGCCATCTGACCGATCGCCAGCGGCAACGGGATGGATGCGAGCGCCAGCAGAACGGCAACGGCATAAAGCGGACGCAGCATGGCGAATCTCCTTAAGTTCGTGGTGGCCGTGTTAGATCGAACGATACAATCCATGAGGGGCAATGCTCATGGTGTTGTTACCCTCGTCATGCCTGCCGCAACCCCTCAGCAGTAGGCCGCCAACTGTTATCTTGATCGGTGGAATTTGGCTTGTCAATCGTGCCCAAGGATTTGCCAGAATTCTGGTTCGGCGATCCTGCGCGGCAACCGCCGCCAGGTTGGCCACGTGATCCAAATGGCCGTGGCATGAGGGCGGGCGTGGGCCGGACAGGCGGATCGCTGTCCGGCCCAGCCGCCCAAACTGGCCTTCGACTAGACAGATCCAGGAAAGATGCCGACCGCCCGAGAGGTCGGACACGTTACCTGTCTCTGTAGTGGGGGGTGATTGCAGTGGTTGAGCTTCGACGTTAGGTTGGGTGTTGTTGTACCTGCACGGGCGGAACCGGCTGAGGATTTCCGAGGCAGCCATGTCGGAGAAGTTTGACCCCTATCACGAGTGGCTGGGGATAACGGCCAGTGAGCAACCGCCTCATCACTACCGGCTGCTGGGCATAGCGGCATTTGAGGAGAGCCCCACGGTCATCGAGAACGCCGCCGACCGGCAGATGGCCCATCTGCGGACGTTCCAGACGGGCAAGCATAGTGCCGAGTCGCAACGGCTGCTGAACGAGATTGCGGCGGCGAGGATCTGCCTGCTCAACCCAGCCAAGAAGGCCGCCTACGACCAGCAGCTCCGCGACGCGCTCCAAGCACAGCAGCCGAAGACGGCGGACCAGGCAGGAGTCCCGGCGGCCTTCGAGTTCCTCGACCAGGAAAAGCCGTCGCGGAAAACGTCGCCGGCCAAGGTAGCATCCAAGCCCCGGACAGGAATCTACCTCGCCGCGGCGGCCGTCGCGGTGATGGTCCTGATCGCCGTGCTCTGGGTCGTCTTCTCCTCCGGCGGTGGCCCCGGATCTGCGAATCTTGCCAGGCAGACCCAGCCGCCAGAGCCCGTGACGCCGAAAGCCATCGAGCCGGTCAAGCCCCCGCCACCGCCCGGGCCTGCCCCGGTAGTCGCCAGGCCATCGCCGCCCGGCGAGCCGAAGCCGGCGCCGGTCGTGGAGGGTCCGCCCGCCAAACCCAAGCCTGGTGGGGCAATTGCCAAGACGTCGCCGCCCGGCGAGCCGAAGCCGGCGTCCGAGAATCCGCCCGTGAAGCACGAAGAGCCGGCCGCCCCGACGGCCGCCAAGCAGCCCGTGCCCGACGAGGCGGCCATCGCCAAGGCCCTTGAAGTCGCCCGCCAGTCGTTCAAAGAGGATTACGAGCGGGCCAAGACGCCGGCCGAGAAGGTTGCCTTGGCGGAGAAGCTGCGGGAGACGGCCGGGCAGGCGGCCGGCGGGCCGGCAGAGCGTTTTGTGCTCTTGCGGCTTGCCCGCGACGTGGCTGTCAAGGCAGGCGATGCGAAAGCGGCCTTCGCGGCCATCGACCAGATGCAGAAAGCGTTCTCGATCGACGATCTGGCCATGAAGTCGGAGGCACTCGCAGCCATGGCCGGCAAGGCCCTCAAGCCGGACGACCGCAAAGCGCTGGCCGACGCGGCGCTGGCCCTGGTGGAGCAGGCCATCGACGCGGAGAACCTCGACGTTGCCGAAGAGGCGATGAAAACGGCCACTGGCCTGGCAGGCAAGGTCCACGAACGCGAGCTGACGCAGCGGGTGCAAGCGGCGAGGAAGCAACTGGCCGAGAACGTCAAGGCGGCCGGCGAGGTGCAGGCGGCCCGCGCTACGCTCAAGGACAAGCCCGACGACGCGGACGCGAACCTCGCGCTGGGCCAGTATCTTTGCTTCGTCCGCAGCCAATGGCCCGAAGGGCTCAAGCGCCTGGCCGCCGGGTCCGACGAGCCGCTGAAAGCCCTGGCCCAGCAGGAGCTGAAATCGACCACGGCGAGCCCCGAGGAGTCCGTGAAGCTGGGCGACGCCTGGTGGAAGCTCTCGCGGGCCGCTGGCGGCAAGAGCAAAGAGGCACTGATGCTGCGGGCCGGAACGTGGTATCAGCAGGCCGAGGCGAGCCTGCCCGCCGGCTTGGCCGGCGTGATGGTCGAAAAGCGGCTGGCCGAGATCGAGAAGCTCGGCCGGGAAATCGGCGAGTTGCCCGGCGGTCCGCCGCCGGCAAGTTCACCCTTCGACGCGAAGAAAGCGAAGTCGCTCCAGGCCCGTTGGGCTAGACACCTGAAGGTGCCGGTGGTTCAGACCAACTCCATCGGTATGAAGCTGGCGCTGATTCCGCCGGGCGAGTTTGACATGGGATCGCCGAAAGAGTTGATCGAGGAGGAGTTGCGGCTGCACGGCGGCGACGGCTGGTACAAGGGGCATTTGCCGAGCGAGGGGCCGCGACATCGGGTGCGGATCACCAAGGCGTTTTGGTTGGGGACATACGATGTGACCCAAGGGGAATATCTTCGGGTCATGGGAAAGAACCCCAGCGAATTCTCGGCCTCGGGCAAGGGAAAGGACAGAGTGGCCGCTGAGGACACAACGCGTTTCCCGGTGGAAACAGTGTCGTGGGACGATGCCACAGAGTTCTGTGTGCGGCTGTCGAATCTACCGGAGGAGAGGGCGGCCGGGCGGCGGTATCAGGTTCCCACCGAAGCCCAGTGGGAGTATGCGTGCCGCGCGGGCAGCCAGGCCAAATGGCATTTTGGGAACGAGGAGGCCAGATTGGTGGACTACGGTTGGTTCAGCGTCGGCAGGACACATCCTGTGGGCCAGCTCAAAGCGAATCCGTGGGGCCTGTACGACATGTATGGGAATGTGTACCAGTGGTGTCAGGACTACTACGACAAGGACTACTATACGAAATCGCCTGCCGATGATCCAACAGGCCCCACCGGAGGCTCGGAGCGCGTGCGCCGTGGCGGTGGCTATTTCCACCCGGCGACGTACTGCCGGTCGGCGTTCCGCGAACACATCCAGTTTGGCAGTAACATGGGCTTCCGCGTCTCCCTTGTCTTGACGGAAAATCCGGGCGGAAAGAGCCCGCCCGCGACGGCGACCGCCGACGTTGAGCACGATGCCCGGGTCGAAGTTGCGCCGCGACCGTCGAAGACCGAAACCGGAGACAGCGACGAATCGCCATTGCCCGCCCCGGGCGGCCGTCCGCCACTGGCGATAGCGCCTTTCAACGAAAAGACCGCCAAGCAGCGCCAAGCGCGGTGGGCCAAGTACCTTCGCGTGCCGGTGGTCCAGACCAACTCGATCGGCATGAAGCTGGCGCTCATCCCGCCGGGCGAGTTCAGGATGGGCTCGCCCAAGGAACTGATCGAAGAGGAGTTGAAGACACATGGCGATGACCAATGGTACAAGGAGCCCCTTCCCGGCGAGGATCCGCAGCACCGGGTGCGGATCACCAAACCGTTTTACTTGGGAACGTACCTGGTGACGCAGGGGGAGTACCAGCGGGTGATGGGCGTCAACCCCAGCCGGTTCTCGGCGACGGGCAAGAGCAAAGAGAAGGTAGCCGGCCAGGATACGAAGCGGTTTCCGGTGGAGATGGTGTCGTGGGACGACGCGGTGGAGTTTTGCCGAAGGCTTTCGGAGATGCCGGAAGAGAAAGCGGCGGGGCGGTGGTATCGCCTGCCGTCGGAGGCGCAGTGGGAGTATGCTTGCCGTTCGGGGAGCACGGGTCGGTACAGTTTCAGTTCGGGCCGCAGCGGGATTCCCAAGGAGTACGAAGAGCACGAGCTTTCCGACTACGGTTGGTTCGGCGACAATTCGGGCGGGATGCCGCACGCCGTCGGGCTCAAGCGGGCCAACGGATGGGGATTGTATGATATGCACGGGAACGTGTGGGAGTGGTGCCAGGACTGGTACGACGTGGGTTATTACGTGCAGACACCCGTCGACGATCCGACCGGTCCCCTCGGGGGCTCGCACCGCGTGAACCGCGGCGGTGGCTGGTTCCCCCCGGCGAGGAGCTGCCGGTCGGCCCTCCGCCACCACGACGGGCCCGGGACCCGCTTCGACTTCCTGGGCTTCCGCGTGGCCCGAGTTCTGGCGGACAAGTAGGGTGAGCGAGCGGAGGTCGAAAAGACGCCGAGGCGTGCCGAGCGGAGCGAGGCCGGCCGGAGGGAGAGTCTGACGCCCTCCAGACCCACTCGATGATCCGCTTCTTCTATACCGGCCCGCCGATCAGACGGGCCACCGAGAAGTCCGGCTCGTCGTACCGGCCGACGTTGCCAAATGCTAAACAAAAGGTAATGGGAGTGGCTTCTCTGAATGAAAGAGAGAGCCACCCCGCCCGCCGCCGGCCTCGACAAGCGAAGCCAACGACGGGCAAGGTGGACGCGACCTGTTGACCGGTGGGCCGACGTGCGGGAGTCCACCATTGTCACCATGGCCTATGCAGATCAGCCAGCCCATGCCCGACACGTCTCTGCGTGGTTGATGCTTGCAGTAATGTGAGTGATTGCAACCGGGTAGGTTTGCCGGAGGTCAGCACCCCCAGCAAGAACCAGAAAGGACAAGAACCTCAAGAACGGCCCTGACGGGCCGGCGGTGAGGCGATGTCCGAAGGACGATCAGAACAGCCTGGTGGCCCCGCAAAGAGCGCCGCGGGCCGTTGGCGGAGCCGTACGAAGGCCAGAGGCAGTCGGGCGTGATGCGCGAGGCGTCTCTGCCCGGCTGCTCTGGAAGATGGGCAACATGAGCAGGCAAGAAAAGTACCTGCTCGGAAAGGCCGTGGGCCGCGTCGTAACGACGCAGCCGCAACACGGGCTAGATCAGGCTCTTGAGCTGGCAGATGCTACTCACCGCGTTCTGGATCGCGCCGATCTGGCGTGGCCGCTGTTGGTTTCGTAACGGATAGTGGTCATGCGATGGGCTCTCTTATATTGGGGAGAGAACACCCGTGTCAGCGACGGCGGGTGGATTTGTCGATGTAAGCCGATGCGGCGATGGCGACAGCCACCGCGATCAGCGGCGTCCAGCCGAGGATCGGGATGCACAACAGGCCGGTTGCAACCATAGCTGCGGCAAGTCCACCTTGCCGGTCAAGAAACTTTCGCACTTGATAACAGGTCCTTTCTCGGGGACGTAACCGTTCACAGGGTGGTCGGGGACTGGTCCATTTCTCGGCCAACCGGCGGGATTCGCGCACGATGTGATCTGAAAAGATGGACCTGTCCCCTTCTCCTGCCGCCCGCGGACGGTTGAGAACTCGGGTGTACCCGCGTTGCTTTGCGGGTTAAAATGCGGGTCATTCATGGGTCAGAGGAGCGATTCCCGCCGGCCCCGGAAGGAATGTCCCTAGTTTCACAGGCCGCAGGACGAAGGACGACCATGCAGGCAATGGGCTTTCGCACGTCGGGACTCGCGGGCGTTTTGATGATATTGGCTTGCGGAGCCGTTTTGACCTTTGGACAGGTGCCGCCCCCGCCGCCCGTTGCGAGCGTTTCCGGAGACGATGCCGAGGCGCCCGGCGTGGACGTTCTGACGCGCGGGCCCATCCACGAAGCCTTTGCCCAGCCGATCAACGCAGGCGGCATGAAGTTGCTGGTGGTTCCCAACAAGCCGCCGGAGCCGATTGACGAAATTCCTTCCAGCGTCAAGCCGGTCGATCCCAGCGCGATCTGGATCGGCGGGTATTGGAGCTGGGCGGACGACTGCAAGGACTTCATTTGGGTGAGCGGGGGTTGGCGCGTGCCGCCGCCAAACATGCAGTGGATCCCCGGCTACTGGGCCCAGGTCGGCGGGGGCTATCAGTGGGCGTCGGGATTCTGGTCGCCCGCCGCCCAGCCGCAAGCGACCTATTACCCGGCGCCGCCTGCCACACAGGAACGAGGCCCCACGAGCGACCCGCCGACGGCCCATTGCTGCTGGGTCTCGGGATGCTGGCGGTGGCGCGGCGGGCGGTTCGCCTGGCAGGGCGGCTACTGGGCTCCCGCCCAGGACGATTGCCTCTGGGTTTCGGCCTCCTATTACTGGTGCCCGCGGGGATGGGTCTTCTGCGACGGTTATTGGGACTATCCGCTGGCGGCGCGCGGGCTGATGTTCGCTCCCTGCCGGTTCCGCCACGGCCTCCAGTTGCAGGCCGGCTTCGTCTTCTGCCCGACCGTGTGCATCGACTGCGGGCTGTTGACGTTGAATCTGTTCGTGCGGCCCGGTTACTGCCACTACTATTTTGGTGACTATTATGGTGTGGAGTACGACTGGCTGGGGATTTACCCCTGGTTCGACATGGGACAGTATCCCGACTTCGCCTATGACCCGCTCTTCACGTATTACCGCTCCTACCACCGCGATCGCGATCCGCAGTGGCAGGCGAACCTCAAGGGCTGGCACCATTACTATCGGTCGCATCCCGACGAGCGGCCCCCACACGATATGGCGGCCCAATTTCGGCTCGTGGCCGAAGGGGGCACGCGGCCGGACAAAGATTTCCTGACGATCGGCCTGACGGTGGACGCGCTGCGCAACAACCCGCAGGGCTCGATCAAAGTCGTAGACCTCTCGGCGGCTGAGCAAGCACGATTCCACGAAACGGCCCGCTCGACCCGCCAACTCGAAACTGAGCGATCCCGCTTGGAGAGCCAGGCTGCGGGCGGGCATGGCAAGGGTCCCCACAGCCTTGCCTTGCCCAGGGTGTCGCAAGGCATGGCGGCCGCGCGTGCGGGCGATCCCGGCGGCGGCGCCGTCGTGAAGAACTCTACGCACGGAAGGTCCTTTGCGGATGTCATGAAGCCTCCGAAGATTGATAGCTCCCTGAGGCACCTCGAAAGAATGCTCCTGCCGCCGCCGCACTATGGCGGCGGTAGCGGCAGTGGCAGCGGCCGGGATAGCAGCGGCGGCGGCAGCGAGAGAGGGTCGGACCGCACCGAGCACGATCACCAGAAGTGAGCCTCCTAGAAGAAGCCGACGACGACGACGCCCTGGCCGTTCATGTCGCTGCCGCTCTTGTAGCGGCCTTTGAGCTGCTGGACCTTGCGGCCCCGCTTGGGGTTTCCTCGAACCGTTACGTTGATGATCGCCGCGGGGAGGTCCTATGGCGCAGCAACCGGCCCAATCGGCCCACGGCGAGATGAGATGCCCGCACATGCCGTCAGAAATGGGGCCAAATGGGCCGGCGGTGTGGGCCGGTTTTGTCGCAGATGGGCCGAAATCGGCCCAGGAACCGGCCCACAAGGAAAGGCTGAAAACACGGGCGACTTCAGCGAAAACAAACCCAGTGGGCCGATTGGGCCGATTCTGAGGAGGAGAGACGGAGAGTGGCCGCCGGTTATTGCGCGGCCTGCGGCGAGCCGTCTAACTGGTCAGCCGCGAGCAGTTCTTCCAGCCGTTTCAGCGGCAGATCGCGCGTCGTGACATAAACGTCCGAGTGCTTGGGGCTGGCTGTCCAACAGACCTCGAACTCCGGCCGGTACGAGGAAGGGCTGCACCGGATAATCACCTGTGAACATTCAATTCGCTGAGATTCATGGGCAGCGAGATCCACGCCGGTCGGCACGATGGCATAGCCGGCGTCCTCAAAGTCGCTCAGCCACTTGCTCGCGGCCTCCTCGGAGCCGCGGGAAGCGGCGGCCTCGGCACAGGCGTCGATCAGTTTGGAATCATAGAACTCGGCCGTGCTGCCCCAGAAGTACAATTCGCAGAGGTCGTTGTCCTGCTGTCCGGCCTGCCGGGCCACGGCAACGCGGCTGTGGATCTGCTCGGCCAGCGCGGGCGTCAGCTCGACCAGCGCGCAGTCGCAGTCGCCGTTGTAATCGGGATTGGTGCTGTGTGTGTCGAAGATTAGGTGCATGGAGGACTCCAAGAGAATGATGGCGCGAACGAGGATGGGCCTCGGGATCGTCGAATGCCCTGCCGTTATTGTAGGTGCCGCCGTGACAGGCGTCGAGACGTCGAACCTAGAGGCGATGTCGGTCCTGCCCGAGACCTTGGGGAGACTGGTTGCGTATCGCTTGGAATACACCTGCATTTGCGCGTCCGACGCGTCCGATGCGTCCGATGCGTCCACCCCTCGTTCCTTTCCTGCCGGACACGTCGGACGCGCAAATGCGCAACTGTTCTTCCGAAAATGGAAGAGCGAGTATTCGCCGACCAAGCTCTCTCTCGTGTACAGAATCGGCCCAATCGGCCCATTCGGACCGTTACGGCACGTTTTCGCGGGGATTCCGGGCCCGATTCGTGGGCCGATTTTCGCCCACAGTGGCCCAAAACTGGACCAGGAAATCGGCCCATCGCGCCGCGGATCGACACGTATGGGCCGATTTGTCCGATTTTGGGAGGGAGAGAGAGGCCGGCGGGCGATGACTGTGCGACTCAGGCCGGCACTGCGGCGGCACTGGGCTCGTCACCTACGAACCGCCGCCAATTCTCGGCCAACTCCTTGCGAAGCTGTGAGATCCTGCCGGCGGAGATCTTGAACTTCTTCGAGGCGGCGGTGGTCGTCTCGCCGCTGGCGAGGAACGCAGCAACACGGCGATCACGCCGCTTCAGCGAGCCGAGCCAGTCGCTGAAGTCAATCCGAGTGCGAGCGATGTCGGCAGGGCCGGCGTGGCGGTCCTCGACGACAACTTCCTGCCAAGCGTTCTCTTCCTCGTCGAACTTGTCGAGCCGCTCGACCTTAACACCCTTCCGCTTCTGGCAGTAGGGCGAGAGCACGTCCTTGATGTTCAGCTTGCCGCCGACCTTGCGGTGATCGCGGACCTGCCGGATGCCGTACGAAGCCAACACGGTCGGAAACGCGATGCTCTGCTTGCCGCGGTCCCACAACGCCTTGAAGGCCACGCAGGCGTTGGCGACAACTTCCTGCACCAAGTCCCGGCGGGCCTCGGGGTCGCGGTGCCAGAACGCGGTCCGGGCGTAGCTGAGGATCGTGGGCAGCATGCGAAGGAAGACGACGTGCCAGGCAGGGGCAGACTTCTGGGTGCGACGCTTGTTGCGGGCAACCATAAACGACCTCCTGATAGGTAAGCTGCCCCTGTGCGGGGCAGCCATGTGATGGGGAACATGGCCGCTCCGCAACAGCGCGGAGGGCTCCAGGAACTCGCCGGCAAGAAACGAGAAGAGCCCCGAACCGGCCAAGACGGTCGATTCGGGACTCAAGAGCTGCTGAAGGTCACCCTTCAGTTGCTAACACCGGTGCGTCCAATAGATTATGACATAAAGCAGTCCTTTCTTTAGGTGTTGGGGGGCTCGTAGTAACGGGAAATTACGGCCGCTATAATGCGTTTGTCTCCTGCCGGCCGCAGTCTGCGGGAACCGCTACGCGGATCGCCTCGCGTCCCAAGCGGTTCGCGTCATTGCCAGCTGGCTTGTGCGAACAGCGGTCCAATTCCACGTCAAACCGAAGGAGGTGTACGATGGCCGTTACCGTCAAGAAGGTTACACTCTGGCGAACCGAGGTCGAGAACAAGCCCGGGGCCCTGAGCAGGGTCCTTGCCCCGCTGGCCGAGGCCGGCGCCGACTTGCAGGTCGTGATGGGCTACCACTACCATGGCGTGCCGGACTCGGCCGTGGTCGAGGTCAGCCCGGTCTCGGGCAGGAAGGCGACCACTGCCGCAGGCAAGGTCGGCCTGAAGGCCGTCGCCATCCCGACTTTGCTCGTCCAGGGCGACAACAAGGCGGGACTGGGCCACGCCATCGCTCAGAACATTGCTGCCGCGGAGATCAACGTCACCTTCCTTGTGGCCCAGGTCATCGGCACGCAGTTCTCCGCCATCATGGGCTTCGAGGACGAGGCGGCGGCCAAGGAAGCGGCCACGCTAGTCAAGAAGATCGCAAAGTAGCACGTGCCGGTCTGGTGGCGAGGGTTGGCGGCAGAACAGGCACGAAAAGCTGCCAAGTGGACACTTTTGTCAAAACGGCCCTGGCTTCGCGCAGGCTGCAAAGTGTCTATTGGAAGCATGGGCAGGCTATCCTGGCGTTGGCAGGTCCTCCAGCGCGCGCCTGGGGCTTCTGGGGCCATTTCTACCGCATCCGCCGGATGCAGGCGGGAATTGGGCCGGCGGAGCCGGAAAGCAGAGGCTTCGGCAGGCCGGCTACTGCTTTCCCGGTTACCCGGTCGCTGGACGGCCGCCCATCGTCATCCACCTCTGCCGGGCGGCGCCCGGCAAGTGACCTACGCGCCCCGCAGGAGCGATCCCGCTTGCGGACGGCTCGCGGGAGTCGTCTTGGGCACAGATCGCGTCCCCGGGGCGCGTATTCCTTGTCGCGTCGAGAACGCGAAAATCTGTGGTGAAGGCGCTCGAAGCCATGAAGATCGCTCGGCCAGCCACTGGACCGGCCCGAGCAGACGAGCCCGGAGGGATGGGTGGCTCTCCACCGCAGGATTCCTGCCCACGATCCCTTCGCGGCGGTTGTCGTAGCGGTAGGTCATGTTCAGCCGCCAGATCAGATAGGCCGGAAGGAGGCCAACCGTGAGCGCGGCGCGGACCGTCCGCAGGATGATCCGGTCCAAGCGGTAGAACTCCCGGTAGAGCCAGTCGGCCCCGTCCTGCAACTGCCGACGTGTCATCCGCGCGGGCTGTATCACCGCGTGGCGGAAGTCGTAGTGACGCCAGTCGCGGTCGATGATCCGGCCGGCCCGCTCGAACTCGTCGTACAACACGGTGCCCGGCTGAGGCGTCAGGATCGCCAGTTGCAGTGCGTCGATGCGGGTCTGCTGGAGGAACCGCAGCGTCCGCTGGAACACGGTCACATCGTCGCCGTCGAGGCCGACGATGATGCCCGCCTGCACGCCAATGCCCCTCGCGCGGATTGCGGCGATCCGCCGAAAGTAGCCGCTTTCGTGGTTAAAGCCTTTGTCCACCGCGTCGAGGTTGCTCTGGCTGATCGTCTCCACGCCGACGAACAGGCCGCGGCATCCGGCGGCGCGGGCCAAGGCCAGCAGTTCGGGATCGTCGGCAATTTTCAGCGAGCACTGACTGATCCAGCATTTCTTCATCGGGACCATGGCACGGAAAAGGCGCTTAGCGTACTCGGGGTCGGCGATGATGTTGTCGTCGACGAACATGAAATTCCGCGGGACGGTTTTCAGTTCTTCGAGCACGTGCGCAAGCGGCCGGCTGCGGTGTGTGCGGTGGGCAAAAGCCGTCACCGAACAGAACTTGCATCCGTGGCGGCAGCCCCGCCCCGTCTGCACAGCGTGGGTGGTCGCGTAGTGGCGGCTGGAGGCGGCCGTCAGGTCGCGGCGGGGGACGGGCGTGGCTGCAAGGTCCGGCGGCTCCGCGGCGCGGTAGAGTCGGGCCGGCCGGCCGCGCTGGATGTCTTCGAGGACCCGCGGCCAAAGCCCTTCGGCTTCGCCGATCACAACGGCGTCAAAATGTTCTGCCGCTTCTTCCGGGCGAAAAGTGGGATGAAAGCCGCCGGCCACAACGATCTTACCGCGACGGCGGAACTCGGCGGCGATTTGATACGCCCGCGGTGCCAGTGCCGTCATAAACGACACCCCAACTACGTCGCACGGCGCGTCGAAATCCAAGGGTTGAACGTTTTCGTCGCAAAGCGTCACTTCGTGCTCCGGGGGTGTGAGCGCGGCCACGGTTGTCAGCGAGAGCACGCTGAACCTCAGCATTTTTCGCTTCGGCACGCTCTTGCCCATCACCCGCAAGTGATCCGCCGCCGGTAGCACCAAAAGAACTCTCATCGCAACGTTCCTTTCCGAATGGCAAGGCCGCCTGTGGCGCAGCTCCCTTGACCCGCTTTCCGAGCAGACTGTCAATCTGCTCTACGACACGAGGAATTCAAGCCCCGGTACTACGGGCGTAATTGAAAAGGGAATGCAACGTGCAAAGTGGGGGCGGCGCTCGTTTCCCCAGGAGTCGTCTTGGCTCTTAATCGCGTCCCCGGGGCGCATACGCGCCTGCTCGCCATCGTCAGGCTGGTGGCAGTGACCTCGGTCGAGGCCGATCCACGGCTTGGCTGGGCGGAGGCAGATTTTCCACACGTGTGGGAAATCTGGACGGGCGGGTCGCCTCCGCCTCGGCTTTACGGGCAGCAAATCGGTCTCGGCGGTCTGGACCTGCTACCCCCCAGCCCGAAGGCCGGGCGCTACCTCGCTTTGACCGCGCCCATTGCATCTTACGAGCGGTTTCAATCCTCGCCCAGCCCGAAGGCCGGGCGCTACGCCGGTCACAACTTGGTAGTGGTCAACGCCGGCGAGTTTCAATCCTCGCCCAGCCCGAAGGCCGGGCGCTACCTCCGTGGGCGACTTCGTTGTTGCTGACGGCGATAGTGTTTCAATCCTCGCCCAGCCCGAAGGCCGGGCGCTACGTTCTCTTGCCATGCCGCACGGTCTTCGTCCTCGTCGTTTCAATCCTCGCCCAGCCCGAAGGCCGGGCGCTACCCGATTCCCGTCGCCCTCGCTAATGGGGCCAGCGGTTTCAATCCTCGCCCAGCCCGAAGGCCGGGCGCTACGGGAAAAGGAGCGGCAAACGCTCTTAGCTCGAAAGTTTCAATCCTCGCCCAGCCCGAAGGCCGGGCGCTACGGGGCTCGCCGCGCTTCCAAGATTCGAGGTCGGCCTGTTTCAATCCTCGCCCAGCCCGAAGGCCGGGCGCTACAGGGCGGGTGTCGGAGGGACGCGGCTGCCGATCGGTTTCAATCCTCGCCCAGCCCGAAGGCCGGGCGCTACGCGGCCGGCGTGTTTGCCGCTTCGTGCGCCGGCAGTTTCAATCCTCGCCCAGCCCGAAGGCCGGGCGCTACATTGCATCCATCACCGCACACCACTCATGCGAGTTGTTTCAATCCTCGCCCAGCCCGAAGGCCGGGCGCTACGATGATCCGTTGACAGCGGTGGACCGATTCCCGGTGTTTCAATCCTCGCCCAGCCCGAAGGCCGGGCGCTACTCTCCTTCCTCCTCGGGGCCGATGTACTTTTCTACGTTTCAATCCTCGCCCAGCCCGAAGGCCGGGCACTACGGTCTGGCCCACAACGGCTTGTCCGAGCGCTTCCGGTTTCAATCCTCGCCCAGCCCGAAGGCCGGGCGCTACGGGGGAGAAGAGGAGAGGGGGAGAGCCTGAACATGTTTCAATCCTCGCCCAGCCCGAAGGCCGGGCGCTACCGGACCGCCGACGTGGCCAGCATGACGAACGAGGAGTTTCAATCCTCGCCCAGCCCGAAGGCCGGGCACTACGACGACAAGGACGGCGACGAGGACGAAGACGAGAAGGTTTCAATCCTCGCCCAGCCCGAAGGCCGGGCACTACGGCTGGTGCAGCCCTGGATCGCGGCCGGCTGGCAGGTTTCAATCCTCGCCCAGCCCGAAGGCCGGGCGCTACGGGGTCGGGGGACGGGGAGAAGAGGACGCAGGACGTGTTTCAATCCTCGCCCAGCCCGAAGGCCGGGCGCTACAGCGGCTGCACGCCGATCGACGACGTCGAGCTCTTGTTTCAATCCTCGCCCAGCCCGAAGGCCGGGCACTACATGCACGAGACGCCCAGGGAAAACGTAGGCGTCTCCATGTTTCAATCCTCGCCCAGCCCGAAGGCCGGGCGCTACGACCGGGCGGTGCTGCGCCTCGGAGGCCACCCGTGTTTCAATCCTCGCCCAGCCCGAAGGCCGGGCGCTACGCGCATCGAAGATGGCGAGGTCGCCGCCTGGTTCCATGTTTCAATCCTCGCCCAGCCCGAAGGCCGGGCGCTACGCCGCCGGCTGGCAACCATCGAGGGGCTGCTCAAGGTTTCAATCCTCGCCCAGCCCGAAGGCCGGGCGCTACTACAGCGTGCCGATGTGCTCCAGTGGCGTCATGTGTTTCAATCCTCGCCCAGCCCGAAGGCCGGGCGCTACATTCTTGCCGCCGTCGTAGTTCACGGGCAGGAGTTAGTTTCAATCCTCGCCCAGCCCGAAGGCCGGGCGCTACGGGACGATCGACGGCCCTGGCAATCCTCGAACGCAAGTTTCAATCCTCGCCCAGCCCGAAGGCCGGGCGCTACGGCTGTAGGGAATGCCGGTAGCGTGTATCGGACGATGTTTCAATCCTCGCCCAGCCCGAAGGCCGGGCGCTACGATGATGTCTTCGTGGGAGTTGCTGGTCTTGGAGAAGTTTCAATCCTCGCCCAGCCCGAAGGCCGGGCGCTACGGCGCCATTTGATGGCGACCGTGCGTTCGCTATTCCGTTTCAATCCTCGCCCAGCCCGAAGGCCGGGCGCTACTTAGTAAGGGGTACGCGCCGGTTTTGCGGTCCTTGGTTTCAATCCTCGCCCAGCCCGAAGGCCGGGCGCTACTCTCTATCAGCGCGCCCTGCCCTAGTAGGTCTATCCGTTTCAATCCTCGCCCAGCCCGAAGGCCGGGCGCTACATTTCGATTTCCGTCAAACAGGGGCAACGAAAGGTTTCAATCCTCGCCCAGCCCGAAGGCCGGGCACTACATACGTTGCGGCGCTTGGGAACGACCGACCTCTGTTTCAATCCTCGCCCAGCCCGAAGGCCGGGCGCTACTCTATCAGCGCGCGCCCTCCTAGTAGGTCCTACCCGTTTCAATCCTCGCCCAGCCCGAAGGCCGGGCGCTACGATTCCTCCTGGCGAAAGACGTGTTTCCACGCGAGGTTTCAATCCTCGCCCAGCCCGAAGGCCGGGCGCTACACGATCAGCATGGCCGGCGAATACCAGGTGCGGCTGTTTCAATCCTCGCCCAGCCCGAAGGCCGGGCGCTACGCCTTGATGGATTGTGTCGAACCGATCTTCATCATGGTTTCAATCCTCGCCCAGCCCGAAGGCCGGGCGCTACGAGACCAGAACGTGTCAACGATCGTTTACGACATTGTTTCAATCCTCGCCCAGCCCGAAGGCCGGGCGCTACGCAGACCACACCGGCCCTGGACCCGGAGCACGGCCAGTTTCAATCCTCGCCCAGCCCGAAGGCCGGGCGCTACGGGCCGGGATCATGGCCGTTCGCCAGGAGCCTAACGGTTTCAATCCTCGCCCAGCCCGAAGGCCGGGCGCTACGGTCGCCGTCTGCGCGCAACCGGCAAAGCCGCGGTGTTTCAATCCTCGCCCAGCCCGAAGGCCGGGCGCTACTCTTGGCCCCCGAAACGCTTGAAAAAGCGGTATTTCGGGGGCCGAAAACGCGAACCGGCTTGCCGCCGAGCCCTGGCGGGCAGACGGGCAGTGGGCCGGAATCGCTAAACATCCATGACGGAACAAGTTCCGTCGAACGCGAACCTCCCGGGGTTTTGGCACCCGCTAGAGGTCCGCGGAGCTTCTGAAGCCGGTCGTCAAACGACCAAGGGACCGTCGAAATCTACCGTGGCCTTCTGGCCGAAGTGCTCGACATAGCCCTCCCGCCGGGCGGGGAGCCGGTAGATTCGCAGGCTGTCCTTGTCGCGGTCGATGGCTTCCAGCAGGTGGTGCTTCATCTCCTCGTACTTGACTGGGGTTACCGAACACTCGAAAACCGATTTCTGTACCCGCTGGCCGTAGTTCAGGCACACGGTGGCCACGCGACGCAGGCGCCGCCGTCCCGCGGCGTCCTCCGTCGAGACGTCGTAAGTAACCAGGAAGTCCATCGAGTCCATGCTCGTCTCCTTAGCGGTAGTTTCAATCCTCGCCCGGCGCGACTGCGGAGCGCTGCTTACCGATATAGGAACGGCGGGTAAGCCTCCAGGTCACCGCGGAGGTGGCGGGCCAGCAGGCGGGCCTGCGTGTGGGCGACCAGACCCAGCGGCATCTTCTGATCCAGCACCGGGTGCTGCACCTCGTCCTGCTTCCGCTTCTGGTAGGCCACCACGACCGCCTTGCGGGCCTTCTCCGCCAGCAGGACGGCGCCCCCGGGCCGCTCCTCGAAATCGCCCGCCGCGATCTGGCGCCGGTTGATGAGCGTCAGCACGAGGCGGTCGGCCAGCACGGGGCGTAGTTCTTCCATGAGGTCCAGCGCCAGGGCCGGACGGCCTGAGCGCAGGGCGTGGAGAAAGCCGACCTGCGGGTCCAGGCCGACCCCTTCGGCGGCCGACGCACAATCGTTAACCAACAGGGCATACAGGAACGACAGCAAGGCGTTGGTGCGGTCCCGAGGCGGCCGGCGGTTGCGCCCGCTGATGGCAAACGCCTCCCGGTCCTCACGGATCATCTGGCTGAACGCACCGAAGTACGTCCGGGCGGCGTCGCCTTCGATCCCCCGCAGCTTGTCCAGGTCTTGGGCGGTCCCGGCCTTCGGCAGGGCATCGGCCAGCGCCCGTGCCGGCACGTCCAACGGCGAAGTGGTCTCCTTCGCATCCGCCTCGCGGCGGGCTCGCAGGAGCAGTTGGCGGGCGTTCTGAATCTTTCCGGCCACCATGCTGCGGGCGATGGCCAGGCACCGGGCCGCGTCCGATAGGGCCGCATGTTGCTCTCGCCGCAGTAGCACGTTGCCGGAGACCGGCCCGGTCATCCGGGCGCGGAACCGGCCGTGGGGGTCGAAGAACTCGATCGCGCGGCCGTCCAGCGCGCAACGGTGGATCAGCCCGACAGTCGGCGTCACCCGGCCGAAGCAACAGATCCCACCCAGGTGGACCAGGGGGACTTGGAGCTTGACCTGCTTCTCCACCTTGACCTTGAGCGTGTCGTGGTCCAGGCTTAGCAGGGCCCCTTGCGTCATGACGTAGAGCGTGTTGAGGATCTGTTGCACATTGCCTCCTTCCTAATCGTCTTGGGCCGAGTACAATCCGGCCATTACAGCCCGGACGCGGCCTTCGGCCGCGACCGTGCCGGGCATGCACGACTCCCGCAGCGAGCACAACCGGCAGCGGGCATCGCGGACGGGCGGCGGGAGCCGGCCGTCCCGGAGCATCTGGCGCACGGCCTCCGCGCATTGGGCCACCTCTTCGCGCATCGCCGGCGTGAAGACGACTTCGCGGCGCCGCCGGGAGCCGTGATGATACACGGCTCCGCGCGGCGCCGGCTGGCCCGTCATCTCTTCGAGGCAGATCGCCTGGGCGCACAACTGGACGGCCACCGCCCCGCTGGCGCGCCGGCGGCCGACCTTGTACTCGACTGGGTACGGCGTCGCGCCGTAGAACTCCACCACGTCGGCCTTGCCAATCAACCCCAGCCGGTCGGACCAGAGGGGCAGCGCGTACTCGATGCGAACTCCTTCGCGCACTTCATGGTCTTCCTGGTCCACCTTGTGGTGCAGCAGCCGCCCGCGGAGCGTGTAGACGTTCTCGTCGAACGTCTGCTCCAGGTGGATCAAGGCGCACTGCCGCGGGCAATAGCGCCAATGCTCCAGGGCGGAGATCATGACAAGGTCGTCGTCGAGGTACATGGGATTGACGCCTCGCGGTTATAGCCGTTCGTGCAGAATGATGCCGGCCGGCAGCGAATCCCGGTCGACCTCCACCCGGTAGTCGGCACAACACCGCGGCGGCTCGTTGGGATTGATTGGCTCAACGCGCACCGAGTCGAAGAGCTTACGCGCCAGCGCGTTGCCGAGTTTGCTCTGGTGCTCGAAGACCAGCAGTTTGCAGGCGCCCATTTCGCCCCGGGCAGCGGAGCGGTCGTGGTCGAACATCTGCACCAGGGCCTGCCAGAGCAGTTCCAGATCGGCGTCGCTGAAGCCCGTGTCGGCGGCGAAGAAGGGGTTGACGAAGCCATGCACCCGATAGAGCGCGTAGGGCACGATCTCCTTGCGGCCCATGGTGCGGGCCTGGCCTGCCTGCTTCTTCTCCTGCTCTTGTTTCTCGCGCTCGGTCGTGACGGCCATGCGGGTGATGGACTGCTCCAGAGAGACGATCGGCTGGATGGAGCGTGCGAAGGCCAGTTGCACCGGCCCGCGGACCTGGCCCGCATTGACCCCCGTGCTCATCACGGCGCCGAACATGCGTACATCGAAAAACGTCTGGCACATCCAGCGGCGGACCCGCTCCTCGGCGGGACTCTCGCCGGCCTTGGGCTTGGCGGGCTTCTCCGGGTCCAGCCCCAGGGCCACGTAGCCGCGGCGATGCTGCTCGTTGAGGATCGCCTTCTCCTTCACATAGATGTCGTAGCCCGGTTGGGGACAGCCCTCCGCCGTGCGCTTGACCAAGGTAATGTAATTGCGGATCTTCCGCTTGAGGCACACGTCGGAGACCAGTCCGTGCCCGGTCTCCGGGTCGATACGCGGGGCATTGCCCGCGTCCGGGTCGCCGTTGGGATTGCCCCGCGTGACGTCGAACAGGAGCACGAATTCGTAACGGTGCTGAATGGCGCCGGCGGCCAGGTCGGCGGCGGACGGCTCGCTGATCGTTGTGGACATGATTAAGCCTCCAGGGTAACAAGAGATTCAGGGTGGTAAGAATCAAGAGATTGCCGCTTCAGGCTGGGCCTGTTCCTCCGCCGGGCGCTTGAGCCAGCGCAGGGCGGCCGGGGCGTCGGGATAGCGTTGCTCCCAGGCCGTCCGCTCTTCCTTGCTCATCCAGAGCCAATAGCGCATCTGGTGGTAGCCGAGCACGAAAAGGCCCTGTTCTTCCAGGTCCAGGTGCGGCGGCAGCCCGTTGATGCGTGGGGGGTAGCACTTGCGATCGACGTCGAAACGGTCGGCGATCCAGTCGATGACCCGGCCGCAGAGGAAGGCAACGTCGCGGTCGCGCTTGTCGTCGCTGTCGCGGGCCTTGCGGGCATGGTGCTGGGCGTTTCTCAGCAGGCGGACGAAGATCATCCTCGGCGTGGACGATGCGGCGCTGAAATAGCGGTCCACCAGCGTGGTGTTCACCTGGCCCAGGGCCGCCGATTGGAGCCGCTCCAAGACGGCCATCAGCGCGCCCAGCGCATAGCCCGGGTTGTCGTAATTGGGGTTCATATCGGGTTTCACCTCCTCGTAACGAGCAGCAGTTTGGGGATCAAGACGCCGGCGGCGGTTGAGCACCGCCTTCAAGAGCGCGGCGCGGGCGTCGCGGCGGGCCAGATCGGTCCACTTATCGCGTCCGGTCTCGACCCGCGCCCGCAGCAGGGCCCGCTGGAGAATCTGCAACGGATAAGCGGCGCCGGTCAACGCCGCGCGGAAAATTGCGGCCTCCAGGGAACCCGGCACCGGGTCCTGGCGGCCCTCGGAAGCCAATGCCTCCATCAGCCAGCGGAGCGGGACCGACGGGGACGGCTGTTTGTCCTTGGCCGGCCTGGCGTGGCGCACGATTTTCAGGTCAATGAAGTGCTTCGTCAGGCATTCGACCGCCTTCTGCAACGAGGTCTCAAACCAGTCGCGGACAATGATCCGCCCCTGGGTGCCGGACAGCACCAGGGTATAGAAGGCCGCGGGCTCCTTGAGCTCGACCGGCCGGCCATGCCAGATGGAACGATACGACTCGGCGACCGTTGTCTCGTCCTCGCCTTCCACAATAGCGTTAAGACTGTCCAGAAAACTCTCCGCCTCAGCATTTTTCGTGGTGCACCAGAAACAGACCGCCGTATCACCCGGGAGCCGCACGTGCCGCGTGCTCAGCGCATTGCCGCGGCCGTCGCGGGGCTGGGGGTGCAGGAGCCGGTTCAGCGCCGCCGCGGCTTGTTCGCCCGCCTCGCGCGAGACGGCGGCGTTCTCGTTCCGCTCCAGCCCGAACGATTCAAACGCGCTCTGATTGAACGAGATCAGCTTGACCGGCTTGGGCGCCCCGGCACGTTGGCGACCTGGGGGAACTGCTCGATCCGGCCGAAACGTCGCCCGGTCACCAGGCACTGGTAGGCGTCCCCTTCGCCGAGTTGGCCCTGGCGCTGGCGCTTCCACCAGTCGCGGACGGCAGGACGCAGATGGGCCAGCTCGCCGAGCCCCACGCGAAAGGCGATCAGGTCGTTACCGGCCGCCTCGGCAGGCAGTTGGATCTCCTCGGTCCCAGGCGGATAACGCTCGAAGAACTGCATCACGGCCAGCACGCCGGCATCGGCCGTCTGCTCGGCGCAACTGGCGACGAGACGCCGGAAACGCTCCGAGAAATCGCGCCCCTGCTGCGGATCGAACTCGGCGTTGCCGGCCGGCTTGCCGAACACGAACTTCGCGTTGTCGACCAGGAAATAGGGTGGCGGGGCCGTGCCGGAGCGATAGAACTGCATGGGCACCTCGATCTCCAGGCCCACCCATTTCGGCTTCTTCTTCGTGCCCTCGTTCACGTTCCGGCGGAGGTCTTCGATGCCGATCAGGCGGCCGTCGGTTCCGAGGTTCACACGCCACGCCACCGGTTTGTACTCGAAGTCCGGATCGCCGACGAGGCCCTCGCTGATAGCGAGCTGGCGCAAGGCTTGCAGGATCATGGCGCATCTCCCGCCGGCCAAGCGGCTTGCGGGTCTGCCGGGACTTCCAGCACGCCCCGTTCGAGCCGGGCCGGGAAGAACACCGGACGGTTCCCCCTCGGGCCATACTGAATGTCGTATAGCATCAGTCCCAGGTCGGGGCTTTCGTCGATCGGCTTCGGCCCGTCGCCTTCCACGGGCTGCACTTCCGCCACGAACTCCCGGCAGCCAAGGTAGGGCTGATGGAAATGCTGTCCGCGCTCCAACCGCCGGCAGAACATTTCGGCGAACTTCCCGCAGTTGTCCTCCGGCCCGGCGCGGTCGCTCAGCTCGAAACGGGCCTCGATGACGTAGTCCACGTCGGCCAGGGCGACGGTGTTCCGCTGGGCCCGGTCCTCGTCGGCGAACAGGACCGGCGCCGGCCCGCCTCGGCCGATCGACTTTGCGGGCGGCGGCGTGGCGCGGCTGTTGACCTCGTTGCGGCGGAAGGCGACCCACTTAATGGGATTGAGGACCTTGATCCGCTGGACCCGCCAGCGAATTGCCGGCTTCCACAGCACGGCCTCCAAGACGCCCCGAGCCGCCGAGGGCGTCATTACCTGGTACGACACCCGCTCCGCCTTGAGTTCCGGGCGAGTAAAGCACGCCAGCGGGCCCGAAGCCCGCAATCGAAACGTCTCAAGAGAGATCATACTTCCGTACTCCTTTGGCCAAAGGTATAGATGTTCTGCCGCAGATTTTGACAGGGTCCAACCCGGTGGGGGCGGCTATTCCGCCCCAACCACTTTTCCCATTTCCCCGATCTCACGAAACTGTAAGCAACTCGGGATCAATGCCCGCCGTGGGGTCGATGACCAGCCCGAAGTGCTCACTGTAGCGGTCGCCTAACAACGACGTGGGCAGGTAAAGCCCACTCTCGTGCCATCGCTGCACGGCGCCCATCGAGACCAAGTATTCCAGTTGCCGGTCCGAAATCTGCACGAGAAAGGGCTGCAACGCCCGCGAGTGCTGCCGCGTCGGCTCGGCCACGAAGGCCGCGATGCGGCGCGGCCCGTCGCTCCAGGGGACCGCAACATTGTGACGCCAGGCGTCGTCGATCATCCGAAACGCCACGGCCACGTTGGCGAAGTTCCACTCCTTCGCCTGGAGCTGCACGTTACGCTCGTCGAGCGGCGATTTTCCGTACAGTTCTTGAAAGAACAACTCGCAGTGCTCGGGGTTGAAGGGGTCCAATCCGCCCTGCGCCTCCTGGTGGCCCAAGAGCATTTCCGTGCTCTCCATCGCCTTGCGGAGCGTGCCGGGCGGCGGCTCCGTTTCCGCGCGAAACACCACCAGACGCCCGGCCGGCCGCCCGGCCGCCACGGTGAGCTTTCCCTCACGGTCGCATCGACCAGCCGCTTGGGCCAGGCTGTCCAGGCCGGCCAGCGCTCGGTAGACCACCGGCAGGTCGATATCCACCCCCGCCTCGATAAGCTGCGTGGCGACGATCCGGCACGTAGCCCCTTTGTCGTCGAGCCGGCGGAGAATCGCCTCGATTTTCTTCAATCGGTGGGCCGGACACATCAGGGCCGACAAGTGGCACCGGCCCTCCGAGGGGAGTTGCCCGGCCAGCAGGCGGGCATCCTCGCGGCGATGGACAATGGTGAGCACTCGGTCGTGGGCCGCCAATTCCTTTGCCAGTTCCGCGTAGGGCGTGACCCGGTCCACCCGCCACTCGACTTGCACGCGTCTGGCCGCGGGTCTGCCAGCAAGCGCAACGGCGTGTTCAATAATGGGCTGTACGTTGGGCAGGCCGTCGTTAAGACCTTCACGCTTCGCCAGTGCCGGCGGCGTCGCCGTGCTCAGCACGACCGTTGCGCCATAATGCTCCGTCAACTCGCGGATCGCGGCGAGAATCGGCGCCAAAAGCCCCGGCGGCAGCGTCTGCACTTCATCGAGAATGATTACGCTCTTGGCGATGCGGTGCAGCTTGCGGCAACGCGAGGGTTCATCGCTGAACAGCGACTCGAAGAACTGCACCGATGTAGAGACCACGATCGGGGCGTCCCAGTTCTCCGCGGCCAGGCGGCGGCGAAGTTCCGCCTCGCGGTCTTCCTCCTCCGCCTGCTGCTCATCAATACCGCTGTGGTGTTCCAGAACATTGCGATCGTCAGGCCGCCCGTCCGCGCCCAGCGCCTCCCGGTAGCGGGCGGCGTTCTGGTCGATGATGCTCGTAAACGGGATGATTGCGATCACGCGGTCCAGCCCCTTTTCGACGGCGTGGCGCAACGCAAAGCTCATCGCCGAGAGCGTCTTGGCGCCGCCGGTGGGAGCGGTCAACGAGAAAATCCCCGCTGGCTTTGCGGCGGCGCGGCGGCAAGCGGCAAGCACCTCCGCACGCAGGGCGTTGACGGGTGATATGCCGCCTCCCGCCGCGCGGGCCGACACCGACAGGCGGTCGATGTACGCGTCCAGCCGGTCGCACAGCACCGCCATCGCGTCGTACTGGAGCGTTGCCTGCTCCGGCGGCCGGCCTTGTGCTCGGGCATAGAACTCGGTGGTCGCCAGCCGGTCGGCATCGACCAAGGCGGAAAAGAGCATCCGCGTGAAGAACGCATACGAGCGACGGCCGATCTCAACCGACGCCGGCCGGCATAGCCACTCGGGCAACTCCGGCAACGGAAGTTCCCGAAGCGCGCGAGGCAATAGCGGCAACAGTTCCGTCAGCCGGGGCCGGGCCTGCTGCAAGCGTTGCTGGAGCGGCGTCCGGCTTACGCCAACGAAATCCGCATGGTCGTTGGACTTCGCATTCGCCAGCCCGGCGTGGTGACCGGCAATGGAGAATGCCAACGCCCAAGCCGCAGGGGAATTCGCCATTCGGGCCAGCGCGGCGCCGATAGCCGAGTGATCCACTTTCGAGCGTCTGCCCGACTCACTGCGGAGCCTGTTTTGAAACGCGGGGTCGTATTTCCCCAAGTCGTGCCAACGACCCAGTAGATCGCCCCATGATCCCCAACCCGGGTCGATACGGGCAAGGAACTCTCGGCACAGCCTGGCAACCAACGCCTCGTGTTCGGCCATCAGCTCCCACTGAGAAATCGGCCGGCCTTCGAGGCTGTGAGCATAACAAGGGTTCATGGGAGGGCTCATCCCGTCTATCCCCTCATGGCTACATCCATGCACCCAGTCAAGCTACCAAGACTTGGGCCACGCGTCGATGAGATAGATGGCAGCCAGCGGCCAGAGGACGGCGTCAATATAGCCGCTGGCACCCCCCGTTTCCAGTGGCGGGAGCTGGTCTATAACGTCGGGGAGGGGGCGGGGCAGGAGTGCAGGTTAGTCTGCAAAGGGAGGGGCGCCCGATGGAGGCATGGCTATTGGGTGGGTGAAGGGTTGAGCATGCTCTCGCCGGCCAGACGGCTCAACGGCCCAACGGCGATGCCCCGCCCCCTTACAGCCTCCCCGCACTGAACGCCGCCCGCCACGCCCGCTCGTACGGTCCGTACTCCAGGCCCGTGATCGCCTCCAAGGCGTCGCCGGCAGCCGTACGCACGTCGTTGTCGCGTAGCGACGCTACCGATCGCTCGATCAGTTCCACCAGCGGTTTGACGGCAGCCTTGTCCTTCCGCCGGCCGAGCGCGCCACAGGCGGCGATCAGCACGTCCTTGTCCGTCTCCTTCAGGAGCGAGACCAGCTTGGCCAGACTCTCCGGCGTTCGATATACCCCTAAAGCGCGGGTGGCCGCACGTCGCACTGCCGGCTTCGGGCTATCGGCTAGTGCCAGCAGCACCGGCAGGGCCTTCGGCTCCTCGATCTCGCCCAGGGCGACAATCGCCTTCTCTACGACTCCTGGGTCTGCGTCCCTGGCAAGCTCAACCAGCGCACGGCCCGCCGCGGCCCCCAATCTGCCAAGTGCAACCGCAGCAAAATGGTCCAGGCCGCCAGCGCGGTCTCGTACCAGCGGGACCAAGACCGGCACAGCCGCTGTATCCCCAGAGGTTCCGAGTACCTCGATCATCCTCTTCTGGACCACCCAGTCTTGCTCTTCAGGCAACCGTCGCACGATAACCGCGGCGGCCTCTTTGTCGCCGGCCTTGACACGATTCAGGGCCAGCCAGTGAGTCCATGGGTCCCTTTCGGCCAGAGCCTCGGTCAGCGGCCGCTCCGCCGGACGCATGGTTCGCGCCCTACGCACGTAATCGGCTTCCTGGTAGAGCCGCTTCACAAGCTGGTTGACCGGATCGCCGAACCAGCCGCGGAACAGGTGAATGTCGCCGCCGGCCACCCCCTTGAGGAGATCGTCCCAGTGGCCCAGGTAGTCGCCGTCACCAACGGCCAGGGTGCTCCCTGCGCTGGGGTAGGCGGCACGGATCGCGTCCGCAGTCTGGACATAGCCGCCACGCAGCTCGCCGTAAGGCATACAGCATCCCCAGTAGCCGTACCGG
This sequence comes from Pirellulales bacterium, assembly GCA_963843465.1. Taxonomy (GTDB): domain Bacteria; phylum Planctomycetota; class Planctomycetia; order Pirellulales; family Thermoguttaceae; genus CAWJKP01. The sequence goes on from CAWJKP010000001.1 coordinate 493,176, forward strand.
CCAAACTCGGGGAAGATGAGGACGTTGGGATGGAGAGCAGTCAATTTGTAGAGATCCACGCTGGGCAGGAGCCAGGAGCTGCCCTGCCACATGCCCTTCTCCCACTTGACGTTGGTGTCCATGTAGAAGATCGTGCAGCCCCAGCGCCTCTTGGCATAGGCGATCTTGTCGGCCATCTCGGCCACATGGTCCTCGACCTGGACATGGGCCCAACCTCCCTTACCGTTGGACACGATTCTGGAGGGCCGGATGCAGACGCCGACCTTCAACCCTGCCGCGCGGAACTTCTGGAAGAACTCGTCGGCCACGGCGTCCATCTCGGGCGCGGCCTGCGGGACGATGCGCGGATCGCCCAGATACGAGATCGCGTGCGGCATCTCCTGGCCCTCGGGGTCCCAGAGGATCATGCCCTGCGCACCACGTCCTTCAGCACTGCGATGGACCTTTCGGCGTAGATCATCAGCCGGTCATGGAAAGCCCGGCGCCCGGACTGCGTGGTAACGTCCAGCTTCTCGTCGCTGAGCCAGCCGCGAGGGTTGGTGGTCCACTTGCTGGCGGCGCGGCAGAGAAACAGCGCGCCAATCGGCCGCCGGTCGGGCCAGTTGAGCTTGTCGGGATAGACTTTGGTAAATTGCTCGTACACGTCCCTGGCCATCCCAATCGTGTCGGCGTCGGGTCCGCCGAACCGCAAGGAGAAACGGTAAGTACGCTTCTCACCGGTGCCGAGCTTGTCGAGGACGATGCTCAGTGGATTGGGCGCCCCGCTGCCAAAGTGGCCCTCGAAACCGAAAGTGACGGGTCGCTCGACCTCGTCGCAGCAGGCCACGAGCTTGGCCTCGCCCCAGTCCGCGACCACGACTCCCGGCTCGCCCTCGTTGTTGGTTGTCACCGTGTAGCCCCATTTCCACCGTGCGCCTTTCGGTCGCCTGGGGAATTGGACGGCCAGAGGCCGGAAGCCGATGTCCGTCAACACCACGCCCTTGGTGTTCTCGAAGGTGACTTCCAGGCGGAGGGTGTCCTTTTCCTGACGGATCGCCGTGATGGTGGTCAGGCCCTCGTAGGTGCGGATGATCGTGCCCCCGTCGACCTTCTTATGCTGATCTTTGCCCTCCGAGAAAGTCGCTGGAGTACCGTCGGGCTTGTTGGCCGTGTAGCGTGCCCAGGCCGGACCTTTGACCAACAGCTCCTTGCCGTGGTAGGTCAGTGAGGCCAGGCTATCGGGGCCGAAGGTCGTTTTCAAGCCCTCCTCCGCCGTCGGCTCTGCGCCGCCCAGCAGACCCGGCGTCACCGCCAGGACAAGCACCATCACATATATCCAGCCAGCCACCTGCCACACCGTCCTGTCTGCTCCGCTGCCACTGCACACACTCATGTTCCTATCCTGCAAATGTCCCGACCACCGCTGGCCCACCGTGACCGGTTGTAGTCCGAAGCTATAGGAACTGTCAAGCATTACCCATCACCAGCACCAACGGCGCACCCACCGGCAGGCACCCGCCGCCGTCGGAACGAGATCAATCGGCAGGTTGCCGGAATCAACGGGCGCCCTCTTTCTTTTCCCTGCGGCGCTTGAGAAAATGGCTTTGAGCGCGATCCCGAGCCAAGGAGAAGTCAGAAGCTGGTTCCACCTTCCCCATGTCACAACGAGGTTGAAATGAAAGCTGTGTCATTCGTCAATTTGCGTTCTTTGGCCTTCGCATTGACGTTGCTCGCCGGCGTGCAGGCACGCGCCACGAACTATTACATCTCTCCGGCCGGATCGGATGCCAACGACGGAACAGCGCCGGACAAGGCGTGGCAGACGGTCGGACGGGTGAATCGGGCGACACTCGCGCCCGGCGACCGTGTCCTCTTGGAAGGTAGGCAGCGCCTGGTAGGAAACCTGTTGGTGACCGCCTCCGGCACACCCGACGCGCCGATCACGATCGCCTCGTACGGCAAAGGCCCGGCGACCATCCAGGCCGGCGACTCCTACGGCATCCGCCTGCTGAATTGCCAACACATCGAGGTCCGTGATTTGGTCCTGCTGGGCTCCGGCGTGAAAGCCAACGGTCAGACCACGAACACGGCCCAAGGACTGGACATCTTCAGCACGGCCACCCGCGGCAAGCCGTGGCAAAGCATCCGCGCCGACGGGCTCGTAGTCTCCGGCTTCCGCGAGGGCATCGTTCTGCACACGCCCATCGGTACGCAGGACGTCGTAGGCTACAACGACGTCCGCATCACCCATTGCACCACCCGCGAGTGCCTCTTCGGCGGCATCTACTGCTGGGCGCGAAGAAGACCAGCGGGCGGCCGTGGAACCTGCCGCTGGGCAACGGCCTATTCACCAACGTCTATGTCGGCGACTGCCTGATCGAGCGGATCTATTGCGATCCGGTCGGCGATCCGCTGCTGGGGCTCCCCATCCAGGTCCTCAACACGACGAACTGCCTGGTCGAGCGGTGTACGATCCGCGATTGCGGCCAGGCCGCCAATCCGCGAGCATCGCAGGGCGGCATCGGCGGGCTGGTGTTCCTCGAATGCGACAAGTGCGTGGCCCAGTTCAATGAATGCTATCACATGGTCACGACCATCGGCTGCGACGGCTGCGCCTTCGACACCGACGGCGGCTGCACCCACTGCACCCTCCAATACAACTACTCGCACGACAACGAGGGCTCCGGGTTCCAGGCCGGGCCGTTCGCCGGGTGCAGTCCCTTTGCCGACAACACGATCCGCTACAACATCAGCGAGAACGACGCGCAGAAGAATCCTGGCAGCACGGGCGGGATCATGACCTGGGGCTCCCAGCCCCGCGGGCAGATATACCACAACACCGTTTTCGTCGGCAAGGGATTTGCCGGCAATGGGGAGGTAGTGAAACCGTTCGCCTTTCGCGGGGGCGCGGGTTTCACGGTCCGCAACAACATCTTCGTGGCCGGCCATGACGGCGAGTTCCTTGCCCCCGGCGGCTGCTCATTTCAGAACAACTGTTACTGGCGCACCAATGGCGATCTGCACATGGCCGGCTGTGCCAGCCTCGCCGCGTGGCGAAAGCATTCAGGCCAGGAGATGCTCAACGGCGCCGCGGTTGGGTTTCAGGTCGATCCGCGATTGCGCGCCGCGGGCCACGGCGGCAACATCGACAATCCGGCGAAACTGGCCCGCCTGAGCGCCTATGACTTGTTGCCCTCCTCGCCGTTGTTGGGCAAGGGCCTGGACTTGGAAAGACTCTTCAAGATCGCGCCAGGGCCATGTGATTTCCGCGGCACGCCGCTGCGGCCCGGAACACAACATTCGCCAGGTGCGATCGACGAGCCGACCATCGCAACGGCTTACGACGCTTCGCCGGCCCATAGGTAGCCGGTACTGAAGTGCGGAAGTCATTCTTCGGCCGATCCACTGACGCGCAGCCGCCGCTGGATGGCTTCCGGGTCGTCTTGGGCCCGGATGGCGCCTCCAGCGCGCGATGATCCGGCCGGCCACGGAGAATGCCTGTGCGCCCCCTTTCCGGCCTGACGGAATTGCGACAACTCACCAAATCTTCACACGCTGCTTAGGCGGTAGATACATCTTGTCGCCCGGCTTCACCCGAAACGCAAAGAAGAACGCGGGTACATTGCGAACCGTGCCGTTGGCACGGTATTCGGCCGGTGAATGCGGGTCGATGAGGAGCCGATTCTTGAGGTCGTCGATGCGGTACTTGCGGCGCCACACCTGGGCCCAGCCGATGAAGAATCGCTGATCGCCGCTAAGCCCGTCGAGAAGCGTCGCCTCTTGGCCGGCGAGTGAACGACGGTAGGCGGCATAAGAAATGGTCAGGCCGGCCAGGTCGGCGATGTTCTCGCCGAGCGTGAAGCGGCCGTTCACTTTGTAGCCCGGCAACGGCTCGAAGCGGTCGTACTGCGCCGCCAGCGCGGCGCCGCGCCGGTCGAACTCCGCGCGGTCAGCCGTCGTCCACCAGTCGACGAGGTTGCCGGCGCCATCGTACTTCGAGCCTTGATCATCGAATCCGTGGCCGGTCTCGTGGCCGATCACTGCACCGATGCCGCCGTAGTTCACCGCATCGTCCGCGGCACGATTAAAGAAGGGCGGTTGCAGGATCGCGGCAGGGAACACGATCTCGTTCATGTTGGAGTTGTAGTAAGCGTTGACGGTCTGCGGGGTCATAAACCATTCGTCGCGGTCCACCGGCTTGCCGAGCCTGGCGAGTCGCCGATTCCACTCGAAGGCCGCTGCGCGCTGCATGTTGCCGACCAGGTCGTCGCGCTGGATCAAAAGCGCCGAGTAGTCGCGCCACTTGTTTGGATAGCCGATCTTCGCGTTGAAGGCCGCCAGTTTGGCGAGCGCTTTCTGCTTGGTGCTCGGGCTCATCCAATCGAGATCGCGGATGGCTTGACCATAGGCCACGATGATGTTCTTGACCATCACGTCCATCCGCCGCTTGGCGTCGGGCGGGAAATGCCTGGCGACGTACATCTTGCCGACCGCCTCACCGAGGCTGCCCTCGACGGCGGCGACGGCCCGCTTCCATCGCGGGCGATTCTCGGGAATGCCGCGGAGCGTGCTGCCGTAGAAGGCGAAGTCCGCCTCGACCAGCCCCCGGTTCAGCAGATTCGCGTGCCGATGGACTACTTTCCACGTCAGCCACGCCTTCCAGATTCCCAGCGGCGCCGAGTCCGCCATTTCGGCGACGGCCGTGAAGTACGACGGCTGTGCAACGATGAGTTCCTCCGCGGCGCCGGCGCCGACGGCGTCGAGGTACGACTTCCAGTCGAAGCCGGGCGCCAACCGGACAAGCTCCTCGCGGGTCCGCTTGTTGTAGGTCTTGACGTTGTCGCGGTTGTCCTCCTTCGACCACTGTACCCTAGCCAGCCGCGTCTCAAAGGCCACGATCTCGGCGGCGGCGCGTTGGGCATCGGCGACGCGGCAAATCGCCAGGCTCTGCGCCACGTGCGCCCTGTAGGCCGCCAGCTTCTCCTCGTACTTGGCATCCCAGTAGTAGTCGCGGTCCGGGAGGCCGAGGCCCGCCTGAGAAAGATGAAGGATGTACTGATCGGATCGCTTGGCATCGGGAGCGATCGAACAGTGCAGGACGCCGCTGATCCCGACCCGCGTCAACTCGGCGAGCATCCGTACGAGGCCGGCCTTGGTCTCAATCCGGTCGATCGCCGCGAGCGTGCCAGCGATGGGCTTGATGCCAAGCCGGTTGGCCTGTGCCTCATCCATGTACGAGGCGTACAGGTCTCCGATCTTCTTTTCAGGGTCCGCTGCGTTCTCGCCGGCGCTGGCACAGCTTCTCGACGATGGCGAGGACGTCCTTTTCGGCCTGTTCGGCAAGGACTGTGAAGGCGCCGTAGTCGGCACGGTCGGCGGGGATCTCGGTCTTGGCAAGCCAGGCGCCGTTGACCGCGTGGAATAGATCATCCTGGAAACGCACGGACGGGTCGAAGTTCGCCCGCTCGATGCCGCTGGTGAGCGGCTCCGCGGCCTCGCTCTCCGCTGCGCAGGCCGCCAGCAACGTGAAAGTCGGCACGAAAGCAAGCAACCAGCGCGGTCTCATGGTAGCCATCTCGCTCGATGAACGTCACCCAATGTTGTGCCACGGACTACCGCACCAGCGGTATTCGGGAACCGCACACGCGGCTGCATTCTTGTATCACAATGCAGACGCGCACGCAATGACTGCCAAGCGGCATCGACAAATACGGTGACATGCCGAGTTCGAGCCGTTTTCCGCATTGGGCCGATTCTCCTCGCGCGCCGCCTGGCCTGTGTGGAGCGGACAGCTTACGCCATGCGGGCAATGGGCAAGATCCACGTCGGTCGGCTGGTGATCCTGCTGGGCGCTGGTGGCCAAGGGGAGCCCGAGGATGTAGTCTGGTATAGCGGTGTGGGGCTCTACGAGATGCCGTGGTGCCGCGGAAGCCGATCCAATCTTGACCCTACCGGTTCGCGCGAGAAGGAACACCCAATGACCCAGCGTACGATCTGCTCGTTGTTCGCCGCTGCACTCAGCGTGCTGCTCCCGGCGGTTTCCATCGCCCAGGAACTCCTTGTCGCCCCGGACAGTGTCCAGGGCATCTACCAGGCTGGCCAAACCATTCGGTGGAAAGTCCAGGTCAAAGGAACCGATGTCTCCGAGGCCGCGTTCACCCTCAAGAAGGGCGGCTTGAAGGAAGTGACCAAGGGCAAGGTCCCCCTCTCGAAAGGCATGGGACAAATCGAAGCCAAACTCGACGAGCCCGGCTGGCTTCTTGCGGAGGTGAGCATCAAACCCAGCAAGGATAAGAAGGTCTCGGCGCTGGGCGGCGCCCTGGTCTCACCGGAGAAGATCCGGCCGGCTTTGCCCCGCCCGGAAGACTTCGATGTCTTTTGGGCGGCCAAGCTCAAGGATCTTGCGGCCGTGGCGATGAACCCGAAGCTCGACCCCGCCGACAGCGGCAATCACAACGTCGATTACTTCAAGATCACCCTGGACAACATCCGCAGCTCCCACATCCGCGGCCAGCTTGCTCGTCCCAAGCAGGGCGGCAAGCTGCCGGCCATGCTCATCGTGCAATGGGCGGGCGTCTATCCGCTGCAAAAGGGCTGGGTCACCGGTCGGGCCGCCGAGGGCTGGCTGGTGCTGAACATCAACGCCCACGACCTGCCTATCGACGAGTCCGAACAGTTCTACAAGGACCAGGCCACGGGGCCCTTGAAGGACTATCCGGCTATTGGTAACGATGACCGCGAGACCAGCTACTTCCTGAGGATGTACCTGTCGTGCTACCGCACCGCGCAATACTTGACGGAGCGTAATGACTGGGACGGCCACACGCTGGTCGTCACGGGCGGCAGCCAGGGGGGCTTGCAGTCGATCGTCACGGCCGGGCTGCACCCGAAGATTTCGGCGGTCCTGGCCTGCGTGCCCGCCGGCTGCGATCTCAACGGTCCCGTAGCCGGCCGTATGCCTGGCTGGCCGATGTGGTACTGGAAGACCCAGGGCAAGGACGAGGTGAAGGTTCGCAAGGCCGCCGGCTACTACGATGTCGTCAACTTCGCCTCGCGCGTGAAGTGCCCCGTGCTCATCGGCGTCGGCCTGATCGACACCACCTGCCCCTCGCCCGGCGTCTATGCCGCCTACAACCAGTTGCAGGGTCCCAAGGAAATCGTCGTGCTCCCCTTCGGCGAACATGGCGAAAAGAAGGGCTCGCATGGCCCGTACTATGTACGGTTCAACGCCTGGAACCAGGTTCTGGTCAAAGGCATTCCCGCCCCGGTAAAGTGAATCTTTGCGACGACGCCGACACGACCGGGGCCGTCTGCGGGCAGCTTGCTGGGGCGTACTGGGGCGAGTCGGGCATTCCGCAGGAGTGGCGAGAGGGGCTGGCAAGGTCGGAGATGATCGAGAAGACCCTTCGGGGGCTGCTGGCAGGCCAACCGTCACCCGATCCAGCTACTGGTGAGTTAAGAGGCGGTGAATGAAGGGTATAGGCGTGAGTAGCCCAGTGGCGGTGGTCACGATGGCTTGGCGGATTTCGTTACTGCTGGCTTTTCTGTCGCTTGGCTCGGTGTCGGTCGCGGACCTGCCAGATCTCAAGGCTCGGGCTTCCAGCGGCGATCCCAACGCCCAAGTCAGTCTGGGCATCGCCTATCGGGATGGCAAAGAGGTGGCTCGCAACTACGCGGATGCTTTGGCGTGGTTCCGCAAGGCGGCGGAGAAGAACGACGCGGCGGCCCTGGACAATCTCGGCTGGATGTACGAACACGGGCTTGGGACAGCCGTCGACTTCCCGGCGGCGGCCAAATACTACCGGGCATCGGCCGACAAGGGGCACTTGCGGGGCGAGTGGAACTTGGGGCGGATGTATGCCGACACTCCCTGGGGCCACTATGACAACGCCGAAGCGGCCCGCCGGTATCGTCAAACCGCCGAGCGCGGACACCGCGAAGCGCAGTACCGCATGGGGCTGGCGTACCTCCAGGGGATGGGGGTTCCGGCCGATGATGCCCAGGCGTGCCAGTGGTTCCGCAAGGCGGCCGACCAAGGCAATGTTGCCGCTGCGCTGGCGCTGGGAACGATGTACTGTCTCGGGCGCGGCGTGGCCCGGAGCGAAGAGCATGCCCGCACCTGGTTTGCCAAGGCCGCTTGTCCAGACGATCGCCGCGCAGCGGACGCCCTGGAGTGGCTCGATCTACGCAAGAAGCCCCCAGTCGCTGGCCGGTTTGCCTACCTCAAGATCGCGCACATTTCCCAGGGATGGAATATGTGTGGCGTGGCAGCGGCCACGATGGCGACCGCGTTTCATGGCAAGACGGCCGACCAGTACGAGGTGAAGAGGCTCTGCGGCAGCCCTATGGGCGAGGGCACCGACTGGATGGACATCGTCTCCGCTGCCGCCAAGCTGGGATGCCATTGGGAACTGGTGACCTTCCCCAACGACCGAGCGGGGCTCGACGTTGGGCGAACCAGGATGATGGCATGGCTCGACGCCGGGCATCCGATCCTGCTGGACATCACCGTGGAACCTCCAGGCCGTTCGCCCACCGGCCATACGGTCGTCTTGGTGGGCTACGATGCGGCGGGGGAACGGTGGATCATCGACAATCCGGCGCTGGGGCCGCCGGGAATCCAGTTCTATGACCTGCCGACCCTGGACAGACTATGGCACTCGCGGTGGTACTCGCAAAAGTCCCCTGGTATCTCCCGACCAATCATCCTGACCCGCTGACGCCAGGAAGGCCAAGATCGTACCCCGCCTGGGACTGGCGGACAGCAGAAGTTTGTGCGAGAATGGCGGAACATGGACGGGGCGCGGTAATTTCACGGATGGCCTTCGATTCAGTCTTGACGAGGCCAGAAAGAAATGACCGAAATCGTCACCGTCCAGACCGTCCAGACCGTCCGTGACCTCCGCCGGCGCTGGAAACCGCACAAAGAGCGGCTCCTGGCCGCGGCGGCGGGAATTGTCGGCGCGGCGCTGCTGGCCGGCGCCGCGGCGGCCCAAGACCGCCCCGTCGCCGCAGTCAGCACCCCCGCCCACCACGGCAATCGGCTGCTGCCCGAAGACTTCCACCTCCTGGGTGGCTGGCGCGTGGCGATGCCGTTTTGCGGCGGTGGGCTGGCCATCGACTCCAAGAACAAGCGGTTCTTCACCAACGGATTTGGTTCCGCCGACGAGATCATGGAATTCTCGTTGATGCAGCCGAATCCCAAGACCGGCGCCGTCGAAGAAGTCAAGATGGGCAAGGGCGACGACGTCGCTAAATGGCCGCGGCTGGACCCGGTCAAGAAATACACTCGCTTCTGGGAAGGCGGCTATGCGGGCGGCCTCTTCTATGAGGACAACTGCCTGTGGGTCAGCCCGAGAAAGTTCTACGACACCTCGCCTCCCCTGGAGTTCAGCCTTTACGGCAAGGACCTGACCACCGGCGAGGTCAAGACGAAGCTCGTCAAGCTGCCCCGGGCGGCCTTCGGCGGCGGCTTCGTGAAAGCCAAAGGCGGCAAGCTGGCCAACACGCTGCTGGGCTGCGGCGGCTACGAGTCGGGGCAAGGCTCTGTGGCCGGCCCCACGCTGGCCACGGCCGACGGCAAGATCCTCATCAACCAGAAGAACCACGGCACGTCCGAGTTCTCCCAGCGCGAGCTCCGCCCGGCCAATTATTGGCCGAAGGACCACAAGAACGGCTGGATGGCCCTGGAGCCGCAGAACGGCGTGGGCCGCTGGGCCTGCGACCGCATCCACGCCGGCGGCATCTGGACCCCGCGCGGCATCTGCTATTGGCCCTTGCTCGGCGTGGGCGACATCGACTACCAGCGCCAGAGCGAGACCTTCGGCGCCTCCACCGAAACCTGGCTCTACACCTACGACCCGAAAACCTATGACAAGGTTGAATTCAACCTCTGGAAATACGGGCACGTGCAGGGCCAGGAAATGGGCCCGGACGGCCTCGTTTACCTGCTGGTCCGCAACATGTGGCAGTCCGCGCTCTACAAGGTGGATTCGGTCATCATGGTGTTTGACATCGGCGAGAAGGCATCCTCGATAAGAGCCAGCGGACAGAGAAGTACAGCGAAGCCGACTTCCTGGTGAACGTCGGCATCCCCGTGCGGATCGACGCCCAGCACGCCATCGCGCACAACAAGATCATGGTCATCGACGGGGCGACGGTCATCACCGGCAGCTTCAACTTTACCAAGAACGCCGAGGAGAACAACGCCGAGAATCTGCTGGTGATCCGCTCGCCGGACCTGGCGGCGAAGTACACGGCGAACTGGCAAGCCCATGCCGGCCACTCCGATCCCTACGCCGGTCGCACGGAGGGTTATTCCCAAGCACATCGCCCAACGGGGCAGGCCGAGCCGGTTGCGCCCGCAGCCCCCCCCGACCTCGGAAGGCTACGTTGCGTCGAAGAACTCCGGGGTGTTCCACCGGGGGGATTGCAAGTCGGCGGCGATGATTTCGGAGAAGAACCTGGTCAGGTACAATACGCGGGAAGAGGCAGAGAGGGCTGGCAAGAGGCCGTGTGGGGGTGCAAACCCCAGGAATCTTCAACAACTCGAAAGGAGAACATCCATGTCGAATCAGGGAACTGCTTTGGTTGCTGCTGCGGGCGAGCACTTCGTCGCATATCGTTTGTCGGCTCTTGGATTCCCTGTCGCCCTTACGCGCGGTGGCTCTCCAACTGTCGATTTGATGGTTGGTGACCTTTCTGGCAACGCCGCGATTTCGTTACAGGTGAAGACGTTAAGCGGTGCTTGGCGGGAATATAAACGCAAACCCGAAAACAATCATTGGGAATGGACGGTTGGCTTTAAGGTTGCGAAACTCACTGGCAGCAACATCTTCTACGCATTAGTTGACCTCAAGTGGAATCAAGGAACGCCCGATGTTTTCATCGTTCCCTCGAATGTCATCGCTAAGGCATTTGAGAACACCAATTGGAAGATGAACGTGTATTGGCTCATGGCGAACCAGAAGGACGCTTATTTTGAGGCGTGGAAGACCATCACTGATCGGCTCAAGGACTAATGGTCGCGGGCGTCGGCAACATCGACGCCCCTCCCTTATGGAATCCCCGGAGAGACCGCCAGCGCCCCCTTGCAACGGGCAATCGGCCTCATCCACCGGCCTCCCGGCCCGATCCGCTTCCAGCAGCTTCCGGGGCCTCTCGGCCAGCAACCTCCGTGTCTCCCGCCGCTTCCCCTTGATCTGGGGAATCTTCATCTGGTCGTAGGCCGTCGTCCGGTGCCGCATCCAGGCGATCACGGCGGCCTGGGCCCGCTTGGAGATCGGAATGCACTCGGTCCTGGCCACGGTGCCGCCGCCGACCGGCGTGGCGTGCAGGGTCACGACGTTGGCCAGCTTCTCGGCCAGTTCGGAGTAGGCCGGTGCAAAGGCCAGGAAGGCGATCAGCGGCCTGGATGACACAGGCCCGGTCCACCGTAATCGGTTCGATGGCGAGCAGGGGAGTCGCCCAATCTTAGTCCAACCGCTCAGTCCCTCTACCAGACATCCGGCCACTCTTCGTCCAGCACGACCTCGTGCGCGTCCAGCACCCACCGGAGATCGTCGTCCATCGACGGGTCGTCGAAGCCCACCGCCAGGACGTGGTCCACGGCGGTGCCATAGCCACCGACCAGCTTGGTGCTCGTCTGCGGGCTGATCAGCGACAGCATGGCCAGGTTCGACGGGTGGACCGTGCGCCGGGGATCGCCCTGTGTTTCAACGCACAGGACTTTGGCTGGCTGGTCGCAGTAGATCCCGACGCACTTGCCCTGCCGGGTGTGGATTATGATCTTGGGGCTGCCGGGCGGCACGGTGATCAGGCCGTCTGGGGCGGCGAACTCGCGGCGGGCGTTCGGGAGCTGACTGCGGGCACGCTTGGACATGATGGATCTCCTGGGGAAAGGGGGTGGGCTTGGCCGCCCGAGACAGGGTGGCAACAGATGGAAAGGCAGCGGGACCACCCCGACTACAGATAATGCCGGGAGCGGCGGCGGGTTTTAGGAGAGGCGTTGCCAATGGTGCCCCAGCCAGTAGACTGGGAGAAATGCTCCGGGATAGAAAATGAGCCACGCCCATCAACTGCAACGCCGCCTCCGGCTATTCGATGCGACCACCATCGTGGTCGGCTCGATGATCGGCTCGGGCATTTTCATCGGGCTGTCGATCATGGCCCAGTGGGTCCAGACGCCGGGGCTGCTCATCGGCCTGTGGGTATTCGGCGGCCTGTTCACCATGCTCGGCGCGATCGCCTGTGCGGAGTTGGCTGCCATGTATCCGCATGCCGGGGGACAGTACGTCTTCCTCCGCGAGGCCTACGGCGACTTCTGGGCGTTCCTCTTCGGCTGGACGCAGTTCCTGGTCATCCAGAACGGCTTCAATGCCGCCGTGGCGATTGCCTTCGCCAAGTACCTCGGCGTGCTGGTGCCCAGTCTCGGAGAGGCCAACGTGCTGGCAAGGATTCCCCTGGGCGAACTGCTGCCGATGGTCGCCCAGGCCCACGTGCCCCACTGCCTGCTCCGCTTTGAGCTCAACTCGGCCCAACTGGTGGCCTGCGGGGTGATCGCCTTGCTGACGGGCGTGAACATCCGCGGCGTCCGGGAAGGGGCCTTCGTGCAGAACCTGTTCACGGTTCTGAAAGTGGCCGCCCTCGTGGCGCTGATTGTGGCCGGGCTGAGCCGCAGCGGCGGCGGCGCCCATTTCTTTCCACTGATCGAGCCCATGCCCGGCAGTCAGGCCCTTCGGGTGGGTTTCCTGGCCGGGCTGGCTGTCGCCCTCTCCAAGGCCCTGTTTGCCTACGATGCCTGGTACACCGTGACCTTCGTGGCGGAAGAGGTTCACGACTCCCAGCGCACGCTGCCCCGAGCGCTGCTGCTGGGCTGCCTGCTGGTGACGGTCTTGTACGTGCTCACCAACGCCGCCTACCTGGTCGTGTTGCCCGTGGACCAGATCGCCGCCGTCCCCGAGAACCGGGTGGCGGAGCGGGTGGCCGTGGTGCTCTTCGGCAACATCGGCTCGACGCTGATCATCATCGCCATCCTGGTCTCGACCTTCGGCTGCGTCAACGGGATGATCCTCGGCGGGGCCCGGGTCTGCTACGCCATGGCCCGCGAGGGGCTCTTCTTCCGTAGCTGCGCCAAGCTGCACACGCGGAAGACGCCCATGACCGCCCTGGTGTACCAGGGCGTCTGGTCAATGATCCTGACACTGACCGGCTCCTACTCGGAGTTGCTCACCTACAGCACGTTCGCTTCGGTCCTCTTCGGGGGCCTGACGGTGGCCGCCGTCTACCGACTGCGTTTCAAGCAGCCGGACCTTCCACGTCCTTACCGCTGTTGGGGCTATCCGGTCACTCCGGCCCTGTACCTGACCATCTGCCTGGCCTTCCTGGTCTATGTCGTCCAGGGCGATCCGCTGGCCACCATGATCGGGCTCCTGCTGGTGGTCACCGGAGTTCCGTTTTACCTGATGTGGAAGGCCAAGATGGTCAAGCGGGACGGGTAGGTCTGGCGGCTACCGGGGAATGGGCCAGCGCTCTACGCCGCTTCAATAGGGGGCGGAAAGACAACGAAAAGGCGTTGCGGACGGGCGATTGTGGGGCAGAGCTGGGGGTTGGTAGAATGAGCAGCGGCGAACGGAACCTTGAACGGCTACCGGGCCAGAATCCGAAGGAGCAACGGCAATGCGCAGCGCGGCAATCATCCTGACGGTGGCGATGCTGGCGGAGGGCGCGATCCTGAAAGTCGGCGATTCACGCCAGGCGTTGGGCAGTGATTACAAGCTAGAAATGCCGAAGGAGGCATTCGGGTTCAGCGGCACACTGTCCGCTCAGGTGGCCAAAGCACCAGACAAGGTCTATGGTTGGTTTGAGATCAAGGTGGTCAAGGTGATTAGTCTTGCCAGGAAGAACAAGACCAAGCTCAAGAGCCCGGTGGCCCTGACCAAGGTCTGGAAGGACAAGTATGTGGCGGTTCTCGGCGTCAAGGGCATGGAGGAACTCAAAGTAGGCGACATGGTGACCGTGGTGGCTGCTGCCCACGAGGTGCATCTTCGCGCGACGAGGGTGACCAAGGATAAGCCGGTTGAAACCAAGCCGGACGGTGAACCGGGGATGCCCCAGACGCAGCGGCAAGGGTCGGCTTCGCCAGAGAGGATCGAAGGGGCGGTGAAAGAACCGCTGGGCGCGTCTGCGGGACAGACTGACTTGGGGGCGGGGCCACGCCTTCTGGAGAAGCTGGGAACGGCCTCGGCCAACTCGTGGATCGAAGTCCCCAACTCGGCCCTGATGCGCGTCGCACCCAAGCACGACCAGTTCCGCGAGACCTGGGCCGTTTGTGGGCCAGCCTCGGTGGTGATGGCCTGGTGTGGTGCGGCCTTGGATACGAAGCGCGACTGGCTGGTTATCTGGGGCGGGGGCCATGCCGACTACCACGGCAACGAGCTATACGCGTTTGATGTCCAGAAACTGGCCTGGCAGCGTCTGACCGATCCGTTCCCCAATCCGGTCAACGACCGAGAAGTCAACGCCGATGGCACGCCCAATTCTCGCCACACCTATGGGGGCTTGGCCTACCTTGCCCATGCCGACCGCTTCTTCGGGCTGGGCGGCTCGCTGGCTGGCGTAGGATTCGCCAAGTGCGACCGGACGTGGACCTACGACTTCGATGCCAGGAAATGGGAGGACCGGCAGCCGGGCGGAAAACTGCCCGGTGGCGGCTTCTGCCTGGGCTGCGCATACGATCCGGTCTCGAAGAAGCTCTTCTTCGGCAGTGAGCACAACGGCCTGTTTACCTACGACTACGATAGGAACACCTGGGTCCAACTCGATAAGGAGCCGGTGGATGGACTCGGTCTTACCGTGGACACGAAGCGTAAGTTGCTGGTCGGGGCCGGGAGGGGCCGCCTCGTCCTTTACGACATCGGCGGGAATAACTTCAAGCAGCAGAACCTGAAGATTCCCGGTGGGGAGGACGTCGTCCGCGCAGGCAACGCCGCGGGCCTGGATTACGATCCGGTCTCGGACCGCATCGCGGGCTGGGCGGCATGGGCACCGGAGAAGGTCTACGCCCTCGACCTCGATGCCAAGCGATGGGAGGTCCGGCAGGCGAAAGGTGGCCCAAAGATCGCGTCCTTCGCTCGCAACGGCGTCTTTGGCCGCTGGCGATACGTCCCGAGCGTCAACGCTTTTATTGCCGTATCCGACGCCAACGCTAACGTGTTCTTCTACAAGTTCACCGCAGGCACAGGCCGGGCTGCCAAGGTCATGTCCGAGTGAAGAAGAGCGAAGTCCATGCTAGATCGAAAGGAGCAGATAATGAGTCGAGGAAGCTGGTTTGCAGGTGTCCTGGCCGGAGTCGTTCTGGCCGTTGGTTTCTACGCTACGCCATCGTTGCGAGCCGCCGAGAAGAAGTCCCCACGAGGGCCGGGGAAGGTCGTTGGTATCGTTACGGCCAAGACCGATAAGGACATCACGATCAAGGCCGAGGGGGAAGACGAAGCGAAAAGCTATCTCTTGGCCCCACAGGGCGGCGCGCCGAAGGCAGACCTTCAGGCCGCGTTGAAGACGGTCTTCGTTCCGAACCTGGTGATGTTCTCATCACAGGGGCAAGACCAGCCCGTCATCACCAGCATCCGTGTGATCCTGCCGCCTGTGCGAATGGGTGTGGCGACGGGGACCGTGGTGGCCCGCGAGAGCAAGCCCAAGGGGATAGCGTGGGTCGAGATTAAGCCGAGCGACCGTGGCTATACCCAGCGCCTTTGGCCCCGCTTTGTGGGCGGGCCGGACGGCTTCGACAAGGAGATGATCCGCATCATCGGCGAATTGAACGTGGGGGACAAGGTCAGGGTGAGCTGGACCTATGACGAGCGCCTTCGCGCCGCAAAGATCCAGGTTGTTGCCAAGGCGAAACCCAATCGCACTGAAAAGAAAACAGAGGACGCGCCATCGCCATGAAGCCAGTTATGTGAGGTCTTGACCAACATGAACAGCGAAATCACGACCGTCCAGACCGTCCACGACCTCCGCCACCGCTGGAAGCCGCACAAAGAGCGGTTCCTAGCCGCTGGAGGTGAGCAGGCCACGTCTATCCGGTTCCACCGCGCGTGCAGTTGGATGGCCCGCGTCGAACGGATATTCGTGCTGGTCGCAGCCGCGTATGGTCCGAACGCCACGTTTCTGATAAAGCTGAATTTGGGGGCGATCCACTGGGACGAAGAGGTCAAGATGGGCGAAGCAGTCGTCGGCGAGATGTGATGGAAATGTCCAACGCAAAGGGATAACCCGTGTCAAGCAAGAGACTGTTCTGGGCGAGCGTCGTCATGGCCGGGATCGCTGCGTCATCGTGGGCGTCGGATGCCGCAGGCCCGGATTACCTGACAGTGAAGGACCTGACGCCGGTGAAGGTTCTGGCCACGCCGCAGCACAGCCCGGTGGTGTTGGTGGCCGACGGGCGGTCCAAAGGCAAGATCTACCTCGCGGTGGCCAAGCCTAGCGCGACTTTGGACATTCTGGTGAAGGAACTGGTGGGGACGGTCAAGATGTCCACCGGCGCGGAGTTGGAGATCGTCAAGGAGGTACCCACGAGCGACGTGCCGGCGATCGTGATCGGCGACTGCGCCGCCTCGCGCGGCCGGCATCGACGCGGGCGCCGTCCCTGTCGAGGGCTTTGTTGTCAAGACCGCGCCCAATCGCGTGTTCCTGGTGGGCAGCACGGTCAAGTTGCCGGAGGTCGTCGGTTATGACGGCCCCTATAGCAATGAAGGGGCAGCCTGGGCAGTGGCCGACTTCCTGGAGCGATTCGTCGGCGTACGCTGGTATTGGCCGGTGAATGCCGGCGGCCGCAGCATCGTCCAGGCCGGGCGACTGGTGGTCCGCCCGGCGCACTACAGCGACCAGCCGGTGTTCCACAAGCGCCAATGCTTCCCCGAGTATCCCTACGATGTGCCCCGCGACGGCAGCCAGCTCCTCAAGAGCGGCATTCCGGCGGGGGTCGCCAAGCTCGACATGGCCGTGATGTTGGCGGGCCTGCGCAACGGCAATAGTTGCCCGTACATGATCAAGGTTCATATGCCCCAGAACTTGTGGCAAAACCAGAAGCTGGTCGACACGCACCCGGAGATGTTCAAGCTGAAGGAGGACGGCAAGAGGAACTACAGCCAGCTCTGCTATGGCCACCCGAACACGCTCAAGTTCCTCTTGGCTGGGTGCGAGGCGTATTGGGACAAGAAGGCGGAGGTCATGGCGCCTTGGTGCGGTCACGGCTGCAGTTGGGTCACCACGACGTGTGTCACCCTGTCTCCCTGCGACGAACCGGTCGACTGCCGCTGCGGGAACTGCAGGAAGCTCTACGACCCCAAGGGCGGCAACCGCGGCACGGGCTCGCAGATCATGGGCGTCTTCCTCAAGAAGTTCGCCGACGAGATCAAACGCCGCTGGCCCGGCAAAAAGGTCTTGTACCTGCCGTACTGGAACTACACCGTCTTCCCCAAGGGCCTTGATCTGCCCGATAACCTCGAAATCCAGATGTGTACCATGTCCTTCGCGATGATGCACCAGCCGATCTGCGCGGAGAGATGGAACGTTGCATGAGGGACTGGAGCCGTCAGGTCAAGGACAAGATCCAGAGCTGGGAATATCACCACCGCACGATCGACTACCCAGGCGTTTACATCCAGTACCCGCACTTGGTCAAGGACTACTACCAGAAGAATCGGGAAGTGCTGATCGGCTCGTTCCTGAACGGCGGCGGGATCGCCGACTGGACCGCGGCGGCCCCCACGCACTACCTGACCATGAAAGTCCTGTGGAACCCGGATTTGGACGTGGACGCGGCCTGGGACGTGATGTGCGAACGGCAGTTCGGCAAAGCTGCCGGCACCGCCCGCGAACTGCTGAGGCTGGCCGCCGATCGCTGGGAAAACGCTCCCTGGAGTATCGAAAAGCAGGGAGGCATGGACGACATGGGCTACCTGGAACCCTCGATCTACCGCGAGACCTGGCCAGACGATGTCGTCGCCAGGATGAACGCACTGTGGCAGAAGGGCCGCGAGGAACTCAAGAGCGATCCGGCCGCCCTGCAGAGGTTCATGTACGTCACATGGAAGCTGGAGGACTTCATCAAGGAAGTCAAGACCCGGTCCTCGGTGACCCCCACGCGCTGACCGTGGCGTGAACCAGCAGCCGTAGATCCCACAAACTGCCTGTCGTGGCAGTCCAACCCCCTGGAAGTGCCTGTGCTCTACCGACGATTTGGCCGAACCAACCTTTCGATGTTCATGGCGTTGACGACTTCACGCGGCCTAACGTAATTCCCGACGAAAAGGTGCATCCGATGCGATTCCGTATTCTGCTAATCTGCACGGGCGTGGCCTGCCTACTCCCGTCTCTTGCCCGGGGACAAGCAGTCAAGATAGAGGTTTCCGGTGAAGTCATCGCCGGTCCGGCTGCAAGCACCGACACCACAGCCTGGTTGGGCCAGATGCAACAGTGGCGGCAGGAATGTCGGGCGGCGATCCAGTACGACGGGGCCGAGTACGCCCGGCCGGAACTGGCCTGGGCACGGCGGAGCTTCATCCAGCCGCAGATGATGATTGAGGAACGGTACTTCTACGATCCGGCGGTGGCCAAGTACACCGTGGATCGGTATCTGGACGATCTGGAATCGCGCTACGGCGGCATCGACTCCCTGTTGATCTGGCCGGTCTACCCGAACATCGGCATCGACAACCGCAACCAGCACGACATGCTCCGCGCCATGCCCGGCGGGCTGGCGGGGGTGCGGGCGATGGTTTCCGACTTCCACCGCCGCGGTGTGCGCGTGCTCTTTCCCGTGATGCCCTGGGACACCGGCACGCGACTGGAGGGCGTGCCGCTGTGGACCGCGGCTGCCCGCGACATGAAACAGATCGGCGCCGACGGCATCAACGGCGACACCATGGACGGCATCGGACGGGAGTTCCGCAATGCCTCGGACAAGACCGGCCATCCCCTGGTTCTGGAACCGGAGAATCGGATGCGCAACGACGCCATGGTTGCCTGGGACGCAATGAGTTGGGGCTATTGGGGGTACCGGCCGGTCCCCGTGGTCAGCAAGTACAAGTGGATCAAGACGCGGCACATGGTCAACGTCTGCGAGCGTTGGGCGAAGAACCGGACGGATGGGCTGCAATCGGCTTTCTTCAACGGCGTCGGCTACGAGGCATGGGAGAACGTTTGGGGGATCTGGAACCAACTCACGCCGCGGGACGCCGAGGCAGTGCGGCGGATGGCCATGATCGAGCGTGCCGTATCCGAATTGCTGGTCAGCCCCGATTGGCAGCCGCACGCCCCAACCCTGCAACGCGAGGGCGGGGTCTACGCCAGCCGCTTCCCCGGCCAGAAGCGGACGCTATGGCTGCTGGTCAACCGCAGCGGCCGGGACTCCCAGGGCGATCAACTGCGGCTGCCCACGGCGCCGGAAACGCGGTACTACGACCTCTGGCATGGCGTTGAGCTGAAGCCGAAGGTGGCGGGCGAAGTGGCCACGCTGGCTTTCGAGATCGAAGGTTACGGATACGGTGCCGTGCTGGCCGTGGAAGGCCCGCAGAAGCCAGAAAAGCTCGACACCCTGCTCCGTCGCATGGCCGAGCGGGCCAACATCCGGCTGGGCAGCCTGTCGTCGCAGTGGAAGCCGCTTGCGCAGCAGATCGTTGCTATCCCGCCTACCAAGCCAGCCAGAGAGGTCTCAGAGGGGATGGTGCTCATTCCGGCCGGCAAGTTCCGCTTCAAGGTCTCCGGCGTGGAGATCGAGGGCAGCGACCCTGGCGTGGACTTCCAGTACGCCTGGGAGGACTTCCCGCAGCGGCATCACGACCGGGAGATGCAGATCCCATCGTTCTACATCGACAAGTACCCGGTCACCAACGTCCAGTTCAAGCGATTCCTTGATGCCTCGGGCTACTGGCCCAAAGACGCCTACAACTTCCTCAAGGACTGGAAGGATGGCGCGTACCCGACGGGATGGGACCACAAGCCGGTGACCTGGGTCTCCATCGAGGATGCCCGGGCCTATGCGGCGTGGGCGGGCAAGCGGCTGCCGCACGAATGGCAGTGGCAGTACGCGGCTCAAGGTACAGACGGGCGGCTGTATCCCTGGGGCAATCAGGCCCACGCCGCGGCCATCCCCAAGCCGGAGAACGGCCATGAGTTGCGTGGCCCGACCGACGTGGATGCGTATCCAGGCGGTGCCAGTCCTTTCGGCGTCATGGATCTGGTGGGCAACGTCTGGCAATGGACCGACGAGTACGTCGATGAGCACACGCGGGCGGCAGTGCTCCGCGGCGGCAGCTATTACCGGCCTAGCGGATCGAATTGGTATTTCCCGCAGAACACGAAGCTCGACCAGCACCAAAAATATCTGCTCATGGCTCCATGCAAGGACCGGGCGGGTACGCTGGGCTTCCGTTGCGTGGTGGATCGTTAGGTGAGGAGTGCCCAGGAGGTCAACTTGGCAGCCGCCCGGTAACACCGCTCGTACCATGCGATACTGATGGACGCTGATAGAGCTGTTCCAACCCGTGGAAGTGCCTATGCTCTACCGACGATTAGGCCGAACCGGACTTTCCATGCCCGTGCTTACGTGCGGTAGCATGCGCTACCAGTACCAGTGGCAGGACACGCCGCTCGGCAATATCCCGGCCGACAAGCAGGCCAATCTCGAAGCCGCGGTGCGGCGGGCCCTGGACTTGGGCATCAACCACATTGAGACCGCACGCGCCTACGGATCTTCGGAACGGCAACTCGGCCAGGTGCTTCCCAGGTTGCCGCGTGAGCGGATCATCGTGCAGACCAAGATCCTGCCGCTGGCCGACCCCAGCCAATTCCTGGCCGACTTCCACGATTCCTTGGGGCGGCTGGGGCTCTCTTACGTCGATCTGCTGGGTATCCACGGCATCAACAACCATGAGATGCTGTGGTTGGCGATCCGCCCAGGCGGGTGCCTGGAAGCGGCCCGGGAACTGGTCGCCGAGGGCAAGGCCCGGCACGTCGGGTTCTCCACGCACGGTCCACCGGACGTCATTCAGGCGGCAATCGCCCACGAGCGCGGCGGAGGGTTCGACTACGTCAATTTGCACTGGTATTACTTCTTCCAGCAGAACTGGCCCGCCATCGAAGCCGCCACTCGCGCGGACATGGGCGTGTTCATCATCAGCCCATCGGACAAGGGGGGCATGCTCTACAAGCCACCCGCCCGCCTGGTGGATCTCTGCCAGCCGTTGCACCCGCTGGTCTTCAACGCCCTGTTCTGCCTTGCCCACCCGCAAGTCCATACGTTGAGCATC
This sequence comes from Pirellulales bacterium, assembly GCA_963843465.1. Lineage (GTDB taxonomy): Bacteria > Planctomycetota > Planctomycetia > Pirellulales > Thermoguttaceae > CAWJKP01. Next base: position 514,469 of record CAWJKP010000001.1, read on the forward strand.
GGTGCCGCGTGCCCCGGTGATTTCGACCTGGCCGCCAGTGCCCTGCCCCTGCTGGATCGGAAAGACGAGCTGTTGCCGCCCATTCAGAAGCGGCTGCGCCAGGCATTGGTGGACGCGGTGGGCGAGGAGTTGGCGGATCGTTTTGCCGAGGGGCTGCCCGCGTGGCAAGACAGCCCCGGCTACATGAACATCCCCATCATGCTCTGGCTGCGGAATCTGGTGCTGGCCTACGACATGCTGGAGTATGGCAAGATGCGATACAATCTGTTGGGCAACGGTGGGCATTGGTTCCCTGGCCTCAACGCGGCCCACGTCGCCGAGTTGGATCTCGACAAGGCATTGGCGGGCTCGCCCTTCAAGGACAAGATTCCCCAGTGGCTGCGAGAGACGCACGCCCAGCTCTACGAGGCCCCCAAGCAACGGCTCAGCCAAAGCTAACCCCAAGGAGACGCGACGTGGAATGCAAGAATCCCACTCAAGAGAAACGGGATTCCTAATGGCAACGTAATGCAGCGGGGGGCAACGATACCGCGTTGTCGCTGTGGTCGAAGGTCACAATTATGGCAAGACATGTTCTCCAATTGCTCAGGTGGACAGTGACCATTTTGGCACTGATCCATGTCTCGGCGACCCAGGCCGAGCAGCAGGCCATCGAAAGTTTCGCGGGCGATTTTGCCAACCTTCATTATTCCAGCGAGCAGTGGTATGGGTCTACGTTCTGGTCGGGGCCTGACTGGACTCGGGTTGGTAAGGACTGGCAGCACCCGGGCGAGGAGACTCCAAGCGTCCGTTCGTTCCAGGTTCCACGTGATGGTCAGGTTACCGTGACGGGCTGCGTTTACAAAGCCCATGCCGATGGCGACGGCGTGCGTTTGGCCATCTTGCACGACAAACGGATTGTTTGGCAATCGGCACCCGTGCCAAAGGACATCCTGGCGATGCGGCGGACAGTATCGACAATCGACCCGGGCGAACTCGGTGGCGAGCCATTCTCGTTCGTGCGCGTGGTGCAGCCAATCCTCGACAAGCACTGCGTGAAGTGCCATGGCGGCGAACGGATCGAGAAAGGGTGTGACCTGCGAGGGGCACCTCACCAGGGTTTTTCCAGGTCTTACTGGTCGCTTTGCGGGGATCGTGATTTCAGCGGCGCGGGCACCAACCCGAAGAACGCAACTGAGGCCCTGGTGCCCCGCTTCGGCATGCGGAATCAGGTTCAAGCCACTCCACCAGGCGGCATGTACGGCGCACGCGGCAGCCGGTTAATGAGACTACTGGCGGTCGGGCATGAGGATGTACGACTCAATACAGCGGAACTGCGACGGCTGGCGGCATGGATTGACTTGAACGCCATTTTCTACGGCGTCAACCGAGCGGAAGACCAGGCGCGGCAACTCCGTGGGGAATCGGTTCCCATGCCGGAGATCCAGTAAATCAACGAGAAGCTCGAACCGGGGGCGTTCTTGCTTTACAACTCGACCGCCTCGACCTCAACCACGAGCCGTCCGCCGACTTCGGCCAGGATGGCGGCCACGATGCTGAACACGGCGTCACTGAAGCCGCCGACGTTCAGGATGTCGCTGCGATCCGGGGCCTGGGTGGTTTCGGCGAAGAACCTGGTCAGGTACAATACGCGGGATGAGGCGATCCAGGCCGGTAAGAAGCCGTGTGCTGAGTACAGGCCATAAACGGGATTGAAGGAGTACCAACACATGCGACTTGATTTCCGCTTGCCGTTTTCGCGTCTTCCATCCAGCCTTCGGCTTGGAGCCGTCACGCTGTTGGTCGCTCTCTGGGCTGTACCGCAAGCCAGGAGCGAGGATCAGACCAGTCGGCAGCAGCCTGTGCTCAAGGGACAGCGGGTCTTCACCTGCGGTCACAGTTTTCACGTCTTCGTCTACGGCCTCCTGGGTGAAATGGCCAAGAGCGCTGGCATTCACGACCACCAGGGCGTGGGCTTGTCGGCGATCGGCGGCTCGCGCGTCATTCAGCACTGGGACGTGCCGGAGGAGAAGAACCAGGCCAAGGCCGCCCTGCGCACGGGCAAAGTTGACGTGCTCACCCTCTCGCCCATTTGGATGCCTGACGAGGGAATCGAAAAGCTCGCCAGATTGGGTGCGGAGCATAACCCGCATATTCGCGTCACCGTCCAAGAGTTCTGGCTGCCGAACGACACCTACGAGCCAATCTACCCCTTGGACGCGGGTAAGAAGGTGGACCACAACGCCACAGTGATTGCGGAGTTGCGGAAACAGCAGGCACGCTACGATCGGGACCTCAGTGACGTGGTCCACAGCGTGAATCGGCGGCTGGGTAAGGACGTGGTACTCATCGTGCCGGTCGGGCAAGCCGCCATTGCGCTGCGGGAGAAGATCGTCGCCGGTACGGCACCCGGTCTGAAGGCACAATGGGATCTCTTCAGCGATTGCTGGGGCCATGCCCGACCGCCCCTGGAAGTGCTGGCGGCCTATTGTCATTTTGCCGTGATCTATCGGCGCAGCCCGGTGGGCTTGCCATTGCCCTCCAACCTGGCAAACGTCCACAACCTGGATGAGATGAACAAGCTGAACCGCCTGCTGCAAGAGTTGGCCTGGGATGCCGTCATTCGCCATCCGCTGAGCGGCGTGGCAAAGGCCGTCGAACCGGACGCGGTGGTACCCCTGTGGCCCGGCGATGGTTTGCCACCCGGTGTGAAGGTCCAGAACCCACAGAACGAGAATCCCGATGCCAACGGCCTCATCCGCCGCATGGACAAACCGGAACTACGTGTCTTTCTTCCGCTAGCGGATACGGCTACCGGCACGGCGGTGATCATCTGTCCGGGCGGTGGCTACGGATTGCTGGACTACAAGGCGCATGTCGCGGAGTTTGTCGCGGACTACCAGCAGCAAGGCATTGCAGTGATCGCCCTGCTCTACAAGGTCCCCACGAATGCGGATTTGGCTTTGACGGAAGGGCAGCGTGCGATCCGACTGGTCCGCAGCCATGCCAAGCAATGGAAGCTCGATCCGCAGAAGATCGGCATGCAAGGTTACTCGGCAGGCGGGCACCTACTCGTGAACCTAATTTCCCATGCCGACAATGGAGATCCTCAAGCCAAGGACCCATTGGATCGGCTGAGCTGTCGCCCGAACTTCGTCATGCTGATGTGTCCCTGGAACACCTGGAAGGTGGACAGATACCCGCTGAAGGCTCCGTTGCCTCCGGTGTTCCTCGCTTGCGCCGACGACGACAAACTGTCGATCAACTTCTCCGACCCCTTAGCAGAGCGGCTGAAGGAACTTCAGACGCCCGTCCTGTACTGGAGAGTCCACGGCGGTGGACACAGTGCCTTCCATAGGCCATCGGCCTGGGGTAAGTGGATGGAGAAGCTCCTGCCGTGGTTGAAGCAACAGGGATTTGCGGTTCGACCGTGATGCCCGGCACGGCGTCCCCAACAAACTGTCGAGTTAATCGCCATTGTCGGCCTGGCTCATCTCCATCCCCCCAACATAGGACCTGCCATGCGACCAATTTTCTTTGTGCCTATCGCCCTGGCGGCCGTTTCAGGCGTCGGCCAGGCGGCAGAGCAACTCAAGATCGTGGACACCACGCCCGGCAAGCCGCCCTCAGATGCCATTGTGCTCTTCGACGGCGGCAGCACGGACGTTTTCCTGAATGTCAAGGGCACGCCGTGCCAGTGGCCGGTCGTAGAGCGAGCGATGGTCGTCAAGGACGGCTTCATCGTGTCGAAGCTCCACTTCCGCGACGCCCAGATTCACGTCGAGTTCGCCGTGCCCGACGAAGGGAAGAAGGGCGGTTGGGCGGGCAATAGCGGCGTGTACATCTTCGGCATGTACGAGATGCAGATCCTCGACTCCTATAACAATCCGGTCGATCCCAAAGAGGCGGTAGGCGCTTTGTACGGCATTTCGCCGCCGCTGGTCAACGTCGCCCGAAAACCCTACGAGTGGCAAGTCTACGACATCATCTACACCGCTCCACGCCGCGACGACGAGGGGAAGGTGACCCAGCCGGGCGAGATCACGGCGATGCTCAATGGCGTACTGGTGCAGCACAAGGCCCATTTCACCGAGAGCATTTCTCGATGGAACCCGTTGGTCTACCAAAACACAGCTTACACGGACAAGATTCGGGCGAGTATCCTCAGGACGGGCTGCGGCCCGCTCTTTCTGCAAGACCACCACGGCAGCCCGGTGCGTTTTCGCAACATCTGGATCAGGCCGCTGGACGACAATGCCAAGCTATTTCACGAGTGAGGCGAAATGGAGTCTCTGCTCCGAACCGTGTACCTGACGCTGATCCTGGTCCCGCAGCCAGTCGGTGCGGTGGCCGGGGATGGTCAGGCGCCAGGCCCACCGACTCCGCCGACCGTCCGGTTTTCCGGGGACCAGCGGCGGGTGACCATTGAAAGCCAGCGGGGACGATGGACCCTCGTGTGCCCGGTGATCAGTCCATGGGACTACCGGCCCAAGGGCAAGACGTTGTGGGTTGCCAACTCTGGCGATGACTCCGCCGATGGCACGGCCAGCCGACCGCTGCGGACCATCGCCAAGGCCCTAGACCTGGCCGAAGCTGGAGATCTGATCTATCTCCGCGCGGGCGTGTACGTCGAGGCCCCGCTGGTGCGCAAGTCGGGGCGAGCGGATGCGCCGATCATCGTCAGTTGCGCACCCGACGCCTTGGGCAAGGTGAAAGTCACGCCCAGCAAGGATTACGTGGAGAAGAATCCCAGCGGCGCAGTCATCACCCTGCACGGCGCTCGGTACGTCTGGATCAACGGCTTGGTGATCGAAGGCCCCAAAGGCCGCTCCGAGGCCCCCAAGGCGGAAACCTACGGGGCCAATGGCATCACCTGGGCCGGGAAGGCGGGAATCGGCTGCCGGGCGACCAACAACGTCGTCTACGGCAACGTCCACTGCGGCCTGAAGGAGATGGGCCACGGAGGCACGGGCATCTTGATGGAGGCCAACATCATTTTCGACAACGGCACCCGCTCGACCGACCACGGCATCTACTGCCCCGCCGACGAACTGACCATTCGGGGCAATATCATCTTCAACAACGCGGGCTACGGAATCCACAGCTACAGCCATCCCCGGCGGCAGCGGATCGTCCAGAATATCTGCTTCGGCAACCGCGTCTGCGGCATCATTCTGGCGGGCAGTGAAAACCAGGTGTACCACAACGTCTGCGTGGGCAACGGCATCGGCATCTTCTACTTCCGGGGCGGTTGCACGGACAACGTGGTCCAGAACAACATCTTCGCCTTTAACGGCATGAACTGCGGCTACGACAACGGCGGCGGAAGCCTGGGCGACCCGACAGGGAACATCGACGACTACAACTGCTATTACCCCGGCAAGCCGGACCCTCGCGTCCAGCCCGGCCAGCACGAAATCGTGGCTGATCCGCAGTTCATTGACGCGAAGGTGGGCGATTATCGCATCCGGGAGGGCAGTCCTTGCGTGGGAAAGACCATGAAGACCAAGGACCGTCCTCTTGAATCAACAAGGAACGTGGGCCCGTTTCAATGACTCGCCAAGACCCTCGAAGGCTCCATAGGAGGTGATCATGGACCGCAGACGGTTTTTGAGAACGACAGGACAGTGTGCCATCGCTTCGACCCTTGCGGCGGCGGCTGGCCGTATGTGCCTTGCGGGTGCGCCCGCAACCAATTCAGGGCCGGTGCCGGAGCCTCAGCTTGGCTACGGGCTGCCCGACCACTTGCCAAAGAAGCTTCTCCATCGGCATGTTCATCTGGAACTGGGTAACCATGGCCACGCCCGGCGAGCCCTACCACGACCTGGAGAAGGCCGTCGCCGGGTTGCCGAATCGCGGATTCAACGCGGTGCGGGTCGAGGCCGGGTTGAATTGGTGTTATCAGATGGACGGCCAGCCACGGGGCGAGATGGAGTTTGGCCCGTGGATCGCGGGCTACCGCGATAATCTCACGTCGGCGAACGACCGTGGCGGCGGGCGTCACGACGTGCTGAAGCGAGTGACGCGGCTTATGGATCTGGCCAAGCAGCACGGCATCTACGTAATTCTCACGAGCTGGGAGTACCAGGACAGTTCCTGGCTGGTGGCCGATCCGAAGATCCGCGCCGAGGTCATGGCCGTTCCCGAGGAGAAGCGGCTGATGCACATGGCCCGGCAACATGACCGGCTGCTGCGCGCCTTGAAAGACAAAGGACTCCATCGGAACATCGCCTTCGTTGAGGTCCACAACGAGCCCGACGCCCGCGAGGCCCAGCGCCGGAAGGTCCCAGCGGTGTGCGATGAGGGCGGCTACTTCTACCCCCCCTCTCAGATCGAAGTTCGAGCTTCGCCCGCCCGGCACGAGTATGTTCGAGCTTCAGGTAGACCTGGCGATCAATCACGGCTACTGGGGTATGATGCCGACGACGTACTGCGGAGCGGAGCATCCGATTTGGGACAACGTCGCGTGGCTCCGAGTCATCAATGGCCGGTTCCAGTCGGGAAAGTCGCGGGCGTAGAGGACACGAGAAGCCGGAGACGTGACGAATCGCTCCAGCAAGAGGAGATATTCCATGCACAGGGTAGCCCTGATTGGACTGACAGTCACGTTCCTCTGGACTGATGGAGACTTTGCACGGCCAGCGGCTGCCGCCGAAGCGCGCAGCCGCGCACAATACCGAGACGGACGTCCCGCAGCGAAACTCCGATTGGATGCTGTCGATCACGGCGCCGTGCTTCGTCACGGTGACGGCCCGGACCAATGCGACATCCTCGGGGCCAGGGACGTTTGGGTCTACGAAGCCAACGGGACCTACTACATGCACTACGATGCCGCTGGCCCCAAGGGCTGGCTGGCGGCGCTAGCCACGAGCATGGACTTGATCCACTGGCAGAAGAAGGGGCCGGTGCTGGAACTGGGGAAGCCGGGAGAGAACGACGCGGCCTCGGCGTCGTACGGCACGACCTACAACGATGGCAAGATGTGGCACATGTTCTACATGGGTACGCCCCACGCCACATCAGCACCAGATCTGGTGCCCGCCTTCCCGTACCTCACAATGAAGGCCAAGGGCACGGCGCCTGCCGGGCCATGGACGAAGCAGCCGGACGTATTCCCCTTCCAGGCGAAACCCGGCACGTACTACTCCGTGACTGCCAGCCCCGGCCAGATCGTCAAGCAGGGGGCGGAGTACCGCATGTTCTTTAGTGCCGCAACAGACCATCCCATTCGGCGAACCATTGGCATCGCCCGCACCAGGAACCTCGATGGCCCCTGGACCGTCGATCCGCAACCCATCTTGCCCGCGACCGAGCAGGTGGAGAACACGTCGCTGTACTTTGAGGAAGCGAACAAGACTTGGTTCCTGTTCACCGATCACGTCGGGCTGGACGGCTTCGAGTACACTGACGCGGTGTGGGTCTACTGGAGCAAGCATCTTGACAACTGGGACCCGGCGCACAAGGCCGTGGTTTTGGACGGTAGCAACTGCTCCTGGTCCAAGCACATCATCGGATTACCTTCGGTCGTGCAGGTTGGCAACCGCCTGGCCCTGTTCTACGATGGCAACGCCGAGGCGAAGATGCCCGTGGGCATCAAGAGCCACATGAACCGAGACATTGGGCTGGCGTGGCTGCGATTGCCGCTGATCCCGCCCCTCCAAGGGAGGTAAACGCCATGACATCCGGCTCTCGATCGCTCCAAGACAAGGTTGCCCTCGTGACCGGCGGCAGCCGGGGGATCGGCAGGGCCACCGCGCTGGCGCTGGCCAGGGCCGGTGCCAAGGTGGCCGTCAACTACAAGACGCACGTTGCCGACGCCGAAGCGGTCTGCGCCGAGATCGGGAGTCAGGGCGGCCAGGCCGTGGCCGTGCAGGCCGACGTGTCGATCAGCGACCAGGTCACCGAGATGATCCGACAGGTCGAGGATCAGTTCGGGCCGGTGGCCGTGCTGGTGAACAACGCCGGGATCACCCGCCCTCAGCCGCTCCACGAGATCACGGAGCAGCACTGGGACGAGGTGTTGACCGTTAACCTGAAGTCGGTGTTCCTGGTCACGCAGGCGGTGTTGCCGGGGATGCGGGCAGCCAAGTGGGGCCGGATCGTCAATCTGTCGTCGGTGGCCGCGCAGACCGGCGGCGTTATCGGTCCGCATTACGCGGCCTCCAAGGCCGGTATCATCGGTCTCACGCACACCTACGCCGCCCTGTTGGCCAAGGAGGGCATCACGGTCAACGCCATCGCCCCGGCGCTGATCGAGACGGAGATGATTCGCAACAACCCACGGGCCAAGCCTGACTTGATCCCCGTGGGCCGCTTCGGCACGGTGGACGAGGTGGCCGACGTGGTGGTCATGCTGGCCACCAACGGCTACATCACGGGCCAGACGATCAACGTCAACGGCGGCTGGTACATGAACTGAGGGAGGTTTCGTTGCGAGTCTTCAGCTTTGGCATCCTCAGCTTGGGTTTCATTGGCAAGGCAGGGATGTTTGGCTTTCTCATGCTGCCTATCGCGTGTGACGCAGAGCCACCCGCTGATGCCCCTCCCGTCCCGGGCACTCACGTCGAAGCCAACGTGGATGGCCCTCTTGCCTCGCCAGAGCCAGACTGGCAGCAATGGAACGGCCCGCGACGTGACGGCATTGCCCGGGAGAGGGACCTGCTGACCACGTGGCCGGACGGCGGGCCAACACTCGCTTGGAAGATCGGCAACCTGGGACGGGGCTGGTCCTCGCCGATCATCGTCCGGGACCGGTTGTACATCACCGGCGACGTGGACGACGACTTGGTGATCTTCGCCTTGGACCTCACGGGCGGGTTGCTGTGGAAGGCCAAGAATGGCCGGTCGTGGACAGGCTCCTACCCGGGAGCACGGGCCTGCTGCGCCTACTCCGAGGGCAAGCTCTACCACATGAACGCCCATGGCCGCGTGGCCTGCCTGGAGGCTGACACGGGCAAGGAACTCTGGGCCGTCGATGTGCTGGAGCGTTTCCAGGGGCAAAACATCACCTGGGCGATGAGCGAATGCCTGCTGGTCGATGGCTCCCGGGTGATAGTGACGCCGGGAGGCGAGAAGGCGCTGATGGCTGCCCTCGACAAGCAGAGCGGTCGGACGGTTTGGACCACGGAGCCGCTCCGCGAGGACCATGCCTCGCACTCGTCGCCGCTTCTCTTCCGCTGTGCGGGAAGACGCATCGTGGCCAATTGCACGTCGTCGCACGGCTTCGGAGCCGATGCCGACACGGGGAGGTTGCTTTGGACCGTGCCGCTGCGGAGTCCCTACGGGGTCAACGTGGCCACTCCGGTCTACGGTGCCGCCAGGGTTTTCTACACGACTCCCTACGTCTACGGAACCTGTTATGCGTTACGGCCGGGGCCGACTGGGCCGAAGCCCGAGAAGGCTTGGAGCACGACGTTGGATACTTGCACGGGCACAGTGCTGCTCGTCGACGGCCTGCTCTATGGCAGCGGCTACAAGAAGCACAAGTCATGGCTCTGCCTGGATTGGAAGTCCGGGGAGATCCGCTATGAGTTCAAGTGCCTGACGACCGGGGCAGCAGTGTACGCTGATGGGCGGCTCTATTGCCTGGCCGAGGACGGTCGGGCGGCCCTGCTACGGCCCACACCCGAGCGGTTCGAGATCGACGGCCAGTTTCGGCTCCTGCCGGAGAGGGTCAACGATGCTTGGACGCATCCGGTCCTGCTCCACGGCAAGCTGTATCTGCGGTATCACGACACGCTGTGGTGCTACGACGTCGGGTCTAATGGCGATGGGGATCTGCGGCGATGATTCTCCACTGCGACATGGACGCCTTCTACGCGTCGGTCGAGGAACGCGACCGGCCGGAGCTGGTTGGCAAGCCGGTCATCGTGGGCGGCTCGCCGGAGAAGCGGGGTGTGGTGTCGGCGGCCAACTACGTCGCCCGGCGCTACGGTGTCCACAGTGCCATGTCCTCGGTCACTGAATCCGCCGACCTATCGCCCGAACCGCCGCCTCTTTCACCAGACATCCGGCCACTCTCCGTCCAGCACGACCTTGTGCGCGTCCAGCACCCGGCGGAGATCGTCGTCCATCCACGGGTCGTCAAAGGCCTGGCCAAGACGTGATCCACGGCAGTGCCGTAGCCGCCGACCAGTTTGGCGCTCGTCTGTGGGCTGATGATCGACAGCATAGCCAGGTTCGACGGATCGACCAATCGCTGGGGATCGTCTTGGGTCTCGACGCACAGGACTTTGGCCGGCTGGTCGCAGTAGATGCCGACGCACCTGCCCTGGCGGGTGTGGATCAGAATCTTGGGGCTGCCAGGTGGCACGGTGATCAGGCCATCTGGGGTGGCAATGTAATCTTTGGCAGTGGACTTGGGCATGGTGGCCTCCTGGTTTGGGTTTGCGTGACGGGGCGGCGAAAAGAAGACGCAGCCCGGCCATTAGATAGATGCCCAGGTTGGGACCAGGATTTAGGGACGGGCTAGATTACTCCGTCGCGGTGGAGCCCTAGCAGAGGGCCAGTTCGGCGGAAACGATGCAGGTTCCCCACGCAGTGAGGCCAGGGTGGGCATCATGCCGCCGGGTGTCAGCGTCTGGCAGCCCAGCCCCCGGCGACCCGCTGGAGCGGCGGTTCCCGGTGGCCCTGGCACGAGGGTGGGCGCCGGGCTCAGCACCCCCGCCCGAAGTCGGAAACAGGAACGCTCTGCGGAAGCTGCTCGATGTACTCTGATCGGCAGGGCGCGAAGCTATGGTTCCGCGCTGCCACGATCTGTTATTGCCTAGAGACGGGGGGCAGAAGGTCGATGGCGTCGATTCCGAAGGAATATCCCGTCGAAGCCGTGTTCTTTCCCGCGTTAGAAAACCGGATGCGGTGCCGGCCAGCCGTGAAGGCGTGGGTCCCCGACTCCAGGGTCCCCGACGGCGAGTCGCCCCCGTTGGGGCGGCTGGCTCCTTGATCGACACGCCGAGCGTCTGTACGATCAGCAGTTGTCAGGCTCATTGCAGCCGGGAAGCGTCGGGGTACAGTCCTGGCAGGTCGTCGCGAAACCTCAGTCACGAGGAGAACCGTCGTGATCCTTCTCAAGGATCGCCAGGTCATTCGGGAGCTGGCGGCAAAGTGGAACGAGCTTGCCGCACTGCCGGTAATGACCGAGCGCAAGCGGCTCTGGAAGGCGGTACACGATCTCCGGGCGGAACGTCCCGTGATCCTTTTCGAGACTGCCTGGATCGAGGACTACGTTGCCGACAGGGAGATACTCTGCGAGGACCCGTTCCTGCGGAGCGTCGAGAAGAACATGCGCGTCACGCTGCGGCAGGCCGAGGAGCTTGGCGACGACCTGGTCGTCGAGCCCTACTACCGCCTGGGATGGAAGATGCAGTTTTCCGATTACGGCGTGCCCGTGACGATCCGCCCCCCGATGAGCAAGGAGAAGTCGATCGCCTACACGTTCAATTTTCCCATCGCCCAGCCGGACGGCGTCGCCCGGCTGCGGCCCCGGAGCTTCGCCGTGGATCGCCGGCAGACGCTCAACTTGAAATGCGTGCTGGAAGACGTGATGGGAGACCTGCTGCCGGTGGTCCTGGGCAACTACGATCCGTTCGTCTACGAGTTCGATGTCGGCGAGTTCGGCGACCTGGGATTCAACGGCAACTTTTTTTTCGGGCTGACGTGGCAATTGTACCGTTTCATCGGCAACCAGGGGCTGCTCTACTGGGTTTACGACGCGCCCGACGCCGTTCACCGGCTGATGTCGTACCTGTTGGACGACCGCATCCGGCTGTTCGAGTTTCTCCAGCGCGAGAACCTCCTGGCACCGAATACCGACAACCAGATGGCGGGCCCGCGAAGCTACGGCTACGTGTCTGACCTGCCCGCGTCGGGTTCGCCGAAGCCGGTCACGCTGAAGGATCTTTGGGCATGGGCGGAGTCGCAGGAGTCGGAAAGTGTGTCGCCGGCCATGTACAAGGAGTTTTTCCTGCCCTACCTGGCCCGGCTGAGCGAGCAATTCGGCCTGATCTACTATGGATGTTGCGAGCGGGTGGACGACCGGCTGGAAATGATCGTCGAGGCGATTTCCAACCTGCGGTCGGTCTCGGTTTCGGGATGGTCGGACCTGGCCAAGACAGCGTCGATCTTGGGTAAGAGGTACGTCTATTCCCGCAAGCCGACGCCCGCCCCCATCAGCGGTCCCAACCCGAACTGGGATCTCCTGGAAAAGGACATGCGGGCGACCTATTTCGCAGCGCGGGACTGCAATCTGGAACTGCTGTTCCGCGACGTCTACACCATCTGCGGCGACCGTTCCAGGCTCCGCCGGTGGGTCGACATGACCAAGTCGATCTTCCAGATGTCGTGACGGGTGTATAGACCAATCCCGTGTCGAACCGCCCCACGGCTTAGCGGGGCGGAGGTAATTTTCCACACGAGTGGAAAATCTAGCCGGTTATCCACACCAACTGCATAGGGAGCGACGGCGTTTTCCAAGGCGAGAACGCCGCCAATCGGCAGACCGTAGCCGACATGAGCGTCGGGCATGAGGGCCGCCCCGCAAGCCACCGGCAACGAACAGGCCGTCTTCATCTGGTGGTGAGCAGCCGGGTCGATCTCCTCGCCCCAGGTCCGATACGGGATTGGCTCGGAGCGGGCCGGCTCCTGGTCCTCGACAAGGGCTTCCGCCAACCCCTTGAAAAACGTCCCGTATCTGGCCAGGAACGCTGTGCGCTCCGGGGTCCCATCGGCACCGCCCTCCTCCAGGAAAGAGCGGGGATTCGTCACGCACTCGCGGATCGCTTGCTCCACGTCGATCCGCTGGTCTTTCGGGACGCTCCGGTTGTGCTTGGCGACGGTCTGAACTGCCTGGATTGCCTGGGGAACGCAATCCCTGGAGACACCGAGTTTCGCAAGCTGGCGAGCGTTCATGGAGATCGCCGTTCCCTAAAGTTGGAAAGCGGGGATACCGCATTGACCGCTGGGTATTCTATCCGCCGCCTGAGATTGTTGCACCGGATAGCTTGGCTACTTTGCCTCGCAAGAACCTCACCAGGTTGTCCACATCGTCCGAGCCTATGCGAATGACCTTCCTGCCCAAGGTCAACCTTGCGCAGCCGAAGCCCCAGAGATTGTAGGTCCAGCCACGGCCAGGGATGTAGTGGATGCCCCAGCCGTCGATGATCGACGTGCGGCCGGCCTCGACCGACGTGATGTCGGCGTATCGAATCCGCTTGCGTAAGACCGGCAACGGGCCGTAGCGGAGGGCCAGCCACTCGCCCTCGTCCCGGATCGTCAGAGAGCCGAACATCAGGGCGCAAAGGACGAAGATGGCGGTAATGACCAACAGCAGCACCACCACGGCCAACTCTTCGCGGATGAGCCAAGCACCGACAATCATCCCGCCTGCTGCGGCAAGCAGGATCAAGTGCCATCGGCCGTTCTGGGTCTTTTGGTATCCCACGTCCACGTTGGACCACTCTGATCCCAAGGCACCCGAGAGGTTTCGGTAGAGGCTAAAAACGCGGCCTGGACCATCAGCACTTACGTTTTCCGGGGGAGGACCCCGGCACGTCCCGGCCGCCAGATGGTTGTATCACGAGTTGGGAGGGCTTTCAACTGGCCGCCGATGAGTTCTGCTGGCCCAGCGTGGCCTGCTGGCGAAAAGGCCTTCGGACGCGTATCCTGATATGGCTGGGGTCGATGTGGGCGAGTCTGACGGCAACCCACAGGGACGATAGCTGTGCATGGAAATCCCGGCGAAGTAAGGACTTGGCCCCTGAACCGTTGAATTGAGGTGCTGCGATGAATACGTTCCATGCCTGGACGGTTTACACTTTGGGGCTCTTGTTCGCGCTCGCCCAGTTCCCTACCGCCGCTCCGGCAGCACCGCAAGGCTATCGGCTCGATTCCCAAGCGACCGTCTATGAAGTCCCGCCGCAAAAGGCGCTCGACCTGACCGACGAGGTCACGTTGGAAGCCTGGGTGCAGGCCGATCGCATGAGCCATGGCGGAGGCCGAATCCTCGACAAGGCCCCTCCTGGAACCTCCGAAGCGTTTACGCTCGATACCTACCCCGGCAATTCGCTGCGATTCGGAACGCTCAACGGACACGTGCAATTCGATGCCCGGCTACCGGGCGACAAGTGGAGCTACGTCGCCGCGGTGTACAGCGCCTCGAAGAAGATTCACAAGCTGTACCTGAACGGCAAGGAGGTAGCCAGCACGAGCGGGAAGGGCTTTCCGCAAATGAGTACGACAGTAACGCCCCTGCTGATCGGCGCCGATTCGGAGGGCGGGAGTCGCTTCTCCGGCCGCATCCTACGAGCGGCAGTTTACGGCCGCGCCCTTACGGCGGCGGAGATCGTCGAACAAGCTGCCTCGACCGAGCCCGTATCACTGGACGGCGTGCTGGGCCAGTGGGTATTCAACGCCAAGCCTGGCCGGAAGATCCTGCCGGTGGCCGGCACGCTGGCACTCCAGGCCGCCGGCATGGGGGTACCCAGCTTGTTTGACGGCGAGCTGATTGGCGAGTCGCCGCCGCCGGAGGGACCGTTGTGCCTTTGGTATCGCCGGCCGGCGGCGCAGTGGATCGAGGCGCTGCCGATCGGCAACGGGCGGCTCGGCGCCATGGTCTTCGGCGGTATCGACGGCGAGCGTATCCAACTGAACGAGGACACGTTGTGGGGCGGCGGGCCCTATGACCCGAACAACCGCGAAGCGCTGGCCGCGCTGCCCGAAGCCCGCCGGCTCGTATTCGCCGGGAAGTACCGTGAAGCCCATGAGCTTATCGGCGCCAAGATGATGGCCAAGCCCCTGGGGCAGATGCCCTACCAGCCGGTGGGCGACCTGCTGTTGAAATTCCCCGAAGTCAAGGCGGCCGAGAACTATCGCCGCGACCTGGACCTGGACACGGCCGTTGCGCGGGTCGGCTACACGGTGAGCGGGGTCCGCTTCACGCGAGAGGTGTTCTCCAGCGCAGTGGATCAGGTGATCGTCTTGCGCATCGCGGCCGACAAACCCGGCCAGGTCTCCTTCACCGCCGGCATGCGGACCCCGCAGAAGGCGACGGTCGTGACGGAGGAAGGCGACACACTGGTGATGCGGGGCGTCAACGGTGCATCGCAGGGCATCCCGGGCGCCTTGAAGTTCCAGGCCCGCGTGCGAGTGCTCGCCACCGGCGGCAAGACCACGGCCGCGGAGGATACGATCTCGGTCAGCGGCGCTGATTCGGCCGTCCTGCTGATCGCCGCTGCAACGAGTTACAAGAGGTACAACGACACCAGCGGCGACCCAGAATTGCTAACCCGGACATACCTGGCCACCATCGGCAGGAAGTCGTACCAGGCGCTCCGGCAAGCCCATCTGGCCGACTACCAGCGGCTGTTCCGACGAGTATCGCTCGACCTGGGCGTTGCCGCCGCGGCTCGGATGCCGACCGACGAACGGATCAAGGGGTTCGCCGCCGGGCGCGACCCGGCACTAGCTGCGCTCTACTTCCAGTTCGGCCGTTACCTGCTCATCTCTTGCTCTCGGCCGGGCGGGCAGCCGGCGAACCTCCAGGGGCTGTGGAACGAGAGCATGAACCCGCCCTGGAGCAGCAAGTACACGATCAACATCAACACGGAGATGAACTACTGGCCGGCCGAGCCCTGCAACCTGCCCGAGTGCATCGAGCCGTTAATGGCGATGGTCATGGACCTCACCCAGACCGGCGCCCGCACGGCCAAAGTCCAGTGGGGAGCCCGCGGCTGGGTCACCCATCACAACACCGATCTTTGGCGGGCCACCGCCCCGATCGACGGTCCCTTCTGGGGCTTTTGGCCCATGGGCGGAGCTTGGTTGTGTCTGCACCTATGGGACCATTACCAGTTCAGTGGCGACAAGGCGTTTCTGGCTAAGGCGTATCCGGCGATGAAGGGCGCAGCGGAGTTCTTTCTCAGCACGCTCGTGGAAGAGCCGACGCACGGGTGGCTGGTCACCTGTCCATCGCTCTCGCCGGAGAACGCCCATCCCAAGGGGGCGAGCATCTGCGCCGGCCCGACGATGGATATGCAGATCCTCCGCGACCTGTTCGGCAACTGCATGCACGCGGCGGAGATTCTTGGCGTGGATGAGGACTTCCGCCGGCAGCTTGCCGCTACCCGGCAGCGACTGGCGCCGAACCAGATCGGCAAGGCCGGTCAGCTTCAGGAGTGGCTCGCCGACTGGGACGTGGAGGCCCCCGAGATCCACCATCGCCACGTCTCGCATCTGTACGGCCTGTTCCCCAGCGCCCAGATCACGCTCCGTGGGACGCCGGAGTTGGCCGCCGCCGTCGGTAAATCGCTGGAGATTCGCGGCGACGACGCGACCGGGTGGGGGCTCGGCTGGCGGCTGAATCTCTGGGCCCGGTTACAGAACGCCGAGCATGCCTATAAGATTCTCAGCCTGCTGTTGTGCCCCGCGCGGACCTATCCGAATCTGTTCGATTCCTGCCCACCGTTCCAGATCGACGGCAACTTTGGCGGAACCGCGGGCATTGCCGAAATGCTCCTGCAAAGCCACGCCGGCCAGATAGAGTTGCTTCCGGCACTGCCCAAGGCTTGGGCCACCGGCTCGGTCAAGGGCCTGCGCGCCGGGGCGGTTTCGACGTGGACCTGGCATGGAACGCCGGCCGACTTCACAAAGCAGTGATTCGCTCTCATCTTGGCGGTCCTTGCCAGGTTCGCTTCGGCAGCAGGACGATCGAATTGAAGACCATTCCCGGCCAGACTACTCATCTCGACGGGGCGTTAACCTCGGCTCCCTGAACGGGATCGCACCACCCAGTAACCCTTGACCGCGGAGCAAATCCGATGCGGCTTGTCAGGCACAACGCTCTCTGGACCACTATCTTTCTATTGGCGTCGATGTCCGCTTCGGCGGCCTCTCCGTCGCGGCCCATCCCATCCGTGAAAGCACTGGCCGACCAACTCCCCTGCATCCTGGATTTCTTCGATGTGCAGGGTTGTCCCGCGTTCCTGATCCGGCCGAAGGGTGAAGCAGCGGCGTCGCCGATGCCCTGGGTTTGGTACGCCCCCGTGATCGGGCATCCAAACCCTAGCCATGCCTGGATGCTCCGCCAGTGGCTGGAGAAGGGCATTGGCATGGCCGGGGTTAACGTCGGCGAGTCTTACGGCAGCCCACGGGGCTGTGCAATCTATAGCGCGTTCTGGGAGACGCTCCGCACGCGCTACCACATGGCGGATCGCTCCTGCCTCTTGCCACAGAGCCGCGGCGGGCTGATGCTCTACAACTGGGCCGCGGAGAATCCGACCCGGGTTGCCTGCATTGCCGGCATCTACACCGTGTGCGATCTGCGCAGCTACCCGGGATTGGAAAGGGCCTGCGGCGCCTACGGCCTGAGTGCCGCCGAACTAGCCGGCCATCTTGCCGAACACAACCCGATCGACCGGCTATCGTCGCTGGCCAAGGCCGGTGTGCCGATACTCCACATCCACGGTGATGCCGACAAGGTGGTCCCGCTGGAGAAGAACTCCGGCGAACTGGCCCGTCGCTACCACGCATTGGGCGGCCAGGTACGGCTGATCGTCATCCCTGGCAAGGGCCATCAGGTCTGCGATGAGTTCTTCCACTGCCAGGAATTGGTGGACTTCGTGGCTGCACATCGCGGAGACGGCATCATGTTGTTCACGCGAGATGACCTGTCTGGCTGGATCGAGGAGCAACACAACTTCTACAAGGCCAAGCACCCGAACGTCCACACCTGGTCGGTCAAAAACGGCGTGGTGGCCTGCGATGGCTCTACGGGCAACTGCGGCTACCTGCGCTACGAGAAGAAGTTATCCGACTTCATCCTGCGGCTGGAATACCGCATAGCGAAGAACTGCAATAGCGGAGTCTGCATCCGTACCAGGGTCCCTTACGACGGGTATCCCGACAAGACCCTTCCTTCCCATGTTGGCTACGAAATCCAGATCCTCGACGACGCGGACACGCCGGCCAGCAAGACGTCGACGGGCGCGTTATACGGGCTCGTGGCTCCACGGGTGAACGCGGCGAGGCCGGCAGGCGAGTGGAACACGCTGGAGATCGTTTGCCACGGTCCGACGATCCGCGTGACGCTCAACGGACAGATCGTCCAGGACGTTGACCAGACAAAGATCGATGTGATCCGCGATCGACCCCGCTCTGGCTATCTCTCCTTGCAAAATCACGGCGGGAACATCGAGTTTCGTAACATTTGGCTGAAGGAAGATGTCGCAGGAAGTTGACGATGCGTAAATCGTTTTTCGCAATAACGTCCAATCTGTTCTGGCTGGTCGTTCTTGGCGGCGCCGCGGTCGCCGCGGAGGGGCCGCCCAAGCGGCCGATGCCTGTCCAAGAGGAGCACTCGGCCGTCGAGCGCTGGCTGCGCAAAGAGGTGAAGCGATCCCGGCTGTTGGACGACATGGAGAATCTGGACCGTTGGAAGATCGCCTATTGGAGCCAGGGCAAGGGCGACATCGCCCTGACGGACGAGCGCGCCATCGACGGCCGTCACAGCCTGCGGCTTCGCTCGTACACCCGGGGCGAGAAGCCCAGCCCCGATGGCGGCGTCTTCGGCGCGACCAACGCCGTGCGGTCCTTCGACGACGAAGACTGGACCGGCTACAACCGGCTGTCGTTCTGGGTCTACCCCGATTTGCCGGGATTTCACGCCATCTCGCTGGTGGCGCGCGTTGACAACCGCGGCCCGGCGCGGGCCGCAACACCCACCACTTCCAACTCAAGCACCGCCAGTGGAACCACGTGGTCTGGGAGATCCCCGACCTGGCACGCGACCATGTAACCGCCATCGCTTTCTCCTACGAGATGAATGGCCGCGAGCCGGGGGCGGCCAAGATCGCCACCTTCGACATCGACCACCTGGAACTCCAGCAGGTCGAAGTAGATCATTACGAGGGCTGGGATGTCGCCTCGGGGCGAATCGCCTTCAGTCACACCGGGTATCCCACCGAGGGGCCGAAGGCAGCCATCGCCACCGACATCCACGCCGGGCGGTTCGAGTTGATCGCCCAGGATACGGGCCAGCCGGTATTCTCGGGGCCCATCGCGGTGGTCACCACGCCGACCGGCCGGCACCAAGTGCTGGAGTTCTCCGAGTTTCCCGGACGGCCAACTCGACCAGCGGCAGGAGGCCTTCGGCTCGACGCGGCGGTGACCAGCGTTGAGGGAAGTTTGCAAACGTTTTCAATTCAGGCCACGCATTACCTGAACAACCGCAGGTCGTTGTAGGCCACACATCAACGCCAACAAGATTCACAGATTCAAGGTGGTAATCGGTCCAAAGGCCCGGACTTATGGTTCGTCAAACTGCAATCAGAATCGGCCTACCTCAGGCTAGAGCCAAGAGGAGAAACATGCCTGTAAAGGTTTCTGGAGAGACTGGAAATGAACAGGGAAAGATGATATGCACAAGCAACGACGGACAATCTGCGTAGGTGTGACCCTTGGACTAATGACTGTGGCGGCAATGACCGCGCGCGCCGAGAAACTCGACGCGACCCGCTGGCGCGTGACCGACGAGGCCACGGGTGGGAAGATCACGGCGGTCACCGACAACCGGCTCGACACGCGCTGGACCGCGTCCGGAGCCCAGGGCCTTGTGATTGACCTCGGCCGGCCCACGATGCTGCACCGCCTGTATCTAACACCCGGACGCGGCGTCACGAACAGCTATCAGAAGTTGGCCGTCACGTTCATGGCCGAGCCCGACGGCCGCGGCAAAACCGTGACGTGCCATTTCAGGGTGCCGACCGGCGAACCCTGGAAAGCCAACGCGCAGCGGAATGTGTTGCGGGCGGGTGGGACCGACGACTTGCTTCCGCCCGACAGGCCCGAGGCCGATCTGCGGTTCAACCCCATTGTCGCGCGGTACGTACGGATACAAGGGGCGACGCCTCTCGCGGAGGTCATGGCCTACGGCAGTGCCGAGAAGGCGGCTTTCGAGAAGGACGCCGCGGTCGTCGTGGCATCCGGCGCGCCGGCCATCCTGCGCGTAGCGGCGGAGGATTTGCGCTACTACCTCGGCGAACTTACCGGACGGCCGCTGCCGATCATCGCCCCCGGGGAGGAGGGGGCCTACCCGGGCACGCTCTATAGGATCGTCGACCTCGCCCCGCTGGCCGCGAACTACGAGCAGATGGCGGCAGATTCGGCCGCAGGCAAGCTGCCCAACGCGCTGGCGCAACACCCGGTCACGAGCCATTGCTGGCGTGGGGTCGCGGGTGGGCTTGACGGCTGGTTCGGACTAGACTTCCCCGACCAGGTCAACGTGGAAAGACAGGGCCGGGAGGTGCTATTCAAGGCCTGGCCCTACCGCAACGTGGCCTACAGCGTCTGGGAATTCCTGCGGCAGCAGGGCGTGGTCTGGGCCGCGCCGGAAGATCACGCCGAGTATGTGCCGACCGGCAAAGGCGTGGACCTGGGCCACCTGCCGCTGCACACCCGCCCGTCCGCCCAGTGGCGGGAAGGAGGGTGCGAAAGCGACTGGTTCAGCCACGGCCCGGTATATTGGAACACGTTTTACACGGACGACACGTTGTTCGCGGCGCGGAACGGCGGACCGATCGGCCGCATCTTTCCCGGTCTGGGGTCAGAAGTGCCCCCCGTGCCGCACTCGCAGCCGCGTCCTGACAAGGAGTTCGATGCCGCGCATCGCAAGGCCGGCAGCTTCGAGGGGAGTCCCCATAACCTGCACAACGTGGTGCCGCCTGCTGCGCTGGAGGCGCATCCCGACTGGTGTGGCATGAATGCCGACGGCAAGCGGCTGCCCCCCAGCAAGGGCGGGCCCGGCACGTTCTGCTTCACCAATCCGGAGTTGATCCAATTCGTGGCCGACAAGATGGTCTATTGCAGCGGCAGCCGGGAGGTCAGCGATCTGCTGATACGGATGGTGCCCTCCGACGGCTCGACGTTCTGCCAGTGTGAACGCTGCACGGCGTTGTGCCAGCCGATCGAACGCCCCGCCATGGCGTACTGCGCTGGCGACCGGGTGACCTCGGGGCCGTACTACTACTTCATCACGGAGGTGGCGAAGCGCGTCAAGCCGCGGCGGCCACACCTCGTGATCGAGGCGCTGGCCTATGCCGACTACACGCCCGCCCCGCTGCGCATCGCCAGATTCCCCGACAATACGACCGTGCAGGTGTGCATTTACGGCCAGCGCAACCTGCCGCTGACCGCGCCCGCCAACGCCCCGACCCGCGCCTATCTCGAAGCGTGGGCCACGCGCGGCGTGCCGCTTACGCATTGGGATTACCTGCTGATCCATGCGGAATGGCGGACCCTGACCATGCCGGTGCCGATGGTGACCGCGATCGTGGACCGGGAGCAGTACCTGGCCCGACTCGGGATGCTGAACGGCCTGACCCAGTCCGATCGCGGGTCGACCGTTCACAACCCGTGGAACTTCTATGCCTATGGACGGATGATGTGGGACCTGTCGCTGACCGCCGACAAGATCCTGGACGAGTTCTTCACGGCCTACTACCAGGAGGCCAAGGCGCCGATGCTGGCCTACTACAAAGCACTGGAAACGCACCTCATCGAGAACGACGTTTCGCTGGAGGATTTCGCCTACGACCTTGGCCCGAATCCGGCGATGTTCACGCCGGAACTGATTGTGAGGTTGCGGGCGGAACTCGGAAAGGCAAGGGTCGCGGCCAGCACGTACTACGTGAAGGCCCGCGTGGAACGGGCCGCACAGGACCTGGAGTGGGCGATCTCCGCGGCGGCACGCCGCAGTCTGGACAAGTCTGTGGCCCTGCACTACGGCAAGAAGGAGTACGTCTGCCATCGGCGGACCGGCGCGATCACCGTGGACGGGAAGCTCGACGACCCGGGCTGGCAGCATGTGCCGGTCGCGGGCGGCTTCGTGCGGCCCAATACCTACGAGTCGGCGCCGGCGAACGAGCAGACCGAGTTCCGCATGACCTGGGACGATACGGCGCTGTACGTCGCGGTGCGGTGCGCCAACACCAATGTGGCTCACCTGAAGCCGGCGGACAGCGTGTGGGGCATGGATCACATTGAATTCTTCATCGTGCCCACATCAGGCTACACGGCGGGGTATTACCAGGCCGCCGTTTCGGCGGCGGGCAAGGTCTGGGGGCCCCAACACTTTCTGGGCGATTATATGTGGGGCAAGGACCTGACGGCACTGCCGCCCTACGATGCGGCGGCGCATTGCGGAGACGGGGCATGGACGTGCGAGTTCGTCGTGCCGTTCAAGACATTGAAGACGGGTGCCCCCAAGGCGGGCGACTCCTGGCGAGTCAACCTCGTGCGCGGTGCCAGTTCCTGGTCCCGGCTTCCGTTTGGCAACTGGCATCTGTACCGCGATTTCGACTTCATTACCTTTGCGGCCCAGTAAACGCGCTCAGCACCCCGCTGTGGCGTCGTAACCGCCAGACGGCTCCTGGGTCGTCATAGCCCTGGACCGCGCCTCCATCGCGCGCTGGGCGCGTCGGGGCCGTGTGCTTGGCTGGCAGACGCCATTCCGGAAGGTAAAATAGCGGTCATCCGAGAGGTGACCGGCTATCATTAGTGCGCCGCGGTGGTATTTCGGGAGGTCGTGCCATGAAACCCGGTTCGCGCGACAGGTCCTATCCGATCCTTATCACCGGCCAGGAGTTGAAGGAACTCAAGGAGCTGACCTACATGATGGCGGAGGCGTTCGGCCTGGACGGTCGCGTTGAGCGTTACCAGGGTAAGCGGCCCATCGGGTTCTACCGCTGGGATCTCGACTGCCTGGAGGACGTACTCTCGATAAGCGTGGACGAGCTTCGGGGCGAGGTGGGTGAGGCGAGCCAACGATACCAGGCGCTGGCGAACCTCTCCAAGCGTATCAAAGCCCTTCGCTCCAGGGCGTACCGGGACATGAAAACGGACTGACGAGGATTTCGAGAATGGATAGTTCAACTTTGCCTTCGCCGCTGGAACGATTGAGCCGGGCCGGTGACCCCCGCGACACGTGGCGATGGGAGCAGGGCGATCCCGATTACATCAAGCAGTTTGGGTTGGGCCCTGAGCACATTCCGTCGCTGATCGACCTCGCCCGGCAGTGGGCGGAGGACAAGGAGCGGCCCGAGGACGACACGCTCTACGCGCCGGTCCACGCCTGGCGGGCCCTGGGACAACTGCGGGCTGTGGAGGCGGTCGAACCCCTCCTGGCCATGCAGAACCAGCTCGACAAGGAGAGCCCTGACTGGTACTTGGAGGAGTTCCACAACGTCTTCGGCTGGATTGGCCCACCGGCGATCCCTGCCCTGGCTGCCTATTTGGCCGACCGTCAAAATGCCGAGTTCCCCCGCGGATCGGCGGCCAACGGCCTGTGTCAGATTGGCAAGAGGCATCCCGAGGCTCGTGACGAGGTGGTCGGGATACTCACCCAGCAACTAGCGCAGAACGAACCAGAGGTCTATTCGCTCAATGGCTTCCTCATCGGCTACCTGGCGGATCTCAAGGCAGTGGAGTCCGCCGAGGTGATCGAGCGGGCCTATGCGGCCGGGGTGGTCGATGAAATGGTCTGCGGTTACTGGACGAAGATTCGCAAGGAACTGGGCGTTGAGGGGCTGGGCCTGGTGCCTGATCGGGAAGGTTCCCCCTTTGGGAGCTTGATGCCTCGGCCACGCTTCCCTCACCTGCCACTGCCGGACCATGACGACCGTGACCGAGACCACCAGCGCGAGCGGGATAAGAAGGAGAAGGCCAAGCGGAAGCAGCAAGAGAAGGCGAAGAAACGGAACCGGAAGAGGCGGTAACAGGGCGATCCGATCAAGGTAAATTGAGTGTCTAGCCGAGAAGCGCATCATGAAGACAAAGCCGTCACGATGGTTCCTGATACTTGCATTCAGCGTGGTTGCGAGCGCGGCGGCTCAGGAGACCACAAAAGCCGTCCCTGGCTCGGCTATTGGCCTACCACACTGGGACATGGATACCCTCGTAAAGGCGCCCAAGGCTTATTCGGCCGATGCGCCGTTGGCCAAGGGCGTGGCGTCGGTGTTCTACGAAGGGTTGCCCTGGCGCAAGAAGCCCACCCGGGTGTTTGCCTATTACGGCTTGCCAAACGTTGCACCAGGTACGAAAGTACCGGGGATGGTCTTGGTGCATGGAGGTGGCGGATCGGCTTTCGACGTCTGGGTCCGGCTGTGGAACTCTCGCGGCTATGCCGCCATCGCCATGGATACTTGCGGCTGCGTGCCCATCGGCTCGTACGGCAAGTGGCAGCGGCATGACGCCGGTGGACCGTCCGGTTGGGGCGGCTTCGATCAGGTCGATGAACCGGCCGAAGATCAGTGGACCTATCACGCCGTCGCCGACGTGGTTCTGGCCCATTCGCTCTTGCGGTGGCTGCCCGAGGTCGATCCAGAACGGATCGGGGTGACCGGGATCTCTTGGGGCGGCTACTTGACGTGCATCGTCTCGGGCGTTGATTCGCGCTTTCGCTTCGCCGTTCCGGTGTACGGCTGCGGATTCCTTGGCGACAATTCAGTTTGGCTCCCCGAGTTCCAGAAGATGGGACCGGAAAGAGCGGCACGATGGCTGAGCCGGTGGGACCCTTCGGTCTGGTTGCGGCAGAGCAAGATGCCCATGCTCTGGGTGGCGGGGACCAACGATTTCGCTTATCCCATGGACTCGCTCCAGAAGTCGTACCGCCTAGTCTCTCATCTTGATCCTTTCGACTGACGGAGGAAACCTCAATGAACCACAACGTGAAGATCAAGAAGTACCTCGTCTTCGCTGGCCTTCTGGCCGCAATCCTAGCGACCGCCCGCGCGGCAACTGCCGACAAGCTCAGCCCCGCGGCCAATCTGCCCATCGCCCCCGGGCCGTTCAAGCCCACCTGGGAATCGCTGAAGCAGTACGAGTGCCCCGAGTGGTTTCGCGATGCCAAGTTCGGCATCTGGGCCCACTGGAGCGCCCAGTGCCAGCCCGAGCAGGGCGATTGGTACGCCCGTTCCATGTACGAGGAGGGGAGCGCCGACTACAAGTATCACGTGGCACACTACGGCCACCCCTCCAAGTTCGGCTTCAAGGACATCGACCACATCTGGCACGCCGAGCACTGGGACCCCGACAAGCTCATCCAGCTCTATAAGCGGGCCGGTGCGAAGTATTTCGTCGCCTTGGCCAACCACCACGATAACGGAGCCTGAAGGACGTGGTCACGGAACTGGTCGATATCGTGAGCAAGAACGGCAATCTGTTGCTGAATATCCCCGTGCGGGGCGACGGCACCATCGACGAGAAGGAACTGACATTCCTCGCGGGGCTGACGCAATGGATGGACATCAACGGCGAAGGCATCTTCAGCACCCGGCCATTCACCATCTTCGGCGAGGCCAGTGTCCGCTTCACCACCAAGGGCGATACCCTCTACGCTTTCTTCCTTGGTTGGCCGAACAAGCCGCTGGCGATCCGTGCCCTGGCCAAGGGCTCACCGCTGGTCACGGGCGATGTCGCCGACGTGCGTCTTCTGGGGCACGCCGTTGCGTTGCGCGAGGAAGCCCAACACCCAGGAAATCTTGCTGGGGACCGGCGTGCTCGGCGGCAATCCACAGTTCTGCGCCGCGATCAACCGTCACGTACTGGCCGACCCAGCCGACTGGGGAACCCCCGCGAAGTTCTACCAGCCAGAACCGTGCAACTGGCACTCCAAGTTCTTCCACGAACACAGCCTCGACCACAAAGCCTACGGCTTCTGCCACGACAACGTCGTCGGCGAACAATCCGCGTTTTTCAGCGGCAAGGGGCGGGAGCTGATCGTAACCTTGTATTGGGACTTCAAGCCGGGCAACGCATAGGCGATGGGGCCATCGTGAAGAAATTGGAACGCAGGCAATGCACAACAAGAAAACGTGCCGGGCAGCGGTAGCTGGCGCAATGGCAACCTTTCTGGTCCTCTCGGCAGCGGCACGGGCTGAGGGCCTGATTCTCCATCGCGGCGACCTGGTCGTCACGAGCGGCGACTCGATTACCTACATGTCGCACTACAGCCGTCTGGTGGAGATCTACCTGCTGGTCACGCGGCCGGAGCTGGAGTTACGGGTGATGAAGTGCCAGCGAGGCTGCGGCGGCTCAGCCGGCGAGTTCGTCGCCAATACGCTCGAAGAGGAACTAGTCGGCCTCAAGCCCAAGGTGCATACCGTCTGCTTCGGGATGAATGACGGCGGACGAGGCCAGCCGTGGCGGGAAGCGACCGGCGAAGCCTACGCGCGGGCCCTGCGGCGGATCGTGGAGCGGAACCGCCAGAACGGCACGCTCACCCTCGTGGCATCGCCCGGCGTGGTCGACGGTCTTTCCTACACGGTAGGCCCCGGCGCGGGCGCCGACGGTTACAACCGCACGCTGGCGAACCTCACGGCTATCGCCAAGAAAGTCGCGGAGGAGACCGGCTCTCCGTTTGCCGACATCCACGACCCGATGATGCGGATGATGAAGGGCGCCGAAGCGGACTACGGCGTCCGCTTCCCGCGTACGCAGCTTGATGATGGCGTGAATCTAGCCGAAGAGTTCCCGGAGAATCCCTTCAGCGGGCTGATCGCCCGAGTGGATCAAGCGGTCCTGGACAAGCAGGTGTACGAGCGCGAGATGTACGACTGCTATCTGAACGTCGGGATGCTCCGGGGCGATCTCAGACAACCCCCGGCCCAGAAAGACGCTGCCGAGTTCTTCAAGACGATGGATAGATTTATCCAGCGGTACTTGCCCAACGACGCGAAGGTCCGGACGATCTACGTCACGCTGCGCGAGCGAATGTTGGGGCAGCATGACAAACATGTCCCAGCCGAAGAACTCGGCGCGCTCCGCGAGGCCGCGTTGGCACGGGACAGGGAGTACCACGCAGCCGCACGGGCCCTGATCCGACCGGTCCGCCACACGATTCTCGTTGAACCACTGTGAGGATTCACCTGGAACGACAACATGGCCGCCAAGTCAACCATTTTCGAGCCCAAGGTGCTCGGGGGATTCGCTCAGCGCGGTGCTCGACGACGCAATCGACGGCCAAGTCGGCTAAAGCTGCCACTGAGGATCAAGCAGATCCTGGCCTGGGCGGATGCCTACCATGAGCAGACGGGCCAATGGCCGACCGTGAGGGCGGGGACCATCGAGGGATCGTCCGGCGAAACCTGGGGGAGAATCGACCACTCTCTGTTTGACGGACGACGGGGACTACCTGCCGGTAGTTCGCTAGCGAAACTGCTGGCCAAATACCGACGTGCGCCCAACCGCATGGCCCTACCCTCCTTGAGCATCGAGCAAATCCTGAAGTGGGCGGATACTGAGCAGCGGCGCACGGGCTGCTGGCCCACGAGCAATTCCGGGCACGTCAGGGATGCGCCACGCGAAACATGGCTCGGCATCAGTTCGGCCTTGTATTCGGGCGGCCGCGGTCTTCCTGGCGGCACGACGTTGCGGCAACTGCTCATCAAGCATGGACGGATAAAGCCGGATCGGCGGCCTGCCCCTCGAAGCTGACACTGATTTCTCACTGGTGCCCGCTTGCATTTCCCAGCAGACCGGCTCTAATCACTAGATTCCGCATTGCGAACTGACCCGATCATCTCCGTTACCCGATAAGGAGACCCAGAATCATGGCCAAAGCCGCCCCCAAGAAGCCCCTCACCAAGTCCGACCTGCTGGCCAACGTCGCCGCCGCCACCGAGCTTTCCAAGAAGCAGGTGGCGGCCGTGCTGGAGGCCCTGGTGGCCGAGATCAAGAAGAGCCTGGGCAACAAGGGCGCGGGCGTGATCGCCATCCCCGGGCTGGTGAAGATCGAGAAGAAGCGCATCCCAGCCCGTAAGGCCCAGAAGGGCGTCCCCAACCCCTTCAAGCCCGGCGAGCTGATGGACCGGCCGGCAAAGCCCGCCTACGACAAGGTCAAGGTGCGGGCGCTGAAGCTGCTGAAGGACATGGCGAAGTAGCAGGCGGAGCAAGGCTCCGGCTTATGTTCCACTGGTAGGAGACCACGATGGCAAAGAAGAAGGTTGTGAAGAAGGCCAAGCCGCCGGCCCGAGAGCCCGCGACTCCCAAGTCCGTTCAGCCCCGCACCTGGCGAAAGATGTGCAAGCTGGCCAGCGACGCCCTACTGGCATTGGAGGCCGGAGACCTGAAACAGGTGAAGAACCAATTGGAGGCCCTACGGGCCATCGCCACCTGCGCGGACGCGGTCGAGGGCTGAAGTAGGAGCCCGGCACGGTTCCCGGGAAGTAGAACGTGGTTTCTACGAAAGGGAGAACCAATGAGACCCAGCGGAATCCTGATTCGCAGCGCAGTCATCGCCGCTTTGGGCGGTTTGCTCTTCGGGTTCGATACGGCCGTGATCTCCGGCACCACCGCTTGGCTGAAGTCGGGCTTCGTCAGCGAGATCGCGGCGAAAGTGTATCCTCTCTTGCCTTCGATCTCGAAGGAATCGGTGCTCGGGTTCATGCTCGGATTCACGGTCGCCGGCGCGCTGATCGGAACAATCCTCGGCTCGATCGGGGTTGGCAAACCGACCGACGCTGTTGGTCGACGTGGCATTCTGTTCGCGCTGGCCGCTCTGTACTTCGTCTCCGCCGTCGGATGTGGATTGGCGTGGGGTTGGTGGTCGTTCATGATCTTTCGGTTCATCGGAGGCTTGGCGGTAGGCGGCGCGTCGGTCGTCTCGCCGATGTACATCGCCGAGATTTCCCCGGCCAGATACCGTGGACGTTCTTGTAGCTTTCACGCAGTTCAACATCGTGTTGGGCATCCTGCTGGCCTACCTGTCCAACTATGTGATCGGCAATCTTCACCTCGGTACGAACGAGTGCCGCTGGATGTTCGGCGTGATGGCCGCGCCTTCCGCCGTCTTCTTCGTCTTGCTGTTCTTGACTCCTGAGAGTCCACGCTGGCTCCTGGCCAAAGGGCGCGTCGAAGAAGCCCGGTGCCGTGCCGGAGTACGACGAACGCATCCGACAACGCATGTTCCTCGATGTTTGCCGCAAGGAGCTATCATAATGAAATCAGCTTTCGCGATGCTCACCGTAATCGTCGTCTTGACTTGGATCTCGACGGTGGCTCAGGCGGCGAGCCCCGACATCGTGCTTGCCGACTTCGAGGGCCAGGACTACGGTGACTGGAAGACCACCGGAGAGGCCTTTGGGCCTGGCCCGGCGCAGGGCACGCTGCCGCACCAAATGGAGGTGAGCGGCTACCTCGGCCACGGCTTGGTCAACAGCTTCTATGGCGGCGACAAATCGACCGGCACGTTGACGTCGCCCGCCTTCACGATCAACCGCACGTTCATCCGTTTTCTCATCGGCGGT
Organism: Pirellulales bacterium; assembly: GCA_963843465.1. GTDB lineage: Bacteria > Planctomycetota > Planctomycetia > Pirellulales > Thermoguttaceae > CAWJKP01. The sequence goes on from CAWJKP010000001.1 coordinate 543,739, forward strand.
GGCGGCTGGGAGGGCAAGACTTGCATAAACCTGCTGGTCGACGGCAAGGTTGTACGCACCGCGACCGGACCGAACACGAAGCCGGGCGGCAGCGAGGCGCTTGAGCCGTGCTCGTGGGACGTGGGCGAGTTCGCCGGCAAGAAGGCGCAGATCCAGATCGTCGATAACGCCACGGGTGGATGGGGGCACATCAACATCGACCACATCGTGCAAAGCGACCGGAAAGCCGAGTTGCTGCTTCGCGATCAAAAGCGGGAAATCGTGCTGCAGAAGCAGTTCTTGAATCTGCCGGTCAAGAACGGCGCCCCCAAACGGCGAATGCAGATGCTCGTGGATGGCAAGCCCGTGCGGATCTTCGACATCGAGCTGGCCAGTGCCGAGCCCGACTTCTGGGCTTTCACCGACCTCAGCCTCTACAAGGGCAAGACAGCCACGCTCCTGGTCGACCGGTTGCCAGAAAGCTCCCGAGGCCTGGCGGCCATCGAGCAAGCCGACCAGATCCGCGACGCGGACACCGTCTACAAGGAAAAGCTCCGTCCGCAGTTCCATTACACGCAGAAGCGCGGCTGGAACAACGATCCCAACGGCCTGGTACATTACAAGGGGGAGTGGCACTTGTTCTACCAGCACAACCCCTATGGCTGCGGCTGGGCCAACATGCACTGGGGCCACGCGGTCAGCCGCGACCTGGTGCATTGGCAGGAACTGCCGATCGCGCTGTACCCGTGGACGATGGCCAAGGAGCATTGTTTCTCCGGCAGCGCGGCTGTGGACTGGAACAACACGGCTGGCTTCCAGACGGGCGAGGAAAAGGTCCTGGTCGCCGCCTTCACCGATACCGGCTGCGGCGAATCGATCGCTTATAGCAACGACCGCGGCCGGACATGGACCTGCTGGCGGGGCAACCCCGTGGTGAAGCATTCGGGCCGCGATCCGAAGATTTTCTGGTACGCTCCCGGCAAGCACTGGGTCATGGCCATGTACGACAGCCGCCCGCCGTACGGCGACAACATCGGGATTGCCACTTCCACGGATTTGAAACACTGGGCGTACCAGAGCCATATTCCAGGGTTCTTCGAGTGCCCGGAAATCTTCGAGCTGCCCGTCGACGGGGACAAGAACAACACGCGCTGGGTGGTCTACGCGGCGGACGCGAAATATGTCATCGGCCGCTTCGACGGCAAGGTGTTCACGCCCGAGCATCAGGGCAAGCATCAGGTCCACTGGGGCAATTACTACGCCTCGCAGACGTTCAACGATCCGCCCGACGGACGGAAGATCCAGATCGGCTGGGGGAGGATCGACATGCCCGGCATGCCCTTCAACCAGATGATGACTTTCCCCTGTGAACTGACGCTACGGACCACGTCGGATGGCATCCGCATGTTCGCTCAGCCTATCCCGGAAATCGAGACGCTCGACGCCAGGTCGCACGTGCGCCGGGACGTGGCCCTGACGGCGGACAAGCCGCTAAGTGTACCCGTGGCGGGCGACCTGTTCGACATCCGCGCGGAGTTTCAGGTGGGGCCGGCCAAGGCGTTCGGCCTGACGATCGGCGGCCGGAAGATCGTTTACGACGCCGGCCGGAAGACCCTCGAAGGCATGCCTCTACTGCCCGTGGACGGCAAGATCCAGATCCAGCTTCTGGTCGATCGGCCGTCGCTAGAGATTTGTGGCAACCAGGGGAGGGTCTACCAGACGTGCGAGTTCCGCGCCGCCGGACCAATCCAGGCCGTGCAGGCGTGGAGCGACGGCACCGCCGCCAGACTTCTGAAACTGGAAGTGCATGAGTTAAAGTCTGCCTGGGAGTGAAAAGCGGAACTATTGCAGCGATTCGATGGTCAGGCGGGTGAACAGCCTACGGGCTTCGCGGTCGACGGCTATGGACTGCCGGCGTGGATCGCACTTGGGCAACTCCCGCCGGGCAACAAGAGCGGCCCGGAAGGTAAGTACAAATGCCTTCAGGACCTGACGGTCCTGCACTCCCCGGCCGAGGATGGTTGTAGCACGGCGAGGCGGGGCTGTTGATCAGGGACTGCGCAGGGCCGGTGGGCTCCGGCGGCCCGTGCGCTCCTTGCAGCCGCTGGCGGCCTCGGCGGGTAGGGGCGGCTCTTGGGGCCAGCCTGGGTGCGGAGGGGCTCAGCGGCGTTGCGGGCTGCCTGGGCATCAGCCAGCCTGGACGACACGGGCTGGTCCAGGACCTGCTCTTCGATGGCGAGGAGCGGCACCCCCGCTGGGTGGCGTGCCCGCTAAACGCTCCACGTGCCCCGCTGACGCGCAGCACGCGGTGGACGGCTTCGGGGGCGTCATAGCCCTGGATCGCGTCTCCATCGCGCTGGGCGCGTCGGGGCCGTGTGCTTGGCTGGCAGACGCCATCGCGGAAGGTAAAATAGCGGTCATGCTGTCAACTGACCGCCAACGTGGAACGCTTCTCGGCCTGGCCATTGCCGATGCCCTCGGCGCCGCCGTCGAGTTCGAGCCACCCGGCACCTTCCCCACGGTGACCGGCTAGTCACTATACTCCGCCAGCAGTTTGACACGTGACCATACACGCCGCGGAGCCGTCTTCTTGCAACGCGGGCCTTCCATGTGGAAACAAGTGATCGAAAGTTCATCAAATGGCTGCTACGGCTGATACGAACAAGTGCCTGCGTAGTTTTGGCTGGATACTTGCGACCGTTGTTATCTTCCTTGTATACGCCCCTTATGTTATCTGGGGAGGCATCATTATCGACGATTGGGCCGTTGTCTATCACCTTGCCGACTCCCCGCATCCACCGTCTATCTGGGAAAGTTACCTGAGCTGGTTCCCTCTATTCTCCAACCGACCTCTGGCCCCGATAGCCCTCGCCTTGACTAGTCATCTTTTCGCTGGCTGTCCCAGGGGCTTCATCCTCACCAACCTCTGCTTCTGGTTTGGCGCCATACTTCTGCTTATCGCGGCCGTGCGACCGTACCACGGTCCTGTGTTCGGCTACCTACTGCTCTTGCTTGCAGCCTTCCCTGCGATTAGTTCAACGGTCATTTTTTCTCCTGCGATGCAGATGCTCGGAACCATATCGATTTTTCTTTGGGCGCTCTCCTTCTGGCTCCTTCTCCGCGAGGTTGCCTGCGATCGCTATTCTTGCGTGCCGTATCTTCTGCTTTTGGCGGCCCTCTTGACCTACGAAATCATTCTGCCTCTACTTTCGCTGACTGTACTTTATCCACTCGCGCTGCGACCCTCTAACTCAACTGACCGGCCCTCGCGCCGTTTCTCGACCTGCCTCGCAAAATATGTTCTGCCTGTGGTACTTATACTACTTGCTCTGCTGATCCTGCAAAAATGGATTATGCCCCGCTTCATGGTCGTCGACTCCCGCCTTCGTCTTCCTCGCCTTGGAACGGGTTGTTTCCTATGCGCGGCCTGGTTCGGAAGCGTTCTCATTTTAGCGCCGTGGCTGCTCTTGAGTGCGCCGTATCATCTTCCGGCCAGTTACCCAGCCTGCTGGCAAATGATCCTCATCGTCATTCTTCTAATCAGCGGCTTCTTTGTTTGGCGACCTGCGAAGGACTTGTCTTCCGGCTTCTTCTTGGGTCGGAAGTGCCGACCGTTCGGCATAATCGTCCTTGGTTTTCTGTCATGTCCGCTACTCTACGTCTTGAGCAGTTCTCTGGCCTCTATCGGCGGGTATAACAACCGTGGTCTAACGTCGGCCTGGCTGATAGTATCCATGCTGTTGGCGTGCCTGCCGTCCCTTTCCGCCCGGCGCACTCCGCAGATTCTCTGCCGGGTCGCGGTCCTATCGGTCGTTGCGCTAGCCGTGGCGTCGTTCATGGTTCAGCGCGACAACTACATCCTCTCCTGGCGTCTCCAGAATCAAGTGGTCAACGCTTTCGTCACCAAAGCTGAAGAAGTCGGTCTTCCCCCAGGCGCTCGCATCATTGGTAATGTGCCGCGCCGGGTACAAAGCAATTATAACGACGAAGAAGTCTTTGGTAATGATTGGGACTTCGGGCGTGCGTTGAGGCTCTTCACTCACGGGCGGGTCTTTGACGGTATCCCCGTCACCAGGACACAGATTGATCGGGGCAACGTCAAACAGCACGGTAATGAGGTACTCGTCAATGGTTGCTGGCGTGCGGATACCTCTGCGCTTTGGTTCTTTGAATTTGACCAGATAACGCACAGTTGCCGTCTCCTGAAAATCGAGGATAGTGCCCACCTTTCGCGCATCCTTGACGAGGTTGGCAAGACCGAGATCAACCACATCCCTGAATCCATGGGGACTCAATTCCCGGCAAAGTGGAGGCAGTTTCTCAAACGCTGCGGCCTTTGAGACTTTCTCTGGTCGCGCCATACGACGGTCCTTCCGGCGTCGTCCATCGTGCCGTTGACCACGTGGCGGTGCATGTCCAGCGCGCTCTGCGGCACGCCGTCCACCGTGTAGTACACCTCGTATTCCTTCAGCGGCGTGGCATCCACCACGGCCCATTTGCCCTGCTCGCGGAGGAAAACTTCGGTGGTGAAGTGGCAAGCAGGTGTCTGCGCGGTCCCCAGTTCGATGAACCGGGCGGACATTCCCACAGCCAAGCATGCCTGCTGGAAGAATCAAATGTGAAGAACTCGATCCAAGGCGAGACATCGCCATTATCGTGGGCCAGGATTTCCACTTTGGGCCCCACCGTCTCAGCAAGAGGCCAGGGGCCCTTGCCTACCGGCTCGGCCTGCGCAACAGCTACGGCACACAGAACGGCAAGCACGCCCAGCGGCCGGGAAGCCATCTTGCCTAGGGGGCGGCGGTACGCCGGCTCCAACAGTCGAAAGACACTCTGCATCGGGCGGTCCTTTCAGAGGAAAGTGTGTTAGTCCCTGAGCCACGGAAGAATTGCCCCCCGGCTGAGGCGAACGAAACCGCGATTCACGACTAACGCAGGATCAACACGTCGGCCACGTCAAGATCGAACGTGAAGACGCTCCGGTCACCCTCCTGCTTCACTGCGATTTTGGAGCCGCTGGCCAGGCCCGCGCTTCGTGCCGGCAGCGGAATGCTGGTGGTGACAATTAGCTCGCGGACCGGCTTGCCACTCCAGTTGGTCAGCACGAGGATCGCACCGGCAGGCGACTCGATCAGGCTCGCCTCAACCAACGCTTGGCTGCACACGACCGGACGGGCCACATTCTCGGCAATCGAGCCGATCAGTCGGCCCGCCGCCGGATCGAACTGGCTGGGGACGAAGTGGGCCATCGAGTCGTCGGTCGTGCCGCGGTCCACGGGCCGGCGCGGAATCGCCGGATGGAAGTAGGTCAGGCCGGGCAGGAAAGCGCACGAACGGACTTCTCCCTTGCCGACTTGCCGGGCCACGACCGCCGGTGAGCCGTCCAAAAACGTGCCTTCGACCGTCGCGCCGGCGGCTGCCTTGAGCCGGGCGATCGCTCCGGTCACAGGCAACCATTGGCCGGACCAGGTCACCGTGTCGATCGCCCGGGCAAACGGCAAGTCCTGCTTGCCGAAGTTCACCCGGGCATCGTCGGGGGCCACCAGCGCGGTCATTTCCGTGCCCAGCAGATCGCGGAGTGTCTTGTTCGGCTGATGGTACTCGTCGAACATGCCCGCGCCAGCCGTGGCCAAGAGCCTGCCGCCGTTTTGCACCCAAGCGGCGAGTTTTGCCGACGCGACCCGGCTCACGTGCCGGTCGGCCAGGTAGAGGACCTTGTAGCGCCCGAGCGTGCCGTCCAGCGCGTCTTGCTCGACAAGGAAATCCAAGGGGAACTGCTGGTGCAAGATGGCGATGTACAAGGCGCGCTTCGCTGCGCCGAAGGAACCGTCGTAGTCGTCCCAGATGTCGGCCGTCTCGCTAAACCAGAGGGCCGTCTCCGCGGGCCGTCGCTGGCCAGCCTGCACAATGTCCTCGTACTGCCCCAACTCGCGGAAGGTCTTCAGCACCGTGGCGTAAGTCTCCGGGTTCGAGACATGGTTCTCGGTGTAGGCGGCCTGCACCGGACGGAACTCGAACAGGTCCACGATCTTCATCCCGTGGCCCAGGGCATTGTGGAACATCCGCCGCCAGGAAGCCGGCGTGTTTCCGGGCCAGTGCGGCATGACGTAGTAGAGAATCTTGCGGTCGGGCTTGCCCCGCAGACCCGCACGGAACAGGTCCAGGTTGATCGCGTTCATCTGCTGCGTGCCCAGCGGCACACCCCAGGCATAATCTTCGGCCCAAGGTAGCGTCAAGCTGTCCTGGCGAAAGCAGGTGACCCATTGAAAGACCTGGCCCTGATAGAACTCGCCAGGACTACCATAACCATGTTTTCCCCGCGCCCCAGGACCAGGCGACTTCTTTCTTCAATCGCTCGCCGAAGGGCCAGATCTTCACGTTGTTCCGCGCTCCGTAGAGCCGATCCATGCGGACCCGGCCGGCCTGCTCGACCTTCACCCGGAACTGTGTCTCGAAACGATAAACCGCCTCATAACGGACGAGGACCAAGTACCGGCCGGCGTCCGCGACGTTGATCCCGATCGTGGCTACGGTCTCGTCGCATTGCTCCGGAGCGCCGAGGAATGCCTTGCGCGAGAGGAAGGTGTTGGCAAACGTGCCTGCAAAATAGTTCTCGCCCCAGGGCCGGGCTTGCCAGCCGGGCTTCTCCACGGCAAACTCCTCGGCTTCGCAGAAGATCGCGCCGTCCGGGGCCGGCGTGACCGGCTGCCCGCCGCGGTATTTCGCCGCCGCAATCGGCCCTTCGGCGGCAATCGCCGAGGCCCAAGTCAACACAAGAATCCCCAATCCCAGCAAACTTCTCATAGTGGTGCTCATGGTCTGCTGTTGTGTCACAAGGCTCACCGTGCAAGGCCCAGTCCACGTTGGACTCAGCCTAACCTGGTACTTCCCATCTGTTCCGATTCACGGGGTCCTTACCTTTGTCGTGCCCCCCGGGGTCCCGGAGCGGCAGCCAGACGAACGTGAGTTTCGTTGCCGGGATCGGCATTGTCAAGCGCACCCTAAAGGCCGCCTCGAATTACCTGCGGACCTCGTCGGTCGTCGGCGCGACCTTGCGGTGACCAACCCGACGACATCGCCGGCCCCCCTCCCGCACTTGCTTCGCAGCCCGCGGACAGTCTGGGGCGTTCAGCGAACCCTTGTATTCCGTTGGCCGGTGGTCTATCCTACCGCTGGGTTCCGTATGACCAGGTACATCGAAAGGAAGAACATGAGCGGCAAGCGTGTTTTGATGGCGACGGTGGTGGTGGCGCTGATCCTGGGCCTTGGCATGCCGGTGGGCGCCGGCGAGTTCTTCTTCAAGGACGGCGACAGGGTCGTCGTTATGGGCGACAGTATCACCGAGCAGCACCTGTACAGCAACTACCTGGAGGCCTGGACGCTGATGCGTTTCCCGACGTGGAAGATCACGTTCCATAACGTCGGCATCGGCGGCGACAGTTCTCGGGGCGGCAATGGTCGATTTGTGCGCGACGTGGTGGAATACAAGCCCACGGCGCTGACGGTGGACTTCGGCATGAACGACGGCGGCTACCGGGCCTTCGACCAGTCCCTTTTCAACAACTACCTGGCCGGCCTCGCGGGCATCGCCAAGCAGGCCAAGGCAGCCAAGCTCGGTGTCGCGTGGATCACGCCCAGCCCTGTAGACAAGAACGAGGACGGGCCGGCGATCGAGGGCTACAACCGCACGCTGGAGAGGTTCTCCGAGGGCGTCCAGAAGGTGGCTGCCGAGAACGGCGGCCTCTTCGTCGACCAGTTTCACCCCTGCGTGGCGGTGGAGGACAAGGCCCGAGCGGCCAAACCCTCCAATCGCATGGGCGGCGGCGATGCGGTCCACTTCGGCCCGCCGGGACAGGCGGTAATGGCCAGCGCCATCCTCAAGGGCATGAGCTTTCCGACGCTCGTGGCGGCTGTCGAGATCGACGCTTCCGGCAAACTCATCAAGAGCGACAACTGCAAGATCACCGAGGCAGTGGCCAATAACGGCGGCGTCAGGTTCACGCAGCTTGACCAGTCGCTGCCGTTTTTCCCCACCGAGGCCGGTGCGATCCTCGCCTGGTCGCCGATCCTGGAGGAGATGAACCAGTACACGCTGAAGGTCACTGGACTGAGCGCGGGCAAGTACGACGTGCGACTGGGTGGCAAGACCGTGGCGCGGTACACGGATCGGCAACTGGCCGCGGGCGTGAATCTTGCTGAGGCGGCGCTGAAGGCTGGACCGGTCGCGGATCAGGTACGGGCGATCTGGAACGCGATCAAGGAGAAGAACCAGTTCAATCACGACAAGATCTATCGCGGGCTGATTCTCAACAATAGGGGCGACAAGGGCAAGATCGAATCGCTTCGCGCCGAGGTCGCTAAGAAGGATGCTGAGATCCAGAAGCTGCGCGTGATCGCACAGCACACGGTCGAAATCCTTCCCGCCAAGTGATGCAGTAGGCGTCAGCAGTCTGTACAGCACAGACTGGTCCCGGGCACGCTGTTCGGTCAAGAGGACCAACACCCCGCCGGGTGGCGCGTTCTGTAAACGCGCTCAGCGCCCCGCTGAAGCGCTCTAGGCTTCGGACGGCTTTCGGGTCGCCTTGGGGCCAGATCGCGCCTCCATTGCGCGCCTAGCCAAAACGAACCAGGCAGTTCCCATTGTCTTCGCGGTCCACCTGGATGTCGATCTCCAGGAAACACCGGAGGATCTCCAGGTGCGTGGTGCCGTGAAGCGAAAGCTCCATCGTGCGGAACATCCCGCCCCCGGAGCCCATATAGGCGCCGATGCCCAGCGGCAGCAAGAGTTGGTCGGCCAGATGCGTGCCAACCGGCACGTCGGCCGCCAGGTACTCCTCGGCCTCCCGAAGGGCCTGCATGGCCACGTCCTCGGCCGGAACGCCCTGTTGCCCGAAGCCGGTGAAGACCTCGGTGACGTGTTCCGCTTCCAGCTCGATCATCACTACGTTGCCCGGCCCGCGGGAGCCCTTGACCTCGTCGATGCTGAACGACTTATTCCAGCCGGTCTCCTGTACAATCGTCCGGCACTCCCGCTCGGCGATGTGCCGCGGCAGGTTGGCGACCATGGCCCGGACCCGCTGGGCGACGATCTGGCCGCGATGGACCAATTCCAGGGAACCGAGTTGCTGCGTCGGTTGGACCCGGACGGTGAACTGCCCGCCGCCGGCCGGATAGAAGCCCGGGCGGACGAACTGCACCTCGACCTGCGGCCCCAGCCGGTTCACCAGCGGCAGATATGCTTTCTCCAGGAAATCCACCGGCGGGGCGAAGGAGTTGTGCGTGCCGCCCTCCAAGGTCAGGTTCGACTCGCCTTCGGCCAGCAAGAGCGCGGGCAGCACGGTCTGCAAGACGAGGGTCGTACTGCCGGCCGTGCCGACGCGAAAGGCGTAATCGCCCGCCCGGATCGGGCCGGGGCGGAATACCAAGCGACGGGAGCCCAAGGCCGCCCCTTCCACTTCGGCGCCGCTGATCTCGGCCGCGGCCAATACGGCCGTCAGGTGTTGCCGCAACAGGCCCGGCTTCTTCCGCGCGGCGCGGATCTTCTCCACGACCAACGGCCGGCCCGTCACCAGCGACAGCGCCAGCGACGAGCGGAGCACCTGCCCGCCGCCTTCTCCCTGGGAGCCGTCGATCGTAAGTATCCCCGCCACCACGGAAGTGCCCTTCCCTTGCTGCCGGTCAGATTTCCTTCCCCACCGCGAAGGCGTGGCCCAGCGAGCCGCCGACGCCGTAGTAGACCCGGTTGCCGGGCGAGAAGATGATCGGCAGGATCTTGAGAATGTCCGGCATCCCGGCGGCGTCCAGCACCTCCTCATCGGCCTTCACGTCGAGGATCTGGCCGACGAACTGCGTGTGCAGCCCCAGGTCGTAGACGTGCAAGACCTTGCACTCCAGTACCAGCGGGCACTCTTGGACGTAGGGAGCATCAACCAGGTCGCTGCGGACGGGCGTCCAGCCGGTGGCGGCGAACTTATCGGTGTCCCGCCCGCTGACCAGCCCGAAGTAGTCGGCCTCCTTCACCTGGCTCTGCGACGGCACGCTCACGGTGAACACCTTCCGTTCGATCAGGCTGCCGTAGCTGTAGGTGGCCTTCCGCAGCGACACGGCCACGCAGGGCGGGTCGGAGCAGCAGATGCCGCCCCAGGCGGCCACCATGCCGTTGGGCTTGCCCTGGGCGTCGTAGGAGCCGACGATCCAGGTGGGGGTGGGAACGATGAGCGTCTTGGCACCGATGGAGCGTTTCATGGACGGCCTCCGTCCTCTTGGTGGGGATGCCGTCCATTGTCGCCCGTGCGAGCGGCAGGTCAAGTGCCAGCGACATACATAACAATGCCCGAAGGCCAGGATCGCTCCCGGCCTCCGGGCTTCAGGTTCAATCAGAGCAGGTTCACGACCCGCTCGGCCAAGCCCTTCTCGCCCAGCACGACGTTCAGCTTGCCGCTGGTGGCGACCCGCTCCAGGACTTCCAACTCCCGCAGCCGCATGAGCGTCGGGTTGCCCTCCAGCACCTTGGCCGTGTTGGCCTGGCTGCGTATGGCCGCCGTCTCCTCCCGGCGGACGATCAGGTTGGCCTCGGCCGCCTTCTTGGCCTCCGTGACCTTGTTCATCAGGTCCTTCATGTCGCCCGGCAGGACCACGTCGCGGATGCCTACCGAGATCACTTCCAGACCCAACACAGCCACCCGCTGCCGGACGATCTCTTCCAGCTCCTTGGCCACGGCGTCCTTGTCGGCCAGGAACTGGTCCAGCTCCCGGCCTCCGACCACCGCCCGCAGGGCCAACTGGGCCTCGCGGTACAGTGCCTGACGGGCGTCGTCGGCCGCGCTCAGCGCCTTGTGGGCGTCGGCCACCCGGTAGGTCGCTACCGCGTTCAGGCGCAGCGTGACCTTGTCGGCGGTCATGATCTCCTGGCCGCCGATGTCCAGCATCGTCTCGCGCAGGTCCGCCGGCACGAGCATGATCTTCGCCATGTTCTTCCAGAAGGCATACTTGCCCGGCGGCAGGGTCTCGACGTAGCGGCCGTCCTCAAACAGCACGCCGACATGACCCTGCTCGACGGCAAAGGCGTCCAGCAGCCGGTCGGCCATCGCCGAGCGGACGATTACCTGGATGTCCTTGTGCTCGAAACGGACCTTGCGGGCGTCGATCACCTCGACGGCGACCTCCCGGAAGGTGGTCCAGTAGGCGTACAGGCCCGGTGGCAGGATGTGGCTGAACCGGCCGTCCACCCACACCAGCGCCCGCTCGTAGTCCTTGAGGTCCAGGACCACGGCGCGGTCCTTCAGCGCACCCGAGCGGACGATCACATCGAGCTTCTCGTGGGCCAGCCACGGGCTGCGCTGCGAGACGACCTCCACCTTGACCTTGCCCAGCGGGTCGAAGAACCAGCGCCGGCCAGTGCCAAGCAGGCCCTTGAACTCGCCGTCGCGGAAGTACAGGCCCATTTCGTAGCTGCGAATCTTGATGATCTTTAGCGCAAGTGCAGTCATCCTTCACCTTCCGGGTATTCCGGGTTTTGGGTGGACAGTATTTCATGCCTAACGGGGGGCTGCGCCCCAGACCCCGGGATTTTCTGAGGTATTGCAGGGCAAATGAATGGGGGTAGGAAGAGAACCGTCATGGCGGCCGTCTCGACTGTCCTTACGCCCCACCCAAATCCCGGAAGAGCCCACCTTCCTTCCTACCGCCTATTGCGGCAGTCTCCGTTTCGTTTTGCGTCGTGTCAGGCAAAGCCGTTGGGCGGCGGAGCTAGCGGCGATCACACGAACGAATGCGGAGTGTCGTTTGAGCATCAACGTAGCCTTGGGCGGCACGGCGACTTCCATCGGGCTTGTCGCCGCCGGGGCAAGCCCCGACGCAAGTCGCCCGACATCCGTTGCCGCTTGCCGAAGGCCCGTCGAAGCGGTATCCACGCACTGCATGGCAGTCGCCCGTGCTGCCACCCGCGATGGCGTGCCGAGCTTGCGCCGATTCCTCCGGGAGCCGCTGGAAGGCGACGGCCCGGATTCCTCAACGCCGCCGGCCGCTCGCTCGCCGGTGGCCGATCGAACATTGGCCCGCCTCCCTCGGGCCGCTTGGAGCAGGTTTTCAGCCTGCGGTCTTGGTACGGGAGTCGAACCCGCGACAGCCAGATTTACGGTCTGGTGCTCTACCACTGAGCTAACCGTTACACACGGTTGACACGACCTTCGGTCAGAACCCATGAACGGAACACACGTCGCCAACCGCCTCGCTGGAGGACAGGGTGGCGTGCGCCGTTGGCCCGGCCGTATCAGAGACGCCGGTGGGAATCGAACCCACTTGAACCGGGTTGCAGCCGGTCACCTTGCCATCTGGCTCCAGCGTCAAGTGTCCTCGCCAGGAGTCGAGCCTGGTCTTCGACCTTCGCGGGGTCGCGTGCAAATCCCCCACACTCCGAGGACATATTTCCCTTCAGCGCCCCGCCGAGGAATTGAACCCCGTCTTGCAGTTCCGAAGACTGCCGTGCTGTCCGGCGCACCCGCAGGGCTTCTCAATCGAGTATCCCGACCAGGAATCGAACCTGGACCTGGACCTTCGGAGGGTCCTATGCGATCCGCTACACCATCGGGACATGAATCAAGGAGCCGACGACTGGACTTGCACCAACATCGAGCGGCTTACAGGACCGCTGCCTTTCTGTTCGGCCACGTCGGTACAAGCAGCAGTGCAGGGAGTCGAACCCCGAGGGGCGGTTTTGGAGACCGCCTGCTTGCCCGCAAGCACACTGCTATGGCTCCCGGCCTGGCGGCCGGGGAGCCGGCGTAACGACTACTTCTGCAACTCAACGTTCCAGTAGGCTTCGCTGATGAACTTCGACCAGCTTGCGATTCGCATCGTGTGGTCGGCGTACAACGGCTTCCACGTCGGCCGGACGGGTTGCTTGCGCACGCGCATCCGTGCCTGCTCCGGCGTGCGGTCGGCCTTGCGCTTGTTACAGGCCATACAAGCCAGCACGCAGTTCTCCCATCTCGACACGCCACCTTGCGACCGCGGCAACACGTGGTCGATCGTCAGTTCGTCGCTGCCCGGCTGCGCACCGCAGTATTGGCAGGTGTAGTGGTCCCGCTTGAACACGTTGCGGCGGCTGAAGGTCACTGCGCCCAACGGGAGCCGATCGTAGCCGGTCAATGCCACGACTTCGGGCACCCGCAGCCGGAACCGAACCGCCTGGACGAACGCCTCGCCATCCCGCGGCTTCAGCCTCGACCAGTCCTCCCACGTGTAAAGCTGGAAGTCCTCCGGGTCCACCACGCGGGCCGACTCGTTCCAGAGCAGGACCAACGCCCGCTCCACGGTCGCCACGTGGACCGGCTGCCAGTTGCGGTTCAGGATCAGCGTCGGTTGTTCAAGAACTTTGGCGACCATCGTGATCTCCGTAAATAAGGGTGTCCGGGGAGAGTCGAACTCCCACCCTCTGGTTCACAGCCAGCCGTGCAGTGACCGCTACACCACGGACACCATGCGTTCGTCAGCACCCCGACCAGGACTCGAACCCGGAACACCTCGGTAGAAACGAGGCATGATGTCCATTTCACCATCGGGGCGAAAGCGGAAGGCATGGGATTTGAACCCACATCCCCGTGAGGGGGCACGGTTTAGCAAACCGGCTCGGCCAGCCGTATCCGACTACCTTCCGTAATCAAGTGGACCCGCCGGGAATCGAACCCGGATTTCCGCCACGCCAGGGCGGTGTCGTCCCTTTGGACCACGAGCCCGTCTCTTTATCAGTGGACCGGATGGGAGTCGAACCCATCGCACCGATCTTGCAGGGATCAGTCGCCTCCACGGAACATGCCAGCCCACAAGCTCAAGAGGTCCGTCCGGGACTCGAACCCGGCCTTCTTCCTTACCGAGGAAGCGTGCCGCCAAGAACACCTACAGACCGTCGAGTGATCCCGGACGGACTCGAACCGTCGTCTTCCTGGCTGTCGCCCAGGCGTCATTGCCGCTGGACCAGGGGATCATTCCAGTGACCGAGGTGGGACTCGAACCCACAGGCACCAGTCTCTCGAACTGGCCGCTGTGCCGATTTGCGTACCCGGTCGTGGCGGGTCCCGGAGTTGCACCGGGCGGTCCAGGCTTATGAGACCCGGTTGAGCCTACGCCCACCCGCAGTTGCAGGCCCCGGTATCGAACCGGGCGACCGGCCGTATGAAAGCCAGTTGGGCACCTGCCGCGCCTGCACTGTGTCAGTGACCACGGGGAGGCTCGAACTCCCAATGCCGCAAGGGCACGACGTTCTGACCGTCGCGTGTCTGCCAATTCCACCACATGGTCATGTTGCTTGAGCGGCCCGTGCGGGAGTTGAACCCGCCTTTCCGGCTTGAGGGGCCAGCGTCCTGTACCGATAGACGAACGAGCCTTGTCGAGTGCGCCGGGCAGGAGTTGAACCTGCATAGCCTATAGTGGACCCAAGAAACTGGACCACGACTTTAGGTCGAAATCGTGGTAGGATTGGTCCAGACTTGGGAGGGTTACATGGGAGCGAAACGACGGCGGATCGAGGCTGGCGTGAAGGCGAAGGTGGCGTTGGCAGCGATGCGGGGGGACCGCACGACGAGCCAATTGGTGTCCCAGTTCGGCGTTCATTCGACGCAGATCGGTCAATGGAAACGGCGTCTGCTTGACGGTGCAGCGGAGTTGTTCTCCGACGACCGTCGCCGCGAGGTCCAGGGCCAGGACGCGTTAATCGCCGAGTTGTATGAGCAGATCGGGCGGCTTCAAATGGAGGCGGCCTGGTTGAAAAAAAAAGTTGCCCGACTCGATTGAGTTCAAGCGGGAGTGTATCGAAACGGACCATTTGCGGCTGAGCGTTCGCCGGCAATGCGAGCTGCTGGGCTTGAACCGATCGAGTTGGTACTACGAGGCGGTGGGCGAGTCGCCGGAGAACCTGGCGTTGATGCGTCGGATCGACGAGCAGTACCTGAGGAAACCCTACTACGGCAGCCGGAAGATGGCGGAGGTGATGGGCATCGATCGCAAGCGGGCGCAGCGGCTGATGCGGTTGATGGGCCTGGAGGCGATTTACCCCAAGCCGCGTCTGTCGCAGAACACGAAGGAACACCGGACTTACCCCTATTTGTTGCGGGATGTGAAGATCGTGCGCCCCGACCAGGTGTGGTCCAGCGACATCACCTACGTGCCCATGCCCCAGGGCTGGATGTACTTGACGGTGGTCATGGACTGGTTCAGCCGTTACGTCCTGTCGTGGCGGTTGTCGAACACCTTGGATGGATGGTTTTGTTTGGAGGCGTTGGAGGAAGCATTGGGCGGCGGCACGCCGGAGATCTTCAACACGGACCAGGGCGTGCAGTACACGGCCGAAGCGTTTACCGGTCGCCTGGAGAAGGCGGGCGTGGCCGTGAGCATGGATGGGCGTGGCCGCTGGATGGACAACGTATTCGTGGAGCGTTTGTGGCGGACGGTGAAGTATGAGCACCTCTACCTGCACGACTATGCGACGCCGCGAGCCTTGCAGGCGGGCCTGGCGGCCTACTTTCCGGACTACAACGAGGAGCGGATTCATGCGGCCTTGGACTACCAAACGCCGATGGCGGTCTACCATGAAACAACATGAGCCGACGATAATGTGTCATCATAATGACTCACTTTCGCGCACAAATGGGAAAATCAAACGGTACTCATAGCGGTGGGTGCGACTCTGCGGCCGCGCGAGACCTGGGAAGGGTCTCGCGGGCCGCCAGTCCTCTCTACCTAAGAAATCGCGTTTCGTGGTCTAGACAAACGGGTCCACTTCAGCCTTTCAGGCTGGCTGCTTTACAGGCAGTTGGGCACGCCGATGCCCAGCCGACGCATTTTGTTCGCAGTGGCGCAGGCGGGAGTCGAACCCGCACATCACCAAGGTTTGAGCTTGGCCGCTTTGCCGATTTGCGTACCGCGCCATGTTCTTCCAGCGCCCTCGACGGGATTTGAACCCGCGATCTCCTGCGTGACAGGCAGGCGAGCACTCCAAGCTGCTCCACGAGAACAACGGTTTTCCAATGGCCCTGGTGGGACTCGAACCCACAGCATCCCTGGTTCTAAGCCAAGGTGGTCTGCCGTTTGCCTACCGGGCCGTGCCCAGGGCCGGAGTCGAACCCGCAACCGCCTGCGACCACCGCTGCGCGGCGGTGCCCGAGCCAAGCCGCTCTGCCAATTGGCGTACCTGGGCAATCAAGTAGCCCCGGATGGAGTCGAACCATCGTTTCCTGGATGTGGACCAAGTGTCGTTGCCGTTGGACCACGGGGCTGTGCCATTCGAGTGGAGTCACCGGGACTCGCACCCGGATTTCTGGCTTGCGGAGCCAGCGTCGTCCTATTGGACCATGACCCCGAGGCGGAAGCCGTGGGACTCGAACCCACAAGCGGCTGTTGGCCGCCACCTGTTTTCAAGACAGGCTCCTCATCCGGCCGGATGACTTCCATCTGTGAAGCTGCGGAGGCTGGAATCGAACCAACATGAAGACGTTCAGAGCGTCTCATCCTGCCGTTAGATGACTCCGCATCGGTGCTACCCATCGAGACATGGCCCGACGGGCGGAAGTTCGGGGAGGAGGGGTCGAAGTTCCGCCACTGCTCGCAAATGTTGAAGTAACGCCCGCAAACGCTATACTGACGAAAACTACGGCTTCCAAGACCTCCACGCTCTTGTTTCATGTTATGGCAAAGCCACCCGCAAGACTGACCGACCCTGACGACATCGCCCGTTTTATGCGAGCCGCAGAAGACTACTTTGAGAAAGGTACGACCTCCGTAAAGTGCGACCAGTGCGGACAGACTATCGAGTTCTGGCAAGTTACTCCTACGGTCTGGCAACACAAGTGTGCCTGCGGCAAGTACAACGGGGATTTGAGAGGGCTTTGAGCCGCTGGCATTGGCACATATTGCCAGACGGAGCAACCTCCGTCTCCTGGTTCAAAGCCAGACGGCCTACCACTAGCCGATCCCCGATCATCATCGTCGTGAGAGTGCCCTGCGGGAATCGAACCCGCCTCGCCAGCTTGGAAGGCTGGAGCCTCTGCCGATCGGCCAAGGGCACGAAGGCGGAAGGTGAGAGAGTCGAACTCTCAAGGCTCATCGCTCGGCCGCTTTCGAGGCGGCTGCCATCGCCAGTTGGCTTGACCTTCCGTATCACAAGGCTGCGGTGGCAGGAATCGAACCTGCGTCAGGGCGGTTAACAGCCGCCTACCCGTACCAGCACGGGTCCCACCGCAATCAAAGTCAGGACGGCGGGAGTTGAACCCGCGATCTCGTGCGCCCGGGGCACGCGGAATACCAGGCTTTCCTACGTCCTGTTCATAAAGAGCGCCCAGCGGGAGTCGAACCCGCACTTCCGCCATGCGGGCACCGACGCGAAGCGTTGGTCGGCGACAGGCTGCCGCTACATCATGGGCGCGTAAGGTGTGCCGAATTGTCAAAGATCCAAGAGCACCGGACCAACGCTGCGCGTCGGTGCCCGGACTCGAACCCTCGTCGCCGCATGACCAACGCTGCGCGTCGGTGCCCGGTGCGGCATCCTCGCCACTGGACGACCAGTGCAATCACTTCAGTGGGACCAGAGGGACTTGAACCCTCACCTGGCGGATTAAGAGTCCGCTGTGCTGCCGCTAACACCTTGATCCCGTCTTCCGCTTCTTGTACGCGCAGAGTGGGCGCGGAGGGAGTCGAACCCTCAGTCTGACCCTTATAAGAGGCCCGCTCTGACCGTTGAGCTACGCGCCGTCAGTGGGGCCGAAAGGACTTGAACCTTCACCGACCGGATTAAAAGTCCGGTGTGCTGCCGTTACACCACGACCCCAAAATGCAGGCCGGGCGTATGCGTTTCCATCGTGTGTGGTCCATGCGATTGCTCCTCGGTTTCAGTGGTAGCCCTGAGAGTCGAACTCAGCGCCACTCGGTTATCAGCCGGGTTTGGGCAACCGGCCCTCGACTACCATGTGCCAACGTCGTTGTCCACAAAGTCGGGATGGCGGGACTCGAACCCGCGATCTCGTGCTCCCAACGACCATGCTGCGCACGGTGCCCGGCGGGCTGCCGCTGCCCTACATCCCGTCATGCAGTCAGCAGCGGCGGACTCGAACCGCGGGCACCGCCGCGCAGCGGTGGTCCTCCTGGCCCCCGCACCCGCTGCGCGGGTACCCGGGCGCGATACCCAGGCTTCGCTACGTTCTGTCAGTAGCTCGTGCGGGAGTCGAACCCGCGTCCGCGCCTTGAAAGGGCGCGATCCTTTGCCGATAGACGAACGAGCCATCTCGGCGCGCACCGTCCACGCAGTGGATACACTTGGTCAGCGCGCACCGTTCACGCAGTGGGTCGGGCGGTGCTCGAATCCCGGGCACCGCCGCGCAGCGGTGGTCGCCCTGGTCTTCAGCCAGGTGCTACACCATCTCAGCTACCGACCCAACGAAAAAAGCCTGATGTCGTTATGACACCAGGCTTTAGGTATTCTTCGGGAAAGGTACGGCCTGGTGTCACAAGCGCAATGGATAGGACGGGGTATTCGCCGATTGATCGGCGAATGTACCCGTCCCTCTTCGCGCTTCGTAACTCAGGCGTATGGAAGTCATGGCTCTCGCTCGGTTGAACCAGCGGCAGCCCGACAAGGGCTGCCTACCAGTATTGTATCGTATAGATGCCGCTCAGGCTCAAATGGTTCACGAAAAATCGCAAAAAACTTGGCGGGCGACCGTGTAGATAAGAGGCAGGAAGCCGTCGATTTATTCCCGTCCGCCGAAAGTTTTCGGGAAAGTCAGCTTTCCAGTGAATCAAGGGACACGTTCCGCCAATTCGTCGTCCACGAACTCTCGGGCATTCGGGTCGGGAACATGGAAGTAAGCGAACTCACCCGAAGGATCGGCAAACTCCGTCAGCACCAATCGCAGCTCCGGCTTGGCAGATGGATACCAAGTACCCGGCTTCCACGCCTGAACGGCGCAGGCCATCCCGCCCGGCCGGACCGAATCATCGCGGATCGGACCCTTCAGCGACGAGGGCACGACCGTAATGAGCCGCAGGTCGGTCGTACCCAGTTCCTTGTTCCGCTCGCGGTTGAGGCAGAACACCACCGGCCCCCGCATCACGGCCACGCGGCCCGCTTGGCTCCGGCGGCCTCGGACAAAGCGAAGCGGCATGGGCATATTCAACTCCACCCGGTCGCCTGCTTGCCATTTCCGCGAGATCGCGCAATACGTGCCGGTGCGAACCGGCTCCTGAACCGGCTGGCCGTTGACCCTGATCTTGGCTCCCTGACACCAGCGGGGAATGCGCAGGCGCAGCGACAACTCGGCCGGTTGCGAAGGATCGACCTTCAGCAGCACCCGGCCTGAACTGGGGTAGTCGGTCTCTTGTTGGACCGTCACGGAAAGCCCGCCGCCGAAGTCCATCTTGGCCGTTGATGGGGTGTACAGGTTCACGGTCAGGTCGTGCGGTGCGCGGTAGTAGATCATCGTGGGCAACTCGGAGACGATCCGGCGGTAGTTGTTCGGGCAACAGTAGGTGTCACCGGGGAAGTAGGTCCGCGGACACTCGAAGGGAGTGTAGTAACGGATGCGGCGTCCATCCGGCGCTTGGGCAGCGAACAGTGCGTTGAAGATGGTCCGTTCCATCAGGTCGCCCCAGCGGGAATCACCATCCAGACGCAGCAAGTCGTCCAGCGTGCGGATCAGGTAGGCGGTGGCACACGTCTCGCCGAGGTTGGTCGTGCCACTTTGCGTATCGTGCCAGCACTCGTGGTCGCCGCAGGCGCCGCTGATGACCAGGCCGTCGCGGTGCGTGAGGAAATCCATCGCCCGCGAGGTCGTACCCAGCAGCCGCTCGTCGGGCTCCGCGCGGTACAACTGGCGCTGGGCCAGAGCGTGGGCCAGGTAGGCGTAGGCATGCCCCTCGATCCGTCCCCAGCGGCCGCGCACGATGTCGAGGTCCCACTCGCGCAGACTTCGTTGGCCGGTGCAGAAATCCCCATAGCGGCGGTCGCCGCTTGCCGCAGCGAGGGTCAAGAGCGCCCGCTCCAGGCCGGTCACCGACATGTGCGTCGTGATCTGCCCGCCGACCTCGCGCTGCGGCTCGGCCGACCAGCGGGCGATGATGTAGTCGGCCAGCTTTCGGGCGGCATCCAACGATGGGCGCTCGTGGAAGAACTCGTAGTCCGACGTCAACCCGTAGATAAGGTAGCCCATCTCGCAAATGTCCCAGACGCCCACATGCGGCTGCCCGGGGCCATCATGCCGATATACCCATCCGCCTCCTGGGTCTTGATGGTCTCCCGCACCAGTCGCCGCTTGAGTTCTAGGACTTGCGGATCGCCGGTGTACGCCGCCAGCCGTACGGTGGCGTCCAAGAGCATCCCCAGGCCGATGAACCCATCGTTTTTCCCCTTCCGCTCGCGGAAAGGCTCCAGGAAGTCCTCATCGAGCTTGAGCTTCAGCAGGTTGTTCTGCACGGTCACGTCGATCCGCCGGCCGATCTCGCCGCCGACCTTCACCTCCCGAGGATCGACCCGCATTAGCCGATCCGCCGCAGAGGCCGCAGAACCGGAGTAATAGACGGCAAACCCCATCAGCACGACCGCCCAGGATACAGCCTTGGGCACATCAGCACAGGCAACTCGATTCATGGTCTTGGCTCTCGGAGATTCTTGCTTGTCTGACAGTGGCCATCTTTGTTGCCAGACGGCCGATAGTATTATTGTCGATTGCTGGCAAGGTGGGCCAGACCTATGCCGGCACGATTGGACAGGCGTGACCAAAAAAGAGGTTTTGGGGTCCAACAAGGCCGGTCACGATGTCCGAGGGCTTTACCCTGCAAGCCGGCCGCGACAATCGACGTTGGCTCGCTCATGGGGTAAGATAGGGCCGTACCGCGAACGCGATTTTGACGAGGACAACGCAACTATGAGAGTTCCATCGGCAAGTCTCGGTCTGGCCCTGATTCTCGGCCACGCGACCCTGTGCATGGCCGATTCGACAAGGACAACCCTCGATGTCTGGCCCGGTAAACCGCCCAGCGAGGTCGGCTCCATGGGCGATGAGAAGGCCAAGACGGCAACCCTGCCGGACGGTACGACCGTAATCACCAGCCTGACGAACGTATCGAAGCCGACCCTCACGGTCTGCCGTCCGGAGGCCACGAAGAACACGGGCGTGGCGGTGCTCGTCTTCCCTGGCGGCGGCTACAACGCCTTGGCATGGGACCACGAGGGGGAGCAGGTGGCCTGCTGGCTCAACTCGGTGGGGATCACGGCGGCCGTGCTGAAGTACCGCGTCCCGCGCCGGGAAG
The DNA here is from genome assembly GCA_963843465.1 of Pirellulales bacterium. GTDB lineage: Bacteria > Planctomycetota > Planctomycetia > Pirellulales > Thermoguttaceae > CAWJKP01. The sequence goes on from CAWJKP010000001.1 coordinate 565,012, forward strand.
GGACGCCGAAGGACACGCCGCCAGTGCAGGCTCTCATGGACGCCCAGCGGGCGATCAGCCTGGTGCGGAGCAAGGCGACCGATTGGGGCGTCGATTCCAAACGGATTGGCGTGTTGGGGTTCTCGGCGGGCGGGCACCTGGCGGCCTGGTCAGCCACGAACTTCGACAAGCGGACCTACGAGAAGGCCGACCAGTCCGACGAAGCCAGTTGCCGCCCGGATTTCGCCGTGATGATCTATCCGGGTGGCGTGGTCAAACGGGAGACGACCGAGCTATCGCCGGAGATCCGCGTGACGCCGCAGACCCCACCCTGCTTCTTCGCCCACGCTGGGGACGACCGCGTCAGCCCCGAGAATAGCGTGGCGATGTTCCTGGCCCTGAAGCGTGCGGGCGTCCCGGCCGAGCTTCACATCTACGCCTCGGGCGGGCACGGCTTCGGCCTGCGTCCGACGGGCAAGCCCACCGCGACGTGGCCCAAGCGGTGCGAGGAGTGGTTGCGCGACACGGGGGTTCTCAAGGTTGGCATCGCCCCCGCGCCATCGACTGCCCCGGCCTCGCCCGCCACCAGCGAGAACGTGGCCGCGGCAGTTTCAGCCACGACTTCCAGGTCGGCCACACCGCCTCCCGTCCGCAACGCGGATCGAGTGCTCGTTGTTCGCAACGAGAACAGCCCCGTTTCCCAGGCGGTGGCTGCTGATTACGCGAAACGGCGGGCAGTCCAGAACGTCCTTTCCGTGCGATGTCAGGACAGTGCGGCAAACCCGGGGAATGAGACCATCTCCTCTGCGGCCTACGAGCAAGCCATCGAGAAGCCCCTTCGCACCTTCCTGTCCGCTCATGCAAACATCGACTTCATCGTTCTGACGAAAGGGATACCGCTGCGCATTGCGGACGCGCCAGGGCGAGGCCTGGGCAACCATCGCCCTTCGCTGGACAGCTACCTGGCCGCGTTGGACTACGAGAAGACGCCCGGCGCCGCCAGCGTCCGTCTCAATGACAGCGGCTTCACCGGCACCGCCTGGGCCAACCGCTTTTGGAACAGCTCCACTCCGTTTGCACACGCGAAGTTCGGCGGTTACCTCGTTACGCGGTTGGACGGGTATACGGAAGCCGACGCGAAGGCGCTCACCACGCGAGCTTTGGCTGCCGAACGACAAGCAGGGAAATCGGCGGCGGGCGGCAAGGTGCTGCTGGACACCTGCCCAGCCTTCGGTTACGCCGACCGCAAGAACCAACCGCGTCCCGTAACGGGCGACTCGGGGGAACTCAACTTCAACGAGTATAACGCCGACATGCAGCGCGCTGCGGACGTCCTCCGGTTGCGGGGCTTGCCGGTCGAGTTGACGCAAACGGACGCTTTCGCCGGGAAGCGCAGCGGGCTATTGGGATATGTCTCGTGGGGAAGCAACGACCGGCATTACGACGCCGATGCCTATCACTCCCTGCGTTTCGCGGCCGGGGCTGTCTGCGAGACGGCCGTTTCCACCAGCGCCCGGACGTTCTTGCCGACCAAGGGCGGCCAGTCGCTCATCGCCGATCTGATTGGGCAAGGAGTTACCGGAGCGAAGGGGTACACGGATGAGCCGCTCCTGCAAGCGGTGGCCTCGCCCAGTATCCTCATCGAGCGCTACACCAGGGGCTGGACGCTGGCGGAGAGTTTCTACGCGGCCTCGCGCTTCGTGGGCTGGGAGGACATTGTGATCGGCGACCCGCTTTGTCGTCCTTACCCGGCTCAGCGGGAATAGCAGTTCCTAGGTCTGACCCAGCCTGGCGAGCCGCCGTAGCGCGTCGAACTTTTCGTTCTCTCCCAGTCGGGCTTTTCGCACAGCGTCGGTCAAAACCACGATGTTGCGGTCGTAGGTGCCCCGGTCCACGGGGAAGGGTGTCCCGTCCTTGCCGCCGTGGGCGTAGGAGTAGTCGGCCCAGCGGCGAGTACCGCCGGCATTCTCACCAGGGTCGTTGCTGGAGCCGTTGACGGTGTTCTTGGCCGCCGTCGGGTCGCGGTGCGAGGGTGGTGTCTGAAAGATAATCTCGGCCAGCAGGGCCAGGCTGCGGACAGTCGCCGGCCCGACGCCCTGGAGTCCAAGCAGGGTCTCGAAGTTCTGCGGGTTCTGGTCGTGGACGCTGGTGAGGATACGTTTGAGCCTGTTGCGATCCACGTCCAGATCGAGCACCGGGTGGCGGGCCGGGGCGAACAGCGTCGGCCCCTCGGTGAGTCGCTCGATCTCTTCCATCAGCCAGCCGGGCGGTTCCCGCACCAGCGCTGCGCTGGCCTGGCGGTTCCCGTCGGCCTCCTCGGCAACCATATTCAAGAGCGTCAGTTGCCGTTGGCCACCTCCGACCCTCTCAGGAGCCGTACCCGCAGGCTGCTCGGCAAGGTCCTGGACGGCCGCGTGGGGCTCGCAGACGAAGTCTTCGACGCTCTCGCCCAACCAGTGGTAACGGCGAGCCCAGCCGCGCTGGGTATCCATGCCCTGCTGGACCACGCACCACTGGCCGGCCGGCGTGAAGAAGAACGAGTGATGGTAGATGGCAAAGCCGTCCTGCACCGCCGCCGAATCGACCTTGGCGCTGGTGCGTGAGGCGTAGATGAGCCGGTCGCCGGCGGTGATCGCGTGGTGCTGGGCGGCATCGGCAATCTCCTGAGGAGTCTTGCGGCTGGCTGCGCCCTTACCGCCCGCCACCAGGATGCCCAGGTCAGGGCCGCAGACTTTGGCCGCCTCTTTCAGCGCCCCGCAGGTGACCGTCGTTACGCCGCTGCTATGCCAGTCGAAGCCCAGCACGCAGCCGAACGCCTGGAACCACCAGGGGTCGGACAGTCGGCGGAGCATCTCGGCGGGGCCAAACTCCTCGACGACGGCCATCGTCACCGCGCCGGCGAGCTTGGTCATTCGCTTGAAGAGCCAGGGCGGGGCCTTTCCCGAGTGCAGTGGTAGATGAGCAACGCGGCGTCTCATACTACCAGCCTAGCACCGCTGGCTTTTGGGGGACATGGGGGTCGGAGCAGCAGATGCCGCCCCAGGCCGCCGTCGTCCCGTTGGGCCTGCCCTGGTTGTCGTAGGACCCAACGATCCAGGTCGGGGTGGGGACGATCAGCGTCTTGACGCCGAGCGAGCGTTTCATGGGGGGCTCCTGCTTTGGAGGCGTTTGGAAATCTTCTCCATTGTGACGCTGGAGCAGTTGACAATTGTGATTTGCAGCACTTAGGCCCGGGCGTTGAGCTTCGCCTGGGCCTTTGCGCGCAGGTTCTTCATGTACTCAAGTGCGAGCCGGGTTTGACGATGCACGTAGTCGATGCCTGTCGGCTTTCCGTTTTCGGTGGCCGGATGGCAGAATTCCCAGTCGATGTAGCCGTCGTAGCCCGACGCCACAAGCGCCTCGACATAGGCCGGATACGCCACCCGTCGAGACCAGAAGCGATCATCAAAGTAGCCACCGGCCACCAGATCCACGCCGCCCTCCGCTGCTCGGCGAAACTCTGCGTTGAAATGGGAATGAACTTGGAGCTTTCCTGTGGCCTTCACCAACTCCCGGGCATGTTCGGCCGACTCGGCGTCCGGCTCGATGTTGATGTCCATGCACGCCTTTAAGGCCGGCGAGCCGACGTCCCGAATCAGCGACAGTACGTCCTGGTAGTTGTTCACGACATCGGGACCGTGGTTTTGCATCGCCAAGACAACCCCCTGGTCCGCGGCAACTTTGCTCAACTCGCGGAGGCAATCGACCACGAACCCCCGGCGGTCACCTTTCCAATAGCCGTACTGATTATATCCGTAGGTGTCATCGTAGGTCGCTAACCCGTCGTAGATCGTAATCCCTCGCCAGGCGGCAAAGATCTTGCAAAGCGGCACCCCGAGATCATGCGCCAACTTGATGCACTCCCGCACGTAGCAGATCATCGCCTCCCGGTGAACGGGCACCGGGCTGGAGAGATCGCAGTTCGGCGAGATCGCAGAAATGGGAAGATCGAGTTCCTCGGCCAGGCCGCGGAGCCTCTTGCGATCGTCCGTGGACAGGTCCATGGGCGCCGCGTGGGGACGCTCCGCGTCCAGTTCCACGCCCTCCCATCCTTGTTGCTTGGCAAGGCGCATCAGGCTGAAAACATCCACGGCCTCCCCGCGGTACCAGACGCCGCGATAGGTTATGCTGTAAATGCCGATCTTCATGGTTTTCCGCCTTGTTGGCAGGTCCCTTCTGCCGGAAGGGACTTGAACGAGGAACAGACGTTGTCGGTGCGCAAAGTCCCGCTCGGCAAGCGGGACCTACCAGGGAAACCTCCTCGAATCGCGAAAAGCCGCCGGCGTCACAGGCTCCACCCTTTCCGGTACGGCGGGTTGATTAGCGCGTTGGCAGCGTCCGAGTTGCTGAACTTCAGGTTCACCGGGTCCCATTTGAGTTTCTGCCCTCCCACGCGAACGCAGATGGTGCCCAGCAGAACAGCTTCGGTCAGCGGGCCGGCAAAGTCGAAGCTCGACCGCGTTGCCCCATTTCCTTTGCAGGCCGCGATCCATTCGTTGTGGTGGCCAATGGACCGCGGCAACGACTTGGGCGGCCGCCGATACTCTTGCATGCGCCTCTCGGGGATCAAGCGGGGACTGTTGCCGCCCCAGCCCTCGACCAGCATCTTGCCCTTGTCGCCCACCAAGAGGATTCCATCCTCGCGGTTCAACTCCCGGCCGCCTTCCAGTTCATCGGGGCGCGGCGGCAACAGCCCACCGTCGTACCAGTGCAGCTTGACGGGGGGCATGCCGGCGCGGGCGGGGAACTCGTAATGCACGCAGCAGGCCAAGGGCAGCGTCTCCGGGAACACCGCTGTCGAGCTGGCGTACACGCACTCGGGCGCCCCGAGCTTCAGCGCGGAGAAGACTGGGGCAAGGTTGTGAATCCCCATGTCGCCCAGGCCGCCGGAACCGAAATCCCACCAGCCCCGCCACCGGAAAGGGGCGTAGGCCGGATGGTAGGGCCGCCAAGGCGCCGGGCCGAGCCACAGGTCCCAGTCGAGCAAGGCGGGAACGGGCGGTTGTTCCTTGGGCCGCTCGATTCCTTGCGCCCAGTACAGCGGCAGCTTGCCGCTGTGCGTCGGCCGATCGGACCAGACGTGCGCCTCCCTCACTGAGCCAATCGCGCCGTCTTCGAGCCACTCGGTCATCAGCCGGTTGCCCTCGAAGGCCATACCCTGGTTTCCCATCTGGGTGGCGACCTTGTGTTCCCGGGCGGCCGTGGCCAAGGCGCGGGCCTCGTAGACCGTGCGGGTGAGCGGCTTCTCGCAGTAGACGTGCTTTCCCCGCTTGATGGCCGCCATCGAGACGATCGCGTGCGCATGGTCCGGCGTGCCCACGACGACCGCGTCGATTCCCTTTTCCTTGTCGAGCATCTCGCGGAAGTCTTTGTATTTGGTGGCCCGTGGATACTTGTCCAGCGTGTGCGCTGCGTAGCCCCAATCGACATCGGCCAGCGCCACGATGTTCTGGTCTTTGACCTGTTCGAGGTCCCAGCCGCCCTGGCCGCCGATGCCCACACCTGCGATCTTCAGTCTTTCGCTGGGGGGAGTCTGGCCAGGGCCGCCCAGTACGGGGCGGGGCACGATGCTGATTGCGGCCGCGGTGGCGCCCGCGGCAAGGGCCTGGCGGCGATTGATCCGGCCGGCGGGGTTCATTGACGGATCTCCTGGAAGGGCACGTGAGGCTCACGCAGTCCTGGAGTTTATGCCTTGCAGGGCGCAAGCGTCAAGCATTGGGGCTGAAGCATCCCAGCAAGATCGTTCCCATCGTCGGCTCGACGGCCCCGGATCGCATCTGCGATGCGGTGAAGGGCAACTGTTCACACCCCGAGAAGGAGCAGACGCACGGAGTGTCCCTGCCACGTTGACGCAACCCGTTATCGGTTACTTCTGCACGCCCGCGGCCCGCAGAGGGTGCGGATAGGTGTACGGCGTATACTTTACCGCCCACGCCGAACCATTCCATGCGTACAGCCGCCCGCTGGCGCTGGGAGGCAGCTTCGCGTTCCAGCTTCCTTCGTCGGTGACCCAGAAACCCACGCCAACCTTCACGGGTTTGGCAGCGAGCATCTGCGACCTGGTTCCGCGTCCGATGCCCGTCGAGCCGTCGAACGTCGTGCTGGGCGAGTCCTTGAAATAGTCGCGGTCCGCTCTGCGTACATCCTCCCAGCCGAAAGTCGCCGTCGAATTGCCGGTTTGCTTGCGATACAGGGCCACGGCCCCGCTCGGGGCACCGTAGTAAGTATTCAGAAGCCAATCACCGCCTGCGGCCCGGTTGTTCCACAGGTACATCGGCTCCGACGCCGCCTGCTTCGGGTCCATGCCCACGCCGATCTGGTCCGCAATCGGGTAGTTGTGCGGCGTCTGGTAGGTATTGCCGAAGTTGGGCCAGGGGGCCTCGCAGCCGTACTCCTTCAACTTGAACCATGCCGTCCGGTGATTTTGCGCTTCCTGGACATTGTCGAACACGTAGCCGGTGCCGCCGCGAATCTCGATGGCGGCATAGTAAGGGGTACGCGATGTCCAACGGTTGCCGTAGACTTCCATCTGGCGCACGCCGCGGGCGGGGGTGTTGCTGGCCAGGCCGTGCGCGTCCACCTTCATCTGGCCGTTGATGGTGCAGAAGCGCGCGACCCCGCGGGCATTGGAGTTGAAATCGCAGACATAGCCGTTGCCGTTGAACGTGCAGTCCTCGATATAGACGGCGTCGGCGCTGCCGCACGAGTTGGCCGTTTGCCATGAGTCGGACGGACCCCGCGCGAAGATCAACTCGTCGCTTCCGCTGCCGCCCAGGATGGTGCAATCATCGACAAGGCCGTACGACGCGGCGTAGACGAAGTAGCCGCAGTCGGCGGCGCTGGTGTGGTGGATGTCGGAGATACGCCAACCCCGGGTCGTGCCGGTGGAGAACAGGGTCGTGGGCCCGGCATCGGGTTGGATCGTGGAGAAGCCGCGTACCGTGGCGGCCGCACTGAGTTGGATCGTGCCCGAACACCAACAAGGAGCCGTCCGGGCGATGTGAATCGTGGTCGTCCCGCGGCCCGCGCCCTGGAGGATGACCGCTTTGTTAACATGGACGGCAGTGCCGCCGTCGCCCCAGGTGAACGAGCCCGCCGGGAGATGGATAGTGTTGCCGGGGTTAGCATCGGCTATCGCCGCATCGACATCGGCCTGGGAGCCGTCCGTCTGGTAGACCTTGCCGGTCTTGGTAAAGGCGAACAGGTCGCACGTCAAGCCAAGGGAGAACAACAGCACGGACAGGACACAAGTCGGCTTGTGGAGTGCAAAGGTGCGCAGAAGAATGGCTTGCATGGCAGGTTGAAACGGGGAAGGAAATGGGGTGGAAGCCTGAGTATTACGGCCCAGGAAGGCAACAGCATGATCAACAAGGCGGCGTCCGAATAGGTCCTCGTTGGCTGAGCGGCTCGCCCATCGGTTTCACGTCGATGCCGAGCCCTTTCAGGGCATCGACGAGGCCGTAGTTCTTCGCACAGGCCACGCAGGCTTCGACCACGACGCCGGTCTTCTGCATGGCCTTCACCTCGTCCTGGAGTACCTTGCTTTCGGCCAGCAGCTTGGCGGAGGGCCCCCAGACGACCAAGTGGACGTCATCGAACCACCCCCGCCGCTTGGCGTTGTGCGCGTACATGAAGCCGACGTTTTTGGCCACGTCCGGATCGCCGCTGGTCCAGACGACGCAGAGGCGGAAGACCGGTGGGACCTTTTCCGCTCCCCTCACCGCTGGGTGGTCCGCCGCGCAGCCGGTCCTGAAGTTTGCGGTTGCGATCCAGGGAATGGGCCGGCAGCTCCAAGCCCAGTTCGCGGACCATCTCCATGACCGGAATCTTGGGATCGTTGGACCAGAAGATCCCGCCGTCCTCGGCCTCGCTGTAGCGATAGCCCACCGCCTTGCCGTAGCGCTCCGCCAAGGCTGAGCCGTTGCGGAGTTGCGGCTGCCAGTCCAGGAGAACGTAGCTCAGGTCGATCTGCTCGACCAGCAGGCCCGGCTCTTTGGTTTGCTGGGCGAGGACCGCGCCGGTGGGATCGACGAGGGAGATGTTGTTGCGCCACGTGCTGGAGACGACGTAGTAGTGGTGCCGGTGCGCCCGGCACTGCGCCGATAATCTGCGGCGACTGCGTGGGCCAGATCACCAGCTCCGCGCCCTTCTGGGCCAACGATTCCCAGCCGACGTCGAAGTACATGTCGTAGCAAATCTGCATGCCGACCTTGCCGAAGTCGCAAGCGAAGACCGGAAAGTCCTTGCCGGGCAGAACGCCGCCTTCCAGTTGATTTGCCTTGCCGGAATCCACGGGATGGACCTTGCGGTAGATGCCGGCCACTTTGCCCTGACGATCCAAGAGCACACAGGCGTTGTAGAGCCTGGTCTTGGCCGCGTCTTCAGCCAGGTACAGCGGCACCACAACGTAGGTCTTATTCCGCCGGGCGGCGGCGCCCAGCGCGTCCAGGACCTCGCCTTCCAGCGGCAGCGCGGTATCCTTGGCCGAGCCCCGCACCTCGCCCGTGACCGCAGTTTCAGGCAAGGCGGCAATGTCCAGGCCGACATGGTATTTCTGCCGGGCCGTCTTGCTCATCGCGTCGATAAACGACGACAAGACCTCCAATCGCTTGGCAACACCCGGATACGGGCCCCACATGCTATACATCAGCGAACCGACTATGACCTTCCGCGGAGGCCCCGCCGCTGGGACCTGTTGCGCCGGCACAGCGGCGGCGACGAGCACGCTCAGCACGCCCGGAATCACCGCCAGGATTGCTCGTCTTACTCGTTCCATCGTTCTCTCCTCGGCTGATTGCCGCCAGTTTACCCGCTTCCATCAATAATCCCCCTCACATCTCCCGTCAAGGAGTCTAAGATCGCCACGACCAGACGTTGGCGCAAAGTATTCGCCAGTAACGGAGTCAGGGTTTCTGCCCGAAACGTCCATACCCATAACGACGGCCGGCGACAGCGGCTAATCAAGCCTCATACCCCAGCACCCCGCTACGCTTTCGTGCAGGCCACTGGCGAGCGCAGCGGGCGGGGCGGCCCCCCCTTCACCAGGTTGGCCGCCGAGGGCCGCAGCGACGATCCTGGAGCCGTAGCGGGGTGCCAGGATTGGCACCGTGGGAGACGGCGCAGAAAGAGGAGGCCGGGAGGGTAGTCGCGCCACTTGTTTGGATAGCTGATCTTCGCGTTGAAGGCCGCCAGTTTGGCGAGCGCTTTCTGCTTGGTGCTCGGGCTCATCCAATCGAGATCGCGGATGGCTTGGCCATAGGCCGCGATGATGTTCTTGACCATCACGTCCATCCGCCGCTTGGCGTCGGGCGGGAAATGCCTGGCGACGTACATCTTGCCGACCGCCTCACCGAGGCTGCCCTCGACGGCGGCGACGGCCGTGAAGTACGACGGCTGTGCAACGATGAGTTCCTCCGCGGCGCCGGCGTCGACGGCGTCGAGGTACGACTTCCAGTCGAAGCCGGGCGCCAGCCGGAAAAGTCCCTCACGGGTCCGCTTGTTGTAAGTCTTGACGTTGTCGCGGTTGTCCTCCTTTGACCACTGTGCCCTGGCAAGCCGCGTCTCGAAGGCCACGATCACCAACAACAGCAAAGGGAGCGTGCAGATTGCCAACAACGCGGCAATGCCGGCAGGGAGCGGGGAAGGGGTGGCGTCTGGCAACCCAGTCCCCGCGGTTCACACGATCGACAGTTCCCGGGGGGGCCCTGATGCAAGGGTGGTTGCCCCGTCCCAGGCACCCCCGCCGGGTGGCGCCCCGCTGGCGCGCTGCGCCCCGCTGACGCGCAGCCGGCGGTGGACGGCTTCCGGGTCGTCTTGGGTTAGATCGCGCCTCCGGCGGGCGCTGAGCGCGTCGGGGTGACGGTGCCGACTGCCCGCGGCCGTGTAGACGGGAACGCAGAGCCGTTGCCGAGCAATCACCAAACGTCGGCTCAAAAGCGCCGTGACGGCGCTTTTGAGCGATTGGCACGTGACGATCCATCAGGCGAATAGCGAGGGAGTGGCTCCAGCAACCCCCCCACGGGCACAATGGCGACGGGCGCCGATTACCCCTTCGGCTGCACCTTTCGTCGCCCTTTTCGTATCACCAATCGTATCACCGAGCCCAAGAAACGACTACGGCCGCTCGTGGCGGCAGTTTCGCAAGTCCTTTCGGGATAAGGGCTTCATTCTAAGTCGGGGCAACAAGACGGCTATTGAACTTTTTCTGGCCGGTTTGGGCGGTTGGGACGCCATCATGCGGCGACGTATGGATGACGGAAAGCCTTGCTCAGAATGACTTTGCGTCTGTTGCCGCGTAGCAAGTGGCGGATCGTGTTTTCTCCTCGGGTAACGGCCAAGAAACGATCGGGCCCACGATTGGGGATGTCGATCTCACCCACCAAGTCACAACTTGACAGAGGAGTCAAAAACATGGATCATTCAAGTATTCGAATATTGGCGGATAGGAATGACTATGATGGACAATACTCAATGGCGTGCCCAAGCCGAGATTCTGCGCCACCTCGGGCATCCGGTGCGTCTGGCGTTGATCGACGAGCTTGCCAAGGGGCCAAAGTGCGTGACTGATATGCAGGACCTGCTGGAGGTGCGGCAGGCGAATATTTCGCAGCATTTGGCGGTGTTGCGGCAGGCGCGAATTGTGGACTTCCACGAAGACGGTAACCTCCGATGCTACTACATCCTCCGTCCAGGTTTGGTGGATGCGTTGATGGGTCTTCTCAAAGGCCCGTATCCGACCGTGCCTCGTTCTGCGGCATGGGTCCGCCAGGCGGCCGGGCGCGGAAGGGACACGACACACCGGATGAGTCGGGCGGGTCGATGAGGGACGAACCACCTGGCACCATCCCGGCAGCAGCTTTCGATATGGATCGCGTCACACACTGGGATCGGGTCTATACAGACAAACGCGACATGGAGTTGAGTTGGTTTCAGACCCAGTCCGCATTGTCGCTGGAGGTGATGGATCGACTGGCGCTGCCCAAAGACGCCGCGATCATCGATGTGGGCGGCGGCGGTCCCTCAGCGCTGGCGGGTGAACTGTTGGATCGCGGTTTCACGGACATCAGCGTCCTGGATGTCTCTGCGGTTGGGTTGCACAGGTGCCGTGAACGACTGGGCGACCGGGCGGACGTGGTTCACTGGCTGGAGAGGGATGTCACCCGTTTTGACCCGCCGCGCCGGTATTGTTTTTGGCACGACCGGGCGGTCTTCCATTTCCTGACTGATCCGAATGATCGAAAGGCCTACCTGGACAGCATCGGCTGTGCCCTGAGCCCTGGCGGTCATGCCTTGATCGGCACGTTCGCCACGGACGGACCTCCGCGTTGCAGCGGTCTGGATGTGGTCTGCTGGACGCCCGAGGCGTTGGCCGAGACCTTCGGCGGTTCGTTTTCGCTGATCGAGTCGTTCGGCCAAACGCATCAGACGCCGTGGGGCAAGCCACAGGCCTTCTTGTACTGCCTCTTCCGGCACACCACGCCGCAAGAAACTCTCCGAGGGAAGCTGCGATGAAAACCCGCGAAAGCGGCATGCCGGATGAACAGATGTGGTCGAGCTTCTTTACGCCTGAGCAGACGCTGGCGAAGCTGGGGCTGACCGAGTCGTGCCGCGATATCTTGGACTTCGGGTGCGGCTACGGCACGTTCACGATCCCGGCCGCGCGCGTCATCCGGGGCACCGTCCGCGCCTTGGATATCGAGCCTGAGATGGTGGAGGCGACAGGCGCAAGGCAAGCAAGGCGGGCCTGTCCAACGTCCGCGTTGAGCGGCGGGACTTCGTGTCGGACGGAACCGGCCTGCTGAATGGTAGCGTGGATTTCGTGATGTTGTTCAACATCCTGCACTGCGAGCAGCCGCTGGTGTTGCTTCGTGAAGCCTGGCGCGTGCTCTCCGACGGTGGACGGTTGGGCGTCATGCACTGGAATCATGACTCCGCCACGCCGCGCGGTCCGTCGATGGACATCCGCCCCAAGCCCGATCAGTGCCTGGACTGGGCCGAGCAGGTCGGTTTCCGGCTCCTCGTGCCCGGCAAGATCGACCTGCCACCGTACCACTACGGGTGGTTGCTGGAGAAACGATGAAGAACCTACCGTTGCTTAGCCACGCCCTTGACGAGCCGACGGCCTTTCGACCGCAAGATTTGGTCGCGGCGGTGCGGCAGCAGCGTGGCGTCGGTGACGGCGCGATCCCCCCGTTATGCGTGCTTGAATTCGACGGCGACCTGACGGATGAATTGATCCGTCGAGGCGATGTCGAACGCTGCACCGCGTGGCCGTGCTTCCACACCGAGATGTGGATCTGGCACAGCAGCGCCTGTCCTGCGGAATCGTCAGTCGCACGATCGGTGGTCCTTATGCCGTGCTGGTCGCCGAGCAGATGGCGGTTTGTGGGGCGGAAGTCATCGTCGGGCTATCCTCGGCTGGTTGGGTTAGCTCCGCATTGCCGATCCCCAGCGTGGTCGTGGCCGATAGCGCCATCCGCGACGAAGGCACGTCCTATCACTACTTGCCCCCTGGCGATGTGGTACAGGCCCCAGCCGAACTGGCCAAAGTGCTGGAGGACCAGATCGGGCGCACCGGCCTGCACGTGCGACGAGGATTGGTGTGGACAACCGACGCCCCGTACCGTGAAACCGCCGAACAAATCGAGGGCCACGCTCGCGCCGGGGCGCTAGCGGTGGAGATGCAGGCGGCGTCGCTGTTCGCCTTCGCCACGCGATCTGGCTTACAGGTGGGCTTGGTGGTGCAGGTGAGCAACGTGCCGGACCACGACGGGAAACCTTTTGACAAGGGGCATCTAGACGCGGACCGGCGATTACTACAAGCCATCTGTGAAGCGGCAAATGGCGTGCGCCGAAGATTAGCCATTGAGCTTACCGATGCCGCTGATTTTTCCGGTTAACTCAAAATGGACCTCGCTCTGGCCAGCAGGAAGCAAGCCATTAGCTTCCAGCATTTCTGGCACCATTACTTCCAGCTTTTCACCAATTGTTCCATAGTCGCCGCCTCGGTGCATAATCCGGGCACATCAACACCTTCCGCGACCCACACTTTGGCCTCGCCATCCCACAATGCTTCAATCTTATACACTTTGCCCATATAACCTCCTGGTTGTGCGACTAATCGAACAGGCTCCGCTCCCTGACCGCCTGCCCCGTCGGCTTGCCATGCCTGCTCACGACTCTGCCGTATTGCTCGATTTCGTGTTGCTTGGCGAACTGGATGATCTTTGCTTTTGTCTCGTCCCGGAGTACGGGAACACGCCTGACCCGGATGTGCTCCTCTGTCTGTCCCATGCGACACAGGCGGTCTATGAGAGCAACTCCCTGGTGAGTCGGGTGTCCAGCCGCCTCAAGACGATGGACAACAGCCGCCAGACTTCCTGATATTGGCGGCCCGTGCGTCGTCGGCCTGGAGTTCGGGCACCTCGCCGAAGCATTTGGTGAGGCATTCCAACTGCTTTCGATGGAACGGCGTCTTGGCGGGAGCGAGGCAGTAGTAGCTCCATGCACCCGACTTGCGGACCATGACTAGGTTGGCTTTCCGCAGGTAGGCCAGATGCCGAGAAATCCGCGGCTGTGGGGCGCGAAGGATTTCCACAATATCTCCAACGCAGAGTTCCCCGCCCAACAGGACGTGGAGAATCCGCAGCCGCGTTCGGTCGGAGAACGCACGGAACATCAGGTCGATGCAGTTGACCGGTTCGGTCTTAGGGGGCGTCGTCATTCTCAGCAAGTGTGGGGCCGTTATCCATGTCACAGCTTTGCGTGCCGGCACTCTTACAGCCATGATACATGCTGTGCTCCTTGCTGAGAATACGTGTTCCTCAATAGCCAGACGACCGCAAGATGCCTGAACACTCACGCTGCCCGATACGCTTCGTCTCCGGCCTCTTCAGTGGCGATGGTCCCGGCCTGCAATCGCAGGATGCGTTTGGCTCGTTTGGCCGCGCGGGGATCGTGCGTCACCATCACGATGGTGCGGCCCTCCCCGTTGAACTCCTCCAGGAATCCGATAATCTGCTGGCTGGTCTCGGGGTCGAGGTTGCCGGTCGGCTCGTCGGCCAGGATCACGGCCGGGTCGTTGGCCAGCATACGGGCCAGGGCCACTCGCTGTTGCTGGCCGACGCTCAGTTCGCACGGCTTGTGGTCGAGCCGGTCGGCCAAGTCCCACCCGCTCCAGCAGCGCGTTGCCCGGTCCTTCTGCGTTTCTCCTCCAGTCCGGCAAGGAACAGCGGGACTTTCACGTTTTCCAGTGCCGAAAGGTATGGAACCAGGTTGAACGTCTGAAAGACGAAGCCGACCTTCTCCCTGCGAAGACTGGCTCGCTCGGTCAGGTTCAGGTCGTAGACCGACTGATCTTCCAGCGAGGACGCGGCCCGTGCGGGCGAGAGCATGCCGCCAAGCATCAAAGCAGCGTGCTCTTGCCGCTGCCGCTGGGGCCGACCACGGCCACGAAATCGCCTCGCGCGATGTGGACGGTCGCCCGTCCAAGGCGGTGACGAATTGGCCGCGATGCAGATACTCTTGGTGACGTTTTCCATTCGCAACATGGTCAAATCTCCTGGAAGGTGGCGCAGGGGTCAAGCCGGGCCGCACGGCGGGCCGGGAAAGTAACTGGCCACCAACGCCAGCCCCACGGAAATACCGACCGCCAGCAGCGCCAGCAGCGGCATCGGCAGCACGATGACGCCGGCCAGTTTCGGGCCGAGGACCACCGCCAGGATGGTGCCCAGCACGTAGCCGCCGATCCCGCCCGCCACCCCCAAAATCAGGGCCTTGAGCAGGAATATCCGCAGCACCAGGCCGGAGTCGGCCCCAGCGCCATCAGCGTGCCGATCTCCCGCCGCCGCTCGAACACGTTGGCGTACATGTAGTTGGCGATGCTTGCCCCGCCCACGAAAATGATAATCACCAGAAACATGAGCGAGAGGTTCGCCATCATGCGGTTGATCTTGATCTGCGCGTCGGCGATCTGCGTGATGGTCACCACCTTGGCGTCGGGCAGCAGGCTGGTTGATCTTCTCCACGAGGCCCTTGGAAATTTGCTGGCAACAGCCGATCACTTCGATGGCGTTGATGACCGGCCCCTTCTTCGACAAGTCCTGGACGACGTGCAGGTGGGCGAAGATCCGCGAATCGTCCACCGTGCCGGTCTGCGGCAGGATGGCGGTGACGTTGAACTTCTTGCCCAACACCTCCAGCTTGTCGGCCTCCTTCAGCCCGAGCTTGGCGGCCACGTCGGCCCCCACCAGGACTTCGTCGTCGTCCAGGGTGTCGATCACCCGCTTGCGGGCCA
Organism: Pirellulales bacterium; assembly: GCA_963843465.1. Lineage (GTDB taxonomy): Bacteria > Planctomycetota > Planctomycetia > Pirellulales > Thermoguttaceae > CAWJKP01. The sequence goes on from CAWJKP010000001.1 coordinate 580,325, forward strand.
GGGTCTTCTTGTCCTCCGAGCCCATCATGCCGACCGAGGCCCCGCAGCCGATGGGCCGCGAGAAGATTCCCGCCCCGCCCCAGGCGGCCTTGGCCTGGAACTCGCTCTTGGGCAGGATGCCGGTCAGCGTGAAGGTCTTGCCCCGCAGTTCGACCGGCACGACAATTTCGGCGAGAGGTTGTCCAGCCCTTCCAGATCGGACATCGCAAGCTGGGTGACGTATTCCTCGGGGATCGTCTCGCCCTGCATGTCGGCGGCGTAGTAGTCCTGAAGCGTCGCCGACTTGGGCAGGATCAGCACGTTGGCCCCCAGCGAATCCATCTGACTGGCCACGGCCAGTTCGGAATAGTGGGAGATGTTCTTGATCGACACGATCACCGTGATTCCCAGCAGGATCGCCAGGAAACTGGTCAGCAATTGGCTCTTGCGCTCGAAAATCTCGCGCAACACAAGGGTTCTCAGCCGCATCGGTTCGCACCTCCTATTAGTGATGGCAACTGCAATTGGGTCCGCAACCAGACGCCGCCGCCTTGACCCCTGCCTCGATCTGCTCCTTGGTCACTGCACCGGCAAAACGGAGCAACCGGAGCACCGGGCGGCATCACCAGAACAGTGACCGCCGCCGTGGTCCGCGGATCGACCTGAAGGGCCTTGAGGAACGGTTGCTCAGCATCGTCGGTAGGATTGAGCATGACGATCTCCGTCCCTTTGGTGTATTGCGGATCGGCCTTGAACGTCTCGACTCCCTGCATGGCCTCCTGGTTGAACTGCGTCTTGCCATTTTGCACGCACAACAGGATCGTATGCCGGTCCATGATCGCCTTCATGCACTTGGCAGTGCATGGGGTAACGAATGCTTTCTGGAGTTGGGTCTCGTCAAACTGCTTGGGAAAGCGCGGTGGGAGCCCCGGTGGCGCGATCGCGAACACCAGCGGCATGGGAGACCCGCGCACTCCGAACTTGTCGATGATCGCTTTCTCGGCGGGGTCGGCGGCGTAGATCGCTATCGAATCGGCCCGATCGGTCATCTTCGTCATCGCGGTCTGGAAGACGCCGTTCATCGAAGCCGTCTGGGAATCCTGGCCAGTATAGAAGAAGATGAATAGATACTTGTTGGCGTTAGCCGCCTTCTCGATGGCGGCGGCTCCTGGGCTGGCGGTGGACGCACCCGCGTCGGTGGCTGGCGGTGCGGCCGCGTTCGTAAGAGCCGCGAAGCAAAGGCTAAACACGAGCAGCAAAACCACCATCGCGGATTGCTTCATCCTCAATGTTCGAGACATGGTTCTTCTCCTGATACAGGGTTCACGCAGAAACTCTTTGGGGCTTGGTCAAAGCCGCTGCCCAATGACGGGAAATTGCTTGTATACCACATATTCGGCCGCACGCATATAGACCGATCGGCCGATTTCCATGGGTTTCTGTCGTTTTTTCCACAACTTTCCTGACATGGGCGGGCTGCCCTACCCCCGTTACGCCCCCGTTTTGCCTTAATAGGCGGCCGTGCCTTGCCGGCACGACAAGTCGGCCAACAAGGCACGGCGAAGGAGGCCCTCCGTCCCTGCCGCGGACCAGGCCCACGGCAATGCCGATGTTCACGATGGCGGACAGCAACCGCCGTCCTTCTTGATCTCCGCCGCCCGAGTCAGGTCCGCCTTAATCCGCGGCACTTCCGAGAAACAGTTGCCCAGGCAGGAGAGCAGCCGCTCGTGGAAGGCCGTTTGCGCAGGCGTCAGCGAATAGTAGCACCAGAACCCCGATTTACTCGCGGTCGCAAGCCCGGCCCTCCGCAAGTAGGCCAGGTGCCGTGAGATTCGTGGCTGCGGCACCTTAAGGATTTCAACGATGTCCCCGACGCAGAACTGGTGCTTGTGCAGGAGGCAGAGAATCCGCAGTCGGGTGCGATCGGAGAACGCCCGGAACATCAGGTCAACGCCATCACACACGTCGGTCTGCTGCATTGTCGGATCTCCTAGTGATGGCAACTGCAATTCGGGCCGCAACTCGACGCCGACTTGAGCTTGGCCACCAGTTCCGCCTTCGTCACGTCTCCCACGAACGTGCCGACGACTTAACCGGGCGGGGCCATCAGGACCGTGACTGGGGCGGCCGTTCGGGGGTCAACCTGGAGACTTCTGAGGAAGGCGGCCTCGGCCGGGTCGCTCGCATTTAGCACCACGATCTTGCTGTTGCGCGAGTAGGGTTCCTCTCCAGCGAATTCCTGCACGCCCTGCTGGAGCGATACCTGCCGGACCTGGGGTAATGGATGTTCCACACACAACAGCACGAGTTTGCGTTCCTGAAGGGCCTTCATGCACTGGGCCGTGCAAGGGCTGACGAATGCTTGCGACAACTGATCTTCGTTGAACCTTACCGGAAAACCTTTGGTGATTGCTCCGTTGGGGGCAAACGCCAACACAAGCGGCAGAGGAGAACGATCGACGCCGAACTTGGCCACCATCGGCTGCTCGGCGGGGTCGGATAGATTGATCGCAACCGACTCGGCCTTGTCGGCGAGCTTGCTCGTCGCCCACTTGAACACGCCCCACATAGTGCCGGTTTGCTGAGTGTTCTCCCGCCAGAAGAAGACGAAGAGGTACTTGTCTGCCGCAGCGGTCTTCCCGCTCGTGTGTAGCCTAGCCTTTGCTCGCGGTCTGGGCGGCTTGAGCCGCCTCGCCATCTACGCGATAGGGCGACTGGGCGACGGCGAGGGAAACCCCAGCCAGCCCCAGCATCATGGCGACTCCGAAGGAAATCCATTTCTGAATTACAAGAAACTCCTTTAAATGAACGGGGAAACGAAAACACACAGCGAGCCTCGCCATCGGCTGGAATCCTGGTCCCATCCAGTGGGGGCTTCCGTGGCATTTGCACTGGGACGCTATTTCGCGGGGCAGCAGCCGCCTGGCCCACAGCCGCCCGGTCACAGCAACCGGAGCCCGCTTTGCTAATCAACTCGACCAGGGCCTCCTTGTTCGTCGCGCCCTCGAACTTGCCGATGGCCTTTCCCGGCGGGACCACGAAGACGGTGGCGGCTTCCGAGGTGTCGGGCGAGACTTTGAGGTCAGCCAGAAAACTGACTTCTATCTTGTCGCTAGGGTCGAGCGTAACGATCTCGGTCGCGCCGGCAAACTGCACGTCGGCCTTGAAATCACGAACGCCCTGCATTGCCACATCGTTGGATTTCGTTTTGCGTTCTGGACGCACACGAACACAAGTTTGCCGTTCTGGAGGGACTTGATCAACTTCTCCGTGCCCGGCGTGGCGAAGGCGTCCAGGAGTTGTTGTTCCTCGAACTTGGTCGGAAAGCCGCCGGTGATGGCACCGTTGGGGGCGATCGCCAAAACAAGGGGCATCGGAGCACGCTCCAAATCGAACTTGTCCACGATGGCCTTCTCGGAGGTCTCCGCGATATTCACCGCGACCGAATGGTGCGACCGGCCGTCTTCTCCATCGCCTTGTCAAAAACCTTGCGCATGGCGAGCGTATGATCGTCGTCCGTTTTCGAGAAAAAAACGAACAGGTACTTGCCGGCGTCCGCCGCCTGCCTGATTGCGGCCATGCCCCTGCCGCTTGCCGGTGTCTGCCCCTGGCTTGCAGCGGATGGCTGGCCATTGTTCTCCCGCGCGGGCCGTCGCACCCTCGGTTGACTGCGCGGCGTCGCCGCATCCGGCGGTCGTCAACGCCAGGAGGCTGCTGGCAACCAGGATAAGTCCAACGGCTACAGAACCCCAGCATTTCATGGAAGCACTCCCGAAACTCTCAGCACCACGACATTATGTATCCGTCGCAGGCGGGCGGCGGGTCCAGTTTCGAGCCGGTCCCGGCCTGCCTGGTGGATATGCGTGTAGGCGTATATTTATATCCGATATTCGGGTCGGCGCATATACCAACTTGAATCTTTCGCAGCCGACACCCCACCAGTGCGGCATCTGGCAGTTGCCCGTGTGCGAGCGCGAAGGTATACTCGGTCCACCGTTGGTGGTGATTGTCGGTTCTTCAAGAGAGTGAAAAGATGGTGAGCAAGGTCGTCCTGTTGCGAGAACTGCTGGCGTCGCCCGACACCCTGGTCATGCCTGACGCCTACGATCCGCTGAGCGCTCGGATCATCGAGAGTTTGGGGTTCAAGGCGGTTTAATGTTCGGGCTACAGTTTCGCCCTGGCAGCTTGCTGCCCCTCCGAACCCGAGTTTGGCTCCGAGCGGAACCTGGCTTTGACCAAGAGTATTGTCGAAACAGTCAAGGTGCCTGTTATGGCGGACGGAGAGGACGGCTTTGGCGATCCACCTGTCGTTGCCGAGACAGTTCGGGCTTTCATCCGTGCTGGGGTCGCGGGAATCAATCTCGAAGATCAGGTTCTTGGCCAACCTAGTCCGAAGCGCGTTGTTGATCGGGGCCTGATGATCGAGAAAATCAGGGCCGCACGCGAGGCGGCTCGGCAGGAAGGACAGCCCGACCTTATCATCAATGGACGAACGGATGCGTTGTCTGTGGCTGCCGACCGCAACGAGGGATTAAACGAGTCCATCGCTCGGGCCAATCTCTATCTTGACGCTGGTGCTGATCTGGCATTTGTCACGGGCGTTGCCACGCTCGCGGAAGTCAAGTCGTTAGTACACGGCATCCACGGCTTGGTCAGCATCGCCGCGGGGCTGCCGAACAACATCAACACGATGTCTGTTGCAGAACTGACAGCGTGTGGTGTTCGGCGGGTGAGCCTTCCGGTAATCGCTATCTTCTCCGCAATCCAAGCCATTAGCCGTACTCTGGTCGCTGTACGCGATTCGCAGGATTTCTCGCTGGTGCTTCAAGAGAAGTTCCTGTGCTCGCCACAGGACGTGTCGAGACTGGTTGCGAAGTGATCTCGTTGCGGCGTCAGTTCATGTCGGCAGCACGGATGTTGCTGCATGCAGGGAGAGGCAAACCGGCGATCCCACGAGCGCCTGCGGCCCCCAGAGCCCACTGCCACCCAATAGACCATAACGCAGTTAACCATTTGGATGGGTTCCGTGCGGTACGGGGCTGGCTTTCTTGCCGATCACGGTCATCCAGGAGGGTCTTGACCACAACCGACGTTGCGTTTCCACAATTACACGATATACTGTAATCATGGAGACTTCTTATAGCCGATCACCTCAGAGGGACCGTTGCTCGGTCCAGCCATCCCTGGAAGACCGCCCGATGTTGTCCGAAGACCAAGCGGCCGGTTTAGCGGCCCTGTTCAAGACGTTCTCGAACAGCACGCGGTTGCGGTTGTTGCACGCCTTGGTTCAGGCGGGCGAACTGTGTGTGACGGACTTGGCACGGGCGGCGGCGATGAAGCCCCAGGCGGTTTCCAATCAGCTTCAGCGGCTTGTGGACCGGGGGATACTCCGGTCACGGCGCGGGGGTAATAACGTCCTCTATCGGGTTATTGACCCCTGCGTGCGCGTGCTGTTGGATCGCGGCCTGTGCCTGCTGGAGTGCCGGCCGGGCAACCATGACGGTGGGCCGCCGCAAACCCTCGTTGCGTCCGCTGGTGTTGCCCTTACGCAAGGCAAATCTGCTTGAGTTTGGTTGAAGAATGGACCGATAGGTGATATAAGCGGCATAATCCGCAAAGGTTGCGCAAAGAGAGAATTCGATGCGATTTAAGGGCCGACGCCTGGTGTCACTCGCCTGCCTGCTGGCGTATTTGCTCGCCAGCGCCGGCCACCATGTCGGCCTCTTTGGGCCTGTGTGATTCGCTGTGTCGCGGCGCGAACGAGTCTTGCCAGAGTGATTCAGGCTGCTGCCCGGCTAAAGGAAAGGCCAGTGGCAGTGCCCTCTGTTCCGGTCACTGCCCGTGTCCCTGCGGAGCGGCTGGCCCAGCCTCTACGAAGAATTCAGCCGTGGCCGGCGCGCCTTTGCAACAGCAAGAGGACGACCGTTTGTGTCCCGGCTGCCCTGCTTGCCCAGGCAAATGCCATTTGTGCAGCACAGGTGTGATCCCCTATTGTTTCACGCCTGCCGTCGTCATGCACCCTCTCGGCTGCGTTGGGCGAGTTACGCCGACACATCGCTGCATTTTTGTCAGCCTCAGCCCGACGAACTGATCCGTCCCCCGATGTGTTGATCGGCTTGCTGCGCCACCGTTGCGCATAGGAAACGCAAAGTCGGGTCTCTTCGAGAAGAAGGCCCACACTTTTGCGTCTCCCGTCCGTCGGAAGATCGACGGGTGTGTCGCTCGGCCCAGGCGTCACGGCAGGGGGCTGCCTCCTGGTATGCCGGCATCAGTTCGTATCCATGTTCACGAGGTTCGTCATCCATGTTCCGACTTCGGCTGCTTCCGTGGGAATACGGCGTGCGCAATCTGTTCCGCCGGCCGGGACGGACTCTGCTGACATTGGGCGGACTGGCACTGGTCGTCCTGCTGGTGTTCGTGGTCGTTGGCTTCATTCGCGGTCTGGAAACCTCGCTCGCCGTCAGCGGCGATCCGCGCGTCGTTATGATCCATTCGGTGGGCGGTGGCGAAAACATGGAAAGCTCGTCGATCCCCGCCCGTTCCCTGGCCCTGGTCTCGGCCAGCCTAGAAGGCGTTCAGCGGCGTCATGGAGTGACCTATGCGTCTCCCGAACTCTACCTGACTACGCGGGTAACGCCCGAGGGAGACGAAGAGGCAACCCTGGGTCTGGTTCGCGGAGTCACTTCGGCAGCGATCCTGGTTCGTCGTCAAGTGCAACTTGTCGAAGGACGATGGCCGCAGACCGGCGAGGTCTTGGTGGGTCGATTGGCGGCTACGAAGCTCGGCCGGCCGGCGGAGAGTCTGGCGGTCGGCCGCAGCATCACGATTGAAGGCCAGAAGTGGCGGATCAGCGGAGTATTCGCGACGGTGGGGTCAGCCTTGGAATCGGAGATTTGGGGGCCTCTCGAAGAGTTCCAGCAAGCGATGAAACGCCAGGACATCAGCCTCGTGGCCATTACTTTGGGGCCGGGTGCCGACTTCGGCGCAATCGACGAATTCTGCAAGGAACGGCTGGACCTGGAACTACAAGCCACGCCAGAGACCTACTACTACAAGAACCTCCAGGCCCATTATCGGCCCGTGCGGATGTTGGCCTGGATCGTGATGCTCCTGGTAGGAGGTGCCGGCGTGTTCGCCGGCCTGAATACCATGTACGGCAACGTTCTGGGGCGTGTGCGCGAACTGGCGATGCTCCAAACGTTGGGTTATACGCGCCAAGCGATCCTCGTCAGCCTGATCCAGGAAGGGGCAGTGCTGGCCGCGGCTGCGGCGCGATTGTCGGCGGGACTGGCCATGACGTTGATCGACGGCGCGGCCATCCGCTTTACGATGGGAGCCTTCACGTTGAGGATCGACAGCACGGCGCTGTTGATCGGCTGCGGCGTGGGACTTCTGCTTGGAGTAATCGGGGCATTGCCCCCAGCAATCCGTGCTATGCGCATGTCGATTTCCGAAAATCTCAAGGCGATCTGAACGTACTTCACCCTTTTCAGAAAAGGAACAAACCATGAGTCGAGTCGTTAGTCTTACCTTAGTGGTCATCGTTGCCCTTTCGCTCTTGCCTGGGTGCGGGAGCAGTGCAACGTCAGGTTCTTCGTCGTCATCGCAGACCGAGAACGTCGTGCTTGACCCGTCGCTCGTGTTGCGCAGGAACCTGCCGGGGCCAAGAGCGTGGCCGAGGTCCGCGAGAAGGGCAAGAATGGCGAGGAGGTGGTCGTTGCCGGTTGGGTGGCCGGCAGCGAGGAACCGATCCTCAAGGGCCGGGCGGCCTTCACCATCGTCGATCTTCAACTGCCGCCGCCGGAATGCACGACCAAGACCTATTCCTACTGCTGTATGCCGAAGGAAGCCCTGCTGCCGAACCTGGTCATGGTCAAGTTCGTGGATGGGGATGGAAAGACGATCCTGAAGGACGCCCACGGACTGTTGGGAATCAAGGAAGGGTCCATCGTCGTCGTGCGTGGCCGCGTGGCGTGCAGCGAAGAGGGCAAGGTGAACGCCGTCGTGGCCAACGCTTTGTTCGTTTGTGGGCACACCACGAATCCGGCAAAACTGTCGGTGTTCGACACCGGCTTGCCGCCATCGAACTGAGAACCTGGGACACATCAGAGCCGCAAGGGACTAAACCAGCGCGAGGTCACTGACTATGCAACACCACCTGGACCTGAAACAGAGTCCTGCCGGTGGCGACGGCGAGCCGCCTGGCGCAACTGCTCCAGCACCCCGCCGCCTGGACCTCCGACAACTGGCTGTCAATCGTGAGCCGAAGGGAGAGGAACAAGGCCCGGCCGCCTGCCTCAAACAAAGTTCGCGCCTCCTTACCCGCTACGTCCTGCCGGGCAGTTTGTTGCTCGGCTTTATCGGCCTGATCGCATGGTCGGCCAGGACGAGTCTGCTGCCTTCCCGGCCCGTGACCGTGATGCCGGTCCTCAGTGCCCGTGCCGAGGTGCGGCAGGCCGGCACTCCGTTGTTTCAATGTGCCGGGTGGGTGGAAGCGCGGCCGACACCCATCGTCGTTCCCGCGCTAGCGGAGGGGGTACTGGAGCGGCTCCTTGTGGTCGAAGGCCAGGCGGTCAAGGCGGGCGAGCCAGTGGCCTACTTGATCGACGTTGATGCGAAGCTGGCCCTGCAAGGGGCTGAGGCGGAACTTCGGCTGCGGGAAGCCGACTTGGCCAAGGCCCGTGCCAACTTGGCCTCGGCCCGAAGTCGCTACAAGTATCCAGTCCATCTGCAAGCTCCGCTGTTCGAGGCGGAGGCGGCGCTGGCCAAAGTCCAGACGGAGTTGGCCTCGCTGCCAGAGAAGTTGGAAGCGGCCGAGGCCCACCTTCGCTTCGCTCGCCTCGACTTGGAGGGGAAAACGGCGGCCAAAGCTGCGGTGCCGCAACGGGCCATTGATTTTGCGCAGAGCGAACTGGAGACCGCGACTGCAACCGTCCAGGAACTCCAAACCCGAAAAGGGCGACTGGAAACGGAGGCGGCAGCGCTTACAGCCCGGCGCGACACGCTCAAGCAACAGTTGGACTTGAAGATCGAAGAGACGCGGGACGTTGCTGCGGGCGAGGCCAACGTGAAGGCGGCTGAGGCCGTTGTCGAGCAAGCCCAAAACACCGTGGACACGGCGAAACTCCGCCTGGCGCATGGTGATCCGCGCACCGCAAGACGGCCGGGTGCTCCGGTTAGTAGCCCGGCCGGGCTTACGGGTCAGCGGCCTCGCGCCGAATGCCTTGCAAGAGTCAAGCACCGTCGTGACACTCTACGATCCCAAGCTGCTGCAACTACGAACCGACGTGCCCTTGGACCAGGTTCCGCGCGTCCGCCCAGGCCAGCCCGTCAAGATCGAGACGGAAGCGGTGTCCAGCGGGCTGGAAGGAGAGGTGCTCTTCAAGACCGCATTCACCGACCTGCAAAAGAACACGCTTGACGTGAAGGTGGCGATCAAAGACCCGCCCGCCGACCTCCGCCCGGACATGCTGACCCGCTGCACCTACCTGGCTGCCGCCGAACCTGGGTCCGACGCGAAACCATCCGAGCAACTCCGCCTGCTCGTGCCGGGACCGTTGGTGGAGGCCGGCGAAGGCGGCAGCCGAGTGTGGGTCGCGGACCAGGCGGCTGGAAAAGCCCGAGCGCGGCCAGTCAAGATCGGTCAGCAAACGGGCAGAGGAGACTTGGTGGAAGTCTTGGAAGGACTCACTGAAGTGGACAAGCTCATCGTTGGCGGCCGTGAGGGGATCAAGGAGGGCGAGCGGATCACCATAACCGGCGAAGACACAACCCAGGGAGTTGAAGCCACGACTCAAAGAGGACCGTCGAAAAAGATCAAACGGATCATCAAGGGCGATAACGCGGGAAAGTAGCACCGATCAGCGACAGCCCCTAATCGAAGAAACAAACAGGAGTCCATACCATGGCGCCGGTGGAAATTCAGAGTGTGACCAAAGAGTTCCACAAAGGCGAATACACGATCAAACCGCTCGACGAGGTTTCTCTGGAAATCGAGCGGCATGACTTCGTTTCGCTCATGGGGGCCAGCGGATCGGGCAAGAGCACGCTCTTGAACCAAATCGCTGGCATCGACACGCCGACCGCAGGCACGATCATCGTCAACGGCACCGAGATGACGAAGTTGTCGCGGACGAGGCTGGCACACTGGCGGGCGGCGAACATCGGCTACATCTTTCAGACGCACAATCTCATCCCCGTGCTGACCGCCTACGAAAACGTGGAGATGCCGCTGCTCCTGCTCCCTTTCTCCCGCTCGGAGCGGCGGAAACGGGTATTGCTCGCTCTGGAGGCGGTTGGCTTGTCGGATCGGGCCGAGCACTACCCGCGTCAGCTTTCCGGCGGTCAGGAGCAGCGGGTCGGATTGCACGGGCGATTGTCGCCGACCCGGTACTCGTGGTGGGCGACGAGCCTACGGGCGATCTCGATGCCCAGAGCACGGAGCAAATCCTTGAACTGATGCAGCGATTGAACGAGGAATTGGGCACGACGTTCCTGGTGGTGACTCACGACCCCAAGACCGCCGGGATTCCCGTCGCCGACTCCGCCTGGAGAAAGGCAAGCTGCTCGACAGGGACGAGCACCCAGAAGAACTGGCGAGGGCGTGAGCATGTTGAAATTTTTTCCTTACGTCTTGAAAACGCTGTGGGGCCATCGCACCCGGTCGTTGCTTACGCTCAGCGGGGCTGCCGTGGCTTTGTTCGTCTTCGCCTTCGTGGGTGGAATTGAAGAGGGAATGAAGGGCCTGAGCAAGAACAAGGACAGCGACCGCTCGCTGATCGTCTTCCAAATCTACCGCTTCTGCCCGGAGACCAGCCGGCTGCCCGAGGATTACGGCAAGACCATTGCCAAAATCCCCGGCGTAGCGGATGTGCTGCCTACGAAGGTCTTTATGAACAACTGCGGGGCCACGCTCGACCTGATCGTGTTCCACGGCGTACCATCGCAAAAACTTCGGGAGTTTCGCAGACTGGCGCTGCTGTCGGGAGACTTCAGCGTCTTCGAGCGGCAGCGAGATGCGGCATTGGTCGGCCGAACCGTGGCGGCACAACGCGGACTGAAAACCGGCGACAAGTTCACGGTTGGCGAGGTCACGGTAAGCGTGGTGGGCATCTTCTCGTCGCCCGTGCCGGTCGAGGAGAACATGATTTACGCGACCTGGAGTTTATCCAGTACACTCGCGGCCTGAACTCGGTTGGGATGGTGACGCAGTTTGAGGTCAAGGTGGCCGAGGGAGCAGACCCCACTGCCGTGGCCCGCGCGATCGACACCGCCTTCCACGCCGACCGCGTTCAGACCGACATGCGCGGCAAGGGCGTCTTTGAAGACTTTGCGGTCGGTGATCTCGGTGAGATGGTCGGCTTCGCCAATTACCTGGGGTACGCCTGCGTCATCCTCGTGCTCACGCTGGTGTCCACGACGACCATGATGGCCGTACAGGATCGAGTTCAGAACATCCGTTTGCAGACGCTCGGGCTGACCAGCCTCCGCATCTTCGGCCTCGTGTTGATCGAGAGCATGATTCTCAGTATTGCCGGCGGATTGGTGGGCGTCGGAGCGCGCTGGCCGTGCTGCAATGGGGTCGCTGGCCGTTGCCACGGAAGGCATCAACATTACCTTTGCCGCCTCGCCGGCGCTGGCTGCACTAGGGTTAGGAGTGTCGCTGATCGTGGGAATGCTGGCCGGCTTCATGCCAGCCATGCAGGCAGCCCGAGCGGACATTGTGACTTCGCTTCGCGGCGCATGACTCAGGGACCGGGGTATGGGGTTTTGGAAAGCCGGATACAACACGGGACGAGTCTCCGTGACGAAGTATCCGATAGAACGGTAAGGGGTCGCTTCACGGAAGAAGTGGCGCTTAGCCCAAGGAGGGGGTCGTTCATGGAAGGATTGAAAACACCGGCAAGTATCTGCTGCCGCCTTGCTGGCAGCCTTTCTTGGCATAATACACAAGGCTGCGCCCATTCGCAAGCCCAGCTTAGGCCAAGGCGCCGAGCGCTACGTTACCTCAGTCGGTCTCGGCAACCGTCGCAGAGCCCTCAGAGAGAATGCAGCCTCCGCCAGGAACCAACATCGCGGCTTCCCAGGAGGTCCGGTTGGTATCGGCGGTCATCCCTGAACCGCCGGAGGCGATTCAGCCCCCGACAGGAGCCCGGATCGTGGCATCCCAGGAAGTAAAGGAGTCCCTCGGGCTGCCAGACCTTCTCCGCATCAGCCTGGAGCGGAACCCGGAACTGCGGGAAGCGAGTCTGCGGGTCGAAAAACGGGGCGGCGGGGCCGCACGTCCAGGCCGGTCTTTACCCGAATCCCACGGTAAGCGCAGGGGGCACGGAACTTGGCAACAGCAATGGGTCGGGTGGTTTCATCGTCGCTCCGTTCGTCGGTCAGGAGCTAGTTACCGGCGGAAAGCTCCGGCTGAGCCGCCAGGTTGGGGAGCAGGAGGTGGATCAAGCCCGCTTGCAGGTTCTTGGCCAGCGGTTCGCCCTGTACACGGCCGTCCGTCGAGGATTGTTCGACGTACTGGCCGCCCAGCACGCGCATCGAGATTTACTCCGAATTGGTCCGTTTGGCGAGCAAGGCGACCGAGACCACCGAGACCCTCGTGAAGGGCCGGCAAGCAGCGCCGCTGGACCTCGTTCGAAATCCGGGTCGAACTGAACCGCTTTCGGGCGGAACTGGAGGCCGCCCGACAGGAGCGCACCCGCCGCGTGGCGTCGTCTGGCGGCTGTGATGGGAGCCCCGGATTTTCCCGATACCTCGCTCAAAGGTCCGTCGAATCGTCTTGGCCCGATTACGACTTCGACCTCGCCGCCCATCGCCTGCTGGAGTGCCATCCTGACATCCGTGTGGCTCGGGTTGGCGTCACCGGGCGCAACTCGCTTTGCGACGAGCGCGAGTCGAACCGATCCCCAACGTGACTGTCGGGGCCGGCTACGAACGGGACAACGTGGATCACCAGAGCCAATGGGCCTTCCGCGCAAGCCTGCCTATTCCTTTGTTCAACCGCAACCAGGGCAACGTGCAGGCAGCGAACGCTGAGGTGTGTCGGGCAGCGGCAGACGTGGAGCGGGTCCAGAACATGCTGCTCGGCCGCTTGGCCACTGCGTTCGGACAGTACACCGCGGCCCGTGAGCGGGCCGAACGTTACCGGACCTCGATACTGCCGGACGCACGGGAGGCTTACCAACTCGCCCTGGCTGCCTTCCAGGGCGGTCAGTTCGAGTATCTGCGAGTCCTTCAGGCTCAACGGGCCGTGGCGGAAACGAACCTCGGGAACCCGTTCCAGCGGGCACTGAGCGAACTGTGGTTGGCCACCAGCGACATCGCGGGACTCCTCTTGGAAGAGGATTGGCCGGCGGAGTAGGTGACGGAATGGAAAACCATAGTTGAACGTCGTTCTTACAATATGCGAGGAAGAGTGCAATGACGAAGCGTTTCCAAGTCAAAAGCGTGCTCTTGCTGGCTTGCGTTGGGCGGTTGTTGCTGTCAACTGTTGTCGCTTGTCAAAAATCTGGGCAACCTGGTGCATCCAACACTGCGGCAGAGACACCTCGCAACGCGGGAAAGACTACCGAGGGACAGGCCGAGATTAAAACCGCATCCGACGCCTTCCCGGCTGAGCCGAAACATCAAGTCGTTGCCCGCTACTTCCACCGCACAGAACGCTGCCCAACCTGCGTGAAGATCAGCGGCCTCATCGAGGAGTCGGTGCAATCCGGCTTTGCCGACAACCTGAAGAGCGGCAAGGTCAAGCTCCAGATGGTCGATTACCAGGCTGCAAGGAACCAGGAAGTCACGCAAACTTACAAAATCAGCGATCCGATGCTCGTGATTATCAATGTACATGGCGGCAAGGTGACGGAGTGGAAGCTGGCCCCGAAGGTTTGGGCCTTGTTTCCTCCAGAAGGATGCCTTCACGAAATACGTGCAAGACGAAATGCACGCCTACCTGCACGAGAAACCCGCTATCCAATAGGAGCACGGCAGAAGGCTTCACTTGCATGAGGCATGGCGTCATGCCATCGCCATCTCGCTACTGGTCGGGCGTCGTGAACGCTGATGATCGCCGACTCCAACGCAAGCCTGCCTACGCAGAGTTTGTAGCAGTGCTCGAAATCGGGACACGCGAGGCAGTCGTCCCATTCCTGCATGTTGGTTGCAACTCTGCGGTGCGATACCCACGCCCCTCCGGCCCGCACTATTTCATACGAGAAAACCTTCCCGGATATGATCCGATCGGCTTCGACAGATAGGATGGAAGGGAACATCGTCCCGTAGCATTTCTTGTGGTCGTTCTGAGGCACCGGAGTCGCCTTTTCCATCAATTCTCGTTTGTCATCAATCCATTTTCGCTTCTGCGAGCGCCGCCCCCTCCACTGCCGGAACAGAGGATTCCGTGAAGTACCGCCGTTGGAAGTACAGCGACACGTTGACCAGGCCGATCATCACCGGGACCTCGACCAGGGGGCCGATGACCGCCGCGAAGGCCGCCCCGTGATGGATGCTGAACACGGCCACGGCCACGGCGATGGCCAACTCAAAATTGTTGCTGGCGGCGGTGAAGGACAGGGTGGCGGTCTGGGCATAAGTCGCCCCGGCCTTCCGCCCCATGAGAAGCTCACCAGGAACATCACGATGAAGTAGATCAGCAGCGGCACGGCGATCCGCAGCACGTCGAAGGGGCGGTCGCACGATCTTGTCGCCCTTGAGGCTGAACATCACCAGGATCGTGAACAGCAGGGCCACCAGCGTGATGGGGCTGATCTTGGGGATGAACGTTCGTTCGTACCAGTCCGCCCCTTCAGCCTTCACGAGCACGAACCGCGTGATCAGCCCGGCCAGGAAGGGAATGCCCAGGTAGATGAACACGCTCTTGGCGATCTGGCCGATGGTGACCTGGACGACGCTCCCTGCAGGCCCAGCAACGGCGGCAGCACGGTGATGAAGACCCAGGCATAGACGCTGTAGAACAAGCACCTGGAAGATGCTGTTGAAGGCGACCAGCCCGGCGGCATATTCCGTGTCGCCCTTGGCCAGGTCGTTCCACACGATGACCATGGCGATGCAGCGGGCCAGGCCGATGAGGATCAGCCCCATCATGTATTGCGAACCGGCTCGTGGGGCCGCAAGCGGGAAAGAGGAAGCCCATGAACACGAGCCAGCACGAACATCAGGATCGGGCCGATGACCCAGTTCTGCACCAGCGACAGGCCCAGCACCCTCCAGTTGCGGAACACGTCGCGCAGTTCCTCGTACTTCACCTTGGCCAGCGGCGGGTACATCATCAGGATCAGGCCGAGGGCGATGGGGATGTTGGTCGTGCCCACTTGAAACGGTCGATCAACGATCCGATGCCCGGCAGGCAATGGCCGAGCGCCACACCGACCGCCATCGCCAGAAAAATCCAGAGCGTCAGGAAACGATCCAGGAAAGAAAACCTGCCGCTGGGCACGCTGCCTTGTTCATTGGGAACGCCTATGCTGCTGTTGTGTTCTAGGGAATCCGGCAATGTTTCGACAAACGCCCGGATTTCGTCCCGTACCCGGCGGTACGGGGCCAATCGTTCTTCTTCCGTCTTGGCGATGGCCGCCAGGCGGGGCGGATCGTCGAAACCGACGTGAACGACCCTGGCCTTTCCGGAAAACACCGGGCACGACTCGTAGGCGTGGTCGCAAACGGTCACGACATAATCGAAATCCACATCGCCCAGTTCGTCGAGCAGTTTTGAACGTTGGCCGGAAATGTCCACGCCCGCCTCGGCCATGACCCGAACGGCGTCCGGGTTCAGACCGTGGGCCTCGATCCCGGCCGAGTAGGGCTCGATCTGGTCGGCCTTCAGGCGACGCGTCCAGCCCTCGGCCATCTGGCTGCGGCAGGAGTTGCCGGTGCAAAGGAACAGGACCTTCAGCATCGGTTCTGCCTCCGGCACAGCTCATCGCGGTCGAGTTCGAGGATTTGTTTCAGCCGCTTGGCATCTTCGCGCTGTCGCGGGTCATCGGCGAGCAGTTGGAGACCGTCGCGGTCATCGCCTTGGCTTCGGCGGGCGCGTCGTCTTCGGCAAGCGCGGTAAAACATCCACCGCCCCTCCTTGCGGCTATCCACCAGCCTGGCCTGTTTGAGGATCGCCATGTGCTTGGAGACGGTGGACGGGGCCAGGCCAAGCAACTCCACGATCTGGCAGACGCAGAGCTCCGGGGCCGGAGGGCCATCAGGATTCGCACCCGGTTCTCGTCGGCCAGGGCCTTCATTACGGCCATCAAATCGCGCATGTAAGTCCTCATTTACATTTCGCCATATAACGAAATATTTACCGCCTCGCTTGCGCTATGTCAACTGCGTTTCCAAAATGGTACGACGGGTATGCGGATGTCCCAAACGGAACACAAGTTGAGAGGGGAAAGGGGTGGCGGTTGGGGGCGGGAATTGAGGGTCCTGCTGGTCCCGCCCCCAAATGGAAGACGGCTTCAATCTCTGAATAACGCTCCCCAGGAAGCGTTATTTTCAATCTCAGGTGCTCACACCCTGCCAATAGGCAATTTCTCCGGTTCACGGTCCCCTCCACGTTCGATTGTGGGCTATTTGGGCTGGGGCTGGTCGGGCCGGGGTCTTGTACTGAACGCCTCCCCCGTGGGGTGGCATGTGGTGGTTGCGCTGATTCGGTGTCCGTGAAATTCGTGGAGCCCTGTTGCTTGAAAAGCAGCACCGCGCACTTTTTCAGCGGCAGGGGGGACGAAGTCCCAAACGTGAAGGGGGGAAAGCAGTCAAGGACGGACAGCGGGGAGGGCACCGATCTGCACAGAGCGCAGCGAGGGAAAATTGGGAGGAGGCCACGATCGTCCGCCAGAGGCTTGTCCTTGACGGCTTTGGGGATTCGCCCCACCTCAAGCAAATTCTCGCGCGGAGGCGACCGCTTTAGGCCGCGTGCGGCCGTGGCGCCGTGCGGGCGGAAGGGGCGTTAGCGTCCGGCACGGACCGAGCAGAGCGGAGCCCGAAAGCACGCGGTCGCCGCAGGCGAGGCGTCCAGTTGCGTTAGATGTTGAAGAATCGGAAACACGGAACATAGTGAATATAGGCAACATGGGAAGCAGTATTCTGAGGTCTGATGGCGGAGACTGGGCCGGCTGGCTTCACGGGACGGATTGAGATTCGCTACGAATTGAGGACTTCACCCACGAATTGAGGAGTCAGGACAGGCTTGGCTCCAGATCCTTGCGTTGCCGCTCCATCGCCAGGCGTTGCTGGAAGGTCATCTGGGGTTTGCTGGCTTCCTGCCGGAACTTGCTGGCGTGGCCGGACGGAATCGCGGTAGGTGTCTGGTCGTTGGTATTGGTCTGGGCCATGGGATTTGGACGGCGGGGATGCCCCCGGCTCGGGTGCATCGGGCTGAATCGCCGGGTCGGTAGCAGGAACCGCCTCCGTCCGGCGGCGGATGCGGGCGGTGACAGGTTCCTCGGCGGATGAATGCTTCTGCCGGACGCGCTGCGGCGTGGCCTCGATGCTGTGCGCGGCCTTGAGCGCCTTGATCGTCTCGGCCAGTTCGGAAACGCTCGGCCCGTCTCGTTGCCCGGCTCCTGAGCCGTTGCCGGAAAGGCCGGCCTTGAGCTGGTCACGCAAGGTCGGTCAGTTCGGACAGGTAGGCGTCGTGGAGGAAGGGCTTGCCCAGGCGGGCCTGGTAGTCGCGGAGCTGGGACTCGGCGATGGCGAGGTCTTGCCGGACGCGGACGCATTCGGAGCCGTAGCCGCTGGCCAGGCGTTCCAGGGCGTTCAGGACGGCACGCGGCCCCTGGTGGTCCCGCGAGAGCGTGGACTGGCGGGTGATCGCACCTTCGAGGTACACGTCGGGCGGGAATTGCGGATGAAGGACCATGCCGAAACGCAGGCCCCGGTAGGTGCCGAGCGGGACGCGGGTCGTCTCGCGGACGTTCTCGGCAAGGCATCGAGCTGGCCGGCCAGGACGGCGGGTACGTCCTCGCGTGACCAGGTGCGGCTGCCGATGGTGATCGGATCGTCGGCATGGGCGGTCGCCGTGGCCTGGTCCGCCGTGAGCTTGGACAGACGCTCGGACAGGCTGGCGATGGTCCCCGGCAAATCACGCACGCTGCGGCGGGCGACGTATTGTTCGTCGAGATGGTTCTTCTTGAGCAGGGTGAGCCGTTGCAGTTCGGCGTCGGCCTCGGCAAGCGTCAGCACGGCCGGGTTGCCGGACGCAATCGCCTTGACCTCGGCATAGGAGAGTTCCTGGCCGCCGATGTCCTCGGCACGGCGGGCGGCGTTGTCGCCGGTGATGACCTGGCCGATGAACCGGGCCTTGGTTTCCAGGGCCTGCCACATATAGGCGTCGAACGATCCTTCGGTGACGTAGCGATAGATCGCCACTTCCTCGTTCTCGTTGCCCTGGCGGAGGATGCGGCCGTCGCGTTGCTCGACCTCGGCCGGCTTCCAGGGGGCGTCGAGGTGATGCAGGGCGACCAGGCGTTTCTGGACGTTGGTGCCGGTGCCCATTTTCTGGGTGCTGCCGATCAGCACGCGGACCGAGCCTTGCCTGACTTTCTCGAAGAGGGCCTGTTTCTTGGCGTCGGATTCGGCGTCGCCGATGGCGGCGATCTGCTCGGCGCGGAATGCCGGCAGCGATCAGCTTCTTGATGATGTCCTCGTAGGGCGAGTAGCCCCACGGCGGTCGGATTGACGCCCATGTCGGCGAAGATCATCTGCGTGCCGCGTGTCGCGGCGGTCCGTTCCCAGATGGCCGCGACGTTTTCGACGAGCCGGTTGACCTTCGATTCCGGGAAGTCGGGTGCCGTGGCCGACAGCATCCTGGCGTCGGTGGCGAGCTTGCGGCCGTCGGTGGTGATGGCCAGCGCGTTGTCTATCCCGCGGGTCGACTTTCTGTGACCGCAGCCGTTCGTAGCGTTCGACCAGCTCCTGCTGGAGGGCGTGCTGCTCGTCGGACATCGGGCAGGCAACGACGATGGGCTTGCCGCCTTCCAGGCGGGGCCGCGGCAGGTTGAGCATCTCGGCCGTCTGCACGTCGGAGAAGGCCCGGAACATCTGCTGGAGTTCCGGCAGGTTGGTGAAGCGGGCGAACCGGCTTCGCGGCCGCAGGCCCGCACCGTCCGGGGAGATTTCCATCGTGTCGATGACTTCGCCGAAGGTGGCCGCCCAGGCGTCGAAATGCTCCAGCCCCCGGCTCTTCAGTCCCTCGGGGTCGAGGAATCGCTGCATCGTGTACATCTCGACCATCGTGTTGGAAATCGGCGTGCCGGTGGCGAACGTCACCCCGTGGCCGGCGTGCTGCTCGTCGAGGTAACGGGCTTTCATGTACACGTCGAAGGCCCGCTCGGAGCCGCCGGTCTGGATGCCGGCGACGCGCTCCATCTTGGTCGGCGTCTCCAGGTTCTTGAAATAATGCGCCTCGTCGATGAAGACGTGATCGACGCCGAGTTCGTCGAACACCAGCCCGTCATCCTTCTTGTCCTCGGCGAGCAGGTCTTTCAGGCGTTCGCACTCTCGCGGCCTTCTGCTTCTCGATGGTCTTGATGAGATTGCGGTTGGCTCCCTTGGCGCCGGCGTGTTCGCGGAGCAGCTCGTCGTATTCGGCGATCTGCTCCAGGAGGAACTTCTCCTGGTAGTCGCGCGACATGCCGATCCGCTCGAACTGATGAATGGGTGACGATGATGCCGTCCCATTCGCCGCTGGCGATCTTGGCGGTCAGGAACTTGCGGCGGTCGCGGGTCAGGTCTTCCTTGGCGGCGACCAGCAGCCTGGCATTGGGGTAGAGCTGCATGAACTCGCGGGAGAATTGCTCCAGCAGGTGGTTGGGGACCACGTACATCGGCTTCTTGATGAGGCCGGCCTGCTTCATCTTCATGCCGGTGGCGGCCATCGTGAAGGTCTTGCCGGCGCCGACGGCGTGGGCAAGCAGCGTGTTGCCGGAACTCATGCCGCGCCAGACGGCGTCGTCCTGGTGGGGCCGCAGCTTGATGGTCTGGTTCATGCCGGGGAAGTCGAGGTGCGAGCCGTCGAACAGGCGGGGACGCAGATTGTTGTAGGTGTCGTTGTAGAGCCGCACCAGCCGCTCGGTGCGTTCGGGATCGGTGAACACCCAGGAGCGGAACCGTTCCTTGATGAGCTTTTGCTTCTCGCGGGCGGCCATCGTCGCTTCCTGGTTGACCACGCGCTCCTCGCGGTCGCCGTTCTGGATGGTGTCGTAGATCGTCGGCGACTTCATGTTGAGGGCCAGTTCAAGCAGCCAGGTGCCGTTGGCACGTGCCGTGCCGAATTCGGACGTGGCGGCGACCGACGCCTTGGCGGCGTAGTCGGCCTCGAGGCTCCAGACGGCATCTTTTTTCAGGTGGCGCGACCGGGACGCGAGGACGGATCGACGTGGAACAGCTCGGCGGCGAATGCCTGGATGTCGCTTTCCGGTATCCACGGTGCACCGAGATTGGCGTCGATGTCGCCGGGCAGCACGTCCTCGGGCTGCACTGCCCGCAGGGCGTTGACATTGCGGGCATATGGCGGGCCGGCAGCCTCGGCGGCGGCGAGCTTGGCCCGGACGTTGCCGGAGAGATAGGCGTCGGCGGTCTGCCAGGTTTTGGATTCCGGGTCGGGGAAGATCAGGTCGCCCAGCTCGGCGATGATCTGCTGCTTCGGGCTTGCCGTAGAGGGTGCGCGATGAACGGCAGATCGACCGCGCCGCGTTGGTTGAGGGAGACCAGCAATCCTTCCTCGGCGCTGCGGACGTGCGTGATGGGCGGGGTCTTGCCGACCACGTCCTTGGTCATGATGGCGGCCTTGGTCGCCTTGCCGGTCACCTCGTCGTAATCCTCCAGCGACATGACCAGCATGGCGTCCGGGTCTTCCCGGAACTTCACGAGGTTGGGCATGCGGCGGATGACGCTGCCGTCGGCGGTTTCGCCGAAGGTGGTCTTGTTGATCGGGCCGTAGGTGGCCACGAACCGGTCATAGGCCCGGTTGAGTTCGCGGCGTGCCTCGTTGCGGTTCGCCTCGGGCCAGCCTTCGTTCTGCGATTGCAGGACGCGGCGGGCACGGTCGCGCAGGCCGACCAGGGCGGCCAGGCGTTTGCCGGTCAGCGTGCCGTCGGCTTTCAGCGTCGTGCCGCCATAGACGACGGGCACGCCTTGCCCGCCTTCGATCTGGTAGATGACTTCGGTCGTCGCCGACGAAGAAACTGCCTTCGCTGATGTGGCGTTCCGGCGGCGGCGGCGTGAAGGCCGGGGCGGGTGCGTTCCTGGCCGGGCGATGCTTGCGATCGGTGCGAATTCGGGCAGGCGGTCGATGGCTTCCTTGAGCTGCTCGGCCAGATCGCCGTTGCCGATGACGCTGTAGCCTTCGCCTCCATAGAGCGTGTCCTTGCGGGTCCAGGTGCCCAGGACCATTTCGGGATGGTTCAGGAAGTAGCGGTTGACCGGAACCTCCACGCCGTCGATGGCAAGCGGGGCGATGCCCAGCCAGTCGGGATCGACATGGTCGGGCCGGCTCGCCCGGTGCACGCTTGCGAAGAAACACGATGTCGGTGACCACGGCGGTGCCTTCCCGCTTGAAGGCATCCGATGGCAGGCGGATGGCTCCCACGAAATCGGCTTTCGCGGCCGAGGTACTCGCGGATGGCGGCATTCTGCTTGTCGAGCGTGAAATGCGATCGTGACCAGGGCCAGCACGCCGCCGGGCTTCAGGGCGTCGACGGACTTGGCGAAGAAGTAATCGTGCAGGGAGAGCTTCTGGCCGTGATAGTCGAGCTTGAGGTCGGCGAACGGCACGTTGCCGATCACCGCGTCAATGCGGTCTTCGGGCAGCTTCGTGTCGCGGAAACTCTCGATGCGGATGTCCTGGTCGGGATGGAGCGCTTTGGCGATGCGGCCGGAGATGGAATCCATCTCGACGCCGATGAAGCGCGTCCCTTGCTTGCCCTGGCTCATGAAATTGCCGGTGCCGCATCCGGGTTCCAGGATCGTGGCGTTGCGGGAACGCCCAGGCGGGCGATGGCCTCGTGGATGGCGGCGATGACGGTGGGCGACGTGTAGAAGGCGTTGAAGGTGGTGCGCTTGGCGCTGTCGTATTCCTGCGGGCGTAAGCAGCGTCTTCAGCTCCTCGCCGAGGGCCTGCCAGCCGGCGTCCTTGTAACGTGCCGGTGACCGGATCGGGAAAAATCGACAGGGCAACCGGCCCGAAGCCGGCGAAGCGGGCGAGCGTCTGTTTCTCCTCCGGAGTTGCCGGCCGCTGCTCCTGCTCGATGGTCTTCAGCGTGCGGATGGCGGCGAGGATGTCGCGGGCCTTTGCCTTTTCGCCGCTGGCGATCGCAGCCGACGGCGCTGGTCCGGGCTCTGGCGGTGCAGCGACCGGGCCAGCGGGCAGTTGGCGGGACCTTCAGGGGGAACCGGGTGTCCGCTGCGGCCCGGCGGGCTGAGTAGCGTGCCGTCGTTTACGGCCGCTGGCGGGGTCGGCGTGGCCGGAGAGGGATCGTCGGAGAGGGAGTCAAACAGCGTCGGCTGGTTGCGTGACGCCTTAGCCGCGCGACGTGTGACTGCGGACGAACGCCATCGCTTCGTCGAGGAAAGCGTTCCTGCTCGTCCTGAGGAGACTCGGAGGGCAAACGATCCTCCAGTTCCTTGAGGGCCATCTCCATCGCTTCGCTCGCGATCTGGCTCGGGTCGCTGCCCGGCTTCGCCTGGGAGAGGGTTTCCTTCCAGGCTTCGTGGCTGGCCTTCAGTTCCTTGGCGTAGAACTCCATCGTCGGCAGCAGCTTCCGGTTCTTGCGGAGCTGCTCGTGCATCTCCGGTCGTTGTTGCAGAAGTTCGAGAACGATCGTCTTGTACTGCATGGTGGTCTCCTTCGGGTTGAGAGGATACATGGTCTTGAGGCTCAGGCGAGTCGTCTGGGTCGGGTGGGAATAGCGAGGGTTGTCGCCAGTCGGCGGTTTCCGTGCCATCGTCAGGAACCATCAGGCAAATTGCGTTTCCCGGCGTTCGGCTCGGCTAAGCGGTCGCGGCTGGCCGCTTGGCGGCAAACCATTGGACAGGTTCGCTTGCCTTGCAACAGCTGCTTCTCGCCTGGGGTTGTCGGGAAGGCCGCTCGGCATAGTCATCTTGACCTGCCGCTGGTCGTGTCCGGCGTGCCGAACAGCTTCTCTTAAGATCTGGCTGGCCGCGACTCCGGTCATGACGATCATGGAGCCGAGGGCGACGTATTGCAGGATCATCGCCAGGCGTTCGTTGTTGCAGTTCTTCGCATCATCTGGGCCTGGGGGCCAAGGTCGTGAAGATTATAGGTTGGGGGTATGGTCATGGGACGACGGCTTCCGATTAGAAGGGAATTTCTTGTCCCGGCCTCGATGCCCTTCTCCTGCCGGATCATCTGGCGCACTTCCTGATAGAGCCGTTCCGCTTCGATCCGGGTGCTCATGGCGGATTCCGGCCTGACCGGATGTGCCCATATCCGGTCTGCCGGGTTCCAGCGGTAGCCCGCCTCCTTCATCTTGTCGATGACGGCCTGGCTGGGCTTGTCCTCGGACGGCCTCGCCGAACTTGATGGCCATCTGGCGATCCTGCTTGCTCTCGAAGAGGCGGACGCCGGCAAGGTTGTCGCTGGCGATGCCGAACGGATCGGGGGCGGCTACCCATTTCTTTTGTCCGACCCTGTCGGCGAAGCTCGGCCGTCTCCATGGCTTCGGCTGCCGGCGGCTCGGCGACGGTTGTGGTGGTTTCTGTTGATTCTTGATCTGGTGTGCGTTTACGTGATGCATTATGATCCTCCTTGTACGATATGAGGGTTAATCATTAACCCCTATTAAGGATATTATCACATTTATAAATGCTGCGCAATAGGCTGAGTGCGGGTTTCAGCGTTTTGAAGGCCAAAAAGCGAGGTTTTCAGAGCTTTTCTGCGTTTTTTCGGGTCGATGGAGATCGTAAGCCGCTGGAAGCCTGCCTCCAGCCACTTGCCTTTTACGCCGTCGCCTTCGGTCTTCGCCTGCCATCCACCCCGGATTTGCGGGCGGGTCCCAGGGCGAGGTCACGGGTGCCCCAGCCTGGGTGGGCCGGAAATTCGAGAATCGGCCCATCATATAAAGCAATCGCGGCGTTTGGGGACTTTAAGGAAAGGATGGCGCGGTGACACCTCATTCTATATAAAGCACCATTTCGACGTGCGGCGATTGGGAGTCGATTACACGCGAGGTCGCAAGCTTCTGCTGGATGGGTAGCCAGGTGGGGTGTTTAGCTTCCCTTGGGCCTATTTGCTTGCGATTGGGAGCTATGTCAATGCGATACGTCTCTTACTCATTCCTGAATGCCCTTGAATACTCCATTTTCGATCTGCGATGGCTGCGAATATGGCAAAACGAAGGAATTTCAGTCTGTTATCCACACAAATGGGCCGAGCAACTACAGGAAGAAACTATAGGTATATATACTATAGGTTTTACGGGGGGGTGATTCAGCGCACATTTTAACCAATTCCGGGGGGCGATTCAGCGCACGGGGGGGGTGATTCAGCGTGGATAACTTCGTCAAGCTCCCGACTTATCCACAGGCTGCGCCTTCGGGTTCGCAAACCGGGCATACTGAGCGTCGCCTTGCTGATCGGCGGGGGTGATTCCCGGAGGATGATCCCGCCGGGGGCGTCTTCGATCCGGGCGTCGGGATAGACGAGCCAGACCTGGCGGAGAACGTCGCGGAACTCCCGCTTGAAGTCCTTCGCGTTGACGTACTCCTGGCCGAACTGGTCCCGGAGGTTCTCCCAGCTCAGCATGACTCCGCCCGCTTGTCTGATCCGGCAAAGCCGGTGGGCGAGCCACGTGTAAACGTCCAGGGCGAGTGCCGAATGCTTGAGGGCCGAGAGGGCCCGGTAGTCGAGGGGGACGGCGTGTTGGGCCAGAGTCTCGTAGAAATCGGTGGAGAGTTCCAGGACTCCCGGCCAGAGCGTTTGCTGTTGCCGTCGTGCTGGAGCCATGCCTCGAACCGCTTGATCGGCTTGGCGTCGACCGTGACCACCCTCCCTTCGGATTGCATGCCGATCGTCAGGCGGCAGCGGCCAGGGCCTCCATCTGCTTGCGGAACATCGTGTAGCCGCCCCGTTCGCCGCCGTTGGTCTGAATCCCCAGCGTCAGCAGGAATTGCCGCATGCTGTCGCCGAGTTCGACGCGGCGGTTCTGGGTGCGGATCGCCTCGGAACTCAGGTGGACCATCACGAGCCGGGGCGTCGTGCCGTAGGGCAACGGTTGCGGCTGCCATTCGCGGCCGTTCCAGAGCTTGCCCGCTTCGAGCAGGATGCTGAACGGCCCGTTGTGCCGCTCGAAGACCCGGGCCTCGGTGGAACGTCGCGGCATGCCGACCTGGCACATCACGGTATGCAGGAAGTCGGTTCGATCGGGCGGCTCGCTCAGGATGCGGTCGTAGGCTTCGACAGACGATCGGAGACGGGCCGGCGAGAACGCGTCGGCGTGTCTTCGAGTCGCTGCTCTTTGTGTCTCGCGTTTCTTCGAGTTCCGGTTTGGTCACGGTCGTAATTACGGAAAGTTACAGAATCGTGTTTGGCTCAGTTGGACGCGGGATCGCTTCTCTTCGCCCTTCCCTGATACTCCTGGCCGAAGTGTTGTTCGGAAGTTCGCGAACCACGTCGGCCATGTTCTCGCCTTTCAAGGCACATTGGCTCTTGACTCGTTGATGCAGCGAGAGCGGGATGTCGATCGTCAACCGCTTCGTCTTGCCGGAGCGGTCCGAGACCCAATCGTCGGGCGTATTGGTCGGATTTCGCGGTCGGCTTGCCGCCGATGGTGATCTTCTTCATGCGGCGAACTCCATGATCTCGTCGACCAGACTGAGGACCTCCTTGCCGGCTGGGTGGTCGGGGCCGTCTCGAAGACCGTTTGTCCCTGGGCGGCGGACTCGGCCAAGGCGACCCGCTGACAGATCGCGGCCTTCAGAACGGGGATCGGATAGCCGCCAAAGCGTCGACCACGTCGCGACCGAGGGCCGTATTCACGATTTTACGATTAATCGCAAATGCGGATTTCAGGCTCGGCTTGAAGACCGTGGCCTCGTTCATCAGGTCGACGATTTCCTTCGCCGCCCACACGTCGTAAGGGGACGGCTGGACCGGAATCAGGACGAGGTCGCTGGCCATGATGGCGGAGCGGGCGACGTCGTAAACTCGCGGCGGACCGTCGATGATGACCACGTCATACCCTTGGCCAGGGTCGGAAGCTCTTTATGAATCGAGGCTCGGGAAGCCCGGCGACGGGGAAGAGCGGTTCGCCCGTCGGGCGGCGGCCCAATCGAGGGCCGAGCCCTGCGGGTCGGCATCGACGAGGAGAACCCGATGCTTGTGCCGCGAGAGTGCGTCGGCGACGTTGATGGCGAGCGTGGTCTTGCCCACACCCCCTTTTTGGTTGAGAAAACTAACGATCATGAATACCTGCCAGAAATGCGATTGTGCGGAATTGCGACTCTCCGTGTATCACCATTTCCAGAGATGGTCAAACACAGAATTTACGGCAACGCGGAGATACAGAAAGGCGGAAGCGATTTCCCAAATTTCCCGGGGAAATTCCGCCTAAGCAGAGCATAGGGAAGACGCCTGACAACAAAATGCTGTTTCAGGATTGCAGAAATGCTGAATTGCCGATCCCTGGGGAGTCTCGGGGTGCTTGGGGTTCTTCCGGAGGTGGCGAAGGGGAACGTGCCTTGCCGGGACGCAGAGCTTCAGTCAAGGCAAGCCGCCGTCCGCCAGGTACGGCGGTCGCGTTGCAGAATTGGGGATAATGCAGCCGAGCGCGGGCCATGCCGACGCTCGGACACGATGATGATACCGATATTGGCTCGCGTTGGTCGGAGCCAGCGCGAGGGGGGAGTGACGTGAAGGAAGTAGAGACCGGGGAGGGCGATTATTACACGGAGTCGGCGGCTTTCGCCTTGACGAGGTTCTTGGTGTTTACGCGCTTGGGAAGGCCTGGCTCATTCCATTCGATGTCTGCCATGATGATGCCCGTGTCGAGGCGATGTAAAACGTTCACCTTGCCTGGGGCGGACGGCATGTTGTTCTGGGTATCGGTGCTGGCGAGCTATGAAGTTTTGGCTGTAAGCGACAGTATCGCCCACTTCAATTGCGGGATCAATTTTGGACTGGTCGGACACGTTGGGAGTCTGAAGTGTTGTTTCGCATCAATATCGACTCCGGGCCTGGCGATGTCAATGATAGGGACCGTCGTTACCGGGGCCGCTCCACGGGGTTCTTCCCGGCGAGTGCCTGCTCGTAAAGTTCGTATGCCCGGCGGCGGGTGGCCTCGGAATCGGGCCAGTCTCGCTGGGCGGTGGCCTGCTCCAGGAACGCCGCGAGGGCAGGCGGGCGAGGAACAGGTCGTCGAGGATGTCGTCGTCGGTCATGGTGGCTATGCCTTGTCGTCCGTTCCGTTGATGAATACCTCCATGTCGCCGTAGAAGCAACCGTCCCTGGCCCTATGATTGAGATCTAGATTCAGACGTCGCTAAGGAGAATGGCGGCCGATAAAAAAAATGGCCGGTGGCTTACCTCCGTTGTGATACACTACGAGTGTTGCGGCGGATGGTCCGCCGCAGGGACTCAATCACAAGGAGGTAAGCTATGACGAATAATACAGCATTTATCGGACTTGACACGCACAAA
The DNA here is from genome assembly GCA_963843465.1 of Pirellulales bacterium. GTDB lineage: Bacteria > Planctomycetota > Planctomycetia > Pirellulales > Thermoguttaceae > CAWJKP01. The sequence continues at coordinate 607,965 of CAWJKP010000001.1, forward strand.
GAAACGATCGCCGTCGCCATCGCCGAGGAGGGCCGAGCCGGCGAGATCCGTTATTACGGCCAAGTTCCAAATGAGCCAGCGGCGGTATTGAAGCTCGTCAAGAACCTCGCCGGCAAGTACGGCAAACTGTGATTTTGCTACGAGGCAGGGCCGTGCGGCTATGGTCTGCAACGCCAGATCGCTGGCTTTGGTCACGACTGCGTGGTCATCGCACCGTCGCACACGCCCACAAAGAAGGGCATACGCATCAAGAATGATCGGCGCGATGCCCTGGAACTGGCCCGGCTGCATCGCTCCGGGGACTTGACTCCGATCTGGGTGCCCGATAAGGCGCATGAGGCGATTCGCGACCTGGTTCGTTCACGCATCACGGCGATGGAAATGCTCAAGAGATATCGTCAGCACCTCCAAGGCTTTCTGCTTCGGCATGGCCGGATATTCCATGGCAAAACCCATTGGACGAAATCCCATATCAATTGGATTCGCTGCCAGCGATTCGATCACCCAGCCCACCATATCCTCATCGAGGAAAGTCTGGCAGCGATCCGGGATAGCAATGACCGGCTCGAACGGCTGGAGCAGCAGATCATGAAGCTGCTGCCGGATTGGACGCTGGCACCGGTGGTGCAAGCATTCCAGGCGATGCGGGATCTCGCAGATTGCCGCCGTGATCCTGGTCTCCGAGATCGGTGACTTCCATCGTTTCACTCATCCCCGGCAGCTCGTGAGCTACCTGGGCCTGTCACCGTCCGAGCATTCATCGGGAACGGATCAATCGCGGGCCAATCACCAAGGCCGGATCGGCAAGAGGACGGCGCGTGCTCATCGAAGGGGCTTGGGCTTACCGGATACCTGCCCGCGTGAGCAATTATGCGCCGGGCGGCACGTCGGGTTGACGAAGGAAGTTCTTGAAATCGCGTGGAAGGGGCAGATCAGGCTTTGCCAGCGGTATCGGTCGATGTGCGCGCGAGGCAAGAATCACAACGTGGTTGTCACCGCCATTGCCCGCGAAATGGTTTGCTTCCTCTGGGCAATTGCACGAACCGTCAAGCTACCGTCGCCCGCGGCTCTTGCTTCATAACCAGAGCAGTCGTACATAGACCCCACGGCTAACGCTGGGGGCAGAGTTCAGTCAGGCAATCCGAGGGATTCCGTTTTAGCCGTTCTGTTTACACACAAACAGAAACGATGCTCGATCCCAGGCTCCGGAAGGCCAAGACGAAAAACGGTCCTGCGGTATCCAACCCGCGTATAAGAGTGTGATAGGCCGTCGCTCTAGTAACTCTGTCCCCAGCCCTGGCCGTGGCCCATCCAACGCATCAGCGATGCCGGCAGCGTTCCATCCCTGCTGCAAAAAACACTTGCAATCAATCATAAGAGCGGATCATGTCGTCGTGCTTTTCCAGCCAGACTTCGGTGCCTCCGCATTCGCCGTGGATGCGGAAAGTGCAGCAGTAGGTATGGACGTAGCAAGAGAGTGGGCCGAAGGCAGGGCCGACAAAGCCCCAATCGTCCATTTCCTGATCGGGGTCGGTTCGGCCATGATAGAGCCGGAGGAACATTTTGCCGGGAGCGAGTGGGTACCTTTGGGGACCAGGAGTGGGCATGGCTTCGTGGCCGGGACTGGTTCTCCGGGCCGCACGCCCGGGGTTCGGCATTCTTGCCGGTGGACAGCACGCCAGCGTCGAAGGCGGCTTTCAGTGCCGCTTCAACTTGCCAGACGGCAATATTGTGGAAGTCGAGCGAATCACTATTGCGTGTCTGAGCGTCGCAATGCCGAGATGCTCGCGGAGGATTTCCCTGATTGGTTGATTGGGCTGGATCACGGGGCGGTACTCCTGCTCGCCGGACTCGTCACTAGGGCGCTTGGCATGGGGATGCGGCAATTAACGTCAACACCTTCGAAGAGTATAGCGACTGTGCTGACGAGGTAGCCGATGCGGTTTACGAAGTGAAAGCCGTTAACCAGATACTGGTCCCCGTCATCGCCATCGACGAGGTCAAACTGCGCCCTTGGTTTCGCCGTCGCAACGAGTTCGAGTTCCTCGCCGGGACGCCAGCAGACCCCGTGGCCGTCGCCGCGATAAGGTGGTGAAGAGTTTGTCAATCGGTTTCATGGGCGAGACTCCTTCTTTGGTTGGTGGTTGATTCACTTGTTGAACAATGGTTCGCTGTAATTGTGGCCTGGCGTCACCAGGAGCGGGGCGAAGTCCTCCGAATCGACATCCAAGCCATCCTGTGCAGTGACCGCCTCCCGCTGCGCTACGGCGACGGCTTCGATTGGGTCCAGGGCTTCGACGAAGGCGTAATACGTCTCCGTGCCGCTGTCGTTGGCGTAGTCGGGGTAGAGCAGCAGGACCGAGTAGGGTTTCTTGCCGGAGTCGCTTCCGTCGGTCGGGACGGCTTCCCATTGCGATCTCGGCAGCTTCAGGAATGTGCCATCGGGCTGTTGCTCGCGGACGTTGCATGGCCCTTCGGCTTCAAGGGCTTCGTCGTCGCGATCCCGGAACTCGCCTTCCTGCCAGTTCTCGGCGGCGGTTCGTGCATCCTCGGCCTCAACCTCGAAGTAGCTGATGGCGCGCTCAATGACTCCGACCAGGTAGGTCTTCGTTGCTGTTTTCGTCATAGTCGTGATCTCCTTTCGGTTGGTGGTTAAGACTGTTTCTCGAAGACCATGCACATGTCGTGCAGGCCGGGGATGAAGCTGCTGCGGTAGACTTTCTTCGAACTGCTGGCGCCGTGGCTGAAGCGGATGATGTCGGTGCAGCACTGCCGGAGTCCGGCATCGAAGGCAAGCCGTTTGGTGTGCCAGGTGAGAGGGACGAAGCCCGCCTCGCGGTCGTAGTAATCGCCCATCAGAATCGCCAGCTTGCCGCCAGGTTTCAGGGCGCGGGCGCAGTTGCGGATGAACTGGCGGTAGCGCTGGAGGAAATGCTCCAGCGTCGGTGAACGCGACAGGTCGCGGGGATCGTCGGCGTACAGCTTCTGCCGCCAGTAAGGCGGGATGAGCCCAGATGAAGTCGAAGGTCTCCGCGGCGGAGAAGTCATTCGGGTCGCAGGCGTCGAAGCCCTGATGAATGTCGCAGGACATGCAGGCGATGCCGAGTTCATTGCAGACATCGCGGCAGGTGCCGCTGCCGGCCATTGGGTCCAGGATCAGGGACGGCCGGAAATAGAGCAGCAGATCTTTGATGAGGTTGCCGCCGCAGTTGCCGGGCTAGTTGCGGTCGCCATACTCGCCGGCGCGGTGGAAGTGGTACAGGCTGGTCAGGTGCGGGACAGGGCTCGCATTCCGGGGTGCGAGTGGCAGCCGAGCATAGACGGGTCGGTCACGCTCCTCTGTTCGAGGCGCGACCCGTTTCAGGCGGCTGGCGTAGAAGGGATTGGCGGTGGTTGTGTGGTTCATGGTTGGTCTCCTTTCGTTTGTTGTTGGTCGTTGAGTTCGTCGATGATGTCGTCGCCGGTCATCTCGGCAGCGAAATGCATCAGGGCCGTGTCGAGGGCATCCCGGAAGCTGTGCCCCTGACGTGGCAGTAGTGCATCGCGTCGGCGAGAAAATCGACGAGGTTGGAGTGATCGTCGTCGTCGGAGTAGGCGGTGATCGCCTGCTGGCAGCGATCCGCCCGTTGCTGGTTGCTCGGGGTCATGGCTGCCTCCGATCGATGTCGGCCAGGTAGCCGCCATAGGCTTTCCAGGTGAAATCGCTGGTATCGACGACGACGATGCCCGCATTGCCTGGGCTGTCGTCTTCCATTCGGTCCTTGTTCCGAACGTCGGCCAGCGAGAAGTCATTCGACGAAATCCCGAGGCTCAGGTTGCCGTCGATGTTGGCGTGGCAGATGCCGACGAAGCGGGCGGCGGCATAGGCCGCGTCCGAGAACCGTCCATTCATCCGAACCTTGAGCTGGTCCAGCCAGGCGGTACGGCGTCGCCGTGCCAGTGAAGATAGACCGTTGGGGACACGCGGTTCCGGTCGAAGAAGACGATGCAAGCTCGATTGCCCATGTCACGCCTCCTTCTGTCGGTTTCGGGGGCGTCGCCGAAGAGATCGTCGGCGGCCAACTCCAGCGTGAGCCAGGTGATGCCCAACTCGGCATCCTTATGGCGATCAACCTGTTGCAGCACTTCCCAGGCTTGCTCTTCGCTTAAGTCTGGCCGGATGGACTGCACGTCCTCGATGCCCCAGATGGCTGCGATGTGCCGATGCTTCGCGAGAAGCTCATGGATGTCCACGCCCGATTCGGCGTGCTGGCAATCGCCTTCGGATTGCCCTTGGCGGTGCTCGACGATGGCATCTCGAAGTAGTGGCTCGTAGTGGTCGCCACGCCAGGAGTTCGCGCCGAAGGCGATGTTGCCGAGGGCGAGCTTATCGAGATCGAACACGGCGCAGCGGATTGCAACTCGAAGAGGATGCCGAGCATGCGGCGGCGGGGCTCATCCGGGTCGTGGAAGATCACGACGTGGAACGGGGTGCCGCAGATGCCGTTGCGATGATGGCCGATGGCGATATTTGCTTGAGCTTCATGGTTACCTCCCGTCAGAAGCGGTGACGACGAGGCGGAGTTCCTGAAACTCGCGTTCGAGGTCATCGTAGGCCGTGTCGAAGTCTGAGTCGCAACCTGCGGAAAGTTCGTCGGCCAATTGGACAAAGCGGGAGGTGATGGCGTGATGGTCGGTGTGGTATTGCATGGTCTGATTCCTTTCAGTTGTGGGCGGGCATCGAGCACCCGCCCGGTTGCGTTAGTCTTTCTTTTCAGTGGCGACGCGGAGGGTGATCCGGCCGTCGAGCGGCACACAGTCGAGCTGGATGTTGAATCCCTTGCCGTCGGCGTGTGGCCATACGCTTCCGATTCGCGTCCAGAAGCCCTTCTTTCCGTCACGGTCGCGTACTTGGTAGGCGACGTGGGTGGGGATTTCGAGGTGGTGCCTTCGGTTGGTTTGGTGTCAGACATGGTTGGTCTCCTTCTTTGTTTTTCCGGCCACACCATCGCGGCCTGATGGCACAGCGAACAAAGCCCCCGAATGCCGGGGCACTTGCGCATCGCGCCAAGCGAAAGACGGAGGGTCCGCATAGCGGAAACCGTCTTGGCAGCTTGCCGAACCGGTGGGGGCTTTAGCTTGCCCATCACAAAGGCCGTGGGGGGTGCTGGCACAAACTGGGGAGACCGGCCGATCAATACCGAACCACGAATGGCTCTCGTGATCCCCTGCTCAGGACCTGCCTGCCTGGCGAATACCGTGGACGGCGGGGGAACGGACGATGCGGGAGGAGAATGCGATGCCATGCCGACGGCTCTATGCTCCAGCACGCCGATGGGGAGCGGCGGCTTATCTTGAAAGCAAAGCGACGAAAAGAAAAACGCAACAGCCGGATGCCTCCGGTTGTCCATGAAAGGAATCAAGACGGCTATGACGCGACGGCGGGCTATGACAGCGAAGGGCAAGAACTCGTGTGGCCGCGTCCCGCCTCGGGCTGCAAGCGATCGCCCGGCGAGTGAAACCGGAGTTGAAAACCGCCATGCGATCCGTCCAGGCGGAACTGCGAAAGGCGGTCAATGAACTGCAAGCCGGGATGAAGCTCAAGGGCGTTCCCGAAGAACACTTGCGGCATTTCGAGCATTGCACGTCATCGGCAGGGCATGAATTTCACTTCAAATACGAGAAGCCGAAGGACGTTACCTGGGATACGTACTGATCGTCCCACTTCCCAGGTGGGACGATACGGCTGCTGAAAAACAACGGAATAATTCCGTTTTCTTAACCCACCTCCCAATCTAGGTTTGCGTCGCAGACCATTCCTGCCTCGGCGTCCCACTTGGGGCGCTCGCCCCTGCAAATGGGGCCATAGAGGTGTCTTGCGAACGAGCCAGGTTGCGGCTGCCAAGACGATTGAACTGCTCGGTCGGTTCCTCAAGAAGTAACTGGCCCGCAATTAGAGAACCCGGGCGGGAGGGGCGAATCCCTCCCGCCATTTCACACAAAGTTTCAGAGACCGGACCACAAACCGGTCGCATTAAGGGAGGAAGATGCTATGGGACGAGCGGCGAGACATCTGTAGAATCGTTGCTATGTTTCAACTCTAATTGATGGAGATCCCTATGCAGAACCCCCACGATAATAGCTAAAGCATGCCCCGCCGCCTTCGTGCAGGATAGCACACTGGTGGTGGTTATTGAAATGAGTTTATCAAGCTGGCTTGTCGCCGGCATGATACCTGGCGTTAGCCGCGATCCGCTGAAGAAACTCGATCCCAACCCGGAAGAACTGCTGAAGCTTCTGCATCGCTGGCGGGATGAGGCGATCAAGGCGGAAAAGAGATCACCCGGATTGCGGTCGCCTATGAAACCGGGCGCGATAGTTTCTGGCTGGCCCGTTGGCTGCGCAGTCGCGGCATTGATGCCCATGTGATCCATGCCACCAGTGTCGCAATATCACGCGAACATCGGCGGGCTAAAACGGATCGGATCGATACGGCAATGCTGCGGCGTGGTTTCCTTGGCTGGCTACGCGGCGAGCCTGGGCACTGCAGCATGGCAATCGTTCCGACCGTGGAGGAAGAGGATGCCAAACGCCCGCACCGCGAGCGTGAAGCGTTGGTCCATGAGCGTACCAGCATTGTCAACAGGATGAAGTCGGTCCTGATCCAGTTCGGGGTGCGTAACTTCAACCCAGCATTACGCAAAGCACCAGAGAAGCTGGACGCTGTCCGTACGCCAGAGGGCGTGCCTCTGCCGCATAACACCATGGCAATGCTTCGGCGTCATATGGAGCGCAACCGGGTGATTGACGAACAAATCAAGGCCATTGAACAGCAGCGACAACAGCGCCTGGAACAAAACCCTGCCGAGAAATGTAACGCCATGGTTTTAATGCTGGCGCAAATCATTGGGCTTGGCATTGAAACAGCCGAACAACTGGTGCGTGAGATGTTGTCCCGAGAGTTTCGCGACCGCAAGGCAGTGGCGCGCTATGCTGGATTGACCGGCTCACCGGACGAAAGCGGATCGAAACGTCGTGAGAAAGGGCTTGTCCCGTTCAGGCAATGAACGAGTGCGTAACATACTGATCCAATTGTCCTGGCGCATGGTGATGTTCCAGCCCGAGAGCGATCTGGTGCTTTGGTACAAGAAGCGTACTGAGAACGCAAAGGGGTCGCGCAAACCCCTTATTGTGGCGCTCGCACGCAAATTGATCATTGCCCTCTGGCGTTACGTGGACACCGGCTTGGTGCCGGAAGGTTTCAACATACGCCAAGCGGCATGAGCGGGAATATGATCAAGAACGAAAACAGGAGAACAGAACACACCAAGTTTTGGCCTTCCGGCGTTTATAGCGACGAATGGCCAGGAACGATCCGAGGTAGCGGTTGCTCGCAATACGACATGGCTTGAATGCCGGGAGGAAGAATGGGCACCGCTGCTTCGGAGCTTCGCTACCGATGCGCATAGTTGCATCATGGTTCGGATTCAAATGAATCCACCGAATATAAGGATGTGGCGCGATGATCGTAAGATCGCTCGCCAATGGAAGCGGGCTCCACCTCGTGTCGTATTTTTTATTTTAACACCATCGGCCGGTGCAATCCAGCAAGTAACGAAAGGAAGTGTGCGTCATGTTTTAGTGATTGACTTTGAAAGTCCCATATAAGTCCTATGGCAGCGAGAAGTTTCGGAGAGGAGTTGGCTAGAGACTTGACCGTCAAGGCCGTAATCTGGGTGCCTTCCATCGTTGGTGTGGTCCTGTTCGGTCCGGTGGGGTTGCTGCTGGGCCCGGCGGCTTTGGTCGCCCTCGTGGCGTCTGGCGGCGACAACTCACCGCCGCCGTCCGCCGGCGACCAGGGGGCCAAGTAACTTGGCCGGGCGGGTCAGGCGGTTGAGAAGGGCAAGGACAGGGGCATCGAGAGGTAAGGTGTAGCCATGACACTTGAGGAGAGGCTGGAAAAGGTGGAAGCCATGCTCGCCGTGCTGGTAGACCGCCAGACCGTGCGGGAATGGTATACGACCCACGAATTTGCCAAGATTGTCGGCAAGGCGGAGTTCACCATCCGCGAGTATTGCCGCCTCGGCAGGCTGCGGGCTGAGAAACGGCAGAGCGGCAGGGGAGCGTATCCGCAATGGGTGCTCTCCCATGCCGAGCTTCTGCGGTATCAGCGGGAGGGCTTATTGCGGTCCCGATGAGCCGCGGTGCAAGGCCGGCAATTGACCCTATCCTGGCGTCAGGCGACTTTCGGCCTGGCGCTCTTACTTCGATCATTTTTCCCGTTCAGCGGTGGTTCCCAGTCATGTCCCGTAGCAATCACAAACGAGATTGCACAGTCGCGGAAGGTGCTCGGCCGAGCATCGTCCCGGCCGGGGCACCGGACTGGGTAACGTCGGAACTCGTCGAGCAGACGATTCGCGTCTGGCAACCGTACTACCAGGCCATTCTCACGCCCGAAGAAGCCGTTATAATGATACTGAACGTGGGTCGATTGTATCAGGCGCTATCTTCGGAGTCGTCGCCATGAAACGGTTCGCAGCACTGGCACGGGTGAGCAGTCGGGAACAGGAACGCGAAGGATTCAGCCTTGAAGTACAGGAAGAAGCGCTGCGGCGGTACGCGACGCAGGCCGGCGGCGAAATCGCGAAATTGTTTCGCATAGCCGAGACGGCCAGCAAGGGCGACGAACGCAAGACGTTCCGCGAACTGGTCGCCTACGCCAAGAAGAACGCGGCCTTCCTTGATGGGCTGCTTTTCTACAAGGTGGACCGGGCCGCCCGCAACCTCTTCGATTATGTCGAACTCGAACGGCTGGAGTCGGAATACGACTTGCCGTTCATTTCCGTTTCCCAGCCGACCGAAAACACGCCCGCCGGCCACATGATGCGCCGGACGCTGGCGAACATGGCCAGCTTCTACACCGAACAGCAATCGGTCGATGTCCGCGAGGGGCTGGCCCGCCGCGTGCAAGAGGGCTGGTTCGTCTCGCGTGGTCCCTACGGCTACCGCAACGTCCGCAAGGACGGTCGCGGCATGGTCGAGATTGATCCCATCCTGGCCGAGAACGTGAAACGCATCTTCCATCTCTTCGCGTATGAAAATTACACGCTCGATACGCTGGTTGAAAAGCTGGCGGCCGAAGGCCGGCAGTTCCGCCCTTCAACCCCGAAGTTCCCGCGAAGCACGGTTCACGCCATCCTGAAGGATCGGGCCTATATCGGCGAAATCCTTCACAAGGGACAGTGGTATCCCGGCAAACATGAACCGCTGATCGACCGGGCGACGTGGGACCGTGTGCAGGCCCTGCTCGGTGGGCACATCTACCAGTCGCTTTCGCTAACCTACGCGGGCGAGTTGATCCAATGCGGCCATTGCGGGCATCCGGTCACGGGCGAGAGAATCACGAAGAAGACCAAGTCAGGCGAGCGTTACTACACCTACTACCGCTGCACCTATTACACCAGGCCGGGGCATCCTCGAATCCGTATCACGGAAGCTGATCTCGACCGGCAGGTGCTGGCGGTTTTCGACAAGATGCGGGTTGAAGACGAAGGAGTCCGCGACTGGTTCCGCCTGGTGCTGGCTTCCCAGACACGGGACGCCCAAGCCGATTCCCGTGCTCAGCGAGCCGAGCTGACGCGGCAGGAAACGCTGATCGTCGCCCAGCAGGATCGCTTGCTCAACCTGCGGCTGGCCGAGGATATTGACCAGGAGACGTTTGCCCGCAAGCACACGGAGATGCGGGACCGGCTCGCCTCGATCAAGCTGCAACTCGACGTGCTGGACCGGTCGCACGACGAAACCGCCGACTTGGCGGCGAAAGCTTTTGAACTTTCGCAAACCCTTCGGCAGCAATGGCTTACGTCCGATTACGCGGCGAAGCGTCGAATCCTTGAAATCGTGTTTTTGAACTGCCGCCTCGATGACGTAACTCTAGTCCCCACAATGAGAAAGCCCTTCGACGTTCTCGCCGAAGGGCTTCTTTCTAAGGAAAGTCGGGGCGACTGGATTTGAACCAGCGACCTCTTGGTCCCGAAAAACCCGACCACTTTCCTGGAAAATGCTCGTTTTCCCGAGGATTTTCATCATTTTACCCCTCCGAGCAACTATTGCAAACCCTCTCAATCCATCTCAATAACTCTCGGGAAATAGCGGTATTCTTGAGGTCGAGGTGCGCCAAGAACCGTAGAGAAGTCGCCTCGCTTCCAAAGCTCTCTTTCGGCCCTCAGTTACCCGCTGAGGTCGTCAGCCACGCAGACCGACGCGCTCAGCGCGCGCTGGCGGCGCGTTCTAGCCCCAGGACGACCCAGAAGCCGTCCACCGCCGGCTGCGCGTCAGCGGGGCGCGTAGCTCGTTTACGGGGCGAGCCACCTGGCGGGGGGTAAAAGCCATTGTGATCGAGCAGCATCCTCTGCACCATTCAGGTGTCGCAACCGTTCTCGCCCCGTCGGTCTTGACCTGAAAAGCCAGGCACCCTACCCTCTCGACCCGCCGCACTGTCCGAAGAACACGAGTTCCCGGCGATGGCACACCACACGACCTGCCCGAGTTCCAAGCAACTTGCTTCGAGCCTGTTGTTGGCGGCGATCGTGTCCGGCTGCGCATCGCAGGAGACGTTCCGCGTCGTCGATGCCAAGTCGGGAAAGCCGCTGGGCGACGTACGGGTCGAGCGACTCGAAGAGAGCTATCGGCCAAGCGCGATGCCGTTTGTGGTGCTGAACGAGCTGTCTCCAGCCGAAAAGCAGACTACCAACAAGTCTGGCTCGGTGACCTTTCAAAAGAGCGGCAGCAAGTTCATGGTCAATCCTTCCGGCACAAACCCCGCCTACAACGACGCCTACGTGACGGTAACCTGGTCGGGAGCCAAAGTTCAGTATCCCAGCGAGTACCGGGAGTTCTCGGCCACGCGGAAGGACGGCGTCGTCGAGATCCCCCTGCGACGTTCGATGGATCAGCGGCGAAGAACCGCAACCCGATAAGGCGTCGGCAAGCCACCGTGAAGAGAATCGCTGAGAATCCGACAGGGGCAACGTGGCGCAGCACGACGATCGGTCAAGCATCGCCGACACACGCCCCGACAATTGAACACAACTTATTGTGGGGTATCCATTCAGCACGCGTTGGAGGCGCGATCTAGCCCCAAGACGCCCCGAAGCCGTCCACCGCGTGCTGCGCGTCAGCGGGGCGCGTAGCGCGTTTACAGAACGCGCCACCCGGCGGAGGTTTTGATCCTCGTGACCGAAGAGCGTGCCCCCGACCATGCCCGTGTCGTCCAGGCCCCTGACGCCCATGCAGCCCTCTACGGCCCGCAAGAACGCTGCTGGCGGGGCCAGGCCCAAGCGAGCCGCCCCTGCCCGCCGAGGCCGCCAGCGGCTGCAAGGAGCGCACGAGCCGCTGAAGCCCACCGGCCCCGCGTAGCCCCCGATCGACAGCCCCGCGGCCTTTTGCTACAACAGCACTCGGCCGGGAGGTGCCAGACCGTAGCCGACCTGGAAGGCATTGTGCCTACCCTCCCGGCCTCTTCTTTCTGCGCCGTCTCCCGCAGTGCCAATCCTGGCAGCCCGTTACGGCTCCAGGATCGTCGCTGCGGTCCTCGGTGCCCAGGCTGGTCAAAGGCCGCCCCCGCCCGCCGCGCTCACCAGCGGGGCTGCAAAGAGCGCAGGCGGGGTGTTGGGGCATAAGACTCGATCAGCCGTCGCCAGCTGGCCATGGTGCAGGCCGCGTGCGTTGACATCATGCTTGCAGGTCGCACCGGCGGGCCTGACGGCCTGTCCGGCTCGTGGTCCACGACGCCATCATGTTGATCTGGACCGTGACCGGCATCACGGCGGGCACCACCGTGACCGCCACGAGGATCAACACGACCGCCACCACGACGACCGGTGCCGAGAGCACCGTCCACGCCGCCTGCGGTAAACCAAGTGCGGGGGAGGGGCCGGCGATGTTGTCGGGTTGGTCACCGCAAGGTCGCGCCGACGACCGGCGAGGTCCGCACGTACTTCGAGGCGGCCTTTGGGGTGCGCTTGACAATGCCAAGCCCAGCAACGAAACTCACGTTCATCTGGCTGCCGCTCTGGGGTCCCAATGGCCATGACAAAGGAAACGCACCCCGTGAATCGCGACTTTCTTTCTAACCAGGAGTAAGTCTCATGCGTCTACAGCGCATCCGCTTGGGATTACGGTCGAGAACCATTGCAGTTTCCTTCCTGCTGTTGGTCACCGGTCTGCCGGTCATGTCGCGGGCCAAAGAGGCCAACGAGAAGCTGGCCGGCCAGGCGACGCCCATCACCCACGGCCTCCGCGTCTTCACGTGCGGCCACAGTTTTCACTATTGGATTCCCGGCATCCTGAGCGATATGGCCAAGTCGGCCGGCATCGAGGGGCACGAGGCTGTCGGCCTCTCGGCGATTGGCGGCTCGCGGGTCATTCAGCATTGGAACGTCCCGGACGAGAAGAACCAGGCCAAGGCCGCCCTCCGCGACGGCAAGGTGGACGTGCTCACCCTGTCGCCGATGCACCAGCCTGATGAGGGGATCGAGAAGTTCGCGGAGTTGGGACTGAAGGGGAACCCAAATATCCGCGTCACCATCCAGGAGTTCTGGATTCCCTACGACAGCATGCAGTGGCCCTACCAGGGCGAAAAGGGAGCGAAGCCTTCCGTGAAGCACTTCGATACCGCGACCGTCGCGATGCTCCGCGAGCTGCACGCCCCTTACTTCAAGACATTCGACGATTACGTCGTCGCGTTGAACGCGAGGCTCGGCAAGCAGGTGGTGTTCGTCGTGCCGGTCGGCCAGGCGGTGATCGCGCTGCGCGAGAAGGTCATCGCCGGCCAGGCGCCGGGGATTGAAAAGCAGTCGGACCTCTTCACCGATCCCCTGGGCCATCCGAAGGCGGCGATTCAAGCCCTGGCGGGCTATTGCCAGTTCGCCGTGATGTACCACCGCAATCCGGTGGGGATGCCGATGCCCCACGTCCTGGCCGCGGGCAAGCAGAGCGAGGACCTCAACCGGCTATTGCAATCGCTCGCGTGGGAGGCCGTCTCCCACCATCCGCTCAGCGGCCTCGCAGTGGCGAAATAGGTGCCGAAGGGGCTGAGCATCAACTCGGCCACGGGCGAAATCACGGGCACGCGCGGAGACGGGCGTCAGCACGATCTTGCTGACTGTGGCCAGTGGTCTCGATCATTGTCCGAGAGCCGGACGTCGAACTCGACGTAAAAGCTCTCCGCGCCTGGCAACTGTGGCAGCTTGCCCGCCGAGAAATCGCGTACGATCACCCTCTGCGCCGTCTCTCGTATGCCGACCCCGGCAGCCCGCTACGGCCCGCAAGAACGCCGCTGTGGCCCTCGGTGCCCGGTCTGGTCAAAAGGCCACCCCCGCCCGCCAGGGTCGCCAGTGAGCCTGCAAGAAAGCCACACGGCCTGCTGGAGTCCACCGGCCTGCCCAGCCCCTGTCCCGTGCTGGGCAAGGCCATGTCGGTCAACTACGTCTTCCATGACGGCGACTGGGATCGGGCCGGCGGGCCCTGACGTGCGAGTTGGTGACCGTCTCGTCCGCCGAGATCAGCGACCTTGGCTCCCGAGGCCACCTGACTAGCCGTCAGACTCGTGGACGCGGATCATCCACTGCGTCTGGGCGGCCCACGCAGCAACCGCAGCAGTCTCAACCGCCGGCCCCCTGCCCGCGGCTACCACCCAAGTCACTCAGTATGGACCGCCCACAAATACTTCTTCGAGGCAATGTAAAGCGTGCCGTTGGCGGCGACCGGCGTTGCCCAGATCGGGGCACCAAGACTAATCTTGCCGAGGACTTTCAACTCCTTGCCGGATGCCAGCACCCACAGATGTTTTGTGGTCGGATAGTAGATTTTCCCGTCCACGGCCAACGAGGATGCAATCCCCTCCGCCATCCCTTCGTGGACCCAATAACACTTCCCAGTTTCCGCATCGAGACAGTGCAACCGTCCGGCAACGTCGCCCACATACAGCAACCCCTCCGCGATGGAAACCGTCGCCAGGCTCCGGTCGAGTCCCTGATAACACCAGATCCTGCCGGTCTTGGTAACGTCGCCCGTCTTCGTTGCATCAATACAGTGGAGCGCGCCTCGGCCGCGGCCATGTGCGGGATCGCGGCCAATCGCCACGTAAACACGGTTGCGGTAGAACACAGGCGTGGCAACGATTTCGCTCATGCCGACGAACGTTCCGTCAGCGGCCTTGTTGATCGAATCTCCACGTCGCCTGTCACCTCGACAATAGTGGGTTATCCGTCGCAAGCCGCCGAAGGTCTTATACTCCGGCGGGTCGCAGTCATACGACCAGATGATTTTCAGTTTCACGGCTTCCTCCGGGGCCGACGTGAGCGCCTCGAAGGCATAGCACACCCCGTCGCCGCCGCCGAAGAAAACAAGTTTGCGGTCGCCGACCTTGCCTATCGACGGCGAGGACCATTGCCCGTGCAGCAAGTTTGGCCCGATCGGTGCATCGTCTCTTGCCAACAGCCGCCCCGTCCTCTTGTCCAGCACAATGAGGTTCGGAGCGTCAGGCGCCGGCGGTTTCCCCAGATCATCATCCTTTCTTTCCGTCAATCGGTCCACGCCATTGGAGGTGCAAGCATAAAGACAGTCCCCGTCGATCACGGCCGAACCGTTGCAAGCATCCGATGGGCGGACCCCCGCACGCCACATGTCAAATGTCCAGAGCGTTCTGGCGTTGTTGTTTTCATGCCTGTTCGGATCGCCCTTCGTGTCCAGGCAGATGACCTCACAATTATTATTGACGAAATAGACGCGATCCCCCTCCACCAGCGGCGATGAGCAAACGCCCAACGAAGCTTGCATCGTGCGGAAATTAAGTTTCCTGCCGCCTATCTGCCCGGGAACATCATCTCGGCCCAGCGCGCTCCATTGCCAAAGCAGCTTTCCCGTCTTTTCGTCCAAGCACAGCAGCACTCCTGCCCTGTCTTGCACGCTACCAATGAACACTTTTCCTCCGGCGATGGTCGGTGTGCTACAGGCATTCTGGCCGACTCCAATCGCCCACCTGACGTTCTTCGTGGTGCCCATTCTGATTCGGCCACCCTGAGGATCTTTCTCGCCCGGCTCGAACGAATAGGGTAACCCCTTCTCCTCGGACGCCATATTCTTGCTTGCGGTTCCTCCCCATTGGGGCCAATCGTTGGCCGGCGCTCGGGTTGCGGAGAGCCATGGAGACAGGGAGGCGACAACAAGGAAGCACCATCGGTGCGGGTACATGGGACATCTGCTCCTTATTGAGCTTCACGTTGATCGTGAACCGACATTTCCCCATTTCGACTCCGCTCGGATACGCTCCGAGCAGCAATCGTTCCCTCATGTTAGCAAGGTGGTGCGTCACTTTCCAGCAGGCGAGCCGATTCGCTGCTTTTGCCAGGTTTCATTTGCTGAATCCTACCGCCCCGACGCGCCCAGGCCCGAAACATAAGTGGCCAGGATACTTCGCGGTGACCACCCGATTCTTGCTGGCCGTATCAACGTCCTTGCCCGGCGGCGCTGGTTGCGGCTTTTCCTTGCGCATGCGTCCGACGGTGGTGACACCGAGATGGATACCGGCCCGGGCGAGGATCTGGGCGATCTTCATTTTCCCTAACATTGGACAAAGGGACTTCAGCCGCTGGACCACATGCCGGACACAGTCGGGATACTTGTTCACAGGCTCAGGCAGTTGGACCAGGGCATCCGGGCCTTGTTCGTCGACACTTTTGAGCCAGGAGGCGATGGTTTCTGCCGTCACCAAGAACGCCTTGGCCGTCTGCTCCAGAGACCAACTGCGGGCCGCCCGAAGTTGAAGGATAGCCATTCGTTCGGCGGGCGGGTGTAGGCGTTGCCGCATGGAAAGGTGACAATCGTCATGCGGCGTGCAGGAGCCGTAACCAGCGTTCGCCGGCTGCCCAGGATTGCCAGGACCGGGCCGCCGTGCTAAAGTTGCGGGCAGTCTCAACAGCCGCCGGGCCCGGGCAGCGATACCACACAAAGGAGGTGCCGCATGTCCAGCGATTCGACCGTCTCGGAGAAGCTGGCCATCCACGGGGGGCCGAAGGCCGTGACGAACACGCTGCCCTCATGGCCGCAGTTCGACGAGCCCGCGATCAGCGCCGTTGAGAGTGTGCTGCGCTCGGGCAGGGTCAACTACTGGACCGGTCGCCAGGGCATGGAGTTCGAACGCCGGTTCGCCCAGTGGCAGGGGAGCCGGTTCGCGGTAAGCGCCGCCACGGGCACGGCCGCGCTGCACGTCTGCCTGGCGGCGCTGGGGATCGGCCCCGGAGATGAGGTACTCGTGCCCAGCTACACCTTCATCGCCACCAGCTTCGCGGTCGTGCAGGCGGGGGCCGTTCCGCGCTTCGCGGACGTGAACCTGGACGACCACTGCCTCAGCGTCGCGTCGGCCGAGAAACTGGTCACCCCGCGGACCAGAGCGATCATCCCGGTGCACCTCTACGGCAACGTCTGCGACATGGACGGCATCAATGCGCTGGCCAAGCGGCACGATCTCTACGTGATCGAGGACAACGCCCAGGCATTCGGCGGCGCGTACCGGGGCAAGAAGACCGGCACCCTGGGCCACATGGCCGCGTGCAGCTTCTGCCAGAACAAGACGTTCACCACCGGCGGCGAAGGCGGCATGGTCACGACCGACGACGAGGACCTCGCCTGGGAGGCGCGAAGCTTCCGCGATCACGGCTACAACGTCCAAGAGCGACTCAATCTGCTGGCGCTGGAGCAGAAGCTGCCCTACATTCACAACCGCGTCGGCTGGAACTACCGCATGACCGAGATGCAGTCGGCCATCGGCCTGGCGGAGCTCGACCGGATCGACACCTGGAACTTGCCCCGCCGCCGCCGCAACGCCCGCATCCTCCTGGACACCCTGGGCCCCCTGCCGCAAGTCAAGTACCTGCCGGTCGACACCCCCGACCGGCAAAACGGTTGGTACGTGTGCGCGTTCTCCTTGGACATCGAAGAGATGAGCTGCGACATCGCCCAGTTCGTCCGGGCCACGAGCGCCGAGGGGTGCCCCTGCTGGAAGGTTTTTTGGCCGCAGTGCCACACCGAGCGGGCGTTCGGCGAGCATCGCGGGTTGGGCCGCTCGGGCTTCCCCTTCACGTCCCGGGAGTACACCGATCCCCAGAGTGTCGATTACCGCAAGGTCGACGTGCCCAACGCCCGCTGGCACGAGTCGCACACCTTCACCTGCTTCGCATATCCCACTTTCAGCGAAGAGGACATGCAACAGATCGCCGCCGGGCTGGTCAAAGTGATCCGCGCCTACTCGTGAGGGCCGCACCGTAGTGCACTGCAGCACGACGCGGTTGCCGCTGTCGGCGGCGCAGACGTTGCCTTCGCGCCGGGGCTGACCCAGAAGGGGTACAGCGATCCGCTGCGGAGATGAAGACGCAGCCTCGTGTCTGCGCTGCTGCTTGACACGACCGCGCGGTGGACGTAGGCTGATTTGCGCGGCAGGCGGAAAGAACCGTCCTTCGAGCAGTTCCCGCATCTTCCGGGGAGTTGATCATGAAGCTGCGTGCCGATCGTCGTGCGTTTCTCAAGGGCTCCGCTTTAGCTGGGGCGGGCGTTTGGCTGGCGGGCAGTTGGGCCACGGCCCGGGGCCGCGCGCCCATGAAAAACTGAACCTCGGCATTATCGGGGTGCACAGCCGCGGGGCACAAAACATGCGGGAAGTGACGAGCGAGAACGTCGTCGCCCTGTGCGACGTCGACGAGAACTACCTGGCCGAGGCCGCCCAGAGCCATCCTGGGGCCAAGACCTACACCGACTGGCGCCGAATGCTCGACCAGAAAGATATCGACGCGGTCATCGTCAGCACGACCGAGCATACCCACGCCTTGGCCAGCGTCGCGGCCATGAAACGCGGCAAGCATGTCTATTGCGAGAAACCGCTGGCCCATTCGGTCTACGAGGCCCGCGCAATGCGCGAGACCTCCGAGCAGATGCACGTGGCGACCCAGATGGGCACGCAGATGCACGCGACGGACAACTACCGCCGCGTGGTCGAGTTGATTCAATCCGGCGCGATCGGGCCGGTTCGCGAGGCGCACGTCTGGGTGGACCAGGGCATCGAAGGCCCTCGCAGCCGACCGCAGGAAACGCCGCCGGTCCCCAAGACCCTGCAGTGGGATCTGTGGCTGGGACCGGCGCCCTGGCGGCCGTATCATCCGTGCTACTTCAAGAACCGTTCCATGTCCTGGCAGAACTGGTGGGATTTCGGCAACGGCGCGCTGGGCGACATGGGGAGCCACACGATCGACCTGGCCTTCTGGGCCTTGCAGTTACAGTACCCGACGACGGTCGAGGCCGAGGGGCCCGCGCCGCCGCGCAGCGAAACGTACCCCGATTGGTTGATCGTCCGCTGGGAGCATCCGGCCCGCGGCAACCGGCCGGCGGTGAGGCTCACCTGGTACGATCGGCATAACCGGCCGAAATCTCCCGAGGGAGTCGATCTGAAGCAGTGGCATCTGGGGATCATGTTCGTCGGCGACAAGGGGACCCTCCTGGCCGACTACGGCAAGCGGATGTTGTTGCCGCAAGCCGATTTCAAGGACTTCCAGGCGCCGCAGCCTTGGATCGCCCCCTCGCCGGGACATCACCAGGAGTGGATCCAGGCCTGCAAGACGGGCTCGCCGACGTTGTGCAACTTCGATTACTCCGGCGCGCTGGTGGAACACAACCTGCTGGGCACGGTGGCCTTCCGGACAGGCAAGAAGCTCCAGTGGGACCCGGCAAAGCTGCAGGCGACCAACTGCCCCGAGGCCGACCGTTTCATCCGACGCCCGTACCGCTCGGGCTGGATTCTGGAGGGCTGAACTCGTCACTACCCCAGCCAGCCGCTTTCCGCCGCTCGCCGGGCGAATAAGGAGTTATTGACAGGGACACCGGCGTCTCCCGGGGTCAAGAGCTGCAACGTCCCCAGATCAGGAGAATCCTCGCCATGCATGCCACCAGCCGTGGAATCGTGCGCTTCGCACACAGTGGTCTTCTAGCAGTTCTCGCCGCGGTCAGTCCGCTTGCCGCCCAGACGCCGCGGTCGATGAAAGCCGGCTTTGCCGAGGCCGACATCACGCCCAAGATCGGCATGGAGCAGCCGGGCGGGTACGGGAAATCCTATCACCGCAGCCTCCACGATCCGTGCAAGGTGCGCACGGCCGTGCTGGACGACGGCCAGCGTCGCGTCGCGGTCGTAGGGATCGACGGCATCGCCGTGCATCGCGAAATGGTACTGGACGCGCGACAGGCAATCGCTCGGCGAACGGGCATCCCCGCGGAAGCAATCCTCATCTGCGCGTCGCATTCGCACTCTTCCGGGCCGATCTTCGGCGTGCGGCGAGGCCAGTACGATCACGCCTCGCCGCTGGTGCAAAAGTTGGCCTACGATCAGTCGACGCTGGTCGATGCGGAATACTACACCCATGTACAAGAGCAGATCATCGCGGCAGCCTGCCAAGCCGATGCGTCGCGCGTCGAGGCGCGCTGCGGGGTCGGTCGAGGCAACGAGGGGCGGGTGTCGTTCAACCGCCGCTTCCGCATGAAGAACGGCCGGACGTTCACCCATCCCGGTCAGAACAATCCGGACATCGTTGAACCGGCCGGTCCGATCGATCCCGAGGTCGGCGTGATCGGCGTGTGGGACAAGCAGGGCAACTTGCTGGGCTGCATGATCGACTTCGCCTGCCATGCGACGACCAGTCCCGGCGGCATTTCGGCCAACTACATTTACTATTTGGAACGCACGATTCGCGGCATGTTCGGGGCAAAGACGGTGGTCGTCTTTCTGGCAGGCGCGTGTGGCGATGTAACGCAGGTGGACAATCGCAGCCCCTCGCCCTACCCCGACGCCGAGCAATGGGCCCAGCGGGTCGGCGGAAGCGTGGGAGCCGAGGCAGTGAAGGTCCTCCTGGCGATGCAACCGGCGACGCTCACGCCGGTCGATGCGAAGAGCGTAGTCCTGGACATCCCGCGCCGCCGGCCGACGCCCGAGCGCGTGCGGAACTGCCTGGCGCTGGTACAAAAGGATGTGAAGGAGGTTGACCCCACCGAGTGGCTGTTCGCCAAGGAAATCGTACTCCTCGATGCGATTCTCGCCAAGGAACCGACCACCGAAGTCGAAGTGCAGGCCATTCAGATTGGTCCGGCCGTGCTCGTGGCGAACCCGTCCGAGTTCTTTTGCCAACTGGGCCTCGACATCAAAGCCAAGAGCCGCTTTGCGTTCACCTTTCCTGTAACGCTGGCCAACGGTTGCGTCGGCTATGTGCCCACCGCAGAAGCCTTCGGCCAGGACGGCGGTGGCTACGAGACGCGGCTCACGAGTTACAGTAATCTGGAGATCACGGCCGGCCCTCGGATTGTCGCCGCGGCCTTAAAGCTCCTCAGCCGAATGACGCCCGGCGAGGTGCCCGTCCCGCCGAAGCCGCCGCCGGTCAAGAATTCCTGGTCGTACGGCAACGTGCCGCCGGAAAAAGAATAGCTGACTTTGGCCCCGCCCCCCCTTTTCGCCGCCGTTTCGAAACCCGGGCAAGTAGCATGGCCTTCCCGGCAGTGCCGGGCCTTGAAACAGCGTCGTAGGAGAACAGACCGTGAGCGCTTCCTTCACCCGCCGAGACTTTCTCACCTATAGCGGTGGGCTAGGGGCGAGCGTCGCCGTGGCGTCGCTCTTGGCACGATCCGCCCGGGGGGCATCGCAAGCGCGTTTGACGGTTTCCGTCCGCGATGCGATGCTCACTCACACCGGCGAGCAAAATGCTTGGGCCGCCTTGAAACGCATCGGCTCCGAGGGCGTGGAAGCAGCCGTCAGCGACGACCTCGCGCTGCCGAGCCTGTCCCATGCCGGCGAGAAATACTCCCTGGCCACCGACGCCGGAATCGCGCGGGTGAGAGCCGCCGCCGGCGCGGCCGGTCAGAAGATCACCGCCTTGTGCATGTACAATCGCTTCGCGGAACGCCCGGACAAAGAGGTGGAATTGTGTACCCGGGCAGCCCACGCGGCTCAGGCACTTGGCGTCACGGCGATCCGTATTGACGTCGTTCCGCAGCAGCTCGCACGGGCCGAATTTCTCAAGCTGGCGACTACCACGCTCGCGAAGCTGATGGCGGCAACGGAATCGACCGGCGTGGCCTTTGCCGTTGAAAATCACGGCAGCACGACCAACGATCCGGAGTTCCTCCGCCCGCTGTTTGCCGGTGTCGGCTCGAAGCGGTTCGGGCTCACGCTGGACACGGGAAATTTCTACTGGTACGGACATCCGCTGTCGAGGGTCTACGAGTTGTACGAGATGTTTGCCCCGCGCGTGTTTCATACGCACTGCAAGAGCATCGGCTATCCGGCCGAGCAGCGCGAGAGGCAACGCCCGATGGGCTGGGAGTACGGCAAGTACCACGGTCCGATCTACGCAGGCGACATCGACTTCGGCCGCGTGGTAGCGATCCTGAAGAAGGCCGGCTATTCGAACGATCTCTGCATCGAGGACGAGTCGTTAGGAAGAGTGAAGGGCGCCGCGGACATCCTCGCCAAGGAGCTTCGCCTGTTGAAAGACCTGCGATAAGGGCCAACCACTTTCCGGAGTTGACGATGATGGAACAGAACGCGCCGCACGACAAAGCGTTGCGTTCGCGACGTCGCTTCCTGAAAAGTTCCCTTGGCGCCGCAGCGGCCGCCGTGGGCGAGCTGGCGTGGGCGCGCACGGCGCACGCCGCGGGGAGCGGCGTGATCAAGATCGGCCTGATCGGGTGCGGCGGCCGCGGGAGCGGGGCAGCCGCCAATGCCATGAACGCCGGCAAGGACGTGCGGCTCGTGGCCATGGCCGACATCTTTACCGATCGCCTGCAAGGCGCCCGCGGGCAGCTCAAGAAGTCGTACGCCGGGCAGGTCGCAGTCGACGACGATCATTGCTTCATCGGCTTCGACGCCTACGAGAAGCTGATCCCGAGCGGCGTCGACGTGGTGCTCTGTGCCGCGGCCTCGCACTTTCATCCGCTGCACCTTAGCGCCGCCGTGGCCGCCGGCAAGCACGTCTTCTGCGAAAAGCCGCACGGGCTCGACGTGCCGGGCTTGAAAATGGCCATGGCCGCCGCGGAGGAGGCACGCAAGAAGCGCCTGTGCCTCGTCTCCGGGCTGTGCTGGCGCTACGACCCGGGCGTTCGTGAAGCGATCGAACGGGTGCGCGGCGGCGCGATCGGCGAGATCGTGGCGATTCAGGAGACGTACATCGGCACTCCCTATGTGCTCCGCGAGCGCCGGGTCGAGTGGAGCGAAATGGAATACCAGTTGCAGAATTGGTATCACTTCAACTGGCTCTCCGGCGATCAGACGGCCCAACAATTGGTGCACAGTCTCGACAAGGCCTCCTGGGCGCTGGGCGACAAGCCGCCCGTGAAGGCCTGGGGGCTGGGCGGGCGGCAGGTGTGCGTGGAGGCGAAATACGGCGACCTGTTCGACCATCATGCCGTAGCGTTCGAATATGCCAACGGCGTACGCGTGTTCGGCTTCTGCCGCGACATGCTCGGCTGCTACAACGAGACGTCGGACGTGATCCTCGGCACCAAGGGACGTGCGATCCTGCCGAGCAGGCCGCGGATCGAAGGGGCGAATCCTTGGCGCTACGAAGGGCCCAAGCCGAGCATGTACGACGTCGAACACAAGGAACTATTCGACGCCGTCCGCGGCGGACGAATGATCCATAACGGCGATTACATGTTCACCAGCTCGATGCTGGGGATCTTGGCGCAAATGGTCTGCTACACGGGCCAAGAGATCACCTGGGAGCAGGCGATGAGCTCGGAGTCGAGTTTTTCACTGCCGCGTTATGCCTGGGACGCCGAACCGCCCGTCAAGCCTGACGCCAACGGCCGCTATGCCTCGGCCATGCCCGGGACGACGAGGTTCCGGTAGCTCGTATGGTCGAAATACTGCATCGGCACATAAGTATAGACAGACCAGCAAGTTGCGGGCGGAAGCCGGCAACACGAAAATCGGTGGACTAGCGCAGTGGATAAATGGTCTTATGCGAGATCCGCTACCGAAACGAGCACGGGATCATGGATGGGGACAGATCTTGACGAACTTCTGGATCCGCCGGCCCATGATGTCGCCGGCATAGAGGTTGCCGTGAGCGTCCAGGGCGATACCGTGGAGCCAGTTGACTTCGCCGGGCTGTTCGTTTCCGTCTTTTCCCTTGGGGAACGTCCACAGGCTTAGGACCTTGCCTGAAGTGTCGAACTTCATCACCACCTGGTCCTTCGGCGGGCAACTCAAACAGGTCTGCTCGCCGATCCACGGCATGGGCGAGGAACCGCAGGCCCAAATCTCGTCGTTCGCGGTGATGCAAAGTCCCCAAGGCACGAGGAGATTGCGCCATTCGTCGAGGAGCTTGCCCGTCTCGTCGAACACTTGGATGCGCACGTTGTTGCGGTCGGCCACGTAGAGCCGGCCCGCTGAGTCGCGCACGATCGAGTGCGGCAGGCTGAATTCTCCCGGCGCGGTCCCCAGCTTTCCCCACTGCTTGACGAACTTGCCGTCGCGGTCGAAGTGGACAATCCGATCGTTGCCGTAGCCGTCGGCAACGAAGACGTCGCCCCCGGGCGTGATCGCCATGTCGGTTGGCTGGTTCAGGTGCGTCCGGTCGCAGCCGGGAGTTGCGGGGGTACCGAGTGTCTTGAGTAACTTTCCCTCGACGGTAAATTGCAACACAACGTGGTTACCGACGTCGGCGACCCATACGTTGCCTTGAGGATCGAACCTGAGGAAATGGGCCATGCGAATGCTGCCTTCTCCCCATGCCCGGATGAACTTGCCGCCCGCGTCGTACACCTGGACAGGCGGATTAGCACGGGTGAAAATCCACACGCGATCCGCCTTGTCGACGGCGACGCCGGGCATCTCGCCCCAGGATACGTTCTCGGGCTTCTGTGGCCACTTCGGGTCGACCTCGTACACGGTCGCCAGGTTGACGTGTGGATAGGTCTTTTGCGGCGTTGCCGCCTCCAGCAAGCTGCCGTGCAAGGCCGTCGCGAGGGCTGCAGTCGTCAAAACGATGGCAAGGGGTCGCCGTCGGCCGGATGATCGGGAATGCATGGTTCGATCCCCTAAACGAGTGATAGCGCTCCAGGCAGGACGTCCACTTGGTTGTCCCGGCCACGAGGATGTAGCCGATCAACGGGCGGTTGCCGCTGTGGAAGTTGTTCAAGTTGCTCTCTGACGAACCCTCAGCGGATGCGGTCTTTACTAGGCTAGCCCTCCGGCTCGCAAAAAACAAGTGAGGGAGTCGTTGCCGGCCACTACCAGGGGCTGGTTACTGGGCCTTGATCTGGCCGTCGCGAGTGATTGCCTCGGCCGCGGCATAGGCTGCGGTCCCCGCGGTATCCACGGGTCCTTGGAAGCCGGGGCCTCCGGCTGCCACATAACCTCGGCTGGCTCCGCTGGCATCGGGGCTGACCCAGAACGCATAGAGCGAACCGTTGCGGAGATGAAAACGCAGCCGCACCGGCTGGTCGGCCAGGGATGACAGGTCGTCCACGCCCCGGAACTTGACCTCGGCGAGGGTCTTGTCTATCGTTACCGGTAGGCAGTTGGCCCGGGTAAATGGCGGGATCGCCTGTCCTTGGCCGTCGAGGATTTCGACCGCGAGCTTCCCGCGATCGGCCGCCACGTTTACGAACAGGCGTTTCCCATGGAAGCGCACGGGGCGGGTGGTGAGACGTTCCGGGCGTCGCGCCGGCATCCATCGATGCGAAACCGTCGCGCCGCAACACGGCCAGGCCGGTGTTGGCGTTGCCGTCCCAGAACTCGCTGCTGAGCGCCCGGCCGCTGAAGTAGAAATAGAGTTTTTCGCCGACGACGAGGCACCCGCCGCCGGCCGATTGTACGTTGCCCCAGTTCCAGGCGTCTTTGACGGGGTTGACCTGCAAGAACGGGCTGCGGTCGGGGCGGTGCCAATGAAAACCGTCGCGGCTATAACCCAGCAAAACCTCGTTGCGCTTGTGAATTCCCAGTTTCGCGCAAGTCCCATTCTCGGGTCCCTGCCAGATCGAGAAGAACCCCAGCAGGAGGCTTTCGTAGGCGACCGCGTCGAGGTTGTACAACTGCGGCGCGATGGCCCCGTACTGAGGATCCGGATGATGGGGGTCGAGACGGTCCGCCCCGGCCCACGGCACCACGTCCTGGCTGCTCCACGTCAGTGCTTTCACCAGGTCGGGGTGCTCGCGGTAGTTTCGCGTCCTGGGGATGCCCCCGTTGCGAAGGCTCAGCACCCAGACGCGGCGAAACGGATTGTAGAAGAAGGTGCTGCGGTCGCCGCACGGCGGTGAAGAGGCCACCGGGATCGACCAGTGAATGCCGTCCGGCGAGACGCGCAATACCAGATGCCAGAACTTCTTTTGCCGGTCCACGGTCGCCGTCAGCATCTTGTAGCGCCGCTGGGGATCTTTTTCGTTGTGATCCAGCCAGACCGTGCTCGAATCGCGTTGTCCCTTGAGCACCACTCCGGTGCCCGGCTCGACGTCCAGCACGGGTTTCTCCCAATGTATGCCATCCCGCGACTGGGCATAGCAGGTGGAACTGAACAGCCCTCCCATGTACCACATACGGAACCGCTCGACCGACGGCTCCCACCACACCCCGTCGCTGAACACCATGGCCGACGATGCCCTACCTTGCCTGTCCCAGGGCTTATCAGGCTTGAGCACCGGATTGGCCGGGGCGTATTCAGGGTAATGGAAAGCTCGCTGGAGGGTAGTTTCTTGGATGAGAAAATCGTCAACGAACAGTTGCCGGCCCACATTGATGGGAATCACCTCCGGAGGCCGCTGGAGATATGGCACCGGCGAAGGCTCTCGCGTCAACGGTTCGACCGGCGGCCAGTGCACGGGCAGGAGGACGCCATTGCAGAGCACTTCCCCTTGGGGCTCTTGGCCGGAAGAGGCCGGAAGACTCCCTGCTATGACCACAACCAGGAACCAAGCAGACCTGATGGATGCCTTGCCGCTCATGGCACCTGCTCGATCGGATGACCGACCCGCCTTGCGGTCATGTCTGCCCAAAGTTGAAGTGGCTTGTCGATGATGAAGATACGGTTCAACTTGTCCAGAATCCGGAACATTTCCTCGGAAGAATCGACGTACTGGAGAATCGTTTGGTACTGCGCTCCGCTGACCAGCAGGCGCAACAACTGGCACTCCTTGATATCTCGACGACTGGGCTCTGAGATCAGGTCGAGCTCTTCACGTTTGCAAAGCCCGCAGCGTATCGCCCCAGGGTGCTCCCATTGTAGCTTCTGTCGCGGAACATTATAAGGTGGCAGCCCCCCAACAATGGGGGCTGCACAGGAGGGTGGGGGTGCTCACGACCGGGTCGCGGAATCTGGATTTCCCGGGCGATGTTTCAATCCCAGAATCCCATAATCTCTAACGGAATCCCCTGGGGCTCGGTTCCATCCAAAAGGACTCTCCAATGGAAACAGGTCGGTGTTCTTGATGGCGAGGGGCGGCAGGCATAAGCCGGTCATGCCCAATGCCCAGCCGAAAAACCCTCAGGCTTTTGGACTCCAGCGAGGAGGTCCGGTCGCCGAACCTGGGGCTGCCGGTGATGCGATGTCGGGTGGCTGCAAGGGACGGTGCGGCGGCAAGCGTGAGCCATCAAGCCTGGCAGGCAGCCAAAAAAGGCTTAGACTTTTGGACTAAATTGCCCCAACGGTGGGGATGGTCTTGCGGTTCGGGAGCCCGGGGCCTTGGATGGCTCGGGGATGGGATTGGAGTTTCATGCCAAGGGTTCGTAAGTGGGCGATGACGGGCGGCGAGAGGAGGGAACCTACGGCGGCAAGCTGAACCGCACGTCCCTGAAGCATTGCGTGACGATGATGCAGCGGCTGCTCCCGGCGCTGTTGCTGGTGTGGATCGACCACGGTGCCGACGAGGACTGGGGGCCGATGTGCTATCCGCCCGTAAAGACGCTGCGGGGGCCGGTGGTCGAAAGCGGGAGGCCAAGGAGTCCAAGATAAGTCAAGCGACGGCGTACCATTTGCGAAAGGTGTATCGGATGGATCAGGCAAGAGTCCGACAGATTCTCTCACAACTGAAGAAGGTTGCCAGTGAGTCCCTTGAGTCAGAGACGATTGACTTCAAGCAGTTCCGGACCGAGCGAGATTTGTGTGATGGTGGCTGTCGTGGTCGAGCCCGAGAATCCGGTCGATGAACGCCCGCCAGCACTCGCGGTTGGGTTTCGGCTCCCGCTTGCACGAGTCCCACTGTCCGTAGAGGGAGTTAGAGGCGATCCAGAGGCTAACCAGCCCCAGGTCGTGGTCCTGCCCTTCCGGCATTTCCTCGACGCGGGCGATCCAGCTACAGGCACGGTGGAAGCGGATACCAGAGACCACTTGGCCCGCCGAAGCCCGGCCAAGCCCCGCCGCCGTTTACGCCACGTTGGGCTAAGGGCGGCTGGTTGGCCTGGGGGCCCCGCCCAAGTCCGCCGGAACGCAACCGCGGCCAACGTGGCGGCCCCGGCCCCTAGCCCCGCTGCGGCACGCCGTGGGGTTACGGCACCCCGGCTGCCCGCGCCGGCCCAAGGCAAGACGCGGCTCTTCAGCGGCGAGGTCGAAGGCTTACCGCCAGGTCAGCTTCCCGGTGGGCACCTGTGGGGGTCGCGGCACGGTGATCACCTTCAACACCGATAGCTGCGGTACCAACAGCACCGGGCCAACCGGCACGCCCCCCTGCCAGGCATAGAAACCGTAAGGGCCCTTTCCCGTTTCCTCCCAGATCTTTCGGGGCTCTTCCGGCCGGCTGAAGTCCCAGAGCTGCACCGCGTCGAAGTAGTTCTTGACGTAGAACCAGGGCCCGTCGGGCCAGCAGTCGACCGTTCCGTCGGGACTTCCCTTGTACGGCAGACGCCCGAGGAACTTGGGACGGCGCGGGTCGCGGGCGTCGATCACCTGCGGCGGACCGCTCCCGTAGCTCGTGACGACTGCAATCCCGCGGGCCGCCGTGAGGGCGTGCCCCTGGGCGGTCCAGAACCACTCGCCGCGGACCGCAGAAAGTTGCGGGTGCTGCATTTTCGAGAGCAGGACCGGCCGCTTGGGGTCGGACACGTCCCACACCAGGAACACGGCCTTGCCCTTCTCCCCCTCGGTGATCGCGTACAGGAGCGGGCCGTCGCCGAACAGCCCGTTCACTTGCCCCGTGTCCAGCTCCGTCATCGGATAGACCGTCTGGCTGAGCACCTGCGGATGGGCGGTGCCGGCCATGTCGGCAATCGTCAGGCTGACCGGTCCCCTGCCGCTCTTCGGGCCCCCGCGCGACCCATAGAGACGAGTCCCCCAGGCGGTATCCAGCAGGGCCTTCTCCCATACCTCCCGCGGTTTGCCGGGGTCGCTGAAGTCAATGAACTCGGTTTGGTTGTTGGTGGTCAGCATGGCCTGGTTGCCGCAGACGGCCCGCACGAAAAACCAGCGGTGGTTGAACCAGTTGCGCAGGTGCTTGGGGGCCAGGGGATCCGAGAAATCGAACCATTGCCCGAGGGTCGAGCTGGTGTACATCGCCTTGTCGCCCCAGGCCGCCACGCGGTTCCCTTCGAAGGCCAGCGGCACGCTCACGAGCACCTTGGGCCGCAAGGGGTCGGAAAGATCCACAAAATGGATCCCAAAGCCGAAACCCTGCTCTTTGATGAGGACCACGTTCTGCTGGACCGGGTGCGAAATCAGCTCCATGTCGCGGGTCGGAAAGCCGGGGTCCCACGTGCCCGCTGGCTTGGGGTTTGCCGGGTCGGAAAGATCGTAGATATCCAGGCGGGTGCCGTCATAGGTGTCGATTTGCCCCGACCCGCGGTTCTTGGGCAGCACCGACACGTAAGCGTACTTGCCTTTGAAAAGGCTCAATCGCGAGGCCTCCTCCGCCGCTTCCACCGGGGCCGAAAGTGCCGCTTTTCCCCCGGAAACGTCCAGGATCTGCAGGCGGTTCTTTCCGTCCGGACCCGGGTAGAGCAAGACAAACCGCTTGCCGGGCACGAGCATCTCGACGCGGATGTTCATCCAGTCTCCCTTCCGCTCGGCGGCGCAAGCTGCGGCAAGGGGACCGTGCGCACGATCTTCCAGGCCGCCGGTCCGCCCCCCAAGTCGATCAGGGCGATGTTCTGATCGGCCAGGCGGAACCAGTCCGGGCTGGCCGGGCTGTTGTGATCGAAACGGTCGGCCAAGTACCGCCGCACGTCCGGCTTCACGTTCTCGGTCACCTCGGTCATCTCGTCGGGCAGCTTGGAAACGTCGAACACCCGCGGCCCGCGCGGATCGTCTGCGCGCCCTTCTTCGCCTGCCACACCCCCACGAACCCCGGGGCGATCACGTCCACCCAATCGTATTCCGGCAACAAGGACTTCACGAGCTTCATCTTGGCCGGATCGTGCAGGTCCAGGAGCACGAGGCCCCGCCCGGTCGTGCCCAT
Source organism: Pirellulales bacterium (assembly GCA_963843465.1). GTDB lineage: Bacteria > Planctomycetota > Planctomycetia > Pirellulales > Thermoguttaceae > CAWJKP01. Next base: position 637,419 of record CAWJKP010000001.1, read on the forward strand.
CAGCGCCCAGCCCGAATCGAGCAAAACAAAGCCGTGGGCGAAGTTCTCGACCGCCAACTCGCCGACCTTCGCCGGGGCAGCCGGATTGCCGGCGTCGTAGGCCCAAACGTGGAAGGAACTCTCCCAATGGCTCAAGAAGAGTGTATTGCCGCGCCAGCGGGCGAAGGCGCAGTCGCCGTGGGTGCCGCGGAAGTTGGCCACGACCTTGCTCTCGAACCTCGCCGGATCATCCCCGGGGAAGAAGCGGACTCGCCCGGTCCGCGGATCGACCAGCACGCGGTTGGGCGGGCACTGCGGCGCCTTGCCCCAGTCCGAAAGGTCGGCCGCCAGCGGCCGCAACGGCTCGCGCCGGCCCATGCAGTGCGCGCATTCCATGCCGAAGAGGCTCGCGCCGTCCGCGAGGATATCGTAGCCATCGGGCTTGCCGGCCAGCGATTCCACCTGGGCCGCCGCGAGCGGTTTTCCCCGGACGATTTCCGGCGCCGGACCGCCCTGCAGCTCAAAAGCCCCCGGCGCCTCGGGCACCGCCTTCAGACCGGTCCCGGCCACGGCCACAGCCGCGCTGAGACAACAAGCGGCGACGAGCGCCGCCAGAACTGGAGCAGAACTGCGTTTCGGCATGGCTGCACTCCTCGGGCGATATCAGGCACGTCTTGCCTCTCTTACCGGACGTGAGGTCATCCCGCACTCAGGTCGTGCCCGATTCTAGCCGGAAGCGTGTTCTCGCGAAAGTGGGGCTTGGACGGGTAGCGGCTTTTGCCCGGCCGGTTCTGCCACAATCTTGGATTTTCCTTCGCCAAGGCCGTCCCGAATCCGGCACGGAGGCGGCCACCTGGTGACCGAGGTAGCAGGGGTCGTGCAGGTTGTGTCCGTGGCTCAACATGGTCTCGACGAGCTGTCCGAAGTGGTCGGCCAGGACGCGGCGGCCGGCGGCCGAGCCAGTTGGCTGTTGAATCGCCGCCTCGGCAAGCCGCATGTTTTCCGTCGGCTCATGCCACGGCAGGACCTGCCCTTGGGATGCCTGCGCCTTGGTAAGGTGATCGGAAAGCAGATCGACCAGCCGGTGACCGGCGTCGCGCAGCAACTGTGGATCGTAGGCCAGCTCAACTCGCTGCCGGGCCTCGCAAATGCCAGCAGCGTCCGTCAGCTTTGCGCCCGCTGCCTCATGCGGCGGATCATTGCCCTGAGTTCTCATCAAGCGTTCACGCTTCTCTCCGCCAACCATTGGGTTATCGGCACTGTTTACCTTCGGCCTCGACAGGCACCTGCCGGACTTCGTGATCAGCCGCGATTGCCAGTCGCTTCATCAGCCAGGCCATGTTCCGAGCGAGATTCTGCACGGTGTCCATGCCCTCCGCATCATTTCGCACCTCGCCCTTTTCGCGGCCGAAAGCCACATTCCAATAAGTGGAGCCGGGCACAATCATCTCGCTGATCAGAAAGAAGTAGTTCAGTTGTGCGAAGGTGAAGTTCTGACCGGCACGGCGGGCGACCACAATCGCCGCTCCCACCTTCCGTCGCAGCAGTTGCGGATACTTTCGGGCGACGTAGCCAACCCTATCCAGCAAGGCCATGATCTGCGGCGTGGCTGACCCAAAGTACACTGGTGAGCCGATCAAGATGCCATCGCTCTGGGCGAACTTGTCCAGGATTCCCTCAAACGCCGGGTCTTCCTGGACGCACCGCATTGTATCCGACGCAAAGCAGCCCCGGCAGGCCACGCAAGGCTTGATCGGTCGATCGGCCAGAGAGAGAACTCCGTCTGCAACCCCTCGACCGCCAGAACTTCCAACGCCACGTTCACCAGAATATCGGTGTTTCCTTCGCGCCGCGGACTGCCTGAGATACCCAAGACTTTCATGTCTGTCTCCTCAGTTTCAGATTCTCACGTTGGGCCAACAACGAAGTCACGCAGATGTTTCCATCAGTCTTTGCAAGGTCTTCTCGATCATTTCCTTGCGGGCCAACCCCTCCCGCCACTCCTGCGGAATCCCCGACTCGCCCCAGTACGCTCCGGCAAGCTGGCCGCAGACGGCCCCGGTGGTGTCAGCGTCGTCGCCCAGGTTCACGGCCCGCAGCACGGCTTCCCGGAAGTCCTTGGTGTCATGGTGTCAAGGCGATGGAGCGACCTCTGCTGCGTCTTCAGCACGCTTGGACTTCGCCTTGGCAGTAACCTGAATCTGCGTGGCGCGCTTCCGCTCGTCATAGAACCAAGCCACCTTGAGCTTGTCTCCCACGTTCAACCCTGCGATGATTTGCACCAAACGCTGGTCCACGCTCTTCGTCGCCGGGTTCCAGACGGCCACATAGCGCTCGGTATGGCCCCGACCGCTGGGCTTCAGGTCGAAGGTAGGCCATTTTGGGTCCGCGTCCACGGCAACAACCGTTCCCGCGGCCATGCCGACTCGGGCCTTGGAATGGAGCGCCTGGATGCCGGCGAGCACCGGGTCCTGCTCGCCCTGAAACTGGAACATAACGAGATTCGTCGGGAAGACGATCTTCAGCGCAGTCTGAACGTCCGCCTTCGGTGTGCCGCCCTTTGGGGCCAGGAGGTAGCGTCTCGCGTCCTTCTCACCTTCGGCCTTGATGGTAATGTCCTTGTCGGTCTTGGCGGTGACGATGCCGAAGACGACTTTGGCATCTGGCCCTGGATGTGCGGCCTTCTTTTCGGCGGCGTGTGCCACCGGCAAAGTGACGCAGAGCCCAGAGGCCAAGAGCGCCCCAGACAGGATACTCGTGAACGACCTTCCAACTCTCATCACCCGCTCCCTTCCATTCGGTACAATCTTGGTTGGTATCCATTTTACTCGACCACGCCAGTGGCCGAAGACGTTGTTGCGGGCGAACGGCCCGATTTTCGGGCCGCCTTCCGTTTGCTGGGTTTTCGGATTATTGTCCTCGTCAGACAATCGAGAAGCGGCGTCTTGTGCAAATCATGACTCGCCGCCTGGTCCCCCCGCTTTTTTGCCAAAACTCGACCGCCAGCCGGGGTTCGTCACTGGCGATACGCCAAGAGGTAGTGGTTCCACCAGCTTGCCATAAAGATCAGGGCGACGGGCGCGGAGATAACGACGACCGCTAGAGAGGTCGATCTTCTCAGGCGTGCATAACCCGACCACCACGTCGTCACCCAAAGCATGACTCTCTGTGATAATCTCGCCCATGGGATCAAGCACCATGGCGTTGCCGGGCTTGATCGAATCGTGGTCGCAACCGACGGCATTGCTGAAAATGTAGTAAACGCCGTTCTCGTAAGCCCTGGTGGGCAGCCAGCGCGTCAGCCATCCACGCCCTTTAGGGCCCATGAATTCCAGTCGCAACGGGACGGGGTCGCGATGGCGGTCGTCCCACAACTTGGGGTCGATCGTACCTCTCCCTGGCATGGTGCTGGGCACGCCGCCGGTCACATGGGCGCGAAGATTACTTCCGCACCCATGAGGGCCAAGATGCGGGGATTCTCGGGTAGGTTGTTGTCATAACAGGTGAGGATGCCGCAACGGACTCCCAGCAGGTCGAAGACCGAATAATCGCTGCCCGGGACGATGTCGGGGTGGATGAACGGGTGAAGTTTCCAGTGCTTTCCCACGAATCCCTCGGGGGTGACTGCCACACAGGCGTTGTAAAGCCTGCCCTCCGCCGACTCGATCAAGCCCGCCAGAAGGGCGACGTGGAACTTCCGCGCCAGGTCGATCAAACGGCGCGTGCTCGGCCCATCGGGGACAGGTTCCGCAATCGCCGCGATTTGCTCGTGCGACAGCGTTTGCAGGAACGTATATCCTGTGACACAGCACTCGTGGAAGCTGACAATATCTGCTCCTCGTGCCGTCGCGTCTCGCGTGAGATCCGCGATCCGGCTGAAGTTGTAGTCCTTGTCGGCATCGCGGGCTTCAAACTGGGCAGCAGCAATCCGAATGTCGCGCATTACTTTGCCCTCCCGGTTTAGCGATCGTGCCATCTCTGGGGTGGTAGTGGCTCGGCGGCGAGTCGATCGCACCGACGCGCGTCCAAGGGTTTCATGCTACTCTGCGGGCCATCAAGAACGCAACTTCTGGCGGCATTCTTGCCGGAGGTAGGTATGCCATCGTGGACCAGACGGTCCAGCGGGGAAAGAAAGGTTGGCACGTCGGCCAGGACGAGGGGTCGTTTGGGCACGTCATCAGGGCTCATGGGTCGTCCTCTGCGACTCGATCCGCACGACCGGATCGCCTCCACCCTGGGCACTCCGCGGGTAGGATGCATGCTACTGTACAGCACCGTCCAATGACGGCCGACCCTGCCGCTCTTGACAGGCTTCACGTTGCAGCGTTACTTTCGTCTCCTGGAGTTCTCGCACCAGGAATAGGGTAACTCGCCGACTCGGAGGCATCCCCATGCGACCATCGCTCACCGTTTCCTGCGGCCTCGTGTTACTTGCCTGCCACATGTTCGTTCTCAGCTCTGCCGGGCAAGGCGCAACACGCGTCGCCCAGAGCCTCTCGCAAGCCGACGTCCAGAAAGCCGTAGACGCGGCAGTTGACGGCGATATCGTGCAGCTTCCCGTCGGCACCGGCACATGGACGGCCAGCGTCACGGTGACCGACAAGTTCATCACGATCCAAGGCGCCGGGACCGGCAGGACCACGATCGTGGGCGGAGACTATGCACCCAGCGCGACACGTCCCACCCATCGTGTCTTCGAGATCACTGCCAAGCCGGGCGGCCTAACACGGCTTACCGGGCTGTCGATAGACGGCGGAACCGGAGCGAAGGACGCTTACAACAAGGGAATGATCGCCTTGGGAGGAGATTCCAACACCTGGCGCGTCGATCACCTCCGCGTCCGCGCCACGCGGACGTGCGTAATGCACGTCTCCGCATCCGGCGGGGTGATCGACCACAACACGTTCGTACTGGTGGGGTGGATCTTCGGGATTTACGGTTTCAACGGCAGCGGGTCCTATGGCGATCCGGCTTGGGCCGAGGCAACCGACCTGGGCTCGGGCAAGAAAGCTTTCTTCGTCGAGGACAACGTATTCGTCGCCACCGACCGGTCGTTCGCGCTCGATGGATGGAAGGGCCAGCGCGTCGTCGTCCGGCACAACACCTTCAGGAACGCCCTGATCGGGAATCACGGGACGGAATCGAGTGGGCGATTGCGAGGCGCGCGCAGCTTCGAGATTTATGAGAATGTCATCCAGTACACGGGGACGAACTGGCCCGACGCCATCGGTTTTCGCTCCGGCACAGGAGTCGTGTTCAACAACCGGATCGACGGCGACTTCAAGGAGGCGATGCACGTGGACAATTACCGCGACTGGAGGTCCTTCTCGCCGTGGGGGATTGCCTCGGGAGAGGGTCCCTTCGACAATAACGACGTGGACGAGCACGGCAAACCGGTCGTTTACGATTCCGGCACGCATACCGGCGCCCAGGGAATGTCGGTGCTGGTGTGTGCCGGAAAGAAGTGGATCGGGAACCAGTGGCGGGGCTACTCCGTGTTCAATACCGCGACAGGCAAGAGCAGCATCATCACGTCCAACACCGGAGACACGATCGTCGCGCGCATCGACAGCAGCTATGGCGGGGCAAACCTTGTATGGAACACGGGAGACGGGTTCAGGATCCAGCGGTGCCTGGTGGCCTTGGACCAAATGGGAAGAGGCAAGGGGAAACTGATTTCGGGTGATGTGCCTAGGCCCGCTGCATGGCCGGAAGAGGTCCTGGACCCGGTGCACGTGTGGAACAACACGCTGAACGGTCGTGTCGGGAGACTAGTCAGCAGTTCCCCACACTTGAGAGACGGTGTTGACTTCTTCAATGGCACGCCCAAGCCCGGCTACAATCCCTACACCTATCCCCATCCCCTGGCAGATCCCGCGGGCTCGGCGGCCCGAGAGCCGGTTTTCGTGCCGGAAGGGGCCAGCAAACGGCGTTAGTGGCCGTGGGGACGCTCGACGCCAAGCCGCCAGAGAACAACCGCACCGTGACGACAGCACGCTGGAAGTGTCCCCTGGGACCGAGATTGCCTGCGCAGGGAGGTCCTGGCAACGCCGAGAGGGCTTCCCGGGGCAACCCCCAGGACCTCGTGACCCTCATGCATGATTTGGAAGTTAATAAGTCCCCTCACCAGTCCGGCTCGAACACGCCGAACCAACGCCGGCTCTTCGAGTCGCTGCCGACGACCTTCAGCTGCAACGGCTTGGCGGGCGTTAGTCGTCCGGAGGCCACGGTCAGCGTGAACGTGCCGAACTCCTCCGTCATCGTGTCGCGGACGTACTTCAGACTGATCGACTTGTCCGCACTCTGCCACACGGTGTCGCGCTGGCTGATTTCGGCGATGTCGATGGCCTTCTCACCATCGACGTAAAGGGTGAAGCTTCCTTCCGGTTCGGCGAAGTAGCCCATGCCGCCGTCCCAGACCACGGCATATTGCGGCCGGGTGCGGACGTCTGCGGGCACCGGCTGCGTTTCCCAGATGAGCACGTTCTTGCCGTTCATCGCCCGGGCCACGTCGATCTGGGTCGTTCCGACCAAGAGCTGATCGCGCCCGGTGTCTCCGGCGGCGATCGTCCGCTGCCAGCCGCTGTGCGACCGGAAAGGCAGACGGACGACGCCCTTAGGCTGGAAGGCCTCAGACCGCGCGTGGCGGATCAGGCCGTCCAAAAGGCACGTGCCTTCCGGCGTCCCGGAGAGAAGGTCGAGGCCGACGCAGATCAGCAGGCGGCCGCGATCGCAACGAGCCTGGCCAGCGTAGAGGAAGAACTTATCGCGCCCCTCGCCGACGACGAACACGTCGTCCGGACGCATGCCGGCTAGCGGCAGCGGTACGCCCGTCTTGAGGATACGGAAGGCCAGGGGCGACAAATATCCTTCGTGCGGAAAATCGCCCAGGGCGGGGTGCTTGGCCAGGGCGGTGCCCACCTGGTTCTCCATCGACCACCAGCCGAGCGCGACGTTCGGTCTACCCGCGGCACCGCTGATGACCAGCACGCGTTTCCCGGCGGCCAACGCGGGCACGATCTCCGGCGAGTTGCCTGGAGCGATGAGCAGTTCCGCCCGCTCCGCGTCGGGCGCGACGGCGGCGACCAGTCCCGTGTAGAGCTTTTCCAGGGCGGGCAACAGTGCCGGCGAGACGGCGATCCCGCGCCCGTCCTGCTTGTCTCGCTTGGGGAAGAGCCAGAAGTCCCACGTGTTGCGAGCGATGCCTCCGGGGAGCTCGGCCTCCAACACCGCACGAACGGGCGCAGCGACCGCCGGAATCGCGATCGGCACCTCGGCCAGCGGCTGGGTGCTGCCCAGCTCTACGTCGTCGCAATCGGCCTGGCCGCCGGCAAACACTTGAGGGCCGGCGCGAAGCGTCCAGCGGAGCTGCGGCTTTTGGAGCCGGGCGTCGCCGTAGTGGGTGATCCAGAAGCCGGCCTTCACCACCTCGCCCGAGACGGCGATCGGGTCCTTGAGTTGCGTCTTCAACAGCAGCGCGGTCGGCCCGTTGAACTGCCGGAAGAACTCGGGCGTCGTGCCGCCGGATTTCGGCTCCCAGAAGGCGTTGAATAGCCCTTGGGCCGTGTACGTGCTGCCCTGCTGGATGATCACATCGACGATCGTCCAATAGTCGTAGCCGCAACACGCCGGATCGAGCCGGGCAGCCTCGATGCCCCGTTTCTGGTAGCAGCGTTGCAGCGCGTGGGCGGCGTCCTGGATGGCGTCGCCCCAGCGGCGGTCGAGGCCGGCGGCGGCAAGTTCCCTGTCGCGGGCCGCCATCGTGACCGGGGGGAGCATCACGCCCGAAAACCGCGGCTCCAGCCGCGCGTCCTGCTTGACGCTCAAGTTGAGGTATTCGTGGGCCACGAACGGCGCGTCGCAGCGGAAGGAGCCGGGCTCCCAGACGTCGATCGGTCCGCTGCGGAAATCGGAGTTCTCGGCCGTGTTGACTCCTCCGTCCTGATGGAGCACCAGGCGGTTGGGATCGAGCCGCTTGGCCAGCTTGTAGATCTCCTTGTCCAGCGGCTTGCCCAGCAGGCCCTCATTTCCCGTGCAATAGGTGGTAAAGGAGACGTAGCGGCGGTAATGGCGATAGAGCTCGACGAGGTCTCGCATCGGATCGAAGCAAAAAGCCTCGGTGGGATAGTCGCCGTAGTAGGGCAGCTCAGGCTGGACCATGATGCCCGCCTCGTCGGCCGCCTCGTAGTATTCCGGCCATTCGCAGTGCGTGTGGCAGCGGACGTAGTTGAAGCCGGCCGCCCGGGCGATATTCAGGTGCTTGAGATGCTCTTCCTTCGAGGCCGGCGAGACGAGCGACAGCGGATAGACGCTGTCGTCGCCGAAGCCGCGCAGGAAGATCGGCTTGTCGTTAAGGAAAAACCGCTTGCCGCGGACTTCGATCTTCCGCACGCCGAACCGCTCGGCGCGGCCGTGGATCGGCGCGTCGCCGTCCGACAGCGTCAGCTCGGCCCGATAGAGCGAGGGCGACTCCGGTGACCAGGGCCGAAAGGGCGCAAGCGGCACCCGGCAGGCCACATCGACGCTCCGGCCGGCCTCGGCCAGCGCGACGGGCTGGCTGCCGGAGCCGGCCGGGCGGCCCTCGGCCGTGGTGACGGCAACGAGGAGCACCGGGCGTTTGAGCAAGCCCGCCGGCGTCGCGCAGGCGATCGTGGCATGGACTTCGGCCGTCTGGTGGTCAAAATCGCCCCGGACCCAGGCGTCGTCGATCCGCATGTCGGGCGTGGCCTCCAGCTCGACATCGCGGTAGAGTCCGCCGAAGCGGTGCGTGGCGACGAACTGGCCCTTGCGGCTGGGCAGGACGTTGTTGACCGCGGCGACCACCACGGCCGGCTGCCCGGCTTCCACTAGGTCGGTCACGTCGTACTTGTACGTGCCGCAGTAGCTGTCGACCCAGGCGGCCGTCTTGCCGTTGACCCAGAACCAGCCTTGCGACCGCACGCCGCCGACCTTGAGCCAGACACGTTTGCCGCGCCACGCAAGGGGCACCTCGACCGACTTGCGATACCAGGCCTCGCCCTGGTAGATGTGGCGGAGCGGCTTGGCGCCGTGATCCCACTTGCAGTCCCACGAGTCGCCCATGCCCGGCTTGCCCACGCCCTGGGCCTCCCAGCAGCCGGGCACGGCGAGGGTCTGCGATCCCGGCCAGGGCTTCGCGTAGAAGGCGACCCAGGCCGGATGCCGCGACGGCGCCACGCCCTGGGTGACGAACTCCCATGCGCCGCGGAGCGACAACACGCACTCCTTCGGCGACCGCACGGCCGGATTCACCACGGCCGGGACCGCCCGTCGATAGGCCCAGGTCTCCACGCCGGAAAGCGGGCCGTCCTGGGCCGACGCCGCAACGCAGCCAAGCCACGCGATCGCCGCGGCCAAGAGGCCCACTGCCTCACGTTTCGCGGCGTCGTTCCATGCTCGTTGCGGCCGTCCTATTCCGGGCATTTCGGTCAGGGCGTGCAACATCATGGGCTCCTTTTCGTCAGTTGGCAAGGTCTACGCGCACGAGTCGTGTTCATCCACGACGAAAGGCAGAAGTTTGGTGGCTTTCCGGTGTGCGAACTCGGCGGCTGGCCCCGTGAAGCGTGCCCTGCCATTCTCGCACAGGCCCGTGCCGTCCGCCAGTAGGCCGCGTAGGGCCCTCAAGAACGCTGCTGCTGCACGCAACGGCCAAAGCCGACCAAGAGCCAGCCCAGCCTGGAAAGGCCGTCAGACCGTAGCCGACCTAGAGGGCATCGTGCGTACCCTCTGGCCTCCTGTTTCTGCGTCGTCTCCCGCGTGCCAATCCTGGTGCCCCGCTACGGCCCTAGGATCGCCCCTGACGCCCTCGGCGCCCAGGCTGGTCAAAGGCCAACCCGGCCCTCCGAGGCTGCCAGCGGCTGCGCAGAGCGCATGGGGCCGCGGGAACCCACCGGCCCTACGTATCCCCTGATCGACAACCCCGCAGCCTCCTGGTACAACAGCATTCGGCCGAGAGGTGCCAGACCGTAGCCGACCTGGAAGGCACTGTGCCTACCCTCTCGGCCTCCTCTTTCTACGCCGTTTCCCATTGCCAGCCCAAGCAGCCCTCCAAGGCCCCAAGAACGTCGCTGTGGCCCTCGGCGCCCAGGCGGGTCTTAGAGCCACCCCTGCCCTCCGAGGCCGCCAGCGGGCCTGCAAAAAAGCGCAGGCGGCTTGCGAGAAACATCCGTTGGTCTGAAGGCAGAATGGTTCTCGGCGCACTGCCTGACACGCTAACGGCGACGCCGCCAGATTCCGACACGAGACGTTTGACAGCCGCAACATCCCCAATTAAGACAATCTTAGCACGGCACCCAACCCCTCAATCAGAAAGGGAGACAAGCGATGAAGACACGCGTGCCAAGAGCCGCAATTATTGTGGCGGCCGTAGCGGTATTGTTCCTCGTCGCGGCGCACGCTGCGGAAGAGACCGTCGAGGCCCTGACCCGGAAACTTTGGGCCCCGGAGCGAGTCGAAGGGGCGATTCGCGCCGTCGGCCAGCAGAAAAGGGACGGCCTGCTGAGCGACGTGGGCTATGCGAAGCGCAAAGCCATGCTGGAAAGCCGCCTGGCCGGCACGTTTAAGCCGACGGCCCTGTCCGTCGAGAACCCGCCCCTGAACTTCATCCAGAATGGCGGCTTCGAGCAGATCAACCGGAACTCCGCGCCCAATCGCAGCCGCTGGTTGTGGTGGGGCGGTTGGAGCTGGGGAGGCAACTACGTGAACATGTGGGAGGACCGCCCCGAATACGTGCACTCGGGAAAATACTCTGCCCGCATCGAGTGCAAAGGCGAGAAGGGCCGCATCGGCATCAGTACCCCGCCGCTGCCGGTGATCTCCGGGGCCAGGGAGTACAAGCTGACTCTCTGGGCCAAGGGCGAAGGCGACAACGAGTTGTTCGTCAACTTCGAAGAGGGAGTGACCGGGACGCTCCGCCAAAAGATGCCACCGCAGTGGAAAGAAATCACGGTCATCGGCAAGCCCGAAGGCAGTGGGAGGACCTACCAAGTGTATCTCTACGTGACCGGCGGCGGCACGATCTGGTTGGACGATGTGGCGCTGGTGCCCGTCGGCGGAAACCTGGATGATTGACCCGCAGGAAACTTATCCCGAGAACACCTGACTCGATCAAGGAGACTTCCATGATCCGAAGTATCTTGCTCGCCGCAGTGGTACTGACCGTCTTCGCGGGCCCGGCCCAGGCCGTCGAGCTGGACCTGTTCGTCACCGACTACAACGAGAACCCGTCACCCGAGCAGACGCCGATGGCGACCCGGGCCATCAGCTATCCCAATGCCGAGGAAGTGATGGTGAAGGTCGGCGGAAGAACCGTCACGCACAAGGCCCCGACCTCGGTAGCCGTCATCCCTGCGCCGAAGGGAAAAATGTCCGCGAGGCCGCGATGTTCGCATCGCTGGGCGAGTACGAGCCGTTTAGCTTTTTGCTCCGGCTCAAGGAGAGTATTGAGGACGTCATGATCGTCGGAAGCGAGCTCCGGGGTCCCGGCGGGGCGATCCCGGCGGCAAACGTCGCCGTCACCAGCGTTGAGGAGTTTCACGGCGGCGGCCGGCAAATTCTCATGCCCCTGGGCAAGCCCTGGAATATGTCGGCGCACACGGCGGAGTTCTTCTGGTGTACGGTCAAGGTGCCCGCCGACGCCCGGCCCGGAGTCTACAATGGCGAAGTCGCCGTAACCTCCAAGGGCCAGAAGATCGGCGCGATCTCCATCGTGCTGGAAGTCTTGCCCATCAAGCTGGAAGACCCGTCCTTCGCGCTGGGCTACAACTACTCCAGTCCCAAGGACAACAAGGTCTTGCAAGCCCACCTGGCCGACATGCGGGCCCACGGCATGACCACGGTGGCCGCCCTGTACAACTTTCATCTGCCGGTGTATGACAGCGACACCTCCGAGCTGGGAGAGTTCCTCGAAGCCTACAAGAAGGCCGGTTACGCAGCCGTATTCTATTACGCCGCCCCCATGGATCTGGAACTGAGCGCGTTGGCCGGCTACGGCAGCGTGGACAGCCGCCGCTTCCAGCAGAAGTACATCAAGGTCATGCGGACGCTCCACGAGGAGGTCAAGCGGCACGACGTGCCGACCGTCATGAGCATCGGTGACGAAATGACCAACCGCGGCGTCGAGGGAGTCAAGATCGCCGGCAAGCTCGCCCGGCTGACCTGGGAAGAACTGCCCGAGATCGCCGCCACCAGCGATATGAACGGATACCTGGAGGTCATGGCCATGGCGCCGTGGCTCAACGTCGCGACCTTCAATAACGGCTGGAGCGGCATCGACAACCACAACAAGGGCCGCCACCTGCTGAACCGCGAGTTCTTGGAGGAGCTCCAGAGTAAGACGGGGGCCATCCCCTGGTTCGTCAACGCCGGCACCGGCCGGTTCCCTTTCGGATTGTTCTTCTGGAAGATGACCAAATATGGCGCCCGGGGTAAGGTTGAGTGGTACTACAACCTAGGCAAGAACGAACCCGGCTCGGTCGTACGCGTCGATGGCACGAACGTCTATCCCACCCTCGATTACGAGCGGAGCCGCGAAGGGATCGACGACCTCAAGTACCTCTTGTGGCTCGAAAAACTCATCGCGCAGGCGAAGAAGGTCGGCAAGGCCCCCGAGGAAGTAGCGAAAGCCGAGACCACGCTGAAGGGTATTTCCGACGCGATTGCCGACGACTGGACGATCTACGACACCGGCACGCGGTTTTCCATCGACGGCTTCGGCGTGGTCGATCCCGAGAAGGCCGCGTCGCTAGGCCAGTTAAACGCGACCCGCGAGGCGGTCGCCCGGCAGATTGTTCGGTTGCAGTCGGCCCTGGCGAAGTATTAACCCGGCAAGCAAGTAGTTTGACTGTGTATCTCGGGAAACAGCGGTATTCTTGAGGTCGAGATGCGCCGAGAACGGTAGATACCGATTGGGTTTTTTTGGCTACCGCCTGCGGGACCCAGATCGCACACCCGAGTCCATGTGGGTGATGATCGACAACGCCGCTACCGCCAAGTACAACAGCGTTGGCCGGGAGGTGCGGGGCCATCGGCCCTGAAGGCGCTCGTTGCTTACCCTCCCGGCCTCCTCTTGCCCTTGCCGACGCCAGCAGCCCCTACGGCCCCCAAGAGCATCGCTGGAGCCCTCGGCGACCAAGCTAGTCCAAGGGGAAACCCCACCCGCTGAGGCCACCAGCGAGCCTGCAAGAAGCGCAGGCGCTGTCGGGGCCCAAGACGCGATCAGCGCCGTCGCTGGGATGGCCATGGCGCCGACCGCATGCGTTGACATCATGCTTGCACGTCGCACCGGCAGGCCTGGCGGCCCCGTCCGGATCTTGGTCCCCGGCTCCATCATCTCGATCTGAACCATGGCCGGCACCACGACGGCCATCGCCAAGATCGCCTTCCAGGTCGCCAGTGGCGAAGCAAGTGCGGGAGGGGGCCGGCGATGTCGTCGGGTTGGTCACCGCAAGGTCGCGCCGACGACCGACGAGGTCCGCAGGTAATTCGAGGCGGCCTTTAGGGTGCGCTTGACAATGCCGATCCCGGCAACGAAACTCACGTTCGTCTGGCTGCCGCTCCGGGACCCCGGGGGGCACGACAAAGGTAAGGACCCCGTGAATCGGAACAGATGGGAAGTATCAGGTTAGGCTGAGTCCAACGTGGACTGGGCCTTGCACGGTGAGCCTTGTGACACAACAGCAGACCATGAGCACCACTATGAGAAGTTTGCTGGGATTGGGGATTCTTGTGTTGACTTGGGCCTCGGCGATTGCGGCCGAAGGGCCGATTGCGGCGGCGAAATACCGCGGCGGGCAGCCGGTCACGCCGTCCCCGGACGGCGCGATCTTCTGCGAAGCCGAGGAGTTTGCCGTGGAGAAGCCCGGCTGGCAAGCCCGGCCCTGGGGCGAGAACTATTTTGCAGGCACGTTTGCCAACACCTTCCTCTCGCGCAAGGCATTCCTCGGCGCTCCGGAGCAATGCGACGAGACCGTAGCCACGATCGGGATCAACGTCGCGGACGCCGGCCGGTACTTGGTCCTCGTCCGTTATGAGGCGGTTTATCGTTTCGAGACACAGTTCCGGGTGAAGGTCGAGCAGGCCGGCCGGGTCCGCATGGATCGGCTCTACGGAGCGCGGAACAACGTGAAGATCTGGCCCTTCGGCGAGCGATTGAAGAAAGAAGTCGCCTGGTCCTGGGGCGCGGGGAAAACATGGTTATGGTAGTCCTGGCGAGTTCTATCAGGGCCAGGTCTTTCAATGGGTCACCTGCTTTCGCCAGGACAGCTTGACGCTACCTTGGGCCGAAGATTATGCCTGGGGTGTGCCGCTGGGCACGCAGCAGATGAACGCGATCAACCTGGACCTGTTCCGTGCGGGTCTGCGGGGCAAGCCCGACCGCAAGATTCTCTACTACGTCATGCCGCACTGGCCCGGAAACACGCCGGCTTCCTGGCGGCGGATGTTCCACAATGCCCTGGGCCACGGGATGAAGATCGTGGACCTGTTCGAGTTCCGTCCGGTGCAGGCCGCCTACACCGAGAACCATGTCTCGAACCCGGAGACTTACGCCACGGTGCTGAAGACCTTCCGCGAGTTGGGGCAGTACGAGGACATTGTGCAGGCTGGCCAGCGACGGCCCGCGGAGACGGCCCTCTGGTTTAGCGAGACGGCCGACATCTGGGACGACTACGACGGTTCCTTCGGCGCAGCGAAGCGCGCCTTGTACATCGCCATCTTGCACCAGCAGCTCCCCTTGGATTTCCTTGTCGAGCAAGACGCGCTGGACGGCACGCTCGGGCGCTACAAGGTCCTCTACCTGGCCGACCGGCACGTGAGCCGGGTCGCGTCGGCAAAACTCGCCGCTTGGGTGCAAAACGGCGGCAGGCTCTTGGCCACGGCTGGCGCGGGCATGTTCGACGAGTACCATCAGCCGAACAAGACACTCCGCGATCTGCTGGGCACGGAGATGACCGCGCTGGTGGCCCCCGACGATGCCCGGGTGAACTTCGGCAAGCAGGACTTGCCGTTTGCCCGGGCGATCGACACGGTGACCTGGTCCGGCCAATGGTTGCCTGTGACCGGAGCGATCGCCCGGCTCAAGGCAGCCGCCGGCGCGACGGTCGAAGGCACGTTTTTGGACGGCTCACCGGCGGTCGTGGCCCGGCAAGTCGGCAAGGGAGAAGTCCGTTCGTGCGCTTTCCTGCCCGGCCTGACCTACTTCCATCCGGCGATTCCGCGCCGGCCCGTGGACCGCGGCACGACCGACGACTCGATGGCCCACTTCGTCCCCAGCCAGTTCGATCCGGCGGCGGGCCGACTGATCGGCTCGATTGCCGAGAATGTGGCCCGTCCGGTCGTGTGCAGCCAAGCGTTGGTTGAGGCGAGCCTGATCGAGTCGCCTGCCGGTGCGATCCTCGTGCTGACCAACTGGAGTGGCAAGCCGGTCCGCGAGCTAATTGTCACCACCAGCATTCCGCTGCCGGCACGAAGCGCGGGCCTGGCCAGCGGCTCCCAAATCGAAGTGAAGCAGGAGGGTGACCGGAGCGTCTTCACGTTCGATCTCGACGTGGCCGACGTGTTGATCCTGCGTTAGTCGTGAATCGCGGTTTCGTTCGCCTCAGCCGGGGGGCAATTCTTCCGTGGCTCAGGGACTAACACACTTTCCTCTGAAAGGACCGCCCGATGCAGAGTGTCTTTCGACTGTTGGAGCCGGCGTACCGCCGCCCCCTAGGCAAGATGGCTTCCCGGCCGCTGGGCGTGCTTGCCGTTCTGTGTGCCGTAGCTGTTGCGCAGGCCGAGCCGGTAGGCAAGGGCCCCTGGCCTCTTGCTGAGACGGTGGGGCCCAAAGTGGAAATCCTGGCCCACGATAATGGCGATGTCTCGCCTTGGATCGAGTTCTTCACATTTGATTCTTCCAGCAGGCATGCTTGGCTGTGGGAATGTCCGCCCGGTTCATCGAACTGGGGACCGCGCAGACACCTGCTTGCCACTTCACCACCGAAGTTTTCCTCCGCGAGCAGGGCAAATGGGCCGTGGTGGATGCCACGCCGCTGAAGGAATACGAGGTGTACTACACGGTGGACGGCGTGCCGCAGAGCGCGCTGGACATGCACCGCCACGTGGTCAACGGCACGATGGGCAAGGTTGTCGAGGTCCACACGGACCGGTCGCATAAGGTGGAGAAGAAGGATAGTCCGGCCTGGACGTTCTATTATGTGCGCTGGCTGACGCGGTGCGATGTGGTAACCAACACGCCCAAGTACATCGACTTGGAGCACGTCTTCGACAAGCGGTGGCATACGGTCGAGTGGACCGACGAGAAGACAATCCCTTGGGAGAAGCAGAAACACTCGGCCTGGTATCTGCGCAACGAGCGTCTGGCCGCATGGAACATTTCGGACCCGGCCGTGGTCGATTGGCAACCGACGGAGCGAGTCAAGATGATGCTCTGCCCGGGCGAGGAGAAATGGATCTTCGTGCAACTCTGGAACGGCGACGGGGAGTTTGACCACTACCAGGTGCGTTGCAACTCGGGCGACTGGGAGGATGTGCCCAAGACGAATACCCGAGACTGGTCGGGCAAGTACCACGGCTGGGGCCCGGACCGGTTTTCGGTCGAGGCGAAGCCGGGGGTATACGAGGTGCAAGTGCGCGTTACCCGTCACGACGGTTCGACCGGTCCGGAAAGCTTCGTGAAGTTCCGCGTCCAGTGAATGACACCGCGGAACAGCTTACTCACCTTTGAGGCCTCGTCAGAAGCCGGGGTGTTTACAGGCACCGAGGGCAAAACGGCCAGGTAACTCCGGCAGCTACTTTGCCATGTCCTTCAGCAGCTTCAGCGCCCGCACCTTGACCTTGTCGTAGGCGGGCTTTGCCGGCCGGTCCATCAGCTCGCCGGGCTTGAAGGGGTTGGGGACGCCCTTCTGGGCCTTACGGGCTGGGATGCGCTTCTTCTCGATCTTCACCAGCCCGGGGATGGCGATCACGCCCGCGCCCTTGTTGCCCAGGCTCTTCTTGATCTCGGCCACCAGGGCCTCCAGCACGGCCGCCACCTGCTTCTTGGAAAGCTCGGTGGCGGCGGCGACGTTGGCCAGCAGGTCGGACTTGGTGAGGGGCTTCTTGGGGGCGGCTTTGGCCATGATTCTGGGTCTCCTTATCGGGTAACGGAGATGATCGGGTCAGTTCGCAATGCGGAATCTAGTGATTAGAGCCGGTCTGCTGGGAAATGCAAGCGGGCACCAGTGAGAAATCAGTGTCAGCTTCGAGGGGCAGGCCGCCGATCCGGCTTTATCCGTCCATGCTTGATGAGCAGTTGCCGCAACGTCGTGCCGCCAGGAAGACCGCGGCCGCCCGAATACAAGGCCGAACTGATGCCGAGCCATGTTTCGCGTGGCGCATCCCTGACGTGCCCGGAATTGCTCGTGGGCCAGCAGCCCGTGCGCCGCTGCTCAGTATCCGCCCACTTCAGGATTTGCTCGATGCTCAAGGAGGGTAGGGCCATGCGGTTGGGCGCACGTCGGTATTTGGCCAGCAGTTTCGCTAGCGAACTACCGGCAGGTAGTCCCCGTCGTCCGTCAAACAGAGAGTGGTCGATTCTCCCCCAGGTTTCGCCGGACGATCCCTCGATGGTCCCCGCCCTCACGGTCGGCCATTGGCCCGTCTGCTCATGGTAGGCATCCGCCCAGGCCAGGATCTGCTTGATCCTCAGTGGCAGCTTTAGCCGACTTGGCCGTCGATTGCGTCGTCGAGCACCGCGCTGAGCGAATCCCCCGAGCACCTTGGGCTCGAAAATGGTTGACTTGGCGGCCATGTTGTCGTTCCAGGTGAATCCTCACAGTGGTTCAACGAGAATCGTGTGGCGGACCGGTCGGATCAGGGCCCGTGCGGCTGCGTGGTACTCCCTGTCCCGTGCCAACGCGGCCTCGCGAAGCGCGCCGAGTTCTTCGGCTGGGACATGTTTGTCATGCTGCCCCAACATTCGCTCGCGCAGCGTGACGTAGATCGTCCGGACCTTCGCGTCGTTGGGCAAGTACCGCTGGATAAATCTATCCATCGTCTTGAAGAACTCGGCAGCGTCTTTCTGGGCCGGGGGTTGTCTGAGATCGCCCCGGAGCATCCCGACGTTCAGATAGCAGTCGTACATTCGCGCTCGTACACCTGCTTGTCCAGGACCGCTTGATCCACTCGGGCGATCAGCCCGCTGAAGGGATTCTCCGGGAACTCTTCGGCTAGATTCACGCCATCATCAAGCTGCGTACGCGGGAAGCGGACGCCGTAGTCCGCTTCGGCGCCCTTCATCATCCGCATCATCGGGTCGTGGATGTCGGCAAACGGAGAGCCGGTCTCCTCCGCGACTTTCTTGGCGATAGCCGTGAGGTTCGCCAGCGTGCGGTTGTAACCGTCGGCGCCGCGCCGGGGCCTACCGTGTAGGAAAGACCGTCGACCACGCCGGGCGATGCCACGAGGGTGAGCGTGCCGTTCTGGCGGTTCCGCTCCACGATCCGCCGCAGGGCCCGCGCGTAGGCTTCGCCGGTCGCTTCCCGCCACGGCTGGCCTCGTCCGCCGTCATTCATCCCGAAGCAGACGGTATGCACCTTGGGCTTGAGGCCGACTAGTTCCTCTTCGAGCGTATTGGCGACGAACTCGCCGGCTGAGCCGCCGCAGCCTCGCTGGCACTTCATCACCCGTAACTCCAGCTCCGGCCGCGTGACCAGCAGGTAGATCTCCACCAGACGGCTGTAGTGCGACATGTAGGTAATCGAGTCGCCGCTCGTGACGACCAGGTCGCCGCGATGGAGAATCAGGCCCTCGGCCCGTGCCGCTGCCGAGAGGACCAGAAAGGTTGCCATTGCGCCAGCTACCGCTGCCCGGCACGTTTTCTTGTTGTGCATTGCCTGCGTTCCAATTTCTTCACGATGGCCCCATCGCCTATGCGTATCGTGTGCTGATGACCGGCATCCACCTCTTGCGGACCGGCAAAGTGGAGGCCAACCTGCTGCGGCTCAACGAGCACTTCGGCTTCGGATTCCTGGACGAGCTGATCGCCAGGAAGGTGGGCGGCGAGAACAATTCAGTCGGCGATCTTGATTGGTCATTCCACGAGGGCCGCTTGGCGGAGTTGGAGGCCCAGCTTGACCAGGCTTTCCAGGAATCAAAGTTGCCCGAGGACCGGGATCGGAAGGCGGTCAGCGATCTGTTGGTGCGGCTGCGGCTTGGCCAGCAATAGCCAGCGAACTCCGCAACCGAAGTCCCGACATACGTGTCACCCAAAGGGTTATTGGATTCGCGTGACCACTCCCGAACGTTATGTCCGGCTTCGTGTTGTTCGTGTCGGCTCAGCCCACCAGGCTCCTACCAGGCCCCGGACTACAGCGCCATCTGTATCCTGCAATTACCCGTCCGCGAGGCCCGGTGCCCGCGAACCTTGCACACCCTCGATCCCCCACCATAGAATAAGGTCTCGCGTTGAACAGGCAAAGGCTACCACGCTCCGAGGAGTCAGCCAATGAAACACGCCATCCTGCCGATCTTCGTTCTGCCCCGGATGTCCGCCGGGGCTGTTGAAACAGCTTCGGAGAGACGCTCGCGAGCGCTTTCGGTAGCGAAAGTTTCCGCGACGCCGTCGTAACCGAAAGCGTCAGCGAGGGAGCCGACCTGATCGGCGCTGCATTCACTCCGGCTTGTAGCCGAGGTTCTTGGCCTGGTCGAAGTCCTGCTTCGCTTTGGCCGTCTCCCCCTCTTTCTCATAGGCGGAACCCCGGTGGTAATAGGCCACGGCCAGCTTGGAATCGAGCCGGATAGCCTCGGTCTGATCGGCAATGGCCTTGGCCAGTTCGCCCCGGTCGCTATAAGCGCAGCCTCGCCCGCAATAGGCGAGGGCAAAGTGCGGTTTCAGCCGAATGGCCTCCGTGAAGTCCGCGATGGCTTTCTCAAGATTGCCGCGGTCCCGGAACGCAACTCCGCGGCCCGCGTAGGCCGCAGCGTTCTTGGGATCAAGGGCGATTGCGTCCGTGAAGTCGCCGATAGCCTCGTCGAGATCGCCGCGGTTTGCCAAACCAATGCCGCGCTTGCTATAGAGTCTTGCGTCATTGGGGCTGAGCTGGATTGCCTCCGTGTAGTCGGCGATGGCGTCGTCGAGCCGGTTGATCGCCTGGTAGGCGTTACCCCGGTTGTAATGCGCTTCCGCGTCCCGCGGATTGATCCGGATGCTCTCGTCGAGATCGGTCAGGGCCTTCTGGGAATCGCCCTTCTTTGCGTAGGCAAGGCCGCGGATGCGGTATGCGTCGGCGAGCCTCGGGTTGAGGTGAACGGCCTCCGTGAGGTCGGTGATGGCCCGATCGAAGTCGCCTTTCTTGCGGAACGTGGCCCCTCGGTAATAATAGGCCCAGGCCTTCTTCGGGCTAAGGCGAATGGCCTGCGTCAGGTCGGCAGCGGCCTTGTCGTACTCGCGTTTCAAGTAATACGCACTGCCCCGGTTGTAAAGTGCCGTCGCATTCCCCGGATTCAAGTGAACCGCTTCGTTGTAATCGGTAATGGCCTCTGGGATTTCGCCTCGGTATTGGTGGGCAACGCCCCGGTTGCAATACGCGTTGTCAAGCATCGGGTCGAGACGGACGGCCTCCGTGCAGTCGGCGATCGTTTTGTTGGTTTCGCCCTTCGTCCAGTGAGCCATGCCTCGGTTGGAATAAGCGATGGCGAGCCTCGGATTCAGGCGGATCGCCTCGTCGCAATCGGCGATGGCCTTGTCGGGCTCGCCTTTCTCAGAGTAAGCTGCTGCACGGGCGGAGTACGCGCGGGCATCCGTCGGACCGAGGCGGAGGACTTCGCTGAAATCGGCGATTGCGTCGTCGGGCCTGTGTTGCTCCATATAAGCGGTGCCACGGTTCCGGTACGCTTGTGCAAACCGCGGATTGAGTCGGATGGCCTCGTTGTAGTCGGCGATGGCCTTGTCCGTTTCATGCGCCTTCGCGTAGGCGCAGCCGCGGTTGCTGTACGGTGCGGGCAAACGCGGTTCAAGCAAAATGGCCCGGCTGTAATCAGCGATGGCCTTGGAAAGATCCCCTTTCGTCTCGTAGGCATAGCCTCGATTACAATACGCAATAGTCAAGGTCGGACGAAGCCGGATGGCTTCGGTAAAGTCGCTGATGGCCTTATCGAAATCGCCTTGGTCTCCGTATGCCTTGCCCCGATTGTAGTACGCCGGATCGTACTTGGGTTCAAGGCGGATGCTCTCGCTGTAGTCAGCGATGGCCTTATCGAAGGCGCCCTGCGCGCGTAGAGGAGGCCCCGATGGTTATATGCCTTAGGGGTCTTGGGAGCGAGACGCATCCCGTCCGTAAAATCGGCTATCGCCTTGTCCACGTCGCCTTTGGCCTCGTGGGCGGAGGCCCGGCGGAAGTAGGCGACGACGTACCGTGGGTTGAGGCGGAGGGCCTCCGTAAAGTCGGCAATGGCCTTGTCGTATTCTTTCTTAGCCTGGAGGCACGCGGCCCGGTTATTGAACGCCACAACTGCTTTCGGGTCGATCCGGATCGCCTCGTTGCAGTCCGCGATGGCCTTGTCGTACTCGCGCTTGGCGCTGTAAACAACGGATCGGTCAACGTAGGCCTGAATCAGGCTCGGGTCCAACTTGATGGCCTCCGTGTAATCAGCGACGGCCTTGTCCACGTCGGCCGTCCGAAGCTGGACGCCGGCTCGCCTGTAGAACGCCTTAGCGTCTTTCGGGTTCAGCCGGATGGCCTCCGTACACTCGGCCATTGCCTTCTCATACTCTGCCTTCCTCTTGACCGCAATACTCTGGGCGGGCGCGTCCGCCGGCGGTTCAGGTTCCCGCGCAAGGGACGGTGCTAGAGCCGCCAACAGCAAAGCAGCGGAAGACGTCGCAAGTCTCAAATACCAGCAGGCTGTCATGCCCAATCCTCCCCTGATCTCCGCCAGATGAGCGGAAGCCATCCTACCGCGCCGTAATCCCGACTGCAAGCATCGCCTCCCTTGGTCGCGTCGCCTCGGCCGGCGGGCACGTTCTTCGTCACGCACCCAAACGTAAGCGTCAATAAATCGCCAGTCTTGCGGGCCGTGGTGGGCTGGATGCCTGGGTACGATTCATCCAAGGTATTCGGAGGACCAGGCCATGCTGCGGAGCCCAGCGGAGCATCATCCGCACCCATGTTACGAAGCGGGTGGAGATGGAAGAGGCGAAGCTGTACGTGGTCGAAGAGGTGCGGCACCGCCCCGGCCGCGACGATCAGCCGGCCGCGGTTGTCGAAGTCGTACAGACGGCTGGTCACCTCCCGCGACTGGTGCCCCAACGGGCCGCCCGGCTCGAAGATGGTGTCGTTGTACTCCAGCCGGTCGCGGATCAAGTCCGGCGACGGCGGCGGGGTGATGGCGGCCAGCGCGGCGCCGATCTCGATCTGCACGGCCGAGGCGGCGGGCTGCCGGCGATCCGGCACGGCTTCAGGGTGTGGGTTCGGGCGTCGCGTCATGGCAGTTGTTCAGCAGGCGGGGGTGAGCGCTTTGCGGCCCTTGCGCCGCGTTTCGGCCTCGTCTTCGGCCTTCTCCTGTTCGGCGCGGCCGGTGGTGGGCGTCGACGTCGATCCCCCCGGCCGCGGTCTTCTTGTCCCACGCGCTGGGCATCCAGTATTTCGTCCGCTCCCAGTCGGGCAGTTTCAGGTCGAAGAACGGCTCCGGGTCAGCCCCCGCCACCGTCAGGTCGTGGCGATACACGCGGCCTTGCGGGAACTTGGGGTCGATGTCCGCCGGCTGCTTGCCGTCGTAGGGCGTGCCGGCCACGTTCGAGTAATAGGCATATCTGCCGTCCCGCGAAAAGGCTAAGTCTTGTTCCACGTCGAGTAGGTCTTGTAGTCCAACTGGAAAACCCGCAGGTACCTGACCGAGCCGCGGGGCAAGTCTGGCACGCCCTGGCACACGTCGGCATTGTAGAAGACGCCCGGCTCGACCGGCTTACGGTCCTTGCCCGTGCCCGGCCAGGCGACGCAGTCGGGCTGGATCGGCGGCTTCGGTCTGGTCTTGACGGGCATGGCGTGCCACACGTTGTACTGGCCCTCGTAGATCAGATCGCGGTTGCCATGCACGTCCATCAGGTACAGGCGGAACTTGTTGCCCGCCCCCCGGGCCGAGACGAGAAAATCCTCCTCGGAGAGCGGATAGGCCGTCTTGTAGCCGGTGAAGCGGCCCGAGGCGTGGTAGTCGGCGGCCTCCTTGGGGTCCTCGGGTGGCGCGCCGACTTCCGGCCAGCCCAGGTCGGCGGTGATCTTGGTCAGGCCGTGGGGGAAGTCGCGGCCTTTCTCGGGGTCGATGATGCCCAACGAGCCCGACCACCAGTCGTGGTGTGCCACGCCCGAGAACATGACGCGGCGGCTGCCGGGGACCCTGGGGCAGCGGCTGGTCGATGAAGAGCAACTGGGTGAAGTCGACCACGGGGTTCTTCAGCAGGATCTTGCGTTTGACCTGCCGCACGGCGAAATAGAGATCGCGGACCTCGGGGGCGACATCGGCATAAGCTGCCAGCGGGTTGCTGTCGGGATCGGACACGTCCAGACCGGCGATCTTTCCCCAGGGGCCGGCGCCATAGGGGGCGGCAACCAGCGCGGCTTTCCACGCCGAGTCGTCCAGGGCGGGCTGCTCCCATTGCGGGCCGGCCTCTTTCGTCACGCGCCATGAGCCGTCGGAGACTATAGCCAGCACGCGCCCGGTGGCGGAAGTCGCCGCTAGGCGGACAATCAGGCCGGCCGGATTCTTTGTCGGGGCCGGCCGGTTCTCCGCCCGCACGGCGAGCAGGTTCCGGCCTGGCTTGAGCAGTTTCGCCACGGAGAAAACGGCTGCCTGCCGCCAGGTATCGTGGGGGCCCACCCGCTCGGCGGACAAGTCGGAGGATCATACTACGAATCGGGGCCGCAACCAAGACGCAATTTGCACGGCGAGTGCTAGCAGTGCTAGCTTGCGTGAAGGTCGGCATTCAGGGTAGAGTAATGCTGTTGCTTCCAACCAAGACGAAGGTCCGCAATATGGCTGCATCGAAGTTGGTCCTGCCGATGTTTCTTGTCCTTGGTCTCATCGTCCCTGTTCTTGGCGGGGAGATTTCCCTGGACGATGCGCCGAGGCTCACACGAACGATGGCGGGGATTCATGGCGACCCGATCAATGTGGGGCTGATCGGCACCAAAGATGAACTCGTCGCCGCGATGCTTGCGGTCAATTGGCAGCCCGCCGACCCGATCACGTTCAAGAGTTCTGCCAAACTCGTTCGGAGCGTCTTGCTACATCGTCCTGATGAAACGGCTCCCGTCTACAATCTCTATCTTTGGAAGCGAAAAGAGGACTTGGCGTTTGAGCAGGAGGTCCCCAAGCAGGGAGTGTTCAGGCTGGGGGTTCTGCACGGTACTCGACCACACACAACCCCCCTGAACGAACAGGTTACTCTCTCTCCGCTTGCCGAGGTCTCGGTCGGCGGAAAATCAAACGTCCCCTTCACGGGTTCCCCGTGCGGAACCGCCGATGCCAAGAGTGAAGCGATCTCATTTATTTGGGCCTGGGCAATCTGTAACTGGCCCTTTGTGCGGGGATCAATGATGTATTGCCAAGAGGCTCGAATCAGGAACTCCGTTTCGACGCCCTGGATGGCCTGCACGTTTGGCCCGATCTCGACCCACGAGGCACTCCCTAGAGAGCGACAACGACTCCGATAATGGCTGGGGTGAGTCTCCTCGCACTTTTCCAGGGCTTGCTTGACCGCACGCCGAAAGGTGTCCCGCAACAATTCAACCGAGGGAATCCCAAGTGGCATGGTGGTCTCTTTCTCGCAACGGGTAGCGGACTCTTCCTGGGTCGATACTGTTCATTTTCTATCGGCGGGATTGTCTACCCCGCCACTCGTATTTCTGCAAACCCCATACGTTTTGTTCCCTGTGGTGTCGTCACATTCGGTTTGAGTGCTACTCTGTAGCCCCGCTCCCCTGTTTCCCCTTCCAGAACGGGCAGAACGGGCAGTCGCCACCCAGAGGGAAATCTTCACCTTCTTCGTGTGGGCAGCCCATGTTGCCCTCGCTCATCCCCACCCGCTGGACGCCATACTTCTTGAAGAACCTGGCAATTTCCTTCTGGACCTTGGGGTTCGTCGTCACGTCAGTCGCCACCCACCGCTTGATGATCGCCTCGGCCCCCTCCTCCTTGATGACGCCAGCCACGATCTTCGTGGTGATCTTGTCGTCAGAGCCGTAGTAGGCAATGGTGCCGATGGGGAATTGGGCGGTTTCTGCTGGCTCGCCCTCTTCTTCCTCCTCGTCCAGAACCTCCCACAGCCAGTAGGTGTAGTCCTCGACGTACTGGAAGTTGGGATTGTCTTCGCTAAGGTGGATCATCGTCAGTGGCACTTGAAATTCGTGTTTCCCCTTGCGGGCTTCACACACGATGCCTTCCTTCCGATCCACGGGTGGATCGGCAAGGCCGAGCACACTGATCTTGTCACTCTTGCTTGGGCCGAGAAACGATGCAGGCGCATACTCGGCCTTGAAGGGGAAGGACAGACGGGCCTTCAAGTATTCCAGAAAATGCCGCTGCGTCTGTTCCTCCGCCTTGGGCAACGCATCGTCGCTGGTCAGCCCGAACACGATTCTGATGCGGTCGTCGGGATCGTCCAACGAGAGCGGCTCGGTAACGATGTTCGTCGGCTGCTCCATTGCCGTGGGTGTTTCATCAGCCGCCGCCTCAAGCTGATCTTCCTCCAGCCAGTAGCGATACGGCTTCACTTCGTCCCGTTGGCAACGCTTGAAGTAAACGGGGTGGGCCTGATAGAGCGTCGGCTTCGTCCAATGGATCGCGTAGCCCGCAGGTGTCAGCCACCCAATCCTCTTGACCCGTCCCACCCAGCCGCCCAGAGGAATATCTGGGTATTGGTTGCAAACGACCCCAGGCTTCACACGCACCAAGTCGCCCTTTGCAAAGGCTGCCTCGGGGGCGTTCTTTCCTTTCCGTTTTCCCAGCCAACGGCGCAGGTATCGAAGGTCGTCGTTCACTTCCTCCAGGTCGAACTCCTCGGGATCGAACTCGCCGCCGACCCATTCCAGGGTATCCTTATGCTCGTCGTGCTTGGGGTCTTGGATTTTGTCGAGGAAGTACGGGTACTCGTAGGGACCGCCGCAGTCCTCGGGCGGGCAGGCTCGTTCGCCCTTCACACAACAGGGATAGTACACTCCTTCTTCGGCAGGCAGGGTCTTTTCGATCTCGATGATGTGCTCCCACTCGTCCCCGAAGTCGTAGTCGTAGCGGAAGCGGGTGTGGCCCTGCTCTACAAGATCGCTCAGTCGAACAGAACGGGAATCGTGTTCAAAATCGCCCCCGTGTCCAACATCGCCATACTGCTCGCCGTCGATCACCAAAGCGTACATGTGCATGTCGTCCCAGCCCATCGTAGTTTGGATGATGTCGTGCAGTTCATCCAGGGAACAGTCGTCCGTCTGCACCCGCCGCCAAATGGGCGGGCTGATGTGCTGAAGGCTGACCTTCAATTGGAAGATGGGCAGGGTGAGATCGAGTGCCTTTTTTGTCATGGTCATCCTTAATCAAACGAACTGTCGTCAGCCTGCTGCTTTTCCCGCCTGCCCTATTGTCTCCGTCTAAGACCCATTCTGGCAAGAGGCAGACTATTCCAACTTCAAGAACGGGAATGTATAATACCCAAGTTACCGTTTGTCCCCTTGGAGCCATCCCATGCCCAACATTGCCGTCGTCCTGAAAGCTGAAATCTCCCGCTTGGCCCGGAAGGAGATCAAGTCCAACACGACCTCCACCAAGGGGGCCGTGGCCCAATTCCGCCGCGACATCGCCAAATTGAAGCGAATGGTGCAGGCTCAGCAGAAGGAGATCGCCTTCCTCAAGACCCAGGAGCGTAAGCGACTGGGCCAGCCGCAGCCCAACGGTGAAGACGAACTCGACGGCGTCCGTTTCTCCGCCCGCTCGGTGAAGGCCCAGCGCAGGCGGTTGAAACTCTCAGCCGCCGACTACGGCAAGCTCGTCGGCGTTGCGGGCCTGACGATCTACAATTGGGAGTTGGGAAAGTCACACCCTCGGAAGCCGCAACTTGCTCGCTTGGTGGCGGTTCGTGGACTCGGACGACGTGCGGCCCTTGCCAAGCTGGAGGCGATGAAGGCCGAGGGAATGAAGGGGCGGCGTAGGAAGCCGAGGTAGAAGACTCGCCCCACTTGCGAACTAACCCAGGGCTTTGAGGGCCATACCATGCGTTGCCTCGGATTTCTGGTGCTGCTTGGGATCGCAGGCAGCCTTTTCGCAGCGGAGGGCAATATCGCACCCACGCCGCCTGACGACAAGAAAGCCGTCGCGGAACTGGAGAAGCTGGGGGCACCTTTGGAGAAAGACGAGAATGGTACGGTCATGCCATGCTCGGCAGCGGATGCAAGTCTTGACCAGGCCAAGGCAGTTGCGGAGATCAAGAAGCTCGGTGGCAAGATCACCGTGGACGAGAAGCGTCCCGACAAGCCAGTGATTGGTGTCGACCTGAAATACTGTTTGCTGGTGACAGATGCGGGGCTGAAGCACCTCGCGGGCTTGACCGATCTCAAAACGCTGACGCTGCCCAAGAACGTCACTGATGAAGGGCTGAGGCACCTGGAAGGATTGACAAAGCTCCAGTACCTACACCTGGAGGGGACTCAGGTGACTGACGCAGGTGCGGAAACGCCCCAGCAGGCGTTACCACACTGCCAAGTCCAGCGACATGACTTGCCGATTGTGTTGCCTTGAGAACCAGAAAAGACGCCGATTGTGTTGTGGGTCGATGTCCCATGCCAGCGGCATTCGCAGCGAGCGCAGGACGCCGAGATAAGCCGCCCATACCGTGGTCCACAGCACCAACTTCAGCAAGCGGAATTGAAAAGGACTGTCGTTGAACATGGGAATTATCCTGGGCCATTCACTTCGCCCGTTTGGTTGGGCGAAGGGCCTTTTGCCTCCTGTTCTGTCTTGCGGATCGGCTTTTCGCCTCTGTAGACCGACCGTGCGTTCTCGATGCCCAGCCGTACCTTGTCTCCGTAAACCTTGAGCACCGTCACGATGATGCTGTCGTCGATAACGATGCCTTGGTCCTTCCTGCGATCCCAGACCAACATTCTTCTGCTCCTGTAGTTTACGAATCACCATCGGCCAGGCATCAGCTTGGCGGTCTTGACCTGCGGCATTCCGCCGCTTCGTGGTCTCGTTGAGCCTTGTCGCTATTGCCCAGAGCCTCATACGCAGCGGCTCGGGCCTCGTGCAACTCGGGGCGATAGGGAGCCTTCACCATTGCGCGGCTGAAATCACTAACCGCCGCAGAGGCGTCACCCTGAATGAAGTGAATGAGACCACGCTGGTAGAATGCCTCGGCTATATGCGCGTCCCCGTGCCCTGAGTTCTCATTGTCGTCGATTACGACCCCGAAGTCCGCTCAGTGTACTGCGGGCTCGGCCATTTGTCCAGGTTCATGCGCACCCCACACGGTATCACTCCTTGAACCTGGTCGCCTTGGAGGTCATAATCAATCACCTGGCAACCTCGTCCGCGAAAGGAGCATCCGATGAACGCCCCTAGAAGCCTCTGCATATCGGTCCTCGTATTGAGTTTCGCCCTGATGATCCTCTCCTGGTCCAAGGCCTCAGCATGGGCGGCGGAAGCGGCCGGCGCCGAAACGCCCCAGGAGCGCGCCGCCCGCTTGGCCTGGTGGCGGGAATCGCGGTTCGGAATGTTCGTCCACTGGGGGCCGGTGAGCCTCAAGGGAACGGAGATCAGTTGGTCCCGCGCCAACTCCAATCCGACGTGTCCGAATCAAGGTCCGATCCCGGTGGCGGTATACGACAACCTCTACAAGGAGTTCAACCCGACGAAGTTCGACGCCGCGGAGTGGGCCGCAATCGCGAAGGATGCCGGCATGAAGTACGTCGTCCTCACCGCGAAACATTGCGACGGCTTCCTGCTCTGGCACTCGAAAGTGAGCGATTACAACATGGCCGCTACGCCGTTCGGACGCGATATATGCGCGGAACTTGCGGGGGCGGTGCGCAAGCAGGGATTGAGGCTTGGCTGGTATTTCTCGCCGATGGACTGGCGCGATGCGGATTTTCGCAGCGCCCGCAACGCGGCCTTCGTGCTGCGCATGCAGGGTGAAATCCGTGAGTTGCTAACCAACTACGGTCAGGTGGATTTGTTGTGGTTCGACTGGGACGGGCGTGAGCCGGTCTATGATCAGGCGACAACCTATCCGCTGGTGAAGAGACTTCAGCCGAAGATCCTCCTCACCAACCGGCTTGACTTAGGCAAGGAGAACAACGACCGACAGATACTTTCGCCCTACGCCGATTACTACACGCCGGAGCAAGCGATCGGCGGCTATGACGACCGCCGCCCTTGGGAAACCTGCATGACGCTGGGCACGCAATGGTCCTGGAAGCCCAACGACGAGATCAAGTCGCTTTCGGAGTGTCTTCACATCCTGCTCCGCAGCGTGGGCGGCGATGGGAATCTGCTGTTGGACGTGGGGCCGATGCCCAACGGCCGGATCGAGTCGCGGCAGGCCGCTCGGCTCCGGGAAATGGGTGTGTGGTTGGCCAAATACGGCCAGAGCGTCTATGGTACGCGCGGTGGTCCGTTCCTACCGTGGAAGTTCGGCGTCTCGACCCGCAAGGGCAAGACGATCTTCGTCCACGTGTTCGCCTGGCCCGGCGAGACGATGACCCTGCCACCGCTGCGAGCTAAGGTCGTCCACGGCTGGTTGCTCACCGGAGGCCGGATCACGGTGGCCCAGAACGACGCCGGAATCCACATTACGGTTCCGTCAGCCGACCAGAAAGAGATCGACACGGTGGTTGCCTTAGAGCTGGACCGGCTGGCCGGCGAGCTGAGCCCCGTCGCCGTGCCCGGTTGGGGCAAGTCGCTTGCCCAGGGCAAGCCGGCGCGGGCCTCCAACGTGTTTGCGGGCAGCCCGGACTACGCGGCGGACAAGGCATTCGACGGCAACGACGGCACTCGCTGGGCAACCGCCGCCGGCACGCGCCAAGCCTGGCTGGAGGTGGACCTGGGCACGCCTGAGAAGTTCGACACGGCTTATCTGGCCGAGGCGTATCCCTGCCGGGTTCAGTCGTTCGAGTTACAGTACCTGGACGGCCCGGCCTGGAAAACTTTCTTCAAGGGCACGACGATCGGTGAGCAGTGGCTGCGCCGCTTCGCGCCGGTGACGGCCCAGCGAGTGCGGCTTAATGTCCTCGACGCGACGAATGGGCCGACGATCTGGGAGTTCCAGTTGTTCAGGTTGCCGTGAGCGAAGTGATTCAGCGGTTTCTGTCACGAGTGATATGCCTCGTGACTGTCCCTGCTTCCAGTGGAGTGAGACGATGAACGCAAGAGTCTTTGGGGGAGGTATTCTTCTGGCGACCGCCTGGGCCTTGCCTTGTATGGCCGCGGGGTATTCCGCTGACCGGCCGATCACACCGTCGCCTGTGCGTACCGCCTTCCAAAGTCAGGTTCGACTCGCCCTCCGCCAGCAAGAGCGCTGGTAGCACGGTCTGGAGTACCAGGGTCGCGCTGCCAGCCGTGCCGACGCGAAAGGCGTAGTTGCCCGACCGCACCCGCCCAGGGCGGAATACCAGGTGTCGGGAGCCCAAGGCCGCCCCTTCCACTTCGGCGCCGCTGATCTCGGCCGCGGCCAATACAGCCGTCAGGTGTTGCCGCAACAGGCCGGGCTTCTTCCGCGCGGCGCGGATCTTCTCCACGACCAACGGCCGGCCCGTCACCAGCGACAGCGCCAGCGACGAGCGGAGTACCTGCCCGCCGCCTTCTCCCTGCGAGCCGTCTATCGTAAGCATCCCCGCCACCACGGAAGTGCCCTTCCCTTGCCGCCGGTCAGATTTCCTTGCCCACGGCGAAGGCTTTCCGCTCCACGAGGTTGCCATACGCCGTGGGTGGCCGTGATCGTGCCGGACGGTCAACTCGACCAGCGGCAGGAGACCTTCGGCTCGACGCGGCGGTGACCCGCGCTGAGGGAAGTTTGCAAACGTTTTCAATTCAGGCCACGCATTTCCGACGAACCCGGCCACTCCCCCGCCCCAAGCCCCTTCGTCTCGATGATCTTCTGAAACTCAGTCAGAATCTCTTGGCAGTGTGGGGACAGGTAGACGCCGTGTACTCCCCATTGATCAACAGCAGGTCTATCGCCTGATCCCAAGTGACGCTGGCGCCCACGGCGCCAAGCTGTTGAAGTACGTCGTCCCGAAGTTGGGGATGAAGACGGCCGATCGCCCGGTTGATCTCCAGGTAACGGTAGTCCCGATCCGGGTTGTAGCCGGTCAGAGGCGCCGGTGGGAGTTGAACCCACTTGGAGCTGCTTTGCAGGCAGCCGCCTTGCCGTCTGGCTCCAGCGCCCAATCATCCAGTGTCCTCGCCAGGAGTCGAACCGGGCACCGACGCGCAGCGTTGGTCCTTCGACCTTCGCAGGGTCGCGTGCTAATCCGGCACACTCCGAGGACGTGTTTCTGCCGAGCGCCCCGCCGAGGAATCGAACCCGGGCACCACGCGCAGCGTGGTCGCGGCAGTTTCGAGGACTGCCATGCGATCCGGCACACCCGCGAGGCCAACCGTGAATCATCTCCGACCGAAGATCGCGGCGATCTGGTGAATGTCTGCGTATACGATCCTTCCCGGCCGTGCTGTCGTGAGCAATTTTACGAATACGTTCTCCTCTCGCAGAATGGTTACCACTTCCCACACGTGCCGCACCAGCGTTGCTGAGCGGGAGCGAAACCAGAATATCGCGTGCCGATCCGCAGCGTCGAGGCGCGGCACAGCAAGGTTGTCGTTGAACCAATCCAATGATTCATCCAGCGTCTTGCGCACGTAGTCCGGCACCTGGGGCCACTGCCTGACCACTCCGGCGGCTCGAAACACACCGAGGGCTTCGGGGGTGCCCCGTTCTCGCAAGCGTGTCTGAAAACGAATGTAGTTTTCCATGGCTAACCGCTACACCACAGACACCATACATAACCGTCGCGCCGAGTACCCCGACCAGGAATCGAACCTGGGACTCCTCGTTAGAAGCGAGGGATGATCTCCGCTTCACCATCGGGGCACGTAATCCGGCACACCAAGCGGAAGGCATGGGACTTGAACCCACATCCCCGTGAGGGGGCACGGTTTAGCAAACCGGCTCGGCCAACCATAGCCGATCCCCGATCATGGTTCTCAGAGTGCCCTGCGGGAGTCGAACCGGGCACCGCCGCCGAGCGGTTGTCGCGCCAGCTTGGAAGGCTGGCACCTCTGCCGCTCGGCCAAGGGCACGTCGAGGCGGAAGGTGAGGGAGTCGAACCCCCAAGGCTCATCGCTCGACCGCTTTCGGGGCGGCTGCCATCGCCAGTTGGCTTGACCTTCCGTATCACAAGGCTGCGGTGGCAGGAATCGAACCTGGGGCACCGCCGCGAAGCGGTGGTCTATGACGCTTAACAGGCGCCCGCCCGTACCAGCACACGCCCCAGTGGTAGCCCTGAGAGTCGAACTCAGCGCCACTCGGTTATCAGCCGGGTTTGGGCAACCGGCCCTCGACTACCATCGTTCTGTCAGTAGCTCGTGCGGGAGTCGAACCCGCCTCTGCGCCTTGAAAGGGCGTGATCCTTTGCCGATAGACGAACGAGCCATCTCGGCGCGCACCTTCCACGCAGTGGACAAATCCGCTCAGCGCGCACCGTTGACGCAGTGGGTCGGGCGGTGCTCGAATCCCGGGCACCGCCGCGCAGCGGTGGTCGCCCTGGTCTTCAGCCAGGTGCTACACCATCTCAGCTACCGACCCAACGAAAAAGCCTGATGTCGTTATGACACCAGGCTTCAGGTATTCTTCGGGAGAGGTACGGCCTGATGTCACAAGCGCAATGGATAGGACGGGGTATTCGCCGATTGATCGGCGAATGTACCCGTCCATTTTCGCGCTTCGTAACTCAGGCGTATTGAAGTCATGGCTCTCTTTCGGTCGAACCAGCGGCAGGCCGACAAGGACTGCCTACCAGTATTCTATCGTATAGATGCCGCTGGGGCTCAAATGGTTCACGAAAAATCGCGAGAATTTGGCGGGCGGCCCTGTAGATAAGAGGCAGGAAGCCTCGGATTTATTCCCGAGTTCGCCGGAAATCTCCGACAGCCCGGTTCGCAGCCCTCCGTGCCAATAATAGGTGAGACAACTGCCTCGTTGGTTATTACAGTAGAGGGCAAGGAGGTGGTGAAAGGATGGAGAAAGCAAGGATGTTGGGAATGGAAGAGGCGGTGGCGGGCGGAACGGAAGGAGGGCGTAGCCCGACTGGAGTGCCGCATTTCGTCGCAGACGATCTACACTTGGATCAAGCAGGACGAGGACCGGGAGCACTGGGAATCGTTTCTGCGGCGTCGCGGGAAACGTCCGTACAGGCGGAAGAACGCCACCACCACCGGGGATGTCGCCCGCATCGATCAGCGCCCGGAAGTCATCGAAGAGCGGCTGCGGCTGGGAGATTTCGAAGGCGACACGGTGCCCGGCCCCCCCGGTACGGGCGGCCTGGCAACACTGGTCGATCGCAAATCGCGGTTCACGATCGTCGTCAAGGTTCACTCGAAGAACGCCGACCATGTGCATGAGAAAATCAAACAGCGTTTGAAGGAGTTGGATGATGAGCGACGCCACTCGATCACTTTCGACAACGGCACCGCATTCGCGCGTGTGACCGGCTTGAAAAACACCTCGGCATGGAGTTATACTTTGCTGATCCGGGCTGTCCGTATCAGCGCGGCACGAATGAGAATACCAATGGTCTAATCCGTTAATACTTTTCCAAGGGGACCGACTTTCGCGACATCTCCCACAACCAGGTGCGGCAGGTGGAAAAACTACTCAACAACCGC
The DNA here is from genome assembly GCA_963843465.1 of Pirellulales bacterium. Taxonomy (GTDB): domain Bacteria; phylum Planctomycetota; class Planctomycetia; order Pirellulales; family Thermoguttaceae; genus CAWJKP01. Next base: position 671,313 of record CAWJKP010000001.1, read on the forward strand.
CCCCGCGCGTGCCTCGGTTTTAGGACTCCCGCTGAGGTTTTCTTCGAGGAAAACCCTCCCACCAGTTGCGATTGAGATTGGAGACCGCCCTGGCAGAATCTGCTCCGCGATAAACCCCAAAGGAACCAATACTATGACACGTTTGATGGTCCCTTGCGCCACACTGGCAATCGCGATGGCCGCGGATCTCTGTGGTGCCGGCGAGCCGATCCGCAACTACGCGGCCTGGACCGACACCGCCGGCAACCCGATCTCCTGCCATGACGGCGGTATCACCCGCGCTGGCGACACGTTTTACTGGTACGGCACGAGCTACAAGGGTAACCCCAAAGGGCTTGACGGCCGCAAGAGCACCACTTGCAGCAGGGTTTCAACTGCTACAGCTCGAAGAACCTCGTGGACTGGAAGTACGAGGGCGTCTGCTTGGCTTTCCCCAAGGAAGGCTGGCTGGCCAAGGGTAACTCGCACCGGCCGAACGTGCTTTACAACGACAAGACCAACAAGTACGTGCTGTGGTTCTTCTGCATCGGCACGACCGAGCCGGTGTACCCGGCGGCCATGCTGGCCGTCGCCGTCGCCGATAAACCTGCCGGGCCGTTCACCTTTGTCGGCCAGCGAAACACGGCCGAGGAGCATGGCTGGGGGCAGGACCTGGGGCTGTTCAAAGACCAGGACGGCAAGGGCTACCTGGTTTACGACGACGGACACCGCAACATCCGCGTGGATCTCTTGGCCGATGACTTCCTGAGCAGCAGCGGCAAGACCACCATCGCACTGAAGAGCGATCCGGCCAAACGCAAAGCACACGAAGGTGCGGCCCTGATCCGCTACAAGGGCAAGTACATCGCGGCTGGCTCGGGCGTCGAGGGATGGAACCCGACCGAGACCAGCTACGCCGTGGCCGACGTGCCACTGGGCCCTTACCGGGAAATGGGCCTAATGAGCCAGCAGCGGACCTGGAGCAGCCAAATCTCGAACTTCGTCTACATCGCCGAGTCGGACAAGGTCTTCGCCATGTGCGACCAGTGGTTCCGCGGCCCCAAGGGCCAGCGGGTGCCGATCGACGAGTCCTGCCAGTTGTGGCTGCCCGTGTCGTTCGATCCGAAGACCGAGGTGGCGAAGATGCTGCACGTCGAAGAGTGGGACCCGTGGAAGTAAGAGGTGATCCGAGTTCACAACCAGACTGGGAGGCTCGCTCCCAACGAAACGCAGACAACAAGGAGAACGCAATGCACCCTGCAAGTCAACGGTGGTCGGTCATGGGCTTGGCGTTGGCAGCCCTCGCGGGATGGCAGCTCGCCGCTGCCTCGGCGGCCGAGAAGACAACCGCTGTCGCGGCACTGCCGAATCCCTTCTATGCCTACTGTGTGGGCATCGGCACCGACAAGGAATCCAGCACTCTCAAAGCCCAACTCGAATTGGCCCCGATGCTGGCAGAACTGGGTTACTCGGGGATGGCCCACGTCGGGCTCAGTGGAGCGATGGAGATGCTCCAGGCCCTGGAGAAGCACAACCAGAAGCTGTTCGCGGTGTACACCGATCTCGTGGTCGACCCCGGCGATCGCGGCTACGACCCGCAGCTCAAGCAACTTATCCCAAAGCTCAAAGGGCATGGCACCATCGTGTGGCTGGTGGTCAATAGCAGGAAGTACAAGCCGTCGTCGACCGAGGGTGACCAGCGCCGTGTCGCGCTGTTGCGGGAAATCGCCGAGATCGCGAAGCAGTCTGGCGTGGCGGTCTCGCTGTATCCACACAAGGGTTGCTATGCCCAGCGGATGGAAGACGTGGTGCGGCTGGCGAAGAAGACCGATCGGCCCAACGTCGGCGTGACGTTCACCTTCTGCCATTTCCTGGCGGTCGACGACGCCAAGAACCTGGACGGCGTGCTGAAGATGGCCCGGCCCTACCTGACGATGGTCACCATCAACGGCACCTCGGGCTACGGTTCGGGAAACCTTGCCAGTTGGATTCAAGTGTTGGGCGAAGGCACGTTCGACGTCGGCGCCGTGCTCAAGGCCCTGCGGAAGCTGGACTACCGCGGACCGATCGGCATCATCGCCTACGGCGTCAAGGGAGATCACCGCGAGATTCTCAGCCGCTCGATCCAGGCGTGGAAAAAGCTCTCCGCAGAAGCGGCGGCGGAGAAGTAGCGCACTTATCGCAACGGACGCCAAATGAGAACGAGAATCGCCACCTCGGTGGCTTAGACCATGTTGGTGAACCCTTGGCAGGAGGATACCTCCGCCGGCAGGGTGGCGGGCCGCTGTTGGCGCTGTAGACGCGCCGACGCACATCGCGAGGACGGCCATACGGAGCGGTGGTGTCTGGCGGCCTGGCTTCCTGCCGACCTCCTGCCCGGCCAGTACGATGTGCTCGTCCACGGCGGGCACGGCGGGGATTACGGCTGGTCCGATCCCCTGGCATTGACCGTCGCCGCTGAAAAGCCACCCACAGGTCCCACGATCAACGTCCGAGACTTGGGGGCCAAGGGCGACGGCGTGAGCGACGACACCGAGCCTTTGTCCGCGGCCTTGATGCAAGCGACCGGAGGCGGCAGCGTACTTCTACCGCCGGGCACCTATGCCATCACCCGATCGCTCTCGATCCCCGAACGAGTGATTGTCCGCGGCACCGGCATGCACCAAAGCGTGATCGCGAACCTGGAGACGGCCAGTTTTCGGCCGGGTGAGCGGACCGACTCTCCGCGGCGGGACTTCCGTCCGGCCTTGGTCCATGGGATGGGCCGCTTCGTGCTTCAAGACCTCACGCTGCGGTTCATGCCCGCGACGGCCCCCGCGCTGGAAATCGGCCGCGACGAGGTCTATGTGCAAGATGTCGGTTTGTATCGCGTGCGATTCGAGTCGCGTCAGGACTACGGTCTTTCGCAGCAGCACGACTACACGACCCCGCCTGTCTCCATCTATAACGCTCGGCGGTTGCGGATGGTCCGATGCGAGACCTTCGGTCCCGGTGGGGTGACTTGCCAGCGAAAGCTGGAGGACTGCCAGTTCTCGCAGAACAGGTTCACCGCCGATCGCCGCTGGCGGGGGCACATGTTCAAGTTCTGGGGCGCCGAGCACTGCGTCTTCGAGGACAACCTGCTCACCGGCGACACCCGCGGCCTGGTCATGCAGACCCATTTTGGCGTCAATTACCAGAACTTCATCGCCGGGAATACCGTCGAGCGAACCGTCCTGGGGGATAACGCCGGTGAGACGTACTTGGTGGAAGGTGCCGGCTTGTTTCTGGAAAGTCCGGTGGCGGAGGCCAGCCCAGCCACCCTCACGACCACCCGCTGGCCCACGGCGCACGACGAAGCCAATCCGCATCAGAAGGTCGTCGGACGATTCGTGGTCGTCGCTCGCGGCCGGGGCCTGGGCCAGTGGCGGCGGATCACGGCCGCTCAGCCGGAGAAGAGGACGCTCACCGTGGATCGCCCTTGGCGGATCGTGCCCGACCGCTCCAGCACGGTGGTCGTCATGAATGGGCTGGTGGAGACGGTGTTCGTCAACAACCAAGAGGTCGATTGTGGCAAGGGCCTCTACCTTTACTACGCGGGGGCCATCAACAACATCATCGACCGGCACCTCTGCGATCGCTCGCTGGGCGTGACCCTGATGACCCAGGATGAACGCCAGTCGGCCGAGGCCGGTACCCACGAAACGGCCCCCGACTTCTTCAACCTCATCCGCGACTGCCGGGTCCGCGACGGCGGCGGGATCGTCGTGGGAGCGGGCGGGCGGATGCCCGAGACCGACCGGCCCGATCAGCCCTGGGCGAACTTCGGCAACCGGGTGATCGGCAACGAGGTCCTCCGGGCCGGCCACTGGAGCGGCGCCGAATACGGCAGCGACTGGCGGTGGGGCGGCGGCTGGAGCAGCCTGCTGGCAGGTATCAATGTCATTCCCATGGACCTCGGCATCAAGCCGGGCACGGGCATCGACGGCCCACCCCGCATGATCGCCAACGTAATCCAGGACAACTGGGTCGGCCTGTCGCCGCTGGGCATCGGGATCAGCAAGCGGGCCTCGGACACGCTCCTCTACAAGAACTACTTCCAGTGGGTTCGCACGCCGATCGTCGATAAGGGGCGGCACACCCGCCAGGTCGATAGTGCCGTGCGAGAAGACGAGGAGTATACGCCCGAGCGTGGACCGATCCGTTAGGATCGCTCGTACGAAACGCCCTGGTTCATCGTGTCACATCAATTTCCCAAAGTATTCGTTTGTGCCTGGCCCCGGCACGGATTATCCTAATCGGCAGTTGTAAGGTTCGGTCTCGGTCAACGAAGCGAGGTTTGCCATGACAGTCTTGGGATCAAGAATCGAGGCAACGAGCTTGGGTTGCGCTAGGATGCGATCCGCGTTCACGCAGCTTGCGGCTGTCGCGGCTTTCATGCTGAGCATCCATCAAACGTGGGCCTACCGGTGCGACGATCCGCGCTTCGCGAAGAAGTCCCCCGAGCCAGGCCAACCTGCCACGCAGGAGGCCATGTACGAGGGGCTCACCCATGCTTATGAGGCGATTGCTACGGAGTTGGGGGTATCCGCCCTGGCTGACACCGCTGCGATTTCCCGGCTTGGCTTGCCACGCTCAACCGGCGCAACCGCCAGATCGCGCTGAAGTTGGCGGCGGGCGAAAGGACCAATCGCGTCAGCCGCCAGCAGCGCCCGCCGACGCGCTTGCACGCGACGCGACGCCAACCGAAGAAACCGGGCCCAGGGCCTCGACCGCAACGGCCGCGCTGACCGGAGCCTCGGGGCCGGCAACCACGCTGACGGTCAACTGCGGCAGCACCGGCAGCGACGTGTCGGCGACGGTCACCGGCCAGGCATTGGCAGGGGCGGCCGGCGCGGCGGGCACGCTGCCCAAGTGAATGTCGCTTGCGGAGACGCTGAAGACCGCCGGGTCGTAGCTCAAGGCCAGCGTGGCCTCCGTCATGCCGTCGTTGGCCGCCGGCAGCGGGTTGTCGATGTTCACCGGCACCGTCAGGCTGCCGTCGGCCCCCACCTGCAACGCCGACGGGAGGCTCACGGTCGGGTCGGGACCGGTGGAGACAATGGTCCCCAGACCGGTCGGGTAGGGCGGCAGATACACGACCGTGTGCGCGTTGCTCCCGTAGCCGCCGTTGACGTAGTTGATCAGATCGTTGCCGTCGGCCAAGCTCACATACCCGTAGGCCCCGATGTCGCCGATGATGGCCGGGTCGGCCAGCTTATAGGCGTTGAAGCCCGCCGTCACGTTGCCGAGCACATTCTCCATCAGCCCCACGTCCGAGCTGTCCAGCGTGCCGTCGCCGGTCGCATCGCCCAGGAAAGCGACCACGTGCACCGCCTGGCTGCCCAGCGCGGGAATAGGGGGATGGAATAGGAATAGGGAATAAGGGAATAGAGGGAATAGGGGACAGTCACCCATTTATCTCGCACAAATAGGGTAGAGTCGAGAGGTGGCGCGGTGGGGTAGGCTTCGGCATATTCTGGGTCGGGGTTTCCCCGTCTGTGTCTCACTAGCCGCATGCCGTGCTCCGTTTCCACCTCCCGCTCATCGAACCGGACGGGCGGATTTCCCGCATCCGGCTCTCGGACAAGGTTCATGGTTTCGCCCACGAGTAGCGACGGGGAAGTTTCTTGATGTTCAGCAGCCCAAGCTCACGCTCCAGGCGGCTGTCGGGATATTGGCTGTATCCTTGTCCATCCAGCGTGAACTTCCTTCGTAGCCACCGACGGACCCGGCGACAGACGTGCCAATGCACGATCCCGAACGCCGCGGTGTAGGTTCCGTAGCAGAAGTAGTTGGCCCACCCGCGCAACACCTGATTGACCTGGTAGACCAGCGCTTCCGGCCGGATGAACGTCGGCAATCGGCCTACCAACTCGTTGAGCTGGCGGCAGACCCCAAGCACCTTCTTGCGCCGGTCGCGCGCCCAGATAGGCCCCGCCCGTTCGCGGTGAATACATCCGTCCGAACGTATACCCAAGGAAGTCGAACGATTCGGCAGGCAGGCGAGCGACGTGCGTTTTCGTCTCGTTGACCGTCAATTTCAGCCGCCGCATCATGTCGCGCATCGTCGCCAGGGCGTCATCCGCCCGGCGGCGACACAGGATCACGAAGTCGTCGGCATAGTTGACGATCCGGGCCTGATAACGGGTCTCATGCCCAAGGGTCTTCCAACCCAGCACGAAACGTCGCATGTACAGGTTCGCCAACAAGGGTGAAATCGGCGCGCCTTGCGGCGAACCGCGCTTCGTGTCCTTGTTCCGCGTGGTACGTCGCACATGGCCCCGCTCGTCGGTTTCCTCCACCGGCGCCACCAACCATTGCTTTATCAGGTGCAGCATGGCCTTGTCGCTCACGCGACGGGCGACGCACAGCATCAGCTCCGGGTGCGGGATGCTATCGAAATACCCGCTCAAATCCGCATCGACGACCGCGCGATACCCCTGGCCCAGCAGGCGATGCACTTCTTGCACTGCCTCCAGGGCACTGTGGTCCGCGCGATAGGCGTGTTGTTCGGGTTGCAGGTCGGCCTCGAAGATCGGTTCCAAGACCAGCAGCGCGGCGGTTTGCACCACGCGGTCGCGGATCGTGGGAATCCCCAGCGGCCTCTGCTTCCCGTCCGGTTTCGGCAGGTAGACCCGCCGGACCGGTTGCGGCTGATACCGTTTCGTTCGCAATTCCTCCGTCAGTTCGTCCAACCAGCGATCCACGCCGTACTTCTCGATGTCCTCGAAGGACTGGCCATCGACCCCGGGCGCTCCGCCGTTGGCACGGCATTGCGCGTAGGCCGCTTCCAGCACGTCGCGGCGATACACCTTGTCGTACAGGGAGTAGAAGCGAAAATTGGGCGCACTCTTCGCTTTGTCATGCAGCGCCGCGCAGAGTTTCTGCAACGGATTGGTGTTGGTAGGCTCTTCGCCAATCATCCTCTGCCTTGCTCCTGCGTACGCTGATCCTTGAACTGAGGCCCCTTGGCTCCGCCGGCATTACCCGGTTTCAACGCTACTACGAGCCTCTCCGCCGCCGACGCGACCGGACCTGGCCCTCGCGGGTTGCCCGTTGCGGTTGCCGCCGCTGTCGTCGTCGGTTTCCCGTGCTTCATGTGCGTTCCTTCGATACATGCCGTCGTCTCTACCCCGGCGGAACTGCAGAGTGCTTTCGTCGCTCACTTCCTCTGCAACACTGGCCTTCCCCAACAGTCAGAAGGGTCGGCTTCCGCGACTAGGGTTTCGGGGCCTAATCGAACGTTCACTTGCGTTACGGCCTGCATCTTCGCGGGGTCACCAAGTGACCCTTTCCATCGAAGGCTCCGACGAATTCGTTGCCTCCTCCGCCGCTTCGATTGCTACTGGGCAAGCGACCCTTCCCAGGCGGGACTTCCACCCGCTAGAATACACACGCATTCACGGCGCACTGACTGTCCCCTATTTATCCGAATCCCTGGTGCGGACAGTTCGGGATCACGATTCGAGCAACCCTTAGCATCCTGTCATTCTCAACATCTCAGTCCACCTTGTCAACCACAAATAGGGTAGAGTCGAGAGGTGGCGCGGTGGGGTAGGCTTCGGCATATTCTGGGTCGGGGTTTCCCCGTCTGTGTCTCACTAGCCGCATGCCGTGCTCCGTTTCCACCTCCCGCTCATCGAACCGGACGGGCGGATTTCCCGCATCCGGCTCTCGGACAAGGTTCATGGTTTCGCCCACGAGTAGCGACGGGGAAGTTTCTTGATGTTCAGCAGCCCAAGCTCACGCTCCAGGCGGCTGTCGGGATATTGGCTGTATCCTTGTCCATCCAGCGTGAACTTCCTTCGTAGCCACCGACGGACCCGGCGACAGACGTGCCAATGCACGATCCCGAACGCCGCGGTGTAGGTTCCGTAGCAGAAGTAGTTGGCCCACCCGCGCAACACCTGATTGACCTGGTAGACCAGCGCTTCCGGCCGGATGAACGTCGGCAATCGGCCTACCAACTCGTTGAGCTGGCGGCAGACCCCAAGCACCTTCTTGCGCCGGTCGTGCGCCCAGATAGGCCCCGCCCGTTCGCGGTGAATACATCCGTCCGAACGTATACCCAAGGAAGTCGAACGATTCGGCAGGCAGGCGAGCGACGTGCGTTTTCGTCTCGTTGACCGTCAATTTCAGCCGCCGCATCATGTCGCGCATCGTCGCCAGGGCGTCATCCGCCCGGCGGCGACACAGGATCACGAAGTCGTCGGCATAGTTGACGATCCGGGCCTGATAACGGGTCTCATGCCCAAGGGTCTTCCAACCCAGCACGAAACGTCGCATGTACAGGTTCGCCAACAAGGGTGAAATCGGCGCACCTTGCGGCGAACCGCGCTTCGTGTCCTTGTTCCGCGTGGTACGTCGCACATGGCCCCGCTCGTCGGTTTCCTCCACCGGCGCCACCAACCATTGCTTTATCAGGTGCAGCATGGCCTTGTCGCTCACGCGACGGGCGACGCACAGCATCAGCTCCGGGTGCGGGATGCTATCGAAATACCCGCTCAAATCCGCATCGACGACCGCGCGATACCCCTGGCCCAGCAGGCGATGCACTTCTTGCACTGCCTCCAGGGCACTGTGGTCCGCGCGATAGGCGTGTTGTTCGGGTTGCAGGTCGGCCTCGAAGATCGGTTCCAAGACCAGCAGCGCGGCGGTTTGCACCACGCGGTCGCGGATCGTGGGAATCCCCAGCGGCCTCTGCTTCCCGTCCGGTTTCGGCAGGTAGACCCGCCGGACCGGTTGCGGCTGATACCGTTTCGTTCGCAATTCCTCCGTCAGTTCGTCCAACCAGCGATCCACGCCGTACTTCTCGATGTCCTCGAAGGACTGGCCATCGACCCCGGGCGTCTCCGCCGTTGGCACGGCATTGCGCGTAGGCCGCTTCCAGCACGTCGCGGCGATACACCTTGTCGTACAGGGAGTAGAAGCGAAAATTGGGCGCACTCTTCGCTTTGTCATGCAGCGCCGCGCGGAGTTTCTGCAACGGATTGGTGTTGGTAGGCTCTTCGCCAATCATCCTCTGCCTTGCTCCTGCGTACGCTGATCCTTGAACTGAGGCCCCTTGGCTCCGCCGGCATTACCCGGTTTCAACGCTACTACGAGCCTCTCCGCCGCCGACGCGACCGGACCTGGCCCTCGCGGGTTGCCCGTTGCGGTTGCCGCCGCTGTCGTCGTCGGTTTCCCGTGCTTCATGTGCGTTCCTTCGATACATGCCGTCGTCTCTACCCCGGCGGAACTGCAGAGTGCTTTCGTCGCTCACTTCCTCTGCAACACTGGCCTTCCCCAACAGTCAGAAGGGTCGGCTTCCGCGACTAGGGTTTCGGGGCCTAATCGAACGTTCACTTGCGTTACGGCCTGCATCTTCGCGGGGTCACCAAGTGACCCTTTCCATCGAAGGCTCCGACGAATTCGTTGCCTCCTCCGCCGCTTCGATTGCTACTGGGCAAGCGACCCTTCCCAGGCGGGACTTTCACCCGCTAGAATACACACGCATTCACGGCGCACTGACTGTCCCCTATTTCCGTGCGACTGTGTCCTCGTATGTCCCTGAGTTCCTCTTCTGGTAGAGCGCTGTCCAGAAAGGCATTCCAGTCGGCGATCATTGCCAACAAGGGAGCAACCTTCACCAACTGATCGTCCCGTCCCGACAGGTGTGCGCGAGCACTGCTCCAAGGCCAATCGCCAGCGGCGGAAACGAGTCCCGCCCGCACGGGGTTCAACTCTACGTAGGCGCCGCTGCCAGCAAGTAGGGTTCGTCCATCACGAACGAGGCGAAGCGTCCTTGCCAGAGATATCCGCGCCATTTTTCACGGAAGTTGATCCGCCGCGTATAACGCCGATGCGCCTCCCCGACGGCCCACCGCAAACCCTGCTCGGAGGATGGAACGGCGATCAAATGGATGTGGTTGGGCATCAGGCAATAGCTCCAGATCGCCACCGCCTCCTCGCGGCACCAGTCCGCCATGAGTTTCAAGTACGCCGCGTAGTCCCCATCGTTGAAGAACGTCTGCTGGCGGCGGTTTCCACGCTGCGTTACGTGATGGGGCATACCGGGAATCACCAGTCGCGCTAACCTCGCCATCACCGCAAATTACCAGATTCAGCCCACCCTGTCAATAATTAGTTATGTGTCCCCGGAATACACAAATTACCAGATTCAGCCCACCCTGTCAATAATTAGTTATGTGTCCCCGGAATACGCGGAATACGCTCCTTTCCGCCCGCCTGCTTGCTACTCAAAGCCATATTGCTTGCGGAACCTTCGACGGTCATCGAGAGTTCCCACGCACATATACTGCTTCGGCGCCTCATTGCCCTTGACCTGGGAGCCGATCGAGTACAACGCTACGCCCCTGGGGTCATCTATAACCGGACCTCTTCCGCCCGGGCCTTCCGTTGGTATCGCCCGGCCATCCGCGTAGTGTGCCGTTTCATAATGGTAACGCTCGAACAGACCGAAGTCTCTTACCAGCAGAGTGCCGTTGTCTAAAATCCTGTAGACATAGGTGTTGCAATCCATAATCGCTGGAGCCGCTCCACGAGCGGGGTCTTGCTCAATGATGACAATACCACGAAAGCGATTTGGGATAATGTACTCGATGGTGTAGTCTTGCGATGCGCTCGTAACACAAGAAATCACACCCCCAACGACGACCGCGATCAAAATCAACGCCAGAAGCCGCCTATGCGCTTCGGCGGACACGAGGCCGTTACAATTCCGGCCTACGATCGCCCCGCTCTCGGCACGGATTCGCATCTATTTCACCTGGACAGTTCCGTTCGTGCTAACGATGACACGGAAACTGAAATCGTCGAAGCCCAACAAGTTCTGAAGAGTCGGACCTGGGTCGTTTGGGTAGGACTTGAATGCAACCGTGCCATTGATGATAATCTCGAATGCGGGAAACAAGCTGTGTTCGCCGACGCCAGCCAACGTCACGCTTCCATCCGCGTTACGCGTAGCGGTTATCAAGGCGCGTTCATCAATGGGCACAGGGATTGGCGCAAACGGGTACGCGGCGCCCGCCCCTATATAAATTTGGCTCTGCGTTGCGGAAATGTCCCTCTCCGCTTCTGTCTTGTTTGCTGTCGCCCTGGCCGGTTTCAGAGAGCCAACGTGATAGACAGGGGGGAGGCCGGGGATGGGGCTTGGCATGGCTATCACTTGGTACGACGGATCACACGATGCTGAGAATAACGTGCCACTAAGCGGCTGCAAGGAACCAATTTGGCCCGAGCTGAACTGCCCGCTTAGCTTTACGCGCGACGTGCCAGCTTGACCAGCAAGCTCGCGATTGTCTGTTTACGTATTCCGGGGACACATGACATAATTATTGACAAATGACTGGCGTAAGCGACTGATGGCGGTTCCGCGGCGCGCGAATTAAGTTATGTGTCCCCGGAATTACCTTGAAATCGGTGATCGCTCTGTCATATTCGCGTTTCTTGCCCCAAGCAACTCCCCGGCCATAGTGAGCGTCAGCAAATCTCGGATCGAGCCGGATTGCCTCGTTGAAATCGGCGATCGCCCTGTCGTTTTGGTCGTTGTAAAGCAGCAGTGCGCGGGCTCGACCGCAATACGCTTTTGCAAGCCGCGGGTTGAGCCGCAACGCCTCAGTGTACTCTTCGATAGCCTTTTCGTATTCAGCCTCGGAACACCAAGAGCCAGCTCGATTGCAATGCTCAGCGGCGCGTTTCAAGTCGAGCAACCCCTGGGGGTTGTCGCACGCAAGGCAACAGAGCAGTAATGGCACGGTCAGAAGAGTCCGTTGCATAGTTCCGCTCCGCACTGGCTACCGACAATCTTCTCTCAGTTTCTCTTGCAATCGCCAAGTTTCTATTATGTTTTGTATCTCGTTCTGCTCGCGTATCAATTCCGCGATATCAGCCGCGGGGTCCTCATGTGTGTGTGGTTGCTCGTCGGACGTATTCCGGGGACACATGACATAATTATTGACAAATGACTGGCGTAAGCGACTGATGGCGGTTCCGCGGCGCGCGAATTAAGTTATGTGTCCCCGGAATTACCAAATAGGGTAGAGTCGAGAGGTGGCGCGGTGGGGTAGGCTTCGGCATATTCTGGGTCGGGGTTTCCCCGTCTGTGTCTCACTAGCCGCATGCCGTGCTCCGTTTCCACCTCCCGCTCATCGAACCGGACGGGCGGATTTCCCGCATCCGGCTCTCGGACAAGGTTCATGGTTTCGCCCACGAGTAGCGACGGGGAAGTTTCTTGATGTTCAGCAGCCCAAGCTCACGCTCCAGGCGGCTGTCGGGATATTGGCTGTATCCTTGTCCATCCAGCGTGAACTTCCTTCGTAGCCACCGACGGACCCGGCGACAGACGTGCCAATGCACGATCCCGAACGCCGCGGTGTAGGTTCCGTAGCAGAAGTAGTTGGCCCACCCGCGCAACACCTGATTGACCTGGTAGACCAGCGCTTCCGGCCGGATGAACGTCGGCAATCGGCCTACCAACTCGTTGAGCTGGCGGCAGACCCCAAGCACCTTCTTGCGCCGGTCGCGCGCCAGATAGGCCCCGCCCGTTCGCGGTGAATACATCCGTCCGAACGTATACCCAAGGAAGTCGAACGATTCGGCAGGCAGGCGAGCGACGTGCGTTTTCGTCTCGTTGACCGTCAATTTCAGCCGCCGCATCATGTCGCGCATCGTCGCCAGGGCGTCATCCGCCCGGCGGCGACACAGGATCACGAAGTCGTCGGCATAGTTGACGATCCGGGCCTGATAACGGGTCTCATGCCCAAGGGTCTTCCAACCCAGCACGAAACGTCGCATGTACAGGTTCGCCAACAAGGGTGAAATCGGCGCGCCTTGCGGCGAACCGCGCTTCGTGTCCTTGTTCCGCGTGGTACGTCGCACATGGCCCCGCTCGTCGGTTTCCTCCACCGGCGCCACCAACCATTGCTTTATCAGGTGCAGCATGGCCTTGTCGCTCACGCGACGGGCGACGCACAGCATCAGCTCCGGGTGCGGGATGCTATCGAAATACCCGCTCAAATCCGCATCGACGACCGCGCGATACCCCTGGCCCAGCAGGCGATGCACTTCTTGCACTGCCTCCAGGGCACTGTGGTCCGCGCGATAGGCGTGTTGTTCGGGTTGCAGGTCGGCCTCGAAGATCGGTTCCAAGACCAGCAGCGCGGCGGTTTGCACCACGCGGTCGCGGATCGTGGGAATCCCCAGCGGCCTCTGCTTCCCGTCCGGTTTCGGCAGGTAGACCCGCCGGACCGGTTGCGGCTGATACCGTTTCGTTCGCAATTCCTCCGTCAGTTCGTCCAACCAGCGATCCACGCCGTACTTCTCGATGTCCTCGAAGGACTGGCCATCGACCCCGGGCGCTCCGCCGTTGGCACGGCATTGCGCGTAGGCCGCTTCCAGCACGTCGCGGCGATACACCTTGTCGTACAGGGAGTAGAAGCGAAAATTGGGCGCACTCTTCGCTTTGTCATGCAGCGCCGCGCGGAGTTTCTGCAACGGATTGGTGTTGGTAGGCTCTTCGCCAATCATCCTCTGCCTTGCTCCTGCGTACGCTGATCCTTGAACTGAGGCCCCTTGGCTCCGCCGGCATTACCCGGTTTCAACGCTACTACGAGCCTCTCCGCCGCCGACGCGACCGGACCTGGCCCTCGCGGGTTGCCCGTTGCGGTTGCCGCCGCTGTCGTCGTCGGTTTCCCGTGCTTCATGTGCGTTCCTTCGATACATGCCGTCGTCTCTACCCCGGCGGAACTGCAGAGTGCTTTCGTCGCTCACTTCCTCTGCAACACTGGCCTTCCCCAACAGTCAGAAGGGTCGGCTTCCGCGACTAGGGTTTCGGGGCCTAATCGAACGTTCACTTGCGTTACGGCCTGCATCTTCGCGGGGTCACCAAGTGACCCTTTCCATCGAAGGCTCCGACGAATTCGTTGCCTCCTCCGCCGCTTCGATTGCTACTGGGCAAGCGACCCTTCCCAGGCGGGACTTTCACCCGCTAGAATACACACGCATTCACGGCGCACTGACTGTCCCCTATTTCCTATTTCCTTTTCCTATTTCCCCTATTTCTATTTCGCCAGTATATGCGCCTCCTTTATCGTTCTCATAGCGCACACTTTATGACCGTCAAGTTTGGCAGTGAGTTGATTAGCGAAGCCAAACCGTCGCGACTGTAACCCCGACATGATCGAAGATCCAGGCATCGAAGCTTTTTCAGATTCGATAGGTTATGAAGTCCCGCGTCCGTTAACGTACCCCCAAGGGAAAGCTCCTCCAGCTCAGTCAGTTTGGCGATACCGCTGAGGTGGCGCAAAAGACGCGTCAAGGGCGTCAAAGGAAACGTCAAGACCCAAGGCGCGAAGATTCTTGAGCTTCCAGACAGCGTCCAAACCCGCCGGACTTACCTCCCTAAGCCGTGCCAATTCCAGACGCCGCAAATCCGGAAAGTCGTGAAGCATGAGGAGTCCTGCGTCCGTGAGCATCCAGCCGCTCGCGATGCTCAGAGATTTCAAATGCCGCAAACGATTAATTCTCCTTATGCCCTCGTCGCTGATTGTCCGTCGGATGCATGAGCTTCTGATGGTCAGAGCTCGCAATGACGCCAGCGCCGACCCGTTCCATATCCTGGTCCACCGGCTCGTCAAGCGCCAGTTCCCGAAGTTCGGGTAGCGAACTGAGCCAGCTGAGCCATTTCATGCTCTCGACCGTTCTCTCCCAACGATCGGTCGACTCGTTATACTGCTCGCTTGCATCCCCAAGTTCGACGCCGAGTTGTTCGACGTGCTTGCAAGACATCAGATCAAGATGGGTCGCCGCGTCACAGAGGACCTCCATCTGCCGTAGGCCACTGGGAAGTTCCAAGGTTCCGGGGCGAGCGTCGGAAAGGCTGCCGCGAAGGCGAAGACGTTTCAAGCCTCGTAGCGCAGAGAGGCCCTCGCCGCCCAATTGGAGGTCCAGAGCGGCAACGTCGAGTTCCTCAAGTTTCGGGAGGCCCGTGAGGGCAGCGACGCTCTTTGGCCCAAGGCTGTCGATTCTAAGGCAATGAAGCTGGCCAAGGGCCGCTAGAAGGTCCGCCAAGGAGGCATCCGTTACGCCGTCGTTATGACGCAGGCTCAATCGCTCCAGGCTCTTAAGCGGCGCGACCCACCTCAGCGACACCGCATCCAATCCAACAGCGTAGAGGTTGAGTCGACGCAAGTTCGGGAACTCCGCGAGGCGCGCTAAGCCCTTTTCCGACGCCGCGCCGATACCCTTGTTGCTTAAGTCGAGGTCTTCCAACTTGGCAAGCCTGAATAGCGGCCCGATGTCGGCCTCGATCAAATTGCAGGGAAGGGTAAGCTTCCGCAGCCGCGACAATTTCGCGACCCTCGAGATCGCGCTTGGGGCGAGCTGGCAATGACCCGCGAATTCGAGCCTCTCGATGTTTCCCAGCCCTTCTAGTACGTCGCAGTCGAGCGCCGTCAAGCGACCAAGGTCATAAACTCGGACCGAAAAGCCGACGGTCCGCCATGCATGAGATTGGCGTTCGAGCGTCGCGCACACAAAAGTTCGGTGGCTTCCCCATCGCCTGCCGGAGCAGGCCAACACGTCGGCTACATTTTCACCCCGAGGAAATATACTCCCGGCACCGCCTTGCCTTGCGGGTACTTGCGCGATCAGAGAAGACCAACCTACACTTCCGCTGGTGCCTATTTTCCCGCGCGTCCCACGTTCCAATTCAGGATGAAACAAGGCAAGGCTAGCTAGCGTCGCTACTAGGAGCATTATGACGTACCTGCCACGCATAATCGCCCTCACGTATAGTGTTTGTGGGACCCGTGAGATCACGCAAGTTGCTGAAGTTGAGCAACACGTCATATTTGAATGTCGAAACCGGTATCGAAACCACCGGAGGCGTCCGTACGTGGAATAAGCGTGTTGCCGGTCGCACTGATCAAGCGCATTACGTACTGGGTGTATTCGTCCTTTTGCGCTACGGTAGGATAGCCCTTCTTGGAATCAAAAGACCCGGAAATATGAGAGAGCACTCCCATGTCCGCCAGGCAGGGTACAATGGTCGTTGCGTCCCCATTCGTGAGCGTTCCCGTCCAGTGCCCCATAACAAGGGGCATATCACCCTCGCTATTGCCAATCCCGTTGGAGTCGGCCGACTTGTCCGCCGTCCCGTCAAGAACATCCGTATAGATCAATACAACATTGAACCCAACGGCGCTTGCGGGCACCTGCATGTCGCAGTAGACCGAGCGCGCGCGCTTGCCAACCGGCGTAGTGTCATCGTAGTCTTTCGTCCAGTTGGCTGCGTATGACCGATTACTGTCCTGGGGCAGCGCGTTCGTGTTAAAGCCGCCAATAATCCCGCCGCTAGCGTTTGTCCATTCAACCGCGAACTGGGCAGAATCCGTGTCGTGCGTGATCGACGCCGACTTAACGCCGCTCATGACGTTGTAGAGGTCTTGACCCTGCGACACCTTCTTGTAGTTGGGGCCATCGTTTATTCTGACTCGAAGTGTCCCATCACTGATCACGATGGATGAGTATGCAACCGCACTGGTGCCATACTTGTTCGTATCGAACGGGTAATAGATCGGCATCCGTGATGCGGCTTGCTGTCCCAATGTCGTAGTTGACACGCAAGCGGACGCGTTCTCGACCTCAACGTCGCCGACGGTTTTCACGTCGTCCATCGTGACCGTCGAGTTCGTCGGAGCGCCGGCGGCCGCGGAGAGCCACCAGTCCCCCGTGTAATTGCCCGCGGCGATCGCGGCATCGACCTGCGCCGCGGTCATCGACGAAGTGGCGGTGGGCGAGGTCCGGAACAGAATGGCGGGATCGGCGGAAATCGAAGCTAGCCAGTTGCTGGCATTGGCGTAAATTTGGCTGAGCGCGGCGTAGAAGTTGACCTCGACGGGCTGGCCCTCGCCCTCGATGGGAATCTGTATCGGCTGCGAGGAATCCTGCCAGTTGGCATAGGCGTCCGCATCGGCTGGCGTCTCGTCGGGCGCGGGCGTCTGGTTGACCGGCGTGATGCTCACCACGGGCACGGCTTCGGGATCGTGGATGGCCACCACGGCCTGCCACTCGTTGGCAACGCCGGAGGGGGACAAAACCATGTCGCCGCCGTAGTCGAACTGCACGCTTTGCCGCTGCTGCGCACCGGTGAAGAACACGTTCGCAAGCAGCAGCGTGTCGCCCGCGCCCGTGCCGGGGCCCACCGGATCGATCTCGAAGGTCTGCGAGCCGCTGCCGGCGCTCACCGGCAGGGTAATCACCTCGCCTGTGTCGCCCGACGGCACCGGACCGCTGGTGCCGACGGGCTGGTAATCCGTGCCCACCACCGCCGGGCCGCCGAGATTCACCACGATCGCCCCGGCCTGCGTGAGGCCGTTCCAGTACACGGTAAACTCGCCGGAGGTCTGCTCCGGCTTCGAGGCGTCGGGCTTGTCGGCAACGATGCCCACCTCGTGGTCGCCGGGCGACATGTCTTCGACGATCACCGTATACGTGGCGCTGGGCGACTGCTCGTCGGCGTCCGTGACGTCGACGCTGGCGTAGTAAACGCCGTCGGCGGCATAGGTGTGGCTGGGCGCGGCAAAAACGCTGCCGTAGAAGCTGAAGGTCGCCGAGTGACCGTCGCCGTAATAGACGGTTCCCTCGCGCAGGCCGCCGGTGGAATCCAACAGTTGGCCGCGGAGCACAACGCCCGTCCCCGAGCCGGCCATGACGTTGTTCTCCGCGGGAACGATCATCGGCGTCGTGCTATCGATGTCGCCGGCGCGGAGCACGGTGCTGCCCGACGCGCCGCCGTAGAGCCAGTCGTTGCCCGTGCCGGCGGCGATGGAATCGTTGCCGCCGCCGCCCTGGACCCAGTCGTTGCCATTGCCGACGCTGATCGTGTCGTTGCCGGCGCCGCCGAAGACCTGGTCGTTGCCGTTGCCGGCGGTGATCGTGTCGCCGCCGGAGCCGGCGTAGATCGTGTCGTTGCCGTCGACGTCCTCGATCGTGTTGCTCCGCGTCCCCTGGCCGGTGATGGTGTCGTTGCCATCGCCGCCGTAGATCGTGTCGCCGCCATCGGCCGCGCCGTAGATGGTGTCGCCGCCGTCGCCGCCGTGGACCGTGCTGCCGCCCGCCGCGCCGTCGTAGATCGTGTCGCCGCCGCTGCCGGCCCAGATCGTGTCGCCGCCGCCGGCGCCGCCGTAGATGGTGTTGCCGCCCGAGCCGCCCTGGATCGTGTTGCCGCCCGCGGCGCCGCCGTAGATCGTGTCGCCGCCGTCGCCGCCGACGATCCAGTCGCTGCCGGAGCCGCCGTAGATCGTCAGCGGCACGGTCGCGGGCGGGTCGTTGCCCGCAGCGTCGATGTCGTTGTTGCCGGTGGGCGTGCCGATCGTGACGCCGGAGACGGAGCTGAAGGTATAGTCCATGAGGTTCAACGCCACGGTGACGTTCCCGCTGTCCTCTTGCGAAACACCGACGGTGTTAGTCGCGTCGGCTGCCCCGACGGGCGTAAAGGCGTACACGCTTCCGTCGGCGGTCTGGAAAACGCCGCTTAAGGGCTCCGAGGAAACGTTGTCGGCCTTGGTCGTCTGCCGAACGTCATTATAAACGTCCAGATCCGCCCACAGATAGCAATTGGTGTCCAGTTGGCCCAGGTCGGCCGCGAAAGTGACGGTGTACGTCCCATCGGCCAAGAGCGAGGGATCGGTGACCGGATAGGTCTGGAGTAGCTCGACCGGCTGGTATGACGTACCACTTTGCGAGCCATAGATGCCGATGGTGAAGGGCACGGCGGCCTGGCCGCTGACCGTGTAGGTGACGGAAAAGTCGCCGGCGGTATCGACGTTGAAGGCGTCCATGACCAGGTTGGTCGGGACCGGCAAAGGGGTCGGAAGTCGATTCCAGGACCGAAAAACGACTTCCGACCCCTTTGTGCGCGTGCGCGTCCCCCCTATTTTCCGCCCGGAATTATAGGTCAGCTCAAATAATCCAAAAGATTAGGGTCGTCAAAATAGCGCCAAGCAATGTGGCGATGGCCGACTCGAAAAGGGACAACCGAACGGGCCTGACCGAAACATCGCCGCCGCCGAACGTAGGGCCGACGACTGCGCCTGCGCCGCCGGCGAGGGCGCCGACGACAAGTGCGAGGGCGAGCGTGCTAGCAGTTGTCGCCCACGTTCTCCAAGGGTCGAGCCATACATATACGCATGCCGCTGGTAGAAATATGAGTGCGCCGTACGCGCTCGTGCGCCGAGCGCCTGCAAAGCGCCGCCGACCGCTCCGGCCGCCGCGCCCGGGATAAAAGCGCCCACCAAAAGCGGAACCATCGCCTCCCATGGGTCGGAAACGAAGGCCCCGCCCTTGCAGAAAAACGCCTTCAGGAGCGCGGCGACGATTGCCAGCGTGCCGGCGAAAAGCGGAACGGCGACGCCAGCTAACGCGGCGCTCGAGCAACGCCGAAACGGGCCAAAATACCTACAAAAATCCATGAACGCAAACCTCCTGTGCCTCCAAGAACGGGTGTTGGCCGCTAGGCCGCGACCCATATGCCCGTTACGTCCATCAAGCACAACGCGAACGTAAAGGCAGACATCGCGACGGACGTATTCCGGGGACACATGACATAATTATTGACAAATGACTGGCGTAAGCGACTGATGGCGGTTCCGCGGTGCGCGAATTAAGTTATGTGTCCCCGGAATTACCCTTCCTTCGATACATGCCGTCGGACGTATTCCGGGGACACATGACATAATTATTGACAAATGACTGGCGTAAGCGACTGATGGCGGTTCCGCGGTGCGCGAATTAAGTTATGTGTCCCCGGAATTACCCCAGGGGAAACCATTATAGCAGGGCACGTACGGCATCGTCGCGAAGGAAGGAGCGAGGGCGTGCAATTCTTCATCCGACAGCCTCTTTCTCAGCGCGTCCTCAAAGAGCCCCAGCCGATCGAGGTCCTTCCTAAACGGCAAGTGGCTGGCGCGCCTATGGGGAAGCGGCTTCGCCCGCGCCAGTTCCCAAATCTTCTGCACGCTCGGCGAGCTCCAGGCGATCGTGGCCGCCTGCTCCGCCTTTCGTTGATTGCGGGCGGGCTCTTGCCCATTGACGGCGACGGCGAGCGGGCGCAGAGAACCGCGGCCGTCCCGGCCGCGACCAGGTGGCTCATCATTTCTATCCTCCTTATCGCTATTTTGTCAACAGGACGTATTCCGGGGACACATGACATAATTATTGACAAATGACTGGCGTAAGCGACTGATGGCGGTTCCGCGGTGCGCGAATTAAGTTATGTGTCCCCGGAATTACCCTCGTTCGATTGCAAGCCCACTTCCTTGTCGAAAGGATGACCGGTGTAGGCAAACAGACAATCGGGTTTCGAGTCGCTCTTGGCGATACAGATCATGGTCTGGACTCCGGTTGTTCGTTAATCCTAGCCGCCTGTCAACGCTTGTTCTACGATCATCCATTGAACGTCGTCTGGAAACCGTTCTGGTAACTTTTCAAGCGGCTGGTGCATCGCGTCCAGAAGCAAAACATAGCACGACAGTCGAATGTCATTACAAACAGAGTCATCTTTGACAATTTCGGCGAACTGCCGCGCGGCGCGGATCATTTTGGCGTTGGAAGACGGCGGCAAGGCAAAGCCTCGCACGCAAGCGCACCGTCCCGTCAGTGTCAGATGCCGCCATACGCTGGCATTCCGATTCTAGCCCATCCCACCAAGGGAATTGCCGAGATAGCACCGAAAGTGCCGCGATCCGCAAGCTTGGGTTTGCATCTGCTAGGTAGCGTTTTGCACCTTCGAGGGACGCTACGACATCATCCACCTTGTCCCGCGCCAAGCCGTGTAGAATGTCGAGGCGCAGTTCTCTTTTCTCCTGATCGGATTTCAACGATCGCACCCGCCTTTCAGTTTTGCCAGTTCCTTCTCCAACTCGGCGATTTTCTCGTCATGCAACGCCGCCAACTCTTCGCAATTCCGGGGACACATAACTTAATGCGCATGGCGTTTCGGTTTCGGACCGCGTTTCTGCGGCTTGACGACACGACCGACGATTTGCTCCAAATGCTCAAGGAATGTTTCGTCGCCCAGCGGCCGGCCCGTGCGATTGTGTCCTCGTATGTCCCTGAGTTCCTCTTCTGGTAGAGCGCTGTCCAGAAAGGCATTCCAGTCGGCGATCATTGCCAACAAGGGAGCAACCTTCACCAACTGATCGTCCCGTCCCGACAGGTGTGCGCGAGCACTGCTCCAAGGCCAATCGCCAGCGGCGGAAACGAGTCCCGCCCGCACGGGGTTCAACTCCACGTAGCGCGCCGCTGCCAGCAAGTAGGGTTCGTCCATCACGAACGAGGCGAAGCGTCCTTGCCAGAGATATCCGCGCCATTTTTCACGGAAGTTGATCCGCCGCGTATAACGCCGATGCGCCTCCCCGACGGCCCACCGCAAACCCTGCTCGGAGGATGGAACGGCGATCAAATGGATGTGGTTGGGCATCAGGCAATAGCTCCAGATCGCCACCGCCTCCTCGCGGCACCAGTCCGCCATGAGTTTCAAGTACGCCGCGTAGTCCGCATCGTTGAAGAACGTCTGCTGGCGGCGGTTTCCACGCTGCGTTACGTGATGGGGCATACCGGGAATCACCAGTCGCGCTAACCTCGCCATCACCGCAAATTACCAGATTCAGCCCACCCTGTCAATAATTAGTTATGTGTCCCCGGAATACCGAAAATCTTTTTTTCGCGGGAAAACGGCGTCGAGTCTCATTATGCGGATTCGGCGGATTCGAGATGCCATGAAAGAGCGGGGACTCCAAGAAAAGTATGCTCGGGATCGGTTTGAAACGCCAAGTTTACTCGTTCCAGGAGACCACAGAATGTTTTACCTCGGTATTGATCAGCACAAGCGGCAGTTGACAGTGAATCTGCGTGGTGAAGACGGATTCGCAATCCTCATCCGGCGGGCCGCGTCGAGCATCATTCCGCACGTACTGCTTGCCGCTTGAACGCCGGAAGCGCCCGCTTTCTGGCGAAACGCCGCTGGAAACGCATCGCCGCCAACGGAGCCTGCGCCAAGTTCGCCAGAAAACGTCGCTCCAGACGCACCGGCGACCCGGAAACCGCGCCTTCTTGGACGCCACCGCCTCAGTTTGCGCCGCGGTAGGGCGGACAGGGCGCCAATCTGCGCCCGCAGAGAGCGGACAGGACGCCAATTTGCGCCGCTGCGGAGTAGACAGGCGCCAATTCGCGTCGCGCCGAAGGCGCCATCTCGCCGCTTGCCGGCGCCAGACGCGGCGTCTATCGTCATACTCGCAAAACGGGCGTTTTGGCCTTAACGGTTGTCGGCAAAAAAGATGCGCCGACCAACGGCGGCGGCGAGGCGGCCGAGGGCCGGCGCGGGGAGAAAAAAGGGAACGCCCGCTGCAAGAAACGGCAGCCGGTCTGGCGCGTTTCGGCAGTGCGACTCGGGACTCCTCCGATTTCAGCGCGATGATTCCGCCGGTGCCGGCGGAAAGAAGCCTGGCTGTTACCGTTAGAATACCTCCGCATTTGCGCGTCCGACGCGTCCGACGCGTCCGCAACGAGGTCATGGGGCGTCGGACGGAGGTCGTGCTGGGCGAGGAGTGGCCGGACATCTGGTAGGGGGCGGGAGGGTTTGACAACACCACGAACTGCAATGAGAATCAGATTCCATCTGCCGACCGGTAATGGGTTCCGGTAGTGAGAGCAAGGCCAGGGACCTCGTGAACGGTTATCAGTGGAAGGGGTGCTAATGCAGATCCTCACAAAGCACGGCAGACTGTGGGCAGGTTTGGGATGGTTGTCCTTTATGGTTGGGCTCGGCACCGGCTGGCTGAAGGCGGCCGACGAGCAGCGTGCCGCGTCTGCGACCTCACCAGCGATGCCGGCCGCGCAGCGGCCGCTGGCGATCCTCGACGGCAGCAGCCCCTGGCGAGTGCTGTACTCCCTAGACATCCCCTGGGTAGTGACGTCCCGGGGCACTGCCGAAAAGAAGGTCCTCGGTCCGCCCACAAATGGCTCGAAGGCGCCCCTGCGGTACATGCCGTTTTACCCGTCCAAGGGCTGGCAATCGCTGGATTTTGATGATTCCGGCTGGTGCCGCCAGCACTTCCTGGCCAGGTACTACAACGGCGAGAGCGACGTCCGGGCGGGAGGCGGCGGCGCCAATCCGAGCATCTGCCAGATCAGCCTCCGCGGCAAGTTCACCGTCACCGACCCTCTGGCCGTCAAGGGCCTGAAGCTGACGTTGCACTACCGCGGCGGCGTCGCAGTGTACGTCAACGGGACCGAGCTGCTGCGCGATCACTTACCGCCGGGCCCTATCGCCGCCGGCGCGCCGGCCGAGGTATATCCCGACAAGGCCAGCCTGAAGCTGCCCGGCCGCCCGTGGCATTGGTATAACGACAGCAAGGAGATCCAATCGCAGGGCATCTACGAGCTGCGCGTGCGGCGTCTGGAAGAAGTGGATGTTCCGGCCCGCCTGCTCCGCAAAGGCGTCAACGTGATTGCCGCGGAGATCCACGCCGCGCCGTACCCGGAGTTCTTTGCCAAGGCCAAAGCATCGATCGAATGGGCATCGGCCGGATTGTGCGAGTTTCGTCTGCGGGGCGACGGTCCCGAGGGGCTGGTGGCCAACGTGGTACGTCCGAGAGGATTGCAGGTCTGGAACGTCAACCTGCTGGAGGAGGTGGGCGAGAGCGACTGGCCCGACCCGCACGAAAGAAGACTCCAGCCGATCCGGCTGAGCGGAGTTCGCAACGGTACGTTCACGGGCCGGGTAATGCTCAGCAGCGACGAGCCCATTACGAACCTCAAAGCCACCGTGTCGCCGCTGGTTTCCGCCGACGGCAAGCGGCTGCCCGCCGCAGCGCTGCGCGTTAGATACGGCGCTTTCTGGGGCATCGGAGGCAGCGCCCCGCGCGACGACGCGCTGCTGGAGGCTGCGCCCGCCGTGGCCGCGGTCCACCGCGTGCCCGACCTGGAAAGACAACTCGATCCCAAACAGAGGGAGGCCGGCGGCCTGCCGGTGCGCTCGTGCCGGGGGCATTCCAGTCCGTGGCCGTGACGACGACCATTCCCAAGGACGCCGCGGCCACAAGTTACGCCGCTACGCTGACCATCTCGGCCGGCGGCCTGGAAAAGGCCGTCACCGTCCCCGTCGAAGTGCAGGTCCTCGACTGGACGTTGCCCGACCCCAAGGACTTCTCCTACTGGTGTGGCCTGATCCAGTCACCCGAAGGCGTCGCCTATGGTTGCGAAGTGCCGCTCTGGTCAGAGAGGCACTGGGAACTGATCGGCAAGAGCTTGTCGTGGATTGGGCAGCTTGGCGGCAAGGTGCTCTGGCTGAACCTGCTAGCGCAGACCGAATACGGCAACGCGGAGTCGATGGTGGTGTGGGTCAAGGGCCCGGACGGCAGGTACACCCACGACTTCTCCCGCGTCCGCAGGTACGTCGAGTTGGCGGTGCGGCACCTGGGCAAGCCGACCTTTGTCGTCTGCGGTGTCTGGGCGACGCCCTACCAGCAGGACTGGGCGTGGTGGAAGAAAACCCACCCCTTGCTTACGGTGCGTGATCCGCAGACGGGCAAGCTGGAGTACGCCGACGGCCCCTATCCCGACAGCCCCGAGGCCGTGGAGTTCTGGAAACCCGTGCTGTTGGGCGTCAGGGGGATCCTGAAGGAGCACGGGTTGGAACAGCGGATGGTCATCGGCTGCGCGTCGGAAGTCACGCCTAACAAAGGCGTCACCGGCAACATCCAGCAGATCCTGCCCGACGTGGGCTGGGAGGCCCACCGCCATCCGCCCCGTGGCGGCGAGTGGCAGGAGTACGAAGGCGGTAAGGTGCCCGTGATGTACACCACCAACATCTGGGGCGCGTGGGATTGCGAGGATCCCGCCGTCAACCGTGCCTGCGGCTGGAAGTTTGCCTATCCTGTTCCCGGCGGGGTGCGCTGCTGGCTGAACCGCGATCTCCACGACGGCCACGGCAGCGTTCGCTTCCGCTGGATGGCGGAGCAGGCCCTGCTGGCCGATCGGCCGGGCAACGGCCAGATCGGCGCCGATTTCTGGGCCCCCAAGGCCGCGGGCGATGAGGTCTCGTGCCGGTCGATCAACTGCCGCTACCCGCGCACCGCCGATACCGGCTCCGGCGCCAGGGGCTGCACGATGACGCTCTTGCTCTATCCTACTGCCGACGGCGCCGCGGCCACGCTGCGCTACGAGGCCGTGCGGGAGAACATCCAGGAGTGCGAAGCCCGCATCTTCCTGGAAAAGCTGCTTGCGAGCCAGCCTTGCCCGCTGCCTACCGACCTGGCAAAGAGGTGTCAGGACGTGCTGGATGCCAGAACCCGTTGGCACCGGATCCTTTCCTGTTTTTCCTGCGCCGATCCCCGCTACTTCCAAGACGTGTCCACGTTGTGGGTGTATTCCGGTTGGGAGGATCGCTCCGCGGATCTTTACCGCTGCGCCGCCGAGGCCTTCGCGGTCCGGAAGTCTCTGGCAAGAGCGAGCGGCCGTGTCCCAAAAAACTGATGCTGTCGGCTTTGTCTTGCCATCTTGTGGGTCACCGCCCTGACGGTGGCCAGCGTGCTGGAATGGGGCACCTTCGGGCTGCCGGGCGCCGGCCTGGCGGTTTGACACGGGGGCTACGCCCCCGCGTTCAACGGCACGGACGGATCGTCAGCCACGTGGACCCACGTGTGTACGTGCGGCACGCCACGGAAATGCCAGACCAGCGATGGGCCCTCCAGACGCCAGATGTCGTACTCACCCGCGGTAAGTCGGCCTTTTTCATAGAACGCCAGGTGGCAATCATCCAACCCTCCTTGCGCCTTCAGGCAGGTGGCGACTCGGTCGCGGTCCGACTGGCGATAGGGCTCGATGAGCTTCGCCAGCACGGCTTGAACGTGGGCCTTTTGGTCAACAGATAGATCCTTGACGGCGATTCCAGGCAGCGAGGACTTTTGGCCTTGAAAGGCGATGGCGTTTTCCTGCGGCGGCGTTTCGATCACGGCCACGGCCCGCTGCTTGGCGTCAAGCATCTTCACGACGCTATTGGCTGCCACAGCTTGCGGCCAGAAGATATTATTGGGGTGGCCCGGTTTCTCGTAGAAGCCGCTGGCGGCATGGCCATAGACGATGGGGCCGCCAAAGGCGACGTGCTCGGCTGAACCGCCGTCGCATCGCAAGGTGATGTGCCGCCCGGTCAGAATGAACTCGAACTTGTCGTTCCCCGGTGTGCCGAAGATCGCGATGCTCTGCTTGCCGAAACCGCCCTCGTCGTCCTTCAGTTGCTTGTCGATTCGCGAGACCCACTCGGGCTGAATCAAACCGAGGAAGATGTTGCGAATGAGCTTCTGTTGATCGGCCGTGTAGAAGGCGCTGTCGATCACCGGCTTGGTAACATGCCAGTTTGCCGAGATATACGTCCGCAGCAAGCCCAATGGCTCGGCGACGTAACTCCAGTCGAAACAGACTTGCTTCTTCTGCTCGGCAGTTAGCGAGTCGCAGAGCAGCCTGACGAGCGATTCCGACGTCGGCTTGGTTGTCACCGGTTCGGCCGCAGTGATCATTTGTGAAGGCATTGCGGCGGCCAGGGCAGTCGCCGCACCAGCGGCTTTGAGGAAGCCACGTCGCGAGATGTTGGAGTTAGAAGAAGAATCGACGACGTGCAAGAGTGGGAACTGCGACATGACCTGGCTCCCGGGCGTTAGGGGGGTGTGAAGGGTGTTCTTACCGCGCTGCGTACACGGCAAGCTGCGACAAGGCAGCCATCGCCCTATCATACGTCCTCGCCACGTCGGCCGCCACGGTAGTCTCATCACCACGCCGCCCGGCAGCCTGGCAGTTAAGAGTCCGGCACAACCTCCAGCACATCGACGCCGGGAACGAACTCGACCTTATGAATCATGTGCCCTTTCAGGACCGACAGAAGCGCACTCCGCTGCTCTTCGTCGGTTCCATTCATGATTTCACATGCCTCCCCGTCACTGAGAGCCCAGCCGTGCTGCTCCCACTTCCACTTGGAACATGATCGCAAGCAATTGTTCGTCACCCGCAGAATCCCATGCACGTTCGGATGTTCGCTCCTTAGCCGATTCAATTCCGCGTCAAGACGCTCTAGTTGTTCATCCGGCGTCACTGTTCCCCCCCTTCACGATACGGAAACCGAAGGCCGTAGCCCCGGAGTCGGATTCTTTCAGCATACTACAACATCCAGGGCCAGCGGACAAAATAAAGGGGATTGGGCGCGAAATAGCAATTTGGTTTGCGTACCCCTCGCTTGGCGGCTTGCCAAGGGGAGTCGCCCACGGACCTCTCGCCATCGGGACGACGACCGCCCGATAGCGTACCCGACGACGCACGCCCCGGACCGCAGCGACATCCTGAACGTCGGCGGCCTCAGTGACGCCGTCTTCAGCGTCGTGGCTGCCTTCCTGGCTGACGACGTCGGCCGCTTCGTGGCCGAGGTCGAGAAGGTCGAGTTGTAATCAAGGACGCCCCCTAGGGAAATCCGCAGGTTCGGAGGGGAGAAATTGCTCATGCCTTGCCCCCCAGCAGCCCCTGAAGAGCCTTCTCGATCATCTCCGACTGGACCAGCCCCTCCCGCCAGTCCCCCGGAATCCCCGACTCGCCCCAGGACGCTCCGGCAAGCTGCCCGCAGACGGCCCCGGTCGTGTCGGCGTCGTCGCCAAGGTTCACTTTGCCGGGGCGGGATTGCCTTTGACCGGGGCCTGGTTCCAGACGCCGAAGCGGGCGTAGTACGGGCCATGTGAGCCCTTCTTCTCGCCATGTTCGCCGAACGGGAGCACGACGATCTCCTTGCGACCCTGCAACTGGTTGTAGGCGGCATAGACGCCCGGCGAGGGGCAGGTGGTGTCGATCAGGCCGACGCCGATGAGCACGGGGCACTTCACGCGCGAGGCGAAGTTGACGACATCGTAGTAGCCGGTGGCCCCCACACCGCCATACCAGACTACATCCTCGGGCTCCCCCTCGCCACCACGCCCAGCAGGATCACCAGCCGACCGACTTGGGCCTTGCCCATTGCTTGCATGGCGTAAGCTAGCTGGGCGGTGAGGAAATGATGATCGAGGTGGACGGGAAGGTGTATCAAGTGAAGCAAGGCACTTTGTTACCAAGTCGTTACACGCCCGTTGGTTGCGGTCTGGTATCATGGGCCGAGGAACTCTTGCCGCCCGGATTCGTCTAATCCGGTATCGGGGAGTCATGGGCAGGGGTAACACGCGTTTCACGAGAGGAGGAGGCGGTCATGTTGAGGAACATCGTTTTCGGTAGTGTCGTGGCGGTAATGTGCGGACTGGCGACGGTCTGGTGTGCCGTGGCGGATGAAAAGGCGCCGCAACAGCCGGCTCCACCGGCCGAGGGGCCGGAAGCCAAGGCCACGGAGGTGACAGCCACTCCAGCGGACAAGCCTGAAGTGAAGCAAGCGCCGCCGGTCACCCCCAAGCCACTTTCGGAGCACGTCGTGCGAGGAACGAAATGGCTCGTCGAGCATCAACTGAAAAGGGGAAGTTGGGGCCAGGGCGAGGAGTCGGCCCACATGGGTGGCGGCAGCCAGATGAAGGACGTGCCCAGCGTGGCCGACACCTGCATGGCCGCGCTGGCGTTGATCCGCGCCGGCAACACGCCCGTCCAGGGCGAGTATGCCAAGAACGTGCTGCATGCCGTCGAGTTCGTCTGCGGCGAGATCGAGGAATCGGACAAGGATTCACTCTACGTCACGCCCACCCGGGGCACCCGCGTGCAGAGCAAGCTGGGGCCGTACATCGACACGTTCGTGGCCGCCGTGCTGTTGCCGGAGGTCAAGGACCAGATGCCGGACGAAGCGGGCAAGAAGCGGGTGGCCGCCGCGCTGGACAAGCTCTTGGCCAAGATCCAGAAGAACCAGCGGGCCGACGGCACCTGGGGCGGCCAGGGCTGGGCCACCACGATCCAGCAAGGCCTGGCCGTCAAGGGGCTCAACCGCGCGGCCCAGTCGGCGCTCAGGTCGATGAGAAGATCCGCGCCTGCGCAGAGAGCCAGGCCCGGCAGAGCTTCGACAAGCGCTCGGGCAAGTTCGATGAATCCGGCTCGGCCGGCGTGCAGCTTTACGCCGCCGGCGCGAACCTCGGCTCCGTGGCCGAATCCGTGAAGACCAACAAGCAGCGGAAAGTCCAGCTCGACCAGACGCTGGCCAGTTCCACGTCCAAGCCCGCCGAGAAGGCCGAGGCCCGCGCCACCTTGCATCGTTACGAATCGGCGGAGAAGGATCTGCAAGACGCCCAGACGGCGGTCATCGCCCGCTTGGACGACAAGCAGTTCATCGCCGGGTTCGGCTCCAACGGCGGCGAAGAGTTTCTGAGCTATATGAACATTGGCGAAAGCCTGGTGGTCAAGGACGGTGACGTCTGGAAGTCGTGGGACAAGTCGATCAGCCAGAACCTCAACCGGGTACAGAACAGCGACGGCAGTTGGTCGGGGGACCACTGCATCACGGGCCGGACGTTCTGCACGTCGGCGGCGCTGCTGGTGCTGATGGTCGACCGCTCGCCGCAGCCGATCTCGGAAAAGATGAAGCGGCGGTAAACGATGAAGCATTTGACGACAGCGTCTTTCGCGGGCGGGCTTGCCCGCCGTGTGGCGGCGGTCATCGTGATCCTGCTGCCGGCCTGCGCCGCCAGCGGGGAAGCGCCCGCTGGCGACGAGTCGGCCCGCCGCGTCGACGTCACGCTTCAGAAGGCCGCGCGCTACCTCGTCTCCAAGCAGTCGCCCGACGGGGCCTGGCGGTCGGAGACCTACGGGGCAATGCGCGACGGACCGTCGCTCACACCACTCGTAATGAGCGCCTTGCTGTTTCTGCCGCAGGCCGGGGCGGACGGGCAGGCCGCGATTGGCAAAGGGGCCGAATACCTGGCCGGCTTTGCGGGCGACGACAGCCGGCTCAAAGTCCAGGCCCGAGAATTGCTCTTTCCCGTTTATACGGCTGCATCGGCCAGCCGGGTGCTGATGCTGGTGGCGCGGAGTCCGCGGAATCTCCGCGCGCAGCAGGCATGGTTGGCCTACCTCCGCGGCCGGCAACTCAACGAGTCGCTGGGCTGGCAGTCGGCCGACCCGGAGTATGGCGGTTGGGGCTATGCGCTCGACGTACCCCGCAAGCCCGCGCCGGGCAAGCCCAAGGAACTCTTGCACGAGTCGAACCTGGCGGCCACGGTGTTTGCGCTGGCGGCGCTACGGTCGGCTAAGGTTCCGGCCGGCGATCCGGCATACGCCCAGGCGCTGGGGTTCGTGAAGCGCTGCCAGAACTTCAGCGACACCCCGGCGGCCGCCGATGCGAAGTTCGACGACGGGGGGTTCTTCTTCATCCCGGGCGACGCGGCGCAGAACAAGGCCGGCGTGGCGGGTACGGATCGGTTCGGCCGCGAGCGGTTCCATTCCTACGGCACGATGACGGCCGACGGCCTTCGCTCGCTGCTCCGCTGCGGGCTGGCAGAGAGCCATCCGCGGGTGGTCGCGGCGCGGCTCTGGCTCACGCAGAACTTCTCGGCCGCCCATAACCCGGGTGCATTTGCGGCCGATCGGGCAGTGCTCCAGGACGCGACGTGGTATTACTGGACGTGGGCCGCCTCGCACGCCTTTCTTGCCCTTCACCTCCAGCGATTCCGCAGCCGCGAGGGGTCGGTTGCATGGCCCGAGGCGTTTGCCGGCGAACTGCTGGCGCGGCAGCGGCCCGACGGCTCCTGGGGCAACCGATTCACGGACGCCAAGGAGGATGACCCGCTGGTGGCCACCTCTTGGGCGTCGGCGGCGTTGGCCATCGGCCGCGCGATGACCACCGGGCAGTCCGACGTGCCGGGCGACCGTTGCCCGGTGGCGCGCGGAAGCGGGGATGAAATTCTCTGGGGAACGCCCGCCGCGACGCCCCCATCGCCCGCTGGACGCGCGATCTGCGCCAGGACGACCCAGAAGTCGTCCACCGCCTGCTGCGCGTCAGCGGGGCGCATCGCGCCTACGGGGCGAGCCACCCGGCGGGGGTGCCGATGCTCCTGGTCGAAGAGCAGATCGACCAGGCGGCTGGCAGCCGCGCCGCGCGATCGCGGGGCCATGATCGCCACGGAGCCCTGGGGCCCGATCGGTTGTACGAAGGGGCGCAGATTCTCGTAGGCCATGCTGAACCAGTTGGTGGCATCGCCGCGCAAATCGAGTCCCTTCTTGTCCGTGGCGTTGTGGCACCGCACGCAGTGGCGGTCCAGGACCGGCTACACCTCTCGCACGAAACCGAACGCCCGCGGCGGGCCGTACCATGGGGTCGGATCGACCGGTTCCCCGGCCAACGCCATCCCCTTGGCCAAGGGCAGCAACTCGATAGGCGACTCGTGGCAGCCGATGCACGTGATGCGTTCGCCGGGCATGGCCTCCATCATAGAGGCCAAGAGGGCCGCTGCAAAGTTCGCCGAACCGGCCCGGGCCCGACACCTTGGTTTCCCGCCCCAGCAACATGGATCACACGCCAACTAAATGATTCGCGGGACGAAAACACCAGCAGGCATTGACAGGACTTCTCAGCCTCGCCCATCATAGAGATAACTTCTTGAGCTGCGATTCGATGCGCATCCTGCCGGAGAGGTCCGAGATGATTATTGCCCAGGTGCATGCCTTGGCGCGCCATGCCAAAGCGGCGGCAGCCGCGAGGAGACCGTCCGCCGACTCCGGCGTGCTCGGCTGGCAAGTAATCATTGAGACGGGAAGCCCTGCCGCGCTGCCTTTGGGCGACTGGGTGGCGGACCTCTGTGTCGCCGCGGATGTGACGGAAGTGCTGTTGTCCGGCAGGCCCGCGGCATGGATTGCGTCATCGCCGTGGATCGGGCCGACCGTTCGATGCCGTGGGATCTCAAACTGCCGGCACAACCCGTGCTTGGCGGTCTATCCCTCACCCGGGCCGGCGACGTGCTCGTGCCACTCGTGGATGGGCGCGTGGTCTCGATCGGCGCCCCATGAGACCTGATGAAACTTCAACCTTTCTGTACGTCCTCCAAAGCACAACTCGCAATCACAACAAACAAGGAAGATCCCCGTGCAAACTATTCAATCGTCCATTTTGATTTCCTTCCTTGTGGCCGGCACGTTTCTTATCGCCGGCGGCAAGGCGACAGCCCTTGAAACGTCGGCAACTCCCGGCGACGGCAGTGGACGGAATGTTCTCATCATCGGCCACAGCCTGACCCATTGCCTGCGGGGCCTCGAACCTTTGGCGCCGATGGTCGGACACCCCGCACACAAGCAGATGCTGTATACCTTTCTCGGCGCCGGCATCGCCTACCATTATCAGACGGAAACCAATCAGTGGACCCCCGTATCATGGCGCAAGCTCTACTTCGGCCCGGACAAGAAATGGGATGCCTTGATCATGAGCGCGGGATGCCAATTGGAAAGGCCCCCAGTTTGTCAGCAGCGACGAGGAATATGCACCGAAGTTTGCCGCCGAAGCGTTCAAGAGCAATCCACGCTGCCAGATCTTCATCTATGGAAACTGGCCGGAGGTCGCCTTCTTGGACAACCCGCCTTTTGGCAACACCGAGGCGCACATCGAGAGGGTGGGCGCCGCGGTTGACAAGGCATTTCCCCACTCGCCTAAGACCCGCCTCATGCCTTGCAGCCTGCTGATGCGGGAGTTGGGCCGCATGGCCGATCGCGGCGAATTGCCCGGAGTCGCCAGCCGCTTCGAGCTTTTCGCCGATGGTGCCCACCCCAATCGGTTCAGCGGGTATGCCCTCAACGTGCTCGTCATGGCCATGCTGTACGACGAATCGCCGCTGGCCTATCCGGCTGATATCCACCCCACGGATTCGCAGGGCAGACCGATCCGAAACGACGTGCACAGGTGCTTTCAAGTACCCGAAGAAACCGCAACCGTGCTCAAACGCGTGGTGTGGGACATCCTTCAGACGTATCCGCCAGCGGGCATGCCGCCCAGTCTGGTCATCGCCAACCGCCGCCTGGAACCGATCATCGCCGGCCAGCCCTGCAAGGTTGAATTGAAGGTGCTCCATGCGGACGGTCCGTGCGCCTGGTCGATCGTCAAAGGCACGTTGCCCCAAGGACTATCGCTTTCACGGGACGGCGTGCTCGCGGGGCAATCGGCCGCTGGCGGCAACTATCCAATCACCATCCGATTGACCGACGGCAAGAGTCATTGTGAACGTCCTTTGATCGTCGAGGTCAATCAAGACAGGCCCCCAGTGATTCCCGATCAACCGCTGCAAGCCGTACCGTTGGATCAGCATGTGTTGCACCCGCTCGAAGTCGAGGGCGGCGTGGGACACATTACCTGGAGCGTCAGCGGCGGCAAACTGCCCTACGGCATCATGTTGTCGCCGGCTGGCATCCTGGTTGGTTCGCCGGGTGAAGAAGGCGATTTCACCTTCAAGATCAAGGCCGAGGATGCTTTTCCCGGCGGCCTGCGAAGCAGCGAAAAGGCATTTAGCTGGACGATCGGCCCCGCTTCGCCGGCCACCCTGCTGGTGAAACGCCTTGTCGTGACGGGCAAACCCGATGACAAGACGGTCGTGATCGACGGCAAGCTGGACGAGCCTTTCTGGAAACTCGACCAGGCGATCGCCAAGAAGGTCCAAGGGTCGCCGACCAAGCATGCCTGCTTCGGCGCCGTTTGGACGCACCAGCCCCGCGGCGACAAGAAACTAATCGGTAGACAACTGGTCCTGGCCGTCAAAGTCCTGGATGGTCCCGAGGGAAAGACCGCCAAGGACGGCATTCACATTTTTATCGACGGCGACCATAATCGCTCGGTCATTTATTCCGGCGACGACTCGCACTTTTTCATCCCCCGCAATCATAAGAGCGGTTGGGCCCAATCGCTCGCCGGCAAGGTCAATTGGTTCAGCGATGCGCGGGTGCAAGAGATCGACGGCGGCTATACCATGGAAATCAGTTTGGGAGGCGGAGATTATTTCAGCGGCGAGGGCAACTGGCTTCCCTTTGGCGCCAAGGGCGTCTACGGTTTCGATTTAGCCGTGGATGAGGGAGACGACAAAGAGATTTCTCAGCAGGTCTGGCGCGGCGATGCCAACGACGACAAAGACACCAGCCACTTCGGCACCATCGTGCTCGTCGATGAACAGGCCACGACCTCGACGAAGAGCACGACCACCGGCAGATGACCGTTCGGACGGCCACCGGCCCGAGCGCGTCGGTGGCCCGCTCGACCATCCTGGCGACTGCGCCAACGGTATCGGCTTCCGCGTCGTGCGGCCGCTGGCGGACAAGTAGCGAAATTCGGCGCCGCTGTGCGCTCCAGTCCGCTGGTGCCACGATTACAATGGCATGACGACACGCCGAGATCCGGCTGTCTGCAAATCCCGCCTTGACGGAGCCATCCTGATGACACACTTCCGCAAAATGCTTCTCTCGGTCTGCATCCTCGCGTCGGCGCTGGCCCGGGCCCGGGCCGACTGCGACCCATGGCCTTGGGCCGACGCCACACCGCCGGCCGGCGCCAAGATCGAATATGTCCGGCCCGACGCCGCACGGCTGCCCGTGCGGCCTGTCGAGGGCAAGACCTACGAGGACCTCGTGCCTGACACGACCGACGTGGCCGAGATGTCCAAGCTGGCGATCAACGTTCTGACCTGCGACACCGACCGGCTGCAAGACCACGAGCAGTACTTCTCGGTTTACATGGGCAATCCGCTGCGGATGGCCCACAACTTCAGCGACTGGTGCACGCCCAAGTACGTCGAAGCCTTGGCCCTGTTGCGGATTGTCACCGGCAGCACGTACATGACCCAGGTCGACCAGGTCTGGCAGGACGTGCTGGTCAGGTCGATCGGGCCGGACGGGCTTTATTACTTCCCGATCCAGGGCAAACCGTGGTACGGCAAGGAACTCTGGTGGGCGCACGCCATCGCCTGCAACAACGGCACCCTGTTCACGATTACGAAGGACGCCAACCGGCCCAAGGACGTGGACCCCTTCGCCGTCTATGCCGCCAATTCGCTCGTCGAGCAGTCGGGCATCCGGCAGTTCGCCCATCCGCAGTCCAATGGCCGCATTACGAAGGTGCTGGCGATCAACTCGATGCGCGACGGCAATCCGCTCTGGCAACAGATGATGAAGCAGATGATCGCCCGCAGCGACGAGTTGGTGGTTCGCAAGGGCGACTACGCCTACTTCCCCGCCTACCTGTTCGAGCCCAACGCGAAGTTCGACCCGAACGACCCCCGGGCCGCACCGCCGTCGAACACCGAGGGGGGCGAAATCAACGGGCGGTTCATCCGCGCCTGCGCCCTGACCTGCAAGCTGACCGGCGACAAGAAGGCCCTGGAGCTGGGCCGCCTGCTGACCAACTTCATGCGATTCCACGACGGCGATTACTGGGGCCCCAAGGGAGAGTTCGGCGGCGATCATCACTTCCATGGTCACACCAACTACCTGATCGGCATGCTGGAACTCGCCGATGCGGCCAAGGACAAGGAGCTGCTGGCATTCTGCCGCAAGTGCTTCGAGTGGGCCAAGACGCCCGCGGCCGGCTTCGCCCCGGTGACCGGTTTCACACCCGAGATCGCCGACCCCAATTATCCGACGTCGGAGGGCTGCGCCGTCGGCGACATGGAAGTGCTGGCCTGCAATCTCTCGGCCTTTGGCGCGGGCGATTATTACGAGGACGCCGAGCGCTGGGCCCGAAACTACTTCTCCGAGATCCAGCTCACCCGGGCCAAGGCCGACGACCTGGTCCGCTACAGTCAGGCGTTGCCGCCGAAGAGACCGCTCTACAACGAGTGCGTCGACCACGTCGCCGACCGCAACCTGGGCTCGTTCTCCAGTTGGGCCCTGGGCAACGAGTATTGGCGCGGCCCCCAGGAGAACCTGTTCATGCAGTGCTGCACGGCCAACTGCACCCGCGCCCTGTGGTTCCTCTGGAGCCACACGCTAGACTACAAGGACGGCGAGCTCAGGATCAACATGCTGCTGAACCGCGCATCGCCGTGGGCCGACGTCTACAGCTTCATCCCCTACCAGGGGCGCGTCGAGATCCGGGTGCGCCAGGCTTGCAAGAACGTCCTGGTGCATGCACCGAGTGGATCGAAGCGGGTAGCAAGGAAATCTCAGTGCAAGTGGCCGGCCAACCGCGTCCGTTCACCTGGCAGGCGCGCTACCTGAGCCTGGGCGAGGCCGGGTCGGGCGATCGGATCGTCGTCCAATGTCCGATCGGCGAGCGGACCGTGAAGGAGAAGATGGGCCAGGCGACATACACGCTCCTGGTCCGCGGCAACACGGTCGTCTCGATCGATCCGCCCGGGCGGATCTGCCCGCTCTTCCAGCGCGAGTATCTGCGCGAAAGCGAGCCGCGATGGCGCAAGGTCCAGCGGTTCGTCGCTTATAAGCCGATCAGTTATTGAAGGGCCCCGGGCGGGCAGCGAAATAGAAACAATCCAACACGACAAGGAAGAGGAACGACGATGAGAAATAAGCTGCTGATCGTGTTGATCGTCGCGCTGTCTTCGCCGGCTCAGGCTGCCGAGTGGTTCATTTCTCCCAGCGGCAATGACGCCGCCAACTCCGGGATGAGCGAGAGGTCGCCGTTTCAAAGCATGTTCAAAGCGAATAGCGTCCTGGCGCCAGGCGACACTCTAATCCTGCTGGATGGCACATATCCGGCGGGCGCCATCACCAAGGCGGGAGCCCCTAAGGCGTGGATCACGGTGCGCGCCAAGACCCCGCGCAAGGCGATCCTTTCTTTGGAACTGTCGGCCAGGCAGAATCCGGGCAATCCCGGGTTGTTGGAGTGGAACTGTTTGAGTCTGGCTAACGTGTTCTACATCAAAGTAATCGGCTTGAGCATGCAGGGATGGAACCCGAAACACGCGACGGTCAGCAGCGGGCACGGCATCAACATCCAGGGGTGCCATCACATTCTCATCCGCGACTGCCGAGTGAAAGATTGCAGCGGCTCCGGCATCAGCGGTTCGCCGGAGTTGTGGACGGGTTCTAACAAGGTCAACGGCCCGCTCGACTTCATCACCATCGAGAACAACGAGGTCAGCGGCTGCGCCTTCTGGAACCAGTACCTGTGCCACGGCATCAGCCTCTGGAAAGCGCACTCGGCGGGGTTGGGCGCCGATCCGTCGGGCTTCAACTGTTTCATCCGGCGGAACATATCCTACGGCAACGAGAACAAGGTCGGCCCCTGGGGCGGGCCGGTCGCCAAGGCCACCGACGGCAACGGGATCATTCTCGACTGCAACAACGACAACGGTTATCCCCACGCCACCCTGGTGGAAGGAAACCTGGTCTTCAACAACGGCGGCCGCGGCATCCACGTCCTCAAGAGCGACAACGTCACCGTGCGCTACAACACCTGCTGGCACAACAACCGCTGCCGTCTTGATGGGACTTGGAAGCAAGGCGAGCTGGAAAGCGACGGCTCGGCAAGATTCCGCGCCGAGGACAACATCGCGGCGGGCAACACCAACGCCTGGTCGGCGGCGCTGGCCCTGCACTCGTTCGGCCCCACGCTGCCCATGGTGCTGAAAAACAACCTGCTCTTCGGTGCCCGCGAGGTGAACCAGCAGGTGGCGCTGACCGAAACCGGAACCCTGCGTGCTGATCCGCGATTCGTGAATCCGAGCGCCGATCCGGCCGTGGCCGATTTCCGTCTCCAGGCCGGCAGCCCTGCGATCCGCGCCGGCGACGCAACCCCAACGCCCAACCCTGACCTGGCGGGCATACCCCGGCCGCAAGGCCCGGCAAACGATCTGGGTGCCTATAAATTCACGCCACCGTCACGCCTATCGTCACCAGCCCAACACCGGCCACGGGAACCCTAACGCTCAATGCCGGCCGGTCGCCGGCAGCGAACGAACGTAACCGTCAATAAATCGCCAGTCTTGCCGGCCGTGGTAGGCTGGATGCCTGGGTTAGACCTTGTTGCTCATCACCAACTGGGCGAAATGCCGGAAGGAGCGGTCGTAGCTCCGCTCGGCGTCGGGCGGAAAGAAGCAACCCGGCAACTGCTTCAACCGCAGGTGGTAGCTCACGCAATCGCAGCATGATCCCTTTCGGGAGCAGGGTTCATAGCTGCACGTGCAGACCTCGGCGGTTTCGGCCTTCTTGCATTCCATGTCGCGTCTCCTTGGGGTTAGCTTTGGCTGAGCCGTTGCTTGGGGGCCTCGTAAAGCTGGGTGACCTCCTGGGCCTTTCTCACTTAACGATCCACCACGCAACGGAAGCCCAGCGTACCCGCCCGGTCCTTGCATGGAGCCATGAGCAGATATTTTTGGTGCTGGTCGAGCTTCGTGTTCTGCGGGAAATACCAATTCGATCCGCTAGGCCGGTAATAGCTGCCGCCGCGGAGCACTGCCGCCCGCGTGTGCTCATCGACGTACTCGTCGGTCCATTGCCAGACGTTGCCCACCAGATCCATGACGCCGAAAGGACTGGCACCGCCCGGATACGCATCCACGTCGGTCGGGCCACGCAACTCATGGCCGTTCTCCGGCTTGGGGATGGCCGCGGCGTGGGCCCGATTGCCCCAGGGATACAGCCGCCCGTCTGTACCTTGAGCCGCGTACTGCCACTGCCATTCGTGCGGCAGCCGCTTGCCCGCCCACGCCGCATAGGCCCGGGCATCCTCGATGGAGACCCAGGTCACCGGCTTGTGGTCCCATCCCGTCGGGTACGCGCCATCCTTCCAGTCCTTGAGGAAGTTGTAGGCGTCTTTGGGCCAGTAGCCCGAGGCATCAAGGAATCGCTTGAACTGGACGTTGGTGACCGGGTACTTGTCGATGTAGAACGATGGGATCTGCATCTCCCGGTCGTGATGCCGCTGCGGGAAGTCCTCCCAGGCGTACTGGAAGTCCACGCCAGGGTCGCTGCCCTCGATCTCCACGCCGGAGACCTTGAAGCGGAACTTGCCGGCCGGAATGAGCACCATCCCCTCTGAGACCTCTCTGGCTGGCTTGGTAGGCGGGATAGCAACGATCTGCTGCGCAAGCGGCTTCCACTGCGACGACAGGCTGCCCAGCCGGATGTTGGCCCGCTCGGCCATGCGACGGAGCAGGGTGTCGAGCTTTTCTGGCTTCTGCGGGCCTTCCACGGCCAGCACGGCACCGTATCCGTAACCTTCGATCTCGAAAGCCAGCGTGGCCACTTCGCCCGCCACCTTCGGCTTCAGCTCAACGCCATGCCAGAGGTCGTAGTACCGCGTTTCCGGCGCCGTGGGCAGCCGCAGTTGATCGCCCTGGGAGTCCCGGCCGCTGCGGTTGACCAGCAGCCATAGCGTCCGCTTCTGGCCGGGGAAGCGGCTGGCGTAGACCCCGCCCTCGCGTTGCAGGGTTGGGGCGTGCGGCTGCCAATCGGGGCTGACCAGCAATTCGGATACGGCACGCTCGATCATGGCCATCCGCCGCACTGCCTCGGCGTCCCGCGGCGTGAGTTGGTTCCAGATCCCCCAAACGTTCTCCCATGCCTCGTAGCCGACGCCGTTGAAGAAAGCCGATTGCAGCCCATCCGTCCGGTTCTTCGCCCAACGCTCGCAGACGTTGACCATGTGCCGCGTCTCGATCCACTTGTACTTGCTGACCACGGGGACCGGCCGGTACCCCCAATAGCCCCAACTCATTGCGTCCCAGGCAACCATGGCGTCGTCGCGCATCCGATTCTCCGGTTCCAGAACCAGGGGATGGCCGGTCTTGTCCGAGGCATTGCGGAACTCCCGTCCGATGCCGTCCATGGTGTCGCCGTTGATGCCGTCGGCGCCGATCTGTTTCATGTCGCGGGCAGCCGCGGTCCACAGCGGCACGCCCTCCAGTCGCGTGCCGGTGTCCCAGGGCATCACGGGAAAGAGCACGCGCACACCGCGGCGGTGGAAGTCGGAAACCATCGCCCGCACCCCCGCCAGCCCGCCGGGCATGGCGCGGAGCATGTCGTGCTGGTTGCGGTTGTCGATGCCGATGTTCGGGTAGACCGGCCAGATCAACAGGGAGTCGATGCCGCCGTAGCGCGATTCCAGATCGTCCAGATACCGATCCACGGTGTACTTGGCCACCGCCGGATCGTAGAAGTACCGTTCCTCAATCATCATCTGCGGCTGGATGAAGCTCCGCCGTGCCCAGGCCAGTTCCGGCCGGGCGTACTCGGCCCCGTCGTACTGGATCGCCGCCCGACATTCCTGCCGCCACTGTTGCATCTGGCCCAACCAGGCTGTGGTGTCGGTGCTTGCAGCCGGACCGGCGATGACTTCACCGGAAACCTCTATCTTGACTGCTTGTCCCCGGGCAAGAGACGGGAGTAGGCAGGCCACGCCCGTGCAGATTAGCAGAATACGGAATCGCATCGGATGCACCTTTTCGTTGGGAATTACGTCAGGCCGCGCGAAGTCGTCAACGCCACGGATAACCCTTCGCCTGGATCGCGATTGAATCATCGGTCCATTCGCCGGGGGCCAAGCCGTGTGGACCGCCGCCACGGTAGCTGGTCACCTTGGGGAAGGTGCCCGGCGGCTCGAACTCGACGGCGGCGCCGAGGGCATCCCCGATGGCTGGGCCGAGAAGCGTTCCATGTTGGCGATCAACCGTCAGCATGACGGTCATTTTACCCCCGGCGGTGGCCTCTGCCAGCCAGCGGACGATAGTCTGGATCGCCCGCATCGACACCGGCCGCCGGGGTCCGACCGGACCGTGACGGAATTGGTTCTGAGGTACGACCCCTGCGGTGGCCCACCCGGCAGCCGTTGCCCCAAAAAAATATCGGGGGGGTTGGTCATGGTTTGGCCGTCTGCCGGGTTAGATCGAGGCGGACGCCGGGCATGGGCCGGCAAAGGGCCGATTTCACGGCCCGCAAACGCTCCAATCGAGGAGAACAGACATCATGCCGTCCTCGACCACACAAGGGCAAGCGCCGACGTGTCGAGCCACAGCGATAATGTCACCCATGCTGGGGTCGGGAAAGAGCTTGTCGAACTCCGGAACCGCGCTAGGATTATAAACAGGCACCACGACGGTCATGCGATTGAGCGTGCACGGAAACCTCCGCCAGCAGCAGGCCGCATCGTTGGCCGACTTTGACGTTTTCTGGTTGTGCGCCGTATTGGGGGTGCTGCTGGTCTTCCTGCTGCTGCTGATGAAGCGGTCCGTAGTCGAAAAGGGCGCACACGTCGGCGCGGAATAGGACACTGCCTTTGCGAGGAGAAGTTGCTAATGCACTTGAGTCGGCTGGTTTCGGGCCGCCTCCACTCCTGACTCGCAGACTGACCCAGGGGCGCCAAAACGGCTACTTTCTCAAGGAGTCAACCCATGGATAACACTGCTTCCAGTACCGCTCAGAAGGCGCTGAAGCTCAACCTCGATGCGATTACGTACGGAACGTTCGCCGAGATCGGTGCTGGCCAGGAAGTGGCCCGATGGTTCTTTTCGGTCGGCGGCGCGCATTTCGGTCGCTGGTAAATGGAAGGAGCTTTCGTCATGACCACAAAAGACAACCACCGCCGAGGACAAAATACCCTCCAAGGACGCCGCCGTATGAATCGGACATTGTCCACCCCCTGGAAACCCACCAAAGCCCAGCTCCTCGCCGCGCACAACAAGATCGTCCCGGATCTCGCCGCCAAAAACCTCATCGTCCTCTTCGCCGGCATCAACCCCGGCCTCTACACCGCCGCCATCGGCCGCCACTTCGGACGCCCCGGCAACCGCTTCTGGCCCGCACTCCACGGCGGCGGCTTCACCCCGCGCCTCTTCTCCCCCTTTGAAGGATCCCTCCTTCTCGACCTCCAATTCGGCATCACCAACGTCGTCCAACGCGCCACCGCCCGCGCCGATGAACTCACCGACGACGAACTTCGCGCCGGCGGCCAGCGCCTCGAAGCCAAAGTCAAACGCTGGCGCCCCACCGTCGTCGCCTTCGTCGGTATCGGACCCTACCGCATCGTCTCCGGCATAAGAGACGCCCGCGTCGGCCTCCAAAAGGACCTCTTCGGCGGCAGCCACGCCTGGGTCCTCCCCAACCCCAGCGGCCTCAACGCCCACTATCAGCCTGCCGCCCTCGCACAACTCTTCGGAGACCTCCGCCATTGGGCCATTGCGCAGCACGAGCACCGCCGAAAACGCGACCGACGAAGAATATAAGTCCGCCGCCCAGATCGTGGTACGTAAGGTTTATGAGAGCCATGGATTCTCCTTTTGTGGATGGGAACCAGTCTCTGAAACCACGCAAGGTGCGGTGATGTCATTGTGGTGTGATCTCTGGCGAAAAAAGCGCAGATCCCCGTAGCGAATGGGCGAAAAACTTCCCAGTTGAAAACTTGAACGCTCACCTGTTGAAGTGATTGCCGTTTCAACCTCCCTTTCCTCTCGGAATGAACCCGGGAACACCGGTCTCCACCACGGGATTGAACCTGACCCGCAACTTGATTCCTTCGCTAATCTCCCGCATGGCCTCTTCAGGAAGAATGGAGACTTCGAAGTTCTCCTTGATCCGGCTTGGGGTTTTTGAGGTGGTCAGGAGGGCCGTCCCGCGCTGGATGGCCCAGGCGAGCAAGACCTGCGCCGGGGTTCTGTTGACTCGCTTGGCGATAGCGGTAATGACAGGATCTTCCAGCAAATTGGGTTCGCTACTATGCCCCAGCGCTGCGAATGCTTGCAACACGATGCCATTCTTTCTGCAATAGTCCAGAAGGTCCCATTGCGGGAGATACGGATGGGATTCGACGTGAACAACTGCAGGTTTGATCCTCCCTGCTTCAAAGATCTCTTTCGCCTGGCCCAGGCTGACGTCGGATAATCCGATTGCCTTGCACCTGCCCTCGTCCACCAGGCCCTCCAACGCCCTCCATGTATCCAGCAACGTCACCCCTTTGTCATAAATCACATTGCCGTTCGCATCCCTCGGGTCTTGCTCGTCTCCAGGTTGGAAGGCAAAGGGGGTGTGAATGAGATAGAGATCGACGTAGTCGAGTTGGAGTTTCTTGAGACTGGCCTCGAAGGCAGGTTTGACGCGTTCAGGACGATGATTGTTATTCCAGAGTTTCGTAGCGATAAACACATCCTCCCGCTTGATCTTCCCCGCCTTGAACACCTCCTGCATCGCTTCGCCGACCTCCTTTTCATTTCGGTAGCGTTCCGAAGCGTCGAGCTGGCGAAATCCTGCCTCCAACGCCGTCCTGGTCGCGGCTCTGGTCGCGATGGGGTCGGGAATCAGCGTGCCGAAGCCGAGGGCGGGGATAGCACCGGATCCATTGTTGAGGGCCATCTTCGTATAGCGAAGGCTGTCGCTCTCTACCATTGTTTCATCCCTCCGATATCAACCCAGGGCAATCGCATCTAAACTCCTGTGCATTCTTGGCTGTTCAGTAGTCCCAGACAAGGAGCTTGGGAAGGATTCCTCCAAGAAGTCGCCCGCTTCACGGAGGAACGTCCCATGTCGCACACGAAGGCAGCTACGCTGTTGGCCCCTTTTGCCCAGTTGGAGGACCCGCG
This sequence comes from Pirellulales bacterium, assembly GCA_963843465.1. Classification (GTDB taxonomy): domain Bacteria; phylum Planctomycetota; class Planctomycetia; order Pirellulales; family Thermoguttaceae; genus CAWJKP01. The sequence continues at coordinate 714,806 of CAWJKP010000001.1, forward strand.
GATTGATCGGACCCGGCACTACAACCTTCTGGACCTGATCTTCATCGCACTGTGTGCGGTGGTGAGCGGGGCCAACGATTTTGTCGCCATCGCCAAGTTCGCCAAGACCAAGCGGGACTGGCTGGAGAAATACCTGGACCTGCCCGAGGACACGCCCTCGCACGACACGTTCGGTCGTGTGTTTGCCGCTGTGGGTGGCCAGGCGTTTGTCCGAGGATCGGCCCCAAGGACCACCAGGCGCGCGCAGCAGCGCTGGGTAACACCAGGATGGCACCCAACAAGCGTCGTCCCCAGAAGTCTGCCCCTGCCTGGCACAAGGCATTCCTCCGCATGCTGCCCAAGATCCTCAGCTACGCCCGGACCGCGTTCCAGCACCGCGACCCCGAGGCCAGGGAAGACCTGGTCCAGGAGGTCGTCGCCAACGCCTGCGTGGCCTTCAAGGCGTTGTGGGACCGCGGCAAGCAGGCCGTCGCCTAACTACCGGGTTCTGAACAGCCTTCGAGCCGCACTGCCGACCACCGACAGGTACCCTAACTCCCGGATTCGGCAACACTTACGTTAAGTACACCCCACAGGGCTCGAACCTGTAACCTTCGGTTCCGTAGACCGATGCTCTATCCAATTGAGCTAGGGGTGCAAAATGGCCAAGTTTCCACGATTCTTTGACCTTTTCAAGGGGAATCGCATCATCGGGCGTTACGCAGTTGGCACCTGTCTTGACACCCGATAGCTTTTCCCCCTTGCAAACGCCGTTATGTCTAAGGTTACTCGAAAACCGCCTCCGGGCAAGCCCAACCCGGATTTTCCGCCCTTCCCCCCAAGCCACCGGAAGCTGGGCGAAAAAGGTAAACGGACGCTTCGCCCACTTCGATGATGATCGATATGGCCGGAAGAGGGGGCCCTGCTGAATCGGTGGCTGGCCCGGAAGGACGACCGACGAGCTGCGACAGCTTCTTCTGGCCCGTGGACCGCCGCCGTGCTATCCTAAGAGCACCATCGAAGAGCCAACCCGCGTCAACGGAGACGGCAGTGGGAACGATCTACCGCAATGGGGTGTGGGGCATGATACTGGGCCTTGTTGTTCCGCCGGCCGGTCAGGCTATGGCCAGTGACTCGCAACAGCAGCGATGCGAGCTGAATCGTACCGTCAAGGTTACGATGAAGTACCTGCTCTACCTGCCGAAGGATTACCAGCAGAAAGATTCCTGGCCGCTGCTGCTCTTCCTTCACGGCGCTGGGGAGCGGGGCGATGATCTGGAACTGGTCAAGAAGCACGGCCCGCCCAAGCTGATCGCTTCGGGCAAGGACTTCCCCTTCATCGTCGTTTCTCCTCAGTGCCCGCAAGAACGATGGTGGGAGCCTGGGGAACTTGCGACACTCGTGGATGAGATCGTCGAGAAGCAGAAGGTCGATAAGGAGCGGATTTACGTGACCGGCCTGAGCATGGGTGGATTCGGCACGTGGTCCCTGGCCGCCTACCAACCCAAACGATTTGCCGCCATCGTGCCGATCTGCGGCGGCGGCGAGCCTTTTACGACCATGTTGTTGGCGCACGTTCCGGCCTGGGTGTTTCATGGAGCGAAAGACCCGGTGGTGCCGCTGGAGAGATCGGAGAAGATGGTCGAGGCGATGAAGAAATTCGGCGGCAACGTCAAGTTCACCGTCTATCCCGAGGCGGGACATGACGCCTGGACCGAGACCTATGCCAACCCGCAACTGTACCAGTGGCTGCTGCAGCAGAAGCGGGGTGCGCAGAGCGAGCCGAAGAAGTGACCGCCCGAACTTGCTGTTGTCGGAAGAGGGTGCCAGCAACTATTGTTCCGGGCTCCCGCTCCATTTCTTAGCTAATATCGGTTCCCGACAACTTTTCTGCTCAAGAACAAAGACTTCCGACAGCTTTGCGCCGTCTTCGCAGGTCGCCGATCCCCGCTTCGAGGACCCCGAGCACGACGAATTCCGTCTGAAGTCCGACTCTCCTGCGATCAAACTGGGCTTTGCGCCCTTCGATCTGGCCACCTTCGGCCGGACGACGAGACGGCTGCGGACGGCCGAGCTACCGCCCGTTCCCCGGGCGTTTGATTCTCCGTGACCAGACCGGTCGTCCCGCTGCAAGCGGATCTCCGGCGGAAATGACGGGAAAGGGTCGATACTCGCCGCCGCGCGGGCCGGTAGCAGCGAGAAATCAAGGGAAACGCAATGGGAACGTGCGGAAAGGAAGATAGAGCACGCGTTCATCCGGAATAGTCTTGCCCCTCTGTATTATGGTGTATAACCCCATACCCCCCCCAAGAAAGAGAGAAAGTTTTTTCCCCCCCAAAAAATTTGACGCGATGAAACGGCGGGGTATGATGGGAGCCCAGTGGGCCGCAGGAACAATGCAAAGAGAAGCGGCCAGTCATCCACGCTGATCGGTCTCGTCCAGCGCCCTTGATCTTTTCTGTAGAGGTGCCGGCATGTCCCGCTCTTGGCAGACGTTCCTGAAGCGGTTCTCCCGCCCTCGGTCGCGTGCCCAGCGCCGCCGGCAGGCTCGCCTCGGCGGCAGCGGACCCCGCTCGTTCCGGCCGCTCATGGAAGTGCTCGAACCGCGGCACCTGCTGTCCGCGATTCTTCCGGCCTGCAACAACTGGGATGGCGGCGCACCCTGACGGCCGGCGCTGAGCCCGCCCAGCGGCAGCGGCGCCCCCACGGTCAGCACGTTCGCCCATATCGAGGGTGATCGAGACGGAGCTGAGGCAGGCAACGGCGCCGGCGCCCCCGCGATCAGCACGTTCCCCGGCTGCGAACCCGATGCTGAGGCCCAGGGCCTGGCCTTCGACGCTGCCGGCAACCTCTACGTCGCCAACTACGGCAACGACGCGATCTCCAAGGTGACACCCGCGGGGGTCGTCTCCACCTTCGTCAGCAGCAGCAGCGGGCTCGAAGGCCCCTGCGGCCTGGCCTTCGACGCCGCCGGCAACCTCTACGTCGCCAACTACGACAGCAACACGATCTCCAAGGTGACGCCCGCGGGCGTCGTCTCCACCTTCGTCAGCAGCAGCAGCGAGCTTGACGACCCGACCGGTCTGGCCTTCGACGCTGCCGGCAACCTCTACGTCGCCAACTACGGTCCCGGGGAGCCCGACTTCGGCTCCGGCGAGCCCGACTGCGGCTCCGGGGAGGCTTCCTACGGCACGATCTCGGAGGTGACGCCCGCGGGGGTCGTCTCGACCTTCGTCAGCAGCGGGCTCAATGACCCCAGCGCCCTGGCATTCGACGCGGCCGGCAACCTCTACGTTGCCAACAACGGCACCCCCCCGCTCGAAGCCGACGGCACGATCTCGGAGGTGACGCCCGCGGGGGTCGTCTCCACCTTCGTCGGCAGCGGGCTCAATTACCCCGCCGCCCTGGCATTCGACGCCGCCGGCAACCTCTACGTCGCCAACTTTTCGGACAACACGATCTCGGAGGTGACGCCCGCGGGGGCCGTCTCCACCTTTGTCAGCAGCGGGCTCGATGACCCGATCGCCCTGGCGTACCACGCCGGTGACCTTTACGCCGCCAACACGTTTGAGGGCACGATCTCCGAGATCGCTCCGCCGCCCATCATCGAGGGCCAGGCCTTCAGCGGCACGGTCTTCCACTTCACCGATGCCAACCCGCTTGCCACGGCCAGCGACTACACGGCGGTGGTCACGCTGGGCGACGGCAACAGCGTGACGCTCAACTCAAGCGGCGCGGTGAGCGGGCCGGCGGGCGCCGGCGGCCAGATCGTGGCCGACGGCGAGGGCTTCGACGTGCAGTTGTCCTATACCTACGCCGACGCGCTGAGCAACCAGACGTTCGGCGTGCAGGTCACCGATGTCGGCGGCGCCCAGACCGGCGCCAGCACCAGCACCTTCAGCGTGGCCGACGTGCCCTTGACCAACGCCACCGGCGTTCCGGTCAGCGCGACCGAGGGGGCTTCGACCGGGCTGGTGACGGTGGCGACGTTCGTCGATCCCGGCAATCCGTCGAACACGCTGCAGGCGGACTATAGCGCCGCCATCACCTGGGGCGACGGCAACAGCAGCCCCGGCAGCTTCGTGTACGACACGGTCAATAACGTCTGGGACGTACAGGGCAGCAACACCTATGCCGAGGCCGGCAGCTACCCGGTCACGGTGAATATCGTGGACGGCGGCTGCGCCACGCGGAGCAGCAGCACGGCCACTGTGACGGCGGGGCCGCAGAATGTCACGGGCGTGGCGCTGAGCGCGACCGAGGGAGCTTCGACCGGGCCGGTGACGGTGGCCACGTTCAGCGACCCGGGCAATCCGTCGAACACCCTGCTGGCCAGCTATAGCGCCACCATCACCTGGGGCGACGGCAGCACCAGCCCCGGCAGCTTCGTGTACGACGCGATCAATAACGTTTGGGACGTGCAGGGCAGCAACACCTACGCCGAGGAGGGCAGCTACAATGTCAGCGTGACCGTCAACGACGGTCCCAGCAATTCGGCGACCGCCAGCAGCACGGCTGCCGTAGCGGATGTGCCGTTGACCAACGTCATCGGCGGCTCGGTCACCGTCCTCATGGGCTCTTGGAACCTGGACGGCAACGCTAACGACAGTTCGGGAAACGGCAACGATGGGGTCATCTATGGGAATCCCAACTGGATTCCAGGGGGAGGGATGCATTTTGATGGCGTTACGAACTACATCGAGATTCCTAATACATCCAACTGGAATTTCCCCTCGGGGTTCACAATTGAGGCTTCGATCAGGTATACCGACTTGCGGCCCTGGGATTCGTGTATCGTGGCAAAACATATCGCTGGCCAGCACGCAGGGTACGGTCTTGGGATACAGGGTCCCCAAGCTCCGGGCTTCCCCCCCAACGAAGTATTCTTCTTTGCTCAACCAGGAAACGCCCCCGATTACAGGATTTTTGGAGGAACACAGCCGGATGGGCAGTGGCATGACTTGAAGGCCGTATATGACGGCAATTCGCTGGCGTTGTACGTGAGCGATGCCTCAACCAATTGGAGTTGGCAATTGAGGGCAGAGCAAGATTCGTGGACGTACAATGCCTTTAACAGCGTGGACGTCCGAATCGGAGACTTGGTGGAGGTACCTGGGGAACACAGCGTTCCATTTAGCGGAGATATCCGCAACGTGCAAATCTATGCTGGGGTCGCTCCGTCCTCAACCCGCGCGCCGGTTACGGCGACGGAGGGAACTTCGACCGGGCTGGTGACGGTGGCCACGTTCACCGACGCCGGCAATCCGTCGAACACCTTGCAGGCCGACTATAGCGCCAGCATCGACTGGGGCGACGGCAACACCAGCCTCGGCAGCTTCGTGTACGACACGGTCAACAACGTCTGGGACGTGCAGGGCAGCAACACCTATGGCGAGGCCGGCAGCTTCCCGATCAGTGTGACCATCAACGACGGTCCCAACAATTCCGCGACCGCCAGCAGCACGGCCACCGTGGCCGACGCGGCCTTGACCAACGTCACGGGCGTGCCGGTCGCCGCGACCGAGGCAAGTTCGACCGGAACGGTTACGGTGGCGACCTTCACCGACGGCGGCAATCCGTCGAACACCTTGCAGGCCGACTACAGCGCCAGCATCGACTGGGGCGACGGCAACACCAGCCCCGGCAGCTTCGTCTACGACACGATCGACAACGTCTGGGACGTGCAGGGCAGCGACACCTATGCCGAGGCCGGCAGCTACCATGTCAGCGTGACGATCAACGACGGTCCCAACAATTCCACGACCGCCAGCAGCACGGCGACCGTGTCCGACGTGCCGTTGACGAACGTCACGGGCGTTCCGGTCAGCGCGACCGAAGGGTCTTCGACCGGGACGGTCACGGTGGCCACGTTCACCGACGCCGGCAATCCGTCGAATACCATGCAGGCCGACTATAGCGCCACCATCAAATGGGGCGACGGCAACACTCGCCCCGGCAGCTTCGTCTACGACACGCTCAATAACGTCTGGGACGTGCAGGGCAGCAACAACTATGCGGAGACCGGCAGCTACCCGATCAGCGTGACCATCAACGACGGTCCCACCTTTTCCACGATCGCCAGCAGCACGGCCACCGTGGCCGACGTGCCGTTGACCAACGTCACCGGCGTGCCCGTCGCCGCGACGGAGGCGGCTTTCAGCGGGACGGTGACGGTGGCGACGTTCGTCGATCCCGGCAATCCGTCGAACACGCTGCAGGCGGACTATAGCGCCGCCATCACCTGGGGCGACGGCAACAGCAGCCCGGGCAGCTTTGTCTACGACACGGTCAACAACGTGTGGGACGTGCAGGGCAGCAACAACTACGCCGAGGAGGGCAGCTACCCGATCAGCGTCACCATCAACGACGGTTCCAGCAATTCGGCGACCGCCAGCAGCACGGCCACTGTGGCGGACGTGCCGTTGACCAACGTCTTTGCCGGCGGCTGGGAAGTCTATCCGGGGGAAACGGTCACGAGTTGGGTGGCGACGTTCACCGACGCCGGCAATCCGTCCAACGCACTACAGGCCGACTATAGCGCCAGCATCGACTGGGGCGACGGTAGCGCCCCCAGCCCCGGCAGCTTCGTTTACGACTACGAGGGTCTTGAGAATGTCTGGTTCGTCTTCGGCGCGCACACCTATACGGATGCCGGCGCCAGCGGCGTCTACACGCAAACGGTGACCATCAACGACGGCGCCCAAACCGTGACCCGCTCCCAACCCACCATTGTATTGCCCTCCTACATCACTGGCGTGCCCGTCTACGCGATGGCGGAAGTTCCCACCGGGACGGTGACGGTGGCCACGTTCACCGACGGCAATCCGCCGAACAGCCCCGTGCCGTCCGACTATAGCGCCAGCATCACCTGGGGCGACGGCAACAGCAGCCCCGGCAGCTTCACCTACGACGCGGTCAACAACGTCTGGGACGTGCAGGGCAGCAACACCTATGCCGCGCCCGGCAACTATCCGGTCGCTGTGACCCTCATTGACGGTTTCAGCAGTGTGTCCAGCAGCAGCACGGCCACCGTGTCGGCGGGGTTGGAGAGTGTCACGGGCGTGGCGGTCAGCGCGACCGAGGGGGCTTCGACGGGGCCGGTGAAGGTGGCCACCTTCACCGACCCCGGCAATCCGTCGAACACCCTGCTGGCCGCGTATAGCGCCACCATCACCTGGGGCGACGGCAACAGCAGCCCCGGCAGCTTCGTGTACGACACGGTCCATAACGTCTGGGACGTACAGGGCAGCAACACCTACGCCGAGGCCGGCAGCTACACCCTTGCTGTGACGATCAACGACGGTCCCACCAATTCCGCCAGCGCCGCCAGCACGGCGACCGTAGCGGACGTGCCGCTCGGCAACGTCACGGGCGTGCCGGTTACGGCGACGGAGGGGGCTCCGACCGGGACGCTGACGGTGGCGACGTTCGCCGACGCCGGCAATCCGTCGAACACCTTGCAGGCCGACTATAGCGCGACCATCACCTGGGGCGACGGCAACAGCAGCCTCGGCAGCTTCGTCTACGACACGATCGACAACGTCTGGGATGTGCAGGGCAGCCACACCTATGTTGCGGCCGGCAGCTTCAATGTCAGTGTGACCATCAATGACGGTCCCACCAATTCCACGACCGCCAGCAGCACGGCCACCGTGGCCGCGGCCACCACGACAACCGTAAGCACGTCGCACGCCTCGGTGGTCTACGGCACGACGGTTACCTTTACGGCCGTCGTGACGGCGAGCACGGGAAAAACTGCGCCTACCAAGGGGACCGTGGATTTCAAGGACACGAGCAGCGGCACCGACTTTGGCGACGGTACGTGGGTGAGCAGCAGCGGGACTAAGTCGACCTGGACCTTCACGACCACGGCTGGTACCTGGGTGACTCCGATCGGTATTGGCAGTAGCACGCCGGTCAAGACCTTCAATGTCACCAGCGGCGACACCATTACCGCCACCTATACGAGCGGCCAGGGCTTCCTAACCAGCAGCGGCACGGTGACCCAGGCGGTCACGAAGGGGACGTTGACGATCACGGCGAAGAGCTATAGCAGGACCTACGATGGTTACGCCGACGTGCCCACGGGGGTGACGCCGACGGTGACTGGTCTTGTGACCGGCGACACGTTGACGAGTGCGCCGAGCGAGACTTACAACACCAAGGACGTGGGGAGCAAGACGCTGAGTGTGACTCCGGGGAGTTTCTCGATCAACGACGGCAACGGTGGAAATAACTACACGGTGAAGCTTGTCAACGTGTCCGGCCAGATCAGGGCCCTTCCGATCACGGTGACGGCGGCGACCTGGACCAAGCCTTACGACGGGACGACCAGCGCGGCGGTTCCATCCCCGGGGGCGACGCCGACGATCACGCTCCCGAGTTACGCCACGCCGAATGCCTACGGCGTGGTCGGCGCGACGGACAAGCCGGCCTTCACCGAGACCTACAACAGCAGTAGTCTGGGGACGGGATTGACGCTGACGCCGACGGGCTCGGTGAGCGACGGCAACGGCGGCCACAACTATGCGGTGACGTTCGTGAAGAACACCACGGGGGCGATCACCACGGTGGTCCCCGGCGTGATTACCGACGCAAGCCCGGGTTTCAAGGAGACGTCGGGAACGTGGAGCCACTGGCTCACCGAGGGCAACTGGACCTACCCGGGTTACCTCGGCGACGACCTGGAGGCGGAGTCCGCCCAGGGGACGGCCTCGGCCACGTGGACCTACACCAACAACGGTTCGGCGACAGACGACTACACGGTCTACGTCACGTGGCCGGCCTGCGCCAATCGAGCGACCAACGTTCCGTACACGGTCAGTGTCTACAACAGTAGCGGTATCCTGCAGGGGACGACCACCACGTTCTACGTCAGCCAGCAGATCCCGCTTACGACTAATGGCCAGGCTAACGGCACGCCCAACCCCAAGCAGCCAAACGCCGTCACCCTCCCGAACACGGGTCCGACCGGGACGACCGCCTGGACGTGGCTGCCGCTTGGTGGGGCGGGCGCGTACGCGGTTCCCGCGGGCGGCACGCTGGTGGTGGGAGTCTCCAACAACGGCACGGGCAAGGCCACTCGGACCGCCAATCAAGTGGAAGCCGACGCGGTGTATATCGTGGACCCCCCGGTGCCGGGCGCGGCCAAGAGCGCAAGCGCTCAGGTCCAGACGAGCGGCCAGGGCGGCGCGGCTGCCCTTGCCCAGGCGGCGGACGCGGTGTTCGCCGCGCCGGCCCAAACGCAGAGTGGAACAACGACGGGCAAGACTACCGGGGCCGAGTCGGACGCGTGGTGGCTGTTGTATGGAGAGGAGTAGACGTCCCACGGGCCCTAACCCACGAAAATGAAAAGGTGAAAGTCACCAAATCTGGGATGTTTCGGTAAGGCAAGGCCAATGAGGGACCCAATCGCGCCGCGGCGGATGCCCTATTCGACCAGCAGCACCGTGCCCCAGCGCTCGGGATGGGCGTTCACGCCCGACTTCTTGGGACTGGGCCAGTAGGCTTCGCGGCTGAGCTGGCCGCCCTGGATCGTCAGATCGAGGTTCAAGCCGAGTCGGCTGCCGACCTGGGGATGATAGTTTCGGATCTGCTCGGCGGGCAACAGAAACTCCATGACGTAGCCATCGGCCGTACGCGTCGCCGCGCCGCGGATCGAGGGAATGTCGTAACGCGTGGCCGGAATCTCGCGGTTCATCTTCCACTGGCCCAGGTAGACGCGGTTGGCGTCCGGCAAGGGAACCATCCAGAACTGGTGGTCGCCCTCGACCGCCGAACGGGGCTGCTTGTTGTCGGCCGCGTCGAGGAACAGCTCCAGCGCGTCGCCGGCCCAGAAGCTCTTGGGGTCTTGCACGCGGACTTTCGAGTCGCGCACCACGACCGCACCGTAGATGCCCTCCTTGGCCCAAGCGAGGTGGACCTCCGCCCGCGACTCTCCGGCGGTCGAGCCCAGCATCCACGCGGGCAGTTGCGTGTCCGGGCCCCAGTCGTCCAGCCGGCCATCGATGGTGATCTTCCCGGCCCGGTGGATGGCGTATTGGTTGGGAATCAACGCACGCGCGACACGCTTGTCCGCGCCGAAGTCGAGCTCGATCCGGGCGCTCTGGCGCGGCTTCCAGTCGGCGCTCCATTGGAACTTGCAGACGACGGGCCGGACCTCCTGCGGCTTCAGCTCGGCGAGCGGAATCTCCGGCGTCAGCGCCTTCCATGAGTCGGGCAACCGCATGCGCAAGACGCCGCTCAGGGCCCTGGCCGAGCGATTCCCCACGTTGACGGTCACCTGCGCCGGGCCCGGCCGGCCTTCCATCGGGCTGACCTCGACCGTCAGCGGCGACTGCACGAGCACCTTCACGCTCATCCGCTTCAGCGGCTTGCCCTCGGAGATGATAATCGACACTTCCTTGAAGCCCACCGGCTCGGCGAAAGCGATGGTGAAGGGAAGTTCCACGTCCTTGGTTTCCCCGGCGCGACACGGAGGGGCACCAGAGCGGCCTTGGTCGTCCAGCCTTCCGGCAAGATGAGCTTGATCTGACTGGTGATGGGCTCGTCGCGATGGTTGCTCACGCGCAGCAGCAGGCGCACGCTGTCGCCGGCGGTCGCGGGCACCAGTCGCGGCGTTTCCAGGCTATAGGCCGTCTGCTTGTACCAGAAATCGCTGGTGCTCAGGCCCACGGCGTAGACCGGGGCCATGGAAAGATGCACCGGGCCGGCTTCGATGGGGTTGCCCAGATAATCCTGGACTCGTTGGGCCCGGAACTGCACGGCGGGCCCCTCGTCCCCTTCGATCGTCCAGAGTGAAGCGACCAGCTTGTCGTCGTTTCGGAAGACGTATCCGCACGTATTCGGGCCGGCATCCAGGTCGCCGACGTAGACCGGATTGGGCAGCACGCTGGTCAGCCCCGCCATCGCGCAGAGCGCGAGCGTCGGCTCGCCCTTGGCGGTGAGCAGTCCGCAGCCGTCGAAGAACTGCTTGGGATCAGCGGCGTCGAAATTGTAGAACCAGAAGGCCTTGTCCGTGCCGGCGGCCATGGCCGTCATCCAGGCCCGCGGCAGATAGACCGCCTGCTGATAGGCCGAGACGACGGGCCCGGCCAGGGTATCCCAGCCGAACTCGGTGAGCCACGACTGCCGGGGCTTGCCGTCGGCCTGGGCCGCGCGCTTGACGGCCCGCAGTTGGTCGAACAGCAGGCTCGGCAGCTTGTCTTCGGAGCCCATGTTGAAGTTGCCGAGGTTCGTCTCGGGCGGGTCGGTGCCGCAGTAGTGATGCGAGTTGACCACGGCGATCCGCGCGAAGTCGCCGCTCCGGACGCAGCGCAGCACGCGCTGCGGCCAGATGCCTGCCCGGCCGTTCTCGACGGCGACCAGCTCGCCGCCGCCCAACAGGTGCAGGATCTCGGCGAACTGCCGATGGTACGCGCGGTAGTTGGCCCAGTCGATCTGCTCTTCCGCCTTGGAGTTGTCGGCCGGAAGATCGTACTCGTTGTTCAGCTCCCAATGGGAGATCTCGGGGAAAGCGTTGATGATGTTGCAGATGTCTTTCGTCCAGGCGCGCGTCGGGCCGACCCGGCCGGCCGCTTTGCCGTTGACGATCTTGGGAGGCTCGATCGACTTCTGTAGCACGGGCAGGCACTTGGCGCCCGCCGCGGCGTAGGCGGCGACGATCTGGGGATAGTTGGGCCATCCGGCGTATCGTCCGTCGTCGCCTCGGGCGCGGAGCAGCCAGTCGTAGCTGAAGGCATACTCGCGGAACCAGACGATTCCCGCTTTGCGGAAGGGAACCAGCACGACCTTGGCGCCGCTGTGGACGTTCAGCCCGTAGGGCGAGGCGAGCTTCTGCTGCTCGCTGAGGTCCCTGTCGGCCGGAAGGCGAGCGACGATCATCTTTTCGGAGCGCTCGGTGCCGTCGGACAAGGTCAACTTGGCGCTGAGCGTGTAGAGTCCGAAGCGTTGGGCCCTAAGCGGCGAGCTGAGGGTGGCAGAGCTATCGACCGCCAGCGTGCGATCGAAGCGGTCGACCTGCCGGCCGGAAACGTCGAAAAGCCGGCCGGCCAGCTTGCCCGTCAGCTCGCCGGGCTTCCAGTTGCGCAGACGAATGCGGACCTCCGGGTCGGTGCGCGTGAAGACGTTCGACTCCTGCCCGCTCGACATATCGACCGCCACCAGCGGCGTTGGCGGACACTCCTTGATCGCTTTGGCCGGGTCGGCCGGGCCGGGCTCGGGCGTCCAGGTCGTCAGCACGCCGGTCTTCGGATCGACGTCCTCGATGTCCGTTTCGATCTCGATGTCGTCGATTTGGATATGGATCGTATTCTTGCTGCTTTGGGCTTCCCAGTTGTGCGTGGTAATGCCGCTGATGCGCAGGGGCCGTATCCAGCCTTCCGGCACCTTGAAGGTTGCCGTTTTCCAGTTGCCCGACGGATCGGCGCGGATGTCCCAGGCCAGATACGCGCCGCCCGCGCGGTCGCGACCCCAGCCGTCGACAAAGCCCAGCTTCAAGGCGTAGCGGCCGTCGCTCACTTTCGAGCGAAGCGTGACGCTCTTGGCGTCGCCGGGAATCCACAGCGGCGCAGCCGGCTCGGCCGTGAAATGCTCGAAACCACCGCCGGAGAAGGCCACGTCGATCCTCAGGCTCTTGGCGGCCCGCACGTCCGGCGCCGGCCCGCTGACCAGCGAGATCTTGCCCTTGGCGCTGCTCCACTGGCTGGGCACCCAGGGGATGTCTGCAAAATCCTCGGCCACCTTGTGTACCAGCGTGGCGTGTGGCGGCGTGGCCGGCGGATCGCCGGCCGCGGGGCGTCCGAAATCCAGGGACGCTGCGGTGGCGGCAATCGTCCATGCCGCGATGGTCAAGAATCGCTGCCGGCGGCCGCCGGTCGCGTGGAAACAATTCCCCGGTTGTCGTCTCATCGTTGGATCCTCTACAAAGTCACTGGCGGGCAGGCTGCGCCGACGAGTAACCGCTCACGGTCCGGAATGTAGCAGGCACACGCCGTGTGCCGTCCGCGTACCACGCCTGAACGGGGCGGACGGCACACGGCGTGTGCCTGCTACATTGCGAGCCCTCCGGTGAACGGTTACGCCGTCTATGCCGTCATAGGATACAATATCTCCAGGACCTACGCAATGAAGGACGGGTCCACCATGCCAGACAACTTCGCAGCCACGAAGCACCATTTTGAGAACGACCGCTTCGCTGCCTCCAGCGGCGTGCGGCTGGTCGAGCTGCGCCCCGGCTTTGCGAAGACCAGTCTCCAGGTTGAAGAGCGGCACCTCAACAGCATCGGGACGGTGCAAGGGGGGGCGATCTTCACCCTGGCCGACTTCGCTTTCGGCGCCGCCGTGAAGACAGGCGGCAAAGTGGCCCCGGCGATCAGCACCAGCCTCTCATTCCTCCAGGCGGTACGATCCGGTACGCTGTATGCGGAAGCCACGGAGATCTCCCGCAGCCGCAGGTTGTCGGTCTGCACCGTGCGGGTGACGAACGATGCCGGGGAGTTGGTGGCCTTGTTCCAGGGGACCGCCTACATCAAGGATGAGCCGTTTCCGCCCAACTTATGAAGGACTGCTTCTCTCAGAATCGCGGCACGCCTTGTCGCAACCGCATGTTTCCCCCCGCAGGGCCTTGATCCCTTCCGTCACAATGATCGGCACCATGACCAACCCGGCAACCGGATCGGCCCACCACCAACCGAATAAGGCGTTGGCCCCCAGTCCAACCAGCAGGATCGCCGACAGATAGCCGCAAATGTCCGACTGACGCGAGTCGGCGTGCATCGCACGGCTTTCCAAGCCGGCCGCCACCTTCCTTTTGGCCCGGGCCAACAAGGGCATCACGATCACGGCCAGGAAAGCAATCCCGATCCCCGGATAGCTTGCTGCCGGGGGCTCCCGCTTGACAAGCGACTCTAGGGTCTCGAACGCAACATAGGCGGCCAAGACCAAGAGGCTGCCGCCGACCAGCTTCCGGGCTTGCTGCTCGCGCCGCGCTCCCTTTTCGCCGCGATGGAGCCGCCAAAGCAACACCGACCCTGATGCCGACTCGATCAAGGAGTCGATGCCAAAGCCAAGCAGCGCGGTGCTCCGGGCAAACACACCTGCTCCGACGGCAACCGCCGCCTCGAAGATGTTCCAGCCGATGGTCAAGTATTCGAGGCGGCGTCCCCTTTGGATGGCGTCACGACTCATCCAATCTGTCTCGGTAATCATCATCACCGCACGGAGGGGTCAAGCGGCAAGCCCGGGGAAGCTCATGCCGGGGCCGGCGCAGGGGGCGTCTTGGACTTCTCGGCCATCTCGCGCTCGGCGATCAGGTCTTCCAGCCGCTCCTTCTCACGCAGCAGTTCTTCCAGCGACGTGCCGGACTGGTCCTTAGCCTGGAACCCTGGAAAGGGAATGTTGATCGACTGGCGGCGCAGCCACTGGTCGATCTGCGCCTCGTTCTTCTTGTACATGTAGAACCCCAGCGAGGCAACGCCGATGCCCACGATGAAGCCGGTCACATGTTCTGAAGTAACGTTCATGAGTGTTTTGCTCCTTTGAGCCTAGGGGGAGAATTCAGTTAAACCGTATGGGGATTCCCTGGGGCATCCGTCCGAATCCCTCCAGCACCTCTCCGTGGACCTTCGACACGTCGCGGAGCTCCTCCAACAAGGTGCGGAAGGGGTGCGCTCCGCCGCCGGTCATAGCGTATTTGAGGAGCCCCTGGAGTGCGCTGAGTATTCGCGCTCGCTCGGGAGCGTCCACGTCGGGGCCGATCATCACTTCGTAGCGGGACTGGCCGTTTCCGCGCCCGCGCACTTCCACAGGCCGGACTTGCACGCCCGTTGGAAAAGGCGCGAGCAAGTGCCGACCGAAAGACGCCAACCACGTGACCACCGAAGCCGTGAGAAGGTTGCCGCGAGCAAAGGCCGTGACAAGGTAAGCCAGCGAGAGGACTTCCGGATCGAACGAGCCGCGCTGGCGAAGCTCCTTCCAGGCGTGGTCTACCACCGCCCATGCCGTGCCGAGTCCCGCCAGCCAGTCCCATCGCGCCGGCGACCCCTTGGCCACCTTTAACCCGTGCATCACGAGCGACAAGGCCAACAGAGCGGCGGAAACCGCGGCGCTGCCGCCAAGCGCGGGTCGCTCGTCCGGCTCGGCCAGGAGCCGAACCGGCGCGGAGTCGCAATCCAGCGACAGGTGAAAGGCGATGCGCAGCACGATCTCCTCCTGGCTGATCTCGTGGGGGTTGAAACGGGCCAGGACGGAGCGCGTGATGGGAGAAAAGCTGATCGACTCCATCCCCGGATGCTCGCGGACCCCGGCAAGCATCCGTTGCACGTCCGCGGGGGCGACGGACAGCCGCGCGCGGACCCGGCCGGGGAGGGAATGAACCACGGTCACGACCGGCTTCTCCGGGAAAAAGGGGACAGTTGGTTGCATCATCGGGCCCTCCGTTCCACGTCATGGAACAACAGCCGAGACGAGTTGAGCACCACGGCTACCGTGCAGCTATTGTGGAGCACCGCGCCCCAGAACACCGGCAGAACGCCGATCGAGGCCAGCACGATTCCCAGCGTGTTCACGCCGACCGCCGCCGCGAAATTCTGCCGGATGGTCTGCATCGTCCGGCTCGCCAGGTGAATGACCGCCGGGATCATCAAGGGATCGTCCCCGGTGACGGTGATGTCCGCCGCTTCCATGGCGATGTCCGTCCGCGTTCCGCCCATGGCGATTCCCACGTCGGCGTAGGCCAAGGCCGGCGCATCGTTGATCCCGTCGCCGACCATCACCACGTGCGTGCCCTTGGATTGGAGCTTCAAGACCGTTTCCGCCTTGTCGTCGGGCATGGCCTCCGCCTTATAGCGATCCACCGTCATCCGGTCGGCAATGATCTCCGCGTGTTGCTCAACGTCGCCGGTCAAGAGCACGATGTCGTCAATGCCCGTGTAGCGGAGCCGATTGATGGCCTTCTTCATGTTCTCCCGCAAGGCGTCCTGGATGCCCAGCACGCCCAGAAGCTCGTGATCCTCGGCGACGTAGACGATGTTCTCGCCGGCGCGGGCCAGGCGATTGACGGCCTCGATCGCCGGTGCCAGGTCGATGGCGTTCTCCTGCATGAAGCGCCGGCTCCCCACCCGGATGATCCGCCGGCCCACCTGCGTCTGGACGCCGCGGGCCGTATGCACTTGGGTCTCCTGGTGGGCCGGAATCTGCCAGCCGCTGCGACGCACTTTCTCCACGACGGCCGCCGCCATCGGGTGCGTGCTGGTCTCCTCGGCGGCGCCGGCGTATCGGAGCACTTCCTGGGCGGGAACCTCCGGCTTCATGGGAATCACGCTGGTCACTTCCGGCCGTCCCACGGTCATCGTGCCGGTCTTGTCGAAGATCAACGTATCGGCCTCGGCCAGCAGTTCCAGGTAATTGCTGCCCTTGATGAGGATTCCATTCCGCGCCGCCGTGCAGATGGCCGCCGACAAGGCGGTGGCCGTGGAGAGCCGGACGCCGCAAGAGTAGTCGATGATCAGCATGTTCAGCGCGCGGCTGCTCTTGCGCGTCACCAGATAGACGATCAGAGCCAGGAGGAAATTGACCGGAATGAACTGGGCCGAGAAGCGGTCGGCGATGGTCTGGACGCTCGCCTTGCGGTGCGTGGCCTCCTCGACCATGTGGACGATGCGGGCCACGGCCGTCTGGTCACCCACCTTCACCGCCCGAATCACCAGCCGGCCGCTCTTGACCACGGTTCCGGCAAACACCTGGTCGCCCGGGGCCTTGCGCAAGGGCATGTATTCGCCGGTAATCGACGCCTGATCGACCGCCGCCTCGCCAGACTCCGCCACCCCGTCCACGCTGATCTTCTCCCCGGTGTGGACCATGACCCGGTCGCCGGCGTGGAGTTGATCGAGGTCCACGCGCTCCTCGACGCCGTCGTCCCGCAGCCGCCAAACGGTCTCTTCGCCTACCGAAAGCATGTTGCGGATCGCGCGGCGGGTGCGGCCCATCGTATAGGCGGTCAACAGCTCGGCGATGTCGGCCAGCCAGAGGATCGTCAGCGCCGAGAGACCCCGGCCGCTGGCGATGCTCGCCAGAATCGCGGTGGCGCTGAGCGTATCGGCGTTCGGACGCAACGTGGTTGCCAACGAACGGACACCGCTGCGGAAGATGGGGATCGCCAGCGAGACAGCCGTCAGCGACGGAACGCTGAGGAAGCGGGCCGCCAGACTGGCCGGCGCGTGGCCTGTTGGCTTGCGGAAAAAGTAGAAAACGAGCGTTGCCGTGGTGACTCCGATGCGAATGAGCATGTCGGAGAGCGACCCCTCTTGCAGCCGCCGCTCGTTCACGGTGGGCCGGTTCTGCTCGGCTCGTTCGGCCTTGTAGGCAGTCAATGAGTAGGACCCGATCACCAATTCCGTCAGTTCCAGCACGTCCTGCGCCGACACCTGGGTGTGGTCATAGTGGAGCAGGACATTCTCCGTGAGGGTACTGACCTGCGCCTGGCAAATCGGCGACAAGTCCTGCAAACGTTGCCGGATTTCGGCGACATACCTGGCGAGATAGCCGAGCGCGCGGCAGCGAATCCGCACCCTTCCCGGAAGGGCGTGGACAATCTCGCAGTGCAGGAGCGGCTGCCGTTTGCGCCAGAACATGATCAGCAATCCTCCTACGCCGCTACGACTGCCGGCCGCCCAGCATCGAGGCTATGCCCCACCAGACAAGCGTGAGCCCCGCCGGAAACGCACGCATCCCTTGTGTCAACAGTTTTTGCACGCCGACGGCGGCCAACAGAATCAGCGCGGCCGACCAGAGATCAATCAGCCCACCCGTCCGGTCGTACACCATCCGATTCACGCTGCCGAGGATTTCCTTCAATTCCCGCGTGACGACCGGCTGCGGCATCCGTTTCAACTCGGCGTCCAGATTCATCAGGCGGACGACGGCGGCGAAGAGCAATTCGGGGCGCACTTCGTCTTCTCGGTAGACGATGAGGACGCTGCCGGTGGCAGGCGTCAGCTTGACGGACTGCACGCCCTCGATTGCCGGCAGTTTTTCCCGCACCATCGCCGCGCCGGCGGCGTTTTCGGCCAGGGAGGGCACGCGAAGCCGGACCCGTCCGGGCATCCAATGCGCGGTCTGGACCGGGCCCGTACGGAGCATCGGCATGAGCGTTCGGCGGCGAAACTTATTCTTACCCAGCAGCCCGGCGAGGAGGAATCCGGTAAGGATGTGCATACAGTCTCCGCCCTGTCGTGACAGGTTTCCGTGCCACACGCCTTGCGGGGAAGTTGGTGGCCCAAACGTTACGATTTTGCCGCCCCAAATTATAGCTTGTACCCGGGTTGGGCGACGGACAACCATCCGCGCCAGCGGAGCCTGTCCCCCTCTTACGCCGGCTACCACGGGGGCTTTCCGAAAGCGTTGTTTCCTGTCAAAATGGTCGTGCGTCGTCAGGACACCTGAATAGTATAGAATAGTGCGATTGGGCAAGATATAGCGGCAGAACAAGAATGGGTTGTCCTAGATAGCGATACAAGCCTTGGAGGGGGTACGTATGGAGAGCGTCACGGTCGAGAACTATCTCAAGGCCATCTACCAGCTTTCCGATGCCTCGGGCGGCGCCCCCACTGGCGAGTTGGCTCGCCGCCTGAAGATCACGCCGGGCAGCGTTACCTTGATGCTTCAGCGGCTCGCCGAGGCCGGGCTGGTGAAATATGCGGCGCATCAAGGCGTTCGCCTCACGAAGAAGGGCCAGAGGGTAGCGATTCGCGTGGTCCGCAACCACCGCCTGTTGGAGTTGTACCTTACCAGCACCCTGGGGTTGCCTTGGGACGAGGTCCACGAGGAGGCGGAGAACCTGGAGCACGCCGTTTCCGACCGATTGGTGGCTCGAATCGACGAATACTTGGGGCATCCCGACCGCGACCCTCACGGCGACCCGATTCCCGACGCCGATGGCAAGATGAGGACCAGGGAAGGAACCCCTTTAGCGGAGTACGCCGCGAAGACCCCCTTCGTGCTCTTGCGTGTGCCGGACCGGTCGCCCGATTTTCTCCGCTACCTCCGCGACGGCGGTTTGATCGTTGGCGTGAAGGGGATGGTATCGGAGAACCAGCCCTCGGCGGGCATTGTGACGGTTGAGGTCGCAGGCCGTCAAGTCAGCCTCAGCCGCGAAATGGCGGCCAGCATCCTGGTCCGGCCGCGGTAGCGCCGTTCACGATTCTTCAGGCAAGAGACCAGGATCGACCACTGCCGGGTCGGTGGCCGAGAACTTGCGGGTCACGATTTTGCCCGTGTCTTTGTTGCGGTGAAGGAACCCGATAGAACCGTCCGGACCTAGCTCCATCTCATGTTCCATGGCATCGGCTTCCCAATCAATCAGAACTCCTCCAACCCGCGTCGGACTGACGTGCAATTCGGCCGGCGCAGCGGAGGATCTTGCGAGCAGGGCGTCAAACAAGCCGATAAATTCTTTCGCCAGGTCGATAGTCCCCGCCACGGGAGCGGCAGCCCCGTAGCCATCCCAGTTTTCGCCCAGACGGCGCATGGCTTCCAATTGCTCGATCGGCTCGGCCATTCAATTCAACCTGGAATTGGGTGGGGACGCCCCACTTCCTCATTGGCATTGTATCACGTGGAGTTGCCTCGGCCAAGGCACTGGTCCGGCTGTAGTGGAAGCGTCGGAATACGGTGGGGGCTCCCTCTTGCGGGTATCTCCGCCTTCTAATGATAGTCCATATTGGGGGCTTGCTTCTCCTGTTTTCTGATCTATACTTGGCGCGCGGCTTTTCACAGCCAAATATTACTATTTGGCTTGCCAAGACTTGGATTTAAGGGACCGCGCGGGGTCAATCGCGCCTATGTTCAGGGCTGGCAGAAAGACGCCGACGACGAGGACACTTCAGCACGACGATACGTTCGTATCCGCCGAGGACGACAGCGGCGGCGGCATCGCCGTCGCCCCGCCCAGAAGCCAGG
Organism: Pirellulales bacterium; assembly: GCA_963843465.1. Lineage (GTDB taxonomy): Bacteria > Planctomycetota > Planctomycetia > Pirellulales > Thermoguttaceae > CAWJKP01. The sequence continues at coordinate 734,741 of CAWJKP010000001.1, forward strand.
TATCCCTGGAAGAGGTGCATGGCACCGTGGAAGTGCCTCACCATCAGGCCGGCTTCTGGCGGCAGTTGCGGGCGTTTGCCGGGCCGGCCGTTCTGGTGAGCGTCGGTTACATGGACCCCGGCAACTGGGGCACCGACCTGCAAGGCGGCGCTCAGTTCAAGTATGGGCTGTTGTGGGTCGTCGGACTTGCCAGCCTGATGGCCATTTTCATGCAAGTGATTGCCGCACGTCTGGGCGTCGTGACCGGCAAAGACCTCGCCCAGTGTTGCCGCGATTGGTATCCGCGCTGGACCCGTTGGCCCAACTGGCTGATGAGCGAGGTTGCCATCGGCGCCTGCGACCTGGCCGAGGTGCTCGGCAGCGCCGTGGCGCTGAACCTCGCGTTCCATATCCCGCTGTTGTGGGCGGTTATCATCACGGGTTTGGACGTGTTGCTCCTGTTGGCGCTGCAGCGGTTTGGGATGCGGACTATCGAGGCCATTGTGGCGCTTTTGGTCGGAACCATCGGCGTCTGCTACTTCATCGAGATTTTCGTTTTGCCGCAGACCCGCCCGGACCTCTCCGAGATGGGACTCGGACTATTGACCCCGAATTTTCGCCGCGCGGGGATGATTTACGTGGCCGTCGGCATTATCGGGGCGACCGTGATGCCGCACAACCTGTACCTGCATTCGGCGCTGGTGCAAAGCCGAAAACTGGAGAAAAGCGTCTCGTCCATCCGCCAAGCGATCCGCTTCAACGCCATCGACTCGACGCTGTGCCTTACCGTTGCCTTCTTCGTCAACGCCGCCATCATGGTGCTCGCCGCAATGGTCTTCTTCGGCCACCAGAGCGTGGCGGTGCCTGGCGAAGGCGTCGTAACCTTCAGCCCCCAGAGCGACTGGATTCGCATCGCCTATCTGACGCTTGCACCGCTGTTAGGGACAACGCTGGCGAGCACGCTGTTCGTCGTCGCCCTTTTTGCAAGCGGGCAGAGCAGCACGATCACCGGCACGCTCGCCGGACAAGTGGTGATGGAAGGCTTCATGCACTGGAGAGTTCCCCCTTGGGTGCGGCGACTCATCACTCGCAGCTTGGCCATCCTCCCGGCAGTCGTCATCATCGGCCTTCGCGGCAACAGCAGTGTCACCGACCTGCTGACTCTCAGCCAGGTGGTTCTGGCACTTCAACTCCCGTTTGCCATGTTTCCCTTGCTGCATTTCACGTCCTCCCGCAAGTTCATGGGCAAGTGGAGGATCGGTTGGTTTCTCTTGATCGCCGGCTGGGGCAGCGCCCTGCTGATTACCGCGATGGACCTCTACGGTCTGCCCGATTCGCTCGTCGAGGCCGGGAAGGTCGTGATTGGCGGCTGAGCGCTCGCCGTGAACGATTACGTCAGCGATAATAGAATCCCGGCGGTCTTCCCTGGCCATGGATGGTCAATCCCTCCCTATTTGCAGCGAGTGAGCCGATGCCGGAGAGAACCTCAACCGCAGGCCGTTACCTGGTCACGGGCTGTGCGGGTTTCATCGCCGCGCGGGTAGCACAGATGCTGCTGGCCGACGGGCATGAGGTGATCGGCATCGACGACCTCAACGACGCCTACGATCCGCGGCTCAAACAGTGGCGCCTGGAGGAATTAAATCGCAATCCGCGTTTCCACTTTCACTTGGCCGACATCGCCTCTGCGGAAGCGATGGAGTCGATCTTCGACCGCCTGGTCGAGAGCGGCCCTGCCATTTCGGCCCTGGTGAATCTGGCCGCGCGAGCGGGGGTGCGGGCTTCGGTGAGCAATCCACGAATCTACCTGCGAACCAACTGCGAAGGGACGCTCAATCTCCTGGAAGCCTGCCGCCGCCACGGCGTAAAGAAGTTCGTGCTGGCGAGCACTTCCAGCCTCTACGGCGCGCAGCACCCGCTGCCGTATCGCGAAGACCTCGACACCAGTCGTCCGCTAACGCCGTACGCCGCCTCCAAGAAGGCCGCCGAGACGCTGGTCTACTCCTACCATTATCTTCACGGCATCGACGTCTCGATTCTGCGGTACTTCACGGTCTACGGGCCTGCCGGACGGCCCGATATGAGCATCTTTCGCTTCATTCGCTGGATCGCCGAGGGGGAGCCGCTGCAACTTTTCGGCGACGGCCGGCAGCAGCGCGGCTTCACCTACGTGGACGACGTCGCTCGCGGCACGGTCGCGGCACTGAAACCGCTGGGGTTCGAGGTCATCAACCTTGGCGGCGATCGGCCGACGGCCTTAGCTGCGGTCATCGACCAGTTGGCCAGGCTCTTGGGCAAGGAACCGCATTTCCAGCGGCACGCCGCCGAGCGTGCCGACGCGCCCGCCAGTTGGGCCGATATCGGCAAAGCCCGCAGCCTGCTGGGCTGGACGCCGCAAGTTCCCCTGGGCGAAGGGCTCCGACGCTGCGTCGATTGGTACCTGGCCCATCGCGATCTGGCTCTGTCGTTGGATCTGGGAGAAGGAGTTAGCTCCTAACTTCTAACTGGCGGCGGCGATGGAATCGGCCAGCACCTCGACCGTTCTGCAGATCTGCTCTTCGGTATGGTTGGCCGTGATGAAGAAGCGGATTCGCGCCTTGCTCTCCGGCACGGCCGGGTACAAGATGGGCTGCGCGTCGATGCCCTCACGGAGCAGTGCGGCGCCGACTCGGATGCACCGCGCCGAATCGCCGAGGATGATCGGAATCACCGGAGTGCCGGCGCTAGCGCCCGTGTCGAGCCCGCGGTCGACGGCCAACTTGAGGAAAAGACGGGAGCGCTCGCGCAGGCGGGTCACGCGGTCCGGCTCTTCCTGGACGATTCGCACGGCCTCCAAGGCCGCCGCGGCGTTGGCCGGCGAGATAGCGGTGGCGAAGACGAAAGCGGGCGTCGTGTACTTCAGGTACTGGATGAGGACCTCCGGCCCGGCGAGGTAACCGCCGCCGCTGGCCAGGGCCTTGCTGATGGTGCCCATCCAAAGGTCGCCCTCGCCCGGCTCGAGGCCGAAGTGTTGGCACAGGCCTCGGCCCGTGGTCCCCATGACGCCGACCGAATGCGCCTCGTCAACGTAGAGCAACGCCTGGTGACGCCGCTTGACCTCGATGAACTCCGGCAGGTTGGGGAAGTCGCCGTCCATGCTATACACGCCCTCCAGCGCCACCACGGCGCGGCGGTACTTGGCGCGGATATCGCGCAGCAGGCCGTCGAGGAACTGGAAATCGTTGTGCCGGAACGGCCGCCGCTGGGCCTTCGACAACTGGGCGCCTTGCACGATGCTGTTATGGGCCAGCTCGTCGTAGAGGATCAGGTCCTTGGCGCCGAACAGATGCCCGAAAACCGAGGCGTTCGTGCCGTACCCGCTGGGGAAGACCACGGCCGCCTCCGTTCCTAGGAAGCGGGCAAGCTCCTCGTCCAACTGCCGGACGATCGCGTGGTTGCCTCCCACCAGCCGGCTCGCCGACGCGCTGGCCCCAAAGCGGTCCAGCGCGCTCTTGGCGGCTGCGATGATTCGCGGATGACCGGCCAGTCCCAGGTAGTCGAAACTGGTGTAGGTGATGGTCTCGCGGCCGGCGATGGTCGCCGTCGCCTTGTGGACTCCCTCTTTGCAGCGGAAGAAGGGGTTCTCCAGTCCCGCCGCCGCCGCGCCGGCCAACCGGGCTTGGAAGGCAAGACACTCGGGGAACTGGGTCACGTCGCCCTGTTGAACAGGGAGATCCTCCGTGCTATCGGCACTGTCGGACAAGCCGACAGTGGCACCCGACCCTGGCACTGCGGCCGACGGCCGCTCGGCCGGAACTGCGGCCGACGGCCGCTCGGCCGGAACTGCGGCCGACGGCCGCTCGGCCGGAACTGCGGCCGACGGCCGCCCGGCGGGCACTGCGGCCGACGGCCGCCCGGCGGGCACTGCGGCCGACGGCCGCCCGGCGGGCACTGCGGCCGACGGCCGCCCGGCGGGCACTGCGGCCGACGGCCGCCCGGCGGGCACTGCGGCCGACGGCCGCCCGGCGGGCACTGCGGCCGACGGCCGCCCGGCGGGCACTGCGGCCTCGCTCGGTGAGAATAGCTTAAGTCCCCCCCGAACCGCATTGGCCTCGATGTACTCCACCAGGTCGCGGCACGTTTCCATGTCGGAGAGCGATTCCTCGGAGAACCGCACGCCGAAGGTTTCCTCCAGACCGTTCAATGCCTCCATCCGCGCGAGCGAATCCAGTCCGATTTCGTAAAGCGAGCTGTCCAACGTGATCCCGGCATCGAGGCCCGACGGCAACAGGCGACGCACCTGGGCGAATACCGCGTCCGCAACGGTTCCCGACGAGTCCTCGGACGGCAAGCTGCCGGTCATAGGGAAATCTTCCTTACGCTGTACGCTCCGCGTGTATATTGTCATTTAGCTTAAAACTCCCGTGGGTGGCAAGGATCGGGCTGCTGCCGGTGGGTTTCTTTTTCTTTCTGTCGACCGGTTATACCGGTTCTTCCGTGTGGCAACAAGGTGGAGCGCACGAGTCGATGGTATTGCCCCGATTATCAGACTATTCGGCACTAAAGTCCTCACCGCTGGTGAAAAAAACGATGATCCGGCGTTCTCTCTCGCTCGGCTGTTCCACCCTGTCGGCCATATAGCTTGTACCTGTTGAGGGTGGGGGGGAATTGCGGGCGACGGTGACTTTGTCGATTGTGCCTGATCGGCTGACGTTGCCGGCCAGATCGGCCCTCTCCGTCGCCTTTCACGCACGCTACAGCAGGTGCCTGGCCTTGATCTCCAGGTAGCGGTTCACCAGGGGAGCGGTCATCTCCTCGGGGAAAACGTCCAAGGTCAAGGCCCCCTTGCGGTTGAGATCGGCCAGCACCTGGTGACGCCAGGTGAGGATGTCGGCGGCGGCGGCGGCCCGCCAGAGACAGTCCCCGCTGGGATTGTCGACCTCGGCCGCCTCGAACAGCCTGCGGTCGCGCAAGACCACGGCCAAGGGCAGGTGCCGGCCGACGAGGTTCGTCAGGTAACGCTCCACCTGGTTGGAGTTAACCTCGTCGATCAAATTGGTGATCAGCACCACCAGCGACCGCTTGCGGGCGTGGGAGGCCAGGTGGTGGAAAGCCGCGTCGTAACGCGATTCGACCAGCCGCGGGAAGCGGTCGAAGCAGGTGTGCAGCAGGAGGTTCATGTGGTTCATGCCGCCGCGGGGCGGGATGAAGCTGTGGATCTCGTCGGAGAAGACGATCAACCCCACGGAGTCGTTCTGCCGCAGGGCCACGAAGCTGAGCATCAGCACGGCGTTCAGCGAATGGTCCAGGAGGCTCAAGCCCTGGGCCTCGTTGGTCATCATCCGGCCGCAGTCCACCAGGAAGATGATCCGCTGGCTCTGGCTGGATTGGAAGTCCTTGACCGTGAGCTTCTGCCGCCGCGCGCTGGAGCGCCACTCGATGTGCTTGTAGTTGTCGTCGATGGCATAGTCGCGGAGCCGCTCGAACTCGTGGTCGGTGCCGACCCTCCGCATCCGCCGCACGCCCAACAGGCTCAAGCGGTTGGTACGGGCCAGAAGCGCGTATTGGCCGAGTTGCTTGAGATCGGGGTAGACGTGGATCGGCGTCTGGCGGGCAATGACGATCATGCGGTTCCAGAGGCCCAGGCGGCTATGGAGGCGGAAGTGCGTCTTGTCGATGGCGAAGGCCCCGCGGCGCTCTGCGCGGAGCACGTATTCCAGCAGCACGCGGCTGCGGGCCGGCAGCTCCACGCGGAACTCGGCCGGCTCCGGGTTGAGCAACTGCGGCACACCGTCGCGGATCTCCGCCCGGAAACTCCGCCGGGCGAAGTTCGAGACCGTGAGGCTCACAGGGTGCCGCTTTCGCAGCGACGCCACGCGGACCGCCGCCCGGTCCACGCTCAACTGCCGCGCCGACGGCAGCGTGGCCAGGTCGATCGCCGCCACCGCCAACAGCAGCACGTCCAACGCGGCCAGCGGCCAGAACAACTCCGCCCAGAGCAGCAGTCCGCCGGAGACGGCGGCGGGCACGATCGCCAGCCAAACCAGCTTGCGGCTGGGATAAGCCCGCAACAGCAGGGCCACGGCCAAGGGCGCCGCCATGACGCCCGCCAGCTTCAGCAAGAACAGCGACAGCGCGCTCAAAGTCGCGGCACCTCCACGGAGCGGACCAGCTCCGAGAGGACTTCGTCCACGCGGTGGCCCTCGACTTCCGCCTCGGCGGAGAGAATCACGCGGTGGCGCAGCGCCGGCAGGACCAGCTCGACAACGTCGTCCGGCACGGCGTAGTCCCGGCCGCGGAAGGCGGCCAGCGTGCGGACGGCCTGCATCAGCGCGATCCCCGCCCGGGGCGAGGCCCCCAGGTAAAGCTGCGGCCACTGCCGTGAGAGCCGCACCAGCGCGTTGACGTAGTCCAGCAGCTTGGGGTCCACCAGCACCCGGCCGCACAGCGCGGTGAGCTCGAGGATCTCGGCCGGGCCGGTGAGCGTCTGCAACTTCGCCAACCGGCTCTCCAGGTCCACCTGCACGCTGTGCATGGCGAGGATCTCCGCCTCCTGCCGGGCCGACGGGTAGTTGACGATCAGCTTGAACATGAAGCGGTCGAGCTGGGCCTCGGGCAGGTTGTAGGTCCCTTCCGACTCGATGGGATTCTGCGTGGCCATCACCAGAAACGGCTTCTCGATGCGGTGGCTTTGCCGCTCGATGGTCACGCGGTACTCCTGCATCACCTCCAACAGCGCGGCGTGGGTCTTGGCCGGCGAGCGGTTGATCTCGTCGGCCAGGAGGAGCTGCGTGAAGACGGGGCCGGGACGGAAGCGGAACTCCTGCGTCTTGAGGTCGAAGATCGGCGAGCCCGTGATGTCCGACGGCATCAGGTCGGCGGTGAACTGGATGCGGCCGAACTGGCAGCCCAGCACCCGGCCCAGGGTCCGCACGAAGATCGTCTTCCCCAGGCCCGGCACGCTCTCGATGAGCACGTGGCCGTTGGAGAACAGGGCCACCAGCGTCCCCAGCACCAGCTCGTCCTGGCCCACGTAGATCTTGTGGATCTCGGCGATCAGCCGGTCGAAGAGCCGCTGCACGCCGCTCATCGCGCCCTCGGCGGGGGGTGGCACGGGTGGCTCGTCCATCCGTGTTTCCTGCGGCATTGGCTGGCAAGCAGCCGGTGGCGCCCGGTCCGACGACGGCTCCGACGGCGGCGCGGAAGGTGATTCGGCCGGTGGTTCTGACGAGGGGGAAGTTGCGTCCGGTTCAATAGGCAAAGGCATGAACAATCGTCCGTGGTTAGGGCTTTGGTCTTAGGTCTTAGGTGTTTTACGTTCTGGGTTTGCCGGCTCCCTTCCTCGTTCCTTCGTTTGTTGGTAGAGCGCAACGCGCGCGGTGGCATAGGTCAGGTCACCGGTCCTGGACAAGAGCGAGGCCAGGGCGTCGATGTGCTTGCCGAAATCGGAGGTCGCCTCCGGCTTGGGCTCGCGGGGACGGCCGAACAACGGATAACGGAAGAAGCAGAGGAGCACGCCCAGCACCAGCAGGTGCAGGAGGATCCAGTTGGCCGGCCAGACGTGGAAGATCTCCATCGGTCCGGGGAAGGTCAAACGCGGGTCTTTGTTGGCGATCGGCGGTCCGCCGGGGCCGCTTTCCAGGAAGACCACGGTTTTGCGCGGGGACCGACCTGGCCGACCAACATGCCGGCCAGCTTGCGGTGCTCGTGGTTGACCAGCGGGCCGTTGAGCACCAGCGACCCGTTGACCACGATGATCAGCCGGCCGTTGCCGATGGGACGGCTGCTGATCAGGACGTCGCTTTTCGATTTCAACAGCACCTCGGCGTCCGGCGAGGGGACGACCCGGCCGTCCAAGCGGATGTCCAGCTTCGAGGCCACGATCGGATCGGTCCATCGGGCATCGCCCTGCAGACCCTGGGCGCTGTGAGGCTTGTTCGATCGGTCGATGGTGAACCAGGGGCAGTTCTTCATGGGGGGGTTCGCGCTCCGCTTGATGTCGTAGATGGACTGGGCCGACTGCCGGCGGTAGGCGATCTCCGGCTGCAAAGCGGCGGGCGCCTTGGGGGCCACCTTCTCCCAGTACCAGGGCGCCGCGTCGAAGTCGCGGCCGACGTAGATCAAGGTCCGCCCGCTGCCTTCCGAAAGCCACTTTTCCAGCCAATCGCGGACCTCGTCCGAGGGCGGATCGAAGTCGTCGGGCACCCAGACGATCGCCTCCGCCCGCTTCCGCAGCCGCGGCGAGAGCAGCCGCATGGAGACGACCGTGTGTCCGGCCTTCTCGAACATCTCGGCCAGCACGGCCGTGCCGTTGACGCTGCCGCTGCCGAGGCCCTGGCGCTGGCCATAGATCGAATTGAGGTTCTCTTCGCACCCGATGGCCATCAGGCAGGCCCAAATCGCCCAGAGCAGCCCGGCGGCCAGAAGGCAGGCCGAAATCGCCCGCAGCACGTTGGAACGAAAAGTCGTCATGGGGTCGTCGACTCCCGGACCAGGGCGTCGAACCGGTCCTGCTGCGACCAGCAGGCCTCGAAGCGGTCGCGGTGCAGGGGGTGGTTGCCGAAGAAGACGTTTTCAAAGGCGACCATCGTCTGCTCCAAGAGCCGCTGGAGCCCGGCCAACCGGCCGATCTCGCCCAGGTACTGGCGGTTGGTCTTCCCCCTGGTCATGCGGATGAGCTGGTGGCGGTCCAGTTCCAGGAGCTGGTGGCCGAAGAAATAGATGATCGCCTCGCGGTAGTTGCCGGCCTGGTAGCAGCGGGCCGCCTCGGCGAGAAAATCGGCCGGCTTTTCCCGCACCGGCAAGGAGAGGGCTTCAATCCGCCGGCGCTCTTCGGCCGTCTCGGAGCGGACTTCCGCCGCCGGGCTGATCGGCTCCGCGGACCGCCCGGCGCGATACAAGAGCCAGGCCACCAGGCCCAGCACCGCCGCCAATGCGGTCCAGGCCAGCCAGGTGAACAGCGTTCGCATCCAGGGACCGATCGACCAGTTCCACGATGATGGCGGGGGCGGGGGCTTGACCTTCAGCGGACGCAGGTCGTCGGCCGCGGAATCGTACCAGGGGTATTCACGCCAATGACCCAGGGCCTGGCCGGCTTGCCGGACCGAGGTCGACGGATCGCCGGCAATGTAGCAGGCACACGCCGTGTGCCGTCCGTCCACAGAGGCGAAAACGGCCGACGGCACACGGCGTGTGCCTGCTACATTAGCCGACGGCACACGGCGTGTGCCTGCTACATGGTTGTCGGCACTGCTGCACAAGCCGGCAGTGGCACCCAGCAGGCAAGCGGCCAGGAGCGTCGCGGCCGGGATCATACGGTCCTCCGCATCAACCGGTCCCGCTCCGCGCGCATCACCAGCTCGACTTCCCAGCCCTCGCGGCGGATCCGCAAGTCGACGTAGGCGAGGAACCGCACCACGGCAAAGTAGCCCGCCACCGTCCAAAGCACCAGGGGATACCAAAGGGCAACGATCGACAGATCGATTTCCAGCTCGTCCTGGAAGAATTCGGCGATCTGTTCCAAGCCGCCTTCCACGGAGCTCAGCAGCATGGCCCTCGTTACCAGCAGGGCACCCCAGAGGGAGATCAACAGCAGCGCGGCGACGGCAAGCGAGATGAACCAGCGGCCGAAGATCTCGCCCCCTTCGCCGGCGTGCAGCGCGCGGCAGCGGGCGTAGGTCGATTTGCCGAAGGCGCCCCGGCGCCGGACCGGGTTCCGCTCCAGGAGGATGATTTCGTTGACGTAAGGACGGAAGAGGAAAAAGATCCGCAGCAGGCCCTGGTAGAGGAGGATCTGGGGCAGCGAGCCGAGCCACTGCCGGAGGATCCCCTGCCAGCGCGGCCGCTGGGTGAACAGCGCCTGCCCCAGGAAGAGCGTGGCCGGGGCCAGGGCCAAGGGGGCCTCGTAGACCACCAGCAGGCTCATCAGGAAGAGGTACCGCACCATCTGCCCGGCGTCGATCTGCGAGGGAAAGTTGCCGAGGAGCAAGAAATTGAAGGCCGCCGCCGGCAGCACGCCCACCGCCAGCCAGGCCGCCAGCGGCGCGGCATATTCCCGCAGCACCCGCAGCCCCAGGTCCAAGAGGTCCAGGAAGCTACGCTCGCGGATGGCGATGCGGTGTTCGTCCAACTGCATAGCGACTGTTCTCCTAAGTAGGTTATGCTTCAGCATAACTACACTACCCCAGCGTTATGCTGAAGCATAACCTACGGCGGTAGGATGGGCATTCTTGCCCGTCGTTTTGGTCGGGCAGGAATGCCCAACCTACAACCCGCGCGCCTCCTACGTCTGAATAGCTATTCCCTCCGGGGGTAACCGAGGATCACGAAGTAGAAGGCCAGCGCGCCGGCGGAGGCGGCGGCCACCAGGACCTTGACGGGGTAAGGGGCGGCCGAGGGCGAAAGAAAGGCCTCGATCATCGCCGCCAGGAAAAACATCAGCATCGCGGCCAGCGCCACCGGCAGCGTCTCCCCGGCGGCGGCGCGGAGCGAAGCGGACCGCGTCATCCCCTTGCTGTCGATGATCGAGAACCCCAGCCTCATACCGGCCGCCGCCGAGAGCACGACCGCCGTCAGCTCCAAGGGCCCGTGGGCGGTGACGAAGTGGAAGAAGTTCTCGCGGTGCGGACTGTGGGCCATGTAGCCGAAGATGGCGCCGAGCAGGGAGGCGTTGACGCCCGTGATGTACAGCCCGCCCACCCCCAGCAGCAACCCGCCGGCAAAGCATTGCAGGCCGATCCCCGAGTTGTGGCCGATGTAATAGCCGATCATCATGCCGTTGATACCGTGCTCTTCCGGAGACCGGGAGAATTGCTCGTCCAGGAACATCAGCGTGTCCTTCGACCAAACTCGTTCGGCGAAGCCGGGCTGGTGGTACGCCAGGCTGGCCGCCAGCAGGAACATCCCCCAGAAGATGCAAAATGCCAGCCGCAGGCAATTGTCGTTGAAAAGCCGCTGCGGCACGGCCACCAGGATCTCCTCAAACCACGAGGCATAGGCGAACTTCCGGCTGCGGTAAAGCTGGTTGTGGGCCTTGCCCACCAGGCGGTGGAGATAATCGATCGTGCCCGGCGGCAAGCGGTAAGCGTCGGCCAGGGCCAGATCGGCGCAGGCCCCGCGGTACAAGGCGGCCATCCGCGTCACCATCTCAGGGCGGACCGCCTTTGCCCAACGGCCCGCCAGAACCGTGCAGAGCCGATCCAGTTCCCGCCAGTTCGCCCAGCGGGTTTCCAAGAGCTCGGATACTTTCATCGATGCTGGCCGACGGCAAAAGGTGACTGCGCGACCGCGTCGCCCCAGGGCGACTGCCCGTCTTCACGGTCGCCGATGAACGTGCGGTGGTAAAGGGCCGCCAAGAGCAGGTTGGGATCGGTCGCCGGCGGCAAGGCCAGCCGCTCCAGCAAGGGCTCGCTCAGGTGCCGGGCGATCTCCAACCGCCGCGGCCAGGCGAAATTGCCGCGGCGCTGCACGTAGCTGGCCAGCCCCCGGGCCAGGCTGCGGTTGACGGGGAAGTCCGCCGGGATCTGAGAGGCCAGTTGGATCGCCGCCGGCTCCGTGATCCGCACCACGCCGTGGAACCACTTGGGCTCCTCGATCACCACCATCGTCCCGCAGGCCAGGTCGCCCAGCCGCTGGAAACGGTTGTTCATGCCGGCCGCGATCAGTCCCAGCACGTAGAATGGGGGAGGCAGGCTGTCGACCGCGCGGAGCACGTTCCGCATCACCGCCTGGATGCCGTTGATCGGCTGCCCGTCGATGGACAGCACGCGGATTTCCATCAGGCGTTTGCCCGGCGTTTGCCCGTTCCAGAAGGTCTCGAACAGCCCGCCGTAGAACCACTCGATGACGAACCAGCAGACAAGTCCCGCCCCGAATCCGACGTCGGGAAGGCGAACCACGGCGAAACAGATCACCAACAGGATCATCATCGCCACCGCCAGGCCGATGCGGATCATCAGATCGACCAGATAGGCCGGCAAGCGGCGGAAGGGACCGGCGACCTGGTAGTGGAAAGCGATATTTTCCGGCGTGACGATGTCGATGCGGTTGTCGAGTTGTCCGTTCTGCGCTGCCATAGCCCCATTATTTGCCCTCCCGGCGGAACTAGCAAGCGGGGGGATTGGTTTGGCCGGAAACAAATGCTACGCTAATGGGCTGCGAGCCAATAACTTGAATGAATGGCTGCGACGACATCCCTGTAGGGAACGCCCTCCGTGGCGTTCCGTAGGCTGCGGTAAGGGGTCGTTGCGAGGTTCCGGAACGCCACGGAGGGCGTTCCCTACAGGCGGAAGGTTATTCTTCGGCCAATCCTCACCTCATTGTGCTAAAGGCCAAAGCGGTATGGAACTCTCCAACAAGACAGTGCTGGTGACCGGCGGGGGCAGCGGGATCGGTCTAGGGATCGCCCTGGCCCTGGCCCGGGAGGGATGCCGCGTGGCGATCGCCGGCCGCAGCCCCCAGCGGCTTCAGCAGGCCGCGGCGGAGTTTCCGGGCCCCGCGCCGGTCTGGACCCGGCCTTGCGACGTGGCCGATCGGGCGGCCGCACAGTCGTTGGTGGCCTGGGTCCAAGAGCAGGTCGGCCCGCTGGAGATTCTCGTCAACAGTGCGGGCGTGAACGTTCCCCGGCGGCGCTTCGCCGAGCTCGACCCGGCCGACTGGGACAAGCTGCTGGCGATCAACGCCACGGGGGCCTTCAACTGCATCCACGCGGCCCTGCCCGCCATGCGGCAGCGAGGCCGGGGCCTGATCGTCAACATCTCGTCGGTGGCGGGCAAGCGGGCCATGCGGTTGGCCGGGGCAGCCTACTGCGCCTCGAAGTTCGCCCTGACCGCCCTGGGGACCGAGATCGGACTGGAAGAGCGGGCCCACGGGATCCACGTGACCAACATCTACCCGGGCGAGGTCAACACGCCGATTCTCGATCAGCGTCCCACGCCGGTGCCGCCGGAAAAGAAGCGCGAGATGCTCCAGCCCGAGGATCTCGGCGCCCTGGTGGTCGCCATTGCCCGGCTGCCCGCCCGCGTGCTGGTGCCGGAGCTGGTCGTCACGCCGCTATACCAGGAATACGCGTGAAACCGCAGCGCGACGAAGACTTGACTACTTGCAGTCGCGTGCCAGGGCGAGGTATCCTGCGTTGACGCGCGAGAAATGCCAATAACCACCCGAGAAATCCTTGCCATGCGACGCCGCGGGTTTACCTTGGTGGAATTGCTGGTGGTCGTGGCGATCATCGGCATCTTGATTGCGCTGTTGCTGCCGGCCGTTCAAGCGGCCCGTGAGGCGGCCCGGCGGGCACAGTGCGCCAACAACCTCAAGCAGTTGACGCTCGCCTTCCACCTGCATCACGACAAGTACGGCTTTTTTCCCGGCGGCGGGATCACCTGGACCTACCACATGACTTACGTCGACAGCGTTCCCGCGGTGGGAAAGGACCAGGCCGGAGGGTGGGGGTTCCAGATCCTGCCGTACCTGGAGCAGACCAACCTGTGGCTGGGAAACGGGGTCACGCCGGTTTCCGATCCGGTCGCGGACGGGATCAACAGGTCGGTTCAGGCCATCCAAACCAACGTCAACCAGTTCTTCTGTCCCACGCGGCGTGGGCCGACCCACTATGCGGCACAACAAGACTGGATGTCGAACCCCAGGAACAGCGGCAAGTCGTTCCCTCACGCCATGACCGACTACGGGGCCGCCGCTTGGGAGGAGAGCTACCAGAAACCCGACGGGAGCTGGGTCAATGTGCCCTACGGCATTGGAATTGTCCGCAGGATGGATTCCGACCCCTCCAACCGGATAGACCCCGTGAGGATCGCCGAGGTCCATGACGGGACCACGTACACGTTCTGCCTGGGCGACAAGAATCTCAGTCTCGACGTGCTGGGCTCCTATCCCTACGACGACAACGAGGGTTATGCCGTCGGCTGGGACGACGACAATGTCCTCAAGACCCAGGTTCTGCCCGCCCCCGATATCCACGAGTCGTGGAACGACAACATTTTCGGCTCCTCGCATCCCGGCGGATTGAACATGTCCACGGTCGACGGAGCGGTCCACTTCGTTTCCTTCAGCATCAATTACAACGCCTGGCGGTACCTGGGCAATCGCAACGACGGGCAGAGCGTGACCCTCCCGTGGTAACGTCGCTTGACGAGAGGACATCGGCATGACGCGATTCTGGACGCTCGGCCTGCTGGCGCCGATCGCCTGCGGACTATCCGCGGGCTGCGGCGCAAGCGCGGTCCACGAGGGGACCGTCGTCCCGGTCCAAGGCCGGGTGACCAACGCCGGCCAGCCGTTGACGGTCAAGGGCCAAGAGATCGGGCTGGGCTTCGTCGAGGTGAAGTTCTGCAAGTACGAGGGCGAGGGCAAGCGCGCCGCCGCAAACGACGCCTTCACCACCAAGACCGACGCCTCGGGCAGCTTCAAGATTTCCGGCCGCTTCGGCCACGGGATTCCGCCAGGCAAGTACCGCATCGCCGTCCGCCAGTGGGACCCTTATCCCAGCAACGACGTGCTGGCCGGGAAGTTCGACGAGGAGCACTCGCCCTTCATCCGCGACATCACTCGCCGCGAGTCGCTGGAGATCGATCTCTCCAAGCCGTGATCCTTAGGGAAACTGCACGTCGTAATAGGCCGCTTTGTTGCGGCCGTCCAGCGGCACGACCGTGGCACTGCCCTCGACAGCCGCCCGAACGTCGCCCGTCTTGTAACCGTAGGGCGAAAGCGCCGTCACGGTGCACGGCCCGCTGCGGGCCAGGCGAACCGTCCCCCGCACGCCTTCCAGGAGCACGGGCGGCTTGCCGATGGCGATCAGCCGCTGGCCACCCCGGCTGTAGGCCATGCCGGTGTTCCGCGAACGTCCCACGGCGGTAATCAGAATGTGCTTGCTCTCCTTCAGCGGCTTGCCGTCCCAGCTCGCCACCAGAATCGAAGCGATGCGGTTGGAGCTTTCGATCTGGCAATCGGCCAGCTTGACGGGCACGCCGGCCAGGAAGCCCACGGCCGCCTGCATCCGCGGCGTATCGGCGGTGAGATAGCCCCGGCCGTAGTTCCAGTAGAGCTCGCCGGTGACCGAACGGATCTCCTTCTTCTGCATGTCGAGGTAAGGGCCCAGGTCGATGGAGAAATCGGCCGCGTCGGTCTTGCTGAACCGCACGCCCGTCTTACCCACGGCCGCCGCATAGTAGCTGGCCAGGCTGCGGGCGTTGATGCCCTGTTCGGCCGACATTTCATAGGGTCCCGAGATATCGACCTTGATGGCTACGTCCTTCATCGCCTGGGCGCTGAAGGTCTTCTCCTCCGAGAGGTTGCGGGCGAACACCAGCGGTCCCTCGCGGACGTCGCCGCGGCGGATCGCCTGGGCCAGGGCCGGAAATTGGCAGAGGGTCGAGGGCTCGTTGACCGGCCACATCCACTTGAGGAAATCGCAGAAACCGCTGCCGCCCATGGCGAAATGGACGGGCACGTCCCAGCCGTTGAGGCACTGCCCGTAGAACGTCATGATCGGCGGTGCCTCCAGCCGCCACTGGTTGGGCAGCACGTTGGCGAACTCGGAAACGCCGTAGGGCATGCCCAACACCCGCTCCATGCCCAGCTTGAGGATGTGCTTGGGCTCGGTCAGCGCGGACTCGTAGTTGAAGGTCATTCCCTGAAGGATCTGCCAGCCGCCCGGGCCGCCGCCGTAGTAGTGATGGCGGTCGATGTAGTCCATGCCCGGCACGTTGGAGTAAAGCTCGGGGTAGAAGCCCGTGCCCACGCCGAACCAGCCGGTGCCGCAGATCGGCTGCCGCACGCCGGCGGCGCGCAGGGCATCCTTGGTCTTCTGGAAGTAGCCGTTGTTCAGCCCGAAGTAGAATCGCAATTGGTCGCGCGCCCGCGGGACCTGCTGTGGTTTGATCTTGACGTTGGTGAGGCTCCAGATGATCAACCGCTTGACCGTGCCCTCGGCCAGCCGCTCGTCGGCCTTGAGGTCCTTGCCCCAGGCGGCGGCCAGCTTCTGCTGCGAGCCGTACTTCGCCAACAGCCAGCCGGCCCACAGCCGGTCGAGCCGCTTCGCATAGTAGGGCGCGATGCCGTCGATGGTGTAGAAGAAGACCCCGTCTTCATTGGTCACTTCGATCTGGGCGACGGCGGGGTCTTCGCCGTACATCTTGTTGCCCCGGTAGGGGTTGCGATGGGTCATAATGGCCCTTTCCAGGGCGATGTTGGCCTGCATCACCTTGTCGTCGAAGAAGGTGATGCCCGCCGAATCCAGCACCGGCGTTTCGCCGGGCTGAGGCCGGCGATTGGCCTTTTTGTCGGCATAAGCGACCGACTCGTCGAAGGCGTCCACGCCGTCGCCCTTCTTCAGCTTGCGATACCAGAGCATGGTGGGGCGGCTGTAGATCCCGCGCTTGGCCAACTCGGCGATGAAATAGTCCAACTGCTCCATCACCGCCGCGTTGAGGTGCCCGCTGTCCGGCTGGCTCCAATCGACCGCGGAGCCCTGCTCCGGGCCGGTCACCAGGTGCCCGATCCGCACCAGGTTGAAGCCGTACTTGGCCAGCCAGCGGGCCATGTACGCCGATTCTTTCTTATCGTGGGGGGTGCCCTGCATGGTGGCCACCAGGCGGACCGGCGTGCCGTCCTCGAAGGCCCAGCGGCCGTCGACGGTCTTCATGAACCCGCGCTTGCCCGCCGGAGCGTCGAGCGAGCCCGACTGGTCGATCGGCGTGGGCTGGAACTTGTCCTCGACCACCTCGACCGGGAACCACTGCGATTGGTCCAAGGTCGGCAGGTCGCTCTGCAAGTAGTCGGGCGGGGGGATGTCTTTGGGGTCGGGCAGCCGCGCGGGCTTGTCCGAGGCCGTGATCGCCGCCACCACCACGATCCCATCGGCGTTGAGGCTTTTCAGCTCGATCTGGCGGATCACTTTGTCCGGGTGCGGGTTGTCCCAGCCGAACACCAGCAGGCCCACGTCGTCGGTCTGGGCGTTGGGCACGTGGATCGCCGCGCGGTACTTCGCCCCGTGCGTCGGCCACCACCAGTTCATGATCTCCTCCTTGTCGCGGATGGGGATCTCCACCGCGGCGCCGTCGGCATAGTGGACCACGTAGGTCGCCATGTGCCCGCCGGACCACGCCGCGGCGTGGAGGAAGTAGAGGCTGCGGGCCTTGCCGCCCAGGCGGGCCGTGGCCGACAACGGACCGGCGGGAAACTTCTTCGAGCCCAGCGTGAGCACGGCCTTGCCTGCGTTGCGGGCCGGGTCGATCAGCTCGAAAGGAATGCCCAGGAGTTGCCGCGTCCCCACGCGGATCTGCCGCATGTCGTTGTCGCCCTGGTCGGTCCAGCCGCCTTTGCCGTCGCCCCAGACCTCGTCGCGCCAGTCCATGTTCACAATCGACTTGAGGTCCAACATCTGGAAGCCGCCATCGGCCCCCGCCTGGCCGGCCGTTAGGCCCATCGTCACGGCTGCCAACAATCCAACAAGCGTGTAGCGCGCGATCATCTTCATTCTCCAGAACGTTCCGGGATCCCTCGGCGACAGGCCGACCCCTCTGATCTTGAACGCCACAATCCGGCATGTCAAGCGCGGGCGGGCTCGATGGCTTCGGTCTTGGGGCTTGGGGCTTGCGTGGCGTCGGCCGAAACATGACTGCGGAAATGATTCTTCGGCTGGACCTCAGGGCGCCACGGCCTCAGCCCCGAAGGGGCGCGACCCGATAGCCCAGGGCAACGCCCTGGGTACCAGGTCCCCGTCATCGCGGTAAGCCCCAACGGGGCGTAACAGGCCAGCCTGGCCGTGCCGTTGTCGCGCCCTTTCAGGGCTACCATGGCCTTTGGACATCCCGTCCCAGGGCTTCGCCCCTGGGCTATCGAGTCACGCCCCTTCGGGGCTCAGGACGCTTCCTCGGCCGAAGCGTCGAGCGGCGGCTCGGGCGGGGCCGTGATCTCGTGCATCAGGTGGCGGCTCACCAGGCTGTGCCGCCGGCTGTATAAGCCGTAGATCAAAAGCCCGATCGCCAGCCAGATCACCAGCCGCAGCCAGGTCTTCGAGTCCAAGAACAAGGTCAAGGCCAGGTTGATCGCAATTCCCAGCGGGGCCACCAGGTAGATCATCGGGCAGCGGAAAGGCCGCCGCGCGTCGGGACGCCGAACGCGGAGCACCAACACCGCCGCGCAGACCATGGCGAAGGCCAGCAGCGTGCCGATGTTGACCATCTTTTTCAGCGTATCGATCGGCGTGAAGGCGGCGACCAGGCAGATCACGACGCCGGTGACGATCGTCGCTACGTGGGGCGTGCGGAACCGCGGATGGACCCGGCCGAAGACGGGCGGCAAGAGGCCGTCGCGGGCCATGGCCATGAAGATCCTCGCTTGGCTGAGAAACAGCACCAACAGCACGCTGGTCATGCCCGCCAGCCCTCCCGCGGCGACCAGGCCCGTCGCCACGCGCAGCGCAAGGCTATGATGGGCCTCCGACGTCTGCCTGAAGGCTTCGGCAATCGGCGCATTGATGTCGATGTCGCGATAGGGAATCATGCCGGTAATCACGGAGGCCACGGCGATGTACAAGACGGTGCACAGCAGCAGCGAGACGAGAATGCCGATCGGCACGTCGCGCTGCGGGTTGCGGGCCTCCTCGGCGTGGGTGGAGATGGAATCGAAGCCGATGTAGGCGAAGAAGACGATCGCCGCCCCAAGCATGATGCCCGGCAGGCCGTAGGGGGAGAAGGGGCTCCGCGTGGCGTCGTCGATCGGCAAGAGCCAGCGGTCGAGGCCCATCTCCCCCAGCAGGCCCCAATTCTCGGCCCGCGCCTTCTCGGCCTCAAGCTGAACCTCGGGAAGCAGCGCGTAGACCAGCCGCCTGTCGCCTTCGGTCTGGGCCAAATAGGGCCGGACGCGGCGGGTAACGTCGGCTACCATCCCCTGGGCCTCTTTCGGCGAGAGGCGGCCGGCCGCCAGCAGCCGCTGCGACTCCTTGCCGGCCCAGCGGAGGTGGTATTGGGAGTTCAACTCCCGGTCGATTCGCTCCAGTTCCTTGGGGGAAAGCTGCTCATGGATGGCCTTAAAGTGGTCCTTGACGATGCCGGGGATCGCCCGCTCCTCGGGGAGCGCCCGCTGCCAAGTGGGGATGGAGCTCCAGTTGGCCGGCTGCACGTAGGCCCAGCCGACCACGATCACAAATAGCACCACGGCGACCTTAATCATCACCAAAACGGCGTTGGTCCGCGCACTTTCGCGAATACCCACCACCAATACGATCGTCACCAGGACCATAATCACCACGCTCGGGAGATTGAGCCAGGGATGACCGGCGAGCCCTTCAACGGGCGTGAAGGGTTCCGAGAGGAGTTGCAGGGGGATTTGCAGTTTCGGGCTGATCGCCAGAAGGAACGCGTTGAAGTAGTTCGACCAGGACGAGGCCACCGTGGAGCATCCCATGGCATATTCGAGAATCAAGTCCCAGCCGATGATCCAGGCGAAGATCTCACCCAGGGTGGTGTAGGCGTAGGCATAGGCGCTGCCCGCCACCGGGGCCATCGCGGCGAACTCGGCGTAACAGAGCGCGGCCATCGCGCAACTGAGGGCCGCGACGGCGAAGGAGACCACCACGGCAGGCCCGGCGTCGTTGGCAGCCGCGCTGCCGGTCATCACGAAAATCCCCGCGCCGATGATGCAGCCCACGCCCAGCGAAGTCAGCGAGACCGGGCCGAGCACGCGGCGCAGACGGTCCTTGCCGCTGGCCATCTCGGACAGCAGCACGTCTAAACTCTTGCGGGCGAGCACCTGTTTCCAAAACACGGAGTCGTTCCTCGGTAAGCGGCCACCTTTGAGCAATCAGCGGTCAGCTTTCAGCGATCAGCTTTCAGTTTTCGGCGATCAGCGGGCGGTGGTCAATGTCCCGTCGTCTGATTGCTTATCGCCGACCGCTGACTGCTGATTACTGACTGCTGACTGCTGACCGCTGAAAGCTGATCGCTCTTGCTCACCATAAAGCATGACGCACCATCGCCGCAGGGCCCCCAGCACGATCGACGCCGACAACAACAGCATGATCCCGGCCAGGAGGCAACTCAGCAGGTCGGGGGTCTTGACGATCGCCAGCGGATCTTCCCTCAATTTCAGCCCGGCGTCGCCCGCTGCCTTCCACCAGATTGCCATGCTCTGGATCCCGGCCGTGAAGACCGTGACCACGACGAACGCCAGCGGGATCGCGGTGGCCAGCGCGTAGATCCGCTTCGGCGCGTGGGCCAAAAGGTACGTCGTGCCGACCGCTAGCGCGATCGCCGCCAAGAGCTGGTTGGCGATGCCCATCATCCGCCACAGGCTGTCGATGCTGCCGGTGTAGAGCAGGTATCCCCAGAGGAAGCAGACCACCACGCTCATCACCACGTTCATTGTCCAGGGCACGGGCCGCCCGCCGCTTTCCTCAGGCGACCGGCCGCGAAGCTGGTCCCACGACTCTTGGAAGATGAAGCGTGCCACGCGGGTGCCCGTTTCCAGCAGAGTGAGGATGAACAGGGCCTCGAACATGATCACGAAATGGTACCAGTAATCGGTCAACTGCCGCATCCCCGGCAGCGCGGAAAAGATGCTGGCCATGCCCACCGCCAACGTCACGGCCCCGCCGACCTTGCCGGCGAGGTTCGTCTCGCCCGTGCTCTGCTGCAAGCGGTCGAATTGCAGCGGGTCGACGGAAATGTCGAAACCGCGCTGCTCGGCGCCCTGGACGGCTTGCCGGTAGGCGGCGACCTGCTCGGGTCTGTCCTGGGGGATGTTGATCTTGAAGTATTCGCCCGGCGGCAAAGCGCAGGCCGCCACCAAAGCCGCGATCGAGACGAATCCCTCCACCAGCATCGCCCCGTAGCCGATGGAGCGGATGTCCGACTCCCGGTTGACCATCTTCGGCGTGGTCCCCGAGCTGATCAGGGCGTGGAAGCCGGACAGCGCCCCGCACATGATGACGATGCACACGAACGGCCAGACCGCCCCCTTCACCACCGGGCCGCCGCCGGAAATGAAAGGCGTGGTGGCCGGCATCGAGAGCACCGGGTTGGCGATGAAGATCCCCACGGCCAGCACTGCGATCACCCCGATCTTCATGTACGAGCTGAGATAACCCCGCGGGCAGAACAGCACCCAGACCGGCAGGATCGAGGCCACCGCCGCATAAGCCGGCAGCAGGATCGACAATTGCTGCTTGCTGAAGACCAGGTAGTGACCCAGCGGCGAGTCGCCGAAGGGCTTTCCCAGAACGACCCCCAGCATCACCAGGGTAACTCCGATCACCGTCGCCTCCGTCACCCGCCCGGGCCGGATCTTGTACATCCAGACACCCGTAATCATCGCCGCCGGGATGGTGACCAGGATCGTGAACATGCCCCACGGGCTCTGGCTCAAGGCATTGACGACGACCATCCCCACGCCGGCCAGAGTGGCGATGATAATAAACAGCGTCGCCAGGGTGGTGGTCGCCCCGGCCGCCGGTCCCAGCAGGTTCCGCGCGATCTTCGGCAGCGACAGCCCGTCCTGCCGCACCGAGGCCAAGAGCACCACGAAGTCGTGCACGCCGCCGGCCAGGCAGGCCCCGATCACGATCCAGGCGAAGCCGGGGAAATAGCCCCACTGCGACGCCAGCACCGGGCCGACCAGCGGTCCCGGCCCGGCGATGGCGGCGAAGTGGGCGCCGAAGAGGATCAGCCGCCGCGTAGGCTGGTAGTCCAGATCGTCGCGGAGGCGGTGAGCAGGCGTCTGGCGGGTATCGTTCAGCACGGCAACCTTGCTCGCCAGAAAGGCCCCATAAAAACGATAGGCGACCGCAAAGGCCGCCAGCGCCGTAATTACCAACCAGAGCGAGTGCACGCGGTTCCCTTCTCAAGTGACCTTGCGTGATCAAGGCAGGATCGCCTGTAGGGAACGCCCTCCGTGGCGTTCCGCGGTCTCGCCGCCTCCACGGAACGCCACGGAGGGCGTTCCCTACAGTGTATCCCCACCACAAGTTGCCCTCCATCATACGCCTCCCCCCGCTGGCGAGCAATGTGACAGGGTAGACCAGGGCCGCCGTAAGCTTATAATGCTGGATTCAGGGTAGGTTATGCTTCAGCATAACGTGCGAGTAACAAACAGTCGTTGCCTCGGAATTTCGTTATGCTAAAGCATAACCTACAGGAGGTATAGGTGGCGGAAAAAGTGATCATCATCGGCAGCGGACCGGCAGCTTGGGCGGCCGCGATCTACGCAGCCAGGGCCAATCTCAAGCCCTTGGTCTTCGAAGGCGCGGTGACCGACGCCAACCGCGTCCGCCATACCCTTCCCCTGGGTCAGTTGGCCCTCACGACCGAGGTTGAAAACTATCCCGGCTTCCCCGCCGGCGATCTCAGTGCCTATTTCACCAGCGCGATGGGGGATTCCCTCGACGAAGGCACCCGGGGCTACCTGGCCGAAAGCGCGCGGCACGGGGTTACCGGCCCCACGCTGATGGAAATGATCCGCCGGCAAGCGCGGAACTTCGGCACCCGGGTGATAACCGACGATATCGTCAACGTCGATGTCCAGTCGCGCCCCTTCCGCTTGTCGGCTGCCGATGGCCAGAGTCACCAGGCTGAGGCGGTGATCGTGGCCACCGGCGCCAGGGCCAACTACCTCGGCTTGCCGAGCGAGGAGCAGTTCAAGAACCGGGGCGTCTCCGGCTGCGCCGTCTGCGACGGGGCCCTGCCGCGGTTCCGCAATCGTCCGGTAGCCGTCATCGGCGGCGGCGACTCGGCCGTCGAAGAGGCCGATTACCTCAGCAAATTTGCCAGCAAGGTCCACCTGGTCCACCGCCGCGATCAGCTCCGGGCCTCGAAGATCATGGTCCAGCGGGCGTTGGAAAACCCCAAGATCGACATTCAGTGGAACCGCGTGGTGGAGGAAGTCGAGGGCAACGATCGGGAAGGGGTGACCGGCGTCCATTTGAAAAGCACCGCCCAGGAGCCCGACCTGAAGCTGCCGATCAGCGGGTTCTTCCCGGCCATCGGCCACACGCCGAATACGGCGTTCCTCCGGGGCAAGCTGGCGCTGACGCCCAAACAATACATCCAGTTGACGACCCCCGGCCGTACTTATACCAGCGTGGAGGGGATCTTTGCGGCCGGCGACGTGGCCGACGACTACTATCGCCAGGCGGTGACCGCCGCCGGCACCGGCTGCATGGCGGCCCTGGACGCCGAACGCTGGCTGGCCGCCAAAGGAGGCTAGTGGTCGGTGGCCAGTGGTCAGTGGCCAGGAATCACCGCTGACCACTAGCCACTGACCACTAGCCACTGACCACTCTTTCTAGGAGTGCGACTGTGCCCACGAAGATCTCGATTGCCGCCGCCCGACGCCCCGAAGCCGTGGGCCGCGAGGTTCTCTTGCAAGGCTGGGTCCGCACGCGGCGGGACTCCAAGGCCGGCTTCAGTTTCCTGGAGATCAACGACGGCTCGTCGCAAGGCAATCTTCAGGTGATTGCCGCGGCGACCCTGCCGAACTACGAGACCCAGATCAAGCACCTGGCGGCCGGGGCCAGCGTGAGCGTTTCCGGCACGCTGCGGGCTTCGCCGGGCAAGGGCCAGGCCACCGAGGTCGAGGCGCTAAGCGTGATCGTCCACGGGCAGGCCGACCCGGAGTCCTACCCGCTGCAGAAGAAAGGCCATTCCTTCGAGTTCCTTCGCACGATTGCCCATCTCCGCCCCCGCACCAACACCTTCGGGGCCGTGGCCCGGGTGCGGAACCGCGTCGCTTACTCGATCCACCAGTTCTTCCAGGAGGAAGGCTTTCTCTACGTCCATACGCCGATCATTACGGCCAGCGACTGCGAAGGGGCCGGCGAGATGTTCCAGGTCACCACGCTCAACCTGGAAAGCCCGCCGCTGGTCGAGTCGGAGGTGGACTACACCCAGGACTTCTTCGACCGCCCCTCGTTCCTCACCGTCAGCGGCCAGCTCGAGGCCGAGGCGTTCGCCTGCGCCCTGGGCAAGGTCTACACCTTCGGCCCCACCTTCCGCGCCGAGAACTCCAATACCTCCCGCCACCTGGCCGAGTTCTGGATGGTCGAGCCGGAGATGGCCTTCTTCGAGCTGGCCGACAACATGGACCTGGCCGAGCGGTTCCTCAAGCGGCTCTTCGGCGACGTGCTGGCGCATTGCCGCGAGGACATGCAGTTCCTCAACCTGCGGATCGACAACACGGTGATCGCCACGCTGGAGGCGATCGTCGCCAGCCAGTTCGTCCGCCTCAGTTACACGGAGGCCGTGGAGATCCTCGAGCGGGCCGACCTGCCCTTCGAGTTCCCGGTCCGCTGGGGAAACGACCTCCAGGCGGAGCACGAGCGCTTTCTCACCGAGAAGCACTTCCAGCGGCCGGTGATCCTCTACGACTATCCCCGCACGATCAAGCCCTTCTACATGCGGGTCAACGACGACGGCCGCACGGTCCGGGCCATGGACGTGCTGGTGCCCAAGGTCGGCGAGATCATCGGCGGCAGCCAGCGCGAAGAGCGGCTGGACGTCCTCAAGCAACGGATGGAGGAACAGGAGCTGAAGCCGGAAAAGTATTGGTGGTACCTCGACCTGCGACGCTTCGGCACGGTGCCCCACGCGGGCTTCGGCCTGGGACTGGAGCGGCTGCTTCAGTTCATCACCGGCCTGGGCAACATCCGCGACGTAATCCCTTTCCCCCGCACTCCCGGCAGCGCCGAGTTCTAGTGGAGCTTTGCACCCTAATGACAGGAAGATAAGGGACAAGAACATAGCCTATCTTCCTGTCCCATGTTTTCCTGTCGTCTTCTTCCGTTCCTTTGCTGGCGCTCGCTGCGCTCGACCACACGCAACCATCCTCGGAGGCGATCCCGATGACTTCGATCCAGGAGGCGACCCAGGTCTACGAAGCTTGGCTGGGCACGCGGATCAAACTGATCCCCGAGGATCTCGATCTGAAGCACAAGAACATGGCGGCGGGACGGTTCCCCTTTCTCCGCGCGACGTTCTACCGCTGGATGCAGCTCTGGCCGCAGGTCTGCCCGGAGCTGGCCAAGGCCCCGGCGGTGCTGGCGGTGGGGGATCTGCACGTGGAGAACTTCGGCACCTGGCGCGACGCGGAAGGGCGGTTGGTCTGGGGCATCAACGACTTCGACGAGGCCTATCCTTTGCCCTATACGGTCGACCTGGTGCGGCTGGCCGCCAGCGCCCGGCTGGCGATCAAGGAGGAATCGCTTGCACTGGACCCGGATGAAGCCTGCGACGCAATCCTCAAGGGCTATGCCGATGCACTCGCCAAGGGCGGCCAACCTTTTGTCCTTGCCGAGCAGCACGTCTGGCTGCGGGACCTGGCCCAAAGCGAGCTGCGCGACCCGGAAGTCTTTTGGGGCAAGATGGACAAGGTGCCCGATCTGAAGGAGCCGGTCCCCGGCGAAGTGACCGCGCTGTTGCAAAAGTGGCTTCCCGAGCCGGGTTTGGCGTATCGGGTCATCCACCGCATCGCCGGGCTGGGGAGCCTGGGTCGGCCGCGCTACGTGGCCCTGGCCGAGTGGCGGGGCGGCCGGATCGCCCGCGAGGCCAAGGCCCTGGACATCTCGGCCTGCCTATTGCCAAGCGGCGACGCGGCCGGCTCGCCGATTCACTACCAGGCCATCCTCCGGCAATCGTTCCGGGCGACCGACCCGCTGGTCTCTCCTTCCGGTCCCTGGCTCGTCCGCCGCCTGGGCCCCGATTGCAGCCGCATCGAGCTTGGGTCGCTGCCCAAAGACCGTGACGAAAGCCGTCTGCTGACGGCGATGGGGCGGGAGACAGCCAACGTTCACCTGGGCGACGCTGGGGCCACAGAGAAGATCCGCGCCGACCTGAAGGACCGGCCCACCGCATGGATCTCCCGCGCCGCCAGCACCATGGCCCACGCCATCTCCGAGGACTGGCAGTCGTGGAAGGAGTCGTACAAGGGCGCGTAGCGGGTAGGGTGGGACAAGCTCGCGGAAGCGAGCGCCGGCCCACCCATCTTGCTCAGCCCGCAGGACGCGGCCTCGTCGACGGGTAGAAAGGGATCTGGTCCGCCGGAAGTTCTTCCGGTGGGGAAGTCGGCTCCGCCGGAAAGACTCGATCGATCGGCGGCAGGCGTTGCACGTTGTCCTGCGCCAGCCGATCGTGGTCAACGTCCGTCGTTTCGAACGCGGTGGTCAGCACGGGTGCCGCCGCTGCCGGTTTCGGCGGTCGAACGATCGGCACCAGCGGAGCAGCGACCGTTGCTTCCGGCGAGGCCGAAGGGAGAGCCGCGGCCGGAGCCGCGGGTGGCCCCGATCGCTCTGCTATCGGGGTGCCGTGAGGCACAAGAGGCTCGGGCGAGGTCTCCTTCACCAGGTAGCACGCCGACCCGTTGCAGACGACCCGCGTTTTGGGCGGGGGGGACTGTCCCGATTTTCGTCCGACGAAAATGGGACTGTCCCCTTCTGTCGCAACCGAAATCGGTCGAATCGGACCGGAGAGGCCCGGCTCGACGCGAAGCGCCGCGGAGGCTCGTAAGCGGGAAACGGTCTGCGAACCGCTTGCCGGAGGAGCCGGGGAATCCGAGCCCTGCGCTGCGCCGGACGCGGGCGACGCCGGCGGCGGCCAAGGATTGGCCCGGCCGACCATCTGCCAAACGACCGGGTAGCGGATCGTGTTGAACCCGATGCAGACGCCCATCGTCAGCAGCACTGCCAGCGCAGCCGGCAACCTCGGCATGGTTCCCTCGCTCCACGTATCGCGGTGGACTACCGTCCCAACCAACCATACACGATGCCCGGGCGGGGGCAAGCCGCCCAGCCGCTTGTCGGCAACAAATTGATGGGGCTCTTGCCCGAGCGATTCGCCTGGGAAAACTTTGCCGGCCGCCGGGGAAAGGCATGGTGGGGCTCGCTCCGCTCGACCCACCCGACTTGACTTGCGGACACCGTGGGGGCGAGAATCCTGTGGATGGCGTCTTCGTGGCGCCCCTCATCCCGTCCCTCTCCCGGTTGGGCGGGGGGTATTCTGGTTGCAGTCAGGGTGTCGAATGGGCCTGGGTCCGCAATCGGTCAAGTTTCTCTGTGCCGCCAAGTCGATGGGGGTCGATTTCACGGACACGGCGATGATCGGCCGGCAGTCGTTCCGGCCGGACCCGGCGACTCTGGAGCGGGTCTTTTCGGTACTCGGCATCGCCGGCGATGCGGACCAATTTCTGCGAGAGAACCCCTACAGCGAGCCGTTCTTTACTCTGCTGGGCGCGAAGCGGATCGTGTCGGTCGACGCCTCCGCCTATGAGGGTGCAACCGACCTCCACGACATGAACCTGCCGATAGCGGACCGACTGCGCCGGCGGTTCTCCGCGATCCACGACGGCGGCACGCTGGAGCACGTTTTCAACATCCCCCAGGCGTTGAAGAACTGCATGGAGATGGTCAGGCCCGGCGGCCACTTCACGCAGGTCAACATGGCCAACAACTTCATGGGCCACGGCTTCTGGCAGCTCAGCCCCGAGTTGATCTACCGCGCCTTCTCCGCGGCCAACGGCTACCAGGTCGAGGTCGTCCTGCTGCACGAGGCCGTGCCGGGCGGCGCCTGGTACCTCGTGCGCGATCCGGCGGAGGTCCGCCGTCGGGTCGTGTTGTGCAACCGCGTGCCGACCCTGATGATGACGGTCGCCCGGCGGGTGGCCGTCGTGGAGATCTTCGCCTCCCCTCCGCAGCAGAGCGACTATGTCGTCGCCTGGGACCGCGGCGCGGCCAGCCGTCGCCGGCGCGGCCAGCTTCGCGACTGGCTGCGGCGAACCATGCCGCGTCCGGTTCGGCAGACGCTCAGCAGCGCCCTGGAACGTTCACGGAGCGAGAAAAGGAAGTTGACGACGTTCCGCCGGGCCTACTACCGGCGGATCGATGAAGATGCCCTCTTGCACGGCAAGTTCGTTTGACAAGGTTCAAGGAGTCCGCCATGCGATACGTGGCTGCGGCGGTGTTGCTGACATGTGGGCTGGCCGTGGGCGCCGGCAACCGGGCCTTTGCCGAGGAGCCGCCGTCGTTGGATGCGGTGAAATGGATGGGCCCGGGCACGTCCTACGCCAACCTGCGGGGAAAGTCCGCGTTGCTGTTGGTCTATGCCACCTGGTGCCCCATCTGCAACGGCTGGTCGGGAGAGATGCTCGGCCAGTTGAAGGAGGCCATCCAGGGGAAGCCGCTGGTGGTGCTGGCGATCTTCGCCGACCCGCGGAATCCGCCCAAGATCGACTACCTGGCCGAGCGGAAGTTCGTCGGCCCCAACATCCTCCACGGTTACGATCGTTCCATGCCCAAGCGGCTGGGTTTCGACAGCGAGCTTTGGAAGTTCGCCCTGATCGACTCCAAGGGACAACTGGTCAAGAAGGGCGAGGCCGGCAGCTTCTACAGCAACGAGAAGCCGCGCCAGTTCGTTCTGCCCAAGGAACTGGCCGGCAACAACGACCTGGGGGAGTTCAACGTCCTCAGCCCGGATCTTCCCGAGAGAGTTGCCGAAATCCTCTGGCCGCTGGAGCTCGGGACGGGGGCCTCCGAAGCCTCGCTGTTGAAGGCCCGCAAGCAGCTCGACGCCGAGAGCCAGGCCAAGTTCAACGCGGCGGTCCGCAGCTACTTGAAGCGGCAGGGCCGTCAGATCGAAGAGCTCTCCCAGGGCGAGCTCGACGAGCGGCTGGAAGCCTATGGGAAGGCGTCGGTCCTGGCGGCGGGCTTCAAGACCGCGGCGGAAGGCAAGAAGGCCCGGCAGTTGCTCAACGACTTCCTCTCTGATCCGCAGTTCAAGCGGGAGCTGGCGGCCAAGCAGTCGTACGAGAAGTCGGTCCAGCAGGTCCAGGCTCAACCCAATCTGCGCAACAAGCTGATGCAGGCGGTCGCCAAGCGGTTCAAGGGCACCCACTACGGCGAATTGGCGGCCAAGGGGCTGGAGGAGAAGTGATCGCGTCCCCCTCTCCCTTCGGGAGAGGGCCGGAGTGAGGGGAATCTACGATGGACGAGCCATCCTCGCCGCCCCTGATCCTAATGCCTCTGCCTTCGGGAGAGGCGATCAGTAGCAACTCCAAGTAGCTCCGCCGCTCGCTGCCGGCAAGCCGCAACGCAGAGGCAAGTTGGAGAATCGACTCTTTGGCCGACTCGACGCCGTCGGCCGAGGCGATCAGCTCCAACTCCACAAAAGTGCCCAGCGAGTCCACCTCGTCCAGCGAGACCTCGACCTTCTGTCCCTGCCAGGCGATCTCCGCCTTGCGGCGACGCTTGCGGATCTCCGCCACGGGGCGGAACCCCAGCGCTTCCAGCAGACGTCGCCCGTCGGCGTAGCCTTGCGGGCCGCCGGGTAGCGGCAGCTCGATCTCTTCGCGGGTTTTGGTGGTCTGGTCGATCTTCGGCCCCTTGTAGGTGACGTAGTTCGCCGTGCCGATCGTGCGGATCCGCAGGGCCTCGTCGGTGCGGGCGAAGTCCTTCGCCGGATGGGCAAAGTAAAGGTCCACCTCGAGCTGCCAAGCAGCAACGGCCGCCCCCAACTCGGCAAGCCGCTTCTGGACCGCGGCCATGTCCGGCACGGGAAACTTCTGTTCGACTTCGTAACGCATGGCGGCACCCTTTCCGCGGCTCACCCCCCATTGCACCTAAACCCGGAGGACTCCATTATAATGGAGACAAACCCTTGTGGAGCCCTGCGCATGAGCGAACCTGAGCAACACGTGAACCAGCCGCCGACCCCTTCGCCCTCGACCGCCCCCAGCCGCGGCCTGTGGATCGTTCTGGTCTTGCTTGGCATCTTGGGCCTGGTGGCGGTGGTCCTGATCCTGATGACGCTTTGGCCCGCCCCCCCATTGGTAAGCCATCCGGCGGCGGGCAGCGGTTCTAGGGAAAGCCATCCGGCGGTGGGGAACCGGCTTTCGATCCTCGAATTGAAGCCGCTCACCGGCGACGCGGCGCCCGTGACCCTCGACGATCTCAAGGGAAAGGTGGTGCTGGTTGATTTTTGGGGGACCTGGTGCCCGCCGTGTCGGGCGGAGTTGCCCGATATTGCCGAGGTGGCCGACAAGTTTGCCAGCCAGCCCGGTTTCCGATTTCTTCCCATTTCCTGTGGACGGGATGGAAGCGAAGACATCGAGGAGCTACGCGGCCCGACCGAGGAAACTTTGCAGCAGCTCGGCCTTCACTTGGCCACCTACTGCGATCCGGCCTTCACGACCCGCAAGGCCTTCGACAAGGTGGGCCGGTTCGAGGGATACCCCACGACTTTTGTCATGGACCGGACGGGAGTGATCCGCTACGTCTGGGTCGGCTATTATCCGCAGGTCAGCCAACAGGTCGAAAGCGGGATCCGCGAGCTGCTGGGGCCTGTGAAGCAATGATGGCAACGATTTCCCAAGCGTTGGCGATTGCGATCGAACATCATCAAGCGGGCCGGCTGCAAGCTGCCGAGCAGATCTATCGGCAGATTCTCGCGGTCGAGCCAAGTCATGCCGATGCGTGGCATCTGTTGGGTATCGTCAACGGGCAGACCGGCAACCACCAACGTGCTGCCGAGTACATCGATCGCGCCCTCACCGTGAAACCTGACTGGGCCGAGGCACACTACAACCTGGGCGTTGCGTGGAAGGCCCAGGGGAAGCTGGAGGAAGCAGTCGCCAGCTACCGCCGGGCATTGGAACTGCAACCGGACTATGCCGAGGCACGCAATAACCTGGGCGTTGCGTTGAAGGCCCAGGGGAAGCCGGAGGAAGCGGTCGCCTGCTACCGCCGGGCATTGGAACTGAAACCGGACTATGCCGAGGTGCGCAACAACCTGGGCATTGCGTTGAAGGACCAGGGGAAGCCGGAGGAAGCGGTCGCCTGCTACCGCCGCGCAGTGCAACTGCAGCCGGACTATGCCGAGGCATACAACAACCTGGGCGTGGCGTTGAGCGAGCAGGGGAAGCTGGACGAAGCGGTCGCCTGCTACCGCCGCGCAGTGCAACTGAAGCCGGACTTCGCCGAGGCACACAATAACCTGGGCGCCGCGTTGAGCGACCAAGGAAAGCTGGATGAAGCGGTCGCCTGCTGCCAACGAGCTCTGGAACTAAAGCCGGACTTTGCCAATGCCCACAATAACCTGGGCATGGCACGGAACGTCCAGGGGAAACTGGACGAAGCAGTCGCCTGCTGCCGACGAGCTTTGGAGCTGAAGCCGGACAATGCCTTGGCGCACAACAACCTGGGCCTTTCCTTGAAGGCCCAGGGCAAGCTGGACGAAGCGGTCGCCTGCTGCCGCCGCGCAGTGCAACTGAAGCCGGACTTCGCCGTGGCCTACAACAACCTGGGCGCCGCCTTGAACGACCAGGGGAAAGTGGACGAAACGGTCGCCAGCTACCGCCGGGCACTGGAGCTGAAGCCGGACTTTGCCGAGGCACACTACAACCTGGGCATGGCATTGAACAGCCAGGGGAAGCTGGACCAAGCGGCTGCCTGCTACCGCCGGGTGATGGAACTGACGCCGGACAATGCGGCATCGCTTGGCTCTTTGGTTCATGTGCTTCAACATCTGTGCTGCTGGGATGACCTGAAAGTTCTTTCACAACGCCTGATCGAGGTCGTTGATAGAGGTGCCGATGGCGGCACGGCGCCTCCGGTGTCGCCGTTCACTTTCCTTGTCCTGCCGACGATCACTACGGCGGAGCAGCAACTGCGATGTGCGCGGCAGTGGGTGGATCGTCAACTGAAAGCGATAAGCGGGCCCGGGCGCAGCTTGGCACGCGATCGAGCGTCGAATCCCAGGTCGAAAATCACCGTCGGGTATCTATCCGCCGACTTCCATTCTCATGCGACGGCCTATCTCATCGCCGAGTTGCTCGAGAAACACGACCGCGAGCGATTCGATCTCTTCGGCTACTCGTACGGACTCGACGACGGCAGCCCGATGAGGGGGCGGCTGATCAAGGCGCTTGATCGTTTTTCGGATCTCAGGGACGCGTCGTTTGTGGAATCGGCGCAGCGTATTGCCGCCGACGGGGTGGACATTCTGGTCGATCTGAAGGGCTACACGCAGAACACCCGCACGCAGATCCTCGCGCTGCGCCGCGCCCGTCCAGGTAAGTTATCTCGGATATCCTGGCACGATGGGCGCCCCGTTCATGGATTACATCCTGGTTGACGATTTCGTCGTTCCGGCCGATCAGCAGCCGTTCTTCACGGAGAAACTGGTCCACTTGCCCTGGTGTTACCAGGTCAACGACAGCCAACGCGAGATCTCGCCGCATACTCCCTCGCGGGCCGAGTGCGGACTGCCGGAGAAGGGATTTGTCTTCTGCTCGTTCAACAGCAGCTACAAGATCACCGCCGAGATGTTCGACGTGTGGATGGGGCTGTTGAAGGCAGTTCCCCAGAGCGTGTTGTGGCTGTTGGAATGCAACGGTTTTGCGCCTGCCAACCTGCGTCGGCAGGCGGAGTCGCGGGGGGTAGCGGCGCAGCGGCTGGTGTTTGCACCGCCTATTCCGCTGCCGGAGCATCTCGCACGGCATCGTGCGGCCGACTTGTTCCTCGACACTTTCCCCGTGAACGCCCACACCACGGCCAGCGACGCCCTCTGGGCGGGCTGCCCTCTGCTGACGATGGCCGGGGAGACCTTCATTTCCCGAGTGGCCGGCAGCCTGCTGCGGGCCGTAGGCCTGCCGGAATTGATCACCAGGTCGCTGGAAGAGTATTACTCGCTGGCGCTGCGGCTGGCCAGTGATGCCGCTTACCTTGGCGAGTTACGGTCGCGGCTGGCGGCCAATCGCAGAACGTCCCCGCTTTTCGACGCCGGGCAGTTCGCGCGGAATCTTGAGAAAGCGTATCTTACCATGTGGGAGATCCACACCCGCGGCGAGCAGCCGCGGCCTTTCGCGGTGAGGGCGACGTGAAATTGGCCGGTGTACTGAACATGTCTGCCAGAATCGCCCGTAACATTCCGTGGTATGTATGACAAGGAAGCATCAGCGGCATGGCTACCATACCGAAGCGAATGAGTTCGAGCAGAGCGCGGACGGTCATCGAGACCTCCGCGTTCCCCTTTGAGCACCTGAGCGACATCGCCGAGCTTGAGAGCTGGCGCAAAGAGATCAACCGGCCCATCTACCACATCCATAAGTGGTGGGCGCAGCGCCTCGGCTCCGTGTTTCGCGCGATCCTGATCGCGGCCTTTTCGCCACCCGGCACCGACATCCTCGCGGCCTTCTACGCTCGACAACAGCGCTCGAAGCATGTCGTGTTCGATCCCTTCATGGGAAGCGGCACGACGGTTGGCGAGGCCATCAAGCTCGGCTACCGGGCAATCGGGCAGGACATCAATCCGGTTAGCCACTTTCTCGTCAAGAACGCCCTGGCGGCACATTCCCGATCCGGGATTGTGAGCGAGTTCGCGGCGATGGAGGCAGACACCGCTCCCGTCATTCAGCACTTCTACCAAACGCGGATGGGCACTGGCCTTTTCCCCGATGAGCTTACTGCCGACGTGCTTTACTACTTTTGGGTCAAGGTGCTCACCTGCCCCGCATGCGGACAAGACGTGGACCTGTTCAGCCGCTACATCTTCTCACAACACGCTTACCCCAAGAAATACCCCTCCTGCAAAGCGCTATGCCCCGCTTGCGGGGCGATCAACAAGGTCGCTTATGACGCGGAGAAGACCACCTGTGCTGAGTGCAAACTCGCGTTCAACCCACAAGCAGGCCCCGCACACGGTCAAATGGCTCGTTGTCAGAAATGCCGACATTCTTTCCTTATCGCCAAGACTGTGAAGGCCACGAAGCAGCCGCCCCGACATCGCATGTACGCCAAAATGGTGCTGCTTCACGACAGCGAGAAACAGTATCAGCGTATCACCCGGGAGGACATCGCCCTGTTCGACGAGGCCGAGCGCCAACTTCGAGAGAGGAAGGACGCCTACCCGGTCGTCCCCATCCAACCAGGGTACAACACCAATCAAGCGTTGGGCTACAACTACACTCACTGGCACTTGATGTTCAACGCCCGCCAGTTGCTCTGCTTGAGCATTCTTGTGGACCGCATCCGCAAGATCGAGGAGCCTCGGACTCGGGAGCTTTTCGCTTGCCTCCTGTCTGGTTGCCTTGAGTTCAACAATATGTTCGCCTCCTTCAAAGGCGAGGGCACCGGGGCCGTGCGGCACATGTTCTCCCACCACATCCTCAAGCCGGAGAGAACGCCGCTTGAGGCGAACCTCTGGGGCACGCCGAAGAGTTCCGGAGCGTTCTCGACGTTGTTTCAGAGCCGAATTCTCCGGGCGCTCGACTACCAGGAGTTCCCGTTCGAGGTCCGGCCCACGCAGACCAGTGGGCGCATCGTGGGCGAGAAGGTCCACGGCGCGTCTCAGCCCATCAAGGTCGATGTCGCGACCAACTACTGCGACTTCGCCAAGGGAAAGCGGGCCTATCTGGCTTGCGGCAGCTCCTCGATGACCGATATTCCTGACAAGTCGGTTGAGGCGGTCGTCACCGACCCGCCCTTCTTCGACAACGTGCATTACTCACAGCTTGCGGACTTTTTCCACGTCTGGCAGCGGCATATCCTCGGCACGGACGGTGTTCGGGCGTGCGAAACCACCCGCTGCGCCGAGGAGGTTCAGCATCGGGACGCCGACACCTTCGGGACCCGTCTAGGGGCCGTATGGAAGGAGTGCCACCGGGTTCTGCGGGACGACGCGCTGCTGATCTTCACCTACCACCATTCAAGGCCCGAGGGCTGGCGATCCGTGCTGCGCCACTCGCGGATGCCGGGTTCGTGATCGTCGCGGTCCACCCGATCAAGGCCGAAATGTCCGTGGCGGCTCCGAAGACCCAGGCCAAAGAGCCTATCGACTACGACATCATCATCGTCTGTCGTAAACAGGGGAACCATGACGCTCTGCTGCCTGTGGACTTCAAGTCGGTCTTGAAGCAGGCGACCAAGGACGCCTTGGCGCAGGTGGCCCGGCTCCGGACTTGCAAGAGGCCGATGAGCAGAAACGATGCCCGCGTGATCTTGATGTCGCAGGTGCTCCTGCACTTGTCCAACCAGCCGGTCACGTCCGGCGATCCCATCAGGGAGCACGAGGCGGAACTGGAGCGAGCTATCGACGCGGTTTACGCAGGGGCCGGCTAGCTCTCCTCTCGCCGTCCTCTTCTCCTGGGTCCGCGTCGGCGCTGGTCGGCGTCACTGGCTGTTGCTTCATCACGACCTTGCTTTGCGGGGCGCTCTTGAGGCGGTAGGCGCGGAAGCCGTGGACGGTCCCGGCGGTCGGGTTGTCATCTTCGGACGTGGTAAGATCGTTCGTCTTCAAGTCGAAGGTGTACTTCGTGACCGCCTTCTGCGTCTCGATGCGCTCGATCTCGCCGACCAGCCGGAAGCGAGCGTCGACCTTCTCGTCGGCCAGAAGGATGAGCGTCACCTGCCGGTCGATGCCATCTAGCAGGCCGAACGGAGTCGGGGCGACGTACATCTTACGGTCCCTGACGAGGATGTCCCCGTAGCTGCCGAAGCCCCGGAAGCTTCTGTTCTTGTGGATGTAGTCTTGGCGAGCGTTCAGGAAGTTCCCGTGGCAGATGACCAGATCGAGTACGGGGTAGGTGCTCTCCTTGCTCTTAGGATACCGCCCGAACACGTAGTAGATCGCGCGGCCGTTGTGAAAGCCCGTGCAGACCTGGCTGTTGCAGTCGAAGTCAGCGACGCGGCCCGGAAACTCCAGCCCCTTCAGTTCAAAGCCGATCGTGGAGGCGACCAGCCGAAAATCGGGGTACGTGTTTCGGCGGGGCGGGTCGTAGTTCAAGTTGAGCGCGGCGAGCCTGCCGGTGAACCAGTTCTGGAAGTGAAACTCCTTGTCCGAGCGGCTGGACCGCTGGATAAGGACGCTTTCGACGACGGCCTTGTTGCACTCGGTGAAAAGATCCAGAACCGACATGCTCGCACCCTACCTGAACAGGGTCATTGGGGACACCCCGCGTGTTTCCAGCGGCGGCTGCTTACCCGGGCGTATCGAGGTACACGTCCTGGCCCATCTGCTGCTGCATCTTCTTGCGTTGCTTCTCGAAGTACATCAGGGCGCGGCGGTCGCGGAAGTGACGCCGCTCGACTTTGCGCTGGGAACGGCGGAAGAGGCCGTTGAGGTGGTTGTAGGAGCCGCCGGATGCTTCGCCCAGGGCCTCGTACCGCCGTGCCTTCTTGGGGCCCAGCCCGGTCTCCAGGAGCTCGTCGTCCAGCGCCAGGTACTGGCGCCAGCTTCCCGGGTCGCCCTGGCGGCCGCAACGGCCGCGGAGCTGCCAGTCGATGCGGGCCGAGTCGTGCATCTCGCTGCAGACCACGTGCAGGCCCCCCAGCTCTTTGACGCCCTCGCCGAGCTTGATGTCCGTTCCGCGGCCGGCCATGTTGGTGGAGACGGTGACCTTCCCCGTGAGCCCGGCGCGGGCGACGATGTCGGCCTCGGCCGCGATGTGGTTGGCGTTGAGGATCTGGTGCTCGATGTCACGCTCCGCAAGCAGCTTGGAGAGGTGCTCCGACTTGTCGATCGAGCGCGTGCCGATGAGCACCGGGCGGCCCTGCTCGTGCATCGCGGCCACCTCGTCGGCGATCGCCTGCCACTTCTCCTCGTCCGAGCCGAAAACCAGGTCAGCCAGGCGCTGGCGGATCACCGGCCGGTTGGTGGGAACGATCACCACGTGGACCTTGTAGATCTTGCGCAGCTCGCCGGCGGAGGACTTGGCCGTGCCGGTCATGCCGGCCAGCCGTTCGTACCGCAGGAAGAAGTCCTGGACGGTGATTCGCGCCGCCTGACCGGTGGCCACGGTCACCTCCACGCCCTGCTTGGCTTCCACGGCCTGATGGATGCCGTCGCGCCATTTCCGCCCTTCCGAGAGGCGCCCGGTGAACTCGTCGACGATCACGATCTCGCCGTCGCGGACCACGTATTGGCGTTCGAAGATGAACTCCCGCTCGACCTTGATGGCCCGCTCCACGTAGCGGTAGATGTGGAACATGCCCACGGTGTCCATGGCCTCGGGCTTGGCCAGCGTGCGGACCTTCTGCCGGCCCTCGCGGGTCAGCTCGACGCTCTTCTTCTCGTGGTCGTACTCGTAGTCGTCGTCCTCCTCGAACTCGTCCACGACCGTGGAGGCCCACTTGTAGCATTCCACCGCCAGCTTCTCTTCGTCGGTGGGCAGCGCGCCGATGATCAACGGGGTGCGGGCTTCGTCGATGAGGATGCTGTCGGCCTCGTCGACCAGGGCGAAGAAGGGCTCTCCCTGGACCGGCTGCTCGCTGCCGGCCCCCTGCCGCTGGCCGAGCATCCCGGCGAGGATGTCCGTCTGCCCTTCGCGGATCCGCCGCAACAGCAGCCGGTCGCGGAGGAAGTCGAAGCCGAATTCCTTGGCCGTGCCGTAGACCACGTCGCAGGCGTAGTTCTTGCGGCGCTCGGGCTGGCCCATGGGGGTCTCGATCACGCCCACCTTGATGCCCAAGGCTTTATAGATGGGCCCCATCCATTCGGCGTCGCGACGGGCGAGGTAGTCGTTGACCGTGGCCAGGTGGCAGCTCTTGCCCGCCAGCGAGTAGAGGTACATCGGCAGCGTAGCGCAGAGCGTTTTGCCTTCGCCGGTCTGCATCTCCACGACCGAGCGGTGGAACATGGCGATGCCGCCGAGGATCTGCACGTCGAAGTGGCGCATGTTGATCGTCCGCCGGCCGGCCTCGCGGACCAGGGCGTAGGCTTCCGGCAGGAGGCGTGCCAGCGGCTCGCCGCTCTTGGCCCGGTAGCGGAGCGAAAGACTCCGCTTGCGAAGCTCATGGTCGTTGAGCTTCATCAGCCCCGGCTCCATCTCGGCGATCTGCGGCAGCAACAGCGCCCAGCGGGCCATGCGGCCCGGCGGCGTGCCGAGGAGGACCGACTCGATTTTCGCCTTCAGTCCGGTAGGAATCGCGCCCAAGGTCGTTCGCTCTCCGCCAGTTCCGCTGTCAGCGCAGGGATACCCTTCCTGCTACCTTCAAGTATAAGGCGCCGAAGCGGCCCCGTAAGGGCGGGAAACGCCGGATCGAGACGATCAGTTGGCCAACCGCTGGAGCCGACTGACCTGGTACTTGGGAGCGTAAGTGCGCTTGTCCGGCGAAGCCGAAAGGAGCTTGCCGGCGACTTCGACGAAATCGCCTCGCTCGTACCCCGAAAGGAGCAGTGTGTCCGCGAGGATCACGCTGCCGCCGAAGTTGTCCGTTGCCCCGTCAATGGGGATATAACGGAGTTTCCAGTGACGATCAGACTCGGAGAACTCCAGCTTGCCTCGCAACCACCCATATTGCGGGTCGTAGCCATAGCGGCTGCCGGGGGAAAAGGGGACAGCCCCCATTTGTGCGAAGCACCCTCCGGGCGGGCACCGACCAGAGGTTGGTCCCGGCAAATGGGGACTGTCCCCCTTTTCCTCAATGCCTGAGACGAGCTGAATCGTGCTCGGGTGGTACGAGGTCTGAGGTTGGCCCGTCGGGGTGGCGGCCGGGAGGTCGTCGATGTCCACGACGCTGCTCTTATTCCCGCCCGAACCGGCCGGGGCTTGCAGCGGCCGGGCGCTGCCGGGCGGGGCAAACGGCGAGGGGGTGGCCGTAGCCTGACTCCTCGGCAACAGCGTTTGCACGACCCGATCCTGGCCTGAGGGCAAGGGATCGCTCCGCCGGTCGGCCACGACTGAGGACATGGCCGGCGTGGCCGCCGGGGCTGACCGATCTGCACCTGTTAGCCCAGGCGGCCACGCCGGGGAGGAAGAACCGGGGCTGCCGGAGATCGCCCCACTGGGGGTGGTTGACGTGGTGCCGGCTGACGTTGCAGGGTGCGGGGACGGGGAGTTGTTGCCTGCAACGAGCGGGCCTGGCGGGTCCAGCCTGCGGGCCGCATCGGGAATCCTGACCTGGTCGCCGACAGGGGTCGCGGTGCCGCTGGCCGCGGGACTTTGCACGAGGCCACCGAAAGCGGGGGCCGGCATTGCCGCAACCGCCGAAGATTGCAGGCCGCTCGCCGGCGGCGAAACCACCCCTGCCGTGGCGGGGCGACTGGTACTGAGGCCTGGCTGCGGGGTAATCGTACCGGTTCCGGGCGGCGGGACACGCGTGGGGCCAAACAGGAAGGGATCCGGCGGCGCAGCACGATTCTCAGCCTGGCAGCCCGCCAGGACCAACAAGGCCACGACCAGCAGCGTCGGCCGCGTCATCGAGGAGACTCCTTTCACCCTTGACGAGCCTCGAAGATCCTCCGAGGGGCCCGTAGACTAGCGAATTTCCCGTCCCTGTCCAGGCCGATTTCGCGGAAGGGGCCTTGCGACTTGGGTCTCAGGTCTTAGAGCACCCGTGCAAGACCCGGAACCCACGGCCTAAGACCAAAGACCAAAGACCCAAGACCGCTTCGGCCCGGCGAGCGTCACTTCAAGTTTGCAGGGTACACGATCTGCGGCTTCGACGCCGGCAGGTCGGTCAGGCCGTTGAAGGCTGCCAGGCCGGTTTCCGGCTGAGCGACATAGGGGTTGCGAATCCGCAGTGGGCCGGTCGTCGTGGTCGGCCTCTCGGCAGCCGCCAATTGGGGGACAAAAGGGTTGGTAACCATCAGCGGCTGCACCCGAATGGCTTCCGGCGTCATCGTGCCCGGCGGATAAGCGTAAGGACTGAAACCATAGGGCCGAGGGATGGGCTGGCTGTAGTAGACCGGCGGATAGAGGGCGAAGTAGGGCGGATCCTGAAAATAGAGGCCCGGCCACCAGCCGCCGTAAAGACCGTAACCGCAGAGTCCGCCGCCGTAAAGGCCGCCACCGTAAAGGCCGCCACCGTAAAGGCCGCCACCGTAAAGGCCGCCACCGTAAAGGCCGCCGCGGTAAAGGCCGCCGCCGTAAAGTCCGCCGCCGTAAAGGCCGCCGCCGTAATGTCCGCCACCGTAATGTCCGCCGCCATACGCCACATGGCCTGGCGGGTGGGCGATCGCCGCCGACCCGCCCAGGACGATCACCAACGCGACCGAGATCGCCGCAGCCTTCAGAGCAAACGACATGATGGACCCCCCAAAATTTCCCGAGCTGAAGCCCCCGTTACCAGCGGACTACCACACATCATTCAGGCTAATCCGAGGCGGCGGCAAAACAAGCCGGAAAATTGGGAGAGTCCGGCATCAGCCATTTCCTGGGGGTATGGTTAGCCCAGGCGGCCACGCCGGCTGTGCGGCGCCGAGAATGGTTCATCCATCGTAGATTCCCCTCACCCCAACCATTCTCTCGGAGGGAGAGGGGGACTAATTGCCGTTATGGCTCCGTGCTTCGTTTCGGCGGCGGCGCCCCAGGCGGGGCGGGCGGGGCGGGGGCCAGCACGTAGGGCTCCCGGGGCTTCGGCAGATTGTTCTCTCCGTAAACCACGTGGCCCAATTCCTCCGGTGGCACCGCCGGTCCGCAACCCGCCAGCGCTGCCAGGAGAACCGCGCCCGCTGTCCATCGAAGATAGGCTCGCATCGGGGGCTGCTCCGCTTTCGATCAGGTAGCATGAGGTACTACAGTATATACTGCACGCGGTCGGAAATGCGCTGTTCGTAGTCCCGCCTTTAGGCGGTCTTGCCGCGGATTTCCGGCTAAAGCCGGTACTACGAAACTACGAACTTGCGTCATTTCGTCCCGCGTGCAGCAGAGCCGACGCGGCAAACCATGCAACCCGGACCGCTAACCGCCGCCTTGAAGCAAAAGGCCCTGGAGCTGGGTTTCCAGTTGGCCGGCGCCTGCCCCGCGGTCACGCCTGCCGGGTTCGATCGTTTCCGCCAATGGCTAGCCGCCGGGTACGCCGGAGAAATGCGCTACCTGGCCGACCGGGCGGACGCTCGCCAGCATCCCCGATTTGTCCTGGACGGCTGCCGTAGCCTGCTGATGCTGGCGGCCACTTATCCGGCGGCCGACCTCTCGCCAGCCGGGCCGGGCGAGGGAAAGGTCTCCCGCTATGCCTTGGGCGACGACTACCACGACCTGCTCCATGCTCGGCTTCACCAACTGGCCGACTTCCATCGCCGGCTGCTGCCCGGGGCCAAGGTCCGCGGGGTGGTCGACACCGCGCCCTTGTTGGAGCGGGAGTTCGCCCAGTTGGCCGGCTTGGGATGGATTGGCAAGAACACGCTGTTGTTGAACCGACGGCTGGGGAGTTGGTTCTTTCTGGCCGCCCTTTTGACAACCGCAGAGTTGAGCTACGACCAGCCGATGGAGACGGGCCACTGCGGGACCTGCCGGGCCTGCCTCGATGCCTGCCCCACCGGCGCGCTGGTGGATGCCTGGAAGCTGGACGCCCGCCGCTGCATCAGCTATCTGACTATCGAGTTGGGTAGCCCCGTCCCGCAGGATCTTCGGGCGCCGCTGGGCGACTGGGTCTTCGGCTGCAACGTCTGCCAGGAGGTCTGTCCCTGGAACCAGCGGGCATTACCCGTTGAAGTAGCAGGCACACTCCGTGTGCCGCCCGCTGTTTCCGCCACCACGGGCGGACGGCACACGGAGTGTGCCTGCTACTTACCGATGCTGCCGGCGCCGGACCGCAACCCGGTCGAGTTGGCGCCGCTGTTCTTCCTCGACGATGCCGCGTTCCGCACGCGTTTCCGCCACACGCCCCTCTGGCGGCCTCGTCGTCGCGGGTTGTTGCGCACTGCGGCCTTGATCCTGGGCAATCGTCCGCACGAAGCCGCGCTGGCCGCGCTGGCCCACGGCCTTGGCGATCCGGAGCCGTTGGTCCGCGGGGCCTGCGCTTGGGCCCTAGGCCGCTGCGCCTGGCCCGCGGGCCGGGAGTCGCTCCGCCTCCAACTTATGGTCGAGACCGACGACGAAGTGCGGCTGGAGATCCGCTCGGCGCTGGCCGGCTGCGGGGGCGCCGCTACCGGCTTGTCCGGCAGTAGCGACTAGCAAGTGCGGCAGGGTCCGC
The DNA here is from genome assembly GCA_963843465.1 of Pirellulales bacterium. Lineage (GTDB taxonomy): Bacteria > Planctomycetota > Planctomycetia > Pirellulales > Thermoguttaceae > CAWJKP01. The sequence goes on from CAWJKP010000001.1 coordinate 776,604, forward strand.
TGAAGACTTTCGATGCGGGAGACCAGCGCGTCGAACTGCTGGTCGCCGGCGAAGACGCCCTGCTGGTGCTTTTCCAGCACGTCGATCTTCAGATCGCCCAGTTGCGCCAGGCCGGCTTGCAGCTCCGCTTCGCCCAGCGCGCCGCGGGAAGATGCGTCCAGCACGTCCAGCTCGATCTTGTTGCAAGCGCGGAGGTAGTCGTCCACTCCGGCCACGCGGCGGCGCTTGTACCACTGCCAGGCCAGCAGCAAGGCGGAGGCGGCCGAGACCAGCGTGCCGGCGAAGCTCTTGATGCCGTCGATGCGGTCCTTGTTGAACAAGGGATCGTTGCGATGGAGGTAGGCGACCGTGCCGGGGTGGTTGGGGTATTCGCCCGACCGCTGGAGCAAGTCGGCGTTCAACGGCTTGATGCCCACGCGGCGGGCGAAATCGCTCTCGTAGAGCACTTCCAACAAGCGGCGGATGGCGAGCTTGGGCACGTTGGCGTTGGCGACCAGCACGGCCCGGGTGCCCACCGTGTGCAGCGGCTTCTCCGGCACCGCGGGATGGACGCCGTAGGTGTTGGCCGGGATGACCAGGTCTTCGATATACGCTTTCCGCAGAGCCATCGCCTCGGCGACGGGCAGCTCCATGAGTTGGTAGCCGTACTTGACGAGCCTTTCGCCCAACGGCGAGGGCAGCGGGGAAAGGCCGAAGATGGCGTCCGGCAAGGCGTCCGGCGACGTCGCCATGAGCTTGCCGAGGTCGGCGAAGGTGTAGGATTCGGCCTGGTAATCGCTGCCCGGCTTCAACTCGATGAAGGCCAGGATCTCTTCCGCAATGATCCTGACGCCGCTCCCCGGGGTGCCCAGGTAGATCCGCTTCCCCTTCAGACCGGCAACGCCTTGCGCGAGCAATTCCGGCTTCACGAAGAGGTGCAAAGCCTCGCAGTCCAACATAGCCACCTGCCGCACGTTGGCCGCCTTGACGGCCAGTCCGGCGGGGATCACCGCGGCGTCCAGCTCGCCCCGGTCGACCTGGGCGATGGCGTCCGTCGAGCTCGCAATCCGCTGCATCTGGATCTCCAACTCGTTCGCCTCGGCCTCTTTCTGCAGGATGCCGATCATGTCGGCGCGGTACTTCAATTCCACGCCCGACGCCAGGCTCAGTTGCGAGTCCTTGGACATGTTGCTCCAATACCAGAAGCCGGCCGACACGGCCAAAGCCACCACCGCCAGTATGGCCAAGACCAGGCTGCTCCGAAGACGGGGAACCTGGACCGCGGGAACCGGTTTGACGGGGACCATTAGCGCAACCTCCTCCATGAGACTACTGGCCGCCGCGGTTTATCCCCGGAAACGGCCCGCGTGTCAAGACGGACCTGCGCCGGCGATTTGCCCGGCGATCTCGGCTGGCGTCGACTGCTCGGTGACGGGCACGCGGCGGCACTCGCTGAGACTGCGAAACCAGGTCCACTGCCGCTTGGCCAATTGCCGGGTGTGAACCTTGACCAGCTCCACAGTCTGGGCAAGGCTCGGAGGGAAAAGGGGACAGGCACCTTTTGTGCGAAGCACCCGAAGGGCCGTTCCGGCAAAAGGTGCCTGTCCCCTTTTCCCTTCCCGTTGCCCTTCGAGGTACTCAATCACCTCCCGGTATCCCAAGGCCTGGCGGGCCGTCTTGCTCAGGGGCTTCGGCCCGTCCAGCAGCCGGCGGACTTCGTCGGCCAGCCCGGCGGTGAACATGGCGTCAACGCGGCGGTCGATGCGGGCGTAGAGTTCCTGCCGGTCCCAGTCCAAGACGAAGACCCGGCAGCTTGCGGCCGGCCGGCCGATCTCGAACTGCTGCTGCCACCCACTGATCGGCCGGCCTGTCTTCTCGTAGACCTCAATCGCCCGGATCAGCCGCCGGGTATCGTTGGGGTGGAGCCTCGAGGCCGCTTTTGGGTCGATCTCCGTGAGCCGGCGATGAAGGAAGCCGGGAGGCGACTGGCGGGCCTCTGCCTCCAGACGTTGGCGCAACTCCCAGTCGGCAGGGGGGCCCTGAAAGATGCCCCGCAAGAGACCCTTGAGGTAAAGCGGTGTGCCGCCGACGAAGAGCACTTCCCGCCCGCGGCCACGAACCGACTCGACCTGCCGCGCGGCGGCCTCCAGGTATTGGGCCAGGCTGAACTCCTGGTCGCAATCCAGCACGTCGACCAGGTGGTGGGGCACGGCGAGGCGATCCTCCCGGCTGGGCTTGGCCGTGCCGATGTCCATGCCGCGGTAGAGGGCCATCGAATCCAAAGAGATGATCTCGGCGTTGAGCAGCCGGGCCAGCGCCACCCCTACGCCCGTCTTGCCGCCGGCGGTCGGTCCCGTGAGATACCAGCAATCGAGGGTGGGCTGAGAGGACATCGGGGCTCCGGCGGTCTTGGGTCTTGGGTCTTGCAGGGCTCCTCAAAGACCTAAGGCCTAAGACCCAAGACCTGTAACGAGGAATTCTCCCCTGCTCAGCGGCGGTTGTCGAGGACTGCCTGGTGGCCCGCGACGATTCCTAACTCTTATGGGCCAAATCCATTATCCAAATCTGGTGTCCGTAGCGGGCCGGCCGATGGGCGATTCAGGCGTCGACAGCATGAAGTTCCCAGGATTTTTTTGCCTGACCCTTGTCAAGCCGCGGCCAGTAGGTAGGCTTTATTGCACGCGTGGTACGGATATGGCCTAGAGTGTTAAGGAGATACCCAATGAGATCGCAGGTCTTGGTTCTGGTTCTGCTGTCCGCAACGGCGGCTTGGGGCGGCGAAGCGAAGGTCACGGTCGCCGGCAAGGTGGTGGCGGTGGAGAATGACGGTAGCGTCTGGGTGTACTTGCCGGGCGTCCGCGCCTCGTACCACGTCTCTTTGTCCGGGGTGGCTGCCCCACCTTTGGGTCAGCCGTTGGAACAGACGATCCGGAGCTCCCTGACGCAACTGGTCCTGGGGCGGGAGGTTCTGCTGCGTGTCGACCGGCTGAACACGGTGGGGCTGACCAGCGGCGAGGTATTCCTCCAGGGCCGGTCGGTCAACACCCAGCTTGCCGCGCTGATGGCCGGTAGGACCGCGAAGCCCGATCCGCTGGTCTATTCAGCCCCGGTCCACAGGCCCCTTTTGACCCTCTGTACGCTGATTCGCTCCCGTTTTTCTTGGCGCAACTGAACCTGCTGCCGATCGATCGGCGCTGCCAGGGCTCGGAAAGACAAGAATCAAGATGTCCTCGTTGGGCCCGCCCTCAGGATCGCTGCGGATACCGGCGGCGGTGGGCTTTGAACGCCGCCGGCAGGTAGCGGATCAGGTCGGCGGCGATCAGCGATTCCTGGCCGAGTTCTTCGGCGGCCAAGTCGCCGGCCAGACCGTGGAGATAGACGCCGAGCCGAGCGGCGTCGAAGGGCGATAGGTGCTGACAGGCCAAGGCGGTGATCAGTCCCGTCAGCACGTCGCCCGTCCCGCCGGTTGCCATGCCGGGATTGCCCGTGGGATTGATTGCCTCGCGCCGGCCGTCGGTAATCAGCGTGCGATGACCTTTGAGCACCAAGACCACGCCCGAGCGGGCGGCGAACTCCACGGCGCGGGGCTGCCGCTGGTCGGCCGGCACGCCGTCCACCCCCAGCAGGCGGGCGAACTCGCCGGGGTGTGGCGTGAGGATCCGCGGACCGCCGGGACGGGCAAGGGTCTCCGGCCGGGCGGACAGCGCGTTCAGACCATCGGCGTCGACAACCATCGGCTGGGCCAGGTGCTGGTAGAGCCGGGCGACCAGGGCCGTCAGCCCCAGGCTGCGTCCCAGGCCCGGTCCGCAGCCGACGACCGTTGCCCGAGCGGCCAACTCGACGATCCGATCCAGCGCCGCGTAAGCGATCCGCCCGGCGCGGTCCGAGGGCAGCGGTGAGGTCATGTACGAGGGCTCGATGCCGGCGACGACCTCCAGGCAGACGTCGGCGACGGCCAATCGCACCAGCCCGGCCCCGCCCCGCAGGGCCGCCATGCCGGCCAGCGCGACGGCCCCGGTCATGCCTCGCGATCCACCCACCAAAAGCGCAGTCCCGAAGGTTCCCTTGTGGCTTTCCGGGTCCCGATCGGGCAGGCGCGGAAGGGCCGAATCGCTCATGATGGGGCTCGGCCGCGGGCGGCGTGGTGAGCGATCAGGCCGGCCAAGTAGCCGCCTTTGAAGCCCGCGTCGATGTTCACCACGGCGACGTTGGCGGCACAACTATTTAACATCCCCAACAGCGCGGCCAATCCGCCGAAGCTGGCCCCGTAACCGACGCTGGTGGGCACGGCGATCACCGGACAGGCGACGTGGCCGCCGACCACGCTGGGCAAGGCCCCCTCCATGCCCGCCACCACCACCACCGCATCCGCACCACGGAGGACTGCCAGGTTGGCCGTCAGCCGGTGCGGTCCGGCCACGCCCACGTCCTGGATCAGGCGCACCCGGGCGCCGGTCCAGAGGGCCGTCTCCCGCGCCTCTTCCGCCACGGGCAGATCGCTCGTTCCGGCCGTGACGATGACCACCTCCCCGGCAACCGCCGGCGGGACGCCCCGGCCGCCCTCTTCTGCCACCGGCCGCAGGACGCGGAAAGTCCGGCCGACCGGGTTGTAGTGCGAGTTGGGAAAGCGGGAACCCAACTCCGCCGCCTGTTGGGCCGACATCCGCGTGGCCAGCACGTCGACTCCCTGCTCCAACAACGCGGCGAAAATCTTCTCCATCGCGGCCACCGTTTTCCCCTCCGCAAAGACCACCTCGGGGAAACCGCAACGGCGGCTGCGATCCAGGTCCAGTTGCGCCTCGCCAAGGTCGGCGATCGTCGGGCTGGCCAGCCGCTGGGCGAACTCCTGGGTCGACAATTCGCCGGCAAGCAGCCGGCTTGCCCATTGTTCCAGTTCGTGCGTGTTCATGCCTTTATCGTAATCCGCTGGCGGCCGGAGTGGAACTGGGCAGGGAGGAACCGTCCTTGAGAATGCCAGCCGTGGGAATTAGAATGGACCTTATGCAACTGATCCTGGCCTTGGCCGTTCTCGCGGCTCTGGTGATCGCGGAGGACTGCCCGAGACAACCCGTCACGGGAGCCTGGTGCCGGTTGCTGTTGGCGCTCGCCGGGTTGCTGCTGGTGGGCCTGTTCGCCTTCGTGTCGTCGCGGTCGATCGCCCGGGGAATCCGTCGGGAGTTCGACCGGCGGGGGCAGTGGCTGCGGCGGTTCCGGCGATTGCGGCAAATCCACGCCCTGCTGTGGCTGCTGGTGGCCGGCGGGATTCTTTACGGGCTCGGCTGGGGCCAGTTGGTCCGTTTCAATTGGCGGCTGGACCACCTGTTCCTCGTCGATCGCGTGTTGATCCTCCTGCCCGTAGTCCTGCCCCTGGTCGTTTCCTGGGCGGCGTTCTACGAGGTGGATCGGGCCTTGCGGCTGGCGCTGATCGAAGGTGAGGCCGAGGAGTGGCACGTGGCTGGCCGCGGCCGCTACGTGCTCATGCAGGCGCGGCACTTCCTGGCGTTGCTGCTGTTGCCGCTGTTGCTGGTGCTGGCGGTCCAGGACGCCGCCGAACGGCTGGCTCCCGGCGCTCTGGAGGGCACGACGGGATTGGCGATTTACGCCCTGCCGCTTTTGCTCTTGTTGGTGTTCTTCCCCCTTATCTTGCGGTACGTCTGGCAGACGCGGCCGCTGGCGCCGGCGGCGCTGCGAGAGCGTCTCGAGGCGGCCGCCCGGCGGGTCGGCTTCCGCTGCCGGGAGATCCTCGTCTGGAATACCAGCGGGATGATGATCAATGCGGCCGTGGCGGGCTTTCTTCCCCCGTTCCGCTACGTCTTTTTGAGCGACGGACTATTATCACACCTGGGGGACGAAGAGATCGCGGCCGTTTTCGCGCACGAGATGGGACACGTGCGCCACCGGCACCTTCCTTTGAGAATCGCGACCATCGCCTTGCCCTTGAGCGTCTGGCTGCTGTTTGCGCAGTTCTGTCCCTCGATCGCCGAGCGGCTGGGCCTCTGGTGTACCACCGGTGGGCTAGGCCGACAGACGGCGATCGGCCTGGCGAGTCTGGCCGCGGTGGGCGGCTACGTGGGACTGGTCTTCGGGGCCGTTTCCCGGCTTCTGGAATACCAGGCGGACCTGTTCGGTTGCCGGGTCTTGGAGGGCGCGGAGAAGAGCGCTCGATCGGGGCCATGGTCTCGGCCCTGGAACGACTGGCCTATTTCAGCGGGATCGACCGCCACTGGACGGGCTGGCAACATGCGAGCATCGCCCGCCGCGTGGAGTTCCTTTCGCGCGCCGCTTCCGACCCGCTCTTCGAGCGGCGCTTCCATCGCCGCGTGCGGCTGCTGGGCGGCCTGATCCTGGCCGTGAACCTCAGCCCGCTGGTGGCGTATCTGCTGCGGTAGGGTGGGACAAGGCCGCCTTGGCGGCCGCCGGCCCACCAAGATCTGGCACAATTGGTGGGCCGGCGCTCGCTCACGCGAGCTGGTCCCACCCTACTCGTAGACTTACCTTCAGTTTTTCCGTTTCGAGCCTTACGAGCGGAAAAGTCGCCGCGGATCAGCAAGATTTCTCAGTCCCCGCAGACTTTCTTCTTTATCTGAATTGTTCCGGCTGCCGATCGGAAAATACTGTTCTCCCCTCTGCCGGCACGGACCTTGAGCAATGGCTTTATTGGATGCACCTCTGGACACCCGCGTGCTGACCGCCCTGGCGAAGAACCCTTATCTTTTCGGACGGACGCTCCGCTTCGAGACGGAGCAGGGCCGCGTAACGCTGCGAGGCGAGGTGCGATCCTACTTCCAGAAGCAGATGGCCCAAGAAGCCGTGCGCCGGATCGACGGCGTGTCCGAGATTCTCAACGAGTTGGAAGTTGCGTAGCTGGTCTAAGTAGCAGGCACACGCCGTGTGCCGTCCGCTGTATCCGCGGCAATGGGCGGACGGCACACGGCGTGTGCCTGCTACATTACCGTGGTTTGCGGCAGTCGCCCATGACGGCTTCCTGCAAATCGTGGTAGGCGGGGAACCGCCGCATCAGCCCGCTCTCCTCCAACATCCTGCGATGCTGTCCGGACAGGCCGCACAACCGCATCATGCCGCCGTGCCGGCGAATGCGCCGGTACAGCAGCACCAACTCCCGCAACAGATCGCGGTTCAGCGCCCGGACCCCGTCCAACTGCAAGACCACCCGGTAGACAAAATGGCGGTCCAAGATCGCCCAGATCTCGTCGGCAAGTGATGGGATGTCGGAATCAGCGGGACCGTGGTTCCCAATCTTGACGAACAGCCACTCCGGCCCTCGCTCCACTTCCAAGTCCCATCCCGGGGAAATCGTTAGCATTCCCTTACTCCTTCACTTCGGCAGCGAGCGCTGCGATGGAGACCTCATACCATTCATCATTCTAATCATTTGTGCAGCCCCGACAACCTCCCCGTACAGAGAGAAAGGAAAAAATCGGCAATTTCCCTACAGCGGAAGAATTCGCTGTTCTCAGTAGATTCCGCCTACAGAACGGAACCTACAGCGACAAGATAACCACCTGCGTAGGTAAAAGCAACCCAGCCGAAAGGCTTGAAATGCTAATCAAAAAGCACGCCCTGGCCTCCCGGACTGCTCTCGGGAGGGGTTCCCAGCCCCAGATGTTCAAAACCAGCGGTCGTTAACCTCCTCCCACGGGGGGTTCGGACAATCAACTCGGTGCGGAGAAGGAACGGCTCCACTTCGTCGATCAGCGTATCGGGGGTGAGGTTCATGGTGTGCGCCACGGACTCGACCCCAACCGGCCCTCCGCCGAAGACCCGGGCGATGGTCGTCATGTATTTGCGGTCCTGGGCGTCCAGCCCTCGCTTGTCGATGCCCTGCATTTGGAGGGCGTCTTCCGTGACCGGCAAGGTGATGCGACCGTCCGCGCGGGCCAGGGCGTAGTCGCGAACCCATTTGAGCCGGTTGTTGGCCAGCCGCGGCGTGCCACGGCTGCGGCTGGCAATCTCGAATGCCGACGGGTCGTCGATCTCGACGCGGAGCTTTGCCGAGTTGCGGCGGACGATTTCGGCCAACTCCTCGACGGAGTAGAAATCGAGGTGCTCCCGTAACTGGAAACGGTCCCGCAACGGCGCCGAGAGCAGGCCGGACCGCGTGGTGGCGCCGATCAACGTGAAGGGCTTGAGTTGAAGGTTGAGCGTGCGGGCGTTGATCCCCTCGCCAAGCGTCAGATCGATGCGGAAGTCCTCCATCGCCGGATAAAGGAACTCCTCCACCGCCTTCTGCATGCGGTGGATTTCGTCGATGAACAAGACCGATCGCTCTTCGGCGTTGGTCAGGTAGGGGATCACGTCCTTGGGGGCCTTGAGAGTCGGACCAATGGCGATCTGCACGCTGACGCCCAGGTCGCGGGGGATGCAGGTGGCAAAGGTCGTCTTTCCCAGTCCCGGGGGGCCGTCGAAGAGGATGTGACCCAGGGCCTCACCACGTTTGGCGGCTGCGGCGACCGCGATCTGGATCCGCTCGTACACCTCGCGCTGGCCGACCATCTCCCGCATGGTTTGCGGGCGGAGGACGCGGTCCTCTTCGCCCTCTCCCTCCGTCGGGCGAAGGATCGGCTCGCGGGCCATCAAGGAGACTCCTCGACCCGCGCTTCGAGATAACGCGGAAGCTGGTGAAAGTCCTCCTTCGGGTCGATGGGCCGGGCGTAAGCGCGGAGAGTCTTCATGTTGATCAGCTTCTCGAAGGGCTCGTAGCGAAGACTAAGCTGGCTGCCCACCGAGATCATCACGCCGTCCAGACCTTCCTCGGCCAGGGCCCGATAGGCGCCCACGCCGAGTTGGCTGCCGAGGATCACGTCGAAGGCCACCGGCGGCTGGCAGCGGACCTCGTAGCCGAACTGGAGGCCGTTGAACTTCCGCTCCTTGCCCACCCGCCGCTGATACTCCTCGGCCACCATCCTCCCAAAGCGGCCGCTGTATTTCAACTGCGAAACGGGGAAGTGGCCGAACTCGTCGAGCTTGAGCTTCTTGTACTCCTCGACCGACAGGCAGTTGAGGATTTCCGCATTGGGGAGGAACTCGGCCAGGCCCTCGGCCATCACGATCACGCCGTAGGACTTTTCTTCGCGGTCGCGGGCCTGGACCGTATCGACGATCCGGCTGACCACTTTCGGCACGTCGAAGACCTTCCGCATCACCATTTTACCCGAGCGGTCCACCGCCGGCTTTTCGGTTTTTGGGTCGATGGTCGGCTCCTGGCTCCACCACGCGGCCGGAATGTCTTCCAGGCCGATCACCAGGCTCGCCTCGCCGGCGATGGCCGCGCCGTAGGCCAGCCAACCGGCCGCACGGCCCATCACCTGGCAGAGGAAATAGGCCCCGGCGGCCTGCGAATCGGCCAGCAGGTTGCGGAGTTGCCGGGCCAAGAGTTCCACGGCCGTGAAGTAGCCGAAGGTGAAGTCGATCCCCTGGTAGTCGTTGTCGATCGTCTTGGGCAGATGGACCACGCGGACCCGCTGCTGGCCGGCGGGCAGGGTGTCCTGAAAGAGCTTGAACTTGGCGGCCGTGGTCAGCGTGTCGTCGCCGCCGATGGAGAGCAAAGCGTCCACACCCAGCGAGCGGAGCGCCTCATAGACCGTCATCAACGGGGCCGTCAATGCCGCGTTGTTCAGGTCGGCTGGGACCTTGAGGTTCTTACCCGGATTGGCCCGGGCCGTGCCGATGAGGATACCCTGCGTGGTGCGGACGCCTTCCATCTCGTTGGCGTCGAGGATCGTATAGACGGAGCTTTTCTGCAGCGTGTCGCCGGGCTGATAGGTCATCAGGTTGCTGTAGCCCTTGCGGATGCCGAGCACTTCGATGCCATTGCGGGAGAAGCAGCTTGCGGCGGAAGCGATCACGGCGTTGGCCGCCGGAGCGGGACCGCCGGAAAAGAGAATCGCCACGCGGCGCAGCTCGGTTTTGGGAAGGGGAGGAGTGGAAAGCGGTGTACTCATGCATCACTCCGTATTCGGCCAGGTGCGTTCGATGAAGGTCGTATCGACCCGGTGTTCGAGGAACGCCTGGTGGTTGAGGATCTCCAGGTGACGGGGAATCGTCGTCTGGATGCCATCGATCCGCAACTCCCGCAGGGCCCGCTTCATACAGGCGATGGCTTCCAGCCGAGTGGGCTGGTGGACGATCAGCTTGCCGATCATCGAGTCGTAAAAGGGAGTGACGGTGTAGCCGGCGTGGACGTGCGAGTCGAAACGGACGCCAAACCCGCCGGGGGCTATCAGCCGGCCGATCGTGCCCGGCGAGGGGCGGAAGCCTTTGGCGGGGTCTTCCGCGTTGATGCGGCATTCCAGGGCCGCGCCGTGGCAAGGGACGTCCTCCTGCCGGAAAGGCAGGGGCTCGCCCGCCGCCACGCGGATCTGGGCCTTGATGAGGTCGATGCCGGTGACCATCTCGCTCACCGGATGCTCGACCTGGATGCGGGCGTTGACTTCGATGAAGTAGAAGTGACCCTGGCGGTCGACGATGAACTCCACCGTGCCGGCGTTGGTGTAGCCGGCCGACTTCACCAGTTTCACGGCCGACTGGCAGATCGAGTGGCGGACCTGCGGGTCGAGGTTCGGAGCGGGGCTCTCTTCGATCAGCTTCTGGTGCCGCCGCTGCATAGTGCAGTCGCGTTCCCAGAGGTGGACCACGTTACCCTGCACGTCGCCCAGGATCTGCACCTCGACGTGCCGGGGATGCTCGACGTAACGCTCCAGGTAGAGGTCGCCGGAGCCGAAGGCCGCTTGCGCCTCGGCCTGCGCCTGCTGGAAAGCCGTCCTCAGCGCCTGCTCGCTCACCGCTACGCGCATCCCGCGTCCGCCGCCGCCGGCGGAGGCTTTGATCAACGCCGGGTAGCCGATCTGCCGGGCCACGGCCACGGCGTGGTCCTCGTCGCGCACCAGGTCCTCGCTGCCGGGGACGGTAGGCACGCCCGCTTCCCGGGCCTTCTTGCGGGCGGCGTTCTTGTCGCCCACCAGGGCCATGGCCTCCGGCGAGGGCCCGATGAAGCCGATCTGGCAACTTCGGCAAACGTCGGCAAAATGGGCGTTTTCGGCCAAGAACCCGTACCCCGGATGGATCGCCTGCACGTTGCCGATCTCGGCCGCGCTGATCACCCGGTCGATTTTCAGGTAGCTGTCCGCGGCCCTGGGCGGGCCGATGCAGTAGGCCTCGTTGGCCAGGTCCAGGTAGGCCGAACCGCGGTCCGCCTCGCTGAACACGGCCACGGTCTCGATGTCCATCTCGCGGCAGGCCCGCAGGATTCGCAAGGCGATCTCGCCGCGGTTGGCAACCAGGATTCGTTTGAACATCGTACTGGCCCGTTAGCCCCAGTCGTAAGTAGCATGGGCATTCTTGCCCGTGTTTTCCGCATTCCACGGGCAAGAATGCCCATGCTACGGCGGCCACGCCGGCCCTACTGCCTGGTATCGACCTTGAACAGCGGCTGTCCGAACTCTACCGGCTCGCCGTTTTTCCCCAGCACCGCCGCGATCTTGCCCGCCGTCTCCGCCTGGATCTCGTTGAAGACCTTCATCGCCTCGACAATGCAGACCGTGCTCTCCGGACCGACCATGTCGCCCACTTTCACATAGGGCGGCGAGTCGGGATCCGGGGCGGCATAGAAAGTGCCGACCATCGGGCTGCGGACCAGCGCGATGTGCGCCTCCTCCCCGGGCGGGTTCACCGGCGGGGGGGCGGGCGGGCGCAAAAGCTCGCCGGCGGGCGGGTGCGGTGCGACGCCCGCCGAGGCCGCCGGACGTGAAACCACGCTGCTGACCACCGGCTCGCCTCCCCGGCGGATGCGGATCCGCTGCTCGCCTTGCCGCAGGTCCATCTCGCTTAAATCGTGCTCGTTCATCAACTCCACCAGGCGGCGAATCTTTCGCACGTCAAAAACGTCCTGGCTGTTGGCAGACGCACTCATGCCAGTGCTCCGGCTGCGATCGTGTTCAGGGGACGACATCTTCTAACCGCTTTCCAAGATTCGTGAGGACTTCGTGACCCGCTGGCGTGACCAAGACATCGTCTTCGATGCGGACGCCACCCCATCCGGGAAGATAGATCCCCGGCTCGACAGTAATCACCATTCCCGGCTTCAGTACGACCTTGCTGTTGGCGGCCAAACGCGGCGCCTCGTGGACCTGGAGCCCTAGGCCGTGGCCCAACCCATGGCCGAAGTATCGGCCGAATCCGGCCTGGTGAATGATCTCCCTCGCCCGACGGTCGATGGCCCGGGCCTCCGCCCCTGGTCGAATCGCGGCGATGGCCCGCAACTGGGCCTTTAACACAACCCCATACACCCGTTCGAGTTTGGGCGAGATTCTACCGGTCACCAGGACCCGTGTCAAGTCGCTCTTGTAGAGCCCCCCATCCGCCCCCCAGTCGATCAGCACAAAGTCGCTCGAACCAATCTGCCGGTCGGTTGGCCGGGCATGTGGCAGCGCCGCCCGAGGCCCCACCGCAACGATCGAGGGGAAACTACACCCGCTGGCCCCCAGGTTGCGCATCGCGGTTTCCAACTCGGTGGCCACCTGCTTCTCCGTCTTCTCCGGCCGCAGCCCGCTGCCAACGACCTCCAGTGCCTGCTGGGCATACCCAACCGCTTGGCGGATGGCATCTACCTCCTCGCGATCCTTGATCTGGCGCAACTGCTCGACAATTCCCGTGGTGGAAACCAGTCCCAGCTTGGGCACCGCCGCGGCAATCTCGTCCCGCAACGATACGCTCATCGAGTCCGCTTCGACCCCCAAGCGGCCGATCCCCGGAGCCTTCAACACCTTGGTCAGGGCCTTGACCATGCTAACGCCTGGCCGGCGGATGCACAGATCGAGTCCCGGGCATTCTTCCTTCAACTGAGTGGTGTAACGCGCATCGCTGACGACCACCTCGCCCCGAGGGTGGACCAGCAGATAGCTGTCGTCGCCCGTAAAACCGGTCAGATAGGTAACGTTGGTGAAATCGGTAACCAACAGGCTATCGACGCCCGGCTTTTTCAGTGCGTGACGAAGTTTGTCGCGTCGGTTCGCGAAACGATCCCTCATCGGTTGACTCCAAACGTGTTAGCCCCGGCGGCCACGCCGGTTCTATCCGTCCAGATCCTCCCCTAGCCGCTGACGACTGACCACTAGCCACTGACCACCAGCCACTCACTTCGCTCAGCCGCCCATCCAGGCGGGTAGGTAGCCTTGGGGCGGCAGCTTGACGATCCAGGCTTGCATGATGGTGTCCAAGGCGAGGACTTCGGCGATCGCTTCCGCCGGGGGCTGGGCGTCCAGCGACAGCACGCCGATCGCCTCGCCGCCAGGCTTGTTCGACGCCCGGCCCACCGACATCTGCGCGATGTTTACCCGGTGCTTGCCAAAGACGTTGCCCACCCGGCCGATCACGCCGGGCATGTCCCGGTGGATGAAGAAGAAGAGGATCCCGTCCAAGAAGCTCTCCAGGCGGCACTTGCCCTTTTGCACCAGCCGCGGCATGGAATTGCCGAAGAGCGTGCCCGAGGCGACCGCCGTCCGTTCGTCGCTGGTCACCTCGGCGGTGATCAGCGAGCTGAAGTCGCCGACGTCGCTGTTGCGTTCCTCGACCAGCTCGATCCCCCGCTCCCGCAAGAGGACCTCGGCGTTGACGATGTTCACCTTCTGCTCCAGGGCGTGTTCCATCAGCCCTGCGGCGAAAGCGGCCGACAACAGCGAGGTGTCCTTCCGCGCCACCTCGCCCTCGTAGCGGAGCTTGCAGCAGACGGGCGGGGCGTGTTGCACCTGGGCCATCAGCAAGCCCAGGCGGTAGGCGACGTTGAGATAGCCGCGCAACGCTTCCAGCGTCTTGGGATCCAAGGGCGACATGTTCACCGACTGGCGGATCGCGCCGGTGGTGAAATAGTCGACCAACAGCTCGGCCGCCTCCAGGGCCACGTTGGACTGGGCCTCCTCGGTGCTGGCGCCCAGGTGCGGGCTGCAAAGCACGTGGGGCACGCCGAACAGCGGGCTGTTGGTGCAGGGCTCGCTCTCGAAGACGTCCAGGGCCACGCCCCCCAAATGCCCGCTCTTGAGCCCTTCGACCAGCGCCGCCTCGTTGTAAATGCCGCCGCGGGCACAGTTGATCAGCCGCACGCCCTTTTTCATCTGGCGGATCTCGTCGGCCCCGATCAGGCTCCGGGTCTCGTCGTTCAGCGGCGTATGGACCGTCAGGTAGTCGACTTCCGGCAGCATCTCCTTGACCGAGCCGACGGCCTTGATTCCCAGTTCCTTGGCCCTTTGGGCGGAGAGGAACGGATCGTAGCCCAGGACCTTCATCTCCAGGGCCAGGGCCCGCTTGGCGACGGCGTGGCCGATGCGGCCCAGCCCGACGATCCCCAGGGTCTTGCCGGCCAGTTGCGTGCCGGTGTAGGACTTGCGGTCCCAGCGGCCTTCGCAGAGGCTCTTGTAGGCGGGGTAAAGGTTGCGGGACAGCGCCAGCATCAGGGCGACCGCCTGCTCGGCCGTGGAGAGGGTGTTGCCGCCGGGAGTGTTCATCACCACAATCCCCTGGCGCGTGGCGGCCTCGACATCGATGTTGTCCACGCCCACCCCCGCCCGGGCAATCGCCTTCAACCGCCGGTTGCCTTCCAACACCTCGGCCGTGATCTTCACGCCGCTGCGGCAGATCGCCCCGTCGCAGTCCGCTAGGGCCTTGCGAAGGTCCTCGCCTTTCAAGCCCGTGCGGACTTCCACCTCGATGTTTCCGGCCGACTTCAACAAGTCCAGCCCGTCCTGCGACAACGGATCCAGAACAATCACTCGTGGCATGGGTTCAAGTTCCTCTTGGAAGATGTGAATCGGTGTGTCCCCTGTCAATCCTGAAACGTGGGCTAGACGAATCCCCGCAGGTTACGCTTTGGCATGACATAATCTCTTACAAGGCAAGGTGTTATGCTAAAGCATCACCTGCGGGCGCAAGCCGCCGCTACAGGCTTGACAGGCGCAAGGGAAAGCCAGATTGTACTGCCCTGGCAAGGGTTTGACGATGGGCCTACCGCAGAAGCGAGCTGCCGCCGGTGGCCAACTGCGTCCCGCCCGAAGAAGTGGCGGGCGGCGAAGTTGGACTGGATCCGCCCTGCAAGGTGGCGAAATGGGCGGCCAACTCGGGTTGCGCGGCATCACGAGCCAACGACTGCTGGTAGTCCTGGAGGGCGGCCGCACGCTCGCCCAACTGCTCGTGCAGACTACCCAGAGCCGCCAGGGCCCGCGCGTTGTGCGGATCCACGCGGACCGCCTCGTTCAGATGGCTCTTTGCGGCCTGTAGGTCGCCGGACTCCTGGTAGAGCCGGGCGAGTTCGATCTTCGGCTCGGCCAACGTCGGTTGACGGTCGGCCCAGGTTGCGATGAATGGAAAGCCTCCTCGCTGCGGCCTTGCTGGACCAACAACACGGCCAGGCCCCGGTAGCATTGGCAGTGGTCGGGGTCGTGATCTTGGCACATGCGGTAGTACTGTTCCGCCTGCTGGAGGTATGCCTTGTTGCCCGTCTGCGTGCCCATGCGGTGGTAGGTGGCCGCAAGGTTGTAGTAGCCGTCCGCGTTGCGGGGATCGTTGTTGAGCGCCTTGTGGAACTCCTGGATGGCGTCGTCGTAGCGGGCTTCGCTGTACAGCCGCACGCCTTCCGCATTCATGCCCTGCGCGGCGAGACTGCCGCAGCCGGAAGCCCCCGCCAACGAGCAACCAACGACCCAGGCCCCTAGGATCAGGTGACACGGCCGGTACTGCGGGCAGGTGGCGACGGTGAAGATCGACACGCCGTTTGCGCCTCGTTTTGCGGATACCCCCGAAGTTGCGAGAGGATAGCGATCCCGTGCGACCGACGCAAGAGCGGATTCAAGCAGGCAACGGCGCAGCCGCGGGCGTCTGGGCCGCCTCGGCGGGCTCCACGGCAGCGGCCGCCGGGCATACGGACTGGCCGGCCGGCCGCTTCTCGTATCCCAGCGTGCGAATCACTTCGAGGATTTCACTGCAAGTGGGGAACATCCGCCCGCTGGTCCGCTTGTACTCGTCCAGGGCGTTCATGAACTCCACCTCCTCCGGGAGGTAGTCCCTCTCGCAGGTGGTTGGGTCGATCTGCCGGCGACGGTTAACCTTCACCCGACGCTCCAATTTGCGGCGTTCCACGGCCACCGGCAGCGCGGATTTCCGTCGATCCAGACTCTTGCCGCGGCGCTCCTCCGAACGGCGGTCTGTTATCACACCGCCATCCGACGGCATCATCTCCTCCATTTCTCGGGAGTCATCGAAGGCAGAGGAATTCGACGCGGCGGGACGCTTGCAAGGATTCTTCGTCTTCTTCGTCAAGTTCTTCTTCATGGAGCGGCGACTCGGCTTCTGGGAAAGGAAATAACTCGTGCCGCACGCGGGCCGGCCCCACGTCGGACCGAGAAGAGATCGGACAACCGGCCTGGTAAAATTAGCCGACTAGGTAAAATGTATGATTGTGGCAAGATGATCTGATAGAGGGAAGATTGCTATTGGAGCTGCCGTGCTGCTTAGACCCCCTCTTTCAGGGAATGATGGTCGCCGCGAGCCCCACCATTTTTCCGGTGGCTTCTGCTTCATCCGGCTCAAGAACACAGCGGGCCTCGCCCGGGGATTTTTCAAGGCTTGCCCCGGTGCACGCTTCAGTCGGATGAACCCGATTCGGGCCTCATGGCAAGAGTTCACGCCGCTACGATTTTCGACCAGCGACAAGAGCTTGTCTCGGGCCGCGGGAGCCATGAGGGCCGCGAAACACCGCAAAGGGAGAGCGCGAGAAAGTTGGCCGTTTTTCCGGGCCGATAGCGCCCGGAAGGGCGAAATTCCCGAGGAATTTTCGGTCACGGCTGGGAATTCCTCGGCTTTTTCGCGGTTTTGGCGGATTTGCAGCTTGATTTTTTCCATAAAGCGTATCTAATCAACCCGTCCACGTTGTCGGACGGACGAATTTGATCTGCTTACCAGAACCCCGCACGGAGCGTTCCAAGATGGCCAAAGCTGAACCGAAGAAACCGCAGAAGGCACTGACCAAGTCGCAGGTGATCGCCAACATTAGCGAAGCCACCAGCCTCTCGAAGAAGGACGTCGCCGCCGTTTTCGAGGCGTTGCAGAACGAGATCAAGAAGAGCCTGGCCAGCCGTGGTCCCGGCGTGTTCGCCATTGCGGGATTGGTGAAGATCTTCAAGAAGAAGAAGCCCGCCTCGCCCGCGCGGAAGAACGTGCCGAACCCCTTCAAGCCCGGCGAGTTCCGGGACATTCCGGCCAAGCCCGCCTCGATGAGCATCAAGACCCGGCCCCTGAAGAACCTCAAGGGCATGGTCTGATCGGAACCGCAGTGCTGGCAAACACCGTGCGTTGAATCGCGCAGGCCGCTCGGCTGTCGGTTCTCACGCTGGGGACCCGTCTTTCCCCGGCGTGAGAACCCGGCGGACGAGCGGCCCGGCTTTGTCTCTTGTCCGTACTCGTCACGCTCCGCGTGACGCTATTCCTCTCGCGGAGCGAGAGGAATACGACGAAGCTCCGCCAGCAGCTCCGCCAGCAGCTCCAGGGGCAGCCCGACCACGTTCGACTCGCTGCCCTCCAGCACGTGGACCCAGCCGAGCCGGTCCTGGTAACCGAAGCCGCCGGCCTTGCCTTGCCAGTCGCCGCTGGTCAGATAGCGCTGGATCTGGTCGTCGCTCAGCGGATCGAGGCGGAGCCGTGTGGCCGCCACGCGGACCAGGGGCCCCGGGCCGGGTTTACGCCAGAGACAAAGGCCGGTCAGCACCCGGTGCTCGCGCCGCGCGAAAGCTGCAGCATCCGCCGGGCGTGCGGCGCGTCGGCCGGTTTTCCCAGGATCTGGCCGTCGCACTCGGCCACTGTGTCGCAGGCGAGTATCAGGCCCGACGCAACCCGGCTTGCGACGTCGGCCGCCTTCTGGTAGGCCAACCGGGCGACCATCTGGTCCGGACTCTCCCGGCTGCAAACGCCGCACTCGGCGGTCTGGGCGGCGGGGATGACCTCGAACGCGTAGCCTGCCTGGGCCAACAATTCTCGACGCCGGGGCGAGCGGCTGGCCAGTATCAGTCTGTCCACGTGGATTGTGCCCGGTCCCTGATTTGTTACCATGACGTTGATGGCCGCCCCACCGCTTGCCGTGCTCTACGAGGATAACCATCTCTTGGCCCTGGTCAAGCCGCCGGGCTTGGCGACCATGGGCGTGGCCGGGGGCCAACCCACGCTCCTTTCCCTGGCCAAAGAGTACCTCAAACGGCGTTATCACAAACCCGGTAACGTCTACTTGGGAGTGGTCAGCCGGTTGGACACCCCGGTCACCGGCGTGCTGCTCCTGGCACGGACCTCGAAAGCCGCCCGACGGCTGACCGAGCAATTCCGCAGCCGGGCTGTGGAGAAGACCTATTGGGTAGCGGTTGAGGGATCTGTATTTCCGCCGGCGGGGGCCTACGTCGATTGGGTCCGGCACGACGAGCGACATCGCCGGATGCATGTTGCCCGGCAGGACATGGACGGCGTCCAGGAGGCGCGGCTGGTCTACCGCACTTTGGAGCTGTTGGAAGAAGTCTCGCTGGTAGAAGTGGAACTTCAGACGGGCCGGAAGCATCAGATACGCCTGCAGTTCTCCGCTCACGGCCATCCGGTGGTCGGTGACCGCAAGTATGGCAGCCAGCGGGAGTTCCCCGCGGGGATCGCCCTGCACGCCCGGCGGCTGGTGGTGAGTCATCCGACCAGTGGCCAGCGGCTGGAACTGGTGGCGCCGCTGCCCGGTGCGTGGAATTGCCTGGGGATCCGCGAGTGAGACAACTAACGTGCATCTTGGCGCGGGGGGGATGGTCGAGTAATGTAAAAGCTGCAAGTTAGGAGTTAGGAGTTAGGAGTTAGGAGTTAGGAGTTAGGAGTTAGGAGTTAGGAGTTAGGAGTTAGGAGTTAGAAGGTAGAAGGTAGAAGTGAGGATCTGGAGCGGAAACTAACGACTTGTGGCCAGCCTTCTAACTGCCGAAGCTTACTCCTGACTCCTAACTCCTAACTTCTAACTCCTAACTCCTGTTTCACGGCGTGAACAGAACCAACGTGACTACCTTCGAGCGTTGTGCCCTGCTGAGCGGCCTGCTCACCCAGGCCCAGTTGGATGAGGGCCGGGCCGTGCTTTTGGCCTCGCGCCCTGCGGCGGCCAAATCCGCCGTGGCCGACGACGCGTCCGAGGGCCGGATGCTGGCCGATCGGCTCGTCGAGATGGGGATGCTTAACCCCTGGCAGGCGAAGCAGTTGCTCGACGGCCGCACGAAGTTCACCCTGGGGCCGTACCGCGTGGTGGATTCGCTGGGCAGCGGCGGCATGGGGCAGGTCTTCAAAGCGGAGCACGGGATCTTGGGGCGGGTCGTGGCCATCAAGGTCCTGCCGCTGAGCAAGGCCACACCCGAGTCCAGGGCCAACTTCACCCGTGAAATCCGCGCCCAGGCTCGGCTGGACCATGTCAACCTGGTGCGGGCCTTGGACGCCGATGAAGACAACAATGTCTATTACCTGGTAACGGAGTACGTTCCCGGCTGCGACCTGCGGAAGCTGGTCCGCCGCAATGGTCCGCTGAGCATGCAGGACGCAGCCAGCATTATCTCCCAGGTTGCCGCCGGCTTGCAGCACGCCCACCAACAGGGTTTGATCCACCGTGACGTCAAGCCGGCTAACGTCCTGGTCACGCCCGAAGGGCACGCCAAGCTTTCGGACCTCGGCTTGGCCGGTCCCTTGGCCAGCAGCGATCAAAGCGACCCACGGCACGGCAAGATCGTGGGAACGGCCGATTATCTCTCGCCGGACCACATCAAGGCTCCCTGGGAGCCAACGCCCGCTTGGGACATCTATTCGCTGGGCTGCACGCTTTACTATGCCGTGACCGGCAAGGTCCCCTTCCCCCACGGCACCACCGCCGACAAGGCCCGGGCGCATTGCGAGTTGCTGCCCCTGGACCCCCGCCGGTTGAACCCCACGCTCGAGGCGCCTTTTGTCGAAACGCTCGCCGAGATGATGGCCAAGGACCCCGCCGATCGCATCCCATCGGCGGCGGAAGTGATCGAGCGGCTCACGCCCTGGACGGGCAATCCACGGCCAGTCTCGCCGGCCGACAACTCCGGCAGGCGTCGCAAGGGGGTCACCTGGTCGTTCACTTCCCCGCCGGTTGGCCCCTCCGACAGCACAGACCCCGATGAAACCCAGTTGAAGGACACCACGCCCAACTTCCCCGAATTCTCCCCGAGCGATCCCCGGGGCCAGGCCAACCGTTGGGCCGGACCCGCCCGGGCCGTCCGTTGCCCCGAGTCGCCGTCGGTGGTCGTGGACCTCCAGACATCGCCCCTTTCCCCGGCCGATTGTCTCCGCCCTCTGCTGGTCCTGGTCGGCATTCCGTTGGTCCTCCTGGGCCTGCTGTCGCTTTTCTGGTGGTTGCTAGCCAGGTAGCGGACGTACAACCGGGCAGGCTCTGCATGACGATTAGGCAGCCCCCCTCGGCTGCCAGGCCGTAGGAAGCCTGTTCCAGGGCTTTGGTTTTCGCGTAAGTTCCAGCGCTGTCGTAACCTGCGAACGAAACCCCCCGTTTGTGGATGCAGGCGTTGGCACGTCGATTGCTGCATGGGAGCATTGCTTTGGCGTCTCAGCGCCCCGGTTCTATGACTGCCAGTCTTGGACGGAACCAGGGGATAAACGGTGTGTGCCAGTGTGTCACGGGCCGAATCGGGCAACTTTGGGGAGAGTTCACAGGCTCCCACCGAAGCTCCGCACCACCCGACCGGCCCGTGACACCGGCCGCTTCTTGGGTTCGTAGTGCCGGCTTTAGCCGGAAATCCGCGCCAAGACCGCCTAAAGGCGGGACTACGAACGGCGTATTGCGCGCCCATTCCCCCCGTCCCCCTTGAGGCTCGCAACGCGCCGCGGTACGATCAAGGTGTCTTGCAGTCCGGGGAAAGCAGCGCCATGAAGTTGATCATCGCGGTCATCCAACCCAGCCGTTTGGAAGCCGTCAAAGCCGCTTTGGCCGAAGTGGAGGTCTTCCGCCTGACCGTCATGGATGTCCAGGGATTCGGACGGCAGCGGGGACACTCCGAGGTTTACCGTGGACACGAGTTTACGGTGAACCTGGTCCGCAAGGTGCAGTTGATGATTGCCGTGAACGACAATTTCCTCCAGCCGACCGTCGACGCGATCATCAAAGGCGGCAGGACGGGGCCGGCGGGAGAGGTCGGCGACGGCAAGATCTTCATCCTTCCCCTGGAAGACTGCATCCGCATCCGCACCGGCGAGCGCGGTGGGGAAGCAATCTAAGGACCGGCGCAGAAACAAGTGTCGCCTTTCGCTCCGCGAAAGAACGCGGCTTTCGCGGAGCGAAAGGCGACAATCCGACAGATGTTGATTCCCCGGTCCTAAGCCGGCTCCTCCACCGGCGTCTCGAACGTGCTCTTCCTCTTGGGCATGTATTTGCACAGAGCGATGCCGCCGAAGTAAAGCCCCGTGAGCGGCACGGCCAAGAGCGACATGCTGTAAGGATCGGGCGAGGGGGCGAGCATGGCCGACAACAGCGCAATAGCCAGCACGGCGATCCGCCACTTCGACAAGTAGGCCTTGACCGTGAAGACCCCGATCCGCTCCAAAAACAGCATCACCAGCGGCAACTGAAAACTGATGCCGAAGCAGAGCGGCACCAAGAGCACGAAGTTCAGCCAGTCGGTGATTCGCGGGTTGGGGTTGATTCCCAACATGCCGTTGAAGTTCAGCAGGAACCGCAACACGGGCTGAAAGACGAAGCAAAAGGCCAGCGAGGCCCCGGCCAGGAACAACAGCACGCTGAAGGGCAGGTAGACGCGAACGTAGTACCGCTCGTGGCGATAAAGGCCGGACGCCACGAAGGACCAGAGCTGATAGAAGACCCAGGGCGCGGAGATCACGGCCCCAAAAATCAGCGATGCCTTAATGTAGGTGGAGAACCCCTCCGTCTGTCCCAGGCTGATCGGCTCGAGACGGCGGTCTTTTTCCGTCTCACGGAAGAGCGAGATCTTGATCAAGTCGGCCCGATCCATTTTGGCGTAGGGCTTGATCGCCGGGCCCGGTTGCTGCCCTTGGGCGGACATCGCATGGGCGATGGCGGCCCGATCGACGTAGACGTCTTCCGCCAAGAGGTTGTTCTTGGCGAGGAACTCCTTGAACTCGCTGGCCGCAACCGCGCTCTCCTTGCCCGAGCTCCCCGCCGCCTGCAGTTCGCTCGTCTTTTCCTCCTCGGTTTGCCGCTGGTAATATTCCTTCAAGGCGCGGTGCAGCGGGGTCTGGATCAGGTGGACCAGCGAGATCCCGAAGATCAGCCCCAGGATGAAGCCCACCATCAGGCCCGCGATCGCGCGGAACAGGCACGAACGGAGATCTTCGAGGTGCTCCCCGAAGGTCATCGTCGATTCGCGGAAAAGGTCTTCGTCCGACTTGAACAGCGGCATGAAAAAACCGATGAGCTACAAGGGAGGTTTCGGCGGCGGGATTTTCACTCGGTAATACTCTCCATCATATCATCCCCGGGAAAACTGCCCGCCACCTTTTTCCCGGCGGCCGCCGAGTACAGGGGGGGTCCAGCGCAGCGAGCCCCACTATTTTACGGGCGAATGCTCGTGGTGGGGCTCGCAGCGCTCGACCCACCCTACTTTTCTTTTCCCCTGGCCTGTTTTGCATCGTCACCGCCGGTCGGCTCGAAAAGCGCCTCGACGAAGGGGTCCGGCTCGAACAGCGCCAGGTCTTCCAGCTTCTCGCCCACGCCGATGTACTTGACCGGCAGGCCGACCTGCTGCCGGATGGCGACCACCACGCCCCCCTTGGCGGTGCCGTCCAGCTTGGCCAGGATAATGCCCGTGCAGCGAACGGCCTCGGTGAAGTGCTTGGCCTGGCTGATGCCGTTCTGGCCGGTGGTGGCGTCCAGTACCAGCAGGACCTCGTGGGGCGCGTCGG
Source organism: Pirellulales bacterium (assembly GCA_963843465.1). Lineage (GTDB taxonomy): Bacteria > Planctomycetota > Planctomycetia > Pirellulales > Thermoguttaceae > CAWJKP01. The sequence continues at coordinate 799,554 of CAWJKP010000001.1, forward strand.
GGACCTGCTTGCCCAGGACGCGGTGGATCTTGGTCAACTCCTGCATCAGGTTGTGCTGCGTTTGCAGCCGGCCGGCCGTATCGACGATGGCCACGTCGGCCTGGCCCTGGAGGGCCTGGGCGACGGTCCGGTGGGCGACGCTGGCCGGGTCGCTGCCCGGGGCGCCCTGGACGATGTCGGCGCCCAGTCGGCCGGCCCAGATGGTCAACTGTTCTACGGCGGCCGCCCGGTAGGTGTCCGCCGCGCCCAGGATCACCTTCTTGCCTTCGGCTTTCAGCAGGCAGCCCAACTTGGCGATGGAAGTCGTCTTGCCGGAGCCGTTCACGCCGCAGACCATAATCACCGTCGGGCCGGAAGCGGCGAAGCGGATCGGGGCGGCCGGTTGCTCCAGCAGCGACTTGAGCTTGGTCTTGATCTGGTCGAGGATCTCCTCCATCTGCGCCACCCGGGCGTGGGACGTTGCGCGGATCTCCTCGACGATGGCCTCGGCCGCCTTGACGCCCATGTCGGTCTTGATGAGCGTCTCGAAGAGATCCTCCAGGAAGGCGTCGTCGACCAGCCGGCCCTCGGACTTGAAGAGGTCGCGGATGTCGGTCTTGAGCAGTTGGGAGGTCTTTTTCAGGCCCTGCTTGAGTTTCTCGAAGAGGCCCATCACGCCGGTTCCTGGAGCTTGAAGTGATGGCTCTGGCGGAGAAACTCCAGGGGGTTCTCGTAGACGATTTTGCGGATCAGCGACTCGCTGTGGCCGCGGCGGCGCATCACGCCGATGAAGTCGGCGACTGCGGCGGGCCGCGACGGGCCCCAGTCGGCCGAGGAGTTGACGAGGATCCGCTGGGTGCCGTAGATTTCGACCATGTCGGCCGCCCGCTCCGGCGTTGCCTTGGTGGTCGGGTACAAGGTGATCCCGGCCCAATAGCCTTCGTCCAAGGCGAGGCGGATGGTGTGTTCTTCGCAGTGGTCGATGCAGACCCGGCGGGGATCGACCCGGCGGTCCGCACGAAGCATGTCGAGGATCATCCGCGTCCCCGGGTACTTGTCTGCCATGTGGGGGGTGTGGATGAGGATTAGCTGGTTGTGTTTCAGGGCCATGTCGAACAGGGCCAGGAGCGTGAGGACCTCGTTGGGGGTGTTCTTGTTCAGGCCGATCTCTCCCACGCCCACCACGTTGGACCGCTCGAAGAATTGCGGGATCAGGGCGATCACCTCGCGGCCTAAGGCGACGTTCTCCGCCTCCTTGGAGTTGAATCCGATCCAGCAGTAATGTTGCATTCCGCAGCCGGCGACCCGCTTGGGCTCCCACTCGGTCAGTTGGCGGAAGTAGTCCAGGAAACTTTGCGGGCCGCTGCGATCGTAGCCCGCCCAAAAGGCCGGCTCGGCCACCGCCAGGCAACCCATGCGGGCCAAGGCTTCCAAATCGTCGGTGGTCCGCGAGGCTACGTGGATATGGGGATCGATGAACGGTGGCATTGTCGTTAATTCCTTGCCTGGCAATAACTTGTGGGACAGGGCTGCACGCCGTTCTTCGCGAGGATCGCGGGCCCTGCGATTGAAATCATACCAAATCGCGGTTCGGCCAGCATCGGCACCCCATGCTGGGCCACGTATCCGCAATGACAGAGTACGCCGCCCACTAGTGCAATCCATTGCACTATCGCAATATATTGCTATAATCGCATAGCATGGCAGAGAAGAGATTCAAGCGAATCGTGCGACCGGCAACGTCGGAAGAGCGACAGCGCCACGCGACCATCCGGCGAACGATCGCGCAGGAGTTCCCGCCGGTCGAAAATGCCGCGCGCCGGAATCACCCCCCGGCCTCCCCACTCGTATTCGCCAGGCGCGGGAATCCCGTGGTCTGACTTGGTACGCGCTAGCCAAGCTCGCCGGGATTCCGAACGCCAACACCGTCCGCGATATCGAGTACGGACGGGATGCGCAATTATCGACCGTACAGGCCGTGGCGCGCGCGCTGGGGCTGCGCCTCGAACTGCTGGAAGATCTGGAAGAGAAGGTGTAGGCGAGAAACGTACTTGCCGCGGGCCTGATCCGGTAAACCGCGTGGGCTATTCGGGTGGTGGGAGTTCAAGGGCTGATGCCGAAGCGGGCGGGCCATTGCTCGTCGTAGGGCAGCGAGAAGAGCATCTGAACCCGTTCTGCCCGATCGGGGTGCGAGCCGGCCAAAATCTCCAGGCTCCGCCGGATCTGGCCCAGCCGCACGTCGTCGGCGACCGACCCCTCGCCGCGGTCAACGCAGTCCAAAGCGGCGGCGATCTCGATCAGTTTCGCCCGGATCGTGAGGAACTCGCGATCCAATACGGCCACGGCGGTAGTCGGCAGCGACATAACAGGCTCCATGAGAACAGTCTTCTTCATTTTGGATTGCCGCTTCGGGATTCCAATCCAAGATCCAAAATCGTTAGCCCCGGCGGCCACGCCGGTGGTGTTACAACAACCCCCCGGTAGACGAGATCTACGCACCGGTGATAACGACTTTACCTTCCGTGAGGTCGTCTGCTCGCCTCCGCATTCTTCCAGTGTCCAGCACACGGGGTAGAAAATCAAGCCATTGCAGAGGCCGCTCTCGGGCAGGTTGGGAAAGATGCGTAGAAATTGCGGCATTATGTCAAAAGTTCGTGTTAGAATCCGGTCGATCCTCGAATTGTGTGGAATAGTCGGTGGGAAGAATAGACTCGTATGAGCGAAGGGTTCAAGACCACCTTAGAGTGCCTGGCGGCGACCCAAAATGAAGCGGCCGTCCGAGTCTTGGTCCCTGCGCTGGACTCCCCCCATCGGTCGATTCGCCTCTGGGCCCTTACCTCGCTGGTCAAGCGGCGCAGCCCGATCGGCCACCGCGAAGTTCTTCGTCGCCTGCACACCTTGGACGACTCGTTCAAGGATCTGGTCGCCAATTCCCAGGGTCGGATCAACCAGGCCCTGCGGGACGCGCTTCTGGGCAAGGACCAACAGTTGGCGGCCAACGCCTGTCAAGCGGCCCTCTGGTTCCGCGAGTACGACCTGATCCCCAGCTTGATCGCCGTGCTGGAGAATCCGACCGGGACGATGACCCCGCTAGCAGGCCGGACGCTCCTGGAACTGACCGAACTGTTGTACAGCGAGCTTGCCTCGCCGCGGGCAGACGGCCGCCGCCGCGATCCCCAGATCCTTCGCCACCGCGTGGTCGCCGACCTGGAGCAATCGGTCGCCCGCTTTGCCAGGCACAGGCGGCGGCAGATCGTCGAGGCTTTCCTGTTGCTGGTCAATCGCGACAACGTGACCTTGAAACAGATCCTCTCGGAGCCGCGTCATCCGGCCTTCGTGGTGCTGGTCGACGCGTTGGCCAAGAGCCCGGCGGGCGGGGTGATGCGGCTGTTGTTGAACTTCCTCGACGATCCCCATGCCCCGTCGGTGACGATCTCCGTGGTCGCGCGGCGGATGGATCTGAAGTTTGTCCACCACCTGCTCAACAAACTTGAGCAGGAGGTGACGGCCGTAGTCCGGCAGAACCTCAAACGGATCACCTCGATCGCCTGGCTGCAGGGCGACCTGGCCCTGGTGGATCAGCTCGACCCGCAGCAACAGCGCGCGGCGGTGCGGCTGGCGATGACCTCGGCTCTGGCCAAGCCCCACGCGCTGCCTTTGATCGAGCACCTGCTGCGTTGCGGCCGGGGCGACGGGTGCCGGGCGGCGGCCGAGGCCCTGGACGAGTTTCCGGGTGCCGAAGCTGACCGACGGGCGATGGAGGCCCTGAACCATGAGGACCCGCAGGTGCAGGCGATCGTCCTCCGGCAGATCCGCCGCCGGGGTATTCCCGGGACTCTGCCGCGATTGGTGGAGATGATCGACAGTCCCCACGCCGTGGTCCGGCAGGCGGTGCGGGAATGCCTCTCGGAGTTCAGTTTCAAACGCTTCTTGGCGGCCTTCGACATGTTGGACGAGGAAGTTCGGCGGAGCACGGGCATGCTGGTCAACAAGATCGACCCGCAGACGGTGCCTATGTTGGAGACCGAGATGGCCTCGCACCTCCACGTGCGGCGGCTGCGGGCGCTCTCGATCGCCCGGGTGATCGAGGCGGTGCCCAAGCTCGAGGAGTCGATCCTCTGCCTGCTGGGCGACGAGGACCATCTGGTCCGCGCGGAGGCGGCGGCGGCCCTGTCTCAATCGGCGACACCGGCCAGCCGCGAGGCGTTAGAGCAGGCCCTCCAGGACCGCAGCCCGATCGTACAAGAAGCAGCCCGCAAGAGCCTCGACGCGCGGGCCGCATCGCAGAAGGATAAGCGGGGCAGCAAGGAAGAGGTCTTGGGGCTTGGGTCTTAGGTCCTGGGCCTGAGACGCACCGAGACGGCCAAGAAATCCAAGACCTAAAACCCAAGACGTAGCACCCAAGACCCAAGACCCAAGACCTACCCCCATGCACGATCTGGCAATCGGCAGCCTGCTGTTGGCCAACCGCAGCCGGCTGGAAAACCTCTCGCGGGAGTTCCAGCAGGGCCTCTCGCCGGAAGGCTGCAAGCAACTCATTCTCTTCCTGACGGTGTTGGCCGCCGCTTCGCTGCTGTTCTGGGGGCTGGCCCGCTGGATGGAACGTCGCCACGGTCTGGGGGCCAACCGGCCGTTGGGTCTGTTCCTCAGCCTCTCGAAAGCGCACCGCCTGGGCTGGTCGGATCGCTGGCTCTTGTGGCGACTGGCCCGATCGCACCGGCTGCGGGCCCCGGCCCGACTGTTCCTGGAACCGGAGCGGTTCGAGGCTTCACGTCTGCCCCTGGCCATGCGGCGCCACGCGGCGCGCTTGGAAGCGCTCCAGGAGCGGCTCTTTGCCGGGCTTGCAGAGGCGGAGGAAGAGATTTCCGCCCGGCGAGAAAGCCCCGCATCGCGATGAATAGGTCTTGGGGCTTCGGGTGGGAGCTTAACTCCCACGGAAAGAAGATTATGTTCGGGGCAGACCCTCAAGATCTGCGGGAGGCCGGGGCTGGCTCCCCGGCGCGAAACGTTATTCGCTAGCTGAGCGCCAGAAAACGACTGACCCGCGCTTTCTCCGACCCCTTTGCCGGTCTCGAATACTAGCCGCGTCTCTTTCGACTCTTATTGCGACGTTGTGATCTGCGACGGTAACTTCTTCACGCCTGACAAAGGGTGAATTCCCAACCGCTGAAACACGTCACGTCTCGGAATTTCTTCGTACCCCGTGCCGAGCGACGACTCGGAAATGGCGGCGGAAATATCACGTTCAATTTGTGAAACCCAGGCGACAAATCGCGTAATGGCGGCCCCCATCGCCTTCCGGTCAGACGACACTGAAAAAACCGATCGACCCCACAAGATTGACCGGACGATTGCTTCTGCGACAGGCCGCGGGTGCGTGGCTTCATACAAAGTAGCGCCCGTGCTAGTGATGATCTCAATGTCGTACTGGTCAAAGAGCTGTGTGATATTAAGTAACCGTTCACGGCCCGGAGGCCGTTCTTTCGTAAATTGATCTGGACACAGGAGGGGTTTTCGGGGACGACATACGTCATGCCGTCCAACGAAGCAAGGCCACTGACGATTCCACCAGAACTCGATGCCGAGATGACCCCGGCAGTCCGTGCCTTTGTCGGGTTGCTGCTGGACCGGATTGCGAAACTGGAAGCCCGGGTGGAAGAACTCGAACGTGGCCGGAAAACGCCGCAGAACTCCTCGTTGCCGCCCAGCACAGTGCATCCCCATGCCAAACCCGTCTCGACGAAACGCAAGTCGAAGAAGAAACGCGGCGGGCAGCCGGGGCACAAGAAACATGAGCGGCCGTTGATCCCCGCCGAGGAGTGCGACGAGGTGAAGCCTCTGAAGCCGACCGAATGCCGACGCTGCGGCGAAAAGCTCTCCGGCAGCGATCCCGAGCCGCTGCGGCACCAGGTGTGGGAATTGCCGGAGATCAAGGCCCACGTGACCGAGTACCAGCGGCATCGGCTGGCGTGTCCCTCGTGCGGAGAAACAACCTGTGCGGAACTGCCTCGCGGCGTGCCTCTGGGGCAGACAGGACCGCGATTGATGGCCTTCACCGCGCTGTTGATGGCCTACTATCGCCAAAGCAAGCGGCGCACGGCCGAGTTCCTCACGACGCTCTTGGGCCAGCCCTGCTGTCCGGCGCTGACTGTGAAGATCGAGAACCAGGTGACGGCGGCCGTGCGGCCGTCGTATGAGGCGCTGGCGGCTCAACTGCCCGCCCAAGAGCAGTTGAACATCGACGAAACGGGGACCAAGCAGGAAAACGACAAGGCGTGGCTGTGGACCTTCGTCGCCGGCATGTTCACCGTGTTTGCCGTGCGTGCCACGCGCGAGGCCACGGCATTGACCACCTTCCTGGGTGCGTCGTTCCACGGCATCGTCACCTGCGATCGGGCCAAAATGTACTGGCACCTGGGCCGTTTGCAATGGTGCTGGGCCCACCTGAAACGCGATTTCCAAGCGATGATCGACAGCGGCGACCCTCGGGCGAAGCACCTGGGCTTCCGCTTGCGGCACGCAGCGTGCGAATTGTTCGAGCACTGGGCCGACTACCGCCAGGGCAGAATTTCGAGGGCGGCCTTGCTGCGTCGGATGGCCCCCGTCCGCCGCAACGTGGAGCGTTTGCTGCTGCGTGGCACCCAATGCGGTCACGCCGACACGCGCGGCACGTGCCGGGAATTGTACGAACATCGCTCCTGGCTGTGGATGTTCCTGCGTCACGAAGGGCTGGAACCGACAAACAATGCGGGCGAGCGGTCGTTGCGTCATGCGGTGATTTGGCGAAAGCTTTCCTTCGGGACCCAAAGCGCCAACGGCAGCCGCTTCGTCGAGACGATGCTGACGGTAGTAGAAACCTGCCGCCAGCAGCGCCGCAACGCCTTCGCTTTCCTGGCTCACGCCGTCGAAGCTCATCTTGCCCACCAACCTGCCCCTTCATTGCTCCCCGGGGCGTGAACGGTTACGATATTAATTTGCTTGACAGTATCTCGTTCGATATTGAAGCCAATGTCACACACCGCGTCACCCGTGAAATCGTCGGGAAACTTTCTGAGTTCGATTTTAGGCCTGATAGCCCTCGCGATTGATTCGGCAACGCCGCCAATGCTGTCGGCCTGCTTCTTCTTTGTCTTCTTACTCTTATCATTGGCGACAAGAATGCGCGACTGACAAACATCGTTAATATCGGAATAGACTTTACTAAGCTTCACGTTGCGACCCGTCATCTTAATAATCCACTCGTCGAGCGCACGAAGTCTCGCGCCCGGCCGTGTACCAGCAATCGCCCAATCGACGGGGGCTTCATTTGCCCAGACTGCTTCAGCGAGTGAAACAAGATGACTGCGATTCGCGGTGGAGAGTTGGGCGAGGTCAAACACGGGATATGTGCGTAGCTTGGTTGTAGGTGCCTCAAGTGCTCCGGCACCCATTCCGGCGGCTCCGTTGATTTCGAGGCTGTAGGCGAACAAGGATGTCGTCAAAACGGCGGCAAGTTCTTTCCAATCGTGCCCGGGGCGGGCGCTTACGCTGTTACAGCGTTGATCAACGAGGACGGGTTCACTGAAGAGAAACGGTGAGAAGGTGGTGTTAAATGCCTTTCGCAGCCAGACCCGATGACAGTTCGGTCGCGCTTTGGGGGCATACCAAAGCCCACCACTTTGGGACTCAAGTGCCCCGCGGATCGTCTGCGACTTGCCACTTTGCTTCTTCTCCGTTGCGGAACGATTCGCCATCGCCTCGATGTAGCGAATCGCTCCCGTCCGTCGTAAGTCGCTCTTCCTGTCCCTGCAGTTGAAAAGCCACCGGGCAGGGCTTACCTCTTGATAATACGTAGTCACGTCGACATCCCGCAGCATCAATATTGGGGTCAGATACTTCGGCTCGATACCGTAAGTATCAATGGTAGCTTGATTTACATAGAAGAACGCATTCTGAAGCGACTTATATCCCAGCTTCGCCTTGGCAATTTCCGAGAGCTGAACGAACATCATTCACCCCCCTCGAAAATCTCGTAATAGGAGAGCGGTGCACGTAGATATTTGGACCAGTTGCGCCTTCGTACGGTCGAAACTTAAGGCGGTTCGTTCTTCTGAGGGATCGACCAATTTGATTCGAAAACGCTCACCCTCGATTGAAGAGCTTTCCGCCTCGATGTCACCCGCAAGCTTGATGACGCGGGACCAATAATCAGACTTACCGCTTGTGAGCGATTCGATCGGCTTCTTCAAGGTAACGAACCGAATCAATTCCTCCTCGGCGTCGGGGCATACCTTTTCGGCAATAAGCAGAACCGTATTCACGTCGACCTGTGGGAAGAAAGACTCCGCACTTGAGGCAATTACAGCGACAAGTCGGACGGACTCCAGTAAGACCCGCTGAAGAGCAATTGCATAATTAGACGTAAGCCAGCTAGCTGGCGTCACAAAACCTAGGCGGGAACCTTCCTTCATAAAACGAAGCGAATGGTAGATGAAAAATGCAAACAGATCGGTCTTCGTGGCGGCGGCCACCCCGGCCTCGGCGGCGGTTTGAAAAAGGCTACTTCGATATTTCGGGTCAAGGTCATCCTGATTCTGGGATCGTAAGTAAGGCGGATTGCCAACAATGCATTCAAACATTGGAATAGGCACGGGGATTTTCTTCGTACCGCTAGTAATACGCGGGGCTGGAAAGTCGATTGTTTGACCTGGTGTTCGCGCAAAAAAGTTTCCCGCAACAATGCGAGGAAAGTTCTCAAATTCAGATAAATCTTGGCGGTACAGGTTGATTACAGCTAGTTCGGCCGCGAAGGGACTAAGGTCGAATCCCCAGAGGATCGACAGTAGCTCTTTATGAGAGAGGCGAGAGCTATGTGCCAAATAGCCGTAGGCGCTCATAAGGAACGTGCCGCTACCGCAGCCGGGGTCGAGCACAAGCGGGCGCTCCCCGTCTATTGTCAGGGCGACGAGAAGGTCTGCGACGGGGCGAGGAGTATAGAACTGCCCTAACAGCACTTGCTCTTCTCTAGGGATTAGCTGTTCGAATATGGAGCCAAGAACGTCGTCTGTCAAGGAAGCCCAGTCATACGAGGCAAGCTGTCCGATTAGATGGTGCAGAAGCGTCTGCGCGTCGCCCGCGATTGGGACCAAATTCTCGATCGGTTGCGGTTCAAAAAGTGCTTCGTAGTCATATCGGCGGACATCATTCCAATAAGGCTCGAGTGCATCGGGAAATCTATCTTTATCCCCGAGCTTGATCTCCTTCAGGGCGGGACTCTTGCGACGAAGGGCAAAATAGAAAAGTATCTGTCCGATGAATCAATATCCGATCTGCCCTGCAATGGCATAGTCAATGTCTTTGACGAAACCGCTAAATCCCTGCTGTGCTGCAATGTTGTTCAGTTTCTTGCGGAGCACGCGGCTCGTGCCAGCAGCACGAGTAAGGTCACGGTAGAGAAGGCGTCTAAGTTGGTCGACGACCGCCGTTAGTCTGGTGACGAAAATCTCCGTGTCGAGCCTATGGCCTTTGACCTCGCCGGTCACGCTGTGGGTGACGGCAGTATCAAGGATCGCGATAGCTTGATTGCGTAGTTCGTCGGCAAAGGAGGGCCTCAGCCAATCTTCGACCCGGGTTATCGCGAGTGGCAAGGATGAACGATATACGGCATCAGTGGGCAAAATATGTTGATCGGCGGAAGGCGTGCGATAGACTTCAAGTTCACGCATGTTCCAGAGAGCAAAATACGCGGCCTTCCAATGTCGCGCCTTTTCGACGGCGTCCGCAAAAAACGCGGGGTCGTTGATCGGCGTGGTAGGCGTCTTTAGTTCAATAGCTAGAAACGCAATCTCGCTCGCGCGGTCCGACCAAACGATGAGGTCGCTGCGTTTACCAGATAATTGTCGCGGCTTCTCTTGCGTCGCTTTATCGAGGTTAAGGCCGGGTCTTTTGTTGATCTCTTCGTTGAGCCACACAATTACCTGGCCTTGAAATTCGAGTTCGTTCGTTTGCTTTCGTCTGGTTCTTGCCATGTCGTACGCCTAGTGACAGGGGTAAGCGTTCACGGGGTTTTTCCCATGTCATGCCTGCCGGAACCCCTCGGTGGTAGGCCGACGACTGTAATCTTGAGCGGCGAAATCGAGCTTGTCAAGCGCCCCCCATGGAGCGAAATAGGGCCCGGGTCGCCCCGGGCGGTTGCCCGCCCAGGGCTCCCACAGACCCGAACATGCGCAATTAACGCATTCGGTTCCTCAAGTAACACCTTTGCTTCGACAACGACGAGCCATCGCGTCGAACCCGTCGGTCGCTATCCGTTGGCCTTGCGTTGACACCCTATGGCAGGTCAAAGCCTCCCAGGTGTTTCCGTCCAGCGGCGTTGTTACCCGACGCCCCGCTTCCCTCGCCCGGGTCCAAGGGGGGCGCTTAGCGGGTCGGGAGTCTTTGTCTTGGAAAGCCGGCACAATTGAGGCGCGGCGAACAAACGCCCCCGGCCTCTGGCGTGCTTTTGCCGTCCCGTGTCGCCTGGCTCTATTACCTCTTTTTCCACACCGTCTCGCGGCGGGGCGGAGGGGGGACGCCGGTGAAATTGCCGCCGCACTGGCACTCGCCGCGAAACCACTTGGCGGGCGCTGGCACCCCCAAGGAATCGATCACCTTTCGTTTCTGAAATCATCTTCGCACTTTTCGCCTTTCTTCTAGCAACGCGGTTGCAAAGGTCGAGTTTCTTGAGACCAGGGCGGCGCAATCGAGGAGCGGAAAGAGGATCCGGTATCAAAACTGGCCCCCGGGAAAAGAGGCCCGGCCCAAGACAAGGCCCGGGGAGGCGAAGTTGCGCCAAGAAGTGTCGCTCCGGGCGAGCAGGTGCGAGAAAAACTGTTCGTTTGGGGATACACGCGCTACTTTTTGTGTCGCCCCGTTTTGGGCAGTGCGCCAAATTGCGTCGCGCCCGAGGAGACACGCCGCCGGTTGTCGGCGCGGCTGCCTTCCTCTCTTGTTACACTCGCAAGACGGGTGCTCTGACTTTACCGATGATCCACCAATAGTTTGCGCCGGCGAGCGCAGGCGGCGGCGAGCATCGGGCGCCCCCCAGAATGGGCCAGCGCGAAAAAAAGGGGACGGCCTGCGCCAATACCTGCCGCCCGCCTGTCGCATTTCGGCGACCGGCTCGACCGACGCCCAGCCCCACGCTTGAAGCTGGCTTCGCACATCGCGCTGTTTGCTCGCAGTTGGACCGGGCTCGGCTTCGGTCTGTAGTGGTGATGAAGGCACGACGACAGTAGGCCCCTGATCCAGGGCTTTCAATCCGGCCGAATCGTGCCGCAAAATGGCGTCTCGCAGCGAACTCAGCGACTGCCGAATCTCGGCGATCTCCTGCCGCCCCAAGGCCGGGTCCAGGGCGATGGCGATGTCTTTGCCGGGCCGGTAGCCAGCGGCCTTGATCGCCTCGATAATCACTTCGCAGGCTTCCTCGTTGCTCTTGAGATTGGGCGCGAAGCCGCCCTCGTCGCCGACGCTCGTGGCGTAGCCCCGCTTCTGCAAAATGCCTTTCAGGGCGTGGAAGGTCTCGGCCACGTAGCGGAGCGCCTCGGCGAAATTCGGCGCGCCGATGGGCATGGCCATGAACTCCTGGAAGTCCACGCTGTTATCGGCGTGCTTACCCCCGTTGAGGATGTTCATCTGCGGCACCGATACCCGTGGTGGACGAACCCGCGAATCAGCTCGCTCGGATTGTCGACCTCAAAGTCGAGAAACCGCCGCTTGGTCTGGTTCTGCTGGTCGTCCTCGCCTTTGACCTCCAGCACCAGCATCCTGCCGTTGGTCATCCGACGAGCGTTGCGGGACTCGTCCCAAAGAAACGGGAACACGAATCACTTGATCGTGCCCGCATGTACGGCGCAGAGTTGGGCAACGATGGCGCTCTCCTGCCTGCCCAGGGTCTGGAGCTGGGACCGGGTGAGTCGACCGTTCCCCCGCTGCAACGTGGTCTGCAAGGCGTTTTGCACGGTGAGTTGCTTCCGCTGCAAGGTCGGCAACACCGAGCTCTGAGCCGACGAAGAAGTAGTCTGCTGCTCGGAGGCGAGCGAAGCACTGGTTTGTTGCACCTTGGCTACCAGCGCCGCTTGCTGCTGCAAGCTCGCCGGCTGTTGCGCGGCGGTGGCGACCGACGACTGCGAATAGGGGTGGTGCCCTTTGCCATGGCTACCATGGCACGCCCCGGCTTGGTCTGTCTCTCGCACTACTTTAAGTCGTTCAGTATACATGACTTGCATCGACGAGTTTGAGACCGAGCGGGCTCCTTCTTGAACCGCTCTTTCTCTCAAGGCCGCCGCGCATCGCTTGCAGTCCTCACAGGGGCGGTCGATAATCGCCTTAACGTCGTTTGCCCCATTTGCTTCACCGAACCAGGTTCAATGCCATGAGCACGCCAGACCCGAACGAACCGACGATTTCCCGACGCGCACTCCTCGGCAGCGCCGCCGCCATGGCGACTTCGATGTCGATGCTCGGATGCCTGAATGTCCTGGCCGCCGACAGTCCGAAGCCGGCGACGACGCAGCGAAAAATCAAGCTGGGGTTGGTCGGCTGCGGCGGCCGGGGCCACTGGCTGTTGCCGTTGTTCATGGAGCACGGCGGCTACGAACTCCACGCCCTGGCCGACTACTTCCCGGAAGTCGCCGAGGCGGCCGGCGCCAAGTTCGGTGTCGCCAAGGCGCGCCGATTCAGCGGACTGTCGGGCTATAAGAAGCTCGCCGGCAGCGGTGTCGAGGCGGTGCTCATCGAAGACGTGCCCTACTTCTATCCGGAACAGGCCAGGGCATCGGTCGAAGCGGGTCTGCACGTCTACATGGCCAAGCCGATTGCCGTCGACGTGCCGGGCTGCTTGATGATCGAAGCGGCCGCCAAACGGGCCACGCAGAAACAGCGATGTTTCCTCGTCGACTACCAGTTGCCGCACGATCCGGCCTGCATCGAGGTGGCGACCCGCGTGCGCGAAGGCGGGCTGGGAAAACTCGCCCACGTCGCCTCCTTCGGCATCGCCTGGCAGGCATGGCCCGATCCGGCGTTGGGCAAGAACATCGAAAGCCGGCTCCGCGACGAAATCTGGCTCTCCGACACGGCATTGAGTGGCGACACGATCGTCTCCTACGATATCCACATCATCGACGGCATCGTGTGGACCTTGGGCCAACGGCCCCTCAGCGCCTGCGGACGTTCGCGCGTCTGCCGGCCCGAGCCGCACGGCGACCGCACCGACGCCGCGGCGGTAATCTACGAAATGGCTGACGGCACCATCTGGACCCACGTTACGCAAAGCATCAACAACAACATCGACATCACCACCCTCTCGGCCAGCATCTGCGGCATGCAGGCCACGGCCCACCTCCAGTACGGAGGCAAGAACTACGTCCGCGGCGGCACAAAACACTACTCGGGCGCAAGCAGCGACATCTTCAAGGAGGGCGTCGTCAAGAACATTGCCGCATTCTACCAGAACATCGTGGAAGGGCATTATGAAAACGCTTCGGCCCAACGTGCCGTCGACGGCACGCTCACGGCTATCCTCGGCCGCGAAGCCGCCGCCCGCCGCTGTTTCCTCACCATGGGCGACCTCATCAAAGAGAACAAACGACTCGAAGTCAATTTGGAAGGCATGAGGTCTTAGGATCCTCGGGAACGAGAAGATTGACGTTTGTCTGTTCGCTGGGGCCGGTGACGTGGATGGCGTCGCGGTCGGCGTCCGGCACATTGCTGACCTTCTGTGCGCCGGCGCCGCGGGCTTTGGCGATCTTGGCATCGGCAGGTGACGAACATTTTGCGACCTGAATTCCCGCGCGATGGAGAAATGCGCATGGTTATGAATTCCTCTTTCGCCTTCAGCGTCTCGGTTGGCTGCCTGGCGATACTGGTTTGTCCTGCATCGCTCCGCGCGGAGTTGCCGGCCCGGGCGTTCCCGCGCGAGGAGATTCACGTGGCCGACGTTGGCCCGGACGAAGCGGTCGCTAATCTGCGCATTGCCAACAACCGCTGGGTGGACTGCTTCGACGATGCCACGGCGATCCACGACATCTTCCGCATCGAGGGCGTGCTCGACAAAGGCGATCAGGAAAAGGCCCTGGCCTTGTGGAAGTGGTTCCGCATCCTCGTTTCCGCAACCTGCGGCGGATACTGCTACGAGACCGGGAAGGCCGGGCAGGAAGGCATCGTCTTCGATCCGCACAAGATCTTTACGGTCTATGGCCATCACCAGTGCGACGGCCAGTCCTGGACCATGGTCGCGCTCTGGCGGGCGGCGGGCTACATGGCCTTGGACGAGTGCCATTCCGGCCACACCATCGCCTCGCTGCGCTATCAAGACGCGGACGGGCCGTACCGCTTCCACGACCTCGACCCACAGCATCGCTTCTACTACTGGGATCCCGGCAAGAGCATCGTCGGAACCTGGACCATGCCGCTGCTGCGCGGCCTCGTGCATCGGCACGTGTTGGCCCCGCAGCAGGTACACGATCTGCGCCGCTCGCTGCGGATCGGCGAGAGCGTCGAGCTGCTCTGGAACAACCAGGGCCACGTCGTCCCGCCCAACAAACAGCAGAAGACGCTCCATCTTCTGCCGGACTACGTTTATTCGCCCGGCCGGACAAACGGCGTATATGCGGCGGTCGGGCAGGAGACGCAAACGCTGGTGGCCAACGTCTCGCCGCAGCGGTTTGCGCAGGCGCTGTACAACGGCGTGGAGAATACCGCCGCTTCCGCCCCCGCCGAAGGCCAGCCCGCCCTGCACCCGGCGCAAGGGCGCGCCCGGCATCTTTGTCTACCGGCTCCCCTCGCCCTACCCGGCCGTCGATGCGACGGTGGAGGCCACGCTGGTCAAGGGCCAAAGCGGCGATACCTGCCGCCTCTGGCTCTCCCGCGACGGCGGCGCCAACTGGCTGCCGATCTACGTTCAGGAGAACACGGGAGTGGAAAAGGCGGTCATCCCCCTGGGCACTTCCGCCCGCGCTGCGGGGAAACCTCACGTCTACACTGCCTACGACTTTCTCATCAAGGCCGAATTCGCCAGCGACCACGATGAAAGGCGCGTCGGTATGAACGCGCTGGCGGTGATCGTCTATCGCCAGTGCAACAAGCGCGCGCTGCCCAATATGATGCCCGGCGAGAATTGCTTCCGCGTCCGCTTCGACCGCCTGGCCGAGGGAAAGCTGCTGGAGATGACGGTGAGCTACTCGGTCGCCGGCCAGCGGAAACAGGTGGTCAAACGGGCGGCGGCCTCGCCGCTGGGCTTTTGTATCGACACCGGCCCGGTCGAAGAAAAATGGCTGCGCAACTACGACCAGGCGTTCAACGTCGGGACGTTGCGGATGGAGTCGATCAAGCTGCGGCTGGTGGACGCCGCGGCGGGCAAGGCCGACGCTGGCGATCCGGCCGTCAGCGACGCAAAGTTCCGCCAGGCATTCCCGCACCCGGCCGACATGACGGCGCGGCAGGTCGTCGAACATCCCGAGACGGACCCGATGCAGACCTCCGGCTTCTTCCCGCAGTCGCGCACCGTCCTGCACGACAAGCAGGCGATGCGCGCGCTGGTCGAGAAACTCCAGACCGGCGAAGAGATGCAGCGCTGGGTCGCAGCCGAAGACCTGGGCGGTTACCTCGAGGCGATCAATGTCTTGCTCAAGGCGTTTCCCGGCGCAACGGGCGACCTCAAGCTGCACATCTGCAAGGCACTTGCCCGGATCAAGGACAAGCGGGCGATCGAGCCGCTGCTGGCGCATTGGGCCAATGTTCCTGCGGGAGCGCCGGGCACGCGATACATTCCCGACGTACTGGCCGCCATCGGCGACCCCAGCGTCGTGCCGGCGCTGGTTGCCCCCTTGCATCGGCTGCGATTCGACTACCGCTTCCATGTTGCCGACGCCTTGGGCAAGCTTGGCGGCAAAGAAGCCAAGGCCGCGCTGGAAGACCTGGCCGACAACGACCCCTTCCCCGCCGTCCGCCAACATGCCCGGCAAATGCTCCAGCGGACGGCCGATCGCAAGTAGCGTACTGATTTACCCTTTGAAAGGAAGATCCATGCAATCAAAATCCTTATGCCTCTTTGTGGTGCTGGCCGTCCTGGCCGGGTCCCTGTCCCACGCGGCCCCACCGGCTGCCGCCGCGGAAAGCTCACCGGGCCCCGCGCGGCCGGCCACGGGAATCGTGCAAACGGTCACCGCCGCGGACTTCCCCGGCCTGTCGAAATCGTTCCTCGAGCCCACCGCGGCCGCCGTCCACCGCAACCGCCTTTACCTGGCCAACGACAGCGGCATCGCCTGGTTCTGGCGCGACGTGCAGACGGGCAAGCTGCGCTTCGAGGGAGAAGAACCTGCGCCCAGCGGCGGCGTGCGAAAAATTCTCTTTGCGCGTGGCACGATGCACACGGTGGGAACCGAAGGCAAGGGGCTGGCTTGGTATCTCCTGGATTGGCGCAGCGGCAAGCCCGACCGGAAGGGAGAGGTCCCTTGCCCATCCGCCCGGCAGATGTTCACGAATCTGAGCGAAGAGGACATTTATGTGAAAACCTGCGGCGACCAGGAAGGCAAGCTCTTGTGGTACCGCACGGGCTATTGGAGCACCCAGCCGGCGCCGACGGGCGAAGTGACCGGCAAGGGTCTCAAGGAAACCGGCCGCGACGGCGGCGCCACCCTGCAAATCGCGCCGAACCTCCGCCACCTCTACTGCATCTCGCTGGAGGACCGCGCCATCGCGTGCATCGATCGCAAGCCGAACGGCCAGATCGCCTACCAATCGGCGATCGACTTCGAGCCCCTTGCCCGCCGCGGGGCGAGCTACCGGCGCGCTGCGCTGGCCTTCTCGCCCGACGGCTATTGGCTCTATGCCCAGCTCTGGAACGGGAACCCGAAGGAAAACTGCTACGGCGTCTTCCGGCGCGATCCGTTCTCAGGCAAGCTGTCCCTGAAGGAGACCATTTCGGGCGACAAGGACCCGCTGGCCAACGTCCAGACGTGGGCCGTTGTCTTCACGCCCAACGGCGCGGACGGCTACCTCATCGACGCCGAGGGCCGTGTCCAAAGTTTCAAGTACGACCCGCTGACCGGGCACTTCGGCCGGCGCACGGCGATCCAGGAGTTGAAGGGCCACGCTGCCGGCCCGTTGGTCCTCGACCCCGTTACGCAGTGCTTGTACGTGTTTGCCGACGGCACGCTCACGGTATACCAGGGGGAAAAGGTCCCGCGCAAGCAGATCGTGCTGAAGACCACGCCGCTGGGCGACGACTTCTTCGCGAAGCGCAACGACACGGTCGTCGCCTGGCTGGGCATGTCCAGCGTCGCGGTCAATTCGCGCGGCACGGTGATTATGGTCGACCCGCTCATCACACTGGTGGTGGATCGTAACGGCAAGACCGTCAATGAGTGCAATATGCCCCAGAAAGTGCCGCTGCCCATCCAGTCCGACAAGGTGCCGCGGCTAGACGCGGTGTGCTACACCCACGGCCACGCCGATCATTTCCAGTTGCCCACGCCCAAGGTGCTGGAGGCCCGGCTGAAGCCGTTGTTCTTCGGCGGCGGCGTGGAGGGGGAGCTGAAGAAGGCCGGGATCGACGAGAAACGCGTGATCACGGCGCAGCCTTGGCAGTCCTATCGCGTGGGGGACATCGAGCTGACCTTCACGCCGTGCAAACACTGCGCCGGGGCCACCGGTTACCTGATGAAGACCCCGGACGGGACGATCTGGGCCCCGGGCGATACGGAGTTCATCGACGACTTGTTGAAAGTGCGCGGCGTCGATCTTCTATTCTTCGACGTGCCGGGCACGGGCGGTCACCTGGGTCCGGAAGGCTCGTCGCGCCTGGCCGAGAGCTGCGGCGCCAAGCTCATGGTGGCGGAACACTACGGGACCGTGGACACCACCGCCGAGTGGCTCGATCGCGATCCGTTGGACGCCTTGCCGTTCGTCCGCGACCTCAAGGGGAAGTACATAATCCCCGGACCGGGCGAAGTGGTCAAGTTGCCCCTGGGGAAGTGACCGGCAACGGGAAGAGGTGTCATAGCCGTAGGGTGGGCCAAGCAAGCGTAGCTTGCGCCGGCCCACCATGATCGGCCAAGACACTCTGGTGGGCCTGCGCTTGCTACACAAGCTTGTCCCACCCTGCAGACTGGAAGAGGAGGGATACGAATGCAATTTCCGCGAAGTTTTGCTATAGTGGCCGTCATCGCTGCGGTTACCGGCGCGTCGCTTTCCACGGGCTTTGTGGGGGCCGCTGCGGAAGCAGGGCCATCGACGGCGACGTGGGTGCCCCCGGACGCCGCCGCATGGCAGGACCTCACGCCGACAATCGCCGCGCTGGCCGACGATCCAACCGACATCGCCCTCTGCACGGTGGCCGTCGACCGGACCAACGGCTGGCTCTATGCCCAACCTCAGAACTGCGGCCTATGGCGGAGCAAGGACCAGGGCCGCACCTTCCAGCAGATCGGCCGGGACGTGATCAACAAGGGCACGCGCCACTCCCACAGTTGGGCCTCCGTCCAAGTCCATCCCGAGGGCGGCAAAATCGCCCTGTTCAGCATGTGCTCCTACTGGAGGGTTCCCATGGGACTCTGCGGCTACTCGCTGGACGGCGGCGACACCTGGAAGGAGTTCGTCAAGTTCGGACGCCAGCCGACCGCCGGGGCCATGAACTGGGACGGCGATTGCAGCATCGTGCTTTGCAGTGGATGGCCGGACCACCGCGGGCTGTTCTACAGCTCCGACGGCGGCAGGCACTGGATCCGCCGCGATTGGAGCAAGGCGGACAGTTCTTCCCAGCGCTTCGGCTTCTTCTACCAGGGCTACGGCATCTTCAGCCCGAGCGTCCTGGTGACGTCCACGGGCGACGTCACCCTCCGCAGCGAAGACGCCGGCAAGACATGGACCGAGATCGGCAAGCACGGCGCCTCCGGCCCGGTCTGGTTCTTCAAGGGCAAGCCGTACTGGATGTCCGGCAGCGGGGTCCTGACCACCGACGACGCCGGCAAGACCTGGACGCTGGTCGGCTCGAAGCTGCCGACCTTCGGCGTGGCCGGCCCCTACTTCGGCAAGGACGAGCGTCACATCGTGGTGGCGACTGCCACGGGCTTCTATGAAAGCACCGACGGCTGCAATGCCTGGCACAAACTTGCCCCCTATCCCCCCGCGTTCGCCGGAGTCGGCTTCCTGTGGAGTTCCTTCGGTTATGATCCGATCCACGACGTTGTTTATGCCCACGCCGACCGGACGCAGACGAAATTCAAGTATGGGGAAAGCGGGGTCACGGGGAAACTGGAACTCAAGCGGTGGGCGGCCGCCGCGGCGCCGGTCCGGCCGGAAAGACCCGCTGCCGCACCGCGAACCGGCGCTGCGAAACCCTGCTTGTCGGCAGTCTGGTTCACCAGCCCTCAGACGGGCTTCGCCGTCGGCGACCGCGGCACGATCCTCAAGACGGCCGACGAGGGCGCATCCTGGACTGTGCAGCAAACGGCCGGTGTACGCGATCACCTCTACGCCCTGCATTTCCCCACCGCGGACAAAGGCTATGCTGTGGGCTACCTGGCGGCAGGATTCGACACGAGCGACGGCGGCGCAACCTGGGCGCCGAGGCTGGTCGGGACGAAGGACAGGACGCTGTACGCGGTCCATTTCGCGGATGCCCGCACCGGTTACGCCGCCAGCGAGGGCAGCACGGTCTACAAAACCACCGACGGCGGTAAGAGTTGGACGCCGAGGAGATGGCGCGAGCCCGGTCCCTATGAATTCTTGTCGTATGCGGTCCATTTCACCAGCGCGGAGACGGGCTACGTTGCCGGCGAACTGGGGCTCCTCCAAAAGACGACCGACGGCGGTGCAACGTGGGTCCTGCAAGCCACCGGCACGAAGGACACCCTCTGCTCGCTCTGGTTCACCGACGCCGACACTGGATATGCGGTGGGCGACCGGGGCACGATCCTCAAGACCGCTGACGGCGGCGCCCATTGGGTCTCTCAGACCAGCGGCACCGCCAGTTGGCTGTCTGCCGTCCACTTCCCGGATCGGACGACGGGCTATGCCGTTGGCGAATCGGGCACGGTCCTCAAGACGAGCGACGCGGGGGCCCATTGGCTTCCGCAGACCAGCGGCACTAAGAATCACCTGTACTCGGTCCATTTTCCCGACCTGAAGACCGGCTGCGCCGTGGGCGACCGGGGCACGATCCTCAAGACCGCGGATGGGGGCGCATCCTGGGTCTCGCAGACTGTCCCTGCCGCCTTTCCGTCGCCTGACGCGGAGAAACGTTGATGAAGGTGCATAAACCGTTCAACCCACCCTCAAACCCTTGGAGAACTTTACCATGTGTACGCGAATCAAGAAATCGAGCAATCGTTGGCTGAACTTTGCACTAATCGTCGCGGCGGTCCTTGTTTTGGGGCCGGGGGCGGGGCACGCTACCGACTTGCCGCCGGGACCGGAAGCACCCGGAGCCGTCAAGCAGGTCAAGGTCTTGCCCGACAAGGCGCCGGACTGCACGTCGTTGAAGTCGATCGCCGAGACGGTCACTCGCGGCTGCAAGACCAACGACGCCAAGGCCATCGCAATCTACAACTTCATGCTCTTGTCGCACTACCATTTCTTCGCTGCGACCGAGGATGGCGGCGTTCCCGCGCTGAAGGAAATCAACGTCTATGGCTGGGGCCTGTGCGGCGGGACGCACGCCATCGAGTCGGCCCTGTGGCGGCAACTGGGCTGGGGCTGGCGATTCGTCTGCTGGCCGGGCCACACGACGGTCGAGGCCCGCTATGACGGCCGCCTGCACTACTTCGACGCCTTCTTGAAATGGTACGTTTGGATGCCCGACGGCAAGGGCGGCTGGACCGTGGCCGGCGAAGAGGACATCCTCAAGAACCGCAAACGATTTTGGGACGATGCCTTCGTCTTCGACCCTGTCCGGAAAGTCGGCTACATGAAGAGCGACCAGTTCATGATGGTCGACGGCAAGGCCAATTGGCGGGCCCGCGACTTCATGGGCTGCGACGCCTTCTGGATGATGGTCAAGGATGGCAGCGGCAAGTACAAGGGCGCCGTGCCCCGCGAGCTCAACAAGGTCGGCCCGTCCACGGAGTGGGAGAACTACAAGCACGCCGACGGCGACTACCGCGCCGAGGTGAACCTGGCGCCCGGCTTTGCCTTGACCAACACCTGGGACGCGCTGCCGGGTGCCTGGTATTTTCGCGGCTCGAAGACGCCGCCCGCGCATTTCTGCGCCAACTATGTCGATACGCGCAACAGCCCGGGACTGGGGCTGGTGCTGGAGCCTTACATCAATTCCAAGCCGAAACGCAGTTACGGCAACGGCATTCTCAGCTTCACGCCGGACTTTTCCAATCCCGCATGCCTGAAGTCCTTCCTCTCGACCGAGAACGTGAAGTCCGCGGACAAAGCCCTGGTCCCGGCCGAGGCGGGCAAGCCGGCGGTCGTCGTGGTCCGGCTTTCCTCGCCGTACGTCATGACGAAGGCCAGCGGCGAGGCCGCCGGCGCGGACAAGACCGAGGTCTCCGTCGACGGCGGGAAGACCTTCAAGACGATCGATCTGGCGGATTTTGACGACGCGGTCAAGGGCAGTCTGGCCGCGCAGGTCAAGCTCACCTTCCGGCAGCCGCTCAAGGTCCTGAAACTGCAAGCGGTCGTGCAGAACAATCCCGGCGCGCTGCCCTACCTGTCGCCGGGCAAGAATACGGTGACGGTCTCCGTCGCCGACCCGAAGACGCTAGGCGAGAACCGGCTGGTCGTAACCTACGCCTATCGGCTGGGATCGCGGAACCTCTCGTTCGACGACATCTGCCGGCAGGGCAAGTGCATTGCCAACCAGGCCGGCGCCAAGTGGTCCGCCGATGTGACCTGCGTGCAAAAGACCTTCTCGGCCAAGGACCTGCCCGCCACGTTCGAGATCGACTGTCCGACGCCCAAGGGACAGTACCCGGTGTATCCGCGGATGATGTTCCTGCGCCGCGAGGTGGTTGGGCCGCGGTCGCAGCCGATGCCGCTGCCGGCGGGAGCCGTAGAGGCCAAACGCGGCACCGGCGACGAGTTGGCGACCCTGCCCAATCCTTTCCTGATCGGCGTCGAACCGCCAAAAGACAGGCAATAACGGCAACCCTGAGTGACCGTTCACGGCCCGTAAAGTAGCAGGCACACTCCGTGTGCCGTCCGCCCAAGGCGGACGAGGCAGCGGACGGCACACGGAGTGTGCCTGCTACTTTGGCCGACTCCTCGTGAACGATTGCCAATCCTGATGACAACGCCGAGAGGGGTGATTGACGCGGGACCGGCGGGGCGACAGAATGAGGGTTCGGAGTCCAGTGGTTTTTCCCCTTGCGGCCTTCCGCCGGGCACGAGGAAATCGGTCCGGCCCCACCGTTCCTACCCCAAGAACTTCCTGCTAAGAGGTGTCTGCCATGAAGAGGTTTCTGCCGTGCTGCGCGACTATCGTTTCCCTTTCGATCCTGGCGTCGAGTGCGCTCTCAGCGCGGGCCGAGGTCAAACTGCCCAAGGTGATCGGCAGCCACATGGTGCTCCAGCGCGACCGGGCGCTGCCCGTCTGGGGCTGGGCCGATTCCGGCGAAGAGGTCACCGTGAAGCTCGACCAGGCGACCGCCACCGCCACGGCCGACGCCCAGGGCGACTGGAAGGTGGTGTTGCCGGCCATGAAGGCCGATGGCAAGGCCCACACGATGACCGTCAGCGGCAAGAACAAGATCGAGCTGGACGACATTCTCATCGGCGACGTGTGGATCGGCTCCGGCCAGTCGAACATGGAGATAGGGATCGGGGTCTGCGAGAAGGCCGCGCAGGAGATTGCCGCCGCCAGCTACCCGAAGATCCGGCTCATGCTCGTGCCCAAGGTGCAGGTTCCCGCACCGGCCAAGGACGTGAAGGCCGAGTGGCTGGTGTGCAGCCCTAAGACCGTCGCCGCCGGCGGCTGGGGTGGCTTCTCGGCCGCCCTCTATTACTTCGGTCAGCGGCTGCACAAGGAATTGGACGTGCCGGTCGGGCTGATCGACAGTTCCTGGGGCGGATCGCCCATCGAGCCCTGGACGGTCTCCGGGAAAAGGGGGGCGGGATGTACAACGGCATGATCGCTCCCGTGAAGCCGCTGGCCATCCGCGGCGTGATCTGGTATCAGGGCGAAGCGAACGTCGGCAACGGTCTGAAATACTACGATAAGATGAAGGCCCTGATCGGCGGCTGGCGCAAAGTCTGGGGATACGATTTCCCCTTCTACTTCGTCCAGCTCGCGCCCTTTTCGGGCTACGGGCCGGGCAGCCTGCCGCCGCTCTGGGAAGCCCAGGTGGCCAGCCTCAAGATTCCCGGCACGGGCATGGCCGTGACGACCGACATCGTCCACAACATCGGCGACATCCATCCCCGCAACAAGCACGACGTGGGCAACCGGCTGGCCCTCTGGGCCCTGGCCAAGGAGTACGGCAAGAAGGATCTCGTCTACTCGGGGCCGCTCTATAAGTCGATGAAGGTCGAGGGCGACAAGGTGCGGCTCTCCTTTGCCCACGTCGGCGGCGGGCTGAAGTCGCGTGACGGCAAGCCGCTGAGCGAGTTCGAGATCGCCGGGGGGGACGGCAAATTCCTTCCTGCCCAGGCCGCCATTGACGGGGACACGGTGGTCGTCGAGGCCAAAGAGGTTGCCTCGCCCACCCAGGTCCGGTTCGGCTGGCGGAACGGGGCCAGCCCGAATCTGGTCAACAAGGAGGGCCTGCCCGCCTCGCCGTTCCAGACCAACAACTGGCAGGGCGGTACCGGAGAGTGAGTGCCAGGGCACAGCCAGCCCGCATTTCTCGCCCCACGAGGAGAACAGCCGAAAGAATGCCGGCAAACGTAGCATGGGTATTCTTGCCCGTGCGATGCAGAAAGCACGGGCAAGAATGCCCATGCTACGACTAACTCGTGAGAAATGCGGGCCAGGGCGGCGTCCTGGTTCGTTACGGAACCGCCGTTGCGCATCTCCGTCCCAGGACGACTTCCCATGACCTCGCACTGCGGCGAATTGGCTGCGATTGGCACGGCGCTGTTATGGACGCTCTCGGCCCTGGCCTGGACCTCGGCCGGCCGGCGGATCGGCGTCGTCTCCGTCTGCGTCATCCGGCTGGTCATGGCCGTGTTGCCGCTGGCCCTTTACGGACAGCTCACGCGAGGGCTGGCTTTGCCGGTCGACGCCTCCGCGCGGCAGTGGTGGATCTTGGGCCTGTCGGGCTGGCTCGGGTTTTTCGTCTCGGACCTCTGCCTGTTCAAGGCGTTCCAGGTGATTGGGCCACGGCTGTCGCTGCTGCTCTTGGCACTCACGCCGCCGGCCGCGGCCATCATCTCTTGGGTCTTCCTGGCCGAGCGCCTGGCCGCCGGACAGTGGCTGGCCATGTCCGTGACCCTCGCGGGCATAGTCTGGGTCGTGCTCGAACGCCGGCCGGCCGACGACTCGCCACATCCGCCGGGCCACCTCCGCCTGGGAGTGTTCCTGGGACTGGCTGCCGCCGCAAGCCAGGCCGCCGGCACCGTCCTGGGGCGCTGCGGGATCGGCGACTACGATGCCTCGGCCGCTACGTTCGTTCGCATTCTCGGGGGCATGGCTGGATACCTGGTGCTGGTGACCCTGCTGGGTCGCTGGCCCCAGATCCTGGTGGCCACCTTGCATCGCCGCGCCATGGGTATTCTGTGCCTCGGCACGCTGGTCGGCCCGTTCGCCGGAGTGATCCTCTTCATGATCGCCCTGCGCCATTGCCACGCGGGCGTCGTCTCGACCATTGTCGCCACCATGCCCGTACTCATCCTGCCTTTCTCGATCTTCCTCTATCGCGAGCGGGTAAGCCTGCGGGCGGTCGGCGGGGCGCTGATCTCCGTTGCCGGGGTGGCGATGCTCATGCTCTAGTCCGCTTCCGGCAACGTCCCCGGGGCGGAGGGATTGCCAATGCCGCGAAACGCAATCAGAATCAGATTACATCAGGTTGCCGCCGGCGACTTCCGGCGGCCAAAACCAAGGCAAGTGACCCCGTGAACCGGAAGGTGAAACCATGTCCGCATTCAAGTCCCCCTTTTCCCACGCTCAATCCGCAATGGCAATCTCCCGTCGCCAAGCGATCAGCCGCATGGCGGGCGTCGTCGGCGCCGCGGTCGCGCCGATGGTCTTGCCCGCGCGAGTGTTCGGCGAAACGGCCCCCTCGAAACAGGTCACGCTCGGCTTCGTCGGACTGGGCAACGAAGGTTATGGGCACAACCTGAAAGCGTTCCTGGTCGAGAACGACGCCCGGGCGATCGCCGTCTGCGACGTACTCGGCAGCCGACGAACGCGGGCCCGCGAAACGGTCGACAAGCAGTACTCGGCGACGGGCTGCAAGGAGATCGCCGATTTCCGCGACCTCATTGCCCGAAAGGACATCGACGCCGTGGTCATCTCCACGCCCGACCACTGGCACGTGCCGATCTCGTTGATGGCCCTGGAAACGGGCAAAGACGTGTTCTGCGAGAAGCCGACGCTGACCATTGCCGAGGGCCGCACGCTGGCCAATGCGGTCGATCGCCACAAGGCGGTGTTCCAGGTCGGTATCGAGGACCGCTCGGTGATCTATTATTACCGCATGGCGGAGCTCGTCCGCAACGGCGCGATCGGCCAGTTGAAGACGATCCACGTCAAGTTGCCGGCCGGGTCGGCCTTTCCTTTGGAGAAGCCGGCTCCGGTTCCGGCGGATCTCGATTGGGAGATGTGGCTCGGCCCGGCGCCGTTTCATCCTTTCACCCCAACCCGCACCGAGGCCATGCACTGGCGGCAGGTCCGCGACTACTCCGGCGGTCTGCTCACCGATTGGGGCTCGCATCTGATGGACACGGCCCAGGTGGCCAACTTCGCCGAGCTGGGCAGTCCGGTGGAAGTCGAAGGCACCGGCGAGATTCCCGGGAACTCGATGGCCACGACGTTCGTCACGTTCAAGCTGCATTATCGCTACGCCAACGGCGTGGAGATGTTCGTCGAGTCGGGCGGCGTGGCCCTGCGCTTCGACGGAACCGAGGGTTGGGTCGGCAACAACGGCTGGCGCGGCCCGCTGGAAGGGACCTCCAAGGAGTTGCTGCGGCGGAAGTATCCGCGCGGGCAACAAGATCTGGCCGATGCCGCCCAACGAGCAACGCAACTTCCTCGACTGCGTCAAGTCGCGTCAGCCGACCACCTACACCGCCGAGGCCAATCAGCGGCTCAGTACGGCGATGCACGTCGGCAACATCGCCATGGAGCTCGGCCGCAAGTTGAAGTGGGACCCGACGAGCGAATCGTTCCCCGGCGACGAGGCGGCCAACGCCCTGCGCAGCCGGCCGGCGCAACGATTGGATGAAACGATAATTTTCTTGGCGGGGTACTTGCAATTCTCTGCGTCGCGGCAGTAGATTGATGTCAGACCAGCCGGTCCCCCCTATTCGACGGAAATACTCCCGTCGATGCCGGCGCGTGGTTACCATCCCACCTCAGAAGGAGTATTGCTATGGTACGGTTCCTGTTGTCTTTGGCCCTTGTGCTGGGCCTGACCTTCACCGCGGCAATGGCTGCTGATCCAGCACCGAAGGTCGTTGCGGGCTCGGAAGTTGCCGCCGCCAAGCAGCGGTTGGCTGCGGCTTAACAGGCGGTCGAGACCGCCCAGAAGAAGGCTGCTGCTGCCCGCAAGGCGGCCGCGGAAGCCGCCCAGAAGGCTGACGCCGCTATCGCGGTCGCCGTCAGCAAGCAGATGGAAGCCTCCCAGTTGCAGGCAACCGCGGACGCATCGGGCTGGAATGTTCGCCGGGCGATGATGGCCCTCCGCCGAGCCGAGCAGGCCGAGCAGCTTGCCGCGGCCAGGAAGAAAGCCGAAGCAGCTAGGCAAGCGGAAGAGGCTTCGCGAATTGCCGCGGCAAAGAAGCAGGCCGAACAGGAGAAGAAGGACCGAGAGCTTCGCCAGGCGGCGCTCGTCAAGCAACAGGCCGAGGCCCAAAAGGCCCAGGAGGCGAAGAAG
Source organism: Pirellulales bacterium (assembly GCA_963843465.1). Lineage (GTDB taxonomy): Bacteria > Planctomycetota > Planctomycetia > Pirellulales > Thermoguttaceae > CAWJKP01. The sequence goes on from CAWJKP010000001.1 coordinate 826,532, forward strand.
GCCGCGGAACTGAAAAAGGCGGCCGAAGCCAAGAAGGTCGTCGAGGCCCAAAAGGCCCAGGAGGCGAAGAAGGCCGCGGAACTGAAAAAGGCGGCCGAAGCCAAGAAGGTCGCCGAGGCCCAAAAGGCCCAGGAGGCGAAGAAGGCCGCGGAACTGAAAAAGGCGGCCCAAGCCAAGAAGGTCGCCGAGGCCCAAAAGGCCCAGGAAACGAAGAAGGCCGCGGAACTGAAAAAGGCGGCCGAAGCCAAGAAGGTCGCGGAGGCCCAAAAGGCCCAGGAGGCGAAGAAGGCCGCAGAACTGAAAAAGGCGGCCCAAGCCAAGATGGTCGCGGAGGCCCAAAAGGCCCGGGAGGCAAAGAAGGCCGCGGAACTGAAAAAGGCGGCCCAAGCCAAGATGGTCGCGGACGCCCAAAAGGCCCAGGAGGCAAAGAAGGCCGCGGAACTGAAAAAGGCGGCCAAAGCCAAGATGGTCGCGGACGCCCAAAAGGCCCAGGAAGCGAAGAAGGCCGTGGCACTGAAAAAGGCGGCCGAAGCCAAAAAGGCCGAAGAGGCTAAAAAGGCCGAAGAGGCGAAGAAGAAGGCTCCTGAGACCAAGAAGCCGGCCAATGGCGAAAAGACGGCTCCGTCGCCTGCCAAGCCGGCCGTGAACAAGTAACAGGTTGACCGGCATTCGCCCTCACCGGCACGATGTCCAGTCACCCTGGGAGGCCGCGGTCGCCGCGACCGCGCCTCCCAGTCTCTTTAGTGCCGGCAGTCCGGATCAGGTTGCTTCGCACCGGCGGAGATGCCCTAAATCCATGACTCGTTACACCTGGGCCCGGGGGGGCGACATCAACGCCTTCTTCGGCTTGATCCTCGACAATGTGGCGGTGATGATCGTGCTGGTTGTCTTGGTGACCGGTACGAAGCCCGCCGCTGAGCACCGCTATTCCCGAGAGTTTGTGCTGACGCAGATGATCCCGGGCACGGCCCTGGGTGTTGTGCTCGGCGACCTGGCCTATACGTGGATGGCATTCCGCCTGGCCCGCCGAAGCGGCAAGGCAGACGTGACCGCCATGCCGCTGGGGCTGGACGCGCCGAGCACGTTTGCCATCGGCGCGCTGGTGTTGCTGCCTGCTCTGCATGACGGCATGACCCGGTACGGGCTGGACCACCGGCAAGCGATGGTCTTCGGCTGGCACGTAGGCGCGACCGTCCTGCTGCTGGTCGGGGTTTTCAAATCGGTGCTGGCGCCGCTGGGAGGGAAGATTCGGCATTGGGTGCCGCGGGCAGGACTGTTGGGCTCCCTGGCGGCAATCGCCCTGGCGCTGATCGCTTTCCTGCCCCTGTGGACGCATATTGCCGCAGTGCCTGTGGTGGGCTTCCTCGCGCTGACGGTGATCCTTGTCAGCTTGGTGGCCCAGCGCAGCTTGCCGGGCCGGATCCCCGGGGCATTGGCCGCCGTGCTGCTGGGTGTACTGGTCTACTACCTGGGCAATTACCTTGGCCAGGCGTTCGCGTGGCCTATCGTGCCGCCACCCACCCGCCATGCTGCCGCTTTCTGGCGGGCCCCGGAGTTGTTGCCCAGCTTCTCACGGAGCCTGCTCTGGTGGCAGCGTGTTGCCTTGCAGGCCCTGTCCGATCTGCCCGTGATGTTGCCGTTTGCCCTGGCCACGCTCGTCGGCGGCATCGACTGCACCGAAAGCGCGGCGGCGGCAGGCGATGAGTTCGATACACGTACCATCCTCTTGACCGAAGGGCTTGCGTCGGTGGCGGCCGGGGCGTGCGGGGGTGTGATTCAGAATACCCCCTACATCGGCCAGCCCGCGTACAAAGCCATGGGAGGCCGCGCTGCCTACACGCTGGCGACGGCGATGTTCATCGGCGCCGCGGGCATGTTCGGTTGGTTCACTCACTTGTTCGAGTGGCTGCCCGAGGCAGCCGCGTTTCCCATTCTGGTCTTTATCGGCTTGGAGATTTGCGCAGTCGTTTCGGGCGACCCCGGAACGTCATTTTCCCGCTTTGGCGCTGGCGATTCTGCCGGCATTGGCCTACCTTGTGTTGATCGGACTGGACGCGGTCTTGCCTGATGGTCCGCCTGCCGCCCGGGCGGCCGTCGTCGTGCAATCGCTCCGTTGCCTGGCCAACGGCTTCATTGTGACGAGCCTGCTTTGGGCGTCGGCCCTGGCCGCGATGTTGGATGGAAAGCTGGCGCGTTCGGCCGGCTACTTCGGAATTGCGGGGATTTGCAGCCTCTTCGGCATCATCCACTCGCCCCTGCGGCCGGCGGCCATCGCCCTGCCGCAACACGTTCTGGCACAAATGTCACAAGATCCCGCCATTCGCTGCCAGTCGCCGTACCACTGGGCCGCGGCCTACGCATTGGCGGCGGTGCTGCTGATCCTCCTTCACCTGGCACGCCGTCAACGAGACGAAGTTCCCCAACACCGCCTCACATCAGCAGCACGCCCGTGCCCTGGATTCGATCGGCCTTGAGGTCCTGAAGGGCCCGATTCGCTTCGGCCAGCGGATAGACGGTTGTATGCGGCCGGACGGGAATCAGGGCCGACTCGGCCAGCAATTCGCAACCGTCCTGCCGGGTGTTGCTGGTAACCGAATGGATGTCGCGCTCGTAGAAGACGCAACGCTCGTAGTCCATCGCGGGGATGGGCGTCATGTAGATGCCGGCCAGGGCCAGCGTGCCGCCTTTCTCGAGTTTCTCCAGGGCGGGTGGCACCAGCTCGCCCACCGGCGCGAAGACAATCGCGCTATCGACTTTGATCGGCAGCTCCTCCGGCCGAGCGCCCGCCCAGACTGCCCCCATCTGCCGGGCCAACTCGCGGTGCTTCTCGTCGCGCGTGACCACGTAGACCTCGCAACCGCGATGCCGGGCGATCTGGATCAGCACGTGGGCCGAGGAGCCGAAGCCGTACATCGCCAACCGGCCGCCGGGCGGAAGCCGGCTCCGCTTCAGCGCCCGATAGCCGATGATCCCGGCGCACAGGAGCGGAGCGGCTTCGACGTCGCCGAATCGGTCGGGGATCTCATAGGCGAAGGCCTCCGGCACGACGGCGTACTCGGCATAGCCGCCGTCGGCCTGATAGCCGGTGAATCGAGCCGACTCGCAAAGGTTCTCGCGTCCCGTGGTGCAGAACCGGCACCGGCCGCAGGTCCAGCGGAGCCAGGCAGCCCCGATCCGTTGCCCGAGGCGCAGCCGCACGCAGTCGGGGCCCAAGGCGTCCACCGTGCCGACGATCTGATGGCCGGGGATGACCGGCATCTTCCGCGGCGGCAAATCGCCTTCGACCACGTGCAAGTCGGTCCGGCAAACGCCGCAGCAGCGGACCTTCATCCGCGCTTCGCCGGCCTTGGGCTCCGGCATCGGCACTTCCGCCAGTCGAAGCGGCGAAGATTCGACCGCTGCGATCTCTTCCAGGAGCATGGCTTTCATTTGCATAGCTCACCAACATCCGGCCAACGGGCGACTGTCTCAGCTCGGCTGCGTGTGTTTCTTCACGAATTCCATCAGACGATTTCCCAACCCTTGCGTCGAGGCTCGTTAATGAGCGCGTCGGCTGCGGCCACGCCCGGGACCCTGAGGTTGACCGCGTCCCAGGAGATCCGCTTGCCGAGGCGCAAGGCGAGGACTCCCAGCAGCACCAGTTCGGTAAGCCTGGCGCCGTACTGGAAGTTGGCGCTGGCGGGCGGCCCGCCCTTGCAGGCGTCGAGCCAGTCACGGTGATGTCCCTTGGAACGGGGCAGGGTTTTCGGCGGCTTCTTGTAGGCGGCCGTCTTCTCGTACGGCAGCAGCCGCTGCTGGCCGGCCCAGCCTTCGGTGAGCAGCTTCCCCTTGTCGCCGATGAAGAGGACGCCATGGTCGGGCAAGGGCCGGCCCGGCCCCATTTCCTTCGGCCAAGGAGGTTGCAGACCGCCGTCGTACCAGGTGATTTTGACCGGGGGCTTGTCGCCGCGGGGACCAAACTCGTAGTAACAAATTTCGCCGTGGGGCGCGATCTCGGCGTCCATGTTGCCCGCCGGGAAGGCTTGCACGCTCAAGGGCGCGTTCAGATCGAGGGCCCACAGCGAGTTATCCAGGTCGTGGCAGCCGAAATCGCCCATCGTCCCCGTGCCGAAGACCCAGAAATCGCGCCACGTGACCGGGGCGTAGGCCGGATGGAACGGCCGGGGCTGGCAAGGCCCCAGCCACAAGTCCCAGTTCAGCCCGGCGGGCATGGGGGCCGCATCCGTAGGCTTTCCCGTGAGCGACCTGTTGAAACGCCCGGCTCGCACCCAAATCTGCACCTCGCGGACCGGGCCGATCACGCCGTCCCAGATCCACTCGCAGGTCTGGCGGATCGTCTCGCGGGAGTGCCCGTGGTTGCCCAACTGCGTGGCGACACCCGTCTCCTTGGCCACCTGGGCCACCTTGCGGGCCTCCCAGAGGCTGTGCGTGAGCGGTTTCTCGCAGTACACGTGCTTGCCCGAGCGCATGGCCAGCACCGACACGTAAGCGTGCAGGTGGTCCGGCGTGGCGCAGAGGACGGCGTCGACGGCCTTTTCCTTTTCGAGCATCACGCGGAAGTCTTCGTACTCGGCGCAGCGGAAGTTGGGGGTCTTCGCGCCGTAGTGCCTCTCGACCTCGGCCTTGACCGGCTTGCGTCCGGCGTCGCCCTGGTAGTAGAAGGCGTCGAGATTCCAGCGTTCCGCGGGATCGGCCACGGCGATCACCTGCACGTCCGGCTCCTGGAACAACGTCCGCGTGTTCGCCCGTCCTTGCCCGCCAGCGCCCACCAGGGCGACGTTGACCTTCTCGCTGGGCGGAACGAAACCGGCCCCGCCGAGCACGTGGCGGGGAACCAACGTGGCCGCCGCCGCGGCAGCAGCCGAGCCAATGAATTGACGGCGCGTAGTTTTCATAGCGGGTCTCCGGCACGTTGAACTGCCTTTATGATGGACAATGCAGGAGAGTCCTGTCAATGCCGGCGAGTGCTTTGGTCCGCCCATTGGCTTGACTTCGCTGGCCCGTCAGTCTAGGCTCACGGCAGCGCCGTCAGGCTGGGTCCGGCGTGCATGCGACCTTGAACCGCTGGAGGGCTTCGATTTCGTCAAGATGACGCCAGACCCTTCCGTGGTCCGCGGCCTGCTGCCTGGGAGGGCGACCGCCTGGGCGATAGCGTGCCCAAAAAAGAGAATCTCGCATACACGGGGATCACCATGGTTTTTCGCATTTCGCCGGATTTCCCAAGAACGCATCACCCAAGGCATCAGGCGCTTGGCTGGCCATTACTGACGCTGCTGCTCACATCGGCATGGCTGTTCGCCCATCGATGCGTGCTCGCGGAGAATAGTCCCGCCAACGTCAATCTGCTGACGAATCCCTCTTTCGAAGCTACGGCGGGCGCCGGCGCGGATGAAAAGCTGGTGCCGGGATGGAACTTGCGTTTCCGAGCCAAAGAGACGGAGCCCGGCCTGACCGCCGAAGAAGTCTCCATCGTGGACGATCCGGCTCTGGCTCACTCCGGCAATCGCTGTCTGCGGATTCAGCCACGAGGGCGCACCATCGAGCTGTTTTCGCTGGTCCCGCAGGTTCGATCCTACGATCCGGGGCTCTACGAAATCTCGGCGTGGGTCCGCGGCCGGCCGGGTACCCGCGGCGCTTTCGGCACCTATGCGCTATACGCCAACAATTTCTGGGGCGTCACGGAGCAGTGGCGGAAGATCAAGTTCATCGGGTACTTCCAAGGGGGCAGCAACAGCGGACCGCTGACGTTGAATGTGTGGAAGGAAGGCGAGCGAGAACAGATCAAGGACCCCGTGCTGTACATCGACGACCTGAGCATCGTACGCCTGACCAGCGGACTTGCGGACCTCTTCGGCGACCACATGGTTCTCCAGCGCAACAAGCCGGCGCCCGTCTGGGGCTGGACCAAGGATGCCGGCCGGAAAGTCACGGTTACGTTCAACGGGCAGGCCAAGACTGCCACTGCCGATCAGGACGGTCGTTGGGAAGTCACGCTCGATCCCATGCGGGCAGGCGGACCGCTGGTGCTCGAGCTGGATGGCCGCCCGGCAGCCTACGACGTGATGGTGGGTGACGTGTGGCTGTGCAGCGGACAATCGAACATGGAGATGGGCATCGACAAGTTGCACGGTATTTGGGGTCATGCACCCGAAGTGCTGGCCGAGGCCAATCATCCCCAAATCAGGCTCTGGCACGCCTCCCAGCAATTCAGTCCCAAGCCCATGCACAGTTACGTGATACGGCAGAACGTGTACATGGCCGAACACCAGGCGGAGTGGAATGTCTGCACGCCGGACACCGTTGCCCGCGGCGCCTGGGGCGGTTTTTCCGCGCTGGGCTACTTTTTCGGCCGGGAAATCCAGGCGGACCAGAAGGTCGCCGTCGGCCTTATGCAGGTTGCCCACGGCGGCACCGCCATTGAAGCCTGGATGAGCGCCGAAGCGCTGGAGACGATTCCCCGGGACCGCTGGGTCATCGCCCCCATCTCGCAGATGGCGCGCGACAAGGTCAAAATTACGCCGCTGCCGGCGGTTCCGCAAGGCGTGACCGCTCCCACCGCGGCGTATGCCGAAGCGGCCACCACCACCAACGGCGAACCGCACGCGGCCTATAACTACGCCAGTGCCTGCTTCAACAGCCTCGTGGCGCCGGTCTTCCCGTACGCTCTGCGCGGCGTGCTGTGGAACCAGGGGGAACACAACGCCAACGACCGCTTCTATGCGGACAAGCTCAAGAGTCTCATCGCCGACTGGCGGGCCAAGTTGCGCCAAGAGAACCTGCCGTTCATCATCACGCAGTTGTGCAACTGGCAAACGTCCGGCTGGGACAAGGGGCCGATAAGATTCCAATGGATACGCGAGGCCCAGCTCCACGTGTCCCAATCCGCTGCCAACACCGCGCTGGCCGTAACGATCGATCTGGCCGACAAACCCGGCGAAGGCGGGCACGGCAACGACGGGTATGGTCCAGGGGAAATCCATCCCATACGGAAGCGGGAGGTCGGACATCGCAACGCCCTGGCGGCGCGGGCCCTGGTCTATGGGGAGAAGATCGTCTCCTCCGGGCCGGTCTACCAATTCTGCAAGCGGGAAAACGGCAAGCTTCGGATCGCGCTGGATTCGACCGGCGGCGGCTTGATCGCCAAGGGGGGCAAGCTGGTTGGTTTCAGCATTGCCGGAGCCGACCGAAAGTTTGTCCCGGCCGAGGCCCTGATCGAAGGCGGTTCCGTCGTGCTCAGTGCCCCGGCCGTCGCAGCCCCCGTGGCGGCGCGCTACGGTTTCGAGCAGTTCGTGAACCCGCTAGGCAACCTCTACAACCAAGAAGGGCTTCCGGCGTCGCCGTTTCGCACGGATGACTGGCCGTTGTAGCATAAACGCCTACCTTCGCGCCGAATCTGCGACACAGTAGAGATACTTGCTCGAGCGAATAAACAACTGGCCGTCGCTGACGGCCGGGGTGCTGCTGAAGTCGCCGCCATCCGAGGCAAAGCGGTTCTGCCCGAGCAACTTGAACTCGGGCCCTGTGGCGTAGACGAACGCCACGCCAGACCGAGAGAAAAAGTATATCTTCCCGTTGGCGAGGACGGGCGAAGAATAGTCCTGGGCACGCATCCCGCCGCCCCGGCGGCCGAATCCACCTCCCGGTCTTCGTCCCGGGCCTCCCGGCCCCGGTTGTCCGGGCGCCGGTTGTCCGGGCGCCGCTTGTCCGGGCCCCGCTTGTCCTGGCCCGGGTTGTGCTAGCCCGCGTCCTGCGGGCCCAGGGGGCGGGGGCGGGGGCGTCGCGCCGCCCAGCGCGGCTTGATAGACTTGCTTGCCCGTCGCCGCGTCAATGCAGTTGGCGACGTGGTTGCCGAACCAGTAAATGCGGCCATTTTCCACCACGGGCGTGCCGATGCGAGAACGTTCCTTCCCCCTCCAAAGCACGTTGGACTTGGTCACGTCGCCCTCGCCGCCGGCCCGGACGGCCATGGTCCCGCCGCCCCGTGGCCCGGTTTCCAGGGCGTAGACCACGTCGTCATGGGCGATCGCGCTGGCGCAAATCGAATCGGAAGACAATCCATCGCACTGCCAGCGGAGCTTGCCGTCGTCAGGGTCGAATCCCCAGATCTTGGAGGGAACCGAGATCACCAGGTCCGTCCGCCCCTTTCCGCATTCCACGAGGATCGGCGTGCCCCACGTGCCGGAGAAACCGGCATCTTTTCGACGCCAGACTTCCTTGCCCGTCATCTTGTCCAAGGCCACCAACGACTCGCTCTCGGCGGAGGCCGTCACGATGACGAGGTTCTTGTAGAGAATCGGGCTGGAGGCGGAACCCCAACCATGAGGGCCGGACCCCGTGCCAACGCCCGTCTGCCAGAGCTTCTTGCCGTCGAGATCGAACGCCAGCACGCCGGTCTTGCCGAAGAAGACGTACACCCGCTGCCCGTCAGAGACCGGCGTGTGCGAGGCGTAGCCGTGCTGGGTGAAATTGCCGCTGTAAGGGTCTTCCGGCAACACCGGCACGATCGATCTGTCCCAGAGCACGTTGCCGCTGTCGCGATCAAAGCAGATCAGATGTCGCCGCAGATCCTTCTCGTCGCCCACGTTGTCGCGATCCACGCCATAACCCGTCCAACAAGTGACGAACACCCGGCGGCCAACCACGATGGGGCTGGACGAGCCGGGCCCCGGCAACTTGCACTTCCATCTCAGATTCTCCGTTTCGCTCCACTTGACCGGAAGCGGCTGCGTGTCGGGGCTGACGCCGTTGCCGTCCGCCCCATGAAAACGGGGCCAATCGCTGGCCGGGGCAGGGCTGGCGCAGGCGGCAAGGATGGCCAGGCCCAGAGAGACTCCGCACACTCGTTTCGCGCAGGTAAGCTTGCTCATAACTCTTCTCCAAAAAGTTTCTGGTGGTGATACTCAGTCAGGCAAGACCTTGACGCGGATGTTCTTGAAGCATGCCTTGCTGATATGGTCCGGCATCGGAGGATGTCCCTGAAGGGCGAAGGTGCCCCGCGGCAACCAGGTCATCCCGGTGGGAAGAACGTGTTCCTCGTCCGCCTGGGGGATCTTGCACATGATAATCGTCTTGCCGTTGAACTTGACCACGACCTGCCCGTTCCGGTAGACGACCTCTTGGGTATACCAAACGTTGTCGGTGACGGGGGCCTTCGGCAGAATGGTGACGTTTTGCTCATTGTCGTCGGGCGGCGTTTCCGGGCCCCAGGAGAGGTTCTTGATGCCGTACAGGCTGCCCGTCCGCCGCCAGTCGCTGTGACTGTTATCGATCTGGCATTCGATCCCGCGTTTGGGCCAGCCGGCCTCCTGATACTTGGTGTGGAAATAGATGCCCGAGTTCGCCCCGGGGAAGGTCATCACGTCAACCTTGAGATCGAAGTTCTTGAAGTTGTGACGGCTTACATCCCCGACATAGAACAGGTGAGCGGGACGGTGGTTCGTCGCGGGGCACTCCATCACGATCATGCCGTCGCCGGCCTGGAAGACCTCGGCGTTGTCGCCCACCTTCCAACCGTCGAGGCTCTTTCCGTCGAAGAGGCTCACAAAACCCACTTCGTGCTGCGGCGTATCGGCGGCCAAGGTCCAAGTTGCCGGCATGAGGAGCAGGGTGGCGGCCAGGGCGGTGGATAGCAAGAATTTCACGGAACGCTCCTTTTCATCAAGTTGGTTGTTGGGCATGACCGCGGTTTGGGGGCTGTAAAGAATTCTGTGTCAAGCGGTGGCACGGGCTTCCAGCCCGTGAAGAAACACGGCCAAGATGGCCGTGCCACTTCGCGCGGGACACAAAATTCTTTACAGCCCGCGGTTTGCATCTCGAAGCGGCCCTCCCCAGGGCCCCATTATACCATTGAGGCGAGCTTTAGTCCGCGATTCTCTTCACCACGCTCGATCGGGCCGCGACGACTTCTCCCCGCGGATCGAGCAGCTCCACTTTCAGCTCGTACTTGCCCGGGGCCAGCCTCGACGGGTTGAAAGCGAACCGGCATTGGCCCAGCGCCACTCGACCCATCAGCGTCGGCCCGCCGCCGCGACCTTCCGGGGCGGCGGCAATGCTTGTCTCCACGTCGAAAGGCGTGGCCAACTGCCAGACCGTTTGGCCGCCGGCGCAGGACAGAAGGAAACGGACTTGTGCCGGCGGCGGCCGCCGGTTGATCTTCACGTCGAGAATGCCCACGCGATCCAGACGGTCGTAGATCTCCTGATCGACCGCAAGTTCCAGCGGCGTCGCCGCGGCCTCGCGGAGGCTCAGGTCGTCGATCCAGACCGTTCCCGGTCCTTGCACCCAGACGCCGAGGTACTTCGGCGTTGCCGGAAACTTCAGCTCGCTGCGGGCCCAGAGCCGATACCAGCCGGTGGACGTCGGCCCTTCTTTGCCGGTCTGCGTGCTTTTCTCCGCCCCGTCCGGCAGCGCAATGCAGAGTCTCGGGGGCACGCTGCGGCCGGCCCACTTAATCCAGCCGGAGAACTCGTAGCGGCGGCCTTCGTCCAACGACAGGTTCAGCTTTTCATCACCCCAGGTGGGCCAGACGAGAATGGTCACCGCCTGGCTTCCGCTTGCCGCCGGGATGTCGATCCGGACGGACTTCCGGCCGGTGTGGCTCTGGGTGTCGTCCCATCGCCCCTCGCCCTTGCCGTTCCACGTCTCGACGCGCCAGGGCTTCATGGTCTCCTCGAAACCGGAGGGCGGCAGCAGCTCGGGTCCATACTTGGCCTCCTCGCCGGCCGGCTCGGCCCAGGGGAGTTCCAAGGGCGATATGCGCGGGGCTCGGCAGGGCCACACGGTCGTTAAAAAGCGGCTGGAGCTTGAGGATCTGCCGTGCAACCTGCCATCGCCATTTCCGCAGCGTCGAGGGGTGGGGCGGCGGGGTGCGGTTGCTGCTGTCCAGGGGCTGGAATCCCCAGCCGATCCGGCCCAGCAGGCCGCGGAGCACGCGGTCGGCCTCGGCGGCGGCCTCTTTCGCCCCGGCCCGGTCGCACGTCCCGGCCGCGGCGATCGATCGCGCCAGGAGGCTGAGGTAGCGGTAGTCTGTGATCCCCTCGCGGACCGCCTCCCACATCACGCTCGGCAAGGGGCCGTCCTCGGCAAGGTAGACGTAGCCTTCGTCGTCCTGCCGGAATCCATTGCCCTGGAACGGGGCGTTGCCGCTGTAATAGGCCCACTGGGCGATCTGCAACGCGCCGGTCTTGTAGCCGTAGAAGCCGAAGAAGAACCGCGCCCCGGCGGGCGTCGGCCCGCAGCCATTGTAAACGGCATAGGGCTTCTTCCGCCCCACGAGCGTCCTGGCGATCTCGGGGGTGAAGCGGTTGGTATTGAAGACGTCGATCGACGCCGACAACGGGCCGATCTCGTCGATCCCCATCGCCATGCCGCCCCCGATGTCCGTCCAGGTCGTCAGCTCCGGCCGGTGCTTCTTGATCAGGCCGTAGTAGTAGACGGCCTCGTCCAACAGGTTGTGGGCGCCGGCCTCGTCCAGCGCGTAGGCCCGCAGCGGCGGCCAGCCTTCTTGCTTGGCCATCTCGCACACCACGTCCACGGCGCGGAGCATGTCGTGGTCGATCTTCTTGCTGTGCGGCCAGAAGGAGAACCAAGCCTTCTGGTGGTCCCAGAAATAGGCGATCTCGTGTCCCAGCTCGAACGTGACGGGGAACGCGCGTGGGCCGAAGACTCTCTTCTCGGCCGCCATCATCCGCTTGCAATGGGCGCGGGTCGCGGCAACGTCGTCCTCGCCGAAGTCCCGATCCCGCGTGTTGATGGCGACGCTCAGGGCCGGCTCGATCCCGTTGCAGCCGTGCTCGCGGGCGTCGATGAGTTCTTTCATCAGCAGCTCGTCGGAATCCGCGGGGCTGGGGAAGAACATGGCCATCTCGATCGGAGCCGGCGGAAGCACCAGCGGCAAGACGTTTGCGACCAGCCCGATCTTTGCCAATGCGTGCCCGGCCACCTGCACCGTGATCGCGCCCGTGTAGAGGTCCGCCGCGGCACTTTCCGGGATTTTCAGGGTCAACCAAACCCGCAGGGCGGCGCCTTTGGCAGCCGAGACGGTCTTCCGCTTCTCCAGCACCAACGGCTCCCGCCGAAAGGTTTTGGCCTTCTGATCCACTGGCACGCGGACGCTTCGCACGAACCGCACGTCGACCCAGTCCGCCGGGATGACCTGACCCTGGGCGGAGCGAAGGTCGCCGATGTCGATCTGCACGTCTTCCAGAGGGGCGATCGCGTGGAGGACGAACGACGCCGTTTCGTACTCGCCGCGGGCGGCAAACAGGTCTATCGCTGTTACCCGCTCGCAGGCCAGCGGGACGGCCTCCGGCCCAATCACGGTCATCGGATCGGGCGCCGTAATGAGAAAGCCGCGCTGCCGCTCCTCCGCGGTGACCGCCGATTCAGGCAACAGCCGCACGGGCTCACGCACTTCCGTCCACCCGGCTGGCAGCGCGGGCTCCTTCGGGCCGTAGCTGCCCCACGCCCGGAATTGCGCGGGCGGCGCGGCGTGCAGGCCGCCGCCGGCCGCCGATAACGTGACTGCCAGTACGAGGGCGACGGTCTTCCTCATCATGTCTCATGCTCCTTATCCTTTAGCGGTGACGGTGTAGGCGAAGAGGTCCTGGTCGCAGCGGAGGTAGAGCCGTCCGCCGCAGACGACGGGATGGGCCAGGTACGAGTTCTCCGGCCGCTTGCCCAAGTCGAACTGGCTGGCGATCTGGAAGCCCGCGGGGGTGACCGCCAGCAGCGACATGGTGCCGCGATGATTGAGGCAATAGATCATGCCGTCGGCGGCGGTGATGCCGGCCTTGCCCAGCGTGGCGTCGAGTTGCCGGGTCTTGCCGGTAAGAAAGTCGACGCAGTAGAAGTTCTTGCCGCCCAGCCGGCATCCGCAGCCGAAGAGCTTGCCGTCGAGGAGGATCGCCCCGCCGTGGCAGTTGTCGAGGTCTTTGCGGTACCAGACGGTGGCGGCCGTGTGGTGGTCCGCGTCGATCTTCATCACGGTCCCGCCCGAGGAGTGGCCGCAGGCGACGAAGACGTAACCGTCGGAGAAGACCGGGGTCAGCGCGTTCTGCGGCGAGCGGGGGACGAAGGGGGCGGACCAGACCAGCTTGCCGGTCTGGACCTCCACGCCCACCACCGACTTCTGGGTCATGCTGATCAACTGCCGGGTGCCGCGGTAAGTGACCACCAACGGCGAGCAGTAGGCGGCGGAGTCCGCGATCTGGGTATTGGCCCAAAGCGTCTTGCCGGAATGCTTGTCGAGCGCCACGACGCGGCCTTTCGCTCCGCCGGGCATACAGAGCACCCGGTCGCCGTCGACGACCAAGTTCTCGGCCAGCCCCCAGATGCCGGGCTGGGCGTCGAAGCGGGCCTTGAGGTCCACCGCCCAGAGTTCCCTGCCGGACCGGGCATCGAAGGACGCCAGCCGGCCGTTGGGATTGAGCTGGTAGAGCGAGCCCTGGCTGTAGGTGGGCGTGGTGCGGGAGCCGGGACTGGCTCCGCGCCAGGGCCGTCCGTTGGGCGACCGCCAAAGGAGCTTGCCGTCCAGGTCCAGGGCCAGGACCATTTCCTCGTCGTCGAAGTCGCCGGCGGTGAAGATCCTGCCCTGGGCAATGGCCACTCCCGAGTAGCCTGCGCCGCACTCGGAGAACTTCCAGGCCAGCGCCGGCCCCTGCTTGGGCCACTTCTTCAACAGCCCTTTCTCCGGCGAGATGTTCGTGCGGCCCGGGCCGTGAAACTCGGGCCAGCTAGCCGCCGAATCGACCCCGCCTGCCTCCGCCCGGAGGACCAAAAGCCACATCGCCGCAAAGAGCGTCGCCGCGGCCGCCGCGATCAGTCGTCGAAGGATCATGGTTGTCTCTTCGTGCCTTGGTGTCGTCGTGGTAAAGTCCGCTAAGGTTCCTCCATGATACGACCACAAAGGCACCAAGGCACTAAGGCAGCCGGCAGGAAATGGAATACCCGGCGCCCTGCAGGGGTAAGAGGGAATGGCACTGCGTCGTACAGGTATGCTAATTCCTGCCGGCTGCCTTAGCGCTGGCGGACGACGATCACGCCGGCCATCGCCCAGACGCCGAGAAAAGTCAAGCCGAAGAGCAGTTGCATGGCGTCGATAGGCATGGAGTCACTACGGCCGGGCGACCGGCCGCCCGGCACGGTGTCGACTGGCGGTCCTGGATCCTTTGAAGCAGCCTGGGGCTGCACGCCTAACATCGACGCAAAGGGTCATGGGGCTAAAGACTTCCGTGAGCCGGCCGTGTAAGGCAAACGGCTGTCAGGAAGCCCGCGTCCGGCAAGGTCTCCGTTTTCGTCTTTGCCCAACTCGACACAAGCCCAACGCGCAAGCAAGGGTAACTCGTTGGCAGTCCCTCGCTTGCGCTTCGGGCTTGTGTTTAGCCAAGAATCATCCGGGTCAGGGCTCCGCGGTAATCGACGCCGCACGGCGAGTCGCCCGCGCATCAATAATCTGCATCTCCAAGTCAGCGGCCGACTTATGTGCCCAGCGCTGAAGCGCCGCACACCATTCCAGGGCCTTCTTGTCGTGGAGGGTGTAACCCTCCAGATGGTTCTCCCGGCACTGATTCGCCATTTGACGCAGCGTGGCGGCCACGTCGAAGAGCCGCAGCGTAAGCTGGTCGATTTGTTCCGGGCTGTACGGGGTCAGGGTCATCCGTTTGCGCCTCGTCGGTTCGAGAGTAGCCGTTCACGTAGGGTGGGCCTTAGCCCGCCTTACGGTTTCGACGTATTCTACACATAAAAATACTATCCGTCGAGTGAAAAAAACTGACGAAATCCGATGATTAGTGAATATATATGGGGAAGTTTCCACTACAAGTGGACAAATTATGTCTAAAATTAGTATTGAAATTATGTCCTTTCTTTGCTAGCATCCATTCTCTTGCGTCGCGCAGCGTGATCCTCGTTCGGGCGGACTCCCGTAGGTTATGCTTTAGCATAACATAACGTCTTACTGGGTAAGGTGTTATGCTGAAGCATAACCTACGGGATCCAGAATCGCGGCGATAGTTAGAGTGAGGCAGACCATGATTTCTTCCCGGATCATCGACGAAATCCAGCGGCTCATCCTCAGCGGTCGTTTGTCGCAGCGGAAAATCGCGCGGCACCTGGGCGTCAGCCGGGGCACCGTCAATGCCGTGGCGCTGGGCAAACGCCCCCTCCCGGCCAACCGGCATCGCGAGGATTCGCTGGCAGCGCCGACCGGTCCGCTGGTCCGCTGCCCCGGCTGCGGCGGCCTGGTCCGTTCCCCCTGCCTGCTCTGCCGGGTCCGGGCACGCTACTCGGTCACCAGGATGCGATAGTTCATCGCGCGAGGGCCATCAATCTCGTCGGCGTGCAGCCAGAGCGTCTGGCCCGAGAGCTGCGCGGCCTGGGGCAGGTGATAGCTTTGCAGGTCGCTGCCCGGGCCGATCAGATGCACTTCTGTCTTCTCCCGCCGCCGGCCGGGAGCGTACAGCAGGCAGCGGAAATGGGCCGGCGATTCCAGGTGGTTGTGGAATCGCTGCTCCACCACCAGGCCCCCCTGGGCATCCTTCCGCAGGGCAATTTCCAGGGTCACGTCGCCAATGCCGACCGCAATCGGCCGGTAGACCAGCAAACGCAACGGCGGGTCGCCATAGGGCTCGATCTCCGCCTGGAAGCGGTACTTGCCGCAGGTGGCATCGCCCGGAAGCGTGATCTCCAAAGGCTGACGGAGCGACTCGCCCCGGGCCAGCCGGAAGCGGACTTCCGCCGGCTCGATCTTCCACCCCGTCGGAGCCGCGATCACAATCCGGCCGGACGTGCCGCGGTCCAGCGGGTTCTTGATGCATAGTTCGTTCGGCTGTCGTGATCCCAGCAGATTGGGGAGCTGCTGCCGGACCAGCCTCAGGCTCTGCTGCCAGCCAATCAAAGCCGGGTCCAGGCCCACCAGAAACTTGGGCAGTCGATCGACCTCGATCACTTGGCCGTCGCGCTGTCTACTCGGCGTCGTCCAACGGCCCCAGAGGTCCAACTGCCGGACGCCGGGCCCCAATTCGACAATCTCCCGGGCGGGAGCGTCGCTCCATACGACCATCACCGGCGGGCCGTCACCGGCGAAGATCTCGTTGGGGCTGCCCTGCGGCAGGTCGATCCGGCCCAGGTACTTGGCCCCGCCCAGACGCAAGGCCGTCGTCCGCCAGGGAAGCAGCAATTCACCGGGCGTACCGTCCGCCGCCAGCAGGCCCTCCCGGCCGCCAAAGGGATTGGCGACGAACACCGCGTCCGCCCCGTGGACTTTGGCCGCCACCATCCGCTGGACCAGGTCGATCACTCGCGACTCCAGCGTGTACTGGTCGCCGGGCAAGGGCTGCACCACCACCCAGCGAGCGGCGGACGAGCCCCGCGTGGCGTCCAGGGCCACGGCCATTTCCCCCGCGGTGAGCGGCGGATCGGCCGAAAGCGACAGGAACCGCCAAGGCGGAGTTGAACCCGAAGCGGCCGGCAGCGGACTAATCCAATTCCAGCCGAAGCCGATGCTCACGTTCTGTCCAATGCGGTCCAGCGCCCTCTTGACTTCCGTCATTTGTTCGGTCAGCCGCGGATAGCCGACGAAGCTCGCGTCCAGATCGTCGCCCAACTGCCAATAGTGGACCTGCGTGGCCAAGCGGGCCAACACTGCCTCCACCGACGGGTACCAGACCTTGGACCCGGCGGTGAAGACTTCCGCCGCCGACACGGCGGCAGGGGCCTCCAGCCGTGTGCGGAGTGCTTCCGGCGGACGGGCCAACAGCCCGACCAACTCGATCTCCTGCCCCAGCAGTGCGTCGCTCAGCCGGGTGATCTTGTCCAGATGCGCCTCGCGTTGTTCTTCGTCGCACCAGAGAGGATACTTCACCCAGCGGATGCCGGCCTGGCTCAACAGCCGCGTCAGTTCGGAGAGGGCCAGCGGCCGTTGGCTGTCGGGGAGCGACCAGCCGAACTCGCTTCCCAGCGGACTTCGTTCGGGCTGGATCACGGCCAGCGTAATCTGCCGCCGGAAAGCCACGCCGCCCGGCCCGCGGATCTGGGCCTGGACGCGGTAGAACCCCGGGCCGGAAAGCCGCGGCTGCCACTGGGCGGCGCGTACTCCCTCCGCCTCGGGGAGAGGGTCTGGCAGGGATGGGGGATGAGGGATGAGCGACGAGGGACGATCCGGCGCCCCTCTCTCTCTGGGAAAGGGCCGTGGCGAGGGGACGCCAGACCCTGGGGCGACCAGCCGACCAAAGGCTGCTTCCCGTTTTTCTCTTCCCGCTGACCGCTGACCGCTGACTGCTGAAAGCTCACCGCTGACCGCTTCAAAGGCCGCTTCTGGCAGTTCAGCGGCGTCCCCCAAACGTCCAACAGGCGGAACTCAACGTCCGTCTCTTGCGGGCTGAAACCCGAGGCCTTGCAGGTCACGTTCACGGGCTCTCCGGCGGAGAAAAGCTGGAGCCGGTTGCCGCTGCCGAGCGTGATTCTCGGCAGCCGTCCCATCCAGACGCCGGCAAAGTGGGCCGACCCGCGGAGATCGGCCTCGTCCGTGGGCTCGAGGTGCAGTCCCACCACCGCCGTCTCGATCTGCGGATCGCTGGGCGAGAGGGGAGAAAGTTGCAGCCGGGTCCAGCCGGTCGTGCCACCTACGGTTACCGAGCGGTAGGTCTCCAGCGGCCGCTGGTCCTTGTCGAGAAAGGCGACCGAGAGCATCGCCCGGTCGTGCTTCAGTCCCTCGGTCCGCACGTAGCACTCGGCCACATAGTCGTAGAGCGTGCGGACGGGGATCGGGGGGCTTTGGGCCACGGCTCCCCCGCCGTCCAGCTCGATGGCCAGCGAGTGCTGGCCGCCCGGCCCGCGGTCGGCGACGATCTGGATGGGAATGTATTGCGGGAAGCCTTTTCCCCGCCGCCGGCTCCAGTTGTCGGGCCAGCCGTCGTAGTTCAGGTCCGACGATTGATCGAACGCGCAGGAGAAGACCTCGCTGGCGCCCGGATAATGTGCCTCCTTGGGCGCCGCCGCGGAAATCGTTACAATGAGCATCGACCACAAAACGGTCATCGACGGAATCCAGCGCACCCCAGAAGTTGCCGCGGTAGAGCCCACCGTTTCCCACTATCGACTTCCGCCGCCTTCGGGCTTTCAGCTTTCAGCGGTCAGCTTTCAGAAAGCTGACCGCAGAAAGCTGACCGCTTCCAGGAGTTTGCCGTGCCGCCGCTGAAGATCGGGATCGCGATTGCCGGCTTGCCGATGCCGCTGAAGAAGGCCCTGGGACAGGCGGCCGAGTGGGGCGCCGACGCGGTCCAGATCGACGCCCGCCGCCAGCTCACGCCCGGGCAGCTCTCCGAGACGGGTGCGCGGCAATTGCGGAAGATGCTGGACGATCTGGGTTTGCGGGTGGCGTCCGTCGCCTTTCCTACCCGCCGGGGCTATGAAACCAGTGAACATCTCGAGGCCCGGATCGATGCCACCAAGGCCGCCATGCGGATGGCCCGCGAGCTCCGAGCCCCGCTCGTGATCAACCGCGTGGGCCGCGTGCCGGCCTCCGGCGACGCGCCGCCGTGGAAGCTGCTGGTGGAAGTGCTCACGGATCTGGGCGCTTATGGCCATCACGTCGGGGCCCTGCTGGCCGCCGAGACCGGCAACGAGAGCGGCGTCGATCTGGCGCGGCTCTTGGCGGCGATTCCCCAGGGGGCGATCGGCGTGAGTCTGAACCCGGGCAGCCTGGTCCTCGGCGGTTTCTCGCCCTTGGAGGCGGTCGAGGCCCTGGGGACGGCGATCCTTCACGTCCAGGCCACCGATGCGGTAAGCGACCCGTCGGGCCGGCGCGGCGAGCCGTCCCCGCTGGGCGAAGGCGCGGCCGATTTCCCCGCGCTTCTGGGCGCCCTGGACCACGCGGCCTACCGCGGTTACTTCACCATCGAGCACGCCTCGGCCGGCGATCCGCTGGGCGAGATCCCCGCGGCGATCCGATACCTGCGGAACTTCTGACCCTAGCTCAGTTCCAGCCAGTCGTGGGCGGACAGGTTGTTGTTTGCGCCGGAAACGTAGTCGCGATCTGTCGCGATGCCGGTCTCCGTGGCGAAGAACAGGTTCTGGCCGCTGCTGCTGCCGTAGAGGTATTCGTAGGCGGCGACCCGCTGGATCGTGCTGGGCAGGCCGGCCCTCGCGCTGGAATTGAGATACACGATCGAGCCGTTGGCGCTCAGGCTGTACCCGCCGGTGTCGGTGATCTTGTCGACACGGACGCTGTAGATGTCCTTGGTGTTGGCCCACTCTTGCAGGATGGCGTTCAGGGCCGCCTGGTCGACGGAGTTGGAGGCATCGTAGCTGGTCGTTCCGCTGATTTCGATGTTGTTGCCCGTGGTCCCGTAGATGTAGTTCGCGGCTTTGCCGCCGCCGCCGCCGATCAGCAGGTTCCAGCCGGCGCCGCCGGAG
Source organism: Pirellulales bacterium (assembly GCA_963843465.1). Lineage (GTDB taxonomy): Bacteria > Planctomycetota > Planctomycetia > Pirellulales > Thermoguttaceae > CAWJKP01. Next base: position 845,945 of record CAWJKP010000001.1, read on the forward strand.
ATATAGTTGGTGCCGGGGCCGCCGATGATCACGTTGTTGCCGGCGCCGCCGTCGAGGTGGTCGGTGCCGCTGCCGCCATACAGCCAGGCCGACAGTTTGATCGAAGAGCTGATCCATTCATAGTCGTTGCCGCTGCCATAGACGATGATTCGCCCGGTGGCGGCGAAAGTTCCCTGCGCGTGGCCGTCGACGGAGACCGCGTAACCGCCGGTCGCGGGCGAGACCTGGATCATGTTGCTGGCGGCGGGCCCGTCGGTGATCACCAGGTCCATCGTTCCGGTGGGCATTCCGGGGAGCATATCCGGCACCAGCGAGGCCCCGTTCGCGTTGACCTGGGTCGTAAAGGTGAGGGGGCCTGGGCCGGTCTGCGGCTTGCCATTGTTGGTCTGCAACTGGGCGCCCGAGCTGACGGTGACGCTATTGGTGAGCGTCTTGCCGCTGGCCACGCTGGAGCTGACGGTGGCGTCGATGGCAATCGTCTCCGAGGCTCCGACGGCCATCGTCCCGGAGAAGACGACGACGCTGCCGACCGTTTTCGCCAACCCCATCGTCAGGTTGCTGCCGGTGGCCGAGAAGTACGTCATGCCGGCTGGCAGCGTGTCGGTGATGGTGACGGTCTGGGCCGCGCCGGGGCCGTAGTTGCTGACGTTGATCTGGTAGATCACGTCGTGGCCGGCGACCGCCGTCTTCTGCCCCGAGAGGCTCCACACCAGGTCGCACTTGGCCAGCGTGTCGTTGTCGGTGACCGGGGTGGTTCCCGTATTGGTGACCCCGGTCCCGGCAACCGAGACCGAAGCGGTGTTGGCAAGCGTCCCGGCCGCGCTGGCGCTGATCGTGGCCGAGATCACGTATTGGACCCAGCCGCCGGAGTTGGGGCTGCCGGAGACGGGGGCCGCAAGGTCCACCGTATCGCTGAGCGTGTAAGGGAAGGAAGCCCCCAGGGTCGCGCCGGTGTCGGTCGCGCCGTTCTCGAGCGCGGGCGTCCCCAGGCTCGCGCTGGTGATCGCCCCCAGCATCGACTCCGACAGGTAGTCCGACACGATGACCGTGGGCGCGTCGCTCGGTCCGGCATTGCTGACGGTGATCGTGTAGGCGACGCTGCCGTTTGGCTGCACGTTGCCGCTACTGCCCGAGGAGCTCCGCCATGGTTGTCCGACACGGTGACGATCAGGTCCGCCTTGGGCATGAGCGTATCGGTCACTGGAGCGCTGGTGGAATTGGCGTCGGTGAATTGAGTGGGACCGAGGGGAATGGTAAGGTTTGCCGTGTTGGGCAACGGGCCCGTGGCCGTGGCGGGAATCGCCGCCGTCACATAGTAGGTGATCGATGCGCCGACGGCGAGGGTCACCGTGTCGCTGAGCGTGTAAGGGGAGGAACTCCCCAGGGTCGCGCCGGTGTCGCTCGCGCCGGCGCTGAGCGTGGGGGCTGCCAGACTCGCGCTGCTGAGCAACGCCGGCAGGGTGTCGGAGACCAGGAAATTCTGCGCTTCGCTCGGTCCGGTATTGGTCACGCTGATGGTGTAGGTGATGTTGGTGCCGGGGATGGCTGTGCCATTGGCCCCGGTCGCGCTGTTGCCGCCGGCGCTGTCCTTCTTGGTGAACACCAGGTTGCACTCGGGGGTCAGGTTGTCGGTATCCGTTTCGTTGGAAGAGCTACTGATGTTCGTCTCCCCGGACCCCGCTTTCACGGTGGCGTCGGCGTTGGCGGAAAAAGACGGGACCGCGACCGACGGCAACGTCGCCGAGGCAAGGATCGTCCCCGACACGGTGTAGGTGATCGAGCTGCCGCCGGGCATGGTGATCGTGTCGTTGAGGCTGCTGATGGCCAGCGGCAGCGTAATTGTAATTGGCGTTTTGAACGAAGACGAGGCCCCGCCGGAGGTAGTCACATTCGTCAGTTGCAGGCCACCCGTGGCCCCGGTGGCGGGGAACGCGCCCGTGGCGAACGTGCCCACCAACGAGGCATTGAAGGCCTCGGCTGCCTGGGCGGCGTTGCTCACCACGATCGTATACGTGATGGCCTGGCCGGGGATGGCATTCTTGACCGCGCCAAGACTGTCCGTGACCACGACCGACATGTTGACGGGCGGGTTGTCGATATCCTGGGCGGAGATCGTCGCATTGTCTCCGCAGGTGACCGTGGCGGTGGCGGTGGCGGGGGTGGTTTCGCTGATCGTCCCCGAGACCGTGTAGGTGATCGAACTCCCGGCCGCAAGGGTTGCCACCGTATCGCTGAGCGTGTTCGTGACAAGGTTCAGTGACGTCGTGAGGTCAGTGGAGGTGAAGCCCGTAGGACTGAACGACGCCGGCAGGACATCCGACAGCGCGACCGCGGTCGCGTCGCTGCCCACGGCGGGGTTGGCGAGGATGATGGTGTAAGTGACCGAGGTGCTGGTCAGCGCGCCGGCCTGGGAGGTTCCCGTGGAGCTGCCGCCGTAGCCGAAGCCTTGGGGGATCAAGCTATCCTCCATGGTAATGCCCAGGTCGGCCTGCGGCGTCAGGGTGAGGGTGTCGGAGGCGGTGGGTGCGGGTCCCGTTGCCAGGTCGGCCGCGGCGGCGGTGACCGTGTCCTGCGTCGTGCCCGTCGCCTTGGAGAGGATGTCGGCGTAGAGGTAGACCGTGGCCGTGGTGCCGGCGGTCACGGTGCCGAGGGAGTAGCTGGTGCCGCTGGTGGAGGCCGTGCCGTTGTTGGTGCTGTTCCATCCCACAATGGTCACATCGGCCGCGTTGGTGTTCACCACATCGCTAAGCTGGACGCTGGTGGCGTCGCTGAACCCGGTGTCGCTGACCTTCACGGTGTAGGTCACCTCCGTGCCGGGGACGGCGGGGTCGTTGGAGCTGTAGCTGTCGGTCTTGGTGACCACGAGCGTCGCCGAGGGCGTCCCGATCTGGACGGTGGCGGAGCCGGTGTTGGAGGATCCGGTTCCGCTGGCGTCGAGCGATTGGGCCGTGGCGGTGTCCGTGGTGCTGACGCTCAGGGAGTTCTCCGGGTTCGCGCCGGGGTCGATGTTGGTGAGCTCCGTAAAGACCACCGATGCGCCCGGCGCCAGGTCGGCGATGTTCGTGCCGCCGGCGGCCGTCGTGTCCAAGGCGCCGGTGTGGATCGTGCCGCTAAGGTCCGTCCAACTGACGGCGTCGCTGCCCGGATTGGTGTCGCTGGCCGTCAAGCCCAGTACGTCGCTCACCTGCACGTTGGTGGCGTCGCTGTAGGCGCTGCCGAGATTGGTGACGGTGATCGAGTATTCCACTTGTGCGCCGGGGGTCACGGGCGTGGAGTTGGCCTGCACCCAGCCAGGGCCGAGGGGATTGCTGATATAGGCGGTCTTGGTCACCGTCAGGTCGACCGAGGGCGTGAGGACCAATCCGGCGGGGGTGGCCTGGACGGTGGTCGCGTTGCTGAAGGCGGAGTCGGAGAAGCCGCTGGGCATGGTCAGCGTCGCCGCGTTGAACATGGTGGTCGGCGTAGGGTTGTCGAAATTATTCCGTTCGACCCACACGGCGTTGGCAGCCACCGCGCCGGTGAAGGTGTAGGTCATGGACTCAAGGGGGTCCAGAGCAATCGTCGCGGAGAAGTCCGGGCTCGGGCTCACGCCGCCGGTAAGCAGGTTGTCATTGGGGTTGCCTTCGCTGTCCGAGGCCGACCAGGAAAAGTTGGTCACCGGCATCGTGGAGAAGTCGTCCGACACCACCAGGCCCGTAAGGGTGGTGGTGGGGTTGCTGTTGGTGACGGTGAGCGTATAGAGGTAGGTGGGCGCTGGGCCCCCGGGGGTGACGGTGGCGGGGCTTATGGGCGTATAGGCGGCCTCGGTAAACGGCACGTTGATCGGCGTGTTAGGCGACGGAACGCCGACGCTGACGGAGCTCCAATCACTGGGGTCGGTATCCACGTCGATGCCATCCGAGGGACCCGACGTCCATGCGCTATTGTACACGTCGCCCTGGAATGCCGCAGCAATCGTGCCGACGACCTCGATGTCGATCTGGTTGCCCGCATTGATGTTGAGCAGCGCCTTGACGTTGCCACTCACCAGCGACCCGGTGACCGAGTCGCCGCTGTCGGACCCCGATTCCTGCCAATTCCAACTGTTCAACGTCAGCCCGTCGGAAGGCGTGTCGCTGAACTGGATGTTGGTCGCGTCGCTGGGTCCATTGTTGGTCACGGTGACGTTGAAGGTGACACTGTAGCCGCCCGCGCTGGTCACCGGGGGGGGGTGGTGGGTTGCTCAACGTCAATATTCACCAACGGATCGGTAGTTTCCTCGGCAGCGCCGACGACGGGAATATGGAAACTGCCGAAATCAATAGGCGCCGGATCCTCGAGCGAGCCCGGACCGGAAGTGATGGCCGGATCCTCGTAGGTGGCGCTGGGATAGTCCCAAACGCCGAAGTTGCCGACGAAGGTGCTCGCCACGGCGGCCTCGTAGGTCAGCGTGACGCTGTCGCCGGCCCCCAAGGAATCTGTGTCGTCGTTGAGGCTGAGGACGTTGGTGGTCGGGCTAAAGCTAACGTCCGACGAACCGCTGCCGACGGCCGTTCCGGTGATGTAGGTCGTCCCGTCAGACAACTGGTTCAGGGTGTCCGTGATCACCAGGTCCGTGGCCTCGGTAGTCCCGCTCGTGGCGCTGTTGGTGGCCGTGATGGTGTAGGTAATCACGTCGCCGGTAAACGTGACCGACGCCGTGGCCCCGCTGACATTGCCGGAGGCACCCGGGCTCGTCGTTTCCGTGTAGGTGAAACTCGTGCTGTTGGCCGTCTTGATGGTGAAGGTGCCGTCGTATTTGGTGGTCGGTATCCCCGCGATGGTGACCGACTCGCCGGCGGAGAAGCTGTTGTCCGCCGTGATCGTCACGGTCGTGCCCGACGCAGTTGCCGCCGTGATATTCGCCACGGACGTCGTGGGTGCCTCGAACAGGTGACTGCCGTCGTCGGTGATGGTATAGGTCTCGGTGAGGCTCATGTTGGCGGTGAGCAAGCGGCGGTTCTCCAGCGACTCCAACTGGAGCAATCGTCGCTTCGCCCGCGCCCGCGGCTTGCGACGCGAGAAGCCCAACGACTCCAGGACGCTTGAGAACAAATTGGATTTACCCTTTGCCATCGCATGGGCTCCTACGCAAAGACAAGTCGGTCGATGAGCCGAAAAAAAGCTAGTAATAACACGAGGTGATTGGGAAGCCAGACCCCTGACGGAGGCGGTAGTTAGCTAGTGTCTCAGGGGAACGAAGCCATCCCAACTTGACCAGAACGAGCATCCCGCCTGAGCCAAACAAGAATCCCTGTTTGCCGATTTTGTTCCTTTTATGGTAAAGCCGGCTCACCGAAGATTCCAGGGAATTCTGCGAAACCTGGGTAAAATCGGGGGGTATCTCGATCGGCCCAGCAATCTCATGGGAGCGCCTCGCAGCCGGCTTGTGGCTGCAACAGGAGGTGTGACTTCAATCGATTCCCACCGTAACGGGGGGCGCACCGATGAGTCTCTGTTTCCCATCGGTGCGTGGTTGGTCGAGATGGACGGCGATCGGCAATCTTCCGCTGCGCGAGACAACCCGCACAACCGTTAGGGACGACATCAACCGCATATCCTTCATTCCTGTCAAGTATGTCATGGGCGCTACCAGTGCGTCAACGATTTGGCGAATGGAAGAGAAAAAGAAGAATTGTCGGTGGGCCAATTCTGACCACTGACGACTGACCACTGACCGCGACGGCATGCCGTAAGTCTTTTGCTGTAAATTGTTTATGCTCATGGTTCTGGGAGCGGTTTCAGGTCGCGGCAGGGTATTTCCCCGTGGGCGTCGAAGGAGGGGAAGCTAGACTTATATAAAGGAATCTATCGAGCCGACCGGCGATCCACGGAGCGTGATGCGTTGTGGAAGTGGGTAGACTCGGCTAGAATAGTTCGTTTCTGCGAAGAGGAGGAAGCGGGCCTCCTTCTCAAGCCCGTACCAAGGAGTAGACTCGGTGCAGATCAAGATTTCCACCCGGCATGGGAGTATCAGTGACGCGACCCGTGAGAAGATCAGCGAAAAAGTGGAACGGCTCAGCCGGCTGTTCGAGCGACTGACGTTGATCGAGGTGATGGTCGACATGGAGCGGCGCGAGGAGCCGGTGGTGGATCTGAAGGTTTCGGCCGAGCACAAGCACGACTTCGTGGCCACCGCGCAGACGGAAGACATCATGGCTTCGATCGACCAGGTGATCCACAAGCTCGAGCAGCAACTCCGCAAATACAAGGAGAAGGTCGTGGACCGGCACCGCGGCTCCGGTGCCCGGGAGAGCGATGAAGTCGCCAGCGACTCCGAGCCGGCAAGCTAACGGCCCGGCGGAGATTTGCCCAACTGATTGTTTTGCAGGCCCTGAGGAGAACGATTGCATGAAGTTTGCCGACTTTATCGTCCCGGGGGCGATCCGGGCAGAACTGTCCGCCGAGGACAAAGAAGGGGTAATCCGGGAAATGGTCCAGTCGCTCTTGGACGCCGGCGGCATCGAGGCCAAGCAGTTCGAGAGCATCGTCAAGGCGATCCTCAAGCGTGAAGAGCTGGGCTCTACGGGGATCGGGCGCGGCGTGGCCGTGCCGCACACCAAGCACCCCAGCGTGGACAAGCTGGTGGGCACGGTCGCCGTCAGCGGCGAAGGGGTCGATTTCGACAGCCTGGACGGAGATAAGGCGCACCTTTTCTTCCTCCTGATCTCCCCGCCCGACCGGCCCGGCGATCACTTGCGGGCCCTGGAGAAGATCTCCCGCCAGCTCCGCGACGATACCTTTTGCCGTTTCCTCAAGCAGGCCAAGACCGCCGACGAGATTCGGCAACTGTTGGAAGAAGCCGACAACAACCAGTTCGGCTCGTGACCCGGGGCGCGCCGCCCTCAGGAGTTCGCCCGCGTGAAGTTCGCCGATTTCATCGTTCCCGCCGCCGTTCGCTCGGACCTGGCCGCCACCGACAGGGAGGCGGCTGTCCGCGAGATGCTCCAGACCCTGGCCGGCGCCGGGGCCCTGGATGCCGACGTGCTGGAGAGCATCGTAGCGGCGATCCTCCGCCGCGAGGAGCTGGGCTCTACGGGCATCGGCCACGGCGTGGCCGTGCCCCACGCCAAACACGACAGCCTCAAGCGGCTGGCCGGTATGCTGGCGATCTCGGCCGAGGGCATCGACTTCCAGAGCCTGGACGGCGAGAAAGTCCACATCTTCTTCCTGCTGATCTCGCCGTCGGACCGTCCCAGCGAGCATCTCAAGGCCCTGGAGTACATCTCCCGGCAGGTCCGCAACGACATTTTCTGCCGCTTCCTCCGCCAGGCGAAAGGGCCGGACGACTTGCGGCAGGTCCTCGACGAAGCCGATAACCACCAGTTCGGATTGTAGATGTCTTTAGTCCCAGAAAGCCGGTCCGTGACGGTCGTGAACCCCGAGGGCCTGCACCTCCGCGCCGCCACGCAGATCCGCGCGATCGTCATGCAATACCGGGCGCAGGTCGAGTTGATCAAGGGCCAGGAGAAGGTCGACGCCACCAACGTCCTGCAGATGGCCACGCTCTGCGCCGGCCCGAACGACGCGCTGCTCTTGGAAGCCTCCGGCGACGACGCGGCGGCCGTGTTGGACGCGCTGGCCCGGCTGTTCGCCAACAGTTTCGACGACGAGTAGGCTATGCAAAAACTCCGCGGTATCGCTGTTTCACCGGGCGTGGCCATCGGCGACGCGCTGGTGGTCGACAACGAGGGGTTCCGCATTCCCCGCCGCTTCGTCAGCCGCGACGCCGTGGACGACGAGCTCGAGCGGCTGACCCGCGCGATCGAGGCCGCCGGCGAGGAGATCATCCGCAACCGCGACACGGTCGGCCAGGAGTTGGGGGAGAAATACGCGGGGATCTTCGAGGCCCATCTGCAAATGCTGCGGGACGCGCGCTTGCGGAGCGAGCTGGAAGAGATGGTCCGCCAGCGGCACTACTCCCCGGAGTACGCCATCAGCCGCACGCTGAGGCGCTACGCCCAGGTCTTCCAGAACCTGCAAAAAAGCCACTACCTTGCGGAGCGGGCCAACGACATCTTCGACATCGAGAAACGGCTCTTGCGGAACCTTCTGGGCCACCGCCGCCAGACCCTGGGCCACCTCACGTCGCCCACGCTGGTCCTGGCCCACAACCTCACGCCCAGCGAGACGGCCTACCTCGATCGCCGTTTCGTCCGCGGCTTCGTCACCGAGGTGGGGGGGCCCGGAAGCCACACGGCGATTGTCGCCGAGGCGCTGGAAATCCCCGCCGTGGTCGGCACCGGCAATTTCCTCACCCAGGTCTCCGGCGGCGAGCTGGTGATCATCGACGGCAACAAGGGGCTGGTGATCCTCCGGCCCGACCAGGATACCATCGCCCGCTACCGCCACGAGGAGGAGGAGAGCCGCACGCTGGCCCTACGCTTGGAGACGCTCCGCGACCTGCCGGCGGTGACCGGCGAAGGCGTCCGCGTGGAGATCCTGGGCAACATCGAGTTCGACTATGAGGTCGACCACTGCCTGGACCGCGGCGCCGACGGCATCGGGCTGTACCGCACGGAGTTCCTCTACCTCGGCGCCGACGAGGAGCCGGACGAGGAATGCCATTTCCAGGCGTACTCCCGGGTGGTGAAGACCATGGGGGAGCGCACGGTGATCATCCGCACCTTCGACATGGGCGCGGATAAGGTCCCGCACCTGCCCCCGCCGGAAGACGAGCGGAACCCCTTCCTCGGCCTGCGGAGCATCCGCCTGGCGCTGTGCAACGTACCCATGTTCCGCACGCAGCTCCGCGCGATCCTGCGGGCCAGCGCCCTGGGCCACGTGAAGGTGATGTTCCCGCTGGTCTCCACGCTCTTGGAGCTCCGCCAGGCGAAAATGGTGCTGGCCGACGTCGTCGAGGACCTCGAAGAGCACGGCGTCTCCTATGACAAGAACCTGCCGGTGGGGATGATGGTCGAGGTGCCCGCCGCGGTGATGATGATCGACCACTTCGCCGCGGAGGTCGACTTCTTCAGCATCGGCACCAACGACCTGATCCAGTACACGCTGGCCGTGGACCGCAGCAACAAGGACGTGGTGGGGCTGTACAACGCCTGCGACCCCGCCGTGCTGAAGCTGATCCAATTGACCATCGACGCGGCGCGGCGGCGGCAGATTGCGGTGGGCCTCTGCGGCCAGATGAGCGGCAGCACGACGTACACGATGCTGTTGTTGGGGATGGGGCTGCGGCAGTTCAGCGTCAGCCCGGCGGCGATCCCGGAAATCAAGAAAGTCTGCCGCAGCGTGACCATCCCGCAGTGCGAGGCGATCGCCGAGCGGGCGCTGGCCATGGACAGCGCCCGCGACATCAAGACTTTCCTCCGAGGAGAACTGAGGAAACAGGTGCCGGATTTGGGGGCGTAGCATTGAGCTGGCAAGCTGTAGGGTGGGACAAGGCCGCCGTGGCGGCCGCCGGCCCACCAACAGTGGTCAGTGGTCAGTGGTCAGTGGCTAGAGACGGTGGGCTCCGTCCCTGCTGACCACTGACCACTATCCACTGACCACTAGTTTATGGATCCCCGCTCGCAACGGCAGCGGCGGGGAAGTGCGAACCGATGGTTCGACAACGAGTGCGTATTCGTTTTCGCAAACAGGGCGACCTGCGTTTCGTGGGCCACCGGGACCTGGTCCGCTCGCTGGAGCGGCTGTTCCGGCGCGCCGGGCTGGCTTTGGGGATGAGCCAGGGATTTCACCCCAAGCCGAAAATGAGCTTCCCATCGGCCCTGGCCGTGGGAATCGAAGGACTGGACGAAGTCGTGGAACTGGAGCTGGCCGAACCGCAAAGTGCCGAGGAGCTGCTGTCGCGGCTTGCGGCCGGCGCGGGTCCGGGGCTTGAGTTCGCTTCGGCCGAGGTCCTTCCGCCCGGCGCAGAAAGCGCGGCTCTCCGGCGCCAGCTACCGGGTGCCGGTGCCCGCCGCCCGGTGCCCGCAGACGTCCGAGCGCGTGGCGCGGCTGCTTTCGGCCGCGTCGTACCCGATCGTTCGGGCCAAGCGAAGCACCCCCCTCGACCTGCGCCGCTTCCTGGAATCGCTTACGCTCCAGGACGGCGTGCTCCAGATGCGCCTGCGCATCGACCCGGAGGGGAGTGTGGGCCCGCGCGACGTGCTGGCCGCCCTGGAACTGGCCGACCTGGAGTCGCAGGGCCTTCACCTGACCCGCACCGCCGTGGAGCTGGGATAGAATGAAGGTTTCTCCTGCGGCACCGAGCGAATGCGTACTCGCCGACCTTGCCGGTCCCCAAGGCGAGATTATGAAGCAAGAAATGTTGATCAACGTGGCCCAGCCGGAAGAGTCCCGCATCGCGATCCTTGAAGACGGAGTCCTGGAAGAGCTGTACGTCGAGCGCACCGCACAGGACAACTACGTGGGCAACATCTACAAGGGGGTCGTGGTGAACCTGGAGCCCAGCATCCAGGCGGCCTTCGTCGACTTCGGCGTAGGCCGCAACGGATTCCTCCACATTAGCGACGTCGAGCCGCAATACTTCCGCCAGGGCGGCTTCGATCCCGACCGGCCGATCGAGTCCAACGGCGGCTCCCGCCGCGCCACGGCCCGGGCGAGGAAGACCAGGAAGCTGAAGTCGACGCGGAGGAGGAGGCGCCCCACCCCCGCCGCCGGCCGCTGCGGCCCGGCAGTCGCCCCCGCGTGAAACCGCCGATCCAGGACATCCTCCGCCGCGGCGACGAGGTGCTGGTCCAGGTGATCAAGGAAGGCATCGGCACCAAGGGACCGACCCTGTCGACCTACATCAGCATCCCCGGCCGCTACCTGGTGCTGATGCCGGCGCTGGGCCGGGTGGGCGTGTCGCGGAAGATCGAGGACGAGGACGTCCGCCGCCGCCTGCGGGACATCATGCTCGAGCTCAACCCGCCCAAGGGCCTGGGCTTCATCGTCCGCACGGCCGGCGCCGATCGCACCCGCAAAGAAGCTCTCCCGCGACCTGGCCTACCTGCTGCGGCTCTGGAAGGTGATCGTGCGGCGGATCAAGAAGACGTCCGCCCCGGTGGACATCTACGAAGAGAGCGACATGATCATCCGCACGATCCGCGACATCTTCACCAGCGAGGTCGACGCGATCTACATCGACGAGCCGGCGGCCTGCGAGCGGGCCAAGGAGTTTCTGCAACTGGTGATGCCCCGCAACGTCAGCCGCTTGCAGCTCTACGAGGGCAAGGACCCCCTCTTCCACAAGCACGGCGTCGACGAGGAGATCGCCAAGATCCATCGCCGCGTGGTCCCCTTGAAGCAGGGTGGCTCGATCGTCATCGACCAGACCGAAGCCCTGGTGGCCATCAACGTCAACAGCGGCAGCTTCCGCGCCGACGACTCGGCCGAGGAGACCGCTTACCAAGTGAACCTGCTGGCCGCCCGGGAAATCGCCCGCCAGATCCGCCTGCGGGACTTGGGCGGAGTGATCGTCAACGACTTCATCGACATGCGGAAAGAACGACACCGCCGCGGCGTCGAGCGGGCCCTGCGCGACGCGGTGAAGCGCGACCGGGCCCGCACCAAGATCCTTCGGACAAGCCCTTTCGGCCTGATCGAGATGACCCGGCAGAGGGTGCGGCCGAGCCTCAAACGGAGCGTCTACCGCGACTGCCCCGCTTGCAACGGGGCGGGTGTGGTCAAGTCGGCCGAGAGCATGGCCTTGGACGTGGTCCGGCTGCTGATCCTCACCGCTCAGCGGCCCGAGATCGCCCGGATCACCGTCACCGTGGCCGATGACGTGGCCGACTATCTCAACAACCGCAAACGGCGAGAGCTGACCCGCTTGGAAGACCAGGGGCAGGTCATGGTGCAAGTCCTTGGCGCCAAGAACGTTTCGCCGGAATACCTGAGCTTCGAGTGCCGCGACCGGGAAGATCGGGTGGTAAAATTTAACGACCAGCCTTGAAGCCCGGCGGACAGGCCTGATACACTAAGGGGCTTTCGCAGAACATCGATAGGATAGTTCCATGTACGCGATCATTGAGGACAGCGGGCAACAATTCAAAGTCGAAGAAGGGCAGGAGATCAACATCGATTACCGCGAGATCTCCAGCGGCACCGAGCTGAAGTTCGACCGCGTGCTGGCCTACCGCAACGGCGAGGTCTTCAAGCTCGGCCAGCCGCTCTTGACGTCCGCCGCCGTCACGGCGCAAGTGCTGGGCGTCGTGCAGGGTCCTAAGCTCGTGATCCAGAAGTTCCGCCGCCGCAAGAACTACCGCCGCCGCACCGGTCACCGGCAGCTTTACACCCGGGTGAAGATCCACAAGATCGAGGTCGTCTAACATGACCAAGCAGAACGTCACCGACAATCTGGTCAAGACCAAGCAGGCCCTGTCCGAGAAGTATTTCCGCCTGGCGAAGATTTGCAAGAGCCGACCGAAACGGGCGAAGCTTCTGCACCACGCGGAATCCTACCGGCTTCAGGCCGAGCAGATCGCCCGGCGCTAGCCCGCATTTCTCCTGGGTTGTTCGTGGCACGGGCCTCATAGTAGCAGGCACACTCCGTGTGCCGTCCGCTCAAGCGGACACGTGACAAGGCGGACGGCACACGGAGTGTGCCTGCTACTTTTCCAGGCTGTAAGCCGTCGCGGGGGCTTGCCGGCACTGCTGGCATGGCCGCAAGGACCTCCGAACCTCTACAAACCGCACCGCGGCCATGCCGTGCGGTCTCGGCCCGGGCGCTGAGGCCATAGTCCCGAGCCGGAAGCATCCGATCTAGATCACGAGGGCTGTCCCTTTTTCCCGGCCCGCCAGGATGGCTTTGTTGCGGACGCGCCGCCATGAAACTGCGGATCGACGATCTTCCCGCCGAGCAGATTCGGGCTGCTTTGTCGATCGACCCGACGGAGCTTCCCTTCGAGGAGGCCCTGGCCATCGAGGACTTCCTCGACCGGATCGGCGGCATCGAGAACGCGCTCTTGGCGGTCCGGATGCTCGAATCGCTGGAGAGCGGCTGCGGCAGGTAAACCGCCCGGCCCTCAGCCCCCGATCGCGTCCGCGCAGGTGGCGACGGCCCGCAGCGCCTCCAAGTGGTTCTTCACCTGTTTGAGGTCTCCGGCTTCCAAGGCCAAAAGGGCATCACCGGCCAGCTTGGACATCTTTCGCCAAGTGCGGGGCTGCACGGACTTGGGGGTCGAGGGCTCTCGGGCCGGCTTCTTGGCCTCCGGCGGCTTGGCCTTCTTCGCAACCTTCTTCTTTGCCATCATAGTCTCCTCGTGATCGAAACTAATTCCAGCCGTCCTGCTTCCGCCCACTCCGCCGCTTTTCGGCGGGCGTGAGCTTGTCCTGCATCGTGGTGATCCGCATCTTCAAGGCCATCCGCGTCAATAAGGCCAGTTTGTTGGTTCCCAGCCGGGCCATGGCCTCGGTCTTGTGGTTGTCCACGGTGCTCGGCGCCAACTGGAGGATCGCCGCCGCCTCGCTCACCGTGCAGCCCAGACTGAGCAATCGTACAACCTGCCGGTGCCTCTTGGTGAGCAATTCGGACATAATCCCACCTGATGAGTTCCTCACCTCGCATCCTGCGGTACGCGCCTGCGGAAAAGCTATTCTAACAGACGGCGCACCGGCAAGCGAGATGTTCGGGGGGATCGCCCCAAGAATCGCACCCTTGCCGGAGATCCTCGGCCATGATCCCTTGCAACGGATAGCAGTTCTATCATATTATTATAACCCACCCATGAATGTTATACGGTTTTCTGCCGCCCGACTGCGGAGAACGGTCGTGGGAGAAAAAACAGCACGAGGATCACGAAAAGACGAAAACGCGAGAAGCAGGAAGGGCGCGTCGGATCGGCCGCGTGCCATTGCATTCGCTCCCTTTCCTTATTCTTCCTTTCGGGCTTTCCCTTCTTTCGGGGTTTCGTGATCGCTTCGCGTCTCTTCTGCTCGTTCCGTTCCGTTTCGTTTCACTTTTCTTCTTCTCTTTTCTCTTCGTACCAGGTACTCTCATGGGGAGAACAAGCCCGGCCCCCGATGCTCTGGAAGTGACCCTGAGAGGATTCCCACGTGAGCCAAGACGACCGCCGAGCGACCGGCGCCCTGGGCGAACCGCACAAGGTTTGGTCGGTCCGTTTCCTGTTGTTCATTGCCGGGCTCGGCGGCCTGCTCTATGGGATCGACGTGGGGATCATCGCCGGCGCGCTGCCCTACCTGCAATCCACCGCGATCCATAAGTGGAACCTCAGCGCCCAGCAGATCTCCTTCGTAGTCGCCGCCGTGCTCCTGGGCAGCGTGCTCTCCTCCCTGTTCGCCGGGATGTTGTCGGACCTTTTCGGACGCCGGACGATCATGTTCGCAAGCGGGCTCCTGTTCGTGACCAGCATCCCCACGATCGCCCTGGCCGGCGGCTATGGGCCGCTGATGATGGGGCGTCTACTCCAAGGCGTCAGCGGCGGACTGATCGGCGTGACGGTGCCGCTCTACCTGGCCGAGTGCCTCCCGGCCGGCAGCCGCGGGAAGGGCACGGCCATCTTCCAGTGGCTCTTGACCTTGGGGTTGGTCCTCGCCGCGCTGATCGGCCTCTATTACGCGCGGTCCGTGGAGATGACCAAGGCCGCCACCCTGGGCGCCGCGGACGCCGCGGCGCAGGTGCTGGCCGCGGAGGACCGCGCCTGGCGGCACATCTTCTGGATGTCGATCACCCCCGGGATCATCTTCACCGTCGGCACGCTGTTGATCGCCGAGTCCTCCCGCTGGTTGTTCCGCCGCGGCAAGAAGCAGGCCGCGCTGGCCGCGCTGTTGCGGACCCGCTCGGCCGCGGAGGCCGGCGTCGAGCTTGGCGAGATGGAACTGGTGGCCTCGGCCGCCCGGCAGAAGGCCCACGCCGCCCGGGTGCGCGGCGGCGACTCGCTCTTACAACGCAAGTACGTCCTGCCGTTCGTGATCGCCTGCATCATCCTTGCCTGTACCCAGGCCACGGGCGTCAATTCCATCCTCCCCTACGCCGTCAACATCCTCAACGCGGCCGGCCTGCCCGGCGCGATCGCCAACCAGGGCGATGTCTCGCTGAAGGTCCTCAACTGCCTGATGACGATCGTGGCGGTGGTGCTGGTGGACCG
Organism: Pirellulales bacterium; assembly: GCA_963843465.1. Classification (GTDB taxonomy): domain Bacteria; phylum Planctomycetota; class Planctomycetia; order Pirellulales; family Thermoguttaceae; genus CAWJKP01. Next base: position 861,013 of record CAWJKP010000001.1, read on the forward strand.
AAAGGGCGCAAATTCCTGCTGATGCTGGGGTCCGGCGGCATCGTCGTCTGCCTGGCGATCGCCGGCCTGCTGTTTGCCAGCGCCGAAAAGGGCCTAAGCGACTGCCACGGCGTTTTCCAAGGCATGGTCCGGGACGATGCGCTGGCCGCCGTGGTGGACGAGAAGCTGCTGGCCAAGGCCATCGGTACTCCTTACGCTCCGCGCGAGGGAGCGCGTCAAGGTACTCCTCACGCTCCGCGTGAGGACGAACGTCACGCGGAGCGTGACGAGTACGGCTCCGCGGAGCGCGACGAGTACGGGCCCGCCGCCCGGGCCCCCCAAGCCAAGCGGCCGATGCAGCTCACGCTGGTCTACGCCTACGGCCCCTTCACGAACGTCCAGACCTGGCGCACGGACGACCCGGCCCATCTTCCCATCGACATCACCCGCGAGAAGACCGTGCCGGAAGAGAACAAGCTTGAGGAGTTCTTCCGCCGGCGGCACTTGAACCCGTTCGCCGACCCCGCCCTGGGGCGAGCCGCCCCGCTGGAAATCAAGAAGGCCATGATCGGACAGGTGCCGGAAGTCGGCCACGGCTGGCTGGTTGCCCTCTGTCTGTTCGGCTTCATGGCGTTTTTCGCCGTTGGGCCGGGCGTCTGCGTGTGGCTGGCATTGAGCGAGCTGATGCCGACCCGTATCCGCTCCAACGGCATGAGTGTCGCTTTGCTGCTCAACCAGGTCGTCTCCACCACGATCGCCGCCATCTTCCTGCCGACCGTGGGAAACTACGGCTACGCCGCCATGTTCTTCTTCTGGAGCGGCTCGACGGTCATCTACTTCCTCACCGCGGCCTTCCTCCTGCCGGAGACCAAGGGCAAGACCCTGGAGGAGATCGAGGAACACTTCAGCGGCCTGCGGAAATTTTGACCGGCTGCTCGGCGCGGCATAGAATTCTGCTGCGCGAGTTTCCTGCAAGAAGATACCAACCGTGAGGCGCTCCATGGAGACCGAAGAATCCGTCCACCGGCGTCAGCAGGCCATCGAGGAGTTCAACCGGCACGAGCGCCGCGGCGACGGGGCGCGGGTGGCCGGCAGCCTGGCCGGCGGTTTGACCCTCCTGCGAGACTCGCTCTACGTCCGCCTGCACGACGACGTAGAACGCCGCGTCGGCATGGATTCCATGCTCTCGCCGATCTCCCTGGAGAAGGCCGCGACGACCACGAAGGCCGAAATCGATCTCTTCCAGGCCGCCGTCTCCGCCGTCACCGTCCGCCGACAGGGCTACGTCGCCAGCGGCGACGACTGGTACCTGAACTGGCTGACCCGCTTCCGGCTGGGCCGTCTGGCCGAGGACCCCCGCGCCGTGAAGCGGCTTTCGAGCTACCTGTCCGCCACGCCCGACAGGCAGCGGCTGACGTTTACCAACGTCATGGCCAACGCGCTGGCGGAGTCCCGCCGCGCGCCTTTGGTGCTCTTCCGTCTTTTTCCCCATGCCGTCGAGATCGTCACGGCCCTGGCCTTCGAGGATCACGTGTTGTCCGACGCCGCACGAGAGCAGCAGTTCCACCTGCTGCCTTCGATCCGCGATTGTCACCACTGCCGCGGCAAGCTGCTGGACAACGGCGAAGAGTGCCGCCTCTGCGGCAATCCCCTCTGGAAATTCGAATGGCTGACGGCAGCCGACTAGCTCACCCCGTCACTTCGCGGCTATTCCTATTCCGCCGGCGACCAACCGCGCCTTCTTGTCCAGCTCGATGTAATCCTTGCCTTCCACGGTAGGCACTCGCCAGACCAGCACCAGGTGCTTCTTGGCCGGCTCGATCTTGCGATCCCAGATCTCCAGCAGCCCTTCCATCTGCGGATAGTCGTCGCCGCCGCCTTCGGGCTTTTTGTAGTAAAAGACCTGCTTCGCCGTGCCCCGGCACTTGCGGCAGGTTACCATCGACCCGTCCCGCGTGGTCACCTGGACCTCCTCCCACTTGGGCAGCGACCGAATGACATCTTTCACCCTGCTCCAGAAGGCCACCATGTTGTCGTTGGCTCCCTCGCCAAGGTTGATCGAGCCGACGTAGAGATAGTAATGCTGCTCGCCTTTGTCCGAATCGGCAACCGTTCCCTCGTAAGTGTGCATCTCGTCGAGAATGTTCTCGGCCAGGGGCGCCGCGATCGTCAGCTTCGAACGCTGCGGGTCGGCCTTCGCGTCGACCTCGGCAAGATCGGCGGGGAGGGAGAGCGTGACCGAGGCGGACGGGAAATTGATCGGGACTGACTGCGTGAGGACGTTGAAGCCCGAATTTTTCCGCAGTTCGTCCACCAGCAGATCCAGGCGGCGCTCGTACTCACCCTTACAACCCGGCAGCACCCCCAGCAGAAGTGCCAAGAGAAGCAGTCCGTGCCCGCCTGCGGGGTCCGTGCGGTTTTGGTTCATGGCGGTCAGGGGTTAGCGGCTGTGAATCTATGTAGGGTGGGACAAGCTCGCCTTGGGCGAGCGCCGGCCCACCAGGCGACTGCAAAGGTGGGCCGGCACCGCTTCGCGAGCTTGTCCCACCCTACGACTACAACTACGACTCTCTCGATTGTCGCACTCGCGGAACGATCCTGTCAAGGTTCGGCCTGCTTGCGGGTGCCGCCGGGCAGTGCGGCGCGGAGGCCGAAATAGAACATGGCCAGCCCGAAGAGCGTCATCGCCAGTCCCCACCAGAGATTGACGTTCACGCCCAGGGAATGCTCGCGGTAGATCTCGCGGTAGGTCGGGCTGCTTAAGCTCCAAAGCCCGAAGACCGCCAGGATCAGGCCGATGATCGTGAACATGCCGCCGATGGGAATGCGGATGTCGATACCCATGATCTTTCCCTCGTGAATCAGAAGAAGACGAAGTTCAACAGCAGCGTCAGCAGCAGGACCACCACGGCCAAAGTCACCGGCCGCTTATACCAGACGTGCTCGGTCTCCTTGGGCTTGTCCGTGAGCGAGTAGACCAGTCCCCGCAGTTCTTCGGCCTTCCGCGGCTGGGTGAAGAGACTGATCACGATAGTCAGCAGGAAGCAGGCGGAAAAGGCCCAGATCGCGGTCCAGAAGTTCTGGCCCATTTCGCTACCGTATTGGAGCGGCAGCTTGCCCAACTGGTGGGACTCGAGGAACGGGTTCACGCCGAGGTCCGCCAAGAGCTTGCCGAGGTAGCCGCCCTTGACGATATTCACCACCCCACCGGCGGGAACGCTCAGCAGGTGGTGGACCGCCGCCGCGAGCGTCCCCAACAACAGGCCGCAAAAAGCCGCGTGCCCGGTGGTCCGTCGCCAGAACATCCCCAGGGCAAAGGTGGCAAACAGCGGAGCGTTGACAAAGGCAAAGACCAACTGCAAGAGGTCCATGATGTTGTTGGACTTCATGGCGAGGTAGGCCGCCCCGATCGACATCGCAATGCCCCCCACGGTGGCGAAGCGGCCCATCCAGAGATAATGATTGTCGGACGCGTGGCGATGGATGTAGCTCTGGTAGATGTCGTAGGTCCAGACGGTGTTGAAGGCCGTGACGTTGCCGGCCATGCCCGACATGAACGAGGCCAGCAGGGCCGTCAAGCCCAGGCCGAGGATCCCCGTGGGAAAGTAGTGCAGGAGCATCATCGGCGTGGCCAGGTCGTAGTCCAGCACCACGGCGCCCTTCTGGTCCCTCTCGGGCTGGCCGTTGCTATCGAGCTTGGCGGGAATCAACCCCTTGCCCGCGGCCATCGCCACGGTGCGTTGGTCCGCAGCCGGCGTGGCCGCCGGGGCTAACCGAGTTGCCGCCGGCGTGGCCGCCGGGGCTAACCGAGTTGCCGCCGTTCGCCCGGGCGTGGCCGTTAGCCCCGGCGGCCACGCCGGCGGCGTCAGGGCGACGTTCGTTCCGGGCTGTGGCAGCTTGCCGCCTTGGGCCAGATGGCTGCCGGCCACCAGGGCTATCATCCCCGGCACGATCACCAGGAAGGGAAAGAACATCTTGGGTATCGAGGCGATCAGCGGGGTTCGCCGGGCGGAGGTCATCGAATCGGCGGCCATCGCCCGCTGCACCACCAGGAAGTCCGTACACCAGTAGCCGAAGGAGAGCACGAAGCCCAGCCCCATCGCCAGTCCGAACCACTCCACGTGCATGGGGTTATCCTTGACATTGCCCAGGTGGGCCCAGGACTCCGTATAGGCGGTCGCCGCGAACCCCTGCTGGAGCGACCACTCCTGGAGCCGATCCTTCAGGCCGCTCCAGCCGCCCACGTCGTAGATTCCCAAGAGCACCAGGGGAATGAAGCCGAAGACGATCAGGAAGAACTGCAACACCTCGTTGTAGATGGCGCTGGTCAGGCCGCCCAGGAAAATGTAAACCAGCACGATGACCGCCGACACCAGGACGCTGAGATCGAAGTTCCAGCCCAACAGCAGGTTGAAGAGCTTCCCCATGGCGTACATCGACACGCCCGACGACATGACCGTCATGCTGGCGAAGGAGATAGCGTTCACCGCCCGGGTCTTCTCGTCAAACCGCAGCTTGAGATACTCGGGGACGCTGCGGGCGCGGGAGCCGTAGTAGAAGGGCATCATGAAGATCCCCACGAAGACCATCGCGGGAATGGCCCCGATCCAGTAAAAATGGCTGGTGAGGATGCCGTACTTGGCCCCCGAAGCGCCCATGCCGATCACCTCCTGGGCGCCGAGGTTGGCGGAGATGAAAGCCAGCCCCGTGATCCAGGCCGGGATCGAGCGGCCGGAGAGGAAGAAGTCGGTGCTGGTCCGCATCACCCGCTTGAGCACCAGTCCGATGCCCAAGACGAAGACCAGGTAGACGACCATGATCGTATAGTCGATCCAGTGCAGCGTGGCCATGCCGAAGAGTTCCTTGTGCGCGTTTGCCCAGCGGTGGCGATGGAGCGAGAGCGGACCAGCTTGTGCGGGAACGTCCTTTATAGGCCGGCCCCAAGTCGCGGTCAACCTGCCGAGTGCGGCGCCGGTGGACGGGCGCCGGCGCCAAGCGTTGGTCGGCGAGCCTGCTCTTGATGGGGGGGAGCAAATCAGACTGGATTCGCCCCTTTGGGGCATCCAGGCACTAGAAAGCCAGTGCCGCTCAGGGTAACCTAAGAACCGGAAAATCCATGAGTGTCGCCTTTCGTTCCGCGAAAGATGGCGGGCGGCGGCGAAGTAATCCAGCATAACGCCGCTTTCGCGGAGCGAAAGGCGACACTCGTTTATCTGCTGGGATGCATCGTTTCTTGCCCGGGAGATAGGCTGATGCGTATCCTTTCCCTGATTCTGGCGGTTGCAGGTTTCGCGTCGCTGAGCGGCGAGGTGCGTGGCGAGGAAACCATCCCGCCTGACGTGCTGGCGGCGATCAAAAAGGCCACGGTCTTCGTGAAGGTCCAGGTCGAGGGCCAGGCGTACAGCGGCTCGGGGTTCGTCGTGAAGGTGGATGACGGCGCCGCCTACGTCGTCACCAACCACCACGTCATCGAGCCGAGGCTCATCGAGGTCGTGGCCCAGTGGCGGTCGGGACCTCGCACGCCGGCCGTACCTCATGGTCCCTATGGTCACGGCGGGCCACGGCCGCACGTGCCGTCGCACCCGGCTTTGCCCAGTCCTACGCCACGAGTTGTCGTGCGAACCCTCAAGAATGCCGAGGTCACGGTTGTCTTCCGCAGCGGCACGCCGCAAGAACAATCGCTCCGCGCCGAGGTGCTGGCCGCCGACCCCGAGGTGGATCTTGCCATCCTCAAAGCCGCGGATGTAAAGAACTTGCCGGCTCCCATCAATTGCAGCCGCGATGTGGAGCTCAGCGAGACGATGCCGGTCTACTCGTTCGGCTTCCCCTTCGGCGAGGTGCTGGCCACCAGCAAGGGCAGTCCGGCGATCACCATCGGCAAGGCCTCGATTTCCAGCCTCCGCCTGGACGACGCCGGCGAGTTGTTCTTGGTGCAAATCGACGGCGCGCTGAATCCCGGCAACAGCGGGGGGCCGGTCGTCGATACCCGCGGGCGGCTGGTGGGCGTCGCCGTGGCCACCATCAAGAACAGCTCCGGCATCGGTCTGGCCATCCCTTGCAAGAAAGTGCCCCAGATGCTGGTAGGCCGCCTGGGGAAGCCCCGCCTGCATTTCTCGCAAGACGCCGAAGGCGCGGCGACGATCCAGGTCGAGGTCAACCTGGTCGATCCTTTCCACAAGATCAAGTCAGCCGCACTCTGTTACCTGTCGGCCGACAAAGTCGCAGCGAAGCCCAAGCCGGCGGATCGGTTGCAGGCCTTGCCCGGCTGCCATCAAGTTTCGCTGAAGATTCAGGATAACGTGGCCCTGGGGCAGTTTCCCGTGAAAAGGGCTTGAGCCGACTTCGCGTCTTGCACCAGGGCGTCTCGGTCGACGATGGCGGCCGGCAACGATTCACCGCCAGCGTGGAGGAGACGGTCGAGCTGCCGGCCGCCGAAGCGGCCGGTAATATCGCTGCCAACCACCCGCCGCAACAACCCGCGGATGGGTCGAAGGACAACACGCTCCCACCCAAGCACAACCCTTCGCCGAAGCAAGGCGGGAACCCGAGGCCGAATAACGCAACCGAACCGCCCAAATCGCCGGAGGACTTTGCCGCGCTGGTGGACGACCTGAACTCGGGCGATGCCGGCCGCCGCATCCGGGCGACCATGCGACTGCTGCGGGTGAAGCCGAGAGAGCCTAACCGCGCGGTGGCCAAAGCCCTGGAAGGCGTCCTCCTGGAAGACGGCGCTTCCCCCATTCGCTGCAATGCGGCCGTAGGGTTGGCGAACTGGGGCACACCGGAGAGCATTCCCGCGCTGCGGGAGGCGGCCCAAAAGGACCCCGACTCGATTGTGCGGTCTCGCGCCACCAAAGCCATTGAAGCGATCAAGCTGCGGCAGTGACACGGCCAGCCGGTTCCGGTTGAGGCAGGCAGCAGAGGCGTGTGCTCCCCGAGCGTGAAGAAAGCGGCGGTGCCGGCCCTGAACGGGTACCAGATTCTGGGGAGGACAAAAAACAGGCAGGGCCACGCCGACCGGCGCAGCCCTGCCCGAAACACGGGGTGAGAAAGCCTTGCTTGAGAAGGCGGTTAACAGGCAGCCATTGCCACCCGCCTTCACCTCAACTCTAGATTGAGGCTGAAGCGTGTCAACTTGAGCTGTCTGCAAAGCTGGGAAAATATGAGAAACGTGCGGGGCGGCTTCCTGAGCCTGACGAATCTGAGGGCCGGGCCGTTGGTAGCGCGAGTTCTGGCCCGCTTGACTACTCCTCGCCTCGGGGCGCTTCCACCGCCTCCCGCTCCCATTTCAGGCCGGCGGTTTCTTCGATCGACTTGAACCAGGCCCGGCCGACCCGTTCCCTATCCAGAGAGGAGACACGGAAGAGACTGTAGGAATCCGCGCCCTCGCTGACGAAGGCATCCCAACTGGCCGGAGTCATCTCCGTGACCCGAAAGACGTAAACCATCGTCTCGGGCTGATTCCTCGCCACGCCCACGTCACCCCGATCGCGATGGAAAACGGCCTGCATGAAGCCGTTGCCGGGGGTTTCCACCGCCTGCTCGACGCCGGCCGCGCCCCCCGCCGCGCGGATCTGGCTGATTTCGGGCTGCGCATAGGACATCGAGCCCGGGATAGCGCCCTCGGTCAACCAGGTGAACGGATCCGACCGGTAGACGTGTACCTGCGGCTTTCTGGCGAAGACCTTTTCCAGTGGCTGCTTCGACTGCCGCGCAATTCTTGCCAGCCGCTCCGCCTCTTTCTCCGCAATGCTCCGCGCTTGTTCCAACTTCCATGCGGCCAGCACCTTCTCCCGAACGCCCTTGTCGGTCCACTCGGGCACCTTTTCCGCGGTCTCTTTGGTCTTCCAGAACAGGTACTGGTTGCCGGCCAGGTCCGAGGAGATCCTGGGCAGAAACTCGGGCAGCTTCTGATAGACGACGCTGACAAACTCGCTCCGGCCTTCGACGTAGGAATTGCCTATGTCCAACGCCTTGGCCTCAAACACGTCCAACAGACCGCCGGAATCGCGGGCCTCCAGGCCGGTCTCCTTGGCCAGCTTCTTGAAGTCCGGCCGCACCGGCGGCTTGGCGTTTTCCTCGGCGCCCTGGCTCTCATAAATCGCCAGGTCGCCATGATACGCCTGGAACTGCTGACGCAAATCCTCGAGCCGGTCGTGGACCTTGTCGCGGGCCAGTTGCCGGCGGATCTCGTCGCGGACCTTCTCCAAGGGTTTGTAAGTCGGCGGCGGCGGTTCCTGCTTCGCCGCCGCGGCAGGCTGCTTCTTCTCGCCGGACGCCGCCGGCTTGGCCGCAGGTTTCTCTTCCGGCTTCGCGTCAGGTTTCTCCTCCGCTTTCTTGTCCGCTTTCGCCGCCGGCTTCGCCGCGGGCTTTTCCCCGGGCTTCGACTCGGGCAACTTCCCGGCAAGCTTGTCGCCCGGCGCGTTACTTGCCGGTCCTTCGGGCTTCTTCTCGGACGAGGAATCGTCCGCGTAGGCGGTCAGATGAAACGGCGACCGCGACGGCAACGCCGAACTCTTCCCGGCTGCGTTGGAGTCCGGTTTCTCGCCCGCCGGTTTCTCGCCCGCCGGTTTCTCGCCCGCCGGTTTCTCTGCGCCTGGTTTGTCCTTCTCCGCGTCCCCGTGTCCCCGTGTCCCCGTGTCCGCGGGTGTGGCCGGCTTCTCCGCGGCCGGTTTCTCCGCGCCTGGTTTCGCCTTCTCCGCGTCCCCGTGTCCCCGTGTCCCCGTGTCCGCGGGTGTGGCCGGCTTCTCTTTGGCGGGCTTGGCGGGAGTCAGCGGCGCCGGGGGTGTCAGCGGCTGCTTGCCCGGCAGTTCCGGCAGGGTCTGCTTGTAGAGATCCTCCTTGTGCTCGCGGTAGTACTTCTGGATCTCTTCCTCCGGGATCTTCGCCAGCTCGGTCAGTTTGCTGTAGTCCGCTTTGAGGTACTCGAAGGCAACCCGCTTGGGCTCTTTGAAGCCGGGGGTCGGCAATGCCGGATTGTGAAGATGGGTCTTGAATTTCTCAAAATACGCTTTGAGCACGGCATCGCCCGGGTCGTTGACATCGCCCGCGTAGTCGCTCACCGGCAAACCGGCAACCTCGATCGCGGCCCTGCGGTGTAATCTCTGGTAGTAGTCCCAACGCTGCTCCGGCGTCGTCGCCGCGAGGCTGACGTTGAACTGCTGCATCAGGCGCATCCCGAGAAACTGCTGGCGGAGCAGGCTGAACAACTGATCCTCCGAGATCCCCACGCTCTGGAGCACGCCGTGGTACTGCTCGTTGCTGATCTTGGCTGCCGTCAGGGCCTCGTTGAGGTAATGGGTAATGGCATCCTCGCCGATGTCCAGTCCCAACTCTTCGGCACGGCTGTCCAGCAGCCATTGACCGACCACTTCCCTTTCGGTGTTGCTGCCGAGCATGGCCTTCATTTGTTCCAACAAGGACGGGTCGCCCTGCGCCTGTTGGCTTCTCCGCGACAACTGCTCGAAGAACTGCTCCAGGGCCGCGTGGTTGGACCGCAAGATCCTCAGGCGGTCCTCATCGAGGTTCCCGTACCGGGTCGTGCTGACCACTACGGGATTGCGACGCCGTTGCGCGCCCAGATTTTGCAGATAGATGGGTAGGACCACGAAAGATACCATGGCCATCAGGCCAAGGACTGCCAGCAGTCCCTTCTGGTGCCGCCGGAAGACTCGGAAAGGGTTAGACATAAGGAAAAATACCTACTCTACTGGGGTGCCGGCGACCAAACTCGACTTGACAAGCCTGACGTTACCGTATTATTGAGTGTCTCGCCCGCCGGGTGGACCTCGAAACCGCAAATTCTAAGATGGATTGATGTAAATGCAATCCCAAAAGGGATTGCTTCTCTAGACATCGCATTTTGTGCAGAGTGAAATGGCCAAGAATTCCGCGTCCCGGGATGGTACCGCGTTGGTGATCGTCGAGTCGCCCGCCAAGGCTCGTACCATCAGTCAGTTTCTTGGCCCAGGCTACGTCATCGAGGCCAGCATCGGTCATATCCGTGACCTGCCGGAGGGCAGGAAAGAGGTGCCCGAGAAGTACAAAGCGGAGGAGTGGGCCTACCTCGGGGTGAATGTCCGTGACAAGTTCGAGCCGATCTACATCGTCCCCCCCGACAAGGTTAAGCAGGTCCGCAAGCTCAAAGCGCTCTTGAAGAATGCCTCCGACCTCTACCTGGCGACGGATGAAGACCGCGAGGGTGAGGCCATAAGCTGGCATCTCTGCCAGGTCCTCCAACCGAAGGTGCCGGTCCGACGCCTGGTGTTCCACGAGATCACCCGAGAGGCGATCCTCGAATCGCTCCATCGGCCTCGCGACATCGACGAGGACCTGGTCCATGCCCAGGAAACGCGGCGGATCATCGATCGGCTGTTCGGCTACGAGGTCTCGCCGCTGTTGTGGAAAAAGATCGGCTCCCGGCTCTCGGCGGGCCGCGTGCAGAGCGTGGCCGTGCGACTGATCGTCGACCGCGAGCGGCAACGGATGGGCTTTACGCCGGCCACCTACTGGGACTTGCTGGGCACCTTCGCCAAGCAAGACGGGGTCTCTTTCGAGGCCGAGCTGGTCTCAGTCGATGACCGGCGGATTCCCTCCAGCCGCGACTTCGACCCGGCCACCGGCCGTATCAAGGACCCGTCGCTGATGCTCATGGACCAGCGGCAGGCGGAAGCGTTGCTGGAGCGGATCCGGCGAGGGACGGCTCAAGTGGCGTCCGTCGAGGATCGCCCCTATACGACCCGTCCCTACCCTCCCTTTACCACCAGCACGCTGCAGCAGGAGGCCAACCGCAAGTACGGCTTCACCGCCCGGCAGACGATGAAGGCTGCCCAGAGCCTGTACGAGAACGGCCATATCACCTACATGCGGACCGACTCGACCAACCTGGCCACGGCGGCGATTGCCGCTGCCCGGGAGCTGGTCGCCTCGCAGTACGGAGCGGAGTACCTGCCGGCCGAGCCGCGGATCTACCAGACCAAGGTCAAGAACGCCCAGGAGGCCCACGAAGCGATCCGCCCTGCCGGCCATCCCTTCGATCTGCCCGACGCGCTTCGCGGCCGGCTCAGCCCGGAGGAGTTCAAGATCTACGACCTGGTCTGGAAGCGGACCATGGCCAGCCAGATGTCCGACGCCCGCGGGCATCGCATCACGATCGGCGTCGACGCCGGCGGGGCCCTCTTCCAGGCCGGCGGCAAGACGATCGAGTTCCCCGGCTACTTGCGGGCGTACGTGGAAGGCTCCGACGATCCGGAGGCCGAGCTGGCCGACCGGGAGGTGATCCTGCCGCCGGTCGGCGTGGGCGAGCCGCTGCGCGTGGCCGAGCTGGAGCCCAAGAATCACACCACGCAGCCGCCGAATCGCTACAGCGAAGCGGCCCTGACCCGGGCCCTGGAAGAGATGGGCATCGGCCGGCCCAGCACCTATGCCTCGATCATCGACACGATCCTGGCCCGCAAGTATGTCTTCAAGCGGGGCGGGGCCCTGGTGCCGACCTGGGTGGCCTTTGCCGTCTGCCAGTTGTTGGAAGTCCACCTGCCGGACTTGATCGACTACGGCTTCACCGCCGAGATGGAGGACGAGCTGGATGCCATCAGCCGCGGCGAGATGGGCTCGCTGGACTACCTCCGCGCCTTCTACTACGGCGACGGCCATCTGGGCTTGAAGCCACAGTTGACCAAGAAGGCCGACGAGATCAACGCCCGGGACGTGAACCGGATCTTGATCGGCAAACCGGCCGACGGGCCGGAGGTCTATGTCCGCGTGGGCCAGTACGGGCCGTTCGCCGAGCAGGGCGATCGCCGCGCCAGTCTACCCGACAAAATGGCCCCCGATGAGATGACGCTTCAGGTCGCCCAGGAACTGTTGGACAAGGCCGCCAAGGGTGACGAGCCGCTGGGCGTCTGCCCGCAGACGGGCAAGCCCGTGTTCCTCAAGATCGGCCGCTTCGGTCCCTACGTGCAACGGGGCACGTCCGACGAGGAGAAACCCCAGCGGGCCTCGTTGCTCAAGGGTATCAAGCCGGAGGACGTGACGTTGGAGTTGGCGCTGCGTCTTTTGAGCCTGCCCCGGCAAGTGGGCCTGCACCCGCAGACGGGCCAGCCGGTGATGGCCCAGAACGGGAAATACGGCCCGTTTGTGAAGTGCGACAGTGAGACCCGTTCGCTGCCGGAGGCGATTTCGCCGTTGGAGGTGACCTTGGCCCAGGCGTTGGAGATCCTGGCGCAGCCCAAGGGTCGCCGCGGGGCCACACGGCGGAAGGAGCCGATCCAAGTCTTCCCCGCGTCGCCGGTCACGCAGCAGCCGGTGCAGCTTCTCGACGGGCGTTACGGGCCCTACGTCGCCGACGGCGTGACCAACGCATCACTGCCCAAGGGGATGGCGCCCAGCGAAGTGACGTTCGAGAAAGCCCTTGATCTGCTGGCCGCCCGCGCCGCCTTGGGCCCCTCGAAGAAGACCCGCCGCGCCGCCCGCAAAGCAGCGCCTCGAAAGGCGGCGAAGAAGGCGGTGAAGAAGGCGGTGAAGAGGAAGACCTCCAAGAAGCGATCAGCGAGAAAGAAGACGCCCGGCAAGCGTTCTGCGGCCAGGCTTGACAACACTCCCAGTAACCCGGTAGAATAACCTAAAACGGGTTTCTGGGGCGAGCCGTATGGCAATGCGAACCAAAGGTCAGAGCAGGTTCAGGTGGAACGGACACGAATTCGACCCTCGCCCGCTGATGGTCGAGCGGGCCCCCGCACCGTGCTACGTGTCCGATCTTGGCGCCCTGTTCTCGGGTGACTGCGTGTCCGTCTTGTCCTTCATTCGGGACGGAGTTGTTGACACCGTGTTTGCGGACCCACCTTTCAACCTGGGAAAGGAATACGGCAAGAACTCCAACGACGTGCGCCCGGACGCGGAGTACGTCCAGTGGTGTCAGAAGTGGCTTGCCGAGTGCGTTCGGGTGCTGAAACCCGGCGGAAGTCTCTTCGTCTACAACCTCCCGAAGTGGAACATACTCCTTGGCGCTTTCCTCATGCAACAAGGTTTGGATTTCCGCCATTGGATTGCCGTAGAGATTAGCGCTTGCCTCCCCATCCCCGGCCGATTACACCCAAGCCATTACAGTTTGCTCTACTACTCCAAGGGCAAGCCGAAGACGTTTCGCCGGGTCCGAACGCCGATTGAAACGTGTCGGCATTGCGGGGGCGAAGTGAAAGACTACGGGGGCCATCGCGGCGCGATGAACCCCAACGGCGTCACGTTGAAGGACGTTTGGACCGACATTCCGCCGGTTCGGCATTGGAAGTTCAAGTCCAAGCAGCGGAAGGCGAATGCCCTGTCAACCAAGGTTCTCGATAGGGTTGTTGAAACGTCAACCGTTCCGGGCGACTTGGTGTTAGACCCCTTCGGCGGAAGTGGGACAACGTACGCCGTGTGTGAATCCAAACGGCGTCGATGGATTGGCATCGAGATTGATTTCTGCCCGCAGATCATCGACCGGTTGGAAGACGAAAGCATCAGGCCGCACACAAGCAAGGATTTTGTGGAGGGCTAGCTATTGAAGCGCCCGGCCAGATGTTCCTTTCGGAATCCGTGGCACGGTGGTACTGGTGGCGTCGTGCTCGATAACGACGATCTCCAGGACACCCGACTTGCACGGAATCGACTTCCATAAGTCCAAGTACGGGGCCAACTCGGCGTAGTTCCCAATCCGATCCGTCAAGTACGGGTATAGTTTGCGGGAAGGGACAACCAACACGCCAGCCGCCAAGATGCCCTTCAGAAGCCCCAAGGCCATCTTGTTCAACGCCCGGTGGCTCGAGGAAATGTTGCCGGTTTCCCACTCCATTGCAATCGGCCCATCATTGGTGAGGAGCACGGCATCCAAGTGACCCGGCTTGTTGAGCGTGGCAATGTCCAAAGCACGTTCGGGAAGCCAGCCCTCAGACCGCAGACGCCGTATCAGCCCTCTTTTGCGTATTGGCGCCACCGAGCCGACCGTGCAAATGCCCCCGCCGCAATCAGCCTTTCGAATCGAACTATCTTCACTGGTCAACGCGTTTCCAACTGGTCAATCAGCTTCTTCGGATCCATGCCGATTGCCCTAGCGACCTCCAAGAACTCCACTAGGTCAAGCCGCCTTTCGCCGCGCTCATACTTGCTGACAAACGATTGTGGCTTCCCCAACCGCTCCGCCACGTGCATTTGCGTCAGGCCCTTGGCCTTTCGGCTCGCAACCAGCCGCTTGCGGAATCGCTCGTACTTCTCGGTAAAGACGGATTTCGTCACAACCAGCACCCACTCAATTGGGGTAAAGCATAGAACCGCTTTGGGATTAACCCAAAACGGGTTTGCAACGCTATAATCGGTCGTGGGGCCCACCCTACTCGTAGAAGAACCCGGAGCCCAACCTCATGCCCGCGGAAATCCTCGCCATCGGCGACGAAATCACCAGCGGACAACTCCTTGATACCAACAGCCAGTGGCTCAGCCAGAGGCTGGAGGAGTTGGGCGTTCGCGTGCTCTACCACGCCACCGTGGGCGACGAGCTGGAGCCGATCGCCGAGGTCTTCCGCCAGGCGATCGGCCGGGCCGACGTGGTGTTGGCCACCGGTGGACTCGGTCCCACGGCCGACGACCTGACCCGCGACGCGTTGGCCCGGGCCACCGACCGGCCACTGGTCCTCGATCCGCCGTCGCTGGAGCACATCCGCCGCTTGTTCGCCCGCCGCGGGCGGCCCATGCCGCCGCAAAACGAGATCCAAGCCATGTTCCCTGCCGGCAGCCGCATGATCCCTAACCCGCACGGAACGGCCCCGGGCATCGCCCTGGCGGTTCCGCGGGAAGGCCGGCCGCCTTGCCGGATCTACTGTTTCCCGGGCGTGCCGGCCGAAATGCGGCAGATGTGGCAAGAGACGGTCGCCGGCTGGATTCTGGACGGATTGGCAATCCGTCCTACGGGCCAGCGGACTATCCAGCACCGCAAAATCAAGTGCTTCGGCGCCGGCGAAAGTCAGATCGAGTCGATGCTCCCCGACCTGATCCGCCGCGGCCGGATTCCCCGCGTGGGCATCAACGCCAGCCAGGCGACGATCATCCTGCGGATCACCGCCGAAGGCGACTCGCCCGACGCCTGCCGCCAGTCCATCGAGCCCACGGCCCAGCTCATCTACCGGAGCCTCGGCTCGCTGGTCTTCGGCGAAGGCGACGACGATCTGCAAGACGCTGTCGTCCGCTTGCTCCGCCAGCGGCGGATGACCCTGGCCAGCATCGAATGGGGAACCACCGGTCTGGTGGCCGGCTTGCTCGGCGGCGTGCCCGGGTCCGGCGACGTCTTCCGCGGTGGGATCGTGGCGACCGGAGCCGACGCGCTGGCCCGGCTCGTTCGTCTTCCGCCCGGGCTGGACCCGGCGGTCGAGGCCCAAGCCGAGCCGTTGGTGCGGGCAATGGCCGCGGCCTGCCGCGAGTCGCTGGCCGCGGACCTGGCCGTGGCCGTCGGTCCGGTTCCGCCGTCAGATCCCCCGGCAGCCGAGCCCAAACCGCTCTACTTCGCCTTGGCCGGGCCGTCAGGCATTCGCGTCAAGTCCACTCCCTACACGGCCCATCCCGACCTGCTGCGAGTCCTCTCCGCCAAGTACGCCCTGAACCTCGTCCGCCTGGTGCTGCTTGGGTAGAAGAAGTGGTCAGTCGCCAATGGTCAGAAGGGCGATAAGAGATAAGGGATAAGAGATAAGAGATAAGGGAAAAACGGGACCTTCTCTCATCCTTCATCATCTCTTATCTCTCATCCCTCATCCCTCAACCCCTTCACCACGGACCACTCCCTTTTGGCAAAATTGGCAGCTTTGGGGTTTTCTGCGGGCGAGCCAACAGCGACAATTAGGAGCAGCAAAGGGTCTGTCCCCTTCTCCCATGCGAGGAGCTTGAGAATGAACGTCACTTGGTTTACCTGTTTTCGGCACGAGGTTGCTTCCAGTCCGGCAGGGGGTACGGTTGGCCGCCGCTCGCCGTGGGGAAGCCGTTTTGGGCTATTGGCCCTGACGTTGCTGGCGTGGGCGGCAGAGATCGGTCCGGCATGGGCGCAGATCCGCGCCGATGCACTGGCCGGCGAGCCGTTTGGGGTCGGCCGGGTCGAGCTGCGTCTGCCCCCGGACATGCTGCCGGAAGAGATGGGCCTGTCCGGCATCGGGCTGACCGAGAAGGACGGCCGCGTGCTCTACCCGGCTGTCGAGAAGCGATTGCTGCGAACGGCGATCCGCGACCTGCTCAACCGTCCGCAGGTAGCGGTCATCTATTTCCTCTTCCAAGGAAACGCCCCGCTGACGCTCACGGTCCAATCCCGCGTCCCGCAGACCTTCGTCCTGCCGCCAGCCAACTCGCCGCAGGGCCCGGGGGCTCTCTTGGGCGAGTGGTGGCGAGCGTACAACGCCCGGCCGGGTCTCACCGAGCGATCGGCCGATTATCCGCCCTTGGTGGAGAATTACCTCCGCGCGTCGTTGGCCCAGCGGCTGGGCCTGCCGCCGGTGGATCGCCGCTCGGAGAAGCCCTGGCAGCAGCAGATCCAACAGGAGCTGGGCATCGCCCTGGCCGCCGAGCCGATCCTGCTGGCGATGCAGCGGGACCGCTTCCAGGGCGATCCGGCCCTGGCCGAGTCGGCTGACCAGCCGCTGCCGCCGCCGATCCCCGTCCCGCCCCTGGAGTTGCCGCCTCCGCTGGCCGGCGTCCAGGTCGAGCCGCTGGCGATGCATGTGCCGGCCCACTGTTTCTACGTGCGGTTCGGCAGCTTCACCAACTTCCTTTGGCTCCAGGACACGCTGGCACTCTGGGGCGGCGATCTGCGGAACCTGGTCCTGCTCCGCGGACTGGACTTCGAGAACAGCCGGCGAATCGAGAATCAACTGGTGATCCGGCAGACGGAGCTCGGCCGGCTCCTGGGCGAGTCGGTGATCGCCGACGTGGCACTGATCGGCACCGACCTCTCCTTCCAGCAGGGGGCCGCCTTCGGTCTGCTCTTCCAGGCCAGGCACGGCAATCCGCTGTTTGCCGCCGACCTTCTCCGCCAACGGACGGCCCGGCTGCAAAAGGGCGACGCCAAGGAGGAAAAGGTCACGCTTTACGGCAAGCAGGTTTCGCTCTTGACCTCGACCGACGGCAGCGTCCACTCCTACTACGCGGTCGATGGCGACTACCACTTCGTCACTACCTCGCGGACCCTGGCCCGGCGATTCCTCGAAACGGCCGACGGCCGTGGGTCGTTGGGCTCGCTGCCCGAGTTCCGCCGCGCGCGGGCGATCATGCCGCTGGATCGCGGCGACGCGGTCTTCGTCTACCTTTCCGACGAATTTTTCCAGAACCTTGTCAGCCCGGCCTACCGCATCGAGACGCAGCGGCGGATGCAGGCCCTGGCCGACCTCGAGCTGGTGCAGTTGGCGGTCTTGGACGCGGCGACCGAAGGCAAGCGCGGCGGGAGCATCGAGGCGCTGGTTGCCGGCGGCTACCTGCCGGCCGGTTTTGGCAAAAGGCCCGACGGAAGCTGCACGCTCTTGACCGGGGGCGAGGCGGTCGATTCGGTCCGCGGGCATCGCGGCCGCTTCCTGCCCGTCCCCGACGTGCCGCTGGGCAAGGTCACTCCCAGCGAGCAGGCGGCCTACGCGCGGTTCGCCGAGGTCTATCAGTCGAACTGGGGACGGCTCGACCCGGTGCTGGTCGGCATCCGGCGTCACAGCGAGGCCCTTGGGCTGGAGCGGATCGAGATCGACGCCCGCATGACGCCCATCGACAAGCGGAACTTCGAGAACCTCAAGCGCTTCGCCGGCCCGGCCGACCAGAAGCGGATGGCTCCCGTGCCCGGCAATGCCGTCTCGGCCGAGTTGATCCTGCCCACCCAGCGGCTCTTTGCCGGCGTGCAAGGTCTTGGGCCCGGGTTGCCCGCCACGCAAAACGACGCCTTCTCCTTCTCGGCCCCTTCGCTGCCCTCGTTCTCGTTCCCGTCCTCGTCGATCAGCATCTTGGGCGTGATGCCGTTGGGATACGTAGGCTCGATCGGCAACCCGTTCCTCTTGGGGCTTATCGCTAGCGGCGGACCGGCCCCCAACGAGGTCCAAGGCTTCTCGGTCGGCCCACTCGGACTGACGAGTTATCACAACGGGCTGGTGACTGCCTATTCCTTCCAGCGGGAGCTGCTGCAACAGGTAGCCCCGCGGTTGCAGCTTGTCGACGCCCCACGGCCGGCGCAAATGCGGCTGGAGGCGAACGACCTATCCCACGACCGCATGGCCCCGATCGTCAACAGCCTGGCCTACGCCCGCACGCGCCTGACCTCCGAGGGCAATCTCCGTCTGCTGCACTCGCTTCAGCAGCAGTTGCATGTGCCCGGCCCGCACGCCAAGGAAGCCGCCGAGCTGCTGCTGGACGCGCGCTTGATCGACCCGCTGGGCGGGCAGTACGTCTATCACGGGACGCCGGCGGCCGGCTCTTGGAGCGCGACGAGCCTGGAAGGGAGTCCTCGCGGCCGTCTGTTGGCCGCCTCGTCGCCTCCGCCCGGCTTCCTGCCGCCGCCCTTGAACTGGTTTCGCGGCCTGTCGCTGGACGCCCTCTTGGACCCCGAGACGCTGACCATCCACGCGTCGGTCCTGATCCAGAAGCCGGGCAAGCAGTCCAAGCCGTCCAACGGCCGCGTTGCCCCGCCGAGGGTCGAGGAGATCCCCAAGCCGCCGGCGCCGGAAAAGTAAGGGCCTGTGAAACAAGAAGTTGGGCACATGTGAAAGAGCAACGAAGCGAAGCGCCGTTGGTAGTCCCGCCTTTAGGCGGTCTTGCCGCGGATTTCCGGCTAAAGCCGGTACTACGAACTTGTCCCCTTTTTCCCAGCCGAGTGTTAGGACGCTGCCCAAGTGTCGGCTGCGGCCATGACCTGGTCGATCGCTTGGATCGTGCGGTGGTGCGTGTTGGCCTCGCCCGGGACGGCGGCCAACTGCCAGCGAGAGATTTCCAGCGGAGAGGCCGTGGTGAGTTCGCGCCTTTCAAGGCATTCGAACCGTGAGCAACGGGTGCGGCGAAGGTCCTGCCTTGTGGTCAATGACGGCTTCCGGGCGGGGCTGAAGAGCTTGGCGAACATGGGGCTTGTCCTTTCGGATGACGATGAATTGGGGGGTCTTTTCGCGTACAACTTGCCTCCGAGTTAAGCAACGGAATCCGCAACCGAAACGAACGAATGGTGGCCGGTTGTTCTTGCTTCGACGCCTGGAGCCGCCGGCCCGACCGCGGGACCCACGCATCGATCTTCGGACGCAACTGCTTGACAGCACGGCATTTCCACCGGGTCGCCTTGATGACCATGGTGGCCATGGTCGCGGAGATCCTTTTCCTGGCTGCCGTTGACAGCTCGCGTTACTTTTTCCCCTCGGTGGACTACAATGGAGCCCACCAACACGATCCTTTCTTGGTCTAATTTTCCAGCCGGGGGATGTCATGGCCGAGGAAAGCTCCTTTGCACAACTGCTGCTCCAGGTGCGCGACGGCGACCAGCAAGCCGCGGCCGAGCTGCTGCGGGTCTACGAGCCGTACATCCGCCGCGTGGTGCGAATGCGGCTGACCGATTCCCGCTTGCGCCGCCAGTTCGATAGCATCGACTTCTGCCAGTCGGTCATGGGCGACTTCTTCGTCCGCGTTGCCCTGGGGCAGTTCGACCTGCAATCGCCCGGTCAACTTATCAGCCTGTTGGCCAAAATGGCACGCAACAAGGTGATCGATCGTGCGCGGTGCCAGCAAGCCGCGCGGCGGGACGTTGGGCGGTTGGAACCCGGCGGGCTGGATGACGGCGCCATCGCCGGAACCGATCCGACGCCGTCGCGGATAGCTTCCGGCAAGGAATTGCTCGACCTGGTCCGCGCCCGGCTGACGGAGAAAGACCGCTACCTGGCGGGCGAGCGCGCTGCGGGACGAACGTGGCAGGAACTGGCCGACGAACTTGGCGAAAACGCCGACGCCTTACGCATGCGCTTGTCGCGAGCGCTGAACCAGGTGGGAGCCGAGGTTGGACTTTCGATCATGGACTGAGGCGGCTTGAAGGGCCGGAGTGCGGCGTCGAAGCAAGACAAGGCTGCCGGCGGGGAGCTTTCCAATGAGGCTGATTTGCTGGTCGCTGGTCGCGGTCGCCGGTCTGGCGATCATGGCATGGACCCATTTCACCTACATGCGCACCGATCCGGCGGCGCCTTGGTCGTCCGGGCTGATCTACCTGGGCCGTGACCTGCGCAACGCGCCGCGTCGGCCCATCGAGTTCCAGAATCTTCCGTCAACCGCCCGCGAGCTCCCGCCGGGTCCGATCGGTGCCGCTCTGCTCATGGCTTTGGGCGGCCCAAGCGAGGCACGCCAGCGCAGCCTCTCCGGACGGTTGTGTGAGAAGCTGTTGCTGCTGGACCCGAAAGACGCCGGGATCGGCGAAGAGTCGCTCCAGAGCGGCCGACTGCCCCGCGCCGGACACGATGAAGTGCTGGCCGGCTACCAGGCGACGGCCAAAGAGCGGCTGGCCGCGGCGGGCCGTCAATTCACCGTGGTGGGTGTTCTGCGGCGCGACGTGGCGCTGTTGGCGGATTGCTACCTGGTGCCACCGCACGATCGGGTGGCCCCCGTGTTCACTGCCGACGCGGCGATCCACTCGGCCTGGCTGCTGCAACTGACCAACGCCGAGCGGCACGATCGCGAAGTGCACCGCAAACTCGCAGCGCTTTTCCCAAGCGAACAATTCGTCGCCGTCGCCGCGATGGTCCGCGCCGACCGCCGGCCCTATTACCTGTACCTGGCGGGCGAGGCAGTCCTGCTCTTGGGCGGCTCCCTGGCTTTGATGGTGCTTTACCGGGCGATGGCGCCGCGGATCCGCTGGAGCGTGCTCCACGACCCGCTGGCCGAGCTTGCCGCGCGGCCCAAGCTGCTGGGCGCCTTGCACCTCGTCTATTTCGGGTTGATGCTGGCGGCCTCCGTGGTGATCTACGATTTCCCTGAGCTGCAAATGGGCCTGTTGTCGGTTGTGCATGGGGCGTTCACCGAGCCGAACAGCCCGGTGGCGGCGGTGGGCAAGGCCTACGGCAGCCAGAACATCGCCTGGGCGGCCGCCGTGACCTTCGCCGTCAACTTCCTCGGCGGCTCGACCGCCATGATCACCGTCCCCTCGCTCCTCGTGCCGGGCAGCGGCACTCTGACGGCCTGCCTTCGAGCGACCGCTTGGGGCCTGCTGCTTGCACCGGCATTCGCCGCGCTTTCCCTGGCCATGCTTGCCCACGCCGGCACGGTGTTGTTGGAGGGCGAAGGCTACATCCTCGCCGCGTTCTTCGGCCTGTTGGTCCCGATCTACTTGTTCGAGCGCCAGAAGGGCGCCGCCCTGCCAAGCCGCTACGGGCGCGCGCTTTTGATCAACTTGAAGGCGTTGACGCTGGTGGCCGTCGTTCTCTTGACGGCAGCTTGCTACGAAGCAACGGAAGTGATCCTGATGATGAAGTACGGAGGATGAAGTCGGTGTCGAGGCGCAGCATCACTCGCCCTCGGAGTCGACCTGGTTGCGCTACTCACGACCGAGCCGGACGATCTCTGCGATCCCCGATATCTAACGCCTCGGCCGAAGGAGTCGGCCGACAAGCGGCGTTGCACTTGACGCTGCCCGAAAAGAGAATACAATGTAATTACATGGCGGCAAGCGCGGAATAGCGGACCCTTGGAAGATGCGAAGGTGAGGGAATGGGCAAGGTCATGAAGTCGCATTTGGTTCGCATCGGAAACTCCCGCGGGGTGCGGATTCCGAAGCTTTGGCTGGAGCAACTCGACTTGGGCGAGGAGGTGGAAATGCGCGTTGAGGCCGATCAACTGGTCATTTCCTCGGCTCGGCGGCCTCGTCAGGGCTGGGAGGAGCAGTTTCGTGCCATGCACCAGCGCGGCGACGATCGGCTGATCGACGGCCGGCTGATCGAAGGATTGCCCGCTTCCACGTGGGATGAGGAAGAGTGGGAGTGGTGATGAATCGATTTAACGTCTATCTGGTCGCCCTCGATCCCACGTTGGGCAGCGAGATCCAGAAGACCCGCCCGTGCGTGATTGTCTCGCCCGACGAGTCCAACCGCCACCTCGCCACGGTTATCGTTGCCCCCATGACGACCAAGGGTCGCGGCTACCCCACCCGTGTTCCTTGCCGCTTTCAGGGAAAGCGCGGGCAAGTTGTCCTCGACCAGTTGCGGACGCTCGACAAGATCCGGCTGGTAAAGCGACTGGGCAGACTCGGCCCCGCCGTTCAAGAGCAAGTTTTAGCGACGTTGGCCGAAATGTTCGCTAGGTGACGGCCGTACTGCCATTTCAGCGCGAAGATATTCCTTCGACATATAAGGTTCGTGCCAGCAGTCGGCGGGAATGACGCCGCAATAAGCCTGGGCGGCATCGTTGATGATGGCGAGGATCGTGCCGAAGTCGGCGTCGGTGCAAGGGCGGATCATAGTTGCGTCTATTTCTTGGACTTCGCCGTGGCCGCGTTCTCCGCAATCCGTGCCTTCACCAACTTCCGCACAAGAGCGGCTGGCAGAGGCTTGTCCGCTTGGAAGCGGATCGTGCCCTTGCTCGTCTTGTAAGCCTTGAGTTCTTCCTTGAAGGCTTCCACGGTGGAGGAACTCATGGGGTAGAAGGCACAATGGTTCGCAGTTGCGCCAAAGGCCACAAGCATTCGTCCGTCGAGTCGAAACGCGGGGAGGCGGTAGCTGATACACTCCTCGGCCTTCGGGGCTACGGCCTTGATGGTCTTCCGTAGTTTCTCAAGAGCGGCTCGCTTGTCGTCGGGCAACGCTGCGAGGTAATTGTCAATGGTCTGCGGTGTGAATTTCATGTTCCCATACTAGCCCTCGCGGCAGCCTGCTGCAAGTTGCTGCGTGCTTCGCCGTTGGCCCGCCTCCAATAATTCAATCTCCCCAGCCCCATAATTGGACTTATCCCCTTTTCATCCCTCGATCTCTCCCGTCAATTACGGCTGTTGCCGGGGCTTGATCTCCGCGATCACCTGATCGAGGGTCATCTGGCCGAAAAGACCTTCTCTTTCTTTGGTGTAGTCGCCGTGCCCCACACTGAAATTGATTAAGAAACCGGGCGGTATTTACAACGCCGATCTCCCGGCAAAGCAAATGGATCGCGGTTTGCGTGAGATCCGCCAAGGGGACCGTTGTCATTGGATAATCTCCTGAACGAGTTCGAGTGGCGGCCGATTGAGACAGCACGTGTCCAAGTAAAGCTTCATTGCGCCATGATATCCCGGCGATGCTGATACGCACGAAAATCATGTCCAGAACTGCCGGTCCAACATCCGGTAGTTGATGGCTTCGTTGAGGTGGGCGGGCAGCAGGGCCTCGCTGCCGGCCAGGTCGGCGATGGTGCGGGCCACGCGGAGGATCTTGTCGTGGGCCCGGGCGGATAGGCCCATCTCGGTCACGCTGGCCTTCAACAGGTTGCGGCAGGCGTCGTCCAAGAGGCAAAACTGCCGCGTCTGGCGGTGGGTCATGTCGGCGTTGTAGCGGGTCGGGCTGCCGTCGAAGCGGCCGGCCTGGACCTGCCGGGCTGAGGCCACCTGCCGACGGATCTCCTGGCTGGACGTTCCCGGCTGCCCGCCGGACAGCTCGCGAAAGGGAACGGCCGGGACCTCGATGTGGATGTCGATGCGGTCCAACAGCGGCCCGCTGATCTTCGACATGTACCGCTCCACCTGCGGCACCGAGCAGTGGCACGCCCGGCGGCTGTCGTTGCGGTAGCCGCAGGGGCAGGGGTTCAGCGCCACCACGAGCATGAAGTTGGCGGGGAACGTGGTGCTGTTCAAGGCCCGGGCGATGGTCACCGTGCCTTCTTCCAAGGGCTGGCGGAGGACTTCCAGCGTGCGGCGGTTGAACTCCGGCAGCTCGTCGAGGAACAAGACGCCGTTATGGGCCAGCGTGATCTCGCCGGGCGTGGGCGTGGAGCCGCCGCCGACCAGGCCGGCGTCGCTGATGGTGTGGTGCGGGGCGCGGAAGGGCCGGGTGGCCATCAGCGGCTGACCGGGCTTCAGCCGCCCCATGGCGCTGTAGACCCGCGTGGTCTCGATCAATTCCTCGGGCGCCAGGTCGGGCAGGATGGTAGGCAGCCGCTTGGCGAGCATGGTCTTGCCCGAGCCCGGCGGCCCGACCATCAGCAGGTTGTGCCCGCCAGAGGCGGCCACGCAGATCGCCCGCTTGGCCATCTCCTGTCCGCGGACGTCGGCGAAGTCAACGTCGTAGCTGGAGTACTCGCGCACCAGATCGCTGAGGCGGCCGGGCATGGGGTCGATGTCGATCTGCCCGGAGAGAAAGCCCACGGCCTGGGCCAGGCTGTCCACGGGGATCACCTCGATCTTCTCCACCACGGCCGCCTCTGCCGCGCTGGCCAGCGGCACCAGCAGCCCGCGCATCGACTGCTGCGCGGCGGCAATGGCCATCGAGAGGGCCCCCTTGGTCGGCCGCGTGCTGCCGTCCAGGGCCAGTTCGCCGACGACGGCATACTGGGCCAGCCGGTCCGAGGTGACCTGCCCGCTGCCGGCCAGGATGCCCAAGGCGATCGGCAGGTCGAAGGAGGCCGCCTCCTTGGGCAGATCGGCGGGGGCCAGGTTGATCACCACGCGGTTTTGCGGGCGTTGGAAGCCCGAGTTGACCATCGCCCGCTCGACCCGGTGCGTGCTCTCCTTCACGGCCGCTTCCGGCAGTCCGACCAGGAGCGTCTTGGGCAGTCCCGCCGGCGGAAACGTCCACCTCCACCTCGACCGGCAGGGCGTCGATGCCCAGGAGCGAGAAGGTCTTGAGTTTGGCGAGCATAGAGAAGCCGCCCTCTCCCTTCAGGGGAGGGCTAAGGGAAGGACATGCCGGAAGATCGTCTGCCGCCCCGGTCTACGCAATCGGGTAATCCGACCCCCGCATTGTGGCAGGGAAAGCGCGTGGGTGCAAGAGTGGGCGGTTGATTCACCGGGTGAGGGTGGGCTAGAATGGCAATATGGACGCGACAGTCAACAGCTTCTGACACGGTGCTTTCGCTGCTGGATGGCGGAGATCGATCGGCGGTCGAAGGAGATCGACAACGGCGCGGTCATGACGGAACCCTGGGATTCAGTTCGCAGCCGCCTGTTCCACAAGCACGGAGTGGAAGGTGCGACTTGACTTTCATCCGGCCGCCACCGAGGAGCTTGAGATATCTGCCGATTGGAGGATTTTGAAATGGACACGGCAACCCAACAGCTTTTTGACGCGGCACTTTCGCTCCCCGACGATGACCGCGTGGAACTCGTGGAAGCGCTGATCGCATCTTTCAGGCTCGACGACAAGCCGCCCTTCGACGACTCATGGCGCACGGTCTTGCAGCGAAGGTCTGCCGAGTTGACGACCGGCCGGGCAACCCCGGTTCCGTGGGCGGAGGTCAAACGCTCGGCGCGAGAGAAAGCCGGTGATTAACACGGTCTTTCATCCGGAGGCCCAGGGGGACTATCAAACCGCGTTTGCCTGGTACCAGGCCCACAGTCCGCAGGCATCGGTGCGATTCGAGGCTGAAGTCCAGCGCGTGATCCAGTTGATCGAAAGCAATCCCGAGGGGTTTCCCAAGTACGACGACTTGCATCGCTACGCTTTGTTGCGCCGCTTTCCGTACAGCATTGTCTATCAGCAGTCGGCCGACCAAATCTACGTAGTCGGGGTTGTGCATGGCAGTCGATTGCCCGGCTACTGGAAGAATCGGACATGAGTCCAGTTCCCGCCCATCAGTCGACTCGGATGGGCACAGGTCGGGCGGCACCGTCGGGTCTGTTGAAACACATTGCGGCGGGCAGGTTGTGTTGTCATAATTTGCGGCATGGCAACGACTTCCGAAGCATGGGCGATTGCGGTCCAACACCATCAAGCCGGTCGGCTACAGGCCGCCGAGCGGATTTGCCGGCAGATTCTTGTCGTCGAGCCGAATCATGCCGACGCCTGGCACCTGTCGGGGGTAATCAACGCGCAGACCGGCAATCACCGGGTTGCTGTCGAGTACATCCGCCGCGCCCTGACGGTGAAACCCGACTGGGCCGAGGCGCACTACAACCTGGGCAATGCCTTGAAGGAGCAAGGGAAGCTGGACGAAGCGGTCGCCTGCTACCGGCGGGCCCTGGAATTGATGCCGGACCTGGCCGAGGCGCACAACAACCTGGGCATTGCCTTGAACGACCAGGGCAAGCTGGACGAAGCGGTCGCTTCCTACCGCCGGGCGCTGAAGCTGAAGCCGGACTTTGCCGAGGTACACTACAACCTGGGCGTCGCCTTGGAGGAGATCGGCGATCTTCGCAGCGCCGAAGACTGCTTTCGCGAGGCGTTGCGGCACAATTCCCGCTTCGCCTTCGCGCATTGCGAACTGGTGAAACTCCTGGGCGGCAAGCTTCCGCAGAAGGACCTGGCTGCGCAGCGCCGCTTGCTGGAGGCAAGGGAGTTGACGGACGTCCAGCGATTGTCCTTGCACTTCGGCCTGGCCCACGTCCTGGACGCACGGGGCGAGTATGCTGAGGCCGCCCGACACCTCGATCGGGCCAACGCGCTGCAACAAGCCGAGTGGCGCAAGCGCGGCCAGGAGTACGACTCGAAAGAGCACGAGTCTCTCGTCAGCGGGATGATCGGGGTTTCGACGCCGGATTTCTTCGAGCGAGTCCGCGGCTTTGGCTCGGAAAGCGAGATCCCGGTGTTCGTCGTGGGGCTGCCGCGATCCGGCACCACGCTCATCGAGCAGATCCTGGCCAGCCACTGGCAGGTCTTCGGCGCGGGAGAGATCAAACTGGTCCGCGACACCAAGGCCGCGCTCGGCCGGCAAGACGCAGACTTCATCGAGGGCCTCGGCCAGTTGAACCGCGAGACGGCGGGGCGTCTCGCTTCGTGGCACTTGGAGAGGATTGGCGCGCTGAATCGCCGAGCGCTTCGCATCGTGGACAAGATGCCGGAGAACTACCTGTACCTTGGTCTGTTGGCGGGCCTCTTTCCTCGGGCGAAGTTGATTCACTGCCGCCGCGATTTCCGCGACGTGGCCGTCTCCTGTTGGATGACGCATTTCCGCGAGATTCGCTGGGCCAACGACCAACAGCACATCGCATCACGATTTCATGAGTACCAACGGATGATGGAGCACTGGCGGAAGGTCTTGCCGCTGCCTTTGTTGGAAGTGGACTACGAGGAGACGGTGGCGGATCTGGAAGGCGTGGCCCGAAGGCTCGTGGCGTGGTGCGGACTGGCGTGGGAGCCGGCCTGCCTGGAGTTCCACCAGGCGAAGCGGCCGGTGAGAACGGCCAGCGCCGTCCAGGTGCGCCAGCCGGTATTCAGGACATCGGTGGGAAGATGGAAACACTACGAACACGTCTTGGCTTCGCTGTTTGCCGAGCTGCAAGGGGTAGCTGCTCGCGAGCGCGCGGGTCGGTAGCAGCGGTGTCTTGGCGGCAAAGCGCGCGGTTGCAAGCAGGCAGGGTGGGGCTCGCTGCGCTCGACCCACCCTGCGCCCTGTTAACTTTGATCCGCGGGCGAATCAAAATGCCGATTCTGCCCCGCATCCTGTAGGACGGATTGGCAATCCGTCCTGCACCCACCCAGGAGATTCACCATGTCTTCGTTACGCTATCTGCAACGTCCGGCCGCGATCCTCGCGCTTGCCGCTGCCGTGCTGCCTGCGGCCTGGGCCAACGCGCAAGGGACGTGGTCGGCTGTTATCGACCCGGAAAACTCGCTCAACTTCAGCTTCACCAAGGATCAAACGCCCGTCTGCCGCCTGGGCTTGACCGGCTGGGGGCCGAGCTGGGCCTGGGTCGGGGTCGATGCCCACGAAAAGGCCCAAGGCGATCGGTTAAGCGCCAAAGCGGAGTTCGTTGTCGACAAGTCGCGCGGGCAGGTGATCCAGATCAAGTTCCAGGCCGAGAAGAGCGGACCGCGCCAGGTCTCCTTTCGCTACGACCTGGAGGCGGACAAGGACGTGCCCGTCACCATGGTCATCGGCAGCCTGAGCGTCCAGCAGCCGGCGGCCAAGGGCAGCCTGGTGTTGGACTCGAAGGATGGCAGCCAGAGCCGCTACGGTTTGCCGCTGGGTCGTACCGAGGGTACGCCCTCGGCGACGCGGGGCGTCCTGAAACTGGCCGACCTGGGCCAGTTGGCTATGAGCTTCGAGCCGCCCTGCCCGGTCACGTTCGACGGCGACATGCGGATCGTGCTGGCCCAGGGGGTCTTCAAACGGGGATCGAAGTCGCTCACGCTCACGCTGACCTTTCCTACGGAGGTCGCTTTCGAGGCTAGCCCCGAGGCATTAAAGCGCCTTACCCGGACCCTGGCCGGTCCCGGCTGGTTTCCCTTCCAGCCGTCCGGCAAGGTTCTTCCCGGCGCGATCGGCATGGAGGAGTGGCTGGAGAAGCCGGCGGGCAAGCACGGCGGGGTACACATCGCGGGCGATCATTTCGAGTTCACCGACGGCACGCCCGTGAAGTTCTGGGGCGTGAATCTTTCTTACGGCGGCGGCTGCGCCCCGCAGAAAAAGGACGGCGAGCTGACGGCCGCCCGCTATGCCAAGTACGGCATCAACGGCGTCCGCCTGCACAAGTTCACCTATCCCAAGGACGAAGGGATCGGCAATCCCGACGACGCCACCCGCATGGACCCCGAAGGGCTGGACCGGCTGGACTACTTTGCCGCCCAGTTGAAGAAACAGGGGGTCTACTTCGGCTGGTCGCACACCTACGGCTTCCGCGTCTGCCCCGGCAACCGCGGCCGGCTGCTGGCCTATGACGAGATCGCCAAGAACCTCCACGGCAACACCTATGCCTTCATCAACTTCGCCGAAGACGTGCAGGACCTGATGATCGAGATGGTGGTCAATCTGCTGGGGCACAGGAACCCTTACACCGGGCTGACCTATGCCCAGGAGCCGGCCCTGTCGTACCTGGAGATGCAGAACGAGGACGACATCTTCTTCTACACCTCGGAGGGCGCCTTCAACGCCTGCCCGACCTATCGCCGGCTCTTCTGCCGGAAGTTTTCCGACTGGCTGAAGGCCAAGTACGGCTCTGACGCGAAGCTCCGCGCGGCTTGGAGCAACGCCTTGCCGCCGGCCGAGAGCCTGGCGCAGGAGAACGTCGTGCCGCAGACCAACCCCTGGTTCATGGGCGACGATTTCTTGCCCGGCCAGAAGGGCGGCCAGCGGCAGCGGCTCCTGGACACGGCCCAGTTCCTCCACGAGGCCCAGAACCGCTTCTACGCCAAGTTCCTCAAGGCCGTCCGCCGCGCGGGCTACGAGGGACCACTGGTCGGCTCAGCCTGGCAGGCCCCCCCGATGCTGCCCCACTACGATAACCTGCGGTCCGACTACCTGGTGGGCTACATCGACCGGCACGACTATTTCGGCGGCGGACTTTTCGACTCGATGTTGGCCAAGCCGGGCAGCGGCTTCTTCTCCGCCGGATTGCAACAGGTGATCGATCGGCCCTTCGGACTGTCGGAATGGATCACCGTCTACCCGTCGCTCTACAGCGCCGAGGGGCCGGCGATCGTCGCCGCCTACGGCTTCGGCCTGCAGGGCTGGGACGCCTCCTACGAGTTCCAATCCTCGTCGGCCGGACGGACCTTCGCCGATCGGGCCGGCTGGCAGCCCTGGGGCGTCTGGGACGCCGACGTGCCCACCCAGATCGGACAGTTCCCCACCCTGGCCCGCATGATCTACCGCGGCGACGTCCGCGAGGGGGACGTGATCTCCGTCCGCCGCGTCAACGTCGAGGACCTCCGCCAGGCCAAGTTCGACTTCTCCGACAAGGTCGTGCAGCAGGGCGACATCAAGTCCTTCGCCGGCAGCGTCCCGCCCGAGGCCCTGGCGGCGGGCCGGGTCGTGGTCCAATTCACCGACACGCGCCAACCCTCAACGCTGCCCGACATGGAAAAGTTCCGCCACGGCGCGACGATCGTCTCCAGCACCGGGCAGCTCGCCTGGAGCACGGCCGGCAAGGGCTGCTTCACCGTCAACACGCCGGGCACGAAGGCCGTGGTGGGCTTCGCCGAGGGCCGGCGGTTGGCCCTGGGCGACGTGGCGATCACGCCCGCGTGCCCTTACGCCTCGATCGTGCTGACGGCCGCCGACAAGCACGCCACGCTGGCCGGCGCGAAACGGGCCATCCTCTCGGCGGTCGCCCGCAACTGCAACACGGGCTTCACCTACTTTGCCACCGACAACCGGATCATCGACAACGGCAAGGCCCCGATCCTGCTGGAACCGGTGAAGGCGACGATCGAGCTGAGCGGACGCCCCGTCGCCGCGGTCCACGTGCTGGATCACGACGGCCGCCGTACGGACAAGAATTTGTCCGTGGAAGGCGGCCGCTTCCTGATCGACGGCGCCCGCGACCACGCGCTCTATTATGAGCTGATCTTCCCCTAACGTCGCGATTTGCTGGTAGGACGGATTGCCAATCCGTCGGGAGATCGTGGACGGTAAGCAATCCGTCCTACGGCATTCCAACCGTTCACGGGGGGGCAACCTCAGAGCGATCGGGCTACGCGCGTCGAGCAGGGAGGCGGGGCGTCATTTCGTCGCGGTTGGCGCCGCGGCGCGGTTCAAGGTGGTCGCCACGAAGCCAACATGGTTGCAAGGCGGCTTCGGCAACCGCGCGGCTTTTTCGGACTTCTTCGCACGCTTTGCCGTCGGTGACGCGAGGGCCGGGAAAGGCACGCAACTTGCAACTATTGGTTTTCGGAATGATTCTATTAGCAATTTGTGCCCACGCCGCGGGCCTTGGGAAGAGCCCGGGTCGGGCGCCACTGTAATGAGGAGTTCAAGATGCGCAATTCGCTCATCGTTGTGGTCGGCGCGGCCTTGGTCGCCTGGCTGTCGGCGCCAGGTCTGGCCGCGGATCAAGTCAGCGGAAGTCGGTCGGCCCCAAGTACGCCGACGGCAACTCAAGCGGCGGGGAACCCGGTGATCCACCAGGGGGTCCAACACACCCAGATGCAGGGACAGGCGGCGATCACCAAGACCATCCGGGCCTCGGATTTCATCGAGCGGGATGTCTACGATTCGCAGCAGCAAAAGCTGGGGACCGTCAGGGACCTGGTGATCAGGGCGGACAACGGCAAGGTTTGCTACCTGGTCATGACGCGGTCGACCTGGGACGCGCTGCTGGGCAAGGACTATTTGGCCGTGCCCTTCGACCTGTTCCATGTGAGCCTCGATGCGAAGAACACCCAGAAACACATCCTGGTTTTGAACGTGCGACCCGATCAACTGCACGGCGCGCCGCAGTTCGCCAGCAACGAATGGTCGATCTTCGGCAACCAGCAGTTCCTCAGCCAGGTACGCCAGTTCTATCAGGGTTTTGAGCGGACGGCCTTGCGGCCCGGTGGAACCATGACCAATCCGTCATCCACGACGCCGGGCGCACGACCCGCTAGCGCGGATCATTCACCGTCCCACACAAGCCCGAAGCGCAAGCGAGGGAAGCACGACCAGTTACCCTCGCTTGCGCTTCGGGCTTGTGTCTTGCGCTGCGCCGAAACACTCGGGCCATGAATAGTCCGCGCTAGTAAGGATCAATCGAAGAATAACTTCCGCCTTTCTCGTACTCCTCTCGCTCCGCGAGAGGGAGAACGTCACGCGGAGCGTGACGAGCACGGAAGTTATCTCTCGGCCGGACACTAGGGCTTGCTCGGTGCGGCCGGTTCGGCGCTGCTGCCGGCCTTCGCCTTGACGAAGTCGGCTACCGGGAGAAGTCCCTGCTCCACGGCGTAGCCGCGGTCCGTAAACAAGAGGCCGTACTCGCGGACCACAAACTGCCCCCCTCGGTTTTGATCTTCCATCGCCTGAAGAGCTGCGGCGATGGTTGCCCCTTCCAGCTTTAGTGTTACAACGCCAGCAACGGGAAGTGCGTGTTGGTCGAGAATGATCGGAATCTTGGCATGGGCCCCAAGAAACTCGACGGCATCCTCAAGCGGCGTACCTACCAGGTCCGCGGTGACCTTCGCGTCGAGAGCCTGGTAGATCTTCTCGACAATCGGCCCGCGCGGTGTTTGGACGGTTGCGCTGCGAGCGGCGGCCTCCATGGCGGCCGCAGCGGGCATCAGATTCACTTGTCCGGTCAGATAACGCAGCTCCATCTGGGTTCGCGCCAGCTTGGCCTCGGCATCCACGAGGGCACCCTTGGCGTTTTCCAGTTCTTCCGTCGTCACCGCCGCCTGTTTGTTGAGCTGTTCGTCCCGTTCGAGCCGGCTTCGAGCCAGTTTGACGGCGCTTTCCTGGACCTGCCGATCGCTCCACAGGGCAACCAGTTGCCGCGCCACTTCCAACCGCGTGCTGTTCAACTGCGCCTGGGCCAGTGCGACCTTGGCCCTTGCCGCGATGATTCCGGGATTCCTGTCCATCGCCCGGGCCAGCGACTGATCGAGCGTCGCCGCGGGTTCTGCGCCCTTCGCTGAAGGCGAGGACACAGGTAGTTGCCTTTCGATCGGCAGATGCTGCCCTTGGGACCGCTTGGCATTGCCCAGCAGAAGGGCCGCCAGGAGCAGGCCCCCGATCGCAAAGCGGAAAGACGAGCTAATCTTGCTCGATAGGGACATGTTTCATCTCCTTGGATCTTGCATCCTTGAGGGCCATCAAGAGCCAATTGTCTTCCCTCGACGAGAATGGCCCGTTGTTCGGCCGAAGAAAGGTCGAGAAAGTGCTCGTAGCCGCGGACAGCCAACTTCACGTCGCCATGTTCGAGAAGACGGCGGTCCGCGCTGCGGCGGAGGAGTTCAGCGCGGCTCATCTCCTCCGGGGCCACCCGACGGCCGGCGACGCCGACAGGCCGCGGCGACGACGCCAGGGAGGACGGCGGCTCTTGGCTTGTCGCCACGGGCTCCCTTGACGGCTGGAGGCGACCATCCCCGGTTGGCCGCCAGATCCCCGTAGTCGCCATCCCGGCCAGGTAGCAGCCCAGGAGCGATGCCGCCAGGGCGCACCTTTTCAGGCGGCGGCGAAAGCGGACCACGCCGATGGTCTTGGCAAACACCACCCCGCGCAAACGGTCGTCCCCGCAAGGCCGGCCGTGCGCGCCAAGCAAGCTATCCGTCCGTTCGTCGCGGGGATCGTCAGGCTCCGACATGATCCAGCAGCCCTTTCAGCAATGATCGGTCCGCCTTGCCGCAAAGCCCTGCTTGTCGTAGAAGTCGCGAAACGCCTGCCGGGCGCGGCTCAGGAGCGACTCGATGGTCTTGGGGCTCTCGTTCCAGCGCAGGGCAATCTCCGCCACGGACAGGCCATCCAGGTACTTCGCCCGCAAAACGGCCTCTTGACGCTCGGGGAGGGAGCCGAGAGCGGCGGCAATTCCCTCCTGCCGCCGACGGTCCTCGCACCCTGATTCCACGGCAACGCATCTCCGCGCCGCCTGCTCGCGTTTCAACCGCCTCCGCTGCTTCCGCAGATCGTGCCGCAGGACGTTGGCGGCAATTCCCCGCAACCAGTCAAGAAAGCTGCCTTTCCGGGGGTCGAAACGCCGAACGTGCCGTACGGCGGTCAACCACGTCTCTTGCGCGATTTCATCGGCCCGGTCCCTCCGTCCGCCCGAGCGCCAAAGGATGTAGGTGTACAGATCGTCGAAGGTCGCATCGTACCACGCCTGCCAGGCGTGTTCGTCACCCGCCAGGACCGAACGGCGCAGCACCTCCTCCGCTTGCACGCGGTCCACGGGGTCCATGCGGCAACCTCACTGCCCGGCGGCTCACCGTTCCAGAAGACTATTGCCCGCACGATGCGAGAATCCTTCGATCTCGATGCCTCAAACCTCGTCCGGCACGACGTAGGGCTTGCGGTAGTCGCGGGTCAGCAGCTTGTCGGCAGCCGGATTGTCGATGAACTTCTCGGTCTCCGGATCGAAGGCCAGCTTCGGACCGAGCGTGTAGCTGGCCTTGCCCAGATCGAGCCCCAACGCGCCGACCAGGTTGTCCTTGATCGCTTGGATCAATTGCTCGACCAGCGGATGCTCGGGGAAACCCTCGGGCTTCTGGCTGAAAGGGACTTCCCGGCCGAGCCGGTAAGAGATGTTGCCCAGGTGGCACAGCGCGGCGGAGCGGTGGCCCTGGAGGATCTCGGCGTTCAGCTCGTCCCGCTTGCGGCTGCGGACGCAGTTGATGAAATTGCCGAAGTGGCCGCCCTCCGGGTCGCGGTCTGCGACCGCGGCCAGTTTCTCCCCCTTGCCCTGGCCCTTGGGGTAGAACTTGCCGCCGATGATGTTGCCCGCTTCGAGATAGAAGTCCGCGCCGACCTTGAAGGGGAAATTCAGCCCGCCTTTCTTCTTGCCTTCGACCAGGCCCCGGGTCTCGAAGATCAACAGCGTGCCGTCGAAGTCGTAGACCGACAATTCCATGTTGGGCGTCTGGCCCTGATCGCGGTAGTCGGGCGTGTTGACCCAGCGGCCGCCCAGCGTCACCACGCTCTTGGGCAGCGTCTGACCGATGCCCCAGCGGCAGAGGTCCATCTCGTGGACGCCCTGGTTGCCCACGTCGCCGTTGCCCGTGTCCCAGAACCAGTGCCAGTTGTAATGGACCAGGTTCTCGTGGTAGGGCTGCTGCGGGGCCGGACCCAGCCAGAGGTCGAAATCCAGCGCCGCGGGCGGAGTCGCGAAGGGCTTGAAGCCGATGCTCCACCGCGGCTTGCAGCAGTAGCCCTTGGCGACCAGCAGCCGGCCGTACTTGCCGCTGGCGATCGCCGCCACGGCATGCGCCTTGCCGGAGTCGGAGCGGCTCTGCGTGCCGTGCTGCACGATGCGGTCGTACTTCCGCGCGGCCTCGACCAGCTTGCGGCCCTCGAAGACGTTATGGCTGCAAGGCTTCTCCACGTAAACGTCCTTGCCCGCCTGGCAGGACCAGATCGCCAAGAGCGAATGCCAGTGGTTGCAGGAGGCGATGGAGATCGCGTCCAGGTCCTTGTCTTCCAGGGCCTTGCGGATGTCCTGGAAGCACTGGGGCGTGTTGCCGCCCCGCGTCTGGACCTGCTTGACGCGGTTGGCAAAGGTGCGGCGGTCGGGATCGATGAGGTGCGTGACCTGCACGTTCTTCAGGTCCGAATAGCCCTTGATATGGTCGCCGCCGCGGCCGTGGATGCCGGCCACGCCGACGCGGACCGTCTCGTTGGCCCCGAGGATCTTGTGCTGGCTGTCGGCGATGGCCAGCCGGGCGGGGATTCCGCTGCCGGCCACGGCGGCCAGCGCGGCCGCCTGTTGGAGAAAATGGCGTCGAGTCTGTCGGGACATGGAAGGGCTCCTGGAAGCGGGGCTGGGGGGCGGGAATCGGGGGCCGGGGGCCGGGGCCAGTGGTAAATGACAGCCTATGGTACGGTGAGCTGCGAGTCAACCAATTGAATCTCATGGCGCTGCCTCATGACCGCTGAGAGCGATCTCCGGGCCAATCTCTAAAGCCTGTCCCGGCACCTGCGCAAGGCGCGTCCGGGCCGGCCCGGCTCGGACTCCCGCCCCCCCGCCCCCCGACGCTGGCCTGAAGAAAATGCCATACTTGAAAAATGGTGGCCCGCAGGAGCGGACCATGAGTGGCACAGGCATCTTGCCTGTGTTGCCTGGACACAGGCTGGAAGCCTGTGCCACAACCGAAAGGGTGGAGTCTCTTGGTGGAAATCCCCTTCAGCGACGACCCGATCGTGATCTTGCTGCCGGTCTTTAACGATTGGGAGGCTTTCGAGATGCTCCTGGAGCGGCTCGATGCGATTCTCTTTCGCGAGAGAGTGGAGGCCGACGTCTTGGTGGTCGACGACGGCTCGTCGCTCCCGGGCGGGACACCCTGCTGCGGAGGGGGGTTCGCCGCGATCCGCCAGCTCCGCGTGCTGAGGCTCCGCCGCAACCTGGGCCACCAAAGGGCGATCGCCGTCGGGCTGGCCTACGTGGAGGCCAAGTGGCCCTGCCGGGCCGTGGTGGTCATGGACAGCGACGGCGAGGACGACCCCCGCGACGTCCCCCGCTTGTTGGAAGAGTGCCAGGCCCAACAGTACCAGAAGATCGTCTTCGCCGAGCGGTCCAAACGTTCCGAGAGTTGGCTCTTTCGCGTCTTCTACGCGCTTTACCAACTGCTTCATCGGCTGCTCACCGGGCAGCGGGTCCGCGTGGGCAATTTCAGCGTCATTCCCCGCCCACGGCTTACGAGCCTTGTCGCAGTGGCCGAGCTCTGGAACCATTACGCGGCCGCCGTCTTCAAGTCGCGGCAACCCTGCTGCCGTGTCGCCGCCTGCCGCGCCCCGCGGTTGGCCGGACGCTCGCGGATGAACTTCGTCAGCCTCGTGATCCACGGTCTCAGCGCGATCTCGGTCCACGCCGACGTGGTCGGCGTGCGGCTGCTGATTGCCAGTCTCCTGGGCATCCTGTTGGCGGCGGCCGGCCTGGCGGCGATCGTGGCCGTCCGCCTGCTGACGACGCTGGCCATCCCCGGCTGGGCCACGTCGGCGGCAGGCATCCTGGCGGTGGTGCTGCTGGAGTTGGTGCTCTTCTCGATCGTCTTCTGCTTCATGACGCTCAGCAACCGCCAAGGCACCACGGTCCTGCCCCTGCGGGACTACCCCTACTTCGTCGCTTCCGTGGAACGGCTCGACTGTCCCCCTCTCCCTCCGGGAGAGGGTTGGGGTGAGGGGATCGACGATGGACGACGCACTGTCGGCGCCACCTAAGCTTCGATTTTCGGCTGCTACTTGTTACAATACCTGCGGAGGGATGTTATATTTAACGGAATCCTACTGCGAAACCAATATTTATGGCCACCGGAATGTCGGTTTCTGAAGCGGCGGCACTGCTAAATGCCAACAAGGAGATCATGGAAAGGCTGGGAGCCCTTGAGGCACGAGTGGCAAAGTTTGAAGATGTTCCTCAGCCTTTTGTAGTGCCGATCAACACGCTTGCTCCGCAGCCGTTTGGCCTGAATGGCCCGTTGTCGGTGCTCGTTGAACCAGTTCTGGACGATTCGGACGAGGCTTGCGAGTACGTTGCAAGCCTTGTTGATGCGGGGATTGCCGCCACGGGCGAAACTGTTGAAGAGGCTGTATCGCTCCTGAAGGGCAGAATGGTAACTGAATACACATTGTTGACCAAGCTTCCGCCAGAACGGCTCGGCAAGATTCCTAGGCAGCAGCTTGCCGTCCTTCAAGCAGTCATGCGAAGGATTGACTGATGGTTAGAAGAAGTCGAAATCAAATCACGAAAGACTTGGCGCTGAAGATCGTTAAGAAACTAAACGCTGTTGACGAAAGCTTGCCGGGCGACGCGCACGACACGTATGGCGTATACCACAACGAAGTGCGGGTGTCATCCTTTGGCGTTCGCCGGTCGTCTCAAAAGGACATAGGACATGACCATGTTCCCGTCGAACTTCGTGTCGGGCCGCACTTTGCTAAGGAATTGGGCCAATGCCCTAAGTCAAGGGAAGACTACCTGCGTAAGATCGGTGAGTTAGACCCTCCAGAAGCGCAGGAAGAGGCTGGGTAGCAGCTCAATGTTTCGGCAAAGTACCAAAATCAAGACGCCTTCTTCCTCGCCAGCTTCTTCCGCGCGTTCTGCCCGAGGACGATCTTGCGTATGCGGATCTTGCCGGGCGTGACCTCGACCAGCTCGTCCTCGGCGATGTATTCCAGCGCGGCCTCGAGGGTCATCAGCCGCGGCGGCTTGAGGATGATGTTCTCGTCGTTATGGGCGGCGCGCATGTTGGTCAGTTTCTTTTCCTTGGTGGGGTTGACCGGCATGTCCTCCGAGCGGCTGTTCTCGCCGACGATCATCCCCTCGTAGACCTCGTCGCCCGGGCTGACGAACATCTCGGCCCGCTCTTGCAGGTTGTCCAGGGCGAAGCCCACCGCCCTGCCGGCGACCATCGAGACCAGCACGCCGGTGGTCCGTCCCGGGATCTCCCCCTCCATGGGCTTGTAGTGGTCGAAACGGTGGTGCAGGATGGCTGTTCCCTGGGTGGCGTTCAAGAGCCGGGTCCGCAGGCCGATCAGTCCCCGGGCGGGGATCGAGAAGACGAGGTAGTTGTAGTTGTCGTGGTGCGCGATCTCCGCAAGCTGGCCGCGGCGGGCGCCGACCAGCTCCATCACCGGGCCCATGCGGTCCGGCGGCACTTCCACCACCAGCGACTCGAAGGGCTCTTCCTTCACCCCGTTGCGCTCGTGGAGGATCACCTTGGGCTTGCCCACCGAAAGCTCGTAGCCTTCCCGCCGCATGGTCTCGATCAGCACGCCCAGGTGCAACAGCCCGCGGCCGGAGACGTTGAACGCCTCCCCTTCCGGCTCGACCCGCAAAGCGACGTTCTTCTCCAGCTCCCGCAGCAGGCGCTGGCGGAGATGGCGGGAGGTGACGTACTTGCCTTCGCGGCCGGCCAGCGGCGAGTTGTTGATGCTGAAGACCATTTGCAGCGTGGGCTCGTCGACCGTCAACCGCGGTAGGGCTTGGGGATGCTCGGGATCGCTGATCGTATCGCCGATGGAGACCGTTTCCAGGCCGACCACGGCGGCCACGTCGCCGGCCGTGGCCTCGTTCACCTCGCGGCGTCCCAGCTTGTCGAAGACGAAGACCGTGACCGCCTTGCCCATGACGATCCCTTGGCTCTGCATCAGGGCGACCTGCTGTCCCTGGACGATCTGGCCCGACTGGATCCGCCCGACGGCGATCCGGCCCACGTAGTCGGACCAGTCGAGATTGGTGACCAGCATTTGCAGCGGGGCGTCGGCGACGATCTCGGGGCCGGGGATCTTCTCCAGCACCATGTCCAAGAGCGGCCTCATGGAATCGCCCGGCTGTGCCGGGTCGTGCGTCGCGTAGCCCAGCCGGCCGCTGCTGAAGATGTGGGGGAAATCGCTGAGCTTCTCGTCGGCGCCCAGGTGCAGGAAGAGCTCGAAGGTCTCGTTGAGCACCTCGAAGGGCCGGGCGTCGGCACGGTCGATCTTGTTGATTACGACAATCGGCTGCAAATGGCACTCCAGGGCCTTGGAGAGCACGAATCGGGTCTGAGGCAGCGGGCCCTCGGCGGCGTCGACCAGCACCAGGGCGCCGTCGGCCATCCGCAGCACGCGCTCGACCTCGCCGCCGAAATCGGCATGGCCCGGGGTGTCGATAAGGTTGATTTTCACCCCCTTGTAGGGTAGGGCGATGTTCTTGGCCAGGATCGTGATCCCGCGTTCCCGCTCGAGCTCGTTGGAGTCGAGGATGCACTCTCCGACGAGCTGGTTGGCCCGGAACTCACCACTCTGGCGGAGTAGGGCGTCGACCAAAGTGGTCTTCCCGTGGTCCACGTGAGCGATGATCGCCAGATTACGGATGTCGTTGCGTCGCATGGCAATACGGCTACGGCCCACACCTCGGCGGCAAAGCCCTAAGTATAGCAGAAATGCTACGACACGCTAGGATTCGGTGTGCCGGTCACCACGTTCGATCAGCTTTCTGACGCTTGATGGGGAATCTCGAATGCTCAGAAGAAGACCCACCCAGCCTGGAGGCCGAGTGGGTTCTCGTGATCCTCTTCTCAGATTCCTTGAGCCTGGCGTCAGCTCATCTGAATGGGAATCTTCTTGACTTCGGGCTTCTTCTCCTCGGGCAGTTGCAGCTTGAAGGTGAGCGTCAGGATGCCGTCCTTCAGCTCCGCCGCCGGTTCGCCCTCGATGTTTTCGGGTAGGCGTAGTCCCAAGAACCGCGTCCCCGGGGACATCCACCTGGAAATCTTCCGCTGTCCCAGCGATTCCGGCGCAACCGCGGGTCCGGCGGAAACCACCTACGTGAGGTCGTCGGCGAGCAATCTTTCCACCAGGGCCCGAACATTCCCATCGAGGGCAGGCAAAGCCTCCTCGGGCTCGGCACAGTCGAGGTCGTCGACGTGCCAGTATTCAACCAGGTTGGTCCAGAGCGGAAACTGTTCCCTCAGCATGGCCCGGTGCTCGGCCTCCTTGACGGCGATCACCAGATCGGAACCGGCCAGATCGCTAAGAGTCAGTTCGAGCGGATGCCGGTGTTCGCCGTTGATCGAAATGCCCCGCAGCTTGAGGCCCTCCACGGCATAGCGGGAGATTGGCCCGATGTTGCCATATTGCCCGGCCCGTAAGCCTCTGGAATCGGCCCGCCAAGGCAAATCCGATCTCTCGGCCAACCAGTTGAAAAAGTGCTCCGCGAACCGGCTGCGGTAGTAATTGGCCGAGCAGAGGAAAAGGACTTGCTTCATGCCGTCCATTTCTGAGTCACTTCCTTTCTGGCGGCAGCGGCTCGCTCGGCTTCACGCCGTATTTCTTCTGCCTTGCCCGCCCCCAAGGGCATCCACCTGCACAAGACCTCCAATTCAGTCGTGATCTCGCACAGAAAGGTCGCCGTCGCATTACGCGAGGCTATTTCTTCTTCTTTCCGATCTTCGAGACGATCCGGTTCTTTCCCATCTTCTTCCGCAGGTGGGCAAATTTCGTCGCCGGTTTGCGGGCCGTCTGGCGGCCTCTTTCAGCCATGGTGGTTTCTCCTGCTCACGATGAAACTCCGAAGTCCTAATCCAAACGGAGATCAAAAGAAGTTCGGGACAGACAGCGGAAGCGGTTTCTTCTCCAACACCCAATAGGCAACAATCTGTTTCAGAGCGCCGGTCCCGCACGCTCCAGGTTTAGCGACAGGAGCTTTGCCAAGAGATCGTCGTCGGATATGCCTTTTTCCCAACCGTAGGCGGCCAGCACGGCCTCGTCGAGTTTCCTATGGGCCAGGTCGAGCCAAGCCGGACGCTGGTTGTAGAGGTTTGTCAGGGTCCGCTTGCTGAGGCTCGCGGCACAGTCGGCGTCCTTGGGCACAGTGCGCGGCCAGCGGACGACGCCGATGCCCCGCGCGTTCGGTTCCACCACGTACCGCCCCCAAGGGCCGTCCACCGACCCGGGAAACTCCAGCACCTCCGTCTTGGTCCACTCCGGCGGGTTCAGCCAGGCGTTGCGCCGCTGAAAGAGTTCCGTTGACGCAGTGGCTATTCTGGCTTGTTTCTGGGAGGTCGGTTCTGGAAACGGGAATGTCTCGAAGCAGCTTGACGGAGTGTAGCGAAGCCCGCTTTCGCGCTCCCGCACCTGTGTCGCTTGTCGCCGTGCCCAGACCTCATGTACCGACGACTGGAGAACTCCGGCGAAATAATCATCGCTGCGCGAGAAGAACTCGATGGCGTTGCTGACGAGGACCTCCGTTGGCTGCCAAACAAACAGACGGTGTTTTGAGGTTTTGGGTGTGGCCAGATAACGCTGACGGTTTCTGAGCATGTCGGCCATTTCGGGTCGGGCGCGCTCATGTAGCCACCATCTCGACCGCTTGGCTCCGTACTTCGGGAAGACCTTGGCTTTTACGTGCTCGAACGGCGCTTCGTACAGCGAAGCCTCCTCCCGAGTGAGCGAGGGAGGGTAGTAGACGACCCACCCGCCCGCCTCGCCGCCCAATATCTCGGCACCGTTGATGTAGGGGCGTATTACGTCGCTATTCGGCCTGCCGTTGGGGTTGGGAAGCGAGAGCATTTCCGTTGCTTCGTTTTCCTGAAGTTGGAAATCTGCGCCCTTCTTCACACCCTCCAAGTGCGTTGGCCGCATTTCAGCCAGTCGCTTTGCTTTCGTGACG
Organism: Pirellulales bacterium; assembly: GCA_963843465.1. Classification (GTDB taxonomy): domain Bacteria; phylum Planctomycetota; class Planctomycetia; order Pirellulales; family Thermoguttaceae; genus CAWJKP01. The sequence continues at coordinate 902,597 of CAWJKP010000001.1, forward strand.
TCAGCCCCGTTCGCCAGGTCGGCTGAGATTGTCTTCACCGGTATTCCATTAAGTTCCCTGGAAGTCTCTCGTCCGGCATCAAATCCTACGAGCGACACATGGACGCTAGCGCCCTCGTTAATCCAGTCACGGTCTGAAATGGCGAAAAAGATGTCGCCGGTCTCCTTGATCCGCTCGAGAACCTCGCGGTTGGCGCCGCCGCGAACGCTCTGCGTTGCGAGGAGCCCGGCGCGCGATGCCTTCCCGCGGTTGATTCGATCACGAGCCTTCTCAAACCAGTAACAGCAGAGGTCGGCAAACCCGGGAACGCGCCCCTCGAACAGGCGGAATAGGCGGTCGACGTAATCGTCGCCCAGTCCTTGCCTTATCCTATTTCCGCCCAAGAACGGCGGGTTCCCCACGATGAACTCCGCCTCCGGCCAGTCGGGCTCCTTGGGATGACCCGGGTCGGAGAGGTCGAGGATCGCGTCCATGCAGCGGATGCTCTCGAATCGGCGCCAGCACCGGATGGTCGGGCATCTTGAACCCGTTGTAGTGCATCCACTGGAGATAGCCGATCCAGATCACCACCTGCGCAAGCTGCTGCGTATAGGGGTTGATCTCCAGCCCGTGCAACTGCGAGGGATTCACCTGGGGAACCAGCGACAGGCCCCGCATGGCCGCGTAGGCGATCACTTCCTTCTCCAGGTCCAGCAGCATGTGGATCGCCACGTAGAGGAAGTTGCCGGAGCCGCAGGCCGGGTCTAAAACGGCGATATGCGCCAACCGCTGGACGAAATCGACCAGCGCGCGGTCCAGCGCCTTGCGCTGGGGCGAATCCTTAGCGCGGGCGCTGCCACCCCGCACCCGGCTAACCTTGACGACTTTGGGCCAAAGCCGATCCTCGCAGCGTCGCTTGACCTCCTCCCATTCCCGCCGCAGCGGCGTAAGCAGCACCGGAGCCAGGAGGGTTTCGATGTCCCGGCGGCTGGTGTAGTGCGCGCCGATCTGGCTTCGCTTGGCCGGATCGAGGGTCCGCTCGAAGAGGGTGCCGAAGATCGACGGTTCGACGCTCGCCCAATCGTAGGTGGCGATGTTGGCCAGGGTGTTGATCTCCGCCTGTGTCAGCGGAATCACGTCGGTGTCGGCGAACAGGCCGCCGTTGAACCAGGCAATGACATCGCTTCCGAAGGTGCCGCCGTGCGCCATGGCGTCGAAGAGGGTCTGCAACAACCGCGGGAGCATGGCGAAGTTTGCCTTGGCCGTGTCCAGCAGCTTGTGGAACAAGCCCGGCGGCAGCAGTCCCGTGTTTTCGCCGAACATGCAAAACATGAGCTTCATGAGGAAATGGGCGGCCCGCAGCGGCTCGATCCCCTTCAGACGCATCCCGTCAGCCAGTTTGGCGAAACGCTCGGCCGCTTCGACCGTAATCGCCTCGCTGGTGATGCCCGGCTTTAGCGAATCGGGATCGGTGAAAACCCGGCGGAGGACGTCGAGGTTGGCGGGCGCCGCCAGGCCGGCCAGGTCGAAAGCGTGGATCTGTTTGGCGGTGCCGGTGAAATTGGTGTGAATCTCGAACCGATCCATGTCGCAAACGATCATCAGCGGCGGGTTTTCCAGCGCCTCGCGGTAGAGGAGCAGTTGCTTGTAGGCCGCCTTGAGATCCTTGTGCTTCCCCTTGTACTCCCAACCGAAGTGGCCGCGCATCCAGACGTCGGCCCAGCCCTTTCCCCCTTCGGCGGTTCGCACGCCTTTCTCGAAAGTATACCAAGCGCCTTCGGGATCGGCTTCGGCCGGTTTCGGCTGGCCCAACAGCTCGCACAAGTCGAGAAAGTGTTGCTGGCAGGCGCTACGTTCGGTGAGCGTCACGCGTTGCCACTTGGCGATGAACTGCTGAGGGGTCATGGCAGGATCGGGCATGTGGGGAATGCTGGGCGTTGCCGGGCAAAACACCAGTATACGCGCGTCGGAGCCCGTTAAACACCACCCCCCTTTGGTTGTGAAGGCATGGCGTCATCGACCTCTTCCAGGCTGCGCTGATACGGCGGTCAGGGCCACGTGGTGCCAAACGCCAGGCTCGAACGTCGCCCGGCCGCCCCAAGAATTGTGGTACTGGGCAATGCCGGGAAAGGCAGCCAAGGCCAGCGAGAATGCAGCGCGGAGGCTCATGGAGAATATTACCTCTTTTTCCAGACCGTCTCGCGGCGGGGCGGAGGGGGGACGCCGGTGAAATTGCCGCCGCACTGGCACTCGCCGCGAAACCACTTGGCGGGCGCTGGCACCCCCAAGGAATCGATCACCCCCGCCAGGCAGGAAACGCAGGGCAGATGCACCGGCTCGCGGCAGGCACGGCACCAGCCGAGGTACCTGCCGCCCGGATTGAGCGACAGCAGCGTGTCCCACAAGTCCAAGAGCCGCAACACCTGCCGGGAGCGGAACCGCCGCGGCTGCCATTGGCCGCAGAGCACCCTGCCCACGGTCGCCCGCGAGATCTGAAGCTCCCGCGCGATCCAAACCTGCGTCCGGCCCTGCGATTTCAAGTTCCGGACCTGAAAGGCTGTCGTTTCCGAAATCATCTTCGCACTTCGGCGTAACCGTTCACGGGCCGGGGACTGGCTTATTTTTCGGCCCCTACTACTTCAACAAACGCAGCAGCTTGATATCGTGGCGCTTCAGGGGGAAGACCAGCTTCCCATCCCGCAGCGCCAGCCGCGAGCCGGTCTCTACGTCCATTACGGAGCAATCGCCGGGCAGACCGAGGGTGGCCAGGTCGGCGCGGAGCGTCACTTCGAGATCCTCGCGGGCGTAGCTCACGGCGGCCACCAGGGCCTCCCGGCCGGGCAGGCTGTAGACGATCGTCGGCACGTCGGCGTGCGAGGCCGTCACGGGCGGGGGGCGGTCTTCCCAGTATCGGTAGACCACCAGGCCCGGCCGGTCGAGCATGGCCAAGACGAGCGCCGCCAGCCGCCGCTGATTCTCCTGGTGCGACTTCATCCAAGGCAGGCCGAACCCGCCCTGGCCATCGAGCTCGTGGACGATGCGGACGGCCGAGAAGGTCCGCTGGGTCCAGGGATCATCGGCCAGCGGGCCCTGGTCGCCAAGCATCACGGGCCAGGCCCCGGCCAGCTCGCCCGTGCTCACCAGTTGCAGATACTCGCGGCGGTAGCGGTCCTGCACGTCCCCCTCGCTGTACTTCCACTCCCAGTCGTACTGGACGGTGGCAAACGACAACAGCGGCAGCGGGCTGAAGCTGGTGATGTGCGGGAAAGTGACGGGCCTCATGCCGCGCTCGTTCATCATCACGAAGGTCCGCTTGGCCAGCTCGCGGAGCCCCCAGATGCCGGCGGCCGGCGCCACGCTGCCGTCCTCGCGGCGGTAGGCGTCGGTCATGGCCGTGTTGAAGCTGGGGGCGATGAACCAGTTGTCCCAGTAGACGCCCTGGTTGCCGGCTAGCTCGAACGAGCGGGCGTACCAGTAGAGGTTGTAGTCGATGTACGAGGCCGAGGGCACGACCTTGATCTCCCCGCGGCCCTTGCCCTCGCCGACGGCGCGGAAATCGTCCAGGCACCATTCGTCCTTGAAGGTCTCGAACTCGTCGAAGAGCTGGCAACTGGCGCGGTTGTAATAGAAGACCATCTTCGCCCCGCGGTGGCTCTCGAAGTTGTGCCGGGCGTGGCGGACGAAGGTCTCCACGGCCTCCGGGCCGTAGGGCTGGAAATAGGCGCGGCCGCGGTCGATCACGGCCTGCTCCTGGGCCGCAGTGAGCTGGCCCAGGCTGCCTTGTTTGATCGTCTCCCAGAGCAGCAGGTCCTTGCCCGCCGGATAGACCGAGCCGCAGTCGCCCAGGGCCAGCCAATTGATGTCGGTGCCCAAGAGATGGTAGTTGTCGCGGAGGAAGCGGTAGCGCCAACCGTCGAGCATCGGCTTGACCGGCGCGGCCAGGAGTCCAAAGCTCAAGCGGCGGGCGGACGTCAACACCAGCGGCCGATTGACCAGGTGAACTCGCAGCACGACCTGGCCGCCGCGGCGGACGACGTCCAGGTTGGGCGTTGCCGGGTCCCAGCCCCAGCCCTTGTCGTTCTCGGCGAACCAGGCCAGTCCGCGGACGCCGCTCCCCAGGTAGACATAGGGGCAGAAGTTCTTCAGGAACTCGTCGCAGGCCACCTTCGAGGCGTCCCAGACCAGGCCCTCGCTCGCGGGAACCGCCTGGGCCACCGGGGCGCGGATGCGGTCGGAGTTGGCGTGGATCAGCGGGGCCGCTTCGGCGCGGAAGGGAATCTCCAGCCAAAGCGCGTCCAACGACCGGCCGTCCGTGGGCTCCAGCGACAGGTCCACTTTCACCGTGCCGTCGTAGTCCCACGTGTCGCGGAAGGAAGCCCTCAGGCCCGCGGCACGGAAGCGGCCTTCCACCAGGGCCTCGTGCTCCTTGGCCGCCACGATCTGCAAAGGCTCGGCGACCAGGGGAACCTCGGCCCCGTCGAGCTTCACGACGTACCGCATGGGCCCGGCCAGCAGCGGCTTGGCGATCCCCGTATTGGCCGACGTGCAGGTGACTTGATCCAAGAGTCCCACGTCGTTCAACACGTGCGTGCGGAGCACGGTCGAGAGCGTACGGCCCGCCAGGCGAATCGGCGTGAAAGGCGGATAGACCTTCGTCGAGCGGCCCAGCGGCGTATTCTCCCAGGAGAAAGTGTGTCGTTGGAACCGCTTCACCTGCTCGCCGGCCGGCACGCCCTCGCCTTCGGCACGCAGGGCGATCTCGTACCGGCCTTCCAAGGGCGGCAGCTCGACGGTCTGCTCCTCTCGTCCGCCTCGAAAACCATCGAGGGGGAAATTGACCGACTTCACGACCCGCTTGTCCGACTGCCCGCGGATGACGGCCGTGACCCGCGAGGGCTTGGCGTCGCGGGGAAGGCCGTTGAGGTCGGCCGCCAGCCGCAGGCGGTTCTGCGAGGGGTAATAGGCAAAGAGGAAATCCAGCGGCGCCACGGGCGTCGCCGGTTGGGTGACCCAGTGGAGCGGCTCCCGGGCCCGTGCCCATTTCACCGTACGATCGTAGAAAAGCGTCTTTTCGTCGGCCGAGGCGACCTTCAGGGCCAGTTCGAAGACGGTCGTGGGATCGTTCTCGTCGATCGCGTAGTCCAACGACGACGTCTCGCCGGGTTTGAGCGAAACCATCTGCCGGCGGCTGACCTCGGGCATGCGGTTGCGGACCAGCCCCAGCGAGGCGCGAAGCTCCAACGGCCGGCTGCCCGGGTTCCGCAGGGTCAAATGTCCACGGGAGGGCGCAGTGCCGGGTCGCCGTCGTGGACGTACTGCACGACCGGGGCTCCCTGGCGGGTAAAGACGAACCGATCGCCCGAGTTGGCATACGCGGCGGCCGGCGAAAGCGACGACCAGCCCCAGTCGGGTTTCCAATCGCGGCAAAGGTTGATCCGCCAGGCGCCGTCGGTCGTTTTGCGGCCCGGCCCGGCCATCTTCATGCTGGCCACCGGGATGGCGCACTCGAAGTGCCACCAGCCGTCGTGCAAACCGTGGGCCTGCCGCCAGCCGCCCGACCAACTCTCCTCCTCCGCGGGATTGCCCGACTTATGGATGGCGTAACCGCCTTTGCCCAGGGAATTGGCGAGGAACTGGTAGTCGACGTGCTCCGGGGCGTCGGGCGACGGGTCGATGAAGACCTCCACCGCGTCGTCATAGACCGCCTTCAAGCTGTCGCTGCGGACCACGGCCGCCAACGGTCCCATGGCGGGGAGCTGCGACTGGATGGCGACGTAGATCGTGCCTTCGTCGGCCCCGATCCACGCGCGGATACGTCGTCGCTCGATGGTGCCTCGCGTGATGAAACCATCGAAGCCCGCGGCGTCTTGCCACTCGGCCGGCTCAATCCGGCCGTCGATCGTCGGCGGGGTAGTCAACAGCGGAACACGGAAACTGTCGCCGGCAGCGGGCTCGGCCGGCAGCACCGCAGCCAGGGCGCAGAATAGGAGGAACAAAATTCTTGCCCAAACCCACCGCATGGGTTTCTCGATCTTCATAACTGCCTCCTCCCGAGGGAACCTTGCAAGTCGCCGTTGAAGAAATTGAACTCTTCCGGGAATAGGTACGAACGCTACATTTTTCGGAATGGCCGACACTTTGCTCAGATTGTAACCCGACGCGGCCCTTCCGATGGCCCCATTCTACCATTCAACGGTTGCAGCGGCGCCGCCGGGCGAGGAGAATACGGAACGTGCCAACTGGAAGGTTTCTGGACGGCGATCGGGAGGTGCCGGCGGTCGAGTCGGGCGTTTACCATTTCGTCTCATCGCCAGCAGACTTCCAGTTCGTTGGCGATCTGATCAGTCCCCGTGGCAATAGAAAGGTACGCGACAATGAGATTGGTAGTACCTCCGATGATACTGGTCTGTCTGGCCTGTTGGCCCTCGCCGGGCCACGCGTGGCAGCCGACAGACCTGGAAAAGTTGGTCGGCCAGCCGGCCGACATCGCGACAAGCGCTTATCAGTACCGGGCCGACCGCAAGTCGGAGGAAAACCCGCCGGAAAGCTGGATCGGCCTGATGAAGTACGCACGCCTGCCGTTCGACAAGGCAGTCGACCTAAACGCTCCGGCATTGAAGCTGGTCCTCTGCGGTCTGATCTGGGAAGAGGTGCGTCGCGTGCGCCACGTGGCACTCGCCTGGGATGGCGCGGCGCGGCGCAGGCCGAAGCCCGAAGAGGTCGTGGTAACCTACTTCGACGCGGAGGCCAAGGGAAACATCCCGACGTGGTGGAACTCAGCGGTCCTTCGCGAAGCGGACAAGCCGGAGGTCTCCGCCGACGGGCGTACGTATACCTTCACCATCCCCGTGGACACGTTCGGTCTGGTCGTCAGTGTGCGGGGGCAACAGGATGCCTCGGCTTACGAAGTCCCCACGGTGCAGGCTTTCGTGCCCGATCGGTGGAAGAGAATGGACCTGGAGATCCAGTGGGGGTTCGACAAGGCTGCCGCCGCGTCGGACTACAGCGGGCGGATCGAGGCGTATGACGGAATTGTGAACCGTGTTCGGCCGCTGGCCGGCGATGCCGGCACGACGATGAAGGGGGTGGACCAGTGGAGGTCGGCGCCGGTCCTCGCCGGCCGGCGAGGGGTGAGCCTGAGCCTCCTGTACCTGGGCACGTGGAAACAGCGCACACTCTGCCCGTACAATGCCGAGCCGGAAGACGCTGCTCGCACGATCATCACCCTATGGAGCAGCGCAGGAAACTTTTCCTTCCTGGCGTCGGATCTGGAGAAGGGGCCGATCCTTGCGCCGGAATATGGCTTTTTTGTCTGCGCCTCCAGAGCCTCGTCAGAGTCGCCCATCAGCCTGGAGTCAAAGGCGAGGACGGCAGAGGAGTTTGTTAAGGAATTGGCCGCCAAAGGCCTGGAAACGACTCGGCGGCGTGTGCGCGAACATTCCGAGCAAACGTGGGACGGGGCCGTCGGCGCGATGTTTCCGGGCATGATCCTGCCGGCGATCCCGAAGCCGGAGTTCGAAACACCGATGAAGGTCGAGGTCCCTTGCGAGAGACTCTCCGCCCAGTGGAATCTCGGCGCGTGGCACCTGGTGCGGCACGCCGTCAAGAATGCAAAGGGGCAGTTGCGTTTCAACGATCACCCTTACGGCATCCTGGCTTCCGAAACGTACCTGGTGCTCCACGCGCTGGACCTGATGGGCATGCACAAGGAGGCGGCGGATGGGTTAGACCAGTGGCTCGGCCTTCCCCTCCAGAACGCGAAACCGGTGGGCCTTTTTTCCGACGGCGATGGTTGCCTCACCCATGCCGTGGGTCCGCCGGGCGGAGGCGGGAACATGGACGGCATTCACGCCATGGGTCCCGGCGCCATCATGTTCGCTCTTGTCGAACATTTCCGCCTGACTGGCGACGGCGAGTGGCTAAGGGCCAACGCGCCGCGGATGAAAGCCAACGTCGCATGGATTCTACGCCAGAGGCGGCTCCTGGCCCGCATTGTTCCAGGCGGCGATCGCCTCTGGTGCAAGGGACTTCAACCGGCCCACCAGGTCACCCCCGACAGCGGCGGCCAACTCATGCAATTCTACGAATCGGAGGCCTACTACTGGCTGGCGGTCCGGCGCTTTGCCGGCATCCTGACACAAGTCGATTCCGCCGAAGGCAAGCGATTGACAGCCGAGGCGGAGTCTTATCGGAAGGATCTGAAAGCTGCGGTGGAGCGCTCCATCGCGATTAGTCCCGTGGTGTTAGTGCGCGACGGAACCTATCGATCGTTTATTCCTTTCGCGTGTTACGTTCGCGGGCTCGCGTCCGGCGCGTGGAGTTGGCGGCGGCCGGGCAGCGGCGCCCACGTCGGCGGATTATACTGGGACACGATCCAGTCGGCGGAGGCGCTGGTGAGCCCCGCGGGGCTTCTCCCGCCCGACGACCGGCGCGTGCAAGGAACGCTCAACGTCCTCGAAGACCGGTTGCTGCTGGAGAACCCGAAGGTTGCCCAGCGGACGCCGGGCTACGACCCGGAAAAACACTGGTTTGCGCACGCCGCTTGGCAGTATCAACCCGGCTTGGAACGGCACGCCAACATCCATCTGGCGGCCGACGACGTGCCGGACTTTCTCCGTTCCTGGCTGAACCAATACGCAGTGCTCCTCTTACCGAACGAGGGCTACACCTTCCGCGAACACACGACCGGCGGCCCAGCCGACAAGATCTTCGAGGAAGCCGCGTTCCTTGAACGCTTCCGCGACATGCTTGTCATGGAGGAAGGCGACTGTTTGTGGCTTGGGCGGGCGACTCCGCGAGCGTGGTTGGAACAAGGCAAGAAGATCAGGGTGCAGAACGCCCCGACGCACTTCGGCACGGTGGCCTGCCAGATTGTCTCGTCCGTAGACGACGGGAAGATCAAGGCAACCGTTTCGATGCCCTCCCGTGGTGGGCAGAAGGCCGTGTTGCTCCGGCTCCGCCATCCCACGGCCGCGCCGATCAAACGGGTCACGGTGAACGGCCAGGCTTGGCAGCAATTCGACCAGGGCAAAGAGGTGATCCGCCTGGAACGCCTCACCGGCACGGTCGCCGTAGAGGCGGCGTATTGAGACTTCGCATGTCGAACGTGTCCTGGGGCGGTGAAAGGGTCGGCCCCCGTGTGGCCGTAATGGTTCCCTTTTTGTTCGCAGCTTTGCGCGTGCTTTTCGGGCCGAAGGCCCGGTAGTTCTTCCAGCCCAGGGCAACGCCCTGGGGACAGGGGAAAATTCATACCGCTCGTCGGCCCAACGGGCCAACCTTTCGCCAGAAGAACCGTTGGCCCGTTGGGCCGGCGGGGCTGGTGAGCGGGTGCCATCGTCCCCAGGGCGTTGCCCTGGGCTGGAAGAACGACCGCCCCCTTGGGGCGGAAAACGGAACAAAATTCGGAACCGCAATTCCGACCCAAAGCGGCGACTTTTCACCTCCCCAAACGTGTCCCATCAACCCTTGCGAGGCATGACTCCAATGAGCAATGATTTTCGACCTTCTTTGATGACTTGTATCGCACTACTGGCAGCCAACAGCCTGATGGGTGCGCTCGCAGGAGAGCCGGCCGCCGGCAGTGCATCGCCGCGCTGGACGCTGAACACGGTCGACACGAGGCTGACTCTCGGCGTCGGCCCCGATCAGGCGATGCGCATCTACGAGCTTTGCGGCCCTGACGGCTGGAACTGGACCGCGGCGGCCCTCCCCGTCCCCTTGGTCGGCCGGATCGACGTGGCGGGCACCCAAGTCGCGCCGAAGTGGGTCTACCGTGAGGCCGTGGTCGAACACCGCGACGGTATGAAAGTCACCATCACCTTCACCAACGCCAACCCCGCCATGGAGCTGAAGTCCGTCTGGCACGCCCATGCAGGTCCGGGCCCGGTGCGTCATGCGATGTTCATTGCCAACAAGTCCGGCAAGCCGGTGACGATCTACGAACAGGAGAGCCTCGATGTTCATGTTGCGGGCCCGGAAAAAGACACCAGCGTATGGTACATCAAGAACGATGCGAGCATTCCCGACAAGACGGGCGTTTATCACGAGTCGCTGGCCCGCGGCTATCGGAAGGTGTTGACGATCGCGGAAGGCGACGGTTTCTTCATTCCCTTTGCGGTCGTGGATGCCGGCGGCGCCCATGGCATGTACCTCGGCTGGGAGTGGAGCATCGGCCGCATCGCGATCGCGTGCGACGACGCGCCCGGCGGTGCCGCAATCAAGGCCGGCAACGGCGACAGCTTCAAAACGGACCTTGCTGCCGGCGAGACTTTCGAGGTCCCGCCGGGGTTCATCGGTGCGTATCAGGGGGACCTGGACGACGCTGCAAATAGCCTGCACAGGTATCTGTTCAACTATTCCATGCCCGCCGTTCTGAAAAACGACCCCACGTATCCCAAGGTGGAATGGAACGCCTTCGCCGCGACGGGCCAGGGACAAGGGAGTTGGCAGCCTGCGGAAACGAAGTACTATCCGCTCATCGACGACATCGCGCCACTGGGGTTCGAGGAGGTCGTGATCGATATCAATTGGTGGAATGGAGACACGACGCATCAGCCGCATCCACCCGTCGGTCACGCAAAGTTTTGGCCCAAGGGGATGTTGGCGGCGTGCGAGTATGCGCACCAGCATGGAATGCACTTCGGATTGTACTGGAATTGCAACCCGCCGATGACCACCGCCGAGGGGATGCAGCACCGGAAGGCCGACTTCAAGAGCCTCCACGACAAATTCCACATCGACTTCTATCGCACCGACAGCACCGCGGGCCGAGTTCTTCAGACGGGCGGCTTCGGCCCGAAGTGCCGCGCGCACTATGCGGAAGACTTGGGCTACTGGCAGACAAAGGGCTTCTACGAGGTCGTCGATGGGCTGTCCGCGAGCATCCCGAACTTCTACTACGAGAACTGCTCGAGCGGAGGCGGCATCAAAGACTACGGCGTGATGCGACGCGCCATCAGGATTCAGGACCAGGACCGGTATTACCCGATCGATGCACGGCAGGCGTTCTACGATTCGTCCTACGCCCTCCATCCCATGCAGCTTGCAACCCTGTCCGGCTCCTGGGCCGAGTGGCAGGCGTCGGGCTCGGTTTATGAATTCCGCTCCGCCTCCCTGGGCGCGGCCTACTGGCATCCCGACGCGCCCAACGGCGGCAACGGCGGGCCGAAATGGACTGCGGCGCAGAGAATGGCGATCAAGAGGGCGGTGAACACCTACAAGACGAAGATCCGGCCCCTCGTCAGAACAGCGAACCTCTACCATATCTTCCCCCGCCCGGACGACAAGGTCTGGGACGGCGTGGAATATTTTGATCTCGCGGCGAAGAAAGGTGCCGTCTATGTCTTCAGGCCCAACAGCCCGAAGAACAGCGAAACCGTCAAGCTCAAAGGGCTGGATGCGAAAGGCCGCTACTGGCTTTGGTGCGAGGACGGCTCAATCCCGCCGATGCAAAAAGCCGGCGACGAAGTCATGAAGAAGGGCTTTGTCATGCGGCTGCCGGGGCCCTTTTCCAGCGACGTTGTCTTCCTCCAAGACGTTACGCTCGGCAAGCCCGCCGATCTTCAGTTTGACGGCGTGCGAACGGCCCCGGGGCAATGAGAGGAAAGGTCCGTGTTGGTCAGTCCGTGCGGTTTCCTGCGTAGAACGTGGGCGGTGGGACTACACGACCCGCCATTTCGGATCGGGCGGAACCCGTTCCTCCTCCAGCATCTTGTTTGCGATCAAGTCGTCCGTGGCCAAGTCTCTCAAGGAGAAGGTTAGCCGGGTTGAACGGGTGATGGCTACCCGTCCTCTTCCCAGACGGTGTGGTAGGCGCCGAGATCTTCGTAGTATTGGACCAACCGGGCGTAGAACGGATCGCGGCAGAGGGTGGCCGTGTCGCCGACCACCAGCAGCTTCCGCCGCGCCGAGTCAGGGCCACGTTCATCCGGCGGACGTTGGCCAAGAAGCCGATCTGGCCTTCGGCGTTGGAGCGCACCAGCGAGATCACCACGGCCTCCTTCTCCCGCCCCTGGAACCCGTCGACGCTGTCGATCTCCAGGCCGGCCGCCGGCAGCAGGCTGCCCAGCAGCCGAGCCTGGGCCGCGTAAGGGGTAATCACCCCGATGTCCCCGGGCGCCACGCCCAGATCCAGCAGCGCCTGCACCTTGCGGCCCACCAGCTCCGCCTCGCGGGGATTGAGCCGGCTTTCGCCGTCGGGATCGATCTCTTCCTCGTAGTCGGCCCCGGCCGTGTCGATGAACTCGACCGGCGTGGTGGTCAGCCGGTCCGCCGCGACCCCAGGCAGGCCGGACAGCAGGTGGTCACGCACGCCGGTGTCGGCCTCCAGCGAGTTCTCATAGAACTCCCGGGACGAAAACTCCATGATCACCCGGTTCATGCGGTACTGGACGGTCAATTGCCTGGCGACCCGCGGGCCGTAAAGCCCCATCATCCGTTGGAAGAGACTTTCGCCGAAGCCGTCGTCGGCGGCCTCCCGGCTGATCACCGTGGGAGGCAATTGGCAATGGTCGCCGGCCAGCACGAGGCGGTCGGCGCGCAACAAGGGGATCCAGCAGCCCGGCTCCGTGCTCTGGCAGGCCTCGTCGATCACGGCCAGGTCGAAGCGGCGGGCGCCGAGGATCTCGCTATCCAGCCCGGTGGTGGTGGCACAGAGGACGTCGGACTGATGGAGGATCTGCTCGACGGCCTGGGACTCCAGCCGCCGGGCGTCGGCCAGCAGCGACCGCGCCTCCTCCCTGGCCTCGCGCCGCGCCCCGGGCTGCGGCTTGGCGCGGGTGGTCCGGCCGGCTTTGCGGAACAGGATCATCGCGTCCTTGACCAGCTTGCGGGCCAGCCGGACGTCGCGGTGTTCTTCCACCAACAAGTCGAGCGTGTGGGCTCGCAGCTCGGGAAGCACTCGGGCCGGGTGGCCCATTCGCACGGCTCTCACGCGGGCGGCCAGCAGCTTCTCGAAAATGTTGTCCACGGCCAGGTTGCTCGGCGCAGGCCAGCACTTTCTCGCCCCGCTGGACCGCCTGGCAAATCAACTCGGCGACGACCGTGGTCTTGCCCGTACCCGGCGGGCCGTGGATCAAGGCCAGGTCGCGGGCCGAGAGGGCCAGGCGCACGGCCTCGCGCTGGGCCGGATTGAGGCCCGGGCGGAGATCCGGCTGTGGGGCCAGCTCGTCGAACTGCGGCTGGCGCTGGCCGAGCAGGACGTCGCGGAGCTCAGCCAGGCGGTCGCCGCGGGCTTGGGCGGCCCGCCCGATCGCCGCCCGTTGCCGCTGGACGGCCACGTCGTCGCTGGCCAGGTCGATCCGCCACAAATCGTGATCCGGCCAGTCGTCGGGCAGAACGGCCAGGGCGACGCCGATCGAGCGGTCGGTCCGCTGGTAGACGACGCCGCGGCTGGGCTGGGTTTCGCCCGCGGCTTGGGGTGAAAGGAGCACGGGACTGCCGACGCCCAGCCGGGTCCAGGGGAGGGATTGGCGGCCGGCCTTGGCCAACTCGACCAGGTAGCGTCCGCCCAGTCCCGGCTCTTCGTCGACGGGGACCAGGCGGATCAGGCTTTCGCCGCCCTTTTCGGCGTCCTCGGGGGAGAGTCGCCGGCTGCGGTCGAGGACCCGCTGGGCCTCGGCCTGGCTTTCCAGCTCCAAGAGCCGTCCCAGCCGCTGCCAGTGGTCCTCGCGGCCCGACGAAGCCGAAGCCGGCCCTTCCGCCCATGCGCGGATGCGACGGTCAAGGAGTTGCACACCGTCGAGGGCTTTCGCCAATCGCGCCTGCCAGCCCTCGGGCACTTCGACGGCCGCTTGGCTGCCGCGGATCTCGATCCGTCCCACGCGGCGCCGGTCGAGCCCGCCGATCCGGTCCAGAAGCTCCAGCAGATCGGACTTGGTCGTCTTGCGAGGCAACGGTTCGAGGTGAATCAGCGGCATCGGCGAGGGCCTGAGGTTCTAGTAGGTTATGCTTCAGCATAACGGGTGAGTGCCTGCTACGTTCCGAACTGTGAACGGCACGTTATGCTAAAGCATAACCTACGAGGATGTCAGGCAATGCTGGAGCCAACGTTTCAGCCGCAGGAGCTGGGTCCGCGGCACCGCGGGGCGGAAATGGCTGTAGCGGTAGATGGGGATCACCCGGCTCAGGAAGAGACGCTTGACGTCCAACGAGCCCACGCCCAGGTCGTAGAGCCGATCGCCCCGTTGGAAGCTGTCACGGATCGCGTTGAGCAACAGCACGTGGCCCGCTCCGTCGCGAGCGACGTCGGCATCGTAGCCCACCCGCAAACCGTAAATCATGCCGCCGCATTGGTAGTTGTAGGCGAAGGCCAGCGGCCGGTCGTCCAGCCAGAGGAGGTGGAGATCGAGCATGCCGGTTCGGGCAGCCGCGGCGTGGGCGTCGCCAAAGAACGAGCTGACGCCGGGATGGGTCAGCGTGGTCCCGGACTGCGACCCGCCCTGCCAGCTCCGCGAGGCCACCTGCCGGCAGGTGTCGTAGAGGTCCCAGCGAGGATCACCATCGCCGTGCCGCTGGCCCCGCGGACGATACCGCAAGTAACGGACCTTGCCCCGCTCGGCCAGGCGGCGCTCGCAGCGGAAGAGGTTGTTCCTCCACTTGCTGCTGCGGGCGGCCAGGTAGTCGTCCCACGACCCCTTCAGGTCGATCACCGCGGTGCGATCCCAGACGGTGCGGCAGGCCTGCAACCCGGCGGCCTTCATGGCCACGGCCGAGTGGCCTTGCTCCGAGCTGGCTTCGCCGGCCCAACGGAGCTCCAGCACGTCCCAATCGGCCGGCGTGCGGCAGACGTGTTCCAGTCCGGCGGCCAGGGTGGCCTGCGGGTCGGGACCGATGGGGCCATAAAAAGAGCCCCAGTTGTGCAGCGGATAGGTCAGCGTGCGGATCGGGCCCAGCCGGGTCCGCTCCGTGACGACCGATAGCGGCAGGATTCCCCACGGTCGCCCCGCCGCAGCAACGACCAGCACCCGCAGCTTCTGTCCCGCGCCGAAGTGCCGCCAGTAGACCTGCAGCCAGTCCAGCGACTGGAAGAAGGAGCCGGCCACGGTCTGGTCGAGCAGCGTCTGCCACACCGCGCGGTACGGCTCCAGGGCGTCGATGCGGTTGATCTCCAGGACTTCGGTCATCTCAATCGCCCGTTGATCCGTCGCAGTGCAAAGGGACGCTCAGTTCCTCTCGGCTACCGGAAATGATAGCATACGATTGCCTTTGAGCCACATGCCCCCCATAGAGGTGGCAGTTCGTGCAGGCATTCCGGCAGTTTGTTTGCCGCCGGCTCTCCTATGACCAAGACTTGAGAAGAACCCGAGCAACGAGGACTTGGCGAGGATACCCGGCGTGAGCGTCCCAGAAACGATTGCACCTTCCGCAACCCGCGTCGTACGCTTCACGCGTTTCGACGACCTGGCTCCTTACGCCCAGGACTGGGACCGATTGTCCGAGGACATTCCCTTTCGGAGCTGGTCCTGGATGTCGTGTTGGTGGCGGCATTACGGCGGCCGGCCGGCGCGGGGCAGTCGTGCCGGCCGGCTCTATGTTCTGGGCGTGCTGGATGAATCCGATCGACTGATCGGCGTCGCGCCTTGGTACATGGATAGCGGAACGTGGCGCGGCAGGGTGCTGCGGTTTCTCGGCAGCGGCGAAGTCTGCCCGGAGTACTTGACCGTGCCGGCGGCGCGGGGGCGGGAAGGCCACGTGGCGGCGGCCCTGGCCGATTGGCTTACCGCCGCCCGCGGCCCGGATGCGTGGGACTTGCTGGAGCTGACCGCCATCGGCCACCAGGACGCGGCGATTGCCCACTTGGCCCAGCGGCTGGAGGCCAGCGGCAACCTCGTCCATCGGCGTGCCGGTCCGAATTGCTGGCGGATCGAGCTGCCCAAGAGCTGGGACGAGTACCTTGCCACGCTCTCCAAGCAACATCGCAACCGCTTGCGCAAGGCCGAGCGGCGGCTGCTGGCCAGCGGCAGGGCTGTCGTCCATCGCGTGCAGCAGGCCGAGGACCTGCCGCGGGGCGAGCAAATCCTCATCGATCTCCACCAGGCCCGGTGGCGCGCCTTGGGTCAGCCGGGTTGCTTCTCCTCCGAGCGCTACGCCGCCTTTCACTCCGAGGTGCTCGGCGAGCTTTTGGCCCGCCGACAACTGATCCTCTTCTGGATCGAGCTGGACGGGAAACCCCTGGTGGTCGAATACTTGATCGCCGCCGGCGACACGGTCTACCACTACCAATGCGGACTGGATGCCAGCCGGCTGGATGATTCACCGGGCCGCCTGGGGACCATCGTCTCCCTGCGGTTGGCGATCGATGGCGGCTACCGGGTGTTGGATCTGCTTCGCGGCGACGAGCCCTACAAGGCCCACTTCCGCGCCCAACCCCATGCGTGCCTGGAAATCCGCGCCGTGCCCGCCCTCTTTCCCGCGCGGGTCCGCCACGCCATCTGGCTGGCCGGCTCCCGTATCAAGCGCCGGCTGGCCGCCCGGCGGACGGAGAAGGACCCGACCGACGACTAGACCGGATGAGTCACGTCCCGCGATGTAGACGGCGCAGAGCGCGCCATCGAAACCCGAAGCGTAAGCGAGGGACAGTCCCATAGGCACCCTCGCTTACGCTTCGCGCTTACGATGCGCCAGCGGTTGTAGGGTGGGACAAGCTCGCGTGAGCGAGCGCGGGCCCACCAATTCTGCCAGATATTGGTGGGCCGGCGGCCGCCAAGGCGGCCTTGTCCCACCCTACGGCCTTTCCCATTACCGAATTTAGAGTTTAATCCGGCGGCGCCTTCCGCTCGCCCGTGTTGCGCAACAGCAGCGCTCGTAGCGTCTTGGGGTCGACGTTGTTGCTGATGAAATGCACCGAGGCGTCGGCCATCAGCGCCTGGAAGCCGCCGGAATGACGGCTTGCTCGTCCCTTGGAAACCATGTCCATGAACTCGTCGACCGTGACGTTGCGGGGCTCCTCCCAATTGATGTGTAGGCCGGAGACTTCCACCACCATGATCGTGTTGGACACTCCGTCCGTGATGTCGCCGGGCTTGACCGCTTCGTTCGGCGTCCCGCCGATCGTGTCCTTGCCGACGACCCTCACGTAGCTGGTTTCCGCCGAATTCACGGCGCCGGGATCGCTGGGACAGCGGAAGATCGACAAGGGGGTGTTTCCCAAAGCCCGGTTCTGAGGGCTATCCCAGGGCTGCTTCGAGTCGTACTGCTGGTACAACGGCTCTTGGTCCAGGAACGGCAGGATGGCTACCCGCCAGCTCTTCATCGGCTTGCCATGGTCGTCGGCGAAGACGGCCGGCGGAAGGGCCCCGAACGTCGACTCGTAGTTCAACAGCGCCAGGCCGATTTGCTTGAGGTTGTTGCTGCACTGGGCCCGGCGGGCCGCCTCGCGAGCAGCGCTCACGGCGGGCAAGAGCAGCGCCAGCAGGATGCCCCCACAGACCAGCACCATCGGCACGGCCACGGCCAAGACGATGATCCAAATCGGCGTCTTGCTGGCAGGCTTCGGCGGCGGATAAAACGGCGTGCCGGCCGCCCCCGGCGTGCCGGGGATGGTAATCGGCTTTCCGCACTGAGAGCAGGGTCCGGATTGTCCGGCGTACTGGTCCGCCACGTTCATTGCCAGACCGCAATGAGGACAGGTAAAAGAAATCGGCATGGCGAGGGCTCCTGAAGGGACGTCTTGCTCCGGACTGCGAGACCGCCGCGGCCCGCGCCGGAAAGCGATGCCCCCAGTATAGCAACGTACTCGGTCTGGCGGAAGTTGTCACTGCCGCAGCTTGATCGCTTCGATCGCTTTGGCGGCGCGAGACCGCACCAGGGAGTCGGAGTCCTTTTGGGCCGCCTCCTGGAGCGCGGCAATGCTCTCCGCGGTGCCCCAGTTTGCCAACGCCAGGGCCGCACGAACGCGAATGGGGGTATTTTTTTCCTCGAGGAGGACACGTTCCAGGGCCTTGGCCACCGCCGCGTTAGGCTCTCTCGGCTTCGCCCGGAGCAGTTGCCTGGTCGCCCGCATGCGGCGGCCGAGATCGCCCGAGTCCAGGTCGCTGACCAGCGCGGCGAAGTCCTGCGGTGATTTGGGAGGCTGGTTGACGTTGTTCGTCGCCCGGTGTGTGGCTTGCCTCGGCCGGTCGCTTTCCGCTTGCGTCGGCTTGCCGCCCTGCAGCGGCGAGGTCTGCTCCAGGTTGGCGGTGGATGGTTGCCGCAACAGTTGCGCCCGGAGCGTCTGGGGGTCGATGCCGTTGCTGATGAACCGCACCGAGCCGTCGGCGAACAACGCGTTGAAACCGAGGGGATGAGGGCTCGATCGCCTCTTGGCGACCATCCCCATGAACTCGTCGGCCGTCACGTCGCGGGGCTCCTCCCAGTTGATATTCAGGCCGGAGACTTCCACCACCATGATCGTGTTGGCCATTCCGCTGGCGATGTCGCTGATCTTGACCGCCTCATTCGGCATTCCGCCGACCGTGTCCTTGCCGACGATCCTCACGTAGGTGGTCTCCGTCCCGCTGATGCCCGGGTTGCTGCGACAGCAGAAGATTGGCATGAGGGTCTTTTCCAAGGGACGGTTCTGAGGGCTGTCCCAGGGCTGCTTCGAGTCGTATTGCTTGAACAACGCCTGTTTCCCCAGGTAGGGCAGGATGGCCACCCGCCAGCTCTCCATGGGGTTGCCGTGGTCGTCAGTAAAGACGGCGGGCGGGAAGGCCCCGTTCGCCGAATAATACGCATGCATCGCCAAGCCGATTTGCTTGAGGTTGTTCTGGCACGCGGCCTGGCGGCCCGCCTCGCGGGCCGCTTGCACGGCGGGCAAGAGCAGGGCCAGCAGGATGCCCCCGCAGAACAGCACCACCGGCACGGCCACGACCGCCACGGCCAAGGCGATGACCCAAATCGGCACCTTGCTGGCAGGCTTCGGCGGCGGATAAGGCGGCGTGCCGGGCGCCCCTGGCGTGCCTGGGATGGTAATGGGCTTTCCGCACCGCGAGCAGGGTCCGGATTGTCCGGCGTACTGGTCCGCTACGTTCATTGCCAGACCGCAATGAGGACAGGTAAAAGAAATCGGCATGGCAAGGGCTCCTGAGAGGACGTTTTGCTCCGGACTGCGAGACCGCGGGGGCCCGCACCCGAGAGCGGCGCCCCCAGTATACAACGCACGCGATCACTTGGCGTGGTTCCCTCCCCCGCACGCACGAAGTTAAGGAATCCCTGAGTTATGCGTCAAAAAGAACAGCCGAAAGACGGAACACGAATCCTCGCTAATCTTCGCTAATTTACCAGATTAGCGTCGATCAGTGTCAATTAGTGTTCCCACCCTACCTTTCGCAACGGGCCGGCATATAATTTGCAATTATCGAGTGTAGACCGGCTTTGGAAGAACAGCGCCCGCGTGTGGAAGGAGCAAGAAAAATGCCTTTGAGAATCCCAGCGGTTGCGTGGTTGTGGTTGGCGGTTCTCGGCCTGGTGGTCGGCTGTTCGCCGGCCGGAAATGCGATCGAGCAGGATTTGCCGGCCACGCCCTCGGCGCCGCCGAGCGAGAAGCCGGCGGGCCCGTCCACGGCCGAGCTTCCGCCGGGTCACCCGTCGCTGGCCCCCGCAGCGGCGGAGCCCAAGCCGGGTGAGACGCCCAGCACGGCGCCGGCCGAGGCCGGCAGCCACACGATCACCCTCGGCGAGCGGCTTACGATGACGGCGCCGGATTCCTGGATCGTCAAGCGGCCGGGCAACATGATGATCTCCCAGGAGTTCGCCGTGCCCGCCGCCAAGGGCGATCCGCGCGACGGCCGCATGACCGTGTCGTCCGCCGGCGGCGGCGTCCAGGCGAACATCGATCGCTGGGCAGGCCAGTTCAGCCAGCCCGACGGCTCGAAGACGGCCGACAAGATGAAGGTCCAGAAAAAGACCCTTGCCGGCCAGGAAGTAGACCTTGTCGACATCTCGGGAACTTACCAGGAATCGATGGGCATGATGCAAGCGGCCACCGAGCGGCCCGGTTACCGCATGTTGGCGGCGATCATCCCCGCTGACGGCGCCAGCTTCTTCATCAAATTCTACGGCCCGAAGAAGACCGTCGCCGAGCATGAAAAGGAGTTTCGTGCAATGCTCGACGGCCTGAAGCCGGCGAAGTGAAACAAAAGAAGAGGAGAAATCAGCACGCCCTTTGTCTCCTCTTCTCCCCCTCTCCTCTTCTCCGTCACCGCGTCCCCTAACCGGACTCCTCGGCCGGGCCGAAGCGCTCGCCCGGCACGACGTGGTAACCGCGGAGGAACTGTGCGATCGATAGCATCCGTTTGCCGGCCGGCTGGAGGCTGGTAAACTGGACGGCCTGTTGCGGCGTGGCGACCAGCAGCCGATCGTGGCAGGCTTCCAGCACGCGGCCGGGCGGGGCCGTATCGTCGCCCGCGACGACGCTGGCCGGTCCGGGAATCAGCCGCAGCGGCGGTCCGCCCGGCCGGTGCCAATAGGTGTGGGTCTTGGGCCAAGGCTCCAGGGCGCGGATCTGGTTTTTGATCGCCAGGGCCGGCCGATTCCAGTCGATGGCCCCGTCGGTTTTTTTCAGCCGCGGGGCCTTCGAGGCTAAGGCCGGGCTCTGCGGCAACGCCTCCGGCTTGCCTGACTCGAGGGAATCGATCGCCCGGCGGACCAGCCGGGCCCCGATTTGGGCCAACCGGGCCTCCAACTCGACGGCCGTCTCGTCCGCGTCGATGGGCGTGCTGTCCTGGGCGATCACCGGCCCGGCGTCGACCTGGGGGGTCATGTGGATCACGCTGACCCCCGTCTCCTTTTCGCCCCGCATCAGCGCCCAGTTGATGGGCGCCGCTCCGCGGTACTTGGGCAACAGCGAGGCGTGCAGGTTGATGCCGCCGAGGCGCGCCTTGGCCAGCGTCGCGGTGGAGAGGATCTGCCCGTAGTCGCAGACCACCAGCAGGTCGGCCTCGAACTGCCCGATCCGCTCCTGCGACGGCGGCGCATTGACACTTTCGGGATCCAAGATCGGCGTGCCGTGCCGGGCCGCCACCTCTCGCATGGGGCTCGCGGCCGCCGGCCGCTGGCCCTGGTCCTTCAGGGCGCCGGTGACCAGGGCCGCGACGGCGTGGTGAGATTCCATCAGGCTGTGAAACGTCGGCACGGCGAAAGGGCCGGTGCCCATCATCACCAGACGCATGGCACCTCACTTGTGGTGCAGGCGTCCCGCCTGCAGCTTCAGGGCAGGCGGGACGCCTGCACCACAAAAAAACTGCATCAACTTCTATTATTCGGAGGCGACGCCTGGCTCACGTGCGGACGCTTTCCAACTCGGCCAACCGGGCAACGACGACCGCGTCGGCGGGAATCAGGCCGTGCTCACGGTCGGTGAGGAACTCCCGTTCCAGACCGGCCAGGTCTTCCCTGATGGCCGCCAGGTGGACGGGAGAGAGCCGGTCGATGAACAGCTTGCCGTCGAGGTGGTCCGCCTCGTGCTGGACGGCCCGGCCCAGGAGGCCGTCCAACTCGTAGCAGACCTCCTGCCCAGCCAGGGTATAGGCCTGGAGCAGGATCTTCTCGGGCCGGCGGACGGGGGCGTAAATCTCGGGGAAACTGAGGCAGCCTTCACGGTCCTCGGCCATACCCCGCGGCTGGGAGATCACCGGGTTGATAAAGACGTGTTCCTCATCTTTGTCCGCCGCATCGGCCGCCAGGTTGAGGATGAAGAGCCGGTAGGGCAGATCGACCTGGTTGGCCGCCAGCCCGATCCCCTTCTGCTCGTACATGGCCTCGAACATCTGCCGGACCATTTTCCGCAGCTCGGCGTCGACCCGCCGCAGGTCCTTGGACTTGTACCGCAGGGTGGGATGAGGATACTTGATGATCCGCACAGGCAGCGACTCCCTAACCTTATCAGTCCCCCAATTATAGGCGCGTCGGCCGGAGCACGAAAGCGCAGTGGGGTGGGACAAGGCCGCCGTGGCGGCCGACGGCCCACCGTGAGCGGGCAGAGTTGGTGGGCCGGCGCGTCGCATGCGCGAGCGTGTCCCACCCTACTCGTCTTGGGTCTTACGAAGCCAGTAGGTTATGCTTCAGCATAACAAAAGCCAGTTATGCTGAAGCATAACCTACGAAAACATCACCCCACACAAGAGGGATCACCTGTTCCATGCCGGAACCGACCAACCGCTACCGATCGCCCTCCGCGGCGGCTCCCCCACGATCCGGGGAAGGTTCCCGCAAGACCTCGCTGCTTTTGGTCTTCGCCATTGTCTGTATCGACCTGCTGGGCTTCGGCTTGGTCCTGCCCCTGCTGCCGATCTACGGGAAGAAGCTGGCGATCAGGCTCCCGCCGGCCAAGGTGGGAATGATCGTGGGGATGTTGATGGCCAGCTTCCCGCTGATGCAGTTCATCTTTTCCCCGCTCTGGGGCCGTCTCTCGGACCGCTTGGGCCGGCGGCCGGTGCTGATGATGAGTTTGGCGGGCTCGATGTTCTTCTACGCTTGCTTCGGTCTGGCCAGCCTGCTGGAGAGCCTGACCTGGATGTTCGTCTCGCGGATCGGGGCGGGAATTGCCGCGGCAACCATCCCCACCGCCCAGGCTTACATCGCCGATGTGACCCCCCCGGAGAAACGCGCGCGAGGGATGGCCATGATCGGCGCGGCTTTCGGGCTGGGCTTCACCCTGGGCCCCTTGATCGGCGCGGCGGCCATCTTCCTCTCCCGCGATCGAAGTGCGGTGAGCCCCTGGCCGGGGTTCGCCGCGGCGATTCTTTCGGGCATGGCGCTAGCGGTCGCCTTTTTCAAGTTGCCCGAGTCGCTGCGGACCGACGAGATCCCCGAGACCCGCCGCCACTTCGACCTGGGGGCGCTCGGCGACATTTTGGCCATTCCCTCGCTCGGGCTGCTGTTGTTGACCAGTTTCGCCGCCGTCTTCTCCCTGGCCAACTTCGAGAGCACGCTCTCCCTGACGATCAGCGATACGATCGGCGAGAAGATCCACCATGTCGCCAAGACCACGCCCGACTGGAGGGATCAATTCTGGTTGATGCTGGTCTTCGCGTACATCGGCGTGATCCAGTGCCTGGTGCAAGGGGTGCTGGTGCGGCGTCTGGCCAATCATCTCAAGGAGGTTGTGCTGGCGACCATCGGCTCGCTTTTGTCGATCGGCGGCTTCGTGATGCTGGCGATCCTGGGCGGAGGGACTCGCGGCGGCGTGAGCTGGCTGATGGTGGCCACAGCGGTGGAGGTGTCGGGCATCGCCTTTGTCTTTCCCGCCATCAGCGCGCTGATCTCCCGCCGCAGCGATCCGGCCAAGCAGGGCGGGATCCTCGGCGCCGGCGAGAGCGTGGGCTCGATCGCCCGCATCGTCGGCTTCGAGGCCGGCGTGTCGCTTTACTTCCTCAACCACAGCTTGCCCTTCGAGACCGCCGCCGTGCTGATGGCCGTGGCCCTGGTCTTGATCCTGATCGCCGTCCGCATGGGGCAGGACTGGAGGGAAGGGTGAACCCTGAGGCGTCACCAGGTTGCTTGCAGGCCGAGCGAGAACCCGTCCAAGGCCACATTGGCGCCGTGGCCGAAACCGTCGAGCTGCGCGGAGCCAAGGCCAGTCCCGTGATGTCGTAGAACTGGTATCCCAAGCGGAGCCAGAGGTAGTCGCTGAGGCGGTAGCGGGCAGCAAGCGAGACCTCGAACAGGGCCGAAAGACCGCAGCCGCTGTTGGCAATGTCGTAGGGGATGAAGCCCGGCGGAATGCCCGCCGGTTCGCTGGCCGCGTCGGTGCCGTGCTGCTGGTAGATATTGGCCATCAGCCCGGCTTTCAGGCCGACCTCCCACTGGAAGCGCGACCAGCCATACGTGAAGAGCAGGCCGGTTTGCCCGCCGATGAGATTATTGGTCGTGCTGTAAGCGAGTTGTTCGCTGGCACTGTTCAGAGTGTCGACGCCGGTCAGGGCGAATTGGTCGGCGAAGTAGACGTAGCGAGCGCCCCAGAGCCAGTCGAGTCGCCAATAGGGATTGTCGGAACCCAGGCGGAAAAGGGCGTTGAATTCAACGTTTTCGATTTGGCTGTTGTAGGTGTAGCCGAGCGAGTTGTCGAGGCCGTAGAGGAGCGTCGGCAATTGCAAGTACGGTGAGTAAGCCAGAACGGTGTCTTGATAGGGGTCGCCGTAGATCGTCCTGCCGACCGACCATTGCTGCAAGCCCCAGTAGGTTGCCGCAAGGGTGATGTCGTTGCCGAGCTTGCCGCTGATCTCCAGTCGCATTCCTGCTGCGAGAGGGAAGGACACGTCGTCGCTGTAGAGACTGTCCGTCGGCAGTGCCTGGGGCAATTTCGAGCCCGGATTGTAAAACGTGTAGCCCAACGGAATGCTGCCGCCTGAACTCCGCTCCAGGAAGAGGGCGTCGAGCGAGGCGCTCCACAGATACGACGGCAAGGGCGGCACCGGTACCAGCTCCATCGCCGGCGGCGACACGACTACCGGAGCCGCATAGGGACCGGGCGACGGATAGACATAGGGCGGGTACGGCTGCCCGGGCGCCGCCATCACCCCGCCCGGCGGTGGAGGAGGATAGGAGCCGGGCGGCGGCGGCGGCGGATAGGGGCCCGGCGGCGGTTGCGAAGGTGCGGCTGGTGCAAGCGTCCCGAACGACGCATCCGGGGGCGGTGGTGGTGGCGGCAAGGCCGGTCCGCTGGCCGGCGTAGGCGGTGGCACGCCTTGCGACCAGGCCGCCGCCGCCGATAGCCAAACGACCAGTGACAGGAGACAAGAAATGCGCATATTCATGGGGGCCGGATTAAACCAATTCTTGTCCCACCGCGAAAGATCACTTTCCAGCCCTGGTGGAAAAGGGGACAGTCACTAAATATGGAGAAGACAGGGGATTTACAGAGGTGCGAATCTCTCTAGGCCACCGTGGCACGCGTAATGACACTGAGTCCTATGGGCGCTTTCGAACCGCAGCCTTGCAACCCCCATCGCTGCGACCAGCAGACGGCGGGCAGTCACGGTTTGTCCGGCGTCCCTCAGTCCAACCCTCTTCCGGAGGGGACCGGACTTTCCGGCGTGGCCGCCAGGGCTAACGCCAACCCGCTTTGCCTGTAAGCGCAAACGGTAAACGCCAGCACGGGGTTTATCTTCGTGGGGCGAGGATTGGCAACTAGAAATGCCGGCCCTGCAAGGAGTTCCGATATTCTTCCCGTCTCCGCCGGGCCGGCTACCCCGCCAGGGTCAGGAGAATATGGCCCATCCGTATCGCGGCGCTTCTCGTTCGCAATCATCGCCCCACCGGTACAAGGCCGGCGGCGGCACGCATAGTTCAACTTGTAAGCTATCTTTTCCTGGACGGAATTCCGTCTAGGAATGGCCGGGGCGAGGTGCCGGCCAAGATCCGTGGTGCGTGACTGCCTTTTGTGGGAGAGGAGATCCCTTGCCACCGCTGAAACCGACTACTGCGCCTGCGCGTGCCGACAAGTCGAAGGATTCGAGCTTCGAGGAGCTCAAGCAACGGATCCACGGCAAGCTGGTCGATAAGCTCGATCTCACGAAGGTGAGCGAGCTGGAAGGCGACGTGCTCCGCCGCGAGATCCGCCTGGTGGTCGAGCACCTCTGCGACAGCGAAGGCACCCTGCTCAACCGCAACGAGCGGGACCGGCTGGTCGATGAAGTCCTCGACGAGACCTTCGGGCTGGGTCCCCTGGAGACGCTGCTGAAGGACTCCGCGATCAGCGACATCCTCATCAACGGCCCGAAGAACATCTTCGTGGAGCGGCGGGGGAGGATGGAGCGGACGGGCGTGGTCTTCCGCGACAACGATCACTTGCTGCAGATCATCGACCGGATCATCTCCAAGGTGGGCCGGCGGGTGGACGAGACCTGCCCGATGGTCGACTCCCGCATGCCCGACGGCTCCCGTTTCAACGCCATCATTCCGCCCTTGGCGTTGGACGGGCCGTGCGTCTCCATCCGCCGCTTCGGCACCAACCCGCTGAAACTGGAAGACCTGCTGAACTTCAAGGCCTTCACCCCGGAAATGGTGATGCTCTTGGAGGGCGCGATCAAGGGCCGCTTGAACATCCTCATCTCCGGCGGCACCGGTTCCGGCAAGACCACGCTCCTCAACACGCTCTCCAGCTTCATTCCCAACACGGAACGCATCGTGACCATCGAGGACGCGGCCGAGCTGCAATTGCAGCAGGACCACGTGGTGCGGCTGGAGACCCGTCCGCCGAACATCGAGGGCAAGGGGGCGATCACCGCCACCGACCTGGTCCGCAACAGCCTGCGCATGCGGCCGGAGCGGATCATCATCGGCGAGTGCCGCGGCTCGGAGGCCCTGGACATGCTCCAGGCCATGAACACCGGCCACGAAGGCTCGATGACCACGCTCCACTCCAACGCGCCCCGCGACGCCATCGCCCGGCTGGAAACGATGATCATGATGGCCGGCTTCGAGCTGCCGCTGAAGGCCATGCGGACGCAGATCGCCAGCGCCATCGACTTGATCGTGCAGGCCAACCGCCTCCAGGGTGGACCGCGGAAGATCACCCACATCACGGAGGTCGTGGGCATGGAGCAGGACACGGTGGTGATGCAGGACATCTATCGCTTCGAGCGGCAAGGCGTCGACGAGCACGGCCGGGCTCACGGGGCCTTTATTGCCACCGGCATCCGGCCGACTTTCATGACCCGCCTGGAGTCCTGCGGCGTGCGGCTGCCCGCCAGCGCCTTCCGCCAGCGGGTGATGCTCGAGGATTGACACGGGGATACCAGAGATGAGTCTGCTGTTGGTCGCCATCGCCGCCTTCGTCGGGGTCGCCTCGCTGGTGGGCGGAGTGGCCCTGGTCTTCCGCGAGCGTCCCGCCAGCCGCATCGAGAACCGGCTGGACCAATTCACCGGCTCCGGCCCCTCGGCCAAGGAGGGCCTGCTCAAGGAAAACAGCGTGCTCTCCCAGCCGCTGGACGCTATGCCCGGCCTGATGGAAAGGGCGATCAGCCGCTTGGGCAACTTCGGCCAACTGCTGGACCAGGCCGACATCAACCTCACCGCGCCCCAACTGGCCGCTGTGTGCGCGGGGCTGGGTGCGGGCGGGGCCCTGCTGGGGGTGGTCCTGCGGGCCCACAAACTGCTGCTGCCGATCTTGGCGCTGATGATGGCCAGCATGCCTATTTTTTGGCTCCTCTGGCGGCGCAAACGGCGGTTGCAGACCTTCACCGCGCAACTCCCCGACGCCATGAACATGCTGGCTCGCTCGCTCCGTTCGGGCCAGAGCCTGGCCTCAGGCTTCAACATGGTGGCCGGGGAAATGTTGCCGCCCATCAGCCGCGAGTTCGGCCGCGTCTTCGAGGAGCAGAACCTGGGCGTAGCCCTGGACGACTCGCTGCGATCGATGTGCGAGCGGGTCCCCAATCTCGACCTCAGGTTCTTCGTCACCGCGGTCATCCTCCAGCGGCAGACGGGCGGCGATCTGGCCGAGATCCTCGACAAGATCGGCACCCTGATCCGCGAACGGTTCCGCATCTGGGGAGCCGTGCAGGCGCTGACCGGCGAAGGCCGGCTCTCGGGTGTCGTGCTCATGGCGCTGCCCGTGGCGCTGTTCGTGGCCCTCTACTTCCTCAACCCCGATTACGTGATGCTGCTGTTCGACGATCCCCTGGGCCAGAAGATGCTGGCCGGAGGCATCGTGCTCCAGGTGCTCGGGGCCCTGGTGATCCGCAAAATCGTCACTATCAAGGTCTGAGCCGGTCATGATCCTCGCGGAACTGCTGAGCTACGAAGTCCTCGTGCCGCTGTTGATTTTCGTCGCCTTCGCGATCCTCGCCTGGTGCGCGTTGGAGTGGATCGCCGCGCGCAAGCCGCGGGCGGTCGAACGGCTCGACAGCATCCGCAATCCCCGCCGCCGGGCCGAAGCCTCCTCGGCCCTGAAGAAGACCGACGCCATGACCAAGGTGCTCCAGGCGGCTTCGCCCGCTCTGGCCAAGTCCTTGGAGCCGAAGAGCGAAATCGAGCTCTCGAAGCTCAAGGTCCGGCTGGCCAACGCGGGATTCCGTGGCGAATCGGCCGGCAGCGTCTTCCTGTTGCTGAAGGTCCTCGGCCTGCTGGCGGGCCTCGTCTTCGGCGGCGGCCTGTTGATGAGCCTGACGGGAATCAATAACCGGGCCATGATGGGCTCGGTGGCGATCGGCGGAATCTGCTTCTATCTTCCCAGCGTGGTGCTCTGGTTCATCTCCAAGTCGCGACAGGAGGCGATCTTCCTGGGCCTGCCCGACGCCTTGGACCTGATGGTCGTTTGCGTCGAGGCCGGCCTGGCCCTGGACCAGGCGATGCGCAAGGTGGCCGACGAGATGAAAGAGAGCTACCGCGTGATCGCCGAGGAGTTCGCCCTGGCCAACTTCCAGCTTCAAATGGGACGTTCCAAGGCCGACGTGCTTCACGAGTTGGGGGTTCGCAGCGGCGTGGCCGACCTCCGTGGACTGGCCGCCGTATTGATCCAGGCCGACAAGTTCGGCACCAGCGTGGGCCAGGCACTGCGGGTGCAGAGCGATTCGATGCGGATCCGCCGGCGGCAAATCGCCGAAGAGAAGGCGGCCAAGACCGCCGTGAAACTGATCTTCCCCCTGGTGCTGTTCATCTTCCCGGGGATCTTTGTGGTCATGGTCGGCCCGGCGGCCATCACCATGATCCACGAACTGATGCCGCTGTTGCACGGCACAGGTTGAGCCTGTAAATCTTGCCTGCGTGGCAATCTCTTTCTCCCCAGATCCCTTGCCCCTGGCGGAGAACTTCTCGCCAATGGGGCGGTCCCCGGCCGATAGAGTTCGGGGAATGACTATTTGCCCGAATGCCAGGCGCATCCTACGTCCGTCCGAGGGTCAACCATGACGATTCGCCATTTCTCCCTCCTTTTGGTGGTAGCGGCCGGACTTTCCGCCACTCCTCCTGTGGAGGGCCAACTCCTTGGGGAGTACGGCCGTTGCTTCCTCCAGGTCAATAAGTGGCCGGAGCCTTGGATCTGCCCGGACCGCCAGAGCGTAAGGGCCCCAATGGCGGTAATGGCTGCCAATGGCTGGCGGCGGCAAAACATGCTCACCGATCTCCACTTCACCGACAACAACCAACTCACCGAGGCCGGGGAGCTTTTGGTCCGTTGGATTCTCTACGAGGCTCCGCAGACCCGTCGGGCGATCTATGTCCACCGCGGGACGACCGCCGAAGACACCGCTGTTCGCATGGCCGCGGTCGCCATGACGGCCCAGAAGGCCGCCCCCGGTCAACCAATCCCTCCGATTCTCGAAACGAGCATCAGCGATGCCGGCTGGCCGGCCCGCGAGGTCGAAATCATCAGCCGCAGATTCGACGCCACGACGCCCGATCCCCGCTTGCCCAAAGATGCCGGCGGTGGTGCTAGCGGTGGTTCCAGCGCTGGTGCTGGCGGTGCTAGCACCGGTGGCGGGGCTGGCGGGGCTGGTGGGACTGGGAGCTAGCAAGCTCTCGTCACGCACCGTAAACCGGATCTTGGTCCACCCTACCACCGGAAGATCCCCCCAAACGACAAATCTTAGCCAAGTCACCGATCCGACTATAGGTTGAACCTGATCCGCGTCGATATTACCGGAAGATCAGCGCACGGTGCGATCTAGGACGGCCGGTTGTCGTCAGGGAGGATGGGGTGCGAATCGGCTCGTATTGCGGGTGGGGAGTTGCCGCAGCCGTGGGCGTACTGCTCACCGGTCTGGCTGTGGCCCAGGATGGCGGTGGCTCCTGGTCCAACTCTGACGCGAGCACCCCCGCCGCAGGAAGCTCCTTCGGCGACAGCGTCAAGAACGGCTGGAACAAGTTCACCCAGGCGATCACCCCCGAACCCCGGGTTAACCCGGCCTCCGATGTCACCGCGCTGGCCACGCCGGCCAAGCCGGGCCCGGAACTCTACGTGGCCATCGGTCGGGTGGCCGAGCAACAGGGCAAGTTCGACCAGGCCGAAGAGCAGTACCAGCGGGCGATCAAGCTCAACGCGAAGGACCTCGGTGCCTTGATGGCCCTGGCCCGGCTCCGTGATCGCCAGAACCGCTTGGACGAGGCCCTGCAATACTACCACCGGGCCCTCCAGACGTATCCCAAGGAAGCCGGCGTCTTCAACGATTTGGGCCTTTGTCTGGCCAAGCGACAAATGTATCGCGACTCGATCACCGCGCTGCGCAAGGCCATCCAGTTGCAGCCGCAGAAGCCGCTTTACCACAACAACCTGGCCTCCGTGTTGGTCCAGAACGGTGACACAGAAGGGGCCTACGCTCAACTCCGCGTGGTCCATGAGGAGCCTGAGGCCTACTACGACCTGGGCTACTTGATGTTTCTCAAAGGTAATCGCCAGGCCGCCGCTGCGTTATTCACCAGGGCCTTGGCAGAGAAGCCTTCTCTGGCCGAAGCAAGGATCTTCCTGGAAAAGCTTGGCCCGCTGCCACCTGCCCAGCCCGCGGTACAGCCGCGCTACTCGCAACCGCTCAACCAGCCTGCTCCGCCAAGCCCCGTCGCGCAACCGCCACTGCCGGGACCTGCCACACAGCCGCGCTACCCGGAATTTGTCCCGCAGCCGGATTTCCCCGATTCGACCTCGCAGCCGCGTGATCGGCAGCCACTGATGGCTCCCAATGGTCCTCCGAATGGCCCTCCGGCGCCTATGCCTCCTGGTGCCCCGCCGGAGTGCCCGCTGTCCAGACCAGTCCCGCCGGCCGACTGGAGTCGAGGCACCCCGCCCAGCGGTCCCGAAATTCCGGGAGCAACGTCGCTCCCGCGGCTGCCGCCCGTTCTACCCCAAGTGGACGGCCCTGGGCCTAGCTCCCGTGAGGTGCCCTACATGGCTAGCCGAACGAACGTGCAGCCACGGCTGACCCCCGAGTCGTTCCCACCTTCCGCGAATGGGCCCCCCTTCGGCGACCGTTTGCCCGGCAACGTGGTCCCGCTCCCGCCGGTCCACGAAAACGAGCCCGGCCAATAGGTCCGTTGGCGAAAGCACGTCGAAAAAATCCCTCACGAACCGGCTTTGACGCCGTCCATCGCTTCTGCTATTATCCGCCGGCGAACGACCGCGCAAGCCCAAATCGGAAATGTCAGACGATGCAAAGGAGCGACGCATGAAGCGTCTGCGGGTTATCATCGCCGTCCTCAAGACCCACTCGTCGCGAACCTTGCTGCTTCTGGGGGCACCGCTGATCTTCGCCTGCGTTCCCGGTTGCGGGCTCTTCGAGCGGGAACGCCCCTATTATTGCCCGCCCGGCTGCTGTGCCCCCTGCCAGCCATGTGTCCCCTGCCAGCCTGCTGCCACGACCTATGCCCCACCCGTTCGGGCCGCTAACGCCGGGCCCTGCTGTTGCCCGTAGCCGTCCTGCCAACGCTAGGCCGCGGATTTCGGCCCGTACGCGCGTTTTCGTGAGAGATCCTCTCCCCGGCACTCTGCCTCCTCGATCGCGATTCCCCATACGTACCGCTGGAAGGCTCACCTTGCGCCTGGGGTCGGCAGATGTCAATAGATATCAATCGCGGATACTGCATCGTCTGCAAAGGATAGCAGTCTTTGATAGACTGCGAGATTTGAGTTCACAGTAATGATCCCGCAAAAGACGCAAAACAGTCATGGATGGAATCCTTCGGGCCTGCCCTCACCCGCGCATGACCTCCGTGCCGAAATCGAACAGCAACGGCCCGAAGATTTTCCAGGAAGCACCTCGCGAGGCGGCACGGCCGACGATCCAAAGCGTAGGTAGCCTGCCGGGGGTTCTGCGAGCATTCCGCCGGGCGACCGGATGGCCTGCTCCAGCACCCCACCCAGCCGCGCCCCAACCACGGCCCGGTTGGCCATGCAAACCAACCGACCGACCTGACGTGGTCCGCCCCGGCCAACCCGGGCGTTGGAGCCACTCTCGGACACTTCAGGATCGAGCCGGTCGGCCCTCAACAGGCCCAGGGCACGAAGCGGCTGGACGCCAAAGCCGCCCGCGAGTTGGCTTCCGTTCTGACAGGGATGCTCATCGGACGTCGGAACCAGCTATCGGAAACGCCGTTCGGCCTGGCACCTCCCGCCCGACCGAATGACCGATCCGCCCCGACCCCTCGCAGGCGCCCTAGCTCACTTGAATTTGCCGGCCGGAGGGCTAGCTCTCTTGCCGCGGAGCTCTCAAGAACGGCGATCTGGAACCCGCCATAATCGTGACCGCGCGCTACTGGTTCTCAGGCATCGCCACCCTTGACCTTCAGTTGCCGTCCGGTACATTAGAAGTCTTTCCGGTTCTTCACGTTGCGGGAATGGCGGAATTGGCAGACGCGCTAGGTTGAGGGCCTAGTGGCCGCAAGGCCGTGCAGGTTCAAGTCCTGTTTCCCGCACTGATTTAAGCCATTGCAGCATAAGAAGTTGCAACGGCTTCTTCGTTTCTTGAATTGGGAAACAATCGGCGAGAAAAAAGTTGGGAAACAATTCGGGAAACAATTTCTTCGGTGAGCCCTACGTCCCGGTGGGCGTGTCATGTTACAACTCGGGGGCAAGGGAAATGCCGCCGAAATCGCTCGGGTCGCATTCGAGGTGGCCGCCCAGCCATTATGGGCCGATTATTTCGCCGATTTCACGTTTCCTTGGGGCTTCTATAGCCCGGACGAGTACCGTCCCTGGTTAGATGAGGCAGGTTTGGTGGCCACACGGCTGGAACTGATTCCCAAGGACATGACGCACGAGGGACGGAAAGGACTGGAAGGTTGGCTGCGAACAACTTGGATGCCCTGCTGGCAACGGGTTCCAGCGGATTTGCAGCAGCAGTTTCTTGACGAAATCGTCGAAGACTACGTGACGACCCATCCCGTGGATTCCAAGGACCTGGTCCATTTGAAGATGGTGCGTCTGGAGGTCGAGGCGACCAGAGGAACGACGTGACAACTAACCAAGCCGAGGATGGCGGCGTAAGCTCCAGCCGACATCACGATGCTCGGCCCGACACCCCATCGGCCGATTTCTCTCGTCATGTGTCGGCCTTCGATTGTGGCGGGATCGGCTCATTCGGTCGGACCCCGTACTTCCTCTGCCTCGCCCGTCCGAGGGAAGCTGATCCACGTCGCCGACCAGGATCACACAGGCGTTGGAAGGAACGGCCCGAAAGAACTGATGGCCCAAGACGACATCGACCATCGAAACCTCGTCCAGGACGAACAGGTCGCCCTTGAGCGGGTTTTGCTGGTTGCGTTTGAACTCGCCGGTGGCGGGGTCAAATTCAAGCCGGCGGTAGATGGTCTTGGCCGTTCGCTCCGTCATCTCCGCCATGCGTTTCGCCGCACGGCCGGTCGGGGCGGCCAAGACGCACTTCAGCCCCTTGGCGGTGAAGATTTCCAGGATGCTCCGAACGAGGGTGGTCTTGCCGACGCCCGGCCCACCTGTGACGACCAACATCTTCTGCTGGCACGCCTGACCACGACCTTGAGCACGGCGAATCCGTTCTCCGGGTTGTGGTAGGCGACCCGTTCGATGAGGCCGGTCAGGGTTTCGGGCATGGGATGGGCAAAGTGCGTTGGTTCATTTGAGCGAGAAATTCGGGGGCTCAATGTTCATTGGTGTCACTTCTAGTGCTTATGCCTTGTTTGGCCTGAGCCTGCACATCCAAGAACCTGCCCGCCCGGAATCCTTCTCGTGCCAATCGCAAAACAAGATGGCCGACCCGTCCACCGCAGTATAGCAAGCGATCTCCACGACCCAATCGTCTTCCGGGCGGAACATCCCATAATTGCCCTGGTAGGTAAGGCCACCGTTGTGGGAGTGGGCCAGAAGATGATACCGCACGCCGTTCTCGATCCAGTCCAAGGCTATGCGGTCGGGGGTGACAATGGCTTCCTGTACGGGATGGCTCTGGTCCCAGTGCAGGCTGTCGTGTTTTTCCCCCGTGAGTTTCATTGGCGATGCGTCTTCCTCCCACCTTTCTTGAGCTTCATAACAAACGCAGATTCGCCGACGTTCCCCCTTTCACGGGGTCATCGTCTCAGTTCCTTGTTCACGTCATCTGCGTCGAACGCCTCCGGGTCGAACTCGCCTCCCACCCATTCCAGCATCTCGTCGTGCTCTTTATGCCTGGGATTCTGCACGGCCTTGAGAAAGTCCACATATCCCCAGACGCCACCACAATCCTCGGGCGGACAGGCTCTTGCCCCGCCAATGCAGCGGGGGTACTTGAGCTTCGGTTCGACTGCAAGGGTCTTCTCGATCTGGATCGTGTGCTCCCAGTTGTCACCCATATCGTAGACGTAGGTGAACCTGCTGTGCCCGGCCCGCACGATCTGGCTCAGCTTCATTTTGCGGTCGCTCTCCCACTCCACGTCGTCAATCAGTTGTCGGTCGCCGTATCGTTCGCC
Source organism: Pirellulales bacterium (assembly GCA_963843465.1). Taxonomy (GTDB): domain Bacteria; phylum Planctomycetota; class Planctomycetia; order Pirellulales; family Thermoguttaceae; genus CAWJKP01. The sequence goes on from CAWJKP010000001.1 coordinate 936,902, forward strand.
AGCAACCTCGAAGTCGTAGAGGTGCGAGAACTGCCAACCCATCGCCACTTGAATGATCTCGTGCAGCAGGGCAAGCGTGCAGTCCTTCGTCTGCACTCGACGCCAGATCGGCGGCTTGGTGCCTTGGAGTGTGATCTTGAGTTGGTAGATGGTGTCGGCTTTCTTACCGCCCTTCGTGGGCCTCTTCACCCTGAAGGCAAAGAAGTCTTGCTCCCGGAGAACGTCCTGGATCTTCTTCGCCACGGTCTGAAGTGCCCTCTTGTCCCCAGGGGTTGGTGCGAACAGCGTTGCTTCATTGACTTCCTGCTGCATCTCTTCGAGTTCCTTCTGGGTGAATTCGACGAACTGCGTTCCCTCCGGCGATTTCTTGAGGCGGTCCTTGATCTTCCTTTTCAACCGGGTGGGGTGGAAAAGCGTTTGCCGTTGCCTGGATGTTAGAATGAGCCCGAGCGGCTTTGGTTTTCGCTTGGCGGGCTCGACGGGCAGGATGACCGGTTCACCAGTGTCGGGGGTATCCAGCAGGATGTTCGCCAGCCAACCCGGCATTTGGACACCTTCGAGGGTCGGCTTATCGCCACGAGGGGCTTGTTTGCGTCGAGGCATGATCTCTTCCTCTCACCTATTGTTCCAGAACCAGTAGCAGTAATCTCGGATCAACTGCCGATTGGGTTCACGAACATTGTAGGCGAGCGCAGACGTAGCCGCAATCGCGGCTCTGTTGGGACGGGAACGGGGTCAGAACCAGCTTCGCTTTCCCAACGTCGAACTACTGAGTTTACCATGAGTAGTTCTGCCTCTTTTCCGCCTCCCATGCGCTGCAACGCTATCTTTCCCCGGGTTCTCCCTGCTCTTGGAGAACAACCACCCAGTCGTGTTTCCAGGCGGGCGACGGGCCCTGCCAGGTCCCCTTTTCATCGGTCCTGATCCTGCCAAGCGACGAGAGTCCACCGGCGACCGGGTCGAACAATCCCACCTCATAATCGGTCTGCGGAGCAAGTTGTTTCAGAAGGATCGGGCGAGGACGCGGCACATAGACGATCCGCAGCTTCGTCTCCGTCCCAAGGGCCCAGGGCCGGATGTCGTCCGTGCTCGGCTCATGGTCGGCCCACGCGGCGCTGTCCGTCTTGGGTTCCAGGTGGTGCCAGGGATAGCGGGCGAAGAACTGCTTGGCGAAGCCTACTTGGGTCGAACCGGCCCGCTTCATGGCTTCGTCCCAGGGGATGCTGCCCCAGCTTCGCCCGTGCGGCGACGGCCCGTAGGGCGCATCGCGGCGGTTGAGCTGCCAAATGCCGTTGGCGCCGTAGGTGCCGCCGGCCGCGCCGTTGTGCATCAGGCCGACCCAGAACATCTGCCGCGAGGCATCGCTGGAGAGCACCCCGCCGCCCCACTCCCGCATGTCCAAGCCGTCGTAGCTGGATTCTCCCGCGATCACCGGCATGGTCGGTTGGGCCTCGTAGGCCGCGCGGACTTGCCGGGCCATATTGCCCAGGGCGCTTTCCGGCGAGTGGCCCGTCTGGTGCATGTCGAAGTCGAGAAGCGCAGGGTCGGTGACGGTTTCCCGAGCGGACCGCGAGGGATGGATGGTGATCATCCGGCCGAAGGGGTCGGTGGCCCGGATGGATGGAATCACCTCGCTCCAGCCTTGTTTCTGGAGTGCCGCTTCTTCGTTCGGATGCTTGGAGCCATAGAACGGCATGGTGCCCTCGCCCGCCGCGCACCAGACCACGGGCAGCGCGGCGTAGCGGGCGATCAGGTAGCGCCAGTGTTGCTCGATCCGCTCGGCGCCCATCCAGGGCAGATGGTATCCCCAGGCCCCGACAAGGCACGGCACAAAGCCCTGATCGACGAGGTACCGGAGCCGCTGGTCTGCCTTGTCGAAGTACTCGGGCCGGATGCCAGCGTAGTCCTTTTCCCAAGGGAAGCCCGCCTCGTTGGCCCCGCGCGGGTCGAAGGCCGGCATGTCGGGGTACAGCCCGGCGACGATCTGGACCACGTTGAAGCCTTTGGCCTTCCGGTCGGCGGCCAGTTGCTGAAACTCCTCCGGCCAGTGGAGCCGCCGGCTGAGCCCCATCCACCAGGTGTCGGCCAGCCAGAAAAACGGCGTGCCGTCCAGATGCTCGAAATGCCGCCGGTCGGCGGCGACGCGCAAGGGGCCGTGGAGATAAAGCGGGTTCTCCCCGCGGTAAGTCTCCACGGTCACGGTTCCCGTCAGTCCATGCAAGCCTCGATCCGCCGGCACGGAGCAGACGCTTCGCCAGCGGTGCACGCCTACCGCCGGCGATGCGTAGCGGACCTTCCACGTGCGTCCGCCGGCCCAGAAGGCGGGGACTTTGAGCGTGCGGCCCTGCGGGGCCTCGAAGAGCGCATCGAGGGTGACTTCGTGAAAGGCATCGCGGTAGTCTTGGCTCGCCGTGAAGGCGACCTCAACCATCACGTTGGCCTGGGTGCGGGCGGCGACTGGGGATTGACTCGCCGAAGCGGCTGTGCCCACCAGTGCCGAAATGCCCAGGATTGCCGCCAGCAACGTCTTCCCTGTTGAAACTGCTTCTCTCATTCGATTTTCCCTTACGTTCGCATCTCATCCAACAGCGGCCACATGGTCTCGGTCCCCCCTATTCTGCCCGTACTTACATCACTTGGCAAGATGCCAACGGGTCGCCGGTCCTCTTGAAGCGTCTTGCGGCCGGGAGGTTGTGTTGCCACAATCTACGTTATGGCAACAACTTCCGAAGCATTGACAATTGCCATTCAGCACCATCAAGCTGGTCGGCTATCGACCGCCGAGCAGATCTACCGGCAGATTCTACAGGCTGAACCGAACCATGCGGACGCGCTTCATCTTCTCGGCGTGATTGCCCACCAGGTGGGCAAGCATGAGGTCGCCATCGAGTACATCCAACGGGCGGTCGGCTTGAACGGGAATGCGGCGGACTTCCATTTCAACTTGGGGAAGGCGTATGACGCCTTGCGTCGGATTCCCGAAGCGGTCGCCTGCTACCGCCGGGCTTTGGAACTGAAACCCGACTTTGCCGAGGCACACTACAACCTGGGCAATGCGTTGAAGGACCAGGGGAAACCGGACGAAGCGCTCGCCTGCTACCGCCGTGCTCTGGACCTGAAGCCCGACTTTGCCGCAGCACACGTCAACGCGGGCAATACGTGGAAGGACCGGGGGAAGCTGGACGAGGCAATCGCCTGCTACCGCCGGGCGCTGGCCCTGAAGCCGGACTTCGCCGTGGGGCACAACAACCTGGGCAATGCGCTGAAGGACCAGGGGAAGTTGGACGAAGCCGTCGCCTGCTACCGCCGGGCGCTGGAACTGAAGCCGGACGATGCCGAGGCGCACAGCAACCTGGGCCTCGCCTTGAGGAACCAGGGGAAGCCGGACGCAGCGGTCGCCTGCTTCCGCCAGGCCCTGGAGCTGAAGCCGCAGTCTGCCGAAATACACGGCAACCTCGGCGCTGCGCTCAACGACCAGGGAAAGCTGGACGAAGCGATCGCCTGCTACCGCCAGGCCCTGGAGCTGAAGCCGGACTTTGCCGGGGCACACGCCAACCTGGGCGTTGCGTTGAAGCAGACAGGCGATCTTCCGGCGCGGAAGACTGCTTCCGCGCCGCGCTAGGGCACGATTGCCGGTTCGCCTCCGCGCATTACCAATTGGCAGAGCCTCCTTGGCGGCAAACTCCCGCAGCAGGATTTGGCCGCGCAGCGCCGGTTGTTGGAGGAAACGGAGTTGACGGACGCACAACGATTGTTGTTGCACTTCGGCCTGGCCCACGTCCTGGACGCGCGGGGCGAGTACGCCGAGGCCGCCGAGCACCTCGATCGGGGCAACGCGCTGCAATTGTCCGAGTGGCGCAAGTGCGGCCGGGAGTACGACCCGCAGGAGCACGAGTCTTTCGTCACCCGGATGATCGGGGTCTTTACGCCGGATTTCTTCCAGCGGGTCCGCGGCTTTGGCTTGGAAAGCGAGCTGCCGGTGTTCGTTGTGGGGCTGCCGCGATCCGGCACGACGCTCATCGAGCAGATATTGGCCAGTCACTGGCAGATCTTCGGCGCGGGGGAGATCGAACTGGCCCGCGACACCGTGGCCGCGCTCGGCGGACAAGGTGCAGACTCCATCGAGGGCCTTGGCCGGTTGGACCGCCGAACGGCCCACCGTCTCGCTTCGCAGCACTTGGAGAGACTTCGCGCTGAATCGCACAGCCCTTCGCATCGTGGACAAGATGCCGGACAACTACTTGCATCTAGGTCTTTTGGCGAGCCTGTTTCCTCGGGCGAAGTTGATTCATTGCCGCCGCGATTTGCGCGACGTGGCCGTCTCCTGTTGGATGACTCGTTTCCACGACGTTCGCTGGGCTAACGACCAACAGCACATCGCTTCACGATTTCACGAGTACCAACGGACGATGGAGCACTGGCGGAAGGTCTTGCCGGTGCCCCTGTTAGAAGTGGACTACGAGGAGACGGTGGCCGATCTGGAAGGCGTGGCGCGAAGGCTCGTGGCCTGGTGTGGGCTGGCGTGGGAGCCGGCCTGCCTGGAGTTCCAGCGGGCGAAGCGGCCGGTGAGAACGGCCAGTGCCGTCCAGGTGCGTCAGCCGGTCTTCAGGACATCGGTGGGCAGATGGGAGCATTACCAGTGGACAGATCGACTTCTTGGATTGCCCGGCGGATGAAGGGCTTCGACGCCTCGGGAATCCGCAAGGTCTTCGAGTTGGGGGCGAAACTGCCCGACCCGATCAACCTTTCCATCGGCCAGCCCGACTTCGACGTGCCTGAGCAGGCCCGGGCGGCGGCGATCGAGGCCATCCAGGGCCGCAAGAACGGTTACGCCCTGACCCAAGGCGTGCCGCTTTTGCAGGAGAGGCTCCAGGCGCAGGTCGACCGCGGCTACGGGCACGGCGACCGTCATGTATTTGTCACCAGCGGCACCAGCGGCGGGCTGATGCTGGCGCTGTTGGCGTTGGTCGATCCGGGCGACGAGGTGATCGTCTTCGACCCCTACTTCGTGATGTACAACGCCCTGGTGGAAGTGGCCGGCGGCAAGGCGGTCTATGTCGATACGTATCCCGACTTCCGCCTGGACCCGGACCGCGTCGCCGCGGCCGTCACGCCGCGGACGAAGCTGATTCTCTTCAACAGTCCAGCCAATCCCACCGGTTACGCGGCCGGCGAAGAGGAGGTTCGCTCTCTGGCCGAGCTGGCGGCACGGCGCGGGATCGCGCTGGTGAGCGACGAGATCTATCGTCGCTTCTGCTACGACGGCCCTTTCGTCTCGCCGGCCCAATTCAACGACCGCACGATCGTGGTCGACGGATTCAGCAAGACTTACGGCATGCCCGGTTGGCGGTTGGGGTTCGCCCACGGGCCGCAGGCGATCATCCAGGAGATGATCAAGCTCCAGCAGTACAGTTTCGTCTGCACCCGCAGCCGTTCCAGTGGGGGGGGCCGCCGCCTTGGACGTCGACATGGGCCCGCAACTGGCCGCCTACCGCGGCAAACGGGACATGATCGTCGAGGGCCTGGCCGGCCTCTACGAGTTCGTTCGGCCGGGCGGGGCCTTTTACGTCTTCCCCAAGGCACCCTGGGGGACAGCCACGCAGTTCGTCACCCGGGCCATTGAGAAGCACCAGCTATTGGTCATCCCCGGCAGCATCTTCAGCCACCGCGATACACACTTCCGCATCTCTTACGCCGCCGCGGACCAGACCATCCAACGCGGCATCGAGGCCCTGAGGAAGCTGGCGAAAGAGCGAAGCTAGAAAGCCCTACCGCAGCGGCCGAGATAATACCGCTGCCCTTGTGGCGGCGGTACTTCGGGATACAGACGAGAGTTGATGCCGTAGCAGCGCGTGCTTTCGGTCAGAGGGGTAGTGCCTACCCCGTTTTCCTCTGACTTACGGGCCGGACTGCCGACCATCCGAAGTATTGGGCGATGTCGAAGACCTCGTTGAGCTGGCACGGCAGACCTTCGCTCTTCCACCGCGTGATCGTCTCGTCCCACCACATGGCCCATTCCCAACGTGGCAGCCGATCAATGCCCTGAAAGTTCATCACCGCTCGGGCATCCTTACTCTCCAGGACTCCACCGTTCGTCGAATTGCTCCAGGCGCAAGAGCAAGGAACGATCGGCAACCGGCTGAATCGCGTCGTCTGCGGCTGCTGCTTTGAGGCTCTGACCTTCGATCTTCAGCACGAAGGCATGGTCACACGGCTTTTTCGCCGGCAGGGTGACCGAGAGGCCGTTGTCCCGCTGCGACCAAACGATCGCGTCGTTGCAGCCGACTAACCTGACGGAGTCGATCTTGCCAGCCAACGTGGCAAGTGACTTGATCAAGAGTTCTCCCTCCTTGGGCCAATCCAGCGCGATGGCGTAGAGGGTGTTTCCTTTGGTGGTGAAACGGATGTCCTTGGACGTGAACCCTTTGTCGGCGCCCTCGCTGAAACCGCCGCGTTTGCCCTTGGTCGGCCCCTCGCCGTAGACGGTCCACGGCCGGGTGCCGTAAATCGCTTCCCCGTTGATCTTGAGCCACTGGCCCATTGCGAGGAGAACCTTCTGGGCTTGAACGGGAATCGTGCCGTCGGCCTCGGGGCTGACGTCCAACAGCATGCAGCCATTCTTGGCGACGATGTCGGCCAGTATGGTGATCATGTAGTCCGCCGAGCGGTAGGGTGCGTTTCGCTGGTTGAACCATTCGGCCAGCGCCGTGTCGGTGAGCCAGGGATAGGGCACCAGCCGGTCCTCGCGGCCGCGCTCGAAGTCTAAAATGCCCGTGTGCTGTTGGATCTCCCGGAACTTATGGGCCACGGCCGAATCGCGATGGTGCTCGGCGGCCCAGTTGTAGTAGTCGGCGAACATCCGCCGCTGGTACTCGGGCGTGATGACCGCCATCAACTCGAAGTCAAACCAGATCATATCCGGCTGGTACTTGCGGACCGCCTCGTTGACCATCGCCAGCCACTGCTCCTGAAAAGCCTTGGAAGGCGGATCGCCCGGCTTGTGCGACTCCGTGTAAAGCTTGGTGTAGCGCGGGTCGGCGGCGTCGAAGGCGAAGGCCGGCTGGTAGTATCGCCAGGCAAACCCGTGGTGGAACGTGGTAATGAACTTCAAGCCCCGTTTCCTGATCGCCTTCTCCAACTCGCCGGTGATGTCCCGGTGCGGTCCTATCTTGACCGAATTCCACGGGGTGACCTCAGAATCCCACATCGCAAAGTTGTCGTGATGCACCGCCACTGGGCCGGCGAATTTCGCCCCGGACCGGGCGAAGAGATCGGCCCAGGCCTCCGCGTCGAACTTCTTGGCCGTGAACTGCGGAATAATGTCCTTGTAGCCGACCTTGGCCTGATCGCCGAAACGCTTCTTATGGTACGTAAAGACCGGGTTCTTCGCGATGTACATCTCGTGACCGTACCACTGGCCGCCCTGCGGGCAGTCCTCACAGCCGACCGTGACCGGCCCCCAGTGCGTGTAGATACCGAACTTGGCGTCGCGGAACCATTGGGGGTCCTGATGCCTCTTGAGCGATTCCCACGTCGGCTCGAAAGGCCCCGGCCCGCCGGCCGGCGAAGGATTCTCGGTAGCGTAAGTGGGGAAGCTGAAGTTTGCGCAGAGCACGACACATCCGACCAGGTTTGGCCACTTCATCGATGAACTCCTTGGAAACAAACAGCCTTCCGCACGTCACTCGAACACGGCCTCGGCACTCTTCTCCGATCGCTCGAAGATCCCGAACGTCACCGGCCAAGCGATCGTCTGCCAGCTCTCCGAGCCCGGTAGGTCGTTGTCGTCCAGCATGAAACCCAGCCGGAAGCTCTTGCCGCTGGCGAACTCCACTTCCAGGTCCTTGTTTTCCATCGGCTGCATGGCCGAGCGCGGGATAACGAACTCGAAGAGGATCACCTTGCAGTCGCTCATGTCGATGCCGTAAGCGGCTTCAATCAGCTTGCGGTCCTCAATGCTTCGCGCGTTGTCGAGCACTTTAATCACGCGCGGCGCCACGTCCGGCGGCAGGAGCTGATTGAGCTTCAACTGCGGCGACCAGCCGGCGCGCCACGTGTCGCGCCATACCACTTCCCCATGGTCGGAAGTGCGCGTGACGTTGTACTTGAACCCGCTGGGATAGGTGTTGATGCACATTTCCAGGCAGTCGTGGGTGAAGAACTTGCTCAACGGCTGATGCATGGTTACGACGTCGTCGAACTTGATCGCATGCACGTGGAGCCGGTCGCCGTAGTACGCCAGCCGGATGACGGCGCTATTGTCCGCGGGATTCTTGCCGCCCCCCGTATCGGGAGTCATGATGATCGGCGCGATTCCCAGCTTGCGCCACTTCTCCGGGTCGCCGTCCACCGGCAGCGGCCGTGCCAAACGCTTGACCACAATCCGCGGAGGCGGCGGCACGGGCCAGGCGGGCACGGTTTGAGCCAGCTCGCGCGCAGCGCCGCCGCCGTCTGGGTACTGATTCTCACCGGCAGCGATTGGCGAACAATCCGATCGTGCCCCTTGAGCGCGAGCCAGTGATAGGCTTGGCAGCAGTAGTCGCCGATCACCAGGTAGGGCTGGCCGTCGTTGCCCACGAAACCGTGGGTCTGCCGGTGGTTATCCAGCCACATGCCGGACCAGCCGAATTCCGGCGGCGTGCCCAGAGTGCCCAGGCCCAGGCCGTCGCGGTCCATGGTCTCATATTCGCAAATGGCCCCGCGCCCGGCAAAGGTCACGCCGGCGATGGTGGTGATCCCATAGAAGCCCATCTTCAGCCCCGGCGGATTCAGCGCGTAAAGCCAGCGCAGGCCGCCCCTGGGGTCGAACCCGGCCATGCTCGTGGCGTTGGCGTGCTCGGTACAGAGGTCCGGACCGGCGCCGCTCTTGGTGGTGATCGCCGCCGTGAAACCGCCGTCCTCGTGCATCGACATGTCCTCGGCGATGCTCACCACCTCTTCAGTCTTGAAGTCATACGGGGAGATGTACTTCGGCCGGCCTTCCACCAAGCCCACGAGAACCCGGCGATTGGCGAAATCGTATTGCGGCACGTTCTGGCGATCGAGCCCCTTCAGCGGCACCACCACCACTCCGCGGCGCAGGGGGATGACCATGGCCCCGTCCTGGCGCGGGTCGACGCCCGAAAGCGCCGCGCCTCGAACAGCCGTTCGGTGATCGGTTTGCCGTCCTTGTCCAACACGGGCGTGGTTGGCGCAGCGTCGTCGATGTTGCCGTCGCCCTTGGCGTCGCGTTGCTCGAACAGTCCCTTGTCGTTGTACCCGTATGCGACCAGGGCGCAGGATCGTGCCGTCCGCATCCAGCCGGCCGACGACCATGTCGCGCTTGTTGTGCCCGAAGAGGCCAAAGTTCTTGCCCCCGAAGTTGAAGAAGCAGAGCGGCGTCAAGTTCGGCATCAGGCACCGCCACCGCGAACCCGGCTCCCAGCGGTGGTTCTTGGCGTCGAGGCTGATGTGGTATCCTCCGCCGATATTGAAGAACTGCGCACGGTCATCGCCGGCGAACCAGCCCCAGGAGATCCCCTGCCCCCACATGGCCAGGTGCTGCCGCTTGACCGCACCACTGGCAGAAAACAGCAGCATGCGCGGCGGATCGGCCACGCACAGATCGTTCTGACCGTTCATGGCGATCCACCGCGGCGACCAGAACTTCTCGGGCTCGATCTTCCCGTAGCCTTCTCCGCCCGAGCCAAGGGTGCGCAGCAGCTTGAGCTGACCGGGTGCGGTGCAGTCGAAGATCGTCACCTTGTTGGCGATGGGAGAGTAGACGGCCATGCGCCCTTCGCCGACGGCCAGCAGCTTGGGATCAGCCAGCGGCTTGACACGGTGGCACGCCTGGCCGGACGCATCGAGCGCCACCAGTTCCCTGCCCTCGCTGATGACCCAGAGGAGTTGATTGGCCGTATCCGCGGCGGGCTGCGTGGGCGCCGCGACCGGCCATGATCCGTCTACGTTCAACTCTTCGCCGGCCAGGCGGACCAGCTTGTCCGCCTTGACGTCCGCCACGTAAATCCGGCCGCCCAGGGCGGACATGCCGCTGATCTCGGTGAAAACGCCGGGGTACGATTTCTCGAAGCTTCCGCCGGCAAAGGGCACGCCCTTGCCCGTCTCCGCATCCAGCCGAATGAGGCTGGCCGGCTTGCGAAGCACGTAGACACGCCCTTGTCCGTCGGCTGCCATGCCGACCACGTCGCCACCGCCGGGCAGGGACCAGCGCACGTCGCGCATGTCCGCGTCGTAGCCGCGCACGTGCTGCCCGTTCTCGAACCCCTGCTGAGCCAACACGAGCCGGTCCTTGGGATCAAAGGCCATCGCCATCGGCGAGACCGAGGCGCGGATGCGAACATCGTTGGGCAGGCGGAGGCTCGACTCCAAGTCGCCGTTGCCCGCGGCGGCTTGGTACTCCAGCCGCAAATTGGCCTCAGTGACCTTGAGCAGATAGTCGCCTGCCGGGATGGGTCGGCCCTGCCAGTCGCGGCTGGGCAGCCAGTACGAATACGTTCCCTTGGACAGCGGCAGGTTCTGGAACAGGAAACGAACACAAACGCCGCCAGTCGTGTACAGGCCCGCGCTGGTCACACCCTCGCCGGATTGGACCGTCAGCGAGCCGTCGGCCGGGCGCGGGCGAGAAGGCCGCCTCGTATGCACCCAGGTCCACGCCGCCCTGCCGCGGTTTCCCGTCGATGTCTTGTTCTGGGGCCTGGACACCGGCCATCTCCGCGTACGCCCCAGTCAGAGGTCGTCGCACGCTGCGGGGCCCAACTCACCCGAGATACCGGCCGGAAGTCGGACTGGCGCGGCCCGGCGAACTCGACGCCTATCATCAACGAATGCCGGTCGCATCCCGAGAGGTCGCGCCAAGACTCGACCTTCTTCCGAATCACCTGACCCGGCATGTCGCCCGACGAAGTGACAGACGTAGAGGTTGTGGTCCAGGGCGATGTTCTCATTGCCGGCGTCGTAGTTCACCCCCAATTGCGATCCGCAGATCAGGTTATTGAAGAGCGTCAGCCCTTCGTTGCCGATGAGAATCACGCCGACCGCGGAATTGTCGGCCAGCGTGGCGTTCACCAACGACGATCGGCGCGACTGGCTGAAGACCGCGGCCACGCGGTTGTTCGTCGAGAGCAGATTCTGCAATCGGCATCCGTCGGCCTTCCGCAGGATCAGGCCGTTCATGCAACGACGCACGGCGACCCGCTCGATCGTGACCTTCGAGGCCCCATCCAACAGGATGCCGGTCTGCCGCGCACCAACGACGGCTAGGTCCGAGATAGTGCAGGGGCCGGCCCCGCGGCAGATCAGTCCGACATCGTGGGCCTGGGCGTCGAGGAACGTCTTATTGTATCCCGCCCCGCGTAGGCTGACGCCGGGCGGCAATTCGAGCGAGCCAAGGCAGAGATTTCCGGCCGGCAGACTCACCGTTGTGCCCGGCTGAGCAGCAGCCAGTTTCCTGGCCCACTCCTCTTGAGCCCCGGCCAATCGCTGGCTGCCACAGGTCCATGCCAACAGCATGATCGCCAGCAGAGGAACTCGTCGCGTGACTCGCATGGTAATGGTCCTTTGAGCTGTTACTCCTCGTGTCGCCCCCGCTCGGATATGCTCCGAACAGCAGTCTTCCTATGTTAACAAAGTAGCTCACGAGCGTCCAGTCGCCACGCCGAATTCTTTGCTCAAATGTTTCATCCCGGACCATCCTGATGCTCGACGCCTCACACCTTGGCCAATTTCCTGAGACGGCCGGCATTACCCAGAGGTGTACGACTGTTGTCGTTGACGCTCCCCACCAGGGTTAAACGGTGGTATTTTGACACATCCGAGAAAACGGTTGACTTGATGAAAGACCTTTGCAATCGGCGGCAATTCAGGCTATGATCACAGCGTCCACGCTTGGCCGCCATTTCACAGGTACCCGGTTGCCGGCAGTTGCATCCCTGATTGCACCACACGTTCAAGAGGTTCCCATGAAGTACATGCGTTCTCTTTCGCCCACGGTTCTGTTGATCGTGTCAGTCGCGCTGCTCTGCGGTCGGGCTCTCGCGAAAGACACTAAGGAGTTTGCCAGCACCAAACCGGTCCCGCGAAACGACGTTCTGGTGGCAAGACCGGCACAAGTCGATGAACGAACGCGTCAAGAAAGGCAACGTCGATCTGTTGATGATCGGCGATTCAATCACGCACGGATGGGAAGGTGCCGGCAAGGATGTCTGGAAGCAATACTACGAGAAACGTAATGCGGTCAACCTTGGGATCGGCGGTGACCAGACACAGCACGTCTTGTGGCGGCTCGACAACGGCAACATCGCCGGCATTCAGCCAAGGCTCGCCGTGCTCATGATCGGCACCAATAACGCCGGCTGCGGCAACCCTGCAGAAATTGCTGCGGGGGTCGAGGCGATCGTAACAAAGCTCCGGACCAAGTTGCCCCAGACGAAGGTGCTCGTGTTGGCAATTTTCCCTCGCGGAGCCGACACCAAGGACCATCTCCGCCAGGTAAACACGAAGACCAACGAGATCATCGCCAAGCTGGCTGACAACAAGGACATCTACTTTCTGGACATCGGAGCGAAGTTTCTCGACAAGGACGGCAACCTGCCACGCAAGATCATGCCCGACCTGCTGCATCCTAACACCAAGGGCTATATGATTTGGGCTGAAGCGATCGAGCCGACGGTGAAGAAGCTGTTGGGCGAGAAGTAGTGGCGTGCCGCGGCAACCGCCTGCTTGCCGAGGGAACGTCCGCCAAGAGTTCGCAACCGGCGCATCGCAAAACGGCGGCACGCCGACCGCGTCGCCTTCGGTGTCCAGCGCAATGACCTGCGATCCGCTCTCGTAGTCGGCCTCGCCGCCCTCTTCCTCCAGGGGGGTCAGCGCGAAGTCGTCGTCGGTCTCCAGCGCCGTGGGCGACTCGTCGCCGGATGCCGCGTCGCTCTTGAAGCCGCACGGCGCGCCGTCGAACTCTCCCCCTTGGGGTCGTACCTGGACACGCTCGCCGAGGTGTTGTTCCAAGACGTTGACTCGGGCGCTGCCTTTGCCGCGATCCGTGGCGCGATCCGCGACGACTCGGAGAAGGTGGCGTTCCGCGAACGCATGGAGCGAATCTGCGCGGCGCTGCCCGCCGTCGAGAAGTCAAAGTCGGTGATCGACGAACACCCGACGCTCGATGGAGGCGACAGCGGCTTGTCGCCGGTCGGACGACACGGTCACGATGCTATCGCCCTCTGGTGAGAATTTAACCTCGTCCCAGCGCAACTCATAAACAGGTGGCCACTGGTTTCTGATGGAGGGCTCGGAAAGTATCTTCTGCAGCCACTCGTACTGGATGTTGGGCGTTCCCCGGGATTTCGGCGAAACTTACAGCAAATGGGCGTTGCTGGACTCGAACCAGCGACCTCCACGGTGTGAGCATCTGCGTCGAAATTTTAAGTATTGACTTTGTAACCACTTACAATATCATGGAGATACCAATTTTCTCCTTTTCGCGACAGAAAAGGTATCTCGGGTCCAAGTGGGAGACGTTTACCATGCCCCGCAGCGTCAATCTTACGTGGGTGCCCGGAGCCAAGGATAGCGGACGAGCGGGCCGCTGGCGGAAGAAGTACAAGGGTAAGACCTACTACTTTGCAGGGGGGCGAGGAAAGACCGACCGGGAAGCCTACGAAGCCGCTGTGGCCGCGTGGGACGAAGAGAAGATCAAGATCGACCGCGATGCCCCCCGCCCCCACCAGCGGGACCATGAAACGGCCATTGGCCAATGGGAACAGGTTGCGGCCTGGTGCTTCCGTCACGGCGACCGGGAGCTTGCCGAGCTTGCCACTAAGAAGCTGGAGAGCCTTCGCAAACGACTGGCCGCCCCCATCCTCAGCAAGCTCGACCGCGAGGACTGGTTCGAGTCCCTGTTCGACAATCCGGCTGCGGCAGACCCAGAGTGGATGGCCCAGTTGGAAAAGATGGTCGTCGAGCATGACCAATGGCTTTCGACGTTGCCAACCGTGTCGGTTTCAATTCCAGTCCTTCCATCGCCATCAATTCCAGCCCTACCAGTTCCAGCGCTACCGGCCCCCTCGCGTTCGGCCACGCTGATCCAGCCCAGCATGGATCTCGACGGTAGCCCCCGCCGCATCGAGAAGGAGATTTGGCGTGATCGGCTGGAAGTCCAGAAAATGAAGGCTGCGTCTGACGACCAATCCTTACGGGCCTACGTTGATCGCTATCTCAAAGACAAGGAACACCAGGCCGCTGCCGGTGAAATTTCGGTTGGGCGGCAAAACGCATTGATCTCGCACCTCACGCATTTCCAAGACTGCGTTGGCAAAGACACAGCGGTCGGTGAGATCGACGGCGAGACATTGGCAAGGTATCACGGCAATCTGCTCGGCAAGGTGACCTCGAAGACGTGGAGCCGAGCGACAGCGGGACACTGCATGACCAGCGTGAAGTCTTTTGTACGATGGCTCTGGCAGATTGAAGCCATTTCGACTCTACCTCGCGTATTGGACGGCAAGTCCACGGTACTGACGATCAGCAAGCCAATGCCGAAGGTCATTACATTTACCAAGGAAGAGATCACGTCACTGCTGGGCGGCGCATCGGACCGAACCAAACTATATGTCTTGCTGATGTTGAATACGGCCATGACACAGAAGGATATTGCTGATCTTCAGCTTTCCGAAGTTGATTGGAATGAAGGCCGTATCGTTCGTAAACGGTCGAAGACAGCCGACTGCGAAAATGTGCCAACCGTGAACTATCTGCTCTGGCCGGAGACGCTAAGGTTGCTCAAACAAGAGCGGGCAGTTGGTTCTAAGGATCTTGTACTCCGAAACACCACAGGCAACCCTATCTGGTCTGAAGAAATCACCAGCGACGGCAAATATAAGAAGAACGATAACGTAAGGAACGCCTTCGAGCGACTGCGGAAGAAACTGAAGATCGGGAAGCCATTGAAGTCGCTGAAGAAGAGTTCGGCGTCGTTGCTCCACGACAATGAGAAGTTCTCCGCACTCGCCAGTTTGTTCCTGGGGCATGCGCCGAGGAGCATTTCAGATCGGCACTACACCCAGGTTCCTCAGAATCTGTTCGATCAGGCAATTCGGTGGTTGGGGACGGAGTTCGGCCTCGTCGCCCCCAGCGAGAAGCCCAAGGCTGAGGAGTCGGCGGCGAAGCCCAGCGATCCCGCTCCTGCGCCGGAGCCCGACGCCGCTGAACCTGCCGCGAATCAGGAGAGCAAGGCTCGCACATCCCGTGCTGGCCGTCGTTCCAAAGCTGCGAAAGCTCGGCCAGCCGCCTCTCCCGCATCCCCGGCAGCACCACCTGAGTAACCAGGAACACCGACTTCAGGTTGACGGCCAGCACCTCGTCCCAGTCCTTCTCGGTGATCTGGTCGAACGGTTGGAGGCGGGAGATGCCCGCGTTGTTGACCAGGATGCTGACCAGCCCGAGTTGGCCCTCGACCTGCCGGACCATCTCTGTGACTTCGGCGGCGGTGGAGACGTTGGCCTGCACGGCGACGGCATGGTTACCCTGGCTTCTGATCTCGGCGTAGACGGCCTCCGCATCCGCCGCACGGGTCTTGTAGTTGACGGCCACGCGGGCACCGGCTCTTGCCAACGCCAGCACCGTGGCCCTGCCGATCCCCCGGCTGCCGCCAGTCACGAGGGCAACCTTGTCTTGGAGCGATTCAGCGATTGATGCCATCGTCTTTATGGTCACCCTTCTTCCGGTGGTTCCTAGCTTCCGACACACCGTAGTCTAGTGCCCAAACATGCGGCTGGGTAGCACCGGGCAACCCACTCTTCCTCGTGGCACGCTCGCAGACCTCGCCAGAAGCCCAGGGATAGGCGTTTCGACTTGGACCACCGGAGGGCCACCCTCGCTCCGATCCGCCCTGCAAGGCCCCTTTCCGAGGCCGTAGAGCCATTGCGCCGTCCGGCGGAGATACGACGCTGCCAATGCCCTGTTAGGCCGTTCCGCCAGCTTGCGCATCTTCTCTATGTTGTATTGCTTAAAACTTTAAGTATTTGTGGGGCAACAGCCGAGATTGGTTTTCGGGACCTGCCGCCTGCCCGCGTCGGCAACAGGCCCCACTCCTGCCAGAGCAGCGTCCTCTCCGCCCCGATCCGGTGCCTACCGAACTGGCTGGTGGCGGACCGGATTGGGGAAGATTACCATGGGGGGCAACGTCGTCGAAAGGCATCGCGAGGAGCCAACGGTAACAAATCATGGCACGATCACGCACAACGACCGCCAAACGGCAGCACACGCCACAAGATGGATCAGCCCGGGCGCGAGACGATCTAAGCCGTCTCATTGCCAATCCCAGGAAAGACACGTTGCGGTGGTGGTTCGATGTCGGGCATTTGGTCCTGCTGCTCCACCCGAGACCGGAGCCGGGCGCGAAGCGGCATTACGGCGAGAAGACGACATGGAAACTTGCCCAGCAATTCCGCCCCGATGATGAAACTAAGGCAAAGACCATGAGCGATATGCTCGTGCAAGCGCGCAAGCTGGCGTTGCGGTTCGATGATTGGAAGAAGCTGGAGGAGTTTCAGGGCGCGCTGTCCATTTGGCATACGATGTCGCTGCTGGCCGTCGATGCAACGAAAGGCAGCAAGAGCACGATGGAGGAGATGCACCAGCGATGCGTGGCCCAGGGCTGGTCCGTGGAGCAGTTGAAGCATGAAATCCAGAACGACAAGGGCGTCAGGAGAAAGAGTGGTCGGCATCCGAAACCGCTTGGGCCCGCTACGGCTGGGATTGCTGCCACGGACTTGATCGTAGCTGCTCGACGATGGACAACGTATCACAAGGAGTGGTTGACAGGCCGCAAATCCGTACTGAAGCGCGCTCGCCGAACTGACTACGACTCGACTGTGCTTCGCGATGTCGAAGAAGCAATTCAGGGACTGGAAGACGTTCAATATGCGGTGAAGGGGGAACTCATGGAGCTGCGTCTGTTGGCGAAGAAGATCAAGTCGGCACTCAAGGAATAACACCATGCAAGTCAGGAACTTCAACATGTGGATGATGGTGACTTGGATGGCTGGTCTGCTGCTTTGTTTCTCCACGGCGACGGTAGCGGAGACCGTCACGGTCGATCTGGCGCAGACGGCGGCAAGATCCTCCATCGGGCCAGCGGCTTCCTGCACGGATTCAGCAACGACGGGCAGTTGCCGCCAGACAGTATGATAGTCCCGCTCAAGGCCCGACTGCACCGCACTCGCCCCGGCACAACCTGGCGCAGGCCCAGCGGATGAAGAAGCTGGGGATCGAGCAGCAGGTGGTGGTTTCGGACGGCTGGGGCTACGGCAGAGAACATCCCGGCGACGATGGCCAGTGGCCGAAGTGGGAAGAGTTCGTTGTACGCATGGTGCGGGAGGCCCAGCAGCGAGGGCTCAAGCCGCAGTGGGACATCTGGAACGAGCCGGACCACGGCTTCTTCTGGAACCGCTCGGCGGAGCAGTTCAACGAGACTTGGCGGCGGGCCTGCCTCAAAATCCGCGAGACTGATCCGCAGGCCGTCATAGTGGGGCCGAGTTGGTCAGGCGTCCATCCCGGCCAGCCCCGCTTCACGGCCTTCATCCGCTTCTGCAAAGACAACAAAGTTGTGCCCGACTACGTTTGCTGGCACTTCCCCAAGGACGTGGTGAAGGAGGCCGACGAGTGCCGCAAGCTCCTGAAGGCTGAGCAGATCCAGGTGAAGGGTCTGATGGTCAACGAATACTGCCTAGCACACGAGCAATATGCCGGAAAGACGGCCTGGCTGATCACGCAGGTCGAGCGGGCCAAGATCGACCTTGGCTGCCATGCCATTTGGGGCGACGAGGGCAAGGGCAACCTGGACGGCATCCTCTTCGATGCCCGCAAGGCCATTCCCAAAGGTCAGTGGTGGGCCTACCAGCGCTACGGTGCGCTATCGGGCCGATTGGTTTCCACCACGCCAAGCGCCAAGATCGACCTGGTGGCCAGCTGCGATGATCGCGGCAAGATCGTCCAGGTGCTGCTGGGTAACAAGGGCGGTTTGCAGGGTGACGTGACGGTCCGGTTCCAGGGGTTAGACAAAGCGGCCTACGTCCGGGAAGGCCACCGAATCCATGTCGTCGTCGAGCGGATTCCCGAGGATAAAGGTGGGGCGGTCGCGAACCTCCAAACGGCACTCGATACCCGGATGCCCGTCCGCGACAATGCCCTCGATGTGATGATCCCCTGGACCAGTGACCGCGATGCGTTCGTGGTGCGCCTTGGGCCGAACCATCAGTAAAGGTTTGGCAACCCAGTGGAACTGGCGAAACGTCGTGGACGACATTATGCCCTACCAGTCCCGCATCTTCGCCCCCGGCCCCGACGACCGCACCGTCCGCACGGCCACGGGCGCGTTTCTTCATCAGCCCGCCGACTGGTCCTGCTTCCACCAGGCGATCCGGCCCTGACCCGCCGCTTGAATCTGTGATACGAGCAGCCCCTCGAACAGCTTTTCCGCCAGGGGTAGAATGGAATGTTTCACAACCATCGAGGACGAAGAAATGCAACGCATGTGCATAGTTGCCGCAACAGCGTGGCTCCTGGCCGTCTCCACCAGTTCCTGGGCCCAATCGCCGCTTGCGGGTCCGGCCAAGCGTCTGCCCTTCTGCATCGTCGATACCGGGCAACGGCAGATTTTCAGCGATAGCCGCCAGCTCTTGAAAATCCCCAAACCGGGCGAGCCGTTCTTTGGTCAAGATGCTTTCTACCGCAGCGCGGAGCCAAGCTACCGGGACAACGATGACGGCACGGTCAGTGACTTGAACACGGGGCTCATGTGGGTCCAGCAGCGCGGATCGAAAGTCACCTGGACCGCTGCCGTCGCGGGCGCGGCCAAGTGCCGCATCGGCGGCCACACCGACTGGCGGATGCCGACCATCAAGGAACTCTACTCTCTGATCAACTTCGGCGGAGGCTTCCATCCCGAAGGCAACTCCAGGCCGTACCTCGACACGAAGTATTTCCGTTTCGTCTACGGCGACGTGTCGAAAGGCGAGCGCGAGATTGACTGTCAGGATTGGAGCGCGACGCAGTACGTGGGCACGACGATGAACGGCGATCCCACTATCTTCGGCGTCAACTTCGCCGATGGCCGGATCAAAGGCTATCCGAAACGAAGACGGCGACCGCAGGGTGTTACCGAGCACCGGCTGTTCGTCCGCTACGTTCGCGGCAATGCCCGCTACGGCGAGAACGACTTTCACGACAACGGCGACGGCACCGTCAGCGATCGCGCCGCGGGGCTGATGTGGTCCAAGGCCGACAGCAAGGCGGGCATGAACTGGAAGGCTGCCTTGGCCTGGGTCCGGGCACGGAACGCCGCCAAGTACCTCGGCTACGACGACTGGCGACTGCCCAACGCCAAGGAGCTTCAGAGCATTGTCGATTACACGCGGGCACCGGCAGTCACCCATACTCCGGCAATCGACCCGATCTTCGAGACCACCAAACTCGAAAGCGGCGATTACCCTTATTTCTGGTCCAGTACGACCCATCTCGATGGGCCATCTGACCGGCAAGGCACCGCCGCCGTCTATGTGGCTTTTGGCCGAGCCATGGGCTGGATGCAGTTTCCACCGGGCGTCGGCGAGTATCGTCATCTGGACGTTCACGGGGCGGGGGCGCAGCGCAGCGATCCCAAGCGCGGCGATCCAGCCGACTTTCCGCACGGTCGTGGGCCGCAGGGCGACGAGATAAGGATCGACAACTTCGTCCGTCCTGTTCGCAGCATTGACCCGTCATCCGTTCGGCTCGTCCATCCTGATGTTACACCGCTGCCGGTCGCTCGGGCGAGGCCGCAGGGACCGGCAATGGGAGAACCGCCTAGTCCAGACTTTCCGCCCGATATGAGGCCGAGGCCAGGCATGAGGCGGCCACCTCCTCCACGACCCGACTGGTAGACCAGTAGCCGACGCTCTACGGCCTAGCGGCCCTGGCTGCCGGGCCGACGTAGACCGTGCAGCAGGCAAAAGTGCCGGGAAGGGTGGACGTTGCAGATTGAGGCTACGATACGAGCAACCCCTCGTAGCGCAAGCGTGCAACTGCCCCTAACGATTGCAGCGTCGGCCCTCCCGCCGAGCCCATGTTCGGACCATCGCAATACACCTGGACCTCGGCCACCCGCGCAGCATCGGTGGAGGTCTCGGAGTCGGACAGCAACAGATAGATGCCGGTGTCTGGCACGCGGTATGCCCGCTTGAATCTCCCGTGTGCCGGAAGCGATGGCAGAAGTTCCTGCGGCGCGACCTCGCGGCCTTGCAAAGCCGCCAGGCGACCGAGATAGTCCTGGACCTCGCTCGTCTCGCAAGCCCGTGCGATCAGCGGCGTCATGTTGATCCCTTCCTCCCGAAAGCCAGGGGGAGCATCGGAATTGAGGCGTTCCGCTCTGGAGCGCGCCAATCGTTTCTCGGCTGCGGCTCCCGACATGGAATCTATGGCCTCTGGGATCGGCAGCCGCTCAAACTCCAAGATGCGCACGCGAGGGTAGTCCAGAATATCCTTAAACTCGCGCCCACAAGTGGGGCAATGGTGCAGGGGGTTCATAGGCTTGTCAACCGAACTCGGACTTGGCGAGAGGGCGCAATGCGTGCCGTACACCCGCAATTATCGGCGCAAGCACGCCTTGCGTCAACGCGGCTGAGCGTCATGGTCGAATGCCAAGCCCCACTCGACTTCCTGGCCTTCACACCGGCCTACACCGACCTGGCCGAGAAGCTGGCCGACGCCGTGACCAGGCACGCCACGCCGGTCGGCAGCGGCATCACGGCCTGGACCGGGCGCATCCCGACCCACGAGCGGGCCAAGGCCGCCGTGTTCGCCTGGATGCGGCACCAGACGACGGCCTACGACCAGATGAAGATTCCCCGGATCAAGGGAAAACGGCGGGGAGACGCGGAGGTTGCTGGCCGAGGTGTCTCGACGGTTAACCATAGTCACACCGCGTTCAAGGTTCATTTTCCCTCTGCTGTCTTCCGTTGCCATTCACTCGGCTTGAGTGTAGCGAGCTTCTGGTCCTTCTTTGAGAGAGCTGGCCTGGCCTTGTATTCCGTCGTCTGCATGAAGGTCACCGGCAGATCGGAACGCTTCACGGCCTTCGCGTGGTACGGCCACGCGCGGTAGGCGTGGTCCACAGCACCACCCCAAAAGTTCGCGCGGCAGTCCACGATGACCTCGTCTTTTCCAGTCGTCACCCCCTCGATCCAGCATTTCTCGCCCTCGCCAGCGAAAGACATCTGCCCCCAGAACACGGCAACGATCATGTCTTTCTGGAAATCAACGGCACCGAGGCGATCCAGCCCGCCGCCTTTCGCGAACCCTCTCGGGAGCATCTGCCGGTCGCCCACCGCCTTCTTGACCGCATCCCATGCGGCCTTGTCGTGCGCAACAAACACCACCATCCCTTTGCCCCCAACATCAATCCCACGGACCTCGGTGGCCTGTGGTGTTGGTTCCGCCCCGTCGCTGGTCCCAACACCAAAGCCCGCCGCCCAGGCCAAATGGGCGACAAGAAACACCTTAGCCGCTGTCTTGATCATTTCCTTCTCCTCTCGAACGTCACGTATTACCAGAATTGCCTGTACCGCTTGGCTGCCCATTGGCAGCCCGAAGAACCTCTCGGACGGTCACATTATACTGTTTCTGCGTAAGCAGCCGGATCGACGCCTCCGACGTGGCCGGACTCAGGCGTTCCCGCACGGCCTTTCTCCTGGTCCAGAGGCAGACTGTAGCTGGTCCCTAAGCCTCTGGAACAGCCGGGGCAGCCCCAAGATCCTGATCCACACCCGGAAGGGCCGATGCGTCGGCATCTACTGCGACCAACCGGCCAAGGTGCTGGTGGTCGAGACCCAGGACGATCCCCGGCGCGCGGCCCATCCGTCGCACCAAGCCGTGCTGTCGATGATCTGCCCGCAGACGAGCGCCAAGGTGGTCGGCAGCTGCGGCACCGCCATAGACCACGTCCTGGCAATGGCCTTCGACGACCCGTCCATGGACGACGACCTACGCCGGACGCTGAACGCGCACGAGGTCGTGCTGGAGGGGGAGTGGTCGGATGTCTGGTAGAGCGGCTGGGCGGTGGTGGTGGAATAGGCGGCCGGACATCATGTCCGGCTGCCGCGTTTGGCAACAAAACTACTTTCTTGGTCATCCGTGGCTGAATCTGCGAACCGGGCTGTTGGAGATTTCCGGGGAACTCGGGAATAAATCCGCGGCTTCCTGCCTCTTATCTACAGGGCCGCCTGCCAAATTCTCACGATTTTTCGTGAACCATTTGAGCCCCAGCGGCATCTATACGATAGAATACTGGTAGGCAGTCCTTGTCGGGCTGCCGCCGGTTCAACCGAGCGAGAGCCATGACTTCCATACGCCTGAGTTACGAAGCGCGAAGAGGGACGGGTACATTCGCCGATCAATCGGCGAATACCCCGTCCTATCCATTGCGCTTGTGACACCAGGCCGTACCTATTCGCCGAGAATACCGAAAGCCCGGTGTCCCAAAGACATCGGGCTTTTTTCGTTGGGTCGGTAGCTGAGATGGTGTAGCACCTGGCTGAAGACCAGGGGACGCGGATTCGAGCACCGCCCGACCCACTGCGTGAAGGGTGCGCGCTGACCAGATGTATCCACTGCGTGGAAGGTGCGCGCCGAGATGGCTCGTTCGTCTATCGGCAAAGGATCACGCCCTTTCAAGGCGCAGAGGCGGGTTCGACTCCCGCACGAGCTACTGACAGAACGTAGCGAAGCCTGGGTATCGCGCCTGGCTGGGGGCCAGGAGATCGGCGGTTCAAATCCGCCCGTTCTGACTGCATGACGGGATGTAGGGCAGCGGCAGCCCGCGTGCCTTGGGAGCACGAGAGCGCGGGTTCGAGTCCCGCCATCCCGACTTTGTGGACGACGACATTGGCACATGGTAGTCGAGGGCCGGTTGCCCAAACCCGGCTGATAACCGAGTGGCGCTGAGTTCGACTCTCAGGGCTACCACTGAAACCGAGGAGCAATCACATGGACCACGCACGATGGAAACGCATACGCCCGGCCTGCATTTTGGGGTCGTGGTGTAACGGCAGCACACCGGACTTTTAATCCGGTCGGTGAAGGTTCAAGTCCTTTCGGCCCCACTGACGGCGCGTAGCTCAACGGTCAGAGCGGGCCTCTTATAAGGGCCAGACTGAGGGTTCGACTCCCTCCGCGCCACTCCGCGCGTCAGGAAGCGGAAGACGGGATCAAGGTGCTAGCGGCAGCACAGCGGATTCTTAATCCGCCAGGTGAGGGTTCAAGTCCCTCTGGTCCCACTGACATCGTGGCACTGGTCGTCCAGCGGCGAGGATGCCGCACCCGTAATGCGGCGACGAGGGTTCGAGTCCCTCCCGGTGCTCTTGGATCTTTGACAATTCGGCACACCTTACGCGCCCATGATGTAGCGGCAGCCTGTCGCCGACCAACGCTTCGCGTCGGTGCCCGCATGGCGGAAGTGCGGGTTCAACTCCCGCTGGGCGCTCTTGATGAACAGGACGTAGGAAAGCCTGGTATTCCGCGTGCTTCGGGAGCACGAGATCGCGGGTTCAACTCCCGCCGTCCTGACTCCATTGCGGTGGGGCCTGTGCTGGTACGGGCGGGCGCCTGTTAAGCGTCACGTCGCAGGTTCGATTCCTGCCACCGCAGCCTTGTGATACGGAAGGTCAAGCCAACTGGCGATGGCAACCGCCCCGAAAGCGGCCGAGCGATGAGCCTTGGGGGTTCGACTCCCTCACCTTCCGCCTTGACGTGCCCTTGGCCGAGCGGTAGAGGTGCCAGCCTTCCAAGCTGGCGAGGCGGGTTCAACTCCCGCAGGGCACTCTGCGAACCACGATCGGGGATCGGCTAGCGGTAGGCCCCCTGGCCTTGAACCAGGAGACGGAGGTTCGACCCCTCCTCCCCGAACTCGCGTCGAGATAACCGTGTCTCGATGGAAAACACCGATGCGGAGTCATCTAACGGCAAGATGAGACGCTCTGAACGTCTTCATGTTGGTTCGATTCCAGCCTCCGCAGCTTGTCCACGGAAGCCAACCGGCCGGATCAGGAGCCTGTCTTGAAAACAGGTGGCGGCAAAGAGCCGCTTGTGGGTTCGAGTCCCACGGCTTCCGCCTCCGCGGGCCTGATTGCAACCCGCGCAGTATCACGATGGAAGCCATCCGAACGGTTGAGGAACCTGCTTGGAAAGCAGGCGGCGGCAGACATGCCGCTTGTGGGTTCGAGCCCCACGGCTTCCGCTACGAGAAGACATCGGGGTCATGGTCCAACAGGACGACGCCAGCATCGCACGCTGGAGATCCGGGTGCGACTCCCGGTGACTCCACTTGAGAAATACGGTCCTGTAGCCCAGCGGCAAAGGCAGCACCCTTACAAGGTGACGACCGGCGGTTCGAGTCCGCCCAGGACTACTTCGGCCCAGATACGCCAACGAGGCAGAGCGGCCCGGCTTAAACCCGGGCGTTTGCGGGTTCGACTCCCGCTCTGGGCACTACGGCTCGGTAGGCAACCGGCAGACCACCTTGGCTTAGAACCAGGGATGCTGTGGGTTCGACCCCCACCTGAGCCACTGTGAACGATCATGCCCTCGTGGAGCAGCCTGGAGTGCTCGCCTGCTTGTCACGCAGGAGATCGCGGGTCCAAATCCCGTCGAGGGCGCTTGGAAAATGGCGTGGTACGCAAATCGGCAAAGCGGCCAAGCTCAAACCTTGGTGATCTGCGGGTTCGACTCCCGCCTACGCCACTCGAACAACATGCGACGATTGGGCATTGGCAAGCCCAACTGGCCGTAACCCAGCCATCCCTTGAGGATTTGCAGGTTCAACTCCTGCTCGTCGCACTGACAACACGGCCCGTTCGTCTATCGGCATAGGATACCAGACCCTCGATCTGGTGAGGCGGGTTCAATTCCCGCACGGGCTGCTCGACATGACCAAGTGGCGCAACTGGTAGACGCGCGACGTTCAGAACGTCGTGCCCTTCGGGCTTGGGAGTTCGACTCTCCCCTTGGTCACTGGACATTGCAGGCGCGGCAGGTGCCCAACTGGCTTCGGGCACCGACCGAAGGTTGGTCGCGGCCGGTGCGCCCGGTTCGATACCGGGGCCTGCAACTGCGGGTGGGCGAAGGCTCAACCGGGTCTCATAAGCCTGGACCGCCGGGTGCAACTCCCGGACCCGCCACTTACGACCGGGTACGCAAATTGGCATAGCGGCGAGGTCGAGAGCCTCGTGCCTGTGGGTTCGACTCCCACCTCGGTCACTGAAAAACGATCCCGTGGTCCAACGGCGAAGACGCCTGGGCGACAACCAGGAAAGCGGTGGTTCGACTCCACCCGGGATCACTCTTGGAGAAACGGTCTGTAGGTGTTTTGGCAGCACACCTCCTCGGTAAGGAGGAAGACCCGGTTCAACTCCGGGACGGACCTCTGCACTTGTGGGCTGGCATGTTCCCAGGAGGCGACTGACCCTTGCAAGGTCGGTGCGGTGGGTTCGACTCCCATCCGGTCCACTGCAAACGCGAGGGCTGATGGTCCAATGGGAAGACGCCAGTTCGGCGAACTGGAGATCCGGGTTCAATTCCCGGTCGGTCCACTGAAATCTGGAAGGTAGTCGGATAGGGTTTGCCGAGCCGGTTTGCTAAACCGTGCCCCCTCACGGGGATGTGGGTTCAAGTCCCATGCCTTCCGCTTGGTGTGCCGGATGACGTGCCCCGATGGTGAAAAGGAGATCATACCTTTTCTAACAAGGTGTTCCGGGTTCGATTCCTGGTCGGGGTGCTCGGCGCGACGGCTATGTATGGTGTCTGTGGTGTAGCGGTTACTGCACGGCTGGCTGTGAACCAGAAGGTGCCGGTTCGACTCCGGCCAGACACCCCTTGATGGAAAGGGCGCGACCATGACTCCGAGAATCCTCCAACGGCCGACGCTGGTCTTGAACCGCAACTGGCAACCGGTGAACGTCGCCACCGTGGCGCGGGCGCTGGTGCTGTTATGGAACGAGTCCGCCCGTGTGGTGGACCCGGCCGACTACCAGCTCTACACCTGGGCTGACTGGGCCAAGCTCGCGCCCGCGCGGGCGAAGCCTTCATCCGCGGTGTACGGCTGCGGCTGCGGGTGCCGGAAGTGGTCGCCCTGAGCGGTTACGACCGGCTGCCGGTGGCCCATGTGACCTTCAGCCGCCGGAATATCTTCAAGCGTGACCACTACACCTGCCAATACTGCGGTGCCCAGCCGGGCAGCGACGAATTGACGCTGGACCACGTTGTCCCGCGTTCGCAGGGCGGTGTGTCAAGTTGGGAGAACTGCGTGCTGGCGTGCATGGCCTGCAACAAGCAAAAGGCCGACCGGACGCCGGAGCAGGCGCGGATGCACCTGCGCCGCAAGCCGGTCCGGCCGACGTGGAAGCCGCTCTACGCGGACCACGAGGTACGGATCGAAAGCTGGTCGAAGTTCATCAGCGAAGCGTACTGGAGCGTGACGCTGCGTGAGTAGTTGTTACGCCAATCGTACTCCTCACGCTCCGCGTGAGGCAGCAACATCACGCGGAGCGTGATGAGTACGCGGTCCCCGGTCGCAAGGCCGGGGGCCAATACACGAGCGTGCTCCTGGGAGAGCAGGCAGATTCCAACCCTGCCGCACGGGGTTCGACTCCTCGCGCTCGTGCCTTGAGAAGCCGACGTGGCCGAACAGCGAGGCGGCGGTCCTGTAAACCGCATGATGCTGGTGCAAATCCAGTCGTCGGCTCTGGTTGGTCTGTCCCGATGGTGTAGCGGATCGCACGGGGCTCTCCTAAGGCCCTGGCCCTGGTTCGACTCCAGGTCGGGACGCTGAAGGTCTCGATGGTGCAAAGGATCGCATAGGACCCTCCGAAAGTCCAGATCCAGGTTCAATTCCTGGTCGAGACACTTGCGACAAGAAGCCCTGCGGGTGTGCCGGATGGCATGGCAGTCCTCGAAACTGCCGCGACCACGCTGCGCGTGGTGCCCGGGTTCGATTCCTCGGCGGGGCGCTGAACAGAAACACGTCCTCGGAGTGTGCCGGATTAGCACGCGACCCCGCGAAGGTCGAAGACCAGGTTCGACTCCTGGCGAGGACACTGGATGATTGGGCGCTGGAGCCAGACGGCACGGCGGCTGCCTGCAAAGCAGCTTCAAGTGGGTTCGACTCCCACCGGCGCCTCTGACCGTCCAACTGCTGGGTTTGGACTACATCCTGGTAAGATGAACCCGTCTGAACCTTTTCCTTCGTTGGACGGTCTTGATTGAAAGCCCAACTGCCTGCCGGGACTACATCCACACCAACCGTCGTCTCGGTAAGAACCTCGTTGGGCCTTTGTTTGTGAAGGAAATCACCATGGCCAACAAGTCGCTGTTCGCTAGCTTGAAGAGCCGCTTGGTCCGCGCCGATGCCCGCAACGAGGCGGGCGGCCGGGCCTACACTTTCGAGCCGAAGCACGCCCTGGCGCAACTGGCTGCCACCGGCTGCTTCAACGGCACCTACTACGCCGAGGCCGACGAGCAGCTCGCCACGCTGAAGACGCTCGTGGATCAGGTCGGTGACAACGCCTTCCTGGCCAAGCTGGCGGTCTACAGCCGCCAGCGGGCCATGATGAAGGACATGCCGGTGGCCCTGCTGCTGGCCCTGTCGAAGCGTGATCCGGCCCTGTTCCGCCAGGTCTTCGACCGTGTCGTGGACAACGGCCGTACCCTGCGCACGCTGGTGCAGTTCGTTCGCTCGGGCCAGTTTGGCCGCAAGGGCCTGTCGTACTCGCTCCAGCGGGCCGTCCAGCGGTGGCTGAACACCGCGTCGGTCGAGAAGCTGCTGTCGGCGTCGATTGGCAACGATCCGAGCCTGCGGGACGTGCTGCGCCTGGCGCGGCCGACTCCGCCGGACAACGCCCGCCGGGCGCTGTTCGGCTGGCTGACCGACAAGCCGGTCGAGAAGTGGGCACCGGCCACCGAGGCCGACCTGCCGGAAGAGGTCATGGCGTTGGCTGCTTTCCGCAAGGCGGAGACGGCCGAAACCCAGGTACTGATCCTCGGCAACATGCACGCCCGCTGGGACCTGCTGGCCGACACGGCCAAGGGTCCGGCGGTCTGGGCAGCCATTGCCCGGAAGATGGGTCCGCAGGCGCTGCGGATGAACCTCAACACGCTCCTGCGCCATGGGGTCTTCGGCTCCGTGGCCCAGACGGGCTGGACGGTCGGCCGTGCGATTGCCGAGGTCTTGGGTTTCAGCCCGGCCCCGGCCAAGGAGAATATGGTCGATTACGTCGCCGCCCGGTTGGCCGACGCGGACGAGATCCTCCGTTCGCGACAGTTCCCGTACCAGTTCCTGGCGGCGTACCTCAACGCCAGCGACGAAGTGCCGCAGAAGATCAAGGCCGCGCTGCACAAGGCGGCGGAGATCGCCTGCGGCAACGTCCCGGAGCTGCCGGGTCCGGTCGTGATCGGTCTGGACGTGTCGGGCTCGATGGCCTCGCCGGTGACCGGCCATCGCGGCCGGGGCGCCACGAGCAAGATGCGCTGCGTGGACGTGGCGGCGTTGTTCGCCGCCGCCATCCTGCGGCGCAACCCGGACAGCGTGGTCATTCCGTTCGACACGGCGGCCTACGAGGCCAAGGTTGATCCGAGCGATTCGGTCCTCAGCCTGGCCGAGCGGCTGGCCAAGTTCGGCGGCGGCGGCACGAACTGCTCGCTGCCGCTGGCGGCGGCCAACACCCGGTACCATGACCGGCGGTTTGTGGGCTGCGTGCTGGTGAGCGACCAGGAGAGCTGGGTCGGCGCCGGTCGTGGCGGCTCGACGGCCGTGGTGACCGAGTGGCAGGAGTTCGTGAAGAACCAGATGCGGCTGGGAGGCCACGGCATCCCGAGCCCCAAGCTGATTTGCATCGACCTCCAGCCGTACACGACCACCCAGGCCCCGGATCGCAGCGACATCCTGAACGTCGGCGGCTTCAGTGACGCCGTCTTCAGCGTCGTAGCTGCCTTCCTGGCCGACGACAGCGGCCGTTTCGTGGCCGAGGTCGAGAAGGTCGAGTTGTAAAACGAGAACGCCCCCGTCTCTGTAAGAAGGCCGGGGGCGTTCGCTTGCGCGGGGTTACCGTCAGCCGCCGTGGCAGGTATCGTGCTGCCGACAACGATCCCTACTTCTCTTCCTTCTTTTCCCCTTCTTGCCCTTCTTCCCTGGGCCCATCTTCTGCTGGAGTTTCTCTTTCTGTTCGGGAGTCAGAACCTCCGTGACTTGCTTCATCGCGTCGTTCACAAGGCTCTGAAACTCCTTTCCGATGGGCTCCATCTTCTGCTTCTGCTCGTCCGTGAGCTTGAGGGACGCCTCGAGCGACTGGTAAGCCTCCCGGCTCATCTTGCCGGACTGCTTCGCACTTTCCATCGCATCCTTGCCGATCTGCTTCTGATCCTCGGTGAGCAGGTCGCCGAGTTTCTCGTAGATCGCCTGTCTCTTAGCCTCGAAATCGTCGCGGACCTTGCCGAGTTTCTCTTTCTGGTCCTCGGTCAGATCTAAGCCTTCGACGGCACTCTTAAAGCGGTCGATCCGCAACATCGTGTGTGCGATGAGGCTGAGCTTCGGCCCCTTGTCCTTTCCCTTCGGCTTGCCTTCCTCGGCTGCCATCGCCACCGCGGCAATCAACACGACGATGGCGGTTGCCGTCGCGATCTTCAGATTCTTCATCAATCCATCTCCTTCCAACCGGATGAAACAGGGCCCGCCGCGCCGTTCGCCCCAACGGAGCGGTGTTTCCAGCGAGAGGGCCATTTCCCTGAACCGTTCAAGCAACTGCTGATCGTACAGACACTCGGGGTGTCGATCAAGGAGTCACCCTCCCCAAGAGGGATGCTTCTCGGTTACATGCTTCGTGGCGCACCGCGAAGGACAGCGGATGTTCTTCGGTCGTCCTGCCCAATCGGAGTAGCTCAGCGGCTTCGTGGAACTGGCGCAATGGGCGACCCTGCTACGGGTTCTTCGTGCGGGAATTGGCAGGCAGGACCATCGCCGCCGACACTTGCCTCGACGCCAAATCGCGCTAGAATCCCGCGTAGGGTTGTATTTTCGGATTCTTCCGGGTCGTGCAATGGCGTGCAGACCATGCACGAAGAGATTCCTTGGCGGGGGAGCCAATATGAGAACCATGCGAAACCGTCGCCAGTTCCTCGCGGAGGTGGGCGAGGGAATGTTGGTTGCAAGCGTGGGCTACGCCACGGCCATCGAGATGGGCTTGGCGCCAGCCAGGGCTGAGGAGGCACCCGGATCGCTCACGTTCGGGCCGCTTGAGCCGTTGGTTGCATTGATGCAAGAAACGCCAACGAACCGATTCCTGCCGTTGTTCGTGGAACGACTACGATCCGGCACCGAACTCCGCCATTTGGTCGCGGCAGCGGCCTTGGCCAACGCGCGGACCTTCGGAGGCGAGGATTACGTGGGCTTCCATACGATGATGGCCCTTGCCCCTGCCTATCACATGGCCCTGGAGTTGCCCGAGGCGCAAAGGGCTCTGCCCGTGCTCAAGGTCCTATATCGGAACAACCAGCGGATTGGAGCAGTCGGGGGTCGCAAGGCCGAGAAACTCCGGCCAGTCCGCCTCGACACGACTGCCCAACCGCTACCCGACGGCGCGACCCTGCGTGATGCCGTACGCCGCCAAGACCTGGAACTAGCCGAGCGGACCTTCGCCGCGTCGGCCCACGGCGACGCCGGTGATGCCTTCAACCACCTCCTTTGGGCCGTTCAGGACAATACCGAGGTTCATCGAGTCGTGCTCCCGTATCGGTCCTGGGATCTTCTCGACATGATCGGGCACGAGCACGCGCACACGCTCTTGCGCCAATCGCTGCACTACTGCGTTAGGAGCGAACAGGGAAGTCGCCATGATGCCCGTAGCGACGAGCCGAGGACACTTCTTGTAAAGCTGCTCGACCAGTACAAGCTCCTGGGCCGCCCGGAGGGGACACGTCAGGCAGACGACGCCTGGGTCGAGCGGATGAGCAGGACGATCTTCGAGTCCAGCCCGCAGACCGCCGCAGACGCCGTGGCCGCGACTCTGGCCGAAGGGATGACGTACGAGGCGGTTGGGGAGGCAATCTCCCTGGGCGCCAACCAGTTGATCCTCCGCAACGTCGGGCGGACTGCCAGCGACGTGCAGCCGAACAAACCGCGAGGGAGCGTCCACGGAGATTCTATCGGCGTACACGCCTGCGATTCGGCCAACGCCTGGCGAAACATGGTCCGGGCGTGCAACCGCCGCAATGCGGTCGCCAGCCTGATCTTGGGGGCATACCAAGTGGCGCTTGACCGGGTGCAGCGCGGCGGCGATTTCCTTCACTGGGGACCCCGTCCCCATGCGGATCACTTGGAGCAGGTCCGCCGAGTCGCGCCGGAGCATCTGCTGGCTGAAGCGGAATCGGCAATCCGCAGCAACGATCAGGACCGGGCGTGTGCCTTGGTCCATTGCTACGGCGAGTTGGATCGCCCCGCGCGTCCGGTCTTCGACCTGTTGCTGCGCTACGCCGTCAGTGAAGACGGCGCCCTTCATGCCGAGAAGTTCTACCGCACGGTGACCGAGGAGTTCGCCTCAACTCGCAAGCCGTTCCGTTGGCGGCAACTGGTAGCGTTGGCCCGCGTCACCGCCAGTGAGTTCGGCCGACCAGCGCCCGGGTATTCTGAATCGTGCGAGTTACTGAAGGTCTAAGCGGGCGGTCCGGTTCTCCCCAGGCCCGAACGTGCCGCAAGACGTGCTGCCTGACTGGCCGACGACGGTGATGGTCAACTCTAGCGGCTACTTCGCCATGTCCTTCAGCAGCTTCAGCGCCCGCACCTTGACCTTGTTGTAGGCAGGCTTGACGGCGCGATCCATCAGTTCGCCGGGCTTGAAGGGGTTGCCGGGGTACCGTCAGCAGCCGCTGACGGGTGGCTGGTGGTACACGCGACGGTGTTTTCAAGCGCGACAATTGCGCATTTCCGCCACACCTTTCGATTTGACAAGCCGCGAAGTTGCCGTAGGTTTGAGATAGAGGCAAGACCCGATGGTCAGTAACCCCTCTGAAACGGGAGTTCTTATCTGTCGGCAACGAAGCAGTGCATCTTGTCCTGCCGACCAACTCCCCGGAACAACTGAGGCCTGAGCCTCCGATCCTCGATAAAGGCATCCCGGTCGTAAGGCCGGTGCGCAAAGCCATGGGCCGGACGGAATCATCCGCACGGCAGCCAGGTTACCGAAAGGATAGGATTTCCTCCCTGACCAACGGGCCAGGAAACCGGATTTTGACGAGTGACGAGGTCGAGGCGGCGTGGTATTGGAATCCGCAGGGCTGTTTGTGCAGGCCAGCGCCGTGAAAACCGCACGGCGTGTGCCCACCGGGTTCCCGTATGACCCAAGTAGGTCCGTCCTGATGTTCGGCTGGAGTCCATCGGCCGGGGACGACCGTCGCAAGGGAGGAAACCTTATGAAGTCGCTCGCAAAAAGTGCTCGTCGTTTCCTCGTTTCGGAGGACGGCCCCACCGCAGTCGAGTACGCGGTGATGCTGGCGTTGATCGTGATCGTCTGCCTCACGGCGATCAGTTCCCTGGGGACGGCGGCCAAGAACGCCTTCTACCAGATTTATAATTCCGTCGTCGCCGCCGCTCCGAGCTAGTACGTGCGACGGGCCGAGCATTCGGGCCTGCGGGCAGAGTGGTGCGGCCGAGGTCGAGTTGTAATCGAGAACGCCCCCGGTTCAGATCGTCTGGACCGGGGGGTGTCTGGATACGATGGGCTTCAAGCAGCACCTGTGCTCCGCCCGCTACTTCGCCATGTCCTTCAGCAGCTTCAGCGCCCGCACCTTGACCTTGTTGTAGGCGGGCTTGGCGGGGCGATCCATCAGCTCGCCGGGCTTGAAGGGGTTGGGGACTCCCGTCTGGGCCTTACGGGCCGGGATCTTCTTCTTCTCGATCTTCACCAGTCCGGGGATCGCAATCGCCGATGGGGAGACGGTGACGGCCTACTTCTACGAGCTAGCCCTGCGACGGCGAGAGGTCGAAGACGAGTTGGGCGAGGTCACCAAAGACCCGTGGCACTCGATTATCTACCGTTGTCGGACGAGATCGTCGCCTCAGGACTTCTCGTTGGGGCGGGTTGTTTGACTGGCCACCCTTCGCTTTGGTCGTAATCGTGTTCGCGGGCCTTGTGCCACCCCTGTTCCCAAGCGAGGCGGGCGTCAGCTTCCTCTTCCTGGTCGTAGGGGTTCTCGCTGACATCGACGCCTTCCCAGTAGGCGTCGTAGCCCTCATCATAGGCTTCCTGATTGGCCATGGCCCAATCTCCGTGCCATTTCCGCGTTTATGGCGCAGGCGTGGGGGTTACGAGACGGTTTCGACCATCCAGCTACAGGCACGATGGAAGCGGATGGACGTAGCCTGCTCGCCACCCAGGGCCGCGAGCCGCTCCTTGTGCGGCTTCCAGCGGCGGCGGAGGTCGTGGACGGTCAGAATGGCGGCAACGTCGGTCATGTCGGTCTGGCCCCCCCGTCAGTGTTGAAACTGAGGCCGTCCGTGAGATCACCGCACTCGTCCGTGCCCTGCCATTCTCCTACAGGCCCGTGCCGTCCGCCAGTAGGCCGCGCAGGGCCAGCGCAGGGCCATTCAGGATGGCTGCTGTGCGTGCGACGGCCAAAGCCGACCAAGAGCCAGCCCCGCCTGGAAAGGCCGTCAGACGCAGCCCAAGAAGCGCAGGCGGGATGCGCTGCCCTGAGCCTGGTTATCCCTGGCATCCGATCAGCCCTTGCAAAGCCTTCTCGACCATATCTTTCCTGGCCATCCCATTTTGCCACTCCTGCGGAATCCCCGACTCACCCCAGTACGCCCCGGCAAGCTGGCCGCAGACGGCCCCGGTCGTGTCGGTGTCGTCGCCCAGGTTGACGGCCCGCAGCACGGCGTCCCGGAAGTCCTTGGCGTCGTGGAACGCCCACAGGGCGGCTTCCAGATTCTTGACGACGTAGCCGGAGCCTACGATATCCGGTGGGCGCTTGGGCTTCAATGGGGCCGCGGCTCTTCAGCCGCGGAAATTGCGAGCCAGGCCGACGGCGCTGCGATGACCTACGCGCTTCAATGGGGCCGCGGCTCTTCAGCCGCGGAAATCACGGCCGCGGTGGGGATTAACGCCGGGCAAATGGTGCTTCAATGGGGCCGCGGCTCTTCAGCCGCGGAAATCCCAGGAGCACGGCTGGGAAGAGGCCCTGGACGATCAGCTTCAATGGGGCCGCGGCTCTTCAGCCGCGGAAATGTGCTACCGGCCGGTCAAGGGCTATGGCGAGGAGCAGCTTCAATGGGGCCGCGGCTCTTCAGCCGCGGAAATGATCAGTGCCGCGCCGCCGGGGTGGCAGTGTTCGTGCTTCAAT
This sequence comes from Pirellulales bacterium, assembly GCA_963843465.1. Taxonomy (GTDB): domain Bacteria; phylum Planctomycetota; class Planctomycetia; order Pirellulales; family Thermoguttaceae; genus CAWJKP01. Next base: position 971,312 of record CAWJKP010000001.1, read on the forward strand.
GGGGCCGCGGCTCTTCAGCCGCGGAAATGGCACTACTCGCAACCTCTTACCACTACTGCCATTATGTTTACGATTTCGAGCGGTAGTTGTCCAGAGGTCATCGTTTCCAAGGTCCAAAGAGGGGTGCTCTTGTAAACTGTTGGCAGTCTGAGAGTTGCAGCGTCGAGCGGCCCCGGGGGTTTTCGCGTCAAAGGACCGCTCGAAACCTCCCAAAGCCAACGACCATACTGCCGCGGCATGTCGTTTGGCTGGTCCCGCTCCCGGCTTGCCTCAAAACTCGACACGTTCAGACACTGCGAAAAGAAGCCGATGTGAAAGTCGCTACCAAATTGTCAAAGAACGAACGTGCTCAGGCCCTACACGGGCTCTGCGGGCGCAAAACAACGGTACTTCCCAACGGTAAGCCGCTGGGAACGGTAGACCTCGGCCACGCCCATCCGCGCCAGGGCACTGCGCGGCGGCGCGTCTTCCTGCAACTGGGCTAAAGCGACCATGGAGCGCACTACATCGAGAGTCACGAGGACATCCCAGATCGGCCACGTCCAAAATGTGCTCCGAGCCAATCGACCCGAGAAGCCGGTCGTTGCCAGGTCCTCCCCGTTGGGCGCGGTTGGCAATAAAGGCAACCCTTCGATGGCAAGCCGGTTTGCACCCAATACGGAACCGCGGGAATCACGGCTACTGTCCTTGCTGGGGTCTCTCCAACGGAGCGCATAGCGGCTGTCGTCGGCCGGGTCCCACCGCATGTTCAAGTTCTTGAGCGGATCATCGTACCGCCAGGGCTCGAAGAGGGCCTTCTTCAGGTGGCCGATGGTGGTCGCCGCAGCAATCTTACGCATGAACCCGAGGAAGTGCTGATGGCCAGCCCCACTCATAGTCCGCAACGCGGTATCCTTGATGACCTCCGCCTTGCCTTTGGTAGCCTTTACGGCATCGCAGCCATAAGCCGCAGCGAAGTCCGCCCACGCCCGGTCGGACGCGACGGCGGCCCTCTCGGCAAACTGGCGGAAGTCCGCGGGCGGGACCTCCAGGTTATCCCCCAGGGAAAACGCCGGATGGTTCTCCGTGCCGACAAGTCGGCCATGAAGAGCCTGCACGACCGCGGCCTCCGTCAGGTGGTGATGGGCATGGAGGACCGGCCGCCATGCGCCCGCCGGGTGCCACGACATGCGGACGGTGTCGTCGGGCATTGCCAGGGTCAATGTGCGGAGCGTCCCCAGGGCCGCGAGAAAGGCCAGGGGATTGCCGCCATCCAGGCCCGGGAGTTCCAGTTCGTTACTCATCGTTGCCCCTTTCCTGTACGGTTTCTTCCCGCTCGCTCCATCGGTGGTCGGCCAGAATCAAGATTGCTTCCAACCAGGCTAAGCCCCACCAGCCGTATCGACGAACCAGTCGCCAGAACCGCTCGGGCACGCCACTGCCCGCACATTCCAAGCCGGTAGTACTGCCAGCGGTCAGCGTCTGGCCATCGAGGGTCAGAGACGCAGTGGCAGGGTGGGGGTCATCGACCGCGGGGGCGAATGGGCGACATCGGCCGTGGTGGGCGGCGACAAGGTGTAGCACAAGGTCGGGGTCGCCTGCCTCCTGCAACAGGCCGGGCGCGCTCTCGATAAGGCGCACCGACAGCAGCTCGTGGCGTCCGCCTTGAGGATAACCAGCTTTTCGTCGTGCAGTCTCTCGGGCGAGAGAACTCTGCCAGCGGTCGGATTTGGCCAATGGCTGGCCGACGGTGATCAACCAGGTCGCTGCACCATGCAGCCACGCTTGAAACCGCGGGTCGGCCTTTCCGAAATCATGGCATTGCGCAGCGCGTACTACGGCCCTTACCGTCTCTGATGGGAAACCACACTTCTCGGCGAACTGTTCAGCCAGACCGGCCATGCCTCGGCAATGGTCGGTCAAGAGGACTCGCACCGTTGCAGATGCCATGTCGTCCTCATGGGTGAACGTGTCGCTCTCGTACCCCGTGCGCGGCAGGCGTCGTGAGCCGAGGAGAACCAAGCCGTGCCGCACGCGGCCGCTCCCGAGATCCTGAGCGGGGCAAGGATGCCGATAGAACTGAAGCCGATGATCGCAAGCGAGGGCTTGCACGATGGGCCGAACCGCGGCGGGGCAGCCGCCCGCCTCACAGCAGGACCGCAATAGGTCTCGTAGCTCGCAGGCGTCCTCGGGCATTTCCTCAGCCTCCGCGATTTGCGATAGCCGCGTTCGTGAAGTCGATGCTGGCCACTTGTCAAGTAACGCGGGATGGAGCCGCAGGACCGCCTTGCTGCGTGACAGGGCGTTGGCCTCATCACCCCGATCAATGCCGAAATCGCCTTCCGGTGCGCCCGGGACGTGTCCGAGGACATTCCAGCCGCCGACACTGGCCGGAAGGACGATGGTATCGCCCGGTTGGAAGCCGATGGCGTCCTGCACGAGCTTACTATCGTCCAGCCCAAGCCAGCGGAGAGCATGCCGGGGCGGCCCCTTACCCGTGACTTCCTTCTCGATAGACAGTCCACCTTCAACGTCACACATGGTGGAAAGGGAAGCATCGTCTCCATTCCACCAGTTGCGGAATGCGTGAAGTGGCACCGGCATGCACTCCGCGGCCGCGGGCGGGCACAAGTCTAGGGCACTTGCCCACGCAGCCCGATTGGGCGCTGCGGGGTCCAGGTCCGCTCGCCAAACGACCTGCACTTCCGGCGCACCGCGATCTGGACCGTGCAGGAAAAGCGATACGTCGGGGTCGGGGCATGGAACGGGGGAAGTCTGCACCCAGCAGTCCACGTAAGCGGGCAGCATGACGGGCGCGTCCGGGGCAGGCGCGTTGAGCCGCTTGAGCAGGCCGGGGTCCGCCTGGACGGCTTCGCCGACCATCTGGTCCAGGGAGGCGATCCCCATGTCGATCTCGCCATTGGCGGCCTGGCCTTGTAGCCATTTCCAGGTCTCGGGCAGCGCCGAACCGTAGATCGGGTCGTCCTCCTTCGGATTAGCCTGATCCGCGCGGATCACGATGATCCCTGGCGCACTGGTTCTCAGCCCCAGGCGGTTGAGCCGCCCGAAACGCTGGCGCAGCGCGTCCAGGCTGGCGCATTCCGTGACCAAGCCCTCGAAGTCGAGATTCGCGCCCACTTCAAGGCACTGGGTGGCAACGACGAACAGAGAGCGGTCGAGCTTTGGCCGCCCCTCCCTGGCCGTGAGCTTCTCCTTCCAATGGCGCATCGTCTCATCCCGGTCGATTGGCCGCATCCGCCCCGTCAGCAGGACGGCTTCGCAGTTGTGCTTGTCTGCGAGGAGACCATAGATCATCTTGGCGGCCGCCACCCGGTTCACGATGATCCCGATGGCCTTGGCTTCGCCATCGGCTAAGGCCAACACCTGCTTGGCGATTTCCTTGGCTAGTCGCTCCAGGGCTTCGTTGCCCTTGGCATTCCTGACTTCGATGAGTCGAGTCGGTTTCTGGGCTTTGATCCGCGGGCCAAGCTTGCCGTGGGCCAAATCCTCCGCATCGAGACGTTCCATGTCCGTGGCGGCAATATCCGTCGGCGGGGTCGCCGACATCAGGACCACGGCGAACGGATTCGAGAGCGGCTTCTCCGCACACGCGCGGTATCGGGCAATCGACGTTAACGTCTGCCGGAAGGGATTGGCACAGTGGGCCTCGTCGAGGATGATGAGACTGTCGTTTGCGGCAAGCCCCGCGTGGACCGGCCAGGCATAGCCCGCGCGGAGCCCATAACCACGGAAAAGCAACCGTGATGTCGGGGTGCGAGCCCAGGCATCGTCACGGTAGACGCCCCCGCGAAGTTGAAAGCATGCCAAAGGCTTCCCGCCGTCGCCGGGCGGCATCAGTTCTAGCAGGCGTTGGGCCACATCCCGAAGGATACCCCGTTCGGCCTCGTTCAACTTTCTGGCCACGCTGACGGCGTGGTCGAACGCCTCGTCCACAATCACCCGACGATCCACGGTGTAGAAGATTCGGCGCGATGCAGTACGGGGTTTATCCTTCGGCCAAGCGGCCTGGCAGGCCAGAGCGAAGACCGCGATGTCGATGCACGCCGTCTTGCCGCTGGCCGTGGGCAACGCCAACGCCAGCGGCCAATCACCCTCAGCCACCCGCCGTGCAAGCCGTCGCTGCCAGGGAAACGGATCGTGCCCATCATGGACGGCAGCGAAGAATTCGTCAAAGCGATCAAGCAAAGGGTCAGTCATGGTTCTCGACCTCCCATCGGCCGCCAGGGGCGACAAGTTCCATAGCCACGGTAGCGACCGGCGCAGAGCAGGAGCGGCCCACGCACGTCGGCCTGAAAAGTGATTACCGCGTGGGTCTGGAAACCACGGGACTTCCCGAACTTCGCCGGTAGCGGTGGAAACTGCCGAGCAGGCGGGGCACCCTCGAAGAGCGACATGGGGGACACCATTACGTCGATTGGACGCGGGAGGCCAATACGCTCGCAGGCCACCTTGATCGTCTCCTCGGCGTCGCCCTCCGTCTTCGGATAGCGGTCCAGCACGATGGGCGTCACGGTGGCCCATCGCTTCGCAGGCGAACACCAGGTCTCGGACCGCAGCGCGACCGGCCGTTCCTCCCGCTCGTCGGCCTGGATACGCCACCTGCCCACCGGCCCCAAGGTGAGATCACGCGGCAAGGGCGATCCCAAGGCATCGTAAGAGAAGTCTCTCAGGCAGCGAGCGCGTTCTTCGGGGCCAACGGCCCGAGGAATAGCCACAGCCACGCCCAGAAGGTGGCCGTCTGCGTGGGCATGGCCAACGTCGGCTAGAGGGAAAAACGCTGCATGAGGGCACTCGCTGCGGGTCCGATTCGCCTTATGCCCGCTGATCCACTCTGGCGGCGGATCAGGACTTACGGCCATCACGGCGTCGCGCAGGGTTTGCGTGAGGCGGAGGGTCGTTTCCAAGGCCAACTGCGGCCCGGCGAGGCGACGGAAGACCACCAGGTCGTCATCAAACACGGAAGCAGGTTGGGGGCAGGGCGCGCTCTCAAGGATCGGCTTGTCGTAGCCCGACCACATCGACGGCGAGGGGCGGAGCCCTGCCTCAAAACGGGCTGCCAGACTACCGAGACGCCCCCGGCCCGGCACGCGGAGGCGGTATCGTGAGTTCTGCCGGACCGGCACCAAGGTCGGCGCGGGCGGGCGTTCGTCCACCCATGCCTGGACCAGCGACGCGGAATGCCCGAGGCAGGTGACCCTGCCGCACAGCTTGGCCAGCGTTTCGCGGCATGTGGGGCTCGGTTGGGCGTCGTTCCAGATGAAGTACGCCCTTTCATCATCGGGAATGGCCACGGGGAACTGGCGACCCTGGCGGAGACGGTGCTCGGGTAGCAAGGCAAGGCCCATGCTGAGCTGCTGTGCCGACGCTTGGCCTGCGCGGAATCGCGGCATTTCCAGGTCATTCACCGGGACGTAGGAAGTGACGACCGACCGCGGGTGGCTCTCTGAAACAGCGAGGGCAGGAGCTCCTTGTTGCTCCAGCCAGAGCAGCGACTCGCGTTCCGGCTGGTGGTTGTCCGCCTCGAAGTGCGCAGCCACCAAAGCCATGAAAACCCGATCCGGGTGTGGCGGCCACTCCGGGCGCTCGCGATTGGCCGGGTGCGTGGCCATGCTCCAGCCGCAAAGGTAACGAATGCCGATGGCAAACATCAGTCACCCCCCTCTCCGTCCGAGCTGACCTTCGCCGCTAAATCCCGGCTCCGGCGAACCAACTCGACGAGCTGAGGCGACGGCTGTAATGGGATCTTATCGTCGTGCCAGGGCAGGCCGACACGCTTGGCCGCTGCCACGGCCTCGCGATACAGCTCACATGCCTGTTTGCCCGAAAGCGAAAAGGCCACAGCAGGTTCGCCCGGCCCGCCGATCATCTCCCATGCCACCGGCCCCATCGCATGGAGTTGGCACCGTGATCGCAGATCGTAACCCTGCTCCCTTGTCAGCGCCGCCGCGCACAGCCCCAGAGCTGCCAACACCGTCCGCGCTGCGTGATCCACGTGATCTTCGGGCTTGCCATTGATCGGGAAACGCAGGCGGCGCAGCGCGGGGAGCGACACGACGGTAGTCTGGATCGCCCTGTCGATGGTGAACCCGCCGTCGGCAATCGTGGGCGTCACGTTGCCGTGGTTGGCCTCGGATGGCTTGCCATCGGTGCCAAGTTTGACGGGGTTGTTCTTTTCTTGAATCGCCTCTTCGGGATCGAGCGTCCACCCGCCGCCTCTGGCCTGGTACAAAGGTCCGGCCTGAAGCATGATGCCCAATGGGTCGATCCGGCTGCTCGTTTTCATGCCCGGCTGGGCATTGATGCCGATTATCTCGGAGACCATCGCGCGGGCGAACTTGGCCCCCGCCCCGCCCTTCGGGCCTGTAGAGTCCCACAGGCCGAACAAGAGTGCGGTCGGGCACAACTCAAAGAAGCCGTGGCGTTTCGAGGCGTCATGGTGTTCAGCTTCTTGCCGAATGATGACTGCCGGAAGGGCCGGTCTTCGTACCGACTGTCGCGGAGGATCGCGTCGGCGATGCGATGCGGGGCCTCCAGGCTCGTGATCTCTCCGACCTCGGTCAGTCCGGCGCTGACAAAGTCAACGCTTATGACCGGGAGCGGAATCGGCTTTCGCTCCCAGGCATCCAGAAGCGCCAACTCCATGCGGTTCGTCTGTGACTGCACGGAATCGAGGAGGACGCAGGGCAAGACTTCTCCGTTGATCCGGCGTTCCTCTGTAGCGTACTGGCCACCCTCGTAGGTCGGCGGGAAAATCTTGTCGCCCGGCCCGCCTGCCGGTTCCAGTCGCGCAATACAGCGAAATGCTGCTGCCGTTCCAGCAACGGCTTCCTGAAGCATCGTGAGTGTCAGCGTCTGGTTCGTCTTTTCGGACACGGTGTTCTCTCCCATGACAAAAGGATGGTTACAAGGTTCCTAACCGCAAACCGGGTCTCACGGCCAGCGTGCCGCTACAGGCCGTGGGAATATGCGCCCTGGGCTCAAATGGCTCGTGAAGTTCCATGCGGACCTGATCGTGCCGGTTCGGTAGAAGACCCCGGAATGTCCCGGCATCGCCTTCTACCAGGCCCACGAACGAAAGACCGCCCGAGAATTGATCCAGACTTGCGACGAGATCGGGGCAGCACTCTTGACCAAGCCAAAGCCCTGACCCCAAGAGAACAATGTCAGAAATCCCCCGCCTCCAGCAGCAGATCCAATTCCTCACGGAGATTGACCGGCTCAAACGGGTGCTGCGCCGAACGTGGCTCTTGGACCAGTCGCGCTACGAGAACGACGCCGAGCACTCCTGGCACATCGCCGTGGCGGCCATGCTCTTCCTGGAATACGCCGACGATCCGAAGGTGGACGTGCTGCGGGTCATCAAGATGCTCCTGGTCCACGACCTGGTGGAGATCGACGCGGGCGACACCTACGCCTATCACGAGAAAGCCTGCTTGGACCAACCCGAGCGGGAACAGAAGGCGGCGGAACGGGTCTTCGGCCTGCTGCCACCCGACCAGGTCGCCGAGTTTCGAGGGTTGTGGGAAGAGTTTGAGGCGCGGCAGACACCCGAGGCCCGCTACGCGGCGGCGATGGATCGCTTCCAGCCGCTGCTGCACAATTACATGACCGGCGGACGCGCATGGTTGGACCACGCCGTCACGTCGGGCCGGGTCTTCGTCCGTAATCGTCCGGTCGGCGAAGGTGCGCCGTTGCTGGGACAGTATGCCGAGGACCTGATCCGTGACGCGGTGGCGAAGGGCTTCTTAGCCGAGTAGAGCGACTGTCTCAGCAGTTACATTGGCAGTCGTCCACAGCTCGCGGTACTTGGCCAGGCTGGTCAGCACTCGCAGGTTCTCCAGCACCTGAACCTAGCCGCCGCCGTGCGTGTGGCCGGAACTGCTGGAGCTTCTGCGGCGAAGGGGTACGTTAACTGGGGAAAATGCGAAAGTCGGGCTGGTCCCCAATGGGCCGCTTGTGGTAAAAGTCACCCGCCTTCAACAGCGTTCAAGGTCTCCGGGATGCCGAGCCATGAAATCTATCGCGTTTGCCCTGCTGGTTGGATACGCCGTGTTCGTCCCGCCGTACACGGTCCATGCTCAAAGTCCGAATAGGCTCTATCCAGATCTCCAGCCCCCTACGCTCGTTCCCAGCATCCCCTCGCTTGGACCAACTCCCCAACCCCGAGTCTCACCCGGCGATGAGAAACAGCCGACTCCACAGCCTCGGCGGGAGTCGCCGACCGATGGGACGCCTACAGGTCCACAGAGTTCCGAAGCAGATCACGCTTCATCGCCGCCCACAGGGGTGTCATCGGAGCAGGCTCCGTCTGCGGCTCCGGTTCCTCCTCAGCCGGGCACAGGCTTTCCGTGGTGGCCCGTGATTTGCGCCGTTCTGGTCGTCATGCTGGTATACCAGATGAAGCGCCGGGCCTGACCCTCCGACTTGTCCCCCTCCTCCGCTGCGAACAGATCCCGACCAGCGGCCGAAATTTTGTTCGGACAGTCGGGCGTCAGCCCAGGCCGACGCTTGCCACTTGCCCTCCAGGCGGTAAATTGAGGAAAAGCCAGACCTGGCCCCGGACTTTGATTGAGGATGGACTGAAGTGTTTGATCCCGACTACTGCGAAAAACGCTGCCCGGTCTGCACCAGGGCCAGAAAAGGGAATCGCTTTGCCCGATTCCTCCAGGCCATCGAGACGGTGATTACGCTCGGTGGGTGCCCCTGGGGACGGGCGAGACAACGGAAGTACGGGGTTCGGCCCGATGAACTGTTACCCCCGAAGGGAAAGCTCGGGAGTAGATCACGATGAACTGCAACGTGTTCGTTACTATCGGCGGTGTCCTCGCCGCCCTGGCTGTGGGCCTGGGGGCCATCGGTGCCCACGCTCTCAAATCGCAGCTTGCGCCGGAGCAGCTTGCGACGTTCCATACGGCGGTGCAGTACCAGATGTACCATGCCATCGGCCTCGTGCTCGTCGGCCTACTGAACTTGTACCAACGGAGTCGGTGGTTCGATTGTGCCGGGTGGTCGATGCTGATCGGCATCATCCTGTTTTCCGGCTTGCTCTATGCGTGGCTGGCTAGCGGACGGCGATTCTTCGTTTACCCAGTGCCGGTAGGCGGGATTGCGTTCATCATCGGCTGGGTGCTGATGACGATTGGGGCGTTGGGTTTGGGGCAGAAGTGAAGAGGTAATCCGACCAAGAAACACCAAACCCCGCCCGCCTCTGCAAGGCGAGCGGGGTTCTGACCCGCACTGGCTGCCCTGGGCCTCGCCGGTTGGTCGGCAAACATGCGACCGGCGCAGTAGCGGCAGCCCGTAGGCCGCGTCTGGCGGCATTCCCTGTTATCGGTCGGTATTCGTGCCGGGCTTGCCTGATTTGCGGCGTAACCGCAAGGGAAGCGAAACTCCTTGCCCAGGCGTCAAGGTCGGCTTGTTTCGCGATTTGGTTTGAGTGGAAACGCTTCAGCGTCCTGGCCTGCGCTATCGTTTCTCAGCTCTCGCGGGAGCGGTACTTCACCGCCACGTCCCCGTCTTGCTTGGCGTCACTCCAGTCCTTCCAGGGCGTCCTCGAAGCGAAGGCACCGATCCGAGAGTCTGTCCAACGCCAAGCGGCGTCAACAAGAGGCTTGGTCAGCCACCACGGCAGCGCCGCAGACGCTGACGACTAGGCCAGCAGACTGTTCCCGATTGGGTTTGGGAAGCGGTTGCCAAGTCTGCTTCGGTTTCCGAGAATAGCCGCGTGGAAGGACGGACGCCGATGAACGCAGACAACCTGTTTGACGACATTCCCACCCAGCTTCCCGAAGAGCTGGCCACCGCGATCCTCCAGGCCGGTAGCTTTCGGATCGAACGCATCGTTTCCCAGGGACACGCTTCTCCACCGGGATTCTGGTACGACCAGGACGACAACGAATGGGTCGTGGTCCTGGAAGGCAGTGCGGCCGTAGAGATTGAGGGCGATGCGGAAGCCGTGGTATTGCAGCGAGGCTCGCACCTGAACATCCCGGCCCACGTGCGACATCGGGTTGCTTGGACAGACCCGCAGGGAAAGACGGTCTGGCTGGCGGTCCATTATGGAGTCTGAACGACGGAGACCGCTGAATGCTCTGCCAACTCTGCCAGTCCGAGGAATCCCACAACTTCCACCACTTCATCCCCCGGACCCTGCACAGCAACAAGTGGTTCAAGAAGCGGTACACGCGGGAGCAGATGCACGAGGGGATCAACGTCTGCAAGTCGTGTCACCAGGCGATCCACGACCTGGTGCCCGACGAAAAGAAGCTGGGCAGGCATTACAATACCCTGGACAAGCTGCTGGCCCACTCGGAGATCGGCAAGTACGTCCAATGGAAACGGGAGCGGGCACGCACCGATGAGAAAGGTTGACCCGGTTACGCCATGTCGATGACCCGTTGGATCTCAGGCTTCCCGTACTCTGCCGGGCCGGTGACGACTCGCAGGTTCTCCAGCACTTGGACCTCGCCGCCGCCGTGCGTGTGGCCGCAGAGCACCAGCAGATCGCAGTGCGGGTACGCGCCCGCCGTCTCCAGCAACACGTCGCCCACGGCCTTGCAGGAGAAGTAGGGCAGGTAGTCGTCGGCGGAGGGACGACCCTGATACCAGGTGGCCTCACGGAAGGGTGGAACGTGCGTGGCGACGATGACGTGCGGATACTTCTCTGCCGCTACCGGCAAGACGGTCTTCAGGTGCCTTGCTGCCTCGTCACCCAGAGCCTGGAGGGCCTGCCGCAGCGCTGGCTTGTCCAGGGTGTGAAGATTCTTCCAGCATCGCAGCTCGTCGATCAGCAGGAAATCGTTGAGGATCACCTCCGAGCCGTCGAAGTCGCCCAGTCTGGCATCGGCCCAGCCGTCGTGGCCGACCAAGGCGGTGCTGGGCGTCAGTTCCACCACGCCCGCCTGGCTGAGATAGACCAGATTCTTGGAGCCGCTGATCATCTCCGCCAACGCCGAGCGAGTGCCGATAACCGAGCCCCGGTAGAAATCGTGATTGCCGAGGACGAAATAGATTGGCATGTCCAGCACGGCCATCATCTGGCGGAGGATCTCGCCCAGGCTGTTGCTCTCGGCGATGTCGCCGGTAACCAGCAAAGCAACGGCCTGCCCCTTGATGGACTCCAAGAACCGGCGACGGTCGAAGCTGGTCAGGAAGTTCAGGTGGATGTCGGTTGCCCAGGCGAGTTGCATATCATCCGCCGTGATTGTGGCGTTCTTGCCTATTCGGCAACGATAACCGCCACGGAACCGTTTTCCAGGCTGACATCGACAGTAGTACGGCCTCGCTCTTGCCGAGGCTTCAACTCCGATCCGGTCAGCGTCTCCACCACGCGGCGGAAGTCACCGCCAAAACAGACGGTCGATGTGCTCCTGGGCCCCCAGTTGCTCAAGATTGCTATGCGCTGCGAGGGCGAGACCATCCCGCGGAAGACGATTTGTTCCGATCCGCCCTTCATTGCTACCGGCAATACGGCGTTCCGTCCAACAGCGGGTGCCACGATCCATCGCCGCACTTCCGCTTGAGGACGCCGGAAGTACCCCAGCGAAAGCGCCGTGGCATAGTAAAAGGCGATGCCCTTGCCGAAACGATGGCTCGTCGCAACCGCCTTGCCTGCGCCGTCATGGAGCACCACCTCCGCTCCTTGAAGGGTAAAGTGAAGTCGCCACAGCTCACCTCCCTTGTCGGTTCCCGCCAAAGAAAACGGTTGTTCCATGGCCTCGATGTCGTGGAGTTCAAGACCGAACAGCGCAGTCATTTCCAAAGGCGCTTTGGGCGACATATTTCCATACGGGTCTTTCCAGCCCAGCAGTCCATCGGCCCAGACCGTCCCGCCAGCTTCCGCGAAGTGCCGTACGGCGGCCCCGGTGTGGGCATCCAGGGCATAACAATGGGGCAGATACAGCACGTCGTAATCCGCTGCCCGGCCTGCCTTCAGCTCTTCCACGTCGATAAAATCGACGGGGACATGGCTTTCCAGCAGGGCCCGGTAGCAACCCCACAGACTCAGAAGGGCATCCTTCTCGTGCCCCACGTTCTGCCCTTCCATGTCACACAGCAACATCGTCGGCTGGCTGTAGAGGATCGCCACTCGCGACTTTTGAGGCACGGCCCGTTCAACAGCAGGTAGCGTGGCCAGAACGCGGGCAAAGCCCTTGACTGCCAGCAAACGCTCCGTGGGACGGCCATCCAGGCCGAGCAAGGCCCATTCCCCTCCCTCGCGCCCCAAAGTGCGCGCGTTCCAGAGCCAGAAAACGATTCCTTTGGTGCCTCCGCCCACGGCGTCCCACAGCCAACGGGTGAGTTCCTGGCTGGTCGGTGTCATGGCCCGCCTTCCCGTGAAGACGGTAGGCCCGCCTTGCAATTCGGTTACCCACCAAGGCCGTCCATGGGAGACGCTCCGCACTTGATCTACGCAACAAGCGTAGGCCACCCCGAAGTCCTCCCGTCGAAAATCATTGAAGTGCCACGGTGGGTGCATCGACGCGCCGAGAAAATCGACGGTTTTCGCCTCGCGCCAGAGGTCTTGCCCGGCGACGGGAAGAGCCCCCAGCAGCCCATGCGGATTGGCGTGGGTGGGATGATGCGGGTCGATTTCCCGCACGCGGGCCCCGATCCAGCGTAATTGGTCGCACAGGTTGTCGATGTTGAACTCCTTCCAATCGACGTAGGAGGGGTAATCCATCCAACCCGTCTTCCATTGCGCAGGGTCGAGTTGCACTTCCGAGAAGCCCTTCAGCGGGCGGAACCAGCGCAAGTTCAGTTGATCGACCGTGCCATACCGCTTCTGCAACCACTGGCCGAATCGGGCCATGGTGGGCGGCGTGAAGTATTGCGGCAACGTCGGCTCGTTCATCAGCAGCCAGTAACCTTGGGCTGGATGATTGCGGTACCGGGTGACCACTTTCTCCAGATACTCGGCGGCGTGCTTACGCCGCTGGGGGTCGTTGAGGTCCGTTCGCTGATGGTAGAACGACGTCTGCTGCGTCCAACCCGGCGGGTCTTCGGCACAGAGCGTGGCCGCAATACGGATGCCATTGGCCGCTGCCGCGTCGTACACCCAGTCATAACGCTGGAAGTCCCACTGGCCGGGGGTGCGCTCAATATCGTCCCAGATCACGAAGATTCGGGCGATGGTCAACCCATGATCCTTCATCATGCGGAAATGGCGAGCAACCGAGTCGGCGGTTTCGGTACGGTTGAGGAAGAACTCCGCGCCCACCCGAACCGCATCGTCGGCTCGCGCAGCTTGCTGATTGGCATCGCGCAGGGGTGCCTCACCATGTACCGGCGCTATCCAGAATCCCATGAACATCGTCGCCATCCACCGAACAAACAGAGGGTGGCGACTGGCGGTGGTGCTTGTTTTGGTCCATGGCATACGGTGGTTCTCCATTTAGGACTCGCAGTGAAGCTGGTCGTCGCTGAAGGTTTCACGATTCCGTCTATCCTACCTCAGTTTGTAACCGTTTGCCGCAAGCAACGCCACCACCGGCGCATGATCGGACGGCTTTGCGCCCTTCCGCTCCTGGCGGTCGATCTCAGCGCTGGTGCAGCGGGCGGCCAGCGGTGCCGTGGCGAAGATGTAGTCCAGCCGCAGGCCCTTGTTCTTTGGGAAGGCCAGCATCCGGTAGTCCCACCAGGAATACAATCGACCTTCCGGGTGCTGTTGGCGATGCACGTCAACCAGGCCCCACGACAGCAACTGCTCCAAGGCAGTGCGGCTCGTGGGATGGTACAAGACCGTCTCTTCCCAAGCCGCTGGATCGGCCACGTCGAGTTCATCCCGTGCGACGTTGAAGTCGCCGCAAACTACCAGGGGCGTCTGGGGCGTGAAGTGTCTCTCCAGGAAGGCCCGCAGCCGCCGCAGCCATGCGAGCTTGTAGGAATAGGGCTCCGAGCCCACGACCTGACCGTTGGGAACGTACGCGCTGATGACGGGAATCTCACCGATCTGGGCTGCCAGGAACCGGGCCTGCGGGTCTTCGATGCCGTCATCCATGCCACGAAGGACTTTCTGGGGTTCAATCCGGCTCAAAATGCTGACGCCATTGAAGGTCTTCTGGCCGAAGACCGCCGCGTGGTAGCACGCCTTGCGGATTTCGTCGTGGGGGAACGCATCGTCCTGAGATTTCAATTCTTGAAGACAGAGAATGTCCGGCTGCGACTTCTGGAGCCAAGCCAAGAGCCGCTCCAAGCGGGCGCGGACGGAGTTCACGTTCCAGGTAGCGATCTTCATGGTGCCGGTGTGCCGGTACAATGTCGTGACCCGTAACCGTGGAGGAGGAGGATCTTTAGAGTTTCAACTCAATCGACCACTCATCCTCCCAGGCTAGTCTGGCGATGTTCCCGTCCCCATCGAATCTCAACGGGCTGCTCCAGAATTGGAAGTCGTGCCCCTTCACCTTGTCCGGTGTGGACTGCCAACGGTCGCCCATCCAGATGTATTCCGTTCCGTGCGCAGTCGGCAACTGGGCGATATGCGTTTGCTGGGCGGCAATGATAGTCTTGCCCTTTCCGTCCCGGTTGATGTTGCCCCTCTGCGTGTACGGCCCCAAGGGGGATTTCGCCGTATAGACTCGGGCTCCGCTGCCCTGTGCGCAGAAGCAGCAGCATCCGTCGAACAAGGCATAGTAAGTCTTGTTGCGCCGGAACAATGCGCAGGCTTCGCAACCCTGAGCGAGAATCCCGCTATTCTCACGGGTTGAACCGAGATAGTCGTCCGTCAGTTTCTCGATGGAAATGCCGTGGTTCCGCTGAATCGAGGTGTAGATCAAATATCCGCTCCCGTCGTCATCGACGAACAATCCGAGATCGCCCGGCTTGGGTTCTTTCACCGCGACATTCGGATCGTGAATCGTGAACGGTCCCTGCGGCGTGTCGGAAATGGCCACGGCATACTGCCCATTCCAGAGCGTCGGATACCAGTTGTACCAGAGCACGTAATGCTTGGTCTTCGCGTTGTACTTTACGTAGGGCCGATAGTGTACGCCGTGGTGCAGCCCTTTCACCAAGTCTCCGTGCAAGGTCCATCGCATGAGATCGGGCGAACTATAAACCACGAACCGATTGGCCGTGCCAAATCCGTCTGTCTTGCCGTAAGTGGTCCCATAGAGATAGAACCGGTCTCCAAACCGTTCCAGGCAGCCGTCATGTGCGTCGATGATTTTCCCTTCCACGTCGCGCCGTGGCTGCGCGTTGCTGATCGTTGCCCGGTTGCCTTTCTTACGGTTTGGGTCAGCCGCCAATCCGTCTGACGCCAGGACCACGACGCATGTCGCAGCGGCACCCATTTCAACCAGAAACTGGCGGCGGTCAAGGCGGTTTTGTCGTTCGTACACCATGATAATCTCCCTGGGGAGTATCCCCTTGCCTCTGAGTATACTCAGCCCGGCGCGCCCTGCAAACCAATTCCGCGCTGACGCCGGATACTCGTCGCATGGCTAAATCGAAGGCCGGAACGGGTCATAAAACCTTGGGTGCAGAGCGTAGCTCTCGCAACCCACCATTTTCGCCCCGAAAGCCCCTTTGATCGACCATTTCCGGTCGGTTGACGGGGTTTTCGCGTTTCGGATCGCGCTGCTCGCTGCGGTGCGATCCAAACCGTCGCGTTGCCCTGCAAATGCCAGGGCGGTGCACGTTACCCCATTCCCCCGCGTGGCCGCCCCGGTCACGGGGCGGCTCAGCTATCAGGAGTCACCCCGAATGATTTGCACTGCATGTCCGTCCCCCGATTGGCAATCGTTGTTCCTGCGGCTGCTCCCTGCCATCCGCAAGCACGCCCGTGTCGCCTTTCGTCACCTCGATCCCGAGTCCCTCCAAGAGGCCGTTCAAGCCGTCGTCTGCAACTGCTGCTGCGCCGTCGCGCGGTTGGCCGAGTTGGGCAAGCTCGATCTCGCCTACGCCAGCGTCTTGGCCCGCTACGGCGTGGCGCAGGTCAACGACGGTCGCATGACTGGCGGCAGCTTGAACTGCCGGGACGTTTCGTCCAAATACTGCCAGCGACTGAAGAGCGTCGTGCTCGAAAGGCTCGACCACTACGACGCCGAGGAAGAGTGCTGGAAAGAAATCCTCATCGCCGACAACACCTGCACTCCCGCCGAGTTGGCCGCCAGCCGCATCGACTTCCCCGTGTGGCTGAAGACCCTCAAGCCGCGTGACCGCAAGGTCGCCAAGTTCCTTTCCTTTGGCAACCACACCCAAGACGCCGCCCGCAAGTTCAACGTCAGCCAGGGCCGCATCAGCCAGCTCAGGCGTGAATTGCAGGAGAGCTGGCGCGAGTTCACCGGCGAGAACGACGGCAACGCCGCCGCGTAGGCCCTCGCCGAGCTGAGGCAGCTGGGCCGGACAGCAATCCGCCTGTCCGGCCCACGCCTGCCCCATGCCACGGCCATCTTGATCCCCTCGATTGCGGAGACTGTTATATTATCGCTATGAGACACGGCCAGCGGCACCCTTGTCGTGTCTTCTATCTCTACTACCGCGAGACGATGCAGGCACGGGCCATGGGCCTCATGGCCCAGAAGCTCGACGCCTCGCTGGCCTTGGAAGGACAGTTCTCCGCCGAGGGGCTGGCCGCCATGTCCGCCGACAGCGGTTCGCTGACGATGGAGCTTGCCAAGTCTCTCGTCGAGAACATCGACTTCGGCGATGCCGAGCGGGTGTGGGAGAAACTCAGCGCAGAGAAGCCCGTGGCCGACAACGCCCTCGCCGATGACGACGAGGACGATTTCTTCCTCTGGAAGCCGGGTGCTCCATCGGCACGCGGCTCCAACCGCCGCGGCCCCGGCCGCAGCGCCCCCGCGCAAAGTCCGTTGCCGCGCGGCAACTGGACCTGTTCCTGTAACCCTTCACTGAACGCAAGGAAGGATGATGATCGCAACCGTGCAACCGACGCCGCTTGATGCGTGGCGTCGTCGATTTGGCGGCAAACGCTGCCGTGCCGATTCCCGCCATCTGGCCGCTCTCAGCTGCTTGGTAAGCGGCCCGGCGATCGACGGCCTCATCGAAGTCGAGAAGCTGACGATGGTGCTGCTCTACGACGCGGTGATCCGCCCCGACCACTACGCTCTCCGCTTGGCTGGCTATTCCGCCAGCCGCATTCCCTGGGGCGTCCGTTTCGGCGGCTCGGAGAATTGCCAGTTCTTCAAGGACTTGCTGCTCCAGCCGGTTCCCCAAGGTCCGGGCTACCGCCTCGACCTAGCCGATACCGAGCTTCTGGCCCTCGGGCTGCAACTCGAACGTGAGCTGGACCGCCACGCCCGGTATCGGCAACGGCAGGTGCGGAATGCGCTCCGCCTGCCCAAGCTATGGGCCGGATTCCGCGCGGAGGACGCGCGCACCATCACCAGCGACGGACCCGAACTGGCGGCCTACGCGGCGCGGACGGGCAAATCGCCCCAGCGTCTGCTGGAACGTCTGCGGCGCGACCACCTCGGCGTGACGCTCTTTCCGTTGGCCTGGGTTAGCGCCCACCCATCGGCCAGAAGGAGAGAACGCCTTCGCCACCCCTGGTCAGTGCGTCAAGCAGCCCGTGGGAGGCGATGATCAGAAAGAACAGGACGGCCAGCGACCACCAACTCGCCCGAAAGTAACGGAACACCATGCCCGCCACAATCGCACCCAACAACAGGGCGAAGGCGAGCGAGTGCGTGATTCCCCGGTGGCCCAGCGGGGCGTTGTAGGCGGCCATGGAGAAGACATCAAGGTCTGGGATTATCGGCAAGATTGCCGCCAGACCCCAATATGCCCAGGGCATGGGCCGCACTGCGTACAAGCGTGCCAGCCCCAACCCGACAACTGCGTGGGTATAATCCGTACACATCTGATTGTCACCGATTCCTGCCCGCTTCCGACGCCGCAACCGGAGCGATCAGCGTCGAGCTACCAGCGATTCTACTACTCCACAGCCCTCTGCACCACGCCCAAGGCGCGCCCGAAGGGCCTCAGCGGGCGGGCGGGGTTGAGCGGGCGTGAAGAAATCCGGCGAAGGGACGGCGTTAGGGTTTTGCCGACACTGGCGTGACCTTGGTTCCCTCGTTTCCCAGGTCGGCAGCATCGTAATAGACCGGTCGGTCGGCCAGCTTAACCCGGATCATCCACTCGTGCTTCTGCGGCACGGGCGTTATGCTGAACTTCTCGCGGCCTACCCTCCCCAGGCCCGAATGGGTCTTCTCAATACCCGAATCGTAGCCCACGTAGATCCCCTTGTATTGCTCGGAGTGGGCGTGCATCGCCACATAGAACTTCCCGGCCACCTTGGTCGGCAAAGTGGGAATCTCGATCCACGCACTCTGGTAGGTCAACAGGCTGTAGGGGAAGGAAGTCCGGGAAACGACGCGGCCCTGGGCGTCCAGAATATACACATCCCCGCACACCGCGTCGGCGTCGTGCTGCCCACCGTACTCAGAGCCGTAGAACGAGATGCCGTAGACGTACTGCTCGCCCGGCGAGGCCTCGAAGGCAACCGTCTGCGCGGTCGGGCCGCCGTAGCTCATGTACTTGTCCATCTTCCCGCCGTCGTGCTTCAGCACGATGGCTTTTGCGCCCTTGAGCCATCGCGCTTCCCGGACCGCCAGTTGCTCTTGGGCATTCTTCTCCCGCTGCTGCTGGTCGAGTAGCTCGATGACTGTCCCCTGCGGTTTTCGCGTGAGGTGGGCTCGGATCATCCACTCCGCACCCTGTTCCAGTTCGCCCAAATGGCTCCCGGGCACGGCATCGCGGGAATGGCTCTCCGTGACGCTCTTGTCAATTCCTATGTACACACCCTTGGTCTGCGTGGGATTGAACACCAAGCACACGTAGAAGCGGGCAGGCACCCGTACCGGCGGCAAGGCGATACTCGTCCATTTCTCCGGCCCCCGCTCGAACGTGCCATACGGGCGGGCAATCGAGCAATACCGTTCCATGCTTGGATCGGTCACGTAGATGGTAAAGTCCTCGTCGGGCGGTTGTGGGTATCCGTAGCGGGCCCCGAAGACCTCGACGCGATCCAGATACCAAGCGTCCTCTTCGGGACGGTCGAACAGGATCGCGTGGCCGCCTCCCGTGTTGCTCAGCTTGGAATCCATCTTCCCGTTATCGTGCTTTAGGATCGCCTCGTCCGCTGCCAGACCGGCGGTCACATACGCCGCGAGCCCAGCCAGCCCCAGCATCGCAGTACAAAGAACTCGCAGAAACGTCGCCATGACACACCTCCGCTGCTTGTGACATTGGTTCCCGGTCATCTACGACTCCCCGGCCCCCTGTACCACGCCCAAGGCGTGGAAGGTCCTGGTCCTGCACGGCGGAGACGATCCCCATGTGCCTAACTGCCCACACAGGATCGACTACAACCCGGACCGGCGCAGCGCGGCCCGCCACAGGCTCTGGAATGCAGCTTCATTCTCCGCATTATGGGCACGGATTCTTGCAAGGGCAGCGGCACGGGCAGCTCGTGAGTGTTGGGCAATTCGAGCCCGCTTCGCAAGTTCCTCCTCCGGCGTCGGCGAGTAGGCTGGCTTTCGCCTGAGCCCGCGCTCATTCTGCTTGACATCCCGGTCGAAGGCTTCCAGTTGCACCCAAGGCGCTCTCCGAACGCTGGCATCGACGGTATTCACGCGCGACAACAGCTCGTTTTCCAAAGTAACCCCGCCGCGAACCGTCACCGACTCGGCGGCGATGGTCTCCGGCACGCCGGAATCGTTGCTGTTGTAGCAGTACAGGAACAGAGGAGACATGAAGACCTTACGCGAGGCGGCTCCCGCACTGCGGGGCGGCGGCACGGCGAAACCAGGAACCCAGGGTCCCAGGGACAGGCTCGTGGTGTGAACTTCCTTGCCATCGCTGTCCCGGAAGGCCACGACGACCGTGTCCGCCATGGGCGACAATTCCACATCCTCGTCGAGATCGAACCATCTCCAATTGGACTGCCCCTTGATGAACAGCGACGTGCCTTCACCTTGTCCATTAGGACGCAAGCTGTCTTTCAGCAATCCCGTGGTCGCGCCCATCGAGAGTTCTTCGATGCCTGCAAACCGCACATCGACCACGCACATGTCGCCCGGGTCGCGCACGGCGGTACCGAAGAACTTCTTCTGGAGAAGCTCTTGTCGGTAGGGCTCCCACGTCCGGGCGACGGGGCTGCGATATGCCTCGCTGGTGCCATCCTGCCTGGACAGGCACGGGAGAATCCTGACCATTCGGTCACGGAGAGCCTCGTACTTTTTCGGGTCTACGCGGATGACCAATTCCAGACCGAGCGCGGTAGTCGTACTCCCCAGTTTTTCGACGAGCGGGCGCGCTGGCTGGACCTGCAAGAGGCTTCCGGGGAGCAGGTCGAGCGTCCTGCGCAGCAGCGCCAGTGCGCTGCGGCGACGCTCCAGCTTGGTCATCACCTCGGGGTACAACCCGCTGGCATCGACGGACACGGATGCAGCCCAACCGCAGGCCAGCAGCAGGCTGTCCCGCCTGACCGTAGCCACGATGCGACGGTGAACAAGCCCGTTTTCGACGTATGCCGTCCCCAGTTCCTCGTAGGAATCGACAAAGCCGTCCGTGAACGTCAGGACGCGGTCCAGCACCACTCGGTCGTTCTCGACTTGGGTCTCGGCGTCCACGATACTCTCCATGACGACGGAGACCGCCTTGCGGAAACAGTCCTTGAGCGACTCCTCGGCGGTAGCCCCGACTCCCTCGACATCCACCCGCCGGGTCCCCCGACTGCCGGACGACCCGACCGCGGTCCTGGCGGTCGAGCGTGCTGTGCTGCGGTAGGACGTGCGCGCCCTGAATTGGGTGGGGGCGTTGTCGCGGGCGTCGGTCCGCACGTCCTCGTCGTCGCGGTCCGCCGCGTCCGCGCCGGGGGGTGAAGCAGCGCCGCCGCCACCGCTTCCGGCAGCGAGCGTCTGCACGTAGCGGCGGTCGGCATCGCTGAGGCGCTCACGCGGCACGTTGATCGCCGTCCCGTCCTTCTTTCTCAACGTCACCACTCCGTCGTCGAGTTCCATGAGGACGGCTTCGGCACGGTAATTCCCGCTGCGGTCGGTCCAGATACGAAGCTCACCAGGTGCGTGGTCGCCCGACCTCGGGTCCGGTGCCGTGCCCAGCGAACCGGCAAGAAGCAGCACCCCGGCGGCGACGAAACCGCAACGACACGCGCTCTCGCACCGCGTCGGGGACAGCCACATTAGCGTGCGCCGTGCCACGCCGTTACTCCTCAAGGATGGACTGCCGCGGCGATCACGATCCCCAGCGAGATGATGATTGCGGCGAGGATGATTCCCATGGGGATGTTCCCAGCCTTGACGAGCGCCCATTCATCGACTTCCCGGGTCGTCCAGGTAAACAACTTCAAGGCGAGGATGATACCGGTTCCCATCGACAAGGAGCCGACAATTGCCCAACCAAAGGTAATCAGGTACGCCCGCAAGATTTCCGGCACGGCAACCTCCTTTGTGAACCCCGTCCCCAGCGATCTACATGTTCATCAGCAATGTCTTGTAAATACTGCGGCATTGTGCTGCACCTGTTCGGTGACAGTCCCCGATGCTGTCGTCAGTTGCGGTCGCCGTCCTGGACAAGGTCGCCTTTCTTGTTGACGATGCCCCCGATGGCAAGGTAGAACACATCGCCCTCCTTGGACTTCCACCGCCCGACGACAGGCATGTCCTTGGCGATGCCCTCGACCTTGGTCTTCGTGACCTCCAGGGACTCCGAGACGCTCGTCCCGTGTTCCTTGCCGTCCAAGTTTACGACGACGGTCTTGTCCCTGGATTCCTCAGTGTGGAAGACCTGGACTCCCTTTCTCTCCTGCACAAGGCAGGCAAAGGCTTTCACCCGGCACACCTTTTCTGCCCGCAGCCGGTCGGCGGCTGAACTGTCCTTCAGTACAGTGGACGCGACCGCCAGCACGACCGACCTCTTCTTAGACAACTTGATAACCTTGGCCCCTGTGCTTTCCATCAACAACGGGTTTGCCAGGAGGTAACTGTCGAAGGGCCTCTCGATCCGCACGTCCGAGAATCTCTCGGCGGCAGCGGGTTCCGCCCCGAGAATAAGGATCGGAACGAACACGAAATATGCCATTTATGGATTCCTTCGGTCATGTTGTTTCTACAAGTCGTTTACAGACTTGTTTGCATGGACCAACTCATCTGCCGAAACCACTGATTTTGGGCTTGGGTTGCGTCGCATCGTTGCCACTGATTTTGGGCTTGGGTCGCGTCGTATCGTTGCCACTGCTTTTGCGCTTGGGTCGCGTCGTATCGTTGTCTGCCTCGATCATGGATAGCTTGCAACGGGTCTGCTTGACGGATCTCAACTCTGCATCCGTCAGATCGAACACGCAGTCATAGCTCAAGTCAGGCATCTGTTCTGTGATTCTCGTAGCGTTGAAGAACACTTGGGAAACCAACGCGACCTTCAGTTCTCGCGTTCCTCCCCTCGTTCCCCAGTATGAGCCAAATAACGTCACCGGGAACTTCTCTCTGTCACGTACCTTCTTTGTCTTGGAAGGAATCCCTTGTGCTACAACCTGCGATCCCGTGGCATTGACGAGCATCACCTGGCAGAATAGTTTTCGTGAAACAACTTCCGTCAACAGCGGACGAAGGCGTTTGTCTAAGAGGTAACGCTTCCATTTCAACTGTGTGCCCGAATTCGTTACCTGGGTGTTCAATGCAAGTACGAGATCCTCACCGACATCCACATCGAAAGAGTATTTGGGGGGTGAAGGGCCTTTCTTTGAAACGCGCCTTGGAACTCAAACCGTGAGGCAACGTGGAGTGATGAACTACGCCAAGTAGAGCAAGAATGAACTTCTCCGACGAGGATGCCGTTGAGTAAAGAACCGGCAGTTCCGAGTTCGCCTGCCTTTCGAAGGTCGTTTCCGTTTCTTGTTTGGGTTTCCTCTTGGCAATCTGGTCCAGCACTTGTCGAAGTTCCGTGGAAAACGTCTGATAAGCTTGCGGAACGACCGCAACTCGCACTGTGATGCCGAGTCGAGTCACCGCTTCGTCATGGTCCTGGCGGGGCTCGCCGATAGGTTCCGCCTTCAGGCAATTTTCGGGAAACCCGTCGAGCGCCTTGCGAAGCAGCGACTCAGCGTCTCTCTCCTGTTGACGCTGGCTCGTCACCTTCGCCCAGAACTGTTCGCCAGACAAATCGGTCATCGCCACATTGGCTTTTCGCAGACAACTGACTACCTCATCCGGCTTCACGACGGCACGAATCGTGACATGGGTCACCCCATCTTCCGCCTTCTGCGACAACTGCTCATAGCTTTCAATACACCCTCTGCTATGGGTCAACACCTGGTCCTTGATAACCTCATCGTTCTCGACGCAGGTGTCCTCGTCCACGTATGCCCCTACCACTTGCCGCACGGCTGCCCGAAAAGCATCCTTGAGGGCTTCTTCCGATGTGGTGCCAGTGCCCTCGGCTTCAATGAAATGGGACCCCTTGCGATCAGATGCTGCCATCTGCACGTATTTCCGGTCCTGCTCGCTCAACTTCCCTAGCGGCACACGGACCACGTTTCCGTCGTCGCGGCGGATATCCACGTTGCCGTCAGTCAGATTGACGAACTCGCCTTCGATCTTATGCGTGCCGCTGCTGTCGGTCCAGGTGCGAGCCAACGAGGGGGAGGCGGAGACCAGTATAAGAACTATCCAAGAGAGGCTGGCGATCCGGCATATTGTCACTTCGGCTTCTCCTTTGCCTTCTTCAACTCCTCCTGCCGCTGGTCAAACCGGGCGACCGCCGACTTCAGCACCTTCAGGACTTCGACGTGCGACTTCTTCAGCAGCGGGCGCAGTTCCTCCTGTTCCAGGGAAAGCAGCAGGTTGTCGTCGTCGATCTGCCCGGCGATCACCTTGAAAGCGGCATCCGCCCGTTCCTCGATGCTCCCGATAGAGTCGTAGAAGTCCTCGGGCTTCAGGGACTGCCGCTCCGGCGACTCCCCTTCCTCGGTCATCGCCTCCTGGAGCCGCATGATGGTGTCAAGGTAGTCCGACTTCCGGCTGAGGAAGTCGGCGGTCGTGGCATCGGCAGCCAAGCGAATCTCGTGCTGCCGGGATGTGGATGCCACGGCTGGCGGTCGGCTGGAAGCGCCTATCGTCTTGTGCGGCTCTCGGGTATCGGAGGTGCCCGCTCCCACAGACACGCCGTCTCGCGGCACGACAGCCACCATTCGGAAGGTGTTGCCGCTAGTGCCGTTCTCCCGGATCTCCAGACCTCGAATCGTAAGACTCTCCGCCTTCAGGTGCTTCCCCAATGCCTGGGCGGCATACATCCGCCCCTTTGACAGGTTCAGCGCCTTGTTCGTCGCCGGGTCGAAAGCCCTGACCGGCAGCATCTCGACGGCGATGCGGTAGGTGTCGTCCGGCTCGGAAACGGTGGCGGTGACGTTCCTCAGACCCCCGAGCCGGATGACCTGTTCGCCCCAAGCCGGACCCAACCAACACGTCGCCAACAAGATCGCCATTACGCTGGTTAGGATAAAGCGACGGCGTAACATGGCAAGCATAGCAGGGCTCCTGAAGACCGTGACGTTCGGAGCAAGACGGTGACCCACCCCTCTCCCAGACCGGGAGAGGAGCGTCAGTCATCTTTCGCGCCTACTTCAGGAACTCTTCCGCCTCGGGAGAAGTGGTCTTCTGGCTGCGGATTTTCTTCTTATCCGAGATACTCTTCCCTGAAGTCGCGTCCGGCTGGGCGGGCGGCTTCTCGTCGATCCCCGGATCGTGCGTGGCAGTGTCCTTGGCTGACTTGGCGTTGGCGAGGCTCCACCCGTAAACGATCGAGTATTCCTTGTCTTCCGCATTCAAGTTGGTGTGAAGAAGCGTCAAGCCGCGGACCAAGCCAGCGGCAACGGACTTGTAGGTGTCGCTGCTCTTCTCGACCGCCTTGCCCGCCTCGCTCAGGGCTTCCTTATCTTTGCTCTCCTCGCCTTGAAGGAAGAGAGTCGTCTCGTCCTTGGCGCTCTCGCAGACTACCACTGCCTCGCCAAGCCACTTGACGAACGCTGCCTTGGCACTCTGCTCAGCCTTCTTCCGGGCGAGTTCCTTTCCCTTAGTTGCGCCAAGGACGGTGCTGAGCCTCGATTGCCCAACCACGATGAGACTCTGTACTCGCCCCTTGTCGTCCTTCTTGATGTTGTGGATGCCCGGTCCCTGCTTGACGAGGTTGTCCATCTGCTCCTCGACCGAGACAGCCTTGGACTCGGCACCTTCCTTCTTGTCGCCAGCCGAGGCGGTCGCCGCGCTGAAGGCGAACAACAGGGCGACGACGGTCGCCGGGACGAGCAGGATCTTCTTCATGGGACTCTCCTTCGGGTTGAATGGGTTACCCGGGACGGCGGCGACAGGGAGTTGATCGGCTTAAGCTCGGTCATGGTTCGCTCGCTACGATGCGCCCCATCTCGGAAGGTTCTCGCAACTGGGGGTCGGCACTCCCCAATCGTGAAGCCTTACCCCTTACCGTAAGGGTGCGGGAACTCGCTGTCAATAACCCGAAACAATGGTATCGCCACCTATGCACCCGCCCTACCTCGTCGCCCGTCGTTTGACGAGAGGCGGCCAGGAATGGTTCCGGGGCCTGCCCGGCCGAGGCGGCCCATCGCTCCCGTGTCAAAATGGGCAATATGCCCGTGAGGGACCCTAGCTTCGCGTTTGGCGGCCTCTTGCGTAGCAGGCTCCTCTGGCCGCCCAAGACCCAAACCCACCGCAGCCGCTTTCTTGGTGCTTCTTGCTGGGCTTAGGGTAGCCGTACCCGCCCAAGGCTATCCTTGCGACTGGATGTCCAGCCCCGCCAGCCGCCGTGCCAGGGCCACGATCTCGTCCCGCCCACGGGCGCCGTTCTCAATGTTGTCGTACCAGCGGGCCGGAACCCTCACGGAACTGCGCCCGGCCCGCTAGGCGAGTCTGGGCAAAACTATTTGCCCAGACTTGATGCAGATCAATGCTCCGCCCTCAGCCGCCGGATAGAATTTCAAGGGAACGAACCATCACGAGGGACGATTACGCCAATGGCTACGCGCAGGATCGTCGAGATTGAGGAAGAGAAGTGCGATGGCTGCGGGCAGTGCGTGACGGCCTGCGCCGAAGGGGCAATCGAGATCCGCGACGGCAAGGCCAGGCTCGTAGCCGAGAGCTATTGCGACGGGCTGGGGGCCTGCCTGGGCGAGTGCCCACAAGACGCGATTCGTGTCATTGAGCGCGAAGCAGATGCTTACAGCGAGGAGTTGGTGCGCGAGCACCTTGCCGGTTTGGAGGCAAAGCGGAGCCTGCCGACGCTTCCCAGTGGATGTCCGGGCGCTGCCGTCCAATCTCTGATCCAGGGGCAGACGGTTGCGTCCGTGCGCATTTCGGCAGGCGATGCAGTCGGCGGGGAACCGCGACTGGAAGCGTCGGACCTGGCGAACTGGCCGATCCAGCTTCGGCTGGTTCCGCCCAACGCGCCGTTCCTGCGCGGTGCCGATCTGCTCTTGGTGGCTGACTGCGTGCCCTTTGCGATGGCGGATTTCCATCGGCTGCTGCACCGCCGCCCGGTCGTGATCGGCTGCCCGAAACTCGACGACGCGGGTGCCTACGTCGAGAAGCTATCCGCCATGCTGGCCACATCCGACGTGCGCAGCCTGACCGTCGTCCACATGGAAGTGCCCTGCTGTACCGGCCTGCTGCGGATTGCCGAGGCAGCGGTTCAACAATCTGGCCGCAACGTGCCCCTGAAGAACATGATCGTTTCCATCCGGGGCCGGGTCATTGGCCCGGAATCCCTGCCGGTACGATAAGGGCGGGCCGCCGACAGCTTCCTCGGCGACAGGGCGCATCGGGACCGGCTTAGCTGGCCAACGACGGCAGGGGTGTAGAAGGGCTGGCCGCTCAGGGCCAGCGCCAGCCGGTGTTGCCCATCAGCGCTGGGCTACAATCCCGAGTCCCTCCAAGACTTTGGCTGTCCATTCGCAGTCGTCCGGGGTCACCGGAATGACCTGGAAGTTTCGTTTTCTGCCTTCCATCAAGACGCCTTCACAATCGTCCACGAGAACATCAATTCCAAACGCGGGGGGATACTTCGCGCAAGCCTTGTATCCTTCTCCAATCGCCGCCATGCGTTTGGTGTGCATGTCCTGATTGATCACTCCCCTGATCGGCGCGCGATAGCCCCAAAAGAGAATTCGAGTGCTCAGGGGCGTGCGAAAGGATGTGGTGTAGATCCAAACCTGATGGCCATGTTGCCGCAGGGCCCGGAACAATTCGACGGTGCCCAGACGAAGCGGTTCGGCGCAGACCCATCGACGCAATAGCCCTGCTGGAGTGGGCTCAACCTCAAAAGAGAAACGACCAGGAATGAGCGTGTCATCAAGGTCGAAGGCAATTCGCATCTTCAAGACTCGTCCGGCCAACGGAACGCCTGCCCGACGCCGCCCCAACCGGAGCGATCAGCGACGAGCCACGAGTGATTCTACAACGTCTCGGCGGCCTGCTCTACGCCCAAGGCGTGCCCGTAGGGCTTCAGCGGGCGGGCGGTGTTGACGGGTGCAGCGAGTATGCTAATGTTGGATGCCGTCAGCATCCCGAACTGGATCGGGAAACAGTCCCATCATTGTTTCCGGTGGTTTCCACGTCTTATTGTTGGGTCGAGTTTTCCCGCCTCCAGCTCACGATACCTCTCCCAGCCACCACCGTGCAGCTTCCCTGCATTCCGCTTTATCCTGCCCATGAGCCACAAAACAATAAGGAACGGAGTGCCAATAGCTGCGAGAACCGCTATCGTCCAAAGGATAGTCACCATCTCGATGTCGAATCCATGCAGATGGGCTGCGGAGTATTAGCGACCAACGGCTCGCACGGCGGTCGCCGCAGGCGATTCGGCGAAGCCGAACACTGCCACCGTGCGGTGTTGGACGCTACGCTTGTTGGAGCTTGTGGCTTCCTTCGTCCCGCTTGCTCACTTCGTCGCTTTCTTTTCTGGCTTCACGTCCCAGAGCTTGACTGTATTATTGTTCAGATTCCCCAAGTGTCCCGACGAGGCCAGAGTCTCGCCATCGGGGCTAAATGACACAGAATCCACCCAGGAGATATGCCTACCGAGAGCGGCGGTATTTTTGCCGGTGGCCACATCCCATAGTTTAATCGTCTCGCCCTGACTCCCCGATGCCAGGGTCTTTCCATCGGGCCTAAACGTCACGGAAAGGACACAGTGGGTATCTTGGAAAGTGGCGGTGTTCTTGGTGGTGGCCACGTCCCAGAGCTTGATGGTCATGTCCCCACTCGCTGATGCCAGGGTCTTGCCGTCCGGGCTGAACGCTACTGAGAAGATGACGTCCGTATGGCCCCGGAGGGTGGCCGTGTTCTTGCCAACGGCTACATCCCAAAGCCTGACCGTGTTGTCGTACCCACCGGAGGCCACGATCTTGCCGTTAGGGTTATATGCCACGGACCTGACAACGGCGCTATTCGCGCCGAGGGTGGCGATGTTCTTGCCGGTGGCCACGTCCCACAGCTTGATCATCGTGTCCCAACTTCCCGAGGCAAGAGTCTTGCCGTCTGGGCCAAACGCCACAGTTTCGACGCGCTCCTTATGTCCGTTGATGGTGGCCGTGTTCTTGCCGGTGGCCATCTCCCAGAGCTTGATCGTGCCGTTCCAGTCCGCCGATGCCAAGGTCTTGCCGTCCCGGCTGAACGCAACGGCCAAGACAGCATTGGTATGCCCATCGAGGGTGGCGGTGCTCTTGCCGGTTGCCATGTCCCAGAGTTTGATTGTCTGGTCACAACTCGCCGAAGCCAAGGTCTTGCCATCCGGGCTGAACGCCACGGCTGTGACCTGATAGGCGTGCCCTTTGAGGTTATCCCGCAACTTCGGTTCCTGCGCCGAAAGCGGCGACGCCGTTACCAGTCCCAGACATGCCAACCACAGCACCCGCGTCATAACTCACCTTCCCTTGTTCCGCCAACGGAAGTCGCAGCCGTCGCCGCAGCTTCCATCCCCCAAAGGTCTGAACTGCCGGTCAGTCTACCATCCGTCCACGGCCCGCACCACCAGGCGGCGACCCGCTCGGCGGCTGCGGCGGGTTGGGCGGCTATGGGTTTCCTTTCGTGGATTGCCCAGCGGACAAGGCTGGCGCGGTGTGTCGCCTCAGAACAATATAAGTTGGCTCGCCACCGTCTTTGGGAATAAGACCGACAACACGAAACTCCTCGCCGGGCACACCAGGAACGTGAAACCTACGAGTCTTGCCGTTGGCCCAGAAACTCCCGGCTAACGGCTCGCCTTTTCCTGCACAGGCTGCTCCCATGTCCTGATACGGCCCTGGACGATCCGGCCCCTGAACAAGATCAAAACCATCGTACTTGCCCAACGCAAGCACTTCAGGCAGCGTGTGGTAGGCTACTGGACGCGGTCGGTGGAAATGCCATCTATTAACGACTCCCATTGCCAGAGCAGTCGCAGCCAACACCAGCAGGAGCGTCGGCAAGCTGTACTGATACCAGCGGCGTCTCGGCTTCGGCATTGCGAGCTTCCGTCTCATTTCTGAAGCCCCGGATGACCGCAGCAGGGAGAACGGCGTCTGTAGTAACGCCAAGCCATGACCAGACCGACCACCAGGCTCGTCGGCAGCCACACCCACAACAATTCGCTGCGTACGGCACGGCTGTGCCGGGGGTCCGGCAACTCCAAGGCTATATCTGAAACCGGGATTGGTCCCCAGTTCCCGTAGCGCCCACCCATCGGCCAGAAGAAGAGAACGCCTTCGCCACCCCTGGTCAGCGCGTCAAGCAGCCCGTGCGAGGCGATGACCAGAAAGAACAGGACGGCCAGCGACCACCAACTCGCCCGAAAGTAACGGAACAGCATGCCCGCTACGATCGCACCCAACAACAGGGCGAAGGCGAGCGAGTGCGTGATTCCCCGGTGGCCCAGCGGGGCGTTGTAGGCGGCCATGGAGAAGACATCAAGGTCTGGGATTATCGGCAAGATTGCCGCCAGGCCCCAATATGCCCAGGGCATTGGCCGCACTGCGTACAAGCGTGCCAGCCCCAACCCGACAACTGCGTGGGTGTAATCCGTACACATCTGATTGTCACCGATTCCTGCCCGCTTCCATCGCCCCTGCCGGAGCGATCAGCGTCGAGCTACCAGGGATTCTACAGCGCCACGGCGGCCTGCACCACGCCCAAGGCGTGCCCGCAGGGCCTCAGCGGGCGGGCGGTGTTGGCCGCTTGTCATTTGCTGAAAACCGGCCCTTTGCCCAATCGAGCGGCGTTCGACCGTCCGAATCGCGTGCCTGGGGATCAGCGCCCTTCTTCAACAGTAACTCAGTCAGTTCCTTTGACCACGACGCTACATGCAGTGGCGTTGTGTCGCCCGGCCCGTCGATGTAGATTCCTGTCCTGGTGTTGACATTCGCGCCGTACTCGATCAACACCTTCGCGATTTCCCCATTGTGGGCTGCGATTGCGCTGTACAGGGCCGTGCCTCCCTTGGAATCGCGAGCGTCGAGGCCACATTTGTGTGACAGCAACATGAGCAGGATCGTCTGCTGATCCCGGACGCGAGATTCGATCTGCGCCCTGGGAATCCTGGCTTTCTGCTCGTGGGCCCAGGTCCAGTCTTCGGTGGTGCTCTTGACTTCGCGAGGTGGATCGGGGTAAGGCGACGAGTCGGCAAGTGCAATCAGCGGCGTCCAGTCTCCCCCTGCCACAGGCCAGCCCAAGTCCCACTTATCCTGGAACACTTTGATATCGCCCCTGCCAAACTTAGCGTTTGGGTCGGCCCCGGCTCGTAATGCAGCGACAACTCCCCGCACGTCAAGACGATGGCAGGCGACAATCAGCTTCTGGTTCAGACTCAAGGTGTCCGCAGCAACGGCGTTTACAGATACGGCCAGTACAACAATAATTGAAAGCGTCTGCATGTAAGTTGCTCGATACCGGACTCGCTCGGCCATCCCTCAAAGGTCTTGACTGCCGCTCAGTCTACCATTTTCGCTCGGCCAGCTCCACCAAGCGGTAACGCGGTCTGAGGCCGAAGCTTGTTGTTTCGCGGCTATCGCCGCAGAAGCCGAAACGCCCACGCGCACAGGACGCCCGTCACTACCAGACCGCCCCACGATGGCCACACGGGGATAGCCCGGTCCCCGACGTGGATCGGCACCTGATAGACCACCCGAGCAAGGTGCACCACCGCACTCAAGCCAAAGATGGTGCCCGAGACGACGAAATAGGCTTTGCGGCTCATGTTTCAGCTCCCCATCATTCCAGTGGACCGTCCAGGTTTTACAGGGGCTCCCGCTTCCGTTCTGTGTTCACTTCCGGCCCGACCTTTCGGCGCTTGTATGTGACGCTGTAGTCAACCACCTGCTTCTTTCCCGGCTGAAGATCGAGGAAGTATTTGACGTGGTTCTGATCGACCCGCTCGACGCGCCCCGGCACGATATGCAGATCGACATAGGCCCCGGGCTCGTTGCTGCCCCAGTCCTTCGGCTGTTCGCCCTCGCCCCAGAGCACCACGTTGGCATCGAACTGCCGTTCGACTTCGGTCTTGGCCAAGACCGGCTTGCCCGAGACCAGCTCCTCCTCGTAGAAGAACGTCTCGTCGTAGTCGATCAGGTCGTAGTACAGGACGAACTTGTCGTCCAGCCTTCGCTTGTACTGCCGGGCCACGACGTTGGCGGTCTTCTGGTCCTTGAGCCTGCGGTGGATCGTGATGTCCTTATCCGGCCCGACGTTGACTTCCACGCGGTCGCCGATGGGGACGTACTTGGTCTCGGTGCCGCCCACGTAGGCGAGGTCCTTGGTCTGGTACTCGGAGAAGAGCCTCACCGTGCCGTTGGGCAACGGCGAGAGCCCGAGATTCTCCATCGCCGACAACTTCTTCTCTTTGCCGTTGTCGTCTAGCAGCTTGACGTTCTTGAAGCGGTAGAACTTGGTGAACTGCTGGCCGCCGTCGCGGTCGGTCAGCTTGTAGACGCATTCCAGCGGCACGTCGGCCACCTTCAGGGCCACCAGCCGCTTCGGCTCCTTGTCCTTGATGTCCTCGCGGCCTTCGATGGAAAAGAGGAAGTATTCGGAGAGGCCTTCCTTCTTGACCTCCTTGGTAGCCTCACGAATAACTCCGTCTCGCCAGAGAACGTTGCCTCTATCTCCCCGCGCGTCGTATTCCATCGTTCTCTTGGCCAACTCATCGCGCATTACCGCACGGCCCGCGGGACCGCTGCTCGGGAACCCTTTGCCCGGTGCTGGCCGTTGGGCCAGATCGGCGATCTTCTCCACCAGGTTGATCGTGCCCACGACCAGCCTGGTCTGGGCGTTGTCGTAAAGCTCGCCCGAGCTGTTGGTCACCCGCACGTAGCCGGTGACGTTGAGCTTTGTCTCGTCCTCGTTGGCGATGCCCACGTAATCGGCCGCCCAGGTGATGCCGCTGGTGAAGTAGCGGATCTCCACGGGGATCTTGCCCGCCATCTGGCTCTTGATGTTCCACTGGAGGGCGTCGTTGCGGCCTGCGGGGAACGTGGTATCGACCAGATCGACCTTGTCCTGATGGTCGAGAATCCTGAACTCGATGGAGGTCGGGTCGATCAGGGTGTTGGCCCAGGCGAACTGGATGCGGTTGATACCTTCCTTGACGGTCAGGAGCCGGTGCTCCCGGACCATGGTGATGTCCTCGGAGTTGTAGATCGTGAGCTGCGTGCCCTCACGGGTGGGAATGGTCACGAGATCGACGGCGGCCAGGGCTGGGGCGGCCAGCGCCACCAGCAGCATCGCCGTCAGCCAGCACCTCAGTTTCCGCATCGGCCAACTCCTCATTTTCCCCCCAATTCTACCTTCCGCCCTGCTCGGTTGCTCTGCCGTTTGACGAGAAGCAGCCAGGAATGGTTCCGGGGTCTGCCGGGCCAAGGCGGCTCGTCGCTTCCCGTGTCAAGATGGGCAATATGCCCGTGAAGGCCGCTAGCTTTGCGCCAGGCGTCCTCTCGCATCCCAGGCACTTTCAGCCGCCCGGCGTCCAAGCCCTCGCCAGTGGCTTTCTTGCGCTCTTTGCGGGCCTATGGCGGGCCGGTTCGCCTTGGCATCCGCCGTGGCCGACTCGCCGGGCCGCAAGTGGACCTGAATCTGCATCCGGCCCACGGGTTTCGGAACAGGCATGGGCGAACGGGGCAGCGCGATCTGCTGCGGCGAAGGGCTGGAGGAGGTCTTGCCGGTCAGCCTGTCCAGCGGTCTCTGGCTCTGCTGCTGGCGGATGACCGCCTTCGCCACCTGCGCGATGGTCGGTTCACTCTGGGCGGTCGCCATACCGGGTAATTTCGCATTTCGGCAGTGCTTGGCGGAGCTTTTCGACCCCGTTCGTGCCAAGCCTGTTCGTGGCCGTAGTCGCGGCTGGGCGGGATCAGGCGGTCCAGCATTTCCGGCAGGTCATACTCAAGTCCCGGCTCGAACTCGATGGTGCCCACCGCCGCCGTGCTGCCGACGCAGGACACCTGCACGATGCCGGTCGTGACGCCGGAGCGCCCGACGATGGCCGCAACCTGGTCGGTCAGATCGTCCATTTGCCGGTGGCCTGTCGTCTCAAAGGAGATTTGTTCCTGGTAGACCATGCAAACTATCCTCGGGCCCGATGTTCAGCTACTTGGTCATCTCCAAGACGCCCAGCCGCCAAGGAATCTTGCCGTAGGGACTTGCTCGGTACTCGGAATCGCTGGCACCCTGGAACAAAAACCGGACATCAGCAGGGTCAATCTCCATCGTCTCATCCACGCCGGTGCGGAGCAGCTCCCCGTGGCTGATGTTGGTCGTCCACTGCTTGCCTTGCACGACGTTGGAAACGGCGGCAAACGGCTTGTCGCGGCGGTCGGCCAAACCATGCCAGGGTCCTTCCAGCCGATCCGCCAGGTAGGCTTTGTAATAGCGCCGTGCGTCGGCCTGGGCTTCGACGATGGTTAGGTACTTGTCCATACTCTTGAGCCGGTAGGTGTGCGATGCCTCGAAAATGTCGGCCTGAATGGCCAGCACGGGCTGCGACCAGCCACTGGGAAAATCGGCCAGCTTCGTTTCGCACCGCCACATCCGCCCATCGTTCGACGTGTAGAAGAAATGCGCCTTCATGTCATCGCAGATCACCCAGAAGTCGATCCATTTCCGCTTCTCCGATCCCTCTGGAAATAACCAGTGTGGCTTGGACCAGGACTGCGGATTGCCGAGGGTCGTGGTGGTGGAGTATGCCGGACCGAAGGGCGGCTTGTGGTTCCTGTCGGCGATCTGGTAGAGCAGATACCACAGCTTCTGTGGCCGGAAGAAGAAAACCTGCGGGCGCAATAATACTGATCGTGGAGGTTCAGCCGGTGCCGAGGGGCCTGATCAGCTTCCTTCCAGTCAGCGAAGTTCAGATACTCGATGTCCACCTTGCCCGAGGCCAACCGCACGGTGGCGAACATGTGCCATCGGTCTTGATCGTGGACAATCGTCGGGTCCTTGATCGAGATGGCCGGATCAGCAGCCCTGTTGCTTGGCCTCACCAGCGGTGCCGACGTATGCCATGAGAACCGGCCATCCACAAACGCCTTCCAGGCGGCCTTGTCTGCGGCAGCGGTGGATACGGCTGTTGAACCTGCGATCACGACCGCCAACGCCAGGTAGCAACTCGATGTGCGTCTCATTTCTGCCTTCTTCTACTCTGCAAACTTTCCCAGTTCAGGTTTCTCAATCTGCACGTAATCAGCATAGCGCATGCTCACCGAGATGCCATGGTCCCCGGCGTTGAAGTTGATCACGTTGTTGTCGCCCAGCCGCTCGTCACAGAGCGTGGGCAGGCCGAAGAGGCTGCCGAAGGGCGGGATGCAACCAGGGGTGAGGCCGGTCATCTCCAGGACTTCCTCCCGCGTGGCGAACCGCAGCCTGTTCCAGCCCTTCGCCGAACGGGTGGCTTTGCTGGCCAGCTTCCGGTCCCCCGGCATGACGAACATGACAAAGGCGTCGTTGGCTTTGCAGATCAGGGCCTTGGCACCGCTGTCGGCAACGTAGCCTAAGACGCGGGACGCCTCATCGCTGGTATAGACTGGATCGTGGCGCAGTACCTGGAACGTGATTCCGTGCTGCTTGAGAAGGACTTCCACGCGGTTGAAGACGGATGCTGACATGCTTTGTCCCCTTCACCGTTGTGCGTCCATCTTGCTCCGTATGAGAGGCAGGCCAAGTCGCTTATGCTCGTCGTCCGACAAGATCGTCCAGGAAACAGAGGTAATCCCATTCCTGCTGACCTCGCACCGTGCAAATTCGATCTTGTAGCCATCCAACGCCAAACCAGGTGTGAAGCTCGCCCACAGCGAACCGGAAATCTCGCCGTGAGGGACCTCAGCGCCGCTGTTGAAATTGTAGTGATAGCTGATTCCATCCGTACTGACACTGTGGTAATTCGGCTTGCCAAGGTAGGAACGGACCTGGCCCAGCGTAGCGCCCTTGGCAAGCACCACGTTCTGAAGGAAAGGAACGAGCTGCTTCTGCAACTCCAAGTCGATCTTCTTGGCGTTGCAAAGCGAGGCCCATTTCTCCGGTGTGAAATGGAAAGCCTGATAGTCGCCTGATCGTGTGGCTTGCACACGTACCGCTTCGGCCTCGGCCTTGCCCTGTGATAGGTCGATGACCGCAACCACCTCGTCGCCGACGTCCGCAAGCCGCACGAACTTCACGTCTGGCCTGTGCATCCGCTGGAGTGTGTCCTTGCTGGGTTTGAGGAACACGAGGTAACTGCGGCCATCGACGAATTCATCAGGGAACCTCTCCCCTTCTTGGCCAAGATCCCCGGAGACAATCTCCTCGGACTGCACTTCCCCCTTGAAGACGCCAGTGACCTCGAAGGCGTGCCCCCACGGCATGGCAAGCGCGCCGGGGGCGATCTCGATGCATGGCAAGTGGACGCGCTTGTAAGTGGCCGTCAAGATCACGGTCGCTTCGGCTGCCCAGGGTTCCTGGAAAGGGTGCCAAGGCGGGACAACCCTGCGGATCTTCGCCACCACGTCTGATACCTGACCTGCGGCGTTTTCGACCCGTGGCTTGTCGAGCCCTCGGTCTCGCCACAGCCAGCGCAGTGAGTCCGGCAGGATCGCCCCGCCATGCTTTCCGCCGTGCGTGCCTGTGCCGCCGACAAACTTGTAATCGTAACCCCTGAACTTCAGCGCAGCCGCCATCTCCTGGTTCGCCAGCCACCAGTTGCCGTACGCATTGTCCAGGTCGTTGCTGCCGTCCTGGAGAAACACGCGCAACGGCCTGATGGAGGAAGAGCGGATCGCCGAAGGGTAGACGTGGCCGCCGCGAATGTTGGTGAAGCTCCCCACATGGCTGAGCACCTTGCGGAAGGCGTCGGGCCGCTGCCAGGCCACGGTAAACGCGCAGATGCCGCCCGAGGAGATGCCGCAAATCGCCCGCCGCTCGGGGTCGTCGGTCAGCTTGTACGTCTTGCCGACCTCCGGCAGCATTTCCTCTAGCAGGAAGCGAGCATATTGATCGCTCAAGCTGTCGTACTCGAAGCTGCGGTTGCTGGCCTGCCAGCGGTTGCCGGGTGAATCGCTCCCCAGGTGACCGGGGTCGATGAAGATGCCGATGGTCACCGGCATTTCGCCTTTGTGGATGAGATTGTCGAAGACGACGGGCACGCGGAACTCGCCCGTTTCGCTGACGTAGGCGTGGCCGTCCTGGAAAACCATGACGCAGGCCGGTGTCTTCTCGTCGTATTGCGCAGGCACATAGCTATAGTAGTCGCGCACGGTGTCGGGGTAGATCTTGCTGTGCCACACCGACTTCGTCACGGTGCCCTTGGGCACACCCTCGTGTCGCATCGAATCGGGCCCCAGCTTGTAATCCTCGTTTCCGGTGTGGATGGCTTGCGACTCGCGCGTATCCTTGGCCACCTCGCCGCCGAGCGTCACAATGGCTACTTCGCTGTCGGGCATCGCCGCGATCCTCCTGGCGATTTGCTCCAACTGCTCATGGTCCTGCTGGCTAGGGCCGTGCCCCGTCCCGGCCTTCGCTTCTGGCTTGAACGAGGCCAGCAGGCCAAGCAAAGCGGGCGTGGGTCGTAACTCGACCGTATTGCCGGTCTGGGTGTTCTTCACCCGGACGACGAGCTTGTCGGCCTGCGTCCAATTCAGCGTCCGCTTTCCCAGCGTGGCCCCGGTCGCCGCCTGGATGCCGTCCAGGAAGCACGCCTGCGGCGGCTGAGCCAACGGACCCTCGCACGTTACCTCGACATCGAAGTAGCCCTTGGCACCGACCGCATGGAGGCCGATCATGCCCATTCGGGCACCGGCGACGACCGAGGGACCGAGATGGCCGTGAAGCTGGACGACCTGCGCCAGCCATACGGGATCGGAGGGCTGCCGGTGGTAATCGGGCGTGGGCAGGCGGTCTTCTGCGGGGACGAGTGTTGGCAGGACAAGGAGGAGGGCGGTGGCGATGAATTGCGGCACGGTCTAAGGCTCCCAGTTACACGGTTACCGACTTGCCTTGTAGAGATTCCAGGTCAGGTGCGCTTGCCCCTGGTGGTGAGCCTCATGCCATGCCAGGACGAAGACCACGTCGCGAACCGTAAGCTTCCGTTCCCGTAGGGCTTCGGGAATTTCGTCAAGGCGGTCGTCGCCGATCGCGCGAAGCGTATCCAACAACTGCTCACGGGCCCCCTTCAAGACGTCGCGGATCATGGCGACCGTGGGCACGTCATCGTCGGGCGTGCTGCCGCCGCGAAAGCGTGGCCACAGTTCCTTCCAGTGGGCGTCCTCCTGCGGAGCCAGTCGCTCGGTGGCGAAGACTTCCTCCGTGACGGCGACGTGCATCAACTGCCAGCTGATGTGCGCCCGGCCCGGTCCTGGCCTCCAAGCCAGTATGGCCTGCGGATCGGGTTCCTTCTCGATGCCGTCGAGCAATCCCAGGGTACGAACCCGAGCAAACTCAAGGCTTTTGATCAGCAATTCGATGGTGCTCATGGGTCATTCCTTCTGTGGGTTGCCGCTCAAGACGACAGGCCAGGAAACCACCCATTATCCCAGCGTCCTCGCGGACAATCAACTAGGCAGCGCCTGATTACACGCCAGCTTCCGGCTGTGTAGCACATAATGCCTCGTAGACTTGGTTCGCGGTCATCTCTGCGGTCACCTGGACCGTAAGAATGGCCACGCCCTGTCGCCGGTAATGCTCCACAAGCGGGGCGCTTTGCGCGTGGTAGATTTCCAGTTTCCTTTGCACTGCCGCTGGATCGTCGTCCGTGCGGTCGGCACGGTCGCCACCGACATTCGTCCCAATCCGCGCCAGCACCGTTTCCGGGGGAGACTCAAGACCGATCACCGTCTGCACGTCAACGATGGCGTCCATCGCACGGGCCTGCCCCAAATGACGCGGCAGACCGTTCAGCACCAACCAGGCGTGGTCGCCGCTGCGGGCCATGAACCGCTGGAGTATCCTCGCTGCCAGGGGAAAATGCTCGTCCTCCAGCAGCGCCCCGGACTGCAAGACTTGGCGGAGGAACTCCAGATCCGCGCGACTTATATGTTCATCGGGTTGATTGCGGGCGACCAGCTCGCGCAGATTCGCCCCGAAATCGAAGTGCAGGCAAGGCTGCCCTTGCCATCCACGGAGGGCGAGCACGTTCCCCAGCGGCGTCTTGCCGGTTCCCGTAGGTCCCAGCAACAGGATGGCCGGATGTCGTTGTGCGGTAGTTTCCTCAATGGGCGTCATAGAGGTATCATCCCACAGCGGCAAGCCTCTCTCAATCCCCGGCGTCAATGATCTTCTTCCCTTACCGTCACCACCACGGTGCGCCGTCATAGGCGGACATCGCACTCAAGATGGAAAATCTGCTGCCAGGTGCCCAGCACCGGCTTGCCCTCGGCCACGGCCACGCCCTCCCTGGAATACTTGCTATAGGCCGAGTACGTGGCCAATGCGAAGGATGCCCGTGCCTCCTCCCGGTCTCGCGGGTCCTGCGCCACCCCGAACCATTTGGCGGTGACCGAGGCATAGCGGGCCGTGTGACTGCTCATTTCGTTGGCGCAGCAATCCTGTTCGCGAATACTCGTGGCACCGTAGCGCTTGGTCTTGCCAAAACGGTCCTTGACCCAAGCGAGCAAGGCGGGTACATGCCGCTTATAGTCGGGGTCCATTTCCGGGTGGCGAAGCATGAAACGCGCGGTTTCCATGGGGCTCTGCTGGTTTTTGTTCGTGCTCGCTTTGGGAACATCCTCGTAGTAGCCGGACCACTCGTTATTCTGGACGGGATATTTCAGGACCCATTTCCAAAGGAGATCTCGCTTGGCCTGGTAGACGCCCTCGCCGCTCTCGCCCAACCGGATCATCTCGTCGAACAACAGCACGGCGGATACCATGTGGGCCGTATACGCATCGAGAACCTTCCCATCCTTCAGATTGACTCGGAAGGGCAGCGGCGAAATCTGCGCATCACCATCGACCACATGGCTGGCAATCGTCTTGCCGATCCCGCGTGCTGCTTGGAGATACTTCTTTTCGCCCGTCAACTTGTAGAACTTGATGTACGCCGCCCCCACGCCACATATCTTGTCCGGTTCGCTGGTTTCATCGGTGTACTCGCCGTCCGGGCTGTTGTCCTGCGTGCGGGGGACGTTGGGCCAGGCCCAATCCGAGGGCGTGTGGAAATACATCACGCGGTCGAGAATCAACCGTATGCTCTTGATCGCCTCCCGGTCGCCGCTATAGGCATAATACCGCGTCAGCGTTTCCACGCCCCAGAAAGCATGGCTCCCCTGACAGTTCTGGTTACGCATGAACTCCGCCTTGGCGGTCAGCTTCGAGGTCACCAAATACCACGGATCGTCTCCGAACTTCGTGGGCGTTGTGGGACACTGCTTGATATAGTTCATGCTCCACTTGACCACGTTGTCGAAACTCGTCCAGGGCAACAGCCGCCCATCTTTGTCGAGCACGATCTCATGGTCGCATAGCTTGTTGGCCGCCCAGGTGTTCGATGCCGCCGCCACCGCGCTGCCTAACGCCGCCATCCACAGAAGCCTTCTCATTTCAGATGCTCCGATTGGAAACAGTCGAACGTAACCGTCGAGAACACTGCTACCAGGCAATGCTCATCGAAACGATTGACCAATCTCCCGGAGCTGCTCGACGAAGGGCTGCGAAATGAGGCCGCTCTTCTGGATCGGTACGTCGAAGGTCACCACCCCGCCCTTCTCGGCGAGCTTCCGGGTGTAGGCGACTATCTTCTCGTCGGGAAGCTGGGGCCGGTCGCCCCCGCACCAGGTCTTCCCCAGGAAGGTCAGGATCTGGAACTGGACCTTACGTCCCTCGCACTCCAGCCACCGCCCAGGGCAGGCGTCGATTGCCTTGGCGACCGACCGCCGAATAACGTCCTGTTGTGCGTTCATGCGGCACCTACAGGGCTGAACGGCAATGGGCTTTTCCGCTGCCCGCCATGGTAGAGGTTGCCATCGGCGATGGCAAGATACCGGCCAGGCATTGCTGCCGTACACGCTCCACGGCTTCTCTTCGATCTCGTCGGGCAGTCCGCTCTCGCCCGCCGCCGTGACCTTGGGCTGTTTGCCGCCGGTGTTGATCGACGCCGCCTTGAGCAGAAAAGGGGGCAGCGCGCCAAGCAAGGTGGGGGTATTCGACCGTGATGGGGCGGCCAATTTTCGTTGCCCCCCGCTCCCCGCGTCTTTCCCAAAGCGCCCCGCACCTTGCCTAACCCTATCAAAGTCAGCCCGCAAGGGCCTGAAGAAGCCCCCTTGAGCCCCTCCCCACGACGCATCCCAGGCGAGGGCTGCCTTGATTCTCGCCCAACTTTTGTATGCCGCTTGTTGCTCCATGCCGGGTTGGATAGGGGCAGTTTCCATTCTCGCTTCCCATCTGCGATTGCTGCTGGTCCTGTAGCTTCCCAGCGCGTGTGACTTGCTGTGCGCCAGGTGGAATATGCGGCGACGGTCAGGGAGTGGATCGCATCGTGCACCGCATCCGCAGCAAGCTCTATCCCAACACCGTGCCGCGCAGCGCAGCCGCGGTGCTGCCCGCCGAGAAGGAAGTCTTCGCGCTGTTCGAGCAGTTCAGTCCGAAGTATCGCTTGCAGCTGGCCGAGGAGCGGCAGGCACGCACGCCGCGGGCGAGACGAGCAGCGCGTCGAGCAGCGCTGGCAGGCCATCGTTGCCGCTCGGCACGCTAGCCACGCGGTCGTACCAAGCTGACGGTAGCAAGGCATGCCCCAGCGCTTGCTCCAGGTCGCGCTCCGCCTGGGCGTCCCGTTTTTGCACGTCAGTCGCCATGTCAACGTCTCCTCGACTCGGGTTAAAGATTTAAGCCGTCTCGTCCTGGTGCTCCAGCTCCTCCATGCGCATCACGACTTCCTCGGGCAGCACGATCACGTCGTGCGCATCGGTGGTGCAGCGCACCAAGCAGGTTCGTTCCCGGCACACCTTGTCGAAGGCGCTGTTGAGCGCATCGGCGAGGCGCGCACTGAGCGCACGGGGCTGTTTCCCATCTGGGCGAGCGGGTAGATCCGGCAAGTGGATGTAGACGTGGAAGTTTCGCGACATGGCTGCGCTCCATCTGTCGAGTGCTTCTGTGGGAAGTATGGCTGCGCGGAGTGGGGATTTCCAGGTGTGCGACTACGGCAACTCGCTCCTTTTGCAGCTGTGCGACTACGGCAACTCGCTGTGCGGATACGGGGAGTCATATAGGAGTGTATTATATGAGACTTACGTGCCATAGGAGTGAGAGACTTGGGAACGGAGCGATTTTGCTGCGCAAAATACTCCGTTCCCGCAGGGTTCACGATTTCAATCTGGAGTGTAAGGAGTAATGGAAGAGGATTGTGCATCCCTTGAAGCCATGTCGCTTCCGACTTGCCCAGATCAGTCCCCGCGCAAGGAGAAACTTCCTGGCAGCTCGGACCCCGTGCGCTGAGAGACCCGTGCAGCTCGACAGATCCTCGTCGCGCAAGAAGATCTCATCCGCGTGGTGGTACTTCACCTTGGCCCTGATCTGCGCCAGCACCAGGGCAGCTTCCAAGTTCCCCTCGCAGCGCACAACATCCCTGCGCCGCAGCCGGGTGCCCTGCGCTTCGCGGTACATCACCGAGGACATCACGGGGCTGCTCTCGATGCTGGGCTCCAGCTTAGCCCGTGAGGATTGATCCGCGCGGTAGCATCGCTCGCGCTCCACGCGCTGATGCTCCTCCTCCATCACGTGGCAGTAGAGCTTCCATGCCGCCTGCTGCAAATAGACCGCCTTGCCCAGGTCGAGGTTGATCCTCAGGGGGCTGCCGGGCTTGTTGAGCGCCTTGATTGCGCGGAGCACGCGATACCTGGACCAGCCGCCCATCCGCTCGCCGATGCAGTAGACGTCGCCGCAGACCCAGGCCCTGACCTTCCGTTCGCCGAACTTGAACGCGGTCCTCGCAGCGGGAGGCTCGCCACGGATAGAGGGAAGGAACTTATTGCTCAAATCGCTCCCCAAGACTGCGGCGGCTATTTGTCTCGGGTAAGCACGCACCATCCAGGCGTAGACGAAGAACCACCTGTCCTTTTGCTCCACGGGCTTGCGTTTGCGGAGCCGCTTGTGGGGCGTGGAGAAGGTCCCGCCTA
This sequence comes from Pirellulales bacterium, assembly GCA_963843465.1. Classification (GTDB taxonomy): domain Bacteria; phylum Planctomycetota; class Planctomycetia; order Pirellulales; family Thermoguttaceae; genus CAWJKP01. The sequence goes on from CAWJKP010000001.1 coordinate 1,013,892, forward strand.
GAGGAGTTCGCTTGCGTAGTCTGCGGTCGGCAGCAGCCAGCTCGGGACTGAGTTCCTCTTGTGCTTGCCGCGAATCCTCCTCGGCAAGTCGCGACAGCCTTACGCCGTCAGGCAGATGCTCCAGCTTCTTGTAGACCTTTCGTGATGCGTCCAGGTTGGCCATGGCCTGCTCACTGGAGGCAGCAGGTGGACGTCCTTCACGATAGAGCCGTTGCTGTCGTTGCAGTTCAGCGATCGCGGCGGCTTGATCTTCATGGGGTGATGAGGTAGACTTCATGTCAGTCGTGCTCCTTTCAGGTCAAACGACTCACGCCGCCTGGCAGCTCGTCACTGCCGAGGCGGCATTTCTATGCCCTCATGCTACTCGCCTTAATTCTTTAAGTCAATCCAGCCCCGCTCTGAGCCCCCAATTCCGCCTCTCTTGCGGAGCCCTTCCCCGCCTGGCTATATTGTAAGTGTCAGTCAGCACGGAGCGCTCGGCCATGGCACGGAAGTCCCCTTCTCGCAAATCTCCCCCGCCGCGCAAGCGCCCCTCCCGCGCCAAGCCCAAGCCCGCCGCCAAGAAGATCACCCGCAACCATCTCGCCGACGTGGAGAAGGTGGCGGTGATCAACGAGATCCTCGACAGCCTCGCCTTCCACAGCGACCATCCCTCGCACTTGAAGGCCATCAAGCAGCGGCTGGGATACAAGAAGGAACAGTGGTCGAACCTCGTCGCTACGGCGTTCAACTCGCTCAAGTCCGCCTCCACTCGCACGCCCAGCGAGACCCGCAAGCTGCTGCTGAACAAGATCGAGCAGACGCTGGCGGAGGTCTCCCCCAGGCGTTGAGAAGAACCAGGGCGGTTTGCTGCCCGCGGAAGCTGCGACGGCCCTACGCGCGATTCTGGTTGCGGTCCCCCGGCCAGCTGCTGATCGCGGTCGGCACCGCCGCGCTGGCGGTGGCTTCCGAATAGTCCGCGATAGCTTTGTCGCGTTCGCCCTTGTTCCCGTAGGCAATGCCACGGTTGCAGAACGCATCGGCATCCTGCGGGTCGAGTCGAATTGCCTCGTTGCAGTCGGCTAGCGCCTTGTCGTAGTCGCCCTTCCTCGCGTACACAAAGCCCCGGCACGCATACGTACCGGCATCACTGGGCTTGAGCCGAATGACCATAGTGAAGTCGGCCACGGAGTTGGTGTAATCACCCTTGTCCCGGTAGGCAAGGGCACGACCAAAGTACGCTTCGGCATCGTGCTGGTGGAGCCGGATGGCCTTGGTGTAGTCAGCAATGGCCTCGTCGTAATCGCGCTTGTCGCTGTAGGCGATACCTCGGTTGATGTACATACCGGCGTCCTTTGGATCAAGCCGGATCGCGTCGCTAAGGTCAGCAATTGCCTTGCTGGTCTCACCATTCCCCCTGAATGCTACGCCACGACTGTAGTACGCCATGGCGAACTTAGGGTTGAGCCGGATGGCGTGCGTGTAGTCGGCTATCGCCTTGTCGGTCTCGCCCCTGCTGTCGTAGGCAAGGCCCCGGTTGCGGTACGATTTCGCATCCCTGGGGTCGAGCCGGATCGCCTCCGTGTAGTCGGCTATCGCCTCGTCGTGCTCACCGTTCTCCGCGTAGACGTAGCCCCGACAGCAATACGCGTCGGTAAACTCCGGGTTGACCCGGATGGCCTCGCTAAAGTCGGCGATGGCGCTCTGGAAGTCGCGTCGGCCAAGAGCAGCGTGCCCCCTCTCGTAGAACCGTGCGGCCTCATGGGAAGGCAGTTCAGAAGGCGAAACCATGGTAGTGACACTCCTCTTCTAAAGATTGGTTGTTGAATTGAAATCCCCATTTTCAGGAGGCCGGGGCTGCTCGGCCTTGTCGGCAGGTACCTTCTCGGGCGTGGCCCTTGGCGCATGGCGAATCCCCCGCCCCTTCTTGGGCTGCCGATTACTGTGCTGCTCCATCATCTGGTCGATTGCAGCGAGCGTTACAAACCTCCTGCCGCCGACCAGAGAGCTGACGAGGTCGCCTGCGGCGATTCGCCGCCGCAGGAACCGTTGGCTGCACCCGGCGTACTGCGCTGCTTCTGCGAGCGACACGTATTTCGGGGTCGGTTCGGTGTGCTCCATTTCGGTCTCCTTCAGTCTTGAGTTGTTCCGGTCTGACCATTTCAGACCTGATGCCTTTCATGCGTGACATCAGCGCAGCACGAGGCGAACAATCGAGGAGGACTTGAAAGAAGAAGACGCAACTGGAGAGAAACTAAGTAGTTGCGAAGGCTGCCAATTTTCGAGAAAATGCCGGGCATGTCACGCCAGGCGTCACGGACATGTCACGCTTCGTGCAGCGTGACACGTTAGACCGGCATTACCGCCTCGTCGCAGAGCCATGAAGAATCTGCTTCCAGCTGACCAGTGCGTGCCAATCGACGGCATTGGTAAGGTGAAACCCGTATCCTTTATTGGTCGCGATCCAATCACCGTCACCTGGCGGGGAGCCCAGGTCGTCCTTGAGCCTTCGGGCGAGGCGGCTCTTGAGTTTCTTGAGCTTGTCAGGCGGGGAGCCGTCTGGGCGAGATGGGTAAGTGCCTTCACCGTACACGGCCTCGAAAATCGTCTTGTAAGACGGTTCGATTCGAGAGCCCGTACTTGTTCGGCACTCGTAGAGGTAGTTCACCATTCTCTGTTCAAGCAAGCTATTTAGTTCGCAGATACTACTCGTATAGCAAACAGTTGGTTTTCCTTTTGCAAACGAAAGAGTAGCATGGGTTCGCGCAATGTTCCGAGTCTCGGCCACGGAATCGCGAGAACGCTCGGCAATCGGGGTTGCTTCCCCGTGCTCGGCACCATCCTGGCAGTCCTCATCGGATGTGAGGGTCTTTGCCGTCCGAAGTTCTCCTGAATCCATCAGAGGGGCCGCAAGATACGACGCTGCACCCTGTATGGCCCTTAGCTTTGGGTTGAAATCCTCGAAGAACCACTTAGCGAGTTTGTCGTACGCTGGCCTGCCGATTTCTACCAGCAGCTTGCATTGGGCGAGTAGGAAACAGCCCCAAATATGGTCCTGCTCTTCGCGCGCTCGAAGCAGTTGGATTTCATTCATCAGCGCGGCGAACAACGGCTTCCATTTGGGCTCGGATTTCGGTACACGTAGTTCACGACCGTTCCACAATGGAATTTTCTTACCATCGCGCAATCTCCACTGGACCGGGACGTGAATGACATCTCCGCCTGGTAGCAAGTCCGACCCAAATTTTTTCAGGACCGCCGCGATCTTTCGGGCGTCCTCGTAGTGCCGTATCAGGATTCCAGAATTTCCAGCAGACTCAATTAAAGCGTTTCGTGCCAACTCAATCTTGCTGTCGGGGCCCGTGAGTTCTTCATACTCCTCCGCGCGGTCCATCAGGCCGTTGGCCGGGGCACATTTGCTGAGAGCCTTAGCGTATTCAGCGGCCAAGTCCAAGAGTCGGGCCCCGCACGTCTCATCGAAGAATCGTCTGAGGTGAGCGGGACTATAACGGAGAAGAGCGTCGAGTGCGGCGAGTACGTTCTGATCAGCCATGGAGCGGGACTTCGATTCTGGCCATCCGCACCGGACAACCTTCGTCCGGGTGTGGAGCCATTTCCGTCCATTTTAGACCAAGGGGCCACGAGTACCAGAACCTTGATTGCCAGAAGAAACGGCACCCATCCCGCTTGCGCTTCTTGGGCTGCGTCTGGCGGGCTCGGCGGGAAATAGAGCCTGGGCATCGGCAGGATGCGGAATCGGCGTCCAGGGGCACGTTGGCGGCCTCTACGGGGAAGTCTTACCCGCAAGCAGTCCCAGCCCGAAATTCTCCCTTTCGTCACCGAAAAGGTATCTCCAAAGGTATCTCTGAACCCAAGAAACGAAAGCAGCCGCATTACGCGGCTGCTTTGTAAGTCCTTCCGGTATAATGACTTTTATTCTAGTGGGCGTTACTGGACTCGAACCAGTGACCTCCACGGTGTGAGCATGGCGATCTAACCAACTGATCTAAACGCCCGGACTACGGCGTCAGGCTTGGGCGGTTCCCGACTTCACCTCCTCGGGAGGGGGCTCAAACTTGGGAGCGGTGGCCTCCTCGCGATCCTCCGCCTCATCCCTAACGCTGGACTGGCTTGAAGAAGACTCGACGGACGCATAGGTTGCCCGGTGCAACTCCTCCTCAATGCCGCGAAGCCCCTTCTTGAACTCCAGGATTCCCTTGCCCACGGACCGGCCGACCTCGGGAAGCCGCTTGCCGAACAAGAGCACGGCAATCACGCCGATGATCAACATGTCCACCGGACCAGGCGTAATAAACCCAATGCAGAAACTCATGGAACAGACCTCAGTTATCGCGCGATTCTCGGCAGGATGGCGGCATGCATCGATCGAGACGGTTGTCTCGCCAACTGAGCCGTCAGCGGGGTAAGTCTATTCTAACGGACAGGCGGGCCTTGTCAAAGGCCATTCCCCCTAGTGGTGGAGTGCGGCGGGTCACTCGCGTTCCAACTTCGCGGCACATTTCACACAGCGGCTGGCGTAGGGAATGGCATCGAGCCGGGCACGGGGGATCTTTGCCTCGCACACTTCACAGATTCCGAAGGTCCCTTCGGTGATTCGCTCCAGGGCTTCGTCGATCTGCTCCAGGGCTGCATCCTTGCCCTCGACCAGGCTTAAGGTGAACTCCCGCTCGAAATTGTCCGTGCCGAGATCCGCCGCGCTCGACAGATCGCCGTTGTTCTCCGTCAAAGGCGTCTCCAGGGCGCCGTCGGCCATCTGCACGACCTCGCCCTGCAGCCGCGAGCGGAGGGCCAGAATCCGCGATTTGTAGATGGCCAGTTCCTCTGGATTCATCACTGCTTCCCTCGCGCTGGGCGTCAGCCTGAGCTTGTTAAGAGTAACTCAAGATCGCGGAAAAAGCAAGGGACTCCTTGACCGCGGCAGGGACGGAGGGAATGATTCCCTGCCCTTTTCCTCGCGAGGTGATCGGATGGCGTGCGGATCGCGTTGGCCGGGTCAGCGGCTGTTTTGGTGGTTGTTGCCGGCGGCGGTCTGGCTCGTCTTGGTGTCCCCGCGGAGGGACGTGCGGTGCGATCCGCCCGCCGCTGTGCTCGCCGCCGAGCAGGCGACGAACATCCCGACCCATTACATGGGCCGGGAGATCGCCACCACCATGCACTACACGGGAGCCCCGTGGCTGCTGCGGGAGTCGCGCCAACGGGAGGAAGACTGCAAACGCCTTTTGCAACAACTGCACGTCCAACCTGGACAAGTCCTCTGCGACATGGGCTGCGGCAACGGCTTCTACACGCTGAAGCTTGCCCGGCTGACCGGCAGGCAGGGCAAGGTCTACGCGGTGGATATTCAGCCGCAGATGCTCGAGATGCTGAAGCGGCGCGCCCGCGATGCCAAGGTCGACAACGTCCTGCCTGTTCTCGGCGGCCTGATGGATCCGCACCTTCCCCCAGCGGCCTTCGACCTGGTGTTGATGGTCGACGTGTACCATGAATTCTCGCATCCGCACGAGATGCTGCAGGCAATCCGCAAGTCCCTCAAGCCGGCCGGGCGGATCGCCCTGGTCGAGTTCCGCGCGGAGGACGCCTCCGTGCCCATCCAGCCCTTGCACAAGATGAGCAAACAACAGATCCTCAAGGAGTTCCCGGCCAACGGGCTGAAATTGGCCGGCCAGTACGATGCCCTGCCCTGGCAGCACTTGATGTTCTTCACCCGCGATGAGGGCGACGCGCCGGCGGAAAGAAGCAAATGAGGAATGTGTCTGTCGCTCAGGCGTGTGGGAATGTCGTCAGAGTGGGGACAGCCGGCAAACGCTCAGTTTAGCCAGTCTCCCTAGACGAATCCGTCCTTGCGGCGTGAGGTTGCGGAACCGCCGATTTCCGCACGTCCCGCGCCAGGGCCGAACCGCTTTCGAGATACGGACTTGTGGTTTCGACCGGCGTGCAGCCAACGGGCGGTAAGGGCCCGGCGGCCGGCACAGGGCGATTCTCGGCGGCAAGCCCCGGCACGGGTTTTGCATCCCAACCTAAGTCGTTGGAACGGCGTACAAAGGTTAGGAACCTGAGGATGGCCAAAGGTACGACGCCGGACGCGAGAGGTTACTTGAAGGAGTCAAGCCATGAGTTTCCGCCGCACACTGTTCGCTACGTTAATGGTCTTCGCTCTGGGCAGCACGGCCGCGATGGCCCAGAGCTACACGGGCTATACGGGCTACGCCGCCTACGCCGCTTACGCGGCCCCGGACTATGAGCCCGCGCCCTACTATGCGGCCCCGCAGGCCCCGGCCTACGCGCCGGCGCCTAATTATGCCGCCGCACCGGTCGCAGCCTACACGCCGGCGCCCTACTATGCGGCCCCGCAGGCCCCGGCCTACGCGCCGGCGCCTAATTATGCCGCCGCACCGGTTGCAGCCTACACGCCCGCGCCCTACTATGCGGCCCCGCAGGCCCCGGCCTACGCGCCGGCGCCTAATTATGCCGCCGCACCGGTTGCAACCTACACCTCGACAACCTACTATGCAGCGTCGCAGGCCCCGGCCTACACGCCCGCGCCGGTTGCCGCGACTTATTATGAAGCGCCGCAGCCCGCGCCGGTCGCCGTGCCGGCCTATCCGCCCGTGCGGCACTACCACCACAAGGTCGAAGCAACGGCCGTGAGCTACCCGGTCTATCAGCCGCTGGTTCAGCCCACGGTGGCCTACCAGCCGGTGGCGCCTTCCGTAACCTACCAGCCGCTGGCTCAGCCCACGGTAGCTTACGAGCCGCAGATCAGTTGTGCGGTTCCGCAGGTTGCCTACCGTCCCGTCGCCAGGTATCAGCCTTATCTGGCTGCAACCTACGTGACGGCCGGCTATGGCGCCCCGGCTGCGATGGCGCCGGTGCCCGGGGCTCCACGGGTCGTGGTGCATCCCAAAGTGTACGTTCAAGGAGAGCCGATCCGGAACCTGATCAAAGCGATTACTCCCTAGCACGCGCGACGCATCCGCACGACCGGTGAGGTCCGTCTTCGCCGGCCGTGCCTTTTTCTTGACGCCTGCCGGCTTGCCCGGCGGCGATTTTCGCAAATAATTGACCTGGAGGTTTTCGCGATGAACACTTTGAAACAGGCCAAGCCCGATCATCCCGTCCACGAGCTGATCGCCAATCGCTGGAGTCCTTATGGGTTTGCGGACCGGCCCGTGTCGCCGGAAGATCTGCGATCGCTGTTTGAGGCGGCCCGTTCGGCGCCCTCTTCGTACAACGAGCAGCCTTGGCGCTACCTGGTGGCGACCAAGGCGAACCCCGAGCAGTTTGCGCGCTTGCTCTCTTGTCTGGTGGAGGCGAATCAGGCCTGGGCGCAGCGCCCCGGTGCTGGCCTTGGGTTGCACGAGCCTGCGGTTCACGCGGAACAACCAGCCCAACGCGGCGGCAATCCACGACTTGGGTCTTGCCGCGGCCGGCATTTGCGTGGAGGCCACCGCTCGAGGGCTCTTTGTACACCAGATGATCGGCATCCTTCCGGACCGGGCCCGCCAGTTGTACGACATTCCCGAGGGGGTTCAGCCGCTCACTGGATTGGCGATTGGCTACGCGGCCGAGCCGCAGCAGCTCCCGGAGCCTTTGCGCGGGCGCGATCTGGCGCCTCGCAGTCGGAAACCGTTGGCCGAGTTCGTTTTCGGCGGCGGGTGGGGGATCGCTTCGGACCTCCTGCGGTAGGCCGTTCGGGATTTTGGATTTTAGATTTTGGATTCTGTTTTTAGCCCCAAGACCAAATCTAAGATCGAAGCTTCTCTTGTCCCTCCCGGGCTCCCTCGCTATCATACGCCCCGCTTTTCCTGGAACGGAACGAGATCATCGGCTCCGCAGCCGGGTACTCGATGATGATTGACCAATCGTGGAATAGGGGAGGGCGAGTTGGGCGGCTTGCGCAGGGATTTACGCGCCATTACGGCCGAAGGAGCGGCAGCCAATGTGATGGTCGGGATTGGAGAGAACTATCTGCCGGCGTTCGTGCTGGCGCTCTCTTCCAGTCAGTTGGCCTGTGGACTGGTGGCCACCGTGCCCTTGGTCGGCGGGGCACTGCTGCAACTGGTCTCCCCCTATGCCGTCCACGGCCTGCGTTCCTATCGTATTTGGGTCGTGGCATGTGCGGCGATCCAGGCGGCCGTCTTTCTGCCTTTGACGGCGGCGGCCTTGACGGGGACCATGCCGGTGGGCGTGGTGTTCCTGCTGGCGGTGCTCTATTTCGGCACCGGGCTGGCGGCGGGACCCGCCTGGAACGCCTGGGTCGGACCGCTGGTCCCGCGTACGCTGTGGGCCCGGTACTTTTCGCGGCGGACGCGCGTTAGCCAGTTGGGTCTGTTGGTCGGCTTCGCCTTGGGCGGTTTCCTCTTGGAGGCCGGGTCGCGCCAGGGTCTGGCGACGGTCACCGTCCCGTTCGCGCTGCTGTTTTTGATCGCGGCGGGCAGCCGCATGACGTTCCGCACGGCTGCTGGCGAGTCACCGCGAGCCCCGCCCGCCCGGCAAAGAGTCGGCCGTACGGGGACTGCGCTCGATGGTCCGCTCGCTGGGCGTCGACGCCGACCGGCAAGTGCTCGTCTACCTGCTGGTTGCGCAGGCGGCCGTGTATGTGTCCGGGCCCTATTTCAACCCCTACATGCTCGGTCAGCTTCGGTTGGATTACCTAGGGTACATGGTGTTGACCTGCGCGGCGATGGCGGCCAAGGTGGTCTTCCTGCCGGCCCTCGGGCAGCTTGCCGAGCGATGGGGCGCCTCGCGACTGCTTTGGGCCGGCGGCCTGGCCACCGCTCCAGTGCCGGTGCTCTGGCTGGTGAGCGATCGCTTGGCTTACCTTTTCGCTCTTCAGGTCTATTCCGGCATGGTCTGGGCCGCGTTCGAGCTGGCGACGCTGCTGTTGTTCTTCGAGACGATCCCCACCGAGAAGCGAATGGGCGTGCTGACGATCTTCAACCTGGCCAACGCCGCGGCCATCGCCTCCGGCTCGTTTCTGGGCGCGGGCATCCTGGCCGCGCTGGGGACCAATCGTCAGGCGTACCTGGTGCTCTTCGTGGTCTCGGCTCTGGCCCGGGGCGGGGCCTTGCTGCTGTTGGTCCGTCTGCCGCGGACGGCTCTGGCGCCGCGCTTCGACCCGGCTCCTTCGCGGGCAGTCTGGGCCGCACGGGTATCTGAGGGCCTCGATCAACTCGCCTTGCGCTGCGACGAAGCGCAGCCGATCCAGGAACCCCTCTCCATCCGGGAAGGGGCGTCTCACGGCGCCGGCCTGGTACCGAACCAGACGGTCATTCTCGTTGGGACCGCGGTTCTCCCAGAGGCAATAAGGGATCGTGGTAAGGGCCTCGCCCTGGTCCGGCGGAATGATCTTCACCGCCACGATGCCGCCGAACAGGTCCGGCCGCCGGACGATCTCGAAACGCGAGTCCTTGCTCAACAGCTTGCTGAGCACCTTGCCGCCGTTGTCCCTGCCTTCGGCGCAATAGACCAGCGGGCCGCGCTCGATGGCGAACTTGCCCACGTCGTCCTTCACCTTCGCATGGGCCGCTACCCGCCGCACCGGCATCGGCAGATCCAACTCGACCTTGTCGCCGGCCTGCCACGTCCGGTGGATCTGGGCAAAACCGTTCTTCAGCACCAGCGCGACGGGCTGGCCGTTCAGCGCCAGTTTGACCTCGGGTTCCAGACCATCGTCGTAGCGATAGAGATCGCTCGGCACCGGCTCGCTGCGGGCCCAGCCGGGAACGCGAACGTTGAGCGTGAACGCCGCTTTCGCCTGCGGCGTGACGGTGATCGTCACCTTGCCGTCCCAGGGATAACGCGTCTCTTGCCGCAGTTGGACCGGCGTCTTGGCCACCACCAGCCGCGCCGTGCCGGCGGCAAACAGGTTCACCAGCGCCTCGCCGTCGCGCGTGGCGTAGAAATAACCGGCCAGCTCCGGCAGAAAACGGACCGCGTTGGTCGGGCAGCATGCGCAGCCGAACCAGGGGCTCCGCTGGTAGCCAGGGCCGCTGGACAACGGGTTCGGGTAGAAGAACTCGCTGCCTGTCAGGGCGACGCCGGAAAGAAAACCGTTGTAGATGACCCTTTCCAACACGTCGAGATACTTGGCGTCGCCGTGCAAGAGGAACATCCGCTGGTTCCATAGGGCGTTGGCGATGGCCGCGCAGGTCTCGTTGTAGGCGGTGGCGTTGGGCAGCTCGTAGTTCTCGCCGAAGGCCTCGCCGCCGGGCCGGGCGCCGATGCCGCCGGTGAGGTAAAGCTTCTTGGCCACGACGTTTTCCCAAATGCGGTCGATGGCCTTGGCGTAGGCCTCGTCGCCGGTCAAGGCGGCCACGTCGGCAACACCGCTGTAAAGATAGCCGGCTCGGACGGCGTGGCCGACCGCCTCCTCCTGCTCAACGACCGGCTTGTGATCCTGGTTGTACGCGCCGTAGAGCCCGTGGGTCTCCGGCCGGCCGCGGATGTCGATGAGGAACTTCGCCAGGTTGAGATACTTCACGTCGCCGGTCACGCGGTAGAGCTGGGCCAGGCCGATCTCGATGACCTCGTGGCCGGGCGGGTTCTGCAGCTTGCCCGGCCCGAACTCGCGGGCAATCAGGTCGGCGCTCTTGATCGCCACCTCCAGCAGCGTCCGCTTCCCGGTGGCCTGGTAATGGGCCACGGCCGCTTCATACAGATGGCCGACGTTGTAGAGCTCGTGGCTAGAGCCTTCGTTGACCCAACGGGCCTTGCCCGACATGCCGGGCATCTTCTCCGGAGGCAAGAGCCGCCGCGCGGTATACAGATATCCATCCGGCTCCTGCGCCGCGGCGATCTTCGCGATCAGGTCGTCCAGATACTTGTCCAACTGCGGGTCGGGCGCCAGCGCGAGCGAATAGGCGGCGCCCTCGATGACCTTGTACACGTCGGAATCGTCGAAGGGAATGCCGCGGAATCCGCCCTTCATCAGCCCGCCGGCCTTGGCGAAGTTGTCGATGCGGCCCGTCTCCTCGCACTTCCGGAAGTCGTACCGCACGGTGACCTTCCGGTTGGTCTCCATCCGCGGCCGCCAAAAGCCGTCTTGCACGCTGACGGCGGTGAACGGCACGGGCTGAATCGGGTAATCCTTGGCCGGTGCGGCCAGTGCGGTTGCCGATATCAGGCAGGCCGGCGCGGCCAGCCCGAGGAACTTGGCGATGGTGTTCATAGTCGTGGTAGCCTTCAGCCGGCATTTCTCCTGGGGATGCCGTTCGTAGTCCCACCTTTGGGCGGTCTTGCCGCGGATTTCCGGCTAAAGCCGGTACTACGAACTTGTGTCATTTCGTGCCGCAGTATAACTATTGGATCGCCAAGACGCAACCCTCGGGGGGCGAAGCGGCCTGACGCAGGTGCGCTTGGTCGTTGCTGGCGGAGGCATACTTTGCCGACCGCGCGGACGCTGGTATGATGTACAGGCGAAACTCCGCCAAATCATCCTTTCGCCGATCCGAAGGAGGTTCGCCATGAGAAGCCGCAGGACATGCTGGACGTTGTGTGCCGTCGCGTGGGCCTTGCTGCCGCCGGCCGCGCGGGCGAGTGCGGCGGAGAAGCAGCAACCGCCGCTGGCGACGGCCGGTCCAAAGGTCCGCCACCCCAACCTGTTGCTCAACCGGGACGAGATCGACGCGATCAAGCACAAGATCCGCGACCAAAAGTGGGCGGCAGACTTGTTCGCCCGGGTGAAGGCGATGGCCGACGAGATGATCACGAAAGGGGCGCGCAACCAACGGGAAGCGGCCCTCTGCTACGCGCTGACGGGTGAGAAACGGTACGCCGATTCCGTGCGGCGCTTGTTGCTGGATTATGCCCGCGATTTCCAGACGCAGCGGCCGAAGTTGGACCTCAAGCTTCAGCCCGAGTGGGGCGCGTGGGAGTCGTGGGGCGTCCACGCCTGGGCCTATGACCTGACCTACGACACGTTCTCGGCGGAAGAGCGTCAGCGCGTGGAGGACTGGCTGCGCGAGGCCTGCCGCATGGTGATCCAAGGCGAAAAGCTCTGGACCACCACCCCCAACCTGGTCTTCGGCAAGCATTACAACGTGGGCCTGGCGGGCTTCTGCCTGGGCGACAAGGAGCTGATCGATTGGGGGCTCAACGACCCGGGCGCGCACGGGCCGCGCAAGGGCGGCTTCTACCAGGTGATGGACGCCATGATCGAGGACCGTCACTTCTGGGCCGAGGCCCCCATCTACGCCCTGCACTACGACGTACACGGCATGTTGGCCCTGGCCGAAGCCGCGCTGCACTACGACGGCAGCGACCTGTACCACTATGTGTCGAAGAAGAGCGGCGCTTCGATCAAGGACATCGTCGACGGCTATATCCTCATGAGTTATCCGCTGGAGCGGACCGGCATCGGCCGGGGCTCCATCCGCCTGGTGACCTTCGCCGACGGGTCGACCAGTTATACGCCCCGCGGCGAGTTGTTCGATACGTTCCTCGTCAACCCGTTGGACGCGACGCCCAGCTTCTCGGGCGATCTGGAGATTGCCTACAAGCGTTACCACGATCCGGGTTACGCCTGGCTCCTGGGCCTGAACCCCAAGCGCGACGCGAACGTCGTTTACGGCCGGGCCACCTGGGGCTACATCGCCCTGACCCACGGCGAGCCGCTCCCCGAGCGGCCTTCTCCGCCGCCCGCCCCCGGCGGCGTCTACCCCGGCCTGGGCTTCGCCCTGCTCCGCGCCGACCAGTCGCCCGACTACTGGACCTCGGGCGGACTGACGGCCGTGGTGATGCTGGGCAAATGGCTCAGCCACGGCCACCGTGACGATTACAGCCTGATCCTGCACGCCAAGGGACGGTTGCTCTATCCCGACCTCAACGTGATCCAATACGAGCCCAGCTACCTCAATTGGTCGCGCGACGGCAACGCCCACAGCACGCTGCTGGTGGACCACCAATCGCCCTCCCACGGCCCGTTCACCACCCGCCAGGACTTTGGCGAGGACGTGAAGTATTTCAGCATCACCGGCAGCGCGTACCAGGGCGTGCGGCAAACCCGCGCCGTGCTGCTGACCAAGGAGTACCTGGCCGATTTCTTCCAGGCGGCCGACGTGGAGAAGCCAGCACGTCCGCACGTCTACGATTGGGTGCTTCACGGCCTGGGTCGGCTGTACCCCGGCAACCCGGGCGCCTACCACCCCAGCGACGCGCTCGTACCGTATTACTGGTGGATCGAGAACGAGCGCTCGCGGACCACCACCCACACCTTCCAGGCCGACTGGATTCAGCGCAGCGCGGGCATCACGCGCGGATTGCAGCCCCTTGGCCACGAGTGGTTCGATCACGAGGTGGGTGTGCGTATGACGATGCTGGGAAGCTCAGCGACGGACGTCTACCTTGGCGACGGCCCGATCACCAACGGCCCTCCCTACCATCGCCTGGACGGCAACCCGGAAGGCAGCCTGCCGATCCTGGTTGTGCGACGGGAAGGATTCGCGCCACTGTTCGCGGCGGTCCACGAGCCCTACGAGGGCCGGCCGAAGATCCAGGAGGTCCGCCCCGTACGGGTCCAGCCCCGCAGCGCCGCGGCAATCGTCGTCCGCGCCGCCGATTTCACCGACTACCTGATGACCGCCTTCGACGATGACCCGCACACGCTGGCGTCCTGCGACGGCGAGGTCTTCACATTCTCCGATTATGGTTACGTGCGTGTTGACATGTCGGGGATGCACGTCAGTGGAAAGATCCGCGCGTTCCAACTCCCTGCGACGCTGCTGCCGCCCAGCGGTCAGGCGACGATCGACGGCAAGAAAGCGCGCCTGGTCGCTGTCGGAGGCTTCCTGCAGTGGGGCACCGTTGGAATGCACGACCGTCCGCCGGAGCCCCCAAGGAACTCCTCGGAACAGGCCGCTTCGGTCCATTGCCGATTTGAGCCCGAAGAGGCGCACCTGGCGGCAGGCGGCCAACAAGAGATCCAGTTGCACCTCCGCTGCGTCGGCCAGGGCCGCACCGGCGGGGAGTTCCGTCTTGTTGCGCCCGAGGGCTTGCAGGTCGAGCCGGACCGGCTGGCTGTAGAACCGATGGAAGAAGGGCAGGAGCGGACGGTCCGCTTCCAGGTTCGAGCCGAGAAGAGTGCGGCGAGCCTTTTGCGGGAAATCCGTCTCTATCCCGACCGCGATATGCCCGCCGCCGAACAGACCTATCGCGTCTCCACCGGCGTGGTGATGACGGAGGACACGCGCCTACCCAGACTGGCCCAGTTCGTCATCCGCGCCCCCGGCTACACGACGAAGGTCGACCACTACAGCGGCACGTCTTTCTATCTGCTGGATGCGGACGGGCACCGCCGCTTCGGACGCGTGGTGACGGGGAATTTCCTCACGGGCTTCCCGGGCGTGGCCTGCGAGGGCAAGTGGTCGCTGATCTTCGGGCACCAGTGCGAAGGCATTTGGCCCGGCCAGCGCGAGCTGACCGTGCGGCCGCTGGGCCTGGACAACGCGCCCAATGCCCGCTTCCTTTACACTTACTTCGAGGACCGGATCGTAATCCAGATGGCGCCGCCGACCGACACCACCAAGGAGTTCACCATGTGGCTGGGCAACTTCGACTTCCTGGGCCCGCCGATTCACAACGGCAAACAAGAGCAGCCGTGGTCGCCCGTCGTGGCCGACCGTTTCTTCTTCCCGCATCCGCTTTATCGCCAGGGGGTGCTGCTGACCACGCCCCCCAAGACCCCGCTTATGCTCCGCGGAGACACCGCCGTTAGTTTTCCCATCCGGGCAGGACAAGAGGTGACGCTGCGGTTCGCCGAACGGAGTGAGGCACAATCCAAGGAACCCCAGAAATGAACCGGCAATTCAGGGCGTTGAGAATTGACAAGCGCAGGTCTTACCGAGTGTCTTGGGTCGGCGCGGCCGGCCTTCTGTTGATGGCGGCGGCGTCGCCGCTGCGTGCCGCGGAGGACGTCGTCGAAATGGGTCTCGCGGCCCAGAGCCGTGTGCCCCGCTGGGACGCGCGGGGACTGGGCCCGCTTCCCCAGCAAGGGATTGCCTGCCTTGATGCGAGCGAAGACGGGCAGTTTGTGGCGGTCGGCACCATCGCGCCTCCCGGCGGTCCAAACCTGTTCGTCTTGGATGAAAACGGCCGCATCGTCGGCCAACATCGCGCCGGTCTCCGCTGGGTGAATGAGGTGAGCGTCTCCGGCAATGGCCGCTTCGTCGCGGGTCTGACGACCACTCCCGAGGGCACGGCCGGCGACCAGCCGCGGTTTTACGCCTTCCGGCAGGAGAAAGAGATCACGCAGCTTTCCCAGAGATTCCGCTTGCCGGACTTCCATCCCTGCGGCTGCATGTTCCACTACGGCGACCATTCCAACCACCTGCCGCACGTCGCGCTGGGCCGCCGGCCGCTGGGTGGTCGCCGGGGACGACCTGGTCTACTGGCTGTCGCCGGACAATTCGACGACGGTCGCCCAGGCCCCGCTGGGTCAGGGCGTGACGACCGCCTTTGCCGCGTCGGCGAGCGGTTTGGCGGCGGTCGGCCGGTACGCCTTCGGCTCCTTCTACACGCCGGGGGAGGCGGCTTTGGGCGCCGGCGGACGGTCGGCGGCCGGGCTTGGCGGCAAGTTTCAGAATCTGCTCGTGCTGAAACCCCGCAAGCTGAAGCCCATCGTCTGGTCGCGGCCGGCCGGCACGGACGATGCTCCTTCGCCGAAGCCGGAAAAGGGGATCTATGGTCCGCCGGTCCCACCCTATGAGGACCTGAAATTTCAGGCCCCGCTGGCCCTGGCGATCGATGCCGCCGGTGAGCACATTGCCGTGGCCGACTTCGAGGGTTGGCAGCGGGTGTTCCATCCGCGCGACGGCAGCGAAGACATCCCCTTCGGCACGCGGTTCATGCCCTCCCGGCCCACGATTCACCTTTACGACGCCGAGGGGAAGACGTTGCGGCGGATCGGCCCCGAGGCATTCGCCGAGGCGTTCTGGTGCGACCTGGCCTTTTCGGCCGATGGACGCAAACTGCTCATCTGGCCGCACAACTGGACCAGCCGCGGCCTGGCCGGCCAGCCGCTGTTGCCCGCCGACGACCATGCCAGAACCCTCTATATTCTCGACGTTGCCGGCGGCGGCCTGCGGGCCATCCGCTTCCCCGATGCCATTGCGTCTGTCGATTCGGGCGGAGGGACGCGAACTGCCGTGGGCTGCTGGGACCACAAGGTGTATCTGCTCGACAAGGAATATCGGCCGATCCCGGGCCTGCCTCAAGGGTTGGACGTCGGTGCGGCGAGCCTGGTCCGCGTCTGCGGCGACGGTCGCCGGGTTGCCGTGGCCACGACCGCCGGCATCGTCCGAATGCTCGACGGGGAGGGCAAGGGACTCTGGCAGACCGATCTGGCCGCGATTCCTTGGCCCGTCACCAGGAAGATGACCCCCGGCAAGTTGGGGCCGGGGATCTGGCGCACCGGCGTCGGCCGTTACCACAGCGACATGGGCACCCAGATCCTCATCGAAGCGCCCCAGGGCCTGATCCTCATCGACCCCAATTCGGCCGCTTCGCTGGCCGAGAACTGGGCCATGATCGAAGGGGCCGGCCAGGACCCGCGACGGGTGAAATATATCCTGCCCACGCACGAGCACGGAGATCACGCGCCGGGCGCCGCGCTCTGGCGGGTGATCACCGGCGCCCAAGTCGTCGCCAGCGCCGAAATGGCCTACGTGCTCCAGCATCACATTCCCGGCGGGACGGGCTACGGGTTTCACCCGCCGGTGCCCACGGACATCGTGCTCACGGAGGACAAGGACCTGGACCTGGCCGGCCTGAAGGTCCGAGCCATCCGCCTGCCCGGTCATACCTATGGCTCGATGGGCTGGGTGTTCCAGAAGGGCGGCCAGACCTACGTATCCACGGGCGACCTGATCATGCCCGGCGGCGTGCTGGGCTACTCCGGCAGCCTGGACTTCTCCGCCCAAGACGTGCTGAAGAGCCTGAAGAAGCTCGCCGCGTTGCGGCCGGACGTGGTGCTGGGCGGGCACGGCGGAGGCGGTCCCGACGAGTTCATCGCCAAGGGTATCGCGACCGGCGAAGCCACCGGGTGGTCGAAGATGCCGCCCCTGAAGCCCAATCCCCTGCACGGCTTCACGCAGTCCAACTACCTTGTGGCGGCCTGGCTCGAGCCAATCCAGGCCGCAGCTTTCGGCGACGTGGACGGCGATGGCCGGCCCGACGTAGCCGTGTTGGTCCCCAAGGGCAAAGGCTCAGCGGTGAAGATCTACCTCAACCGCGGCGGCAAGTTCGCCGCTGCCCCCGACGCGGTCATCGACCTGCCCGATCTGCCCCACGCATGGAAACTCCGCATGGTGCGGCTGGGCCGCGGCCAGCTCACCGACTTTTTCGTCTCCTCCGAAAACGAGGCATTCTTGCTCCTCGCCGAGCAGCGCGACTTCCATTTCAAGGCCGTGCCGCTCCAAGTGACCCGGGGCTCGCAGGTCGCGGCCGGGGACTTCTGCGGCCACGGGAAAACCGACTTGCTGATCGGCTCGCGGTTCTGCGCGGGGTATAACATCGCCGGTCAAGACAAAGACGGCGTCTTCCGGGTCCGCACGAGGCCGACCGCCCAGGGTTACATGGATATCGCGCTAGCCAACGTCAACGGGGACCAGCGAGAAGACCTGATCACCTCGTCGGGCGACATCTTCCTGCGGCAACCGGACGGCTCCCTGCCCGACACTCCGTCCTTCCACCTGAACACGCCGGCGGGAGAACTGAAGGGCTGGGTGTTCCTGGCGGCCGCGGACTTCGATCACGATGGCTGGACCGACGTCGCGCTGCTGGCCAACGGCAAGGAGGGGACCATCGTCTGGCTCTATCGGAACACGCGAAACCCGCGGGCGCCGTTCTCCAAGGAGCCCAGCGCCCGGTTCGTGGTTCCCGATGCCGACGTCAACCGGGACGGTCCCACGGTTGCGGACTTCAACGGCGACGGCATCCCGGACTTGCTCCTTTGCAAGCGCAGCGCGCCGCCGGGGGTCTGCGTGCTCACCGGCTCGCCGGCCGACGGGCTGAGCCCGCAGCGCGTGCTCCAAGTGAAGCTCGACTACGTGCCGCACTACGATACGCGGTTCGGCGTCGGCGATTTCAACGGCGACGGCCGACCGGACCTTGCCGGATTTGGCCGTGCGCCTACGGGGGCCGAAGGGGTTTACATTTGGCTTCAGGGCGGCGCGCGAAAGTAAGGCGGTCCCCGCCGGCTCAGTAACTCGCCGGCACAATCCAGACGTTGCGGAACTGCACGGGGTCGTGATCGCCCTGAAGGACGATCGGCCCCTTGGGCACCTCGCCCTTGTACTGCCCGTACTGGATGCCGGTCGGCCCCTGGATCTGCTCATCCTCGTGGATCAGGATGCCGTTCTGGTAGACGGTGGCGCGGGCCTTCTCCACGAGCTTGCCGCCGGCGTCGAACCGCGGCGCGCGGAAGAAGATGTCGTACGTCTGCCACTGGCCGGCAGGCTTGGAGGCGATCACCTTCGGCGGCGTCTGGCTGTAGTAAGCGCCGCACTCGTGGGACTCGGGCTGCCTGCCGTAGGAGTTGAGGATCTGGATCTCGTAGCGGCCCTCCATGCCCACGCCGCTGTTGCCGCTGCCCGTCAGCGGCTCGCAAAACTCCACGTGCAGGTAACAGTCGCCGAACTCCTGCTTGCTGCTGATGTCGCGCCGATTGGGCGTTGCCACGCCCTTGGGGTCCACGGTCCAGCCGGGCGGGTTGGTGCTGCCTCGCGAGTACCAGTTGTCGCGCAACTGCTCCGCCTTGCCGCTGTACAGCACGATGGCCCCCTCGGGCGGCTCCACCAACAGCTTGGGATTGACCGGGATCTTGTCCTTGGTCTGGGCGCCCACCTGCGGGACCGCCGCTGCGGCCAGGACGCCGCACAACGCCAACACCACTCCGCGAAGCCAAGTTCTGCCTGCCATGTTGCTACTCCTCCCTTAGATCGCTCGATGCGATGACTGATAGGAACCTTGATCGTAGGCGACGCCCCTGACGTTAGCCTGCACGCCGACCGCTGTCAAGAACCCGCGGTAAACTGCCATCAACGACGGCCATCTGCCGTGGTGTTGGTTAGTCCCACCCAAGCGGGGCAGATTTGCGACGAAGCCCCGGCTGAGGGCGACGAGCCGATTAGGCAGTCCTAGCCCCGGCGATGGCGGTGGTGTAGGCTGATGTGAGCGACATCGACGGTGAAACGCCTCGTCACGGGGACGAGAGCATTTCTCGTCTGGTTTTCCGATTGGAGGCGATGCAATGAAGCGGCTCTTGGCTGCGACACTCGTTTTGGCGATCGTCGGGCTGGCTGCCCTTGCCCAAGCGGCTGACAAGCCCGACCCCACCGGCACCTGGAAGTGGACGGTGAAGGCTGGCGACCGGACCCGCGAGGTGACGCTGAAGCTGAAACTGGAGGGAGACAAGCTCACCGGCGCCATGCCCGGACGCGACGGCAAGGAGAACCCCATCCAGGACGCTACCTACAAGGACGGTGAAGTGTCGTTCAAGGTCGTCCGCGAGCGGAATGGGACGAAGATGACCTCGACCTACACGGGCAAGGTCAGCGGAGACACGATCACGGGCAAGATCCAGTTCGAGCGGGGCGGGACTTCCCAAACCCGGGACTGGGAAGCCAAACGGGCCAAGGACTAGCGCGCTGGCCCATCGGCTCACGTTTCCCCCGGGACATCGACAACCGCGTCTGGGCTCGCCCGGGCGCGGTTTTCCGTTGCGCGTCGGGTGGGGACTGGTCCATTTTTCGGCCAAAAAGCGCATTTGGCCGCGGGACGTAAGGCCGAAAACATGGACCTGTCCCCTTCGCACTGCCGAAGGGGACAGTCCCCGTGAACGGTTACCTATTTGCGTTATGGCAACGATTTCCCAAGCCTTGGCGATTGCGATCCAACACCATGAAGCCGGCCGGCTGCAAGCTGCCGAGCAGATCTATCGGCAGATTCTTACGGTCGATCCGAATCATGCCGATGCGCGGCATCTTCTCGGCGTGATTGCCCACCAGGCGGGCAAGCACGAAATTGCCGTCGAGCAAATTCGACGGGCGATCGGGTTGAAAGGGGATCTGGCTGCCTTCCATTTCAACTTGGGCGAAGCGTATCGCGCCTTGCGCCGGATTCCCGAAACGGTCGCCTGCTACCGCCGGGCACTGGAACTGGAGCCCGACCTCGCCGTGGCCCACAACAACCTGGGTAATTTGCTGAAGGAGCAGGGGAAGCCGGACGAAGCGCTCGCCTGCTACCGCCGGGTACTGGAACTGAGGCCCGACCTCGCCGAAGTCCACAACAACCTGGGCATCGTTTTCAAGGCCCAAGGGAAGTTGGAGCAAGCGGTCGCCTGCTACCGCCGGGCACGGGAGCTCAAGCCGGACTTCGCCGACGCACACTACAACCTCGGCAATACCTTGAAGGAGCAGGGCAAGCCGGACGAAGCGATCGCCTGCTACCAGCGGGCACTGGAGCTGAAACCGGACCATGCCGAGGCGTACAACAACCTGGGCATTGCCTTGAAGGGCCAAGGGAAGCCGGACGAAGCGATCGCCTGCTACCATCGGGCACTGGAACTGAAACCAGACCATGCCGAAGCGTACAACAACCTGGGCGTTGCGCTGGAGGGCCAAGCGAAACTGGACGAAGCGATCGCCTGCTGCCGCCGGGCAGTCGAGCTGAAGCCGGACTTTGCCGACGCACACAACAACTTGGGCAATGCGCTGTGCGGCCAGGGGAAAGTGGACGAAGCGATCGCCTGCTACCGCCGGGCAGTGGAACTGAAGCCGGACTTTGCCGCCGCGCACAGCAATCTGGTCTGCAACCAACTCTTCTGCCCCGGCTGCGATGCTCAGGCACTCTACGAAGAACACCGCCGCTGGAACCGGCAACACGCCGAGCCTCTGGGGAAGTTCATCCAGCCTCATCTCAACGACCGCTTGCCCGATCGCAGGTTGCGGATTGGTTATCTCTCGGCGGACTTTCGCTGCCATTCGGTGGGACGATTCTTGCTGCCGCTGTTGGAATCGCACGACCACGATAGCTTTGAAATCTACTGCTACGCTTCGGTACGCATCCCGGACGCGATGACCGACTGTTGCCGCGCCGGTGCTGATGCGTGGCGAGACGCGCTCGGCTTGCCTGATGAGCAAGTTGCCGAGACCATCCGCCAGGACCGGGTTGACATCCTGGTGGATCTGGCGATGCACACGGCTGACAACCGCCTGCTGGTCTTTGCCCGCAAGCCCGCCCCCGTACAAGTGACGTACTTGGCCTATTGCGGCACGACGGGGCTTGGCACGATGGACTATCGCCTGACCGATCCCTATCTGGACCCGCCGGGCCAGCAGGAGGGGTTCTACTGCGAGCAGTCGATCCATCTGCCGGAGACGTACTGGTGCTACAGGCCCGTGACTGAGACTCCGCCGGTGAGTGCCGTGCCGGCCTTGAAGGGCGGCCACGTCACCTTCGGCTGTTTGAACAACTTCTGCAAGGTGACGCCTCCGACTCTGGCAGCCTGGAGTCGCCTCTTGCAGGCGGTGCCGGACGCAAGCTTACTCCTGCATGCCCGCGCCGGCAGCCACCGCGACCGGGTGCGCAGTTTCTGGCCGAGCAAAGCATCGCCGCTGAGCGGTTGGCATTTGTCGACCTCCTGCCAATCGCGGAATACTTCGGCGTTTACCGGCGGATCGACGTGGCCTTGGACACATCCCCCTTCGCTGGCGGCACCACGACCTGTGACGCTTTGTGGATGGGAGTGCCGGTGGTGAGCTTGGCGGGACAAACCGCGGTGGGACGGGGTGGGGTGAGCATCCTGTCCAACGTCGGTCTTCCGGAATTGATTGCCCGGACGCCGGAGCAATACGTGCGCATCGCGGTCGAGTTGGCCCAAGATCTGCCGCGACTGAGCGAACTGCGGGGAACCCTGCGGGATCGGATGCAGGCTTCGCCTTTGATGAACGCCCCACGCTTTGCCCGGAACATGGAGGCGGCCTACCGCGACATGTGGCAGCGTTGGTGTGCAAAGTAGCCCTGCGGCCAAAATACTCCGCCGATTCGCTTACGCTTCGCGCTTACAATGCGCCCGTGAATGATCCGGGCTGAACGAAGGTCTTGAGCGCGGGATAGAGCGACTGATAACGCGAATAGAGTTCGCGATAGCGTGCCTGCGCCTGCCCGTCAGGAACGTAAGTCGTACCGGTCCGATAGACATGGCGGAAGGCGTCCTGCTCATCCCGATATACGCCTGTGCCAATTCCGGCGAGAAGGGCTGCGCCCAAGGGAACAGCCTCCTCAACGTCGGGGACCTCCACCGCGATGCCGGTCACATCGGCCTTGCCCTGCATCCAAAGCCGGTTCTTCGTCGGCCCGCCGATGGCCACGATCCGATCGCTCTTTACGCCCAGTCCGCGTTCCAAGGCGCGGATGATTTCCAGGAACTGATAGTTCAGACCTTCGATGACCGCACGAAACAGGTCGCCCCGTCCGGCGATGTTGCGCAGCCCGACAAACGCGCCGCACGAAGCCGGATCCAGCACCGGGCAGAAACTACCCGCCATGTGCGGCAGGAAGAAGACGCCGTTGCTCCCGATCGGCGATTGCGAGGCCAGCCCGATCAGAAGCGCCCATTCCGACGCGCCCTTTTCGCCGCCCGCTGCCGGCGCGCCGATCTGGCGTTTGAACCACTCCAGCATGTCGGCGGCCACCGTGGCGCCCATCACGGCGTAGCGGTCCCGCGCGACGTGCGAGTCCACCAGTACGCCCATCTGCTGCACCTCGGGCGTCAGCACCGGCTCAGGCAGAGCGGAGACCACCATTTCCCACGTCCCGAGCACGTCGAGCAGCACGCCCGGCTCGAAAGCTCCCGTCGGCAGGCAGCCGCAGCAGTAGTCGTGCCCGCCCAAAACCACGGGCGTCCCCTTCTTGAGCCCCGTGGCTTCGGCCGCAGCCTCGTGTACCCGGCCGATCAGCGTTCCGGAAGGCAGCGGATCGCAGAGCAAGGCGCGGTCGATTCCGGCGCGTGCAGGAAGTCGTCATTCCACGAGCGCGTCCGCTGGTCAAACAGCAGCGTGGTCGAGGCCATGCTGTAATCCGTGGCCGTCTCACCGCAGAGCATGAAATTGACGAAGTCTTCGATCAGCAGCCACTTGTGCGTCTTTTCCAGGATCGCCGGCTCGTGCTCCCGCATCCACAGCAACCGCAGCGCCGTATTGAAGGTCCAGATCTGGTTCCCGCCCCGTGCGAACTGTTCGTCAGCCCCGATGTGCTCGAGCCACCAGGCCTGCTGCGGCGCCGTGCGCGGGCAGTGCCAACTGATGAAGGGGTAGAGCCAGTTGCCCGCCTTGCCGACCGGAACGCCGTCCATGCCCATGCCGGTCACCGCTACACCCAGAATCTCCCCGCCGTCGACGGACGCCGCCACGGCGCGAACCGACTGGGCGATGCCCGACCAGATCTGCTCGGGCTGCCACACGGCCCACTCCGGATGCGCCGGATCAGGATGGAAACACTCGGTCGGCACCTCCCGCTTCGCGACCATCCTGCCGTCGGTTGCGAAGAGCACCGCCTTCAGATTGGTCGAACCGACATCGATGCCCAGCAAATAACTCATGCGACCTCCTCAGTGCCTGCAAAACCATACGTTTGCCCGACGTATCGTCTTGCAGGCCCTCAGCAAAACGCCTCCCCCGCGCCCGACGCCTCGAAATCAAGCTTGATGGGATAACGGCCATAGGCCCTGATGGTGCTCAGCATGACCAGATAGTTTAGCGGTGCGACGGACGCGTGAATGCTGTTGCTGGAGGAGACGATCAGGCCGCCGCCCTCGGCTGCCGCCTGAATCACGCCCAGCGTCTCCCGCACCACCTCCCCGGCCGTTCCGCTGACAAGCGTCGTGGCGCAGTTCACGTTCCCCTTCAGCGCGAGGACGCGACCGTACTTCCCCTTCATCAACGCCATGTCCATGTCGCCCAGCGGATCGATCGGGTCCAGGCAGTCGAACCCCGCGTCGATGATCATCTCCATCAGCGGCATGATGTTGCCGTCGCTGTGTTTGATCGCGGGCAGGCCGTGGTCGTGGAACCCTTTGACCACGCGCTTCAGCCCCGGATACAACAGCTCCCGGAAGGCGTCGGGGGCTATGAAGGGCGCCCGTCCGGAGGAATAATCGTCGCCGGTAAAGACGAAATCCGCACCGTGCCGCGCGGCCTCGCCGGCCAATTGGATGTTCAGATCCACCGACATCTCCACCAGTTTTGCCACCAGCTCCGGCTCCAGGCGGAAGGCCATCATCAGCTCCTGGAACCCCATCAGGTTGCGCGGGATCGACAACACGTCGTTGAGGTGTACGCCGACCGCGTACTTGCCTTTGTACCGGGCAACTAGCTTCTTCAGGCTATCGAACCGATAAGGCGCAAAGGCGTCCGGCGGTTGGTACTTCTCAAAATCCCCCATGTTCTGAATCGCAGCTTGGACCACCGTCGAGTGCTGTTCCTCGCCCTTTTGGACCACGATCCCCCATTCGTTCTTGAACCGCTTGGGCGCGATCTGTTGGGTCGTGAAATCCGGGGCGGTCAGCATGGCGTCCAACCCCATCCTGACCGTGAACTCTTCCGTCGATGCGCCGGGACAGAGCACGTGCCTGACTTTCTTATCGATGATCCACTCGAAATGCGGGATGCGGTCCGGCTCGCCGCGGCGGAGCACCGTCATCACCCGTTGGGCGGAGGTCATTCCAGCCACGTTCGTTGCTCTTTCATATTTGCCCAACTTATTGTTTTACAGGCCCTTATTTCCGCCCCTTGGCCTCGCTCAGCGCCAAGGCGACTTCCTGCTGGCGGCGATTGGCATCCCATCCGAGCACGTCGCCGACGATCCCCGCCAACTCGGCCAGGGCAGTCTCGCTCGCCAGCCCCAACAGGGTAATCACACTGCGGCGCCGTACCAGGTCCGACAGGTGCAGCACCTGTTCGCACTCGGCGATCATGCGGATTTCGCCCACGGTGTAATCCGGCAGCGCCGCCAGCGGCACTCGCCATTGCGGTTCCCGCCGTTGTGCCCAACGTTCCGCCTCCGTCCCGTAGCGCTCCAACAGCGCGGCCACACGTTCCGGCGCAAGCCCGTTGGCGGCAGCCACGCGCCCAATCCACTGCCGTTTCTCAACCTCCCCTTTGGGAAACCCGTCCGCGCCGGGATAGGCCCTTTCGCGCGTGGACACCACGCGGCACCTGCCGAGCCGGGCCAGCAGTTTGTCGGTCACCTGCTCCGCAAACGGCCGGAAGGTCGTCAGCTTGCCGCCGATCATGCTATAGATCGGGAACCCGCGCGTGTCGTCCGACTCCGAAAGCGCCAGATGATGGGCGCGCGGCACGCGGCTCGTGTAGTCCCATCCGGAGGCCGGCAACGGCCGCACCCCGCAGAATACGTGAACGATGTCGTCGCGCGAGAGCTTCAAATCGGGGAAAACGCCCTTGAGGCTCGTCATCATGTAGTCGATCTCCGCGTCCTCGCACAGCGCATCGTCGGGGTTTGCAACCCGGATATCGGTCGACCCCATGATCACCTTGTCCAGGAAGCGGAAGGTGATGCAGATGCGGCCGTCCGCGTGCTCGTAGTAGACCATGCGGTCCCCGAGCGCGTTGTAAAGCGATTGATTGTCGATCACCAGGTGCGAGCCTTTGGTGCCGCCCATGAAGCGCGTCTCCAAACCCAAAGTCCCGTTCGCAAAATCGATCCAGGCCCCCGTAGCGTTCACGACCACCTTCGGACGGACGGTCAACGTCTCGCCGCTGACCGCGTCGCGCAGCAGAACGTGGTCGCGACCCGCCTTTTCCGCCGTCACGTAGTTCAGCGCGGCGCATGCCGGCATCACGCGGCAGGCCTTGCGGGCCATGTCGACGCACAACCGCTCGGGCTGGCTGATCCAGGCGTCCCAATACGTGGCCGTACAGACGATCCCGGTCCTGAGACCCGGAATCTCCGCCAAGGACCTGGCCTTGGAGAGAAAGAAATGGCGCGGCGTCTGACGGTTCTTGCCCGTAATCAGATCGTAGAAACACAGACCGAGTTTGACGATGATGGCGCCCCGTCCACCGGGCGTCACCGGCAGTCCGAAAAAGACCAGCGGCGATTTGATCAGGCCGCCAAACCACGAGGTGATCGGAATCGTGGTCCGCAACGGGCGCACGTAATGCGGCGCATACTTGAGCAGCAGGTTGCGTTCACGCACCGCCTCGCCCACCAGTTTGAACTCTGCGTTCTCCAGATACCGCAGGCCGCCGTGGATCATGCGGGAGGATTTCGAGCTGGCGCCCGCCGCGTAGTCGTGCTTGTCCACCAGAATGCAGCGCACGCCCTGCAGAGCCAGCTCGCGCAACAGACCGGCCCCATTCACGCCGCCGCCAAGAATCAGCACATCGCAGGCCGGATCCGCCTTGATCGCGATCCAAATCGCTTCTCTCGTTCTCATTTCTTCAGCAACCTATTGCGTTCCTCGCCCGGCGCATCCACCGGAAGGCACTTCAGCACCGGCCCGGTGTGTTTATTCTGGTAATGTAACTGGCTTCTCCGGGTCTTGGCAAGATCCCTCTCGCAGCCCAGCACCTTGCTAAACTCCGTGCCATTGGGATAAAGCGAGACTTGCGCCCGGCGATTGACAACCGGCGGCGGGCCGCTCACAATGGCACTTGGCCCGTCCCTTCAACAACGTCCCGGAAAGGCACAGAGGCGCAAGCGACTGCGCCTCGCGCTCGGGGAGACGAATCATGTTGCGCACGCTCGTGGGGCTTACGGCCGCTCTGTACTGTGGAGCGGCGATCGCCGGCAATTTACTGAAGCGGAGCTTGCCGGTGCAGATGCCGACGTGGCCCGCCGTGCCTTGCAGTGCGACGAGCTCTTGGTGATCCGGCAGCACCCGGTGATGCCCAGCCACGTCTACACCTACCACGTTGAGGGTCTGCGCCCGGCGGCGGGCTGTATCGCTACCGGCTGCCCCAAGACGGCAGCCCGGGCACGCTCGCGCAACTGGTCGATTCCAGCGAAGGCGTGGTCCTCGACTGCGATCTGTCGCTGGACGCCAAGACGGTGCTCTTCGCCTGGAAAAAATCCATGCAGGAGCCGTTTCATCTCTTCACGATTCCGATCAAGGGCGGCCAGCCGCGGCGGCTCACCTCCGGCGAACATCACAACTTCAACGCCTGCTGGCTGCCGGACGGCGGCATCGCCTTCCTCTCGACCCGCAATCCGCAGTTCGCCTACTGCTGGAACTCGCCCGTGGGAGTGCTCCATCGGATGAGCGCCGACGGGAGCGATGTGCGGCGGATCAGCGCCAACTACTTGAACGACTTCACTCCCACGGTGATGGAAGACGGCCGCATCATCTACGGCCGCTGGGAGTACGTGGATCGGCCGGCGATCCCCATCCAGAAACTGTGGACCATTCATCCCGACGGCACGATGTTGTCCGGCTACTTCGGTAATCGCGTGCTCGGCCCGGCGACTTTCATCGAGGCCCGCGCGATCCCCGGGGGCTCGGGCCGCGTGCTCTGCACGATGACCGGACACAATGGCCGCTGCAGCGGCGCGATCGGCATCATCGACCCGAGAAAAGGCGGCAACGCGCAGCAGGCCATCACCAACGTGACGCCGGAGGTGGACATCGGCAAGGTGACGGTCAGCAGCAACGGCCCCAGCAGCGGCCCCTACCAAAGCCCCTGGCCCTTGGACGATCGCCGCTTCCTCGTGACCCACTATCCTCACGCGCATCGCTTTACCGACGGCGCCGTGCAACTGCGGGCCTACGACGGCAGCCTGAACCTGGAGTTGCTGCCCGGGCAAGGCGAACTGACCTGGGCCTGCGCCCAGCCGGTCCGGCCCAGGCCGCGGCCGCCGGTCATCCCCTCCACGCTGCCGCCGTCCCCGCCGCCCGGCGTGCAAGGCGCCGCATGGGCAACGATCAGCATGCAGGACGTGTACCAGGGTCTGGAGCCGTACGTGAAGCGCGGCGAGGTCGCCCGCATCGCGGTCGTGCAGGAGATCGCCAAGCCGGTCCGCGTGGACCCGAGCTTGCGGGCCTTCGGCTTCCAGTTTCCGGTGGTCTCGTGCGGGGCCACCTACGCGCCCAAGAAGATCTGGGGGTTCGTCGACGTGGAAGACGACGGCTCCGCGCACTTCCAGGTGCCGGCCAATGTGCCCATCTATTTCCTGGCCCTCGACCGGCAAGGCCGCGCCGTGCAGCGCATGCGGACCTTCACTCATTTAATGCCGGGCGAAACTCAAGGCTGCATCGGCTGCCACGCGGATCGCAACTACGCGACTTTCTCCGGGACGGGCTCGGCGGCGTCGAAACCGGCGAAACCCCTCGCGGCTCCGCCCTGGGGAACAGGGAGTCTCGACTACAGCACGGTGGTTCAGCCCGTCTTCGACAAGCACTGCGTGCGGTGTCATAACCACCTTGATCGGCCCGCCGGCCTGGACCTCTGCGGCGACCGCACGGAATTTTTCAACGTTTCTTACGACCAGTTGGTCAACCTGGGCGAGAACCCGGCGGGGCGAGGCAGCAAGTGGGTCAGTTGGATTCCCACCATGAACGGACAGGAGTGGAACATCTTGGACGTCCGGCCCAAAGCCTGGGGCTCGCCGCAATCGCGACTGGCGGGGCTGGTGCTCAACGGCCACCCTGACGCCCAGGGCAGGCCGCAGGTGGCGATGAGCGCCGCGGAGCGGCAGGCCGTTCTCTCCTGGATCGACTGCGACGTGCCCTATTACGGCGAAGGCCGCTCCTCGCACATCCAGGTGCGAGGATGCCGCCAGATCGCTTACTCGCCGGAGTTTCAGAAGTTGTTCGCCGAGACCGCGGTGCGGCGGTGCGCCGAGTGCCACAAGGGCGGAGCGGAGAGCATTCCTTGGCACGTCAAGCGAATTACGAACGTCGCGCATAATGACATCCTGTTGGCACCCCTGGCCAAAGCGGCCGGCGGACGCGGCGTTTGTGGGAAGGCAGTCTTCGCCGGCACCGCGGACCCGGATTATCGGGCCCTGCTGCAGGCGTTGAAAGCGACCGAAGATGCCCTGGCCGCACGTCCCCGGACCGACATGCCCGGCTGGCAGATCGATCCGGCATCGAACTGTTCGTGCAAGTGACACCGTCGCCTACAGCTACTTCTCCAGCATTCCCTCCAGCTTCTTGCGGAACTCCGTCAACTCCCCTTCCTGCTTGGCGCTGAAATAGCCCTGACGGCAGGCGTAGGTGTCCATCCAGGTAACCAGCCGCTGCAGGCTGTCGGCATCGAGCCGCACGCCCTCGTGCCCTTTTTCCGCAATCAGCAGGGCATAGAGCTTGCTCTTGCGGGCGGGCATCTCACCTACCATCGACCGGTCGCGCTCGAAGGCTAGCTTGTGCAGGTCCTTGTTGCCGAAGTTCAGCAGGCTGTCGTAGGACTGCGCGGCCGTCAGGTCGAGCTTGGACGCCCGGGGCTTGTCGCTCTTCTGGCTGTGGCAGGAAATGCAGTGTTTGTCGAGCACGGGCTGCACAAGCCGGTCGTAGCGCAGCGGCCAGGAGCCTTCGGGGCCGGGACGGAGCTTCGACGGCGGGCGCGTCGTCGCGCGGGGGAAACCGCTGGGCCGCGGCGCCGAGTCTCGCGATTCATGACAGCCCACGCAGGAGAGCGTCTGCTGCGCCTGCACGTAGGTCAGGCTCCGCATGGTCTGCAAGGCCAGCCCTTGCTCGTCCAGGGCCTGGAAGAAGACGGGCACACCCGAGGGCACGCGGAAATAGGCCGAGCCGTCCGCTTCCACCGGCACCGTGCCGAGGACGAACTTGCCGGGATCCTCGGCCGAGATGCCCAGGCTCGGGCTGTTCATGTTCGGCTGGACTTTGGGCGGCACGGCCACGATCCGCAGCCGCTTCACCGTCCCGCGCTCCACGCCCGAAAGGCCGTCATACACGTCCTGGAGCATGAAGCAGCCTTCCTGCGGGCCGTCCCAATCGACGGTGTTGGGGAAGGCCGCCGGCTTGGGACGCGCCCTGACCGGGATGGGGCACTCGCTGGAAATCTCCGGGTCGCGGTAGAGCAGGTTCAGGTTGCCGAAGGCGTCGTACAGGTACAGCCCCGTGGCGTTGACCGGGTTCTGCCCGCTGTCGTCCACGCGGCAGTGCGGCGGCAGCTTGCGGTCGCTCCAGGCCACCAGGTAGTGTTCCTCGGAAAGCGGGAAGGGGTTGGCATAGTACATGTTGGCCCAGCCCTCGGTTTCGGGGAATGGCACCTCGGGCGTGAGACGCACGATGGGGGCAGCCTCTTCCATGCCGCGCGTGCGGTCCAGCAGCACCAGCGACCCGCCCACGTTCGAGTGGTGCGGTCCGGCCGTGATGATCAGTTTCTGCGAGCCGGGGATCGAACGGGCCTCGAACTTCACCTGCGGGCGGGCCGTGTAGTTGCCGTATACGAGCTGCGGGTTGGTGCCGTCGGGGTTGGTGGACCACAAGCTGAAGAAGTTGCCGTTGAAGCGGTCGATGTAGTCCCAGCGCGTGTAGAGGATGCGGCCGTCGCTGGCCACGGAGGGCGTCCACTCGAAGTTCTCGAAGGCCGAGATGGGACGCAGGTCCCGGCCGTCGCCGCTCATGGCGTGCAGGGTGAACACGGGCACCGGCCGGTACTGGTCGCCGCCGCAACGCACGTAGCTGTCGGGCAGGTCCTCTTGGGTCGTGGCCTCGGCGCTGGCCTTGCTGCACTGGAGGGCCAGGCCCTTGCGCGTGGAAACGAACACGATGTCGCCGCCGGGCAGGTAACGCGCATCGAAGTCGTCATACCGGCCGCGCGTAAGCTGCCGCCGGCCCGTGCCGTCGAGGTTCATTTCGTAGATGTGAAAGAAGGCTTCTTCCGGCACGTTCGCCTTATTGGCCTTGTCGCGGATGTCGGGGACCTGCGCGTAGTACTTGGCATAGGCGAAGAGCACCTTCTTGCCGTCGTAGGACAGGTCGGGGCGAATGAAGCTGCCCACGCCCATGTCGGCCGTCAGACAGCGGAGTTTCGGCTGCCGGCCCTTGAACCCCTGCAACACGAATACCCCCCCGCCCGGACGCGACCACCAGCCGTAGAACTGATCGGACATGTGCGGGAAGCGGCCCGGGGCGTGCTTGACGAAGAGCACCGCATCGAAGTCCAGCAGCGGATTGCGCAAGGCCAGCCTGCGCACCGCGGCGCGGGCCTCGAAGTTCAGCTTGCGTTGCACTTCCCCCGGGGCGTCCTTGGGGAGTTGCTTCAGACGCTCGCCGACCTGTTCCAGGGCTTGCACGTCGGCATCGACCTGCACGCCGCGCAGCCGCAAATCGTCCGCCAGGCGCAGCCCGCGCACGATGACCTTCGGCGTTGCGTAGGTTGTGACCACGGCCGTGAGGGCTTGCGGCGCACTGCGGCCGTCATGGGCCACGGACCAGGGGCTGGTGCTGCTTTGCGTGGCCGGCTTCTTCAGTGCAATGTTGGCGGCGTCGCCGACCGCATAGACCTCTACCTCGTCCAGATGGAAGTAGCTTCTGCCGGCCAGGCCCAGGCGGACGTACCTGGCCTTGGCCCCGGCGAGCTTCACCTCCAGCGGCTTCTTGTCCGAGTAGCCGTAGAACATCGTGCCGTTATGCCGGTAGACCTGTCTCCAGTTCTTGTCGTCGTCGGAAAGCCAGACGATGATCCGGGTATTGCGTTCGCCGCAGGCGTCGCAGCGGTTGAAGACCAGCAGATGGTCCAGGGCGAACTGCCGGCCGAGGTCCACGCGCCACCAGGGGTTGGGTTCGTCCTGCGTATGGAAACCCCACTTGCCGTCTTTCACGCCGTCGCAGCCGCCCGCGGCGTCCTGCTCGGGCCGAACGTTGCCGGCTGTCGCCCGCGCGTCGGCGCCCGCCGCGGTTTCACGCAGCTCCTCTTGCCGCAGCCAATCGGCCTCGAGCTGCTGAGAAGTGGTGACCGGGGAAACGGCGGCGCGGCTCCGAGGCAAAGCACCAAGCAGCGAGACCGTCAACATGGCCACAACCCAAAGACCGGCATCTCTTCTCATGGCGGGCTCCTTTCCAAGGGGATCCGGAGTGACGGCGGCCGGCGGGGACTGGGCTCAGCCCCTGCAAACGAAGTCGAGTAAACGGGGAGTCCCCCTAGGGGGACTGTCCCGATTTTTGTGGCAGGACGCCACAAAAATGGGACTGTCCCCTTCCGCGCCTAGGGGCTCCGCTTGGATACGCTCCCAGCGGCAGCTTTCCTCATCTTAGCCCAGGGCCGCGTGAAGTTCCAGTTGACCCGCCTGATTTTCCGGCCGGCAATCCGGTTTCACAGGCGAATGCCGAAGGCGAGAACTCTGGTGAATTCCTGGGGGAATTCGACATGGCCTCGTCCGGCTAGTAAACTCGATTTCATCAGGCCCTTACTGTTGGACCGGTAGCGACGTGACTGCCGGACGATCGGGTGCTGCGACCGGAGATCTAGCGATGTACGCCGAGGCAAGAGGGTCGAGTTTCTTGAGGAGAATTGGGCGGGCTTGCTTCAAGATGGCGCTCATGGGCTCTCTGGCGGCCGGGGTCGGTCGGCCCGGGCCCGCGCGGGCCGACGATTGGCCGTGCTACGGGCACGACATGGCCCGGAGCCAGGTCACCGCCGAGAAACTTTCCTTGCCGCTGGAGCCGCGCTGGGCGTTCAAGGCCCGGCACGCACCGCAGCCGGCCTGGGGCGATCCGAAGGCCCAGCCGGTCGAAGGGATCCTCGAGCTCCGCCGCGTCCACTTCGACGACGCCTTCCAGGTGGCCGCGGCCGATGGCCGCGTCTATTTCGGTTCCTCGGCCGACAACAAGGTCTTCTGCCTGGACGCCTCGACCGGCAAGGTCCGCTGGACGGTCTTCACCGGCGGGCCCGTTCGGCTCGCCCCCACGGTGGCCGGCGGCCGGGTCTACGTCGGATCGGACGACGGATACGTCTACTGTCTTGCCGCGGCGGACGGGGCGATCCTCTGGAAACTCCGCGCGGCGCCCGAAGATCGCCGCGTGCTCGGACACGGCAAGATGATCTCGCTCTGGCCGGTGCGGACCGGCGTGCTGGTTGACGGCGACGTGGCCTACTTCGCCGCAGGAGTGTTCCCCGCCGAGGGAGTGTTCTTTTACGCGGTCGATGCCCGCACCGGCCGGCAGATCTGGCGCAACGACACGGGCGGCGAGGCGCCCCAGAGCCGCATCTCGCCGCAGGGGTACTTGTTGGCCTCCAGCTCCACGCTCTACGCGCCCATGGGTCGGGTCTCGCCGGCGGCCTTCGACCGGAAGACGGGCCAGTTGATCGACCTGGCCTACTTTGGCAAGAACATCGGCGGCACCTACGCGCTTTTGGCCGACCAGCGGATCTTCACCGGCACGGAAGACATGATGAGCTACCCGGAGCGGTCGGTCAAGAAGCAAGATCGCTTCGTGATCTTCGACGCCCACAAGCTGGTGGTCTCCGGCGACCTGGCCTACGTGGCCAATGGGGACCGCCTGTTTGTTTTGGACCGCAAGCGCTACCCGCCCCTGGCCGCCAAGCTGAGCTCGCTCTTGTCCGCCCAGGAGGAGGAGGAGAATCCCGCCACGTACGCAACCGACGTGAAGCGGGCCCGCGAGAACCTGAACACGGCCTTCCGCTGGCAGGTCCCACTCCGCTGCGACCAGGCCCTGATCCTCGCGGGCGATCTGCTGTTTGCCGGCGGCGACGGGCAGGTGGCCGCCATCGAGGCCGCCTCGGGCAAGACCGTCTGGACCGCCCGGGTCGAGGGCGTTGCCAAGGGACTCGCCGTGGCCGGCGGCCGCCTGTTGGTGAGCACGGACAAAGGATTGATCTACGCCTTCGGCCCGGCCGGGTCTTCCACTGGCGGGCTGGCGAGTGAGCGGGTCGACGAGTCGATGCTGGCCAGTGTCCCCTCGGCCTCGGCGGCATCAAAGGCGGCCGACGCGATTCTCGGCTCCAACGGCGGGCGACGCGGTTACTGCCTCGTGCTGGGCTGCGCGACGGGCCAATTGGCGATGGAGCTGGCGAAGCGATCCGAGCTGATGATCTACGCCGTCTCGCCCGACGCGGAGAAGGTGGCGGCGATGCGCCGAGCGATCGACGCCGCCGGCCTGTACGGCACGCGGATCTGTGTCGAGCAATGGCCGCTGGAAAAGGTCCCCTATGCCGACTATTTCGCCAATCTCATCGTCTCCGAGACTGAATCGGCCGGCGACAAGCCGCTGTCTTCCCAGGCGCTGGCCGAGGTGCTGCGGATGCTCAAGCCGATAGGCGGCGAGGCGTGGTTGCCCCGGCGGGCGGTGGGTGAGGACGACTTGTCGTCAATCGCCGAGCAGGCCCGGCAACAGGGCGTCGCCGCCACGCGGGACGGCCCATGGCTCAAGCTGGTCCGTGGGCCGCTGCCCGGGGCCGGCAGTTGGACCCATGAGTACGCCAACCCGGGGAACACGGCCTGCGGCGACGATCAGCGGCTGAAGTGCCCGTTGACTGTGCTCTGGTTCGGGCAGCCCGGGCCGGGCGAGATGGTCCCGCGGCACGAGCGCTCGGTGGCCCCGCTGTCGATCGACGGCCGGGTGTTCCACCAGGGCGAAGACGTGGTCATGGCCTACGACGCCTACAACGGGCTGAAGCTTTGGGAGCGGCCGATCCCGGGTGCCCGCCGAACCAACGTCTCCGGCAACCCCAGCAACTTCGTGGTCTGCCACCACGGCCTGCTGGTGGCCGTGGGGGATCGCTGCCTGCGCCTGGACCCGGCCACCGGCGAGACCTTGGCCACGTACCCCCTACCGCCGGGCCCGCACGCGGCCCGCTGGGGATACCTGGCCTGCGACGGCGGGCTGATTTACGGCAGCCGTACGGACAACCTGCCGAAGGGCCCGTGGGCCGCCGCGCCCGCCCGGCTTAATTTCGCCGGCTCGGTGTTCGCAATGGACCTGCAAAGCGGCGAGGTGAAGTGGACTTACGCCGGCAAGTCGATCGGCAACAACACGATCTCCATCGGCGACGGCCGGCTGTACCTCGTCGATCAGGACGTCACGCCGCAGCAGCGCGAGCAGGTATTGGCCGAGCGGCGCCGGCAGATCGCCGACCTGCCCGCGCTGGAGCGGCCGGCGGCCGAGCGGACGTTGAAAAAGGCCGACGTCCGCCTGGTGGTCGCACTGGATGCGGCCAGCGGCAAGGTCCTCTGGCGGGAGCCGATGGACGTGACCTTCGGCGCCGGCGGCGTTCTGGCCACGATGTGTTCCCACGGCCTGCTGGCGGCGTTCAACGTCTACAGCGACGGCCATTATTGGCAGCAGTTCTTTGCGGGCGAGTTCGCCGGCCGGCGGGTGGCCGTGCTCTCCGGCGAGGATGGCAAGCTGCTCTGGACCAAGGCCCTGGGCTATCGCGTCCGGCCGCTGATTATCGGCGACACGCTGCACGCCGAGCCGTGGGCCTTCGACCTCCGCACGGGCCAACAGCGGACGCGGGTCAACCCGATCACCGGGCTGACGGAGCCCTGGCAGTTTGCCCGTCCGGGCCATCACTGCGGCTGCCCCAATGCCTCGCCCTACGCCCTGTTCTTCCGCTCGTTCTGCCTGGGGTACTATGACCTCCTGGGCGATTTCGGCACGCAGCACTTCGGCGCACAGCGGCCGGGCTGCTGGATCAACTTCATCCCGGCCGCCGGACTGCTGATCATGCCCGAGGCCAGCGCCGGCTGCATGTGTCCCTTCCCGAACATGTGTACGGTGGCCTTCGAGCCCGCCGCGCGGACCAAGGGCTGGGGCTACTACAGCGCGTCCGGACCGACCACGCCCGTGCGGCGGCTGGCCCTGCACTTCGGCGCGATGGGCGACCGCAAGGACGCGGCAGGGAAGCTCTGGCTGGCCTATCCACGGCCGGGCGGATCGCTCGTGCTCCCGTTGCGGCTGGAAACGACCATCTGTCCGGGCGGGGCGTACGTCGCGCGGAACTCGGCCTACACGCCCATCGCCGGCACCGACGATCCGTGGCTGTTCGCCTCGGCGGCCAACGGGCTCACCAAGTGCATCATCCCCTTGGTCGGCCCGGCCGACGGCACCGCGCGATACCGCGTGCGCCTGGCCTTGGCCGACCCCGACAACGACCGGCCGGGGCAGCGCGTCTTCGAGATCAAGCTTCAGGGGAAGATCGTCTCGGCGGCGTGCGACGTCGTCAAGGAGTCCGGCGGCCGCGATCGCGCCCTGTGGAAGGAGTTCACCGACGTCGAAGTGACCGGCAACCTGACGCTGGAACTGGTGCCCAAGACGCCTCGGCCCACCCCCGACAAAATGCCCATCCTGCAGGGCATCGAGATCGAGCGCCAGCAGGTCGTCGGCCTGGGCTGTGCGGTCCCCAAGGTGGAGCTCCACCGCCGGCAACCGCGGCAAGCGGTCGAGATAGAGCTGGGCAATTTCCGCGACGAGGAATTCCAGGGCACCCTGGAGTTCGCCACGCCGGTGGGCCTGCGGGTCACGCCCCAGCCAGCGCCGCTCAAACTGGCCAGCGGCACGCGGACGACCGTGGCGATCGAAGTCGCCGCCACCGAGGCATTGCCGATCGGGACTCACCGCGTCCCCATCCGCTTGCTCCGTGCCGACGGCTCGCTGGAAGGCCGGCAGACGCTCACCGTCGAGCACCTCGGCCGGCGCGGCCGGGTCGTGTTGGCGGCCATCGAGGACGCCTACGTGAGCCACCGCTACCCGGAGCTGAACAAGGGCACGGCCGGCGTGCTGCTGGTAAACGGCGGCGATCGCCAGTTGGGCGACCTGGGCCACTCGCTGGCCTATGTCAAGTTCCGGCTGAAGGTGCCGGGCAAACCCGTCCGGGCCGTGTTGCGGCTGTACAATGCCGGCAAGCCGACCGGCGATTCCGGCCGCCTGTGCCTGGTCGCCGAGTCTTGGCAGGAGGAGCACGTTACCTACAACAACCGTCCCAAGCTCGGCGCCGTGGTCGGCAGGTTGGGAAGCGTGACCGAGCAGCAGGTTGTCGAGTGCCCGTTGGAGTTGGACTTGGAAGGCAAAACGGAGCTGAGCCTGGCCATCGATCCTACCAGTTGCGACGGCGTGGAGTACGTCTCTCGCGAAGGCGGCAAACCGCCCGAGCTGATCGTCGAGTACGAGCTTCCCTAGGGAAGCCGGTACGCTGGTATATCGACTTTCGTGTTGTCCTTCGCAAAAGCGAGAGGAAGCCGATGCGATATAGCAGTGTCTGCCTGGCCATCCTACTCGGATTAGTCCACACCTCCTTGGCTCCGTCTCAATCTCCCTTGCCGCGCAAAGCGGACCTCACCGGCGAGTTCAACCGGTTGGGTCTGAAACCGCAAGTACAGGGGGCGGATACGTGCTCGCTCCACGCCGTCGCGTCGCTGGCCGAGTTCGAGCTTGCCGGGCGGGACCCGCAGCCGAATCGAGAGCGCTCCACGGAGTTCTTGATCTGGGCCGCGAAGAAGGCTACTGGAAAGGACCACGATCAGGCCATGTTCTACGAGGCGGTCTGCGGCCTCAACCGATTCGGGATTTGCCGTGAGACCCTCATGCCCGAGGTCGGTCCGGGCCGCGTACGGCGCCCTCCGTCGCCCGCCGCCCTGGCCGACGCGAAAGAAGAAAGCAACAGGTGGAAGGTCCACTGGATCAAACGCTGGGACCTCAAGCGACCGCTGGACGATGTGCAGATGCGGGCCGTCAAGAATGCCTTGGCCCACGGCCATCCGGTGGCCTGCGGCCTGCGCTGGCCGAAGACCCTCAAAGGCTGCGAGTTGATTCAGGTGCCGCCGCCCAAGGCGGTCGAAGACGGTCATAGCATTGCGCTGGTCGGTTACATCGACGACTCCCAGAACAACGGCGGCGTCTTCCTTTTCCGCAACAGTTGGGGACCGAAGTGGGGCAAGAACGGCTACGGCAGCATGTCTTATGCGTACACAAGGACCTACGCCAACGATGCCCTCTGGCTGGAACTGGGGCCGCCCAATTCCGAGGTGCCCGTGGAGCGATTCGAGGCCGAAGCACTGCCCGTGGTTGCGTCCGGCCGCTGCCGGTTCCACGCCCAGGACATGGCCGACTGGGAAAGAGCCATGTGGAGCCACGGCAAGCAGCTCTTCTGCGGTGCGGAGAAAGGGGGCTTCGTGGAGTTGGCCATAGCGATCCACAAGCCGGGCCGTTATCGTTTCCGCGTGCTGGCGACAGCGGCTCCCGATTTCGGCACGATCCGCGTGGCGCTCGACGGAAGGTGGCTGGAGCCGCAATTCGACCTCTACTGCGGCCGTGTCTCGCCGTCGGGGACCCTGGAGTTGGGGACCCACGCCTTCACGGCTGGCCAGCACCGCATCCGGTTCTCTAACGCGGGAAAGAACACGGCCTCGGCGGGGTATTCCTTCGGGATCGACGCCATCGACCTTCTGCCCCCCCATCCCGAGCCGATAGCAAGTCGCGGCCGCAAGGAACCATAGCTTCGCGCCCTCAAGCCGCTGGCAAGGAAGATAGCCTTGACGAAGACCTCGAAGGCCAAAGCTCGTTGAGATGAACTGTATGGAACGCCCACCGCGGCGCTCACGGCTGCTGCGGCTCGCCGACCAGCGACGCCTGCATGCAACCGCCCTGGCCCGTGTAGAAAATCCGTCCATTGGATGCGCACGCGCCGGTACACTCGCTGGTGTCCAGCCGCGGCCCGCTGCTGAGCAGCAGGGGACGACGCAAGTCGCTCACGTCCCAAACGTCCATGGCGGGCGCCAACAGATATTGCCCGGCCAGCGTCAGCCGCGAACACTTGTAGTCCTGGTGCATCGTGTTGCGGAGATGGCCGGTGGCCTTGTCGAGGAAGTAGCTGTCCGTGTACTGGGAGTGGACGAAGATGAAGTCCGGGCCGATCGTAGGCACGTGGATCGCCCAGACCAGCGGATCGGACTCCCAGACGAGCGAGCCGTCGCGGGCGTCCAGGCACCAGACGCGGCACTGCTTGCTGCCGCTTGGCGGGTTGTAGCCTCCCAAGTACAGCCGGCCGTTTTCGCCCGAGAGCGTCGCGCCGCCGCGGATCGAGTATTTCGTGGTCAGCCAAACGGTCTTTCCGGTCGCCGGCTCGATCTGGGCGGTGAGCCCTTGCGGCCCGGGCTGCCCGGAAGGCCGTCTCGCCGCGTAACCGAAGAAGCAGGAGTAGAAGAGCCGGTCGCCCAGGCGGCAAAGGCCCGCCTCGTCGCCGCCGCAGCCGCACTCGGAGAAATCCCTGGTCCAGGCGACGCGGCCCGTCCGCAGGTCATACGCCCGCAGCAGCGGCCGGTGGCTCGCCGGGAAGCCGGGCACGTCTTGATGCTCGAACAGCCAGGGCAGTTTCGGCTTTTCGCTCCCCTCGGGGCCATAGCGGCCCGTACCGAACATATAGAAGGCCAGGTCGCCGAGCACGACCGGCGACTGCTGCCGGTTCCAGCTCGGCGATCCGGCGAAGGGGGCTTCCCAAACGAGCGCTCCGGTTGCGGCGTCGAGGCACCGCAGCGTGCAACTTTGCAGGCCGGCCTGCGGAACCAGCAACCGTTCCCGGCAGTAGAGCGGAGTGGTGTAGCTGAGGAACACGCCGGGGAAATATCGCCGCCAGAGCAGACGGCCCGTCTCTTCCTCGACGGCGAAAATCTGTCCCTCGGCGGTGTGCGTATACATGCGGCCGCCGCCGAAAGACGAGAAATGCTTGGTCGTGCCTTCATAACGGCGGAGCCAGCGCACGCGGAACGGCGGCCGCAGGCCCTGCTCGGCCGCGTTCGTGTTCCCCTGGTCGGCAAACGAGGTGAAGCGATCGTACTTCGCCTCGGTCCGCGGGCCTGTCAGCGGGCTGCGAACCTTCCACAGTTCCAGGTCTCTGGAGGGCAACCGGCCGCGGCCGCCGGGGCCCAAGGCGTACAGGTAGCCATCGTCGCAACCGAAGTAAATGCGGCCGTCGCAAACGGCGGCCGGCGCGGTGATCGGCCGACCGAAGGCCGTGTGGAACGACCACGCCTTGCCGCCGGCCAACGGCACGACATAGAGCGAGCCGTCCAAACCGCCGTAAACCGCCTTGTCGCCCACCAACAGCGGAGAGGCGATCGACGGCCCGCAGCCCCCGTAGGCGTAGGGCTTCTCGCCGGGCGAGTGGCGGCACAGTCCGAATCCCGCCTCGGGCCGGCAACGAAACACGTCCCGTCCGCGGAGGCTCACCGAGCAGAAGCTCAAAAGCGGGCCTTCCGTGTGGCTATGAGTCCCGGGCACGAAGTCCACGCCCTCCTTGCCGTGGAAGATGGTGGCGTCGATCGCCACGTCCAAGCCGTGGCGGTCCAGCCCACGGCCAAGAACTTCATTGAGCTTGGCCTTGCCGGGCCGGAGGATGTCCACCTGGCCGCCGTTATCCAGCCAGTGCCACTGGCGATAGACGGTGCCATCCTCGCCGATGCTCAGCCCCAGGGTGGACGTGTACTGGGCGTGCGTGCGGCGGAGTTCGGCCCGCCCTGCGCTGTCCTCCAGCCAGACGACGCAGCCGCCCGCGGGAACCACCAGCGTGCGGCCGTCCAAGGCAATGTCGCGCGAGCAGACGAACATGTCGCGTTGGCTCACGCGGCCATGGCGGAACTGTAGCCAGGCGGTGCCGCTCCAGCGGTCGCCGATGAAGCCGATCTGCTGCTGGACGTAGTCCCACTTCCAGCACACTTTGCCCTCCGGCGTCAGGGCATAGACCTGCGAGCCGAGCGTGGCGAAATAGACCCGATCGCCGCCGGCCACGGGCGCGGAGAAGATCGGCTCGCCGCAGGGAATCTCCTTGACGACGCGCCCATCGGCCGCGTCGAGCACGTAGTAATTGCCGCCCATCGTGCCGAAGTGCAGATAGCCGCCGGCCAGCAGCGGGGAAGAGACGTTGTTGCAGTTGGTCGGGCCGCCGCGGGTAGGCGTCCGCCATAGAAGGTGAAGCGTCTTGGCGTCGAAGCAGAAGGCCTCGCCGCAGCCGTCCACCGCGTAGACCCGGCCGCCGGCGACCACCGGCGCGGTGAAGATCGCGTCGCCAAGCGGCATCGTCCCGATCAGTCCCAACGGCGTCTCGACGCTCCGGCCGGGCGCGTTGCCCGAGTGCCGGGCGTCGAACTTGAGCTGGGGCCAATCCTCCGCGGCCGATGCCGCACTGGCGGCCACAAGCGCCAACGCAGCCCACGCCGCGGACTTCAACCACCATCGTGCCATGTTCTGTCTCCTATTACCTCAAACTGTAAACGCCACCACCGGCCTCGCGCCGGTGGAGCGATGATTGGCAGCTAGAAACGCCCGCCCCGCGAGGATTTCCGATTTTTCCCGTTTCCGTCCGGCCGGCTCAGCCGGCCGGACGGAAACGGGAAAAATCGGGCGTCGGTGTTACGGCGTCTCTAGCTGCCAATCATCGCTCCACGGGGATAAACCCCGTGGTGGCGTTTACAATTTGAGTATCACGTTTGGCTCACCAGGTTTGCACAGGCGCCATACGGCATAAGCGACGATGCCGGCCGCCAGCGTCGCCAGACCCGCCACAATATACCAGACGCCGGCACAGGCGAAACCGAAAATCCAGCCGGCCAAGGCAATCACGGCAGGCAGCGGGTACCAGGCCATGCGGAACGTTGGCTGTGCGGGCGTGGGCTGCGGGCCGGCGTCGGCGGGCACTACGGCCGCAGTTTCCCCGACCACTTCCGCAGACCGCCTCCGCAGTATCGCCACGGCCCCGATCTGCGCGAGGAACTGCACGAGGATCCGCGTCGTGAACAAGGCGCTGATGACCGCCTCCAGCGGGAAGAAACTGGCGGCCACGGTCACGGCGCCGAGCACCAAAAGCGAGACGTGCGGAAAATCGCCGCGGGGATGCAGCCGCGAGAAAGCGGAAAAGAAGAAACCGTCCCGCGCCGCCGCGTAGGGGATCCGCGAGTAAGAGAGCATCAGGGCAAACACCGACGCGAAGGCCGTCCAGCAGATCAACAAGGTCACCACCACGGCCGCCGCGCGGCCGTAAAGCGTCTCGATGAATAGCGAGCCGACGAAATCCGACTTCGCCGCCTCCCGCCACGGCACGACGCTGATGATCGCGCCCTGCATCGCCAGGTACATGGCGGCGACCACCAGCACCGCCAATAGGATCGACCGGGGGATGGTCCGCGCGGGCTGGCGCACCTCTTCGCCGATATAACACACGCTGTAGTAGCCGAAGAAGTTGTACATCACCAGCAGCATGGCGGAACCGAGCCCTAGCACGAACCCTTGCGAGAACGTCATCGCGCCCGAGGGGAAGGCCATCGCGGCGCCCGCGTCGAAATGGCGCAGCCCCGGCAGCAGCACGGCGGCCATGGTGACAATCACGCCCAGCCAGAGCGCGACCATGAGCTTTCCCACGGATTCGATCTTGCGATACAGGAGCACGACCCCCAGCACGCTCACGCCGGCCGCCAGGCACTGCATGCAGAGCGGCTTCATGGGCACCAGGTAGGTGAGATACTGGGCGAAACCGATGCTGCCCGAGGCGATCTCCAGCGGTCCAGAGAGGATGAACTGCCAGATGAAGAGAAAGGGCAGCAGGCGGCCCAACGAGGTGTGGGCATAGGCCGCTTTCAGGTATTCCAGGGTGCCGCCGGAGCGAGGAACGGCGGAGGCCAATTCGGCCCAGATCATGCCGTCGCAGATGGCCAGCACCGCGCCGAGCACCCAGCCGAGCATGGCCTGCGGGCCGCCCATCGTCTTGAGGATCAGCGGTATGGTCAGGAAGGGCCCCACGCCGATCATGTTCGACATGTTCATGGCCGAGGCCTGCAGCAGCCCGAAGCTGCGGTGCAAGCCGTGCCGCGGGGGATCGGAGGCCATCTGGGGTAGTCCGGAACCCGGCCGGTCGCTATCGCCGTGATTCATCATCATGGCCCCATTATGCGCTTTCTACGGCCGATCCATCAAATGAATGTTTCTTGACATGCGGTTCCTGCCCGTTACATTGAGGGGAGCAAAGCGTTCCGGACCTCCGGGAAAACGCTTCGCGTCGATGGTCTACAAGATCCGTTTGCCAACGAGAGAGGAGAGCGAGGATGCCGACGAGGCCCTGGATTTCTTGGAGCGTTATGGGGTGGTTGCTGCTGGGCACGGCGGTCGGCATGGGCGACTCGCCGTCGTCGCCCGTCGAGGCCAAGCGGCCCGCCGACGGCAAGCTGCGAATCATCGTCTTCGGGGCTCATCCCGACGATGCGGAGATCCGTGCCGGGGGAGCGGCCATGCTCTGGTCGGCCCTGGGACATCACGTGAAACTGGTCTCGGTCACCAATGGCGACGCCGGGCACACCCGCATGGCGCGCGAACCCTTGGCCGCCCGGCGCCTTGCCGAGGTGCAAGCGGCCTCGAAGATCCTGGGCACGACTTCGCAGGTGCTGGACGTCCATGACGGCGAGCTGATGCCGACCTTGGAGAATCGCCGCACCATGACTCGGCTGATCCGCACCTGGAACGCCGATCTGGTCATCGCCCACCGGCCGAACGACTATCATCCCGACCACCGTTACGTCGGCGTGC
Source organism: Pirellulales bacterium (assembly GCA_963843465.1). Taxonomy (GTDB): domain Bacteria; phylum Planctomycetota; class Planctomycetia; order Pirellulales; family Thermoguttaceae; genus CAWJKP01. Next base: position 1,057,399 of record CAWJKP010000001.1, read on the forward strand.
TCGCCCAGGACTCGGCCTTCATGGTCACGGTCCCCCTCTTCTGCCCTGAGACGCCCTATTTGAAAGAGAACCCGGTCTTTCTCTATTCCTACGATGCCTTTCAGCGGCCCAACCCGTTTCATGCGGACATCGTCGTCTCCATTGACAGTGTGATCGAAAAGAAGCTGGATGCCCTGCTGCTGCTGGAATCGCAGTTCGTCGAGGGAGGAGCGAACGCGGGGCGCGACCCTTTTCCCAAGAACGCGGCGGAACGAGCGGCTTGTGCCAGCCGGTCGCGCGCGAAGTTCGCCGCACGATTCGCATCGATTGCCGATCGATGCCGAGAGAAACTCATCGAGCTTTACGGCGAGGAACAAGGCAAGAAGGTCCGTTACGCGGAGGCGTTCGAGATTTGCGAATTCGGGCGACAACCCACGGCCGACGACATTCGCCGGTTGTTTCCCTTCCTGCCGCAGACGAAGCGAGCCAAATGAGCCTCGGTGCCAATAATAGATGAGACAACTCCCTGGTGAGCGATCCGGGGACGAACGACTCTTTTACCTATGACTGGGAGGTGACCAAGCTGCTGACGGACGGGAGTACGGCAACCATCGCCTCGTCTTCGGGGCCGAGCATTACTTTCACGTATAACGCCCCAGCCCCCGGTGAGGGGCCAGTGACCGCCACGCTCACCGTGACCGACGACGACGGGGCGCTCTTGCCGATCACTTCTGCGCCGCCGTTAGTTCCAGCATCGCCTCGTCCATGGCCTTGCCAATGCGGTTGAACCAGATCGCGCTGCCGAGGTAATGGTAGCCGTGGTCGCCGCCGATCTTCTTCCACGCTTCAACGTCCTTGCTCCAGGTCGGGTACAGCGCTTCGGCGGCATTGTCGACCAGCAGGTCCGTGCGGAACGCCTTGACGCTGCCTTGAAACTCCGGCGCATCGTTCATCGACATCTGCGCCTCGCGGATCGTCAGCAAGGCCCCGGCGGCCGGTTTCGATCCGTTCTGGCCCATCGCCGCGATCACGAAGGGCAAATGGCGCGCGCGCCAGATCCTTCCGCACGTCCCTGATGAAGTGCCGGAGGTTGGACGCGTACTCCTTCTCGGCGCCTCCGTACTGGTCGTTCCAGCCTTGGAACCAGACAAAGCCGGTCAACCGGAGCGTTTTGCCCCGCAGCGGCGGAAACATCGTCTGGTAGTTGTCGAATGTCTCCTTCACCTCGGCCATCATGGTGCCGAACTCAAGCTCGACGCCGGTGCGGCCGGGCGATCCGTAGCCGATCGTCAGCGGACCCTTGCGGTCGAGGAACTTGATGAACACGTCGTCGCGGACGATCCACTTGCCGTCCTTGCGCAGGTGCTTGAAAAGGTCCTTGGTCTCGGGAGCCTCGGCCTGGTAGTCGAGCAAGGTATTGGGGGCTTTCCCTTCCATATTCGACTGGCCGGCGAGGGAGATGTGTTCATACTGGATGCTCCTCGTGCTGGATTGCTCGTAACGGGATTCGATTTCATGAATATCATAGTTGCCGCAGCGAGCGATTGCGAGCTGACGGCCGGAGACCGGATCGCGCCGAGGCGCAGAAGATCTTGCAGTGACACGCACCTCGGTTGACCCCGGCAGGTCCGGCCCTTTCACCGATGATCGTCGAGCCATTTCTTCCAGCCGTTGTAATCCGGCCGGACTGCGTTTTTCTGTCCGGTCAGCTTCGTCAGTGCCTCGTACAGACAGCTCCGGAACACGTAGACCTGCACGTTGGAATAGCCGTGCTTGTATTCCCTGATCAGCGGCTCGATAGCCCGCCGATCGCCCAGATCGCCAAGGGCGGTGATGACGGCCACGCGAACCCATTCCCTTTCTCTTCCTTCGTCCGTTGACAGCAGGGCCAAGAGGCCTGGCAGGGCATCAGCCACTTTCATGCGACCCAGCCCGAGGATGACAGATTCCCTAAAATCGCGGTTGTTGGCAAGTTCCGGTTTCGGAAAAAGTTCCAAGAACTTCTTGGCAGTGGCCGGGTCGCGGGTGCCGGACGCCGCCAGGCATCGGACCGCGTAAAGCTGCAGATCCGCCGCTGGTCGTTCAAGCAGTGCGTTCATGGCCGGAACGGCCGCCTCGCCCTGGGCGGCAAGCGTTTCCGCAATGCTCTGCCGGAGAAGCCTGCTCTGGGGATCGTTGGCTTTGAGCATCGCCACCAGCTTGTCGATTACCGCAGGCGTCGCCACCTTCCCCTGCGCCCTGATCGCCTCCAGTGCTACGCGGCGAACGACACTGCTCGGGTCGTCCAGCAACGCCGCCGCAGCCTTCAGGGCCGCAGGGTCCTTGCGGCGGGCCAACCCGCAGGCGGAGGTATAACGCCGGAATTCCTCGGGCGATGTGGAATCGGCAATCAAGCTGGAAAGGCCCGCCGCCGGCGTCCCGGCCAGGCGGCGTTTCATGCCGGCCTCGTGATAGATGAGCTTCACCAGGTCGGCAGCCGGGTCATGGTACCAGCAGCGAAACAGCAGAACGTCACCCCCGGCGACACCTTCCACATAAGCGCCGAAGCAGGTCTCCAGAAGGTCCGTCTCGACCGCTACGACGCCGAACGCCTCGGGCCATTTGGCGCGGGCCAATGGATCCCGGGCATTGGTGGTCAGTTGCCCGATGTTGGGCGAACTGTAGGGCGCCGACCAGCGGTAGTAATCCCCATCGCTCCACTCTGGGATGACAAGGCAATCCGGATGTGCCTCCTGGAGCTTTTGGATCATCCGGGTCGGCATGGTCCATGGCACATTGGCTCCCGCAGGAAACTTGCCCCAGTCCTGGTTAAAGACGTTGGAATCCAGGTAGAAGATGGTCGTTCCCCAGCGTTGCTTGGCATACTCGATCTTCGCCGACAGCAGCGCGACCGGATCCTTTACTTCGCGATGCGTCCAGTCGCGTTTCCCGGGCGTGGGCTCATAGTAATCGGTGGGTCTCAGCGTCAATCCCGTCCTGAACCCTGCATCCCTGAATTTCTTCATGAAAGCATCGGCAAACCGGTCCATCTCCGGAGCCACCTGCGGCAGTTTGCGGGGATCGCCGACATAACTGATGCAGTGCGGCTTCTCCTGCCCCTCCAGATCCCAAACGATCACCCCTTGCGCATTCTTATCCTTCAGCTCCGTGATGCATCGGTCGGCGTATTCCAGCAACCTTTTTCCGAAGGCGGCCAGCCCCGCCTCGGTGTGGATGTTCTCCTGGTCCCTGAGGCCCACGATGTATCCCCTGGGGTTTCCCGGCCATCCGGTGTTCGACTGCGCGATGAACGCCGTGCCGATCGGCCGCCGGTCTGGCCATTTCAAGGCCAAGGGACTCTTCCGGCCGAGTTCCTCGAAGTCCTTGGCGAACAACTCCAGGTTCGTCGCTCCTTCCTTGGCGAAAACGAGACACACCTTGAACTCGACTGCTGCTCCCGGCGCCACGAGGGTCCCCGGGTCGCTCAACCATGCGTTGTCCACGACCGGATGTCTTGCGACTCGAGGAGATCGGTTCGTGACGCAAAGCGGAGTGAATCCGTTCTTGTCCGTATAACACTTGCGGTACTCTCCCGAGAAATCGTCCTGCACGAAGACGCCGACTTTGCAGCCCGGCGCCGAATATGCCCAAGATGTGCCAAACCATTCGCCCTGACAGTTCCAGTAGTCCAGAAGGGTCTTCAAGGCCAGTACACGGACATGGAACTCCATTTCGGCGTCGCTTCTATTCTGCAGGCTAAGCATGCATTCCAGCCTGTCGCCCTTCAGTTTGTAGTCGGCTGTCAAGACGCCGACATCGTATTCCACCACGGCCCTTTGTCCGGGAAAATCGAAGGACACCTTGATGCGCTTCGGCTCGACGGTTTTTGCCGGCCCGCCGCTACCCGGCGGGTGCAGGGTGCAAGTCAGCTCGAGAAGGGGCTCACCGTTTTCCGCCAGACAAACGAGGCATTCCGGTCCGTAAGAAAGCCGACAGACTCCTCCGTCCTGCTTGGAAACCATCCGGACCTGCTGTTGCTGGGCGGCAACAGGCATCGTGAGCATTGTGCAGACCACCAGCAGCAGAACCAGGCGAGTGGCACGCCACACGCATGTTAACAAGGACATTTCAAGGCTCCTAGCGAACCGGACAATACGATTGGATCTTCCGTTGTTCCCAAACTAGCTCTATTCCCTTTTCGTGTCAAGGATTTGCAACGTCCGATGCCGTCGCTTCGACGGCACATCGGCTTCAATGGGAACCGACTTGCCTTGGAACCACCTCGGCATAGTTTCTGCCGACGCGGATCTCCTTGACGAACACGTTGCGCCGGCCACCGGTGGCTGCGTTCCAGTAGCTCAACAGCATCGTCGCAACGTGGAGCACCCGTTCGTCGATCGCGGTTCCTGGCCCGTTTTTCGCCTCGTTGGGGCGGGCTGCCCGACTTTTCCGATTATGGTTGCAACGCACCTGCGCGGCAACGATAATGGCGACAGTCGCTTTGAGCGCCGAACCAACGGCGGCGGCCTTTGCCTGCCGATGTGCCGTGGTCGTCGGCTCCTGCGTCCCCGATTCAACCTGCCAACAACCTAAAGGAGGTCTGCCATGTCTAGCCGCTTCGGACGACGCGAATTCCTCAAGAAGTCTGTAGGCGCGGCTGCTCTCGCGGCCGGCGCCTCGGCAGTGGGCACGCCGGCCATCCTGGCCGAGCGATCGCCCAATTCCAAACTGGACACGGCCGTGATTGGCGCCAACGGGCGGGGGATGGCTCACGTGCCCGTCGCAGCAAGTGAACACCTCGTCGCGATGGCCGACATTGACGACCGGCGGATGGCAAGCACCTTGGATTGGCTCGACAAGAATTGCCCCGGCGTGCGGTCGAAGGTCAAGACGTATTACGACTACCGCAAGATGTTCGACCAGATGGACAAGCAAGTGGACGCGGTGTTCATCGCCATACCGGACCACAGTCACGCCTGCGCCGCCATGACGGCCATCAAGCTGGGCAAGCACGTCTATTGCGAAAAGCCGCTGACGCACGACATCTACGAGGCCCGCGCCTTGGGCCAGGCGGCACGCCAGTACAAGGTCATGACTCAGATGGGCAACCAGGGGCACGCCAGCGAAAGCATCCGCGTGCTCCGCGAGTATCTCGAGGCCGGCGCGATTGGAACCGTGCTGGAAACGCACACTTGGACGTCCCAGTACTATGGCGACAAGGTGCGGAGACCCGACGAGCCGGCGCCCAACGGCGTGCATTGGGACGAGTGGATCGGTCCCGGCCCCTGGTGCCATTATCGTAGCGACCTGCACCCGGCGGCTTGGTACTATTGGAAAGACTACGGCACGGGCCTCCTGCCTTGCGTGGGAGTGCATGCCTTCGACGCCGTCCACTGGGGGCTGCAATTGAAGTACCCGACCAGCGTCGAGGTCTTGGGGCAGGAGGAAGGCGGTCCCGGCGTTTGGCCGCCCTACTGCACGCTGCGTTACGAATTCCCCCGGGCGGGACTGCCACCAGTGAAGGCCTATTGGTATGGCGGAAAGCGCCGCGAGCAAATTGCCAAGGACCATGACGACCACCTCTTCGGCGCCAAGAACCTCAACCACCCGCGCGTGGCCGACGAGCTGACGGCCAAGTATGGGCGCGATCTGACCTCTTGCGGAACCATCTTTGTCGGCGACAAGGGCTACATGTATTGCGACGAGTATTGCGATGGCGCGAGAATCGTGCCCGAAGAGAAGCACCGGCAGTATACGCCGCCGCCGAAAAAATATGCGCGGACCCACGGCATCCAGGCAGACTTCCTGCGGGCCGTCAAAGAGGGAGGAGATCCGCCCAGCTCCAACTTCCCCGATGTCTCCGGACCCTACCTGGAGGCCCTGTTGGTCGGCAATCTGGCCATGCTGGCGGGGCTAGGCAAGAAGGTCGAGTGGGACGGTGTGAACATGCGCTGCACAAACTTGCCGGAGCTGAATCAGCACGTGCGGCGCGAATACCGCAAAGGTTGGTCGCTTTAAGCACCCCTCCTTGCGTCTGGCCGACCGCTGGGGCTATGCCGTGGAACTGGCCGGCTGCGTGAGCGAGGAGGTCGCTGATGAGGCGCCGACCGGGGATGGCCTCGCCATGCCTGTCCTGCAGCGCGACTTCGTGCCCGCACTGCTGGCGCCGGCGCGGGCCGACGGTTATCACGGAGCTGCTTCGCGCGACAAGGCATCGGTCTCGTACCGCAAGGTCGTCTCCCAGTTGCTTGCGCAATGACGCTGGTGTGCGATGCCCCTCTTGTTGCGAACGGGCGCGCGCTATGGTACTCTACGCGGATTGCTTGTCCGCGGGTAGTAGTTCACGCGGGACGGTCCCCTTCGGCCGGCACTTCCGCAACTTTGCACACCGGGAGAAACACCATGCTGAGGTCCTTCTTGGCAGTGATTTTGGGAACGACGGTTCTTATCGGTGCGTCAAAGGCCGACCAACCGCCGGCGGAAGTTCCGCTTGACGAACTCACCGCGGCCGACGGCCAGACGCCGAAGATCGAGCGGCAAAGCGACGGCTTTCACATCGCCGACACCGGGTCGATCGAGGCGACCGTGAAGACCGCCGCCGACGCATTCCTTTGCCGCACCGGGCCGGCCGCCCTTACCGACGTAGTCCAACTGAGCATCGGCCGCGTCGACAGCCTCCGCTGCAACTGCCTCTATAGTCCCTCTCGCGATGAGGCGATCTGCTTCGAGGCGGATCGCGTCGAACTCTCCTCGCCGGGGGGTCGCTTCCATCTCAAGGCCCAAGGGCCGCTGACGGTCCGAGTCGAAAAGAACTACATGAAGTTGAAGCGAGGGCTGGCCTACTTCCGGCCGCTGGACCAGAAGGCGTTCTCCCGCGCACCGGCCGGCTGGTGCTCCTGGTACGTCTTCTACCAAGGCATCCGCGAGGACCAGGTCGTGCAGAACACCGATTGGCTGGCGGCCAACCTGAAGAAATTCGGCTGCCAGTACGTCCAGATCGATGACGGCTGGCAAGGCGTGGGGCAGGGCAGCGGCGAGAATCGCGACTGGTACGTCACCGAGAAGCACAAATTCCCGCACGGCATGAAGTGGCTGGCCGACTACATCCGCGGCAAGGGCTTTCGGCCGGGAGTCTGGCTCATCCCCTTCGCCACCAGCGACAGCAAGCTGTTCGCCAGGCAGCCGGGCCTGTTCGTCCGGCGGAGCGACGGAACGAGCGTGTTCGAGACCACCGATGCGAAAACGGGCAAGACCGAGATCGACTGGACCGGCCGCTACGTGGTCGACCCGACCGGCCCCGAAGGCCGGCGGTGGTTCACCGATCTGTTCCGGATGATTACGATCGACTGGGGCTACGATTACGTGAAGATCGACGGCCAAGGGGGCTCGGCCGGGGCCTGTGCCCAGTATCGTCAGCGCCTGGCCGATGCGAAGCTCCCGCCCGACGACGCTTACCGCACAGGCCTCGAGGTGATGAAGGCGGTGATGGGAAAGGGTCGCTTCCTGTTGAACTGCGGCGGACAGTATTCCAGCGCGGGTCTGTGCGAAGGCATCCGCATCGGCGGCGACGTGGGGCCCGACTGGACCGGAATGCAGGCGGCCATCCAGGCCACCATGCAGAGCCTCTACATGAACCATCTTTGTTTCTGGACCGATCCCGACGTGGTTTGCGTTCGGCCGCCGCTCAGCTTCGACCAGGCCCGGCTCTGGGCCACGCTGCTGGGCATCACCGGACAACTGCTGATGACCAGCGACGACATGCCGAAGCTGGGCCCGGACCGGGTCGAGCTCATCGAGCGCATCTTCCCGGTGGCCGACATCCGGCCGATGGACCTTTATCCCCTGGCCGGAAAGCCGCGGATCTTCGATCTGCGGATCGCCTCGCCCGGGGCCGGACAATGGGACGTGGTGGCGGTGTTCAACTGGGATTCGCTCCAGTCCGCCTCGGTGCGGCTGGAACCCAAGGACCTCGGTTGGCCGGCCCACCGTTACCTCTATTACGACGTCTGGGAGAAGAAGCTGCTGGGGACGCAGTGCGGCGGCCTGACGGTCGCCCTGGCACCCTGCTCGTGCAAAGTGATCGCCGCCCGGCCGGCGGCCGGTCACCCGCAACTGGTCGGCACGTCGCGGCATCTCACCCAGGGGGCCGACGACCTGATCGAGGCGACCTGGGACCGGGCCCATGCGACGTGGAAAGGGCAAAGCCGCGTCGTGGGCGGTGATCCCTACCAACTGCGATTCACGCTGCCGCCCGGCTGGACCTGCACCGACGCCCGGGCGAAGATCGATGGCCCACTGGCGGTGCTCACCCTCAATAGCGACGACAACGCGACCGTGGTATGGAACATCGCCTTCGAGAAGACCGCCGCGGCGCCTGCCGTCCCGGCGGTTCGCCGCGCGAAGGTGACGGTGGACGGACCGTCGGTCGTCGTCGCCTGGGAGGGCGAAGGGGCCTTGGCCTATCGCATCTACCGCAACGGTGAATTGGTCGATCAGACCGCCGGCACCCGGTTCGCCGATCATCTGCGGCACCAGGGCACGTATCGCTACGAGGTCTCCGCGGTCGGCTGGCAGGGCGAGTCGGCCCGGGTCGCGGCGGGCCAGCTCGTGCGTGCCCCGCTGCCCAAGGGCAAGGCCCCGGACGTCTGGCTCGACGCGCTGACCCCGGTCAGTCAGCAACAGGACTGCGGCACGCTCCAGCGGTCGCTGAGCTTCGAGGGCAACCCGATCCGGATCGGCGGCACGACCTATGCCCACGGCCTGGGCACCCACGCCACCAGCCACATCCACTACGCGCTGGACAACCGTTACCGGCGATTCGAGGCCGAGGTCGGCGTAGACGACGAGAAGGACGGCGGCGGCACGGTGGTCTTCCAGGTCGAGGCCGACGGCAAGAAGGTCTTCGACAGCGGCGTGATGCGGGGCAGGCAGCCGGCCAAGAAAGTGTCCCTCTCTCTGGAGGGCGCCGAAGAGCTGCTCTTGATCGTCACCGACGCCGGCGACGGGATCAATTCCGACCATGCCGATTGGGCCGACGCCCGATTGATAGGCAATCCATGATGCGTCTTCCAACTTTGCTGCCAAGCGTGTTGTTCTCCCTTCTGCTGAAACTGATCGTCCACGGCGTCTCGCCGGCGATCGAGTGCCACCTGCTCGCCATTGGAGTTCAACGATGGTCTTTCGACGAATCGCGATGCCGGTCCTTGTTGCGAGTGTTGTAGCACTTGGCTGGCCGCTTCCGGCCTCCGCCCAGCGTACGACCCTGTCGTTGGACGGAACCTGGTCCGTAGCCGAGGGCATCCAGCCCGAGAAGATTCCCACGAGCTTCGATCACAAGGTGGCCGTGCCGGGGTTGACGAACCAGGCCCAGCCGGCGTTTCCCGCCGTGGATCGCTACGAAACGCACGAGTTCGTCTTCACGATGAAACACAACGAGGTATTGCCGAAATCGGAGAAGTGCGAAGCCCTGGGGCGGACGCCTCAGAAGCGGAACTACTTCTGGTGCGAGCGGACATTCACCGCCCCGGCCAGACGGGACTCCGCCGTGCTGGTGGTCAACAAGGCGCAGTTCGGCACGGCCGTCTGGCTCAACGGCAAGAACATCGGCGAGCATCTGGCGTGTTTTACCGCTGGCCGCTTCGACGCGACCGCCGCTATGAACTGGAGCGGCGAGAATCGCCTGGTGATCCGCATCGGCGCGCACCCTGGCGTCCTTCCGGTTTGGGCCTTGTATGGGACCGACGGCGAAAAGGCAGTCTGGACACCGGGCATCTATGACCGCGTGTCGCTGCTGGTGGCCGACTCGCCGGCAATCGAGACGATCCAAGTGGCCCCACGGATTCAAAGCTCGACGGTCCTTGTGCAGACGCGGCTGCGTAACCCCGGGCCAGCCCGGGTCGCAGTGATTTCGCATCGCCTGAAGACGTGGAAGGATGGCCAAACGGTCGGCCAGCCCGTGCGAGAAGAGGTCTCGTTGGCGGCCGGCGAGGAGAAGACGCTCACGCAGAGCGTGCCCGTGCCCGGAACGGTGCTTTGGAGCCCGGATAACCCTTTCCTTTACGTGCTCGACACGAGCACCGGCGGCGACAGTTGTTCAACCCGCTTCGGCATGCGCGAATTCCGCTTTAGTACGGCGAACCGCCGGGCGATGCTCAACGGCAAGGTCATCTACTTGCGCGGGGCGAGCATCACTCTGCACCGCTTCTTCGGCGACCCGCAGTGCGGTGGGCTGCCCTGGAATACCGCCTGGGTGCGAAGATTCCTCGTAGAGATCCCCAAGCAAATGCACTGGAACGCCTTCCGCATCTGCATCGGACCGGCGCCGCAACAATGGCTGGACATCGCCGACGAAGCGGGGATTCTGCTGCAATATGAGTTCCCCATCTGGAGCGACCGGGAATGCCGCCCCGACGGCTCGTTTCGTCATACACTCTGGAAGGAAAACGATGTCGTGCAGCAGGTCCGCGAATTCATGCGCGACAATTGGAACCATCCGAGCGTGGCCCTCTGGGACGCCTCGAACGAAACGCATTGGGCCTTTCTCAAGGACAAGTTGATTCCTGCGGTGCGTGGCCTGGATCTCTCCAATCGGCCTTGGGAGAACGGCTACAATTTGCCGCAAGGGCCGGATGATCCCTACGAGTGGCACCCGTACAAGTTCATCCCCTTCTGGTCGCAGACGAAACCGCCTTACTTTGAGATGAGCGACTTGGAGAAGATGACCGGGGCAAACGAATCAAGAGAAGAGGGCCGCTGGACACACGCTTCCATCATCAACGAGTACGACTGGCTATGGCTTCATCGCGATGGGACCCCCACCACGCTGGCGCGGAAGGTGTACGAACACCTCTTGGGGCCCAGTGCAACGCCCGATCAGCGGCGGAAGGCGTGCGCATATTACCTGGCAGGGCTGACCGAGTTTTGGCGGGCTTCGCGGGAACATGCCGGAGTGATGTATCTGGCTTATCTCGACGCCGACTTGCCCCACTGCTTCACCTGTGACAACTTCTGCGACGTGCAACGACCGCAGCTCGAGGCGCACTTCGCCGACTACATGGGCGAGGCATTCAAACCGCTGGGCCTCTACGTCAACTTCTGGCAGCGGACCTTATCGGCCGGCGGAGAGCGAAGTTACCGCGTCACGATCATCAACGACAGCTACGAGCCCGCCCGAGGAAGGCTGGAACTTGGCTGGCAGTCCTCAAGTGGTACTCCTGCGGTAGCCGATGCCCGCCGGCCTCGGGATATCGAGTTCGCGATTCCGGCGTTGGGAAAAATAATCGTCAATGCAACCTTGGCGACGCCGGCTGCACCCGGCCAATACGTACTGATTGTGAAAGCCTCCTGCGAGGGAAAGCCGTGGAGCCCAACCGTGTCGCGACGGAATGTCGCGGTGGGGAAATGAGACCAGAGATAGACCACGAAACAGACGCAACACACGCAAGAAGACCAACTTAGCGATCTTGCTCCACCAACCATACAGACTGTGGTGGTCCAGCGAGATTTGGTCGCTCCTTTGGGTGGTTTTGTGCCTGGCTGACCCCGGCTACATGGGTTATCAAGACTCGGTGGACCACCACACTGGTAGGGAATCTCTCCAGCGGCTAGGCTCGTTTCTCGCACCAAACGATGGAGCCCGGATTGTCTTTTGGCCGATGTTCGCTAGACTTAAGGGTTTCCCTTAGTGCCTTTCAGCAAGACAGTCCTCAGGTAGTTGTTCATGCCCAGGCCCACTAACACCACGCGGAACCGACTGAACAAGAAGCGAACCAAGGCGAAGGCTCGCGGCAAGAAAAAAGACCCGATCTTCGTTAACGGCGAGCGCCCGCGACCGATGTACGTTGACTATAAGGACATCGAGCTGCTGAAGAAGCTCACCAACCGCCAGGGAAAAATCATTGGCCGGCGGAAAAGCGGCTGCACGTCCGTCAGTCAACACGCCGTCACGGCGGCCATCAAGCGGGCCCGATTCATGGCCTTGCTCCCCTATGTGGGTGAGTAGCTAGTCCTGTAGGGAACGCCCTCCGTATCGTTCCGGGCATTCGGGGAAGTGATTCCCGGCGTTCGCCACAGAACGCCATGAGGGGCGCTTCCTAAAGACGAAACTTGGTCTACCCTTCCGGTAACGTCATGTCGCACCACCGGGCCGTACTCGTTACCGGGGGCTCCCGAGGGATCGGCCGGGCCATCTGTCTGGAATTGGCCCGGCAGGACTGCCGTGTCGCGGTCAACTACCTTCAGCGGGAAGACGCGGCAAACGAGGTCGTCCAGACCATCAAGACAGCAGGGGGCAACGCCATCGCCCTCCGCGGCAACGTCGCCTCGCCCGAGGATCATGGCTATCTCCTCAAGGCCACCCAAGAGACCTTCGGGCGACTCGACGTGCTGGTGAATAACGCGGGTATTAGCTCTCTGGGACGAAAAGACCTGCTGGAGGCCACCGCAGAAAGTTGGGACCAAGTCTTGGCCACCAACCTCAAAGGTCCCTTTTTCCTTTCCCAAGCGGCGGCTAAAGCGATGATCGAGCTGATCTGCCGCCAAACGATCCCCGAGGGCAAGATCATCAACATCTCCTCGGTTTCGGCCTACGCAGCCTCCGTCAATAGGGGAGATTATTGCATTGCCAAGGCGGGGGTCGCCATGATGACCCAATTGTTCGCCCTGCGGCTGGCCGCTGAGAAGATCCGGGTCTACGAAATCTGCCCCGGCGTGATCCAAAGCGACATGACCGCCCCAGTCAAGGAGAAATACGACCAGTTGGTCGCCGCAGGTCTTTGGCCAATCCGTCGTTGGGGTCAACCGCACGACGTTGCCCGGGCGGTGGCCGCGGTGGTTGCCGATTATTTCCCCTTCAGCACCGGCGAACGCATCAATGTCGATGGCGGTTTTCACCTCCGCCAACTCTGACCTCCCGTTGCCTACAGAGAGTGGAGAACCTGTAGCGGTTATTCCTAATCTTCCGCCGGTCAGTTGCCGATCCTACCCGAGTAACACGTCTTACGAGCCGCCGATCACGGCGCCGCCTTGGGAGTTCGGCCGTGCGCAGGGGAGTCCAACACCAGACAGCCATGCTGGCGGTCCTCATGGGATTTTGCCTGGCATCTGCAGGTTCCGGATGTTGCCTGGCTTTGACCGGTCAGGCGTTTGACCCCAGCGACAACGGGTGCAAACCTGCCGAGGCCCATCCGTGCTTGGACGGCCTGAAAGGTCTGCTGTGGCCGTGGGGACGCAACCGGGAGCCGTCCTATTCCCAGTTCCATCCCGTGCCCTGTTCGCCGGCGCTGACGCCGCGATCGGCGTTTGCTTCGGGGGGGGAACTACCTGGACTGGTGGCACTGCCGCCGCCGGCGCGCCGCCGGCGCCGCCGATGCCGCCGCAAGGCGTGCCATGGGTGGCGGCGCCGGAACCGGAGAAAATCCCCGCGCCAGTGGGGTCGCCTCCACAAGCCGCTAAGCGGCCGGCCGGCGGCACCGGCAACCAGACACCGCCGCAATCAGGGGGGACAAATGATGGTCTTCAGGCAACGCCTGCGACAACTTGGATTTTCCGTCTGCCCGTCCAGCCGGTCTCGGCAGCGGACCAGACCGATGGCCGGACGGCCTCAGGGCCAGATCGTGCCATGCGTTAGGGACATTGCAACCTGTCTAGCTTTGCCCTTTTTCTCAGATTGGCAGCCTTACGGTTGCGACGCGCCCTTGCGGGTTTAGGTAGTCTATTCCGCGCGGTGGCCCTGCCATCAAGGCACGCTTCGGACCTTACCGATCTATCAAGCTTAGTGGTTCCGATCGTACCGAGATAAAGGGATCTACCGTGTCGCTACAGGCCCCTCCCTCGCCACGTCCCTCAACCCGCTCCGGTTCAATCACGAATGCCTGACCATCCGCCTGGACTGCGATCCACCTGTCGCCGAGCCCTTGGCCTGGGAGCAACCCTCGTTGGATTGCTGGGAATCGCTGCCTGGGTCCGCGCCTCGGAGTTGCGTGAGACTCCCATCGTCAAGGTGGTGCAGCAGGTGCGGCCCTCGGTGGTCAACATCCGCGGCGAGAAGATGGTCGCCGCCACGGCGGCGGGGGTTGCCAAGGGAGAGGTGGCCCGCCGCGTCAACGGCATGGGTACGGGCATCGTCATCGATTCCCGCGGCTACATCCTCACCAATTACCACGTCGTCGACGGCGTGCACGAGATCCAGGTCACCACGGCCGGCGAAGAGCACTTCATTGCCAAGATCCTCTGCCACGATCCGGAAACCGACCTGGCGATCATCAAGATCCAGCCCGAGCGGCCGATGACGGTGATTAACATCGGCTCCTCGTCCGACCTGATGCCCGGCGAGTCGGTGATCGCCATCGGCAATGCGTACGGGTATGTGGACACCGTGACCCAGGGCATCGTCAGTGCGCTGCACCGGGCCGTCCAGGTGAGCGACGCCCAGTATTACGAAGACCTGATCCAGACCGATGCTTGCATCAACCCGGGCAATTCCGGCGGACCGCTGTTGAACATCGACGGCGAGATGATCGGCATCAACGTGGCGGTCCGGGCCGGGGCCCAAGGGATCGGCTTCGCCATTCCCGTCGATAAGGCGATCTCGGTGGCCGCCGATTTGCTGAGCTCTACCAACGTGAGGCTCATCCGCCACGGCATCGTGCCCGCCAAGAGTCCGGGCGGCAAGCCGCAGGGCCTCGCCGTCGGCGCGGTCGAAAAGAGCAGCCCCGCCGCGGAAGCCGGCATTCTGCCCGGCGACTTGATCACCACCGCCGGCGAGACCGAGGTCCAGCGGCCGCTGGACTTCCAGCGGGCACTGCTGGAGACGGCCGCCGGACAGCAACTAGCGTTCACCGTCCACCGCGGTCAGGAGACCTTGCACCTGACCCTCAAACTGGCCGAGGCCGCGCCGCGCAGCCCGTGCTGGGAACTGCTGGGGCTGGAGCTGAAGGCCATTCCGGCGGACGAATTTCGCCAGCAGTTCCAGACGCAGTACCGCGGCGGCCTGGCCGTGTTGGCCGTGCGCAACGACAGTCCCGCGGCCAATCAAGGCATTCGCCGCGGCGACGTATTGGTCGGCATGCACGTCTGGGAGACGATCTCGCTGGAGAACGTGGCCTATATCCTCAACCGGCCGGACTTTAGCACGATCAGTCCCGTCAAGTTCTTCATCCTGCGGGGCAACGAGACACTTTACGGCTATCTACCCATCGCCGCCCTGAAGACCGCGCAGCGCCGAGCGCCTGCCGCAGCATCGCTTCTGTAGCGAACGCGCTCGGCCTATTCTTGCACAAGTGCCAACAGGTCCGTCGGCTTCTCCAGGAGCAGTTGGGCGCCGCTGGCGGTCAGCTCGGAGGCGGTGCGAAAACCCCAGAGGGCGCCGACCGGGTACATGCCGGCGGCGACGGCGGTCTGCATGTCGGTGTTGGTGTCGCCGAGATAGATAATCTGGGCGGGAGGCAGATGCAATCGCGCGGCGATCTGGCGCCGGCGGCCGGGTCGGGCTTCTTGGGCATGCCCGCGTCCGCCCCTAATACCACCTCGAACCGCCAACGCGGCAAGAGCCGCAAGACGCAAAGCCGGGTGAAATTGTCGGGCTTGTTGGAAAGCACGGCCATCGGCAGGCCGCGTGCGGTCAGGGCGTCCAACAACTCGGGGATCGCGGGGAAAGGCCGCGTCTTGACGGCCCAGCGGACAAAATACTCGCCACGCATCGCCTCGGCCAAGCGGGCCACGCTCGCCGCGTCCAGCCGCTCCGGCGGCAAGGCCCGGCGAACCAGGTTCTCCACGCCGTCGCCGATGAAGTAGCGATACGCGGCCAACGGATGCTCGGGAAAACCCTGGGCCCGCAGGGCGGCGTTGGTCGAGTCGGCAAGGTCCTCTAAGGTATCCAGCAGGGTCCCGTCGAGGTCGAACAGTACCGCGTGATATCGCATAGGGTCGATCCGTAACCGTTCGCCGGCGGGCGCTTAATGTAGCAGGCACACGCCGTGTGCCGTCCGCAAGCTCCGCGTGTCTAGGCGGACGGCACACGGCGTGTGCCTACTACATTTCGGACGGCAAACCGTTAGGGTCGATCTTACCTCCAAGCGGAGCGTTGCGGTAGGGGGTGGTTGCGTCACCGTTTGGCGGGAGTTAGACTGGATGACATGTCATTCTTGATGAGCATGATCGGCGTGGAGACGGAGATGTCGCAGGTCACCGCGGCCCTGCGGGAGTACGCCGAGGGCCTCGAGCCCGAAGTGATCGGCGGCTACCATCTGACCTGCTCCGACGAGGCGGAATGGGAGTGTGCCGAGGCCTTCCAGCAGTTTTTCGGCCAGGTGATGCTGCCGGCCTTGAAATCCAGCCGCCGCGCCGTGTTTCGCACGATCAACCTCGGTGCCCGCTATGAGACGGGGGCGATCCGCATGGCCGACCGGCACTTCAGCCTGCCGATGAGCGACAAGGGCCGCAAGCTGATCGTGGCCAAGGTCAATTCGCACGTGGCCCTGCGGCAGGCGGGCGGGGAGCCGGAATATGGCTGGCTGGAGCGTTATGGGGTCGAGTCGCCCTGCTGCGGGGCGCTGGCCTCGGCGGTCGATGAGGAACCCGTCGCCGCCAGCGTCAAACTCCGCAAGCTGCTCCGTTTCGACGGCGCTGATCGGCTCCAGGTGCTCCGCGATCGGTACGTCGTTCCGCCGCACACCCGCGCGCTTTTGACGGCGATCATCAACGCGCAGATCCAGTCGCTGTTGCTGGCGATCGAGTTGCGGGAGTATCGTCCTCACGGGCCGACGACCTTTCTGGTGCTGCCCTGCGTGACGATCAACCGCAGCGGCCCGAACACGGAGCTGGTCGTGGGGCGATTCGTGGTGGATGCCACGGGCCCCACGGTCTCGACGCGTTACCACGGACTGGACAACGATCCGGCCCGATATCGCGTCCGCTACGAGCATGGGCGGCTGCACGTGAACGACGCGCAGTGGACGGGCTGAGCCAGTGCAGTGACGCGGGGAGGGGGAAACGCGGGGACGCGGGGAGAAGGAACGGAGCTGCACCCATTGGCCCCGGCGGCCACGCCGGCTGTTTGGCACCGAGAATGGTTCGCCCACGGTAGATCCCCGTGTCTCCCCTTCTCCCCTTCTCCGTGTCTCCGCGTCCCCGCGTCCCCGCGTCCCCGCGTCCCCGCGTCCTGACCGTCCACCTCCAAGCGTCTCCCCCTCGCCGCGTCCAAAAAAAATTCTGCGAGCCCCGTCGCGAGCCGCTTTCGGCCTCTTGGCCGGCGACGATTCCCGAACTTCCAACGCTCTCAGCACTTGCGATCGCGGTTGGCTCGCCCAGCGCTACTGATGCTAGCTGGGGGGCAGCGGCGCAAGCCATGAAGCAGTCATGGGTTGGGAACCATTCGGAAAAGGTTATTGACCATCGGTTGCAAGTGGGTAGACTTGGACGTTCACGCCCGTATGTTGTGGTTTTGTTTGCATCGGCTACAATATGTAGGGATACACGTCGAAATCAGCACCCCTTATGAAAGGGGGTTCCTTGGGCCAGGGAGGGTCGGCTTCGCACACTTTTTGCTGCTTCCCCGGTGGCCCGCTCGCTGATATCGTATGTGTACTGATGTGCATATAGTGGACAGGATGCCCAAGAGAACCTGTAGAAGGAACGTAAAATGGCTAATTCCGAATCTCAGACGATCAAGAAGCCCGTTTCCCGGTTAGCCCCGGCGTCCACGCCGGTAGAGGGCCATGCCTGGCAACCCGCGTCTGGGCAAACCGCTAGGTTGGCGATCGACGCTTTGTTTTGCCCCGTTCAGGTCGGCGATCCTTTCGACACCGTGAAATGGGACCTGCGGACCGCTTCCATAAAGGGGGAGGGGGGCGAGGTCGTTTTCGAGCAGAAGGACTGCGAGATCCCCGCCGATTGGAGCCAGTTGGCGACCAACGTCGTGGTGAGCAAGTATTTCTACGGCGAGCTGGGCACTGCGGAGCGGGAGACGAGCGTCCGCAAGTTGATCCATCGCGTGACGCGGACCTTCGCCGACTGGGGCATCGAGGACGGCTATTTCGCCTCGCCCGAGGATGGCCAGCGGTTCTACCGCGAGCTTACCTATCTTTGCCTGCACCAGTACGCCTCGTTCAACTCGCCCGTTTGGTTCAACGTCGGCTTGCACCCGCAGTACGGCGTCCACGGCGCGAGCTGTAACTGGTACTGGGACCGAACGGCGGGCGAGGTCCGGCAGCCGCAGAACCCTTACGAGTACCCCCAGGGCTCGGCCTGTTTCATCCAGAGCGTGAAGGACTGCATGGAGGACATCATGGAGCTGGCCCGCAGCGAGGCCATGCTCTTCAAGTTCGGGTCGGGGACGGGCACGGACCTCTCCACGCTGCGATCGCACCGCGAGAAACTCTCCGGCGGGGGGAAGCCGTCCGGGCCGCTGTCGTTCATGCGGGTCTACGACCAGATTGCGGCGGTGGTCAAGAGCGGCGGCAAGACCCGCCGGGCGGCCAAGATGCAGTCGCTGAAGGTCGGCCACCCCGACATCCTCGAGTTCATCGAGTGCAAGTTCCATGAGGAGGAAAAGGCCCGCGTGCTGATCTCCAAGGGCTACGACCCGGAGGACGCCTGCGGCTCGATCCTCTTCCAGAACGCGAATCTTTCGGTGCGCGTGACCGACGAGTTCATGCAGGCGGTCGAGGAGGACAAGCCTTGGACGACGCACTGGGTCACCGACCCGGCGCGAAGGTCCCACCTATCCGGCCCGCGAGCTGATGCAGAAAATGGCCGCGGGGGCCTGGGCCTGCGGCGACCCGGGCGTGCAGTACGACAGCACCATCAACCGCTGGCACACCTGCCCCAACTCGGGGCGGATCAACGCCTCCAACCCGTGCTCTGAATATATGTTCTTGGACGACTCGGCCTGCAACCTGGCGAGCGTGAACCTGATGAAGTTCCGCCGGGAGGACGGGCGGTTCGACGTGGAGCGGTTCCTGGCCGCCTGCCGGATCGTCTTCATCGCGCAGGAGATCCTGGTCGACCACGCCAGTTATCCCACCAGGCGAATCGCGGAGAACAGCCATCGTTTCCGGCCGATCGGGCTGGGCTACTCGAACCTCGGCAGCCTGATCATGGCCAGCGGCCTGCCCTACGACTCGGAGGTCGGGCGGGGGCTGTGCGGCGCGATCACCGCGCTGCTGCACGGGGCCGCCTGCCGCACCAGCAGCGAGCTGGCCGCGGTGGCCGGGCCCTTCGAGGGCTTCGAGCAAAACCGCGAGCCGATGCTGCGGGTGATGGAGATGCATTGGCAGAAGGTCGAGGAGATCGGCTCCGGCCCCGAGTATCTCAAGGCGGCGGCCCGCAAGGTCTGGGACGAAGTGCTGGTCAGCGGCCGGCGCAACGGGTTCCGCAACGCCCAGGCGACGGTGCTGGCGCCCACCGGCACGATCAGCTTCATGATGGACTGCGACACGACGGGCATCGAGCCCGACATCGCGCTGGTCAAGTACAAGCAGCTTGCCGGCGGCGGGATGTTGAAGATCGTCAACCAGACGGTGCCCACGGCGCTGCGGACGCTGGGTTACCTGGAGGAGGAGGTCGAGTCGATCGTGGCCCACGTCGCCAACGAGGACACGATCGAAGGGGCCTCGGACCTGAAGACGGAGCACCTGCCGGTGTTCGACTGTGCGTTCCAGTCGGCCAACGGCACGCGGAGCATTCCCTGGAAGGCCCACGTCTACATGATGGCCGCCGCGCAGCCGTTCATCTCGGGGGCCATCTCCAAGACGGTGAACATGCCCAAGGAGAGCACGGCGGAGGACATCGGCAACGCCTACCTGGAAGGGTGGCGGCTGGGACTGAAGGCCCTGGCCGTCTATCGCGACGGCTCCAAGGGCGCGCAGCCGGTGTCGACCAAGGGCGAGACGGAGAAGTCGGAGAAGCCGCTGGCGGCCCCGCGGCGGGAGCGGCTCCAGGACACGCGGCAATCGATCACCCACAAGTTCAGCATCGCCGGGCACGAGGGCTACATCACCGTGGGCCTCTATCCCGACGGGCGGCCCGGCGAGTTGTTCATCACCATGGCCAAGGAGGGCAGCACGATCGGCGGCCTGATGGACTGCTTCGGCACGGCTGTCTCGATGAGTCTCCAGTACGGGGTGCCCTTGGAGGTCTACGTCAACAAGTTCTCGCACACCCGCTTCGAGCCCATGGGGCACACGAAGAACCCCGACATCCGCATCGCCAAGAGCATTGTGGACTACATCTTCCGCTGGCTGGGGGTCACCTTCCTGCCGGGCTATCGCGAGGCCAACCGGGCGATCCCCGTGGCCGGAGACTTTTTCCGCGAGGAAGGCGGCGGGGGAGACGCCGAAACAGAGCTTCGGCCCGCCGCCACGAAGGCCGGCGGGCCGAAGCTCGGGCATGGAGCGACCAGCCCCACGACCCAGGAGCGGACCCGCGTAATCCAGCTTGATGGCTCAAAACTAGAGCAGGGAGGGGCCAGCCCCACGACCCCCGCCTCCGTCACCCCGGGCCGCAGCGTCCACGCCGCGCCCGCCAACGGTCATGGACAGGGAAACGGCCATCCCAACGGCGCGGCCAAGAAGGCCTCCTCTTCCGGGTCTGCGGCGGTTTCCACGCTGCCCCAGCGCCCGCCGGCCGGCGGACTGAGCCCTGGCAGTGCCAGCGAGCAGTTCGCCCGCTTCCAGGAGGACGCCCCCGTTTGCGACAGTTGCGGGGCGATCACCGTCCGCAACGGCAAGTGCTACCTCTGCTACAACTGCGGCCACAGCATGGGCTGCTCGTAGGGAAACGAGCGCGAGATAATTGCCCTGGCGCGAAACAAAACCGCGTACGTCAGGCTTTCCAGCCTGACCTGCTTGTTCGATGAGGCTTTCCGGCCTGTTCGGTCAGGCTGGAAAGCCTGACGTACTTTCGTGCCGAGGTAATAATTGCCGCGCCGGTCGCTTGCGGTGGCCTTGACCGGCGTTGGCAGGGGGCGGCAAGCGATTGCCGCCCTTTTTACTCACTGTAGGGTGGGACAAGGCCGCTCTGGCGGCCGCTGGCCCACCAGCAGCGTACAGTGGTCGATGGTCATTCGTCAGCGATGGGACCTATAGGACGTATGGGTCTCATAAGTCCTATGCTTCCCATAAGTCCCATATTCCGCGACCGGATGGGCAACGTCGTCTTGGAAATGGCCCCGGTGACGACCCCAGCGGCAACGTGAAACATGAGCGAGGGGTAGACGGCTGATCGCCGTCGAACGGACCGGCCGGCAGTTGTGGCAACCTACCGCCACGGCTGCCGGCTGGCCGGCCCGAGGAAAGGTAGGTTTCTCATGGCGGAAAGCAAAGTCCCCGCTGCAATTCTTCACCACCCCGACCCGGATGTCAGACAGCTCGCCTTGGCACGGTGGGAGGCGTGCGAGCGCTGCGAGGACTTTGTCCGCGTTTGTCTGGCCGTTTTAGAGAAGCCTCCCACTGAGAAGTCGCAAGCTGATGCACATGGGAGGGAAATGCTGCGTTCGTTAAGAGCGCTGATTCAGTCCGCTCTATCCGACTGTTTGCTCGCTGGGCAGGATACGAGCGACCTCCTGGATTATGTCTCAGGGCTGGACGTGGTACAGGCCGCTGTTGATGTTACGCCCGCGGGCGGCGATTTCCGCAACTTTATCGCTCGGGGGGCAATTGAGGCCGCAACCCCAAAGATGGCGAAATACGTGGAGTTGGCACTGAAGGCCGCAACCCCGAAGGTGGCGGAAGGCGCGAAACCGGTTACGCCGGCACCGGCCCTCGACCTTACCGCGGGGCGAAAGTTGTTGGCGGAGGTTGCCGCATTTGCATACGCGACTAAGAAGGAGCTGCTTACCGTTTGCTCCCGACGGTTAGTCGCGGGCGGTACGCCGCCGGAAGGACAGCGTCCGTCGAGCGCGGGTCCCGGGAACCTCGCAGACGTAGAAGGTGCGCGCCGACGGCCAGCATACGCCCGGGATCATTTGTGGTTGGACTGGCACGAGCGAGACGAGCTGGGCCCGGCGGGAATTCGTGATCGCTGGAATGACATGTCTGATGAAGAGCGAAAGACTGCTTCCCCCCGCTTCTTGGAGGATCGGCGGCAAGGATGCAAAAGGGAAGAAGGCGGGTCTTGCGGTCGTCACATCGGCGTTGAAGAAGGCCCGCAAGGAAATGAACCGGGGATTGTAAAAGTATCCCCGGTATCCCCGGTCCGATCCCCGCTTATCGTTCCCCGGTCGGTTTCCTTACCATTTCGCATAGTGGCAACACAACCCCACGTGTGCGAAAGGTAGACGATGACCGACCCTCTCAGCGAAACCAACGTTTTCCTTACCGATGCGGCTCGGTGCCATCGTCGCCGAAGTGAGGCAACGGTGGACCACGCCTCCATCAACCTCAAAGAGCGGTCCGGTTGGCGCTTCCGGGTCGCCTTTGTGGAGCGCTTCGTGGAAAGCGAATCGGCCGTACTCTTAGAAGGCAAGAGAATTCTTCGAGGCGGCCGCTTCGCTGTTGTCGTCCTATTCCCGTTAAGGCAAGGGATTTACAACGCCAAGAGCAGGCCGGGAAAATCCAGAGGAATCCTGCTCCCCTATCAGTCCGCTTCTTGTATTCTCACTAGGAGTCGCTTGCTAATGTTCGCAAAGCGAGGATACCCATGAGCGTCGTTTCTTCCGGACATTTTGTCGGTCTTGCCGACGCTGCGAGGCTGTTGGCTCTCGGGCGCGTTGGCAAGCGACCGCACGTCACTTGCACCCCCCGCTGGACCGCCTGTGGTTGCAAGGGCATGATGGGGGCTGCGATTATCCGTCCATCCGGGCGCGGCGTGCCACTTAGAGGGAACGTCGCGGTTCATTTGCCTGCCCGCGGTGTTGACAACTGTCAACGGCGGAGGGTATACTTCCATGGCTGAGCTACGCCACTCGAATAAGGAGATCCAGAAAGCCATCAAATACGCGCTCGCAAAGGGCTGGCGGCTGGAAAAAGCCTCAGGGCACGCGTGGGGGAGGCTGTACTGTCCGGCGGGAGAGCGAGGCGGATGTATCCTGTCGGTCAACGGTACGCCGAGAAACCCCCATGCCATAGCGAGGCTCATTAAGGCCAGGGTCAGCAAGTGCCCCCATTAGCGGCCTTAGCCAAGAATCTTGTGACAAATTGGCGATGCGAGAGGGATTGGCGAGTGCCTGCCCCGGAGGGGCAACTGAAAATAGCCCAGCGATTTATCGCTGGGGGTGAAGGCCGGACACCGCCGCGCGTCCCGTAGGGACGCCCGAAGCGCCGTCTGCGGCTGGCCTTCAAGCGTCCCTCCGGGACGCACCTGCATTCGGGGCGCCCGTCTACCCAGCGATAAATCGCTGGGCTATTATCAAGCGTCCCTCCGGGACGAAAAGGCCGGTCGTGTTTCGAATTAGTTTCATTACTTGTGGCCAGGGCCACCCGGCAGACATGGTATCCCAGTGGACCACGAATTCACGTTGATACTAGCCGGTCCTGTCAAGATCGACCGGCAAACCGAGGACGCTCTCTTCGAGGCTGGTTGCGACGATGCCCTGTTGGGTAGTCGGGACGGGGTTGTCTTTCTCGATTTTGCCAGGTCCGCAGACAGCTTTGGCGAGGCGTTGAGCACGGCAATCAGGGATGTGCGGACGGCCGGCTTCGACGTGTTAAGGGTCGAGCCGGACGATCTGGTGAGCGCCTCCGAGATCGCGCGAAGGACCAAGCGGACTCGCCAGAGCATCCGCCAGTTGAGCACCGGCGCAAGGGGGCCAGGCGGCTTTCCGCCCCCGTTCGCGGGTCTTAAGAGTACGTCGCCCCTCTGGCGGTGGACGGATATCGCCAAGTGGTTCTCGGACCACAGCATTGGGAGTCGGAATCGCGCCGCCGCCAACTCCTTCCAGCAGGCAGAGACCATTGGTCGGGTCAATGCGGTCCTTGAGGCCCAAAGGCTTATGCATGGATTGCCCCAGGTGCGCGTTGTCTGGCAATCTTTACGCCCCGAAACGGCAGACCGCAAGAGAACCACGGCGGTTGTGAACAAACAGCGCGAGTCACATCCGGCAGGTGGCCGGAGGCGCGGTCGAACTTAGAAGCTCTATGAAAACCTGAGCGTGGCGACGGGCAAGAATGCCCATCCTACGGCCGCTGTAGGTTGGGCATTCTTGCCCGACGCTGGATCTTGGGATTTTGATACAGCTTGTTCACTCCGGAGTGCGACCCTTGCCCAACCCGCAACCCCGCCGCCGGCGTCTTGATCGGCCCTCGCTCAAAGGCTTCGATTTCACGCACCACGTGCGAAGTCTCTGCGAGGACATCGTCCAGCGGGTCCCCGAGTTGAGGCACATCGATCCCGACTACGTGGCCTTCAGCTTCTGCCAGACCCGCAAGCCCGTCTCCCACGGCATGTATGCCTCGCTGACCCCGTTGCGCTTCGCCGGCGGGCGGACGGAAACCGTCCGCCACGGTCGCCGCTACGGTATCCAGCGGCTTTGCGACGAGTCGGGCCGGGAAATGCTCTACTTGCTGAACTTCTACTTGCCCCGCTATCTGAACCTCAGCTTGCGCGAAAAGCTGGTGACGACGATCCACGAGCTCTGGCACATCGGTCCCCGCTTCGACGGCGATCTCCGCCGTTTTGGCGGGCGCTGCTACGCCCACAGCGGCTCGCAGAAGCGTTACGAGGCCCAGGTCCAACGGCTCACCGATCGTTGGCTCGCCTTGGACCCGCCGCCGGCGCTCTACGAGTTCCTCCGCGACGATTTTGCCACACTCATCCGCCGTTACGGGGCTGTCATCGGCCGGAAAATCCCCGCTCCCCGGCTGATCCCGCTGCCGTAGTTCGCTGTTGCGGAGCGACTCGGCAGTTTGCATAATGAAGCAGGGCAGGGCGAATCATCGAGACCCACTTATCGGGGGATGGGGGGAAGCATGGCGGAAGAGTTCGACCCCTATCTGCACTGGTTGGGAATCCGCGAGCCTCATCGCCCGCCCAACCATTACCAACTCCTCGGCCTGGCCCCTTTCGAACCAGATCCTTATGTTATCGCCCAGGCCGCCGACCGGCAGATGCAGTACGTAGGGCAGTTTCAGAACACGGCCTATTCCGCCTGCGCAGCAGATTCTCGGCCAACTGGCGTCGGCCAGGAGTTGCTTGCTGAATCCCCAGACCCGCACGGAGTACGACGCTTGGCTCCAGGCGGCCTTCTCGGGCCCGGTTGCGACTCCGGCGGCACAAGCTGGGACCGTCGTGGGGCCCGCGGGGCTCCCGGCGACAGGCTCCGCACCGTTGGCCACCGCGCCCTTGGCCGGGGATCTAGCCGGCAGCGTTTTCGGCCCGGCCGGCAAGCCCAGCCGGCCGGCCCCAGACGCAGAATTGATTCCCGGCGAGCGAAGCTCGCGAGTCATCGCCGTGGCCATTGTGAGCTTGGTGGGATTGGTGCTGCTGTTGCTGGGACTGATCGTCTTGGTAGCCAGCCGGCGGGGGCTGCTGGGCGAGCCGGCGCCCCTGGGGGCGCGGATCAACAGCCCCGGGCCCGCGGCCAAGGCCCGGCCGGAATCGCAAGCGCCTGTCGGCCAGGCCGCGGCGACAGCCGGGCAGCCGGTCGCACCGCCCAAACCCAAAGCGGCATCTTCAGGCCCCGCGTCCGGCGAAACCCCGGCGGTCACCCAACCCCCCGCCGAGGTGCCGCCGAAGCCCCCGCCGGACGCGCCGGCTCCGGCGCAGGCCGAAAAGGAGCCCGCAGCGCTCGCGCCGCCGAAAGAGCCCGGGAAACGCCCAGCGGCGGCCGATGTACGGCCACCGTCCGGGGACAACCAGGTCCCTGGCGGGCCGGCGGATCAGGCGGAGGAGCAGGTGAAGTTGCCCGTTCCTACGCGAGCCGCCGGCATCCATGCGCGGCAGGAGGTGCGCAAGATCTACCGCGACGAATATGATGCCGCCACGGAGTCGGGGAAGAAGAAGTCGCTGGCGGAGAAGCTGTTGGCGGTGGGGCTTGAGACCGAGGACGATCCGAACACGCGTTATGCCCTGTTCTATGAAGCCCGGGAGCTGGCGATCTCGGCTGCCGATGCGAAGCTCTTGCGCAAATCGATCGAGCTGCTGGCGAAGAACTATCAGATCGACCCACTGGAAGAGTTGACCAGGTCCCTGGCCGAGGCGAGCGAGGAGCGGACGGCCGTGGCGGCCAAGAAGGCCCTGGCGCCTCTGGCCCTGGAGCTGGCCAAGGAGGCGGCGGCCAACGACGACTATGCCGGGGCGGAGCGGCTGGCCGAGATGGCCAAGGAAATGGCCCAGGGCAAGGACCTGGCGGTCATCAAGCAGGCCGGCGCGCTGTTGGAACGGCTGGCGGCGGGCAAGCAGCGATACGCCCGTTTCCTCCAGGCCCAGAAGGTCCTGGCGGAGAAGCCCGATGATCCGCAGGCCAATCTTGTCGAGGGCCAGTTCTACTGCTTTTCCAAGAACGACGAGAAGTCTTGGGCCCGGGGTCTGCCGCTGTTGGCCAAGGGGAGCGACGCGACGCTCAAGGCGCTGGCCGAGGCCGAATTGGCCCGCGGCGGCGACGTTTCCAATCCCTCCGAGATGGTCAAACTGGCCGATCTCTGGCTCCAGGGAGCGTCGGTGGTCGACGCATCGCGACGCGCGGACGTGCTGCGCCGCGCCGCCTACTGGTACCAGGCGGCCCTGCCCGGTCTGGCGGGCTTCACCAAGACGAGGAGCCGCTGGCGGTTGGAGGATATTCAACAGAAACTGGACGAGCTTTCGGACGCGCCGCCTGGCCGTCGCAAGCCGTAGTCAGGCCAGCGAATTGATGCCTGCGGCCGGATCACTTTGAATGGTGGAGACCTTCTGCAGCCAGTCCAGACGCTGTTGGATCGTGCTCAGGGATTGCGACTGTGCGGCGGGCAAGGGGCTGCTTTTGGTTTGGGCCGCGGCGGCCGCACCCTGGGCTTTATTGAGCTTCTGGCTATAGAACTTCACCAGGTCTACCTCTTCGTCGGGTTGGATGCCGCTGGCGTCGAGGTCCGTGCGGATCTGCGACAGGTTCTGGTACTGTGGGTCGCTGATCGTGCCCGACTGGTGCAACTTCTGCAGCATCTGGGAGAACTGCCGGGGGGTGATCGACGAGATGTCGTACTGCGAGAGGATTTGCCGGAAGGCGGGGGAGGTTGCGGACGAGGTGGGCTCCGCTGCCGCCGTTTCGGCTGGTTTGCTTTGCAGCGGCTCGGGGCCGTCGTTGCCCTGGCGGACGGTTGGCAGGCCGAGGTAGCGTGACGAGAGCGTGCTGATCTGCATGGAATCGCATCCTGCGAGTAGGGTGGGACCAGCTCGCCTGAGCGAGCGCCGGCCCAGCAGTTCTGCCAAGTGTTCCAGCCGTGAGCAAACGCCGCGCCGCAAGTCGCGGCGGCGTGGACGGCTCCCGTTGGCGCGTCGGAAGCGCCACAACCGCCGCAACTTGCGTAGCAGCCATCGGGTCCGGGGGAGATCCGCGGCCGCCGAGGGAATCGGCAACTCTTGCCGCACGGCGGGCAATGCCTGCCGGTGAGAAATGGCGCGGCAGAGTGCCAGCCAAGCCCCTCCCCGTAGGTTATGCTTTAGCATTACCTAACGTCTCGTAGAGAAGGATGTTATGCTAACGCATAACCTACCCGCGTTACCCATCGCTTCATGGTTGACAAGAGCAGTAGAAGGACGCCTCATGCCGCCGATCGACTGGTACTACGCCAAAGACAACAAGCAGTTTGGCCCGGTGAGCGCGGTGGAACTGAAGCGGCTCTCCCAAAGTGGTGAGTTGCGGCCGGAGGATCTTGTCTGGACCGAAGGGATGAAGGAATGGTTGCCCGCCCGCAAAGTCAAGGGGCTCTTCGAGGAGGAGCCGGCGGGAGCGAAGGCGGCCGTGCTGCCGGGCGCCAAGGCCGTCAACCCGTTCACGGTAGTGCCCTCGAACACCGCTTCCCCGGCCGCGGCCACGGGGGCCGCGCCGCTTAGCCCATTTGCGCCGGCGTCTTCTGCGCCGATCGAGGACCGGCCGGCGTCCGCGGAGGGCCGCGCGCTGTACAAGCCGCGGCATCCGTTGGACCTGCTGTTGGACGTCGCCCGAGGGCAGTTCGGCCCGAGTTTTGTCGAGTCGACCGAAAAACTGTTCACCGCGGCCGGCCATTATGGGCTGTACGCGGTGGTCGTGGCCGAGCTCGTCCTTTTCGGCATCCTGGGCGTCAAGCGCGACAGCCTGTTGACGGTGCTCACGGGACTGGGACTGGCCCTGTTGCTGTTGGTGCTCCAGTACACGGCCGCCCGTTTCATCCCTGTGATCGAGAATCTCAGCCGGGCGGGTACGGCCAGCCTGTCGTCGGGAGCGTTTCTCGATTGCACGGCGCTGTTGGCGATGACCGTCGGCCTGTCCGTGCTGGTGACCCTGGATATCGACGCCATCCGCTTCAAAGACTACACGGGGATCCTTACCGGGCTGACGTGGTTTGTCGCCTGCGAGTTTGCCGGATTCTTGGCACTTAATCCGGGCACGATGGCCGTCTCGATCCACCCCGGGACGTCCGCCGGTGAGGAAGCCTTGGGGATCTGCGGTTTCCTGCTGCGGCTGGGGTTGCGGACCGCCCCGGTGGTCTTCGGTATCGGCGTGGTCTCGACGCTGATCCTCTTGCTGTACGACGGCTACGGCCTGCTGGCCGACAAGCTGGTTTTGGCCGAGGGGCTTCCTCCGGCAACGGTGGCCCTCCAGGCGATCGGTCAGGCGATCGGCTTCGCCGCGTTGCCGTTGGCGGCGTATCTTCTCTACTTATTCTGTCACCTGATCGTGGACGTCTTGCGGGCCGTGCTGGCCCTGCCCGGCAAGCTCGATCGACTGGACAAGTCCGAGGATGAGGATTAGGCCGCCCGACGGATCGCTGCCGTCTCGGCGGCAGGGCGGCGGCAGAAGAGCTGAAAGGCCTTGGCCAGCGAGGAGACCGCCAACAGTCCCTTGTGGGCTTGGTAGGCGACGGTATAGGCCACCCGGGGAAACGCCAGGTGGCCCAGCGGACCGAACAGCGGCTGCCGCAAGACCTGCAAGCCGGCCGATTGAGCAAAGGCCGTGAGGTTTTGCGGGTTGAAGACGTAGACGTGCTCGCGCTTCCAGAAACGACGATAGCGGGCGCCGAACAGGCGGACCGTAAGGCAGGAGGCGTCGGGGGTCTCCAGAACCAGCAGTCCGCCGGGCCGCAGCACGCGTCGCCACTCGGCCAGCGTTCGCGCCACGTCGGCAACGTGCTCGATCACGTGCCACGCCGTGAGCACGTCGAAGCTGCCGTCCTCGAAGGGCAGTTCCAGGGAAGCGGTCAACCGGCAGTCCAGTTGCCGCTGACAGCAGAAATCGACGGCCTCCGCGCTGATGTCCACGCCCAGGGCGTCCCAACCACGGTCGGCTGCCGCCTCCACGGTGAAGCCCAGCGAGCAGCCGATGTCCAACAGCCGCGGGGGACTCGCGTCGAGGTTTGCCCTCTCCAGGCACGCGGCAATCCGATTCAGACGGATGGACGCCGTTCGCAACTTGCGTCGCCGATGGTCGGCATAGCAACTGTGATAGGAGAGCCGGTAGGCTTCGGGACCGGCCAGCCGGCCGTGCTGGTAAAGGTTGCAGCGGGGGCAGCGCCACATCATGGCAATGCCGGGGACCTCGTACCGTTCCAGCGGGCGCACGCGCAATTCTCACATCCCCGCGACGACCGGTCGAAAGTGGGCTGGTGCGTATCCATCTTGGGAGGTTTATAGCCGGAATGCCCAGGGAACGCAACACGAAAAACTGGGTTGCCAGGGCGTTTTGGAGAACCTCAACGTCCGCAACGCTAACCCCGTTATGGTGTTGACCAGTTCGCCCATTTTCGCAATCATACCGCCGTTCAAAGCGGTTTCGAGGAGCGAAAGGCATGGATGGGCCAAAGGACTTCGCCGACTGGTTGACGGCGCACGAACACCCGGACCCGGTATATGGCTGGGTCTATCACTACCACCCCAGAAGCGATGCCCACTCCATCGCGCTTTGCAAACTGGTCTTGCGGGACATTATCGGAGCGTGCCGACAACTCTGCGACCACGCCCGGGCCGACAGGATCGTTTATGGCATCAATGCCCGGCACACGTTCCCGAACGGCAAGAAAAAAACGCTGGACCTTGCCATTGGCACGCCGCGCACCGTTGGTGGAGAGGATCGTTTTGCCGGCGCTATTCGTCAGGGCGAGATTGACCGCGTGTTGCTCGCGTGCGAAGCGAAAACTTGTATGACGGAGCACGGCAAGTCTCAGCCTCGGATTTTCGATGAACTCGGCTCCTCACATGAGATCGTCCACCAGGGCGACCGGGAGGCGATAGCTTGCGGCATTACCGTGGTCAATATCGCCACCACATTCGTTTCCCCGCTCCGGCAGAGGAGCAAGAAAGAGCGATATGTCTCCAAGCATAAGCAACCTCACGCCGCTGAGCGCATGGTCAATCATCTCCGCGGGCTGCCGATTCGGGACGAGGTGGGCGGCTTTGGGTTCGATGCCTACGCAACCGTTTTGGTGGATTGCGACAATCAGCGGCCGGCAACCCTCTGGACCGACCCACCGTCACCGCAGCCGGGAGACAGGGACCACTATGATACCTTCGTCCAACGCATTGCCGCAGCGTATGCTAGGCTCGGATTGTCGCCGCCCCGAACAGGCCCCTAGAGTCTTCCAGCCGCTTGCGGGCGTTTTGGAAATAGTGGGGATCGACTTCCACGCCGATGCTGTTGCGTCCCCACCTGCTCGCCCCAAGGTTCGTTGTGCCCGTGCCCATGAAGGGGTCTAGCACGGTGTCCCCCACAAAACTGAACATCCGAATCAGCCGCTCTGCTAGTTCGACGGGATAGGGGGCCGGGTGGTTCTTCGTCGATGCGCCGGGAAGTCCGCTCCAGATTTGTTGAAACCACTG
Source organism: Pirellulales bacterium (assembly GCA_963843465.1). Classification (GTDB taxonomy): domain Bacteria; phylum Planctomycetota; class Planctomycetia; order Pirellulales; family Thermoguttaceae; genus CAWJKP01. The sequence continues at coordinate 1,088,275 of CAWJKP010000001.1, forward strand.
GCGGTGCGAGTCTTCGGCGATCACGCTCAGCACGCGGCTTGCAACGGAGGGGGCGCGGTAGCCACCCGGCCTGCGTTGCATCAAGATGAACTCAATGTCATTCTTGATAACGGCGTTGGGTTCGTAAGGCTTTCCGAGAAAGCTGGACCCGTTCTCGACTTCGTACACGGCGTTGGCAATCTTGTGCCAGATGATCGGGGCGAGGTTGTCATAGCCGATGCGCCGGCAATGCTCTTGAATGGAAGCATGAAGCGGCATGACCATGTGCCGCCCGCCATTCTTCCGCCGTGCTAAGCAAACGTCGCCCACCACGCATATCAACCGCCCGCCGGGGACTAGGGCCTTGTAGCATCGCCCCCAGACCCGATCCAACTCGGCAAGGAAATCTTCGTAATCGGAGACGAAGCCTAGCTGCCCCTCAATCTTTCGATACTCCTTCAGCGTCCAATAAGGGGGGGATGTAAGTACCAAGTGAACGCCGGCTACTGGCAAATCGATGGATCGGGCATCCCCCTGTCTCAGGTCATGGTGGGTGGGAATCTCCTTAACCACCGATTCAATCAAGGCTGTTAGCTTGCGATCCTTGGCGATTCGCGGCAAGTCGGTCTGGGGATCGGCCAGATTCCGCAGTTCGTTGGGCAGCAAGTCGGCTAAGTCCATCCCGCCATTCTAGCCCCTGCGTGCCGTTGCTTGAATGGCCCCTCGGCTCCGACGAGCGATGTTGGCGGAATTGACAGTACCCCCCACCGCGGCGGGAGGCGCGATTTCGCCGTAGACTCCCTCTTGAGCATCGGATAGACTAGCCCGCGATTTTACCCAGACGGGTCAGTGTCTCTGATGAAGATCGGCATTTTCCTCCCCAACTGGCTTGGCGATCTGGTCATGGCGACGCCCATGCTGCGGGCAGTCCGTCGCCATTTCGCCCGCCCGGCGCACCTTGTGGGGGTTGTCCGGCCTAACCTTTCGGAGGTTCTCGACGGCACCCCTTGGCTCGACGAGCAATGGTACTTCGATCCTCGGGCGGACCAGTGCGAGCTGCGTCACACCTCGCTCATCCGGCGGATGCGACGGGAACGCTTCGAGATGGCAATCCTGCTGACCAACTCCCTGCGGACCGCCCTGATCGCCTGGCTGGGCGGGACCCGGCAGCGAATCGGCTACGTCCGCTACGGCCGCGGTCCGCTGTTGACCGATAAGCTCTACCCGCGACGGCAGGCGGGACGCCTGGTTCCCGAGCCGATGGTCGATTACTACCTTGCCTTGGCAGCCGCCGCGGGCTGCCCGCCCGAATCGCCCAGGTTGGAGCTGTCCAGTACCCAGGCCGAAGACCGGCTTGCCGAGCGGATCTGGCGGGAGCTGGGGCTGCGGACTGACGGGCGGGTGGTGACCTTCAACTGCAGCGGGGCCTATGGAGCGGCCAAGCTCTGGCCCACCGAGTACTTCGGCGGGCTGGCCCGCCGGGTGGTCGACGAAATGAACCACGACGTGCTGATCGTCTGCGGGTCGCAGGAGCGCAAGATCGCCCAGGAAATTGCCGGCCATGCCCGCCGGGACCGCGTTTTCTCCATGGCCGAGCAGACCCTGGGACTCGCCGCCAGCAAGGCCTGCATCCGGCGGGGGCGCCTCATGGTCTCCACCGACAGCGGGCCCCGGCACATCGCCGCGGCCTTCGGTCAGCCGGTGATCACGCTCTTCGGTCCCACGCTGCCGATCTGGATCGAGAACCCCACGGTGCGGGCGGTCAACCTCCAGCTCGATCTGTCTTGCACCGGCTGTTACAAGCGCGTCTGCCCACTGGGACATCATCGCTGCATGAGGGACCTCTCCGTCGACCTGGTCGCAAAAGAGGTGGCCGGGCTGCTCCAGGAGGACCGGATTGTCAAGGCCGCCTAGGTACTCGTCACGCTCCGCGTGACGCAAGCCCTCACGCGGAGCGTGAGGAGTACAGTATGAAGATCGCGTTGAACCTGGAGAGCGTGGGCGCCCGGCGAGGCGGGGCCGAAAAATATGCCGCCACCCTGGCCCGTTGGCTCGACGCCGCGGGCCACGAGGTCCACGTCTTCGCCCGAGTGGTCGACGCCGCGGAACTTCCCGCCGCGGTCCGCGTTCATCGCCTGCCGTCGGGGCGCGTTCCCGGTCTGGCCTGGCTGCGACCGTACCTCTTCGCCCGGGCTTCCGAGCGGGCCTTGCGGGAAGAGTCGCCCGAGCTGATCCTCGGCATGACAAAGGTCTGGCATCAGCACGTTTGCCTGGCGGTCGGCGGCGCGCAGCCGGCCACCCTGGAGTGCAGCAGCCGCCGATTCGGCAACGCCTGGGTCCGCCGGTGGTGGTGGCTCACCAAGGCGGTCAACCTCAAGCAGTGGGTCTTCCGCCGCATCGCCCGGCGGCAGTTCCAGGGCCGCTACGCCCCGCACGTGATCGCGCCCAGCCGGATGGTCGCCGAGCATTTCCGCCGCTGCCACGATGTTCCGGCCGAGCGGATCTCGGTGGTCTACAATGGGCTGGACGCGGCGGACGTCCTGCCCGATCCGCGGCCCGCCCGCGACGACTTCCGCCGCCGCCTGGGGTTGAACGACCGGCACGTCGCGATCCTCTTTGCCGCCCACAACTACCCGCTCAAAGGACTCGGGCCGCTGCTTCGGGCCTTCGCCCCCGTGGCCCGCGACAACCCCTGGGCCAGGTTGATCGTCTGCGGCAGCCGGCGGGACGGGGCCTATCGCTGCCAGGCACGGCGGCTGGGCATCGCCGACCGCGTCCTGTTCCTCGGCTTCGTCGACGATCCGCGGACCTGCTTCGCCGCCGCCGACCTGTTCGCCTTCCCCACCTTCTACGACCCCTGCAGCCTGGTGGTCCTGGAGGCCATGGCGGCCGGCCTGCCGGTGATCACCACCGCGCAGAACGGAGCCGCCGAGCTGCTCACCGAGGGCGCCGACGGCTTTGTGATCGAGTCGCCCTGGGCGCTGGACCAATGGTCGCAGCGACTAACCCTGCTGGTCCGCGACGCCGCGCTGCGCCACCGCATGGGCCAACGGGCACGCGACGCCGCGTGCGGAATGTCGATGGAGGTCCGCCTCCGCGAGCTTCTGGCCGTGCTGGAGCGGGTCGCCCGCCAGGCCCATCCGCCGGGCCTGATTACCCCGGCAGGGAAGAACCTCAGTAGGATGGACCTCCAGGTCCGTCCGGGACGGACCTGGAGGTCCATCCTACGTGATTCACTTTACGGCCGGGACAATAGGAGGGTCGCATGACGCTCCAAGGCAAGCGGGCCCTGGTCACCGGGGCGGGCGGTTTCATCGCCAGCCACCTGGCCGAGTCGCTGGTCCGCGCCGGTGTCCGCACCCGCGGCCTGGTCCACTACAACTCCCGTGGCGACGAGGGTCAGCTCGCCTGGCTGGACCCCGAAGTCCGCTGCCAACTCGAAGTGCTCCCCGGCAACGTCCGCGACCGCTCGTGCGTCCGCCAGGCGGTCGAGGGCTGCGACCTGGTGTTTCACCTGGCCGCCCTGATCGGCATCCCCTACAGCTACCGGGCCCCGCAAAGCTATGTGGAAACCAACGTGCTGGGCACGCTGAACGTCTTGGAAGCCTGCCGCGACTGCCGCGTGGGCCGCTTGTTGTGTACCTCGACGAGCGAGGTCTACGGGACGGCCCGCTACACGCCCATCGATGAGCACCACCCGTTGCAAGCCCAGAGCCCCTACGCGGCCACCAAGATCGCCGCCGACCAGTTGGCGCAGAGCTACCATGCGTCGTTCGGGCTGCCGGTGGTGATCGTCCGGCCCTTCAACACCTTCGGTCCACGGCAGAGTGCTCGGGCGGTGATCCCCACAATCCTGGCCCAAGCCCTCGTTGGCGATCGGCTGGCCCTGGGAAACACCAGCCCGGTCCGCGATTTCCTCTTCGTCGCCGACAACGTCCAGGGCTTCCTGGCCGCCGCCGAGGCCCCGGGCGTGGAAGGCGAAGTGCTCAACCTGGCCAGCGGAGCCAGCGTAACCGTCGGCCAGGTCGTGGAGCTGGCCGGCAAGCTGCTGGGGCGAACGCTCCAGGTCCATACGGACCCGAGGCGCCGGCGGCCGGACCAAAGCGAAGTGCTGCAACTGATCGGTTCCGCTGCGAAGGCCGCAAAGCAGACCGGTTGGCGGGCCGCCGTGAGCCTGGAAGAAGGACTGGCGGCCACCCTGGCCTGGATCCGCGATCACCGGCACCTTTACCGTCCCGATTCCTATGCGATCTAGGTACTCGTCACGCTCCGCGTGACGTTATCCCTCTCGCGGAGCGGGGGGAGTACACGATCCCTCTCGCGGAGCGAGAGGAATACAAGGAGCACGCCGATGCGAGCCATCCTGCTGGCCGGAGGTAAAGGAACCCGCCTGCAACCGTTCACCGCGACCTTCCCTAAGCCGCTGGTGCCGCTGGACGACGTGCCGGTGATCGAGGTGCTGGCCGCGCAACTGCGGGAGCACGGGCTCACCGACCTGACCGTGGTCACCGGCCATCTGGCCGAGTTGATTCGCGCGTTCCTGGGCGACGGCCGGCGGTTCGGGCTGAAGATCGAATACTTCGAGGAACGCACGCCGCTGGACACGGCCGGCTGCCTGGGCGTGCTGCCGCGGCCCACGGAACCCTTCCTGGTGATGAACGGCGACCTGCTCACCACGCTCAACTTCCAGAGCCTCTGCGGCTTCCACCTCCAACACCGGCCCACGGCCACCATCGCCACCTATCCCAAGAAGGTGACGATCGACCTGGGCGTGGTGGAGATGGACGCCGACGGCCGGCTGACCGATTACCTGGAGAAGCCCAGCCACCACTTTTCCGTGAGCATGGGGATCTATTGCTTCGAGCCGGAGGTCTGCGACTTCGTCGTGCCGGGCCAACGCGTCTCGATGCCGGAATTGATCCTGCGGCTTCGCGACGCCGGCAAGGAAGTCCGCTGTTTCCGCGAGGATTGCTACTGGCTGGACATCGGCCGGCCCGACGACTACGCCACGGCGGTCGAGGAGTTCCGCCGCGACCGCTTCCGCTTCCTTCCCCGACGATCAGCCGCGTGACGATGTCCACCTGCCGCGTGCTGATCACCGGCGTACACGGTTTCACCGGCCGTCACCTGGCCGCCCGGCTGGCCCAGACCGCGACCGCCAGCCTGATGGGCCTGGATCTTGGTTCTTCGACGAGTAGGGTGGGACAAGCTCGCGAGAGCGAGCGCCGGCCCACCAATTCCGCCGGATCTTGGTGGGCCGGCGGCCGCCGCGGCGGCCTTGTCCCACCCTACGATTTCCTGCCCTGCGACCTGACCGATCCTGGGGCGGTTCGGCAGGCGGTCGAGCGCGCGGACCCCGACGTCGTCTTCCACCTGGCCGGCATCTTCGGCGCCGACTCGCCGGAAGAGATCCAGCGGGTCAACGTGGGTGGATTCGTGTGCCTGCGCAACGCGCTGCGTCAGCACGCCGGCCGCTGCCAGCGCCCGATCCGCTTGTTGGTAGTCGGCTCGGCGGCCGAGCTGGGTATTGCCGGGGCAACACGGCTTCCGGTCGCGGAAAACGCCTGCTGCCAACCCCGCACGGCCTACGGCCGCAGCAAGTGGGAGGTGACCCGGCTGGCGTTGGCCGAGCCGCCCGATGGTCCGCTGGCGATCGTGGTTGCCCGGCCGTTTAACTTGGTGGGCCCGGGCCTTAGCCCGCGGCTGGCGTTGGGGAGCTTCGCCCGGCAGATTGCCGACGTGGCCCTCGGCCGGGCGGATGCGATCCGTTGCGGCCCGCTGGACGCCCGGCGGGATTACCTCGATGTCCGCGACGCGGTCGAGGCCTACCGTCTGCTGGCCGATCGGGGCCGTCCCGGCGAGCTCTATCATGTTTGCTCAGGCCGTTCCTACGAGATCGGCGATCTGTTGCAGCGGATGCTCGCCTTGGCCGGCGTGAAGGCGGCGATCCATTCGAGTCCGGCAGATCGCGCCGGCGATCTAGCCGACATTTACGGCGATCCGGGCAAGATCGCCGCCGAGTGTGGTTGGACCGCGAAGATCGATATCCAGCGCAGCCTGGCCGACCTGGTGGCCTGGGCCGTCGCCGACCGGCGGTGCTGATTCAGTTTGCCCGGGGATCGGCCGCAGGAGGACCTAGACAGATTCGCTCAGTCTTGGCTCGCGGAAAAAATCAGATGCCCGATCGTCTTCCTTTGCCCTGGAGACGATTTTCTCCAGGTCCGCGGCGCGGCCAACCGCTTCCAAGATGTGAACCAGCGGGATTTCGCTCGTGGACTGGCCAGGATCGTTTCGTTTCCATTCAGGCAATTGGTGGGCCACCTCGACCATTGCCCATTCATCAAAATCCTCATACCTCGTGGCGATCTCTTCCAATTTGCGCAACACGAACTTTGACAACAATCCGATGCCCGGATCGGCAATCATCTCAAGATGATAATGGTCGGTCTGGATGAAAGCCGACCACTCCTGGACTGCGATATGGGTGCCGTGGATGAGGTTCAGCACATCCTCAAGAACCGGCCCCCGCTGCATGGCTACGACCCGACTGCCGGTCAAAGGCATGCTGGATTCTTTGAGGATTTCGCGCTCCGCGAGGTAAAGAATCGTGAGCAGCCGCATGTAATTCATGCGGCGACCGCGCTCTCGGCGCAGCAAGAAAGCCACCGCCTGGATGGTCTTCTGCGTGTGAAAACGGAAGGGCCGACTCATACCACACCGTCTAGTTGCCCGCTAGAATCGTATCTCGTGCGCCCGATTGCGGCAAGCCGATAGAGGATACGGCGGGGAGCGAGAATTTCACAACGTATGCTCCCCTTGGCCTATAACATTCTTGAACAGCAGAATCTCCTTTGATCCCGGATTATTCACGCCCCGCGATGTAAACGGCGCAGAGCGCGCAATCGAAACCCGAAGCGTAAGCGAGGGTAAGTCCCTTCGCCGTCCTCGCTTACGCTTCGGGTTACGATGCGCCCGTGAATAATCCGGGATGTTGATGGGTCTTCGACCACCCTCTGGCACGCCGGACGGGTGGGGCGTAAAATCCAGATGAGGAGACGAGTCCGTCGATGGTCAACTATCCCGAAATCTTCCGCGTCCGCCAACGCTTCGAGAGCCGCCGGATCGCGGACGTTCCGGCTGAGGTCGCGGCCCAACTTGCCCGGCTGCAACTGGCCGAGCGGGTCCAGCCGGGACAGACCGTGGCGATCACCGCCGGCAGCCGCGGGGTGGCCAATATGCACCTCGTCCTTCGCGCGGCCGTCGCGCATCTCGCGCGGCTGGGGGCCCAGCCCTTCATCGTTCCGGCCATGGGAAGTCACGCCGGCGGCACCGCGGAAGGTCAGCGGGCGCTCGTCGAGTCCTATGGGATCACCGAGGAGTTCGTCGGCTGCCCGATCCGCTCCTCGATGGAGACGGTGGTCGTCTGCCGCGCCCGCGAAGGCTTCCCGGTCCACTTCGACCGCTGCGCCTACGAGGCCGACCATGTGCTGGTGGTCAACCGCATCAAGCCGCACACGCGGTTCGCCGGCGACATCGAGAGCGGGCTGATGAAGATGCTCTTGATCGGCCTGGGCAAATGTCAGGGGGCCCGAGTCTATCATACGGCCATCCAGGACTACAGCTTCGGCCAAATTATTCGCAGCGTGGCCGGCGAGGTCTTCCGCCGCTGCCACATCCTGGCCGGCCTGGCGATCGTGGAGAATGCCTACGACCAGACGGCCCTGATCGAGGCCGTCGCGCCGAACAGTTCGAGGCCCGCGAGAAGGCCCTGCTGACGCTGGCCAAGCAGTGGATGCCGCGGCTGCCCTTCGAGCGCGTGGACCTGCTGCTGGTGGACCGCATTGGCAAGGACATCAGCGGCGCGGGGCTGGATACCAACGTGGTCGGCCGCAAGTTCGACGACCACAAGGCGGCCGAGCAGGAGTTCCCCAAGGTCCGGGCGATCGCCGTGCGGGGACTTTCCCCGCAGACCCACGGCAACGCCATCGGGCTGGGGTTCGCCGAGTTCTGCAAGACGCAAGTGCTGCGCGAGACCGACCTGGCCGTCACCCGGCTCAACGCGCTGACGGCCAGCCACGTCTCGGCCGCGATGCTCCCCTTGGACTACGCCACCGACCGCGAGATCCTCGATGCGGCCCTGCCGGCCGTGGCCTCGGGCGACACGTCGCAGGCCCGGCTGCTCTGGATCGCCAATACCCTGGATCTGGCGGAGGTGGAATGCTCGTCCGCCTACCTCGACCAGGCCCGCGGCCGCGACGACCTGGAAATCCTCACCGGGCCGCGTCCGCTGCCGATGGATAAGGCGGGCAACCTGCCGGACGTGTCGGCACTGGCAGGCTCCTGCGCCGGCCAGGCCGTTTTGCCGCCTGTAGCCGGCAGCGACACTAGCCCGAAGCGCGAGCAAGGGCCACAAGACGGTCCCTCGCTTGCGCTTCGGGCTAATGTGCACCGTCTGGCCGCCGACCGCCAACGGAATAGTGACTCCCAGGCGGACCAAATCGAGGCCTGCCGGCAGACGGCCGAGCTGGTCCAGGCCAACCAACGGCTCCAGCGGGAGATCGACCAGCGGAAGCGGGTCGAGCAGCGGCTCCGCGAATCGGAGACCCGCTACCGCGTGATCTCCCAGTTGACCGCGCATCAGGCCTACAGCATGAGGATCGCGCCGGACGGATCGTTCGTGCGGGACTGGGCGATGAGCGAGATGAGCGGCATCACCGGCTACACGCCGGCCGAGCTCGACGCGGTGAACTGGGTCGGCGTGGTCTATGAGGAAGACCGGCCGCTCTTCCAGCAACGGCGGCAGCGGCTGCTGGCCGGGCAACAGGACGTTGCCGAGTTCCGCGTGGTCGCCAAGGACGGGCGAATCCGCTGGGTCCGCGACTACAGCCTGCCGATCTGGGACGAGCAACAGCAGCGGGTGGTGCGGGTCTTCGGGGCCAGCCGGGACATCACCGAGCAGAAGCAGACCGAGGAGGCCCTGCGGCTGGCCGAGCGGCTGGCCTCGATCGGCACGCTGGCCGCCGGCATCGCCCACGAGATCAACAACCCGCTGCACGGCATCGTGCTCAGCGCCGAGGTCGCCGTGCAGGCCCGCCGGCGGCCCGACGGGGAGCAGATCCTCGATTCTGTGCTCCCCGGCATCCAGTCCGAAGCGCTCCGCTGCGGCCGGATCGTCAAGAGCGTGTTGCAGTTCGCCCGGCAGGAGGTGTCGCAGCGCTGGCCGTGCGACATGGGGCAGATCGCCCGCCGCAGCCGCGACCTGGTGCGGAAGCTGGCGGCCGAGCGGCGCGTAACGGTGCTCATCGAGCAGCCCTGCCAACTGCCGGAGGTAATCGTCAACCCCACGGAAATGGAGCAGGTCTTGGTGAACGTGTTGTCCAATGCGCTCGAAGCGTCCCGGCCGGACAGCGTCGTGACCGTCCGCTTGGAAGCCCTGGGGGACGCGATCGGCGTCGAGGTCATCGACCAGGGCCGCGGCATGACCCGCCAGCAGGCCGACCGGATCCTCGATCCGTTCTACACCACGCGTCAACACGAGGGCGGCACCGGGTTGGGCCTGAGCATCACCTACGGGATCATCCAGCAGCACGGGGGAACGATCGACGTGCGGACCGCGCCGGGCCGGGGGACCACGATGTCCATCCGATTACCCGTCGCAGCGGTAGACGGGCCTGCGAAACAGGCGTAGGGTGGGACAAGGCCGCCTCGGCGGCCGCCGGCCCACCAGCAGTGGCAAGTGGTCAGTGGTCAGTGATGAAGGATAAGGGGTGAGAGATAAGGGATAAGAGATGAAAGATGAGAAATGCGAAATGAAAAACGAGAGATAGAGGATGCGAATTCCCCTTATCCCTTATCTCTTATCCCTTATCTCTCATTCCTCTTCTGACCACTATCCACTCCCCTTTGGAGCATCGATGGCCAAGATCCTCATCGTGGATGACGAGCCGGTCTGCCGCGAGTCGACCCGGCTGCTGCTGTCGTTCCAGGGGTTCGACGTGCGGACCGCCGCGGGCTCCCGCGATGCCTACCAGGTCGCGTTGGCCTTCGTGCCCGACGTGCTGATCGTCGACTGGATCCTCCGCGACGCCCTGGACGGCCTGGAGATCGCCGAGACGCTGCGGACGACCGTCAACCCCGAGCTGCGGACGATCATCATCACCGGCTACCCTTCCGCCGACCTGGAAGCCCGCGCCAAGGCCTTTCCCTCGCTCCAGTATCTCACCAAGCCCGTCGAGCCGGCCGAACTCTTGTCCGCCGCCGGCAAGGCTGCCGGGTGCGGTGGCTAGATGTCCGTTTCGGTAACTGTTTAGCGGATCGGAGGGACCTCACATGGAGATAGAAAGATACTTTGACGAAATAGAAAGCCTCTGGCCCGAGTCGGGGCGGTCGCCATCGAATGAGGTCTTGGATCTATGCAAAGCGGCGGTAGCTGAGCATCCGGAATCGTCGGCTTTATGGTACGACTTGGGAGTCCTCATGCACCGGTGCGGCGACAAAGCCGGCTACACGCGAGAAGACTACCTCCGTTGTTTTGAAAGCGCAGTCAGATGCGATTCCAGGAACTGGGAGGCGCATCAAGAGCTTGGCTATGTCCTCGACGTTTTCTTTGACGAATATGGCAGGGCGGAGCAAGCATTTAGGGCGGCCATCGAACTCGGAGCGGGGCGAGAAAGCTATTATGGCCTCGCAAGAGTGCTGGCACAAATGGGAAAGATCGACGACGCAATCCACAGCCTTTCGCAAGGCGTCTGCCCCTTCCATGACGATCAAGAACTTCAAAACCTCCGAGCCGAAATCCTTGGTGGCGACTGGTATTGGGACCCTAGCGGCAGTTCCGGGGACGCCTAGGAGCCGCGAACGGTGGAACCGCGAACGGGACAGGTCCAGTATTGGCACAACATACCAGGGGTCGGAACAAACCAGGGGTCGGGAGTCTTTGATTCAGGTCTTTATGCCCAAACAGAGATACCCGACCGCCCTTAGCTCCTCTTAGCTTTCCGGTAACCGTTTAGCTGCATGGAGGAGCGACCCCACTGGGCTTGCCCCGGTGGTGAAGGAGATTGAAGGCTAGCACACGATTTCTGCGACGCCACGACCCCTTCGAGCTTGCTCGATGGTGAAGGAGATTGGCTGGCTACTGCGAAGGTAGCTTGACAATCTCCTTCACCACCGGGGCGAGCCCGGTGGGGTCGGGGAAACGGTGGACGCGAGCCGGGCTAGCTTGCAATCTTGTTCACCATCGAGCAAGCTCGAAGGGGTCCGCTCCTCCAGTCCGCTAAAGAGTTGCGCTTCCCGCAACCGTGAGCGGTTACTTTTGCTTACTGCCCGGGAGTCGCCGTTTCTCGCGCGGGAGCAACTCCCACCAGGTCCTCGGGCTCGATCTTGACCCAGGCGACGTGACAACCTGCCTTCTGCACGTCGGCGATCGCCGCGCGCACCGCCTGCTCGAACGACTCGGCCTCGCGGTCGAAGCCCACGGCAGCGGTCCCTTGGCTCGACCAGGGCGAACCATCGTCGCAACCGGCCTCGAAGAGAGCCTCCGCAAGGTCGTCCGAGATCTCCCGCAGTTCGGCCAATATCACCGTGAAACGATACGTGGTCATGTCGATCGCTCCTCATCATGCGACTGGTGTCCGACTTTCGGGCAGGCGATGCGGAGTTGTCGTCCGCCGCTTTGGACCGGCTGGTCGCAGCCCTCGGCCTCCGCTTGACGCGGGAAATTCCGCGATGAATCTCTCCCGGAGGGAGAGGGGGACCCGATTCAACGTCTCCCGCCATCGCGAAGATGGACCAGAAGTCCCATGACCATCAACAGCAACAGCGGGGCGGCGGCTAGCATCAAGACATACTCGAAGACACGGCCTCCCCTGGCCCTCGCCAGTTCCGCGCCAACCGAACAGGCCACGCTGACCACCACCGTGAGCAGAAACAGCGTCCCCAGCCCGTACTGGTAGCGGCGGCGGGGCGCCGGTGTACGATCTTCTTCGTCCGATCGCTTTGGCATTGTTGAAGACCTGCCAAGGTAGCCGGCACACGCCGTGTGCCGTGAGCCAGTAGGCACGCGCCGTGTGCCGTGATCTGCGGACGGCACACGGCGTGTGCCTGCTACCATTCCGCTCACGCCAGTTTCTTGATCCGCGAGACAATCTCCGCCTGCGTCAACTGCCCCTCGATGGGCAACAAGACGTAGCAGGCTTTCTCGCCGCAGCAGTCGAGAATGATCTGCGTGGGATTGGGAACGCGGAAGCCCTCGGGACACGGCTCGTGGCCGTGGATCAGCACCTTGGCCCCGACCATCTGGGCGAACGCGGCGGCGTTCTCCGAGCGATAGTCGCGGCCCCAAACCAGCTCGAAGACCGCCTTGCGCTCGAAATACTCCAGCAGCGGGACAGGGCGGTCGAAAATCGTCGTGTCGAAATCCCGGCTGTCCACGCCCTCCGGCAGGCTGTGCGAGATGAACACCCCGTTGGGCATCCGCACCGCCAGCGGACAGCTCTGCAAGAACGGCAGGTACGCTTCCCGCACCTTCTCGCTGGCCGCTCCGTACATCTGCTGCAAGCCCAGCCGGAACTGCAAATTGAGCATCTGCTTGTTTTTCTGGATCGGGTAGTCGGTCAACTCGGCCAGCTCGTGGTTGGCGAGAATGAAATGGACCCGATCGGGAAACTGGACCTTGAACTTGGCCACGTCCTCCAACACCGCGTGCGACATGCACCCGCCGTTTTGCGGGTATGTGGGACCGCCGTGACACACCTCCTGTACCAGCACGTGCCGCCGGGGATGCTTCTCCAGGGCGGCAATCCGCCGAATGAGGTTGAAGTTGCGGCGGTTGCCGTGCAGGTCGCCGGTGACCATCAACTCGTCGGCCGCCGTGCCGTCCAGGACGACGGTATTCCCCTGCCGGCTGGGCGCGTGGAGGTTGGCCTCCGCCGCCGCGGTAAAGGTAGCAATGACCCGCTCTATGTATTCGATCGACGCGACCATGATGCTCATAACCCTAGCAATTCGCCGGTCCCTCGTCCAGTCGGGGGAGGTGGAATCCTGCACCGTGCCGAGATACACTAGAATACTCGTAGCTGCTGACAGGGGACTCATCAAGGGGGGATTCCTATGCCGTGCCGTGGGATTCGCGGGGCGACGACGGCGGAGGCCAATACGAGCGAGGCGATCCTCAAGGCCACGCGCGAGCTTTTGGCCCTCATGATCCGCCAGAATGGGGTGGAGCCGGAGGACGTGGCGAGTGCCATTTTCACCACCACGGTGGATCTGGACGCCGAGTTCCCGGCCCTGGCCGCCCGGCAGTTGGGCTGGGTCAATGTGGCGTTGATCTGCGGCCACGAATTGGACGTGCCCGGCTCGCTCCGCCGCTGCATCCGCGTGCTGTTACACTGGAACACGGAGAAGCCGGCCGCGGAGATCGTTCACGTCTACGTCAAAGGGGCCGGGCGGCTGCGTTCCGATCTGGCCGACCTGCCGCCGGTGGACTGGGAGGAATTGGAGGGCTGGATCTCCCAGAACCTCAATACTTCGGCCCGACCCAGCCGGCAGTAGGCGCCTCTTGCGGACCATTGGCCGTTACGAGCTGGTCACCAGCTCCCTCGCTGAGTACGATGAGCGGACGTTCGAACCGACCCGCGGCGCGGAGCCGGCTGCGCACAGTCCCGGGGAGTTCCATGATGAGCAGTCCGTTGATCGTAGGTGGGGGTATGCCCTTGCAGCCCTCCATGAGCGAGCTATTTCAGCAAGCCGAGCGGGCTTTTCAAGCGGGTCGTTACGACGAAGCCGCCCCGATCTACCGTCAACTATACGCGCACCAGTTCTCGCCCGCGATCATGTCGTGGCGACTTGCGGCGATTGCCAATGCCCAGGGGGCGTTCGATCAGGCATGGGAACTTTATCACCAGGCAGTTCGCATCGATGCGAAACTGGCGGCCTCGATTACGCCGGCAGACTTTCCCCATCACGACCTGGTCTGCAAGCCGCATTACGAGGAAGAATCGGTGCCGCTGTGTCCGGTCTGCGGCGGCTCGGACCAGAAGCCCATGATGGTGGTTTGCTATCTCGAATGGAGCGTGTACCATCCCTCGTTTTCGCCCGTTCGTCGTTGGGTCCAGTGCCAGGCGTGCGGCCACGGCTTTGCCAGTCCGCGTCCTACGAAGTCGGCCATCGAGGAGGCGTTTCGAGACCCTGCCCCAGCGCACCTCTTGACCTGGCAGTACGGCACCTTGACGATTTATTCGGATATCGTGCATCACCTGTGGCAGCGGCGTGCGAGCGGCGATTGGCTGGACGTGGGCGCGGCCAGCGGCGGTTTGGCCGCCGTCGCTATGGATTTCGGCTACCGCGTGACAGGGTTGGACATTCATCCGGGTTACGCCGACTACGTTCGCCGACTTGGCGTGCATTTTCTTCACGGCGACATCGCCGACTATGACTTCCGCGGCCGCCGGTTCGACATCGTTTCTATGGGCGACGTGATCGAGCACGTCGCCGATCCGAAAAAGGTCATCGCGCGCGTGGCGTCGATCCTCAAGCCGGGCGGACTGATCTGGTTGTCCACGCCCAACTATGAAGGTGTCTGGACAAGAGCGATGAAAGAGAAAGACGGCATGTGGAAGGAAGGCGAACACCTTCACTTCTTCTGTCTTCGCAGCCTCAACCGCCTGTTGCACGACCAACAACTGAAAGCCGTGGACTACCACCTCTCCAAGCGGTTCGTAGGCTGTGCCGAAGTGACCATCGAGCGCGAAGCGTAGGGTGGGTCGAGCGCAGCGAGCCCCACTCAGATCTCCCAGACCAGCGGCTCTTCGCCTTCGAGGTCCTTGGCCTCGCCGCGCATCCGCAGGCGGGGCTTCTCCAGGGTCACCGTGGTGTGCGGCTCGACCGGCTTGGTGACCCAGGCGCTGGAGCCGATCACCGAGTCGTGGCCGATCACCGTCTGGCCGCCGAGGATGGTGGCGTTCGCATAGATCACGACGCGGTCCTCGATCGTGGGGTGGCGCTTGGTGCCGCGGATCAGGTTGCCGTCGGGATCGGTGGCGAAGCTCAAGGCGCCCAGCGTGACGCCCTGGTAGAGCTTGACCCATTGGCCGATCGTGCAGGTCTCGCCGATCACCACGCCCGTGCCGTGGTCGATAAAGAAGTATTTGCCGATCGTCGCGCCCGGGTGGATGTCGATGCCCGTGCGGCTGTGGGCCCACTCGGTCATCATCCGCGGGATCAGCGGCACCTGCAACTGGTGCAGCAGGTGCGCCAGGCGATAGACGGTGATCGCCTCCAGGCCCGGGTAGCAGAAGATCACTTCGTCCAGCGACTTGCAGGCCGGATCGCCGGCGTAGGCCGCCTGGACGTCCAGGGCGAGGACCTTGCGCAGCGTGGGCAGTTGTTCGAGGAAGGCCAGTGTCTTGGCCTGGCCCAGGGCTTCGAAGTCGTCTCGCGTCCGCAGCGCGGCGTCCGGGCTGGCAGCCGCCTCGTGGCACAGCGCCCGGGCGATCTGCATGGTCAACGTGTCGTGGAGGCTGTCGATCAGGTCGCCCACGTAGTAGGAGACGTTGCCCAGGTGCAGGTGGTCGCGGCGGCGATAGCCGGGGTAGAGAACCTCCTTGAGGTCTTCTGTGGCCGTGATGATCCGGTCGTAATTGGGCAGCGGGCAGTGGCCGAGATGGTGGATCGAATTCACCTCGGCGTAGGTGCTGACGATCCGGTCGGTCAGCTCGGGAAGCCGCTCTTTCAGTCGCAAGTCGGTCAGCCATGGTGGAAAGCTCCGGCCGCGGTGCGCGCAGCCGCGGGAAAAAAGGGGAACAAGGCACAAAACAAGCGCGATGGGAGGGCGAGGAAGTGTCCGGGTCAGCCCGGACAACAACAGCGGCAGCCAGCAGATCCAGGATAACCGCTTGACGCCATGAGAGTATCTCCCGCCGATACCGAATCGTATGCCTTACGATCGGCAAAAACAAGCTGCCGGTTCTCTTTTCGTCCGCTCCTCCGCCCAAGTTGAGCGAAATTCCTCATGGCCGGAAGAGGGGCAAGATGGGCGCGCCTTTGCGGGGGCACGGTTGGTCAGACGGGGCCAAAGAAGAGGCTAACGGGGCTATCGACGCTTCCCGTCAGGGTGGTATAATAGCGTTGCAAGGGACTCTGAACCTGACCGTTTTTTGCCCGGAAGGTCCAACGGATGGCGATCCCGGCCTCGCCTGACGCGCGCCTATATTATCGCTGTGCCTTCCAGCGGTATGAGGAGGCGGAGATTCTCTTTGAGGCTGGCTACACCACCGGGGCGGTTTACCTTGCTGGCTATGGGGTCGAGTGCGTTTTGAAAGCCCTGGTCCTCACGGTCGTGCCGCCCAACGCGCGATCCGACGCGCTCCGCTCGTTCAGAGGCGCCAGGGCGCACGAGTACGAATGGCTTCGGAGCTTATACTTGACGCACCGGGGGGCACGGTTCCCGCGCGAGATCGTGCAACACTTTACGCTCGTAAACGATTGGTCGACCGATCTTCGCTACCTGCCACGTTCGGTTCGTGCAGATGACGCCGAGGCGTTCTTGGCATCGGCGGTAGCGATAATCCGGTGGGCCGACGGGAGGCTTTAAGATGCCAATCAGGGTCCCACGCGGCAAGTCTGACGAGACCATCGATAAGATCATCGAGGTCCTCCGCGGATATGAGGCTGACCACGCACGCGCGCAGATCGATCTTTATCGTCAGAACTCCGTTTCGGTTCGCGTGCGGATCATCGATCCCGACTTTTCAGGCCAAGGCAAACCTCAGCGAAGCCACGAAGCCTGGCGCTACCTCGGACAACTGCCCGAAGAGGTTCAGGGCGACATAAGCACCGTGCTGTTGCTCACCCCAGAGGAGACGGAAAGGTCTTTCGCGAACTTCGAGTTCGACGACCCGATCCCGTCCAAGCTCTAGGCGTCGGTATTGGCCGCAGGGAATTCAAGATCAAGAGGGTCATCCGATGAGCGAGTTCGTGATTTGCATAAACAACAGCGGCAACCCCGCCAGTTTGCTCGTGGCGAGGGTTTATCGTAAGTTGCCCGATCCGGAGGCGGAGGCCCATGAGATGCTTCGGGTCGTCGACGAAGATAGGTCGGAGCCGGCGGGCTATCTCTATCCGGCCTCGTGCTTCGCACCCATCGTACTGCCGGGGAAATTGCAATGAGCGAATACATACAGGGCCTTGTGGAAGAGAGCAAGAGGCAAGCCGAAAAGGAGCACCCGCAGGAGCTCAAAAGTTCTTTGAAGCGTTTCATCGTTGCCTGACAGATAAGTGCAATACGGGCTATTCACAGGGTGATCGCCAGATCCTACCGGGTGTCGTTGGCAAAGCCCTGCAATGCTTTCTTCCCGACATCGCCCTAAAAACGGAGGTTAAACTTCGGGAGTTCCTTGCCCCCGAGAAGTTCCGAGCGCACAAGCACGGCGAGGCGCTGGAAAGACTGCTCAATGAAAAGCGGGTGGACCTCATGCTAGAGCGAGGCTCAAAGCGGCTCTTGATCGAGTTCAAGACGCCCCTCGAATTCAATAGCTTGACCGCTGCTATGGTGGAAATGGCTGCTGCCAAGATGTTTGCAGCCCCTCAGTGGAACGACAACCTATTCACAGCCTCCCTCCACCTCATTCCCAATTACAAGAACATTGCAGGGCTACGTGCGCTGAATGAAGCTCTTGCGATTCCACCGGAAATCGGAGAAGAGAAGAAACGCTTCCCGCTCGATTTCATCTGGATTCTATGTGACGAAGAGCACAAGTTTATCGCCGAGGCGTTCGGAAAGCTCCGAGACGATATTGATGGGTGCCTCGGCGCAAAGTAGATCGTAAACACGGATAAAAGCCCGACCCGGGGCGGCGCTTCGCGGCTGAAGCCGCCGCGCTTGCCCTGGGCTGATCTGTTGCCGCCCCTTCGGGGCTCAACACACTCGTCCCTCAGCCCTCCTCCCTCACCACGGGCCACCCGCTCCTCATCACTCGCCACTCGCCACTCGCCACTCAGTCCTCCTCTTCCTCCTTCATCTGCGCCTTGGCGATGATCTGCTGGAGGATGTTGCCCGGCACGACGTCGTAGTGGCTGAGCTCCATGGTGTAGCTGCCCTGTCCGCCGGTGATGCTGGAGAGGCTGCGGGCGTAGGTGGTGACTTCCGCCAGCGGGACCTCGCACTCGACCGTCTGCAAGTCGCCGCCGGCCGATTTCATGCCCAGCACCCGGCCGCGCCGGCCGGACATGTCGCTGTTGATGTCGCCCACCTTCTCGCTCGGCAGGGTGATCTCCATCTTCACGATCGGTTCCAAAAGCGACGGCTTGGCCTCGAGGAAGACTTTCTTGAAGGCCATCGAGGCGGCCGTCTTGAAGGCCTGTTCCGAGCTGTCCACCGGGTGGTGCTTGCCGAAGAAGACCTCGACGCAGAGGTTCTGCACGCGGTAGCCGGCGATCACGCCCTTGGCGATCCGCTCCTTGAAGCCCTTCTCCACGGCGGGCATGAAGTTGCTGGGGATCGTGCCGCCGACCACCGAGTCGATCCAGACGAAGTTGTTTTCTTCGTCGTAGTGCGTGGTCTTCATCGAGGGGAAACGGTCCTTCACGGCGAACTCTTCGAGGTCCGTGCCGCGAGGGAAAGGCACCATGCGGATGTGGACCTCGCCGAACTGGCCCCGCCCGCCGGTCTGCTTCTTGTGCCGGTACATCCCCTCGGCGTTGGCCTGGATCGTTTCGCGGTAGGGGATCTTGGGCTCGTGCGTCTCCAACTCGACCTTGTCGCGCCGCTTGAGCCGCTCGCGGACGATCTGCAAGTGCAGCTCGCTCATGCCGGTGATCACCATTTCCTTGGTCTGCGGATCGAGCTCGCGGCGGAAAGTGGGGTCTTCCTCCATGACCTTGGCCAAGGCCCCGGAGAGCTTGCCTTCGTCGCCGCGGCTCTTGGGCACCGCCGCCAGGCCGACCATCGGCGTGGGAAAAGGGATCGGCGGCAGGCAGAGATCGCCCAGCGAGCTGCCGGTGTGCAGGTCTTCCATCTTGGTGACGGCGACGATCGCCCCCGGGCCGACTTCGTCCGTGGGCATCGTCTCGCTGGCCTGTACGTGGAACAACTGGGCAATCTTCACCGGCTTCCGCACGCCCACCACCGAAATCGTCTGGCCCGTGGCCAGCGTGCCCGAGTGGACGCGGATGAAACTCAACTTCTGCACGAAGGGGTCGACCCGCGTCTTGAAGACCTGCGCCGCCAAGGGGCCGGCCGCGTCGGCGGTAAGCCCCCGCGTCTCGCCGGCGGCGTTGGTCGCGGTCCGCGGGACCTTGTTCGGCGGCACGGCGCAGGTCACCAGGGCGTCCAGCAGCTCCGCCAGCCCCACGCCGGTCTTGGCCGAAACGCAAACCATCGGCACCAGGTTGCCCTCGGCGATCGCCTGCACCAAGAGCCGCGAAAGCTCCTCGGGGCTGGGCGGGTTGCCCTCCAGATAGCGCTCCATGACCTCCTCGTCGGCCATCACGATCGACTCGATCAGCGACTCGTGGATCTCCGCCGGATCGACCAAGGCCCCCTCGACATCGCCCGCGACCGCCAGCGTGCCGGCCACGCCGCGAAACTGGGCGCCCTGCCCCAGCGGCACGTTCAACAACACGCAGCAGTCGCCCCAGAGCTCGCGGACGGCCGCCAGCAGGCCGGCGAAGTTGATGTTGTCGCCGTCCATTTTGTTGATCACGATCATCCGGCCCAGGCCCGCCTTCTTGGCCTCGGCATAGACCCGCCGCGTGTTGACCTCGATGCCCGACTGGGCGTTGATCACCACGGCCGCCATGTCCACGCCCCTTAGCGCGCCGATCGTCTGGCCGATGAAGTCGGTATAGCCGGGCGTGTCGATAGCGTGGAACGTCTTGCCGCCGTGGGGGAAGTGGACGACCTTGGCCTCGATCGTGTACTTGTGCTGCTTTTCCTCCTCGTCGAAGTCGCAGACGCTCGTCCCATCGTCAACGCTCACCTGGCGGTTGATCACGCCGGTGGCCGTCAGCAAGCGGTCCACCAGCGTCGTCTTGCCGGCCGATCCGTGTCCACAGAAGGCCACGTTGCGGATGTCTTCGACATTCAATTTCGGCATGAAAACATTCCTCTAGTTCTGAGTCTCCGCCCTTTGCTGCTCAGCCGGCGTGGCCGGCGGGGCTAACCCCGGCCGCGGCCAGCGCCTCGCCTAGCCCCAGCGCGCCCTCGTACAGCGCCCGGCCGATGATGCAGCCGGCCATGGGCACGGCGGCCAGGCGGCAAACGTCGTCCCGCGTGGTAATTCCCCCGGAGGCGATCACCGGCAGGTCCACGGCCGCCTGCATCTCGGCCATCGCCCGCACGTTAGGCCCCAACAGCATCCCGTCGGTGGCGATGTCCGTGTAGACGATCGCCCGCATCGGCTCGCCGGCGAATTGCCGGGCCAGCTCGGTGGCCGCCACGCGGCTGGTCTTCAGCCAGCCGTCGGTCGCCACGAGGCCGTCCCGGGCGTCGATCCCCAACACCAGGCGATGCGGAAATTGACGGCACACCTGCCGAAACCAGTCCGGCTCCTTGATGGCCCGAGTGCCGATCACCAACCGCTCCAGCCCCAGGTCGAACAGCCCGCCAATCGTCTGCTCGTCTCGGATGCCACCCCCCAATTCACAGGGGACGGACACCTCGGCCAGGATCGCCCGGACACCTTCGAGATTGCCTGAGACGCCATCTCGGGCCCCATCAAGGTCCACCAGATGGAGGCATCTGGCGCCGAGATCAACCCAGTGCCGCGCCATCGCGGCCGGATCGTCGCCAAAAACCGTCTCGCGTCCGTAATCCCCCTGCTGAAGACGGACACACTTCCCGCCACGCAGGTCGATCGCCGGCCAGATCTGCACCTCGCATCGCTCCCGCCCGCCGCCCGGGCCCAATCGACAAAAGGGGTAGTATCTCAAAGATGCCCCGCACTGGCAAGGGGGCCGAAGTCAGGAGTTAGAAGTTAGAAGTTAGGAGTTAGAAGCCAGAGGATACTCTGCTACTACTGCGTAAGGTTCGCGGGAAAGGCGACCGGCTCCGTGGCACAAGCCGTTATGCTCCAGGTAGGAACGTTACCGCCAAGGTGCCAGTCCCCTTTTCCCGCTCCCGCCTTCTAACTCCTAACTCCTAACTTCTACAACTGGGCGAAGTTCTTCAGCAGACGGAGGCCCTGGGCCTGGCTCTTCTCGGGATGAAATTGCGTGGCGAAGACATTATCCCGCCAAATCATCGAGCAAAACGGCCGGCCGTAGTCGGTCTCGATGGCGATCACCTCCGCGTCGCGAGGGACGACATAATAAGAGTGGACAAAGTAGAAATAGGATCCATCCTCGATCCCGTCGAGGATCGGAGGCCGCCGGCGGAGACCAAGCTGGTTCCAACCCATGTGGGGGACAGCATACTCGGACGGGAGTTCGAACCGCACCACGTCCCCTTGAAGCACCCCCAGCCCTTGGTGTTCTCCATTCTCGTAGCTCCTCTCGAAGAGCAACTGGAGGCCCAGGCAGATCCCCAGGAAGGGCTTCCCCGAGCGAATGGCCTCGAGTACGGGCTCGACCAGTCCGTGGCGGTGCAGCTCGGCGATTGCGTCCTCGAAGGCCCCCACGCCCGGCAAGACGATCTTATCCGCCCGGCGGGCCAGTTGCGGATCGCTAGTGACCTCCGCGGCGTATCCCACCTTCTCGAACGCCTTCTGCACACTGCGGAGGTTGCCCATTCCGTAGTCGATGATGGCGATGGCCGATGCGCGCTCTTTTCGCTCAGTCACACTTGCTAAGTCATTTATCTGCAATTATTTATGTCTCTTCCGTTAGCGATCGGGAAAGCAGCCCGGTCCAAGCCGCAAGCCGCAGCTACCGGTTATCCTAACGACACGGGGACGGCAAATCAACCGCGCCTGGCTCTCCGGCGGGCGGTCTGCGCCCTTGTCGCAACCCCTTAGGGCGGACAAATCAATAACTGTCGTAATGTCGCCTTTCGCTCCGCGAAAGCTGCGTACTTTCGCGGAGCGAAAGGCGACACTTGTTTCCGCGCCGGCCCTTAATGACCGCCTAGGGTCGAAACACTCGACCAAACCGTAACTCTCAACCGCCGTCGAAGTTAGGGAGGATAATTTCGGTCCATTGACAGGCGAGCATCGCCAGCCGATGTTGGAGTTTGGGCTCCTCAGTTATCTGCATCGGTGTCCCTTTTTCATCCCCCACACAACAAGGTGGAAGCGTGCAATTCGCAGTGCCGATCCTGATTGTGATCGTGGCAGGTCTCTTTCTAGGGACTTTTGGCCTTGGCATGAAACATATTGCGCCCATGGCGTGGGAGGCTTGGTGGTTGGTGTACTCTCTGCTGTCGCTGCTGTTGTTTCCGCTCTCCTGGGCGCTGCTGGCTGTCCCGAGTCTGTGGGACGTCCTTGCTGCGGCCCAGCCCGGCACGGTGGCAAAAGGCATGTTCTTCGGCGCCTGTGGGGGATCGGCGGCATCATGTTTGGCTTCAGCATCCGCTACGTCGGCATGTCGATCACTTATGGGGTGGTGATCGGGTTGTCCGCGGCGGTGGGGGCGATGGTGCCTCTGCTGCAAAGGCCTGACGCGGTGTCGAGTCCGGCGTTTCCCTCGATTCTCTTGGGCATCCTGATCATGCTGGCGGGAGTGGTTGTCGCGGTTTACGCGGGGGTCCGCCGGGACCGGCAACAGGTTGCCGCCGGGAAGGAAATCGCCGGGGTGAAAACGGGAAAGGAATTCCGCTTGGGCTTGCTGGTGGTGGCAATCTGTGGCGCCTTCTCCAGTGTGCTGAACGTGGGATATGTAGCCGCCCTTCCCGTGGCCAAGACGGCAGAACAGTTCGGGGCCCTGACGCGCAACTCCGGTTTAGCGGCTTGGGTCGTGGTGCTCTTCGGCGGCTTTTTGGTCAACGGCGGCTACGCCCTGTTCTTGCTGACGAAGAACGGCACTTGGAACACTTTTCTGGCCCCAGGGGTCGGCAAGGCCTGGAAGTGGTCCGTGCTGACCGGCCTGATCTGGTTCGCGGCGTTCGGTTTGTACGGGCAGGGCGCCGCGCTGATGGGCGAGATGGGACCCGTGATCGGCTGGGCGATTTACGTGGGACTGGGGATGATCGTCGGCACGGTCTGGGCCCTGCTTGCCGGCGAGTGGAAAGGCGCGGCGGGACCGCTGAAAATCATGCTTGGCAGCATCGCCCTGTTATTGGTGGCGTGCTGTATCCTTGCCTATGCCAACCGTTTATCCTCGGCGCTCTCCAAACCGCTTGCGCGAGACACTACCACTTTACAGGCCCCTATGAAAGAAGGAAACGCTGCATGGAACGTCGTGAAATTGTGAGACGCGCGGTTGAATTCGATACGCCGCCGAGGCTGCCGTTCTGGCAAGCCGTTCTGGACGACGTACCGCAAGATGTGTGCGACTGCTGGGAGATGGATCGCGCCAAGAGGGGCTGGTTCTTCGACCACGCCGCCGAGGACGATTGGGGGTGCGGTTGGGCGGTCACCGAGACGAAGAACATGGGGCAGGTCGTCCATCATCCCTTGCAGGACTGGTCAAAGCTCGATTCGTATCGGCCGCCTGACCCCCGGGACCCCTTCTATTTCGCCCGCATCGAGCAGGCCCTGGCCGGCGCCGCCGACCGCTATACGGTCGTCACCTGCCACTTCAACCTCATTGAACGGCTGCACATGCTGCACGGCTTCGCCGAGACGCTGGCCGACTTCCATCTCGAACCCGTCAAGATCGAGAAGCTCCTCGACATGATCCTGGCGTTCAAGATGGAGATTCTTCAGGAGCTTCATCGCCGCTTCGGCGACCGGGTTCAGGCGGTGTTTCTCACCGACGACTGGGGCACGCAGCGAGGCACGTTCATTAGCCGGAAGATGTTCGAGGACTTTTTCAGCAACGCTACCGACAATTGGTGGACTGCGTGCACGATTGCGGATGGCATTTCATCCTCCATAGCTGCGGCAAGGTCAATGCCTTCGTGCCTTGCTTTATCGACTTGGGGATGGACGTGCTGAACCTGCAGCAGCCGCAGACGTACGGCATCGAGGAGTTGGGCGCGCAGGCGGCGGGAAAGATATGCTTTCTCACCACCGCCGACATCCAGTCGACCATGCCCTCCGGCAACCCCGATCGAATCCGCGCGGAAGTGCAACGCCTGGTTGAGCATTGGTCGACGGCCAAGGGAGGGTTCATCGTCTTCAACTACGGCTTCGGCGACATGATCGGATGCACCCCCGAAGCAACGGCGTTGATGTTCAAGGAGTTTGAGAAGTACATGTACTACTGGAACACGCCAACAACTTTCAGCACGGAGTCAAGCCCATGAGCCATCCTGCCAATCGTCGTCAGTTCCTCAAGGCCGCGGCTGCCGTCTCGGCCGGCTATTGGGTCGCGGGCGGCATCGCCCGTGCCGCAAGCCGCTCGCCCAACGAGAAGCTCAATATCGGCGTCATCGGCGTCAACGGCCGGGGCCGCGACAACTTGAACTCGGTCGCCGGCGAGAACATCGCCGCACTGTGCGACATCGACGAAAACAACCTGGCCGAGGCCGCCAAACGGCACCCCAAGGCCGAGACCTACGTGGATTGGCGAAAGCTCGTCGACCAGAAGGACCTGGATGCCGTCGTGGTGAGCACGGCCGACCAGGTCCACGCCCTGGCGAGCAACTGGGCCATGCAGCGCGGGCTGAGCGTGTACTGCGAGAAGCCGCTGGCCCATAGCGTGTACGAAGCCCACGTGGTCCGCCAAACCTACCTGGCCAACAAGGGCAAGCTGTCGACCCAGATGGGCACGCAGATCCACGCGGAAGCCAACTATCGCCGCGTGGTCGAGCTGATCCAATCGGGCGCGATCGGCCCGGTTCACAAGGCGCACGCGTGGTGCGGCCGGATCGGCCCCGGCGGCGGCCTGCCGCAGGGCCAACAGCCGGTGCCCAAGCACATCCATTGGGATCTCTGGCTGGGCCCGGCCCCCTGGCGGCCGTTCAATTCGGCCTACTTGCCCGGCAATCTCACCTGGAACCGCTGGTGGGACTTCGGCAACGGGACGCTCGGCGACATGGGCAGCCACGTGATCGATCTGCCCTTCTGGGCCTTGAAGCTGGGCGACCCGCTCTCCGTCGAGGCCCACGGCGATCCCAGCCCGGCCTCGCCGTCTACCAACGCCCGCTGGCTGATCGTCACCTGGGAGCATCCGGCCATCGCCGACCGGCCGGCGGTCACGTTGATCTGGTCCGACGGCGTGAAGCGGCCCGAGTCGCCTCCCGGTTTGGACTTGAACCAGTGGGGGCTGGGCGTGTTGTTCTATGGCGAAAAGGGCATGTTGCTGGCCGACTACGGCCGCTACCTCCTGCTGCCGGAGGACAAGTTCAAGGGCTTCCAGCCGCCCAAGCCGTGGCTCAAGCCGTCGCTGGGTCATCACCAGGAGTGGATCCACGCCTGCAAGACGGGCGAGCCCACCACCTGCAACTTCGACTATTCCGGCCTGCTCGTCAAGCACAACCTCTTGGGCAACGTCGCCTATCGCGTGGGCAAGAAGCTCCAATGGGACCCGCAGAGCCTCAAGGCCGTGGGCTGTCCCGAGGCCGACGCCTTCATCCGCCGCGCCTATCGCCCCGGTTGGACGCTATAGTAAAAGGCCGGCCCCTCTGGAGTGCGGCGACTTGTCGCCGCTTTCCACTTGGCACGCACGCTGCATACCGGCCGGAAAGCGGCGACAAGTCGCCGAACTCCAAAAAGCGTCTTCATCAGCTTGTCGGCTCATTCAACCTTAGCGCCGCTGACGACAAACTGCTGCGTCACCGGCCCCACGGTCTCATAGGTTTTGCTCTGCTCATATTCGTTGCCCCACACGATATTATCCTTGTCATGCACCAGCCGGTGCTCTTTCGTGAGAGTCACGCTGACGATCACCGTCCCGCCCGTCCCGTCGGACGTGCCTGTTATCAGCCCGGTGTCGGCGTTGATGTGCATCCATCCGGGTCCTTGCGCGAGCGAGAACTTCAGCGGCTCGATCTTCCAGAATTTGGCACCGGGCTTGGGCCGGGCGGCGTCCCTTCTCGTGAGGTCGCCTAGGGAACGGATGGCCTTCACTTGATAACGATAAGGCTGGCCCGCGGGCGCGCTGGTGACCGGTGCGCTGTAGATCAGCGGCCTGGGGGCTTCGACATAATCCGAATCCCCGCTTCTCTTATCCTTGCCGTCCACCGCCACGACGCGGTAATATGCCTTGTTGGCGTTCGGCAGAGCGTTGCCCACGCCCACGACATCCAGGGAAGTGCCCGCGACCTCGGCCACGAAGTTTGCGGGAAACGGGTTGGCGAGATCTTTCGTATCGCCAAGTTTGACCTCATAAGGGGCGTCATGGACCGTGAAGCCCTCCTCGTCGCTGCCGTATACCCTGTACTTGGCGGGCGCCCTTCCCGCCGGGTTGGCGCTCCATGTCAAGGTGCCGATTCCGCTGCCCGCATTGTGTTGGATCGCCAAGTTGATGGGATATGCCGGCCCCTGCGCCGTGAAACTCCAAGTGCCGCTCCACGGCCCCCAGACGCCGTGGAAATCCTTCGCTTTCACGCGCCAGTAATAGGTCTTGCCGTGCGTCAAGAGGCCGGGACGCGGAAGCGTGTAGCGGGTCTTGCCTTTGTCGGGCGTCCTGGAAATGTACTTGTCGAAATTGGGAGACAGGGGCCATCTCATCTCGGGATGGTCCGAGAGCTGGAAGTGATAATCCGTTATGGCCTCGCCGTCGGGGTGCGCGGCGGCGTTCCACCGGAACACCACGTCCGTGCCGTCGCTCGTGCCGCCGTCGGCCGGATAGACGGGAGACGCGGACGCTTTCGGGGGGCGCGTCTTCGACCGTTCGACCCAGTTGTGGGTGATCTTCAGATGCCTGGCGGCATTTGCGCCGCTTCGGTCGTCGGTGTGCTCCAAGTAGGTGAAACGGTTGTCTCCCACGGTCATCGACGGCATGGCCAGCGGCGCCATCTGGATGTCGTTCTCGATCTTCAGTCCGCTCAACGAAGCTTTGCCTGTCAAGATGCACTTGATCCAGTACTCGTTCTCTCCGTCGGTGCGGCCTTGGAACTTGCCGTCGAACTCCGCCAACGCCGGCAGCGGCGTGTAAGCGGGCTTCCAATCTTTCGGACTGAGGAAGCCAATCTGGAAAGCATACCCGTCGCCGGCGGCAGCAAGCGTGCCTCCGATGAATTGATAAGGCACTTTCATGGCCCAAACGATGCTGCCCGTGCCTCCTTCCGCGGCCGTAAGGACACCGTCTTTGTTGGCGATGTTCGTCACGGTCGCCCCGGTGCGCCACTGCGAATCGTTCTTGAAATCCGGAGCGTACTGCCAGACGCCGTTATAGATCGTGTCCGGGGCCATGGGGGGATATCCCCGCATATCGCCGTGATATTTCAGCGGAGTCTCATGCCCCCACCTCCACTCAATGGCTTCGTGCGGCCGCAGGACCATGCCCATGGTCCACCAGTTCCAGCCTTTGAGCCGCTGGGTCGTGCCGCCCTCCCACGTGTAGTATTGCGCGTAGTCCTCGTTATTCTTCAGAGGATTCATGGGACTCATGATTCCATACTGGTGTACGCGCTTTATCAGGTCGTGGTCCCGTATCAAATCCAACTCGTTGGCCAGCGTGTGGTTGTCCCGCATGAGCATGATGGTGGCCATGTCCCCGTCAAGCGTGTGGTACTTGCCGTCGAAAAAAGCCTGCGGGACGCAATGGCCGGGGCAATGGCTGAATATGCAATCGCGCACTCCGGCTTTGTCGAGCAGGTCCGACATGCACAGCGTGCTGTTCCCGCAGGTGTTGAAGCCGAACACGTTCACCGCCTGCGAAACGTCGCCCTGCGATCCGTTGTCGCCGTTGCCTTTGTGGTAGCGGTGGGTTATGTAAAAGTAGAATATCGCGAGGGCCTTTTCCCTGTCGGTCGAAAGCCCCTCGGTGACCGAGTTCGCTATCGTCTGCTGGGAGAAGAAGTCGATGGGGCCGATTTTCAGCCAGGGGTTTATCACGTTTGCCGTACCGACGTTCTCCATGCGCAGCGAACGGTTTGACTCCCAAGTCTGCTCGTACGGCTCCCAGACGCCGGGAAGCGTGGTGCACATCTTCCCGTCGATCGTGCCGCCCTGCATGACGTTGTAGGTGAAAGGCGCGGTGGTGACGTCCTGGACGTGGCTTTTGGGGACGTCCGTGGGGTCGGCGTTGGACGCCCCTGGCTCGACCGCCCCCATCGACAGGGAGGCGAAACAAGTAACCGAAAAGAGCACTGTGCCTGCAACCGGTCTAAACGCCTTCCGCATGACGGGACTCCCTTTGCTTGGCTTAGCTAGACTTTTGCCGATTTTGTACAGTCTAGCGTGCCCAGAGGCGGATGTCGAGCAGATCCACGCTGAAGAAGTTTTGACTTCCGGACCGGCGGGATTCATACTGGAAGCGATTGCGTCGGGGCTTTGCACACGTTTCCTGGAGGCACGGCGATGAGTAGACTCGCAATGAAGTGGCTAACCGGAGTGTTGCTCCTGGCGGCGGCGATGTCCGCACGCGAGGCATGGGCCCGCAAGGACGCTCTTTTGAACGTCACGGCGGGACAGATTCCGAATGATACCGGGAGCGACGGCGCGACGAAGATGACGATCGAGGACAACGCCCAACTGGGCGGCAAGGCCCTGAAGGTGGTCTTCGCGCCAGGCGACTCCTTCGGCGTTCAGTCCTCCAAGGTGCGGAATTGGAAGCCCTACATCACGCTGGAATTCGAGGTCTTGAATCCCGAAAAGGGAGACGTTGGTTTGCAGTTCAACGTCAAGCACAAGCGGACGACCAGTTATCAGACCCGGGTGGAATACGGGTTTACGGTCAAGCCCGGTAAGAACTCGATCAAGATCGGCCTGGATGAGATGAGCAACGTGAACGGCTCCGCCCCCGACCTTTCGGATGCCCAGCGATGGTACATCAATCCCACGGAAGGCAAGTCGCCGACCTTGTACTTCGGCGACATCTTTCTGGTGGGCGACGACGCTGCGCAGGCCCCGGCGGCCGGCGGCGGGCCGGTTGTTGCGGGCTTCAGCGGTTCCTTCCGCGTGACCGGCAAGGTGGGCGACATGAACGTGGACCTGAACGTGCAGCCCGTGGGCGGGACGGTCCAGGCGGCGCCCGGCGCCGGCCAGGCGCCGGCCAGGTCGCAGCCACAGGCCGCAGCGCTGTTGCGTCCCAGCCTGGAGCAATTGCCCAACGACACGGGCAGCGACCAGACCAAGCTCTCGATCGAGGACCGCCCGGAACTGGGCGGCAAGTGCCTGAAGGTGATCTATGCCGGCGTCGACAGCTTCGGCCAGAGCCATGTGAAGGTCAAAGACTGGAAGCCCTTCCTTACGATCCAGTTCGACATGTTCAACCCGGCACAGAGCGACGTGCGCATGGCGCTCAACGTCAAGCACAAGCGGAGCACCAATTACCAGACGCGGATCGAGGTGCCGTTCCTGGCCAAGCCCGGCAAGAACGCGATCAAGTTCAACCTGGACGAGATGGTCAACGTCAACGGTTCGGCCGCCGAGCTGTCGGCGGTCACGCACTGGTTCATCCTCACCCAGGACGAGAAGACCCCGCCGCTGTATTTCGGCGACATCTGGCTGGTGCCGGCGGGTGGGACGGTTCCGGGGCCGGGTGTCGCGGACGGCGGGCCGAGCAAACCCGTGGCGACCGATCCGGCCCGGCTGGCCCGCATCCGCGCCGCCCGGATGCCGCCGATCACCCATCCGGTGATGTTCAACACGCCGGAGGCCGATGCGATCCTCGCTGCCTTGGAAGTCTTCCCGCCCGATAACCCATGGAACCAGCTCGTCGAGGACTGGCCGCTGCACCCGAACTCGAAGAACATCATCGCCTCGATCGGCGCGGAGAAACCGTTCCGCTATAACGCCGACATGGCATTCATTCTCGTGCCGCCCGATCAGAAGCGGATCGCGTTGAAGAAACTGGACGCCCCGGCCGAGTCGGACAAGGGGCCCTACCCCATTCCCGACAACCTGCCGATCGAGGGCTGGCCCGTCGGCTGCCCGGGAATGACGCTGGACAACGTCCAGCGGGACAAAGCGAACATCGACGGCGACCGGCACGGCATCATCGTCGATCCGCTGAACCGCATGCTCTGCGAGTTCTGGCTTACGAAGAAGGTTGCCGGCGGGTGGGTGGCGAACCAGGCCTCGATCTTCGACCTGAAGACCAACAAGCTGCGTCCGGACGGGTGGACCTCGGCCGACGCCGCGGGGTTGCCGATCTTCCCGTCCGTGGTGCGGTACGACGAGCTGAAGCGCGGCGTGATCGATCATGCCCTGCGCGTGAGCGTGAGGAACTCCCGCCGCGACTACGTTGCCCCGGCCACGCACTATGCCAGCCCGCACACGAATGAGGAGTACCCGCGCATGGGCGAACGGATCAGGCTGCGCCGCGATTTCGATATTTCCGGCTTCTCGCCCATCGTCCAGGTGATCCTGAAGGCGCTGAAGAGGTACGGGATGTTCGTGGCCGACAACGGCCTCGAATGGTGCATCTCGGTGGCGCCCGACGAGCGGATCCCCGCGATGCACGCGGAGCTGCGGAAGGTTAAGGGCTCGGATTTCGAAGTGGTCACGGCGCCATAGGCCGGATTATCCAAAACCTACTCGCCGGCGGAGAGAGCGGCTTCCGTCCGCCCCAACAGAATGCGGTCAAACCCCGCCGGCCCGCCGACGGCGCCGAGGTTCAGACAACGGACACGAAACTCGCCCTTCCACCAGGCTTTGTCCTTCAGCCCATCCTGCACCGTTTGCCACAAATCCAACCGCACCACCGTCCAGTCCGCGGCCGGCTTCGCGGCGAGTTGTTTCCGCACCCAGACCCCTTCCTTGAGCTTGAACGGCTCGCCCAGGTCGGCCACAACCGCGCCGCCGGGCCATTCACCGCCAATCCGCAGGCTCACGCCGCGCGTTTGGGGCACAAGCGCCTTGCAGGCGAACTGCAGCCAGCGATACTGGCCGGGCTTCTCAGGTTTCTCGACAATCTCGAAATCCCAGTTCGGCACCGCGTGACCAAAGGGCGGCTGCCAGTCCGGCCCGATGAACTTGTCGGCCTCGACGCGAATGTAGGTGCCGCCGCTGAATGCGCCCCGCGCTGGAAACTACCGCCGAAGGCCGGCGACACGACCGAGTTCAGATCGCTCTCGCGCTCGTCGAACAACACCGCGACCGGCTTGTTCTGGATCACGTCGGGATGCGATGCGCCCAGCGTTTGCCCGTGGAACACGATCTCGGCCAGCCGCAGGTTGCTCGCCGGCCAGCCCGCGCCGTCGGGACGCGCCAAGCGGAACTTCGCGGCCTCGACCGGATTGACCAGCTTGTGCGTGTGGATGGGCGCATCCGACGTGAGGTACTGCGCAAACACCCACTGTTCCTTGGCCGCGTCCCAGTATTCCAAGCGCGCATTGCGCAGCCACGATTCGGGATGCGCCGGGTCCTCCACAAACGTGATCGCCGTCAGCCGCAACTGCGTGCGAAACGTGTCAATCTCCAGGCTGAACGATCCCTGCCAACCGGAATCAATCCCGCCGACGCTCGCCCACGCCAACCACGGCTTAGCCGGCGCC
Source organism: Pirellulales bacterium (assembly GCA_963843465.1). Lineage (GTDB taxonomy): Bacteria > Planctomycetota > Planctomycetia > Pirellulales > Thermoguttaceae > CAWJKP01. The sequence continues at coordinate 1,119,896 of CAWJKP010000001.1, forward strand.
TTGGTCCGCCCGCCGAACAACATCGAGGCCGGGTTCTGCATTTCAACCGCACGATTCCCGAGCATCGCCCGCACAATGACGGCGTTGGAGGCAATGAGATTCGGCGCCAGCGGCAGGGGCGTGGCCTCCGCGTTGGACCAGAACGTCGCGCGAGTAGTGGCGACGGTCCCCGTGCGAGTAGGCTCCACCCGCGACTCCGTCCCAAGCAGCGCCCGCCACTTCTCTTGCCCCTCCGGCCCGAGACGGCACACCGTCCCCATCCAGGTCGCCGCAACGAGATCGCCGTCAGGCAGCCAGGCCGGTACAGCCAATGCGCCGAGGTCGCGCGTGCGGACGCCGCCCGTGGCGCTCTCGAGGACGTACAGCGTCCCCAGCTCGCTGCCGACCGCCAGCCGCTTTCCGTCGGCAGAAACGCGCGGATACCGCAGCGTGTCATCCCCGCGAAACACCCACTGCAACCGTCCGTCCGCCGCGCACCGCTTCAATTGACTACCGGTTGTCACGGCCACCTGCGTGCCATCGGGCGACAGGACCGCCGCGTCCGCCGCCGTCGGCAACGTGCCCACCAGCTTGCCGTCGCGGACCACGAATACCCGGCCGCTTTGCGTCGTGGCCCGCGCCGCGATCGTCCGCCCATCCGCACTCGCGGCCAAACCTTGCACCGCGCCGGTCGTCGCCAACTCCAATTCCCAGCGCGCCCGGCCGGCTCGGGCTTCGACCGCCGCGAGCTTCATCCCTTGTCCCATCACCAGCGTCCCGCCATCCAGCGCCAGCAGCGACATCGTCTCCCGTTTCGTCGCCGACCAATCCCGCGACCAGAGCAAGTTCCCGTCCGCCGACCAGACCGCCAGCCCCAGATTACCGGCGGCCGCGACCCACGAACCGTCGGGCGCGACCGCGAAGTTGTTGATCCGGTCGTTGAGGTGCGGCGCAAACGCCCAGTTCGTCAGCCGTGATACCAGGCCGGGCAGCGCGAACCGGCGCCGCACCCGGCCCGCGCCGTCGAACAGGTACAGATAATACCCTTCCCCGCTGTGCAGGTCGTATCCCTGCGCTGCGAAACCGCTGCGCGTCGCGACGGGCGCATAGGCGAAGTGATCACCGACGTTGCCGCTCCAACGCAGCTTGCCGGTCGCCAGGTCGAGCGCGTAAAGGTTCTGTCCCCAATCGAACGCACTGACCAGCGCCACCGCGCCGTCCGAAGAAGCCGCCAGGTCGCGCAGACGCGGCCCGAACCACTGTTCCACAGGCGGCGCCACGCTGGGCGGCGCGGCTCCTTGCCCGGTGCGCCGCCCGCACCAGGCACGACCACGGCGGAGGCTTTCGTCCCGCTCACCAACTCCACCACGCTCAGCGCCAACGGCCCAACCGTATTCAACGGCGCCGTCAATGTTCCCGTACCGGTCGTGGTGGATCGCTGCTCGACCAATGCACCGTTCCCGTCACGCAGTTCCGCGCGTAACGGCAGCCTGGCCTGGATGCCGGGCACGGTCGCCGTCCACTTTAACGACTGGCCGGGTTTCACGTCACGCGCCGCCCGCAGCTCGACGTTGCTGATCGGCGCGGCAGCACCGCGTAAAGCCGGGCGTAGCTGAAACGCAGGTCGGCCGTAATCCCCCCTGATCCCCGGGCCGCGGCGCCTGGAACCTCCTTTTGGGCGAACACGTCGTACACCACTTCGCCCTGCTTCACCGGCAGTTTCACCTGCGCCACGACCGGCTGACGGGTGGCGATGGCGTTGTTGACCCGCCAGAGCAAGCCGGGATCCAGCGGGCTGTGCGTGTCGTTCACCACCCAGACGAAACAACCGTCGCCGCTGCGGCGCTGGCTCACGAGCACGCCCGGCTGATCCACCGCGGCGACCGGCGGCGTGCGGGCGGCCAGTTTCGCCGCCACCAGCGGCGCGTTGGCCAGCAGCGCCTCGGGAAACTCCCAGAAGGCGACGTCCTCATTAAAACCGTTGAGTTTCTCGACATGGTCAAAGGCCACGCCCAGCGGCGTGCAGTCCTTCACCAGCGATTCCCGGCAGGCGCCGTCGGCAAGAATGGCGACGCCCTGCTTCCGTGCTTGCGCGAGCAACGCTGTCAAGGCCGGCTCCATCTCGTAGCGTTGGCCGACCACCAGCAAGGCTTTGAAGCGGCTCACGTCCGGTTTGTCCTCGGGAAAAATGAACGTCGCCGGCTGCGCGCATACAGGCAACTCATGAACGCCTCCCACAACCGCGTGAAGTACTGGCCGCCGACGCCGCGCCACGCATCGAGTTTGACCTGCCGGCGGGAAACCACGATCGCGACCCGGTCGTCGTTCTCCAGCGTCGTCAGCCAGGGGCCGTATTGCCGGGCAAACTCGTCGAGCGCGCGGAAGACCGAGGGGACGCCCGGATAGCCCGATCGCGAATCCGTCGGCAGCGCGCCCCAGTTGGGGATGTTGCCCGAGGCGCCGATGCCGTCCACGCCCCGCATCAACGCCAGCCAGCTTGCCGGCAAGATCTGCTCGCCGGTCCCGCTGTCGTTCCACAATTCGGGATGAATCCACGCGGGCTTGCCGGGCCGCTTGTAGAAATCCGTCGCGTGCGCCGTCCAGTCCGGGCAGGAAATCTGCTCGGCTTGGAAATGGAGATCCACTTCATCCACGTTGGCGAAACTCGCCGGCGGATAGACTTCGGGCCGGCGGTATGGCCCGGCGGAAGCCGTGATGAGATGGGTGGCGGTCTTCCACAACGCGTCCTTGAACATCTGCTGCGCGTCCGGCTGCCAGCCGATGGTGCGGTCGCCGACGGTGTCCAACACCGGGTCCCACGCGCCGGTGTCGTCGGCGCGCTTGAGGGCAGCCTCGTACGCCGTCTTCTGATCGGGCGACGTAAACCGCAGGTTCGCATCGGTGACCCACCAATTCGCCACCCAGTCCCAGCCGGTAAACGCCGGGAAGTCTTTCAACGCCTGCGTGTAGCGGATGATCTCGGCCGCGTATTGCTCGGGCTTGAGCCCGGCGGCGTAACCCGTGGACGTGCCGATGGGCAATGCCGCGTCCATGCCTACCAAGAGCAGCCACTCGCGGATGCCGTGAGCGCCGAACGCGCCGAGCGCACTGCGCGTCCGCGAAGCCGAAATCCGCCTTCTGGGTCGCCACGCCGGCCGGATCAGCCGCGAGGCGTTTTTCCAGGTCGCGCAACAACCCGATGCCGTCGGCGTTGTTGGCAAAGGCGAGGGGATAGCGGCCGGCGGCGGTGCGATTGACGTACTGGTTCACGCCCAGCGCCTGCGACCGGTCGAGCATGGCGGCGGCGACATCGGCGAAGTCCCACGCGCTGGCCGTGGAGTTCAGGTTGTCATAGTCGCCATGCAGCGTGACGCGCAGCGGCGACCGCGCCGCAGCCCCCGCCCCGATGCGAATCGGCTGCGCCACGCAGGTGAAGCCGGGAACCTCGGCGCGCAATTCGTAGCGGCCGGGGGCGAGCTGCGCCGTGAACGCGGCGGGAAGGGTGACGGTGCCCACCACATTGCTCCACACGATGTCCTTCTGAGCGAAGCGAAGAATCTCTGTCGTTTCCGCAGGAGACCCTTCGCTCCGCTTGTGGCGACAACTCCTCAATGAAAGCGAAATCGCCGGCGCCGCATGCGCCGGCCGCACCGCCACACTCACCGGGATTGCTTCGCCGCGGCCCCACCAGATGCGGTTGTGCGGCGTCCATACACTCACGGTGCCCCGGCTGGCCGGCGCACGCGCCTCGATCACCGCGCGCAGCGTGTACTCGCTGTCCGCTTGCGGGTTGAGCGTCGGCGCGATGCGAAGCTGATACAACCCGGCAAAGTCCACCGGCACGTCGAGTTGCTCCCCCGTCCGTTTCAACTCCCGCCAGTCGGAATCGCCCAGCGCGGTCGCCCAGACGCGCCATCGCGCCGCCGCATTGCTGGATTGGACCTTGAAGGGAACCGGCTGGCCGGCCGGCCACACCAGGCCCGGAACCTCGGCCGTCACCCGCTCGTGGTCGGAGCGAACGACCCGTTTCTGTCGGCCGGTGGCGAGGTCGTGGACTTGAAACAACTCGGTGGGCATCGCGCGCTTGACGATGAGTTCATCGCCGAAAACGCCGATGGCGGTTACGGAAGTTACCGGCAAGTCGATCGCGCCCTGGGGCTCGCCGGCAGGGGTGAGTCGTTTCAGTGTCGTGCCGGTCAGGGCGTACACCGTACCGGCCTCGTCCACGGTGAACAGGCCCGGTACTTTCCGCGTCCACCGCACCGCGCCGTTGAATCCGACACACCGCAGTGTGCCGTCTTGGGCGTGGAGATAGAGCGCCTCGACGGCCTCGCAGACACGGAAGTCCCAGGCCTTCGCCTCTTGCTGAACCGTGTACACCTGCAGCACCTTGCCGGCGGGACTGATGCGCAAGATGCGGAGCCGGTGCTGGTCGAGGCCGTAGAAATTGCCGCTGGCCCCCGCCTCGACGCGCGCGGCGCGTCCCAACCCGCCTTGTCGTTGACCAGAAACTCATTGCAGGCGGCGAACTGCTTGAAGTTCCGGTCGTAGAGGTTGACCGAGTGGTTGAAGTGGGCATTGGCGCTGGCGATGACGCCGGCGGCATTGGCCGTGGCGTTGGCCATGGCATAGACCGCGTCGCCGCCGAGCTTTTTCGTCCCGTCCCGACTGACGCGGAGGATATAGCCGCCATTCTGGACGATGCTGCTCAGGTACACGTTGCCGTCGCGCCCGACGGTGAGCGCCGCGCTGGCGCAGTTGAACTTCGGATCCTCGCGCGAGATGTCTTGTTCCAGCGTAACGGCAGCGGCGGCGTGCCGCCAGGCCAGCGACCCTAGCAACAGCGCGGCGGTGAAGGCTACGGGGGCGTGTCGTGTTGTTCTGTTCATCGGGGAGCTCTTTCGTACCAGGTGGGTCATCGTATGGCTTTTGGCAGCCGGCCGACCCATCAACCCGTTATTGCTATTGTAATGGCGCCAAGCACTCTGTCTACAAGGTTCATTTGATGGATGGCCGTCGTGAAGCAGAGCGTTCTCGACCGGCTACACGCCGATACGCGGTACGTGTTTGCCGATGCACCGGCGGGTTTCACGGCGACAGTTGCGGCGGACGGCAGTTGGGCCGATGAGTGGGGCGTGCGGCGCAAGCCTTGCGGCTACTACGACGAGTCGTACCATCTATTCCAATCTCTGTAACCAGACGATCCTGCCGCACGGCACGCCGGAGCAGGTGCGAGAGGAGGTGGTCCGCAAGATCCGCGCCCTGGCGCCCGGTGGCGGGTACGTCGTGTCGGGTGGGCACAATGTCCAGGCTGACGTGGGACCGGAGAACATCCTGACGCTGTTCGACACGGCTTGGCAGGTCGTGTGGTATCCGTTAGCCGATGCCGCAGCGGATCGCGTCGCGTGGTCCGCGTAAGCATTCACGGTTCTTGGGCCTGATGAAGATCCCAGGCCACGGGCGGGCGGTCGGAATCTCGATGGCGCGTACTGCGCAGGGAGAAAGGGCGTGGGGAAAAGGGGCGAGGCGGGATCGCTCCTGGCATCAACCGGATATGGCCACAAACCGCATGCGCTGCTCCATGCCATTGTTGGTCGGCTCGACGCCCGGGACCTTCAAGAATGTGAAGTAATACGCGCCGTAGTCATGGAACCGCTGGGCGATGTTCACCTCGAAGAGTTTCTCGACCAACTCGATTTGTTGCAGGGTGCGGAACTCGTCGAGCGGTTCCCAATCCGGCGCCAACTCCGACTCCGGCCACTCGTAGATCCAAGTGTGGTCCACTTGCTCGGGCGGAAAAGGAGCGCGCGTCTGCCGCGTGTGTCCCGGCTGGCCGCCGCGGCGTCGCTTCCGTTGTTTGCCGCCGCCGGAGCCGGGTCGCGGCGGCTTGACGATGTCGCTGGAAGGCGGCTTGGAGGAGGTGGAGGAATTCTTCTTCAGCCGCGCTGCCTCTGCCTCCAGTTCGGCAATCCGCGCAAGCAGCGGTGCCACCGCCGCTTCGATCAATTCGCGTACTTCATCCTCCGTGAACATCCGCGCCATGACTCATTCATAACCAATCTCCCTACAAGGCGCAATACCAGTTTCCTAAGAATCCGTGAACGGCTACAGCCGTTTCTTCCCCAGTTTCTCCTTGAGTACATCGATCGCCGTCCGCTGGAAGTCGATGATCTGTTGCTGCTGCTGGTTCACCCACCCCGCGACGATCACCAGCAGAAGTTGCCAGGGGTGGAGGAGGAAGGTCATGGTACACGGCTGCCGTCGGGTGAGGAGCCCAAACTCCAGCATCGGCTGGCGGTGCTCGTCTGTCAATGGACCGAAACCAGCCTCCCTAACTTCAATGGCGATCGAGAATTGCGGGCCGGTCGAGTATTTTGACCATACGGGATTTCAGGGCTACTCGACCACAACCGACGGGCGCGAGATCGTTACCTCAGCCCTGTCGCTGGCGGTAACCCGAACGGGAATGGTGCGCCAGCCGCTGCCGTCGCGGTAAGGGCCGGTGTGTTGGGCCGCAGACCAATCGAGGTAGCGGTTGGCCGTATCGGCCCAAGTTTGCATGACGACCGCGCCGGTGGCGTCAGGCCGGACAAGCAGTTCGCCGTCGGGCCGGCCGTCGCAACCGACGTCGAAGGTGATCTTGCCGGCCCCCGTGGCCGCTACCGCCACTTGGAGCTGAACTACCTTGCCCGTGGGCGGCAGCGTGAAGGCAAACGTCTGTCCCAGCGGAACCCTCGGGTCCAGCGCGAGCTTCACTTCGCGCTGGTTGCCGGCGAACCACGTCACCGTGCGCGGGCCGGAGATGATCGGCTCCGCTCCGGTCCACCAGGCCAGCAGCTTGCGCAGGTCGGGCGGAGCGACAGGCCGCTGGACCCCGGCGGCCAACTCGGCCAGGAACCGCCGCTGCCAGCAGGCCAGCTCGGGATTGGTGTTGCCGGCTGCGTCGATCGACTCGCGACAGAGAATCACGCGCCCGGTGCCCAGGGTTGCCGCGACCGTGTCGCCGTCGGCCGTGACGACCGACCAGCGCGCGCCCTCCAGTGCCGCGACGATTGCCTGCATCTGCCGGCCGTCGCAAAGCGCGCAGGTCGATAACCCGGAACCGGGATGGATGCCCAAATCCTCGCCCGTCAGCAGGAACGTCCGGCTGTCAGACACTGCGCGGCGCACGGCGGGGACGAATGGCAGCCAGTCGACCTCGTTGAGCGGCCGCAGCAGGTCGTGCCGCGTGCCCGGGAAGAAGTCGTAGTAATATCCCAGGTACTGCTTGGTCATCCAGCCGCGGCCCGAGTGGTCCTCGCGGTACATGGCGGTCAGACGCGAGAGGCGGTCGACGAACTGCTGGCCGGTGATGGCCGCCGGCTCGATCCGCTCCGAAGGTTGTCCCCAGGGGACGAAGTCCGGCGCGACGGCGGCCGACGCATCGGCCACAACGTGGAGCCGCGACGTACCGCACAGGCCGCTGATGCTGTCGGTGACCGAGATCGTCCAGTCGCCCGGCGGATCGTTCAAGGCCGTGGCTAGACGCGGCTGGGCTCCGCTTTCGGCCGAGAACGATCGGCGCAGCCCCGCGATTTCGCCTTGCGGTCCATGCACCCGAAGCTCCAGCGGGAAGCTGCCAGGCACGGTGTTTCCGGAAGAATCCAGGACGTCGATCTTCAATCGCAGCGTACGGCCGGCGATGAGCGGCTCGGCCGGCGCCGTGACGCGGACGGCGCCGAGCGGGGCCGGCACAAAGGCCAGCAAACGGCCCGCGCCGGGTTGCAGGTTCAGCACCACTTGCCTGCCCAATTGCGGGGCGGGGTGTCCCTGGCCGGCGCCGAGCACGTCGTAGCAGGCCTTCTGCGGCCCGAGCCAGCTCAACGTCCCGGAGACCCAAGGCACCTCGCCGTTGGTGCGGGCAATCACATAGCCGATGTGGCCCGTCGGGTCGGCGAACTGCTTGACCGCGACGTGCAGCGTCTGGTTCAGGTCGCCCTCCAGGCGCAGCGTGCGCCGCACGCCGGAGAGCGTGCAAAGCCACTCGACCAACCGATAGAATCCCTGGCGCTCGGGGCCGGTGGGCGTAATCCACTGGATGTACCAATGGCTTTGATACACGGTATTGAGAAACACCAGGCGTCCCTTGCCGAGCGTCCGCATCAGCAGGGCGGGCGTGCCGTCGTCGTACGCCGCCGCGACAGTCCACCCCCGGTGCTGTACCTGCTGGCGGAAGCTCTTGTCACCCGTCATCTTGAGCCCGCGCAGCGACTCGTCGACGCCGTCGAGCTTGAAGGGCAGCGGATTTTGGGGACTGTACTGCGGGATTGCGCACGGGGATGGTGCGCAGGCCCCACTTCTCGGCCAGTCGGCAGCCGGGGATGATCGGCTGGGCTACGCCCAAGGGCGTCTGCGTGGCGAAATGGCCGGCCAATACCAGCGTGCCGCCCGACGCCACGTAGGCATCGAGCCTCTCCGCCTCGGCCGGAGAGACGGCCTGACGCCCCACGGCGAAGACCAGCTTGCAGCGTTTCAGGCCGCCGGCGGCCAGGCAATCGGCGTCGGCCAGGCCGAAACCGCCCTGGCTCAGGGCCACTTGGAGCGACGTGACCATGTTGGCCGGCGTCAGCGAGAAGCTGAGCCCGTTGGGTCCCAGCAGGCCGACCTCGGCGACCATCGGCCGGCTGTCGAGGATGATCCGCTCGTGCCCGGCCAGGCGATGGGTCCAGCAGCGCATGGCGAACGAGGCCCGGGTGTGCGTCAGGTCGTTGTTGAACATCAGGGGGATATCGACCCAATAGTCGTTGTGCCCGCTGCGCGTCAGAAGGAATCCCCAGAACATGTTGTCGGTCATCACCGACCAGTCGAAGTGGCCCCAGATCAGGCCGAATCCCGGCTCGGGGCCATCCATCACCGAGAACCATTGGCTTTCGTTCCAACAACTCGGCCCGCTCAAGCGCACGTCGTAGCGTGCCGAGCCGATGGTGGGCGCCGACGACATGGTCTGCGTCACGGGGTTGATCTGCCGCCGGAGGATGCGCCGCGCGGCGCCGACGATCTTGTCGTAGTACCAGTCGTAGAACTGGGCCGTGTCGAGATACGGCGCGAGGCTGACCGCCGCAACGCCCTGGCCCAGCGGCGAATCCTTGGGATACGCCCAGCCGTCGGCGTCGAGCTTCACCTCCCCGCTCGCGGAGAATTCCTTGGATAACTTCACTTCGTCCCACGAGCGATAGGCAGTGTGCCAAGTCGCGTTGAGTTGCGCAAGATCGGCATACTTCTCCCGCAGGAACCATCGCAGGGCTTTGCAGGCCTTTTCGGCGCGACGGGCGAGTCCCAGTAATAGCGGGTGCCCCAGCCGCTGTTGAAGCCCGCCTCCTCGCCGACCGAGCCGAGCACGAAGGCGGCGGACACCAGATCGGGGTTCTCCGTGGCGCGCCGGGCCTCTTGGGCCAGGGCCGCCTCGATCTCGGCCTGGTTCTCGTATTCGATCACCGGCGAGAACGTGTTCATGCCGATGCCTTCGTTGTAGTAACGCCAGCCCCAGCGCTCGGCCGCGTAGTACAACTCGCTGCGGCCGGGGTAGCCCAGCGCGTTCATGCCCGCGTGCGCCATCAGGCGCACGCCCATCGGCACCAGCGAAGGAGGCGCACAGGCCATGCCCGCCCAGGTCGACCACTGATACTCGTTGCGCATGTTCCACGGCTCGTACTTGTAGAACCGGGTCGCGGCCCGGCCGAACTCCTTGCCGTCGGCCACAGCCGCCGCTTCGGCCCAATACGCATCCACGCGAACGCCATGATCAACCATGGGCCATGTGAACCGGATCTGCCGCTTATCGACGCTGAGCCGGGCCGGCTGCTCCTCGACGCCCAGCAGCCGGCCGCGGAAATCGTAGATGCCCAGGCGCAGCGAACCGCTCCAGGGCGCCCGGGCCGAGGCAATGAGCGTCAGCCGCGCCTCCTCGCCGAGCCGGTAGCCGCGTTTCTCCGACTCCAACGTCAATGCGACCGTGCCCGCCACGGGAATCATCTCCATCGCCTGGTGGAGCAGCCGCCGGGCCTTCGGATCGCTCAGCGTGAGATAAACCGGATAGAGCCCTTCGCCCCAGTCGGCCGGAACCGGTACACGCACCACGGCCACCTTCTCCCGCCCGGGGGCCAGATCCAAGGGTTCGACGCGCGTGTAGACCACTCGGCCGCTGGGCGCCGTGACGTGCGTTGCCATGACCAGCGGACCCACATGGCCGCGATTGATGAGCTTCATCGGCAGCAGGTACTCGCGTGCCGGCAAGGCATGAGGCGCGCCGGGCTGGAGATCGGCGCATACCGGCAGCGCCGCGGCGCGGAGTCGTCGGGCACCAGGCTGTAGAGCACCTGATCCCACGCGCGGAGCCAGATTTCGTCGTGGTCGAAGCGGCGGCTCATCGCGGCCACGGCGTCGTATTGCCTTGAGATCGGGCCGGTGGGCACCAGCAGCAGGCTGCCGCGTCCGACGCGACGAAGGAACATCGCGCCCGACTCGCCGGTGGCCAACGCCACGGCGCCGTCGGTCGCAACGGCCAGCGGAATCCAGGTGTGCCCCTGGAGATACTGCACCGGCACGCCGGCCAGCTCCCAGCCGCCCGAGCGCCGAGCCCCGCCTGTCATCCAGGAATTTTGCGGCGTGGCCTTCGCCGGCCAACGCTGGCCCAACCGGCTGGCGGGCGCCGGGTAGACGTTGCCGCACACGACCAGCACACCGCCCGAGTCGAGGAACCGCAGCAGCGACTCCTGCAGCGCCGGATCGTTCAGCTCGCCCGAGCAGAACAGCACGTCGCAGGACCGCCGTCCGTCAACCGGCTCGATCGAACGGAAGGCGATTTTGCGACTCTCGGCGATCAGCTCTTCCCTGGTCGGGTCGCCCGACGGCTCGATCCACTTATCGTTCACGTGGTAGCGGTCGTCGCCCGCGGCAAGATAGCGCAGCTCGAGGCTTGCCCGCAGGCGCCGGCCGATCCGCTGGTACGCCGCGGCCGACTCGCCCTTGCCGAGGATCGCCATCAGCCGCAGCGGGCGCTGGTAGCGCGCGGCCGGCCACGCGGCAGGCTCCGGCAGATGGTCCAGATCGATGGCCGGGCCGGGCACTTCGTCCAGTTCCGGCCCGCGCGGCCCAGCGGCGGTTGCCGCGGCGGCCCAGACACAACAGGACCATAGAACGATCGCCATTCGCATCGGTATGATGTGACTCCTGCACCTTACGCCACCGTGGTGCGCTATCGCATGGATGCATTATGCGCGAATGCAGACCAACGGGCAACCAGTTCTGGTGTCCTGGTCCACCGAGTTTTGGCCCGTTCCGCGTTGACCGTAACTCGCGAAATGACGGCGATTTATGGTACGCTTCAAGAAGCCTCTCTTCCACAGTCTCTTGGAGCCGCGCCATGCCATCTCCACAGTTGCTGCCGACAGCAAATGGTTAATGTTCGAGGGACTTCCGGCACACACGTCGCTGTTTCCTCGTTCTCATGAACGTCGATTCTGGCGCCGAGAAGCCCCGCTGCCGTAGGGATAGAAACTCGACGGACCAGCGCCCCAACCCGAAATCCGGTTTACGCGTATATCCATAGGAGTTTCTCCAAGCGACGGCTGCGCCGGCACCAATCACGTCGTCCTGCCGGCATTTGCCAGTGTAGCGTCGTGCGACGCGATTTGCGACGCCCGACGGTATCCGCTGGCGAGCAGTCCTGGCTTATCGTCGGCTGGGAACCCGTTTTTTTCGGCAGTCCGCTTATCAGTTTGATTTTCCGGCGGCGCCACGTCAAAATCATGGCGGCAACGTCGGGGGGACCACCCGGCCGGTTCGGGCCGGCGGCGACCACCCGGCTCGTTTCCGGAGAGACCAGCCAGCCCGTTGCAAGAGGAGCAATCAATGAACAAAAGACTATTGATACTGGTGGCACTGTTTTGGACGGTCGCCGCCGTTTCGGCGCCGGCGGTCTACGGGGAAAACCCGGAGGCGGTCCGCGCCAAGGCCCTGGCCGTGCTGAAATCCAACGCCACGCTGGAACAGAAAGCGGCGGCGTGCAAAGACCTGGCCCACGTGGGTGACAAGACCTGCGTGCCGGTCCTGGCAAACATGCTCGGCGACGAGACACTGTCGCACCCGGCCCGATACGCCCTGGAGCCCATCCCGGACGAGAGCGTGGATGAAGTCCTCCGGGCGGCGCTGGACCGACTCAGCGGCAAGCTCCTCTCGGGCGTGATCAGCTCGGTCGGAGTCCGGCGCGATCCGGCGGCGGTTGGGCAACTCGCGCACCATTTGGCCGACCCCGACGGCAACGTCGTTCGCACGGCGGCCCTCTCGCTGGGACGCATCGGAACCCCGGCCGCCGGCAAGGCGCTCGCCGACGCCCTGAAGGACGCAAAAGGCGAAAACGCGTGCAAAATCTGCGACGGCCTGCTCACCTACGGAGCCAACCTGTCGGCACAGGGTCAACCGCGCGAGGCCGCCGCGCTCTACGACGGCATGCTTCGGCAGGATCTGCCGGCGCGGCTGAAGACGGCGGCCCTCCGCGGCGCCGTGCTTGCCGATCCGGAAGGCGGCGCGAAGCGACTCGCCGGCATGCTCCGCGACAAGGACTTCGCCCCGTTCGCCATGGCGCTTCGCATCGCGGCCGAAACGAAAGACGCGTGGATCACCGGCGTGCTCGTGTCGGAAACCGCGAAGCTGTCGGCCGATCGCGTCGCTGCCGTGGTCAAGATCCTCGGCCAGCGCGGCGACCGGGCGGCGTTGCCCCCGCTCTTGGAAATGGCCAAGACCGGCGCGAAGGACCTTCGGGTCGAAGCGATCCAGGCGGCGGCCGAAATCGGCGACGCGGCGGCCGCGCCCGTGCTGGTCGAGCTGATGAAGGACAAGGACGCGGCGGTCGCCCGGGCGGCCGCCACCGCCCTGGCCGGCCTGCCGGGCGCGACAGTCGACACAACGATCATCACCCTGCTGGAAGGCCCGGAGCGGACGCTTAAGTTCGCGATGCTGGACATCGCCGGGCAGCGGCGGATTGCCGGCGCATCGGCGGTGCTGCTTCGGATCATGGCGGACCCGGACCTTGGGATGCGGACGGCTGCGGCCCGAAGCTACGGCGAGCTGGCCGGCGCGGGCGGAATCCCGGTGTTCATCGATCTGCTGTTGAAGTCGACCGACGCGGGGGAAATCGGCGTTTATGAACGGTTGCTCGGCACGCTCTGCCCAACGGCCGGCGACAAGGCCGCCTGCGTGGCGAAACTGGTCGACGCCCTGGCCCACGCCAAGCCGATCGCGAAGCCGGCCCTGCTGCGAACGCTCCGCGCCGCCGGCACTCCGGAGGCCCTTCGGGCCGTTCGCGGCGCCGTCGACGACACGAACAAGGACGTCCACGCGGCCGCGCTTGCGGCCCTTGGCGAGTGGACCTCGGCCGACGCGGCCCCTGTCCTGCTGGAGTTGGCCAAAACGTCCGGCGAGCCGACCGACAAGCTCGCGGCCCTGCGAGGCTATCTCGGGATCGCGCTGAAAAAGACGGTCGCCGCGCCGGACAAGCTGGCGATCTGCCGCCAGGCGGCGCCGATGATCCAGCGGCCCGAGGAGAAACGGATGCTGCTGGGGGCGCTGGCCGCCGCCGGCAGCGCCGAGTCGCTCGACCTGGCCGCCGCGTGCCTCGACGACGCGGCCGTCAAGAGCGACGCCGTGGCCACGGTCATGGCGATCGCCGAGAAGCGGCAGAAGAACGAACACGCCGGCCCGACGAAGGCGGCGCTGGAAAAAGTGCTCAAGGCCGCCGCGGACGACCCGGCCGTCGTGCGGCGCGCCACGGAATTGCTCAAGCAAATCGTCAACCAGAAGTGACAAGATCCCCAGGAGGAGAACATACCATGGCTATTCCATTTGAAAAAACCAGCGGCGCCCTGGGGCTCAACCGGCGAAGGTTTCTCAAGGCGGCCTCCGCGGCCGTCGGGGCCCTGGCCATCCCATGCCACATTCCGGCCCGCGCCTGGGCAAGAACGGCGCGGTGGCCCCCAGCGAGCGACTCGTGCTGGGCGGCATCGGCCTGGGCGGCCGCGGCAGCGGCGACCTGAGCGCCATGCTCGGCGAATCCGACGTCCAGGTCGTCGCCGTTTGCGACGTTAAGAAGACCCAGCGCCTGGCGATGAAGAACATGGTCGACGGCCATTACGGCACCAAGGATTGCGCCGCGTACGGCGATCTTCGGCAACTGCTCGCCGAGCGGACCGACATCGACGCCGTGCTGATCGCCACCGGCGACCGCTGGCACGCGCCGGCCGCCGTCCGGGCGATGCGGGCCGGAAAGGACGTTTATTGCGAAAAGCCGTCGTGCCTCACCATGGCGCAAGGCCGCCTAGTCGTCGAGACGGCCCGCAACTACGGCCGCGTCTATCAGACGGGAACCCAGCGGCTCAGCGAGGCGAACCACGTGTTCGCCATCGAAATGGCGCGCACCGGCCTGCTCGGGCCGATCCACACCGCGTATGCCGACTGCCGCTGGCGCGACGGACTGCGCCGCGACTGGCTGCCGGCCGAACCGCTGCCGTCGAAGGACGACTTGGACTGGGACGCCTTCATCGGCCCGTGCCCCTGGCGGCCTTACAATCCCGGATACCTGAGCGGCGGCTGGTATCACTTCTACGATTTCGCCACCGACGTGGCCATGTGGGTGCGCACACCGTGGCCCAGGTGCTGCCGGGGCTCAACCTGACCGGCGTTTCCACGATCCAGTTCCAGTACGATTCGCCCGACGGGTCGATGGTGACCCGGTTCTCCAACGGAGTGAAGATGGTGCTGGCCCGCGGGCCCAACGGCAACTACTGGAACGGCTCGTGCGGCGAGCGGTTCGACGGCCCCGAGGGCTGGGCGGCCGCCGCCGACGGCTACTCGCGGCCCAACGTCTCGTCGCCGGCCCTCTTGTCGCACTACAAGAAGATCATCGGCGACTACGTGGCCAGGACCCAGCACCCGATGAACCACATCCGCGACTTCCTCAACTGCGTCCGGTCGCGCCGCACGACGGTGGCCAATCCTGAAGTGATGTACAACTCGATGGTCATCTGCCTTGCCGCCGACATCTGCGAACAGTTGCAGCGCAATCTCACGTTCGACCTGCGCAAGGCCGAGTTCGTGGGCGACGCCGAGGCCAATCGCTTCCGGTCCCGCGCAATGCGCGAGCCGTGGTGCGTCTGATTCGCGCCCGGCGGCAATCCCAACCTATCGCCAGTCGAAAGGAATATCCGATGACAAAGAAACTGACCCCTGCATTTGCGATCCTGAAGTTGCTGTTGGCTCTTGCCGCTTCGCTCGTCGGCGTGCCGGTTGCAGTCGCCGCCGAAGCGGAGCCATATTTCGTGAACATTGGGCTTTGCTCGGGCTCGTCGTTGCATGGCGGGAGCGTCTCACCGCTGGACCCGAAGACCATGCTCGTGCAGTCCGACATGTCCAACGCGTTCTATAGCCACGACGGCGGACAGACCTGGCACTTGATCCACATGAAATACCTTCGCGGCGGCGGCACCACCACGCCGGCCGAATACGACCCGGCCGATGCGAACGTCATCTACTGGACCGACGGCCGGACCGTCAAAGTGACGCGCGACCGCGGCGTCACCTGGGTCATGGTCGGCCCATCGCAGCCGTGGGACGAAAGGGACCGCGTCCGGCGGATCTACCTCGACCCCGACCTGGCCGGGCGGCTCTTCGTCGGCGTCGACTCGGGCCTCAACGTGACCGACGACGGCGGCCAACAGTGGAAGAAGATCGAGACGGTCACCGGTCGGGTCTTCAAGATCGCCGCCGACCGGACGAGCCCCAAGGACAAGCGTCGCTACTTCGTCGGCACGGCAGACGGCGTGTTCCGCTCCGACGACGGCGGGGCGACGTTCACGGAGAAGAACTCGGGCCTGCCGCCCGGCGGACTGGCAGGCTTCGCCGCCGGCTCGAATCAGGACGAAACGATCCTCTACGCCGCCGCGCCATGCACAGCCTCGGACGGAAAACTCGCCGGCGGCATGTTCCGCTCGACCGACAAGGGCGAAACCTGGCAGCGATGCATGAACCCGGACATCGACGTCGACCCCAAACTCCCCAAGACGGCCTACCAGTTCGTCACCACGTCGGACAAGAATCCTCGGCGGGCGTACGTCTGGTGCCAGGGCGCGCGGTTCTACCCGCCCGATCACAACACGATCTACCGCACGGACGACGCGGGCGAGTCGTGGAAGGCGGTCTACTTCTCCGACCCGCGGTTCAAGGCCAAGGGCATGCAGTGCAACGTCGAGACCGACTGGCAGACCGAAGCCCTGCGGCAGCGGTGGCAGAGCCCGGCCCGGGCGCTGGAGATCAACACGGGCAACCCCGACATGGTCGTGCTCACCCAGGAGCGATGGTACATCTACACGACCGATGCGGGCAAGCGCTGGAAATGCGCGCACGCCGGCACCCGCGTCGTGCAGGACGGGCAGGTCTCGTGGCGGAACAACGGCCTGATGGAGACCTCCTGCTGGGATTACCTGATCGACCCGCTGGACAAGAACCGGCGCTACATCGCCCAGACCGACATCGGCTTCTCGCGAAGCCTCGACGGCGGCCGGACGTGGATCTGGGGCGGGCCGGCCCTGCCGCAAGGCGTCGACAACACAACCTACCAGATCGTCTTCGACCCCGACATCAAGGGCAAGATCTTCGGCGCGTTCTCGGCGACGCACGACATCCCCAACTACAACTCGATCTACGGCGGCCACTGGCGCTCCGAACATTCGGCCGGAGCGGTGGGCGTGAGCCTCGACCACGCCGCTACGTGGAAGAAACTATGGCCGACGAAGCTGCCGGTCATGTCGATCGTCCTGGACCCCAAAAGCCCCAAGGGCAACCGGACGCTCTATGCCGCGCTGTTCGAAGGCGGCGTATGGCGATCCACCGACGACGGCAAGACATGGCAAGCGTGCAAGAACGCAGGCCTCGGCAGCCAGAAGAACAAACGCTGCCTCAAGCTCGTCCTCCAGCCGGACGGCTCGCTGCTGAATCTTGTCACCGGCAAGGTCAAGGGCCAGACCGACGGCGTGGGCCTTTACCGCTCCACGGACCAGGGCGACCACTGGACCCGAATCAGCCAGGGCCAGAAGTGGACCTGGCCGAAGGATTTCTCGGTCAACCCGCACGATCCGGACGACATCCTCGTCGGCGAGTCGCGCGACAACCCGGGCCTTTACCGCACCAAGGACGGCGGCAACACCTGGCAACTGCTGGCCTCGAAGGAGCGGGAGACATTCGGCGGCTATTTCCACCCCGACCACCCGGGGTGGATCTACATGACCTGCACCGAAGGGCCGGCCCACTGCGGCCTGTACCTGAGCAAGGACGACGGCAAGACGTTCAAGCCGTTCTCGCAGATCCCGTTCGGCAACATCCAGCGAATCTGTTTCGACCCCGACGATCCCGGGCACATTTACCTGACCACGTTCGGTTATTCGGTCATCAAGGCGCCGCTGGAGCCGTGAATACGATGGGCTCTTCGAAACCGCTTCGACGCCATGGGTTAACGCCCTGTTGGCCGATTGCCGGATTGCTGGCATTCCAGACGCTTGTCACCACGTAGGCGGCGTCGTAGATCTGGTATGCCAGCGCGCGGACGATGGCCGCCAGCACGTCCCGGCGGCCATAGCGGTTCCGGCAAGACCCCCAAGGGCAGGCTCGTACTTCCCATCCGAGCCCTGATTTGACCGGACGAGTCGAGTACATAGCCCGGCGGGTGCCCGGCGTTGGCCGCGGCCCGCCCAACGACAACGGCGAGGGTAAGGAAAAGGAATCCGAAAATCACATGGGAGAGAGACCTGGGAAAACCTTGCCGGTCACAGGGTAGTGGCCAACTACGCGACGTAAGGTCTTGCCGTATCCTTAGTTACATACACGGTTCAAACGGGCCCGGCCTGTGTGGTCCAAGCCCTCATCGAACGAATCTGGTGATAACAAGCAGCATTTCTCGCACCCCATTATGCCCCCACCCACGTTTGCCTGGAAGGCACCGCACAGTACGGACCATGAATCCTGATGCCGATACGGAAGCTGCCCAGGTGCGAGAGGCTGCTTGGGGGACCTGCTGGGGCGGATTGTGTTTCTGGAAATAGAGAGTGAAGGAAGGTCGTCCACGAACAATCGTAGTAGAACGTACGCGCGATTTCCCCTTCTCCCCCAAGTGGTTCGGAAATCTTTCGGGACGGCAGCAATTGCGGCTTGACGTACTCCAGTGGGGTGCTATACTCCTGGTTACGACGTGCGAGAGACGCCGGCTTCGGCCCGCGTCGTGTCGAATGTGTCTTCTACAGCGGCCTCTCCGCCCCAGCTATAGCAAGCTCGGTCGAGTCCTCTGTCTACGGCCGCCATTGATATCTCTTGCACCCTCGGCTTTGCCTTTTTTCAGCAGCCGATCCGTGCGCTCTGATAGCCTCTCTCAAAGGAAGTGTTGATGAAGTTTGAAGAACTCGGCCTTGCGGAGACGTTGCTCCGCGCCGTCGGTGCGGAGGGCTATGGTTCTCCCACCGCGATTCAAGCCGCCGCGATTCCCCCGATTCTTCAAGGCCGCGACGTGCTGGGCTGTGCCCAGACCGGGACTGGTAAGACTGCCGCCTTCGCCTTACCCGCGATCCAGCACCTGGGCCTTCGCGAGTGCCGAGTGAATGGCCGCGGACGCAAGGTCCGCGTCTTAGTCCTTGCCCCGACCCGCGAACTCGCGATACAAATCGGCGAGAGCTTTCGTGGCTACGGCCGCTATAACAGTGCGCGGTCCACGGTCGTTTACGGAGGCGTCGGTCAGGCGTCGCAGGTCCGGGCCTTGAACGCCGGTGTGGACATCCTCGTAGCCACGCCCGGCCGATTGCTGGACCTCATGCAGCAAGGCGTTGCGGACCTGTCTCACGTGGAAATCCTGGTCCTCGACGAGGCCGACCGGATGCTGGACATGGGATTCATTCCCGATCTTCGACGAATCGTGGCCAAAGTCCCCCGCGGGCGGCAGACGCTGTTGTTTTCGGCTACCATGCCAGCCGACATTCGCCAATTGGCCGACCAGTGGCTCCGCGACCCCGTCAACCTGCGGGTTGGCCCGACGTCGCACACGATCGAGAAGATCCGGCAATCCGTGTTCTTCGTCGACCAGACCCGAAAGTTGGGGCTGCTTACCCATTGGTTGCGTCAGACGGCATGGACGCGGACGCTCGTATTCACACGAACGAAGCACCGCGCGGACAAAGTCACCACGCTGTTGCGGAAGGCCGGAATCGAGGCCGAGGCGTTCCACTCCAACAAGAGCCAGTCGGCAAGACAGCGGACTCTCGCGCGTTTCAAGTCGCCGCGACCGCTGGTTCTGGTGGCCACCGACATTGCGGCGCGTGGGCTGGACATCGACATGGTCTCGCACGTCATCAACTACGATCTGCCGGCCGACGCGGAGAGTTATGTCCACCGCATCGGCCGCACCGGTCGGGCCGGCGCGGACGGGGTGGCCGTTTCCTTCTGCGATCAGACCGAGCGAGCGACCTTGCGGGCTATCGAGCGACTGACGCGGCAGACACTCGCCATCGAAGCACAACCGGCCAGCATGTCTGCGGTCTCGTCGGTACCAGTGAAAGGTGCGTCGGCCAGGGCCTCGAAAGCTGGCCGGCCTGCTGTCCCTATCAATAATCTCGTACTCGTTTCCAGGCAAGGAGTTGCGGGATTTGATCCCAAGCTGGTTCCAGGCTAGAATCGCCTTGTTCCGTCAACCTCGGGAGCCGCTCCATGGGCATCATCAAGGCGATCTATCTTCTGATCCGAGCATTCCTGGTGTCCCGGCTCAGCCTAGCCGCCGAGAACGACTATAATCGGGATGTGTTCAACGGCGATCTGGGGTGGTCGACAAGATCAACCGGATCGGGCAGGACATGGTGGTGAACTTCGAGGGTCGGCAGGTCGAGTACGACTGCGGCGATCTCGACGAGTTAGTAGGCACAGAGCTGATTTCCGACTTCGCAGACAGCACTCTCAGTCGTGATCGCGCAGCAGCAGTCCGAAAGCGGCCATGGTCTTCGCCTGCGATGCCACAACGCCTTCGTCCATGTCGATTGCAAAATGGCAATCGACGAAGGTCTGCAAGCTGGCGAAATTCTCGCGGACCGCGGGGTAGGCAGTCTCGGCCACGCGATAACCGTTGGCACCCTGGACGGGGCCTTCGACCTGCTGTCCCGGCACGACCTCGCCCAAATGGCTGTAACGGCTGTTGTGCAGCGGCGCATGCACGGTCCGCGTTCCGAGGCCGACGATAAAACTGCGATTGAGTGGGTTCGCCCCCAAGGTGTTGTCGCAGGTACGCACGATCCAGGTACGGTACTTCTCGTTACCCGTGAGCTTATAGGACCAGATGACAACGGGCAAGAAATTCTCGTACGCGCCTGTTCCCCAGTTGATCGGGGCCATCGGATGGCGGATAAACCCGTAGGCCATGGTCTGGCATTCACGGATGAACATGTCAGCACGTTCAATGATCGCCCGGCGCACCGACTCTTGCACTCGCGCCTCGGCCGCGGTTGGGGGACAATTGACGTAGGCCCAGGCCGCCAGGCTCTGGTCGTACTGGCTGTAGACATTAATCTCGGCGTCGGGTTTCCGCGACCAGACACACACGTCGAGAAAATCCTTGTTGAACCGGGCTTCTTCGGTCGTGTGCAGCAGTTGCGCGGCGGCGTACGCTTTGGGTCCGAGATACCCTGAGGCGTATTGCTGCGGGGTCTTTGCGCGGGGGATGGTTTTCGGCCCATGCGTAGGCCCGCCGGGCCCGCGCCAAGAGATCTTCCGCTTCCTGGGTCTTTCCCAGCGACCGCCACAGGCGCGACGCCTGGGCCGTAGCCCCGGCAAAGCAGTACGATGCCGCGGCATCCTTCGCGTAGGCGTAATCGCCCACACGATCGAGATCGACCGTCTCGATGAAATTCGGGTCCCCGGCCGACTCGGTGCCATGGTACACGCCGCCGTCCTTGTCCTGGAGATCTAACCACAAGCGAAGCGCCCAGTGTGCTTCATCGAGGATATCCGGAATTGCGTTGCCTTTTTCCGGGATGTTCAACTGCCCGTCGTAGAATTTCCGTGGCGCCATTTCATAGGCGTCCATCAAGGTTTGGGCCACGTCCAGGTGCGATCGCGGGTTGTAGTCGCCCGCGTCGTGGTGCCCACCATAGGCGGAAATCACCACGGGCAACTGGGCCGGCCGCGGCGTCGCCAACACGCCAAGCTCCTCGGCGCGAAGCGCCCGGCGGTAGAGGCGAAAGTCAGCGAAGAAGGCGTTGGCGCTTCCCTTACCGGTGATCGTGCCCAACGAGAAATCGGCCGCCGTCTCGGCCCCCACCTCAGCCATGCACGCCAAGCGGCCGTCGACGTACAATGACGCCCGCGGCCGTTTTTCCGATTCCGGCCCGACCACGAGCGCCACGTGATGCCAGGCGCCGTCGTTGATCCGCACATGCTGGGTGGGTTGGCTGGTGCTGCCCACGCTGAAGGAAAGGACTCCCCAGCCGGCCGTCACGATCATGCGCGGTTTGGCCCATTGGCCGCTGCCGAATCCGAACAACGTACCATGGAAATCGGCGTCCTCGTCCTTCTTGAACCAGCCGCACATCGTATAGCCGTTTCGGACGTTGGCGGGAATGGCCTTGCCTGTTGCTCCGTTGCGCCTCCCGCCCGGGTTGGCCCGAATACCCGATTGTCGCCGGGCAGGATTTCCTTGTCGAGGCTGAAACGCTGCCCCGGCGACGCCGGCGTCAAATCGTGCCCATTCTCCGAGGCGTCCTTGAAACTTCCGTCCAGCGGATAGTAGGCCACCAGCGCCGGGTCTCGGTTCAGCTTGTCGAGTTTCGGGTCCGGCTTTGCGTCCAGCGCCCGCCGCACAACGTTGCGAGGCAGGTCCTTCTGGATCTGGTGCGGTTCGTCGTGGAGCTGCGTGGTCAGGGTGAGCCCCGTCTTATGGCAGGCGATCCGCCGCCATTCGCTATACGGCGGCCCAAGCTCAATGCCGCAGCGCTGGGCGAACACGCCGTAAGCCTGCACTTGGAACGCCTTCTTGTAGACGTTGTCGCCAATCTCGAACGGCAGGCTGCGACCAACCAGGGGAACCGTGACGAAATACCTGCCGGGCGCCGTAACGCTCGTGAAGTCGAGCAGATAGACGTTCTCGCCCGAATGATCGACCTTGTAGTACCCCTCGTTCATCTCGCCTGAACGATGCACGAGCCGTGCCTTGCCGCGGAAAACCACCGACAGGTCCTCTTCCCGGCAGATGCGGAACTCGGGCGGTTCGTTGAAGGTCAAGGCACATGCGGCGGAGGCAGGCGAGGTGGTCGCCTTGCGGTCCGGCTTCTCCGGCTGCCCTTTCGGTTTGTGCAGTTGGTCCCAAAACGCCTGCGCCACCGAGTTATTGGTTTGATCTTCTCGCGGTTCGTCCGCCTGTCCCTTCTCAGGGAAGGACCCCAGCCAGCGCCCGAGATACGCCAGTTTTACCGGCGAATCAATGAGGTAGCCCACTTGGTTGACCTTGATCGAATTGCTCAACGATTGCTTCTCGTTAAAGCGCAGCGATGCCCGGTTTGCCGCCGCCGTGACTGCTCGATTCGCCTCGACCTCGATCAGGTCGGCATCGTGAAACGGCTCCTCGAATTGCAGGAACACCTCATGCATGGGGATGGCCGCGAAGGGCCAGCCGGTGGGAAGGTAAGTGTCGATCCGGCTGATCCGCCCGAGATGTATTACCTTCACCGGCTTGCCCGCCACGCGGACCAGGTAGTTCTGAGGCCGTCCGGCCGAGTCCGGCGAGAAATTGGGACCGAATTCCAGCTTTAGCATTCCCGGCCCGACCGGTTCCAACTGGCGCAATCCCAGAACGGCCAAGTCTACGGCATCGTCTCCGGCCGGCCGCGACTGTCCTTTGCGGAAAACGAAGCCTTGCGCAGTGTGTGCACCCGTGACCATTTCCCCCTGCGATCCCTGGGCGAGCACGAAGTATTCCACGCCCTCCTTCATCGGGGTCGGCAAGTCAAGCGTGACGATGGTCCGCTCGAAGTGGGCAAACGGGCACCCAGCCGGGCTTTCCGCCTCGACCTCCGCGCGGGACGAAGCCTTCCGAGGTGGGACGAACTTCGCATAGGAATAGTTGTCGTCATGAAAACTGATGATGCGGTAGGACGCCGCCCTCTCGCACGCCTGCGTGACACTCATGCCCAGGATCAACTGCACCTGAGTGTCGCCTAGTGGCTCCGCACGCCGCACGCCGAACGAAGTGCGCACCGCGATCCGGTTATCGGCCAGGCCGCGGAAATCTGCCAGCGGATCGGCACGGCAAACCGAAAGAACCGCCGGCAGCAACAGCAGGAGGCCGCCGATACCTAACCCGGAGAGGAAGTCTCCTTGTCGGTCTTCGCCTGGCGGCCGGTTGCGGTTCACAGTGCTTTCCTTTCTCTGAGGAACTGTTTCTTGAGTCTCACACTGCGCGGGGAACGTGGGCGACCAACGGGAGTTGTTCATACTAATATCTCCGTACCCGTTCTCTGTCAAGGAGTTGTGGGATCCGTCGCCAGCGTCCTCCGGCCACTGCCTGATAAGCTGGTCACACGATTGCTCTCTCGGCGAGAACCGCCTCCGGCGGCAATGCTGGTTTCTGAAGGGGATGCGTAATATGATAAAAGACTGTGTGAGCCTGAATCGGCTGCGCGCTCACAGCACAGACGGGAGATACCGGAGGCTCTAGCATGTGTAGTTCTGCGGTCTATCGCTTCTGGGTCATCTTGGGAGTTCTTGGTCTGGGCGGACCGGCCTCGGGGGCAGCGTTGGAACTGACCGTCGATGACGACGCCGGCCAGCCCATGGCGTTTCGCGTGCAAGCGTTCCAGGCGGGTCGGATGGTTGCCCAGACTTGGGAGCGAGGCCGTGCCCGCCTGGAGTTGCCTGCCGGGAAGCAGACCGTTCTGGTGCGCCACGGCTTTGACCATGACGCCGTGAGCATGGAGCTGAACCCCGGTCGGCAGGCGATCGAGAAACACGTCACGCTGAAGAAGCGTTACGACGTCAAGAGCCTGGGGTGGTACTGCGGCGAGAGCCATCTGCACGGGCAGCACGGCCGCTCCGACAAGCCGCAGTCGTTCGCTGACGCCGCGCGATTGGCGGAGGCCAACGGCCTGGATTACATCCAGATCGCGCAATGGTGGACCCCCGACTTCGGCTGGACGCCGCCGGAGAAGCTCGATGCGATGGCCCGCCAGGCCAGCACGGCGCAGGTGGCCGTCCACTGGAACCTGGAGTTCAAGTGCTACTTTACCCCGGACGACGGCGGCGCCGGCGGCAACCTGCACTGCTACGGTCACGGCTGCACCCTGGGCATGGAGGATCGTCCCTACGACCGGGCCTTCTGGTTCACCGGCCCCGATTTCCATATCCTCCAGGAGGTCCATCGCCAGGGCGCGGTGGTAACGCTGGCTCATCCGGCCCGATTCTGGTTCAACCAGGGGAACTTCGTCTCCAACTGGGCCAGCGAGATTGCCTTCAACTACGTGGCCGGTCAGGGGTACGACGGAGTGGACATCTTCAACGACGGCGAGCCGGTGTTCTTCCAGCACGAGCGCGTCTGGTGGAACCTGCTCAACATGGGTTACAAGGTGGCCGGCACCGCCGGCAGCGACGGCTCGATCATCGGCGGCCACGCGGGCCGGTTCCGCACCTACACCCATATCGACGGCGACTTCTCCTGGGCCAAGATCGCGCAAGGAATCCGCGGGCGCGTGCGTGGCCAGCTCCGGCCCTATGGTGCTGTTCGAGGTGGACAGGCAATGGCCGGGGGCGGAGTTCCCAGCCGACGGCCAGCCGCATCGCGCCCGCCTTACGGCTTGGTCCAGTCCCTTGCCCGGCGAAACGCTGGTCTCGGCGCAGGTGCTTCGCAACGGCGAGATCGTTCAGGCTTGGGACCTGCGCAGCAAGCGGGCGAGGCAGTGGAACGGGGAGTTCGAGCTGAGCGACACGGCCTACGCCTGGTATGCGATCCGCGTGACGTCCACTTGCCAGGACCCCGCTTGCCTGGCAGCCTGGCGGCAGCCGGCGGAGATTTACGAGGTGGCCGTGGCCAACCCGGTCTATTTCCTGCCGAAGGCGTTTCATCGTCCGCAGCCCGCGGTGGCCAGAGTCCGCCTCAAGATCACCGATCCACAAGGCAAGCCCTTGGCGGCGACCGTCCACGTGGTCGACGCGGGACAGGAGGTTGCCCAGGTGAAGGTCGGTTCCGGCGGCGAGGCCAGCTTCCGGACGCCCGCAACGGCCGCGCTTTCGATCTGGGCCCCGGGCTTCGCGGAAGTGAAGAAGGACCTGTTCCTGGACTCGCCCCTGCTGGAGTTCTGCCGTAACTTCAATGGCTTCTACACACCCGAGGGGTATCACCACGTGCGGGAGTTGCTCGGTAAACTGGAGTTCGAGGTGAAACTCAAGAAGGCCGATCCGTAGGGTGGCGTTTTCCTGCCCTCCCCGAGAGCCTCACCGTCGTCAACCGCTTGCAGAAGGAGTTTCCCTTGAAGCGGGCAAACTGTTTTGCGGCATTTCTCACGTTGGGTATGACCACCTTGCTTGGCAACGCCCAGGACGGGGCCGATCCGTGCGTGGAGAAAGACCTCACCACGCTCGACCTCTGCTCGTGGCGAACCACGCCGTCCGGCGCGTTGACCGACCGCGTGACCTACGACGGCAAGAAAACCATCGAGCTGGAGGGCAACGCCAGCCCCGACGTGGTCACGGCCGCGGCCTGGCAGAACCCCGACATCCGCCTGCTGGCTGGCCAGCGGTACACGGTCGCCGCGCTGGTGAAGACCGACGGCGCCAGCGCCGTGTCGTTGGCGATCGACATCCCGCAGGAAGTGCCCGTCGAGGGGCTCCGCTCACGTTCGATAAGCCCGACGACCAACTGGAGTACGTCGCCTACCGGAAGAACCGTGGTGCCTGGGTGGCCTTGTTCAACCACGGGAACATTGTGGTCGGCTGCGACCGCATGGACCCGTCCAAATGGCGTGTCGCACCGCCGGAACCGCTGTGTACGCCCCCCCGCGGCCCTTACCGCGGTACGATCGAGTTCCGCCTGGACCATTCGGGCCAAGTCGAGGTCCTCGCGCCGCATGTCGCAACCGAGCACGAGCATCGGCGCGAAAGCCGTACGCGCACTGTAGGCGTCGCCCAGACCCGAGCCCGTGGCAAAGTACGGATGCCAAAGCGCCAGGCCGTAGAACTGCGTGTGCTTCGCTTCCAGATCGCCGTAGTTCATATCGCTCTTATGGAGCGGCACGGCGCGTCGCATCGACTCCAGGTCGTTACGGCGTCCACCGGAGGCGCATTCGTCCGTCAGCATGTTCGGATTGCGGCGCCGCAATTCATCCCAGTAGGCCAGGTAGCCCACGCAATGCCGGATCTCGGTTATGCCCTTGCGGTCCGGCACGTCGTTGTTGCGCCAGTAATTCAACGGCGGGAAGTTGAAGTCCTGGCGGTAGATGTCGATGCCTTCCTCCTTCATGATCTTCATGACCCGATCGGCCATCCACTCCTTCGCTTCGGGAATGCCGTAGTAGAAGAGCTTCTGATTCTCCTCGTTGGCGTGCTGCATTTCGTCGAAGATTCCTGAAGAACAAGCGCCGAGCAACGGCGGCGGCGTTCTCCCGCCGGGACGCGGCATATTATGGGCGACCATCCAGCGACGCCAAATGTTCTGGGCGCGGATCCAGTCGCCGCCCTTCCAAAATTGCAAGGCTATCAGCGGGCTGCGCACCTCCTCGTCGGGCAGGAGCTTGAAATGCGTCGTCTCCTGGCCGGCCGTAATGCGGAGGCCGTCTTGCTTGTCGCGCGAGAAGTTCGTCGCCCACTGACCCGGCCACCCGACGGCGATCATCAGGCCCTCACCGGACCACTGGAGATTGTAATAGGGCCAGGCGTCGCTGGAGGCCCAGCCGCCACCGGGCGCGAAGTGCGCGGTCGCCTCGGGGCGAAGGGCCGTCTCCAGCGGCCGGTAGTCGTCCGAGTTCGCCTGGCTTCCGGCATGATGGTGCAGCAGGAACTCGCCTTGCGCCCCGCGGCGGACGGCAACATCGAGCGCCCGGATGTCGGCCAGAATCGGCGTTGCCTTCCTGCCGCTATTCTTGAAATACAGGGTCCATTCCACCGCAGGGTAATCACGATACTCGATGGCAACACAGCGAACCACGAGTTTGGTGTCGGGGTCCGTGCAGGCGATGGTGTGCTGCGTCCTCTGGTCGTCAAGCGGCCGGCTCGCCCGCTTGACCTCCCACGCCTTCAACAACTCCGCCGACGGTTTGCCGCCGTAAGTGAAGGAGAAGAACGGCTCGGCGCCGCTTTCGAACTTTGCCGCTGCCTACTGTCTCGACTTGGCCAGCTCGGCAGCACTCGGCGAGACGGCCGCCGCGATTCCCGGTGACATGACGCACATTGCCACCACGATGGCAACCTGGGTTCTTGCCTTCACGAGCAGATCTCCTTGTTGTCATCCTACCGAGATTCGCCTCCATGTTAACAAGCGGGTGCGTGACCGTCTACTCATTTCTTCCCCTGATAGACCCGCACGTAATCTACGTACATGTCGGCCAAACCGTAGCGGGACAAATCGACGGGCCAGCCGCCTCCGGTGGCAAGATTGATGAGAAAGAACAGCGGCTCTTGCTTGGAAACCGGAAACGTCGCATGGCGGCCCACCTCGATGTTGTCACAATAGTAGATCGTGTCAATGTCGGTGATCTTACAGCCGTAGGTATGGAACGTCTCAAACCAAGTGGAGGGGATGCCAAACTTGCGCATGCGAATCGGATTGTGCATCCCCTCGAACGCCTTCTTCTCAATGGCTTTACCGGTCTCACCCTGGTTCCAACAATGAGGGGTAACCATATAGGTATCAAAAGCGTTAGGCTCGCGAGGGCCTTCCCCGCCGTAAGCCTCGATGATGTCCAACTCATCGCCCGGCGACTTGGTGCTGAGGAGCCAGAAGGCCGGCCACGTGCCGATGGCGTTCGGACCGATAAATCGGCATTCAAAGTAGCAGGGAGCCTTGGCGGTGATGCCGCTCCCGTCGTTCTTCAGGGAGGAAATCAGCCCGGAACTGTGGGTCTTATCGCTGGCCCTGATCCGCAGATAGGTATCGACCTGGGTAAAGGGGTTCTTCGGCGAATCGTGGCTGGTGAACGTATGCACGCTGAAGTCCTGCCAGCCGTTCGGCGGCTTATGGTCGTAATAGTTCGCCTTGGGATCGGTGCCGGATATCGAGAGCGGGCCCTTGAAGTCGTCGGCAAACACCAGCGACATGCCTTTCGCCGCCGGAGGCGGATCCTTGGGCATTCCTTCGTTCCAGGAAACGCCGCCCTTGTTGTAGAGCTGCACGTAGCAATTGTCTTTGACGGCACCGCTGGCGCCACTGATTCTCACCGTGACGGGGCCATGCGGGTAGGCATTGGCCGGGAAGACGAACGAACCATTGCCCTTCGCATCAAGGGCCACCGTGGCGACGGTAGAATCGGAACCAAAAACGCCGCCTTGCTTCCAGCATTTCACCGTCACGCTCTTGAAGCCGGCCGCCGCGAGCGTGACGGTGGTGTCTCCTTGCACGTCGGAGCAATACTCGGGCGAGACCACGGACACCTGACAGCCCAAGGTTTCCTCCGCGCTCTTCTCGGAATCAGCGCTGAGGGAATCAAAGTACAGGTCGCCCTCGGCAGGCAACAGTTTCTCTTTCCCGCCGGCCTTTTCCATCGGCTGGCCGATGGTGAAGGTAATCGCAGTGATCGGATGATCGAGCTTGCCGTTCTTGTCCCCACCCCACGTCTCGTGAGGAGCGTCTAGGTCGAAGACGACCTCTTTCCAGCCGGTGAAATCAATGACCCCGCCTTGGCCCGTACCGCTGGACAGCGACCTGTACTGGTGCGTCTTGCCGCCGGCATCGGTCACCTGCAGCCCATAGGAACACTTCGAGCGGTCCCCCTTGAGCCAGTAATGCAGTTTGTGGACGCGAGCTTGGATCCCGACCTTGTTGGGGATGCCGAGGTATTGGAAATTCCCAGTGCCGAGGAAGTGGTAGTGCAACTTCAGACACTGCTTCCCATCATGCGGCTGATCCGTCGACAATTGGACCGACGCATTCTCGTTGGGGATGCCCACCACCCACACGCTAGGCTCCAGAGTAGCCTTCTCGAAATCCTGCACCATCACGCGCGTCGCTCCCCAGGCCGGCCCAATCCCGCAGGTCAGCAGCACGGACAATAATAGCGATCGCTTCATGTCTTGTTCCTTCTCTTGAGGTGACGGTTCACGGGGTCCTTCCGCTCGTAGCGCCCGAGTTGGTTCTTTCTGTTTGGTTGTCCCTATCAATAATCTCGTGCTCGTTCCCAGTCAAGGAGTTGCGGGATTTGATCCCGAGCTGGTTCCAGGGTAGAATCGCCTTGTTCCGTCATCCTCGGGAGCCAGTCCAGTTTGCGCCCAAGTAGCCCGGTCGCCTCGGCTGGGACCGTGCCCCGAACATCCATTTGTGCATCCGCCGACGAGCACCGCGACACAGGATCACAAGCCAAGATTACCCATCCTGCCGATCGGCGGTGTCCGGTCGGTCAGCAAATATGCTTTGATCTCGCTCGCCGTCCTACTATTTCCCACTGGCCCCGTATACGGTGTCCAACGCCCACTGTGCCCACGTGCGGCGCAGGATGTCTCTGCCCGCGGGGTTCGGGTGCAAGGCATCCTGATACCACTCGGGGTGGTCCTTGAACTTGCCGTAAAGGTCCGGGCCGTCGAGGATCTGCGGGTACTTCGCCTTGAGGCGCTGCAGTTGGGCGTTGTGCAACTCGAGGTTCTTCTGTCGAAAGCCATCATCCTTCGCCCAGATAACCGTGCCGATGACAGGGACCTTGTTCGCGGCCAGGATCTGCTTCACCATCGACTCATAGTTGTTGTAGAAGCCGGAGATATCGCCCTCGTTGGCCGACCGCCCAAGATTGGCATCGTTGGTACCGTAAGCTAGACAAACGTACTTGCCTGGGAAAAGGGGCAGCCACTTGGGCAGCAGTTTGGTGGCCCCATCTCGCGCTGTCATGAATCCAAGGCCGCCGCCTTCCCAGATGGGGTTGTATGTCGGCAACTTCGCATGCACGAGCGGGCCAACGCAGTTGGTGACGAACGTCATCATCGTGATGGAGTCGCCATAGATGATCCAGTCATCGGTGATTCCCTTGGCCGCGTTGTAGACATCCAGCTTGATCGAGGTCCCGGGGTTGCCGCCTTTATTGTTGGGGTTCTCGGACAGCACGCGGAATCGCAGCCAGTTATTGCCCGCGAACTCGATCACATGCTGGCGGGAATGGTAAAGCTGCGGATCATCGCCGGTGACAAGGGTCACCCAATCTGTCGTGGGTGGACTCTGTGCGCCCCCAGGCGCTGCATTCCCTTCAATTACGTACGGGCCGGGCATGCGATAGCTTGAGCCCTTGATGATGCTGCAATCATACCCCTGGCCGCCGCCGTACCAGACCACAAGGATCTTCGCCCGATCGGCCGCGGGAACGGCGGACAGGTCGTACGCCAGCCAGGCAGGTGAGCTGAACACGGTCCATTCGCAGTCGGCGATCCACTTCCCCTCCTGCGCGTACGTCGCATTGTTGCCATACGATGCGGTGCCGGCAGATGCGTAAGCCGGAACACCACGGCTAATAATGGGTTGAGGGGCAATGGCCGCCGGGACCTCTGCCGCGATGGCGCATGCGGCGGCAAGCAGGACGGCCATGCGTGCGACGGCAACAGAATCGAATCTACGGATGCCCCATGCTCTGGCCACAGACATCGTGTTTGCATACATCGCCACTTCTCCTCGTATATGAACGATAAACGATAGGAATTCTGATCCACGCAACGCCTGTCCCTATCAATAATCTCGTACTCGTTTCCAGTCAAGGAGTTGCGGGATTTGATCCTAAGCTGGTTCCAGGGTAGAATCACCTCGTTCCGTCAACCTCGGGAGCCACTCCATGTGCATCATCAAGGCGATCTATCTTCTGATCCGAGCGTTCCTGGTACCCCGGCTCAGCCTGGCCGCCGAGAATCTGGCGCTGCGACAGCAAGTTGCCGTCTACAAGCAGTCCGTCAAACCCCCGAAACTGCGGCCCCGAGACCGCTTCTTCTGGGTCTTGCTTTCCCGGCTCTGGGCCAACTGGCGATCGGCGCTGGCTATCGTCCAACCCGAAACAGTCATCAAATGGCACCAACGGGGCTTCAAGCTCTACTGGCGATGGAAGTCGCGGGGCGGGAAACCTGGACGCCCTTGCATCCAACGCGCACTCCGGGACCTGATACGCCGCATGTCCCGTGAGAATCCGCTCTGGGGCGCGCCCCGAATTCTGTCGGAACTGCTCCTGCTGGGTTGCCAGGTTGCGCAAGGGACGGTGGCCAAGTACATGGTCCGCATCAGGAAGCCTCCCTCTCAGCTCTGGCGAACGTTCCTTGCCAATCATGTTCCCGACATCGCTGCCTGCGACTTCTTCACCGTGCCGACGATCACGTTCCGCGTTCTCTACGTGTTCATCGTGCTGTGTCATGACCGGCGGCGGGCCGTTCACTTCAACGTGACCGACCATCCCTACGCCGAATGGGCCGCCCAGCAAATCATCGACGCCTTCCCCTACGACGAAGCCCCACGTTTTCTTCTGCGCGACCGGGACGGCATCTACGGTGACTACTTCAAGAAGCGCGTCAAGGACATGGGCATCGAGGAAGTGCTGATTGCACCACGGGCACCCTTGCAGAATCCTTCTTGTGAAACGGTCATCGGTTCCATACGCCGCGATTGTTTGGATCATCTCATCGTGCTCAACGAGGCCCATCTGCATCGCATCCTGACCGAGTATTTCCACTACTACCACACGTCCCGCCCTCATCTCTCGCTGGATCGCAATTCGCCGACACCACGCTGCGTCGAACTGCCGCCTCAGGGCGAAGTTGTTGCCATCCCGCAAGTCGGCGGCTTGCACCATCGGTACACCCGGCGTGCCGCGTGACCGTTATGCCCGGTCTCAAGTTCCATCTTTGATCGACGCAAGCGTTGCGCCGGCGCGCCGAAGGTCCCATCGCCGTGCCTGTTTGTTCCGCTACAACCATCGTTCCCGGTCCTTCCTGTTCCCCTCGTCTACGCACATTGGCCTCCCGCCTCTCCCCAAAGCGAGTTTTTTGCGAAGGACAGGCGGCACACACGGCTTTCTTCATGAGCGATGTCCTTCATTCAAGGGTTACTGTTGATCCAGCCACCGCCAGGCGCGGCGGTCGAACTCGGCAGACCAGTCGTGCGCGAGCCCCGGCATGGGGATGATCGTCTTGTTTCTCGACGGCAATCGGTTGTAGACCGCCCAGACGCTCGACGGCGGCGACACTGGGTCGATCAGCCCCGCGTTCATCAACACAGGGCAGCAGATGTCTGACGCGAAGTTCATCGGATCGTAGTAGGCCAGGCAGCGGCCGTCCGGATCGGTCACCGCGGGTGGCTTGCCGGCCAGGTCCATCCCGTCGGACTTGACCTGATCCTTGAACTTTGGATCCCACGCATTATCCCAGGGCTTGTCGAGTCCGTTGCAGCGAGCGACCCAATGCAGGTGAGGATAATTGGGCGAATTTGCGATACAGGAAACCACGGCGGCAATCCGTGGATCGAGGCCGGCCAGGACGATTCCCAGACGGCCGCCCTGGCTTCCGCCAACCGCCACGATGTGCCGCGCATCGACATCCCTGCGCGATGCCAGGTAATTGACAGCCTGCACGACGCGGAGATGGACGTTGTAGTAGTAGTACGCGTCGATCGGTTCGAAGCGGAACCCATCATAATAACCCGGCAACGGTTTGTAGCTGGATAGATCCACGTCCTGGCCGTGGATCTGGATATCGATCGCCAGATAACCGTGGCGGGCGTGCTCCAGTGGCCGCGGCCGGGCCGCGAAGCCGGCACCCGGCAGCACAAGCACGGCCGGAAACGGTCCCGGCCCTTTCGGTTTGGCCAACCAGGCGTAGACCCGGCCGCCATCGGGCCCGGCAAAACTGACCTTCCAGCTTTCGACATCCTCGACCTTGTGCCCCTCCGGGTCATAGTCGGCCGGCAGACAAGCGCGTTTCAGATTGTACGCGTTGATCGCGGCGAGGTCGAACGTCTCGGGTGACGTTCTCGTTGCGCGCGTCGAGCGGAATCGCCGCCAGTTTGGCCTTGGCCCTGTCCCAGAAGACCTTGAAATCCGGTGGCCGCGTGCCTTGAATGGCCATTTCCGACGCGCGCCAACCGAAAACGCAGACGCCCGTGACCGGTCGCTTGTCCTGCAGATCTTTTGTGGCCATGGCCGTATCGAGAACCACCTTCAGGTCGTAGAAGCCGGGCGGCAACCTGTCCGGCACGATCCGGATTCGGAACTGGTTCGCCGGCAACGCCTCCGCTTTGCCCTCGCGGAATGGCTTATCGATCATGTTGCGGTGCAAGGTCCACGTCATGCCCACGCTGCGCAATCCAGCCTGGCAGGAGATTTCCAGCGACGACTGTCCGGGCCTGCACGTTGCCGGACTGAAGAGCAAAGTGGGCGACTGCGGACTATAAAACACCAAGAACGGCGTCTGCGGGGGGGAACACTTGTCATCCCACGGCACCGCCAGGTTCAGGTTCATGGCATTGGTGGCCGCGGTTCGAGTCAGAATGGCAACGGCCATGGTTGCGAAGAATCTACCCCAGAACCGGTTTCGGATCGTCGCGCAGCAACCGCTGGGCGAGAGCTCTGCGATAGGTTTTGAGGCCAAGGCTCGTGGGGTTCTCATCGAACAACTTCTCTTTCGCAGTGATTGCGTCATGGAGGAGCGCCGCAGAACATGCAGACCATCCCGATTGTGCCAGGCTTTCCTTGCTTCAGAAACTTCATCGCGGACATGTTGTACTTGCCGAGCCGGCGGTGTGCGCCGAACGGCTCGACATTCGACTTTAGCCTACGAAGGCCCCTCCTGGCAAGCGTCTGCGGAGCCCCAGGATTGCCCCAGGGCTGATTTCCGCCCCTGGAATCGGCATGCCAACTGGCAGGCTGTCCCCAGCCTGGTTAGCATAGGGGGTTGCTGGTCGACCGGGCTGGCGACTTGCCCCGGCGATGACTCACTCCCCAAGACCTCAAACCTCGATCCCTGGATGACTTGCACATGCACCTCTCACGTTTCGTCCATTTCGTGAATGACTTCGCCGACGGATATCTGGCCCGTGCCACCGCGTTGGGCTTACTGATACTCGTCCTGGGTACAACCCCGCTGCCGGCCACGGAGACGGAGAACCAGGTGCTCCGCATCCTGCCGGCTCCCGGCCGGGTCGTCGTGGATGGGAAGGCCGACGACTGGGACCTTTCCGGCGGCATCTTTGCTTGCGGCAACGTCGAACGCCAGCGCGAGCAATACGGCGTGTGGTTCCATGCGATGTACGACACCGAGAATGTCTATCTGCTCGCGCGCTGGCTCGACCCGACGCCGCTGAACAACGGCCAGTCGAGCAAGGGCGGGCAAGGATTCCAGGGCGATTGCCTCCAGGTGCGTTTCATCACCGGCTACAAGACCTCGCAGGAGGCCATCACCTGGCTCACCTGCTGGCGCGATCGCGACGGCATCAGCGTCGTGGACCGCGCGACGCCCCACGGCACGGGACGCGGGGGCGTCGAGTTGCCGGATCTCCCCAATGCCCTGGGACACGGCGCGCAGCAGGCGTTCCGCATCAACGCCGACGGCAAGGGCTACATTCAAGAGTTGGCCATTCCCTGGAAGCTGCTTTGCAAGGATGGCAAGATGCCCGCCCCCGGCGGCGAGCTGCGTGTAACCGTGGAACCGAACTTCACCGCCGGAGCGTCCGGTCGGTTGACGATCAAGGACCTCTTCCACGTCGGCGCGGTGCCGAACCGCATCTTCACCTTCTACTCTTACGACATCTGGGGCGCCGGCATCCTGGAAAAGACCGGCAAGGTGGCGCCGGCCCCGCTTCGATTGGCCGACGGACGCGAACTGCCGGTCCGGTTGGTCGACGGCGTGCCGGTCGTGGACTGGAGCCGGCTGGCCAAGGTGCGTGAGCTGCCGGGCTTCAAGACGCTGGCCTTCGAAATGCCTTTCGACGGCCACGTTTCACTCAACCTCCGCAATAAGGACGGCGTAGTCGTCCGACAACTGCTAACCGATCACCCCTACGTCAAGGGAAGCCATAAAGTGAAATGGGACGGCCTGCCGACGCCGCATTACCGCACGCCGGGCGAGCCACTGCCGGCCGGCGAGTATACGTGGGAGGCCATCGCGCACCCGGGATTGACGCTTACCCTGCGCGGATGGGCAGCCACCGCGGGCACTCCCTGGGCCGCCGGGCCGGGCACCGATTGGGGAGGCGATCATGGAGTGCCCAGCGCCTGCGCCACCGATGGCGAAAAGATCTACCTGGGGTGGAACGGGGCCGAAGGAGGCAAGAGCGTGCTGGCCTGCGACGCCGAAGGAAAACTGCTCTGGGGCATCGGCAAAGGCATCGGCAGCTCGGCCGAGCATCTTGCCGTCGACGGCGGCATTGTCTATGGTTTGGGATGGGAGGGCGTCTCGGGCCGTCAGCTCTTCCGCCTCCGCGCAAAGGATGGCGTCTTTGACAACTGGATATCGCGCGGCATCGCCGCACTGGCCGTGCCCGATCTATGGACCGAGCGTGCCGACCGAGACCAAATGCCCGACCGTGCCGACGGCATGGACGTCCTGCACGGCGTGCTCTATCTCACCTTCAGTACGGCCGACTTCCGCCCGGACGACATCTCCGACCTGGCCGCCCTCACCCGCGAAGTGCTCAAAGACGCCGCGATCGGCCCGCGTCTGCTCGCGCAGGTGAACCCGCGATTTCATGAACGCCTGCAGAACTGGCTGGCCGGACAGATGCGGGAAGAAGACGCCTTTTGCCTGCACAGCGTCCAGGGCCCGTGGTGGAAGAACGAACTGCCCGAAGGCCTGACCCGCCTGTTGGACCGTACCGATCTGGCCGCCGGAACTGACGGCCTGGGGCCGAGGAGCCCGCGCTGGCCAACCGCCGTTTCCTGGAACAGCGATTCGCCGGGCATCTGCGTCCGCTCAAGACTGGACTGCTGGCCGTGTGTGATGCAAGCTCCGGCCACGTGCGCAAGCTCCTGGAAATTCCCAACCTGGGCGCGGTGCGCGGTAAGCGACCGCCTGGTGTATGCCATCGCCGATCGCCACGCCGTGCTGGCCATCAACCCGCAGACGGGCCAGAGCACGCCGTTGATTACCGGGCTGCACGACGCCGCCAACCTGACGGTGGATGCGCTGGGCCGCCTCTACGTAGGCTGCGGCGCGCCGGACCAGCAAGTGAAGATTTTCGCGGCCGACGGCAAGCCTGCCGGCCAGATAGGCCGCCGAGGCGGCCGGCCGCTTCTGGGTCCATGGCAGGCAGACGGCTTCTACGCCATCAGTTCGCTGGTGATCGACAAGCAGGGCCGGCTGTGGGTCACCGAGGGAGACCGGCATCCCAAACGCGTCAGCATCTGGGACATGTCCACGGGCAAGCCGGTCAAGGAGCTCTTTGGCCCGACGCACTACGGAGCCAGCGGCGGCGCGATCTGTCCCACGGACCCGAACCTCATGGTGGGCGAGGGCTGTGAGTGGCGATTCGACCCGAAGACCCAAACGTTTGCCTGCACCGGCGCGTTCGACCGGAGCCTTCACGGGTTTGCGAAGTTCTGCACGCCGGCCAACGGACGATTGTACCTGGCCGTAACGCGCAAGTCCCAGCCCTATCGCTCGGCAACCCGCATCTTCCAGCGCATCGGCGAAGGCACGTGGCGGGTCCGAGCCGAGGTCCGGCCGGACTTTATCGCCAAGACCACCACGTTCTGGTCCGACGTCAACGGCGATGGCCGCGAGGACCCGGGCGAGACAGTTACCGTGCCGATGGTCCTGGTAACCTACGGCTCGAACGCCTGGTCGCTCAACCTCAACCCACAGGATTTCACCCTTTACGGCGTAACCGACGGTACGCGGCGGGTCTATCAAGTCCGTCCGGCCGGCTACACCGCCTGCGGCGCACCGCGGTGGGACGTGGCGGGAATGAAAGAACTGCCGTTCGCCGGCGGCAAGGACGTTTACAGCGTGCTGCCGTCGCCCGATAATCGCCTGCTGCTCACCTGCGGCGAGCACACTTACTACCGTTGCTACGAAATCGCCAGCGGCAAGCTGCTGTGGAGCTATCCGAATCCGTTCTTCCAGGTGCATGGCTCGCACCACGCGCCCGCGCCGGAGCCCGGGCTCACCCGCGGCGCCTATGGTTTCGTGGGTACCTTCACGCTTCCCAACACCGGCACGGTCTGGGCCATCAACGCCAATCTCGGCGAATGGTACCTGTTGACCGAGAAAGGATACTTCCTGGCTCGTATCTTCGAAGGCGATCCGCTCGAGTGGCAGTGGCCGGCCAAGGCGGAGGTCGGCGCCGACATGACCCGCTGCCCGCCTGGCAGCGGTGGAGAAGATTTCGGCGGTTCGCTCACCCAGGGCATCGACGGCAAGGTCTACGTCCAGGCCGGCAAGAACGCCGTTTGGAACCTGGAGCTGGGCAACCTGGACCGGATTCGCATAATCGGAACCGGTACGATCATCCTCAAGCCCGAGGAGCAGTCGCTGGCCCGCGCAGAATTCGAGAAGCAGTGCCAGCGGGCCGTTGGCGTCCAGACCTGCGAAGTGCGGCGGCTGACGCCGACCTTCACCGGCAACCTCGGCAGCGACTTCCAGGGCATCAATCCCCTGGAGTACAAGAAACAAGACGACGCAGCGGTGAAGACGCTATTGGCCTGGGACGCCAAGAACCTCTACCTGGGTTTCGAAGTCGCCGACAACTCACCATGGGTCAACGGGGCCAAGGAACCGCCCCAGATGTACGTCAGCGGCGACACGGTCGATTTCCAGTTCGGCAGCGACCCCAAGGCTGATCCCAAGCGCAGCGAGGCGGTCGCGGGCGACTTCCGCTTGTCCATCGGCAACTTCCTGGGCCGGCCCACTGCCGTGCTCTATCGCAAGGTGTCGGCCGAGAAAAGGCCGAAGACCTTCACGTCCGGTGTGATCGCACAATACGTGATGGACTACGTCGAGGTGGTGCGCGACGCGAAGATCGCGGTGAAGATCCGGCCGGACGGGAAGGGCTACGTGGTCGAAGCGGCCGTGCCGCTGACCGCGCTGGCTTTCACGCCCCAGCCGGACGTCATCTACCGGGGCGACGTGGGCGCGACCCACGGATCGGCCCAAGGCGACCGCACCCGGCTGCGCACCTATTGGAGCAACCAGGAGACCGGCCTGGTGGATGACGCCGTCTTCGAGCTGCAAGTGGTGCCGAAGAACTGGGGACAGATGGTGTTCAAATGAGCCGTTGGTTATTGTTTCGTCCAGGTCAAGGCTGCCGCCTCGTAGGGCGCCAATTGGAGACGAACCTGTCCATGCCCCGAGATGACACCCACTTTGGACTCCCTGCGTTCTTTCCAAGTCGCGTGCGAACGAGTCAGCGTCCACTGCCCCGGGGGAAGGGCAACGTCAACGTCGACCTTCGCCGTCTCAAAGCGGGCCTTCTCCTTCCAGACCGGAGCGCCGAAATAGACGACCGTCGTGACCGTATTGCCGTCGCGCGAAATGCTTGAGATGGCGCAAGCTGTCCTGCCCCTCGGGCCCGGCCAGCTTGGCTTCCAGCATCCGCCCTCGCAGATTGCGCCACACGCAGTAGCCGTTGTAATTGGCCGAGAACTCCCCATCCGGCTGCAGGACGCCGAAATAGTACGTCCCGCCTTCGAATCGTTTTTCCATGCAGTATTGGAAATTGGCGATGATTCGCGGTTCGGGCAGGAAGGTCAATGCGCGTTCCATGAGATAATTGAACTGGCTGTCGCCCGTGTTCCAAGCGTCGCTTTCGGTGAACATCACGCGTGCCGGACCCGGCCTGCGCATCTTGCCGTCGGCCCGGTCGCTCCAGTAACGCGCCTCGGCCAAGACCGTGCTCGGCGGCTGGGCATAGGTGTGCCAGTTGAGCACGTCGGTGGTCTTGCCGCACTTGTCGATATAGAACTGCATTTCGGCCGGGTTGACGCCCAGAATATTGAAGGCCTTGTTCGGGCCGATCACCCGATAGCCCGGGTCGGCGGCGAGAACTCCGCCGACGAATCGCTGGTGGAAGGCGACGTAGCCGGCGTCCAGCGGCGGCTCGTTGCCGGCCTGGAAGAAGACGATCTGGTCGGGCCATTTCCTTCGGACGGCAATCGCCTGGGCTATCTGCTCTTTGTACTTCGCGTCGTTCCACTGGCTGTAGGACCCATAGCTGTTGTCGCCCATGTAGATCCCACGGATGTTGTACTCCCTGAAGAATGCCGGCTTGTCGGACTTCTTTCCGATCTTGTTCGGCATCACCTCCTGGCTGCGGCGGTCGAACCAGTCCCGCGGATTCAGCGCCAGAAAGAGATCCTCGCCGTGGCCGCCATCCTCGTTGTAGAGCTGCTGTAAGGCGACAATCGAGAACACCGCGGCACGGATGTCGTCAATGGGCCGCGCAACGTCCACCGTCAGCTTCGCCTCCAGCGGTTGAACCGAGTACCGGGCATCCACATCGGCCCGGGCGAGGGAGCGCACGGGGGAGTTGGCGGCCACGTGTTCGAGGACGCGGCACCATAACGTACCCAGCCCGGGCAACTGGTCCCAACCGCCCGACAGCCGCTCGAAGGTGGCGTAGCTGACATACTTCAGCGGTTTATCGAATCCGCCGGCCAGCCCCAACACCATGCCCTTGCCAACCTTTCGTTCCAAAGCCAGCCGCGCCAGGCGCCGCGGGCGCCCTTATCCTTCAAGGCATCCCACTGGATCCCTTGGAACAGCTTGTCGGTACTGGGACGCACGGCGGCTTCTGGCTGCGGTTTGCTGAAGTCCGGGTACGCAATCGGCAGAATGTCCGCCAGCGGCATCGGCACGGCCGTGGGCGAATCCTGGAACGGCAAGGTTCCCTTCCCGAAAAGCCCCCAGACCAAACCGCCGCCGGCCTCCACGAACTGGACCAGGTTACGTTGCGCCGCCGGGGTGATTTGTCCAATGCCCACGTCGCCGATGATGATGACGTCGAACCGTTTAACAAAGGCGGCCGATTCCAGCAGACGGGTCATGTTATAGCTCTGGTGCGATTCCCAGGCGACGGGTGCCCCCGGCGAGGACTTTCGCACCGCGTCGGTAATCATCGTGACGCGGTCCTGCCCCCACATGCCGAAATCGCCCGTGCAGAGAAACACCTTCAGATTGGGCGCAACTCGTCGGAAAATGCCCAAGACCTAAAATGTGTAAAGGCAAACAGCACCCCCATGACTCCCAACGCCCTGATTCCGTACCGCATGAGAACTCCTTGTCTGAAGGCAACAACGTCAGGTTAGAGTCGGGCGATGCCCCGCCCGCCTCGAACACGAGTATAGTTGGGTCTCGCTGCGTAAACAACATCCTGGCACAGGTGCCGGGGCCCAACGGCGAGTAAGCCTCTCATACCGGCTTGTCAAATTGACGTTTCCGCCGCACAGGACCATCAGCCCCCGCTTGCGATACAGTCCGGCGTTGGCTATACTACTGGAGAAATCCGTTTTGTCGGGGAAGTTCGGCCATCTCAAAACCCCCTGTCTCTGCCATGATACGTTTTTTTCACGTTTCGCTGATGCTTGCCTGTTTTTCGCTGATGCTTGCAATCACTGCTGTGGCTGAGGAAATTCGTTTCCGGCACCACTTCATCGACCTGACACTTCCCCAAAACGACCGCCTCCAAGGCGACTATGGCCTCACGGCACTGGTGGATATCAACCGCGACGGTCATCTCGATTTCGTGGTCGGGGGGCGTCAGCCAGGTCCGGAGCGGCTGTATTGGTATGAATCTCAGAGCGCCGACAAGTGGGTGCGGCACGAGATTGGCACGGGCTACCAATCCGATGTCGGTCTCGCCGCTCTCGACGTGGACGGCGACGGCTGGATCGATCTGGTTTGCAGCGGGGTGTGGTTTCGCAATCCCGGCAACCCGCGCAACAAAGGCAAGTGGGAACGCTTCGAGTTCGCGAAGAACGCGGCCGGCGCGCACGACATCGTGGTCGCCGACATCGACGGCGACGGACGCCCGGACATCGTGATGATGGGCGATGCGCGCACGCCGCTGAACGCACTCTGCTGGTTCAAGATTCCCGGCGATCCGCGGCAACTCTGGGAGCGGCACGACATTGGTCCCGGCATCCACGGTGCCATCGCGCCCGCCGGCGTGGGCGACATCAACGGAGATGGTCACGTCGATGTCGTACGCGGCGACACCTGGTTCGAGAACAAGGACGGCAAAGGTACCCAGTGGATTGCACATAAGAACATTCCGATGGGTCGCAAAGGTCCCTTCGGCGTCTGCGTGCGCACGGCCATTGCCGACGTGGACGGCAACGGGAAGAAGGCCATCGTGATGGCCGATGCGGACATCAGCGATTCGAAGATCTGTATCCTGAGGAACCCGGACGGCAAAGGCAAGGCATGGACCAAACAGGAACTGCCGCAGAGCTTCCGGTATGGCTCGCTGCACTCGCTTGCCGTCGCAGATTTCCACCGTAACGGCAGACTCGACATCGTCAGCAATGAGCAGGAGGAACTACTGCCGGCCGGGCGTACGAACCCGCGGTGGATCCTTTGGGAGAATCTCGGCGAGGGCCAATTCGCGGAACGCATCATCCTCGACAACCGACTCGGCGGCCACGAGCTTCAGGTGGGCGATGTGTTTGGAAACGGCAGGATAGACATTGTTTCCAAAGCCTGGGGATGTCTCCCTTGGAATGGCATCGGTGGCAAGATGCACGTCGATTTCTTGGAAAACCTCTCGCGCTGAGCATTCTTGCTGACTCGCCCAGGAAACGCGTATGGTCAAAATACTGGCCCAAACCTCGATCGTGGTGAAGTCGATCGCCCCCAACACGTCGCAATGCGACTGGAGGGACGTCTTCCACGTCGTCTGTCGTTTGCGCTTCGGCGCTCGCTCGATCCCGTCGGCCTTCAAGATGTTGCCCACCGTCTGATCGGAGATCTGGCGTCCCTGTGCTGGGCCAGCGACTTTCGATCCCCACGGCAAAGGAGTTTCGCGGCGACGATCCGTACGGGAAATGACCACCAAAGGGAACCCCGAATGGCGAACCGATACGTTCCCGAACCGACCTCATAGACCGCGGCGGTGGCGTCCATTCTGAGAATCTTCACGCCCTCAGCGCGGCTTGCGGGCGTACTCGACTCCATGACGTACTGATGACGCAATCTCCTCCAATCAGGCTTTTGGCAAGAGGGCCAACAACGACGGGCTAGGTCTGGCGATGACGTGGGCGGCAATCAGCTTGCCTAACCCGTCGACCTTCGCCTTGCCGGCCTCCACCGCCGCGGTGACGGCGGCGACGTCTCCCTTGATGAGCACCGTGATGTAGCCGCCGCCCAGCTTTTCGCGGCCGATCACCTCGACATTGGCGGCCTTGCACGCGGTGTCGATGGCCTCGAACACCGCGGTCAGACCTTGGGTTTCAATCATACCGATGGCAAACGGTGCGGGTTCGCTCATGTTGGATTCCTTTACCCTCGGACGAGGGAAATGGACCAGGTTAGTTTCCATGAGAGGGGTGAATTCCGCGGGGGCATCCCAAGCCGGGCGGGCCCGCCGGTCCGGGGCGTTGATGAGCTGCGATACGCAGCGGACTCGCATCTCCTCGGCCATGGCCTTTCCGGCCCCCAGGGCGGACTCAACGTCGGCCGGGGTGCCCACCACCTTGATACACGCCCCATACAAGTCATTGATCTCGATCTGAAGCAAGTCGATTCCAGCCGCTTTCTCCATGCGGTCCAGGACCGCCATCGAGGCGGACCAACTGTGCACTTCGATGAGCCCCAAGGCCTGGTTCATGCCCAGTTTCCCGCACGGGTCAGGGAGCGGAAGAAGTCACGAAAGCGGATGGTTTCCGAGAGATTATCGACCTCGTTGCACCGCTCCCACTCGGTCCAGACATATTCGATGCCGAGGTATCCGCTGTAACCGGTGCTGCGCATCACGGCGACAATCCGCGCGTAGTCAATCGTGTTGGCTTGGAAGGAGGTCTGCAAACGTCCTTTACGGGCGCCGCGGGCATGGAAGTGCGTGGCGTGCCGGATCAGCGGCTCGACGGCGGCGTCGGGAGTGCCTAACCGGGTGAAATGCGTGTAATC
The DNA here is from genome assembly GCA_963843465.1 of Pirellulales bacterium. GTDB lineage: Bacteria > Planctomycetota > Planctomycetia > Pirellulales > Thermoguttaceae > CAWJKP01. The sequence goes on from CAWJKP010000001.1 coordinate 1,163,192, forward strand.
CAGGGTCAAGGTCAGTCCCGGAATGCTGCGCACCAAGCGCGCGAGTTGGCGGGGGTTGGGGGCGATCGAGCCGATATGCCCCTCGATACCAAAGACGATTCGATGCGCCGCCGCGTGCCCCACGCGCCACGCCAGCTCGTCGCAGGCGAGATTCCAGGATGCCGCTTTCGACTCTTCGGGGAAATAAGTGCCGGGCAAGGTGGAGACGTGTCCCGCGCCGCAACCGGCGGCATAGTCCAGCGTTTGCAAGAACCAATCCCTCGCCCGCCGTCGACGCGAGGCCTGCGGATGGTTGATCGCGTACGGCACGAAGTCGGGGTTGGTCTGCAAGTAGACGTCGGCGGCACGCAGTCCCCGCTCGGCGAGTTTCTTGCCCAAGCGGCGGGCGGAGCGCCCGGTGTTTTCGAACTCGCGCGATGGCCAAAGGTGGGAGCGGCCCTCGAACAGGCCGACGTCCACGCCGTCCAGATCGAGCATCGCGATCAGGTCGAGGACCCGGGCGTGCTCCAGCAGCGGAAAAGTGAAGTCGGCACAGGCCAAACGGATCTTCATACCGGCTCCTGGAAGGCGGTCTTCCCCGGGTGTTCCCACTCGGCGGCGGTGAGGTATCCGCCATCGATCGTCAGCGAGGTGCCGGTTATGCCGGAGGAGTCCTCGCAACTGAAATATAGGATCGACTTGGCCACCTCTATAGGCGACAGGGCCACGCCCATCGCCACGCGGCGCAGGCGGCCGGCGAGCGTGGCCTGCGGGTCGGGCGTGGAATCGACGTGCTCGCGAAGCATGGGGGTGTCGGTGATGCCCGGGCAGACGCAATTGCAGCGAATGCCATCGGCGGCATAGTCCAGAGCGATCGAGCGGGTCAACCCCAGGATGGCGTGCTTGGAGGTCGTATAGATCGGCGTCTTGGCCTGCCCCACGAAACTGCTGATAGAACCGACGTTGACCACGTAGCTCCGCCGGTTGCGCCGGAAATGGGGATAGGCATGTTTGAAAGCCAAGAACATCGACTTGACGTTCACGCCCATCACCAGGTCCCAATCGGACTGGCTGCTCTCGTGGAGGAGCTTCACCTGCACCATGCCGGCGTTGTTCACGAGAATGTGCAGCGCTCCGAAGGCGCCGACGGTCTCGTCGATCGAGCGTTGAATCTGGTCTTCGCGGCCCACGTCGCAGCCGATGGCGATCGCCTTGCCTCCGGCGACGTTGATTTCGTCGGCGATTTGCCGGCCGAGTTCCGCGCGGCGCCCAGCAGGGCGACCTGGGCGCCTTCGGCGGCGAAGAGTCGCGCGGCGGCCTCGCCAATGCCCGAAGTGGCGCCGCTGATCCAGGCCACTTGCCCCTTCAATCGTTGGTCGCCCATTCAATGTGCTCTCTTACCTGGACCGGGAGGAAGGTTCAGCTACCGAGGTTTGGGAAATCGGACACGGTTCTATCTCTTGCACCAGCGCGACCACTTGGCCTGGAATCCGGGCCGGTCGAAAACCGCCGTGTTGACGACTCCCCACGGGTGTTTGCCCAGGGAAAGGTCCACCATGCCCTGGCAGGCCATCCGGCCGATGTCGCGGAAAAGCTCGTTGGTCCAGGCGATGCTATGGGGCGCCAGGAGGGCGTTGTCCAGCTCGCCGAAGCGGTGCGGCGACGTGACCGGCTCCTGGGCGAAACAATCAATTGCCGCGCCGGCGATCCCTCCAGCCTTGAGCGCCTCGTAGAGGGCGTCCTCGTCCACGATGCCGCCCCGGGCGGTATTGATGAGGTATGCACTGGGCTTCATCATCGCCAGCTCCTTGGCGCCGAGAAGCCCGCGGGTGGTGTCGTTCAGAGGGCAGTGCAGCGAAACAAAGTCGGCTTGGCCGAGAAGTTCCCGGAGGTCCACGAGCCGCGCGCCGACTTTTGCGGCAGCCGTCCTATCGACCAGCGGATCGTAGGCCAGAAACTCCTTCATTGCGAAGCCTTTCAGCAGCCCGATGGTCGCCCGGGCGATGCCGCCCAGCCCGATGGCGCCGAAGACACGATCGCGCAGTTCGCCGCCCATATAGTTCGAGCGATGGTCCCACTGGCCCGCGCGAACCAAGCGGTCTTTGATGCGGACCTGGTGGGTGATTGCCAGCATCCAGCAGACCGTCGCCTCGGCGACTGAACGGTCGACGGCCCCGGCCGTAATGAACACGGCGACGTCGGCGGCGGTGCAGGCCGCCACGTCCACCGCGTCGTAGCCCACGCCGAAACGGCCGATGGCCAACAGGTTCTCCGCCTGCGACACGCTTTGGGCCGTCACCTTAGGCGTAAGCACGATGACGCCGTTGGCGTCGCCGATCTGCGCCGTGTCGATCGTCGGCCGGTGCTCGGAAAACGTCCGACGCTCGATGTGCGAGTGGCTATCCAGGACGGACAGGCCCAAGTCGCGGTACTTGGGCCGGCCGCCGGTGTCAAAGAAATCCGCGGTCAACGCCACGATGAAGCGGTTGTCATGCGTAGGCATAACCTACACTCCCTGTTTCCAGGGGCTTCCCTCGGCCGGGGCCGGCTCGCTCTCCGGTTGGAACGCGGCGACGATCCGCCGATCGCGCCCGACGGCGGCCAAGGCCCCATGGAGGCTCCGCAACAGCAGCCCGCCGTCCAGACCCAGGCCCAACATCTGGAACCCCTGCTGCCGCCGCTCCAGGAGGTTCTCATTTCCGCTGGCAACCACGCCGCAATGTTTGCCGGCGGCGCGGATGGCATCCTTGGCGGCGAGGATTTGCTCGGCCACGCCCGGCCCCTCCCATTGGCCCCGGTAACCGGCCGAGGAGGAATAGTCCGCCGGGCCGAAGAAGAAAAGGTCGACGCCGCTGACCGAGAGCATGGATGGGATGTTCCTGCCGCCTTGCACCGACTCGATGATCGGCACCACCAGGACGTGCTCGTTGGCTTCGCTGGTGTGCTCGACAAAGCATTGCCCCCAACAGGTGGCTCGCTCGGCGCCGATTCCCCGGACGCCCTCAGGCGGATACTTCGCGAAGGCCACGGCCTGGCGCAACTGCCCGGCCGATTCGATCCAAGGCACGACTACGCCGTCAGCGCCGATGTCCAAAGCCCGCTTGACCAACCCCGTATTCACTTCCGCCACTCGGACCAGGGCCACGGTGTCGCTGCGGACCGTCGCGCGGAGGTGCTCAACAATCTCCTTCCAGTCCAGGTGCCCGTGCTCGGCGTCGATCACGATCCAATCCAGCCCCAAGGCAACGGCCATCTCGCTGATGCTCGGTGCCTCCAGGGTGATCCACAGGCCGTAAACCGGCTGATCGGCAGCCACTTTGCCGCGGAGCCTTCGAATCGCGGAACGTCTTCACCAATGCGCTTTCAAATGATCCAAGAAATAGCAATAGTTCTCGTACGGGACACTCGGCGTGACACTGCGATCGAGCATCGGTACATGACCACGATCGTACCAGACCGCCACACACGATGCCACCCAACCCCCAACCTAGGGGCTATTTCGGCGGCAGTGCGTCCTTGTCAACCACCTGGTGCTCCGACGGCTTATCTTTGGGGTCCATCGTGGCCCTGGCGTTTCTTGGCCGGTTCTTTGGGCCTGGCCGATCGCTGAGCTTACGTCCACATTGCAAACGTTTTCAATTATCTGTCAGCAGCAATGCCCAACCGCTGACAGCAGGGCGCTAGAAGTCCGCTCGGGCGACAGGTTGGAACCAGTCCTACATGAGGCGAACGCCCATTGCGATATCCTCCTCATACGAGGGCACGGGCAGGGTGGCTTGTGAGCCGGGATGATTGATAACTTGCTCGGCTTCGGTCCGGCCGGTTTTCGTGTTGAGCCAACGGACCTGGTATCGGCCGGCAGGAAGGTCCAGCACGAGCGTCGAGAGGCCCGGCCCGCGGACGTACACCGCGTATTGCCGCCCCTTCCAGACCATCGCGCGGGCGGTTACCTTCCCGGGCAGCGGGCCGCGGACCACGGAAGGATCGGGCATCATCTTGACGAAATCGAAGCCCTCCAGGAAGCTCTTGAGGATCGCCAGTTGGGCGCGAAGCGTGCGCCCGCCGCCGCCGGAAGCGCGGGGCACTGCGGTGCCGTCGGGCTGGGCTGGCGTGAACGAGTAGTCGAGGTTGTCGTACGCGCCGCCGCCGGCCAGGAGGAAATCCCAGCCCTCGGCACGGTAGGTGAAGTCGGCGGCGCCCCTGAAGCCCGTCTCGTCGTCGGCGATGGCCTTGTTCAGGCCGAAGTTGGCCGTCACGGCGTCGGGCGGGGTGGCGTAGTGGAAGTTGAAGATCGACACGCCCGGCGCCGGACGCTCGATCCTCTGCGACCCGTTGGCGATGTTCTGCGCAATCAGGTGGCGGTACGGAGCCCCGCGCTCCGCGTCGGCAATGGCCGCGGCGATGCGATACTGCCACTCGCGGGTCACGCCGCCGAAATAGGGCTCGTTACAGACCTCGAAATAGACGTTGTCGAAGCCTGCCAGCTCGCCGACGATCTTCCGCGCCAAGGTCTCGTGGAGGGCCAGCAGCTCGGGGCGCCTGGTCGTGTAAACCTCGGTCCGGGAAACGCCGCCGATGCGGTTGACGTTGTTCGCGGCATTCATCGGGCTGAGCTTCCACAGCGAGTCCTCGTAGAACGGGCAGAAGAGGACCAGCTCGACGACGATCCCCCGCTTGCCGGCCTGGGCCACAAAATCCTTGCAGCGGGCGAAGTAGGCTTCATCCCACTGCGACAGATCGAAACGGTTGCCGCCGTTGGCGTAGCCCGGCGTCGCGCTGCGGGCCCAGGGGGCGATCAGCCGGCCCGCGGTCGGGGCCAGCGGGTTCCCGTGGATCCCGAACGAACGCTGGTCCTCGCAGTACACGCCGGAGAAAGTCCGCGTGAGGTTCAGGCCTCGGGCGTGCAACTCATCGAGGTAGCGGACGTAGTCGAAGTCAAGATTCAGCACCGCACCGTAATGCTCGGTTGAGCCAACCAGCACCGTGGGCCGACCGCGGAAGAGGAAATAGTGCGGATTGTCCGGGTGTAACCCGATCGGTGGTCCGGCCGCGACCGCGCCGGGAAGCAGGGTCAATCCGAGGAGGGCGACGATCGCTGGCGACATGAGCTATCTCCAGAGCACGGTTGAGGTGAATTAGGGCAAGGCTCCTACCGGCAACCCTTGATCTTGTATTGTCCGTGCCGGACTGTCGAGCGCCAAGGTTGACAAGGGGACCACGGTAGCGCATCATCGGAGTGCATCCCCTACGCTCCCAACGATCCCGCCTGGAGAGTCAGCCAGTGAATGCTTCACCACAGCAACTCGCGGCTGCGTTTTCGATCCTGGTGTTGAGCGGACTGGGCGTGTCGACGTTGCCTGCTTCTGCTGCAGGAACCGAGGAGTGGCAGCCGGCCAAGGTCCCCTTGACGACCCGCTGGGGAAGAGCCGTTTCGCCGGCCCGCGTGCTGTCGGAATATCCTCGACCGCAAATGACCCGCACCGCATGGCTGAGCTTTGACGGACTATGGGACTATGCGGTCACCGGCAAGGACACCGCTGCGCCGAAGACGTATCAGGGCAAGATCCTCGTGCCCTTTCCCATCGAATCGGCCCTGTCGGGCGTTCATAAGAGCTTCGACGGCAACAGCCGGCTCTCGTACCGGCGAAGTTTCGAGGTGCCCAAGGCGTGGGCCGCCCAACGCATCCTGCTCAATTTCGGCGCCGTGGATTGGGAAGCGGTCGTGCTGGTCAACGGCAGGCAGGTCGGGCGCATCGAGGGGGCTTCGACGCCTTCACCTTCGATATTACCGACGCGTTAACGGCCCAGGGACCGCAGGAGCTGACGGTCTCCGTGGTCGACGCAACGGGAGGCGGCCAGGCCAAGGGCAAGCAGTGCGCCGGAAGCCTGGCGGCCCTCGGCACGCTGGCCTACACCGCCGCGTCGGGCATCTGGCAGACCGTATGGATCGAACCGGTGCCGCGAGCGAGCATCGCTAAGCTGCGGATAACGCCCGACGTGGATCGCGGCGTCGTGCGACTGACGGCGCTGGTCCGCGGCGCAACTGGCGCCGATTCGGTCGAGGCCATCGTCCGGGAAGGAGTCCGGGAAGTCGCCAGCGCGACCGGGAGGGCAGAAAGCGAGATCACCCTTGCGATTCCCCATCCCAAGCTCTGGTCGCCGGACGACCCGTTTCTGTACGACCTGAAGGTAACGCTCCGTCAGGCCGGCCAGCCGGTCGATTCCGTCGGCAGCTATTTTGGAATGCGGAAGATTAGCCTGGGAAAAGATGCAAAGGGCCAGGTCCGCATGATGCTCAACGGCCAGGCGGTGTTCCAGATCGGCCCGTTGGATCAAGGTTATTGGCCGGACGGAATTTATACGGCTCCTTGCGATGAAGCCCTCCGCTATGACATCGAAATGACTAAGAAGCTCGGCTTCAACGCCACGCGGAAGCACGTCAAGGTGGAACCGGATCGCTGGTATTACTGGTGCGACCGTTTGGGGTTGCTGGTCTGGCAGGACATGCCCAGCGGCGGAGGCCAGACCTCGCCGGCGGCGGCCCGGCAGTTCGAGGCCGAACTGAAGGCCATGGTCGAGGGTCTCGCCAACCATCCCGCGGTGATCATGTGGGTCATTTTCAACGAAGGATGGGGCCAGTACGATACCGAGCGACTGACCGCCTGGGTCAAGCAACTCGATCCGACCCGGCTGGTCGACAGCGTAAGCTGCATGGCCCCGCCAGGCGTTGGCGACGTGATTGACGACCATCCCTACTGGGTCCCGCGGGCGCCGAAGCCGGACGGCCGCCGCGCGCTGGTGATCGGCGAATTTGGCGGCCGGGCGATGGTGGTACCGGGCCACGTGATCTCGGAAACGCGGGTTTTCGGCCACCCGGGCGGGACCGTGTTGGCCACCCCTTGGGAGCTTACGACGCATTATGTCCAACTTCTGCGCCACGTGTTTGAGGAAAAAGAGAAGAGCGGATTGAGCGCCGCCATCTGCACGCAGCTCACCGACATCGAAGGGGAGTGCAATGGGTTCTTGACCTATGACCGCGCGGTGGTCAAGGTGAACCTCGATCAGGTGGCCGCCGCCAACCGGGGACAATTGCCGCGGCCCAAGCACTTCCACGCCCTCTCTCCTACGGCGGAAAAGCAGCCTGTGATATGGCGGTACACGACGAAGCGGCCGGCAGCGGACTGGTACAAGCCCGGATTCGACACCTCGACCTGGAACGAAGGCGCCGCTCCGTTCGGTGCCAGCCCGCGCGAGCGCACCGCCTGGAGAACGCCCAACGTCAGCATCCGCCGCGAGTTCGAGATCGGCAAGGAACCGCTCGTTATGCCGCAGTTGATCGCCCATCATGCCCTGGGCGCGGAGGTCTATATCAACGGCATCCTGGCGGCGAAACTGACCGGGTATACGATCGAGTATCAGGAGTACGAGATCCGGCCGGAAGCCCGTGCGTCGTTGAGGCCGGGCAAGAACCTGCTGGCCGTCCACGCTTTTCACGACGGCAAGCAACAAATGATCGACGTCGGCGTGGTGGACCCCATGCCCCCGGAAACCACCACAGAGGTATCCCCGTGATCCATGTCCGGGCAACCTAGGAACATGAAATACCCGCTGGCTTACCTGTTATTGTCGAGCCTGCTACCCGCGTCCCTAGCGACTGCCGAGGGGCCATCCACCTTGTCCCAATACCTGATCGAACTCTCCGGTCGCAAGACTGGAATCTGCTCCATGCCACGATGCACAGATGGTCAGCTTGCCGTGGAGGTGGCGCACCACAGCAAGCTGCTGGTACATGTCATGAGCGAAAAGCCGGTGGAAGTGGCGGCGGCGCGGAAGGCCGCCGACGAGGCAGGGCTTCTCAACCGGACGGTTTACGTCGAGGAAGGCGGCGTCTCCAAAAACCCGTTGGCCGACTGGTGCGCGGATCTGCTGGTGATCCACGATGCGTCGGACTCGGACTTGGGCGCGATCGCACAGAAGGACGTGCGTCGTGTCTTGTCGCCTTATCGCGGCGTGGCCGTGGTGGGACGGGCAAGAGCCTTGGGCGCGGGTTTGACCCGGGCGCGGCTGGAGACGTGGCTCAAGGGACTGGCTGTTCCGGGCGGGAAAATTGTCGAAGACGATTTTGGCTTGTGGGCCGTGGCCACCATGCCACCGCTGGCCGGCGGAGACGACTGGACGCATTACGCCCATGGACCGGACCAGAACCGGCTTTCCGAGGACGCAGTGCTCAAGTGGCCCTACCTGCTGCAATGGACGGCCAAGCCCTATTACGACGGCAAGTTCGACATCGCTGTCGCCGCCGGAGGTCGCTTGTTTCGCGCCAATGTGACGCTTGCCGTCGACAATTCCAAGCCGACCGACGGCATCATCGCCCGCAGCGCCTATAACGGACACGTCCTCTGGAAGCGGAAGATGGCCGACGATTTCGGCACCTTCGGCTCGCTGCTGGTCGCCACGCCCGACGCCGTTTACGTGAAAGACAGCAACGGGGTGCTTTGCCTCGATGCCGAGACGGGCACGGAGCGGAAACGCTTTTCCCTCTCCCGCGATCCGCAAATCGAGTGCCGCTGGCTGATGCTCCAGGACGGGGTCCTGGTCGCGGTCCTCGGCCAGCGGCCACACCTGCCGTCCTTGCGGCGTCTTCCCGACTCGCTAACGGACAGCACGGAAGGTGTGGGAGACACAAAGGAATACGGCAATGTTCCCCATCATTTCGCCGTCCAGCAGAATTGGTTCCAGAATTACGATCGGGGCACGGAACTTGTCGCCCAGGATGCCCTGTCGGGCCAGGAACTGTGGCGACTCCCCGTCCCCGGCATTGACCCCGCCAAGACGGCGATCGCGGCCCACCGCCTCTTCTTCTATGCCGACCGCGCCTATGCGTCCTGCCTCGATCTGAAGACGGGCAAGGCGATCTGGAAGACGGATGCCCCCATCGCCAAGAAGCCGCTGGGCACGGGATGGAGCTTCACCTTCATGATCACCGAGAGGGTGGGCGCCTTGGCATCACCCGACGTGTACGTGATCAATTCCTACAAGGACGGTCACTACCAGGCCTTTGCCGCCAAGGACGGAAAGACCCTCTGGGGCGGCGGGCATCGGCGCACCACGCAGATGTATCCCTGGGACGAGATGTACAAGTTGGGGAAAATGGCCTACCCGATCCTGCTCGACGACAAGATCCTCGACCGGGACGGGACCCTCTTCGATCCCCTAAGTGGAAAACGGACCGGCGACAAACTACCTATTTCCTACCAGGGTTGCGGTTCCTTTTGCGTCTCGACGCATGCCGTCCATGGCATGTGCGGCACCGTCTACGACCGTGACGCCAAGGCCCGCATCCAAGCATCCGATAATTTCATGAAGGCCGCTTGCCTCTCCGGCGTGATCTGTGCCGACGGGCTCCTTTTCTCGGGACATGGAAACTGCTCGGGCTGCATGGAGTGGATCGGGCACATCGCATTCCGTTCGGCGGACGGAGCAATGGCCAACGAAGCGCGGGCCGCCGACCACCTCCTTCCCGGCAAACCCGCAGCCTCAGTGCCGCTCCCTTCCACCCCCTTGGACTGGCCCACCTACCGGGCCGACAACACGCGTTCGGGCTCCTCTCCCGCCACAGTCTCAGGCACGGCTCACCTACTCTGGACCTGGACCCCGAATCCTCCCTTCAACTACGAAGCCGAAGTCTACGCGGGCCTGGAGACGCAATCGACGCAAGCCGTCTGCGTGGGCGATCGCGTTTTCTTCGGCACGGCCGCCGGCTTCCTCCGCTGCCTGGATCGCAAGACCGGGCGGGAATCGTGGAACTATCCCACGGCCGGGCGGATCATTTCCGCGCCGACTTTCTGGCAAGGCAAGCTCTACGCCGGCTGCGGCGACGGCTGCGTCTATTGCCTCAGCGCGGCCGACGGCAGCCTGCTGTGGCGATACCGCGTGGCGCCCGTCCCGCGACGAATCATGGTCTATGGCCACTTGATGAGCGACTGGCCGATCAACGCCAACGTCCTCGTGCAGCCTTCGGCGACCGCGGGGCAAAGCGGCGCGGTGGTCTATGCCTCGGCCGGTCTTATCGGAGACACCGGCGGCTCGCTCCTCTGCGCCCTGGACGCCAGAACGGGGAAACCACGCTGGGAAACGCCTTTTGCCGATCACTCCGACACCGTCCCCTCGGCCACCGGACAAATGGCCTGGTACGACGGCAAACTCTGGTTGCACACCGGCGGCAGCGGGGTCTTCATCGTCGATCCCCTGACGGGCAAAGCCCTGCCGGCCATCGATTTCCACAAACTCGATCCCAAGATCGCGGGCGCTTACTGCCATTTCTATACCTACGGGCAATCGCGCGGGCAGGATATCGGCATCCTTCCCGGCGGTTGGGTGGTCTTGGGCGGGAGGCAATTCTATCTGCCATCGAGCGTTCGCAGTCAACCGCGGAACACGGCCACCTTCCTCCGCGCCAGGCCGGACGGCACGCTCCCGGGCGCCAAAGGGTATCCGGACCTGGTCGAACTGACCAAAGGGCACGAGAGTGACTTCATTCCGGTTTGGGACGCCAACGAGGTGCTCTTGACCGGCAGACCGGCGGGATGGCAAATAGCTCCCTTGGTTCCATTCTATTGTCGCAACCCGGGAGAAGTTCTCGTCGCGTACGTGACGGCGCATCCCTATTCCGGCTTGCGGCGCGCGATCGACGCCGGTCTGTCGGGTCGGCCGGCGCTGCCCGACCGCTTGAAGCGAGGGCGTTTCCTCACCCCGCTCTTGGCCGGCAATGCGGTGGTCTTTTTCAGCGGCGACAGCGGCAATTGGCATGTCATGGCCGTGGGCCGGTCTAATGCCGCCTTGTTCTGGGACATGCGTATTCCGGCCCAGCCGGTGTTCGGCGGACTGTCCATGACCCGCGCCGGCGACGTGCTGGCGCCGCTGGTAGATGGTCGCGTGGTCTGCATCGGTGTCCCATGAGACCGTGCGGAAGGCAACCGGCCCAGAAGCGTTGGTTTCAATCTCGGCGTTGCGCTGTCTCAGAATAGCAGTGTAGGCGTATACAGTCCCGGGTCCTCCTGGGCCGCGTGGAAGACCCGCGTGCCCACGTAGTTGCCGAGCGATTCCCAAAAGGCACTGCCCACGTGCGACTCGGTGAGTGCCACGCAATGGGGGAAGTGCCGTAAGAGCACGTCGCGGTAGAGCCACCGTAAGTTGGCGATGCAGTACCAGCCGGAGCTGCCGGCCGTTGAAAACGTTTGCAAACTTTCCTCAGCGCGGCTCACGGCCGCGTCGAGCCGAAGGTCTCCTGCCGCTGGTCGAGTTGGCCACCGTTTTCGCCTGGGTCTCCTGATTTCCGTGTCACCCGTTGCCCCGGCCGGCAGCAGCAACGATGATCAGGGGCATGGCTATCGCACTCGGCGTTCCAGGGGCAAACGCCCGACAAGATGTACTGCCAGAAGTGGGGCCATATCCCCAAGCAGCTTGGAGCCACTCGGCAACAGGTACACCAGGCACGGGCGGAAGCGAATCGGAAGTGTGACTGCGGGGCTTGCGCGCTGCGGGCTGCCAGCCGGAACTGAAGCCGGCGGGCTCGATGCGTCACCTTGGTAGGAGCCAACGTGCGCTGGTCGCGGGTGGCGGGAGAGGAAACCGGTGACTGGAGCTGAACCGCTCAGGGCCGAGCCGTCGCTGGCACCCCCCGTGATGCGGGGTAGCCGACGATAGTGGGACAACGTTGGCGAGAACTCGCGCAGAAAAGTGCAGAATGTCGTGGCAGACAGCTCGGCGGAAAATGGGACGAAACAAGCACAACAAATCGAACCGCGAGAATCGGCGAAACAACTCGCAAGTCAAGCCCGCGATGCCAGCAGCTGCGGCCGCCGCTATCGCGGCACCTACGCCGGAGGCGAAGGTGGAACAACTCTCGAACGCGGCGATCTCCAATGCGACGGAAGAGGACTTGGTACAATTGCCGACCGTCTCGCCGCCATTGGGTGCAAATCTCCATGACCTCCTCAAGAAGGCCGAAGAAGCGAGGATGCTGTTCGAAATCGAGAAAGAGCGGCTACAGCGAAACAACGCTGCACTTACCGATCAGAACACACTCCTCGAAGCAGAGTGGGCGAAGCTCAACGCCGAGAAGGAGGATGCGAGAAAGCAGCACGATCTTAATGAGGAGAAAGCGAGGCAACAGGCGCGCGATCAGGACAGACTCTCGCAGCGCGAACGTGCCCTGCTTGAGCGCGAAGAGCAACTTAGAGCCCGCGAAGAGGATGCGGATGCTGGTTTCGCCCAGCACAGATGTTTGCCGTGACACCAGTGCAGATCGTTGACAATCTGGGAGAAGACCGCGGTTGACGAAGACTGGTGCGCGCTACGCGCAGATCGCAGGCGCCGACTTCGGCACTGTAGCGGTATCTACCTGGGCAACTCCGACGGCAACCAGCCGTTCGTCGGCGGCACGATCGAGTACAACCTGATCCGCGATCCGGTGGGCTACTGCATGCAGATCAAGCATCAGAATCCGCGGCCCGGCATCGAAGCCCTGCCCCGCGAGCCGACAAGCACGATCATCCGCTACAACGTGTTCATCAAGGGCGACCGGCCGAGCCCCGACGGCAACCGGCCCAATCTGCTGGTAGACGGTTTCCCGGATCATGGCCCCGGCTCTCAGGACCGCTACCAGGTCTACGGCAACGTCTTCTTCCACAATCCCCGCGAGAGCCTGTTCCAGGCCAACGGCCGGGTGTCGATCCATGACAACGTCTTTGCGGACGCGCCGGGCACGGCGGTCGCCATCGTGCCGCACGCGGGCAAGTCGCCCCGGCAGGTGTTCCTCTACCACAATACGTTCGTCAACGTCGGCCGGGCCTGGACCGTATCCGGGACGCCCAAGGAAGGCTTCGCCGTCGTGGCCAACCTGGCAGTTGCCGAGCAGCGGGCTTCGCAGCCGTGGCCGCCGGGAAATGCACGCCTGACGGCGGACGAGGCCGCCGACGCCATCGTCCGGCCCGCGGCTCGATTGGGACAGCTCGACGCCCAGCCGCGCCGGTCGATCCCCGCGGCCGTTCCCCCGGCGGTTCGCAGTCTCCTGCAAAACGACGCCGACGCGGACCGCGATTTCTGGGGCGGTGTCCGCGGCCGGTTCGACCAGGCCGGCGCCTGCCAGCCTTCGCTCCAGAAACGGCCGATCGAGGCCAAGCTCCGCGCTGCGGGTTCTTTGCCGCCAAGGCGCCGCGGCGAAACCCCTGGCTGGCCGGTGGCGGATGCCGCCGATCCATGATTTCAAGGCCGCCGGCTCAGAGCAGGTCCAGCAGCCGGTCGCAGGCCGACAGCCGACGCTCGAAGTCGCGGTAGCTGCGGCCGGCGTCCGGGTTCCAGATCCGCTCGATCATCGCGGGCAGGCGTTTCCTCGTGCTGGGCATCTCGGACGCCTCGGGCTGCTCCCACGCGCACATCCTGCGCCGAGCAGGTTCCGGCTGGGCGGCACGATCTGGCCCGGGTCCGCCGGCTTCGCCCCGAACGGCTTGAACTGCGTAAGACGCCAGGCGAAGATCTCTTCGGGCGGCCGCGCGTTGGCGTTCACCACGTAGAGCGGCGTCCACGAGGCGTTGATCACCGGGTAGCCGTCCTGGAGCAGATCGCCCGGCATGTAGAAGCGGATCTCGTAACTCATCACGACGATGTCCTTGGGGATCGGCACTCGGCCCTGCCGGCCGAAGCCTTCCCAGACGATCATCTGCTTGCCGTGGTGCTTGACGATCTCGTTCATCTGGCAAATGAACCGCCGGTACAGCTCGTGCTGGTTGGGCAGGTCGTGCTTCTTCATCGCGGCCTTGAAGTCGACGTTCTGGTCGGCCAAGGCCAGGTCGGCCTCGTCGCCGCCGATGTGGAAGTACGGGCTCGACCGGAACACCTCGCACATTTCGCCGACGATGGTGGCCACGGCCCGCATCACTTCATCTTTGCAGAAGTTGATCGACGCATGATGTTCGTAGGGCTTGGTCTTGGCGATGATGAACAGGTCGTGCATGGCCCGGTTGGCCGCGGCCGAATGGCCGGGCATCTCGTACTCGGGAATGATCGTCACGCCGCGGGCGTCGGCGTAGGCGACCAGATCCTCGAGTTGCTCGATCGTGTACGTCTTGCCGCCGTTCTCGTTCTTCGTGGCCAGCAACGGGTAGGCTTTCGACGGGAACATGAATCCCTGGTCGTCGGTCAGGTGAAGCTGGAGGTAGCGGACCTTGTAGAGCCGGCAGAGCTGGACGATGCGCTTGAGTCCGGCGATCGAATGATAGCGGCGCACAACGTCGATCATCAGGCCGCGATAGGCCGCGGCCGGCTCGTCGTTGATCGCGACGCGCGGCAGCGAGATCTTGCCGTCGGCGGCCACCAGCGATTCGAGGAGCGTGACGGTGCCCATGGCCACGGCGGCGTAGTTGCCGCCCGCGACGACGGCCCGGTCGGCAACGTCGAGCCGGTAGCGCTCACCCCGGAGCGCCGGGTCCAGGCTCAGGCCGATATCGCCGGCGCCGGGCTTTCCGACCGCCGTCGCCGGCTTCAGGCCGGCGATTGCCCGGATCTCGTCGGCGAGGATCCCGGCCAGCGGGGCCAACGCCGGGGCGTCTGCCACGATCCGGCACCGCTCGCCGAGGTCCAACCGGCCCTGCCCCATCGTCAACGTCTTGGGCCAGGGCACCAGACACGGCTCGTCGCCCGGCGCGGCCTGCAACGAGCCGGCGGACAGGCCCGCCAGAAACACCAGCGACGTGAGAATCCGTTTCATGCGCATCGACACCTCGACAGAAAGACCATCGGCAGGGAACCGGATCGAGTATACCGGACCGGGTCCACGGTGTGAATCGGCTTGCCCGACACGGCCCGGCGGATTGACTTTCGCGGACCGCGGGCGCAGACTCACGGCATCGCCGCACTTGGGACGCGCGTGGAGTTTACACTCGAGCTCATCCACAGGAGCCGCTCGATGAACCGTCAAGAGACGAAGCGTTACTCGCTATTGTGCCTGGCGTTCTGGGCCGTTTCAGGCATCGCGGCGGTTGCCGAAGAAGCGGGCAAGCCGGCGTTGGAAATCACCAAGGATACGACGCTCGATCCGGCGAAGACCTACGGGCCGATCGTCATCAAGGCGTCGAACATCACCGTCGACGGGCGCGGGGCATGGCTCGTCGGCGCCACCGCGGGCGACCCGAAGAACTTTAAGGGCGTCGCGGTCTCGGCCAGCGGCGTCTCGGGCGTCACGCTCAAGAACCTCAACGCCAAGGGCTGGGACATCGGCCTCCGGGTCGACCACGGCAGCCGGTGGACCGTCGAGAACTGCGACTTCTCGGACAACTTCCACTGTCCCGAGGCCGGCTGGGGCGAGCTGGGCCGCCACGGCGGCATCGTCCTCGAGTTCGCCGACCACTGGACGCTTCGCAAGAACAAGGCCAACCGCGTGTGGGACGCCTGCATGCTGGCCGACTCGAACGACAACCTGCTGGAAGAGAACGACTTCTCGCACACCTCGAACACGTGCCTGAGCCTGTGGACCGCGTGCCGCAATCGCGTGTTGCGGAACAACCTGAGTTGGGGCATCCGCATCAAGCCGGGCGAGGTCCACGCGCGCGACTCGGCCTGCGTGCTGGTCCAGGCCGGATCGGACGACAATTATTTCGCCGACAACGACATCACGCACGGCGGCGACGGCGTCTTCCTGCGCCCCTTCGCAGGCTGGACCAGCAGCGGCAACGTGTTCGAGCGGAACGACGCCTCGTATGCCAACAACAACTGCATCGAGGCCCAATGCCCGCGCAACACGTACCGCCACAATAAGGCCAACCACGGTAGCCACGGCATCTGGGTCGGCTGGTCGAACGAGACGATCGTCGAGGACAACGAGGCCTGCTACAACGGCCTGCCCAGCGGGATGCACAACGCCCCGTGGCAGTTCAAATACGTGCCGAAAGGACCCCAGAACGGAGCGGCCGGCATCATCATGGCCGGCAGTTGCGATCACACGGTCTGCCGCGGCAACCAGTGCATCGGCAACAACGGCGTGGGCATCAGCCTGTTCGGCGACAACTCGCCGCAGCACAAGTACAAGGCCTTCCACTGGGTCCTGGAGAGCAACCTCATCCGCGACAATCGCTGGGGAATCTACATGGAGTTCGCCGACTGGATCGACATCGCGGGCAACGTCATGGAGAACAACCGCGACGGCGACGTAATCCGGGGCGGCACGACCACGAACATCTTTGTGCACGCCGACGATCCGAAGATCACGCGGCCGCCCGAGGTCAAGCTGGCCGGACCCTCGCCGGCGAAGCCGGGCGAGCCCGTGCCCGTCAAGCTGGGCCAGCCGGTCGTCCTCGACGCCTCGGGCAGCACCGACCCCGGCGGCAATCCCCTGTCGTTCCGCTGGGACCTGACCGACGGCACGATCGCCTGCGGGCCCCGCGTCGAGCATGCCTTCGGCAAGGCCGGCCTGTACAGCGTCGGCATGACGGCCACCAACGGCCGCTTCTCGAACCTGGCCTACCGCGACTTCCTCGCCTACGAGGATGTGGCGGAGTGGGGCACCGAGGGCCAGGCCGCCCAGTGGAGCTGGGAAGAAGTCCACGGGCGCGACGGCCTGCACGTCGAGCGCAACCGCGTGACCGAAGTGGGACCGGCGGTGCCCGTCGCCAACCCGCAAACCAAGCTCGATCTATGCGACGACCGCGAAGTCCGCCTGGTGGGCAATGCCTCGCTGGCCATGCGCGTCGAGCCGTCCGGTAATCCGATCCGCATCCTCTACCCGCGGACACGAAACGCCGGCATCTCGCTGGCGGGCAAGACGTCGCTGGTCTTCTGGGCTAAGATGACCAATCCGAACATCCACGCCTGGAAGGGGCTCATGCCCACGGTGACCCTGTACGAATCGCCCACCAAGTATTGCGAGCTTCGGCCGTACGACGACCCGAAGAACTGGCAGGGCGGCATCGGCTGGATCTACAAGTCGGTCCCGCTCCAGGGTGGCCCGGTCTGGAAAATCAAGGGTGAAGTCCCCGCGACGCTGAACTGGCTGACCATCGAGTTCTATCCTTGGGGCAGTGCGCCTCTGCACGCCTGGATCAATGGCATGGCGATCCAGTAGACGCCGCCGATGGGGACGCCCGCCGCGCGGCTATTGCGGCGCGATCAGGACGTAAGGAACCTGGGGAAGAAGCGTGAGCGTCGCCGAGCGATTGTCGACGGCGACGGGCTTACCCTTGCCGCGGCCGTCCGGCGTGAGCGGGTACAGGGCGGCGCGGCCGGTGGCGGCCCATTGCGGCGGGAGCGTCCACGCGCGTGAGCAGCCGTCCCAACTGAAGAAATAGATCTTGCGCTGCCCGCTCCACGTGTCGGGCCACATGCGGTCGTAATCCCGGGCGAAGGTCATGTCGCCGTTGGTGACGCGCAGGCCGACGCCCAGGTAGGGCGTCGTCCAGACGGCCCGCGTGCCGTCGGTCCACTGGGCGTACTGCGGCCCAGCGTCGATGGCTACGGTTTGCTTTCCCGGCGACAACTGCACCTCGCCCATCTCGAAGGTGGTCCAGCCCTTTTCGGTTTTCAGCAGCGGGTCGATGGTCCCCGCCACGCGGCCGCCGAGGTACACGTTGATGGCCGCGGCGTCGGGCGAGAAGAGCTCGGCGCTGAGGCGGTACTTTCCTTCCCGCGCGACCGTGAAGCCGGCCGTCAGGGGCGTTTCCAGCATCAGGTCGCGGTTCTTCGCCACCTCCCGCCGCACGTTGCCTTCGGGGAAGAACTCGGCGGCCTCGACCGCGATCTTCTCGCCGCCGGCGACGGGCGTGAAGGCGAGCTGGCGCAGGTGGGCCGTGCCGGGGCGATTGCGCGTCGTGCGGACGCCGCCCTTGCCGATGTGATAGAGCTCCTGGATCGTTATCAGGTAGAAGTTGTTGACCAGGTCGGCCCAGTCGCCGCGGTAGGGATCGCCTGTGCCCGGGATGTCGAACTCGTCGGTCTGGGTGCGGCGGCAGACGTGTGCCGTCGCGAGGCTGGGCATGACCTTCTTGCTCTTGGCACCGGCCAGCAGGGCGCGGTAGTGGGCTCGAACGCTCGCCAGGCCGGCCGTGGTGGAGGCAATCGGCGAGACGTTGAACCCGCCCATCGAGCCGAAGGTCTGTTCGACGTACGGAATGAAGAATCCGCCGGCCAGGCGGCTGTAGTCGTTCTCCGAGATTCCCTGGCCGTGCAGCCAGGCGTAGGTGCCGTCGATGTCGTGCATCGTCCAACTGCCTTCGGTGGCCACCTCGGTTCCCTTGGAGCGGAGATACTCGATGATGGCCTTGCGTCCGGCGCGCTGGGATGCCTCGCTGCCGCCCAGAGGGCCATCGGGGAAGCCCGTGGCGAAGTTGCCGCCGCTGAGGGTCAGCACGTCGAGGTACAGAAGCGGCGGCGCGTAGGGCAGCTTCGCGTAGAACTCGTCGATCATGCGCCGCGCGAGTCCGCTGTCCCAGAAGCGCTTGTAATTGACCAGCGCGAAGATTTCGACCGCTCCTTCCTTCGTGGGAATCGTTTGCGGCACGATGGGCGGCCCGCGATCGCGCGAGTTGGTGGCCGGGTTCCACTCGCGGCGATAGATCGACCGGGTTTCGACCAACTGTTCGAAGAACGCGCGGGACTCGGGATAGTCGCGGAGTCCGGCGTTCACGTCGGTCAGGTTCAGGTGGAAGCCGGGATACGCGTTGGCCTGCTGGCGAGCCCGGCGCATGAAGGCCGCCAGGCGATCCCAATCGCCGCCGCGAAAGGTGACGCGGTTCCAAAAGGGCCAGAGCCCGTCCCAGTTCCACGGCCCCCGATGATCGTGTCCGATGATCCCGTTGAGGATCAGGATCTGGCGGACGCTGCCGTCCAGCAGGCGGGACGTGATCTCCAATCCGGCCTCGACCTGGTCGAGGGCGTTGGCTTCGTCGGGCGTACTGATGCGGTAGACGTAGACGCCCGGTTTGGCCCAGGCCGGCGCGTGGTTCCGGGCCGGCTCGGCCGCAACGGCCGCCGCGCCGACGGCCAGCATCCCAACTGCCAGAACAAGTCGCATACGATCATCCTTTCGCTCGGCGGTTACTCGAAATCGAGCTGGCCCCACAGCGAGGGCTGCATCTTCAACTCCTCGACCTCGTCGGCCACGATGCCGGTGGCCTTGTTGCTCCAGTAGACCCGCAGGTTGGTCCGTTGTCCGGCCGGGTCGCCGTAGGTCACTCCGACGTCGCCCTGGAGCTTCAACCCGGGCCGCGGTTGGATGCCCAGTTCGCCGAGCGGGATCGCCGCCTCGACGACGTACCGCCGGTCGCCGTTGGGCCCGGCCTGGATCTTGACGTTGCCGAGCCGGCTGACGAAGTCCATGGGATAGCCGCCCTGGCAGGTGCCGGAGTAGAACGTCTTGGGCGACTTCCGGTCGGACACGCGGCGGTACAGCACGGCCGTGTCCTTGCCTTGCAGCCGGGCGATCGAGAGCCGCAGGTCGCCGCGCACCGCGTCGTTGCGATGCTTGTCGGCCCCGAGATCGGCGGCGAGCTGCAGATCGACCGTGTCGCCGTGGGCGTACATGTTCTCGTAGCCCGTGGCGCCGTTGATCCACGGCGTCTTGTCGTCGACCTGCCAGGCGGCGTAGAGATGATCGGCGTCGTAGGCCAGCCAGACCTGGACCCGGGCGTTGTCCGGTCCGAACGAGATCGGCTGCGAGCCGAAATCCTCGTTGGGCCGGCCGGTCAGCGCGACCGTCTTACGCTTGATCGCGGCGGCGTTCTTCGACTCCGACACGCGGAGGTACTTGACCTTGAACCGCTGGGCGGTCAGGACGTTGGCCGGGGCGTCCGTCAGCCGGCCCGAGCCGAGCGGCCTGACGCTGTCCAGGCCGGTCACCCGGCAGTTGGTGAAGGCCGTCTTGCCGGCCTGGACGTACACCTTGCCGTCGGTGGTGCGGATGACGGAGCCGCCGAAATCCTCGGCGCCCATGCCGGGCGGAACGGTGCTCATGTTGGCGCCCGGGGTCGCCTCGTCCGGCCACTTGATTTTCATCGGGTCGCCCTCGAAAAGGCTGCTGACGTAATAACCCGACGACGAAAGGATGTGCCACTCGCCCTTGTCGGTTCCGATGAAGAACAGGTTGTCCAGCGGCGGCGGCATTTTGACGGTGCCGACGATGTCGTACGCCGCGCGGATCAGGCCGGTGCGGGGCGGCGGGGCCAGGTGCCCGCCATGCACGCCCACGTAGTTACTCGGATAGGCGAAGATCAGCTTGCCGGTGCGGATGTCGTAGCAGGGCAAGCTGCTGTGCTCGACGCCGTAGTGCGAATTGTACAGCATGAAGTTCTTGTCTTCGGAGATCAGGCCTTTCTGCGCGCCCATGCCGCCGCGGCCCTCGGCGTCGTCCAGGACGGGCAGCCTGGCGGCCTTCCACAGGTCGTACTCGGGCGCCCCGCACGGAGTCCAACCCGTGACGTTGATGCGGTACTGCGTTCCGGCGAATGTCATGGCTTGGTTGAAGTACAGGTACCAGCCGTCGATCCAGCCGCCCAGCGGCAGGTCGTATTTGCGGACCTCGTCGGGCTGCTGCTGCTGGTCGTCGTTGCGGTCGGACCAGACGCTGACGTGCCGCGGCGGCTTTCCGCCGTCGACTTCTTCGGTGGCGATGGTCGCGCGGAGCTTCCACTTGCCGGCCGCGATGCGCTCGAAGATGTTCACCGGCAGGTGGGGCGCCCAGCCGCCGCCGATGGCCGCGTAGACGCGCCCGTCTCTGCCGGTTCCGAACCGGGCGTTCCGCCACTGGCCGCGAGAGACGACGGCCACGCACCGCGCCCGGCCCGTTTCCTTGTCGATCTTCCACTCGCAGCCGTGGCCGATCATGGTGTAGGGGTCGGTCGGACAGATCGCGCCGCCGCCGGCGCCGTAGTCCGTCGGGCCGAACAGCTCGCTCTGCAGCGCGCCGCTCTGGGCGTCCCAAACCGAGATACGCCGCGGCCGGGTGTCGTTCTCCATCACCCAGAGCTTGCCGTCGGAGTCGATCTTCAGGGCCGTCATGAAACGCACGCCGTTGGGTTCCCAGGGCCCCAACAGGCTTCGCCCGCCCGGCTTGCCGATCGTGCGGATCGAGCGGCCGGCCTTGTCGAAGACCTGCACCTGGTTCTCGGGTTCGCCGAGGCCGGCGTAGATCTTTCCCTGCTTGTCGGCGGCCACGCAGCGGATGTTGCGCAGTCCGTCGACGACCGTCGAGACGGCGGCCGTTCGGGGATCGACGACCGCGATCCGCGTCGTCCCGAGGACCATGTAGAGCTTCCCGTCGGCGCCGGTCTTCAGGTCGCCGGGGTCCGCGCACGAGACCTGGTTGAGCAGCCGGCCGGTGGCGGCGTCGAGGACCAGCAGCTTATTGCCCGAAGGCTGGCGGTTGTTCCAGGGGGCATTCAGCGGGCCGTAGCTGACAAAGATCTTCCCGTCGAGGACGGCCAGGCCGCTGGCGGCCGGCTCTTGCTTGGCATCGGCCGGCTTGAATGGCTTGAGGATCTTGCCCAGCTCGATGCTAGCCTCGGTCGTGCCTTGCCAGTTCGAGTACTCGCCCTTGGCGGCATCAAGGCGGTAGAGGACGTTGCCCTGGCCGGCGTCGTAGACGTAGACGATGCCTTTGGCGGCGGCGACGAGGGCCGCGCCGCCGAAGCCGCCGCGCTTGCGGCGCCATTTTACTTTTCCGTCGAAATCCGTGCAGACGAGGGCCTGCCCGGCTTCCGCAGCCGACCAGCCGAGGTACATGCTCTGGTCGTCGGCGTCGACGGCGGCGGGGCCCGCCATGTCGCCGCCCCAATTGCCGCCGGGCGAATCGAACGGCGCACGGCCGGCGTTGCAGGCCCAGCCGACCAGGCTCAGCCCGATGCCCTTGTGCCAAATCGCCTCCCACGTGTAATTGCCGGCCGGTACCGGTTCACCCGGCTTGCGATCGCTCGGCGTGGTCAGCCCGTCCCACAACACCTCCTGCGGGCCCTTGGTCAGGAACTTCGCGTTGAGCAGGTTCCGCACGACCTGCCCGTCGGCGTTCTTGATGATCAGGGAGACGAAACCGTCCTCGGGCATTTGCAGCGTGATCTTGGCGAACCCTTCGAGCTTGTCCTCCTTGTACAGCCCTTTCCAGTCGACCACCGGCACACCTTTCTCGAGCCTGACCGGGAAGGTTCGCCCGTCGGACAATCGCACCGGCATCGGCGCGATGTGGCCGGCCGGTTCGAGTTTGGCGACGCCCCAGCAGGGAGAAGCCATGAAGGCAAACACGCGATCCGGCGTGACGCCCGCGCGGAAAAGGTCCTTGGTCGTGATCCGCATCTTCGCCGCGGTGCCGAAGTTCGGCTCGTAAGTCATGATGATCGTTTGGCCGGGTTTCGGGACGCGGCCGTCCCGGGTCAGCAGTTTCCAGGGGATGGCGATCTCCTGGACGTATCCCTTGCCGTCGGCGTTGACGAGAAACGCTTGTTGCGCGCCCTGCTTTTCGGCGTCCTTGATTTCGCCTTCATTGAACTGCTTGCCGTAGACCAGCTCGACCGCGTCGCGCCCGTCCCTCCCTCGCCAGGCCGTGACGTGGGTCGTCCGCTGGCCGGCCTTGACGTTGTCGGCCTTGGCGTCGGCCGATCCCGCAGTAGCTGTGATGATCCGCACCTGGAGGCAGTCGCCCTGGAAGCCCATGTCCGAGCCGACCAGGCCGGGATTGTTCAGTGGAGTCAGGTCGATCCAGCGGGATAGCAGATAGAGATTCTCGGCGTCGTACATCGCGCTTTGCCACGACGCATATTCGTTGCGGTAGTTCTCCACGTCGGAGCAGATGAGCATCGAGCCCGACAGATCCCAGTCGTCCGCCTTGCCGTCGATGACCACTCTTCCCGGCGCCGGCAGAATGCGAAACTCGACGTGCTCGGTTTCGGTGGCAAGCGAAAGGCCGTATCCGCACAGGGAAACCACAAAGACGATGATTGGGATCGCGCGTTTCACGAAAGGTATCCTCCAAGAAGGGGTTGTCGTACTCGGGTGGACCGCAGTTCAATCGAGCCGTGTGACGCCGGCCCGTCGGCCCGCCACGCAGATGCTTCTCCAGGCGAAGCTCGTCGCCGGGGGCCGCCAGCGCCGGCTCGATCTCCAGCACGTGAGGCTTCTCGGGATCCAGGCCCTCGGCAATCACTTGCGACAGGTGGGCGTTGCCTCCCACGGCCCGGCCGAATTTGCCGGCGTCGAATGTATCGAGAAGCGGGGAGTCCCTATTCTCTCGGTGCCGTACCAGGGCGCCGTCGATATACACGCGATACTTTCCGCCCTCCTTGGTCGTCTCGCCGAAGAACATGACCATTTGGCCTTGGAACCGGACCCGGAACCGCTCGGGTTGGTTAAGCTTCGAGCCGTCGGCCGGTTTTTCGGCCCGGGCGATCGTTTCGTCGTCCAGCCAGCGCGACATGAGCATGTCGAAGAACGCGGAGACCAGGTGCGGCGCGCCGACGCGCCATCCCCGGGGCGGCGTCCCCAGGCTCGACAGCCGCACCCGGGCGCTGTGCATGTAGGTGTCGGCATAGAGCATTCTCTCGGGCGACCAGCAGACGGTCTTGCCCCTCACCGCCTCTTGAAAGGCGGTCCAAGCGGCGTCGGTGAACAGGCGGTAACCCTCGTCGCCCGGATGGACGCCGTCGGTCGGCCAGAGCTTTTCGAGCGACGTTTCGCCCGCTTTGACCCGCTGCTGCGCCAGCTCGATCGCATCGCCGATCGGCACGCCGTAGGCCTGGGCCAGTGCTCGGTGCATGTCGCGGCGCTTCATTCCCGCGAGCGTTCCGGCGGCGACGTTCCATTGAAACGGAAAGATGACCTGCACGACGGGGGCCTTGGCCTCCGTCAGAATGCGACGAATGATCGCCTCGTAGCTGGCCATCGTTTCCACGTTGTCGGAACCGATGTCGTCGTTGGCCGAGAAGTCGACCAACACCAGGTCGGGCTTGTGACGCAACACGTCGCGATCCAGGCGAAACACGCCCAACTGCGAGTTTGTCCCGCCGATCGACGCATCCCAGAACCGGAAATGCGCCTTGGGATACGCCTCGGTGAGGCGGTCGGCGAACTGGGCGCGGTAACTCGTCAACTGGGGATCGGTCGCATTGGCACCCCGGGTCAGCGAACAGCCGAAGAAGACGACGTTGAGACGCTCGCCGGCGTTAGCGCGGCGGTCGAACCGTGCGAAACTCACATCCTCGGCAGCCAAGCTGCCAGTCGCCACGGCTGAAAGAAGGCTTGAAACCAGAAACAGACGCGGCGCGTGACAGTGAGACATCATAATCGCGTCGGGGGGAGTAAGGAGGGAGGGAAATCGCGGGCAGGTCGGTTGCCTACCCTATCTTGTCCCGAATCGGGGGAATCTGACAAGGTACTTCAAAATCGGGGTGCGGCAGGCGTCTTTCCCGAGTATAGTCAACTCCATGGGCATCTTCAAGGCGGTCTTTCTTCTCATCCGAGCGTTCCTGGTACCCCGGCTCCACCTGGCCGTCGAAAACCTCGCCCTGCGGCAGCAGTTGGCCGTCTACCAGCACACCGTCAAACGCCCCAAGCTGCGGCCCCGTGACCGCATCTTCTGGGTTTGGCTCTCTCGACTCTGGTCCCATTGGCGATCGGCGCTGGCCACCGTCCAACCCCAGACGGTCGTCCACTGGCACCGCATGGGGTTCAAGCTCTATTGGCGATGGAAGTCGAGGGCCAGCAAACCCGGACGCCCTCCCCTCCAACGCGAAATCCGGGAGCTGATTCGCCGCATGTCTCGTGAGAATCCGCTCTGGGGCGCGCCCGAATTCTGTCGGAGTTGCTGTTGCTGGGCTACCAGGCTGCGGAACGGACGGTGGCCAAGTACATGGTCCGCACCAGGAAGCCGCCGTCGCAGACCTAGCGAACATTCCTGGCGAATCACGTTCCCGATATCGCTGCCTGCGACTTCTTCACCGTGCCCACGGTCGCCCTGGCAGAACCCCTATTGCGAACGGGTGATTGGTTCCATACGCCGCGAATGTCTGGACCACATGATCATCCTGAATGAGGATCACCTGCGGCGAATCCTGAAATCGTACTTCCAGTATTATCACAACTCGCGGCCGCATCTATCGCTGGATCGCAACTCGCCGACACCGCGCGGCGTCGAACCGCCGTCGCAGGGCGAAATGGTTGCCATCCCGCAAGTCGGCGGCTTGCACCATCGGTACACCCGGCATGCGGCGTGACCGTTGCGCCTGTTCTCCAGTTCAATCTTTGATCGACGCAAGCAGTGCGCGCCGGCGTGCCAAAACTGCAATCCCGAAGGCCGATTCTGCCGTTACAGCAATCGTTCCCAGTCCTTCCTGTTCCCCTCGTCTACGCACATTGGCCTCCCGCCTCTCCCCAATACGAGTTTTTTGCCAAGGACACCGGTCTCCAGTTCAATCTTTGATCGACGCAAGCAGTGCGCGCCGGCGTGCCAAAACTGCAATCCCGAAGGCCGATTCTGCCGTTACAGCATTCGTTCCCGGCCCTTCCTGTTCCCCTCGTCTACGCACATTGGCCTCCCGCCCCTCCCCAAAACGAGTTTTTTGGGAAGGACACGTGTTGAAATACCACCGATTTCTCGGAACCACGACCGGCCGCCTTGCCTGCGTCAGTCACCCCAACCTCCGCAGCGAAGGTCATTTCCAGCACGCGTCGGCGTGCCCCTCCTCCGCAGACAAGCAGTCGCGAAATGCTTCGGATTGGACGCGCCCCCGAGGTTGGCATTGCATGCTGAAGACGCCGCTGTCTGTCAGGGCGGAGTGGCTGTTGATGGCTCCCCCCACAGGTATCTGTGCGTTCGTGGTTGGAAACTTCACTCTTGACGGCTTTCCAGTGCCTTGAATTACGAGATGGCACTCTCGGACTGATTTTGCGGGGTAGTCGCCAATCGCCGGCTGAGTGGCAGAAAACGGAGGATTCTCTCGATTTCGTCCGGCTCGACGGAGGGGGCGAGTAACGCCACGCCTTGACAATGCGAAGACCTGCGACAAAACTCATGTTCGGAAAGCTGCTACTGAGGATTACTGCCCCGACGACAGCGACCAGCTCGTCGGCTTTCCCCGCTTGTGCCGTCCGGCGCTCCGGTCGATACGACCGAAGCGCGGAACGTCGATCCTACTCCGCTGATTCACGGCTTTCTATTGGAGGTTCTTGCCGGACGACTGTCCGAACCGGCACCGGCAGGGCCGGCGGCACTCTTCATCAGCGCCTCCCAGCCGCTTTGAAGCGGATGCGGATACGCGTACGGCTTGTAGTATTCGGGCGGGGGCGCCTGGTTGAAGAAATCTCGCCCTTCCTTGACATGCGCTGCCTGTTTCGCTGCGTGTTCCGGATTAGCCCAAGGGCGCAGCACCATGTTCAGCTTCGCTCCGTTGAGCGTGTTGTTCCAGGCGTAGCAGGGCGATGGTTCGAACACGCCGTCTCCGTCGGCATCCGTTGCCCGGCCCGGTTGGCCGAAGGCTGGATAGCCTGCCCCTTTCTGGCCCGCCGGAATCTCGTTGCCGTCCATGGGGTTCGTTCCGTCGCAGATCCCAAACTCCCCAATGAGGTCAAACGATCTTTCGTGACTGACTTGGATCGTGCGAGTGTTGTAGGTCGTTCCCGTCACCGTGTTGTTGAACACCATGGCAACGCCGCCGGCGACGAAGATGAACCCCTGGGGCCGGCCCATCTTCAGGCCCTCGGCGGAGAACGTGTTATCGTAAACCTCGGCGCTCTGGGATCCAAAGGCCCCCGGGCGGACCCTGTAGATTTCCAGTTGGGTATTGATGATCTTGTTGTGCCGGATGACAACGCGGGCTCCGTTGTACGGCACGATCCACGGGTTGTTGCCGTCCGGGTTAACGACCTCCGGGCTGAAGCGGGCCTCATTGTCCTCGAAGTAGACGGCTTGGTCAGTGCCGAGGGTGAGAGGCCTGGTGAAGGCTACCTTGCCGGGCCCCTGGCACATGATCGTCTGCGCCTGGCGATTCTTCACCAGAGCGCAAAAATAGCAGTGGTCGATCAAACCATATGTGTCCCCAGTGATCGACATCATCTGATCCATATTGAGGAACTTGCAGTGATCAACGCGGAAGTTCTTGCAATTCCCGCTGATCACGACCTCGCCGGCCCACGTTCCCGCGTTGGGAAACCCGGTTCCGTCGAACGTGATCCCTGTGATCCGGAAGGGTTTTCCTTCCACTCCGTTGATCACGAACGA
This sequence comes from Pirellulales bacterium, assembly GCA_963843465.1. Lineage (GTDB taxonomy): Bacteria > Planctomycetota > Planctomycetia > Pirellulales > Thermoguttaceae > CAWJKP01. The sequence goes on from CAWJKP010000001.1 coordinate 1,190,415, forward strand.
CTTGTCTCCCGGAGCCGTGGTTGTCTCCGTGCGAATGATCGTCTTGTCGATTCCGGCGCCGTGGATGGTAATCGCTTTCATCTTTGCCCAATGATTGGCGTTCCATCCCTTCTTCCAGACCGCCGTTCCTTCCGGGAGTTGCACAACGTCCCCATCCTTGGCCGCGTTGGTCGCCTCCCAGACGGCCTCGGGCGTCAAGGCGGCGGCCGTGCGGGTCTCGGCACGAACGTTTCTGGGCAGTGAACCATCCGCAACGACCAGGAAAGCCAACGCTAACAACAATCGGTATCGCGTGCTTCGGATTCTCATAGTCAAATCTCCTTCGCGGGTTTTGTGGCTAGAACGACCGGGTTCGGCGGGCGGGTATTCAGAGCAGTTCTGGAAAAGATATTGCCGCACCCACCACGTTGTCAACAAGGTCGCCTTCGCTTAAGGCCAATGTGGGACAAGCCGGAAGCACGTCTCGCTGGAAGGATCGGACGCGATAGGCAGGAGGGCCAGTTCTTCCAGAACCTGGAGAGCCGGCTCCAGAAGACCCGATCCCAGCGACGCAGCCGGGGTCGCTTGACCGAGCGTCGCAGGACGAGCCATTGGTGTCGCAGCGCGAGATTCTCGGCGGCCAGGGTTGCCCGGCCAAGCAGGAAACCGCGGAGGAAGAAGAACGCAAAACGTAGAATACCCATGACAGATTGCTCCCCGTCCCGCGGCGTGATAGAATGCGCACGCTCACCCATTTGCTTGCTCCCACCTTTCCACCCCGCCCTGTGAGCCACCTGGGCCGACCGTCGGAAGATGGAATTCTGAAGGAATAGTGCCTGACATCCCCGCGGGAACCCACCTATGAAACGATCCCTAGTTGTTTTTGTCGTCCTGGCGGCGGCCGTGGCCGGCCGGGCTCGTGCCGCACCGCCGCCGAGCCCTTTTGAAAGCGTCGCCGAGCCGGTGGCCCAAGGCCGCATCGATGAGCTGGTCCTCGGCAGGCTCAAACAACTGGGCATCACGCCGGCCCGGGTCTGCTCCGATGGCGTCTTCCTCCGCCGGGCCTACCTGGACGTCATCGGCACCCTGCCCACGGCCGACGAAGCCCGGCAGTTCCTCAACGATTCCGACCCCGGCAAACGCCGCAAGCTTGTCGATCGCCTTCTGGAGCGCGACGAGTTCGCCGACTATTGGGCCATGCGGTGGTGCGATCTGCTGCGGGTCAAGTCCGAGTTCCCCATCAAGCTGTGGCCCAACGCGGTGCAGGCCTACCATCGCTGGATCCGCACGAGCATCCGCGACAACGTGCCCTACGACTGGTTCGTCCGCGAGATGCTCACGGCCAGCGGCAGCAATTTCCGCGAGCCGGCGGTGAACTTCTACCGCGCCGTACAGAGCCGCCAGCCGCAGGCCATCGCCCAGGCCGTGGCCCTGAGCTTCATGGGCGTGCGGCCCGAAGGCTGGCCCAAGGAGCGGTGGGCGGGCATGGCGGCCTTCTTCTCGCAGATCGCCTACAAACCCACCATCGAATGGAAGGAAGAGATCGTCCAGTTCAACCTGGAGAAGGCCCCAAGCCCGCAGGGCGTCGAGTCGCTGCGGGCGGCCGCGCTGCCGGACGGATCGCCGGTCCGCCTCACGCCAGGCGAGGACCCGCGCGAGGCCTTTGCCAAGTGGCTGATCGATCCGAAGAACCCCTGGTTCACGCGCAGCGTGGTCAACCGCGTTTGGTTCTGGTTGTTGGGCCGCGGGATCATCCATCCGGCCGACGACATCCGCCCCGACAACCCGCCCGCCAATCCCGAGCTGCTGGCCTTCCTCGAGCAGGACCTGATTGCCTCCCGCTACGACCTGAAGCACCTGATCCGCGAGATCGTCAACTCGACGACCTACCAGTTGTCGTTCGTCGCCCGGAGCGACGATCCGCGGGCGGAGGCGAATTTCGCACAGTATTCGCTCCGCCGCCTGGAGGCCGAGGTGCTGATCGACGCCCTCTGCCAGGTCACAGGCACGACCGAGCAGTACTGGAGCATCATCCCGGAGCCGTACACCTACATGCCTGAGAACCAGCGGGCGGTGGCCCTAGCCGACGCCAGCATCACCAGCCCGTTCCTGGAGAAGTTCGGCCGCTCGTCGCGCGACACGGGGCTGGAGTCGGACCGCAACAATCGGCCCACGGCATCGCAGCGGCTGCACATGCTGAATTCCAGCCACGTGCGGCAGAAGATCGAGAAGAGCCCGAAGCTGCGGCCCCTGTTCCGATCAGACCCGGGGAAAACCGAAAGCGTCGGCGAGCTCTACCTGGCGATCCTCTCGCGGCAGCCGACGGAGGAGGAACTGCAATTCGCGCAAACGCACGTCAAAACCATGTGGGCCGACTCCGGCCTGCGCGACCTCGTGTGGGTGTTGATCAATAGTCCGGAGTTTTGCTATCGGCATTGAGGAGGAGGAAGGAGTTAGGAGTTAGGAGTTAGGAGTTAGGAGTTAGAAGTTGGGAGCCAGAAGCGTATAAGAGGGACGGTGAGATCGTTTCGCGATTTGATTGTGTGGGTACAACGTGACCTGTTATGTGGTGGAACGGTCAGAACTTGGATAAGCCGGTGACCGGCAAGGACGGGACGGTCTGGCACTTTCGCGTCTGGCACGACCAGGTTAATGGGGTCTATACGCAGCGTATTTTCTTTTGGGACGACGCCAAGACGGTTACGGGAAAGGTCGAATTGGCGGGAAAGATGACCAGGCACATTTCGCGGCTGAAGGGGCTATGCCGAAAATTAGTATCGGATGCCACGTTTCGGGAGAAGTTCTATTGTGACCTTGCCTTTCCACTTCAGAAAAATTACTGAAATATGTTTGGATACGTCTGTCGGCGTTCACAGTGCTTTGTCGATTTCTCGTCAGGATATAGTGGACCCAAGAAACTGGACCACGACTTTAGGTCGAAATCGTGGTAGGATTGGTCCAGACTTGGGAGGGTTACATGGGAGCGAAACGACGGCGGATCGAGGCTGGCGTGAAGGCGAAGGTGGCGTTGGCAGCGATGCGGGGGGACCGCACGACGAGCCAATTGGTGTCCCAGTTCGGCGTTCATTCGACGCAGATCGGTCAATGGAAACGGCGTCTGCTTGACGGTGCAGCGGAGTTGTTCTCCGACGACCGTCGCCGCGAGGTCCAGGGCCAGGACGCGTTAATCGCCGAGTTGTATGAGCAGATCGGGCGGCTTCAAATGGAGGCGGCCTGGTTGAAAAAAAAAGTTGCCCGACTCGATTGAGTTCAAGCGGGAGTGTATCGAAACGGACCATTTGCGGCTGAGCGTTCGCCGGCAATGCGAGCTGCTGGGCTTGAACCGATCGAGTTGGTACTACGAGGCGGTGGGCGAGTCGCCGGAGAACCTGGCGTTGATGCGTCGGATCGACGAGCAGTACCTGAGGAAACCCTACTACGGCAGCCGGAAGATGGCGGAGGTGATGGGCATCGATCGCAAGCGGGCGCAGCGGCTGATGCGGTTGATGGGCCTGGAGGCGATTTACCCCAAGCCGCGTCTGTCGCAGAACACGAAGGAACACCGGACTTACCCCTATTTGTTGCGGGATGTGAAGATCGTGCGCCCAACCAGGTGTGGTCCAGCGACATCACCTACGTGCCCATGCCCCAGGGCTGGATGTACTTGACGGTGGTCATGGACTGGTTCAGCCGTTACGTCCTGTCGTGGCGGTTGTCGAACACCTTGGATGGATGGTTTTGTTTGGAGGCGTTGGAGGAAGCATTGGGCGGCGGCACGCCGGAGATCTTCAACACGGACCAGGGCGTGCAGTACACGGCCGAAGCGTTTACCGGTCGCCTGGAGAAGGCGGCCGTGGCCGTGAGCATGGATGGGCGTGGCCGCTGGATGGACAACGTATTCGTGGAGCGTTTGTGGCGGACGGTGAAGTATGAGCACCTCTACCTGCACGACTATGCGACGCCGCGAGCCTTGCAGGCGGGCCTGGCGGCCTACTTTCCGGACTACAACGAGGAGCGGATTCATGCGGCCTTGGACTACCAAACGCCGATGGCGGTCTACCATGAAACAACATGAGCCGACGATAATGTGTCATCATAATGACTCACTTTCGCGCACAAATGGGAAAATCAAACGGTACTCATAGCGGTGGGTGCGACTCTGCGGCCGCGCGAGACCTGGGAAGGGTCTCGCGGGCCGCCAGTCCTCTCTACCTAAGAAATCGCGTTTCGTGGTCTAGACAAACGGGTCCACTTCAGGATGGTCACACCAGAATGGTGGACACGCAGTTTTCTCTCAGGCATGTGCAACCCAGTTCACCCTTGGGGAATATCAGTCGTGACCGACGAGATCAGACGCCTGTTAAACGGCTGCCCCTCGGCCATTCTAACTCCTAACTCCTAGCTTCTAACTCCTAACTCCCGGCCTTGCACGGAGATAATCGCATGAGTACCGAAAAGTTGTCCAGCAGGATCGACGCCGGGCTCTCCCGCCGCGAGGCGCTTCGCCGCGGCCTTGCCGGCGCCGCTGGGCTGCTCATGGCCGCCGGGCCGACAGTCGCCGCCCGCGCCGCGGCCGCGCCGCCGAAGGCCAAGGCCAAGTCCGTGATCCAGATCTGGCTGGCCGGCGGGCCGCCGCACCTCGACACGTTCGATCCGAAGCCCGAGGCGGGCAACGACTACTGCGGCCCGCTGAATAACCCGATCCCGACCAACGTTCCGGGCATCCGCATCGGCGAGCTGCTCCCGCTTTTGGCGAAGCAGGCGGACAAGTACTCGCTCATCCGCAGCATGACCCACGGCGACAACGGCCACGAGACGGCCGCCTACCTGACGCAGACCGGCCGGCGGCCCGGCGACCGCCTCGTCTACCCGTGCGCCGGGGCGGTGGTCTCGCTGTTCAAGGGTTACGACAGGGGCTACAAGGGGCTGATTCCGCCCTACATCGTGCTCACGGAATCGCAGGGACGGTTCTCGGAGGCCGGATTCCTGGGGCCGCGTTACATGCCCTTCGCCACCGGGGGCGACCCGGCGCAGCAAAAGTTCATGGTCGAGGGCGTCGTCTCGCCCGGCGTCAGCGACCAACAGCAGCAGCAGCGCCGCGACCTGCTTCACAAGCTCGATACCCTGGGCGGCGCCGCCAAGGGCAACCCGGCCCTGAAGGTCTATTACCAGTCGGAGGATCAGGCTTACGACATGATTCTGGGCGACGGCGCCAAGGCCTTCGACCTTTCGCAAGAGACGGCCGCGGTGCGGGCGCGGTACGACGTCAATTGGGGCACCTGGGTCTCGCGCACGCGGTTCGGCCAGAGCTGCCTGGCGGCGCGGCGGCTGGTCGAGCGCGGCGTGCCCTACGTCACCATCAACTTCGGCGGCTGGGACACGCATTCCGAGAACTTCAAGGCCATGCGCCAACTGCTGCCGGATTTGGACCGGGGGCTGGCGACGCTGCTGGCCGAGCTGGCGGAGCACGGCCTCTTGGATACGACGATCATCTGGTGCTGCGGCGAATTCGGCCGCACGCCCAAGATCGACTGGGGGCCGCCCTGGAACGGCGGACGCAACCACTACGGCAAGGTCTTCTCCGCCCTGGTCGCCGGCGGCGGATTCAAGGGCGGGCAGGTCGTGGGCGCGTCGGACGCCAAGGGCGAAGAGGTCAAGAGCCGCCCGGTCTATCCCTGCGACCTGCTGGGCAGCATCTACGAGCTCATGGGAATCGATCCCGAGGGGAAGCTGCCCAATCCGCTAGGCCTGCCGATCACCGTCACGCCGACCGCGGCGGACGGGATTCCCATGGCCGGTCGGCTGAAGGAGATCATGTGAACGAATCAGCTTAGAACTGTCGTCTCTGGTGGAGATCCTACAAAACCCTCGATCTCGTACTATTGGGGTCTAACTCCTGCCATGAACCGCTTTCGACTTTCCACAGCCTGTGCGCTGGTAATCGCCTCAAGTTCCCTTTCCGCGCTGCGCAGGAGCGTCCGCGAATCGGCTACGTCGTTCCGGCCGGCGGCCGGCAGGGCACGACGTTCTTGGTCACGGTGGGCGGGCAAAACCTGGGCTCCTGGAAAGGAGATTATCAGATCGATGTCCTTCAGGTTCACTTATCCGGCGGCGGCATCAAAGCCGAGTTGGTCAAAGACGTCAAGACCATGACGGAGCAGGAAGCCAGTGTGTTGCGGGAAAAGGCGAACAAGCTCGCAAGAGACAAGCCCGACGCCGAAGTCCGCAAGGAGATCGCCCAGATCAGGCGAAAGATCACCCGCTACCAAAGCAGCCAAATACTCAGGCAAACCTATCCGGCAGTCGGCGATACGTTGACCGTCCGCGTCGCGCTGGCGGCCGACGCGGAGCCCGGCCAGCGGGAGATCCGCGTGGAGACGCCGCGCGGCATATCGAACCCCATCCGGTTCTACGTGGGATCCCTTCCGGAATTCAACAAGGCCGAGCCGGACATCGTCGCGGACCAGCAAGAAAGCGAGATCCCGAGCTATGCTCCCCCGGTCACCACGCCCATCACGCTGCCGGCCGTGGTGAACGGGCAGATCATTCCCCGCGACCCGGACATGCTCTACTTTTCGCCCGGCCGCTTCACGCCCGGCACGGCCGACCGCTTCCGCTTCCCAGCCCGCAAGGGCCAGCAACTGGTCATCGCCGCCAGTGCGCGGGAACTGATCCCCTACCTGGCCGACGCCGTGCCGGGCTGGTTCCAGGCCACCTTGGCGCTTTACGACTCGCGGGGAAAAGAGCTGGCCTACGACGACGACTACCGGTTCCATCCCGATCCTGTACTGTTCTTCAAAGTCCCGGAGGACGGACAGTACGTAATCGAGATCAAGGACGCGATCTACCGCGGCCGGCCCGATTTCGTCTATCGCATCAGCCTGGGCGAGCTTCCCTTCATTACGGGGATCTTCCCGCTGGGCGGCCGGGCCGGCACGGCGACCACCGTCAAGCTCTCCGGCTGGAACCTGCCAGCCGACACGCTGACCCTGGACGCCAAGGACATGCCGCCCGGCATTCATCCGCTTTCGGTCCGCAAGGGGGAGATGATCTCCAACACGATGCCCTTCCTCGTCGATACCCTGCCCGAATCCGTCGAACGCGAGCCGAACGATGCGACGCAAACCGCGCAGGCCGTCACGCTGCCGGCGATCGTCAACGGGCGGATCGACCGGCCTGGCGACTGGGACGTGTATCGTTTCGAGGGCCGCGCCGGGCAGCAGATCGTTGCCGAAGTGTACGCCCGGCGGCTCGAATCGCCGCTGGACAGCGTTCTGGAATTGCTCGACGCCGCCGGCCGGCGGCTGGCACTGAACGACGACCACGAAGACAAATCCGACGGCCTGCAAACGCACCACGCCGATTCGCTGATCAACGTCACCCTGCCCGCCGACGGGACGTATTACGTCCGCCTGGGCGACGCCCAGCACCACGGCGGGCCGGAGTACGCCTATCGCCTGCGCCTGGGCCCGCCGCGGCCCGACTTCGAGCTGCGGGTCACGCCGTCGTGCCTCAACACGGTCGCCTGGCGGCTTAATCCCTTGGCGGTCTACGCCCTGCGCAAGGACGGGTTCAACGGCGAAATCGCGCTGCGTTTCAAGGACAACCCCGACGGGCTGGCGCTGGACGGCGCTTTGATTCCCGAGGGGCAGGACCAGGCGCGCCTGACGCTGGCCGTTTCTTCGATGCTCTCGGGCGAGCCGGTGCACGTGTGCCTGGAAGGCCGAGCGATGATCGACGGCAAGGAGGTCGTGCGCCAAGCCGTCCCGGCCGAGGAAATGACCCAGGCGTTCTTCTATAAGCACCTGGTTCCCGCCCGCGATTTCACGCTCGTGCCCGAAGACCGCTTCCGGTTCCGCGAAGAGGCAGCCCGCGCGGCCGCCGCGAACAAGCCCGGGCCGCGCCGCGACTTCCAGCACCCGATGGACATTCTCAGCCCGCAGCCGGTGAAGATTCCCGTCGGCGGGGCCGTGGAGGTGCAGGTTCGCTTCGGTTGGAGCCGCACCGGCCAGCCGCAGGTCGACCTGAGCGATCCGCCGGAGGGAATCAGCGTCGACCGCGTGTCGTGGACCGAAAAGGGGATTGCCGTCGTGTTGCGTGCCGACGCCCAACAAGCCAAGCCGGGGCTGAAGGGGAACCTGATGGCCAACGTCTTCCTTCAGAGCACCGTCACGGAAAAGGACGGAAAGACCCGCGAGGTCCGCAACCTGATCGGCCCGATGCCCGCCATGCCGTTTGAGATCGTCAAGGCCGGCGGCGCACCGGCTGGGGCTGAGCGGTAAACCCCCTGTGCTGGTCCGTCGGCTCTTGACAGCCTAAGCGACTTGGGATCGGTCCCCACGCAGTGGTGGATGAAACCCCAAGGGTGATCGAGGAAATCCTCTGGCCGCGGTGATCTGCCCCGCGAGGTTGCGGCGATCCAGGCCCGCGGGCTGACGGCTCAGGTATGGATGGAGTGTACGGTTTGGGAAACCGCTTGGTACCTGCGGCGCATGGACCTCTTGATGATCGACATGGCCGCCGAGGACGAGAAGGCTGTCTTCCTGCTGGACAAGATCACCGACTCGGCCTGCTTCCGCGCCGCGCGCTATGCCGAGGCCGGCGCGGACATCCTGGCCCTGGGCGACGACCTCGGCATGCAGCGGTCGATCATGATGTCCCGCGAGATGTACCGCACGTGGCTCAAGCCGCGGCTGAAGCGGGTGATCGACACGGCCAAGGCGATCAAGCCCGACATCATCATCCAGTACCACTCGTGCGGTTACGTGACGCCGCTTATTCCCGACCTGATCGAGGCGGGCATCGACGTGCTCAACCCCGTCCAGCCCGAGTGCATGGACGTGGAGCAGGTGCTCGGTGAGTTCGGCGGCCGGATATCGTTCAACGGCACGATCGGCACGCAAACGACGATGCCGTTTGGCACGCCACAGGAAGTCCGGGCGACGGTTCACCGCAACCTCCAACTTGCCGGACGGCTCGGGGGGCTGCTCTGCTGCCCGACGCACATGCTCGAACCGGAGGTGCCCTGGGAGAACGTCGAGGCCTACGTGGAGGCGTGCCGAACATGGCCATGACCGAACGTTATGCCGAGCGGGTCGCCGCGTCCTATGCGCGGATCGAGGACGTTTTCCGCCACCGTGACAACGGCGTGGTGCCGTTCCAGGTGGCCGACGTAAATTACTGGCTATCCGGCGAGACGCCCACCCTGATCCCCGACGACTACTTCACCGACTCCGAGTCGATGCTCCGGTACCAGGTGGAGAAGATCGAGCGGCACATGGAGACCTACAACGACGATTATATTCCCTTCCTGTTTCCCTGGTACGGGACGGGCGTGCTCGCGTCGGCCCTGGGCGTGAAGATTCTGTTCCAGCCGAAGATGGACCCAGCCGTGCAGGGAACGGTCATTCGCAGCCCGGAGCAAGTCTGCCAATTGTCGCTGCCCGACCCGCACAAGGACGGCCTGATGCCGCGGGTGTTGGAGACGATCTGCTACTTCCGGGAGCACAGCGATTTGCCGATCTCGTTTACCGACCCGCAAGGCCCATTCGTCGTACTACGATGAACTGTTCGGCGGATTGCAGCGGCGCGGGACGATCGTGGCCTCGTTCGTCTCCCCGGAACTCGCACTGAACAAGGGCAAGTACGAGAATGTTTCGCGCACGGGCGAGGAGATCGGACGCCAAGCGTACGCCTGCCTGCGGCGGCATTGTGCCGTGCCTCACCATCGGGAGTTGCGGCCATGAAACCGTGTCTCTTTGCCTTGGTGATGGGCCATATCCCCAAGCAGCTTGGAGCCGCTCGGCAACAGGTACACCAGGCACGGGCGGAAGCGAATCGGAAGTGTGACTGCGGGGCTTGCGCCTGCTGGCTGCCAGCCGGAACTGAAGTCGGCGGGCTCAATGCGTCACCTTGGCAGCAGCCAACGTGCGCTGGTCGCGGGAGAGGAAACCGGTGACTGGAGCTGAACCGCTCACGGCCGAGCCGTCGCTGGCACCCCCCGTGATGTGGGGTGGCCGACGATAGTGGGACAACATTGGCGAGAACTCGCGCAGAAAAGTCCAGAATGTCGTGACAGACAGCTCGGATCACCACAGAGGTAGAAGAGTCAGGCCAAGATGTCTTTCACCACGTGTCCCGCCACGTCGGTGAGGCGGAAGTCGCGGCCCTGGTAGCGATAGGTCAGTTTCTCATGGTTGAAACCCAAGAGATGCATGATCGTGGCTTGCAGGTCGTTGACGTGGACTTTGTTGTTGGTGATCGAGAAGCCCAAGTCGTCGGTCTCGCCATAGGAAAAACCGCGTTTCACGCCGGCGCCGGCCAGCAGCATCGTGTAGCAGTCGGGATAGTGGTCGCGGCCGAGTAGTTTGCTGCCGGCGGTCCGACCCTCGCGGAAGGGCGTGCGGCCGAACTCGCCGCCGATCACCACCAGGGTCTCGTCGAGCAATCCTCGCTGGCGAAGGTCTTTGATCAGCGAGGCAATCGCGCGGTCCATCGTCTTGCACTTGCTGGTCAGGCCGTCGCGGATGTCCTCGCCGGGGTTGGTGCCGTGAAAATCCCAGCCCCAGTCGAACAACTGCACGAAGCGGACGCCCTTTTCCACCAGCCGCCGGGCAAGGAGGATATTGTTGGCCAGACTGCTTGCCCCAGCCTGGGCGCCATAGGCTTCGATGACTTGCTGCGGCTCGTGGGCGATGTCCATCACCTCGGGCACGGAGACCTGCATGCGAAAGGCCAGCTCGTATTGCGACATTCGCGTGATGGTTTCCGGATGACCAAGCTGGCGGGCCTCGATCTGGTTCAAATCGTTGAGCGCATCGAGCGTCATGCGGCGCATCGCCCGGTCCATGCCGGCAGGGTTGGAAACATAAAGGACCGGGTCGCCTTTGGAACGGCACTGCACGCCTTGGTAGACGGTCGGCAGGAAGCCGGCGCCAAAGGAGTTCTTGCCGCCGTTGGGCTGCGTACCGCTGGAGATCAGCACAATGAATCCGGGCAGGTCCTGGTTTTCGGTGCCCAGGCCGTAAGTGACCCACGCGCCGAGCGACGGACGCCCGGGCCGCGGCGAGCCCGTGAAGACCAGCAGTTCGGCCGGGGCGTGATTGAACTGGTCGGTGTGCATCGAGTGGATGAAGCAGAGGTCATCGGCCACCTCGGCCAGGTGCCCGGCGGCGTCGGAAAGCCAGAGGCCGGCCTTGCCGTGCTGCTTGAAGGTCCGCGGCGTGCCCAGCAGTTTGGGTGTGCCGGAGGTGAAGGCGAAGCGTTTGCCTTTGGTGTACTGGTCGGGACAGGGTTGACCGTCGCGATTGACCAACTCGGGCTTGTAGTCGAACAGGTCGAGATTCGGCGGTGAGCCGGTGAGGTGGATATAGATCACCCGCTTCGCCTTGGGGGCGAAATGCGGTCTCTTGGGGGCCAGCGGATCATCGATCGGCGACGCGGACGGCGACGCGGCGGCGTTCGATGTATCCATTGCCAGTGAGGCCATGGCCATGGCGCCCAGCGAGAGCGACGATCGCCCAAGAAAGTGCCGCCGCGTGACCGCTTGCAGGTGTTCCAACCCGGGTTCCATGGTTCTTACGGCCTCATCAACAATTCATCGAGGTTCAACAACACGTTGCCTACGACGGTCCAGGCCGCCAGTTGCACGGCGTCTGCTCCGGCGGGTAAAGGACCGAGTGGTTGGGTAGCCAGCTTCTCGGCCTCTTGGGGCTGCCTGGCAAGACGTTCCCGAGAACTTTCGTAAAGCTGCTCCAGCCGCGCAGTCTCCATGTCGGTGGCCGCTCGGGCCAGGCAAAGGCGGAAGCCGTAACGGACTTTGTCGGCCTGCGTCGGGCCGCCCTCGCGGACGACGCGGCGCGCCAGCGCCTGGGCGGCCTCGACATAGACCGGGTCGTTCAGTGTCACGAGGGCCTGGAGCGGCGTATTGGTGCGCGGCCGGCGCAAGACGCAGACCTCGCGGGTTGCCGCATCAAAGGTGACCATCGAAGGATAGGGATTCGTCCGCCGCCAGCTCGTGTAAACGGCCCGGCGGAAGCGGTCCTCGCCCTGGCTTGTCTGCCAATCCATGCCGCCGCCAAAAGCCGCGGAGAGCCCAAACGACGGCTGCAAGGGACGCACGGCGGGCCCATACATCTTCGGGCTCAAGAGTCCGGCCACGGCGAGACTCTGATCGCGGACGGCTTCGGCATCGAGACGGAACCGCGGCCCGCGGGCCAGCAGGCGATTGTCGGGGTCGCGCTCCAGCAATTCCGGCGTCACTCGCGACGACTGGCGGTAAGCCGCCGACGTAACCATCAAGCGGATGAGATGCTTGATGTCCCAGTGCGAGGCAATCAGTTCCGTCGCCAGGTAATCCAACAGATCCGGGTGCGAGGGCAACTCGCCCCGAGTGCCGAAATCCTCGCAGGTCAAGACCAATCCCGCGCCAAACGTCTTTTCCCAGAGCCGATTGACCACAACCCGGGCCGTCAGCGGATTGTTCTCATCCACCAGCCACCTGGCCAGTGCGAGGCGGTTGGGAGGCAGATCTTTGGGCAGCGGATGGAAGACGGCCGGCACGCCTTCCATGACTTGAGGACCGAGGTCGAGGAAATTGCCGCGATACTGGATGTGGGTCGTGCGGCGTTTTCCGGCGGGAAGCTCGCGTTGGATCGGCACGGTATACGGCCGGATTGCGGCCAGAGCGGTTTTCAGATTCGCAACGCTATTGCTGTCGTTGGTGGATGGCGGTTTCGCGGCGGTCTTGCTGTCTTTTTCTCCTTCCGGCCTCTGCTCCTTCTGGGAAGTCGCCTTCGGCTGCGGCGCCGGCGCCTTCTCCTCCGCCACGTTGCGCTCCATCGCCGCGATCTCGGCCTGAAGCTTTTCGCGCTCCCTCTTCTGCTGCTCCGTGTAGAAGGAAAGGAGGGGATGCTCGTCCTCGCGGTCGGCGTCTTCCGTGTTGTTGAAGATGGCAAAGAACTGGAAGTATTCCCTTTGGGAAATCGGATCGTATTTATGGTCGTGGCACTGGGCACAGGCCATGGTGGTGCCCATCCAGACCGACATGGTCGTGTTGACCCGATCGACGATCGCCACGTTGCGGTACTCCTCGCGATCGGAACCGCCTTCGTTGTTGGTCTGCGTATTGCGGTGGAAGGCCGTGGCCGTGAGCTGCTCTTCGCTCGGATGGGGAAGCAGGTCGCCGGCAATCTGCTCGACGGTGAACTGATCGAACGGCTTGTTGGAGTTCAACGAGCGGATCACGTAGTCGCGATAGGCCCAAATCTCCCTCGGCACGTCGCTCACGTAGCCCGCCGAATCGGCATAGCGGGCCAGGTCGAGCCACATGCGGGCCCAATGCTCGCCAAACGACTCGCGCCAGCAAGCGATCGACCAGCTTCTCATAGGCGTCGGGGACCTTGTCGTTGACGAACTGGTCGACTTCGGCGAGCGTCGGCGGCAAGCCGGTCAGGTCGAGCGCGAGCCGCCGGACCATCGCATAGCGGTCGGCCTCCGGCGAGGGACGAAGGCGTTCTTTCTCCAAACGCGCCAGGACGAAGCGGTCGATGTCGTTCTTCGGCCACGTGCGATCGCCAACCGGCGGCGGCTGCGGCCGGATCGGCTTGACATAGGCCCAATGCGGCGCGTAGCGGGCCCCTTGCCCGATCCAGCGAGAGAGCAGCTCGACCTCCGGGGTGCTCAGCCGCTCGCCGTTCGAGGGGGGCGGCATCCGCTCATCGTCATCGTCGCTGCTGACGCGGCGGACTAGTTCGCTTTGCTTGGGATCACCAGGCGAGATCGCTCGATGGTCCCCGCGCGGGGCGATGGCCGACTGGCGGACGTCCAGCCGCAGCCGTGCCTTGCGTTTCTTCTCGTCCGGACCGTGGCAGACGAAGCAATTGCGGGAAAGGATCGGTCGGATCTCGCGAGTGAAATCGACCGGCTCACCGGCTGCGGCCGGCGTGGCACACGCGATCATGGCCACCCCGCAGGAGAGGGCAAGGAGGCCGGCCTTGTTCAAGGATACCGCTGGCATGGCTTCTCTCGCATCCTATTGACCTTTGCCTAGCGAATGAACCCCTACGGTCGACGCAAACCACCTATTTTCCGGCCGAGCGGTGCTCACCCTCCGGTTCCTTGGCTAGGCAAAGGTCAATAGGATTCTCGCTTGCGCCAGCGTGGTAGTCAACTTGGAATTACCCGGTGCTTCGAAGCCAATCGGCGTCGTAAGTCGCAACCGGCACGCAACTTTCCGCCAAGCAACAGGGCGGCCGAACCGAGTATCGTTTCTGCTGGACAGGAACCTTAAGAATGGGGAAAGAAGCGGTTCAGCGAGGCCTTTGCATGGAACTCTCAGACTGTTTGGGGATTGATGCAGGTCCTTGTACGCCGGTGGTCTGTCGAGTAGTCTCAAGCACCGTTGTCCTTCCCAAGAAACTCGTCTTAGGGGAACAAATGGCCAACTGTGAAGTACTTATCGCCGTCGCTCTCTCGGCGTCGGCTCTTGGTTTTGGCGGCACGTTCAGTGACCAGTCGGGCATGAACTCCGCCGACGGGGCGCCCCTGGTCGCAAACGCCGCCGCCGCAAACGGCGAAAATCCCATCGAGCCGCGGAGATCGCTCATCACGGGGCCGGTATTGTTCTACCCGACCGGACCCGACGGCATGTACGCGCCGGGCCTGTTTCAGGACCGATACTTGGCCGACGGAACCCGGGCCGCGGCCATTCTTAGCCACGATCCGGGCGCTTATGGCGCCACAACGTTCTGGCTCGACAACACCAATTCCAACCCCGGCGACGGCGTCATCAATGCCACCTTTTTCAAATGGGAGGTGACCCCGGTGGCCGGCCACGAGGCCGACGCGACCATGATCTTGACGATCGACCTATGTCATTATGCCCGCGACACGGTTGCGTCGTTACCGATTTCCAGGGTTAACGTGGGCTGGGCCAGCCCACGCACCATGCCGACCACGTGGAAGGTGGAAGGATCGCTCGATAACGCCTCCTACTTCCCCCTCATGCCTGAACAGCCGACGGACAACGTAAACCGGGAAAGCTTCGCGGGGACCACGGCGGCGATCTTTGCCCCGGCCAACGTCCGGTACCTTCGGATCACGGGCGCGGCGCCGGCGTGCGCGGCAAACTCGTGATGACCAACGAGGGCGGTTCAACGGAGTTCTACGCCAGCGCCGTCGGCCCGCCGATTACCAACAAGCTGATCTTCGACGCCGGCAAGGCCCGATACGACGAGGTCAATACCGCCCCGCCGGGCCACTCCGCTGCCAACTGGGGTGAGACGGGCAGAATCACCGGCCGCCTCCAGGAAGGGTTCTTTGCGGGAAGGACCGGCGCCGCGGGGGATGCCCAGCTTGTCATCGACTACAAGGTTGTGCAGCCGATGGCCCATTTCGCCATGATCTTCTACGGCACCAACACCTGGCAGTGGGGTGGCAAGGTCGAAACGAGCGCCGACAACTCGACTTGGACCACCCTCGTCGACCAGACCACCCCCCTGGGCACGCTCCAGATCACGCAGGACATCAACCACCATCCCATTGACCCAGCCCATCCGCTGGCCGTTCGTTACGTCCGCATCACCGATTACTACCATGCCGGCAACGGCACCGGCACGGGGCGTCTGAACGACTTCCAGTCGCTGGCCTACGCCAGCGCCCCTCTGCCCCGCCCCGTGCATACGGCCAAGATGCCTGCCGCGGCCGGCACGGTCAGCGCGGGCATCTACGACCTGGCTGGCAAGCAGCTCAAGTTCCTTGCGCAGGCCGCCCCCTACAGCGCCGGTCAGACGGTCAACTTCTACTGGGACGGGCGCGACCAGTACGGTGAGGTTATGCCGGGCGATCGGCAGTACGAGATCCACGTGTTGACCAACCGGGCCACCGGCTCAAATGACGCGACCATCGGCAACACGGGCGTCCCTCCCTATGACGGAACTTCGTCGCCCTGCGACGCGGACTCCGTGGCGGTCGATTCGGCCAACAACCTTTACATGCTCTCGTCGGGAGAGGAGAACAGCTTTACCCTGCGAAGAATGAACGCTTCCGGAGCGCAGAGGTGGGGCGTCCAGGTCGGCCAAAGCTCCATGGTGGGCGGACGAGGCCTGGCTACCGACGGCACTTCGGTCTATGTGGATGCCGCAAGGGAAAACGGCACCCTACGCGGCCTGTACCGCTACGACGCCGCCAGCGGTGCTCCGGTCAACTTCCGCGGTTCCGGCGCCAACTACGTCGATTACCGCGCCTCCTCCGTCGGAGCCCTGGCCTACGCCATGGATTCGGGCCCCATTTCCGGCCTTGTCGGTGACCCCGGCCGCATCTGGTGTCTGCTGATTAACGGGACGATCGAGGTCCACAGAAAGGACACGGGCGTCGCCATGTCCGCCGGCAGCCCGGCGCTCGTCCGGCCCCAGGGCATCGTTGTCCAAGACGAGCCTTCGGGCCCCGGCCCCAACCCGGCCACGCCCGGCGTGCTCTGGATATCCACAGGCGGGCCCAGGGGCTACGTTAAGAAGTACACCTGGACCGTCGACGCCGGCGGCGTGCCCACGGTTACGGCGAGCTCCATCACTACCGACACCCTGGACAACCCTTACGGCCTGGCCTATGACGGGCCCCGTCACTATCTCTACGTGGCTGAGGCGGGCACCGGCGCGGTCAAGTGGTACGACCCCAGCCGTCCATCGTCGCCGCTGGGTTCTTTCGGCAGACTGCAAACTCCCGGACCGGTCGCCATCAACTCCTTTCAGTGGAAGGGAATCTGGGCCAATCCAGGGGTCGCGGTGAACGGCCGTGGCGGCGTCATCGTCACCGACCACGGCAACCAGCGGGTGCAGTGGCTCAATTCCACCGGCACCGCGCTGCGGCATTCCTACGGCTCCGACTATGCGATGTTCCTGTCCGTCAACGACATCACCCCCGCCACGCACCAGGTCTTTAGCCGGGGCAGGCTCTATCAAGTCAACAATGCCGACCACACCTGGACCTATGCGGCCAACTACTATCCTAACGACCTGCTGGACTGGAGCGGGACGGTGGACGGCGGCGGAGTGATCAGGACCCTCAACATCCCCGGGGTGGGAAACCGCGATTTCGTCGTCTATTACTACCTTGAAGACCAGGTCGGCCTGCCGAAAACCTCCACGGCGCTGTATGGCGTGTCGATCTACGCCTTGGAGCCGGGTGGAATGCGCAAGTCCGTACTTATTGCCGACTTCAACAGCGGTGGGCAAGCTTTGGCCGACGGCCACGTCTACACCGGTGGTCTCCAGATATGGACCGACAACAACGGCAACGGCGCCTTCGATCCCGGCGAGTGGGTCAGCAGCGAGGACGCCCATGCCGCAGGAAACTCCGACGTTTGGATGGATGCCGGCGGCAACCTATGGTTCGGCAGGACCACCGACGATCGCGGCCGATTGGGCGCTGTCGTCAAGCTGCCCCTGGCAGGCTGGTCGCGGGTCGGCTCGACCGACATGTGGAACCCTGTCTACCGTTGGAACGACCCCAAGTATGGCCACAAAGTCGTCGTTCCCGCAGCCGTCCCCGAGGGAGCTTTTGCTCCCCATTTCCTCCAGATTGGCGCCGACGGCAAGATCTACCAGATCGGCAATACGCCGACGCACGGGGGATACTGCAACGGCCTGGCCGGCCTCCGCATCTCCAATTCCTCCGGCTCGGTCCTGAGTACGTTCCTGATGCCGGATCGTTCCGGGAGTTCCGAGGGCAGCCTGAACGGTTTCAGCCCCGACCCGGTCGGCGCCACGGGGTTCTTCTTCACCGACAGTATCGACTTCCTCGACAACGCGGGCCAACGGGTGGACGTTTGGACCGAGGATGGTCTGAAGATCGCTCGGGCTTTGCCAGGAGCACCCGCCGGCTATTCCGCGGGCTGGCCCGACCAGAACATGAGTCTGGCGGCCTTCACTTTACCAGGCGACGCCGCGGGCACGCGGCACGCCTATGTCGAGGACGATGCTCACAGCAAGGCCATCCGATACACGTTCCACGGCCTGGAGACCGTCGCACGAACCGGCAAACGCTTCCCTTGGCCCGTGACGTTCCGGCCGGCAGGTGCAGGCCCAGACGGGCACGACCACCGCCAGTGACAAAGGGAGGTAGGGAAACTTACGGTTGTGGTGGTCCGCCGAGCTGTCTGTCACGACATTCTGCACTTTTCTGCGCGAGTTCTCGCCACCATCATCGCACTACCGTCGGCCACCCCCCATCGCCGTGGGTTCCTGCGGTAGCTTGACCGTGAACGGTTCAGCTCCTGTCCCCGGTTTCCCGTTGCGCCGCCCGCCACCAGCGCACCTTGGCTACTGCCCAAGTGACGCATCGAGTCGGCCGGCTTCAGTTCCGGCTGGCAGCCAGAAGCTCGCAGGCCGCGCAGTCACGTTTCCGGTTCGCTTCCGCCCGTGCCTGGCGTGCCTCTCGCCGAGCGGTTTCAAGTCGCTGGGGAATGTGGTCCCCCTTCTGGAAGTACATCTCGTCCGGCGTCTGCCCCCTGGAACGCGGAATGCGGTAGTCGCGTGTTGTGCTCGTGGACATAGAACCGAACCAGCTTCTCCACCGCGCTGACGGTGTCGAGCGTGTTCAAGTACAGCCATGGGTGTTTGAGCACCCGCCACCAGGATTCGATCAGGGAATTGGAGTACGTGATATCAATGCGAGCCAGAACGCGATGAAGCAGCCCCGAACGGACGAGTTCATCGACCGCCCCGTTGAAGTTCTCAGCGCCACGGTCGGCCAGCACCGTGGGCGTACCGTGCTCCAGACCCTTCGCGGCGGCGAGCAGGATTTCGGCGGTGACGCCCGGATCGAAGGTAGGCGTGACCTTCCAAGCCAGGATGCGGCGTGAGAAGTTGTCGATCACCGCGTGCAAATAGGCTCGGCTGCCATCGAGTAAGCGGATCAGCGGTCACGACTTGGACGCTGGGGGCTGTCAGCCAGCTACGCGCGGTAGCGCGTGGGACGCCATATTGGACAGCGCGGCTTACGTCCTGTGTCTTGCGGACGAGTTCCCGAAGTCGGTGGTGATAACGCTTCTGAGTGCGGGTTGTGGTAACCATGACCTTATCATGGTTCAGGCTGCGAGCGGGTCAAGCGTCCGTGACCGAATTGCCGGAACTGGCCGGCCGAGCTGACGAGAACTCGCGCAGAAAAGTGCAGAATGTCGTGACAGACAGCACGACTGAAAATCGCGGGAAGCCGGACGTCGCCCCGTGCCGCGGCGATCGTCACAAACAGCATGATCGCCCCGCTCAGCACAGAGCCGCCGACGCCCCAGAAGGAACCCAAGCCGCTTGCCTTTCGACGCATGCACGCTCTCAATTTATCGTCTCATTCGTCCGCGGAGATTGTACAATCACCTGGCCGTGGATCATCCGCGGCTCCAGATAATCGACCACGTACTCGCCGGGCAGCAAAGCCACGATGCGGCCGCGGCTGTCGATGATCGAGCTATGGCCCGGGTGATAGTGGTCCACGCCGTCGTCGCCGGAGAGATTGACGGCGACTTGGGCCATGCGGTGGCCGATGCAGTCGCCCACGGCCGAGGTGACCGAGCACACAGCGTCCATGAGCTTGACGTAGGCGGCCCGGCGGCGGGGGTCGCGCAGGTCGTCCGGGTGATAAATGTGCTCCCGTCCGCCGCCACCCGCCGTGGGCATCAAGAGCACCTGGCAGCCCTGTTTAGCCAGCGTGTCGCGAATACCCGGGATGCCAGTGTCGGAACAAATGCATACGCCCATCTTGACGCCATCCACGGTGAACACCTGCCGCTCGACGGGACCGGGCAGCAATCCGGCCTTACGTTCCGCGTCGTTGACCCCGTGCTTGAGCTGCACGATCAGGCGGCCGTCCGGCATGACGATGAAACAGCAACCGTGCGGGCCGTCGTCGAAGCGTGCGATCGTGCCTGCGGCGATCACGATCTTCAGTTCCGCAGCCATCTGCTTGAGCCGCTCGGCAACTGGGCCATCGGCGCGGGGTGCGTTGGTCAACACGGCCGGGGTGTAAACGTAACCGGTAATTGCCCCTTCGCCGAAGAGGCACAAACGGGCACCGACTTGGGCCGCCTGCTGGGCCAAAGCGCGGATCTTCTTCAGATTGCCCTCGATGTCGCCGGGGTGGCAGACGATCTGCCCGGTGGCCAGATGAATCGTCCGCAGCAGCGCAGAGTCCGGCTTGTCGGCAGACTGGGCCGGGCGGGGCCAAGTCGTGATGGTAGCCGCAGCGAGGGCGATTGACAGCAGGATCAAGGCGTGATCGATGAAACCATTTCGAGCCACGATGTTTGTCCCCCTCTTGATAGTCCGGCAGGCATTGCAATCAATCCGTCAAAACCTGGATTGCGATGCAGTCAAATTTAACAGGAAACTCAGCGCCTGTCCACAGTCCAGATGTCCGATGCCCGGCCTATCGACTTTCACGGATTCCGTAAGTATATTGAGCGCAAGGAGCAATACCCATGAATCTGCGTCGACTCGGACAGTGCGTCGTAGCCCTGGGACTATTGGCGGGAATGTCTTCCCGGGCCGACGCGCAGGGCGTGTATCACAATCAGCGGCTGTTCATTGTGCCTGCGCCGGGCAAGATCGTCCTTGATGGCGACCTGAAGGACTGGGACCTCAGCGGCACGATCTATACCTATGTGATCGAGGCCACCGCCGCGTTCCAAAGCGCCCGGACGGCCATGATGTACGACGCCGAGGCCCTGTACATCTCCGCGCGCGTGGCCGACCCCACGCCCATGCTCAACAAGGCCGATCCAGAACGTCAATCCGGACTTCGGTTGGGATGGCGACGCGTTTCAGTTCCGGTTGTGCCTCGATCCCGGCCTGGGCTATCCGCTCAAGATCGGCGGTTACGATCGGACGCCCAACGAAATGCTGGTCCACATGACGCTGTGGTATCACACCGACAGCCGCAAGCCGGTGCTGCATCTGAAGTACGGTATGGACTTCCACGACGCTCATGGCTACCACAAGGGCGTGGTGCCGGCCGACAAGTTCCAGGCAGTCTACGTCCGCTGGCCGGACGGCAAGGGGTATACCTTCGAGTATCGCATCCCTTGGAGCACGTTCGGCGCGCCGCGGCCCTTCAAGCCGGGCGAGATGAGCGCGGCGGCCATGCAGATCCAGTGGAGCGACCAGACCGGCCAGCACTCCTACGGCGGCGGCTGGGCCGTGGACCTGATGTCGCACGCCGGGTTCACTTACCAGTCGACCGGATCCTGGGGCAAAGCCATCTTCGCGGAGAAAGGTAATCTGCCCAAAGAGCTGACGCGGGAAGGGCTCGCGCCGGTTCGCTCGATGCCTCTGCGGTTCAGCTTCGACCTGCCGAGGGAGTTGGTCACGTCGATTACGCTCATCGATGCCAAGGGCGACCGGGTCCGCAACCTGATCGCCGCTCAATCCCGGCCGGGCGGCCGGGTGACCGAGTCCTGGGACGGCTTGGACAATGTGGGGCGCGTGTTGCCAGCCGGCGAGTATACTTGGAAGGGCCTGTACCACGAGCCGCTAAAGACTCGCTATGCGCTGGCGGTCGGCAACTCGGGTGTACCCAGCTACAACACGCCCGACGGAAAAGGGGCCTGGGGCGGCGACTGGGGCCTGCCGGCAAACGTCTGCTTTGCCGGCCGACGGGCCCTGCTGGTCTGGGATGGCTCGGAGGCCGGCATGGGATTGATCGGCCTGGTGTCCTTCCCAAAAAACTCGTTTTGGGGAGGGGCGGGAGGCCAATGTGCGTAGACGAGGGGAACAGGAAGGGCCGGGAACGAATGCTGTAACGGCAGAATCGGCCTTCGGGATTGCAGTTTTGGCACGCCGGCGCGCACTGTTTGCGTCGATCAAAGACGGAACTGGAGACCGGGCTCAACGATCACGCGGCACGCCGGGTGTACCGATGGTGCAAGCCGCCGACTTGCGGGATGGTAACAACTTCGCCCTGAGGCGGCGGTTCGACGCAGCGTGGTGTCGGCGAATTGCGATCCAGCGAGAGATGAGGGCGGGACGTGTGGTAGTAGTGGAAATACTCGGTCAGGATGCGATGCAGATGGGCCTCGTTGAGCACGATGAGATGATCCAAACAATCGCGGCGTATGGAGCCGATGACCCTTTCACAAAAGGGATTCTGCCAGGGTGCCCGTGGTGCAATCAGCACTTCCTCGATGCCCATGTCCTTGACGCGCTTCTTGAAGTAGTCACCGTAAATGCCGTCCCGGTCGCGCAGAAGAAAACGTGGGGCTTCGTCGTAGGGGAAGGCGTCGATGATTTGCTGGGCGGCCCATTCGGTATAGGGATGGTCGGTCACGTTGAAGTGAACGACCCGCCGCCGGTCATGACACAGCACGATGAACACGTAGAGAACGCGGAACGTGATCGTCGGCACGGTGAAGAAGTCGCAGGCAGCGATGTCGGGAACATGATTGGCAAGGAACGTTCGCCAGAGCTGAGAGGGAGGCTTCCTGATGCGGACCATGTACTTGGCCACCGTCCCTTGCGCAACCTGGCAACCCAGCAGGAGCAGTTCCGACAGAATTCGGGCGCGCCCCAGAGCGGATTCTCACGGGACATGCGGCGTATCAGGTCCCGGAGTGCGCGTTGGATGCAAGGGCGTCCAGGTTTCCCGCCCCGCGACTTCCATCGCCAGTAGAGCTTGAAGCCCCGTTGGTGCCATTTGATGACTGTTTCGGGTTGGACGATAGCCAGCGCCGATCGCCAGTTGGCCCAGAGCCGGGAAAGCAAGACCCAGAAGAAGCGGTCTCGGGGCCGCAGCTTCGGGCGTTTGACGGACTGCTTGTAGACGGCAACTTGCTGTCGCAGCGCCAGATTCTCGGCGGCCAGGCTGAGCCGGGGTACCAGGAACGCTCGGATCAGAAGATAGATCGCCTTGATGATGCACATGGAGTGGCTCCCGAGGTTGACGGAACGAGGTGATTCTGCCCTGGAACCGGCTTGGGATCAAATCCCGCAACTCCTTGACTGGAAACGAGTACGAGATTATTGATAGGGACAGGCAGAAGCGTAACTCGCGGGGCGTCGCCACATGCTACGCGAGGGACGTCATCAACGCCATTTACCAGGAAGGGACCCAACTGCAGAAACGGGCCGAAATCGAAGCACAACTGGACGCCGCGGTTGCGTTCATCAGCAACGTGCGCCAGCGGATCGACCTGTACGTGCAATTCGGCCACACGATGTGCGACTACCTCCAGCAGCAGAAACGCCATGATCCGCGTTGTGGGGCGTTCTGTGACGAGCTGCTGGAGATTACGAAGCGCCTCGACCAGGTCTTCGAGGAGAAAAGGGCGAATATCCGTACCCCGGCATTCGCCCGGCAGTGCGCGGAAGACTTCCGGCAGAAGCTGTTGACCTCAACGGGAAAAGACGCTTATCAGCGATGCGCGGCACAGATGGCGATGTTTACCTCCACCGGCGGGGCCCAGGACGGGCTGGTCGCTTCGTGCCGGATGATCGTGAAAACGCTCCGGCAGCGCGCGGGAATCGCCCTGGCGGTGAATCCCGAGTTGAAGGACGTGGCCACCGAGATTCGCGCCCGCACCCAGGCGATGCTGCGGAACCCGACACCTTATGAAGCCCCACGCCATCGAAAGGCCGTGGTAGTTGACTGCGCCCGTTGGTTCCACTACTATCGAGACTATACCCTACCGAGGAGGAGGACTCCCGAATGAACTGCGGCACGGGAATCAGGCCCATACGGCTGGCAGTGTGGATTTTGCTCTTGGGCAGTTTGGCGCGGGCTGACAGTCTTTTGGCCGGCCCGACGATCGGCGCGTGGGAACTGCCGCGCGGCGCGGGATTGCAGGCGTCGGACCTCGCCTCGCGCCACGGCTGGAAGCCCCTGGCGCCGGGGTCCGCCAAGGGTCCGTTTGCCGGCGGTCTGGCCATCGAGAACCAGGCCCTCGTGGTGGTCCTTCCCGCAGGCGGAAGGGAGATCATTCTGCTCTCCAAGGGCGACGGTCCGGCCGCCGGCACGCGGCACGCCTTGGCGCTTGTGGGCAGCCGTGACAGGCAAACCGGGGGACTGGATGGCATCCACCTGATCGATTACGACGAGGGCGAGGCGGTCGTGGGATTTGCGGCCGGCGAAGTTGAGGCACGTCTGAAGCTGGAACTCGGCAAGTGCTTCGTCGAGGTGATACCCGGCAAGAGCGCCGCCGCCGTGCAGCTTCGCGGCCCGGCCAGGTTCGCCTTCGTTCCGGATTTCTTCGGCGACGACGTGCTGTTCGACGCCCGGCAGGTCGCCGCGACCCGCGTGTTCGCTCCCGCCGAGAACTTCATTGTCTCCTTGGATGAGGGCCATGCGTCGCTGGCGATGCTCGCGTGGCCCAAGGACGGCGGCGACGAAGTGCTCTTGTTCCCCGAGCGGAGCGGGAGCGATCGCCGCTTCACCACGACGCAAGTGAGCTTCGACGGCAAGAGCGTCTTCGCAGCCGTTCTGGCTCGCCCGGGGATCTGGTGCGAGAAGGACCTGGCGACGGTCCCCAAGGACAAGACGGTGGTCGTCGACGGCTGGCGGCCCCCTTTCCCGGCCAAGTGGATGACGATTCTCGTCCGGCGTCCCGCCGCGGGAGCCGCGGCGGGGATTGCGTCCGAGACCCTGCCCGTCCCGACGCTTCCGACCGCCGGCGATCAGCCCTATAGCGACGTCTATTATCATCCTTGGGTCCCCAGTTGGTTTTCCGGCTCCGAGTGGCGGCTGCACCTGGAGACGAGCCGCCAGCACATGATGACCCACAAGCAAGTCCCCGTGCCCGAGCATCTCCTGGCGATCAACTACCCCCGCGACCGCGTGAGAGAAACGCCGCTGGACGCCCTGACGTTGGTCGACGTGATGCGGCAATCCCTGGGCGCGGGCCCCTGCGAGTACATCCTGGACCTCGAAGGGCTCAACAAGACCCGCAGCACGGGAGCGGCGGGCACGGGCAAGCCCGTCGCGTCTGCCACCTGCTCGGAGCATGGGGCGCTGATCTACTATTACCTCGGCGAGCGGTCGGACTACCCGCGGCGCCGCGAAACGCTGGCCCTGACCGACGACGCCATGGTCTCCGTGGAGAAGATCAAGGATTTCCTCGACGCCGCCCACGCCCGTATTCAAGAATACCTCGCCTGGTCGGACGAGATCGTCAAGCTGGCCCGGGACGCCAAGGCCCGCGACCCGCGGACCGCCGGCCTGGCCGATCGCATCCTCCCGATCGCGCGGGGGATGCGGGAACTCTGGGACACGATGCGCAGGAGGACAAACCTTGCACCCATCCGCTGGAATGGCGGATGGCGCTGGACCACTGCAAGGACCTCATCCGTGAGGAATCGCCGAATTTCGTCGAGAGGATTTGCGAGTTCGATCCGCAGATGCGCGGGGCCGGCGAAGAAGTCGACGGCGGCATGCAGGCCTGCCGCCTGATCGTCAAGCGGATACGCCAGGAGGCCGCGCTGGCCGGCGCCGATGATCCGGCGACCGCAAAACTCGCCGCGGTCCTCCGGCAACGGTGCCGCGACATCCTGCGAAACAAGCATTACAAAGAAGGCGACAGCGTCCGCCTCGGAGGTGAAAGATGAGAAACCCCAGCCCGACGCATCGCAGCGCCGCGGGGGCCTGGCAGACAACGCTCGGGACGCTGGCGATCTTTTTCCCACTATCGCTCTGGGCCCCGCCGGCAGCCGGCGCCGCGCCGGCCGACGTCCTCCGCCACGACGCCCTGCTGGCCGCCGAACAGCAGGCCGAAACCATCGGCGACCGCTTTCTCAGGACCTGGGCACGCTATGCCGTGGCACAAGAGTGGTCGCGCAGCGACCCGGCCCGCGCCGCCGAGTTGGCCGATCGCCTGGAATCATGGACCGCCAAACGGGATCTGCTCGCGGAGGTGATGTTCGCCTGGGGCCAGGCCGATCCCCGAGCCGCCGCCCGCTGGGGCCTGCAGTTCAAAGATCGCGACCGCGGAACGCTCGCCCAGCGGAACACGGCCCTCCAGTACGCCGTGGTCGGCATGGTCTGCAAGGACCCGGGGTTGGCCGACGAGATGATCTGGAAGCACCTCGAAGAGGAACAGTGGGGAGACAAGCCGCGGACGACCCCGATGCAGGCGGCCTGCGAGTTGGCCAAGGTGGATCCCCGGGCTGCGTTGCTGATGGCCGACAAGATCACCAACTACGAGCCGTTTCGGGTGTACGCCTTGCGCGGCGTGCTCCGCCAATGGGCCCGCCAAGACCCGGCAGCCGCCCGCACAGCCCTGGCCGGTCGAAAAGAAGCCGACTTCCAAAGGACCTTCTCGCTCGATCTTGTCGAAGGCTGGGCCTCGAAGGACCCGCAGGCCGCGCTGGCCTACGCCCGGACGATTGAAGAGCGTTCGGCGAAGATCATGGCCCTGGCGCTGGTCGCGCGAGATGGCCCGCAGCGATGCGAAAGCCGCCGCGGACCTGTGCATCGTCTTCGCCACCCTCGACGTGGGAAAGTGGCACGAGCAAATGCCCCGCCTCGGCAAGATCGTTGCCGAAGTCGGCCGCGCCTACGCCGCCTCGGATCACAAGGCGGCCGCGGGCTGGGCCGAATCGTTGCCCGCAGGCCAGGGCGGCTGCCGGGCCAATGGCATTGACGGCGTGGCAGCGGGCTGGGCGGAAAAAGACCCCGAGGCCGCTTTGGCGTACTACAAAGCGGTGGAGAAAAGCGGATCCAAGGCCGACCAGCCGAAGACCTGTCGCGGCACAGGGGCTGCCTACCCGGCAATCGCCCGGGAATTGGCCCGTAGCGACGTTGCGTGCGCGCTGAAGCTGGTATCCGCTTGCGAGAGCCTGGTGCTGAAAAGTCACGTCATTCATGATGTGGCCGTGGAGTTGTCGCAGCACGACCCGGTTGCCGCCGCCGATCTGGTCCAGCGGTGGGCGGGCGTGGTCGATTACTATAGCTACCGTACCGGCGCCGCGTCCGTCGTGGGTGCGGCCTGGGCAGCCAAAGAGCCAAGGCAAGCCGCGGCCTGGGCGGCAAAGCTCACTCCAGACCGCGACCGTGCCGCTGCCCTTGGCGCGGTCGCCGCCAGGTGGGCGGAGAACTCGCCGCCGGAAGCCCTCGCCTGGGCGAAATCGCTCCAAGATCCCTACGACGCGGTTCACGCCCTAGTCGGGGTGGCAGCAGGCGTGTGTCCTTTCGGCAAGCGTGCATGAATCCGCGGGGGCTGTCCCTATCAATAATCTCGTACTCGTTTCCAGTCAAGGAGTTGCGGGATTTGATCCTAAGCTGGTTCCAGGGTAGAATCACCTCGTTCCGTCAACCTCGGGAGCCACTCCATGTGCATCATCAAGGCGATCTATCTTCTGATCCGAGCGTTCCTGGTACCCCGGCTCAGCCTGGCCGCCGAGAATCTGGCGCTGTGACAGCAAGTTGCCATCTACAAGCAGTCCGTCAAACGCCCGAAGCTGCGGCCCCGAGACCGCTTCTTCTGGGTCTTGCTTTCCCGGCTCTGGGCCAACTGGCGATCGGCGCTGGCTATCGTCCAACCGGAAACAGTCATCAAATGGCACCAACGGAGCTTCAAGCTCTACTGGCGATGGAAGTCGCGGGGCGGGAAACCTGGACGCCCTTGTATCCAACGCGCACTCCGAGACCTGATACGCCGCATGTCCCGTGAGAATCCGCTCTGGGGCGCGCCCGAATTCTGTCGGAACTGCTCCTGCTGGGTTGCCAAGTTGCGGGAGGGACGGCGGCCAAGTACATGGTCCGCATCAGGAAGCCTCCCTCTCAGCTCTGGCGAACGTTCCTGGCCAATCATGTTCCCGACATCGTTGCCTGCGACTTCTTCACCGTGCCGACGGTCACGTTCCGCGTTCTCTACGTGTTCATCGTGCTCAACGAGGCCCACCTGCACCGCATCCTGACCGAGTATTTCCACTACTACCACACGTCCCGGCCTCATCTCTCGCTGGATCGCAATTCGCCGACACCACGCTGCGTCGAACTGCCGCCTCAGGGCGAAGTTGTTGCCATCCCGCAAGTCGGCGGCTTGCACCATCGGTACACCCGGCGTGCCGCGTGACCGTTGAGTCCGGTCTCCAGTTCCATCTTTGATCGACGCAAGCAGTGCGCGCCGGCGCGTCGAAGGTCTCATCGCCGTGCCTGTTTGTTCCGTTACAACAATCGTTTCCGGCCCTTTGTGTTCTCTTCGTCTACGCACATTGGTCTCCCCCCTCTCCCCAAAACGAGTTTCTTGCGAAGGACACCCTTCCACGCTCCATCCCCAGTACGGAGCCAGCACTTCCCTGCGTCGATCCATCGAATTGGCATGCGGAGCCTGCTCCCCGGCATCGCCAATCACCCGGAATTCGACCGCCGAATTTCGCCGGACCAGCGCAACCACCACCATGCCCAATGAACCGTCATTCCTCGTCCGTCCTCGACTCGCTTCGGCTCACCGCAAGCGCGTCGTTAATTGGGCGTCGCCGTTTTGCCTAACGGGGGGAGCCTTCTTACTTCCTCAACGTCTCGATGGCGTTATTGATCTTGGCGCGGGCGGTTTCCCAGTCATCTACGCCAAAGAGGGCATCGTGATCTCGCTGGCCGAGTTTGAAGGCTGCCATCCGATCGTCGATCAGCTTCTGTGCCGTCTGTGCCGCGGGGGTGCCGGCCTTTTCCCGGGCGAGCCGCTGGAGCGTCAGCAGGCGCCGGTAGTCGCCCAGGCCCTCACGCTGGAGTTCAACCTCGATAGCCGGCACGAGTTCGCCGTCAGGCGCCACGTTGCACCAGCAAAACTCGTCCTCTCGGCAGTCGAGAGCGTAGTACGGATCGCCGCTGGTAACATTCCAGTGCCACGAAATGCGGAACTTCATGCCGAATTGTTTGGCGGCTTTGTACATGTAGTCACCGAACGTCCAGCGGTTGCCGCCGTTGTAGAACGCCCAGTCTCCGCCTGCGTCGCGGATGGCCTTCACGGACGCCTCGCAGTGGCCATTGAGATTGGCGATGTGCAGCGCCTTGGCTAGCCTGAAGTGGTCCGGATCCTTCACGACGTCTTCAACGCTGGTTGCGCCGGTGAAGTACGGCGGGCCCTTGGGGAACGCCTTGCGGTACTGCTGGGCATTGGCCATGGATGCCGCGAGACCCTGGTCCCGCGGCTCATCGCAGAGGTTCACGTAGTAAGGCAGCCAGCCCTTTTCCTTGGCCCGTTTATCAACCGCGGTATAGATGGCCTTAAGGAACTTGCTGTAATCGGTGAACCTGTTCGCCTGCATGGCGGCTGTATCGATCTGGTAGGCATTGTAGCCGCCGACCATCGTGCCGTAATACATGACGGCCTTAAAACCCAGACCCTTGGCCATCTCCATCAACTTGTCCTGGCGGTCCACCCAGGGCACGCCGAGGTTGGCGTTGCCGTCCTTGTCGATGCCGCTGAACCACAACATCACGCCGCTGCTGAAGAGATTAAAGCCGTACTCGCGAATCTTCTTGAGCGAGTTGAGGTTGGCCGTATCCGAGTACGGCACCTCGTAGCCCCACGGCCCGGCGGGGATGTCGAGTTCGTCGAGCGTTCCCTGGCGGACGCGAAGCTCGACCGGCAGCTGGGAACTGCCACCGTTTTCGGGCTTGACGGTGATCTTGCCCTTGTACAGACCGGCCTTGGTGTCGGCAGGGAGCTTCGCCGTCAGCCAGAACCGCCGCACGATGTTCTTGGGCATCTCCACCGTATTTGTCGGCATGACGTAACGCGGAGTGATCGTGTAGATCGCACCATCAAGGGTCAGGCGGCTCAGGCGATAAGAGACGTAACCCACGTCGACCTTCGACGCCGGGACCGTCCCGCCTTCGCCGCTGAGGTCGCTGATCGTGACTGTGACTTTGCCAAGGTCCTTGAGCGGCGAAACCGCCAGCGTCATCGGTGCGTACTCGCCGGCAAAAGCGTCCGCCGTCACCGCCCGGCCAAGTTCATTCTTGAAGGGCGTGTCGCTGTAGTACACGTCCTTCATCAGATCGCGGACGAACGTGACGTAACCGCGCTTCTTGTCGGCCGACGTGGGCGCCAGCGGGTCGCCCGTAGGAGCCCTGAGCGACCGCTTGAACATGTTGTCGAACTCGAAACGCCGGTCCTCAATGACCGAGTTGACGAATTTCTGGCCCTGCCTGGCCTTGTCCAGCTGATAAATGATCAACGACGAAACGGCGTTGGCGGCGGCTTCGCTGCCGAAGCCGATCTTGATCTGGCCGTCGGTCACGTCAACGTCAAACACCTTCTCGTCGTACGACTTCTCGTACTTGTCGAAAGTGTTGTCCGTCGGCAGATCATCCTGATAGTAGTGCTTGAAGAACGCCTTCTTCTTGGCGGTTTCGTCATAGATTTCGTCGATGACGACCTTGCCCTGGGCCGTGATCGTCCGCTTATCATAATCCTGGCGGTCGCCCCAGAAGCCTGCCGGCCGGTTGACGTTCAGGATCACGTGGTACTTGCCGTTGGGCACGTCGACGAGGAACTGGCCGTCGGCAATGTAGAAGTAGTCCTCGTAAAGCGAATCGGGCATATTGATGCGCGGGTAGCCGGCAGGGCCGGTCTTGGTGCCCTTGCTCAGGCCGAAACCTTTGATCTCCGAGTACTCGCTGGAGGGAAAAATACCCGTGAAGCCGTTCATGACCGGCGTCGAGCTGTCGGACTGGAAATCGAAGGCGTAAAGTCCGTCGAAATGCGTGTCCTCTTTGGGCACCGCACGCTCAAGGCGGACATTGCTGATCAGAAGCGGTGCAGCGGGCTTCTCATCGATCATGATGGCCCACTTTGTGATCTCGGCCAGTTTGAGGTGTTCGCCCAGCGCGGACTTCTCGCCGACGCACATCGCGCCGATGGGGACCGTGATGGTGCTCAGGCCCGGCGGAACGGCCGTGGCGTACATGCCTCGCGTCCAGTAGTCCGTCGTCGCCACATCGTAGAACTCACAGTTCACCTGCAGGCCGCCCTTGGACTGGGTGTAGACGTCCATCTTCAGGTAGTCGTACCCGGACCAATCCTGATCGCCCCACCAGACGTCGTAGGCCTTATCGAGCCTCGACGCCTTCACGCCCTTGGCGCCCGGGACCTCAACGACCGGGGAGGGTTCCCGAGTATCGCCGGTGGTGATGGGGTTCTTGCCGGTGAAATCGCATAGGAGCTTGACAGGCGGCCCGGTGCGAACGGGACTTGTGACCTTGGCCTTCTTCAGCGAAAGATCGGTCCCGCACACGTAGCAGTTTCTCCACCTGGCCATGTTGCGGGCGCCGCACTCGGGGCAGTGAATGGCATTGCCATCGAGCTTGCCAGGCGGCACAAGCGGCGATTCCTCTTTATCAAACACGACGCATGGGACAGTCTTGCCCTCGGCATTCTTCTTTTCGGTCAGCCGCGCGTTGTTGCCGACCTTTTCCAGCGTCACGTCATCAATCCAAAGATATCCCGGAGCAAAGGTGCCGAACGACGGCCCCATGACCTTCTTCTTGGCCGGCACGTCGCCGACGAACGTCATCTTCGTCCAGCCGAAAGTTCCGTTCTTATCCAGGTTGATGTAGTGCTCATCGAACATGAATTCGGTGGTGGAGCGCCATTGGCCCAGGCCGATGTCGAAGCCGCGCATGTACGCCGTGACGCGATACCGTCCAGGCTCAAGTTCCTGCTCCTGCCAAATGCGCATCTTCGTCGCCGTCCGGCCGATCAGGAGGGCCGAGTGCTTCCCGGAATGCCCGATGTCGCTACGTTGCAGATCGCACTCCCCCGCCCAGAGCCGGCTGATCCACTTGGGCGGGACTTGGCCTTTCTCCGGCGGATCTTCAAACGAGGCGTTCTGAAGCGGGATCTTCTCTTGAGCGGCCGCGAAACTGGACGCCAGCATCACCGTTGCAATGGCTACAATCAGCCAACGTGTCATTATCAATTCCCTTTCAGTACTTGAGTGTCGATGGCGACTTGAAGTGCTAGAAAATTCCATTACTCCTACGGGCCTGATTGTAGTTGAGGAAGAGTGGCGAATCAAGGGTGTCGAGGGCGGGAGGGCGGGGCTGACTCCAACCCTCGGAAGACCTCAGACGGCAGTCGCTGATCTCAAGGCGGTCGTCGGCTAAGGCGCGCCGGCAATACCCTGATCAATGCCTTACGCCATGAGCGTGGAGCAGGCGGCGAAAGCCATCCGGCAGTTCCTCCCGCTCGTGCTGCAAGCCGATGTGCTTGACGGGCGCAGGGCCGGATTACACTGCGCCGGGATCATCGACAAGCCGGCGAGAGTGGGGAGGACAAGCGTAATCCCACCAATGGAAGCGCGGCCACCTCTCGCTGAGACTCGCCTGGCTCGTTGCGTCCTAATGAACTGTGACGAACAAAACGTGTAATGTGCGAAGTTCGAGTTCCGGCTTTAGCCGGCGTGCGGTGTGCGCCGCCTGAAGGCGGAACTCCAACCGAGCCGCCGGATTACTACTCGTTTTGCTCGTCAAGAGTCATCAGGTTTGTGCGCGATGGACGTTATTCCCCTGAGCTTGGGAGAGACACCGTGAACAATAGTCATCACTGCTGCCGTTTTCGGTTGGTTCTGTTTGCGATCGCCTGCGCCGGCCTGGTGGCGACCGGTTTTGCTGCAGCGGCGCCGAACCGGCTACGGAGACCATCCGTATCGACGCGACGACCCCCGGCCCAATAATCGCGCCGCTGTTGTTCAGCTACAACCTCGAACACACGCGCTATGCCATGTGGAAGGGCCTCAGTGCCGAACTGCTGGCCAACCGTAAGTTCGCCGGCAAGAGCGTGGCCGACGGGTGGAAAGAGGCCAAGATTGTGCGGGGCGCCGGAGGGTCCGACGGCGTCGTGGCCCGCTGGCAAGCCGTCGGGAAGCCGGCCGCCCAATTCGCGCCCGACACCACGGGCCCTTACGTCGGGAAGCAATCGCAACGGATTCAGATTGCCGCCGCCGGCGCACGCGACGGGATCGCTCAAGGCGATCTGGCCGTCGAGGCCGGGGTCCAGTACGCGGCCCGATTTCAACTCAAAGCCGAACGCTTGCTCAAGGTGAGCGCCCGGCTGTGCGACGCCTCCGGTCAGAAGGAATACGCGTGCCAGTCGATGGCGGTGGAGCCGGGCGCATGGCGTTCGTGGGGCTTCACCTTCCGGGCACCGCAGACCGACCTTCAGGCCAGGTTGGAAATCACATTCGGGGGACCGGGCACGCTGTGGGTCGGCTCGGCCTCGCTGCTGCGTGCCGACAGCTTCCACGGCATGCGTTGCGACGTGATCGCCCGGCTCAAGGAGATCACGGTGCCGCTGCTCCGCTGGCCCGGCGGCAATTTTACGCGCGACTACCGCTGGAAGGAGGGCTTGCTGCCGGTGGATCAGCGGCCGCCGATCGCCGCGGGCTGGCACGAAACGCTGCCGTTTACGGACAACTACGATTTTCACGAGGTGGCTATCGATGAGTACATCGCCCTGTGCCGCGAGCTCGGCGCCGCGCCGTGCATTACGTTGACCATGGGCATCGCCGAAGGGCCGCAAGAGGCCGCCGACTGGGTCGAGTACTGCAACGGCTCGGCCCGGACGCGATGGGGCAAGATCCGCGCCGAGCGCGGACATCCCGAGCCCTACCGGGTCAAGTACTGGACCATCGGCAACGAGGTCTGGGGCGAGTGGATGGGGCCGGCCTTCTACACCCTGCCGGCCTACGCCGCTGCGCTGAAGCAATATGCCGCCGCCATGCGCAAGGTGGACCCGTCGCTGGTGCTGATCGCCTCGGGCGTGGGTCCGGGCTACGACAAGCAGTTGATCGAGCAGGCCGGAACGCCGTTCGACTGGCTCTCGCGGCACGAGTATTGCAAGCCGGTCACACGGTCGTGGACCGGTTCGGCCGGCGCCGCGGAATACACGCTTCAGGCCCGACGCGCCCAGGACGTCGTATTGCCCTGGCTGCGCGAGGCACGCGAGGCCCTGGACCGCAGCGGCGGCAAGCGACTTGGCATTGCCTTCGACGAATGGAACCTGTGGCACGACTGGTTCACCAACCCGTTTGCCAACCCTTGGCACATCAGCCCGATCGACGCGGCCTTTGCCGCGGGCCAGCTCAACATGCTCTGCCGCGAAGCGGCCAGACTCCGCATACCCATGGCGGCCATGTTCCAGCCGGTCAACGAGGGCGCGATCCGCGTGCGCCCGTTCTCGGCGGAGCTAACGGCCATGGGTCAGGTCTTTGCCCTGTACCGGGGGCACCACGGCGCGCGTTTGCTGGAGACCGGCGGGCCTGGCGACCGGCCGATCGACGCCTGCGCCTCGCTGTCGGCCGATCGGAAGGCGGTCTGCGTAACGCTGGTCAATCGGGCCGTGGCCGGCGACCGGCCCGTAGACCTGATCCTGGCCGGTGCCCGGCCCGTGCGGGCCACGGCCACCATCCTTTCGGCTAAGGAACTCCAGCCCGACGGGATCATGGACCGGCAGGTGCAAGAGCTTGCGATTGGCGGCGAGGGCAAGATTTCGCTGGTCTTGCCGCGATTCGGCATTGCGATGGTGCGGATCGGCCTCTAGTCGCTACAGCGGAAACGGGAGGAACGGGAAAATGATCTGGAACCATCACATCCTAACGGCTGGTCTCCTGGCGGTCGTTGCGTTTCCCTCGTCGGCGCGGGAGGTCAAGCCCAAGTTGTGCTCCGCGCCCCAGGCCGACCTGAGCAAGCCGATCATCTGGGGAGCCCAGTGCAAGGTGTCCGACGACTTGGGCCTGGCCTTCGGCGGCTGCGAGCAGGCCGCCGCCGCCGCCCACACCCGCGTCCTTATGGCGGGAAAATGGTTGGAGGTCCACGACGACCTGCGCAAGGCCAACCCTCTCCAGCCACTCTACGATCCGGTCTGGTCCATCCGCGATCAGGTCAAGGATGCTTCTGCGACCGCTCGCTCCATTTATTTCGGTGGCGCCCCTCCCGTTGAGCAGGACAAGGCGGCGGCCGCCGACCTCGCCCCTGCACTCGAGAAGGCGGCCAGGGGCATCAGCGACGCGACAGCGGCGCTCAAGGCCATGCAGGTCTCCGGCCACGAGCCTTTGGATGCCGCCGGGCGGGCAAGCCTTGACCGGGCCCTCGCCCGCTTGGCCGACGCCGACAGGGCACTGAGGGAGGCGACGGCGACCTTGAAGTCCGGCGTCTTCCCCGACGCGTTCAAGGCCCTCTGGAACGCCCAGGTGGTCCTGGAGCAGGCAACCGAGTCGCTCGATGCCGAGCCCGCGCCGCGGGCGCTCTCGCCGATCGTCTATGACGCCAATACGAGACTGTTCGTCCTCTTCGGCGGCGACCACCTGGATTATATGACCAACGACACTTGGGTCTTCGACCCGGCTGCGCAACGCTGGCAACAGCGGCATCCCAAGACCGCTCCGCCGCCGCGAGCCAACCACATTCTGAGGGCCACCGGCGACGGCAAAGTAAAACTCTTCGGCGGTTTCACCCACAACAACACCGACATCTGGTATATGGGGCCGCTCTACCAGCTCCGCGACGACGGCGACTGGGTCTACAACGTCGCGGCCAACACCTGGACCAGCCTGGCCGGCCAAAATGGCGCCGCCCCCGCCCCGCGGGAATACCGCACCATGGCCTGCTTCCTGCCCCAGGGCTTTATCGAGGCTGGCGGCCGTCCCGACGCGAGCGCCAATGAGGCGAAGCTGAAGGCCCTGCCGGCCAACAGGTGGGTCGTCATGGACCCGCCACTGAAGCCGCGCGTCAACCGCGACTGGGGTTCGGCTTGCATGGACCCTGACCGCGACGTGCTGCTCCACTGGTCCGGCGGCCACTGTGCCCACGGTGGCAGCGACGTGCCGATGTATCACTTCGCCACCAACCGCTGGGAGTTGTCGTTTCCCGTGGAGTTCTGCCTTGGCCAGTGCTACAGCAACACCAGCTACCCGACCGGATTTAACTTCAGCCGCCGGCCCTGGGTCAGTGGGCATACCTACAAGTGTTTTGAATACGACCCCCTGGCCAAGCTGATGGTCTTCGTCGGGCACGACCCTTGGAGTTATCTTTTTGACCCGGCGGTGGCCGACTGGATCGGGCGGACCCGCAAGCCCGGCGGCATGAGCTACGACGGCAGCTTCTATACGCTGACCTGCTGCCAGACGCCGACGGGAATCTACTGCTGGACCGCCCGGGGCGAGCTCTTCGCCTTCGGCGACAGGACCCGGGCGTGGCAGCAGGTCAAGCTGACGGGCGACCACCTGCCGGGGTCGGCTGTCGACCACTGTGGCATGGGCTACGACTCCAAGCGCGATCGGCTGATTTGCTTCCCGACCTCCTACGGCCGGCCGTTCACCGGCCAAGCCTACGCGGTCAACCGCAGGACCGGGGCGGTCCAGCGGCTGGACCCGGCCGGCATGGCCGGGGCCAAGGCCATTCCCTCGTTCTTGCGGGAGCTGGCCTACTTGCCCGATGCCGACCTCTTTGTGGACGTCGGCTCGACGCTGTCGGCGGGCACAGCCGGCATTCGCGCGACGCCGGCCTACGACTGCGCTGCCAACAAGTGGATCGCGTTGACCATCGCCGGACCGGCGCCGGCAGGCAAGGACGGGCGGAACGTCAGCGAAGGGGCCGCCTACGATGCAAAGCGGCGGCTGATCTGGGCGACCGACGCAAACGGGCAGATTTACGTCCTGAAGCTGGAGGCGGCCAGCGTGGCCAGGAAAGACCTATGATTGAGCCAGGAGAAGCTACCGATGAAATGCCGCTGGTGGATCCCGGTGCTGTTGCTGTTGGGCGTTTTCGCTTCGGCCGACCGTGTGGAGACCGGGTGGCCCCGGGCGGTTTCCCGCCCGGGGCTCCCACAGACCCGAACGTGCGCAATTAACGCATTCGGTTCCTCAAGTTATCCCTTCGCTACGCCACGGTACACCGAGTGGATCACCCGCAGGTAAGGCACCGGGTAGCGATCCAAGAGCTGGCGGAACCAGTCCCAAGAAACGCGCCACGCTCGCCGTCGCCGCATGAGCCACTTACGCCAGACCTTCAGCACCTCGTGGTAGAAACGGGCCAGCGCCGGGCTGTTGCCCGTGATCCCGTAGTACCCCGCGTGCCCTTGGAGTTTCTGGCAGAGTACCGCGTGTTGCTCCGCAATCGGATCGTGGCGATGAGACCGGCACCATTGGTCGATCGTCCTGACCGCCCGCGTGAACCGGCTGGCCGCCGTTTTCCGCATCAGAACCCAGTTCCCCTTCCGAGATCGCGCCCAAAAGTGCGTGAACCCCAGGAAGTCGAACGTACCCGAGCCGTCGCCGTCCGGTCCCTTCCGCTCGCCCTGGGGCTTGCGGAACGGCACCAGCCGGGTCTTGTCCGGGTGGATCGTCAGGCCGTACTTGCCGAATCGTTTTGGCAACACGTCCATGACGCGCCGCGCGTCTTCGTCCTCGGTGAACCCGATCACGAAGTCGTCAGCGTAGCGGACCACATACGCGCGACCCTTCAGACGAGGTTGCACTTCCCGCGCGAACCATCGGTCCAGCACATAGTGCAGGTACACGTTCGCCAGTACGGGTGAAATCACCCCGCCCTGCGGGCTTCCGGCCGCCGGATGCGTCACCGCCCCGTCTTCCATCACGCCCGCATTGAGCCACTTCCCGATCAGTCGCAGCACCACACCATCGCGTATCCGTTGTTGGAGAAACTCCCGCAGATGGGCATGACCCAACGTGTCGAAAAACTTGCGTATATCGACTTCCAAGAGGCAGCTTACCCCGCTCCACATGGTCTGCTTCGAGAGACTGTCCAGGGCATCATGCGCCGATCGCCGCGGCCGGAACCCGAACGAGCAGTCATAGAAGTCCTCCTCGTAGATCGGTTCCAGCAGCATGACAATCGCCCGCTGGAGCACTTTGTCCTCCAGCGTCGGAATACCGATGGGGCGGGTCTCTCCGCCGGTGCCTTTCGGGATATGCACCCGTCGCACCGGTGGCGCCCAGTAGATGCCCGACTTCGCGCGCTCCAAAAGCGACCGGAGGTTGCCCTCCAGGTCTTTCTCGTAGTCCGCAGCCGTCCGGCCGTCCACCCCCACCGCGCCATCCTTGCGTGTCCGCCGATACGC
Source organism: Pirellulales bacterium (assembly GCA_963843465.1). GTDB lineage: Bacteria > Planctomycetota > Planctomycetia > Pirellulales > Thermoguttaceae > CAWJKP01. Next base: position 1,228,453 of record CAWJKP010000001.1, read on the forward strand.
CTCCCGCAACCATGCCAGGTCGAGGTGCTGGTTCAGGGAGGTCAGTCCCTTCTCCGGCATCTGTTTCGCCAACTGTGCTATCCGTCGTTGTCGCGTAGACACGAGTTCGGAGTCCGAGGTCTCCGTCATGTTTCCCTCCAACGGTCTGATAACTCGACGCCCCGCTTCCCTCCCCCGGGTCCAAGTCGGTGCAAGTTCCCCGGCTTCCACGGTACTATCAGGGCGCTATGACTTCCTGCCGGCCATCTCGCCGCGCTTCGTTTCCTTCGCTTGGCGATACCACTCAAAGCGCTCGTGTTTCGCCCGCACGCGGCCGAGCGCTGCCGTGGGCGGGTCTCCTGGAGTTGGTCACCCGGTATCTCCGGCCGGGATGTTGGTCAGTGGAGACGACAGGATCTCCTACGTTCCTGGGGAACCCCGATTGTGCTCTTGCCCTGCTCTCCGACCCCGGTAGGACCAACGCATCAGGCCCTTGCGATGCGCCGGCGCGGCCCCCGCTGTGTCCACGACGAAGGCTCCCGCATTCGTACTTTCGAGGCTCAATCACACGGCTTCGGCACTGGCTGTCTACGCTTCGCAGGCCGGGTCACCCCGACACCACGCAAGACTCGCTTCCGGCTGCTGGCCAGACTCTTCCGGACGGGCTTGGTTACCCGTAGGGTTCCAATGAAAGGTTTCACGATGTATCCTACATTGATCCTCCTTTCCCAAGTTCTCGTAGCGCAAGGACACGTTTACAACTTGCACTTGGTCACCGACAACGTGCCCGATTACACCGACATGTCCTCATTGGCCCACTCCACGGCGGACCTCTGGCAGACGCCACAAGACAAGGCGATCGCCGTCTGGCGGTGGGGACGCCGCAGCCGTCGCCAGACGAGTTGTGCTACTGAGGATGGCAGAACGATCTGGGACCCCATCCTGCACTACAACTCCTACGGGGCGATGAATTGCGGCATCATCTCCTCGCTCAACATCGCCTCCTGGCTGCAACTGGGCTTCCACGGCCGCTACATCCAGCTCGGTGACCATACCGTGAGCGAGGTCTCCTGGGACGAGGGCAAGACCTGGCACCTCTTCGATTCCTCGATGAGCATCTTCTGCTACAACCACAAGGGGGTGGTGGCGAGCTGCGACGAGATCCAGCAAGCCCACGCCTGCGAATTGTCGGACGGCAAGAGCGAGCGGGGACATTTCTACTACTATCACTTCACGCCGCCGTGCGGCTCGCACTTCGGCCCCACCGGCTGGCGATTCGCTTGCGACAACCCGGTAGAGAACCAACGGACGCTCTTCAACGGGGCCGATTCCTATATGCACAACTTCTCCGTGGACCGTTATTGCCAGTATGCCCGCACCGGCCACCGCTACACGCTGGGCATCAGGCCCTACGAGTCGTATACCCGATATTGGGAGCCGCTGGACCGCCCGCGTCGAAAGGTCCCGATGCCCCCCAGCGATCCCGATTACTTCCGGCCCGTTGCGAAGGGCTTCTCCGAGCCGGATGATCCCCACGGTCCGATGGACATCCGTGGCAATGGCCAGTGGGTATTCCAGCCCGACCTGGCGGCCAAGAACTGGCGAGAGTACGTCTACGACGATGCGGGACTGGTGGCGGAAGCGGGCGGCAGGCCCAGGCTCCATCCGGCCGAGGCCGGGCGGCCGGCATGGGCCGTCTTCAAAATCTCCGCCGCCAACGTGATTACCTCGCTGCGGATCGAGGGCGAAGCCCTCCGCCGTACTGCGGGCGACGCCCTGAAAATCTCCATCTCCCGCAACGCCGGCATCTGCTGGCTGCCGGTCTGGGGGGCGGAAACTATGGGCCCGCTGCCGATCCGGCTAAGCCTCCGCAAGGAAGTGGCCGGCGTGACACAATGCCTTGTCAAGGTCGAGATACTCGCAGCGGCGGAGAAGCGCGCCGCCGGACTCGATTCGCTGAAGTTCACAACAATTACGCAACTCAACCGGCGGACGCTCCCCAGCCTAGCCCTGGGTGCCAACCAGGTCATGCTCTGGGCCGACGAGCAACTGGAGACAACCGAGATCTGGCCGGCCTTGCATGGCGGAGCGTATCGAGAAACGGCGGCGGAGGAGCTCGACGCCTGGAGCGACACGCAGCCAGACGGCTTCTACAAATCGACCCTGGGAGCCGGTGTTAACGGCAAGCCCTGCTCGGTCACCTGGAAGCTGACCGTTCCCAGTGAGATCCACGATGTCTTCTATGGCGCGGTAAGCACGAATCACAGCAGTCAGTCGTACGTGTCGTTGCAGCACTCCTGGGACGGCAAGCGGTTCAGCGAATTCGACCACAACGCGTCCGCCGGCTTTCCCATGGACAAGCAGGTGCATCACTTCGTTTCCGGCCGCGACGTGCCGGCCGGCGTCAGGGAGGCATACTTCCGCAGCGTCTTTTTCTGCAACGCGGGCGCAGCGACCTACAACGCGCCAGGCATCCAGGACCTGATTCTCCGCGTCCGCCATAAGCCCCGCAACGCTGCCTTCCAGCCGATCGAGGTGACGTACCACTGGACCGAGCACCGCGCATCCGGCGACTTGCCGCGGAGCCACACGGAGCTGGTCGGCGCCCTGCCGCACCGCTGGACGATCAACGTGGCCGGCAGGCGCGACCCAACCATGGACTGGGTGAGGATCAATCTCCAGGGTTGCGGCACCTCGCCGCCGGCAGGCTACGGATATTCCGACGGCGAGGACGTCGGCGAGTCGTGCGCCTATCGCAGGGTCACGTACCGCTGGGGCAAGGAATTGGCCCACGGCAAGAGCTACACGGCCAGCCGCCCTTCGAGCACCGCCTCGGGCAATCCCGACAGCGACGGCCGCGAGCTCACCAATGGGATCATCATCGCTCCGACCGATTACATGACATCCCAGGCGATACAGCCGGCCACGGCGTTCTGGGACGCGGGCAAGCCCGTAAGGTTTATCATCGACCTGGGGGCAACGCAGAAGGTGGGCGGGATCCGCGTGTGGACGCACCAGCCTAACGACCGCTACTGCCATCCGCAGCGCATCGAAGTCGCGGTTTCCGCCGACGGGCAGGTCTGGCAGTCCGCCGGCACGATCCATCACGACGATCTCTGGAAACCGCCGGGCGACTTCGAGCCTTGGGAGCACGACGACGATCCGCGCTACGATCGACTGTCGGCCGGCGGCCGGCTGGCCTACGGCTATCCACTGGCGCTGGAGAAGCCGCTGGCTGGGAGGTACGTGCGGTTGATTTGCACGCCGCAGGAAGGCAAGGGGATGGGGCTCTCGGAGTTCCAGATCTTCGACGCCGCGAAGGTGCTTCCCTGGCCTGGCAACGCGGCGCTGCCGGCGATCGCCACCCACGATTCGCCCGCAGGGGTCAAGAAACCGCGACGACCATGAAAACAAGGCTGCAGTTGGTGGTTGCCGTCAACGGACGTCTCCCAATGTTCGGTCTTGGTTCTCGCCCGATGCCTCGCGCAATTTGGGCATCTGGCCTTGCTCCAGAGCGATTCCGACCTGCGCGGGCGTTCAGGGCTTATAGGTTCCGTATACCAGACTGTTGCCGCCCAGGATCATGTAGACTTCGCCTGCGGTGGTCTTGTCACCGTCGATGTCCTTGACGTTATCGAAGATGTAGTTGTTCGGCAGGTACTGGCCGGCAATCTTATCCCAACTGGCCCCCGCGTCGGCTGAGCGGAAGAACCCTTTTGTACCGTTGTAGGTGCCATAGACATAGAGCGTCGGATAACTCGTTGCGGACATCGTCTTGCCCCAGCCGGCCATGAGAACCTTGGTCAGGTTGGGGTTGACATTGACCCAGGTCGCTCCGCCGTCGGTGGACTTCCATAAGGGAGCTTTGGTCGTCGGGCCGGCGCCCTGGCAGAAGTAGAAGTGCCCTCGTTGCCCGGGAATGCCGAAGATCTTCGCCCAGACGCCGTTCTCGATCGCAAAGGGACGGGCCTTGTCGATTGCCGTGAAGCTCGCGCCGCCGTCGGTGGAAGCGTACACGTAGAAGTCGTAATTGCTGAAGGCGACGAAGCGGTTGTCGACGTTGGGATCGGCGCAGAGGTTCATCGCATTGCCGCCGTAAATCGCGCCACCCCACATGTGGATCGTCCCCGATCCGCGCGCGTTGGTGAAAGACACTCCTCCGTCGGCGGTCAGCTTCAGGTACCTGTCCGCGCTCATTCCCTGGTAGCCAAACCAATGCACATCGTAGGTGCATTGCCCGATGAGAAAGCGATTGGGATCGTTCCGTGAGACGGCCACATTCCCGTCCCATTGGCAGGGCAGCGTGAACTTCAGCTTCGACCAGGTCTTGCCACCGTCGGTACTGCGTATGTTGCGTGGATCGCCGTTCTCGTAATGAACCACGGTGGCCACGACGTTATCTTGAGCCAATTCGCATACCGCGTTGCACTCGCCTTCCTTCAGCCCCCAGCCGTCGGTGATTCCCGCCAGGGTTTTCCAGCTTTCTGAGGGCGGGGTGTCCAGGGCATCGGTGTCCCAGGAAAAGCCGGCCTCTTCCCAGGCCGACAGGTGCAACCGCCTGGTGTTGGTGGCGGTGATCTTGCTCAGGCACAGGTCCTCGATGCCTCGGCCAATCTTGTTCATCGTCAGGTTGCCCTGACCCCAAGGATTCGTGCAGTATCCCACGCCGCCATTGCCGTAAGCGATCCACAGCCTATTGGGTGTGTTCGGGGAGAACCTGACCATGCCGGTGGTGCCGTTGGAGGCCGAGTGCCACGGGACGTCCTTGGTGCCGGTCGCCCAACTGCCGCCTGGCGTCTTCGACCAGTTCTTGCCGCCGTCGGAAGAAAACGCGTGTGCGAACCAGTCGGTTTGCGCCACAGTCTCTGGTCGGAAGGGTGGACGTCGATGGTCTGCCAGACGCCGGCGGCGAACGGCGTGATGTCAACCAACGACGTGCCGCCTCTGGGGCACTTGTAGATCTTGCCGTCGTTGTTGGTATTGCTGCCCGCGGCAACATAAAAGGTTCCGGCCGCATCGCAGGCCGCGGTATTGTAATAGATCGGCTGTGTCTGCGGGCCGACCAGCGAGAAGCTGTCGCCGCCATCGGTGCTGCGGTACACGCCATGCGTTCGGCAGGTTGCCCACACAATCTTGGTGCGACCGTTGATCGTTCCGCCATTGGCGTCAAATGCCGTGTTGATGAACCCCCCGGTATCGGCGTTCCGATCAACCGGCCCCCCTGCATAAAGTCCGCTGGTCAGCTTGGACCAGTTCGCGCCGCCGTCGATAGTGCGGTAGAGACCGTCGAAGGAAGAGCCGTAGTAGGTGACGTTCTTATTGTGGGGATCGACCACGAGGCGCTGGACTCTTCGGAGGGCGTCGCAACCTCTCTGTGGTTGCGGGTTGTCCACTTCGTTCATGAAGGTGAGGGCCGGGGAAATCGCTCCCTTCTTCCACGAATCGCCTTTGTCGTCGGAATAGAACAGGTTCCGGTCATAAGACATATAGGCCCGGTTCGGGTCGTTCGCGGCACAGGCAATGTTGGCGCCGCTGGCCCCCTGGACTGTGTATCCTGGCGGCAGGCTTCCCCAGGTGTTGAGCTTCTTCCAGACCGTCGCGCCCTTGTCAAGACGGTAGATCGACGAACAGTCGTCCTTGAAATAGACCACCCCTGGAGCCGCGGGGCTCTCGAACACCAGCGCGCCCCATCCACCGCCGCCGACCATGACCTTGTCCCACATGTAGTTGCCCGATAGGTCCGCCGCAGGCAGCGTTGGTGCGCCCATGCAGAGAACTAATGCGGTTACGAACATCGAAAGGCCGAACACGATAGTTATGGCAAGACTCTTGGGTTGCACTGCTGTGACTCCCTTTCCCGTCAAAGAGTGTGCTTCTGCTGAAATCAGGCAAAGGTGGCCAAGGCGCTCAAAATACCGGCAGATCGGGCACAGTCACCGCGTCGATTGGGCTTTCACCGTGTCCTCAAACCGCACCTGCGCCGGGATTTTGTGTTTCTCGAAATCGGTGTCCGGCCCGAACGCCGGCCATGCCAGGTCGCCAAACCACGCCGGCTTCTCCTTCAGATAGAGGCTCTTGGGCAGCGCGGCGCCGCCGAGCGATTCGCTCGGATGCACGCCGTTGTCCTTGTAGTTGTAGTTCCCCTTCACAATCGTGCTGGCCGCAACATCCAGGTCGAGTTCCTGGTATCCGTTTGGGCCCGGGTGTTTCCCGCCGGCCCTGACCTTCACCCAGTCCTCCCAGGGCTTGCCCTTACTCAACTGGGCCGTCTTCCCGTTGGCCCAGCCGTTGCCCATGTTGGGATACCCCAGCGAATAGATGTAGTGCTTCTGGTAACTGAAACCTTGCGGTTCCACCTCGTATTCCCACGCATACCCCTTCGTTCCCAGGATATTGCCCACGATACTGTAATCCCGCGTCCACCGATTCAGGTTCACACAGATCCAGAAGTCCATGCTCTTCCCGGTTTCGCTGGTCCCATGGAACCAGTTGCGGAAGGCCGTGTCGTGCGATGCGCTGCCATGGTAGCCGTCGCACTGGAATCGCGGCGCCACGTTCCCCTCATAGAGGTTGAAACTGCAATGCGGGCTGTGGTTGGTGTCGATCGAGCAGCCCAGCATCCCGTTCTGTCCGACGAACACCGCGCTGTCATAGCAGAGGTTGTACGCCACCACGCTCCCCGAGGTCGCATTCACCTCCAGGTGTGGAAACTGTTCCGCGAGGATGTTATCTTCGATCAGGCAGAAGGAGCATCCGCCGAAGAGGATCCCCGCGCCGTTGGAGCCCGCTCCCTTCCGCTTGCACACATAGCTGTGCCTGATTTCGCTTTGAATCGAATCCGCCAGGTTGATGTGATAGTTGGTGATGTTGAGCACGGCCACGTTCCTGATCCAGCACCCGTAGGCCACGTCCATCCGGATGCCGTTCGACGGATTGCCCTGGTCGCCGTCGACCGTCAGCTCCTCGATGCCCACGAATGCCACGCGCGTGCCGGCCGGCCTGAGCACGGGCGAGAGCGACTGGGGCAGGTCGAACAGCAAGCCCGGCGCCAGGGTCACCGTGGCGGGCGTCTTTGCCACGATCCGCGACAACTGCTTTCGCAGGTACTCGAAACTCCCTTGCGGCATCACCGGCAGCTTCGGCTCGTTCTTCAGCGACACCTGCACGATCTGCCCGATCCCGCCGTTGGGATAGGCGTCGAGCGCCTTCGTATCTCCGACGTTCAGCACCGTGGCTCCCCGCTTGGGGCTGCCCGCGATGTCCAGCTTGAGCCGGTTTGCGTACCACCAGTCGGCGCCTGCAGCGCAGCTTCCGATGTCGATCGCCGGGTTGCACCCCTGGTGGGGTATGAGCACGGTCTTCCCCGGCCCCGCGCCTCGCAGCGTGAAGCGACTCTTGTAGCCGATCCGGATCGGCTTGTCGAGGCGGTAGGTGCCGGCCGGCAGATACACCACGTCCTTCTCCTTTGCGCCGGCGATCGCTTGCTGGATCGCCGGCTGTGCATCGGCCGCCCCGGTCTTGTCTGTGCCGTAGGGCGCTGGGTGACGTCGATCAGGTGCGTGCGGTCGGCGGGAATGCCGCCGGGAACGCCCACGGTGACGCCCGGCGTCCAGTCCGTCTGCCGGTCGGGCGGAATGATCTCGCCGGCGGTCAAAGCGCCGGCCCGCTGCATCGCGGCGTCATCTTGCTGCGGGGTTCCCAGGTCGGTCTTGGGTTGGCGGGCCCAGCCCGAGGCTCCCAAGGTGGCCAACAGAAGAAAGGCTGCGCACGCGCGGCCGAAGAGGGGGTGAAGGAACCTCGTCATGGAAGAGATCTCGCAATGGGGCCAGTGGTCCTGTCTGGTCGTACGCGGAACCAAGAGAGCGATGCCAATGTACCGCGCAAGTCATACGAATGTCAAAGAACGCTGGTTCTACAACAGCGCTTTCACGGAAACAGGCCTGACTGTTTGGCCAGCCATGTCTTTCACACGGAATAATTGCTAGGCACAGGGTGGCGTGATGGTAAAATGGATGACCAAACGAGCGAAGGTCGGTTTCAGGATCACTGCAACTGGGCAATACCGGCTTAATCCGGCGACTCTCCCAGGAACCCTGAAGAAGGAAGGTTGTAAACCATGATGACTCGCAAAGTTGGCAGGTTGACTATAGTACTTGGCGTGGCGGCAATGCTGTTCAGCAGGGCACAGAGCGCTCCGCTCACGTTCGATAACGCCGACGCCCTCAAGCAACTCACGGTTAGCGGCGACGTAAGCGTGGACACGTCGAAAGACCGCGGCGGCGTCAAAGGGCTCGAGACTGCCGGCGCGGCGCGGGCTGGCCAACGCAAGGGCGGGTCGCTGCGGGTGGGACCCGGGGGCAAAGCGGTCTGGCCCCTGCGCAAAAGGACGGAACAGGAGTGCTTGAATTGTGGGTCTACGAGGATGCCGCGAAACCCGCGAAGCCCCGGGACTATGGGGCCGGGGCCATGTGGGGGCTGATGCAGGCCGACGGGCACATGGTGGCGGTGGGAGCCATCTACGCGCCCTATCTCAACGGGGCGGAGACCTACGCCGCAGCCACCCTCAATCCCGAGAAACAGAAGCCTTGGCAGCAGGTGACGTACCTCGGCGGCAAGCGCGCACCGGGCTGGCACAAATGGACCTTTGACTTCGACCCCGACAAGGGCATGCGACTGTTGTACGACGACCAGGAGGTGAGGAACTTCAACTGGAACCAGTCGAAGCTCAAGGGCTTTGCCAACGTGGTCTTCTTCGGCGACGCCACCGACGCCAAGCAAACGCTGTGGGTGGACGACGTAAACGTTACGCTCGGCCCGCCGGCGCGTGTCGCCCCGGTGTGGCCGCCGCCGCCCCCGACGCCGCCGGCCGACCTTACCGTGCTGCCGCCGCAGGCCCCCTGGAACCCCACCCCCTACGCCCAGTGGAAGAACGGGCCGGGCAAGGGCGAGGACTACTTCCCCATCGCCGTCTGGCTCCAGGATCCCAAGAACGCCCCGCGCTACAAGGCCGCCGGGATCAACCTCTACATCGGACTATGGCAAGGCCCCACCGCAGCGCAATTGAAGTCGCTGCGCGACGCGGACATGCCGGTGGTCTGCGACCTGAACGACTACGCGCGCTCGCACCTGAACGAACCGCTGTTCGTCGGCTGGATGCACGGCGACGAGCCGGACAATGCTCAGCCCTTTGCCGACTTCTGGAAGCGCGACAAGGAGAAGATCAGGGAAGGCTGGCCTGAGATTTACGGACAACAGGGCCTGGCCAGGCGGGACTACCAGGGCTATGGCCCGCCCGTGCCGCCGCAATGGATCGTGCGCGACTACGAGAAAGCCAAGGCCGACGATCCCGCGAGGCCGATTTTCCTGGGGCTGGGACAGGGAGTGGCCTGGGAGAAGTGGTACGGCCGGGGCGAACGCTCAGGCCACCTGGAGGACTACGCCAAGTACATCGAAGGCTGCGACATCCCCTGTTTCGACATCTACCCGGCGGCCCACGACAACCTTGCCGTGAAGGACGCGCTCTGGTACGTGCCCCGCGGCGTGCGGCGCCTGCGCGAGTGGTGCAAGGACAGCAAGCCGGTGTGGGTCCACCTCGAAACCGGCGGCATCGGTTCGGCCGACGCTCAACCGACCCCGCACCAGGTCAAGGCCGAGGTCTGGATGGCCCTCATCCACGGTGCGCGCGGCATTGACTACTTCGTACACCAGTTCAAGCCGAAGTTCAACGAGCATGCGCTATTGGATAACCCGGCCATGCTGGCCGCGGTGACCGCCGTCAATAAGCGGATCGCTTCGCTCGCCCGCGTCCTGAACAGCGCGACCATCGCCGAGGGGGTAGTAGTCGAGTCCACCAATCCCAAGACACCAGTCCACGCCGTGGTCAAGCGCAAAGACGGGGCGACGTATGTCTTCAGTGCCGCAATGTACTGCGAAAAGACCGAGGCGACTTTCCGCGTCAAGGGTTTGACGGTAGCCCGGAGAGCCAAAGTGCTCGACGAAGACAGGACGGTTCGGGTCAACAACGGCGTGTTCAGCGATGCGTTTGCCGGCAACGGCGTGCATCTATATCGGATTGCGGAGTAGCGTTCCCGGTTCTCGTCGGCCGTATCCAGATTGTCGCCGATGCAGACCGGCGATGAGAATATTTGGTTCAGCCCTGCACGACGCGCATTTGGGCATCCCAGTCCGGTTGGGACGGCGATGGACCCTGGCCTGTCAGGCATGGCTCTTGGCTTCTGCCTGCCTCCATGCCCAAGAGTTCGGTCCCGACGCCGTAGGTCCGGGGGCCGGCCGCAAAACGAAAGGACACGAATAATGATCCAGAAAATAGTGTTGTCGGCGTTTCTGGCGGCAGTGGCGACGAGTCTTCTCCGGCCCCAGCCAACGGCCGGGCAGGTCTACAACCTCAAGATCATCACGGATGCGCGCCCAGACTACTCGGACATGGAGAGCATGGTCCGCAGCATCGCCGCCAAGTGGTCCACGCCGCGCGAGAAGTGCTGGGCGCTGTACTACTGGAACCACTTCGCCCGCCGACAGACCACCCCGATGGTCCTCCACGGTTACGAATTGACCGACCCGATCCGGCAGTTCAACGACTACGGTTTCACCCAGTGCAGCACGATCGCGGGGATCAACTGCGCCATCTGGAACTACATGGGCTACAAGTGCCACTTCTGGGATATCGCCAACCACACGGTGCCCGAAGTCGAGTATGAGGGCCGCTACCACATGTTCGACGACAGCATGTCCAACCTCTGCACCCTGTGCGACGGCAAGACGATCGCCGGCGTCGAGGACATCTGGGAAGAGGTCGGCTGCGAGGCCTCCGGCGGCGCAAAACAGCGCGGGCATCGGGCGTTGTACCACAGCCTCTATGCCACCAGCCCCAAAGGCTACCTCCAGGGCTCGGACGACATTCGATCGCTTGCGGGTTGGGGCGCGTGCTTCCGCAACCGCAACCAGCCTAAAGGCTTCTACAACCAGGAGTGGGGCCACCGCTACATCCTCAATCTGCTGCCCAATGCGGTTTATTCCCGGAGTTACTGCCGTATTGACGGCGGCGGGCGGCCCGTGCCGGAAGACCGCAAGCAGTACAAGAATGATGTCAACGCCTTCGTTACCAACCCCGAGGTCAAGGATTTCGGTGGCGACGGGGAATCGCCCAACCCACGGTATCGCATTCGCGGCGTGGGACAGTGGGAATTCCTGCCGGACCTTTCCGCCGAGGGCCTTGGCGCCAGATCGTCAGCCAGAGGAACATCCATGCCGTGCAGGGCGGACTGGCCCCGGTGGCGGCTGGCCAACCGGCGGAAGTCATCTTCAAGGTCAACTCTGCCAATGCCACGACCAGCCTGACCGTGGACGCTGACTTTGTCCTCCGCACCGATCAAGACCGGGCAAAGCTCTCGGTGAGCACCAACAACGGACGGACGTGGAAGCAGGTGTGGGCCAGCCAGCCCCGCCAAGCGTCCGCCAAGGTCAACTTGCGCGACGAGGTCAACGGTCTCTACGAGACCCTCATCCGTGTGGAACTGCTGGCCCGATCCCAACCGCGCGACGCCCTGCTCAAGAGCCTTGGATTGAAGGCGATGACGGAGTTCAACACCAAGACCAACCCGGCCCTCAACTGGGGTCAGAACACGGTGTACGTCGGCGCCGGCGATCAAAGCGAGTCGATCGTCTACTGGCCCAACCTGAGGGGCGACAAGTGGAAGCCTTATGCCAGCGACAGCGGGAACATGACCACGGGCGCTAACGAATACGGCGTGGGCAACATGTTTCCCGCCAAGAGGGGCCACGAGGGCTATGTCGTCTTCCGCATGGATGCCCCCGCCGACATTACGCGAGTCACTTACGGTGGCCGCTTCGCCGTGCTCAACTCGGATTCGCGCGTCGAACTGTGTCACTCCTTCGACGAAGGGAAGACCTGGACGACCGACTGGACCCTTGCCCAAGCAGCCCCCGACATAGTTCACTACCCGACGCTCGACAAGGTGCCACCCGGCACCCGCACCGTGTTGTACAAGTACGCGGCGTTGCGGGATGCGGCAAAACGCCCTTCCGCCAGCATCTACGCCGTCCGCATGGAAGCCGACTACGCGCCTGCCGCCAAGGCGGTCAGCGGACCTATCGAGGTCACTTTCGCCTGGAAGGAGCGACAGGACGACTACACGCTGAAGCCCCGCAGCCACACGCAGGCCGTGACCACGCTTCCCTTCAAGTACGTCATCAACGTCGGCGGCGCGGATCATCCTGTCATGGAAGCCTTGGCAGTAAGGTTGGTCGGTGCGAGATCGGTCGCGCCGCCGGCCACTCCCTCCGCCAAGCTAAGTTACTCCGATGGCCACGACAGAAGCGCGGTCAAGTGGATGCCCACTTGGGCCACCGTGGGCAAGAACCTGGCGCTGGGCAAGCCCTACAGTTTCAGCGTGCCGCCTGTCGGCCAGTGGAGTGCCCAGATTGACCCCGCCACGTGCCTTACGGATGGGGTGATCGGCAGCCTGACCGCGAACGGCGGGGGCATCGGCTGGACCTACGACCTCAATCCCCAGATCGTCGTCGACCTGGGCCAGGCGCAGACCTGCGGGGCCTTCCGGGCTGCTATTACCTGCGGCTGGCCCTGGTGGGACGCCCTCAAGGGAGAAGTCAAGGACAAAATCGAAGTCCTGACCTCCATGGCCGGGAAACAATACGCCTTGCAAGGTCAGCTTCGCATGAACATGCGGTTCAAGGATGTCCCGGCGAACGTCATGCTTCCTGACGACGAGGGCGCCGGCGGCTTCATCGCGGAACTCGTGTTGCCGAAGGGCGTTCAAGCCCGGTACGTGAAGTTCAAGGTCACCTCCCCACGCATCATGCAGTTGATGGAATTGCAGGTGTTTGACTGGATCAGGTACGAACCTTTTGACTTGCGGTTGTCGCTGCCGGACGACAAACCATGATAGGCTAGAGTGCAAGATGACCAAGATAGTGCAACCTTTTTTCTGTAAAAGTCATGCCGGATTCGATTCGGAGGACACGAACCGATAATGGAAGACCGAGCTGTCTGTCACGACATTCTGCACTTTTCTGCGCGAGTTCTCGTCAGCTCGGCCGGCCAGTTCCGGCAATTCGGTCACAGACGCTTGACCGAGCTGTCTGTCATGACATTCTGCACTTTTCTGCGCGAGTTCTCGCCACCATCATCGCACTACCGTCGGCCACCCCCCATCGCCGTTGGTTCCTGCGGTAGCTTGACCGTGAACGGTTCAGCTCCTGTCCCCGGTTTCCCGTTGCGCCGCCCGCCACGAGCGTACCTTGGCTACTGCCCAAGTGACGCATCGAGTCGGCCGGCTTCAGTTCCGGCTGGCAGCCAGAAGTTCGCAGGCCCCGCAGTCACGCTTCCGATTCGCTTCCGCCCGTGCCTGGCGTGCCTCTTGCCGGGCGGTTTCAGGTCGCCGGGGAGTGTGGTCCCCGTTCTGGAAGTACATCTCGTCCGGCGTCTGCCCCTGGAACGCGGAATGCGGTAGTCGCGTGTTGTGCTCGTGGACATAGAACCGAACCAGCTTCTCCACCGCGCTGACGGTGTCGAGCGTGTTCAAGTACAGCCATGGGTGTTTGAGCACCCGCCACCAGGATTCGATCAGGGAATTGGAGTACGTGATATCAATGCGAGCCAGAACGCGATGAAGCAGCCCCGAACGGACGAGTTCATCGACCGCCCCGTTGAAGTTCTCAGCGCCACCGTCGGCCAGCACCGTGGGCGTACCGTGCTCCAGACCCTTCGCGGCGGCGAGCAGGATTTCGGCGGTGACGCCCGGATCGAAGGTAGGCGTGACCTTCCAAGCCAGGATGCGGCGTGAGAAGTTGTCGATCACCGCGTGCAAATAGGCTCGGCTGCCATCGAGTAAGCGGATCAGCGGTCACGACTTGGACGCTGGGGGCTGTCAGCCAGCTACGCGCGGTAGAGCGTGGGACGCCATATTGGACAGCGCCGCTTACGTCCTGTGTCTTGCGGACGAGTTCCCGAAGTCGGTGGTGATAACGCTTCTGAGTGCGGGTTGTGGCAACCATGACCTTATCATGGTTCAGGCTGCGAGCGGGTCAAGCGTCCGTGACCGAATTGCTGGAGCTGGCCGGCCGAGCTGACGAGAACTCGCGCAGAAAAGTGCAGAATGTCGTGACGGACAGCACGGCGGTTCCCGCGTGCAAAAAGTTACGCCGAGTTCCTTTCCACATGATGGTTACACTCCTGTCGTCCGACGGGTTCAACAACCGATGCTACGATCCATGACGGCATTTCTCTGCCGAAACTGCCGGATGTCCACCGTCTGGCCAGAATGCCGCGATTCCTCGGCTGCGAAGCCGATCAAGTGGCTGTGGACGGTTGCGTCCAGGGCAGCCTCCAGCGGTGCGCCGGCAGGTTTGGTCATTTCCTCATACAAGGCGTTGATCAGGCCCGCATCGCCTCCGCCGTGCAACTCGTAACCGCCGTCTTCGGCCTGGACCGTATAGCGCACCGCCTGGCCTTCATGCGGCAGCAGCACGAGGTGCGTGCCGAACTGCTGGCGGTAGGTATCACCGCCCAAGAGCACGCCGCACGTGCCGTAGACCTCGATATGTCGTCCCGTGGCAAAAGCGGTCATGGTGAACGTGCTGGTCACCCCGCCGGCAAATTCCAGGGCCAAGACCTGCCGGTCCACGGTATCATTGCCGCAGCGATAAACGCATCGCCCCCACGGACTCTCGCGCAGCCAGGCCACGATCTCCTCAGAGCACGCTTGCTCTGCTCGGTCGTAAATCATCGTTAGCCACGGGGACCGCATGTCGGTCGTGTAGCGCAGCGCGTTGTAGGGACATTCTGCACCTACCGGGCAGCCGTCGGTGCAGCGCCCGGGTACGCCGGCTGGGGCGCGTTCGGCGCGGAAAAACTCCAGCGACCCGAAACTCGCCACCCGCGTGCATTGCCGCCCAAGGAGCCAATGGATAATATCCACGTCGCGGCAGCACTTGGAGATAATCATCGGCGAGCTCTTAGCCGTCAGCGACCAATGGCCGCGCACGAACGAGTGCGCCTGGTGCCAAGGGCCCACACCCTCGTTGGCCTGGAGCGACACAATCTCGCCGAGGGCGCCCGAGTCGATAATCTCCTTGACCTTGCGATAGAATGCCGCGAATCGCAGCACGAAGCAGACCATCACGCGCCGTCCCGCCCCCAGGGCCAAACGCTCGATTTCCAAGACCTGGTCAGGGCGGGTGGCAATCGGTTTTTCCAGCAACACGTCGTAGCCGCACGCCAGCGCGCCGCGGCAGTGCGTAAAGTGATCGTTGTCCTGGGTGGCCACGATCATCACGTCGGCGATGTGACCGGCTGCCAAGAGCGCTTCGGCGGAGGCAAAGCCGCGGAAGTCGGGCCGGCCGGAAATCCGCCGCACTTTTTCCACCCGTTCCGGCAGCGGGTCTGCTCCCGCCACGATGGAAAAGCGGTCGGGTCGGCCGGCCGCCAACGCGCTGTAGGTTTGCGCCGGGCGCCGCAGCCAATACGCGCGATCTTCAAAGTCGGGAAATCGTTCATATCAAGCTCCCGGCGGCACCGGCTCGGAATCGGCGGCATCGAAGAAGGCGACGACATTGTCCCAAGGCACCTCGGGGCCCAAGACGTGCGCAGGGGCCAAGATCAATCCACCGCCGCGGCCGATCGACCGAATCCGCGCGCACACTTCCGCCTGAACTTGCTCCGGCAAACGCGGCCACGGCGAAATCCTGGGCGTGCAACAGTTGCACCTGCTCGGTGAGTCCCGCAAAGCGATAGGGCTGATCCAAGTCGGGCCAGGGAAATTCTCCCAGTTGCCGCAACTGCGTCGCGCGTTTTAGCGGAGATTCAATGTGGGCGAAGTGGTGCATCGATCCCTGCCGCCACCAGACGCCCCACTCATCGACTTGTCCCGAGGCCAGCGCTGCGTCCGCATCCTGTCCGAGCCATGGGGAAAATCGCGCAGCGGAAAGCCGCGTCGGATTCTCCGTCACGCGCGTGATGTCCATGCCGAAATAGTCGCGCGGACTTGCGCCGCGCAGCGATCAGCCAACAGCCGGGCAACCGGCGGCGTGCAACCGATGGCCTCCTCATAGAGGAGTCGCGGCACGCGATCAGTCACCTGGTGGGCCAACGCCTTCAGGACGCGTTCTCTGGACATTTAGAGGTTGACGGAACGAGGTGATTCTACCCTGGAACCAGCTTAGGATCAAATCCCGCAACTCCTTGACTGAAAACGAGTACGAGATTATTGATAGGGACAGGTATGCTTCGCCGTTCTGGCGGGGATGAACACGGGAGAGCTGTAGGATACCCCACGGAAAAAAGCCTGTTGCCCTTTCCCGCTCAGCGGCATAGGATTCCCGCGACGCAAGGATCGCGCCTTTGCCAATCAGGTCGTCGGATGACTAGATCCGGCCGACCTCCATTGCAATGAATCACGGACTACGCCTGGAACAGGCTTCAGGACGCCTTCCACAAGCCCCAGGACAACTTCAAGTTAACGACAACCTCGCGGGCCGGCGCGTTTCGGGATGTCGAGGCGGTGTGGTTACTACGGACAACCATGAGGACTTGATCATGAAAAGGCGAATGTCGGCAGTCGGATTGGCGGTCGTGGCCGTGCTGGGGGGCGTCGCTCTCGTGCGCGGCGCTGAGCAAGAGCCCCCCAAGATCGAGCCCAAGGCGGACCAGTGTCTCAAGGCCATGTCGAGCTATCTCGCGGGACTCAAGACCTACTCGTTCCAAGTGGAAGAGCTCTTTGACGACGTGCTGGATGACGGTCAGAAAATTCAGTTGGGCAACCAGCGGCATCTAACAGTAAGCCGGCCCGACAAAATGTTTGGTGAGGGCGAAGGGGACACGAAGAATTCGTTGTTTTACTACAACGGCACGACGGCCTTCATCGTTGACCGCAATCATGAAACCTACGCCACCGTGACGGTGCCCCGCACCATCGACGCGATGCTCGAAGACCTGCACGAGCGCTTCGACACGCACCAGACCCTGGCCGACTTCCTCTTTTCTGATCCTTACAAGGTTTTCACGGAACACGTGCAGAGCGCAACGTATGTGGGATTGCACTACGTCGGCAAGATGAAGTGTCATCACCTGGCGTTTCGCCAGGAGCTTCTGGACTGGCAAATCTGGATCGAGGCCGGCAAACAGCCGCTCCCGCGCAAGTATGTGATCACCTTCACGGGGCAGAAGAACCAACCGCAATACACGGCCCTGATCCACCGTTGGGACGTGAACCCCAAGCTGAGCGACGATCTGTTCGAGTTTCATCCGCCCAAGGCATTCCACAAGGTCGATTTCCTCGACCGGCACTCTGAGCCCCAACCTTTGACGAAGCCAGCCGGCGAGTGACGTGGTGGTAACGATTTTCATGGCGCAGCGGACTGGGAACAGCGGATCAAGGAAAGGGAGAAGTAATCGTGAGACGTATCTTTTGTGGCACAAGCGTCTTAGCTCTGGTTCTGGCCATGTTGACGTGGGCAGTGCGGCTTGGCATCGCTGCTGAGCATGGGCATATTGAGTTCGGCCATGCGGCCGGCGTAGGGTCGATCCACTTCGCTCGCCGTGAGGCTCCGGTCCACGCCGCCCCTGTGGTGCGGGCGGAGGAGCATGCGGTGCGGGCGGAGGAGCATGCGGTGCGAGCGGAGGAGCATGCGGTGCGGGGGGTAGAGCATGCGGTGCGGAGGGTGGAGCATGTCGGGGCCGAAGTGGCACACGCCGCCTTCCGCAATCCTTACCGAGACGAGTATTTCAGGCGATTCCCTCCCGGGTACCACCCCTTCGTGCTCAACGGTGCGCAGTATTACGGCTATTACAGCCTGCCGGTCGGCTACCGGCAGGTCTTGCTGAACGGCATCACCTATTTCCTCTTCGGTGGCGTCTATTACAAGCCGTACATGTACGGGGGACAAACGATTTACTTGGTGGTTCCGGCACCCGTTTGATCGGACTGCACTTATGGGGCGAGCATGATGACCCACGGGGCTTGCTGGTCTTTCTGATGGCGGCAGACGGCATATTCCTGTTCCTCTTACGGCGTCTTCTTCAACCCCTCCCATTTCACCACCCAGGAACCGTCATCCGGGAAACCTGGAGCCGGCCTGTCAGGCGCACCGTCCCAGCCGGCAGCCATCATCGCCGCCGCATAGAGCAGCCCGCCGTTGCCGGGCAGATACCATCCGCCATTGATTCCCTCGATCGAATAGCTGTTCCTGGGAGAATCCTTGAGCAGGGCCTCTACGGCGATCTTCGGCTGGCCGGTACGCGCTGCGGACATGGCCATCCAGGGAAAATCCCAACCCCAGCAGCGATTCCAGTCCCACGTCTGCCAGACCTTGGCGACTGTGCGCCGGGCGATCTGGGCATCCACGGCATCAATGGGCGGCAACATGCCGAGAACCCCGACCGGGTCGGGATGCTCCCAGGCACGCTTGGTGTAGGTGTCGGTCCACTGGGCCGAATGGACGAAGACGCCATCGACCACCGGCAGGGGCGCCAGGTTGCGGCACACCTCTTCCCAATGCGGTTCGCGCCAGACCCATGCGCTGGCGCCATTGTTGGGCCTTGTCCAGGCCCCATCGCCAGTACGCCAAGTCGAAAACGGTGTCGCGGGTGATGCCCAGTTCGCTCGGCGGCATGGCGGGCCAGAGGTGATAGATTCCGGTCTTCTCGTCCTTGATCGGATAGTCCGCCATGTGCTCGGCGGTGCCCTGGACGATATCGGCCCATTTGTCGAGGGTAGCGCGGGTCGGACGCAGGCGATATTCCAACTCGGCAAAGAATATCGGGTGCGGCTGTTTCCACAGCAGCACCTGATTGCCGGCCCACGGCGCCGAGCGACCCTCGGGGCCCACCGACTTCGGCCATTTCAGACCCTTGTAGCCGAGCTGGGCGGCAAGTTCTCGCGCCGCCGGGGCGAAACGCCGGTAACAGCCGAGGGCCTTGTCAGCCAGATCCCAGCGATCCCAGACAGCATAATGGGCAAGGTGCCACCAGACCATTTCCATATGGAACTGGCCACGCCAGGGATCGATGCCCATCAGTCCGTTCTCGGACGAGGGCCAACTGCCGGCGGACATCGCTCCCATCAGGTATTGCGACAGCACGATGCGGCGTTCCAGCTCTTTCCATCGCGGGTCCTTACTGGCCGAAAGATCGATGGCCCCGCCGCTTTTCCAGAAGGATTCCCACCGCGCGGCACAGGCAGTCCGCGTTTCATCGCAGGACGGCAGGACGGACGGCAGCGGCCCAGCAGAAAAGGCGCAGACAAAGGCCATGACCTTCGCCCCGTGTGCGGACACCGTGTAGGCATTGCTGACCTCCGCCGGTATGCACAGGGTCTGGTTGTCGGGGATTTCCGCCTTTCCTTCCACGCCATCGAGGGTGTAGGTGACCTTCATCCTCTTGGACTTCCCCGCGCAGGATCCGCGCTCAGGGCTTGGAAATTCACCATTTGCACGATGCGATCGTCCTTGACTTCGGCGGCGACCTTGGCGGTCACATCGGCCCATTTGTCGCCGGTCCCATATTCGGCACGTTTGATGACGAGCTTCTTCACGGCTGAAGCACGTTCCGAGCAGCGGATGGAGCAATCCGGTCCCGCCGCAAGCGCGGCATGGTAGGTGACCACATCCACCTTGCGGGCAAGATCGATGCGTCGCTCGCCGCGGCATGTGGCGACAGTGGCATGCCCGCTGGTCCGGACAAAGTCGCCCACCCACGCCGAATTCTCCAATGACGGATAGCCGAAATCCAAGGCCGCCTTCAGTTCGCCGTTGGCCACCAGTGGCGACTCGATACGCACCGCCACCAGGTCGAGGATCGGATGCACAGAGGTCTCGACGTTCACCTCCTGGCCGGCGATCTGATAATGCGAGGTCTGCACGCCTGTCCAAAGATCGAGGGTGCGTTTCACGCCTGTGATGTCGCTGGGCGCCAGGGTGCGCCCATTTGCACGCATCAGGCGCAGGCGTCCAAGATTCATGATGTGCGGATTATCGAACATCCAGGTGCGGATAGCATCCGTACCGGCAGGAAAATTGTCTCCGCCGGTATTGCGGCCCTTCTGAAAGGTGCCGGTGGACGGCACACGCTCGGCAGTCCAGCCCGCTGGCAAGGGAAAGCTGTGCCAACCCCAATGCGACATGCTGTTGCCGGAGAAAGTCTGCAACCCGGTCCCGTCGGCCCCGAAGCAGAATTCGCCGTTGCCCAGGGGCAGGCGTCCCGCGATCTCGTTCCAGGTGACGTTGTGCCGCGTCACCAGCGCGTGACGGTCAATGTTGGACTTGGCGGCGGGTGTCGGCGCGTCAGAGGCATGAAGCACGGCCAGCGGAGCGAACACCTGGGTGGCGATGCAAACCACGATGGCCTGTCGTTTTGTTCTGTTCATTAGCGGGCTCTGTCTCGCGATGGGGCGTCCGTCGCGGGAGACGGATACGGCGTCACGCCGCTGAGCGGGTGGTGAATGAAGCCAGCATCAGGGCGACTACGCTCAGTACCGATGCGGATTGCGTTCTTTTCATGTCTTTGTTTCTCCACGGGAAGCAGGCTTCACTTCGAACTGGAATTGAGGATCATCATCATTTGCGGAATGATCTTTGCCGCAAAAAGCGCGTGCCCCCGGTCATTGGGATGCAAGCCGCCCATCAGGCCGCTCTTAGCCGCAAGGGTCCTCGCCACCGCCGGCCCAAGGTCGATGATCGCGACCTTGGCGTCCGCCGGATGCGTCATCTTGTGGATCGCGACCGCTTCCTTCAATTCTTTGGCATAATACTGCCCGAAGGGGATGATCACGATGATCTGCGCTTCGGCGCGCTTTTTCGCAGTGCCGCAAGGCCCTGGACGATGCTGGCGCGGGTGTCGCTCGGATTGGACTTCCACAGCGCGTCGTTCGTTCCGTAATTGATCATGATCAGCGACGGCTCCTGGCCGGTCTTGCCGTACGCGCTGACATGCCCCCTGGAATCGAGCAGCGAATGACGGTTCCCGTCGATCTTGTTCCAGCGGCTCGCCGCGTCATCATAGTGCCCGCCGGCGCCATTGCCGGAATTCGTGATGACATAATAGCCGGGAACGTCGCCCGGAGGATTGTCGCCCTTGTTGATCCACCCGCTCCAGCCGCAGGCGCTGATGCAGTATTCGTACCCTTGAGTCTGAAGAGCCTGCCCAACCAGATGGGAATAGCCTGCCAGCTCACTAGCCCCGATCCCCTCGGTGATGCTGTCGCCAATGATCATCGCCCATCTTGATTTCGGTGCGGCAGGGACTGGCTTGCACTGGGCGTCGACTTGAATGCCGGTGACCCTGAGCACGTTCAGGCCGCTTTTCCCTTCGCTGCCCCAACGTTCCACCTGCTGCGACTGATGCAAGTAGACGCTCAATTCATGTTCTCCGGCGCGCGCGACTTCCTCAACGACGGTTTCGCTGATGCAAGGGACCCTGGACTTCCAGACCCCGTCGATACAGTACGCGATCTGCGGCGGGTTGAATCTGGGAGGATAGGTCGAAGTGTCCAGGAGGATTTTCGCCACCGGTTTGGGATTGCTGGTTTCCCATGTCACCCGGAAGTAGGCTCCCGGGTTCCATGTCTGGCGAAAACTCTTTCCGGCGCGTCCCTCATCGCCGGTCCAGTTGCCTGGCGAAAAGACAATCGCCGGCGAATCCACGGGGATCGTGATCGTGTCGGCTGCGCGCACCGCGGACGGCGGAGTCAGCAGCAGGGCGATGAGGACGAGGATGATGTTTCTCATTGTGTTGTGCCTCTGGGGTCCTCTTTCACACGCAGACAGACAACCGTGTGACTCTTGGCTGCCGGACGACTCATCAGCCTCTCATTGTGGTAACGCCGAACCGGCGTGTCAAGAAACGTTGGTTTCTCGGAAAAACCGCCGAGCTGTCCCCTCCGTGCCAATAATAGGTGAGACAACTGCCTCCTTGGTTATTACAGTAGAGGGTAAGGAGGTAGTGGAGAAATGGAGAGAGCAAGGATGTTGGGAATGGAACAGGTGGTGGCGGGCGGAACGGAGGGAGGGCGCAGCCCGACTGGAGTTCCGCCCGCCGCCGCGGCCCCGGGGGCTCCTGCCACCGGCAACGGAAAGTCCATCCCGGACCCGGCGGTGCCGGAGAAGCCGGTGCGACGACGTTTCGCGGCCGAGTACGAGCTTCGCATTCTTCGCGAGGCCGATCGCTCGACCCAGCTCGGCACCCTGTTGCGCCGCGAGGGCCTGTACTCGTCGCACCTGACCGCCTGGCGGCAACAGCGCGACCAAGGAACGCTGGCCGGCCTGACACCCAAGCGTCGTGGGCGGAAGGCCAACCCCGACGCCCCTTGATCGCCGAAAACGAGCGGCTCAAGCGAGAAACCCAGCGGCTGGCGGCCAAGCTCCGCCAGGCCGAGACGATCATCGAGGTCCAAAAAAACTCTCGGAGGTCCTGGGGATTCCCCTGGAGCAACCCCGAATGGATGAGTTCCTCGACGGCCCCGTTGAAGTTCTCAGCGCCACCGTCGGTGAGCAAGGTTGGTGTGCCGTGATCTATGCCCTTCGAGGCGGTGAGCAGGATCTCGGCCGTGGCACCGGGATCGAAGGTGGGCGTGAGGGGTTGCCGGCCTGCGCTGTGCCTACTTCAGCGCGAAGTGCCGCTTTACGAAGTCCATCATCAGTTCTCTCCAGTCTTCGCTGCCGGACTGAAGGCCGGTCTTGAGCTGGCACTCGATGCCCAGCGCAGCCATCTTGTCCTTGAGGACCTTCCCGAAACGCGGATGGTGGATGCCCACGCCCTGGCCCGTGACTTTCGCGTCCGTGGTGGACCAGTACAGCAGCAAAGCCGGCGGGGCGTCCCTGGTGAGGTGGTTGATCGCCGACGCCTCCTCGAACAGCCGGTACTTCTCCTTCGAAAGGTGGTCCAACTGGTCCATGTCCACGTCGAACAGCTTCACCACGGCCGCGTGTTTGTAGGTGTTCGTTCCCGGAAACAGATCCCGAATGAAGCGCGGATCGTACGAACACTGGGCCTCGCGCACGGCCACGCACGTCAGCCGAGACGACTCGCGCAGCACGGGGTCCAGGCTATTCGGATCGGCGAGATCCTTGTGAAAGCCCAACCACAACGAAGCCCCGCCGCCCGCGGACCCGCCGGTGGCCGCCATCCTCTTCGGGTCCAGGTTCCACTCCTTGGCCTTGAAGCGAAGGAACTGGATTGCGCGGGCACAATCCACCAGGGGCGCCGGCGCGATGGCCTCACTCGAGAAACGGTAGGTGATTCCGGCGAGGGAGATGCCCGCCTTCAGACATTCATCCAACAACAGGGCATCGAAGTCCTTGGTCCCTTCCAAGAACCCGCCTGCGTGGATCCACACGAGCACCGGCGTGGGGCGATCCGATTTGGCCTGCCAGACGTCCATCAGATTACGGGCATAAGGGCCGTACTTGACGTCCGCGTAGGTCGGCGGCGGCTTCGGAGGCTCGGCGGCCGCATTCCACGAACGATCGGGGCGGGCCTGGATGCGAATCGCGTCCTTACCGTCGCCTGCGGTGATCTTCACGCGATACAGCTTCACGTCGGTAGCTCCCGGCGGGCGGTCCAGCGGAGGCTCGATCCGGACCGAACGCAATTGTGCGAGGCTGTCAAGTACGAACTGAGCGTGCGGCATGGCGTCCGCCACCTTATTGGTGATGATGGCCCCGTTGCTGGCGAACATAGCAGCCCGGGCTGCCGGCGAGGTCTTGTCGCTCCATGCCTCTTGCAGCTTCGCGGGCTTGCCGCCGCTGACGCAATCGCTGCACGCCAGCAGTACCGAGGCGTTGCGGCCGTCGCCTCCGAGCTGTAGGAACGCGCCGTTGCGATCGTCCAGCGCGCTGCCCACGATGGCGCACTGGCCCGCGAAGCCGTGGACCGAAACCAGCGGTGCTTCGGTGAATCCATGTGCCACCAGGCGGCGGCGAGCGAGATGCTTCCGGAGGAACCCTCCGGCAGATCGAGCAGGGCGGCCGCATAGTCCCAGTCGCCTTCGTACCAGAACGCCTCGCCCACGACGCTTCCGCCTTCCACAACGTCCAGCAGGCGGCATCCGTCGCTGGTACCGCCGGTGAGAAAGGCAACTTGGTTGGATGCCTTGCGAGCGTCTCGGCCCGCCCCGCCGCGGACCTTGATGCCCGAAAGGCAACTGCCGAACCCGCCGCTGGTGATCGTGACGTTGGCCCGTTGGAGGCCGTCGACGTGGATGGCGGCGGCACAGCGGTGGTTGCCGCCGGCGCCCGAGGTGTTCAACTGGTCGCCGTAGACGCGGCCGCCGGCCTGGTCGGCGTCGTCAACCAACAGGCCGTCCGCCCCGCCCGCCCCGCCGGCGTTGATGTCCAGGGTGTTCCAGTTGATCGTGGAAATGCCTTCGCCGCAGCGAAGGAACTTGCAGCGGAGGATGGCGTGTTCCGCCGCCCCATAGGCTTCGGCGTTGCCGAGGTTCACGGCGATGCCCTTGATGTCCTGGAAAACCAGGTCGCTCAGCTCGCAGTAGGTGGAAAAGCCTCCGGCCCGGACCAGCCCGCCGTTGGCCTTCTTGCGGCCGTCGAACCGCAGGCGGCTCACCTTGCAGTACCAGGCGTCGTAGCGGAGGATCGGCCGGTCGGCCGGGCCGTCCCAGAGGAGCACCGTCGTTGTCGGGTCCTCACCGATGAGGTTGGCGCCCAGGTAATCGTTGTGTTCCTTGCGCAACGTGGAGAGGGTGCGGTCGATACGATAGGTGCCGGCCGGAAAGTAGAGCACGCACCAGCCGTTCTTCATCACGGTCTTCATGTCGTCCAGGGCCCGCTGGATGGCGGCCGTGTCGTTAGCCACGCCGTCGCCCTTGGCGCCGTAGTCGGTCTTGACGTTTTTCCAACTGGGGAAGGGCCCGGCGAACTCCTCGCCCGTCTCGTAATATGTGACCGTTTGGCGCAAGTGGCGCCCCGCCATGCCGGCCCCAGGATCGCCACGATTCCCAGAAGAACCACGGCCCGAATCGCTCCAGCGTGCATGTCATTTCTCCGTGAGGTCGGAAAAGCCTGAGAATACGCCTGCAAAGGTCTTGCAGAGTCGCCGGGACACGGCGATTCTACTCGCAAGAAAGCGGCGAGGCAAATCCTGCGAGGCTTTGGTGGGAATGAGCATGGATATCTTCGAGCGGACGCATGGCGGCGGCGCATCGGGCGTCACGGAGAACGCGGAAGACTGACGTGTGGCCGCCCTTCGGGTACTTTTTATCAGGATGCGGCGGCGGGGGCTTGTTGTTCTTCGACTTCCGCCACAACTCGGACCACTGGTCGTGCAACAACGACTGCAAGCGTCGCACGACCTGGGGTTCCGAGGCCTCGTAGAATACGGATGAGTTGATGGGACGCGGGCTCGATTGTACAGCGGTAAGTCCGCGACATGCGGAGTGACGCGGGTTGACGATGATGTCTCGCAACCCGCGAAACTCCTGGCTGGGTTTCTGGTAGAGTTTCGGTATCAGTTCCTTTCATGAAGCCTGTTGACAAGGGGCGGACCGGGCAACTACTCTGGGAGACAGTTTCGGTTCTGTGGCTTGCCGCTTTCGCCCTCTTGTTTTCCGCTGGAAAGGACAAACCGTATCGATCGGAGCTTGGAAAGAGGTCGGAAGTGGTCTTCCCGAGGCTGGTTGGCTGTTCATCGAGATAAGGAGATGCGCATGCGGTCGCGTTGGATTCTGCAGTTGGCGGTCTTGACGGGTGTGATGACGTTGCCTTCTGCCCCTTCCCAGGCTGGGGAGAGCGAGAAGAAGGAATCGCAAACGAGGACGCC
This sequence comes from Pirellulales bacterium, assembly GCA_963843465.1. Taxonomy (GTDB): domain Bacteria; phylum Planctomycetota; class Planctomycetia; order Pirellulales; family Thermoguttaceae; genus CAWJKP01. The sequence goes on from CAWJKP010000001.1 coordinate 1,254,257, forward strand.
CTATCGCGTTTACTTCATTGGACACAGTCTGTATGGCTGCGGGAATGTCCCCTCTGCGGTGCAGTTCTTGTCGGAAGCGGCGACCGTGGATCGGCCGATCAAGGCCACCGTTTACCTTCGAGGCGGCGCAACGCACCAGAATTATTGGGAAACTCCGGAAGTGATGAATCGCTTGCGGCAGGAACCCTGGGACATCGTGATTATCGCCGGAAATTGCAACGACATGGCGAACCCCGACAAGGTCGATCTGGAATATGCAAAGAAGCTCGACAACGAGGCCAAGAAGAGGAATATCCGGGTCCTGGAGTACCTTGCCTGGCCTTGGGTGAACGTGAGCGGCGATCATGTGTTCGAAAAGAGAATGAAAGCACAAGAAGCATTCAATCAACCGCTCATTCGCCTTGCCAAGGAAACAGGAGCGACCCTCGTGCCTTGCGGTCCGGGCCTAGTCAATGTCATCAAGAAAGATCAAAAATACTTGGCCGATTTCCACTACGGTGATGTCCATGTATCGCTGCTGGGCTCGTATTTTACCGCCTGCGTGATCTTTGCCTCGATTTACGACAAGAGCCCGGAGGGATTGCCCAGCGTTTTCCACGAATACAAGAGCGACAAAGAGACTGCGCGTGTTCTTCAGGTCACCGCTTGGGAAACCGTTAAGGCATGGCAGAGGATTCAAAATCCGGGGAAAGCCGGGGACAAGTCGGCGGGTTCTGCAAGTCCGTGAACAACCTTTACCGTCTGGTACAACCAACATCGGCCGCATTCGACGTTGGCAGGCAGAACACCGGACGAAGTCTACTTTCGGCAGCGACCGGCGAATCGAAGTCCGCGTTTCGAGCCTCGTGCTCTCTGGCCTCGGCCTGCCCCTTGTTTCTTGCCTCAGGTGCTGGTCAAGGGACAGCCCGGGGTGCGGATCGAGCTGGAGGTGAGCTACCAGCACAGCCGCAAGCATTTGCCCATCGCCGTCATCCGACGCGCGGCGTGAGCGGGATCTCGGGCGAGCCCCTTACTGAGCAGCACGCTGTCTCTCTGCGCCGCTCCTCGCAAAGGCTCCCTTCCAGGCTCCATCCCGAGCGTGGAGCCACTACTTCCCGTGCGCCGATCCATCGAATTGGCATGCGGAGCCTGCTTCCCGGCATCGCCAATCACCCGGAATTCGACCACCGAATTTCGCCGGACCAGCGCACTGGAGGTGAGCTACCAGCACAGCCGCAAGCATTTGCCCATCGCCGTCATCCGGCGCCGGCGTGAGCGGGATCTCGGGCGAGTCCCTTACTGAACAGCACGCTGTCTCTCTGCGCCGCTCCTCGCAAAGGCTCCCTTCTGCCCTCCATCCCGAGTGCGGAGCCATTACCTCCCCTGCGTCGATCCATCGAATTGGCGTGCAGAGCCTGCTTCCCGGCATCGCCAATCACCCGGAATTCGACCACCGAATTTCGCCGGACCAGCGCACCTGCTTACAATTTCTGGACCTCGACCTTCTTGCCGCCATCCACGATGTTGACCTGATAGCCGCCCGCGATCGGCTCGAAACTCCCGCTGACACCGCCGGCGGCCTCCACCACCGTCCATTTCCGGCCAGCGGGGAACACCACCCCATTGGGCGTCGTGATGACCAGCTTCCCATCCAGGGTGACAACGCCTTGAACCTTGAGCGGTTTCAGCGTGCGGCCGGTCAGTTCCACGGCGAATGTCCCACCCTCGCATCGGAGTGCCCCGGCAATATCGCCACTGCCTTGGATTGTGCCTGCGGGTCTCACCACTGCGTCACCCGCCACACGACCCCGAAGATCCAGAGTCCCTTGCTCCACTGTGGTGGAGCCGGTATAGGTGTGCCCTCCGTGCAACGTGAAAACGCCCTTGCCGGTCTTGGTCAGTGCGCCCACGCCGTCGCCGGCCCTCTCACCCCTCTGCCGGATCGTGCCCCAGAACGTGGCGTCGGTGTTGTCGCAGCCCACGGTCAGCGTGGTGTCATGCCCTGGCCGGGCAAGCGCGTTGCCGAAAGCAGGCACGCCTTGGACGCCCAGGTCGATGTAGCCGCAGCCGTCGAGCGAGCCGATCCGCGGGTGCGCAGCCTCGAAGTCGGCCAGCCCGCAGGCGGAGATGGTCAGGCGCGCCTTGGGGTCAATATTCGCGTCGCCCTCGATAGTCAGACAGCACTCGGTCGCCACCAGGACGGGACCGGTGCCCAATTTCCCTTCCGGCGTCACCCGCCATTGCGGGTTCTCCTGGGGCACCACCCACGTGCCGCCGGAATAGTCGTTCTCCGGATTGGCGATGATGATGCGCGGCGACCCGTTGTTATTGCTCGTGAGAGAGCCCGGCCCGGTGATCTTGGCGTAAATGGTGTACCATTGCGGCCAGACATATTGTTCAATACTTTTCATATACGCGGGGGGAATAAGAACTCCCCCTCCCGGTCCCAGGCGGATGGTCCGCGTGGGCGCCAGGCAATTGCCGCGCCCCTTGTCGACGGCCATGGCCAGCATGCCGCCGTCGAGCACAATCTCATTATTCAGGTCGCCCAGGCTGCCGGCCGTAAACGTGCCGTCCTTCTCTTTGTGGTCCAGCACGGCCACCAGGACGCAGTTGTTCACCGTGACGGGGCCCTTGAAATCGTTGCGGGAGTTCACAAGACCCACGCCCTCCTTGAAAGAATAACGTATCGTCGCGGCCGAAACGGTGATGCCTTTGCGCCCCGACACTTTGCCGCGCAAGACGCAGGGATCCCAGCCTCCCGGTTGGCACTCGCAGATCACGCCCTCGGCGTCGCCAAAGTCGACATCGGGCGCGATGTGGCCGGCCAGAATCACGCCGCCGCTTAAGACCCGGATGACGCCCGTGCCGGTGATATCGGTGTTCGCCTTGAGCGCCCGGACCGTATGCATCCCTCCCGCCAGCGCGACCTTGCCCGTCTCCACAACGTCGGTAGGCTTGGCTTGCAACAGATCCTTGCTCGTGGGCTCACAGCGGCAAACGCCTTTGCCCCCGGTGGCGTCGTAGCTGAGAAAATCCAGGTGCCGGTCGCGCGAACTATAAATTACATGCGGCGGGAGCAGGTCCACATTCTGCCTCCATTGCGTGAAGAGCAACTTCTCCTGGTCGCCCAATATCCCGTGCTGCGGATCGACCATCAACACGGAGCGGCCCTCGCGCACCAGCTTCGTGAAGCAGAGGACCGCCGGGCCTTTCTTGTCGGTATTCAGGGCGATCGTGGCATTGCCGGCGCAGGTCAGTTCGCCTTTGGCCACGGGCTGGCCGCCGGGAACGCCCGTCAGTCTAAGCGTACTGTCGAGCAGGCGCACCGGACCCGTGGGTGTGCCAAAGGGGCTCTGGCCCGCCTGGGGCTGGGCCAAGCCTTCCAGAAAACTGCCGGGCCAGCCGTGGCCTTCATGTACCTCGTCAGGCCCCTGGACGGTCAAGGGGCCGGAAAACGTATTGGGACCCTTGAACAACACCGCGCCGTTGCCCAGCCGGCATACGGCCCCGACTTCCACGCCAGCCGTGCCCTGCAAGACCCCGTGTTCGATCGTGAGTGTGCCGGCGCACAAGGAATGAAGCGTGGGTTGTTTATGCGCATACAGCAGGCCGTTTTCCCAGTAGGCGACAGCGCCGCCGCTGCTCCCGCCGCCCAGCCGGTAGAGATTGTCGGCGCCGGGCTTCAAGCTCTTGCCGGCAAAGGTCCCGCAATCGCGGGCGCTCAAGCGCATCCGCCCGTTGCCCAATTTGGACAGGTCGGAAACCGCATCAAAATCATCGCACTCCACCGCCAGCACGCCTGAGGAATCGGCGCTGAGCTTGGGTACGCCGTTGTAAGCCACGCCCAGAACCCCGGCCGCCACGGCGTTGGCCCCAACCAAAACCTCTGCGCCCTCGGCCAGGTTCGTGGGCACCGCCAGACGCACCTGCCCGCCGGGTTCGATCAAGAGGTCGCCTTTCCCAAGCTGGCTTTCCGGCGCCACAAACACAATGCCCCAACGTTGCCCGCCCCCTTCCTCGCCGCCGGTATAGGTGCTGATCGTGGGGCCCGCGTAGGTGTTCTGCGGGTTCGCCACCGTCAGGCCATCCTGATAATTGCGCAGGATCAGCGGGTTGCCCGCATCGCCCGGGCCGTCAGTGATGGCCCCCTTGAGCACCAGTTGACCCATGCTCACCCAGGCCGTGCAACTGACGCCCGGCGAGGCGCCCCGGCCTTGATAGACCGTGATGGGGCCATCCAGCTCGGGGTAAAAATACCCACAGCCCTGGCGCCCTACGGTGAGCACGCCGCACAGGTCCAGCGGACCGGAGAACAGGCTGCGGGGCGTCTGCCGGGGCTTGTTCGCCTCCTCGCCCGGCTGGGTGCATTGCACGGCCCCGCCGCGCCCGGCCACCTGGACGACGTTCATCAGGCGGATGCGTTCCGTGTTGGCGCCGTTCTTGCTACTGAAATTGAAGAACCCGCCGTCGAGTACGATGGGTCCGCTGCCGAAATGCCACTGCTTCGTCTCCTTGAGCCCGGGAAGCAGCCAGCCCAGTTCGCCCCCGTTCACCCGCGTGCCGCCGCGGAACGTGGGCGAGTCGCCGGCGAAAAAGAAGACCTTGCCTCGATTGACCTTGCGGATTCCTCCGGGCCCGGAAATGTTGCCATAGATCGCCAGATTGCAGCGGTTGGGCATGCCCCAATCGGTGATGATCATGAGTTCCGCATCAATGAAGTCTCGCTCGTTCCAGAGCCAAGGGTTGCCTGTGGGAGTCAACACTTTCTGCGCCGGCGAGCCGATGCTCCAGGTCTGGTTTTCGGTCAGCTCCAACGAGGGGTGGATGACGCTATTGCCCTGTGCCATGGCAATGCCATGCTTGCCCACGGCGATCGTGCCCGTGCCGTTGACGGTCCAGGCGGCCGTCACTCTCCAAAAGAAATCGGGGATCACGACATTGGTTTCCGGGCCCGTGCCCAACACGATACCTCCAACGCGCACCGTGCCCGCTACTACCGGCTGATTCTTGATGGGGGCTCCCACATCAGGGAAGATGGCGATGTCGTCCGGGCCGGGCGTCTGGCCTGTGGACCAGTTGGCTGGGTCTTCCCAAGCCGTGCCCTTCTGGTTCCACACGGCGTTCGCACCCAGGGCGTGGCCCGAGAGGACCAAAACCGTCACACCGAGCAGGGTAGTTCGTAGCGCAGCAATTGGCATGGTAATGAACCTTTCATGATGTGTAGCAAGCTTGCCAACATCAATCATCACAACGCACATGAACGTCTACCACGTCGAACCTTCCACGCACGGAAATAGCCGAGCTGTCCGCCACGACATTCTGCACTTTTCTGCGCGAGTTGTCGTCACCTTTCCCGGCTCGCTCTCCTGATTTCCGTGTCACCCACACGTTGCACTGCCGGCAGCAGCAACGGTGATCAAGCCGCCGCTGGAATCCACCACGTTGGGGGGGTTTGGGGCGACGGTCGTGCGATGACGTTGGCGAGAACTCGCGCAGAGAAGTGCAGGATGTCGTGACAGACAGCTCCGTTGGGTTCTTGCATAAACTCGGGCGTCAATCCTGGCAATCTATCGGAGATCCAGACACACCAACTCGCCGGCGTGGCTGCGGCAGTAGACGCGGCCGTTGGTGACAACCGGCATCGTCCAACACTGGCCATCAAGGACCTTGGCGCGGGCCAGCTCTTTGAATGCCTCAGGCAAGGCCTCGGCCACCAGGAGCGTGCCGCCATCGACCATAACGAAGAGTTTGCCGTCGGCCAGCGTCAGGCCGCCGCCGCTCTTCAGGCCCTCCTCCTCCCACTTCACCGTGCCTGTCTCCAAGTCCAGGCACTTGAGGCTGCCCTTGGCGCCTTCTTCACCGTGTACGCCGTAGACGCAGCCGCCGGAGAGCACGGAGGTCTGGCAGACGGTGTTCACCTCCTTGTTCTCCCAGACCATCTGGAGAGCGTTCTCTTCGAGCTTCAGCAGCGAGCAACCGCGTCCGGCGCCGGAGATGAAGATCTTGTCCTCGGAGACGATCGGCGTGGCGATATTATAATCAGTCGCCCACTTGTACTTGGCCACCGGCTCGCCTTTGGCCAGGGTGTAGATCGCCAGGCCGCCGCCGTTGAAGGAAGTGACCCGTTTCTGGCCCGTTTGGCCGAAGACGACGGCCGAGGCGAACCCGGCGGTATCCGAGCCGGCCTTCCAGACGAGCTTGCCGGTCTTCGCGTCCAGGACGAAGACCACGCCCAGGTCCATGATGACCTGATTGCCCAGAACCAACGGGGAGCAGGAAATCGCCCAGCGGCCGTCTTTCACCCCGAAGTCGGCGACCTTCTGGAACCACTGGAGTTCGCCTTTGGCCGCGTCGAGGCAGACGATCTTATGATCGTTCCCCAGCGCGAAGACCAGGCCGCCCACCACTGCCGGCGTGGCCGTGCTTTCACCGCTTCGCCCCGTGGGCGGGTAACGCCAGACGACGGCGCCCGTTTCCGTATCCAGGCACCAGACAACGCCTTCGCCCTGGGTGTAAAGCTGCTTGCCGGCCACGGTCATGCACGAATGGCCGGCCCCCACGTTCTTCTTCCACAGCACCTTCGGGGTGTCGCCGGACCAGAGCTTGAGGTTCTTGTCGGCCGAGGTGTTGTCTCGCTTGGCGCCCAGGCAGAACGGCCAATCGGCCGCCCCTGCCGCCGCCGCCCAGAGGGAAATCCACAGAGTCAGAAGCAGGACGCCTCGCGCAAGCATGGAATCGTCTCCAATTGTCCAGCGAAGTAGCACGTAGCTGCCCATTCTGTGCGCAGGGGTGGCAGGCTGAGAGTTGCTATGTTTCTCAGTGGGATGGGCGCGCGGAGGGAGGGACGGCGGCAGAGCCGGGGCCAAGGGAGGTTATCCGCTCGGCACGGGAATCACGCGGTCCAGCAGGGAGGGGCGGCCATCGGCCGAAAAGCCGGGGCCGATCAAGCCGAGTTTCTCCGCCAGTCGGGCAAAGCAACTTCGGCCCGTCTCGGACCAGCGGCGGATCTCCTCGATCACGCTCGATAGCGTAAAGATGGAAAGATGTTGACGGAGCGATTCCAACACGCTCACGATCACCGTTTGACGCCGTGCGCCGCGCACCGTCTTGTTGGTGCGGCCCGTGTCCCGAGCCTGCGCTGGAGAGCGGAGCGTCCGTTCGGCTTCGTTGTTCGTGCCCGACACCGCCAGCGTTTCACCATTGGGCTTCTCCACCGGCTCCGCCGTGACGAACGTGAAGAGTTGCTCTGCCAACATTACCCGCATCAGTTCGTTGCACAGCCGTCGATAGTCGTCTTCCGGCCCTTCCCCCGGCGGCAGTTCGGCCACCCACATCGGAGCACACAGATCAAGAATCTCATCGTCCAACACCGCGACCTTCCCCTTGCGGCCCTCCGTGCTCAGCCGCCGGTCGCGCTGCACTCGACAGGCTTTGCGGTAAATCTCCAGCAGCCGATCCGTGAGCCGGCGATACTCGGCGTTGGCCGGTTCCAGCAGCGTCAGCTTGATCGCCTTACGCAGAAAATGCGCCCAGCATTTCTGCGACTGCGTAAAGTTCGCATACACCGCCGCATCGTCGCTGATCACCATCCCCGCAAACGTCGCCGGATCGAGAATCTGCCGCAGCGTCTCCGCGTCTTTATGCACGCCGAAGAACAATACCCGAACCTTTTCGGAGAGAAATGCCCACACGCCGTGGATGCTCCACCCCGTCTCGTCGGTATGCACCACGAGCGAGTTTGCCAAGAGGATGCACAGCAGATCGAACTCCCCTTCCCATTGCCGTGCCAACCGGTTCAACAGCGCGTCGGCCTGCGACTTCCGCAGTTTCAGGTTCTGGAAGAAGTTCATCAGCAGGCATACCTTGTCGAACGACAGCCCGACGACGTACACCTGGTACGCGATGGCCAGCACGATTTCGGCCCCAAACTCGCTGCGGCCGAAGACGCCGGGGATTTGGCCGTATTGACTGTTCGGGCCGCGATAGATTTCATAGGCCACCAACACCGCTTGGCCGTTCTCCAGCCGCCATACCGGCCGCGTGTGCGACAACCAGCAGTCTGATCCCGGTACGCCCGCCGGAAAGACTTTCTCGGTCCGCATGGCCTGGGCGATCTTCTCCGCCGTGCTGATCCGCCCGCCCCGCGACCGCCGCCTTCGCTTGCGCTGTTTCTTTCCGCGAGCCTCCTGTCGCTGCTCTTCCGCGCAGCGAAAACGGCTGCGAAACCTTTGCTGTCGGCGGTCCGCCCCGTTGCCGCTCCAACTCCTCAATCCGCCGCCGCGCCTGGTCGAGTTCCTGTTTCGTCTGGTCGAGTATCTGCTTGGTCGCCTGCAACTCCCGCTGCAACGTCACGACCAGTTCGACCAGCCGATCTGGCGTGATCTGTCCCTCGCGGACATCGTCCTTGAACTGTTCAACATCCATGCCTCCTTCATAATCTATTTGCCAAAATCACGTAGCGCCAGTTTCACAGAATGGGCAGCTACTCCTGAAGCCTACCATAAGATGACGGTATATCACGAGTTAGAGCGAACTTGAAGGACACCGAAACTCGTCGAACCAACACAGGGCATCAAATCTCGCAAGTGCTTGACAGGCAACGAGGATGCAATTATTAGCTCTGGCCTACGTCCTTTCGATCCACAAAAGTCAGGGGTCAGAGTTCCCCTGTGTGGTGATCCTTGTCCACACCCAGCACTACATGATGCTCCAGCGGAACCTGCTCTACGCCGCTGTCACCAGGGGAAAGAAACTGATCGTCCTGGTCGGGACGAAGAAGGCGTTGGGGATGGCAGTACGGCGGCCGGACACCAGCCAAAGGTACACGGCGTTGAGGAAGCGGCTCCAGCAAGGATGAGACATGCGAACTCCAGAACCCACGATCAAGGCGGCCATCCTGGCAGAATCCTTTTTGTGAAAGGGTCATCGGCTCCATACGCCGCGATTGTTTGGATCCCATCGCCGTGCTTGTTTGTTCCGTTACAACAATCGTTCCCGGCCCTTTGTGTTCTCTTCGTCTACGCACATTGGCCTCCCGCCTCTCCCCAAAACGAGTTTTTTGCGAAGGACAAGGGTCACTAACGCCCTCTTCCGGTTTTCTTTGTCTGGCCGCTCAAAGCTGATAGCCCACTTTTTTCCAGCCCGCTTCGGGAAGTACGACGCGAAAGCCGTAGTAAGCATGGCCGGGGTAGTTCTGGCTGTTGAACTCGCGACGGGTGGCGCGCTGACTGTGGCCGTACCAACTCCAGGAACCGCCCCGGATGACCCGGTAGTTTCCGGGCTTGGTCTGGCAGGGATCGGTCTGAGCCTGGGGCGTGTACTCTTCGTACCAGTCGCTGCACCATTGACCGACGTTGCCGGCCATGTCCATGACGCCGTCGCGGCTGGCGCCCGCGGGGAATGAGCCGACCACCACCACGCCGGTTTGCTCTGTTGCGGGCCTCGGCAAGCGGCTGCCCAGCGCGGTACGCCCCTGAAACCAGCCGTGCAGCCCCGGCACGGGCGTCTCTTCGCCCCAGGGATAGGTGCGCCCTTCGCCACGGCCTGTAGCCGCATATTCCCACTCGGCCTCGGTGGGCAACCGGAAGCCGTCGGCCTTGAAGTTGGCCACCCAGAACTTCTCGCCGGGCTTGACGGGATCGGTGGCCTGTTCGGCGTAAACCGGGGTCAGGCCCACCTGGGCGGAAAGCCAGTTACAGTACTTGGCCGCATCGATCCACGAGACGTGCAGCACCGGTTCCCGGTCGCGCCACGAATTGCCGTCGCGAAACTGGCGGTGGTCCGGATCAAAGCGCTCGAACTGGCCATTCGTCACCGTATATTTACCCATGGCGAAGGCTGAGATCGTTACCGGATGTCGCGGTTTCTCGTCAGGCTCTCCCTTGTCCGAGCCCATGAAGAACTTGCCGCCCGGGATCCGAACCATTTCTGGCAAGGCAGGGTACCGAGGTTTCGGCAGAGCGACGGGCTCGACCTTGATCAACTCGATCGCCTCTACCAGGACGATTCCATGATCGTCATCGGCCGGAGCAGGCTGTCCCCACATCTGCCCCGGCTCCCACTGGAGTCTTAACGTACGCGTGGTGTCATAGAGCGACCAGAAGAATGACGCGACCCGGAACTCACCTTTGCCAGTCGGCGGCAGGAAGGCCGGGATGAAATAGGGATAATCGTCGGCAGCCCGCGGCGGGCCGTCCGCGACGAGGGTGAGGCGAGCCTCCTCGCCGGATGGGTTGCTGTAACGGATGCGGATATTGTACGTGGCGGTCGTGAGCCCCTGGACCGGCACCGAAAAACCGCTGTCCTTGACAGCGGCGTTTTGTACGGCCCGGACGCCGCTCTGCGAGACCACGGCCGCGCCGGGCCCCAGCTTGCCCGATTCGGCCGACAGGCGTCGCACGACCGGTCCGATTGCCGTGCCGCTGGCCCAGGTACGATTGGCCAGGTGCGTACCAAGGGAACTATTCTCTTTTGTGGCCTGGCCTACGATTAGTTTACGGCCCACGATATCGGCCAAGACCTGGTTGGCGCGGGTCAAGATCACCCGTGGTACCCCAGGGACAAGCGGCACTTCGGCGTGGCCCACTCCGGCGGGCAGCTCGAATCGGCTGCTCTTGTCGGCCAACTGGATCGTCAAGGATGCCGGCGCCGTGAGGAACGTGTCGACATAGACCAGATCCTCTACGTCGTCGTGGATCTGATCGAAGCGGATGCCTGCCTGGAGGCTGAGATCGACCCACCGCTGGCCATCCCATGCCCGGCGCAGCCACTTCGATCGATTACGGTAGGTGACCACGAACTTGTCCTGCGTGATTAGCGGCGGACGCCCGGTCTTGAACCAGGCGCTGGCGTAGGCGGTGGCATCCAGGAAACTCTCGTCTCGGTCGTAATGGTTGCGCTCCGATCCGGCGGGCCAGTGGTAGGGCATCAAATTCGAGTCCTCGTTGTAGTCGTTCCAGATGACCAGACTGATCCAGTCCGCCCCGTCGTTGATGGCGCCCTGCCACATGGCCAGGTAGCCGCTCAGCCCGCGGTAGTCCTGAAGATTAGCGCTGTTGTAGGCAGGAGAGACTTCGGCGGCAAAGATTTTGTCCAGCTTCAGCGTCGCGCGCCGCCCGCTGGCGTTGTCCGAAATGACGCTGCCCAGCTCGACGGGATTGAACATCATCAAACCGTCCAGGCATGGCGCGGCGGCGAACTCGCGGGTGAACGTCTCGATGCTGGGGCGGTACGCGAACCGCGGCAAGAGCACGTGCGGCACCAGGCAAATCGGCACGCCCGCAGCCTTGAGCTTTTCGATGGTGGACGGGAACATGCTCCCCCCGCAGTAACCCGAGAGTACGACCTTGCCGTCGTGCCGAAACTGATTGGGGTGACTGTGGAACCGCAGCACCATGTCCTGCACGTTCTCGGGGAACGGCTGAACGCTGTATTCGGGCGCCATCGCCAGCAGGAAACCGGTGCCCAACTGACGAGCCGCCTCGTACATCCGGTCGGCTGATTCCACGTAGTTTGTGGGCTTCAGTTGGCCCGGGCTGCCCGACTTCCATTCACCCACGTCCAGCAGGAAGCCGTCGATCCCGTGCCGCTGGGCCAGCGCGATCTCCTGTTTGTAGACCTCGACGGAACTGCCGTAGCAGACCATATACCAGCACAAGACATGCTGCTTGGCTGCCGTGGGCGTCTCCGCAGCGCCGCCGGCCGCGATAATCGCCGTCCACACCGCGGCGCCGAGGATTGTGGACTGCAATAACTTCAAGATTCTCATGGTGTGTCATCTCGACTGGGTCTGTTACTGGCCAAAGGAGGCTGCACGGATCAAGGAATCTGGTCATCTCACTTCCGCACTTCGCCGCGGACGTAGGTCACCACGGGATCCCAGACAGCGCTGCCCCCTGCGGCAGCGTTTTTACTGACGATGAAGCAAAGGCTCTGGCCGGCGACCACATTGGCGGTCAGGTCGTGCGCAAGGGGTTTCTCTTTCACGGTGTGCGTCGGCCAGATCGCATCAGCACCGCGCAGGATCGCGACGTTGACTCCTTCGCCGCCGTGGTTTGCGACGGAGACCTTGCCCTCGATGCGGATCGTGCCGGCATGCGGGGCGACCCACGTGCGGACCGCATCCCCGTCGTCGGGCGTCATCTGGAAATAGCCCACCTCGCACTTGCCGGTCCCGCGCCAACGCGGATCGCTGAAAGTCATGTCGGTGTAGGCGCTGCGGTTGCGCTGTTGGTTGCGCCACTGGTTCTTGCCCTGGACGCTGGAGAACCCGTCCGAGGCCCGATAGGTATCGGCTCCATACTCGAACAGCATGTGCCTGACGACGGTTCCCTTCGAGAGACCATTTTTCTCGCCGCGCGCGACGACCTGGATGGTGTGTGGCGCGTTGGGGGTCAAACCGGACTTGACGAATCCGAACTGATAGGGGATCGACAGGTTGGCGTAGCAATCCACGGTCTGCTGCAGGACGCCGTCCAGGAAGACATCGGCTTTGCCGCAATCCGGCCCCTTTACAGTGCGCCAGTAGATGTCCGGACCCTGGAATGTGAAGCGGACGCTGGCGCCGGCTGTTGCGCTGGCCCTCGCCAGACTTTCATAGTAGGTCGGATCCCGCTCATCGGTCCATTGTCCGGAGTAGGCCGTCTCCGCGGTTGCGGCGGGAACGCGGCGGGCGTGGCGGCTCTCGATCGTGTCGGCCGATTCGAAGAACGGCGTGTAAGCGTAGTACTGCGCGGGTCCATCGTTACGGCCCAAAGACCGTTTGTAGGGCTGGCCAAGTACACCGAAGGCGAAGCGAAGCCCTGGACGACCGCCGTCTCGCCGGGCCCCAAGTCGATCCGGAACCGCCGGCCGGGCGCTTTCTGCCAGAAACTGTAGACGTACAGCGTCTTATCGCCACTGAAAATGTTGGACTTGCCTTGATCGGTCGGCCATGTACCGTACAGGTCTGCGCACCAGTTCCGCCCGGCATAAAACGACGGGCTCCAGTCCTGTTTGCCCAAGTCGCTACAGACCGACAGGCCGCCGATGTAATTGAAAGACACGTACTTTTTGAGATACGTGTTGTATGTCACGCAATAACCGTTGACGTACGATGCCTTGCCTCCCACGCCCGGTTGCGACCACTGGCCATTGTAGAACTTCCACCACTTGCCCGGGGCCATCTTGTCGCGGATCGCGCACCGCGCCACATGATGCCGGAGCAACCCGCCGGCGGGGGCCTGCGTCTTCGGCCACAAGTAATGGTTGGTGAACAGGTAGATGTATCCGCCGCGCCGGTCGACGTAGAGGATATGATCTCCGTCGCCGCCGTCCCACGACAGGCCCGAGAAGGCCGGTCCGCTGCGGGCCGGCTGGCCCGGATCATCGCGTGTCAGAAGTCGCCCCTCGTACTTCCAGGTCAGACCCTTGTCGGTGCTGCTGGCCAGGTGGATCTCCCGCAGCACCATGCCGGCATAGCCCTCCTGCTCGCAATGCATGGGGGCGTAGAGCCGCTTCTGGGCCTCGTCGTACCAGACGCCGCCGAGGATATACGGGGCGCGCAAGGGGAAGTTGGCGGTACCGTCCGGCTGGCGAGTCGCGTTCTCGATGTTTGTGCCTTTGAAGCGGAACACGGGTTTGTTGTACCCGTTCTTATAGATGACCCAATACTCGCCGTCGATCATGACCGGGCAGTATGGGAAATCCATGTCGCAGGGATTCTTTGGGCCCATGTAGTCGGGCAAAGGCTCCAACGTCTCCGGCGTGACGGTGAGCGTGAAGGGCAGGGTCAATCTCTTGGCGCCGTCCGGTTCGGCCCCAGCCCGGCCAACGGGGCCGAGGACTGCAAAACCCAGGCCAAGATAGGCCGCCACCACAAATCTTCTAGTCCGCGCGTGCTTGCTGGGCATGGCTTTTCTCCGAGGTAGGTAGTCGTAGAACTACAATTGATCCGGCCGGTAGAATCGCAGTTCGACCGCCGCAATATCCATGGGATCTTTGTAATACGGATTGATTTCGATTTCGTTTTTTTCACCCCACTTCAGCCAGGGATTGAGCGTCATGCGGCGGTGGCGGCCACGTGGGCCGGAGTAGAAATAGACGTTCTGATTGTTGATATAAACGCTCTGGATGTCGGCACGCGGGCCTCCAATATAGACTTGGACCAGATAGTCCTTTCCGCGCGAGTCGGGGACAAATGACACCTTCGCGCCGCTCAGGGGAGCGACTCCAGGCAAGGTGATAGCGGCGGTAGATGGGTTGCAGCCAGTTGAGAAGCCGGTCTTCGGCCTTCTCGGACGACCAGGCGACCTCCGGCGGATATCCGCCGCCATTTTCGCCGGGACCGTAGAAATTGCCCACGAATTGCGGCATTTTCAACATCGTATCGAACGGGTGGCGGTTGATCAACATACGCGGCGCGCCGATCGCCCAGGCCTGGATGAACGTGGGGATCGACAATTCCCTGCCTCGCTCGATGGCCCACGCGAGATTGGCGTATTCGATTACCGCTTCGGTCGAGTCGATGTTGTTCAACGACAACGGCATCATCATGCCAAACCCATTCCTCGACAAGTACTGGAAACTATCGTCGAGATCGTAGTTCGGCTGGTTCTGCGGCTTCGACCAGGGGTTGAAATAGAAATGCCAGCCGTATTTGTCGTACCGATCCAGGTACATCGGCACGTCGCCGCCAACGAAGTCGAAACGCGTTTGTCTTCCGACACCCAAGGCCGCCAAGAGAACGACCAGATCTCGTTCTTGTTGCGCGGCGACAATCGCCACTTGCGTATCCTCGCGCAGAGCCGCGACGGCCCCCTGTCCCTCGACTCGGACAATCGGCAGGGAGTTGTGGCCAACGGCGATGGTCGCATTGGATACACCACCCAGAGAGGCGAGATCGCTGCGGTACTTGCCCAGCGTCAGTGCGGCTCGCGAGGCGTCGTCGCACTTGATAAGCAGGACCGACGCGCGGCTCTTGTCGGCCGCCGCGAATTCGGCACACTGGCCTTCCACTTTGCCGTATCCGCGCAACTCCTTGGCCGGCAGGTATCGCTGCTGCGCCGCACGAAGGCCAGAGATCGACTCCGGCAACGTCATCGCCGCCTTCGTTGGCGCGGCAACGGAAACGAGGAGAGTCGCGATAAAGACAACATAGTGGAAAAGACAACGTCGCATGAAGAACACCTCAGATGTTGGAAAGACCGATCTCAACCCGCTGCCTACAACATTGTTTGCCGGCACGAATATGCCTCGGGAAGCCAATACCCATCAAGTCGCCGATCCACTCTCTTGTTGCCCTATTTCTCGGGCACAAGGCGAACGTAATCCAGCCCCAGAATGCATCCACCCGATTTCTCGTTGGTCCCCACGATTTCCAACGTCAGCTTGTGGAGTCCAGCGGTGACCCGAAGGATGCCAGGGCCGATGTCGGCATTGTCATAGGAAGCGGTCAGATAGGAGTTGATCGTCTGGATCTTCTGGGCACCCAGGTTCAGCTTCGCATCTCGGACATTTCGCTCTGGGGGTCCGAAGACCGACGTGTAATCATATTCGGCATGGAGCAAGGCGTGGATGCCCTGTCGATAACAGAACATGGTCGAGTCCTTTGGTATCTTGGAAAGACTGAATGGCACAGCGTTTCTTGCTCGCGTCACAGGGTGGCACGTCCCTGCGGGCACCATGTACAGCATGGTTGGCTCACCCGACGTTCTGAATGCGATCGATCGAGCGTAGCCAATCGGGCAGGAGCGGACAGGCAGGGGCTCTTTTCAGGCAGAACCCTATTATTGCCTCCGGCAAGCCTGGCAACAAGGATATAACGGCTTTTCCACAACGGCGATTGTGCGAGCGGCGGCCTTCCGCAGAGGCCAAAGAGTCTGCCCCAAGATCGGATGACTTGATGGGACAGTCAGCCAGCCGAACAAGAAAAAGATGGCCGGACCTGCCTAGCCCTTTCCCTCTTCGACGGCCGTGGTTGCCCGGGCCTTTGGGAAGAGGAGTTGCAGACTCATAAGGCGATTCCCCACACGGGGCTCATCGTCACCACCGACCTCGGCGACGTCAAGGACATCCACCCGCGGCGCAAGCAGGAGGTCGGCGACCGCCTGGCCATATGGGCTTTGGCCGGAGTTTATGGACAGCACGGCTTGGTTTATTCCGGACCCCTTTATCGGGAGATGAAACGGGAAGGCAGCAAGATCCGGCTGGAGTTCGACCACACGGGCAGCGGTCTCATGGCCAGCGACGGCAAACCGTTGTCGCACTTCACCCTGGCGGGCGAAGATCAGACGTTCCATCCGGCCGAGGCGCGGATTGAGGGCACCTCGATCGTCGTCTCCAGCGAGTCGGTGTCCAATCCTCAGGCCGTCCGCTTCGGTTGTCGCGATGACGCCCAGCCGAACCTGGTCAACCGCGAGGGGTTGCCGGCCATGGCTTTCCGCACCGATTCGTGGCGGCGTGTGACCGATCCGGTCCCCTGTTCGCCGCAAACCATTGTCATTCAGCGGGGCGGCGGCCACGGCTACTCGGCCTGCGCCTACTTCTTCGGCCGCGAGCTGACCTCGTTCGAGATCGCCGCCGTGGACGGGCGGTTCGCCAAGGCCCGGTCGCGGATCGACGGCCAGGGCGTGCTGGTTGCCAGTCCCGCGGTGGATCGGCCGGCAGCGGTCCGTTATGCCTGGGCCGACAACCCGGAGGGCTGCAATCTTTACAATGCCGCGGGACTGCCGGCCTCGCCCTTCCGCACCGATGACTGGCCGGGACTGACTCGCGACCGACGATAACCGGGCCGTGCGAAGGGGACAGTCCCATTTTCGCGGCGATCAAGCTGGTTCGTCGCCGCAGCGCCCCTTGCGCCGCGAAAATCGGGACAGTCCCCGTGAACGGTTACCTTTCCTTGCCATCGCTTTCACGTGCTATCGTTTCGTGCAAGCCGATGTTATCATGAGAGCTTCACCAAGGCACAGGAGCAATCATGATCGACCATCGGTTCCGCACCATTCTGCGACTCGTGTCAGCCGTCTGCGCTAGCATTCCTTTCCAGGTCCGGGCGGACATTGCGCCGGCGACGCTCTTTGCGGATCACATGGTTCTCCAGCGGGACATGCCTGTCCCCGTCTGGGGCCACGCCAAGGCGGGAGAAGCGGTGACGGTCACTTTTGCTGGGCAGACGCAGAAGACCGTAGCGGGCGCGGACGGCAAGTGGCAGGTAAGACTGGATGCGATGAAGGCCAACGCGACGCCGTCTGCGATGACCATCAGGGGAACGAATTCGATCACGATCACGGACGTGCTGGTCGGCGAGGTCTGGCTGGGCTCGGGCCAGTCGAACATGACGATGCGTTTTCGCCCCGAGGTGAACCCCGACGAGTTTGCCAAGTCGGACCAGCCTGCGATCCGCACGGCGAACGTCGGTCCAGCGGCAACGTCGGAGCCGCAGGATTCGGTTGCGGTGAAGTGGTCGGTCTGTTCACCACGTACGATCGCCAAGGATTTCTCTGCGGTGGGATATTTCTTTGCCAAGCGGTTGCACGATGAGTTGCATGTGCCGGTGGCGATCCTGCACAGTTCCTGGGAAGGCACTCCGATCGAACCGTGGATTAGTCGCGAGGCGCTGCTGGCAGAACCGCTGCTCAAGGGGTTTGCGCGAGATCGCATCGAGGAACTGGTCCGTCGGCCGGCGGATGACAAGGCGTTCCCACCGAAGATTCAGGCGTGGGAGGTAAAATACCACTCCGCAGACACCAGCACCAAGGGCGCCGATGAGGGCTGGGGAAAGCCCGAGTACGATGCGTCAGCGTGGAAAAGAGTCACGATCCCCACGGATTTCCGCGCTGCGGGACTGCCGCATGGCGGCATCGTATGGTTTCGCAAGGAAGTGGATGTTCCCGCGTCGGCGGCGGGCAGGGCGTTCGAGCTCAACCCGGGTTTCACGGTCGATGTCGTCTCGGCGTTCTGGAATGGCATGCCGTTGAAGGAAGTGTGGTACCATCCCAAGTATTATCCCCATGGACAGGGGTTCGCAGTGCCGGGGGAATTGGTCAAGGCAGGAAGGAACGTGGTGTCGGTGCGCATCTTCGGGCACACGGAGGGGCATCTCTGGTGTACGGGCAAGGAGATGCGGATCCCGGGGATTGATCGGGACCCCAAGCCCAATGCGTGGCAGGTGAAGGTCGAGGTGCGGTTTCCCGATGTGACCGCGGAATCGCTGGCGGCGTTGCCGAAAGTGCCCAGCGCCGAGCCGCAGAGCACAGTGAGCTGTCTTTTCAACGGCCAAATTCGTCCGCTCATTCCGCTGGCCATTCGCGGCGCCATTTGGTACCAAGGCGAGTCGAGCTGGGACCGCTCGAAGTACTATGCGGCGACGCTGACGACGTTGATCGGGGATTGGCGCGCGCGGTGGGGCGAAGGCGATTTCCCCTTCTATATCGTTCAACTGGCGAACATCGGTCGTCCGCCGCAGGATCCCGAGGAAGGCGCTTGGGCAAGAGTGCGCGAGGCGCAATTGCAAGTTTCCCGAGCTGTACCGCACACGGGACTGGCTGTGGCCATCAATATCGGCGAATCGCAGGATATTCATCCGCGGAACAAGCGGGCGACCGGCAATCGACTGGCCCTGCTTGCCCTGGCGAAAACGTACGGAATCACCGTCGAATCGTCGGGCCCGATTTACGAATCAATGCGGGTCGAGGGGAACAATATCCGCGTGAAGTTCTCATCGCTGGCCGGCGGACTCGTGGCGAAGGATGGCGAGTTGAAACAATTTGCCATCGCGGGCCCGGATAAGAACTTCGTTTGGGCCCAGGCGAGGATCGAAGGAGACGATGTCGTGGTCTGGAGCACGAAGGCGCCGAAGCCGGTGGCGGTTCGGTACGCGTGGGCTCAGAACCCGCAGGGATGCAATCTTTACAACAAGGCCGGGTTGCCTGCGTCGCCGTTTCGAACCGATGACTGGTAGATTGCCATGATCACATTACGCTGGCTGAAAAGATGTTATTGGATCCCGGCCGTCCTCGGCGGATTGCTGGGCCCCGTATCGAGTCCGGCCGATGCCGTCCGCGACGTACAACCCCGCGTCTTCTGGGCCTCCTCCCCGGTCCGCCCCGACGAAACCGTCCTGGTGCAGGGGAGCGACTTCGGCCCCAAGACAATCGTCGAAATGGCCAGGCTGGACGACGAGATGATGGAAACGCCGACAGAGAACGCCACTGCCCAGATCAAGCATTGGACCAGCGTGCCCGTGATCCAGGCAAGCGATGAGTCGTTGAAGTTTGCCGTACCGATGGGTTGGGATCGGGGTGTTTTCGCATGCCGCATCAAGCAGGGGGCGTTCGCTTTGCGAGCCGATCTTGCTCAACGCGCCCGATCCCTGGTGGGTGCAGGGTGACGAGGGGGATGCGGCGACGCCCGGCGGTTGGCTGCGCGTGTTGGGTAAGCAGGCTCCGTATTCCTGCCGGAACGTCCTGGAGCGTAACGACACCAGGAGTCTTCAGGTACATTCCATCTGCACCGTTTGGATGAAGCGTTCCACCACGACTATACTGCCATGTTGGCCCACTGCCCCAAACCTCGGGCGGATCCCTTTGCGATGACGACACCAATCCTTGAAGCCCCGGTACGAGAACTGCTTGCCCTGGTCGCAGATCAGGTACTTGGGCTTGGCCTGGGTCTGATGCATGACGCATCACCAGGAAGGCGCGTACGTCCCGGGAATCGGGATCCTTCTTGAACACGGCGAAGCCCATCGCGAGGCGGGAAAAGTCGATCACCACGGCCACCCAGTATCGCATGAAAGACATGCCCACTGAGTAACCCCGACCCCGCTACGTCTGCGTGAGCGGTTGTTCCCGCCTGGGGTCCCTGTCGGCACAGCATCTGATGGTTTGGGAACCCAGCCCGCCCTCCGATCTCTGCGGGGCTGCCGATCCTTCGCTGCCACGGTCCATCCCTCGCCCTCGTTCTCAAGCGCGCTTGCACGGTAAGTTCGCCGCTTCCGGCGGCATCCGGTCCACGCCTTGCCCGAGTCGCGGCGAGCATCACGGCCGTGGCGTCCAGGGACGGCGGCGGCTCAAGCCTCCGCATGATGGACCGATGCCGACGCCATGGCGGAACCCGCAGCATCGCCTATACGTGGCAAGCACTTCTGTCAATCCCCCGTTAACTCCGCGTCTTCTACGGCGTGCCGAGCCGGGTAACCCTACGCAATCAGTCCGCCGTAGCCACTTGCCAAGCCCTCACCACGGCCCACAACTGGCCCGAAATCGCGGCCCTTTCCAAGCCCGGCGCCAGTACGGCCACTTGATCGCTCAGGCGTCACGCGAGGAGTTGGAGAAGGCTCTCCAGGCCGCTGTCGAGGCCACGGATTGGTTGCGGGTCTCCCAGCTCTCTGTCGAACTGAGCAGCCGGTCCGGCTGACGGCTGCGACAGCCAAAGGCGTTGACGTTCAATCACGTCTGCGTGGAAGCCGCGCTGGTGTTTTGGGGGTCGTTACTGTGAAATCCTCTGAAATTCTTGAGCGGTGGACAAACTCGCTTTTTCAAGAAACGCATAAAGCATTACACAGTAAAGCTTTATGAAGCACCCCCTGGGGGAGTCGAACCCCCGTTCTCGGACTGAGAACCAGGAGTCTACGTGCCATAAAGGTCAACGCCACAACGCCTTGCAGAGCGACGAAAACATCGCGGGGGCAGAACAAGGGGCAGTTACAGGAAACCCCCTGCCTCAAGACCCCGCGTTGGAGACGGTGATCCAGGCTTGGCCAAGCCTCCCTGAACCGCTTCGGGCAGGCATCCTGGCAATGGTACGCGGTGCGGCCCAATAGGACAACAGTCACTCCTCGCGGGCAACGGCCGGAAGATTGGCCACTAAAGGACATCGAGGGAGATGATGTTCCCCCGGCCGACACGAGGCGCAAGGCAGGGAGGCTGGCGACCAGGTAATAGATCGAGGCGGCTTTCGCCACTCAGCGTCGTGGACCCTGGCGACTTCCGGAATCAAGTCGTGGGAGTGCTGGCCTCCAGCACGCTGTAGATCGTGGGCCGGGACAAGCCCGTGGCCCTGGCAATGACGGCGACCTTCTGGCCCTGGCCCTTCAGGCGCTGGATGCTCTGCACCTGCTCCCGCGTCACCTTGATGCGGCGCCCCTTGGCCGAACCTCCCCAACGCTTTCCCGCGGCACGCGCTGCCGACTGGCCAGCAAGGACGCGTTCGGACCGGACCTCGTTCTCGTAGGCCGCCGCGCTGGCCAGCACGTTGGCCATCAGACGGCCCGCGGGCGTCGATAGGTCCAAACCGTCCTTGAGCGACACCAGGCCCACGCCGCGAGCCTGAAGGGCATCAAACAGGGCCGTCAGGCCCGAGGCGGTGCGGCCGAGCCGGTCCAGACGCCAGACCACTATTCGAGCATATCGCCCGCTTCCACGGACTGGAGCATGGCGCGGAGATTGTTGCGGTGGGTCTTGGCGAGCTTCACGTACTCGTCGAGCGGGCGCCCGTCGAGCCTCTCAGCTTCGGCGATCACCTTGGCACGCTGGGCGAAGACCTCGGCCAAGCCGCGGCGGGAGAGGTCAAGTCGCGTGCAACGACTCAGGAGTGGGTGGGCGTCGTCCATGTCCTCGAACAGCTTCTCCTGGCCTTCGGCCGTTGTCGTGAAGACCCAGACGAGGTGCGGCGGAATCGGCTCGAACATGCACAGGAGCCGGCGGACGATGGCGGCCCGCAGCCCGTGGGCCTCATTGATGATGAAGGCCCGGCCGCCGCGCTGGCCCAGGCATCGGGACCATTGATTGCGGTCGATCTCGCGGAGACGCTCGGCCGTCAGGTCGCCGGAGTCCATCTCTTCTATGTTCATTTCGTCGGCCACTTCCGCGCCGATCAGTCGAGCGATGGTCGTCTTGCCCGTGCCACTCTGGCCACTGATCCACAACGCGCGACCGGCCAAGCCGCGGCTGCGAAGTGCCTCGATCCGGGCGATCACCTTGTCTTGGCCGACCACATCGGACCACTTCCGCGGCCGGTACTGCTCGTGAAGCTGCATGGCTGTTTTCCCTTTGTTTGGGGCTCGTTTTCCGGTCCTTTGGCTGGTGTTCTCGTCTATTATCTGGCAAGTGCCATATATGTCAAGAGGTCTGCTTGACGGAATCTGGTTTTTGCCATATCTTGGCAGTGACAGATACACCATGAACGGAGGGCGAACATGACGATCAGCAGTCAACTTCGAGCCGCGATCAAGGCTACGGACGCTACTCTCTACCGAATTGCCAAGGATGCCGAAGTGGATTGGGGCACCTTGAAGCGCTTCGTAGACGGCACGCGCCCGAACATTCGCATCGACACGGTGGACAAGCTGTGCGAGCAACTCGGGCTAGAACTGCAACTGAGGAAGAAGCCTCGGGGCACAAAGCAGTCGAGATGACCATCAGGGGCCCCAAGTCCGGCCAGGATGTTTCCGCGCCCCCGGCCTCGCGGTTTTTGGGTCCTTGCTACCTTCGGGAGAGTGCGTTAAGAAAAAAACGAGGTTCACAATGGGTAATGGTTTCGATCCCATGCCCAGTGCCATGTATCTGGTCGGACCAGTACCCAGCGGTCAAGCGAATCAACGTGGGCTGTGTGACCTCAGCCGTCGAGGTCGCCGTCGAAAATCGGCAACCCGGGCGTCACTGTAGGCCTGCTGTCCAGTGAATCATCACGGGTGGCTGCAACGTCTCGTCAGAAGACACCCTGTCGCCTCTGATCTATGAACACCCTGAGCTTTGGTGCGAACGCTTGCCATGCATCACGGGTGGCAGCCGCCACTTCTCCGGGCAGACGCACCATTATATGCGACTGGGACTCGATACGATGGATCTGTTCCAGTTCTCGAATCGGCTGGTCAAGATGAAGGATTTTGAACATGCGAGCACACATTGCGAGATGACCAAGGTAGTGTGGCCGATTCTCGTGGTCCGTCTCGTGCTCCAGGGCATCGTGTATAACCTGTGTATATTCCGCTAGCACAATGGTCAACTCATCTCTTGTCATGTCGTGACCTGCACTCCTGGTGAGCTTGCGAGGACTGCGTATTACGGCTTACACGCCGCACACGGATTCTTCCCCGCCTGAACTGCCTCGTCCCTGGTCGCATACCGCACCAAGTTGTTCTCTGAAATCTTCCCCGCTGATGTGAAGTCTGCTTTGTGGAAAACCTTGGAGTTGAGACCTGTCCGCTTGAGGTGGCTCTGGTGCTGGAATTGCGGCGGTCGGCGCAATATGTCAACCCACTTCGTACAAAACCGGAGGGAACGCCGAAGGATCGTCATGCCGATTCCCCCGCGTTCGACTGAACCTGCTTCTCCAGCGTGGCTACTACGCGTTCCCGCCAGTGATCGAGAAATGCGGCAAAGTCACTCCGTACCATAGCTTCACCGTCCTTTGTCCATCCATCGTACCGAGGATCATTCCCAAAGTCCGGCGGTAGTGGATACCCTTGCTCTCGAATCGTCTCAAGGTACGACTCGCCTAGAGCCTCGGCACAATCCAGATCGTTCATTGGCACACCGAATAAGTAGGTCGAGCACGGCTCACCAAGATTGCTCGCCAGCCACGCACCCGGATCAACGGTGCTATCCAAGTCCACGACCTGTCGCCCAGGCCAGTCACCAGGCCATGCCGACATCAATCGGTCGTCCAGCTCTTCCGCAAGCTCTTCACAGAACCAATCGTCGGCGTGCGGCAAACGGTAGTGTGGATCGAGGCTGCACCGGCGAGCAAGGGCTGAGAGCGCCATACGTAGCAGCTCGCCTTGCTCATCCGCGGTCATACACCGGAATAATCGCAGAAGCACTTCTTCATGCCGCAGCAGGTCGAACGGAACGGTTCTTTGTGGCATATTCAACTATTCCTCACCATGATGCGTTCGACACCCTCATGCACAGTTCCCCGGAGATCGGCTTCGGGGGACAGCGTGTCTCGGAGGGCCGCGAGGGGAGCGGATGGAACACGGCCGGCGCAACGAAAAGGGGCGTCGAACCAAGGCCGCTCCCGCAACCCCGACCAAGGGGCGTGTAGAACAGCACATGGCCGACGCCCCTTGCGGGGCGCGGTCCATGCACTGCATCTACACTTCAAGAGCCCGAAGGCTCAGGTTGGTCGTTTTGCGGGAAGCAGGTACATGACGCTCGCGCGTCGTCCAGGTTGTATTCGCCGTGCGTCAGCACGGTTGGCTCTGCCAGGCCGCGCGGTCGGCAGGTGGACTCCAACGAGTACGGGACGGTCTTGGGGCCTAAGCGGGCCCCCTATCGGACTAGCCTAGCACTTGGCCGATATCATGTCCACGGGGCTGCTGCGATTCTTGGGGCCGTACCGTCCAGGAGGTTCTCCGTGGCTTGCGGCCTGTTGGCCGCCTGATGTGTATCCTGGTTGCCGTTTGCCGAGAATACTCGACAAAGCGGACAAGCCGTTCGAAAGCTGGCCTCGTCAGGCGAGGATCGGGACTTGTCCGTTTCTTGGGCGCCGCGGGACCTCTTCACCACCCTGGGGGTGCTAGCGGTTCTCCAGCGGATGTCCTATGATGGAGAATCAGCGGAATCCCCCCTCTTGGCAGCAGCGTGGGTCGAAGATGACGCACCAAACGGACCTGAACCTGGCGGCGAAGGACATCAGCCGACTGACTTCAGCGGAAGCGGTGGCGGGCTTCCTTTCCGGTCTGGGATACGACACGGGCCGCGCAAGCCGCTCACGCCGGAGGCCATCGGTCTGGCGGGGGAGGCCGCGGCGGCGATCCGGTCCCTGGAAGTGCTGGCCGAAGATGCCGACGGGGATCTGCGCGTCGTCTTCGTCCAACTCCGGTCCCTCACGGCCAAGAGCCGCAACGATCTGGCCCGCGTGTTGGGGCGGACCAATGTCGAACACCTTCTCATCCTGACCTCGAACTTCGACAGCTTGGAGTTCGTGCTGCTGGCCAAGCGGCGACGCGATCGCCGTAACCTGGATGAGATCCGGGGGTTCCAAGCGGTGCCGCTCACTCTGGCCGTGGATCGCAAGGCCGTGGGCACCAAAGAGCTGGCGCGATCCGCCGGTTCACTTGGACCTGCCGTGACGGCATGGAGCAGTTCGACAAGCTCCGCAGCGTGTTTGAAGCAGCCGCTTTCAGCGAGGAGTATTTCTGCAACCGGGCGCTGTTCGCCGACCACTTCCTCATCACCCGCCTGCGCGAAGATCCAGCCTGGCGCGACAACCCCGCCCCAGCCTTCCAGCGGGTCAAGACGCTGATGCAGGATGCCCGGCAACGGTGGCTGGGCAAAGGGGAGCAGATCGTCCGCCAGGAGTTGTACCAGCCGCTGTTCGAGTTGCTGGGATTCAAGGCGAAGGTCAACAAGGCGTCCGGCCAGGCCCACACGGCGCCCGACTACCTGCTCTCCGCGCCCGAGGGCAAGACCGCAGCCTTCGTCTACGCCTGGGACCGCTGGCTCGATGGGCCTGATTTCAACCTCGATCAGGAAACGTCGGAGGAGAACCCGGGTGCCTGCGTCGTCACGGCCCTCGACGAGGGCGTAGCCGACTGGATCATCGTCACCAATGGCCGGCAGTGGCGGCTCTACAGCCGGCACGCCCATTCCCGGGCGACCAACTTCTATGAGGTCGATCTGGCCGAGGCGCTTGTGGCCTCCGGCGACACCGACCCCAACGAGGCATTCCGCTACTGGTGGCTGTTCTTCCGCGCCAGGCGTTCTCCCCTCGCCCAATGGAAGCGAGGACGGGTGATGATGCCCAGCCGTGTTGGCTCGACACGGTGTCCCAGGGAAGCCGCGACTATGCCAAGGAGATCGGCGAACGGCTGAAGCACCGCATCTTCGTCGAGATCTTCCCCCACCTGGCCCACGGGTTTCTGGAGGACCGCAAGCGGCGGCTGAGGACGGGGCGGCAGCCCAGCGAAGAGGAACGGACCGACATTTACGAGGCGACGCTGACCCTCTTGTATCGCTTGCTGTTCCTGCTCTACGCCGAGAGCCGCGATCTGCTGCCGATCCGCGAGGCCCCCTACCGCGAAGCCAGCCTCAGGAAGATCAAGGAGGAGATCGCCCAAAAGGCGGGCATTGCCGAGAGCGAGGCGGCGGATCGGCTTGCCAAAGCCTATTCGCCCACCGAGACCGCGCTCTACGACCGGCTGCTGCGGCTCTGCGAGGCTATGGATCGAGGCGAGCCCAGCCTGAACGTGCCCGAGTACAATGGCGGCCTGTTTGTCACGCGGCCGGGCGATTCGGACGACCGCGAGCAGAGAATTGCCCGATTCCTCCGGGACCACAAGGTTCCCGACCGCTACCTGGCCCCGGCCATCGACCGGCTGGCCCGCGACCCCGACGACAAGACCTTCTCGCTGGTGTTCATCGACTATAAATCGCTGGAGGTCCGCCACCTGGGCTCGATTTACGAGGGCCTGCTGGAGTTTAAGCTGAAGATTGCCGAGGAAGACCTGACGACCAAGACCGAGGACAAGCGGGAAAAGTACATCCCGCTTTCGGCGGCCAAGTCCGGGCGGGGCCGCACGGCGGAGGCCGTGGTCCGCAAGGGCCAGGTCTACCTTTCCAACGACAAGGCCGAGCGTAAGGCCAGCGGCTCTTACTACACGCCCGACCCGATTGTCGAGTACATTGTCGAGCAGACCGTGGGTCCGGTGCTGGCCGAGAAGCTGGAGAAGCTGCGGCCCGCGCTGCGCAAGGTCCGCAAGACCTTCGACCGCGAGATCGCCAACGTCAGTGATCCCCGTATTCACCAGCATCCCCCGTCGCCATCCAGAGGAGCGGCAGGGGACGAGAGGGTTGTGGCGCAGGCGTCCCGCCTGCCGGAAACCGGGGTACGAAGCTCGTTGCTCGAAGAGCAGGCGGGACGCCTGCACCACCAGACCCGCGATCTGCGCCAAGAGGCGGCCGACAAGACCTACGACGCCCACCGCGACCTCGTGGAGGCCCTGTTCGACCTCCGCGCCCTGGACCCGGCGATGGGGAGCGGCCACTTCCTGGTGGAGGCGGTCGATTTCATCACTGATCGCCTATTGACCTTCTTGAACCAGTTTCCGATCAACCCGGTCACCTTCATGCTGGACCGCACGCGGCGGAACATCTTGGAGGCCCTGGGCGAGCGGGGCGTGGCGGTCGATCCGGACAAGCTGACCGAGGTCAACCTGCTCAAGCGGCACGTGCTCAAGCGGTGCATCTACGGCGTGGACCTGAACCCGATGGCCGTGGAACTGGCCAAGGTGAGCCTCTGGCTCGACGCCTTTACCATCGGCGCACCGCTCTCGTTCCTCGACCACCACCTGCGATGCGGAAACTCGCTCATTGGCGCGACGTTCAAGGACTTGGAAGCGGCCACCAAGGGCCAGCTATTCAGCATCGACTACGAGCCACTCCTCCGGGCAATCCGGCACGTAATCCAGGTCAATGCAATGGCCGACGCCACGGCGGCTGAGGTCAAGCAGTCGGCTGGCGAGTACACGGCCGCGCGGAGAGACCTCTCGGGCTATCAGGTCGTGTTGGACCTCTTGGTGGCGCAGCATTTCGGAATGCCCGATGCGCCGGAAGTGCTCCGCATGGGCGCCGGTTTGGACCTTTCCAGCAGGGAACAGTTTGCGGCGTCGGTGGCGGCCCTGGGCGTGGGCGACGTGGTGAAGAGAAAGAAGGAGAAAAAGGAACTGTCGCCTACCTTGGTGGCCGACGTCGAGGCCCTGGCCCGCCGCCCCGATCTGCACTTCTTCCACTGGGAGATCGAGTTTCCCGAGGTATTCTTCGGGTTTGAGGACGCCGAGCAGCGGCGGATCAGACACAAGAACGAAATTGCCGTGGGCACGTCGGGGTTCGATGCTGTAGTGGGCAACCCGCCCTATGTGCGTGTTGAGTTGGTCGGAAAAGACTGCAAGAGCTACCTCAAGGCCCACTATCGAACTGTTGTCGATAGGTGTGACATTTATGTCGCCTTCATCGAGGTGGCGATGCGCGCGTAAGAAGCGACGGTCTGGCAGGGCTCATCGTTTCCAATCAGTTCTTTAATACCGACTACGGCAAGAACACCCGTGAACTTTTCTCAGAAAAACGGTCGCTGCGAAACCTGGTGGACATTTCCCCCCTCCAAATCTTCGCGGGCGCGCTTACTTATCCCGCAGTGCTGATCTTTGCCCTCCAGCCGCAGGATACGATACATGTCCTCGCAATGGAGCGGTTTGCTTCCGCCACAGCCATGACCCCTCGGCACGAGACCATCTTCGCGGCCCATAGCGGCCGACACACCGAGGTGGCATCGCATGACCTCTACTGCCGGGACGTTTGGAACGCGTCGGCGATTTGCGACTCAGGCATGCGCGATCTGGAGGACGCCGCGGGCCTTGTGCCCCTCGGGTCGATCTGCAACATAAGTTCCAGTATGAAGTCGGGACGCGATGACGTGCTGGTCGGAAGAATTGTTCACGAGACGGCCGACCAGCTTGAGCTTGAGATACCCATCCGCGAATCTACGCTTTGCGTTTCCGCTAGGCTCTGGCGACGTGTGATCCGACCAAGAGATATAGACGTAGAAGGAAAGCTAACAACGTCACCCTCACGGGTTGTCTTCTGGCCGTACCGCGATCTGCCTGATGATTCATTTGACCTGATGGATGAATCCGAGCTACGTTCGATCTGCAAGACGACGTTTGCGCACATACAGCAGCACCGAGAATTATTGGAAAACCGTCGTGATTCCGGCAAGACTTGGAAACAACACGGGCGTCCATGGTATACGCTGGGGAGGATCGGAAAGCCCAGTGACTACGAACCTGTGAAACTGCTCTCGCCCGGAGAGTTTAAGACGCCCCGTTTCGCCGTATCAAACGACGCGAGCCTGTTTCCCTGCGCGAATCATCGGGATAAGCCGGATCAAGGTCGCACCGCTTGCGCTCAAGGTATTCTTGCAGTCGGACGTTGCGGCAGACTGGTTCCGGGCGAACCTCGCGCCCAAAGGCGGTGGGTTTCGGGGCATGTCAGTCGGGGATCTGGAACGTATTCCCATTCCGAGCGTTGACTCATCCGTGTGGAAGGAACTCGCGGCGGAACCCGAGTCGCGAGCTGGCGAGATCATTCGTGGCCACATAGGGCGATAAAGGTAGTTCGGCATATTTCGGAAATCGAGCCGAGGTGCCGAGGAGTGAGAGTAGCACACATGCTCCCGTCCATCATCGACAACCTGGAACATCTTCTGGCCGATGCCAGGGGACACGCTGACGACGGGGCAAAATGGGTTAGATGGAGACTTCACCGAAGAACCTCTTTTCCGGCCCGTACCAATAACCGATGTTAGAATGGGGTATTACCGCGACCGCTCCTGACCGTGGCCGCTGATGATGACTAACACTGCTTCCATTGCTCCCGAGATCATTCGCTGGGCCGTCGTCCGCTCCGGGTTGCCGCGCGAAGACCTGGCGGAGACCTTCCCCAAGCTCGACCAATGGGAGCGTGGCGAGCGATTTCCAACGTTCAAGCAGTTGGAGTCGTTCGCGCATAAGACCATGACGCCGCTGGGCTACTTCTTCCTGGAAAGGCCCCCGGAGGAAAAGCTGCCCATTCCGGATTTTCGCACGGTTGGCGATACGCCCATCGGTCGCCCCAGCCCGAACCTCATCGAAACCGTGCAGGTCATGCAGCGCCGGCAGGCATGGATGCGCGACTACCAGATCGAGCAGGGGCAGGAACCACTCCAATTCGTCGGCAGTGCAACGCACAACCGCAATGTCGTTTCGCTGGCGGCACGCATCAGGGAAACGTTGGGGCTGAACACCGACTGGGCGGAAATGCTCGGGACTTGGGAAGACGCCTTGCGCACCTTGCGCAGCTCCGCGGAGCGAATCGGGGTCCTGGTGGCGACCAGCAGCGTGGTCGGACTGAACACCCACCGGCCGCTGGAGCCGCAGGAGTTCCGCGGCTTCGTGCTGTGCGACCAGCATGCGCCGCTGATTTTCGTCAACGGGGCGGATTCCAAATCGGCGCAGATGTTCACCCTGTCGCACGAGCTGGCCCATCTCTGGATTGGTCGAGACGGCTTGTTCAACCTCATCAAGACCATGCCGCACGCTGATGAGACGGAACGATTTTGCAATCAGGTTGCCGCCGAGTTCTTGATCCCGGGCCACAAACTGTCGGAGCGATGGGAAGAGGCCAAGGCGACGGGCAAGCCGTTCCAGACGATCGCCCGGTGGTACAAGGTGAGCCCGGTCGTGGCGGCCCGACGCGCACTGGACTTGAAGCTGATCCATAAGGCCCAGTTCTTCTCGTTCTACGAACAAGATCAAGAGGACTGGCAACGCAAGAAGGCGGAGGAGAAAAGGAGAAAGAAGGGCGGTCCCAACTTCTACGACGTTCAGGACGTCCGCTTGGGCAAGCGATTTGCCTACGCCGTCGTGTGCGCGGCGCGTGAGGGCCGCCTGCTTCATCGCGATGCCTATCAACTGACCGACCTCAGAGGGGAAACATTCAATAGCTACGCCGACCGTCTCATTCAAAGGATGAAGGATGAGCGACGGTAAGCGATACGTGCTCGACGCCAACGTGTTCATCGAAGCACACCAGCGATATTACGCTTTGGACGTTTGTCCCGGCTTCTGGCTTGCGCTCATCCGCCAGCACGAGAGCAAGCGCGTTTTCAGCATCGACAAAGTCAAGGTTGAGCTGCTTGCAGGCAACGATCCGTTGAGTCGATGGGCCGCGGACAGGGCGCCACGGACATTCTTCAAGGGGACGGCGGACAAGGCCGTGGCAGACCAATTTGGCGACATGGTCACGTGGGTTCAAGCCGAGCCCCAATTCAGCCCGGAGGCCAAGGCCCAATTCGCGTCGGTTGCCGACGGCTGGGTCATCGCCTACGCGAAGGCCAATGGCCTCGTCGTCGTGACTCACGAGGAATACGCACCGGAGGCGAGGAAAACGGTGCCCATCCCCAATGTGTGCCTGGAGTTCAATGTCGATTACTGTGATACTTTTGCCATGCTCCGCGCTCTGAAAGTGCAATTCGTCTTGAGAAAGCGACGCACGAGCGGATAGTAATCCAAACCATCGCCTGCCGTATGATCCCGTCCGTCATCGACAACCAGCAACATCTTCTGGCCGACTCCCTCAATACCCTTCTGGACCGCTGCGCGGGCGGGCCGGTGGATATTGCCACAGCCTACTTCGCCATCTCAGGCTACCGATTGGTGCGCCAGCGGCTGCACCAGATGGGCGCGGTGCGGCTGCTGATCGGCGCGGAACTAAAGACGGGCGAAGACGTGGGTCTGCGGCCGGACCGTCGTGCTGAATACCTGAAGCTCCTGCGCGGCGACCTGGAAGCCGAGCCGTTCAGGGAGGAGACTCTGCGGCTGATCGAGGACCTGATCGCCTTCCTGCGGAGCGAGAAGGTCCAGGTGCGGCACTTCAACAAGGGATTCCTGCATGCCAAGGCATACCTCTTCCACCAAGACCGCATCGGGCCGCACAACCGTCAGGACCGCCTGCGCCCCTTTGCGGCCATCGTCGGATCGAGCAACTTCACCGGCCCGGGATTGTGCCGCAACCGGGAATTGAACGTCGTGCAGCGGGTGTTCACGGCCGAGGATGCGCCGATCGACAAGGAGGCAATGCTCAAGGCGGAATACGTGTTGGAGGCCGAGCAGCAGGGATTGGAGCGGAAGGCCGACGCCTACGGGCTGGACTTGCCCGATGCGGCCCGGCGGCTCATCAAGAGCGAGGTCGGGGCCCGGGCCGTGTCCGACCTGACGGAGTGGTACGAGCGGCAGTGGGCGGAGTCGGTGGATTTCAAGGATGCCTTGGTCGAGTTGCTAGATGCCAGCAAGTTCGGCGGCAAGGAGTATTCGCCCTACGAAGTCTACATCAAGGCCCTGTACGAGTATTTCAAGGAGGAATTGGGCGACGACCCGCTGGCCCTGGGCCGCAGCGCGGTGGAATTGGCCGAGTTCCAGGAGGATGCGGTCAAGAAGGCCCGCCGCATCCTGGCCCGGTACGACGGCGTGCTGGTGGCCGATTCGGTGGGGTTGGGCAAGACGTGGATCGGCAAGAAGCTTCTGGAAGACTTTGCCTACCACCGCCGGCAAAAGGCCGTGGTCGTCTGCCCAGCGTCGTTGCGCGAGATGTGGCGCAAGGAGCTGGCCTCGGCCACGATTGCCGCGCAGGTGGTGGGCATGGAGGAACTGGGACGCGAAGGCTTCGATACGGCCACGATCGGCGATGCCGACTGTATCCTCGTCGATGAGAGCCACAACTTCCGCAATGGCAAGTCGAACCGCTACCTGGCACTGGACGAAGCCATCCAGCGCAGCGGCGGGCGGGGGCGGGACGGAGGCCGCAAGAAGATCATCCTGCTCTCGGCCACGCCCATCAACAACGACCTGTACGATCTGGCGAACCAGATCAATCTCTTCAGCCAAAGCCAAGCCGACTACTTCCGCGACGCGGGCATCGGCGACCTGAACGCCTATTTCCGCCGGACTCGCCAACTGGCCAAACAGGGCGACACGCCGCCTGGCGTGCTGTTGTTCAACCTGTTGGAAGAGATCATGGTTCGCAACACCCGGCCGTTCATTCGCGCGGCGTACCCCAATGCGGCGATTAACGGCAAGCTGGTCGTGTTTCCCGATCGCCGCCTGCACACGGTCGAGTACGACCTGGGCGCAGCCTGTGGCGGGCTGTACGCCGAGACCGTGGCGGAGATCGAGCGACTATCGTTGGCCCCCTACCAGTTGGAGTCGTACCGCAAACCGTCAGCCATCCGCGACGAGCAGCAGCACCAGATGGACGCTGGGCGTGAGGCTGGGCTCGTCGGCATCTTCAAGACGCGGTTCCTGAAGCGGCTGGAGTCGAGCATCTTCGCCTTCCGCGAAAGCCTGCGACGGGCCCTGGTGTTCGAGGAAACGTACCTGGACTACCTGTTGGACGGCACCGTGGTGACCTCGCGGGACTTTCAGAAGCTCACGAGGTTCCTGGCCCGGGACGAAGAGGACGAGCCGGTCGCGGCGAGCCTGGCGGAGGACCTGGATGCCGTAGAAGAGGCCCGGGCGTACCTCGACGGCCTGCCGCGGGTGGACCTCAACCAGTACGATCTGCGGCGGCTGCGGCGCGACGTGGAACGGGACATCGAGTTGTTGCGAACCCTGTTCGATGGGACCGAACCCCTGGTCAGCAGCGACGGCAAGCTGGAGCGGCTCAAGGAACTCCTGGCCGGCGAACTCAAGGGCCGGAAGGTGTTGATCTTCAGCACGTTCAAGGACACCTCCCGTTACGTGCATCGGCAGTTGACCGGCGAGGCGAGCGCCGATTGGCGCCGATCGGCCGGCAGTCCGCAAATCCGGCGGATCGACAGCGGCAACCATCCCGACGAACGCGGGGCAATCCTCGCCCAGTTCGCGCCCGTTGCCAACGGCAAGGAGACGCCACCGAACGAGCAGATCGACGTGCTCATCAGCACCGATGTTCTTTCGGAAGGCCAGAACCTTCAGGACTGCGGCGCCCTCATCAATTACGACCTGACCTGGAACCCGATCCGCCTGGTGCAGCGCAACGGCCGTATCGACCGCATCGGCAGCCCGCACGCGGAGACCGGCATCGGCATCTACAATTTCTTCCCCGAGAACGAGCTGGAAGAGTTGCTGCACCTAGTCGAGCGGTTGACAGAGAAGATCTCGCATATCGACGATCTCGGACTGCTCGATGCCAGCGTGTTGGGAGAGGTGGTTCACCCGCGGACGTTCAATACCCTGCGCCGAATCCGGGCCGAGGACGGCGCGGTGCTGGACGAGGAAGAGGCCCGCGCGGAGTTGGCCGGCCCCGAGATGCTGCTAAGGACCCTCAAGGCGCTCCTCAACCGCCAGGGCGCGGAGAGCATCGCCGACCTGCCCAAGGGCATCCATTCCGGCTTGCGGCGGCGCGACGGCTACGGCATGTTCTTCTACTTCCAGGCCCCGCGGACCACGGGCGAGGGCCGGCGGCACTTCTGGCGTTACATCGACGCCCGCAGCCAGGAGATTACGGAGAACCGCTTCGAGGTGGCCCAGCTCGTCGCCTGCCAGCCCGACGAGCCACGGTACATCGGCGACCAGGACGTGTTTGTCTTGCAGGACAAGGTGATTAACCAGATTTTGGCTTCTGAGCGCGAGGTGGAAGCCCGGGCCGCGGCGCCGGTCGCGGTCGATCCGGTCCAGCAGACGGTGGCCGAGGAATTGAAGGACGCCATGCGCCGCCAAGCCGTGGACCGCGAATCGGCCAAGAGATGCGTTCGCTTCCTCGGCCAGCCTATGGGCCGTTCGCTCCTTGTCAAACTCAGGAAGGCATACCAGTCCTGGTCCGAGAGCCGCGACGACCAGGCCCTCCTGGCGGCCGTGGGCTTGCTGGCCGACGAGTTCGGCAAGGGCCAACCGGCCGCAGAGGGCAGCGGATCAATCCGGCGAGATGACCTGGAACTGATTTGCTACGAGTACGTTACGGGCTGACGGCAGGGGGATTCAAGACGGGGATTGCACTTCGACCAGCACGTTTTGGGACAAGTCCGAATTCCATGCCTTCGCGGTGGTTTGCGCTGGACGGAGCCGTGGCCAACCTGCCTGGGCGGCTGCGGTTCGACCTCCATCTTCGCGCCCCCGCCGGGCCGACCCAATCTTGAAAGGGATGTGGTCTTTGGGGAACTCACAACAGGTAGAGCCGTGGCTCGAAATAGCCGAGGCCGTCCATCTTCTCGTTGCCCGGCCGGGCGTCTTGGGCTTCTTCCGCCAGCAGGTGCGCGAGGCCGCCGGCGAGCGGTTGATGGCCTTTGACCAGAAGAGTGCGCGAGCAGAACTGCGGCGGAATGCCCTGAAGCAAGCTGGGACTTGGCGGGGCCGGCAGAAACTGCCGACGCAGCCGGCAGTAGGGTGGTTCCATTGGGTCGAGACGTTCCGCGGAGCCGTCAAGTTGCCGGGCAGCTTGAAAACTGCCGACGGCTCGAAACGTCAGTTGAAGGCGTTCAGGTACATCAAGAGCAAGGGATTTCCCAACGACCTGGACGGTATCGAGTACTCGTGGGACGTGGAGGCGTGGCTTCAACCTGAGTTGTCGCCCGACAACGACCCCGACGATACGCCCCCGCTTCCCGTTCCTGGCCGGCCGGTTTCTCTGCTGGAGAAGTTCGCAGGACTGGCGGCGGTTTACGATGCCCACTGGCGGGGCATGGAGACGATTGGCCCGTGCTCCGATGACTTGGCCGACAGAGAGTCGAATTGGTACGCCCTTCTGGTCCAAGCGGCCAAAGACCTTGACCCAACCGACGCCGTGGTCGTGCGTAGTTGGTTGGTCGAGGTGGAGGCGGAGATCGGCAAGCTGAAGGCCGGTGCATCGCCAAAAAAGGGGAAGCGTGGTCCGAAAGGACCTCGATGCAATTCCACGGAGGACGCGAAGATTTACCGCCGCTGGGAGTTATTTAAGGCTGGTGGGCGCGCCAAGATTGACGACTTTGCACGGAAGCAACAAGGGGCAGAGAATCGACTCGAAATCAAGGCAGTCCGAGACGCGATTGAGCGTCACCGAAAGCGGCTTGGTCGGAAAGGGCAGAAGTAGTCCGGACAAATTGCCCCTGTAAGTGACATCAGAAAATATTCCGTCCGGCGTGGCCCTGGTTGGCAAAGTGCGGCCGTCCAGGGCTTCTTCTTGCGCGGGCACAGCGGACAAATTTCGACGGTGCTCGAAAACCGGCGATTTGTCCGTTTCATGCCTTATGCTCGGGATATGCCGAGGACCATTCTCCGTCGGCTGAGGAAGTCAACTCTCTAGGGAGCAAGCAATGAAGACGGAATCGTTCGCGAGCGAGCCTTTGATCTGTACCACAAAGGATGTGACGCAACTGATTCGCGCCGGAGAACGAACGGTCTGGAGGTGGAGCCACAGTGGAGCGATGCCGGCACCGGTACGAATCGGCGGCGCTGTACGATTTCGCCGCTCGGAGATCGAGGCTTGGATCGAAGCCGGTTGCCCGCGTGTCGATGGGAGGACCAAGGCATGACCTCAGACAACATGGAAATGAAACTCGGACAAGACCAGATTTCACTGCGGCCCCTATCGGAGATTCGGCCGTCACCGGAAAACGATAAGCTCTATCGGCCTGTCGATCCGGCCAGCCCGGAACAGAAGGATTTGGAAAAGAGCATTAATCAGTACGGGGTCAAAGTCCCTCTTGTCGTCACCGCTGACGGCTGGATACTCTCGGGACACCGGCGGTACGCCGCGGCGAAAATGGCCGGTCTGGAGGTCGTGCCCTGCCAGACGGAACCGATTCACCGAACCGACGACCCGGACAAGTTCCTCGTGCTGCTTCGCGAGTACAACCGGCAGCGAGTGAAGAGCCTCGACGAACAGCTCCGCGAGGAGGTAGTCTCTGCCGATCCCTCGGAAGCGTACCAGTCGCTGATCGAGTATCGGCAGAAGAAGGCCGACGAAGCCACGGCCGGGGCCGAAACACTGGAGATCATCGGGAGCAAGCGGCGATCCAGGATCTCCCCAGCCAAACAGCCGTTTCTGGACGCCATTCGGAAGGTGCTGAAGGAGCGGCGGAAGTTCTGGCCGCTTTCCGATCGCGGAATTCATTACGCGCTGTTGAACGATCCACCTTTGATCCACGCCTCGAAGCCGGAATCCCGCTACAGGAACACACGTCAATCTTACAAGGCTTTGGTGGACCTGTTGACTCGCGCACGGCTCGTCAAATTGATTCCCATGCAGGCGATCTCAGACGAAACTCGTCCGGTGATTTGCTGGGATGTACATGCCGGCGTGCAACCATTCCTGCGCGGAGCTGGCCAGCCTGTTTAAGGGCTACTGGCGAAACTTGATGCAGTCACAGCCCAACCATGTAGAGATCCTCGTCGAGAAGAACACCGTCGCCCCGATCATCAAGACCGTCGCAGCGAAATACCGTATTCCGTTGACCAGCGGCAGGGGCTTTTGTTCCCTGCCTCCTCGACAGGCAATCGCCCAGCGATTTGCCAAGTCCGGCAAGGAGCGGTTGGTACTGCTGATCGTGTCGGACTTTGACCCCGAGGGCGAGCAAATCGCCCAGTCGTTTGCCTCGTCCATGCGTGACGACTTCCTTATCGCAGCGACCGAGGCGGTCAAAGTTGCCCTGACGGCGCAACAGGTTGAAGAACTCGCGCTTCCGCCGGAGATGAAGGCGAAGACCACGAGCGTCAACTATCCAAAGTTTAGTGCGAAGCACGGCGATGACGTGTTTGAACTCGAAGCGATCCCGCCAACGGATCTACAGGGAATCATGCGTGCGGCGATTGACGAGGTAATCGACGTGGAGGCTTTCAACGCCGAGTTGGACTGTGAGCGGGATGACGCCGCTTTCCTCGAAAACACGCGTCGCCGGGTAAACGTAGCCTTGTCCGGAGTGCTGGTCGGGGACTTGACGACAGCGGCTTAGGCAAGACAGGAGAGAATTCGATGAATAATGCCCTGCTAGAAAAAGAGTGCGAGCCAATGCCGCTGTCTGACCGGACTGCGGTTATCAATGCGTTGAGGATCATTGCCGAGCCGGGGCAGGTTGTCGAGCTGCGGGCCCTTGACGCAGTGACCGACAAGATTCTGCGGCCCCAAACGGTGTTTGGATTCTTCGACAATGCGGAGAAACTGGCCGATGCCGTAGGAACGATCAAGAGCGCGAGGGGCGTGTACCTCACACTCAATCCGGTCGCACCGGCCTTACTGGTTCGGGCGCCGAATCAGATTCGCCCGGCGGAGCGGGGCTCGGCAACAAGCGACACCGACATTCAGCGGCGAAGATGGCTTCCCATCGACATCGACCCCATGCGACCGGCCGGAATCTCATCGACAAGCGCTGAGCACAAGACTGCACTCGAACAGGCGGTCAAGGTTAGCAACTACCTGAAGGGGCTGGGATGGCCCGATCCTGTCTTGGCGCTCTCGGGTAATGGTGTCCACCTGTTGTACCGGATTGATCTGCCGGCCGAAGATGGCGGGATTGTCCGGCGCTGCCTGGAGGCTCTGGCACGACGGTTCGACAGCAAGCGGGTGGAGGTAGATCGGACCGTCGGCAATGCGGGACGAATTCTGCGGCTATACGGGACCCGGGCTTGTAAGGGCCAGCCAACGGAGGAACGTCCACACCGGATGTCTCGATTGTCGCGGGTACCGAACCCGTTACAGATCGTACATCGCGTGGCGTTACAGGAGCTTGCGAATACAGCCGGCCCAGAAGACGCCGGATCGAAACGCAGCTCGCCAACTAATGGACCGCCGTTCGACGTGCAGGCGTTCATCCAGGAGCACGGCCTGGACGCGACCGGTCCTGAGCCCTGGAGTAGCCGAGAAGGGGCTGGCCAACGGTGGGTCTTGAAGACCTCGCCGATGTGCGGCCACCACGATGGGGCGGCGTACATCGTGGAACTCGGGAACGGGGCATTACAGGCGGGGTGCCACCACAACTCCTGCGCGTGGACGTGGGCGGATCTCCGGGCGCATTTCGGCGGCGGACAAACGAAGGCTGCGGAGCCGCTGAGAGCACGGCAGCCTGCCGGCCCGCTACCCCAACTCCGGCTGCCTGGCGATAACGTCAGTGTCACGACATCGGCCAGGGAGGCGGGAGGGCTGCTGGGGGCAACGGGACGCCACTTCTCAAGGGGAGGCGTTCTGACCGCGAAGCGGATCGACCAGGACGAGAATCCTGTGCTGGAGACGGTACGGCCGGCCAGCTTCATTAGCGTCATCGAGGAGGTGGCCCAACCCGTAAAATGGTCGCGGGGGGAGAAATGCTGGGCGCCAGCGGTCGTCACGAAGTCCGCGGCGGAGGCAATCCTCTGCGCCGAACCATTCCAGAGCGCATTGCCCTGTATTCGCGGCCTGACCCGGTGTCCGGTGCTGATTGAACGTGATGGTCAAATCGTGGAAGTGGCGGAGTATGACCGCCCCTCGGGAATCTATGCTGGAGGGCGCCGCGCCGAAGAGGTTCCCTTGAAGAACGCGAAAGAGTTGCTGGGGTCGCTACTCAACGATTTTCTATTTGCGTCGCCCTCAGACCGATCGAGGGCGATGGCCGCGCTGATTACCCCGGCACTGGTTTTCGGAGGCTTGCTGCCAGGGCGAGCGTCCGCCATCCTGGTTGAAGCCGACGATTCGCAAGCGGGAAAGGGCTACTTCTGCCGGCTTGTGGCCGCCGTCTACGCCGACATACCTGCCACGGTGACCCAGAACAGGGGCGTCGGCAGCCTGGAGGAGAGCTTTGACATGGTGATCTCCAAGGGCCGGTCCTTTATCTGCGTGGACAATGTGCGGGGCTCGTTCAACTCGTCGAAGATCGAAAGCTTCTTGACCGAGGATGAGTACCTTGCACGAACACCATTCTTGCCGCCAATCCAGATCGACCCCCGAAAGACGATCCTGCTCGTCACCTCGAATGCAGCGGAGTTTACGAAAGACTTTTCCAACAGGACGAGCGCGATCTGCCTCCGGAAACAACCGGCAAGCTACCATTTTGCCGAGTTTGCCGAGGGGGACCTGATTGCCTATGTCCGAACCCATCAGCCCCGCTACTTGGGCGCGGTGTTCAGCGTCATCAAGGAATGGCATTCGGCTGGGAAGCCGCGCAATTCCACGCCCAACCACGACTTCCGCGTATGGTGCCAGATTCTGGACTGGATCGTAACCGAACTCCTCGGCGAGGCCCCGCTGATGGAAGGCCACCGGCAGATCCAGAAACGGACGGCCAGCCCCCACCTGACGTGGTTGCGGGCCGTAGCCCTTGCTGCCGGAGTGCAGCGCAGGCTTGGGGAGTGGTTGCGTCCCAACGGCGTGTTGGACATCGTTTCGGAGGCGGGCGACATCGAGATCCCCGGCCACAAGGACGGCGAAGACATCGAAAATGAGGACGTTCGCCTCAAGGTGTATCGTGCCATTGGCAAGCGGTTGGGAGCGTGCTTTGGGGGTGACGGCGACCTTGTGGATCTCGGCGGGTATTTGGTGGAACGACGCGAAACGCCTGACGAAGCCGGCCGAACAAGGAAGGAGTACCAATTCGACCTGCCACACCCGACGGAGTCCTCCCCAAGTGCCCCCGAAGTCGTTCCGGAATGAAAACCACGAGAACCCGCAAGTCCCCGAATGGATTTCCAACTTTTTCTAGGCAGAGTGCTTATACCTCATAGTGAGTGTGGAGATAGATTATGGTGGGGAGAGAGCGCGTTATTCTTGAAAGTCATTCGGGAACTTCGGGATATTCCGGGCTCATTCCGCCCCAGAAGACGGGCGTGTTGTGCTTCCCTCCCGCTACCCCCTGCCGCATCATTACCGTCTTCTGCCTGGAGGTATTCGGGTGTGATGTGACAATAGGGTATCTGCCCAACGTGCCCCCTGTTTGACATGAACAAATCGTGATCGACCATTCGCTTACCTCGCAAAGGGATCGCGGCACAACAATTCGGCTCCAGGTAGTTGACTATCATGCAACCATTGAGTACAATCCAGCCGATGGAACCAAAGCGTCCAAATAGAGTGAGCGACCAGTTGAGGCGGGAGATCGAGCTGGCCCAGATCAGCCAGTACGAGCTTGCCCGTAGGATCGGCCTGGATAAATCGGTCATGTCCCGATTCATGCACGGCAAGAGCGGTCTCTCCGTTCAGAACATCGACGCGGTATGTGAACAGTTGGGGCTGGAGTTGAGGAAGAAGCGGCAGCCCCGCACCAAGAAAGGGTAAGGCGATGGCGACGATCTACCGACGAACCCGACGTGAGCCTCTGCCCGAAGGCGCAGAGATCGTTGAGCGGAAGGGCCAGCGATTCGCAGTCTGGACGGACAGCAAAGGACGCCACCGTGCCCGGCTGACAAAGGACGGCCTGGCGATCGTCGTTGACCTGCCCGGCTATGAGATCCAGTTCTTCGACGAGAACGGCAAACGGCGGAAGGAGTCCGTGCGGTGTGGCGACCGGGACACGGCCGAGCAGATTGCGGCTGAGCGGGAACGGCTGGTCCTATTGCGGCAAAAGGGTCTGGTGGACCCGGCGCAAGAGCGGTTCGCGGCTGAAGGCCGGCGACCCCTGACGGAACACCTGGCGGACTTCCGCGCAGCCTTGGAAGCGAGGGGAAACACAGGCCAACACGTTCAAGAGACGCACGCCCAAGCCCTACGGGTTGTCGAACGGTGCAAGGCGGCCTATCCTTCGGACATGACGGCATCGGCGGTTCAAGAGGCACTCAAGGCGATTCGGGACGAAGGCCGATCCCTCGGGACGTGCAACCACTATCTGCGGAGCGTTAAGACGTTCGCCCGATGGATGCACCGGGACAAGCGGACTCGGGACGATGCCCTGGTCGTGCTGGAAGCGTACAACGCAGACACAGACCCGCGGCACGTTCGGCGGGAGTTGACCCCGGAGGAACTGACCTGGCTGGTTTCGGTGACTGAAAACTACACCCGGCCGGAACACAAGATGCCGGGACCGGACCGGGCGATGCTGTATCGGCTGGCCTTGGGGTCGGGGCTCCGGGCCAAGGAACTGCGGAGCTTGACGCCCGAGTCGTTCGACCTGGATAGCGACCCACCCGCATTGACGTTGACGGCGGCCCACTCCAAGCACCGGAGGGAAGACCTTCAGCCGATCCGGCGGGACCTGGCGGAGTTGTTACGGTCATGGCTGGCGGCGCGGCCGACAGGGGTCCCCGTGTTCGCTACCCTGGCACTCAAGACGGCTCGGATGCTTCGGTCGGACCTGAAAGTGGCCCGGCGGGCGTGGATCGCGGCGGCGCCGGCTGGGCCCGAGCAGGAAGCCCGGGGGCGTTCCGATTTTCTCAAGTACCGAAACGCAGCCGGAGAGGTATTCGACTTCCACGCGACCCGCCACACCTACATCTCCGGCATTGTGGCCGGCGGGGCGAGCGTCAAGACCTGCCAAGAACTGGCACGGCACTCCACCCCAACCCTGACCATCGGCCGATACTCCCACGCTCGACTACATGATATTCAGGGGGCGTTGGAAGCCCTCCCGAGTTCGACGAACGGTGCGGCAACGGCAGTTGAGCGACAGGAAACGACCCTGCGCAAGACGGGTACGGAAGACGTGCCTACGGTCGATGCGACCATGCCGAATAATCACTTACGGCGACGAAACGTGGGGGCAGAAATGGGGGCAGTTGAGCGGCGGGGGACGGCATCCACTGGCGATACGCGGCGAAACACAAGCAGGTTGACCGGAGAGCGGAACAATCCCCAGCCCGTGCCGCAAGTGCTTGCCCTGCCAAGAAATGGGAACTGCCGGCAAGTCTTGGCGACTGCCGGCAGCAAACCCACTTCAGACGGGTCAGAAATGCACCCCCTGGGGGAGTCGAACCCCCGTTCTCGGACTGAGAATCCGATGTCCTTGGCCACTAGACGAAGGGGGCACGGGGAAACGTCGCCAACGGCAACGCTAGGCACCGTTACGCCAGTATCGGACCGATTCACGCCAAACGTGATATGTATCCTCGGCCTTCTCGGATGTCAAGCGCCCCCCGGAGGAGGATCACCGATCCGCTCCTGGACCTGCGGAGCAGTCATCGGGCCCAGTTCAACCCCGTTCTTGTGGATTACGTAGTCCAGCATCTTTCCCATCAGGGGGTCCTCAAGCATCGACCGGATCGGAAGCAACTCCTGAAGTAAGTTCGCCGATTCGTGATACTTGTGCTGCTTGGTGGTCAGGATCCAACACTCGCCTGCCAGACCGTAGGCGCGAAGCTCGGGCTCACTGGCATCCAGGGCGGCAAACTCTTTGAAGATCTTCATCGCTTCCCGGTCTTTGTCTTCTTTGAGGCAAATCCCGGCGAGCTTCTGCTTAGCGTGGCAGACCCAGGGTCGCTTGTCGGGAAAAAAGTCGATCACCGCCCGCCAGGTTTCCTCCGTCCCTACCTGACTGGCATAGAGAAACTGAGCCGCCACATTCGGCTGGCGAGGAACTTGCCGGGGACGATTGGCCACGTCCGCCAAGAGAAAACGGTCGACGGTCGCCCAGTAGGCCGCCAAGGAGCCGAGCAAAGAAGCGGCCAGTGCGGCAATCACCCAGAAAGCCAATCTCGATCGGCCGCGAGGCTGCGTTGGCGCGGCTCGCATCAGCGTCTGGAGCCGCTGCGTCGCCTCCGAGCGCGCGCTTGCCGGTATCTGGACGCTCGCCGACTCCCAACCGGAGATCTCGGCCGGCCAATCCTCGCCCAAATGCGTCTGTTGGACTTGCCGCAAGTCGGCAGTGCCGTGGCGGGCGATCCACTGCCGCAGGTTCAAACCCTGGACGTACTCCTGGGCGATGTAATAGATATCGCCGATCCGGCCGGCATCGCGGTTGGTGGGGAGGCATCGCTCATGGTACGGTTAAGTATGAAACCCCGCGGCCAAGAAGGCAACCGTTGTAGCAGGCACACGCCGCGTGCCGCCCACTAGGCTGCCTCGCGTCGCTCGTCGGCCAAGGCGTCGAGCTGTCCGGCCTGCCAGGTTTCCTTCCAGGTGCAGCCGGCCCAGGAGAGGCCGACGCCGAAACCGATCAGCAGCGATTGCTTGCCCGGCCGGAGCCGGCCCAGCCTGCGGAGGTCGTGTACCAGGATGGGGATGGTGGAAGAGACGGTGTTGCCCCGCTGTTCGAGGTTGCTGGGCACGCGGTCGGCCTCCAACGCGAGCCTGGCGCGGAGGTGTTCCAGCATGTAGAGGGTTGCCTGGTGCATGAGGTAGAAGTCCACGTCTTCCCGCCGGAGAGACGAATCGGCCAACAAGCGGTTGACCATCGGCGGAACGACGTTCGAGCGTGAAGCGCACCAGTTCCGGCCCGTCCATGTAGAGGCTGCTGGGCCACCGCCGCCGCTTCTTGGGCCGCAAGGACTCCTCGGCGCGCGGGCGCCGCCTTCGGCCACCATCAGCGCCTCGCCGCCGCGGCCGTCCGTGCCGAAGAGGAAGTGCCCCAGCGAAGGCTCGTCCGCCGCTTCCACCAACGTGGCCGCGGCACCGTCGGAGAAGATCGGCCGCAGCGACCGATCTGTCGGATCGATGTAGCGGGAGTAGGTCTCGGCGGTGATCAACAGCACGCGGCGGGCGGAGCC
The DNA here is from genome assembly GCA_963843465.1 of Pirellulales bacterium. Taxonomy (GTDB): domain Bacteria; phylum Planctomycetota; class Planctomycetia; order Pirellulales; family Thermoguttaceae; genus CAWJKP01. The sequence continues at coordinate 1,298,301 of CAWJKP010000001.1, forward strand.
GCTGCGAATCAACCCGTCGGCCAGCGACAGCCCGTAAACGAATCCCGAGCAGCCGAGGTTGAAGTCCAACGCGCCGATGGCGGTGGGCAGCCTCAAGCGATTCTGGACGAGGCAGGCGGTGGTCGGCAGCGGGTAGTCGGGAGTTTGGGTGCAGAAGAGCAGGAAGTCGATCGAGCCGCGGTTGATCCGATATTCGTCGAAGAGCTTTTCCGCCGCGGCGACCCCCAGGTCAGAAGCGCACTGCCCCTTGTCGGCGATCGGCCGGCTGCGAATGCCGGTCTTGGCGAAGATTGCCTCCATGTTCCAGTGAGGGAACTCGGCCGCCAATGCCTGGTTGGTTTCGACCCTCGCGGGAAGATGGATGGCAATGGGGCCAAGCGACGCGTATTTCATCGACGATCTTTCGGCGATGCCGAGGGAAAAAGGGGACAGTCCCCATTTGTGCGAAGCACCCTCCGGGCCGTTCCGGCAAATGGGGACTGTCCCCTTTTCCCGCTCGGGGATGCCGGACTATAAGGAACGGTAGGGTATCAAGTCTAAGGGGAAGAATCTAGGGCAATTGGCGAGGTTGGATGCGGACTATTGAGCTTGACCTCCGGGGTTAGCCCGCCTACCCTATTGCCCCCGCTCAACGTCCGAAACCGGTTTGCGCTGCCTGCCATGAACCCGCGGTTCTCTCGAATTCGCCCAGGAGGGTGGCTGCTTTCCCTGGCGGCCATCCTGGCAACGATAGCCGGCCGGGGGGCCGCGGCGGCGGACTGGACGGATCACCGCGAAGTGGGGCCGTTCGTCTGTCGGGCGGACTTCCCCTTGCAAGGCATGGAAGGTCTATTGGCCGACCTCGACGAGCTCCAGGGCGACCTCTCGGAATCCCTGGGCATACCGCCGGCCCAAGAGCGGATCGAGATCTACCTGTTCGGCGATGAGTCGAGCTATCACCGCTACCTGAAGACCTACTTCCCCCAACTGCCCTACCGCCGGGCGTTATTCGCCAAGCTCGGTGGGCCGGGCATGGTCTTCGCCTACCGCGGCAAGGAGTTCGAGACCGGCCTGCGGCACGAGTGTACCCATGCTTTGCTCCACGCCGCGTTGCCCAGCGTGCCGCTCTGGTTGGATGAAGGGCTGGCGGAGTACTTCCAGGAGCCGCGTGCCAAGCGTGCCTACGACAGCCGGCATTCTCTCGATGACCCGCTCGTCGGCCCGCTTGGGCATGGTCCCCAGTCTGGAGGATCTGGAGAAGAAGACCGACCTTTCGCAGATGACTTCCACGGACTACCGCTACGCCTGGGCCTGGGTCCACTTCATGCTCCACGGTTCGGCGGCGGCGCACGAGGAGTTGGCGAGATTCCTGGGCGACATCCGGGCGGACGCCCCTTGCGGCCGGCTGAGCCAACGCCTGGCCCTGCGACTGGTGGACGTGGACCGGAGTTTCTGCACCCATTTCAAGGGTTGGAGCCGCTGAACCTAGTGGTCAGTGGCTAGCGGTCAGTGGTCGGCCTGATGAGTCTTGACGGACAAAACGGGTAATCAGGTTATTGCGTGCAACGCCGCATTGTCGCCTTTCGCTCCGCGAAAGAACGCGCATTCTTTCGCAGAGCGAAAGGCGACAAACTAGCGATCTTGTCGGTCAAAGCTCGCTAGGATGGGTCCGGCCCGCCCTCCTCGACTTGACAAGCGGCGCGCCGGGACCCTAGGATCGCTTTCGGTGCCGGAAGCCGCTGCGTCGCCGTGCGACGGGATGCCGTTGGTGCCTGACACCTTTTGTCCAGCTTGGCAGCAGAGGAGACACGATGATTCCGTTGCGGACGTTAGTGGCGGTAACAGCGTTTGCGTCAGGTTATGCGTTGGCGGCGGAGCGTGCGCCCGCCCCGGTTCCCAAGGGTGATCTTTCCTTGCACGCGTTCGACCAGAGCAGGATTTTTCCGGGGACGAAACGCACTTACACGCTTTACGTTCCCAAACAGTACGATCCGGCGAGGCCGGCCTGCGTACACGTGAATCAAGACGGCGTGGGCTTCAATGCACCGGCCGTCTTCGACCAGCTTATCTACGAAAAGGCGATGCCTGTCACCGTGGGCGTGTTCGTGACTCCCGGAAATGCGTCGGGCCGCGGCAATCGCAGCTTCGAGTATGACGCCATGACCGACGACTACGTGCGGTTCTTGGTCGACGAGCTGCTCCCCTATGTCGCCAAGACGCACAAGCTGAACCTGTCGACCGACGGCAACGACCGGGCCATCGCCGGCACCAGCAGCGGCGGAATCTGCGCGTTTACGGCGGCCTGGCAGCGCCCCGACGCCTTCCGTCGCGTTTTCAGCAACGTGGGCAGCTTCGGCGCGCATCGCGGCGGTTATGTCTATCCGATCCTGGTTCGCAAGTTCGAGCCCAAGCCCATTCGGGTCTTTCTCCAGGACGGCTCCAACGACCTGAACTTCGCCTACGGCGACTGGTGGCTGGCCAACCAGGAGATGGAACAGGCGTTGAGCTTTGCCGGCTACGAGGTCGCCCACTCCTGGGACAAGGGCGGGCACGAGATGACCTACGCCACGAAAATCTTCCCGGACGCGATGCGATGGTTGTGGAAAGATTGGCCCAAGCCGATCCAGGCCGGCGCCGGCTCGCCCTATCTCCAACAGGTGCTGCTGCCCGGCCAGCCGTGGAAGCCTGTGGCCGGCCGTTATCAGTTGGCGACGAGTCCGATGGCCAACGCCAAGGGCGAAGTGTTCTTCTGCGATGCGCCGGCTGACAAGATATACAAGGTGGACTCCAGCGGGAGCGCCGGCGTGTTCCTGGAAAGCTCCGGTCACGCCGCCGGCCTGGCTTGCGGCCCGGACGGGCTGCTCTACGCGGCCGCGGGCGATCAGATCGTGGCCTACGACGCCGACGCCAAGGCCACCATGGTCGCCGAGGATATCCGCGGGTGCTGCCTGGCCGCCGGCCCCAACGGCAACATCTACGTCATCGGCCGCGGCTCGAAGGAGACGGAGGGAAACAAGCTTTGGCTCGTCCGCCGCGGGGCGAAGAAACGCCTGCTGGATGCTTGTTTGCAGCGGGCCGCCGGGGTAGCGCTCACATCCGACCGGCGGTTCCTTTGCGTTACCGATGGCGCCATGAGCCAGGTCTATAGCTACCTGATTCAGCCGGACGGGTCGCTTGCCTGCAAGCAGCGGTATTACTATCTCCATGTCGACACCGTCGACACCAGCGGCGCCGACGGCATGTGCGCGGACCGGGACGGCCGCGTTTACGTGGCTACGCGGATGGGGGTTCAAGTATGTGAGGCGACCGGACAGACCTTGTGCATCATCCCGACGCCCAACGGCAAGGTTTCCGGCCTATGCTTCGGCGGTTCGCAGTTCGATGCGCTCTACGCCACCTGCGGCGATACCGTATTTCAGCGGAAGTTGCGGGTTCGCGGCGTGCAGCCCTGAGAGCGGCCACATGAAATCATGGAGACCTCACCCATGTCGTCGCAGTTCTCGCCGTTGGACCTGTCGATCGTCTTTGTTTATCTGGCGGCCATTGTCGGGTTGGGCTGTTATGCGAGGCGGTTTCGCAGCCGCGGCGGCGAAGGAAGCCATTACTTCCTGGCCGGCAACACCCTTCGTTGGCCGGTGATCGGCCTGGCCATGTTCGCCGCCAACATCTCCACCGTCCATCTGGTGAGTTTCGCCGAGACGGCCTACAAGTACGGCATGGTCTACGGCAACTTCGAGTGGATGGCCGGCTTCACGCTGGTTCTCTTGTCGCTGTTCTTCGCGCCGTTGTACCTCCGCTCGCGGGTTCCCACGCTTCCCGACTTCATCGAGCGCCGCTTCAATCGCCACTGCCGCGATTGGCTGACGGTTGTCTCGATCTTTTCGGCGGTGGTGATTCACATTGGGGTGGCGCTGTACACGGCGGCGCTGGTCCTCCGCGGCATCCTGGGCATCGATCCGGCCTCGACGATCCTCGGCCTGGAGCCGATGATGTTCTTCATCGTCGTGTTGGCCGTGCTTACGGGGCTCTATACGATGGTCGGCGGCCTGTTGGCCGTCGTCTGGACGGAGAGCATCCAGACGGTGCTCTTGCTCGTCGGCGCCGTGTGCATCACCCTGGTCGGCTTCCACCACGTCGGCGGCTGGTCCGCATTGTCGAACACCCTGGCGACTTGTCCCCACCCCCTCGCGGCCGCCGTCGACGTAAAGATCCGTTGCAACTGGACGACGGCGAACTTCCTCTCGATCATGCGGGGCGCGGGGGACCCGAGCAAACAGCCCTGGTACGGCATCTTGTTGGGTTATCCCGTGATTGGCATCTGGTACTGGTGCTGCGATCAGACGATCGTGCAGCGAGTGCTGGCCGCCCGGGACGAGAAGCAGGCCCGGTTGGGGCCGCTGTTCTGTTCCTTCCTCAAGATCCTGCCGGTGTTTCTCTTCGTTCTGCCGGGCGTCCTCTGCGTAGCCCTCGTCCAACAGGGCAGCCCCATATTTCAGGGCCATGCCCCCAAACTCCCCGCCGACGCCTACACCTTCATGATCACCCACATGCTTCCCTGGGGACTCAAGGGGCTGGTGACCGCGGCGATGCTGGCCGCCGCCATGCAGACCTGCTCGGCCGCGCTCAATTCCACGGCCACGCTTTTCGCTTACGACATCGTCAAGCGCTATCGGCCCCAGACTTCCGATCACCACCTGGTTGTGGTCGGCAAGATCACGACCATCGTCGGAACCGCTTTGGCCATCGTCTCCTCGCCGATTTTCGGGCAGAAGGACACCGTCTTCCAGGCGCTGACCGATCTGATCTGCTACATCTCTCCACCGATTACCGCCGTGTTCTTGTTCGGCGTCTTCTGGAAGCGGGCCACGGCGCGGGCGGCCTACCTCGCACTGGTGCTGGGGAATGCCATCGGCGTGGTCGTCTTCTTCCTCGACCTGTTCAAACAGGCGTCTTGGAACCTCGTCTTGGAGTCGCATCGCAAGCTGACGGGAATCGAACTGACCTCGATGATCGCCTCGTTCTACCTCTGCGTGCTCTGCGGCCTGATCATCCTGGTCGTATCGCACCTCTTCCCGGAACCCCTCAAGGAGGAGGCAAAACCGCTGGTCTGGGAGGACTGGCGGGAGCCGCTCCGCGGTGATCCTCACGGCCGCGGTCTGGGCAATTACCGCGTGCTCTCCGCGATCGTCGTAGCCACGTTCGTGTTGCTGTACTTCCTGTTTCGTTGAGCCGCCTCGTCGGCGACCATCTGGCTCGGGAGAAATGATATGAAGCGAAGGAAAGGACGATACGGGCTGCCGATGGCCGCCCTGCTCGTGTTGGGAACCATGGCGGCCCTCGTGGCTGCCGCGCCCGCCGCGCGTCCGCCCACGCGGTACGGCAGCGTCATCGGTCTGAGGGCGGAGAAACTCGACGAGTACAAGAAGCTGCACGCCGCCGTGTGGCCCGAGGTCGTCAAGGCGATCCGTGAGGCCAACATCCGCAACTACTCGATCTACCTGCACCGGCTGCCCGACGGGAAGTACTACCTGTTCAGCTATTTGGAGTACGTCGGCACCGATTTCAAAGCCGACATGAGACGCATGGCGGCCAATCCGGACGTCAAACGCTGGTGGACCTTCACCGATCCCTGCCAGCAGCCGCTTGGCGACCGCAATTCGGGCGAGTGGTGGGCCTCGATGGAGGAAGTGTTTCACCAGGACTAACTGCTTCCGCACCTCGATCAACATGCTGCACGACCCCAGTCATTACGAACCGCCGCCGATCGCGGAAGAAATCAAGCTCAGTGCTGCTGATATCGACGTGCTCCGCCGCCTGGCGGGCGAGTTGGCCGAGATCGCGGCCTTGCCCGTCCATCGGGAAAAGGCCCGGCTTTGGCAGAAGCTTAACGACCTGGAGTCCGAGCGGCCCCTGGTCTGGATCAACGAGATTCCCTGGCACGAGATGAACGCCGACGGCGAGTTGACCCTGGCCGCCGAGCATCCCTGGGCGCGGGACCAGGAGCGCGACCTGCGCCGCACGCTCTATCAGTGGCGGCACATGCCGGGCGACATGATTGTCAGCCCGTACCTTGCCTGTCCGCTGGCGGTCCACAGCACCGACTTCGGCATCATCGAGGATGTGGACGTTGCGCGGACCGACGCGGCGAGCAACGTCGTCTCGCGGCACTTCAAGATCCAGATCCGCGACTTCGCCGACCTGGAGAAGATCCGCGCCGGCGGTCACGCACAACGAAGCGGCGACCCATTTCCGCTACGAGGCCATGTGCCGCGTCTACGACGGCATCCTGCCGGTCCGCAAGATCGGCCAGACCCACATCTGGTTCACCCCCTGGGATTATCTCATTCGTTGGTGGGGCATCCAGGAAGCGATGATCGACCTGGTTGATCGTCCCGAGCTGGTCCATGCGGGCGTCCAACGGATGGTCGATGCCTGGATGACGGAGCTCGATCAGTTTGAGGCGATGAACGTCTTGTCGTTGGGCTGCGACAACACGCGGATCGGCTCCGGCGGCTACGGTTACACGCGTCGGTTGCCCGGCGCCGAGTTCGATCCGGCGCACGTCCGGCCCAGTAACATGTGGGGTTGCTCCAACGCCCAGATATTCGCGGAAGTCTCGCCGCAGATGCACTGGGACTTCGCCTTGCAACACGAACTGCGATGGCTCAGCCGTTGGGGGCTGACCTACTATGGCTGCTGTGAACCGCTGGACCGGAAGATCGACATCCTGCGACGGATCCCCAACCTGCGGAAGATCTCCGTCAGTCCGTGGTGCAATACGGCGACGGTGGTCGAAAAGATTGGACGCAGCTACGTGATGAGTCGCAAGCCCAGTCCGGCGATCCTGGCCGAGGACCACTGGCGCCCCGAGTGGGCGCGCCGGGACCTTTGCGACTTCCTCGACGCGGCGCGCGGCTGCCACGTCGAGATTATCATGAAGGATATTTCAACCCTCCGCTACCAGCCGCAGCGGCTTTGGCAATGGGCCCGGATGGCCTCGGAAGCGGTCCAGCAGTACGCGAGTTGACGGTCATGTTTCGTCTCTCGTCTCTCGGTGCCGGCGGAGGATCGCGGGAACGCGCCTTCGACAGGCATCTGCGGATCAACGAGCAGCGGAGGCGAAAGTGACCTGCCACGCGATCGGCTCCGGCTGACCGGCAAGGTGGATCACGAGACAGTTTCCCGCCCAGTCCTGGCGGGCCGGCACGGCGCCCACCCCCGCCGCCGTCGCTTCTGCTTTGGCCACGGTCAGACCGTCCGGCACGTTAACGTAAAGCGTGTAGGCATCGCCCGGGACGGTCCGGGAAGAGCCGCGCAGGGCGCTCTTGGCGGCATCCCATTGCAAATCGAGCAGCGAATACGCGCCGCTGATATGCCGGGAAATGCCGATCAGTTGTGGCCGTCCCAGCCACGGGTGGATGTGCAGAACACGCGTGTCATGCGGCTCGATCTCCACTTCCAGCCGATCCTTGAAGATGCCCAGCGGGCGCTGGTTCCAGTAGTCGAAAACCACGTAGGGCGTCGCCGGCTCGAGTCCCAGCTTTTGGGAAAAGGAGATTTGCTTCTTTACCTTCGTCTGCCGCCAATTGACCAGGCCGACAACGTCGTAGACACCCGCGACGGCGTTGATCTTCAGGTCGAGAATCTCCGGGAAGTTGTGGAAGTGGTCGTTGGCGTGGAGGTGCTTGAAGGTGGCCCACTGCACCACGCTGCCGCGGCTGAACAGGTCCGCCGGGAGGATCGGCATCGTGGGCAGCGTCTGCCTGATAAGCCGGATGCGGTCGTCCGGCAGCTCCGGCAGCACGCTGGCCAGCGAGTAGGCGACTCCCGTCAATGAAGTGAAGCTCACCAGCGTGCGCGCCTCGGCGGCTGTCACGCCGAAACCGATCATCGGCTCTTCGCGCTGGCGGGCCGTGTCAATCACCCTCCGCGGCCGCACGCGACTGGCCTCATCGACCGTCATGCGCGGCCCTAGCTCCATCCCTTCACCGGGCATGACGTATACGGCAATGTGGTTCAAGAACGCGTTGGCGTTGATGGAGTCCAGCAGCGCGTGCATCCCATTCCAGTTGTTGTAAACGTCGGCGCCGTTGAAATAGGAGTTGACGTACCCGATGCCGTTCAGCGGCGTGCCGGACGGACATCCTTCCACGAACGCCTGGGGACCGATGGTCTGGCGGATGAGCTTGAGCCGGTCACGGTATGCGGTCACGGGATCAAGCGAAGGGTCGAAGAGCTTGTTGCGGTCCACGGGCGGCGCGTATTTCGGCAGCGCGTGCTCGCCGTCGAACTTGTAGTAATCGAAGCCCCATTTGCCCAGCGTCATGAACAGCTTCTTCAGGAACGCCTGCACCTGCGGATTGGTGGAGTCCAAGGCCGGCGTGCCATAGTCGAGCACGAATTTGCCGGACTTGTCGCGCAAGTACCAGTCCGGGTGTTCCTCGACGCCGCCGCCATAGGCATTGGGCACGATCCAGATGCCCGGGTGCAGCCCCTTGGACTTGACGTAGCCGGCCAGCCACTGCGGACCGTGCGGGAACTTCTTCGGGTTCCACTGATCAATCCAGTTGTGACCGTGCCGGCCTCCCGCGTCATAACCGTCGTCCAGCTCGACGTACTGGAAGCCGTAGGGTTTGAGGTGGTCCGCAATCCAGTCGGCGTTGCGGACGATGTCGGCTTCGCCGACGTTGTTGTAGTAACTGGTCCAACTGCTCCAGACCATGGGCGCCGCAGGGAAATGCGAATCGTCCATCGGCGCGTAAAACGGCAGCCCGAGCTGCCGGGTGTAGTAGTCGGGGATCAGGCGCACCAGGGCCGTTCCCGGCACCGGCATCGTGAGCCGGAGCGACCGGGTGTCGTCATCGGCCCGCCGCATCAGGGTCTGATCCGTGAAGCGGATGGCGGTGTCGGTGAGGCGGTCAAAGAGGCTGTGAAAGACCGAGCCCGAAACCGGTCCCAGCGTGAAGTACGCACACTCCGGATTCAACGCCGGAAGCGCCGAAGGGTTGCGCGTGCAACTACCGCCGTAGGTCTCCGCAATTTCATCGGTTCCGCTCCAGACGACGGGCAGTCCGCCCTTCTCCAGCAGCCGCGCCACCAACCGATCCTTTGCGGCGGGGACCCTGGCGCTGAGCACCGCGTTACTAGAGGTGGCGGAGATTCTCAGCACATCCCGCGTCGGCTCCATGACCCACCGTGCGTAGGGGTCTTCCGTGATAATCGACAACTGATGCGGCGTGGTTGACACGGACCATTTTCCCGCCCGCACCAGCCCCTTCGGGCTGCGCAGTTGAAGCTGCAAATCCTCCAGCAGGCTCCCGATCCGTTCGTGCCGGACCGTCAGCACCATCTTTTCGCCATCCGCGGAAACGGTCCAGCCTTGCTCCGTCAACGCGACCGGCGCCGCGGGAACTTGTCCCATGGTAACATAGCAGAGTACAATTGTTGCCGCCAAAGCCATTGCGAATCTCCCGCCACTGTTTTGCCCATCAAGCAAGCGGAGTTTTCCTGCGCGAGAGTCAGTATAGCATGAGGAGAACGGGATGTCCCGGAAACCACGAAAGCAGTACAGCGGACCGGAGAAGGTGGCGATCCTGCGGGAACGCCTCTTGGAGGGAAAGCCCCGCTCGGAGGTCTGCGAGTTATGAAGACCGTCATCTCCCCATGCCTTCGCTTGTTCAGTCTTGCTCTTGCCCTCGCCTCTTGGATCGCATGGGCGACGGCAGACGAGAACCATGGGAACGCTCGTGGCAGCCTCTCTTGGTCCCCGCGCCGGGGTCGAGATGCAATCTCCGGTCGGTAAGGTATCGCTGGACGGTGACGCGAAGGGGAGCGGGCCAGTTCTGCGGTTCCAGGGCAAAGGGGGTGACGTGCGACTATCCTCGCCCAAGGTCGAACAGCCCAACCAACGGGAACTGCTGCTGCGATACCAGGTCACGGGACCGGGGGAGAACGGGATCAGCATCGTCCGCCGCATCACGATGGTCCAGCGGCAGAACGAAGCGGAACTCGCCGAAGAGTTCTCGCTGACTCCCGCGAAGGTCATCGACACCGATCTGGAGATTGAGCGGCCCTTCTCGCTGCCTGCCGCCGCCGGCACGTCGAACGCTGTCTTGCCGCTCTACAACGGCTGGGCGCGGACCTTCCCGCTGGGCGGCGAAGCGCTGCGCGGTGAGTGGCAGTTGGGCAACGTGATGCGGGACGTGCCTTCGCACCAACTCGGTTTGCCGGTGGTCCAAGTCGGCCAGGAGAAGAAATGGCTGGCGGCGGTGTGCGCCGACCCGTATTTCGGCTCGCTCTACGAGCTGTCGGCCCGCCAGCGGCGGATCAGCGGCGCGGTCCGCTGGCGTTATGCCGGCTCGAAGGTGCCGCTGGCGGCAGGCGAGAAGCAAACGCGGCATTTCGGCGTGTGGCTGGCCGCGGCCGAGCCCGGCGAGCGATTCGGCCGCTCCGTGGACGCCTTTTTCCGCCTGATGCTCCCCGACGTGCCGCCCGGGCCCAAGTGGCTGCACGAGATCGCCATGGTCGGCTACGACTACCTGAGCGACGACGGCAAAGGTTGGGAGAAGGACGTCAAGGAGCTGGCGAGGCTGCTGACGCGGGACGAGCGGCGGCGTGTGGCCCTCTGCTTTCACGGATGGTACGAGAACATCGGCGGTTACGGCTTTGACGATGCCAAGAAGGAGATGAAACCACAGTGGGTGGCGATGGCTCGCACTCGCAAGGTGCCATTCACCCAGGATGAAGTGCGGCGGCGGTTGAAACTGGCGCACGACCTGGGTTTCCGCGTGTTGTGGTACTTCGGCGACGGGGTTTTGCAGGATAGCGGGGCGCCGTGCTATCGCCCCGAGTGGAATTTTGTGGATGCAGAGGGCAAGAAGGTCGTCAGCGGTTGGACTGGCCCGGACACCTTCGGCCAGACGTTTGCCCGCAACCCGGCCCACCCGCAGGTGCGCCGGTGGTATCAGGACTATCTGGCGGCGCTGCTGAAGGCCTACGGTCCGGTCGTGGACGGGTTCGTGTGGGATGAGACGTTCTATATTCGCACCGCGGCCACGACACGGGCGCCGCAACCGGCCTACTGCGACCGGGCGATGCTGACTTTGGTCAAGGCCCTGACGGCGCAGGTCCGAGCCGCCGATCCGCAAAAGGTGTTCCTTGCCTCCGACTGTCTCGGAGGGGTCGGGACGAACGTCCCCGGCTATGCCCTCGTCGCCGACGGAACGTATCAGGACACGGCATGCGCCCCCGCGGCCTGGCCCTATGGGCTGTTCCCTGCATGGCGCAACGTGCTCTGGAGCTGCAACTGGTGGTCGGTGACGAAGTTCAACGATACGCGCTGGGGCGTGGAGCACTACGGCGTGCCGGTGGCCATCTCCAACGGCTGGGAAGACGACCGGGGGCCCTCGAAGTGGACGCCGCAGGATCGGGAGAAGATCCTTGCGCTGTTCCGTCAGCGACTGGCCGGCAAGGAGCGGGTGCGGTATTTGACGGCGGCCCCGGCGACAGATGACCGCGTATCTTCTTCGCGGAATTCCGTGGCCCGCTAGCGGGAATCCGTGACCGGACGCAAATGCGGCCGCGTTGCGGTCGGCGCCCTCTCTGTTGTAACTCTTTGCCGCGCAGGGCACTTCCGTCGAATCGCGTGAGAGTCGCCTGGTGTGGCGCGCCGGTTGCTTATCAGCGGGTCTAATCCTTGAACCCATGCTCCTCGTTCCGGCGATGGCCGACAACGGGCTGGAGAAGAACGATGACCACGGTGCAAAGTCGCGGCGGCATGGAATTGCTCGAAAAGCTCGGAAAAGGCGAGGACGGCAAGCCGCCCCTGGGTTGCATGCAGTGCGGCCTGTGCGCGGCCAGTTGCCCGCTGGGATCCGCCATGGAGTTCCCGCCGCGGAAGCTCATTCTGCAGGCCACCGCGGGGAACCTGGAGAGGGTGCTGGCGAGCCCGTCGCTGTGGATGTGCGTCGCCTGTTACACCTGTTCGCAGCGCTGTCCGCGCGGCATCGAACTGACCGACGGCTTGTGGCCGGCGCTGCGGGACGCGGCGATGCAGGGGGGATCTCAGCCGCCCGCCGAGCTCCAGGAGACGTTTCAGAAGATTTTCAAGTACGGCAACGCGCTGGGCAAGTCGGCACGCCAACGCCTCGACTGGACCAAGGGCCTGGACGTGCGGGTGCTGGACCTCTCCAAAGAGCCGCGGCCGGTGGAAGTGCTGTGGCTGGTCGGCTGCTATCCCTCGTACTATCCGCGAAACCAGCTCGTTGCCCGGGCCTTCGCGCGGATCCTCACCGAGCTGGGCACGGTCTGGGGCGTGCTGGGGGCGAAAGAGAAGGCGATCGGGGAATGCGATCGAATGTTCGGCGAGGAAGGGTTGTTCGAAACCCTGGTGGAGGAGAACCGCAAGCTCTTGGATAAGCAGGAATTCGCCAAGATCGTCGTGCTGGATCCTCACGCCTACCGGGCTTTGCAACACTTCTATCCCCGCTTCGGCGCCTGGTATCCGGTGCAGCACTATACCCAGTTCCTCGCCGAGCGGCTGGAGCAACTCAAGCCGCTGATGGTCAAGCCGGTCGCCGCCACGGTCACCTATCACGACAACTGCTGCCTGGGCCGGCGTTGCGGGTGCTATGATCCGCCGCGGTCACTGTTGAAACTGGTTCCGGGGCTGAAGCTGGTGGAGATGGCTCGCAGCCGGGAGAACGCCTTGTGTTGCGGCGGCGGCGGGGGCGGAATGTGGCTGGACGCCCACATCGTGGCTCACGGCGGCCATCGCCTCTCGGACGAGCGCGTCCGCCAGGCGGCCGAGACGGGCGCCGACACGCTGGTCGTCTCCTGCCCCTACGAGTTGCCGCGCTTCGAGGACGCCGCCAAGGTGGCGGGCTTGGAGGGTCGGTTGAAGGTCCGCGACGTTGTCGAGTTGCTGGCGGAATCTATGGACTTGGGGGAAAGGAGCACCGTATGAAGATCGCCGTTGTGGTCCGTCAGGTTCCGGACCTGATCGAGCCGTTGGAAATCGATGCCTCGGGCGCGGCGCTCGACTTGGGCAGCGCGTCGTTCATCGTCAACGAGTCCGACGATCACGCCCTGGAACAGGCGTTGCTGCTGAAGGAGGCCGGAGGCGGAACCGTCGCGGCCGTCGCCTTGGACTTCGGCGACGTCGACAACACCCTTTACACGGCGGCGGCCAAGGGGGCCGACCGGATCGTGAAGATCCCGCTGGACGAGGACCTGCCGCCGCGGCCCCGGGCCATGGCCGCCGTCTTCGCCCAGGCGATCAAGCCCCTGGAGGCCGATCTGGTGCTGGTCGGCATCCAGGCGCACGATGAATTGGAAGGCGTGCTGCCGCCGCTTCTGGCCGCGGCGCTGGGTTGGCCCTACCTGGGCGTGATCCGCGGCGTGAAGGCCGGTCCGCAGGCGGGCACGCTCACGGCCTACAAGGAGTTCCCCGGCGCCGTCATGGCCCGCATGACGGTCAAGCTGCCGGCGGTGCTGGGAATCCTGGGGGCGGACCAACCGCCCCGGTACGTCCCAGTCAACCGCATCCGCGCGGCGATGAAGAGCACGCACTTCGAGGAAGCGGCCGTGGCGGCCTCGGTCGGGGAGTGGGCGGTTTCCATCTGCCGGCTCTATGCGCCGTCGTCCGGCAACCGTGCCACGATGCTCACCGGTACGGACGCCGAGGTGGCCGCCCGCATCGCCGAGATTCTTGCCAAGAAAGGACTGCTGAAATCGAGCGCCTGCGACGTTCTCGTTCTGGCCGAAACGCAACGCGACGCGCTGGCCGACATCAGCCTGGAGCTGCTGGCCGCGGCCCGCGAACTGGCGTCGGCGACCGGCGGCAAGGTGCTGGCGCTTTTGCCCGGCCGGGCAGGCGCCTCGCACGTCTCTTCGTTGGCCGGCGCGGACCGGATCTTGCTGGTCGATGATCCTCAGTTGGCGTCGTATTCCCCCGAGCCCTATCTGGCCGTGTTGCAGGAGACCGTTGCGGCGGAGAAACCTCGAGCCGTGCTGATCGGCGGCACGTCGATCGGCTGGGACCTGGCTCCCATGCTCTCCGCCCGATTGAATGCCCCCTTGGTGACCGGCTGCAAGCGGATCCAGGCCGACGGCGAGGCCCTGCGGGTCACAGCGTCGTTTTGCGGGGGCAAGATGATGGCGGAGGTCCGGGTCGCCGGCTCGCCGGCGATCCTGATGGTGCTTCCCGGCAGTTACCGGCCCACGGATCAAGCGGGGGAAGGCCGGGTGGAGTCGCGCGCGATGCCGGCGCTGCCGGGGCCGGACGCCGTCCGCTTCGAGGAGTTGATCCAGCCCGCAAGCGGCGACGTGGACATTACGCAGCAGGAGGTCCTCGTGGCCGTGGGCCGTGGGATCCAGCAGAAGGAGAACCTCGAGTTGGTCGAGGAACTGGCCCAGGCGATGGGAGGCGTGCTGTGCGCTTCGCGTCCGGTGATCGACCAGGGCTGGCTGCCGGCGACGCGTCAGGTCGGCAAATCGGGCATGACCGTCAAGCCCCGCTGTTTCCTCGCCTTGGGGATCTCCGGCGCGCCGGAGCACGTCGAGGGGATGAAGGACTCCGAGTTGATCGTGGCCGTCAATACCGACCCCAACGCGCCGATTTTCGACGTGGCCCACTACGGCGTCGTGGCCGACCTGTTGGACCTGGCGCCCGCTTTGACCGAAGCGATGAAGGCGAAATAGATGCCTACCGAAGCAAAATTTCTCGGCGTCTACGGCGCCGTCTGGCTGGCGGCCCTCTTGGCGGCGGCCACGGCCGTGTTCGCCTGGCGGATGGTGCAACTGCTGCGGATCCTGGCCCTGGGGCGCAAGGAGAACCGTCTCAATGACCTCGGCCTGCGGCTGGCGACCTTCGTCCGCGAGGTGCTCTTGCAGTCGCGGATGATCCAAGGGGAGTCGATCATCAACTGGGCGCACCCCTTGATCTTCTGGGGTTTCTGCGCGTTCGTTTTGGCGTCGGCACTGCTGTTCGTCGGCGGCATTGCCGCGCCTTGGTTCCACGTCCCGCAGGCGGAAGCAATCCCCGTGCTGGGCACCGTCGTCGACCTGTTCGCGGTGGCCGTGCTGATCGGCCTGGTGGCTTCCTCTATCCGCCGCTACATCCTCACGCCGCCCGGGCTTCAGCGGACCGTAGACGCCACGATCGTCGTCTCTCTGATCGCGGCGCTGATGGTCACCTACCTGTTGGCCGAAGCGGGAGGCCATGCCGCGGCCGGCGTGGCCGCCGGGGCTAACGGTCTCTCCGCGCCGGCCGGGGGCGTGCAGTCGGCAATGAAACCGCCCGGCGAGCCGCGCCACCTGGCGCGCGGCGGGGGGCAGACCTGGCTGCCTGCCGGCGAGGCCGTGGCCCAAGGCCTGCTGGCCCTGGGAGTCCACCGGGCGACGATCGTGGGCCTGGGCAGCGGCGCCTGGTGGGTCCATGCACTGATCCTGCTCTCCTTTCTGGTCTACCTCCCTTATTCCAAGCACATGCACCTGATCTGGGCCCCCTTTGCCGTGTTCTTCGCCGAGTTGCCGGACAAGGGCACGCTCCCGGCCGCCGCGGAGAAATCAGGCGAGGAGAGCGAAACGCCCTTGAAACAGTTCACTTGGCGGACGCTGCTCAGCGCCTATGCCTGCGCCGAGTGCGGGCGGTGCGAGCGCGTCTGCCCGGCCGTGGCCAGCGGGGCCAGGCTCTCACCGCGGCAGGTGATCCACGATCTGAAGGGATTCGTTCTCGGCGAAGGGATGGCAGCCTTGCGGGGCCGGCGGGCCAACGGCGACGGCAAGGAGTTCGTCGGCGGCGCGGTGGCGCCGCAGGTCATCTGGGGTTGCGCCACTTGTTACGCCTGCGTCGACCACTGTCCCGTGCGCAACGAGCACGTGGCGCTGATCGTCGAGATGCGGCGCAAACTGGTGGAAGAGGGCGAGCTGGACCGGAGCCTGCAGGATACGCTGTTGTCGCTGCAGCGGTACGGCAACTCCCAGGCGAAGTCGCCGCGTAAGCGGCTGGAGTGGGCCAAGGGCCTGCCGGTGCCCGTCAAGGATGCGCGAAAGGAACCCGTGGAGACGCTCTGGTTCCTGGGAGACTACGCGGCGCTGCACCCCTCGGCGATGCGCGTTTCGCGGATGGTGGCCCAGGTCTTCCAGGCGGCGGGACTGGATTTCGGCGTTCTGGGGGAGGGCGAGCAATCCGCCGGCAACGACGTGCGCCGAATGGGTGAAGAAGGGTTGTTCGAGATGCTGGTCGAGAAGAACGTGAAGTCGCTGGGCCAGGCGCGGTTCGATCGCGTCGTGACCACCGACCCGCACACCTACCACGCCTTGAAGCGTGAATACCGCCGCTTCGGCTTCGACAAGCCGGTGTTGCACTACAGCGAGGTCCTCGACGATCTTTTGCAAAGCGGCCGGCTGCAATTGAAGCAGCGTCTGAGCAGTTGCGTCACCTACCACGATCCCTGCTACCTCGGCCGCTACAACGGCATTTACGAGCCGCCGCGGCGGGTGCTGGACGCTTTGGGGCTGAGGCGCGTGGAAATGCCGCGGTGCCGCGAGAACAGCTTCTGTTGCGGGGCCGGCGGCGGCAAGATCTGGATGCAGGAGGAAGAAGGCGTGGCCCAGAGGCCCGCCGCCATCCGCGTCAACGAGGTGCTCGCCTTGGAGGGCGTCACGGATCTGGTGGTGGCCTGCCCGAAAGACCTGGCGATGTTCCAGGACGCGGTGAAGTCGGTGGGCGCGGAGCGGCGGCTTTCGGCGGTCGATCTGGGCGAGCTGGTGTATGAAGCGATGGGATTATCGAGCGAGGTTGCGGAGCCGACAACATGATCGCCGAGGAAACACTGCGGATCGGTGTCTACATTTGCCACTGCGGCAGCAACATCGCCGGCGTGGTTGACGTGGAAGATCTCGTCCGTTTTGCCCGGGGGTTGCCCCACGTGGCGCTTTCGCGCCACTACAAGTACATGTGTTCCGACCCGGGGCAGGAGCTCGGTGAAGCGCGACATCGTCGAGTTGAACCTCAACCGGATCGTGGTCGCCGCCTGCTCGCCGAACCTGCACGCGGCCACCTTCCGCCGGGCGGCCGAGAGCGCCGGTCTGAACCGCTTCCTGGTGCAGATGGCCAACATCCGCGAGCAGGTTGCCTGGGTCACGGCCGACAAGGACGCGGCCACCGAGAAGGCCAAGGCCCATCTGGCCGCGGCGATCCGCCGCGTCGCCGTGCAGGAGCCCTTGCAGCGGCAGTTCGTCGAGATCGTGCCCCGGGCCCTGGTCGTCGGCGGCGGCATCGCGGGAATCGAGGCGGCATTGACGCTGGCCGACGCCGGCAAGGAAGTGGTCCTCGTCGAGCGCGACCCGTCGATCGGCGGGCACATGGCCATGTTCGACAAGACCTTCCCCACGATGGACTGCGCCGCCTGCATCCTCACGCCGAAGATGACCGCCGTCAAACTGCACCCGAAGATCAAGATGCTGACCTACTCCTCGGTGGAGTCGGTCGAAGGGTCCGTGGGCAACTACCACGTGAAGATCCGCCGCAAGCCGCGCTACATCGACGAGAGCCTCTGCGTCGGCTGCATGATGTGCATCGACGCCTGCACGTTCACCCGGGCCAAGTTCCCCAACCCCTTCGACCAGGGCCTGGGCCTGCGCAAACCGGTTTGGATTCCCTTTCCCCAGGCCGTGCCGCCGATCCCGGTGGTCGATCCCGAGGTCTGTTTCCAGTTGGCCCGCGGCAAGTGCAAGCTGGGCTGCGTCGAGGCCTGCGGCGAGCGGAACGCCTTCCGCTTCGATCAGCAGGACAAGATCGAGGAATACGACGTGGGAGCGATCGTCATCGCCACGGGCTTCAAAGCCTTCAATCCCGCGGTCATTCCTTACTACGGATACGGCAAGTACCCCAACGTCTACACCAGCCTGGAAGTCGAGCGGCTGCTGAACGCGGGCGGACCGACCTCGGGCAAGCTGGTGCTCCGCGACGGCTCGACGCCGCGCCGCGTGGGCATCGTCCATTGCGTGGGCAGCCGCGACGCCAACTACCACCCCTATTGTTCCCGCGTGTGCTGCATGTACGCCATCAAGTTGGCCCACCTGGTCCGCGAGAAGACCGGGGCCGAGGTCTACAACTGCTACATCAACGTCCGCACGCCGGGCAAGGGGTTCGAGGAGTTCTACAACCGGGTTCAGAACGAGGGGGTGCAGTTCATCCGCGGCAAGGTGGCCGACATCACGCCCGTTGCCGGCAACGGCACTGTAGCCGACGGCGGATTGCTGATGCAGGTCGACGACACGCTGCTGGGCGCCATCCGCCAGATCCCGGTCGACATGGTGATCCTGGCCGTGGCCCTGGAACCGCAGCCCGACGTGGCCGAGGTTCGCCGCGATTTCGGCATCTCCTGCTCGGCGGACGGCTTTTTCCTGGAGAAGCACCCCAAGCTTGCGCCGGTCAATACGGCCAACGACGGCGTTCTTCTGGCCGGGGCCTGCCAGGGCCCCAAAGACATCCCCGACACGGTGGCCCAGGCCAACGCGGCGGCCGCCAAGGCCCTGGTCCTGATCGACGCCGGACAGATCGAGTTGGAGCCCAACACGGCTTGGATCGACGAGAAGATGTGCTCCGGCTGCAAGACCTGCCTCTCACTTTGTCCTTACAAGGCGATTGTCCGCGACGACCAACGGAAGATCGCCGTCATCGACCAGGCGCTCTGCAAAGGTTGCGGCACGTGTGTCGCCGCATGTCCCTCGGCGCCGCCCAGCAACACCTATTCTCCGACGAGCAGGTCTACGAAGAGCTTGAAGGGCTGATGAATTATGTCTGATCCCAATCGTTCCCCAGCGCAAACGGGCGCGGCCGCCCCGGCTAACACGGCAGACGGCGAATTCCACCCGCGGGTGGTCGCCTTCCTCTGCAACTGGTGCAGCTACACGGCATCCGATCTGGCCGGCACGGCGCGGATCAAGTATTCGCCCTGCGCAAGGATCATTCGCGTGATGTGCAGCGGGCGGGTGGATCCCACGTTCATTCTCAAGGGCTTCGCCCTGGGGGCCGACGGCGTCTTGATCGCCGGCTGCCACCCCGGCGACTGCCACTACGTCGAGCAGAACTACAAGACCATCCGCCGCCAGGCGATGCTCCAATATTTTCTGGAACGGATGGGAATCGAGGCCGACCGCTTGCGGCTGATCTGGGCGTCGGCGGCCGAAGGGCAGGTGCTGGCCGAATCGATCGACAAGTTCGTGGCCGACGTGCGGCGGTTGGGGCCGCTTGCCTGGCCGCAAAAGTGGGCGGAGAACGGCCTGCGGGCGGAGGCCCTGGCCCAGATCGCCCACGAACACGCCGAGGCGATGGAGGTTCAAGCATGACCGGCGCGAAGAAAGGGAAACTGGCCCTCTACTGGGCCGCGTCGTGCGGCGGCTGCGAGATCGCCGTGCTGGCGCTGAACGAGAAGATCCTCGACGTGGCCGCCCTGTTCGACATCGTGCTCTGGCCCGTCGCCGTGGATGCCAAGGTCCGCGACATCGAGAGGATGCCCGACGGCAGCATCGACGTTTGCCTGTTCAACGGGGGCATCCGCACGAGCGAGCAGGAGTACATGGCCCTGCTGCTGCGGAAGAAAGCCAAAGTGCTCGTGGCTTTCGGCTCCTGCGCCCAGGAGGGGTGCATTCCCGGGCTGGCCAACGCCAGCGACCGCCGGCAGATCTTCGACACCGTCTACCGACAGTCGCCCTCGACGGAGAACCCGGACAGCGTCGAGCCGCGGCAGCAGACACAAGTGCCGGAAGGGACGCTGCACTTGCCGCTGTTTTACGACACGCTGAAGACGCTGGACCAGACGGTGCCGGTGGATTACTACCTGCCCGGCTGCCCGCCGGAGGCCGATCGGATCTGGGATGCGGTCACGGCGATCGTCGAGAGCAGGCTGCCGCCGCCGGGGTCGGTGATCGGCGCCCAGACCACCGTTTGCCAGGAGTGCCCGCGCGCGCGGAATGAGAAGAAGATCAAGAAGTTTCACCGCACGTGGGAGATCGTACCCGACGAAGAGACCTGCCTGCTGGAGCAGGGCCTGCTCTGCTGCGGGATTGCCACGCGGGCGGGGTGCGGGGCGCTCTGCCCGCAGGTCAACTCGCCCTGCTTGGGCTGTTACGGTCCCAACGAGGGCGTCCACGATCAGGGCGCCCGCATGATGACCGCGCTGGCCTCGGTGATCGATTCGGACGATCCGCAGGAGATCGACCAGATCATCCGCGAGGGCATCCCGGATCCCGTGGGAAGCTTCTACCGATTCAGCCTGGCCGGCAGCCAACTGAGGAGAGCGCGGTTGCCGGAGGGCCAGGCGTAGGGCGGGACAAGGCCGCCGTGAAACCGATTTCGGATTTTGTATTGGCCTCAAGGCCCAAGACGAAAATCCAAAATCTCAATTCCAAAGGTCCGTTATGAAGCGTATATCCATCGATCCGGTCACGCGCCTGGAGGGCCACGGCAAGATCGACATTTTTCTCACCGAGGAGGGGGATGTCGCTAACGCCTACCTGCAGATTCCGGAGCTGCGGGGTTTCGAGCAGTTCTGCGTAGGGCGTCCGGCGGAGGACATGCCCAACTTGACCGCCCGCATCTGCGGCGTCTGCCCGGAGGCGCACCACATGGCGGCCACCAAGGCCCTGGACGCCCTGTTCCACGTGGACCCGCCGCCGGCGGCGAAGAAGCTGCGCGAGTTGTTCTATTCGATCTTCTACGCCACCGATCATACGACGCATTTTTACGCCCTCGGCGGGCCGGACTTCGTCGTCGGCCCCACCGCCCCGGCCTCCCAGCGGAACATCCTCGGCGTGGTGAGCAAGGTGGGCATGGAGATCGCTGGCAAAGTGCTGAAGATGCGCCGCGACGGACATGCGCTGATCAAGATGATCGGCGGCCGCGCCGTGCACCCCAACTGGGGCCTGCCGGGCGGCGTCAGCCGCGGAATCAACGAACAACAGCGCCAAGAGATCGAGACCCTGGGCCGCGACGCCGTGGAGTTCGCCCGCTTCTCGCTGGCGCTGTTTGCCGACGTCGTGCTGGCCAACAGCGATTACGTCAAGCTGATTACCGGCGACACCTACGTCCATCGCACCTACAACATGGGTACGGTGGACGAGAACAACCGCGTGAACTTCTACGACGGGCTGATTCGCGTCACCGGACCCGACGGCCGCCAGCACGCCAAGTACCATCCGCGGGACTATCGCGAGTATGTGGCGGAGCGGGTCGAGCCCTGGAGCTACCTCAAGTTCCCCTTCCTGAAAAAGGTGGGCTGGAAGGGGCTGGTTGACGGCGCCGATTCCGGCGTCTACAAGGCCACGCCGCTGTCGCGATTGAACGTCGCCGACGGCATGGCCACCCCGCTGGCCCAGGCCGAGTACGAGAAGTTCTACGACACTCTGGGAGGAAAGCCCGTCCACCATACCCTGGCCACCCATTGGGCCCGGCTGATCGAGCTGCTCTACGCGGCGGAACATTGGGTGGAGCTGGCCACCGATCCGGAAATCACCAGCAAGGAGTATCGTGTCCTGCCCACCGAGACGCCC
The DNA here is from genome assembly GCA_963843465.1 of Pirellulales bacterium. Lineage (GTDB taxonomy): Bacteria > Planctomycetota > Planctomycetia > Pirellulales > Thermoguttaceae > CAWJKP01. The sequence continues at coordinate 1,319,838 of CAWJKP010000001.1, forward strand.
ACGGAGGGCGTGGGCTCGGTCGAGGCGCCGCGCGGCACGCTCACGCACCACTACGCGACCGACGAGCGCGGCATCCTGACCCGGGTGAACCTGATCGTCGGCACGACCAACAACAATGCCCCGATCTCGATGTCCGTGAAGAAAGCGGCTCAAACCCTGATCCACAAAGGCCAGGCGGCGACCGAGGGCTTGTTGAACATGGTGGAAATGGCATTCCGGGCCTACGATCCCTGCTTCGGCTGCGCGACGCACAGCTTGCCGGGCCGAATGCCCCTGGAAGTCACGGTCCGGGATCCGCGGGGCGAAGTCCTCCAGCGCTTCTCTCAGTACGTCAGGGAGACGTAGCGGCCGTCTCGTATTTCGGGTGCTCCTTGTGACTCTGGCGAGCGTGGCACTGCACGCAGGCGTTGCCGGGGAGAATTCTGCTGATGGTGTGCCGGGCTGCTTGCTCCAGCTCGAAGCCCAGCGGCGGGCAGTCGATAAACTGCTTGTTGAACGCCACGTGTCTGCCGCCCGGCCCATGGCACGCCTCGCAGGTCACATCGAGCAGGTTGCCCAGCACGGCGGGGCTGCTTCCCTGGGCATAGCCTCCGGGCGCCCCGTAGCCGGTGGTGTGGCACTGCAGGCACTCCCGATCGGCCCAGTATTTGACCGGCATATGGATCAACGACGTGTAGTGCTTGTCGCTCCTCCACGCCTGGTACTGCTGATAGTGGCAGGAAGCGCAGGGCTTGGTGCCGGTGTAGCGCTGTCCGGGGGGCGTCGCCGCTTGCGGCACGCCCACGCTTGCCGACGGGCCGACCACAAAGGTCCAAGCCCAGCAGCCCGAGCCCGCCGCACGGCCCACCGAAGAAGCTCGGCTTACTTGCCCTTGATAGGCCGGGTGCTTCTTGTGACCAACATGGCAGCCGACGCAGGCGTTGTCCGGGCGGATCTTGTAGATCGCGTCCCGCAATTGCTGCTCCAGTTTGTCGTCCGAGGTTTTGGATTCGGCGAACTCCTTGGCGAGTTTTTCATGTTGGCTGCCCGGACCATGGCAGGCTTCGCAGCCCGTCTCCAAGAGATCATCCAAGATTGCGGCCGGCGTTCCAGCGACGTAACCGCCCGCTTTGCCGTAGCCGGTGACGTGGCACGTCAGGCAGGCCGGATCGCTGCGGTACTGAGCCGGCAGATCCGTGAACGCGTTGACGTGCTTGGTCTTCCCCCACGACGCGGCCTCGTCGCGATGGCAGCCGACGCAGTGCTTCGTACCCGTGTACGACCGTCCCTGAGGCGGGATTGGCGCCGGCGTCGCCTTCGGTGCCGGCGCCTGGCCCAGTGCGGCGGTGACGAGCATGAAAACCAGGCAGACCGCGGTCACCGCGCCGCCCGAAATGAACTTCCCCAAGGATTGTCTCGACATGGTGATAGTCCTCCTTTCCAGCGGAAATGGACGAGAGCTCCTTGGCCGCCAGGGAGCCACGGTCGAGCGACCATTGTGGCCGGCCGCTACTTTCCCCGCATCAGCGTTTTCCGGTTTCCAGGATCAGGACGTTCCTGTCTTCTCGCCGGCGAAAAGAGTGGCTATACGGTGCGCGGTCGGAAATGCGTCGTTCGTAGTCCCGCCTTCAGGCGGCCTGCCGCGGATTTCCGGCTAACGCGTATTATTCAGGGACGCATCGTAACCCGAAGCGTAAGCGAGGACGGTCAAGGCGACTTACCCTCGCTTACGCTTCGGGTTTCGATTGCGCTCTGCGCCGCTTGCATCACGCGCCGCGAATAAACCCGGCTAAAGCCGGCACTACGAGCTTGTCCGCCGCCGCCGACCGAGCATCAGGCCGGTACCACCTACCAGGCCGATCAGCACGGCCAGGGCCAGCCAACGGCCATACGCCATCAGCGGCATGGGTAAACGACCGAGGTCGACGCGAATCACTTCTCCCGCCGACAGATTGCGGCCGCTCAAGGCGAAGGTGACCTCGTCCCTGTGCCGGAGGGGTTTTGCATCCAGGTTGCAGAACACCTCATCCGGCCGGGCCGTGCGGATGACCAGCGTCAGGTCGGAACAGGGCAAGTCCAAGGGACGGTCCCAGTGAAAGCGAGACTTCGGGTTCGCCAGGACATAGGTAAACTTCAATTCCCGCGGACCGGGGGTCCAAGGGATGCTCGTGACCAGCTTGCCGTCGACCAGGGAGAAATGCCGCCCGAAGAACTCCTGGTCAAACGTGGTCCGTTGGAAGTCGGAAGGGATGGAGAGCCGGAGGGTTATCGGCTGGCTCATACCGTCCGCGGCCTGGCCGACGAAGGACGAGGAACTCGGATTGTCGATAAGGATCGTCTCGCTGACCTTCACCAGGCCGGGCTCGGGGCAGATGAGGATTTCGTGGCGGCGGGCCACCAACGGACTGGGGCCGCGGACCGCATCGCAGACTGTCAGAAGAACGTTAGCCGCCGGATGTCCCCGGGTGAGGTGGACGCGGGGGCCGGGGTAGTGAACGCCGTCGCGGTTGGCGCCGGGCAGGTACTCGAAGTCCTCGCCCACGGGGAGCTGACGGAACGTGAATCGCCCTTGAGCGTCGGTCGTCGTCTCGGCGATGAGAACGAATCGTCCTTCCAGCCTCACCCGCAGGCCGGCTTCCGCCCCGGCGACCGGCTTCCGGTCGCTCGCATGGAGCACGACCCCTCGGACGACCCCGTTGGGAAGAGTTCCGAGTTCCCCGGGAGCCGCCGATGCTAACAACAGAAGGATTTGAGAAAACATCAACGATTCCTTATGTAGTAGGCACACGCCGTGTGCCGTAATGGCGGACGGCACACGGCGTGTGCCTGCTACAACTTACGCCGCACGGGATTGCGGCTGCCGACTGGCCTGGGGTTCTTCCAGCCGCGTTTCGAGTTCCTCCAGCCTTCGCGACAAGCGGCGATGGCGGACGTCGAGCCGCACGACGTAGAGGAATACGGCCAGCCAGACGAGCAAGTACGCGACGACAAAGGTTTCCATGATTGGCTCCCAGGATCAGCCTGGCGTCGGCCGGGGGCCGGCCAAGGCGTCGGTGGATGCGAATTCGCCCTGTTGTTCCAGCATCTCGACCCGGCTCTCGAGGTGCAGTTGCCGGCATCGCCTTGCCCACAAGGCGGCAAACAGGAGGGTGAAACTGAGGACGCTCGCCAGCAGCACGACCCGCATCGCCGGCTCCATCTCCGGCGCGACCGGGTGCATGCCGCGGAACCAGCGCGTGGCCATCATCACCAGCGGGACGTCGATCGCCGAGACGATCGCCAACAGCGCCGCCGCGCGGGCCCGGCGATGGTGGTCGTCGATGGCGCTGCGGACCATCAAGTAGCCGCAGTACAAAGTCCAGAGGATGAAGGCGGTGGTGAGCCTCGGGTCCCACGTCCACCAGCTTCCCCACGCCTCGTGCGCCCAGAGTGAGCCGGTGACCAGGGTCAGGCTCGATGCGACCCAACCGACCTCGGCGGCGGCCTGCGCTCGATGGTCCCAGGCGAGATCCCGCCTGAGCAAGTAGAGCAGTCCGCCGGCCGCCGCGGCCAGGATACCGGCCAGGTCGAGCCAGGCCACCGCGACGTGGACGTAAACGATCCGCTGCGCATGGCCCATGGTCGCTTCGGTGGGCGCCCAGAGCGAGATCGCCACGATCGCCCCGGTCACCCCCAAGGCCGCCACCAGATCGCTGGCGACCCCAAACCATCGCCGCTGGCCGATTGGTCTTTCCATCGTTCACTCCTCGACGACGAAATCGAACAGCACGAGGCCCACCACGGAGAACACCACGGCAAACGCGGCGAGCAATTCGGTCCAGCGCCACCAGGTCGGGCCGAAGTCGCCCGCGACCAAGAGCCGGGTCGCCTCCGCCGCGGCCAGCACCACCGGCACCACCATCGGCAGGATGAGCAGTGCCGAGAGGCTGCTGCCGTGTCGCAGGCCGGCCGTCAGGGCGCCCAGCAGGGTGCCCACCGCGGCGATCCCCAGGTTGCCCAACAGCGCCACCAGGAGCATCGCCCAAGGATGGGCCAACAGCGGCACGTCGGCCAGCACCACGAACAGCGGCACCAAGAGCAGCTCCAACACCGCCAGGCAGACGACATTCACCGCCAGCTTGGCGAGATAAATCGCCGCCGGGGCGAGAGGGTACAACAGCAGGCCCTCCCAGCAGCCGTCTTCGCGTTCCGCCGCGAACGACCGGTCCAGGGCCAGCATCCCGGCGAAAAAAATCGCCAGCCAAAGGAGGCCGCCGACCATTTGCCGTCTCTGGTCGGCTGGAAGCTGCATCTGGATACCGAAGACCATCGCCACGACCACGCCCAACAACAGCATCGCCGGCCAGACCTGGCGGGAGCGGTACTCGCAGAGAAGATCCTTGTGAATGATCCACCAGAGCTTTGCGGTCACGCTGCCCTTCCTTGTTGTTCCTTGGCCCACCTTCTAAGCGGCGCGGGCCGCGGGCAAACTGGCCAGCGGCGGCGCCTCGCCGGACGGATCGGTCCGATAGGCACGGCCGCCGTCCAAGTGGTAGACCATGTCGGCCAACTGCCAAGTCTTCTCCGGGTCGTGGCTGACCAGGCAAATCGCACGTCCCTGGCCGCGGAGTTGCCGCAGCAGGTCCACCAACCACGCCGATCCCTCCGCGTCCAGTCCCGAGAAAGGCTCGTCCAACAACAGGATCGAGGGGGCATGGATCAGGGCCCGGGCGACGGTGATCCGTTGCCGCATCCCTCGGGAGACCTGGAGCGGCAAACAGTTGGCACAGGTGGAAAGGCCGAGCCTCTCCAGCCAATCGTCGGCCTGGCGGCAGGGCTCGGACAAGTCGCCCAGGCGGGCGGCAAACCGCAAGTTCTCCCGCAGTGAAAGCTGGGGATAGAGGGCCGTCTCGTGCGACACCATGCCCACCAGCCGCCGCGCGGCCGCGTCCGCCGCTGCGGGCCGGCCGAACCAGAGAACCTCGCCGCGCTCGGGACGGATCAACCCGGCGATGCACTTCAGCAGGGTCGTCTTCCCCGCCCCGTTGGAACCCCTGACGACCGCCAGCCGGCCGGCGGGGACGGTCATCTCCACCCCGCGGAGCACGGGCCGGCCGGAGAGCGTCTTGAAGAGTCCTGCGACTTCAATCGCGTGGGTCGTTTTCGCCATGCCGTCTGCTCAGTGGTTGTGAACTCTTGCAGGCCGGTCCTGCCGGCCGTCGCCTGAGGAAATGGGGAAGGCCGGGCCGCCACGCCCCGGGAGCGTCACGGTTAGCTTGCCAAACCGCACTGTCGGCACTGCTGGACAAGCCAGCAGCGGCACCCGGTCGCCGCGCCGGCCAGAGCGCCACCAGCGTGCCCAGCAAGGCGACTGGGCCGGAAAGCCACATCCAGCGCATCAATGGGTTGACCAGCATGGTGAAACTGGCCCGCCCCTGACCGCTGCTCTGGTGAAGGATCGTGTAGAAGTCGCCGGCCCAGTCGGCGTGGATCGCCACCTCGGTGGTCCACGTTCCCTGGAGCGTGTGGAAGTGCTGCGCCGGCAGGAGCCGGAAGGGCTTTGCCTGTTGGCCGCCGATTTCCAGTTCCGCTTCGACAACCACCTTGTCCGGCAGCCTCCGTTGGATCCAGCGCACGAAGTACACCTGCCGGCCCGCCCAGTCGATCGTTTCTCCTTCTGCCAACGACGCCTCGTGCCGTTGGGTTCCCAGGGAACTGCCGGTCACGCCGATCGCCAGGCAGATGAAGGCCAGGTGAATGACGAAGCCGGCGTATTGCCGGCGATGCCGGCCCAGGGCCCGGAGGAGCCCCGAGAGAACAGGTGTCGGCTTTCCCGTAGGATGGATTGGTAATCCGTCCAGGGGATCGACCCCATTGCTGGATAGATTACCAATCCGTCCAACCTCCAGAACCAGGGCTGCTGCTAGGCTGAGGACCGCTACGGCAGCGGCGGCGGCCACCGCGAGGCCCAGCGGATGCCGCACTCCGCCGACGATCGCCGCGGCGACCGCGACGGCTCCTCCCGCCAGGCAAAGCCGGATCGCCCGTTTCTCTTCCCTCGCCGGCGGCCGGCCCCAGGACAATAGCGGGACCAGCGAGATCGTCACCAGCAAGAGCAGGCCGACGGGCATCAGCACCCCGTTGTAGAAGGCCGGCCCCACGAGGATTGCCTTGCCGAGGAGGATCTTCGATAGCGGGATGGCCGCCGTGCCGACAATCGCCACCAGGGCCAATAACAGCAATGCCAGCGAGGCCAGGACCAACAACGATTCGCGGGTCCAGAAACTGCGGATCGGCTGTTGCGGCCGCAACTGGCCGCGGCGGACCAGCAGCAGCACCAGCCCGCCGGCCGCCAAGACCGCCATCCAGGCCAGGAACATCCAGCCGAGGGGCGATTGACTGAAGGCGTGCAGACTGCTGAAGATGCCGCTGCGGGTGAGGAAGGTGGCGAAATTGCACAGCGCGAAGGTGGCAATGCCCAATGCCAGGGACGTCTTCTTGAGCACGCCCCGATACTGCCAGGCCATCAACGCGTGAATCAGGACCGTGCCCACGATCCAGGGAATCAGCGAGCCGTTTTCGACCGGGTCCCAGCTCCAGTAGCCGCCCCAGCCGAGCTCTTCGTAGGCCCAGTCGGCGCCCAGCAGGACCCCGCAGCCCAGCACGGCCCAGGAGAAGAGCGACCAGGGACGCGCCTGTTTGACCCAGTCCGACTCCAGCCGGCCGGTTAGCAGGGCGGCCGTGGCCAGGGCAAAGGGAATCGCCCAGCCGGCATAGCCGAGAAACACGATCGGCGGGTGGATGAGCATCACCGGATGTTGCAACAAGGGGCTCAGCCCTGCTCCCTCGCGCGGGATCTCCAGACTGGGCTGCAGCGGGTCGGCGCCGAAGACCATCACCGCCAGCAGGAAAGCAAGGTAGGCCATGAGGATGCCGAAGGCCGTCGGCCGCAGCGGCCCGCGCACCGCACGGGGCCGAAGGCCAAAGATCATTGCCAAGACGCTCAACAGCCAAGACCAGAGCAGCAGCGATCCGGCCTGCCCCACCCAAAAAGCCGAGAGCGAGTAATACCAGGGCAGCAGGCGGTGGGAGTTTTCGGCCACGTAGGCGAAGCGGAAATCCCTCACCAACAGCGCCCAGATCAGGATCGCGCTCACCGCGGTCAGCAGGGCCAGGCACGCGGCGCCGGAAACGGTCCCCGCCCGCTGGAGACCACGCCGGTCACAGGCCGTCCCGGCCAGCGAGGCGAAGGCGGAGAACCCCGCCGCGATGAAGGCGGTCAACAGGGCGAGCTGGCCCGCAACGATCATGGGCGCCTCGCGGCGGCAGCGTCGGACGGCTTGCCCAAGGCGGCAGCCGAGGGCGACTTGTACTTGCTGGCGCAGCGGGTGAGCAGCTTCTCCCCCTGCAACAGGCCGGGACCCTCCAGGCGGCCTTCCACGACCACGTCCATCCCTTCGACCAGGTTGTCCGGGGGGGGACCGGCACAGAGCACGGCGAGTTGTCCCTTGGTGGTCTGGAACGTGAAGGCGATCTGCCGGCGATCCGACGAGATTTGCAGCGTCTTGGCAGCCACCTTGCCGCCGACGCGGAGACGGTCCTTCGCCAAAGTGTCCACCCGGGCGAGGCACTCGTCGGCAGTGAGGTAATACTGCCAACTAGCCGAGGCGCCGGCGAAAGCCATGTAGACCGTGACGGCCGCCACGACGGCGCCCGCCAGGGCCAGTTTCCTGCCTGGGGTCATAAGCCAGCTCATCCTCTCTTGCGGCAATCCGCAAGGATCGGGAGGAAAAAGGGGACAGCCCCCATTTGCCGGAACGGCCCGGAGGGTGCTGCGCACAAATGGGGACTGTCCCCTTTTCCGTCCCATTCCGAGGAGGAGTCTATAGCAGAACCGGCCGGGACTGTCAAAGTCACTTGGCGGCGGCTGGAAAGTTACACGCTGGGCAACTTGCGAATATAGAGCAGCAATACGAGTATGAACAGGGCGATGGGCACCAACGAGCCCGCCAGCCAGATTCTGCGGAAGCGATAGGCCTCGATCGCCCGATCTGCGCTGGCACGCACTTCTTTGGCAATCGACTCGCCTTGGCCGATGGTTTTGCCGACCAGCGCAGCGTCGAAACTGTGGACTTCCACGCGCGCGCTGGTCAAGGTGTCCGCGGCCTTGCGAAGGAAGATCCGCGGATCGAGGCGTGGGTTGCTCTGCGGACCCGGGACGAGCATGCCCAAGCGCTCGGCCTTTTCCAGCCTTGCGTCGGCATCGCCGATTTGCCGCTTGAGGCTCTCCAGGTCCTGACGAAGGGTTGTGGCGACTTCGCCTCCATGAATGATCCGCTGCATGTCGAAGCCGGCCAGCAGGGCGGCGTTGGACCCTTTCGCGGCTCCTTCGCCGTGGCAGCCGGAGCAGACCTCCGGCGGCGCAACCCCCACCATCTGATCGCCGGGAGGGAGGATTTTGTGGTTGCTATGGCAGGTGACGCAGCCGGGCCAGCCCACCTGGGCGAAGCCGTGCTGCATCAGCGTCTTATTGAACAGCCCCGCAACCTTGCCGTGGCAAGTGCCGCAGACGTTGGCCACGGAACGGACTTGGGGCGGCAAGGCCCCGTGGTTGCCGTGGCAGCCGTTGCACGCCGGAGCGCTCAAGTCGTCCTTCTCCAGAAGCGCCTTGCCGTGGACGCTTTGGCGCCAGTCTTCGTACTGCGTGTGGCCGATCGGCCGCCCCTGGTACTGGTAGCCAGCCATCCGCTCCTGGTCCGAGTGGCACTTGGCGCAGGTCTTGGCCACGTTCTTGACATACACGGGGGAATCGAGGCTCTTCACCGCCAACACCCCATAGGCGCCTTGGTCGCGCCCCGTGCCATGCGGCCTGCCGTGGCAAGAGACGCAGGTCGCCACCTTGGGGTCTGCCGCCTCTTTCACCCGCTGACCGTGGCCGCTGCTCCAGTATTCGTTGAGCTGATCGACGCGGGGCGAGGGGTTGTACTGTTTCATGAACTGAATGTTCGCGTGGCACTCTCCGCAGAGTTTCACGACGTTGGCGGGCTCCGGCGGCTTGCTGTAGTCCTTGGTGCCGTCCGCACGACGCTGGCGGAGGTTGCGGAAACCGTCCTCCCGCGCATGGGCCTGGTTGACCTGCTCGGCCGCCGGATTGCCCCCGTGGCAATCCGCGCAGCGCAGGCCCCGCGCCCAGTGCAAATCACGGCCGAAGTCCTTCTCCGTCACGTAGAGCCGCAACTGGTCTCCCTCCCGAGACGTCCTTGTTTCCGTGGCAGAACAGGCAGTTGTTGGGCTTGGCCGCAAGCGGCTCACCGGCTTTCTCCGCGGCCTTCGCCGCCGGCGGCGGAGTCGCGCCAGCCGCCTCGGCCGTGCCGACCGAGGCCCCGGCAAGCAGGCCCAACGCCAGCAGCCACGCCAGAGGCGTGGTCGACGCCGGCGCTTTGCGGCCGAAACGGCAGACGACGGCCGCCGCCGTCAAGAACACCACGGCCGCCGCGACGCTCAGCGCCGCCGTCTGCCCGAGCCGCAACTTCACCAGGTCCAGCCCCGAAACCGTCTGGAAAATGAAAAGAAGACGGCAACGGTCGCCAGCAAGCTCAAGATCCACCGCATCCACCGCACGCCCCCCTGCGCCGCCCGGGCGTCCAACAGCGGCACCAGCAGCACGATTACGCCGACGAAGCCGAAAAGAGCACCCCCACCACTTCCCCTTCGACGCGGAAAACGTGGGCGGGAATCTGCTTCAGCGTCTGGAACATGAAGAGGAAGTACCATTCCGGCTTGATGCCCGGCGGCGCCGCGCCGAAGGGATTGGCCTTCTGGTTCAGCTCCCAGGGAAACAGCGCCGCCAAGGCCGCCAGCAGTCCCAAAGCGAGATACCAGCCGACCATGTCGCGGAAGAGAAAGTGCGGCACGAAAGGCATCGAAGGCACGGCCTTCTCGCTGCCGGCGCGCCGCGAGACCGCCTCGGGGACGCTCATCCCGTGCTTCTGCACCAAATAGAGATGAATCCCCAGGATGCCGAGCGTCACCAGCGGCAGAATGACCACGTGGAGCGAGTAGAAGCGGGCCAGCGTGTCGCCGGTCACCTCCTCGCCGCTGCGGGCCAGCAACAGCATCTCGTTGCCGACCCCGGGAATCGATCCCATGATCTGCGTCCCCACGCGCGTGGCGAAGAACGCCAACTGATTCCAGGGCAACAGATAGCCGCTGAAGCCGAAGGCAAAGAAGATCCCCAAGAGCACCACGCCGGTGAGCCAGGTCGCTTCCCGCGGCCGCCGGTAGGCGCGCATGATGAAGGTCGTCAAGAGGTGCAGCAACAGAACGCCGATCAGCAGGTTCGCGCTCCAGCTATGGATCGAGCGGATCAGCCAGCCGAAGTCGATTTCCGTCATGATTGCGCGGACGCTCTCGAAGGCCTGGTCGGGCGAAGCCTTGTAGTAGAGCGAAAGGAGGATCCCCGTGGCCACCTGGATGACGAAGAGAAACAGGGCCATGCCGCCCAGAAAATAGCAAACGCTGAAGCGATGGATAGGCACCCTCTTGTGGGCGGCCAGGTCCTGGAGCACGTCGAGGCCCAGCCGCTCGATGCACCAGGCTTTCGCCGCCGCCCACCGCGGGGAGACTTCACGTGCTTCGGGAGACAATGATCTCCTCCTGTCCCGGCGTCTGCGCCGGCCGGGTCGTCACCTTGTACTCCTGCAGCGGCCGGGGCGGCGGACCGGAGACGTTCTTGCCGTGCAGGTCGTACACGCCGTTGTGGCAGTTGCAGAAAATGTCTTCCTCCGCGCGGCGAAATTCCACCGTACAGCCGACATGCGTGCAAATCGCGTTGAAAGCCCGAATCTCTCCGTCGGAGGTGAGCACCAGCAGGCAGGGCTTGCCGTTGAACTCAAACGGCGCCGGCCAATGGCCCTCGGCATCCGGCTTCAGATCGCTCACCTTGTAGGGCGCCACCACCTCCAAGGCGCCGGAGCTCGTCGTGCGCCGCGGCCACAGAAACCGGACTACCGGATAGAGGAGCACGGCGACGGTGCTCGCCATGCAGGCGTCCAGGAGGTAAAGGAGCCAATTCCGACGCGGATACTCTTCGCAGGGCTGTGCCATGAGGAACCATTTCGTGGGTGCCGCACCCGCCGCCTGTAGCAAACGGCACCATCATAACTGGGCCAATTCGGGCTGTCAAACGGCAAATAGATCACCCATGCGATGGCCCTTGCGACTCCCCCTGACAAATCGTCGTGGTGAAATTCTTGCGGATCACCGCAGTAGTTGTTGACCTGCCCCATGCGGGAAAGTAGACTAGGTAGCTTCGATGATGCGTGCGTACTTTTTCCTGCTTTACCCAGAAGGTCTAGACTTGAGGAGGTTGCAAATGGTGAGGCTGGTCCGCAATGTCCTGATTGGAACTGCCGCTCTGACGGCGGTGGCCGTCTTGATCGGGGTCGTGTTGCCCTTGATCGGGGGGAGGGCGGTGCATGCGGTGCCCTTCGTGCCTTCGGTGGCGCCGCAGGGGGAGTACATCGGCGTGAAGCAGTGTTCCGCCTGCCATTTCAAGGAGTACATGGTCTGGAAGAAAACCAAGCACTTCAAGGCCTTTACCGACGTGCCGGCCAAGTACTATAGCGACGCCTCCTGCATGAAGTGCCACATCACCGCCTTCGGGGTTGCCGGCGGCTACAAGGGGGCCTCGACGCCCGACTTGCTCGGCGTGACGTGCGAGGTCTGTCACGGTCCCGGCAGCAAGCACGCCGCGGTCGCCAAGCAATTCACCGATGTGAAAGTCCTTACGGATGCGCAGAAAAAGTTGGTCGACGCCGACATCCAACGGTGCGTCACCAACGTTTGCCTCACCTGTCATACCGAACCGGCCGGGCACAAAGAGCACCCCAAGTACGACAAGCAATAGGCGGCCGCTGGCAGGCCAAGGGACCGCGCCGCTTCGCTTGGGCAAGCGCAGCGGACAGGTCCAGGTTTTCCACGATCTCCTTCGCACGTGTGAAGATGACGTTCGGGGTGCGCCCCGGCGGGGCGTATCCTCGGTGGTCTCAGACTCCAACCGGGAATGCGGCGGTAGACCAAGGGCGACGATGGCAAGTGGGCCCTTCCGGGTCTGAACCACGAGGAACTTCGGGAATGAGTAGCTTGCTGGGACGTCTGCTGTTGGCGCTGTTCGTGGCTGCCGCCAACATCTCGACGTACGCGGCCCCTCCCACGCCACCTCCTCCCGCCGCGCCGCCGGCTGCTGCGGAGCCATCCGGCCTGCCGCCAGGCGTGGTCGCCCCTCCGGCCGCGCCGCCGGCCGCACCTCCGGCTGCAACTCCACCTCCCGAGGTTCCCGCGGGCGTTGCCCCGCCGGCCGCGCCGCCGGTTGCCCCGCCGGCCGCGCCGCCGGTTGCCCCGCCCGCAGCTACTCCCGCTGCCGGGCCGGCAACGGTCGCCCCCAGCGTTTCCAAGGCAACGTCCCCCTTGCCCCCGCTCAAGGGCTCGCACCTTTCGCCCGACGACAATAACTGTGCCACCTGTCACACGGCGGACATCTGGCCGGCCGATAAACGCAAGCTCTATGTCGACCCGCAAAAGCTTGCCACGGACGTGCATTTTACGCACGGGGTCAATTGCCATGACTGCCATGGCGGCAATTACCATACTGGCGACATCAAGGAAGTGCCTCACGCCAAGGAGGATTTCTTCCGCTCCAAACCCGAAGAAATGCGCAAGATCTGCGCGTACTGCCATAAGGACCAGGCGATCGACCTGTACAAGGGAATGCACGCCCGGGCCGGCAAGAAGAACGAGCTAGGCCAGGCCACGACGCTGGCTTGCGAGAAGTGCCACGGTCCGGTGGCCCACGTGCTGTTGCCGGTCCGCGCCGAGAGCTCGCCGGTCTTTTCCCAGAATCAGGTGAAGACCTGCGGCGGCGAATCCGTGGGCGGTTGCCACCAGCACCAGAAGGAATTGGCCAGCTATACGGCAAGCGTTCACGGCAAGGGTCTGTTCCAGGCCGGCCTAGTGAGCGCGGCCGTCTGCGCCGATTGCCACGGCGCCCACGGCGTGTATCTGCCGGCCGACAAGCGTTCCACGCTGCACACGACGAATGTGGCCCAGACCTGCGGCAAGTGCCATCGCTTCCTCGAAGAGCGGTTGATGAAGAGCGTTCACGGCGGTGGCAGCGGGCCCGGCGGGCTGGCCCTCCGCCTGGCGCCGGGAGGGAAGACGAAGCAGCACCCGAGCTGCACCTCCTGCCACCAGGGCCATGATTTTGCCGACCCCGAGTCGGCCCAGTTCCACCTGCAAGTGCCCAACGTCTGCGGCAACTGCCACGCCGATTTATCCAACCGCTACTCCCTGAGCGTACACGGCCAGTTGACCGAGCTGGGTTACGTCCCGGCCGCCAAGTGCTCCGATTGTCACGGGTCGCACGACATCCTTCCGGTCAACGACCCGCGATCGACCCTGTCGCCGGCCCATCGCCTGCAAACCTGCCGCACCTGCCATCCCTTCGCGACGGCGAACTTCGCCGCCTTCAATCCGCACGCCGACTACAGGGACCCCAAGTACAGCCAAGTGGTGCACGCGGTTTACGTCTCCTTGATGACGCTCCTGGTCACCACCTTCACGGTCTTCGGCATCCACACGCTGTTGTGGCTCGTGCGGAGCCTGGTCGAGGTGCTCCGGCACGGCCGGCCCAAGGGGCTTGCGCCGGGCAGCCGGCCTTCGTGCGGTTCAATTCCTTCCACCGCTCGGCACATACGGTGCTGCTGATATCGTTCCTCGGCCTGGCGCTGACCGGTCTGCCGCTGAAATACAGCCATTACGACTGGGCCAAGGGGCTGGCCGTGGCGCTGGGCGGGTTCGACACGACTCGTTTTTGGCACCGCTTGTTTGCGGTCTTGATGATTGCTTGTCTGCTGGTCTACCTGGTCCGCTTGCCGCGGCTCTACTTGGCCGGCCGCCGCCGCGGCGCCTCGGTCCCGCGCCTGCTGTTCGGGCCCAATTCGGTGCTGCCCAACTGGCGCAACGTGAGGGACCTCTTCGGGATGCTCCGCTGGTTCCTGGGTCTGGGTCCGAAGCCGACTTTCGAGCGCTGGACGTATTGGGAGAAGTTCGACTTCTGGGGCGCCTGCGCCGACGTGGTGATTATCGGCTCGACCGGCCTGGTGCTCTGGTTCCCCTATTTGTTTTGCCGCTTCCTGCCGGTCACGGTCTTGAACGTGGCCCAGGTGATTCACTCGACCCAGGCGCTTTTGGCCACGGGATTCGTTTTCGCGATCCATTTCTTCAACACGCACCTCCGCCCTGAGAAGTTCCCCGCCGACATGTCGATCTTAACCGGCCTGGTGAGCGAAGAGGAAATGCTCCATGAGCGGCCCGATCTCTTGGCGCGATGGCAGAAGGAAGGCGCGCTCGAGCGAGAACACGTGACCGTGCCGTCGCGGGGCACGCTGTGGCTGATCCGTCTGGCGGGGCTGGCGGCGCTGGCCGTCGGGTTGGCGCTGCTGGCCGCGATCCTCATTACCGCGGCGACCGGGTAAGGGCCTGGGCGTCGTCTCAGGGAGCAAATGAATCACGAAAACCCGACTTCCTTGCTAAAATGTCGAGACTTGTCATGATTTCGGGATTCCTCGCGGCCGTCCGGCGGCGTGCCCCTTCCGCTTGGCGGAAGGTCCGTTGGTTGGCCTGGCGCGCCGCGGCGGTGCTGGGGGCCTTTCTCTTCCTGGTTCTGGTGACGGTCGCCTTGGCCGGCTGGTACACCTCCCGCCCGCAGTTCTGCAATAGTTGCCACATCATGGGGCCCTACTACCGTTCGTGGCAGACCTCCGCTCACAAGAATGTCTCCTGCATCGAGTGCCACTTCGCCCCCAGCTTCGGCGGCGAGGTCCGCGGCAAGATGCTGGGGTTGGTGCAACTGGCCAAGTATGTCACGCAGAGCCAGGGGCCGCGACCGATCGCCGAAGTCCCCGACGCCAGTTGCCTGCGGTCCGGCTGTCACGAGACGCGTCTCTTGTCCGGCCGGGTGCCAGGTGACTTCCATGGGATTCCCTTCGACCACACGCCTCACCTGGGCGAGAGCCGGCGGGGCAAGAGGCTCCGCTGCACGAGCTGCCACGGCCAGATCGTGCAGGGAGCGCACATCGCGGTCACCACGTCGACCTGCTTCCTCTGCCACTTCAAGGACCAGCCGTTCAACCAGGAGCTGGGCGCCTGCACGCGCTGCCACCAGATCCCGGAGAAGTCGTACGACCTGGGCGGCGGCGTCAAGTTCACCCACGAGCTGGCCTATCAGAAAGGAGTCGATTGCGCCAACTGTCATGGCGACCTGATCCGCGGCAACGGCGAGGTGCCCCGCGAGCGGTGCATGGTTTGCCACAACCGGGAGAATGACTTGAAGCGGATCAAGGAGCACGATTTCATTCACCAGAAGCACGTCACCGAGCACGCCCTCAACTGCCTCAATTGCCACCTGACGATTGAGCACTCCGAAGACAAGCAGAAGATCGTCCACGCCGCCGCCGACTGCGCCAGTTGTCATCCCAACCATCACCAGGAGCAGGTGCGGATGTTCGAGAGCAGCGGCGCGGCCCTGCTCAGCCTCACCGCTGGCGGAGCCAATGGCGAGCGCCCCGTCGGCATGTTGGGCGTGCGGATCGCCTGCAAGACCTGCCACCGTTTCAAAGAGGTCTCCCCGACAGGAAGCGTGCTCTGGCGGGCCTCGGCCGAGGTTTGCTCCACCTGCCACGACACGGCGGGGGTGGAGCGGTTGTGGCATTATCACGAAGCGCTCAGGGCTTCGCTGCCGGAGCTTAAAGCAGGCCTGAAGGAGGCCCGCGACAGGCTGGCCGCGGCGAAGCTGCCGGCGGACCGCCCGGCCAAGATCGCCGCGGAGCTGGAGCGGCTGGAGAAGAACCTGGATTTCGTCCGCAAGGCGAACGACATCCACAACATCCACTACGCCAGCATGGTGCTGCAGCAGATGAAGGACGACCTGGACAAGGTTTGCCGCGAGCTGAAGGCCCCGCCGCCGGCGGTCCGGTTGCCGGCGCCGCCCGCGGCGTTCAAGTAAGGCCGCGAAAAAAGAGTTGACCAGCTTTGTGGTGCGGGCGTCCCGCCTGCATTTTCCCGGGCAGGCGAGACGCCTGCACCACAAGAAACGTCGGCGGCCCTCGCCGCCAAGGACGAGGGCCGCCGGAGCCCTACCTGGGAGTAGTAAACAACCGTCCGTCCCGTAGCTTTAGTGGACCCAGTTGAAGCCTACCAAGAACCCGTTGGCGATGCCGGTGTCGTAGGGCTGGGTCGGGTCGTTGAAATTGTAGTACTGGTAGCGGAAGAACGTGTCCAGGTGCTCGCGGACGTGCCAGTCGATCCCCGCCTCCACCCGCACCGTGTCGACGATCACCCGCGAGTAGCCGGGAAGGCTCGTCAAATTGTAGCTGCTGGACCCTGTGCCGACGGTGGGGAAAGGTCCCGGGTAGACGCCCAAAGGCAGGATGGTGTCGATGCCGTGCGTCCACTGGGCGGCGCCGGTGAGCTTCACGTCTTTGCTCAAGCGGTAGGTGGCGCCCAGGTCGAAGACTTCGGCATAGCCCAGATAGCCCCAACGCTCCTGGAGGGGAGGCGTGAGGCTGGTTGTTGCAGGAGGCTCGAAATAATCGTCGCCCAAGGTGATGAACTGCGAAATGAAATCGGTATAGTTGGCGTAGCCGCCCGAAAAGGTCCACTTGGCCGTCGGCGTGTAGGCCAGGCTGATGCTGTAGGGCAAACTGTTCTCGGTGAAGTTGATCGGGGTGGCTGGGGGCGCTACCTCGCCGGGAGCGGTTGAGATGTTGGTGGCGGGGTTGGGGATGTTGGTGTAGGCCTGCTCGACCCCCAACGTGGCGTTGCAAACCAGCTCCTTGGTGGGCAGCCACGTGAGGCCGAATTCCTCCAGGTTGTCCGCTTGCGGCAAGAGCGTGTTGTAGGTGCCGTTGACAGGTTTCACGCCGATCAGCGGCTGATCGACCAGCGCCAGCCGGTACTTGAAGTAGGTGTCGAAGGTCGGCGACCAGCGGACCGTGGGCCGGATCTCGAAGGTGTTGGTGATGGTATACGTCTGGTCGATCAAGGACTCTTCGATACCAGGCGTGGGAGGAGGGCCGACCGTGGGTAGCGTTGCCGGGGTACTGTAGACCGCGTCGTCGCGGTGGAGGATCTGGTAATCGTACGAGCCGGTGATCGCCAGGCCGCCCAGGCCGAAGCCGCGGCCGAAGGGCCGCCAGAGGGCGCTGGCGCCCACGTCCTCCGTGTGTTGGCCGGTGTCCTGGTTGGTCCAGGGCACGCCCGCGGGATTGGAGAAGTCCTCGGCGGGGGTCAAGGCGAAGTTGGGTAGGGTTTCCACTTCGTTGAACTGCTTCCAGTGGGTGACCAGCGTGAGGTTCTCGATGCTGTTGTTGGTCCACCGCACGTCGACGTTGTTGAAGAAGGCATTGGTGCCCACGGTCTCATTGAACGTTTCGCCGTTGAGCATCAGGGCGTAGAACTTGTTGTCGCCGTCGGGATTCAGGCTGATCTTCACCTGATCGATATTGGTAATGTTGTTGTCCACGACGGCGTACGGCCATTGGATCGTATGGGCGCCCGAACCCGGGGGCACGTTGTACGGCTGACTGAGCGGTAATGAGCTGGCGGAGGAGCCGTCGTAGTCCCGCGTGACGGTGCTGTCGTTGGCCTCAAAGATCCGTATGGGATGGGAGTATTCGACGGTCAGGGCCCCCCAAGTGCCTTCCAGCTTGGGCGTGAGTTCCGTGGTCGACCAGTTGATCGTCTGCGCCTGGCTGAGGTCGTGGCACTGGTGTTCGGCGGGGTTAGGGCCATAGGGGGTGGGTAGGAAGGGGGCCTGGATGCCGTTATGGATGACGTAGCACTGGGACGGGGCGTTGGCTTGCCGTACGCCGTTCTTTTCCATGTCAAACACGTCCACGGTCCAGCGGATGTTCTCGGTCAATTGACCCTTGAAGTTGGCCTTGACTTCCTGGACCTGGATGGCGTAGTCCTGCCCCGGGTTGAGGTCTTGGCTGAAGATCCCCGACGCATTCGCCGGCGCGTTGGGATTGACGACGTTGGGGTTTTGCATGTTGCTCAAGGGGTCGTGTTGGAGATTGTGCGGAAATGACTCGTAGTCCAGTCTTGCCTCGAAGCCCTGTCCGCATCCGCCGGAAGTGCCCGGTCCATAGTAGTAGCCATGCACCGAACCGTCACTGTAGTCGTCTAGGGTCGCGCTCAAGTCCAAGGTGCGGGTGCTATCGGTCCAGAGCCCGTCGAGGTCGGCGAACGGCGCGGACGTCCAGTTCTGGTACTCTCCGACCCGGAACGCGGATCCGGAGACGGAGTTGGCCCACCAGCCGACCCGCAGCATAGGATCGTTGGCGCTTGTCAGGCCCGGATTGAGGTAGGGCGACTGGTTGACGTCCCCGGGCACGGGGCCAGGGAACAGCACCCTCGTCGAGGGCTGACCCTGCGACACGGCTGGGGTGGCAGAGTCGACCGGCGGCAGAGTCGGCGTCACGGACGCGGCGGGCGGCAGAGCTGGCATCACGGGCGCGCCGGCCGGGAGAGGCGGGGTCAAGGCCGCGCCGGCTGGGAGCGGCGGTATCGCGGGGTTGTCCTGATCGGCCGCCAACAGGGGCGTGGTGAGCCACACGACGGCCGCCAGGCGCAGAGTGTGAGTAACGGAAACTTGCCGGTCATGAGCAGACCCCCTGCTATGAGTGGATGGTAGGCGAAAGCGTTTGGTGGGCTAAGTGGTTAGCGGGTGAAGCGTGGCAGGCCGCTGTTGGAGACCCGGTCGGTGCCGTGAATGTTCTGGTGGCACTGCGTGCAATTGGTGTACAGGCCGGGAATCCAACTCGGGTTGGGCGTATTGTTTTGCTTGGCGAGCGCCCCCGTGTAACCGGTGGCCGTGTAGAGTTTCTGGCTATGATTGTTGTGGCCGGAGTGGCATCGCAGGCAGAGGAAGGTGGTGGCCTGCCGCAGCAAGTAGTTTTCCACGGTGCCGTGCGGCTCGTGGCAGATGCAGCAGTTTTCCGTCACCGGCGGGTGCTCGTAGATGAACGGACCCTGCTTTTCGGCATGGCAGCGGTAGCAGACGAGGTTGATCGAGGCCTCCTTGAGGTTCCTTTCCTCCTGCCCGTGCGGGTCGTGGCAGTCGGAGCAGACCATCTTCCCCTCGCGGATCGGATGGTGGGCGGGAAGCTGGTTGAGGCCGTAGATCTTCTGGTGGCACTTGTAGCAGGCCTCGGGCTGGTCGACGCACATCGGGATCCGCTTGGGGCGGTTTACTTGCTCATGGTCGATGGCCACGAAGCGCGGCACGCAGGTGTGCGGGTGCGGATTGTGGCAGTCGGTGCAATAGACGCCGTTCATGGCGTGGATGGACGAGCAGTAGGCCATCGTGGGCGCGTGCTTCTCGTGGCACGTCAGGCAGAGGTCCTTCCGCGAAGAATCCAGGAGGTTTCCGTGGGGATCGTGGCAGGAGGTACAGTTGAAGCCGTTGGGGCCGCAGATCTGGTGCGGGCTGGCGATTTTCTGGAACTCCGCGAAATCGCAGTGGCACTTGTAGCAGACGTAGGGCGCCACCGCGCCGAGATTGTTCGACGTTCCGCGGAGCGACGGCTTGGGCGCGGGCTTCTGGTCCTCGCTCAAGGCGACGGTGCGGGCAGGGGCCGGACTGGGTGCCTGCCCGATAAGGCTCGGCCCGACGGCGTCCGGATTCGGGTTGGCAATCGCGGCGGGCTCCGCGGCCAGCGGCTGCTGGTAGGAGACGTTCTCCAGCCACGTGGGAGACGGGGCCATGGTCGTGGCCCCTTCCTTGACCGTGGTGGGCTTGGTTCCCGCCGGGACGTTGTAGTGGGCACAATGGCAATCGATGCAGGAGACGCAGTGGGCGGCGTGGACCGAGGTCCGCCACTTCGCCCCCGCGCGCAGGCGTTCTCCTCGTGACAGCGCAAGCAGATCTCGGAGCGGGACCGCGGGTCGAGCTTCCGGGGGTTGAGGATCGTTCCCGGCTCTTTGCCGCGGACCTCCAGGTGTTTGCTGGCCGGGCCGTGGCAATCCTCGCAGGACTGGTTGCGATGGACGTTGCCTTCCTTGAAGGTCTTGGCGTAGACCTCGTGGCAGGTCGCGCAGAGCTCGTCGTCGTGGACGTACTCCGCGCCCGGCGTGGTAGGCATGGGCGCCTTGCACGTTTCGTAGGAGACCTGCGTGAAGAAGTTGTTCGGCTTAGGCCGTCCCGGATCGACGTACGGCTCCAGCCGCCGCTGGGGCTCGTGCGACGATTGGCACGAGGCAATCCCCAGTGCCAGCAGGCCGCAGATGACCAGCCCGATCGAAGGATTTCGTAAGGGGCGTCTAACGCGTCGTAAGGTGTGCACGACCTCACCTCCTTGCTGGACGTCGAACTGTTATTGCGAGAGGCCGGGTCGCTCACTGCGGCTCGGCGGGATGGATTTGGGGAAGGCGTCGGGTGGGCGGTAAGCGGGTGTCGGGGCAGGCGGGCGTCGCGGGCGGCGGGCAGGCCGCCCCTCAGGCGACCTGTACGCAGATCCGCGAAAAACCTGATAAACATGCTCCGTGTTAGAATTGTCGCCACGCATCGGGGTTCCACTTAAGCCTTTTGTGCCCGGTACACGCCGAAAAGCGGTTGCCCGCGATCTGCTGCTTCTGGTGATTTACCGCCATGGGCCTGATCTAGCGGGCCTGCCGAGGCCGTTTCTGTGGATTGCGCCAAGGTTGACGTTTACAGCGGCGGCAATTCACCCTATGATCCTCTCCCCTTTTCCCGCTCCGGAGACCGGACATGAAGGTGCAGGTCCTCGGCTGCAGCCATCACCGCGCCGATCGCCTTGCGCGAGCGGTTGGCCTTCAGCCCGGAGCAGGTGCGGATCGCTTTGGGAAGTCTGCGGCGGCAGTATCCCGCGGTGGAGACCGTGTTGCTGTCGACCTGCAACCGGATGGAAGTCTACCTGGCCTCCGAGAACGGCGGAGCCCCGCCTCACCAGGAGGTGGCGGAGTTCCTGGTCCGCTCCCGTGGGCTGGAACCGGCCGATCTTCTCGACGTGCTCTATGTTCAGGAAGGCCGCGAGGCGGTGCGGCACTTGTTCCTGGTGGCCAGCAGCCTCGATAGCATGGTCATCGGCGAGCCGCAGATCCTCTCCCAGGTGAAGCAGGCCTACCAGATGGCCACGGAGCAACAGGCGGCCGGCCCTTTGACCCACGCCGCTTTCCAGGCCGCCTTGAAGACCGCCAAGCGGGTGGCCGGCGAGACCTCGATCCACCAGCGGCGGGTGAGCGTCCCCAGCGTGGCCGTCAGCGACTTCGCCCGACAGATCTTCGAGCGGTTCGACGACAAGCAGACGCTGGTTCTCGGCGCCGGGGAAATGGCCGAAGAGACGCTCAAGTATCTCCGCGACGAGGGCGTCCGCCGAGTGACTGTGGTGAACCGCAGCCCCGCCAAGGCACAAGCCCTGGCCCAGAAGTGGCAGGGACAGTGGATGCCCTGGCAGCAGCGGCTGGAAGCCCTCGCGGCGGCCGACCTGGTGGTCAGCACCACCGGGGCGGAAGAGGCGATTGTCACGGCGGCCGACTTCCTCTCGGTTGAGGCGTCCCGGGGCGGCCGCCCGCTGTTCATCCTGGATCTGGCCGTCCCGCGCAACTTCGAGCCGGCCATCGGCGATCGACCGGGCGTCTACCTCTATTCCATCGATGACCTCCAGCAGGTCTGCCGCGTCAACCGCCGCCAGCGGGACCAGGAACTGCCGGCCGCCTTGAGAATCGTCGAGGAAGAGACCGACCGCTTCCTCGGCCAGTTGCACCATCGCGCCGTCGCGCCGGTCATCCAGCGGCTCAGGGCGGGCTGGGAGGAGCCCAAGGAGAAGGAGCTCGATCGGCTTTTCCATAAACTGCCCGACCTCGATGACCGTTGCCGCAACGAGATCCGCCAGTCGTTCGAGCGGCTGGTGAATAAGCTCTTGCACCCGCCCATGGAATCCCTGCGTCACGCCTCACGGCAGGGGATCCCCGAGGTCCTGCTGGGCGCCCTGACACGGCTCTTTCAACTCAAAGACTGATGCGGGTAGCCGCGGAAGAGGTGGGGTGGGCTTTAGCCCGCCTTCACGATGCGGTGGCGGGCTAAAGCCCACCCTGCGTCCCAGGCAAATGCCATTGTTAGGATCCGCCGCAACCCCTATATTGCGAAGATTCCGCAGACTCGTCGTCGTGAACGAATCGAGAAAGGTCATGGTGCAAGCCCTCGCTGCCGTTTTCCGCTGGCTGGCCTCGTTGAAGCTGGCAGTGGTCCTGATCCTCGTCCTGGCAGCCGTCTTGGCCTGGGCCACGCTGCTGGAATCGAGCGTGGGGCGAGATTACGCCCAGTGGTACGTCTACAAATCCCCCTGGTTCGTCGCCCTGCTGGCAGTCTTAGGCCTGAACATCCTGGCCTCGACGCTGATCCGCTTTCCCTGGATCAAAAGCCGGCGGGGATTCGTGATCACCCATGCCGGCCTTCTGGTGCTGCTGTTCGGCGCGATCCAAACCTTCCGACATGGCGTCGAGGGGCAACTGATCTTCGCCGAAGGGCAGAGCGTCGATTCGATCCTCATGCTGGACAAATGCCAGCTCAATCTCGCCTGGCAAACGCAGCCCAACCGCTCGCCTCTGGCTTTCACCTTCCGCCCCGGCCCCGTCGATTGGCCGCCCGGCGAGACCCTGGACCTCGGCGAATTGGACGGGGTGCAGCTCAAGGTGCTCCGCTTCCTGCGGCACGCCAAGAGCGAGGAGAACTGGGTTGCCGACGAATCGGGCGGAGGCGGACCGGCGATCAAGTTCGCCGTCGCCGATCCACGTGGAAAAACGGTCCTGGAGACCTGGCTGGCGGCCGGCCCCTTCGGCGCCGAGTTCTCCTTGGGCCCCGCCACCTTCGTCCTCCAGCGGGCTCCGGTCGCGTCGCTGGTGGAGGATTTCCTCAAGCCGCCGGGCAAAGAAATCGGCGCCCGGGGCGTGCTCTCGATGCACCTCGACGGCCGCATGGTCCGCGTCGGGGTGGCCGAGAACCTGGGCAAGAAGATCCCCCTGGGCGACGGCAAGATCCGCGTCCAGATCGAGAAGTATCTGCCCAACGCCCAGCCCGATCCCGACGCCCACTTCGTCTCCCACGGCCAGCAGCCCGACAATCCCATGCTGGAGCTGAAGGTCTATCTGCCGGGCAAGGAGCAGCCGCTGCGCCAGATCGCCTTCGCCCGGCACCCCTTGCTGGGCCTGGACGGGATTCACGGTCAGCCCAGTCCGGTGAAGTTCTGGTACCACCATCCGGCGGCCGTTCCCTCGGCGAGCACGGAACTGCTCCAGACGCCCGACGGCAAGCTCTATTGCCGCGCCGCGATCCACGGCGCTTTTCATCCGCACGGCGAGCTGAAAGCCGGGGACAAAGTCGAGGCCGCCGCAGGCTTCAAGATCACGCTCCTCAAGCACCTCCCGCACTCGCGCAAAGAGGTGCTGTTCTCTCCCGTGGCGCTGGCTGCCGGCGAGACGGCCGGCCCCGAGGCGGCGGCCCTCGTGGAAGTCGGCGCGGGCAAGACACGGCAGCAGGTCTGGCTGCAGCGAGGCGACGAGAACTACGGTTTTCAGGTCCTGCAAACCAAGCAAGGGCCCTTGGCCATGGGCCTGGACTACGAGCGGCTCCCCCTGGGTTTCGAGCTGAAGCTGGTAAAGTTCCGCCACGGCAAGAATCCCGGCCAGATGGGCGACGCCTCGTTCGCCAGCACGGTCGAACTCGTCGACCGGGCGATGGGGATCGATCAACAACGGACGATCTCCATGAACGAGCCCCTGGTTTACGGCAAGTACACCTTGTACCAATCCAGCTTCCAGGATACGCCCGACGGCAAACAGGCCTCGACGCTGACCGTGGCCTGTGACCCGGGCCGGTTGTGGAAATACGTGGGAAGCCTGATGATCTGCGGGGGCGCGTTCCTGATGTTCTTCTGTCGGGCCATCGGTTGGAAGACGATTCCCTTCCTGCCCTCCGGCCGCAAGTCCGACCACGGCGCGCCGACGGTCAACAGCAGCCGGAAACATCTGGCGCGACCCGGCAAGAATGGCGCCAAACCGAGCCTTGCCGGCAGCCGTCAAGATTCCTGAAACCGCATCAACAAACCACAAAGGCCACGAAGAACACCAAGCGAATATCGTTTGAGTTCGGTCCATCCTAATGTGTTGACGGCAGAAAGGATGTAATATGCGTCGTGCGATTCTCGTCCTCGTGGCGCTGCTGGCGGCCGGCACGCCGGGCCGCAGTGAGAGTTCCAAGCCATCGCCTTGGAATTGGGACCAATGGCGGAACCTGCCGGTACAGGATGGCGGGCGGCAGAAACCGCTGGACACGCTGGCCTGGGAGACCTTCCGCTCGCTGAGCAACCGCACGAGCTTCGCCGACCCGCAGACGGTCGAGCCGCTGGACTCGACGGCGCTCTACCTGGCGATGGTCTTCGAGTGGCCGGGTTGGGACCGTCCGCTCAATCCGCAGGCGACGGACGCCGAGCTGCGTGCGGGCTACTTCGCCTCCCGGCAGCCCGACAAGTGGGACGTCTCCCGGCTGTTGCTGGTCGACTCCTTGGAGCTCCGCCGCAACCTGGGAATGTCGCAGGACCAGAAGTACATCTCGCCTTGGAAGCTCAGCCAGGCGAAGATCCGCGACCCGAGGACTGGCGCGGAGACCCTCTTCATCCATTGGGCCGAGCGGCAGATGGACCGCAAAGAGCAGGGCCAGACGCCGCTGGAAAGAAAGTCCTTGGAGTTGGCCGATCGCTACTGGTCCTACCAGGACCTCCGCATGGGCCAGCGGCTGACCGTGCTGCCGGTGCCCGCAAGCGAAGCGCGGGAGTGGCTCCCGGTCGCCTACCTGGTCCAGGCTCCGATGCTGGGCCTGATGGATCCCAGCGGGCAGATGCCCAGAGCCGCCGAGCAACTGCAAAGGGTCCGCGCGGCCTACCTGGCTCGATCGCCCGCGGCATTCAACCAGGCTTCCGCCGAGTTTCTCGCCACGATGCGGAGCCTGGGGCCAAAGCTCGGGGCCTATCCGCGTCAGCAGGTGATCGATCTGGAAGTCGCCTACAACCACTGGGCCCCCTTCCGTTTCGCCTGGATCTTCACCATGACCGCCGCGCTGGGAATGTTGCTGGCGATGGGCACCCGCTGGAAAGGATTCTATCTTGGGGCCTTGGGCCTCTTCGTCGCCGGGATGGCGGCGATGCTGGTCGGCTTCGGCATGAGGGTGGCGATCTCCGGCCGCGCCCCGGTGACCAACATGTACGAGTCGGTGATCTATGTCGGGCTGGGCACGGCGCTGTTCGGCCTGGTCTTCGAGCTGATCTACCGCAAGCGGTACATTCTCACCGCCGCCGCGTGCGTCTCCACGCTGGCCTTGATCATGGCCGACAACTGCCCGGCCCACCTCGATCCCACGATTCATCCGCTGCAGCCGGTGCTGCGGAGCAACTATTGGCTGATCCTCCACGTGATGACCATCACGCTCAGCTACGCGGCCTTTGCCCTGGCGCTGGGCATCGCCAACATCACGCTGGGCTACTACCTCGTCCGCTCCGGCAGCCGCGAGACGATCGCCGCCCTGAGCCGCTTCACCTACAAAGTGCTGCAGGTGGGCGTGCTCTTGCTGGCCGCCGGCACGATCCTCGGCGGCGTCTGGGCCGATTACTCCTGGGGCCGCTTCTGGGGCTGGGATCCCAAGGAGGTCTGGGCGCTGATCGCCCTGCTGGGCTACCTGGCCGTGCTCCACGCCCGCCATGTCAACTGGGTAGGCCATTTCGGCCTGGCGACCTGTGCGGTGGCCTGCTTCGCCCTGGTCGTGGTCGCCTGGTACGGCGTGAACTTCGTGATGGGCGCCGGCCTGCACAGCTACGGCTTTGGCGGCGGTGGAGAGCGTTACGTCGGCGGCGTGCTGGCCGCTCAGTTCCTTTACGTCGCGCTGGCCGCCCTACGCTCTCGGAACATGCCCGACGATCCGGTCCTCGACTCGTCCACCCCTCGCCGCGATCTGGCTTGCGCTTCGGGCTAGTTCTCCGCCTCCGCGCAGAGGGCGTAATAAGCGATCAGGCCGAGAATCGCCGACAGGGGACAGGCCTTGACGTCGTAGCCGGGCAGATCCAGGCAGGCGTCGGTCAGCGGCCAGTGAGGATCAATGTAAAGATGACCAGCATTTTGTGATTGCTCCTTGCCAGGCCCCCGCGACGTGAGGAAAATGGTGCGGGCGCCAGCCGCGTTGGCCGCCGAGGAGAGGGCGTCTTCGTTCTGCTGGTAACCCAGCAGCAGATAGACGTCGCCGGGATGCAGGTTTTCCCGCACCCACTTCACGGCCGTCTCGCCGTCGGCGGCGCTCAGTCCGGTGAAGCAGTCCGGATCGCCCGGCCGGCCGACTTCGTGCGGCGGCAAGTGCCCTTCGAGATGACGGATCACCTGGCGCCGGGCGGCCTTCGCTTTGCGGATCCATTGGCCCGCCCGGCGGATCTTTGCCAGTTCCCCCGACTCGACTGCCTGAAGCGCATCGCCGACCTGGCCGAGGAACTGCCGCGCATAGCGGCCCTGGGCCACGGGCTCGGGCTGGATCTGCGGCTCGAACAACAGGCCCTCGGTCCGCTTGAAGCGCCGCAGCCCCGGGTCGAGATGGATGCTCAGGTAGACGGCCAACTGCCGGTGCCGGCGGCGGCAGGCGGCGATCAGCTCCGCCGTAAACGCCCATTGGGCTGTCGCCACCGCCACCGCGGCGGCCGGCGGCCTTTCCGGCGGATGTTTCACGCGCGCGTGCCGCCGGATAGCACGAGAAACGTCGATCTCGATCGTCCGCATATTGGCCGGAAAGGGCGGATTGATGATCGGGCTGAACACCGGGGCGAAGACCACGACTAGCGAACCCCTTTCGGCCAGTCTGGCGGCTTTCATCTGGCTATCGCCATAGTCGGCGACGAGCAGCACGTCGCTTGCGCCGAACAACGTCGGAATCGCGTCTAATGACATCGCCTGGATGCCGCAGAGTCCTCCCGCCCGGCCGACAAGCTCGGAGACGGCCCCCGTTTCGCCGGCCGCGTAGATGCGGCCCCCGGCCAGCAGCCGCGAGGCCGACTCGTCGGCGATCCGCGTGATCTGGTCCACGTGGGCCTCCAGAGATCGGACCACGCGAAGTTGGGTAGCGAGATACACCTCCGCCGGGCCATCGGCCATCGCCAACCCGCTCCACCCCAGCGCGGCCAGGATGCCGGTCAAGTGAATCACAGGGCAACTTCGACCAGGGGTACATCGCTCGTACACGGCGGCCCTCCACGAAAGGCGTTCATCAAGCCAACCAGGGATCACCCCCTTCTGGATCACTATACTATACTGCACGCAGGACGAATTGACACAAGTTCGTAGTACCGGCTTTAGCCGGAAATCCGCGGCAAGATCGCCTGAAGGTGGGACTACGAACGGCACATTTCCGACCGCGATCCATTAGCCCGACTGCGATACACTAGCCCGAAGCGCTAGCGAGGGAAGCACTTTCATCCCTCGCTCGCGCTTCGGGCTGGTGTCCACTGCCGGGCGCACGGAGCCCCCTGCTCGTTGAACATCGAGATTCGGCTTGTCATGCCGGTTTGGGCGGCCAACAATTCACCTATGGAACTGATCTACCTGGACCATAACGCCACGACGCCCACCCGGCCGGAAGTCGTCGAGGCGATGGCCCGTTGCTTCCGCGAGGTTCATGCCAACCCGGCCAGTCAGCACCGCGCCGGCCAAAGAGCCCAGCAGGTCCTGGAAGAAGCGCGGGAATCGATCGGTGAAAACCTCGGGGCGGCCATCGGCGGGCCGGTCTCCGACCGGGTCGTTTTTACCAGTGGCGGGACCGAGGCGAATAACCTCGCAGTGCTCGGTCTGGCCCGGGGTCGGCCCGACGCTCCGCCAGGGCAAGTGATTATCTCGGCGATCGAACATCCCAGCGTGGTCGGACCAGCCGAACGGCTTTTGGACCAAGGATGGCGGCTCGATACGCTGGGCGTCACGGCCAGCGGCGCCGTGCGCATCGATCAACTCTCTCCGCTGCTGACGCCGCAGACCCGGCTGCTAAGCGTAATGCTCGGCAACCACGATACGGGCGTGCTCCAGCCGGTAGCCGAATTGGCCGCCCTGGCAAACGACGCTGGCGTGCCGCTGCACACCGACGCCGTCCAGGTCGTCGGCAAGCGGCCGGTCCATTTCCGCGCCTGGGCGTGGCCGCGATGAGCCTCTCCGCGCACAAGTTCCAGGGCCCGGCGGGAATCGGCGCCCTCGTCTTGCGTGCGGGCACGCCGCTTGTGCCGTTGCACTTCGGCGGCCACCAACAGTACGGCCTCCGCCCGGGAACGGAGCCGGTGGCCTTGGCCGTCGGCATGGCTACGGCACTCCGCCTCTGCTGCCAAGAGCAGCAGGAGCGGACGCAACGGATGGAGCGGCTGCTGAGTCGCTTGGAAGGAGGCTTGAGGGCAGGCTATCCTGGTGTCGTCATCAATGGGGCGGATGCCCAGCGGCTGCCGCAAACGGCCAATATCGCCTTTCCCGGGCATGACGGGCAGATGCTCTTGATGGCGCTGGATCTGGCGGGTGTGGCTTGCTCCGTCGGTGCAGCCTGTTCGAGCGGTTCGGCGGAGCTTTCACCCACGTTGCGGGCCATGGGTCTTCCCAAGGCGGTTGTCTCCAGCTCGCTGCGTTTCAGCCTTGGCCCCACAACCACGGAAGGCGAAATCGACGAGGCAGTCCGCCGGGTTCTGCACGTGCTGCGAGCACTCGACGGCTCCTAGGCCGTTGCCATAAAGTCTTTAGCAGGGTTGGCTTAGGAACGCGGATCCAGCCCGGGAAAATCGCCGGTCCCACCTCGCCAAGACGGACGAAATTTGCTAAAATCCGGGTAAGCGTTCACCGGTAGACGTAGGGCGGGCTTTAGCCCGCCTCCGCCTTCCTGGAACGACCGAGCCATGTGAACGGTAACAAATCCGTGAATTGCAAAATCAGTCCCAACGGCGCGATCGGCGACTTCGTCGTCGGGCCCGAGAACCGCTTGGTTAAGGTGGCCATCGGTGACCTGCTGCGCCAGGCTGGTTCACTTTACAGCCCCTTGGTCCTTCATGGCCCATCGGGGGTGGGCAAGACCCATCTTGCGATGGCCGTCGCCGCCCACTGGAAGGCTCGGCCCGACCATCCGCCGGTGAAGTACGCGGTGGCGATTGACTTCGCTCGGGAGTTGGCCGAGGCGATCGAGACCAAGACGCTCGATGAGTTCGGCGTTACTTACCGCCGGGCGTCGCTGTTGGTTTTGGAGGACCTGCAACACCTGGCCGGCAAGCAAGCGGCCCAGCGGGAGCTGCTCCAGATCCTCGACAGCCTGGCGGATAATGAGGCCTGCGCTGGTCACCGTTTCCCGTTCGCCGGGGGTGCTCGACGGCATGCTGCCGGGACTCCAGAGCCGCCTGCAAGCCGGCCTGGTGGTTTCGGTGGAACTGCCGGGCCCGGCGGCCCGCGCGATCATTCTTCGGCGTCTGGCGGCGGCTAGGGGCATTAAGGCGTCGGAATCGTTGATCGAGCTCCTCGCGGAGAAGGTGAGCGGTGCGGCGCCGGTGTTGAATGCGGCCTTGATCGCGTTGCAGACGGGCGGCAGCGTGAATATCGAAGCGGCGCGACGTTGGCTGGCCAACCGCCATCGAGAGGACCCCAGTCTTCGCGAGATCAGCTTCGCAACCGCGCGGTATTTTTCGCTCCGCCTCGGCGACCTGCGGAGTGCGGCCCGCCATCGGACGCTGGTTGTCGCACGGGGCGTGGCCATGTATCTCTGCCGGAGCCTAACGCGCCTAAGCCTGGAGCAGATCGGCGGCTACTTCGGCGGTCGTGACCACACGACGGTCTCCTACAGTTGCCGCCGCACTGAAGAGCTCCTCCAAACCGAGCCGGCGATTCGCGAGGCGGTGGTCCAGTTGCAAAGCAGACTACGGAAATGAGCAGCCTGACGGGGAGAACTTGTCGGGTGGTTGTCGGCCGTGTGTGCATCGCTACGCAGCGATCGACAGCGACCATCGCCCTTGTCCGGAAAGGCTCCAGCAGCGACAAAACGGCGACAGGCGGGCAACGACGGCCCGACAGATTTTCCCCAGGGATACCGGACCGGTTGATCGCACGCAACTTGCTACGCCATCGCACCTTTCTTCAACCAAAAGGTCAAGAATCGACACCCGGCGGCCGCGTACAAATACTGCTACATAAGACAAAGACTATTTGATATACTACGCCTTATGTCCCACGATCACCAGCGACCCAAGAGACGGAGCTAATCCATGAAACTCACTTGCAACCGAGAGAAGCTCTTGCACGCATTCCAATTGGCCTCTGGGGTAGCCCCTCAGCGGAGCCCCAAGCCGATCCTGGAAAACATTAAGCTCGAGGCCACCGCCGATCAGGTCACGTTGATGGCCACGGACCTCGAAGTTGGCATCCGCATCGAGGTTCCGGGCCTGGAGGTCGAAGCCTCGGGCAGCGTAGTCTTGCCGATCAAGCGGGTTGGGTCGTTGCTGCAGGAAAGCTCCGACGAGAAGCTCCGTATTGAGAGCGACGGTTCACGCATGAGGATCCGCGGTGAGCGGAGCGAATTTCAGTTTCCTACACAGAACCCTGATGAGTTTCCCGTGGTTCGTGCCTTCGAGGAGCAAAAATACCATCAGGTCTCGGCACGCTTCTTTCGCGAGCTGGTCCGCCGCACGGTCTACGCCACCGACACGGAGAGCAGCCGCTATGCCCTCGGCGGCGTGCTGGTTGAGCTTTCGGCCGACGGCATTGTAGGCGTGGGTACCGACGGCCGCCGCCTGGCCCGGCAACAGGGTCCGGCCGAATCCGTCGGTGGACACCAAACCGGCGAGCACACGGTAATCCCCGCCCGGGCCGTCCAACTGATGGCGCGGGCCATCGCCGACAACGACGAAAACATCCAGCTCGCCGCCCGCGAAAACGACGTGCTCCTGAAGAGCCAGCGGACCACGATCTATTCCCGCCTGGTCGAGGGCCGTTACCCCAAATGGCGCAACGTCTTCCCGCACTACGAAGAGATGCCCCGCGTGGAGCTCCCGGTCGGTCCCTTCTACTCGGCTGTCCGCCAGGCGGCGATCGTCACCAGCGAGGAGCGCCGTGGTGTCGACTTCCAGTTCGGGGACGGACGGCTGGTGCTTGCCGGGCATGGCGCCGAGGCGGGCGAATCCCACATCGAGCTGCCCATCGCCTACGAGGGCCAGGAGATCCCCGTGAAGCTCGATCCCCGCTTCGTCGCCGATTTCCTCAAGGTGCTCGATCCCGACAAGACGATCACCCTCCACCTCCGCGACTCGGAAAGTGCGGTCGTCTGCACCACCGACGACGGCTATGCCTACGTGATCATGCCCTTGTCCCGGGAATCGTAAGCGCCTCTTTCATATTTGCCCAACTTATTGTCTTACAGGCACTAAGTAGTTTCTGTCGCGGAGGATCGTGGATGCGACGTGGACCGGAGAAGATCGGCGACATTTTGGCCCAGTTGATGGCCCGGCGGGGCCTGGCCCGCGTGCAAAGCGCGTCCGCCGCCGACTCGGCCTGGCGGCAGGCGGCGGGGGAGATGGTGAGTAAGTATACCCGGGTAGGCGCGGTCCGCCACGGGAAGATGGAGGTGATCGTAGCCCACTCGGCCCTGGTCCAGGAGCTTGGTTATCAGAAGGCGACCCTGCTGGCGACCCTGGCCCGGCTGCTGCCTGACGAGCCGATCCGCGAGTTGCGCTTTCGTGTAGGAACGGTTGAGAATCGAACGAAGAATGAAAAATGAGAAACGCAAAATGAAAAATGGAAAATGAGAAAGGGCGGGCACCGCGCGTCATTTTGCATTCTTCATTTCTCATTCTTCCCAGTCGAGAAAGAGGTATCCTGATCATGTCCGGCGATTCCCCTGAAAAGCTCCCGCCCGCCAGCGGTCCCAAACCCGAGGCGGGTAGAGACGATGGCCTCGGTGGCTACAAATTCTCCGGATCGGAGAGCAGTGCTGGTCCTGGGGACACCGCGGATGTAGACGACGGGGTCGGTGGCTACGAAGTCACCGAGATGCGCTACATGAGCGATCTGGAGCACGTCCGCGAGCGGTCGGGCATGTACATCGGCAATCGCAACGTCCGCGGACTACATCACCTCGTGACCGAGGTCGTCGACAATTCGGTCGACGAGGTGATGGCCGGCTTCGCCAAGGTCATCCAAGTGACCGTCAACCTCGACGGCTCGATCACCGTGGCCGACGACGGGCGCGGCATTCCCGTCGAGACCGATCCGAGCATCGGCCGCTCCGCCTTGGAAGGCGTGATGACCATGCTCAAGTACGGCGGCAAGTTCGGCAAGACCGCCTACAAGACCTCCGGCGGTCTGCACGGCATGGGCGTCAAGGCCGTCAACTTTCTTTCCGAGTGGTGTGAGGTCGAAGTCCGCCGCGGCGGGCACGCCTACCAGCAGGAGTACGAGCGCGGCAAGCCGACCGGTCCCGTCGCGCGCATCGGCATCGCCCAGGGGACCGGCACCAAGACCACCTTCAAGCCCGACTACCAGGTCTTCGGCGATCTGAAGTTCGACTACAACATCCTGCAAAAGCGGCTGCAGGAACTCGCCTTCCTCAACGGCGGCGTGAAGATCATCTTCAAGGACAACCGCACCGGCAACGGCGAGACCTTCCACTACAGCGACGGGCTGATCGAGTTCATCCGCTTCTTGAACCGAGCCACCGAAGCCGCGCATGAAGACATCATCTTCATCCGCGATAAGAACGAAACGACGGGCGTCGAGATCGACGTGGCCGTCCAGTACTGCGGCGAGTACACCGAGAACGTCCACTGCTATGCCAACAACATCAATACCGTCGACGGCGGCACGCACCTCACCGGCTTCCGCACGGCCCTGACCCGCACGCTCAACGCCTACGGCAAAAAAGAGAACATCTTCAAGGACCTCGTGCCCACCGGCGAGGATCTCCGCGAGGGTCTCACGGCGGTCCTCTCGGTGCGGCTGCCCGAGCCCCAGTTCGAGGCGCAGACCAAGGGCAAGCTGAACAACCCGGAAATGGAGGGCATGGTCAACTCGGTCGTGGGCGACTTCTTCGCCAAATACCTGGAAGAGCATCCCAAGACCGCGCGCTCGATCGTGGGCAAGGCCCTCTTGGCCGCCGAGGCCCGCGAAAGCGCCCGCAAGGCCCGGGCCCTCGTCCGCGAGCGCAAGGGCGTGCTCTCCGGCGGCGGTCTGCCCGGCAAATTGCGCGACTGCTCCAGCCGCGAGGTGGACAAGTGCGAGCTCTACCTGGTCGAGGGCGATTCGGCCGGCGGCTCCGCCGAAGGCGGCCGCATCCGCATGTACCAGGCGATCCTGCCGCTGCGGGGCAAGATCATCAACGCCTTCAAGTCCCGCGAAGACAAGGTACTGAACAACGAGGAAGTCCGCAGCATCATCTCGGCCGTGGGCATCGGCTTCGGCGCCGAGGCTGACCTCGCCAAGCGCCGCTACGGCAAGATCATCATCATGACCGACGCCAACGTCGACGGCTCGCACATCCGCACGCTGCTTCTGACCTTCTTCTACCGGCAGATGTACGACCTGGTCAAGGCGGGCCATGTCTTTGTGGCCCAGCCTCCGCTGTTCCGCGTGCGGCGGAAGAAGGAGACCTACTACGTGCAGACCGAGGAGGAGATGAAGACCCAGCTCCTGGAAGCCGGCCTCCAGGACGCCGTCTTCGAGCCGGGCGACGGCCGGGTGATCGCCGGCCCGGAAATGGAAAACCTCTGCCGCCTGTTGTCCTCCCTGGAAGACTCGCTGGTGGCCCTGGAGCGCCGCGGCATCAGCCTGCGGTCCCACGCCCTGCGACAAGACCCGCAAAGCGGCCGGCTGCCGGTCTACCATGTCTACCTGGGCCACCAGGAACACTGGTTCACGACCCGCACGGAGCTTGACGCCTTCCTGGCCAGTCAGGAGCAGGCGGCCGGCGCGGAGTTGAACGTCAGCGACCCGTCGGCGGCCAACGGCCACGGTCCCGACGGCGACTCGCCCGAGGACGCCGCGGCCGGCGGCGACGGCGCTGCGGGCGTCGAGGGCGGCGCGATGTCGACCCGCGTGCGGATCGTCGAGTTGCACGAGGTCCGCTCGATCAACAACCAGTTGGCCGAGCTTCGCCGCGTGCAGTTTGACTTGTCGAGTCTGATTCCCCAGGAGCGGACCGGCGTGCAAGAGCCCCGCTACCATCTCCGTCGCGGCGACCAGACCCGCGGTCTGGAGGATCTCCGCGGCCTTCTGGCGGCCGTCCGCGAGGCGGGCGAAAAGGGCCTGCAAGTGACCCGCTTCAAGGGCCTGGGCGAGATGAACGCCGAAGAGTTGCGTCAGACCACGCTGGACCCCGAGAACCGCACCCTTCTTCAGGTCCGCATGGAAGACGCCTCCGCCGCCGACGATCTGTTCCGCATCCTCATGGGCGAGAAAGTCGAGCCCCGCCGGGAGTACATCGAAAAGCACGCCCTTGAGGCGCGGAACCTGGACGTGTAGCCCGGCCGTGGCGACAATCCGCCGCGAATTTCTGAGGCGCGAATTTTATTTTTCTTCCGCCGCCCCCGCTCTCGGGTTGCCCCCGAAAATTCGCGCCGCTCCCGGCCCTCGACGCAACTTCTTTGCTGCCAAGCGCTCAGGTCAAGAGGGCGGTTTTTCGAGTGTTGTGAGAGGGGGACGCAAGCCGCGCCGACCAGGGCCCCGGGTATCGTTCCGCCCGGCGTTACTTGACCCAACGTCATTTTTCCGCAACGATTCCTGGCGTAAAGTCCTTCCTTGGGAACGATTGCTGGCGTGATGTCTATTTTTCGCCGCGACTTTCGGCAGAACGTCGTTTTTCCCGGGCGATTCCCGGCCCCCGACCCCCGGTCCCCAACCCCCGACCCCTGGCCCCTGGCCCCTGGCCCCCGACCCCCGGAAGCAGCCATGATTTCTGAAGAGCTTAGCTGGAAGATCCACAATTCGAGTCGGCGCGACACGCAGGCCCAGATCGCCCTTCGGCTGGGGGTGTCGCCCAGCACAGTCGGCAGGGTGCTGCGTGGGGCCTGGCACCCGCGTCGGTTCCGGCCGCGCGAGGCGTCGCGGCTGTTGGCGTTGTGGGCAGTGGTGCTTTCCCGCCAGCCCCGCCCGGCGTCCGGCCGTTGCCGCGGGTGCGGGTCGGCGGTGGCGTTGCCTTGCGTCGCCTGTCTGGCGGGGGTCTTACGCCGGTTGGGGATTCGAGCGCCGGCCAAGGCGGTTGGCGGTGCGTGCGTCTGCGGCGGCAATTTCTCGCGGTCCGGCCCGGCCCCGAGGAGGCCCTTGCGTCGGCGGCCCACGTTGGCGGAGGTTCTGGGATGATTTCCGACCAGACGCTTTCGCGGATTCGCGATTTATGGGGGCAGGGCCAGACGCAGACGGCGATTGCCCGGCAACTGCAGGTATCGCGGGGCACGGTGCGGCGGGCGGTTCGCGGCACGTGGGGTCCGCGGCCGATGCAGTCGCGGCAGGTGCGGCGGTTGTTGGAGTTGTGGGAGGTGCTGTCGGCACAGGTTCCCGGCTGGCCGCTGGGCTGGTGCCAAGCCTGCCCGGAACCCGTCCACTTGCCCTGCGTCTCCTGTCTGGCCGCCCTGTTGGTCGAGTTCGGGTCCGACCCGCCCGGCGAGTTGCTCCGGCAGGAGTGCGAGTGCGCCGGCACCTTCGCCCGCCGCCGGATGGACTGACGACCGCCGATCTCTGTCGGCGATGTCGCCCTTTCCGTCCCTCGGGGGCCACATGCAAACGACCCATAAGAAGGCCGGCGCTACGGGGGTGGCGGAAGTCGTGAGACTTCCGGGCGACGGTTGCAATCCTCGCCCAGCCCGAAGGCCGGGCGCTACCAGCGGCGGAAATCGTGAGATTTCCGGGAGCGGTCAGTTGCAATCCTCGCCCAGCCCGAAGGCCGGGCGCTACGCCACCACGGAACTCTAACGAGTTCCGCCACCACGGTTTCAATCCTCGCCCAGCCCGAAGGCCTCGCTTACGCTTCGCGCTTTCGATGGCGCGCTTTCGGCCGTTTTCATCGCGGGGCCGCAAATAATCCGGACTGACCAGTGCAGTCTGAAGTGCAAACGGGATAACGGCTTCCATCCGCCTCGCCTCCCTCGCCGCGGGACCTTCTCGTTTCCTCGGCCTTGCTCTTCCCCGGTGGTTGACGGGACTACCTTGACAAGCGTATACTGGCGCGCGATTCTCCGCCGTCTGAGGGAGAAGTGGTGTCTGTGCGCCGCCCTCGCGCGGCAGTCGCGTAGCGCCATCAACGACACCGAAAAGCGCATAAAAAACGCGTCTCAACGAGGAGACGCGTGGGTGGACGCTCAGAGAGCGTTGCCTTACGCGAACGAAAGTTCCTTACTGTGACAAGGGGCAATCGCCGCTCGGATGGCCAAACGTTCGCGCGGCGATATGACCTACGCTAGGCAAAAGAAGGGACCGGCCAAGACGTTGACGTCCGCGCCGAAGCCATACTAGACTAGACTTGGGGGGATCGCGGACTCCACGGCGCCGGAGTTGCGCAAAAGGGGCGCCCGACGGGGAGCGCCCAAGGATGCTTGCTAGCCGAAACTAGTAGCGTTTCGCCTTGCGTGCGAACGAAGGTCGTCCGCCTTACTATGAAATCGCGGGGACAATCGCCGCTCGGATACACTGAACGTAAGCCTACCGGCTCGGGGCGGCGTTGTCAACGCGCGGGAGAAAGAAATGAGAGCAACGAGCCTCGGTCAGCAAGTACCGTACATCCTTGGGCTTGACCTCGGGGTGGGGTCCGTTGGATGGGCCGCTCTGGAGATTGACGGCGATGGGAACACGTGCGGCCTGCGGGCCGCCGGCGTTCGCGGGTTTGACTCCGGAATTGCCGACATGCGTGATTACCGCAAGGGTAGCGAGAAGCTGAGCAACGAGGCGCGACGAAAAGCGCGGTCGCAGCGCCGCCAGACGTACCGGCGTGCGCGCCGAAAGGCCGCAGTTTGGCGGATACTGCAAGAGGTCGGACTTCTCCCTCAGACGCCGTCCAACTCGCGTCTCGATCGGCACAAGTCGCTGCTTGAACTCGACAAGGAATTGGCGCGCGCGTTCCCCGGCGCTGGAAGTCCGGAAGATGACCATACCCTGCCGTACCGGCTTCGCGCGTTAGCCTTGGGCGAGCCGCTCACGCCGCCCGCGCTTGGGCGCGCCCTGTTCCATTTGGCCCAACGCCGAGGGTTTAAGAGCAACCGGAAGGCAGCGCCGGACGCGGGGGACAAACGCAAGGGCGAGGTCGAACCAGCGATTGACCGGCTCAAGGAGCAAATGGGAGCGAGCACGCTGGCCGAGTTCTTTTTGAGCGAGAAGTTCCGCGCTTGCGGCGAGAGGATTCGCGACCGTTGGACGAGCCGGCGGATGTACGAGCGGGAGTTCGCCCAGATAATTGAGTGCCAGCGGCCGCACCATCCGCCCCTGACCGACGATCTCGTGGAGCGATTGAGGCGCGCGATCTTCTACCAGAAGCCGGTGAGGGTTCCGAAAAGCCTAATCGGAAAGTGCAGCCTTGAACCGGGTTCCCGCCGCGCTCCGATAGCGTGCCTCGACTTCCAGCGCTACCGGTTGCTGCAAGAGCTCAACAAACTGCGCGTAATTCACCCGACGCGCGAGCAGCCGGAGTTGACCGCGCATGATCGCGAGATCCTTGCTGCGAGCCTTGAACTTGACGGCGACCTTGACTTCCCAACGGTACGGAGGCTCCTGAGCCTCGACAAGAAGCCAGCGGGCTACAAGACTGGCTACAAATTCAACCTCGAACTGGACGAAGAGGATTCGCTGGTCGGCAACAGAACGGCCTCGCGGCTCCGCGAGGCGATCGGCGACCGCTGGCTTGCCCTTCCTGACGCGGAAAAACAGCATCTTGTCGACGAGATACTATCCTTTGAGGACGAGGACGCCCTTGCGCGGAGACTCGCGAAGGTTCCGGCTTTCGGGCTCGACGAGGATGGGAGTCGGCGCGCGGCGAAGGTGCGGCTCGAGCGCGGGCGGTGCTCGTTTTCGCGGAAGGCGCTGCGAAAACTCCTTCCCCTGCTTGAACGAGGAAGGTCGCTTGCCGAGGCGACGCGCGAGCTATACAAGGACCGGAGCGAGAACGCCTGGGTTTACCACTCGCTCCCGCCGGTTCGCGCGTGGAAGCGCGAGGTCCGAAATCCCGTCGTGCTCCGCGTCCTGTCGGAGCTTCGAACTGTCGTCAACCACGTCGTACGGGCTTTCGGAAAGCCAGCGTTTCTTCGCGTCGAACTAGCGCGGGACCTCAAACACTCCCGAAGGCGCCGCGAGCAGATCTCACGGCAAAACGGCGCGAATCGGAAGGCGCGGAGAATAATTGTCGAAAAGATATTGCATGAAATGCCGGGGTGGAGCAAAGGCCAACCGACCCGCACCGACATTCTAAAGGTCCAACTGGCGCAGGAGTGTGGGTGCACGTGCCCCTACAGCGGTGATCCGATTAATATGCAGACGCTGCTCGGCCCTAATTCGCAGTTTCAGATTGAGCACATTTTCCCGCGCCGTTACGGGGACGATTCCTTTGCAAACAAGACGTTATGTTGCAACCGGCTAAACGCCCAGAAGCGAGATAGGACCCCGTTCCAGGCGTTTGGGGGCGATCCAAAGCGATGGCCGGGTATCTTAACCCGCGTCAGGCGATTCGGCGGAAGGCTCAAGAACGAGAAGCTCCGCCGATTCCTCGCGCCGGAGGTGCCGTTGGACTTCGTGGAACGGCAGCTTAACGACACCGCCAGGGCTGCCAGGTTGGCGGGCGAATACCTCGGCCTTCTCTTCGGCGGGCAGATCGACGGGTCGCGGAAACGGCGGGTCCAAGTAAGCCCGGGCCGAGCGACTGCGGCCCTACGCGAAGCGTGGCAACTTGACGCGATCCTCCACGATAAGTCGCTCCCAGATGCCATTCCGACCGAGAAAGGGGGCAAGAACAGGTTCGACCACAGGCACCATGCGCTGGACGCGGTTGTCGTTGCGTTGACGGACCAGAGGACCCTGGCGCTACTGGGCACGGCCGCCCAGCGCGCCGACGACCAGGGGACTCGCATTTCCGTCGGGATCGAGCCGCCCTGGGCCGGCTATTATCATGCGATCCGTGACGGCGTGGCGAAAATCCACGTCTCGTGGCGAAAGAACCACCGTATCCGTGGGGTGCTTCACAAGGAGACTATCTACCGGAGGGCGGAAGGGGAAGGTGGCGCCGACATTGCAAAGACGGCGCGAATCGCGCTCGCAGACATTACGACCCCTGCGCAGGCGGAGCGGATCGTGGACGAGCGAATACGCAAGCTCGTCCTGGAAAAGCTCGCGCAACACGCGGGCGAGGGGCGGAAGTCGCCGTTCGAGATTGAAGCCAACCACCCGTATTTTACCACAAAGCACGGCCGCGTTTTTGTGCATCGCGTTCGGGTGGCGCTTGAGAAACGCGTTACCGTCAGGCGAATTGGCAAGGGGGTCCGACAACGCTGGGTCGACCAAGGGAAGGACAATCACCACGTTGAGGTCGTGGCAACGATCGACGCCACCGGTAAGCAGAAAAAGTGGGAATTTTATCTTTGCGATCGGATGACGGCCGCGAGGCGAGCGGACGACGAGCGGCGGCTGTCCCGTGTTTCAAAGATTTGCGACCGTCTCGCCGCCGCAGGACGGGCGGAGGACGGCGATCGTTTGGCACGCTTGGTCGAGCTACGCGACCGCCTCGCCGCAAGAGGCGTTTGCGGCGTGGTGAACTGGGACCACGGGGAGGGCAAAGAGTTCCAGTTCTCCCTTGCCAAGGACGACTACCTCGAAATGGCGGACGAAGCCGGAGATCGGCGGCTTTTCCGGGTCACGGAGATCTCGAAAAAAGAGATCATGTTGCGCTTGCATTCCGACGCCAGCCCAACTACCGTGAAAGATGGAGGAGAAACGAAAAAGAGGAAAAGGATACGGCCGCACGCAAATACCCTTTTCAGGAACGACGCACGGAAGGTCAACGTTGATCCCTTGGGCAACATCCTTCCCGCGAATGATTAACCGCATCGTTGACTTTTCTGAGGCCCCCGCGCGCCTCCGGGTCCGCTGCGCTCAACTGATCGTCGAGCGCGAAGACGTGCCGGAGGTCTCCATGCCGCTGGCCGATATCGCGGTGGTCGTGGTCGCCCATCCGCAGGTCACCTTTTCCCAGGCGGTGCTCTCGGGCCTGGCTACGGCCGGCGGCGTTTTCGTCGCCTGCGACGGCTTCCGCCTGCCGGTTGGGATGATGCTTCCGTTGGCCGCCCACCACGCGCAGGCCGAGCGTTTCCTGGCCCAGGCCCGCGCACCCGTACCCGTGCGTAAGCGGCTCTGGCTACAGATTGTGCGGGCTAAGATCAAAGCCCAGGCCGCGCTGCTTGTGGAGCTTCGCGGCCGGGATTTCGGCCTTCAGGCGCTGGTCGCTCAGGTCCGTTCCGGCGATCCGGCCAACGTGGAAGCACGAGCGGCGCGCCGCTACTGGCCGGCGCTTTTCGCCGACCTCGACTTCCGCCGGCAACGCGACAATGAGGACCAGAATGTCCTGCTGAACTACGGCTATGCCGTGTTGCGGGCGATTGTGGCCCGCGCGATCAGCGCCGCTGGTTTGCACCCCTCGCTGGGCATCCACCACCATAATCGATACGACTCCTTCTGCCTGGCCGACGACCTGATGGAACCTTTCCGCCCAACCGTCGATCATGCCGTGGTCGAGTACATGAGCGACCATGATGAGCCCTACGGGCTGGAGGCCGCCGCGAAGCAGCAAATCATCGGCGAGCTGACGGGGCGCTTCCTGATGGGTGGCGAGCTACGGACGCTGTTTGACGTCGCCACACGGATGGCCGCGTCGCTGGCCGACATTTTCCTGGGCGAAGCCGAAAAACTGGAGTTGCCCGACTTCGACCACTTTCCCAAGTTTTGATGTATGCCGCGACAAGAATACGTTCTTTCGGGATACCGTGGGATGTGGCTGTTTGCGATGTTCGACTTGCCCGTCACGACGCGGAAGGCGCGAAAACGTTACACCCAGTTCCGCAAGCTGCTCATCGAACAGGGCTTCTCCATGCTGCAATTCTCGGTTTACGCCCGATATTGCGCCAGTGAGGAGATGGCCGTGGCCTACCGTCACCGCGTCCGTGCGGGCCTGCCGCCGGAGGGGTATG
This sequence comes from Pirellulales bacterium, assembly GCA_963843465.1. Classification (GTDB taxonomy): domain Bacteria; phylum Planctomycetota; class Planctomycetia; order Pirellulales; family Thermoguttaceae; genus CAWJKP01. Next base: position 1,361,111 of record CAWJKP010000001.1, read on the forward strand.
TCCGCGTATTGGCTGTCACGGACCACCAGTTCGGTAAAATGGAGAGCTACATTGGCAAAAGCGACCTATCTGTGGAACAACCGCCCTCTCAGCTTGCCCTTTTCTAGCCTTGGTGTGGCTCTAAGGGCCTCCGGCGTAAAGGTTTACGCCGGAGGGAGTGTATCCGAGCGGCGATTCCCCGCAAGCCACAGCGACTGCAGCCTGCGCAGTGTATCCGAGCGGCGATTCCCCGCAAGCCACAGCGCGACTGCGCTGCAAGTGTATCCGAGCGGCGATTCCCCGCAAGCCACAGCATACTGGCAGGAACATGCCGGCTGGGCGTAAGTGTATCCGAGCGGCGATTCCCCGCAAGCCACAGCCGTCAGCGCGTCGGGACGCAGAAACCCTCCAGTGTATCCGAGCGGCGATTCCCCGCAAGCCACAGCCCGTGTCGGTGAGGGGGCCAGTGTCGGTGAAGTGTATCCGAGCGGCGATTCCCCGCAAGCCACAGCTGTGGGGCGACGTGACGGGCCTGAGGGGCAAGTGTATCCGAGCGGCGATTCCCCGCAAGCCACAGCCGGTCAAGGAGGCGCAGGAGGTCCGCCTGGAGTGTATCCGAGCGGCGATTCCCCGCAAGCCACAGCCGCGCCGTCGGCAACCTGCGGCCCGAGAAAGTGTATCCGAGCGGCGATTCCCCGCAAGCCACAGCAGCGTGGCGTTTCGTTCACCAGCGGCGAGTGTATCCGAGCGGCGATTCCCCGCAAGCCACAGCAGTGCGGTGAGGGCCGTGCGAAGTGTATCCGAGCGGCGATTCCCCGCAAGCCACAGCTGAGGGGCAACGTGACGGGCCTGAGGGGCAAGTGTATCCGAGCGGCGATTCCCCGCAAGCCACAGCAGAATCTTCTGCAATGCGGTCAAGTCGAATAGTGTATCCGAGCGGCGATTCCCCGCAAGCCACAGCACCGCCGCCGTCATGCTGATTCGCATTCCAAGTGTATCCGAGCGGCGATTCCCCGCAAGCCACAGCGAACACGGGGGCCGCCAGCGACGGGGCAGAGTGTATCCGAGCGGCGATTCCCCGCAAGCCACAGCCAGGAACGTCGCGGGATAACCCGTGGCCTGAGTGTATCCGAGCGGCGATTCCCCGCAAGCCACAGCTCGAGTAATGATATCGCCATGACGCGAGCGACACCCCTCGTGGGTGTCGCGGCGTTTGGCGAAGCGGAGCGCCGCCAAACGCCGCGTCGGTGGATTTTTTGGAGTCAACCTGGTTGCACGACTCGGGGCGAAGCCGGGGCCCTGATTTGCAGCGTGGGGATGCCTGTGCGGCCGACGGCTGGCGCCCAGGTCCCAAGGGTTGTACCGCAGCGAGAAACGATCGACGTGCAGATTACTGGCCGCCATCGCGGCCCGCAGGGCCATCAGGTCGTCGCTGGCGTAGAACATTCCGCCCAGTTCGCTGCCACGGGCCGAGAGGGCCCGGTCGGCATGTTTGGCCAGAAGCAGCAGTAGATCGTCAGCCACGGCCGCGGGGGGAGCTTCAGCGCCGACAAACTCCTCCGCCAGGCGGAACTCTATTGCAACGTCCGTTGCCGCGCCGCCGTGGTCCGCCGGATGTACGAAAAACGTTTCGGCCAACTGCTGGAGCCGGGGCTTACCCTGGAGCAGATCCGCGGGCGGGAGGGGTACCGCGTGCGGAATGCGTACCGCCAGCAGGCCGAGCGGTTCAAGGTCAAATGGCAGGGCCGCAGCTTCGATCCCGGCGACTGGAACGCCGCCGACCCGGTAAACCGCGCCCTGTCGGCCGCCAACGCCTGCCTTCACGGCTTGACGCAGGCGGCCATCGTTACCGCCGGCTACTCGCCGGCGATCGGCTTCATCCATACGGGTAAGGCCCTTTCGTTTGTCTACGATATCGCCGATTTGTACAAGGTGGAGCTGACCGTTCCGCTGGTTTTCGAGCTGATTGCCGGCGGCGAGCACAACGTGGAGCGGCGGGCCCGCGAGGACTGCCGCGAGGTTTTCCAGAAGACCCGCTTGTTGGACCGGATTCTTCCCGACATCGAGGAGGTGTTGCATGGTCGTGCTGATCCTGGAAAGAGTGCCGCCGGGGCTGCGGGGGGACCTGAGCCGGTGGATGATCGAACCGAAGGCCGGGATCTTCCTCGGCCGTATGACCGCCCGCCTCCGGGATAAGCTTTGGGAAAAGGCGGTGGCCGGGAGCAAGGGCGGCGCGTGCCTGCAAGCGTGGAGTTCGCCGGGCGAGCAGGGCTTCGCGGTCCGCACCGATGGCGATGGCTCCCGAAAGATCGTTGACTTCGAGGGGCTACATCTTGTGGCCATCCCTCGCAGTTGACACAAGATGTTGGTGTTGTCCCCATGTGCATGGGGGTGAACCGATGGCTGGAGACTGGATTCCCTTCGACCATGATGTTGTCCCCATGTGCATGGGGGTGAACCGGCGAGCGGCGATGGGAAGAATTGCTGCGTTGCGTTGTCCCCATGTGCATGGGGGTGAACCGGCTGCGTTGCGGTTGTCGGACGGGAGAAATCCCGTTGTCCCCATGTGCATGGGGGTGAACCGAGTACGATGCAGGGCAAATGACCCCCAAGACGGTCGTTGTCCCCATGTGCATGGGGGTGAACCGGCGACACGCAGGAGTTCTTTGGCGGATTTGCCAGTTGTCCCCATGTGCATGGGGGTGAACCGTTCTGCTGTCAGTAACGAGAGCGTTGCCTTCAGTTGTCCCCATGTGCATGGGGGTGAACCGCGAAGCACAGTCCGACACGGCCATCGTGCAAATGGTTGTCCCCATGTGCATGGGGGTGAACCGCAGAGTCAGCGGGGCACACAAGAACCTGAGGGGTTGTCCCCATGTGCATGGGGGTGAACCGCCGTTGTGGTGGAAGCCACGCTGGAAGAATGTCGTTGTCCCCATGTGCATGGGGGTGAACCGGGCTGGGACTGGAGCATCTTCGTGGACGCCGAGTTGTCCCCATGTGCATGGGGGTGAACCTCCGTCCCCCCGCTGCGCTTCTGACAGCCTCTCGTTGTCCCCATGTGCATGGGGGTGAACCGGCCGCGGAGTTCTGCCGCGTGCGAATGGAGGCGTTGTCCCCATGTGCATGGGGGTGAACCGTCCCACCTGATAATCCTGGAGAGAAACAGCTTCGTTGTCCCCATGTGCATGGGGGTGAACCTTGTTCTCCAAGTTCGCCAAGGTCGTCTCTTGTGTTGTCCCCATGTGCATGGGGGTGAACCGGTCGGCCGGACGCTGGGCGAGTACGAGGTGGACGTTGTCCCCATGTGCATGGGGGTGAACCAGGACCCCAAGAAACGCGGCAAGGCCAGCAGCAGGTTGTCCCCATGTGCATGGGGGTGAACCGAGCAAGCTGCCCGCCGTCAAGGGCCTTATGGGAAGTTGTCCCCATGTGCATGGGGGTGAACCGTTTTCCCTGCCCGCCGTGGCGACAATTTGCAAGTTGTCCCCATGTGCATGGGGGTGAACCAGCCGCCGCCGCGCGGGCCTTGGACCGGGCCATCGTTGTCCCCATGTGCATGGGGGTGAACCTCCGTCCCCCCGCTGCGCTTCTGACAGCCTCTCGTTGTCCCCATGTGCATGGGGGTGAACCGGCAGCGTGCGACCTCGGGCCGACACCCGATCGTTGTCCCCATGTGCATGGGGGTGAACCGCACCACCGGCAGCCGGACCAGCCACCGGCGGGGGTTGTCCCCATGTGCATGGGGGTGAACCGACTTGGAGGGAGAGGACAGCCGCAAGATGATTGTTGTCCCCATGTGCATGGGGGTGAACCGCCGTCCGGCAAGCCTCGCAAGACCGCTGCTCCGTTGTCCCCATGTGCATGGGGGTGAACCGTGGACGGCGCAGGTAGGCAGAATCGTCACCACGTTGTCCCCATGTGCATGGGGGTGAACCTATTGTTCTCATTGCGGGCAGTATCCCGCTAGTGTTGTCCCCATGTGCATGGGGGTGAACCGGCCAGGCGGCAAAGGATGCGGCGAAGGCGGCCGTTGTCCCCATGTGCATGGGGGTGAACCGGCGATAATAATACTGTGCTCTGATACGTTGCGGTTGTCCCCATGTGCATGGGGGTGAACCGACGCAAGCCTCCACGCCGACCACTGAGGTCGAGTTGTCCCCATGTGCATGGGGGTGAACCGTTCTCAAATTATTTCCGGTTTTTGCGATTTGTGTTGTCCCCATGTGCATGGGGGTGAACCGATCGACCTGGTGCCCGGCCCCGAAGATCCGGCCGTTGTCCCCATGTGCATGGGGGTGAACCGGAACGCAGCCTGTCCCAGGTGGACCGCATGTTCGTTGTCCCCATGTGCATGGGGGTGAACCGTCAGCGTACCGGCGGATTGGCTCAGGCCGTAAAGTTGTCCCCATGTGCATGGGGGTGAACCGGATCAATCACCACCCGCAACGGCCAGGATTGCGTTGTCCCCATGTGCATGGGGGTGAACCGATGTGCAACAGAAATTGACCGATAGTATAAAAGTTGTCCCCATGTGCATGGGGGTGAACCGGTTGCGGATTGTGCGGAAGTCCGCGCCTATAAGTTGTCCCCATGTGCATGGGGGTGAACCGGTTTGACCTTGGGCACTACTGCAACTGCTTTGGTTGTCCCCATGTGCATGGGGGTGAACCGTTGCCGGACTCGATCGGCGGCGGGCTGTACCGTTGTCCCCATGTGCATGGGGGTGAACCGCGGCCGGCCTGGGTGATCGTGGAGAACGTCGGCGTTGTCCCCATGTGCATGGGGGTGAACCGCCAAACGCAAGGGCTATCAGGTGGCGGAAACCGTTGTCCCCATGTGCATGGGGGTGAACCGAGAGACCGCAAGGGAAGACCCTTGACAATCTCGTTGTCCCCATGTGCATGGGGGTGAACCGATCATGGCAGCCGCAGCGACTCCCACCGTCTCGTTGTCCCCATGTGCATGGGGGTGAACCGCGCTGGTCCATCTCCAGAGAGGGAAACCACCAGTTGTCCCCATGTGCATGGGGGTGAACCGTCGGCCACAATGTCGCCGAATCGGGCGTCGCCGTTGTCCCCATGTGCATGGGGGTGAACCGCTGATCCAGGGACGCGGGGCCGTTGGAAAAACGTTGTCCCCATGTGCATGGGGGTGAACCGGCCACCTTCCAGGCCCGCGAGTTCGTCGAGGTCGTTGTCCCCATGTGCATGGGGGTGAACCGTTTTCCTGACTCCGCCAGGTGATCAGGGCCAGCGTTGTCCCCATGTGCATGGGGGTGAACCGCCGACGATCATGGGAATGAGCGTCACCAGCGAGTTGTCCCCATGTGCATGGGGGTGAGCCGAACTCATCGCCGACTGGAACGCGCTCCGGTAGCGTTGTCCCCATGTGCATGGGGGTGAACCGGGCGTCATCGAGGAATGGGCCGGCGTGGTGTTCGTTGTCCCCATGTGCATGGGGGTGAACCGTTCTTCTCTCTCCCTCTCCTCTTCTCCCCCTCGTTGTCCCCATGTGCATGGGGGTGAACCGGTACTTGCGTCGCGTATCCGATTAGCTATAATGTTGTCCCCATGTGCATGGGGGTGAACCGGCGACTTTGCGACCGTCTTTGCGGGTGTACCAGTTGTCCCCATGTGCATGGGGGTGAACCGAAGGCGAGTTGGTGACAAATGTGTGGGACGACGTTGTCCCCATGTGCATGGGGGTGAACCGGAGGCTTATGCCTATGCCCGCGACCAGCTCGGGTTGTCCCCATGTGCATGGGGGTGAACCGATACAATGACCAGTATCAGTCTTGATATAGACGTTGTCCCCATGTGCATGGGGGTGAACCGCATGGCACACGTCGGGCGGCAAGGCGCGAAGATGTTGTCCCCATGTGCATGGGGGTGAACCGCCGTACTGCTGGCCAACCGGGATCTGAAGCCGAGTTGTCCCCATGTGCATGGGGGTGAACCGGAGCTGGAGGCGACCAACACGCTCGACGTGGGCGTTGTCCCCATGTGCATGGGGGTGAACCGCATTGCCTGGTGATCGTCGCCTGCCCGGCGGGCGTTGTCCCCATGTGCATGGGGGTGAACCGGTTTGGGGGCGGCGGCGAGATGGCCCGGAGCGAGTTGTCCCCATGTGCATGGGGGTGAACCGGGAGCATCCGGCGGAATGACGTCGGTGAGGATGTTGTCCCCATGTGCATGGGGGTGAACCGTCCCCGGAGGATGCTGCCTTGCTGCAGTTCCCGTTGTCCCCATGTGCATGGGGGTGAACCGTGAAGGCATGAGCGCCGCCTGAACGGAGACGCGTTGTCCCCATGTGCATGGGGGTGAACCGTAACTGACAGTTGCTCCGGAGTGTTCGCTGACGTTGTCCCCATGTGCATGGGGGTGAACCGACGGGCATTGTCACCACGCACCGCTGGCCGCAGTTGTCCCCATGTGCATGGGGGTGAACCGCTCGTTGTCGTTCGAGATCCGGCCGGCAGCCGTTGTCCCCATGTGCATGGGGGTGAACCGTACGCCTTCCGCTCGGTGGAACAGGCGTTGAAGTTGTCCCCATGTGCATGGGGGTGAACCGCAAATTCTAGAGCAACCGAAGGATTTGTACTAGTTGTCCCCATGTGCATGGGGGTGAACCGTGAAGGCGTAGGCGGAACTGCCGGCCGGCGTGAGTTGTCCCCATGTGCATGGGGGTGAACCGGAACTCTCACGAGTTCCGCCACAGCCGCTCGCCATCACGCGCGTTACACCCCTTGGGGTGTAGCGGCGTTTGGCGAAGGGTAGCGAAGCGCAGCGTAGCGGAGCGCGGCCAAACGACGCGGCGTGCGTCGTGGCAGGGGGCTGGCCACGGGCTGGCAATTCGATTCCGTACCGGGAGGACCCGGCCTTGAACGTCGCCGATCTTATCGCCTACCTCAAGACGAAGTGGTTGGGGCGCGGGTGGATCACCGTGAGTACAAGGCTCCGCGACGCGATTGTCGGGCGCGTTTGGAAGATTTACGCCAACGCCTTCGAGCACAGCCACTCGCCGGTCGGCATTTTCAGTTGCGGGCAGCACTATCCGAGACGCAAACTTGGGCCTTCCAGGCGGGCAACACGACTAGGCCCAATGGCATGGGACGGGGAATGGGGCTTGACCTGCTGAAAGAGTCCGTCCGCCTCAACAAGGGCTGCCTGGAGGTGTTCAGCCACGACGGATACGCTAGAATTGACGAGAAGGAGGAAAGATACGAGACCCGCCCGAGCATGTTTGAGGGGACGGTTCTGAACATCAGCCTCCAGTGTGACGATAGGTACTACTGCTTCAAATCCGAGGTGCCTGACACCCCGTTGTTCTAGCAATGCCCCGCCCCAATGGGGGATTTGCCAAATGAAATGTCTTGTGCATGTGACCATCGGCGAGGACGCCATCACTCTCGACGACGGGCAAAGCATCTACCAGCAGATCAAGCCCGAACTGCTCGCCGGCCATGAAGTCGAACTCGATTTCGACGGCGTGTCCGTTTTCGCCGCGCCGTTTTTTAATGCCGCCATCGGCCAGTTGCTCAAGGACCTCCGGCCGGAGGACTTGAACCGGTCGCTGCGGGTGCGCAACCTGAACCCGACGGGCTACGAATTGCTCAGGCGCGTTATCGAGAACGCAAAGAAGTACTATGCCGCTTCAGCGGGCTACCGCGAGGCCCAAGCGAAGGTTCTTGAGCGGTTGAGCGAGGGGGGCTAGTGGCCGTCAACTACGTCGTTCAGGCCGAGGTGATCGACATCCGCTCCGACCAGCCACGGCGATCGGACGCAATGCTGGTTGATAGCAATGTCTAGTTCTGGATGACCTATTCGGGCGCGGGCCTCGGCAGCGACTGGCAGGCCCGAGTCTACCCGCCTTACGTCAAGCGCGGTCGTGCTGCCAAGGCCAGACTTCTCCGTTGTGGCTTATCAATGGCTGTGCTGGTCCGTCGACTCTTGACAGCCTAAGCGATATTGGATCAGTCCCCACGCAGTGGTGGATAAGAACGATGGCAAATCAAGGTGAATCCAACAATCGGGCAGATGATTACCGTGACACCTGTGCAGATCTTTGACAATCTGGAATAAGACCGCGGTTGACGAAGACTGGTGCGCGCTATGCGCGCAGATCGCAGGCGCCGACTTCGGCACTGTAGCGGTATTGGTCCCCTACGCCGCGCCTGTACGCGCACGATGGGTAGATGCCGACGGCCTGCCTGAAACTCGACATCGAGTTCGATCCGCACGCCTGGCTTGCCTTTGACCAAGGCCCACGGCGTCGCACAGGGCGAACCACGCGGCCACTTGGGACGCGGCTCGAAGCGTGGCTTGCGGTTGGCGGGAAAGCGTGCGCGGTACACCTCGTCCGGAGTCTGGCCGTTCAGCGACATGTGCGGACGTTCGGTATTGTACCATGCGGCCATTTCGAGTAGCTCACGCCGGAACGCTTCTCGCCGCAGCGGCACCAAGAGCAGCCAAGCGATGCACTGTTTGAGCGTCAAGATGAGCCGCTCGACCACGGCAATGGAGCCGTGTTGACCGATGGCCCCGAAACGCGGTTTGATATGCTTGCGTCGGCACCACGGCTTGAAGTCTTTGTTGCAGAACTGGGGCCCCTTGTCGGTTACCAAGTGCCTGGGTTTGGCTTTCGCGGCGTGCATGACGCGACCGAGGAAGGCCCGCACGGCTTGCGAAGTCGGTTCTTTCCAGAACAGCGTGACGCCCATGATCCGCCGCGAGTAGTGGTCGATGACCACGCCGATCCACCAGCAGAACGGCCAGCACTGGAGCAGCGAGAAGGGCAGCCATGTGACCCAGAAACCGGAGCCTATGGGCACGGTGGTCAGATCCGTCATCCACAGATGGTTAGGGTACTTCGAGGTGACGACACGTTCCTTCGTCTGTGGCGGTTGGTTGCTCGTCTCGGGCGATGGCGATTGCCGTCGCGCTTTCCCGCCCCGCGTCGTCCTGCCTACCGCCCCTTCATGCCACCCCCAAAACATGCCTTCCTCACGAGGGTCATCCGTGAATGAGAATCGCCCAATCCGAACTTCGCTACCCACGGCTGCTCGCGCGGGTTGGGGGGAAAGGGGGGATTGTGTCCTCGTCGCACGCTCGCGTCCCCCAATTCGTTCACCAGTCAGAAAATCACAACGTCCAACATGTTGGTGAATAATCCGGGTTGATAGGAGAACGATTTCTCGTGCCTGATCCAAGGTCACTTTGGCCTCCTATAGCCAGATGGTCCCGTCCCGCGTGCATGTCGCAGAACGTCGAGGAGATGAAGACGCGGACGGTTCTCCAGGTGGCGGGCATCGCCAAGTCCTAGCGGCCAGAGGATTGCTTCTCACTATTGGTACTATTGGTATTGCCGCTGCCCAACCGCACCCCCAGATCCCACCGGTCCGGGGATCGGCTGGATTCTCAAGTGCCTTCATGCCCGCGGTCCCAAGAATGGTTCATTTTCTGACGCTCGGCCAATTCATCCACCCAGCGGCCAAATTTCCCGCCAATACTTTCCGCGATCGCCATCTCATCAATCAACGTGCCGCATCGCCGTGCGGATTGGGGTAGTCGGGACAGAATCACAGATACCTGCGGGGGGAGCTAACAATAGCCACCTCGCCCTCGTGTACAGCGACGTCTTCAACGTGCCATGCCGATCTCGGGGTCGCGAAAGTCGGGCAGGCCGGTGTTGCCGACCGCTCCACAGTCCGATAGCGGCCGTATTGCACCAGAGCATTTCGCGACTGCTTACCTGCGGAGGTGGGGCACACCGATGCCGTGGGGTGGGAGCCAAACTCCAGCGTCGGCTGGCGGTGCTCGTCTGCCAATGGACCGGAATTAGCCTCCCTAACTTCAATGTCGATTGAGACTTGCGGTTCGGTCGAGTATTTTGACCATACGCGATCCGAGTGAACCTGAATCGAAACTACCTGGCCCGCACCACGCCGATAGATCGTGGCTCAAGGCGTCACGCTCGACCAGCGGGTGGCCGCCCGTTGCCAGGAAACAGGCAGATACGGCCTGTCGCAGACAACGGGCTTGCCGCTCCCGGTGGGCATCGCGGAAAGAACCCGATCGTGAAGGCCGCTTACCGTTAGTTCGCCCAGGAACTCGAAGAGGGCTGCGTAGTACTCGGTAGGCTGCGGGTCGATGTGGTCGCCACCGTGGATCGCGATGAATTGCTTTGGCTCATTGGCCGTCTCGAAAAGCTGCCGCCCCATGGCGAAAGGAATGGTCCGGTCGGCAGTGCCGTGGCTCTGTAAAAGCCGACTGTGGTAGTTGCGGATCTTCGCCAACGAATTGAACTTTGTCCGCATCAAGTCCCTCACCGGCAGCCAGGGTATTGTCGTACGGGCAACCTCGGGCATCGAGGTGAAGGTGCTTTCCAGGACCAGACCGCGAGCGCCATCGGCGGCGGCTAGGTCGACGGCCACCGCCCCGCCCAACGATCGGCCCATGAGCACGATCTGGTTTTCGGTGATGCCCGCCCGGCGCGCCAACCACGCCCGCGCCGCCCGGGCATCGGCCAGCAAGCCTGCCTCGCTGGGCGTCCCTTCGCTGCGGCCGTAACCCCGGTAGTCGAAACCCATCACCGTCACAGCCACGCGATCGTGGAGCAACCGTAGAACCTCGGCGCACATCGCGACATTGCCGCCGTTGCCGTGGCAGAAGAGCACGACCGCCCGGGGCTGCGGGTGGGGCACATACCATCCGTGCAGTCGCGTACCGTCGGCCGCCACAAACCAAGCGTCCTCGAAGGTAAGCCCTGTGGGTTGCCAATTTCCGACGCGACAACACGAGGGAGTGTAGACGAGCGCTTTCTCGATCTTATCCAACCACTTTCCTGGAGACTCCGCCGACAAAGCGATGGCCGGAACGTCGATGCGCCTGGCGGGAATGGTCTCCCAGCCCAAGATATCCCGACACGCCCGCAGCCGCCGCTCGCCGAAGACCAGTTCTGTCTGTGGCGTGACACCAATGGGGTGCAGGAGGCCAACCTCTGCGATTGACTGGGCGAGGGATTTGAGATCGCCCATTTCCTTGCCGTGTCGAGGGACGACCCTGATGTCACGAACCTTGATCTCCACGATCTTGCTCTTCATGGTGATGGTTCCTCCTTGAATTCCTGGAAGTCTGGACGACGCCGACTCCCCATGATGCCGGCGACGGCGAGTCGAATCAGTAATCGTCCCTCTCAGAAGGAGGTGTTTAGGTAAACTTTGCCGATTGTAATGGGGGGATGTCTGTCAAGCGGTGGGGTGGTACCTAGGATATCATGCGAGGGGGGGTGAGGCCACACGGAGGCCCTGGCATTCTCGCAAGATGGAATGAAACCGGTACGATCGCTCAGGCCTCCACACCGGGAGGTCTGACACCGTCGGATAATCGGAATATTTGATACATTTACTCTAAACTCCCTGATCGCGAATTGTCGATGAGGATCGCGGCAAAGAAACCACTTCCGTGTCTTCCCGTCGGTCACGACTGACCACAGCGAAGGATCTGCTCGAATGTTCGGGAGATGCTTCGCTGCGCCCAGCATGAACGAATGCCGCTGTTGTTCCTAGCCGATCCTGCGTCAACATAGTTACCCCGCAGCTACTTCTGCACAGCCCAATTCTCGGCACGGTGCCATGGGAAATACCGCCAAGCGATACAAGCGAACACAGTTGCCGAACGGGATCAACCGGTCCTGCGTGGGAACCTCCGATTTGAGCAACTGCCTCGTCGGCCTGTTGGACGGCATCGAACCGACGCCTGGCTGTCAGGCCAGCCGGTCGTCCTCTGCCACGTTAGCTCGCTTGGCCGCCCACGGGTGTCTGGCCACTGCCTTCCTCGAAGTAGCCGCCTGCCGCAGCAATCACCCGGCGATCTTGATGGGCCAGCAGGCGTTCTCGTACGACGCAATTGAGCGAGCTTCCCATGAGGTTGCCTCATTTCTCCGTCGGAAACAGAACCTGGAGCCGGAAGCCCGGGTCGGATTGCTGTTCAGCAATTCGCCGGAGTACTTGGCGGCGTTTTATGGAACCCTTCTCGCTGGCTGCACTGTCGTGCCACTGCCACCGGACATCGAGCCTGGTCGGCTGTCCCGGATTGTGTTGGCATGTGGAATGGAGGTAATCCTCAGCACACCCCGCATTCTCCGGCAGCGTTGCGATACGCCACCGGGGCGAATCCAGACTGTCGAGCTCCGACAGACTACCAGCGCACGTTTGCCTTTGGTCGAGCTGCCGACCATCAACGGGCGGCGCCCATCGGTGATCATGTTCACGTCCGGTTCCTCGGGTGAGCCAAAAGGGGTGATGCTCAGCGATGCCAACTTGCTGGCCAACGCCCAAGCCATTGGGCAGTATCTACCCATCGGGCCCGACGATCGCGCCCTGGCGCTGTTGCCGTTCTATCACGCCTTCGGTAATTCGGTGTTGCAGACACATCTGCTTCAGGGCGCGACGCTGGTCGTTGGGGGGACCGCGGTCTGTCCTAACAGCATCCTCGAAGCAATCGTGGAGTCCGAGGCCACTACGTTTTCCTGCGTCCCGGAGGTGTACGCAGCTTTACTCTCCTGGAGCGAGTTGGGCAGTTTGCCGATGCCGAGCTTGCGGTATATGACAGTCGCGGGTGGAACTTTGCGGCCGGAGCTGGCCCTCTCGGTTGCCGAGCGGATCGCCCCCGCCGAGTTCTATGTGATGTATGGCCAAACGGAGGCAACGGCGCGGCTGGGGTATTTGCCACCCCGGGAGCTGCGGGCGCGGGCCGGCTCGATTGGCAAGGCAATCCCGGGGGTCGAACTGCGCGTGGTTGACGAACTCGGACAACCAGTTTCGCCAGGCCAAGTGGGCGAGCTTTGCGCCCGGGCGCAAACGTCATGTTGGGGTATTGGCGGGATCCGGAGGCCACCGTGGAAACAATCAAGGATGGCTGGCTGCAGACCGGTGACCTCGCCACGACCGACAGCGATGGTTACATCTTCGTGAAGGGCCGCAAGAGTGACATCGTAAAAATCCAAGGTCTCCGCACTCATCCCCGAGAACTCGAGGAGGCGGTACTACGCCGCTTTCCCCAGAGCCAAGTCCTGGCCGTGCCTTACGAGCTATCCGGAGCGACGCGTTTCGCGCTCTACCTGATTCCCAACAAGGGCTACGAGTTGACCGAGGCGGAGATCCGGCAGCAATGCCTCCGCGACCTGCCGCGGAACAAAGTTCCCGCATACATCGAATTGTTGCAGCGCTGGCCGCTGAATCGCGCCGGGAAAGTCGACCGCCCCGCCCTCAGACAACGAGCGGAACGCTTGGCGTGGAAAACGTTTCTTGCCGACCGTGATTGGAAGCACGCGGCGTGAGACCGCGGCCTGCGTCCAAAATTGTGACCAGAGGAAATGAGTTTGAGCATGACGATGCCAAGACCGATCGAACAGACGCTGCTCGCGTTCTTCAGGCAGAATACCAACCTCGCCTCGGACTTCGACATCGACACCGACCTTCTGGCGGGGTGCGGGATTGATTCGCTGTTGGTGACCGATCTGCTGCTCCGCATTGAAGCCACTTTCCAAATCAGGCTGGCGGCTCGCGACGTTTCACCGGAAAACCTTCGCACGGTTCGGCGGTTAGCGACGCTGGTGTCCGCTAGGCAGCAGAAGCAAAGAAAGGCCGCTTAGTCCTCGAGGCGATGTGCGACATCGTTGTTTATCTTGGCAAGGAGCGCCGTCATGGAATGGGCCCTGGAATCTCGGCCGTTGTCGCCCGCGGAAATCCCCTTCTACAACCTCCACTACTTGTACGCGTGTCCGAGCCCGGCGGACCCGACCATGCTGTGGGGCTTAGACGTCGACATGCGCGCGCTGGAGGCGTACCTCCATGAGCGAAACCAAACCAGCCCGACCCTGATCACCGTGAGCCATGTCCTGCTGCAGGCGGTAGGAAGGGCGCTGGCCCGATTTCCACAGTTGAACCGTCGCGTGGTAGGCCGCCGCATCTACACGTTCCGCGACGTGAACGTCCGTATCATGATCTACGATAAGCAACGCGGGGAAGTCGACGTGGTGCTGGTTCGTCATGCCGATTACCTCGAACTCACACGAATCGCGCAGCAACTCTGGAGGAGCCAGACCGACGTGGTTCACGGCGTCTCCCAGGACCATCTCGACAAGCAGTGGCTGCGGCGTTGGCCGGAATGGTTGCTGCGCGGGGTGATCCGAGGCTACCTGGGCTTGCAGCGGAATTTTCGCTTGCCCAACTTTGGCCGCATCGACCGCATCGCCAGCGCCCCCGTGCTGGTGAACTATTTCGGGTTTTCCGCCGCCCCCACCCTCCACACGTACAGGCCCTCCAGCTTTCCCGACGGAAGCTCGCATCTCAACGTCACGATGGGACGGATTGAGCCGCGGCCGGCCGTCGACAACGGCCAGGTCGTGGTGCGGCGCATGGCGCCCTTGTTTGTACGGGCGGATCACCGGCTGGCGGATCCTTTTGTGGTGGCGCGTTTTGTCAGTACCCTGCAAACGCTGTTGCAGAATCCTGCGAGCATGGAGAATCCGCGTGACGTCGCACACGGTGCGGATGCCGCGTTGTCGGCAGCCTGAGTCCCGGGGCCGGAAGGCGCGGGCTCTGCGGTGGGGGCAGCGGGCCGTCGTGACGGCCCTGTTGCTCTGCGTCGCCGAAGGGTCCCGCGGCGCGCAGCCACCGGCGATACGCCGGCCAGGCAAGGTCTTGATAGTGCGCGGAGTGATGACCGTGTTTTCGCTGGGGCTGGACGAGCTGGCAAGCAAAATGGAAAAGCACGGGTTCGATGTCTCGATCGTGCCCGCCTCGGTGTCGCCGATTGTGATGGCAAGCATGAAGGCGGCCTATCGAACGAATCCGAACTATGGCCCGGTGGTGATCATCGGCCATAGTCTCGGCGCCAACATGGCCCCGCTGCTCGCCAGACAATTCCAGGACGCAAGGCTTCCGGTAGACCTGCTGGTCCTGCTGGACTGCACCTTCAAGGCGACGGTCCCGTCCAACGTGCGGCGATGCGTGAATCTTTATCAATCCGGCAAGCACGGCTTCCCGGCGGGACTTCCCGTTGGCGCAGACAGCGCGTCCACCACGCTCATCAACGCGGAAGTCAATGCCTTTCAGCAGCAATATCGCTGCGCCAACATCGACCAATCCGCCATCGATCACTTCAACATCGACTTTGCGCCGTGGATCCAAGAGATCGTCATCGGGGAGGCCATGCAGGTCTGTCCGCAGCGACCCTTTGTCGCGCCTCGGCGATAGCCGGCCGGAGCCGGCGGACGGGCCGTCCTGCGGGGACGGAGGACGAGTGGCCTCCGGAGCGAGGCCGTCCGACGGCGCAGGTGCGTGCAGTCGGAAGCATTCCGCAATTTCCCCTGGCAGGGCGAGAGAGCAAAGATGAACGGCGACTTACCGCAGATGCTTGTCGTGGTGACGGTGTGGTGCTACTGGATTGGCGTGCTTGTCATGATGGTGCGGAGCCGGCTCCACTATAAGGCCGGGTCCGGAGGATTACCCCATACGCCGTGGGAACGTTGGATCTGGGTGCTCTGGTTGCCCGCCGTACTGCTGTGGCAGATTCTTCCGATTCACGCCCTGCGGTCAAATCACGTCTTTTTTGCGGTCCTGCCCGGCTTATCGGGTCATCCGGCGGTCTCCGTGCTGCGCTGGTGCGGCGCCGCTGCGGCGATGCTCTCGTTCCTGCTGACCATTCCCTGCTGGCTGCGGATGGGATGCAACTGGAGCATGGCCGTGGTGCCGACCAAACCCACCCGGCTGGTCACCGACGGGTTGTTCGCCCATATCCGTCATCCCATCTACGCTCTGAGCATCGTGCTCATGGTGTCCACGATGGTCATCGTGGCATCGCCCGCCATGCTTATCGTCGGGTGCGTACATCTGCTGATGCTTTTTCTCAAAACGGTCGCGGAGGAGGAGTACCTGCGGCGGCGGCACGGTCAAGACTACATGGACTACTGCCGTCGGACCGGACGTTTCCTGCCGCGACGTCGCGTGGTGGTCCAGGATCGTGCGCACCGCCGCGCTGCGGTGTGATCGTCTGGCAAGAAAATGTCGGAGGATCTCATGGCGATTGACGATAGATGGCCATCGCCGACAGCAGCGCAATCACCAAGACAATTCTCTTGCTATACATGACGCATTCCCTTCTTCTTGCTTGTGCCTTTGCCGTTCCGTGCCGGGGTTTCTATAATCTGGCGATCATCCACGGGGTTCTTAAGCTTGTCATGCCTGTCGGAACTGGGGATGGTCCGTTAATACAGCTTCACGGCATCGGACGGGTTCTCTCGGCAGCGTAAATCGGGGCCCGACGGCGGCTTCGCCATCACGGTTTAGTTTCCAGTTTCTTTCGCACTTCGGCCGCCAGCACATAGAGCTTGGCCGAGCGCTCCTGCCACTCGCAACCGGCGCCAACATGCGACTTGCCGTCCTGCGTACCCGCCAACGCCCGTCCATACCAAATGGACCTGCAGACATTGATTCGGTCGGCCAGAAGTTGGCGGCAGCGCCCAACAAGTTCCGCACCGAGTTTAGCGGCCTGCGTGTCCATGGCCTGGCCGATAAATATGGCCGCCTCGGCCTCCTGAAGGCCCTCACGCATCACGTCCAGCCGTACCGAGTTCATGGCGCCATCCGGCCCGGGCTGCGCCAGACTGACCACGGTCGGCTCGCGTTGCGCACAACTGGAGTGCGGCCAGCGGTTGTACTCGTAGATCAAGCGTTTCGTGCCGTTGATTTCTGATGGCACCGCCCAGCCATCCAGGATGCACCGCCCGAAGCCGCGGGTGCTGCCGTACAGCGCCCGTTCCGCGGTCAGCCGCATCATGTAGGCGGCCGTATCGTCAAAATCTTCACGAAGATAGGAAGTTCCTGGACCGGTCATTTCCCAGAAATGCGGAAGTTTCTTGGCCGGATCAAAGATTTCCCGTCCGTAGCAGAATTCCTGGTAAACCACGAAGGCGCCACCGCCCGCAGAATAAGGCTTGGTCGCGGATGTTGCCGAGTGGCAGCCGCGGGTCCAACCCACGCCCGGCGCCAGTTCCGAAGACATTTTGAAAACCTCGACCGGCGCAGCGCCGTCGCTCAGAATGCCGAAACACATGGACTTTTCCATGCCTTCTTTAGCTAGATGTTCGCGGAGGCCATCCAAAACCGGCTTCCAAAACGCCTTGCTGGCCGCGGTGCCGAAAACCGGCACCTGAACGTGCGAGCGGGCCGTGGTCTGGGCGTCAATAACCGTAACGGTGTTTTCCTGATCTGCCTTGCGCGTCTCCCAGCCGCCGGCGTGCCAGATGTGGAGCGCGACGAAGGCCGGCACACCCAGATGTTTTTTGACCAGCTTGAGGTAGCGATCGAAAACCGTAAAATCGTAGTCATAGGTTCCGTCGGCTTTCTTCACCCAGTAAACCATGCCTGCGTCATTTCCGAACTGGGTTCGATCCACAACCGGAATGTTGACCACGCGGTCGCCCATGCTTGCCAGCAGGGCGAAGCTCTTGTCCAGCAACGCCCAATGTTCCTCCGACCATTCCGGCACGCGGTAGTAATCCGCGAGCGTGTTGGGCGACTCATAGATGCCCACGAACGTGCGGTAGTCCTTGGGATCGGGCGCCTGCCAGTCCACGACATCCAGAAAGACCGGAACCTCAGTGGGCTTGATTCCCTCGGCCGCAATGGTCAGCGTCGCCTGGTAACTGCCGGCCGAGACATCCTTGGGAACATGCACGGTCGCCCGGATCGGCAAAATGGCGGCGCCGTTTTTAGCAACGGCAATTTCGGCAGGCGCCTTGGGATCGAGCACATCAAAGGAATAGAGCACACGCCCGCTGCGCTGAAAACTGGTCGTTTCGCCCTTTCGCACGTACCAGACCTGGACCTGCGCCGCCGAGATTTTGCCCGAACCGTCCTGTTGCCCGAATTCGCTGATGATGGCCACAGGAGCCTTGATCGCCTGCCGGCTGGAAAGCACCACCGCGCCGGAATGCGCGCCATTGCGAACGCCGACGATGCGGATAGGTCGCAGGCACGCCTGTGGCGCGCCGTAATCAATCTCTTCCAGCCGATCATGAATATCCAGATTCCAAACTTGCACACCGTCCGGGCGCGCCACGTTGGGCGTAAAGCCTGCGCCGACAGCCGCCAGCCGCAGGCTGTTCAGACCCACCGGAGTCCAACCGCGATATCTACCATAGAAATGCTGCTGGCCAAAACTCCACCACTTCATCGCAGAAGGGTGAAAGTCGCTGCGATGCATCTCCACGGCCAGAAGGTTGACTCCCGGACGAAGCGCGCTGACCGAAATTTCGATTGGCCCGAAACTGCGCTCACGTTTGGCGACGCGCTCTTTATGTTCCGCCTTCTGGTCAACCGGAGGCGGAATCGCCACACCGGCCGCGTCCACCCAGGCTTCGTCAGGATAAAGCCGGGCGGGTGTCTCGGGCTTGACTTCGCCTGCCGGCATATCGGCGCGAGCCACTTCTTTCCCATTGAGATAAATAATTGCGCCTCCGCGATAGTTCATCGTCAAGTAGAGTTTCTTAACCTCAGCAGGAGCAGCGACGACAAAGACTGATCGCAATGACACCAGCGCGAGAAACGGGGACACTTCGCTATCGGATCCAAAGATCGGCGCTGGCGAACGCACCCAGGAACCATCGTCGAACTCTACATTCTTCCATTCCAGGGACGGCGGCGGTGTTTCAACGCTACCATTAGGAACCGGCAATACGGCCGGCTTGTCAGCCGCCTGGCCCGCGGCCTTGAACGCTTCCACCGAAACGACCGGCTGGCGCAGCGTAATGCGCCAGGCCCAGGGGCTGGCACCAGAAAGAATGTCTCTGGCCTTGGCTGGCACGGTGCTGGAAGACTCGCCAGCCAGTGCAACACAACAACTGCACAAGATGACTGTCAGACTGAACCCGCTTCGTTTCATAGTGTTTTCCTTGTAACTTGATCGCGCCAATTGCTTCCGCAAACTAGGCCAGTTTGGCCCTCAATAGCCGGGCGATTGATCGTGTGTAACTGTTCACGGGGTTCTTGCCGTTGCCCGGAATGTCCCATATAGGCTTCGCTTGTCAACAGTTTTCCAGGGCGCTTCACGGAGTCTTCGCCTCCGGTTCCATCTCCTGGAGGTTCGCCGTCTTGCGGTCGAACTTCAGCGCCCACACCTTGCAGGCGCTGGAGTTGTTCAGAACGGCCAGTTTCAATCCCGGATCGTAGCGGAGCGCGTCGGACCAACTGAACGGGTTCCCCTTGAACTCGGCCGGCTTGTCGTTCTCCACGAACCTCAGATCGGCCCAGTAGAACTTGCCGTCGGCCGGATCCCAAATCGCATTGCCGAGTTGGCCGTCCGGTTTGGCGAAGAGATTCATGATCAGGATCAGATCGGCGCCGGGCAGGTAGATGGCCTCGCTCCAGAAGAAGAATTGGCCCAGCGCCTTGGGCTTCCGCACGTCCACCTTCTCCGCCTTGCCGGAGGCCATATCGTAGCGGAGCACGACCTTCTCGTTGGCCATCCACAGGCAGTCGCGCTTGGAGTCGTAGATCACGTCGTGCCCATCGGCGTAGATGCCGCCGAGAACTGGCCCGTTCCACGGCATCTTCTGCCATTGGCCGGCCTTGGCATCGAAGCGGAAGAGTCCCTTGGCCGAATAGCAGACCATGCCCCTGGGCGTGGCCGCTTGAAAGCTGCCCAGTTCTCCGCAGTGCTCCAGGCCGGGAAGCGGAACCGGCTCCCACTCCCGAACTGCCGGGTCATACGCCCGGTCGAAGTAGAGCATCTTGCCCAGAGTCCGGTCGTAATCATAAGCCTTGTAGGCGTGCATGGGCACATGAGCCCGATCATGGAAGCTCACCGGCGTGGGCACCGAGGCGTAGATGATCTCGATCGGATCGTCAGGATGATATCCAACTGTCCAGCAGCCGCCCAGGACGCTGAAGTGCGAGACGTCGTCCTCCGCGCTGGTGGCGTGACCGCCGCCCCAGAACAGCAACTGATGGCGATCCGCATCGTAGGCGGTCGTGCCCCAGCGATTCCGCGCCGGGTGCATACCGCGGGAATTTGAGTGCTGTCCACTGGTTGACAGGCATATCCCTGTAGGTCTGCCGCATCTTCTCTGCATCAGGCTGCGCCGCCTTCTCCCAGTCGGCCGGATCAATGGCGTTGAACGTATAGCTGCCCGAGGCCACGCCGTTGCTTGCGGTTCCGTCCTCGTCAACCCTGGCCGGATTCACCTTGCAGGCCCAAGTGACGAGCCCCCGCCCATAATTGTCCGCGGGCAGGCTCGCACACACGAGCACATCGTCCTCATTGACCGCTCCGGCCTGCATTCCCATGCGCGGGCAGCCGGGGCTGATGGTGAACGTCTCCCGGCCCGACTGAACCTTCTGGATCGGCACGTGAAGGAGGAGCTTCCACTCGTTGGCCGCTACGTCGTAGGTCCACAGCTCGTGGGGCAGTCGCACACGGCTATAGCCGCCGGCCAGCACGATCCGTCCGGACTTCGGCAGCCAGGCCAGGACGTGTCCGGCGCGCGGCGACGGGGCCTTTGGGGGAAATCGCTGCTCCCAGGTCCGTGTTGCGCAGTCGTAGACCCAGGTGTCCGAAAGGACGCGGTCCAGGCCGTCCCCAGCGAAGATCACGATCTTCTTGTGAACCGGATCGTAGGCGCTCTGCAACCGCGCCCGCCCGGGCGGTTCCACGGCGAGCGCGTCGACGACTTGCTCGAAGATCACCCGCACGGCCCGAATCGCCGCGATGTTCTCCTGGGTTGCCTTCCCGGCTAACGTCGGCCCTGAGACTTTCAGCGCCGCAGCCGCCGCGTCCAATCGCTGTGCCGCCGCCTCGCTTGCCGCCTTCTCCGTCCCCGCCAGCCCGGCGGCCGTAACCTCGCCGCGGAACTTCGCCGCCGTTGCCGCCAATTCAGCGGCCCTGGCCGCAAGATCTGCCTTGGATTCGGCTTCGGTCTCGCTGACGGCAAATCGGTTGCAGCACGCGCCCAGCAGCGTCTTGGCCTGCCATCGCAGATCCTTGGCCTTTGCCGTGAGTTCACTCCGCTGCGGCGAACCGAACTCCAGCTTGCGCCACTCGTTCGACGCAATGCTGTAGACCCAGGTGCCGATCGCGGCGCTGCCGCCGTCTCCGCCGGAGTGCAGAATCTCCTTGTTGACCGGGTCGTAGCACATCGAACCCCAGATTCGGCAAGAGGTGCGCGGCTTTGCTCCGGTCTCCTCCCACGCGCGGGCAACCGGGTCGTAACAGATGGTCTTGTTGTAGACGTACGCGTAGACCTTGCCGCCGTCGGGAACGAACGCAAACTCATAGTTCATCCGGGAAACCTGCCACTGGCCACCGCACGAACTTCTTGATCGTTGGTTCGTAGAGGAAAAGCGGCAGGTCCCGGCCACCGGTCGGCGTTTCGCAGACTTTCACCCACGTATTCGCCGGCGCGTCCGTCAGACTCACGTTCTGGGTGACCGGATTTGTTGCCGATTGCGCGTACCCGATGCCCGCTCCCGTCAGGACCGCCAGCGCAGTCAACATCCATCGCTTCATGATTTCCCTCCCTTCCTTCCTGAGCAGTGGAAACAAAATGAACGTCTCGAGGGCCTGTTGCCCAGCTCCTTCGTAGCCGTTCAACGCGTGGCGCACGCCGAGGAATCAAGTCGAACGGTACGGCTGCGATTCTAACTTGCCCTTGCGGAAATGTCGAACGCCCGGCAAGTAGAGGCTGTCGGCGGCTGCCGGAAGGCGATGGCGACCAGAGGGCTCCAGAACGGCTTGCAAGGCAACCAAGGCTCTCCGGCCCAGCGTCGGGGCCATGGTCGCGGCTGTGACGCGGCGTGTGCGGGCCTTGCCGAACCCGGCGGGCGGCCTCCTAGCCTTGGCGACACGGATTACACCACATCTTGCGAGGTTACCCCGATCTGGGCCTGGTCGCGGCGGCCTCGTCGGCACGACATGGTGCCTTACTGGCAGGGAGGCGGAGCTGGCATGGCAGGCACAGGGGGCCGGGAGGGGCGGCCATCCTGTCAATTGGCTGCTTGGCCGAAAAGTCAGGCGGGAGTGTCAAAGCGGCTTCGGGTCAAGAACAACCAACAGTTTCCTGGCTTCTTGACGCCGGCCGTGGCGTTTGCGCGGAGGTGGGGGTGACCGACGCAGGTTAGCGGGCTGACGTAAGGGACCTTCGATGGAAGCCCGCCAACAACAGCGATGGCATAGCCAGCGGCACATTTCCATAGTTCCATCCCGCCGGAACAGGAGATTTCCCATCGCGTTCACCTCCGCGCTACTTTCCCGCCGCCCCGCTGCGGACGATCTCGACCGTGGTCATCAACGCACCGCCCTGGAACCGCAGCGACACCAACAGCTCGTCGAGATTCTCGATGAAACGGGCGAACGAGGCATTGCGGTCCGGATGCGATTCCTGCCGCGATTGCTCGCGGTTGCCATGGACGCTGCACACGACCTGGTTCTGCTCGGCGTCGAAACGATACTCGCCCTCGTCGGGACAAAAGTACTGCACCCCAAACTTTGCCTCCGACAGCCAGGCCAGATCGGTGAGCGTGGGATTGGCGCAGAGGACCTCGGCCACGCCGGGTATTTCCCGCACCTGCTCGCTGATCGCCTCGCGGCCCGGCACCATCACAAACGAGGCCAGCGCAGAGCGCGCGATGTGCCGACCCTGGCTGCCTCCACGGCGAGACATGCCGCCGCAACAAGGACCAAAACGATACCGACGACAAGCAAAGCTGGCGTTGTCAGACGATTCGGAAAGTGTTTCATGGGTGCCTCCGGTGAAAGTGGGATAGATCGCGGGACAATGCAGGCTGCACAGCTTGAAAGTCAACGAACCGGCTCGGCGGCGGCCTTTCTCGTCCACGCAAATCGGTGGGCAATTTCGGGCGAAAGCCGCCTCGGTATCGATCGCCATGGGCACGGCAGCAAATCGAACCTGCACCGGCAACGACCGACGCCAACTATTTGAAGGTCAGTTCACCCCAATTCCTCGGTCGCATCTTCAGCTCGAAGACGGCGTCATCCACGATGCCGGTGTGCTGGTTGGCCCAGTACGACCGCAGGCGGGTGCGAGCCGGCCCGGTCGCCGTGGGTGACGCCGAAATCGCCGCGCAGGACAAGCCCTTCCGCTGGCCGAAGATCGAGCGTCGCCAGCGGAACGGCCGCTTCCACCAGATATCCCCATCCGGGGCTCACCGTGACCTTGATGTTTTCCAACCGCACGAGGTCCACAAAGTCCATCGGATATGAGCTCACGACGCCGGAACTGAAGACCTTGGGCTTCTTCATGCCGGACACCCTGCGGTAGAGGACGGCCGTCGGCCGGCCTTGGAAATTGCCGATCGAGAGCCGCAAGTCGCCTTGCTGGGCCTCCTCGCGATTCTTGTCGGCATTGGGATCGGTGCCCAATTGCAGGTCCACGGTGTCGCCGCCCAGATACATTTGGGCCGGGTCGGTGGCGCCGTTGATCCAGGGCGTGTCATCCCTCACTTCCCAGGCCACATAAAGATTCCGATCGTCCCAGGCGGCCGCCGAGCGAACCGCCGCATCGTCCTGCTTCTGGTAGCGGAACATTTCCGCGCCTTGAAAATCGCCGTCGAATGCGCCCGTCAGCTTCGGCGTCATCTTTTTGATCGTCAGACGCACCTTGCCGACGGCCGCTTGCAGGTAATCGTCATGGAATGCCTGTGCCGTCTTGACATCCGCCGCTGAAATGGGAATGCCACTTCCGCGCATGGCCCGAACCTGGTCCAGACCAGTTACCTCCACGTTCCAAAAACCGGTCTTTCCGGCCTGGAGGTAGAGTTTGCCCTGCTTTGTGCAAGCGACGGAGCCACCAAAGTCTTCGCCACCGCATCCGCAGGGGCAGTCGTCCATCCGCACGCCGGGCACTGCCTTCTCCGGCCAGCGGACCTTCAGTGGATTCGGCTGGAATAGATGCGTCAGATAGAAGCCGTCCTCGGTCAGGATGTGCCACTCGCCGAAATTGGTTGCAATGACCCAGATGTTGCCGAGCGGTTTCGGCAGCGCGGCGGCGCCGCACGGCCCAAAGGAACCGCGAATCATCCCGACTTCCGCCGGACAGGCGTTCTGCGATCCGGCCACTTGCGCGAAGTTGTCGGGGTAGGTCCAGAGTTGCCTTCCCGTGGCAATATCGAAGCAGCGGTTCCAGGAGTTGGCGTAGCCTTCCTCGCCCTTTTCCAACAACAGGCGGCCATCGGCCGAGCCCAGGCCGATGGCGGGCAGTTTCACGGGGTGTGCCAGATCGTACTTCGGCGCCCCGCAGGCGGTGAAGCCCGTGACCTTGAACTGGCCGGGTCTCGACCGGTTGTGCGTTTCGTAAAGCGTCAGGTCGGGCGTCATGCCCAGGTACCAGCCCGAGACGCGGACAACGCCGTCGACCAGGGTGACTTCGCTCGGCTGGCGCTGCCCATCGCCGTTTTCATCGCACCATAGTGCCGTTTTCGCCACGTCTTCGCCGCGGGGCGTCACAGAAACGGGAATGTCTTTGCCGTTCTTATCGATATAAGTAATGGTGGTTCGGAGCTTGTAGTCGCCGTCGCCGAGCCGTTCGAAGATTTCGACGGAACCGAGTTCAAAGGCCCAGCGCGTAGCCACTGCCAGATACAGCTTGCCGTTGGAGCCGATGCCGAACCGCGAGACGTCCATGCCGTCGCGGGCAATCACGCCCAAACAATCGGCTCGACCCGTTTTGGGATTGATGCGCCATTCGCAGCCTTGTCCGACCATCAGGTACGGGTCTTGCGGATTGATCGCGCCGCCCAGCGCGCCATAGGTGGTCGGGCCGAAAAACTCCTTCACCAGTCTGCCGCTCTCGGTATCCCAGCAACTGAAGCGTTTGGGCGTATAATCGCCCTCGGCAACCCACAGCTTGCCCTCCGCGTCGACCGTCAGGGAGGCTATAAACGCCATGCCGTCGGGCGTCCAGGGCCCCAGCAGCCTCCGCCCGCCCTTGCGACCGATCGTCTTGCCGGTGGGTTTGCCGTCGGGGTCGAAGACGAGGACCTGGTTGTCCGGCTCGCGCAAGCCCACGTAGATTCGGCCCTGCCCGTCGAAGGCCATGGCCCGGGCATTCCGCAAACCGCCGATGAACTGTGCGGTTTGCCCCGTTTCGGGGTTCACTCCCAGCACACTCTTCCCCTCCGACATGACGTAGAGCTTCCCGGCGGCGACCTTGACGTCCATCGGCTTGGCAACGTGTAGCTGCTTGATGAGCTTTCCGCTGTTGCTGTCGAGGACCAGGATGGTATCAATCGACGTGAAGGCCAGGTAGAGTCGGCCGTTCTTCGCGTCCATCGCGTCGGCGCTCTCCGGCTTCTTCGAGTCGTTGCCCCAGAGCGTCTTGATCATCAGATCAGGCGTATCGGTTCCTGCCCAGGCGACGTAGCGGCCGGTGGCGGCATCCAATCGGTAGAGCATGCCGCCCAGGTTTTGGACGTAGACAATGCCGGAGTCGACGGCCACGAGGCCGGCGCCACCGGTCCCACCGCGAGTATTCTTCCAAAGCACGTTGCCGCCGAGGTCGCAGGCCAGGAGCGCTTTTCCGCCTTCGGATATGGACCAACCAAGAAAGAGTCTTTTGCCGTCGGTGGCGCACGCGGCTGGATAACCGAAGTCGCCGCCCCAATTCGAAGTCCGGTCGGAGTCCCACGGCGCGTTGCCGCCATTGCAAGCCCAGCCGACCAGTCGCAGGCTGATGCCCTTGTGCCAGAGGGCGTCCCAGGAATAATCACCTGCCGGCACGGGTTGGCCCGGCGTGCGCCAGTTCATCGTGGCAAGCCCGTCCCAGGGCACGTCATGTCTGCCCTTCGTATAGAAGGCGGCGTTCAAGAGTTGCCGGACGGGCTGTCCGCTCCGGTCCTTGATGTTGAGCGAGATATACCCGTCCTCCGGCATGGTGAACGAGATTGCCTTGAAGCCCTTGAGGGCTTTGGACTTGACGAGTCCGGTCCAATCCACAACGGGATAGCCGTGTTGGAGTTTCACCGGAAATTCTGCGCGTCGCCCAAACGCACGGGCGACGGCTCGACCTTGCCGCTGCGTTCCAGCATGGCGTAGCCCCAGCATTGGCTACCCGAGAACGTCATCACCCGGATAGGCGCGACCCCGGGTTTGAAAATGTCTTTCAGGCTCGCACGGCCGTTTTGGCCCACCGTGAAGTTCGGCTCGATCGTCATGACGAACCGCTCGCCCGCCTTCGGGGGCTGTTGGCCTTCCTTGAGCAAGAGGCTCCAGGGAATGGCAATTTCCTGAACGTAGCCTTTTGGTTGTGGCGCGCCGGTTGAATCACCTGCACCGGTATTGATCAGAAACGCCTGTTGGGCCCCCTGCATTTTGGCATTCTTCAAGTGGCCCTGGTTGAGCTGCTTGCCGTAGTCCACCTCCATGACGTCGTCGCCGTCCCGCCCGCGCCAGCAGGTCCAATGCGAAGTTCGCTCGTTGACGTCGTCAGGGTGGGTGATAATGCGGAACTGGAGACAGTCGCCTCGAAAGCCGTAATCGGCGATGGTCTGGCCGGGGTTGTTCAAGGGCGTGTCGTCGTTAAATCGCGCAAGGAGGTAGAGATTGTTCGCATCGTACATGGCGTGGAACCAGGTCGCCATGGTGTCGCGCTGGTTCTCCACGTCGCTACAGGTGAACACGCCCGCCGAGAGGTCCCAGTCGTCCGTCTTGCCATCGACGACGACCTTTCCCGGCGCGGGCAAGACTCGAATGCCGAGATTTTCGGTTTCCGTGGCCCCGGCGGTCCTTATGCACGCCGTCAAAGTCGCGCAGCACATCACCGCGCAAAAGATGGAGTTTCTCATGACGATAGTTCCTTGGTTCAAGTGTTTCCTGAAGCGGACATTCAGTGGGGCGGGCGGCGCCGGCCAGCAAACCCATGGCACTCAGCACAATGCGGTTTATCATTCTTACTTCCTCTACTCCAGCACCGCTTCCGCCCAGTTCCGCGGGCGAAGCTGCACTTCCGTGTAGGTGTCATTAACCATCATGTCGGCGTTGCTGCGGGAGTGCCAGGGCAGGCGGAGCACGCTCCGCGTGCCGGTGGGATCGGCCAGGATCACCGAGGCATCCAGGCGGAAACGGAAGCCCGGGGCAAACTCCAGGGGTATATAACGCCTCAGCCGCATCTCCACCACGTAGCCGCTGCCATCGGGCTTGAGCTTGACGCCGGCATTGTCCGGGCTGCCGTATTCCAGGCGGGCCGCCCGATCGAACTTCACCTGCCCGACCAGGGTCTTGTAGCGACTGTCGGTGCGATAGCAGTCCGGCGCTTCCACGGGCAGGAGGGGACAGAACTCCACCGCCTCGGTCTTGCCATTAATGGGGGCCGTCACGACCCGATACACGCCGCGCAGGGGCTTGGCCGCATCCAACTTCAGGGGTGCCGCGTTCAGGTCCACCGCCGCTCCGCCCTGGAACGCCAGTTCCGCCGTGCTGCGGTTTTTCCAGGGGGTGGGGGTGGTCACGTCGAAGGCGGCGTAGATGTAATAGGTGTTCCAGGCCAGGTAGACCTTGGCCAGGGTCTTCTCGCCATCCTTGATGATCAGCGGCTTGATCCCCTGCCAGTTATTCAGGTCGCCGTCGAGCTTGAAGTTGTGTTCATCCCGGAAGGCGATGTGGATCACGTCGGTTCGCGCCGCCTCCAACTGCACATGCTTCTGGAAGGATGCCGCCATCTCCGGCGTGACCGTGAACGTGCCGGACTGACGCTGGAACTGGTCCCAGCCGCTGATGCGGTAGATGGGGCAGTTGTTGATGGCCCCGCCGATATAGTAGACCTCGCCGCTCACCCGGTCGGTGAAGACCGAGCCGCCGAAGTTCTCGCCGCATTGTTCGTAGGCGCTGCGGGGGGAATCGGGCCCGATCACCGGGTTCTCAAAGAAGTTGCCCACCCACAGCCCATCCTGATCCCAGACCAGCGATCCTCCGCCCTCCACCATATCGCTGACCACGACACACCCCTTGGCCATACCAGAAATGCGGAGCAGGTAGTGCCCCTCGCCCGGCTTGGCCACCGAGCCGGCGGCGTGCTGCCCCACCACCCATTGCACCTTGCCCGTGGGGTCGTACTTGGCCACGCGGTTCATCGCCGCCTGGCCGCTCCAGCCGCCAATGCCGTAAGTGCGATCTTTGTCGCTGGCGCGGTTGAAGTTGGTGTAGAAGTTGCCCGCCGCATCGCCCCACACACTCTCGCCCCAACCCACGTCATGGGCCATGAGCTGCATGTTATTAAAGCTGTAGACGGGAACGCCGGCGGACGTCCAGGACTTGGGAGCCATCCGCTAGACGCCCGGGAAATCCACTGCACCACCCATGCTGTGGAAATACCAGACGAAGTCGTCATTTATGTACCAGCCGCCCCCCTCGCACCACCACGGGCAGTAGTCCAGTTCATCGGCAGTGGGAATGCCATCGCCCTTCAGGTCCGCCCACGTCCACGATCCGTGGTGATCGACCTTGAGATGGGCCTTAAGAAACTCGGGGAACAACGGATAGACGCATGAGGAGATGTAGTCACCATGGCCCGTGTTCGCGCCGCCGGCGTCGCACATGAACATGCGGCCCGTGGTCTCATCCAGGCGGAGCAGGCACGGCCCCGTCGGTCCCTGCCAGCCGATCAGGGCAAAGTACGTGAAGTTACCCCGGTGGATGATGCGCCACACCGGGCCGTCCAGGCTAAACCACTGGGCCAGTTCGCGGCAGCGATAGGCGGCCAGCAACTGCCAGCTCTTGTTGGCGTAATCCACCTGGGTCTTGATGAACCGCCCGCGATCGGTGATCCACACGATGCTGGGATCGGCCGGATCGGCAATGGCATGCTGGGCATAGGCCCACCCGCCGAACCATTCGTGCAGGCAGTGCCCCGCCTTGTCAAAAACGGCGCTCGCGGGGTGAGCCCGTTTTCGCCGATGGCAAAGCCGCCGTCGGGGGTGGCGGCCAGACTGCCCATGTCCAGGAAATTGCCTGGGTCGTGCTTGCCGGCAGCGGCGCCCTGGGGCGAGCCATAGGCCTGAAGGAATTGCCCGGTGCCGGTGAAGCGCTTGACCTGGTTGCCGCCGACGGGCACGGGGTCCTTGAGGAACCCTTCGCCGCAGGTGTGGTAAATCGTCCTGGCCCGGTCCGAGTCGGGGGGGAGATGGTCCTTGGAGAAGTATTGGTAGTTCACCCAGTTCTGCAAACGCCAGTTTTCCTGAACGAGGATGTCGCCGTTGGTGGGATCGACAGCCAGACGGCGCGGGCCGACGAGCTGGCCGGCGGGAATGACTACTTGCGGCTGCTTATTGTTTCGTCGCAGGCGCAGGACCTGGTCTTGGGAAATGACCAGCACCGAGCCGTCGCGGGAGTCCACGGCCACGCCGAAGGGGTGGGGCACGGAGGCGGTGTCGATCACTCGCCCGGTCTTGGGATCAATCCAGCGCAGCAGGTTCTGCCGCGCATAGCTGACCACGAGTTGTCCCCCGCCGGCCGTCATGTCCATGACGGGGTAGGGCGCGTCGTAAACCGAGGCCTTGTGGTCGTCGGGGAAGGACATCTCCCACGGGTTGCCAGCCGGGGCGGCCTTGTCGGTGGGGGTATGGTACATCTTGCCGCTGGTTTCCAGCATGTACAGTTGCCCGCCGTCGCTGGCCATGGTGACCGGCCCGCACCAAGGCTCCAGCCAACCGGGGATAGTCCACAGCCGCCGGCCGTCCATTGTCTGCTTGACAGCCAGGATGGTGCCTTCCCCGCAGCCGGTGGCCACGTACATGCCGCTGGCATCAACCGCCACGGTGCTGGCCGCGCCGTGATTACCCGGCCAGGAGTCCCAGCGGGGAGTGGGGTTAGTTCCCACGGTCAGCAGGTACTGGGTCGTGAGCCCCTGGGTGGCCAGCAGTTTCCAGGCGTAGTTGCCCGCCGCCACCGGCTTACCTTGTTCATCCAGGCCATCCCATGGTTCCTGGTGGGGACCCTTGCTGCGCCCATCGGCATGGAGCAGTTCGCGCACCACCTGGCCGTCGGGACCGGTGATCAGCATCGAGACCTTGGCGTCGCGATCCAGTTGGTAAGGGATCGGGATGGCTGCCGTTGGCGCTGTCTGCGCGGCGGCAACGGCGGCGCCGGCCACCAGCATAACGGAGACGACCACGAAGCCAGCGAAAACAGCGGGCGACAACCGTGAGCCATGCCACGCAGACCAACGACGATGCCACTTGCGAGCAGCGTTGACAACGGACGACATTACCATCAGCCTTCTTATCTCAAAACCATTTCGTGCAAGCAAGTGACGAAACCTGTAGGTCGGCATGCCGTCCAAGCCGCCACCAAAACAAAGATCGCTCAAAGCCCGTGAAGGACTGCGGCGTCCAAGATAGGGCAGCAGCAGCTTCCCGGTCGATCAGCGAATCCGTCTGTGGCGACTGGACGGAATGACGCTATTATCATTCGCGAGGTTGAACATTGCAACAACACGGGATTCGCCTGACGAAGCGGCGGCGGCTGATAGGGATGTCGATTCTCGCATGGAAAGATGCGACAATAGCACCGGCTTCAGCAACATCTTCATCCATAGACCGCACTTCAAGGTGGGAAGCATCGACACCGCCCCAGCCGTCAGCCCAAGAAAGCATCGGCTTGGCCGGAGCGGGGCTTTGAGGGCCGGCAAGAGGAACGGTTCTCGATGGTTCGCGCGGCGTGGCGCTGAAAGTGGGCTTGCCTGCGGAGGAGGGGCACTCCTCCGCAGGCAAGGAAATGCACCGCTATCCCCCGAGCGACAGAAACGACTACCTCTGGCGTCGGAAATGGGCCGCTCAGTGCCCCAGTTTTTTTACATCTGCTGCCGCGGCCCCGGTCCTCAGCCGTTTTCCCAGGCCCTCATCGCCCTCATCTGACCGATCGTGGTACAGACGCACGCCAGGACGGGGCCGGCCGCGTAGGAATTGATTCTGGAGATCGACGGCGACGGCGACGACTCCGCAGCCATTGGAGTGTAAGCAATGTGGAAGATGCCGGGGGGCGTGTTCTTGGCTGAGCCGGCGCCCACGCCGCGCCGATGAGTGAGATAATCATGTCATCGGCCTGTTGGCCACCTCCCCAGAAGCGTGGTCACGCGCCAGGGGCAAGAGAAATCCGGCCCCGTGGCGTTTCTTGGCAAAGTCGCTTGGCCGACTGCGGGCCTTCAATTGCATCCTCCGCATTCTCAGGCGGTCTCAACCGTCTAGGGCCTTACGGAGTGCCGCCTTTTCCTCAGGGCTCATGTTGGCAATTGCCGCCAGCCAGGAGGCCGTCTCCACCGGCGAGACCGGAGCCGGAGAGCGTCCCCTCCGGCAGTCCCATTATGTCGCAGTCATTGCCGTCGAGCCGCTGCCTTTCCGCTTGAGGTCCCGTGCCGTAAACCGGATCGTCAATCCTCCCTCATGTTCAGAACTGTCATTGGTGTTTGAGCACCCGCCAGCAGGATTCGATCAGGGAATTGGAGTACGTGATATCAATGCGAGCCAGAGCGCAATGAAGCAGCCCCGAACGGACGAGTTCATCGACCGCCCCGTTGAAGTTCTCAGCGCCACCGTCGGCCAGCACCGTGGGCGTACCGTGCTCCAGACCCTTCGCGGCGGCGAGCAGGATTTCGGCGGTGACGCCCGGATCGAAGGTAGGCGTGACCTTCCAAGCCAGGATGCGGCGTGAGAAGTTGTCGATCACCGCGTGCAAATAGGCTCGGCTGCCATCGAGTAAGCGGATCAGCGTGGTATCGCTGTGCCAGATGTCGTTGGGGCCAGAGGCCCGAATCCCGATCTTGGGCTTGGCCGGATGGATGCGTTGCCGGGGCCGTCGCCACGGGTGATCACGGATCAGCCGGTACCACGTGCTCGCCGAAGCAAAGACCTTGCCGAGGCGTTGAGCGAGGATCGCCAGGGTGCCGGTGGGGACGTGCCGGTACTCCTGAGAGGTTACCAGGTCCTGGATCGCCTGGACCTCGGCGGGCGTGAGTTGCTGGGGTGAAAGTCTTGGACAGGAGGGGCGGTCATCAAGGGGGCACTGCTGGGCGCGGTTCCCGTGGTGATAACGCGAGGGCGACAGGCGGATGATGCGTAACACGGGTCGCAACGGAAGGGCTGACCGCGACCGGTCGATCACCCGTAGGAGGGAACGCTTGTCCTTTCCGTGGGAAAGTCGGGTCTGGTCGAGCGCGAATCGCGAGATCTTGAGGACCACGAGCAAGACGCGGAGCAAGGCGATCAGCTTTTGAATATGCGTCCGGAGCCGTAAGACATCCTGCTGCAGTTGCACGGCGTCCATGTTGAGCGGATCAGCGGTCACGACTTGGACGCTGGGGGCTGTCAGCCAGCTACGCGCGGTAGCGCGTGGGACGCCATATTGGACAGCGCGGCTTACGTCCTGTGTCTTGCGGACGAGTTCCCGAAGTCGGTGGTGAT
This sequence comes from Pirellulales bacterium, assembly GCA_963843465.1. Classification (GTDB taxonomy): domain Bacteria; phylum Planctomycetota; class Planctomycetia; order Pirellulales; family Thermoguttaceae; genus CAWJKP01. The sequence goes on from CAWJKP010000001.1 coordinate 1,393,560, forward strand.
AACGCTTCTGAGTGCGGGTTGTGGTAACCATGACCTTATCATGGTTCAGGCTGCGAGCGGGTCAAGCGTCCGTGACCGAATTGCCGGAACTGGCCGGCCGAGCTGACGAGAACTCGCGCAGAGAAGTGCAGAATGTCGTGGCAGACAGCACGGCATCAAGTCTTGCGACCTCTTGAGCGAGGTGGCAAACCGAGGTGAAACAGAGGCGAGTGATAATTTTGGACGGCAAGAGCGGGAGGAATACCGCCGGCATCAACTTCGGCGGCGGGTTGACGGGTGCGAAACGACTGCCGGCGAAAAGTTCACTTGCTGTCTGGTCGGCGGGTCTTCTCAGGCTCTGTCCGCTTGACGCCGTTCTTGTAGCGGTAAACCCAGGTGCTTGAGTTTTCATCCACCACGACCGTCAAATTGTTGACCGGATCGTAGGCCGGTTGCCATGCCTTTTCCCCGCAGACCGGCTGGAGCGCCGGCTTCATCTCCGTCCAGGTGTTCGCCTCGACATCCAGGATCCATGTGTCATGGAGCCAGGTGCCCGCATTGTAGCCGGCCCCGTAATTGGTGTTGTTGCCGCAGGTCAGGATCATGACCTGGTTCTTGCTGTCGTAGACCATGCCAGCGCGCGTCCTGGCCGAAGGCGGACGGCTGGGATGGATTTGGGTCCAAGCGTTTGCGGCATCGTCGTAAAGCCAGGTGTCGTTCTTGACCGGGCCGCCGCTGCCGCCACCGCCGAACAGCACGAACTTTTTCAGTTTTTGGTGATAGGCGAACGAGGCCCAGCCCCGCGCCGACGGCGGGGATAATGGCTTCCGGTCGGTCCAAGCCTTCGTGGTCATGTCGAAAGCGTACGTGCCGTTGCCGTCGGATCCGCCCCAACCGCTCAGGTTTCCGAAGAGGACGGTCTGGTGTTTGTCCCGATCGTAGGCCAGTGCCTGGATGCAGACGTTGCCTGCCGGCATCGCCGCGAGCTTGGTCCACTTCCGCAACCCCGCGTCGTAGGACCAGGTGTTCTGGTCAGGTCCCTTCCAGCCCGAGTTGATGCCGGTGTGCTTGACGCAGACACCCGCATCGGAATCATAGGTGATGCTGTAATGGCATTGGCCGTATGGCAAGGACTTGCAGTCCTTGACGGTCCAAGTCATCGGACCTTCCCGTTCGATGCCGTCCTGTAGATAAGTCAGGTCGTTCGCCCGGGTCCATTTGTTCTTGATGACGTCGTACAGCCAGGTGCCGTTGGAGTAACCGTTGCTGCAGCCGCCGAACCAGACGACCACGTTGTCCTTCTCGTCAAACACCAGCTTGGATTCTGTCTTGGGATGGCCAAAGCCGTTGAAACCCAGCCCCGCGGGCTCGAACGCAGGCGACATCCGCAACCAGGTGTTGTCAGGAAGATTGTCCAAGGAGGGATTGGTCGCTGCTTCCAAGGCAGGGCAAGCCCCGGCGCACAGCACAAGAATCAAAGCCTTCATGGTTTATCCTGACGTGGGAAGTATGCCCCTGAAACGGGGCCAGCGAAGAATGCCTGCAACAACAAATAGAGGGCATCGCCGGTGCGTAGTCAAGCCGGCGGAAAACGCCGCCAGTCGCCTAAGAACGATGCGTGGTGCTGCGGGTTGCCGCTCAAGACCTCGGCCTACTTCGCTTTCCCGACCCTCAGCGTGGCCGGCGCGCCGGTGATCCTTAGCCTGGGGATGGTAACGCACCCCGCGGCATCGGCCTGGGCCTCTCTACTGGCCGTGCCGAACGTCCAACGCACCGTCTCGCCCGGCGCCACCCGCAGCACCTGGAGCCTGCGGAAGCTGACGTCCGCCGTCGCTTCCGCCGGGATGGCGCACGTCGTCTTGAGTTCCGAGGGCTTGACCAGGAAAAGCGACATCTCGACCGCGTCCTGCGCGTCGCGTACGTTCTTCCATCGAAAGAAGGCGTTGACCTGGCCCGGCTTCTTGTCGGCGAGTCGGTCCGGCCACGGCAACGGATCGTTCGTCGAGGCGCCGGTGAACACCGGATACGCCTCATTCTTCCTGACGCCCAGCCAGTCGAAAGAGTCGATCAGGTCGTTGACCTTCGTGATGATCTGGCGGTTGCCCGTATGGCCGAACGGCCCCCAATAGAAGAGCAGCGCGTACTTCCGCTCGTTCATGGTCCTGACGAAGCCGTCGTGGCCTCTCGACCAACCGTCGTTCTGGGCGGAGTAGTCGATCACGACCGGAGGGTCGGGGAGGGTGACGTTCGCCGGCACGGTGCGCGGCGGGAAGTACACCGGTGCGTCGAAGCGACCTTAGCTTTCCGCAGCCAACTGGAAGTCCACGCAGCCCTCAGCTAATATAGAGAATTGACCAGCGAGGAGCATATCCGTGCAGCGTATGGGGAAATACGGGTTTGATTCCCCATCTTTCTCGGGGTGTATGGGAGGTGTGTCGCGGTGTTTGTCTGGATCTTTCATCGGATCAGCGGCGCGCTGCTGATCTTCTTATTGGTGTTTCAGTTTTCCACGGGCTTTCTGCAGGCCAGTTCCACGCAAGCGGAATGGCTGAAAACCGCCGCGGCTCTGCACCGGCACGCCCCGATGATTTGCTTGTTGGTCTTTCTGGTGATCTTTCACGGCTTGTACGGTCTGCGAACGATCCTGTTGGACCTAGGACTAAAGCGGGAACGACTCCTCTTCTGGGGCTGTACGGGGCTGGGATCGGTCGTGTTTGCGGCGTTTCTCGTCTTTTACTTCATCGAGATCGCCCGATGATCCAACACAACGTCTTGGTAGTGGGCGCGGGCCTGGCGGGGCTGCGAGCGGCCGTGGGACTGGCCGGACAATGCGACGTGGCCGTGTTGTCCAGAGTCCATCCCGTGCGTTCCCATTCCGGTGCCGCTCAGGGAGGAATCAACGCCGCGATGGGAAACGCCCCGGAAGCCAACGGCGATTCCCCGGAAAAACACGCCTTCGACACCATCAAAGGGAGCGACTACCTGGCCGATCAGTTAGCCGTGCTGCAAATGTGCCGGCTGGCGCCGGAGGTGGTCTGCGAATTCGAGCGCTGGGGAGCGCCGTTCAGCCGCTTCGAGGACGGCACCGTTGCCCAACGTCCCTTCGGCGGCGCCGGCTTCCCGCGGACCTGCTATGCCGCCGACCGGACCGGGCACGTCCTCTTGCATACGCTTTACGAGCAACTCGTTCGGCGCGGGGTCAAGGTCTACGACGAGCGGGCCATCACGCGGATCGCCGTGGCCGACGGCCGCTGCCACGGTCTGGTCGCTTACAACCTCAAGCAGGGGCACTTCGAGAGTTTCGCCGCCAAGTTCTGCGTCTTCGCTACGGGCGGATATGGCCGGGTCTATCGCAATTCGACCAACGCCCTGATCAACACGGGTAGCGGCATCGGCATGGCGCTGGCGGCGGGCATTGCGGTCAAGGACCTGGAGTTCGTTCAGTTCCATCCCACCACCCTGTTGGGAACCAACATCCTCATTACCGAAGGGGCTCGGGGAGAGGGAGGCTACCTGATCAATCGCGACGGTGAGCGGTTCATGGCCCGCTATGCACCGCGGACGATGGAGCTCGCGCCACGCGACATCGTCGCCCGCGCGATCCAGACCGAGATTAACGAAGGCCGGGGATATGAAGGGGGCTACGTGCATCTGGATCTCCGTCCCCTGGGCAAGATTCGGATCCTCCAGCGGCTGCCCGGCATTCGCCAGATCTGCCTCGACTTCGCCGGACTGGATCCGGTCGAGGAACCGATACCTATCCAGCCCGGCCAGCACTACTCCATGGGTGGCATCGACACCGACATCCGCGGCCGTACCACGGTCGACAATCTCTACGCTGCTGGTGAGTGTGCCTGCGTGAGCGTGCATGGCGCCAACCGGCTGGGTGGAAACTCTCTGCTCGATACGCTGGTCTTCGGCCGCTTGGTAGCCGACGACATCAACTCCCGTCGCGGCGACTTTTCCTTCGAGCCCCAGAAGGCCGTGCTGAGCCAGCACCTTGCACTCCAGACCGCGCAGCTTGAGAGCATGCTCGGCCGCCCTAGCGCCGTGTCGCACCATCACCTGCGGGAATCACTGCAAACCCTGTTGACGGAACAAGTCGGCATTTTTCGCCACGAAAGCACCGTCGCCGAAGCGGCACAGCAGATTCGCCGGTTGCGGGAGCAGTATGCCACGGTCGGCTGCCGCACGCCGCCGGGACCGTTCAATTTCGAGATCCTCCAGGCGTTGGAGTTGGAGGGGCTGCTTCACGTCGCGGAAGTTATCGCCAAGGGGGCGTTGGCGCGGCGGGAAAGCCGCGGTTCTCATTTCCGCACCGACTATCCGGCCCGCAACGACGCCGAGTGGCTCAAGCACACCCTCGCCCGGCTCGACGGCGGCGAAATCAGCCTTTCTTACACCGACGTGGACACCAGCCGTCATGCGCCCCAAGCACGAACCTACTGAAATTCCGGGAATCGCCCGGCTTTTTCGCTTCGAGGTCTTTCGGTACGATGCGGCGCGGAACGAGCCGGCCCGCTTTCAGACGTACGAATTGGACGTCGGTCGCCAGACCTCGGTGCTCGAAGGACTACTGCGGATCCAGGACGAGCAGGACCCCTCGCTGGCCTTCCGCTCCAGTTGCCGCGGCGCCGTGTGCGGCTCATGCGGCATGTCGATCAACGGCCGGCTCAACCTAGCCTGTCGGGTGCAACTGCACCTGCTTGCCGGCCGGCACGTGGTGCTGGAGCCGCTGCCGGGGCTGGAGATCGTCAAGGACCTGGTCGTCGACATGGACCCCTTTTGGGAGAAGTACCAGCGGATCCAGCCCTGGCTGCACGCTGAAGTCGCTGCCGCCGAAGGCAGCCGCATGACCGGGCCCGAGCGGCAACGGATCGATCAGTTCGTCAATTGCATCCTCTGCGGGCTATGCTATGCGGCCTGTCCAGTCACCAAGTCCGACGAACGATACACCGGCCCCGCGGCCCTGGCCAAGCTCTACCGCTTTCTGGCCGACTCCCGGGAAAGCCGCGACGGAACAACGCTCCAGCAGGAAGACTCCCAGGCGGGTATGTGGGGCTGCCACACGATCATGAAGTGTGGCGAGGTTTGCCCCAAGGAAGTCCGTCCTACCGACGGCATTCGCGGCGTGCGACGGAAACTCCTTTCGCACAAGCTCAAGCAGTTTTTCCGGAGGAACTCTTGTGAAACTTGAACAGTCGCACTTGGAGCGCCGACGTTTTCTATGCAACATGCTCGGCAGCGGAGCCGTGGCGCTGGCGACCGGCGCCGCGCTGCCCTTGGCGCAGTATGCGGGCAACTTCCGCCGACTGCCGCCGCCGGACTTTCTCGTGGTCGACAAGGCCGCCTACGAGCTGCTGCCGGGAAAGTCCCGAATGCTCATGTACGGGCCGATTCCCGTACTGTTGCTGAGAACTCCACCGCCCGAAAGTGAACTACGGATCTTCGTCGCCACCTGCACCCATCTGAACTGCACGGTCGGTTATCGCGAAGCGCAGAATCGCATCTTCTGCGCCTGTCACGAAGGATACTATGACACCGCCGGCCAGGTCGTTTCCGGTCCGCCGCCGCGGCCCCTGCGGTCGCTGTTCAGCAGGCGGAAAGACGGCAAACTGATCATCGCCTTGGAGAAAGAAAACCTTGAAAAGGCCGCTTAAGAACCTGACCGCCGAAGCTGTTCGGGGCCGGGCGGCGGCCTGGCTCCACGAGCGGATCGACCTGGAGCCGATGCTCCACTGGATGGCCAAGAAAACCGTGCCAGGCCACCGGCAAAGCTGGATCTATCTGTTGGGCGGCGCGGCGATGTTCCTCTTCGCACTGCAACTGGCAAGCGGATGCCTGCTGATGCTTTACTATCAGCCGGCCGAGTCCTGCGCCCACCAGAGCGTGCGAAGAATCATGCTCGAAGTGCCCTATGGGTGGCTCGTCCGCTCGATGCACGTCTGGGGCGCCAACCTGTTCATCGCCGTGGCCGGCCTGCACTTTCTCAGCGTGCTCTTCACGCGAGCTTATCGCCGGCCGCGAGAATTGACCTGGGTCTCGGGCATGGCGATGCTCCTGCTGGCCTTGGGTTTCGGGTTCAGCGGCTATCTGCTCCCCTGGAATGAGCTGGCCTACTATGCCACCCTGGTCGGCACGAAGATCCCCGCCGTCCTGCCTGGGATCGGCGATCTGGTGGTGCACCTTCTGCGGGGCGGCGAGCAAGTGACCGGCGATACGATTACCCGCTTCTTCGCCGCCCACGTAATGATCTTGCCGGTCTGCTTCGGACTGATCCTGCTGGGCCACCTGATCTTGATTCAAGTCCAGGGAATGAGCCTTCCCTTGGGCCTTGCACGGCATCAGGTCAAGGACCAACGCCCGTTCTTCAGCGAATTTCTTCTGGTGGACGCCTGCGCCTGGTTATTGCTGCTGGGCCTGATCGTCAGCCTTTCCCTGTTCTTGCCCGCGGAGACGGGAATGAAGGCCGACCCACTGAAGCCGGCTCCGCAGGGGATCAAGCCGGAATGGTATTTCCTTTTCATGTTCCAGACCCTCAAGTGTCTACCCGAGGCGTTGGGCGTTGCCCTTTTGGCGCTGGGGGCGGGATTTCTGTTGTTACTGCCGTTTGTGGATCGCAGCGCGGCGCGGGAGAAACGGGATGGGCGCATCACGGCGCTGTTTTTCGCTATGCTGGCCTACGTCCTGATCTTCGAACTGTGGGCCTGGCTCGCTCCCGGCACGCATCACCGACGCGAAACGCTCACGGCCGAAACCTACGGCCTTTCCGGAGGCAGCGTGTCGCTGCTTTTGTTCTGGTGCGTGATCGTCTTTCTGGTGGTTTATCTTCGCCGGCTTCTCCAGGAGAATACGCGGCTCAGGAAACTCTACCAAGCCGAGGAAACATCACCGTCTGCACGTTGTGAGCGGAATACCGCGTGAACCCAAGCTCGGAGCGTGTTCCTGGAAAGAAGCGATGCGATTGGCGGGGGATCATGGCAAACCTATCGTGGCAAGAAACCGTTTCGATTCCGGCGGAGGGAAACCTTCAAGCCAGCCCGGCGCCTGTCCCTAATCGGGAAGCATTTTTCGCGGTTACCGCCGGGTTCCTCGGTTGGGCACTGGACGCCTTCGACTTCTTCCTGGTAGTGATCGCCCTGCCGCGGATTGCCGCCGATTTCCACGTGAAAACGCCGGTCATCGCCTTCTCGCTGACGCTGACGCTGATGTTCCGGCCGGTAGGGGCCTTCATCTTCGGGCTAATGGCCGACCGCTACGGACGCCGTATCCCGATGATGGTCGACATGATCTTCTTTTCGGCGGTGGAGGTGGCTACGGGATTTGCGCCGAACCTCGCGTCCTTCCTGATCCTGCGGGCCCTGTTCGGCATCGGGATGGGGGGCGAATGGGGCGTGGGAACTTCGCTCGTCATGGAGAAGGTGCCCTCGAAGTGGCGCGGCGTGGTTAGCGGTCTCCTCCAGGAAGGTTACGCCGCTGGATTCCTGCTGGCGGCGGTGGCCGCGTTTTTCATGCTCGATCGCTTCGGATGGCGGCCGCTGTTCTTCCTCGGAGGCGCACGGCGCTGTTGGCGCTGTTCATCCGCATCACCGTCAAGGAATCAGATGTTTGGCAGAAAACGAAAGCCGGGAGTTGGTCACACCTAGGCCACCGCATCGCCTCGCACTGGAAACTCTGGATCTATCTGACGTTCCTGATGGCGATGATGAATTTTTCCTCGCACGGTACGCAGGATTTGTATCCCACGTTCATGCAGCGGTTCCGCGGGCTCGATCCGAAGGTCTACTCGCAGGTCGTGATCGTGATGATGAGCGGCGCCATCGTGGGCGGGATTGCCTTCGGCCTGGCCTCCGACCGCTTCGGCCGGCAGAGGATGATGATCGTGGCCCTGCTAGGCGCACTGGCGGTTGTGCCCTTGTGGGCCTTCTCGTCAAGCATGGGGCTGATCGTCGTGGGTGCGTTTCTGATGCAGTTCATGGTGCAGGGGGCATGGGGCATCATCCCCGCCCACATCAGCGAACTGTCGCCCGATCAGGTGCGCGGCTTCCTGCCAGGCTTTTCCTATCAGTGCGGCAACCTCATCGCGGCCTCCATCGCATGGGCTCAAGCGGCACTGGCCGAGCGACTCCCCTACCCGCACGTCATGGCCGCCAGCGCGGCTGCGATCTTCGCCCTGGCAATCGTCGCGACCGCGCTGGGCCGCGAGCGTCGCGGTATCGTATTCGGGTCGCGTGTGGCCAAAATACTCCGCTGAGTATCAAAACCTTTGGCGACGGGAGTTTGAATGCGGCAGAATGCCGTGATTTCGGCCGAGGCAGCGATGCGGAGCAGTTGGTGGTGCGTTAGTCCACCGATTTTTTGGTTCAAACAAGCCGAGCCATAACCCGTTGCTGTGCTGGTCCGTCGACTCTTGACAGCCTAAGCGATATAGGATCAGTCCCCACGCAGTGGTGGATAAGAACGATGGCAAATCAAGGTGAATCCAACCATCGGGCAGATGGTTACCGGGACACCCGTGCAGATCTTTGACAATCTGGAAGAAGACCGCGGTTGACGAAGACTGGTGCGCGCTACGCGCGCAGATCGCAGACGCCGACTTCGGCACTGTAGCGGTATTGGTCCGCTACGCCGCGCGCTGTACGCGCACGATGGGTAGATGCCGACGGCCTGCCTGAAACTCGACATCGAGTTCGATCCGCACGCCTGGCTTGCCTTTGACCAAGGCCCACGGCGTCGCACAGGGCGAACCACGCGGCCACTTGGGACGCGGCTCGAAGCGTGGCTTGCGGTTGGCGGGAAAGCGTGCGTGGTACACCTCGTCCGGAGTCTGGCCGTTCAGCGACATGTGCGGACGTTCGGTATTGTACCATGCGGCCATTTCGAGTAGCTCACGCCGGAACGCTTCTCGCCGCAGCGGCACCAAGAGCAGCCAAGCGATGCACTGTTTGAGCGTCAAGATGAGCCGCTCGACCACGGCAATGGAGCCGTGTTGACCGATGGCCCCGAAACGCGGTTTGATATGCTTGCGTCGGCACCACGGCTTGAAGTCTTTGTTGCAGAACTGGGGCCCCTTGTCGGTTACCAAGTGCCTGGGTTTGGCTTTCGCGGCGTGCATGACGCGACCGAGGAAGGCCCGCACGGCTTGCGAAGTCGGTTCTTTCCAGAACAGCGTGACGCCCATGATCCGCCGCGAGTAGTGGTCGATGACCACGCCGATCCACCAGCAGAACGGCCAGCACTGGAGCAGCGAGAAGGGCAGCCACGTGACCCAGAAACCGGAGCCTATGGGCATGGTGGTCAGATCCGTCATCCACAGATGGTTAGGGTACTTCGAGGTGACGACACGTTCCTTCGTCTGTGGCGATTGGTGAGCGGCGGGCTTGGGTGCTGGCTTCTCTTTCAGGATACGGCCTACGGTAGTCTGTCCCAAGTGCAGACCTGCCCGGGCGAGGATTTGGGCGATCTTCACCTTGCCCAGCATGGGGCAAAGCGTCTTCAGCCGCTGGACGAGGTATCGCACGAAGTCGGGGAACCTACTGACTGGCTCTGGCAACTGCACCAAGGCAGCGGGGCCTTGTTCATCGACGCGGCCCATCCACGACGCGATCGTGGCTGCGGTGACCAAGAACGCCTTGGCCGCCTGCTCCAGCGACCATCCGCGTGCGGCCTTGACTTCGAGGATTGCCATGCGCTCGGTGGGCGGGTAGAGTGGGCGTTGATGCGGCGCAATCCGGGCCAGGCGGACGTTTTTGATGTGCATCTCTTCGCGGAGGAGTGCATGGTCCTGCAGAGCGCGGTCTAGTTCTGCCTTCAGCCTTATGCGAGTATTGACGCTGTTGGCCGCCCAGCCGCGGGTGTAGGCTGCGGTGAATTGGGCCAAGCTGATGACGTGTAAGATGGCCGACTTGACGCGGGAGGACCAGCCCCGGGGTAACGGAATTGCTGGCAATGACGGTTTGGCGGGCATCGGGTGGCTCCCAGAAGTTCTTTGTGGTCGACTTCTGTAAGCATACCTTAAACCACCGCTATTTCACGGGTTAGGGCCAACCTGAAGAACCCCAAAACTCGCTGGACCAGGGCACCGGGAGCGGATCCTCGCCGGGCGGGCGCTCCATGCCTTGTGGCCAGATGGGGCGATTGGACCAGACGTGCGCTTCGCGCACGGCGCCGATCGCCCCGGCCCAAATCAACTCGCACGTCCGGCAGGCCTCCTCGCTGGTATTCGGCGAAGTGGTGACCTGCGTGGCGACGCCTGCCTCGCGAGCGGAGCGGACCACGGCACGGCACTCGGCGACGGTGCGCGTCAGCGGCTTGACGCAGCAGACGTGTTTCTTCCGACGTAGGGCGGCCAGGGTGACGAGCGCGTGCGTGTGGTCGGGCGTGCCGCAATACACGGCGTCGATCTTCTCCCCTTCGGACCGGAACATCTCGCGATAGTCGCGATAGCGACGGGCCTGAGGCCAACGGTCGTAGGCCTTCTTCGCGTAAACTTCGTCCACGTCGCACAAGGCGACGCTCTTGAAACCGGCCTTTTCGCAGGATTGGAGTTGGCCGTGGCCCACCCCGCCGACCCCGACCCCAGCCAGGGCAACCCGCTCGCTGGGGGCCGGCCCGGCAGGGCCTCCCAGCGCCGCGCGGGGCACAATGCTCAGCGTAGCCACCACTGCGGCCCCCTGGATTGCTTCGCGGCGTGACAGAATCACTTTGTCTCTCATAGCTCTGGCTCCTCTACCGCTCGTTAGCATGGATCAGCCGACGCATGTACTCGCACGCCAGCCGGGCGTTCTTCTCAGCGTACTCGATGCCCACGGTCTGTCCGTTGACCACCGGCAGCGGATGGCAAAGCTCGTAGCCGACATAGCCCTGGTAGCCTATTTCGGCCATCGCTCGCACGAAAGCGTGGTTGAAGTCGGGCTCCGGCGTCTTGCCGGCAGCGGCCGGAATTCGCGGCCGCGCGGCGCCGTCCGCCCCACGGTCGAACTCGCCGCCGAAGTGCGAGAGGACCTGAAGCGAGCCCACCTCGGTAGCCGCCCGGCGGATGGCTTCGGGCTGCCGGTCGGGCATAATGCCGGCATCCAGACAAATCTTCAAGCAGGGCGAGTTGACCTCCCGCACCATGCGCAATACGTCGCGATGGTCCGCAATCACCGGCTGGTGGTTCTGCAGCGCCAGGGTGACGCCGTAGTCCGCCGCATAGCGGGCCGTCTCGACCAAGCCCTCGCGGCACCAGGCCCAGATTTCTTCGCGCGAGAGCCCTCGATGCGTCGTTTCCCATAGCGGACGGGAGATGTCGTAGCGGCCGACCTGCGGATGCCGCGTCACGCCCGCCCAAGCCAGGAACACGCGAAGGGTCTTGGCTCTCAGGTCCGAGGCCATGCGTAGCAGTTCCCGAACATAGGCCACCTGGCACTCCCGGTGCTCGGGAATCGGGCTGCTGAAATCGTTGTTGGCAGCCACGGCGTAGATTTCAAGCCCTTCGCCGTCGGCAAACCTCCGTAGCTCGTGGCAGCGGCGCGTGGGCCAGTCCAAGGGATTGCCGTGCGGGCGCTTGCCGTCGATTTCCATGCCGTCGTAGCCGTATTGCTTGGCTCGCCGCACCACGTCTTCCAGAGTCAACGGGCTGCCCCGATACCACAGGCCCAAGAACGTAATGCTGTACAGGCCCACCTTCATCGTGCCGGCCTTGCGCGGCTGCACCTCGGGGCGACTTTCGCCGGCTGCATGAGCTGCCGGCAGTGCGGCGCGTATCAGGCAACCCGCCGCCATGCCCACGGCTGCTGTCAACATCTGCCGCCGCGACAGTCGTGACGCATCGAGAGAAACCTCGTCAAGACCAGACGGTGCAATCGTGTCCATAACTCACTCGGATGCCTTGAATTGGTAGGGCCACTGGGGTTCCCGGAACACGTCCCGGTCAGCGGGTCGGGCCACTGACCGCCCCCGTGGGACAAACCCTTGGGGGCAACGAGGCCGAAGCCCGTCTGATCGCTGTAGGCGGCGGCCTAACGCGTCGCATGTAAGTAACTGTCAAAATCGGATGACTTAGGGCTCGGTTTCTTGTACGTGATTGGCTTCGGATCCAACCAGGCAACAAACTTGTCCTTGATCGCATAGGCGAAGAAGTGATTGCCTCGCGGACTGTAATGACCGATGAAATACTGCCTCAGGTAGTCGTCATAGGAGAGCTTGTACTTCTGGAAATCGCGGAGGTGGACCTCGTTCATATCGAAGAAGTTGAACTTCTCGCGGGCAAGGTAATCGACGATCTCTTGGTCGTAACGAGGCTCGCCACGATGCATTTCGGCCATAGCGCGATAGGGGTCGAACAGCACGACCAGCAGTTTCTTGCCGTTGCGTGTGGCAAACTCGCGCGCCTTGTCCAACACGCAACGAGTGGCCCGTAAGGAGTACCGATCCAGCAGTCTGCCCGCCTGCTGCGGCAGGGCCGAGTCGGGGCTCCAATCGAAAGGAAGTTCCAGCCGCGCCGCCAGCTTGGTTACCGCTTCGCGGTCCAGATCCCGGATAAGGCCCAGCTTGAAGGCCAGCAGTTGCAAAGCCAGGTCGTCCTTGAGGTGATCCACCATCCACTGCGGGTCGGTCATGTGATACAGCGACTCGCGGGTGGGAAGCAGGTTGTCCTTTTCCAGGAAACGCCCGCTCCGCAGGTCCATTTCCAGGTTGGGCCAGAAATTGTTGTGAAACAGGCGGCCGCCCTGGTTGTCCCACCAGCGGAAGGTGATGGCGTAGCGACATCGCAACAAGCTGCGGATGTGATCATCTCCCCAGATATAGAAGACCAGGTATTCGGCCCCGTGATCGGTTCGCTCTTCGCGCAACATCCTGCGATACGCCTGGTAAACACCGTAGCCGCCCATGCCAAAATTCCTGATCGGCTCGCCCAGGTGTCCGGCCAGATACTCCTGCCAGGTCTCGCCGTCGCTGACCTGGTAGCATTGCGTGAAGCTGTCGCCGTACGTGTTGATACGGCATTTCCTGCCGGCATACATATGGGCCGTGCGTTCGCCGCTGGCTTGGACGGTGGAAATCGTGGCGCTATGGTCGATGCTATCGCTGGGCAGATAGTTGCCGAGGACATACCCCAGTTCGGCGTCGTATCGGGCCCAACTCGGCCCCCGCAGGAAGACGTCGATCACTTCTCGCGAAACGGCGCTTTGCCGCAGGTATTCTGCGAATGACGGCTTGTCCGCTTTGTCCGCCGCCGTCGAGCAAATCGCCGGAAGCCAGAGGACCATAGACGCAAGGATTCGATACAGTGTCTTTCTTCTCATGTCCGCCCCTCTCTTGAAATTCTCTCTTGCCCTTACGTGGTTCAGTCACGTCCAGGGATGATTCCCATGACGCGATTCTCACCGTCTGGTCGTTCCGCTCAGTGGGAATCGGGCTTTGCCACATTGACCAACGTCGCGACGTTGTCGGCTTTCGAGTAGTACACCCGCAACCTCAGCCCGACCTTGATGTCTTCGAACTTCAGCGTCGCGTTGTCCTCATCGCGACGAAACTTCGTCGCGTCGTTGCAGGTGACAACAGTATTCTGGCCCCCGTCTGCGGTGATCGTGAGGTTCTTGCCGTCGACCTTGGTCAGATTTCCGACGAGGCGAACCGGGTTCTCGCCGGCGTTGGCCAATGTCATGAGGCCTACGAACGCGACCAACATGCCAAGGATCGTGACTCGCTTCAACATCTGCATTCTCCTTCTTCTGGAAGCCCCTGTCTAGTTGCATCGAGCATGGAACCGATCCAGGCTCGTATGACCGTCTATCTTACTATGGCGTCCTCGTGCGTCCAGCGCCGACGCGGATCTTTCTCGTCCGCCACCCATTCCTGATCGCCTCGCGCTACTGGCACCATTTGGTAAGATAGTATCGAGTTCGAAGACCGCGGGCCGGTAGTACCTGTCCTTGGCAAAAAACTCATCTGAGGGGATACATGGAGCAAAGGGGGCGGACCGAGCGGGCATAACAGACGGGCGACGATGGGCCCCGCCGGGAAAGCGTCGGTCGGAATCACGGTTTGGGAGGTTGGTACAGACGACGACGTGTAGCGACGGAAAAGCGGGTTCAGGCCGGATCAATGGTCACGTCAGGCGGCGCGCTGGGTATAACGGTGATGCAAGCCGCCGACTTGGGGGATGGCCACGATCTGAACTGCCGATGGCGGCTCGACGGCTCGGGGCGTCGGTGAGTTTCGATTCAGGGAGAGGTGCGGCCGGGAATGGTGAACTGAAGCCGGCGGGCTCGATGCGTCACCTTGGCAGCAGCCAACGTGCGCTGGTCGCGGGTGGCGGGAGAGGAAACCGGTGACTGGAGCTGAACCGCTCACGGCCGAGCCGTCGCTGGCACCCCCCGTGATGTGGGGCGGCCGACGATAGTGGGACAACATTGGCGAGAACTCGCGCAGAAAAGTGCAGAATGTCGTGACAGACAGCTCTGCAATGTGTTTCAAGAGAACCAACCGAGGAGACAGACGATGCAATCATGTCCCGACAAAAGCCCGGCCGTCCTGCTCTGTGGCTGGATGACGTTGGCTGCCATGCTGGGAGTCGCGGCCGCGGCTGACGAGTACAAGCCCGATCCTGGCTACAAGCCCACGCGCAACCTGTCACAGTTCTTTGCGAAGGTCAAGGCTGGCAGGCCGGTCACGGTGATGGGAATCGGCGGGTCGGTAACCGGGGGCTGGGATGCCCTGTCGGCGGAGTGGCTGCAGAAGCAGTACCCCAACACGCGCATCCATTACGTCTGCTGCGCCTACGGCGGCACCGGCCCGGACGCGGTAGTTTTTCGTTTCCGCCGGGATATCCTCCCGCACCATCCCAACCTGGTCTTCATTGAATACGCCGTCAACTCTTACGCAAAGCATGACATCAACTTCAAGGCCCTGGACGGCATGGTGTTGCAACTGCTCCGGCAAGAGCAAAAGCCCGATATCGTGTTTGTCTACGTGGGTAACGACAAGGGCGAGCGCGACCTCTCCAAGGTCCAGCCGCTGGCTCGGCATTACGGTTTCCAGGAGGTCGATCCGCGAAAGTACCTGCAGACGCTGATCGACGCCGGCAAGGTCCGCTGGGAGGATATCGCTCGCGACGGGATCCATCCCAACGAGAAAGGCCACGCCATCTATGCCGAAGCGGTGATCCAACTGCTCAAGCAGCAGGCGGCGGTGGAGGGCAAGCCGCCCACGCCCGTGCCGCCCGTGCCGCCGCCCTACTCCAGCGACGAGTGGGCGACGGCCACGCTGGTGCCGGTCGCGGCGGCACATTTTGGCAAAGAGTGGAAGGCCGTCAAGCCGGCGCCCTCGGACGCGCGGTTCTGGGATGAGATGATCGAGTCTGACCAGGTCGGGGCGACGTTGACCTTCACGGCCCACAGCACGACGCTCGGCGTATACCTGCTGAGCGCTAACGATTGCGGCAACATGACCTGGTCGATCGACGGCGGAAAAGAGACCGAGTTGATGCTGGCAAATTGGGGGACGGTCAGGGGCGGCAGGTGGGCAAACAACGACATCTTTGCCAGTGACCTGCCCGCCGGCGAGCACACGCTCAAGATCACCGTCAAGTCCAGGTGGGAGAAGGCCACCGGCAACTTCGTCCGCATCGGCGCTTTCTGCGTGGCGAATCCTAAGCCTGCCGCCAAGTGAAAGGTCGCTGCGTGACCTGCCTATTCCGCCACGGCTCGGCAGACGCGCAGGCCCACGTAGTCGTAGCGGTATCCGGGCGGGGCGCCGCCGGAGCGGTACCCCGAGCGGCAGACCCATGGGTAGCTGAGCCAACTGCTGCCGCGGAACACGCGGACCGAGCCCGTCTTAGCCCCTCCCGGATCGTCCACCGGCGATTCCTTGTAGTAATCGCCATGATACCAATCCTGGCACCACTCGCACACGTTCCCGTACACGTCATACAGTCCCCAGGCGTTCGGCTTCTTCGCGCCCACCGGATGCGTCTTGTCGCCCGAGTTCTTGTCATACCAGGCATACTCCCCCAGTTGCGACTCGTCGTTGCCGAAGCAATACATTGTGTTCTTCCCGGTGCTGGAAGCGTATTCCCATTGGGCCTCGGTCGGCAGCGAGAATCGCCCGCCGCCGAGCTTCTTGTTCAGCGTTTCCAGAAACTTCCGGCAGTCGTCCCAACTGACCGTTTCCACCGGGTTCTTCGGCCCCTTGAAATGGCTCGGGTTGTCACCCACCACCGCCTGCCACTGCTCCTGCGTGACCTTGTACTTGCCGAGATAAAACGGCCTGGTGATCCGCACGTCGTGCCGGGGGCTTTCATTACCGTAGGCGTCCCAACCCCGATCGAGCGGCCCCATCGTGAACTTCCCCACCGGAATCAGGGTCATCTCCAGCTTCACGCCACCGCCCAGGTCCACGGCGATTTCCTTGGGCGGACCTTGCTTCCGGCCGCCAGCCTCCTTGGGTTCCTCGGCGGTCGCGAGGGTGAGACTGCCGATCGCCGTTAGGGCCGCCAAAGGCACTGTCCACATTTGCCGGAGCATGGTCGGACCTCCCCTAGCCAAAACCGGTGGCGGCGGATCGCCGTGACGCACTATGCCCACGGCCAAAACCATTCCTCTGCACCACAACCAATCTACCCAACCAGCGCGGGGCGGAGCAAGCTGTCCGCCGAACAGATCCGGAGATGGGCATTTCTACCGAGCCGCGCTGTCGCGAGCAAGCACCCTTTCCAGCCGGGCGAACAGCGAAGCGAGAGCCTGTTCGTAGTGCTTCCATCTCCCCACCAACGTCCTGAAGACCGGCCGGCGCACCTGGACGGCGCTGGTCGTTCTGAGCGCCAAAAATTCGCACTGGGTCGCTTGACTTGCCGCCGAACGGGGGGCAAAATGACGGCGCGCGCTTCCATTCCAAAGACCCACGTAAACCGGACTGGAGTTTCCATGCGACACACAATGCGATCGATCGGTGTGACGGCGGGTTGTGCGGTGTTACTCAGTGCGGTAGCTGCTTTTGGCCAGGATTGGCCTCAGTGGCGAGGGTCCAATCGCGACGGCAAGGTGGCCGGGTTCACGGTCCCAGAGACTTGGCCAAAGGCCCTGACCCAGAAGTGGCAAACTACCGTCGGCCTGGGTGACGCCACGCCCGCCTTGGTGGGCGACAACTTGTATGTCTTCACACGGCAGGGCAACGACGAGGTGGTCCTCTGTCTCACGCGGCCGATGGTAAGGAACTCTGGCGGGACAAGTACGCGGCCAAGGCCGTGACCGGCGCAGCCGCCCAGCACCCCGGCCCGAGAAGCTCACCCACAGTCGCCGACGGAAAGATCGTCACGCTGGGCGTAGGGGGGGTCGTCTCCTGCCTGGACGCCGCCAGCGGCAAGCTGCTCTGGCGGAAAGACCCGATGCGGGGTGCCGTGCCCATGTTCTTCACCGCCATGTCGCCGATCGTCGTGGACGGTATGTGCGTCGTGCAGCTCGGCGGGCGAGGCAATGGGGCAATGTTCGCATTCGACCTGGCTACCGGCAGCGAGAAGTGGAAGTGGAAGGGTGACGGCCCGGCCTACGGCTCGCCCGTGCTGATGACCGTGGAAGGCACGAAACAGATCGTGGCCCAAACGGAAAAGACGATCGTGGGCGTCGCCGTGCTTGACGGGAAGCTCTTGTGGCAGATCGCCACGCCGGTCCAGGGCCGCGTGTTCAATTCGGCCACGCCGATCGTCGATGGGCAAACGGTGATCTACACCGGGCAAGGTACCGGTACCAAGGCCGTGAAGGTCGAGAAGCAGGGCGACAGATTCGCCACCACGGAGATTTGGAAGAACGAGAAGCTGGGCACGGGCTACAACACGCCGGTGCTGAATAACGGGCTGCTGTTCGGCATGTCAGAACGCGGCAGTTTCTTCTGTCTGCGGGCCGCGACGGGCGAGACGGCTTGGACTACCGAGGGGGACCGCCAGCGTTTCGGGGCCATCGTCGATGCCGGCCCGGTCGTGCTCGCCCTGCCGGCAAACAGTGAGTTCATCGCATTCAGGCCGGACGACAAGAAATACGAGGAGTTGGCCCGAATCAAGGTCTCCGACGCGCAAACCTACGCTCACCCGATCGTTTCGGGGAAGCGGGTCTTCGTCAAGGACAAGGAAACATTGACGCTGTGGATGGTGGAGTAGTGGGACTTCGCTACCGCCGATCACTCCGGCTTTTCGCTGGTTAGTTGGTTGGAAGGTCTAGCACGACGGCAACGGAGGAAACGAACAAGAGAATTTGAGCGTGTGGGCCAGTGGTGTGGTACCGCACGTCGCCCGGAATCTCTTGCAGTGCTGCAACGAATTCGGGCCGTTTCGCGGACCGGCTCTCCCCATCAGATCTCATTTAACCCTGAAATCAATCTGCAGCGGCGGCGGGAACTCTTGCATGAGTTTCCCCTTCTCGACAGGGGTCAGCTCGTGGCCGGCGTGGCCCTCGGCTTCCTTGACGTATGAAGCGAACCATAGCTCGCTCAGGCTGAGCTCGCCTTCCCGAATCGTATAATACTCCCGCCGCAGTAGCTGGCGAACGGTGGCGTATTCGCCTCGCTCCAACGCGACCTGCGCCTTCAACAACGCGATCCGCTCGTACCCGGCGATCGGCGCCGGCAATGACTTCACAAACGCGTCCAATTCAGTATAGTGCTTGTGGCGAGTGAAGAACTCACCGATTTCGACCGCGAGGCTCCGATCGTTTCCGCAAAGCGACCAGGCGTGTTCGTAGGCCGCCTGGGCAGCGTCGAGATCGCCGTCGCGCTCGTACTGCAAGGCGAGGCAGCGGTGGGCCGGCGAGTTGTCTTTCAACGCCAGCGACGACTTGAAGTGCTCACGTGCTTTCCCAAAATCGCCCCTTTCCAGTTGCGCCACGCCCAAATGCAAATGGTGCAGCCACGTTGCGCCGTGTGCCCGTGCCGACTCTCGTAACGCGTCCATCCAACCAGCCGACACGTTGAAGCTGCACGGCGGTTTGCTCAACGTCTCCTGCGAAAACGTGCCGGCGGAGAGCAACTCGGTCCACGGCTGTTCCTCGCCGCCCGGGTTGGCCTCAAACGTCAGTCCGGGGCTAATCTTGCGCCGTTCGTTTCTCATGTAGCCAGCCCCAGCCGGCCCCGCGATGGAGCAGCGTCTGCACCGGCGCGGCGGCCTGCGCGATCAGGAATGCGTTCATTTCCTGCAGTGCCGAGTCGGGCACACGCTCCTCAACGACTTTTCCCGCAGCCGCGCATGCGGCAGAATAGTCCGGGTCGTGTGCCGCCTTGGAATCCATCGCGAACGGGCTGATACATTCGGTCCACTCGATGCTCGCGCCGGCCTCAAGTGGGCAAGTCTGAAGCTGCGTTGGCGTGACACCACCCTGGATCTCAATGTAGTCGCCTTTGCCGTTCTCGGACAGGAAATCCATCCAGTGTCTGCCTCCCCGGCCAGTGCCCCACGTGTAGAATTTGCGGCCGAAGAGCGTCGGCGTGGAAACGTGGCTTAGCCCACGCCCTCGGCCATCCAGGCAAACCGACCAGGGCTTGCGTCTGCCGACT
The DNA here is from genome assembly GCA_963843465.1 of Pirellulales bacterium. GTDB lineage: Bacteria > Planctomycetota > Planctomycetia > Pirellulales > Thermoguttaceae > CAWJKP01. The sequence goes on from CAWJKP010000001.1 coordinate 1,413,063, forward strand.
TTTCGGAAGGAGACCGACTTCGCGTAAGGGTAGTTAAACGGGTAGCTGCCATCGAAGCCGTCGAAGATCGGAAACGCCAGACGCGTGTTGCCGGACAGGTCATGCGCGATCGCGTAGTCCATCGGCGACAGCACGCGCGTGTCGCGGGCCAGCGGCACGGCGATGTTGGTCCACCAGTAGAAGCGGACGCCGTGAGCGTTCGGGTTAATGGCCTTGACGTGGACCCAAAGCCGGTCGTCGTTGCGCGGCAGGAACACGTCTACCTGCCAGGTCGTTTCTAGCGCACGATCGAACTCGTAGAGTCGTAGCAGCGGCCCGCGCGATGTTTCGACCGTTCCGGCAAAGACCGGGCTGCACGTCAGCAGACTGTGGCCATAGAGCGGGCCATTCCACTCGACGCCGCCGGAGAACCACGCGTTGCGGATGGCGAGATTGGCGAACTGCAAGACCGGGTTGTCGAAGAGCATCTCGCGCCGCCCCTGCTTGTCGTAGAGGGAAATCATCCGTCCGCCGAGCGAGGGGTAGAATGTCGCGCGGAGTGCCGCATTTTCGACTTGGATGATCGGCAGGCGTCCGCTCTGGCGCTGCCGCGTGTAGGTGTCCTGCATAAGATATGGCATTGATGACACAGCAGCGTTGGTGAACATTCCTGCGATATCTTCCGCGCTGAGGTCGGCCGACACCGCGATGGGCATCTCATCGATCTGAAACCGGAACTTTGGCCAGGGATTATGCGGCCCGAGCGGAGCCATGGGTAGCGTTCGGGAGCCGGCAGTCACGCTGGTCGGCTCTGCGAAGAGGTTGCCGGAGGCCGCGCCAAACACGAACGGCAGAACGGCGACAAAGTCGACGGCTCTGCGTAATGTACGATGGTTCACGACAAATACTCCTTGTACGGGTCAACCGTAACGGTCTTTGGCCCCTCGAAGCATCGTCGTGAGGTTGATCTGAGGAATCGACGGTGGAGAGGTCTTGAGGTTATGCTGAGCTGCGCAATTGCAGGACATGGCGGCCTGGACGGAGAGCTTGTGCTTACACCTCTTCGAGGATACCATAACTTCAAGCTGTAAGGAAGATTGCGGCCGACCAAGTTGGACCAAGAAATCGGTGGACGAATACAGGGGCGGCTGTTCCCCTTCCCCAGCTGCAAATTGAACGCGCTCACCTTCCAGCAGAAAGGCAACCAGCAATGGAGGACAAAACCGAGGTTCGCAGATCATGAGATTCCTGCTCGCTTGCTCCGTAGCTCCCGCTCTTGCTCTCACCGCGGCGACAAGCCTGGCGGTTCCGCCGACGTTGACCCTTTCACGCAGGGACAATTGGTTGATGATCCATGGGCCACAGTTGCCCGGCGGAGTGATTCGCATCGATTATTTGGAGGCTTATTGCCGTGCCCAGTCAACCGACGCGGATTGGGTCAAGCATACGGTGATCCCGCATCATACCGAACTTCTCTCGCTCGACGACGATCACAAAGTACTGCGGCTCAAATGCACTTTGGACGATGGCGTGACCGTACATCACACGATCACTGCCCGCGACGACGAGGTAGACTTCCGTCTTACTGCCCACAATACGGGTTCCAAGCGTTCGGAGGCGCATTGGCGCAAGCGTGTCCACGGCTGGGCCCTTTCACGGGCTACGACCCGCCTTCGCCGAATCTTGACGATTATCTGCCAAAATGTTTCATCTTTCTCGATGGGCGGCTCACGCGATTGCCGACTCCACAGTGGGCGACTCAGGCTCGCTATACACCGGGGCAAGTGTGGTGTCCGCGGAACGTGCCTCGTACCAACGTCAACCCACGTCCTTTGAGCCCGTTGGTACCCAGCAATGGCTTGATCGGATGTTTCAGCGCTGACGATAAGTTGATCTTTGCCACGGCCTGGGAACCCTATCAGGAATTGTTCCAGGGCGTGATTCGCTGTCTGCACGCCGATTTTCGCCTCGGTGGCCTTCAGCCAGGGGAAACAAGGCAGATTCGTGGCAAGATATACATCGTGCCGGCCGACGTCCGCGCGCTTTTGCATCGCTACCAGCGCGATTTTCCGGAGCACAACATCGCTGGCGAGCGCCGGACCTATTGTCCTTCGCAATAACTTCATCCAAGGTGCGCTGGCCCGGCGAAATTCGGCGGTCGAATTCCGGGTGATTGGCGGTGGCGGGAAGCAGGCTCCGCAGGCCAATTCGATGGATCGGCGCACGGGAAGTACTGGCTTCACGCTCGGGATGGAGCCTGGAAGGGACCTTCGGCACGCCGGCGCGCACTGCTTGCGTCGATCAAGGATGGAACTTGAGACCGGGCACAACGGTCACGCGGCACGCCGTGTGTACCGATGGTGCAAGCCGCCGACTTGCGGGATGGCAACAACTTCGCCCTGAGGCGGCAGTTCGACGCAGCGTGGTGTCGGCGAATTGCGATCCAGCGAGAGATGAGGCCGGGACGTGTGGTAGTAGTGGAAATACTCGGTCAGGATGCGGTGCAGGTGGGCCTCGTTGAGCACGATGACATGATCCAGACAATCGCGGCGTATGGAGCCGATGACCCTTTCACAAAAGGGATTCTGCCAGGGTGCCCGTGGTGCAATCAGCACTTCCTCGATGCCCATGTCCTTGACGCGCTTCTTGAAGTAGTCACCGTAGATGCCGTCCCGGTCGCGCAGCAGAAAACGTGGGACTTCGTCGTAGGGGAAGGCGTCGATGATTTGCTGGGCGGCCCATTCGGCATAGGGATGGTCGGTCACGTTGAAGTGAACGACCCGCCGCCGGTCATGACACAGCACGATGAACACGTAGAGAACGCGGAACGAGACCGTCGGCACGGTGAAGAAGTCGCAGGCAACGATGTCGGGAACATGATTGGCAAGGAACGTTCGCCAGAGCTGAGAGGGAGGCTTCCTGATGCGGACCATGTACTTGGCCACCGTCCCTTGCGCAACCTGGCAACCCAGCAGGAGCAGTTCCGACAGAATTCGGGGCGCGCCCCAGAGCGGATTCTCACGGGACATACGGCGTATCAGGTCCCGGAGTGCGCGTTGGATGCAAGGGCGTCCAGGTTTCCCGCCCCGCGACTTCCATCGCCAGTAGAGCTTGAAGCCCCGTTGGTGCCATTTGATGATTGTTTCCGGTTGGACGATAGCCAGCGCCGATCGCCAGTTGGCCCAGAGCCGGGAAAGCAAGACCCAGAAGAAGCGGTCTCGGGGCCGCAGCTTCGGGCGTTTGACGGACTGCTTGTAGATGGCAACTTGCTGTCACAGCGCCAGATTCTCGGCGGTCAGGCTGAGCCGGGGTACCAGGAACGCTCGGATCAGAAGATAGATCGCCTTGATGATGCACATGGAGTGGCTCCCGAGGTTGACGGAACGAGGTGATTCTACCCTGGAACCAGCTTAGGATCAAATCCCGCAACTCCTTGACTGGAAACGAGTACGAGATTATTGATAGGGACAGCTATTTCAACAACCATTTGACGGCCGAGGTTTCCTTCTGCGCCGCGTCGTCGGCGAAGGCAGTGAGTTCCGTGAACTTCGCGCCGAAGACTTCGGGCTTGCCCCCTTCGCCTGCCATCCAGAGCGGATGCGGAGTGCCGAGGGCGATCATGCCGGGGAGGTCGAGATACTTCGCTCCACCGGGGAGGAACATGGGGTCGCGGTAATCGAGGATCTTGCCGAAGCGGAATCCGCCGGTGTCCGCCGCAGCGCGGTCGATCGCCCCGCCCGCCACCGCGCGGGCGGCAATGACGATGGGGCCAGCAATGCCCCAACCAGCGACGGCCACGCTTTTCGGACTCGGACGCGCGCCGGCCTCGGGCTTGTGCAGGGAGGCCACGATGGTGAGCACATCGTGCGTCCGTTGGGCGAAGAGCGCGTGGTTGTAGCCGAAAGTATAGCCCGCGAACTCGCGCGGATTGGCGACGACCCGGGTTCGTTTGACCGGTTCGCCTCCTTGCAAGAAGAGATCGGCACCGACGACCGCGATGCCGCCGCGCACGAGTTGTGACACGTGCTCGTTTTGCAGCGCGGCCTTGCCGTGGTCATCAAGCCAGACGACCACGCGGCCGTTCCATTGCCTTGGATGGAGCCACACGGCTTTCACTTCCTCGCCGTGTGTCTTGTTGACCAGCACGCCGGTCATTTCGGTGTAGTCGCCATGGTCCTGCTCGTTTGCGACCTTCCACTCGACATCGCCGGCGGCAGCATAGGTGCGGCCGATGAGCGTTTCCGCTGCCGGCCGGAGGATCTTTTGCAAACCGTCCTCGGTCGCCGCAGCGCAACGGAGTTGCCTATCCGCATCTTCGGTGAACCACTTCAGCAGCTTGCGCTCGAACGCGGGATCGGCCGCCTTGGGCGCGGGGTACTGACTGTCCCAGACCGTAAGCTGCTCGGCCGGCAGCGGTTCGAAGTCCTTCTCGATCACCGGCGAAGGCTGGCCGAGATTGAAGTGCTGGTTGAGGAACGTGTAGAACGCGGACCGCGTGACGGCGTTGTAGTTGTGCGGGAAGTGTTCGCCGCGCTTCAGGAAGACGTTGTCCTTCTTGCCGTAGAGGGCATAGAGCGTTTGCAGCTCGGGAAAACCCTTGATGGCCATCTCCTTCGTCCAGTCGTCGGCCGTGTTCATGCCCTGCGGCTTCGGTGCGCAGAGCGCGGCGAACTCCACGTTGCCGGTGTTCACGCGGAGCAGGCTGGCGTTTTCGCAGGTGCAGCCGCCCTGCATGGACGTGCTGACCATCACGACTGGAAAGGAGAGTTTGATGCGGTCGTCGATCGCCGCCAAGATCATCGTCTGCGTGCCGCCGCCGCTCTCGCCGGTGACCGCGACGCGATCGGGATCGACCTCCGGGAGGCTGAGGAGGAAATCCAGGCTGCGGATGGAATTGAGCGTCTGCAAGCCCATGACGGACTGGCAATGGGCCTCCGCCTGCGGGCTGAAGAGGCCCCAGTTTTCCGTGGTGTTCATCTCCGGCCGCTGCTTGGCGAACCCGTGCACGAGCTGGTGCGAGAGCTGGATCGAATCGGAATCGCCGAGCATGTCCCAGTGCCACACGATGCAGCCCATCCGCGCGAGTTGAACTAATCGGGCCTGGTACGGAGCCCGCCCGCCGTTTTCGAACCGCTCGGCGCCGTCGGCAATCTGTTGCCGCGTGGCATCCGGACTGGAGATCGAGAAACGGGCATCCTTCGCATGGCCGTGCGCGAACAAGACGCCGGGAATACGGCCCTTGATGTCCTTCGGGCGATACAGGTTGCCTGTCACGAAGAAGCCTGGGGCACTCTCGAAGTAGACCTTCTCGATGGTGTATTCGCCGCGGTCGATCTTGCCATGAATCACCGCGTTCAGCGGTGTTTTCGTCGGCATCGGCCACAACCCCGCCGCCGTGAGAATCTGCCGTCGCACCTGCTCCTTCCGCGATTCCCATGCGCTAATGGACGACGGCGGAATAAAGGGGAAGTAGCCGTTCAGGTCTTTCAGCGGTTGCAGGCGCGAGTCCGCGGCCCGCGCGGGCAGAGAGGCAAGGAACAGGGCTGCCAAAACGAGGAGGCCGAGTAAACTCCAATCGCGTGAGTTAAGTCGAGTGTTCATGGGTGTCTCACTGCAATTCCGAGGGGTGTCCTTCCCAAAAACTGCATTCGGTAATTGTACCAGCCGACCTGTCCTACGCCACCGATTTTTGTGCAACCCCAACGGGTGCGCTGGTCCAGCGAGTTTTGGGGTTCTTCAGGTTGGTCCTAACCCGTGAAATAGCGGTGGTTTAAGGTATGCTTACAGAAGTCGACCACAAAGAACTTCTGGGAGCCACCCGATGCCCGCCAAACCGTCATTGCCAGCAATTCCGTTACCCCGGGGCTGGTCCTCCCGCGTCAAGTCGGCCATCTTACACGTCATCAGCTTGGCCCAATTCACCGCAGCCTACACCCGCGGCTGGGCGGCCAACAGCGTCAATACTCGCATAAGGCTGAAGGCAGAACTAGACCGCGCTCTGCAGGACCATGCACTCCTCCGCGAAGAGATGCACATCAAAAACGTCCGCCTGGCCCGGATTGCGCCGCATCAACGCCCACTCTACCCGCCCACCGAGCGCATGGCAATCCTCGAAGTCAAGGCCGCACGCGGATGGTCGCTGGAGCAGGCGGCCAAGGCGTTCTTGGTCACCGCAGCCACGATCGCGTCGTGGATGGGCCGCGTCGATGAACAAGGCCCCGCTGCCTTGGTGCAGTTGCCAGAGCCAGTCAGTAGGTTCCCCGACTTCGTGCGATACCTCGTCCAGCGGCTGAAGACGCTTTGCCCCATGCTGGGCAAGGTGAAGATCGCCCAAATCCTCGCCCGGGCAGGTCTGCACTTGGGACAGACTACCGTAGGCCGCACCCTGAAAGAGAAGCCAGCACCCAAGCCCGCCGCTCACCAATCGCCACAGACGAAGGAACGTGTCGTCACCTCGAAGTACCCTAACCATCTGTGGATGACGGATCTGACCACCATGCCCATAGGCTCCGGTTTCTGGGTCTCGTGGCTGCCCTTCTCGCTGCTCCAGTGCTGGCCGTTCTGCTGGTGGATCGGCGTGGTCATCGACCACTACTCGCGGCGGATCATGGGCGTCACGCTGTTCTGGAAAGAACCGACTTCGCAAGCCGTGCGGGCCTTCCTCGGTCGCGTCATGCACGCCGCGAAAGCCAAACCCAGGCACTTGGTAACCGACAAGGGGCCCCAGTTCTGCAACAAAGACTTCAAGCCGTGGTGCCGACGCAAGCATATCAAACCGCGTTTCGGGGCCATCGGTCAACACGGCTCCATTGCCGTGGTCGAGCGGCTCATCTTGACGCTCAAACAGTGCATCGCTTGGCTGCTCTTGGTGCCGCTGCGGCGAGAAGCGTTCCGGCGTGAGCTACTCGAAATGGCCGCATGGTACAATACCGAACGTCCGCACATGTCGCTGAACGGCCAGACTCCGGACGAGGTGTACCACGCACGCTTTCCCGCCAACCGCAAGCCACGCTTCGAGCCGCGTCCCAAGTGGCCGCGTGGTTCGCCCTGTGCGAGGCCGTGGGCCTTGGTCAAAGGCAAGCCAGGCGTGCGGATCGAACTCGATGTCGAGTTTCAGGCAGGCCGTCGGCATCTACCCATCGTGCGCGTGCAGCGCGCGGCGTAGCGGACTAATACCGTTACAGTGCCGAAGTCGGCGTCTGCGATCTGCGCGCATAGCGCGCACCAGTCTTCGTCAACCGCGGTCTTCTTCCAGATTGTCAAAGATCTGCACGGGTGTCCCGGTAACCATCTGCCCGATGGTTGGATTCACCTTGATTTGCCATCGTTCTTATCCACCACTGCGTGGGGACTGATCCAATATCGCTTAGGCTGTCAAGAGTCGACGGACCAGCACAGCAACGCGGCACTACAAAGGACGACCGACAAGATGAAGTTTCGCATGACAAAGCACCTCCTCGTCGCCATCTCGTTTCAAGGTTGGCACGCAATCGCGGCCCCATTCGATGTTGGGGCTGGAGCACGACGATCAACGTGGTCGAGCGGCGGTCCCCGGACCAACGAATTCAATGAAATTCCCGTCGGGGTCGCGGAAGACCGTCAGATACGTTGCCGCCGCGAGCGATTGCGGCAACGCGATCGGGCACTTGGCCAGCGGATTGACGCCCGTGTTCTTAAGCCGGGTCACCGCGGCGTCCATGTCCTTCACGCCGATCGTGATATAGCGGAAGCCGAGTTGAGAATGGAGGAAGCCGTTGTCCGCTGGCTTGGGGTTGGTGGCGGGCAACTCCATCAGCTTCAGCCGGGTGGCCGTCGGACCGTCGTCCAGCAGCAGCACGTGAACCTTGACCGGGCAGTGATCCGTCAGACCGGCGTCGCCTGCCAGTTGGCCGGTCACCTCGAAGCCCGGCGCTTCCTTCATTCCGACGGCCTGCTTGTAGAAGGCGACCGACTTCTCAATGTTGCCGACAACCATGCCCAGGTCGATGGTCGTCCGCGCGAAATCGTTCGCAAGGGCGGGAGGGTCTTTGGGCAAACGGCCGGCGCTCCAGTAGAGGGCGCGGACCACCAGCCGCTGGAATTGCGGATTGTTCCACGCGCCGCGATTGTCGCCGAAGCCCGTCGTAAAGACCCGGCCCTTGCCGAACTCCTGGACCCAGGCCATGCTCTGACGCTCGCTCCCGCGGTCCATCCGGAGCAGGCACCGCATGCAGGCATTCTTGTGATACTGATGGGCATAGGTCTCGTCGCTGATCTCGAAACGGCTCATGCCGGCCGTGATCGGATGGTCGGGGTCGTAGACGTGGACGGCGTAGGTGCCGCTGCCGTGGCCAGTGAAACGTCCGCCGAGCAGTTCCCAGTAGATGTCCGAGTTCTTGTTGGCGTCGGTCGCGTGGACCGCAACGATGCCGCCGCCCTGATGAACGAAGTTCCAGAGGCCCTGTTCCTGCTTGGCGTCGGTGATCGTGCCGCCGGAGCCGTAGAACAGCACGACATCGTATTTGCCGATGTTCTCGCTCTTCAATTCGTCGGCATTCTTGGCGGGCGTCACCGTGAAATCACCGGCGCCGGCGAGCACCTTGCCAATCTGTTCAAGGAATCCTTTCCCGTCATGGCCGCCGTTGAAGACGTACAAAACCCTTGCCTTGCCGGTCGGCCCGCTTTCAGCCGCCCCAGCCACGGCCAGACAGCCGAACGCGCCCAACATGGCCCAGAGAAATCCCAGAACGCGCATGTGGCAAGACATCGCTCTAATCTCCGAATTCATGGTTCCAGTAGCCGTTTCGGCTCCGATCCGCGCCGACGCCGATCGCAGCCGCACAGCCGTGAGTCTGAACCGCCAATGCGAGAAAGTCAAGCACAGCTGTCTGTCACGACATTCAGCACTTTTCTGCGCGAGTTCTCGCCACTATCATCACACTACCGTCGGCCACCCCCCAACAGGCTATTCGATAACCGATCGACGCAGCGAACGCCGGTGCGACGTTGGTTAGCGGTTCCCCTCACCCGGCCCCTTCGTGGCCGCCATCTCCCGGATGGGGACCTATGGGCTCCTAGTACATGCACAGGCTCAGCTCCTTGATCTCGGAGTTTTCACCCGGGCCGAGAATCTCGATCTGATTGGCTTTTCCGGCGATAAGCCACAGCGTGATGTTCAAGAACGTCGTGTCGCCAATGCAGTGATGGTGCCGGCGGACGTAGCGGCCGTTGACGATGCAGCCGGTGATGCCCCAGCTTGCCCTCATGCGCAGGTACAACTGCTTGCCGGCAAGCCGGGCGGGGATGTCAACGTCGCGAGAGACAAGCTTCGCGTTGAACGGCCCGGGCAAACTCACGGCCGGACCGTTGGTCAAGTAGTCTTTCGACGGAGTCCATCGTCCGGCCAGGTCCAGGATCTCGGCTGGCCGCCTGGTGAAGGCCAGCCACGTGTTGCCGCGGACGCCGCAAACCTGCCCCTCGCCTCGAACCTCGACCGTAAGCAGATGTTTCGAGCCAGTCGCCCATCCGGACGAGACCACGAGCCCCTCGGCGCCGTCGCCGCGGGTGATCTCTTTGCCGTCGAGCCAGTAACGGGCCTTGCCGACCACGGCGCCGCCGCACCATGCCCTCAGCCACAACTCAACGTCGCCGTCATGCCACTGGGCCGGCACCTGGAACGTCTTGCGGAAAAGGACGTGACGCGAGGAGATCTCCTCGGGCACGGCCCAGCAGTCGAGACGGCGCACCGGCCACGCGGAATCGTCCACGTCGGCCACGGCCATCCGGGCGTCGTCGTCCATGCCGGCCCACTCGAATATCTGGCGGAAGAGCTTCGTCGTGCGGTCCGACCAGCCGTGCCAGAGCGGCTCGCGGCAGAACTTCAACCCCATGTGGATCACGCACCCCTTGCCGAGGCGGCGCAGGCCGATGGCCATCGAGCCGTCATCCCAGAGCACAAGCGGCTGGCAAGCGGGCGCCGTCGGCCGGAGCTTCAAGCCGTTGGCCTTGGCGCCTCGAAGATCCGACTCGTCTGGCCTGAACACTTTCTGGTCGGGAGCGAATGTGAAACTCCACCAGTCGGCAACCTCGTTGGGCTCGTCCGGCGTCGCTTGCACGCGGCTGATGCCGGTGACCTCGTAGCCGGATCCTCGGGCCGCGCCGCCTACTTCAACGTCTTGAGCACGAGATTCTTGAACTGGGCCTTCATCGGCGGGCCCGGATGCATCTGAAGCGCGATGATGCCGCTGGAGGCAGCCAAGGTCGGATGCCGATCAGTCACCTGGCTCATCAAGACGCCGTTGACGTAAAGCGTGATCTCCGGGCCGCGGCAGACGATACGGTACGTGTTCCAGTCCTCGATCTTGTAGTGCTTGATCAACTCGCCCGGGTCGCCGTTCTTCTCGGCATGCCGCTGGCCGTCCGGCGTGAAGGTGACCCGTTCGCCGCGCCCGACGATCAGGCCGCGCTGGTGGTGATAGATGAAGCCCACCAGGCCGCCATCGCCCGTCATGTCGGCCTGGTAGCCGCAGGTGTCCCAGTCGGGCCGTGTTTCGGAGCGGATCTGGATGCCGGAGTTGGCGCTTCGGCTGATGCGGAAGTCGGCCGTCAGCTCGAAGTCACCAGGCCGGCCGTCTTTCCAGATCAGGTAATTGCACTTGGTGCACGGCTTCTGGGAGGTGCTTTCGGCCGTCAGCGCACCGTCTTCGACGTGCCACCAGCCGGGCGCACCGTCCCAGCCGGTCAGATCGACGCCGTTGAACAGTTTTTGCTCTTCCGCCCGGGCCGCAGCCAGGGCGCCCACGAGGATCAGGATCGCAAATGCAGGGGGCAGTCTCTTTGTCATCGGATATTCCTTTCGACTGGTGATAGATTCGGATTGGCGCCGGAAAGATCCTTCGGCAAGGCCCATAGGTCGATCATGGGGGTTAAGTTGGTCTTGGGCAAATAGCCATAAGCCCAGTCGCGGTACCAACCGGCGCGGGCTTTCGGTTCTAGCAGCGAGGGCACGTAGGCGAAGGCGCCCAGGTCGGGTGCCCTGTCCTTCGCCGCCGGGCGACCCCAGAAATCGGTCGGCAAGACGTACTCGACGCTCCCCTTGCCGATCGCCGGGCTGGCCTTCGTGAGCCAGAACAAGCCCTGCGTCTCGCTGAACACCCGCGGCTCAGCGGCGATGCCGTGCGGGCCATCATGGACTGACTTCGGCCAGCAGAGGTTGTAGTCCGCCAGCACCTTCTTGCACTGGTACAACGAGATCGGGTCGCCGCCGCCGACCAGAATGTTGTTGCCCACGACTTCCCCGTCGCCGCTCCAGATGTCCAGCGCCGCACCGAGGGCGAAAATCGTGTTGTGGACGACACGGTTCGGACCGCCCTCGCCGCGCACGACGATCACGCCCGAATGGAGCGGATGGCCGTAGATGAGGTTGTAGGCTACCAGCGAGTCGCTCAGGTGGTCGTAGAGGTGCAGGCCGAAGCCCGAATTATGCCGGATGACGTTTCCGCGGAAGATGTGACGGCTGCCAGAGGCATAGACTCCGTGGTCGAACTGGACGTGGCTGCCGTTGAACTCGATGAGGTTGTTCTCGATCAGCCCGCCGGAATTGCCCATCGCCACTCCCTGGCGCACGTTGTGGTGGACCCAGCAGCCGCGCAGCGTATTGTGGCTGCCGCCCAGCATGACGCCGCGATACCATGCGCCGAGCACCTCGAACCCTTCGATCGTCACCCAATCGCAGTTGTCGCCGATGGTAATGCCGTTCCCCGGCGAGCCGACCACTACGGCCTTCCATTTCTCTTCGGAGCGGACCACGGTCGGGGCCTTCTCGGTACCCGCGTAGGCGCGGGCAACCTCGATCGGGCCGCGGTAGAAGCCGGGCCGGACGACGATCGTGTTGCCGCCGCCAACCTTCTTCAGGGCGAGTTCGACCGACGGCCAGGGCTTCTCGTGGGTGCCGTCGCCCTCCGCCTTCCCGTCCGTAGCCACGTGGTAGGTGCCCGCTTGGGCGGCAGCAAGCAGGGGGCCCAACAACACGCAAGTCGCAAGGAGTCGGTGCATCGTCGGGATTCCTCAAAAAGTCTTCAGGGCGGCAACCACGAGCCTAGAGCGGCGGTACGGAGAAGTCAAGCACGACGACCAAGGCGGTACAGGGCCCTTGCCTTGACAGTTGGTATCCCGGGTCATTTTGTTGGCCAGCGCGGGGGAGCCCGAAGCCCAACGAACCAATGGCAGATTGACGAGCTGGTCAAAGATGATTCTCAATTCATGGAGAGTGCCGGTGTTCGCGTGGATCGTCGCGATCCTTCCGCCGGATCCATGCGCCTCTGCACGCGAGATTCACGTGGCAAAGACCGGCAGCGATGCCGGCTCGGGCAGCAACGAAACCCCGTACCTGACGATCGGCAAGGCGGCGGAAACGGCCCGGCCGGGCGACACGGTAACCGTTCACTGCGGAACCTATCGCGAGTGGGTCAAGCCTCTTCGTGGCGGCAAGGACGAAAACAGCCGCATCACCTATCGGGCGGCGGCGGGCGAAGACGTGCTAATCAAGGGCTCGGAGCACATCACGTCTTGGGTTGACCAGGGGGGCGGGACCTGGATGGTGCAACTGCCGCAGCGGTTCTTCGGCGACTACAATCCGTACGCCCTGAATCTCTCCGGCGGCTGGCTGCATTACGGCCAATGGCTGCACCGCGGCGACGTTTACCTCGACGGGCAGGCATTCTGCGAGAAGAAGACCCTGGAGGAGGTGAAGCAGCAGCCGCACACGTGGTGTTGCCGGGTAAAGGATGGCAGCACCACCATCTGGGCCAACTTCGATGGCGTGAATCCCAACGCACAGCTTGCCGAAATCAACGTCCGCGAAAGCGTCTTCATGCCGGCGCAGAGCGGGCTGAGCTACATTACCGTGGCCGGCTTCCACATCCTGCACTCCGCCGAGAATTGGCAGCCCTCCGGCCTGGAAGTGCAAATGGGAGCAGTCGGCCCGCGCATGGGCAAGGCGTGGGTCATCGAGAATTGCAGCGTCGTAAATGCGCACTGCGTGGGCATCGTTCTCGGTACGGCGACCGGCGTGTATCACACCGACATCGACGCCTTCGGTTCCCATGTCGTCCGCAACAACGTGGTCCGCCGCTGCGGCCAGGCGGGCATCGCCGGCCAGAAAGGAGCGACACGCAGCCTCATCGAAGGAAACCTCATCGAAGACACCAATTATCGCAAGGAGTTCGGCGGGTGGGAGACGGCCGCCGTCAAGTTCCATGAATCGGTCGATACGGTCATCCGCGGCAACCTGATTCGCGGTGTTTACCACCAGGGATACGGAGCATTCGGCATCTGGATGGACTGAGGCAACCAGGGAACGCGCATCACCGGCAACATCATCTACAACACGCAGGCCGCCAGCATCTACCTGGAGATGGACCACGGCCCGATCCTGGTCGATAACAACGTGCTCATCGGGCAAGGGGTCAAGAGCTGGTCGGAAGGCGACGTGTTCGCCCACAACCTGCTGGTGGACTGCAACTTCGAGATGGCTTCCGACACGAGTCGCCAGTCACAGTTCTACCGGCCGCATACCCGAATCGTGGTCGGCGCAAACCCGGTGTTCCGGCGGACGACAAGTGGTTCCACAACATTTTCGTCCGCCGGGGGCTGGAGAGCGTCAAGAAGGCCCCTGGCTATGCCTCGGATTACAACGTGTTCCTGGAAGGGGTGCGCTGGTCCGGCGAAATTCGGTGGTCGAATTCCGGGTGATTAGTGGCCCCGGGGAGCAGACTCTGCATGCCAATTCGATGGATCGACGCACGGGAAGTGCTGGCTCCGCACTGGGGATGGAGCCTGGAAAGGAGCCTATGCGAGGAGCGGCGCAGAGAGACAGCGTGCTGCTCAGTGAGGGACTCGCCCGAGATCCCGTTCACGCCGGCGCCGGATAGTGGCGATGGGCAGATGCTTGCGGCTGTGCTGATAGCTCACCTCCTGCTCGATCCGCACCCCGGGCTGTCCCTTGACCAGCACCTGCGGCAAGGCACAAGGGGCAGGCCGCGGCCAGAGGGTACGAGGCTCGAAGCGAGGGCTACGATTCACTGGCCGCTGCCGAAAGTAGACTTCGTCCGGTGTTCTGCCTCCCAACGTCGAATGCGGCCGATGCTGGTTGTACCAGACGGCAAACCAGGACAGTTCCTGCCGGAACGTCTTGGAGCGCAACGACACCAGGAGTCTTCGGGTACATTCGACCTTTACCGTCTGGATGAAGCGTTCCACCACCGCAATGCTGCCATGTTGGCCCACGGCCCCAAACCTCGGGCGGATCCCTTTGCGATGACGACACCAATCCTTGAAGCCCTCGCACCAGAACTGCTTGCCCTGGTCGCAGATCAGGTACTTGGGCTTGGCCTGGGCCTGGTGCATGACACGTCCCAGGAAGGTGCAGACGTGCTGGGAATGGGGCTCCTTCTTGAAGACGGCAAAGCCCATGGCGCGGCGGGAGAAGTGATCGATCACCACGGCCACCCAGTAGGCGAAGGGCCAGCACTGGGCCAGGCTGAAGGGGAGCCAGGGGGCCCAAAAGCCCAACTGAGTGGGAACCAGAGTGAGATCGACATGCCAAACGTGATGGATCCGCTTGGCCGTGACCACCTGCTGGGCAGCCTCGGCGGGAGCCTTCTCGACCTGCGGCACTTCTCCGGCGACCTGGGGCGATGCTGCTTGCTTCTCAGCCGGGTTGGGGTGAGGATCTTCCTTGAGAATGCGGCCGACGGTGGTGGTGCCCAGATGGAGCCCGGCTCGGCAAAGTACTTGAGCGATCTTCTGCTTTCCCAGGAACGGGCAGAGAGTCTTGAATCGCTGGACGAGGTAGCCAGCGCAGTCCGGGAACTTGTTGACCGGCTGACAGGTCTGTACCAGGGCCTCGCTTCCTGTCTCATCGATTCGCCGCATCCAGGAGCTGATGGTGTCGGCCGTCACCACAAATACTTTGGCAGTCTGCTCCAAAGACCAACCTCGGGTGGCGCGCAGTTCGAGGATCGCCATACGCTCGGTGGCTGGGTAGTGAGGTCTCCGCTGGGGGTCGATCTGCGCCATCCGGACATCCTTGAAGCGTATCTCCTCGCCACGCAGGGCCACTTCCTGCTCGAGGCGGTCGCACTCGGCTTTCAGCCGAACGCGCTGGTTGCTGCTGTCGGCCGCCCAACTGCGACTGTAGGTCAAGGCATACTGACCCAGAGCGATGACGTGCAGGATAGCGGATTTGACGTGGGTGCCCCAGCTTTTGGGGAGCGGGATTTCCGGCTGCTTGTTCTTGCTGGGCATTTTCGGCTCCAAGGGAGAGGTTTTCTCTGAATCCCTTGAAGATTAGCATAAACTCCACGAGATATGAGGGTTACGATCGGAAGTCCGCAACCCAAGAATCGCCGGACCAGCGCACCCTATCGTTATCAGGTGAAGGCCATCCATTCCATCGGCGACCTCACGAGACGGGATGCTGCCAGACCGAAACCCGGCGCCAAGTTCTGGAAGATCGAGCCCCTGAAGTTCGCACTCACGCAAAAACCGAGCTGGATGAGCATCAACGCCGATACCGGATTGATCACGGGCACGCCCGATGGGACCGGTGGGCCAGTGACCGTTAGCCTGACGCTCACGAAAGAGCATCGGCTCGTGCATGACAAAGATGCAATCGTGTGGGGGAACGAATGGGAGAAGAACAAGACGTATGAGACCGTGGGACCCGTGACGCAGCCGTTTGTTGTGCATGGGACGAAGGGTGAGTGAGTGCTTGCGGAGCGGCATAGTCCGCCCTCGCGCGTGCGACCGACGAGTCCCCTGGAATGAATGAGCGCAGACCATGACGAAGATGATCGCCCTGTTGACGGCGTATGCAACGCTCCTTTGCCCGAGCGCGATGTGCTTTGCCGCCGAGCCGCCCAGACCCAAGTTTGCCACGGAGGGGGCCGGCGTGGTGCTCAGCCTGGGACAGGACAACAAGGTCTACGTCAGTTGCGGCAACATGATGGTCCAGTGCGAGCGGGACGGAAGCAAGATGGTCGGCCTGCCCGCGATGAACAGCTCGGTGGTCGGCGTTGCGGCCAGCTCGCAGGGCCTCGTCGCCGTGGCTTACGCCCACTTCACCAAGAACGTGACGCTGTTTGACGGGGATTTCAACGTCGTCAACCGATTCACGATGATCGCCGACGCGGGCTTCCGCTCGCCGGCCGGCGTTGCCACCGGCCCCAGCGGCGACTTCTACGCCTTGGATCAGGGGCTGGATCGGGTGATCCGCTTCCACCCCGACGGCATCCGCTGCGGCATCTACCGGATCCCCCGGCAGCCGGCCGACGATAAGGGCGAGTTGGCCCACTTCTGCGTCTGCGAGAGGACCAACACCATCTACGTGGTCAACCGCGCCCCGGCGGTCCGCTGCTGCTGGTTTGATCCCAAGAGCTGGAAGTCTACCTGCAAGAATCTCTGGGAGGTGAAGACCGAGGGCACGCTTGACGCCGGCAGCGGCCTATTCTGGGGCTACGGCGGATTCGACGTGGACGAAAATGGCATCCTTTACGTGCTGGAGAAGAACGGCGGCATCGTGAAGCGCTACGACGCCAGCGGCAAGCGGCTGGAGGATGTCAAACTGGCCTTCACCGACGACCTCAAGCCCACCGACAAGAACTACCTGTGGGGCATCTGCGTCTCCAACGGCGAGCTGCTGTTGCACCGCAGCCATCCCACGGAGATGTTCCAGCGCTACAGCCTCAAGACCGGCGCGAAGATCAGTGTCGTCGAGATGCCCAAGGACTTCTACGCCATCGCCAGGGTCCCCAAGTCCGACAACGAGGGCACGATCATCAAGCCGGTCAATTCCGACGTCGGCGCCCCGGTGGATCGCAAGACGCTCAGGGTGCTCTTCATCGGCAACAGCCAGTTCCGCTGCGTAAGCGACATACCGGAGATCATCGAGGAGATCACGCGGGCGACGACCGACAAGAACATTCCAGTCATCCTGGCCGACGAGATCGTTGTCGGTGGCGTTGGCACCAAGGGGTTCTGGGATGACGGGCTGGCCCGCAAGCGGATCGCGGCCGGCGGCTGGGACTGGGTGGTCGTCCACGAGATCGTCTACAGCTACGGCGGAGCCGCTACGTTCGCGGAGTACATGCCCAAGTTCGCCGAGGCGGCCAAGAAGGCCGGCGCGAAGATCCTCTTCGTCGCCACGGGTGAGATCGAGCAGGCCAAAGCCAGGGCCGGCGCGATGTACATGGATGCGGCCGCGATGGCCAAGAAGGTCGCCGGCCGCGTGGCAGGCTGCGGCATGTCCTGGACGAAGGCCTGGGGCAAGGACCCCAAGCTGGACTTCTGGTATACCGACCGGGCCCACCCTAGCGCCAAAGGCTACTACATCAACGCATGCGTGATATTCGCCGCTCTGACCGACTGCAGCCCCGTCGGCATGCCCGTCTACTCGCAGGGCCTGGACAGGACGCCCATCACCAAGAATGAAGCCTCGCTTCTCCAGAAGGCTGCTTGTGACCAGTGCCAGGAGGACCGCAAGAACGAGAAGTAGAGCGCGGCCGAGAAACGGCAATCACAAAGAGCATGGCGTGTGGCCAAAATACTCCGCTGAGTATCAAAACCTTTGGCGACGGGAGTTTGAAAGGTAAATCGCCGTCATGATGCCCACAAGGCAAACGAAGAACGCTTGGACCAGAGAGTAAATCGCCTTGATGCCCAGCCTCTGCTCAACGGCATCACGTTTCGCAGCGCACGTCGGTGTGTCGACCTGAGCCGCTTGCCGAGCTATTTGACAGGATCCTCCGCCAGGGGTATCGTGAAAGCGGCATCTTAGTCGTAGCATGACAAACCCAAGGACACGCGATCTTGTCAACTCTTGTATGGCCACACCATACAATCGTACGGCATAAAGGTCCTGAATTCGTGGGAGATAAATCTTGAGAAAGAACCTGTTGGCTGTCGTTTGGGCCGGCATGGCCGGCATGGTTGCTTTGTCGTGGGCTGCGGAGCCGTCGCTCTTGTGGATCCAAGGCGAGAATCCCTCGCGGAGCCAGACGCACCGCAACGCCTGGTTCGATGCCGTGGACCCCGCAGAACTCTCCGGCGGTGCTCAGATCGCCAACTTCTCCGAGCCAGGTCAGCAAGATGGCTGGGCTGAATACGATCTGACTATCCCCGCGGCCGGCTCGTATCATTTCTGGCTGCGTGCCAATCCTTGTACCGGCATCCGCTACCAGTTGGATGGCGGCGATTGGGTCCGGCTTGATCCTCAGGCCCTGGAGAAAGATGACCGGGCCAACGGGCGCAAGCCCGGCTACGTCAAGCGGGTCCAGCAGTGGTTCAACGTGGCAGCCGACGGCCAGCACGATGCCCGCACGATGACTTGGTACCAGCTTGGCACCCTGGAACTGGCCCAGGGCAAACATACGCTCCGCTTCAGCCTGGGCGGAGACGAGGCGGGCGCCAAACGGTTCGCAGCCCTCGATTGCTTTGTGCTCACCACCGGCCAGTTTCAGCCCAACTTCCAGCACAAACCTGGCGAGCAACCCAAGGACCTGGTTTGGCTGAAAGAAGAAGACACCTGGCCGTTCCAGCCCGAGAGGGACCAGTTCTCGCCGGACGCCCTGCTTGATCTGCGCAGCCTGAACGAAGGGACTGCCGGTCAGCATGGCTTCATCCGCCTCAGCGAGGACGGCAACTCGTTTGTTCGCGGCGACGGCCAGTCGATTCGCTTCTGGGGTGGTTCGGACTATACGCAGCGGATCGCCCACGAGAAGAAGGATCAGGGGCTCCTGGAGCACCATGCGCGGTTCCTTGCCAAGCGAGGCGTGAACATCGTCCGGTTGCACGGGGCCATCGAGCCGAAGCGGCCGGGATCGAAGGTGACCAACGTCGATGAGAAGGAGCTGGACGAGATCTACCGCCTCGTGGCGGCAATGAAGACGGCCGGCATCTACACGATGATCGATCCCTACTGGGCCGTGCAGGTCCATGCCCAGGAGGGCTGGGGCGTGGCCGACGCGGGAAACGGCAACTGCACCGCGCTGTTGTTCTTCGATCCCGCGCTCCAGAAGGGCTACAAGGCCTGGCTGCGGCGGATCTATTCCGAGGCGAATCCGTACACAGGCGTGCCGCTGGCCAAGGACCCGGCCGTAGCGGTCATCTTGATCCAGAACGAGGACGGCACGCTCTTCTGGTCGATGCAGAGCGTCAAAGGCCAGGCTTTGCTCAACCTGCGGAAGCTCTACGGCGACTGGGTCGTAAAGAAATACGGGTCTTTCCAGAAAGCGCAGTCGGCCTGGCAGGGCTACAAGCATGAGGACGATAATTTTGCCGCCGGCCGCCCCGGCATGTTCATCGTCTGGGAACTGACGCAGGACGCGAGGAATAAGAAAGGCGACGGCGACGGCCGCGAGGCCCGCTTGGCCGACCAGGCCGAGTTCATGGGCCGCATGCAGTACGACTTCAACCGTGAAATCGCCCGCTATCTCCGTGAAGAACTCGGCTGCAAGCAACTGATCAACGCCGGCAACTGGCGATCGGCCGACCAGGTGATCCTCGACGATGTTGAACGCTGGAGCTACACGGCCAACGACGTGATCGGCAAAGATCACTACTTTTCGGGGATCCACAACGGGTTGAACGTTGGCTGGCAGATCCTGCCCGGCCAGGTCTTTACCTCCCCGTCGTTCACGAAGAATCCCCTCGGCTCGCCGCTTTGCCTGCGCCAGGTCGTCGGGCGCCCGTTCATGGTGTTGGAGAGCCTGTGGGTTCCGCCCACGCGCTACGAATCGGAAGGCCCGCTGGTGGTGGCCGGGCAGAGCTGCCTGACGGGTCTAGCCACGTTCTGCTGGTTCGCCACGGGCGCTGAGGAGTGGCAGACGCCAATCAACAAGTGGACCTTCTCCATCCCCATGACGCTGGGCCAGTTCCCGGCCGCCGCACTGCTGTTCCGCAAGGGCTACCTGCTGCAAGGGCTGGCCGTTGTCCACGAGGAACGCTCGTTGGATAATGTCTTCCATCGCCGCCTGCCGCTGATCGCTGAGGAAGGGGCCTGGGACCCGAACCGCGACAAGGGGGCCATGCCCGAAGGCACGCCCTTCAAAGCGGCTGTCGACCCGCTGGCCTACCTGGTCGGGCGCGTGGAGGTCAAGTACGGCGGAGATCCCGCGAAGAGCACGGTCGCCGACCTGTCGAAGTACATCGACCCGTCCAGGAAAACGACCCGCAGTATCACGGGCCAGATCACCACCGATCTGGCCCGCGGACTGTACCTGGTCGATGCTCCCAAGGCCCAGGGCGTAACCGGCTTCCTGGGCGGCGCCGGCCCGCAGAGGTTGAGCGACGTGACGGTGGACTGCGCCAACCAGTATGCCTCCGTCGTGGTCATTCCGTTGGATGATCAGCCCATTGCCACTTCCCGCCGGCTGCTGGTGCAGGTGGGCACCGTCTGTCGGCCGACCGGCTGGCGCGAGCGCCCGATGCGGATTCCGACCAAGGAAGGCGTCGTGGAGGGGAGCCGGATCATCGAGCCTGGCACGTCGCCCTGGCAGGTGGAGAAGACGCGGGGCCAGATCACGGTCCGCAACCCTTCGATCATCAAAGCCACGTCGCTGGATGCCAACGGGATGGCGATTTGCGACGTTCCGATCACCAAAGGCAGCGGTGACATCAAACTTACCTTGCCCGAAAATGCCCTCTACGTCTGTCTTCAAGGGGCCCGGTAGCCAATACACTCGGACAAATCTATCCCTCCCCATTTTGCCAAGGAGATAACGTCCATGTTAAAGCCATTAGGCTTGATCGCACTGACCCTTTTCCCAGTAGCGTTCGCCGCGAACGGGCTGTTGGCCGGCGACGTCGGCACGAGCAAGTCGTTCCATGGCCCGGTCGGCCTGGTGTCACCTTATAGCCTCCGGGACCTGCAAAAAACACAAGGTCTGGCGGCCGCGCTCGACAAGACGCGCAGCTTTGGCTTCCGCTACGTTGAGTTCGGTGCCGACTTCGGTGGCCTGAAACCGGCGGAGTTCAAGGCCGAGCTCGACCGCCGTGGGCTAATACCCATCGGCCTGCATTTCAGTTACGAGCAGATACGCGACGATGTCGAAGGCGTCGCCGCCGCAGCCAAGGTCATGAACGTATCGCGCATCGGCTGCGCGTGGATTCCCCACAAGGATCCTTTCGACGAGAAGCAATGCCGCGCGGCCGCGGTGGTGTTCAATCGGGCGGGTGCGGCGCTGGCCAAACACGGCATGCAGTTCTACTACCACACCCACGGCTACGAGTTCCGGCCCTTCGGCCAGGGCACGATCTTCGATCTCTTGGTTACGGAAACCAGCTCGAAGACTCTCATGTTCGAGATGGACGTTGCATGGGTTGTGCTTCCGGGCCAGGATCCGACCGCGTTGATCAAGAAGTATCCCGATCGCTGGCTCCTGATGCACGTCAAGGATTTGAAGAAGGGCGTGCCGCACAATCACCTGGTCAAAGCGGCGCTGACCGACCAAGTGCCTGTCGGCAGCGGTCAGGTCGATTGGCCTACGCTGCTCCGCGCGGCCCAGGGGGCGGGACTGAAGTACTACCTCATCGAGGACGAATCGCCCGCCGTCCTCGAACAAATCCCGCAGAGCTTGCGGTACCTGGAATCGGTTAGCTGGTGAGTTCAAAGCATCCCGCACGCTCCGTGTGCCGGCGACGAACGTCATGGTCTTCCAGTGTCCGTGAGGCACCTTCGCGACTAAGGACTAGGGTTCTCGGCAACGTGCGGATCTGCTCTGCCGCCGCCTGACTGCCTCAACCGGGCGGCTGCGACATCGATCGAGACAGCAAGACAAGGCCCCGGCTGGGGCGCCGGCCCGCCACCTGGCCTGCCCGCGGTTCCGTACAAGCGGTACTATAATGACTTGCAAACAACCAGGAACACCAGATCGCCCAATGTCTGTACCGATTTCCATGGTGGACGCCGCCCGACAACTGCGCGGGTACGCTGACGCCGCTGGAGTTGTTCGACCAGTGCTTGGAACAGATTCGCAAGTACGAGGATACCATCCACGCCTGGGCGCTGGTTGATGAGGCAGGAGCCCGTCAGACCGCAACCGAACGGACCCGTGAGGCAGCTCTCGGCCAGTGGCATGGGCCCTTGCACGGGATTCCCGTTGGCATCAAGGACATCATTGACGTGCAGGGGCTTGCCACCGGGGCAGGATCGCCGCTGTGCGGGCATCAGCCAGCCGTGGCCGACGCGCCGGTGGTCGCTGCCCTGCGTCGGGCCGGCGTGGTAGTCCTGGGGAAGACGGTCACCGTCGAGTTTGCCTGCTTTGATCCCCCGCCCACACGCAATCCTTGGAACCTGGCGCACACGCCAGGTGGCTCCAGCAGCGGGTCGGCCGCGGCCTTGGCCATGGGCATGTGCCTGGGGGCCTTGGGCACACAGACCGGTGGCTCGCTGGTTCGGCCATCGACGTATTGCGGCGTGGCGACCTGCAAGCCGACCTTCGGCAAGCTGAGTACCGAGGGCATCGTGCCGGTGAGCGCGAGCCTGGATCATGTCGGGCCGATGGCCCGCAAGGTCGGCGATCTCGCTCTGCTCCTGGATTGCCTTCTGGGCACGGCGACGCCACGGCCACTGAAGCCCTGGGGGCCGCCTCGGCTTGGGCACCTCGGCACAAGTGTCTTGGCAGAAGCCGATGAAGCAGTGCGCCAGACAACGCAATCGGCGTTGGAGGAACTGACTCAAGCCGGTGCAGAGATTAAGCCACTCTCCATGCCGCAGATCTTTGGGGATGTCCTGAAGATGCACCGGCGGATCATGGCGGCCGAGGCAGCCGCTTATCACCGCGAGAGGATCGGAAGCCATCGCGACCAATATAGCCCGATGATCGCCTCGCTTCTGGATGAAGGGCTTGCAATCACGTCCGTGGATTACCTGGCGGCGAAGGCCTGGCATCGAGAGTTCCGGCGGCAGGCGACCGCGTTGTTGGACGGCCTCGACGCGCTGATTATGCCATCCACTCAAACCACGGCGCCGGCTACGCTCGACACCACAGGCACGCCGCACTTTCAGGCGCCATGGAGCCTCGCCCGACTGCCCGTCGTCAGTATTCCCTGCGGGGTTGGGGCTGACGGCATGCCGACCGGCATTCAGCTTATCGGCGCGCGGACGACGAGACGCAATTGCTCCGCATGGCCGCTTGGTGCGAGCAGGCCCTTGGGTTCGACGCCCTGCCAGCCTTGTGGGAGTGCTAGCGCCGCCGCGGTTGAACCGTTCCTTGGCCGGCAGTAGATACCGTAATGCCGCCGGCAAGCCTTAATCGTAGATTCGGCGGAGCCTGATTTTGCTCGGCCCAGCAAAATCCTCTGTGCTCAGATCACACAACCCGGGCCTCCCAGCCCGCCCTAGATCACCGCTGCCACATCGAGATGCCCGAACTCGACCTGAACGCCCCACGTCAAGACCTCGGCCGGCTTCGCGTGGAAGAAGTTCCCCGAGCAGCCGGTGGAAGGTGGGGTGTAGGCTGCGGCTTGTTGCAGAACCCCAGGTTGTCAACATGCCAGGATCCGGCTTCTCCAGCTTCAAGCAGCATCTTGTAGACTGGGCGGCCTTGCATCCTGAAGTCGGAGATCGGAATGTTGATCGTCGTCCACTGGCCCTTGGTGAAGGTGCCGTACTTGTTCAGAGACACTTTCTTCGTGACTACGACATCGTGTACGGTCTCGAATGTGATCGTGAAGTTCGGTTTGTCATAGCCAGGGCGGATTGCAACCGTCCAATACTTGTAGCCCAGCGCGACCACGTCGATCGTCTTGCCCAGAACGGGCGCGAAGTTGCCGGGCGTGGGAAGAACGATCCCAACGCAGCCAGGTCCGCTCAACGCCGGCACGGACTCGTCGAACCAGTCGGTCTCGATGGCAACGCCGGGAACGGCCGGAGGCACGGTGCGGCCACCTGGCCACGAAAAGTCGCCTTCCCAATTGAAACTGCCGTCGTGGTAAATCCAGTACGGATCGGTCGCTGGCGGCGGAGTACCGGACGCTGTGACCGTTTTTGATAGTGCAGAGAAGGGCCCGACGCCGTTCTTGTTCACGGCTCGCACTACGAAACTATGCGTTCCGGATCCGCCCTGGATCAGGATCGGGCTTCGCTTCAGCACGTGCGCCGAACCTGCCCAGGAACTTATCCAAGGTGTTTTCGGGTCGTAGGCGTAGTACCCAAGGATCGGTGATCCGCCATCGTTTGGTGGTGTAAAGCTCAGCTTAAATGCGCACGGCAGCGCAGTCACCACCAGCTCGGTCGGCGCGCCGGGAAGGCCGCCGCCGGGTGCCGGGGCCGACTGCGCCCACGTACCGTCGGCCTGAAGAACGATCAGGAAAACGACTGATACGAATTCCAGCCCGCCCGTGAGCAATTCCAATGGTCGAAAAATCATGTACGTAGTCCCCGTAACCGAGAAGCCGCCCAAAAAGAGTGGATGGATAACATCACGAATATGCACCCTAGCCTATTTGGCGGCGTGGAAAATGGCAAGTGGTCTGAGGATTTCCGGAAATCGAATTGATGCAAGAGAGTGTGACCTCCAGGGGTAGACGCTACTCACCTGGTCGCCTGACAACGTGTATGTTGCGGTGGGGTGCGAGAAGGGCGTGGTTCGCATCTGGAACGTCGCGAAGGGCACTCTCGTCATCGGCCCGCCGTCCTCTTCGGCCAACCAAATATCCAGCTTGGCATGGTCCCCCGATGGCCGTCACCTGGCGGGTGCATGGTACAGTGGTGGCGAAGTCCTGAATACGGCCAACGGTTCATGGGAGTTCGGCATTGGCGGTTTCGCATGGGGTGATGGGGGGCAGGGCTGTCCTGGTTGCACGACAGCGCACGATTGCTCAGTACGCAACGAAGTAGCGGCACTGTTACTGCGCAGGACGCGCATTCTGGAAAGCCCCTCTGGCGACTCGCCGGCAGGCATCGATATGACAACGTAGACATCTGCGTTTCTCCCGATGGCCATGCGATGTTCGCCAGCAATGAGCGAGGATGTGGTCTATGTCGCCCTGACCGACGACGGCCGGCAAGTCACCCTTCGCCCGGCCGAGTTCGCGGCTACCTATGGCTGGAAGAACGACCCGGAGAAGATACGGCTATCTTCCGCCGCGGCGACAAATGTCCCCGCGCAGGTTCCGGCAAACAAGTAGGCTGGAGTCCAAGGCGGACGGCAGCGCGGAGTTCCGCTTAGGGAACGCCCTTCGTGGCGTTCCGGGATTTGGCCATGACGCGGAACGCCACAGAGGGCGTTCCCTACAGAAGTACCTGCTCGAATCGCGAAATGACATATCATCTGAATGCATTACCGAAACCGTCAAGCTTTGAAACACACGATCCTTGTGCTCGCCGCCGCGGTCGGCAAGGGGGCGGCAGCCAGCATGGGGGGTACGGAAAACTTCGCCGTGTTGCGCGAGGAGCTATTGGCTTGTGCAGGGCCATCGCTCACAGTAGCTTAGGTACTGGGCCGAGTGAATCCCTCCCGCCATTGGCCCGCCAACCCGCCAACCCCTGCCGAACCTGCTGGAGAACCGCATGAAAACCATGCCTCACTTTGGTTCCGCGTTGCTTGCGGCAATGCTCGCGCTCGGGACGATATCCGCGAAACTTTGAACGCCACCCGGGCCGATGCCCGGCTCCACCTATCACCATCGACCGATCGAGGGGTTCTACCATGTTCGGTTCCATGACGCGTCGCCAGTTCGTCTACGGCTCTGCGGCTGCGGCCGCGGCGATCGCCGTGCCCAGGGTTGCCGGGCGCGGGTGTCAGGCGCCAACGACGAGATCCGCATGGCCGTGATCGGCTGCGGCGTCCGCGGCGGCGTCCACGTCCAGGAATTCGGCCGGCAGAAGTGCGTGCGGATCGTGGCCGTATGCGATCCCGACCGCACGCGGTCCGCAGCCTTCGCCAGGACGATCGAGAAGAGTTTCGGCTACAAGCCCGATGAGGTCGTCGACGTCCGCCGGCTGATGGACCGCAAGGATCTGGACGTCGTGTCGGTGGCGACGATGCAGTACTGGCACGCCTTGCCGACGATCTGGGCCTGCCAGACGGGCCGGCACGTCTACGTGGAGAAGCCGCTGGCCCATTACATCTGGGAAGGCCGGCAGATGGTCAACGCCGCGCGGAAGTACGACCGCCTGGTGCAGATCGGCACCCAGAGCCGGTCGCAGCGGGGCTACGCGGCGATGGCCAGGTGGCTCAAGGAAGGCGGCCTGGGCAAGATCCAATACGTCACCTGCTTCGCCAACAAGCCGCGGCGGTCGAGCGGCAAGCGCAAGGAGCCGCTGCCGATCCCCGCGACGCTCGACTACGAGCTCTGGTGCGGCCCGGCGCGGAAGGAGCCCATCTACCGCGATCGAATCCAATACGATTGCAGCTTCACCTGGAACATGGGCGACGGCGAGTCGTGCAACCAGGGCGTCCACGAGGTGGACGTGGCCCGGTGGATCCTCGGCTACACGGGCCTTCCGCGGCGGACGATGAGCATCGGCGGCCGTTTCGTCTTCGACGACGCCGGCGACGTGCCCAACACGGAGATCATCTGCTACGATTATCCCGACGTGCCGATCCTCTACGAGGTCCACAACCTGCCCAGGAACAAGGAGTGCATGACGCCGAAACTGTGGAGCACTCAGCCCGACTTCAAGGGCGAGAAAGTTGGCGTGTGCGTCCAGTGCGAAGGGGGTTACACGCTGGGCACTACGGCGTTCGATCCGCAGGGCAAGAAGCTCAAGAGCTTCGGTCCTGGCGAAAACCATTTCGAGAACTTCATCCACGCCGTGCGGAGCGGAAAGCGCGAGGACCTCAACGCCGAGATCGAGGAAGGCCACCGCTCGACCGCGATCTGCCACGTCGGGAACATCTCCTACCGCCTGGGGCGCAGGGCCTCGCTGGAGGCGCAGCAGAAGCAGCTCGGCGAGCTGGCCTGCTGGCGCCAGATGCACGAGCGCTACGTCAATTACCTGCACGACATCGGCGTCTGCGCCGGCCTCTCCACGCTCGGTCCTTGGCTGGAGTGCGATGCGGCCAACGAGTGCATCAAGAACAACCCCAAGGCCAACGAGATCGTCAGAGGCTTCTATCGCCCGCCGTTCGTCGTGCCGAAGATCAAGGGCCGCTGCGCTGGTCCAGCGAGTTTTGGGGTTCTTCAGGTTGGCCCTAACCCGTGAAATAGCGGTGGTTTAAGGTATGCTTACAGAAGTCGACCACAAAGAACTTCTGGGAGCCACCCGATGCCCGCCAAACCGTCATTGCCAGCAATTCCGTTACCCCGGGGCTGGTCCTCCCGCGTCAAGTCGGCCATCTTACACGTCATCAGCTTGGCCCAATTCACCGCAGCCTACACCCGCGGCTGGGCGGCCAACAGCGTCAATACTCGCATAAGGCTGAAGGCAGAACTAGACCGCGCTCTGCAGGACCATGCACTCCTCCGCGAAGAGATGCACATCAAAAACGTCCGCCTGGCCCGGATTGCGCCGCATCAACGCCCACTCTACCCGCCCACCGAGCGCATGGCAATCCTCGAAGTCAAGGCCGCACGCGGATGGTCGCTGGAGCAGGCGGCCAAGGCGTTCTTGGTCACCGCAGCCACGATCGCGTCGTGGATGGGCCGCGTCGATGAACAAGGCCCCGCTGCCTTGGTGCAGTTGCCAAGGATACGCCCGTGGCGATCCGCTACGACGTGATCTACCTGCTCGACGCCCAGGGCTGGTACTATCGCTACAGCCACCTGCACTCCTTCGCCGATGGCATCAAGGCGGGCGCGACGGTCAAGGCAGGGCAGCCCCTGGGCTTGCTGGGCAAGGAGGGCGGCAGCGGCGGCTGGAGCCATCTGCATTTCGACATCTTTTGCCGCCAGCCTTCCGGCAAGTGGGGCTGCCAGGAGGCGTATGCCTTCGTCTGGGAAGCCTATCGAAAAGAGTACGCCCCCAAGCTGGTCGCCATCGCCCGGCCGCACCGCTTCCTGGCCGCGGGCGAAACGGCCACGCTGGACGCCGGCAAGTCCTGGTCGGCCGACGGAAAGATCGTCCGATCCCAATGGACCTTCACCGACGGCGCCACCGCCGAGGGCCTCCGCGTGCAGCGGACGTACCCGCAGCCGGGCTACTACAGCGAGACGGTCAAGGTCACCGACTCCGCCGGCCGGACCGCTATAGGATCGGTCCCCAGGCGGTGGTGGATGAAAACGAAGAGAAATCAAGGCGAATCCAACAATCGGGCAGATGATTGCCGTGACGCCAGTGCAGATCTTTGACAATCTGGAAGAAGACCGCGGTTGACGAAGTCCGCAACCCAAGAATCGCCGGACCAGCGCACCCGGGAGAAGCGTCTGCTCGACTTGGCCCGCTTCCAGCAACAGCAGATGGCCGACCACGTCGCCGCCATGGCCGCTGCCTGCCGCCGCGGTACGGACGGCCGGAAGCTGGTCGTCTTTTTCTATGGTTGCCTGTTCGAGTTCGCGCCATTGCCCAACGGCGCGCCGAACCAAATGGGCCCGCGCAAGGACTATTGACCATCCCACTGTTGGCATTTACACTGCGCATCTGGGGCTCGCTTGCTCAAGGTCTGCTTCACAAAGTGTGGTTGTCCCTATCAATAATCTCGTACTCGTTGCCAGTCAAGGATGTGCATCATCAAGTCGATCTATCTTCTGATCCGAGCATTCCTCGTGTCCCGGCTCAGCCTAGCCGCCGAGAACTTTGCCCTGCGGCAGCAGGTGGCCGTCTACCAGCACACCGTCAAACGCCCCAAGCTGCGTCCGCGTGACCGCATCTTCTGGGTTTGGCTCTCTCGACTCTGCCACTGCTCTCCTCTCACGGGTCTCAAGAAATGCGGGACTCCCGCATGTCTGCTATACTACCCCCGATCGCTGGCCAGCGGAGAATTCGTCGCTTTCCGTAAGACAAGAAAACGTGTGAATCATGAAGATGTCGTTGGTGCTTCTCGTCACCGCACTACTGAGCGGAGCGCCGCTGGCCACATTAGCGGAGGAGGTGGCCCACAAGCGTGCTCGGCGTCCCTTCGTAGCGATCGATCTTGCGAAGATGTTCACGGCTGGTCCCTTGAGTGCCCCGCAGCCGCCGAGCACGCTCCTGCCTGCCGGCGCGACCAGCGTCGAGTTGAAGGTCCATGCGGCCACGCCGACCCTCTGCCGCTACAGCGTCGGGCAAGATCTGCCCTTGGAACAGATGACACCCTTCGATTCCCGGCAGTCTTCGTTATCGCCCAAAACTCTGGTTCGTGGACTCGATCCTAATCCCAGTAAAGTCAACGGTGTATACGTCCGTTGCGCCGCCGCTCCCGACGCGGTGTTGCACCTGCAATACCGGAGCCTCCCCGCGGCCAAGCCGGGATTTCCGCGAACCGCCAACCTCTGGGGGTCTCATCATTTCACGGCCAAGGGGATGGAGTACGCCTCTCGCATCGACTTATGGCTTGGCGCCAACTTCAACGTCGATCAGATTCGGCAGCTTCGCCGGTTGAACCCCAACTGCTTCATCCTCGCCTCCATCAACACGGTAGAGAACAACGACGTGCCGGACGATTACTTCCTGAGGGATACGACCGGCCGGAAGATCAAGGTCTGGCCCGGCGCTTTTCGGCTCAACCTGACCAGGCCCGAGGTGGTCGAGTACCAGGCCCGCTACGCTCAAGCATGCCGGATCGGCTGCGGCACGCATCACGATCGCGGGAGCCGGCCGTCCTGGGGGGATCGAACTCAGCCAATCCCACCGCGCGCTGGAGCAAGGGAAAGCCTATGACCTGACATTCTGGGCGCGTGCGGACCATCGCATGGAAATCATGGCCATCGCTTCCAAGGGCTCGCCCGACTGGGACAACTACGGCCTGAGCCAAGACGTGCGACTTTCGACGCAATGGCAGCCGCTGAAAGTGACTTTCGAGGCCAAGAGAACGGCGCAAGACGCGCGGATTCAGTTCCTTTGCGGAGGAGAAGCAGGCAAGATCTGGATCGATGAAGTCTCTCTGAAGACACATGGAGAAGAGGTGTGCCGCCGCGATTTCCAGAACGGCATCGTGCTGCTCA
This sequence comes from Pirellulales bacterium, assembly GCA_963843465.1. Lineage (GTDB taxonomy): Bacteria > Planctomycetota > Planctomycetia > Pirellulales > Thermoguttaceae > CAWJKP01. Next base: position 1,443,105 of record CAWJKP010000001.1, read on the forward strand.
ACGGCACCAGGCATCGGCAGATCGTGGACGTGGGTGAGAGCTGCGCGGCTGAACGGCGAGCAGGCGCCCAAGTACCAGTACATTTTGGATGATGGCGGAAAGGAAACCTTCACAACCTCGGGGGCATGGCAAGAGGTAGCGTTGGGGACGAAACAATGGCATGCGGTCCCTCCCTATTACCACGCTTGGAACAATCGCTGCCATACCTTGGCCGGCGGTGTGGGCGAGGCAACGTGGGACCTCAGGCTCCGCGGGCGGGCGACTTATACGATCCAGGCTTGGTGGGCGGCCGCGCCGGGCGCGAAGCAGTGGACGAAGCAAGCGGTCTATGAGCTGGTTGCCGACGGGAAGGTCGCCGCTAGCAAGACGCTGGACCAGTCCAAGGATGGTGACCAGTGGCATACGATCGCAGATCGGCTCAAGCTGGATCCGGGGAGTAAACCGCTGGTGCGGGTCAAGAGCGCCGATGGTGGCATCCTTGTGGCCGACGCGCTGCATGTTTTCTCGGCCGAGCGGTATAACGATGGCAAGGCGGTGCGGCAAGTGGCCCTGGAGCCGATGGACGGGATCGTTCTGCGACGAATCAGAAAAGCCAGCCTGTGATTGTTGATTGGAGAGGAAATCGGCTGGCCTAGTTCCAAGAAGGCGTTGATGGCTCGGCTTGCGGAAAGCTGTCAAGAAGCGGCGCTAGAGTCCTGGTCCGGGGCACGTGCCCCAATTGGAGAACACCCATGCGTGACTTGATTGGTGCTGGAACCGTCAGGAACTTGATTTCGTTGGCCGTTACGGTCGTGCTTGGGGCCGCCCTGCCGGCCCCTGCCGCGCTGGGGCAGGCCAACTCGGCCGGCGCGTACAACATTAGACTGCTCAATAACAACCAGCCGGATTTTTCAGACGCACGTTCGTTCTACAAAAGCTGTTCCCACGGCTGGGCCACCGACCAGGAAAAGGCCATCTCCATGTGGAAGTGGACCTGCCTCAACCGCGTGCAGACCGATGTCTCCGTCAGCGAGTATTTTGAGAAAGGCCTGAAGCAGAACTATTTTGGCTCGGATCATGCATACCAGGCCGAGACCGACTTCGTCACTTACATGAACAGCATCCCCAACCAGTTCTGTGGGTACATCTGCCCGGCGTTTGGCGCTTGCTGGGGGCTCAGCACTGGGCTCTTCCACGCCACCAACAATATCACCTTCCACACCACGGTCGACGTGTGGTACGGCGGCAAGAGCCACATGTTCGACACGTCGCTGAACAACTACGTGTTCAACGACAAGGGCGAAGTCGCCAGCGCGCCCGAGCTGAAGTCGAACTTTGAGACGACCAAGGGCAAATGGTGGATAAGCGGCAACTGCCCCATGCGAGAGTGCGACGACTTCAAGGGCCAGTTGATGTACGACAGCCGGACGCTGTCAGACCTTGCGAGCAAGTACGGCAACGTGCGTCAGACGCGCGGCGGCGGTGAGGCGATCAACCAGATGAACCTTTGCGTTCGTCCCTACACCTCCTATAAGCGCTACAAAGATCCCATCGCCCCGACCGACGAGAATTACTTCATCCCCAGTCGCGGCGACGGCGACAAGCAGACCTACGAGGGCCAAGGCGGCGGCAAGTTCCCCAACAGCTATTGGGAAAACGGCTGTGCGGCCACCAATGGCCAGTGGATCATCGAACCCGACTTCACGAAGAAGGACTGGACCCAATGCACGCTTTCCACCCAGAACGTAGGCTTTGCGCGCGACAGCGGCGTCCACCCCGCCGCGGACGGCCAGGACGCATACATCACGTTCAACATCACTCCGTACAATTCCGTCGCGCACATGCAGATTACGGCCAGCGCCGTCAAGGGCGACAGGGACACGCTTGAGGCGCTCGTGTCGTTCGACGCCGGCAAGACATGGACCCTCCTGGAGCCCAGCATCAGCGGACAGTTCTCCAAGCTCTACCGCAGGGAAGTCCTCGCCAAGAAATGCTACCTGCTCAAGTTTCACATGAAAGCCGCGTCGGATGCCAACTCCGTTGGGCTCAAATCGCTGAAGATCCGGGTGATCACGCAGGTGAACCGGATGTCGTTCTTCCAACTCGACCGCGGGACGAACAAGGTGTATGTACGCCTGGGCGAGCAACTGGAGCGTATCGAGTTCCGGCCGGACTACAAGCCGGAAGTCTCGATTTCCTACATGCACGGGTCCTCCAACCTCAGGCCGGGCGAAGGCCCGATGCGGAACAACGTCCAACTGGCCACCCAGGGCAAGCCGGGCTACGCAATCTACAAGCTCGAAGCCCCCGGCGACATCAAGCGGATCACCATGGCCGGCGTGTTCGGGGTGTGGGACGCAAACTGCCCCATGTCGCTGCACTATTCGACGGACCTGGGCAAGACGTGGATCAAGTTCACCAACGGCGACATTCCGCTGAGCGACGCATTCATCGGCGAAAAGCCGCCGATCAGTGCCGCCGATATCGGCAATTCGCAGTACGCGCAGAAGTTCTGCACCGACACCATCGACGCCGCCGGGGCGAAGATCGTCCTGTGCAAGGTGCAGTGGTCGCCCACGGCAGCCCCAAAGGCATACGCCAACGGCCTCTGGAGGGTCTGGATGGCGGCCGATTACACACCGTCCGCGTTCAAGCCGCTGGAAGTCGCGATGAGTTGGAAGGAATTCCGCAAAGACGGCACGACCCCGGTCCGAACCTTCAAGAAGACGATCAACGCCAATGCCCCCTGGACGACGTTCGACGTGAACGTGGCCGGCTATCGTCCGCCGCTGATGAATTACGTGACGCTCAATTGCGTCGGATTCAACCCGGATGAAGTCAAGGAAGGCTACTCCGACGGCATCGACGCGGGCGTCGCCGACAAGCACGCCAAGTACGTCTACAAGACGGGCAACAACCTTGCCAGGAAGAAGATCGTGAGCGCGAATGTCCTGCCCAACACTGGCGAGAAAAGCCTGTCAGCGCTTGTAGATGAATGGGTCACGCAGAATTTCTTTCAGTGCGGCGCGCGTTGGAGCAGGGGCACGAACCCCGAGATCATCATCGATCTCGCCAGCGAACGTGAGATCAGCGGCGTTAGCATCCAGCAGAATCTCGATGTCATCTGGTCCAAGGGGACTACCGACAGTAGTTATGCCGACTCCATCGAGGTCAGCGTGAGTTCGGACAAAGTCTCCTGGACCAAGGCCGGCACGATAACGAAGTACGACCTGTTCGGCTGGCCCGGCGACTACCTGCCCCTCGGTTTTGAGGCAATGCAGTTCGCGCCCAAATTCGCGGGCGGAATCATCAAGTACAATTTCCCGCTGGCGTTCGATAAACCCCTGCGCGGGAGGTATGTCAAGTTCGCGGTAAGCAACGCCTCAGACAACTGGGCCGCGGCCGAACTTCGCGTCTGGGACCAAATGAAGAAGACCCGGTGGGCGCACGACAACTTCGAGCACGACAAGATGACAGATTATCGGCCGCCCAACTGTGACTGTAGGTCAAGGCAAACTGACCCAGAGCGATGACGTTCAAGATAGCGGATTTGACGTGGGTGCCCCAGCTTTTGGGGAGCGGGATTTCCGGCTGCTTGTCCTTGCTGGGCATTTTCGGCTCCAAGGGAGAGGTTTTCTCTGAATCCCTTGAAGATTAGCATAAACTCCACGAGATATGAGGGTTACGATCGGAAGTCCGCAACCCAAGAATCGCCGGACCAGCGCACCGGGGTCAGGTCCTTGACCTGGACCACCGGCGACTCGACTACCGGCTTCTCGGGCGGCGCTGCGGCGGCGGCTATAAACACCAACCCAACGACGTTCAATACTCTCCAAGCAGTTCTCATGATCTAGTCCTACACTAGTCTGATTTTGGGGGCGTACCAAGAGGCGATTGCCCCAGGCGAAACGCCCGATCGGTTGTCTTGGCTCTTTCAGGCGTCATGGATACTCACCACGTGAACTGTGGAATCTTCCGAGTTGTCTTCGACCGTCAACTCAACAATATTCTTAGATCCTCGGCTGTCAGGTTGCGCAGAACCGCGCTGTCAGCCGAGATGATCGCTTCGGCCAGGTCTCGCTTGGTCTTCTGAAGCTCCAAGACCTTTTCCTCCACGGTGTCCCGAGCGATGAGCCGGTAGGCGAACACGTGACGGGTCTGGCCGATACGGTGGGTCCGGTCGACGGCCTGGGCCTCCACCGCCGGGTTCCACCAGGGGTCGAGGATGAACACGTAGTCGGCGGCAGTCAGGTTCAGTCCGTGCCCGCCGGCCTTGAGGCTGATCAGAAACAGCGGGCAGGCCGGGTTGGTTTGGAACCGGTCGACTCGCTGCTTGCGATCGCGTGTATGTCCGTCGAGGTACTCGTAGACGATCTTTTCCGCGTCCAGTCGGCGGCGGACGATCGCCAGAAACGACGTGAACTGTGAAAACACCAGCGCCTTGTGCCCCTCAGCAATCACCTCAGCGAGTTGCTCCAGCAGCAGGTCGAGCTTGGCACTGGGGTCGTCCAGACGCGCCTTGTCGAGAAGGCCGGGGTGACAGGCCGCCTGGCGCAGACGCAACAGGGCCTCCAGCACGTGGATCTTGGCCTTGGCCAGCCCGGTCTCTTCGATCTGCTTGGAGAGCGCCGCGCGGTAGTAGTCGCGCAGATCGTTGTAGTGTTTCCGCTGCCGGCCCTCGAGGTCGCAGTGGAGGGTCTGCTCGGTCTTTTGGGGCAGCTCGGTGAGCACCTGCTCCTTGGTGCGGCGGAGCATGAACGGCGCGATGCCCGGCGGAGCAGCGCCACGTTCTTGCTCTCCGCCGAGATATCCTTCGAGATCGCCTGGAACGCCGAGCTCCGCCCCAGCATCCCCGGGTTGAGGAACTCGAAGAGCGACCACAGCTCACCGAGGTGGTTTTCCACGGGCGTGCCGGTCATCGCCAGGCGATGATCGGCCACCAGCAGCCGGCAGGCCTTGGCCCGTTGTGACTGGGCATTCTTGATCGCCTGGGACTCGTCGAGGATGGCGTAGTCGAAGTGGATGTCCTTGAGCCTGGCGATGTCGCGGTGGAGAGTTCCGTACGTGGTCACCAGCAGGTCCCAGTGATCCAGTCGCTTCAGAGCGTCCTTGCGTAGGGGCCCGGTGTAATCCAACACCCGGAGGTTCGGCGTGAACCGCTGGGCCTCTTCGATCCAGTTGAACACCAGGCTGCGGGGCACCACCGCCAGCGAAGGTTTTCGGCCGGCATCGCCGCCAGTCGGGCGCAAACGGCGCGATTGCAGCAGGGCCAGCGCCTGTACGGTCTTGCCCAGGCCCATGTCGTCGGCTAGGCACCCGCCCAGGCGAAAGTCTCGCAGAAAGTGCAGCCAGCCGAGACCGTCTTTCTGGTAGTCGCGCAACTGGCCGCTGAAACCTCGCGGCTCCCGGCGCTGCGTCACCCCCCCGAACGACCGGAGCTTGCTGCGGATATGGGCAAACTGCCGGTCGACGGAGACTTGCTTCTGGGCGGCCAGCAGGGCGTCGAGCAACAACGCCTGCGACGGCCGAAAACGGATCCGATTACCCTCCGCTTCCCCCAGGTTGGCCAGGGCGCCGAACTGGGCCAGCCACTCCTGGGGAAGCAGCCCCTGCGAACCATCGCCCAGCCGTACGTACCGTTCGCCGTGGCGGAGCGCTTCGAGCAACTCCGGCAATTTGACGGCTATGCCGTCGAACTCGCACGTCCCCTCCAGGTCGAACCAGTCGATGCCCGACGTGACGCTCAGGCGCCACTGGCCGGGCTTGCGGATGAGGCGCCCCTCCGCCTCGACGATCCACCCGGCCTGGACCAGCGCATCGACCAGCTCGGCCAATCGCTGATGAGGGATCCACAGCTCATGGTCGCGAGAACCCGAGGCATCGGCGGGCCGCACGCCGCGTTCGGCCAGAAAGGCCAGCAATTCGCGTTCCTTGTCGCGGTCGCGGACCAGGATCCGCTCCTTGTCGGGGTCCACCATGCCTGCGCAACGGTCCCCGGCGCGGACTCCCTTGCCGTCGTACAGGAACTCAACGTCCCCGTAGAGCCGGCTGGGCCCGCAGCGCTCGGGCGAGTGGACCACCAGCCGGCCCTGCGGCGGCACATGCACTTCTTCACAACGGAGGTTCGGCGGGAGACTCGTCTCCGGCAACGACGGCAATTGCCACAGGCGATTCAGCAACTCCCAACGGTCCTGGTAGGGGACCTCGATGGCCGAGGCTTTGCGCAAGGCCACGATCCAGGGAAGGAAATCGCCGACCGCCAGCCGCGCCAGCCGATCTTCCAGCAGAACCACACCGCTGGCCAGCAACAGCGAGGGCGTTTTCAGGGGAAGCGGCGATTCCTCCCCCTCGCGCATCAATTGGCCCTCCAGCAGCCAGCGTTTTTTCTTGTCGTCCGCTTCGATACCCAAGCGGAACCTCCACGGCGGACCGTCGTCCCAGGCCAGCCCACGGCCGTCCTCCTCCGGGACCTGTTGGGAGCTGTCCAGCATCCAGACGAAGCGTCTCGTGGCGCAGAGCTTCGGCAACAGGTGCTCGTAGGCCCCGGCGGCCAGCGACACCTGCGAGGTCTTCGGCTCGTAGTCGTGGTAGCCCAAGTAGCCATAGCGGTCGTGATGAGCATCGTGCGCGTCACTGCGGCCCTCGTCGCTCGCCAAGAGAACGCGCAGCATCTCGCGGTCTTCGGGCTTTGTGAACCGGGCGACATCCTCCTGGTCGACGCTCATCGGCTTGAGACGGCCGAACTCGCCACTCACCTTGGTCTCGCGCTGGAAGAGGTGGATCATCAAGACGCTGGTCTCGAGACTCGAAGCAACGTCCAGCACATACCAGGCTTCGCGAGCCTTGTCGACCAAAGGCAGGGCCGTATCGCCCGAGGCGGAGGCCGGATGGCTGTTGAACACGGCCGAGAGCTGCTGTTGCCAACGTGCCGGGCTGGGCGAGCGCGGCCGCTGCCAACGGGAAAAGGGACGCCTGCCCGAGCCGGAAGACGGATAGCGCCGCCCGAAAAACTCCTCATCCTCCTCCAACTCGTCTGCCTCGTCGTCGAGGTCCCATTCATCCGAATCCGGCGTCAGAACGGACAGCTTGCGGCTTCCCGCCCGCGGGCCGAGGCCCCGGGCGTCTGCGGCCAGCATGGTCGCCCAGATGTGCTTGCAGAGCCCCTGGTCCTCAAAGTAAGGGCAGGTGCAGGACGATTCGACGATCCCGTTGCGTGCATCGCTCCAGTCCAGCAGCACCTCGTAGTCGCCGGAAGAGCCGGCCACCGCCGCCCGGACGGTTTCCCCGTCTGTCGAACCTAGCCGCACCCGGCGTTCGTGGAAGTACCGCTCTCCTCGGGACTGGACCTGCGGCTCGAATTCCAGCGAGCAACGATCGGCAAAGGGCATGACCGGCATCCCTGCGATGTGGGACAATAGAGACAAACAGCCTGGCGCGGCGCCTGGCAAGTGGGCCGCAGAAATCACCTCCGCGGCAGCCATTGAGTATACTCCACGTTTGCCATTTGCAAAGGTTGTCTCTGCACTTCGCAGCCGCAGGGCACGCGCACCGCCTGCGCCACGAGGCCACCCGACTGACCCTGAATCGCAGTAGATGCGGCGATCGTCTCAAGCGATGTTGCTGAAGTTGCGTATGGTTCATTCCAAACTCGAAGCAGCGCCGTTTTGCCGTGACCCGTCATCAAGAGCCTGTTCTGGATAACTGTTTCGCACTTGGACAATGGCCAACGCAGATCGCCAGTTGGACCAGAGCCGGGAGAGCAAGACCCAGAAGACCCGATCGCGGAGCCGCAGCTTCGGGCGTTTGACAGACTGCCTGTAGACGGCAAGCTGCTGTCGCAGGGCGAGGTTCTCGGCGGCTAGGCTGAGCCGGGAAACGAGGAATGCTCGGATCAGAAGATAGATCGCCTTGATGATGCCCATGGAGCGGCTCCCGAGGTTGACGGAACAAGGCGATTCCAGCCTGGAACCAGCTTGGGATCAAATCCCGCAACTCCTTGACTGGGAACGAGTACGAGATTATTGATAGGGACAGGCGATGCGTTTCGAGGAGGCATATCCGGGCGAAGACCCGGTGGTGAAGATAACGGTGACCATGAGCGGCGCGGAGGCCAGTCATTCCGACGAGCAATCTTCCAGCAAGGACAAAACCGTCCGGAGAGAAATTCCATGACGCGACTGGTACCGATTGTAAGTTCCTTGGCCGTAGCGGCGCTGTTGCTGGCCTCAAGCCACGCCGGCGCGGCCGAAGACGATGTGAAAATTCGGGTTCTCGGCGAAGCGAGGCGCACGGAAGATGCGGTCGCAGTCATAGGCAAGTCGGCGGCCGTTGTCCTTCAAGGACTGGAAGGCGGGGCCAGCCGGCTTACGGTCGAGTTGCTGCTGGCCGCGGAACCGCCGAAAGGCATACAGGCGGCGGTCCTCATTGCACCGAACGAGCCCGGCAACCTGAAGCAGCCGGCACTGGCGCGGTTCGACATCCAGCGCGGCAGCGACAAGGGCGGACAGTTGGTCGGTTTGTGGCCCAGCTCCTTCGACCCAACCGCGAAACAGTGGAAGAAGTGCGTCTGGACCCAAGTGCTCAATTACAAGGAAGACTGGAAAGGGCGATGGTTGCAGCTTCAGGTCGATTTCCGCAAACGAAGCGTGGCGGTGTGGTTCGAGGGGCTGCTAGTGGAGGAATACGAGCGACCGCAGGGCGCCGCGCCGGCCGTGGCGTTGCACCTCTGCCAGGGCGACCGGCTGCGGGCCAAAGTGTCACCCCTGGACGAGATCTACCTTCCGATCGACATTTCGGCCACGTCCAACGCGCGGTTCGAGAAACCGCTGGGTAGCAACCGCATTGTTGTTCAGCACGTGCCCTTCCGGTTCGTCCAGGATTCGCAAGGGTGCATAAGCCTGCGTCAGGCATGCTGGGCCGCGTGGGAGCAGGATCTTCCATGGAGCCACGAATCGTGTGCGCCGAGCGGACTCCGCGACCCGCGCATGCCGATGTTGCGCGTGCCGTTGGCCGATTACTGCGCGGCCCACGTACTCGCTGTAGCCGATGACGCTCCGGGGTTGACTTCCTCGTTCACGCTGCGTTGCGGCCGTTTCCGCCCGGACGGCAACGGCCAGAACGTCCAGTTCGACTTTCGCGCGGCGGCCCCCACGCCCGACGACGCAGGCCAGACAGCCCCAGCGGCCGTTGTCCGTACGTCGGCTGGATCCTTGTTCCACGTGTGCGTACCGATGACGCACGCCTTCGCCCAGGACATCGACAAGTACCTCGAGATCGAGCTGACCAAGGAAGTGCGGCTGGCGCACCGCTGGCCCGATCCGTGCCGCTTCCGCTACCGCCCCCTCGGACTGCCCAGCGGAGTGCGGATTGCCGCGATCACGCTCGAGCGCAGCCCGATCCAAATGAAGGTCACCAGCGCCGTGACGGGCCACGCCTTCGCCGAGCCGCGAACGCCAACGTTCCAGGTGCAACTCGCCAACATCACGTCGGCGCGGCAGCCGTACCGATTGCAGTTGTCGGCAGTCCACCTCGACGGCACTCGCGTGGAAGCGGATCGCAGGGGCGTGGCCGAGGCCGACGCCCCGTTGGAGTTGCAGGTCCCGCTGCCGGTCCCGAAGCGGGGGTACTATGATCTGACCGTGACCCTCGGGGATGGCCAGGGACGAACGTTGCTGTGCCGCCAGACGAGCTTCGCGCTTTTGCCGCCCGACACGCGCCGCCATCGCGACCGGTCGCCGTTTGGGACCTACGACTTCGGCGGCGTGCATTACACGTGCCCTGACTACGATCGGGTCGGGCCACTGTACGTGAAGCTGGGCTTGCGCTATGGCATGTTCAACGCCCCGCCTGAAGTGCGACGCGACTACGGCTTGCTCAAAGGCAACGAGCCGCGGATCGAGACCTTTGAGAAGGTGCTGGCGGGCCATCCCGACACGCCGCCGGCCGCGTTGATCTTCCACGAGCACAGCATCTCGGGACGCCACACCACCCGGGTCCCCGACCTGTTCATCGATCGCCCTGCCTACCGGCTCGACGAGAAAGAAGAGGAGCAACTGACGAAGTTGTGGGACCAGGCCGTGGCTGCCGCCAGGGAAATGCGGCAGAAGCATCCGGAGGCGAAGATGGCCCTGGGTAACGGACCGCTGCCCACCAAGGAGGAGTTCTATCGGCGGAAGTTCCCTGCGGAGTTGTTCGATTCGGCCGGGAACGAATCGGGGTCGTTCGGCCATCCCCCGGAGTCGCAACCTCCCGACTGGCTGGCCAACAACGCCAGCCTGTGGATGGATCGCCAGTTGCTCGATGCCTACGGCTACAAGGACAAGCCTGTAACCCAGTGCCACGAAGTGTGTTATCCGGCTACCACGCCGGGCAACTTGGAGCCGCGGACGCAGGCCGACTATTTCGTCCGCCACGCGATGCACTCGCTGGCATGGGGCGTTCCGCGTTTCCAGCCTGGCATCCTCATGGACGTGGGCGGCAACTATCGCTGGAGCCATTGGGGCAGTGCCGGCTTCTGCCGCATGTACCCGGAGATGAACATCAAGCCGGCCTTCGTGGCATTCGCCACCATGACCTTGGTGCTCGACGGGGCCAGGTTCGCCGGCGAATTGGCCGCCGGCAGCCCCAGCCTCTACGCCGTCCAGTTCTCTCGCCCCGATGGCTTCCAGGTTTTTGTGTTGTGGACGCTTCGCGGCCGGCGGCCGGTGACGCTGGGGCTCGCGGGCGACGGTTCGTGGAAGGTCGTCGACAGTCAGGCCAACGAGTTACCGGTGGTTGTGAGCGGCGGGCGCGCGGAGATCGTGCTGACCCCTTCCCCCGTGTACCTGGTCGGAAAAGGCAGAGTGACCTCGCTCGGGCCGGGCCCTCCCGCCTATGACGACAAGCCCGAGGGCAAGACGAGCCTGTTGGGACGGGTCTCTTGCTTGGATGACTGGACTGTGGAACCGGGCCGAAATCTCGAATTGGAATACTACGATTTCATGACGCCGCGCCGCAAGGGCGATTTTGTCTTCGAGCCGGTCGCCGAGTTCCAAGGGAGGGCCGGCGTGATGCGCGTGACCCCGCGGCCGATCAAGACTGGCAGGGACACGATGCCCATGTACGCGGTGCTGGCGCACCGCAAGGGCATCGCGTTGCCGGGGACCCCGACCGACATTGGCATCTGCGTCAACGGCAACAGCGGCTGGGGCCGCGTCATCTTCGAGTTGCGGGACGCTTCCGGCCAGCGATGGATCTCGATTGGCGCACAGGCGAAGGACGACCCGGCATCGCTGTTGCCGAAGGAGGTCCTCGACCGGTTCCCATTGCCGGGCGTCAGCGATTGGAACACCGACGACGCGTGGGGCTCAAGCCGCATCAACTTCGACGGCTGGCGTTACGTGGGCGTGCCGCTGCCGGGCAACTATCCTGGCGAGAAGTACCCTTGGCCGGCCAACAGCCAATGGCGCTCGGACAAGGACGGCGTCGTCCACTATCCCCTGACGCTCCGGAAGCTGGTCGTCGAGCTTCCCGAGAAGGTGCTGCACCTCCGCACGTGGTCGCCTTCGCCCCGGCCTGAAATCTACCTCGGCGAACTGTTCGCCGGCGAAGGGGACACGGCAAGGCTCAAGGACTCCGTGGCGGAGTAGCGCCTCACCGCTTGTCTGCGTATCCGAGCTTCCGCGCCCGGGCAAAATCCTCCGCCGCCTTGGACTTCTCGCCGAGCTGTCTGTCACGACATTCTGCACTTTTCTGCGCGAGTTCTCGCCACCATCATCGCACTACCGTCGGCCACCCCCCATCGCCGTAGGTTCCTGCGGTAGCTTGACCGTGAACGGTTCAGCTCCTGTCCCCGGTTTTCGGCGGTGGCGCCCGGATCGAAGGTAGGCGTGACCTTCCAAGCCAGGATGCGGCGTGAGAAGTTGTCGATCACCGCGTGCAAATAGGCTCGGCTGCCATCGAGTAAGCGGATCAGCGGTCACGACTTGGACGCTGGGGGCTGTCAGCCAGCTACGCGCGGTAGAGCGTGGGACGCCATATTGGACAGCGCCGCTTACGTCCTGTGTCTTGCGGACGAGTTCCCGAAGTCGGTGGTGATAACGCTTCTGAGTGCGGGTTGTGGTAACCATGACCTTATCATGGTTCAGGCTGCGAGCGGGTCAAGCGTCCGTGACCGAATTGCCGGAGCTGGCCGGCCGAGCTGACGAGAACTCGCGCAGAAAAGTGCAGAATGTCGTGGCGGACAGCTCGCATAAACTCCACGAGATATGAGGGTTACGATCGAAGGTCGGCGACCCAAGAATCGCCGGACCAGCGCACCCACGGGTTATTGCCAGGGCCATTCCAAGGGACTAGACTGGACTCCCAATGAAGTACCCTCGTATCTTGGGTACACGCCCTATCGACGGCCCCCTCGGTGATTGCGGGGAGTCCACATGGGTTGGTCCTTTCGAAAGAGCTTGAAATGCGATCCATTCCGCATCAACTTCTCCAAGTCAGGGATCGGGGTCTCAAGCGGCCCATCGAGCAGTACGAACATTCCGACGCCGGAGTTCATCGGCTGCCTGGGGGCGTGCGCCGCGTAGAACCTGCTGAGGACGACCGCCTCCATCAGTCAGATGCGAGGCCAGCTCTTCGACTACCAGGGGGCGAAAGTGATCTGCACCTGCCATCTGGCGTACCTGTTGCGCAACCCGTCGGTAAAGCGGCTGGTCTGGGAAGACCTCCAGGTGTTGATGAAGGCCATGGGCCTGGTCCTGCCGGAAAAGTGAGACGATGAACGCACACCAGTCTCCGCGTGGATGGTTGCGATCGTGGGTAATCGCCGCTGTTGTTCTGGCCCCCTTCCTCGGACGCCCGGCCGGCGCGGCGCCGGAACGTCGGCTGGCCGAGTACCGTTCGGGCCAGGTTGATCCGCGGGTCCACAGCGTGCCGGCCCAGATCCAGCAAGGGGCTTTCAGCGATCCCAACCGATATCTCGGGCCGCTGGTGCAGTCGCTGACCGGCGGTGTCAGCGACGATGCCTTGAAGGTCAAGATCCTGCACGACTGGCTTGCCGACCAGATCAACTACGATTGCGACGCGTACTTCTCCGGAGTGCCAGTCAGCAGCGATTGGACCGAGACGCTGCGGCGGCAAAAGAGCATCTGCTACGGCTACGCATCGGCGCTGACCCGGATGTGCGAGCTAGCCGGGATCCGCGCCGTAACGATCCAGGGCTACGGGCGGGGCTACGGCTATCTGAACGGGACGGGCGACACCCCGGGCCAGGTGAACCACGCTTGGAACGCGGTTGCGCTGCGGGGCGCCTGGCATCTGCTCGACGTGACTTGGGACGCCGGCCACGTCGAGGGCCGATCGTACTTCAAACACTACGGCACGACCTACCTGTTCCTCGAGCCACAACAGTTCATCTATACGCATTTCCCCGCCGAGCCCCAGTGGCAGCTCCTTGAGAAGCCGCTTTCGGCGGCCGAGTTCAGCGGGCTGCCCTACCTGCCCGGCGCGTTCTTCGACCACGGTCTGCGGTTGCGGACGGCGTTGGCCCGGGTCAACGCGGCGGGCAATTCGGCGATGTTCGGCCTGGAGGTGCCCGACGGCGTGGCCCTCTGCGTGCGGCTGAAGTCGCCCTCCGGCCAGGTGATCCCGCAGCGAACGCTGGTGGTCCGCGACGTCGACCAATGTCGTGTGCTGACGGCCTTTCCCCAAGCCGGCCGATGGACCGCGCAGCTCTACGCCAAGCACCGCGGCGAACCGGGCGAGTTGGGCTTGGTCGCCAGCCTCGACTTTGACGCCCACTCCGGCGCGCCCACCTTGTTTCCCACGACCTACTCGGCTTACGAGGATCTGGGCGGATGTCTATACAGCCCGCAGTTGTTACCCTTGGACGACCGCCAGCCAGTGCTGTTCCAGATCCGGCTCCGCCAGCCGACGGACGTGTTTCTGGCGATTGGGTCTCGAGCCTGGCAGAAGCTCCAGCCGCAGTCTGCTGACCGAAACGTCCATGAGATTCGCGCATCGGTGTCCCGCGGCCAAGGCGTGAAGCTCATCGCTCCCGATCCGCTGCGCCCCGGCCAGTTCACCGTCCTGCTCGACTTTACCCTCGGCCCGGCCGCGGGTTCGTAGGATGACCACCAGCTCCGGAGCCCGGGCTCGAAGATGTAGCGGGACGCCGACCGGCAGAGCCACGCCGGGCGGCCTTGTTTGCCCGCTTCCTTGGTGTCGGGTGGGCGTATGGTGAAAATACTCAGCCGAACTGCAAGTGGCGAGTAGTATGGTACTTGCGAACGCACGTATGGGTCGTATTTCGGCCGGTTGACAGCGGCGGGCCGCTGCCCGATGCTGAAGTTCTTGCCCCTCGACCAGGTACATGCACAGGAGTTACCAACGCTGGCATTGGCCGGATCATTACAACCCGCCACAAGCATCCAACCCGCAAATGTGGTAGCTCGCCGACAACGGCAGGTCGAGACAATATATATGTGTGCTTTGCCGACCGCAAGATCGAGAAGATAGGACTGAACACGTTGTGCCGTAGGCATCGTTGATCGGCTAGAAACGGCCGAAATTGATATTCATCAGCCACTTCCAACCTTCATCGAGAGCGGCACTTGCGGTTCGGCTGAGTTTTTTCACCATACGGGATCGGAACGTCAGCGGGAAACCCTCGTTCCCTCAAGGAGACGCAGCCATGTCTTTTCGACCCGACCGTAAGCTGCTTCCGGCCACGCCTCCGAGACGCGACCGTCCCACAGTCGCGGTTCTGGCGGCCCTGCTGGCCGGTCTTCTCCTGCCGAGCATCCAAGATGCCCGTGAAGCGACCGCTGCTGTGGCCGACGGGATGGAAGTCTTCTTCTCGACGTTCCACAACGACGTCGCCAAACCATGGCGAATCGTCGGCGGTAAGTGGGAAGTCCGGAATGAGTGCCTCCGACAGATCGATGCGAAAACCGATGATCCGAACAAGGCAATCCTGGTCCTTGGAGAGGCCGAGGACCTGTCGACCGGCGTCATCGTCACCGCCAAGCTGAGCGTCGACCCGTGGAACAGCGGCGAGTGGGCCCGCGGGTATCAGTTGCTGCTCGGACCCACAGAGCGGGCACGGACTGAATCTAATCTTCAGCCACGGACAGCTCCAGTTCATGCACGACTATGTTACCTGGGGTCCAGGTTGTGCCTTTCGCTGCCAGCCCGGTAAATGGTATTGGATGAAGCTGGAAAAGACCGCGGTCGAGTTGAAAGGAAAAGCATGGCTCGACGGCGATTCGGAGCCGGTGGACTGGATGCTCGTTTGGAAGCAGTATGACCACGAGCTGAGCGGATACCCGGCGCTGGTCGGCTGCTCCGGTCATCTGGGGGCAGGTGCGGCCGGGGTGTCGTTTGCCCAGTGCAAGGTGCAGACGTTCGGCCTCGTTGTGTCTGCTTGCTATGCCAGGAAGACAACGTGGCAGGAGACGATGGCCGCGAGCGTCGAAGCTCTCTCGCGCCAGGAAGCCGACCTGGCCGCCAAATTGCCGGGCGGCGAAACCAAGGCCGGCGGCTCCAAGCGCGACAGGCTGTGGCCGTTGCTCCGGCGCGACTTCTCCGATCCCGAATCGCGGCGGCAAATGGCGTGGGAGCGGCAGGACAACCTCTGGGCCCAGGATTGGCCCTTCGGCACGTTCGGCACGCTGGCCCAGCGCTATGCCGGTGCCACGCGGGCCCCCTTGACCGGTCGAGCACGCCAGCAGGCCGCCAGCGCCGCCTCGGCCGCCGACCTCGAAGCGGTCCGCAAACTCTACTACCGATCCAGGTACATCGACGACGCCGTGAGCCGATGGAAGGACGCAAACCTGCAGTCCTTGCGATTGGCCGTCGAAGACCTCGTCCAGACCTACGGTGCCAAGTATCCCAAGGGGCCGGAGTACCTCCGCCGGATCGCGGAGATCCAGAAGGCCGTTGCCGATGTGCGTAAACCCGGCGGCCAAGCTGTCGACTTCGACCGCTTCATCGACGCCATTGAGCGGTTCGAGGCGATTCGCGCCGAAGCACTGCTAGCCAATCCGCTTTTGGACTTTGATCGGCTCCTGTTGGTGCGGCGAAAGGACGCGAGAGAGATCAAGCCGCGCCCGCCGCTGCGCATGCCGTTTCCCAACGATCCAATCGGGCATCTCAACGGCCTGCCCGTCAACTTCCAAAGCACGGGCGTGTTGCGGCAAATCCCCTTCGACAACGAGATCGCCGTGCTGTCACCCGTCCGGCGCGACGGACGGCTGGCGACGCTCTTCCGGCCGCAAAACCCGGTGTACGTCGGCGATCTGAAACTCCACTTCGACGCCACCAAGCTGCTGTTCTCCTCGATCGGCAGCCACGACCGCTTCCAGATCTTCGAGATCGGCGTCGACAGCGCCAAAGTGCGCCAGGTGACGCGCGGCGAAGAAGACAACGTCGACAACTACGATGCCTGTTATCTGCCCGATGGCCGGATTGTGTTCGGCTCGTCGTCCTGTTTTCAGTCCGTGCCATGCGAGCGGCGGCTCGACGAAGTGTCCGTCCTGCACGTGATGCAGAGCGACGGCTCCGGCGTCCGACGCGTCTGCTTCGATCAGGACCACGACTTCTATCCCACGATGATGGACGACGGGCGCATCCTTTATACGCGATGGGAATACGCCGACATTGCCCATGCCTTCAGCGCGCGGCTGTTCACCATGAACCCCGACGGCACGGAGCAGAGGGCCTATTACGGCAGTAGCGGCTACTGGCCGAATCGCATCTTTTATGCGAAGCCCGTCCCCGGCCACGCCACCAAGTTCCTCGGCGTGATTTCCGGCCACCACGGGACCGCGCGGGCCGGGCAGCTCGTGCTCTTCGACGTCGCCAAGGGCCGGCGCCAGGCGGAAGGTGTCGTGCAGCGCATCCCCGGCTGGGGCCAGAAGGTCGAACCCGTCATGGTCGATGGCCTGGTCGACGGCTCCTGGCCGAAGTTCCTCCACCCGTACCCCCTGAGCGACAAATACTTCCTGGCGTCGTGCCAGCCGGCCCCCGACTCACGGTGGGGTATCTATCTGGTCGACGTGTTCGACAACATGGTTCTGCTCCACGAGGAAGACGGCAGCGTGCTGTTCGAAACCCATCCCGCTACGCAAGACGCCGCGTCCCCGCGTGATTCCCGATCGGGTCAATCTGGCCTCGCGCGAAGCCACCGTGTATCTCTTGGACGTCTATGCCGGTGGAGGGTTGCAAGGCGTTCCCCGCGGCACGGTCAAGAAGCTCCGGCTGTTCACCTACCACTTCAATTACTACGGTACCTCTGGCATCGAGGACTACATCGGCATGGACGGGCCTTGGGACGTCCGCCGAGTGCTGGGCACCGTGCCCGTGGCGGAGGACGGCTCGGCCTACTTCATTGTGCCGGCCAACACACCGATCGCCGTGCAGCCGCTGGACGCCGAAGGCAAGGCCCTGCAATTGATGCGAAGCTGGTTCACAGCGATGCCGGGTGAGACGGTGTCCTGCGTCGGTTGCCATGAGGACACCAACCGCACGCCGCACGTCCGTAACAGTGCCAGCGCACTGGCCGGCGAGCCGTCGCGGATCGCCCCGTGGCATGGCCCCGTGCGCGGCTTTAGCTGGGACCGCGAGGTACAGCCGGTTCTGGACCGCTACTGCGTCGCCTGCCACGACGGCCGGGAACTGCCCGGCGGGAAGACGCCACCCGATCTTCGCCGGGCCGAGCCTAGAAAGATGCCGGCCTCCGATGCCCCGTTTCCACCCTCGTTCTATGCCCTCCGCCGGTTCGTTCGCAGCCCGGGCCTGGAAGGTGATCCCCGCATGCTCCCCGTGGCCGACTACCACGCCGACTCCAGCCCACTGGTGAAGATGCTCCGCAAAGGCCATCAAAACGTCCAATTGGACGATGAAGCCTGGGACCGCGTGGTGACGTGGATCGACATGAACGCCCCGGCCTACGGCACGTGGCAGGAGATTCCTACGGTATGCAACAATCCGACGGTCCGGCAGTGCCACGACCGCCGCATGGAGTTGCTACGGCGCTACGGCGGGATTGAGGGCGATCCGGAAGTAGTTCCGGTTGCAAAAGGCCAGCCGGTGACCCCCGTGATGCCGCCGCCCGAAAAACCGACGGAGGCGATCCAGCTTGCCCGGTGGCCGTTCAGCGCCGATGAGGCCGCGCGGCGCCAGGCTGGCGTCGGCGTCCCGACTCGGCTCAACGTCGAGTTAGCCGCAGGGATCAAACTCCAATTGGTGCTGATTCCGGCGGGAGAATTCCTCATGGGCGACCGCGCAGGTTACCCCGACGAGAAACCCGTGTGCAAGGTGAAGATCGAGCAGCCTTTCTGGATGGGCAAGTTCGAAGTGACCAACGAGGAGTATGCGTGCTTCGATCCAAGGCACAACAGTGGCGACCAAGGCAAGCTGTGGCTTAGGTGGAGCCGGGGCGACTTCCAGCTTCTGAACGAGCCACGCCAGCCCGTCTGCCGTGTCTCTTGCGACGAGGCCGGCGCCTTCTGCGAGTGGCTCTCGCAGCGAACCGGGCGGCGATTCACCCTGCCCACTGAGGCCCAATGGGAATGGGCT
Organism: Pirellulales bacterium; assembly: GCA_963843465.1. Taxonomy (GTDB): domain Bacteria; phylum Planctomycetota; class Planctomycetia; order Pirellulales; family Thermoguttaceae; genus CAWJKP01. Next base: position 1,461,639 of record CAWJKP010000001.1, read on the forward strand.
TGCCGCGCCGGTACCGACACGCCCCTGAGTTACGGCCCCTTGGGCACCGACTCCTCGGCCTTCGCCAACCTGGCTGACACCTCGCTGTTGCGCCTCTGCCAGGGCATGGAGAAGGTCCGACCCTTCCTTGCCATCGATCCCGTGGACGACAAACACACGGTCTCCGCTCCGGTGGGATCCTACCGCGCGAATGCCTGGGGACTCAGCGACATGCACGGCAACGTGGCCGAATGGACACGCAGCGCGTATCTTCCGTATCCCTTCCGGGCCGACGACCCGCATCACACCGCCCGCGACGTGCGAAAAGTGGTTCGCGGCGGCTCCTGGTACGACCGTGCCGACCTGGCCCGGTCCGGTTGCCGCACCAGCTACTGGCCGTGGCAACGGGTCTTCAACGTCGGCTTCCGCGTGATCTGCGAAGAATCGGTGCCGCATCCGCAACTCCAGCCACACGTGGCTGGAGTTGCCGGCTCCGAGGCCGCGGGGACAGTCACGGGCAGTGGGGCCTTCCCTAAATACTGACCTTCCGCACCTCCGTTTGAAAGTTCGGAGCCCATCTGGAGGTATGTCAGGCAAGTCGAGTAGCTTCCGTTGAATCGGATCGGTCCCAGCTGCGCTGGTCCGGCGAAATTCGGTGGTCGAATTCCGGGTGATTAGTGGCCCCGGGGAGCAGTCTCTGCATGCCAATTCCATAGATCGACGCACGGGAAGTGCTGGCTCCGCACTCGGGATGGAGCCTATGCGAGGAGCGGCGCAGAGAGACAGCGGAGCTTTCTGTCACGACATTCTGCACTTTTCTGCGCGAGTTGTTGCCACCATCGTCGCACTACCGTCGGCCACCCCGCATCCCAATGGATTCCAACGGCGGTTTGGGTGTGAGTGGGTGTCGATTCGAGCTTCCAGTCGCCGATTTCCCGTCGCGCCGCTGGCCGCCGAGCTTTCTGTCACGACATTCTGCACTTTTCTGCGCGAGTTGTCGCCACCGTCGTCGCACTACCGTCGGCCACCCCGCGTCCCAATGGATTCCAACGGCGGTTTGGGTGTGAGCGGGTGTCGATTCGAGCTTCCAGTCGCCGATTTCCCGTCGCGCCGCTGGCCGCCGGCGCAAGTGGGCTACGGCCCATGTGACGCATCGAGTACCAACTTCAGTTGCTGCTGGCAGCCAGCAACGCACAAGCCCTGCAGTCGCGTTTCCGATTCGCTTCCGCACGTGCCTGGCGTGCCTCTTGCCGGGCGGCTTCCAATTGCTTGGGGATGCTGTCCCCGTTCTGAAAGTACATCTCGTCCGGCGTCTGCCCCTGGAACGCCGAGTGGGGAAGTCGCGTATGGTGCTCATGGACATAGAACCGGACCAATTTCTCCACGACGCTGACGCTGTCAAGGGTGTTCAGATACAGCCATTGGTGCTTGAGCACACGCCACCAGGATTCGATCAGGGAATTGGAATAGGTGATTTCCGTACGGGCCAGAACGCGATGGAGCAGCCCCGAATGGACGAGTTCCTCGACCGCCCCGTTGAAGTTCTCAACGCCAGCGTCGGCGAGCAAGGTTGGGATGCCGTGATCTACGCCCTTCGAGGCGGTGAGCAGGACCTCGGCGGTTGCACTGGGATCGAAGGTTGGCGTGACCTTCCAAGCCAGGATGCGGCGCGAGAAGTTGTCGATCACCGCGTGCAGATAGGCTCGGCTTCCATCGAGTAAGCGGATCAACGTTGTGTCGATGTGCCAGATCTGATTGGGGCGAGAGGCCCGAATCCCGACCCTCGGCTTGGCCGGGTGAATGCGTTGCCGGGGCCGTCGCCACTGGTGATCGCGGATCAGCCGATACCAGGTGCTGGCGGAAGCAAAGACCTTGCCGAGGCGTTGAGCGAGGAGCGTCAAGCCCTCGGCCTTGAGGTGGCAGGAAGCGAAGCGTGCGGTGCTCGGCGAGATTGTCAAGGCCAAGCAGTTCGAGGTCGCGCCGATCAAGTTCGCCAGCCAGGAGAAGGCGGGCCTGAAGGTCACGTCCTGGAAGTTCCAGATGGGCGGGGCCTGGACCGTCCCGGCGGTCGAACTTGCGGAGCAAGCGCCCGGCCAAACCGCCGTGCTGATCGCCGATGGCGGCCGGGCCTCGGCCGCCGCCGACGTGGCGAGCCTGTCGGCCGCGGGGTACCGGGTGATTGTCGCCGACCCGCTCAATCTCGGCGAGTCGTCGCTGCAAAACGGGTGGCTCTTTTGCCTCTTCCTGGCGGCCGTGGGCGACCGGCCCCTGGGCCTCCAGGCCAGCCAGGTGGCGGCCATCGCCCGCTGGGCTGCCGCCGAGTATCACGCACCCGTGACGATGGCGGGCGTGGGCCGGCGATCCTGCGTGGCGGCCTTGGTTGCCGCCGACTTGGAGCCCAACGCCATCGCCCAAGTCCGCCTGCGCGGATCGTTGGGAAACCTGAAGGAGTTGATCGAGCAGAACGTGTCGTTCAACGACGCCGGGGGGCAGGAACTCTTCTGTTTCGGGCTGTTGGAGTCGCTGGACATCAAGCACCTGGCCGCCTTGGCCGCTCCCCGCCCCGTCGTCTTCCTGGAACCCAGCGATCGGACGAACCGCGAGACGGCCGACCTGGCCGCCTGGCGCCGCCTGCTGGGCAGCCCGTAGCCGCCTCGCAGGTCCCGCTTGCCGAGCGGGACTCTGCGTGCCCGCGACGTTTACTCGCTGTTCCGGTTCCTGCCGGCAGAGGGATTCTAGCGGACCAGCGCTGAGAAGTCACTCCAGCGGGGCACGCCCCAAAGCGGGCGCACGATGGCGCCGCGGGCCTGCTGCTCGGGGTCGTGGTAGGCCCCGAAGAAATTGCTGTTGCAGTCCAGCCAGAGCGTAATCCGCCGGAGATCATCCGGAGACAACTTGACGTCATAGTGCCCGCGGACCAGCAGCCCCCAGAGCCTGGAAACCCGCGCGCCCTGCTGGCCGGGCAGGGAGTATTGGGGCTCGTGGAGCGCGGTGCCGTTGCCGCCGCTCATGCCCCAGGCGTAGGGCCGTAGCGACTCGAATGCCTGCGAGCGCCCGCTGGCGGCCAGACGGTCGCCGTGCAGCTTGGGCGCCTTCGGCTCGTGGTCGTGACAGGCCACGCACCGGGCATCGAGAACCGGCTGCACCAGCCGCGGAAAACTCAGCGGATAGGAGCCGGCCCCTTCCGGCTCCAGCGGCGACGGCGCACGGCGCAGCGCCAGCGGCGGGGCTTTGGCCACTGTCGGCGACCTCTGCGGCGACTCGTGACAGCCCGCGCAGACAAGCCGCTCGCCCGGGTGGGCGTAGGTCGCCGATCGCATCGTCTGCACCATCAGTCCCTGCTGGTCGAGGAGTTGGAAATAGACCGGGGCGCCGGCGGGCAAGCTGAAGTGCGCACTGCCGTCGGCCTCGACCGGCACCACGCCGAGCACGCCGCGGCAGAGCGATTGGGCGGCGGCGCCGACCGGCGGCACGTCGGCCACCGCGTTCTCCTTGGGAAACACGTTCACCACCCGCAACTGCTTGATCCGCACTCCCTTCGGCCACGGCTGGCGGCTGTCGTAGACGTTCATCACGACCACCTCGGCCGTCGCCGGAGGCGCGGACTGCCGGCGATCGGCTCGGGCCTGGGCCGTGGCCACGGGAATCACCGGCGGGCGCCGCCGCGCCCGCAGCGGTATCGGGCCCAGGCAGGAGATCTTGGAATCGCGGTACAGCAGCTCGCGGTTGCCGAAGCAGTCCAACAAGTACAGGCCGTAGTTTCGCTGTCCGGGATCGTACACGCAGAGGCAGAAGTCCTCGTCAAGCGGCCAGGGCGTGCCGTAGACCTCGCCCTTGGGCGCGTGCCTGCCTTGACCGGCGTGGGGCACGCCGGGGGCCGATTCCGCCTCAGGGAACATGGTCTCGGGAGTGATCCGCCGGATCTGACCCGTGCCGCCGTCCTCGCGCCGCCGCGGATTGATCAGCACCAGCGAGCCGTAGGCCTCACCGTGATGAGGCGCGGCAACCCCCACGTACTTCGTCGAGCCGGGAATGGCGCGCAACGACAATTCCATCCACGGCCGCGACTCGCGCACGTCGGGGTAGTTGCCGTGCGGGCTCCGCGGGTCGCGCCCGTCGGGATAGCAGCGCCAGAGGTGATGGGCCACGTCCGAGTCGCGGTCCACGTAGTCCCAACGCGTATAAGCCAACATGCCGCTGTTGTCCACGCTGGGCTGCCACTCGTTGGTGTCGTGCCAGCTCAGTTGGATGATGTCGCTGCCGTCAGGCATCATCCCGTGCAAGGTGAAGGTCGGCAGCGGACGGGCACCGCAACGGCACTGGCCGCCGGCGCGGGACGAGACGAACACGATCCGGCCGCTGGGGAGGAAACAGGGATCGAAATCGTCAAATGGCCCGTCGCTGAGCTGGGTCAAGCCGCCGCCATCGATGCGGGCCTTGAAAACGTGGTAGCAGCTTTCCGGGCGGAAGACATAGTGTGCGGGGGCCGGCACGCGGCCGGCGGCGCGGGCGTCCAGGGCGGTCCAATAGTTGGCGTCGCAAACGCCGGCCGGCACTTGCCAGCGGGCCTCGCTGAAGGCGAACAGAATAGTGCGGCCGTCGTAGTCCAGATCCAAGGACACGAACCCGCCACGGTCATCGAGCATTTGGCCCTTGAGGCGCCCGTTCTCGACCCGGCAACGGCCCAGCACACTGCGCACCGCAGGCCGTTGGGCAAACGCCCCGTCAAGCACGTACACGCCGCCGCGCCGCTCGGCATTGCAGCCCAGGTATTGATCGACCATGTGCACGTCGCCGCGAACCTGCTTGTTGTGCGCCAGGAAGATGATCGAGTTGAAATCCAGCAGCGGATTCTTGAAGGCCACGCGGCGGCGAATCGCGGCCAACCTGGCGAACAGCGCACGCTGGCGGGCCTCGCCCTCCGACCGCGCGGCGGCGACCTCCGTGCCCAACGACTTCAACTCGGCCGCCTCGGCGCTAAGGTCGGGTACTCCCGGCATCCCTCGCAAGTGCTCCAGCAGCGCCTGCGTACGCCGCAAGATCACGTCGCAGGGGCCGGAGTCCGCCGCCAGTATCAACGCCTCCCGGCGCAACGCCTCCCGCTCCAGCCGCGCGTTGTTCCAGCTCGGACGCTGCTGGATCTGGCGTTTCAGCTCGGCAAACTCATCCGGCGCCGCGGCCGGGTCGGATGCGCGGGCCAAAGCAGCGGCCGTCGCCGTGCCCAGCAGCGCCGCCAGTATCCCCGCGATCGCACCGATAGTCCGGTTCGTCATCGTGCGCCCGTCACTTCCCGTTACTGCCCTGTCTCTATCAATAATTCCGTACGCCTTTTCTGTCAAGGAGTTGCGGAGTGTGATCGTCGGCGGCATCCGGAGTACAACCGCTTTGCTCTGTCAACCTCGGGAGGCATTCCCATGGGCATCGTCAAGGGATGCCCAGTGGGCCGCCCAGCAGATCATCGGGGCTTCAGCTTTTCATCGGGGAACCGCCGGCTTATCGTGTCCAACAGCATCGACAGCCTTCGCGGGCGACCAGAGTTCGTAAATCTGCCGCTTGTTTGGGTCCTGGCTCTTCGCCTAAGTCTGCACGACCTTCTCCAGCCCGTCGCAGAGCCGGCTGACCGTTTCCAGATACGAGCGGTCGGCCGCCGCCATGCTCGACGGCGCCGGCAAGCGAGGCAAGCGGCCGTCGGCCACCATCTTGGCGCGAGCATGAACCGCGGCAAGGCACTCCACCGCCAGGCGAGCATGCGCCGCCTCATAGCTTTCGGCCATACCCGCCTCGACCAGCGGATCGGGAAATACTGTTCCAACCGCACGATCTTCGTCGGGATGTGCGGCACGATCGCGAGACTATCGGCCCGATACAAATACTCGAACAGCCCGCGGATCATGGCCGCCGGCGCGCCCCAGTTGTCGTAGACGCAATTGATCGGCAGCCCAGGCTGGTACGGCGCGTTGCCGAAATCGACCAGCGGGTTGTCCATGCGGAAGCGGCGGGCGAAATCGAGCATCTTGTTCATCGAGCGCCGCGCGTCGTCGTATTTACCCAGCCGGTAGTAGGCCATGATCATCCGTGCCTCGCACGTGGTCCAGTGCCCGCCGTTGACCCAAGTGCCGAAGCCCCACAAGCCGCCGCGATCGCCCGGCTCGTACATGTCGTCCAGGCTGGAGTCGTTGGTGACGATCAGGTCGTGGCGGCGCAGGCCCGGAATCGAAGCGATCTTGCGATAGATCTTCTCCGACTGCTCGCCGTTGGTCACGCGGAAGCAGATCGCGTCGTGGTTGCACACGGTCTCGAAGTAGCCGTGCTTCGCCGCGCCGTAGACGCCATGTCGCGTGCCGTCCGGGTCAAGCGACTTGATAAAGTAGCCCTCGCCGGTAGTCAACAGCGGTAGGCCCTTGCGAGCCAGGTCCCGGCGCTCTGTGTAGCGCTTGACCTTCTCCGCAGCGCCGACCATTTTCTCCAGCTCGATCAGGCGGTCCAGGCCGGCGATGCAGGTGATCGAAAGGCCGGCCAGGTAGGAGGGTTCGTACTTGCCATCGGGCCGCTTCCAGCCCGCGTGGCTGGGGGCCAAGAGGTTGCCGGCCGCGCCGGCCAGGAAAAGGTTATTCTTGGGGTCGCGGCGTTTTGCCGTCACCCATCTGGTTGAACCAGAGGTCGTGGGAGTTCTCGATGAACCGCACGAACGGCTCCTGCCAGAAGGGCAAGGCGCAGTACGTCGGCCCATAGCTATTCTGGATCCACCATGCGCCCCAGGTCGGGCCTTCGACCAGGCCGTTCCATGCCGGCGTGTAGAGCATGGCCAGGTTCTGGAACTCGGGATCCGGCTCGAACATGCGGCGCGAGATGTCGAGCAGCTCAAGATACTCGGCGTCTCCCTCGCCGCAGTAGAACACGCCGTCGAAGCGATCGGCCGCCAAGAGCGGCGCCGCTCGCATGAGGCGTGCAGCTTTCGCGTCGGTCTCGTCGAGCTTGAATCGCACGCTGACGACCGAATGTTTCTGGGGGCCGGGGCGATACTTGATGTAGGTTGTGGCGACGATCGTGCCGTCGGGGAGTTGGTGGAGACCAGGATAGCCGCAATCCCCTCCCGCATGGCTGTCGAGCAGCTTGACGCGATACTGGCCGGGACGGCCTTGGCGAACATCCTCATAGGTGCCGACCCAGGCGACGAAATGCCCCCGCGTCGGGCTCTTTGGAGCCTGGTCGCGGAAGGCCACCACCAAGCGACCGTCCTTGGTCAAAAGCGCCACATGCCGGTCGCCCGTCAGGCCCCACGGCGTGTCGGCCGGCTCGCTCCATGTCTTCCCTTCGTCGCGGCTGACCATCATCAGGCTGCGGCCCCGGTGGCTATTCTCCCGCATCAGGCAGCAAAGCTCCCCGCCGTCGGGCGAGCGGAAGGCACAGGGTTCGCAGGGGTCCTTGTCTTGGACTTTCGCCACCACGCGCGGCTCGGACCAAGTCCCGCCTCCGTCTGCGCTCGTGGTTTGCAGCACCTCCAGCGGGCTTCGATCCTCGCCGCGCGGTCCGCGATGATAGAGCCCGAGGTAGCTGCCGTCTTTGAAGCGAACAATGCTGCTGAAGGTCATGACGCATGGCAGTCCCAGCGGCGCCATCTGCGCCAGGTCTTGCCGCCGTCTTGGCTTTCGATGCGAGGCATCTTGGGGTGGGCGGAGAAGACCCAGAGGTGCTCGCGGCCCTCCCGGTCCACCAGGCGGTAGATGCTCGGACAGTTCCCGTGCGTTCGGTAGCCCTTGGGCAACTGGTCGTCCAACCGCGTCCAGGTGAGGCCGCCGTCGTCGCTGCGCGCCATGGGGCCGCAGTGGCCTCCGTGGCCGATGCACCACACGGCGAAGATCGTCTTTCCGTCCGGCATCAGGAGCGTGGTGGGGTGGCCTTGGTAGACGGTCTCTGTTCCTGCGGCTATGACGACGTGGCGATTGGTCTCGCCGGAGATGTCCACCAAGGGCAAACGGTCGCTGTCGTCGGCTTTGTCGGCGGCCCGCCCGTTAGGAGCCGGCGCGGCGACCAACGCGAGGACAGTCAACGTCGCGGATGCCACCGCAGCCACCTTGAGGAAGCCGCGGCGGTCACACCCCTGAGCGGTGGAACCGTCCTGCGGACGCTTGTGATCGTGGGCGCTCATGGGGTGGGGCTCCTTCTTCGTGTGACCGCTGGTGAAGGGCGGATCTCATGGTATGTCAGGAAGACACGCCGGTCAACAATCTTCCTTCCCCCAGACGAGTTTTTTGCGAAGGACAGGCGCGCCGGGTGTAACGATGATGTGCCGTCTGAGGACAGCAGCAGAAACTCTTGAACGTCGAAAAGCGAGGTCCGTTTGAGAACTTCGGGATTGGGCCCGTTGAAGCTAGCGCGGCGACGCCTTATCATAAACCATCTCAGTTACCCGTCCTCCCGTTGGCCGAAAGGTGGATGATGGATACGCCCAAACCTCTGACGATCGCCTGCATCGGTTGTGGCTCGCGGGCGCAGACCTACGCGGCGTTGGCTGCCCGCCGGCACGAGGAACTTCAATTCGTCGCCGGGGCGGATCCGGTCGGTGCGCGGGTCGACAAAATCTGCTGTCTCTCTGGCCGTGCTGATTTCCGCGGATTCGCCGGCGCCGAGGCGATCCTGGCCGCCGGCAGGATCGCCGACGTGATGCTTGTCGCCACGCCGGATAACGAGCATTACCGTCACTGCCGAGGAGCCTTGGAGGCCGGCTACCACGTGCTCCTGGAGAAGCCAATCGCAACCAATATCGACCAGGTTTTGCAAATCGAGGCGATCGCCCAGAAGGCGAACTGCCGGGTCATGGTGTGCTTCGTGCTGCGGTTCGCCGCGTTTTACCGCAAGATCAAGGAAATCCTCCAGTCGGGAGCGGTGGGGGAGATCGTATCCATCCAAGCCAATGAAGGTGTCATGCCGTGGCACCAGGCGCACTCCTTCGTTCGCGGACACTGGTCGGTGGTAGGTAAGAGTTCCCCGATGATCCTCTCGAAGTGCTGCCACGACATGGATATCGTCCACTGGCTCGTCGGCCGCCGGTGCTTACGCGTGGCGAGCTTCGGTTCGTTGGAGTTCTTCCGGCGCAAGCAGGCGCCCGCCGGCGCGCCCCGCGATGCACCGACGGCTGCCCCGTAGGCGACACGTGTACCTACAATGCCCTGCGTTATGCGACCGATATGCGGGCGGTCTGGCTGCCGATGGTCTTCGACCGGGCCGCCGAGGCCGGTACCGCGGAAATCGTGGACTGGCTGCGCACCACTCCCTGGGGCCGTTGCGTCTATCATTGCGACAACGATGCCGTCGATCGACAGGTGTTGGCCATGGAATTCGAGGGCGGAGTGACCGGCACGTTTACGATGACAGCGTTCGAAAACGGCCGGCACATCGAAATCTACGGCACGCGTGGCGTGCTCAAAGGTGGCGAGACCTACCACCGGCATTTCGGCGCACACCTGATCCTGTTTCCCCATGAAGGTGAACCGGTGCGCTACTCCGTTCAGGCCGAAGACGGCGGTTACGAGTTGCACGGCGGCGGCGATCCGGGCCTGATCCGCGCTTTGTACGCCGAGATGACCAGCCCGCCGGGCGTCGCCTTGGCGGCCGGATTGAACTCGACCGTCCACAGCCACGTGATCGGCTTCGCGGCCGAAGAGTCGCGTAGGACTGGCCGGACCGTCGAAATCGAGGAATTTCAGCGCCGCCATGCAACGAGCGGGTAGGAACCCAAGGGAACCGATTTGATGCAGTCCCTACTAATAATTCCGTCCTCGTTTGCTTTCAAGGACTTACGTCGTTTGGAAAGATTGGGAGCTTGCACCGGGATAACGGATTTCTCAGGTCAGGGAAGATCCTGATCTCGGAGTCTCGTGGCTGGGCTGGGAGGAGTTCAGTTCAGAAGACTTCGGAGTGGTGCTCATTCACTCCCAACCACCATTGAGGCCATCGATCTGTCAATCGGCGTCGCTCTCCCCTTGGCCCTCATGCTTGAGCTTGGCGAGCTCTTCCTCGCGTTTGCGGCGTAACTCAGCCATCCCTGGAAGTGTATCGGGATCGATACCACGCCGACGAAGTCGCCACCCCAAGAAAGCCAGTTGCATGCGCAGCCAGATGTTCTCCAGTACAAGCGACAACCTGCCTCTCACGTTTTCTTCGCCGGCTTCGGTACCGTCTTGTCTCATCGAACCCATAACTCTTGTTCAGGTAACTTGCGGAACCACGTCAACCAGCAATTCTAGCCGATCCGGACCGCTTGACAAAGCTCCTCGGCCCCCAGATCCTTTGACTTCTGGCTTCCATTACCCCATCGGCATCTGGTGAACCATCTCATGGGTATCCTTCAAAGCGTTTTCCTCTTCCTCAGGGCATTCATCATAGGCCGCGCTGCCGCCGCCGTCGAGAACCTCGCACTCCGACAGCAAGTCGCCGTCTTCCAGCAATCCGTCAAACGCCCAAAACTTCGACCCCGCGACCGCATCTTCTGGGTCGTGCCTTCCCGCCTTTGGCCGAATTGGCGATCTGCCCTGGCGATCGTCCAGGCGGAAACGGTCATCACGTGGTACCGGAAGGGTTTCAAGTTGTTCTGGCGATGGAAGTCGCGGGCCAGGAAACCCGGACGCCCGCCCATCGAACGCGAAATCCGCGACCTGATTCGCCGCATGTCGCGGGAGAACCCGACCTGGGGAGCACCGCGGATCGTACCGAAACTCGGTGGACCAGCGCAGCCAGTACTCATCTGACAATTCCCATTTTCACCAGCCGAAGAACCGATAGGGATCGTCCCATTCTTCAGGCCGGTCTAGATAGAATCCATTCAGCCAGCGGCACTCCGGCGATTGTCCATCGGTCAGTTTGACCGGTGCCGCGAAACGCTCTAGAACCGGAGTCTGCCCATGGACGCCCAGGTTGCCCAGCAACCGCGAAAGAAGGCAACTGGTCCGGCGGAAAGTGCGCTTGGTATTCTGCTGCTTGATATTGAATTGCCAAGGCACAATCTGGCAGAAGACCACGCGGCCCCCCAAGGCATTGGCGAGCACGCCGTCGCCCACAGTCTGGGCGCCGCCAGTGACCAGCGGGAGGTCCCGCGGATCGCGGTTGTGGACATCCGCCGGGCCGGCGCCGGCCAGCGGCGAATTCGCCGCTGGAGGTTCGAAATCTGTGCCGATGTGCTCGGCTGACTTGGTCTTCACCTTGACCGGCAGAAACACACCTGCCTCCGCGGAGTTCAACCCGAGGGCCAGCACGCGCCCGTCTTGTTTGAGCCACTTCGCGATGGCATCCTTGTCCGTGGCCAGTGCGGCGCCGGCGCCTGGGGAAACCACCAGGACGCGATCAGCCTTCAGCGCCCCGGCGGCGTAAGGCTCAACCGCGAAGCCCGCCCGTTGCAGGTGCTTCTGTCCGGCGGGATCTCCGGCATAAAGGATGGTGCGCCGCGCGACAGGCTTCCAAGCGTTGGTGTAGGACAACAAGTTCCGCGCCAGCCGTTCGGCGGCCGGATCGGCTTCCGTGCGCGCGGTGACATCCATCTGGCAGAAGATCACCAGGCCTCGTCCTTCGCGGTACTCCATCAGAGGGCTGTACTGCAGACTGTAGCCGCCATCCACCAGGGGCAAGAAATCGCCGCAGGCCGGCTTCTCGATCAGGACACTGGCGACGTTGCCCCGGTTGCCGCACCGCCAGGGGCGTGTGACCGTCACGCCGGCGCTGGTAATCGCCGGGTTTATGATCGGATAAGGCAACTGCTTGTATTTCAGGCGTGGCGCCATATTCGTCGCCTCGCCTCGCCAGTCTTTCAGGAGATGGTCATCCAGGCCGGCCAGGACCGGGTGATCTGGAATCCGCCTGAAAACCTCCCGTAAACCGTACTCCTGTACGCGGAACCCGAACCGCTGCTCCAACACGTCGGCGCGCTGTTCGAAGACGAGTACCCGCAGGCCTTCGCGGACCCGAGCCAGGTTCGGGCCAGGGCCTTCAGGCGTAAGCGCGCCTTTGCCGACGATCAACAAGTCGTACTTCGCCATGTCGGCATTGGCTTGGACCGTGTCACCATGCACGCCGAGCGCTCCGAGCATTCTGGTAGTCTCGCCCGGCGGGTCGAAAATGGCCAACTTGCCGCCGGCTGCCGGCGCCGGGTCAGGCGCTAGCACGTTAATCATGAAGGCGTCTTCCTGTGTGCCGCCGGGAGTGAACTTGGCTGAGAGACGCAGCGTGTAGGCGCCGGGCTCGACTCCCGCGGGCAGGGAGAACTTCAGCGGCTGCATGTGGATATCGCCGGTCGGCAACGTGAAGGCGGCGGTGCCGGTCTGCGGCGTGGGCAGGTTCACCGACCAAGCGCAGTCGCACGAAACCGTAATACGGCTGTTGTTAATGACAATGATCTGTTTCTCGATCGTCTCGCCCGCGCGGTAATTGTGTCCCTTTTCGGTGAATGCACCGGGCTTGCCGCCCAGGTACGCCAGCAGCGGCCGGTTGTTGCGCAGCAGCGCCTGGCCGGCCACCGTGGGAACCCAGTCCGCACGAGCATAGGCATAGATCATGGAGTCGTATCGGGCATCAATAAAGTCGGGGCTGTAGCCGGGACGTTGCAGCTTATCCCAATCGACCTTGAGGTTCCGGCGGCTACGCTTAACCCCGGACCGGAGTCTCCAATACTGGTCGAACGTCCAGGGACTGGTAGCCGACACGCCCCAGGTACGGAAGGCGCGCCAGTTGTCGGCGTTGTACCGGGCGACGACTTCCATGACGCCGTCGAAAACGGGGTCGGCAAAGTAAACGGGGTATTCCCAATGCTGCCAAAGCTGCCCGGCATTGAACTTTTTGGCTTCCCATCGCAAATCTCTCTTTTCTTCTTCGCTGAGCTCGAAGGCCGAATCGCCGAGCCACTGCGAATCCCATTCCGCGATGCACAGCTCGTACGGAACCTTGCCCTGATGACCTTGCCAGGGCAATTTGCCCCGGAAATAACCGCGATACATGGTCCAATTCAGGAAATAAGGCATACCGTATTCCGTGGTGAAGACCGGTTTCACGCCCTTGGTCGCCCAGTGCTCAAACCAATCGGACCGTTCTTGAACGGGCACAAAGTTCAGGTAAAAGTTGCTCGTCCACATCATGCCCAGGTTGCCTGAAGAGTGGTGATAGATGATTCGCGAGGGGTCTAGCTCGTGGATGATGTTCTGTACCCCCAGGGCAATCTTGGTGTTCCTGTCGTAGCCGGGATCGCCCGTCGGGGAATAGACGCCGTCGATCAAGTCCGGATTCATGACTTCAAAGTAACCGGTGGCGTTATGGCTGGTCGAATAGGCCACCACAGAAGGATGGTTCTGGGCCACCCGCGCATAGAACGCCGCATGCTGCGCGTACCCATTTGTCCGTACGGCATCGTCGGTTTTCCAGTCATAATCGTGGAAATGCGGCATGGAGAGTGCAACGAGCATGCCGGTGTCATCCGCGGCGGTCAGCGTTTCCTCAAAGCTAAGATGCGTCCCGGGTTTGCAGTCGTAATTGTGGGTATAGACCATATTGATGCCTACGCTCTGCAAACGCTCGATCAATTCTTTGGCGGCGGCGTAGGTGGCCAGCCCCGCGCCAAGCGTGGGATTGTCCAGCGGCTTGTTATCCCAGAAAACACGCGTGCCGTTGAGCATGAAGTCGCGGTCTTCGATCCAGAATTCCCGGAAACCAAAGCGCACCGGCAGGAAAACGTCCACCGGCTTTCCGGCGCCGTCCAACAGCGACAGTTCCAAATCGTACTGATTTTCCGGCGTATTGAGGTCCCACAGCTTCTCCGGCTTCCATGGTTGCGTGAAGCTGAAACGGCCGTTCTCGAGATCCGCGTCCTTGAACGCCGCGCTGACGAGCGTCTTGACCAGTTGACCCTGGTCCGAGATTTTCGCCTGAAGCCTGTAGTCCGACCCGGAGGCCAGTTTGGCCAGATCGGCGTGCACCGTCAGAGCCCATCGTCGCACCGAAGGATCGACCTTCACATTCGTCACGCGCGCTTGCGCAGGCGTGCTTACCAGAAAGGCATCTCCACACAATCCCCGATATTTCACCGAGCCTTTTGTCTCCTGGGGCATGTTCGTGTCGTTGAAGGCGAGCATCGTCTCCTTGAGCGGGAGGGCCTCGACGAATATGGAGAGCACGTGCTTGCCTCCGGGCTGCACCGCAGCCGTCAGGTCCAATTCACCGGCCGGGAAACAGAGCTTCCCGCGTTTTCTTCCGTCCACATAAACGGTCGCGACCGAATTCAAGTAATCCAATGACAAAGCAATGCGCCTGCCGGTCCAATCATCGGGAACGGTAAATTCCCGCTGGTACCACGCTCGGATGACTTTGGTCAGGTCCTGCGTCTTCCAACGTGTGTGAGGGTAAGCGGTCTGCGATTCTTTGCGATCGAATTGGTTTAGTCCCGGCCATGCGCCAGGAACCTTAAGAAAGCCCCAAGTGCCTGCCGGAACGGCTGTTTGGCCGACGGCCCCCGGCTGCCAGCGCCACAGGCCGTTCAGGCAGACGCGCTCACGTGTGAGTGATTTCTCGCGAAAAGCCTTGTCCACGTCCCAAACGGCCTTGACGCCCGCGGGAAGCGCCACTTCAGCCCGTTCCGCGCCGAAAGTTCCTCTGGGTAACCAGATTAGCCCAAGGACCAGGACCAAGAAGGTTGGCAGATGAGTACGCATGAGTCCTCCTCGTATTGTCAGTGCTGATCGTGATCCCAACAAAGTCGCACACGGTAGTTGCAATTGGGTGGCGGGGATATGAAAACCAACCGAGCTGTCTGTCACGACATTCTACACTTTTCTGCGCGAGTTCTCGCCAATGTTGTCCCACTATCGTCGGCTACTCCACATCACGGGGGGTGTCAGCGACGGCTCGGCCGTGAGCGGAGCTTTCTGTCAGGACATTCTGCACTTTTCTGCGCGAGTTGTCGCCACCGTCGTCGCACTACCGTCGGCCACCCCGCATCCCAATGGATTCCAACGGCGGTTTGGGTGTGAGCGGGTGTCGATCCGAGCTTCCAGTTGCCGATTTCCCGTCGCGCCGCTGGCCGCCGGCACAAGTGGGCTACGGCCCATGTGACGCATCGAGTCCACCAACTTCAGGTGCTGCTGGCAGCCAGCAACGCGCAAGCTCTGCAGTCGCGTTTCCGATTCGCTTTTGCACGTGCCTAGCGTGCCTCTTGCCGGGCGGCTTCCAATTGCTTGGGGATGCTGTCCCCGTTCTGAAAGTACATCTCGTCCGGCGTCTGGCCGAAGCAAAGACCTTGCCGAGGCGTTGAGCGAGGAGCGTCAATGTCCCGGTGGGGACGTGTCGGTACTCGGGGGAGGTTACGAGGTCCTGGATCGCTTGGACCTCGTGAGGGGTTGCCGGCCTGCGCTGTGCCTACTTCAGCGCGAAGTGCCGCTTTACGAAGTCCATCATCAGTTCTCTCCAGTCTTCGCTGCCGGACTGAAGGCCGGTCTTGAGCTGGCACTCGATGCCCAGCGCAGCCATCTTGTCCTTGAGGACCTTCCCGAAACGCGGATGGTGGATGCCCGCCTTCAGACATTCATCCAACAACAGGGCATCGAAGTCCTTGGTCCCTTCCAGAACCCGCCTGCGTGGATCCACACGAGCACCGGCGTGGGGCGATCCGATTTGGCCTGCCAAACGTCCATCAGATTACGGGCATAAGGGCCGTACTTGACGTCCGCGTAGGTCGGCGGCGGCTTCGGAGGCTCGGCGGCCGCATTCCACGAACGATCGGGGCGGGCCTGGATGCGAATCGCGTCCTTACCGTCGCCTGCGGTGATCTTCACGCGATACAGCTTCACGTCGGTAGCTCCCGGCGGGCGGTCCAGCGGAGGCTCGATCCGGACCGAACGCAATTGTGCGAGGCTGTCAAGTACGAACTGAGCGTGCGGCATGGCGTCCGCCACCTTATTGGTGATGATGGCCCCGTTGCTGGCGAACATAGCAGCCCGGGCTGCCGGCGAGGTCTTGTCGCTCCATGCCTCTTGCAGCTTCGCGGGCTTGCCGCCGCTGACGCAATCGCTGCACGCCAGCAGTACCGAGGCGTTGCGGCCGTCGCCTCCGAGCTGTAGGAACGCGCCGTTGCGATCGTCCAGCGCGCTGCCCACGATGGCGCACTGGCCCGCGAAGCCGTGGACCGAAACCAGCGGGCGCTTCGGTGAATCCATGTGCCACCAGGCGGCGGCGAGCGAGATGCTTCCGGAGGAACCCTCCGGCAGATCGAGCAGGGCGGCCGCATAGTCCCAGTCGCCTTCGTACCAGAACGCCTCGCCCACGACGCTTCCGCCTTCCACAACGTCCAGCAGGCGGCATCCGTCGCTGGTACCGCCGGTGAGAAAGGCAACTTGGTTGGATGCCTTGCGAGCGTCTCGGCCCGCCCCGCCGCGGACCTTGATGCCCGAAAGGCAACTGCCGAACCCGCCGCTGGTGATCGTGACGTCGGCCCGTTGGAGGCCGTCGACGTGGATGGCGGCGGCACAGCGGTGGTTGCCGCCGGCGCCCGAGGTGTTCAACTGGTCGCCGTAGACGCGGCCGCCGGCCTGGTCGGCGTCGTCAACCAACAGGCCGTCCGCCCCGCCCGCCCCGCCGGCGTTGATGTCCAGGGTGTTCCAGTTGATCGTGGAAATGCCTTCGCCGCAGCGAAGGAACTTGCAGCGGAGGATGGCGTGTTCCGCCGCCCCATAGGCTTCGGCGTTGCCGAGGTTCACGGCGATGCCCTTGATGTCCTGGAAAACCAGGTCGCTCAGCTCGCAGTAGGTGGAAAAGCCTCCGGCCCGGACCAGCCCGCCGTTGGCCTTCTTGCGGCCGTCGAACCGCAGGCGGCTCACCTTGCAGTACCAGGCGTCGTAGCGGAGGATCGGCCGGTCGGCCGGGCCGTCCCAGAGGAGCACCGTCGTTGTCGGGTCCTCACCGATGAGGTTGGCGCCCAGGTAATCGTTGTGTTCCTTGCGCAACGTGGAGAGGGTGCGGTCGATACGATAGGTGCCGGCCGGAAAGTAGAGCACGCACCAGCCGTTCTTCATCACGGTCTTCATGTCGTCCAGGGCCCGCTGGATGGCGGCCGTGTCGTTAGCCACGCCGTCGCCCTTGGCGCCGTAGTCGGTCTTGACGTTTTTCCAACTGGGGAAGGGCCCGGCGAACTCCTCGCCCGTCTCGTAATATGTGACCGTTTGGCGCAAGCGGCGCCCCGCCATGCCGGCCCCAGGATCGCCACGATTCCCAGAAGAACCACGGCCCGAATCGCTCCAGCGTGCATGTCATTTCTCCGTGAGGTCGGAAAAGCCTGAGAATACGCCTGCAAAGGTCTTGCAGAGTCGCCGGGACACGGCGATTCTACTCGCAAGAAAGCGGCGAGGCAAATCCTGCGAGGCTTTGGTGGGAATGAGCATGGATATCTTCGAGCGGACGCATGAGTGGGCTAGGGTTCACCATGCGGCCGGGTACGATCTCTGGATCGCCTGGACGATCCGCTTGCGGAGTTCGTCGCCCTTGCCCCCCTGCCCCCAGCCCAACTCAGGAAAGAACGCCACGCGCACCGGCGCCAGCGTGCCATCGGCCCGCGGTTCCGTAATGTAGCCGGTATCGTTGGCCCCGGTCACCGGTGGATCGTCGGGCACGAACCGTTGGTTCAACTCCGAACCGCGGAAGTCGTAAAGGCACTTCCAGTTGTCGAAGTAGTTGCACACGCGGGCCCGGTCGGGCAAGAGCGGCAACAGGGCAAACGGCGCCCCTTCGCCGTCGTGGCGGTAGAAGATTGCATAGCGGACCTTTTCAATCGTCACCTGCGCACAAGCCTTCTTCGCTTCAGGCTGCGAAGGATCGTATTCGGGTCGCCCCTCGACCAACTCGCGGGTTGGCAGGAAGTGATTGTCGGTCCACAGGGCGTCGATGATATACACGACCGAGCTGATCCGCCCCTGGAGGACCCGACCGGAAAGCACGAAGCTCGGCCGCTCGGGATCGATCTCGTAGCGGAATTCGAGCCGTGCGTCGGCGTGTGTCAGGTGGTGGGCCTCCTCGGACGTGAAGTCGGGATACTTGCGGATCATCTCGGGCGTGCCGATACGGTCGTCGAACTGGCGGTACTGCACCAGGGGCGAGGGATAGGTGACCCGCATCGCGCGGCCTTCGCGATTCAGCGAGAGGTTGATGCCGATAAAATTCATTTCCTGCTGATCGGCCGAGTCGTAAGAGCCCACATCGACGCCGAAATTGTGTATTCGCTCCCAGCGTTCGGTGCCAGGGCGACGCACCCAGATGTAGTTGTAGTCCGTACCCGAGGTCCGAGGGTCGAAGTCCAGACGCAGGTTCTGGTTCTCCAGTTGTACCCGCTTCTCGGGGGTCGTGCGCGTGGAGCAGACCTTCTGGCGGCGGGCAGCCTCGGCCTCTCGCTTCTGCCGCTCGGTCACTGCGGCTGGCGGTTCGTGGCACATGTCTGCAAACGCGTCGCGAATACCCCGGGCCTGCTCCCGGCTGACGGTCAGATAGCGGTGCGGACCGCCTTCCTCGACTTGGAAACGAGTAACCCCGTCGTCCTCGACGATCACGCGGCCCGGCGGCGACAGGCCGAAAGGGCACCTCTGGGACCGCACCGCATAGAGCACGCTGGTGAGGTCCCAGGTGGGTCGGTCGTACGGCACCTTGCCGTACAGCCTGTAGGCCTCGGCCACGGGATGATGTGGCACGTAGTTATAGTCTTGCTCGATGCTGCGGTGCGGATAGAGGATGGCATTGCCAACCTCGAAGCCGCTTAAAACGATGGGCGTAGGCCATTGCTGAAACAGTCTCTTGGCCGAGGCGACGTCGTTCATCACGTTGAACTCCGTGAAACGGTCTCGCGGCCCGGCCGCAAAGTTGCCGGCCATTGCGCTCAAGAACCGCACCTTGCGTTGGACCAGCGTCTTGCCGTCCAGCGACGAGGCTGCGTCGGGTTTCGAGCCCAGCAGCCGGGCCATATTCGTGGAGAACCCTACCTGTACGATCGCCACGGAGCCGTCGGCCTGGGCGGCCAGCACCCGGCGCAACAACACCGTGGCCTCGGGGGCCTCGCGGCCGTCGCGCAGCTTGTGCGGATAGCGGAGCTGCCCGTTGTCTTCCGCACAGGCCAGTTGCCGGAGGTAGTTGCCTTCGCCCAGGGCGACGCCGCCGCGTACGACCCCGATCGGGATCTCGCCGCGCCCGTAGAAAGTGTTCAGCAGATCGACGAACGGGGCGGCGTAGCGGTGGTCGTTGGTAAGCGTCACCGCGACCAGGCGGCATTCGCCGCGACGCTCGAAGGTGTGGATCAAGGCCAGGGCCAACGTGTCATCGATGTCGTTGCCTATGTCGGTGTCGAAAATCAAGGGCACCGGGGCCACTGGCGCGCCGGATGCCGGCCGAGCCGGGCCGCACGCCATCAGACCGAGGGCGACCGCCACACACACAGGAGTTGACTTGCCAGTCATGATATTTCTCCAAGCCATCAAATCATCAGGCGCCTCGGACAAGCGGCGCAACAGGCAAGAAAGACAAACAGAATTCCGGCGATTCTCTTCACAGGAATGCTCCCTTGACCGGATGAGGGATCCTGACCCAGAGCGATGACGTGCAGGATAGCGGATTTGACGTGGGTGCCCCGGCTTTTGGGGAGCGGGATTTCCGGCTGCTTGTTCTTGCTGGGCATTTTCGGCTCCCAGGGAGAGGTTTTCTCTGAATCCCTTGAAGATTAGCATAAACTCCACGAGATATGAGGGTTACGATCGGAGGTCCGCGGCCCAAGAATCGCCGGACCAGCGCACCTGTCCCCTCCTCTTTCCCTCAGTCACGAACTGGATGGATATAGAGGACCTTCACGCCACGGTCAGCGCGTGGGGGTCACCGAGGACCGGGTCTTGACTTCCTTGATGAAGTCCTCCAGCTTCCATGTGACGTACATGAACCTCTGCAGGGCGGCCGGATCGCTCTTGAGTTCCTCGCGGCCCTTCTGCCACAGTGCGTTCATCCTGGCGACGACATCGTCTGGCCAGGTCTCGGGGTAGATCGAGGGTTCCAGGTAGCCCATGTCGTCCATGCCTCCCTGCTTTTCGATACTCCAGGGAGCGTTTTCCCAGCGATCGGCGGCCAGCCTCAGCAGTTCGCGGGCGGTGCCGGCAGCTTTGCCGAACTGCCGTTCGCACATCACGTCCCAGGCCGCGTCCACGTCCAAATCTGGGTTCCACAGGACTTTCATGATCAGGTAGTGCGTGGGGGCCGCCGCGGTCCAGTCGGCGATCCCGCCGCCGTTCAGGAACGAGCCGATCAGCACTTCCCGATTCTTCTGGTAGTAGTCCTTGACCAAGTGCGGGTACTGGATGTAAACGCCTGGGTAGTCGATCGTGCGGTGGTGATATTCCCAGCTCTGGATCTTGTCCTTGACCTGACGGCTCCAGTCCCTCATGCAACGTTCCATCTCTCCGCGCCAGATCGGCTGGTGCATCATCGCGAAGGACATGGTACACATCTGGATTTCGAGGTTATCGGGCAGATCAAGATCCTTGGGGAAGACGGTGTAGTTCCAGTACGGCAGGTACAAGACCTTTTTGCCGGGCCAGCGGCGTTTGATCTCGTCGGCGAACTTCTTGAGGAAGACGCCCATGATCTGCGAGCCCGTGCCGCGGTTGCCGCCCTTGGGGTCGTAGAGCTTCCTGCAGTTCCCGCAGCGGCAGTCGACCGGTTCGTCGCAGGGAGACAGGGTGACACACGTCGTGGTGACCCAACTGCAGCCGTGACCGCACCAAGGCGCCATGACCTCCGCCTTCTTGTCCCAATACGCCTCGCACCCAGCCAAGAGGAACTTGAGCGTGTTCGGGTGGCCATAGCAGAGCTGGCTGTAGTTCCTCTTGCCGTCCTCCTTCAGCTTGAACATCTCCGGGTGCGTGTCGACCAGCTTCTGGTTTTGCCACAAGTTCTGGGGCATATGAACCTTGATCATGTACGGGCAACTATTGCCGTTGCGCAGGCCCGCCAACATCACGGCCATGTCGAGCTTGGCGACCCCCGCCGGAATGCCGCTCTTGAGGAGCTGGCTGCCGTCGCGGGGCACATCGTAGGGATACTCGGGGAAGCATTGGCGCTTGTGGAACACCGGCTGGTCGCTGTAGTGCGCCGGGCGGACCACCAGTCGCCCGGCCTGGACGATGCTGCGGCCGCCGGCATTCACCGGCCAATACCAGCGTACGCCCACGAATCGCTCCAGGAAGTCGGCCACCGCCCAGGCGGTCCCTTCATTGCTATAGGGGCCGTCATGGCCTAGGACCTCCGGCAGCTTGATCGTGCTGCCCACCAGGAACACGCGATTGGGCGCCGTCTTGACGACGAATCCATCGACAGGCATGGCGTTGGCGTCGATGCCGGCCGTGCGCGAGGCGGCACAGTCGCCGATCACGATCGCTGGCACGTCGCGAGCGGGCATCTCCTTGACGATCTCCAGCTCGGCGCCGGTGGACATCTTGACCGTCCCCACCAGTTCCTTCACCAGAATGTCCAAAGTCACGCTGGGCTTTGCCGCCGCGAGGTAGACCTTGCCTTTGGCCCGCCCGTCGGCCACCAACACCACCGGGGCGTGCTGCGGCGTGGCCAGAACCTTCACCGGCGTCAGGTCCTTCACCTTTAGGTAATCCGGGCCTGCGGCATCCGACGCCCACGATGACGCAGCGATCCCAGCCATGACGACACTCGCCCAGAACAGTCTCTTGCTTGACATGGGTTAACCTTCAGTGCCTCGCTGTCCTACGCCACCGATTTTTATGCAACCCCAACGGGCGGCTCAGTTTGCCTTTTTTCCGCCGTAATCGGTTGAAATGACGGCTTGATCACTCCAACGGGAGATTATCGTGGAACGGAACCTGCAATTCCAGCCCTGCCTTCCCGAGAGCTTACATGCCTAAGTTTTCGATCAACAAGAAGAACCATTCGTAGGCGGCGGTCGCCTCGACGACCACTTGAAACGGAACCAACTCTTGAAAAAATCCTCGGATGGCCTCCGATTCGTCGCAACGGAACCGGGCCTGCTCACCACTTTCGGGCGGCCGGCAACTAGCACCACCACACACAGGACGATAAGATGCTTGTGGAGGTCGACACCGACATACTTCATGGCTTTGACTCCTTTTGTGGAAGCACGGTTGCTACACTACCGGTTTACCACGTATTCAAGGACAAGCCACTCGGCTCGACCTCCTTTCATAGTGTCAGGATAATCTCCCGTTATCGTGATCAAGCCGTCATTTCAACCGATTACCGCGGAAGAAAGGGAATCTGAGCCACCCGTTGGGGTTGTAAACAATTGGTGGCCTAGGACAGCGATTATTCGTAAGAAGGTGTCTGGTGAGCAAGTCTTCGGCCATCACGACATTGGGGATGATAGTGCTGGCGCTGCCTTTCCTGGGGATGCTGGTGGTACGGGCACGTTCTTCGAGCAGGGAAGGGAAGGTGACGCTGAAGACTGTGGCCTTCACCTGCCAGGACCTGCAAAATCCGTTCTTCAAGCTGATGGGGGACGCCGTGTGCAAGGCGGCTGTGGAGGTCGGCGGGCCGAACGTCAAGGTGATCATGCAGTCGGCCGACAACGATTTGGGCAAACAGTGCCAGCAGATCGATGACTGCATTGCGGCGGGGGCGCAAATCATCGTGCTCAACGCGTGCGACAGCGAGGGGATTGCTCCGGCTGTGAAGCGGGCGAAGAAGGCAGGTGTGGTGGTGATTGCTTCCGACGTGGCCGCCTCGGGTGGTGTCGACGCCACCATGACCAGCGACAACTTCGAGGCCGGCGCGATTGTCGCGAGGTATATCGTCGAGCGGCTAGGGGGCAAGGGGAACGTGGTGGCGATCGTCGGCGACCCGGTGTCGGCCTGCCTCGATCGGAAGAACGGCTTTGACGCAGTAATGGCCCGGTCGCCGGGGATCCAAGTGCTCTCCGACACGCAAAACGGTCACGGGCGGCGCGACCTGAGTATGGAGCTGATGACTGACCTGCTCACCGCGCAGCCGAAGATCGATGCCGTCTGGGGAGTGAACGATCCGACCGCGCTGGGCGCGATGCTCGCCATTCGCCAAGCGAATCGCGAGGCGCAGATGTTCGTGGTGGGAGTCGACGGTTCGCCCGACGCGGCGAAGGCGATGGGCAAGCCGGGAAGCATCTTCGCGGCCTCGGCGGCGCAAGACCCGTACTACATGGCGTATCATGCCGTCAAGGTGGGCTGGCAGATCCTCAACGGCAAGCCGCCGAAGAGCCCGACGGAGACCATTCCGGTGAAGCTCATCACGCAGAAAGAGGTCAAGGCGGGGTATTCGGGGTGGGTGATGCCTGGCGAGGCGAAGGACGCGTCCTAGCGGCCTTTACCAGAAGCACCAGCGAGCGGACCACGATGGCAGACAAACCGATCCTCGAAATGCGTGACGTGTCCAAGACGTTCCCCGGTGTGCGGGCGCTTGATCGCGTTTCCTTTTCCATCCAGCGCGGCGAGGTCCACGCAATCGTCGGCGAAAATGGGGCGGGCAAGAGCACCTTGATGAAAATCCTGGCCGGGGTTCTCACGGCCAGCAGCGGTACCGTGCTCTTGGACGGAAGCCCCCTGAAAATCGCCAACGCGCGGAAGGCGATCGGCTTGGGCATGATCCTCATCAATCAGGAGTTGAGCGTCGCTGAAAACCTCACCGTGACGGAAAATGTCTTCGTCGGAAGCGAACTCCACACGCTAGGCATCCTCCGCCGCGAGCGGATGCGGAACGCGGTGGCCGAGATATTGGACTTGCTGGGGGCTTCGTTCTCACCTGACGCCATCGTGGGCGAGCTGAGCCTGGCCGAGCGGCAGCAGGTGGAACTGGCCCGGGCCCTGCATTACAAGAGCCGGGTGCTGATCATGGACGAGCCGACGGCTTCGCTCAGCGATCGCGAGACAGAGACGCTTTTCGAGGTGGTGCGGAGCCTGAAGCAGCGGGGAATTACGACCATCTTCATCAGCCATCGCTTGTCGGAGATCCTGGCGATTGCCGACAGCGTAAGCGTGCTGCGCGATGGGAAGTACATCGGCACTCTGCGGGGCGCGGAGATCGCGCACGACACGCTCGTCCGCTGGATGGTCGGCCGCGAGCTGACCGACTACTACCAGCACGAGATGGGAAACCCGGCAGTGCGGGATACGCTCGTCGCGGAACATTACGGGGACGGGCGGCTGATCAAGGACGTTTCGTTCTCCGTGGGCGCGGGGGAGATTCTCGGTCTGGCCGGCCTTGTGGGGGCGGGGCGGACGGAGCTCTGCCGGCTCTTGTTCGGCATCGACAAGAAGCGGCATGGCCGACTCTGGTTCGAGGGCGCGCCGGTGCAGATCCGCGGACCACGCGACGCGATCCGCTGCGGCATCGGCTATGTTCCTGAGGATCGCAAGACGCAGGGGTTGTTCCTGGGCATGTCGACCCAGTGGAACATCGCCATGAACGTGCCGGGCCGGATCGCGTGCTGCGGAATCCTGCGGCACCGGCGGATGCGCCGGTTGGCGCAAGCGGCCGTTGAGCGGTTGAAGATTGCAGTCTCGTCGGTCGACCAGGAGGTGGTCTATCTTTCCGGCGGCAACCAGCAAAAAGTTCTCCTTTCCCGCTGGCTGGAGATCCGGCCCAAGGTGCTGATCCTCGATGAGCCGACGCGCGGGATCGACATCGGGGCGAAGAGCGAGGTCTTCAAGATCATCGGGTCGCTGGTCAAGCAGGGAGTGGCGGTGGTATTCGTCTCCAGCGACCTGACCGAGGTGATCGGCATTGCCAACCGCATTCTCGTGATGCGCGAGGGACGCATCGTGACGGAGCTGCGCGATCCGTCGCGATTCACGCAGGAGGAAGTGGTCGCGTACGCAACTGGCCTGAAGCCGGACGACTACGTTTATTCGAGAAAGGCCGGTTGAGATGCTGCACAAGAAGGCGGAAGGCGACAAGCGGCGGATAATCCAGGTTTTGGGTGTTCTTCCCATCTTGCTCGTCCTGCTCGACGTGTTCGCCGTGATCTCGCCCGAGTTCGCCACGTTCGACAACATGATGAACATCTTTCGCATGGTGTCGATCAACATGACGCTGGCCAGCGGGATGACGATGGTGATCTTGACCGGCGGGATTGACCTCTCGGTCGGTTCGATCATGGCCGTTTCAGGCGTCGTGGCAATGAAGCTCGTGGTCGAGCGCGCGAACCCCGCAGCGGCCGTGCCCGTGGCGCTGGTGGTCGGGCTGCTGGCGGGGATTGTGAACGGGACTCTGGCAGGCGTGATCAAGGTACCGCCGTTCATCGCCACCCTCGGGTCGATGACGTTTCTGCGCGGGGCGGCGTTCTTGCTTTGCGGGGGCCATTCGATCATCGCCAGCGAAAGGCAGCTCTCCTTCGCTTGGGTCGGCGACGGCTCGCTGGGGCCGGTCCCGTGGCTCGTTGTGATCGCCGTGGGTGTGCTCGCGGTCGCGTGGTTCTTGCTCAAGCGGACCACGTTTGGAATGCGGATCTATGCCGTCGGCGGCAACGAGCAGGCCGCAGGGCTGACCGGAATCCGCGTGTGGGCGGTGCTGATCGGCGTCTACGCGCTCAGCGGGCTGTGCAGCGCGATCGCCGGGATCATGATGAGCGCCCGGCTGTTCAGCGCCAACGGGCTGCTCGGGCAGGGTTATGAGCTCGACGCGATCGCGGCGACGATCCTCGGCGGCACGAGCTTTACGGGGGGCAAAGGGAGCGTGGTGGGCACGCTGTTCGGCGTGTTGATCATCGGCGTGTTGAACAACGGCCTGATGCTCACCGGGGTGCCGTACTTCTGGCAATTGGTGGCCAAGGGCGTGGTGATCATTTTGGCGGTGATTATCGACATCGTGCGGAACAAGCTGAACCGGTAACCTTTTATGGTACGTGGAACAACTCTATGAAGAACGTGCTCATGACCTGCGCGGGGTTGGCGGCCGGCCTGTTGCTCGCAACCGCATCGGCTTGCGCGGCGGAGCCTGCCGCGTCACCCGACGGCATTTCCAAGACGGCCGCCGCGGTTTGGCAGATGGCGGATCTCTACCGGGAGAAGCACCGTCCGCAGTTTCACGTAACCGCCCGCCAGTGGACTGTTCACAAGCTGAATCCCGGCATGAGGGAAGAGGGATGGATCAATGATGTCAACGGACTCATTTACCACCAGGGGCAATACCACCTCTTCGCCCAGCGCTGGGCCCGATGCTGGCTCCACCTTGTCAGCAAGGACCTGATCCATTGGACAGAACTTCAGCCGGCGTTCTGGGAGGAGCAGCGGTTCGGCACCGGCGTCCAGTCGGGCACCGTTGTTTTTGACAGCCAGAACGTTTCCGGGCTGTCGATGGATCCGAGGCATCCGCCGCTGGTTGCCTTCTGGAGCGGTTTCGACAATCGCAGCCAGTGTATTTCGTACAGCGTGGACCATGGGCTGACTTGGGCCAAGTATGCGAATAATCCTTACATGATTCAACCCGAGCGTGACCCGAAGGTGTTTTGGTATCAACCCGGTCAGAAGTGGGTAATGGTGCTCTACGGGGGCGCCAAGTATCACATTTTCAATTCGACGAATCTGCTGACATGGATTGAGCAGAAGAACCCGCTACCGAACTGTTTTGAATGCCCGGATCTCTTTCCATTGGCGGTGGATGGTGGCTCCAAGCGAACGAAGTGGGTACTGGTCCGGGGTAACGGCAAATTCTCGGTCGGTAATTTCGACGGTTCCTCATTTACGCCAGAGACGCCGCAGTTGAATTGTGATTTCGGCCCTAATTTCTATGCCACGCAGTCATGGGGCGACATAGAAGGCCAGGCCGGCCGGCGCGTGCAGATTGCGTGGATGCGTGGCGGCAAATATCCCGATATGCCGTTTAACCAGCAGTTGACCTTCCCCTGCGACCTGACGCTGCGCGAGCTGGGCGGCTCCCTGCGAGTGTTCCGCAAGCCGGTATCGGAAATCCAGTTGCTCCACCGCCGCCGGCGTGCCTGGAAGGACCTGTCCCTGGTGCCCGGCGCCGCGGCCCCTGGAGGTGGCCGGAGACCTGTTCCACATCCTGGCCGACGTGGAGCTGCCGCGCGGATCGGCTCTGACCTTCCGCATCCGGGGCACGCCGGTGACTGTGACGGACCATTCAGTGGCCTGCAATTCCCAGCCCGCGCCCGTGGCCACCGGTGTTAGAACCGTCGAGATCCTCGTGGACCGGACCTCCATCGAGACTTTTGCCAACGACGGCGAGAACGTCCTTGTCCGCCTGCTTCCTCCCGACCGACGATCGCCTGCTGGTGGAATGTTCCCAGGGGCCTGTGACGGTCCGTTTCCTCAAAGTGTTCGAGATCGAGTCCATCTGGAAAGGAACCGCTGCGACCGCCGCCGACAGCAGTCCTAATGTCGCTAGGCACCTGCTGCCGCAGCGCGAGGTTCTCGGCGGCCAAGTGGAGCCGGGGTACCAGAAACGCTCCGATGAGAAGAAAGATCGCCGTGAGGATAGCCGCTGAGCTTCTTGTACATCAACGCCACGCCCTCCTTCACTGGTGCTGATGGAATAAGCAGGGCGGAGAAGCTTATCCGAGCTGTCTGTCACGACATTCTGCACTTTTCTGCGCGAGTTCTCGCCAATGTTGTCCCACTATCGTCGGCCACCCCACATCACGGGGGGTGCCAGCGACGGCTCGGCCGTGAGCGGTTCAGCTCCAGTCGCCGGTTTCCTCTCCCGCCACCCGCGACCAGCGCACGTTGGCTGCTGCCAAGGTGACGCATCGAACCCGCCGGCTTCAGTTCCGGCTGGTAGCCAGCAGTGCGCAAGCCCCGCAGTCACACTTCCGATTCGCTTCCGCCCGTGCCTGGTATACCTGTTGCCGAGCGGCTCCAAGCTGCTTGGGGATATGGCCCCCTTCTGGCAGTACATCTTGTTGGGCGTTTGCCCCTGGAACGCCGAGTGCGATAGCCATGCCCCTGATCATCGTTGCTGCTGCCGGCCGGGGCAACGGGTGACACGGAAATCAGGAGACCCAGGCGAAAACGGTGACGACAACTCGCTCAGAAAAGTGCAGAATGCCGTGGCGGACAGCTGGGCTTTGATCGGCAGGTGCCGTCGGAATCGCCCGCCCCCGACGCGGCTAGTCGACGGGCAGCACCCTGACGATCATACCGCTTCTTTCGACTGTTGTCGAATGGGCTTCCGCGTCCACGGCCCGTTCAACTACCTGCGGTCCTGCCGGCCCGGCCTTCCCGGCGACCAGTGCCGACGCCGGGTCCCGTACAGCGCACCGTCGCGGGCCAGCTCCCCGAGGACGGCACGGAGGCGGCCGTCGATCTTGCCCGGTTGCCGGTCGGCGAAGAGGGTCTGCGGCAGGGGCATGAACGCGTGGGCGTGGATCAGGGCCCCCATCGCCGCCAGCTCGCGGACGACCCCGGTCGTCGACTTCAGGTCCTCGTCCGTCTCGCCGGGCAGGCCGAAGATGAAATCGACGTGCGGCTTGAGCCCCGCGGCCAGCGTCCGCGACACGGCCGAGAGGACGTCCGCCACCGTATGTCCCCGCCGGCAGCGTTCCAGGAGCCTGTCGCTGCCCGTCTGGGCCCCGATGATCAAGTGGTCGTTGTCGGCGAAACGTCGCACCAGCTCCAGCGCGGGCCGGTCGACGTGCTCCGGCCGCACCTCGGACGGGAAGGTGCCGAAGAACAGACGCCCGTCCGCGCGAACCGCCCGGCGCAGCGCCGCCAGCAGGGATTCCAGTGCCGGGAGGTTCGGCGTCCGCCCGTCGGGGGAACCGTAGGAAAAGGCGTTGGGCGTGATCACGCGGACGTTGCAGGCGCCCTTCTGCCGCATCGCGGCGGCGTACCGGGCGACGGTCTCGACGCTTCGGTGCCGCGGCAGCGTTCCCAGCAGGTGCGAGGTCTGGCAGTAGCCGCAGGCGAAGGGGCAGCCCCGCGTGATCTCGATGGGCCCGGCCCTGCGGCGACGCAGGGGAAAGGGCGGATAGGCGTCCAGGTCGACCGGCGGGCGCCGGCCCGTGAACCGCGTCCGCCCCGAACTGCCGCGGATCGCCAGTCCGGGAACCCCGGCTAGGTCGCCGCCGGCGGCGATCGTCTTCAGCAGGTCGGGCAAGGTCGCTTCCCCCTCGCCGAGCACGACCGCGTCGAAGCCCATCCGCAAGGTCCCTTCGGGATCGGCCGTGGGGTGCGGTCCGCCGGCGATCCACAGCGTTCGTGACGGGTCGTCCGCGGGACGGTGGGCGGTGACGATCTCGCAGACCCGAGGCAGTTGCCGCGTGGTGAACGACACGCCCGCGACGGGCCGCCTTCCCGCAGCCGACGCTTCCGCGACCTGCTGCCCGAGCTGCGCGTCGCCGGCCGCCTGGCGGAGATCCAGGCCGTCAAGGTCCCGATCGGCCTCCAGGGCGCCGAGCAGGGCGTTCATGCTGTGCCGGTTCGGCTTGGCGTCGAGCAGGATCAGCGTTATCGGGGGCATCACGGTTCCGATGGCGTCCGGATAGCAATGGCCTTCCCACGGAGAGACGCCGAGGGCCTTGTCGCCCGGCAGGTAGGCGTAGTCGCCCTGGTTCCCGTCCTTCTCCACGACTCTGGTCGGCGGGTCGGTTCTTTCGCCCGGACGTCTCCACTATACTGGACCGGACCGGGACGAGGAAGTTCGTCGAGATCCCACCCCTTGCGTGTCCCAAGAACGGAATTGCGCGTGGGGTATCACCCTGGTTCTTACATTTGGTCGAGTTTCCCCAGAAGGTATCACCCAAGGCATCAGGCGATCGTCCCCTTCAGTCCATTGAGAGAGGTGTCCGAATGAAGCGATCAATTGCGGCGCTGGTCGTGGCGATTTCGGTGTCGGTAACGGGCAGGGCGCAGGAGTCCGCAGTGCAGCCCTACACCGACCCAGGGCAACTCGACGTGCCTTGGCCCAAGCACAGTCACTACAAACAGCCCTGGCGGGGGTTCTTGGAGACCAGAAGCGGCTACGATTTCCTGCATGGGATCGGAGTCAACTATAATGTGCCCGGCAACGACGAGCTTGCGGTACGGCTGCTGGCCGAAGCGGGATTCAAGACATTTCGCATCGAGATCGGTTTCGGCAGCGTGCGATGGGATCAAACGGGCCTCAGCAACGAGGACCGGATGCAACGGCTGCTCCACCTGTGCAAGCAGTACGCCATTCGCCCCACGTTCCTGCTGAACGCCCACCAGGGCGTACCCTGTCCGACGCAGTTCTTCGCGAAGAGGCTCGTGGAGGATGCGCCCCAAGGCCGCCGTACGATCAAGCTGGCCGACATTCGGAACCTGGTGATCGGCCGGTCGGGGATCAGCGGGCTCACCGACTATTGGGCCGCCGAAGCCCTCATCACGGCCGTCGACGAGAAGACCGGCCAGTGCGAGCTGAGCAAGCCGTTGCCCAAGGACCTCAAGGCCGGCGATCTGCCGATGGCCACGCTGGCTTGCTTGCCGCTGTACCCGGCAGGGACGAAAGAGTTCGACGAGACGGCCGCGGGCTGGGTCCGCTACGCGCTGACGGTCTGTCAACTGGCCCGTCGTGCGGGGATCGACGACTTCGACGTGGAGATCTGGAACGAACTGACCTTTGGCACGCGGTTCCTGGACATCAACAATTACTATGACCAACGGAACCCGAAGGCCGCACCCGGGCCGGACGCTCTGAACCAGGGTGGACGGTGCTGGGAGCTGGCGCGCCGCACCATCCAGGCGGTAAAGGTGCAGTTTCCCAAGGCGCGTTTGATCTGGGGCTTCTCGAACACCACCTTCTTTCACTGCCCGATTGCCAAACTGCCGCCGGGAACCGACGGGCAGAGTTATCATCCCTATGGCACGGGCACGAGAAGCCTGCCCAGGCAGGAATACCACAAGGACCACCCCGAGTTGAACCTTGAAGGCTTCACGCCCACGATCGACATCCGCATGCCCGAGGGGTGGGCGCACACGTTCTTGCAAACCGAGAGTCTCATGCGCCACCTGAATCCCGACGCGCGCCTGAGGCAGCGTCCGCCGCCACTGCCGGTTCCCGTAGTACCAGCCGTTCTCGTGAATCCCGACTCACGAATACCGCTGCGTCTGGTGGAGGTGGAGCGTTTCTACCACTACATTACGGAGCACGGCGTGGCCCCTGCCGAGTGCGGCGTCGACGATGCCCGGAAGGGCTGGAATCTCAAGACGCTCTGCCTTACCCGCTCGCTGTGCCTATGGTTGAACAAGGGCGTAGACGTGATGCACTACTTCGCGGCCTACGACGCCGATCCGCTGGGCATGGGGCTGTTGCCCGTGGACTTGCCCAAGCTGCCGTCCGAGAGCAACTTCGATCGGGTCGCCACGGTACCCCTGGCAGTGCTACGGAACCTGACCCGTGCCCTGGCCGACAGCGTGCCTCTGGAGAAGTTGCGCCCGCTGTCGGTGGAAATCACGCCCCTCGGCGAGGACAAGATGGTTTTCGCGGGCGACGCCCGGCACCCGCCGCTCTGGCACCGCGACGTTGTCGCCGTGCTGCCCTTCCAGATCAGGCCGGACAAGTTCGCCATTTTCGTCTACGTGATGACCTACGACGCGACCAAGCCCCTCGGCATGGAGGACTACCGGCTGGCGATCAAAGGCGTCCAAGGCGCGAAGACGATCGCGACCCTCTACGATCCGCAGGAAGACACGAGTCGCCCTTTGCCGGTCGCCGCGAGAGGAGCAACGTCTCTCGAACTCGCCGTGCCGCTGGTCGATCACCCCCGACTCTTGATGCTTTCGGAGTAGGGCCGAAGGTTGGTCGCGGGAGGCCGGTCTTTCGAGAGAAAAGGTCACTCTTGCCCCACGCAGAACAGGTGTTTTTCGCCGCGGAACAGGAGGCGGCCGGCCATCGGCACGGGCGAGGCGACAGCGTGAGGTCTGGACCCTGGTCGGTCGGCTGGAACACCCATCGCCCGCTTCTTTTCTAAGAGCTTTTGATTCGTTGTCTTGGGTCTGCTATATTCCATGCAGCCTTTCGTGATACGCTTCGCTTGAGTCCCGATGCCCGGCAGCACCACACTGCCGGGCATCATCGTTTCATGCGGCGGGGACACCGGCAACGACCAGGAGGACTACGAGAACGTGCGAGACCAGGTCGAATGGCTCGTGGACAGCAGACCTGCTGCTCTTGAAGGCGCAACGACTTGACGCACGACCGCCCGCTTCGCCGCACGCTCGGGACGGAAGTATTGATCGCCGCCGTCCGGTCGATTACCCTGAACTGGTCGAACCGCTTGCCGACCTCGCCGCCCCGGGGCGAGCAGCCCGTGCTACGTCGTGTCCCGTTTCCTCGTGTCTTCTCCGGACTCGCGTGAACCGATCATGAACAGTTCCTTGCCCGTGAGCCTCGCCATCGCCCTGTGCGCCAACCCCGCCGCCGACGCGGCGTCGCACGCCTTCACCGTCCACGACATGCTCGCCATGCAGCGGATTTCGGAGCCTCGGGTGTCGCCGGACGGCACGCGGGTGGTCTTCGTCGTCCGGACGACGGACATCGAGGCGAACAAGGGGAGGACCAGCCTCTGGCTGGTGCGGACGGACGGGAGCGGGCTCCGGCGGCTGACTGCCTCCCAGGCGGACGACAACGATCCTCGCTGGTCGCCCGACGGCATGACGGTCTTCTTCCTTTCCACGCGGTCGGGGACGTCGCAGGCGTGGCGGATCCCCGTGGACGGCGGCGAAGCCGAACGGGTGACCGACCTGCCGCTGGACGCGAAGAACCTCCTGCTTTCACGGGATGGTCGGCACATGGCGCTGACCATGGAAGTCTTCCCCGGCGAAGGCGTCGAGGGGACCAAGCGGAAGCTCGCCGAGGCCGCGAAACGCAAGAGCACCGGGCACGTCTATGACCGGATCTTCGTGCGGCACTGGGACGCCTGGAGCGACGGTCGTCGCAGCCACCTCTTCGTGATGCCCGTGACGGGCAAAGGTGAGCCGGTGGACGTGATGCCGAAGATGGACGCCGACACGCCCTCCAAGCCGTTCGGCAGCGCCAACGAGTTCACCTTCACGCCCGACGGCAGGGAGCTGGTCTTCACTGCCCGTGACGTCGGACGCCGGGAGCCCTGGTCAACGAACTTCGACCTCTATCGCGTGCCGATCGACGCCTCGTCCCCGCCTGCCTGCCTGACCGGGCGCAACGAAGCCTGGGACACCCATCCCTCGTTCTCGCCCGACGGCAAGACCATGGCCTACCTGGCGATGGCGAGGCCGGGCTACGAGGCGGACCGCTTCCGTATCGTCCTGCGGCAGTGGCCCGGCGGCGAGGATCGGGTCCTGACGGAAGCCTGGGACCGCTCGCCCGAGGAAATCTGCTGGTCGGCGGACGGGAAGGCCGTCTATGCGGTCGCGCACGATCTGGGCCAGCACTCCCTGTTCGCCGTCGACGTGGTTACCGGGAACGTCCGTGTCATCGTCAACGATGGGGACGTTCAATCACCGGCGGTTTCTGGCGGAGGAGTCGTTTACAGCCTGAGCGGCCTGAAGTCGCCGGCGGAGCTTTGTCGGGTGCGGGCGGACGGCGCGGAGCCTCGCCGGCTCACCGGGCTCAACGCCGAAAGGGTCGCCGCCGCCCGGATGGGCGACTTCGAGCAGTTCTCCTTCCCGGGGTACAACGAGGAGACGGTCTACGCCTACGTGGTCAAACCCGTGGATTTCGATCCCGCAAAGAAATACCCCCTGGCGCTTTTGATCCACGGCGGCCCGCAGGGATCGTTCGGCAATACGTTCCATTACCGTTGGAACCCCCAGGTCTATGCGGGAGCAGGATATGCCGCCCTGATGGTCGATTTCCACGGATCGGTGGGCTACGGACAAGCCTTTACCGACTCGATTCGCGGCGATTGGGGCGGGAAGCCGCTGGAGGACCTGAAGCGAGGGCTGGAGGCGGCTATCGCACGCTACCCCTGGATGGACGGTGACCGGGTCGGCGCGTTGGGCGCGTCCTACGGCGGCTACATGGTCAACTGGATCGCCGGCCAATGGCCGGACCGCTTCCGCTGCCTGGTCAACCACGATGGCAACCTGGACGAGCGCATGGCCTATTTCGACACCGACGAACTCTGGTTCCCCGAATGGGAGCATAACGGCACGCCGTGGGCGAACCCCGAAGGCTACGAGAAGCAGAACCCGGTGAACTACGTCGGCCGCTGGAAGACGCCGATGCTGGTCATCCACGGGGCGAAGGACTACCGGATCGCCGACAGTCAGGGCATCGGGACCTTCAACGCCTTGCAGCGAAGGGGTATTCCCAGCAAGCTGCTGTACTTCCCGGACGAGAACCATTGGGTCCTTGCGCCCCACGATTCGGTGTTGTGGCACGAGACCGTCATCGGCTGGCTGGACCGATGGCTCAAGGGAAACGCCCCGCGACCATGAAAGACGGCGTATCCCGGGGCACGCCATGGCGGAACGTCGCCTGTGTGGGCTGTCCCTCCGGCGTTCCTTGACGCCTGTCCTGCGCCGGTCTGCACTCACGGCGTACCGATTCGTTTCCATACAGGAAAGGGGGGTGCGCTAGTCCATCGATTTTCGTGTTGCCGGATTCCTCCCGTAACCTGCTGGTCTCTCTATACTTATGTGTCTCTTGATTACCTCAGGCTCGAGGATGGCCTTGGAGGTCGATTTGGGGGATATCCACTCAGAACCGGAGTCTCGCTCATGCCGGCTTTCAGGAGATCTCGGATTAACAGGCTTCGTCGAACTCGCCGAGCCGCAGGGGATACTTCCCATACTGGCGCACGAGGCCGACGATATAGTCGTACGTGGGACCGGACACGGCGCTGGAGACCGAGTGGTCGGACTGAAAGATGAAGCCGCCGCCGCGGGCCGCATTGAGCTTGCGCAGCACCTCGCGGCGGATCGCCTCGCGGTCGCCGGCCTCCCAGACCTGGATGTTGCTGTTGCCACAGAAGGCTACGCGGTGGCCGAAGCGGCGGCGCAGGTCCAGCGCGTCCATGCCCGCCTTGACTTCCAAGGGGTTATAGCCGTCGATACCCGTTTCGATGTAGTCCTCGAAGATCGCGCCGACGTTGCCGCAGCCATGGTATATGACGTCCAGTCCCCTGCCGTGACAATGATCGACGATCGCCGTGACCCAGGGCTTGTAGTAAGCGCGCCAGTAGTCGGGCCGCATGAAAGTACCCTTCTTGTAAGCCACGTCACCCCAGATGACGAACCCGTCCAGCCATGGACCGGCCGCATCGATCGCCGCCTTGGAACAATCCAGGTAGAACCGGCCCACGCGATTGAGCACCGCGCCGAAGCGATCCGGCTCCAGGGCTATCCAAAGCATGTGGTTCTGCGGACCGATGAGCCGGGTCATGCACTCGGAGCACTCGCCCATGCTGCCGTAGACCGGAAAATCGGGCCAGAGTGACTTGACCGTCTCGATCCATGCGGGCGAGTTCCGCTCGAAACCGTCGCCCACGCCGGCAATCTGGTTGTCGCCCGCCTCGAAAAAACGCCGGCGGTCGCACGGATCATCGAACACGGCCGCCTCGAGTTTCTCCAGCGTGTCGATCTCCCAAGCGATGAACTCGGGCATGGGGCAGTCGAACTTCTTGCGCAGGATCGCCCCGTAGCCCGTCTTGACCACGACCTCCTCGGACGTCTCCTTGAGCACGTCGAACGAGCGGATCCAGGGGTCCATGTTCGGCACCGTGACGATCCAATCGAGGTCGTAGTAGTAATACGGATTGGCGTCCGCCGGCAGGCCGAGCTCCGTTCGCCATCGCCGGATGAAGCTGCCCCAGAAGAAATCGCTGATCGGTACGCGGTCTGGTTCCTCGTGCCGCAGGGCCTTCTTCAAACGATCCAGCTTTCGCAGCGTGTTGTCTTTCCGCGTTGCGGCGGAAGAAGCCGTCCCGGTCGTTTCAAACATCCCCATGGCAGGGATCCTCCTGGATCATCGCGGCCGGTTGCCCATTTCCTGCGGAACTTCTCCGGCGATACCCCGGCGATCTGCTCAAGCGGTGGATTTCTCATTGTGCCGCCGTCCTTCGCTGTTGACACAATCACAGGCTCGAACGGCCGCTGCCAAACCGGCGGGAACACCATGTTCGTGATCACGAGCTCGTGTTCGCCGTCCAGCGTCGAGACGGCCGCCAGCCAGGCATTCTTCATCCGGCCCCAGTTGCTGCCGGCGTAGTCCGTCCAAGCGGCCATCCACTGGCGGCCGTCCAGTTTCAACTCCGGCCGGAGGATGAAGGGCGGAAGAGTAACGTCCAGCACCCTGGCGCGGCCGCGGGTCTTGATGCGAATGGCGCGGCCGTCGAGCTGGGCCTCGAAGGGCGCCTCGCCCGTCACGGTGACGCCCTCGCCCAGATCCACGCTGACAGTCTGCTTCTCATATCCGTCGCTGAGCCTGGTCAGGCCGGGCTTCATCTCGATCGTGTTGGCGCGGGGCACGATCATCTCCGGCCCGTCGAGGTTCAGCCAGTGCCACCAGGTCGGCTGCCGGGCCCCGCCAGGGAACGTGTCGCGGAGGACGAAATAGTTGGCCCCTTCCGGCCGGGCACTCTTGAGGAACACTACGTGCCGCCGCCACTCCATCTCGCCATTACCGTCGGTGAAATACTCGGGCGGATAATACTCGCGCCCCACGGCGTAGTCGACCGACTCGCCGAAACCGTAGTCCTGCACGTGGTTCTCCACCCGGCCAAAGGGCTCGTGGGCGTCCAATCGGCCGACCTTCACGCGGTTGTGATAAATGGCATCGTTCTGCATCGCGGGCCCGTAGTAGTACTGGTATCCCGTGCCCGGCGACAGCGGCGCCCCTTTGCCATAGAGGACCGTGTTCAGGTCGTCCATATCCCAATGGCTCTTGTTGAAGCCGCAGCGGAAGAGCATGGCCGTTTCGTCGGGCGAGCCGAAATGGGCGCGGAACGCCACTCCGTAGCCCGGCACAAAGGTCGTACGGAGCGTGCGGGGCCGCTCGGCGATGTCCGGCAGAAGGCAGAACGAGTAGTCCGGGTCGTTGCCCTGCGACACGCGGTTGTTGCCGCTGACCAGGCGGTGCATAGCGCGGAGGAAGCCGGCGAACTCGCGGTCCGACTGATCGAATGCCGCCACGCTGATGCCAAAAATGCCCTCCAACGTGTTGCCCGAGTTGCCCATTCCCGGCAGAATCCGCCAGCCTTTGAACCGCACGTCGGGCATGGTCAGGTTGGCGTCGTAGGTCAGGGCCGCCTTGTGCCAACCTTCGGCCGTAAGATCGGCGATGCCGCAGTTGCGCAGGACGATCTGGGCGATGTTCACGGCACGCGTCGGCCCGTACATCTGGTAGATTGGCGGTTCGAACCACGCTCCGCCCGGTTCCGTGTTGCTCGCCAGACGGAACGTGGCCATGCCCCGCAGTTGATTCATCCAATACGCGTATCGTGGGTGATCGGCCAGCATCGGCGCCACAGTGGAAAGCGACATGCTGCGGCCGACGGCCATGTTCGGATTGCCCTGGTGGCAGCCCGACCCCGCGGATCGAAATCCGGATCGCTGAACAAATAGGCGTACAGCGCCAAGTACCGGCGCAGCTCGCGGCGCTGCTCGGTTGGTAGCGTGGGACAGGCCAGCGCGCTGTTGGCCCAGATTGTCCAAAGGTGCTGGTACGTGACGTAGTACGAGCTGATCGAGACGATTCGCCACCACTCGTCCCCGCGGCTCGGCTGGCGGAACGTCTCCAGCGCCCGCTTGGCATTTTCCAAGGCGGTCTCCGGCTTGCCGTCGATGATGTACAGTTTTTCCAACAGCTCGCGCTCAGGGTGCTGGGCCAGCGCCTGCTTCACCCGCGCAGCGACCGCAGGCGTGACCAGGCCTCCCGGGTAAACGGCCCGCGACCGGTTCTCGGGCCAATCGAGGACCCAGTTCTTGTAGCGGTCCAGGCCGATGCAGCCGAGTTGAACGCGGGCCAGACCGATGCTGCCGAGCCCAAATCCTAGCCCCCATTCCCGCCGGCCATAGGTCGGCGGCAAGGTCCCATCGTGTTCGTGCGAGCTGAACGGCGACCGGTCGTCGACCATGTCGAGGTACCAGCGGCTCAGACGCACGCTGATCGGCAGCGCGATCTGCACGCCGCGCCGGATCGTGCCAGGCCACGAGCGACATCATGCGGCGCCACGATCCGGTGTGCAGCGGAAACACCGACGTCGATTGCGCGACGGCCTTCTCGCCCTGGCCCCGGGTGGTCCGCAGCTCGCAGCCCGACTTGAAGACGCCCCACGGCATGCCGGGCACGATCCTTTCCAGCAGCACCAGCTTCTTGCCGGGCATAAAGGGCTCGGGAGGAACATAGGCCCCGACGTTTTTCAAGGGCCCCGATTGCTCCTTGGATTTTTTCTCCACGTAAGACGCCAGCGGTTCCAGCGGGATGGGGGCCGTGGGCGATTCACCCGAGGTGAAGCCAATCTGTTGCGGGGCCCACTTCTCGCCCAGGCCGAGCATGAGGTAGTCCTGGCCGTCGGTGACCTTGCCGAAATCAAACTCCTCGGTCACCAGGGCCACCGGAATGCCGGCGCATACGCGAACCTGGCAGACGTACTGGCCGGCAGGCTGGAAGCCGTAGCGGGCCTCGTAGGCCACAGTTGCCGGGCCGTCGTCCAACACCTGAACCTCGCATTGCGTTACCAGCCGCTCGGTGACGAATCGGGAGCCGCCCTGCCAATCGTATCCTGCCTGTTTCCAGCCTAGGATCGGCGCCGCGACTTCTTGGGCGTCCACCGGCTGGGTAAACTGCTGCTTCCGGGGCCTGGGCAGACGCAGCGTCAGCCACTCGTTGCCGACCTCGACGTGATCGCCCGCGGCACGATTGACGATCGCACTGTTCTCCCGGCTGCGGTCGGCTGAGGCCGGCTGGAGCTTGTAGGTCACCGACTTGCCCTTGGGCGCCGTGGCGACGAACATCAGCAGGCCCTTGCCGTCCGTGGTCTTGATCTGGAAAGGCACGGCCTTGCCGTTCTCGTCCAACAGGACCAGCCGGCCAGGCGCGAACCTTGTAGTGTCGATGGTGTAGTGGACCAACTCCGGGCCCCAGTTGCGACCGGCGTAATCGGTCAGCGCAATCCGGCCGTCGGCCGGCACGCCAATCGGCGCTTCGGCCGAGGCAGCGGCAGTCGTCAACGACAACGCCGTTAAAGCAACGAACAGAACTTGCAATGACGGGGTGAGCCAAAGCTTGCAGGTTGCAGTCATGGATATCTCCTGATGAGTTTTGGCAAACTTGTGAGCCACGTTCGTCCTACCTCGACCTCCGGATCGACGTTGGGATCGTGCCGGTTCATCATGGGTGACGTGTCTCGCACCACGCCGCTGACATCGGCGAACGCCGCGGCCGCAATCAAGATCCAGACGGCGGAAACGACGATCACCCAAAGACGCATCATGGTGTTGTCCTTTCAGGGTAACGAACGTGGCTTCAATACCGATCGATGGTGACCACGCGCGATTCGCCGGGGCTCAGCCGGACCCAGACTCGCCCCGTGTGGCCATGGTACAGCACGTTGCTGCGGTTACCGCCCAGCCGATAATCGTTGGGCTTCGCATCCTCTTCAAGGTTCTGCACGGCCCCATCATCCAGGGCCACGATCGATGTAAAATCACGCCATCGCTTTTCCACCTTGACGCCCAGGCCACCAAGGTCGAGCACGACCGCGGCCACCAGGGGCTGAGCTTTGGAGTTGCTGATTCGCAATAGGACGCTCTGCGGCCGGCTCCAAGCGCGCACGTGGACGCCGTCCGTTTCGCATCGGACTTTATCGGCAAGATCATGGCCTGCCAGGGAGGTGGCGCCGGTGATGCCCCAATCGAGCACGGCGGTGCGCAGCGGGCCGGGGAATGCGTCTTTCCAGGCCGCGTCGGCAATCGGCCGCTCGTCCCAGGAAAGGACCAGGTATCGCACGTGGTGGTACTGTACGTCAAAACCATCGATGGTCCCGCTGCCCGCATCAAGCTTAGGCTGGATGGCGGGCAAAGGCAGCGGTTCACCGCTGGAGTTCCGGGGCAAGTCTTGCACCCACTTCAGGTGGCCGAGGTACCGCGGGTTGGGAAGATCGTTGAGCAGCTCGCCGACCCGCAGTTGTTCGCCGCCGAGGCCGTTGGGAACCCCTAGCGCCGCCAGATCGAGACGGAGGCGGGCCGACCGCGTCTGCTCTTGTCCCTCGGGATCGGGACCATGGTTCATCACGGCCATCGCCACCGAGTTCGGCCGTTTCCAAAGGCTCACGATCAGCCCGTTGGTGGACTCCTTCACCACGTGACGATTCCGCCAATAGGGGATGAACTGAACGTCTTCGCGGCTGATGCCCCAATGGCGGAACTCGCCGCTCCAGAAGATGCTGCCGCCGGCCCCGCCCGTGCCGGCGTCGTGCATGGCCGCCCATGCGGGATTCATGAACCCCAAGTGGCTGATGTTAACGCCGAAATTGTGCGGGCAAGACAGGGCGATCATCCGATCGCTGGGGTAGACGTCGATCGGGTCCTTCATGGGGTATTCCGAATCGAGGATGGCGTCGGCGAAGGGGAGGGCCTTCAGGCTGATGGAATTGGTGCTGTGCCCGGAAACACCCCCGGGATAGAGGCCATTCTCCTGAATCATCGCCCAGGTGCGTTTGTACCAGGCGCGGAGGTTGTCGTCGCCGCCCTCGGGTTGGATGCGGCCGTCGGGCAAGATGTAACCGAAACCGGCCGCCAACCGAGCCAGAAAATGCCCGGTGAAGCTGATGTCGTAGTAGAAGTGCGTGCATCCACCTTCGCGGACCTGGCGATCCTGGAGGTAGATCATGTAATCGGTATAGGTTTTGGAGAGGGCCTCCCCTCCCGGCACCCAATCGCCGGCGAAGTAGCGATACATGCCCGGCTCGACCGTCTTGTCCATGTAGCCGCGCAAGGCGATCTGGTTGGTCAGGTAGGTTTGCAGCCGCGGGGCCAGTTCATAAATTCCTCGCACGGACCGTTTGGTTGCCTCTTCTTTGCAATAAGCAAAGTACTCCGGCCATCGCTTCAGATCCTCGAACGGCGGGCTGAGCACGGAAAAATAGTCCTGACCGGTGTCCCAGTTGACCTTGTACTTGCCGCCCGAGAAACCGTTGGCGGCCGAGATCTGGTTGATCCGCCAGCCCCGCTCGAACTTGCGGAAGGGAGTGGCGTTGTAGCCCAGGCGGATCGTGCGCGGGCCGCTCAACTCCAAGGGACTCTTGCCGCTGCAACTGCCGACGATGTTGTTGCGGATGACGACGGCCCCGCCTTCGCGGACCAGGCAGTGCGCCGGCACCCGGTCGTCAACGTCCCATCCGCGGTCGCTATCGGCCGCCCAAAGCAGTCCGCGCTGCTCGCTGCCCAGCCACAGGTTGCCGGTAAAGCTGCCGGCCGTCATGCCGCTGCCGGTCAAGCCGATGCCGTTGAGCGTGTTCCACACCTCTGCCTGGCCGCCGGGCACCCGGCCGATGGCCCGCGCAGTAGTTGCCGCCCTGGCCGATGCAGGCCATGTGCAGTCCCAACGCGTCGTCGACCGGCCACTCGACGCGCAATCGGTCGAGCTTCACCGGCCCGCCTTCCGGCGCGAAAGTCATGGCGAGGTCCACCAGTCCGTCCTGCTCCATCGATCCTTTCGCCTGGAAGCGGATGCCTGCCGCCGTGGCGGGCGGCCCCTCGAACTCGATGCGCCAGGGCCTGGCACTGGTAATCTTCAGCGGGCCGGCCGCGCGGACGACCGACTCCTTGCCGCCCACGTCGACGACGATCCGCGCAGGCCGCGCAAGCACCGGCCCGCCGTTGGCGTCGATCTGGATCGGCAGGCCAAGGCCGTCCAATTCGTAGAGCCGGCGAGTGCAGGAAACGGCTATCGGCGATGTCCGGCCCGGCTGGATCTTCAGCGGCTCGAACGGGCGAAGCACCCTTTCCGTGTCGCCCACGCGGTTGTTCCACCATTTGGCGAAAACTTTCGGCTCATCCTTCTTCTCAAAGCCGATATCGCTGCGCGAAACCAGGCTCTTCCCGGCGGCATCCAGCAATCGCAATTCCACCTTGTACGTGCCGGGTTCAAGATTCGGCAATTCGATCAGCCCCCAGTACTTGGCATGCGTGAAATGGGAGAGCCGGCCCCGGCCGACCGGTCGGCCCGCACGCGTGATCGCGTACTCGGCCGCGGCCGGTTGCGTGCCGGGCGGAACCTGCGCGTCCATCGTATCGGCGCTCAGAAAAAGCAGTCCCTGCACCGGGTTGAAATCCTGCTCGTACTCGAACACGGTCGTGCGCGGCACGGCCTTCAGATAGCTCTTGTCCGTACCCTGGAAAGTCAGGCTGTGGGAGAAAATCGGGGTCGTGCCCGTCGGCTGTACCGGCATCACCCGGTACTCGTACATCGAAATCCCCGTGCGCCGATCGGCCGGCCCGTAGTCCAGCCCGGGAAAGGTCTTGGCCACGTCGAACCGCACGAGCGAGCGGGCCGGAATGGTGATGGTCCTCTCTTCACTGACGACGGTGGCCGGATTCTCGATCCGGCCGGGGGAAGCAGACTTGCCGTGCACAATCTTCACCACGGCCTTCACCGTAACAGGTGCAGTCGCGGGATTGTGGATCGTCGAGCGAAGGTTGATCTTCTCGTCGTGCAGTCCGGAGATCTCTTCGATTTGCACGTAGGGGCGGTCGGCGGTCAGGACCTGCGCGGAAAACCCGCATTCTGCAAGTGCCCAGTAGCGCTGGGTACGTCGAGCCACTGCCACTCAGGATTCTTCAGCGGCGCCTGAGCAGAATGCCGAGGGGATCGTCCGGCTTGTTTGGCGCGGGCAGTTGCAGGTCCTTCAGGTCCATCGCCATCTCCATGTCCCACCACCGCCGGCCGTCGCGGTCGTACACGCGGTTGGCGATCCGGGGCGTCGGCCGCCAGTTGAACAGGTTCTGGCCGATCGACGGGTAGATCTTCATGTACTCGCCGCAGCCCACGGAGTTCACGACAAACTTCAGGAAGCTGGAGGACTGGCCGGGCAGCTTGTTGCGGTCGTGCAAGAAGAGGCCGAACTCATAGGAATCGTCGCAGACGACGCCGCTGGAGTACTTCTCACGCTTGCTGCGGTACAGCCGGTGACCGGGCAGGACGTTGGACCGCGCGGCGATGTAAAGATGCTCGGCGTCCCAAGTAACCCAGAAACTCACCGGACGGTCGCGGTAGTCGAGCGAACTGGTCCAAGCCACGCCCGCCACGCGGACCGCTTGTTGCCACTCCTGGGGATCGATATTGCCGTCGATGATCGGCGCCTTGCCGGCATGTGGGATGTTGAATCGCGAGATCCGCTCTTCCGGAAAGCTGAACTTGGCATCCTGCGATTGGACGATGATCGGCTCAAGCAGAACGGCCGCCGCAAAGAGATACTGAACAGTCCTCATGGTTCCTTTCCAATCTCTGTGTAGTCACCAATCTTTCGCTGGATTACCACGGCCGACGCTTTCATCCGCCGCGCCTATCGTCCCGGCTGGACGCTGTGGTACTCTGCTTGGATCTCGGCTGGCGCAAGCGCGCGAGTCCAGATCTTCAGCTCATCGATCAGGCCGACGTACGGTCCGGGCGTGTCGCCTTTGGGCGGATCGCCGCCCCAAGCTTCGCGGCCCAGAATAAGCGGCTCGTTGTTTGGGGAACGGTCCAGCGAGATCTTCTTCTCCACAACCTGGCGACCATCGGCATAAATGGCAATCCCCACGCCGCGGCGGATCGTGACGGCCACCTGGGTCCATTGGTTCGCCTTGAGGACCGCCGGAGAGGTAAAGTTGAAGGGCCAGCGCCCGTCAGCGTCGCTGGCCTCGAAGCCGATACACGCCCCCTGCTGCGTGATCACCAGCGGCGTCCCGGTTCCGGCGAATCGCTTGGCGACAAGACCACGCCGGCCGGATACCGTAAGCGGCTTGATCCATAGCGAGACCGTGACGTCGGGAGCATTGAACACGGCCGGTTCCTCCACGCGCAGATAGCCCTTGCCGTCGAACCGGGCCGCATGGCCCCGTACGCCGTCGGCCACGCCGACGCCGTCCTCCACGGCGGCCGAGAAACCGTTGCCCGAGCCGTCGGCAAAGCTGCCGTCCTGAATCGCGTCGAACGTCCACGCGGCCACCGGGTCGCGACGGCCCAAGTAACGCTTCATACGCTCCTCGGCCGCCTTGCGGACCGCTTCTTCGTCCACAACCGGGTACTTTACCCCACGGAACGTGTTGTTCACCGATAGCACGTCGCGGGCCTCACGGCTGATGAAGATGCCCTGATCAACGTCTTCGATTCGGTTGCCCTCGACGACCACGTCGCGACACCCGCCTGCAACACGAATCTGGGCATGGTTATGGAGATAATTACCCCGCACGACCGCGCCGCGATTCATCGTGCCGGCATACGGCGGCTGCGCGCTGCTGCCCACTTCCAGGACCGCATCGGTGGCCGAGTCCCAGTGATAGTAGTTCCCTTCGAGGATCTCGTTGCCCAGGTACTGGCAGAACCAGCTTGGCTGGTAGCCGTCATA
The DNA here is from genome assembly GCA_963843465.1 of Pirellulales bacterium. Lineage (GTDB taxonomy): Bacteria > Planctomycetota > Planctomycetia > Pirellulales > Thermoguttaceae > CAWJKP01. Next base: position 1,506,133 of record CAWJKP010000001.1, read on the forward strand.
CCACATGCCCAGACCACGGATGCCCTGCATCCGCGTGCCGCGGTTGTCGACGGCGAGGCACTCGATCGAGGTCCCGTAGAATTGCAGCGCCCCGGTGTCGGTGAAGTCGTTGTCCAGGATCACGTAATGGCCTTGGAACATCGTGATGCAAAGGTCGGACCGGGCGCCGGGGGCCACGCTCCAGGGCCGGTCGATCTCGACCGTCGAGCCGGCGTGCCGCACGATGCGGCGATACTGGCCGGCCCCTTGGCCCTGGAGCACGAACAGGCCCGCCCCGATCCAACTCCGCTGGTTCCACTTGGGCTCGGCAGCCAGGACCACGGTGGTGCCGCTCGTCGAGCGAATCTTTCCGAAGTAGGCGTCGCCGCCGGCGTCGCTGGTCATGGCCTCGCGATCCCAGCCGTGCATCAGGCGGAGCCGATTGTGGGCAAAATAGACGTTCTGAGAATAGGTCGAGCCGTCGAGGCAGTTCAGGCCGCCGCCGGTCGACATGAGATCACCGCCCACCAGGAGATTGTTCTCGAAGCTGAGCCCGTCGCTTCCGGAGATGCAGTACCAGCCCCAGCGGCCGTTGACCAGCGTATTGCCGCGGACGCATCCGCCGCGGACCCGGCTGAGGAACAGTGCGCGGCCGCTGCCGTAAAGGTCGCAATCGGTGATCTCGACGTTCGGCCCGCCCAGTCGCACCGTGTCGCCGCCGCCGGTCGAAAGCTGCTGGGAGTCGCGAAAGCGGGCGTCTACCTGTTCCATGGTGGGATGGCCGCGGTACGCATTTGCACGCACCCGCACGCCCCGCAAGAACACGTCGCCGGCCCCCGGCTGGTCCCCCAGGTCGCCGGCAATCACGTGACGATAGTTCTGCGCATAGACCGTCAATTCCTCGATGCCGAACGAGTTCGTGCCTCCCAGGAGTACGTCGGGTGGCTTGGGCAAATCGGCCCAGGCCAGGCAGGCCCGTTGCCGGTCCTCGCCGTGCAACACGGTCAGACGCGGAATCTTGAGAGACCCGGCAAGTCGGTATCGTCCCGCCGGAAAGTAGATCTGCCCACCGCCGTTCTGCCGGGCCTTGTCCAAGGCCGATCGTACCGCATGGGTGTCGTCCTTGATGCCGTCGCCCTCCGCCCCGCAATCCTTGACGTTGAAGACCGCCTGGGGCCACTGTCGAGGTACGACGACCCGCACCGATACCGGCTGGCTCCAGGCCGCGGCGCCCCCCAGACCGCTGTGGAGACGGAGCTTGTACAGGCCCGGCAGAAGCTCCTTGGGCAGCGTCAGTTTCGCCGCATAGCAATCGGCCGCAACGGGCAGCGTCATCGTCTGGGGGCCGGCCAGGCGGGCCGTGGCCGTCGTCATTTCCTTCGGCGTCACGCCGAGGTTCTTGCCGAACAGCCGAATCCAGCCGCCGGGGCTGGCGTCGACGCCCAGGTTGCCCTGCGCCCACCAGACTTGCGGCACGTTCAGCAGCACGACGATCGGATTGCTTTGTCCAGTGATTCGCACCGCAAATACGCCGGGCTTCCAGTCGGCCGGCACCGCGAACTTGAGCGACTGCTCGGTCGCTTGGACCGCTTTGAGGGGTTGTCCTTTGCAAGGCCAAGCGACCGCGCGCCGGCCGCTTCGCCCGCCGGCCCATCGGTCAGGCGAACCCCTTCGATGACCGGGTTCTCGCCAAACCCTTCGCCAATCGTCAACACCGTCTCGCCCGGACCGATCGGATCGCTGGCCCGGAACACGGCAGACTCGGCTCCGGCAAATCGGGCGGTTGTAATGAGCAACAACACTATTATTGACGCCCGCATCGTTTTCAGGTTACTCATGAGGCGGAGACCTTGATGTGTGATTTCAGAACTGCGGGTACTTGATCACCCGCACCTCGCCCTTCTTCAGCGTCAGCGTCACCTCCGGACCGTCCCCCAGAGTCTTCCCGTCCAAGGCATCGACTACTTTGCCCTGCCGGCCGGTATTGAGGACCAGCGGACCGGACTCGTGCGCCTGCACTGAAATATATCCCTCGGCGGCCCAGACCGTGGCCTTGCCTTCGGTGAACAGGTGCACGCCGGCCATTTTGGCCAGCGCCCGGATCAGCTCGGGGGTCAACTGAGGCACGCCGACGAAGACGTCGATCCCCTTCTCGCAGCGCCGCACCGCGACGGCGGGCGTGCCGTCGGAATACGTCGCCAGCGTCTCGTCCGCCGACGCCACCACGCTGAACAGCGGGTCGATGGCCTGTTTGGGCCCCCAGGGAGCTACGAGGCCGAGCTTCTTTCCGGCCTCTGTGGGCGTGGCTTCCGCCGTCGGCATGTTGGCCGCCTTGGCCTCGAAGCCCGTCACCTCCTCGATCCCCGCGATGTTCGCGCGATCCGGGTACAGGTATCCGGGGGCATAGCACCAGACGCGCACGCTGCCAGCGGTGCGCCGGCTGGCCAGGGCCGCACGCCTTACGGGGCTGAGCGCCAGGCCGAGAGAAAGACCTGCAGCTTGGCAGGGACGCGGCCGACCAGGACGTCGTCCAGCAGGTACTGGCCATATGGCGCACCACAGCGGCCAAGCGCCGCGCGGGCGTCGTAGACCAGGTTGCTGGCCACCGCGGCCGAGCCGCCGGGCAGATGGCACATGCTCTCCTCGTCCACGATGGCCGCGATCTCTGGCGCGAAGGGCCCACGGCGCTCGAGCATCGCGGCGTCCAGCGGGCGCAGGAGGGCCATCTCTTCCCAGATGCGAGCGTCGTTGAACCAGCCCTGAGCCGGCAGGTCCATCCACCACGTTCCGAACCCGCGGATGGCGGCCTGCGCGGTGTTGCGCCGCATAACCTGCCGGGTTTGCTGCAGATCGACCAGCCCGCCCTCCTGGACGTGCGCTTCCTTGCGCGGATCGAGGAAGGTGCGCGAATCGTCCTCGTTCAGCCAGAGGATGCCGGCCCGGGCGACGCTCTCGGCGGCCGTCATGCTGGGGGCGGTGCCGATCCACTCGCGGTCGGTGTAGGCGATCGGCGAGCAGAGGATGTCGATGTCCCGGCCCCTGAGCAGCGAGGAGAGGGCGTAATGCCCACTGGTCGGCGCGCCGTTGGGCAACGGCGCGAACTCGAACAAGTAACCATAGAAGAAGACCACCAGCTTCCGGCCGTCCGTGCCGCGGCGGCAGGCGGCGGCCATGGCGGCGACGTGATCGGCCATCTCCTGCTGCTGGAAGCGGGCGAATTCTAGTAGACGCTTTTCCCGGGCGGGATCCCGCAGCAAACCGTTGGGGTGGGCACGACGCTCAGCCGGGGTCGGCGGCTCCGCCGCATTCGCCTGCGGGTCACCGCGCGACTTAAGCCACTGCCGGAAGGCGGCCCGGGTGGCCGGATCGTAACCGCTGAGGGGCGGCACCCACGAGTTCAGGTAGAACCACTCGCCCGTATTCTGCCCGCAGGGGTGGATGCCGGCGAAGCGGTCCGGAAACGTTTCAAGGAGGTGGCGGGAGATTTTCTCCAGGTGCGCGCAGACGTCGGCGCGGTAGGCGCGGTCTGAGACGCAAGAGTGGTTGGCGACCTTATCGCCGTCGTAGACCATGCGGGCTTGGGGGTTGCGCTGCCAGCCACCAGTCCGGGGCGTCCGCGGCGACGCGCGGGACGAGCAGGACCTTCGGGTTGACCGCGATGATCTGCCGGCAGAGGTTGTCCAGCGGCGCCCAGTCGGCGGGCGTTCCGGGCGGCGTCCAGCAGTTGGGGGCGGAGAAGGAGACCAGGTTGACGCCCACGTTGCGGGCCAGCGCGACCTGGCTGAGGAACGAGCCCGGCGGGCCGCCGATGTAGTTCCAGTTTCCTCCCACCACGCTGTAGAGCGCGACGCAGAGATCCTGCGCCGGCAAGGCCTTCGCGCGGAACGAGCAGCGATAGGAGTGCCCGGCGGCGAAGTGGAGCGACGCCTGGCTGTGCAGGTGGAAGTCCGGCCAGTTGCCCTGCGGTGGGCGTTTAAGGGTGACATGGAGCGCACCGTCGGACACGGCGACTGCGCCGACGGTGTTCGCAGGGCCAACCGGCCAGAAGTTCCAGCGCTTCGCGAAGCCTTCCGGGGTGGCGAAGGAGCCGGGGGGCAGCACGTCCTCGGACGTTTTCGCGTCCCGGATGCGCAGGTCGGCTAGCCATATCTCGCCGGGCTCGTGCGCAAAGCGGAAGTGCAGCGTGCCGGTCCCGTTCACGTCGCCCGGGAGGAACTCAAACATGGGGGACGTCCATTCGGATTTCGCGGCGATCAGCCCGCTATTCATGGAGCCAAAGAAGAACCGCGAGGGGATCGGCTTTCCGTCGACGTGGATTTGGGGCCCGCCGCGCGTGTCCTGGACGCGCACCGTGACGGGATCAGAGGCGGCCACGGCCAGCAAGGCGAGCAGGAGCAGCGGGGCGCATTGAACCATTACTAATTCCTCTTGGTTGCGGCAATCGTCCGCCGGGGCCCTCACCCCTGCAATGTATGGCGGGGCCCCGTGCAGTCAAAATACTCAGCCGAATTCCAAGTGTCAATCAGTATGGAACTTACGAACGTGCGTCGAGCGCCCATTTCGGCCGGTTGCCAGCGTATGGCCGCCATCCGATGCTGGAGTTCTTGCCCCTCGACTTCAGCATCGGTGACTCATGAGTTCCATTCTCCACCCCTGCCCTAGGCAAACATCTGGGCGATACTGACGTTCGCGTGGGACTGCTCAACCTGGTGCGTATGCACGGACCGCAACAACAAGTTCGGCCGGCCAGCCTTCGGCTCGGCCACCCATGGCTAGTTGTTACCTGTAAAGGGCGGACAGAAAGCGTAGCGGCGGGCGGACGAAAAACGTAGCGCCCGATACTTACTCTACCCTCCACCCGAGGGTCGGTCTAGTCACGCCCATCCTCGTCTCCCTCTTGATCTCCTTCCAAGGGTTCCTCCGAGGCCCACAGCGAATCGGGGATGCGCGAGCGGGCTTTGCGAGCCAGGCGCCAATGCTCGATTCGCCGTCGCACGGCTTCCAGACGCGAGGGAAGACCACGTGTCTGCTTGGTACCCATCGGCTGTCCTCCGCAAGATTGTGAGCTGACAGCCTACGATACCACACGCCTCAAAACCGTTCACACACGCCTGCCGGAAGGACACCGGCCCCGGTCACTTTCCTCCTGGCCGCCAGCTTTCTTCCCCGGATGCCTGACCAGATTGTCCGGCCAACCATCCAGCAAGGTTGCCGCCGATATAGCAAGGCGCCCCGGCGAGTGAACTGTCGCGCCTCCGGCCAATAATCATTCTGTGATTCGCCGGCTCCCCTCGCCGGCACAGTGGGAGAGGGCAGGTTGCCGTTGGCCTGCTCCCGGGATATCGAAAGCCGTCCGCTCACTTCAAGCCGTCGAGAAAGGCGTGGAGCCGCTCGGGCCAGTTTTTCACGTCCGGCGGCAGCGAGGGCAACAGGCCGAACCCGTGCCCGCCGTGCGGCGGCATGATGAACTCGCACGGGATCTCGGCCTTCTTGCACGCCGCGGCATACACGATGCAGCTCGGCGCCAGCTTGTCGTCGCCGGCGACATAGAGGAAGGCGGGGGTCTTCACCGGCGCGACGTCGTCGAGCACCTTGCCGTCTTTTTCGAGGTAGGCCGGGTACATCAGCACGGCGAAGTCGAGCGGCGTGTCGGCCGCGGCGGTGTGCGTCAGCCGCGCGGCGAGGTGGCCGCCCGCCGAGAAGCCCATCACGCCGATCTTCCGGGTGCTCAGCCCGAACTCGCCGCCGCGCTTCTGCAACAGGGCCAGCGCGGCTCGCGCGTCGGCGAAGGCCAGTTCCCGTGTCTGCGGGCCGGCGCTGACACGATAGAGCAGGATCGCCGCGTCGTAGCCGAACTCGTTCAGCCGCTTCGCGACGAAGTAGCCTTCGTGGTTGATGGCGAGGATGCTGTAGCCGCCGCCGGGGCAGATCAGGACGGTGCCCAGGGCCGGCCGCTGCTTGGCCGGGAACAGCTCCAGCGCCGGGACGTCGACCTTGTGAATGCGGTCGATGCCGTCCTTGCCCGGTTCCACGGCCGGCGAGGCGCTCCCTCCTTGCCTTCGAGCGTGATGCGGCGGATGTCGGCGGCCTGCGCGATGGACAGGCCGAGCACGATGAACAGCGATAATCCGAGAGCGGTCCGGTTCATGATGAATTCCAAAATGGGTTACTTTGGCTTGAAGTGCGAATCGGTGAAGTTGAACACCTCGCAGCCCGGCGCCTGGACGTCGAGCAGCTCGGTGCCGGCCCAGCCGTGCCATTTCTTGCCGGGCAGGACGGGCAACAAGGCGACGACGACGGACCGGGCCGGGATGTCGGCGGAGGTTGCCGCCCAGGGTCCGCCCGACTGGCCCGGGGTCCGCAAGGCGACTTGGACGCCGGCGGCGTTCTTGTGGCCCAGGTTCATCATCAGCGCTCGGGCCACGGGCGGCTGATGGGTGCTGCCCCAGGGTCCGCCGTCGTGGCCGCTGTGGAAGAAGGGCATGACGAAGCAATGGGAGCAGAAGATCGCCGGCCCGGCGTATTGCGCGGTGAAGGTCTTGCCCAATTTCAACAGATCGGGCTTCAGGCCGGCGCCGTCCGTCGGGATCTGCGGGAACTGCCCGCAGAGCCGGTCGAGCTGCTGCCGGGTCAACGGGCACTTGCCGAGATTGTCGAGGCCGAAGAAGGCCACGCCCGGCGACTCGGGCCCGACCATCCGGATCAGGCGGAGCTGCTGGTCCAGCTCGTCGGCGGTTTGCGTCCAGGGCTGGCCGCCGAGGTCGGGGCTTTCGCGGCCGATTCCCAGGCCGAGGATCGTTTTGCCCAGCAGGCCGTTGAGCCGCGCTGCCTGCAACTGGAACGCAATCATCCAGGCGTCGTTCAGATCGTAGTAGGTCTCCATCAGCATCAGGTCGACCGTGTCGCGGTAGACGGCGGCCAGCTCGGGTGCCGCCGGGCCGCGCATTTGCCAGACGGCGATCTTCAGCCCCGGCTTCTTCTGGTGTACGGCTTTCAGGACTGCCGCCGACTGACGATCAATTCCGCCGTCGTAGTCCCAGCCGAACTCATCAATGGTGACGACCGGGTTGGGGTTGTTTCCGAGGTCGAGGTTCGTCAGGACGGCGGCTGCCTCGTCGACGTTCTTTTGCAGGAACTGCTGGTGCGTGATTCCGCGCGAGGCGACGCCGCCGCGACCGCGCCAGTACTTCCAGTTGGCGTCGAGCACGAAATTCGCCGAAGCGATGTCCTTAGGAGCGCCGTAGAAGGCGATGACCTTGTCGAGGCCCAACGGCCGGTTGGGCCGTTGGCCGGCCGCGGTCTGCGCCGACGCCGAGACGCCGGCCCCGGCGAGGATCGCCGCGGTGGCGACTAGCCGGACGAACTTATGGCTTGCGTGCATGGGCTGTTTCTCCTGCTTTTAGGTTGATCGGACCCCCATACCATACCTCGCGAGAAGAGCGTTTTCCAGCGAACTGTACGCCAGACTTGCCAGTCAGGTGTACAAGCTTGCCCGGTTGGAGCATTCGATTACCCAGTTGAAGGAAAATAAGGGTAGTATCGAAGTGGCTTCGGCAAAGGTGCGGCGCCAACAAGCGGAGAAACGATGATTTGTTACCCCAGTTGCCGCTGGCTGTCATGGCAGACGCCTTTCCGTACGAGGAAGCCCCACGTTTTCTTCTCCGTGATCGCGACGGCACCCTCTGCCGTAGAGCCCAGAACTCGATGGGCCACCACAGTTCTCGTGAATGAGTTGCGACTAACGGATTTTCCCCATTTCGGCAAGGATTTCGTTGGAGTCCTGAAACCTCTCCACCGGGACGAGGTTGCCCTCGACGGGCCGGCCGTTGACGACCAAGCGTTTGACGCCTTTCTGAACCCCCGAGGGATTCTCGATGCGAATGTCGAAGTCCTTGCCGCGGAAGCGCCGTTTCACGCGGAAGCCCGGCCACGATGCAGGAATGCAGGGGTCGATGCGCAGGCCGAAATAATCGGGCTGGATCCCCAGGATGTATTGCGTGGCCGCGTAGTACGACCAGGCCGCCGACCCGCTCAGCCACGGCAGCCTGGAAGCGCCGTAGCGCGGGCTATAGCGACTGTGCGTCGATTGGCAGTAAACGTAAGGCTCGATCTGCCGGATCTCGGCCCGGGTATTGTACGCGGCCGGCAGATAGGCACGGAAATAGCGGTAGGCCGTGTCGCCGTGTCCGAGCATGGCTTCGGCCATGATGGCCCAACCCTGGACATGGGAGAAAATGCCGGCATTTTCCTTCATTCCCTTGTTGAAAAGCACCGACCGCACGACGCCCACCAGCAGGTCCTCGTAGGGGGGATCGCAGAGCATGATTCCGTACTCGGTCGCAAGGCGCTGTTGCACCACCGCCATGATCGCCTCGGCCCGCGGCGCGGCGGCGTGGCCGCTGATCACGGCCCAGGATTGGGTATTCAGGTATAGCGCGCCTTGCGAGTTCTCATTTGAGCCGTACTTCTGTCCGTCGTCGCCGTAGCCTCGCAGGTACCATTGGCCGTCCCATGCGTACTTTTCCAGCCGCCGGTCGAGATCGTCCAGGCGCTGGGCAGCCCAGGACGCCTGCTCGGGCTTGCGCAACAGGCGCAGACCTCCATGTACTTGGCCAGGGCGAACCGCAGTTGCAGCGAGACGAAGATCGACTCCCCTTTCGGCCCGAACCGCAGGCAATCGTTCCAGTCGGCGTACAAGCCGCTGGGGAGGCCATGGGCGCCGCAGCGGTCGAAATTGAACTCGATGGCGCGGCGCAAGTGGCCCAAGACCGTATCCTGACCCTTGTCGGCATAGGGGAGCAGCTTGTCGTAGAAGCCCAGATCGCCCGACTCCTTCACGCAAGCATCGACGGCATTGAACAGCCATTGGCAGTCGTCGGCCCGGTATTCGCTTTCCTGAGGGGGCTTCTCATGGCCGGGCCGGTGCGCCAGCGGCTGCACGAGCGGCATCGCTCCCCCCGTGGCCGCCTGCCCGGTGATCATCAACTCCAGACGATCCCTGGTCTGCTCGGGTATGAGATGACAGACGCCCAGGAAGTCCTGCACGGTGTCGCGATAGGCGAATCCGTCGCGCTGATAGGCCGTGTAGATGAAACTGGCCGCACGCGACCAGTCGAACGTGATGAGGCAGTTGTAGGGGCTCCAGACGTTCAACATGCTGTTCAGCTCGGCATCGGGCGTTTCGACAGAGATGCCCCCCAGGCGGTCGTGCCAGTACTGCTTGAGCCGGTCGAGTTCTCCGCGAACCTTGTGGGCCGTGCCGAACTGGGCGGCCGTCTGCTTGCCTTCCAGGGCGGCCATGCCAATCCCCAGCAAGACGACGATTTCTCGCGATTGGCCGGGCTCGAGCTCCAGGTCGGCCTGGAGGGTCCCGCAGCCGTTGTCGCCGGCAGCCAGGGAGCCGGTACACTGGCCCCGTTGGACGACGATCGGATTGCCGTAGTGGCGATAATCGCCAATGAACACGTCGCGGTCCGTGTCGAAACCCGTCACCTCGGCCCCCAGTAGCGCCAGGAATGTGTGGCGGCACTGGTCGCGGGCCATCGGGTCGCCGGGGACCGGCAGCGCACGAACGTTGCAGCCGTGGTCGATGATGTTGTCGACGCAATCCATCTTCACGATACAATGCGTGTACTGAAGGTTGATCCAATCGTTGATCATGTGCCACGTGCTGGGATACTCGACGTAGGTGAACAACCGCAGGCTGCGCGGCCGCGTGTCCCGGTTCGTCACCCTGACGAGCCAGCACTCGAAGTCCTTACCCAGGGGGACGAAGTAGGTCGTCTCGGTCTCGATCGCGGCATATTGGCTGGTGATGACCGTATAGCCCGTTCCGTGCCGGCAGACCGACTGGTACTGCTCCAGCGGCTTTCCGACCGGCTGCCATGAGGCCGACCAGTAGTCGCCGCTAGCAGGGTCGCGCAGGTAGAGATAGCGGCCCGGCTGATCCATCGGGATGCCGTTGGTGAAGAAGCGCAGGAAGCGGCCCAGCGAGGCCGACCGGAAGAAGCCGTACCCGCCCGCATTGTTCGAGATCACCCCGCCGTAGCGCGTCGAGCCGAGGTGATTGGTCCAGGATCGGGGGGTGTCCGGGCGCGTGATAACGTATTCCTTGGTTTGGTCGTCGAAATATCCGAATTGCATTTCAAGAACTCCCGATGGTCGATCAGGCTGCGAGCCTAGCACGCGGCGGAGAAGGTGTCAATGACCGCCTGCTGACATTAGGGAGCCTGTCCCGCTTTCTGTTTTTCGAGTAAACTAGCTGTCCGGCAATCGTAGGGTGGGACAAGGCCGCCGTGGCGGCCGCCGGCCCACCAGCAGTGGTCAGTGTCAGTGGTCAGAACTCGCAGCATTCTGCTTCTCTAGCCACTGACCACCGACGACTGATCACCCTCCCTTGGTGGGCCGGCATCGCTTCCGCGAGCTTGTCCCACCCTACCCGTCGTCGATGAATCGAGCAAGTATCAAGTGGCACGATCAAGATCAGGAGCGTTGGTATGTCAAATCGACAAATGAAGATCACTCGGTGTCCCGAGAACCCCGTTGTCCAGCCCGGTCTGTATGAATGGCGAATGGCCGCGACGCTCAATCCGGCCGCCCTCTATGAGGAGGGGAAGTTCTATCTCTATGAGCGCGCGGCGGGAGGTTTGCGGCCTTTCCACTGCTACATCGGCCTTTTGGAGAGCGATGACGGCATCCATTTTCGCCACGTCGTTGACCATCCCGTGATCACGCCGGAAATGTGCGGCAGCAAGTTTGGCAGCGTGCAGGACCCGCGCATCGTGAAAATCGACGGCACGTATTACATGACGCTGGCGTTTCGGCCCTATGCGTGGAGCAGCAGTCCCACGGGTGTCGGCGTGCCCGAATCCCGGCAGTCGGAGTTTCCCGGTTTCAGCGGCCGCGACGAAGACAACCAGTCGCGCTCGGGAATCGCCGCTTCCCGCGACCGCATCCATTGGGAGATCGTCGGCTGGGTCAACCCGAGGGAGATCGACGACCGAAACGTCATCCTGTTTCCCGAGAAGATCAAGGGCAAGTACGCCGTTTTGCGCCGGCCCACGCTCTAGTGAACACGTCTGCCCAGCACGCCGACGAGCATCCGGCCGTGCGACTGAGCTACTCCGATGATCTGGTCCATTGGAGTGAGCCGCAGGTAGTGATCCGGCCGCAATATGCGTGGGAGGACAATCGCATCGGCGGCTCGACCCCGCCGATCAAGACCGGGCACGGCTGGCTGGTCTTGTATCACGGCGTGCAGAACGTCTACCCGCCGACCCGCCGCGTCGTCTATCGCCTCAGCGCCATGCTTCTCGACCTGGAGGACCCGACGAAGGTGCTGGCCCGTTGTCCCGAGCCGATCATGGAACCCGAGACGTATTACGAGAATTTCGGGCTGTACATCCCCCACGTGATCTTCCCGACCGGGGCGGTCGTGAAGGATGGGCTGGTGCATATCTACTACGGCGTGTGCGATACGGCGATTGCCTTGGCAACCGTGCCTTTGGACAACTTGCTGGCTCACGTGTTGCAGCACCGCGTGTAAGGGCCCACTTGTGGTGCAGGCGTCCCGCCTGCATGTTCCCGGGCAGGCGAGACGCCTGCACCACAATGAATTCACGAAGTTAGAAGTAGGGTGGGTCGAGCGCAGCGAGCCCCACCAATTGCCTGCCACCGGGCCCTCAACCGCCAGACCGTTCGATCCGGTCGATGATCTCCGGCGACAACGGCAACTGGGCGTTCTCGAGGACCGCGGTCAGCGCGAGGAGGTTCTCATCGGACACCTGGTTCTCGGTGGACATGGCGATGGCCAAGCGGTCCGTCGTGCCGATCTCGCGCAGCAGGCCCAAGGCGAACTGCCGGGTGGCCTCCGGTCCCAGCGCGTAAATGGATCCCGGGAAACCCAGCCAGAGCGTCTTGTCTTTCCATACCCGGAGCGCCTCGGCGATGGGGACGTCCCCCATGGGCGGCGGGTGCAGCGCCTCGATGATGTCAACCGGCGTCTTGGCGATAAGCTGCTTGAGAGCGCCCAGCCGGCCATCCATGTGGACCGACATGAATTTCCCCTGGCCGTGCAGGACCGCCGCCTGCTTCTCATATTCCGGCATGAAGTACTTTTCGAAGTGTTTCGGGGTCACCAGCACCGCATCCAGGTTGTCCCCGCACGCGACGATCGGCGCCGGCGATTTGGCGGCGATCTCAACCATCGGCTCACGGCTCTTGGAGATCGCCCGGCAGAGATCCTCCACCACGGCCGGATCGTCGGCGAAGTGATAGAAGAACCGCCCCTGCTCGCTGCCCACCCAGTTGACCATGAGCGTTTGCATGGGCGAATGGGGAAGGCCGGCCAACACCAGGCCCTCCTCGCCGAGCCACTCCATGGCCTGCTGGATGGGGTAATAATCGGCGCAATACTCCGTGTGCTCGACGATATACTTCACGACCTTGTAGTCGTCCAGCGTCTTGATCAGCCGGTCGGTGATCCAGGGCGAGTTGCCTGTCCAGCTCCGGTTCGCATGCCACTGGCCGACGCCCAGCTCGCGGTACTCATCCTCGTACACGCTGCCGACAGGCGTGGAGTAGGTTCGCCGAATGACGGACCGCCCCGAAACGACGACCCGCTCTTCGCAAACCTCGACATCGTGCAGCTTCTCCACGTAGGGCGGTCGCACCCAATTCATGCCCATGCCACGGTTTCGGCACTCCCGCTCGGCCCAGCCGACCTGGCAATGCCGCCAAAAGTGGAAGAAAGGCAGCCGGTCCGGCCGTTGCGATTGCACCGTGGCCAGGATCCGCTGCCGGCGGGTCATCGGGCTTCTGCCACCAGGCGAGTTCTCGTGTGCCCGGCAAGGGCTCTCTAGGTTGACGGGATCGGTACGCACAACGTTCCCTCGGTTAACGACAAGGCTCTTGGTGGGCCGGCGGCCGCCAAGGCGGCCTTGTCCCACCCTACGGTTCCTGCCGCAAGCGGCAAAAAGTATAAGTCGAATTAAGACCAGGCCGCGACGTAACACGCAGTTCGAGATCGAACGTCGGGCTTGGTAGTTCGGAGAGCAGGCAAAACAGGATCGGGCCTGTCGAGTTTTCGTTGGCCGGCACCTCGCCGAACTCCCAACAGCCAACCGGGAAGTCGCGGCCAGCGATGCGCAGCACGGCGTCGACCCGCCCGGCCGGCAGAGGGTCGGGCGAGTCGTTCAGTAGGAAGACCTGACACGTGAGCCGCTCGCCCGGCGACCAGGCAAACTTCGGCACTCGGGCGCTGGCCAGGACGGGGCGGCAGGCCGCCTTCGCCGCCTCGTAGGCCGCCTTCGGCTGGCAAGGCCAGCCGATCAGGCTGTTGTTCGCCGCGCACGGCCACGGCTCGTTGAAGCACCAGTTCAACGCCATCGCGGCCCGCGGCTTCTGCCGGCGGGCCTCCTCGAAAAGGCATTTATATCCTTCGGCTTGGAGCAACTGGCCCTGGAAGACCAACTCATCGAGTGTCTCCGACGGGCCGAAGTAGTGCTCAATCGTGCCCAAGCAGAGCCACGAACTCGGCTCGACCGACCACGCTCCGAACGCGCCATGCGACTGCCACGCCGTGCCGGGGCGCGGCGGGAAAAGCTCGTGCGGCGGAATGATCTTGCGAAGCGTCTCCGCAGAGGCCGGACCGGGGCATCCAAACTCGCAATACGCAGTGGCCGACGCGGCGGCGAAAATCTGGAACACCTCGCGGCCATTCTCGTCCCGGAAGCGGTAGTCGCCGTGGCCCACGCCGCTCAGCGGCGAGGTCGCCAGGAAGGGCGTGTCGCCGTCGAGGTCCAAACAGTTGCGGTTCAGCAAACGCAACGCCTTCGACTGATCGGTCATCCCGCTCCAAGCATTGAACAACTCGTTGCCGCCGCACCACAGGACCAGACACGGGTGACGGCGCACCCGCCGCACGATCGCCCGCGACTCGGCGTCCAGGACGGACAGGTAGCGCGGGTCGTCAGGGTAATCGTTGCAGGCCAGGGGGAACTCCTGCCAGACCATCAGCCCGAGTTCGTCGCACAGCTCGAAAAACGACTCCTTGTTCACGATCCCCCCGCCCCACACCCGCAGGATGTTGAAATGAGCGTCCCTGGCCAGCCTGAGGTGCTTGGCATAGACCTCCCGGTTGAGCCGGCCGTAGAGCATGTCGGGCGGGACCCAGTTGGTGCCCTTGGCGAAGATCCGTCGCCCATTGATATCCAGCGTCATCGGCGGATGGCTCCGCGACTTGGGGAATGTCCGCGGCTCGTCCCATGCCCCCGCGTTCATAACCAGCCGCACACGCCGGAAACCGACCCGGGAACAAAGCTGATCCACGGGCTGGCCGTTCGCCCCGGTCAGCGTCGCCGTGAACGTGTAGAGCGACTGCGACCCCTGGCTGTTGGGCCACCACAGTTCCGGACCCGCAAGCGCGGCCGAGTCGCGGACCGCCGGGTCGGCCATGGCGCAGGACCGGCTCAGCACCTCGCGCCCGCCGGGGTCGCGCAGGCTCCACTGCAACCGCTGACCAGACATTCCCGCGGCGACGCAGGCTTCCAGCGTCAGGCGGGCCTCGCCACAGTCGTCGCTCAGTTGATAGCGCAGTTCTGCATCGCCGAGGTGGGAGGCGGACCGCATCTCGATGTAGGCGTCGTCCCAGATTCCCAGCGGTACGAGCCTGGGATGGAAGTCCCAGCCATAGCCGACGGCCGGCTTGACGCTGCGGCTGGCCTGCACCTTCAGGCGGTCAGCAGGGGCCGGCGCCTTGGGGATCGGACGGATGACGACCAACAGCTCCCCGCCCTCCCGCGCCAGATCGGTCAGGTCGAGCTCCACCGGCGCGAACATGCCCTCCTGATCGTGAAGTATGCTTTCGTTGAAGCGTATCTGGAAGTGGTAATCAACGCCTTTGGCCACGAAGATCCGCCGCCGATCGTGATCTTCCGGCCGTGCCGGCCCAAGGGTGGCAGCGTACCACCAGTGCCGGTCCTCGGCCCATTGGATTCGCAGGAGAGACTCCGTCCGAAACAGCTCCGCAATGCCCGCCTTGGCCGCGTAATCGGCCTGCACCGCTCCGGGGACGGTCGCCTGCACCCACTCCTGGGGCCGCTCGGAGAGTCCCCCTGAAAATCCCAGTTTCCACTCCAGTTGCAAACGGTCACGCTGCTGCATCGAACAAGTTCCCTTGCCAGTCGATGACCGTCAGGTCGGTCTCTTCGGCCATGATCTTCACCAAGGCGGATTGGTTCTTTCGCCAGCTCGACGGCGACCATTCCAGGGGAGATTATCGGGCCGGCGTCCGGCCTTCGTCAAGCACCGGCCCATTCCGGAATCGGCCGGTTGACGTGGGGCCGCTGGTCAGCAATAATGGCGACGAGCCGCGGCCGAAGAATAGCTTCCGCCTGATGAGTTTTGACGATCAACTTGAGTAATCGTGCGCTCTCCTACCACATCGTAACCCGAAGCGTAAGCGAGGGAGGGCCAACGCTTTCCCTCGCTTACGCTTCGGGTTACGACGGGCCGAGTATGCCTCTCTTGTTCGTCAAGACTCATTAGGGAACGCCCTCCGAATTGCGGAAGCCATTCTTGGGCCGCCCCTAACCGTCCCCGTGAGAACTCAGCGGAATCGCCTCATGACTCAGGCTGCGGGGAAAATTTCGGTCAGGGAAAAGTTGTGCTACGGGTCGGCGGACCTGGCGTCTAACCTGTTCTGGCAGTCGTTCTCGCTGTTCCTCCTCTACTTCTACACGGACGTGTTCGGCATCTCCGCCGCCGTGGCGGGCACGATGCTCTTGATCACCCACTCTGCCAACACGGTCATCGACCCGGTCGTGGGCGTCCTGGCCGACCGCACCCAAACCCGCTGGGGCAAGTTCCGTCCCTGGCTCTTGTGGATGGCCGTCCCCTTCGGGGTCATCGGCGTGCTCTCGTTCACGACGCCGAGCCTGAGCCCGGCCGATAAGATCCTCTACGCCTACGCCACCCACCTGGCGATGTGCATCATCTATTCGGCCATCAACGTGCCCTACTCGGCGTTGATGGGCGTCATCACGCCGCACTCCATCGAGCGCACCAGCCTCTCGTCCTACCGCTTCGTCTTCGCGTTCGTGGGCGGGTTGATCGTCGCGGGGCTCACCATTCCGCTGGTGGAACACCTGGGGCGAAGCGACGTCAAGGTGGTGTCGGCCTCCCTGGACGGCGACCTCGTGACGCTGCGGGAGTTCGGCAGCGGCACGGCCAAGCTGATCGTGACCGCCGACGACGGGCATGGGGGCAAGTCGCGGGCTAGCGCGTATGTCTACGTGGCTTCGCCCGGCTACGACCGGCCCACCACGGCCGAAAAGATCGCCGACATCCGCCTCGAGCAAGGATTCAAGACTCATAGCATTGCCTTGTCCGGCGCCTTCCATAGCGGGCAGAACCGCGCCCTGGCCTACTCCGTCTCGGTGGCTAAGCCCAAGGTCGTCTCGGCCAAGATTTCCCAGCGAGATTCGCGCGCCAACCGCGGCGCGGCCGAGGGTCGCGGCCCTGCGGTATTAGTTTTATCCGAGAAGGGTCCGGGAACGTCGTCGGTGACCGTGACCGCGGATGACGGCGTTACGGGCACGGCGACCCAGCAGTTCACCGTTCACGTCTGCGCCGGGGAACCGGCCGCCGGTGCCCACCGCGCGGATCGTCAAGGAGATTCTCTCGGAGGGCTTCCTGCACGCCGAAATACCTCTTGAAGGATGGTTCACCAGCCCGCAGCCGCTGACCTACGCCGCGACGGCCGCCAACGACAGCGTAGTCTCGGCGGGCATCGGTGAAGGAAAGCTCATCCTTGGCGAAAAGGACTGCGGCAGCGTACGCTTGACCGTCACCGCTGACGACGGCCGGGGCGGAACGGCCGAGCAAACCGTCCAGGTGCGCGTGCTGCGATCCCAAACCGCCGGCGCCGGGCTCGCGGGCTGGTTCCGCCGCATTGGAGAAGCGACTCACCTCTGCGACAAGCGATCCGAGGGCACGCCCCCCAGCGTGGCCCACGCGCTGAAGCGGCTGGACCTGCCCGCGGGGTTCTCCAGCCACACCGTCGATATCTCGAAGGTGTTCGAAGACGCCGACGGCAACGCCCTGCGCTACTCGGTGAGCGTGGTCAACGAGGCCAAGGGCTTCCAGCTCACGATGGGCCTTTTCGCTGCCATGGCCGTGGCGTTGTTCCTGACGACCTTTGCGGGGACGCGCGAGCGCGTGCGGCCCAACGTCCAACAGAAGACTTCGCTCAAGCAGGACGTGAAGGACCTGCTCGGCAATACGCCCTGGATAGTGCTCTTCTTCCTGGGCATTCTCACGCTGATCTTCGTCTCGATCCGCAACGGGGCCATCGTCTACTACTTCAAGTACTCCGTGGGCAGCGGAACGCTGGCCACGTGGTTCCTGTTCTCCGGGAAGCTGGCAATCATCGCCAGCGTGATGATGACCAAGTGGTTTGCCAGGTGGTTCGGCAAGCGCAACACGTACTTTGCTTCGATGGCCGTGGGGAGCCTGCTGACCGGGGCGTTCTATTTCGTCTCGGCCGACCAGATCGTGCTCATGTTCGTGCTACAGATCCTGGTGATGTTCGCCTTCGGCCCAACCTCGCCGTTGGTCTGGGCCATGTACGCCGATACGGCCGACTACTCCGAGTGGCGCACCGGCCGGCGCGCCACCGGCCTGGTCTTCTCGGCGGCCAGCTTTTCGCAGAAACTCGGCTGGGCGATCGGCGGGGCGTTCCTGGGATGGCTGCTGGCCGGGTTCGGCTTCCAGCCGAACGTCGAACAAACGCCCCAGGCCCTGATGGGCATCCGGCTGACGTTCAGCTTGATTCCCGCCGGCATTGCCTTGGCCGCCGCCTTGGGAATGCTCCTCTACCGGCTCGACGAGCCCGCCATGCAGCGGATCGAAGCCGAGCTGGCCCAACGGAAGCAATCGGCCGCCGGGAGCCCTTGACATGCCGTGCGGATCCCCGAAGACCGAATTCCTCCTGTGTACCAGTCAACTGGGCTTCCGCCCCCAGTCGCCGAAGACCGTAACCCTGGTTCCGCCGGACGCCGGGGCCGCATTGCCGGAAACGATTCCCTTCTTCCTGCAGCGCTTTCCCAGCCGCCGCATGCGCGATGCCGCCCCTCCGCCACAATGGGCCGGCCGCGTTCACCGTTGGCCGTTCGATCCCTTGGCCGGCAAGTATACCGATGCGGTGGAGAACTTCCGCGGCAAGCAGCCTGTCCACCAGGGAGTGCTCCGGCGGATCGAGAGCCGCTGGGGCACATTCTGGCAGGGTGACTTCACCGAGTTTACCCAGCCGGGAATCTTTCAAATCGAAACCGAACAGCAGATCACGGTGCCCTTCGCCATCGGTCCGGCGCCTTACGGGCGTCTGCTGCGTGGCTACTTGACGAGCGCAAGGTGCGCGCGGCCTACAACCCCTGGTGCCAGTATGCCTTCGTGCGAGTGGAGGCCATGGCTTCCACGGTTCTGCCCGGCGCTGAGGGGGCCAACTGCCTGACGTTGGCCCAGCGGGCATGGCAGTACGCCCAAGAGCGCCGTCACGACCAGCGCACGCTCTTCCTCTGCGCCGAGCTTCATGCCGCGTTGGAGCTGCGCCAAGCGGGCAGCCGCCTGGTTTCGCCGCGCGACGTTTTCGAGTTAGCCGAGGCGTTGCGGGGCCGGCAGGATCAGGGCGGCGAGGGACTTCCGCATTACTTCCTGGAAAGAGATGAGTCCGACGGCTTCCGCAGCGTGGGCTTCCCCTGCGATCCGCCCTTGGCCCTGCTCAGGCTCTGCGAGCTGGAGGGGACCGGCCGACCCGATACCCAACGCGCGCGCGACGCGGTCCAACGGTACATCGAGAACTTCCTCTTAGCCGACGCGAAGAGCAACCCCTTCGCCGTGCCGCCCTACGGGGTCTACCTACGCCCGCCGCGGTCCGAGGGGTCGGCCTTCCGCGATGCCGGGCGGGGACGCGGCGTGCGGACGTTCATCGATCCCTTCAATCCGCAAGAGATGGTCCATGGCACGAACGGCGCGATGATGCATCAGGCGCACTTGCTGGCCCGCGCTGGCAAGCTCTTCGGCCGGGGCGACTGGCAGGCTGCCGCCGAGCGGCTCTTGCAATGGGCCACCGGACACAACACGGTGGGGCTGAGCCTGTTCACGGGCATCGGCTACCGCCACCCTGTCGCCTTCTCGATGTTCAACGGGCAGATCCCCGAAGCCGTGGTGGGTGGGTTTGTAGGCCGGCCCGACGACACGCCTTACATGGAGACGTCGAATGCCGTGGAGTGGTCGACGCAGGAGATCTGGGGCCTGCCCTACTGCCATGCCGTAGGGGCGATCGTATGTCTTGAGTAGCGTGTGGCCAAGATGCCACAAACCGCAACGAAACGGGACTCCGTCACGCCGCACGGTTGTCCACCTCTATTGCAACCGTAGTAGGCGACCGCTCCGTCCGGCCCGGCGCGAACGAGTTGCCGGCCAAGGCCGATCGAGCTGAAACGCCCCGTCTGGTAAGGCGCCGGCGGAGGCGGCGGGCCGCGGAGAACTTCGCCCGCATTCGTTCCCTTATGCTGGGTTCCGTGTATATCCAGATAGGGCTCGTAGGGCGGGAGTGTCGCAAACCGGGCCGTGCTGCAACCCGCGGAAATCATCACCGGCAAGTGATCCGCATTCTTGATCTTGCCCAAGTCGCGCGTCGAGAGGCACCCTTGCCATGTCGTGTCCGAGCCGTGCCCCACGTGGACCACCAGATCAACGCCCGAGTTGAGCAGATCGACCACCTCCTGTTCGGTCGCCGGCCGGGGACTCTGCCGACGGGCATCCGAATAATAGCGTCTTTCGATCGCCCAATTCCGAGGCATCGATGCCGCCATGCGATCCATCAGGTCGCGGGCGTCCACCTGACGAGGCGCACGGCCTTGGCGCCGGCCGGCAGGGGCGGCACCGTTTGCCGCGGAAGCGAATGCGTTACGGGCCGGCCGTCGGGACCGACCAGCTCCAGGCCGACTGCCAAGGCGGAGACCGGCTCGCGATGCTGGTTGTCCAGCACCAGCTCCAGGTCGATGTCGGCGTCGCGGTACCCGTGGTCCAACCGCGTCACGAGGCGCATTGCTCGCACATTGACCGCCGGCAGGGCATAAATGCACACGCTGCGGTCGATCCCGCCCAGGTTATGGTAAGCGTATCCGGACGAGTAAGACAGCTTCTCCGAGACCGTATCCACAGTCATCTCCAGATCGAGGCGGTTGCTGGCGCCGAGGCGAACCAGCCGACTGATCTCCCATTCCACCGGCGTGAAGAGGTTCTCGCTGTAACCGAGCCGCACCCCGTTGAGCCAGTAATGCGTTCCGGCATGGATTGCGTCGAAGCGGAGGAAGATCCGCCGGTCGGACCACTCCTTGGACACGCTGAACTCCTTGGCGACCGCCACGGTCTGTTTCTGGGGCAGGTCCAATCCCTGCTGCCGCCACTGGCCGGCGTAAGGCCGTCTGCAAGTTGGCAGGCCGTGACACGCGTGAACGCCGAGACGGCCCCGAAAATCACGATGCGAAGGCCGAAGTCCGAAGAGCCCCCTCAGACCGATTGACGGACTGTCACTCAAGTATCACAATGATCGGCGGTCAGAAGGGGGCATTGTTGCTGTGCCGCGTGTGCGGCTTGGTGGAGGATCTTTGACTCGAATCGGATGGGAGCTGACATGAGAAGCACGAATCGATTGATCGGCGTGATGGTGGGCTGCTGGATTCTGCTCAACTCGGCCCAGGTCTTTTCGCAGGATTGGCCTCAGTGGCGAGGTCCTCACCGCGATGGCAAGGTGAGCGGATTCACGCCGCCTCAGGCTTGGCCCAAGGCGCTCGTGCAGAAGTGGAAAACGACAGTGGGCTCCGGCGATGCCACGCCCGCCCTGGTCGGCGACAAGCTCTATGTTTTCGCGCGGCAAGGCGCCGACGAGGTCATCCTCTGTCTGAACGCTGCCGACGGAAAGCAGTTGTGGCAGAGCAAATACACGGCCAAGGCCGTCAAGGTCGAGAAGACCGACGGAGGCTATGACGCCAAGGTGGCCTGGAGCAACGATCAAATCGCTCCGCAATTCAACTCACCGGTGCTCAAAAGCGGATTGCTCTTTGGAATGACCGGCAGAGGCAACTTGTTCTGCTTGAACGCGGAGACAGGGAAGACGGCCTGGACCGACGCAACTGCGCGGAGTCGCGGCTTTTGCGCGATGTTGGACGCCGGTTCGGTCATCCTCGCCTTGCCCGACAATGCCGAACTGATTGCTTTCAAACCCGACGCCAGGCAGTATTCCGAGCTGGCGAAGATCAAGGTTTCCGACACGGCGACCTATGCGATCCCCGTGGTCGCGGGGAAGCAGATCTTCGTGAAAGACCGCGACGCGGTGACCTTGTGGTCACTGGACTGATTCGCCCCAGCCATTATTGGGGCAGTTGCTCGCACGACACCGCCTTCCGTAACTGGTTCCACGCAAGCTCCAACAAGACGACGGAGTGGTGGGCCGCCGCGAACCTCAACCGCTTCACCCGCTGCTACAACATCGTGGGGAACATCCTCGGGAAGAAAGGCTATACCTGGCTGTATGAGGTCGAAATGACCGGGTTCGGCTACGGCAAGCACGGGGCCGTGGCACACCAAGCTGCCGGCCCTGAACACGGAGGTGCTCCTCTTTCCCGGTTCGGGCGGCTTCCAGGAGATCGATCTGGACGTGAAGGATACGGCGATCTTGAAGGGCAACTTCAACTACAAGGACAAGGCCGTGCCGGCCGCCGAATCGCTCGGCGGCGACAAATTGCCTAACAGTCTCTTGGTGATAACGCGAGGGCGACAGGCGGATGATGCGTAACACGGGTCGCAACGGAAGGGCTGACCGCGACCGGTCGATCACCCGTAGGAGGGAACGCTTGTCCTTTCCGTGGGAAAGTCGCTGAAGGTGATTCAGAAAATCATGCGCCTGCTTGGACATGGGCCCACGGTCGATGACGTTGCCCATTTGGACCAACGTGTCCCCTCCCGACGCCCAGTGATTGCTGCCGTCGATGACTTGGGCGTGTCTCAGGATCTCCTGCAAGGCCGTCGGTTCGCCATGGACGTCACCGACCGCGATTGTTTTCGATGTCTTGGCGGCCATTACGGTTCCTCCGCCCGAAAGTTGCAGTGTGAAGAAAACGGTTGCGAGGGACGGGTAGCCCGCCCCTTCGGCAACTACGCAAGGAAAAGCCGCTCCCCATCGTCGCGGGGGGGTGGATTTCCTGCCTCTCGTCCGCCATCATAGGAAGCGGGTAAATCCACGAGACCGAACGCGGAAACCTGGTTTTCTTGCAGAGGGCAAGTATGGACGAGCTGCCTTCCACGCTGACGCTGCTGGATCGAATCCAGCGGGGCGACCGGGGGGCTATCAACGATCTCCTCGGTCGATACCAGGAGAGGATCCACGCGATGGCCCGAAGCCGCCTTGGTCAACGTCTCCGTCGCAAGATGGACTCGTTGGATATCGTCCAGGAGGCGATGACGCGGGCATTCAAGGAACTGTGGAAGAAGGAGCCTTTCGACTTCAGCAAAGAGGGAACGTTCGGTCGGTACGTCGCCCAATTAGTTCCCCCTGGTTACACTTAGTCTTGTGCAAAGCAATCCAATTTCCTATCAGGCACAGGCATTGAGGAGTACAGAATGCGCAACTGGAATGGTCTCGCTGTAACCACTCTGGCTGTCGTGTTTCAGGCGGCGTGGTGTTCCACGTCGCGCGCCCAGGCGACCAGCGCTCCGACCGGCGAGACGGTCGTCCTGGACACGACGAGCACCTGGCGGATGTACCATGTCCTGAGGGGGCCGCTGATGCAGGCCGACGGGAACCTTCGGGCGGTCCCTCACTACGATGACCGCGGCAAGCTCGACTGGGCGGACGGCATCCGTAAGCCATACCGCGACGTTATCGCCCCCGAGACGGCTGCCGCCCCGGCCAACTGGAAGGACGCTAACTTCGAGGACAGCGACTGGCTCCGCGGCACCGCCGTGCGGGCGATTCGCAGCCCGTACCTCGAGAGGCTCTGCCTCCGCGGCAAGTTCACCGTCACCGACCCGGCGAAGGTGAAAGGCTTGGCGATCTCGGTGGACTATCACGGAGGGGCCGTCGTCTACGTCAACGGGCAGGAGATCGCCCGCCAACACCTGGTCGCCGGAGCGGCGATGGCCGAAGAGTACCCCCTCGACGCCTTCGTCGCCCCGGACGGCAAGCTCATCGGCGTGCGCGGCGACGAGGCCATGCAGCGGACCAAGATCGCTCCCGACGTGCTCAAGCGAATCCAGGGTCGCGTGCGGAAGCTATCCGTCGCCGTTCCGGCCAAGGCGATTCAGGCGGGTCTCAACGTGGTGGCCATCGAACTGGTCCGAGCGCCGTACCACAAGGTCGTGGACGAGCAGATGGCCATCCTCGACAACCACAACAAGTCGAAGATCGAGGACCTGAGCTGGAACACCTGCGAGATCAAGCGTGCGCAGCTCACGGCCGCGGGGGCGGACGGCCTCGTACCCGGCGCGTCGCGAGCGGCGGGCTTCGAGTTGTGGAACAGCAACCCGTTGGCCATCGACTACGACCTGGATCAGGGCGAGGCGGGGCCGCTGTGCCCCATCCGCCTGGCCGGCACCGCAACGGGGCGTATTCCGGCAAGGTGGTTCTCGGCAGCGACAAGCCGATTCGCGGCCTGGCCGCAACGGCCGGCGACCTCAAGGGCGAAGGTGGGAGCATCCCCGCCGCCGACGTTCAGGTCCGCTACGCCCTGCCCGGGGGCAACGTCATCATCACCAGCCCGGGGTGCAACGAGGCGCTGCCGTACCCCGCCGTCCCCGGGCCGCTCCTGGAACTCTACGAGACCGCGCCCCAAGAGATTCCCGTCTATGGCAAGGCCATCAACGATCGCTGCCTCAAGGCCGCCGGCGCCGGCGCCGGTCTTCGGCGCGGTGGTCCCGATCTGGGTGACGGTGAAGGTGCCCAAGGACGCCCGGCCGGGCGCCTACGCCGGCCAGGTGACGCTCAGCGCCGAGGGGCTCAAGCCCACGCCTGTCGCCGTGACCATCAAAGTGCTCGACTGGACCATTCCCGATCCGGAGCAGCGCCGCACCTGGGTGGAATTGATTCAGTCGCCCGATACTCTTTCCCTGGAGTACAAAGTCCCTCTCTGGAGCCCAAAGCACTGGGACCTTATCGCTCGCTCGATGGACTATGTCGGCGCAGTCGGCAGCCATGTGCTCTACTGCCCGCTCATCGCCCGGTCCAACGCCGGCAACGCCGAGTCGATGGTCCGCTGGGTCAAGAGAAGCGATGGGACGTACGAGTACGACTTCTCGATCCTGGACAAGTACCTCGACCTGGCCGAAAAACACATGGGCAAGCCCCAGGTCCTCGTCTGCAACGCCTGGGATTGGTACATGGGCGGCACGGGAGGCCGCGTGGGCATGTACCGCGACAGGAGGCATGCCCCGCCGTTGGTCACCGTCCTGGACCGCGCCACGGGCAAGACGCAGAACGCGGCCATGCTCGATTACTTCGACCCCAACGCCAAGGCCCAGTGGAAGCCGCTCTTCGACCAGCTCAAGGACCGGATGCAGAAGCGCCGCCTGGAGAAGGCCGTCATGCTCGGTATGAGTAGCGACAACTGGGCCTACAAAGAGCAGGTCGAGTTCCTCAAGGAAACCAGCGGCAACCTGCCGTGGGTGAACGCCGGCCACTACACCTGGCCCAGCCTCTACGACGGCCTGGCTCACTACGGATACCAGGCGAGCTTATTCGGCTATCGGTTCGACTACCTCCAGAGCCGCTACGGGTGGAACCTCCCGCGACTGGAGACGCTCTTCGAGCGTTATGCGCTGGACGGTTACCCTACGAGCCGTTGGCGCAACATGGCCGAGCAGGCGATCTTCGGCAACATGCGCGGCATCGGCCGGCTGGGCGCCGACACCTGGCGCGTGGCCAAGGACGCCAAGGGCAATCGCTCCACCCGCGCGTGGGAGCGCTTTCCCGGCGCCGACTGGGGCTACCTCAACTGCGATTCGGCCGCGCTGGCGCCGGGTCCCGAAGGCGCCGTGGCCACCGTCCGCTACGAGGCCCTCCGCGAGGGGCTTCAGGAGTGCGAGGCCCGCGTCGCCATCGAGCAGGCCCTCATCGACAAGGCCCTCGCCGCCAAGGTCGGCGACGACTTGGCCAAGAAAGGCGAGTCGCTCCTGGTCGAGCGCCAGAAGGCCTTCTGGAGGACGGTGGCCCGCCTGCAGGTCGGGCCCAGCCTCCAGTTCGACGACCCGCACGCCTGGGACTGGCCCATCATTTGCGGCCATCTGTGGTACGTGCAGTCCGGCTGGCAAGAGCAAAGCGAGAAGCTCTACTCCCTGGCCGGCGAAGTCGCCAGGAAGCTCGAACGGAATTCCAGGACAAGTTCCAGCCGCGAGCGACGCGGCGTTACCAGGAGTCCGGCGTCGTGATTCCCGAGATGGCACTTTGGGAACGCTTGGGTGCCGAAATCACCGTAGCGGCAAGGGGGGCCATGTTCAGCTTCGCTCCATTGAGCGTGTTGTTGAAGACGATGCCCACCCCTGCGTTGATAAAGATGAACCCCTGCGGCGTACCTTGCTTCAGGCCGACCTGGGCAGTAAACCATCCGTAGCGACGAGGAAAGACAATGCCAACAACAATCGGAATCGCGTGCTTCTGATTCTCATCGTCAAATCTCCATGCGGTTTTGGAACTCTTGTCTGAGGTCATACTTCATTTCTCGGATTCGTCCCATCCGGCACGCTTGCTGGTGCATGCGTCGGTCCGAGGTGACCGACGCGCAACGGCAGCAGGCGACCGAAGTTCCACCGCCATCGCGCTTTGCTTGTCCCGCGCTACACGATGGTGAACAATACGGGTTGGCGCACCGCACATGGCGTCGCGTTGCGCACCGAACACGCCGGCCAGGGCACCCAAAAGAAGTACGGGGTAGAGCGACAAGCGGTCGGGTCGCCGTCGCGTGCCGGCCTTTGGCAGGGCGGGGAGCGGCTGCTTGGCGATAGCTCCACTCGCGACTGGGGGTGGCTCAACTGACCTTGTCGCCGCCGGCACGTCTTGCTACCATCCCGCCCGATTGCCGCGGCGAGGCCCCCGGGGAACTGTTCTTTGGCGGGAGGGAAAAGGGGACAGTCCCCATTTGCCGGGACCAACCTACGGTCGGTGCCCGCCCGGTGGGTGCTTCGCACGAATGGGGACTGTCCCCTTTTTCCTCCCTGGCGTTTTACTCCCCTGGAGAGTGGTGCCATGCGTGGCTTGGCATGGGCGCGATGCGCAACGCTGGCAGCGCTCTTGGCCCTGGCCGGCTGCGCGGACAATCCGATGGTGGTCAACGGGCGGCTGAATGAGCTGCAACAGCAGCAGTTGGCCCTCTCGCGTCAGAACCAGGAATTACAAAGCCGGGCCAGCGCGTTGGACCACGACAACCAGGAGTTGCAGACGGCCCTTTCCCAGTCCCGGCAGCAGAACAAGGTGCTGGAGGACGAAACGAAGCTGGTCAAGGACCAGTTGGCCAGCCTCAACGCCCAAGTGGCGCGGATCCGCGACGAGAAGAAAACCACGGAGCAGAAGGTTCAGGCCCTCAACGCCTCGCTCCAGCGGCAGGGCAGCGCCACGATCACTCCCAACAACAGCTTCCTCAAGACGCTGCCGCAGTTCAACCGTCCGGATATCTTCGTGCGGCGCGACGGCGACGTGATCCGCATCGAGCTGCCGGCGGCCGCCCTGTTCGAGCCGGGCAGCGCCCAACTCCGGCCGGGCGCCGTGCCGCTGCTCTCCGAGGTCGCACTGGAACTGTTGCGCGACTACCCCAGCCAGGTCATCGGCATCGAAGGACACACCGACAGCGACCCGATCTCCAATGCCCTCTGGCGCAACAACCACCAATTTTCCATCAGCCGGGCAATGATGGTCTACGAGGTACTCGTCACCCAAGGACGGCTCCAGCCCAAGCAGCTCCTGGTCGTCGGCCACGGGGCCAGCCACCCGGTCGTCTCCAACGCCACGCCCGCCGGCAAGCAGCGCAACGCCCGGGTCGAGTTAGTCATCTATCCCGAGACGGCCAGCTAGGAGGCAGGGAAAGAGAAAGAAGAGCAGAGGGGGTGAAGAGGAGACACGCTAACGCGGACAGGGGATTTCGCCCTTCTCCTTTTCTCCCTTCCCCGGTGTCCACGCCGGCTGCTTGCACGCCAAACAGGCGTGGCGTGCCGAGTAAGCTGGCTCACCGCAGTTCGGCCGCGCCGGCCGGTGGGCAACGTCCGACGACATAAAGTCAATGACAATTTACACTTACAGCTACGGCATGGAGTCGGGGAGCGGGTCGCCGAGGAAATTGGCCCGAGAAATGCAATACTAAAAATCAGTTCCCGCAGTAAAGGAATCGAGGCGAGAACCTGGTTGCATCACGACGGACGACTTGGTGAGGCCGACAGGAGGGCATATTATGCAAGATCCGCCGGCTGACTTTCCTTGAGCAGCGGACGGTCCGCTGCTCGGAGTTCCTCGTTCCCACAATATCCGACTTCTTCATGGCGAACCCCGCTCCCCCGGCGGGGTTCGCTTTTTCTTGGCTCTTCCGCTTCTAGTTGCAAGAGTCGTCAAACACCTGCTCGTAGTCCCGCCTTTAGGCGGAATGCCGCCTAAAGGCGGGACCACGAACGGACTCGCAAGAGTCTTGACAGCACGCCTCCCCTTAGATTAGGGTGGGACTAACTTCGCAGCAAGGTGCTCGTGGCACGCACCCCTCGCGCAAGGTGCCATTCTCAGTTCCAATACAAGACAAGGGAGAATCGGCCATGGGAGACGATCAAGTCACGCGGCGAGACTTTGTTCGCGATACGGGCCTTCTGGCGGCAGGTGTGGCCTTGAGTGCGGCCGCCGCCACGACCGTCCACGCCGGCAATCCGGCCGGCGCGGACACCAGCAAGATCCTCAACTACAACAGCCAGATGGAATACCGCCGCTGCGGCCGGACCGAGATGATGATCTCGGCGGTCTGCATGGGCGGACACTGGAAGCGGATCGACATGGTCGTCCCCAAGGTCTCCAGTTTCGACCAGAATCGGGCCGATGTGGTCAGCCGTTGCATCGACCGCGGCATCAACTACATCGACGCCTGTGTCGGCGGCGAGGTGATGGCCTATGCCAAGGCCCTCAAAGGCCGCCGCGACAAGATGCACCTGGGCTACTCCTGGTATGAGAAGGAAGCCCGCAGCGACAGTTGGCATCCTTCGACAAGCTCAAAGAGAGTTTCGACGAGGGCCTCAAGGCCGCCGGGCTGGAATACGTCGACCTCTGGCGGATCACCTGCCACGAACAGTCCAGCCGCCACACTGACGCGGAGATGGAAGGGATCGTCAAGGCCCTGGACTGGGCGCAGAAGTCCGGTCGGGCCCGCTTCACCGGGATCTCCTCCCACGACCGGCCGCACATCAAGCGCTGGATCGAGAAGTATCCCGAGCACCTGGAAGTGATCTGCACGCCCTACACGGCCAAGAGCAAGCTGGTCGAGGACGAGAGCGGACTTTGGGCGGCGATGAAGAAGCAGGACGTGGGCTGGTTCGGCATCAAGCCGTTCGCCAGCAACTCGCTGTTCAAGGGGACTAGCGCCCCCGACAGCCCGCATTTCGAGGAAGACAACCGCATTGCCCGGCTGGCCCTGCGCTACATCCTCTGCAACCCGGCGATCACCGCCCCGATCCCGGGGCTGATTACGCCGCAGCAGGTCGACAACGCGGCCCTGGCCGTGGCCGAGCGGCGCACGCTGGACGCGGAGGAGAAAGCCGAGTTGGACCGCGCCATGGACCGCGCCTGGGCCAACCTCCCCTCCCACTACCAATGGCTCAAGAACTGGGAGTACGTCTAAAATGGCAGACCATCGAGTCACGCGGCGAGACTTCGTACGCGATACGGGCCTCTTGGCGGCGGGTGTGGCCTTGAGTGTGGCCGCCACCAAGACCGTCCACGCCGGCAATCCGGCCGGCGCGGACACCAGCAAGATCCTCAACTACAACCGCCAGATGGAATACCGCCGCTGCGGCCGGACCGAGATGATGATCTCGGCGGTCTGCCTGGGCGGACACTGGAAACGGATCGGCGTGGTCGTGCCGCAAGTCCAGCAACGGGAGGACGTGGGCTGGAGCGGCGTGGGGCTGGGCGTCCGCGCGTTCGACGACAATCGCCGCAACGTCGTCACCCGCTGCATCGAACGCGGCATCAACTACATCGATGCCTGCGTCGGCGCCGAAGTGTTGGCCTACAGCAAGGCCCTCAAAGGCCGCCGCGACAAGATGCACCTGGGCTACTCCTGGTCGGAAAAGGAAGTCCGCAGCGGCAGTTGGCGCTCCTTCGACAAGCTCAAAGAGAGCTTCGACGCGGGCCTCAAGGCCGCCGGATTGGAATACGTCGACCTCTGGCGGATCACCTGCAACGAACACTCCAGCAGCCACACCGATGCGGAGATGGAAGAGATCGTCAAGACCCTCGACTGGGCGCAGAAGTCCGGCCGGGCCCGCTTCACCGGGATCTCCTCCCACGACCGGCCGCACATCAAGCGCTGGATTGAAAAATACCCCGAGCACCTGGAAGTGATCTGCACGCCCTACACGGCCAAGAGCAAGCTGGTCGAGGACCAGAGCGGACTTTGGGCGGCGATGAAGAAGCAGGACGTGGGCTGGTTCGGCATCAAGCCGTTCGCCAGCAACTCGCTGTTCAAGGGGACCAGCGCCCCCGACAGCCCGCATTTCGAGGAAGACAACCGCATCGCCCGGCTGGCCCTGCGCTACATCCTCTGCAACCCGGCGATCACCGCCCCGATCCCGGGGCTGATTACGCCGCAGCAGGTCGACAACGCGGCCCTGGCCGTGGCCGAGCGGCGCACGCTGGACGGGGAAGAGAAAGCCGAGTTGGACCGCGCCATGGACCGCGCTGGGCCAACCTCCCCTCCCACTACCAATGGCTCAAGAATTGGGAGTACGTCTAGTCTCCGTTGACGCCGCCGCCGCCGGCTGCTATCGTGCCCTCCCCAAGACGACGCCCGTCCGTCCGACCGAGGCAATAGCGATGGCCGCACGCTTCGAGCGATTTTTCCGCCAGGTCCAGAGAGACTTCCGCCTCTGGCTGTTTTTGACGGCTGCGCTGACGGTCTATCGGGTGGTATTCATCCTGATCTTCCGCGAGGAGATTGGCGACGGCGGCCACCTCCGCAGCCTGCTGGCGGCCCTGCTGACCGGCCTGCGGTTCGACGCCCAGGCCGCCACTTACTGGATGCTGGCGCCGCTGGCAGCCAGCCTGCTTTGCCTGCTCGGACCCAACCGTACTCGTCACGCTCCGCGTGACGCACGCCCTCACGCGGAGCGTGAGGAGTACTGGGAGGCGGCGGCCAATCGGGTGCGGGCCATAACCGGCCTGCTGTTCGCCTTCGCCACGCCCCTGATCTCGGTCGTCGCCGTGCAATACTATCGCGAGTACCACGATGTCTTCGATCAGATGCTCTTCCACGCGGGCGACGACGACACGGCGGCCATCGTGGCCACGCTCTACCACGGCTACAACCTGGTCGCCTGCCTGACGCTGGCCGCCGTGCTGGGTGGGCTGGCAGCGATCGCCGGCAAGCGATGGGCGATTACCCCGGCTTGGAAGAACCCCAGTAGGATGGACCTCCAGGTCCGTCCCGGACGGACCTGGAGGTCCATCCTACGTGACTTCCTTTGCGGCCGGGGCAACATCGGCCCGCTGGTGTCCCAGCGCTGGACGACTCGGCTGGCGCGGCGGCCGGTCGCCCGATGGGTCGCGGCCCCGCTCGTCGGACTGTCGGTGGTCGCCGGCCTGCATGGCTCGCTGGGGCACGTGCCGTTGCAGACGAAGACCGCGGCCGTCACCTCCGACCGCCTGTTGAACAAGGCCGTGCTCAACCCCTACGTGGCCCTGGCCGACGCCGTCTGCCTTCGCTGGAAGATGGCCGGCTCGAGCGGGCTGAAAACCTTCCTCCCCGACGGCGACATCCGCGCGGCCCTGCGGCGGGCGTTCCCCGAGGCTCAAGCGGCCGACAACATCGACCGCTGCCTCCAGCGGACGGCCGCCGGCCCGCGGATCGTCCCGCCCCGGCACGTCTTCCTGATCTGCATGGAGAGCTACGACGCCTGGCCGCTGGAGGACAAGTACGCCGGCCTGGACCTCGTGCCGCAAGGCCGCCGCCTGGCCCGTGAGGGTCTGCACCTGCGGGCCTTCCTGCCGGCCGGAGAGGGGACGATCGACAGCAACACGGCGATCCTCACGGGCATACCTTACGCCTTGCTCTACGCCCGCTACGAGCCTTATGGCCGCCGTGCCCTGCCCACGTCGCTGCCGACCACCTTCCGCCGGCTGGGCTACCGCACGCGGTTCTTCTACGGCGGCTCGCTGAGCTGGCAGAACATCGGCGATTTCGCCCGCGACCAGGGCTTCGACGAGGTCTACGGGGCCGGACACCTCGAGGGCCATGCGCCGGCCAACGAGTGGGGCGTGGCCGATCAGTACCTTTTCGACTTCGTCGCCCGCACCGTCCGCGACGACCGGCCGAGCTTCAACTACGTCGTCAGCACCTCCTATCATCCGCCCTACAATCTCGACCTGCGAGCGCTGGGCGTCCAACTGCCCCGCGTCCCGCCCGAGCTGCAGGCCGAGTTCCGCGGCGACCGGCCGGCGCTGTTGAACCTCTTGGCCCACCTCCGCTACGCGGACCGGGAGCTGGGCCGCTTCGTTGGCTCTCAGGAGGCCCGGCTGCCGCGCCCGCTGTTCGCCATCACCGGCGATCACTGGAGCCGGCGCTTCATCAACAGCCGGCCCTCGCTCTTCGAGCGTTCGGCGGTGCCGCTGATCCTCTACGGCAAGGAAGTGCTCCGCGGCGCGGCGTTTCCCCCGGGCTGCGCCGGCAGCCACATCGACCTGGCCCCTACGCTGATCGAGGCCGCCGCGCCCCGCGGTTTCCGCTACTACGCCGTGGGCCAAAACCTGCTGGCGCCCCGGGAGCGATTCCTGGGGTTCAACCTCAAGTGGATGATCGACGCCGACGAGGTGGTGGAGGTCAAGTCCAGGAACCACTTCGCCCCCGTCCCCGGCCGCACGGCCGCCGCTCCCCCGGCCGACTTCCAGACCCAGCTCTTGCGGATGCGCGCCGTACAGGCCGTAGCCTGGTGGCGTCTTCGCAACGGACCCGAGCTGCCCCCGCCGCCCAACGAACCCCGCCTCGCTAAACGTTGAGCAAGCAAGCTCCAGAGGAGGCCCCCTCTAGCGAGCAGCCACCTTGCGTTCTCGCCCATGCCCGGAGTATCTTGCTGCATGGGGCGCGAAGGCGGAAGGCAACGGAATGGATTTCCCCGGATATTTGACCGCGATTGGCAAGGCACACGCTGCTGGCGATGCGACCGAACACACGTACCGCCACGCCCTGAAAGCCCTGCTGGAGTCGGCCGGCAAGGGTATCACGGCAACGAACGAGCCGAGGCGAATCGCTTGCGGCAGCCCCGACTTTCAGATCACCCGCAAGGGTGTACCCCTCGGCCATGTCGAGACCAAGGATATTGGCGAGAATCTCGACCTGATGGAGCGGGCAAAGGGCCCAAATGCTGACCAGTTCATCCGCTACCGCGACGGCCTGCCAAACTGGCTGCTGACCGACTACCTCGATTTCCGCTGGTTCGTCGGCGGCGAGAAACGGCTAACGGTTCGCGTTGCCGAGGTGCGGGGCAAAGGTAGGATCAAGGCATTGCCCGAGGGCGAAGAAAAGCTCGCGGAACTGTTTACCGCGTTTTTCGGACAGCCAGCCCTGACTGTGGCCTCCGCCAAGGATCTGGCGCAACGGATGGCGGGCATGACGCGCATCATCCGGGATTTAATCGCCGGCACCTTCCAGCATGAGAAGGAACACGGTTGGTTGCACGACTGGCTTGCTGCCTTTCGCGGGACCCTCATTCCCGACATGGACGAGAAGCAGTTTGCCGACATGTTCGCGCAAACGCTGGCCTATGGCCTGTTCGCCGCGCGGGTCCACGCGCCGCCGGGTAAGCCCTTCTCGCGTGAAATGGCAGCATTCGACCTGCCGAAGACTAATCCCTTCCTCCGCAAGCTGTTTGCCGAGATCGCCGGCGTGAACATGCCGGACTCGATCGCTTGGGCCGTGGATGACGTTGTCGAGTTGCTGAAGCACGCCGACATGGCTGAAATCCTCGCCGACTTCGGCAAGGGCAAAGGCAAGGAAGATCCGGTCGTCCACTTCTATGAGACCTTCCTGGCCGCCTACGATCCCAAGATGCGTGAGATCCGCGGCGTCTACTACACGCCCGAGCCGGTTGTCAGTTACATTGTCCGCTCCATCGACTACCTGCTGAAGACGCGATTCAACCGCCGGAAGGGCTTGGC
Organism: Pirellulales bacterium; assembly: GCA_963843465.1. Taxonomy (GTDB): domain Bacteria; phylum Planctomycetota; class Planctomycetia; order Pirellulales; family Thermoguttaceae; genus CAWJKP01. The sequence goes on from CAWJKP010000001.1 coordinate 1,539,560, forward strand.
GGACGAGAACACGCTGATCCTCGATCCGGCCACGGGCACGGCCACGTTCCTATACTTCGTCATCGACCAGATTCGTCAGAAATTCGCCAAGCAAGCCGGGGCGTGGGACGACTACGTCGCCCAGCACCTCTTGAACCGCGTGTTCGGCTTCGAGCTGCTCATGGCCCCGTATGCGGTGGCGCACCTGAAGCTCGGGATGCAGTTGCAAGCGACGGGCTACCGCTTCAACTCGGACCAGCGGTTGGGCATCTACCTGACGAACACGCTGGAAGAGGCCGCCAAGAAGAGCGAGCAGCTCTTTGCCGGCTGGGTCGCGGAAGAGGCTAATGCCGCAGCCGAAATCAAACGCGACAAGCCGATTCTGGTGGTGCTCGGCAACCCGCCGTACTCGGGAGTCTCGGCCAACCGCGGCCGGTGGATCACGAGCCTCTTGCAGAATTATCGTGAGGTGGACGGCCAGCCTCTGGGCGAGAAGAAAGTCTGGCTCAAGAACGACTACATCAAGTTCATCCGCTTCGGGCAGTGGCGAATCGAACGCACCGGGCACGGCATCTTGGCATTCATCACCGACCATAGTTATCTCGACAGCCCGACGTTTCGCGGCATGCGCCAGCAGTTGTTGAGGACGTTCGACGAAACCTATATTCTCAATCTGCACGGCAACGCCAAGCGACGCGAAAGTGCGCCCGACGGGGGCGCAGACGAGAACGTGTTCGATATCACCCAGGGCGTAGCCATCGCGATTTTCGTCAAGAGTCCCAAGGGGTCGGGCGATGGCCCGCACTACGGCGACCTCTGGGGCCAGCGCGCGACGAAATATGAAGCGCTCAGCAATAGCGACATCAGCTCCACTCCCTGGCAACAACTCTCGCCTGTCGCTCCGTTCCATGAGCTGGTTCCGGTAGAGCGGCGATCCCGAAAGGAATACGATGCGGGCTGGCGCGTCACCGACGTTTTCCCGGTAGGCTCCAACGGCGTACAGACCTCGCGTGACAGCCTCGTTGTGGACTTTGAGAAGAGCGCCCTTCTGAAGCGCATGGAAGCATTCCTCGACCCGGAACTCTCGGATGCCGAAGTCCGCGCCAAGTTCTTTGGAGCCAAATCCGTGGGCGGATATCCTGCTGGGGACACTCGCGGTTGGAAACTCGGTGAGGCCCGTGCCGCCCTTCAACAAGATCGCCGCTGGCGACAGGCACTCAACACTTATCTGTACCGGCCGTTTGACCAGCGCATGCTTCTTTACCATCCTCAGGCAGTGGACTGGCCGCGCGCCGACGTGATGCGCCATCTTCAGCAGCCGAATGGTGCGCTGTGTGTCGGGCGGGCCGGTCTAGTGACTTCCGGCGCATGGGATTTGGTCTACTGCACCGGCCATCTCTGCGACCACAATTTGTTCTACCGCGGCAGCAGCCTGAACTTGCCGCTCTATCTCTACGCCAACGGCAATTTGCCGCCGTCGCTCTTCGATCACGAAGACGGCCGTCGCCCCAATCTGTCGTCAAAGTTCATCGACACGGTTTGCGAGCGCCTTGCGCTGACTTTTGTCCCCGACGGCCGCGGCGACCTCCGCAAGACCATCGGCCCCGAAGACATTTTTCATTACAGCTATGCGGTTTTTCACTCTCCGACCTATCGCAGGCGCTACGCCGAGTTCCTCAAGATCGACTTCCCGCGTCTGCCGCTGACGAGCGACCTGGGGCTGTTCCGCGCCTTGGCCGCCAACGGCGCCGAGTTGGTCGCGCTCCACCTGTTGGAATCGCCCAAGCTCGACGACTTCCTGACCGATTGGCCGGTCAGGGGCGACAACGTGGTGGAGAAGGTGTCCCACGTCGAAAACGGTGGGCGTGTCTCGATTAACAAGACGCAGTATTTCGGCGGGGTCTCCAAGGCGATATGGGAGTTCCACATCGGAGGCTACCAGGTCTGCCACAAATGGTTGAAGGACCGTAAGGGCCGGAAACTCACCTACGACGACACGCAGCACTACCAGAGAATCGTCGTCGCGCTGAATGAGACCATTCGCCTGATGGGCGAGATTGACGAAGTAATCGGCCAGCACGGTGGCTGGCCAATGCGATAAATGAAGGAGACGCCATCAGGGAAGCTTAGAAAGCTGAGTCCTGGGAAGGAGGAACTTGTATGCGTTGCCGCTGGCCATGGGCCATTTTCGTTCCGTGTGTCATCCTGGGGATGTTGCTGCAGGCCCCGGCAGCCGTGCCGGCGCCCGTCGGGGCCGTCACCGTCGCCCGCACCGGCGAGGGCTTTGCCATCGCCTCGCCCGTCTACCGGGCCACGATCAGCGCCAAGACCGGGCTGCTGGAGCCGATGAGCATCGACGGATGCACGGTCATCGACAAGACGGGCATCGACCTGGCCGATCGCCCCTTGGGCAAGGTCGAGGTCGTGCAGGAAGGCCCCGCGAAGGTCGTCGCCTACCTCAGCGCCCCGGAGAACAAGGGCAGCGACAAGATCGTCGAGAAGGCCTTGCGCATCAGCTACGAAGCCCAGGACCAGAACACCCTGCTGGTGAAAGTCATGGCGCGGGTGGGCAAGGAAGTCGCCGGACGCGGGCCGGTGTTCACGCTGGGCAGCGACGTGCAAATGGTCCGCTCGCTGGAGTTCAAGGAGACGATCCCCATGCCCGTGCTCCAGGGACGCAGCCCGTGGATGCGCGTCAAGTTCTACTATGCCAACGGGGCCACGCTGGGCATCCTCAACGAGGGCGCGGGCAATCCCTACAACCCCAACGAGAACGGCGGCGTCGGCGGCCTGAGCTACGGCCGCGGCGGCTACGTTCCGAATTCGGAGTACGTCTATAGCCTGATCGCCGAGCGCGGCACGCGCCGCGCCCTGGGGGCGCCGCCCATGACGCTGGTCGAGGCCGGCACCCCGGCCGTCTTCTGGCAGGGCAGCCCCATCGAGGCCACGCTCCGCATCAAGAGGGAACACTGCCGCAAGCTGGCCGGCCTGACCGGGCTGCGCATCAAGTACGAAGTCGAGGATGCCTTCGAGAAAATCGCCGCCAAGGGCCAATCCCCGCTGAACCTCTCCGGCGCCGGCGAGGTGATCGAGGTCAAGGTGCCGATGGCCGTCAGCAAGCTCGGCTGGTACCGCGCCTACTTCACGGTCAACGACGCCAAGGACAGCCTCCTGGAAGGCCGCGAGCGCCTGATCTTCTCGGTGCTGAAACACCAGGCCAACATGGGCGAGTCATTCGACAACCAGATCCAGACCGACTACACGATCGGCCTGGGCCTGATCCGCGACGGCGTCAATCCGGCCAACGTCGATGAAGCGGCGCACAACGTGACGCGGAACGTCCAGTGCGCCAAGGGCACGGACGTCAACGTCAGCTACCAGATCGACGGCTCGCCGGTGGGCAACGACCCGAAGCGTTTCGGCGAGGTCTGCCTGAAGCTCTTCCAGCAGGTCAAGGACGGCATCCCCCGCATCGAGATCATCAACGAACCCAACGGCACCCTGCAGCCCAGAGAGTATATCGAGACGTTCCTCCGCCCGGCGTATGAGAATATCCACCGGGCCTCGCCCAACACCAAGGTCCTGGGGCCGGTTCTCTGCGGCATCGGCCCCGAGCAGGCACGGTACCTCGAGGATCTCTACAAGCTCGGGCTGAAGAACCTCACCGACGAGCTGACCTTCCACCCCTACGCCGGGAACTTCGACGACGGCGACGCCGTGACCTCCATGCAACGGCTGACGGCCGTCATCGCGGCCAACGGCGACGCCGGCAAGCCGATTCACTTCACCGAAGCCGGCTACTCCCACGGCGGCTGGAGCAACCTGCCGGCCCTGCGCGAGATCATCAAGCTGGCCGTCTCCCAGTACGCCTGGCAGAACGCGGTCATGGGCATCGACCACCGCCACAACTTCTACTACTTCACCGACACCATGGGCTACTACGACATGTGGCTGTGCGCCACGCAGCTCACCCCGGCCGCCGTGGCCCTGCGGACCTACACCGGCCTGGTCAAGGGCCAAGGCCGCGCGCAGCGGCTCGACTTCGGCTCGTTGGACGTGGTCCGGGCGTTCCGTTACCCGGGCGACCGGCGCCAGGTGATCGTCCTCTGGACGGCGGCCAACAACGTGCCGGCCGGCGCGCCGACCCGGTCACGCCGGTGACCTTCACCGCCAGCAGCCCGAACGTGCAGCTTTGCGATTGCTTCGGCAACCCGCTTCCGCTGGCCGCCGGCCAAGGAAAGCTGAAGCTCAACGTCGGCTCGTATCCGTGTTACCTGGTGGCCGACGCGCAGGCCAGGCTCGAGCCGGTAGCCGAGAAATGGGGCCTCAACGTGGCGCAGGCCTCCTTCGGCGCGACGGCCGAGGCCAGCAGCGAAGAAGGCGTACACCCGGCGGTCTCGGCCATCGACGGCAATCCGTCCTCGGGCAGCTCGTGGCGCAGCCTGGCGCCGAACGAGCTGCCGCAATCGCTGACCGTCACCCTGGCCGGGCCGGCGGCGGTCGATCGGGTCGGAATCTGGGGATACGGTCCCCGCGGCTACGACCTGGAGGCCCAGGACGCGGTCGGCAAATGGATCAAGCTGGCGTCGCGCCGCGATCAGCCCTACCGCCGCTTCCGCGCCGAGGCGTTCAAGCCGCTGGTGACCGACCAGGTCCGCCTGACGATCGTCGATAGCTTCACCGATCGCGCCGAAGTGGCCGAGCTGCAGGTTTTCTCGCCCTCGGCCTCCGCCGGCAAGGCCGCGGAGCTGGTCAATTGGGCCCTGAAGAGCAACGGGGCGACCGCCCGGGCCTCGTCCGAGATGAAGAAGGAAGTGACCGTCGCCGAGCAGGACTGGGGCGCCAAGCAGCCGCGTATCAGCAAGGTGCTGCTGCACGGCAAGGCGGAAAATGCCATCGACGGCAAGCGCCTGATCGACCATTGGCGAGACTTCTTCCCGACCACCTGGGTCGCCGCGGCCGGGCAGCCCTTGCCGCAGTGGCTGGAAGTCGACCTGGGCGCACCCGCAAGATCCTCTCGGTCACCGTCTACACCATCGCCTTTTCCGGCTGGACGCCGGAAAACAGCGGCATCCGCGCGTGGGACGTGCAGGTCTGGGACGGCAAGGACTGGCAGACGGTGGAAAGCGTCGCCGACAACGTCCGCGTCTCCAAGATCACGCGGCTGAAGAAAGCCGTGACGACGACCAAGATCCGCATCGTCGTCCACGAGACGAACGATCCCAAGGGAACGATCGGCATTATGGAAGTCGAGGCCTATGGGCCGCGGTGACGCGGCCCGGATCCCGGTCCGTTGTTTGGAGAACTGGAAAAGCGGCGACAAGTCGCCGCACTCCAAAGTATTCGCCCGCTCACCCGGAACGTACAACCCCGACTTCCTTGTTTCAGTCTCTGGAAGTTTCAAACTGAGAATACCCATCATGAACGCCGGCAAACGCTGCGACTTGTTGCTTCTGGCGATCCTCTGCCTTGGCGGTGCGACGGCGGCCGCCGAAACGCCGCCGGCTCCGAAGGAGTTTGACGCGGTGCTGGTCTATCCCGCGCTGGACGACGGATCGATCATGCACTGGCTGGCGATCAGCCCCCTGCACTACGACGTGGCCTACCTGGGCGATTCCATGAGCGCGGACGTGCTGGAAGGCGGCGGGCGCACGAGCTCACCGCCCGGCCTCGGGCCGGCGACGTGCTGCAGAAGCAGCGGTGGCAGAAGGTGCATTTCTCCGGCGCCGTGCAAGGCCCCACGATGTGCGATCTGTTCAACGTGTCCGGCAGGTCTTTCGAGTACGGCATCACCTATTGCTGCGCTTATCTCTACAGCCCCCTGGACCGCCCCGGGGCGGTCATCGCGGCCAGCTCCGACGACGCCCTGAAGGTGATCCTCAACGGGCGCAAGCTCTGGTCCAACCAGATCCAGCGGAGCCCCACCTACGACAGCGACCAGGCCCGCGCCGCTGAAGAAAGGATGGAACGTGTTGACGGTGGCGGTGGACCAGGTGATCGGCGGACACCTTTTGTGCGCGCGGTTCCTCGACGGGGGCAAAGCGGTCACCGATCTGGAGATCTCGCTGGATCCGCCGACGGCCGACGCTCGGCGTTTGTCGTCCGGCCCTTACAACAAGGCGGCGGCCGGCCTCATGCAGAGCGCCGACCGTCTACGCCTGGACGGCAAACTGGCCGAATCGCTGGCGGCTTGCGACCAGGTCCTTGCCGCGTATCCGCTGGCCGACGTTGCGCCCCGGGCCGCCTACACTTGGGCGACCATCCAGTACAGCCTTCGGGGCGAGAAGTCGCTGGGCCAGGCGGACAAGGCCGTGGACTCGCTGGAAGCCCTGTTGGCCCGCTACTCCCAGGACCTGCTGGCCGAGTACGCCCTGCTGGACCTGGCCCGGATCAGGGAGACGGTGCTCAAGGACGCGGCCCGGGCCGAGTCAACCTATCGCTCGTTCGAGGACCGCTACCCGCAGAGCACGCTGGCGCCCAAGGCCCTGATCGGCTTGCGCGCCTGCTGGCGGCGAACAAGAAAATCGAAGAGGCGCTGTTGACCTATCGCAAGGCCATGAAGAAGTATCCGCAGAGCGACGAGGTCGTGATGGCTATGGTGGGCATTGCCGACGCCTACCAACTGGCCGGCGAAAAGGGCAAGGCCCGCCAGCAGTACCAGGCGGCCCTGGGCGTGGCCCAGGACTGGCACGACAACAAGTACGGCGTCGATGTCGGCAAGCAGGCCTGGCTGCGCAGCGTCATGGATGACGTGCGGTCCCGTATCAAGTAATACGGGGGGGAACTACGGCCGCGGCTCGTACAGCAGCGGCGTTTCGAAATCCTCGTCGAGCGAATTGGAGGTCTCCATCTCGTCGAGCTTTTCCGGATGATTGGCGAAGACCTCGAGGACCAGGCGGTAGCTGACGCCCAGCGAGCAGCGCCGGCTGGATTCCTCGCGGAGCACGCGCGTGTTCTGTGGAGGGGCACGAAAAGATTTCCGGGGCATTCCGCGTTCGACAACCCCGGTTCGTAGCCATCAGAAGTAACCATCGCGCCATGACTTGCAGCGACACGACACGGGCACTCGCTTCATAACCCGTTTGGGAACTCGTCGAGAATTAACTGGACGGTGTTTATGGCCGCGGTAGAATCGGGCCATCTTTCTTGACGGCTCGCATTCCTAAACGGCTCCAAGGGAGGGAGGGGTTGGGATGGTGTCGGCACGTCGAATCGCGTCGGGCGCTTTCTTCTCGCACGACAGCAACGTGGCCTCTCTGCCTCTTCTTCGGGGGGGGGGGCACGTAGGCCGCATGAATATGGCCTAATTCGTTTCTGTTGCGGAAAGAGCAGCGTGGCTGGATCGTCGCCTTTCGCTCCGCGAAAGTGGCGTGGATTGGCCGCTACTTTCGCGGAGCGAAAGGCGACACAGGACCTTCCGCAGCAGAAACTAATTCGGGCTTTATTGATCCTCGCCTTGCTGGCGATCGCATCGCCTTCCCCGGGTCAAATGCGCTTTCCGCGTGGCCCAGTCCAAGGGCCCGCGCCACAGTGGAGTGCTGTCGATCAAGCGGTCGGAAAGGAAGAGTATCTCGAAGCCAAGAAGCAGGCCGACGCGATCCTTCAGCGCGGCACGCCCGAGGATCGCCAGAAGACCATGCTGGTCTATGGGCGGATTCTGCTGGGCCTGGGGCAAACGGACCAGGCGCGGCAGTATCTCAACATGCTGTCCAAGTCCGGTGCCGCCGTCAGTGCGAAAGCGGCGATCTACGGCGCGTGGCTCAAGGCGCTCGACAAGAAGCCGGACGAGGCCATCAAGACGCTGGAGAAGATGTTGCAGCAGGCGGGTGGCGCGCCGGACGAGACCACCGCCGAGGCCGCCGACGTGCTGGCCATGCTCTACATGGCCCGCGGTGAACAGGAAAGCGCGAAGAAGGCCGTGGACTTCGGGCTGAAGTGTCTCCAGTACCACGGCATCAAGGGCGGCTACGTTCTCGCCCTGTTGCAAGGCCGGCTCAACAGCGATTTCACGGCGGGCGAGGCCAGGCAGCTTTACGACAAGGCCGAAAAACTCCGCCAACAAGGCAAGTTCGTCGAGGCGGGCCAACTCTTCGCCCAGGTCTTGGCGGCGTACCCCAAGAATCCCTGGGGCCACGCCTCCGGCTTTCGCATCGGCCAGTGCTACGTGGGCCTCGGCCGTCCCGCGCAGGCGGCGGACTGGTGGCAGAAGTTCATCAAGCAGTCGCCCACTGGCCCCTGGCGCGGGCAAGCGCACGTGGCGATGGTCGATCTGGTCTTGGAGACCCAACTGGACCTCAAGAAGGCCACGGAGCACGCGCTGGCGGCCACCAAGGGACTGTCCCAATTTTCGCGCAGCGAAAATGGGACTGTCCCTCTCGCGCAGACAAGGGCGCCGAGCCGTCCTCCCATGTGACTAAAGAAGAACGTAAGAGTGAAGAACGAATGTTGGGCATACTTTGATGAAGTTTTGACGTTCCTAGCGTTTCTTTCAAGAACGTAACGTACGTACGTACGTAAGGAAACGCTAGGAACGTCAAAACTTCATCGAATTGTACGCATGTTCACTACGACACGGTGTACAGTTGTACACTACGACATCGCTAAAACGCGGGAAATTCGCGGTGGCTGTTTTTCTACTTTGAAATTTTTCGTGTTTCGGCTAGTATCGGCACCGTGAGAACGCCATCTACTCCGTTGACCCGAAAGGTCAGTATTCCAGGCTCGCGTCTTCCGGCATTTCGATGACAACGTAGCCCTTTGAGGCTGTATGGGAGTGTTGTAACCTTTGCCGGTTACAGTCGAATGACCGTGCCGAAACGGAACATGGCGGTGCAGTAGCCTGCACAATTCTCCAGAATTGTCTGGTGGTACGCTTACGTGCGAGGATCAGCCGATTAACGCCTTCGGGGTTGGAATCGACTTCCAAAAAAGTTCATCGTCGTCTGTGCGTTTGTTCAATGAAGAGTGATGATGTTGTTCTGTTGGTTCTTCGGCTGCTTTCGGAGGCGAGATCGCAGAGGCGCGTCGCTGTCGCTGCGGGAGTCTCGCGTGCATTTGTGGCGGGCGTGGCGTCGGGGCGCATTGCCGCAAACCGACACGGTAGAAAGCAGAAGATGGCGGGTCGCCCGCCCCGAAGGTGACCAGGGTTCACATCGAGCGACCCGTTCGGTGTCGCGAATGCGGGGGCCTCGTCTACGGCGAGTGCTACCTCTGCAGTGTCCGAAAGGCGAAGGGCGAAGGTGACCCGCTTCTTGCGAGGGTCCGTTCAAGACGCCCTTTCTCGTCTGAGTAGGAACATGGCGTTGGCGATTGACGTTCGTGTTCCTAATCAATATGCCCAACATTCGTTCTTCACTCTTACGTTCTTCTTTAGTCACATGGGAGCCTGGAAAGAAGCGGCCTACGACATCTACCTCCGGCAGGGCATCGTTTCCCTGGTCGATGGCCGCTTCGACGCCGCCGCGGAAGGCTTCCAGCAGGCGAAGCAGCATCTCCCCTCTCCCTCCGGGAGAGGGGCAGGGGGTGAGGGAGCCGCAGGCGAGGGCGTTGCCGCCGGATTGGACCGGCTCATCGAGTCCGCCCAGAACCGGGTCAAGCTTCTTCCTGACGAATTGACGATTGGCGACGACCGGGGCAGCGTAGCCCTTGTTCTCGGAAACATCTACAGCGTGCTCCGTCAGTACGACCTCGCCAAGGGCTGGTTCAGCCTCCCGCTCAACGGTTCGCTACGAAGCCGCTCGGCCGGCCATCGTTCCTTCGCCGGCTTGGGGCTGGGACGAATCCTCGTGGCGACGGCGGGAAGACAGGCGAACTCCAAATCACCCAAACTCTCGCCGCTGGCCCTGGCTGCGGTCGCCTACCAAGCCAGCCTCAAAGAGTATCCCAAAGGCTCATGGCACGACGACACGTTGCGCGAGTTGGCCCTTCTGATCGAGCGGGTCGCTGCCGAGCAGTTCGGCCCGACGGTAACGGAGAAAGGCGCGGAAAAGAACAACGTCCCACAACAGCCCGCCTCGCCGCGGGTGGCGGAGGCAGACCGGCAGCAGCAGAAACGGGCGCTGGTGGCCGCCCGCGCCGCCGCCCTGCCCTATTGGACGGACTTGCCGAGTCGCTACCCGGCCAGTCGCCATGTGCCCCAGGCTCTTTACCACGCGGGCGTGCTTTACACCGAGACGAACAAGCCGGACGAAGCCCTGGCGGCATTCGAGGAACTCGCCACGAAGTATCCCGCCAGCCCTTGGACGGGCGATGCGCACGTGCGGTTGATCGACGTGAAGTTGGAGCGGCAGTTCGATTTGCCGGGCGGAAGGCAGCACGCCGACGCGGCGGTCGGATGGTACGAAAACGCAGGCGCGGGGCAGCGAGGTCTCCCCTGCATCTCGGGCACAGAGGCAGGAGGTGAGCACGGGTTCGACCGTGTTCCCCGACGACACGTTGCCTTCGCTCCGTCAGACCGGCTACGACATCTACGTCCGCGCCGGCCTCGTCGAGTATCTCCTGGAGCACCCCGAGCGAGCCGTGGCATTCTTCGAGAAGGCCCAGCCGCTTGCGCCCCAGCGAACGTTCGTCGAGGTAAACGGCCACATTCCCACGGGCATGGAGCGGCTGATCGAGGCCGCCAAGTCCGGAAAATCCCTTACACCCGAGATCGTCCGCAAGGGCGACGAGCAGGCGAAGCTGATCCTGATGTTGGCCGACGCTTATCGCGCCGGCGAAGATTGCAAGCGATCCCTTGAGCTATGCAGCCGCGTCATCGTTGGCGCGGCCCCCAAGGTAAGCCGCGAGCAAAAGTCTTACGCTCACTTCAAGCGCGCGCGAAACTACAATAATCTCCGGGGCGAGACCCGCGATCCAGATGCGGCACTGGCCGACTATGTTGCCGCAGTCCGCGCGGCGCCCAAGGCACCTTGGGCCAGCACTGCCATGTTCCTTGGTGCGAACATTGAGTGGAACCATAAGCACAACGCGGAAGGAGCCGTCTCGATCTGGAATCGTCTGCTCCGCCAGTACCCCGAGAGCAAGGAGGCGGACGCGAGCACCTTGTTCATCAGCGTGGTCTACCGATGGACGAATCGTCCCGATGAGGCAAGGAAGGTGCTCACAGAGTTTTTGGCAAGACACGCCGATTCGCCGCTGGCGGAGGGGGCGAGAAAACAGTTGGCGAAACTCGATTCGGCGCCGCAGGGCGAGGGCAATAAAGCGCCTCGCCAACGCGGCGACGCAAAGACCGGGCCGCACCACTAGAACCAATGAAAGGGCTAAGATCATGCCGCACTTCGAGCGAAGAAACAGCACGGCCTTTCTTGCAGTCGCCTTTTCTCTCACGGTCATGCTCGGCGCCGCAGCGCGCTGCCTCGGGGACGATGGCGACATTACCGCGAGTCTGCGGGTGAGCCAGGACGTTGGCCTCGCCTTTCCGGCATCGATGGGCACCGGCCCAAACTACTCCCCGGAGGGCGGAATCTTCGACGTAACCGTCAAGCTCGCGGCGCCTTTCGGCTGGTTTATTGACGCGCCTAAAACGACTTACACTGGCGATGCGACGCTCTGGAACTGCACCGACGGCAGCACCGGGTTGGTCGCCAGCCAAACGTGGGAGGGCGTGGGCGCACCGAGCGTCGACGACTGGTCGGACGTGTTCTTTGCGGGCAACCTTACCCAAAACGCCCCCGGCAACGGCCCTGGCAGCGGAGCGCCGCCAGCCTTTCAGGCGTCGGTGGCGGACATCAGCATCTATGTTGATGCGCTGAACGCCCACCAAGACCAATACTGGACGCCGCAGGTCAGCAACGCGGAACATCAGGCCGAGACCTCCGAGGGAGGCGGATTCTATCTCCCCGCGGGGATAATCCTAACACTATCTGGCGGCGCGTTTCCCGCGGGGCTTCCTTCAAACTGCAACTACGAGATAATGATACTCAGGTTGGAAACCCCGCAATGGGTCGGCGCCGCCAGCGCCGACGGCAACGTCGGCAGCGCGAGTTTCACGGTTCCGACAGGCGTTGCCCTTTATGACTGTGGCACCGGTTCCTTGGTTTGTGGCGGGCACATCAGCCAACCGATTCGCGTACCGCCGGGCGGATTTCCCAACAAACAATTTGCCGTCGTCACGGACCAGAATTTTGTACTCGCAGGCTGCATGACGGCCACTTTCGTCTGGGACTCCCCGCTTGCTGGCGGGCCGACGACATGCCAGGACTACGCGCGGGTGGCGCCACTGCCTGTTGCCACCTTCCAGGAGGACCCGGCCCAGACATACGGCTTCGATAACTATACCTCCCCGCAAACCCCGTGGAAGTCGGTGCAGAACGCCCAGAGCGACACGGCGAATGTCTCGGTCAATCCGAGTTCGTCGGCGACGATCGTATGCCTCACGAGCGACGGCACCGCCACAATGACCATTTCGCCGGGGAATCTCAACGGATCACCGGAACAAGTGACGGTCACGGGGGCGGCTGTGGGAACGGCCAATGCCATTGCGCAGTGCGCCGACCACAACCGGTACAAACATTGGCCAAATGGGGGTTGCGGTGTACGCGCAGGTTACAAAGCGCCTCGGCATACGGCAGATTAACCTGCAACGCGACGACGTGCAGGTTATTCAGCCCGGCTGCGGTCTGCCGAGTCAGATCTGCATAGGTTTTGGGCCCAACCACATTCTCGAGTCCGTGGCTGCTGGGGACGATCAAACCCATATTGCCTACATCAATGACGGCCTCAATGGAAAGACCGAGTCAGTCCTCGGCGGAGACAACGTCTATGTTATCCCGTTCGGATGCGGGACGCCCTCACAGACGTGCATTACCCCCGGCGCCAATGGGCTCCTTGACACAGTGCCCGTCGGAACGGACGTGGTGAGTGGACAAAACATCATTACCGGGACCTGTGGCATCTGCTGCACCACCGCGGCGAGCACGAACCTTAACAGCACCCCGATTGACACTAACGCGGTAAGTAATTACCTGAACAACACGGCCTACAACCAAGCGGTGGTAAGCTGGATCGTAACCCCGCTCCCCTCTATGGCCGTCCGCTACGATCTTAACCTCAACGGAAAGCTGGACGATGATGGTCCGTTGTTTCCAACCGCCGAGGAGCAGGTCATCATTGGCAATTGTGACGACGCTAGCCAGGACAATGTAATTTTCGTAGTGAACGGGAACACGCTCGGCCACTGCGGGGTCTCAGCCGTCAGTCAGCGCTTCGCCTTCGTATTTCCGGACGTGACGCCGGGCCCCCCTCAGACCTGCTCCCACGAGATGGGGCATGCCGCCTTCGGCTACGACGATTTGTACTCAGACACAGTAAATCTAATGTACCACGAGTATGGAGCGGATCATTGGCGTTTGAGGAAATTCCAGTGGGACGGGGTCCCACGCTAAGGAGGACAATCTGTGAACGCGACTTCGATTCGATCGTCGGGAAGCGGGCCATACGATGTTTGCAACGCCATCGTTCGACGAGCCATGGTGGCCTTTGCTCTCGGACTAGCGGTTGCATTGGCGGCAATCGCCAGTGAGGGTGCCCCCACCACGGAACAGAGGGTTGCGGACCTGGTCGACAACGTGCGGAACAACCGCATCGTCGACACGATGGTGATCAACGAGGCTCCTCCTGAGGAACTCCTTCCGTTGCTCAAGAAGTATTTGAAAGCGCGCGACTTTCGAACACGGTTTTCGGCGCTGGCATGGGTTGGGAGCGTTCTTCACCGCGCGCACGATGCCCCCACCCGGGAGTCCGCGATTTCGCTGCTGCTGAACGTGGCGGAAACGGATCACGAGGGAGGCATTGACGATCGGGCGGCGGAATTGTTGGGAACACTCCCCGCGAAAGCTTTCGACGCGGAGGCGAGGAGGCGGGTCGGAGAATTGCTCTCGCGCGAGCAGCCACGGCGAAACCTTATCCTTCTTGCGGGCGTGATCGGCAATTCCGCTTTTGAAACGCGACTGCGTACGCTCGCCTCCCGTTACAAGGAGGGTGGCCCACCAATGTACGGGAGCAGCGATTGGCCTGCCCAACTGGCTCTGGCACGTATGGGCGATGCTCCGTCGATAGAACGCGTTGTAAAGGGGATCGAGGGCGTCAACGATCTGTCGGTCCTGACCCGCTGGCTCCCCAACCTGGGCTATACCCGCCAACCGGAGGCCGTTGATCTGCTCAAGAAGTACCTTTTCAGCGATGCGCTGTTGCGGCCGACAACGCCGCGCGGTCCCGGGCAGCCCATCGCCGGGTACGCTTTATACGAGCTGGCGAAGATGCTGTACGACTTTCCGGTCAAGGTTAAGGAATCGAAGGGGTACAGCAAGCGCGAGATTGCCGAGGCCCGCGCCTGGATGAACGCAAACCCCAAACCGACGATCCTGAGGTGAATAATGAGCCGCAGCAAGCTCCTGCGATATATCGCGATCGCGGCCACGGCGAGTGCGGGCTTGGTCGCGGTGGTTTGGGTGTTGGCGGCGCCCCACCGGGTCGGTTTCTCTGCGGGGAACAGCGGTCCCGCGGCGAAGGAGGCGGTCGTCCCCGCCCCCGGTGAACCAGGGGCGCCGGTCCGCCCTCCGGAATCAGCCTCGCCGCTTGCGCCTGCGGAACTGGAGCGTTTACTTCTTCCGCTCCGCACCAAGTCCCTAGCGATCAGCGAGGCTTACCGGCAGTCCGTGGAGGGTTCTCCTGAAGCGCGCGACGCCGCTAAGACTGACGCCATCCTGCAAGAGACGGCCGCAATCCGCGCCGCGATCGCGTCCCGTTTGGAGCAAGATCGCCTACAGCTTCCCCATCCGGCCACGCTGGAGGAGTCGCTGGATTTTGTGGCTGGAAGCCATGCGGCGGCGCGTCTTCTTCTCCTCGAAGCGCAGGCAGACAGCGGGAAGAAGTCTTCCCTGCAGGCGTCTCTCAACGTCATCCGCATGGCGCGTTGCTTCCACAGGTGCGGGCTAGCCACGGGAGTCCATTGGTCCTATGTCTACGAACAGGCGGCCCTCAGAGGGTTGTTCAAGTCTGCCGCCCGGCACAAATGGTCGCCGGACCAACTAGATCTGGCGGTCCGAAGCCTGAAGGCCCTTGGCCCGAACGAGGACTCCCTGCTGCCCTGTGTCGAGGAGGCGGCGGGCATCCTATCTCGGTCGTTTGAAAAAATGGACGGCGCGGCGCTCCGCAAGGAACTGCTGAACTCTGGAATCGATCGCCGGGATCTCGACGCAATGCATGTCGAGCACACACGCGGCGCGCTTGCCGAAGCCGTTACGCGGGTCGCCGCGTGGCTAAGCGCCATTGACCGGCCCGACGGTCCGCTCTTGGCCGAGCCGACATCGCCAGACCCGATCGTTCGCGGGTGGCTTCCTCGTTTTGGCCGCCTGGCCATTGACAAGCGCGTGACGCTCGCGCGGTTTCAACTGACTGTCATCGCTCTGCGCATCGAGGCGACTCGGCAACGCTCGGGCGGACTTCCTGACATGACCGAGGATCGCAAGTCCGACCCTCTCTGGCTGGATCCTTTCTCGGGCGGCCGGATGCGGTACGTCACGGGGCCCGAGGGCTATAGACTTTACAGCGTAGGGCCCGACCGAAAGGATCAAGAGGGGAAAATCGAGTATCGACCCAAGCAAGACACGTGGGACAAGCCGAGCGCCGGCGATATCATCGTTTCCGAGAAGGGGAGCGTGGAGAATTAGTGGGATATTCCTGATGTCTCAAAACGCACGAGGTTTGCTTTTTTCGTGTTTGGACTCGCTCCAGGCAGGCGGGCCCTTCCGCATGTGCGTGTCTTGTTTGTGAAATACGAAGGGGAAGAGCTAAGGTATTCAACTGCTGCCCGGAGCAGGTAATCGCGAAGAAAGCGAACTGATCGACGTGCGTTTGCAGGGGCGTAGGGCGAGGGAATGCTTCCCGCGCCTAGGGCAAAGGATTGGTCCGTGATCGCAAAGTCGCTTATAATGGTCGCGCTCGTCGCGGCGTCCGGCGCGGAACCGGAAGGAGAACAAGACTCCAAGGAGGTGGCTGCAAGCCCCTCTCCGTTTGCGGCACGTGGAACATGGAACGGCATCCCTATCATGAGGACGCTCATTCAGCGTTTTGAAAGCGAACGACGGACGCATTTCATTGACTTCAGTCCCGCTGATAGCGACCAGATTCCCGGACTCCTTTCCCAGCACGCTTGCGACGTGGGCATGACCCTCGATTTCCGCCTGCGGGAGAAGTCCAGGAATACGGCCGGCGGCTACGAGAGCTTCAAGATTGGCCGCTTCGTCGTCTGCGTGGTGGTCAACTGCAAGAACCCCGCGCGAAACATCGCGCTGCAAGATCTCCAAGGCGTCTTTTTGGGGAGAATCGCGCTTTGGCAAAACGTGAGCGGCTCCGGCGCCTTCGGCCGGGTCGAAACGTATCGCCCTGCGCCGTGTACCACGCAGGCAATGATGTTCCAGAAGAGGCTGATGCTCGGAAACGGGTGTGTTGGCGGCGACAAACAGACGGACGCAGGTGTCGTCGCGGTGGTCATCAAACGATCGGACGCCATCGGATTCGTCTTCTATCCTTGCGATGAACACCTAGACAAACGCGTCCGCGTTTTGGGCATTGTTTCCAGCAAGGGCGAGCCGCCGGTGCATCCATCGCCCTCGACCGTCGCGGACGGCAGTTATCCATTTGTCGATTCGCTCACGCTTTACCTACACCCCGACGCGCCTTCGGAAGCCAGAGAGTTGTGCGGGTTCGCCACAGGGCCGAAGGCGGTCAAGATTATCAAAGAGTTTGGGTTGTGGCCGGAGTATGAACTAAACGCCGTGCGAGGAAGAGAGCGGTTGGCCGACGTGAAAGCCGGTAGCGGCACGGAAATCGCCGTCTGCGACTTGGCCGCGCATGGGAGTGCGCTGAAAGACTTGTCCCTGGAGTTCGTCAAGTCGAAGGCGACAGTGCAACTGAAGTTCCAGAAGGGCCAGATGCAGGAGGAGGCCATCGAGAACCTTGCCAAGGGCGTGACGGAGTTGTTGCTGGCGGACGGGGAAAGCGGTCAGCCGTCAGCGATCAGCGGTCAGACGGCCGGAAATCCAAAATCCAAGAGCGAAAATCCAAAATGCGTCGTCTTGGGGCGGATGGAGGCGGGGATCATCGTCCACCCGGAGAACCCGCTGCCCTCGCTGCCGATGGACGAGGTGAGGTCGATCTTCTGTGGCGAGACCAAGAAGTGGCCGGCCGTCCGGGGCGCGGCTGCCGCCATGCACGTCTTCGGATTGAAGCGAGGCGATCCGATCACGCAGTTGCTCAAGGAGAAGCTGGCGGAAAGCGGGGGAAGGAAGTCGTTGAAATATACCGCCCAGCCGGACAACGAGAAGGTGATCCTGGCGGTTGCCCGCGACCCGGCTGCCATCGGTTTCGTGGACCTGAGCCAACTGCCGCCCAAGGAGAAATCCGTCAAGCTGGTGCCGGTGTTTGCGGGGTCGGGGGTCGGGGGTCGGGGGTCGGGAGACGAAGGCGGACGGGGGACGGCGGACGGCAGAATTCATCCTTCATCCTTCGTCCTTCACCCTTCCCCCAATCCTTTGTCGCGGACGCTGACGCTTTACGTGTCGCCGAAGGGCGGCCAAGCGGCCAAGGATTTCGCCGCGTTCCTCACGCCCGAGCACTGCAAGGAAACCATTGCCCGGCACAACCTCCTGCCGCCATTGCAGACGGTACAGCCCGAGTTGGCAAGCCGGCCGCCCTTTGGATCGCTCCCAGCCGAAGCGCCATCGGCGGACGCGGATGGGTCGGTTGCTCGGGCGGTCGGGCTGTTGGACGATCCTGACGCGCCGCAAGGTCAGGGAGCGAAGAACGCGGCCCGTGCGAGGGGCAGGAAGCTAGCTGCGAAACCCGAGCCGGTAATGCCCGAATCGGAGCAGCCCGCAACGCCCGAGGTCGCGGCCGACCCCCAGCCTGCGCCGAAGACGGAATCCAGCCCCCAGCCGACGAGAAGGGGCGGCATGCCTGCGTTAACCGAAAATCAGGCCCTTTGGCTTGCCGGCGGCGGCGTTGTTGGCGGGATTCTCGCGGCAATCGGCGTAGGCTGGCTGGGATCGCCGCGCCGCAAGCGCGGGCCGAAGATCGACCTCCACCTGTAATTGTGGTGCAGGCGTCCCGCCTGCCCGGAAATGCAGGCGGGACGCCTGCACCACAAGTGGCGAGCGTCCAAATCGCAAGAAGATACGTCGGTGAGCGAAGCCTTTAATCCCTACCATGCCTGGCTGGGCATTCCGCCCGAGGAACAGCCGCCGAACCATTATCGGCTGTTGGGGGCCGCCTTGTTCGAGGTCCAAGCGGATGTCATCGACACGGCCGCCGACCGGCAGATGGCCCATCTGCGGACCTTCCAGTGCGGCAAGCACTCGGACCTTTCGCAGCGGTTGCTCAACGAGGTGTCGGCAGCGAGGCTCTGCCTGTTGAACTCCGCGACGAAGGCCGACTACGACCAGCGGCTGCGCAACCGTATGCAGCCGCGCTGGGCGCAACCCGTTGTCGCCCAGGATGCCGCGGCGGCCGATTCCCAGCAATGGGCGGACATCCTCGCCTGCGCGCCCCGACTGCCCGAACTCATCGTGCCGTGAGGAAGCGGCAGATGAGTCTCGGGCCGCTGATCGCCGTCGCCATCGCGGGGGCGTTGGTGCTCGCGGCACTCCTGGCCCGCAGCGCCATTCATCGGGCGGACCAGCCGACTGCTACGACAGAAGCCCTCGTGCCGATTGTGCGAAGCCCGCCCGAGGAGCCTGCCGCCGCCAAGACGGAACCTGATACGCCAACTGCACCGATTACCGCGAAGCGGCCGCAAGAGTCCACCATCGCCGAGGCCGAGGCCCCGGCACCCGTGACGAGGCCAACCTTCGAGAAGCCCACCGAGGCCGTCGAGAAGCCGCTGGTGCCCTCGTTCGACCTCTCAGGTGATAGATCGTCAAGCCAGCCATCGGGGCCGCCAGCAGCGCCGCCGGTTGCGAAGAAACGGCTTCCAGTGCCCGACGATGCCAAGCAGCAGGAGATCGCCGCACAGCTTGCCGGCGTCTATGCGCCCGGCCACGCCAAGCCGGCGCAGCGGGTGAAGTTGGCCTATCAACTGCTTCAAGCGGCCAAGGCGTCGAAGCAGCCCGACGAGCGGTACGTGTTGCTCCGTCAGGGGCGCGACCTTGCCGGCCAGGCAGGCGACGTGGCCCTGGTGCTTGAGGCCATCGAGATGACCGGCGATTTCGACATTGACGTGTTGCAGGAGAAGGGCGACGCCCTGCTGGCGTTTGCCGACAAAGGCAACAACCCCGAGCAGATCAAGGCGCTTTACGACGGTTCGCAACGAGTCATTGGCCAAGCGTTATCGGAAAGTCGCTACGAATTGGCCGCCGATCTGGCCAACGGCGTCTCGCGCCTGCCAACGGTCAAAGGAGTTGCGCAAGAAGACGCTCCAGCAGCGGGATTGGGTGCGGGATTATTGTCGGCGACAAACGCAGCGTCGACAGGCCGAGGCGAAACTGAAAGCCAACCCTGACGATGTTGATGCGCATCTTGTGGTCGGGCGTTGCTACTGCCTTGACGACGACTGGAAAAAGGGCCTGCCGCACCTGGCCAAGGGCAGCGATGCCCCGTTGCGGCAACTGGCGGAACAAGACCTTGCATCACCGAAAGAAACCATCGCCCAGATCGGCTTGGCCGACGCTTGGTGGACATTGGGCGAAGCACGCCAAGGCGAAGAAGCCGATGCCCTGCTGCTCCGCGCCGGCTACTGGTACGATCGTGCCCGCGGCCAACTGACCTCGGGCTTCAATCGTCTGAAAGTCGAGAAGCGTCTGGAAGAACTCGTCGAAATCCGCCAGCGCCGCGCCGCCCACCCACTCCCGGGCGAGAACTCGCCGCCAGCGCAGCAAGACCTGTGGCACGGTCTGTTCTGAGTCGTCAGCCATCGCACCTGCGAGGCCGAGACCATGTAGAGGCCGGGCTCCGCGTAGACGTGCCGGGCGACCGGGCCCCGGGTCGCCCGGCCGTCGCCGAAATCCCAGTCCCACGCGCCGCCGCCCGGCGAGGTGTACTCCACGCCGAACGGGGCCTTGTTCGACCGGAAGCCCAAAGCCAGCGGAGGCTGGTACACGTCCGGGAAACGGTTGCACACCGAGTCGAAGGAATAGCGCACCGGCTTGCCCAGAACGTCCAGCGTGTTGGGGTCGATCTGCACGACGAACACGTTGTAGTCTGACAGATCGTAGCCGCCGTAGCCCCCGCGCAGCTTCTCGTGGTTGGCGGCGGCGAAGGCCAGCAGGCATTGGCTCGACGAGACATTGGGGAAGTAGCAGTAGTCGCGCTGCTTCGGCAGGACGGCCGGGTCGAGCAGAATGGACCACTCACGGGTGGAAAGCCGCATCTTGCCGATCGGCCCGCCCATGTTGGCCATCCAGAAACCCCATTGCCCGTCGTGGGTGAAGTAAGGCTGGCAACCGCCCAGATGCGGCATCGGCGTGACGGTCTTCGTCTTGCCGTCCAGGAGGGAGAACGTGTTGAACGACGTGACGACGTGGGTCAACGCCGTATTGGGCAGCCAGCCGCCGCCGCCGCTGACGAGCAACGACGACCTGCCGTTGGCCAGATCGAGTTCATAGGCGTTATCGTCGGGGCCGATGTAAGCCGCGCGTGGGCGTGAACCAGGTCACCGCGCGGTCCCAGCCGCCGCCGTACTTGTGGGCGTCGGCCACGATGACCCGCTCGCCCGTCCCGTCGGCATGGATCAGGCGGAGCGGGCTTTTCCGCATGGCGCCCGTTTGCGGGCCGTCTGCGCGGGGAAGGCTGAGGTAGGCGACCGTCGTGCCGTCAGGCGAGATGTGCGGGCACAACTGGTCGCGGTCGTCCTCGACGGGCGTGAGCTGCTTCAAGCCGCTGCCGTCGAGCTTGATCGTCCAGATGGACCAATGGCCGTCGCGCCGCGCCTCCCAGACGAGGAAGCCGTCGCCGAGCCGCGCGATTTGCCGGCGCGGCGGCCCAGGCGTCGGGCGAATCGATCTCGAAGGGCTTTTCCGGCGGGCCCGGCGGGGCTGCTGTTATCGGACTCGAAAACAACGATAGGGCCAACGCGACTGCCATCAGCCGCGGGCAGTGGTTCGACACTCTCACCATGGCAGGCGGGCTCCGGAGATTTTCGCAGCAGGCAGGCAACCAAAGGAAGGATCGAATGATTAGAGCCGGTCTGCGGGGAAATGCAAGCGGCCACCGGAGAGAAATCAGTGACAGCTTCGAGATTGCCCTACTGTATAATTCCCTTTTATGCTCTCCCCCCGCGAAATCCTCGGTCCTCAAGGGCGGATCTCCGCCCGCATGGAGCGCTACGAACATCGGCCCGAGCAGCTTGCCATGGCCGAAGACGTGGCGGAAGCGATCCGTACCAAGGAGCATCTGATCGTCGAGGCGGGCACGGGCGTGGGCAAGAGCTTCGCCTACCTCGTGCCGGCGATTCTTGCCGCGGCCGCGGACGAAGAGGGCAAACCCCGGAAAAGAGTGGTCGTCTCGACCCATACGATCAGCCTCCAGGAGCAACTCATGCGGAAGGACATCCCCTTCCTCCGCAGCGTGATGCCGCTGGAGTTCACCGCCGTGCTGGTCAAGGGCCGTCGCAACTACCTCAGCTTGCGGCGGTTGAAAAATGCCTTGTCGCGGGCGGCGAGCACCTTCTCCCAGCCGGAGGAGTTCCAACAGTTGCGCCAGATCGAGGGCTGGTCGCGCCAGACCGGCGACGGCTCGCTCTCGGACCTCGACTACCGGCCGTTGGGGCAGGTCTGGGACGAGGTGGCCAGCGACCAGGGCAACTGCATGGGCCGGAACTGCCCGACCTACAAGGACTGCTTCTACTACCGCGCCCGCCGCCGGGCCAGCAACGCCCAGATCCTGGTGGTGAACCATGCCTTGTTCTTCAGCGACCTGGCCTTGCGCATCCAGGGCGCCAGTGTCCTGCCCGACTACGACGTGGTGATCTTCGACGAGGCCCACACCATGGAGGCCGTGGCCGGCGACCACCTCGGCCTGAGCGTCAGCAGCGGCCAGGTCGAGTACCTGCTCAACAAGCTCTATAACGACCGCACCAACCGCGGGCTGCTGGTCCACTATCACCTGGCCGACGCCCAACGGGCCGTGATGGACTGCCGCTACCGGGCCGACGATTTCTTCGGCGCCCTGCAGGACTGGCGGGCCTCGCAGGGCGGCGGGACGGGCCGGGTCCGGCGGCCCGAGGTCGTGCCCAATCCCCTCAGCGAAGGGCTCGCGCACCTGGCCTCCCTCCTCCAGGGCCAGTGTGACCCGTCGAAAGATCCCGAGGTCCGCCAGGATTTCGTCTCCGCCCGCGACCGCTTGTTGGCCTTGGCCGACGCGATCGAGGACTGGCGGATGCAGCGGATTGCCGAGGCGGCCTACTGGATCGACGTGACCTCCGGCCGCCACCGCCGCCGCACCACGCTGGCCGCCGCCCCGATCAACGTCGGCCCCGCGCTGCGGGAGCACCTCTTCCAGAAGGTCCCCACGGTGATCATGACCAGCGCCACGCTGGCCACGGCCGGGTCGTTCCAGTTCTTCCAATCGCGGGTCGGGCTGACGCATGCCAAGACGCTGGCCCTGGGCAGTCCCTTCGACTACCAGCAGCAGGCCCAGTTGATCCTCCTGGAGGGCATGCCCGATCCGGGCGCCGACGCCTCGGGCTACCAACAGGCGGCGATCGAGATGATCCGCCGCTACGTGGCCCGCAGCGACGGCCGGGCCTTCGTGCTCTTCACCAGCTACGAGATGATGCGCCGCGCGTCGGCGGCCCTGGTCCCCTGGCTGGCCGAGCAGGACCTGGCGCTTTACTGCCAGGCCGACGGTCTGCCCCGCAGCCAGATGATCGAGCAGTTCAAGAGCAATCCGCGCTCGGTGTTATTCGGCACCGACAGTTTTTGGCAGGGGGTGGACGTGCCGGGCGACGCCTTGAAGAACGTGATCATCACGCGGCTGCCCTTCAGTGTTCCCGACCGGCCCTTGATCGAGGCCCGGCTGGAGGCGATCCGCGCCGCCGGCGGCAACCCCTTCAACCAGTATCAACTTCCCGAGGCGGTGATCAAGCTCAAGCAGGGTTTCGGCCGCCTGATCCGCACCCAGCTTGACACGGGCATGGTGGTGATCCTCGATCCCCGCATCCGCACCAAGCCCTACGGCAAGGTCTTTCTGAACTCGTTGCCGAAGTGCCGGCTAGTCGTTGAGCAGGCGTCGAAGAGTGGCGAGTGACGAATCGTAATCGGGTTCCGCCCCCAGAATGACTTGGGTTTCCCCAGCGAAATCAGTGAAGTGCGCCCGATGCGCCGCCATGACCGACTCAGCCATCGGTTGCCAGTAATTCCGGGCGTTTTTCGCGGCTGAACCCGATAACGATACTACAATTTCGCCTTTCCCCTCTTTATTGTCATCCCATTATGACCCGAAAGGGAGTCATAATCGGAACCTTCGTGCGGATGACGACTCCGCTCTCGCTCCAAATGTCCGGGTAGCATGTAAGGCCCGCAACACCGCCAAAGTCAAACTCAAGTATCGACCAATCGGCGTCATTATGGCGGTTTTTGCGCCAGATGCTCGCGCCACCAGTTGGCGGTTCCGCATGCGCCCCGCGATTCATCGCCCGGAGAACCCAGCTCCAAACAAACGTAGCTGTTACCGAGCGTATCAAGCCTGTCCGTGTTGCAACGTTCGCGCGTTCCGCCGCATAGCCCGTTTTGCCGGATTGAATCAATACTCGCACTGCGCGTTGCATGATACGCGGTTGCGAGCCGGACGACTTCGACAGGTGCGATGAGGACATACTCTCGACCTTTATAAGGGGCTTTATCAACGCGCCAGCGAGAGAGCGTCCAGCCGCGATCGTTGAGCCAGTCGCTTATAGCAAGGAAGATCGCGTCGCCCAACTGCTTATCGCCTTGAGCAGTTTGGAAACTGTGGACGGTCACGTTATTGCGGAGGCGGCTGGGTCGAAACCTATCGAATGACCTGACGCGTATCGAAAATGTACTTTCCGCAAGGCCCAGCAGTTCCACGAGCGAAATCGAAGTCATACGAGGAATGTAACGCCGGGCGTCACGGATAGCAAAGGGTCAAATGCAATTCCTCATTTCGACGACGCGCCAGTCGGGCATGGCGAACACTGTCCTACTTGCCTGACGCCCGTGTCTAGCGTTTCGATGCCCCCTTGCGCCGTTGTCCCTGCCGTTGTCTCTCAATGGCGTCCATGATCTTATTGACCGTTCCGGGCCGGGCCGTGTACTTGCCCGTTTCCAAGCGGGAAATGCTCTCCTGCCGAAGACCCGTAAGATTTGCCAACTCTTGTTGACTCAGCCCCGCGCCCTTGCGGGCGCGGATCAAATCACGGGCCAACGACACCTGCGCGTACTCCAAGGCAGGAAAACGGCCGCGGGGGTCGGCTTTCGGAAAGGGAGGCAAGTCCTGCTCTTGCACGTCAACCGCTTCGCCGGCTTCGCTTCCCACGATGCCTCCCTGGCCCGCACGCACACTCCCGGTCAATACTCGATCACCACCGCGATCGCCTCGACAACGGACCTCATCGAGGCTGCCGAAATGTGGCCCAACTTTTGCACGAATCGCTGCACGTCAACTCCGCGCAATTGGATTGCATCGACGGCCGACGTTTTCGCCAGGCCATTGACGCGGTTGGGAACCAACTTCACGTGCCAAAGATTTCCGGCGAAACGGTCTTTCCACTCCGTCAAAGGGGCGACGAGCCGAATCGGCAACACGCCGACGGAGTCGGAGCTGACAACAACCACGGGCCGCGTTTTGCGGATTTCGGCGCCGATGGTCGGCTCCAGGTTCACCAGCCAGACCTCACCGCGCCGGACGTTCATCGGCGAACTCCCCCGCCTGCCAATGCGACCGCTCGGCGGCGCCGTCTTCGTAATGGCCCCTCATCTGCTCGGCCTGGCGGGCAAGGATTTCACGGCGCTGGGCCTTCGGAAGACGCATGAAGTTGACCTGGGCTGCCAGCGTCTCTCCCCGATCGACCAGTTCCTGCAATACCTTGTAGGCAGCCGGCAATCGTTCTTCGGGGATCTGCTGCACCAACTCTTGGATTTGAGAATACGTGATGGTTTCCACGGGTGGCTCCTTCGGCGAGGGTCAGGAATCGCCGCCTTCGTCCCCAATTCTAGGGGAATCTTTTGTCCTTATCAACCCACCTCCCACGCGTCGGTAAACGTTCAAAGGCTTCGTTAAGGCGGATTGCCCGGGAACGGCTATGATGCTTCTCGGCATCAACTCAAATAATCCCGTGCAGCGGCCTGCCCGGCGCCGCCAGCTCGTCGACCTTCTTGGTGACCTCGGGATCCTCGACCAGCGGCGGGGCGTGCTGGGGCTTCGAGCGGGCGTCGATCACCAGCGAGCCCAGGCATCCCCAGTGCTTGTGGAGCGTGAACGACTCGATGCCGTAGAGATCGGCCGCCGGATTGCTCCGCGTGAAGGTGACCCAGAGGAAATTGTTCAGCGTGTGGGCGACGAACTCGCTCTCGTCGGCCACCACGATCAGCGGGAAACTGTTGATCGCGTCGCTGCGGCTGTAACTGCCCACGAACTTCTCCATCGCCTCGGCGCCCAGCTCGGGCGTGCGGAAGGCCGGACCTTCCACCGCGAGGATTCCCGGCAGCACCACCTTGGGATTGCGAAAGCCCAGGCCGGCCGGGACCTTGATGCGGCTGTCGATGGCCACCGGCAGCGTCCGCCGCTCGGGACCGGCCACGGCCACCACCAGCTTCGAGCCCTGGTTCAAGCCGTCGCCGCTGTAGTCCAGCGTGTCGATGCTGGTCGCCGTCTGGAAATGGAGGTTCCGCCGCCAGTCGGCCCGGGCCAGCACGTGGCGGAAGAACTCGGTCACGTCCTGGACGTCCAGCTCCGGGTTGTCTTCCCGGGCCACGATGAACAGGTACTTGGCCAGCGAGAGCTGCCCCTGCCCCAGCAGCGCGTTGGCCAGCGTCAGCAGCTCCCGCGGACGCCGCGGCTCCTCGTAGGGCACGTAACGCTCGCTGCCGACGGCCAGCAGCAGCGGGTGGACGCCGGCCGCCTCGACGGCGTGCACCGCGTGGACCCCGGGCACTTTCCTGGGAATCACCGGGCCGACCAGCTCGTGGATCAACTGGCCGAAGAGCGAATCCTCCTGCGGCGGGCGACCGACCACGGTGAACGGCCAGAGCGGCCGTGCGCGGTGGTAGACCCGCTCCACGCGCATCACGGGGAAATCGTGGGCCAGGCTGTAGTAGCCCAGGTGGTCGCCGAAAGGGCCCTCCGGCAGCTCGCGCTTGGGCTCGAGGTAGCCGGTGATGCAGAAGTCGGCCTCGGCGTGGATCGCCAGCTCGTTGGGGCGGCAGATCATGGGCACGCGGCGGCGGTTCAAGAGGCCGGCCAAGCCCAGCTCGCTCATGCCTTCGGGCAGGGGCATCACCGCGGCCACCATCATCGCCGGCGGCCCGCCCACAAAGACGTTCAGCCGCAGCTTCTCCTTGCGGCGCAGCGCGGCCGCGTGGTGGATGCCCAGTCCGCGATGGATCTGGTAGTGCAGCCCGACCTGGGCGTTGGGCTCGTACTTTCCGCCGGAAATCTGCACGCGGTACATGCCCAGGTTGGAATGGGCCAGGCCGGGCCGATCGGGGTCTTCCGTATAGACTTGCGGCAAGGTGATGTAGGCCCCGCCGTCCTTGGGCCAGCACTTCAGTTGCGGCAGTTGATCGATCTGCGTCTCCTTCTCCAGCACCGGCCCGCCGCGGACCCGCTTGGGCCGCGCGTGCAGCGCCCACCAGGGCGCCCGCAGATAGAGTCGCGGGCGGCGCAGCGCGTCGGCCGGGTCGGCGCTCAGCTCGACCAGCCGCGCCAGCGACTCCAACGAGTCGCGGAACAGGTACCGCATCCGCTCCATCGTGCCAAAGAGGTTGCAGACCATGGGGAAGCGGCAGCCCTTGACGCTGGCAAAGTAGATCGCCGGTCCGGCCGCCTGGAAAACGCGTCGCTGGATCTCGGCCGCCTCCAGGTTCGGGTCGATCGGCTGCTCGATGCGGAGCAGTTGCCCTTTGGATTCGAGGTCTTCGACGCACTGGCGGAGCGTACGGTATCCCATGGTGTAGACTCATTCGTTGACGAAGCTCTGCGTGACGGTCACCTCGCGGACCTGCCGGCTGTCCGGCTCGTAAACGCGGATCTTGACCTGGATTCCCCGCAGCGGCGTCGCGTAGGGCGGAAAGATGACCTTCTCGGTGGCGTCGTTGACCACGCCGTCGCTATCGTTGTCGAAACCGTTGTAGGATTTGTCGATAACGGGATTACTAGTGGTAGCGGAAACGGGATTGACAAGGGGACTGCCATAACAGTAGTTCTCGAAGCGGGTACACCAGGTGTCGTAGACGGAGCAAAGCGACGGCGTCGTCGAGCCGCCGGGGGTGCCTTGTAGCGGACATGACGGATTCCCCGGGCCGCTGAAGGGGCTCGACGTTGCGTAAGCGTTCCTCACGGCAGCAGGACACTGAGACAGATAATTGAGATCCACGTACGCCCCGACGCCGACCACGTTGGGACTAGCGCCGCTCATCGCCGCGACATATCCCGGATCGCCAGGCAACAGCACCGCGGTCTGCGAGGAGTTGGTAATGATCGGCGCCCCCGGGTCCCAGGCCTTGACGTTGAAGCCGATTACGTTGGTAAGGATCACGTCCTCGGAAACCCGAGTGGCGTTGCGGTAGGTCTTGAGGTTTCCGGCCATGATTCCGGCCGGGTCATTGGTCGGGTCAAAGAGCTCGTTAAAGACGTAGGGATTCCTCCAGGCGTCAAAGACCTTATTCGGCACTGCGGGAGGCGCTGCCGCGCTAAGCGTTACCCCAGGCGCCGGCACGAGATTACTGATGCCAATGCTGGGGTCCCAGGTGGAAGACGTTGACTCGCAAAGGGTCGGCAACTTCAGCCCGGCGAGCCAGGGACTGACGTTGTGCGGGTGCGGCGGGTAGAGGTAGGGCGTGCCGCTGCCGGGATTGAACCCGTTGGTATGCGCAAATCGGTTCTCCGGCCGCGTCAGATCGGCCAGCGTGTTGGCCACCATCTGCTTCTGCACGGGGTCGTAGCGGGCCGAGAGGTCGTAGTAGTTGTAGAAGCCGGCCGAGCCGACGCCGCTGAGGTTCGTTTGCGGCCCGATCAGCAGCACGCGGCGATAGAGCGTCCGCCCGCGGACGAACCACGCCACCTCGGCCAGTTGCGACGTGGAGGCCACGCCGCCAATGCGGCCCACAAAGGGCAGCGTGCGGCTGCGGGTGGTGAACATCAGCACGTCGTCGATGTCGCCCACCGTGCTGTCCCACTCGTTGTTGTGATCGCTGTTGAATGCCTGCGGATTGGTGGCGAGGTCCAGGACCGGCCCCAAGGGCCCCTCGACGTACTCGAAATATCCCAGGCCCAGCTCCGGCGCCAAGGGCGGGGTCGTGGGGGCCGTCTCGCCCTCCAGGTCCTGCTTGAGCTGCCGCTGCGTGATGCGGAGCTGATCGACCTTTTCCACAAACGAGCGGGCGTCGCTGATCGACTCGCTGACCGTGCCGAAGACCTGCACCACCGCCCCCAGCACCAGGAGCGTCAGCGCCGTGGCCACCAGGATCTCGATCAGCGTGTAGCCCCGCCGGCCAGTGGCTAGTGGCCAGTGGCTAGTGGCTAGTGAAGCAGGGTTCCGCCATCTCTGGCCACTGACCGCTGACCACTGACCACTGACCACTTCCTCCTGGCCAATACGGCTCTGATTCATGACCTCATTCCCCTAACACCTAGCCACTAACCACTGACCACTGACCACTCATTCAATCATCCGGCTCAACAAAATCCCGTTGCTCACGTTGTTGTCATGTCCCCGCTGGTAGCCCATGGGGATCGAGCGGTCGAAGATGTAGAAGGCGCGGTGCCGTTTGACCTCGCCCGTGTCGGCCCCCAGCTCGCCCATGATCTGGTAGCCGTCGGGATAGATGAATTGCTGGTTGGCCACCGTGACTCCGGGAACCGGCGTGGCGGGATTATACTTTTGCACCTGGAAGTAACCGACGGTGATCCAGACGGCGAAGACGTTGGAGCGCGTGGTCACCAGGTTGCCCAGCCGCTGGAGGTTCTGGTAGCGGAAGAAGGGGTTCCGCTGATCGTTGTTGTATTGGCGGCTGCTGCCCGCGGGAGTGGAACCTCCGGGGATGCCGGCGTCGAAGCCGAACAGCGGTCGATATTGACCCGTGCTCGGGGTGGGATCTTGCCGCAGCAGGGTGGCGTCGATATCCATGCCGGGACTGGCGGCCGTCCCGGGCGTCATCGCCTGACACGTCGCGGCCTGATACAGCACGTCCAGCGGCACCAGGTGCGGGCCTTCAAAGGAGCGGAAAGGATTGGCGAACAGGGAAGGGCAAGCGGAGTTCAACTGGGTCTTCGTATTGAAGTAATCCAAGTTGCTCCCTGTCGACTTGGTCAAGGGGTAGCCCCTGCGGCTGAGAAGGAAGTTGGCGAAAGCTTGCGAATTATTGGCCAGGCCCGGGGCGCTCTGCATCAGGCCGTTCCAGACGACCAGGTCGGTGAGCGTATTGAGGTTGATCCGGCCCGGGTCTCGATAGCGCGAGATGCGATTGTAGGGCGGATGGAACTGGTGGACGCCGCTCCCATCACTGCAGAAGGCCGGATTGAGCTGGACTTCCGTGCCCACGAACCGCGAGGGCACGCGGAGATACTCCAGGATGCGGTAGAACTGGGCCGGAGTCGGACTCGTACTGCTGGCTGCTGCCGGCTGCTGCGTGTGGAAGAAATTGAGCAACTGCCCAAAGGGCGCGTTGGCGAAAGTGTAGGGACTGGTGGTGCTCACCGGTGCGTTGGTTTCCTGCGGCGCAAGCGGGGCTAGTGAAGGGCCGTTTGGGATTGAATTGCTCAAAGTAAACGGATTGCCGATGACGTTGTAGTTGTAGAGCAACTGCGACGAGGAGAGCGCGGGCACCAGCATCAGCTCCATCGGACTGCAAAACGGCCGGTTGTTCCAGGTGAACCAGGGGAAGGGAACCGCGGGCGGGTCGCCGTAATACTCCTGGGAAGCGGGCGCCGTGTACGACGGCGTGCCGTTGGCGTTCGGCGCGCCGGAGGCGTTACCATAGTACCCGTAGCTGATGTAGCCCAGCGTGTGCTGGAGCTGGTAGGGGAACATCTGGCTGATCAACTGCGTGGTGAGCGCCTTGGGGTAGGCGTTGCTCGGGGTCTGCCACTCTTGCGCCCAGAGGTTGTTGTAGTTGCCTGGCGCGCCTGCGCCCCCGGTCCACAACGCATAATCCCCGCGCTGCCGGCTTTGGAAGGGTATGGTCATCGGCGGTTCTTGGGCGCTGGGCGTTGCCGTGGCCAGATTGGTGGGGGTTTCCCAGCCGTTGTAGACCGTCAGATCGATGGGCATCGAGTCGATCGTGCGGTAGGGATTGTAGGTCGTTTTCGTCCAGTCGATCTCGCCGTCAGTCGTATACTGGACGTCTGCCGGGTTGGGGTCGTACTGGATCAAGGGGTTGGCCAGGCGTTGAAGGTGGACGACCCGGCAGGCTTTCAGGGAGGGCGTGGAGCTTGGGGTAAGGTTCCCCACGGCAGTGCTGTTGATCTGCACCGGGGTGATCGGGTTGGTGCCCGCAGTCCAGGGCGTGGTGTCCAGCGGCCCGTAGTAGGGAGGCTGCGGGGAGGAAACCGAAGCAGGCGGCGGCGGAGCGGCAAAATACTGCGGATCGCCCGAGACGCTGTCCGTGCCGCCGGTGGGAGCCGGGTAGGCGTTGGCGCCCAGCGGCTCGGAAATGCTCAGCCGCGGCGGGTTGGCGCCTCCGTTGGTCACCTGGTCGATCACGATTGGCAAGGGCTGCTTGATCTGCGAAACGGGCAAATCATTGTTGACCGTACTGGTCCAGTTGTTGGCAACCTGCACCGGCGCGCTGCTCGGTTGTTGATTGGCGGCGTAGTTCTGCGGTTTCAGCACAATCATGGCGGGGTTTCCGCTGGATGCTTTGCTGAGCCACGTCCCGGCGCTCAAACCACCCTGGGGGTTCTGCTCGCTGCTGGGAGGTCCAATCAGGGCATAGTGATTGTGCAGCAGGATCGGCACCACCGACGCATTGGCGCCGGGCGACGGGTAGAACTCGGTCCCGTCGAGGGGGTTGGTGCTGGCCAAACTGCTCGGATTCGTGAAATAGATGCTCCGCTCGATGGGCAATGGGGCGGCGGATCCGTAGGAGACATTGGGGTCGTCCGGGTCGGTCGGATAACTGTTGCTCGTCGCCTTGGAGACGCTACAATCCGCCGGAATGATCAGCCGCCAGACCGGATCTTGGCGCTGGCCTTGTCCCGTTGGGTTGCTGCTTGGCGTGGTCTGATTGAGAACCACGCCCTGCTGCCAGCCCTTGCTCGGGTTCGTGCGGTCGTAGTAGAACTCCGCGGGAGGCGCCTCGGTGGCGCTCCAGGGATTGTACAACTCGATGTAGAGCGAGCCCTGGGGCCTCATTCGCTGCATCAAGAGCTGCTTCGGGGTAGGCTTCGTGTTATCGGGGTAGACCTCCGTGCGCTTCTCATGGAAGGCTAGGGTCTCCGTGATCAACAGCTCCGGGCGCTCGCAACTGAAGACGAGGTACTTGCCTGGCGGGTAAGACCCTGGATTCCACGCGCCGCCGTTGGCAAGAAAGTTGGGGTCGTAGGCGAAGGGCTTCATGATCGAGTCGCGATCGCGGAAGGAAACGACGTTGGCCGCCCACTGGGCGATCCAGCGGGCACGGACATCGGCCTGTCCGGCTTGACCGGGTGGAACGGGTTGGCTGCTGGACATGGCGGCCAGGTTAGGGGGGAGCGCCGGAAGGTTGAATTGGAAGCAATTGGGCGGGGCCGACTGAGGATCGGTGAGGATCATGCCCAGCACAAAGAGGTAGCGGAAACACATTTGCCGCGGGTCGGCCAAGGTGGACTTGCTACCCGAGTTCGCATAATCCATCCGCGGCCAGCTCGACGGCGGCGGCGACGGTGGCGTGGAGGGGGGCGCCGCCGGAGGCGTCACGTAAGGCATCTGTTCCACGCCCGAATCCGCCTCGGCCGGATCGTCGACGATCCCGTTGTTGTTATCGTCAATGCCGTTGCCGAAGGGGCGATTGATGTCCATCCTCAAGCCGGAAAGGATGTCCGGCGGAAGAAGCGTCGCCATGTTGGCCGTGGTCATTCCCGGCGCCGGCGCGCCGGCCGCCATCGCCGCCGCCTTCAGCAGGTCGGTGAAATGGCGGATCCGCCCGTCGCTGCCCGACCCGCTGGGGAGGGTACCCGGCGCGTAGGCGAGCAGATTCGTGGAAGCGCCGCTGGTGCTGGAAAAGGCGCCGACGTTGTTTACCGGGGCGGCGAGGTTCGGGCAGGACAGGTCCCACTGGTCGACGGTGACCTGCGCGCCACGCCGGCCGAGGCGTTGCCCAACGACGTGGGCGACAAGCCCAACAGCCGGCCGGGGAGCGTCATCGTATCGCGGTCGTAGGGCCGCAGGATGGGCTCCAACTCGGCCGCGGAGAAAGGATTGAAGGGGGCGGTGGCCGACGCGGGGGGCACCGACCGCAGGGCGCGAGGCTGACGCAACGAGAGGTCGAGTTCGTAAGGGTTGCCAGGTCGTGCCGTAAAGCCCCAAGTGCCGCAAAGCGCACTGCAACAGCCCGGGAACGAGCCGACGGCGGCGCCGTTGCCGCCGATCACGCCATAAACCGGCTGGCCGCGGAAGTCCAGGCCGGTGAACAGCATCCCTTGCAGATCGCCCGGCGTGCCGTAGCATCCGGCCAGCAGATCAAGTCCCGCGGTACCGGTGGCAGCGTTGTAGTTCGGCGCGTTGGAGTCGTTGGCCCCCAGCGAGTAAAGGTAATTGGACGGGTAATTGAACTCCTTGTTGGCGCTGAGGTCGTCCTGCGCGCTTCCGGAAACGGGGGCCGTAACGTAGCGCCCGTTGAAAGATGCGTTGCCCGTCAGCAGTTGCTGGTATTCCGCGGGCTGATTGACGAACAACGGGCTGAGGTTGACGTCGGCCGGGCCCCAACCCATCTGCCCGCTGGGCAGCGCGCCGTTGGGAAGGGTCGCGTTGCCTCCTCCGTACATCAGATTGGAACCGATGTTCGGGTTCTGATTGAAACTGTTCTGCGTCTGCGCCGGCGAGCCGTGCGCGTTGAGGTTCAGCCGCCCATCCAGGTCGATGCACAGCGCCGATATCAGCGGCTTGTAGAGGCGGCCGTCCGGCGTGCTGCGGATCTCGTAGCCCGGGTCGATCCAGATGCTGTCGGGGTAGCCGTCGCCGTCGTTGTCCACGTCCCAGGGGCCGTTGACCGGGTCGATCGCAGGGATGCCCGGGTTGATGGGCGCCGCCAAAGGCCGTAGCAGTACCTTGCGTTGCAGGACCGGGTTGGTGCTCCAGTTGGCTCCGCTGACGTTCATCCAGTAGTTCACCAGCTCCGGGCGATGGAACGAGGGGATCGGGGTCAGCGCAAGGGTTGCCCGTGGGCTGTGCCAATCGCAGAGCCAGGAACATGTTCTGGTAGTCGGGGGCCGTGTAGTCCGGGTTGGCGCCGCCGGGTCCGGCCGGATCGGGCTGGCCCAGCCAGTTGACATAGGTGGCCGAGTAGCTGTTAGTCCCGTCGGCGTTGGTGTAGGAAAACGCCGCGTGGTTGGGCAGCAGGGCGAACGGCCAACCGTTGCCGTCGGCCGCCGTGTCGTAAGACTGCGGCGGCGGCGTCTGCTTCTGCGTCACCGACGACGGATTGAAGCCAAAGCCCGTGCCGCTATAGGGCATGCCGTTGATCAGGCACGCGGGGACGACATTGGCAGGAGGGCTGTTGATAAAGCCGATCACGTCCGAAGAATTGAGGCCCTCGAAGGCCGCAACCTGGAGTTGCGTCGTGCCGACCATGCCCACGATGTGCGTGCTGTAGCCGGCTGCTGGGCCGTTCAGCATGGTCAACACGGCGCCCAGGTGCTGCTCGGGAAGGAACAGCGTGGGGTTCGTGGCCGGGTTGGAGGTCGGTTGTGGGGGGTACGTTTGCGTGAAGGCGAACTGGATGAGCTGGCCTTGTGGCGCTACCCCGATCACGGGGCTGGCGGTGGTCATGCTTCCCGTGAACCACTCGTTGCCGTAAAGGTTCTCCAGGAAATTGTGGGCCTGAAAGGGCGACTGGTGGTTGTTGGAGCCGCGGAACAGGTCCAGGGCCGCCTGGTTGGCGGTCTTTTCCCATTGATCGTCGTACTGGCCCACCTTGCGCAGCGCTTCGGCCCCGCGGCGGGTCTGGCCGGTGAGGATCACAAAGGCGATGGCCAGCACGCCGAACATCGCCAGCAGCGCCAGCACGATCAACAGCAGCACGCCGCGCCGGCGGGGGTCGGGGGACGGGGGACGGGGGACGGGGGACGGGGGACGGGGGTCGGGAAGTTCCACGCCGTCCGCCGCCCGCCGTCCGCCGTATTCGCTCTGGGTTCTCATTTCTCGGTTCCTTGCCGCCAAAATCCCTTGCCCAGGCCCGCTTTCTGTCGTTTGAAAGGAGCAAACGAGGGGAACACTAATCGGCGCTAATCGACGCTAATAGGTTGAATTAGTTTCTGTTGCGGAAAGCCCATTGTCGCCTTTCGCTCCGCGAAAGTAGCGCTACTTTCGCGGAGCGAAAGGCGACAATCTAGCCCGCCGGTTCTTTCCGCGACACAAACGAATTAGGGCGGATTAGCGAGGATTAGTGTTCCCTCTTTCGTCTCTTCTTTTTGACGGATAACTCAAACTTAATCGGTCAACTTCATCGTCGTCGTATGAACGTCGACCACGCCGCGGTAGAGGACCACGTCGGCGGTCCCCGCTCCGGCGGAGCCGCTCAAGTCCCAATCGGGGCCGGCCAACGTCGCCGGCCGCGTAGTGCCGCTGATGTCGCCCAGGGCCACGATCCGGTACCACCGCAGGACGTAGCGCGCCGGGGTCGAATTGGTATTGCCGCCCAGGAGGATCCATTCGTTGGGCTTCACGTCGAGCCAGGCGGCCGGGCTGCCGGAGGCGGTGCTCAGGGTCACGTCGCCTCCGCCCAGGCTCGGACTGGTGGGGACGTCCCGCTGGGAAACGTCGCCGTGCCGACAGGCTCGCCGCTGTCGGTGGTGGCGGAGTCGGCGTTGAGGTTCCGCTTGTAGAAGACGGCCGCGGAAACCGAATAGTATTCGCCCACGCCGACGTTCAGGTAAGGCGTCCCCGGTGACGCGCCGGACATGAAATCCGGCTGCGCGGCCACCGGGGTCACGGTAAACATCCAACTGTAGTCGCCCTGCACCTGGCGGAGGAGATAGGGAGGGTTCGATGTGGAGCCGTCGGCCGGGTGCTGCGGCACGGCCACGCTGTGCGGCGGGGTGCTCGAATCGGTCATGAACTGCCGGGGCCGCTCGCTTTTGTCCTTGGGCACGGGAATCACCAGGTCGTCCTGGCAAAGGAAAAACCGCTCCGCAAGGGCCTGCGGCCAAGGGGTGGTGCCGCCAGTGGCCGGGTAGCTAACGCGCACGGTCGGAGGGCTCGCGACGGCGGGGATAGGAAAGACGTTAAGGTTCGACGTATTGTTCAGCGCCACCTGTTTCGCATAATAAAGCGGGTCGACGACAAACGCGCCGGAATTCTGGCCGGAAAACGGGATCGCGCCGGAGCCCGGCACCGAGCCGGATTGGCTTGTGGGGATCAGGTATGCGTAGGAACCCGCGCCGTAGATCCACGCTCGCGGATCAAAGTACCGCACGCCTTGCGCACCGCCGCGGCGGTCAGCAGGAATTGCACCGCGCTGGCGCCGCAGGCGGAGGAGCGGTCGGCCTTGGCCGCCTCGACCAGCTCGGCCCGGCCCGCGGGGATCACCGCGGCCACGCCCAGCATCCCGATGAGGATCACGAAGATCGAGATCAGCACTTCCAGCAGGGTCACGCCGCGGCGGAAGGAAACGGAGACGCGGGGACGGGGGGACGCGGGGACGGGGGGACGCGGGGAGGCGGGGAGGCAGGCGTTCTCCGCGTCTCCGCGTCTCCGCGTCTCCGCGTCAGGGCGTCTCGGCGTCTCGGCGGTGATTTTTCCGGTTCCCATTCTTCCTTGTGCGCGGGCCCTCATCTCAGCGTCCTCCCTTGCTCTGGCCTTGAAGGGCGAAGGAGCGGGCAGCGGTCGGGCTGGTGGCGCCGGCGGCGTTCTCGACGGTCGTGATCCGGCCGGTCTGCGGAGTGACGCTGACCCAGAGATTGTTCGGGTCCTGCCAGTTGGCCAGGTTGTCGACGGGCAGGTACATCCGGTCCCGCCGGCCGATGAGGAAGTAGACCGGGTCGATCAACGGGCTAAGAGTCGGTACGCCGCCCGTGTAGAGCGGATAAACCCAAGACACGCCGCCGGCGGGCGAGAAGATCAGCATCGGGCTTGCCGCCCCGGCGCCAAACCCGAAGCCGCTATTCGTGCCCGAGAATTGCAGGTCGATCACCGTTCCCGAGGGAAGTTGCAGAGGCGCCACCGCCGACTGGGTCGCCAGCGTGGCGATCGCGGTGGTGGAGAACACCGGCAGGCGGGTGATCTGGAAAGGAACCGCAACCGTAACGCCTTGCGTCGGGGTAGGCCAAGGAAGCGGCCAACCGGGCGGTAGATGGATCGTCGCCGTCGCCGAAGAAATGGGCGGCGTAGTGCTGCTGACGCTTGCAATCGAGAAGAGCAGTCCCTGGTAGTCGAACTGGATGAAGTCGCCGACGTGGAACGCGACGCCGAGGGCCGGGGTGAAGGTGATCGTCACGGTGTATGTGACGGTACCGTCGGAGTTATACGTGGTACTAGGGTTCGTGCTGCTAGGGCTGAAATACACGCTGGCCGTGGCGCCGGTGGTATCGCCGGCGTAAGTCGCGGGGATCTCGACCTGCTGGAGCTCCAAGGACGGGTTGCCTTGGATGGTCGTGTCGATGGTGAAGAGCACGCCCACGGGCCGGCCCAGCTCGATGGCGTGGTTGCGGGCCGAGCCGAGGTAGACGTTCACCTCGCGGGCCGCCTCGCGGATCTTGCGGTTCTCCATCGCCGGCTTCATCGCCGGCACGGCGATCACCGTGACGATCAGCATGATCGAGACCACCACCAGCAGCTCGATCAGCGTCAGGCCGCGGCGGGCCCTCACGTACTCCTCACGCTCCGCGTGAGGAACGCGCGTCACGCGGAGCGTGACGAGTACGGCGCTCGACGCACCCCACGCGGCTGGTTTCGTTTTTCGCCCCAAGGGGGCGGCGGTTCTTCCAGCCCAGGGCGACGCCCTGGGGACAGGGACGCCCACGCGCCGGTCGTGTCGGCCCAACGGGCCAATGGCTGTTCTTGCTCGCACCCAAGGGAACGGTTGGCCCGTTGGGCCGGCAGAACGGCTCCCTGGGCGTCACGACCCCCAGGGCGTTGCCCTGGGCTGAGAGAACGCATGCCCCTTCGGGGCGAGTCGCACGTTCCCATTCAGCGTGAGCCAAGACTGACCGAGGTACTGGCAACATGGCTACTTGCTGTTTCCCTGGATGCGATGGTTGTGGATATTGTCCAGGGAGGTCGTCCCGTCGCGCGACCCCCAGGGTGGAGTAAGCGTGTAGGTGTCATTCTTCCAGGTGTACGGCGTTGAACCGTTCTTGGTATCTTCCGCGAGCCCATATTGCCCGTCGGGCCCCGCGGAGTAGATCAGCGGGACTAACCTCCAGGCGTTGGAGTCCACCTGCATGGGGTCAAAAGGATCGTGGTCCGTGGCGGCAGGCCCGTTCGGCGCGCCCATCGCACCCGCCACGTATGGCGCCTGGATGTCCGAGTCCACGAACCCGGGCGCCCAGCGGAGGAAGAAGATCGGATGGCCCCAGCCGTCGACGAACTCCGGGAGGCCGTTGTTGTTGGTGTCGGCGATCTCGTTTTCGTTGAACTGTCCGCGGGCGCGGCAGGCGATGGTGACGATCATGTACAAACACTCGGCCGGACCGTTAGTGGTATCGGTCGATGTCGCGCTCTTCAAGCGGTTGGAGTATGCCTGCGAAAGCGCCGGAGCCGAGCTAAGATACATCGGCGGGGCGGTGATGTCGCTGAACCGCTCGGGCATCTCCATTCGCATCAGGTCGCGCAGCGCGTTCAGGCGGGCCACGGCGGCATCGTGCGGATTCATGGGGCCCGACGCGGTCATGGTGCTGATTGGCACGCGGCGGGTGCGGTAGGACTCGTACATCGCCATGATGATGTTGTGCAGCTTGGAGATCGTGGCCCGGGTCTTGGCGGTGCGGGCCGTTTCGCGGGCGGCCTGCAAGGCGCCCATCACCAGGCCCGCAAGGATGGCGATGACCACCACCACCACCAGCAACTCGACCAGGGTGAAGGCCGGGCGGCGGAGAGGGGGGACGCGGGGACGCGGGGACGCGGGGACGCGGTGACGCGGTGACGCGGGGACGCGCGAGAGGGGGAATTCTGGAAACGCGCTCATTGCTTCATCTCGTCTTCCAACGTGCTGCCGCTCTGGACGAAGTTGGTGATGTTGTCGAAGTCGGCGGGCGAAAGCATCTGCGGGTTGCCCGCCATGCGCGTGGTGGACGTGCTTGGGTATGCGTAAAGCCCGTCCAGGCCGGAGGAGATGATCTGGAAGCTGTCGTTGTTCCGCCAGGGCGGATTTGTGACGGCGATGGTTCCCGAAGGAACGCTGTTACCCCAAGGGCCAGTCTTCATGTAGGGCACCGCCACGTCGCTCGACGAGGTAAGGGCGAACTTCTGCGTGACGTTCCCGGAGCCGTTGTTGTAGTTGTAGCACCAGGCGCCGCTGCTCTGGTCCAGCCCGGCGCGGAAGTAAACATAAGGCGCCGGGATGGAGTTGGGGGACGCGGCCGAGACGCCCGGCGGGACGAAATAGGGCGAGCCGAGGTACGTGTCCACGCGGGCGGAGGGGAACTCGAACTTGGCCTTGATCCGTGGCTGGCCGGGACTGAAAGGCTGCGTTGGATCGGCGTTGAAGCCGTCCGATCTCCAGGGGATCCCGCTGCCGTTCGGGTTCTGGACGCTGTAGGCGTTGTAGGCGCCTGCGACGGCCGGCACGCCGCCGAGGAACACGACCAGGGCCGCCGCCGGGTTGGCGACGTTCACCTTGTAGTTGCTCAGGATGTCGTTGACCATCTGCTGGCTCAGCGTCGTGTTGCTACCCGTGAGGGCGTACCGCGGGAAGGCCCTGAGCAGCCAGCGGTCGACCGCGAGGCTGTCGTTGCTGGCCCAGTCGCTGAAGTCGGGCGGGTAGTCGCCGTAGTCGGCCTGCAGGCGCGGACGGCCATGTCCAACTGCATGACCTCCTGGTGGATGGCGAATTTCGCGCCGCCTTGCGGGCGGCGATCGCGGCGGCGGTGACGAAGCTGGCGAGGATGCCGATGATCACCACCACGGTGAGCATTTCGATCAGCGTGAAGCCCCGCCGAGCGGCGAGTGGCGAGTGGCGAGTGGCGAGTGACCGGTTCATGAACGTCCTCCCTCCGTTGCCCAACTTATCGCTTTGTAGAGACGGTTACACAGGAATAAGCTAATCACGAAAACCCGAAAGGACGAAAACGCGAACAATATAGGGAAGAGTGCATTTTCACCTATCAGCAGTTTGCTCCTATTTCGGGTTTTCGTCGTTTCGGGTTTTCGTGATTCGTTTCCTTGTTGAGTATGCCCAGCCCGTCAGGTCAGTTTCTGGATCAGGGCGATCAGCGGCATGAACAGGGCGATGACGATGAAGCCCACCATGCAGCCCAGGACGATGATCAGCAGCGGTTCCATGAGGCTCATCAGGCTTTCGGTGAGCACGGAGACTTCTTCGTCGTAGGTGTCGGCCACCTTGTAGAGCATCGTGTCCAGCTCGCCGGTTTCCTCGCCGACGTCGACCATGTTGACCACCATGTCGTCCATGATGCGGGCGTTCATCCGCATGAGGTACATCAGCGCGCCGAAGCCGGGGATGAAGAACGTCCAGAAGAAGAGGGCCATGAAGTGGAACTTGGGCCGGGAGTTCTCCTTCAAGGGGGTGGCGATCGACTCGCCCTCGCGGATCGAATCGAGGACTTTGCCGTAGAGGTTCTCGAAGACGGCGTTGCCCGAGGTCTCCCTGGTGATGTGCAGGGCCTCGAGGATCGGCACGCCGCTGGCGACCAGGGTGCCCAGGGTCCGCATGGTGCGGGCGATGATGTTCTTCTCGACCAACTGGCCGAAGATCGGCACCTTCAGCGAGAAGAGGTCCCAGCCCGTGCGGCCCCAGGGGAAGCGCCGCAGGAGCTTGATGAACAGCCACAGGCCGATGGGAATCGCCGGCAGCGACCACCAGTATTTGCCCACGAAGGTCGAGATCATAATCAGGTACTGGGTGATCACCGGCAGCTCGGCGCTGAAGTCGGAGAAGATTTTTTGGAAGGCGGGCACGATCTTGATCATGATGAAGACCAGGATCAGCACGGCGAAGCTGACCACGGTGACGGGGTAGACCAAGGCGCCCTTGACCTTCCGCTTCAAGGACTGCGACCGCTCCTGGAACTCGGCCAGGCGCTGGAGGATCGTTTCCAAGGCACCGCCGGCCTCGCCGGCCTTGATCATGTTGACGTAGAGGCGGTCGAAGGCCTTGGGGGCCTTGGTCATCGCCTCGGAGAGCGTGGCCCCGCCTTCGATCTCGTCGCAGACGTCGATCAGGGAGTTCTTCAGGGCCCCCGGCTTGGCCTGCTGCTGGAGGATCTTCAGGCTCCGCAGGATGGGCAGGCCGGCGTCCTGCAGGATCGACAATTGGCGGGTGAAGGTGGTCAGTTGTTTGGAGCCCACCCGGCCCAGGGCGAAGGTCTTGCCGCTTTTCTTGGTCTTCTTGGTCTCGGCGGCGGACTTCCGCGCCTTCTTGACGGTGAGCTTCGTGACGAAGTAGCCCATCTGCCGGATGGTCGCTTGCGCTTCTTCCTCGGTGGAGGCCTCGATGACGTCCTTGATCTCCTGGCCCGTCGCGTCCATCGCCTCGAATTGAAACTGGGGCATGTCTCTTTCCTTTCTCTTGGGCCTCTACGCCTAGTTCTCGTGAACCGTCTCGCGAATCACTTCCTCGATACTCGTCACGCCGCTGTAGACCTTTTCCAGCCCGGTCAGCCGCAGGCTCCGCATGCCGTTCTGGATGGAGGCGTTGCGGAGGACCTCGGTCGACGAGCCGCGGTTGATCAGGTCGCGGAGCAGGTCGTTGATCGGCATGTACTCGAAAAGTCCCGTACGGCCCTTGAAGCCCGTGTTGTTGCAGGCGGCGCAGCCCCGCCCGCGGTAGAACCGCCTGCCGATCACGTCGTCGGGCGTGAGATCCAGCTCGGCCAGGGTCTCCGTGGCGGGCATGGTCTGCTCGCGGCACTCGGCGCAGATCTTCCGCACCAGCCGCTGGGCCAGCACCGCCTCCAGCGTGGCGGTGATCAGAAACGGCGGCACGCCCATGTCCCGCAGCCGGGTCACCGTGCTGGGGGCGTCGTTGGTGTGCAGCGTGCTGAAGACCATGTGTCCGGTGAGCGAGGCCTGCACGGCGATCTCGGCCGTCTCCAGGTCGCGGATCTCGCCCACCAGGATCTTGTCCGGGTCCTGGCGAAGGATCGACCGCAGGCAGTGGGCGAAAGTGTTGCCGATCCCGCTATCGATGGGGATCTGCACGATGCCCTCGAGCTCGTACTCCACCGGGTCCTCGGTGGTGATCAGCTTGTCCTCGATCACGTTGAACTCGTTCAGGCGCCGTAGAGCGTGGTGGTCTTGCCGGAGCCCGTGGGGCCGGTCACCAGCACGATGCCGTTGGGGCGGCGGATCACCTCGCGGAAGGAGAGGAGGATGTCGTGGGGCATGCCCACCGCCTCCAGGTCGAGCATCACCACCGAGCGGTCCAACACCCGCAGCACGACGCTCTCGCCGAACATCGTGGGCAGCACGCTGACGCGGAGATCGACGGGGTGGCCGCCGACCGTCAGCCGGATCCGCCCGTCCTGTGGTATCCGCCGCTCGGCGATGTCCAGGTCGGCCATGACCTTGATGCGGGTGGTGATGGCGAAGGCCAGGTGCCGCGGCGGCGGCACCATCTCGTAGAGTATGCCGTCGGCGCGGATGCGGATCTTGAACTCGCTCTCGAAGGGCTCGAAGTGGATGTCGCTGGCGTGGTCGCGGATCCCCAGCAAGAGCACCATGTTCAAAAGCTTGCGGACGGGGGCGCTGTCGGCCATGGCCTCGACGCTGGTCAGGTCGATGGCCCCTTTGGCCTCCATCGCCTTGACGGCCGCCTGGAGCTCGGCGTCCTGCTCGATGTCGGCGATCAGCGTCTCCACGCTCTCGCCGCCCACCGCGTAGTAGCGCTCCAGCGCCGTGGTTATCTCCTTCTCGGTGGCCACGACGGCCCGCACGTCGTACCCCAGGAAGCTCCGCAGCTCGTCGACGATCGAGAGCTTCTGCGGATCGCACATGGCGATCGTCAGCGTGCCGTCCTTGAAACTCACGGGGATGATGCGGTAGAGTTGGGCCATGGGCTCCGTGAGATGGGCGAGGACCTCCGGCTGGAGCACCACGTCGTTGAGATTGATCACCTGCATGCCCATCTGCTCGGCCAGGGCCTGGGCCAACTGATCATCGTTGATCAGGCCCATGCCCATGGCGATCTGCCCCAAGAGCTCGCCGGGCCGCTGCTGCTGCTCCTCCAGCAGCGTTTCCAGTTGCATGTCGCTGATGAAGCCCAGGTCCACCAGGATTTGACCGATCCGCCGGATAGCCATGCCGTTAACGCCTGTTGTCGGTTGTCAGTTGCCAGTTGCCGGTTGTCAGTTGCCGGTTGTCAGTTGCCGGTTGTCAGTTGCCGGTTGTCAGTTGTCGGTTGTCAGTTGTCAGTTGTCAGACTACTGGCAACTGGCAACTCCTTCCTTCACTTCTTCGGCCCCTCGTCCTCGCCGCGGTCGCGCGCTTCGTCCTCGTCTTCGAACAGGCCCCGCTCGGCGCGGGCGATCTTCGAGGCCAACTCCTCCGGATTGTTGGACCGCAAAAGGATCTCGTGCTTCTCCACCAGGCCGTCGCGCCAGAGCTTGAACATGTGATCGTCGAGCAACTGCATCCCCAGCTTCTGCCCGGTCTGGATGGCCGAGGTGATGCGGAAGGTCTTGTTCTCGCGGATGAGGTTGGAGATGGCCGGCGTGCAGACCAACATCTCGTAGGCCGCCACCCGGCCGCCGCCGATCTTCGGCAGCAAGGACTGCGAGACCACGCCGATGATCGCCACGGAGAGCTGCACGCGGATCTGGTCCTGCTGGTTGGTGGGGAAGACGTCGATGATGCGGTTGACCGTGCCCTGGGCCCCGGTGGTGTGCAGGGTGCCGAAGACGACGTGCCCCGTTTCCGCGGCGGTGATCGCCGCCTCGATGGTCTCCAGGTCGCGCATCTCGCCCACCAGGATCACGTCCGGGTCCTGCCGCAACGCCCGGCGGATGGCCTCGGCGAAGTTCGGCACGTCCACGCCGATCTCCCGCTGGTTGATCGTC
Organism: Pirellulales bacterium; assembly: GCA_963843465.1. Lineage (GTDB taxonomy): Bacteria > Planctomycetota > Planctomycetia > Pirellulales > Thermoguttaceae > CAWJKP01. The sequence goes on from CAWJKP010000001.1 coordinate 1,583,078, forward strand.
GACTTCTTGTGCTTGTGGTAGAACTCGATCGGATCCTCGATGGTGATGATGTGATGATCGACGGTCTCGTTGAGGTAATCGATGGCTGCGGCCAGCGTGGTGCTCTTGCCCGAGCCCGTCGGACCGGTGACCAGGATCAGCCCGCGAGGCCGCATGATCAGCTTGGAGAGCACCCACGGCGTGCCGAGCTGCTCGAAGTTCAAGAGCTTGTTGGGGATCTGACGCAAGACCATGGCCACGTTGCCGCGCTGCTTGAAGATCGAGACGCGGAAGCGGGCCTGGTCGCCGAAGGCAAAACCGAAGTCCGCCCCCCCTACCTCCTGGAGTTCCTGCTGGCATCGCTCGGGACTGATGCTCTTCATCAGGGCGACCGTGTCCTCCGGTTCCAGGACCTTGGTCTCGAGCTTGATCAGCCGTCCGTCCAACCGCACTACGGGGGGTTGCCCCACCGTGATGTGCAAATCGCTCGCCTTGCGATTGACGACCGTCTGCAACAGTTTGTCGATAAGAATCGTAGCCATGAAAGCAAACCTTGCGGCTGGCCCTAGAAAGGGCAGCCGTCAGGACGAGTGTCCTGGTGCCCCGTCACGAGCGCATTATTCGTCGGTTGGGAAAAAAGCTCAAATGAAAAGCGAAGACTGGCCGGTGGCTCAGGGACTCACGTTTCGCCTTGATCGCATTGTCTAATCTTGCTCGGTCATCTTGGCCGTCGAAGTCACCTCCTCCAAGGTCGTCGTCCCGCGGAGCACCTTCCCAATGCCATCGCTGTAAAGCGTTTTCATTCCCTCACTTATCGCGGTACGGCGGATGTCGGTGGCAGGTGCTTCATGGAACGTCAACTCACGGACCTTGCTGGACATCAAGAGCATCTCGAAGATGCCCATCCGGCCACGGAAACCGGTGTTGTTGCAGTTGTTACAGCCGCGGCCTTTCATGAAGGTGGCGGTGGCGGTCATTTCTCGGGTAATTCCGGCGGCCTCCAGTGCTGCCTCGCTCGGGTTATGCGGCTGCTTACACTTCTGGCAGATAACGCGGACCAGCCGCTGGCCGAGGATCGCCACCACACTGCTCGCCACCAGGTACGCGGGGACACCCATGTCGATCAGACGTGTAACAGCACTGGGCGCATCGTTCGTATGCAATGTACTAAATACCAAGTGTCCAGTTAGAGAAGCCTGGATTCCCATCTGTGCAGTCTCCAGGTCGCGCATCTCACCCACCAGAATGATGTTGGGGGCCTGCCGCAACATGGCCCGAATCACCCGCGCAAAGTCCAGCCCAATCTCATGCCGGATCTCCACCTGGTTGATCCCCGGCAAGTAGTACTCGACCGGGTCCTCCGCGGTGATGATCTTCCGATCCGGCGTGTTCAGCTCGTTCAGCGCCGCATAGAGCGTAGTCGTCTTACCCGAGCCCGTCGGACCGGTGACCAAGATGATCCCATTGGGACGGCGAATCAATCCCTTGAACTTCTGATAGTCGTCGTCGGCGAAGCCGAGCTGACGAACCCCCACTTTAATGCTGTCCTTATCCAGAATCCGCATCACCACCGACTGGCCGTGACTGCTAGGAATCACGCTAACCCGCAAGTCGAGCTCCTTCTGGCCCAGGGTCACCTTGATCCGCCCGTCCTGAGTCCGGCGGCGTTCGGCAATGTCGAGTTTCGCCAGGATCTTGATGCGAGAAAGGATAGCGCCAAGTAGCCTTCTCGGGGGGTTATCGCGTTCGACCAGCACGCCATCAATCCGGTAACGCACCCGGATGCGGTTCTCGAAGGGCTCGATGTGGATGTCGGAGGCCCGGGCTTGAACGGCCTCGGTGATGATCAGATGGACCAGCCGAACGATGGGGGCGCTGGATTCGTCGATCTCCTCGGTGCTGGTGCCCGCGTCCTCCTCCGTCGCGGTAAAGTCGATCGCCGTGTCGGTAAATTCTTGCAACATCGAGTCGGCGCTCTCGCCTACCGTCTGGCCGTAGGTTCGATTGATCGCCTCCAAGATCGCCTCGCGGGGGGCAAGCACCGTCTCGATGCGGCGGTTCAAGATGAAACGGAGCTTCTCGAACGTGGGGTAATCGTCCGGGTCGCTGACGATGACCTTGAGAGCCCCGTCCTCCTCCGCCAGAGGTAGGACTACGTTCTCCCTCGCGACGGACTCCGGGACCAATTCGACGACCGACGGGGGGATGGCGACTTCACTCAGGTTCACGTAGTCCAAGCCGTGCTGCTCGGCCATCGCCCGCATGACCTCTTCGCCTGTCGCGTAGCCTAGCCGGACCAAGGCATCGGGCAGCTTGGAGCCCGTCTGCTTCGCCATGTCGTCCGCTTCACTCAACTGATCAGGGCTAATGACCCCCTGGCGGATGAGGATCTCTGTATACGAGCTCTTCTTCTTGGCCATAGCGATTCCCATCTTCCCCCGTCAGCAAGGCGACGGTGGCAGCAGAGACAGTTTACGAGGCGAGCGCCTTGCAGCGAGACCTGGATACCGTCCAGACTAATGATCCCCCGGCAGAATGTCAATGAACCGATGGTCGTCTCCTTCCCAAATCGACCGGGTGGGTGGCGTCAAAGCCGAGAAGCAAACTGAACCTTCACGGCCGATCTTGCCGATAAAAGAGGTTGGATAAACCTTGCCGGCTGCGCGGACTTTAGGACCGACAAGGCAATTACGGTCGCACTTCCATGTAGTAGGTACACGCCGTGTGCCGCTCTGGACGGCACACGGCGTGTGCCTACTACCCCGTCCCCCTTCTATTCGAGGCCAGCGCCCATGCCCAAATCCAACGCGGAACGCCGCCAGAACCATCCCAAGAAGGACGCTGGGCGTCCGATGGCCGAGAAGCGGATCGATAAACGGCACGTGTTGAGCGATGCGGGTCCCGCCGGCGGATCAGGGTCGTCCACGGCCGAGCGGGCGGCGACGGCGCCGCCGACGCCCCAACCCAAGCTGGCAACCGCGTCCTCGGCGGCCGACCAGTTGCGGGCGCAGGCGGTGCAACTGGCCGAATATCTCCGGTCGCGTCAGCGGGACCTGGATCACCGCGAGGCCCAGCTCAACGCCCAGGTCGCCCAGATCGAATCGACCGAGCGGAGCGCCCGGCTTTGGGTCGGCCAGCGAGAGGCGGAACTCGAGGCCCAGCGGCAGGCGATTGCCCAGCAGCAGCAGGACCACGCCCGGCGGCAGGCCGAGGCCGAGTCGGCCGCCGCCGAGGTTGAGCACCGGTTACAAGAGCTTGCCGAAAGGGAAAAGGAGTTGCAGCGGCGGCGGGACGAGCATGACACGGCGCTGGCCGAGAACCGTCTGCGGGTCCAGCAGCGGGACGAAGGCCTGGCCCGGCGTGAGGAACAGCTCAAGGAGCTGGCCTTGCAGCTCGACGCCCGCCAGTCGGCCCTCGAACAACATGAGGAATCGCTTGCGGGGAGGGAGGCCGCCGAGCGGCAGAAGATCGAGGCCGAGGCGGCAGCCTTGCAGACCGCCCGGCGGACACAACTGGACGAGATCCAGGCAATGTGGGGTGAGACGCAGGCCGAAGTTGAGCGGATCCGCCAGCAGTTGGTCGACGACCGCAAGGCGATGGAGGAGCAAGGCCGGGCGGAGCGGCAGCGGTTGGCGGCCGACCATCGCCGCGGGTTGGCTGAGTTGGAGGAGCAGCGATTTTCGCTGGCGCGCCGCAGCGAGCACGTGGACCAGTGCCGGACGGCCCTGGAGCAGTTGCGCGGCGAGATGGGGCAGATGCACCGCGAGACGCTCGAGATCCGCCTGGCGACCGAAGAGCTTTGGGTACAGCTTTCCGGCACGGCCCACGCCGCCACGCTGACGCGCTCGCTGGGCCAGGTGCGTGCCAAGCTGGCCGAGCAGTACCGCATGGCCAACACGGAGCTTGCCCAGCAGCGGAAGGAGTTGGAGGAGATCCGCGCCCAGTTGGCCGCGCAGCACGAGAAGCTCATGGCGCAGAAGCGCGACCTGGACGCCTGGGCCGGCCGCCGCCAGGAGGAGATCGAGCAGCAGGCCGCCCGGCTGGTTGCCCGGGAGCAGGAGTTGGAGCGTCAAGACGCGGAGTTTCAGCAGCGATCGCGGCAGTTGCAGATCGAGGAGCTCAACCATCGTCGCGAGATTTTCCGTCTTCGTGCCCAGCTCCAGCAATCCCAGCCCGAGGAAGCGGCGGCGATGGCAGGGTAGCGAGTGGCGAGTAGTCGTAGGGTGGGACCAGGCCGCCTTGGCGGCCGCCGGCCCACCGACAGTCGCCAGTGGATGGGGGGGACAAGAGATAAAGGATGAGGGACGATGGATGCTGACGGTCCCGGCCACGACGAGCCTGACGAGCCGGGACCGGTCACGCAAGAAGAGGCAGACCGGGATTTTCGCAGGAAAAGCGGCGAGTCCCGACGCGCATTCTTGCAGCGCTGTGGGGAAAACGTCCAGACTCGCTTGAAAGCGCTGGGGCTGCCTGTTACGATAAATCAGGCGGTCAAAACCAACAGCGTTTACCTGAAACACGCCGATTTCGAGGTGCGCATTACGGACCACGACCCCAAGCGAGGCACCCAACCCAATCGACCTGCGGGACCTCGTTACGTGTTGGAAGTGAAGGGAACCACGATCAGCGCAAGGGACCTCGCGGACCTGCTTGTGAAAATCGTTGCAAGGCACGCCCCATGACCCAACCACGTTGGATTATCGACGATACCAGCAAGCCCGGGCGCATCTTTTGCGAGCACACCCAACAGCCCCGATTGATCGGCGAATTGCTGCCGCCCGATCGACTGCCCAATAAAGGCATTGCCATTCCGGCGCCGGGCGTATGGTTGGCCAAGATCCGCTTTCTCGACGACGAGGAAAGCCACGTCTACGAAGAGCAGGACATGTACGACAGTCTAGCCGCCGCCCTGGAGGCCCACCAGGCCGCCAAAGTCCAAGCGCCGTCCAGTGCCGGGGGCTGAAGCACTCCTCCGCCCCTCTCTGGGCTCTACGCTGGCTTTCCTCGGGCGACGGCGTCCGGCGGAGAAGACATGAGAAGCTGTTTCAAGACCGGAGCGCAGCGACGGGCAAGAATGCCCATCCTACGGCCGCTGTAGGTTGGGCATTCCTGCCCGACAGTGGCTCCCTGGGTTTGAAAGAGCTTCTCAGGGATGAGGGACGCATTTTTTCGCCTTCATCCCTCATCCCTTCTCACTTGCCGCCGCCCCGCATCAGGCGATCGGCCGAGGGCAGCCAGACGGTGTAGGACGAGCCGGTCTGCCCCGCTTCGGCGAAACTGGTCCAGACCAGCGGCACGGGCCGAAGCACGGGTTTCCCGTGGGCGGCGTCCGGCGTGAGGCCCTGGCCGACGAAGATCTGGGGTGCCAAGCCTTTCTCGTCGCCGATCATGGAGATCGGAGGTGTGAAGGCCAGTTGACCAGCCTCTGACACTACCAATGTGGCGGGGCTGAGGGCCTGAGTGAGCTTGATCGTTCCGTCGCTTTCGGCGAGCGGAGTCACGCTCGTGGCGGAAAGGCCCGGGTTGAGCCGCTCGTCGAAGGCCAGCACCAGCGGACCGCGTTGGACGGCCACCTGGCCTTCGTTGCTATAGGTTCCCTTGACAAGCAGGGCCGGCATGTCGAACCGCAGCGCGACGCGATCGCCCGGCTTCCAGAGGCGGTCAATGCGGAGGTATTGGCCGGCCGTCGCGCCGGCAGCGACCGTCTCGTTGCGTAGGGCGGGCTTAAGCCCGCCACCACCGGAACTGGCGGCGACCGCCTCGCCGTTGACGGTCGCTGTACAGATTGGACACCAACCGGGAATCCGGACTAGCAGGGCGAACTGGACCGGCTGCTGCGGATCGACGGAGATTTCCACGGCCCCGTCCGCCGGGTAGCGTGTCTTCTGCACGAGCTTCACCGGCGTACCGGCAATCGACGCCTCGAGCGTGGACGGCTCATAGAAGTTGACTGCCACCGCGTCCTTGCCCAGCATGTAGGCGACGGTCGTCAGCAGGGAGATGCCCCGCGGGCCGCTGGAGGTGCAGCAGTTGATTTGATTCGTGTAGGGCTTCTTGCCCGCCAGGGGCGTGAAGTAGCAGAGCGCATCGCCGCTAGGCTTCTGGGCGGCCAGCAAGTGGTTGTAGGCCACGCGCTCGATGGTGTCGGCATACTTCGCCTCGCCGGTCAGGCGGAGCAACTGGATGGCAAGCTGCATCCAGGTGACCTGGGCGCAGTTTTCCGAGACGTCGCCCGTGTTGGGCAAGTGATGGGGATCCTGGAAGTGCTCGCCGAGGCTGGTCCCGCCGGTGAGGTACATCTGGTTCTCAACGATGTCGTCGTGGGCCAATACGCAGGTGTTCAGGAGCCGGCGTTCGCCCGTGGCGCGGTACAGCTCGCACAGCCCGACCAGGTTGGACATCATTTCGTAGGCCTTGCGATTGGCCGTCTTGGCCACGCTGTGGGTGGCCGTGAGCGAGGCGACGATCTTCGGCCCGTGGGGCTGGTCGTAAGCCTGGACGATGTAGCGGGCGAAATCGAGGTAGCGGGGCTCGCCGGTGGCGCGGTAGAGGAGCACCACGCCTTCCAGCACGCTGGTGGCCGCCATGCCCACGTGCTCGCCGGCGCGGATGATGTCGCGGCGTTTGGGACCGAAGGTTTGGATCAGCAGGTCGCCGATGCGCCGGGCGGCGGCCAGGGCCTGGGCGTTGCCCGTGTATTGGTAGACGGTCACCAGTCCGATGAGGTTGTATTTGTGGGTCCAGACGTCCCAGCCTCCCCAACGATGCGCCTCGGCATAGGTGCCGAGGTAGCCGTCGGGCTGCTGCGCGGCGACCAGGGCCGCGACGGCGTCGTCGATCCGTTTGCGCAGGGCCGGGTCGTGGGTGTAGGCCCAGGTGATCGACGCCGCGTGGAGCCACTTGCCGATGTGCTCGCCACTCCAGCCCTCCCGTTGGTTGTGGGTGGCGAAGGGGCGGAGCCGCGCATCGAGGTCCACGGTCAAAAGCCAATGGGACCGGTTGGCGTCGATCCGGCTGCCCAGCCAGCCGGCCAGGTGTAACTGGCCCGGTTGGACCGGCGAGAGCCGGTCGGCCACCTGGTCCGTTTCCTTGGCGGGCAGGATTCCCGCGGACAGCGCTCGGCAGGCCGACAAGAGCATTGCAAGGGCGATGATTCGCACGATCATGACATAGTCCCCGGGTGTTGAAGGCAACCGTAGTGTTCTTCGGCCGATTCTCGCCTCGACGGCAGGTAGAATCAAGACCCCGCAGCCGTTGACTGGCCTCAAGTCGTTGTATACCATCAGGTTGTCGTGAGGGATGACCATGTCCACGTTAAGAATTCTCTTGGCCGAAATGTCCTATCGGAAGGTCTCGGACTTCGAGAAGCGGATGGCGGCCGAGCTGCGGGAGCCGTAGTGACTTCTGAGGCCAGACCGCTGACGATTTTCTTTTCCGCCGGTGAGCCCAGCGGCGACCTGCACGGGGCCAACCTGATCCGCCAGTTGCAGATGAAGCAGCCGCAGGTGCAGGCGGTAGGCTATGGCGGGCCGCTGATGGAGGCGGCCGGTGCCCGGTTGCACGCCGACTTGACAGAGCTGGCGGTGGTGGGATTCGGGCCGGTGTTGTCGATGCTGCACAAGTTCCGCCGCCTGATCGGCCGGGCGGATGAGTATTTTCGCCGCCAGCGGCCGGACGCGGTGGTGCTGATCGACTTTCCGGGCTTCAACTGGTGGATTGCCCGGCGCGCCAAGGCCCAAGGCATTGCGGTCTTCTACTACGTGCCCCCGCAGATCTGGGCCTGGGCGCAGTGGCGGGCGAAGAAGATGCGGCGACTGGCGGACCACGTGCTTTGCACGCTCCCGTTTGAAGAGAAATGGCTGAGAGAGCAGGGTTGCAACGCGACCTTCGTCGGCCATCCCTTTTTCGACGAGGTCCGGCGGCAAACGCTCGATCCGGCTTTCCTGGAGGAATATCGGCGGCGTGGCGGCCCCTTGGTGACGATTCTGCCCGGCTCGCGGACGCAGGAGGTCAAGATGAACCTGCAAACGTTCCTGCGGGCGGCCGCCCAGATCCGCCGCTGCGTGCCGAAAACGCGTTTTGCGATCGCCTCGTTCAAGAACTCCCAGGCGGAGCTGGCCCGGCAGGCGGTGGCCTCAAGCGGCCTGGAAATCAAGGTTCACGTCGGCCGCACGCCGGAGCTGATCCACCTGGCCGAAGTCTGCATGGCCGTATCCGGGTCGGTTTCGCTGGAGCTGCTCTACCAGGCCAAGCCGACGGTGATCCTCTACCGCGTCAGCCCGTTGATGTACTTCCTCCAGAGCGTCTTCCGCAAGGTGAAATACATCACGCTGGTCAACCTGTTGAACGCCGACGAGTTGTTTCCCCGCGACCTCAGGCCCTTCGATCCCCAGCAGGAGGACGCCGACCGGGTGCTCTTTCCCGAGTACGTGACCTGCAAGGACCGCTCGCCGCAGATTGCGGCCCATCTGATCGGCTGGTTGAGCGACGCGGAAGCCCGGCAAGAGCGGGTCGAGGCCTTGGCGCAGCTCAGGGACAAGGTCGGCCATGCCGGGGCTTCCAGCCGCGCCGCGGACTATATCCTGAAGACGCTCGTACCCTGAAGAGCCCCAAAGAGGAGATGCCGTGTATCCAGGCGAGCCCGAACGTTCTTCCGGAGACCTGAATTTCTCGCTTTTCGGCTTCCCGGTTCGCATTCACCCCATGTTCTGGCTGGTGAGCGCGGTGATGGGCTGGTCGGCCGACTTGAAGCATCTGGTGGCTTGGGTTCTGGCCGTCTTCGTGGCGATCCTGGTACACGAGTTGGGGCACGCTTTGGTGATGAGGTCTTTTGGATTTCGCCCCTGGATCACGCTTCATGGGTTTGGCGGGCTGACCTCGCGCTCCGGCGGCGGATTCTACCGCGGAGGCGGCGAAAGCAGCCTGGCGCAGGTCATGATCTGTGCGGCCGGGCCGGGCGCGGGCTTCCTCTTGGCCTTCGCGGTGGCGTTTCTGTTGTCGATCACCGGGCACGAAGTCTACAGGGGATTGTTTGCCGGCTTCCTTCCCTATGTCCTCGTTGTGGGCCAGGTCGGTTCCGGTCCGTTGACGGACTTCATCGACTCGCTGCTGTTGGTCAGCGTCTTTTGGGGAGCCATCAACCTGCTGCCCATCTACCCGCTGGACGGCGGCCAGATCGCCCGCGCAATCATCATGCGGCTCAATTGGCGCGAAGGGCTGCAGCTTTCCCTGGTGATTTCGCTGGTAGTCGCCGGCGCAATGGCGCTGGTCAGCTTCTTCAAATTCGGCGACACGTTCATGGGGATCTTCTTTCTCTATCTTGCCTTCGTTAGCTATACGTCGCTGGGAAGCACGATGGGAAGAGGATGATCTTCTCTCAAGCGTGTAGCGTGCACGACAACGTTCGCGGCGCTGACCAGTGCGTCTCTCGGAGTCGCGCCGAAGCGAAAGGGGAAATATTTTTCAGATTTGTTAAGAAAAGTGTTCAATTGGCTCTTGAATTTTTTTCCAAACCCAGTACAAATAGTTGCAACGGGGTCGTGCTATCACACAAGCTGACCTCTCCGAAGGCAGGGACAAGAAGCTTTGCCGGAGGAGATTACTAGGACGGTAACTGGTTCTCTTGTTAAGGGCGAGCACCTGCGGGTGGCCTTCAAGCGTTTTGAAGAACCGGAGCAGGACTCGCCGCGAACCCTTGGACGGAGGCATAAAAGTGCCCAAGAAGAAAGCTGCGAAGAAGGCGACCAAGAAGGTGGCCAAGAAGAAGGCCGCTAAGAAGCGCGCCAAGAAGAAGGCGAAGAGGTAGGCCGTCCGGGCCTCTCTTGCACGGTTCGGCCGATGCCACGCTGTGCGGCCAAGGCCAAGCTGTGCGGTCCTTGTCACGCCGTGTGACGCAGTGCCTGTCGAGCGAAGGTCGACGGGCCCATGACTGGGCTGATGCGAAACAGCCCGGTAAGACCCAACTTCGCGGATTCCGACGAGAAAGGGCCGCTGGGGAATCGTCTTCTCAGCGGCCCTAAGTCTTTTGGTAGTAAACGCTTGCTGCCGCATACTAGCCCGACGCGCAAGCGGGATGGAATCGCAACGAGTTGCCCTCGCTTGCGCTTCGGGCTTGTGTGAGTCCCTGAATGATGCCACTCAGCCGAGCACGGAAAGCGTCGGCAGCGGCGGCTTCTGGCGGTGGCGGACCGCCAGGCCCTTGACGAGGTTGTAGCCCAGGGCCTCCAGGTATGGCGCCGAGTTCTCGTCGTCGAAACCGGCCACCACCCGGCCTTCGTCGCCGTAGATCCGCAACTGCGTATCGAGCGGCACCTCGCCCAGGAACGGCACGCCCAGCTCCGCGGCCTTCTTACGGGCGCCGCCGGAGCCGAAGATGTCGTGGCGGGCATGACATTGCGGGCAGATGAAGTGGCTCATGTTCTCCACCATCCCCAACACGTCGATGTTCACCTTGCGGAACATGGCGATTGCCTTCACCGCGTCCAGCAGCGCCACGTCCTGGGGCGTGCAGACCACGATGGCCCCGGTGAGCGGCAAGAGCTGCGAAAGCGTCAAGGCAATATCGCCCGTGCCCGGCGGCAAGTCGATGATCAAGTAGTCCAGCGATCCCCAATCGGTATCGCGGAGAAACTGGGTAATGGCCCCGTGGAGCATGGGACCGCGCCAGACCACGGCCTCGCCGGGCGGGACCAGGAAGCCCATCGACATCACCGTCAACCCATCGACCATCACCGGCTGGATGCGATTGTTCAACACCCGCGGACGCTCCGACGAGCCGATCAGGTGCGGGATGCTGGGGCCGTAAACGTCGGCGTCCATCAGGCCCACTTGGCATCCGGCCCGGGTCAGCCCATAGGCCAAACTGGCGGCGATGGTGCTCTTGCCGACTCCGCCCTTGCCCGAGCCGACGGCGATCACGCTCTTGGCCGCCAGGCCGATCTCGCCTATTTTCTCCGCCGGCCGCTCGTGCCGCACGACGTGTACCGTGACTTCCCCGACCTGCGGCAGCTTCGCCTTGATTGCCTCGGCCAGCTCCTGCCGGGTCTCGTTCCAGAGCGGCGCCGAGTAGCTGGTCAGCCCGAGATCCACGGTCACCGAATCGCCCTGCACGGCGATGCGATGGATCTGCCCTAGGACTCCGATCCCGCGGCCGGTTTCGGGATCGGGGAAATCCGCAAGTACTCGTTGTACGCTCTCTTCGGTCAATTTCATCGTTCATCCCTCTGCCTTCATCCTTGCTCCTTCCGCCTTCCAGGGCAGCGCGGCCCAGATCTCCTCGGCCGGGCTCAACTGCGGCTGGGGAACCGCTTCGAGGTGGCGGCGGGCCGTGCGAATCAGTCCGGCCAATTGCCGCGGCGAGGTGAGGAAATGAACCGCACCCGCTTCGCGCAACAGCCGCTCGGCCGCCGCCAACTCCCGTCCGGCGACGACCGCCAAACGAGCCCAGGGATAATCGCCACGGATCCGGGCCAAAAACCCCAGCAATCCCTCCAAGCCGGCGCGGGTCAGTTGGATTACCAGGAAACTCGCCGGGTGTTCGTCGAGAAGCTGCCGACACTGCTCGAGGCTCCGCGTCTCATGGATGCGGATCGGCCAGGTCCCCGCTTCCCGGCGCAATCCCACGGCCCAGGACAAGCCCGGCTCACAGACGATGAACTTTGCCGGCCAGGCGCGTAGGACCGGCAGCCGACCATCGGCAGTTGGTGAAGCAGCTTCTGTTGTCATGGTAGACTCCCGCGGGGTCGGAGACAAGATGTAGGGTGGGCTTATGGGTTTTTACGGTCAAGTGCGGCAATGGCACCGCCCCGAATGGTTCATCGCGGCACACTAGCCCGAAGCGCAAGCGAGGGAGGCACAACGTTTTCCCTCGCTTGCGCTTCGGGCTAGTGTTCCCTGCGTATCCCGGTCTTGTTTGTCAAAACGCATCCGTTGGAAGCCATGCTTCGGGCGCTTCCTAGGGCTTGCCCTCCTCCAGCCCGAGTTGGACCATTCGCCGGTAAAGCCGTGGGCGGGTCATGCCCAAGAGCCGCGCGGCGCGGGTCTTGTTGCCCTTCGCCCGGCGCAGCGCCCGCTGGATCAGCTCGCGCTGGACGCGGGCGAGAAACTCGTCCAACACGATCGTTTCCTCAGGCTTGCGAGGCCGGGCCGCGGCGGCCGCCGCCAGGTGGATCTCGTCGGGCAGGTCAGCCAGGGCGATCTGCGGCCCTTGGGCCCGCTGGTGGGCCAAGGCCACCATTGCGGCCAACTCGTCGAGATTACCCGGCCAGGGGTAGGCGTGAATCGCGTCGAGGGCCTCGGGCGTGAAGCCCGCGAGCTGTTTTCCTCCTTGCGAGTTGACCTCTTCGAGAAACAGTTGCGCGACCAGCGGCAGGTCTTCACGCCGCTCGGTCAAAGACGGCAGGTGGATGGAAATCGTCGACAGCGCCAGCCCCAGGTCCTGCCGGAACTTGCCCGGCTTGAGCAGCTCTTCCAGCGGCTGCCGCGCCGTGGCGATCAATCGCAAGGGCAGCGTCCGTCCGCAGAGGGCCTGGGCCAGGCTGGTCTGCACGTCGGAAGGCAAAAGATCAATATCGGCCAGTAGGAGCGTACTGCCGGCGGGCCTCTCCGACGACGGCCGCCGCGCGAAGAGGGCCTGCACGGTCGAGATCACCAGCTCACCGCTGAGCACGGCACAGTCCAGCGGGATCAACGAACCGATCGCGCCGTCGGCGCCGTAGTGGATCGCCTCGGCCGTGCGTTGCCGTCCGCTGCCCGGCGGTCCGGCGATCCAGACGCTCGCCGCGCTGGCGGCGGCCATCGCCACCTGCGCCCGCAGGCGGCGCATGAGGAGACTGTCGCCCAGCAGTCGATCGATCCCCAAGCGGGCCGCGGCGCGCCGATGAAAGAGGCGGATCCGCTCGTGCAGCCAGGCCGCGTCGGGCTCGGCGCCGGCGGGTGGCGAGGGCTCGGCTTCGGGCAAGTCCGCGGCGTCGACCAAGGCCATTAAGGCGGGGGGAGGTTCCGCCTCGGTGGCCAACGGGACGAACCTTGCCCGGCGGCGACGCAGCCGCCCGTCGGGTCCCGGGCAGGCGATGATCGCCGTCAGGTCGCTGCCCGGCGGCGCCGGCGGCGGCGCAAGTCCGGCGGCCAGCGCATCGAGGCCGGCAACTTCGGTGCCGGTGTGGTAGTTCGAGGCCCGTCCTTCCAGGTCTCCGCTGGCACCCCCCACCCACGAAAGGAGGGCTTGGTTGCAGAAAACAATATGGCGTTCCCCATCGAGGAGGTAGATCGGTGTCGGGGAGGCATGGAACAGTTTGACCAGTTCGCCCGCTTTACTCCTGTACGAGGCCATCAAGTCTCCCACAATCAGCACCACCGGATTTCTTATCGACTACGTGGGCCGCTGCCGGTTCCACCACTGTCGCACCTTCTGTCGGTCGGCCCCCGGGTGGAAACGGTAACCGGCCAGGCCTGCATCGCTGAGCGCTTCCGCGTCGCAGGGCTCCAGTCCGAAAAGCGCGGGGTCCTGCTGGTGACGCTTCAACAACAGCGCGGCCGCCGTAGCGGCCAGCTCGGGAGCATCGCCGCTCTTCTCGACCAGCAACTCCTTGTGGTCCGCGAGCCCGGCCAACCAGGCGTCGGTCTCGGGCCAGGGATCCCGATGGGCGATGGCCAGCGCGGCCAGCCAGCCCAGGCGATAGGGGGCATCGGCCCTGGGCGGCAGGAATCGGCCGGCGTCCAGCGCCTCCAGCAGCCCGGGAATCGCCTGACGGTTGCCCAGCATCACCAGCCGGCTCGCCAACATGCCGTGCCGGCTCGACTGCGAGGCCGCGCGGTAGATGGCCTGCGTGGGGTTACTGGGCACGAATCCGAACGGGGTGGTGACGACAATCATCTCCTTGCGGCCGAACGGCTCGTCGTCGACGAGATTGAAGAACTTGCCGGCAAAGGCCGAGAGATCGTCGGCGTCGAACTGCTCGAAGACCGCGATTTCCAGCCGCGAGAGCGGTTTCTTCTCCTGGAGCATCCGCGCCAGCGTGCGATGACAAAGCTCCGCCAGCCGCCGGCTCTCGTCGATCTTCAGGCAATATTCGTAGGCCATTCGCCGCCGCGGCGTGGGCAGGTTGACGAGGTGGAACAGGGCGCCTTCGCGGTTGGGATGCGGGATCGCCACGCCCACCGGATAGTCGCCCGGCGAAAGGTTGCTGCCGCTGACGCAGTGCGCCGTATGATCGTCGATGCGGTCGAAGTAGCTGGGCCGGATCGCCCCCGGGCTCATGCTGGGTACGCCCACCAACAAGTGCTGCGTTCCTAGCTGGTGCCGCGACTGCCAAAACTCGGCCACCATCGCCGGCCGCATCAGCTCCAAGAGCTCATCGATCCGGCTTTGACCGTCGGCCGCGGCCGACGCGCGCTTCGCCTCCAAGGCCGCCTTCACTTGGGGCAGATACTCGTCCCGGGCCAAGACGTCCTGCAACTCCCGGCGAGCGCTCTCCGCCGCCCGCCGCGCCGAAGCTGCCGCGCCGCCGACGGTCGGCCGCGCCAGGTCGTCGACCCAGCGGTCGATCTGCTGCCCGGCAACCGGAGGCAGCGCCCATCCCGCCGGGTCGCTCAACAACCAGGCGGCCCGCGCCCGTTGGTAGACCGCCTCGTGCCACTGCGGCGCATCGGGCGAGATCTGCGTCGGGGCCATCCGCTCCTTGATCCTCGTCAAAATAGGTGTTACCAGCTTGGGATTTCCCAGCAGCCACTCCAGACGGCTGGTGGCGCCCAGCCGGGTCGCGTAGGGATCGGCGTCGAGCTGGTCGATCAACCGTGCAACCTCATCGATCGACGCCTCGCCCGCCGGCGGTGACGGCACCTGGGGAAGATTCCGCCGCAAGCAGGCCAGTTGCTTGCGGACCTCGAACGACGTCTCCGTCGAGGTCAAAATCCGGTCGAACTCCGCCGCCAGGACCTGGCTCAACTCGGGCCGCGCGGTCAGCTCCCGCAATCGGTCCGCCGCCTGCTGGCGGACATAGAACTCGTCGGCATCGAGCTTGTGGACCAACTCTTGTAGCTCGCTTGGCGCCGCCGGCGTCTTGGCCGGTTCCGCCGCTGCCGACCAGCCCGCAATGGCCAACGTCCCCGCCAAGAAGAGGGGAAGCCAAGCTAGCCACGGATGAAACACGGAGGGAACGCGGATCAGAAGTTGAATCATTCTTGCCCTTATCCGTGTTTGATCCGTGTTCAATCCGTGGCCTAGGTCCCTACACTTCGCTCTTCATTCTACCGCCCGGCGGGCCGCCAAAGAGGGGCGATTTTCCAGATTCGCCTGTTTCAGGCTCCGTTGACTTGTGCTCGCACGGGGGGTATGATGCGCGCGTGAAGTGAAGGAGTACCGCCCATGATGTGGCGAACGCCATTTGACCATCGGGTGCCCCGCGAAGTGGGCGCCGATGGTCGCGGCGAGAGCGTTCGACTTCCGACCAGTGGCGGTTTCGACCCCCTTTGCGCGTTCCATCAAGATGCGTTATCTGCCGGATGCAAAGAACGGAAACGTGAAAAGGCGGCCAGATCATGAACGACGTGCGGTACGATGAGATTGGTTACTGGTCCGAAATCAAGCTCGACATCGTACGCGAGTATGCAAAGGCGTACTCGACGGTCCTCGCCAAGGAAACGCGCATTCGGAAGTATCTTTACATCGACGCCTTTGCCGGCGCTGGTGTCCACATCTCGAAGCGGACCGGCGAGTTCGTGCCTGGCAGCCCCCTAAACGCTCTGAACGTGGAACCGCCCTTCAGCGAATACCACTTTATCGACTTGGATGGCGATCGGGCGGAGCACTTGCGGCAAATGGCGGGCGACGCCACAAATGTTTGGGTGTATAATGAGGACTGCAACTCGGTCCTTCTTGGCAAGGTGTTCACCCGCGCCCGCTTCAGCGACTATCACCGCGCGCTCTGCCTCCTGGACCCTTACGCTCTGAACCTGGACTGGGAGGTCGTCCAAGCAGCCGGGCAGATGAAAAGCGTCGAGATATTCCTGAACTTCATGGTCATGGACATGAACATGAATGTCCTCTGGAAGAATCCCGACAACGTGCCGCCTTTGCAGTTGGCGCGAATGGACGCCTTCTGGGGCGATCGGTCATGGCGCAATACCCTATACCAGAAGCCACACGACCTGCTGCCGGGCTTCGACCTCGAGGAGAAGGTCTCCAACGAGGCCGTCGCCACGGCGTATCAGGAGCGTTTGAAGGCAGTCGCGGGCTTCGCCTACGTGCCCGATCCTATGCCGATGCGGAATACGCGCGGCGCGGTTGTCTATTACCTTTTCTTCGCGTCGCCCAATGGGACGGGCGCGAAGATTGTGTCCGACATCTTCAACAAGTACCGCGACCGGGGGAGCACCTGATGGCCACGAACTCCGCGATAGAATGGACCGAGTCCACCTGGAACCCGGTCACCGGATGCACGAAGACCAGCCCCGGTTGCATGCACTGCTACGCCGAACGCATGGCAAAGCGTCTTCAAGCAATGGGCCAGGCAAATTACGCCAACGGTTTTAAGGTGGCGATGCACGAGCGTGCTGTGGATCTTCCGCTCACGTGGAAGACGCCTCGAACAATCTTCGTCAACTCGATGAGCGATCTGTTCCACCCGGCAATTCCTGTCGAGTTCATTCTCCGGGTTTTCGACGTCATGCGCCGTGCGGAATGGCACCAATACCAACTTCTGACGAAGCGATCGAGACGCTTGCGGGAACTGGATTGCCAGCTACTTTGGCTACCCAACATTTGGATGGGAGTAAGTGTCGAGGGCCAGGACCATACCTTCCGCATCGACGACCTGCGCCAAACCCATGCCCATACCAAGTTCCTCTCGCTTGAGCCCCTGCTTGGTCCGCTGCCCAACCTTAACCTCGGCGGTATCGGCTGGGTGATTGTGGGCGGCGAGTCCGGTCCGGATGCCCGACCGATGAAACAAGATTGGGTGACTGCGATCCGCGACCAGTGTCAGGTCGCCGAAGTTCCCTTTTTCTTCAAGCAATGGGGCGGCGTCCACAAGAAGCGAACGGGCCGCGAACTTGAGGGGCGAACCTGGAACGAAATGCCCAAGTCGAAGCTTCTGCCTGATCGCAAGACACCTATCCGATGCCAATCGATCAGACGCTAGACTCACGGTTGAACGCTCGCATCGCCGCTTGAACTCCGGTCCAAAGTCTGGCCGCTTCTTCGTCCTCTCGGTTGGTCGGGGCCAGATGTTAACGCTCTCCCTCCAAATCACACCTTGGGTCAAGCTGTCGCGCGACGTTCGCGAGGACACAAGTTGATCTTGCCCCCAAAGCGGACGTGCGATACAAGGCGCAGTCCACGATCGGGGGCCTATCCACAGGACGAATCTACCACCTCAGAGGGAGTGTCGGCGATGCTCAGGCACCGGTTTTCGCCACGGATTCTCGTTTTCGCCCTCCTTCTTCTCTCGGTCCATACGGGACGCGCAGCGACCACCAACCTCGACGCCGCGACGATCAAGGCCGCCCTGCGAACGGCAACCCCTGAGGAGAAGGGGTTCGTCGAGAAGGCCGTCCGTTTGATGAACAAGGGCAAGCTGCCGCGACCGCTGGTCGAAAATACGTTCGACTGGGCCCGGCGGAAGAACGAGCACCGCTTCCAATATTTCAAGCAGGCCCTGTCGATTCAAGCCGCGAAGCTCGGGCTCTCCCTCGACGAGCTCCCCGAGAAGAAAAAGTCCCACTGGCAATGGACGTTCCCTTGGTATGTCAAGGGCTCGTAGGCTCGTAGCTCGTGGGTTATGCTTTAGCATAACACGTTGGTCGGTAAGATGTTATGCTAAAGCATGACCTACAGGGATTCGTCCGCTATTTCTTGTCTCCCATCAGGACCACCGCTCGGCCGGCAGGGGCGCGGAGGTGGAAGCTGTGGATCACCGCGCTGGCCTGAGAAACGAGTCCCAAGCGGTTGCGGCCGCCGATGCTCCACTCTTTGGCCAAGGCCAGCGAGCCCACGGGGCCGCGATAGAAGAACATCGGCCGCCCGTCGAAGCTTGGCCGTCACGGCCGCTTCCTGGCCGTCGACCTGCACGGAGATCTCCAGCGTGTAGCGGCGATCGTTGGTCAGCACGCCGCCGAAGCTGCTGGTGTTGTCGCCGGCCCGGCGCCCGTCGATCGTATCCAGCCCGCTGGCCCCGCCGGCGAAGTTGATCGCCGCCAGGCATTGCCGGGTTCCCACGGGCAGGACCACTCCTAACATTTCAAACGAGTCGGTCCGCGTGAACTCCAGTTTCAGCTCGTAGGTTCCGCCAGGGGCCACAGGAATTGCCAGCCGGGCGGGAGACCCCTTGGGCGAAACGCGGAGCTGGCCGCCTTGGAGATCCCACCCGGACGAGGCACCAAGTCGGGCCGGGTCGATCAGCTTGACGAGATCGGCCCACCCGTTGTCGGACATGGCCAGCGGCTTGCCCGTCGTGGTCTCAGGAGCCGATCCCGACTCCTCGGCCGCCATCGGCCGGGACGCAACAGCCGGCGGACCGAAAGCCCTGGCCCCGCGGCCGAACCCTTTCACTTCCACCAACCGCCGCACGACGCGGTTCTTATCGTCGCCCTGGAGGTCCGGCAGCGCCAGGCGGTACCAGGCGGCCGCCCGGCCGCGCACGGCCGCCTTGACCGACTCGGACTGCGTTTCGGCCAGGTCCCACCAGCCGTCGGCCAAGGCCAGCCGGTCCGCCGACGGCGATGGCCGGGCCAGGTCCTCCTTGGCCAGCCGGCACCATGGCTCCTCGCCCGCCTTGCTCAGGTGGACAAGTCCCCGATCCCAGTCCTTCTTAAAGACCGCCAGGTAGCGGCCGGCTTCGAGATTGGCCCGCGGATCGTCCGGGCTGGCGGCCAGTTTCGCCGCGGACTGCCGCGCCAGTTGGAACTGCTTCTGCTGGGCCACGACCAGGCGTCCTCGGGCGACCACGTCGTCCACCAGCGCCTTATCCCGAGCCTTGCCGGCGGCCGCGTACGCTGCGTGACCGTAGTCCAGCGCCGCGGCGAAGTCCTCGGCCGCGACCGCCCCGTCGAGCAGCCCCAAACAGTCCTCGGCGAACTGTGCGGCGGCCGCCGGAGTCCGCACCGCGGCGGCGGCCTTGGCGAAGGCCTCCTTCCGCATCGGTCCGACGTTGATCTGGAACTGCGAAGCCGCGGCCTCGACCGAGCGCCGCACAAGATCCGCGTCGGCCAGATCGACGGCCAGTTGGCGGGCCTGTGCAAGAGCACCAGCCGCAGGGCGGGAGGGTCGTCCGACCGGGACGATTGATCGAGGAACTTCTTGGCCAAGGCCCGGCGTTCGGCCGCGCGACGGGCTTTGGCCAGTTGACCCTCGTACCGTTGGTGGAACTGCGATTCCGCTTGGGCGATCGCGGCAGCGTCCGGCAGCGGCGCCCGCTGCCCGGGCTCGGCAGCCGGTAAGAGGAGCGAAGGCGCGAGGCAAAGGGCGAATAAGTAAACCGTGGGCCATTTCATGTTCGTCAGACCTTCTCTGGCAGCAGGTAGGGTTTGCGGCGGGGGCGGTCGAGATAGGCGTTGGCCTGGGGATCCCCGGGAAAGATCTCCTTGACCGGGTCCCAGGAGAGCTTGCGGCCGACCCAGCGGGCGATGTTGCCCAGATGGCAGACGGTAGCCGAGCGATGGCCGATCTCCACGTCCGCCGCGGGTTTCTGCCGCGACTTGATGCAATCCAGCCAGTTTTCCATGTGGTTTTCGCTGGTCTTGACGGCCGCGGCCAACACTGTTTCGGCCAGCCCCTTGGGCTCGGACTTGCAGACGCCCCGATCGACGGTGATGGTGCCTTTCTCGCCGAGGAAGATGGCCCCGCCGGCCGGCCCGTCGGCCAACTCGACGACGATCCCGCCCGGGTAGCGGAAGAAGACCTTTGGTTGGCTGCACAGCTTCTCGCCCCGGGCGCGGCTCTCGGCTTTGGTGTAGACGGGCTCTTCGAACTCGGGGCCCTCGGTCCAGACCTCGATCGGCCCGCCGGCATCCATCCCCAGGGCCCATTGCACCTGGTCCAGGCCGTGCGCGCCCCAGCCGGTCATCTCGCCGCCGGAGTAGGGGTGCAGCGAGATCCAGCCCGGCTTGGCCCGGGGCGTGCAAAGATCGAGGTTGTAGGGCGCCGGCTCCGTCGGGCCGCACCAAAGGTCCCAGTCGAGCCCTTCGGGAACCGGCTGTGCGGGCAGCTTGCCTTCCCAGGGACTAGGATAGTTGTGGGCGATCACCTTGAGGATCTTGCCGATCTTTCCCTGGCGGACAAGCTCGCAGCCAACGCGGTTGGCAAGCATCGACCGCTGCTGGCTTCCCGTCTGAAAGACCCGCTGGTGTTTGCGGACGGCCTCGACCATCCGCCGGCCCTCGCGGATGGTGAGGGTCAGAGGTTTTTCGGCATAGACGTCTTTGCCGGCTTGGCAGGCGTGAATCGAGACCAGCGACCGCCAATGATCGGGCGTGGCGGTGGTGACGGCGTCGACGTCGCGGCGTTCCAGCAGTTTGCGGTAGTCCTGGTAAGCGGTGATCTTCAACCGCGCGGCCAGGGCTTCAGCCCGGCGGATGTTGGCGTCGGCCACGGCCACGGCCCGGACCTGCTTCGAGCCGGCGGCCGCCAGGAAGATACCGCTCCCCTGGCGGCCGACGCCGATCCCGGCGACCCCGATGCGGTCGTTCGGCCGAGCGGCCAGCAGGCCGGGGGGGATCAGGTAAGGCACGGCGATGCCGGCCGCCGCGAGGGTCGCACCGTGGCTGAGCCAGCGGCGCCGCGAGACGCGAAGGGCAAAGCTCATGGGTTAGCTCCGGGTGAATCGATCATTGGGACCATCATCAGCCAAGGCGGGTGGAAAATCAACGCGCGTCTTCCTTCCGGAGAGGGGTACACACGCTGGACAGCCGCCCCGATCGGGGTCATATTGATCTTTGCCTGGCAAATGGGTCGTGGGGCAGGTTGCCGACCTGCCTTTTCGGGGCAGATTGGCAATCTGCCCCACGACTCGAGGGCTCATTTCGGGGCCTCAAGAAAGGCCTTGACTTGGGACGATAATCACAATATTGTTATATGTGTGACCATGCCGCCCACCGAGGTTCAGGCCTTTCGCGACCGCAACGGGGAGGTTCCGCTACAAGACTGGCTGGACGAAATCGAAAGCCGCGAACCCAAGGCCTACCAGAAGTGCCTGGCACGCATCTTGGACCTGTCGCGCAAGGGATACGAGATGCGGCGTCCTCACGCCGACCTGTTGCGCCAAGGGATTTACGAACTGCGGGCATCGTTTTCGGGAACTCATTACCGCATGCTCTACTTCTTTTTCGGCAAGAGTTGTGTCGCCGTGTCGCACGGCATCACCAAGGAGGATCGGGTGCCTCCCAAGGAGATCGAGTTGGCGATTGCCCGCATGGAGCTCGTCAAGCGAGACCCGTTGAAGTACACCACCGCATTCGACTTTGAGGATGGAGAGTTGTGATGGCCGTTACCAGGAATCTTGCCGAAATCATCCGCCGCAAGCTGGCGGCGGACCCCGATCTTGCGGCCGCCGTGGACGCCGAGCTCTTCAACGTCAACGTGGGGGCGGAGATTTTCCAGGCCCGAACGGCGGCCGGCTTGACGCAGAAGCAATTGGCGGATCGCGTGGGAATGCAGCAGTCGGCGATTGCGCGGCTGGAGAACGCCGACTACGACGGCCATTCCTTGAAGACCTTGGAACGGATTGCGTTGGCCCTGGAGAAGCGGGTCGAGATCCGCTTCGTCGACCCGTGCGTGAGCGGCTCCCGCGAGACCGCCGGCGACTTCACCGTCGAACCGACGGCTTGGGGCCACGACTGGGAGGAATGGATTCCGCGGATCACCACCACGACACAACCTTTTCAGGCGGCTTTCCGCGGCACGCCCCTATAAATGAGCAAAAAGAAACCGCCGCCTGCCGGTCCCGCCGCCGAGTCGGCCGTCGACCTGTCGCCTCTGTTGCCGCAGGTTCAACTGCACGACTTGCGATTGCTGAACACCTCCTGTTCCGTGCCTGCCGCCGGGCCGCCGAAGCCGACGCCGGAGCTGCGCCAATCGATCACGGTCAACAGCAGCCGGACCACCCAGCCGCCGGCGATCGTAGTGCAGATCTCGTTTTCGCTGATCGGCGCCGACGCGGAGAAACGCGAAGGGCTGCGCGTGGAGGCGACGTTCGGCCTGATGTACTTGACCCGATCGCTGGAGACCATTTCGCCGGAGGCGCTGGCCGCGTTCAGTCAGACCGTAGGAGTGCAGAACGTCTGGCCCTACTGGCGTGAATTCGTGCAGTCGATGACCGGGAGAATGGGCCTGCCGCCGCTGCGCATGCCTCTGCTGACCCCCGCGCAGTTGACGTTCACCCCCGACCAGAAGCAGGCCGGCCTGGAGCGGAAAATAGCTTCCGCCCGGCGGGAACCGTCATCCTGAGCGGGAGCTCAGCGGGGGAGATTGCGGCGAGCCGACGGGGCCTGCTCCAGCCGTTCCAGCATGAAGTCGTCGATGTCGATCGACGCCCCCTGCTGGAGAAAATTCACCGACACCAGAAGCCGCGTCTGGCCGCGGCGTTCCAGAACGGTGCCTTCCAGTCCTTCCAGCGGTCCACGGCGGACCCGCACGCGAACGCCAGGCGCCAGACGGCTCTCCAGCGTCAGCGGAGTCTCCCGAGGCAATCAGCAGTTGGAGCTGGCGAAGGTCGTGCAACAGGCTGTCCCCATCCTCGACCGCAAGAATTCGCGAGAGGCGGTTGGTGGTCAGGCTGCGGCCACGTTCCTCGTCGGAGCCGAAAAGAAACACATAGCCGGAAAACAAAGGGACGTACGTCGACACCTTCCACTTGCGATACACCTTGTCCGACTTCACCAGCGGCAGATAGAAGGGAACCTGGTACTGCAACAGATCGCGGGCCAGCGATTTCTCCTGACGAGACCTTGTGTACAACACCCACCACTGTCGCAGCCCCCCGCCGGGCCTCGCCTCCGCAAGGGCCTCCGGCCTTTGCAGCAAATCGGCAGGGAAAAGACTCGTTTCCTGTTGGCAAACCGGCATGAATACCCCCCTACAGACTACCTCAGCTTCTTGCACGTTCCTTCGTTGTATCGAAAATAAATGTCGCCTTCAAGGGAGTCGCGGGCCGGCAAGGTGGCTCCGTTCCCCATCCGAGGGTCCCGGAGTACACTAGAACTCTTGAGGTGGCATCCAGAGTGCTGCGGAGAGCAAGGGCATGGGGTTGAATGCGCACGCCCGACTCAAAAAGGCGATTAGCGAGAAAACCGCCCGCGTGGGCGTGATCGGACTCGGATACGTAGGACTCCCTCTGGTCCGCGTCTTTGTCGCGGCCGGGTTCCAGACGCTGGGATTCGACGTAGACGCCGGCAAGGTGGAACGTCTCTTGGCCGGCGAGAGCTACATCGCGCATATCTCCTCGGAGTGGATTGCCGCGTGCATTGCCCGGGAGAGTTTCGAGCCGACAGCCGATATGCGCCGGCTTGGCGAGGCCGATGCCCTGGTGATCTGCGTCCCCACGCCGCTCGGCGAAGGCCGCGATCCCGACTTGACGCACATCGAGACCACAACCCGCCAGATCGCCGAGGTCCTGCGACCCGGCCAGCTCGTGGTCCTGGAGAGCACCACGTACCCGGGGACCACGCGGGAGGTGGTGCTGCCGATATTGGCCGCCGGCAAGCTCACGGTGGGCGAGGATTTTTTTCTGGCGTTCAGTCCCGAGCGGGAAGACCCCGGCAATCCCCACTACCCCGCCGAGCGGATTCCCAAGGTCGTCGGCGGCATCGATGCGGCCAGCCGTGAGCTGGCGGAATTGCTTTACCGCGCCGCGGTGACCCGGGTGGTGCCGGTTTCCAGTTGCGAGGTGGCCGAAGCCTGCAAGATCCTGGAGAACACCTACCGCTCGGTCAACATCGCCATGGTCAACGAGCTCAAGGTGCTTTTCGACCGCCTGGGGATTGACATTTGGGAGGTGATTGAGGCGGCCGAGACCAAGCCTTTCGGATTCCAGGCCTTCTACCCGGGGCCGGGCTTGGGCGGCCACTGCATCCCCATCGACCCGTTCTACCTGAGCTGGCTGGCCCGCAAGCACGGCATGACCACGCGGTTCATCGAGCTGGCCGGTGAGATCAACGCCGGCATGCCGCAGTACGTGATGCGGCGGCTGAGCGAGGCCCTTAACGAGGTCCGCAAGCCGATCCGCGGAAGCAAGGTGCTCGTCCTGGGAGTGGCCTACAAGAAGGACGTCGACGATCCTCGGGAAAGCCCTTCGTTTGAGCTCATGGAGATGCTTCTGGCCGCCGGGGCTGAACTCTGTTACAACGACCCGCACATCCCGCGGCTTCCCTCCATGCGGCATTACCACCTGCCGCCGATGGAGAGCGTCGCGCTCACGCCGGAACTCCTGGCCGGCTTGGATTGCCTGCTGATCGTCACCGACCACTCGGCCTACGACTACGACTTCATCGTACGACACGCCCCGCTGATCATCGACACGCGCAACGCCACCAGGAAGGTCCTCGATCACCGCGACAAAATCCACAAGGCGTAGCGGCGTGTGCCGATGTCGATTATTGGGCTGCACAGGTCTGCTGGAGGGTTTGATCCATGAAACTGAGGCGCTACGACGGCAACCCGAGCTGGGTGACAACCGGGCGGCACACCCGCGCGTAAAGTTTGACGCCGCGGCGGCTGGGCGTCATGATCGGCCGCGCGACTGGCCGAAGAAGGAACCGCGAGGGCAGGCGGTCCGAGATCAACCAGGGGCCAGTCGCATGGCGCTCAAGCAGAGCCGATGGCTGCAATCGCTTCCAGGCCGGGAGGGACCGGGAGTCGAGTATTATCCGGGCGAGAGGTCCACGGCCATGGGGGCGGCACGCCTCCTCTTCCGCCGGCCGCTGACCGGCTGGGAAATTGCCGGACTGGCCGGTGCCCCGGAGGATGCCGCGGTCGACGTGGGGATCTGCGGCGGCTGCCTGTACCTGGAGATGTACCAGCCGACGACCTTCGACTATCAGGCCATTTACCGCCTGTCGGCCGCGAGCGGCCGCCCCGTCGCCATGATCGACGCCTTTGCCATCCGCCGGCCCTGGCTGCGCCGCCGGGGATTGGGATTGCGGATCTTTTGCCGTCACCTCTATTTTGCCCGCCGCCTGGGCGTGACGCAGATCCAAATCCTGGCGGGGCGCGGGCCGGGCGAGAACGGCTACTACACCTGGCCCCGCTTCGGCTTCAACGGCCCGCTGCCGCCGGCCGTCCAATGCCGCCTGCCCCCCGAGCTGCGGTCTGCGCGAACGGTCCTCGATCTGATGAGTTCCCCGCCGGGACGGCTCTGGTGGCAATCGCAGGGCGGTCCGATCCCGGTGGTCTTCGACCTGGCCGCAGGAAGCCCGTCCTGGGACGCCTTCCGGCGCTACGCGGGCGAATCCCCGGGCGAGCCTCTTCGTCCGCCGTCGCCGCGAGGTCGGTTGAACGAAGGCTGACTTTTCGCCCGCGCCCGGCCAAACTATACTACCGCTATGAGCGAGACCCGCCAACACCGCCTCCGCTGGTACCAGTACAGTCTGCGGTCGCTGTTTCTGGCGATGTTTCTGGTTAGCCTCGGCATGAGTTGGTTTGCCGTCATGATGCAGAGGGCGAAGCGGCAGAAGGCGGCGGTGGCGGCGATATTGGAACTGGGCGGGGAGGTGTCTTACGATTATGAGGCCCAACAACCATGCAGTGGGCTCCCCAGTTCAGGCCCGCCCGGACCAGCGTGGCTCCGGAACCTGTTGGGAGAGGATTTTTTTGCGACGGTTGTTCGGGTGACGTTCCAGGATCCGCAGTCCACCGTTGCCGGCTTGGAGCACCTGAACGGACTGACGCAACTGCGGAGCTTGGACTTCAACGGCGACCAGGTTACCGATGCGGGCTTTGAGCACCTGAAGGGGCTCACGCAGCTCAGGGAGTTGGACCTCTCCATCACGCCGCTCACGGATGCTGGCTTGGAGCATCTCAAAGGGCTGACGCAACTCCAGGAGTTGCATCTCAGGAACACAAGGATCACCGATGCCGGCTTGGAACACCTGAAGGGATTGACGAATCTCCAGGTGTTGGACCTCCAGGACACGGTGATGGATCTAAGCGTAACAAGCATCACCGGCGCCGGCTTGGAGCATCTCAAGGGGCTGACGCAACTGCAGGCGTTGCGGCTCGAGGGAAGGCCGGTCACGGATGCCGGCTTGGAGCATCTGAAGGGGTTGACGCAACTCCAGAGCTTGAACCTCGGCCACGCGCACATCACGGATGCTGGCTTGCAGCACCTTAAGGGACTGGCGAAACTACAGGACTTGTACCTCTCATGCACGCGGGTGGCGGATGCTGGCTTGGAGCATCTCAAGGGGCTGACACAACTTCAGACCTTGAACCTCGATTACACCAATGTCACGGATGCCGGTTTGGAGCGTCTCAAGGAACTGACGAAGCTCCAGGATTTGGAACTCGAGGGCACACCGGTCACGGACGCGGGTTTGCAGCATCTCAAGGGACTGATCCAACTCGAACGGCTGGAACTCCAGTGTACGAAGGTCACCGACGACGGCGTGATGAAGCTCCAGCAGGCGTTACCGAAGTGCAAAATCTTCAAGAGCAGGACGGAATGACACAAGTTCGTAGTACCGGCTTTTAGCCAGAAGCCCGCGGCAAGACCGCCTAAAGGCGGGACTACGAACGGAGTATTTCCGACCGCCTGCGGTACGCAGCCTCGTCGCACCCTACAACGTTCACAAATCTGTACGGAACGCCCTCTGTGGCGTTTCCCGCCCCGAAGGGGCAGATGTTCTCCCAGCCCAGGGCAACGCCCTGGGGACCGTGACGCCACGTGAGCGGTTACGCCGGCCCAACGGGCCAACGGTTCTCTGACGCGCGAGCAAGAAGAACCATTGGCCCGTTGGGCCGACGGGATGCGCGGGCGCCATCCTCCCCAGGGCGTTGCCCTGGGCTGGAAGAAATACCGGGCCTTCGGCCCGAAAAGCACGCTCAAACCTGCGAACAAAGATGGGAACCACTACTGCCCCAGGGAGGGCGATCCTTTCACCGCCCCAGGCGTTCCCTAGAGACCAAAATCGGTATGCCGGTGTTGCGCAGGGGCTAACCGCTCGAGATCAAACGTACTCCCAATCGCGCAGCCAGTGATAGTTGGGCGGGAGATTGGCCCAGGCGCGGTCGGTGGCCTCGTTCAGCTCCGCCTGCTCGTGGCGGTCCAGCTCGCGGCGCTCCTTGACGGCCAAGGCGGCGTTGTCGACCTGGGCCAGCGAGACCAGGCCGGGAATGGGGGCCGTGATCGCCGGGTTGCAGAGGATCGCCCGCAGGGTCAGCCGGGCGATGCGGTTGTCTTGCTCGGCGTGCGGGTCGTCGGGGGCGCTGGTGCCCTTGAAGACGGAGTTGCTGGCGAAGGGCTTGATGCCGAACCAGCCCACGTCGGCCTTGCGGATCGCCGCCCAAAGGCCGTCGGCGTCCTCGACCAGTTTGGTCTTGGCCGTATAGGGCGTGAGGATCACTTCCAACTCGCGGGGATACTTCTGGATCATGGCCTTGATGTGGGCCCGGTCGTGGGAGGAGATGCCGATGAAGCGGGCGCGGCCCGACTTTTTGGCCCAATCCAAGGCGGCCATGGCCTCGTCGATCTCGGCGCTTCGGTGGTCGGCGCTGTTGGTCAAGAGGCTCAGCCGCCAGAGGTCGACATAGTCCAGGCCGGCCTCTTTCATCCCCTCGTCGAGGCCCTTTTGGAGCATCTTGGCCAAGCGCCACTCGGGGAAGCGGCTCTCCTTGACGTGCCAGGAGTAGCCGAGATAGATCTTCTCGCGGCGGCCCTTGAGGGCCTTGCAGTAAGTGAGGATCTCCTCGCGGCAGCAGGCGTCGACGTAGTTGATGCCGCGTTCGATCGCGCGGCTCAGCACGTCGCTGCGGTTCTTGAGGAAGTCGCCGCGGATGATATCCATGGTCATCCAGCCCGGGGGCTCCTGGCCGCCGATGATCTGCGTGACCCGCTTCCAGTGGCCGCCCAGGGACACGCCGGAGACCATGAGATTGGTCTTGCCGCAACGGCGGTACTCCATGTCCGGGTTGTAGTTGAGGATCTTGGCGGTGTCGGTTCGCGTGGGGTTGCCGGCATGGACGATCTGCGGCATGGCCACGGCCACGGCCGCCGCACCGACGGCGACGGCGCCGTCCTGCAAGAACTCGCGACGAGTGAGCTTCTGTGACACGGCAACTCCTCCTGCTGGGCTTGAGGCAGACAACGAGCCCCATTCTACTCTCCGCTCGCCTGCCGCCGCAACTCGTTGGGAGTTGTGGGGTGGTACAGTTGCCGCCCAACAGCCCCGCACGCCAAGGAATACCAGGAGAAGCACCCCACTGGCGATGGTTTCTAGCTAGCTAGTAGGACTATTGGCCCATCGAAACGATTCGAGGGACCGCTAGAGAGTAAAATCCGGTCTGGCGACCAGGTTGATCACGCAAAGCTCGCGTTCATTCAAGTCAAAGTAGAAATGAGCCCGGCAATGAACTCTCTCACCGGGCGCTCTATCGCAATAGAAGTCGAATTCCTGCGGCCAAAAAACCCCGCCATCCGCAGCGGGATAGACGGTACGCCCTCGCTGGCCGTGTTCACCTGGGTTATCAGCCAGGCGGTGCATAGCATCGTCAACACAATCAAGAATCTCGGGCAGATTCAATTCAAGCAGTTGGTCAAGAGCCCCTTGCCCGTAAAGAATTGCGTAGTTCATCCATCGCCTGCTTGGAGGGCATCCCGTGACCCGTCTGGAGGGACTCCAACGACTGTCGGTTACGATTCGTGTCGAGGGACATCAAGGAAAGATCCAAGTTCGCCCGGCGGAAATCGTCTGCACCGTCTACTTTGTAACGTTTCGATTCGCAGGAATCGATGGCTGCAAGAAGCCGAGTGCTGCGTTCCAGCCACCATCGGTAGAGGTCATCTAACTGGCGGGCTTCGTCCCAGGAAAACGAAGTCTCCCCACGCTCAACGTCGTTTGCCCACTGGGAGCCACGTCGCCGAATGTTGTTGAGAATTGCCAAGCCGATGGAGATGGCTTCTTCGATGTCGCGGCAGAAGATGGCGGTTACATGGTCTGCCTTCCAAGCCTCGACCCCTTCAGAGAGTCTCTGATAAAGTTCAAGTTGGTCTTGCATACCAGGCACAGGCACAAGCCTCCTTTGTTTCCTCCTGCCAACTTATTCTAGGATGGGCAATGCCGGATGGGATGTCAAGGGTTGGGAGCGGGCCAACCGGTTATCCAAGATTTGGCGGCGTTCTTCCTTACCGAAGTTCGAACTCTACCACTACCGGGAGTTGAGGGGGTGTTCAGGATACGGTATCATGTTGTCATCCAGGTTCCCTCACCCTCCCCGAGAGGGCCTGGGTTGTAGGGTGGGACAAGCTCGCGCAAGCGAGCGCCGGCCCACCAGTCCTGGTGGGCCGGCGGCCGCCAAGGCGGCCTGGTCCCACCCTACGACTACCGGAAAGCCAAAGCAGGACGCTTCCCTTCTTGCGAAAAGGACCCTTGCGTTGCTTCGAACTCACACATGCGGAGAGCTGCGGCCGGAACAGGTCGGCCAACGGGTGACCTTGTGCGGCTGGGTCGATACCTACCGTGACATGGGCGGGGTGTTGTTCGTCGACCTCCGCGACCGGTACGGCAAGACCCAAGTGGTCTTCGGGCCGGAAAGCGGCGCGGCCAGCGTCAACCTGGGGCGGACCCTGCGGCCGGAGTTCGTGGTCTCCGTCACCGGCACGGTGGCCCATCGCCCTGAAGGGACAACCAACCCCAAGATCGAAACGGGCCAGATCGAGATCCGCGTCCAACAGGTGAACGTCCTCAACCGCAGCCTCACGCCGCCTTTCCAGCCCACCGGCATGGACCTGCCGGGCGAGGACCTGCGGCTGAAGTATCGCTACATCGACTTGCGGCGGCCCGAGATGCAGCGGACGATCCTGCTGCGGCACCGGATGATCAAGATCATGCGCGACTACTTCGACCAACAGGGCTTCGTCGACGTGGAGACCCCGATGCTCGGCCGCAGCACGCCCGAGGGCGCCCGCGACTATCTCGTCCCCAGCCGGGTGCAGCAGGGGATGTTCTACGCCTTGCCGCAGTCGCCCCAGCTTTACAAGCAGATCCTGATGGTAGCCGGCTACGACCGTTACGTGCAGGTGGCCCGCTGCTTCCGCGACGAGGATCTGCGGGCGGACCGTCAGCCGGAGTTCACGCAGTTGGACGTGGAGATGTCGTTTGTCGAGGCCGGCGACGTGATGGCGGTCGTCGAAGGGGCGGTGGCCCGGCTGGCCAAGGAGGTTCTCGGCATCGAGTTGGCGCTGCCGCTGCCGCGGATGACCTACGACGAGGCGATGGAACGTTTTGGTCACGACGCGCCCGACCTGCGGTTCGGCATGGAGTTGATCGACATTACCGAGCTGGCGGCCCAGACGGAGTTCCGCGTGTTCCACGACGTGGCGACGTCGAGCGGGCGGGTCCGCGGGATCAACGCCAAGGGGGCGGCCGGCAAATACTCGATCAAGACGATCGACGACCTGACGGCCTTCATCTGCCACGACTTCGGCGCCAAGGGGTTGGCCTGGTTCAAGGTCGACGAGGAGGGCAAACTCAGCTCCTCGATCGCCAAGCGGTTCACGCCCGAGATGTTGGAGCGGATCGGCCGGCGGATGGACGGCCGGCCGGGCGACCTGCTGCTGTTTGTGGCCGACAAGTGGGAGGTGACCTGCAAGTCGCTGCACGGTTTGCGGAAGCGGTTGGCGGCCGAGTTGAAGCTCTACGACCCGAAAACCATGAATTTCTCCTGGGTGGTGGAGTTCCCCATGTTTGCCCGCGATGAAGAGGAGGGCGGCTGGGCGGCGATGCACCATCCCTTCACCTCGCCCCGACTCCGCGACGTGCCGCTGTTGGCGACCGACCCTGGCCAGTGCCGGGCACAAGCCTACGACCTGGTGATCAACGGCTTCGAGGCCGGCGGCGGCACGATCCGTATCCACGACCAGAAGCTCCAGCAGCAGGTTTTCGGGCTGTTGGGGATTGACGAGCAACAGGCCCGCGAACGCTTCGGGTTCCTGCTGGACGCGCTTCAGTTTGGGGCCCCGCCGCACGGCGGCATCGCCTTGGGAATCGACCGCCTGGTGATGCTTTTCTGCGGGCTGGACAACATCCGCGACTGCATCGCCTTCCCCAAGACCCAGCGTGCGACCGACCTGATGACCGGGGCGCCCGGCGAAGTCGATCCCAAGCAACTGCGGGAGTTGGGGATCAAGCTCAACAAGCCGTAGAGCAGGCCGTAGAAACGACTTGGGAGCTGTAGGGTGGGGCAAGGCCGCCTTGGCGGCCGCCGGCCCACCAAGAGACGTGGGGTGGGTTTTAGCCCGCCTTCACGACGCAGTACCGACAATACAAGGGTGCGAGGAAGGTTGGGAATGTCCCAGGGGCGGGCTAAAGCCTACCCTACGTCTGGTGGGCCGGCGCTCGCGTACGCGAGCTGGTCCTACCCTACGTCTGGTGGGCCGGCGCTCGCGTACGCGAGCTGGTCCCACCCTACTAGAAGAACTAGGTGATCGGATGGCTAACCACGGCAAGCAGCGATGGATGGGAAGCCTGGGCGTTTGCCTGGCTGCCCTGTGCGTGGGCTGTTCCGGCGGGCAGAAACCATCGCCCGCAGGCGCCGGCGAATCGGCCGGCAGCGCGGCCGGGCAGCCGCGAAGTGGGCCGGCGGCGGCGGTCGATTCCCAGGCCGCCGGGGCGGGACCAGCGGCAGCCGCTCCCGCTCCGCCGCCGAGCATCCCCAAGGTCTACTTGACGGAGGAACAGCGAAAAAGCTCCCTCCTCCGCGTCGCCGATCTTCTGCCCGACGCAACCCTTGCGAACCTGTCGGGCAAGACCCTCTCGATCCGCGGGCAATTCGGCAAGCATCTTACGGTGCTGGTCTTCTTCCATGCCGGGGGGGTGGTCGGTAGCATGCGTTCCAAGGAGCTGCTCCAGGATCTCGATCGCGACGTGGTGGCCGCCCAGGGCAAGAAGGGAGTGGCCGTGATCGCCGTGGATGTCCGCGATCCGCCGGAGACGGTCAAGGATCTTGTCCAAGAGGCCCGAGTCAGCTATCCGGTGCTCTTGGACAGCGACGGCGTCTACTTCGCCAAAGTGGCCACCGGCGTGTTCCCCCGCATCTACGCCCTGGATCCCGAGGGCAAGGTCCTTTGGTTTGACCTCGAATACTCGACCACCACCCGTTATAGCCTGAAGCAGACGATCCTCTCCGTCCTCGGTGAGTCGCCCCAGGGATTCTGAAGCTGACAGCGGGGTTCTCATCCCTGCCATACCCCTCGGGGAAACATTTAGCAGGCATCCGGTGATTCCCCGATACAACGGGGGCGTATTGATTGGCTACCATTGGGACGACTTTGAAGGGTCGAAACGCCTACCGCAACGGAGACAAGGTCGATGCCCAGCGATTACCGCTACTCGGCGATCCGGGACTTGCGAGACAAGGAACTCCATTTCGCTTCCCGGGAGAGGAGGTTGGCGGCCATCCGTCGCGCGGAAGATCTGTTGATCGAAGCAGACGCCGCCACCGAGTACCCTTGCGTGGAGGTCCACCGGGCCTTGACATGCCGGGCGCCCGAAACGCACCCTGACGACTGGATTTCCGGCCAGGACCTGCGCCACGACCTGCAATTGCTGGTCGACGATCTCTCCGACTCGGTGGCCGTCTCGGCCGAGGCCGCCGGGCAGCGGGTGCTGACCATCGCCCAACTGGCCAAGGAGCTGAACGTCTCGACCAAGACCATTTCCCGCTGGCGCCGGCTGGGGCTGGTCAGCCGCCGCTTCCTCTTCGCCGGTCGCAAGCGGCTGGGGTTCCTGCAAAGCTCGGTCGACCGGTTCGTGGCGCGGAACCGCGTCCGCGTACTGCGGGGATCGCAGTTCAGCCAGTTGACGGACGAGGAGCGGGAGGCGATCATCCGCCGGGGCCGCGCGCTGGCCCAGGCCGGCCACTGCCCGGCGGCCGTGACCAGGCAGTTGTCGCAGGAGGCAGGTCGCAGCGCGGAGACCATTCGCTACACCCTGCGGCATTTCGACCAGGCCCATCCGGGCGAGGCCATTTTTCCCGGCTACCACGGCCCTTTGCGGGACGAGACCAAGGGGAAGATCTACCAACTCTACCGCCGCGGAGAGTCGGTCGTCTCGCTGGCGCAGCGATTCTACCGGACGAAGAAAGGGATCCGCCGGATCGTGGCCGAGATGCGGGCCCGCCGCATCAGCGAGTTGCCGCTGAGCTACGTCCCCAACGAGCAGTTCGCCCTGGTCCACAGCAAGAAGGAGGAGCAGCAGATCGTGCGGGCGATGCCCCGCAGCGGCGAGCCGGCCCGCAAGCTCCGTGCCCCCGCTGGCCTGCCGGCCTACCTGGCCAGCCTCTACAAGGTGCCGCTGTTGACCCGGGAGCAGGAGGCCCACCTGTTCCGCAAGATGAACTACCTCAAGTACCGGGCGAGCAAGCTGCGCGAGAAGCTCGACCCGGCCCGGCCGCAGAGCAAGCTCATGAACCGCATCGAGAAGCTCTACGACGAGGCGGTGGCCACGAAGAACCAGATCGTTTGCGCCAACCTGCGGCTGGTGGTCTCGATCGCCAAGCGCAGGGTCGGCCCGGCGGAGAACTTCTTCGAGCTGGTCAGCGACGGCAATATGTCGCTGATCCGCGCGGTGGAGCGGTTCGATTTCGCCCGCGGCAACAAGTTCAGCACCTATGCCAGTTGGGCGATCATGAAGAACTTCTCCCGCAGCATCCCCGACGAGTACCGGCACCACGACCGCTTCCGCACCAGCCACCGTGAGACCTTCAGCGCCACCGAGGACTGCCGCAGCAGCCAGTACGACCTGGAGACGGCGCAGACCCGCCGCGAGTCGCAGGTGGAGACGATCCTCGGCGGGCTGGACGCCCGGGAAAAGGAGATCGTCATCCGCCGATTCGGCCTCGACCGGCAGCAGAATCCGCTGACGCTCAAACAGGTCGGCGCGGAGATGGGGGTCACCAAGGAACGGATCCGCCAGTTGGAGAGCCGGGCGTTACAGAAGCTGCGGCGGGCCGCCGAACAGGCGAAGATCGAGTTCTTCTGTTGAGGCTCAGAGGCTGCGTATCTTTGTAGGGTGGGACAAGCTCGCCTTGGGCGAGCGCCGGCCCACCAGGCGCCGCCATAGGTGGGCCGGCGCTCGCTGCGCGAGCTTGTCCCACCCTACGACTGACGGCTTATTCACCGGGCAGCGATGCGGGGAAGGATCCGAGGACCTCCAGCCTCAGGGTCTTCTTCGCCAGGGAGTCGACGGCCCGGCGGACGCGGGGATCGCTCTGGTGGCCTTCCAACTCGATGAAGAACAGGTACGCCCGGCCCGACCCGGGGACCGGGAACGACTCGATCCAGGTCATGTTCAGGCGGTTCCTCTTGATCACCGCCAGGGCATCGACCAGGGCCCCGAAGCGGTGTTCCGTCTGGAACATCATGGCCACTTTGTCGTTGCCCGTCCGCGGCGCGGTCTGCTCGGCGATCACGGCGAAGCGGGTGGAGTTGTCCGGGTTGTCTTCGATCTGCTCGGCCAGGACGGACAGCCCGTAGTGGAGGCCCGCCTGAAGACTGGCGATGGCCGCGGCGCCGGGCTTCTCATTGGCCAGTTGGGCCGCCGTCGAGGTGCTGGTCACCTCGATGGTCCGCGCCCGGGCAAATGCTTGGCCAGCCAGTTGCGGCATTGCGAGAGGGCCTGCGGCTTGCTGTAGACCTCGCGGACCTCGGTCCGCGGGCACTTGCCCAGGAGCGTGTGGTGGATCGGCAGTTGCACCTCGCCGCACATCCGCACCGGCAGCCGGGTGAACATCTCCAGCGTGTCGGCGATGCGGCCATCGGTGGAGTTCTCGATCGGCACCAGGCCAAACTGCGACTGGCCCCGGTTGACCTCCTCGAAGACGGCGGCAATGGTGCCCACGGGCGTCAGCTCGGCCGTCTGCCCGAAACGATGGATGGCGGCCAGGTGGCTGTAACTGTACTCGGGCCCCAGGTAGGCGACCGTCACGGCGTGCAGCAGGGACCGCGACCCGCTGACGATCTCCCGGAAGGCCGCGCGGATCGCCCGGCCCGGCAGGGGACCTTTGCTCAGCTCCACGAGCCGGGCAACGGCCTGCTCTTCCTCTCCCAACACGAACGCCGGCTGACCGGCGGCTTGCCTGGCCTTGCCGACCTTCAGCGCCAACTGGGCTCGCTGGTTCATCAGCTTGAGCTGCTCGTGATCGAGCCGCTGGAGTTGCGACTCCAGGGCCGGCAAACTGTTGGAACGCGAGGCGGCGGATCGTTTCATCCCAGTGGACCTTTTTGTCTCGGCCTCTATGGAGTCCCGTGTTGATTGGCTAACGCGTGCCACATAAACCATACTTTACGGAATGATCCTTCGATTCTCATCCCCCCAAAGTTGGGTAGGGTGGGACAAGCTCGCGCTAGCGAGCGCCGGCCCACCAATCCTTTTCGGAGCTGGTGGGCCGGCGGCCGACAAGGCGGCCTAGTCCCACCCTACGCCTGCGTGCCAGCCATCGCCGCAGGGGAAGGTATAATTTGTTTCGGTCGGGGTACTTGTGGTGGGCCTCGCTCCGCTTGACCCGCCGAACACTCCCCCGGAGGGGTAGAGGACTTCGACGCCACACGGATAGATCGAGGAGATACGAACTTGTCCGAGATGTTGCTAGGCACGGCTATCAGTACCCCATCTTCAGGGGTTGATTGGTCCCGATTCGTGGAGTTGATTGGCGGTCACCAGCGATTCGTCCTGACGACCCACATCCGGTCCGATGCGGACGCCTTGGGAAGCCAGTTGGGGATGGCGGGCGTGTTGGAAACGCTGGGCAAAGAAGTGCTCTGTGTCAACGCCTCGGAGGTCCCTCGCAGCCTCCGCTTCCTCGACCCGTCCGGGAAGGTCCGACGGTTGGGAGTCGAGGTCAGCCCCGAGGCGATCGAGGCTTACGAGGTGCTGATCGTCCTGGATACGAGCGCCTTGCGCAACTGGCCGAGATGGGCGACGTGCTCCGCACGACCCGGCTGAAGAAGGCGGTGATGGACCATCACGTGGGCAACGACGATCTGGGGGCCGAGCTGTTCAAGGATACCCGTTACGAGGCATCGGGGCGGCTGGTGGCCGAGGCGGCTGCACACTTGGGGGTGCGGATCACGCCCGAGATCGCCCGGCCGTTGTTCGCGGCGTTGGCCACCGATACCGGCTGGTTCCGCTTCGCCTCGACCTCCAGCGAGACCTTCCGCCTGGCCGCCGAGCTGGTCGACGCCGGCGCGTCGCCGGCCGCCCTCTACAAGGAACTCTACGAGAACGACGCGCTGGGCCGGCTGCGGCTGGTGGGCCTGGCGATGGCCAAGGTCCAGACCGAGTTAGGGGGACGCCTGGTCTACACCTCGATCAGCCGCGAAGACTTCCTGGCCGCCGGGGCGGAGCCCTCCGACAGCGAGGACATCGTCAACATGATGCTCGCCGTGGGCGGGACGGAGATGGCCGTGATCTTCGTGGAGCAGGCCGGCGGCGGCTTCAAGATCAGCTTCCGCAGCCGTTGCGACGTGGATTGCAACCGCGTCGCCGCGACTTTCGGCGGCGGCGGTCACAAGAAAGCGGCGGGCGCCTTC
The DNA here is from genome assembly GCA_963843465.1 of Pirellulales bacterium. Classification (GTDB taxonomy): domain Bacteria; phylum Planctomycetota; class Planctomycetia; order Pirellulales; family Thermoguttaceae; genus CAWJKP01. The sequence goes on from CAWJKP010000001.1 coordinate 1,619,788, forward strand.
ATCGCCGGTTCCTTGGAAGAGGCCCAGGCCAAGGCGCTTGACGCCGTGCGCGGCCATGCGATAATCGTACTCGTCACGCTCCGCGTGACGAACACCCTCACGCGGAGCGTGAGGAGTACGCCTTCGGAGACGATCGATGACTCCCCCCGCCGAGAACGCTCGCGGCGATGCCGCGCCGGGTGTCCACTTGGACCGTCGCCGCGGCTTCTTCGCCAAGTCACTGGCGCTGTTGCTGGGCGCGGCGGCCTATACGGTGCCTGCGGCCGCGGCCGTGGTCGCCTTTTTCAGCCGCTCCGCCAGAAGGGCCAGGCGGGACAGTTCCTCCGCGTGACTTCGCTGGAGATGTTGCCCGACGACGGCACGCCCCGCAAGTTTCCCGCGATCATGGACCGCTCGGACGGCTGGAACCGCTTCCCTCACGAACCGGTGGGCGCGGTCTATCTTCGCCGTGGGCAGGATGGCAATCCGCAGGCCATCCAGGTGGTCTGCCCACATGCCGGCTGTGCCGTGGAGTACGACGCCGCCAACAACAGCTTCTTCTGTCCCTGCCACGGCGCCCGGTTCGACCTGCGGGGAAAACGGCTTGGCGGCACCTCGCCCAGTCCTCGCGACCTGGATACCTTGGAGGTCCAGATCCGCAACGCGAGCGAGGTTTGGGTGAAGTTTCAGAGCTTCCTCGGCGGCGTGCCGCAGAAGATCGCCGACGCCTGAGAGCCCTTCGTCCTCACCTTTCGATAATGGAGCGAGGAAAGCAGACAATCACGAAAACCCGAAACGACGAAAGCCCGAAAACGGACAGAATCCATCGAATGCATTTCAATTGGGTGTGACCGGCGTTCCGCTCTTCAGCAACCCCTTGAAATCCAGGGATTTATGGATCGACGACCTTCGGAACACAGCACGTTTTGGTCGAACATCGTTGGCGAGTTCCAGGCGGCCTCGGCGACACTCCGAGAGCGTGTCAAGTGTCTCGCCACATTTGCCTATTTTTCCGAGATTTCCAGGCTAACGGTACGTCGGAACTCGGTTCCGTAAACACCCCAACTATCCCATATTCAGAGCGGAAGACCGGTTACACCCATTTCAATTGCTCTGCTGACTTCTCTCGGGTTTTCGTCGCTTCGGGATTTCGTGATTCCTTTTTTGCTGAGTAGGTGGCCATCATGAGATCCGTCGTTCCCTGGATCGACGCCCGCACGGGTCTGAAGTCGGCGGTGCGGAAGAACCTCGACCGCACGATCCCCGGCGGCGCCAGTTGGCTGCGAGTCTGGCCGAGCACGATCATCTTCACGTTCGCGGTGGAAGCGATCACCGGGTTGTTGCTCTGGATGTATTACAGCCCCAGCGCTCAGACCGCCTGGGAGAGCGTCTACTATCTGCAGTACGAAGTGACCGGGGGGTGGCTGGTCCGCGGCATCCACCACTATGCGGCCCAGGTGATGGTGGCCCTGGTCGCCCTGTACGTGATTCAGATGGTCCTGCTGCGCCGCTACCGGGCGCCGCGGGAGATGGTCTTCTGGGTGGCCGTGCTCCTGGGCTGCGCCACCATGGCCCTGGTGCTCACCGGCGACCTGCTGGCTTGGGACCAGAACGGCTACTGCGCCACGAAGGTGCGGGTCGGGTTTCTCATGCTGATCCCAGGGATCGGCGGCGAGCTGTACAAACTGGCCGCCGGCGGGCCGACCTTCGGCCACTTCACGCTGACGCGGTTCTTCGCCCTGCACGCCGGCCTCTTCACGGCCGTCTTCGGCGGACTCGCCTGGCTCCTGGTCCGGCTGCTTTGCGGCGCGGCGGACGCCGAGGGGGCCAGCGCGAAACGGGCCGGCTGGTACTGGCCGAACCAGGTCGTGCGGAATGCGATCGCCTGCGGACTGGTGCTGCTGGTGACCCTCGGGCTTTCCCTGCAACGCGCGGGGGAGGCCCCGGCGGGCCGGGCGCCGGGCGAATACCTGGGCGCGCCGCTGGGCGCGCCCGCCGACCCGGCCGACCCCTATAAGGCCGCCCGGCCGGAATGGTGCCTGCTGGGTGTCTATGAGCTGTCGAAACTGTTCCCCGGCGAGTGGGAGATCGTGCCGATCTTCGTGATCCCCGGGGCGCTGTTCCTCCTGGTGTTGGCGATGCCCTTGGTCGGGCGGACGCTGTCCGGACACCTGTTCAATGTTACCCTGCTGATCGCCGTGCTGGCCGGCCTGGTCGTGCTCTCGGTCCGCGTGATCCGGCGCGATCGGGCCGACCCGGATCACCAGCAGGCCCTGGCTGCCGGCCGGGCCGACGCCCATCGCGTCGTCGAGCTTGCCCGATCGCCCCAGGGGATTCCCGTCTCGGGCGCGCTGACGCTTTTGCGCAACGATCCCAAGACCCAGGGCCCCAAGCTTTTCCGGCAGTATTGCGCCAGTTGCCACGATCATCTCGACGCGCAGAGCCGGGGCATCAAATCGGAGAAGCCTTCGGCCCCGAATCTTTACGGCTTCGCCGGCGTCGAGTGGCTGACGGCCTTGTTGGATCCCAAGCAGGTCTCCGGCGCCGGCTTCTTCGGTGGCACGAAGTTCAAGGAGGGCAAGGGCACCATGGCCTCTTTCGTCAAGAGCGGCTTGAAAGACGCGCGGGAGGAGGTCGGCGAGGCGCCGCTTCGCAACTGGATCAAGACCTTGGCCGCCGAGGCCGACCGCGATCCGTCGAGAGAGCTTAGCGAGAAGGAGGTCGCCGGCTTCGAGGACTTCACCTGCGACAACTGCCATCGGTTCCACGGGAAGGGGAATCTCGGCAAAGGGCCCGACCTGACCGGCTACGGCTCGCGGGAGTGGCTTTTGGGGATCATCAGCGATCCGACCCAACGGCGCTTCTACGGCGCGAAGAACGACCGCATGCCGTCCTTCTTCAAGTCGCCCAGCGAGCCGGAGAAGAACTTTCTCACCGCCCGGCAGGTCGAGATCCTCGCCGACTGGCTCCGCGGAGCGTGGTACGAGCCGTGATCATCTCCTCCGCTCCCTTTCGCATCAGCTTTGCCGGCGGCGGGTCGGACCTGCCGGTGTTCTGCCGCCGCCGCAAGGGGGCCGTGCTCTCGACGACCATCGACAAGCACGTTTATATCTCCGTCCATCCCTACTTCAATCGCCGGCAGACGCTGTTGAAGTACTCCCGCAACGAGCTGGTCGACCGCGTCGACCAGATCCAGCACCCCATCTTCCGCGCGGCGCTTTTGGATCTCTGTCCGCAGGGCGGGCTGGAGATCGTCTCCACGGCCGACATCCCCTCCGGCACCGGCCTGGGCTCCTCCAGCACGTTCACCGTGGCCCTGCTCCACGCCCTGTATGCCTTCCGCGGCGTCTTCTCGTCCAAGGAGCAGCTCGCCCGCGCGGCTTGCCAGATCGAGATCGATCGCCTCGGCGAGCCCATCGGCAGGCAGGACCAGTACGCGGCGGCTTACGGCGGGCTGAACTTCATGGAGTTTCTGCCCGACGGCGGCGTCGCGGTCACGCCGCTGTTGTTGACGCAGCAGACCGTCGCCGCGCTGGAGCGGAACCTGCTGTTGTTCTACACCGGCCAGCAGCGCGACACGCGGGGCGTATTGACCGATCAGCAGCAACAAGTGGCCGCCTCCGAGGAAAAGTTCAACAACCTCGCGCGGATGGCCGACTACGCCTACCAGATGCGCGACCAGCTCCTTGCCGGCGAGCTGGCCGGCTTCGCCCGCTCGATGCACGAGGCCTGGCTGCTGAAGCGGACCCTCTCCCCGCAGATCGGCACCGCGCGGATCGACCAGTATTACCAGCGGGCCATCGAGCACGGCGCCCTGGGCGGCAAATTGCTGGGCGCCGGCGGGGGCGGGTTCCTCCTGCTCTACTGCGAGCAGCAGAAGCAGGAGCGACTCCGCAAGGCGATGTTCGATCTCGACGAGCTGCCCTTGCGGTTCGACTTCGCCGGCTCGCGGATCATCCACGTCGGCGACAGCCACGCGGCGAGCGGTTTTGTCAACTGACTCGAACCCCGCTATGTTGGTCCGTCGACTTGTTATAACCACAATGGGTAGAATGTGCGCTGCACGCGCCCACCCAACAGGGGTGCCAAAAGTCGCTGGACCAGGAAAGCCAGGCAAGAACCGGCGCCTGTCTCGCGCGCGTTTTCCCCGGGCGACATATCCGCTACCGTGCTGCCGGCGGCGCCTGGAGCCGTTTCTGCCACTCGGCCGCCCGCTTGCCAGCGTCGTCTCTCAGCGGCTGAGGCAAAGTCGTGTCGTTTTGTATCGTCCCCGCCTCCGTTACGGCTTCGTTGACGAGCGCTTTGCGGCCTTCGATCTCGGCTCCCACTTTCTCCGGCGTGGACCACTCCACGACCTTATCCTGCCAAAGGATGGCTGACGAGAAATCGTCAAGGCACGCCTTCTCGTCCTTTGCAGTTCGGGCAAGGTCGAAGTCGTAGATCTTGGAAATGATCAGCCGGATCCATTTGCGAGCCACTTCGTCTCGGCCAGGTCGGCGCGGCAGGGCCTCCGTCAGCCTTCGCACGTCTTCCATGGCTTCATCGTAATCTGCCTTCATGGCCTTATCGTAATCTGCCTTTGCCTTCACCTTATCTTTATCCCGCATATCCCGCGTTGCGGCGTACAACTCGCGGCGGGCTTGAAGCGCATACTTCAGGGCGGTAAAGCGCGAGGAACGAGAGACGGCTAGCTGCCCGGCACGTTCGGCGTTGTCGGCGGCACCCGTCAGCAGCGTGATAACATCGGCTTGGCTTGCACCGGGGAGAGGGGGGACCTTTTTCAACTCTTCTTTCAACTCCATGGCCCAGGCGTTCCGGCACGAGGCGTCGGCCCACAACAAGCTTTGGTCCGAGTCGACCGTGCCTTTGCCGATGAGACTATCATACTTTTTGACGGCCTCATCATACTTTTTAGTGGCCTCGACATAGTTGCCTTGAGAGCAAAGATCGTCGCCTTGAAGGCGCAGGATGTCGCCCTCAATTCGCGCCATTTCCTTTTTGGGATCGTAGTACCCTCCCGGCGGCGGCGGCGGCAAGCCTGCCAGCTCAATCTGCCTGAGTCGCTTCTTGGTCTCATCGTACCGTTTCTCGCAAAGCGGAAACTCCGCCCAGGTAATGACGTAAAAGGCGCGATGCGGCAAATCTTGCTTTTCCGCAAGGTTCTTCGCCTTTAGGCAGTTCTCGTCGGCTTCCAGGAAGCACTTCTTGGCCTTTTTCTCGTCGTTCGCGTAAAGGTCTCCGGCACGCCTCTGATTGATTGAACCTAGGGAAGCATAGGCCTCGACCAGGTCGTTTTGGCGTTGTATCGCCTGTGTGAGATTGTCGACGCACTCATCATAAACCGCCTCCGCGTCGCGTTTTCCCAGGTCGGGAGGATCCAGGCAGGTATCCACTAGGGCCCTGTAATAGCAGCGGCCGATGCTGCAATATGGCTGTGCCAGCAGGGGATTGAGCTTCGCCGCCTCGCGGAAGTTGTCTATGGCGCGTTTGTAGTTCTCCTTGGGGTCTTTTTCCGCCAGCCAGGCAAGGTCCTCATAGGCATTTCCCAATGCCAGGTAGGGGTAATCGGGCTGGCCTGCGCTCAGTCCGGCCGCCTGCTCTGCGTAGGCGATGGCTTTGTCCAGGTCGAAGGCCGCCCGACTCCTCTGATACTCAGCGTCCATGTTGTAGTTCGCCAACTCGACGCAGCCGTCGCTGAGGGTAATGAGGTAACCGGCCTTGGACGAGGTGTCGGTTTGCGGGCAACAATTGACGGCCGACTCTGCCTCGGCGATCGCCGTCGTCAAGTCCTTCAACAGATCGGCGCGGGTCGCCCGGGTTCGCCCTCGCCGAAGATACGCGTCAGCCAGCAAGCCGTGGGCGCTGTGGCTGTGAAGGGGTTTGACAATGTCCTTTGCCGCGTTGGCGTCGTCGATAATTGTCGCCAGCGGGGGGGGATTGCGATCCAATAGCAGTTGTCCGCGCCGGACGTGGCAATCGGCAAGGGACGGAGGCGCTCCGGTCGTGGGGGAGGCGCGGATGGCTGCGGTAAACAGGTCCTCCAACAGGGTGTTGAGGTTCTTCTTGTCCGGCCAGTCTGCGTACTTGTGGTCCCAGATGAAGCCGGCCACCGTCGTGAAGAAATCTGCCAGAACCTGGCCGCGGACTTGTTTGGCCGCTGCGCGGCCCGGCTCCCGAACCCTCTTCACGAAGTCGCTGGCATCCTCGGCCCAGAGCCTGCCGTTTTTGCCCAACCGACCAGGAACAAGCCGGGTCAGTCGCGTACAGGTTTTCACCAGTTCCGCCGGATCTTCCGCAGGGCCATGCTCCCGGCTCCGCAGATAGGCATCGAGGACGTTGAACGCCTCCGGTCCCTTGTCGTCGTCAAGTTTCACCAATTCGGCGGTTATTGTCTGTGCGGTGGGGAAATCGGGGGGCTCCTTCGACATTGCCGCCAGGGCCAGATTGAATTGAAACTGCCGGTGCTCCGCCTTACCGAGGCGCCGCAGCGCGGACTTGTCGGCGTTGACAGCCTTAAGCAACTGGTAGGACCGCTGAGCAGCGGCCGGATCAAGCAACGCGCCGAACAATTTCGGCCCGCGTTTCGGCCGCAGCTTCTCGGCAACCGAGATGGCGCAGTTGGCTGCCCGCTCCAGCCGCTTTGGCACATTGGCCAACTCGGGGGCGAGGGGCCCTTTGCCCTGGGGAAATACCCTGAGCAACTCGTCGAGGATTGCCGGCGGGTCAGCCGCGCCGGCCTGTAGTTGCATCGCCCGGACATAGGCCACGTAGGGAACAACATCCTTTGCCGGCAGCGGGATCGCCTTAGCCCGGCCAAGGGCGTTTGCGTCGTCGGGTATGCACCGCAGCAGGCATTCACACTGCCAGGCGTCTATGTAGCTGCGGCGGTTGAGGGGAAGGCCCTGCTTGGCATTGTCTTCCAGCTTGCCCCACTCCGACTCGAAGTTGTCGAATTGCTGTTTGCCTGGCGGCGCGGGCTCCTCGGTCTGGGCATAGCATTCGACCCTCTTTGCCCAAAGTTGGGCCAGCAGTTCCGCCAGGTCCGAACTCATGGCGGGAATGTGATTTGGCTGCCGTGCCGACCACATCACGCCGATGGCTTTTTCAATATCGGCGGCGACGGGCAGCGCATTGGCGCGTAGAACGAATTTCGCCACATGCTCCAGCAGTTCCATCGACTCCTTGGGTTCATCCGGCCATGGCTTGTCTTCCGGAAAGGACGCCCAAGCCTTTTCCAGCCCACCGCGCTTTTCTTCGTCGATATCGAGAATGCACTGCCAGAGCTTCACGCGTCTTTCCAAGGTGTCGCGCCGGGTAACGACCTGAGAAAGCAACTTGCCGGCCCCCTCCAGGCTCCCACGTGCCTTTTCCAGCGAGTGGTTTTTCTCGTGGCTCTCGACCTCATCGAGCAACTTCATCACCTTTTGTTGAGCCACGCCTTGTTGAGCCACGTCGGGAGGCGGAGGCGGGGGCTTTTTGTCCGGGGCCGGGATCTTGTCGATCTCGTGTCCCCAAACCTTAACCCGACCTGCGTACCACTTTTCCAGGGAAGTATCGCCAATCTTGGCTACTTTGCCTTTGAGATTCTCGGCGGAAGACAGATTACCCAGGGCTTCCAGCTTCCTCTTGGTCTCAATATTCCTGCTAATCTCCTCGACCAGCGTGACGATGTCCTTGAGCGACTGGAGTTTCCCGGAGAGTTCCGTTCGCGAGGGTTCGGGGAGTTTGGCGATTTCCGCATGGGCCGCGGTTAGTTCCGCGAGGGTTTCAACCGGGCGGTCCGTTTCCAGAAAGCACGTGATTTTTTCCAGCACGATTTCGTCCAGGAGCGCACGTTCTGCGTCGGCGAGCCGCCAGGGGCCCGGTGATTGGCTGGCGTCCAAGTCAATCACCTTTTTCCGGCGATTGACCATCCCGTCGATTTCCGCGTTGCCGATGGGCAGGCATCGCTGTTGGCAGTCTTCCCGGATATTGTTGTAATCCGCCAGGAGCTGGCAGCGCCCTGCACAAGGGATCCCAATCCCGTAGGGGCGGCTGCCCGCCCTCGTTCCAATGTTTTTTCAACGTCTCCAATTCCCGTGATACCAAGCGGAATTGCCTCTGTTGGGCATCGAGGCGGGCCTGGAGCAAGCTTGCTTCCACCTCTAACGATTGCGGCGCTGGCTTGAAATACTTGAGGAACTCGGCCAGTTCCGCCGGCAACTCTTTCGGCAGCGGATCTTTCTGCCAATCGTCAATGAGCTTCCTGAGCCAGCCCGCGCAGCTTGTCGCGGAGGTTTTTGAGTTGCGTAACGGCAACCTGGTCGGGCCGCGAATCGAGCATTTTTCCCGCCTTCCTCCACCTGCTGTCGCCGATGTGCCCTTGGAACGTCGCCAGCCAGAGCTCCGCCCAAAAGGTTTCCAGCTTCGATTGGGGAGATTGGGGAAAAATGCCCTGCGACTTCGCCGTATCCAACAACTGCTCTGCCGATGCCGTATCTTTGTCCTTAAGGGCCTTGTAGAAGTGTTTTTCCCAGGTGTCTCGCACCTGGCTGAGCACGTGCTCTTCGTAGCCTTCGTCCATGTATGGATGGATTTCGCGCAGCTTGTTCATGGCGTCGTCGAAACGCTCGTCCTCGGCCAACTGGACAACCCGCTTCAAGAAGGCTTCACGCAGCTTGTTCTGCCACTGCTCCTGCTGCGGTTTGCCGATGGCGACTTGGGGCATCTCTTTCAGTTCTTTGAGCCGCTTGAAGGCGGCGCCGAATTGCCGCTCGTCGATCTGGCCAGCCAGCCACTGCCATGCCCGCTGGCCTGCGACCAGGAAGAGGCTGCTTTTTTGCGCCTTGTCCAACTGTGCTTGGGCATTGACGAATTTGATCCTCTCGATCAACTCCTTCACGTCGCCCGCTTTTCGAAGCCGGGTTTCCAACTGCAGGCGAAGGAAGTCGAGCATTTCCTCCTTTTCGCAATGCACGATAGAGGCTAAGTCCCAGGTGCCAAATGCTTCTTGGAAACTGGTCTTCGCCGGCCAATTCATTGATTCGCTCTTTCCACCACTTGCCCAGGTTATGCCACTGCTCCGGCTCCTTGAGCTCTGGCGTGACTTCTTTATTGATGGCATCAAGGATACCGCCCGCCTGGCGGTGGTTGCCCTTCTCGTCCGCCTCCCCGCTGCGCTTTTTCAGCACTTGCACGAGTACAGTTGCCGTTTCGAGTATTTCGACCGCCTGGCGGAACGCGTGTTTCTCGGCGCCCTCCTCCCTGATCCGCTCGGACCAGTACTGGACAATCCTGTCCAGTTGGCTGGTCCAACGGCCGTCCTCGGGCTCGCTCCATGCTTTGCCCAGCCACAGGAAGTCTTGGTGGAATTCCTCGGGCGTCGTTGGGTTCGGGTAGGGAGGCCCGACCTTGTGAGGCCAGCGGAAGTGAGCGAGCACGGCGGCCAGGAGCAGGAGGACCAGCGGTACGGCCGCCCAGCGGAGGATCCGCGCCAGCCTCGCTCTCAGGACAGACGTTTTCGGCGGGAGAGGGATGGTTTTTGCATAGGGACGCAACTCGGGCGTCATTCCCAGCTCGGAGGCCGGCAGCGCCGAGCCGCGGTCGCGGTGCACGGAGAGCGGGCGAGGCACAACTTCCCTGCCGCTTTCCCCACAGGCCTGCGCAGGCCCTGCACCATCTCCCGGCAGGAAGGCCATCGCTGCTCGGGGTCGAGCCGGGTGGCCCTGCGGATGACTTTGCGCTCGGCCTGGCTCAGCTTGGAGAGGTCCAACGTTCCTGCGCGGTGCAACTCGGCCACTTCCACCAGGTTGGTCTTGCCGAACAGCGGCAATTCCCCGGTACGCAGCTCGACGTAACTGACGGCCAGGCAGTATTGATCGCTCCTGGCATGGGCTTTTCCGCAGAGCAACTCCGGCGCGGCATAGGCGTAAGTGCCCATCGCCGTGGCGGTCTTCTTCAGCGATTCGACGGTGCGGGCCAGTCCGAAATCGCAGATCTGCACCGCCCCGCCGACAAGCAACAGGTTCTGCGGCTTGATGTCGCCGTGGATAATGGATTCCAGGCCGTTTCCCAGGTCGTGGATTCGCTCATTGAGGTAATCGATCCCCTTGGCGGTGTCCTCCATGTAGTCGAGCAATTCTCCCAGAGGAATTCCCGCCTGCCCCTCGCGCTGGCACTCTTCCAGCCGGACAGCCAGGTTCTTCGATCCCAGGACCATGGCGACGATCAACTCGACCGGTTGGGCCGATGGGACGCGGTCAACCGCCAGCGTGGCCGCCAGGGGATTCGATGGTCCCGGCTTCAGTCCGGCCAGGGAGGCCAAAGAGGCGTCGTCGAGAATCCGACCGTCGGCGGTGATCACCCAGTAGCCGAAAACCACCGCCAGATTGGGGTGGCTGATGTCCTTGATCCGTTCCAGACCTTCGAATTCCTTCAGCCCTTCCCGCCCGCGAAGGTTGATGATCTTCAGGGCCGTTCTCTTGTGCCCCGGCCCGGTCGCTTCCCACACTTCCCCGAACTGGCCACAGGCCAGGTAGCGAACGAGGCGGTAGCCGGGGACGGGTTCATCGTCGGGTTGGTATCCGTGTCCGGCGGACCTCACGATGGCTTTCTCCACCACGCGAGACTGAAGCGGAAGCAACTCCTTCCAGGTTGGCAGGACGCCTGCCGATGCCCCCCTCCCGTATGGATAGCGGAACCTCGGTCAGGGTCTTACCAGGCTTGAGCTTTAACATACTCTAAGCGCAAGTTCACCGCAACATCCCACCGAAAGGAGGGGAACTCGCTGACCGGGAGCCGCTGCAAATGTCAAACCTTAACGGCTGTATGGCTTGCCTCTAAAGAAAGAGAAAAGCTAAGGCCGAAGAGGGGAAATGGCTGTGACGATGGTAGCGGTTTTGTGGGATCTTAGGGACACGCGGGAAATGAGGCTTGTATGAGCCCGTACTTTCACGGAATTGTCTTCGGTGGTCTGATAGCTTTTGCTCTCACAGCCAATGCCCAGCAGCTTCCTCCTGCCAGAGCGACGGCCCAGGTTCCGCAGGCTGCCGGGCCCTCACAGTCGGATGGTTTGCCATACGATGCGGAGATGATTGCGCAGTTACGCGACGTCGCCTACGGCAGGAATGCCGCGGGTGAGTTCAAGGAGCCGTCAGCCCGCGTGCGTGAAGCGGCCCTCGAGGCGTTGAGCCGTTACGAGACTGCCGCCAGTCCGACGGGGCAGGTTTCGGGAGTCCCTGCGGCTCACTTCGGACAGTCCGGCGGTCCGGGTTCCGCCAAGGATCGCGATCCGGGTTCTTTCTACGTTGCCGACAACGGGGAGGTTCGCCATGCGGACTTCCAGCCGACCCAGCCGCCAGTTCAACCGCCGACGCCGCCGACCGGCCCGCCCGCCGGCCCGCCGCCAGGTGCGACGACCGGCCCGCCGTCAGGTGCGACGACCGGTCCGACGGGCGGTCCGACGACGAACGCGCCGTCGCCCGAGGCGGAGCTGCCCCTCGGAACTTTTATCGGGCTAGCGAAAGTGTCGGAGGCGCCGCCAGGTTCGCCCGGAGCGGCAACTGTTTTCAATGTTCCTACCCAGCAACCCAGCGTAGACACCGCACAAGCCTTGAGCCAGAACAGTGCCGTCAACGACGTCGAAGTGCAGCGGCGTTCCTCGGTGTCGTTCGACCCGCACGTTCGCGGATACCGATGGGGCCAGATCTACACCGACGCGGACGACGCCTACTGGATGCCCGCCCGGCTCGACATGGACACCATGCTCAGCAAGCTCGATCCGGGCATGATCGATAGCGTGGACGTCATCCCCGGGCCGTACGGGGTTCGCTTCGGACCGGGCTTTGCCTTCATCGACGTCAATCTGCTTCCCGCGCCTCGGCACGACTCCTTCCAAGCGGACTCCGATTCGACGATCAACGTGCAGAGCAACGGCGGCCAGGTCTACGGACGTGAAACCGTCAGCGGCGGCGGCTCCGACTGGGGTTTCCGCGGCGGCTACGGCGAGCGCGACGGCAGCGACTACACGGCCGGCGACGGTGAGAAGATGCCGTCGGCCTACCACAGCCACGATGCCTGGGGCGAGGTCGGCTACGACCTCAAGCCGCACCTGCACCTCGACGTCTCCTATCAGCGGCTCGATGAGACCGATACGCAGATTCCCGGCCAGTTCTTCGATATCGCCGAGTTGACGTTCCTACGGCTTCCAGACGCGAATCGTCAGCGACGACCCCATGGCCCCCTGGACCCGGCTGAGCCTCAGCGGCTGGTACAACTGCACCGTCTTCCGCGGCGACACGGCCGGCAACAGCCTCCCCACCTTCCCCGTCATTCAGCGCATCAATTACGCCCTCGGCCAGGAGTTCGCTTACGAGTTATACGACCCGATGAACAAGTATTACCTCTCGGGCTTCACCAACGGTTGTCAGTATTCGGCGGGGGCGCGTGTGGGGTTCGTCTTCGGCGACAAAGATGCCCTGCAGTTGCGGACCGGGGCCGATTACCGCTATATCGGCCAGTTCATCGACGAGTCCTTCACCATCGATCAAATGGGACCCGGCGTTGGGCCCTTCGGGACCGGCAATGCCCAGGGTCAATTCGACACCAACATGCCGCAATCCTATATGATCGATCCGGGGGTCTATGCGGAACTCTCGCTGCCGATGACCGATCTCTGGACCGTCTCGGCCGGCGTCCGCGTCGACTACGCCCACACGGACGCCAGCATCGGCCAGCTTCGCATGTCCGGCGGGCTCTATGCCGGCAGCCTCACCGGCCTGGATGCGAACCTGGACAACGACAACATCCTCCAGCGCGGCGACGCGCTGACGTCCTTCTACCTCAGCAACCGCTACAAGCTCAACGAGCACTGGACGCTCAGCGGCGGATTCGGCGAAGCTGAGCGGCCCCCGACGCTCACCGAGCGATACGCCGACGGCGTCTTCATCAGCTCGCTGCAAACGGGCTTCACCAACGTCATCGGCGACCCTCAGATCAAGCCGGAACGCGACTGGCAGATCGACGTCGGCCTGGCCGCCGAGTACGACAACTGGCGGAGCCGCGGCAACTTCTTCTCCGCCTGGGTCCAGGATTACATCACCTACACCGGCCAGTCGGCGTTCATTCCCCCCAGCGAGGCATTCCAGGATGCCCGGCTGCTGTTCTTCACGAACACCCCCTTGGCGACCCTGACGGGCTTCGACGCCACCCAGGAGTTGGACCTGAACGCTTACCTGACGCCCTTCGCCCGGATGTCGTATACGGCAGGATACAACCAGACGATCCACGTCCCCTTGCCCGGCATGTCGCCCCTGGATTCGGTGCTGGGCCTGCGGATTCACGACCCCGACAAGGGCCGCCACTGGGGCTTCGAGACCGCGGTCCGCATGGTCCCCAGGCAGACCCAGTTGGGCGGGATCGTCGAGAACGGGACGCCGACCATCGTCGAGACCACTACGGCCCCCTTCGCCGTCTGGAACCTCCGCGGCTACTACAACTGCACCAAGGATCTGAGCATCGTGGCGGGCATCAACAACGTGCTCAACACGAACTATCAAGAAGCGCTGGACCTGCGATACCAGACGCTCCCCGGCAGCGGCCTCGGCGCACTCAAAGTCCTGGAACCCGGCTTCAGCACCTACTGCGGCGTGAACTGGAAATACTAGGGACGAATGGTTCGGGCGCGTTTTGCACGATCGTCGCCTCCCCGCCGCGTCCTAGCACCAAAGGGTTTTCCGACCGGTTCGTCTTAAGAACGGCGTGGCGCAGAAGCCCGAAGCGTAAGCGAGGGAATCGCGCCGTTTCCCTCGCTTACGCTTCGGGCTTCTGTGACTTTGCAAACGTGACGCAAGACGGCGCAAAACACGTTTGGTGCTAGCGGGGCCGATGCTGATCGAACGCCTCAAGGAAACCTAGCGCAGTCAGCGTCTTCTGGTACGCGCTAAAATCAGCGTTGGTGAACCGTTTCACTTCGAGCCATTCCAACGGCCCGAGGTAGCCGAGTCCGTTGGTCTCGGTGGTCGGGTCCCCGATGATCGTGTCGATGTTGTCGGCGAACACAAAGTTACGCGCACCGTACTGCGCATCAATAGTGTTCGGGTTCATCGACGAACGCGCCAGCGCAGTGATGGCGCCGGTCGACTGATTGTAGGTATAGCCCGAGTAGAAGACGTTGAGACCGCTGCCTTTGGCCGACGCCATCGTGGCTTTGCCGCCATCTTTATGGTCGTCGACAAACACGTTGTTCCCCGTGCCGCCGAACATCTCGGTTTGCCCGCTGGGCGGGCTTGACGGCCCGACCAGCAGCGAGTTGATGGCGGTATCGTTCTCGAGCAGACTGCCTCCCGGCCCGGCGAACATCTGGATCTGCCCCAGGTTCTTGCTCACCTGGATCGGATCGGACGGGGTGGAATTCAAGTAGCCCACTTTCACAAAGTCGTTGTTGTCGCCGCCGCCGTGAGCCTGCAGTTTCACTCCGCCCGCTCCGCCGTTGATCAAGATGGTTCCGGCGGGAGCGGTCTTGGGAAGCTGGGCAAGAGTGACGTTCGAACCAGTCCTCATTGGCCGACTGGGTATTGAATTGCAGAATGTTGACCAGGGCGTTGATCGTGAACGCATGCGGTATCCCCACGTTCACCTTGATGGTGTCGCTCGTGTTGCTGAGCTGGTTGACGTCGTAGAAATTCTCCATCGTTTTCCCGTCTTTAGCGGGCATCGTCGTTGAATAGCCAGTGATATTCATCTGGTTGCGGCCATTTGGATCCGGATAGGTCGTTCCGTCGAATTCGAGGCTGTATGTCGACACCTTGGCCAGGCTCAGGTTGAGTGACAGAGTGTTGCTCCCGCCTTGGGCCTGGATGACCGGTTCCGTGCTGCTGATGATCTGGCAGGAGCTAGTGGCCGTCCCTTGGATACTGGTCGTGCTCGTCTTTCCCGTCGCTCCGACCAGGATCAGCACACCGCCTTTCGGCGCTTCGATGTTGCCGGATATGAGCGTGTTGTCGGCCGTCAATTTGATGGAGCCCGTCGTGGATAAGACCGTGACGCCGGGATTGACCGTCATGGTGTCGTTGCTGGCGACCGGCGAGTTGGTCACGGTGATGATGATTTTACCGCTGGTAGTGATGTTTTGAGCGAGCGTCATCGGCCCATCCGTCGTGACCGTCAGCGAAGCGAGCGGCATGACTCCGCCTACAGCCGCGTCAAACTCCGTGATGCCCGTGGTGCTGGTCGTCAGCCCCTCGACGCCCGCCGTGGCCGCGTCCACCGTGCTCTTGAACCAGATCTTCCCGCCGCCCGTGTCCGTGAGCGACTCCGTCGTGCTCAGCGTCACGGCCCCTTCATAGGTCTGGCCGCCGCCCTGGGTGGTGACCGTGCCGCCGTTGAGGTCTGCCGCTCCCTTGATGTCCAGGGAGCTCAGGCCCGTCGCCGCGCCGTCCAGCACCGTGTTGCCCACGATGGCCAGCCAGTTGGACACTCCCGCCACCGTGGCGTCGAAGGTCACCGTGCTCGCCGTCAACGTCGTGCCGGCGCTGAGCGTCACCGCCTCCTGGTAGACCTGCGTCCCGCTGGAGATCACCGTCCCGCCGTCGATCGCCGTGGTGCCGCTGACGTTCAAGCTGCTCAGGCCCGTCACCGCGCCGTCCAGCACCGCGTTGCCCAGAATGGCCAGCGAGTTCGACCCTCCCGCCACGGTGGCGTCGAAGGTCACCGTGCTCGCCGTCAACGTCGTGCCGGCGCTGAGCGTCACCGCCTCCTGGTAGACCTGCGTCGCGCTGGAGGTCACCGTCCCGCCGTCGATCGCCGTGGCGCCGCTGACGTTCAAGCTGCTCAGGCCCGTCACCGCGCCGTCCAGCACCGCGTCGCCCACAATGGCCAGCGAGTTCGACCCTCCCGCCACCGTGGCGTCGAAGGTCACCGTGCTCGCCGTCAGCGTCGTGCCGGCGCTGAGCGTCACCGCCTCCTGGTACACCTGCGTCCCGCTGGAGGTCACCGTCCCGCCGTCGATCGCCGTGGCGCCGCTGACGTTCAAGGTGCTCAGGCCCGTCACCGCGCCGTCCAGCACCGCGCTACCCACGATGGCCAGCCAGTTCGACCCTCCCGCCACGGTGGCGTCGAAGGTCACCGTGCTCGCCGTCAGCGTCGTGCCGGCGCTGAGCGTCACCGCCTCCTGGTAGACCTGCGTCCCACTGGAGGTCACCGTCCCGCCGTCGATCGCCGTGGCGCCGCCGACGTTCAAGCTGCTCAGGCCCGTCACCGCGCCGTCCAGCACCGCGTTGCCCACAATGGCCAGCCAGTTCGACGCTCCCACCACGGTGGCGTCGAAGGTCACCGTGCTCGCCGTCAGCGTCGTGCCGGCGCTGAGCGTCACCCCCTCCTGGTACACCTGCGTCCCACTGGAGGTCACCGTCGCGCCGTCGATCGCCGTGGCGCCGCTGACGTTCAAGCTGCTCAGGCCCGTCACCGCGCCGTCCAGCACGGCGTTGCCCACAATGGCCAGCGATTTCGACCCCCCCGCCACCGTGGCGTCGAAGGTCACCGTGCTCGCCGTCAGCGTCGTGCCGGCGCTGAGCGTCACCACCTCCTGGTACACCTGCGTCCCGCTGGAGGTCACCGTCCCGCCGTCAATCGCCGTGGCGCCGCTGACGTTCAAGCTGCTCAGGCCCGTCACCGCGCCGTCCAGCACCGCGTTGCCCACAATGGCCAGGGAGTTCGACGCTCCCGCCACCGTGGCGTCGAAGGTCACCGTGCTCGCCGTCAACGTCGTGCCGGCGCTGAGCGTCACCGCCTCCTGGTAGACCTGCGTCCCGCTGGAGGTCACCGTCCCGCCATCGATCGCCGTGGTGCCGCCGACGTTCAAGCTGCTCAGGCCCGTCACCGCGCCGTCCAGCACCGCGTTGCCCACGATGGCCAGGGAGTTCGACGCTCCCGCCACGGTGGCGTCGAAGGTCACCGTGCTCGCCGTCAGCGTCGTACCGTCGCTGAGCGTCACCGCCTCCTGGTACACCTGCGTCCCGCTGGAGGTCACCGTCCCGCCATCGATCGCCGTGGTGCCGCCGACGTTCAAGCTGCTCAGGCCCGTCACCGCGCCGTCCAGCACCGCGTTGCCCACGATGGCCAGCGAGTTCGACGCTCCCGCCACCGTGGCGTCGAAGGTCGCCGTGCTCGCCGTCAGCGTCGTGCCGGCGCTGAGCGTCACCGCCTCCTGGTACACCTGCGTCCCGCTGGAGGTCACCGTCCCGCCGTCAATCGCCGTGGTGCCGCTGACGTTCAAGCTGCTCAGGCCCGTCACCGCGCCGTCCAGCACCGCGTTGCCCACGATGGCCAGCCAGTTCGACCCTCCCGCCACGGTGGCGTCGAAGGTCGCCGTGCTCGCCGTCAGCGTCGTGCCGGCGCTGAGCGTCACCGCCTCCTGGTAGACCTGCGTCCCGCTGGAGGTCACCGTCCCGCCGTCGATCGCCGTGGTGCCGCTGACATTCAAGCTGCTCAGGCCCGTCACCGTGCCGTCCAGCACCGCGTTGCCCACGATGGCCAGCCAGTTCGACGCTCCCGCCACGGTGGCGTCGAAGGTCACCGTGCTCGCCGTCAGCGTCGTGCCGGCGCTGAGCGTCACCGCCTCCTGGTACACCTGCGTCCCGCTGGAGGTCACCGTCCCGCCGTCGATCGTCGTGGTGCCGCCGCCTCCCGTGGTCAGGTAGCCCAACGCCGTGGTCGCGCCGCTGACGCCCACGTTGCCCTCGAACCACGTCGTGCCCGGATCGTTGACCACCAGCCCGTAGTAACTGCCCGCCAGCGAATCGACCGTCTGCTCGAACGTCACGTTGGGATTGACGCCGCCGCCGGCCGCCGCCGTGATCGCCGTGTCGGCCCACAGCCACACGGGATCCTTGAAGTCCTGGTTGCCGTTACGCGTCGCGTTGACAGCCTGGGTGTCCACGCTGATCGTGCTGCCCGACCCCAATTGGGTGGTCCCCGCCGCGTCCGTGGTCAGGTAGCCCAACGCCGTGGTCGCGCCGCTGACGCCTACGTTGCCCTCGAACCACGTCGTGCCCGGATCGTTGACCACCAGCCCGTAGTAACTGCCCGCCAGCGAGTCGACCGTCTGCTCGAACGTCACGTTGGGATTGACGCCGCCGCCGGCCGCCGCCGTGATCGTCGTATCGGCCTCCAACACCAGGGGATCCTTGAAGTCCTGGTCGCCGTTACGCGTCGCGTTGACAGCCTGGGTGTCCACGCTGATCGTGCTGCCCGACCCCAATTGGGTGGTCCCCGCCGCGTCCGTGGTCAGGTAGCCCAACGCCGTGGTCACGCCGCTGACGCCTACGTTGCCCTCGAACCACGTCGTGCCCGGATCGTTGACCACCAGCCCGTAGTAACTGCCCGCCAGCGAGTCGACCGTCTGCTCGAACGTCACGTTGGGATTGACGCCGCCGCCGGCCGTGGCCGTGATCGTCGTATCGGCCTCCAACACCAGGGAATCCTTGAAGTCCTGGTCGCCGTTACGCGTCGCGTTGACAGCCTGGGTCTCCACGCTGATCGTGCCGCCCGACCCCAATTGGGTTGTCCCCGCCGCGTCCGTGGTCAGGTAGCCCAACGCCGTGGTCGCGCCGCTGACGCCTACGTTGCCCTCGAACCACGTCGTACCCGGATCGTTGACAATCATCCCGTAGTAACTGCCCGCCAGCGAATCGACCATCTGCTCGAACGTCACGTTGGGATTGACGCCGCCGCCGGCCGTGGCCGTGATCGTCGTATCGGCCTCCAACACCAGGGAATCCTTGAAGTCCTGGTCGCCGTTGCGCGTCGCGTTGACAGCCTGGGTCTCCACGCTGATCGTGCTGGCAGACCCCAATTGGGTGGTCCCCGCCGCGTCCGTGGTCAGGTAGCCCAGCGCCGTGTTCCCGGCCGTCGCGCCTACGTTGCCCTCGAACCACGTCGTACCCGGATCGTTGACCACCAGCCCGTAGTAACTGCCCGCCAGCGAATCAACCGTCTGCTCGAACGTCACGTTGGGATTGACGCCGCCGCCGGCCGCGGCCGTGATCGCCGTATCGGCCTCCAACACCAGGGGATCCTTGAAGTCCTGGTTGCCGTTATGGTTCGTCGGGCCGGCCGCCGCCGCCGGATTGCTGCCCGCCAGGCCCTGGGTCTCCACGCTGATCGTGCTGCCCGACCCCAATTGGGTTGTCCCCGCCGCGTCCGTGGTCAGGTAGCCCAACGCCGTGGTCGCGCCGCTGACGCCTACGTTGCCCTCGAACCACGTCGTGCCCGGATCGTTGACCACCAGCCCGTAGTAACTGCCCGCCAGCGAATCGACCGTCTGCTCAAAGGTCACGTTGGGATTGACGCCGCCGGCCGCCGCGGCCGTGATCGTCGTATCGGCCTCCAACACCACGGGATCCTTGAAGTCCTGGTTGCCGTTATGGTTCGTCGGGCCGGCCGCCGTCGCCGGATTGCTGCCCGCCAGAGCCTGGGTCGTCACGGCAATCGTGGCCGCTGCGCCTCCAAGGTCGGTCTGCGATCCGCCTTCAACGGTCAGGTAGCCCAGGGCGCTTGTGCTGCCTACATTGCCGGAGAACTGGGTGCCGGCCGAAGCATTGACCGTCAGGCCGAAGTGGCTTCCCGCCTCCGAATCGACGGTGCTGAGGAAAGAGACGCTGCCTCCGCTGCTGAGCGTCACATCTTGGCTCAAATAGACGGGGATGCCGTAGACCTGGTTTTTGTCAACATGGACATCGCTATTGACATCGATTCCGTTGGCGCCGCCGCCGCCCGTCGAGTTCAGAATGAGATCACCGATTTCACCCAGGCCGCCCACGGTGCCTTGGAAGGAGACATTGCCGCCGTTGTACTCGGTCTGAACTGCATGAACAACGGCGTCCACCGTTGTCAAGCCGGCCTGGGCGTTAATGGTCAGGTTGCCTTGGGCAACAGGGCCGCTGTCCAGCGTGCTCTGGAAGGTGAAGACGGCGCCCGTCAGCGTCGTGGTCGTGTCCGCCCCAGGGGGAACCGGGTCGTTGTAAAGGGTAACCGGGTCGTTGTACGTTTGGTCGCCGCTGGTGGTCACGCCGCCGCCGTTGATCTGCGTCGTGCCGGCCGCGTCCACGGTCAGGCTCGCCAGCGGAGTGGTGCTGCCCACCAGGCCGCCGAAGATCGTAGCGCCGGCCGTGCTGACTTGCAATGCTTGGGCGCCGTCCAGCGCGCCGCCGAAGGTGATGTCCCCCCCGCCGTTGCTGGTCAGCGTGGTGTTCGCCCCCAGGGTAACCGGGTCTTTGTACGTTTGGGGGCCGCTGCTGGTCACGCCGCCGCCGTTGATCTGCGTCGTGCCGGCCGCGTCCGTGGTCAGGCTGGTCAGCGGAGTCACGCTGCCCACCAGGCCGCCGAAGATCGTAGCGCCGGCCGTGTTCACCTGCAACACGTGGGCGCCATCCAACATACTGAAGGAGATGTTCCCGCCGCCCGTGCTGACCAGCGTGGCATCGGCCGTCAAGGCGGCCGCGTTGCCATACATCTGGCTGCCGCTGGTCGTGAAACTCCCGGTGATCGTCGTGTTGATCGTCGTGCCGCCCGCGCCGTCGGATGTGAAATTGTCGATGTTGGTGAACACGGAAGGTACGGTTACCGGACTGGTGAAGGTCAGCCAAAGGCTGTGCGAATCCGCGTCCCAGCTCGGTCCCAGGATAAGCGTCGAGCCGGTGAGGTGGGCGTCGGCGCCCTGGGTAACAGGGTCGTCATACGTCTGGGCGAGGGTGGTGGTCACACCGCCGCCGTTGATCTGCGTCGTGCCGCCGCCTTCCGTGGTCAGGCTGGCCAGCGCCGTGCTGCTGCCTACCAGGCCGCCGAAGGTGATCGTCCCGGGGGTGGCAGACGTGGTGTTGACCGTCACGGCCGAGTCGCCGTCCAAGGTGGACTCGAAGGTGATGGGCCCGCCGCCGATGGACGTGAAGCCGGTGGTGGGCGCGCCCAGCGTGACCGCGTCCTGGTAGTCTTGCAGGCCGCTGGTGGTCACGCCGCCGCCGTTGATCTGCGTCGTGCCGCCGCCTTCCGTGGTCAGGCTGGCCAGGGGCGTGGTGCTGCCCACCGCCCCGCCGAAGGTGATTGTGGCGGGGCTCGTCGTGTTGACTGTCACATTCGAGCTGCCCTCCAGGGTGGACGCGAAGGTGATGGGCGAGCCGGTGGTGGACGTGAAGCCCGTGACGCCCCCACCCAGCGTTACCGCGTCCTGGTAGTCTTGCAGGCCGCCGGTGGTCACGCCGCCGCCGTTGATCTGCGTCGTGCCGCCGCCTTCCGTGGTCAGGCTGCTCAGGGCCGTGGTGCCGCCGACCGCCCCGCTGAAGGTGATCGTGCCGGGGGCGGCAGACGTAGTGTTGATCGTCACGGCCGAGGCGCCGTCCAGGGTGGACCCGAAGGTGATGGACCCGCCGCCGTTGGAGGTAAAGCCGCTGGTGGACGCGCCCAGCGTGACCACGTCCTGGTAGTCTTGCAGGCCGTTGGTGGTCACGCTGCCGCCGTTGACCGCCGTGGTGCCGCCGCCCTCGGTGGTCAGGCGGAGCAGGTTCGTGGTGTTGCCCACCGCCCCGTCGAAGGTGATCGTGCCGGGGCTGGCAGACGTGGTGTTGACCGTCACTACCGAGGGGCCGTTGAGGGTGGACTCGAAGGTAATGGACTTGCCGCCGGTGGACATAAAGCCCGTGTCGAGCGCGCCCGCCGTGACCGCGTCCTTGTAGTCCTGCAGACCGCTCGTCTCCACGAGGTCGCCGTTGACCGCCGTGGTGCCGCCGCCTTCCGTGGTCAGGCTGGCCAGGGCCGTGGTGCTGCCCACCGCCCCGTTGAAGACGATCGTTTCGGCGGCCGTGGCGTTGACCGTCACGGCCGAGGCGCCGTCCAGGGTGGACTCGAAGGTGATGGCCCCGCCGCCGGTGGACGTGAAGCCGGTGCTGGCCGCGCTTAGCGTGACCGCGCACGCGTAGATTTGCAGGCCGCTCGTTGTCACGAGGCCGCCGTTGACCGCCGTGGTGCCGCCATCGGCGGTCAGGCTGGTCAGGGCCGTGCTTCCGCCCACGGCCGCCGAGAAGGTGGTGGCCCCGGTACTGGTCGTCTGCAGGGTCTTGCCGCCGTCGACCGTCCCACCGAAGGTGATCGCCCCGCTGCCCGTGCTGACCACCGTCGCTCCCGCCAGCGTCGTCGCCCCGCTGGTCACCTGGAAGGCGCTGTTGGTGGTCGTGTACGTGCCGTTGAAGGTGAGCGTGGCGTTGTTGTACGTCTGGGCTCCCGTGGTGGTCACGCTGACCACCGAAAGGCTGCTGCCGACGCCGCCACTGGTGGTCAGGCTGGTCAGGGCCGTGCTTCCGCCCACGGCCGCCGAGAAGGTGGTGGCCCCGGTACTGGTCGTCTGCAGGCTCTTGCCGTGGTCGACCGTCCCACCGAAGGTGATCGCCCCGCTGCCCGTGCTGACCACCGTCGCTCCCGCCAGCGTCGTCGCCCCGCTGGTCACCTGGAAGGCGCTGTTGGTGGTCGTGTACGTGCCGTTGAGGGCGACCGTGGCGTTGCCATACGTCTGGGCCCCCGTGGTGGTGACGCTGAGCACCGAAAGGCTGCTGCCGACGCCATTGGTGGTCAGGCTGGTCAGGGCCGTGCTTCCGCCCACGGCCGCCGAGAAGGTGGTGGCCCCGGTACTGGTCGTCTGCAGGGTCTCGCCGCCGTCGACCGTCCCACCGAAGGTGATCGCCCCGCTGCCCGTGCTGACCACGGTCGCTCCCGCCAGCGTCGTCGCCCCGCTGGTCACCTGGAAGGCGCTGTTGGTGGTCGTGTACGTGCCGTTGAGGGTGAGCGTGGCGTTGTTGAACGTCTGGGCTCCCGTGGTGGTCACGCTGAGCACCGAAAGGCTGCCGCCGACGCCATTGGTGGTCAGGCTGGTCAGGGCCGTGCTTCCGCCCACGGCCGCCGCGAAGGTGGTGGCCCCGGTACTGGTCGTCTGCAGGGTCTTGCCGCCGTCGACCGTCCCACCGAAGGTGATCGCCCCGCTGCCCGTGCTGACCACGGTCGCTCCCGCCAGCGTCGTCGCCCCGCCGGTCACCTGGAAGGCGCTGTTGGTGGTCGTGTACGTGCCGTTGAGGGTGACCGTGGCGTTGTTGTACGTCTGGGCCCCCGTGGTGGTGACGCTGAGCACCGAAAGGCTGCCGCCGACGCCGCCACTGGTGGTCAGGCTGGTCAGCGCCGTGCTTCCGCCCACGGCCGCCGAGAAGGTGGTGGCCCCGGTACTGGTCGTCTGCAGGGTCTTGCCGCCGTCGACCGTCCCACCGAAGGTGATCACCCCGCTGCCCGTGCTGACCACGGTCGCTCCCACCAACGTCGTCGCGCCGCTGGTCACGTGGAAGGTGCTGCTGGTGGTCGTGTACGTGCCGTTGAGGGTGACCATGGCGCTGTTGTACGTCTGGGCCCCCGTGGTGGTGACGCTGAGCACCGAAAGGCTGCCGCCGACGCCATTGGTGGTCAGGCTGGTCAGGGCCGTGCTTCCGCCCACGACCGCCGAGAAGGTGGTGGCCCCGGTACTGATCGTCTGCAGGGTCTCGCCGTCGTCGACCGTCCCACCGAAGGTGATCGCCCCGCTAACCGTGTTGACCACGGTCGCTCCCGCCAACGTCGTCGCCCCGCTGGTCACCTGGAAGGCGCTGTTGGTGGTCCTGTACGTGCCGTTGAGGGTGACCGTGGCGCTGTTGTTGTACGTCTGCGCTCCCGTGGTGGTGACGCTGACGCCGAGAGGCTGCCGCCGACGCCATTGGTGGTCAGGCTGGTCAGGGCCGGGCCTCCGCCCACGGCCGCCGAGAAGGTGGTGGCCCCGGTACTGGTCGTCTGTAGCGTCTTGCCGCCGTTGACCGTCCCGCCGAAGGTGATCGCCCCGCTGCCCGTGCTGACCGCCGTCGCTCCCGCCAACGTCGTCGCGCCGCTGGTCACCTGGAAGGCGCTGTTGGTGGTCGTGTACGTGCCGTTGAGGGTGACCGTGGCGCTGCCATACGTCTGGGTCCCCGTGGTGGTGACGCTGACCACCGAAAGGCTGCTGCCGACGCCGCCACTGGTGGTCAGGCTGGTCAGGGCCGTGCTTCCGCCCACGGCCGCCGAGAAGGTGGTGACCCCGGTACTGGTCGTCTGCAGGGTCTTGCCGTCGTCGACCGTCCCACCGAAGGTGATCGCCCCGCTGCCCGTGCTGACCACCGTCGCTCCCGCCAACGTCGTCGCGCCGCTGGTGACCTGGAAGGCGCTGTTGGTGGTCGTGTACGTGCCGTCGAGGGTGACCGTGGCGTTGTTGTACGTCTGGGCCCCCGTGGTGGTCACGCTGGGCGCCGAGAGGCTGCCGCCGACGCCATTGGTGGTCAGGCTGGTCAGCGGCGTGCTTCCGCCCACGGCCGCCGCGAAGGTGGTGGCCCCGGTACTGGTCGTCTGCAGGGTCTTGCCGTCGTCGACCGTCCCGCCGAAGGTGATCGCCCCGCTGCCCGTGCTGACCACCGTCGCTCCCGCCAACGTCGTCGCGCCGCTGGTGACCTGGAAGGCGCTGTTGGTGGTCGTGTACGTGCCGTCGAGGGTGACCGTGGCGTTGTTGTACGTCTGGGCCCCCGTGGTGGTCACGCTGGGCGCCGAGAGGCTGCCGCCGACGCCATTGGTGGTCAGGCTGGTCAGCGGCGTGCTTCCGCCCACGGCCGCCGCGAAGGTGGTGGCCCCGGTACTGGTCGTCTGCAGGGTCTTGCTGCCGTTGACCGTCCCGCCGAAGGTGATCGCCCCGCTGCCCGTGCTGACCACGGTCGCTCCCGCCAGCGTCGTCGCCCCGCCGGTCACCTCGAAGGCGCTGTTGGTGGTCCTGTACGTGCCGTTGAGGGTGACCGTGGCGCTGTTGTTGTACGTCTGGGCCCCCGTGGTGGTCACACTGAGCGCCGAGAGGCCGCCGCCGACGCCATTGGTGGTCAGGCTGGTCAGCGGCGTGCTTCCGCCCACGGCCGCCGAGAAGGTGGTGGCCCCGGTACTGGTCGTCTGCAGGGTCTCGCCGTCGTCGACCGTCCCACCGAAGGTGATCGCCCCGCTGCCCGTGCTGACCACGGTCGTTCCCGCCAACGTCGTCGCCCCGCCGGTCACCTGGAAGGCGCTGTTGGTAGTCGTGTACGCGCCGTTGAGGGTGACCGTGGCGTTGTTGTACGTCTGGGCCCCCGTGGTCGTGACGTTGAGCGCCGAGAGGCTGTTGCCAGCGCTGGCAGTCGTGGCCAGGCTGGTCAGCGGCGTGGTGCTGCCCACCGCGCCGGTGAATTGGGCCAGTCCGGTAGTGGTCACCGTCACTGCCGACGTCCCGTCCAGCGTCGCCCCAAAGCTGACCGAGCTTGCGGTAATGCTCGTGGTCGCGCTGGAGAGCGTCACCGCGCTAGCGATGCTGATCGCATTGGTCTGCGTGCTAACGGCGGCACCGGTAATCTTCGTGTTGCCGACCAGATTGTTGATGCTCAAGCCCGCATCCACGTTCAGAGCCCCGACCTGGAATGTTACGTCCCCGGTGACGCCAACGATGTCAATTTGGGTGACGCCAGATCCGGTGAGGCTCCCCGTAGTGGTTTCTTGACCGTTGGGGCTAAAGTAGCTACCAGCGTTCCCTTGCAGGCTGATGGTGTTGCCCGTGCCGGCGTCAAAAACCAGGTTGGTCCCCGAGTTGCTTAGGGCCGCGTTCGTAACGCCGCTGTCGAGGGTAAAGGTCAAGGTGCTGCCGAAGAGGTTGAGCGATGCGAGCAATCGCCGATCTTCCAGGACCTCGCCTGCCAGGTGCCGGCGGCAGAAGGGTCTTTTCCGCTGCTTACCCTTGGTCTGAGTGTTTTTCCGCCACCAGTTACGAAACATAGGAGATCTCCTCACCTAGCATGAGCGTAAACTGCGTGGCTCGGAACGTGGGATACGACCACACAAGCCGAAGGGGGTATTATGACTATGCCGCCCCTGCAAATCAAGCATTTCGCTCATCTTCAGACCGACAGAGCGCCTGGTGTGCGATGCGTATTGCAGCGGGGCCGGCTGTTGCAGTAGAGCTGCGCGTCGGTCGCAAGGGCCTGTATGTCTGCCCAACTTATTGTCTGGCAGGCCCTAAGTGGTTTGTGGTCAGGAAGTTGCGCCGCGGAGCCTCGGTCAGGCCAAGAGTTGGGCGGCCGGCACGCCGTGCGAGCCGAAATAGACCGTGTCGGTGGGCTGCAGCCGGCGCGGCGAATGCGGTTCTCCGGCGTGCCCAGGGCGGTGCCGTTGGTCGAATCCAGGTCTTCGATGACCAGCAGCTCGCCGTCGGCGCGGATCAGGGCGTGGTGCCAGGAGATCATGGGGAAGTCCAACACCACGTCGTTGTCGGGGGCGGCGCCGATGCGAATCAGCCGCGCATGACAGATTTCGCGGACCGGCGGCCAGGGCATGGAGACATCCCGCCCCAGGCGGATGGCGTCCAGGGTGGATACGGCCAGTTTCGACGTTACCCGCCGCTTGTTGACGAAGGTGCCGTTGCTGGATTCCAGGTCTTCCAGGAAGCAGCCGTCGGGCGTTTGCGTCAGCCGGCAGTGATGGGCGGAGACCGGGGGCAGGTTGACCACGATATCGCAATCGGCCGCGCTGCCGATCAGCCAACTTTGCGTTTCGCCGGGCTTTGCCACCGGCGGCTTGGCGGCGGCAACGTCGGCCGGCCGCCCGCCCGACGCCGGTTGCTGCCGCAGGGAGGCGTCATACTGTGTCCGCAGCGCCGGGTGGAGCAGGCAGATCTTCGCCCGGGCCAACTGGTTCAGAAGATGCTGCGCAGGCTCGGCATAGCGCCCGATGGCCAGCGTCTTCACGTGGGCCATCTGCCGGTGTGCCGCCAGGGTGATTACCGCCGGATTGGACTCGAAGCGGGCGATGCCCAGCAGGCGGTAGTAATCGGGAGGTTGTTCTTCCGGCGGGATTCCCAGCCACAGGTGATAGGGGTCCAGCGGCGTCGACATGGCAGGATTATATCACCCCCTGCATCATGGGTTCAATCACACCGGTTATACCCACTACTGTGGGGGTTGGGTGGCACGGACACCGAGAGAACAAAAGCAGAGAAAACCCGACTGCGGTTTCCGGGCCGGTTCGGGAAAAACGGCTGCTTTCTGGTTCATCCGGCTAAAGCGTACGCGGCCCCATCCTGGAGAACCGGAGACCTGTCCGGCGAGGGCGCCGAGTATGCTTCCTCTTCTCTGTTTCCCGATAACACGAGTCACGCAAACAAGCGCCGTGAACAGAGAAGAGGAACTATACTCGGTGTCCATACCCACGCGGCCTTCCCCCGCGAGTGGGGCTGCACCGACGGTTTCGCCGGTTGAACCGCCTTTTTCGACCGTCCGCGCATTCTTGAACCGGATGAACCTGCTTTCTTGTGGGGGGGAGTGCTTTCCTTTATCGCAGGGGCAAGTTACAATCACGTTCATGTCGCTTGCCCACAGACACCAAGCTCCTGGCGGAGCAGGGAGGCCATCATGTGGCGAACTTTGTTTGCGGTGGTCGTGGTGCTCTTGACCGGCGCTTTCGGCGCCGAGGCCCTCAGCGCGGCCGACAATCCGCGCCTGGAGATGCCGCCGATCAACCACCCTTCACCCGGCCCAATCGCTCCGAGGAACAGAAACGCCGGGGTTCCCGCGGGGCGGCAGATTCTTCCGGGGAGACAAGCGGTTGCGTGGAACGCGCAGCCGGCGGGGGTGATGGGCGTACCCTATGTTTTCGGGCCTGGCACGGTCGAGTCGGCGCAGTTTCAGGGCCAGGGCGACTTCCTCCGCGCGGTCGGCTCGTGGCAGGTCGATGCCGCCACCGCACGGTGGATTGGCGCAGAGCTACGCGCAGGAGTTGGCAGACTCCGAGTTGGCGGTTACGACCTACTTCCGCCGCAAGTTGCTGAACCAGTGGTATCGCCGCTTGCTGAAGCCCTCGGCCAAGCATTCGTCGGTCTCGCCGGGCGAGCAGGTTTCCCCAGGCGAGCAGATTTACCGGCAGGCGTGCAAGGGCAACATCACCAAGGAATTGAATTGGCTCTTCTTGAGCCTTTTCGAGCAGCGGTTGTCATCCAACGCCCCGTTCCTGTCGGCCGTCCGCGGCGCGCCGGCCGGCGCGCCCGATCTACTCGAGGGGGACGTTCCGGCATATCTGGCTGACCGATCTGCCCGAGCGCGGTTTGCGGTTCCGGGCCAACGATGCGGCGCCGCTGGACGAGACCTGGCCGCACCTGTTGCAGGGCGAGGCGTTCAACTCCGAGCGCAAGCAGTTTGAGGAATGTCGTGATGAAGCGGCGGAGCAGATCAAGCAGAAAGGGACGATCGACTACGATCGCAACGAGAGCCTTCACCAGGCCTGCTTGCAGTTGTTTTTGAAGTTCGAGGAGGAGTGCACGTCCAAGCTGAAAGAGCCCGACGGGCCCAGGCCGCAGGAGTACGCGGAAGCCCGCCACTTCCTCAACTCGCTCCAGTTCCAGGTGTACCGGTTCGTGAAGTCGGACTACCAGGGAGAACGATACCAGTTCAAGGGGCAACAATTGAGCGAGCTGGTGGACCACATGGGAATGTGCGGACTGTACTTCGCCGATCCTCAGGCCGGCGACGAGCCGACCTACCACCGGCTGTTCAAGAGCTTGCAGACCGCCTATCAGCGCCAGCTCCGCTTTGACCAGGAGCAAGTCAAGTAGTGGCGACCCCAGGAGTCTGCAAGATCAAGGTGAGGCGATGCAAGTCGAGATTCGAATCCTCTCGGGTGCTCGACGCGGCGAGCACCTGACGCTGAGCGCGGGCGAAATCATCGCCGGCGGGCAGGCCGGGTGCGACGTCTTCTTCGATCCGAAGAACGACCCTTCCGCCCGCGGCGTCTGCCTGCAATTGCTGGGTGAAGCGGACGGCTGGCGGATTCGCAAGCGGAGCGGCGGCACGGTGATGGTCAACCAGCAGGTGCTGGATTCCGAGATGCCGCTCCGCTCGCGCGACGTCGTGCGGCTGTCGCCGGCCGGGCCGGACTTCCGCTTCACGATTGCAGCCCCGCACCAAGACGGCCATGCCCTGCCGCAATCGCCGCCGGTCGAGGCGTCTTCCCCGCCGGCCGCTTCCCTGCCCCAGCCCGCAACGGCAGCGCCCGCCGCCCTCGAAGCGGACGATGCTGCGGGCAGTTCGCCGCCGCAGCCATTACGGGTCGGCTGGGCCGCCGCCGCCGCACTGTTGCTCTTGCTGCTGGCCGCCGCCTGGTTCCTGCTCCCGCGACATCAAGGCGAAGTCGTCGTCGTGCCGCCACGCGGTGAATCGCCTTCGGGCCGGGACAAACCGCAACCGCCTCTCAAGCCCCAGCTCCAAGACACGGGGCAAAACAAACCGGATCCGGCGCCAAGCCGAATGGATCGGCGCCGCCCAAGGCCGCGGAGAACACGGGAAGCAAGAACCCGGGAAGCAACACCGGCGCCAGCGCAGAAGGGCCCGGCGGCAAGACGCCGCCGCCGCCCGAAAAAGAACCACCAGTCGATCTGCCGCCGCCGCAGTCGCCCGGCGGGGAACTGAAGAAGGCAACGCCGCCGGCCAATCCGCCACCCGGCGAGCCGCCGGTCGCCCTGTTGGCAGTGGAAGACGCTCGTCACGGGGTCCTGCAACCGTTCGCCGTGGCCTGTGCGGCAAAGCAGGACGGTCATCCCGTCTTGCTGACCACCGCGCGTCTGGCCACGCTCATGGGTCTTGCGGGTCGGCGCCACCCCCCGCGGTTCTTCGCACTATTGCCCGACGATTCGCAGGCCGGCGTCAGCGTGGTGGAACTTGATCGGCGGGCGATCTGCTTGCACCTGCTATACACGGCCGCGTTGGAAGAGCGGAACAGGGAAGGGGCCGAATTCTTCGATCTTGCCTGCCTGACGTGCCTGTCGGAGCTGCCCCCTTCATACCCCCTGCGTACGGTTGCCAAGCTCAAGAGCGTCGAGGCCGTCAAGCAGGGAGGCAAGTTGACCTGCTGGACCCTGGATCGGCCGCCCGACATTCCTTTCCGCGACGGCAAGGTCGAGGGCAACTGCAAGCTATTCGTGCGGAAGCAATCCGTGCAATTGGAGCAGGAGATTTTCTTGGACTCGAAGGGCGACGCTGATAACGGCCAACCGGGGCGCCGTTTGTTCGAGCTGCAAGGGTTCGAGGGCGACCTCCACCTGCTCGAGGGAAGCCCGGTGCTCAACGAGGCGAACGAGCTGGTGGCCATTTGCACCAAGGTGCCGGAGCCGGAGCCGAGGCAGCCGCGGCTGCCGCGGGCGGCGTTGATCGACGCGGAAATGCTCTCCGCCCTGTGGACCGGTCTTCCCGCCAAACAATGGGCCGTTGTAGGGCCGGGGAACACCGCGGCAGCCCCCGAAGCCCCGTCTTCCCCCTGAGCGCTGCCATGGCCAATTACGACTCCATCCGCAATTGCCCTGCCGAACCGGCCGTCGGGATTGACCTGGGAACCACCTATTCCCTGGTGGCCTACCTCGATTCCAGCGGGCGGCCCACTTGCCTGCCGGACTCCAACGGCGAAGTTCTGATGCCCAGTGCCGTGCTGGTGGAGGAGGATCGGATCCTCGTCGGCGAAGAGGCCATGAAGGGCGCCGTGTGCGCCATCGACAGCTATGCCGACTGTTTCAAGCGCGACATGGGATTTCCCGCGTTCCGCCGCAGCGTGCGCGGCAAGCACGTTCCGCCCGAGGTGCTCAGCGCCCTGGTGCTGGAGCGCTTGAAGCAGGAAGCCCAGCGGCACCTCGGTCCCTTGAGCAAGGCGGTGATCACCGTGCCCGCCTATTTCGACGAGTTGTGCCGCAAGGCCACGCAGGACGCGGGGAGCCTGGCGGGATGGAACGTGCTGGACATCATCAACGAGCCGATTGCCGCCGCGTTGTACTGCGGTTCCGAGCAGAGCGGTCTGGGCCGGGGGGAGCCGCCCGGCGGCCGGCCCGAGCGGATCGTGGTCTATGACCTGGGCGGCGGCACCTTCGACGTGAGCCTGCTGGAGATCGACGGCTCGACCTTCCGCACCATCGCCACCGACGGCGACGTGCAGCTTGGCGGGCAGGACTTCGACCAGCGGCTGGTGCACCATCTGGCCGAGCAGTTCCTTGCCGCCCACGGCGTCGATCCCCGCAGCGACCCCCGCGACGCCTTCCAGCTCTGGCAAGACGCCCGCACCGCCAAGCACGCGCTTTCGGCCTATCCCAGCACGCCGGTGGTCATTTTCCATGCCGGGCTCCGCATGCGCGTCGACCTTGCCCGCGAAACCTTCGAGGAGCTTGTCCGCGACCTCCTGGAACGGACCAAGGAGACCACGGACATGCTCGTTCGCAACGCCGGGCTCGCCTGGAGGGAGATCGACCGCGTTCTGCTCTCCGGCGGCGCGGTGCGCATGCCCATGGTCGGCCGCATGGTGCGGGAGCTGACCGGCAAGGAACCGCAACTGGCGCCGCCGCCCGACGAGGCCGTCGCCCGCGGCGCCGCCCTCTATGCCGGCATGTTGCTGGGCCATCCCGTGGCGGGCGGCCGCCGCCGCTGCGAGCTGATCCACGTCAACTCGCACAGCCTGGGCGTGGTCGGCTTCGATCGGGCAACCGACCAGCCGGTCAACGCCGTGCTCATTCCGCGGAACACCCCCATCCCCGCCGAGATGATCCGCTCCTTCCGCACCCAGGAAGACGGCCAGCGAAGCGTCGTCGTTCCCGTGGTGGAAGGCGAGAGCGAGCGCCCCGAGTTCTGCGTGCCCCTGGGCAAGTGCGTGGTCCGCGATCTGCCGCCGGGACTCCCCAAGGGCACCAAGGTGGAAGTCGCTTACCGCTACCTGGCCAACGGGCGACTGGCCGTCTCGGCATCGGTGCCCAGCACCGGGCACTCCGCCGGAGTGGAAATCCAGCGGGCTCGCTCGCTGGCCGGCACAACCCTGGCGGCCTGGAAGGCGGAATTGTGCGGCAGCCGAGCGCCGCCATCCACGGCCTCGCCGGCAGAGGAGCAGCGGTCGGCGGCATCGGGCAGCCGCCCCGACCGCGCCAGCCTGGTGCGGCAAATCGATCTCCTCCACGGTCGCATCGGCCGGCTGGCCGCGCCGGGAGGTGCCCGCCCCGCTG
This sequence comes from Pirellulales bacterium, assembly GCA_963843465.1. Lineage (GTDB taxonomy): Bacteria > Planctomycetota > Planctomycetia > Pirellulales > Thermoguttaceae > CAWJKP01. Next base: position 1,651,856 of record CAWJKP010000001.1, read on the forward strand.
GCCGCCAGCCGGAAAGCGACCTTGGCAGAGGAGCGGACGCTGGAAACGGCCCGACAGCGGGTCGCCGAAGCCGAGCGCCGCCGCGACGGCGCCGTGGGAACGGCCGAGGCCGTGCAGTTCTGGTCCGAATTGTCGCAGGCGCGGCAGGCGCAACTGGAGGCAGCCGATGACGTCGCCTTCGCCTACCTGGTCCTCGGCCGCGAGTGCGCCGACCATGCCTTCTGCCCCCCCGCGCCGAATTCGACCTGGAAGAAGCCCGCCGCCTGAGGCAATCTCTTGATTAGCGAGCTGTGGGAAAATAAGCTGGAGTACATCCCTTCAGAGTCCGCAGAGGCGTCCCGTGACAAGGATCCCAGCAGATCATCCCCTGCGCAGAACATTTATTGAACAACCGGCCCAGACGCAGCCGCCGCAGTTGCCGCCGGCAGCGGCCCAACCGCCGCCGGCCCAGGGCCGGCAAGACGCCGCGCCGGCATCGTCGCCGCCGGGCCCCAGCACAGAGCCCGAGGTCCTGCTCGCCGCGCCCGTCCACCGCCCCCCCGTGGCCGTGCTCTGGGTTTTCGACGACGGTGGGACGACGGCGGAGTTGGTCCGCATCCGCTCCGCCAGCCTGGTCATCGGCCGCACGGAAGGAGACCTGCTCATCGAACACGACCTGCAAATTTCCAATCGCCATGCCGAGATCGTGCGCGTTTTGGAGGACGAACATCACTATCGCTGGTACCTCCGCGACCTGGAGAGCACCAACGGCACTTTCGTCCGCATCCGCCAGGCGGTGCTCAAGGACAACGCCGAGATCATGATCGCCCGCAACCGCTTTCGCTTCGTCGCCACGCCCCCGGCCGATCAGCAGCAGGAGGAGAAACCGCCGGAGATCGTGCCCGACCTCCGCAGCACCTGCACCTGGCGCGTAGCCGAGTCGTCCGTCGGCCCGCCGGATCGGCCCTGCCTCCTGGAGTTGCACGCCGACTGCGAGGGGCGCCGCCTCCCGCTGGTCAACGACTGGCTGCTGGTCGGTCGCGACAGCCAGGAGTGCATGATCGCGCTGGACCATGGCAACGTCAACCCCCGGCACGCCAAGATCTTCCGCGACGACCAGGACCGCTGGCACATCGAAGACCTCGGCTCGCTGAACGGCGTATGGCTGCGGATTACAGAAATCCCCCTGGGTAGCCGGAGCTGCTTCCTCCTGGGCGAGCAGTTGTTTGCCGTGGTGCTTTCTTAGTCAACATCCAATGGAACAGGCGCGGCGATGGTCTTTCGCTTCCCTTCGGTGGGGTATATGTCTAATCCTGATTTACCAGGTCATTTACTGCACAGAATAGCTACACTCGTACTTGCCACTGCGACCCTGGTCTTGTCAGTAGACTGGGGAAAAACAGGTGTTGGAGCCGAGAAACACAGCGTACCTAATATCATTATCATCCTTACCGACGACATGGGTTATTCCGACATCGGTTGTTTCGGCGGCGAGATCCATACGCCCAACATCGACAAGCTGGCCGCCGGTGGACTGCGGTTCACCCAGTTCTACAACACGGCCCGCTGCTGCCCCAGCCAGGCCACCTGGTCGACTTGATGGCCACCTGCGTCGACGTTGCACAGGCAAGCTACCCCACGGAGTACCAAGGGCACAAGATCACGCCCATGGAGGGCAAAAGCCTTGGCCCCGCCTTTGCCGGCAGGCCGATCTCTCGGCGATGGATCCGCAGCGCGTCCGCGCGATGGCCGCCCAATGGGAAGCGTTTGCCAAGCGGGCCCACGTCCTGCCCTGGCCCTGGAAGCCGGCATACGGTGCGAAGGACCAGTGAAGGCGAGCCCCGCGCAGGGATCTCAGACGATTACCTGCCTCTGTGCGTCGAGCGCCAGGACCTCAGCTCCTGCCGCCACGCCCGGTATTCTTGCCGGTTTCGTCGCGAGTCGTCGGCCGTGTTTCTGCTCAGTTTCCTGCCTTCCATCCAACGAACCAGGACCCGAAGACCGTATACCCCGAGAACAGCGGCCGGCACGCCGATGAGGGCCACGATCAACACTTCGGACGCGGTATAGCCCATGCTTCGGACTTCTGATCCCCACCTGCGCCGCGTGAATCCCTGGTCTTGCGGCAGGTCACGGGGCGTGTCTGCCCATTTATCGGTGTCGGCACTCGGATTCGGCGGTGGAGGGGCCGGTACCGCGTCGGCAGGTGGTTCGGACGGCGGAGACGCCGGCGGCTGGCTTGCCGGCGGCTCGTCCGGCGCCGGCGAATCTTGCTGCCCCCGCAAATCAGCCGGGCAGCAGAGCGCAACGCAAGCAACACAAGCGATCAACACCGCTGGGCCGAAGGCGGCCCAGCGCAGAGTCTTGCCGGCGCGGTAGAGACCCATAACAAGCTCCTTTGCAAGGAGTTCAGCGCCCGCATTTTACCACGCGGCGAGGGTCTTGGAGGGCGTTATTCTCGTTCCCGGGCGGATATTGTGGTTAGTTTTGCGTGAGCAAATGATGAAGCCGTCCGTCCCTCTCGGGCCTGACCGCGCCTTGATAGCAGAACTATCACGGGGCGCCCGCGGCCTGTTGCCGCGTGGACGCATCGTCGTTACGATAGGGAGGAAGATGAGACAAGTATCCGACCTGAACATCGCGTCCAACATCCCCCTGCCGGCGCCCGCGCTGCTAATCCACGAAATCCCGCGATCGGACGCCCAGGAGGAGATCGTCGCCGAAGCGCGGCAGCGAATCCGCGGGATCCTCGTCCACCGCGATCCGCGGCTGCTGGTGATCGTCGGGCCGTGTTCGATCCACGACGTTCAAGCCGGCCGCCAATACGCCGCCCGGCTGCGCGGCCTGATCGAGCGGGTGGCCGAAAAGCTCTTTCTCGTGATGCGCTGCTATTTCGAGAAGCCGCGGACCACCGTGGGATGGAAGGGGCTGATCATGGACCCGCACCTCGACGGCTCGGACGATATTCCCGAGGGGCTGCGGATCGCCCGGCGCTTCCTCCGCGAGGTGATCGACCTGGGCGTGCCCACGGCCACCGAGTTGTTGGACCCGATCACGCCGCAATACATCGCCGACCTGATCTGCTGGTCGGCCATCGGCGCCCGCACCACCGAATCGCAGACGCACCGGCAAATGGCCTCCGGCCTGTCGATGCCGCTGGGGTTCAAGAATGCCACGCCGGGCAGCGTCGGCCCGGCGATCAACGCCATCCAGGCCGCGCGCCAACCGCAGACGTTCCTGGGAATCAGCGGCGACGGCGTGGCCTCCGCCGTCTCCACCCGCGGAAACCCCGACTGCCACGTCGTGCTGCGCGGGGGCGACGCCGGGCCGAACTTCGCGCCCGCTCACGTGGCCGAAACCGAGCGGCAGTTGCGAGCCGCGGGGCTCCATCCGGCCGTGCTCATCGACTGCAGCCACGGCAACAGCGGCAAGGACTACCGCCGCCAGGGCGACGTCCTGCAAAACGTCGTCGCCCAGCGGCTCTCCGGCACCACCTCGATCATCGGCGTCATGCTGGAGAGCAATCTGTTGGCCGGCAGCCAGCCGTTTCCCCAGCCGTCCGGCAGCCTGGTCTACGGCCAATCGATTACCGACGGCTGCATCGACTGGGAAACGACCGAGCGGCTGCTGTTGGAGGCGGCCGACGCCGTCGATCGCTCTCCCTCCGAGAGAGGATAGGGTGTACTTTCTGAAAAGCGGCCGTAGGCCGTTTGGAGTTGGAGTTATTACGTAGTTCTTACCGAGCGCTCCGCATTAGTCCCGCAGCCTGGTTGAGCCGCTGTCTCAGCGCTGCGTGGGAAGCGGCATCAGGGCGGATTTGGTTTACACCTTGAGGGGCATCGCTTAGAATTGAGTTTCTTCCGCAGAGTAAGCCTGAACGGTTTCTCCGCCGATCATGCCGGATCCGACGCCTCGGGAGCACGCTGGTGGAACTGGACCTCGCCTTTGTCGATCAAACGCTCGACCGAGTGGGGCGTAATCCAGACAGGATTCTGCCGGTCTTGCAGCTCTTGCAGCGTCATTACCGCTACCTGCCTGGGGAGGCGCTGCGCCGGGTGGCGGAGCAGAGCGACATTACCCTGGCGCAGATCGCCAGCGTCTCGACGTTCTACTCGCAGTTCCGGCACCGTCCCGTCGGGCGGAACCTGATCAGCGTCTGCAACGGCACCGCCTGTCACGTCAAAGGCGCCGAGCGCGTCTACGACGTGCTGCGCGACTATTTTCAGATCACCGGCAACGACGATACCGACGCGTCCGGAGAGTACACCGTCGAGAAGGTCTTCTGCATCGGTTGCTGCACCCTGGCACCGGTGGTGCGTTGCGGAGACGACGTCTACGGCCCTCAGACCACCGACGGGATCCCCCAATTGATTCGCCGCATCCAGGCTCATCAGGGCAACGGCCAACCGCTCATCGCGCCCGGCCTGGTACACGACGGCCAGTCCCAAGGCGAGGTCAAGATCTGCCTCGATTCCTGCTGTCTGGCGAGGGGCTGCGACCGCACCTTCCGCTCGATGGAGCAAGCCCTGCGCGAGACCGGCGTGCCGGTGCGCATCAAGCGGGTGGCCTGCGGGCTGATGTGCGAGCAGGCGCCGATGATCGAGATCGAAGTCCCCGGCAGCGCCCCCGAAAGTCTACGCGAACGTCACCGGGACGGCCGCCGAGGCCCTCGTCACGCGGCATTTTCGCTCGCGGCGGGTCGCCACGCGGCTGCGAAGCTTCGTGACCCAGGCGCTGGATCGCCTGTGGGACGACGCCCCGCGGATCTCGCCGCAGACCCGCGCCGTGGGTCCCCGGGAAGCGGACGTGGCGGCCTTCTTCGGGCCGCAGATCCATATCGCCACCGAACATTTCGGCAGCAGCGACCCCTTGGACCTCGATGAATACCTCGCCCGCGGCGGCTTCACCGCGCTGGCTCGCTGCCTGGAGAAGATGCAGCCGGCGGACGTGGTCGAGGAAGTCCGCCGGAGCGGGTTGCGCGGGCGAGGCGGCGCCGGTTTTCCCTCGGGCGTGAAGTGGGGCATCGTCCGGCAGGCGGCCGGCCCGTCCAAGTACGTGATTTGCAACGGCGACGAAGGCGACCCGGGCGCCTTCATGGACCGCATGCTCATGGAATCGTTCCCCTACCGCATCATCGAGGGGATGTCCCTTGCGGCTTACGCGGTGGGTGCGACGAAGGCCATCGTGTACGTGCGGGCGGAATACCCCTTTGCGGTCCAGCGGATGCGCGAGGCGTTGGACCGCCTGCGCCGGCGCGACTTGCCCGGCCGTTTGGCGCCGGAGCATCCGCTGGAGCTTGAGTTCGACGTGTTCGAGGGCGCCGGCGCCTTCGTGTGCGGCGAGGAGACCGCGCTCTTGGAGTCGATCGAGGGACGCCGCGGCATTCCCCGCCTGCGCCCGCCGTATCCGGCCCAGAGCGGCTTGTTCGGCCGCCCGACACTCATCAACAACGTCGAGACCTACGCCAATCTGCCGTGGATCTTCCGGCATGGCGCGGCGGCCTTCGCCCAGCACGGCACGGCCAAGAGCAAGGGGGCCAAGGTCTTCGCGCTGGCCGGCAAGACGGTCCGCGGCGGGCTGATCGAGGTGCCGATGGGCATCGCCATCCGCCAGGTCGTCGAGGACATCGGCGGCGGTATCGCCGGCGGGCGCCGCTTCAAGGCCGTGCTGATCGGCGGGCCTTCCGGCGGGTGCCTGCCCGAGTCGTTGGCCGACACGCCGATCGACTATGAGTCGCTGGTGGAAAAGGGCGCGATCATGGGGTCCGGCGGGCTGGTCGTCCTGGACGACGGCGACTGCATGGTGGACATCGCCAGGTATTTTCTCAGTTTTTGCCAGCACGAGTCCTGCGGGCGCTGCACCTTCTGCCGCGTGGGCACGAAACGGATGCAGGACATCCTCGAACGGCTCACGGAAGGCAGCGGGGAGGCCGGCGACTTGGAGGAGCTCCAACGGCTCAGCGGCCTGGTCAAGTCGGCCAGCCAGTGCGGGCTGGGCAAGACGGCCCCCAACCCCGTGATCACCACCTTGCGGTATTTCCGCGACGAGTACGAAGCCCACCTCCAAGGCCGCTGCCCGGCCGGCGTCTGCAAGAACCTGATCCGCTACGAGATCCAGGACAACTGCATCGGCTGCACCTTGTGCGCCGCGCACTGCCCCGTCGGGGCCATCGCCTGGTCGCCCTACGTGAAGCACCGCATCGACCCGGCCCTTTGCACGCGTTGCGATGCCTGCCGGCAAGTCTGTCCGGCCCACGCCGTGAAGGTGAGCTGAACATGCCGACGATCACGATCGATGGACGAGCGGTCGAGGTTGCCGACGGCGCCACGGTGCTGGCGGCCGCTCGCCAGATCGGCATCCAGATCCCCACGATCTGCTTCGGCGGCAACGGCTGTACGTCTTCGGCCTCATGCCTGGTATGCGCGGTGAAGCTCTCGCGCACCGGTCAGATGATCCCCTCGTGCGCCGTGCAGGTCGCCGACGGCATGGAGGTCGAGTCGCAGACCCTCGAGGTCGAGGAGGTCCGCCGCGCCGCCGTGGAGCTGCTGCTCAGCGACCACGTGGGCGATTGTATTTCCCTCTGCTCGCAGAGTTGCCCGGCGCACGCGGACATCGCGGCCATGCTGCGGCAGGTCCGCGCGGGCCGCTTTGCCGACGCCGTCGCCGTCGCCAAGCAGCATCTGGCCCTGCCGGCGACGTTGGGCCGCGTATGTCATCGGCCCTGCCAGCGACCGTGCCGCCGCAAGACCTTCGATGCCCCGGTGGCCATCGGCCAGATTGAACGCTGCGTGGCCGATCAGGACCTGGCTTCGCAGGCACCCTACCTGCCCGGCAAGGCGGAGCCCACGGGTCGGCGCGTGGCGATCGTCGGCGGTGGGCCCACGGGTCTGTCCGCTGCCTGGCACCTGCTGCTGCGGGGCCACGACTGCACGCTGTTCGATGAGCGCGAGACGGCCGGCGGCAGCTTGTTTGATGAGTTTCCCGCCGACGTGTTGCCGCCGGAGGTGGTGGCCGCAGAGGCGGAGTTGATCCGCCGATTGGGCGCCCGCTTCGAACTCGGCGGTCCGCGCGTCGACGCCGCCCGCTTGGAACAACTATTGGCCGACTTCGACGCGGTGTTGTGCGCGGTCGGCCGGGTCCGCAGCGCCGAGGTGGCCCAACTCGGACTGGCGACCGGCCTGCAGGGCATTGGCGTCAACCGCTTTCTCCAGACCAGTCGCCAGCGCGTGTTTGCGGCCGGTCAAGCTGCGCGCCGCACCGGCAGGCGAGTCCACTCGGTCGCCCATGGGCGGATGGCGGCGATCTACCTCGACCAATTCCTCTGCGGGGCTCCCTTGGTCCGCCAGGTCCGGCCGTTCTCCAGTCACGTCAAGTGCCTGCGGCCGGAGGAGATGCAGCAGTTCATGGCCGTCGCCGATCCGACGCCGCGCGGCCCCGCCGGCGCCGAGGCCGAGCGCCTGGGTTTGACCCGCGAGGAAGCCGTGCGCGAGGCCGGCCGGTGCTGCCGCTGCGATTGCCGCAAGGCGGATACCTGCCGCTTGCGCCAGGCCGCCGAGCAACTCGGGGCCCGACGCAACCGCTACGCCGCGCCGCGGCGAGAGGTCGAACGTCCGCGCCGATCATTCCTTGGTGATCTACGAGCCCGGCAAGTGTATTCGCTGCGGAAACTGCCTGCGCGTGGCGGAGAAAGCCCGCGAGCCGTTGGGGCTGGCCTTCGTGGGTCGCGGGTTCGACGTGCAGGTCACCGTACCGCTGGACGACGCCTTGTCGGCGGCCCTTCAACGGGCCGCGCGCGAGTGCGTGGAAGCCTGCCCTACCGCCGCCTTGGCCCTCAAATCGGAAAGCGATCTGGCAGAGGCGAGCTCCGCGGCCGTGCCCTGCCTTGGGACCAACGCAGAAACAAGTGTCGCCTTTCGTTCCGCGAAAGAGCGCGGCTTTCGCGGAGCGAAAGGCGACAATCCGGCAGATATTGATTCGCCGGTCCTTGATGCGACCGGGCATCCAAGTCCCCAGGACGGCACTGCCGCGGAACCGCCCAGCCGGATCTGGCCTGAAGAGGATCTCGGCGCTGCTGGGGAGGCGAGCCAACCGACGCGCGAGGTGCAGTGGATCGAGTCCGTCATCCCCTGCCAGTCCGCTTGCCCTGCCCATACGCGGATACCCGAATACCTGGCGGCCGTCGCCCGCGGGGAGTTCGATGCGGCCTACAAGATCAATCTGCAGGACAACGTTTTTTCGGCCGTCCTGGGCCGCGTCTGTGCGCGGCCCTGCGAGGCGGCCTGCCGGCACGGTCGGCCCGCGCAGGGCGAGCCGTTGGCCATCTGCTTCAGCAAACGCGCGGCCGCCGATTTCTTCGCCGGCGACCCCGTCACTCTGGCCCCGCTGTTCGACCAGCCGACGGGCAAGCGAGTGGCGGTGATCGGCGCCGGCGTGGCGGGCTTGACGGCGGCGCGGGAGCTGGCACGTTGCGGTCATACCGTCATCGTGCTGGAAAAGCACGCGCGGCCGGGCGGCATGCTCAATCAGGGCATCCCGGCTTTCCGCCTGCCGCGCGACATCATCGACCGCGAGATCGAGCAGGTCCGCCGCTGCGGCGTCGAAATCCGCAGCGGCGTCGAGGTCGGCCGAGACGTGACGCTGACCGATCTGCTGGCCCAACATGACGCCGTGGTACTGGCGGGCGGCACCCTGCGGCGCAACCGCCTCGATCTGCCGGGCGGAGACCTGGCCGGCATTCGACATGGGCTCGACTTCCTGCTGGAGGTCAACCAGCAACGGCTCACCACGCTCTCCGGCGCTACAATCGTGATTGGCGGGGGGTTCACGGCTATGGACTGCGCCCGCGCGGCCAAACGGCTGACCAGCGGGACGGTGACCGTCTGTTACCGGCGTTCGCGCCACGAGATGCTGGTAACCCCCGGCGAGCTGGAAGAGCTGGAGCGGGAGGGCATCCCGCTGGAGGAAATGCTCGCGCCCACGGGCTACGAGGGCGACGGCGACGGGCACGTGCGGGGCGTTCGCTTCGTGCGCACCGCGCTGGGTGAGCCCGATGCCAGCGGCCGGCGACGGCCGGTCCCCATTCCCGGCAGCCAGTGCGTCTGGCCGGCCGACAACGTCATCCTGGCGACCGGCCAGTTCCCCGATACGAGCTGGATCGACGACCCACTGCGCGGTCAACTGGTCGGCGACGACGGCTGGCTGAAGACCGGCGGCGATGTCCGCACCGCCCACGAGAAACTGTTTGCCGCCGGCGACTTCGCGCAGGGCGCGATGAGCCTGATCGACGCCATCGGACATGCCAAACGCTGTGCCCGCGAAATCGACACCTTCCTTTGCGGCACGGAGCGCTGGGGCGAGCTGGCGGTGGTCGAGCAGGCTGCGTGTACGGGCCGCGAGCCGGGCGCGGATCGCACGGTGCGCCAGGCCATGCCGGCGCGGCCGGTGAGCCAGCGCCGCCTGACCACCGAAGTCGAGACGGGTTTCTCGGCCGAGGCCGCTTGTGCCGAAGCCACGCGCTGCTATCTCTGTTGCTACCTCTTGGATCTCGACGCCAACCAGTGCATCCATTGCGGCGCCTGTCTGGAGGTCAAGTCCGTGGAAAGCTGCATCGTGCCGGCGTGGGGCCCGAGCCGCCGCGGAGGCGCGGGTCCGGCGGAACCGACCCTGGCCGAGTTCTTCCAGGAGCGGGCCCGGCTGGAGATTCGTCAAGACGAGTGCCTTCGTTGCGGCGTCTGCGCCGACGTGTGTCCCGTGCAGTGCATCCGCATACGGAGAATCACCCGCCTCCCCGGCGCTGCGGTCGGCGGCCAGCCCCATTCTTGACGCGATCCAACGCGGCAGGCAGCGTCGCGTAAGTCCCAAGAGATCACTTCTTCGGCTTTTCATTCGCCGAATCGGCGGAGAGGCTCGCGTCCCACAACTTTAGTGGTCGATGCGGAAGATGGACGATTCGGGAAGGAACTGGTGAAGCGTGCGGTTCAACTCCCGGGCCGAGGCGAGGTCGCGGCCGAAAGGCTTCTCCACCACGACACGTGCCTCTTTCGCGCAGCCGGCCCTGGCCAGCCCTTCGCTGACCGGCGCGAACATGCTCGGCGGAATCGCCAGATAGTGCAGCGGCCGTCGCACGCCGCCGAGCGCCCGGCGAATTGCGCAAACGCGGCCGGGTCTCGGTAGTCGCCGTCAATGTAGCCAAGCAACGAGCAAAGCTTCGCATGGGCAGCCTGGGGAGCCTGCCCCCTAGGCGGCATTTCTCACCAGTTCTTCGTAGCATGGGCATTCTTGCCCGTGTTTTCTGCATCACACGGGCAAGAATGCCCATGCTACGTCCGCCGGCATTTCGTCGGCAATTCTCCCCGTGTGGTGAGAAATGCGGGCTAGACGTCATCCAAGCGACATCGGGAAAACCCCCGGGGACAGGGAGTTGCTGCGGACGGTTGCCCGCGGGTATACTGCCCGGCAGGCCGGCTTCTTCCAGCAGCCCGCCGTCCGCATGATCGAGTGGCTGCATCTGCCGGGCGACGCGATCTTCATTCTCGGCGGAATTGCTAGAATGACTTGACGCGAACAAGCAGGTTTTTTTCATCGCGCCGCCGAAGGCAGACCTGGCCGGCCGGAGGCGGTCCGTTCGCAGGAAGCTCCAACCATGCCCGACACTCCCGCTGATCCCAACCTGGACCCCAAGCGGGCCGCGAAAATTGCCCCCGGGCGGCGGAAGAACCTGGGAACGCCGCCCGAGCCGCCCAAATGGCGGTTCATCTGGTGGTACATCCCACTGATGCTGCTGATTCTTTGGGTGTGGCAGGACCAACTGCACCAGATGTCGGTCAAGACCATTCCCTACAGCCAGTTCAAGCAGTATCTTGCCGCCGGCGAGGTGGCCGAGTGTGAGGTCAAGGATCTGGAGATCACGGGGCGGATCGTTCCCAAGGTGGCCCGGCCCCAGACGTCCACCCCCGCGGCGGGCAAGCCTGCCGAATCGAAACCGGTTGCCTTGCCCGACAAGTCGAGCCACCAGGCCGCGTCCGGCAAATCGTCTTCCGGTCCGGCCGGCGAGCCGGCACCTGCCGCCAAGGCGGGTTCCTCGAAGCGGGAGGAAGCCAAGCCATTCCTGTTCCGCACGGAGCGGGTCGAGCCGGACGCGCAATTGGTCGAGCAGCTCGAAGCGGACAAGGTCACCTTCAGCGGCGTCCGCCCCAGCTTCATGTCCCAGTTCCTCTATGCCTGGGTGCTGCCCATCGGCGTGATGGCCGTGATCTGGATCTTCCTCTCGCGAGGGCTGCGGACGGCCGGGCAGTCGGTGATGAGCTTCGGCAAGAGCCGGGCCCGGCTGGTGGCCGACCGCGACACGGGCGTCACCTTCGACGATGTGGCCGGCTGCGACGAGGCCAAGTTCGAGCTTCAAGAGGTCGTGGATTTTCTGAAGAACCCCGGCCGCTACATTGCTTTGGGCGCCAGGATTCCCAAGGGCGTGCTGCTGGTCGGGCTGCCCGGCACCGGCAAGACGCTGCTGGCCCGCGCGGTCGCCGGCGAGGCCAAAGTCCCCTTCTTCTCGCTTAGCGGCAGCGACTTTGTGGAGATGTTCGTGGGCGTGGGAGCGGCGCGGGTCCGCGACCTGTTCGAGCAGGCCCAGCGACAGGCCCCCTGCATCATCTTCATCGACGAATTGGACGCCGTCGGGCGCGCAAGGGGCGTGCATCTCGGAGCGGTCAACGACGAGCGCGAGCAGACCCTCAACCAACTCCTGGTCGAGATGGACGGCTTCCAGGCCAACGTAGGCGTCATTCTCCTGGCGGCCACCAACCGTCCCGAGGTCCTCGACAAGGCCCTGTTGCGGCCCGGCCGCTTCGACCGCCAGGTGGTGATCGACGCGCCAGACATGGACGGGCGGGAGGCGATACTGAAAGTCCACAGTCGCGGCAAACCACTGGCCGGCGACGTCGACCTGCGAAAGATCGCCCAGGGGACGCCCGGCTTTTCCGGAGCCGACCTGGCCAACGCGGTCAACGAGGCCGCCCTGCTGGCCGCGCGGCGCAGGTCGAGCCAGATCACCCAGCGGGACTTGGAAGAGGCCGTCGAGAAGGTGGTGGCCGGCCCGGAGCGAAAGAGCCGCCGCCTGGATGAGCAAGGCAAACGCCGCGTGGCCTATCACGAAGTGGGCCATGCCCTCGTCGCCGCCTACAGCAAGCATGCCGACCCCGTGCACAAGATCAGCATCGTGCCCCGCGGCCGTGCCGCCCTGGGCTACACGTTGCAGTTGCCCACGGACGACCAGTTCCTGCTCACGCGCGCCGACCTCTTGGACCGCATGAAAGGACTGCTCGGCGGACGCGCTTCCGAGGAGTTGGTCTTCAGCGAAGTGAGCACGGGGGCTGAGAACGACCTGGAACACGCCACCACGCTCGCCCGCCGCATGGTTTGTGTGTACGGGATGGGCGAATCGGTGGGCCTGGTACATTGCGCAGACGCCCCTCGATGTTCCTGCCCGGGGGCGACGGCACCTCGCAGATCGATTGCAGCCCGCAGACCGCCCGCGAGATCGACAACGAGGTCAAGAAGCTTCTGGATGCCGCCTATCTCGACGCCAAGTCGATCCTCACGCAGCATCGCGACAAACTGGAGCTAGTGGCCCAAGAGTTGATCAAACGGGAGACGCTTGATGGGGCCACCTTCCGGCAGCTTCTGGGCATCTCGTCCGCCCCCGGCTCCATCGCGAAATGACCGTCGTGGCGATCATTTCCACGCGGGCAGAGGGTCGCGGACGTTGTATTCGTCCACCGGTTCTTCAGGGCAGCAGTGTCGCACCGCGGGTGTAGCGGGTCACGGCGTCGCGGTCGAGCTCCAGCCCCAGCCCGGGCTTCTCGGGAATCGGCAGCATGCCCTCGGCATCCAGTCGCCATCCCCCGGCGGCAATCTCGTCTATGTAGGGCGAACCCGCAAGGTACTCGACTAGATCCGTGTGGGGAAACGCCGAGGCCAACTGCAGGTCGGCGGCCAGACCGACCGCCGTGTTCCAACCGTGAGGGATGAAGCGGACGCCGTGTTCCTCGGCCATCCAGCCGATGCGGCGCTCCTCGCTGATGCCGCCCACCTTGGTCACGTCCGGCTGGACCACGTCGAAGGCCCCCGCCTCCAGCCAGGGCTGGAACGATTGCCGGCGCGTGAGCACCTCCCCGCCGGCAATGGGCACCGGCGAGCGGCGGCGCAAGAGGACGTAGTCGTTGATGGCGTCCGGCCTCAAGGGCTCCTCGAACCACGCCACGTCCAGCGCGGCCAGCATCTGCGAGGTCCGCAAGGCCCACTTGAAGCCCTGCTTCCAAAAGGCATCGCTCCCGCCCGCGTCCACCATCAGCAGCGACTCCGGGCCGATCGCGTCGCGCGCTGCGCGGACCATCGCTTCGTCCTGCGCATTGCTGTGGCGTCCAAACGGTCCCCAGCCGATCTTGAATGCCCGGAATCCCTCTTGTTTGAGCTCGGACAGCCGGCCGGCCAAGGGCGCCGGCTCCTGCATCAGCAGGGAGGCGTAGGGCCTGACGCGGTCCCGGTAGCGTCCTCCCAGCAGGCGTCCGACCGGCTGGCCGGCGGCCTTTCCCAGCAGGTCCCACAAGGCGATGTCGATGCCGCTGATGGTGTGGGTCACCGAGCCGCCGCGGCCCAGCCAGAAGGTGTTCTGGTGCAGCTTCTCGCTGACCCGTTCCGGCTCCAGCGCGTTTTCTCCGCGATACAGCGGCTCCAGCAGCGACAGGGCCCCTCGGACCAGTTGCTCGCTGGTAAACGCGCTGCCTAGTCCGGTCAACCCTTCGTCGGTGACCACGGCAATGAGCGTATGCACGCAGTCGTCCGGCGCAGTTCCTCGTCCCATCCTCCCTCCGGCGTTGCACCGCGCAGTCCGGCGGCTCGAATCTCGCGTATTCTCATGCTGCTCACCACTGGATGTGTGACTGGACCGGCCCGGCGTGCTGGTCGCTGCGCGGGGAAATCGGCCAGCCGCGCAGCTCGTCGACCACTTCCACCAGGCGGGACAAGACGGCCTCCCAGATGATCTTCCCCTTTTCCGCCGTGGCCGCGGTCGGATCCCCATGCACGCCGACCTTGGTCCAGCGGCCCCAGAAGTCGTTCAGCCGCACGTGCGGGAAGGTGCTGTCCGAGCTCATGTACTTGCCCGCCACGTCGTTGTCCGCGACGGCCCTGTCCATGCGTACCCGATCCGGCGCCAGGTGCAGGTAGAGCGAGGTCTCGAACTCGTCGGCGTGGGCCATCACCGGCGTTTCCTTCACGCGGTTGAAGGCCTCCACGCCCAGGCTGAAATAGTTCACGGCGGCGCAAAGCGAGTGTGTCGCGAGGACCGTTTTCCGGGCGACCAGGTCGACCAGCGGCGTGTTGGACCCATGCCCGTTGACGATCAGGATCTTCTCGAAACCGTGGTAGGCCACGCTCTTGGTGATGTTCAGGCAGAAGGCGATGAAGACCTCGGGCTCGATGTGGATCGTGCCGGGAAAGTCGATATGGTGCCGATTCAGGCCGAAGGCAACGGTGGGCAGCACCAGCACGCGGTCCGGCGCCCGGCGGCCCAGTTCGAGACAAACCGATTCCACCAGGAACGCGTCCACGTCCAGGGGAAGGTGGGGACCGTGCTGTTCGGTCGAGCCGGTCGGCAGGACGACCACCTTCTGCGCCGCGATGGCGTCGTTCATCTCCTCCCAAGTGAGGCGGTGGTAGCGGTATTCGGTGGCTGCACTCATTCGACGACGTCTCCTTTGTAGCAGGCACACGCCGTGTGCCGTCCGCCATCTCCGCCACCCTGGGCGAACGGCACACGGCGTGTGCCTGCTACTTTACGGACGGCACACGGCGCCGACATTCTAACACGTACTCCTCTCGCCCTGCCAGAAGGCCAGCGCACGCAAATCGGCCTCACGCGGAGCGTGAGGAGTACGTTTTCTGAGAGCGTCACGGCGGAAGGACCGAACGCACCCAGTCGGCCGTAGCGGGGTCCGGCGGCGGTTCCACGGGCCGGCGGTAATCCAGCGCGTAGTCGTAGCCGGCGCGGTCGTAGGTCGTCGTGAAGGCCGCCTGGAGGTCCAGCGGCACATCCGGGTCGTCGCCGGCCAGCGGAACCGGGACCGTCGGCAAGGGCTGCCGCAATGTCCAAGCATAGACCTCGGCCTGGGGCAAGCGCTCCTTCCGGCAAACGAAGGCGAAGAAATCCGCCGACTCCAGCGGTTCACGCGTGGGCAGCCGCTCCCCGCGCCGCAAGAGGTCGAGTTCCACCAGGTGGGCCGGCGTGAAGAAGACGTTGCTCCGCTTCACCAGGTATTCGTTGCGCCCTTCGCCCACGGTCTTGTTCCAGGGCGAGAGCAGCTCGATGACCGTGACCACGTTCTGCGATTGGCGATTGCGGATGCTGAGAAAAGCCTGGCGGAACCGTTTCGGGACGGGCAGCGTGTGAATGACAGGATGGATCATCGCAGCGGTTCCTGCCAGGCCTTGCGAGCGAACCACCGGTCCCGAACCGGTCTCGGCTACTGCGAGGTCCGGCTCCATGAGCCGATCGGGATCCTCATTCTCGCGGGCAAGGTACACATACTCCTCGATTTCCACGACATACCTCGGACGCACTTGCGGCATCAGCATATCGCTAAGAACGTTGATAAACCGCGCGTGGAAACTCTTCCACCGCTGGCCCTCGATGAACGGGTCCATGCCAGGAAATGGACTGGGCATAGGGGTACTCTCCGAGCCAAAGGCTATTACCGCGGAACGAAAGTACGTCAGACTTTCCAGCCTGACCGAACAGGCAGATCACGCTTTCCAGCCTGACCGAACAGGCAGGTCAGGCTGGAAAGCCTGACGTACATGATTCCTTTTCGTGTGCCGGCGTAATAGGACCGTCTCCTTCCATCATAGCCGCGGGCCAGCCGCCGTAAAGGGTCGAAGGACGGGGGCGTTACCATGCCAAAGGCGTAACCGCTCAAGGGGAATTGGCCAAAGGGCCTTTCAGGTCCAGGCAAAGGAGGTTTCCCCAATGGCGGCGGGTGTAGAGCCTGCCGTCGCACAACACGGGGCAGATCCAGCACTGGCCGTAGCCGCCGTCCATCACCTTGGCGCGGGCCAGTTCCTTGTAGGCTTTCGGCGAGGCCTCGGCCACCACCAGGTTTCCGTCGTCGGTGGTCAGGATCAGCTTGCCGTCGGCCGAGATCAATGGGGTGAAGCCGAGGCCCACGTGCGTCCACTCCACCTTCCCCGTATCCCAGGATACGCATTGGAGCAGGGTGCTCTTGGCCTCGCCTTCGAAGCTGTAGGGACCGTACACGTGGCCGTCGACCAACACGCCTGAATGGAATAAGAGGCCCATCCCGCGGCTCTTCCAGATTTCCTTCGGGCCAGCGGAAGTCAACTGAAGCATCAGCGAGAGACCGTCGCGTGGGAAAACCGAGAGAAGGACCCGATCGCCGTGGACCAGCGGCGTGGCGAGGGTGTAGCCGCCCCCTTTCCACGAATAGTGCCAGAGTTCCTCGCCGCCGACATTGACTCCCAGGGCCATTTTGGGCGTCAACATGAGTACGGCCGGCTTGCCGTCGGCCCGGTAGGGGACCGGCGACGACATTCCCGCGGCGTCTCCCGTGCCGCGTTTCCAAGCCAACTGGCCGGTCTTTGCGTCCAGCGCCAGCAGGCGTGCCTGGCCGCCGGCTTCCACAACCACGCGATCTTGCAACACCAGGGGAGAGCAGGCATAACCGTCGTACGGCCTCTTTCCTCCGAATTCGCCCATCAGGTTCTTATGCCAAACGACCCGGCCGTCAGCAGCATCGAGACAGAAGAGCTGCCCGAACCGGCCGAGGGTATAGACGCGGCCGTCGCAAACCGCGGGGGTGCTGAACGTATCGTCGCCCGGCGCCGGATACGAGTGCTTCCAGAGGACTTTGCCCGTCTCGGCATCAAGACACCATACGATGTCCTTGCCGAGCCGTCGCCCGTCCTCGTCCGTCTTGTACTTCTTGTCCGGCCCCGGCTCGTCCAACACGAAGCCCATCGTATAGACGCGCGAGCCGACCACGGCGACGGAAGAGTACCCGCCGCCGACCGGCGTCTGCCAGAGGAGCTTCGGGCCTTTCGCGGGCCACTTGGTGGTCCAGTCCCTCTCGATCGAGATGCCGTCGCGCGTCGGACCGCGCCACTGCGGCCAGTCGGCCGCCTGGGCCGTAGGAGCTCCACGGGGCAGATCGGCAATGGCGATGACCAACACTGCCGCCCGCAGTCCGCACCCAAGAATCTTGAACATCGCCACCGTCATGATTTCGCTCCTACTTCGGCTCATAGATCACCACCATCGCCGGCCGGCGGCTGATTTCCTTGGCCCACGCGACCAAGCCATGAAGCCGACCCTATAGTCGAGCATGGCGTTGTAGAGCGTGAATCCGTGGTTGCGGTGCTTCCCGTCAGTCCACCACTTGACTGCTTCAGTAAAGTCCCAGACGTTGGTCGTGCCCTGGCTGGGGCCGTAGGCGGCGAAGATCGGCAGGAAATCCGGATCGTCGCCGTCCCAGCTCGATCCGTGCGTCTCTTTCCAGAACCGGTCCTTCGCGTACTCGAAAGTATTGACTTCCGTCTCCTTCCACGGCCGGTTGCAGAACTCGGCGACGAACAGGTTCCGCAGCGCGTCCCAGTCTTTCGGCAGCGGCGACGCGCGCACCAGCAGCAGTCGGGCCGCCAGGATCCGGCTGCCCTGGGGAATGCTGGAGAAATCGACGCGCAGCATCACCGGCCGGCCGCGGAAGCATACCTCCATCTGTTCCGCCCCGGCAATGCTCCGCAGCGACTCCAGCAGGACCGCGTTGGGCCCGTGGGCACTGATGCCGGTAGACTCCCAGCCTGCGTACTCCTTCTCGGGCGCGGCCGGGTCAAAACCCTTCTGCCCGTTGCGGAAGATGGCCATGACCGCACGGGGATGCTCTTTCTTCAGCCCTTCGTATAGCGCACGGAATTCGGCCTCCGCCTGCTCGATGGTCTTGTCTTGGGGCGGGACCCAGTGTTCCATCATTTGCTTTCCGAATTCCGCGGCGCTGGCCACCTCGATGCCGAGCCCGAGCACGGGGATCTTGCCGAGCTTGGGATAGAACCGCACCTTGCTGCCCGGCGCCACGTGCTCGCCGTGCGGGGGCGTAGCTCTGTCGGGGACCTCCGTGGAGACGCGAATGTTGTCCACGAAGATCACCTCTCCCTTGTGCGGAGCATACATGATGATTTCCAACTGCGTGGGTCCTTTCAGCGGCCGTCCGTTGTCCAGTCCTCTTGGCGTCGGTGCAACGTCCACTACCGCATTGCGGCCTTGGTGGACTAGCGCAAGCTTGACCCAGCCGCGATGTTCTTTGTCGTCCTCGCGAACGACACGAAAGGCGACCAGGCACGTGCGGCTGGCGGTTACGTCGGCCTTGAAGCTGTTGTAGACGGTCCAGTCTTCCAGCGGAGAATGAGTCGCCACGGCCGGGTACTTGCCGCCGGAGAACGTAAGCTTCAAGCACCGCTTGCCCGAGGCGGCGTTCTCGCCGGAAAGTTCGATCTTGACCGGCGGCTCCTTGGCGCCGGGGACCTTCAGATTGTCGGGAAGGAACTGCGACCAGGCTTTCAGGGCGGCACCGTCCTTGAAATCGAAGAGCAGCTTCTCGGCGGCGGCCAACGGCCTGCCAGCGAGGAATAGAACGAGGCAAATGCATGCAACAGCGGCCCTACACGTAAGACGATAACCCATGATCGATGCTCCTTCTTGCAAACGTTTCTTGGGTCGAACCACTTTCGATGGATCCGCGATCGAATCCTCAACTTCTCTGCTCATGGCCCCTTCACTTCCAGACAAACGAGATCTCCGCCGGTGTTCCGGCAGTAGAGCCTGCCGCCGCAGAGAACCGGGCACGTCCAGCACTGGCCGTCGAGGACCTTGGCGCGGGCCAGTTCCTTGAATGCCTTGGGCGAGGCCTCGGCCACGATCAGGTTCCCTTGTTCTTCCATGATAATGAGCTTGCCGTCGGCGGCCATCAGGGGTGCGTGCCCCAAGCCCTTCTGCTTCCATTTCACCTCCCCGGTATCGAAGCGGACGCATCGCAGCGAAGCGCTTTTTGAAGTGTGGTCGAGGCTGTGCGTGCCGTAGAGGTAGCCGTCGACCAACACGCACGACTGGAAATAGTTGGCCATCTCCTCGTTCTGCCAGACGAGTTTCGGCTTGTCCCCGGTCATCTGGAGGAGCACGTCCATCCGATCGTTCCCTGATCCGGAAAGGAACACCTTGTCCCCATAGACGATGGGAGTCGTGCAAGGGCTGACACCCTCTTTCCGCTCTTTCCAAGGGTATCGCCAAAGCTCCGCTCCGTCGGCGGCGTTGATTCCCAACACAATCGCGGGCGTCAACATCACCACGCCGGCCTTGCCGCCGACCTCGCAGGAGACGGGCGAGGCGAAGCCCGCCTCTCCCTTGCCGCATTTCCAGCGCGGCTGGCCGGTCCTTGCGTCCAGGCCGAGGACCAAAGCCTCCTTGCCGCCGCATTCGACCACGAGCACGTCGCGTACCAGCAGCGGTGAGCAGGCGTAGCCGTAATAGGGCCTTTTCCCGCCGAAATCTTTGACCAGGTTCTTGTTCCAGATGATGCGTCCCGAAGCGGCGTCGAGGCACAAGAGTTCTCCGAACCGGCCCAGGGTATAGACGCGGCCATCGTGGACCGTCGGCGTGCTGTACGTCTCGTTGCCAAAGGCCGGATACGAGTGCTCCCACGCCATCTTGCCCGTGTCGGCGTCCAGGCACCAGACAAAATCCTTACCCAGCGCCCGGCCCTCCTCGTCCTTCTCGAACTTGCCGCCCGGACCGGGCTTATCCATCAAGAAGCCCATGGTGTACAGGCGGTTGCCGACAATGGCGAAGGAGGACATCCCCGTATAGACCTTGGCTTTCCACAGGACCTTGGGGCCTTTCTCGGGCCACTGGCTGGTCCAGCCTTTTTCAACCGAGATGCCGTCGCGGTTCGGGCCGCGCCACTGCGGCCAGTCGGCGGCGCAGGCCGTGGGCAGTCCACCGCGCAGATTGGCGACGGCGACGACTAACACTGCCGCCCGCAGCCACCACGTGAGAATCGTGCCTATCGTCACCATTATCTTCTTACTTGGGCTCGTGGGGCTGGTGTCGAAGCTCTGATCACGACGGCCGCGGCGGCTTCCTCCAGATCAGTTGCTGCTCGATGTTGGGGGCCAGCTTGTAGCTCTTGACGTGCCTGGCCAGGGGCTCGCCGACAACGTCGATCTTCTTCAGGTCGCCTTCGCCCAGCCCGGCCCGGGCACAGTAGTTCAAGTAGCCGATCTTGGCGAAGTCGATGCCCATCAACTCCACCGCCACGCGATCGGCGGCCAGCCAGTCGCTGCCCACGACGCACACGCGGTGTTGGACCGCCGTGCCGCGCGTCGGTCCATATCCCTCCATCCCTTCGTAACCGTCGATCACGGCGAGGTGCGGGTGCAGACGCTCGGCCAGCGCAAAGAGGTTGTAGTTGATGCCGCGGATGCCGCCCCCGTGCGCGATCCGCTTGTCGCTCTGGGCGCCCGGCCTGCTCTGCTTGCCGAAACTGAACCCCGGGTCCTTGATCGGCGCACCGAAGACGATGTTCTTCAGCGACAGCGTGGCCACCACGAGATCGTGGGTCTTGAGCCTGGCGGCGGAAATCAGGAAGCTGCCGCGGTCGAGCAAGAGCTGCGACATCCGCACCGCGTGAGGGCGGAAATCCCTCTCGTCGAAGACCTGCAGTACCTCGTGCGGCTGCTGGTCGAGATCCAGCAGTTTCACGCCGTACTTGGCCGCCAGGCGCGGGTAGCCGTAGTTGGCGAAGCCCTCCAGGGCCGCCCCGGGCGCGGCCGACTCGGCAATCACCGCGCCGTCGAGCTTGCCGATCGACTTGAGGAACTCCAGGATCCCTTCCAGGCAATCGGCATGAGTGGCGGAGAGCTGAATGTCGATGGCCACGTTGTTCGGCTTGATAACCACGCGGCGATTGCCGATCGCCCGGGCGATCTCGTGCTGAAAAGCCACCAGCCCCTGGAAGGTGTTGGCGGCGCGATCATTGCCGGCCGTCAGGGCGACGCGGCTGGGCGATTTGTTGCGATTCTCCTCGGCCGCCGAGGCCACGCCGGACAATCGCGCCGTGCCGGCGATCAGCGCGCCCGCAAGCGAGGTCTTGAGGAACACACGCCGGTTGGCCGTAGTATGCGTTGTCGCCATGGGAAAGTCTCCGTTAAGGATGGGCGAATCAATATCTTTCGGATTGTCGCCTTTCGCTCCGCGAAAGTGGCGTTCTTTCGCGGAGCGAAAGGCGACACATGTTTCTGCGTCGGTCAGAAAGGGATGACAACCTCGATTCCCCGTTCCCGCAGCTCATCGGGGCCGGCTTCTATTGGAACACACCGCCGCACAATTGTGAAGAGGTCGTACCCCAGGGCCGGTCGCCGGTCGCTACGGGTTGAACCCCGCGTGGCCTACCGTTATCATGGGTGGCAGTCGGTACTCGGGGCGCGTCCGGACGATATCGGAGACGAACCTTGCCGAGGAGGACCATCATGGATTCCACCGTGCGATCCTGGTGCATGGCCGCCGCAATGGTAGTTGCGGCCGCGGGGAATGGCACGAGCCGGGCGGGTGAGGTCTATGTGACGCCGGACGGCACGCCGGGCGGGCGCGGAACCAGGCAGTCGCCCGTCGATCTGGCCACCGCCACGACCAACAGCCGACTCGTCACGCCTGGGACCACGGTCTGGATCGGCCCGGGGACCTACCGGGAGGGCTTGCTCCAGCCGCACGAATCGCTCCACGGCAGCAAGGACAAGCCGATCATCTACCGCGCTTTGCCCGGCCGTGCGGCGACCGTGATCGGCGAGATCCGGCCCAACAACGACTACGTGTGGTACTGGGGATTGGACGTCAAAGGAGGCGTCACCGTCCGCGAGCGCAGCACCGGCCTGAAACTGATCAACCTCACCATCCACGAGGCCGGCCCGGCCGAGAGACCGGCCGAGCGCAAGCCCAGCGGCCAGGGGATCGGCGGCGGCGACGTGGGCGACGACCAGGAGTTCTACGGCAACATCATCTACCACAACGGCTGGAACACCCTGGACCACGGCCTCTATGTGCAGAACACGGCCCGGCACACCGTCAAACGCTTCGTCGACAACATCGTCTTCGAGAACGCCGGCTGCGGGTTTCACCTTTACGGCCAGTCGCCGCGACTGAGCGGGCTGTACCTTGAAGGGAACATCAGCTTCGCCACGTCGCTCAATCCTCGCTGTCCCAGCAAAGGCGAGATGAACATCCTGGCCGGCGGCTCCAAGCCGATCACCCACCTGGTCCTGAAGAACAACTGCACGTACCATCCCAATCCCGCCTCGAAGCGCGGGGTTGACGTCGGCTTCCATGGTTCGCCCAACACCGACATCCGCATCGAGGACAACTACTTCACCTGCGGGGCCAATGCCATGGAGCTCAACGGCGCCGCCGAAGCCGTCGTGCGCAACAATACCTTCTGGGCGCCCGTGGGCATGGTGGCCGTGAAAGCGCCTTCCGCAGACAACCTCAAGGTGATCTTCGAGAACAACACGTACATCGACAACGGCCGATTCGACCTGGCCCGATTCCGCGAACAGATTCACTCGGGCGCGACCGACCGCCTCGTGCCGGGCAAGAACGGGCGCCCGACAGGGCTGCACGTCTTCCAACGCGTGAACCAGTACGAGCCCCGGCGGGTCCATCTGGCGGTCTACAACTGGGACCACCTGGACCGCGTGAAGATCGACTTGGAAGGCATTCTTGCGCGGGGCCAGGCGTATCGCGTGGTCAACGTCCTGGATTTCTTCGCCGCGCCTGTGGCCGAAGGCAAGGCCGAAGGCCCCGGGATCGTGCTGCCCATGCGAGGGCATCGGTATGAGCCGGAATTCGGGGCGTACGTGCTGTTCCGCGGCGAGGGAAAGTAGGTTATGACTTCGTCATGGGGCACGATAGTCCGAGATCGGAGGGCGTCATGCGCTACGTTTTTGCCCGGTTCGTTTGGGCTGCTGCGGCTGCTGCGGTCTGGACCTGGTCGCCACTACGCTTCACGGAAGCGGCTGAACTCCGCATGGCCACCTTCCGCTGCGACGTGACGCCGCCGCTGGGGTTCTTGACCTACCCGCCCGCTTTCCAGCCGCTGGAGAAGATCGAGCACCCCCTGCTGGCCAAGGGCGTCGTGCTCGACGACGGCGGGCGGCGGTATGTCTTATGCGCCATCGACTGGTGCGAAATTTGCAATTCGACCTACGACCTCTTCCGCCGCAAGGTGGCCGAAGGCGCCGGCACTGATCCGGCGCGGGTCGCGCTGCACTCGGTCCACCAGCACACCGCGCCGATTGCCGACAACGACGCCTACCGGCTGCTGCTAGAGACCAAGAACCCGCCGGCGTGCCCCGACCTGAAATTCTTCGAGGAGACGGCCGACCGGCTGGGGGCGGCCGTGAAGCAGTCGCTCGGCCGGCTGCAACCGTTCGATCGCATCGGCGCCGGCGAGGGCAGGGTGGACCGCGTGGCTTCCACCCGGCGGCTGATCGACAAGGACGGAAAGGTCCACCACCCCCGCTGGAGCCTTGTCAAGGGCAAGGATCTTCCCTTGAGGGACGAGCCGGAAGGACTGATCGATCCGCTGCTCAAGACCGTCACCCTGGCCCGAGGCGATAAGCCGCTGGTGCGATTGCACTACTACGCCTCCCATCCGCAGAGCTATTACCACGATCCGCGAGTGACCTACGATTTTCCGGGCATGGCGCGCGAGGCGTTGGAAAAGAAGGAGGACGTGTTTCAGGTCTATTTCACCGGCTGCGCGGGCGATATCCTGGTGGGCAAGTACAACGACGGCACGCCGGCCACCCGGGACAAATTCGCCCAGCGGCTCCTGGCGGGCATGGAGGCGGCGATTGCCGCGACGCGATTCGCCCCCGCCGAGTCGATCCGGTGGCGGAGCGCCGAAGTGAAGTTGCCCTTGTATGCCGGCCCTGAACGCACCGTCGCCGAGAACCGCGCGGATGGCCGACGCGAAACTGGACGCCGACAAGCGGCTGGAGCTGGGGGCGATGCTCGTAGCCTTCGCCGAGCGAATTGACCGGCCGCTGGCGCTTAGCAGCTTGCAGATCGGCCGCGTGCACCTGCTGGATCTCCCCGGTGAATGCCTGGTAAATTATCAATTATTCGCCCAGCGGTCGGCGCCGGGCGACTTCGTGGCCGTGGCCGCCTACGCCGACCTGGGTCCGGGCTACATCTGTACCGACAAGGCGTTCGAGGAAGGCGGCTACGAGCCCACCGACACCGCCGTCGGCCCCGGCTCCGAACCCCTGCTGAAGGCCGCCATCGTCAAGCTCCTCGGCGCCAAGTGAGAAAGGCGTTTTGGGCCGGACCTGTTGCGTTGACGTTGGCCGGCGGCATCTCGGATCCGGACTGGAGCTGAAACGCGAGGACCTCATTTCCCGCCCCCGCCAAGCAGCCTGCTTTTTGTTGGCGATTTCTCGGCGTGCGCCGGGGATTGGACGGCTACGACGAGGAAAGAGCGGAAACGGTTGACACCGCAGTATTCGCCCATGATAATGGTCGCCATGTGTTCTGCGCCGCTGCCTTGACGCCCTCCCTTTACCACCCGCCCCACCGAAGGAGATTGACCATGACCATGCGTTCCACGCGTCGCGATTTTCTCAGGAAGACGGTTGCCGTCACCGGCGCGGCTGCCGGCGTGCAGATGTTTGGCGTCCCGGCCCTGCTGGCCGACCGATCGCCCAACTCGAAGCTCGGCGTCGGCGTGATCGGCTGCGGCGGGATGGGCGGCGGGAACCCGGGCGTCGCCGCCGACCAGCGGGCGGTGGCCCTGGTCGACGTGGACGACAACATCATGGTCAAGGCCGTCGAGCGGATCAAGGACCGGGCCCCCAACGTCCGCACCTACTACGATTACCGGAAGATGTTCGACGAGTGCCAGAAGGATCTCGATGTCGTGCTGATTGCCACGCCCGACCATCACCACGCGCCGGCGGCCATGCGGGCGATCAAGCTGGGCAAGGCGGCCTTCGTGCAGAAGCCCATGGCCCACGACGTGGCCGAATGCTACGCGCTGATGAAGGCGGCCCAGGAGAAGAACGTGCCGACGCAGATGGGCAACCAAGGGCATTACGGCGAGACGATCCGCACGGTCTGCGAGTACATCTGGGCCGGGGCGATCGGCGACGTCACCGAGACGCACACCATCTTCGGCCGCAACTTCGGCGGCCACGGCAAACGCCCGCCGAGCAAGCCCGTCCCCAAGGGCCTGCACTGGGACGAGTGGATCGGCCCGGCAAAGTTCCGCGAGTATCACGAGGGGCTGCACCCCTTCAGTTGGCGCTCGTGGCGGGAGTTCGGCACCGGCACCATCGGCGACATGGCGTGCCACAACCTGGACGTCCTGTTCTGGGCGCTGCGGGTCGCCGAGGCGAAGAAGTTCAGCGTGACCTGCCTCTCGCAGACGCCCGGCAACGAGGAAATGTATCCGACCGACAACGTCTTGCTCTGGGAGGTCCCGGCGCGCGGCCCGATGCCGGCGGTGAAGATCCACGCCTACGATCACGACGGCCTCATGCCGCCGGTCATGAAAGACGTTCAGAGCAAGTACAACGTCAAGTTCCACGAGTGTACGCTGTTTGTCGGCCGACAGGGTCTGATGCGCAGCGAAGGCACGGCCAACGGCTGGCAGTTCATTCCCTACCAGCGCGGCAAGGAGATTCCCAAGCCGCCCAAGACCCTTCCCCGCGCCCACGGCGGACCGATCGGCGACTTGTTCTACGTCATGCAGAACGGCGGCACGCCCTGCTCCGACTTCGTCACGTCGGCCGGCCCGCTGGCCTCCTTCGCCCTGAGCGGCCACCTCGCCATGTTGGCGGGCGTGGGCAAGAAGGTCGAGTGGGACGTGCAGACGATGCGCTGCGCGAACTTGCCGGAGGCCAACAAGTTCGCTTGCCGCGAGTATCGCGCCGGATGGGAATTGTGACCGTCCTGCCGCCGATTGCCGCCCTGGACACGTGCCGCATCGAGCTGATATCGCCGTCATTTCACGAGTCAAGGTCAACTATGGGAAATGCGGGCAGACGCCAGAGCAGACAGGAGTCCTTATGACCCACAAGAAGCCTTTCCTTGCGGTGTTGTCGGTGGTTGTGGCAGCGGCCGTGACGGCCGGCGGGGCGGCGGCTGCCGCGGCCCAGAAACAGGTTACGGGCCTGACGGCGCGGCACCAGGCCGGACAGACCATGCTCGCCTGGCAGGAGGTCGATTCACCCGCGACTGACCCCGCGATTGCCGCCGTCAAACTCCGGGAGCTTCGCCGCGACCTGGACAAATCGAAGAAGGTCCGCTACCGCATCTACCGCGCCGAGCGGAAGATCACCTCGCTGCAAGGCCTGCAGCCGATCGCCGAAGTCCCGCCGCTGAGCGGCTGGAACATCGACTACTACGGCGACCTCCGCCCGGAGCACCAGGCGCTTCGCTACGTGATCGAAGAGGGCAAGGGGCCGGTGCCGCCGGGCACGGGCATCTACGCCCACAACCCGAAGAAGGCCGGCACGGCCTATTATGCCGTGACGCTATCCATCGACGGCAAGGAGAACACCTCCCTGGGGCCGGGCAACGTGCTGGCCGCGCCGATTGCGGAGACGGTCGGGCTGGGCATCCCCGTGCTGCAGCGGACCGAAAAGCCCAAAGAGTGGCAGTACGTCACGGGCCCGACGCTCCACTATTACGTCCGCTGGGAATCGCCGCCCAACTGCGCCGCTGAGGGAATGCCCTTCGACTACCTGGTCGCCATCCCGGCGAAACTGGCCAGGCCCGCGCCCGTGGGCATCCACCTGCACTGTTGGGGCGGCAGTCTCAACGGCGGTTACGGCTGGTGGTACGGCGCGGAGCAGGGCCACATCCTCATCGCCTCGAATCAGATCCCCTACGACTGGTGGACGGGTTACCACGAGCTGTATTGGCAGGGGCCGGCCAAGGAAGAAGCCTGGAAGCACGGCCTGGTGCATCCGTATTCACAGGTTCGCATGCTCTCCTTCCTCGACTGGGTCGCCACCCGCTGGGACGTGGACCTGGCGCGGACGCACGTGGCGGGCGCCTCGATGGGCGGCTCCGGGGCGCCGATGCTCGCCATCCGTTATCCGGAACGGATCGCGTGGGCCGTGGCCTGGGTGGGCGTCCACATCCCCGAGAAATCGCCCGGTTTCAAGGGGTCCTATGCGCAGGTCTACGGCCTGCCGGAATGGGGCGTGAAGTTCGAAGACGGCACGCCCGTCTGGGACCACTTCAACGACGCCTGGTACCTCCGCAAGCACCCCGAGAAAGAGATCGGCCTGATCGCGCTGTCCAACGGCAAGAACGACAGCGGCATCGGCTGGCCGCAGGCGGCGGAGTTCTACCGCGCGCTGCAAGACACGAAGCGGCCGCACGTGTTCGTGTGGGGCCAGAGCGGGCATGGCGAACGAGCCCAGTTGCCCGTCACGCTGAGCGACCGCTTCGTCGCCCTGGAGCTGAGCACCGACCAGAGCCAGCCGGCCTTCACCGCTTGCAGCCTGGACGACCGCCCGGGCAACGGGGACCCCGCCGACGGTGACGCCAAGGGGCAGGTCAACCTTTACCTGTTCTGGGAGACTGGCAACGTCGTGGACCGGCCCGACTGCTGGGAGATGACCGTCGGCCTGGTGGACAAGGCCCCGAAGGACCGCTGCACGGTCAGCGTCACTCCCCGCCGCCTGCAGAAGCTCAAGCCCCAGCGCGGCGAGAAGTTCCACTGGACCAACACGCCCGTCGGATCCGACAAGGCGATTCAGTCGGGCGACGTTACGGCCGACGATTCGCGGCTGCTGACCATCCCGCACGCCACCGTGACCAAGGAGAAGAACCGGATCGCAATCTGCAAGGACTGAGGGCGTCTCCAGAAACTGGCAGGGACGGGGGCGCGATGGTAAAATCGGCGGCATCGTCGGGCCGGATCGGTTCCCGCCCGACGCCAAATACTACTTTCCATCCCGCGAGAGGTACTGCCATGTCCGTCCTTCGCCCTGCGCTGTGTCTAGCGACGATATCCGCATTCACGGCCGCGTCGGTTGCGGCCGAAAAGCCGTACTGGGTCGAGCCCATGAAGGCCGTCCACGCGGGCTTCGGCGGCAATCCGGGCTACGTGGCCCAGTTTGGCGACTCGATCACGTTCTCGATGGCGTTCTGGTCCCCGATCGGTTGGGACGAGCCCGACGCGTATCTGAGCAAGGACGACGGTCTGCCCAAGCGGCCCAAGGAGAAGCGCTGGCGCGACACGCTCAAGGGGTTCCGGGCCAAGGGCGGCGAACAGGGCAACTACTCTGGCTGGCGCGTGGGCGACGTGCTGGGGGTCATCGACGCCGTGCTCAAACGCGAGCAGCCCGAGGCCGCCATCATCATGATCGGCACCAATGACATCTCCGGCGGCAGCGTGCCGGCCGACTATCGCGCGGGGCTCAAGAAAATCGTTCAGAAGTGCATCGACGCCCATTGTGTGCCGATCCTCAACACGATCCCGCCGCGAGTCGGGCGCGATGCGGCGGTCGAGGCCGCCAACCGCATCGTCCGCCAGCTCGCCCGCGAGTGCCAGGTCCCTCTGGCCGACTTCTATGCCGAGTGCCTGCGGCTGCGGCCGGGCCAATCCTGGCAGAGGACGATCATCAGCGACGACGGCGTGCATCCCAGCGGCGGCAAGACCAACGTCTACACCGAAGAGAACATGAAGGTCTGCGGCTACGCCTTGCGCAACTGGGTCAATTTCCTTGCGGTGCGGGAAGTCTACTTTCACGTGCTTGCGCCGAGCGAGTCTTCGCCCAGGTGAAGTGGCTTAGCCAGCCCAGTTCGCGGAAGATGCAACCCGGAAGATACAAACCTATGGGAGCAAGTGCCATGCACAACGTGCTGTTTCTCATGACGACGGCCGTCGCCGCACTCGCGGGTGCGGACGATGCCTTGGAACCCTGGTCGAGCAATACTCAGCCGACCGACGCGCCGAGGTCTCACGTCGAGGAGATCACGGCCGGACGACACCAATACACGGTGACTCAGTCCGGCACGATGGACGGCACGAACTGCCGGTCGCCAATCGGGTGCGGCATGGCCAGGGAGGGCGCCATCGAGCAAACCTGGCAGTCCAACCGCGCGGTGCGGATGGAGAACGTGGGCCGGTCCGACGTGGTCGATCCTTGGCTCTCCAACGGGCGGAACAACTTCCGCAACATGGACCAGATCGTGGCCGCGGCCGTCACCCCAGGGATGAACGACCGGGAGAAGGCCATGGCGCTTTGGTTCCAACAGATCCGGCAACGGTTCCACCGCGCCGGAGACGGCCAGGAAACCGGGGACCCGGTGAAGGTCTTCAACGTTTACGGGCACAACCCCTGCGGCAGCGACGCTATCATCATGGGTGGGTTGTGGCGGAAGGTGGGCCTCAAGGGCGCCCCGGTGCGGTTGGTGTCGCACGCCATCGCTCAAGTCGCCTACGACGGCGGCTGGCACGTGATGGACGGAGACCTGGATATGATCTACCTGCTGCGGGACAACGAGACGCTGGCCAGCGACCGGGAATTGGCGCGGGACCATGACCTGGTCGGGCGGACGCACACGCTGGGCATTCTCCTGGCCGACAGCCGCGCTCGGGACGAGGAGGAGGCGGCCATGTTCGTCTGCGAAGACGCGATCCAAGGCCAGCGCAGGTGCAAAGAAGACACGACCATGAACATGACGCTTCGCCCGGGCGAGGCGTTGGTCTGGCGTTGGGGGCATTTGAACCTGCCCAAGTACATGTGGACCGCCATGCAGCCCAACTACCCGGACACCGTCTGCAACGGTCTTTGGCAGTACCGGCCGGACTTCAGCCATGACCTTTGGAAGAAAGGTGCGGCCAAGGTGGAAAACATCACAACAGGTTCGCAGGGCCTAGGCGCGGAGGAAGGCGAGACCGGCACGATCCTCTGGACGATGCGCAGCCCCTATGTCTTCGTGGGCGGAAGGCTGGAGGTGGAAGGCAGGGGGGCCAGGTTCGCGGTCTCCGCGGACGGCAAGCGGTGGCAGGATGTGCGGGAGAACCTGGACAAGTTTTTTCCGACGGACGGCCCGCCACGCTACCGGTACCAACTTCGCTGCCAGCTCTCCGGCGGGGCCAGGCTCAAGCGATTGGCGGTTGTCAACGACCTGCAGATGGCCCTGCTGGCGTTGCCGGAGATGACCGTCGGCGAAAACACCTTCACCTACACCGACAAGTCTGCTGGAGAGCGGAAGGTGCGCATTACCCATGAGTGGGTAGAACGTTCGACGAGCAAGCCGCCTGAATCGCCGTCGGCAGCGGTCTACCCGCCTGACGCCGGCGAGGCCGAGGGCACGGACGTCGTCTTCCGCTGGAACGCCCCGAAGCAGACCGGCGGGGGCCAGATCGTGGACTACCACTTCGAGCTTTCCCATCGGCAGGACATGCGCTGGCCGCTCTCGCCCAACTTCGACAAGCTCATCTCCCGGACTGCGGACAAGGGCAAGGCGCAGTACACCCTGCCCTGCCTCGGCCTTTTGACGCCCGACAAGCAGTATCACTGGCGCGTGCGGGCGAAGAATGAAAAGGGCGTGTGGGGGCCGTGGAGCAAGACTTGGAGCTTTACGCCTCGGGGGCCAGGCTATCCTTTGGAGGTAACCCTGGACTTCGATCAGAGTAAGGGCGTGGGAACCCTCAAGTGGGAGCCCAACACGGCGGGCCGCCGGCCGGTGAAGTACCGCGTCTACGGAAGTGACGAGAAGGGATTCTCCGTCAGCGACGTGCCGTACCAAGTCAACGTCGGCATCTCCAAGGAGTTGCCGCCGCAGTTCCCGGCGAACTTCATTGCAGAAACGACGGCGACCGAACTGGCGGTATTGGGCGGCGAGGTCACTCTGCCCGCAGCCAATAAGACCTATTACCGCGTGGTGGCGGTGGACGAGCAGGGCAAGCGGAGCGGGCCGTCGGACTATGCGGCCGCGCCGCGTCCGGTGATCTACAGCAAGCCGGCGGTGCAGGCCAGAGTGGGCGCCCAGTACCGTGGCCGGGTCTTGGCCAACCGCTCCCTGGGAGACCTGCGGTTGCATGGCCCGCAGACCGCCAACTTCTGGAACATCGAGAAGCCCGAGTATGCCTTGGCGCAGGGGCCGAGCTGGCTCAAGCTGGATGCGGCGACGGGCGTGCTCTCAGGCATACCGGACGCACCAGGGAAGTTCGAGGTGGCGATCATCGCCACCATCGACCGGGAGGTGCGGAAGCTGGATGAGAATGCTCTCGGCTGGGGCGTGGAGAAGGTGCTTTCCACCTCGAGGCAACGGGTCGGCAGCGACATTCAGCGGTTTGTGATCGACGTTCAGTAATGTTGCCGATCTGCGAACAGAACAGGCGAAATTTGGACACGATGCAAGGGAGGAACATCATGAAACGAGATGACCTCGATAGAATCAGCCGTCGGACTTTTCTCGCTTCGGTTCCCATCGCCGCCTCCGTACCGCTGCTGCACGGGGCCACGGGGGCGGAGGCGGCCACGGGGACGGAGGGAGCCACGGGGACGGAGGGGGCAAAGGGGACGGCTACGGGGCTGGCCTTGAACGGGGCAGCGCCGGTTCGCACCACGATTCTCAACACCTCGTGCCCCGGGTCCCAGTTCTACGATCATCACGAACAGAACCTTGCAGACGAGGCCATT
Organism: Pirellulales bacterium; assembly: GCA_963843465.1. Taxonomy (GTDB): domain Bacteria; phylum Planctomycetota; class Planctomycetia; order Pirellulales; family Thermoguttaceae; genus CAWJKP01. The sequence continues at coordinate 1,683,617 of CAWJKP010000001.1, forward strand.
GCAACGCATGGTTTATTCCGCTGGTACGGCCCGGAAGGCCGACCCCCGCCCACGAAAGTGGCGACATTCGAAAAAGAGTTTGCCCGACTCCTGGGCGTCAAGTACGTGCTCGGCATCACCTCAGGGACGGCGGCGCTGCATACGGCCCTGACGGCCCTGGGGGTAGGCCCGGGCGACGAGGTGATTCTGCCCGCTTGGACCTGGTATTCCTGTTACTATACCATCGTCATGACCGGCGCCCTGCCGGTTTTTGCCGAGGTTGACGACTCCTTCACCATCGATCCGCAGGATTTGGAGAGGAAGATCACTCCGCAAACCAAGGCGGTGATGGTCGTACACCTGTTCGGATCGCCTGCCGACATGGACGCCGTCATGGAGGTGGCTCGCCGGCACAAGATCAAGGTCTTGGAAGATTCCGCGCAGTGTGCGGGGGGCCAGTACAAGGGCCAGCGCACCGCGACCATCGGCGACGTGGGAATTTTCAGTTTCCAGCTCCACAAGATGATCACGGCGGGCGAGGGCGGAGCGGTGGTTACCAACGACCCGCTGTTGTACGAACGCGCCGTCCGCTTTCACGATCTCGGTCTGCTCCGGCCCCCCACCCAGGCCCAGTTGGGCCAGGGCGCCATGCCTTATTTCATGGGACTCAACTATCGCATGAACGAAATGACGGGCGCCGTGATGCTGGCCCAACTGCGGAAGCTCGACAACATCCTGGCCCAGCAGCGGCGAAGAGGCGGGTACGTCGTCGAGCGCGTGAGCCGCATCCCCGGAATCAAGATGCGGCGGAGTAACGACCGCAACGGCGAGCTGCACCTCACGGTTGACTTGTTGTTGTCGAGCCAGGAGTTACGCGACCAATTCTTGAAAGCCATGAAGGCTGAGAACGTTCCCATGGAGCGGCCCAGCGCCGCCGTGGTCCTACCGGCCCAACCCCCCATCGCCAACAAAGCCGTTCCCCATCCGGCGTGGCCGACGTTTAATTCGCCGCGCGGCAAGGAACTCCGTTACGGCGCCGACAGTGTTCCCCGCACGATGGAAATCTTCAACCGCACCGCGACGCTTACAGTGGGTCCGAAGTATACCGACCGCGATCTGGATGACATCGTCGCCGCCATCACCAAAGTGTACACGGCACTGGTCCATTAAGGCGGCTGAAGGAAAAGCTCTTGCTCGGGCGAAATGACTTTCGTGAGTACACCTGGAGGCGCTTTCTGGGCGACCTGTCAGGCGGGGCGATCGCCTCGCTGATTGCGCTGCCCTATGGTTTGGCGCTGGCGTCGTTGATGGGACTCCCGCCCATCCTGGGTGTATATACCTCGATCCTCTCCGCTCCCTTCTGCGTGCTGTTGGGCCGTAATCCCGTGCTCATTGGCGGCACTTCCAGCGTGACCGTTCCTTTTATCGCCGCGGCCGTGCGTGCCCAGGGGGTCTCCGGCGCGGCGAAAGTCTGTATTTCCGCCTCGATCATCATGATGGCCTTTTGTGTCCTGCGCCTGGGCCGCCATGTCGCCAAGGTGCCGCACTCCGTTCTGGCCGGGTTCTCCTGCGGGATCGGCGGCATGATGATCATCTCGCAGTTGCGCACCGTCTTCGCTCTCCATGCGCCCGCGGGTGGATGGAAAGAGTCGATGCTCCTGCAACTGGTGCAGGTCGTGGAAAACCTCGGCGCCATGCGCATCCAACCGTTCCTTGTGGCTCTAACCGTCGTGGTGGTCGCCACGGCGGCGATTTATCGGCGCCCCCGCAGCCCGGCGCCCTTGTTCGGAGTCGTGGTGGCGCTTGTCGTGGGCAAGATTTTTGGATGGCACGAGAAGCAAGTCGGCGCCTTATTCTCCGGCCTGCCCTCACCGGTGGGATTTCATTGGGAGTCGTCGGACGTTGGGAATGTGCTCCCCGCGGCTTTCGGCCTGGCCTTGGTATCTTCCGTCGATTCGCTGATGACCTCGCGGGTGGTGGAACACTTCCGCGGCCGTCATAAGCTGATGAAGAAGCACGACGCCGACATGGAACTGGGGGCCTACGGGATCGGGAATCTCATCGGCGGGACCTTTGGAGCGCCTACCAGCGTCGGCATCCCCGCGCGCAGCCTGGCCAACGTGCAGTGCGGCGCGACCACCCCGATATCCAACGTCATCCATGCCGTGTTCCTCGTAGGCTTCCTCACGTTGGGAGCGCAGTTTCTCGCCCAGATACCGTTGGCCGCGCTCGCGGGAGTCACGGCCTGGATGGGCGCCCGCCTGCTGGATTGGAGCACCTGGAGGCGTCTCGGCAAGATGCGGCGCGTGGATGCGGCCGCGTTCGTCGGGACGGCCGTTGCGGTTCTGATGATCAACGCCGTGGCGGCCGTCGCCATTGGCTGTTCCTTTCACCTGCTGCGCTATGTTTACCGCCGTTTGTTTCCCCTGCCTTCCGCGAAGGAAGTTCGCCAACCCGCGGCCGGGGCGCCCTCGCCGCTGGAGGCGCCGAAAGCGGCCGTCTCCAGCCCCGCCGCAAATGCAGCCAACACAACGTAACCGTTCACGAGTCGCCCCTGGCTTATCCGGGATTTGGCGTAGAAAGTCGCCTTTCGCTCCGCGAAAGTGGCGCTACTTTCGCGGAGCGAAAGGCGACCATGGAGGCGTGCGAACGGTTACAACACAACCGACAACCTCTAGCCATTGACGTGAAAAGGAGAACAGAACATGCGTGGAAGACGTAGCCTTTGCACGGCGGCTTCGATCGCCGTTCTGCTCGTGGCCGTGCAGGTCGCCGCTTCGGGTCGCGATGCACCGCTGCCGGCGGGAGTCGAGGCTGTCTGGGACATGGACAGGGCCTACCGCGAAACGACCCCGACCAGCGAGCGCATCTCGATCAACGGGCTGTGGCGCTGGCAACCGGCAGAGGACGTGGGCGACAGCGTCCCGGCCGACAACTGGGGATACTACAAGGTCCCGGCGCCCTGGTCTTCCAACAGCCAGACTCTCTATCCGCATCCGACCTGGAAAAGCGCGAACCTGAGAGATGCCGACGTGGCCTGGTACCAGCGCGAAATATCGATCCCGGAAGCCTGGCAGGGACGGCGGATCGCCGTCTATGCCGAATATCTCAACTCCTATGCGGCCGTGTATCTCGACGGCAAGAAGACGGGCGACCTGTACTTCCCTGCCGGCCAGCTCGATCTTACTTCCGCCTGCCGGCCGGGCAAGAAGCAAGTCTTGTCGTTGTGCGTCAAGGCCGTGCCCCTGGCCGCGGTGATGCAGGCTTTTGTTGACACCAATGCGCCCAAGACCGTGAAGGGGTCGGTCGAGCGCCGGGGCCTGTGCGGCGACGTCTTCCTGGTGAGCACGCCCAAGGGGGCCCGCGTCGATGAGGTGAAAGTGGACACGTCGGTCCGCAAGTGGACCATCACTCTCGACGTTGCCTTGCAGGGTCTGGCGCCGGGCACGTCCTTCCGTCTGAGGGCGGAGGTCGACGACAAGGGCCGGAAAGTCAAGGATTTCAGCAGCGACGGGTTCACTGCATCCGACGTGAAAGACAGCCGCTTCTCCTTCACCGCCGCATGGAAGCCCGAGAAACTGTGGGACACCAGCACGCCGCAGAACATGTACGGCTTGCAGGTGTCGCTGGTCGACGATGGCGGACGAGTGCTGGATGTATTCCGCCCGCTGCGGTTCGGGTTCCGCGAGTTCTGGATTGCGGGCCGGGACTTCTACCTCAACGGCACTCGCTTCCATTCGTTCATCGTGCCGATTGACAACGCGCAGAGGGGCGCGTTCTGGGCCACGTACGACGCCGTCCGCGAGACCCTGCTCCGCGACAAGTCGTTCGGGGTCAACACGGTTTACACCCACAACTACGGCTGCCCGCCGGGCGCGCACCTGAGTTTCAACGAGCTGCTGCGGGCTGCCGACGACGTGGGCATGCTGGTGGCGCTCTCGCAGCCCCATTGCAACCACTATAAGTGGGACTCCCCGGAAATCGAGAAGACCAACGGCTACGCGCGGCACGCGGCGTTCTATGCCCGCGTGGCCGGGAACCACCCCGCCGTCGTCATGTACTCCATGAACCACAACGCCCTCAGCTACTTCGGCGACACCGATCCCGATTTGACCGACGGGCGGCACAACGCCGAGGGCAAGATCGGCCCCCGCACCGATCGCAACGCCCTGCGCGGTCTGAAGGCACAGGCCATCGTCGAGCGCCTCGACCCCACGCGGGTCGTGTACCACCACTCCTCGGGCACCTTGGGCAACATGCACACCAATAACCTGTACCTGGATTTCGTCCCCGTCCAGGAACGCTCGGACTGGTTCGAGCACTGGGCAACCGAAGGAGTCAAGCCGTTGATGTTCTGCGAATACGGAGTTCCCTGGGACATCAACTGGACCATGTACCGGGGCTGGTACAAGGGCGTCCGGTCTTGGGGAAGCGCCCGGCTTCGCTGGGAATTTTGCACGGGCGAGTGGAACTCGCAGTTCCTCGGCGACAGGGCCTTCCGGCTCAACGACGCAGACAAGACCAATCTCCGCTGGGAAACCAAGCAGTGGCAGGCCGGCAGGGAATGGTTCAAGTGGAATTATCCCTTCAACCCGTCGAGTCCCTACTCCTGGGGCCACAAGGAGCAGGACGAGGTCTGGGCGATGTACCTCCGCGACAACTGGCGCGCCTTCCGCACCTGGGGCATCTCGGCACGCAACGCTTGGGGTTATTCGGTATTCTGGGAGTTGCGCGACGGCGTGAAACGGCAGAGGCAGAACCTTAATGTCGATTGGTCCAACCTGCAGAAGCCGGGAATGAGTCCGGATTACTTCGAAACCCCCAACGATGCGGCTTTTGACACCGCCTTCCCGCGTAACGACTGGATTCCCACGAAGGCCGCGGAAGCCCTGCTGCGCAACAACATGCCCCTGCTGGCCTACATCGCCGGCAAGCCGGCGCACTTCACCACCAAGGAGCACAACTACCTGCCGGGGGAAACGGTGCAGAAGCAGGTGATCCTCATCAACGACTCGCGGGCCACGGTCGATTGCGACAGCTCCTGGTCGCTGGGATTGCCGCAGCCCGTGCGCGGCGGCAAGAAGCTCACCATCCCGGCGGGCCAACAGCAGCGCGTCCCGCTGAGCTTCGCGCTGCCGGCAGACCTTGCCCCGGGCAGCTACCAGCTCGCGCTGACGGCCAACTTTTCCTCGGGCGAAACCCAGGAGGACACGTTCGCCGTCAACGTCCTGGCGCCTCCGAAGCCGCGCAAGCTGACTTTCAAGACGGCCCTTTTCGATCCCAAGGGCGAAACGGCCAGGCTGCTCACTCAGATGGGCGCTGCGTATGATCCGGTGGCTGCGGACGCCGACCTCGGCGGCTACGGCCTGCTGGTCGTCGGCAAGGCCGCTCTCACCGTGGACGGTCCGGCGCCCGACATCTCCAGGGTCCGCGACGGACTGAAAGTCGTCATGTTCGAGCAGACGGCCGAGGTGCTCCAGAAGCGTTTCGGCTTCCGCGTGCAGGAGTACGGTCTAAGACAAGTCTTCCCGCGCGTGGAAGACCATCCTTTGCTCTCGGAGCTCGATAGCGAGGGCCTGCGCGACTGGAGCGGCCAGGCGACGATCTTGCCGCCGCGGTTGACCCATTACACGATGAAGCCCTATTTTGGTCCAACCATCCAGTGGTGCGGCATCCAGGTCCCGCGGGCGTACCGGGCCGGCAACTGGGGGAACGTGGCCTCCGTGCTGATTGAAAAGCCTGCCCGCGGGAACTTCCTGCCCATCGTGGACGGCGGCTACAGCCTCCAATTCAGTCCGCTGATGGAGTATCGCGAAGGCAAGGGCGTCGTCGTGCTCTGCCAACTGGACGTGACGGGGCGCACGGAGGACGATCCGGCAGCCACGTGGCTGGTCACCAATATGCTGAGCTACGTTTCCACCTATGTGCCGCCGGCCGTGCGCACCGTGTGCTACGCCGGCCCGGAGGCCGGCCGGAAACACCTGGAGCAGGCAGGGCTGGCGGTGGCGACCTATCAAGGCGGCAGTCCCGGGACTGAGGAGGTCCTGGTTGTGGGACCCGGCGGAGGCCCGCTTCTGGCGGCCCACGCCGACGCCGTGCGCCGCTGGGTCAAGGCCGGCGGAAACGTTTTGGGCATCGGGCTGGGCCAGGAGGAAGCCAATGCCTTCTTGCCCTTCTCCGTCAAGACCCGGAAGCGAGAGCATATCTGCTCGCTGTTTCAGCCCCCCGCCATGACCTCGCTTCTTGCCGGGGTAGGGCCGGCGGACGTGATGAACCGCGATCCCCGAAACATCGAGTTGCTTTCGGAAGGGGTCACCGTAGTCGGCGACGGCGTACTGGCAGTTGCCCCGGATGCGAAAGTCGTCTTCTGCCAACTGGTTCCCTGGGAGTTCGACTACCAGAAGTACTTCAACCTGAAGAGGACGTTCCGGCGGGCAAGTTGCCTCGTGACGCGCGTTCTGGGGAACATGGGTGTGAATGGGTCCGTGCCGATGCTGGAGCGGTTCTCAAGTCCGGTCGGCAAGGGCACCGCCGGCAACGGCCGCTGGTTGACGGGGTTCTACCTCGACAAGCCTGAGGAGTTCGACGATCCTTACCGTTACTTCGGCTGGTGAGCCCCGGCTCTGGTCCGGCGAGTTTTCCCCGCGGCTCCTGCGAGCCGCTGGCGATCAAGCGGGCCATCGTGGACTGCCTGGGGCGGACGTACAAGTGAAGACCAAAGATTCACCCCAAGAAGGAGGCGCCGTGCAACGTACCATCATAATCGGTCTGTGTGTTCTGGCGATTGGGCACGCGGCGGCTACCGTTGGAACTCATGCCAGGGCAGATGTTCCCGGGAACTGGTCCGATGCCGTGCCGATGGTGGCCGGGGCCGGCCAGCATTTCGTCGCCCCCGATGGCAAGCCAACCGGAGCGGGTACGAAGGGCTCGCCTTGGGATATTGTTTCCGCCCTGGAAGGCAGGCACCCGATCCCGCCCGGCGACATTCTCTGGATTCGCGGCGGCACGTACCGGAACCCGGACCGCAAGCACGGTTCGCAGGGCTGGAACGTCAATCTGTGCGGTACGGAAAAGGCTCCGGTCTACGTCCGCGCCTATCCGGGAGAGCGCGTCACCATCGACGGCGGCCTCCAACTCGGCTTCCAGGGCAAGGCCGAGCACGTCTGGCTGTGGGATCTTGAGCTGCTGACCTCCGATCTTCAGCGGGAGACAAGGACCGCGGGCTCGGCCCCCATGGACCTCAGCGGCCCACTCGGCGGCCTGCACGTAGCAACCAGCACGGGTTGCAAGTTCATCAACCTCGTGATCCACGACACCTATGAGGCCATCGGCTGCTGGGTCGGCGCTCGGGACAGCGAAATCCACGGCTGCCTCATCTATCAGAACGGCTGGAAAGGGCCGGACCGTTGTCACGGTCATTGCATCTACACGCAAAACAGGGACGGTACCAAGACCATTTCAGGCTGCATCTTCAGTACGCCCTTCGGCCACGGCCAGCAGCTCGTCCAGGCCTACGGCTCGAAGGCCGCGTGGGTGAACGGCTTCCGCATCGAGGACAACATCGCTTATGCCATGACGCCCCAAGGCGACCGCCTGTTGGTTGGCGGCATGGCCGACGGCAACCGAAACAACCGCGTGCTGCGCAACTACTTTTTCAACGCCGCGTTGCAACTCGGCTATTCCGGCAAGAACCACACGGGCGGCCACGTCCGGGAGAATGTCCTCCTCGATGGCAGCATCGTCGTCTGCAACTATCTCGATGTCGAGGTCCGCGACAACCTCGTGGTCGGCGGCGGGATCAAGACAGACAACTGCGGACAGGCGACGAACCAAGGCAACCAGACTTTCGCCAAGGGCAAGCGCGGATGCCGCCAGCGCTTTCCTTATTCCCAACAAGTACGATCCGACGCGCGCCCACCTGGCCGTATTCAACTGGGCCGGGGCGCCCACGGCGCAGGTGAAGGTCGCCCCCTTCCTCAAAGCGGGCGACAGGTACCAGTTGCTCGACCCTCACAACTTCTTCGGCAAGCCCCTTTTCGCCGGCAAGTGCCAAGGCGAAATGATGTCGGTGCCGATCAAGGAAACCTTCGCGGCGTTTGTGGTTCTGAAGGGCGATGGGACGAATCGGGGCGGCTTACCTGGCGCGCCCAGCCGCCCGGCGCGGCAGTAGGAGTGAGGACGGTCGTCGTGATGCTCCTCGGCACAACCTCCTGACCACAAACGATTTACGACTGAGGCCCATCTAACCACCACAGCCCGTCCCGATGCAATACCAGTAGCACCCAAGGGGCGAATGCTCGCCGGACGGATCCCTTGCGGACTGGTGAACCCTGGACAGAATCCGTTACCCCCACTAAGCTTAGGCAGGGCTGCATCCGGCCGGATGCGGAGCCGGCCGCGGCAAGCCACCGCCATTGAGGAGCCGTCGTATGAAGAAGGTTGAAGCCATCATCCAGCATTACAAGCTCGAAGAGGTCAAGAAGTCGTTGACCGAGTGCGGCATCGCCGGAATGACCGTCACCGAGGTTCGCGGTTTCGGCCGGCAGAAGGGACATACGGAACGCTACCGCGGCGCCGAGTACAAAGTCGACTTCATCCCCAAGATCAAGCTCGAGGTGGTGGTCACCGACGACAAGCTCCAGGCCGTCCTGGACGCGATCGTTCGCACCGCCCGCACCGGCCAAGTCGGCGACGGCAAGATCTTCATCGCGCAACTGGTCAACGTCGTGCGAATCCGCACCGGCGAATCCGGCCCCGAGGCAATTTGACGCAACGGCCCTGAAAAAGTAGGGTGGGACAAGGCCGCTGTGGCGGCCGCCGGCCCACCAACCGTGGTTAAGCGGTCAGAACTGGCAGCCCTCCAGATTTCTAGCCACCGACCACTAACCACTCTCTTCTGGTGGGCCGGCGCTCGCTCGCGCGAGATTGTCCCACGCTACTCGCTGTCGGGAACGCCCTCCGTGGCGTTCCGGGGGGGCGGGAAAGGCGTCGTTCAGCCATCCCCAGCGGAACGCCACAGAGGGCGTTCCCTAATGACTTTTGACGAGCAAAACGAGTAATAATCCGGCGGCTCGGTTGGAGTTCCGCCTTTAGGCGGCCCTCGCCGCACGCCGGCTAAAGCCGGAACTCCAACTTCGCACATTACCCGTTTTGTTCGTCAAAGTTCATCAGGGGTACAACGCTCAGTACGGGCCCTCTTCGCCCAGGATCGGCTGATTGTCGCAGGTGCGGCTTTCGTTGGTTGCACTGACGCGGATCGCCGGGCGGTCGCGCAAGACGCACATCTTCTCGCACTGCCCGCAGCCGGTACACCTGGCCGGGTCGACTTGCGGCTGTTTGACGGTCTGCTCGCCGCCGCGAGTGCGGAACTTGGCATCGATGAGGTAGATCGCCTTGTCGGGGACCGGGCAGCATTCCTCGCAGACGGTGCAGGTGCGGCCGAAGGCGTAAGGCAGGCAGCGCGAGGCGTCGATGAACGCCAGGCCGATTTTCACCTTCTGCTTCTCCTCCAGCGTCAAGGGCGCGATGGCCTGGGGCGGGCAGACCTGGGTGCAGAGGTTGCAACTGTAGCTGCAAGGGCCGATCTGCGGCAGCAGGTGGGGAGTCCAGAGCCCTTCCAGCCCCGCTTCCAAGAAGGTCGGCTGCAATCCACCCGTGGGACAAATCTGGAGGCACAGGCCGCAACCCGTGCAACGTTGGAGAAACTCCCGCTCGGGGCGGGCGCCGGGCGGGCGGATCAGGTCGGCGTTGAGCGTCCGGCCGCGGGCCTCGGGACCGATCCGCAAGAGCATCAGGGCGGCCAGCCCGCTGACGCCCGATGCCAGCACGGCCCGCTTCGAGAGGTCCACCCGCTGCACGGCCGGCTCCCCGCGCCAGGGCCAGGTCCAGGTGAAGGCCAGGCTGCCGCGGCGGCACTGATCGGTGCAGTCCAGGCAAACGAAGCATTCCGACGGCTTCCCATGGTCGCCGGGCACGACCGCCGCCGCCCCGTGGCAGCCCTTTCCGCAGAGGTCGCACTGGTCGCACGACTCCGGCTTCACCGTCCGGCGCAACAGCGGACGCCAGGCCAACAGGCCCAAGAGCCCACCCAGCGGGCAGAGGTAGCGGCACCAGAACCGCAAGCGGTAGCGGTTCAACAGCAGCAGGCCGAAAAACAGGGCCAGGATCAGACCGCCGCCCCAGAAGGCCTGGCGCTGGCGATCCACGCCGCCAAAGACGTTGTCGCGGAGGAACGTATAGGCCGGTTCGGCGGCATATTTCGAGACCGCCTGAGCGGTCCGATTGTCGGACTGAGCCAGGGGCGTGGTACTCTCCTCGACCGCCCATTGGGCCCCGGGCAGCAGGCCCGCGGCCGTGCTGCGGTACAACAACACCAGCGGGTCCCAGATCGTGCCCCAGTGCGAGCCGAGGACGGCCATCACCAGGAAGGCGATCAGCACGTAGTACTTGGCAAGCTGCCAACGCGACCAGTGCTCGCGGCGCTTGCGGTCCGGCCAGACGCGCCGCAGCAGCCAGCCGGCGATGGCGTGGACGGTGCCCAGGGGGCAGATCCAGCCGCAAAAAACGCGGCCGGCAACCAGCGTGAGGCCGACGACCACCAGGGCCCACAGCGCGGCGCCGGCCACGGCGTGGGCCGAGAGTCCGGTGGCAAGCAGGATCAGCGGATCGAAATGGAAGAACCACGCCAACCCGGCCGCGGCCTTGCCGCCGGAGGGAAATCGCGTCAGGAGGACCAAGCCGAAGAAGACCAGCAGGAAGACGATCTGCACTCCGCGGCGGATCTGCCGGGCGCGGAAGGGCCGGCGGGCCGGCGGGGACGGGCTCATTTTTCGGCCCCTTGGTACTCGTCACGCTCCGCGTGACGGAACCCCATCACGCGGAGCGTGATGAGTACACTCGCCGAAACGCTCATGAAACGGCGATCTCCCGCAGGGCCAGCGAGCGGTAGTCGAGCTTCCCCAGCCCGACCTTCTGGCCGTGGACAATCGAGCCGATCTCGCCGGGCCTCTTGCCGATCAGCTCCGCGCCCCAGGCGTCCAGGGCGACGATGTCCGTGCCGGCGGCCAGGGTCATCTTCACTTGCACGTCGGCCAGATTCCCCCCGGTGGGCCCGTGGCCGGTGAGGATCCGCACGCCTTCCAGCAGGTGCAGCCGCGCCTGGGCTGCCTTCATGTAACGGGTGATGTCGGCAATGCAGACGGGCAGGTCCTGGTGGAAAATCTGCCGCTTCTCGACTACGCCCAGGAAGTTCTTCATGCACATCGTCAGGCTCGACAGCACGTGATGCTTGACCAACGGCACGTTGATCACCAGGTCGCATTCGATAATCTCGGGGTAGACGGGGATCTCGCGGATCTTCTCGCCGCCGATGGCCGCCGTACGGAAGCGGGTCGGGTCGAGGAAGACCACTTTGGCTCCCGCCGCCTTGGCCGCCGCGGCGATCCCGCTGCTCTCGTAAGTTTTCACGGCGGGGTGGACCGGGTTGTCGCCCACCTTGACCGTCTTGGCCCCGGCGTCCAGCGCGAGTCGCACCAGCGCCGCGACGATCTGGGGATTCGTGGTGGCGGCCTGCTCCGGCCTGCGGTCCCAGCCGATGTTGGGCTTGATCCAAACCACGTCGCCCCGTTTCACAAACCGCTTCATCCCGCCAAGGGCTTCCATCGCCTCTTCCGTCATCTTCCCCGCGGCCTGGTCGATCTGGGCGTTGCTGAGGTCTTTGTGCCGGCCCAGCGGGCGATCGCCATCTCGGCCGGCTTACTGCTCGGAGCCGCCAGCACCATCCCGGCCGGCAAGGCCAGGGCGCCCGCCGCCGAGCTGACCAAAAAATCCCTACGCGACTGCTTCCACATGGCTCTCTCCTCGGTGAACAAGCTCCCCGACCGATCGCACGACTCGGTAGACAAGCTTCGAGAATAATCCCCCCGGCAACCCGCGTCAACATTCTTCCGGCGAGCCCGCCCATTGTCCGCCCGGGCAAGGACCGCTGGGACCACGACGCCTGCTACAAGCCGTTTGCCCTCTTCGACGGCCGGCAGTGGCTCCTCTGGTACAACGGCCGCCACGGCAGCCTGGAGCAGATCGGCGTCGTGTTGCACGCCGGCGAAGACCTGGGCTTCTGACCGCGTCCTCTTCCGGAATACCGGTCGTGAAGGAGTCGTGCAGCGGAGAGCTGCAAGAGTCGTGTTCCCTCGCGCCTGATGCGCGTTGACTTAGGTCCGCGCCGCGTCGCTGCACTCGTCGGCCGGAGAGGGGTAGCCGGGCGCCACGGACTCTGCCAGGGCATCCGCCGCGGGTTCGGGAGCCAACGCCCGCAGCAGCGGCTCGAGATGCTGGATGTAGTGCTTCCAGCGGTCGATCGACGTGGTGTAGATCGGCTGCCGCACCTGCCAGACGCTCGAAGTCTGCACGGGCCGGCGGCTCTCGTAATACCGCAGGCAGCGGTCGTCCCAGGCCAGCCCGCAAAAGTCGATCATCCGCCGCGAAAACTCTTCGGTGCGGCCCACCAGGTCCTCGTACTGGACCTCCAGCGTCGCCAGCGGCAAGACGGCCCGCCAGTGGTCCATCAGCCGCAAGTAGAGCCGATAGTAAAAGCCCAGGTCTTCCAGGCGATAGTGGTAGGGCGCGCTTTCTTGAAGTCGCTGAAGTAGCAGGAGAGGCAGGTATCCAGCGGATCGCGCCGGCAGTGGATCACCCGCGCCTTGGGGAAGAGCAGGGCGATCAGGCCGAGGTGGAAGAAATTGGTGGGCATCTTGGTCGTGGCCCGCAAGGCGTTGCCGCAGACCGCCCGGCGGCGCTGGAGATAGGCTTCCGCCAGTTGCGCCAGCCGTTGCGGCTCCAAACCCGGGGGCGCAGCAGGCACGACGGGCCCCGAGAGCCGGTTGCCCCAGAGTTCGTTGGCCATGATGTCCGTGTCCGCCAGCTCGCCGCAGCCGTAGACCTGCGGATGGCTGGCGACGATCTGCTCGACCAGCGTCGTGCCCGAGCGGGGCATGCCGACAATGAAGATCGGCAGTTGCGAAGGGTTGCCGCTATCGCCGCCGGCGTCGAAGCGGGACTGGGGAAACCAGGCCTCCAGTCGTTGGACCAGCCGGAGAAAGTACTGCCGATCGAAGTCGGGCCGGGCGATCTCGTTGGCCTGGTGGTAATGGGCGAACGCCCGGTCGTACTGCCCCAGGTCGTCGTAGACCTTGCCCAGGGCGAAGTGGAGTTGGCGGCGCTCGGGCGTGGGAAGATCGTTGCGGGCTGCCGCGGCCTCGATCGCCTGAAGCGTCGACTGGTCCTCCGGCGTGAAGCGCTGGATCAGCGTGAGGCTGAAGTAGGTCTTCACGTCGCCCGGATTGAGCCGCAGGGCGGCCGAGTACTCCCGCTTGGCCTCGTCGAACTGTCCCAGGTCGCGGTAGGCGTGGCCCAGGTTTTGATGGATGTCGGCCCGCTTCGGGGCCAGCCGCAGGGCTTCGCGGAAGCTGGCGACCGCTTCCGCCACGGCGCCGAGGCTCAAGAGGATCGCGCCCAGGCCGTTGTGGGCCTCGGCGATGGCCGGGTTCAAGGCGATCGCCTGGCGGCACCAGGTTTCGGCCTCGGCCAGGTTGCCCTGCTCCCGCAGCGCGTTGCCCAGGTTGACCATGGCGTAGGGGAACTTCGGGTCGATGGCCAGCGCGGTGCGGTAGTTGGCGATCGCCTCGGACGCCTTCCCCAGGTGCCAGAGCGCGGCGCCCAGGCCGTTGTACGCCTCGGCCATGCGCGGATTGAGCCGGATGGCCTGGCGGCTCCAGGTCTCGGCTTCGCTCCAACGGCCCTGTTCCCCCCGCACGTTCCCCAGGTTGTTCATCGCCTGGGCAAAGCCCGGGGCCAGGTTTAGCGCCGCCTGGTAGCTGGCAGCCGCCTCCGCCGAACGCCCCAGCGCTTGGTAAACGAGGCCGAGATTGTTGCGATAGGCCGGGCTGTTGGGCGTCAACGACAGGGCGCGCTCGATCGTGCTGACGGCCGAGGGGTAATCGCCCTTCTGGTAAGCGACGACGCCCCGCAAATGGAGCGCCTCCGCGTTGGAGGGATCTTGCGCGACGATCTGCGCGTAGATCGCATCGGCCTGCGATAAATCGCCCGACCTGTGGTAGCCCAGCGCGGTCTGGAGCATCTGCTGGGGGTTGGGGAGCATGGCGGGACCTCAGGGCGCGCGATTCAATGCAGACAGCAAGGCGAAGCGATTTCAGTCCGCCGAATCGAGCTGGGGGTGTTCTCTGTTCCGCAGCGAGCCTCGTGGCAGGTGCCACAGCGGCCGGCGTGTCTTGCAGCCGCGTGACGGGTTCCGGCCCGCCAGCGCCGACGCACGCCTGGACGCCTCTTCACTACTCAATTGTGCTCGCTGCCGGGAAAGAATGCAAGCGCCGTTTCTTGCAATCCTGGGCCGTTTCTGGAATCGCTCACCAGTTGGGAGGCAACGGTCACCGCTCGTTTTCAGGGGGCCCTAGGGACGAATCAATTCCACGATCAGGCTTCTCATCAGGGCGCGGAATCGCAGGTGATGGTGTAGGACTCTTCGGGCCCTCGGGCCACGTGTACGTCCTTCTTCTCCAGGCCCCCTTCTTCCCACACATAGGTTACCCGCACGGGCCGGAAGCCGCCGGCAGGCTCCTGGTAGTCGGCGTCGATGCGGGCGTTGCACATCGCCAACGTATTGCGGCCGGTGCCTCGATAGCGGACCAGGGCCGAACGCGTGCCCGCCGGGACGTCGCTGACGATGACGTAGCGGCCCACGAAGTTGCGCGGCAGCGTCAGGCCTTCGGGCTGGTCGACGGTCTTCCAGGTCTTGCCGTCGTCGAAGGAGGCCTCGATGACGATACACGCTGTCCTTGCCGCTGGAGAGGAAGAAATCGGAGATCCGCAGCCGGGTGATGTCGCCGGGAGTCTTCACGGGGAAGGTGATGCTCTTCTCGCCCTCACCGCGGGGGAAGGCATCGGGGGCATAGCCGTCCAGCTTGGGATGGAAATCGCCGAACAGCAGTTGTTTCCCCCTGGAACTCGGTTCCATGACGCCTTCGATGGTGATCGTGCCTTCCGCGGGACCCGCGCTGAAGGCGATCTTGTTTACCCCCTGGGCCAGGGCCGGCAGCGGCCGTTGCGAGTGTTGGATGTCGTGCGTGAACTTGAGCGAGTTGAGCCCCGTCCCCTTGCCCTTCATCACGAAGCGGGCGAGGTAAACGTAGCGGCGATAGACCAGCGGCTTGAGGTCGATGTTCTGTTGGCCGGCTCGGTCTACCGCCGCCACTTCCTTCCAATCCAGGCCGTTGTTGTCGGACACCAGCACCTTGATCTGGCCGCCGTCGCCCAGCGCGGGCGTGAAGGTCAACTGGCCGCCGAGGTAGACGTAGCTGGAAGGCATGCGAAGATCGAGGACGCCCGGGCTGAGGGCGTCCTTGACGTGCAGGGCCGGGCCGCCGCCTTCGGAAGAGGCGGCCAGGTTGTCGGCCCTGAGGGCCGCGCCGCCGAGCACGCCGGTGGCCAGGGGCACGTCGTATTCCAAGACGCCGTTGCCGACGCGGCCGGGGGCGATGTCGCCCCATTGGGGCGAGTGGCGGAACGACTGCTCGCCGATCTTGGCCGTGAGCGAGCCCGGCGCCTCGCCGCGGTCCATGTTGACGTGCAGGCCCTTGTTGAACCAGTTGCGCGTGAGCTTCTCCCCCTCGCGGAGTCGACGTTCACCCGGTAGCCCATCGAATAGCAGGACTGCCAGTTGTTGTTGATCCGGCCGAACTGCAACATCGTGTCGCCCCAGGCGAACTCGGCGCAGGGCAGCCAGCCGTTGTCGTCGTAGTAGGGATTGCGCAGAAGGATCTCCGGGCCGGTCTTCCAACCGGGTTTGGCCATGTACGCATAGCGGTTGCTCTTGTTGATCGCGGCGTACTCGGGGTGCGCGGCCTTCCACTTGCCGACCTCGTCGACGATTTCCTGCAGCGAGGCGATCGAGCCGTCGGCCTTGGGGAAGTACTCGATCAGGTCGGCGTCGAACATGTGCCAGGCGTTGTCGTAGAAAAACTCCGGCACCACATGGTTGTTGATCGTGAAGCAGCGGGCGGGAAGGCCCACGTAGTGCGCCAGGCACATCATGTTCGCCGAGCTCACCGAGCACAGCGTATAGCCATAGACGTTGAACAGCTTGATCGGGTCCAGCACGGCGTCTTCCCGCTGAAGGTACTCGTTGGGCGGCGCGTCGGCCTGCTGAAACGTCACCTCGGTGCGGAAGATCGCCAGGGCCTTCTCCTTGTCGCTCATCCCCTCCTTGATGAACGACTTCTTCCAGGCTTCAAGGCTGGAGACGTTGGGCACCTTGTCCGAGAGCACCTTGATGTTGCTCACGGCGCCCACCGGGTTGGCCGAGCCGGGGGCAGCCCCCTCAGCCGCTCTGACGGCCGCGGCAGCAGTGAACGCCAGGGCAACGGCACAGACCAGCCATTTCCGACACGCAGTCCTCATGGGATCATCTCCGATCGTTGGAACGGCCTACGACACGACCGTTGTGATTATGCTTGCCGCTCCCGGCGCCGTCAAGACGCCGGTGCTACCGGTTCGCGCGGCTGCGAGCGTCCACATTTTCCAGCCGCGCAAACAGCCACTGCAAGGCGCTGGTAGTGCTCCCATCTTCCCACCGAAGTCCTGAAGACCGGTTGGCGCACCTGGACGGCGCTGATCGTTCTCACCGGCCGCTTCGCCTGGTGGAACTCCAGGCAGCTCGGCTCCCACGCCAGCCCGCACCAGGCCACGAGCCTTCGCGCCACGCCTTCCAGATCGGCCACCGTCTCCTCGTAGTCCACTTCCAACAAGGGCAGCGGCAAAACCTCCCGCCAGTGCTCCATCATCCGTTGGTACTCGTGAAATCGCGAGGCAATGTGCTCTTGGTCGTTGGCCCAGCGAACTTCCTCGAAACGCGTCATCCAGCAGGAGACGGCCACGTCGCGCAAATCGCGGCGGCAATGAATCAACTTCGCCCGAGGAAAGAGGATCGCCAACAGGCCTAGATACAAGTAGTTGTCCGGCATCTTGTCCACGATGCGAAGCGCCCGGCGATTCAATGCGCAAAGCCTCTCCAAGTGGCGCGAAGCGAGACGGCCGGCCGTCTCGCGGTCCAAACGGCGAATGCTTTCGATGAAGTCTGCGCCTTGTCCGCCGAGCGCGGCCCTGGTGTCGCGGGCCAGTTTGATCTCCCCCGCGCCGAAGACCTGCGAGTGGCTGGCCAGGATCTGCTCGACCAGCGTCGTGCCGGATCGCGGCAGCCCCACGACGAACACCGGCAACTCGCTTTCCAAGCCGAAGCCGCGGACCCGTTGGAAGAAATCCGGCGTAAAAGCCGCAATCATCTGGGTGACGAGAGACTCGTACTCTTGCGGGTCGTACTGCCGGCCGCACTTGCGCCACTCGGACAGTTGCAGCGCGTTGCCGCGATCGAGGTGCTCGGCGGCCTCAGCATACTCGCCTTGCGCGTCCAGGACTTGGGCCAGGCTGAAGTGCAACAACGATCGTTGCGCGTCCGCCAGCTCGATTTCCTCCAGCAACCGGCGCTGCGCCGCCAGATCCTGCTGCGGAAGTCTGCCGCGGAGGAGTTTCGCCAATCGGTAATGCGCGAAGGCGAAGCGGGAATTGTGCCGCAGCGCGGCGCGGAAGGAGTCTTCGGCGCCCTGAAGATCGCCTAGCTCCTCCAAAGCGCAGCCCAGGTTGTAGTGCGCCAGGGCGAAGTCCGGCTTCAGTTCCAGTGCCCGGCGGCAGCAGGCGAGCGCTTCGTCGAGCTTGCCCTGCTCCTCGAAGGCAACGCCCAGGTTGTAGTGTATCTCGGCAGAGTCCGGCGTCAGTTCCAGTGCCCGGCGGCAGCAGGCGACCGCTTCATCGAGTTGGCCCTGGTCCTTCAGCGCAACGGCCAGGTTGTTGTGCGCCTTGGCATAGTCCGGCTCCAGATCCAGTGCCCGGCGGTAGCAGGCGAGCGCTTGGGGAAGGTTGCGCAAGGCACGGTAGGCCTCACCCAAGTTGTTGTGGAAGGCAGCCGTAGTGCTTTTCAACCCGATCGCCCGTCCGATGTATTCGACGGCGACTTCATGCTCGCCCATTTGGTTGGCGATCACGCCGAGAAGATGCCAGGCGTCGGCATGACTGGGCTCGGCGGCGAGAATCTGCCGGTAGATCTGCTCGGCAGCTTGCAGCCGACCGGCTTGATGGTGCTGGACGGCAATCGCCAGGGCCTGGGAAATCGTCGCCATAACGGCAATTATACCGCACCCGGGAGCGAACGACCCAAGTTCGTAGTAGCGGCTTTAGCCGGAAATCCGCGGCAAGACCGCCTCAAGGCGGGACTACCAGCGGCGGTCAGCTTCTTGTACCGGAAGGGACGCGCCGCTGGGACGCGGCGTGCGGGTGCATCATGCCCGGGTGCGCGGCCGTCTCGGGAGGCGGCGGCTGGGGAGGGACCGCCGCGGGTAGCTCATGGTATTTGATGTGGCGGCGCAGCAGGACCAGCCGCCAAGCGTACCAGAACGCGGGGACGTAGGTGCTCACGAATTCCCACAGCCGCCGCGGGTAGAAGACGAGGGGGTTTTCCCGGGGCAGGCCCGGTCGGCACTGCGTGCGGCACTTCCGCCGGAAGAGGCCCCCTTCCAAGGGCTGCACGCCGTCGTAGTGAATGCTGACCGCATCCCGGATGAGTTGGCCGAGGAGCATCACGGTGCTCCGCCCTTCGTCTCGGTACCGCCGCAGCAAGGCGGCGATGTGCTGGAGCGAGTAGAAGCTCTGCCAGGACTGCCAGTGGGCCGCTTCCCACTGCTGACGCGACATGCGCGGGTGCTGCGTGACGGCCTTCTCGCCGTTGTAGCGGTTCAGGTCGGGATCCATCCACTCGCCCGCCAGCAGTTGGTCGCGGTGGTTGACCGAACCCGGCAGGGGCATCAAGCAGGAGAAGTTCACCACGTCCAGCGGCAGCTCGCGCTGGAGCAGCTCGAACGTCGTGGCGGATCGACTCGGGAGTGTCGGCGGGGAAGCCCAGGATGTAGCCCGCGCCCGTTACGATATTCTCGTCGTGCCAGGCCTGTAGCATCTGGCGGTACTCGCCGATCTGGTTGTGCCGCTTGTCGGCACTGGCCAGGTTGGCGGGATTGACGCTCTCCACGCCGATGTAGACCCAGCGGCAGCCGGCGCGGTGCAGTTTTTGCACGAAGCGCGGGATGCGGTGAGCCGCGGCGTCGACCTGGACGACGAACTTGATGCCGATCCCCTCCTTTTCCCGCAGCGCGATCAGTCGATCGGCAATCGCCTCCCAGTTCGTGTTGCGGGCGAAGTTGTCGTCGGTGACGAAGAAGCGGTTGATCTCCCGGGCGTGATACCCGCGGACGATCCTCTCAACGTCGTCGGCGCTGCGCGAGCGTGATTTTCGCCCTTGGACGTTGATGATCGTGCAGAACTTGCACTGGAAGGGGCAGCCACGGCTGGTGTCGAAGGTGCCCGCCCTGCCGAGCGTGCGCCGGAGCGTCTCGTCGGGCAACAGGGGGGTCGGTTGGCCGCACAGCTCGGGCAGGTCGTCGAGGTAGTTGTAGACGGCCTTCAAGCGGTCATGGTAGGCATCGGCCAGAAGGGCGTCCATCCGCCCTTCCGCTTCCCCGGCGAACAAGGTGACCCCCAGGGACTGGGCCTCCTGCAGCTCGCTGGGCATCTGGGGAAGCATCCGCAGGCAGCCGCTGACGTGGAAACCGCCGATGATCACGGGGAGTCCCTGGCGACGGAACTCGCGCCAGGTCCAGCGCTCGCGGAAACTGGTTCGACTGCACGCCCACCAGGCCGATCATGCCCCGACCGCCCCCGGCACGGATTCGCCGCACGATCTGCCCAACCGAGATGATCGTGTTCGTTTCGTCGTAGGCGTGAACGACGATCTCCACGTCGTCGCCCAGGGCGCCGCGGGCCTGGCTGTCCGAGGCCAAGCCATAGAGACATCCCAACGTGTTCGAGGAGATCCAGGATCGCCACCACTGTACGACGTAGCCGTCGTCGTCATAGCGCGACGGTCGAATCAACTCCACAAAGAACCGCTGCTTTGGGGCGGGCTGGACCATGGGCATTCACCTCTCCGAGCGCATGGTTGGTTGTTTTCGCAGAAGTCAGCTTCTTGTACCGGAAGGGACGCGCCGCTGGGACGCGGCGTGCGGGTGCATCATGCCCGGGTGCGCGGCCGTCCCAGGAGGCGGCGGCTGGGGAGGGACCGCCGCGGGCAGCTCATGGTATTTGATGTGGCGGCGCAGCAGGACCAGCCGCCAGGCGTAGCAGAACGCGGGGACGTAGGTGCTCACGAATTCCCACAGCCGCCGCGGGTAGAAGACCAGGGGGTTTTCCCGCGGCAGGCCCGGTCGGCGCTGCGTGCGGCACTTCCGCCGGAAGAGGCCCCCTTCCAAGGGCTGCACGCCGTCATAGCGGATATTGATTACGTCGCGGATCACTTGCCCGAGGAGCATGACGGAGCTCCGCTTTTCGACCAGGCAGCGCCGCATCAGGGTGCCGATGTGCTCGAGCGAATAGAAAGTCCGCCACGACTGCCAGAGGGCCGCTTCCCACTGCCGGCGCGACATGCGAGGGTGGTGGGTGACGGCCTTCTCGCCGGTGTAGAGGTTCAGGTCGGGGTCCATCCACTCGCCTGCCAACAGTTTGTCGCGGTGGTCGACCGAGCCCGGCAGGGGCATCAAGCAGGCGAACTTCACCAGGTCCAAGGGCAGCTCCGTCTTGAGCGACTCGACGTCGCGGCCGATGGACTCGGGGGTGTCGGCGGGGAAGCCCACGATGTAGCCCGCTTGTACGGCGATTCGCGCGTCGTGCCAGACCCGCAGCATGTCCCGGTACTCGTCGATGTGGTTCTGGCGCTTGTCGGCGCTGACCAGGTTGGCCGGGTTCACGCTCTCCACGCCGACGAAGACCCAGCGGCAGCCGGCGCGGCTCAGCTTCTCGGCGAAGCGGGGGATGCGGTAGGCCGTGGCGTCGATCTGCACGACGAACTTGATGCGGAACCCCTGCTGTTCCCGCAGCTCGATCAGCCGATCGGTGATCGGCTCCCAATCCTTGTTGCGGGCGAAGTTGTCGTCGGTGATGAAGAAATGGTCCAGGCCGCGAGCGTGGTACCCGCGGACGATCCGCTCGACGTCGTCGGCGCTGCGCGAGCGGGGTTTTCGCCCCTGGACGTTGATGATCGTGCAGAACTTGCACTGGAAGGGGCAGCCGCGGCTGGTGTCGAACGTGGCCACCGCGCAAATCGTGCGCCGGATCGTCTTCTCGGGCAAGAGCGGGACCGGTTGGCCGCGCAGGTCGGGCAGGTCGTCGAGGTAGTTGTAGACGGCCTTCAGGCGGCCGTGGTAGGCGTCGGCCAGCAAGGCGTCCATCCGCCCTTCCGCTTCCCCGGCGAACAAGCTGACCCCCAGGGCCTGGGCCTCTTGCAGCTCGCTGGGCATCTGCGGGAGCATCCGCAAGCTGCCGCTGACGTGGAACCCGCCGATGATGACGGGCAGACCGGCCTGACGAAACTCGCGGGCCAGGTCCAGAGCCCGCGGGAACTGGTTCGACTGTACGCCCACCAGGCAGATCACGCCCGCAGCGCCCTTGGAGCGGATTCGCCGCACGATCCGCCGGGCGGAGATCGTCGTATTCGACTCGTCGTAGGTGTTCACGACGATCTCCACGTCGTCGCCGAGGACGTGGCGGGCTGCGCTGTCGGTGGCCAGACCATAGAGACATGCCAGCGTGTTCGGGGAGATCCAGGATCGCCACCACTGCACGACGTAGCCGTCGTCGTCATAGCGCGACGGTCGAATCAACTCCACGAAGAATTGCTGCTTGCGGGCGGGCTTGGTCATGCACGTTCGCCTGTAGGGTGCCTTCGGAATCGGCGGCTCCGTTTCCACGTCGCTTCCACGGGCTGTCGTTGCGGAGACCGTAGTCCATTCCACGGAATGGTGCAAGATCAGATCTTGCGGGCCACGCCGTGCCGCCGTGCAGGTCCATGGGCGGCTAACTGCACTTGTCGTGGCGGGAGCAATCTACTAGACTGTGCGCCATCGTGGGGGGTATCTCGGCGCCAGCCGGCACGGGACCACTCCGCTAGGATTGGGAGCGACTTCCACGATTTCCCCGAGGATTTGCACGATGCCTGTTAAGCTGGGCGATTTGGCCAGCCGTGTGGGCGGGCAATTGATAGGCGATCCCGAGTTGCTCATCGAGGGCGCTCGGCCCTTGAGCGATGCTCGGCAGGGCGAAATCACGCTTTTGGATCCGCCCTGCAGTGGCGGTCGCCGGCCGCAGATCCGCGCATCGGCGGTTGTCGCGCCGCAGGGCTTCGAGCCGGACGGGGTTGCGGCAATCCTGGTGGACGACACCCACGCGGCCTTTGCGCCAATTATCGGCGTCTTTCGGCCGCCGCGGGTCGCGGCGCGGCGCGGCGTGAGCCCTTTGGCGGTCGTCAGTCCCTCGGCCCGCCTGGCCGACGACGTCGAGATTCACCCGCTGGCCACCATCGGCGACGGCGTGGAAATCGGCTGCGGCGCGACCATCCATAGCGGCGTTCACATCATGGCGGGCTCGAAGGTCGGTCCCGGCACGACCCTTTTCCCCAACGTGGTGCTGCACGAGAACACGGTCGTCGGCGCGCGCTGCATGATCCACTCAGGGACGAGCTTGGGGACCTCCATCGTCGCCGATGGCCGCGGGGACGGGCCGTGGGGCGACAAGCCGCCGCCGGGCAACGTGGAGCTGGCCGACGACGTCGACATCGGCGCCGCGACCATTATCGACCGCGGAGCCAACGGTCCCACCGTCATTGGCCAGTGCACCAAGATCGACAACCACGTAACGATCGGCCACAACGCGCAGATCGGTCCGCACAATCTGCTCTGTTCCCAGGTGCTGATGATGAGCCGGTGCCGCTCGGGCCGCTACCTGGTGGTGGCCGGGCAGGCGGCCGTGAGCAGCGGCGTCCAGATCCAGGACGGGGCCGTGCTGGGCGGCAAAGCCAGCGTCCACGACGACGTCGGTCACCGGGCCCGAGTGCTCGGCGTTCCCGCCGTTATCGAGCGGAACTTCTGGGTCCGGGAGTTGCTGCTGGCGAGAGTGCCCCAGATGTGCGATCAACTGGAATCGCTCGAGGCAGCCGTCGCCGGGACGCGGGAGTTGGAAGTCAGGAGTTAGGAGTTAGAAGTTAGAAGTTAGAAGAAGCAGGCGGGTAAGTCGCTGTTAAGAAATGAGTTGGCCACCCGGAATCGTTGCCCCCAGTGGATCCAGCGGCCGTGAATAATCCGCGCTAGCGTGGATGTTGTACGCCCGTGCGGCCACCCGCCCATTCTAACTCCTAACTTCTAACTCCTGACTCCTAACTCCTAGTCGGGTCCCCGGAGTGACGAATCGCTCGGCCGTCTCTCGGCTGATCGAGCCTTCCCTCAGCCGTTGTTGGATCGACTCGTCGAGCGTCAGCATCCCGTCGGCACGGCCCGTGAGGATGATGTTGTCGATGGCCTCGATCTTGCCGGCGCGGAGCGAGCCGGCGATGGCCGAGTTGTTCAAGAGGATCTCCATCGCCAGCGAGGTTGTTTTCCCGGACCCAACCACGCCGCAAACCAACACCAGCCCGTTGCGGAAGTGGACCAGCCGGCGAGCGAGCCTCTCGGGAAACCCTGCCCAGGGGAAGTCGGGAATCTCTGCGGGGATCAAGCGAAAGCAGGCTCCCATTTGCCGGCCGCTCATGAAGTAATTCACGCGGAACCGCTGCGGCTTGGCGCCGAGCGTGAGTTCCAGCGCGAAGTCGGCGTTCCGTTCGGCTTGAAAACGATCCATCGCGTGCAGCGGGCAGAGCGGAGCGAGCAGCCCGCCGACGGCATCGCGGTCGATGACGACGCAGGAGCCGGTAGAACTGGTGGGCCGGCGCTCGCTCGCGCGAGCTTGTCCCACCCTACCATCCGCATGGATGCTACAAGCGGCATATTTCCAACCGGTAGCAGCCAGCCAGGTTTGCCAACTTCTCACCATTTGCTAGCGCTTTCCTAATGCCGCATTGCTAGAGTCGCCAGTGATTTCAGTCCGGGCGGTCGTGCCCGGTGACTGTGGGGCGGTTCACCTCCGTTGAGGGCGAAGCGATGCCGGCGTCAATTCTGGTCGTTGAAGACGAAGAAGACATTCGCGAGCTGGTCCGCTTCAACCTTGGCAAGGAAGGCTTCCAGGTCCGCGCGGTGGCGAGCGGAGAAGAGGGGCTCGCCACGGTCGAGTTCCGCCCGCCGGACCTCTTGGTGTTGGACCTGATGCTCCCCGGCGTCGATGGCCTGACCGTCTGCCGGAAGATCAAGGGCAACCCCAAGACCCGGGGCGTGCCGATCGTGATTCTCACCGCCAAGGGAGAGGAGGCCGACGTGGTCACCGGCCTGAACCTGGGCGCCGACGACTACATCACCAAGCCCTTCAGCCCCTCGGTGCTGGTTGCGCGGGTGAAGGCCGTGCTCCGCCGCCGCGAGGCGGACGAGGGGGCCAAGGACGACGAGGCGGGAGTGATCCAGGTCCGCAACCTGAAGATCCACCCCGGCCGGCACGAGGTACGGGTGGATAACGGCCCGGTGGATCTGACCTCGACCGAATTCCGCGTGCTGCACTTCCTCGCCCGACGGCCCGGCTGGGTCTTTACCCGGCAGCAAATCCTCGACGGCGTCCACGGCGACAACTACGCGATCACCGAGCGGGCGGTCGACGTGCAGATCGTCGGGCTGCGGAAAAAACTCTCCACGGCCGGCAACTCGATCGAAACCGTTCGCGGCGTGGGCTATCAATTCAAGGAATAGGAGTTAGAAGTTAGGAGTTAGGAGTTAGAATAACGCGCGGGTGCAAACCGTGAGGTCGAAAATCACCAATGGCAAGGAATACGCTAACTCCCAACTCCCAACTCCCAGCTTCTAACTCCTAACTTCTAACTTCTAACTCCTAACTCCTAACTTCTAACTCCTAACTCCCAATGCGCGACCGACGCCTGGCTCGGGAAATCTTCTGGCGATTCGCCTGGTGTCTCTTTCCGGGATGGCTGGCGGTGGGCGGGTGGTTCCTGGGCCTGGGCGTCACGTACCTGCTGGCCGGCGGGCTGTTGTTGGCCGCGGCGATCTTTCTGGCCTCGCTCTGGACCGCCCGCCGCCTGCAACTCCCTTTGCAGTCTCTCGCGGCGGGCGTCGATCGCTTGGCCGCCGACGACCTCTCGCACCGGCTCTACGCGTCCGATTTCCTGGAAACACGCCGCCTGGCCGACTCGCTCAATCGCCTGGCCCAGCGGCTGGAGATCCGCATGGCGGCGATTGTCAGCCAGCAGCATGAGCAGGAGGCGATGCTCACCAGCATGGACGAAGGCGTGCTGGCGATCGATCGGGAGGGCACGATCCTCAATCTCAACGAGACCTGCGCCAAGCTGCTGGGACAAGACCTGGCCAAGCTGCGGGGTCGGCGGTTCCACGAGGCGATCCGCAAGCCGGACCTGCTGTCGGTGGTCGAGTTGGCGCTGGCCGAGCACTCGCCGGTGGAGCGCGACGTGCGGATCGTGGGTGCGGACGATCGCTGGCTTCACGCGCACGGCACCACGCTCTACGACGCCCGGCGGCGGCAGATCGGCGCCCTGCTGGTGTTGCACGACGTGACTCGCCTGCGCCGCCTGGAGAACATGCGGCGGGACTTCGTGGCCAACGTCTCCCATGAGCTGCGTACGCCGATCACTTCGATCAAGGGTTTTGTGGAAACGCTGCTGGACGGGGCCATGGACGATCCCCGAACGTCCGCCCGCTTCCTGCAGATCGTGCTCCGCCAGGTGAACCGCCTCAACGCGATCATCGAGGACCTGCTGATCCTCTCGCGGATCGAGAAGGGCTCGGACGAGGCGACCATCGAGCTGGGCGAGGACCGCGTGGCGGAGTTGCTCCAGGCGGCGATCGAGATGTGTGAAAAGCAGGCCCAGGACAAGGGGATCACGTTGGGGCTGGAGTGCGACCCGGAGTTGGTGGCCCGAATCAACGCCCACCTGGTCGAGCAGGCGGTGGTGAATCTCGTGGGCAATGCGATCAAGTACAGCGAGGCGGGGTCGCGGGTCGAGGTGACCGCCTGCCGCCAGGACGGCGAGCTTTTGATCGCGGTCAAAGACCAAGGCTGCGGCATCGAGGCCAAACACCTGCCGCGGCTGTTCGAGCGATTCTACCGGGTGGACAAGGCCCGCAGCCGCGAGTTGGGCGGGACCGGCCTGGGACTGGCGATCGTCAAACACATTGCCCTGGCCCATCGCGGGTCGATCGACGTGCAGAGCACGATCGGGTCCGGCAGCGTCTTCACACTCCGCTTGCCGTCCACCCCCCAGGGGGCGGTCCTAACGAAGATCTAACCTTTGATCTACGCTTTCCTAATAACGAAAGGCTTGAATTAGTAGCCAGGGTGTAGCGTGTAGGGTGGGACAAGCTCGCCAGAGCGAGCGCCGGCCCACCACTTGCGCTGGCTACTTCTTCGGCATAGCTCTGGTGGGCCGGCGTCCGCCAAGGCGGCCTTGTCCCACCCTACGTGATGTCGTCGATTCCAGACCGTGTTTCCGCAACCAGAGGTGTTCAAGGAGAAAGCTCATGAGATTCTTTTGCAGACTTGTCCCTCTCGCCGTGTTCATGGCGGCGGCGATTTGGCTGGGCGCGACGGCCCGGGCCGATGCCCCCAAGGTCGATCCGGGGATCCCCGCGTATGTCCCCGTGCAGGGCATCTCGGGGAGCTTGAACAGCACGGGCTCGGACACCATGGTCAACCTCGCGGAGCTCTGGGCCGAAGGTTTCAAGAAGTTCTACCCCAACGTGAAAATGCAGGTCGAAGGGAAGGGCTCGGCGACGGCGCCGCCGGCCTTGGCCAACAGCCTGGCTCAACTCGGTCCGATGTCGCGCCAGATGAAGCCGGAGGAAGAGGAGACGATCGAGAAATCGCAGGGCGCCAAGCCGTTGCGGATCAGCACGGCCATCGACTGCCTGGCGGTCTATGTCAACAAGGACAACCCCGTGCGCGGCTTCACCCTGGCGCAGTTGGATTGCATCTTCTCCAAGACCCGCAAGTCGGGCTTCGCCGACATCTCCACCTGGGGCCAGGTCGGGCTGACGGGTCCCTGGGCCAGCCTGCCGATGAGCCTTTACGGCCGCAACTCGGCCAGCGGCACCTACGGCTATTTCAAAGAGCACGCCTTGAAAAAGGGCGATTACAAGGACTCCGTCAAGGAGCAGCCCGGCTCCTCGTCCGTGGTCAACGGCGTGGCCAACGACAAGGCCGGCATCGGCTACTCGGGGATCGGCTACAAGACCTCGGAGGTCCGGGCGCTGCCGCTGGCCAAGGACGGCAAGTCGGCCCTGGGCGAGCCCTCGTTCGTCAACGCCCTGAACGGCAAGTACCCGCTGGGCCGCGCCTTGTACGTCTACGTGGTCAAGAAGCCCAACGAGCCGCTGCCGCCGCGGGTCAAGGAGCTCCTCAAGTACGTCCTCTCCCAGGAGGGTCAGGAAGTGGTGATCAAGGCCGGCTACGGCCCGCTGCCGTTGCCGATCCTCCAGCAAGAGTTGAAAAAGCTGGACTAGCCGCCCTTGCGTGATCTTGGCAGAATTGCCGGTAGGTCCCGCTTGCCGAGCGGGACAATGGTGGTCCTGCCCGGCAGGCAGGACCTACCGGCGGCAATACGGCGGAATGCCACGGAGGGCGTTCCCTACAGATTGACGAGACCTGATGGCCACGATCAGCAAACAGACGATCAAGCAGGTCAAGCTGACGGACCGGGCCGCCCGCTGGGTCATCACCCTGGGTGGGATGACGGTGATTGCCGCCGTCGTGGCCATCCTGCTGGTAATCGTGGCCACCACCGTGCCGCTGTTCCTCCCGGCGCGGAGCACGCCGATCGGGGAACTGAGACTGCCCGGCAAGACGGCCGCGGACCTGGTGGCGATCGGCGTGGGCCAAGGGATTGGCGACCGCGACCTGCCGACGGTCTGCCTGATCGGCCGTGACGGGGTATTCTCCTACCAGACGGTGTCCTCGGACGGCCCGAAGGTCGAATGGGTTGACGCCGGAAGTCAGAACCTGGCCCCGGAAAACAGCGCGAAGCGGCCCGTGCGAATCGTTTCCTGCGAGCAGCACCATCCGTCGCTGGACTCGCTCTGCTACTCGCTGCTCTGGTCCGACGGCTCCGTATCTTTGGTGGAGTTGAAGGCTGCCGGCGGCAAAACCGACGAGCAGGGTCGGACACCGACCCGCTTCGAGGCCGTCTCACGGGCATTCACCCCGGCCGACGACGGGCCGCTGCCGGTCAGCGCCGCCATCCGCCGCAGCGCCGACGGGGCCGTGACCCGGGCGGCCCTGTTGCCGGATAATCGCATCTCCCTGGTGCGGCAGACGACCGCCGCCGGCGGCCTGTTCGGCGGCCAGCAGACCAGCTCCAACCGGGTCGTGCTGGGCAGTGAAGCGCCCGGCCGCATCACGGCGATCACCATGGACCGCGACGGGACAACGCTCTATGCCGGCACGCAAAAGGGCGGCCTGATCCGCTGGGAGCTCAACGACGACGGCTCGGTCCGCACCAGCGACGTGGTGCTGGCTTTCAACGACAAGCGGGCGATCACCTCGCTGGGCATGGTGCTGGGCGACGTGTCGCTGGCCGTGGGCGACGCCCGGGGTGAACTGACCACCTGGTTCCCGGTCCGCACGGGCGGGCAGTCGAAGCTCCGCCTGATCCACCGGCTCCGCCCGCACGGAGCTGCGGTCGAGGAGATCCTCCCCTCCAGCCGCAACAAGTCGCTCTTGAGCCGCTCGGCCGACGCCGCGCTACACCTGGACTACATGACCACCGAGCGGCCGATGCTCTCCTGGACCGGCCCTGCCGGCGGGAGGCCGGTCGCGATGGCCATGTCGCCCCGCGGCAACGCCCTGGCCGCGGTGGATGCCAACGGCCGGCTGGCGGTGGCCAAGCTCGACGCGGGGCATCCCGAGGTCAGTTGGCAGGTCTTTTTCGGCAAGGTTTTTTACGAGGGCTACGACAATCCGGTCTATACCTGGCAGAGCGGCGGCGGCGCGGATTTCGAGCCCAAGATGAGTTTCGTGCCGCTGATTTCCGGCACACTCAAGGGCACCGTCTACGCCATGCTCTTGGCCGTGCCGTTGGCGCTGTTCGGGGCGGCCTACACCAGCCAGTTCGCCTCGCCTCCGCTGCGGCGGGTGATCAAGCCGGTGGTGGAGATCATGGCGGCCGTGCCCTCGGTGGTGATCGGCTTCTTGATCGCGCTGTGGCTGGCGCCGATTGTCGAGCGGTGGCTGTTGGCCCTGTTCCTCTCGCTGCTGACGGTGCCCGCCGTCTTCCTGCTGTTCATGCTCTTCTGGTGGGCGGTGCGGCAGTTCGACTGGGCCAAGCGGGTGGAGAACGGTTTCGAGTTCGTGGTCGTGGCGCCGGTGCTGCTGGCGGGCGCCGCCCTGGCGGCCGCGCTCACCGGGCCGATGGAAACGCTCTTCTTCCACGGCAGCTTCAAGCTCTGGCTGGGCCAGGCGCTGGCCGCTCCCTACGATCAGCGGAACTGCGTGATCATCGCCTTCGGACTGGGATTCGCCGTGATCCCCATCATCTTCTCCATCGCCGACGACTCGCTCTCCACCGTGCCGCACACGCTCACCGCCGCTTCCATGGCCCTGGGCGCCAGCCGCTGGCAGACCTTATGGCGGATCACCCTCCCTTCCGGCAGCCCGGGGATCTTCGCCGGGATCATGATCGGCTTCGGCCGCGCGGTGGGCGAGACGATGATCGTGCTGATGGCCACCGGGAACACGCCGATCCTCAGTTGGAACCCCTTCAACGGTATGCGAACGCTGGCCGCGAACATCGCCGTGGAGATTCCCGAGGCCCCCAAGGATGAGACCTTGTACCGGGTGCTCTTCCTCTGCGCCGTTTTGCTGTTTGTTTTCACCTTTACCCTGAACACGGCCGCCGAGCTGGTGCGCCAGTACCTGCGGAAGCGCTTCGGCCGCTTTTGACGTAAGAGTAGGTCCCGCCTGCCGGGCGGGACTTTCTGGTTAAGGGTTCATCCCGGTCCCGTCCGGCAGACGGGACCTACGGTCCTCGCCGCTATGTTGCAGCCGCTGAAACACGTCCGACGCGGCAATCGCTTCTGGAGCCAGGGCGAGCCGCTGATCTGGGCTACCGGGGCCGCATTGACCGCGATCCTCCTGGCCATAGCGCTGTTGCTGGGCGTGGTGCTGGCGGGCGGCCTGGGCACGTTCTGGCCCTCCCGCGTCGCGCTGCTGCAACTGGCCGACGGCCGCCGCGTGCTGGGCCAATGGCTGCGGACCAGCGAGAACACCGACACCAAGATCACCAGCGTCCAGCTCAAGACGGGCAACCGCGAGATCGACCCGGCCCGCGAAGACTTCCACTGGTACAAGCTGGACGACGTCCGCCACACCACTTACCCCGCCGAGGTCTTCGTGCTCGAACGGCAGGAGAACGGCAACTTCTACGGGTTCTTCCAGGACGTGCAGCTTCGCGGCAGCGCGCTGCGGATCGGCGCGGAAGCAAGCGTCGCCTTTCGCTCCGCGAAACAGCGCGGCTTTCGCGGAGCGAAAGGCGACAAGGCCGCGGGGGACGCGGCCGCTCGCCTGCAAGCCGCGATCCGCGCCGTCCGCCGCCAGCAAACGTCGGAGCTGGACCCGCTGGCCGCCCGGCTGGCCCCGCTCACCTACCAGATCCACTCGCTGGAGTTGGCCGATGCCAGCGCCGAGCACCAACGGAGGCTGCTGGCCGCCGGGGGCGAGTCGACCCGGCCGCAGCGCCAACGGCTGAAGGCCGCGATCGACGATATCCAGCGCCGGCGAGCGGTCCTGCAAAAGGAGTCGGAGCAGCTCAGCCGGCGGCAGCAGGAGCGGAAGCGGGCGATTGACGAGAACCTGGCCCTGTTCACCGACGCCTCGGGCCAGACGGTCAAGATCCCGCTGGTCTCGATCGTCCGCTTCAGCACCCCCAACGCCATGGGTTGGTTTGCCAAGGCAGGCTACTACCTGGAGCGGATCCGCGAGCTGCTCTGCGATCCGCCCCGCGAGTCGAACACCGAGGGCGGGCTCTTCCCGGCCATCTTCGGCACGGTGATGCTGGTGTTCCTGATGGCCCTGGCGAGCTTTCCCTTGGGAGTGCTGGCCGGCGTCTACCTGGGGGAGTACGCCAAGGAAGGCCTCCTGGTGCGGCTGGTCCGCGTCGGCGTGAACAACCTGGCCGGCATCCCCTCGATCGTCTACGGCATGTTCGGCCTGGGGTTCTTCATCTATTTTGTAGGCCAGCGGATCGACGCCTGGTTGTTTCCCGGCCTGCAGGTCTTCAGTACCGGCGGGATTCTCTGGGCCAGCCTGACCTTGGGGCTGTTGACCATCCCGGTGGTGATCGTCTCCACCGAGGAGGCCTTGCGGACGATTCCGCGCGGCATCCGCGAGGGGTCTTACGCCCTGGGGGCCACCAAGTTCCAGACGCTTTTGCGCGTGCTGGTGCCGATCGCCTCGCCGGGGATCATGACCGGGTTCATCCTGGCCATGGCCCGGGCGGCGGGCGAGGTGGCCCCCTTGATGATCACCGGGGTCATCAAGTCGGCGCCCGACCTGCCGCTGGACGGCCGCTTCCCCTTCTTCCACGTCGAGCGGAAGTTCGAGCACCTCGGATTCCACATTTACGACGTCGGCTTCCAGTCGCCCAACGCCGAGGCTTGCAAGCCGATGGTCTACGTCACCACCCTGTTGTTGCTGTTGATCGTGCTTTCCCTGAGCAGCCTGGCGATTTACCTCCGCAACCGCATGAAGAAGCGGTACCAAATGCGGACCATGTAGAGGGCCTGTAGGGTGGGACAAGGCCGCCGAGGCGGCCGCCGCCCCACCCTAGCCGGCGAAATTGGTGGGCCGGCGCTCGCACGCGCGAGCTTGTCCCACCCTACGCGCCGATAACGAATCGAGGCAGTTAGTCCTTCGCCGAGCCCAGCCCTTGCCGGACGGCCGCGAAAGTGGTAGAAATCAAACCATGCAGGATTCCACCCCCGTCTCCTCCCCGCCGCCGCTGACGATCAAGGGCGACGCCGCCACGACGGCGCTGGCCGACGACGCGGTGGTCCGCGCCGAGCACGTCCATCTCTACTACGGCAAGTCGCAGGCCCTGACCGACGTCAGCATGGACTTCCCCCGCCACCAGGTGAGCGCGCTGATCGGTCCGTCGGGGTGCGGCAAGTCGACCCTGCTGCGGTGCCTCAACCGCATGAACGACCTGATCGACGACGTCCGCACCAGCGGCCGCATCCTCTTGGACGGCGACGACATTCTCGATCCCACGCTGGACGTGATCGAGCTGCGGCGGCGGGTAGGAATGGTCTTCCAGAAGCCCACGCCCTTTCCCAAGTCGATCTACGAAAACGTGGCCTACGGCCTGCGGATCGCCGGCACCGGCGATCGCCGCACGCTGGACGAGGTCGTGGAGAAGAGCCTTCGCCGGGCGGCCCTCTGGGACGAAGTCAAGGACCGCCTGCACGAGTCGGCCCTGGGGCTCTCCGGCGGCCAGCACCAGCGGCTGTGTATCGCCCGGGCGGTGGCCGTGCAGCCGGAGATCATCCTCATGGACGAGCCCTGCTCGGCGCTGGACCCCCGCTCCACTACCCGCATCGAGGACCTGATCGGCGAGCTCCGCGGCGAGTACACGATCATCATCGTGACCCACAACATGCAGCAGGCGGCCCGGGTCTCCGACTTCACGGCCTTCCTCTTCGAGGGCGTGCTGATCGAGGTCGGACCCACCAGACGCCTGTTTACCAAGCCTTCCCGCAAGGAAACGGAAGACTATATCACCGGCCGTTTCGGCTAGGAGTCAGAAGTGAGGAGTTAGGAGTTAGGTAACTGTTTAGCTGAATGGAGGAGCGACCCCACCGGGCTTGCCCCCGGTGGTGAAGGAGATTGAAGGCTAGCGCAGGATTCCTGCGGCGCCACGACCCCTTCGAGCTTGCTCGATGGTGAAGGAGATTGGCCGGCTAATGGGCACGTAGCTTGACAATCTCCTTCACCACCGGGGGCGAGCCCGGTGGGGTCGGGGAAACGCTCGATGCGACCCGGGCTAGCTTGCAATCTACTTCACCATCGAGCAAGCTCGAAGGGGTCCGCTTCTCCAGTCCGCTAAGTTGAGAAGTTAGAAGTTGGAATGCGGCCATGTCGGCGGGGCTGTTCGCCCAAGGGTTTGCCCATTCTAACTCCTAACTTCTAACTCCTAACTCCTTTCTTCTCCGCGCCACATCAGGAGGAGCGCAGATGTCGGTTCACTTGCAGCGGGCCATCGACCAACTGAAGAAGGATCTGCTCTCCCTTTGCGCCTTGGTGGAAGAGCAGACCCAGATCGCCGTCCAGGCGCTTTTGAGCCGCGACGACGAGCTGGCCCACGAGGCCGTCTGCCGCGACCTGGAGATCGACCAGCGCGAGGTGGAGGTCGAGGAGGAGTGTCTGAAGATCCTGGCCCTCTACCAGCCGGTGGCGGCCGATCTGCGCTTCATCGTCGCGGCCTTGAAAATCAACAACGACCTGGAGCGGATCGGCGACCTGGGGGTGAACATCGCCCACAAGGCGATCACCTTCGCCTGCGGCCAGCCCATGGAGATCCCCTTCGACCTGGCCGGCATGTGGGAGAAGACGCAGGCCATGCTCCGCGACAGCCTCGACTGCCTGGTGAACCTCGACTCGGTCCTGGCCAACGCCGTCTGCGCGGGACAACGAGGTCGATGCCTTGAAGCGTGCGATCCGCCTCAAGGCCGAGGAGATGATCCGCAAGAATCCCGAGCGGGCGCCGACCCTCTTGACCCTCGTGGCCGTCTCCCGCAACCTCGAGCGGGTCGCCGATCACGCCAGCAACATCGCCGAGGACGTGATCTACATGGTCGAAGGCCGCATCGTCCGGCATACGGACGGCGAATAGCAGCCCGCGCGTAAAGTAGCAGGCACACGCCGTGTGCCGTCCGTTTCCTCTTCCGCCCTGGGCGGACGGCACACGGCGTGTGCCTGCTACTTTGGCCAAAAGACGACGATCGCCGCGCCGGCCGCCAGCGGCGCGGCGAACAGCGCCAGGACCAGGCGGAACAGGCGGCCGCCGGCCAACACCGCCACCACGCCCGCTTTGAACGACAGGTTCGCCAGCGAGGCCAGGACCACCATCCGCCAGCCCTGTGCGGCCGCCACCGCCCCGGCGCTGACCAGCCGCGCCGTGGAGAGCGTCACCGCGTCCAGGTCGGTCAAACCCGACAGCCAGGCCACGCCGTACACCACATGGCCGCCGACGTACTCCTTCGTCGCCGCCAGGGCAAACAACACCAGCACGTACATCCCGGCAAAGAGGATCGCCGAGCGGAGCTGCGTGGGATTCTGCGGATTCGGCACGGCCGGCGGCTCGTGGCGGGCCCGCTGCCAGATGACCAGCAGGGGAAAGAGCGTCACCACCGTCAGCAGCGCGATCGGAGCCAACGCCCGCAGGAAAAACTCCTGCGAGACGACCGCGATCAGCACCAATACCCGGACGAACGCCACGGCGGTTGCAATCATGATCACCACCGCGGACACCCGCACGTGCGCCGGCTCTTGACGAACCGCCCGGGAGTAGCTCACCGTGGCGGCCGTGCTGGAGATCAGGCCGCCGAGAATCCCGGCCAAGAGCGTGCCGGCGCCGGCGCCGCAGAACTTGTGCAGGATGTAGCCGCCCAGGTTCATCCCCACGATCAGCACCACCACCAACCAGGCCTTGAAGGGATTGAAGACGCCCAGCGGACCGAACTTGCTGTCCGGCAGCACGGGCAGGATGATGCAGGCAATCAGCACGAACTGCATGATCGCCCGCAGATCCACGTCGCCCAGCCGTGCGGCAAGTCCATGCAGCTCCGGCTTGAACTGCAACAGCACGGCCACGCCCCCGCCGACCGCGATGCCCACGGCCATCATCTTGTCGTTCGCCAACAGGGCGCCGACGCAGTACATCAGCAGCACGGCCACGTCGGTGGTGATGCCGGGGTCCGGGTCTTTGCTCCGCAGCCGCACCAGGTTGGGGAAAATCAGCACGCCCACCAGGCCGAGCATCGCGGCAGCTACGATCCAGCCGCCGAAACTCAGACCCAGCGTGGCCGCCACCGTTCCCAGCACGGTGATCAGGGGAAAGGTCCGCAATCCCGCCATGCCGTGGGTGACGTGCTCGCGCTGAAGGCCCACCAGAAGTCCCAAGAGGAGGGAGATCCCCAGCTTCTGCAGCAGTAGGGTTGATGGTTCCACGATGGATGACCGAGGGTGTTCGCGATTCCAGCAGGCGCCCCGGTAGGTCCCCTCTGCCGGAAGGGATTTGGACGACGGTCAGACGTTGTCGGCGCACAACGTCTCGCTCGGCAAGCGGGACCTAACCGGAATGCCTCACGAAATTCTAGCACACGCCACGGGGAGTCGCGCGGAGGCCAGGGGGCGTTTGCCCTGCCCACCCGGAAGTGATAGACTTGGGTTACTGGATTGTCGATCCCGATCGGAGCTAGCGATGTTCTCAGGACCACGAAAAGGGACCAAGGCGGCGGCCCCCGGCTTGCCCGATCTCCCCTTGCTTCTGGCCAAGCCCACCAAAGGCCACAGCGGCCTTATTCCGGCGATGGTGCTGGGGGTCCTGCTGGTGGCGCTGCTGGCCGCGGCCTATGCGGTCTTTCCCCGGCAGTTGTCCTGGCCGCTCCCCTGGCTGTTGGGGTTGGCGACGGCGGCCCTGGCCACAGGAACCTTTCTGCTGGCCACGTATCATGTCGAACCGAGCGCAGCGCTGGAGCGGCTGCGCCGAGGACAGCACGAGGATTTCGGCAAGGCACTGCGGGCCGAGAAGAAGCCGCCCCGCCAGGTGAACCTGCCGATCTTCGGTCCCGCACGGCCGCGGACACTAGCCGCCGTGGGCATTTTCGTGCTGGTGAGCGGCTGGTGGCTGACGCCGCTGGCGCCGGTGACGGTCCGGCCGCGTCCGCTGGAAGACCTGGTAATCCCCTTGCAAGTCGAGATCACGGCGACGGTTCTGGTGGAGCCCGACGAGGACTTGGCGGCCGTGCAGTTGCCCGCGATTCCCTCCCAGGTGGTCCGGGAGGCACGGCGGATTGGGCCGACGGCCGGTGTCTACCATCGCGGCATGAAGGCCCTGGCCGAGCGGCGTTTCGACGATGCCCGCCGATTGCTGGCTGCCGCAGAGACCTCCAACCCGGCGGCGGAGCCTGGCGGGCAGCAGACCGTGCCGCGTTGGAAGGTGGTCGTCGCGGAGGGACAGAACGAGGTCTTCGCCGGCCGCTTCGCCGATGCCGCGGAGTGCTTTGATCGGGCCTGGAAACTCCAGCCGGGCGAGCCGGCCACGCTCTGCCAGGCGGCGGCGGCCCGGCTCTACGCCGGCCAGGTCAAAGAAGCCGGCGAGCTGGCCGCCGAGGCACTGAAGATCTCCCGCGCAAAACTCTCGACCGAAGACCTTTGCCTAGCCGCCGCTTTGCACCTCCAGGCGGCCATCGACACGATCCGCGCCGAGCACCTCGACGACGCCGAACAGTACAACACGGAGGCCCAGGGTATCTGGGAACAGAAGCTCGGCGGGTCGAGCTCGGCCGTAGCGGCCAGCCAGAACAACCAGGCCGTGCTCTTCGCCCTGCGCGCCCTCTATTCCGGGGCCGACAGCAACTTGATCGAGGCCCATGACCGTTGGTCGAAGTCGCTTCCCAAGGAGCATCCCTACCTGGCTGCCAGCGCCTGTAATCGGGCCGTGCTGCTGTTGACCGAGGGCAAGTATGCCGAGGCGTCGAAGATCGACAAAGAGTGGAGCCAATCGTTGGAGTCGGTCCCGGCCGCAGGCCGCCCGCCCAACGCGCTGTTGCTTTTGACCGCGGCCATGGTCGAAGCGGGACTGGCCCAGTACGCCGAAGCGGCGGGCGAGGCGACCCAGGCACTGAGCGAGATCCAAGGCCGCGTGGGAGATGAGCACCCGATGGTTGCCGCCGCGTTGGGAACCCTGGCCGCCGTCGAGGCCGGCCAGGGACGATACAACAAGGCGGAGCATTATGCCCGGCGGGCCAGTCAGGTGGCCGAAAAGAGCCTCGGGCCGGACCATCCCTACGTGGCCCATGCGCTGGTCAACCTGGCCTCTCTCTACCTGTTGCTCGGCCGGCCGGACGATGCCCAACCCGCTATCGCTCGCGTGCTGGCGATTGCCAAGAGGGCTTTGGGCGAGGAGCATCCGATCCAGGCCCGGGGGCTCTGGCTGCGGGGCCGATGCGAGCTGGCCCGGAAACACCCGGCGCAGGGCCGCGCGTCGCTTCAGGCGGCGCTGGAGATCTTCAAGAAGGTCTTCCCCGGCGGCCATCCCGACATTGCCGCAGTGGAAGGCGATTTGGCGGCGTCGGAGACGAACCTCGTCGAGTCCGCCGTGGGTTTCGACGAGGCGATCTCCCTGGCCGAGCAGTTTTTCGGCCCGCAACATCCCCTGGTGGCCGACCTGCTCATTGGCCGGGCGCGCCGGCTCTTGCAGGCAGGTAAGGTGGCCGACGCGGCAGGATCCGCATCGCGGGCGCTGGCGATCCGCAAGAGGGCTCTCCCCGCCGACCACCCGAAACTGGCCGAGGCCCTGGAGGTTCAGGCCCAAGTGCTGCGGGCCACGGGGAAGCCGGCCGATCGCGGGCAGGCGGTGATCCTGGAAGAACAGGCCCAAGAAGTCCGCGCGAAACACGCGGAGAATGATCGGGCGGAGTAATAAGGAGTTAGGAGTTAGGAGTTAGGAGTTAGGAGTTAGGAGTTAGAAGTTAGAAGTTAGAAGTTAGAAGTTAGAAGTTAGAAGTTAGAAGTTAGGAAGGGATGGCAACGACCAGAAAGGTGCGACCTGACTCCTTCTAACTCCTGCCTTCTAACTCCCTAGAGTGGCCCGAAAAGTCATCTTCATCGGCAAAGTCGCCCCAGTCTACCGGGGTGCAGTGGTGCCGGAGTTGCGGGATCTGCCAGTTCTTACGATTTTCTGGACTGTGCCGGTTAGCGCGCCGATCTTCCCTTTGGGAACCATCTCCGAGTGTAAAGGAAACCAGGCCCATGAAACTCGCATCTTTCACCCTGTTGGCCGCCCTGGTGCTGGCTGGGCTTTCGGGCTGTGCTGAGGATCAGGTTTGCCGGCAGGCCGCCCCGGGCGGGCAAGGGTGTGCGGCAGGATGCGGCTGCCGCGGCTGCAATGGCCCAACGCCCGCCACCCCCGGCCCGCCCACCGGCGAAGTGACCTACCCTTATTACACGCTCCACGGACCGCGGGATTTCCTGGACTCCAATCCCCGCGGCCTCGGTCCTTGAGGAATGTAGCAGGCACACGCCGTGTGCCGTAATCTGCGGACGGCACACGGCGTGTGCCTGCTACCGCTCCGGCATCGGCTCAGTGGGCCGCCCGACGTGCGGCAACTGGGCCGGATGATCCGACCGCCACTGGCCAAACCGGTCCCGCCAATTGCCCGGGCTAAGCCCCCGTGCCAACTCCGGTCGGCCGGCCTCTTGCAACACTGCCTGGAGATCGAGGACCTCGCGCCAGGTGAGCGTCGTAGCAGGGGCTGCTTTGAGCACCTCCAGATAGTTCAGGATCGAGGCAATCTCCTCGTCCGGCGGCTGCGCCAGCCGCCAACTCCAGTAGCCGGCCCAGCGAGCCAGCAGGCCGTCCCGCACCGCCAACTCGTTGGAAAATGCCTGCCGCAGGGATTCGGAGCTGTCGCGATCATCGACATACTGGGCCAGGTACAAGTCGAAACAGCGGTTGCCGCGACCGAATCGCCCTACCAAGGCCGGCAGCCTGGCGTCGCGATCCGCCGGGGCGTCGAACCAGGCCAGCTTGGGCTTGGCATCGTCGTAGCTGGGCGCCGCCCCCACTTGGTAGATCATCCAGTGCCGCTGGAGAAACTCGCGGTTGACGTACCAGCAGACGCTCAGGCCGGTCCCCGCCAGGAGCAAGAGCACGATCAGGATTTTCCAGCGTAGCGGCATGCTCAAGAAACAAAAGTTGGGCGCACCGGCGGCTTGGGACGTGCCACGTGCCTGCGCACGTTCGGTTTGGGTCGCGCCGGAATGGCCGGCAGCAGACCGCAGTCAAGGCATCTCGTCTCCAGGCGGCTAGTGCGCCCATGAACAAGGAATCGAAACGTTTACCGATTTTTGAACGCTTCTTTCCTCCTTTA
This sequence comes from Pirellulales bacterium, assembly GCA_963843465.1. Classification (GTDB taxonomy): domain Bacteria; phylum Planctomycetota; class Planctomycetia; order Pirellulales; family Thermoguttaceae; genus CAWJKP01. The sequence continues at coordinate 1,722,847 of CAWJKP010000001.1, forward strand.
TAAGACTCACTTACCATCCCGCCAAGCGACCATCGCCTGGCGTCGGTCCGCACCGACGAAGAGTGCCCCCTCGTCGTTATGGGGTAAAGACCCCAAACGCCCGCCCGGCGCGAAGGCCCAACAAACAAACTTGGCTTCGACAAGGGCGGCCGCGACGACAGGAAAGCGGTGTCGGCCTGGAACGAGGGGCACTCAGCGGGGCTGAGCGCCCCCAAATTGCGGCCCGGATCGAGGACTCCTAGGATCCATGGTGATACCCATGCGATAAAGGGCCTAATCGGACGTGCGGCAGTTTCCGGCGGTCACGTCGGGGAGATCCCGACCTAACCCCTAAACTGCCCGCAACATGATCATTATACCAGACCCACACCGCCTGGCAAGGGAATTCCGGCGGATTAGCGCGGACAATGAGATATACACGACGCCAAGGCGAAGTCAAAAAGAAAACTTGAATAATTTTGCAGCTTCGACCAAGGTCAACTTGCCCAACCACATCGGCCCGTAATCTCTGCGGCTACACCATTCCCCCCAGCTTCCGCAGCACCCATTCGCTCACCAGCAAGCCGAGGAACAACGCCAGGGTGGGCCAGGCGTTCCAGAGAGGACGGGGAGGAAGGGTCTCGATGGGCACCTGCCGGCCCGGCGGAAGATCCTTGAGGAGATGGTAGGCCGTGTCGGCGTCGAAGGCGTAATAGTGGCCCTTGGTGACCTCGGCCGCGCGTCTCAACTCGGCGGCGTCGATCGCCGTCCCCTTGGAATCGCCGCCGTGGGCCAAGACGGAGAACTCGGTGGCCGGCGAATGAGGCTCCAAGCTGGGGATGGCGATCCAGGCGTGATAGTCGTCCGGCGGCAACTGCGCCAACAGGCCTTCGAAGACGCCGCTGCCGGCCGTCGTGCGGTGAAGCTTCAGCCGCTGCGAGGCGTGCTTCGAGCCTTCCACCACCACCGTGACGCCGTCGTCCGAGGGCGGCGTGAGCCGCTGATTCTCGAAACGCACCCGCAGCCGCACCGGCTCTCCCTGGCGGTACTTGGCGCGATCGGCGGAGAGGGTCGCCGCTCGGCCCGCGTCGGCCAGCTTCGAGCGGCTGAGGTAGCGGATGGTCTGGATCCAGTAGCGGGCGAAAAAGGTGTCGCCCGTGCGGAACCGCCAGCGCCAGGTCTCGTCGGTGGCGTGGAAGAGGACGTTGCCGGTGACGTGCTGCAGGACCACCAGCGGCAGCTTCTTGCCCTCGCGGCCCTGGCGGCGGGAGTGCTCCGCCAGGGCAAAGGCCCCGGGCTTGAGATCCGGCGCTTCCAAACACCAGTAGAGCGGCGGCAGCTTCTGCCAGATGGCTTCGCTTTCCTCGGGCGTATCGGCAAGCTGCATCTGCGGGCTGGCCAGGCCCTGGTCGGTGGGCAGCAGGTTGAACGGCTGCGTGAAGACCTGGCCCTCGGGTGGAACTCGGACCGTGGCCAGGCTCACCGGCAGGATCCGCGCCAGCGGCGTGTTGCGGTAGGCCAAGGGCATGTAGCGGGGCCCGGCAATGCAGATCAGGCTGCCGCCTTTGGCCGGCTGCTCGACGAAATCGACCAGGTTCTGTAGCATCGCCGCGCTGAGCAGGGCCGGATTGACGTCGCCCAGGATCACCACGTCGTAGCGGAAGAGATCCTCCTTGCGGACAGGGAACCCTTGCAGGCTGCCGGCGTCCGGCTCGGCGTGCTCCTCGTCGGCGTCCTGGAGCACGCTCTTCAGGTCGATGGTCGGGTCGCGGGCGAGCATGTTGCGCAGGTAGCGGAACTCGTAGCTGGGATAAGCCTGGACCAGGAGCACGTGGATCTTTTCCTTGCGCACGCGCACGGGATGTGCCGTGCGGACTACCCGCTCCTGGCGGTCGGCGTCCGCCAGCGCGTCGCCGGCGATGGGCTCGATCTCGACGCTGAAGTGGAACTCGCCCTCCTCGTCCGGCCGGTAGGGAAGACGGACGGTCTGCGGCTGGCCGTCGGCTCCGACCTTGACCTTGACCTCGGCGAGCACGTTGGGGCGGTCTTGCCGGCGGAGCACGACGCGGACTTCCTGGCCGGCGTAGCCGCTGCCGGTGAGCTGGACCTCGAAGTTGACCCGGTCGTGGATGAAGACGAACTCCTCGACGGAGAGGTCGCTGAGCTTCAGGCTGCGGTCCGGCTGGCTGTCGCCCAGGGCGACGACGAACAGCGGCACGCCCTTGCGGTGGGCGTAGGCGGCGCCTTGGGCCAGGTCCGGGCCCTCGGTGTTGACGCCGTCGCTCAGCAGCACCAGGGCCGCCGGAGCGGTGCCGCGGAGATCGTCCAACACGGCGTGGATCGCCGCCCCCAGCCGGGTCTGTTCGCCCAAGGGCTCGACGCTGCGGATCTCGCGGACCAGGCCGTCGGGGTCCGCGGCTCGGCTGGCCCGGGGACCGGTGCGGTAATCGCCCCGGGCGCCGGTAAGATAATAGAGGCGGAGCTTGTAGCGGCGGTCGATCGACTTCAGCACGACGGCGTCGTGCCCGGTGAGCAGTGTGCGGGCCAGGTTCCAGCGGGTCGTCTCCTCGTAGCCGGCCCGGCGGACGGCGTCGGCCAGCGCCCTGCGGAACTGGTCCAGGTTGCGGTCCTTGCTGTTCAGGTAGCGGTCGGCCGTGGTCATGCTCAGCGTATCGTCGACCAGCACGGCCACGTAGGGCAGGCCCGTCTTCTGCAGCGACAAGGCGAACTGGGCTATCATGAACAGCACCAGCCCTGCCAGCGTCAGGCGGATCCCGGCCAACAGCAGCCGCAGGGCCCTGGGGGCCTGGGGATTCTCCTTCAGATAAACGACCACCACCAGGACCGCGATCATGATCACCGCCAGGAGCGTGATCCAGGGCGGCCACGTCCACTGATCGACCAGGCTCCAGGTGGCGCCCTCGCCGGGGCCGTTCTCGACGCCCAACAGCCGCGCGAGCCATGCGGGAAGAGGATGGCTTGTCATGGGTGGTGTCCGAGTGGCAGGACGGATTGGCAATCCGTGCTACAGGGATGGGCGGTCATGTGTGGTGTCCAAAGCGGCGGGCCAACAAGGATTCCAACAACAACAGCGCCAAGGCCAGGTAGAGCAGCCCCTGGGGCAGCAGGTTGCGGGGGCTGATGTGGCCGGAAGACGGTTCGCCGCGAGCTTCCCCGCGCGTCTGCTGGACGAAAGGGATCCCCGGCCAGATTTCTTTCTCCAGGGCGTCGGGCGGCAACCGGGCCAGATCGCTTTCCGCGGGGTCGACGTTGACGGCGAACAGGTCGCTCCGCAGAACCGGCGTGCCGAACTGGGCTCTGTACAGACCGCTGGTGCTGGTATCGGCGTAGCTCCAAACGCTCGAGTCGCCCTGGCCGGCTAGCCGCAGCTTCTCCTGCCGCCCGTCGGGCAGGCCCAGTAGCAACTCGCCGACGGCCGCCCAGAGCGAGCCGCCCAATGCCTCGCCCACCAGTAGGTTCCGCTGCTGGAGCTGCCCGCCGACGGCAAAGGCGAGGATCTCCTGGACCAGCGCCGGGTAGCTGGGCCAGATGGGCATCAGCGTCCAGCGACGATCGGCCGACGTGGCCACCAGGATCACCCGGCCGCGATGCACCGGCTGTTCGACAATCAGCGGATCGCCGTTGCCCAGCCGCAGGGCCACCTTGGCCTTGGTCTGGCTCGGCAACATCAGCCGCACGTGGGTGCCCACCGGCGTGTTCAGCAGTCCCGCCTTCTCCTGGCCGCGGAAATCGCGGACGATCGGGTGGGCGTAGTCCAGCGGGTCGAGCCGGTGCTGCGGCTTCTCGTCCAGGTCGCCCAACTCGGCCGGCAGTATCGCCTCGCGGCCCTCGGCCTTGCGGGCCAGCTCGCGGTTGTAGCGCTCGGGAACCACCTGCGGACCGAGAAAGAAGACCAGCCCGCCGCCGCCCTGGAGATAGGTGTCCAGCACCTTGGCCTCGTTGGCGGTGAACTGGGCCACGTCGGCCAGGAAGATGCAATCGTAATGGGCCAGCTCGGCCTCCAACAGCGCGCTTTCGGGGACCACCTCGACGTGGACCGCGGCCTGGCCCGAGGTCTCGCCGGGCGGGGCCAAGGCGGTGGCCAGGTAGCCGGTCGCGCCTCGCAGCGGATCGCCCGAGGGTCGCCCGTCCACGCAGAGCACCTGCACCGCGGGCTTCACCGGCACCGAGAGGTAGCGGTGGTTGTCGATGTCGAGCTGGTCGCTTTCGAGGCGGACTTCCAGCGCGTGGTCGCCCGGCGATTCGAAGCGGTAGTCGCTGAAGGCCACCGCCACGTCTTCGCCCGGCGGCAGGTCGACGTACTGCTGCCGCACCTGGCGGCCGTCGGCCCAAAGCTCGACCTTCTGGTGGAGCCGCGGATGGCGGCCGAAGTTCTTCAGCACGGCCTCGACGGGCAGCTCGCGGTTGACCGTGGCGAAAGGCTCGGCCGTGCGCAGGTCGGTGACCGCGGCGTTCTGGGCGTCTTCCTGTCCGACGTCGATCACCACCAGGTCCGCCGCCTTGGCCAGCCGTTTGGTCCGCTCGTGGATTTCGGCCAAGGCCGCAGGGCTGTCGTGCTCCGGCAGCCAGCCGACGCGGCAGAGGTCGCTGAGGAAGTAGATCACCGCCCGCTGCACGCGGGGCTGCTCGCGCCGGGCGTCGGTGAGCACCCGTTCCACTTCCTCCAGCGTGGCCCGCAGGTCGGACGTGGCGTGAGGCAGCTTGAGGTTCTCGATCTCCCGGAGGAAATCGCGGGGCTCGAAGACCGGAGTCCGCACCACCGTCCGGGGCGGGGCGCCGGAGAGCACCAGCGTGAAGCCGTCGCCCCGCGGACTCTCCTCGACGATCCGTGCGGCCAGCTCCTTGGCCTGGTCGAAGCGGCTCTTGTCCGTGGGCCGGTAGCCCATCGAGAAGGAGCCGTCGATCACCAGCATGCGATGGGTCCGCTGGCCGGCGACGACGGCCAGCCCCCGCTCCAGCAGCGGCTCGGCCACGGCCGTCACCACCGACATCACCAGCATCATGCGGACCAGCAGCAGGAGCAACTGCTCGAACTGGATCTTCCGGCGGCTGCTCCGCAGGGCGGCCAGCAGGTACTCCATCGCCGCCCAAGTCATCTCCCGGTGTCTTCGCCGGCTCCACAAGTGGATCAGCACCGGCGCAGCCGCCGCCGCCAGCCATCCCAGCATGGCCGGGCTGGCAATGTCGAAGGCGAGCGGGAGGATAAACATGAAAGTGGTCAGTGGTCGGTGGTCAGTGGACAGTGATCGGCATTCAGCGGCCGGTGCGGCATTCCACCAGAAGCAGCAGAAAGGCCGTTCTGGCAGTGGGGTCTCGCGCGTACATTATGTTTTCCGTTTCACGATTCGGTTTGTGCTTCACGTTACTACTCCTCCCCTCTTGTTCTTGTTGGGCCCGCTACTTCCGATACCGCAACATGCGTTCGGCAAAATCACGCAGTTTCCTGTTTGGGCTTCTTTCTGCGATCCTTCGAATGCCCTCCGTATCGCCTAAACCGTACAATGTCATGATGGCGGGCATTTGAACATCTGGGTCACGGCCGGACCAAACGACCTGGCGCACTTCTTCCCGAAGGCTCGCATCGTGCTTGAGTTCGATTACGAGCAAGGCCCCACTGACGAGCCTCTTGTCGCCCGATGCCAACGCCTCCTTCAAGTAAGGACGCACCTCATCACGACGGTACTGCGTGATCGCCCAGGTTGCAGAAATTGATATAGCCTCGTCGCCTTCGCCGAGAAAACGAATCAGGGCTGGCAACGCCTTCGCGGCGGGCTGCCGCGTTAACGCGACGATCTGCTGGCATATGGGGTTTGATCTCACCTTATCTTGCAGATCTGGAGCGACGCGCTCCAGCAGAACCACGTTCTCATAGTCACGACTCAGAACAGGAGCCATGGCGGCGGCGTTTATCACCATGTGGCTGACAATAAGCGGCAGCAAAGCCTTGAACCTAATCCGCCAGGCGCCAAGCAAGAGCGCATACGAGAAGGCCCCGATCGGCGCAAGGAATAAATTCCAGCCCACAACGTGAACAAGAGCGAAGAAGACAGCGTGGACCAAAAGCGCAATGGACCAATGGGCGAGTTTTCTCAACTGGTCCAGCACATAACCTCGATAGAAAATCTCTTCGGCGAAAGGCCCCACCAAAATCCAGATGAGGCCATTCAAAACGACGGTCAAACGCGAAAAGCTCGTGATAGTCGGCACATAGTAAGGCCGATACGACCCGAGGTTCAGGTAAACCGTCAATTTCTTGGCGAGGCTCCCGACCGCAAACATCAGGACAATCAGCGCTAACGTCCCCAGCCATTGCCTCCAGCCGTTCGGAAACCATTGCGTATCAAACCCAGCGGCCCTCGGAGCCACCCTCTGAAGAAACAGTGGGGTGGAGGCCATCAAGCCAAACGAAAGGAAGAAACACGGATAGAGCCAATTTCCAAGACCCGTGAACATAAACATTGGCAACAGAGGTAGTGCGACGAGAACGATCACGACGGCCAGGATGCCGAGGGTACACCCCTGGTCTCGAACACCACGCAGGATACGGCGGCTAGGCATTGTTTGTTGGTTCCTTTACGGCGCACCCTACCTATGGGCCAAGCGGAACCGTCCCACCATCGCGCAGAATACCCTGTTTTGCAACGAAGAACTCTTCTCCGACGCGAAAACTGGGGGAGTCTGCCGGGAACGGGTACCGTCAACACGCATTTCTCATCAACCTCTTGGAAAACTCCTTGGTGGGGCTCGCTGCGCTCGACCCATCCTACAAATGCCCACTGCTCACTGCGCACTGCCAACTGACCACTGACCACTGGCCACTGACCACTATCTCCTCCGCGACGCCAAATAACTCGACAACACCACGTCCAGCGGCTGGTCGGTCCGCATCTCGACGTAATCGATACGGTGCAGACGGCAGCCTTTCTTCAAGCGCCGGCGGTATTTCTCGAACTCCCGCAGGTAGGCCTTCCGCAGTGCCCGGGGCTCGACCAGCACCTCGGGGAGGTCCTCCAGGCCGCGGAAAAGGGTCGTGTTGCGGAAGGGGAAGTCCAGCTCGGCCGGGTCGAGCACGTGGAACAGCACCACCTCGTGCCGGCGGTGGCGGAAGTGCTTCAACCCGGCGATCATCGCGTCCACGTCGTCGAACAGGTCGCTGAGGATCACCACGATCCCCCGCTTCTTGAACCGCTCGGCCAGCTCGTGGAAGATCGCCCCGGCGGAGGTTTTCCGCTCGGCCGGCGTGGCCTGCATCACGTGCAAGAGCTGCTTCAGGTGCGAAGGGTTGCTGCTGGGACGCACCAGCGCGCGGATCTCCCGGTCGAAGGTGACCAGGCCCGCGCTGTCCTGCTGCTGCAAGACCAGGTAGGCCAGTGCCGCCGCCGCGCACTGGGCATATTCGAGCTTCGACATCGGCGCCTGCGGGCCACGGTACGCCATGCTCTGGCTGACGTCCAACAACAGGTTGCAGACCAGGTTCGTCTCTTCTTCGTACTGCTTGAGGTAGAACTTGTCGGTGCGGCCAAAAACCTTCCAGTCGACGTACCGCAGGTCGTCGCCGGGCGCGTACTCGCGGTGCTCGGCGAACTCGATGGAGAAACCGTGGTAGGGACTGCGGTGTACGCCGGAGACGTACCCTTCCACGATCAGCCGGGCGCGGAGCTGGAGCCCTTCCAGCTTAGCGAGCGTCTGCGGATCTAAATAGTTGGGGGAGTTTTCCACCGGCGGTGGCCTCGTCTTGCTGAGCGCGGACGGTTTCCAGCAGCCGGCGGATGATCTCGTCCGGCTTGATGCCCTCGGCCTCGGCGTTGAAATTGGTCATGATGCGATGCCGCAGCACGGGGTGGGCCACGGCCGCCACGTCCTCGCTGCCGGCATAGCAGCGGCCGTAGAGCACCGCCCGGGCCTTGGCCCCCAACACCATGTACTGGCTCGCCCGGGGACCGGCGCCCCAGGTCACATAGTCCTTGACGAACCCCGGGGCGTCGGGCTGCTGCGGCCGGGAAAGCCGCGCCAACTGCACGGCGTAGCGGTTCACGTGGTCGGCCACCGGCACCCGGCGGACGATCCGCTGCAAGCCCAGGATCTCCTCGGTGGCCAGCGTCCGCGTGACCGTGGCCGCAACGTCGGCCGTGGTCCGCTTGACGATCTCCAACTCCTCGCTCTCGCTGGGGTAGTCGACGAAGGTGTTGAACATGAAGCGGTCCAACTGGGCCTCCGGCAGCGGGTAGGTGCCTTCCTGCTCGATGGGGTTCTGCGTGGCCAGCACAAAAAGGGCTCGGTGAGCCGGTGCCGTTTGCCGCCCACGGTGAGCTGGTGCTCCTGCATCGCCTCCAGCAGCGCCGCTTGCGTCTTCGGCGGCGTGCGGTTGATCTCGTCGGCCAGGATCACGTTGGCGAAGATCGGGCCGCGAAGGAACTTCAGCTCGCGGACTCCCGTGAGCTTGTCCTCCTGGATGACCTCCGTGCCGGTGATGTCCGAGGGCATCAGGTCGGGCGTGAACTGGATGCGGCTGAACTCCAGCGACAGCGCGTCGGCCAGCGTGCGGATCATCAGCGTCTTGGCCAGGCCCGGCACGCCCACCAGCAGGCAATGTCCCTGGGCGAACATGGCCACCAGCAGCTCTTCGATCACCTGCTGCTGGCCGACGATCACCCGCGACAACTGCTCGGTGATCAGCCGGTAGCCCTCATGGAGTTTCTCCACCGCTTGGACGTTGTTTTCTTGGAGTATGGTCTTCATCGTTCAGATCTCAGATTTCAGATCTCAGATTTCAGATCTCAGATTTCAGGTTTCAGATTCCAGATTCCAGCAGTCCGCGCCGGGCCGTGTCGGCCCGGGTGTGCGATGCTGAGGGTACAGGGCTGACTGCGGGAGCCTGCGGGATGTCTGCCCCGTCGGGGCTCAAGCGGCGTTTACGTGTGGCCCATACCGTTTGATTCACTTACCTCTCGCCGTTACGTGCTTCAACTGACCACTGACCACTGACCACTGACCACTAAATGCGGCCAGCGGCTCCTCGCTTCGCTTGGACTGGGCCGGGGCGGGGCCGAAGACCACGAGCTCTTGGTTGCCGGCGATCAACAGGTAACGGTCCCATGCCAGCAGGTTGCCGCCGGTGACGCCGCGGGCGGCCAGCGAGACGACGCTCTTCTGCCGGCCGCTCTGCGGGTCGAAGACGTAGAGGTTCTCCCGCGTCGGCCAGTAGACGCCGTCGGCGGCGATCAGGCCCCGGCCGTAACCCAGCCGCCCTTCGCCCTCGGGCCATTGGGCTTTAATACGGCCCGGACGGTCGCCCAGATCGATCCAAAAGATGCGGTCGCCGGCGGCGATCAGCGTATCGCCCACCACGCCCAACAAGTGGACCGCGTCTTCCACGTTTTCCTTGGGGCTGGTCTCCCAGAGGATCTGGCCGGTGCCGGCGTCCAGGGCGAAGATCCGCCGGCTGTCGGCCGGGGCGACCAGCAGCCGTCCGCGATGGAAAAGGCAGGGGTTCAGGTCGCGGCACCAATGCGGGGCCAGGTTCAACAGGTCGCCCTGCCGCACCCGCGGATAGAGGCTGATCCATTTCACCTGGCCGTCGCCAGCGGAAATCGCGGCCACCGCGCCCAGGTTGCTGTTGAAGTAGAGCGTCTCGTGATCCAAGGTCAGCAGGTTGCTGGTGGTTTCGTGGATGGCGCCCCGGGCGGGCGTTTCGGCGGCGACGATGAACCGCCGCCAGCGGAGCGTGCCGGTCTCGGCGTCGAAACAGGCGACGTGCGACTGCGGCCGGATGTCGCTGCGCCGCATGGCCACGTAGATCGAGGCCCCGTCGCTCACGGGCGAGCCCTCGAAGGCCCAGTCCTTGCTCTCCGGCACGATCTTCCAGATCAGCCGCCCCTCCGCCTCCAGGTCCAGGGCGACCAGGTAACCGGCGTCGGACGCCAACGGCGAGCCGGGCGGGCGGCTGGTCACGCCGGAGCCCATGCGAGCGTAGAGCCTGCCGTCGCGGACGGTCATCGTGAACCGCGGCACGCCCAGGTCGTCCGGCGGATTGAGCTGGGCGCGGCCGGCCGCGTCCAGCGGGTCGCGGAAGATCTCCGGCTCGCCGTGGCCCCAGGCCGGCTTACCGGTGCGGGCGTCGACGGCCAGGATCTGGTACTCGTTGTTGACCAGCAGCAGGTTACCGGCCAGGACGGGAAAATAGCTCAGCGGCGCCCGGCTGTCTTCGGCGACCCGCCGGGCCGGTATGCCCGATCCCCAAAGCGATGCGCTGCCCGGGGGAGCCGCAGGCAAGGGCAGCCGCCAGGCGATCGAGGGAAAATCGACGACTTTTCCCACAACCCGGTTGCGATCCGGCGAGCCGGCGAAGGTCGGCCAGCCCGGCGCTTCCGGCGGCTTGGGCCACTGGCTGCTCTCGGCCAACAAGGCCGTGAGCGCCTCGACGTAGTTTCGTTCTTCGCCGCCCAGCCGCCCTCGGGCCGCGGGGTGCAGCTTGGCCATCTGGGCCAACTCGTCCCTGGCGCGGGCCGCCGAGCCTTCGAGGATCGAGGCCAGCACCAGCCGCGCCCGCACCGCCGCCAGGTCGACCTCGGTGTTGGGAACGCTCAGCCAAGTCCTTGGACCGTCGCCCGGCTGGCTGACGGGGATGATTTCCTCCCAATAGGACCGGGCGGCCGTGTAATCCCCCCGTTCCAGGGCCATCTCCCCCAGGGCCAAGAGGGCCTCGTCACCCCAACTGCTGGCGAAGGCCTTGTCGATCACCCGAAGCAGCAGCCTGCGATCGCGAGCCGCGATGCCTTCCTGGTACCAGCGTTTCGCCTGGGCGTCGACCCGGCTGCGATAGAGGGCCAGGGCCTCGGCCGGGAGCGAGGCAAGCTGCAAGTGGCAGTAGTCGCGAACGGTGACGAAGCGGCGGTCGGTAACCCCCAGCAGCTTGTTGCCGGAGCTTTCCATGAGTTGGCGGAGCGTTTCGACCGCTTCGCTGCCTTGCTTGTCGGCGAGGTATTCTTTGACCCGCTCGAACTGTTTCCGCACGGCGCTGTCGGCCCGCTCCAACTCGATGGCGTCGGCCAGCTCGAAGCGGCTGCCGGGCACGGCCGACGCGAGTTGGGCGTGGACCGAGGCCCCTTGGCAGATCGCCAACAGGCCGACGCTCGCCAGGGCGATCGTCCAAGGCACGCGGCGCTGCCGGCGTCGTCGGTCTGTAGCTTGCGATGGATCGTTCCGCCGGAGCGTGGAGTATGCCATCCCCTAAGTATAAAGACGGGCGGGAGATCCGAGAAGTAGGCCGGGCGGGTCTGCGGGCCATGCCTCCTCTCCCTCCGGGGAAGGGGCAGGGCGAGTGAACGCCGACAAGAGCCCGACCACGCGATTCGTGCTCTCGCTGCCTTCAGGAGAGTTGGGGGGACCTGTGGTATACCGTCAGCGATTTTGGCCCGGATTGCCAGGTTCCCTCCGGCGAACATACAATGCGGCATGTTGGCTGTCGAAGCCCATATCTAGTATCAGGAGCCGACGATGAGCGAGCCCACGTCACAGCTTGTCGAAATCCTCCACCACCGGCTGGCGGAATACGGCTACGCTGAACTGAAGACAGGCGAGGCAGGCGACGTTTCCTTTGTCGCAGTGCTTTCCACCACTCGAAGGTGGATGGTCCGATATCTCTGCGTCGTCGCTGCGACACCGTCTTCTGTGGCGGATTGCGATGGATTAACTCGCTTCATGGAGCAGATCCGCAAGGCGCTGACAGCGAGTTACGGCCGCTTTCCTTATTGGAAGGAGTTGGGTACCTACACCGTGCTTCTGTGCGGCAGCACACAATACGAGGAGTTTTGTCGCGCGATCAGCGGCCTCCAGGACCGCACCGGGTTTCACATGAATGCCATGCTTGGAACATGCCTTGTAGACGTTGATCGTGGCAGGAGCGCGGGGGAGTCAACCTGGGGGCTGTATTACTCAGGGAAACATTTTGGAGCGATCCGCGCGGCGGTCTCGGAGTGGGGTGAACGATTGGGCGGACAAGTCAAGCCGGCCCCATAAATCAATAATGCCGCCAACGCCGCATAGCTCGCTGCGTCCGGCACGCGGATCACGGTGACCTCAATCACGGCCGGCAGCTTTCTTGAACCATGCTTGTTGTTCCACCAGCCCGGAAGTTGGCCGCGGCGCCCGCGGCGGGACGCGGTAGTCGGCCGGCCCGCACAGAAGCGCGATCGCCTGCTGGACATCCAAACGGCGGAGATCCTCCCGCCGAAGGCGCTCCATGACCGGCCCCGCTTCCCGCCAGGCCTGGACCCAACGGCGGCCTAGAGCTACCTCTGCGGGCGTCCAATTGCTCAGAGGAGAAGGCTCGGTACCCATGTAGCCATTCTACGCATGGCGGCGCGGCCACACAAGGCGGCGGGTCCCCTTACCCCATCTCTCGGAGGGACAGGACGGCTCGCCAAGACCTTGCCCAGTCTTAGCCCGGATTATTCACGCCCCGTGGTGTAAACGGAGCAGAGGCGCAATCGAAACCCGAAGCGTAAGCGAGGCTAAGCCCTTCCGCTGTCCTCGCTTACGCTTCGGGTTACGATGCGCCCGTGAATAATCCAGGTTAGACCACGCGGAGCTTTGGAGTGCGGCAACTTGTCGCCGCTTTCTTCGGCGGCCGGAAGCGATCGGCAGGCACATATCCCGGGAAAGCTGCGACAAGTGGCCGCACTCCAAGGATCGTTCGCTTGCTTACGGCCCAGTGGTATACTACGGGTAGTTCGACATGACCAATACGGCTAAATGGATTGGCACCGCCATGACCGCCGACTCTAATCCCTATCGGCCGCCCGCGTCCGACAACGCGAATAGGGATTCTGGGAGATCGCCGCGGGACATACTCGCCTCCAACGCTTTCCTTGTCGGAGTGCTTCAAGCGGCGCTGTGGATTGCGCTGGGCGCAACTGCGCTGAGAATCGTGTCAGGCTTCGAGAAGATCTTCGACGACTTCGGCGCCGAACTCCCAGGTGTGACAATCGCCCTTATCCGCTTCACCCAATTCCTCCGCCATTTCTGGTACTTGGCCCTTCTGTTGGTCATCTCGTGGCCGCTGGTGAACTGGAGCATCGTCTCTGTTTTGTCGCCCCGCCCGGAAGTTGTGATTCCCAGGCGGCTGTGGTACTCGGCAACCTGGGCCGTTCCCATGCTGACTTTGCCGTTTGCCGTGGTGGCCCTTTTTCGTCCGCTGATCCAACTCATAACGAAGCTTTCACGATGAGCCAACTGTTGGTAGACAACGTGACCAAGCAGTACCCGACCCGGGCGGAGCCGCTGGCGGTGCTGCGGGGCATTTCCTTCGAGATGTCGGTCGGGGAGAACCTGGCGATCGTCGGCCCCAGCGGCTCGGGCAAGAGCACGCTTCTGAACCTGCTGGGGACCTTGGACCTGCCCAGCACCGGCCGGGTGCTGATCGAAGGCCAGGACCCGGCGCGGATGAAGGAGCCCGAGCTGGCCGCCTTCCGCAACCACAAGATCGGCTTCGTTTTCCAGGACCACTACCTGTTGCCGCAATGTTCGGTTCTGGAGAACGTGCTGCTGCCGGCCATCGCCGGCGGTCCCTTGAGCGACGAGGCGGCCCGGCGCGGCCGCGAGTTGTTGGACCGCGTGGGCCTGGGCGGCCGGCTGGAGCATCGGCCGGGCGAGCTCTCTGGAGGCGAGCAGCAGCGGGCGGCCCTGGCCCGGGCCATGCTCCAGCGGCCCGTGCTCTTGTTGGCCGACGAGCCCACCGGCAACCTTGACCAGACCACCGCCGACCGCATCGGCGGGCTGCTCTTGGAGGTGCAAGAGCAGGAGAAGATGATGTTGGTGGTCGTGACTCACAGCCGGCGGCTGGCCGCCCGCATGAGCCGGCAGATGGAATTAGACGAGGGACGATTAAGCTAATGTCCGCCCTGCGTTTGATTTTCGCCTCGCTGGCCTATCATTGGCGGGTCCAGTTGGCGGTGGCCGCCGGGGTCGTCGCCGGGACGGCCGTGATCACGGGGGCCCTGCTGGTGGGCGACTCGATGCAGGGCAGCCTCCGCGACCTGACGCTCCAGCGGCTAGGCTGCATCGATGAGGCCCTGGTGGCCGACCGCTTCTTCCGCGCCGATTTGGCCGCCGAGCTGGCCCAACAGCCCGCCTTCGGCCGCGACTTCGCCGACGCCGTGCCGGCGATCCTCTTGCGGACGACCCTGGAAACACCCGAGCGGGACCCGCCCGTTCTCGCCAATCGCGTCAACCTGGTCGGCTGCGACGAGCGATTCTGGGGCCTCTTCCCCAACGTGGCCCAGAAAAGGGGATAAGTCCCATTTCTGCGGGGAAATGGGACTTATCCCCTTTTACGGGCAGGTGGTGCTCAACGGGCCGCTGGCCCGGCAGTTGGGTGTCGGCGCGGGCGACGACGTGATGCTCCGCCTGCCGCGGCAGGGAGCGATCCCGGCCGAAAGCCCTTTGGGCAGGAAAACGGAAACCGTCGCCGCCGAGCGGGTCCGCGTGCAAGCGGTGATTCCCGCCGCAGGGCCCGGGCGGTTCGACCTGCGGCCCAACCAGCAGCCGCCCCGCACGGCCTTCGTCTCCCTAGACTGGCTCCAGGATCGGCTCAAACAGCCTCAGCGGGCCAACGCGATCTTCGTTGCTAGCCGCGATCCGGAGCGTGCTGCCCCGCCGGAGGCCGAGGCGTCGCTGGCGGGCCTGCTGCGGCCGACGCTGGCCGACTTCGGCATCCGCGTCGAGAAGACCGACCGGGGCTACTTCAACATCACCTCCGACCGCATGATCCTCTCGCCGGCTGCGGAAACCGCCATCGAGGAGTCGCTCCGCGGGCTGTCCTTCCAGCCCGCGCTGGTCTACCTGGCCAAGACGATCGAGTGCCGCGGGGCGAAAGTGCCCTACTCGACGATCGCCGCCGTCGATTTCACGGCCGCGCCGCCGCTGGGGCCGCTGCTGGCCGCGGATGGAAAGGCGATCGGACCGCTGGCGCCGGAGGAGATCGTGCTCAACTCCTGGGCGGCCGACGACCTCCACGCCCGGCCGGGCGACACCGTCGAGGTCAACTATTTCCAGCCCGAGAGCCTCGACGGGCAGGTCCGCCTGGCCGACCCGCCGGCCCGCTTCCGTCTGAAGGCCATCGCCCCCCTGGCCGGCGCGGCCGACGACCGGGCCTTTACGCCGGACGTGCCCGGGGTGACCGATCAACGCTCGATCAACGACTGGTCGCGGCCGGGACATGCGCCGCCGTTTCCTTTCGACGCGAGTTTGGTTCGCGGCAAAGATGAACAATACTGGCGCCAGTACCGTGCCACGCCCAAGGCCTTCGTAGCCTTGGCGACGGGCCGGAAACTCTGGTCCAGCCGCTTTGGGCGGACCACGTCGATCCGCGTGGCGCCCGGTCCGCAAGTGGTAGGGTGGGACAAGGCCGCCTTGGCGGCCGCCGGCCCACCGAGAACTGGCACGACTGGTGGGCCGGCGCTCGCTGGGGCGAGCTTGTCCCACCCTACGGCGAGCTTGTCCCACGCTACGCTGACCATCGAGCAACTCCGTGCGCGGATCGTCATCGACCCGGCAAAGCTGGGCTTCGTCTTCCAGCCGGTCAAACGCCAGGGTTTGGCGGCCTCCGAGGGCACGACCCCCTTTGGCGCCCTGTTCCTCTCGTTCAGCTTCTTCATCCTCGCGTCAGCCGTGATGCTCGTGGCCTTGCTCTTCCGCCTGGCGATTGAAGGCCGGGCGACGCAGGTCGGCCTGTTGCTGGCCGTCGGCTTCGGCCGCCGCCGCGTCGCGCGGTTGCTGCTAGCGGAAGGGCTGATCGTGGCCGCCTTGGCCGGACTGGCCGGCGTGGGCCTGGGGGTCGGCTACGCGATGCTGATGCTCGCCGGACTCCAGACCTGGTGGCTGGCGGCGATCGTCGCCCCCTTCCTCCATCTCCACGTCACGCTGCCGAGCCTTCTGATCGGCTACGCAAGCGGCGTGCTGGTGGCCGGACTGGTGATCGTCGCGTCGGTCCGTTGGATCGGCCGGCTTGCCCCACGACGCCTTTTGGCCGGGCAGATAGAGGCGCGGGGACGCGGGGACGCGGGGACGCGGGGACGCGGGGACGAGAAGAGAAGAAGAGGAGAAGAGGAGAAGAGGAAAGGTCTTCACGGTGTCCCCTCTTCTCCTCTTCTCCTCTTCTCCTCTTCTCCCCTTCTTCCCGTCCTGGCCTGGATGCTGCTGGTGCTGGCCGTAGCGAGCGGGTTGGCCGCCATTTGGATGAGCGAAGAGATGCGGGCGGTGGCCTTCTTCGGCACGGGGGCGATGGTCCTGACGGCAGGACTGATCCTGGTGCGAGGCCGGCTGCGAGGCGGCGCCGTGGGTTCGGCCGTCGCCGTCGGCGGCGGAAGCCTGTTGCGTCTGGCGCTGCGCAACGCGGCACGTTATCCAGGCCGCAGCACGCTGACCGTCGGCCTGGTGGCCGCCGCTTCGTTCCTGATCGTCGCCGTCAGCGCGTTCCGCCTCGATCCGTCCCACCAGACGCCGTCGCTTTATAGCGGCAACGGCGGTTTCACCTTGATGGCCGAGAGCGATCAGCCGATCTACCAGGATCTTGGCACCCCGGCCGGCCGCGCCGATCTGGGCTTCTCCGACGCCGATTCGCGGACGCTTTCCGCGGCGAAGGTCGTCTCCTTCCGCGTCCGCCCGGGCGACGACGCCAGTTGCCTGAACCTCTATCAGCCGCGGCAGCCGCGAATCCTCGGCGCGCCCGCTCGTTCATCGACCGGGGTGGATTCGTCTTCTCCGATCACGCCCCGGGCACCCCGGCGACGGAGAGACGTGGGGACGCGGAGAGGGGGAGACGCCCAGACGCGGGCAGCTCCTTACCCGGTCCGCATCCCCACGTCCCCGTGTCCCCGCGTCCCCGCGTCCCCGCGCCCCGCAGGCCCCCACGGCCGCCAATCCGTGGCTGCTGTTGCAACAAGACCTCGCTTCGGACCCGAGCGGCACGCCCGCGGTGCCGATCATCGTCGACGACGCCACGGCCAACTACTCGCTGCACGTCCCGCTCGGCGGACAACTGGAGATCGTCGACGGCAGCGGGCGGACCGTGAAACTGCAGATCGTCGGCCTGCTGCAAAACAGCATCTTCCAGGGCGACGTGCTGATGGACGAGCAGGCTTTCCAGCGGCTTTTCCCTCAGCAGAGCGGCTATCGCCTGTTCCTGCTGGAGACGCCGTCGCCATTGGCTCCGCGAAACAGCGCGGCTTTCGCGGAGCGAAAGGCGACAATCCGGCAGGAATGGACTCGCCGGTCCTTAGCCCCGGCGGCCACGCCGGAAAAGTTAGCCCCGGCGGCCACGCCGGACATTCAGCGGGCCTTGGAGCGAACCTTGGGCGACTACGGCCTGGTGGCCGAGACCACCAGTAGCCGGTTGGCGGCCCTGATGGCGGTCGAGAACACCTATCTCTCGACCTTCCAGGCCCTGGGGGGACTAGGACTGTTGTTGGGCACCTTCGGCCTGGCCGCCGTGCAGTTTCGCAATGTCATGGAACGTCGCCGCGAGCTGGCCTTGATGCGGGCGATCGGCTTTCGCCGCGCGGTCCTCGGTCGCCTGGTGATGCTGGAGAACTTCCTGCTGTTGATGGGCGGCTTGGTCTGCGGCGTGCTGGCCGCCCTGGCCGCCGTCCTCCCCCACCTCTTCGCCGGCGGGGCCTCGATTCCCTGGAGATTCTTGGCGGGGACCCTTTTGCTGGTCCTAGCGGTGGGACTGCTGGCCGGATTGTCCGCCGTCCGCGCAGCCGTTCGCACGCCGCTGCTGGCTGCGTTGCGCAACGAGTAGTTTGGTAGGGTGGGACAAGCTCGCGTAAGCGAGCGCCGGCCCACCATTTCCGTCAACGCTTGGTCAACCCCTTACTGTGCTCGACCTTGCTAATCTTCTCGCCGCCATCCAAACGACAATTCCATAGAAGACCGACCAACCGACTTGGACCAGAATCGACGTTACCAAAACTGGGTCGGTGCCATCCCTATGCATCCAAAGAACGATACCATTGGAGACGATTACCAGGAAGATGCCTGCAACCGCAAATGGAATACCCACCCTTCTCTTCAAAAGGATGAGGGTATTGCCACTAAGACCGCAAACACCAACACCGGCCATAAAACCAAATTGCCGAAAGAATTCTACGGGGTAATTCAAGAGAAGATGACGGGTATGGCCGCCGCTCACGTCTCCAATGAGGATAAGCAACCTCCACAGGCAAGAGAGACTATCAAGGATCAATACCGTCCAGATCAAGCCGCCCAGTCTTGGCGACTCGGCATCGGCTACTTCTCTTGCATGTAAGTTACCAGGTTGCGTGTTCGCGGGCGATTGGTAAGGGTTTTCCGACATAACGGCCTCGCGGTTCGCGTGTAACGTATAGTGGCCCGTGGGGTCATCTCCCGATAAGTCGTTTGGTGGGCCGGCGGCCGCTAAGGCGGCCTTGTCCCACCCTACGGCCCTCGCTTCATCCTTCCCTACGTCCCCCGGACCAGCCCGAACCACTCGATCTGACGCCGCGGACAGTAGCCCAGCCCGTGCGCTTCGCAGTAGGGCTCCAGCCACGCGGTTTTCTCCTCCAGGGTTGCCGGGTCGGTCCCTTGGGGCATGAGCATGACCCGCGTGCGGTCGATCCGCGGGAACCCGGCCAGGTAGGTCTCGACTTCCCGGCAATCGTCCGGCCGGTCGATCACGAACTTCAACTGGTACTCATACTCCGCGGTAAGCTGCCGGATGACCTCCGGCACGTGGCGGCTCCGCTCGTGCCGAGCGGCCCAGCGAGGGTGGCGGGCGGGCGTCGAATTGGAGAGCTTGGGGCTGATCGACATCAGGTCGCAGGCCACGGGCAAATAGAGCGTGCCGGCCGTTTCGATCGTCAGGTGCAGACCGTGGCGGCGAAGCTCCGCGGCCAGCGGGACCAGCCCGGCGAACAACATCGGCTCGCCGCCGGTCAGCACCACGTGGCCCAGACCCTCCTGGGCCGCGGCGTGTCCCTCCACCCGAGCCACAATCTCCTCGACCGCTAGCTCCTCGCCCTCGGGATGCCAGGAGGCATAGGGCGTGTCGCAGAACCAGCAGCGGAGATTGCAGCCGCTGAGGCGGACGAAGACGCTGGGCGTGCCGGTCAGCAGTCCTTCTCCCTGAAGCGAACGGAAAATCTCGGCGATCTTCATGCGGGTCTGCAAAGCGATAAGGCTAGGCTGAAGGATAACTTTCGGATCAATGCTTATCCAGTTGACTCAAGTGATCGGTAAGTCCACGTCGCGTAGCGACGATGCGACGGTAGCCGTGGGTTTTAACCCACGGAACGTATCGCCCCACACCTTCCGTTCGTCGCGTAGCGACGATTGAAACGGACGGGTTGCCCGATAGCACGCGGCTTGTTTTCAACCGTCGCTACGCGACGGGGGGCAATATCACGTGATTCCGATCCGTGGGTTAAAACCCACGGCTACCATCATGACGTCGCTACGCGACGAACTTGAGTCAACTGGATAACCATCTGACGTATCCGTGTTGATCCGTGTTACATCCGTGGCTAAGTTGTTCATAGTCTTCGGAAGTGCTACACGCCCTGGGCGTAGGGCAAGGGATCGGCCAGGCCGGCCTCGGCGAAACCTTTCCGCCGCAGCAGGCAGGCGTCGCAGCGTCCGCAGCTCAGGCCGGCCGCGTCGGGGTCGTAGCAGGAGTGGGTCAGGCCGAAATCGACGCCCAGCTCCATCCCGCGGCGGATGATCTGGGCCTTGGTCATGGCCACCAGCGGCGTGTGGATCTGGTAGCGCAGGCGGCCCTCGACGCCCGCCTTGGTCGCCAGGGCCGCCAGCCGACCGAAGGCAGCGATGTACTCCGGCCGGCAGTCGGGGTAACCGCTGTAGTCAATGGCGTTGATGCCGATGAACAGGTCCGCGGCCCCGACCACCTCCGCGTACCCCAGGGCCAGGGCCAGGAAAACCGTGTTCCGCGCGGGCACATAAGTGACGGGGATCTCCGCTTGCATCTGGCCCAGGCTGCGGTCCTTGGGCACCTCGATCGGGCCCGTCAAGGCGCTGCCGCCGAAGGCTGTCAGGTCGATCGTCAGGAACACGTGCCGCCGCACCCCCATCGCCCGGGCCACGCGACGGGCCGCCTCCAACTCGTACCGATGCCGCTGGCCGTAGTCCAACGACAGGGCATAGAGATCGAACCCCTCGGCCCGGGCAATGGCCGCCGTGGTGGTCGAGTCCAGGCCGCCGGAAAGCAGGATCACCGCCGGTTTAGCCATTCTACTCTTGCTTTCCGAAGATCGTAGGGTGGGACCAGGCCGCCTTGGCGGCCGCCGGCCCACCGTGCGGGGCCGCCAATGGTGGGCCGGCGCTCGCCTCGGCGAGCTTGTCCCACCCTACGCAGCCCGCCCGGAAACTCGTATCATGGAACAAGAGCCACAAGGAGCAAAGGGAGCCCGACGTGAGCCCGAGTTTCCGCGAGACCCTCGAGACCTTCGACAACCAGTACCCTGGCAGGGATTATACCATCCAGATCGTCTGCCCGGAGTTCACCTCGGTCTGTCCCAAGACCGGTCAGCCGGACTTCGGGACGCTGACGTTCACCTACGTCCCGGACCGGAAGTGCGTGGAGCTGAAGAGCCTCAAGCTCTATCTACAGCAGTTCCGCAACGAGGGGATCTTCTATGAGAACGTGACCAACCGGATTCTCGACGACCTGGTGGCCGTGCTCCAGCCGCGACGGATGACCCTGGTGGGCTCGTTTACCCCCCGTGGCGGGATCACGACCACGGTCACGGCGGTGTTCGTCGCGGAGAAGTAGCTCTTGCTTTCCCCCAGCTCCGCTCAATTTCCTCCAGGCTCTTGCCCTTGGTCTCGGGCACGAACCGCCAGACGAAGACCACGGTCACCCCGCAGAGCAGGCTGTAGATCCAGAAGGGAAAGGCATGGTGGAATTTGTCCACTAGCCAGGGGTTCTCGTCCATCATCGTGAAGGTTTGGGTGACGAGGAAGTTGGCCACCCAGAGGCAGATCGTGGCCAGCGCCATGGCCCGGCCGCGGATCCGCGTGGGGAAGATCTCGGAGAGGATCACCCAGACCACCGGACCGACGGACATGGCGAAACAGGCGATGTAGCCCAAGACGAGGGCCAGCGTCCAGACCTCGGTCCGGCCGTAATAGCCACCAGCGCGCAGGCCGCGGCCCAGCCCTTTTCGAGCTGCGGATCGAGATGGAAGTGATCGGTCAATAGCCCGATGGCCCCGGAGATCACCGCCGTATCGTAGCCGAACAGCAGTCCGCCCAAGGCGGCCACGCCGGCCAGCAGGACGACGTAGGCCGTGCTGCCCCGCTCCAGCATTTCGGGCCTCAGGGCGGCTGCCTTGCGGGTCGGGGCCATGCGACGTGCTCCCAAGGGACATCGACCGAATCGCCGGGCATAGGCTCCTGATGAACTTTGACGAACAAAACGGGTAATGTGCGAAGTTGGAGTTCCGGCTTTAGCCGGCGTGCGGCGAGGACCGCCTAAAGGCGGAACTCCAACCGAGCCGCCGGATTATTACTCGTTTTGCTCGTCATAAGTCATTAGGGAACGCCCTCCGCGGCGTTCCGGGCATCCGGACACGCGACTCTGGTTGCTTGCCACGGAACGCCACGGAGGGCGTTCCCTACCGACGATACTGGGTCAGCTAAGGTCACCATGCTAGCGGCGGGGCCGGGGCTTGACAAGGGCCGGGCGGCGCATCAGATTGACGGCAGTCCCGATCCACGACCGAGAGCCCGAAGGCCCCTTGCCAGCGGAATTGCCATGAACTCTCGCCAACGCGTCGAAGCGGCGCTGCGCCACCAGCAGCCGGACCTTGTGCCCCTGGATTTGGGCGCCAGCCCGGTGAGCGGCATGCACGTCAGCGCCGTCTACCAACTCCGCCAGTCCCTGGGGCTGGACCCGCCGGGTACGCCGGTCAAGGTCGTCGAGCCCTACCAGTTGCTCGGCGAGATCGACCCGCAGCTCCAGAACGCCCTGGGGGTCGACGCGGTCGGCCTGCCCGGACGCCGCACGATGTTCGGCTTCGAGAACAAGGACTGGAAGCCCTGGACGCTGACCGACGGCACGCCCGTCCTGGTGCCGGGGCTGTTCAACACCGAGGCCGACGCCAACGGGGACATCCTCATGTATCCCGAGGGCGACCGCTCCGCGCCGCCCAGCGGGCGGATGCCCAAGGGCGGATTCTACTTCGACACGATCGTCCGCCAGGAGCCGGTGGACGAGTCGAAGCTGAACGTCGAGGACAACCTCGAGGAGTTCGGCCCGCTCTCCGACGGCGACCTGGCCTGGTTCGCCTCCGAGGCCCGGCGGCTGCGCCAGTCCAGCCCGCGGGCGATCCTGGCCAACTTCGGCGGCACGGCCTTCGGCGACATCGCGCTGGTGCCGGCCCCCTGGCTGAAGCATCCCAAAGGCATCCGCGACATCGAAGAGTGGTACGTGAGCACGGCCGCCCGCTTCGACTATGTCTACGAGGTCTTCCGCCGCCAGTGCGAGATCGGCCTGGCCAACCTGGCGAAGCTCTACGAAGCGGTGGGCGACCGGGTCACGGCCGTCTTCGTCACCGGCACCGACTTCGGCACGCAGAGCGGACCGTTCATCAGCCCCAACGCCTACCGCAAGCTCTACGAGCCTTTCCACCGCCGCGTGAACGATTGGGTCCACCAGCGGACGCCCTGGAAGACCTTTATCCATAGCTGCGGCTCGGTGCTGGCGCTGTTGCCGGACATGATCGAGGCCGGCTTCGACATCCTCAACCCGGTGCAGTGTTCCGCGGCCGGCATGGACCCGCAGACGCTCAAGGATCGTTTCGGCGCGAAGATCACCTTCTGGGGCGGCGGCGTGGACACGCAGAAGACGCTGCCCTTCGGCACGCCGGACCAGGTCCGCGGCGAGGTCAAGCGGCGGATGGAGATCTTCGGCCGCGGCGGCGGCTTCGTCTTCAACACGGTCCACAACGTGCAGGCCCGCACGCCGCCGGAGAATCTGGTGGCGCTCTACGAGGCGGTGCGGGAGTACCGAAGACTGTAAAGGTCGGGTGGGTCGAGCGCAGCGAGCCCCACCAGCAGAATTCGCCCGGGACTGGGCGAGCAAAGGAGGCGAGCGATGAAACGCGTACTCTGGCTGGTTTGCGTGGGTCTCGCGGTGGCCTCTCCATTGTCGGCGCAGGAACCAGGATCGCAGGTTACTCCCGGCAGAGTTGGCTTTCCGAGAGTCGATCTTCGTCTGGATCAACTGGCCCCCAAAGATTGGAAGGTGTCCGATATTGAGACAGACGTATGGCCCTATGGCTATCTCAGGCCGGTGCGTGGCGCCGGGCTGGCAATTACCCTCCGTGGTCCGTTGGTCGTTCACGGATTCAAAGGCGAACCGGCCCTGGAATTGTTGAACATCTGGATCATGCCGAAGGAATACCAAGCGGTGGCCCCTCGTTTTCCCGAAACATCGTTTCCGCCCGCAGAGCTTTTGGGCTTAGCGAACCGGGGCCCCGACAAGCGATACCTGATCTACGTGATGCGCACCGGAATCAAGTCATGGCCGGCGTGGGAAAAGGATATACGGAACTACTTCGGAATACAATCGCCGAACAATGCCGCGCAACCTCAGATGCCACCACCTCCCGAGCCATTTCCTTACGTGCCACCGCTCCCCGGGCCAGTTCAGCGCGCTCGCTGAGCGGGCGGGTGCCATGCCCGCGCTCGCGCGGGCATGTTGCTGGCGTAGCGTTCCGAAACGTTGCTCATAGGTACTCCACATGATTGCGCATGCTTTCGCGGTCGGCGAGCGCGTGGAGGAGTTCGAGAAGGAATTTCGGAGGAGAATTACGTTATCCGATCTTGTTCCGATTCGGCCCCACGGCTCGCCCCGAAGGGGCAGACGTTCTCTCAGCCCAGGGCAACGCCCTGGGATTCGTTAGGCGACGTGGGTGCTACGCCGGCCCAACGGGCCAACCGTTCTCGTGGACGGCAGCAAGAAGAACGGTTGGCCCGTTGGGCCGGCGTGGACGCGGCGTCGGTTTCATCGTCCCCAGGGCGTTGCCCTGGGCTGGAAGAACCGCCGCCCCTTTGGGGCGGAAAAATGGAACAAGACGCGGAACCGCAATGCTGACCCAATGCGGCGACTTTGCCCCCTTCCCAATCCCAGACTGTAGTAGCGGATCGGTTCAGCCACCGATCTTCTCCCGCAGCTCCCGAGGGATCAGCGAGCGCAGGTTCGCCTCGGCCCATTGGGCCCACTGCTCGTCGTTGCGAAAATCGTTGTCGATTTCCTCGACGTGGTCGAAATAATAAGCCAGCGCAGCATGAACGTCGGCCCGGGTAATGCCCGGAAACATTTCCACAACCTGCGCCGCCGTATGACCGCGCATCTCGTGCCAGACAACGATGTCCATCACCCGGATGCGGTGGCCGGCGATGCACGCGCGGCCGCCGCACACGCCGGGTGTCTTGGTAATGTGTTGCGCGAGAACGTTTTCCACAAAAGCCTCCCTTGGTCGACAGTTCGGTGTCCTTTCCCATTATAACAGGCAGTGCCAAGGGGACAGGTCCATGTTTTCGGCCTTACGTCCCGCGGCCAAATGCGCTTTTTGGCCGAAAAATGGACCAGTCCCCGCCCAACCCGTGAACGGTTACCGGGATGCCCACGCGTCCGGAGGCGGGCTAAAGCCCGCCCTACGTCAGCTCACGAACCCCGCGGCGGCGTGGCTGTCGGAAACGCATTGCACTCTACACCGGTTCAGAGACCAGCACCGCTTCCCGTTCTCCCGCCGTGCTGGCGGGCTGAATGGGGATCCCCGGGTCGCCGACAAGACGAAACGGATCTTGATCCGTGAGTGAGTCCCCGAAGCTGATGCCCAACGCGCGGGCAGCTTGCACGGCGGCGCTGTTGGGATCGACGCTCGACAATTCATTCACCGCGTCGATGATCCGTACGTCGTGGATCGACGGCGGATGGTAACAGACCATCTTGCCAAAGTGGCCCTGAACGACCAGCCGGACAGCGTGGGCGCCGAATTGGGTGGCCAACACCCGGTCGAAGGTCGTCGGCGGACCGCCGCGCTGCAAGTGGCCCAAGACGACGACCCGCGTTTCGCGCAGCAGCCGTTTTTCGATTTCCTCTGCCACGAGGTTGCCGATCCCTCCCAAACGCGTCTGCCGATCGTCCTTGTCCGCTTCTCGCGTGAGCAGCTTGCCGTCCGGCGACTGGGCGCCTTCCGCGACGACGATCAGCGTAAAGTTCTTTCCTCGGCTTTCGCGTTCGAGGATTTTTTTGCAAACGTTCTCAAAGGTCCAAGGGATTTCGGGGATGAGGATCACGTCGCCGCCGCCGGCGATGCCGGCGTGCAAGGCGATCCAGCCGGCATGTCGACCCATCACCTCCAGCACCATCGTCCGCCCATGGCTGGCGGCCGTGGTGTGCAGCCGGTCCAGCGCGTCGGTGGCGCAGGCCACCGCGCTGTCGAAGCCGAAGGTGAATGCCGTCGCCGACAGGTCGTTGTCGATAGTCTTGGGCACCCCGACCACCGGAATACCGTATTCGTGGAATTGCTGTGCGATGGCCAGCGAGCCGTCGCCGCCGACGCAAATCAGGCCGCAAAGTCCCAACTGCTCGATCGTCGTTTGCGCCGGCGAGCAGTTCCGGCGGTATTTCCACCCGTTGGGAGATGCCCACTCTGGCGGTA
Organism: Pirellulales bacterium; assembly: GCA_963843465.1. Taxonomy (GTDB): domain Bacteria; phylum Planctomycetota; class Planctomycetia; order Pirellulales; family Thermoguttaceae; genus CAWJKP01. The sequence continues at coordinate 1,748,553 of CAWJKP010000001.1, forward strand.
AAACGGCCCTTGTTGGTCGAGCCCAGGATGGTGCCACCCAGATGGAGGATGCCGCTGGTATTCTTGCGATTCAGCGGCTTGTAGGCGACGGGGTCCACCAAGCCCTCGAAGCCGTTGAGAAACCCGACCATGTCGTACCCCAACCGGTCGGCGCTCTTTACGGCGCCGCGGATCACGGCGTTCAATCCCGGGCAATCACCACCGCCGGTGAGAATTCCAATACGTTTGACGCTCTTCAACATGGCTGGGGCCCACCCGGTCTGCCCGCCTTGCGTAAATGCGGATGCCGCGACCGTCGCTTGCACGCCGCGCTCGCACGCGGGACTCTCCCAAGCGTAGCTTGCCGGAGGGCAACGTGCGCCGGTTACGGGATTGTGTCGGCTATACTGATGTTGCAGAGAATTCCGCGAAACATCGCCGGATGGCTGCCAAGGATACGAATACCATGACCAGTGAACTGACACGCACGGCCGCGTGGTTGATCGCCGCTTGGCTGGCACTTTCCGGCCGTTCATGCGCGACATCCCCCCGCATGGCTGGTCCGATACCCGTCTATCGTGACCTGCGTCCCCGGGCACGCTTGGAAAACCAGGGCGCCTGCCAGGATATACTGCACGCGGTCGGAAATGCGCCGTTGGTAGTCCCGCCTTCAGGCGGTTTCGCGGCGGACTTCCGGCTAAAGCCGGTACTACGAACCTGTCTCATTTCGTCCCGCGTGCAGGATAACTGTTGCGGAAAGGTCGGACCATGAGCCGCCGTCCTGTCGTCGGTTGGTGGCGCACCATCCAGCAGGCGAAGCCCGTCCGGTTGCTGGCCCGGACAGCCGCCGAGTGGTACGAGGACCAGGCGTTGGAGCTCGGTGCGGCGCTGGCCTACTATGCCGTCTTCGCCATCTCGCCGGTGATCCTGCTATCGGTGGCCGTCGCCAGCATGTTCCTGGGCAAAGGCGCCGCGGAAGGCCGCATTGAACAGCAGATCAAGACAGCGGTCGGCCCGACGGTGGCCGAGGCCATCCAAGGCACGTTGGCCTACAGCTATCGACGCGGTTCCGGGGAGTGGGCGACGATCATCGGAATCGTGATCTTGATTTTCGCCGCGATGGGATTCTTCGGTCAGCTCCAAAGCGCCCTGAACAAGATCTGGAAAGTGAGACCCAAGCCAGGGCGGGGACTATGGGGCACCCTGAGAGATCGCTCCATATCGTTCGTGGCTGTGCTCGGCGCTTGCCTGCTGTTGCTGGCGAGCTTGCTGGTCAGCGCTACGCTCTCAGCCTTGGTACACACCTTGCCGGCCTCCGAGATGTCCACCCGCGTTCAGCTTTGGCAGACCCTGACGCTCGGCGGCTTCTTCGTGTTGCTCACGCTGGCGATAGCGCTGGTCCTTCAATACCTGCCCGACGTCGTGATCGCCTGGCGGGATGTTTGGATCGGCGCGGCGGCCAGCGCGGCGATGCTCATCCTCGGAAACCATCTGATCAGCCTGTATCTGCGATGGAGCCACACGAGTGCAGCCTACGGGGCTGCCGGAAGCTTTGTCGTCGTCCTGCTATGGGCTTACTATTCCGCACAGATTCTGCTGTTTGGGGCCGAGTTCACCCAGGTCCACGTCCGCAGTAGAGGAAAGCCCCTCCAGCCTGCCGAAAACGCGGAATGGGTCGCCGCCTAACCGCCTCCCGCATTGCACGGGCGGCCACGGGTGCGGACGAGACGCGCTGGCTCCAGTTACACTTCGAGTTTGCCCGTGCTGTCGCTGAACTTCGGCATTGCGACACCCATGCGGTCGAGCATCGCCAGGTAAAGGTTCGTCAAGGGAGTCTCCCTGGGATAGCGGAGGTGGCGGCCGCCGATGATCGTTCCGCCGCCGCGGCCGGCCAGCAGGATCGGCAAGTCGTCGTGATTGTGGCGGTTGCCGTCGCTGATTCCACTGCCGTACATGATCATCGCGCTTTTGAGCAAGGTGCCGTCGCCTTCCTTGGCGGCGTCGAGCTTCTGGAGAAACTCGGCCAGCAGGCCGAGGTGATAGCGGTTGATCTTGCTGATCTGCGCCTGCTTTTCCGGATTGCCGCCGTGGTGCGACAACTCGTGGTGGCCGGCCCGCACGCCGATCTCGGGATAGCTGCGGTTGTTTCCCTCGTTCAGGTACATGAAGGTGGCAATGCGCGTGGAATCCGTCTGAAAGGCGAGCACGATCATGTCCATCATCAGGCGCGCGTGCTCGGCGAACTCCTTGGGCGTGCCGGCGGGTCGCCCGCCCGCGGGCAGCGAAGCCGCCGCCGTTTCGGCCTTCTGCAGGCGGCGCTCGAGCTGGCGCACGGCGTACAGATACTCGTCGAGCTTGCGGCCGTCGCTGCGGTCGAGTTTTCGCCGCAGCTCGGCGGCGTCCTCGGCCGCGAAGTCCAGAATGCTCTTGCGCCGGCGTTCTTGTTGTGCGCGGCGCGCACGGTCTTCGGCAGTCAGCTCTGCCGGGCCGAAAAGGCGGTCGAAGACGGCCCGCGGGTTGACCTCTTTGCTCATCGGCGAGGTCGGCGTGCGCCAGGAGATGTTGGACGAATAGGCGCAACTGTAGCCCGAATCGCAGTTGCCCGCCTGCGCGCCCCGCTCGCAGCCCAATTCGAGCGACGCAAAGCGGGTCAGGCGGCCGACCTTCTCCGCGGCAGCCTGCTCCACGGAGACGCCGTTGCGGATGTCCTTGCCGCTGGTCTTGTAGGGATGGGCCCCCGTGAGGAAGGAGGCGGCCGCGCGGGCGTGATCGCCGGGACCGTCGCGGTGCGGCCTGCCGCCGTCGAGCGTCAGCCCGCTGAGCACGGTGACGCTCGACCGCAGCGGCTCCAGCGGCGCGAGGATCGGGGGGAGAACCTTGAGTGCGCCTTCTTCCTTGGGCGTCCAGTCGGGCATGTGTATGCCGTTGGGAACCGAGAAGAAGGCCATCCGCCGCGGCGGTCCGCCGCCGGCCGCCAGCGATAGCCGGGGCATGATCGACTCCAACCACGGCAACGCGATCGCCGTGCCGATGCCCCGCAGCACGGTCCGCCGGGAAATCTGCCGCTTCTTGCCCATGGCTCACTCCTTATTCTTGCAGCTTCGTTTTTGGAAGGGCTCGCTGTGGACGATGCCCAGAACGAACGTCGAGAACTTGTAGTCGCCGGCCTTCGCGGCCGTGACGATTCCGCCGACCGCCGGCTTATCGTAGGGTTCCACGCCCCGGCCGATGGCGTAGGTCAGCAATTTCTCCGCCAGGCAGTGCGCGAACTGTTCCTTGTTGCCGCGGAGCATGGCCTTCAGCTCCTGCGGGCCGTTGAATGACCGGCCGTCGGGCAACTGCGCGGCGGCGTCGATGGGGAACTTGCCGTCCTTCGTCCGCCAGGCGCCCACCGCGTCGAAGTTCTCCAGGGCGAAGCCCAAGGCGTCCATTTCCTTGTGGCACACGGCACAGTTGGGATCCTTGCGGTGCTGCTCCATGCGCTGCCGTAGCGTGCCGGCGGCCACGGCCTTGGCGTCGTCCCGCAACATGGGAACGTTTGGCGGCGGATCGGGGGGCGGCGTGCCGAGGATGTTCTCCAACACCCACTTGCCGCGTTTCACGGGCGAAGTCCGCGTGGGATTCGACGTCACCGTGAGCACCGCGGCTTGCGTGAGCACGCCGCCGCGGGCTTTTGCGGCCTCGTGGCCGCCGCCGGCCGGAAGCGATACCCGGCGGAACTGGTCTCCCTCCACGCCTTCCAGCCCGTAGTGCCGCGCCAGCCGCGCGTTGACGAACGTGAAGTCGGCGTCGAGCAGTTCCAGCACGCTGCGGTCCTCGCGCACGATGGTCTCGAAGAACATCTCCGACTCGGTTCGCATCGCGCGGCGCAAGTCGTCGTCAAAGGCCGGGAATTGCGATTTATCGGGCGCGGCCAGGTCCAGGTTCCGCAGTTGCAGCCACTGCCCGGCGAAGTTCTCGACCAGCGCCTTGGACTTCGGATCGCCGAGCATCCGCCGCACCTGGCCGTCGAGGTTCTCGCGGAGCTTGCCGCGGGCCGCCAGATCGAACAGCTCGTCGTCGGGCATGCTGCTCCAGAGAAAATAGGAGAGCCGCGAGGCCAATTCGTACTCGTTGACGCGCGGATCGGCCGCATGACATTCGATTCCGGGTCGAGTTCCACGCGGAAGAGGAAGTGCGGCGAGACAAGGATTGCTTGCAGTGCCAGTTGTATGCCCCCCTCGAATCCGTCGCCTTGTGCACGAGCGGTTGCGACGAGTTTCAGCAGACGAGCGAGTTCCTGGTTGCTGATCGGGCGGCGGTAGGCCCGCGTGGCGAGCCGGCGGAGAATCTGCTCGGCGGCCGCGTCGGGCGAAGATTTCTCTCCCGGCGCGACGAGAAAAATACGGCGACGCGATTCCGGGTGGGCCTCAGGCTTGTCGCCCGCTTTGTCCTCGGCGACCGCCTTGGCGGCGATTTGCTCGGCTGCGGCCAGGTACTTCTCCATCAACAGCGGCGGGAGCGTGAGCACGTCGCCGATGTCGTCGAACCCGTAGCCCACGTCGTCGGAGGGGAAATCGGCGGCGGCGTTGAACTCGACCCCCAACAGGTCGCGGATGGTGTTGGTATATTCCGCACGGTTCAGACGCCTGATCGTCACCCGGCCCGGATCGGGGGGGCCGGCCGGGTCGGCTTGGCGGAGCGTGGCTTCGAGCCAGGCGTTTACCGCGTCATATTCCGCGTCTTTCGGCCGGCGGCTGTGCTTGGGCGGCATCTTGCGAGCGCGGAGCATTCTGAGCACCTTGCGCCATGTCGCCTGGTCCTCCGACGCGGCCTCGCCGGCGTGGTATTTGTCCAACTGGACACCTTGTTCGGCGTCGGCCCCGCTATGGCAATCCAAGCAATACCGCTTGACGAACGGCAGCACGGTGGCGTCGAAGGACTGCGGCACCGCGGCGGGCGGCTTGGCGGGCTCGGCGGCGAAAACCACCGCCCACGCTCCCACGCAAAACCCTACCGCCACGGTCGACCATGCGCGAACGTGAATCGTCTGGCCTCCTTGGATGAGGTATGGCAGGGGCGGAGGACGAATTGAGGGCAGCGCTGCGAATCGGTAGGGTGTATTCATTATACCCCGACGAGAAAATGCCGGCACCAGAGGTAAACTAGCCGGCGGGCATGTTGCAGGCCGGCGACGCGGTGGATAAGATGCCCAAAGAAAGGGATTTGCTCATGAATCGCCCCATGCGTCCGTTGCCTGCTGATTCCATCACGCATCACCGTTCAGGGCCCTTGTCTTTACCGCGGCTGGTCCTCAGTCCTCCGCAAAGTCCTGCCAAACTGTCTCGGCGGCAATTCGTCGCCGGCGTCGTTGCGGCGTCAGGCGCCGCAGTGGCTGCGCGGGCTCTCGGCGGCGAATCGTGGCGCTGGCAAATCGGCTGCTACACCCGGCCCTGGGCCGCCTACGACTACCGCGTGGCGCTGGACGGCATCGCTGCGGCCGGCTTCGAATATGTCGGGTTGATGACCGCCAAGACCAAGGACAACTTGATCGTCTCGGTGACCACCACGCCCGAGGAGGCCGCCGCGGTTGGTGCGGAAGTGAAGCGCCGCGGCCTGAAGGTCATTTCGCTGTGGGGCGGCGGGTTTCCCACCGACAGTCCCGCGGGCCTGAAACGCCTCATCGACAACTCCGCCGCCTGCGGTTGCCCGCACCTGATGCTCGGCGGCACGTCGGAGAAACTCGAAACAGGGTACTACAAGATCGTTGCCGACTGCTGCGACTACGCCCTGGCCAAAGGTGTGGGGCTCAGCGTTAAGCCACACGGCGGATCCAACGCCAGCGGCGCGCAGTGCCGCAAGATCATCGACCGGGTCGGACAGAAGAACTTCCGCGTCTGGTACGACCCTGGGAACGTATTGTTCTACTCCGACGGTAAACTGGACCCCGTGGACGACGCCGCGGCAGTCGATGGCGTGGTGATCGGCATGAGCGTGAAGGATTTTCGCCCGCCGAAGAACGTCGAACTCACGCCTGGTACCGGCCAAGTGGATTTTGCCAAGGTGCTGGCCCGGTTGAAGCAAGGCGGCTTCACGCGTGGGCCACTGGTCGTCGAATGCCTCGCCCCAGGCGACCTTGCCCACCTTAAAGCCGAGGCCGTGAAAGCCTGCCAACTGCTGGAAAAGCTTACCGGTCAGACGGCCTGATGAGGGTTGCCCGTTTGATGAACGTCGAGCCGACGTTGCAGTACGTCAGGAAGAGAGCGGTGGCGTCGTCATTCTCTATATTCACTTTGTTGTCTAGTCTACTCTTTTTGTCCAGATTCGCAGAAACCCAGCGGATGACGGTCTCATTGTCAGTCGCACCAGCGGTCGCCGGTGTAAGAGTTCTAGTGCTACTCCTGCCGACCAATTCGATCTGTCAGGGGCGCGTCTCGTGTCCGGGTACGGGGCGGTACGCTGTGCGTCGTCGCGGGCTGATTGCCGTTCTACTTACTTGTGGCTAGAATGGCGGCTACGTCCCTAAACGAAGGGTGATGGCGCGAAGCGACCAGGAGATCGTGGGGCACGATTCCGGCAGCATATAATTCTTCCGAGGAGCCAGCGCGATGGCAGACCAATGGTACTACACCCAGGAGGGCCAACGAAAAGGGCCCGTGTCCCAGGACCAACTCAAAGAACTTGCCTCCTCGGGACAGTTGAAGCCGACGGACACGGTTTGGAAAGAGGGGATGGCATCGTGGGTCAGGGCCAGCGAAGCAACTGGCGCCCTTCCACCGTCTGCCCCTTCTCAACCGCCCCCGCTCGGTCATCAGGACTCATCCGTCTGCAAGTGTCTCCTTATCGACAGGCTCTCGCCTTTTACCGGCCTTGCGGGACGGGCAATGCTGGCGGCGGGGCTTATTCTGGTGTTGTTGGCCCGGGGCTGCGACCTGCTGGACAGGCGGGGCGTCGATTCGGTCACCGCGCAAGCCAAAGTTGCCCAGGTGCAGTTTGACGACCCGTGGGCCAGGCAAACTTCCGAGATTGAACGCAAGATCGCCACCTTGGAGGAAAAGGAGACCCCAACCCCCGCGGATACCAAAGAGATCCAGGATGCGCGCGCGTCGCTGAGGGATGTGGAGAAGGCCAAACAGAAAGCGCTTCGTGCTTTCCAGGCCACTACGCTTCGAGATGTCACCGTCGCCGCCCGCGACGCGGAGTCGGCTTACCTCATCAGCGCCTACTGGTGGGAAATGCTCTTCGTGTTCGGCGCCATGGTCTTAGCGCTGGGACTGTTGATGGTCAGTTGGGTTGCCGAGGGAGCGGAGCGATGGGTCTCGCTGACGATGCTTGCCATCATTACCGTGAGCCTGTTCATAGGCAGCGCGGTGTGGGTGCCGAAATGACGCTCTGGCAAGGCGCCAACGCCGTGGCTGCCGTCGGATTGGCGGCCGGAAACCAGGGAAAGAAACATCCCGGGAGATTCCTTCATGACTACCTTTCGGCGCAGACCGGCCGTTGTCGAAGCCGAGGCCGGCAAGTCCACGGGATCGGTACACCCCGCGGTGAAAAAGTTCATCGCCAAGCCTCGCAAGTTGTTGATCAACAACCGCTGGGTCGAGACGGCCAGCGGCAAAACGTTCCCTGTCTATGATCCCGCCACCGGAGAGGTGATCGCCGAGGCCGCGGAAGGCGACAAGGCCGACATCCGCCGCGCCGTCCGGGCGGCACGCGAAGCGTTCGACTCGGGCCCCTGGCCTGCGATGACGCCCAGCGATCGCGGCAAGATCGTCTGGAGAATCGCCGACCTGCTGGAAGAAAACCTGGACGAGCTCGCCAACCTCGAATCCCTCGATAACGGCAAGCCCCAGGCCGTGGCGCGCGTCGCCGACGTTCCCCTGGCCGTCGACCTGTTCCGCTACATGGCCGGCTGGGCGACCAAGATCGAAGGCCATACGATCCCGATCTCCGTCCCTTACGCCCCCGGAGCCCAATACTTCGCCTACACGCTGCGCGAGCCGATCGGCGTGGTGGGCCAGATCATTCCTTGGAACTTCCCGCTGCTGATGGCTGCCTGGAAACTCGGCCCCGCGCTGGCCGCCGGCTGCACCGTGGTCCTCAAACCGGCCGAACAAACGCCGCTCTCCGCGCTGCGCCTGGGCGAACTGCTCCTCGAAGCGGGCCTGCCCGAAGGCGTCGTCAACATCGTCACCGGCTACGGCGAAACCGCCGGCGCCGCTCTGGCCTCCTGTCCCGGCGTGGATAAGATCGCTTTCACCGGCTCGACGGAAGTGGGCAGGCTCATCGTCAAGGCCGCCGCCGGCGACCTCCGCAAAGTCTCCCTGGAGCTGGGCGGCAAGAGTCCCAACGTGATCCTGCCCGACGCCGACCTCGAGCTGGCCATCCCCGGCGCCGCCAGCGCGATCTTCTTCAACCACGGCCAATGCTGCTGCGCCGGCTCACGCCTTTACGCCCATCAATCCATCTTCCAAGAGGTCGTCGACGGCGTCGCCAAGGAGGCCAGGAAAATTCGCCTCGGCCGCGGCCTCGATCCCGGCACCCAGATGGGTCCGCTGGTTTCCGAGGAACAACTCTCCCGCGTCCGCGGCTACCTCGACGCCGGCGTCCAAGAAGGCGCCCAAGTGGTCACCGGCGGCAAGCGCCTGGGCGAGCGGGGCTACTTCGTCGAGCCCACCGTCCTCACCAACACCACGCCGGAGATGAAAGTTGTCCGCGAAGAAATCTTCGGTCCCGTCGTCGCCGCCATGCCGTTTACGAGCGAAGACGAAATCCCTCCCGTGGCCAACAACACCATTTACGGCCTGGCCGCCGCCGTGTGGACGCGCAACGTCTCCAAAGCCCACCGCATCGCCCGCCAACTCCGCGCCGGCACCGTCTGGGTCAACTGCTACAACGTCTTCGATTCCGCCCTGCCCTTCGGCGGCTACAAACAATCCGGCTGGGGCCGCGAGAATGGGCCACGAGGTGCTGGAAAACTACACGCAAACCAAGGCGGTGTGCGTGCAGTTGTGAATGCAGCAGGATGCAGGGGGGCGGCATGAGCGAACGTCTTATTCCTGTGACTTTGAGTCGTCGCCAGGTTCTCGGATCGCTGACCGTCGGCGGTGTGGCCGGGTGGCTCGGCAAGCCGGATTTCGCCATGACTGCGGAGCGACCGTCCGTGGAGAAAGTTCAGATGGCCGAGTTGCCCACAGCCTTCTTCTACCATCCCGACTTCCTCAAGCACAATCCCGGACCGCATCATCCCGAGTGCCCCCAAAGACTTACCAGGATCATTGAACGGCTCAAGGCCGACGGTCTCTGGGAAAAGTTGGCCCATCCCGAGCCGAAGCCGGCCAGCCTGGAGACCATTGCGCTGGTCCATGACCCGGCGTACATCAGTCTTGCCCGGCGGGAGATCCAGGAGGGACGAGCGAGCCTGTCGACGGGTGACACCGCGGTGTGCAAGCAGAGCTGGAACGCGGCCCTATTGGCCGCTGGCGCTGTCACCGACGCCGTAGATCTGGTGATGGCCGGAAGAGCCGCCAACGCTTTTTGCGCGGTCCGGCCGCCCGGGCACCACGCGCGTCCCAAACGCGGCGGCATGGGCTTCTGCATCTTCAACAACGTGGCCATCGGCGCGCGTCGTGCCCAAAATGCCCACAAGGTGGACCGCTTGCTGCTTGTCGACTGGGACGTGCACCACGGCAACGGCACCCAAGACACGTTTTACTCCGACGGCGGCGTCATGCAGTTCCACACGCAGCAGCGAGGCATTTATCCCGGCAGCGGCAAGGAAGACGAACAAGGCGAGGGTTCGGCCCGGGGACTGGTGATGAACTACCCTCTGGCTCGCGGCACGGGGAACGAAGAGTTCAAACGGTTGTACCTGCAAAAGCTGGTCCCGGCGGCGCGGCGCTTCAAACCGCAGATCATTCTGGTGTCCGCAGGCTACGATTCCCACAAGGATGACCCGCTGGGCAGCCTTGGTTTGGACGAAAAGGGCTTTGCCGAGCTGACGCGGATCGTCAAGTCGCTGGCCGAAGAGCTTTGCCGAGGCCGGTCGGTGATGGTGCTGGAGGGCGGCTACAATCTCGACGCCACGGCGGCATCGGTATCGGCAACCCTACGCGTGCTGTTGACCCGCAAGTAGCGGTTCTGCTCCGTTTTCGGATGCCAAAGGGGGATTTGTGCGAGATGACAGCGAAAACAGCGATCGCCAATGCGCTCCTGGCGGCGAGTCTTTCAGGAATGGTTCTCGCCGCCGATCTGAACCAGCAACAGCGCGCCGCCGCGGCCGAATGGCCCAACTGGCGCGGGCCGAACCACAATGGCATCTCTACGGAGAAGGGATGGCTCACCGACTGGCCTAAGGAAGGACTCAAAGAACTCTGGAAGGCCGAACTCGGGCTGAGCCACTCGTCCGTGGCAGTCATGGCCGGCAAGGTCTACACCATGGGAAGAGACGCCGAGCAGGATACGGTCCTCGGTCTGAATGCCGACACGGGAGCGACGGTCTGGAAACACTCGTATCCGGCCGAGGAATCAGCCTACGGAGGAGGGCCTCGCGCGACACCGGCGGTTGACGGCAAGACCGTTTACACCGTCAGCGCGGACGGCCAGGCCTTCTGCCTTGATGCGGTTTCGGGACAAGTGATCTGGAAGAAGGATCTGCAGAAGGAACTGAACCTTGTCATGCCGCGCCAAAACTTCTCCACCTCCCCTGTCCTCGAAGGGGAATTGTTGCTGCTGAACATGGGAACCTTGGGACTGGCATTGGATAAGAAGACGGGCCGTGTTGTCTGGAAGAGCGGGGGGGATTCGAGTTATTCCTCGCCGGTGCCGTTCACCCTTGCAGGTAGACGTTGTGTGGCCCTGTTCGCCGCCAGCCAGTTGGCCGTTGTGGAGCTGACCAACGGGCGGAAAATCGCCTCTTTCCCCTGGAAGACCAGGGACAACGCCAACTGCGCCGACCCGCTGATCGTGGGAGACGCGATCTTCATCAGCTCAAGCTATGGCTGCGGATGCGCCCTGATCGGCGTCGGCGGCGGCAACGCCGCGGTCCTGTGGAAGAAAGAGTTCGAATGCCACTACGCCAGTCCCGTGCTGGTGGGCGACTGCCTTTTCGCGCTTTTCGGATCGGGTTGGCTGAGGGCCGACCTGGTCTGTGTGAGCGCAAAAGACGGCTCGGTCCGATGGAGGCGGAAGGATGTGGGAAGCGGCGGCCTCGTGGTTGCGGACGGGAAATTGATCGTCCTGTCTCGCGGCGGCGATTTGATCCTGGCGGAGGCCTCGCCAACCGCCTACACGGAGATCGCCCGCGCGAAGGTATTCTCGGCAGGCGCCTGTTGGAATAGCCCCGTGCTCTGCGACGGCCGCATTTACGCCCGGAACGAGAAGGGGACCTTGGTCTGCCTCGACGTGCGGAGAAAGTAGTGTGAGCAAGCCTTTCGATCGCTACAATCGGCCATACCGGCACCCTTTTCTTTCTGGACGACGGGTAGTGGCAACCTACATTTTAGCGGAATCGGTTTCTTAGGTCCTGTAGAAGTAACCGTTCACAGCCTGGAAAGTAGCAGGCACACTCCGTGTGCCGTCCGCTCAAGCGGACAACTGACAAGGCGGACGGCACACGGAGTGTGCCTGCTACTATAGCGCGGCCCGTGAACGGTTACCCTGTAGAACAACAACTTGGGCAAACCTGTTGAATCCAAGGAATCGCGGGTTGCGGAAAGGGTGATGTATGGAACCAGGGCTCGTCAGTGTTGTTCTGCCCACCTATAACCGCGCCCATCTGATTGGCACGGCGATCGAGAGCGTCTTGTGCCAGACCTATGCGGGCTGGGAAGTGGTCGTCGTCGATGACGGGTCCAGCGACGGAACGGAAGAGGTGATTCGAGGGCGATTCGCAGGGGACGCGAGAATCCGCTATTTCGCCCAGAAGAATCGGGGCGTGGGAGCGGCCCGCAACGTGGGCATGCGCAAGGCGCGGGGCGAGTTCATCGCTTTCCTCGACTCCGACGACGCTTTTGTGCCGGGCAAACTGGAGATGCAGGTGGCCTGCCTGCGCTTTCTGCCCGACGCCGGAATGATCTGGACGGACATGGAGGCGGTCGATGGCCAAGGGAACACCCTCTTTCCCGCCTATCTGCGGCGGATGTATGACAAAACGTACAACTACTTTCCCCAACCGCAGGACCTCTTCCAGCGGGAGTACCGTTTGGAGCAGGTAGCGCCGGGAGGGCTGGGAGGCTTCCCCGGCGACACGCGGCTGTTTTGCGGGGACATCTCCTCGCCCATGGTCTTGGGAAACCTGGTTCATACCTCGACCGTCCTGCTGCGGCGCCAGCGGCAAGAGCAGGTCGGCGTTTTCGACGAGCGGTTGCGCGTCGGGGAAGATTATCCTTTTCACTTGCGGACCGCGCGCTTCGGCCCCGTCGCATTCGTCGAGGCGGCCGCCACCCGCTACCGCATCGGAATGGATGACGCGCTGACCTCGCTGAAGAACTCCTTCGAGATCGCCAAGGCCTACCTCGGTACGCTGGAGGAGAGTCTTCGCCAGCATCGCGACGAAATCCGTCTCCCCGCCGGGATGTTGCGGCAGTGCCAGGCGGCGGCCTACGAGTGGATGGGACGCGAGTATGTCAAGCGGGGCGAAGGCTCGCAAGGCCGGGCCAACCTGCTGAAGAGCCTACGCTATCGACCCTTTCGGCCGGCAACCATCGAGTGGCTGCTGCTCTCGCTGCTGCCTTGCTCACTGCGGGAAGGTCTGCGCAACTGGCGGCGCCGGCTCTGCCGCGGCAGGGTCGCTTGAAACATTGGCCGGCGTTCGAGGAATGCCGTTTCGTGCCGCTGGTCGAGGGGTGAACGCGCAATGACGAGATCCCTTCTTCCCCCCAACCCACCACCGCTGTGGGTGGGGGGTTAGCGCCCGCGTGGCCGCCGGGGGCTAATGGAGTTGCACCCGCTAGCCGCGGCGGCCACGCCGGCGGTCAGGCTGGTGAGGCCGCGCTGTCAAAGGTAGATTCGACAACTGAACTGCGAGCTTGACAACGACAAGCTGATTCAGGCTTACGCCTTCCTCTTCCGCTTCTCGCTCCAGTGCAGCATGAAGCGACTGCGGAAGTCGAACGACGAATCGGCCACTCTTTCGTGGCGTAGCTCCCTCGACTATACCAGTCCGAGCAACTGCATCCGCAATCAGCTTACGAATTTGCTTGTACTCGTCCGATTGAACGAAAGCCGCCCGCTGCTCCCGAGTTGGATACACCTTTGCAAGCAGACCATCAACCGGATCGAACAAGGCATTCGACAAATCTGCCCAGGTGCCACCGGCGGCGGAAAGTTTCTCAGCGGATTTCAACATCTCAAGTGATTTACTCATGGACCTTCTCCTTCAGTACACGGAGGAATGAAGTCGATAGTCCCGCCCGTGCGTTCGAGGTACATCTGCTCTTGTCCGAGCTTCTTTCCAAACTTTGCTACCATCCTTTTCAGATCGGGTATCTCTTCCTCGAAGACACCGATCCAAACTTCGAGCGAGTCGTCGTCCTGTCTCGCCCCGCTCTCCATCCGGTAGGCTCCCTGTACCGTCCCCCCTACGGTGTGCCCACCTGCGAACTCGTAGATTTCATCGAGCATCCCTTGAATCACCTCCCACGGAACTGGTGGCCCCTTACCCGTCGTGCCCGGCGGCGGATTGTAGTTCAGGGGGAGGAGCAGCACATGCCTGATCTTCGGCTTGCCCATAGTAATTATGATACCGTATTTAGTATCAATGTCAATCCGGGCGGTCGGCGGGGACGCCCCCCATCACTGAACCAGCCTGCGACCCATCAAAGGTGCCCCCAGTATATTCCACCGCTGGATGGGTTAGGAGAGGGGTGTCGAAGTCAAGCCATCCCGGATTTTGGGAGCATCTGAACGGCGACCCCAGGAGTTGGCCACAAATCGGCCGCGGTCGCTGAAAATGGGTTGGGGTCGCTGCGAATCAATGCTACGTTCCGTGATATTCAATAGGTGGGTCAAAGGGCCTGAATAAGCCCCTGGCGTGCGAGCTTCTGTCAAGACGTATGAGTCATAAGTTGTTGCAACATAACATGTTATAGTGTGTGGCGTGAAAGGTATTTCTGTGTCCCATCACTTCCGGCCCTGTCCAGAGGGAGCTGGGAGCTCGATTGAAAGCCGCGACGCCGTTACAGCACGCTTAAGAACGCTCTTCTTTACGGGCTCGCCGGCGGGGCGTCCTGGTCTTCTTCCGGCGCGTCCTTGCCCGACTCGGCCGCCGCGCCCCCGCCGGACTGGCCGGAAGGGTCTTTGACGTTGAGATAGAGGATCTCGATGACCAATTCGCGTTCCTGGTCGGCGGTCTTCTCGCTGCCGGTCTTGGTCGCGGGCCGCTGCGCGGCAACCGCGGGCCGCTGCGCGGCAACCGCGGGACCCAGGGCGGCAGCCGCGGCATCCTTGGGCAAGGTAATCAACAGGTCGAAGGAGGTCTTGCGGTCCGTGTGCTGGACCGTGTGGAAACTCTCCAGGTAGAGACCGTCGGGCAGCGGGCAAGCCGCGCCGGCCGCGAACTTGCGGTGATAATAGCCCTCCAAGGCATGCAGCTTCCCCCGCTCTTCGATGCGGACGTAGTGGATCGTCATCGGGTCGAGCGGCAGACCGGCCAGTTTGTCCTTATTCGACAGCCCGTCGGGCCAGTCGAGAATGGTATTCGGCCACCACGTGCTTGTCCGCGTGCAGCTCGATGGGCCGCTTGGCCGCCGCGTCGTGGAAATCGACGCGCTGGCCGGCCTTTTTCCCCGCTGCGATCCTGGCCCTCAGAGCCGCTTCGAACCGATGGCAGATCGCCCGGGCGAGGCTGCCGCAGGTCATCATCCACTCTTCCTCGGAGAGATGCTTGGAGACCTTCACGGCCGGGACGCCGGGCCGCGACGGGGTGCCCGGTCGGGTCCGCGGTTCAGCCGCGGGCGTCCGGGCGGCGCCGGCCACGTGGCTGGGCGGCGGCGCCTTGATCGGCAGCGATTTGAGGACGGCCAGCAATCCCGGGTCGCAGAACACGCGGTCGATCAAGCCGGCCGCCTCCAACGCCTTGGACCCTTCCTCGCAATGCCGGCGGAGGGCCTTGTACAGCGCGGCCCGCATGGCGTCGGTGGGAATCGTGCCGGCCAACACCACTATCGGCGCCCCCGTCTCCAGCGAGGAGAGGTCCGCAAGTTGGCCCGTCATGATCCGGGTGAACTCCGGGCCCCAGAACTGTTTGACCAGCCGATAGGGCAGATCGGGATCGTCCCCGGCCTTCGAGGGCCCGCCCGGGAACCTGCCGGCAACCATCGGCACCGACGGCCTGTTCCAGGTCGGCTGCGAGCCGGACTTGTCGCCCAAGTCGTCCGGCGACATCCTCATGACCCGCGCCAGGGCCTCGGAGCTGTACCCTTGGAAGTACCCCAACAAGGATGCCTTGACGGGATTGGCGGTCGCCTCGTTCTGGTAAAGCAGGAACTGGGCCGGGACGTTGGCCGGGTCCTGCATTTGGAGCACTTTCAACAGCGTCTCCTGCTGCTCCTGCGGCGTCGTGGGTTCCAGGGCGAACGCGGCCAACTTCAATCGCAGTTCCGCGGAAGCCGCGGGCAAAACGACCGTGTAGGCCCTCTTCTGCAACTCGTCGGCCGCCAACGCTCCAGCAACCGCCGGCCGCTGCTCGCCCCGGGCAGTGAGCACGCGATAGAGGACCTCATCGCTCTGGTGAGAAGGGTTCTTGGCCAGGGCTTCCAGGGCCGCTTCGGCCGCTTGCTTGCCATCGCTGGTGGGCATCTCTCCGGCGACGAGATCCTCCAGGCACTTGCTGGCGACCGGGCTGCCCAGTACGGCCAGCGCATCGATCTCGGCCTTCAGCAGGGCGCTGTTGACGTTCACCGGCGAGGCCGGCCGCGGCGCCACGGCCGGACCGCCCGGCCTGCCGGCCGGCGCCGCGGGCGGCGGCTCCGGCTTGAGCAGATTGGCCACCAACTGTGCCGCGGCGTCCGCCCTCGGGCTGCCGGCGAATCGCTTGGCCATGTCGGCCAGGGCCTCGGGAAGCTTGGGATGATTCTCGGCCTTCGCTCGATAGTAGTCGGGGGCTCTCCACTCGGACACGTCCTCGGGCAAGGGCGGCTTCTTCTCCGCCGGCTTCTCCGCGGGCTTGGGCGCCGCCTTGACCGGCCCCTTGGGTTTCTGGTTGGCCGGCGTCGGCACGGGCTTCACCGGCGGTGCCGGCGCAGGCCGCATAGGCGCCGGCGCGACGAAAACCGCTTGATTCGGCTTCTTGTCGCCTCCGCAGGCCGGCAAAAGAAGAACCGCTCCCGCCACGATCGCCAGCCGGCCGACTGTTGCACTACAAGTTGCGGTCACGCGATGACTCCTCGGAAAAGCCGACACGAGAGAACCACTGCGGCCATTCTAATCTACTTTTCCATCGCCGCAAATCTCGGCCCGCTCTTCATGGGTACCCGCTTACGCTTTCCCGGGGGGCTGTTTTTCCGCGTGAACATAGACCCCCGGCGAGACTTGCCTGGGGCATCCGTCGCGGTAATGATAAGAGAAGTTTCGAGGTCCTTGTTTTTTCGAAGGAGGAGGTTCCATGATCCGCACGGGGAGACTTGCAGCGATGGCGGGAGCGATGGCCGCGGTGTTGACCGCCGGGATTGCCTATGGGGATTTGAAGCTGGGCGACCAGGCCCCGAAATGGTCGGGCCTGAGCGGGACGGACGATGTCGAGCACGGCCTCTCCGACTACGCCCGCGCCAAGGTGTTGGTGGTGGTCTTCACCTGCAACAACTGCCCGGTGGCCCAGGCCTACCAGGACCGCCTCATCGCCCTGGAGAAGGACTACCAGCAAAAGGGCGTGCAGGTCGTGGCGATCAACGTCAACAAGGGCGAAACGCTGGACGGGATGAAAGAGCGGGCCAAGGAGAAGGGCTACAATTTCCCTTACCTCAACGACCCCACGCAGAAGTCGGCCCACGCCTATGGCGCGACGAACACCCCGCACGTTTTCGTCTTCAATAAGGACCGCAAGTTGGTCTACCTGGGCGGGATCGACGATAATCAGACCGAGTCCAAAGTCAAGCACGCTTATCTCCGCCAGGCCTTGGACGCCATCCTCGCCGGCAAGGCGCCCGCCAAGCAGCAGACGGCGCACCCGGGCTGCGGGATCAAGTGGAAGTAACGCGTACTCCTCTCGCTCCGCGAGAGGGATAACGTCACGCGGAGCGTGACGGGTACGGAAAAGCGGTAGGGTGGGACAAGGCCGCCGTGGCGGCCGCCGGCCCACCGGCAGTGGCCAGCGGTCAGTGGCCAGAAATCGCAACGCCCTCCATTTCTAGCCACTGACCGCCGACCACTAACCACTCTGGCTTGGTGGGCCGGCGCTCGCTTCCGCGAGCTTGTCCCACCCTACCATTACGGCGGCTCCCTCTGGCGGAACGCAGGGGCGTGGATTATCCTCGTGCTAGTGTGCCGTCAATCATCCTTTGACACGTCCCCCCACTAACACCCGCCATCAGGAGTCGCGCCATGACCGACAAGACGAGTTCCCACGCCAAGCAGTCCGAGGGCTTCAGCCGCCGGGGGTTCCTGGCCGGCTCTGCCGCGCTCGGGCTGGGACTGACCATCGTCAAGCCGGAGCTGGTCGCCGGAACGGAAGCGAACTCGAAAATCAGCTTGGGACTGGTCGGTTGCGGCGGACGCGGCAATTGGATCGCCAATCTCTTCCAGCAACATGGCGGCTACCAGTTCGTCGGCACGGCCGATTACTTTCCCGAGCGCGCCGCTGCCGCCGCCGCCCGGCTCAAGGCCCCGGCGGCACGGGCGTTCAGCAGGCTTTCGGGCTGCCACAAGCTGCTGGAGACCCGGCCGGACGCAATCGTGATCGAGAGCCCGCCCTTCTTCCACGCCGAGCAGGCCCTGGCCGGCGTCGAGGCCGGCGTCCATGTTTACTGCGCCAAGCCGATCGCCGTCGACGTGCCCGGCTGCCAGACGATGGCCGAGGCGGGCCGCAAGGGGACCGAGACCAAACGCGTGGTGCTGATCGACTTCCAGACCCGGGCCAGCGAGTTCTACCAGGAGGCCGTCCGCCGCGTCCACGCCGGCGACATCGGTCCGCTGGTATCCGGCGAGGCGGTCTACTATTGCGGCGGGACTTGGGGCGGCTCGGACTCCCTGGCCGCCGATCCGCACAACCCTGAGGCCCGTCTGCGGGCCTGGGGCCTGGACCGCGTGCTTTCCGGCGACATCATTACCGAGCAGAACATCCACGCCCTGGACGTGGCCACCTGGATCGTCGATCAGGCCCCGCTCAAGGCCGTGGGCAACTGCAGCCGCAAAGGCCGCAGCGACCCGGGCGACTGCAACGGCAGTTTCGCCGTGATCTACACCTTCCCCGACGACGTGCTCGTGAGTTTCGCCTCGAAACAGTACGGTGCCGGCTACGACGACATCGGCAACCGCATGTATGGCCCGCGGGGGACCATCGACGCCCATTACTTCGGCACGGTTCTGATCCACGGCGAGAAGTCCTACAAGGGCGGCCGGCTGGGCAACCTCTACACCGACGGCGTAGTCGTCAACATTGCCGGCTTCCACACGGCGATCGCCAAGGGCGACTGTTCCAACCCAACCGTGCCCCCGAGCGTGCGGAGCAATCTGACCACGATCCTCGGCCGCACGGCGGCCTACAAGAAGGCCGAAGTGACCTGGGACGAGATGCTCAAGACGGCCGAGAAGTTGGATTTCCCCACCGCTCGGCTCAAGTCGTAGATCCTGCCCGCCGGGCCGCCGGGATTTGGTCGCCAGAACTGCCGTTCGTTTGGTTCAAGGCCGAACAAGAGCCGCGCCCCAGTGATAGGGCGGGAACTCAATCGGCTCGGCCGAGCGAAATCCGATCCGCTCTGCCCACCGTCGACAATCGTCGGGACGCGGGCGGATGCCCATCGACGGGCCGCGCGGGGTGGCGGGATCGTAATTCCAGTGAATGATTCCCAGCTTGCCGCCTGGCGCGACCACGCGCCACGCTTCGCACAACAGCGCCTCGGGGCGCTCGGCATGGAGAATGTTGAACAGCATGGCATAGTCAACGCTCCCATCCGGCAGTCCGGTCCCGTCGGCAAAAAAGTCTCGCAGATACGTCCGCACGTTTTCCAGCCCCAACGCTTCCGCCTTGGCTTGGGTAACCGCCACCATTTCCGGTTCGATGTCCAAGGCATGGACCGTGCCGCAGGTGAGTTGCGCGGCCGGAATGGTGAACGTGCCATATCCACAACCAAAGTCAACCACGTTGCCCGACGTGGGCAGCCCCAGCCTGCGCAAGACTTCAGCCGGGGTGAAGAAGGCGGCCCACATACTTTCTTCCGGCATACCGCTCTCACGGGCTTTCATAGCGCCTCTTTGAACGTTGCCAGGCAACACGCAAGAACTCTGTCGTGGATGTCGCCCGGCCCTTTGTGAAAGTCGTTCTCGGCGGTTGCAAAGGCGTTGGTGACGTGAAGCAATGACGCAATCTCCGCCTTGCGCACCCGCGCCAACGCCATCAGCGCGGCCGCCTCCATTTCTACGGTGAGGATGCCTTCATCGCGGTGTTGTTCGATTTGTCCCTGTGTTTCCCGGTAGGGGGCGTCCGTGCCCTTTGCCCTTCATGGCTGCCGCCCGCTCCAAGAGGTTTTCGGGCCGGAACAAGGCGGGGTCCTGGGTGGGGTGGTCTAGGATCGGCGCCGCCATGATGCTCACCTGACGCACATGGTAGCCGCAAGCGTGCGCTGCGCCGCACGGCGCACCGTCGCCTTCGAACGCAACACAACCGGGAAATCCTTCTCGATCAGCAGCCGAAGTGCCTTGACGAGATCGGGCCGAGCGATGTAGTAGCAGCGGAGTTTTCCATCTTCGTGGTAGTCAACGATTCGTTCATGCCGAAGAGCGGTCAAGTGTTGGGAGACGTTCGTTTGTCGCACCTCCAGGAGCTCCTGAATGTCCGTCACGCATTTCGGCCCTGCCGCCAGTTCCAAGAGGATTGCCAAGCGAACCGGGTGTCCCAAGACCCGGAGAAGGGCCGCCTTCTCGCGCAAGTCGGATTGCATTTCTCTCTGCCTAAGGATTAACATATTCTGATATTCTAATATCATGTTACACGAAGAAAGTCCCGGAGACAAGTGGGAGCCGCCTGCTCGCATGCGGCAAGGCCAATTAGACGGCACAAACAACTGGACAATAAGGACTTACGGCGGGACTTCTGAGCAGAGGCGCCGGCGTCCAGGATTTCGCGCTTGGCCCGGTGAGGTTTCCCCGCTACAATCCGCCGACCTTTCTTGGGAGCGAGGCGGATGTCACACCCCACCACATCGCCGGGAGGCCGCCCGCGGCTGATCGTCACGGGCGTCGAGGGCACTCTGGGCGCCAACCTGGCCCTTGCGCTGTCCGAACGGTTCTCGGTGCTGGGCTTGTACCACCGCCGGGCGATCTCGCTGGACGGCTGCCGAACGGCCCCTTGGCGGCCGGACGAGCCGGCGGACTGGAAGGCGACGATCTGCCGGGAGTCGCCCCGCTGGATCATCCATTGCGGCCCCTTGGCGCGGAATAGTTGGGAGGTCTTGGCGGAGATCCCCGACGGGGCCCGCGAGGGCCGGTTTTGGGTTGCACTGGCCCGGCTGGCGGCCAGGTTGGAGGCCGAACTCACCGTGCTCGCCACCGATGCGGTCTTCGCCGGCCCGCGGATGTTCCATGCCGAGGATTCGCCCGCTGCCAGCCGTCGCCCGCTGGGCCGGGCGGCGATCGAGGCGGAGCGGTTCCTGGGGCGTTCACCCCAAGTCCTGCTGGCGCGGACCCACGCCTACGGTTGGAGTCCGCCGGGCGAGGAGGCCGGACTGGTCGAGCGGATTTGGACGTCGCTTGTGGGCGGCGGCCGTGAACCGCTGGAGATCGACCGCCACGCCACGCCGATCCTGGCTGCCGACCTGGCCGAGCTGCTCGTGGAAGCCTATCGCCGCCGGTTGACGGGCCTGTACCACGTGGCCGGCGCCGAGCGGATCACGCCGCAGCAATTCGCGCGGCAGTTGGCGCGGGCTTTCGGTCTTCCGGCCGGTCGTCCGGCTGCGGAGGCCGAGGCGCCGGCAGGGGAAGCGGGCCCGCTGCGACGAGACGTCGCTGGTGACGCGGCGCGCCCGCCAAGCGCTGGGCCGTCCCCTGCCCATGCTCCGTGAAGGGCTCGATCGCCTGGTCCAGCAGGCCCGCAACGGCTACCGCAGCCGCCTTCGGGCCCGCGGTGAGCTTCCTCCCTTGGGGCGCGCCGCGTAGGGGCCTTCTCAATACTCCTCGTTGCCCGGCGGACGGGCGGAGAGGTCGCGAAGCTTGACGAGCGTCACGCAATTGCCGGCCTCGTTGTAGTTCACCTCGTCCATGAAGGTCCGCATCAAGAGCACGCCCCGCCCGGTGACTTTCTCCAGGTTGGCCGGGTCGGTGGGGTCGGGCAGGGAAGAGGGATCGAACCCGGGGCCCTCGTCGCGGATGGCGAACACGCCGCGGTCGCGGCTCATCCTGGCGGTGATGTGGATCCGCCGATCGCGGTAGGGCGACTCCCGGCCCCGCGCCTTGACCAGGTCCCAATAGGCCCTCTCGTCCTGCTCCCGCAGCTCGGAGCCGATTTGCAGGTTGCCGTGATACAGCGCGTTGGTGAGGGCCTCTCCCAGAGCCACGCCCAGGCGGGTCTGCTCCGTGGCGTCGCACAGTCCGATGTGCGTGCAGTCCTCCTGCACATAGGTCACCAACGGGCCGATCAGCCCGGGGTCGTTCTCCAGCACGAAGGTCGACTCGCTTTGGGTCATGCTGCCCATCAGACGGATATGGCTCCGCCGACGCCAGGAGATCGCCAGCACGTTGTGCACCGTGTCCAACAGCCGCTGGGCGAGGATCCGCTTGGGGACGTAGCTCGCCGCCCCGGCCTCCAGGGCCTGCACGGCCAATTCCTCGCTTCCCTTGGAAGTCATCAGGATCACGGGCACCAGGTGAAAGCGGCGGCGAACGGCGGAGACCAACGACAGCCCGTCCATCTCCGGCATGATCAGGTCAGTGACCACCAGGTCGGGAATCCCCGTTTCCATCTTCGCCAGGCCGTCGACGCCGTTGACGGCGAAATCCACCTTGATACTTGCGTCTTTGCCCAGCAGGCCGCCGACGAACTGGCGGTCGACCGCCGAATCGTCGACGACGAGAATGGTCGCCATGGTCGCTTTCCTCTACCGCTGCCTGGCCGAATGCCGAGCGAGAATGCCGCGGACCGGAGCCGCCCGAAGTTCGTAGTGCCGGCTTTAGGACCGGCGAATCAACATCTGTCGGATTGTCGCCTTTCGCTCCGCGAAAGCCGCGCTGTTTCGCGGAGCGAAAGGCGACATTTGTTTCTGCGCCGGTCCTTAGCCAGTAATCCGCGGAAGACCGCCTCAAGTCGGGACCACGAACGGTGCATTTCCGGCCGCACGCAGTATATTCTACCGTCCCCACCCGCTGGTGGACAACGCTTTCGACGCGGCCGCGAGTTTTCTGCAAATGCACAACGAAAAAGGCCGGGCCGCCGCGACCATCGCGGTTGCCCGGCCTAAGCCATTTTCTCGGTCCGCCGTACTCGTCACGCTCCGCGTGACGCCATCCCTCTCGCGGAGCGAGAGGAGTACGGGGAAATGCGGAAGTTGCTTTCTCAGCCGAGTCTTGCCTCTACCGCCGGGGAGCCGCCTCATGCTCGCTGTTTTGCTCGTGCGTCGTGAGGTGCTTGAGCATTTCCCGCATCTCGTTGAGCTGCTGGTGCAAGGATTGGACCTCGCCACGGAGCTGTTGCACGTCTTGCTGCAGGTCGCCGGAAGGCCGAGCAGAGCCCGCGCCGGCCGCCAAGCTGGACCCGCGCGCTTGTACGGCCGCCCGGTAGTCGCGGTCCGCACGTTCCCGCTCACGGCCCGGCGGAGGCTGCTGGGCCTGGCGCTCTTGAAGCCTACGGCGCAACTCACCTTCCAGCGCGTCGGCCGGCTCGTTCATGCCCGCGGCGCGGAGGTTCTCGATCGCCGCGTGGAGGTGCTGGAGGCGACTCTCCGCATCCTCGCGGCCCTCGCCGCCGGGGCCCCGGCCCGCACGTCCCATAGCGTCCACGACGTGGCGGATGTCCTGCGATGCCTTTTCCAGCGACTCGCTCAACGCCTGGCCGCCGAACTGCCGGGCGTTGGCCTTGGCCGCCTGCATGGCACGGGCGAGCCGTTCCAGTTGCGGCCTTTCGGAGACCATTGCCGGCGGCGGCACGGGAAGTTGGTCGATCTTGGCCGCCAACTCGCGTAGCGACGTGAACAGCTTCTTGGCTTGCTCCTTCGTCGCCCGATTTCAGTTCCACGATCTTCCGCAAGATCGATTCGGCCTCCTGCTGGAGGGCTCGCCGCTTCTCCAGCCGCTCGACGAGCTCCGGCGGGAGCTGGCGGCCTTCCGGCTCGCTTCGGCGGGTCTCGGACTGGCGACGCTCACCGCCGCGGGACGTGGCCTCGCGACGTTCACCGCCGCGGGATTCGGCCGCACTACGCTCGCCGCGAGCCTCGGGCGCCGCGGGCGGTTGCTCGCGCTAGCGAGGGCGCGCGGCCTTCCTTGTGCTCGGCCTGCGTGCCTTCCGCCTTGGGCTGGTCGTCAGCCTTGACGGGCGGTGCGGCCGTGGTCCAGAAGGCCATCACCAACGCGGCGGCCAGCGAGTGCCGCCAGGAATGACTCAGTACGTGCATCGTCGTTTCTCCTTCACTCGGGATGGCCTGGGGTCGCGCCCAGGCGGTACAAGTAACTGCCACGATCACCAATATCAGAACCAGACACACTTTGGCCGTTCGGACCAGCCCACGCCCGGGGGTGCGCGGCGGCTGCCGGTCCAGGTCCAAGAGCCGCTGGACTCGACGACCCAGGCCCGAGCGGAATCCGCTGCCGGCCATCGACAGCCAGCCCAGCCGGCCGGAACCGGCCAGCCGGCCACCCAGTGCCACCAGGCAGGCCGCCAAGGTACGGGGCCCGTCGGGGACCAAGAGGCTCGCTTCGTCCGCCGCCGCTTCGCCGGCCGCCCGCAATCGGCGACGCAGCCACCAGGCCACCGGCTGCCACCAGAGCATGGCCGCCAGCAGGTCCGCCAGCAGCAGCCAGACGGCGTCGCCGGCCGCCAGGTGCGTCAGCTCGTGGGCCAAAATGGCCTCCTGCTGGCCGCGGTCGAACCGCTCCGCAAAAGCCGGCGGCAGCACCAGCACCGGCCGCAGCACGCCAAAGGCCACCGGCGCCGCCAGAGCGGGCGATGTCCGCACGTCAACCGCCCGCCGAATCCCCAGCCGCCGCGCCAGCCATTCCACGCGGCAGCCGACCGCCGCATCGTCGCACGCCGCTTGCAGGCGGCGGAACCGGCCGAGCAAGACCCGGGCACGGACCGTCCGCGCTGCCAGTCCCACGGCGCCCAGCCACCAGACGATCACCAAAGCGGCGCCGGCACGCGGCTGGGTCCAGAATCCTTGATCGCCCGTAGGACGGATTGGTAATCCGTCCGGGAGACCGGCCTCGTTGCTGGACGAATTACCGATCCGCTCCACATCCGAGCCGACACTTGTCTCCTCGTCAGGGCTTACCCGAGGGAGCCACCTCCCGGGAAACCCGACGGAGGCACTGGCAGCGCCAGTGGCACCCGGCGTGGCCAATGCGGTCATAGGGCACGCGGTCGGAAACGGGCCGCTGGTAGTCCCGCCTTCAGGCGGTGTTGCCGCGAATTTCCGGCTAAAGCCGGTACTACGAACTTGTGTCATTTCCTCCCGCGTGCAGCATAACCGAGGCGCCACGGCCAGGGGCGGTGCCCAACCCAAGACCGCCTGCCGCAGCAATTGCCCCAGGCCGGCCGAGGTGCCCGTCAACTCCACCGCCAGCAGGGAAAAGACGCCGAGAACGGCGGCTTGCCAGATGGTCCGCTGCCAGACGGCCCAACGGGTCAGCCGTGCGGCCACGCCGGCCAGGCCGCCGATCACCGTCGCCCCGGCGGCCACCAGCAGGGCGGTCGCCAAGCACAATGCGGTTGCGGAGGTGGGGCTCATGGACGCCTCCTTCGCTCCCGGATCAGCCGTTCCAGCTCCGCCAGCTCCTGGCGGCTGACCTCCCGGGTTTCCAGCAGGTGATTGACCGTGTCGGCCAGACTTCCCTCGAAGAGCCGATCCACCAGGTCGTCGGCCATCCAACGGGTGACCTCGGCGGCGGGGATTGCCGCCTGGTAGATGAACTTGCGGTTCTGCTCCTCGTGGCCCACCAGCCCGCGGTTTTCCATTTTCCGCAGCATGGTGGCCACCGTGGTGTAGGCCAGCGAGCCGCCCAGTTCCTCGTGGACCTGGGCCACGCTCGCCGGCCCTGCCCTCCAGAGGATCCTCATGATCCGCAGTTGCAGGTCTCCCAGGCGGTAGGTTCGCTCGGTGGACATCGCAGAGGGCTCCATTGCCGGTTAACTACTCGGGTAATACTACCAGAGTAGTTTTTTGCTGTCAAGGGTTCGGCGGGGGAATTCCGCCCAGAAGGCAAAATTGCGAGCGGGAGCTATACTAAGAGACTAACGGAGAAGGAAAACATTCGTTGCTCAACAGGGTATTCCCCATGCGTGTTCGCCCGGTGGATCGCTGGCTGCTGTGGGCAGGGCTTTGCGTCCTGACCGCTTGGGCGGCGACCGCGTCAGCCCAGAAACATGCGTCGCCCCAATCGCTCGAACAAGCCCGCAATCGCATGGTCGACGAGGAAGTGGTCGGCGCGGGCATCAAGGACCCGCGAGTGGTTCAGTCGATGCGCGTCACTCCGCGGCATGAGTTCGTGCTCAGCAAGTGGATCGACCGGGCCTATTTCGACATGTCGTTGCCGATCGGCGAGCGTCAGACCATTTCGCCGCCGATGCTCGTAGCCTACATGACCGAGCAGTTGCAGCCGCAGCCGAACGATCGCGTGTTGGAGATCGGCACCGGCAGCGGCTATCAGGCGGCGGTGCTCAGCCCGCTGGTAAAAGAGGTCTACTCGATCGAAATCATCGAATCGCTGGGAAAGCGCGCGAAGCAGACGCTCACGCGGCTCAAGTACACGAATGTGTTCGTGAAGATCGGCGACGGCTATCTGGGCTGGCCGGAGAAGGCTCCGTTCGACAAGATTATCGTCACCTGTTCGCCGGAAAAGGTGCCGCAACCGCTCATCGGTCAGCTCAAGGAAGGGGGACGCATGATCATTCCGGTGGGCGAGCGCTACCAGCAAGTGTTTCACCTCCTGGAAAAGCAGAACGGCGAGTTGATCAACGAAGCCTTGCGGCCGACGCTCTTTGTGCCGATGACCGGCAAGGCCGAGGAGAGCCGGCAGGTCCAGCCCGACCCGCTGCACCCGAAGTTGATCAACAGCGGATTCGAGGAAGTCGCCGGCGCCAGCGGCGAACCGGCGGGCTGGTACTACATCCGCCAGATGAAAGTCATAACCGCCGCCGACGCCCCCGAAGGGCGGCACTACGTGACCTTCTCCAACTCGGACCCTGGCCGGGGCTGCCGGGCGCTCCAAGGCTTTCCGATCGACGGCCGCAAGGTCCACGAATTGGAGCTTTCCTGCATGGTCCGCGGGGAGGGCATATCTCCCGGCCCCGCGCCCGAACAGGCACCCCAGTTTGCGATCCTATTCTTGGACGAGAACCGCGCCACCGTGGGACACGTGGCCATCGGGCCCTGGCGGGGAACCTTCGAGTGGAAACGGATGACGGGTCGCGTCAAGGTGCCGCCTCACGCGCGCGAGGGGATTGTCAACATCGGGCTGCTGGGCGGCATCGGCGAAGTATCGTACGACGATGTCCGCATTCGCCCGGCCAACGGCAGAAAAGGGGGACGTGAAGATCCCTGACGCCTTCCAGACCGGCAACCGCTGGTTCCATCCTACGCCGGATCGCTGCGTGGTCGGGCTGCTGGCCGTCGAGGGGCTGCTCTGGGTTTGGGAGTGGTTCCAGTGGTCGCCCAAGGGTTGGCCGGTTCTGATCGCCCTGGCGACGATCGGCGCGGCGATGCTGTTGATGCTCGTGTGGTTGGCCGTTGCCTTGATCTTTTCCAATTCAGCACATGGTCGCTGCCGGTGTTGGTCGTGGTTATGTTCGATTTGAGATTTGAGATTTGAGATTTGAGATTTCCGATCTGAGATTCGCGCGGGTGGTTCACGGTTCGGCGGGAGGATCGGAAAAGAGTTCAGGATGCTCTCGGCGAAAGCGTTGCTGGATTTCGCGATGAAAGGCCGCCGAGCGCTTGCCGGCATCGTATTGGCGACGACTCTGGTCGGTGAGGTGACGCTGACCCTTGATGTCGCTGTTTTGCAGGCTCTCGGCCCAGGCGCGGATTTGACGCGAACAGGACTCGGCCAGGGGGATGATGTCCGAGATCTCAGATTTGAGATTTGAGATCTCCGTTTCGCGTGCGCTCGTCGTGACCTCTGCGGGGTCGAGGAGGCGGAGGGCGAAACGGAGCATGGAGCGGGCCTCACCGGCCGAACCTCGCGCAATGTAGAGGAAAGCCAGCAGTTCCGCCGTCGAGCCGCGTTCAAAACCCTCGGCGATGTTGTTGGAAACCGAGAGCGCGGCGCGGCGAAGCTGGTCCCGCAGGTCGCCGGGCTGCACAAAGAAGCCGCGGCGCGTGAGATGGTAAACCCGCTCGGCCAAGTCGATAGCCGCCTTCCAGACCGGCAAGTCCTCGAATCGTTCGTATTTCATGCTGCGAGCAATCCAAAGATTCGGAGGAACGGACGCCTGAGGACTTCCATTCTAGCGGTACGCGGCGGGCTTTGCTATACTGGCGGGCATGGCCGACGCCCCCAACCCCCGTCGCCGCTGGTTCCATCTTACGCCGGATCGCTGCGTGGTCGGGCTGCTGGCCGTCGAGGGACTGCTCTGGGTTTGGGAGTGGTCCCAGTGGTCGCCCAAGGGTTGGCCGGTTCTGATCGCCCTGGCGACGATCGGCGCGGCGATGCTGTTGATGCTCGTCTGGTTTGCCGTTGCCCTGCTCTTTCGTGGGCGATTCCAATTCAGCATCCGCGCGCTGCTGTTGCTGACGTTGGCCGTCGCCCTCCCGTTCAGTTGGTTGGCGACGGAGATGAAGCAAGCGAGGGAGCAGCAGGAGGCGATAGCGGAAATTGGGACGCGCGGTTCGTTCAGCTATGGTATGGTGATTCACGCGACTTTCGATTGTATCGTCACGTATGCTACTCCCAGCGGGCGCGAATCCGCGCCACGGTGGCTGCGGGATCTTCTGGGGGACGATTTCTTTAATAGCGTCGTCATTCTGGACTTGTCCGCGCGGTACCCGTCCCCTCCGATCACTGACGCTGGGTTGGAACACGTTAGAGGCTTGACCCAACTCCGAGAGTTGACACTCAACCGGAATGAGATCACGGACGCTGGGCTTGCGCACCTCGAAGGCTTGACGCAACTCCAAACGTTGGACCTCGAACATACCAAGATCACGGACGCCGGGCTTGCGCACCTCGAAGGCTTGACCAAACTCCAATCGCTCGGTCTCGCACAAACCAGAATCACCGACGCTGGGCTCACACACCTTGCGCGCTTGACCCAGCTCCAATCGTTAGACCTCGCCTGGACTAAAATCACCGACGCCGGCCTGGAACGCCTGGAAGGCATGACCCGCCTCGAAAGGCTAGGACTCAATTTCACCGTCGCCACCGATACCGGGTTGCGACATCTCGAATCGTTGCCCCAAGTCCACGAATTGGAATTGGCCGGCACCCAAATCACCGACGCTGGATTGCGAAAGCTCATGGGATTGAAACAACTTCAAAAGTTGGACGTTTGCGCGAACCAGGTCACTAACGAAGGCGTGAAAATGCTCATGGAGGCATTGCCGAATTGCGAGTTCGTCGGCTATACGCGCCCCGCGAACTCGCGCCGTCAATAGTATTGCGTCAGCCCCGAAGGGGGCGCGACTCGATAGCCCAGGGCAGAGCCCTGGGGGAAACGGTCGGCCCTTCCTGTTGCAAGCCCCAACGGGGCGCAACTGCCCGGTCTCGTCGCGCGGTTGTCGCGCCCTTTCAGGGCTTCGACGGGCGTGGCGACTTCGCCTCCCAGGGCTGCGCCCTGGGCTATCGAGTTACGCCCCTTCGGGGCTGAAGCGGGCAAACGCGCAACCAAGGATGCCCGACGTGCCGGCGCGACCGTCGCTGCTTTCATACCGCGGGCTGACTGCTCTGCCCGTCCGGATTTCGCCGGGCGCTTTCCTTCCCTGTCGGGCGGGTGTATGCTGAGTTTATGCTCCTTTCACCACGCATCGGCACGCGGCCACTGGCCAACCTCTGCACACGGCTCTCGACCTCGCTGGAGGCCGGCATCGATCTTCGCAAGGTCTGGGGCCAGGAGGCCGAAAGGGCCGGGGCACTGGCCGCGCGGAGCCGGTTCCGCAAAGTCAGCGAGGCGGTCAACAAGGGCGACAGCCTGGCGGAAGCCCTGGACTCGACCGGCGATTACTTCCCCGTACTCTTTCGGGAACTGGTCCGCGTCGGCGAGCAGACGGGACACCAAGGCGAGGCCTTCGGCCACCTGGCCGCCCACTACCAGAACCAGCTTCAACTGCGGCGGCTCTTCCTCACCGCGATCGCCTGGCCGCTGATGCAACTGGCGGCGGCCGTGGTGGTCGTCGGCCTGCTGATCTGGATCCTCGGCATGATCGGCCAGGCGACGGGAACGACCATCGACATCCTCGGCTGGGGGCTGGTCGGCAATCGCGGGCTGGCCATCTATGCCAGCGCGGTCACGCTGATCGGCCTGGCCGTGGCGGGATTGATCTTCGCCTTGGGCCGTGGGCTGGCCTGGACGCGGCCCATCCAACACCTGGTGATGAGGGTGCCGCAGCTCGGCAAGGCCCTGGAGACGCTGGCCATTGCGCGGCTGGCCTGGGTCCTGCACCTCACGCAGAACGCCGGCATGGCCCTGCGGCCGTCGCTGAAATTGGCTTTGGAGAGCACGGGCAACGCCCGCTATATCGATGCCGTGCCCGCCGTCGACAAGGTGATCGCCCGGGGCGACACGATCGAAGAGGCGTTCCGCGCCAGCGGCGTCTTTCCCCAGGAGTTCCTCGACGCGGTGCTGGTGGGCGAGCAGAGCGGCCGGCTAGTCGAGTCGTTGGCCGTCTTGTCGCGCCAGTACCACGAGCGGGCCGACGCCGCGATGCGCGTGCTGACGATGCTGGCCGGCTACGCCGTCTGGGCGCTGATCGCCGGGATCATCATCCTGGTGATTTTCCGGATCGCCTCGTTCTACATAAACATGCTTAACAATGCGGCTGCGGGCAAATTCTGAGGACGGCAGCGAGAAAATCGGGGACGGGGACGGAAAAGTGGACATAACTCATTTGGGGGAAAAAGGGGTCAGAACTGTTTTGCCGTCCCGCTACGGTTCCTGAGGTGAGTGAAAACGTTGTATAATTACGGGTGGCCTTATGCCGGTTGTCCTGCGCGTCAAAGGATATCGGTTCTGGTTCTACGAAGCCGATCTTGACGAACCGCCACACGTCCACGTCGGACGTCAAGGCAGCGAGGCGAAGTATTGGCTAGACCCGGTGGCGCTATCGAAGTTGCGGGGATTCCGCGAGCATGAACTGACCGAGATTCAGAGTATTCTGACGGAGCACCGGGATACCATTCTCGAGGCGTGGCGAAACGAGGAGGCGAAACGTGGTCACCGCGAAGGCTAAGATCAGAGTCCACAACGATTACGAGTCCATCGTGCCAATCCTCATCCCGGAGGTCGATGAAGTACGTCGATTTGCCGCCGAACTTCACGCACGGGGAGAATCCTGGACGGGCGAGGCTTTCGGCTGGCGCGCCGAGTATCATCCGCAACGGACCGAGCCGCCCTTGGATTCCAAGCTGCCGTTCACCCCTGCGGATTTCTGCATCGGAGAAAGCGGCGTCTGGTTCTTTTCACTCATGTGGGAGCATGGCCAAGACGCCCCGCCGGTAGAATTCCTTGACGACAGGAACATACTGACGAAGGCCGCGTCCGAACGACGTTCCCCCGAGCCGTAGTGAGCATCAGCCACAACGCCGTGTGCCGCTGGCTATGCCCGTGCGGCCAACTCATCCTTTCACCACCCCGATGGGCCTCATGCGGGCGACTTTCGTGGCCAGGCCGGCGCGGTGGACGACGTCGACCACCTGGCTCACGTCCTTGTAGGCGGCGGGCTGCTCTTCGGCCAGCCCGCGCCAGCCGTGGGCGCGGGCGATGATCCCCTGCTCGGCCAGCTCGCGGTCGATGCGACGGCCCTGGGACTGGCGGACGGCCTCGGTGCGGCTCATCAAGCGGCCGGCGCCGTGGCAGGTAGTGCCGAAGGTCTGCTCCATGCTGCCCGGGGCGCCGACCAGCACCCAGCTCGCCCGGCCCATGTCGCCGGGGATGATCACCGGCTGGCCGATGGGGCGATAGCGGTCGGGGAGCTCGGCATGGCCCGGGGGGAAGGCCCGGGTGGCGCCCTTGCGGTGGACGCAGAGCTGCTTCGTGCGGCCTTCGACGGCGTGCTCTTCCATTTTGGCGATGTTATGGGCCACGTCGTAGACGAGGTTCATTTGCATCGACTCCCACGGGCGGCCGAAGAACTCGGCAAAGGCCTCCCGCGTCTGCCACATCAGCAGTTGACGGTTGGCCCAGGCGAAGTTGGCCGCCGCCCGCATTGCGCCCAGGTAGCGTTGTCCCTCGGGACTCTCCACGGGGGCGCAGGCCAGTTGGCGGTCGGGCAGCTCGATGCCGTAGCGGGCCGGGGCGCCGCGGAGCTCGCGCAGGGCGTCGTCGCAGACCTGGTAGCCCAGGCCCCGGGAGCCGGAATGGATCATCACGCAGACCATCTCCGGCTCCAGCCCCATCGTCCGGGCGGCGGCCGGGTCGAAGATCTCGTCGACCACCTGGACTTCGAGGAAATGGTTGCCGGAGCCGAGCGTGCCGCACTGATCGCCGCCCCGCGTCAGGGCCCGCTGGCTGACCAGGTCCGGCTGGGCCCCGCGGAGGCAGCCGCGGGCCTCGGTGAATTGGACGTCGCCCGGCGTGGCCAGCCCGCGGGATTCCAAAAGCGCCGTGCCCTCGGCCATCAGCCGCCGCAGTTGCCCGGGGTCGAAGAGGTAGGGCCCGCCGGTGCCGACGCCGGCGGGGATCGCGCGGAACAGGGCGTCCATGAGCTGCGCAATCCGCGGCTGGACGTCGTCCCGGTGGAGATTGGAGCGCACCAGGCGGACGCCGCAATTGATGTCGTAGCCCACGCCGCCCGGCGAGACCACGCCGCCTTGCTCGGGATCGGTGGCGCAGACGCCGCCGATGCAAAAGCCGTAGCCCCAATGGATGTCGGGCATGGCCATGCTGGCCACCTGGATGCCCGGCAGGAAGGCCACGTTGGCCACCTGCTCGGGCGCCTGGTCGGCGCGGATCTGCTCGATCAACCGATCGTCGGCGAAGATTCGCCCTTCGACCCTCATGCCGATCTTGTAACGCGTGGGGATCCGCCAGACGCACTCGGCGATCCGTTCCAGCGGTCCGTGGTAGCCTTGCTTGGTCATGGCAGTTGTCGGTTGTCGGTTGTCGGTTGTCGGTTGTCGGTTGTCGGTTGTCGGTTGTCAGTTGTCAGTTGTCAGTTGTCAGTTGTCAGTTGTCAGTTGTCAGTTGTCAGTTGTCAGTTGTCAGTTGTCAGTTGTCAGTTGTCAGTTGTCAGTTGTCAGTTGTCGGCGACCGGCGGCCAAGAACGTAGCGTGATGTCAGTTGCGACAAGTTACCGTGGGCCTCTAAGAACTGGCAACTGACAACTGGCAACCGACAACTGTTTCAAATATCTACGATCACCTCGGCCAGCCAGCCGCCAGCGGCCTGTTCAACTTTCAGCCCGTGGTAGGTGATCGCTTTGACTTCCAGGTCCAGCTCGTGCCGCTGGCGGTCCAGCGGCTCGCCGCGGGCGCGGGCGAAGAGCCCGTCGTCGCGGACGCGAACGTCGAACTCGGCCAGCAATAGCCGGCGGGTCGCAAAGGTGTAGAGCAGCTCCGCCAGCCAATCGAAAAACAGGTCGTCGCGTTGGCTGCCGGCCAGCTCGAACTCCACTTGCTGGACAGGCCGGATCGCCTCGGGGTTCGCCACGATCAGGGAAAAGAAGGCCCGGGCCGCCTCGGCGAACAACTCGTCGAGGCTTTCCGCCCGAACCCGCAGGCCGATGTCGGCCGTGTGCTCGAAGGTCTCGAAGGTCATGTTTTGCCGATCGTAACGTACTCCTCACGCTCCGCGTGAGGACGCGCGTCACGCGGAGCGTGACGAGTACCATTTTCGGAGGTCATGTTTTGCCAAGTTCGTTTTGGATGCGGACCACGAGGCGTCCGGTGATGCGGCCGGCGAGGATCTCGGGGATCTTCGAGGGGAGCTGTTCGAGGTCGACCGGCTGGGCGATGGCGTCGAGGTTGTCGAGCTTCCATTGGACGGCCAGCCGATCCCAGATCTCGCTCCGCAAGGGCGTGGGGACCCAGGCGGCCTCGATGCCGGAGAGCGTGACGCCGCGGAGGATGAAGGGAAAGACCGTGACCGGCAAGCTGGTCCCGCCGGCCATTCCGCAGGCGGCGACACAGCCGGCCAATCGCGTGGCGCGGATCAGGGTGCCGAGGATGTTGCCGCCGACGGTGTCCACGGCGCCGGCCCAGCGCCCGGTAAGCAACGGTTTTCCGCTTGTCTCGTCGACCGCCTGCCGATCGAGGACCTGGCTGGCCCCGAGCTTCTTGAGGTAATCGTGGGCGGAGGCCTTCCCCGTGACGGCGGCGACGCGGTAGCCGAGCTTGGCCAAGAGGGCCACGGCGATGCTGCCCACGCCGCCGCTGGCCCCGGTGACCACCACGTCGCCGCGGTCGGGCGCCACGTCGTGTTTCCGCAGGGCGTCGACGGACATGGCCGCGGTGAGTCCCGCCGTGCCCAGCGCCATGCTGTGGCGCAGGCTCAAGGGAAAGGGCAGCGGGACAACCCAATCGTGCGGCACGCGGACGTACTCGGCGAAGCCGCCCCAGCGGTCGGCTCCCATCTCGAAGCCCGTGACCAGCACCGGGTCGCCTTCGACGAACTCGTTGACCCTACTCTCCGCCACGGTGCCGGCCGCATCCACGCCGGGAATGTGGGGAAAGACGCGGCTCACTCCGGGGTGACCGGTGGCCGCCAAGGCGTCCTTGTAGTTGAGCGACGACCAGGCCACGCGGATCAGCACTTCGCCCGGCGGCAGCTCCGCCAGCGGCCGCCGAGTGATCTGGCCGGAAACGTTCCCCGCGGCGTCCTTGGTCACCAGGTAACAGCGGAAGGTCTCGGGAAGCATGGGCGGCTCCTTTCTCCTCAAACCATAGACGGCAGCCAGGCCTCTGCGCCGCGTATTTCATTTTACATTTTACATTTTTCATTTGTCATTGTTCGATCGTTCAGTAATGCAAAATGAAAAATGTAAAATGAAAAATGCAAAATGTAGAAACGGCACACGGCGTGTGCCTGCTACATTACTCGGGCCGGGTCATCCGCCAGGGATCGAGGGCCTCTTCGAGCTGTTCCTCGGGCAAGATGTGTTGCTCGCGGCAGAGCTGGCGGATGGTCTTGCCCGTCTTGAAGGCCTCTTTGGCCAGGGCCGCCGCCCGCTCGTAGCCGATGTAGGGATTCAGCCCGGTCACTAGGGAGAGGCTCTTCTCCACCGCGGACTGGCAGACCTGGGCATTGGCCTCCAGTCCCTCCAGGCAGAGCCCCGAAAAGGCCTTGGCGGCACTGGCCAAGAGGCGGATGCTCTCCAGCACTGCAAAGCCCATCACCGGCATCATGACGTTCAACTGGAACTGCCCGCCCGCGGCGCCGGCCAACGCCACGGTCTGATCGTTCCCCATGACCCGGGCGGCCACCTGCATCAGGCTCTCGCTCATCACGGGGTTGACCTTGCCGGGCATGATCGAGCTGCCGGGCTGGAGATCGGGCAGTTTGACCTCGTAGAAGCCGCAACGCGGACCCGAGCCCAGCCAGCGGAGATTGTTGGCCACGCTGAAGAGCGTCACGGCGACCGCCGCAACTGGCCGTGCGCCTCGACCAGGCCGTCGCGCTGGGCGTTGGCCTCGAAATGGTCGGCCGCCTCGACGAACGCGATCCCGGTTCGGGCGGCCAGCGTTTGGGCCACGCGGCGGCCGAACTCGGCGTGCGTGTTGATCCCCGTGCCCACGGCCGTACCGCCGGCCGGCAGCTCCCGCACGGCCTGCTGCGCCCGCCGTGCCCGGTCGACGGAAAGCTCCAGTTGCCGGGCCAGGCCGCCGACCTCCTGGCCGAGGGTCAAGGGCGTGGCGTCGGCCAGGTGCGTGCGGCCGATCTTGAGGATCTCGGCCCATTGGCCGGCCTTGGCCGCCAGCACCTCGTGGGCCCGTTGCAAGGCCGGGATCAAGGCCGCCTGGATCTCTTGGGCGACGGCCACCTGAATGGCCGTGGGAAAGATGTCGTTGGTGCTCTGCCCCATGTTGACGTGATCGTTGGGGTGGATCGGCTTGCTGGGGCTGAAACGATCGCCGCCGGCGATCTCGATGGCCCGATTGGCGATCACTTCGTTGGCGTTCATGTTGCTGGAGGTGCCCGAGCCGGTCTGGTAAACGTCCACCGGGAACTGGTCGTCGAAACGGCCCTCGGCCACTTCGCGGCAGGCCTGGATGAGGGCCTCGATCTGGCGTTGGTCCAGGCGGTTCTTGCCGCTGGCGGAGAGCTTGCCCAGGTCGCGATGGACCACGGCGGCCGCCCATTTGACCAGGCCCAAGGCGTGGATCAACTCGGGGGGTAGCCGCTGCCCGGAGATCGGGAAGTTCTCGACGGCTCGTTGCGTCTGGGCCCCGTAATAGGCCTGAGCCGGCAGGCGAACTTCGCCCATCGAGTCGCGTTCCATGCGAAAATCGCCCATGGTCATTACCGCCGAATCTCTAGTTATCAGGACTATCCAAGCTGTAGGGTGGGACAAGGCCGCCTTGGCGGCCGCCGGCCCACCAGCGGCGGTCGCCGATCAGAGCTGGCAGGACCTTACGCCTCTAGCCGCTGATCGCTAACCATCGACCACTAGCTACTCTCTCTCCTGGTGGGCCGGCGCTGGCTTGCGCGAGCTTGTCCCACCCTACTCGTTGGACGTTTTCCCCCGTATGGTCCTACAATGATAGCGGTCCCGGCGGCTTGCGGCTATAATGCAAAGGCCGATATGAGGGACCTATTCACTCCCCGGAAGGGTGCCGTTGCGAGGAGGGGATCATGGAACAGCTCCGAAAGCAGGTGCGGCGGGCCCAACGGTGGCTGGGTCTCCAGCGGTTCGTCCGTGTGCTGGGGTGGTTCTGGTTTGCCACCCTGTTGGTCGCCGTGGGGCTGATCGTGCTGGACAAGTTCCGGCCGCTTGGCGTGGAGCCTTGGGTCTGGC
This sequence comes from Pirellulales bacterium, assembly GCA_963843465.1. Taxonomy (GTDB): domain Bacteria; phylum Planctomycetota; class Planctomycetia; order Pirellulales; family Thermoguttaceae; genus CAWJKP01. Next base: position 1,784,972 of record CAWJKP010000001.1, read on the forward strand.
CGGTGGGAGCGATGATCCTGGGCACGCTGCTGGCGGCCGCCTGGGCCATGATCCGCGGCCGTGGAGCGATGGACGCGGCGATCGAGATCGACCGCCGCTTCGATCTGAAGGAACGGGTCGCCAGCAGCCTGGCCATGTCGCCCGAGGAGCGCCAGAGCGGGTTTGGCCGCGCGCTGTTGGATGACGCCGCCCGGCGGGTCCAGCGGATCAACGTGGGCCGGGAATTCCATCTGACTCCCAGCCGTCAGCTCTTGCTGCCCTTGCTGCCCGGCGTCGCCGCGGTGCTGGCGGCGGTCTTCGTCAATCCGGCGGCGGCACCCGAGCGGGCGTCGGCCGGCACGGACGCGGCGGCCCGGCAGCAGGTGAAGAAGTCGACCGACGCGCTGCGACACAAGCTGCTCCAACAGCGCCAGGAGGCAGAGAAGCGAGGGCTGAAAAAGGCCGAAGACGCCATCGCCAAGCTGGAGAAAGACTTGGACCGCAACGCTTCGGACAAGTCTTTGGACCGCAAGGACGCCCTGGTCAAGCTCAACGAGTTGTCCCAGGAGTTGAACAAGCGTCGCTCGGAGCTCTCCTCTCCGGAAAAGCTCCAGGAGCAGCTCGGTCAGCTCAAGGACATTCCCAAGGGCCCGGCCGACAAGTTCTGCGACCAGATCGCCAAGGGCGACTTGCAGAAGGCCCTCAAGGAGTTGCAGAAACTTCAGGACGACCTGGCCGGCGGCAAGCTGGACGCGAAGCAGCAGAAGGCCCTGGCGGATCAGCTCCAGAAGATGCAGGACAACCTCAATAAGCTGCTGGCCGACAACAAGAAGCAACAGGAACAGCTCAAGAACCAGATCCAGCAGGCGCTTCAGGCCGGCGACCAGGCCGCGGCCGACAAGCTCCAGCAGAAGCTCGAACAGCTCCGGCAGAAGTTGCCGCCGGCGAACCAGGTGCAGCAGATGGCCCGGAAACTGGGACAGTGCGCCAACTGCCTGAAGCAAGGCCAGGGCAAGAATGCCGCGGACATGCTCCAACAAGTCCAAGGCGATCTGAAGAACCTCCAGCAGCAAGCCAACGAGATGCAGGCCCTCGACCAGGCCCTGGACCAGTTGGCCGACGCGCGGCGGCAGATGACTTGCAAGGAGTGCGGCGGGGCCGGCTGTCCGGCCTGCCAAGGCCAAGGCGAGAAGGAGATGGTGCTGCTCAACGCCGGCGGCGGCGGCAAGGGTCGCGCTACCGGGCAACGGCCGGAAAGAAAGAGCGGCGTGAACTTCACCAACGTCGATGCCAACGTGAAGGTTGCCAAGGGGCAGCTTTCGGTGGTGGGGGAGGTCGAAGGGCCCAACACCCCGGGCGACCTCCAACTCCAGCTCCGCGAGCAGTTCCAAAGCGCCAAGCGGGAATCGTCCGACCCGCTCACCGAACAGAAGCTACCGAAGAGTGAACGGGAGCAGGCGCGCCAGTATTTCGACCAGTTCCGCAGCGGGAAGTAATCGGTACTCGTCACGCTCCGCGTGACGTTATCACTCTCGCGGAGCGATCGGTACTCGTCACGCTCCGCGTGACGTTATCACTCTCGCGGAGCGAGAGGAGTACGGGAAGGGCCGGCGTTCACTTCGGGCCGCCGGTCAACCGCTTGGGGATGCTGAAGCAGTAGACACAGACGATGGTGCCGGTGGCTATCAAGCTGTAAGGAACCCACGGCTGGGGGGTCACTTCTCGCTGGGTCTTCGTCAGGCCCCTGGGATCGAGCCAGGACTCGCTGGCCTGGGGGTCCTCCGGCTTAAGGATGAATTTCTGCACGCCCAGGCACTGGGCCCCCAACAGCGCTAGATAGATGCCCACCGCCAGGAACAAGGACCGCCACATGATTGCACCCTCCGCGGTTCTACTGCTGTAGAGAACGCCCTCTGTGGCGTTCCGTCGGGGGTAGCTCAATACCGCATTTCCCCGCCCCGGAACGCCACAGAGGGCGTTCCCTACAGTCGACAGGATCCTGATCGACGGCGATCCCTGCTCTTCTCCAGCTTTGGTCAGGCGTCCGGCAGCGGATCATTGACCTCGGGTCGGGAGGCAAGGGTTCTGACTTTCCTGCCAGGCGGCGTTCGCCACAGTTTGCCACCTTCCATCGTCAGTGTGTCCTGACAGGACGAGCGACGCGGCCCGGCGACGGAGCGCCGCAGCGTTCAGCGAGAACCAATCGGCACGCGCTACCAAGTCGGCCGGGACGCAGGTTGGCATCGGCTTATCTGTGGTGTATAACGGGGTTAGGGAAAGTGTCGTGGGCGCGTTTCCAACCGCTTGCGGAAACCGGGTTCCCTTGTCCGACAGGGTCAACTTCGCGGCCCAGGCGGGCCGATGCAAAGCTTTAGATAGGCCCACACAGTTGTTTCACGGCTAACGGCCCCTTATAATTTCCTGGAGTCTTGGGGGCTCCGCTTTCCGCCCCGGATGGAGTTGCAGCCTTGTCCGCATTCTTTCAGAACGAGCAGATCCTCGAAGGCATGCCCGACGGCGTGGTGCTGCTGGACAGCGAAAACACCATTCTTTGGTGGAACGGCCGCTTGCGGGAGTGGACCGGCCGGGAGAGCTTGCTGGGCACGAACTTCTACTCCGTTTTGGGAAGCCCCGAGATCCTCGGACCCGACTTCTGCCCCTTCCACACGGCCCTGGCCACGGGAACCGCCAGCACTTCCACCTTGCGCTCCGCCGACGGCCGTTACTTCCAGGTCCACGCCGCTCCGGTCCACGAGTCCGCCGGGCCCCCGCGGCACCTGATCGTCACCGTCCGCGACGTCAGCAAGGAAGTCCAGCAGCAACAGAAGCTCGCGGCGATCCACCAGGCGGGCATGGAACTGGCCGACCTCTCCGCCGACGAACTGCTGCAAATGGCCGTCGACGATCGCATCGAGCTCTTGAAGTCCAACATCCTGCACTTCACCAAGGACCTGCTCAAGTTCCAGGTGGTGGAAGTGCGGCTGTTGGATCAGAAGACGGGCCGGCTGGAGCCCTTGCTCTCCGAGGGCATGGAACCCGAGGCCGCCCGGCGCGAGCTGTTCGCCTTGCCTCAAGGCAACGGCGTGACGGGCTTCGTCGCCGCCACCGGCAAGAGCTACCTTTGCGAGGACACCGCCGAGGACCCGCTCTACCTGGAAGGCGTCAAGGGGGCCAAGAGCTCGCTGACCGTCCCGCTCACCTGGCACGACGAGGTGATCGGCACCTTCAACGTCGAGAGCCCCGAGGCGCGGGCCTTCAGCGAGAGCGACTTGCAGTTCCTCGAGATCTTCAGCCGCGACGTGGCGGCGGCCCTCAATACGCTCGAGCTTCTGGTGGCGGAAAGGGCCGGCAGCACGGCGGCCAGCGTCGAGGCGATCCACAGCGCGGTGGCCTTGCCGGTCGACGAGATCCTCAACGACGCCTGCAACGTCATGGAGCGCTACATCGGTCACGAGCCCGAGGTCGTCGAGCGGCTGCAACGGATCCTCCGCAACGCCCGCGACATCAAGCAGGTCATTCAGAAGGTTGGGCAGAAGATGGCCCCGGCCCAGGCCCACCCTCAGCCGCCGCAGCCCGAGCGGCCCTCGCTCCAGGGACGCCGCGTGTTGCTGGTCGACGAGGACAACACGGTCCGCACCGCGGCCCACGCGCTTCTGGAACGCTACGGCTGCGTGGTCGAAACCGCGCCCAACGGCGCCCAGGCGATGTTCATGGTCCGCAATAGCGGCTACGACGTGATCATCGCCGACATCCGCCTGCCGGACACGTCGGGCTGGAAGTTCATGCAGAAGCTGCAAAAGGTGATGGACGTCGATCCTCTGCCGCTGATCCTCATGACCGGCTTCGGCTATGACCCCGACCACTCCATCGTCAAGGCCCGGCAGGCCGGCTTGCAGGCCGTGCTCTTCAAACCCTTCCGCCTCGACCAGCTTCTCAGCACCGTGGAGCAGGTCGTCAGCGCGCCCGGGCCGCTGGCCAAGTCGTAGGGCGGGTCGAGGAACGAACCGCCGAGACGCGGAGAAGAATGCAAAATGCAAAATGTAAAATGTAAAATGAAAAGTGCCGCCGAAAGCATTCATTTTGCATTTTGCATTTTGCATTTTGCATTCTTCGTTTTCCTCTCCGCATCTGGGCGCCGCGGCGGTTGATCCCCCTCCCATGCACATCGCCCTGATCCTCTTGGCCCTGGTCGGGCACGCGTCGCTCTGGGTCGCCGTCATCAACCGCCTGCACGCCACCGCGGTCATAGGCCGCTCGCGCGCACTGATGACAGTGGCAAGCTTCGCCGGCCTGTTGTCCATCCCGCTGGCTTGCGGCATCTACTTCCTCCGCGAAGGGCTGCCCGCGTTCCGTCCGCGCGGGGCCTCGCCGCTGCTGCTGGCGGGCCTGGCGTACTCGGCCCTCTGCTGGCTGGTGCTGGCAATGACCGCCGCGGCTTGGACCCGCCGCCAGTTTCTCCGCCGGCCGCCCCACGGGCTCCGCTACCACCGCACGCGGGTCGTCCGGCCGGGAAAAGGGGACAGGCACCACTTCCTGGCCCGCCTCCCCGGCAATCAGATCCTCGACTTGGACCTCTCCGAGTGGACCGTGGAGCTGCCGCGGCTGCCCGCGGCCCTGGACCGGCTCTCGCTGGTTCACCTCGCGGACCTGCACTTCACCGGCCGGATCGGCAAGAGTTACTTCCTGGAGGTCGTGCAGTTGGCCAACGAGCTCCAGCCCGACCTAGCTTGTGTCACCGGCGACCTGATCGACAAACCCGACTGCGCCGGCTGGTTGGCCGAGATCCTGGGGAAGCTGGAGGCGCGGTTCGGCGTCTACTTCGTGCTGGGCAACCACGACCTGGACTTCGGCGGCGCGATGATCCGCCGCCTGCTCACCGCCGCCGGACTGGTCGACCTGGGCGGCCGCTGGATCGAGGTTTCCGTCCGCGGCCAGCGGCTGGTCCTGGCGGGCAACGAGCTGCCCTGGTTCCCGCCGGCGCCTGATCTTTCCCGAGCCCCGCCACCGCCTCCCGACGGCCCGCTGCGGATCGTCCTGGCCCACAGTCCCGACCAGGTCACCTGGGCTCAGTCTGCCGGCGTGGACCTGCTGCTGGCCGGCCACACGCACGGCGGTCAGATCCGTCTGCCGCTGGTGGGCCCGATCTTCACGCCTAGTCGCTGGGGCGTCGAGTACGCATCGGGCCTCTTCTACGCCGCCCCCACGACGATGCACGTCAGCCGCGGCATCTCCGCCGAGTTCCCCGTCCGCCTGGCCTGCCCTCCCGAGATGGCTTATCTGGTGCTGCGGTCGCCGGCGGCAAAGTGAGATCCAACTCGGCCCCGCGTCCGTTGCCTATTCGTGATTCTTCAGCTAGAATCGCTAGAGTGTCCATGAGCCCGGATTACTCACGCCCCGCGATGTAAGCGGCGCAGAGCGCAATCGAAACCCGAAGCGTAAGCGAGGGGAGGTCCCTTAGCTGGCCTCGCTTACGATGCGGCCGTGGCCTCGCTTACGCTTCGGGTTTCGATGCGGCCGTGAATAATCCGGGATGGGAGGTTGGAGCCGGGTTATGAATAGGGTCGAGCTTTTCGGCAACGTTGATGAGAACCGCCGACTTTCGGCGGAGGTTCCGGCTTCCATCCGTCCCGGTCCTGTGAGGGTATTAGTCCTTCCGTTATCTCGCGAAGACGAGGAAGCGGATCTCTGGACGGCGGGTGTCGCCCAGGAGTGGGCGGACGAGTTGAGCGATCCTCGCGAGGACATTTATACTTTGGCGGATGGAGAACCTGTGGGTGAATCCTGACGAAATCTACTTGGCCAGCTTTCCCTTTGGGGGCAGTGCTGGCATGAAGTTGCGCCCTGTCTTGCTGCTGACCGGTCCGATCGGCGACGTGCCCGAGGTCATGGTGGCCTATATCTCGTCCGTGATTCCTTCCACTTTTCTCCTCTCCGACATCCTTCTCGATCCGGCGGTGCCGCAGCACGCTGCAACGAATCTGAAAACCAAGTCCGTACTTCGCCTGCACAAATTAGCCACGATTCACGCGCACAACATCGTTCGCCGTCTCGGCGTTTTGTCACGGACGGCAGCCTCCGAGGTCGATAGCAAGCTTCGGGAACTGCTAAGTCTTTAGCCGCGTAGGCCAGGAACGCCGTGCCTGATCCACTTGACTTCAGCCGCAGGAAGCCTTTGTTCGCGGATGGGCCGGGCTGTTTCCTCATTCGGTGGCTTCGGGTACACTGTGTGGCGCAGTTGACAAATAAAGCCGTTCAACGGAAGGGGAACCCCATGAGCCGAATTACCGCGTATGTGCCGGCGTTAAGCTTGTTGCTTGCCCCGGTTCTCTGCTGTGCGGCAGAACCGAATGTTGACCAAGCAACGGCAATCGCCGAGATCGAGAAGCTGGGTGGCACGGTCACCCTTCACGAGAAGAGCCCAGGGGAGCCGGCTCTTGAAGTGAACCTTACCGGAACCACGGTGACGGACGCTGGGCTGGCGAACCTTGAAGGACTCAACAACCTCAAATCGTTACAATTGCATCGCACCGAAGTGACCGATGCAGGGTTGGCACACCTCAAAGGGTTGAGGCAACTCGAACAGTTACGCTTCACAACTGATGCGTGGGGGAAGAGGACCAAGGTCACCGACGCCGGGTTGGAGCACCTCAAAGGGTTGACGAACCTCCAATGGCTAGACTTGTACCGTACCGAGGTGACCGGTGCCGGGCTAGTGCATCTCAAAGGGTTGACCAGCCTCAAATGGCTGGGCCTGGTGTATACCGGCGTGACCGATGCCGGACTGGTACACCTCAAGGGATTGACAAACCTCCAGATGCTAGAGTTGGACGGCACCAAGGTAACCGATGCTGGCCTGGTACACCTGGAAGGGCTGACCAGTCTCAAGACGCTGGGCCTGGGCACAACCAAGGTGACGGGCGTTGGTCTCGAACACCTCAACAGGTTGAGCGGGTCGCTGGGGTTGGGATACTCCAAGGTCACCGACGCCGGGTTGGAACACCTCAAAGGCTTCACCGCACTCCGCACGCTGAACCTGATGGGCACGAAGGTGACCGACGCTGGGCTGGTACACCTCAATGGGCTGGCAAGACTTCAAGAAATCGCGCTGTTCGAAACCAAGGTCACCGAAAAGGGTTTGGAGAGGTTGAAGCAAGCGTTGCCTAACTGCAAGGTTGACTACTACCCTGGCCTTCGCCAGTAGCCAAGGGCCCGTCCTCTCAAGAAACCATCATAATCATGCTTTCGGGACGACCGTCAACCGGCGTGGCCGCCGGGGCTAACAACCGATTGGCGCCGCATTTACTGGTAGGACGGATTGCTAATCCGTCCGGAGATCGTCGACGGATTAGCAATCCGTCCTACGGAATTCCGTCCATCTATTCCTTGGCCGGGCCTTAGCCGCTGATCTTCACCCGCAACACGTCCTGCCACTTTCCTTCGTTATCGACGATCTGCTGGCCGAGGTTCACGTTCGAGGCGGCGCGGAGGACCAGGCCGGCCATCACGGGCTGATTGTCGACGCGGAAGACGCCGGCCACCGAGCACCAAGGCGTGCCCTTGCCGCCCTGGCCGGGAAGCCGTGCGTGAACGAAGAAGCTGTGGGCGAACCCGCGGACGCTGAGTTGCGGCGGCCAGCGGCGGACCAAGGGCTGGTGCAGGGCCACGACCGGCCCCAGGCCGGGAACCAGCAGATCGACCAGGCCGCCAAGCTGGTCCACCGGCGGCAGCTCCCGGGTCCGGCCCGCGGGGGCCAGCACAATCGCCGCCAGGCGGACAGGATAGTGGTAATACTCCAGCACCGGGGGGCCCGGAGGAGGCCCCGCCGTGCCCAGGCCGGTGACCTGCACGTCCAGCGCCGGAGGCAGCGCGACGGTCTGCTCGCTGCGGCCTCGGAGAATCTTCCAAGCGACATAAGCCAGCGCCAAGACGGCCAGCAGGATCAGGCCGTAGGCCAGCAGGTCGCCGGGCGACATGCCGGTCAACTGTTTGACTTTATCGAGGATCTCGCTGATCATCTTGGCACCTTACCTTTGGAGTGCGGCGACTTGTCGCCGCTTTCCAGGGGTGCGGGCACTCCATGCCGGCCGGAAAGCGGCGACAAGTCGCCGCACTCCAAAGGAGCCGGCCTTTCGCAATGGTTGCCTGCGGATACCCGTTTTCTTGCTCACCCCGCCCCAGCCCCCGAAGGAGAAGGGGAAAAGCGGCGGACCTCCTCGACGGTGGGCAGCGACGGCTGGGCGCCGAGCCGGGTCACGGAGATCGCGCCGACCAGGCTGGCATAGCCCACGGCTTCTTTGAGCGACTCGCCGGCGGCCAACGCGCAGGCCAACGCGCCGCTGAAGGCGTCGCCGGCGGCCGTGCTGTCGACCGCCTCGACGGCCACGGCTGGCACGAAGCCCGAGCGGCCTTCGCCCGTCCAGTAGGCCCCCTTCGATCCCAGCGTGATTACCGCCGATCGCGCGCCGCCGGCCAGCAGCTTTTGGGCGGCCTTGGCCGCGGACGTTCTCGTCGCCGACGGCGATGCCGGTGAGCCGCTCGGCTTCGGTTTCGTTGGGTTTCACGCAGCTCACGCGGCCCAGCAGGGCGGCGTCCAGCGGTCCGGCGGGCGCGGGGGCCGGGTCGAGGATCACTCGCACGCCCGCCGCGGCGGCCAGCTCGGCGGTGAAGATCACCGTTTCCAAGGGGATCTCCAACTGCAAGAGCACCACGTCGGCCCGGCGGATCCGCTCGGCGGCCTGTTGGACGTCCTTGGGCGCCAGCGCGTGGTTGGCCCCCGAGGCGACGGAGATCAGGTTTTCGCCCTGCGCGTCGACGAGGATCAGGGCCACGCCCGTGGCGTGCTCGGCATCGCGGAAGAGGAAGTCGGTGAGGATGCCTTCCTTCTGGTAGTTGGCCGCCGCCTGGTCGCCCAGCAGGTCCCGGCCGATCTTGGCGACCAGGGTCACTTCCGCGCCCAGCCGGGCGGCGGCGACGGCCTGGTTGGCCCCCTTGCCGCCGGCCGCCATCACGAACTGCCCGCCGGTGACGGTCTCGCCGACGGCTGGAATCCGCCGGCTCTTGACCACCATGTCGGTGTTGACGCTGCCGACGACGACGATGCGGGGAGTCTTCATGGTTGCTCAGGGCCTGTAAGATAACGAGCTGGTGAATTTTTTGTGGTGCAGGCGTCTCGCCTGCCCGGGAAAATGCAGGCGGGACGCCTGCACCACAAGGGTAGTTTGCTCAACTTATTGTTTTACAGGCCCTCAGTAGCCTCCGGAATGAACGATCAACGCCAACCCGATCACGTAGCCGGCCAGCATCAGCGCCAGCAGCGGAGACGTGCCCTGGGGGGCGTCGCGGAATTCGCGCCAGATGAAGACGCCCCACAGCGCGGCGACCATCGTGGCCCCCTGGCCCAGGCCGTAGGAGATCGCCCCGCCGGTCACACCCAGCGCGATGATGCTGAAAGTCATTCCCACGGACCAGATCATTCCGCCCACGATGCCCCAGAGGTGATCCCGTGCGGAGCCGCGGAAGTACTCGGCCAGCGCGACCGGCGTGCCGGTGAAGGGCCTGATCATGATCAGCGTGTTGAAGACGCAATTGCTGGCCAGCACGCCTAGGGAGAAAAAGACCATCGCCGTGTAGGGCGTGAGCTTGCCGGCCGGCATGTGGAGAAAATTCTCGGGCTTGGCGTCGGGCATGGCCACCTGGACGAAGCGGTAGAAGTTGGCCATCAGGATCCCGCAGAGCACGGCCAGCACCAGCCCTTTGACGCCGCCTCCCTTGGAGGGCGCGGAGAGCTTGCGGTAGGCCAGCGCGTCCAGCACGATCGCCGCCGCGATGAACCCCACGCCGAGGAACAACTGCACCGGCTCGCCCTTGGGCGCGGTGAGGTAGTTGATCAGCACGCCCAGCACCAGGGCCAGGCCGATGCCCACGGGAAAGGCCACCGACATGCCGGCAATGGCGATCGCTGCGACCAGCAAGATATTGGCCGCGTTGAAGACCACGCCGCCGAAGAACGCCGAGCCCAGGTTATGCGGATCGGCCTGCCGCACGTCGGCCAGGAATCCGCGGCCGGACTGGCCCATGCTGCCCAACGTGAAGGCGAAGATCAGGGCCATCAGCAACATGCCGAGGACGTAGTCCCAGTAGAACAACTCGAACCGCCAGCGCCGGCCCGCCAGTTTCTGGGTATTGGCCCAGGATCCCCAGCAGAGCATGGTGATCACGCAGAACGCGACCGCCACGGCATAGGTTTGAAGCACGAACATCTTGCCGGTTCCTCGACTGCCACGGATTGCGTAAAATCTTGCGTCACACGGAGCGAGCGACCCTGAATATATCCACCCCCCCGACGACCGTCAAACCAATCTCGTAGGTTATGCTTTAGCATTCACCCCCTCGGTTGAGTGGATCGGCTGCCGATTGACTGCGGCTTTCGGCAAGGTAACTTTTGGTGGAACGACTGCGCGCTTGGGAGGATCGGGGGACATACCCTCGCTTACGCTTCGGGTTTCGAGGGACGACTGCGCGGTTGGGAGGGTCTGTCTTTGGATGGGACGGTCGACAACGTTGCCGGGGCGGCCGGCCAGCCCGACGCCTCGATATGCGTCCAGGTAACGCTGGCCGACGGCTCGGTGCTGCCGCTGGCAGGACTTTCACGGCAGGATCTGCTGACCCTGCAGTGGCAGCAGGAGCAACAGTTCGCCGCGCGGATCCTGGCGGCGCCCAAGGGCTCGCCGGACCGGGCCGAGGTCTTGCGGCATGCTTATGACACCGTCACGCAACTCTTCGCCGCCGCGCAAGGGTTCCTCGAACAGCCGGTCCGCATGGGGCTCCACCCGCGGCAGGAGCGGCTGGTGCTGGAAACCCTGCAAAGGCAGCGGCGGCAGAAAATCGAGCCGCGGTTCTTCGAGATCGGCTACGCGTCCGGAGCGCTCTTGGACCGGGTGGCCCGGGCGGGCTTCCCCATAGCGGGCATCGAGGTTTCCGAGGCCATGCGCCGCCAGGCCCTCAAGCGGCTCGGACCGGACCACGCCTCGCGGCTCTACCTGGGCGATTTCCTCCGTGCCGAGATCCTCCAGACCGCGGGCCCCTTTACGCTGGTCTATTGGAACAACGTCTTCGAGCACGTCCCGCCGGACGAGATCCTCGACTACCTGCGGCGAATCCACGAGCCTCTTGGTCCCCGGCGGACAGTTGATCACCATCACGCCCAACTGGCACGTGCGGCCTTCGGACGTTACCCGGCTGTTCCATCCCGCGCGGACGGCAGCCGCGGGGGTACACCTCAAGGAATATACGCTTCGCGAAGTGACTTCGCTGCTGCGCCAGGCCGGCTTCGCACGCGTGGCCACGCCCCTGGTGGTGCTCCCCCGGCGGATGGTCCTCTGCGGCGCCGGGCTGGCCGGACTCAAGCGGGCGGCCGAGCGCGGGTTGGAGGCCTTGCCCTTTGCGTTGACCAGGCTCTTCTGCCGCGCCGCCGCGCTCTCCACGACCATCGCCACCAAGGACCGTACTCGTCACGCTCCGCGTGACGCAGACCCTCACGCGGAGCGTGAGGAGTACGCAGACCCTCACGCGGAGCGTGAGGAGTACGCAGACCCTCACGCGGAGCGTGAGGAGTACCTATCCCCGTCGCTGGTCGAAGTCCTTCGCTGTCCGGCCTGCCGCGGATTGCTGGAGTGGACCGTCGACGGCTGCCGCTGTGCCGGCGAGGGCTGCCGGTCGGAGTTCCCCAAATCGGGCGGGGTCCCGCTGTTGATCCATGAGGTGCGAAGTGCCTTCAGCATCGCCGCTTTCCTCAACCGGCAGCCCACCTTCTTCAAGCCCGTCAGTCCCTGGCGGGCCTGGCTCAGCCGGCGGCTTCCCGACCTGTCGCACAACCTGGCCGCCCGCCGGGTGCTGGGCCAGATGCGCGACCGGCTGCTCCAACGGAGCCCTCGCCCGCGGGTGCTGGTGATCGGCGCCAGCGAGGTGGGAGTCGGGCTGGAGAGGCTGCTGGAGGAGCCGGCCGTCGAGATGCTGGAGGTCGACGCATCGCTCGGGCCCCGCGTGCAGGTCGTCTGCGACGCCCACGATCTGCCGTTGGCCGACGGCGCCTTCGACGGCGTGGTCGTCCAGGCCGTGCTGGAGCACGTATTGGACCCGGTCCGCTGCGTGGCCGAGATCCATCGCGTGCTGAAGCCCGGGGGCCTGGTCTACGCCGACACGCCGCAGGTCTGCCAGGTCCACGGCCGGGAGTTCGATTTCACCCGCTATACGCGGCTGGGCCACCGCCGCCTGTTCCGCCAGTTCGGCGAGCTGGAGAGCGGGATCTCCGCCGGTCCGGCCATGGCCCTGGGCTGGACCATCCGCTATTTCCTCTTGAGCTTCTCCAGCCGGCCCTTGGTGCGGGCCGCGATCTCCGGCTTCTCGCGGCTGACGCTCTTCTGGCTGAAGTACCTGGACTACCTCCTGCTGGCCAGGCCCGGCGCCCTGGACGCCGCTTTCGCCTTCTATTTCCTCGGCGAGAAACGGGAGGAGGTCCTCGACGACCGGGAGCTGATCCGCAGTTATCGCGGGGGCTTCTGAAACGAGTGGCGACGAGTAGGGTGGGACAAGCTCGCGTAAGCGAGCGCCGGCCCACCAAACGCCCTGGCAACGTCGCGGCCGCTCATTTCTTCGTTTTTTTCTTCGTCTCCAGCCTTGCAGCCGCCCTGTACCTGATAAAGCGATCTCGCAGGGAGGCGTGAAGTTCATCAAAGGTCAGGCAAGTGACAGGGTGCGAATCGATCAGAACCTTCTCCGTACGCCAGTCCAGGCGGCTCCGCCTGGCGTTGTCCAGGCTCGCACTTCTCCCGACGATAAGAAGGCCGAAAAATCGGACGTGTCCGTCGCCGAATGTCTTGGCGAATCCCTTCGTTCCTTTGAAGTCGTCGAGATTGTAGAACCAGTCTGTGAGCTGGCTGAACCCGTGCTCGAACCGCGCGCTCCATTCAGGGTTCCCTCGTTTGGGTTGCCTCTTGAAGATGCTGTCCTTGCGTCCGTCTTCAAATTCCACGACGCAGAACTTTTTCCCGGTCTTGTTCCCCATGAGCAGATCGGCTTTGAAATCGCCGAAGAACGGGTACTCGAAGACGAGTTCCGTAGCCGGTTCAATCTCGGGGAAAATGGTCCCCATGTACGCGGCCAGGTGCTTGCTCTTCTTGAAGAACGGCTGGATGTCATCCCTCTCCGATAAGTCCGTTTTCGATTTCAGCAGCGCGCTAAAGGCCGCCAGTTCCTTTTCGAACCGTTGTGGATCGAAAGTGATACGCTCAAGATTGGCGCCCACTATTGCCCCGACGCTTCGATGGACTGTTTCGTGCCGATGTCGACAACGGTGAGCGTGTTGCCTTGGATCGTGAAGAAGATCCTCCAATCGCTGCTCGTCTTCAGGACGTAGACGCCAGCGAGCGAATCGAGGCTATGCGAATGCTTTCGCACGAACTCGTCACCATCCCAGTTGGCCAGGTGGTCGAACCAGGCGCGAACCCGACGGCGATTCGCGTCGTCAAGCGTCCGAAGAGCAACGTCGACTGACGGCGTGGTAATGATCTCTTTCATGGCGGAACCCCAACTCCGAACTACGTTGGCCAGAACTGCATAATTGTACAGCGCACCCCCCGCACTGTAAATAGGACTAGCCGGCCACCCTCTTCATAGTACCGCACCAGTGCTTTCCCACCCTACTGGTGAGAGCGGGCATAATCACAAAGCGCTTGCAGGTTCTCGTGCGGCGTGTCGCGGGGCACTTCGCAGCCGGCGCCGACGATGTACCGCGGACCGGCCTGGCGATGGCACTCGGCAATCGCGGCGGCGATCGACGCGGGCGTGCCGTTGCGCAAGGCGGCCACCGGGTTGAGGTTTCCCAGCAGCACCTGCTCTTTTCCCATCGCCTGCCGCCCCTGGGCCAGCGAAGCCTTGAAGTCAAGGTCCACGATCTCGCAGCCCAGCCGGCCCATACCGCCGAGGATGCGGCTGGTGTTGCCGCAGATGTGCAGTCGCACGCGGGTGCCCATCGCGTGCAGGGCGTCGACCATCTTCTTCTCATAGGGCCAGACGAACTCGTCGTAGATTTTCGGACCGACCAGCGAGGCGGCGGCGTCGCCCACGCCGATCAGGTCCGCGCCGGCTTGGACCTGGGCCTTGGCAAAGGCGAGGTTCATCTCCAGGACGAAGTCGAACAGGTTGCGGACGAAGGGGGGGTCGTCGAAGAAGTCGAGCATCAAGGCGTTGATGCCCCGCAGGTCGGCGGCCTCGGCGCAGGGCCCCTCGATCCAGCCCTCGATCAGCCGCTTTCCGCCCACTTGCCGCCGCAGCGAGACAACCGCCTCGATCCGATCCTGCATCCGCCCGCCGCCCCGGGGGTCGGGAACTTTCAGCGACGAGAGCTTCTGCTTGTCGGCCAGCAGGGCCCGGGTCTCGTCGATCGCCGGCGGCTGGTCCTTGAAAAACTGGATCGCGGCGCCGCAATCGGCCGCCTCGCGCCCGGGTCGGAGATGCAGGAGACGAAGTCCAAGTCGAACCGCTCGGCCACGCCGAGCTGCGATTCCACCAGCACGCGATGGTCCGCCGCATACCGCCCATACGGCACTCCCGTCAGATCGGCGGCGAACATCATCGTGATCGGCATCAGCGGCAGGCAGTCGACGGGCCGCCCTGCCAGCATGGCAACGATCCGCTCATATCCGTTCATGGCTTGCACCCTGGGCGTGCGATTCACAGCAACGGCACAAGCCACGATTGTAACTCAAATCCGCTGGCGGCAAAACAGCGGCACGCATCAGGAGGACGCCTTGGCCCGGTCGGAATGGCCCAGATCTTTGCCCGGGGCGACGGCGTCGCGCACCAGTCGCTTGAGCTCCTTCATCTCGGGGAATCGCCCCTGCCCGGCGAGGGTCCAGAGCAGCGTCTGATCGACGCGGACCTCGAAGACCCCGCCCGTCCCCGGCACCAGGGCGACCTCGCCCAGTTCCTCCGGGAACGTGGTCAAGAGTTCCTGGGCCATCCATGCGGCCCGCAGCAGCCAGCGGCATTGGGTGCAGAAGACGATCTCGACGCGCGGTGAGCGGGGCATCGTGAAGTTGAAGGACAAAGATGATCCGCCAGGGCCATCGTGCGCGCCTGGCGGGATGAGGACCGCTGGGCCACGCTGGGGCCGTCCGTCGCCCCAGCCTGCCGTGGCAAGCGGTGTTGCAAACTGACCACCTGTTGCGGAAGCCCTACCCTTTTTCACCTTCTGCAACAAGAGGAAACGACAACGGCCTGCCGTGCCCGCTAGTGGGCGACCGGGGCCGGAGTGGGAGCCATCGGAGCCGGAGCCACCGGGGCCGGCGCAAGGGTCGGCGCTGCGGCCGCCCCCTGGCGCAGGAGCTGCAGCCGCCCCCGCAGGTGCTACAGCCGCCGCAGGTGCTGCAGCCGCAGGAACTGCAACAACTGCAACAGCCGCAGCAACGGCCGCCATGGTGCCGGGCAAACGCCGTGTCGGCGGCCGCCCACCCCAGCAGCGCCAAGACGGCCAGAGTCAGAAACACTCGATGCATTTCACGTTCCTCCTATTGGAAGGTTTCGTCGACGAGGCCCTCGGCCTCGACCCAGCGACGCCGCTGGGCTACTGCGGGCTTCTCTCCCGACTTGGCCGGCCGCAGCAATTGCGCCCGGGCCCGGCCGGTATGTGGTAGGTTCGCCCGCATGTCTCGTAGAAACTGATATTCCCCAGCCACGAGCAAAGTCAATCGGCGGAAAACCGAGTAGCCGGCCCGCTGCCCGGGCGCAGCCGCCGCCTTGAAACGGGTGCAGCCGCCTAAGTCGTGTCAAAGACGATCTTTAGGGCGCCCCTCGAATTGCCTTTTGGCGGCAAGAGACATGCCCTGGGCAAGCCGGACAAAAAAATGCCAGGTCGCCGGCCTTGCCAGGGGACACTTCGTGACAGCGGTTGCCAGGAATGCGTCAGACTGTCGCGGTGTACCGACGAAGGTTCAGTGGAGGTCTTCGATCGGCGGCGACGGCTTGAGGAGCTGCGAGGGGACGTTGGGCGCGGGACACTGGATCACCAGCGGCAATCCGTAGGCCGGCTTCTTGACCTGCGGCGCGGCCCGCGGCGCCAAGGCCAGGGGCGAAGGCGATGCCTGCGGATAGCCCGAATGGGTCGTCTGCCCTGGCGAAGCGAGCGTCTTCTTCCCGGAGGCATCCGTGGGCCAGTATTGCACGCTGCGCTGGCTGGGCCGGCCATCGCCGCCGCGCGGACTGGGGGCCGGCGACCTGCCGCAGCCCGCCCATAGCGCCAGAGCCAACATCGGGAACAAGAGCGTTTTCATTCGGTTTCCCCACGCACTGCTTTGATAGGGGTGGGTCGAGCGAAGCGAGCCCCACCAGAACACAATGATATTATGGACTTCCGGGCGGCGAACGCAATGGCCTCCGTCCCGGGAGGGGGGCGCGTGGACCATCGGCGACGATTTTGCCGGCCCAAGCCCTGACGCTCCGCTAGGTCAAGGTCTTGTGCAGCCGCCGGGTTGCCATGACCAGCACCGAGGCGCCGATGATCCCCAGGGGCACAAGCTGCGTCCAAAGAACCTCCACGCCCACGCCCTTGAGAAAGATCCCGCGGATCACCACCAGGAAGTAGCGCATGGGATTCAGGCAGGTCAGATACTGCACCACCTGCGGCATGTTGGCGATGGGGAAGGCGAAGCCCGAGAGCAGCATCGCCGGGAAGAAAAAGAAGAAAGTGCTCATCATCGCCTGCTGCTGCGTCTGGCTGATCGTGGAGATCAGCAGCCCCACGCCGAGCGTGGTCATCAAGTAGAGCGCGGTGCCGCCGAACAACAGCGCCATGCTGCCGCGCATCGGCACGTCGAACCAGAAGATGCCGATCATCGCCACCAGGAAGACGTCGATGAAGCCGATCAAGGCGAAGGGCACCGTCTTGCCGAGGATGAACTCGACCGGCGTGATCGGCGTGACCATGATCTGTTCCATGGTGCCGATCTCCTTCTCCCGCACGATCGCCATGCTGGTCAGCAGAAGCGTCACCAGGGTGACCACGATCACGATCACGCCGGGCACGTAGAATTCGCGGCTCTCCAGGTTGTCGTTGAACCAGGCCCGGCTCCGCAGGTCGACCTGCCCCGGCATGGTGATCGCCCCCAGCGACTTCTGGTAGCGGCTCACGAGCACCTGCCGCGAGTAATCCTCGGCGATCTTGCCGGCGTAGCTCAGCACGATCCCCGCCGTGTTCGAGTCGCTGCCGTCGACGATGAGCTGGAGCTGGGCCGTGCGGCCGGCGCGGAGCTCGGCGGCGAAGCCGCGGTCATAGTGCAGCACGGCGGTGGCCTCGCCCCGGTCGATCGTCGCATCTACCTGGGCCGGGTCGTGAAGGTAGGCGACGACGTCGAAATAGCCCGATTTCACGAACCGCGCCGTCAGCTCCCGGCTGGTGACGCTGTTGTCCAGGTCGTAAACGGCCGTGGCCACGTGCTTCACGTCGGTGGTCACGGCGTAGCCGATCACCAGCACCTGGATGCAGGGGATGACGAAGATCACCGTCCGGGCCTTCGGGTCGCGGAAGACCTGGATGAACTCCTTGATCAGCATTTGCCGCACCCGTTGCAACATGGCTACACCAGCTTTTTCTTGAATCCGACGACGGCCAAGAACACCATCGCCGCGGCGAAGGCGGCCAGCAGCGCCGCGGGCCCGGCGAGGATCTCCAGCCCCACCCCCTTGAGATAGATCCCCTTGAGGACCGTGACGAAGTAGCGGGCCGGCACGACGTAGGTGATGATCTGCACTACCCGCGGCATGTTGGCGATGGCGAAGATGAAGCCCGACAGCAGGAAGGCCGGCAGGAAGGTCAGCACCATGGCGAACTGGCTGGCCAGGAGCTGGCTGCGGGTGAGGATGCTGATCACCAGGCCCAGCGAGAGCACGCCCGCCAGGTACATCGAGGCCATGCCGAACAACAAAAGCACGCTGCCCCGCAGCGGCACGTGGAAGAGGAAGCGGCCCATGACCACGGCCAGGCACATGTCCAGAAGCCCGATGGCGAAATAAGGCACGAGCTTGCCCAGCACCAGCTCCGGCGCTTTGACCGGCGTAGAGATCAGTTGCTCCATGGTGCCCCGCTCCCACTCCCGGGCCACGGTCAAGGAGGTGAGCAGGGCCGCGATGACCATCATAATCACGGCGATCAGTCCGGGCACGATGTAGTTGCGCGATTCCAGGTCGGGATTGAACCAGACGCGCAGGCGCAGATCCAGGGGGATCTTGGGGGCCTCGTAGCCCGAGCGCAGGGCCTGCTTGTCGGTAAGCTCCTTGGAAAAGGCCCGGTTGACGGTATCGGCGTAACCCAGGGCGATGGTGGCCGTGTTCGCGTCGCTGCCGTCGACGATGAGCTGCACCGGGGCGTCGCGGCCGGCCTCGATCCGCTGGGTAAAGTCGCGGCCGATGACCAGGGCCACCAGGGCACGCCGGGTGTCGATGTCCCGCTCCAGGTCGCGGTAATTGGTGACGTACCCGACCACCTCGAAGTACTTCGAGCCGCTGTAGCCGGCTGTCAGCCTGCGGCTGGTGGCCGTCTGGCTCTGGTCCCAGACGACCGTCGGCACGCGGTCCACGTCGAGCGTCAAGGCGTAGCCGTAAAGGGTGAGCATCAGCAACGGGATGGCCACCGCCATGCCCATGCTGCGGGCGTCGCGCAGGACGTGGAGGAACTCCTTGCGGGCCACTGCCCAGGTGCGTCGCCAGTTCATCGCCGCCCCCTTTGGACTGCGGCGACTTGTCGCCGCTTTCTATTGGCACGGTTACTGCACACGGCGAAAAGCGGCGACAAGTCGCCGCACTCCCAAGGTCTATTGTGTCACCGGCCGCTGCGGCTGCTCCGCCCGGTCGCGGGCCTCGATCAACGACACGAAGACGTCCTCCAGCGAAGGCACGATCTTCTCCATCCGCACCAGCCGCCGGCCGCGGCCGGCCAGGTAGCCGCGGATCTCGTCCATCGCCCGGGCGCCGTCGCTGGCCACCACGTGCAGGCCTCGGCCGAACATCGCCGCCTCCTTGACCCCGGCGAGCTTCTCCAGGTCGGCGATCGAGCCCTCGGCCTCGTCGCACAGGACCTCCAGCACCTCCTCCCGCATGAACTGCGTCTTGAGCGTCTCGGGCGTGCCGTTGGCCACCAGCTCGCCGCGGTAGATCAGCCCCAGCCGGTCGCAATACTCGGCCTCGTCCATGTAATGCGTGGTGACGAAGACCGTAACCTTCTTCGCCGCCAGCTCGTAGATCAGGTCCCAGAACTGGCGGCGGCTGATGGGGTCCACGCCGGAGGTCGGCTCGTCGAGGAAGAGGATCGGCGGGTCGTGGAGGATCGCGCAGCCCAGCGCCAGCCGTTGCCGCCAGCCGGTGGAGAGCACCGAGGTCCGCCAGCGGCGATGCTCGGTGAGCCCCGACATTTCCATGACCCACTGCTTGCGGGCCTTCTTCTGCGCGGCCGGCACCTGGTAGATGCCGCTGTAAAAGTCGATGTTCTCCTCGACGGTGAGATCTTCGTAGAGCGAGAACTTCTGGCTCATGTAGCCGATGCGGGACTTGATTTGCTCGGTTTGCCGGCGGATGTCGAAGCCGGCCACCGTGCCCGAGCCCTCCGTGGGCGTGAGGATGCCGCAGAGCATGCGGATGGTGGTCGACTTGCCGGCCCCGTTGGGTCCCAAAAAGCCGAAGATCTGTCCCTTGCGGACCTCGAAACTCACGCGGTTCACGGCCACGAAGCTGCCGAACCGCTTGACAAGATCGCGGACCACCACGGCCCGCTCGCCGCCGGGCGAAAGTTCCTCGTTTGGAGAGACCAGTTTGAGACGCATACAATTCTACCAACTCAAACTGCCGACGCCACCACCGGCCTCGTGCCGGTGGAGCGATGATTGGCCGCTAGAGACGTCCGCCCCCAACGGAGTTCCGAGTTTTTCCGTTTCCGCACGGCGACTTTGCAGCCGTGGCTTGTCGGCGGCCTTACGTCCCCACGCATTTATCCGGTCGTGACCAGGTTCAGCCAGGAGGGTGGTTCCAAGTCATTGCGCCCAGGAGGATTGCCAAGACAAACCCGACAGGGAGGACAACGATCACCCACACCAGTAGCGACCATATCCCGGCACCGAATAGTACCCGTGAAAGAACCCCGACGCGCTGGCCCGCTCGAATTCTGCAACGAGTTGCATCCGCTGTGGCAAGCAAAATACCTGCCACAGCCGCGAACAGCGGGAACGCAACAAGCACGGCGATCATCATCGCGCCCCCGGGCAAGCTGCGCCGGGCCTTTATGACCACGGCGACACCGAGCACCAACCCAAAGCCGGCCGCACCCGCGACTCTTATCAACCAGCGAGGATTCGATTCGAACAGTGTGACGAAGAACTCGAGAAGTCGCTTCATTTATGAAAGGCCACGCGATTAGGAAACCGAAGGCCGGTGCTCTTATCGCTGTTGCAATGCCCCCTCTCTTTCAGACTCCGAATTCAAGCCTCGCTTAGCGTCGCTGCAAACGTTGCTCCAACATGCCGTGAATCGTATCGAGGTCGGCCGGGTTTGGCAACATTGTGGCATGGAGTTCGACCTTGCCACCGAGATCCTTAATTGTCAAAACCTTTGTGCGACCGAATGGGAGACACTTCACCTCCGAGATCGAAGTATAGGGGATCGAACGAGTCCGATTGAAGATGTTTGTTTGGGGAACGGTAATCCGGTCGGAACCAATCACGATTTTGCGCGGATGCGATTGCTCGAGAATGAAAAGATAAAGTCCATGAAAAGGCGCCAAGAACAAAAATAAGGCGAGAGCCCATAAGAACGGCTTGCCGATTGCTTCGGGGAGCGGGATTCCAACTACCTGCAAATTGCTGCAAAGAGCCAGGTAAACGAAGAACGCACCCAAAGCAGCACAACCGGGGAACGCTAGGATCGTTTTACGCAGTGAGGTGCGGTAGCTGAATTCGGCTTGCTCGTTCTCGGCTGGAGACGGCCGCTGCGGCGCGTCTGCGTCCTTGCCACCCGCGGCACGCATCGTTGGCGTGGTCACCGATGCCCGCCGCGGCATCGACGACGTTTCGCCACTGGCCGATTTCTTTTCGGCCGCTGCGTTGGGAAACAGTGCGTTGGCTTGTCCAGCGGGAACTGGCTGAGGCATCCCTTCCTTCCAGATAAGGTCGGTTGGCCGAAGTTTGCCGCTGGCCGCTAGCTGTTTCAATTGGGCCGACGAAAATGGGCCGAAACGCTGCGGGCCGCGATTGCAATACCATTGATCTTCCATGGCGCCTGCAATCCCATTAGAGCAAGAGAAGATTCCGAGAACTAATTTCCGCTCCGGATCAATCTAAACCACCGATATATGGTGTGTCAAGAGTTCACTGTCGAAGGGTAGCCGTTCAACCCCTGGCGCACGCCGAAGAATCAAATCGAACGGTACGGCTGCTGTGATTCTACTGCGCCCCCCGCGGAAAAGTAAATCACCCCCCCGAGAACCTCGAAATTCTTGCGGAAGCCGCTCCGAGAACTAACTCTCATTTTTCAACCACCCGCCTCCTGCGCCTCGACTTGCCCGAGCACCGAGACGAAGACGTCTTCCAGCGAGGGCTCGATGGCGCGGACGCCCAAGGGCGTGATGCCGCCCTCGGCCAACAGTTCGAGGACCCGCTGGGTCGTGCGCGGGGCGTCGTCGGTGACCACGTGGACGCGGTCGCCGAACAGCCCCACCGACTTCCGGTCGAGCCTTTCCCGCAGCAAATTGCAAGCCGCCCGGGGCTCCGACGTGCGGACTTCGAGGATCGTGCCCCGCATCAGCCGCTTGATCTCCTCCGGCGAGCCCAGGGCCAGCAGCCGGCCGCGATGGATCAGGGCCACGCGGCTGCAGCGCTCGGCCTCGTCGAGATAGGCCGTGGAGACGAAGATCGTAACCTTGTCCCGCAGCAATTGGTAGAGGATCCGCCAGAAGTCGCGGCGCGAAACCGGATCGACGCCGTTGGTCGGCTCGTCGAGCAATAGCACCTTGGGCGTATGGATCAGGGCGCAGGCCAGCCCCAATTTCTGTTTCATCCCGCCGGAAAGATTCCCCGCCAGCCGCCTCTTGAAAGGCGTGAGGTTGCTGAACCCCAGCAGCCGGTCGACCCGCTGCTGCCGGCCGCGGCGGGGCACGCCGTAGATGTCGGCGTAGAAGTCGAGGTTCTCCATCACTGTCAGGTTGGGGTAGAGGCCGAACCGCTGGCTCATGTAGCCGATGTCTTCCTTGATCGCCTCGGCCTGGCGGACCGTGTGGCGGCCCATCACCCAGGCGTCGCCGCCGGTAGGATCCATGATCGCGGTCAACAACCGCATGGTGGTCGTCTTGCCGGCCCCGTCGGGCCCCACCAGCCCAAAGATCTCGCCCTCGGCCACCGTGAAGCTCAGCCGGTCGACCGCCGTCAGGCCGCCGAAGGAGCGCGTCAGGTTTTCCGCGCGGATGGCGTCCATGGGTTCAGAGGCTTTGAGTCTCCGTAGGGCTGTCGTACTCCTCACGCTCCGCGTGAGGCCGAACCTCACGCGGAGCGTGAGGAGTACAATCGAAAGCCCGCCCTACAAATCGATCTGGGCATCGGCGGGCATGCCGGCCTTCAATTCCATCTTGGGATTCTGGATATTGATCTTGATCCGGTAGACCAGCTTCACCCGTTGCTTGGCGGTCTGCACGTTCTTGGGCGTAAACTCGGCCTCCTGCGAGATAAAGGAGATCGTTCCGGGGTAAACCCGGCCGGGATAGGTGTCGGTCGTCACCCGCGCCTTCTGGCCCACCTTCACCCGTCCCAAGTCGGCCTCGTCGATGTAGGCCCGCAGCCAGACGTTGACCAGGTCGCCCACGGTCACCACCGGCGTGCCCGGGGCCACGTACTCGCCGGGCTCGATGTTCTTGGACAACACAATTCCCGTCAGCGGCGAGTAGACCGTCATATAACTTACCCGCGCCTGGGCCAGGCCCAGTATGCCCTTGGCCTGCTCGACCTTCGCCCTGGCCTGGTCGATGTCCTCGCGGCGCGGCCCGGCTTTGACCAGATCGTACTGGGCCTTGGCCTGATTGCGGGCCGCCCGGGCCTGGTCGATGTCTTCCGATCGGGGGCCCTCTTGGACCAGGCTGAGTTGCTCGGCCGCATCCCGCGCCTTCTCCACGGCCACGGCGTAGGCCGCGCTGGCCCGGTCGTACTCTTCCGGCGCGATGGTCTTGGAGGCGATCAGCCGGCGGGCCCGCTCGTAGTCCGCCCCCGCCCGTTGCTTGTCGGCGTTGGCCGATTGCAGGTTTGCCTGGGCCGAGGCGATCTGCTGCTTGCGAGAGCCGGCGACCAGCTCCTTCAAGGCCCACTCCGCCTTGTCCAGGGCGGCTTTGGCCGCGGCGATTTCCTCGGGACGGGAACCGGCCAGCAGCTCCGCCAAGGCCGCCTCGGCGGCTTGCAGCTCCCCCATCCGCGTCACGCGATCGGCCAAAAGATCAGCGCCCTCCAGCCGCGCGATCTCCTGGTCCTTGTGGACCGACATGCCCTCGTCGACCAGTCGCTCCTGGACCCGGCCGGCCAGCTTGAACGCCACCTGCGCCTCGGTGACCTCGATGTTGCCCGACACGCCGATGGTTCGCCCTTCGCCGGCCCGGGGACCGAAGAGAAAATGCCACAGCAAAAGCGACACGGCGACCACGGCCACCAGGGCGCTCACAACCTTGAAGGGGAAGCCCATGCTGTCTCTCCTTGCCAGTGTGATGGTACCCTGACCATCGATCGCGGTCAATCATCGCGGAAAGGAGGAGAAGAGGAGACGCGCGGACGCGGGGACGATCGGACGCGGGGACGCGGGGACGCGGGGACGCGGAGACAACGGGCTAAGGCAACGTCTCCCCGTCGCCCCCCTCTCCTCTTCTCCCCCTCTCCTCTTCTCCCCCTCTCCGCGTCCCCGCGTCGCTCTCTCAGCTTCGGCGCCAATTCGGGCAGCGCTGTCCGGAATCGGCCAACAGCAACAGGTACTTTTGTGGCCGGCCCGGACATTTCAGCCGGCGGCAGAGCGAGACCTCCCAATCCGGGCAGCGTTGGCACTGAGCGTACAAGGCCTCCATCTCCTCGTAGGACCTGATGGGGAAGGATGAAGAATGAAGGATAAAGGATGAAGAATCTTCATCCTCCGGCCTTCCGCCTTCCGCCTTTGCTTTGTCGGCCAGCTCGCAAAGCATGTCGAGAAAACGCTCTCGGGCCCTTGCCCGCCACGCCGCATGTTCTTCGGGTGTGCCGATGCACATCACGTGTACCTGGTCGGAGGCATAACGTGATCTGGCCTGGCGGCCGCAAACGAGGCAGCGATGGCGGCGCAGCCCGTCGCCGCTCGCGGGGATCTCTTCGAGGATGCAGTTGCGGCGAAGCATGAGGAATTAGTGGTCAGTGGCTAGTGGTCGGTGGTCAGTAATCGAAGCCTTTCTTCACTAGCGACTCAGCACTGACCACTAGTTAATAGCGCAGCGTCACGCTGGGCCAGGGATCGCCGCAGATCGGGCCGCCGAACAGATTCGTCGCGGAGTGATTGGTGAGACTCAGCTCAAGCGACGGGCCGGCGCCGAAGGGATCGGTGCAGTTAGGGTAGCTGGCCAGGTCAAAGGCCGCGGATTGATAATGGGCCTGCCAGTTCATAATGTTGTAGAACCGGCTGTTATAGGTGTTGGGGATCGGCAGGCTGGCGATATACAAGTCCACCTGAAACTGATAGCCGGGATTGCCGCCCGCGATGGCGGGAAAAATCCCCAGCCCGGCTTGGAACAGCGTATCGTTGTCACATAACGCCGTGGCCCCGTAGTAACACCACTTGCACTGGCCGCCCGGCACGTTCGGGGCGCCCAAGTAGGTCGGCGGCACGGGATGGGCCGGATAACATTGGCCATTGGCCCAGGGCGGCGGATCATGGTCCGCGCCGCTGGCGTCCCAAGGGCAGAACTCCAAGGTGTATTCGCCGCTAAGGCCGGTGCAGCCGTTGCAAGGCTGCGTGCCGCCGCCGTCGGGCATCACGCCCGTGACTCCCGCGGCAAGGCCGCCCGATCCGAGATCCAAAATGAATTGTTCGGGGGCCAGGTTGCAAAGGCCGCTATAAGACAGTATGGCATCGATGTCGGAATATTGCCATTGGCCGCAGGCCGGAGCGCAGGCGGCACAGCCAGCCTGTTTGACGGCGCTCTGACTCAGCCGGAAATTGCATAGGATTGCGCCCAACGTCGCCGCGGCGTTGGCGGCAATGCCGCACTTCGAGCTGGCGATGGTCGCCGTCATCCCCGCGCCGACCTGGCTGGCGTCGAACCCGTCCGCCCTGTATTGTGCCGTAGCGATGATTCGATCCGGCTGATAACAAAGCTGAAACGGCAGCGGACCGGTCAAGGGGATCCCGCCAAGGCTCGTCCCCAGGATCGGCACGTCGGCCTGGAACCACGTGCCCCCATAGGTGTCGCTGCCGCCGTTGCGGGTGCCGACGTGAACCGTGCCGTCGCCGCGATACTCGGCGAAGGCGTAGTTGTCCGGGTCGGTGTAGTTGCAAAGCAAGCGGATCGCCGCGCCGGCGGACGATCCAGCCGGCAGATTCACGCCCGCCAGTACCGTGCCGTAGGGCGTGCCATCCGTGGAGAGCACGTTGGAGGAGAACGCGGAATCGGCCGCCAGCGTGAGCTGGTTTCCGTTAATCGACGCCGATCCGCGATCGATCGACCAGTGGCCATTGAGCGATGATCCCGGGAAGAGATCCTCCCAATAGACGCACCCGCAGGGACAGTGCGGGCAAGGATCGTGCAAGTGATGGGCGAAGGACATTTTGGATCTTGCATGTGGCGGAACTCGTGAGAGTTCCGGCGGCGCCCGAGGTCCGGGGCCAGCCGGAACTCTCACGAGTTCGGCTACGAGCTTCCTGCGGGGCACGCCGCGTTGAGGACCTTCCAAGCGGAAGCGTGCGGCCAGAACTGGACGGTAATCATCGTGTTTGCGGGAATCGTGTCGCTGCTGCCGAGCATATCGTCGGAAACTTGCACGCTCAATCCGGATGCCGCCCCGCCATACCAGAGCGTGGCCGTCCCGCTGCCGGGCCCCAGCGCCGTGCTGAGTTTTGCCGTTCGCGTGTTGTCGCCTTGCGTCCGCGAGACCAGGACGCGCCCGTTGGTGCTATCGACGCACAGCGCCACGAAGCCCGGCAGACCCCTTGCCATCTGCCAGGTGCTCGCCTCGGGACCGCACGCATCGCCCGCGTTGGGCGCATTCGACGTATCGTAGAGGGCCCAGACCGGCACGTCTCGGGCCTCGCCGGCCCAGCCGATCGCGCCCGAGGAGGCGTCGTCGCAGCCGTTGACCAGCACGATCGAGCCGCCGCCGTGGACCGTGGCCTGGCTGCCGTCGTAGACCCAGTAGTCGTTCTGGTTGTTGGCCGCCGCGGCGACGAAGACGCCGTAAGCGGGCACGGTGACGCCGGGCGCGAAGGGCACCACCGGCGGACCCTGGAACAGCCGCCGCATGAAGTTTCCCAGGCTGTCGAAGTAGCCGCCGCCGGCAAGCTCATCGCGCGAGGCCCGGGCGATCAGCTCGTTCCACTGGTCGGACTCGGGCCTCCAAGGCGCGTTCTGGACGACCGGGCGGAGTTGGGTCATGGCAGCAGGTTGTCGAAACTGGCCGGCGGGTAGGAGTTCCAGACGCTGCCGTCGCTGGCCAGGTAGAGCGACTCGTACTGGCTGGTTCCGGCCCGCCAGAACTGGTTCCAGCCGTTGGTGCGATAGGCGAAGGTGAGCGTCACGTTCCAGAGGCCGGTGCCGTCGGTCTTGAATTTGCGTTGCAGCTTGCAGCCCTCGAACAAGAGCGTCTGGGCGGGGAAAGTCATGCCCAGCAGTTGGGCCGTGACCTGGTCCTGGTTGACCGACCCGGGCAGATCGATGCAATCGGCGGGAATGCTCGTGCGATCGTAGAGGGTGATCACGTACTTCAGCCCGCGGATCAGCTTGCCCGGGGCCTCTTCCGCCTGGATCGGATCGCCGTTTGCGGAATTCCAGCGAAACTTGCGGTAGTCCTGAGGGAGGAACTCCACGGTCGGCTCGAGCGATTCGCTGATCAGGTCCTCGGTCTCGGGCCCCTGGCCGATGTTGAAGCCGATCGTCACTTCGGCATGTTCGTAGACGGCCAATCCCGTGCCGTCATTGCCCAGCAGCCCTTCGGCCGGCTTGATGGCGGCGCGGCGGGCGTGGGCGCCGAGCGCCAGGTTGTGCGGATAGAGCATTCCGCCCGGCACGCTTTCGAGGAAATAGGCCGCCACGGTGTAGCGATCGGCCCAATCGCAGCGGACCACCATCTGCAGATTGATGCCGCGATCGCTGAAATCCTCGGTCGGCGACAGGTTGGCTTCCCACCAGACGGCCATGGACGGCTCCTCTATTGCCAGAGAATTTGCTGCGACTGCTGCCCCTTGCCCTTCTCCAGCAACTGGTTCTGGGCTTCCAGGGCCTGGAGGATCAACGACATGGTGCGGGCCGTCTCCGCGCTCGCTTGACTCGCCTGCTCCTCGGGCCCGCCGCCGGCCGCCGAGGCGGCGATCCGCCGATAAAGCCCTTCGAGACTCTCGAACCGGGCCGGGATTCCGGCTCGCCGTCTCCTTCCGGGAGAGGGCGGAGGTAGGGGGGAATCGCCAACGATCCGACCATTCGCAGAATTTCCACTGACATAATATTGGCTGAAAGGCCGCTTCCTATTTGGCGCGTTCTCCTCACCCCGGCCCGCGCCCGGAGGGAGAGGGGGAGGACTCGCGCTGAGTTCCCGGTCGTTCGCCAAGGTCGAGTTGCCCGTCCCGCCGTCGAAGCGGCCCTTTGCCGGCGCCGCGGCGGCAACCTGCGCCGCCAACTGGTTGCTCTGCGAGGCGTAGGCAAGGAGCTGGCGAATCGCCCGTTGGACCGGCGAGGAAGGAGGGGCCTTGGCCGCATCGGTCGGATCAGCTTCCGCGGTCATGCCATTCGCGGTAGTCGCGCTCCGTGGGGAAGGTCAGGATCGGACGACCGGTCCGCGGGTCGGTCTGTTCGACGAGGTCGGCCAGGTACATCAACTGTTGATCCAGCGAAAGCTGGGCGATCGTCTGGGGCGTCCACCCATAACGGGCGCTCGAAGCGCGGTAGATCGCTCCTCGGTCCGGTGCTGGCAAAGTAGCAGGCACACTCCGTGTGCCGCCCGCTGCTTCCTCGGTACAGGGTAGGGCGGACGGCACACGGCGTGTGCCTGCTACATTTTCCGCATCTGGGGTGGGGTGGAGCAGGTCGAAGGCGTCCAGCGCGTCGGCCAGCTCGTCCGGGTTGTCGGCGATCGCCTGGCGGACGGCCTCCATCGAGGCGTCCGGGTGGTGCCGCTTGACAAGCTGCCAGAAGAGCCGGGCCAGCATGTCGATCGAGCAGTCCCGGCCCAGCACGCCGAACCAGGTTTGCGTCGCGGCCGACGCGAAGGCCTGCCGCATCAGCGCCTGGGCCTCGGGCTCGGACAGGCCGCGGCCGGACTGCCGGGCCACGCGGATGGTGCTGGCCCGCACCCAGTTGTCCAACTCGCCGACGTCGCCGTCGGTTAGCGGCGAGAGGCGGTACGCGCGTCCGCCGAGCGTCACTTCGGCAGGCGCGGCCGTGGCCCGGGCGGTGTCGGTGGCGCTGCTCATTTCAGCCCTATCGATAGCTCTGAAATCAGTTGGTCAACTTCAATGTAGTAGGCACACGCCGTGTGCCGTCGGCATGTTACGGCACACGGCGTGTGCCTATTACAATTTCGCACCCTCACGTCCCGCTCGGCGGCCACCAGGGCGAGCTTCCGCCGGGCAAGGTGATCGAACCCAGGGTGTCGGTCCCGGCGATGTTGGCCACGGCGGCCATCGAGGCGTTCAGGGTGCAGCCGATCATGGCCTTGGTCTCGATGTCGACTTTGAGGTTCGTCCGCTGGCCGAAGATCGCCCAGAGCAACTCCCAGTAGTTCGTCGCGTCGACGAAGAGCTGGACGCCCTGCACCGCGCTCATGGCCGGCAGCACGCCGGGCCCCTGGTCGTCGATCAACAGCGGCACGGCCAGCGACCAGTCGAGGTTGCCACAGCGGCGGTAGACGATGCCGTTTTCCACGTAGGCCACATTGGCCGCCCGCAGCGTGAGCGTGGCCTGCTCGACGTGGGCCAGCGAGGTCCAGGTCGAGCCGCCGGGATCGGCCAGCAGGACCTGAAGATCCGTCGAGTGCTGCGGCAGGGCCACGGCCGTGCTTCCGGCGGCCGCAGAACCCTCGGTCAGCGGGCCGTTGCCGCTGATGGCGATCCTATGTTGGATGACTTTGGCCGCGGCCAGGTCCCAGGTGATCGCCACCTGGTCGACAATGGCGTCGCCGGATACTCCGGTCGAGCCGTCGAGACTGCCGCAAAAGGGCAGATCATCACCGGGCAGGTAGGCGGGCACTGCGCCGTTGCAGTCGATCGTGCCCGACCAGTCGGCGTTGCCGCTGCGGCGGCCCGTTCCGCCGCCGGTGCCGGAGTCGACGAAGGTCTGCGGCTGGGCCTTGCGGCCGATCTCCCAGG
The DNA here is from genome assembly GCA_963843465.1 of Pirellulales bacterium. Lineage (GTDB taxonomy): Bacteria > Planctomycetota > Planctomycetia > Pirellulales > Thermoguttaceae > CAWJKP01. The sequence goes on from CAWJKP010000001.1 coordinate 1,814,552, forward strand.
CCCGGCAGCCGGGAACGTTGGCCAGGCTGCCGGCGTAAGCATTCAGGGGGTTGTGAGCAGGCATGACATTCCCCAACTCAGGTGACGGGTTTCAAGCTGGCCGTGCCGAACCACATCTCCACGGTCACCGTCAGCACGGCCGTCCAGCCGGCGATGCTCGTGGTGCGGGGGTCGAGCGTTTCCTCGCCGCCGGTGCGGAAGACGGGGACGCACCGCAGATCCTGGCCGTTCCAGGCGAGTCCTTTCAGTCCGCCGGCCACCGTGTCCCAGGCGGCGAAGGCCCGCAGGATCTCGAACTCCACCGGGTAGACCTGGACCTCCAGCCGGCGGTCGCCCGTGCGGACCTGGATCTGCCAGCAGCGGACCACGCTGCTGGCGTCGCTGGTGGCGTAGAGGTTCTGATGCCAGCCGGCGGCGGCGATGCGGACCTCGGGAAGGTCGGCCGGCTGCACGTCCTCCTTTTCCGGGTTGCGGGCCGGGCCCGCGTAGCGGATCTCGTTTTGCGGCCGCACCCGCCGGACGAACTCGGCATTGGCGTCCAGCGTCGCCCAGAGCGCATCGTAGATCTTCGAGAAGGGGTCTTTTTCGCAGATGGTCATGGGCATTGTCGGGTTCGCCAAGGTACTCGTCACGCTCCGCGTGAGGCCGTGCGTACTCCTCACGCTCCGCGTGAGGGTCTGCGTCACGCAGAGCGTGACGAGTACGATTCCTACGTCGTGGGCACGACGGCGATGTAGATGGCGTTGGGCACCTTGAGCACCGGCAGGAACGTGTCGCCCGCGTAGTGCAGGATGCCGGCCGGGTCGTCGGTCACCTTGGCGTAGGAAAACGGCCCGGCCACCTGGCGGAGATTGTCGATCGCGCTTTCGGCGTCGGCGGCGTAGTTCGGGCTGGCGGGCACGGGGTAGGTGCCCTCGATCACTTCCCACCACTCCGGGCCGGGCTCCGGCGTGAAGACGATCGTGTCCGGATTGTACCAGTCGACCAGCGTGCCGTCGGCCTTGCTGTAGAAGGCCTCGTAGATCGGGTGCCACTGGAGATTCATCAGCCCGGCGGGCACCTCGATCCCCCGTGCCACCTGCTCGGCCAGGACCGCCGAGCCGTGCATCGCCGCCTGCACCACGCTGTTCTTGTAAAAGTAGCTGGGGATGTTCTCGCCGTAGAAGGCGTGGGCCAGCTTGTAGCCGGTGAGCTTGATCGCCGCCTTCTTCAGCTCGCGGATCTGCTGCGACAAGTCCTGCGTCGGATCGTTCCAGGGCTCGTTGAGGATCGGCTCGCCCGTGCCCAAGGGGTCCAACGTCCCCAGGTTGCCGGCCGGTACGCCGAAGTCGACGGTCTCGAAGGCGCCGCTCGGGCCGGGCAGCAGGTAGCCGTCGTCGTCGTAATAGATCGCCCCGCTGGCCAGCACCGAGTAGACGCAGCTCATCCGCAAGTTGCGGAAGAGCTGGCCGAACTCCTGCACCTGTCGGGCGACCATCTGCCGGCCCATGTCCTGCCGCGTGGGAGAGTCTTCCGACAACAGGTTCACCAGCACCGACGGATCGTGGTTCTGGTGCTCGAAGGTGTGCAACAGCGTCACCGGCTGCTTGCTGATGCCCTGCTGTCCGCGGGCCTTGGAGGCGCCGCCGTACTGGACCAGCCGGGCCAACTGCCGCGTGCCCTGCACGCGATTGTAAGTGGCCAGCACGCCGTCGACCGTGCGGTTCGGCTTCACGAAGGCCGCCGGCAGCAAGTCCGACGGCACTCCGCTGACCACCTCCTGGATCAACCCCACGAGGGTCAGCGGGTTGAGCACTTGTTGAAGAGTCGTCACGCCCATGATTCAGTTCCTTGTGAAAAAAGCAGTTGGCCGTCAGCAGTCAGAGGCAACGAATCCTTGTAGGGTGGGACAAGCTCGCCTTGGGCGAGCGCCGGCCCACCAGGCGACCACGAAGGTGGGCCGGCGCTCGCTCCGCGACCTTGTCCCACCCTACGGCTGATCGCCGCTTCAGCCTGAGAGGAAATCGTCGCGGAAGATGAAGGTCCCGCCCGTGTTGATGCGGAGCTGCGACTTGAGCCAGGCCCGGACCGCCGGGTCGGCCGGATAGTCGATCAACAGCGACGGGTCGATCTTGCCGCCGATCACCAACCGCCCGCAGCGGACGTTGAGATTGATGGCGCGGTTCTCCGCGTCGGTGACCAGCAGCCCCCAGGGCTCGCCCAGGATGCCGAGGATCGTCTGGCTGCCGTCGGCCGGCTGCACCAGGCTGCCGGCGGCGAACAGGCCCGTGCCGCCCAAGGCCGTGATGGTCACGACTCCGGTCGTCGTGTTGATCGCCGAGAAACTCACCGCCAGCGTCTGCACCGCGCCGCCGGTCGTCGCCGGGCCGGTGAGATTGAAACTGCTGCCGCCGGCCGACTGGATCCGCCGGGCAAGCTCCACGGCGGTCGCCGGCGAGACCGTCAACTGCGTCGACGTGCCGTCGCTGTAGGCGGCCGGCAGCGTGCCGAGCGTGGCGGGGGCGTACTTGTTGCTGCTGCTGACCTGGCCCAAGAAGAGCCCCGCCCGCAGCACTTGTTCCCAGTTCGCGTTGCCCGGGTCGCGGCTCAGCGAACCGTCCACCACCACGCCGCCGGGAACCAACTGCACGTCGTCGGCCGACCAGAGGATCTGCCGGTACTGCGCCGTCTTCAGGGTCCCGACCCCCGGGACCTGGTCGAAATTCTCGCTCATCGCAATGCTCACTGGAGAAGGGAAGTGGTAACGTTCACGGGGGACTGTCCCCTTTCGCCGCACTAGAGGCCCACGTCGGTCTTCATCCGCGACAGCATCTCGTCCGCGGACGGATCGCCGGCCGTCGAGGGCCGGGCCAGGGCCATCACCTGCGGGCCGGTCCGCTCGCCCATCGCCATCGCCCGGTTCTTCCTGAGCGCGGCCACCACGCCGTCGAACTGCACTTGCACGGCCTGGTCGATGCTCAGTTGCAGGGCCTTCTCCCCGGCGGGGACAAAAAGCCGCTCCAGGCCGTCGGCCGCCGCTCGGGACAGGTGGCCGTCGCGGACCAGGTCGGCCAGCTCGTGACGCCGGTTGCGAGCCACCATCGGCGCCAGCCGCGCCGCCACCACCGGGCTCATCCCGGCCAGCTCCTCAGACGCCGCCCCGCTGCTCGCACCCTCCGCCGCCGAGCCCTGCGTCGAAGCCGGGGACGGACCCTCGGCCTCGTCGAAGATGGCCAGCGCCTTTTCCTGGGCGGTGAGGATCTCCTTGATCCGGGCCAGCTTGGCCTTCAGGTCCAGCCCGTCGTCCTGGAGCACCTGGAGCACAGCCTGGCTGAAAGCCTCGGAAATCTGCTCTGCGGCCGAGGCTTGACCGCTTGTGTCAACAATGGGCATGGGAGCACCTGCGAGGGTTTTTCTGGGGAAGTCGTGTTGGTTAGCCCCGGCGGCCACGCCGGTCTGGCCGGGAATGCGTGGACCTGCAACGGTCTGCATCTGGAACACGGGCGCATCGGCCGGGGGTGAATCGAGCGCCGCGGCGATCGGCAGGAAACCGCCCAGTCCGGGAACCACCGGGTCGGTACACAGCGCCACGTGGAGGATCGGCCACTGGTAGCGGTTGCCGTGCCCGTCGGTGAACTCCGGGACGGCGTAGATCGACACGTCGTTGGTGGCCGCCAAGGGGATGCCGTCGCCCACCAGGTCGACCACGCCGTAGAGCGAATCGCCGGCGCGGAACAGGTGCCGCACCCAGCCGCGGTTGGCCGCGCCGTCATGGGTATGGCCGCTGGGGACGGGCACATTCAGGCCGTTGGCCCGCATCCGGGCGAAGGTCGCCGCCCAATGCGCAAGCAAGTCCGGCGTGACGTCAAACTCCAGCCCGTCGCACTCCTTGACGTAGTGGCCCGTTTTGATCAGCTCCTTGAGGAACCGCCGCACCGGCTGTCCCGCCACGCTCCGCCTCTTGGCGACCGCGCGGGCCGCGCCCGTGCGAAGGCGAAGGAAGCAGGCGGTGGCGGGTAGGCTCGGTTTCATGCTATTCCTGCACTCGATAAAATCCGGCTGCGACTTGACCGGTTGCCACGCAAATGTCAATACAAAATGGGTTGCGCCGCTCTCCCCCTCTCCCTCCGGGAGAGGGCCGGGGTGAGGGGACGCCGGGAAAGACGGACAGCGGGGACAATGCGGGAAACAGCTATTCGCTCTGCCCCGAAAGGGCGCGACATATCAGCCCAGGGCAAGCTACGGCGGCGCAGCCGCATAGCGCTGCCCTGGGGAGACGGATGGGAAGAGTACCGAGCCCTGTAAGGGCGCGACAGGCGGACCTTGCCGCGATAGGCCGGACCCCAATTGGCTTCCAGCACGGGATCGACCGCCTGGCGGTTGATCTCGCGCGTGAGATGGTGGTGGACCAGCTCGGCCTGCAGCAGGGCCAGGTCGCCCTGAGACTGGGATTCGGCCAGCGTGCCGTGCTGGCCTTCGAGGATCGCCCGCTCCGGCAGCAACATGCCGCGGACCTTGAGGCTGTCCAGGTAGCGGAGGCGATCGACAAAACCTTGCTGCTGGCCGCCGGCGCTGCCTTGCACCTCCAAACGCCAGGCGGTCTGGTTGGGGTCCTGCCCCGGGGCCAGCTCGCTGGGCACGTCGCCAATGGCCACGCCCGAGGCCGCCTCGAGCTTGTCGAGAATTCGCTGGGCCAGGTAGACGTTGTCCAGCTTGGCGCCGTTCTGATCGATCCCCTGGCCGAAACTGGGATAGTGCAGGACCAGGTACGCCCCGGCGATCTTGCGGTCGTAGCGGGCGGCCACCTCGTTGGCCTTCCGCCAGTCGTTCCATGCCTCGCGGACGTTCTCCAGCAAGGGCTCGCCGTAGAGGTTCGAGCCCTCGCCGCCGAAGGAGACGAGCATGGCACTGGTGCCGGTCAGCACAACGTCGTTCTGCCGGGGAAAAGGGGACAGGTCCAATTTGCCGGACCAACCTGCGGTCGGTGCCCGCCCCGAGGGTGCTTCGCACAAATTGGACCCGTCCCCTTTTCCCCTTTGCCGCAGGCCGGCCAGGCCGCCGTGGTCGTCGATGAGGATTTCGGTGATGTCCGGCAACAGGGGCTTGAAGCGGACCACGCACTGCCGGCCGTCGGCGTCCAGGCCCCAGATGAGCTCGAAACCTTGGTGGCCGAAGTCGACGTAGCCGTGCTTGAGGATCGTCTCCAGGATTGGCTCGGGCCGGCGGTTACGCGTTCCATCCAGGCACGCACGCGGCCGTCAGGCACGGAATGCCTGACCTACGTCGCTTGGTGCACGGAAACGGGGCGTTCCGGACGCGTTTCCGATTTGGCCGGCGACTCGGGTTTCGGGGTCAGTTCTGTCGGCCGGCCCGCTTTATCTTGGCTTTGACGGCATAAGGGCACGGCCAGGAGTTGCTTTTGGTAAATGAAGTATATTCGCCGGTCCTCCTCGTCGACCCAGATGTCTTTGGCTCGTACGCGGAGGCCCGGGATCCACTGTTCAGTGACCCAGCGGAATGACCGCGTGTCGTATCGTCCGACACAGGTCCCATCTTCGCCCTGCGTCGAGAGCCACACGACACTTGCATTGGCCCCGTCGGCCTTTTGCAGCTTCCGCGGAAGGGGCTGCAACCAGGGCTCATACGCCCCCTCGACGGACTCGCCCAAGGCGTCTGCGGGCACTTCCGAGGACTTTCCCGCCTCCGGATCGAGCAGGCGAAACGCCGTGGGGCGAAAGAGCAGTTGTTCGCCCACCATGACGGCCGAGAATCGCGCCAGCAGGAAAGCATGGCGCGGCTCGACGTAATTCAGGGGCACAAACCCGCTCTGCACTTCCTTGTCCAGATCCAGAAAAGTCTGGCCGTGGCGGTCGAAGCACGCCAGGCGGGCCGCGTCCAGCAGGCCCAGCGCCCAGCGCCCGTCGGAGGACTCGCATGCCGTGCGCGCGCGGAGATTCCCCACGAGCTCGACGCGCTCGTCGGTCAGATCCGGAGGCGGAACCGGCTCCGCCAGCTCGCCGTTGCGAAGGGCGCGAGGCTCCTCCGGCGTAAGTCCGTGCTTGCCGACTGTCACGCACAGCCGGCCCTCGCGCTTCCAAACCGCGCGGATATCGTTCTTCGGGTCTGCGTAGACCACCTCCATGCCCGGAACGGGACGCGCAAGGCAGTAGCGCACGGCAAGACCCTTGGCGTTGGTCAACTGCTCGAAGAATTCGACCACCTTCGTGTATTGCCATAGCGGGCTTTGCGCGGACGGCCCGTCCCCCTCGTCGTGACGCGGCGGGTTGAAGATGATCGTCCGCCTTCCGCGCACGGCGTTCATGTGAAACAGCACGTACGCGCCGCCGTGAACATACACCCTCGGCCTTCCATGCACGAGTCGCCTCTGGTCGAGCGATCGCAAGCCATCGAGGTTATTGTTCGCCACGAAGCTGCGGATGGAGCGAACCTCCTCAGGGCTCAAGGACCGCCAGAAGTATCGCTCGGTGGTCCAGTCTGTAAACAGCCGCAACTCCCCCCGCTCGCCGTAGAGGAATATGTCCACAACGTCTCGCGGCTCGACCCACGGCACGAGAATCAGGTCCGAGGCGGAGGTTCTAACCAGCGTCAGCAGCTCGTCCGGGGCGTCTTTCTGAGCGAACTGCTGACGGAGACTGCGTTCCAGACCGCGAAGATCGTCTTCGCTGGACGGCAGCGGCGACTCCGCGCCCTCGTTCCACCCGCTGGCGACGACCGTGGGCAGCTTGACGACGGGCCTCTGCGCGTGGGCCGAATCGGGCATCGCTGCCAGTGCCACAAGGGCCGCCAACAACAACGGCAGGAATCGCATGAAGATGCGACTCGGCGGGGATCTCCGTGAAACTAGGCTCATCTCGACGCTCCCTTTTTGAAGATATCTGCGGCGGCGGGAAGATCAAGCTCCTTTCGCAAGCCGTTCTCGTCGTCTCGGGACGTTTGTTCCATTTTCATCTTCTCATCGACGTCTCCCGAAAGCGCGCGGGAGGCGACGGAAAGCTCCTTCGCCAACCCTACGAAGGCCGGTCGCTTCGTGCTCCCGCCGCCAACGACCTCGTCCCCCTCCTTCTTGTCGGGGTTGTATTGCAACCGTACGTTCGTTGCCGGGCGCCCTTTCCTAGTTGGGAGCTCATATTTCGTATGGTTGCCGCCGTCGTCCGACGGCTCGATAGTAACCGGCTCCGTGTTGTAGGGGGCGAGTTTGACCTTTTGGCCACGAACAACGTCTTCCTTCGGCTCCGCGGGGCTGCCAAGCTTCTTCAAGATCCGGGTGCCGGTCTCTTTTGCGGCGAGCTTTGCGAAATCCTTTAGCACGGCCACGTTAAAGGACGTCCCCCTTCCTTTATCGTCGATCTCCACGTTGGCCGGAACAGCCCGCAAACCCTTCACCAACTCCTGATCGGATACGCTCAGTCGGCTCACTGGCACATCCTTCTTTGTCCCTTTGATGTCCAGTGTCACGGTCGCACCGTCGTCACTGATTGAGACCAGTTTAGCGCTGGCCTTGAACTTTCCATCTGCCGATGTCCATGTGTGCTCGCCCGGAAGCAGCTTCGCCGCGCGGCTAGGTGCCGGCGTGCCCGAAGCCGCTCCGTGCCGCGGGATCAGGCTGTCGGCGGCCGGCCTGCGCAACTGCCCGTCCGACTCGCCCGGAGGCGGGTTCGCCGCGTTGTTAGCCGTCGGCCCGCTCGGCGTCCCGGGCGCGGCGTTTTGGCCCGGACCACCCTCGGCCACCACAAGTGGCCGGACGTTCCGCATGGGACGGGAGCACTTTCGACCGCTTTGGCTTGGCTGGCGTCGCCGCGGAGGGCGCATTGTCGTCCCCCTCGTGTATCCATTTGCCGTCAGGACCTCTGGCTTGGTTCCGGTTGTAGTTATGCAGGCGCAGTGCGTCAGCAGCATCGCCTTCATTATGCGGACCCTGTGACTGGATCGCAACGGCTTTTGCTGGCAACCCCGCCGTGGAATACCCCTCCCGGCGGGATGGCGGTTGCGTCGGTCCCTCATCCTCCTCGAACGCTTCGCGCTGAAGTTGCCCAAGCGCGGAGACGATTTGCAGCGGGCCGGAGGGCGCGGCGGCCGAGGCCTCAGTCTGGGGCAGTCCGACGGCATCAAAGATCGCGGGCCAGTCGGCACGGCGGAAAAGATCGGCGAAGTCCTTGGGGTCGGCCAGGACTTGCGTGACTAGCTGCCTCAAGAATCCCTGGTTGGCGTCCGACAGCGGCGCGGCCTCCAGGCGGACCTTGCCGCGATAGGCGGGACCCCAATTGGCCTCCAACACGGGATCGACCGCCTGGCGGTTGATCTCGCGGGTGAGGTGGTGGTGGACCAACTCGGCTTGCAGCAGGGCCAGGTCGCCCTGGGACTGGGATTCGGCCAGCGTGCCGTGCTGGCCTTCGAGAATTGCCCGCTCCGGCAGCAACATGCCGCGGACCTTGAGGCTGTCCAGGTAGCGGAGCCGATCGACAAAACCCTGCTGCTGGCCGCCGGCGCTGCCCTGGACCTCCAGACGCCAGGCGGTCTGGTTGGGGTCCTGACCCGGCGCCAGCTCGCTGGGCACGTCGCCGATGGCCACGCCCGAGGCGGCTTCGAGCTTGTCCAAAACCCGCTGCGCCAGGTAGACGTTGTCCAGCACGACTGACCTACCTGGCTTCTCGCCGGCGTCGGTAACTTTGCTCCCAATAACGTTGAGCGATCGAAGCTGTTTCCATGGCTTAAGGCGGCGAGGCCCGGCATCGGTAATGGTCGACAAAACAGCACGGTAACGCTCCCTCAAGATCCTTCGCGCCGGCGCCGGTAACTTTGGTTCCCTCAACGTTCAGCCATCGAAGCTCTTTCAATGGTTCAAGATGGCGAAGCCCGGCGTCGGTGATCTCTGGACAGCACAAGGTGAGCGCGCGGAGCGATCTTAACTGCGCCAGATGAACCAACCCGGCGTCGGTCAGATTCGTGCCCCAGAGATCAAGATTCCGGAGCTTCGTCAGCCCTGTCAGATGAGCCAGACCGGCGTCGGTCACGTTCGTAAATCGCAGTTCAAGCTCCTGCATCGAGCCCATGCCTTTTAGGTGAGCCAAGCCGGCGTCGCCCACCTTCGTGAAGTGCAAGAAGAGTTTTTTCATTGAGGTCAACCGATTGAGATGTGCCATCCCTGCGTCCGTCACGAGGGTGGACCCGAGGTCAAGCTCCTCGAGCCGGACCAAGCCCTCGATATTAGCCAGCCCGGCGTCGGTCACCGCAGTCCCAGATAGGCCCAATGCCCTGAGTTGACGCATCCCTTTGACATATTGGAGCCCGGCGTCTGTGACGTGGGTGCTGTCGAGCGTCAAGTCGCGTAGCTTTGTCAGGCCCCTTAGATGCGCCAAGCCAACGTCAGTCACCTCGGTATTCCAGAGGGAAAGCTCCTCTAACTGCGTTAGGCGTTTGAGGTGTTCAAGCCCGCGATCCGTAATCTTGGTGCCGGCGACGTCCAGCCTTCGGAGGTCGGGTAGGCCTTCGAGGTATGCCAATCCGGCATTTGTGATCTCGCCATCGCGGACGCAGAGTCCTTCCATCTCCGTCAACCCCTTCAGGTTTGCCAACGCGGCGTCGGTTGGCTTCGCCTCGCTTTCCCAAAAGTCAACGGAGATTCTCAGCGCGCTTCCGCCCTTTCTATCAAAAGTCACCGTGCCCCCAAGCTTTACAACCGCGGCGACGGCGCTTGCGAAGTCTGCGTCGGGACTTGCTGCCCGCATCCAGCCAGTAGGGCCAAGCGACGCACTCAACGCTAAGATCGAGAACGCAATTCGGTTGAGGGACATGAAATCACCTTTTTACCCGGCTGGCGGGGACGTGCCAATCGAGGTTGATGGTTGGTTTGGCGACAGAACCTGAAAGGCGCGGTTGCCTTCCCTTCGTTTTATGCCGCGGCCGACTCCACAATCAGGATATTGGGTCAGTGGAATTGCAGCAAAGAACTGTCACTTGGCTGCGCCCGCTTTCGGACTTAGATCCTTGGGACAGACGGCAAAATAGCTAACGTAGTGCGGCGGGTTCTTTTGCCCACGCCACTCCCTTGCCGCTTGCTCGAAGTTGCCCGGGCTCTGTTGGGTGATCTCCATTGGCTGTTGTCGAATGGTACTACCGGCCTCGGTTTCTCCGCCCGTCGCGCCAAGCCAAACCTGCCTGTCCGGAACGTACACCGCGAAATTGAAACCTCCCTTGCCCTTCACGTCGTTCCAATGCTGCGAAGCGTCAAGGGGGCGCTTATTCAACCAGGTAGCGTCGGCCTTCCAGTCCGGATGCGCACGACGGAACGCCATTTGCTCTCGCCAATCCTTCCCTGGGGGAAGCCCAAGGTATTCGAACATCACCGCCACGACCACCGGCTTCAGCGGCGCTCCATAGACGTCCTGCCCAGGCCCGGTTGGGCAGCATTTCTTACTCTTGGCGTCCCTTTCTGCCTCCCGGAATGTCTTGTAGCCCTCCGTGAACTGCGACGCGAACTTCCCATTCGGGTCGGCCGGGTCAGTATAGCCCAGATACGTCGCCACGACACCGATGCAGCCGTTTTCCAGTGTTTTCCGAAACGCGTCGATTTGATCCTTACCCAGGCCAAACGTCTGTTCCTTCCACCATTTGAAGAACGAGCCCGGGTCGCCAACCCCCGTCGCCGGTAGCAAGGGAGGCGCTGTGTTCGCCGCACCTTTTTCGTCCGCGGCACCTGTTTCGCCCGCGGCGCCCGTTGCGTCCACCGCGTCCGACCCGCCCTTGCACCATCGGCCGCGCTTGTCCCGTGGCTCGTTCGGGTTGAAGTTCGCCAGGCCGAGCGCGTCGTCGGAAGCACCCTCAATATGCATGTCCCGCGGCTGAACGGCAAGATCATTTTTCGGCAGCCCCGCTGTCGAATACCTCCCCCGGTGGGACGGCCGCCAATTCGGCGACCCGGCCCCGTCTATCGCCTCACGCTGAAGTTGCCCGATCGCCGAGATGATGGTGGACGGACCAGACAGCGCAGTGGATGCCTTTGTCTGCGGCAGGCCCACGGCGTCGAAGATTGCCGGCCAGTCGGCGCTGTGAAAGAGGTCGGCGAAGTCCTTGGGGTCGGCAAGGACCTGGGTTACCAACTGACGCAAAAAGCCCTGGTTGGCGTCCGACAGCGGCGCAGCTTCGAGACGGACCTTGCCGCGATAGGCCGGACCCCAATTGGCTTCCAGCACGGGATCGACCGCCTGACGGTTGATCTCGCGGGTGAGGTGGTGATGGACAAGCTCGGCCTGCAGCAGGGCCAGGTCGCCCTGGGACTGGGATTCGGCCAGCGTGCCGTGCTGGCCTTCGAGAATGGCCCGCTCCGGCAGCAACATGCCGCGGACCTTGAGGCTGTCCAGGTAGCGGAGCCGATCGACAAAACCCTGCTGCTGGCCGCCGGCGCTGCCTTGCACCTCCAGACGCCAGGCGGTCTGGTTGGGGTCCTGACCCGGCGCCAGCTCGCTGGGCACGTCGCCGATGGCCACGCCCGAGGCCGCTTCGAGCTTGTCGAGAATCCGCTGGGCCAGGTAGACGTTGTCCAGCTTGGCCCCGTTCTGGTCGATCCCCTGGCCAAAGCTGGGATAGTGCAAGACCAGATAGGCCCCGGCGATCTTGCGGTCGTAGCGGGCGGCCACCTCGTTGGCCTTCCGCCAATCGTTCCAAGCCTCTCGGACGTTCTCCAAGAGCGGCTCGCCGTAGAAGTTCGAGCCCTCGCCGCCGAAGGAGACGAGCATGGCACGGGTGCCGGTCAGCTCGACGTTCTTCTGCCGCAGGCCGGCCAGGCCGCCGTGGGCGTCGATCAGTATCTCGGTGATGTCCGGCAAGAGAGGCTTGAAGCGGACCACGCACTGCCGGCCATTGGCGTCCAGGCCCCAGATGAGCTCGAAGCCCTGGTGGCCGAAGTCGACGTAGCCGTGCTTGAGGATCGTCTCCAGGAGCGGCTCGCGGACGGTGAGGAACTGCTTGTCGATCCAGGCGCGGACTTCTTGGGGGACGTCGGCGTCGGCCTGGACGGTCCACTTGCCGGCGACCACCGGGGCCACGGCCAGGGCCCGGGCGAGGGCGATGGTCGGGTCGCGGCGCATGCGGCGGTAGGTCTCGTAGCCGGCCGCCAGCCGCGGCGCCAGTGAGGCCGGGCCGCCAAGGGGTCCCAGGCCGCTGGCGCCGATCACTTGCGGGCCGGTCCTGCCGCTGGGCGGAGAGGAGGGGCCGTGGGACGGATTGGCAATCCGTCCTACAACGGTCCTGCCGCCGGAAGCACTGGCAGAGCCAGTGGCACGCGGACCGGCCACCGCGGCCGCGAGGCGGCCCAGGACGCGCTTCACCTTTGCAATCATGCGATCACCTGTACCGGCTGATCCAGCCGGAGCTTGATGGGGAAGAGGTAGTAGACGGCGTAGCCCAGGGCGTCGGTAATGTGGCCCATCTGCCGGCCGCGGAAGGCGAGGTCGGCGGGCTTGCGGCTACCGGGGAGGTAGCAGCGCTGTTGGATGTCGGCCAGCAGGTTCTTGCAGCGTGGGTCGATGAACATCCGCCGCTGGCCGGCCGCGTTTTCCAGCAGGGCGTTGCAGGCGGAGAAGCGGTCCTCGATGCGCGGGTTGTCGCGGAGGTAGTGCATGGTGCGGCCCGCCCGCTTGAATCGCTCGTCGTTGGCGATCTGCACGTAGTCGGAGACGGCCGCCGCGGTGTTGCGTTGCGAGGCGGAGGCGTCGCCGTAGAACTCCCAGCCGCCGCGATGGTCCTGGTAGCGCTGCCAGACGACGTTCAACGCCTCGCGGGTGTTGCTGTTGCGGAGGAAGATCTCGTCGAACCATTCCAGGCGGTCGGGGAAGCGGTGGCCCAGGACCCAGGCCATGGGATCGACGTTGAAGTCGGAGCCGACCACGATCGCCCGCTCGGGCCGGTAGGGGCAGGGGCGGACGTTGTAGTCCGGCTGGAAAGCGTGGAAGATCCCGCCGCCGGCCGTCTCCCAGCTCGCCTCGTACTGTTCGCGGAAGTCCTTGGCGTCGAGGGTTTCGCGGGCGTGCGCGACTTCCGCCGCCGGGAGGATGTCGCTGGAGGGCCAGGTGAAGCATTGGCCGTCGGGATACGCGCCGGCCAGGCATCGCTCGCAGAAGTCGCGGTATTCGCCGGCGCCCACGCCTTGCCGCTTGGGCACGCCGATCCGCCAGGCCCAGCCGCCGCGGTCGGAAAGCGCGGGGCGGATGGAAAGGTCGAAGGTCTTCGGCCGCAGGTCCGACGACTCGTCCAGCACGCCGCCGTCCCAAGCGTCGCCTTCCAGCCGCCGCGGCCGGTCGAGGCTCACCACGTGCAGCTCCGAGCCGAAGATCGTGCGGATGGTCAGCGTCGCGCGGGAGACGTTGGGAGAAAGTTTGCCGCCGGCGATCCAGTCGTCGGGGATCAGGTCCAAGAAGTCCTGCCAGGCGATCCGCTTGGCCTGGTCGCGGGTAGGGGCGCCGTAGAAGTAGCGCGGATCGTGCCAGGGCTTGCTCTGCGTCAGGGCCAACACCAGCCGCCGTTTGGCAATCTCCGTTTTTCCCGATCGCCGGCCGGCGGGCACGCCCACGAACCGCGCCGCGCAACGCCAGAGCTGGTACTGCACCTCGTGCGGCCGCAATACTGTCCAACGATCGATCCAAGAAACTCGCGACTTCATTGTCCCTCCGCCCTAAGCCCTCCTCCCTTCGCCCTCCTCGCTCGTCTCTCCTCTCTCCTCCCTGGGCTGATCGCCAACCGTTGGCTGCGGATCACTCCTGGGCACCGCTGGCATGATGCTGTCAAGCATTTTCTGCAATTGCTCGTTGATGGTCATACGGCCCTCCTCGTCAGTGACTAAACCCCAGCTCTTCTCCACCATCCGTTCCAGAATCCCGACGGCTTTGAGCTTGTCCTTGACCGGCGTATCCTTGTTGGCCAGCATCGCCAGCACCTGCGCGGGCAGGACCCGGCGGATCTTGTCCGGCAGCTCCCAGCCTTTGCGGATGCCGGTGCGGATTTCGGCCAGGTCGCTGGTGTCCAGCAGTCGCTGCGGCCTGTTTTCCTCGGCGGAATCGTCGGTCTTCGTCATGGTGCCGTCGGAAGTTCCATCGCGTAGCGGAACGAAACGACCGAGCGGCCGTGCGAGCCCTTGACCGGACCGCGGCGGAAGTCCTTCTGCCGGCTGCCGTGCTTGGCCACGCCGGTCACCCGCCACCACGGCGAGCGGCGGAGGTGGGCGATCATTGCCGGATGGCTGGTGGTGATCCGCACGAGGAAGCCCCGCTCCGCCTCGATCTCGGCCACGCCGCGGAGCATCGCGCCGCCGATGCCGATCCCCTGGTAATCGGGGAGGGTAACGATCCGCGTGACTCGTTTCTGTCCCTTCTTGCCGTAGCTGCCAACCAGGCCGCAGAAGGCCACGGGCTCGTTCTCCCAGACGCCCAGGAAGCACTCGGCATGGCAGGCCAGCGAGCCGCTCAGATAGTGATGTCGCGCAAAGAGCCGCCACGCGTCACGCTTGCAAGAAACGATCGACAGCCGCAGGGGCGGACGCCGAAGCGACCTCCTTGCGACGCTCCGCGTCGCCATGTCCAGCGTCCAGTCCGGTTCCAGCCAGGGCTCAACGTCGTAATGGCAGGTGACGGCCACGAAGCGGCAGCCGACGCTTCCCTTGCGGATCGCCTTGGCGATCGCCGCCGAGCCGACGCGGGCCACGTTGCGGTCGACCACGCTGGTGAACTCGTCGACTGCCGCCAGGTCGTCGCCCGCCTCCAACAGGGCCCGCACCAGGTCGCAGCGGAATCGCTCGCCGCCGCTGAGCACCCGGTAAGGCTTGACCCAACTGGGAGGCGAGCTGAAGCCTACGGCGGTGAACAGTCCGGCGAGCTGCTTGATCGGGCGGTCGCCCAGGCAGTCCACGACGGCCCGATCGGCGGGCCAATCCCGGCCGCTGTAAAGCCGGTCGCCGAACAGCTCCCGGGCGATCGTGCTCTTGCCGCTGGCCGACGGCCCGACGATCAGGCCGATCCGCCAATCGCCGTTCAGGTCCGGCATTTCCACGCGGAAATGCTCCTCGGCCTTTTCCGCCAGGGGCACGTCGAACAGTCCGGCCACCTGGTCCACACGGAAGCTGCGGAACACCGCACAGCGCACCGTGACCTCGAATTGCTCGGTCATGCAATGCCTCCGGGCAGGAGCGAGTGAAGACGGATGAGGGATGAGGGATGAGGGATGAGAGATAAGGGATGAGAGACGGAAGCAAGGACGCGAAGACAAGGAGAAAAGGAGAAGAGGAGAAGATCTCCTCTTCTCCTCTTCTCCTCTTCTCCCCCTCCCTGCATCTGTTGCTTCCTTCATTCCTCATCCCTCATCTCTCATCCCTCATCCGCTGACCGCCGACCGCTTAGAGCGTCAGCAACCGGCAGCGGATGCCGCGCGCCGCCAACATCTGGTAAACCGCCTTCTGTTGCGTTTCGTCCGTACACTCCGCCAACACCTGGAACAACTCCGGCACCTCGGGCTCGGGGTCTTCCGCCGGCTGCTGGCCCTGTTGGCCGTAGCTCAGGCCGGCGCCGCCGGCCAGCTTGCCCAACAGGTCGGCCACCGCAGGGCTGCCCGTCTCGACCTGCCGCAGGACCTGGTCCAGCTTGCCGGCGTCGGCTTCGGCCAGGGCTGCCAGCGGGTCGAGCGTGACGAGGATCTTGGCCGCCTCGGATGGGCTTACGTCCAACACGAGTACGGGCACCAGGGCGTCCGGCGTGATTTCCGCCCGCAGGTGCCCGTCAATCAACTCCAGGCCCCCGTCGGGCAGCTCCCGCGCCAAAAGCGCGTCGGCGTATCCGACTTCTTCCAAGAGTCCCCGCAGCGCTTCCCGCTGCGCGTCGGGATGTGTCCGCCAGTTGTGCGGATGCGGCCGCAGTTGGCCGGCCCTCACTCGCCGCAGTTCCTTGATCCGGTCGCGAATCGTCATGGCTAGGGCATCACCATCGGCACGTTGGCCATCCGCCGGGCCGGCATGGCGTTGATCCGCCGTTTGCCGATCTTGATCTCGTGGACCGTTTGCTGGACGTGCGTCAGGGCCCAGGAGTTCTTACGCTGCTTCGCAGGATCGACGCTGTCCTCGCCCACGCGGGGATTGGAGAGCATCCAACCGGCCAACATGGCCGCCAGCGGCACCCAGGTGGCCGCGGCGGTAACCGGCAGCGGGTCGACCACGTAGGGGCCGTCGCGGAGCAGGTCTTGCAGCTCGTTGGTCGCCCAGGCGATCGACCAGTCGATCCGCCGTGCGATCACCGTCGGGTCGCCGCAGTTGTCCACGTCGGCCCATTTTTGCACGTTCTCCGCTCCGAAAACGTTCTCCACGTCCGCCCGCGAGCAGGCCAGGTTGCCCGGCATGGTGTAAACGATCTGTGGCTGTGGGCTGTAGAAGAAGCGGACGAACCCTTGGGCGTCGACCTGGATCGGCGCGGAGGGATCGGAGAGCATGGCGGCGGCGATCTGGGCCACGGTGGGATAACTGTCGCAGAGGCCGTCTATCGTCGAAATCAGTTGCGTGATCTGCACCGCGGTGAGGCCGCCGAACGTCCCGTCCGGACCGCCGGGATAGGTGGCCACGCCGACGAGCACTTGCGAGGCGGATACCACGCTGGATTTGAGCACGTAGTTGGCCAGATCCAGCGTGCCGGTGATCGGATTGCCCGGATCGCCATAGCTGGCGGCCGTCGTCGCGTCGGCAGCGGTGCAGTCCGTTCGCGTCCCGTACTGGCCGTCGCCGCGATCCACGCCGCTGAGCACGTCGCCGACGGGGGGCAAAGCGGTGATCAGCACGTAGTTGGCCAGATCCAGCGTGCCGGTGACGCCCAGGATCGTCGTCGCCGTCGTGATCCCGGCCTCCGCCGCCGTCACCGCGGCCACGTCGGTGGCCAGTTGGGCGGCGGCGGTTGTCGCCGAAGTCGGGTAGGTGCCCGCCGATCCACTGCTATAGTTTTCGTGGCCCGCCACGACATAGGACGGGCTGACCACGGCGGAAATCAGCGTATAGAGCGTCATATCCAGCGTGCCGGTGACGCCCAGGATCGTCGTCGCCGTCGTGATCCCGGCCTCCGCCGCCGTCACCGCGGCCACGTCCGTGGCGAGTTGGGCGGCGGCAGTTGTCGCCGAAGTCGGGTAGGTGCCCGCCGATCCACCGCTGTAGTTGTCCTGGCCCGCCACGACATAGGACGGGCTGACCACGCCGGAGATCAGCGTATAGAGCGACATATCCAGCGTGCCCGCTACGCCCAGGATCGTCGTCGCCGTCGTGATCCCGGCCTCCGTCGCCGTCACCGCGGCCACGTCCGTGGCCAGTTGGGCGGCGGCAGTTGTCGCCGAAGTCGGGTAGGTGCCGGTCAGGCTGTCACTATCGCCGAAGGTAACGCCGGCGACGACTTCTGTTTCCTCAGGCAGAGAGACGGTCCCCGTAAAATAGGCGTAGGGGCTTCCGTAAATCGCGGTCGTCAAAGCCTCGTCGGCCGGACAGTCCGTGCGAGTTCCCGGAGTGCCGTCTCCCCGGTCAATCCCCAGGGTGACTTCGCTCGGATCGGCGAAGTAAACCGGAGATGCACTCACCGTGTAGGCGCCCGATCCGGTAAGATACGTGGCGTAACCGGAAGGCTCAAGCTGGGGCATACAGCCATATTCTGTGTAATTGGCGTCGACCCTTGCAGAGAAGGCGTTCCAGACCGTCAGGGTCGCGTTGCGGCCCGTTCCGGAGAACGTGGTAGCGGTGAGATCCAAGGCGGCATCGCTGTAGACGGTAATGTAGAGCGAGAGACTAAGGAAGAAATCCGTAGGAAAGGTGAGGGTTCCCAGGATCGTCAGGGTTGGACATAGGCTGCCGTCCACCAGCCCGATGTTCACGTTTTGGGTCGTGCCTTCGCTTTCAAACAGCGAGTTGCCCAGAAGACTGAGGTTGGTCAGGGTCACGTAGCCCGTCGCGCCGCCCGTCGCCCCGCCGCTGACCTGGATATTGCAAGAGCAGACCCAAGTGTCGGTGTTGGTGATGTCGGTGTTGAAGTTCAACAAGCCGGTGCCGGGCGTATCCTGGACGTTGATCGTGCCCCCGAGCGACGTGATGAAGTCCACGTTGACCGTCTTGCCGTTGAGGTCGCACGTGTCTCCCGGCGCAGGCGTGCCGTAAGAAGCGGAACCGTCGGCGGCCGTGTTCCACTGGTGGACTGCGGTCCAGTTCTGGGCGGCCAGTTGGGCATACCAAGTAGTGGACATGGAAGGAGCTTCCTCTTGTCTCTTGCTTCACTGCGTCGTCAGCGTCGCACTGCCGTCGTCATTTGCCGTGAACGTCCACCCGGCCGGCATGGTCAGGGGGATGCCCGTAGCGCCGGCGCTGGTCAAAAGCTGAGCCAGGGCCGCGCTCAGTGTGAAGAGTTTCACGGCGTCTGTTCCCATCGCCGTCACGATCTTGTCCGGCGTGGCGTTCGGATTCGTCCACACCAGGTTGTAGCTGCCCTGATAGCTGCGGAGCATCATCTGAAACAACTGGTTGCCCGCAACTTTGACCTGCGTCGCCGCCGCCACGTCGGGCGTCGGGCTCGCAACGCTGAAGGGAGCCGTCATCTTCGTATCTCCTTGGTTGAATGGTGGAGGGTCAGGAAGGCCGCTTCGGCTGCTCCAATTCCTGGCGGATGCGGTCCACCAGCGGCTTCAGCCCCGGGCAAGTCCGTTCCAGCAAATCGCAGGCGTTCTGGGCTGCTCGGATCATTTGATTTTGGCCTTTCAGCAGCGCGGCCACATTCTTGCCGCACCGGCCGGTCTCGTTCGCGAGAGATTGCTGCATGTCCAACGCCCGCTTCTGCAAGTCGACGGTCTGCTCCGACACGGCCAGCGACTTCCGCGAGACTTCCATCGTGGTGTCGATCATGGCCAGGTGCTTGTCCACCAGGCGATCGGCGATGCCTTTCTCGCGGAAGACCCGCCAGGCGATCCACGACCCCAACATGCCCAGGCTGAAGAGGATCAACAGCGGCAGACCGTAATGGTCGACGAATTGTCCCCAGGTGTCGATCGTTGTTGCCAGAACCATCGTTTAGCGCTCCTTGGCGAGCGGCCAGCGGCCAGCGGTCAGCTATCAGCGGTCGGCTTTAGGTGCTGATGGCTGACCGCTGACCGCCGACGGCTGGAGGTAACTCTTGATCGGCCCCGGCCCCACAAGTACGGTGGGTTCTTCCCAGCGGCCGTTTTTTTGCGGACAGACCAACAGTCGCGGGATCGGCCCCTGGCGCCCGTACTTGGCATAGAGGTCGGGTCGCTGATCCACGTCCACGACGATCACGACGCCCTTGCCCTGCATGACGCTCATGCAATTCTGTTGGACCCATTGGCATCCCGGACACCAGGGAGCCGATAAGAGCACCAACAGCGGCCGACTCTCGGCGATGGACTGTTTGCAGGCGGCCTCGAAGGTTGCCGGGGGTGCCGTGTAGGCACGTGCCGCCGGCCCGCTGCCGTAGGAGATCGGCGGCCACACAACCAGGATCAACCACAGCAAGCGTTTCATCGGTCACCTCACCGAGATCTCCACGTCCCAGCCTTGTGCAGGCGCGGGACTCGGGGTTGGGGTTGGAGCCGCTGTCGAGCGGCTCAAGATCCAGGGCAGCACCAGCGCTGCGGCAAGGATCGCCGCCATGGCCACCTTGGCCCACGCCGGCAGGGGCGGGGCGGAAGGCGGATTGACGATCACCGGCTGCGGCGCGGGCGGCGGCGGCGGGTTGTTGATGATCACCGGCGGCTGGGGATAGCAAAAGTCGTCGCTGTTGACCCGCACCCGCACGCTGTCGTCACCCTCGGGCTTGCTATCGATCGTGGTGCCCGTCAGGCGGCTGGCCTGGGCGTCAGCCACCTGGTGGAAGCGTTCGTCCATGCGGCGGTTGTTGCTGGCGGACTGGGCCAGCAGGCGGAAGAGGTCCGCCTGGGTCCCCGCCGTCCAGGCCGTCGCCAGGTCCGGCTGCGGATTGCCGCCGCCGGGCCCGCCGTTGGTTTTGCCGCCCGCTTGCGTCGGCATCTTGCGACTCCTCTAAGGCCTGTGCGATCAGCGGCGTGATGGTATCGCGCTGGGTGGCGAAACCGAGGGCCGCCGCCAATCGAACCGTCCGCGCCGAGAGCATCGCTCAGGCCGCCTTCGCGGAGGCCGGAGCCGGCGCGGGCGTCGGGCCGCCGCTGTTGACGCCGGCGTTGGTCGCCGGGGCCTGGGGTTGGCCGCCCGCCGAACGCTCGGCGAGGATCGCCGCCGCGAGGGCCTGATTGTTCAGGTTCCCGGCGTCGTTCAAGAGCATGTTCGCGCTGCTCGTGGTGATCAAGGTCTGCGTCTGCGACGCGGACTTGCTGTTGAGGTCGGAATTCTGCGCCGCCGCGTTGCGGATCAGCTCCGCCACGAGCTTGTCGCCGGCGACGGCAGATTCCCGCACCCCGCCCATTGCCTCGTGGTCCGCCGCGAACGCCTGGTCCATCGCCGTGGCGATGGTGGGGTCGATGCCGACCCCGGTCCCCAAACCGTATGCCATGAATCGTTCCTCCTCGGTCAAAAGCATCAAAAAACTGTTGTCAGTTGTCGGTTGTCAGTTGTCAGAACTGACAACCGACAACTGACAGCGGAATCATCACTGATTCCGCTACTATCCGTTTACCCGTAGCGGAATTCGTGAGAATTCCGCCCGGCCACCGACAACTGACAACTGACAACTGACAGCGGAATCATCACTGATTCCGCTACTATCCGTTTACCCGTAGCGGAATTCGTGAGAATTCCGCCCGGCCACCGACAACTGACAACTGACAACTGACAGCGGAATCATCACTGATTCCGCTACTATCCGTTTACCCGTAGCGGAATTCGTGAGAATTCCGCCCGGCCACCGACAACTGACAACCGACAACTGACAACTCTTCTCCTAGCGGACGCGGACCGCCGGCGGACCGCCCAACGGGCTGAAATCCAGCACCACGGTCTGGCCGAGGTGTGCCCTGGCCGTCTTCACCTGCCCGTTGATGTGGATCTCGAAGTTGATAGGGGGTAGCGTCGAAGGGTCAACGCTTGCCGCCGGGCCCGGCGGGCCTTGCCTGCCGTCCAATCCGTCCCGGCCGTCCTTTCCGGGAGGGCCAGGCAGACCATCTTTTCCAGGCCGACCGTCCTTGCCGTCCCGCCCGTCTTTCCCCGGTGGTCCTTGCGGGCCTGGAGGGCCGGGGATCGGGGCAGGCGTGGGAGTCGGAGGGCAGGGATGGCACCACGGACAGTGCCGGCTCGGGCTCCATCGCTTGAGCAGGGTATACTCGCCCTGCCCCGTCGTCAGGCCCACGACCTTGTTCGCCTGCCAGATCGGCTCGCCCAGCGCGCCGACGTGAATTGCTTCCTGGGACGGGGTTTCGTCGGTTGAAGCAGCCGACGGAATGCCGGGGCTGATGATGCGGAGGATCGCCAGACCGCTCGCCACGTCTTGCTCCTCCACCCGCGCCTGGAACCGGCGCCCATCACCGGTCTGGACAAGGATCGGTTCTTGGTCTTCGCCCTTCCCCAGGCACTCTCGGGCCGTAAGCACGCGGGCCACGCCGCCTTCCACGTCCACGATCACTCCCTGCCCCGGCACGCTGGAGAGCACCTGAACCACCTGGGGAGGCTTGTCGGGGGCGAGGATCAGCAGTAATAACGCAGCGGTGGTGAACATCAGCGTAGTCCCAGTTCGCGCTCGATCTCATCCAGCTTGTTCAGCACCCAAGCCGCGTGGCCGCCGTCGAACACGTCCGCCATGCGGTGGCCGATGGCGATGGCCCGCCGCGTCGGCCGCGGCTGGGGACCCGGGTCGGGCGGGGCCGGAGGCGCCGGCGGGGGCGGCGGGACGGGCGCCGGGTTCGGCGGCATGGGGCCGCTGGCAAACTCCTGGTACTCGCTCTGGAGGTCCGCCAGCGTGTAGCCGTCGTAGGTCTTGCCCGTGGCGGGGTTGACCAGATCCGGGTCGGTCGGCCGAACCCATGCTTCGCCGCAGCCGGCGGCGATGAATGCGGGCGTCACGGCGAACCGCATCCCCCAGCTCGCCACGGTGACGTTGCCCCGGGCATCCCGCCCGTAGGCCCCGATGCAGTGGTCCACCGGCCCCATGTAACCGGCGGCGTCCACCACGCACCCGGGGCTGGCATTCATGAAGTTGCCCGGCGTGGAGACGGCCAACTTGAGGCTCTTGAAGTAGTACAGCGCCTTCAGGAAGGCGTCCCAATCCTGGGGATTGACCGCAGCGAACAGCCCGCAGGGGTGCGCGTGGCCCTCGGCGTCGACCAGGCCGCTGTTGGCCTGCCAGGCCAGGTCGGTGCCGAGATCCAGGCCGCTGTCGGAGCCGCCGGTCTCCGTGAAGTATGCGGACCTGATATTGTCGTCGGGGATGTAGGTCGGGCTGCCGCTTGCGGCATAACTCATTGCCGCCACAAAGTTGGCATCTTCAGCGACGACACAGTCGCCAAGCGTATCGTTCAACCCCATCTTGAAGGCGTCAAATCCCTTCGACCCGTCAAAAACCGCCGGCGGAGGCGGGAGAGCCTTGATTCGCCGCGAGATCGACGGGGCCGCCAAGGCAAAGAGGTGGTTGCTGAGCCGGGCGCCCTTGAGTCTTCCTTCCACGATTACGCCTCCCATGTTGCTTGGCACTAACTTAGTTCCTCGATTAATTGCTCGTGGCTCCTTGACTTTTTCAGGAAACGAATTCCGCGGCTGATGATTTGCGAGATGCGGCTCTCGGACAGGCCGAGCCGTCGGCCGATCTCGAGCATCGTCAGTCCGTGGACGAAGTAGAGCACAAACACCCGGCGGCTCCCGTGAGGCAGGCCGCGGGTGGCGCGGCGGATGGCCGCCACGCTGGCCGCCAGTCGAGAACGAGGCTTCGTCTGCCGGTAGTCCTCGATCTCGTCGGCCAGCAACACCGGCCGGCCGGCGGCGTCCGCATCGGCCACGACGGAAGAAAGCGACGTGGTCTTTTTGGGAAGCCCGCTCAGGTGCCGGCTTTCCCATCCCAACGCCTGGCAGACCTCGAGCTCGGTCGGGCGGTGTCCCAAGAGGTTGCTCAATTGGGACTCGGCCTTGGCGTACTCCCGGGCCAGCAAGGCCGCCGCCCAACGGTCGCATCGCGTGCGGCGGAGCCAGTCCACGACCGCGCCCTTGACGCGGAAGCAGGCGAAGGTCTCAAAGGGCACGTTCCGCTGCGGATCGTAGGCTTCCACCGCTTCCATCAGTCCCCAGTTCCCCGCCGATTCCAGCTCGTCCTTGCGGACCGGCGGGGCCAACCGCCGCGCCAGGCGGCGTACCACCCGGGTCGTCACTTCCAAGTACTGCTCCACCAGCCAGTTCCGCAGCCGCATGTCCTGCCGGTTGCGGGCGTACTGCTGCCAGGCCTGTTGGATCCTCGATTGGGGAGAGACCATGGTCGATGGGCCTCGTGTCGCCGGAAATCCGTCTTCGTCACGCTCCGCGTGACGTTTTCCCTCTCGCGGAGCGAGAGGAGTACGGGGAAATGCCAGAGCGCAACGCCAGATATAGGCGAAGAACCAGCGCGCTTCAACGCGAAGAAATGGCCACCCGGCATCGGCCGAGGCAGTGGCAGGGTGGGACAAGGCCGCCGTGGCGGCCGCCGGCCCACTGGGGGGCAAAGATGGTGGGCCGGCGCTCGCTTACGCGAGCTTGTCCCACCCTACGGCCGGGAGTTGTCTTCAGTGGTAGGGTGGGACAAGGCCGCCGTGGCGGCCGCCGGCCCACCGGGGGGCAAAGATGGTGGGCCGGCGCTCGCTTACGCGAGCTTGTCCCACCCTACAGCCGGGAGTTGTCTTCAGTGGTAGGGTGGGACAAGGCCGCCGTGGCGGCCGCCGGCCCACCGGGGGGCAAAGATGGTGGGCCGGCGCTCGCTTACGCGAGCTTGTCCCACCCTACAGCCGGGAGTTGTCTTCAGTGGTAGGGTGGGACAAGGCCGCCGTGGCGGCCGCCGGCCCACCGGGGGGCAAAGATGGTGGGCCGGCGCTCGCTTACGCGAGCTTGTCCCACCCTACGGCCGGGAGTTGTCTTCAGTGGTAGGGTGGGACAAGGCCGCCGTGGCGGCCGCCGGCCCACTGGGGGGCAAAGATGGTGGGCCGGCGCTCGCTTACGCGAGCTTGTCCCACCCTACGGCCGGGAGTTGTCTTCAGTGGTAGGGTGGGACAAGGCCGCCGTGGCGGCCGCCGGCCCACCGGGGGGCAAAGATGGTGGGCCGGCATCGCTTACGCGAGCTTGTCCCACCCTACAGCCGGGAGTTGTCTTCAGCCGGGCCCTAGAGCTTCTTCGGCGGCGACGCCCGCAAGAGCGACAAAAGGCTGCCGCTGGGACGGCAGTACTTCCAGACCATCTGCACGTCCTTCTGCGAGTCTTCGTGGAAGATGGGCAGGGTCTGGCAGGCGACGGCCACCACCGCGCCGTGCTCGTTGAGCACCGGCGCCCCGCTGGAGCCGACGGCGTAGTCGGCGGTGATCGTCAGCACGTCGACCGGCGCCTTCTCCACGGTCGGGGCGTGAAACTTCCCGGAAACCATGCCCGAGGTGAAGGTGTAAAAGCCGTTGGCCGTCTTCTCCGCGTTCAGCACGGGATGGGAGAGGCAGTAGACGGTCGCGCCGACCGGCACTCCCGCGGCGACCGGCAGCGCGGTCAAGCCTCGGGCGCCGACTTTCAAGAGCACCAGGTCATTGTGCTTGTCGGCCGCCCGCACCGCCTCGACGGCCAGGACGCGGCCGTCGTCGGTCATCACGCCCAGGGCTTTCGTCTCGCGGAAGCTGGTCAACACGTGATAGTTGGTCACGATCAGGCCGTCGCTGTGGACGACGAAGCCCGTGGCGCAGAAGGCGTGCGCCTCGTGTCCCTTGCCGCGCTTGACGATGGCCCCCACGATCACCACGCTGCGCCGCGCCGGGCGTAGATCTCTTCAGGCGACAGCTTCCGGCCGGGGTCGGGCAGCGTTTCCACCGCGCACGTGCCGGCATCCTCCTCCTGGTCGGCCAGTTCCGCCGGAGAGACGACCTTCTCTTCCTTCAGCAGCCGCGCCAGCTCGCCGGCAAAGTGCTTCGTCATCTCCTGCGGATTTGCATAGGGCTCCTCGGCCGGCGCGGCCTCCTCGGAGACCCGCGTCAACATCGACGGACGACCGCCGGGCGGCAGTCCAGAGCGGCCGGCATCGCAACCCAAAGCCACGCTCGCCAGACCGGCCAGCCAGATCGTTGTCCAGGGAAAGCTGCTGCGGGGCTCGGTCATGGCGGTTCTCTCCTCAAAGGATAATTGCGTGCAACGCCCCATTGTCGCCTTTCGCTCCGCGAAAGCACGCGCATTCTTTCGCGGAGCGAAAGGCGACAAACTACCGATCTTGTCCGTCAAAGCTCGCTAGGCGGTCTTGCCGCGGACTTCCGGCTAAAGCCGGTATCCGAACTGGCGTCATTTCGTCCCGCATACGGTACAGCATTCGTCCTCTCGTTATTCTAACTCCTGAGTCCTGGCCCCTGACTCCTGGCTTCCAACGCTACCCTTCCTTTGGAGGCATCCCGCGCCTCACTTGCAAATCTTTGCCGTCTTGGCGAGAATGATGGCTGGGCACCGTTCGTAGGGCGTGTGAGGCGACTGCGGAACAGCCCCACTAGTGGCGTAGGCGTAACCTCTTCTGTCTTTGACTTCCCGGGGTTTCTCCATGTAGTCGGCACACGCCGTGCGCCGTAGCTGGCGGGCGGCACACGCCTTGTGCCTGCTACAATTCCGCGGGCGCGACCTCGGGCCGGCCGAGGCATTGCGGAGTGATGGGCGCAATGGTAAAATGCGTCGGTTGATTGCGAGGAGGAAAGGTCGACATGACTCGTTTCCCGCTACGTCGAACGGGCAAGGGTTTCACCCTGGTGGAACTGTTGGTGGTGATTACCATCATTGGCATTTTGGTCAGCCTGATGATGCCGGCGGTTCAGTCGGCACGCGAGGCGGCCCGCCGCTTGCAGTGCGCCAACAACCTCAAGCAGATCGGGCTCGCCATTCACAGCTTCCACTCGGCCCAAGGCGCCCTGCCGCCGACGCACATTGACATCGCCGGGCCGAGCAGCAACAGTTCCAACAGCAGCACCTGGACGTATTACGGCGGCGGCACCTGGATGGCGGTGATCCTGCCCTACCTGGAACAGCAGGCGCTCTTCAAGCAGCTCGATCTGACGCAGAACTACAATGCGGGCCCCAATCCGGCGGCCCATGCGCAGGCCGGGGGAGTGCTGGCGGTGTACCAATGCCCCACGCGGCGCAGCGGGGTGACGCTTTCCGACAATCAGCCGCAGGTCGGGCCCACGGGCGATTATGCGGTCAGCTCGGTGGCGACCTCGAATTACCAGTGGCAGTGGCAAGACCCGAGCACCCTTCGGGGAGCAATCATCGGCGCGAAAATCATCCCCGACCCCAACGGCGGCGCCAATACTTACCAGTTGCAAGTCACGATGTCGGACATTCGAGACGGCGCGAGCAACACCTTCTTCGTCGGCGAAAAGCACGTCGCCAAGGGCGAAATGAACAAGGGCGGTTCCCAGGGCGGCAGCGCCGACGGCGACATCTTCCTGACCCAGCAGACCAACTGGTACGAGTGCCATAGCGTCCGCCAGACGGACCATCCCAACGGGTTGGCCACAGGTCCTTATGATGTCCGCGACGGCCACTGGCATACCTTCGGCAGTTGGCACCCCGGCATCTGCCAGTTCGTGATGGCGGATGGCGCGGTGCGGGCCGTCAGCAACCAGATCGACCTGACGACGCTCGCCAATCTCGGCGACCGAAGGGACGGCAACCCGATCAACGGCAACGTCTTGATTCAACCGTAACAAGGCCCTTCTCGAATCTCCGAACTGAGATCCGCCATGATCCGAAATTCAGCGTGCGCAGGCGCTCTGCTCCTGGCAATGAGCGTTGTGGGCTGCTCCGGCTCGCAGTTAGCATCGGTCCACGGGAAAGTCACGCTCAAAGACGGCACGCCGGTGAAAGGCGCGTCCGTGAATTTTGACAACGTGGATCTGCACGTCAAAGCCTGGGGAATTACGGGGAACGACGGGACCTACAGCTTGATGAGCCTCAAGCCAGGCGACGGCGCTCGCCCGGGGACCTACCACGTTTCCGTCCACCAGCCCCTTCCGGCTGACAGCCGCTTGGGCATCACGCCACCGCCCTTCCAGGCGCGTTACCAGTCCTTCGACAAGTCGGGGCTGGTGTATACGGTCAAACCGGGCGACAACACGTTCGACATGTCGCTGGACAAGCGGGAGCCTTGAGCCGTTGTCCTGTAAGACCGCGAATCATCCGGGTTAGGGGATGACCTCGGGCCGGCCGATGCTGTAATAGGTGAACCCCGTGTCGCGCATGCGGAAGGGGCTGTAAAGATTGCGGCCGTCGAAGATCACCGGGCTGCGCATCCGCGACTTCATCCGCTCGAAATCGGGGTGCAGGAACTGCTTCCACTCGGTGAGGATCGCCAGGGCGTCGGCCCCGTCCAGGGCCTCGTCGCGGCCGGCGGCGTAAGTCAGCCGTGGACCGTAGCGGCGGCGGATGTTCTCCAGGGCTTCCGGGTCGTAGACCTGGGGTATCGCCCGGTGGGCCAGCAGCCGGTCCAATAAGACCAGCGACGGCGCTTCGCGGATGTCGTCCGTGCCCGGCTTGAACGCCAGCCCCCATACGGCGATCCGCTTGTCGGCCAGGTGTCCCTGGAAGTGGGCCTCGATCTTCTCGACCAGCACGCGCTTCTGCCGCTGGTTGACCTCGTCGACCGCCTCCAGGATTTGCGGGGGCACGCCGTACTGGCGGGCGATCGCCGCCAAGGCCCGCAGGTCCTTGGGGAAGCAACTGCCGCCGAAGCCCGCCCCGGGAAAGAGGAAGGCGAAGCCGATGCGGCTGTCGTGGCCGATGCCGCGGCGGACCTGGTTGATGTCGGCCCCGGTCTTTTGGCAAAGGTTGGCCATCTCGTTGATGAAGCTGATTTTCGTGGCCAACAGCGCGTTGGCGGCGTACTTGGTCATCTCGGCGCTTTCCGGCGACATGCACAGCAGCGGCTTGTCGGTCCGCAAGTAGGGCTGGTAGAGCTCGCCGAGAATGTCGAAGATCTCGTCGCGGCGGGCACCGATCACCACCCGGTCCGGCTTCATGAAGTCTTCGATCGCCGCCCCCTCCTTGAGGAACTCCGGGTTGCTGGCCACCTGGCAGCGGAAACCGGTGACTTGCTCCAGCCGGGCGGTGACCGCGGCGTTGGTCCCCACCGGCACCGTGCTCTTGAGCACCACGATCGAGTCCGGCTTGAGGTGCGGACCGATCCCGGCGACCACCGACCAGAGCGCCGACAGGTCCCCCGTGCCGTCGGGCAAGGAAGGCGTGCCGATCGCCAAGAACAACAGCCGCGACGCGGCCGTTGCGGCGGCCAGATCGGTGGTGAAGCTCAGCCGGCCGGCCGCGGCATTCTGCGCGACCAATTCGGCCAGCCCCGGCTCGTAAATCGGCACCTGGCCCTGGCGGAGCATGGCGATTTTTTCGGCGTCGCAATCGACACAGGTCACGTCGTTGCCGGTCTCGGCAAGGCAGGTGCCAGTGACCAATCCCACGTACCCTGTGCCCACCACGGCGATCTTCATGGCGTTGTTCCTTGTTGGAGAAAGAGTTGCAAGATGCAGGCTCGCATTTCCCCCTCTCCCTCTGGGAGAGGGTAGGGGTGACGGGGAAGCCCGACGGACGATCCAGCTATGAACAGGGGACCCGTGGAACTCATGGATGCCATCATAGTCCGGTAAGTCAACGCCGGTAAGGGATCAGGGATCAGGGATGCAGACAGGCATGTTCTCGCTTTCGCAACTCTTTAGCGGACTGGAGAAGCGGACCCCTTCGAGCTTGCTCGATGGTGAACCAGATTGCAAGCTAGCCTGGCTCGCGTCCACCGTTTCCCCAACCCCACCGGGCTCGCCCCGGTGGTGAAGGAGATTGTCAAGCTACGTGCCCATTAGCCGGCCAATCTCCTTCACCATCGAGCAAGCTCGAAGGGGTCGTGGCGTCGCAGGATTCCTGCGCTAGCCTTCAATCTCCTTCACCACCGGGGGCAAGCCCGGTGGGGTCGCTCCTCCATTCAGCTAAACAGTTACTCGCCTTCACCTTTTATCTCTTATCCCTCATCCCTCATCCATCTCCCATCCGCTGATCGCTGCCCTTGCCACCAGGCCAGCGTGTCAGCCACCGTCTGCTCCAGCGGCACGCGCGGCTGCCAGCCGGTCCGCCGGACCAGGCGGGAAATGTCGGCGATGGGGTCCTGTTTGCGGCCGGGCCGCAACTCGACCACCGCCCGGTCCACCCCGGCCGCTTGCCGCAAGAGTTCGAGAATCGCGCCGCTGCGACGCGATTGTCCGCTGCCGACGTTGTACGCCGCGCCGCGCTCTCCCTCGACGGCCAGCAGCCGATAGGCGCGGACCACGTCCCGCACGTCGCTCAGGTCGATCCAGGCGTCCAGGGTCTGCACCCGGACCGGCTCGGGGCCGCCGCGGGCGAACTGCAGGGTCCACTCGGGCAGCATCATCGGCGGCTGTTGGCCGGGGCCGGTGTGCTGGAAGGCCCGCACGATCAGGGCGTCCAGGCCCGAGGCGATCGCCCGGCGGACGGCCTCCTCGGCGGCCAGCTTCGTGCGGCCGTAGCCCTGCCGGGGCGCCAGCGGCCAATGCTCGTCCACCCGGGGCGAGGATTCCCCGGTCGGTGCATAGACGTGGCTCGTGCTCGCCAAGAGCACGCGCGGTGGCCGGACCAGCGCGGCGGCCGCCTCCAGCACCCGCCGCGTGCCGTCGACATTGACCGCCACGGCCTGCGGCGTCGGTTGCTCCTCTCCGCATTCGGCCGGAACGCTGATCGCCGCCAGGTGATAGACGACTTGCGGGCGGAAGCGCTGGATGGCCCGCCGGGAAGCCTGGGAAAGTCCGTCGGCCCGGGAGAGGTCCCACGCAATCAGCTCGACCTTCGGGCGGACCGTCTGGAGCGATCTGTCCGGCCACGTGCTGTCCGGCCACGTTCCGCCCGGCGACGTGCCCAGCACCTCGTCGCCGCAGTCGAGCAAATGCTCGGCCAGATAGGGGCCGACGAACCCTGAGACGCCGGTAATCAGAGCGCGGTAGGACATAGGCGATCGCCCCTGCCGGTTCTCACGGCGCGATCTCTGGACCCCCCTCGTGCGTGACAGCGTGCGGCAGACGCCTCGGACCTTTATCCGACTGCTTTCCTTGCCGCCGGAGTCTCCGAGAGATCTTGCCAGAAACGCACGGACTTAGAAATCCGCTCGGCAAGAGTCTGGTCAAAACAGCGCATCGGCAACAACGTCAATTGCATTCCGGCTGGCACTTCCTCAAGCCCGGTGTTGGTGAAGCGATACTTCTTGTGTTCCTCCACGTAGACCTCTCCCTCCACGACGCGCATCACACGAGCTTCCATAAGGTAGAAGCCCTCTTCCGTCGTCGCATCTTCCCAATAGACCGTTGCACCCGGCGCAAGCTCCTGCTTAGAGTTTAGGACGTCTAACATGCCGCCGACCTTCTTGGCTTCAACCAACGATAGCCCGAAGACCTTACGCAGGAGCCGGATCAGAGCGATCAAATCCAATCCGTCCGCTCTTGCGATTTCATAGACCTCCCGGGCCTTGGCTCCTCGATTTCGCAGGTTTTCGTACTTAGTAAAGTCGTCCATAGCTAATTCCCCGCGAGCCGCGTGTCCCCCCAGCACTTTGCAGTGACCGAACCGCCACTCTCGCTTTGACAAAACTACCCCGGTAATTATACTGCAAATAGCTTCGTAAGAATACCTTCGCCCCCGATATCCCCCAACTCGTCGGGGCAGACGATCTCGTCCCGCGTGAAACCGTGGGCGAGTAGTATTCTCTCCAATTTCTCATTGATGACGGCTATTCCAAACAGTTCCAACTCCGCCAGGCCAAAAGCTTTAGCGATAGCACGCGAGCGTCCACGGAATCGGAATAATGTTTTGACCCCTCCTCCAGGATCATTGAGCACGAAGATTCCGCTGCGCAGCCTGCTGCCCGATCTCTGGACTATGGCGATACCCGGTTCGCTCTCTGTGGGAAGGTAGTACACTACGACTCTATCTTCCAAGAAAGCTGCGATGTCTTGCTGCGTTAAACCGAGATCCTGTAGCGCGGCACATTGGGCAGGAGTTGCACTCATGTTCATGGAGGATCACGGCTTTCCCACCTGCCCGGTATCCGCCGCCGGCCCGGCTTCCTCCGCAGCCGCTTCTTCAGCCTCCTCCCGCGGCACGCACTTCACGGCCACCAAGGCGTCGTCGTCGTCGAGGCTCATGATCCGCACGCCCTGCGTGTTGCGGCCGATGATGCTCACGTCGCTGACCCGAACCCGCTGGATCTTGCCCCGGGCGGTGATCATCATCAGCTCATCCATGTCGTCGACGCGGACCACGGCGATCACCGGACCGTTGCGGTCGGTGGTCTTGATGTCGCGCAGGCCCTTGCCGCCGCGGTGCTGGGTGCGGTAGCTGTGCTGCGAGGAGTGGCCCTCGACCTCCTCTTCCTCGTCGGCGGCAGAGCCGGCGTGGCCGCCGGGGCTAACCGCGTCCTCGTCGCCGGCACTGGCAGAGCCAGTGGCACCCGGCGTTTCGCCGGCACTGGCAGAGCCAGTGGCACCCGGCGTTTCGCCGGCACTGGCAGAGCCAGTGGCAGCCGGCGCTGCTCGGCCTCGATCGGTTCCTCATCGTCCTCCGGCGGGCCTTCGGCGTCAGGATCGGCGGGTCCGTTTGTTAGCCCCGGCGGCCACGCCGGATTCAGGGCGGGCAGGTTGGGACCGAAAGGCGTCCGCTTGCCGTAGCCCCGGGCGCAGGCCGTCAACAGCGTCGCCTGGGGATCGGCCACGACCATGCCCACCACGTGGTCGCCGGCCATCAGCGAGATGCCTTTCACGCCGCTGGCGTTGCGGCCCATGGGCCGAACGTCCGATTGGCGGAAGCGGATGGCCATGCCCTGGGCGGTGGCCAGCACGACCTCGTCGCCGGGCTTGGTGATCACCACGTCCACCAGCTCGTCTCCCTCGCGGAGCTTGATGGCGATGATGCCGTTCTTCTGCGGCCGGCGGTAGGCGGCCAGGTCGGTCTTCTTGACCAGCCCGCGGCGGGTGGCCATCGTCAGGTAGTGGTCCGGGGCGTCGAAGTCGCGAACTTCGCGGCAGTCGGCGATCTGCTCGCCCTCGGAGAGGTTCAAAAGATTGACGATCGCCCGGCCGCGGCTGTCGCGGGCCAACTGCGGCAGGTCGTAGACCTTGCGCCAGTAGACCCTTCCCGTGTTGGTGAAGAACAGCAGGTGGTCGTGGGTGCTGGCGACGAAGAGGCTCTGGATCGGGTCTTCCTCCTCGGTCTTGGCGCCGGTGAGCCCCTTGCCGCCGCGGCGCTGCGCACGGTAGGCGGTGGCCGGCGTGCGCTTGATGTAGCCGTTGCTGGACAACGAGACCACCATCGTCTCCTCGACGATCAGGTCGTCCATGTCCAGCACCCCGAGCTCTTCGCCGCTGATCTCCGTCCGCGGCGGATCGGCGTGCTTCTTCTTCAGCTCGTGGAGGTCCTCCTTGATGATCGCGTAAATGTTCCGCTCGTCGGCGAGGATGCGGTTGTACTGGCCGATGTCGTTCAGAAGCGACTGGTGCTCCTCGGCGAGCTTCTCCTGCTCCAGGTTGACCAACTGCCCGAGGGTCATGCGGAGGATGGCGTCGGCCTGGACGGGCGTGAGCGTGTAGCTCTCCTCGGCGCCCCGCTCCGACTGGAAGACGGCGAACCCGGCTTCGCCCAGCGCCTGCCGCAGCAGGGCCGCAGGGCACTGGATCAGCATCAGCCGCTGCTTGGCCTCGGCCTGGGTGTTGGAGGTGCGGATGGTGCGGATCACCTCGTCGATGTTGGCGTGGGCCAACAGCAGCCCTTCCACCGTGTGTTTCCGCTGCCGGGCCTTGGCCAGCAGGTGCTGCGTGCGGCGGCGGATCACGATCACCCGGTGGCGGAGGAATTCCTCCATCAGTCCCTTGAAGGAGAGCACCCGGGGCTTGCCGTCCACCAGGGCCAAGAGGATGATCGAGATGGTGTCCTGGAGCGGCGAGAATTGGTAGAGCTGGTTGAGCACGACCTCGGGGTCGACGTCCCCCTGCTTGTCGCGGGTCTTGAGCTCCAGCACGATGCGGACCGGCTCCTTCAGGTCGCTCTCGTCGCGGATCGCGGAGATGCCGCTGATCCGCTCCTCGTTGACCAGTTGCGCGATCCGCTCCACGACCCGGTCGCGCGACTGCTGGTAGGGGATCTCGCTGACCACGATGCGGTGCCGGTTGCCGACCTGCTCGACGCGGGCCCGTGCGCGGACCGTGACCGTGCCCCGGCCGGTATGGTAGGCTTGGCGGATGCCGGCCCGGCCGCAGACGATGCCGCCGGTGGGGAAGTCCGGTCCGGGGACTTCCTCGAGCAACTCGTCGATCGAGACTTCGGGGTAGTCGATGAGTTTCAGCAGGGCGTTGCAGATCTGGCCCAGGTTGTGCGGCGGGATCGAGGTGGCCATGCCCACGGCGATGCCGTTGGCCCCGTTGACCAGGAGGTTGGGAAACTTCGAGGGCAGCACCGTGGGCTCGGTCCGCCGCTCGTCGTAGGTGGGGACGAACTCCACCGTGTCCAGCCGCAGATCCTCGAGCATCAGCGCCGCGATGGGCGACATGCGGGCTTCGGTGTACCGCATGGCCGCCGGCGGCAATCCGGCGATCGAGCCGAAGTTGCCCTGCTTGTCGATCAACACGTGGCGGAGGTTCCACTCCTGGGCCATGCGGACCAGGGTGGGGTAGATCACGCTCTCGCCGTGGGGATGATAGTTGCCGCTGGTATCGCCGGAGATCTTGGCACACTTCACCCGGCCTGCCCCCGGCGTGAGGTTCAGGTCGTTCATCGCCACCAAGATCCTCCGCTGCGAGGGCTTCAAGCCGTCGCGGACGTCGGGCAAGGCCCGGCTGATGATCACGCTCATGGCGTAGATCAGGTAGCTGTTTTTAAGCTCCTCTTCGATGGGCATGTCCACCAGCCGCCGGGCCGACATCACCCCATCGCCACCACCATTTTCGGCCGGAAATCCGTCCTCGGGCGGTTCACCCGGCAAGCCAGAGTCCGGAGGCAGATCCGGCGGTAGATTGGAATCGCTGGACAACGCTGATCCTTTCGGCAGAGAACGTACTCCTCACGCTCCGCGTGAGGTTCGGCCTCACGCGGAGCGTGAGGAGTACAACAGGCAATATACCGGATTTCCCGCCCGTCCACAACCGCAACGGCGAGAAAACCGTCGCCGCAAGTCGTTTTATCAGAATGATTTACGACTTCGATATCGGTACACGAAGAGATCCTCGCTCGATTGCTCCAGCCGGTAGTGCCGCTCGATCGCCTCGAGGATCGCCAGGGGCCACTTCTGGCCCATGCCGCCCACCTGCTGCCGGTGGCTCTCGATCGGCCGCTTCAAGAACAGATATTCCACCTCACCCCGCTCCAGCGCCCGGACAACCCCGTCGGGCTTCCACCCCCCGTTGTCCGACAGCTCCCGGAAGAAGAAGGGGTCGTTTATCAGGGGCACGTAGCCGTTGTCCAGCGCGGCCGGAAGGTACTGGCCGTCGGCCAGGACATAAGCCCCAGGCTTGGGTTCCAGCCTGGAAGCGATGAACCGGCTGCCATAGGGCACCCGGTCCAGCCGCAGCCCGTGCTCCCGCATGTAACGGTACTCGGGCGCTGCCAGGGCCAGGGCCAGGAGCAGGGCTGCGATCGCCGCCCGGCCCCGGTGAAGCGACCAGAAGAAGGCCAGTCCCTCGCTGCCGGCCACCACGGCTCCCAGGGCGGTCGCCTCCAGAAAGTAGCTCGTGGAAGAGCCTTCCTTGCAAGCCAGAAGTCCGGCGATCAGCGAGGCCAGCGGAAAACCCACCGCATAGATCGAGCCGGCCCATCGCCGAGGCTCCTTGACCAAGAGGAAGGCCAGGGCCGTGGCGGCGGCGGTCGCCAGGGGCGTGACGAGGAACTCGTAGCCCGACCAGAAGCCCTGCCCGAGCGACATCGTATCGAGGTTGCCGCGGATCGACGTGGCGAAGAAGAATCCCTCGGTAGCCCAATTGAGCACCGTCCAAGCCAAGGCGCCCATCGCGGTGACCAGCAGCCCGAACAGCGCGGCCGCGCGATAACGCCGTCCCACCAGCAGGTACAAGAACAAGGGGAAAGCCGACAGGGCCACGGTCTGTTTGACCAGCGATCCGCAGGCAATGGCCGCCGCCGCGGCGGGCAGTCCCCAGCGGGGACGATCCACCAGCAGATAGCTGCTCATTGCCAGCAGCACGGCCAGCGGGTCGACGCGGCAAGGGGTCGCCCAGGCCCGGGTTACCGGCGAGGCCAGAAAGAGCAGCGCCGAGAGCAACCCCAAATCGACGCTCCGGGTCTTCCGCCCTACGGCCCAGCCGATCAGCCCGGCCAAGGCCAATGAGGCCGCCAGGCTCACCAACCTGCCCGGGATCAGACTATGACGCCAAGGCAGCACGGCGGCGACCGCGCGGACCACCCAATAGTAGCCCGGACCGTAGGAAGTTGCCGTATAGACCGGTCCGCGCAGCCAGTCGGGCGAGATCCGTTGGGAGCCCATCCGCTGGACCATCGCCAGCACGGTCCCCTCGCCGTAGTCCGGTTGCTGCCGGAAGTTGAAGACGCGCAACAGGTACGCGGCCGCCATCACCAGCAGCAGTCCGCCCAGCGCTAGCCGCAACGCGATCGTGGCTCGTCGAGAGAGATGATCCGTCATCGGAAGGCCAGGCCCATGGCCTTCATCAACACCTGGAGGTCTTCCCAGACCAGCCGCTTTGCCGCCGGGTTGCGCAGCAGGTATGCGGGATGGTAGGTACAAAGCACTTTCGCCCCCTGGTAGTCCAACAGGCGGCCGCGCACCTGGCCGATGGAGGCGGTCGTCTTCAGCAGGTTCTGCGCGGCGCAGGCCCCCAGGCAGCAGATGAACTCCGGCCGCAGGATCGCCAACTGGCCGTCGAGATATTCGCGGCAATTGTCGGCCTCGTCGGTCGTGGGCGTTCGGTTGCCGGGCGGGCGGCACTTGAGGATGTTGAGGATGTAGACCTCCTCGCGGCGGAGTTTCATCCCCTTTTCAATCATATCGGTGAGAAGCTGCCCCGCCCGGCCCACAAACGGTTTTCCTTGCCGATCTTCGTCGGCCCCGGGGGCTTCGCCGAGAAAGACCAGGCGGGCGTTGACATGGCCGGTGCCGAAAACGGTTTGCGTTCGGCTGTCCGCCAGCTCCTTGCACCGCACGCATCCGGCCACCCGTTTGGCCAGGGCCGCCAAATCGGCCGCACGGTCGCCCGTCAGCGGACAGGCTGGGGCAGATTGTGGAAAGAGGGTCGGCGGTGCCTCCACGACCACCGGCTTGGGAGCCGGCTTTGGCTGGCCGGCGGCGGGCTGCGGGACGGCTGGCGTGGCCGCCGGGGCTGACGCGGCGGCCGGCGTCGGGCTTGGTTGGCTTCTAGCCAAGTGCGTTACTCCGGCACGTTTCAGGCTTTCCAGCCGCTGGACCGCAATGCGGGCTGCACGACCGGCTACCGGATCGACTTGTCCTGCCATTACCCCCTCCGGGTCTCGGGCCACCATAACGACATCAGTATAAGATTCCCCAGCCAGCTTAGGGAGCGGCGGTAGCCGAGAAAAGATGGCCAGTAGTGCAGTTTCAGGCATCTGCCAGTAGAAACTGGCGGATTCTGCGATTGCTAGCGGGATCCCGCCGCCGAATGAGTTCAGACCGGCTGCTGCAAAACCATATTGCGCTCGGAGGCAACCCGGGCAAGGCTGTTCATGGCACTGGAGACGTCCCCTTCGGCCCCGCCGCGGAAGGCGAGGAAGACAATCGACAACTTTACCTCTCCGTGGGTAACGTTAAGGTAGTTGGGAAGATCTGCCAGTATCCCGGAGATTCCCTTGAGTCGACAGCCGATGACTTCGTTCGTTTCCAGAGACAGGTACAAGGTAACGTGATCGTTCAATCGCTTCGAGTAGTCGGCATCGCCTTCAAAGTAGACCGTCAGCGCATCGGCCTGCGCGTTCACATAGCAGTAAGGCACGAACTCTTTGGCTGGCGCGTTCTTCTTCAAGAACTGCATCAACTCGGATTCGCTGACCATATCAAGTCTCCGTTAATACCATCAGGTCCCTTTCCCCCATCTTCGCTCAACAATCGCCATGTCCATTCGTCGATTTCTCCATCCGGCAAGACAAAGACAAGAAAAACCATCCCCACTGGCGCGGGGGTCTCGATCGTCAAACTCTTGAAGTCCCGCGTCGGATGCCCTTCATAGACAAAGCAATCCTCTTTTTCTGGCCGAGACCATCCCTTGTAAAGTTTGACCGTTCCCCCCTCAAGGACCTCATGGACCAAGACAAGTCGGGCAAGTTGCTTCTCGTGACCGTGGTTCTGGAGGTACTTGTAATGCCGTTCAGAAACCCCAACTGTCCAATGTCCATCAAGGTTCTTCGGGTCAATCGCTCGGAATGGAAGCAGCCAGCGTGCCATATTGCGGCTTCTCTTGAAAGCAATGATACGTTACCTAATTCTGGACTGTCAATAGACTTATGCACGATTTCTCACGCTCGCATGGCCGGATCGAGTCCCCATGGCTCATGTCTTGTAGTTACATAACATCTTACATGAAAAGGTGTTATGCTAAAGCATAACCTACAATGGTGGCCCGCCGCTTCATCGTTAATAGAGCGCTAGCCTGTTCCTGTGGAACCGCCCCAATTAAGATGAGTCTATGGGTGTTCCTCAAGTTGTCATTGTGGGCCGGCCGAACGTCGGCAAGTCGAGCGTCTTCAACTGGCTGGCGGGCAAGCGGATCGCGATCGTCGACCCCACGGCCGGCGTCACCCGCGATCGGGTTACCTACTTGCTCTCCTTCGACGACCGTTTCGTCGAGATCGTCGATACGGGGGGGATGGGAGGGCAGGATGCCGATAACCTCACGCAGCACATCGAAGAGCAGATCGAGTTGGCCATCGATTCCGCCAGCGTGATCCTCTTCGTGGTCGACACGCGCTCCGGGCCCACGCCCTTGGATGAGGAGATCTCCAAACGGCTCCGCTACGTCAAGGCGCCGGTGCTCTGCGTGGCCAACAAGACCGACGCCCCTTCGCTGGACTCCCAGGCCGACGAGTTCTACCGTTTCGGCCGCAAGGTGATCCGCGTCAGTGCCGAGCAGTTCCGCGGGCGGGAGGAGCTGCTGGGGGAGATCGCCAGCCGCTTGCCGCCGCCGGCGCCGGAGAACCAGGCCGTCGAGGAGCCGACGATGAAGATCGCCATCGTCGGGCGGCGGAACGTGGGCAAGAGCACCTTCGTCAACACCCTGGCCCAGGCCGAGCGGATGATCGTCAGCGAGGTCCCCGGCACTACCCGGGACAGCGTCGACGTGCGCTTCGATCTCGACGGAAAGGCCTTCCTGGCCATCGACACGCCCGGCTTCCGCCGCCGCCAGAGCATCGCCACCGACATCGACTTCTACAGCACCCATCGCGCCCAGCGGAGCATCCGCCGGGCGGACGTGGTGCTGTTGTTCTTCGACGGCTCCCAGCGGATCAGCAACGTCGACAAGCAGCTCTGCGACTACGTTTCCCAGCAGTACAAGCCCTGCATTTTCGTGGTCAACAAGTGGGACCTCCTGGTCGACAGCATGCCCACGGAGAAATGGGTCACTTATTTGCGGGACAACTTCCGCACGATGTGGTACGTGCCGATCGCCTTCATCACCGCGCAGACGGGCAAGAACGTCAAGGCCCTCTTGAACCACGCCCAGATGCTCTTCAAGCAATCGCTCTGCCGGATCGGCACCGCCGAGTTGAACCGCGTGGTGTCCGAGGCCCTGGAGCGCAACCCCCCGCCGCTGTTCCACAACCGCCGGGCGAAGATCTTCTACGCGACCGAGGCCGCCATGCAGCCGCCGACGATCGTCTTGTTCTGCAATGAGCCCAAGGCGCTCTCCCGGCAGTACCAGCGCTACCTGCTGGGAGTGTTCCGCGATAAGCTCCCCTTCGGCGAGGTGCCCATCAAGCTTTACCTCCGCAAGCGCGAGGGCGGCGATAAGGCCGAACCGACCAACCCGGAGCGATCCGGGAAGTAGCCGTAGGGCGGGCCCCAGCGTCGGCGAATAAACAAGTGTCGCCTTTCGCTCCGCGAAAGCGGCGTTATGCTCGATATTTTCGCCGCCGCCTACTTTTCGCGGCTCCTCAGGCAGAATTCGTGGGTGTCGTCCGAGCGATACGCACGCGGAAGGGCGGCACGCCGCGACCGGGATACGCGTCTTCTGCCGAAAAAACCATGAACAGAGAAGAGGAATTATACTTCCCCCCCAGGAAGTATAATTCCTCTTCTCTGTTCCGGCTTTCCCCACTTTCGAAAGCCTCGCGTTGTTCCGGGCGTAATCCCGTGGGGATTTCGCCATTTCTTGCGTTTCGCCACGCAAAACGGGCCGACAAATTCTGCCGACGAGCCTCTTTCGCGGAGCGAAAGGCGACACTCACTGATTTTCCGATCTTTAGCCCGCCTTCAGGCCGCAGCGCCGAGCAGTGCCAGCGGTGGGTCGAAGCGGGAAGGTTGCGCGGGCGGGCTAAAGCCCACCCTACATCCCACGCCCACCCTACATCCCAAGCCCACCACAACCCCTGCCTCCCGCCGCAACCCACCGCCCCCACGGAGTGCGGTGCGACGCCTATTTTTCGTAACCGGCCGGCTGTCGCCCGTGTATAGCCATTCAGTTGGATGCCTAACAACTCCCTGTAGAAGCGAGGTGTAGGATGAGAATCGTTGGAATCGCGCTGGCCGCCTTTCTCGGGCTGGCCGCCATCGGGCGTGCGGAACCCCTGGAACTGAAACAAGTTGCCGCCGACGCCAAGTGGCTGGCCCACGTCGACGTGGACGCCATGCGGGAGTCGATCGTGGTCCAGAAGGCCTACCACAAGTGCATGGAGATGCACAAGGACGCCGAAAAGCGCCTCGACAAGATCCATGAGCTGCTGGGCGTGGACCCCCGGAAGGACCTGCACGGGGTTACCGTCTACGGCAAGGACCTCGAAAAGCACCACGGCGTGTTGATCGTCCATGCCGACGTGGACCAGAAGCTGTTGCTGGAAAAGGCCCAAAAGGCGCCCGACCACAAGGTCGCCAAGTACGGCTCCTACGAGATTCACAGTTGGACGCGCAAGCACGGCAAGGAGTCGCACACGGCCTTCGGGACCTTCTTCAAGCCCAACGTGTTGGTCTTCGCCCGCAGTGAAGCAGCGATCCAGGGGGCCCTGGACGTGTTGGACGGCAAGTCGCCAGGCATCACCGACCAGAAGTCGCCCTTGGCCGGCCGCGTTCCGCCGGGCGCAACCCTCATCGTCCGGGCGTCGGCAGTCGGTCCCCAGGTAAAGTGCCCGATCTTGAAGGATGCCGACTCCTTCCGCCTCACGCTGGGCGAAAACAAAGGCGAGTCGTTCTACCGCGGCCGGCTGACCATGAAGTCCCCCGAGGCCGCCGACCAGGTCAAGGCCGTCGTAGAAGGCTTCAAGGCGATGGTCGGACTCACCCACGGCTCCGATGCTGCGGCGATGAAGCTGGTGGGGGCCATCAAGGTTACCACTCAGGACAAGACCGTCCGCGTCGCCTGGAGCGCCCCGGCTGAAGAGGTCTGGACCGCGATCGAGAAGGCGGCCAAGGAAATCCGCGCGAAGATGGCCAAGAAGCACGGCGCCGCAGCGGCCGGCGAGGTCCACAAGGCGCCGACCTGCCCCGTGAAAGGCGACAAGGCGGCGACCTGCCCCGTGAAGGGCGACAAGGCCAAGTGACTCGAACGGTAGACGCCACCACCGGCCTCGCGCCGTAACCGTTCACGGTCCGGAATGTAGCAGGCACACGCCGTGTGCCGTCCATCCATGCAGGCGGAGACAGCGGACGGCACACGGCGTGTGCCTGCTACATGGAGCGCCTGCCCGT
Organism: Pirellulales bacterium; assembly: GCA_963843465.1. Taxonomy (GTDB): domain Bacteria; phylum Planctomycetota; class Planctomycetia; order Pirellulales; family Thermoguttaceae; genus CAWJKP01. The sequence goes on from CAWJKP010000001.1 coordinate 1,855,633, forward strand.
GAACGGTTACGAAACGGCCACCCCCCAAAGGAGTTCCGATTTCTTAGTGACGTTGTTCGAGCGCGGGATTTGTGCTACCGTCTGCCGGGGTTCTGGAGCCCGGTGGAAAGTCTCCTATGATCTCGTGGAGCAGGTGGCGGCAGTACAATCCCCCAGTCTCGGACACTAGGGACGCGCTCTATGTAGCAGGCACACGCCGTGTGCCGTCCGCTGTCGCCGTCCCTAGGAACGGGCGGCACACGGCGTGTGCCTGCTACATTCCGGCCCGTGAACGGTTACGGGGGGCGCTGGCCGCTTTGGGAGTCTTCGCGCTGGGGCTGGCTCTGGTGAGCACCTCCGCGTATGGGATCGGCGTCTCGCCGGACTCGGCGAACTACCTTGTGGCGGGGCAGTCCCTGACCCAAGGGCTGGGCTACCGCGGCGTCGATGGCGAGGCGTTGGCAATCTGGCCCCCCCTCTACAGTTTGGCCCTCGCGGCGGGCCCGTTGTCGGGAATCCCGATACTCGCCGCGGCTCGCTACCTCCACGCTCTGCTGGCGGGCCTGACGGTGTTTGGCGTAGGGCAATACCTCCACGGCCGCGTCCATTGGTGGCCGTTGAGCTTGCTCGCCTCCGCGATCACCCTGGCCGCCCCGCCGATGATTATCGTCCAGTCGTTCGCCTGGACAGAGCCGCTTTTCAACCTCGCCATACTGGCTGCGCTGGCCGCGCTGTCGACCTACTTGGGGAGCGGCCGGCCTCGTCATTTGGCCTGGACCATCGCGGCCACGGCAGTCGCGACCCTGGTCCGCTATCCGGGAGTCGTGATGATTCCGGTCGCGGTGACGTGCGTGCTGGTCCTGGGGCAAGGAACCCTTAGACGGCGGATCATCCACGGCTCCTTCTACAGCCTTTTCGCGTCGGCCCCGCTTGCCCTCTGGCTGGTCCGCAACATCCTCGTGACGGGTACCCTTGCCGGCCGGCGAGAAGCGTCCGCTACGACGCTGGCCATGAGCCTCGATCAGGCCGCCGGCACCTTCAACTCCTGGGTTCTCCCCCGCAGTCTGACTGGCCTGACCGAGACGTCGCCGTGGCTGGCTGGCGGCGGGACGGTGTTGATGGCGGCCGTAGGCGCCGCGCTGGTCATGGCGGCGGCGGTCCGCTTCGCCAAGGACAACGTCGACCGGCGGCGATTCGGGCGCCAGGTGTTGCCGCTGGTGCTGTTCCTGGCAGGTTATTTCCTGTTCATGCTGATTTCCGCCACTTCGACCGCCATCGATCCGCTGCACAACCGCATCCTTTCGCCGTTGTATCTTCCCGGGCTGCTGGCGGTCTTCCTGGCCATTGACCGCCTGCTCCGCGCAACGCCGGCGCCCAATGTAGCAGGCACACGCCGTGTGCCGTCCGCTGTCCTTACCCTTACGAACGGACGGCACACGGCGTGTGCCTGCTACATTCCCGCCCGCGAACCGCTACTGCTGGTCCGCCGCCGAGCCTGGGCCGGATTGGCCCTCATCGTGCTCCTGCTGGTGAGCGCGGAGCAGGGGAAAAGGCGGCTCCACTATCTTGCAAGCGAAGGCCAAGGCTTTACGTCCCGAGCCTATCTCCAACGAAGCATCCTGGCCGATCTCGCCCTTCTTCCCCGCGGCGCGACGCTCTGGACCAGCCATCCCCTGTTCCTCCAATGCATGACCGGTCGTCTGGCGCCCGCCTGGCGGATTCCACGCCAGGGAGAACCCTCTCGGCCTGCGGAGAAGCCCATCTACCTGGCGTGGTTCAAGTGGCAATGTCCCAGTCAGCGCACGTCGGTGATGCCCAACGAGCTGCACGAGTACTTCGAGATGGAGCCCTGTTTCACGCGCAGTGACGGGGCTATCTACCGCATGGAGCCCTATACGCGCGACGTTAAGGAATCTCTGAGTTATCCGTCAGTAAGAAAAGCCGAAAGGCGGAACACTAATCCTCGCTGATCTTCGCTAATTCGTTCCTGTTGCGGAAATAACCGGCGGGCTAGATTGTCGCCTTTCGCTCCGCGAAAGCAGCGCTACTTTCGCGGAGCGAAAGGCGACAATGGGCTTTCCGCAACAGAAACTAATTCACCCTATTAGCGTCGATCAGTTTCGATTAGTGTTCCGTCGCTTGCTTCTCTTTTCCGCTCCCAAGGAGGGACTCGTGCTGATTCAGAATCCCGAGGTGGAGGTTCTGCTGCCGGTCCACAACGAAGGCGACCGCATTGAGGCGGTCCTGCGGGAGATCTATGCGGAGATCTCGCCCCAGGTTGCCATGCAGTTCATCATCTGCGAGGACGGAAGCGCCGATCAGACCAAGGAGATCCTCGGCCGGCTTGCGCGAGAGATGCCGATGAAGCTTTTGATCGCCGATGAGCGAAAAGGCTATTCCCGCGCCGTCCGGGATGGAATGCGAGGGCTCACGGCGCCGCACCTGTTGTGCCTGGATTCCGACGGTCAGTGCGATCCCAAGGACTTCGGCAAGCTCTGGCAACGGCGGGACCACTCGGATGTCGTGGTCGGCTGGCGGGTTCATCGCGCCGACACGCCGCTGCGGCGAGTCCTCTCCCGCGTCTTCCGTCTCTTTTATCAACGGTTTTTTGGCGTTCCGGTACACGACCCGAGCTGCCCCTTCGTTCTGGCGCGTAAGGAAGTCGTTGCCAGGCTGGTCGGGGAGCTTGGGGCGATGCAACAGGGCTTCTGGTGGGAGTTTGTCGCTCGACTTCACCGGCGCGGCTTCTCTATTGAAGAGCTGCCGGTCAATCATCGCCTGCGCCGGTGGAGCGACCCAGGTCTACGCCTTGCGCAAGATGCCCGGCATCTTTTGCCGCCACTTCCTCGCGCTGTTCAAGATTTGGTTTCAGACGAGCAGGCGCGTCGTGCCCGCCAACGAGCGCGGCGAGGGCCGATCCTAGTCGACCGATTACAGGCGCTTGGAGCCCGGGTGGGGCTTGCCGAGGGTGATGTCGCAGGTCCGCGACTGGTTGCCGCGCATCACGACCAGCTTGAGGTGCTCGCCGCCGAGGTAGTGGCTCAGGGCCTCGTCGAAATCCGTGTCCGACGCGATGCGGTTGGCGCCGAGTTGCACCAGCAGGTCGCCGTCCTGCAGCCCGGCGCGATCGGCGGGACTCCCCTTCTCGACCGGCCCGATCGCGTAGCCGGGGTCCGAGCGGGTAAAGTCGCCGTAGGCGCCGAAGTAGGGCTCGGTGTCGTCCGGCGGGGCCATGGCCACCTCTTGCGGCCGGACCGGCGCGTCGGCCAACGATTCCACCACGTCGGAGGCCAAGCGGGCAATCCGCCGCATCCCGGGGATGTTGAGCTTCGAGAACTTGTCGGTCGTCTCGTGGTAGTCTTCGTGCCGGCCGGTGAAGAAGGCCAGGATCGGCACGTCCTTGGCGTAGAACGACAACTGGTCGCTGCTGCCGAAGGCGTCCTGGAGCACCAGCGAGAAGCCCCTGCCGGGAGTTGAGCCGCTGGATGATGTTTCCCCAACCCACCGAGGTGCCGATGCCGCGGACATAGAGCGTGTTGTTCCGCAGCCGGCCCACCATGTCCAGGTTGACCATCACCACCGTGCGGCTCAGCGGGACCACGGGGTGCGACACGTAGAAGCTGCTTCCCAGCAGTCCCTCCTCCTCGGCGCAGAAGGAGACGAAGACCACCTGCCGCGGCAAGGGGTGCTCGCGGCGGGCCAGGGTCCTGGCGATCTCCAACAAGGAGGCCACGCCCGAGGCGTTGTCGTCCGCGCCGCTGAAAAACTCGCGATGCTTCTTGCCCTGCGACTGCACGTCGATGAACCCGAAGTGATCGTAATGGGCGCCCACGACCACCGTCTCGCTGCCGGCCGGATTGGCGCCGGGCAGGACGCCGATCACGTTCTTGGCGACCGTCTGCTGCCGGTGGATCTCGGTCTGCCCGGAGATCCGCCAGCCCACCAGATCGCCGCTGCGGGGGGCCGGTCCGCGGTTGATCTGGCGCTCCAGGCCCTCCAGGCCGGTTCCCAACGCGGCGCGGATCGCCGGCTCGATCGCTTCCCGGCGGCAGTGGAACACCGGCAGGTCGCGATGCGTGTTGCGGCATCCCCCCTTGGTCAACGACACAAGCTTGTCGTCCTGCGCGTGCTCCTCGAGCTCGACGCGGTCGGTCAGGAAGATCACGGCCGAGGCGCCGTGCTCGAAGGCGTTGGCGACCTTGCGGCGGATCAGCGCGTGGCCGCAGGCGCCGCAGCCGTGCTCTTTGCCGTCCCTGCCGATCTGCCGCGGATGCTGCCGCAGCACGATCACCGCCTTGCCCGCCGCGTTCACGCCGGCGTAGTCGTCGTACCCTTCGGCCGGGTCGGTGACTCCGTAGCCGACGAAGGCCAAGGGGAGGTCGAAACGGCAGGAGTCGCCGCAGGCCAGCGGCGTGTAGTCGCGGCCCAGGGTCAGCGCCAACGGCGGCTCGGGCCGGTCGCCGGCCCTCGTCGGACCGGAGAGGCCGGCGTTACTCGGACCGGAGAGGCCGGCGTTACTCGGACCGGAGAGGCCGGCGTTACTCGGACCGGAGAGGCCGGCATTGCGAGGACCGGAAAGCAGGAGTCGATTCTCGCTGCCCAGCGCGGCGTCGACGGTCACGGAGAACTTCTGGAATGGCGTGCCGCCGCAGGCGTCGGTCTTCAAGCCCGCCTCGTGGAACTGCCGGGCGATAAACTCGGCCGCCAGCTCGATCCCCCGGGTCTTGAGCCCCCGACCCTCCAACTCGTCGGAGGAGAGGTAGTGGTCGGCGTCGGCCAGGCGTTGCTCCACGGACGGGTCATCGCCGCGGAAGACCGGCTCGTCCGCGCGGGACGTGGCCGTGAAAGTGAGAATCGTGCCGAGAACCGGCAAAAGCCGAGCAAGAACCGTAGTTCGGGTTTTCACAGGAGGCACAGAGGTGGGTTGTACGTCCGCACGTCGAAGCACGGCCAAAAAAGCACGCACTGGGGGGAGCTGGGATTGCGTGCAGACGGGAAGGTAGTCGGTAGTGGTCAGTCGGCAGCCGGTTCGCAGCGCCGGCTCCAGCCGGTCCGTTACCCGACAGCCGCCTCAAGGCGGCGCTATGAACGTTGCTTGCCACTCAATTTTTTCGGTCCAGGGCGCCGTTGTCAATACAAAAATCCCCTAGCCTTCCGGATTTTAGCCCACCTGCCCGCTCGCTTGCGCGGGACGGACGGCGTAAGGAAGCTTTGCGGCTGGTTCTGAAGGCAGCGGGCTCCGTCCCGCCCCGCCGGACCCGGAACGCCACGCAGGGCGCTGCCTACTTCGGGCGCTGAGACTGCCAGCCAGTGGGTCAGGCACCCCGTGCCTGACGACGGGCTTGATGCTCAACCGCTACTAGGCGACGCGGTTGCGTAGCGATAGACTGATGTTGTCAGGCACGGGGTGCCTGACCTACACGACTGTCGGCTTCAAGCTCTCCATTCACTCGAATAACGTGACTCGCCCTTGCTCGTTCAGGATGCCCTCAAGCTCGGCGGCCAGAGGGAGTCTGCGAAAGTCCGGATCGATAGCAAGAAATCCCCGGTACATTTCTAGCCCTTCCTTCCCTGCCCAGTAGATCGTCAAGTACATGGCGTACCAAGCGACATCCTCATTGCCGTCTAGCAATGCCCGATGGGCAACTTCCCCCATCTTCTTCTCAATGGTCGGGTCTTGACGGAGCAGGCAGTAGACATCTTGTCCGTACGCGCTCCTCTGCATGTCGTCTTGGGAAATTGAACCGAGCAGCCATCCAATTTCGTCTTCCGACCATAGCAAATGCCTAGTCACTGCGTCACAGACCGACTGCGGAATCCAGTTGCCTTTATGCCAGAAGACGTCCGGATGTGGCGTTGTGTGGGCTAGAATTAGGATTGCCAAGCGCAACTGCTCGTCCCCGAACATTCTCAGCAAGTGTCTCAGCAGGATGAGCACACGGGGGTCCGACCGTCCGAGCCCGAAGCAGTCAAGCAGGGCGCTCACGCGGAGCGACTCGTCATCCGAGGTGAGCTGCAACAAGGGAAGGCCGGCAGACCGCATGCTTTCAAAGGTGCGGAAGCTGGGTTTGAAGTCGCTTTCGAGGGACTGCGGCGTAAGGATGTTCTCAGCAGGAACGGGCATGCACGACGGCAGTGTCTTGTGAGGTCGTCTGAGGAACTCGCTGATGTTGCACCATCGCAGTTGGTTGTCAGCAGGGTCGTGGACGAGACCAGCGACGGGAACGCTTGACGCCCGCCAAATCTGCGCGTGTTTCTCGTCAAGCGGGATGGCATAGCCCTCGGCTCGCCGGTAGGATCTCCCGCCTTTTATCTGTACCGCCACGCACAGTCCGGTGACGACATTGCCTTCCACCAAATCGACGTAGGCATCCTTGCCGAAGTCGTTCGCCAGGTCAACCGCTTGAAAGACGCAGTTGCACGACTCGAAGAAGGTCCTTGCCGCGTTGACGGCTGCCCTCTCGGCTCTGCGGTTAGGACGCATATCCATGGCGAAAGAACGGGGGGGACGATTAAAGGGGTCAGGGGTCTTTTTTATTGGATGCCTAAAGGCGTCGGGACGCCTAAAGCGGTCGGGAGTCTTTTCTATTTCGTCCATCGCAGTTCCCCTCACCCCAACCCTCTCCCGGAGGGAGTGGGGGAGCAGGTATCGCGCGTTCAAGGCGACCGATCCCTGCTGCTGGCTCATTCATCCGGCTCTTTCTTCAGGCGGTCTTCCATCTCGATCGCCCGCCGTTGTCGCTGCAACTCGGCAGCCAGTTCCGTTTCGGTGGGTAAGTAGAGCTTGTAGCGGGAGGCGAAAATCTGCTGATTATCCTCGGGCAACGTGTAACGCACGACGGCTTCGCTCTTGTCGGTGCAGAGCACAAGCCCGACCGGCGGGTTCTCGTCGGGCGCGCTGATCTCACGCTGGTAGTAGTTGACGTACATCTGCATCTGCCCGAGGTCCTGATGCGTGAGCGTGCCGACCTTCAAGTCGATCAGCACGAAGGAGCGCGTGAGCCGGTTGTAGAAAAACAGGTCGATCCAGTAGTGCTGGCCGTCGAGCGTGATGCGCTGCTGACGGGCCATGAAGGCAAAGCCTTTGCCGAGCTCCAGGAGGAACTCGCGGAGTTTGCCGATAAGGGCCTGTTCAAGGTCCGATTCGAGGTATCGCCGGCTCTGTGGCAGCCCGGTGAACTCCAGAACGTAGGGGTCTTTGATGAGGTCGCTGGGCTGCTGGATCTCATGCCCCTTCTCGGCCAGAGCCAGCACCCCTTCCCGATCCCGGCTCAGCGCCAGCCGCTCGAAAAGGAGGGAGTGAATCTGTCGCTCCAGTTCGCGGGTAGACCAGCGGGAATTGACAGCCTCGACCTCGTAGAAAGCCCGCGCCTCGGGCTTCTCCACCCGAAGAAGCAGGCGGTAGTGGGTCCAGGACAATTCTTGACGCACTGCGTCGAAAATCGGGTAAGCCAAGTAGAACGCCCGCATCATGGCAAGGTTCGATGGGTCGAACCCCTTGCCAAACTCGGACTTGAGGCGACCGGAGAGCTCCGCAATGAGGGCTTGACCGTACCCGGCCCGCGGCTGCCCTTGCTGTTCCTGCTCGACAATAACTTGCCCAATTTCCCAGTAGGCCGCCACCATCGCCGCATTGATGGCGCGATACGCCCCGGCGCGGGCCTCGCTCAGGATCGCCTTGATCCGCTCATAGGTCTGCTGAATCCCGGACGGGGCTGAAGTGATTTCGTTCAGCAGGAAATCCTTTCACGCGGGAACTAGGCGGCGCTCGCCGGTCCTGGACCATTGCATTCCGACCGCCCGGCCATGGACTGCCGCCATATCTTATTCCAATTCTCCCTCACCCCAACCATCTCCCGGAGGGAGAGTTGGCCCTGGACTTACCGCCCGAGACGGCCCGCGCCCTTGCCCGATTCGGCGTCCACGGACGCGATTTCCAGCCTCAGCTTCGACGCGGAGGCGCCGGCCACGTTGAAGATCTGGGTGAAACGGACGTGGACCACGCCATCTTTGCACTTGAAGGTCCACGTTTCCGTGGTGCCTTTGCTCTTGCGGTCCGCCGGTTCGCCGAACTTGTGGATCAACTCGTCGGCCACATAGACGCGATTGTGCTTGACCCTTCCCGAGCCGGTGCCAGAGCCGGTTGCCTGGCCCGAGCCCCATCCCGGCCGCGACCCCACTGCGGGCCCCAATCCCGAGCCCGTTGTCCCGAAGGCGTTGCCGGTCTTGTTGCCGGAGAGATTTTGCCCCGGGATGATTCCCTTGAGGAAAAAGGACTTGAGCTCATCGACGCTGCGGGTCTCCGCGTTACTGGTTCGGTCGGCGCGGGGGTGCTTGCCGTGGGTCGTGGCCGGCATGTCGAGCCCCTCCTCTTCGGCCGGGGCGTCGGCCGCCGCGGTCTTGTCCTCGGTGGTCTTGCTCTCGGCGGTCTTGTCCTGGGCGGCTTTGGCGTGCTCCACCTGCCAGGAGGCGTTTTCGAGCCAGATGCGATAGTTGGGGTTGGCTCGCGACGGGAAGGAGACGGCGGCCCCCGGTTCGAGGACGCTGGAGATGGCGCCCCGCCGCGGCTGGGTCGCGCCGCTCAGAGTGCCCGAGACCACCAGGACGCTATCCTTGGTGATGGCCGCGGTTTCCGCGATCGGCAGATTGATCTGGAACATGGCCGTGCGGAATTGGACCAGCGCCAGATCGGGATTGCCGGCCGACACGTAGCTTCCCTTGGCGTAAGGGACGACGTCCTGGATCTTGAGCCGGACGCTGAGCAGCTTTCCCTTGTATTGCTGATTGAACTTCTCCACCTCGCCGGCGGAGAGCAGCGCCCTTTTGCGCTGGTCATGTCGGCGTCGTGGCCGATCTTATCCAGCCGCGTGAGAAGGGCGTCAACCGCGCCTTTCGGCGTTGCCGCCCGGTCGTCGCCCGCGGCGCTGCCCGCCGCCACCAGCAGAAGACCCAACAAACTTACCCCTGCAACGAGCTTTGACATGTCCCGCCTCCTTTTCCCAAAAACCCCCTGGTTCCCCTCTGCCCGGATTATACCACGGCGGCGGAAGCCGTGGAAAGCAGGGTGGGCTTTAGCCCGCCACCTCGAGCTTGCCGCCCTTCCTCGCAGCCCGCGCATTTTCCGCGCCGTGTCGTAAGGGCGGGCTGAAGCCCACCCTACGTCTGCTAATCCTCATCCGGCTTATCAAGGACTGCCCAAGAAGGATAGGTGTCGTCGCGGCCGCGGCGCGAGTGCCAAAGGATACGATTCAGCGTATCCTCGTCGGCCTCGTCGACCTCGTCCAGCGGCAGGCGAAGCGAGACTTCGGCCCAGTGCCGCCGGCTGGCATCCTCGATGGCCGACAACGGTGGATTCACCCGGTCCAAGGGGATGTTGTTCTTCACCGCCTGGTAGGGCGCCAGGTCGGGCCGGTCCACGAAGCAGCTTGCCATCGCCGTGGCCGAGGCGTCCAACTGGTTCATGGGCGGCAGACCCAGGATCAACTCGATCGTCCGCACCATGCTCGTCTGGTTGTAGTTGGTGCTGTCCACCGCGCGGCGGCGGGTGTAGGGACTGACGACCAGCGCCGCCGTACGGTGCCCGTCGATGTGGTCGAAGCCGTTCTGCGGGTCGTCTTCGACGACGAAGATGCACGTAGACGGCCAGAACCGGCCGTGGCTCACCGCCTCGACGATCCGGCCCACCGCAAGATCATTGTCGGCCACGGCGGTCTCGGGCGCCGGCATCCCCGGCCTGGTGCCCGAGGTGTGGTTGCCGGGCAGCGACATGATCAGCAGGCGAGGCAGGTCGCCTCGCTTGTCAAACTCTCGCAATTCTCGCAAGAACTGTTCGGCGCGGTATTGGTCGGAGACGACGAGCGGGAAACCGATCGCCGTGGGGCAAAGATACGGTTCCAGCGTTCGGATCGCCGCCCGCCCGCGGATCTCGATCTTCTCGGACTTCTCCAGAAAGTCCCGATAACAGTCGAGGAAGCCGGGGCGGGCCGTGCGGGCCGCGTCTCGCCAACGGACGGTAGCCTTGGCGAACTCACCGTACACTCGCAACGTCTCGCCATGCGCCAGCACGTTGTCCCAAAGGAACCCGCTGCGGGCGTACGCCAGGGCGTCGTTTCCGTCGTAGGGATAGCTGCGGGGCCAGCCGCCGAAGGACTTCTCGACGTAGTCGGTGGCGTAGGCCTCGTCGGTCCATTGATGCCCGTCGGCGCTGAGCACCCCGCTGCAATAGAAGTTGTCCAAGAGGACGAACTCGCGGGCCAGGCGGTGCTGGTTGGGAGTGACCTGCTCGCCGAAGATGCACAGCTCGGGATCGCCCTGTCCTTGCGGGACGTCGCCGAACACCTGGTCGTAAGTGCGGTTCTCCTTGATGATGTAGATCACGTGCTGGAAGAGCGACGGTTCTCCGTGGCGCTCGGGAACCGGGCGCGGCCGAGCGCTTTGGCGCGGCTGGGAAAGCACCGTTTCGCTTCGGCCAGCCGATTATTGGCCAACACGGCCTGCGTGTGAGCGGCCAGTTCTTCCCGCTTGGGCAGCGGGATCAGCGATACGGTGCCCAGCGGTTCCAGCGTGTTGTAGCCCCAGATGGTCTTGCCCTGGATCTGGCGGCTGCGTTTGGCGGCCGTGGTCCGCGAGCCGATCCCCTTGATGTTGGCCACGTGAAGCATTTGCCGTTTCTCGTCCAGCACCAGCCCTGCCGGGTACCAACCGGTGGGGAAAAAGCCGAGCAAACGGCTCTTGGGCGGGTCGAAATCGATAACCGCGACGGCGTTGTTGGCGCCGTTGGAGACGTAGAGAGTTTTCCCCTCGCGGTCGAAAGCCAGGGCATTGGGCGCGCTGCCCGGCAGCAACTCCGGGGCGGGGCGGGTGGAAATCGTTTCTACGACTTCGTCGCGCCGGGTGTCAATCACGGCAACCGTATCGGCGTTGGCGCAGGCCACGGCGATGAAACGGCCATCCGCAGAAGCAGCCAAACCGCAGGCATGAGGGCCAACCACCATTTCCCGGATCACCTGGCCCTGGACCGGATCGACCACGGAGACCGACCCCTCGGCAGCGATGTGGCAACGTGGATCGACGCGGACCGGCGGGCCGACTCCCGAGGGGCCCGTGGTGTCGCCAGTCTCGGGCCGGCGTCCGGCCCAGTTGCTCACGTACACCTTGCCGCCCGCCAAGGCCACGTCAAAGGGCGCGTTGCCCACGGGGATCTCTCGCAGCACCCGGCCCGAGGGCAATTCGATCTCTGCCAGGGTGTTGTTCAGGTTCAAGACGGCCCAAAGCGTACCGCCGGCGTGGCCGCCGGGGCTAACGACACCGCCGGCGTGGCCGCCGGGGCTAACGACACCGCCGGCGTGGCCGCCGGGGCTAACTACGGCCAACCCGGCCGGCACCGCGTTATCCGGCTTGTCCGGCTCGCCTTTTGCGGATGCCTTCGGCCGCACGGACCAGGACCTCTTCAACTTCCCTGAGGCATCCACCGTAAAGGCGTCCACGGTGCCATGCATGTTGGACGCGAAAAGTTGCGTTCCGTCCGCGGCGAAAACGATGCCGGTAAAGCTGCCGGGATGCCGGGCGCTATCCCTGACGGTCTTGGCGTCGAGGTCGATCACCGCAACGCAGTCATGGCTGAGAACTCCCAGCCAACGTCGGTCAGGACTGATGGCCAACGCAGTCGGCCGGCCGCGCAATGCAATCTGGTCTCCCAGGGGAGACACCACCTGATTGGTCGGCACGACGGCGTGGCCGCGATCGCCGTCGCCGACGTGGAGTTGGTCGTAGTTGTCCGGCTCGACGCGTCCTTCGCCCGCGGTCTGACTCGCTTGCATCGCGCCTGGTTCTCCTGCACGGGCCAACGAGGATATGGCGAGTAGCGGAACGAGGGTTGCCGCGAGGCGCAAGGCGCGAAGAATCTTCATGGCGGTGCGGGGCGAAATTGCAAATGGTAGGGTGGGACAAGGCCGCCGTGGCGGCCGCCGGCCCACCACCAGCCGGCAGGATTGGTGGGCCGGCGCTCGCTTACGCGAGCTTGTCCCACCCTACACGCTGTAGGACGGATTGACAATCCGTCCTACGGGCAGCCCCAGCCGCTCGGTTTACCCGGACGCCGGGCCATGCTACAATTCTGGCTGGGGATCACGGTTGAGTTCCTTGCGTCCGCGAGGCTAATAGTTATGACCACGGTTGAGCTATCCAGGTCGCCGCGGCGAGTTGTGCTCCAGGGGGTGCGCTGGGAAGTTTACCAGGAATTGCGCAACCTTCCCGAGAACGACCACGTCCGCATGACCTACGACGAGGGGGTCTTGGAAATGATGTCGCCGTCCGCTCTGCACGAACACTGGAGCGATCTGATCGGGCGGTTGATCGGCGTATGGACGCTGGAGCTTTCCATCGACATTATGAGCTGCGGGAGCATGACTGTCAGCCGCAAGGATCTTCAGAAGGGCTTCGAGCCGGACAAGTGCTACTACGTCGAGCACGAGCCGCAGATGCGGCGCAAGTTTGCCGAGGACGCGCGGGCTGAGCTGGATTTCAAGGTCGATCCGCCGCCGGACCTGGCCATCGAGGTCGACGTTCAGCAGGAGTTCCGTTGGCAAACGGAAATTGTACGCTGCCTTCGGCGTGCCCGAGGTCTGGCGGTACGACGGGCAACGACTCGAAGTCTTGACGCTCGGGCCGGAGCAGGGATACCTTCCCAGTGCCAAGAGCCTTTGCTTTCCGGGAATCCCCTTGGACGAAATGACCCGGATCCTGGGACGGATGAACACCGAGAGCGAGACGGTGCTGGTCCGGTCCTTTCGCGACCATGTCCGCCGGGAGATCGTGCGGGACTTGCCGTCGTAAGCGTCGTGGCGGTGCGGAGCGAAAGTGAAGATGGTAGGGTGGGACAAGGCCGCTCTGGCGGCCGCCGGCCCACCAGGGTCCGGCAGGATTGGTGGGCCGGCGCTCGCCTAGGCGAGCTTGTCCCACCCTACAAGCTTGAACGGCGAGCAGACGTTGTCGGTGCGCAAGTCCCGCTCGGCAAGCGGGACCTGCGGAAACGCTCAGGTGTAGTCCGTGGGCTCCGCGCCGCTGATGTAACGGCGCCAGCCGTCGAGGTGCTCTTTGGTGAGGCTGTTCTCCCGGGCGAATTCGGCCTCCACCTTGGCCTCGGTGTTGGGGATCGAGACCTTGACCTTCAACCGTCCGTTGGGATGGTAATGGAAGAGCACGTCGATCGGCGTCTGCACGGGCAGCCCCGGCGGCAGATGGCGGACGCTGCAGCGGCCGAGCTGCGAGCAATCGTCGGGCGAGGCGCTCTCGCCTTCCACCACCTGCACCAGGATCGACCGCTGGCCGGCCTTCTGCGTGCGGAAGGTCCGTTTGGCGGTCACCGGCAGCGTCGTATTCCGCGGGATCAGGATGCCGTTGCGCTTCCGCCTGGTGAGCGGATCGGTGCCGACCACGCCGAGACTGTGCGAGTTGACGTTCTTGATCTTGAAGGTCGGCGGACGGCCTTGAGATGTGGCCAGCACCAGGCCGGCGTGCAGCGCAGCGCCGTGGGCCACCGCTTCGTCGGCCGAGACCGATCCGTCCGGGACCTTGCCGGAGACCTGCTGAAGCATGGCGCGGACCATGGGCATCCGCGTCGATCCGCCCACCAGCAGGACGCGGTCGAGTTGGCTCCACTCCAGCCCGGCCGCTTTGAGGGTCTGCGTGGCCGTGAAGCGGGTGCGGTCCAGGAGGTCCTGGGTTGCTTCCTCGAACTGCTGCCGGGTAACCTCGATCTGGGCCGAGAAACCCCGGTAGTTGCAGGGGATGCTGGCCTTGTTGCGGGCGGAAAGCGTCCGCTTGGCCTCCTCACATTCCCTCCAAAGCTTGCCCGCCGCGCGCGGGTCTTCCCGCGGGTCGACGCGGTTCTGGCGGATGAACCCTTCCGCCACCAGATCCACCAGCCGCTGGTCCCAATCCCAACCTCCCAGGCGGACGTCGCCGTCGGTGGCCAGAGCCTTGTACACCGTGTCGCGGATCTCCATCACGGTGACGTCGAAGGTCCCGCCGCCCAGGTCGTAGACCATGATCGTCTCTGGTTTCTCCATCTTCCCTTCGCGGTTCAGATAGCCGTGCTGAAAACCAAAGGCCACGGCCGCCGCCGTGGGCTCGTTCATGATGTCCAGCACCTCGAAACCGGCGATGTAGCCCGCATCTTGCGTAGCTTTGCGGCGGACCTCGTCGAAATAGGCCGGCACCGTGATCACGACCTTGCTGAAAGGCCCGATCTGGGCCTCGGCATCTCGCCGCAACTTGCTGAGAATGAAGGCTTCGATCACCTCGGGAGGGTACTGCTTGCCTTCCAGCACCTTGTGGAAGACGCGGTAGCCCACGTCGCGCTTCGAGCACTCCGCCACGTGCTCCGCCTCGGTGGCGAAGGCCTTCAGCGCCTCGCGGCCCACGACCACGTCCTGCCCGTCGAACAGCACCACGCTGGGGGTGATCCGGTCACCCTCGGCGTTGACGATGGTCACCGGCGAGCCGTTTTCCTCCAGCTTGCTGACCACGGAAAAGGTCGTCCCTAAATCGATGCCGATCGCGGGAATGGATTCGTCAGCCATGCTTGTCTCGATTCTTATCCCTGTAGGGAACGCCCTCTGTGGCGTTCCGAGTGTCCCAGTTAGCGGCGGCCAGCGCCGCGGAACGCCACGGAGGGCGTTCCCTACAGCTCAAAAATAGCCTCTCAATGCCGTCCAAGGAAATGCCGCACGACCAGGTACCCCACCGCCAGCATAGCGGCCATCGCCAGCACGAGGCCGGCAATCTTGAGCGCTTTCCTGCGGGAAAACCACCTGGGTCCCTCGTTAACCAACGCGAATCCCGCCAGGTCAACCACAGGGGCAGAATCCGGCGCTGTCGGCGGTGCTCCCTGATTGACTTCCCCTACTGCCGGGTTAGGCCAAGGAGCCATTTCGGTCTCATCCAACGTCGCGTCCGACTGGGACGCCTGCGGCGACACCGGTTGGTAGCCGACTGGCGACGAGGCGGTCGCTGAAGGCCAGCCGGTCGCGGGGAGCGTTGGCGGTTGCGTAGCGCCCGACTCCGGCGGATCGGGGTGCGCGACCGTCTCCCAGCGTCCGGAAGCCGCGTGGCTCAGCAAGCTCGCAGCGGCCGGCGAGCCGGGCTTTACCGCTGCGGCGCCGACCATCGGCGGCGCCGCGGCGACCACCTGCGGCCGGGCCGGGTCGTTGAGCATCGGTCCGAAGGCGACGAAGCCGGCGGTCGAGGCAACCGCCTGCTGCCAACCCTGCAGGTTCTCGCTGGAAAGCCCCGTATTCCTCTCGATTTGCAGCGAGGTCCAGTTTTGCGTCCCCGACACCACGGCCTCGACCCGCAACCGCCCGTTGGCCCCGTATTCGAAGGTCACGTCGACCGGCCATCCCTTGGGCAATCCCGGCGGTAGGTCCCGGATCACCGCCCGGCCGATCGCCGTACACTCGGCCGGCAACGAGCTCTCGCCCTCCAGCACCTGGACCACGATCA
The DNA here is from genome assembly GCA_963843465.1 of Pirellulales bacterium. GTDB lineage: Bacteria > Planctomycetota > Planctomycetia > Pirellulales > Thermoguttaceae > CAWJKP01. The sequence goes on from CAWJKP010000001.1 coordinate 1,871,116, forward strand.
ATCGCTGGCTGTCGGACTTGGTCACGAACCGCTCGGTGAAGCGGGCCGGCAAGGGCGAGTTGCGCGGGATCAGCACCACGTTCGTCTTGCGGAGCGTCTGCGGCTCGATACCCTGGACACCCAGGCTGTGCGCGTTGACGTTGGTTACCTGGAAACTCGCGCCATGCCCGCCCCCTTCCCGCGCCGCCAGCAGGTGACCGGCGTAGATCGCCGCTCCCCGGGCCACGGCTTCGTCCGGATTGACGGTCTTTGCCGGGTCGAGTTGCGTCAGGTGCAGCAGCATTCGCTGGACCATGGGCATGCGCGTCGAGCCGCCGACCAAGAGCACCCGCTGCACGTCGCTCCAGGAGAGCTTGCTGGCCTCCAACAACTGCCGGGTGGTGTAGGCCGTGCGGTCCAAGAGGTCGGCGGTGATCTCCTCGAACTGCTCCCGCGTGACCTGGATCTCCCCGGAGACCTGGCCCTGCTCGACGCGGATGGTCACCCGGCTGCGGGCGCTGAGCGCGTGCTTGGCTTCGACCACGGAGTTGTAGAGGCGGTTCAATCCGGGCGGGTCGTCGCGGGGGTCCACGCCGTAGAACTGCTTGAACGACTCGGCCACCAGGTTCAACAGCCGCAGGTCCCAATCGTGGCCGCCGAGTTGCACGTCGCCGTCGGTGGCCAGGGTGCGGATGTCGCCGGGGGCAAGCTGGAGCATCGTGGCATCGAAGGTGCCGCCGCCCAAGTCGTAGACCATCACCGCCATGGCGGTCTTGGCCCCCGTGCGGTCCGGGGTCAGGTAGCCCAGGGTCTCGCCAAAAGCCAACGCCGCGGCCGTGGGCTCGTTGACGATGTCCAGCACGTTCAGGCCGGCCATTTCACCGGCGTTGACCGTCGCCTGGCGACGGGGCTCGTCGAAATAGGCGGGGACCGTGATCACCACGCCAAAATCAGGTCCCAGGGCGTAGAGAATGTCGGCCTTGAGCTTCCGTAAGACGCAGGCCTGGATAACCTCGGGGGGGAGATATTCCCCACGAATGGGCCGGCTATAGACGGGGGAGCCCATATCGCGTTTGACCCACTGGGCCACCCGGTCGGGTTTGACGGCCACCGCGTTCTTGGCCTCCTTGCCGACCACGATCTCCGCGTCGTCGAAGAGCACCACACTGGGGGTCAGCAGGTCGCCCTCGATGTTGCGGATCATCGCCGACCGACCGCCGGCGTCGGTCCAGGCTGCGGCCGAATTGCTCGTTCCCAGGTCGATTCCTACCGCTTTCAGTTGCGCCATGACGCCAGGCCGCTCGCCAATTCAAGAGGGACGCCAGTATTCGACTCTAACAGCAAATCCCCCTCTTCTCAAGCCACTTCCAGCCGGCTAAGGAGCGGCAAATCAATGACTGTCGTCTTTCGCTCCGCGAAAGCGGCGTTCTTTCGCGGAGCGAAAGGCGACACTTATTCCCGCGCCAGTCCTAATTCTACTGTCTGCGTTTGGATTCCGACTTTTGTTAATCCAAGTTGCAATTAGAGTTACGGCAATTCCCAATCGCAGACAGTAGAACTAAGCACCCGTCCAACAACAACTCCCCTGACGACCTTTGACGAACAAGAGCGGGAATTGGGTGCCACGGGCTTGCCCGTGCGCGGTGCCGCAAGGGTTTTTCCTCGCGCCGGCTCCGCCGCCTCGGCAAGAACCGTCGACCGCTGTTCTACCGGCAGGTCCGCAGAGCCCCGAAGCGGGTCCGGTTCCCTCGCCCCCCAAGGCGGAGTCCTCGCAGCAGGCGCCGCCTGCGACTCCGGTCCCTCCACAGTCGGGCACGGGCATACCGTGGTGGCCCGTGATTTGCGCCGTTCTCGTCGTCCTGCTGGTCTCCCAGGCGAAACGTCGGCCCTGATCTTCGGCCGGATTTTAGCCCGCATTACTCGCGGCCGATTGACGATCGGGGTAGAATCTAGATTGAGGAATTTTTTGCTCGGGAAGTGGTTCGATCTGAACAGGGTTCCGACAGACGAGAACGAAGATGTCCCCTTGGGGCTCATCCTCAGGATCGCAACGGACAGACGACGGATTCCCGCTGGGAATCGCCGCCTTGCATCCCGGCTGGCCGGAGGGCAGGTTCAACGTTTCGGGCATGTTCTCCTTCGACCAGATCGTCCTCTTTTTTCTGAAAGTGGTGCAACTGGGGTTCGGCTGCCGCGCGGGCATCGAGACGATCCACGGCGCGCCCTGCGTGCTCTGGAACGGCGGGCGGTTCACGGGGCAGGAGTTCAATGCGGTCGACCTCGCCGCAAGGCTCGATTGCCTTTATCCCTGGGGCGTCGGCTGTTTCCCGACCTTCTCGAATCACCTGCTGGAGGCCGGCGACCTGGCCGATGCCAACGGCAATTTCCTCCTGGACGCCCTTGCCCGGCGTCCCGATCTCAACGGGGTGATCGTCAACAGCGAACTGCTATCGAAGTACATCGCCGCACGCTACCCGAGCTTGCGGCAGGTCGCTTCGGTCACCAAGGTGACAGCGGAAGGAGGCCGAGGCAAGGCCGCCTACTACAACGAATTGGGCAAGCGATTCTATCGCTACGTGGTCCACATGGATGATTGCCAGGACCCGCGGTTGCTCGATCAATTGGACCGCACCAAAGCCGAGATCATTCTCAATGAGGACTGCTTGCGGGGCTGCTCGATGCGAGCGCGCCACAACGAAGTGGTCGCGCGGTTGCATAAAAGCCTCGGTGACCGCCATTGGGCGGTAGCGGGAGCGTCCGGCGAGACGCTGCTGCTGCGTCGGCGCGCCGAAGAGGAGTTGCGGCAATTTCTGACGGCTTGCCCGGTGCAACTGCTGAACCGCCAGATGATCGAGCGGCAGCGCAACTGCAACCTGACGCCCAACGAGGTGCAGACACTTTACAATATGGGCTTCCGTCACTTCAAGCTCCAGGGGCGGGCCGACAACACCTTCGTTTTTGCCTACGACCTGGTCCGCTACACGCTGGAACCGGATTGTGCCGCCCCGCTGGTCTACAAGACGCTTTGCCCGGTGATCTGCCGTTCCTTTGCCGTGGGGCAGGCAAACGCCCGCTAAACGCCCGGAAAGACGAGAACCAAGATGTCGCCTTGGGGCCCTTCCTCAGGATCGCAGCGGATCGACGACGAGTTCCCGCGGGGAAACGCCGCCTTGCATCCCGACTGGCCGGAGGGGAGGTTCGCTGTCTCGGGCATGTTCTGGTTCGACCAGGTGATTCTCTTCTTTCTTCAAGCCGCGGAACAGGGGTTCGGCTGCCGCGTGGGCATCGAGACCGTCTACGGCGCGCCCTTCGTACGTTGGAGCGGCGAGCGGCACACGGCGGACGACTTCCGCCCGGCCGATCTTTCCGCGAGACTCGATGGCCTGCACTCCCGGGGCATCGGTTGTTTCCTGACCTTCACCAACCACCTGCTGGAGGCCGGCGACCTGGACGATGCCAACGGCAATTTGCTCCTGGAGACTATTGCCCGGCGTCCCGACCTCAACGGCGTGATCGTCAGCAGCGAACTGCTATCGAAGTACATCGCCGGACGGTATTCGAGCTTGCGGCAGGTTGCTTCGGTCAGCAAGGTGGTGGTGGAAGGGGGCCGCGGCAACGCCTCCTACTACAAGGAATTGGGCAAGCGATTCTACCGTTACGTGGTCCATGCGGATGATCGCGACGACCCGCGGCTGCTCGATCAATTGGACCGCACCAAAGCCGAGATCATCCTCAATGAGGACTGCCTGCGGGGCTGTTCGATGGAGGCCAGCCAGTACGGAGCGGTCGCTCGGGTGTATAAAGGCCTCGGCGACCACCCGCCGGAGGCGGCAGCAGCGCCCGGCGATGCGCTGCGGCTGCGGCGGCTTGCCGAGCAGGAGTTGGCTCCGTTGCTGGCGGTCTGCCCGGCGGAACGGCTGAACCGCCAGATCGGCAAGCGGCAGCGCAACGACAACCTGACGCGCAACGAGCTGAAGTCGCTCTACGACATGGGCTTCCGCTGTTTCAGGATCGAGGGACGGGACGACAACGCCTTCTGTTTCGCGTACGATCTGACGCGCTACACGCTGGAACCGGGCTTTGCCGCCCCGCTGGTCTACAAAAAGCTTTGCCCGGTGATCTGCCAATCCTTCCCGGCGGGGCAGGCGCACGCCAGGTGACGGCGCGTTCGACTGCGCCGTATTGCGCTGCCGTTGCCGTGTTGAGAGCGCAAGTGCTCCCTCACTCCGTCGGCAGGTCGTAATGCTGATGCTTGACTCCCGGGAGGTGCCAAGACAGCAATCGTCTCCGCACTACCCACGTTTTCCAGTAGATGTGCCTGTCACGTTTGCCTCCTTCTGCCTGGCGGCACCGATGCCCAGCACCCACCCTTTATCAAGGTATCGTCCATCGTCGCCATCCAGAACCAGTGACCCAATCATGCCAGGACCCATTTCGGGGAGCTCTTTGTCGTAGGCATGAATCGTCTTCACGACCAACGAGACCGGTCGTTCCTCCTCGCGGGGCGGAGAACAAGCATAGTCTTTCGGGCTTCGAGCCCGCTGATAGCGGAACATGGTCGTGAAGACATCGCCACGCCGGATGGGATCATCACCGCAACGGCCAATTACATGGCAGTACTGCCCTGCCACGACGCCAAGAATCCAGAATTTCAGGATTGCGGTTTGCCATGGTTCACTCTCCTCTTGAAACCCGTTCGTCTGACCGGCGAGCTAGAAAAACAGATGCTGCGCCGTGAGAAGCACTGTATGAGATATTTGAGGTTCATCCGACTGAAGCGTACGTGCGGTCATCCTCGAAGAGCCGGAAACTCGTTGGGCAAGGAAGCCGAGTATAGTTCCTCTTCTCTGTTCCACGCTGAAAGGTGGCACGCAACCCGCTGCCGTGAACAGAGAAGAGGAATTATACTCGTCGTCGGCGCGAGCACGGCGTTTCCCCGAGTATGGTTACACGGACGCTGCGGCCGGCCGAATCAACGTTTTGACCTCTCCGCGCATTCTTGAGTCGGATGAGCCATATTTGATCGCCAGACAACCCCCCAGCGGGGAGAGTAGTCTTGCGGCCGCGGCCCGGCGAGACTATATCTAGGGGAAGATCACACCCCGCCTCGCTTCCCCCAGGAGTCCCACCATGGAGCGTGCTCGCCTTCACCTTGCCATCCTGACCCTCGCGGCGGCCGTCGCCTGCCTTTGCGGCGGCAGCAGCGCCGTCGCCGGGCAGAACCTGGTCGCAGACCCGTCCTTCGAGGAACCCCAACCCGCCGACCAGTTCGGCCACGTCTTCGCCAAGTGGGGCGGCTGGAAGTACGAAGGCGACTGTGCCTTCCGCGTGGGCCGCGTCGCCCATAGCGGCAAGACCTCCTGCCTGCTGTTCGGCGCCGAGGGGCCGAAGATCCGCATCTCGCAGACCCAAAAGGCCCTGCCGCCCGGCCGCTACAAGATCACGGCCTATATCCGCGGCCTGGACATCGGCGAAGGGATCTGGCACCAGACCACCGAGCTGGCATTCGACGGTAAGTACATGCGGTTGAACAAGAACGGCACCTTCGGCTGGACCCCCGTAACCTACGTCGCCGAGGTCAAGACGGCGCACGACGCCGACGGGCCGTCATTCGGCCTGATGGCCCCGGGCTACTTCTGGATCGACGACGTATCGCTGGAGCGGGTGGGCAACGACGTGCCGCTCACCGAGCAGCCAGTGCTGGGTAAGGAGGAGTCGCCGATCGTTCCGCCCGGGCCGCTGGGGCCGTCGGCGGTCCGCTGCCCGGACTGCGGCTACCGCAACATGCCCGCCTGGCAGCATTGCTTCGCCTGCGGCAGTCCCTTGGAGTCGGCCAAGGTCGCCGGCAGCGGCCCGGCGGTCAAACGGCTGGTCTCCTTCGAGAAGCATTCGCCCTTTGAGGGCGGAAAAGTGGTTGACCAGACGGCCACCGGCGGGACCAAGGCCCTGCGGCTGGACCAGGGCTACGCGGTCTGGGCCGCACCCCAAGACTGGTCGGGCTACGACTATTTCAAGGCCAACGTCTTCGCCGAGGGCGACCGGCCGGTGAACCTCTACATCGAGATGCGCGACCAGCAGACACGCGACTACTGGACCCGCGTCAACTACGGCACGCTCGTCCCTCCGGGGCGGAGCACGCTGGTGCTGCCCATCGACCAGTTGTACGTGGGCGAGAAGGGGCGGCCGGGCCGCAAGCTGGTGGCCAACGCCATCAACTTCTTGGCGCTGATCCTGGGCGATAAGCCCGCCGGGCCGGTGTACTTCGACAACCTGCGGCTGGAGCGCGACGAAGAGACCCCCAAGATGCTCTTCGACGGCCTCTACGCCTTCGATTTCCAGCCGGCCAGCGGCCCGGTGATGCCCGGCTTCACCCGCATCGACCCCTCGACGATCTACAGCAAAGGCCGCGGCTACGGCCTGAAGGACGCGCAGATCTGGCGGAGCTTCGACGTGCTCCAGCCCGATCCGCTCTACCAGGATTTCCTCTGCATCGAGAAGGGCGGGCTGGCCGTCGACCTGCCCGACGGCAAGTATCACGTCTTCGTGAACCTCGACAATCCCTCGGGCTTCTGGGGCGAGTACCAGGTCTACCGGTCGCGGGCCGTGCTGGCCCAAGGCAAGGTGGTGGCCGAGGACCGGATGACGCTGGAGTCGCTGAAGAAGAAGTATTTCCGCTTTTGGGACGTCGAGGACAGCCCGGCCGACAACACCTTCGACAAGTACCAGAAGGCCTATTACCGGGAGAAGGAGTTCAACGTCGACGTGAGCGGCGGGCAGTTGAAGCTCGATTTCCGCGGGGAGAACTTCGCCTGCAGCGTCTCGGCCGTGGTGATCTACCCGGCGGCCAAGGCGGCCCAAGGGCGGCGGTTCCTGGACTACGTGGTCCGGCAGCGGCGGTTCTTCTTCGACAACTACTTCCACCGCATCTTGCACAAGCCCACGGGCGACCCCGTGCAGCCCACGCCCGAGGAGACCCGGCGGGGCTACATCGTCTTCACCCGCGACACCATGCAGGACGTGTTCTACAACGACACGCCTTTGCGGAAGGAGATCGACGCCCCGGTGCAAGGTTTCGGCTTCGCCGGCCAGATCGAGCCGCTGAACGTGGCGATCTATCCCTTGCAGGACCTGGGCACGGTCCGTGCGTCGATCGGCGACCTGACCGGCCCGGCCACCATTCCGGCCGGCAAAGTCTCGGTGGGCTACGTCTCCAACCGCGTCAGCCGCGTGGCGATGGACGGGTCGGTCTACACGATCGAGCCGCGGTACGTCATGCCCCGCGACTGGATCAACGTCCGCCAGGGCGTCTCACGGCGATTCTGGCTCACCGTCCACGTGCCCGACGACGCCCCGCCGGGCGTCTATCGCGGGCAGATCCGCCTGGCCGGCCAACATGGCCAGCCGGCGGCCGTGCCCGTCGCCTTTCGCGTCTTCCGCGGCAAGCTCGATCCGGTCGACATTCCCGTCGGGCCCTGGGACCACCGCATCCACCTGCCCTGGCTCGGCGACGACCCCGCCACGCAGGCCTGGAACAACACGCTCGAGCGCCGCAGCATGGAGAAGCTCCACGAGTACGGCTTCACGACCTTCAGCGGGCTGCCCATCGTCCGCTACCTGGGCTTCAAAGACGGCAAGCCGCAGTTCGACTTCAGCGAGGGCGACCGGCAGATGGCCCTGGCCCGCCAGTGCGGTTTCACGATGCCAGTGGTCACTTACTGCGAGACCCCGGGCCTGAACCTCTACTACCGGGACGAGGACGCGATGAGGGCCGCCGGCTTCAGCGACTACAGCCGCTTCCTCCGCGCCGTCTTCGGGGCGATCCAGCAACATGCCGACGCCAAGCACTGGCTGCCGGTCTACTGGAACCTGGGCGACGAGCCCACCGGCGACGACCTCCGCCGCGCCGCCGAGAACGCCGAGGCCTACCGCGCCGCCTTTCCCAGCGGGCCGCCCTGGTTCACCGCCGCCACCAGCGCCTCCTCGTCGGGACCTGACGACGGCCATCTGCGATTCGCCAAGGCCCTGCACGTGGCGGACCTCAACGAGCACGACGAGGAGACCGTGCGGCGGCTGCACGCCGCCCACAGCGATTGGGCCTTCTACAACGGCGGCAACCGCTGGACTTACGGCGTCTATCTCTACAAGGCGGCCAAGCAGTTCGGCCTGAAGTTCCGCTTGAACTGGCACTGGAACGCCACGGCCGGCGATCCCTATTATGCCCTGGACTGCCGCGAGGACGATTACGCCTGGTGCAACACCAACCCCGACGGCGAGCTGATCCCCTCGCTCTACTTCGAGCGCGAGATGCGCGGCGGGCTGGACGACTACCGCTACCTGCTGACGCTCTCCCGCCTGGCCGCCGCGAAGCGCGACGCGGCCGCCCAGTCGTTGATCCAGAAGCGCATGGACTCCTTCCACCTCGGCCAGCGCGATCACGACGCCCTCTTCCCGCCCTCCGATTGGCGCGACTTCCGTTTGAAGATGGCCACGGCCATCGAGCGGCTGCAGTGAAACCCGTTACGGGCAACGCAAGCACTTCCTCCCCCTCTCCCTCCGGGAGATGGTCGGGGTGAGGGGAGCTATATTGGGCAGTCGTAGGGGCTCCATAACTCCTTGTCAAGCGGAGGTTTCGCTCGTAAGATAGAATCGTATTATGGCTCTCAATCATGTCGGGGAACCGTCCATGCCCAACGTGGTGCTTGTCAAGGTGAAGGATCTTGCTTCCGGCCAGCGGGAGTGGGTTGCGCAAGTGTTCGGCCGCCAGCCGGCCGAGGACGAAGAGATAACGCTGATGCTGTTTCCGGCGCATCGTGGTCCAACTCACGAGGAGCGTCAGGCGGTGTGGAAACGGATCGGGCAGATACTCGACAAGGCCGCGGCGAATGCCAGCCACGTTTCGGAAGAGGAGTTCGAGTCGGCAATCGAAGAAGCGATGGCGCACGTCCGGCCAAACTGATTCTCTATGCGCGCTCTTCTCGACACGAATGTACTGGTGCGAGCGACGAAAACAGCGACCGGGCCGGCGAGGGAACTCCTCCGCTGCTTCGAGCGGTCCGAACACGTGCTGGTGCTCTCCAACTGGATACTGGATGAACTGCGCCGAGTGCTTGGATACCCGCGAGTTGCAGCCATTCACCGACTGGACGAGGGGGAAGTCGATGAATTCCTGAACGGTCTCGAGCAGATTGCAGATATGCTGCAATTACAAGAGGAGGACGATCCGCAACGAGTCGTCTCCGACGCCAAGGACGTGCCGATTCTCCAAACAGCCGTCCTTGGACGAGCCGAGGTGCTCTGCACGCGCGATCGGCATCTTTATGAGCCGTCGGCGCTGGAGTACTGTCACCAATACGGCATCGAAGTGGTGGACGACATCGACCTTCTCACCAGACTTCGGGAGATGGGCAGCGAAACTAATCCTTGACGGCGGCCTGCGGAAGCTCCGTATCGCCGACCCCAAGCGGCACTTGCCCGACAGTACAAGAGTGTTCCGCGAGAACCCGACGCTGGTTATCGAAATCGTGCGGGAAGCGCAGTCCCAAACCGGCAGGGCGTAGCGGGTACAAGAGCCGGGCGCCGCGGAAGGTATCGCATTTTGTGATGCCAACGCTTCGGCCTTCTCGTGGCTCAGTCGATACATGGCGCAACCGTAACCTCCAACCGCAGTACTTTCCGCGATGCCAAGTCCAGACAATCTCCGGGGGCCGGAAGCGGACGAGCAAGCTCGGGCCTGCAACCGCGGGGGAATTGCCCTGGCCCAGCAAGGCAGATTTGACGAGGCCGTCGCCTCTTTCCAGCAGGCGTTGCAACTGCGGCCGGACTATATCGACGCCCACAATAATCTGGGCAACGTGCTGATGTTTCAGGGCCGGCTGGAGGAGGCCGTCAGCAGTTACCAGCGGGCCCTGCAACGGTTGCCCGCGGATGCCGTCTCATACCGCGCCGGCTTGTTCAGCCACCTCTGCAATGCTCTGCGGCAACAGGGCAAGCTGAACGAGGCGTTGGCCTACGGCCGACGGGCCTTGGAACTGCAACCGGACTTTGCCAAGGCCCACAACAACTTGGGCAATGTCCTGCAGGAGCAGGGGCGACTGGACGAAGCGGAAGCCTGCTACCGGCGGGCCCTGATGCTCGATCCAAACTATGTCGACGCGCACTACAACCTGGCCCTGGCCGCAAGAGACCAGGGAAAGCTCGCCGATTCGATCGCCTGCTCCCGGCGCGCCTTGGAACTCAAGCCGGACTACGCCGAAGCCCACAATATCCTGGGGCTCGCCTTGCATCAGCAGGGGCGGCTCGAGGAATCGCTGGCTTGCTACCGCCGGGCACTGGAGCTCAAGCCGGACTACGCCGACGCGCACAGCAGCCTGGGCACCGCCTTCCACGACCAGGGGCGGATTGCCGAGGCCTTGGCCTGCTTCCAGCGGGCGATCGAGCTCCGGCCGCAATTTGCCCTGGCGCACTTCAACCGCTCGCTGCTGCGGCTTCTTACCGGCGACTTCGCGCACGGTTGGGCGGAATACGAGTGGCGGTGGCAGACGGGCCTCAAGCCGTTCAGCCCGCGCTCTTTTCCGCGGCCGCTCTGGGACGGCCGGCCGCTGCAAGGAAGAACGCTCCTGTTGCACGCCGAGCAGGGCCTTGGCGACACGATCCAATTCCTCCGCTACGCGGCCCTGGTTCGGCAGCCGGGGGCACGGGTGGTGGTGGAATGCCCGACGCCGCTGCTGCGGATCGTCCGTACCTGCCGCTTTATCGACCAACTGGCCGATGAGACTACGTCCGCGCTGGATTTCGATCTTTACTACCCGCTGATGAGCCTGCCGGGCCTGCTGAAGACCACGCTGGCAAGCGTGCCGGCCGACGTGCCCTACCTCTTCGCCGCGCCGGACCTCGTCGCGCCGTGGCGGGAGAGTCTCGGCGGGCTGGAGGGCTTCAAGATCGGCATTGTCTGGCGGGGCGGTCCGGCGCATCCCAACGACCGTGCCCGCTCCATCCCCCTAAGCTGCTTCGAGCCCTTGGCGGCCTTGCCTGGCGTGCGGCTCTTCAGCTTGCAGAAGGGGGCAGGCGCGGAGCAGTTGCAAGACGTGGCCGGCCGCTTTCCAATCACGGAACTGGGCAGCCGCTTGGAGGACTTCATGGACACGGCGGCCGTGCTCGCCAGTCTGGACCTGCTGATTACCGCGGACACGGCGATCGCCCACCTGGCCGGGGCGCTGGCTCTGCCCGTGTGGGTCGCGCTGCCCTTGGTCCCCGACTGGCGCTGGCTGCTGGACCGCAGCGATAGCCCCTGGTATCCCACGATGCGGCTTTTCCGGCAAAAAGCGCCGGGCGATTGGAGAGGCGTGTTCGACGAGATCAAGACGGCGCTGCTTGCCAAGCAGGGGCTTCGGTCGTAAGATACTCCTACGAAAATAACTCGCCTCAGACTGTAAACGCCACCACCGGCCTCGCGCCGGTGGAGCGATGATTGGCAGCTAGAAACGCCCGCCCCCCAAGGAGTTCCGATTTTTCCCGTTTCCGTCCGGCCGGCTCAGCCGGCCGGACGGAAACGGGAAAAATCGGGCGTCGGCGTTACGGCGTTTCTAGCTGCCAATCATCGCTCCACGGGGGATAAACCCCGTGGTGGCGTTTGCTGTTTGAGTTGCTGGAGGTCGACCGATGAATGATCCCATGGTCGAGGAAGTTCGGCAAAGCCAGTGGCACACTTCGACCGTGGCACCCGGCGAAGTTCGTAGGCGGTGATGACGATTACGTCGGGCGATCTTTCGTGGGCAGCCCCAGCCGTCGCCGCACTTCGGCGCTGGAGACGCTGCCCTCCGATTGGAGGCGTCGCTCCGAGCGATCAAGAATTGCCTGGAACTGAGGATTGGTGCTCAAGAGCAGGTTCTCAACGTCCCGCTCATCGCCAGGAAAGACAGCGGCGACGGCCTCCCCGTCCCGCGTCAGGATGACCGGCTCGGAAGTCCCCGGCTGAACGTAGGGAGCCAACGCGGAAACTTCGGAGAGTTCGATGGTCTTCATAAGATAATCTTCTCCTCCCCAATCCAAAGCTCATTGTGACGTTTGATTCCCACGGCCTTGACAAGGACCTCGCGCTGGGGACCTTCCCGCACTTCGTAGAAAACCCGAATGTCCCCCAGTCGCGGTTCCCATGGCGCGAGGGGGTTCGGTCGCAGCAATTTCCGCTTGCGGGTTGGCAGCATAGGCTGGTGCGTTAGCTGTTCATCCACTTGTTCCACAACCAGGATCTGGCTGTTCTTCGGCAATGCCCGCAGGTGATCCAGCGCCTCGGGAGAGTAGACAATCGCGAATGGCGTCATAGAAGCGGATATCCATATGCCTTACGTAACACGTTGTCGCGTATGGCCTTTACGTGGCGGCGACGAGCCGGGAAAGGGGACAAGCCGGAAAAGGGGAAATCACTCACTTACTGCCTTCGTCTGCTTGCTTTCCATGAATATCAGTGATGTCCCCTTTTCCGGCCTGTTGCGCGGAGGGCGCCTGCGCCAATGTCGGCAAGCGGCGTTAGTCCAGTCGGTGCCAATTGAATCGCTTTCAGGACGTTAATACCCTCCGAGCCTTGAACACGATCCCCAAATTTCCTATCGGCTATCGGCCACACGCCACAGCTTGATTGTGCAGTCAGTCGACCCGCTGGCAAGCGTTCGACTGTCGGCCGCGAAGCAAACGCTGTTGCAAGTACCGTAGTGCCCCGAATAGGCGTGCGCCAATGTCAGCGTGTCCACGGCAAGCAAATGGATGCTCCCATTGCGGCGGCCGACAGCAAGCCACTTGCCGTCCGGTGAAACGGCCAAAGAATCAATCCATCCTCCCTGTGGCTTGACCTGCTGAAATTTCCGTGTTGCGACGTCCCAGCGGCGAATCGTCCCATCGACCGAGGCGGTAATGAGCGTCTTGTCCGCGACGAACGCGACGTGGCATTGCCACGGCCCCTGATTCATTTCCACCAGCGGCTTGCCCAGCGGCTTGCCGGTTTCGGCGTCCCACAGCCAGACCCCGCCTTGGTAACTGGACGTAGCCACCGTTTTGCCATCGGCCGAGAACGCGATATCGTAAACCCACTCGGGATGCTTTAGAGCAATGGGCTTGTCCAGGGCGTCGAGGTTCCAGATGCGGGCGTCGTTCTCCCGCGCAGCCGTGCCGCAACGAGTGCCCGCGCGGTTGAACGCCACGCTCGTTACACCGCCGGAGTGGGCCTGCAAGGGTCGAGGCTCCTGTTTGCCGCCCAGGCTGTAGATCACTGCGACCTTGTCGGCCGAGTTGTCGATCACTAGCCCATGCGCGACGATCATCTGCCGCCCGGCGCTGTCGATGGCCAGCATGCCGACGGGCAGGGACGTTTCCACGGCGCCAGCCGCTGTTCCCGTTGCGGTATTCCAGAGCTTGATTCCAGGGAACTCCCCGCCGCTGACGAGGCGGCCGTCCTTGAGGAAGGCGACGCTCTCGACCCAACCGTGGAAGTCAAACAAGGTCTTGATGTCTTCGCCGGCATACGCCCGGGGATTGATCTGACGCCGCCAATAATCGAACCGGCCATACCCGCGCCACAATTGGAGCCAAAACGTCGCGATGTCCAATCGCGTGAGCAACTTGGACGCGAAGTCCTTGTCGCCTGCGACACACGCCATCAGACAGGCCTGGTTATATAGAAAAAAGCTTTCGGGATAGTCGCGGACGGCCACGCGGAGGCCCGGCAAGACGTTCTCGTACTTGAAGTTCCAATCACGAAACAAGCGTTCTTGGGCGAATTGGTTTTGCACGCAAGCCATGCGGAAATAGATCAGGTCGCCCAGTTCGCCGCCGCTTTCCTTGCGAAGCTTCGCGGCATAGGCTTCCAACTCGCCCGCCTCGCCATGCCATTGCGGCAGCAGATAGTTCGCCAGGTCGCTATACAGCAAAGCATAGCGGGGATTGATCTTCCGGCCCTGCTCGAAATAGCGGAAAGCCTGCTCCTTATCGTTGCAGTGATGGAGTTCCACGCCGAGCAGGACGCGGTACAGTTCCGGATCGGGCGTTTTCATTTTTGCCGCCTCTTCCAGGTAGCCGCGGGCCTTCTCGACCCTCTGCTCCAGTGCCTTGGCGGCAGCCGGCCCGACCGTGTAAGCGTATCCCACACCGCGGGCCTGCTCGCCGTATTGGAGATACGAGCCGCCGAGACTGATCAGGGGCGTGATCGAATCCGGCTTGGCCTTTCGCCAATGTTCCAGCCGGGCCAAGTGCTCCTGCCACGCCTTGTCGTTCCTGTCGGCCGCGGCGCTCAAGGGAGTGTAGTAGGCCCCCAACAACGGCAGGCCGCGCGGGGAAATATCGCTCTTGCGCAATCGGACGGCCTCTTCCTCCAGCGCCGCAAAGTCTTCCTTCTGCAACAAGGCGCGAACGTGGTTTTTGAGGTCCTCCTCCGTTTCAAGGAGTTTGAATCGGGCCGGGTCGAACAATGCCAAGACGTCCTTGGCCGGTGGAACGGCGGCCACGTAGGGGTCGATCCACACGGCATGGGCGTGGCCTTGATCACCCTTGGTTCCGGGCCGGTAAATCACCTCCAGCCGTAGCACATCGACGCCCGTGATGTCCAACAGGCACGGTTGCGAGTCCGAGCGGCCGTGCAGCCCGCGCAACTCCCACAGAAGTTTTCCGTCGCCCAGCACGCGAAAGTCGATGGGCCGTTGGCTCCGCGGCTCGGCGGAGTCGTCCATGCCGGCCGTACCGCGAAACGTCCGGTAGCGCTTGCCCAGAACGTATTCCACGTGGCCGTCGGGATGAAGTCCCAAGCCCTGCGGCGACGCCAAGCCGAAAATGGAGATGGGGGCCGGATCGAAGCCCGCCCAACCATGCTTGCCGAAGCTGCCCCAGCCAACTTGGGCGTTTCGTTCCGGCAAGTCCGATAGCCATACGCGCGCGGCCGACACCTGGGCGGCCGAACCTGACGGCTCGGCCGAATCGGATGCCAACAAACAACAGAGTGCCGGCAAGACGATGCCTGACGCAAGCCTGGGCAAACAGCGGGAAGCGAAGAGCGGCATGATACGAACTCCTTGGCACCAGCTTGGCACATCGGCAGAGTGAGCCGTGTCGGAAGCCTTAGGTCAGACTCTCAATGTCTGCGGCACGCACATGATTATAAGGGACGTTTTTAGGGGTCGGCGGTCTTTATTTTGGAAACACGGCGTAGTGGAGACATGGCGGTAGAAATACTCCCGGCGGCTTCGACCGTTTGTCAGACCGACATAGCCGACGCCAGTATGCGCTTGGGGAGCGGGTCCCGTCAATCAGCGGGGAAAAAGAGGCGGGAAACTCTCGAAAAAGGGTCGGTCCTCAGGCGGAAGGCGCGAAGACGCCCGATCCGTCGCCGCGCGGCGTGCGAAAACGGGGCTTGTCGGGATTTCCCACCAGCCGGTCGTAGCATGGGCATTCCTGCCCGTGCTTTCCGCATGGCACGGGCAGGAATGCCCATGCTACGACTGCCGCCGCTCTGCCGGCAATTCTCCTCGTATGGTGAGAAATCCGGGCTTCCACGTCGCCGCAGACAACTGGCGGGCCGGCAGCGCATCGAGGCATGGCCCGCAGGGCAAAGATGGCAAAGCGTTGCGCTTCGCTCCCCTTGCGTAAGCGCTGCCGGGCGGTGCTCGGCCTGCCCAGAGTTTGGCCCGTAGAGTCGCCTTTCGCTCCGCGAAAGTAGCGCTGCTTTCGCGGAGCGAAAGGCGACGTAGCGCTGCTTTCGCGGAGCGAAAGGCGACTTTGCCGGCCTGTGAACCGTTACCTGGCTTACGCGTCGCAGCGAGCGACGTTGCCGGCCGCGCGGAGCAGCATTCCGCAGGTACTTCTTGCCGCTTCAGCGCTGGAAGCGCCCGCTTCGTGGGGAAATGTCGCTGGAGACGCATCGCCGCGGCGGGGCCTGCGCCAAGCCAAGTAGGGTGGGCACCGCCCACCGAATCCCCGGGGCCGCGTCGGAACGGAAAGACTGGTGGGCGGCGCCCGCCTTACGTTTCTTTGAGCGATCAGGCGCGGGACTGCCACGTTCGCGGACTCCGGCTACCGTGCAGGACGGCAAGGACCTCGACACGGCCCACCAGGACGCGGTAATATACGACGAACGGGAACCTGCGCAACTTGCCGCGCCGCACCCCTTTGAATGCCTTTGCATAGGTCTCCGGTGCAGCGGCTATTGCTCGTAGGAACTCGTCGACGACTCCGGCAAACTCGTCTCCGAGGCCGGGGCGCTGCCGCTGGTACCAATCCCGCGATTCCAGCATGTCGGCTTGCGCCTCGGGGCGTACAACGATCGGCAAGGTCACGACTTTTCCCGCAGACGCTGTTTAACCTGGTCCCAGGGAATCGCCGCTTCCGGGGTCGCGTCGGCGGCGGCCAACCGCCGATCCAGCTCTTGCTGGTGCCAATCCAAGACAGGCGGCGCTTCCGCAGCATCCGGAATACTGTCCCAGAGCAGGCCGATCAGCTCGAGTCTTTGGTCCACGGACAACTGGCCGAGATGCAGTCCAGGCAGATCGGGGAGCATAGTCTTTCTCCGGGGAACATCACACGCTTCCAAGTATATCCGCCCCGCAGCGCACGTGAAACCCTGTACTACGCTCCACGGAGACCAGGGGAGACCAGTGGTCGGGAGTCTTTGTTTTGGGAAGACGGATAGTGGAGACATGGCAGTAGAAATACCCCCGGCGGCTTTCACCGTTTCTCAGACCGGCGTAGCCGACGGCAGCATACGCTTGGGGAGCTGGTCCCGTCAATCAGCGGGGGAATAAGAGGCGGGGATCTCTCGAAAAGGGTCGGTCCTCAGGCGGAAGGCGCGAAGACGCGCGATCCGGCGCCGCGCGGCGAGCGGAAACGGGGCTTGTCGGGATTTCCCACCAGCCGGTCGTAGCATGGGCATTCCTGCCCGTGCTTTCCGCATGGCACGGGCAGGAATGCCCATGCTACGACTGCCGCCGCTCTGCCGGCAATTCTCCTCGTATGGTGAGAAATCCGGGCTTCCACGTCGCCGCAGACAACTGGCGGGCCGGCAACGCGTCAAGGTACGGCCCGCAGGGCAAAGAAGACAAAGCGTTGCGATTCGCTCCCCTTGCGTAAGCGCTGCCGGGCCGTGCTCGGCCTGCCCAGAGTTTGCCCCGTAGAATCGCCTTTCGCTCCGCGAAAGTAGCGCTGCTTTCGCGGAGCGAAAGGCGACGTAGCGCTGCTTTCGCGGAGCGAAAGGCGACTTTGGCGGCCTGTGAACCGTTACCTGGCTTGCGCGTCGCAGCGAGCGTCGTTGCCGGCAGCGTGGAGCATCATTCCGCACGTGCTGCTTGCCGCTGGAACGCTGGAAGCGCCCGCTTCGTGGGGAAACGTCGCTGGAAACGTATCGCCGCGAGCGGGCCTGCGCCAAGTTGGCCAGAAAGCGTCGCTCCAGACGCACCGGCGACCCGGAAACCGCGCGTCCGTGGACGCCATCGCTTCAGTTTGCGCCGCTGCAAGGCGGACAGGGCGGCAATTTGCGCCCGTAGAGAGTGGACAGGGCGGCAATTTGCGTCGCTCGAAGGTGGACAGGGCGTCAATTTGCGTCGGGCCGAAGGCGCCATCGGGCCGCTTGCCGGCGTAAGACGGGCCGTCTACTGTTACGCTCGCAAAACGGGCGTCTGGACCTTACCGGTTGTCCGCAAAACAGATGCGGTGCCGGACCGGCGGCCAGCGGGCAGCCGAAGGACGAGGGGATGGAGAAAAAAAAGGGAGATGCGCGCTGCAAAGAGCGTAGAAAGCGCAGCGGTCTTTGAAACGGGGTCCTTGAAAGGGGGGGCACAGCTCGTTTCTCCGCCCGGCGGGCGGGACCGGGATGAACGCGCAACGCAAGGAAGTCCCGCCCGGCAGGCGGGACCGGGATGAGCGCCAACGCAAGGAAGTCCCGCCCGGCAGGCGGGACCGGGATGAGCGCGCAACGCAAGGAAGTCCCGCCCGGCAGGCGGGACCTACTCAGGAATAGAACTCCCCCCGCCCGGCCACGTCGGACGCGTGCCGTTCCTGCACGCGGTGGCAAATGCGCCGTTCGTAGTCCCGCCTTTAGGCGGTCTGGCCGCGGATTTCCGGCTAAAGCCGGTACTACGAACTAATGGGCTCAGACCGCTCCGGCGGTGACGCCCTTTTTCCGCTCGGCGATGACTTCCCGCTCCAGGCTCGCCGGCAAGCGCTTGTAGCGGGCGAACTCCATGGTGAAGGTGCCCTGGCCCTGGGTCATGCTCCGCAGGTCGGTGGCGTAGCCGAAGGTCTCGGCCAGGGGGATCTCGCCTTCGATCCGGGCCGTGACCCCGTTGACCTCCGTGGAGGCGATCATGCCCCGCCGGCTGGTCAGGTCGCCCACCACGGAACCCTGGAACGGGCTGGGACACTCGATCTCGATCCGCATCACCGGCTCCAAGAGCACGGGCCGGGTGCGGGAGAAGTGCTCCCGCATCGTCGTCTGCGCAGATCTGGAAGGCCAGGTCCGAGCTGTCCACCTCGTGGTAGGAGCCGTCGCTGAGCACCACTTTCAAATTGACCACCGGATAGCCGGCCAGCGGGCCCTTGGCCAGGCTCCTGCGGAACCCCTTCTCCACCGCCGGGATGAACTGCTTGGGCACCCGGCCGCCGGTCACCTCTTCCTCGAAGACGAAGGTGTCCTCGGCGTCGGCGGGCAGGACCTCCATGCGGCCGACGATGTGCGCAAACTGGCCCGAGCCGCCGGTCTGCTTCTTGTGCCGCACGTCGAACTCGGCGGTCTGCGTGGGGCTCTCGCGGTAGTTGACCTTCGGCGCCCCCACCTCGACCTGCACCTTGAACTCGCGGCGGATCCGCTCGACGTAGATCTCCAGGTGCAGCTCGCCCATGCCGGAAATCAGCGTCTCGCCGGTCTCCTCGTCGGTGGTCACGTGCAGCGTGGGGTCCTCGCGGCGGAAACGCTGCAGGGCCTTCGAGAGCCGGTCGGCCCCGTCGCGGTCCAAGGGCGAGATGGCCATCTTGATCACCGGGTCGGGCACGAACATCTTCTGCAGCGTGCAGTAGGGATACGCCGAGGCGTAGGTGTCGCCGCTGGCGCAGTCCACGCCCAGCACGGCCACGATCTCGCCCGCCTCGGCCACGTCGATGTCCTCCCGCTGGTCGGCGTGCATCCGCACGATGCGGCTGAAGCGCTCACGGCGGCCGCTGCGCTGGTTGTAATACGTTCCGCCCTTGACGAAGCGGCCCTGGTAAAGCCGCATGAAGGTCAGCGCCCCGTAGGGATCCTCGACGATCTTGAAGGCCATCGCCACGGTGGTTTTCGCCGGGTCGGCCACCAGCGGGATATCGCGGCTGGGATCGTTATGGGCCATCGCCTTCACTTCGGTCTCCAGCGGCGAGGGCAAGTAGCGGATCACCGCGTCCAGAAGCGGCTGCACCCCCTTATTGCGATAGGCCGAGCCCAAAAAGACCGGCGTACACTGCTGGCTGGCGACGGCCGTCTTCACCACGTGGTGGATCAACTCCTTCGGCACGGCCTCTTCGCCCAGCAGCAACTCCAACAACTGATCGCTGTACATCGACAGTGCTTCGAGCATCACGTGCCGGGCCTTTTGCGCCGCTTCGACCAACGCGGCGGGGACGGGCGCGCGGCGGACCTTCTCGCCGTTGGCGCCGTCGAAGTAGACCGCCTGTTGGTCGATCAGGTCGACGATGCCCTCGAAGCCCGCCTCGCGGCCGATGGGGATCTGCATCAGCACAGCGTCGCAATCCAGCTTCTCGCGCAACTGGCGGACCACCTTGTCGGGGTCGGCGCCGGTACGGTCCATCTTGTTGATGAAGGCCAGCCGCGGGACGTGGTAGCGCTCCATCTGGCGGTCGATGGTGATCGACTGGGCCTGGACGCCGCCGACGGCGCAGAGCACCAGGATCGCCCCGTCCAGCACGCGGAGACTGCGTTCCACCTCGACCGTGAAATCCACGTGGCCCGGGGTATCGATGAGGTTGATCAGCGACTCGCCCCACTGGACCGACGTGGCCGCACTGGTGATGGTGATGCCCCGCTCCTTCTCCAGCTCCATGTGGTCCATCGTCGCGCCGTCGCCGTCGCCGTGCACCTCCTGCATACGATGGATCCGCCCGGTGTAGAAGAGGATCCGCTCGCTGAGCGTGGTCTTGCCGGAGTCGATATGGGCGGAGATGCCGATATTGCGTAGTTTTGCCAGGTCCATGGATCTCGTACCGTTACAGTCTGCTGGGGCCCGTCTTCAGGCCCGGAACGCCGGTCCGCGGGCAGACATCCGCCCAACCGCCGCATCCCATTATATCTCTATCGGGTTAGATCCCCATTCGCATCTTGAGGTTCGGCAAAAAAGGCGACCGCCGACCCTCGCAACAGGGGATTTTCCTCCGCGCTCTGCTCTGCGGAGATGGCCTCATCCACAGGAAATGGACACAAGTCCCAATGGGGCGAGGCCGCAACAGCTTCTGTTGCAGAAGGCGGAAATGGTAGGGCAGCCCCGTATTATAGCCGAGATACGGCAAGCCTGCCAGGAGGAAGTCACCGCGGATGATCCATGGGCAGGGCACCCGGACGCAGTCTGTTCGACACTAGCCCAACGCGCAAGCGATGGTAACTCGTTGGTACTCCCTCGCTTGCGCTTCGCGCCTAGTGTTTGGCCGCGAATAATCCGGGTTAGCATTTCTAACCCAGCATTGATCCTAAAGTGCCGATCTTTCCTGGCCGTCCTAGAGCGGTCGCACCACCGAGAGGCTCCGCCAATAGTCGAAGAGCGTCTCGACGGAGAGTACGCCGCCACCCAAGCCGCTCTTGCGAACCCCTCCGTAGGGCACGCCATGCGGGAATAGGTTGTGGCCGTTGATCCAACTGTTGCCGGCCACAAGCTGCTCCGCCACCCGAACCGCACGCCCAAGATCGCTGGTCCAGACGCTATTGGCCAGTCCGTAGTCGGTCTGGTTGGCCAGCCGGACCCCCTCTTCCTCGTCACGGAAGGGCGCCAGATAGGCCACGGGGCCGAAGATCTCCTCCCGGGCGGCCACATTGTCCAACGACCCGGCCAGCAAGGCCGGCTTGACGTAAAAACCTTGCCGGCCCGGCACTTCCGCCGCGCCTCCTTCGAGAACAGCCTGGGCCCCCTGTTCTTGTCCCTTCTGGAGATACCCCAGCACGCGGCGACGCTGCTTCTCGCTGACCACCGGACCCATCTGCGTCTTGCGGTCCAACTGGTAGCCGATGCGGACCTTGCGGAGCCGATCGACGGCCGCGTCGACGAAGCGGTCGTAGATCTTCTCGTGGACCAGCCAGCGGGTCGCATCGCAGCAGACCTGGCCGGTATGGAAGGTGATCGCCTGGGCCAGTTTCTCCGCCGTCTGGTCGATGTCCACGTCCTCGAAAACCAGGGCGGCCCCTTTGCCTCCCAGTTCCAGCTTGACCGGCACGAGATTGCGGCCACAGGCCTCGGCGACCAGCCGGCCCACCTCCGGAGAGCCGGTGAACGATACCCGCTTCAGGCCCGGATGGCTCGTCAGGGCTGCCCCGGCGACCTTTCCATACCCGGGCACCACGTTGATCACGCCGTCCGGAATGCCGATCTCTTTGGCCAGCCGGGCCAGCCAAATGGCCGAAAGCGGCGTGTCTTCCGCCGGCTTGATGACCACCGTATTGCCGGCCGCCAGCGCCGGGGCGATGCCCCAGCCGATCAGCAGGATGGGGAAATTCCAGGGGAAGATGAACCCGCAAGGTCCCCAGGGGTGCCGCACGGTCCAGGCCTCGTGCCCCGCCACGGCCAGCACGCTGCGCCGCTGGACGTACTGGGCCACGTCGGCATACCAGCGCAGGGTGTCGACGCAGTTCTGCACGTCCCCTTCCGCCTGCGCGGCCACTTTGCCCGCGTCCAGCGCTTCGATCTGCCCGACGATCTTCTTCCGCTTCTCGATGGCGTCGGCCAGCCGGTGCAGCAGTGCGCCGCGCTCGTTGGGCGGCATTCGCGCCCAGGAGGTCTGGAGAAAAGCTCGATCGGCCGCTTGAACGGCCCGATCTACGTCCTCCGCCTGCATGGCGGACACGTCCGCCAGCCGTTGGCCGCTTCCCGGATCCCTGGTTTCCAGCAATTCGCCGTGAGCCGCCGGGACGTTCCGGCCGCCGACGACCCCTTCCAGCGGACCTTGTCCGAGAAACGCCTCCACTTCGGGCAGAAGTTCGGTTTTTTCCACGATCGACATTGAAAAATCTCCTAGGTCTTGGGTCTTAGGACTTAGGACTTGGGTTCGAGGTCGTTTTATCGCAACTAAGACCTAGGAGCCAAGACCCAAGACCTAATGCGACAATTGCGGCGGACGCTCCGCCACCTCGACCGTCCGCGCGATCCGCTTGCCGTTGCGGATCAAACCGACCTCAACCTTCGCGCCGATCTTCGTCTTGGCCACCGCACGGCTGAGGTCCATCGGGTCGGCGACCTTGTGGCCGTCCCAGCGGACAATCACGTCGTCCCGCTGCAGCCCCAACCGTTGGGCCGGTGAGCCCGGCACCACCTCCGCGACCATCACCCCGGCGGGCAAGTCCAGGCCAAGCTCCTTGGCCGAACCCTCTGGCACCTCCTCCATGGCCACACCCAGCCAACCCCGCGAGATCTTACCCTCGGTCCTCAGCCGGTTGTAGACCTCATGGGCCAGCCGGCTGGGAATGGCAAAACTGATCCCCTGGTACGCGCGGCCGTAAATCGCCGTGTTGATGCCCACCACCTGACCCCCAAGATCGACCAGCGGCCCGCCGCTGTTGCCCGGATTGACGGCGGCATCGGTCTGCAAGTATTCCTGGTAGCCCCGATCGGTCGCCTCGCGGCGGTCCTTGGCGCTGACGATGCCCGCGGTCACGGTGCGGGTCAATCCATAGGGGTTTCCCACGGCGATGACCTGGTCGCCGACCTCCAACTGGTCGCTGTCGCCCCAAGGCGCGGCCAGGAGCTTGCCGTCGTTGACCTTCAGCACGGCCAGGTCGGTCAGCGGGTCGGCGCCGACCACGGTCACGTTCCGCTCGCTGCGGCCGTCGGCCAGTTGCACCTCGACCTGGGCCGCGTTCTCGATCACGTGGTAATTGGTGAGGATGTAGCCGGCCGCATCGACAACCACGCCCGAGCCTTCCCCTTCCGCTCGGAGCAGCGGGTTGGCGGACCATTCGTCGCCCGGCCAACGGCGGCCGACGTACTGTACGACCTTCACGCCGACCACGCAGGGCGCGACGGCCTTGGCGACCAGTCGGAAGCGATTAACCGCCTCGGGAAGGGCCTTGAGCTCCGCCCGGGCGACCTCCGCCTTGGCCCGCTGGTCGCCCCGGGTGATGGCAAACTGCACCTGCTCGGCCAGGTAGGGAGCCACGAGCATGGCGACCAGGATGAACAGCGCGAACACCAGTATCGGCGTCCGTGGCGGCCACGGCGGTGACGGCAAAGAATGCGCTGGCAGCACGGGCAGGGGAGCAGGGCCGCCGGGCTCGTAGACGTTCTCCTGCGGATTGTCGAGCGACATCAGACCGCCTGTTGGTAAGAACATGGTTAACAAGGAATTATAATCGGCCCTCCGCGCCCAGTAGAGCCGGGTCCGGCCAGATTTCCCGGCAAAGTCCTAGCCTAGGCTTCCCACCCGTGGCTCCGCCAGGGGGGATTGTCGTGTCCATCCTTGGACAGTATATCGCCGTAGACACTGAAGCCCCCTAAAGAGATTAGAGATTGTGGAGCACGCCTTCTATCAAGCCACCGACTAGGCTGGCGTTTGACTTCTACCGTAGGGGACGGTACAAGCAGATTCTGATCGGCATATCCAGCCGAGCAGGTTGGCGACCGGACCGCAACTCTCTATCCGAAGCGAGGAGGATGCAGATGCTTCCCAGCGATTCGCAAGGGCGCCAAGGCCGTCCAGCAAAGGTCTCGCGGCGAGGGTTCTTGTCGGCCGCGACTCTGGCCGCCGCCAGCGCGTCGTTGCCGGCCGCTGCCGAGGAGCCGGCGGTGCCCGCGGGCCGGCCCCTTTTCGCCTATGTGGGGTCGTATAGCTCGCCGCAAGGACCGGAAGGAAGCAAGGGCTATGGGCGAGGCATTTACCTGTTTGAAATGGACCCCACCAGCGGGACCCTGGTCCAACGCGAGGTGTTCGCCAATGATGCAAACCCGTCCTGGCTTGCGCTGAACCCGGCGCGCACCCGGCTTTACGCGGCGAACGAGACCGCGACGTACCAAGGCGCCAACTCCGGTTCCGTGAGCGCGTACTCGATCAACCGCGCCAACGGACATCTGACGCTGATCAATACGGTCCGCTCCGAAGGCGCCGGCCCCGCGCATCTCAGCGTTCACCCCGCGGGCAAGCACGTGTTGGTGGCCAACTACGCGGGCGGGACCGTGGCCGTGCTGCCGCTGGGCGCCAAGGGCGAGCTCGGGCCGGCCACCGACGTCAAGACCGGCCGGGGCGACGTAGGCCCAACCCGCGCGGCCAGTGCGCCTCCGGGAAGTTTCGCCGAAAGCGGCCACCAGCGCCCGCACGCGCACATGATCGCCTCCGACCCGGCCGGACGATTCATCTTGGCCGCCGACCTCGGTCGGGACCGGATCTTCCTTTGGAAGTTCGACGTTGCCGGCGGTCGGCTCGTGGAGAACGACCCGCCGCTGGTCGCGTTGCCGCCCGGCGATGGGCCGCGGCATTTCGCCTTCCACCCCAGCGGCCGCTGGCTCTACTGCTTGCAGGAGGAAGCCTCGACAGTCGCCGTCTTCGCCTACGACGCCCAGCGCGGGCGGCTGACGGCGAAACAGACGATTTCCAGCCTTCCCAAGGGATTCGCCGGGACCAATTTCACCTCGGAGATCGCGGTCGCGCCTGACGGAAGGTTCGTCTACGCCGCCAACCGCCTGCACGACAGCATCGCCTGGTTCTCGATCGCCGAGACGGGCCTCCTGACGCTGCTCGGCGAGGAGTGGACACGCGGCGATTACCCGAGGAGCTTCGGCATCGATCCCAGCGGGAGCTTTCTCTTTTCCTGCAACCAGCGGAGCGACGCCATCGCCGCTTTCCACCGCGACAAGAACACCGGCGCGCTCAGCTTCACCGGTCAGTACACGCCGGTCGGCACGCCGGCCATCATCATTTTCGCAACCCCGTTCAGGTAGCGGCAGTGCGACTGAATTGCCTGGAGGATCGCAATCACGGCGTCCGGGCGGCGGCCCTATCGTTGCTCGGCCTGGTCGACGAAACTCAGATCCAGCGATGCGTCGTAGGGGCGATCATGCGAGGCTACTTCCCCAGGCAGAAGAGGCTCTTGTCACCGCGGATATACAGCCGCCCGTCCTGGAAGGCGGGGCTGGCGACGCACTTCTCGCCGAGGTTGCCTTCGGCGATCCGCCGGCATTTCTCCCGGGTCGGCTCCACCACCCAGCTCTTGCCCTCGTTGGAGAAGAGGTAGACCTGCTTGCCCACGAGGCTTGGCGACGAGGAGAAATTCGCGTCCTTGAACTCTTCCTCCCAAAGTTTCTCGCCCTTTCGGGCCTCGTAGCAGGTGAGCATGCCGTCGGAAGACAATAGCAGGACGAACTCCTCGGAGGCCAGCACGCTGCACGTGTCGGGCAGGCCGTCCTCGCCGATCCAGAGGACGTTGGTCTTGGTGACGTCGCCCTGGCCGTCGGCGCGGATCGCCGAAAGCTGCGGAAACTGGCTGGCCGCATAGACCACGCCGCCGAAAAAGGCCGGCGAGGGGCCCACGTCCTGCCGTAGGCACTTCACCCGCCAGATCTCGCTGCCGGTCTGCGCATCGTAGGCGATCACGTAAGGATCCGCGGAGGTCACGATCTGAGGCCGGCCGCCGACCCGGATCAGGATCGGCGAGGGCCAGGAGTTGGGCACCGGCCGCGGCGTCTCCCAGACGGTCTTGCCGGTCGCCGCGTCCAGGGCGAGGAGCTTGGAGAGCTTGTCCTTGAGGCTGCCCTGGTCGAGCTGGATCACCAGCCGCCCGCGATCGAGCATGGGCGAGGAGGCGAAGCCGTAGGAACTCTTGGGGACGCCCAGGCTCCGCGTCCAGACGGGCTTCCCCTCGAAGTCCACGGCGGCAACGTCACCGGTGGCAAAGATCGCGTAGATGCGGCGGCCGTCGGTCGCGGGCGTTGGGGACGCAAAGCCGGCGCCCCCCTCCTCGGGAAGATCCTTGAGCTTGGAGGCGATCCCCGGCGGGCCGGCGACGGCTCGCTGCCAAAGGAGCTTGCCGTCGGCCGCGTTATAACAAAAGACTTTCCGCTCGTCGATGGTGCCCCCGGTGACGAAGACCCGATCCTTCCAGACCACGGGCGAGCTGTTGCCCGGCAGCGGGACGCGACTCTTCCAGACGACCCCCTTGCCGCCGGGGACGTCCCAGGTGGTGGGCACGTCCTTGTGCTTGGCCACGCCCAGTCCGCCCGGACCACGGAAGCGGGGCCAATTGGCCTCGATCTCCGCATCGCTCGGATAGTCAGCCGCGGCGGCGGCAGCGGCGGGCTTCGGCGATTCCATCTTCGTCGGCTTCGCTGTTCCTAAACCCGCAACAGCCGGCGTGGCCGCCGGGGCTAACGGGTGCGGATCGGTTAACCCCGGCGGCGACGCCGGCCGCGCGGCGGCCAGTCTGGTTCGTCCGCCGTCGATATGGCCGGGAAGCGGACTTCGATAGGTCATGCTCAGACCGATCGCCGCGCCGACCAACAGCAGACCCGTGGCCGCCACGAGCCATCGGGCGGATCGCGTGATCGGCGAGTGCAGGTCCACTGCGACCGGCTCGAGCGACGGCCCAGGCAGTCTCTTCCGCAGCGACCCGGCCCAGAGCAGGGCCGCCAGCGTCGTCGCCGCCCCGCCCAGCAGCAGCCAGCCCCCGGCCGCCGTGAACTGCCGCTGGCGGAAATACGCCTCGCGCAGGCGGAGATCCATCAGGCGGATCTGCCGCTTGAGATCCTCGTTGCGAGGCTCCTTGGCCAGTTGCGCTTCAGCGCCGTGTACGGCGCCGATTCCAGCGGGTCCTTGTTCAGCCGCAAACGGTAGTCGACCAACATCAGCAAGACCACCAGCACGCTGAACGCAACGGCAACCGCCGCGATGCCCATCGCCATGCTATGCCAGGGAGTTGTGGATGCGGGTTGGGTTGTCATGTGGGATTCAAACAACGGCCCCTGGTGACAAACGTCAGGGGCCTCCTTGTAGTATAACCGCCAGGAGAGGCAAGAGGCAACTGACCTCGATCCTGTCCCTCCGGGAGAGGGGGCTGTCTGATTCTACCAATCGCCCAAGAACTCTAGGCGGTCGCGCATCAATTCGTCATCCAGGGCATCAGCCAAGTGTCATCCGCCAGAACCGCGCGGAGAGCCGGGCTTTGACCGTCGCTTCGTCGTCGGCTGCGAGGCCAGCCTCAATCTCGTCGAGGTGGTCGTACGCATAGGCCAAAGCGTCGTGAACGTCGGCCGGCTTGAGCGAGGGGTACTGTTGCACGATTTCCTCGATCCCCATGCCCTGCCGATAACACGCCAGGATCGTGGCCACGCGAATGCGCGTGCCGACCACGACCGGCTGACCCCCGCATCGGTTGCTTTCGGTCTCGATGTTGCGGTAATCCAGTTTGGACATAACAGAAGATCCTCGCTCGGAAGAAGCTGGAGCCAATGTCTCTCTTTGGGGGCTTCCTCTCCGGGCCTGGATGTTAGAACCACTGCTTCTTCTGCACGACGTACAACTGCTCGAAATTCTTCGTCGCTTTTGGTCAAGTAACGCACGGTAAATTTGGGGGCAAGCCTCCCGCAATCCGGTCAACTGGTCACCGTGTGCGTGCCCCTCACTTTTGGGTTTATAGCCGCCATTCTAGCCACGCATGAGGCGGGGTGCAACCGTCCGAGTCGGCCCGTCAGAGCAAGGGCAAAGTTTGTCGCGCGTCAATCCGCTCCAACCGTTGGACCAGGTCCCGCTTGCGCTGGCCTTCCGCGGCGCTTCGTGACGAACGCCGGGGGCCGCTTTTCCGAATACTGCCAGCCCGCACGCAATATATCGTAACCGCCACACGTTGTAGCTGCCGCACCTTGCAGGGTGGGCCGACCGGAGCGAGCCCCACCAGTTGCGGGACTAAATCCGAAGACCCAGCTTTTCCCGTGTCGCCCATAGGCCCGCAGAGGGGGTTGGGATGAAGAAAACCTTCTCGCCGCTGGGTAGCTCGTTCCACCCCTCATGGAGCTTGTCAGGGGGGTAGGCTGCCAGGGTCTTGTCGAGGTCGGCGTAGCGGAAGTTGACACCTTCGATTTCTTCCCGGGAAAGTTCCCGCTGGGCATAGGTAATCGTGAAACGGCCTTCCGAGGAGCCGTGCATGAGGTGGGCCGTGGCGTGCGCCAGGTCCTGCATGTCGGCATTCTCGCGATAGAGCTCCATGACCCGCGGCGTGCCCACGTAGCCGTACTTGCGGATCAGGGCGTCGACCTCCGGTTGCTCGCCGAAGCGCTTCAGTCCCGGGGCGATGATCACCAACTCGCCCCCGTCGGCCAGGGCCATCCGCGTGCGGTAGATCGCCTTGTTGGCCACCCAAGTGCTGACGAACTCGTCGGCCTGCATCACGCAAACGATCTTCGCCAGCGGCTCGTCGAAGACGGTGAAGTTCTGCTGGCGCGATTGCCGGGCGGCCTCCAGGTAGGTCTCCAAATCGTCGCCGACGTAGAGGCCCGTGTGGACCAACTGGTCCTGCGGGTTACGGGCCATGACGACCTGGACGTAGAGATCGGGCAGGCGGCCGAGGAATTCCTGCTCGGCCTTGTTGAAGCAGGCCCGTAACGGGGTGAACAGGGTGCCCAGGTTGTTCTCGATGCCGTAGCAGGCGGCCGCCATGTGCGCGGCGCAAATCGTATCCTTGCCTCCCAAGCCGATGAAGTAGTTCTTGTTGTGGTTGGCGAACCCGAGCACCTCGTGAGGCACGACGTGACCGACATTGACGATCAGGTCCCAGGGCTCCTCGATCAACATCCGGTTGAGCCACACGGGGATCGGCCAGTTCGCCGCGCCGCCGGTGGTCTGGCTGACGTATGCGGCTGGTATCACACCCACGTAGACGCACCCCCGCCGCCAATCGTGGGCATGGATTCGCTCCTCGGGGATCGACCCGAACATTCGCCGGTTCTCCTCGGGCGTATGGGGCACGTGCTGCCCGAGCGTGGGGATCACGTGGACCTCCGCCTCCGCGGAGAAAAGCCGGTAGAGCATCTCGGTCAGTCGGCCCACGCCGGAGTGGGCCCGGGTGATGTCGGGCGGCAACAAGAGTACCCGTTTCGGGTGGAGGCAAATCCGCCGGCGGGCCTCGTCGGCGGTCCGCTCCATCAACTCTTCCAGACGCTTTGGGCCGATCTGCTCGGCCTGCTCGGAAAACCAGGGCATCGCAAAACCTCCTGAGACTGACAGGATCTTGGTGGGCCGGCGGCCGCCACGGCGGCCTTGTCCCACCCTACAACCGCCGCAGGGCATCTACTCGATACCGTGAGAATAACACGCAGATCCCGGCAAGGCGAGTGATCGCGGCTGATCCCTCCACGGGGTGCCTATTCGCCGCCGGTTTGACCTTGCTGCCGGGCAACGTAGGCTTTGCAGATGGGACAGTGACGATCCACAGGGAGAGACTCTCGGGTACGACCGATGACAGCGACCTTCGTCTCCGCGGATGGCGTCTTGGCAAACTTCCTCGACGGCGCCGACCTGTTGCTCCAAGAGGCCTTCGGCGTGGGCTTCGACTTCTGGCGCATGGGTGAAGCGGACGGTCCCATTTTCGTCCAGCGAGAGGGAAACGCCGTGCGGCACCGCGAGCTGCGGCCGGAGCAATTCGCCCTCGAGCCGGGACTATCGAGCCAGGCCGCGGTCATCGAGGGTTCCCGGGGAGAGTGTCTCCTGGGGCTGCCGTTGGAGCCCAGCGTCGGCCAGCCGATCCTCGCCACGGCGGCGATCGCCGGGGAGAAACCTGAGAAGCGTGCGCCGGCTGGCCGGGCTGGTGGCCGGGCAACTCCATTTGCAGCAGCAGTTGCAGCGGTGCCGCGAAGAGTTGAGCTGCTGCGCGGACCAGATCGGCACGAACTTCGAGGAGCTGACTTTCCTCCGCCGCGTCAGCGATCAGTTGGAAATGGCCGACTTGTCGCGGGAGACCTGGCAGGTGGCCGAAGCCGTGCTTCCCTTGTTGGCCCCGATGATCAAGGCGGAGGCCCTGGTCCTGGTGGCCGAGACGCAGGGCACGGCGTCGGCGACGATGATCTGGATCGGCTCGCGGGAGATCGACGCCGAGAGTTGCCGGCGGTTGGTCCAGCGGTTCCGCGGTCAGCAGTCCGGTCCGCCGGTGGTCAACAACCACGTCGGGAACGACCCGCAGGCGGGCCTGTTCCCCGGGGTCCGCAGTTTGCTCTTGGTTCCCTTGCTCAAGGGCGAGCAGGTCTTCGCCTGGCTCTTGGCCGTCAACCGGCAGCGGCCGCCCGATCCGGCGCCGGGTATGCCCTATTTCCCGCTGAGCAGCCACGAGTACGGCTCGGTCGAGGCCGGCCTGATGAAATCGGTGGCCTCGATGCTGGCCACGCACGCCAAGAACATCGAGCTCTTCCGCGAGAAGGAGCAACTCCTGGTCGGCATCGTGCGGAGCATGGTCTCGGCGATCGACGCCAAGGACCCTTACACCTGCGGCCATAGCGAGCGGGTGGCGATCGTCGCCCGGCGGATCGCCGAGCAGATGAAGCTCGACGAGCACGAGCGCGAGCGGATTTACCTCACGGGCCTGTTGCACGACATCGGCAAGATCGGCGTCAGCGACGCCATCCTGCACAAGCCCGGCAAGCTCACCGAGGAGGAGTTCGCGGTCGTCCAGCGCCATCCCGACCAGGGCTGGTCGATCCTTCAGGAGCTCCACCAGTTGCACTACGAGCTGCCCGGCGTGCTGCACCACCACGAGAACTTCAACGGCACCGGCTATCCCGACCGCCTGGCCGGAGAACAGATTCCGCTGCCGGCGCGGATCGTGGCCGTGGCCGATTCCTTCGACGCCATGACCGCCGACCGGCCTTACCGCAAAGGAATGCCGTTGGCGCGCGTGCTGGAGATCTTCCAGTCGGGCAACGGCACGCAGTGGGACCCCCGCGTTCTGGAGGCATTCTTCCAGGCCCTGCCCGAAATCCTTTCGCTCTGGACCAGCTACCAGCCCCGCACCACCGGCCGCCGCAAGCCGGAAAACGCGGCGCAGGTCAATGCCTAGACCGGGCGAAGCTTTGGAGTGCGGCGACTTGTCGCCGCTTTCTTCGATTGGCCGAAAGTCAGCGTCGCAGTTCTTCCCGCATCTCCTTCAACCCCAGCGGGCCGCTCGGGTCGAGGGTCAGCAGACGCTCGACCACTTCTGCGGCCAACCCCATCTCGCCCTGTTGCTTCAGACACCAGGCCAGGCCCTTGCCGGCCTCGAAAAAAGCCTGATTGGCAGGCCGCGCGTATGGCAACACGCCGCGCGCGCCCGTCTCCAAGGCCCGAAGACCCAGCTCGTAGGCATAGCCCAGGTGGCCCCGGGCCAGTGGCAGATCGCCGTCCGCCAGGGCAATCTCGCCCAGCAGCTTGTGGGCCTCCAGGAGAACGTCGCAGCCCGACAGCAGCCAGAGCAACTCATCCGCGGCCACGTCGATCTCGCCCGCATCGAGCATCCCGCGGACCTCCTCCAGGTCCTCCCGCCGCTGGCGGACACAGGGCGGCTCGACCAGCTCGATCTCGCCCGGGCGGCCGGGCACGGGCCGGACGCCAACGGCGTCGCGCCGCTGACGGCGCCCTTGCCGACGGTCTCGATGGACTTGGTTCTTGCCGGGTCGTTTACCATGTTTTGCCATAGGTAATGGAAGCGTATCCCCTGCGGTTCGATCCGTCCAGTCGTGACAAACGGCGTTGGGATTGCTATGGTTCCCAGATGACTTGAAAGTCGGAAATCGTGGAGGGAGCGGCGTTTCTAGTTGCCAATCATCGCTCCGCCGGCGCGAGGCCGGCGGTGGCGTTCACCGTTTGAGAACTTAACCATGGTCGAACTGCCCGACGAGAACTGGCGGGTGCTGTTTCGCCGCCGGCTGCTGGCCTGGTATCGCCGGCACGCCCGTGACTTGCCCTGGCGCGGCAGCCGCGATCCTTACGTGATCTGGGTCAGCGAGATCATGCTCCAGCAGACCCAGGTGGAGACGGTGAAGCCCTACTTCGCCCGGTTCCTGGCGGAGTTTCCCACGATCGAGGCGCTTGGCCGGGCGGCAGAGGACCGCGTGCTGCGGCTCTGGGAAGGACTGGGCTACTACCGCCGTGCCCGGCAACTCCACCAGGCCGCCAAGCAGATCGTGGCCGAACACGCCGGCGTTTTTCCCTGCCAACCGCAGGCCGTCGGCCGACTCCCTGGGATCGGCCGCTACACGGCCGGGGCGATCCTCTCCATCGCCTTCGATGCCCACGAGCCGATCCTCGAGGCCAACACGGTCCGCCTCTTCAGCCGGCTTTTGGCCTTCCGCGGCGACACGCTCTCGACGGAAGGCCGCCGGCTTCTTTGGGCGATGGCCGAAGCCCTGCTGCCCCGCCGCCATCCCGGCCGCTTCAACCAGGCGCTGATGGACCTGGGGAGCGAGGTCTGCACGGGCCGGACGCCGCAGTGCGGAGCGTGCCCGGTCTCCGCGCTCTGCAGGGCTCGGCAGGCGGGGCTGGAGACGGAGATCCCCACGCCTACGAGGAAGCCCGCCACCGAATCGCGGCACGAGGCGGCGCTGGTCGTTCGCCGCCGCGGGCGCGTGCTCTTGCTCCGCCGGCCGGAAGGCGAGCGCTGGGCCGGCCTCTGGGACTTCCCTCGTTACCTGCTTCACGCCGAGCATCCCGCGAACCTCGCTCAGGAGCTGGCCGACCACGTCCGCCGCCAACTGGGCATCTCCATCGAGGTCGGCGACCGCATCGCCACCCTGCGTCACAGCGTTACCCGCTTCCGCATCACACTGGACTGTTACGAAGCCAGGTATCTGTCCGGAGCTGCGACCGCACCCGCCGTGCAGTTCGTCGAGACTCGCTGGCTGCGTCCCGAGGAACTGGGCGAGTACCCGCTCTCGACGACCGGCCGGAAGCTCTGCCATTGGGCCGGGTAGACGGGTAGCGGTCGGTGGCTAAGGGCCTGTGAAACAACAAGTTGGGCAAATAGGAAGGAGCAAAGAAGCGAACAAGCGTTTCCGGCATTTTGTGCCCTGTTCGCTATTGGACCAACGGCCCGATCCTGATATAAAAAGGGCCTTCCGGTTCTGGGTCCAAGAGTCGTGAAACGGCCGCTGGTGGTTCCGCCTTCCGGCGGCATTCCGCCTCAAGGCGGGACTACGAGCGTCGGCGATATCAACGGTCGAGGGAAGGATCATGGAGTACTTGAATCGCGAGTGTATCGACGAGGTGGTCCCGGAAACGTTCCAACAGCGGCGGCCCTATCCTTGGATCAATTTCCAAGACTCGCTGACCCCCAAGGGCTTCGAGGATCTCCGCACAACGCTTCCGGAGGTCTCCTTGTTCGAGAACAAGGTCGGCATCAAACGCGCTCATGGCCAGGGCTACCAGGATCGCATGCTGTTGCACTACCTGCCGGGCGTGCCCGTGGCCGAGCCTTGGCAGAAGTTCATCGCCGAGCTTCAGGGAGAAGCCTACCAGTCGTTTCTCCATCGGATGTTCGGCCTTCCGGCCCGCAAGCCGCTGATTTTGACCATGGAGTGGTACTACGCCTGGCAGGGCTGTGCCGTTCCGCCGCACTGCGACGCCCGGCGCAAGCTGGCCACGCACCTCTTCTACTTCAATACCCAGGAGGACTGGGAATCGAGTTGGGGAGGCGAAGTCCTGATCCTGGACGACGAGGGGCGCTGGAAGGCCCATTCGGGCCCGACCTTCGACGACCTCCGCGTCGGCGCCTCGATCGACCCGCGGGGAAACGGCAGCCTGTTTTTTCAGCGAACGGAGCATTCTTGGCACGGCGTGCGTCCGCTGCGCCCGCCCGCGGACCAGCTTCGGAAATTGTTCGTGGTGACCATCAACATCCCCACCCTCCAAGTCCTCTGGCGGCGGATTCGCGGCAAGGATCCCGACGGCTATCGCGTGAACTGATTGGGTCTTTGGCCTTGGGTCTTTGGTTCCGGGTCTTGCGTCGCCTCTAAGACCTCTTCCTTGCGCCTCCTTCCCCGGACGGAGGCAGCGCGTTAAACTGCACTCGGTAAAAGGAGAACCGAGGCAGAGATTTTATGGAATCAGGAACCGACCGCCGGAACTTCCTCAAGACGACGCTGGCCGCCGGCACCGTCCTGGCCGTGGCCGGCGAGAACCCCCAGGCCGGCGCAGCGGCCTCGCCCCGTGCGGAGCCCAAGGAGATCCACGCGCCTCCGATCGAGACGCTCCGCATCGGACTGGTGGGCCTGGGCGATCGGGGCACCTACCTGTTGAGCCTGCTCCTGGGGATAGCAAAGGTCCAGATTCGCGCGGTCTGCGATCTCGATCAGGCCAAGGCCGCCCGGGCGCAGCGGCTGGTGGAAGATCATCGTCTACCCCGGCCGGAGAGCTACTGCCGTGGTGAGACCGACTACCGGCGGATGTGCCGGCGGGACGACCTCGACCTGGTAATCAACGCCACGCCCTGGCCTCTGCACTCGCCGGTCGTGCTGGCCGCGCTGGAGGCCGGGAAACACGCGGCCACCGAGGTGCCCGCGGCGCTCTCGGTCGAGGAGTGCTGGCAACAGATCGAAGCAGCCGAGAAAGCCAACCGCCATTGCGTACTCCTGGAGAACTACTGCTACCAACGCGACGTGATGCTGGTCTGGAATCTGGTGCGAAAGGGTTTCTTCGGCGAGGTGATGCATGCTCGAGGTGGGGTACCAAAAGGACGGCCGCGACTACGAAGTGAACTCGGCCGACGGCCGACTCAACTGGCAGGGCCAGATCCGCAAGAATCGCAAGGGGAACCCCTTTCCCACGCACGACATCGGCCCCCTGGCCCAATGGATGGACATTCATCGGGGGGATCGCTTCGAGTACCTGGTATCGATGGGCGGCAACGCCCGAGGCTACCATGAGTACGCCGCCCGCTACCTTGCCGCCGACAACCCGCTGGCCACGGCCAGGTTCGACATGGCCGACATCAATTCCTGCCTGATCCGCACGGCCAAGGGACGGACGGTTTACCTGCTCTCCGACACGCTCCTCTCGCGGCCGCAGTCGCGGAACCTTTACCGCCTGCTGGGTAGCCAAGGTATCTACGATCGGACCATCGACCGGCTCTACCTGGAAGGGAAGAGCCCTAAGCGGGATCGTTGTCACGGCGACTGGGAGCTGATCGCCGGCTATTACAACGAGTTCGACCACCCCCTCTGGAAGGCGTTTCGGAAACAGACCATCAGTACCGGCAAAGGGGGCGGCGATTACCTCTGCCTTTACCGCCTGGTGCAAGCCTTGCGGATGGGGACCCGGCCGGACATCAACGTCTACGATTCGGCCGCGTGGAGCAGCATCGTCGAGCTGAGCGAGACTTCCGCCCGCAACCGCAGTCAGCCCTTGGACTTTCCCGATTTTACCCGCGGCCGTTGGAAAACGACTCCTCCGGAACCTCTGGTCGAGAAGTAGCCCTTGCTACAGCGCTAGGTTTGCGGAAAAAGGGGGCCAAAAGGCTGACGACACCCTTGCGATAAGGTAGATTAGGATATGACGTCCGAGGGGGCGGATCCTGGTCTTGACGAGCCTTGCGGGAGGGCTTTCCATGCTTATCGCCGAAGTCGTTGCTGGCGTTCTATTCCTTCTTTGGCTTTCGCTGCGGTACATCCCCAACGACCGCATCGGCATTGTCGAGAAGTTGTGGTCGGGCGCGGGTTCCCTCCAAGAAGGCGCAGTCATCGCGCTGGAGGGCGAGGCAGGTTATCAGGCGGACATTCTGCGCGGTGGTCTCCACTTCGGCCTCTGGCGGTGGCAGTACGCCGTTCACAAGTTCCCGCTGATTACGATCAAACAGGGCAAGATCGGCTACGCCTTCTCTCGGGGCGGCGATCAGTTAATGCCTTCGCAGACTTTGGCCAAGGTTGTGGAATGCAACAACTTCCAGGACGCGAGGAAGTTTCTCGCCAGCGGCGGCCAAAAGGGCCGTCAGCGGGGCATCCTTCGTGAAGGCGTTTACGCGATCAACATCGCGCTGTTCAACGTGATTACCGAGGACCACGTATTCACGCTGGAGTGGGCGAAGAGCCTGGAAGAGTGGCAACACCAGCTCAGGGAGCTGCACGGCTTCAGCCCGCTGGTCCTCAGCGGCAAGTCGGATGAGATCGGAATCGTGACCGTCCACGAAGGCCCGACCTTGCCCCCCGGCGAGCTGATTGCCCCCGCGGTGGGCACCGACAAGGATCAGCCGAACTTCCACAGCAACTACCAGGACATTGAAGCCTTCCTGGCTGCCGGCGGCCGTCGCGGCCTGCAATATATGCCGCTGATCGACGGCACCTACTTCCTCAACCGCTGGTTCTGCACGGTCGAGCTGATTCCCAAGCAAGTCGTTCCCATCGGCTTCGTGGGCGTCGTGGTCAGCTACTACGGGAAGAAGGGAGACGACACCTCGGGCAAGGAGTTCCGTCACGGCGAGCGCGTCCACGAGGGCGAGAAGGGCGTTTGGGAAACCGCGCTGGGCCCGGGAAAATACGCCTTCAACACGGCCAGCGGCCAAATCGTGCTGGTGCCCACCACGAACTTCGTGCTGCACTGGATCACGGGGCGGACCGAGCAGCACCACTACGACGAGACCCTGAAATCCATCGAGCTGATTACCGCCGACGCCTATGAGCCGACGTTGCCCCTGAGCGTGGTCGTGCACATCGACTACCAGAAGGCCCCCTCCGTCATCCAGCGCTTCGGCGACGTGAAGCAGCTCATTACGCAGACGCTCGATCCACTGCTCTCGGCGTATTTCAGGGACGTGGCGCACAAGAAGTCGATGTTGCAGTTGATCCACGACCGCGATGAAATCCAGCAGCAAGCGCGGGACGAGCTGCGGCACAAGTTCACCCAGTTCGACATCGAGTGCGTGGACGTGCTCATCGGCCGGCCCGAGAGCAAGCAGGGCGACACCAAGATCGAGAACTTGCTCGAACAGTTGCGCCTGCGGCAGTTCGCCATCGAACAGGTCGAAACCTTCCAGAAACAGCAGGAGGCGGCCGTTCGCCAGAAGTCGTTCAACGAGGCGCAGGCCCAGGCCCAATTGCAGGCCGAGTTGACGAAATCCCAGGTGCAAATCAGGATCTCCGAAAACACGGGCGAGGCGGAATTGGCGCAGGCCAGGAAGAAGGCCGAAACCACGGTCGTTCAAGCCGAGGCCCAGGCCAAGCAAGCCAAGTTGCAGGGCGAAGGCGAGGCGGGAAAGCTGCTCGTGCTGGCCGAGGCGCAGGCCAAACAGGCACAGTTGATCGGCCAGGGCGAAGGCCAGAAAGCCGCCCTGACCGGCGAGGGTGAAGGCAGGGGGATTGCCGCGATCGGCAACGCCGAGGCGCAGGTCCTCCAATTGAAGATCAACGCCTACGGCGACCCGCGGTTGTATGCGATGGCCATTGTCGCCGACGAGCTTCGTCAAAGCCAGCAGCCGCTGGTGCCGTCGCAGTTGATCAACTTCGGCGCCGGCGGCGACGGCCAGGTCAGCAACATGCTGGGGGCCTTGTTGAGCATCCTGACCTCGGAGAAACTGGGGATCAAGATCAAGCCCGAGGAAGAAGCGTAGCATCGCGGGTGGCCCCGCTAGCTCTGCTATCGGGGTGCCTGACCTGCCTGGCTTTGTCGACGATCACGCGCCGGACGGCCTTGATCTGAAAATCCGCGGCGTTCGGTTCGTACTGTTCTTGCTCGGCCACGATTCTCACGCTCTTCCATCGAAGGAAAGTCTTTCGAAAGTCCTCCACGGACAACGGCGTTCGGCTGTACATGTCCATGACCTTCCCGCCGCCGATGTAGAAGACGTGGTGGCCTTCCTGCCCGACGTATCTTTGCTGTAGCGAGCGACTCAATCGCTCGAAGCAGGGATTCTCGAACCATACTTCGTCGCCGGGGAGGAGTTCCGCCGTCTGGAAGATTTTCCCTCTCTTGGGATCAGGCTTATCGAAGAGCGTTCCGATCCCTTTTTTGGGCAGTTCATTGGGAATGACTTTGCCCTGGAGCATGTCGTCCAGCGCGGCGAGCCGCTTCACATCTGCCACGTCAATCATGGCCTTGAGCATGACGAGCGCCGATAGTTTAGCGCAGCGGATTCCGCTCTCGGTCTGCCAGAGATCCCGGATGGCCTGCGTGGGACTTCCCCGGGGGATGTAGGAACCATCTTGGTTCAGCTTCCAGTATTTTGGATTGCGGCTCTCAGGCCGGCCGCCATCGGCATGTGGGTAGTAGGCCTTTACCGTGGCGACATTCTCCACGATCTTCAAACGTACCTGGATCTCCTTCTCCGAACGCCCGGCGGCTCGAAGTTCTTCGCGCACCGCGTCCAACACCCTGGCCGTCGGCTCTTGGGACCATCCGCTCCGGCAGAACAACAAAGCCATTGCCGCGAAGACCGCGCCACAGCATAACGCTGACAGGTTGCGCATGGACAATCTCCCGTTCTTGATCGACTGGTTAGCCACCCGGTGTAATGCTAAAGCATAACCTACGTGTCCAAGAAACCTATCGCGCCAAGGCGAACCAATCCACCGCCGGGCTCAACGCGGCAGACTGCCAGGCCACCTCGTCGAGGATCGGGCAGCCGGCGCGGGCGGAAAGCTCTTGGCGATTGGTCGATACGCTGGGATCCTCGGCCGAGGGCGGCACCGGGTGATTGAGCACGACCCCGGCAACCGCTAGGCCGCCGCGGTAGCGGGATGCCACCCAGAGCGTCTGGAGGGTATGATTGATCGTGCCCAGCACGTTGCGGGCGACGACCACCAGGGGGTAGCCGAGGTCAAAGGCTAGGTCGGCGACATACTCCTCTTCGCCCAGCGGCGAGAGCAGTCCGCCGGCCCCTTCCACCAGCACCACGTCGCTCCGCTGGAGCCAAGGGTCCAGGCCGCGGCGAAGCTGTTGGGGATCGAGCTGACGGCCTTCCGCCCGGGCCGCCAGGTGCGGCGCCAAGGGGGCGGCGAAGCATTGCGGGCAGACCTCGTCCAGCGTGCCGGGGCTGCCCGCCGCTTCCCAGAGGCGTAGGGCGTCGTCCGAGACCAGCCGGTCCCGCTGGCGATTGCAGCCGCTGGCGGCCGGCTTGTAGACGCCCACGCGATGTCCCGCTTCGCGAAGGCGGTGGACGATCAGAGCGCCGACGTAAGTCTTGCCCACGCCGGTGTCCGTTCCGGTGAGGAAAAGCCCGCGTATTTTCTTGCCTGCCATGCGAGAAATCCTCGCTCATAGATCCTGATGGCCTAATATGGGACTGATGGGACCTATAGGACCTATGGGGCTCATAAGTCCCATTCGTCCCATAGGTCCCATGATTTCCATAAGCAGGGTGTGCTTCAGCATAACGTGGGAAGCTGTTATGCTGAAGCATAACCTACCTATGAGCCCAGGAAACGATGAGCGACCATCCCAGCAAAGTGACGATCGGCCTGGTGCAGCCGAAGTGTTCCACCTCGAAAGAGGAGAACGTCGGCATGGCCCTGGAGCGGATCGCGGAGGCGGCGGCCGCCGGCGCCAACGTGGTCTGCCTGCCGGAGCTTTTTGCCGGCCACTATCCCTGCCAGAGCGAGGACCACCGCAAGTTCGCCGAGGCGGAGCCGATTCCCGGGCCGACCAGCCAAGCCCTGGCCGAGGCGGCCCGGCGGCATGGCGTGGTCTTGATCGGCTCGCTTTTCGAGCGCCGCGGGCCGGGGTTGTACCACAACACGGCGGTGGTCTGGGACGCCGACGGTCGGCAGGCCGGACTCTACCGCAAGATGCACATTCCCGACGATCCCTGCTACTACGAGAAGTTCTACTTCACGCCCGGCGATCTGGGTTTTCCCAGCTTCCCCACGCGTTACGGCCGCGTGGGGGTCGGCGTCTGCTGGGACCAGTGGTTCCCCGAGGCGGCCCGGCTGGTGGCCCTTTCCGGGGCCGAGATGATCTTCTATCCCACGGCCATCGGCTGGCTCGGCCACGAGAAGGCCCAGTTCGGCGCCAGCCAGCACACGGCCTGGGAGACGGTGATGCGGGGCCATGCGGTGGCCAACGGGCTGTTCGTGGCCGCCGTGAATCGCACGGGCGTGGAAGGACAACTGGAGTTTTGGGGCGCGTCGTTCGTGGCCGGACCCAACGGCAGCCTTCTGGCCAGGGCGTCCCACGACCGCGAGGAGCTGCTCTTGGCGGAGTGCGACCTGGACGAGATTGATTTCGTCCGCACCCACTGGCCTTTCCTCCGCGATCGCCGCATCGACGCCTACGGCGACTTGCAAAAACGATACCTGGAGTAGCCGCGTTGCGACCGGACGTAGGGTGGGCTTTAGCCCGCCTTCACGACGTGCGGAAAATGCAAGGGTTACAGGAAAGATGGAAATGTGGTCGTGGTGGTGGCGGGCTAAAACCCACCCTACGTCTGTGTTCGACCACGGTAGCGATCGAGCCATGTCGTGAGTGAGAAAACCCAAGGGAACCGCCAAACGCCTGCCGCTCTGGGCTACCGCATGCCGGCCGAGTGGGAGCCGCATCGGGCCACCTGGCTCTCCTGGCCTCGCCGCCGCCAGACCTGGCCGGGCAAGTTCGAGCCCATCCCGCAGGTCTGGGCAACGTTGGCCAAGACCCTGGCCCGCTTCGAGACCGTGGAGATACTGGCCGGCGGTGAAGACGTGCTGGCCGAGGCCCGGGCGATGGTGGGCGATGTGCCGAATGTCAGGCTCCACGAGATCCCCACCAACGACGCCTGGACCCGCGACCATGGGCCGATCTTTCTCGCCGGGCCGCCCGGCGCCCCGCCGGCGCTGGTCGATTGGGACTACAACGCCTGGGGCGGGAAATATCACCCCTTCGATCAGGACAACCTCGTCCCGCGCCGCGTCGCCGAGGCGACCGGCCGCCGGCGGTTCGCCCCGGGCGTGATCCTCGAAGGCGGGTCGATCGACGTCAACGGGCAGGGCACGGTGCTGGCCGCCGAACAGTGCCTGCTGAGCCCCTCCCGCAACCCCCAGCTTTCCCGCAAGGAGATGGAACGCTGCCTGGCCGACTACCTGGCCGCCGATCACGTCCTCTGGCTGCACGGCGACCTGGTCGGCGACGACACTGACGGACACGTCGACCAGTTGGCCCGGTTCGTCGGTCCGTCGACGGTGGTGGCGGCGGTGGAGCAAGACCCGGGCGACGCGAACTATGCCTCGCTTTGGGCCAATTACCAGCGGCTGTTGACCATGACCGACCAGGACGGACGCCGGTTGGAGGTGATTCCGCTGCCCATGCCGCGGCCGGTGGTCTACGCCCGGCAGCGGCTGCCGGCGAGCTACGCCAATTTCTACATTGCCAACGGCGCGGTGATCGTTCCCCAGTTTGCCGACCCGGCCGACGAAGAGGCGATCGCCGTTCTTACGTCGCTGTTCCCCGGCCGCCAAGTGATCGGGCTGCCGGCCGTGGATCTCGTCTGGGGGCTCGGTGCGTATCATTGCGTGACGCAACAGGAATGTTCCCTCTCTCCCTCCG
The DNA here is from genome assembly GCA_963843465.1 of Pirellulales bacterium. GTDB lineage: Bacteria > Planctomycetota > Planctomycetia > Pirellulales > Thermoguttaceae > CAWJKP01. The sequence continues at coordinate 1,912,753 of CAWJKP010000001.1, forward strand.
GGAGAGGGTTGGGGTGAGGGGAATCTGCCAGAGATTCGGCGACTCTCCGGCATTAGCGATCTTGGAATGGCGGTTCATGGGACGGCGGGACGGTTAGCGTCCTCCCCTCAGCCCAACCCGCCTTGAAACGCATTGCGTGTAGTACAATAGGGCGCTGCGAGAGGGTCCGCGGAATCCACGGGGAAGGGAGTGTCCTTTCGGACCCCTCCCGGCGGACACTGTGCGTTTTAGAGAACCGTTAGCCCAGCGCGGACGAGAAATGCCTGACACGGATATTGAAAGCTTGCGGAGAGTTCTTGAGCTTTACGCCCGAGGAGCTTACACGGTATTGGAGGTTCGCAATGTCGTGATGGTTTGTGCAGCTGCAACGAACGTGGACGCGCTAGTCAGAATACTACCACCCGAGGTGCTGCGTGCCGTTCACAAACATATTGACGAAGCACCTCGCACAGATGAGGAGTGGAAATCGTTTCATTTGGTTGAGATTAGCGGTGCTCATCCAGGCCGTAGCAAACCTCCCGACGAAGCTGAGATGGAACAGAGCAAGAAGGACTACCGCCGGAAGGTAGAGTTGATTCGTGATTATTTCGAGAAGCAAGGCTAACAAGGCGTAGCTCGCAGAGTCCGCTGCGCGGACCACGCTTCGCGTGGCGAGCACGCCGACCGTTGGCAGGAGCGAGTTTTTGAGAATGCAGATAGATGACTTCGACGGCAATGCGACCCCTGTTGCGACCGAGACGGAGTTACTTGCACGTCTTCGGTCCGTTCGCCGTGGCAAGTACGGCGCATTTTTTCTCTACCATTGCAGATCGGTTCAGGGTTATCCACTTGACCGAAGTTCGTCGTGTAGCGACGTTTTGATGGTAGCCGTGGGTTTTGACCCACGGGTCAGATCCCGTGATATTGCCCCCAGTCGCGTAGCGACGGTTGAAAACAAGCCGCGTGCCATCGGGCGACCCGGCCATTTCAATCGTCGCTACGCGACGAACGGAAGCTGTGGGGCCATACGTTCCGTGGGTTGAAACCCACGGCTACCGTCGCGGCGTCGCTACGCGACGTAGACTTGCCGATCACTTTGCGCCACCACAGGGGGGTAATGGACTGCTCGCACGTCCCTCCCGGCGGTTTGCACAAGTTCCGTTTGTCTTTCCCTCCGTCCGGCGCGGCGGTATCCTTACTTTGGGCCGAACTATGAGGTTCGCGGTACAGAAAATGGCGGAACACATTCCTAACCAATTCCCCCTCACCCTAACCCTCTCCCGGAGGGAGAGGGGACCTCGCACTTCTTGCCGATGGAAAGCCATCGCTGGGGCGATCGCCTGTTTGCTCGTCGTGTTGCCGGCCCACGGCTGGGCCTTGGAGAAAGGGGTCTCGCCGGCCGAGCCGACGCAGCGGGTCCGCCAACTGGTCAAGCAGCTTGGCGACAACGACTACAACGTCCGCCAGCGGGCCCAGGACGAGCTGGCCAAGCTGGGTTTCGCCGCCTTCGACCTGCTGAGCGAAGCGGCCGACAGCGACGACCTCGAGGTCGCCTCGCGGGCCAGGTACCTGCTGCACCTGATGCGCGTGCAGTGGACGCGGGCCGACGACCCGCCCGCGGTCAAGGCGCTGTTGGAGGGCTACGACACCCTGTCGCTGGAGGAGCGGATCGCGCGGATGCAGAAGCTGGCGGCGATGCCCGAGGCCGCCGGCGTGCCGGCGCTTTGCCGGCTGGTCCGTTACGAGCTGTCGCCGATGCTGAGCAAGTCGGCGGCGGTGGCGATTCTCAACCGCGAGCCGATTCCGCCGGCAGACGAGCCCAAGCTGATCGCGATCGTTCACGAGAACCTCGCGGGCAGTTCGCAGACCGCGGCCAAGTGGCTGTTGACGTACCTTGCGCTGCGCAAGGACCCCAAGGCGACGATGGGCGAGTGGAACCGGCTGGTGGAGGTCGAGCAGGGCGTCTTGCGGCGGACGCCCGATCGTTCCAGCCCGCGGATCGTGGGCTGCTTGTTATACGACCTGGCCGTGGTGCAGGCGGGCCAGGGATTGCAGGAGCTGGGCGACAAGACGGCCCAGCGGGCCCGGCAGGTGATCCCCGGCCGCACCGCCGCCGATCTTTACGGCCACCTGATGATGGCCTACGCGCTGCGGCGCCGCGGGCTGTTCCCCTGGGCGGTCGAGGAGTACCGCCAGGTGATCCGCTCCAATTTCCCCGAGTGCGCGGCGATGAGCTACATCGCCATGTCGGAGATGTATCACGACATGGGCGACGACGCCATCGCCGCCCAGACGATCCAGGATGCGCTGAAGATGGTCGACCAGCGGGCCCTGGAGAACCTCGAGGCAATCACCGACCATAGCGTAGCGGAGTTGCGGGCGAGAATGAATTATTTCCTCGCCTGCCATTGGCAGTCCAAGGGCGACGCGGCCAAGCATCGGCAATACTTGGACGAGGCCCTCAAGGTTTTTCCCACGGAGGTCGACTCGCTCATCGCACGCTACCGCCTCCCCAACCAGGACCCGGACTATCATAAGAAGACCCGGGAACTGATCGACCGGGCTGTGGTCGGCATGCGCGAGGAGCTTGAGAAAACGCCCGAGGACGCCTCGAGTTACAACCAGTTGGCCTGGCTCCTCGGCAATACCGAGGGCGATCTCGACGAGGCCCTGCGGCTGGTGCAGAAATCGATCGAGCTGGGGCCCGACAACGGCGCCTACTACGACACCATGGGCCGCGTCTATTACTCCCGGGGCGATTACCCCAACGCCGTCAAGTACCAGTCGCTGGCCGCGGAGCTGGAGCCGCACAGCGGACTGATCCTCAAGCAGCTCCAGTTCTTCAAGGACCAGCTTCGGGAGCATCCGCCGAAGCAGGGAAAGTAGGGCGGTTCCAGCGCAGCGAGGAAGGTAGGGTGGGACAAGCTCGCCTTGGGCGAGCGCCGGCCCACCAGGCGGCTCCGATGGTGGGCCGGCGCTCGCTCGGCGAGCTTGTCCCACCCTACATATCCGCGACGCAAGCCCACGAGGCAACGGGCCGAAAAGATGGACCCCTTTCCCAATACGAACGCCAGGCGCCGCTCACCCCAGGCCTACCATCGTGCCATCCTCGGGATCTCCCTGGCCGTGCTGGCCGCGGCATTGGCTCTGGTCGACGACGGCGATGGGCGGCTGCGGCTGCCCTTCACGGCGGTCTCCTTGCCCGCGGTCTGCACGTTCCGCCGGATCTTCGGCATCGACTGTCCGGGCTGCGGGCTGACGCGGGCCTTCGTGGCCCTGGCCCACGGGCGGGTGGCGGCGGGCTGGCACTACCATCCCGTGGGCGTGCTGCTGTTCGCCGGCGTCCTGGCCCAGGCGCCCTACCGGCTTTGGCAACTGCTCCGGCTCTCCCGCGGGCGGGGCGAGTTCCGTCATCCGCTCTTGACCGCCGCGGGCAGCTTCCTCATCGTCGCCTTGTTCGTACAATGGGTACTGAAGATCTCGGGGCTGATCCACTTCTGAGGGCCTGCCGGCGATGAACACCTACATGGTCAACGGAGTGGAGCTGGCGGCGGTGGACCGAGGGACCGGGTTGCCTCTGCTGTTGGTCCACGGCTTCCCGCTGAACCACAGCCTCTGGCAGGCGCAGATCGACGTCTGCTCCGAGCGCTGCCACGTGATCGCGCCCGACCTGCGGGGGTTCGGCACCAGCAGCGTCACCGAGGGCGAGGTGAGCATGGAGCAGATGGCCGATGATCTGGCCGGCCTGTTGGACACGATGGGGATCCAGGAGCCGGTGGTCTACGGCGGGCTGTCGATGGGCGGCTACATCGCCTGGGAATTCTGGCGGAGGCACCGGCCGCGGGTCGCGGGGCTGATCCTCTGCGACACCCGGGCCGCCGCCGATTCGCCCGAAGCGGCCGCCAACCGTCGGCTGATGGCCGACCGCGTGCTGCGTGAGGGGCCCGCTCCGATCGCCGACGCGATGATCCCCCGGCTGGCCGCCGAGGTCACGCTCACGCGGTATCCGGAGCGGATGGAGGCCGTCCGCCGTATGATCTTCTCCAACGATCCCCGCGGGATCGCTGCCGCCAGCCGCGGCATGGCCAAGCGCGCCGACGCCACGTCCCTGCTGCCGGAGATCGATTGTCCTGCGCTTTTGATCGCCGGCCAACACGACCAGATTGTCCCGGTGGCCGAGATGCGCGCGATGGCCGAGGCCATGCCCCATGCGCGGCTGGTCGAGATCGGCGGCGCGGGCCACCTCTCCCCGCTGGAGAACCCGGCCGAGGTCAACGCGGCGATGCTCGCGTTCCTCGGCGAATTGAAACCGTGACGTAGAGGTAGGTTATGCTTCAGCATAACATCTCCCCGCTGTTATGCTGAAGCATAACCTACACTCTAGCCACTCGCCGCTAACCACTGGCCACGAGCTACGGCACCTGGAACGACGACTGGCTCTGGACAATAGCGTAGTCGTCGGGGAAGGTATGGAAGGCCTGGACGCGCATCCTGTGGCTGCGGGTCTCGATGTGGATGTAGCTGATCGCCCCCAGGGCCATGCGCCCGTTGGAGTCGAACTTGTGGAACATGCCCTGGCCCTGGCCGTTGCGGGTCAGCTCCTGCTGAAAAGTCCAGAAGATTTCCGGCTCGACCGACTCGAGCTGGAAGCCGACCTGGTAGTCGATCCCGCCGCGGCATTCCACGCAGTCGTTGCGCTTTCCCTTGAGCTTGTAGGAGAAGAGCCGGCGGCGCTCAGGCAGGGGATGATGGGACGAGGTGGCCACTTCGGTGAGCGTCAGGCCTCCGTAGCGCCAGGTCACCACGTGGCCTTCGGTGGTGATGTCGATCTTCGCCTGGTAGTCGCCGCGCTGGACGATCCGCGAGGCACAAACTTCAAACAGTTCCGGGTGCAGAGGTCGCCCATAGAGTTGGAAAACCAGTTCCGCAACTTTCGGTCGGACCGTGAGCACGACAAGGATTCCTTGTTCGTCTTCGAAGGTTTTCCGGCGGAACCTCGCTGTCCCGCTCAACGCCCTCTTATTATAAACTTCGCGGGCCAAAAGCACCAAGGGCGTTTTCACTGAAGGGTTTTTACTTCTTGGGTCTTTGGCCTCAGGTCTTGGATCTTAGTCCGGATAATTCACGGCGGTAGCGTCTCGTGCGCACGGTGCGTCACGCCAGCCTGGCGCAAGCGAGGGTAAGTCGTTGTCGCTCCCTCGCTTGCGCGTTGGGTTCGTGCTCGGCCGTGAATAATCCGGGTGATGCCTTGCACGGCTCCTCGAAAACCTAAGACCCAAGCCCCAAGACCTCTATTGAGGCAAGTACCATTGGACACTGGACTTATGCAGCCATCAGAACAACCCGACCAGGATGTCATAGCCCGCATGGCTGCCGGCGGCGATGCCGAAGCCGCGGTAAACAAATAGCGTGCCAAAGAAGGCCCCGGCCAGGAAGCGGAAGGAGAAGCTGAACCAGAAGGCCGAGCGGAACAGTTGCACCGGCTCGCCGTAGGGACCGACGTAATGCGCCGCGGCGAACGCCAGGCTGGTCAGCAGCACGGCAATCACCATTGCGGACGGCTGTCCCCGTTTTGCGGGGATCCGCGTGAGGCCCCAGCCCACCAGGGAGAGGAAGATCAAGCGGAACAGCAGCTCTTCGTAGACTCCCGCTCCCAGGAAGCCGATCAGGCCGCGGACCTTATAGGGAATCCCCACGGCCATGGTTGCGGGCGGGACCGTCGCCGGGCACGGACCGGCAATCGACTGCAACAATACGCCCTGAAGTTGCAGGATCAGCCGCAGGCAGACCGCCAACAGCAGCGACTCCAGGACCATGCTGGCCAGCACCCCCCGCGACAGCCGCCAGGGCTGCCGGGTCGTGTAGTGCCAGCCCAGCAGGATCGAAACGGCCAGTACCGGAAGCAGGTAATACTGTCCGAAGCCGAGTTGTGCCAGGAGTTGCCGAAGCCAGGCGTCCGCTCCGTTGCGGACCGCTTGCGGCCCCAGGAAACAGACGCCCGCTTCGTACAGCACCAAAAGCGGCGTCACGAACGCCAAGGCGGTCAGAGGGCGGCGCGATTCGACCCAGTACCTTGAAACCCAACTGCCCGGCGACGCGTACGAGGTTGCGGCAAAGCCCACGTCGCCAGACCCTCACTGCCCGCAAAAAGAGTAAACTCATCGGCCCCGAAGGCCGCATCACTCCTCCTTTTTCGACCCACGGCCGCCCGGGCCTTGAAGGAGAAGTTGGCAGTTAGAAGTCAGGAGTTGGAAGTCAGGAGTTAGGAGTTAGAAGTTAGGAGTTAGAAGTTAGAAGCTGGGTAGTTTGGAGTCAGAAGTTAGAAGTCCTCAACGGGTACCGCTCCCTATTCTCTAACTCCTGACTCCTAACTCCTAACTCCTGTAACTGGTGGGGCTCGCTCCGCTCGACCCACCCTACAATCTACCCGAGCAACGCACCCTGCAATCTACCCGAGCGACGCGCCCTCGGCTACAATTCCCGGTCATGGCCTCGACGCTCCAGGAAGTCTACGACCGTTTGCTGGCCGCCTACGGACCGCAGCAATGGTGGCCGGGCGATTCACCCTTCGAGGTCCTCGTCGGTGCCGTGCTGGTGCAGAACACGTCGTGGAAGAACGTCGAGCGCGCAATCCGCAACCTGGCCGCCGCCGACCTGCTTACGCCCCGCGCCCTGTACGGCGTTCCCCAGCAGGAACTCGAAGAGCTGATCCGGCCGGCCGGCTACTACCGCGTCAAGGCACGGCGGCTGCGCAACCTGCTGGCGATGGTCGTCCAACGTTACGACGGGTCGCTGGATGCCATGTTCCAGACGCCGTTGGAGACGCTCCGCGAAGAGCTGTTGAGCATCAACGGGATCGGCCCGGAGACCGCCGACTCGATCTTGCTCTACGCCGGCAACCTGCCGACGTTCGTGATCGACACCTACACGTATCGCGTCTTGGCCCGCCACGGTTGGATCGGCTTCGAGGCGGGCTACGACGAATTGAAGGAACATTTCGAGAGCGGCCTGCCCAGGGACGCCGCGCTGTACAACGAGTACCATGCCCTGTTGGTCCGCGTGGGGCACACGCATTGCCGCAAGCAGCCCCTTTGCGACGGCTGCCCTCTAGCCGATCTCTTGCCCGAGTCCGGGCCCCTCGATTTTGGATTTTAGATTTTGGATTGCAATCCAAAATCTAAAATCCAAAATCCCAAGTAGGCTATCCCGACCGCCGGGTCCAGCGATTTGTCGGAGCCACCGGAGACCGGGCGTTCATCGTCTGCGCCGGATCGACCGTCGCTTTGACCGCCCAGAGATAACGCTCGGAGGCCACGTACAACACGCCGTCGGCGACCACCGGCGTACACCAGACGGGCGCCCCCAGGTGGATCTCGGCCAAGACCTTGGGCGGAGTCCGGCCGGCAGAGAGCACCCAGAGGCTTTTCTTCGTGCCCAGGTAGATCTTGCCGTCGGCCACCAGGGGCGAGGCCCAGGTCTCGGCGCCGGTGGGGAAGGTCCAAAAGACGCGGCCTGTCTCGGCGTCGAGGCAATGGAGCACGCCGCCGAAGTCGGCGATGTAGAGCAGGCCGTCGACGATGGCCACCGTGGAAAGGCTCCGCTCCATGCGGCCGTAGGTCCAGAGCTTGCCGCTGCGGCTGATGTCGCCTCGGCCCGTGGCGTCGATGCAGGTGAGCATTCCCCGGGCGTGGCCGTGGAGGGGGTCCTGGCCGATGGCCACGTAGACCCGATTATCGTGACAGACCGGCGTGGCGATGATCTCGCTGGGACCGACGTAGCTCCCGTCGCCCTTGTTGCCCGTATGGTTGCGGACGTCGCCGGCGCAGTAGTCGAGGGGCTTGCCGTCCTTGCCGACGCGGAACTCCGGCGGGTTGCAATCGCAGGACCAGACGTTCTTCAGGGTCACCGGCCGCGGCGACTGGGCCGCCTGGCGCGAGGCTGCCTCGGGCGAGGCCGCCTCGGGCGCGGCCGGCTCGAAGGCGTAGCAGATGCCGTCGCCGCCGCCGATGAAGATCAGCGGCTTGCCGTCGACCGCCGCCAGCGACGGCGACGACCACTGCCCGTGGAAAATCCGCTTGCCGATCCCCGCCTCGTCGCGGGCCACCAGGCGGCCGGTCCGCTTGTCCAGGGCGATCAGCGTGGGGGCGTCGGGCGAGGGGACGTGGCGAAGCGTCTTGTCCTGGCCGTTGGACGTGTTCACGTAAAGGTAATCGCCGTGTACCAGCACCGAGCAGTTCGAGGCGTCGTGCGGCCAGACCGACAGCTCGGCGACCATGTCGTAGCGCCAAACGATGTCGGCGTCGGTGGTATAAAGCGGCACGGGCGGCCGACCCTCCTGGACGAAGTAGCGGGCCTCGTCGTAAAACGGCCCGTGGTTGCCGTAAGCCAGGCCGTGGACGTCCAGGCAAAGGACCTCGCAGCGGTTGGTGACCAGGTAGACGCGATCGCCGTCGACGGTGGGCGAGGAGCAGACGCCCAAGAGCATGTTGTCGAAGAACCAGTTCTCCTTGACCACGTTCAGCCGCGGCACGAACAACTGCCAGAGGATCTGCCCGCTGGCTGCATCCAGGCACTTCACCAGGCCGCCGCCGGTGGACGGGATCCGCGGGTCGGTCAATCCCACGTCGTTGGTGCCGACAAAGACCCGACCCTGCGAGACCGTGGGATTGCCGTAGGTCTGCGTGCCCAGCTTGACCGCCCAAAGGACGTTCCGCGCGGTGCTCAGATCGATTCCCCGGCCGTCGGGCCGCTTGTTGCCGGGCACGAAGGAAGCGGGCAGGTTCTTCTCCTGGCAGACCATGTTGCGGTCGTCGTGCCCGCCCCATTGCGGCCAGTCGGCCGCAGCCGCGGCAACCGCCCCGGCAGCCAGGCAAAGCCCGCCCGCCCAGCCCATGGAGAATCGCAGAAAGGACATGATCTACCCGGATGTGGGCGCGGTCGTGGTCGAATCGTCAGCAGTCCCCCTCTCCCTCCGGGAGAGGGATGGGGTGAGGGGACGCAGCCACAAAAAGTGGAGGAGCAAGTCCAGCTTTCAGTCTAATTGCCCTGTTTCGGAAAGGGAACTCCCGACTGCGCCGATTCAGAGTCGGGGGGCTTTTGAGAACGCCGAGGGGATTCCAGCCTTGATTGCCAGGCCCCCTCAGACGAAGTAGAATGTCACCTGTTGGCGGCTAGTGTCCGTGCGGGCTTGCCCAAGCAGCTTGTCTCAACCTTTCGTCCGGACACCATGGCGGCCGGAGATTCCGTTGGTGGATACATCAAATGGGCATTCGTGAAGTCGTTGCTTATGTCACGATTTTCGGCCCATGTGTGGCCGGATTCGTGATTTTCTGCCGCGTCCGAAGCAGCATGAACAGAGAGGGGATTTGGGTAAGCGTTCGTGCGTTCGGTATCGAGGCAACGAACCGGAGTTGGGGTCCTAGCGTCAGAGAGCTTAAGGATCGTATAGCTGCTGAGGCCGATCCAGAGAAGCAGCAGAAGTTCCGGCGGTGGTTGCGCAGTCTACGTCTGGCCCTATTTCTTTGGATCTTTGCTATCGCCAGTGGCGTCACATATTCGATCTGGCCGATGCCCCATCGCTAGCCGCTTGGCGGACGTGTTGCACACCGCCGATCCACGGGCCTACGTTTCAGCGTGGGCGCCCGGTTCCTGCCAACGCTTGCAGGTGCTCGGCCAGAGTCGTCGAGCTGAGGACGGTGTCGTAGATGGCGATCTCGTCGAGCCGTCCGGACCAGGGATAGGCGTGGGCCGTGTTGGCGTCGAAGGCTTTGCCGATTCCAAGCCGGCTGGTGGCAGGAACGCCGGGGACCGACTGGTCCCTGACCACCTGCGAGAGAGTCCGCTCGCCGCGGCTGAGGTTCGCAAGGTAGGTGTTGACCACCGTCTTGCCCGAGACGACCCGAAAGGTGCTCGCCACGTAATACCAATCCCCGGGAATGAGCGTAAAATCGCCTTCGTCTTCCACCCAGGAGGCCTGACTGTCCATGAGGTGGGTTAGTTGGCCGTCTCCCACCACGGCCAGCAGGAAGCCGCAGTGGCGCTCGTCGGCCCGGGTGGCCAGCGCGGCGGCGATCGGCGAGCGGTCTGCCACGGAAAAACCCGCGAAGTTGACCAGCAGCTCCACCGTCATGGCCGGCGGCGGCTGGAAGGCGGTTTCCGTTTCCAGGGCGATGCCGCAATCGTTGCCCAGCCGGGGCGAACGGTAGGGGGCGATCGACTGCGTTGTCGCGTCGAAGCCTTCGGCCGCGTAGCCCAGCTCGCCGCCGCCCCGGCCGCCGTGCATGACGACTTCGGTCAGCGGGAGACTGCCCCGCCGGTCCTGTCGCTGCTGGTCCGGCGTGGCCCCTTCGAACGTGTAATGATGGATCAGATGCGGGTCGCCGCCGACGAGCCGCCGCAGATCGGCCACCGAGCCCAGCCCGGGCGCCGGCAGTTGGCGGGCCAGTCGCAGCTTGCCGGGCTCGATTGCCTCGATCGTTCCTAGACGCCCGCCAGCGGCGCTGCAGACGCGGACCGCCTCTCCCTGCTGGAGCGTCCGCCACCCCGAGGTCTTTGGTGGATGACGGGGACGAATCGCATGGGGGCTGGGGTGAACCAAGACCTGACCGGCGAAGACCTCGATCATGCTCGGCCCGCCTTGCTCAACGGCCACGCCAAACTCGGTGCCCAGATCGACGATCGTCGCATCCGGCGTACGGATCGTGAAACCGGCCGGCGATGGGCCGACGCGGGCCGTCAGGCTCCCCTGGCGCAGCAAGCCGCCGTCGGCCGACTGGATCTCGAAGCCCGCGGGTCCCCGCAGAATCACCCGCGCACCGTGGTCGAAGCGAATCTCGGCCAGACCTTCAGCCAACGGCAAGGTTTCGCCGACCGCCAGTACGACTCCCTCCCGTCTCGACCGACCGTCGCTGTTCCACTGGGCGGCCACCACTCTCGTCAGCCGGGCCACTGGGCCCGAGGAGGGCCCGCGGGCCACAGGCGCCGAGGACGTCCCGCTAGCCGCGGCGATCGGCACGGGCCGATGGCGGGTAGTCAGCCACCAGCCCAGGCCGATCAAGAGAGAGGCCGCTAGTCCGGTGGCAACCAACCCCGCCAGCCAGGGCGAGCGCTGACGCGGAGACGCGGAGACGCGGGGACGCGGAGAGGAGGAGCCGCGGCTCGCTTGTCCAGCAGCGGCACCCGCCGCTGTCCCCGCGTCGGCATTGCTGGACAGGCCGTCCGGGGAACGGTCGCGAAGCGTGACGGCGTGTTCCCAGTAGAGTTCGCCGTGGAGTTGGAGATAATGGAGCAGGTACTGCTTGGCCTCGGGCGACGACCGGGCCAACTCCTCGAGCCGGGCCGCTTCCGCCGGCGTGATCTGACCCTCGCAGAGGACGGCGGCCAAGCCCCCCAATTCTCTCCAAGAACAGCGAGATCGGCTCATGTCCGCTCCTCCCGGGTCAGGGTCCGCTCGACACAGACCAGCAGGGCCGCACGGATGCGGTGCAAGGCTTTGCGGGTCCCCTGCACACTGCGTCCGAGGGCCGCGGCCACACTCTGAGTCGTCGCGTCTTGCTGGTAACGGCACATGACCAATTGCCGATCGTTCTCGCGGAGTTTGCCCAAGCAATGGGCCAAGGCGTCGCGCCGGCCGTCGAGTCCCTCCAGGGTGTTCTCGGTCTCGGTGGCCAAGGACTCGATGAACTCCGTGCTGAAAAGCTGCTGCGACCGGCCCTTCTTCTCGCGGAACTTCAGCACCTCAAAATAGGCGATTCGGCAGGCCCAGCGGTCGAAGGCCGTACCCGCCTGGTAACGATCGAACTTCCGCCAGAGCACGAGGTTCGTGTCCTGGAGGATCTCCTCGGCATCGGCCGCGTGGTGGACCAGGCCGAGGACGTAGAGAAACACCTTCCTCTGGCAGGTGGCCAGAAGTTGGGCAAACCGTTCCATCCTGGCATCGTCGGCCGAACCGTGGGAGTCGTTCACCGGTCTGTTTCTCGAAGCAAAAACGGTCTCTTATAGATAACCCGACAGAAGCCCGCAAACAGTAAGGGTAATGCCGCAAGTAAGGCCCGGTCAAGGAGTAGCTTCCTTCGTCTACCTGCCGGCGTCGAGCAAGCTCAGGCCCAAGATTGCTCTTCATGCCGCTGGGCCGCTTGCCGGGTCAGCCGCTGGACCGCGGCCTCAAAGGAGCAAAGGTACTTTTCCGCGGAAAAGTGCTCGCAAACACGACGGCGGCCGGCCTCGCCGAACGCGCGGCGGCGGGCGGAATCTCCCAGCAGGTCGATCAAGGCGCGAGCCAGGGCGCCGCTATCGCGTGGGGGAACCAAAAGTCCCGTTTCACCCGACACCACGCATTCGGGAATCCCGCCCACCTCCGTGGCCACGACCGCAACCCCGGCCGCCATCGCTTCCAGGGCAACCTGACAAAGGGTCTCCTTCAGCGAGGCCACCACGCAGACGTCCAGTGCCGACATGAGCTGCGGCACGTCGTTGCGGGGACCCGTCCATACAATGTGTTGCGCCACTCCCAGCCGCTCGGCCTCCTGGCGCAACATCTCGACGTGCGTCCTGGGGATCTTGCTGCCCACGACCGCCAGCCGCACGTCGCCGATGGCGGCAATGACCGCCGGCAGCGCGCGGATCAGGTACAAGTGACCCTTGGGCGGGAAGAGCGAGCCCACGATCCCCAGCAGCAACGTCTCGTCCGGCACGCCCAGCGCAGCGCGGATCTGCCGCCGCACGCCGGTCGCCGGCTGCGCCGCCGGGTTGTCAAGGACGAAATTGCGAACGGTCATAATGCGATCCAAGCGCACGAGGTTCACGCGGCGATGGTAGCGGCAGGTCGCTTCGGATACGGCAATCACCAGATCGTTGAACATCCAGTGCGGTTGGAAATGCCGGGCGTGGGCGGTGGCAATGCTCGGCACGCCAGCGAACCAACGCAACAAAACGCCGAAGAAACTGGCCCGGCTCATGTGCGTGTGTACGACTTCAATGCGGCGGCGGCGGATTTCCGCGGCCACGCGGCGCAGCTCGCCGGGGGAAAACGCCGCAAGTCGGAAAACATCACCTGCACCGGATCGGCGGCCAATTGCTCGGCGACCCAGGCCCCGGACGGGCAGAGGAGCGTCACCTCGTGCCCGCGCCGGGCCAACTCGCGGCTCAACAGGCGCAATGCCTCGCCGCGCCGTTGATCTGGGTGCAGGAAACGATCTCCATGATTCGCATCGGCTTACCTGGTCACCTTGGCGCGGAGCTTGCCGATCCAGAAGCCGAGGAAATCCCCTGCCAATTGCCCGGCTATGGCCACGCTCCCCAGAGGCCCCGCCGGGTACTCCTGCTTCCCGCAAGCGATGTACGTTTCCGGCTCATAGGTAATGACTTTGCCGAAATGACGCTTGCAGAAGGCAGTGGCGTCGAGGTATGGATGGCACTCCAGGAGTTCCTTCTTCCTGGACGGGTTGCAGGTTACGACGAACCGTTGGCCCGCATCTTCATGGCTGCCGATGCCGATGAAGAAGAGTTTGTCGGGAGGAAACACCTGGCGGCAAACGCGGTGCACCACCTTGTGATAGCAGTGGCCGTATTCGCCGGCGGCATTGTGCGTGATGATGATCTCCGGCCGAAGGGCGCAAGCCTGCGCCCGGAGGAACTCCCGCATCGCGGCTATCTGTTCCGGTCGTTGGCGCCAGAGCAACTCGGCGCTGGACCAGACGTGGCGAGCCTCGGGGAAGGTCGTCACGATGGCCCGGGCCTCGACCTTTTCACAGACTTTGCGAAAGCACTGGTTCCGCGCCTCGGTAGTCCGCTCGTGTTTCGGTTGCGACATGCAAATCACGGTGACTTCGCTCGTCCCGCGGATCTGGCTGAGCAGGGCGCCGCAAAACAAGGCTTCGTCATCCTGATGAGCAACGACGACAAGGACCCTCTTGTTGGCGGCAAAGCAAGGGGACATGGATAAGCAGGAACCTCCGCAGGGATTAGCTCGCATGGGGGGTTGTACCAAAGATGCCAAGCGGTTGCAAGCCCGCTTCGTCGCGGCGGGTTTGGCTCGGAGCTTCCCCCTCTCCCTCCGGGAGAGGGTTGGGGTGAGGGGACGCCAGAGAAGGTATGGCGCATGGACTTGTGAGAATGCCACCAGCGATTTCGGCTCGATTGCCGGGCTCCCTCAGACGCAGTACAATGCGACATATGGACGACCAACTGATCGACATAGCCAGGTTCGCGTCAGCGAATGAGGCAGCGATAGCTCGAAATGCGTTGGAAGCCGCAGGGATTCCTTCCTTCCTCGACGGGGCCGCCACAGCGACGTGGCTTTGGCATTTCGGAACTGCTTTAGGTGGGGTCAGGTTGTTTGTCCGTCCCGATGACGTTGAGCAAGCAGGCGCGATCCTATTGCACGATGACGCCGAGGACGCTTCCGAATCGCGCCCCGACGACGCCTACTTACCGAGTGATGATTCGGGGGAACCAGAGGTCGAAGATGAAGCCGCAAGTCGATTGTTGCCGGTCACGCGAGCCTGGCGCGCCGCTATCATCGGTATCCTGTTCTTTCCCCCGCTCCTGACTCTCTACTCGATGTGGGTGCTGATTCGTCACCGCTTGCTTTTTGGCGGAAGAACGCGGCCCGGGGACTGGCGGGCAGTCGCCGCCTTCGCCGTGAACGTGATGGTTCTCGCCCTGGTTGCGCTATTCGTGTGTCTTGCCGTAATGCAGTCAACTCCGCATCCGCCGCGCGCCACGCTTGACGGCAGCCCCATCGAGGCGGAGCACATCACGGTCACGATACCCCTAATCCCGGTTGATTCTGCTTCCGCGGCTCGCGAAGTTCGGCCCAGTGGGGTTAACGACGACACGCATTATGCTCCACGCGGGACGAAATGACACAGGATCGTAGTACCAGGCTTTCGCCGGAAATCCGCGGCAACACCGCCTAAAGGCGGGACTATGAACTCGTTTTTGCGCGGGCCATTATGGACAAGCCGGCCTCCGAAGGTACTCTTCCCGAGAAGCCCCGCCGATGGCGCCAGCGGGGCTGGTTTAAGAGCGTGCGGCGGGTGGCTTGCGTGGTCCTGGTCGCTTACCTCATTATCCTCCTGGCCATGATGTGGTTGGAAGAATCGCTGATTTTCGTCCCCTTTTCCTCTCCTGATGACAATTGGCATCCGTCGGACTTGCAGGTCGAAGACGCCTGGTTCGACACGGCTGACGGCGTGCGGATCCACGGCTGGTACGTGGCCCACGAGCGTCCTCGCACGGTGGTGCTCTTCGCCCATGGCAATGCGGGAAATGTGACGCATCGCGCCGACACTCTCCGCGCGCTGGTGCAGCGGGTGGGCGTTTCCGTGCTGGCCTTCGATTACCGCGGCTACGGCCGCAGCGCCGGAAAGCCGACCGGACAGGGCATCCTCGCCGACGCGCGGGCAGCTCGCACCTGGCTCGCCCGCGCGAAAAGATTCCCGAGCAACAGATCGTCTTGATGGGCGAATCGATCGGCGGCGCAGTGGCGGTCGACCTGGCCGCCGACGGCGCACGTGGACTGATCGTGGAGAACAGTTTCGCCTCGCTGCCCGAGGTCGCGGCCTATCACTTCCCCTGGGTGCCGGTCCGTCTGCTGATGCGCACGCGGCTGAACTCCGCCGCGCAGATCCGCCAGTATCACGGTCCGCTGCTGCAAAGCCACGGCGATCGCGACACGATCGTTCCACTAGCTTCGGCGCAGCGGTTGTTCGCGGCGGCCAACGAGCCCAAGAAGTTCATCCTCATCCCCGGCGGCGACCATAACGACGCGCATTCGCCCGAGTATTACGAGCAGGTCCGACAGTTCGTGGAGTCGCTGAGGTGATCCGGGACACGCCGACGATCTACACGATTGGCCACTCGACCCATTCCCTGGAGGAGTTTCTGGCGCTGGTGAATCGTCACGGCGTGGCGATGATTGCGGATGTGCGTTCGCAACCCTATGGCCGGCTGGAACATTTCCACCGGGAGAATCTGTCGGCCGCTTTGAAGGAGGCGGGGATCGCATACCTCTTCCTCGGCCAACAACTCGGCGCCCGGCGCCAGGAACCCGAGTGCTACGAGAACGGGGTCGCACGGTATGAACGAATCGTCAAACTGCCCGCCTTCCAGAAGGGACTCCTCCGTTTGCGCCGGGGGGCGGAGAAGTGCCGGCTGGCGATCCTGTGTGCGGAGAAGGAGCCGCTGGCCTGCCACCGGGCCATCCTGATCGCTCGCTGTCTGAAGGATTCCGGCATTCACGTCATGCACATCCTGGCCGACGGAGCTCTCGAGGACCATGCCCTGGCCGAGAAACGATTGGTTCGAGAACTGGACATCAGGCGCACGCTGTTCGAGCCGGACCTCACCGAGCGCGATCTGGTCGATCGCGCCTATGCCGAGCGGGGCGGCCAGCTCGCCTATCACGAGGAAAGCGGCGGTCCGCCACCATGAATCCCATCACGCTTCTTACCATCGGCTTCGCCGGGAAATCGGCGGAGGAGTTCTTCGAGACGCTCCGCAACGCGGAGGTGGGGCGCCTGGTGGACGTTCGCCTGAACAACGCCTCTCAACTGGCCGGTTTCACCAAGAAACGGGACCTGCCCTACTTCTTGCGATCGATCGTGGGCATTGCCTACGCGCACGAACCGCTGCTGGCCCCCACCAAGGACATCCTGGATGCGTACAAGAAGAAGCGGATCGACTGGACCGAATACGAAAGCCGCTTCAAGCAGCTCTTGCAGTCGCGCCGCCCGCACGACCAGCTCACGCCAAGCGCGTGGGATCGCGCGTGCCTTTTGTGCAGCGAGCCGACACCCGAGCACTGTCATCGCCGGCTCGTCGCGGAGTATCTTCGGGAGCAATGGAAGGACGTAACTATCAGGCATCTCTAAAGGGACCTGCTAGATCGCCGAGGGACCTATGGCCCGGTTGATTTGTCTTGCCAATTCCTGGCGTCCCGGGGGACGGTGTATTGCGGGCATCGATTGCGCCACCGGTCAATGGGTCCGCCCCGTGCCGTTTCGGGGAGGCGCGATTCCCGAAGACCGCACGTGGCTGGACAACCGCTGCATCGCCCCCTTGGACATCATCGAGGTGCCGCTTGAGGCCCCGACTCTCGACACCCGTTTTCAGCGTGAGAACTGCAAGGTGCGGAACTGGCATTGGCGGCTGGCGGGGCGCGCCGCGGCGGCGGACGTACTGGCGTATTGCACGAGGGCCGGCACGATCCTGCACAGCGCGGCCAAGGTCGTGGAGCCGGGCCAGTTGGAGCGGCTGCCGCCGCAGAAATGGGCGTCCCTGGAACTGGTCCGTGCCAAGGGGGTCGTCTTCGAGCGCGATCCGAACAAGGATCATCGCTGGCAGGCCCGGTTCTCGATGGGTCCGCGTGGGCCCGCTTACTGCATCACGCTGACCGATCCCGAGGCCACCATGCGACTCAACGCCGGCGGGCAGCTCAAGCCCGAATGCCTGCTGACCGTCAGTCTCACGGAGCCCATCGGAATGCACGGCAAGCCGGAATTGTGCTACAAGCTGGTGGCGGCGGTGATCGGGCTGGACGATCGTGTCGACGAGGCGGCCGATCATGGACGAAAGGTCTCGTGACTCATACTATCCCAACTCGACGCTCTCCGCCGCCAGGTAACCGGTGCTGAAGGCGGCCTGGAAATTGTAGCCGCCGATGGGGCCGTCGAGGTCCAGGATCTCGCCCGCGAAAAAGAGCCGCGGCACAAGCTTGCTCTGCATCGAGCGGGAATCGACCTCCACCAGCGAGACCCCGCCGGCGGTGACCTCCGCCTTCTGGAAGCCGAGCGAGCCGCTGATCGGAATCGAGAGCCGCTTGATCGCCGCCAGCAGCCGCTTGCGGTCCGCTTTGCCGATCTCCGCCGCGCGGCGCTCGGGGTCCAGACCGGCCTGGACAATCATCGCTTCCGCCAGCCGGCGGATGATGCCCGGTTGTGGTGCAGCCGTCTCGGCTGCCAAAGTTGCAGACGCGAGCATTGCGGGCGGGACGCCTGCACCACAAGCGGGGAGGACGCTCAGCAACTGGCGTTTGCCGGCCGCGGCACACTCTCGGGCGAGCGAGGCCTCGAGCTCAGGCTCCGGGATCGAAGGCAGGAAATCGCAGACCACGCGCAACGTCTCGGGATGCGGATGTCCGCTCACCTCGCGGCTCACGTTCAGCACGGCCGGCCCCGACAATCCGAAATGGGTGAACAGGAACGATCCGCGGCATTGGGCCAGGATGCCGGCCGGGCCGGAGTTTCCCTCCTCAGCCCCGGGCAGGATGCGGACCAGAACGTCGGGCACGGTTAGCCCCGTGAGCGACGTGACCCAGGCGGCGTCGGTCCGCAAGGGAACCAGGGCCGGCCGCGGGGGGACGATCGCGTGGCCCCATTCCGCGGCCCAGGCGTAGCCGTCGCCGGTCGTGCCGCAGCGGGGATACGAACGTCCGCCGGTCGTCAGCAGCAACTTGGAGGCGAGGATCGTGCGGCGCGGCGTGACCAGGCGGAAGCCCAAGCTGTCGGGACCGCCGATTTCCAGGACCGGCTCCTCACAGGCCAAGACCGCGCCGCTCCGCTTGAGGCGTGCCAGCAGGGCGTTAAGCACGTCGAGGGCCCGATCGCTGGCCGGGAAGATCTTGCCTGTCGGCTCGACCTTGGTGCACAGTCCCTCGCGATGGAAGATCTCGACCAGGTCTTGGGGAGAAAGCCGGGCCAGTGCGGAGTGCAGGAAACGTCCCGGCCGGCCGAAGGCCTCGATGATGCCGCGGGCGTCGGTGGCATGGGTGAGGTTGCAGCGGGTGCCGCCGGACATGAGGATCTTCACGCCCGGCTTGCGATTCTTTTCCAGCACGAGAGTCCGCAGACCCCGCTCGGCGGCTCTGGCCGCGGCCAACAAACCCGCGGCCCCGGCCCCTACGACCACCAGGCCCTCGTCGGTCCCTTGGAGTGCGGCGACTTGTCGCCGCTTTTCCGGAGCATTTGCCACCGCAAGGCTTCGCTGCAGTTCACCTGAAATATGTCTCCCGATCGCTTCCGCCGCCCAAAGAAAGCGGCGACAAGTCGCCGCACTCCAAAACTTCCCCTGGTCCAGGACTACTCTTCGGCCACTTGGGCCATCACGGCGTCGGGAATGTTGAAGTTGGCGACCACGTTCTGCACGTCGTCGTGGTCGTCGAGCTTTTCCATCAGCCTGAGGATCCGGCGGGCCGTATCGGGGTCGTCAACGTCCACGGTGTTCTTGGGGATCAGCGTGATCTCCTGGACCTCGGGCTCGATGCCCGCCTTGCCCAGGGCCTCCGACACGGCGCGGTAGGCGGAGATCGCGCAGGTGATGGAGAACTTGTCGCCGTCCTGCTTGACGTCGTCGGCGCCGGCCTCGAGGGCGATCTCCATCAGCTTTTCCTCGTCGACCTTGGCGATGGAGACCATGAACAGGCCCTTCTTGTCGAACATCCAGGCCACGGAGCCCAGGGCCCCCAGCTTACCTCCGGAGATCTCGAAGATTTTGCGGATCTCCGGGGCCGTGCGGTTGCGGTTGTCGGTGAGCACTTCGCAGATCATGGCCACGCCGCCGGCGCCGTAGCCCTCGTAGGTGATCTCCTCGAAGGCCATGCCTTCGGCTTCGCCGGTGCCGCGCTTGATGGCGCGGGTGATGTTCTCCTTGGGCAGACTCACGGCCTTGGCGGCGTCGATCGCCGCGCGGAGCCGGATGTTCATGTCCGGATCGCCGCCGCCGTGCTTGGCGGCCACGATGATCGCCTTGGAGAGCTTGCTCCAGAGCTTGCCGCGTTTGGCGTCGACCGCCGACTTCTTGTGCTTGATCGTTGCCCAGTGGGAATGGCCTGACATGGGATGGTCTCCTTTCTCTTGATTTGTGTCGGTTGCCGCGGGGCAGGCGGGATCTGCCCGTTTGCTTCACGGGTTCTGCTGGATTTTCTTTTCCACGGTCTGGGCCTTATCGGCCTGGGGGGGCTTGGCCTTGCGATACGCGGCGGCCGCCCGCTGCCAGGCGTCCTTGGCCTTGGCCGGCTGTCGGGCCGAGAGGTAGACGTCGCCCAGGTGTTCCAGCACGGCGGGGTCGGCCTCCAAGGCGGCAGCTTTCTCCAACTGCACGATGGCCTCGGCGGTCCGGCCCAGGCGGTAGAGGGCCCAGCCCAGGCTGTCGCGGTAGGCGCTGTTGTCGGGCTCGGCGTCGACCGCCTTCTGGACCATCGCCAGCGCCCGCTCGAGGTGCTTGCCGGAGTCGGCCCAGAGATAGCCCAGGTCGTTCATCGCCTCCACGTCGTCGGGGAACTCGTCGAGCACTTGCTGCAGCCACTCTTCGCCCTCGCGGAGCTTGCCGGCTTCGACGTCCAGGTTCGACAGCGCCAGCCGCGACTCGCGGAGAACCTCGCGGTCGTCGTCCTCGTCGGCCTCCGCGTCGAAGCGGTCGATCAGCTCCTGGTAGGTCTTGCGGGCTTCGTCGTAATGGCCGGCGTGGTACTGGATCCAGGCCACGCGGCTGAGGAAGCGGGGCGAATCGTCTTTCTTGGCCAGCGCCTCGCGGGCGACGGCCAAGGCCTCGTCAGTCTTGCCCTCCAACTCCAAGGAGCCGGCCAGGTAGTACTCGAAGCTGGGGTTGTCCGCGGGCAGGGCCTTCTCCTCTTTCCCGCGGCGGAAGACCTTGCTGGCCGCTGCATTCTGCTCGGCGGTCAACAGACCCACGCCCCAGGTGAGCAGGACTTCCGACTTCTGATCGGGCTTGGCCCGGACGGCCGCCTCGAACAACGCGCCGGCGTCGTCGTACCGCTTGGCATCCAGCGCCAACAAGGCGGCCGCCAGCCGCTGGCCGTAAGGGAGCTTCGCCTCGTCGCTCTTGAGCTTCTTCTGCGCCGTGTCCAACAGGCGCCGATCGTGGCCGTGTCGGACTCCAGCGCCCGGCCTTCCTCGCCCAAAGTATCCAGCGCGCCGGACTTCCCCGTCAGCTCGCCCAAGACCTCCAGCAAGGCCTCCGGCTTCTTCGTCTGGCGATAGATCGCCACCAGGCTCCGCAATCCGACGCCCGAAGGCGTCTTGGCGACCAGCGCCCGGTAGAGCGGCTCGGCCTTGTCGTACTGTTTGCGCTCCAGGTACTGGTCGGCGAGGTAGTACGCAAGCGGCACGTTGGCCGGGTCGGCGGCGTGCAGCTTCTCCAGGCGAGACAGCAACTCGTTGCTGAGCTTGAGGCTTTCCAACAGCTCGCGAAGCAGCCGGTAGGGCCGGACTGCTTCGCTGGCCAGATGGGCGTCGAAACAGGCTTGCAGGTGGTCCAGGGCCTCGCGCGGCCTGCCGCTGCGCTGGTCCAGCCGGGCCAGGTTAAGCCCGTAGAGACCCGGATTGGGCGCCACCTGGTTGGATTTCTCCATCGCGGCCTGCGCTTCCTTGGGCCGGCCGGCCATGAGGAAGCACTGCCCCATCAGGTTGTAGGTCGGTCCGGGATCGCCCAGGACGAGCTTGATCGATTCTTCCTCCAGCCCGTACTTCTTGGGATCGGCCAGGGCCTCCAGGACCTTGGCGAAGCAGTCGGCCGCCCGGGGATACTGGTCGGCCAGGTGGTAGACGCGTCCGGCCTCCATCTCCAGCAGCAAGCCGGCGACCGAGGTGTCGGTCGTTTTCGAGCGCGGCCAGGGCCTTGGCGTAGAGTCCGACCGCCTGCCGCCATTGGCCTTGCTCGGTAAGGTAGGCCGCCAGCTTTCGCAGCAGCATGGGGTCGGCATCCTCCAGGGCGACGACTTTCAAGGCGTAGCGGATCGCCTCCTCGCGCCGGCCAAGCTTCTTGGCCGCCGGCAAGATGGCCCGGGCGACGGTCAGCGAATCGGGATCGTAACGGAACGCCCGCTCGTACAGCCGCAGGGCGCCCGCGTAGTCTTGTTGCTTCTCCAGCATCCGGGCGGCGGAGAACATCGACAGGGCCTCGATCCGGTCCTGGTCCAAGTCGTTTCGCGGCTTGGCCGGCTTGAGCATGGCCGGCCTATCTTCGAGGTCCAGCGGACGAGGCGCGTGCGGCTGGGCAACCGCGGCCAGCGATTGCCCGCTGAGATCCCGGGCACAACTGTTCACGGGGGACTGGCTGATGAAAACCGCCAAGGCCAAACCGAGGCCGGCCGCAGCGGACATGGTTGATAATTGCACGGGATCACTCCTGGGTCCCCTCTCCCTCCGAGAGGGACGCGGTGAGGGGAACTCAAATCTGCATTTTATCTGACAGGCCCTTGGACTCGACGGCAGGAGTTTCCTTCTTCGCCGCCGATTCCTTCCTGGATGCCGCCGGCTTCCGCTTGACGGCGGGAGTTTCCTCTTGTTGATTCTCTTCCTCCTCGGTGAGCTTCGTTCGCAAAGCGGCCGGGGGCTCTTCGTGCGTCTTCTTCTTCCGTTCGGCAGACGCCCTGAGCGTGGGGCCCTTCGCTCCGTCCGGCTTGGCTTCCGCCGCTTTGGCGTCGGCCTTCGCGTCGTCCGGCTTGGTTTCGCTGGTCTGGGCTTTGGAAGATTTCGCGGCGTGGGCCTTGGCCTGGGCATCTTTGCCTCCCGCCGCTTGGCCCACGGCACGCTTCGGCTCGGCCCGTTTGCCTTCCGCCGCCTTGGCTTCGGCGGGCTTGGGCTCGTGGCGTTTGACCTCCGCCGGATTGACCTCGGCCGGTTTGACCTCCGCCGCTTTGGCTTCGGCGGGCTTGGACTTGTGAGGTTTGGCCTCAGGCTGCTTGGGTTCGTGGGGTTTGGCTTCCGCCGGCTTGGCCTCAGGCTGCTCGGGCTCGTGGTGGCCGGGTGGGACCGGCTTTTCGACGAGCTTTTTCCGGGCCTCGGACCGCCTTTTCTTCACTTCCGACTTGCCTTCGCCGGCGTCGGCTTGGGGCGGGCGATTCTCGCTCGCAGGGACGTTGCCTTTGTCGGCGAGCTGGGGCTGGGCGTCGTGGTCCATTTTCGCACGCCGCTTGGTCATCCGCTCGGCGGCGGCGGGGTTGAGATCCACGAGGATCTGCAAGAGCGCGGGGGACTGGGAATTGGCGATGAAGTCGGCCCCAAGCTGGTGCAGCAGGGAGGCGAACTCGAAGCCCCTGGGTTTGGCGACGGCCCGCTCCAGGCCGTGGATCTGACAGGATTGGATTTCCTCCGGCGTAATCATGTCGGCCGCGTCCAAGGCCTCGATCACGCCCTGGTCGACGGGGATCGCATGACCGCCCAAGGCCGCCTGGACCACGTAGGCCACGGAGAAAGGCGTCGTGCCGTCGAGCTTGGCGAGCTTCTCGGTCGCCGGGCCGAGGTTCAGCTTGCGGAGGTCCTCCAGGTCGAAAGCGTAGGTGGCGTCAAAAATGCTCTGCAGCACTCGCTTGATCCGCTGGGCGGTTGCCGAGGGATCGGGCAGCCGGGGCATCTCCTCGGCCAACTCGCGGATCGTGCTCACGCGGACCTCGTTCCAATCGAAGAAGTTGTGCGACAAGGCGGCAAAGGCCTCCTCCGTCGCGTCGTAAGGGGCGTTCTCCAGACAGCAGGCGAACAGGAGCTGCTCGATCACCGAGCGGTTGGGCTCGGGGTTGACCGGCTTGTAGTACTTCTTGAGAACTTTGTGGATCTTCGCAATCTGGGCGGTGCGACTGGGCTGTGCCATGATTTCTCGGTTTCAGACGGTCGTCGCGGCTGGAAAGGTACCGGTTTACAAACCACTTGTCCGGGAAGAGCCCCTTGCACACCAGCAAGCGTTGGCGCAGGAGGGAAACCTGCAGCCGCCGTCGGCCGCTTCAGGACCCCGGTTGGCGATCGTGCGGGGCGGCGGCGCCTGGCGCTGAGGGCGGCTGCGATGCTTCCACCGCGGGGGCCTCTGGCGGGCTCTCCTCCGGCAGGGGCTCGGCCGGCGCGGGCTTGGGCAGGACCTCGGACAAGATTTTGGCGATGGCGATCGATTTTTTCACCCCCTGGTCGAGCAGGAATTGGAGCCGCGGGGTGTAACGCATGTCGATGCGGGCGGCACAGCGGGCCTGGAGGAAGCCGGCGGCGCTCGTGAGACCGTGGACCGCCAGCCGCTGCTTGCCCTCGTCGCCCATCACGGAGACGTGGACCTTCGCGCTGCGCAGGTCGCCGGCCACCTCGACGTAGGTGACCGTTACGTCCTGGACGCGGGGATCCTTCATCTCGGCGAGGATGGCCATGCTCACAACCTCGCGGATGGCTTCGGCGACTTTTTGCGCGCGGCGGGAAGGCATCGGGGCCTGTAAAACCATGAGTTGGGCTATCAGAACGTCCG
The DNA here is from genome assembly GCA_963843465.1 of Pirellulales bacterium. GTDB lineage: Bacteria > Planctomycetota > Planctomycetia > Pirellulales > Thermoguttaceae > CAWJKP01. The sequence goes on from CAWJKP010000001.1 coordinate 1,936,972, forward strand.
GCGGATCTCCTCGATCTTGTAGGCTTCGAGAATATCGCCCTCCTTGATGTCGTTGAATCCGGCCAGCTTGACGCCGCACTCGAACCCCTCGCGGACTTCGCGGGCGTCGTCCTTCTCGCGCTTCAGCGAATCCAGCCCGTAGTCGCCGATGATGCGGTTCTCGCGGATGATCCGCAGGCGGCAGTCGCGCTGCACCGTGCCGGAGAGCACGCGGCAGCCGGCCACGGCGCCCACGCGGCTGATGTGGAACACCCGCTGCACCAGGGCCCGGCCGAGCTCCGCCTCGCGCTTCTCCGGCTTGAGCATTCCTTCCAGGGCCGCCTTGAGGTCGGCCGTCAACTGGTAAATGATGTCGTAGCGGCGGATCTGCACGCCGGCGGCCTCGGCCAAGGTGCGGGCGCCTTCGTCGGGCACGACGTTGAAGCCGATGATCACCGCGTCGGACGCCGCGGCCAGGTGTACGTCGGCCTCGGTGATCCCGCCCACCAGCGCCTGCAGCACCTTGATCTGGACTTCCGGGTGTTCCAGCTTCGTGAGCTCCTTGCGGATCGCCTCGATCGAGCCGCGGACATCCGCCCGCAGGATGATGTTCAGCGTCTGCACCTCGCCCATCTGGCCGAGCCGCTCGTGGAGCGTTTCCAGGGTCACCACCTGCCGGGTGCCGGACAGGGCGTGCTGGCGGAGCGCGGCGGCGCGATCGGCGGCGATCTGCCGGGCCTCGCTGATCTCGCCCATGACGTGGAAGCGGTCGCCGGCGTTGGGCGCCGAATCCAGCCCGGTGATGTTGACCGGCACCGAGGGGCCGGCTTCCTTGAGCTTCTTGTAGGGGTTGAGCGTGTCGTACATGGCCTTGACGCGGCCGTGGGCCGGCCCGCAGACGATCACGTCGCCTGCCCGCAGCGTGCCCTTCTGCACCAGCACCTTGGCCACCACCCCGCGGCCCTGCTGCACCTCGGCCTCGAGACAGACGCCGGCGGCCGGGCGGTCGGGGTCGGCCACGTACTCGTGCAGGTCGGCCACGGTGAGGATCGTCTCCAGCAGCTCATCGATCCCTTCACCGGTGATGGCGCTGGTGCGGACCAGCTCCGTGTCGCCGCCCCATTGGCTGGGCAAGAGGTCGTTGGTCGCCAGCTCCTGCATGATGCGGTCGCTGTTGATGCCCGGCAAGTCGATCTTGTTCAAGGCGACGATGATCGGCACGCCGGCCGCCTTGGCATGGCTGATGGCCTCTTCGGTCTGCGGCATCACGCCGTCGTCGGCGGCGACGACCAAAACGGCGATGTCGGTGCAGTTGGCGCCGCGGGCCCGCATGGCCGTGAAGGCCTCGTGGCCCGGCGTGTCGACGAAGGCGATCGGCCGGCCGTTCTTCTCGATCTGGTAGGCGCGGATGCACTGCGTGATCCCGCCCTTCTCGCCGGCGGCGACGTTCAGGCCGAGGATCCGGTCCAAAAGCGAGGTCTTGCCGTGGTCAACGTGGCCCAGGACGGTGACCACGGGCGGCCGAGGCTTGAGGTTCTCCGGGTTGTCGGCCTGTTCCAGCGCCGGGATCAATTTCTCTTCCAGGCCCCGGTCTTCACGGAAATCGGCCTCCACGCCCATCGCTTCGGTGAGCAGTTCGGCGGTCTCGCGGGTAATCGTGGCCGTGATCGAGCTCATCATGCCCAGTTCCAGGAGCTTGCCCAGCACTTGCTGCACGGGCAGGCCCAGGGTCTCGGCGAAACTGCGGACCGTGCAGGGTAGATCCAGGACCACCTTGTTCTTGCGGGGCGCGGCAGTGCTGGAGTTTCCCGTGCGGCGGAGCCGGCGGGCCTCACGGGCAGGCGCCGACTCTTCTTCGTCACCGTGGCGGCGCTTGGCTGTCGCCGACCGCTTCCGCTTCAACTGCCGCTGCTCGCGGCCCCCCAGCGTGGTTTCATCGGCCGGCGCGGCGGGAGCCCCCGGACCGCTCTTGCGGGCGCGATCCTTGTCCTCTTTTTTCGCCAACAGATCTACGATTTCGGCCGGGTTGGGGGCCACGGGCGTCTTGCCCGCGGGCTTCTTGCCGCCGGCCCTCCGCTTCTCCTCCTGTTTGCGGATGTGCTCCGACAACGGCTTGCCCCCGGCCTTCGAGGCGCGGATCGCCTCCGGCGCGAGCTTGATGTCGGGCTTCTGCGGCGCCGGCTCGGCAGGCTTCTGCGGCGCCGGCTGCTGGACCTGCGGCAGCGGCGCTAGCTTGATCGACGGGCCCGGCCGCTCCGGCCGCGGCTTGTCGGTCCGCGGCTTGACCGGACGGTCCAATCGGTCGATAGGCCGGTCCGGCCGAGCCGGTCGCAAGGGACGGATCGTGCGATCCGGCTTCGCGGCCGCCGGCTGCTGCTCGCCGGGATCGCCCTCGATCGGCGCGGCCGTCGTCGCACCCTCCAAGGGCCCAAGCGGCGCATCGGCCGCCGGCAACACGGTCGTGGAAGCCAGAAAGCGCCGGCTCGCCGGCCGGCGGCGCCGCGGCTTCCGGTAGCGCCGCGGCGACAGGTGACGGACCCGTGTCAACCGGCGGCGGACCGGCGACGGCCACGTCGCCCACGGCTGGCGTCGGCGCGGACTCCACCACCGTCACGGGCGGTTGACCAACGCCCAGAGGAGCCGTTGACGGGGGTACCGTGGGCGCGGAATCGGGCGCGGCGTCAATCGCTGCCGCCGGCTTCTTGGCGGCCGGCTTCTCGGGCCGCTTCTCCAGAACGGGAACCTTCTTGGAAATCGGCGAGGGGACGACGTGGTCGTCGCGGCGCGCGACGGGGGGCGAAGCCAGGCCGCGACCAGCCGTCGCCCGGGCCATCGGCCCTTCGAGGGTGGCTGTCCCGCCGCCCGCGCCGGCCTTCTTGCCACCAGCGGCCAAATGGACCTTGATCGCCGCAACTTCCTCGTCCGACAGACTGGCCAGCGCAGACCCTTTCCCGGTGATCCCTATCCTGTTACAGATATCGACCAGGACCTTGTTGTCGAGCTTCAGCTCTTTGGCTAAGGTGTAGATGCGTGTGGCCAACCCGACTCTCTCCTAACGCCCGCAAAGCCCGTTTGGGTTGCGGCGATTGCGCCCTAAGTTCCATCGTGGCTTCGTGTTTCTTCATCGACGGACGGCTCGGATGCCTGCTCGCTCCAGGCAGCTTCGCCATCCTCGCCACTGGCCGAGCCCCCATCTTCGCCACCGCCCAAGCCAGTTGCGGCCGGCTCGTCTGGCCGCGATCCCCCGTCGACCGCCTCTGACCCCGCCTCGGCAGGTAGATCGGCCTGCGCCTCCGCAGGAAGCACCGCCTCCGCCGCCGTTTCCACCTCGGGTTCCCCACCTTCGGCCGGTACGCCTTCCGAGGTCTGGGCGGGTACCGGCTCTACCGCTGCCGTTGCGGCTGCCTCCGCTGCTGTTGCGGCTGCCTCGCGATCTTGCTGGCGTTGGCGGCGTCGCTCTTCCGCCGCCACCTTCTCCGCCTCCGTGGCCCGGGTTTCGGCCTGTTGGATGATCTGCTGCACCTGCTCCTCGGTGAGTCCCCCCATTTCCGCCAAGTCCGGCGGCTCGATCACCGAAAGATCATCGTACGACAAGAAGCCCTCACCTACCAGCCGGTCCGCCAAATCTTCGCTAACCCCCTCGATCGACCCAAAGCCGCCCAGGGCCTGCTCCAACTGCTCGTCGAGTTCGTCGCGGGTCATAATCTCGATGTCCCAACCGCAGAGCTTGCTGGCCAGGCGGACGTTCTGGCCGCGGCGGCCGATGGCCAACGAGAGCTGGTCCTCGCGGACCAGCACGATCGCCCGGCCGAGCATTTGGCAGAGGATCACCTCCTCGACCTCCGCCGGCTGCAGGGCGTTGGGAATCAACACCTGGAGGTCGTCACTCCAGCGGACGATATCGATCCGCTCGCCGCCGAGTTCGTCGACGATATTCTTGATGCGATTTCCACGGACGCCGACGCAGGCCCCCACGGAGTCCACCCGTTGATCGGTGCTGCTGACGGCGACCTTGGTCCGGTAGCCTGGCTCCCGGGCCATCGCCCGGATCTCGATCACGCCGTCGGTGATTTCCGGGATTTCCTGCTCGAACAGCCGTTGGACGAAGTGCTGGCTGGTGCGGCTGAGGACGATCTTCACCCGCGTGCCCGATTTCTTCACCTCGGAGACGACGGCACGGACCCGCTCGTTGGCGTGGTGCGATTCCCCGGGGATCTGCTCGCCCTTGGGAAGGATGGCCTCGACGTTGGACAAGGCGACCGTGGCGGCGCCCCCTTCGTAGCGCTGAACAATGCCGGTCACCAAGTGGTTTTTGAGCTCCAGGTACTCGTCAAATAAGGCGTCGCGTTCGGCCTCGCGCATCTTCTGGATCATGACCTGCTTGGCGGTCTGGGCCATGATCCGCTCCGAGATCTCCTCGGGAGTCATGGCAATGCCGTTGTGAGTGCCGGTGATGACCCCCGTATCGCGATGGATAAGAATGGCGACTTCGGCCTCCTCTCCATAGCGTTTCTTGGCCGCGGTGACCAGGGCCGCCTCGATGCCCTGGAAGACGATCTCCTTGTCAATATTCTTATCGCGGTGGATCGTGTCAACAATCCGCAGCACTTCGCTCGCGTTCATCGAGGTTCACTTTCCTCCGCTCACTAGCGTTCGGGCACGTCCGAACCGAAAATTGATCTCCATAACACAACGGAACCCACTTTCCGAGGGGGGAATTGCGGGCGACTATCCACTCGAAGTCCAGCAAGACTCCGAGCTTTCCTCCGCCGAACCCCGGCAAAGGAAAAACGCTACCCGCGTCCGCTCCACGGCTAAGTGGGCTACGTAACCTGGTAAGGATACTGGCAAATACGTGGGGTGTCAATACAACGGGCCGCGTCCCGTTGCCTTACTCTAAGTTTACTGCTGCCGCCAGTCGAGGTAAAGCGATAGGGCCTCGATATTGGGGTATTGATTGCCCATTTAGGCTGGTATGGTTTGGCCTTCGGGGCGCGAACGCACTTGCCGCTCCGCCCTGCACGGACAACCTGCTAGCCACCGGCCACTGACCACTAATGCTCCGGCCCGCGGTAAACCTTCTGCTGCAAAAGGTTCTTGGCGCTGGTCACCGGGCCGGAGGTCTTGTCGTCGCGGAGGATCATAACCATCATGTGGTACTTCGCGTCGAGGTCGTCGGCATAGTGGACCAGAAGTGCCTCGGGCGTCATCGGCGGCTTGGGGGCGCCCCATTCCGGCAGCCGCTGATGGGAGACCACGACGTGCTCCAGGCGGAGCAGCGTCTGGCCGTCGACGGACACCCGTTGGGCCGCTTCCCGCACCATGTCGCGGCCCAGGAGCACGTGCCCGATCAGCTCGCCCTCGGGGGTAAAGTAGGTGTCGGCCGGCTGCTGGTCCAGCTCGCGGAGCTTGCCGATGTCGTGGAGCACGGCCCCCGCCACGACCAGCTCTTTGTCCAGGGGCGGGTGGAAATCCGGATAGTAGTCGGCATACTTGTCGGCCAGGTAGACCGCCGTCCGCGTCACGCTCAACACGTGCTCCAGGTATCCGGCTGCGTAGGCGTGATGGTGCCGCCGGGCCGCAGGGAAGGAGAGGAGCTTGACCCGGTTCTCCTCCAGCAACAACTCGGTCAGCTCCCGCAGGTCGGGCCGGACGATCCGCTGGCGGACGATCTCGCGCAACTCGTCGTACATCGACTGGGGCTCGAACCGCGACGAAGGCTGGCACATCGTCTCGCTGAAGCCGTCGGCCTGGTCGGACTGAACCACCTCGCGGATCTTGCGGATCTCCAGTTGCGGGCCGTAGCTCGAATCGCGGTACACGGCCCGGACCTTGTAGAACACGCCGGGCGTCCAACGGTCGCGGCACTCGCCTGCCCAAGGCGAGTTGTCCCAGACGGGAAAGGAGACCTCGCGGCGAGCGTCGCGAAAACTGACCTTGAAATAGGGTTTGCCCTCTCGGGTCGTCAATTCCTCCTTGGCCGTCATCAAGAGGAACATGTCGCCCTCCTGCCCGTGGGTCATATCCGCCAAGCCAACAAGGGGCACGGTCGCCGGGCACATGCTCTGGATCTCCTCCTGGGGTAAGAGCAGCCGCTGACAGGATTGGGACACCAACGCACGCCTCCTTTGTAACTTGCCTCTGCTATAATTGTAAGCGGCATCTGTACGTCTGGACAGTACCGGAGGCGGAGCGGAGTGCTGGTCCAAGAGCCACGCTCCCTCCGGAAGGGGAATGCGTAGCCCGCGATCGTTGGCTTCGGCGAAGACCAGATGTGCGGCTGTGAACGGTCGGCCGCACTTCTTACGAGTTAACGAATAGGGCGCGAGGAACGCTTCGGCATCTTTTCCGAAACCAGGGCAAGGATCCATTCATTCATGCTCATGCCCACCTTCTTGGCGGCGATAGCGACCCGCCGGTGTAATTCAGGCGAGAGCCGAAGCACGAATCGCCCCGAGTACGGTTTGTCCGGCTTTTCTTCACGCTCTTCGCAAAAGGCAAGGTAGTCGTCAACAGAATCGTGAAAAGCTTTCGTCAGTTCACCAGGAGTCTTGCCCTCAAAGGTAACCACGTCGGCAATACCTGCGACCTCGCCGTGAAACACGCCTAGCTCCTCATCCAGCGTGATCTTTGCGGAGTAACCCTTGTAGTCTTTCATAGAAGTCACCGCGACCAAGTAATTGATATCATTCCATGATACTATCCTCAGCGAAGATCGTCAAACTCACCAATAAGCGGTGGAACCGGGATTGTGGCTCGTTCCAAGCCCCTTGCGGCCGATAATTATGTCAGATGGAGGGATTGCTGGCCACCTGGGATGCGACGATCATCGAACACCCTGAACGTGATGATTATTGGGGTGACGGTGGCGATGGTTCCGGAAAGAACATGCTCGGGCGGGTTCTTTTGCAAGTGCGCGAGCAGCTTCGTGATGGTGCCTGACACGGCACGGTGACAACCGAGGTATCCCGTGCGAGATTCGCCGCGGAAACGATTGCACCCCAAACCGCTCCAGGTGCGGAGTGTCTCGGGGACCTGGATCGACGCCTTCTGCCGGTATGCCGAGGGCGAGTGCCACCTGGCCGAAAACACGGTGGCCGCCTACCGCCGCGACCTGCGACGGTTCTTCCAATGGCTGGCCGGCCGCACGATCCCCGGCCTGTCGATCCGCGACCTGGCCGACTACGCCACCTGGCTTCACCAGCAGAAGCTGGCCCCGGCGAGCATGGCCCGACACCTGGTCTCGCTGAAGGTTTTTTTCCGTTATTTGCAATTAGAAGGGGTCTTGCAGGACAACCTGGCGGAACTGTTGGGCAGCCAGAAGCTTTGGCAACGGGTGCCCCAGGTGCTCAGCCCCGAGCAGGTCAACGGCCTGTTCGAGAGCCCCACGCCGCGGGACGCGTTCTTTCGGCGCGATCGGGCCTTGCTGGAGATGCTCTACGCCACCGGTTGCCGGGCCAGCGAGATTGCCCACCTAACGCTGGAAGACTTGCGGCTCGACGAGGGCTTCTGCATCTGCCGGGGCAAAGGCGACAAACAACGGCTGGTGCCCGTGGGCGTCCGCGCCGTCGAGGCTTGTCGGCTCTACCTGGCCGAGGAGCGTCCCCAACTCTGTCCACCGGGCAGTGCCGCCGCCTGGGCCTTCCTTTCCTATCGCGGGCGGCGGCTGCGGCGGGAGCGGATCTGGGAGTTGTTGAAGCGTTACGCGTTGCGGGTTGGGGCGCCGCCGACGGTCAGTCCGCACACCATGCGGCACAGTTTTGCGACCCATTCCTTGGCCGGCGGGGCCGATCTGCGGCAGGTCCAGGAGATGCTCGGCCATGCGAGCATCGCCACCACGCAGATCTACACCCACGTCGACACGGCCCGCTTGCGGGCCGTCCACAAAAAGTTTCATCCGTGCGCGTAGGGTGGGCTTCAGCATAAGGCGATCAGATTTGTAGGGCGGATTGCCTAATCCGTCCCTGGAAGCCGGACGGATTAGGCAATCCGTCCTACGAGAAACTGCCCAAGTTATTTTGACGCGGCGCCAACGCTCCCGCCCGGCAGACAGGATCTACTGCCGGCCGTACTCGTCCCTGAGGATCCGCTCGGTTTCACGGGCGCGGTTGGGTCGCTGCTTGTCCGTCCAAAGGTCCTTCAGGTTCTCCAGGGCCTCGATCCGCTCTTTGGGAATCGACGGGTAGAGCAGCTCGACGTGCAGGAAGGCCAGCAAGGCGTCGTCGGTCTTGTGCGACTTGCGGTAGATGCCGCCCAAGGCGTTGTAGGCCTGGGCGTTGAGCGCCACGTCCTCAGGACTGGAATTGGCGATCACCTCGCGGACCATCTTCACCGCCTCGTCGAGCTTCTGCGCTGGCCAAGCAGCGGGCCTTACCCAGCGTGGCGGCCAGCTTCTGGCGATCGGCCAGATCGCCTCGGGCGTCGCTGGACAGCACGGCTTCGAAGAGCGGCAGGGCATCGGCCATCTTTCCCTGGGCCACCAGGGCATAGGCCAACGCCACGTTAGCCCGCATCTTGAAGTCCGGCCAGGGCGCTTTGCTCAGGTTGCCATAATAGGTTTGGGCCACCTGGTAGTTCTTCACCGCCACGGCCAGATCGCCCACCACCTGGCATGCCTCATAGTAGTGCCAACTGGTGGTATGACTCTTGGCAAAGGCGAACATGGCGCTGGCGGCCTCGTTGATCTTCCCGCTCCCCAACAGGGCCAATTGGGCCGGCACATAGGCCTTGTAGAAGTCGATCTCCTGCCGTAGCTCGAGCCGCTTGTAGCTGGCCGGATCCAGCCTCTCCAGTGAGGCCAGAGCCTCGTCGAACTTGCCGGCGGTCGCCTCCGACCGAGCGCGGGTCAACGCGGGCGGCTCTCCGTCGAAGGCGATCAGCTCGACCTCGTTGACCGGAACCGTCTCGCTGATCGAGTTCTGCTCGAGCGTGACTTCGGTGGCCGTGATCCCCGTCACGGTACATCGCAGGGTCTTGTTGCCTACGGTCCTGACGGTGTCGTCGGCGCAGGCGGCTGTGGCGACCAACCAAAGGATGGTGCCAAACAGCACGGAGCGACGGTTCATGAAACTCTCCTTGAGGTGGATCCCCAAACCTTGACTTTACGCGCCATCTCGATTTCCTTCAAGAGGCTGTCGAATCGGGCGGCCCACTCCGAGCCCAGAAACGGCAGCCGGACGCGGACCGCGGCAACTTCCGCGGCGGCCTTATCGAGCGTCTCCTCTCGGCTGGTCCCCGTCTGCGTGGCGGCCAACTTCGTGCGGCAGACCGCCAGGTTATAGCGGGCATCCAGGAACTGCTCCCGGTATCGCTGGAAGGCCGCCAGTTGCCGGGCGATCTCCTCCCAACCCCAAATGGGCACCTGCCGACTCGCTCCGCCCGGCAACCGCAAGGGGTAACTATCGCCGCGGATCGCCCGCAGATAAGAGCCCGGTTCCTCTTGACCCCAGGTCTGCCAGGTCCGGGCGGCCTCGATTTGGGCGTCGATCCGCAGGTTCTTTTGACCCAGCACGGCCGCCAGCCGGTCCAACGCCTGCCGGCACTGTCCCTGGGCCCGCAGGCCGACCGCCAGCCGGACCTGGATGTCCGAGGCGGCGTCGGGTGGACCCCAGGACGGCGTTTCCTGGAGCCGATCGAGGATCGCCAGACAGGTCCGCACGGCCTGTCGCACGTAAGCGGCGGCCTCGGACGATTCCGGCGGGCGCTGGCCGTCGTCGCCCAAAGCCAGGCAAGTTTCGGCGACCCAGACCTGCATCGTGAACGTAGGGGTTCCTTGCAGCTTCCCCTCACCCCGGCTCTCTCCCGGAGGGAGAGGGGGACCGCTACGCTGAGCGATGCGGCCCAGGAGCAGGTCTTGCCCGATGATGATCTGTTGGACTTCGTCGGCTTTGCCCTCCTGTTTCAATCGTAGGAGGACCTTCCCAAGGCGCCTGCCGGCGAGGTGGTATTGGCGTGCCAATTGCCTGCCGGCCAACGGATCGCCGCGCCCCAGCGTCCGGTTCTCCAGCCTGACCAAGGCGTCAAGGGCCTTGTCGGGCAGACGGGCGGAAGCGTAGGAAAGGACGGCCAGCAACAGTGTCTGGTCGACCAACGCGAGCAGATCCCCCGACGCCGGGCTGCCGGACGAAAGTAGCGTCATCGGCCCGATCGCCGGATCGTCAAGCCAACGCACCGCCTCGTCAGTTTGGCCTTGGTCCATCGCCATTTGGGCCAGGGCAAAGGCGGAGTAGACCAGGGCGTACTCCGGCGGAGCAACCTGGCGATGGCCGGCCTGGGAATCTTCGATTCCCTTCTGGAGCATGGTCCCCGCCCGCTGGGCCAACCTGTGGAGTTCCGCGGGCGGCAAACGATCCTCGCCGACGATCGGGGCCGCCTCAACGTAGGCGCCCCACCAGGCTTGGCCCACGCGAAGCTCCGCCTGCGGCCGGTAGGAAGAAGCCACCGGCACGGCGGCCAGAAACTCCTCGGCCGAGGCCGCCTCGCGGCGATCGACGGCCGTATCGATCAGCAGTTTCGCGGCCTCGACCGCTTCGGCCTCCTCGGGCCAGCGGCCGATAACGTAGCGGCCGACGCGGACCAATCGCTCCGTCGCCAAGGCTGTCGCCTGGCGGATCGCCTCGGTCGACAACGGCTTGCCGTCGCCGGCGGCCGCCGCGGATCGCAGCCGCTGGATCACCACGTTGCGATAGGCCTCGACGGAGATCTCGGCCGCCCTGCGGGCCTCGGCTGCCTCCGGGTACTGCTGGGCGAGGAATTCGCCCAGCAGGCCCGCATCGTCATACTGGCCCGTCGCGAACAACAGGTACGCCAGCCGGTAGCGGACCAGATTTAGGCCGTCGGTTGGTAGTTCCGGCTTTCGCCGATCGTCCGGCGAAACACCGCTCAAAGGCTGCACCACCAACGGCCACCTGGCAAGGGCCCGGCGGTAGAAGCCGATCGCTTGGCGAGCCGCCTGGTCCGCTTGGGAAGCGCAATGCTCCTGGTCCTGCCGGATCTTGGCTTCTTGGGCCCTAACCCGCAATGCGGTCATGCGATCCCAGGCGGCGTCGCCGGCCGCCTTGGCCTGGGCGAAGGAAGCCGGCTTGTCGGGGAAAAGGGGACAGTCCCCATTTGCCGGAACGGCCCGAAGGGTGCTTCGCACAAATGGGGACTGTCCCCTTTTCCCCTCCACGCCCAGAACCGCCGAAAGCTCGGTGGACCTTTCCCAGGCTTGTCCCTGGAGTTCTCCGCAGTGACCGGCGACGAAGTCGAAATGGCTCTTGGCCCCCAGCGACACCTCGCGCCTTGCCGCAGAGCCTTCGGCCAGAGTACGAGCGTGGCTCACTGCGGCCAGACCGGCCAAGTAATGGACCTCCAAACCCTCCGGCGACGACTGCTCAGCTACGTCCGCCGTCTTCTGCCAGACGGAGGCCAAGGAGACGGCCTCTTGGTAACGTTTCACCGCCGGAAGCGAGTAGGTCTTCAGCATCAGGACGAGCGTCTGGTCGCGGATTGCGCGGAGTGGACCTCCGTCGCTCACCTGGGACCAGATGTCTTGGAAGGCCTCGATCGCCTCGCTGGTCCGGCCCAGCTCCTCCCATACCCGGCCTTCGCACATCCGGGCATAGATCCCGCCATAGAAGGACGAGTGCTTCGTGTAGAGACGGTGATACCGGGCGGCCGCCGCGGTGAGCAATTCCCGGTATTCCTTGTCCGCCGGCCGGTACGTCTTGGCCCGGCCGTCGATCGCCCCGGCGATCTCCAGCGGCAGCTCCATCAGCTCGCGGTCGAGGGCCAGGCACTTCGGGCATCGTGGGTCCTTGTCGTCCACGTTGGGAGGGTAGCTCGCCCGCTCGTCCTGAAGCTGTTTCTCCATAGCTTCCAGGGTCTGCTGCGCCGTTTGGAACGAGCCGCGAGCTTCGCCCAGCAACCGGCCGCGCTGTGGCGAGGATTCCTCGACCGCCGCCGCCATCTCGGTTTCGAGCTTGCCCAGATCGGTCAGGACGCGGGCCAGCCGTGCCTTGGCCTCGCAGCTCAGGGGGTGTTGCCGAGGATGTTCTTCGAGAAACTTCTCCAGCCGCGCGGGACTGGCGCAATTGGGCTGCCTGCACGCCCGGCGAAGCGGACCGCGATAGCCCGGCGGCCAGCGTGACGCCCAAGTGGTAATCCAACGCGTCCTTCAGCTCCGGCGGGCACTGCGGATCGCTGCCCAAACGCTCCAGGTACGAAAGCACCACGTCCTGGTAACCGCGCTCCCGGAGCTTGGCAAGAAACTCCGCCGCTGGCTCGGCACCCCCCGCATCGCCGGCTGGCCAAAGCATGGCGCCTAGCAGAAAAGCAATCCACGTTCCCGAGGATCGGCGTATGTTGAGACTCATGAAGATCGCGTCTGATTGTTACTCATTGCCACTCATATTGGGCCTCAGTCAGCAGAGTGCTTGCCAGCCTTCGCCGCGCAGAACATTAAACCGATCACAAGTACCAGATATGACGGAAAGGTCACCGTCATGGCGACGAACAACGGCGACAAAGCGCTTGCCACTCCCGCAGCAATCTGAGAGGCGGATGGTTGCACTTCTGGAGACGACGACAGGACGATAAGCGAATGCATCTGTCCCTCCACCGCTCCATAGAAAGCGACGATCAACGGCAGGGGCAAGAAAAAAAGGTAAGAGGCGATGACCGATGGTCGTCGGCATTTTGCAGCCACAAAGCACGCTCCGATGAAGACAGCCAGGCCCGTCGTAACGATGATCAGGCAGTTGGCCGGCCCAGCCGAGCGGCATACGGATTCGAGGTACGATTCGTGCGGTCGGGCGATATTCGCCTGCGCCAAGACGGAAAAACAAATGTCGCCCGCGACGTTCACAATTGTGTTTCCTGAGACAGTCCTGTTCGGAAACAACTTACCTTCCCCGTCTCGGACTCACCGCCCGGATCGCCTTCTCCAGCATGTTCAAGAACTCGCGGTAGGAGGGACGTTCCAGCAGTTGCGGATTGACGTCCCGCCCGGAACGCAAAATGGCGGACAGCGACGAGAGCAACGACCGCGTGGGCACGGGCGGGTTGTAAGGCGAGAACCGCAGCGTTTCTACCGCTTCGGCGGCCACCGCCGCCGCCTGAACCGACGCGGGCGTGTGCGCCCAGGAGCCGGCAAGCTGCTCGCGGCGGAACTCCTGCTCCAGCCGGCGGTCCTCGCCGGAGGACGGCTCCCGCCAGGTAAGCTCCGCCGTGGCCAGACTGGCCTCGTTGTTGGGTATCAACTGCACCTCGAACAGCGCCGTGGCCGATTGTCCCACGTAAAAGCTCGTCTGGAGCCGGGCCGGCTTGAAAACCACCACCGCCCGCGGCTCGTGTCCCAAAAGACGATAGAAGGCCACCGCCTTGGGATTGAAGGTCACCTTCAGCCGCACGTCGGCCGCCACGACCTGCGACTTACCACTGAGCACCTCGTCCAGGGCCCAGCCGACCTGGCTGCGGGTGGTCGCCCGGTGCGTCCGTCCGCCGCCGGCCGCGGACAAACGCTGCAACGCAGGGTCCAACGCGTCGTCTTCCTTCTCCTGCTCCAGGTCGACGACGTGGAGCTGGATTCCCCGGGCGGCCGCCGCGCGGAGCCGCTGGTCGATCCGTTGGACCGTGGGCGCGTCCAACTCCGACAGGCCGTCGGTCAACAGCACGACCCGATTGGCCAGCTTCACCGCCGGATCGCCCCGCTGGGCCACGGCATACGCCTGGCGCAGGCCAGCGCCTACGTTGGCCGAGCTCCGCGGGACCAACTGCGCGATCGCCGCGCGGATTTGCGTCCGCTGATCGACGCCCGCATCCTCGACCAAGACCCGGGCGTCGTCGTTGTAGGCCACCACCGAGACGCGGTCGTCCTTGTCCATCCGGTCCACCAGACCGTCCAGCGCCTGCCGGACCATTTCCAATCGCCCGCCCCAGCACATGCTGGCCGAGACGTCGACCAAGAGCGTCAGCCGTGCGGGCGGGCGACTGGCGTCCAGCGGCCCTCGGGCCTGAACCCCAAACTGCACCAGCCGCGTGCTGCCGCCGTGCAGTGTCCACCCACCGGCCGCCGAGAGGCCAAGGGTCTCGCCCGTCGGCCGCGGGAGTTGGTAGTCGATCGCCGCCAAGAACTCCTCGGTCCGCAATGCCGTCGCTGGCGGCAGCTCGCCATCGTCAAAATAGCGCTGGGCCAATTCGTAGCTGGCGGTGCTGGAAACCAGGGGCACCGTCACGCTCTGCAACTGCGTATTCGGCAGCGGCCGCACCCAAGGATGGAAACCCGTGCGGCTGAGGAAGAGCAGATCGTAGCCGAGGACCGGGGGAAAGTTGTAGCCCATGGGCTTCCACCACGGCACTTTCCTCAGGTCCGGGTAATCGTGGAAATCCTGCCAACTGCCCTCTACCGGCCAGCGCTCGAGATTAGCGTCCTTTGTCGGATCCAGACCCGAGGGACCAAAGGTCTCGGCCAACTCCTCGCTTGGCAAACGGGTCCGTGGCCGGTCGGACGGCAACACCTTGGGGGCCGCTGGCGACGGCGGCGGCATGACGGGCAAATCGCCCTCGACCAGAAGCTGCGAAGCATCGAAGGGGACTTTCTCCCGGCTCCCCGGGGGTCCGATCCTGTTGGCCGCCGGCGCCTTCTTCGGCCCGCCGTTGACCAGCAAGTTCCCATGGGGTACGAGCACGAACACCACTAGCGTGCCGACGATCGCCACGCCAACGGCCAGCAGCAGCGAGGCGGCCATCGCTAGCCGCGAGATCCACGTCCATTGGGTCATTCGCCGGCCCATCTGCTCCAGCCGGCGACGAAGCTGCGGCGGCATGGGCACGTCGCGCAAGGCGGCGTCGAGCTCCTCGTCCGACATCTCGACCGTCTGCTGCGCGGTCTGGCGGAGCCGACCGAGCAGGCCGGGAGGAATGGGAACGTTGCGGAGTTCCGCATCCAGCCAGGCGTCAGAACGTGAATCCGAAGCGCTCATAAACGCAATCCAAAAAGTGGGGATGCCGGCGGGTGGCAAGCAAGAAAGCGAGGAGGAACCCTTGCCCAGATCCCTCGTCTTGCCAAGTCGCTGAGGGAGTGGGACTGGTCCCTTCCTTCAGGCAACAACTCCGGCACCCCCACCCTACCTTTCCTGCCTTTCCGCAAAAAAAGCCCAACAAAACCTAATTTGCCTCCTCCTCTTTCCTGTTGGTAACAGCGGCAGCCCCTAGCAAGTACTCCCGCAGTCGCTTTCGGGCACGGTTTACTCGGGAGAGTACTGTCCCCAGGGGGATCTCCAACAGGTCGGCCGTTTCCTGGTGAGTGAGCTCGGCCACGACCACCAGCAGCAGCGTCTCCCGCAATGGGTCGGGCAGTTGGTCCAAGGCCCGCTGCATCTGGTCGGTGTAATCGTTTCGCAGGGGATCTTCGGCGGGCCGACCAATTTCGGCGCACTCTCGCCGGCAATCAAGGTCGTCAGCGTCCGCCGCCGCCAGCGGTCCGCCACGCGGCGACGGAGGATGGCGGCCAACCAAGGCCGCTCGCCCCGCCCCGACTCGAACAAATGACGACTTTTCCAGGCCGATCGATAGGTGTCCTGGACCATGTCTTCCGCCTCGTGCCGGTCGCCCACCAGGCGATAAGCCATCCGGTAGAGGGCCGCACCGTGCTCTTCCACCAGGCGATCGAATTCAGCCTGCGACAAGGGCAAGGCCGCACTCCTCGTATTCCGCTCGTTCTCCGGCTGCCACCCCCGAGAGCATTCGGCCAAGAACGATTCGGAAGAAAAGCCCCCAACTATTCCCGTCCCCCCTGATGCCATTGTAATCGGGACTAGCCCTTACGGGGATAGTGGCTAGTGGTCAGTGGCTAGTGGCCAGTGGTAAGTGACTAGTGGCCAGTGGTAAGATTCGCAAATGTTAGCCCCGGCGGCCACGCCGGTGAAGCGGCCAGAATCAACCGGGGCGCTTCACGCTCCGTCACCGACCACTAACCACTAACCACTAGCCACTAGCGGGGATCGCCATGCGACGAGCCAAGATCAGCATCATCGGGGCGGGAAACGTGGGCGCGACCACGGCACACTGGTGCGCCGCGGCGGAACTGGGAGACGTCGTGCTCTTGGACATCCCCCAGACGGGAGACATGCCCAAGGGCAAGGCCTTGGACCTGCTGGAAGCCTCGCCCATCGTGGGCTTCGACTGCCGCGTGACCGGCACCACCGACTACGCCGAGACGGCCGGAAGCGACGTGGTGGTGATCACCGCCGGCATCCCGCGCAAACCGGGCATGAGCCGCGAAGACCTGCTGAGCACCAACGCCCGGATCGTCGGCGCAGTGGCCGCCGAGATCCGCCGCACAAGCCCCGAGTCGATCGTGATCGTGGTCAGCAACCCGCTGGACGCGATGGTCCAGCGGGCCTGGCAGGTGAGCGGTTTTCCCCCGCACCGCGTGATGGGCCAGGCCGGCGTGCTCGACACGGCCCGCTTCCGCACCTTCCTGGCCCTGGAGCTGGGCGTCAGCGTGGAAGACGTTCTCGGCGATGCTCATGGGAGGCCACGGCGATACGATGGTGCCGCTGGCGAGCTGCACGTCGGTGGGCGGGATTCCCGTCACCCAGTTGCTCCCCGCCGAGCGATTGGACGAGATCGTCCAGCGGGTCCGCGACGGCGGCGCCGAGATCGTCAACCTCTTGAAGACCGGCAGCGCCTACTACGCCCCGGCGGCAGCCACCACCGAGATGGTCGAGGCCGTCGTCCGCGACAAGAAGCGGCTGATCCCCGTGGCCGCGTATTGCGACCGGGAGTACGGCGTGGGCGGCTACTACGTGGGCGTGCCGGTGATCCTTGGCGCCGGCGGCGTGGAGCGGATCATCGAGCTTGCGCTGACCGACCGCGAGCGGGCCGCCTTGCAGAAGAGCATCGACGCCGTGAAGCAGGTTGTGGCCACCATGGCCCGGCTGACAGGATGAGTGGCCAGTGGTCGGTGGCTAGTGGTCAGTGGCTAGTGGTCAGTGGCTAGTGGTCAGTGGCTAGTGGTCAGTGGCTAGTGGTCAGTGATCGGTGGTCGTAACTGGCGAAACCCAGAAACACTGTCCACTGTCCACTGGCTTACTGACCGCTGTCCACTGGCCACTGACCACTGGCCACTGGCCACTCTCTTGGATGCCAGCACTGCGCAGTGCTGGCAATTGTCGACCCATGCCGCTACGGGATTCGGTCCGCCCCCTTCCTGCTGCCGTTGACAATCGCGGCGTGAATGGAGTAGAGTCTCCTTCGATTCCAGCGTCTCACGCGAAGGTGTCGGGGACCTCGTCGCCACGATTTCTCACCAGCGAGCGCCTATGAACCGCATTCAGCCTTCGGCCAAGCCGATCCCGGAGAAATCCCCCGTTTCGTTCAGCATCCAGTCGGGACTGTTTACCCCACCCAGCCAAGACAGCACGCGGGCCATGTTCACCCCGCTGCACTACGAGCCGAACTACGCCTATCCGCTCTTGGTCTGGCTGCACGCCCCAGGCGAGAACGACGAGCGGCAGCTCCTGCGGATCATGCCGCTGGTGAGCCTGCGGAACTACGTGGCCGTGGCCCCGCGGGGCTTCGCCTGCGAACAAGACGAGGGTCCTACGGGCTACCGCTGGCCGCAGACCCAGTCCCATATCGAACAGGCCGAGCATCGCGTCTTCGAGTGCATCGAGGAGGCGCAGCAAAGGTTCCGCATTGCGGACCACCGCATCTTCCTGGCGGGTTTCGACGCCGGCGGCACGATGGCCTTTCGCATCGTGATGAACCATCCACAACGTTTTGCCGGTGTATTGTCCATCTGCGGGGCCTTCCCCACGGGCCACAGCCCCCTCGGCCAGCTTAACCGGGTTCGCAAGCTGCCGGTGTTCATGGCCGTCGGCCGCGACAGCCTGGTCTATTCGCCGGACAGGGCCTGCGAGGACCTGCGGTTGTTCCACACGGCCGGGATCACGGTGGCCTTGCGGCAGTACCCCTGCGGCCATCAGTTGACCCAGCACATGCTTCGCGATGTCGACCGCTGGATCATCGAGCAGATCACCCTTCAGACATGAATGCGCAACCCGAAGGAAAAGGGGACAGTCCCCATTTGTGCGAAGCCGGGCACCGAGCGAAGCTTGGTCGCGGGCCGTTCCGGCAAATGGGGACTGTCCCCTTTTCCGGCCTCCGAGGTCGGCCGGCGGCTGGAGTTGGCGCTGACGGCCGCCCGCGAGGCGGGCCGGCTCACCCTGAAATTCTTCCGCCGCCCCGGCCTGCAAGTGGAGCGTAAAGGCGACGACTCGCCGGTGACGCAGGCCGACCGGGACGCCGAAGAGCATCTCCGCCAGCGGATCACGGAGGCATTCCCCGAGGACGCGATCCTCGGCGAAGAGCTACCCGACCGGCCCGGCACCAGCGGCTTCCGCTGGATCCTCGATCCGATCGATGGCACGAAATCGTTCATCCACGGGGTGCCGCTCTACTCGACGCTGATCGGCGTGGAGCGCGAGGGTCAGAGCGTGCTGGGCGTGATCGTGGTCCCCGCGCTGGACGAGGGAGTCTATGCGGCCCGGGGCCAGGGAGCCTGGTACTTCGGCGGCGACCAACCGGCGCGGCCCGCCCACGTATCGTCCTGTCCCAAACTGAGCGAAGGACTGTTCCTCACCAGCGAGGTGGGCAATTTCGACGCCGCCGGCCGCCGCGACGTCTACGATCGGCTCCAGTCCGCGGCCCGGCTGAGCCGCACCTGGGGCGACGGCTATGGCTATCTGATGGTGGCCACGGGCCGGGCGGAGTTGATGGTCGATCCGATCATGTGCGCCTGGGACGCGGCCCCCATGGTTCCTATTCTGGAGGAGGCCGGCGGCAAGTTCACCGACTGGCAAGGCCGGCCCACGATTCACTCCGGGCAGGGAATGGCGGCCAATCCGTCGATCTTGGAAGAGGCGTTGGGCATTACGCGGGGGTAGCTAGGCGTAGTAGGCACACGCCGTGTGCCGTCCGCAGAGCACGGCACACGGCGTGTGCCTGCTACATTCACACGGGGACTAACCGCCGCCGGCAGGCACGTTCTGGCCGCGTTTGCCGGCGGGGGCGGGAGCGTTGTCGCCGCCGAACTGCGGACGCGCGCCCGCGTCGCCGCCCTTGTTGGCGCCGCCCTTGTAGTGATGCTTGGTCTCCTTTCCCGAGGCGTGCTTCGTCCCCCCGCCGGAGCCGGCGGTCCGGTGTTCGCTGGGCGTGCTCTCGCGGTTGGAGGCTTTCTCCTTCCGCGCCTCGGCGGCGGGCGACTCCGGGTTGGCCGCCGCCAGGGCCGACCAGGGCCCTAAGGTCGATTCCTGCCAGGGGACCGTCTCCGACCAAACCACCTCGTTGCCTCGCAGCAGCCAAACCTTGAGCGTGCCCGGCCGGCAGAAGTGCTCCGGCGGCAGGTCGAGCATCAGCGTATCGTTGTCGGCCGCCCAGGACTGCAACCGGTAGAACGCCGAGCGATGGATCGCCTTACGATCGGGCGTCAGCGTTTTCCAGCCTACGGCCACGGCCGCAGACCCCAGGGAATTGCGATTGCCGAGGATGTCGAAGTTGAGGTCGCCGTCGGTCACCGAGACAGCGGTCGGCGTGCTCGCCGCATCGTCCTGGCACTTGTAGACCGCCTTCACCAGCTTCCCATCCTTGTCGCGCGTCAGCCGGCCGGCCAAGTCCAAGGGGCGGATGGCCGGCGAATCGGGCACGTCCTTGGGCAACAGGCAGACCTCGACCGACGCCTGAGGATGAGCGCTCCACGGATACTTGATGACCAGGATCGGCGCCTCGCTCTGGTCCTGGATCACGGAAATCGCCACATGAGTTGCAACCGGGCCCTGGGGCGCCGTATACGTGGGGCCCTCGTCCGCCAGGGCCACGCCGCTAACTACCCAAAGGACCAGCAGACCCACCGACGCTCTCATGGCGAAGACCCTTCGCTGCCGAGGGAAAAAACAGTCGCGGACGCGCCCCGAGCCAGCTAAGCGGCTCCAACCTCCATCTTGGCGCCCAGCCCCCTGGCTTTCAAGGGCAACGCCGCCGAATTCGGGGCTTTCCTGCTTAGGCATCCCGGCGGACTTGCGTTTTTCACCGGGTCCTATATATTGGGTGTTTTGACCTTTGCTGGCCGCCTCTGCTTAGGGGAGAGTGGATGTCGTACGCATGTGAAGTCTGCGGCAAGAAGTCGGAAATGGGAAACACAGTCACCCACCGAGGTAAGGCTAAGTACCTCGGAGGAGTTGGTACTAAGGTGACGGGCATCAGCCGGCGGCAGTTCAAGCCGAACCTCCAGCGGGTTCGCATCAGCGATGCCAGCGGGGCCCATAAGACGCTTCGTGTCTGCACGCAATGTATTCGCAGCGGCGCGGTCATCAAGATCGTCCGCCTGGCCCCCTTCCGCCTCCCGGCCGGCGAAGCGGGCGTCAAGGTTCCCGCCGACGCGCTGCCGGTGTCCAAGAAATCGCCTGCGAAGAAAAAGCCCAAGAAGTCCTGACCGTCGATGGCCATTTCCCGCGAAGAGGTCGAGAAGGTCTCGCTCTTGGGCCGCTTGCTGTTGTCGCGCGAGGAGCTCGACAAGCTCACGGTCCAACTGGGGGCAATCCTGGACTACATGAGCTTGCTCCAGGAGCTGAACACCGACGACGTCCAGCCCATGGCCCACGCGCTGGACGTCTCCAACGTCTTCCGCGATGACCTGGTTTGCCCTAGCCTGGATCGCCAACAGGCCCTGGCCAACGCGCCCCACCGCGATGCGGAATGCTACCTTGTGCCCGCCGTGCTCGGGGAGTGAGCACGTAGGGTGCGACAAACTCGCGTAGGGTGGGACAAGCTTGCGAAGCAAGCGCCGGCCCACCGGTGATGAGCGTGTCAGTTGCGTTGCCCGAATTCTTGAATCGTCGGAGTGAAGGCCATGAAAAGATACCGGATTGAATTTGCCGCGAGCCCCTTGGGGGTTGTTATCGAGGTGGTGCTGATAACCGTGGCGTGTCTTACAGTCATACTCATACCGGCTGTGCTTGCGTACATTCCCACGCTCTACGAAATCGTGCAAGTGGAGGAATAGCTTCCCGTTTTCGTCCGCCACCAAAACCCGAACAACACGGTCTTAGGACACCACCCCCACCGGTGCTGCTTTGGTGGGCCGGCGGCCGCCGAGGCGGCCTTGACCCACCCTACGTCTGCGAGGAAGGCTGACGCATGCCCCTGATCGACCTGACCGCCACGGAACTCTTGAGCCTGCTCGACCGCGGCGAAGTTACATCGGTCGAAGTCGCCCGGGCCTTCCTCGATCGCGTCGACGCGCTGGACGGCCGGGTGGGGGCCTTTCTTCACGTCGATCCGCCGGCGGCACTGGCTCGGGCGGAAGAGATCGACCGCAAGCGTCGCAGCGGCAAGCCGCTGGGCCGGCTGGGCGGTCTGCCGGTGGCCATCAAGGACGTGCTTTGCACGCAGGGCGAAGTAACCACCTGCGGTTCGCGGATGCTGGCCGACTTCCGCCCGCCCTACGATGCCAGCGTCGTGGCCCGGCTCAAGGCGGCCGACGCGGTGATCCTGGGCAAGACCAACATGGACGAGTTCGCCATGGGCGGCTCGACGGAGAACTCGGCCTTTCAGAAGACCCGCAACCCTTGGGACCTCTCGCGGATCCCCGGCGGCTCCAGCGGGGGCGCGGCCGCCGCCGTCGCCGCCCGCATGACGCCGCTTTCCCTGGGCACCGACACCGGCGGCTCGATCCGCCAGCCGGCCGGTCTGTGCGGCGTGACCGGCATGAAGCCCACCTACGGCCGCGTCAGCCGCTACGGGCTCGTGGCCTTCGCCAGCAGCCTGGATCAGATCGGGCCGCTGGCCTGGACCGCGGAAGATGCGGCGCTCTTGCTGGAAGTGCTCGCCGGGCACGACCCCCTGGACTCGACCTCCATCGACCGCCCCGTGCCGCCTTACAGCCAGACCGTCCGCTGTCCGCTTGCGAACCTGCGGATCGGCCTGGTCCGCGAGCACTTCGGCCAGGGGCTCTCTTCCGAGGTCGAGGCGGCGGTCCGCGAGGCGATCGGCGTCTACCGGTCGCTGGGGGCCACGGTCCGGGAGCTCTCCATGCCGCACAGCAAGTACGGCGTGGCGGCCTATTATGTGATCGCCCCCTGCGAGGCCTCCAGCAACCTGGCCCGCTACGACGGCGTCCATTTCGGCTACCGCACCGACGAGAAAGCGATCGCCGCCGAACTGGAGGCCCAGCGAAAGGACCTCGCGCCGGGGCGACCAGGCGGCGCTGGCGGCGCTAGACAATCCGCTGGTGCGGATGTACCGCCGCAGCCGGGCGGAAGGCTTTGGGGCCGAGGTCAAGCGGCGGATCATGCTGGGCACCTACGCCCTCAGCGCCGGCTACTACGACGCCTATTATTTGAAGGCCCTCAAGGTCCGCCGCCTGATCCGGCAGGACTTCGATCGGGCGTTTGACGAGGTGGACCTGATTACCGGTCCGATCACCCCCGGCCCGGCCTTCAAGATCGGCGAGAAGATCGACGACCCGCTGGCCATGTACCTTTACGACCTCTACACCGTGAGCACCAACCTGGCCGGCATCGGCGGGATCTCGATCCCTTGCGGGCTAAGCAGAGACGGTCTTCCCATCGGCTTGCACCTGCAAGCGCCGCCCTTTGAAGAAGAGCGGCTCCTGCGGGGCGCCTCCATGTTCCAGCAGGCGACGGATTGGCACACGAGGAAGCCGCAGATGAAGGATGAAGGATGAGAGATAAGGGATGAGAGATGAGGGATAAGAGATAAGGGATGAAGGTGAAGACATGCGTGTCTGCATCCCTTATCCTCGTCTCTTATCCCTCATCTCTTATCCCTTCATCCCTTCCGCGTGCGGATCCGCGTGCCGTGGCGGACGCTCAGGTCGATCTCTTCGGGCGGGACGTTGTTGGGGAAGTAGGCGCCGCTGATCTTGGCGTTCTGGAGGGAAACGCCTTCGAGGTCCAGATGGCGCAGATCGCAGCCGCGGAGATCGGCGTCGCGCAGATAACAGTCGCGGAGCAGGACCTTCCGCAGATCCGCCTTGCGCAGGTCGGTGCCGCGGAGATTGGCGGCGCTGAAGTCGAGCACCTCGCGGTCGGCGATCGCGCGGTGGAAGCCGTCGAAATCTCCGGCCCGCAGGCAACGGAAAGCCGGGTCTTGAGGGAAGCGGGGCTCGCTCATTGGTACACCTTGGGGGTCAGGATGGTGGTGGGACCTGCTGGCTCGGTCCACCCTGGAAACTATAGGTTGCCCGGACGCTGCTGCGATCTAGCGCCAACCCAATCGCATGGGGGGTAAGCGAACTTGACAGGATGCCGCGACACGAGTTGCGCAACGCGCATTGACTGTATTGCGATCTGCAATACAATGGGAAGTGAAGAAGGGAGGTGGGCGAAATGCGGAATCCCCGGTCATCGAGAAAAGCCCGCACGGCGAAAACGGCCAGCCCGCTGATGGTTCGGCTGGACAAGGAGAGCAAGCGTTGGTTGGCCGAGGCCGCCGGCTTGCGGCACATCCCGGTAAGCGATTACGTGCGGGCGGTCCTCGTGCCCCAGGCGCGGCGCGAGGTGCAAGCGGCTCGCGAGTTGGTTATCGCGCTCACGCCCGAAGAACAGTTATTGTTCTGGAACGCCTTGAATGAGACGCCGCAACTGACTCCGGCGCAGCGACGCCTGGGCGCAATCATGCGAGGTGAGTCGTGAACGCTGTTGGATTCCCGGCCGGGCTCCGTTTGGAGCGACTTCGGCGTGAACATCCGCGCCGGGAGTTCCACTGCGGCGAGTCGAAGGTGGACGATTGGCTGGCAACCGGAGCACTACAGCACCAGGAAAAACACCTATCCGTGACCAAGGTGCTTTTGGACGACGAGGGCTCGATTGCCGGCTACTACACGCTGGCGACCGGCCAGGCCGATTTCAGCGACCTGCCAGCCGAGGTGGGAAGGTCATTGCCGCGCCGAACCTTGCCGGTCGCCATCCTGGCTTGGCTGGGGGTCAGTTCCGAACATCAGCGTCGGGGGTTGGGAACCCTCTTGCTGGCAAAAGCCCTGCGAGATTGTTGGGAAGCGGGAAAGACATTCGCATTCGTCGCCTTGGTCGTGGACTGCCTCTCCGACGCCGCGAAAGCGTTCTACCAACGTTGGGACTTTCAGGAGTTGCCCGGTCGCCCCTACCAGCTCTATCTGAGTGCCAAGCGGCTGGACGCGATGATGAAGACCGCGTGACCCGCGTAGGCTGACCCACGCGGTTCCCGAGGCGTGCGGACGAGTGAACCGTGCACGATCATGTGGTACGGCAAGCCGGCGCCGCGGGTCGGATCTAGTCGCCCGGCGGCGCAATGACTGATGCGATGGACTCGACCAGGCGCTCGTGGGGGACAGGCTTGGTGAGATGGGCGGCAAAGCCCGCTTCGTGGCTTCGCAACAGGTCTTCCTCTTGCCCGTAGCCGCTCAGCGCAATGCCGGGAAACGTGTGTCCTCGCGCGCAGCTCGCGCATCAGGTCGTGCCCGCTGCCGTCCGGCAGTCCCAAATCGCTGAGGAGCAGGTCGAAGGGGCGCCGGCCGGCCAGCTCCAGTGCCGTGGCTGCGTCGCCTGCCGTTGCCACCTCGTGCCCGTCCGCGGTCAATACCAAACCCATAATCTCTGCCGTAACGCCGTGGTCTTCGACCAGCAGAATCCGCAAGGGGCGCAGGCGCGCTTCCGGGGCGTGGCGGGGGCCGGCGATTCGAGCTGGCCGGGAGGTGCGCAGCGTGGCAGCCGGACGCGGAACGTCGCGCCCTTGCCGCGGCCCTCGCTGTGGGCCTCGATGCTGCCGCCGTGCATCTGAACCATCGTTTTGCTGATTGCCAGACCCAATCCCAACCCGCCGAATTGTCGGCTGATGGCCCGTTCCGCCTGCTCGAAGGCGTTGAACAGCCGCGGCAGGGCGTCCGGGTCGATGCCGATGCCGCTGTCGCTGACTTCCACCACCACGTGTTCCGGCCCGTCGCGGCGGCAGCGGATGCCCACGCGACCCTCGTGCGGCGTGAACTTGACGGCGTTCTTCAAGAGATTCCAGAACACCTGCTGGAGGCGGGTGACGTCGGCTTCCACCCAGTAGGGCCCGTCGGCCCCCATTTCCACGGTGAACTCCAGGCTTCGCGCCTGGAGGTCGGGCCGGCACACCTCGACCGCATAGTCGATCACCGCGCCGAGATCCACGCGCTGCTTCTGAAGCTCGATCGTGCCCCGCGAAATGCGCGTCATGTCCAGCAGGTCGTCGATCAGCCGGGCTTCCATCTCCGCGTTGCGGCGGACCATCCCCAGCGTCCCGCGCACCTCCTGATCCAAGTCCGGCCTGTCCTCCAGCATCGACACCCCCATCACCACCGGCGCCAGCGGCGTGCGCAGCTCATGGCTGAGGACGGCCAGGAAATAATCCTTGGCGCGGTTGGCAAGCTCGGCGACCGCTTTGGCCCGGTCGGCGGCGTCCTTCGCGGCACGCAGGTCGCTCTCCAGCCGCTTCCGCTCCGTGATGTCTTGAACCAGGGCCAGAACACAATCCAGCGTCCCGTCCTCCTTTCTCATGCACTGTGCCGAAAGGCTGGCATAAACGATTTCGCCGTCCTTGCGGATAAAGCGCTTATCCGTGACGTAGCCTTTGCTGGCACCGCCGAGCATTCGCTGGAACTGCGCGTCCTCGCCGGCCAGGTCGTCGGGGTAGGTCAATTCGGTCCAGGTCTTGGAGCTCAGCTCCTCTTCCGAATAGCCGAGCATTTCCCGCAGCCGTCGGTTGGCCTCGATCCAGTCCTTGCCTGCCGACAGCATCGCCATGCCGATCAGTCCCTGCTCAAAATACCCGCGGAACCGCCGCTCACTTTCCAACAGCCATTGCTCGGCCCGTTGGCGTTCCTCGATCTCCTTTTGCAGGCCGCGGTTGGCATCCGCCAGCTCGGCACGCGCGGCCTCGGTCCGGCGACGGCTCTCGTGAAGCGATTCGCTCAACAAGGCCACCACGACGCCCACGACGACATACAGGCCGAGGCTCACCTGGTGCTCCGGATCGTGGAGCAGAAATGAACCCCGGGGCTCGATGAAAAGATAAGCTGCCAGCAGAGCGCCGGAAATGAGGGCCAGCAAGGAAGGGCCCAGACCGCCGTACCAGGCGGTAAACATGATGGCCACGAAATACGCCGAGAAGGGCGCCGCGCTGCCCAGCACGGGACTAAGCAGCTCCCGCGCCAACGTTGCGAGTATGATGGCAATCACCGCCGCCCCGTATCGCAGCAATCGTGAACGCTGGCGCAGCAAGTCTTCCGATGTTCGCGGCATAGCCTTATCGCCGGGTGTCAGATTCCTTTTCAAAAATGCCCTGCGATGCACGACCGCCGGAGCGTGGCCGCGGTCCAAGGCCCATTATAGCCGCAGACTGCCCGTGCGTCTATTCGCGGCCGGCGTCTTCGTGGACCCGCGCCGAGGGCTTGTGGAAGAGCCAGCCACGCACGATAATGCCCTGCGGCAAATCGCCGATCTGCCTTGGACCGGGTGTTGGGGGGTGTGCCATGACGCCGAGACAGCGGGTGCTGGCGGCCTTGAATCACCGCGAAGCGGATCGCGTGCCGATCGACTTCGGCGGCCACCGTTCCTCGGGCATCGCAGCCATTGCCTACGCCAAGCTGCGCGACGCCTTGGGCCTGGAAAAGCGGCCGATCCGCGTCTACGACCCGATCCAGCAGCTTGCGATCATCGACCAGGACGTGCTGGAACGCTTCCACGTCGACACCATTGAGCTGGGCCGGGGATTCGCCGAGGAGAGCGGCCACTGGGCCGACTGGGTGCTGCCCGACGGCTCGCCCTGCCAGATGCCCGCCTGGGCCCTGCCCCAGTGGGAAAGCGGCCAATGGGTGCTCAAGGGAAAAAGCGGCCGGGTGATCGGGCGGATGCCACCCGGCGCGCTCTACTTCGAGCAGTGCTATTGGCCCTTCTCGGAGCAGGACGACCTGGACCGCCTGGGCGAGGCCCTGGAAGATGTGATTTGGGTCGCCATGCGGAGCCCGCCCGGCCCGCTGGTGATGGGCCCCGACGGCGACCGGGTGCTGGCCGAAGGCGCCCGCAACCTCCGCAGCCGCAGCGATCGGGCGATCATCGGCCTGTTCGGCGGCAACCTCCTGGAGATCGGTCAGTTCCTCTACCGCAACGACAACTTTTTGGCCCTGCTGGCCGGCAATCCGGACCGCGTCCGGGAAGTGCTCGATCGGCTCGTCGAGATGCACCTCGCCAACCTGGAGAGATACCTGGCGCTGGTGGGCGACTCGATCGACGTGATCCTTTTCGGCGACGACCTGGGGATGCAGTCCGGCCCGCAGATCTCGCCGAAAATGTACCGTGATCTCTTCAAGCCCCGCCACGCTCGGATGTGGCGGCGCGCCAAGGAGCTGGCCGGCGTGAAGGTCATGCTCCATTGCTGCGGCGGCGTCCGCCCGCTGCTGGCCGACCTGATCGATGCCGGACTGGACGCGATCAATCCCGTGCAAATCTCCTGCAAGGGTATGGACGCGGCCGAGCTGAAGCGCGACTTCGGCTCCCGTTTGACCCTCTGGGGCGGCGGCTGCGATACCCACGGGATTCTCGCCCATGCCAGTCCGGCCGAGATCCGCGACCATGTCCGCCGCCAGGTCGAGATTCTCAAGCCCGGCGGCGGCTTCGTCTTCCAACAAGTCCACAACATCCTGGCCGACGTTCCCCCGCAGAACGTGATCGCGATGCTCGACGCGGCGTATGAGTTCGGGGGTTACACGCCCGGGGAGGACTACCGGTTGGCCGGGAGGAGATGATGAAGATCGCAATACTGAGTGCAGTCATGCTGGCGGTAGTTGCAGAGATTTCCGTGCTTGGTTGCAAGCAGCAGGCGGACCGGGAAGCATGGGTGCGCAAATGTCTGACGGAGCTCAACGAGATCAAGCCAGGGATGACGAGAGCGGAGATCGAGAAGCGCGTGCAGATGGACGGAGGAATTCAGGATTTGGTGACCGTTCGATACCTCCATCCCGAATGCTACCTCCATCCCGAATACGAGTGTTTCAAGATCAATGTCGAGTTCTCGGTCAAACGCAATCCAGCCAATCAGAATCGCATCGTCCCATCACCTGATGACAAGGCAGTCACAGTCTCAAAGCCGTATATCGAGAATCCGGACTTGGATTGAGGGCCTTGGCCCGTGCGGGCCGCAAACGTGTTTGCGAGCCCCGTCGACAGACCCAAGGCAGGACCCCGGGGCGCGACGGTTCGGCGCCTCTCGCCGAAGACCCAAGACCTATCCGACCTGGGCGCTCATCACGTGCGCCAAGCCCCCAACTCGAAGCCCGTCCTTCCGGTTGGTGAAATATCGTGCATTGATTTCTTTCGCGCCATTGTCCGTCAGATGGTGGAAACCCATCGCTCGAAGTTCTTGGGCCAAAGATGCGGGGTCGAACAGTGCGCGCGACGGTTCCCCGGCTGACGCTACCCGCCGCGCCAGCGCACCGAGGGCGGACTTCTGGACGGGGGTCAACAACGACGGTGAGACTCCGTAGTCAAAAACAACGCCGCTTCCGCCGGGGGCCGACGCGATGAAACGCAAGGTCGCCATCACCACCTCGGTCGTCAAGTACACGGTCACGCCAAGCCAGGAAAAGAAGGTGCGTTTGCTTGGATCGCAGCCCGCATCTCGCAGGCTCTCTGCAAGCGTCTGCGTCGTAAAGTCAAGGGGCGCGAACGTGACGTTCCTTGGGGGCGTGATGGCGTTTCCCTCCAGGCAGGATCGTTTCCAGTTCTGCGTGGCAGGGTGATCGACTTCAAACAGCGCAATGCGTTCTCAGGATAAGGGTTTCGATAAGCGAACGTGTCCAAACCTGCGCCAAGAATGACGTATTGGCATACGCCACGCTGGATGGCTGCGGCGAGTTCCTCCTCGGCGTACCGGCCACGCGCCGCGGCAAAGGCACGCACAAACGGCGATAGCGGCGTGGTCTCAAACTGACGAGGATCAGCTCGTAGTGCCGCGGCGCGTTGTTGGCCAATGATGCGAAGTGCCAGCGGGTCGTCGAAAATTTTCGGATCGTCCAGCAGTTGATGCGCCGCGCGTTGCATGGCCACGCGAAATGCCGTCGCACTCGGTTGGTGTTCTATCATACCAAGTGAATTTCAGCCGTCCCTCGTGAATTCCCCTCACCCCAACCATCTCCCGGAGGGAGAGGGGGACCGCTCGGGTCGTCAATACTCGACCTTCGCCCCCTTCAGCCGCGCCGCAATCGAGGCCACGTCGCGGCGGCTGGTCAGGTCGAGGACCCCGGCTCGAACGGCGACCACGCTGAACGGCTCGCCTAGGCGGTCGATCGCGTACTGGACCGCGTCGGGTAACTCCAACTCGCCGCGGACGGACAACGGAATCCGGCGGCAGGCCTCGAAGATCGCCGGCACCAGCCGCCAACAGTTCATGCTCAGCCAGAGCGGGCGCGGCAGGGCGGCCAGGGTCGCCTCGGCCGGTTTCTCGAGGATCCGCGAGAGGCGGCCCTGCTGGTCGATCTGGCCCAAGGCGAACTGCCGGATCCGCTCCGGGGCGATGTTGCTGGAGGCCAACATGCTCTCCAGCTCGAACAGCGCCACAGCGGCTCCCGCCTGGTCCCTCAGCCCGCACAGGGCCTCCTGGGGATAGTAGGTGTCGGAGTTGACGGCCAGGAAGGGATCGCCGCCGGCGAACGACTCGGCGGCAGCCACGGCGTCGGCCGTTCCGCGGGGCTGGGCCTGGACGGCGAACTCGATGGTCAGCCTTTGCGGCGGGGCCTGCTCCTGGTAGTAGCGGCGGATCGCGTCGTGGTCCGGGGCCACCACCAGGCAGACCCGGCGATAGCCCGCCTCCGCCAGGCCCGTGAGCACGTAGTCCAGAAAGGGGCGATCGATGGGGATCAGCGCCTTGACGCCGGTCTGGGCGACCGCTTTTTGGCGGGCGTCCAAGGGGGCCGTTTCGTCCGATCGGCGCATCCGCGTGCCCAGGCCCCGCGCGAGGATCACGGCCTTCTCCAGGGCAGGCTGGCTCATGGCTGCCTTACTCTTCCGACCGAAACCAAACCACAAAGGACACAAAGAACACAAAGGCAGAAACTTGGAAAACGCGCCGCGGCACTACACTAGCAAGCCGCCTTCGCCCGGTCCGATGCCTTCAACTTTCGTGCTCTTCGTGTTCTTTGTGGTTGACTGTGGACGTTATCTCTTCGGCTCGGGCTCCTCGCTCACCACGACGCTCTCCATCACGTCGCCGGCACGGATCGCATCGACCACCTCCTGCCCTTGGATCACCCGGCCGAAGATCGAGTGCTTGCGGTCCAGCCAGGGCGTGGCGACGTGGGTGATGAAGAACTGGGAGCCGTTGGTGTTCGGGCCGGAGTTGGCCATCGAGAGCACTCCCGGGCCGTCGTGTTTGAGGTCCTTGTGGAACTCGTCGGCGAAGGTATAGCCCGGGCCGCCGGTCCCCGTTCCCTTGGGGCAACCGGTCTGGATCATGAAATCGGGGATCACGCGGTGGAACTTCAGCCCGTCATAGAAGCCCTGCTTGGCCAACTTCTCGAAATTGGCCACGGTCTTGGGGGTCTTGTCGGCGTGCAACTCGAGTCGGATCGTGCCTCGCTTGGTGACAATCGTGGCCACTTTCATGGGAAAAGTTCCTCAAGACAAGGGTGGTTGGCTGCCGGCCGGCGTGGCCCGCAACAAGGTAGTGTACTGGAGATGCTCTTGGGCGGCAACGGTGTTGGGTCCGGCCTTTCCCTGCCCGGTGAGACCTCATGTCATGCTGAAGCATAACCTACCGGCCGCTGGCCACTGAGAAATGCTTGCTTCCCGGTTGCGGTTAACGTAGGATGGCAAGGTATACCTGCGTGTTTCCCCACGTGTAGCAGCGTGCGGCGGCCCGCCCGGGCGAACCGCCGCGCGACCCCGCCTAGATTCCTTCCCCAATCCCCGAGGTCTACCATGCCAGATCTGCGACTGCCGGCTGTTGTTTTCGGCTTCCTCTGCCTCTTGCCACCGGCGGCCGTCTTGGCCGCGGATTGGCCCCAGTACCGTGGGCCGGATCAGACCGGCGCTACAGCCGAGAAAGTGTTGCTGGACTGGCCGGCCGGCGGGCCCAAGCTGCTCTGGAAGATTCCCACTCCCAACGGCTTCAGCTCCTTTGCGGTCAGCGGCGGCAAGGCGTATACCCAGGTCAACCGCGATCGGGACGGCCAGCCGCGGGAGGTCTGCCTGGCGCTGGACGCCCTGACGGGCAAGGAGGCTCTGGGCGGCCGACGTCGGCGAGGGGCGCTACCCGGGCGGCGGCGATACCGGCGCCCCGGGCAACGACGGCGGCGACGGTCCGCGCTCCACGCCCACGTGCAACGACGGCCGGGTCTACGTGGCCACGCCCAACCTGGTGCTCTACTGCCTGGATGCGTCCACCGGCCAGCCCATCTGGAGCAAGGATCTCATCAAGGAACATGCGGGCCGGAACATCGGCTGGAAGAACGCGGCCTCGCCGGTGATCGATGGCGATTTGCTCTTCGTCGGCGGCGGCGGGCCGGGCCAATCGCTCCTGGCCCTGGATAAGAAGGCCGGGAAGGTGGTCTGGAAGGGATTCGACGAGCATATTACCCACGCCACGCCGGTGGTGACCACGATCCTCGGCCGGCGGCAGGTGATCTTCTTCCTCCAGAGCGGATTGTTGTCAGTCGCCGCGGAGGACGGCAAGGCCCTCTGGCGATTCCCCATGAGGTACAGCGTTTCCACGGCGGCCTCGCCCGTCGTTTCGGGCGACATCGTCTATTGCGGCGCCGGCTACGGCGTCGGCGGCGCGGCGTGCAAGATCAGCAAGACGGCGGGGGGCTTCAAGGCGACCGAGCTTTGGCGGATCTCCGGCATCGACAAGGTGCTGAGCCATTGGAGCACGCCGGTCGCGAAGGACGGCTACCTGTACGGCATGTTCAGTTTCAAGAAGTTCGGCAGCGGCCCGATGAAGTGCGTCGAGATTGCCACCGGCAAGATCGCCTGGCAAAAGCCGGGTTTCGGCCCCGGCAACGTGATCCTCGCCGGCGACCGGCTCTTGGCCCTAAGCGACGACGGACGGCTGGTGGTCGTCGAGGCGACGCCGGAGGGTTACCACGAGATCGCCCGGGCCAAGGTGCTCACCGGCAAGTGCTGGTCCACCCCGGCCATCAGCGAGGGACGCATTTTCGTGCGCAGCACCAAAGAAGGGGCCTGCCTGGCATTGACGGCGGAATAGCTTCGGCGTTTGCCCGTAGGACGGATTGGTAATCCGTCCGGAAATCGTGGACGGATTAGCAATCCGTCCCACGGAATTCCGCCAATTGGTTCGTCGGCCGATCCGTTATTGCGACAAGACCCCAGTTATGAACGCCCTGCTCCTCGTTCTCGCCGCCCTCGGCTCCGGACATTGGCAAACCATCGATGCGTTCGATTATCCAGCCACGGCCGACGCCCGCCAGGCCTGGGCCGCGTCGGGCGGAACGCCCGAGGTAACGGCCGTGACGGAGGGGGGTCGCCGGGCGATCCAACTTGTCGCCCCCTTCGCCGCCGATGCCCGCTTGCCGCGCACGGTGCTCGACCGCCGCGCGTCGCTGGACCTTGCCAACGAAGGTCAATTCACGCTTGTGCTTCGGGCCGCCGAGCCGCAGGCCGTCGGGCAGGTGAGCCTCTACTTCCGTAGCGGCGACGGCTGGTACGCGGCCGGGGCGAGCCTGGGGAAGCCGGGCTGGCAGACCCTCGAGTTTCCCAAGTCCTCCTTCCGCATCGAAGGGCAGCCGGCCGGTTGGCAGAAGATCGACGGCATCCGCATCTCCTTCTGGCGCGGACAGGCCAAGGATTCCACCATCCTCTTGCGCCAGTTGGCCGCCGGCTGGCACGACGTGGCGTTGGTGGTTCCCTCCGCACGTGAACAAGATAGCGAGCAGGCCACCGTCCGGGAGACGGCCGCGAACATGGCGCAAATGCTCGCCGAGTTGGGACTGGGGGCCGATACGATCGAAGACGCGGACGTGGTCCGCGGCGGGCTAGGCAAACGCCGCGTGGTCATTTTGCCCTATCATCCCCGCCTGGACGACGCGCCGGCCGACGCCTTGGCGAAGTTTGTCCAGTCCGGCGGTAAGCTGTTGGCCTGCTTCACGCTGCCGCAGGGGTTGGCCCGCACGCTGGGTTTCGACCGTTTGCAATACGTTGCGCAGAAGGAGGCGGGGCAGTTCGCTGAGATGCGATTCGAGGCGGACGATGTTCCCGGTTTGCCCAAGTCGGTCCGGCAGGCTTCATGGAACATCACCACGGCCCAACCGGCAGGCCAAAACGCCCGGGTAATCGGCCGCTGGTTCGACCAGGCGGGGCACCCCGCCGGTCTGCCGGCCCTGCTGCTGAGCGATCGCGGGGCCTTCCTGACCCACATCCTGCTCACCGACGATCGCGCCGGCAAGGAGCAGCTTCTGGCCGCGATCCTTGGCCGTCTCGATCCGCCGCTCTGGCGGGAGATGGCCGAGAGCCAGGTGGCGCGGGCCGGGCGGGTCGGTCATTGCCAGGACCTCGATGCCCTGGGCCGGTTCGTCCGGGCCGGCAAGTTGCCCGAGGCCGTCTCGCGGCTGGAGGCCGGCACGGCGATGACCCGCACGGCCGGGAAGGACTTGGAGCAAAAGCTCTATCCCCAGGCCGCCGAGGCCGCCCGGCAAGCCCACGCGGCCTTAGCCTCGGCCTATCTTGAGGCCCAGCCCAGTCCGCCTCGGGAAGCCCGGGGCTTCTGGAACCACTCCGGCACCGGCGCCTATCCGGGCGACTGGGACCGCACGGCCAAGGAATTATCGCACGCCGGGTTCAACATGGTCTTTCCCAACATGCTCTGGGCGGGCGTGGCGCACTATCCCAGCGACGTTCTGCCCCGCAGCGAGACCTTCGCCCGCTGGGGCGACCAGTTGGCCCAGTGCGTGGCGGCGGCCCATGCCCACGGGATCGAAGTCCACGTCTGGAAAGTGAACCACAACCTCTCCACGGCCCCCCGCGATTTTGTGGAAAGGATGCGACGCGAAGGCCGGCTCCAGGTGACGGTCGCCGGCAAGCCGCACGACTGGCTCTGCCCATCCAACCCGGAGAATCTCAAGCTGGAAGCGGCCAGCATGTTGGAGGTGGCGGCCAAGTATGACGTTGACGGGCTGCACTTCGACTACATCCGCTATCCCGGCCGCGAGTGCTGCTACTGCGACGGCTGCCGCCGGCGCTTCGAGGCCGACGCGGGCGCTGGCGTGGCCCATTGGCCGGAGGACTGCTACAGCGGCCCGCTGCAAGGGCGGTACGAGCAGTGGCGCTGCGACCAGATCACGCGGCTGGTGAAGACGGTCCACGACGGGGCGAAGAAGCTCAAGCCCAAGATCAAGATCTCCGCGGCCGTTTTCGGGGCCTACCCCGACTGCCGGCGGAGCGTGGGCCAGGACTGGGTGGCGTGGGTCCGCGCGGGCTACCTGGATTTCGTCTGCCCGATGGACTACGCCGACACCGATCCGCCGTTTGTGGACCTGGTGACCCGGCAGCTCAAGCTGGTCGACGGCCGCATTCCTGTCTATCCCGGCATCGGCGCTTGGCGGCTGGGCCCAGCCGATCGGGTGGCCTCGCAGATCTACGAGGCCCGGCAGCTCGGGGCGCCGGGCTTCATGCTCTTCAACCTCGACGCCGGCGCGGCCCAGACCCTCTTGCCGGCCATCGCGCTGGGCATCGGCTCCCGCCCGGCGGTCCCGCCGCATCGCGTTCCTTAGGAGCCGCGTCACAATAATTTGTGGTGCAGGCGTCTCGCCTGCATCTTCCGGGCAGGCGGGACGCCTGCACCACAAGAAATCCGGCGCGACACGTTACCGGATCGGCGAGTAATCGGTGGCCTTCATGTTCTTGCTCGTCACTTCCTTGACCAGCACGCCGTCCTTTTCCGAATCCGCCTTCGCCTTCTTCCATGCGGGGTCGTCCTTGAATGCCTGCCATGCCGCCTTCTGGGCCTCGACGCTGGGGAAGGCGACGATGTAGCAGAGCGTGCCGCTGCCCTCGTCGCCTTCCATAAGCGTCCAGAAGCCGATCATCTCGATGCCATGCTTCTTGAACAACGGGCAGGTGTGGTCGCGGAAGCGGGCGTGCAGGGCCGGCAACTTGCCGGGGTTCGTCTTGTAGATCCGCAACTCGTAGACCTTGCCGGCCGACGCCGGCTCAGCCGCCGAACTCGGCCGAGACAGACCCATCATACCCGTTACCACCACGCCCAAGGCCACCGCGATACTTAGAAGCACTCTCATGGAGACCCTCCCTTGTTGTGTAGCGCCCATCGCATGGTTGCGTCTTGGGACGGGCGCCTGTTGAACGGAAACACGTCATACCCTCGGATCGGGACCATCACCGCCGGCAGCCGCTGTTGGCCAGTCGAGGACTGGTCCATTCTTCATCGACAAAGCACATTTTGCAAGGGGACAGCAGCCTAGACCGGGCGAAGTTTTGGAGTGCGGCGATTTTTCGCCGCTTTCCTTGTGTGGCCGGAACGGATCGCGAAGCAGCGTTCAGGTGAAGTGCCGCGTAGCCTCTTGGTGGTGAATAGTCCGGAAAAGCGGCGACAAGTCGCCGCACTCCAAGAATCGTGCTTGACGCCGAGGCAGGGCCCAACGACACTCGATATGACCTGTTCAAGGGAATCTCGATGAAACCTTTCGCGACGCGAATACTGGCCCTCTTACTGGTCGCTTCCTACGCCCTGGTCGCCAAGGCACAGACCGTCAGCAAGGATCGGCCGGGTGAGATCAGCAATTCTATCGGCATCCGCCTCGTGCGGATTCCGGCAGGGGAGTTCATGATGGGGAGCGGGGAATCGGCGGAACAGATCGTTAAGAACTTCGCCGCCCACAACCGTGCACCACAGGAGTTCAAGGACGAGTACCCCCGCCATCGCGTGCGGATCACCCGGCCTTTCTATCTCGGCAAGTATGAGGCAACCGTGGGCAATTTCCGCCGCTTCGTGCAGGATACGGGCTACCGGACGGAGGCCGAGAAGGATGGTCAAGGCGGGTGGGGCTACAACCGGGCGATCGGCAAGTGCGAAGGGCGCAGGCCCCAGTACAACTGGCGCAATCCCGGGTTTCCGCAGAACGAGGACTACCCGGTCCTCAACGTCACTTGGAACGACGCGGTGGCTTTCTGCCGCTGGCTCAGCCGCAAAGAGGCGAAGACCTACCGGCTGCCGACGGAAGCCGAGTGGGAGTATGCCTGCCGTGCGGGAACGACGACCCGTTACTACAACGGCGATGATCCCGACGCATTGGCCAAGGTGGCCAAGACGACGGACCCCAAGGGCAGGAGCAGTTTTCCCGCCATCCAAAACCTCCTCATTCCCAAGGACCAACGGGGCCGTTTCACGGCCCCCGTGGGCAGCCTGCCGCCAAACCGCTTCGGGCTGCACGACATGCTGGGCAACGCCTGGGAGTGGTGTTCCGATTGGTACGGCGAGGACTACTATGCCAGATCTCCGGTGGACGATCCCCAGGGGCCCGATTCCGGGGATCGCCACGTCCGTCGGGGCGGTGCCTGGAACAGTTTCCCTCTCTGGGCTCGGGCGTCCTTCCGCAACTGGAACCAGCCGGACAGCCGCTGCGTCAATCTCGGCTTTCGGGTCGCCCGGAATGACTGATTTGCTTGCCGTTTCCGCCCCGGCCGTCGTCCGGGGAAGGCGGGGGAAATAGATGCGGAATGCCGGCCGGATCGAGCTCGACGGTGCTGGTCTTCATTTCCAACCCGGTCGGCTTGCCGAAGGTGAGTTGCACGATCCAGCCGGTCCATACCGCGGGATCTTTGGGATAATAGTCGAAGACGAGGTTACCCAGGCTGTAGACGATCGGGCGCCCGCGATACAGCTCGACGGTTTGCGTGACGTGGGGATGGCACCCCAGCACCGCGTCGGCTCCCGCGTCGATCAGTTTTCGGGCGAGGATCTCTTGGGCCTCGGTCGGCGCCGGTTCCTCGCCTTTGCCCCAGTGCAGGAAAACCACGACCCAATCGGCCTTCTCCGCAGCCCGAGCCGCCTTGACGTCCGCCAACATGTCGGCCTCCACCATCCAGGCCACCCCCGGCGTTCTTGGGCCGGCGGCGAAGGAGCGGGGCGGGAAGCCGTCGTAACCCAAGAGGGCGACGCGGCGTCCGTTTCGCGTCAGGACCAGCGGGCGCCGCGCCTCCGCGATGTTGCGCCCACCGCCGAAATAGGGCAGATTGGCCTCATCAAAAAGCGACAATTGACTGGCAAACCCCTCCTTGCCCCAATCGCCCGAATGATTGTTGGCCAGCGAAAGGGCCGTGAAGTGCCGCTTCAATACGGGGATGCAATTGGGCCGCGCCAGGAAGGTGAAGTCCTTGTCCAGGGCCTTTCCCTTGGTGGCGATGACACACTCCAGGTTGGCCACGGCAATGTCGGCCGCTTGCAAGATCGGCGCCACGCCGGCAAACGGGTCGCCACCGTGGGTGACGT
This sequence comes from Pirellulales bacterium, assembly GCA_963843465.1. Classification (GTDB taxonomy): domain Bacteria; phylum Planctomycetota; class Planctomycetia; order Pirellulales; family Thermoguttaceae; genus CAWJKP01. Next base: position 1,974,469 of record CAWJKP010000001.1, read on the forward strand.
AGTGCCCCGGCCCTCCGTCGAGCATCACGTCCCCGGCAAAGACCATTCGCACGACGCCCGTCTCGCCTGGGCTCGGCGGTGCCGCCGCGGACGCACGCGCCCCCAGCGTGACGGCGGCCAGCGCGAGCCAGAAAGCTCCAAAATGACTACGAAATACCCGGGCAATCGTCATGGCAGGTTCTCTTGGTTGCTCTTTTGTACGGGCAAAAAGGATCTCTCAAGGACATCTTTGCACGGACGGGCGAATCGTACCACCCCCAGAGTGCAAAACGGTGGCAACCTGGCGATCCGGGAGCTATAATACACCCCTCGCCATTTGACGCCCACCCCGAGCCTGCCAGGAGTTCGCTATGGCTACAAGAGTATCCCGACGGTGTTTCGTGCGGCGCGGATTGCTGGCCGCCGGCGCCTCGGCGGCGGTCCCCTACCTGGTGGCCGCCTCCGCACTCGGCAAAGACGGCGCCGTGCCGCCTAGCGATCGTATTAACATGGGGTTCGTCGGGCTGGGCGGGCAAGGCGGCGGGCACCTCTTCGGCGGCGCCTGGACCTACTTGCCCGGCGGTTACCTCGGCCGCGACGACGTGCAGGTGCTAGGCGTCTGCGACGTCCAGCGCAAGAGGGCCGAGGAGGGTAAGGGACGCGTCGAAAAGTATTACGCCGAGAAGTTCGCTCGGGGCAGCTACCAAGGCTGCGGCGCCTACTGGGACATCCGCGACCTGCTGGCCCGCGACGATATCGACGCCGTGCTGATCGCCGCCGCCTACCACGCGTCCGCCACCAACGCGATCCTGGCGGCCCGGGCCGGCAAAGATGTCTACTGCGAGAAGCCGACCAGCGTCACCATCCGCGCCGGCCGGGCCGTGGTCGAGGCCGTGCGGGCCCACGGCCGCGTCTACCAGGGCGGCACGCAGCAGCGATCCGAATATGGCGGCAAATTCCGCCAGGCGGTGGAGCTGGTCCGCGGAGGCCGGATCGGCCGGCTGCAGCGGGTCTACGCCTATCAGACGGGCGGCGGCATCAGCCCGCCCCCCTCGACCGCCCGCGGCGGCGCCGTCCCGCCGGACGTCAATTGGGAGCCCTACGTGGGACCGCTGCCCTGGTTCAACTACGACGGCAGCACCGGCGCCCATCGCTTCGGCTTCGGCGACATCAATTGGGGCCAGCACCACTACGACATCGTGCAATGGGGCCTCGGCGCGGACGACACCGGCCCCGTGGAAATCCGCCTGGAGGGCGGCAAGCCGGTCTACCGCTATGCCAACGGCGTGGAGGTCTATGGCTGCCCTCCGCCCGGCCAGGCCTGGAACGAAGGCGGGGCCTGCTTCGTGGGGACCGAAGGCACCGTCACCGTGCATCGCAACGTCTTCACCGCCGATCCGCCCGAGTTGATCCGCCAGTCGTCCGCGCTCAGCGTGCCCGGGGTCTATTACTCCAACAGCCACTCGGGGAATTTCCTGGAGTGCGTCCGCACCCGTCAGCGGACGATCTCCGACGCGGAGACCGCCCACCGCGCTGCCAGCCTGCTGCTGCTGGGCGGCATCACCATGCGGATCGGCCGGACGTTGAAATGGGACCCGCAGAAAGAGGAGTTCCCCGACGCCCCCGACGCCAACCGGCTGCTCTCCCTGGCAGCCCGCGAGCCCTGGCGCTATTGATTGCCCGCAACACCCGTAGGTTATGCTTTAGCATAACGCGATCGCGACCCAACGGCTGCATGTCACCCGTTCGTTATGCTGAAGCATAACCTACCACTACCCACGAATAGGAACCCCACCATGAGATACCCGCGTACGCCTTGGATCCTTTGGATGGCCGGGGCTGCCTGCCTGACGGCGACGGCGGCCCGGCTGCCGGCCGAGTCGCCCTCGGCCGAGGATAAATGGGTGGAAGTGCTCAAGTCCAATGTTCCGGCCGCGCAGAAGTGCAATGCCTGCCGCGAGCTGCGGACCGCGGGCACGGAGAAATCGATCCCCGTGCTGGCCGGCCTGCTGACCGATGCGGAAACCTCCCACGCGGCCCGCTTCGCCCTGGAGGCGATGCCCTATCCCGCGGCCGGCGCTGCTCTGCGCGAGGCGGCCGGCAAGGCCACCGGCTTGACACGATCGGGCATCCTCGACAGCCTGGGCCAGCGCCGCGATCCCGAGGCGGTCCCCGTGCTGGCAGCGGCCTTGGTCGACCCCGACCCGCAGGTCGTTGCAGCGGCGGCCGTTGCCTTGGGAAAGATCGGCACTGTGGAGGCGGCCGGCGCCCTGACTGCCGCACGGGCCAAAGCCCGCGACAAGGCCCGCACAGCAGTCGACGACGGGCTGCTGTTGGCCGCCGATCGGCTGCTGGCCGCCGGCCAGCGCGACCTTGCGGCGAAGATCTACCGCGATTTGGCCTCCCCGGACGAGCCCCGCGCGGTCCGCCAAGGCGCCTTGCGCGGCGTCGTGCAAGCCGCCGGCCCGCCGGCGGTCCAGGTGGTCCTGGAGTGGCTGGCCAGCAACGACGCGATGGTTCGCGCCGCCGCGGCCGGCGAGTTGGCGAATCTTTCGCCGGCCGACCTTCGTACCGTGGCGGCCGGCATGGCGAAGCTCCCTGCCAGGAGCCAGTGGTCGATCCTGATGGCGATTCGCGTTCGTGGTGACAAGTCGCTGGCCCCGATCGCGCTGGCAGCGGTTCGGAGCAAGGACGATGCGGTCCGCCTGGCGGCCGTGCGGGCGCTGGCCACCGTGGGCGACGTGGAGGCCCTGCCCGTCTTGACGCAACTCGCCGCCGCCGAAGGCACGCTGGGCGATGCGGCCAAGCAAAGCCTGGAGGCCATCTGCGGGCCGAAGATTGACGAGCGGATCATCGCCGCGATGCGGGCGGAGAAGGACCCGGCGCGGCGGGCCGAGTGGATCGATCTGCTGGCAATCCGCCGGCCGGCGGGCGTCGTGCCCGTGCTCCTCAGCGAGGCGGCCCACCCGGACCTGGCGGTCCGTAGCCGCGTGCTGGACGCCTTGGCGAAGCTGGCCGGGCCGAAGGACATCCCGGCGATGGTGACCCTGGTGCTCAAAGCCGAGAAGGGCCCCGAGCGCGACGAGGCCGAGAAGGCCGTGCGGCTGGTCTGCCAGCAGGCGCCCGAGGCCGAACACCGGGCCGACCCGGTGATCGAGATATTCCGCAGTTCCCCAGCGGCCGATCGGGCGGAGTTGCTGCCGCTGGTGGGCCGTCTCGGCGGGCCGGCGGCGCGAGCGCTCGTCCAGCAGGCCCTCGATAGCAAAGAGCCGAAACTCCACGAGGCGGGCGTGCGGGCAATCTGCAATTGGCCCGACCCTTCGGCCGCCGATCAGCTCCTCGATCTGGCGCAGAAGGCCGCTGACCCGGCCCACCGCCTCGCGGCGCTGCGGGCCTTCATTCGCGTGGCCGCCCTGCCCGGCAACCTGCCCGACGACAAGCGCCTGGCGATGCTCAAGCAGGCCATCCAGCTTGCCCGGCGCGACGAAGAGCGGGCCCTGGTCCTGGAGCGGGCCTCGGCCGTGCGGAGTGTCGAGACGCTGCGGTTCCTGCTGCCCTACCTGGAGACGACCCTGGCCGAACCGGCCTCGAAGAGCATCGTCGAGCTGGCGCGGCACAAGGAACTCCGCGAGCCGAACAAGCAGGAGTTCGGCGCCGCGTTGGACACGGTGATCAAGACCAGCACCGACCACGCCACGCTGGATAAGGCAAGGCGTTGCCTTCAGGGCTTGTAGGTTATGCCAACACTCGCGCAACTCGAAACGTGGTGCCTTGCCCGCTGCGGCAATGGCACGCCCAAGCATCGCACGAACCTGGCTTGACGTGGGCTCCTTGCGGAACAGGGCGTACCCCATGACGCGGCGGGAGAAATGATCTTCGGCGAGGGCGATCCAGCACGCAAAGGGCCGACATTGAGGCAATGAGAAGGGAAACCAAGTGGTCCAGAAACCCGATGTCGGCGGCGTAGGACACCGGATAGGCGAGGCCCCGGTCTGTGTACGCGCAGGCATCCTTCGGGTCCAGCCGGATCGCTCTCGCCGCGTTCACCTTGCGGCCGTCTTGGCCATGCCTTCGCCGCCGATCTCGATCAACACGCGGAAACCCACGTTGTAGATCGGCTGGTAGGGCTGGTAACGCCAACGGGCCGACGAGCTGGCGTCCTTGGCCAGGTCGTTCCACGATCCGCCGCGGACGACCTTCAGGCCGGGCAGGCCGGGGTCGTCGCGGCCGTCCCGCGGATCGTAGGGATAGGGCGCGTAGTTGCTCAGACACCACTCGGCCGCGTTGCCGTGCATGTCGGCAAGGCCCCAGGCATTGGCGGGCGTGCGGCCGACGGGGATGGTGAAAAAGTAGCCGTCGCCGTAGTTCGGCTCGTAGCGGCCGTAGTTCCATCCGGCGATGCTGCCGTCGGCGATGTTCATCGCGCCGTAGTGGTTCTCCGGCGTGTCGCCGAAGGAGAAGGTCGTGGCTGTGCCGGCGCGGCAGGCCCATTCCCATTGTGCCTCGGTCGGCAAGGTCGCCCGGCAGCCGGTTTCCCGCGAGAGCCAGCGGCAGAAGGCCAGTGCCTCGTTCCAGGAAACGCGAACGACCGGCTGATCGGGGGCGTTGATGGGCGTTCCGCGCGAGGTGCGGTCCTTGCCGCGACCTTCGATGTAGCCGCTGTCGTGGTCCGGGTCGAACGCGGCGTACTGGGCGTTGGTCACTTCGGTCACGCCGAGGTAGAAGGGCCGGGCGATGACGACGACCGTTTCGGGCGATTCGTTCGCCGCGCCGCGGAGGCTGCCCATCACGAAACGGCCGGCCGGAATGACCGCGAACTTCATCTTGGCCCCGCCGGTCAAGGCAAGTTCTTTCGGCGGCACGGCGGCACTGGCCGCCTGCTGGAGCTTTCCGGCCGCGTCGGCCGTCAAAGGCCAGCCGTCCAGGCGCAACGGCTGCGCGGCCCGGGCGGGAGCAGGGGCCGGCGGCTCGAACGCCACCACCGGCGCCGGCGGCAGCGGCTCCTCATCCTTGTCGTCGATGCCGGCAAACAGCTTCTGGTGCTTCGCGCGGCGATCGACCAGCTCCTGGCTGGGCGGCTGGTGGCTCTCGCGCCAGTTGGCCGGGTACGGCACGTTGAAGTCGATCCAAGTGTAGAGCCGTTCCCACTCGTCGCCAGTGAGCCGGACGTTGTAGTGGCCCTTCTTGAGCATCTGCACCAGCGAGCTGGTGTCGGCCTCGTACTCGGACGGCACGTGCATGTGGATGTCCGACTCGAACCCGGCGCGGCGAACGTACTTCTGCAAGACCATGTAAGCCGGGCTGTAGTGGTCGCGGTAGTCCGGCCGGAGCTGCTTCGCCCGAAGGTCGGGCGTGGCGACCATCCGGACGCCGTTGCGGACGGGCTTGCCGTCGTGGCACCCCACGCAGCGCCGGTCCAGGACCGGCTGCACTTCGCGGTCGAAGCTGAAGCCGCGGCTGGGACCGTTCCAGGGCTTGATGACGTTCCGGCTTGGCCCGGGCCGCTGCGGTCGACTGCGACGGGGGACCGCTGTTCTGCCGCTCGTGGCAGCCGACGCAGGAAGCCGTTTCGCCCGGCATCGCCGCGTACCAGCTCCGCATCAATTGCTGGGCTTTCCCCTCGGCGTCCAGCGGCTGGACAAAGACCGGCGTGTTGGCGGGCACGCGGAAAATCGCCGACCCGTCCTCGTGGACGGGAACCGTGCCGAGGATCTTCTTCACGTCCCACCCGCCTTCATTGGATGCGGCGTAGGTGTCGCCGTTGCCGGCGAAGCGGTACTCGTAGGAGCCGATCCGCAGTTGCTTGATCGAGCCGCGGGGATAGCCCCGCAGACCGTTGCCCCGGTAGATGTCGGCCAGGTAGATGGTGGCGTCTTTCTGGCGGGGGTTCAACTGCGACGGGATGACGGGCGGCTTCTCGCGCGGCCGCAAGGGCACGCCGCTGACGAACCCGCCCTTGAGAATCGGCGTGATGTTGTCGAAGATGTCGACCAAGCAGAGGTCCCACGTCGCCGACTCCTCCTGCTTGACGCCGACGAGAAAGTACTTGCCGGCGCCCCGGTTTGTCTTCGGCTCGGCCAGCGGCCAGGGGCAAGCGAATTTCGGCCAGGAATTGCTCACCAACTGGTCCTCGATGATCGGCTCGACCTTCCGGCCGTAGCCCGGTATCCGTTGCACGCAGCCTTGGGCCTCGTGGCGTCCCCGGGCCGGATCCAACAGCACCAGCTCGCCGGTCCGCGACACGCCGTGGTGGCCCGAGATCACGCAGACGATCTCCGTCGGATGACCGGGAATGGGACGCGGCCAGAACGACGCGTTCGGCCAGTACGAGTTGCTGTGGTAATACTCCATCTGGCCCGAGCCGTCCGGGTTCATGCGGAAAAGCAGCCGGGAGAAGTAGTGCGGCAGATCGGCATATTCCCAACGGGTATAGAGGACCCGGCCATCCTGCATGACGGTCGGATTCCAGTCCTGGTCCTGCTCGAAACAGACGCGGTGATCGCCGCTGCCGTCGGCGTTGAGGATGTGCATGTTGCCGACGTTCGCCCCGCCGGTGCAAGGCACCGCCTGCTCGCAGGCATTCGAGACACAGGCGATCTGGCCGTTGGGCAGGTAGCAGCCATCGTAGTGCCAGACGGGCGGGTCCTTGGCCGAGACCTGGCGCAGGCCCGTCCCGTCCGCGCCGATCTCGAACAACTCGCGGCCGTTGGAGAACAAGATCCGCTGACCGTCCCAGTTCAAGTCGAAGTCGGAGATCCCGCCCTCGTGGTGCAGCAAAGTCTGCTTGCCGTCGGGGCGGACCGGCGAGACGACCACCAGGTCGGAACCCAGGTGGTTGGGGCCGTCCCAGTTCGTCTGGAAGTAGGGGCTGCCCCGGACCACCAGGAGCTTGTCGAAATCCAAGAGCGGGTTGGCCAAGAGGATCTCGGCCGAAGCCTTGTCGAACTCGGTTTCCAGTGCGACCAGGCCGGCCGGCGGAGCCCCGGACGAAGCCAGGGCCGAAGCCACCACCACCGCAGCAGCCTTTTCCATCGCGTCGACCCGGGCAAGATGCGCGTCCCCCTTGGGATACCGGTCGCCCATCGTGCTGCGCTGGTCTTCGACGGCCAACCGCACCGAGCGAACCCGGCCAGCCAGGTCGGCGGCTTCCTTCACCACGGCCAACTGATGATACTTTCCCCGCAGCACGTCCAGCCCGAGCGACGGCGTGAGCGTCTGGCGCAACGACCGGCTCCAGGCCGACAACCGCTCCTGAATCGGCGCCAACGCCATCGCCGCGACGCCCGTCTTCTCCGCCAGCACGGCGTCCAACTGCACCAATCGCCGGTCGATGCCCGCGCGGTACTTGAGCTTCAGATACTCGTCCAGGCAGCCGGGGGCCCAGTCGGCCAGCACGTTGCGCTGGTCGAGCCAGATGCCCCCCTCCAGTTCCCACTTGATCTGCAACCGATCGACCGGATCGGTACACTTCGCTCGTGCTTGCTCGCAGAACCGCTTGCGCCACTGCCAACGCTGGTCGATCGAGCCTGCGCCGGACTGGAGAGATTCGGCTTCAGCGTGAAGCAGAATCGGCGCCGGCCGTCGGCGCCGGCCACCAGTTGCACGACGAACTGCCGCTCGGCCCCGTCTCGCATCATGTTCGAACCGCCGCGCAGAACGGGAAGCGAGCTCTCGATGCCCGGCCCTTGACGCTCGGGCAGCCACCAGGCCGAGCCGCCGTCGGCCGACAGGTCCAGGTAGACTTCGCGGGGCGGCACGGCGCGTCGGATCGACAGGCTGCGGCAAAGGAAGATCAGACCCTCTTTGCCGTAGCCGGCCAGGTCGTTGACCTGCGCATCGGCGAGCGTCTCGCACTTCCGCCAGCCGAACTGTTTGCCCCGCTCGTCGGCGTATCGGGCCGTCAGGTCGAGCCGGTTCGCCGTTTGGATCTGTTGGGCCACTTTGCCGCCCTGCGGGACGGGCCCCAGCAGATGCCACGGCCCCAGCACAACCCCCGCCTTGTGCAGCGCCAAGCGGTCCTGCAGGCATTCCCACTGGAGCAGCGACTCGCGGGTGGCGATCAACGATTCCCGCCAGGTCGGCCGCTGGACCCACTCCGGTTGCCCCAGCGCCGCCTTGGCCGCTTTCATGTAGGCCAGTTGCTCGGGCGTGGGCGGCACCACGTCGCGCTCGTCGCCGAGCACTTCCAGCTCGACCATCGCCGTGGCGCTGGAAGGATCATGGGTCCGCGCCGGGTGGCCGGCCGTCACGCCATAGGTCCGCCAGACGCGGAACTGAACCCAGTCGAACTTCCCCTCGACCAGCGGCCCCCCCTTCTCGTCGACGAACCGCGTATGGAACCCGCCGTGGTCCTTGCCCAGGATCTTGTCGCCGGTGCTGAGTTGGGCTTTTTGGGGGAAATCGGGAACCACGCCCGGTGCCGAGCTGTTGTTGGCAAGACGGACCTCGTAGTCCTGGTTGCTCCGCGTATCGCCGTTGAACGAGTAGGCGCCGACCTCCTTGATCGTCTTGGGGCTGCCCAGGAAGAACGTAATCACGCTCGGCTGGCCGTTGATGAACACCCGGCCCCGGTCGCAGCGCGTGCCCGCGTCGCCGTCGATCAACATGCCCGCGTCGGGAACCCCGCTCTGCGGGTCCATGACCGCCGCGACGCCCTCCCGCGCCAACAGGTTGCGGTCGTGCGACGAGCGGATTCGCGCAGAAAACGCTGCGAAGTCGGCGTCGGTGTCCGCCCAACTTTCCGTCTTCAACAAGGGAGCGGCCCGCAACGGCAAGGCCGCAGCCAGGGCAAACACGGACACCAGGGCCACCGTGGCCAACCGATTCTTCATATCCATGCCGAATCTCCTCGGGGCGCGCCAGGATAGTTCATCGAGATTCTTTCTCGAAATACGGGAGACCGCTAGGTCGCTCAAGGTGGGGGTGGCGGGGCAAGGGGGTGGGTCGCAAGCGGGGTCCAACAACACCGGCTCGATTATAACCAGCGGCAGCCTGGACACGCAATTCCTCTCGCGTGTCGCTGAGAGGGTCATCGGCTCCATACGCCGCGATTGTTTGGATCCCATCGCCGTGCCCGTTTGTTCCGTTACAACAATCGTTCCCGGCCCTTCGTGTTCTCTTCGTCTACGCACATTGGCCTCCCGCCTCTCGCCAAAACGAGTTTTTTGCGAAGGACCGCGGTGAATCGTGCGGCATTGGCCTTCATGGCACTGAGATAATCGCCGCAGGCCGGCGCGTTGCGCAAGTTTCGAACGCCACCGGCTCGATGCCCATGCCACGCAGGCGAGCGGCGACGGCGGGCAGCGGCTCTTCCTCCCAGATCATCACCCTTGCCGGATGCTTTGCATGCATTGCCGCCAGTTTCTGCCATTGGGCTTCGGAGGGCATTTCATCGGGCTCCCAGTGTACGGCCTGAAGGTTCCAGCCGTACCGCCGCGCGGCGTATTGGTACACGGGATGCGATGCCAGCAAGGGTTCCTTGCCGAGCTGCGCGGAGGCGGCGGCCAACAGCCCGTCAAGATCCGCCAGGTCTTTTTCCAAGGCCTCCAGATGGGCATCGAAATCCTTGGCCGCGTCGGGCACGAGACGGACGAGTTCGTCGTGAATTGCCTGCGCCTGCAAAGCCGCCTGCTGCGGGTCCATCCACGTATTGAAGTCGATGAGGCCATGGCTGTGCATGCCTTGCGGGCCGTGGCTGTGCGTGACGACTTCACCGTTCTTGACGTAGCGGTCGGCAAACGACCGGGAGGTCACCACTTGTCTCGTGAGCGGCAACACGGCAGCCGGCAGCCACTTCGCATATTCCGCGCCGTTGAGCAAAATAAGGTCGGCCTGCTGGTATTGCCGGATGTCGCTTTCCTTCGGCCTCCAGAAGGCAGGGTCCTCCTCACGCGGCACCGGGAAGACAATTTCAATCCGCTCACCGGCGATGCGCCGCGTAAAATACTCCAGCGGATAGTTGACGACCGCGACGCGTTTGCGGACGCCGGCCGACGGCGAAACGACCGGCGCGGCGGGCGCGGCGGCGGCCCGCGGTCCCGACAGTCCCAACCAGTGGACCGTCATCCAGGCCAGCAGGGATGCGACGGCGGCGCCCGCCGTCAACACAATCAGGATCTCCGTGGCCTGCAGCCAGAACGCCGTCCACCGCCCGCAGCCGATCTTGAACATCGTCTCCATCTCGCCCCGCCGCAGCCTGAGCGAGAGGAGGACAACCAGCGCCAAGAGCAGCCCCGTTGCGACCCCGACCAGCAGCGACTGGGCGTCGAAGAACCGCTTCACGCGAAAGACCAGGTCGAGCGTCTCGGCGACGACCTGCCGCGGCGCCAACAGTTGCACCGTCGCCTTCGGGTCCTGGTAGCGCCCGCGGAGGATCGCCGCGGACTTCTCGTCGTGCGGCACGACCACGACCGCGCCGACGGGAAACGTCGCCGGGTCGCCGTGTACGTGGAACGATCCGACGTTCTCGGGCGTCACTTCCTGGTAGGGGAGCAAGGCCGCGCTGGCCGTGACATGGTTGGCGTCGCGCTGGAGCAGCAACCTTGGATCGGCCGTCGCCGCATCCTGATGGCCGTGCATGATGCCCATGATGAGCCAGACGGTCTTGATATCGACGAACACCGCTCCGTCGTCGGCCGTACCGCTGGCTGCGAGGACGCCCGTGACGCGCATGTTGATGGGGTACGACCCGGCGAGGTCGAGAATATTTTCCGGGTCGCTCATCAGCGTCTCGCCGGGCCGTAGCCCGAGCGTCCCGGCCGCCGTCGCGCCGAGCACGCAATCACCGAGCCGGGTCAGGCCGGCGCCGTCGGCCACGTGCAGGCCGCGGAAATCGAAATACTCCAAGGACGTGCCGACGATGGGCAGGCCGCGCGCGGCATACTTGTTGAGGATCGGCAGGCCCAGGGCCAAACCGCTGGCGTTGATCGCATCCAGATCGCACATCGCCAGGTCGTGTGCGGGCTTGCCGCGAAAATAGAGCGCGTGCAGGACCAGATCGAACCGGCTGCCGGGCGCCCCGGCGATCAAGGGCGTGGCCGCGGCCCGTGCCAGCAGATCGCGCTGGTAATCGCGGACCAGCAGGTTCACGGCCAGCGGCAGAAACACTGCCACGGCGACGCTGAAGACGAGGATCGCGGTCTTGATCTTGTTGAACCGCAGATAATGCAGCGTCAACAGCAGGACGGATTTCATCGCGCCCCTCCCGCCGCGAAGTCGCGGCAATTGATGACCCGCGGAAAACGCGCGGCGATCTCCATGTCGTGGGTCACCATCAGCAGCGTGCCGCCGGTGCGGTCGAGCTGCCCGAACAGCAGATCGACGACCTGGTGCTTGGCCGTGGGATCGAGATTGCCGGTGGGCTCGTCGGCCAGCAACAGGGGCGGGTCGGGCAGCAGGGCGCGGCAGATGGCGACACGCTGCTTCTCGCCGTGTGACAGGCGGTGCGGAAAGTACCGCAGCCGGTGCGCTAGTCCGGTCTCGGCGGCGAGCTGTGCGGCGCGGCGCGGCACGTCCGGCGTAAGGGGCAAAGCCGCATTGAGCCGGTACGGCAGGAGAATGTTCTCCAGCACGTCAAGGTAGCTGACCAGCTCGAAGCTTTGAAACACCAGTCCCACGCAGGCCACGCGGAACGCCCGGCGGCGGGCGTCGCCCAGCGCACTTACCGTCTGGTCCCGGACGCGGATCGTGCCTCGTGCCGGCGTCAAGATGCCGGCGATCAAGTGCAACAAGGTGGTCTTGCCGGAGCCGCTGGGACCGACGATCGCCACGCGCTCGCCGTCGGAAACGTTCAAGGAAGGGACCGCCAGCCGGAAATCCGACTGCGGAAACTGAAAATCAAGATCGTTGACGGCGATCACGGTTCAGAGTTTCCTCAATGAGATTGCGTTGCGAACCTGGCTCTGCCGCACCACTCTCATGGAGACGATTTTCCACGCGCCGCCCTGCGAGGTAATGCCGAGGTCGGCCGTGTATTCATTGACCCGCGTGTGGATGTGTCCCCAATGTTCGATGGTGCCCGCGACTTGCCAGGTGACGCGCTCCACAAAACCGCCCTGGGCCTGGCCCGCGGCCGGTTCCGACCTGGTGACTTTGACCTCCCGGACGCGGGCGACCGCCCCGCCCTGTTCCTGCATGACGAGGCCCTGCTTGATCTTCAGGTACAGGTCGGTCAGCAGGTCGCCGGCAACGCTCTGGGCCAGGGCGTCGTAGATATCGGATTCGCTGCGATAGTCGAAGCCGCGATAGATGTTGCGCAACAGCGTCTCGGCAAGGGCGGCGCGGGCCGCGTCGTCGGCAGCGCTTTGCCCGGCGGGGACGGAGCCGATCTTCGGCAGCGGCGCGGCGCCGGGGCTGTCCCACGCCAGCGTCGGCTGTTCCGGGGTGAACGAGAAGCGGGATCCCTTGTCGTAGGCGAAGACGACGGCGCGAACTGCCGGGGCCTTGTCGCTGAAGAGCGTCCACTTCAGCTCGACGTGACGCGGCGCGCCCTTGGTCGAATAAGTCAGGATCGCGCCGACCCGCGCCGTTGCGGCAGCAAGACGCCTCGCTTCGGGACGTGCGGCAAGGTCTTTGAAATCGATACCGCAAAAGTCGAATCGGCCAAGCTTGGGTCTCACGGCCATGCCGTCGATCTTCAGCTCGCAGTGCGTGGTGAAGAAGGTTTCCAGCGGGACGCGCGCGGCGGTCTGTTCGGCGATTTCGAGAACGTCCCTGTTGTTTCGCGGGACGGCTTGCCAGGTTTCCAGGGTCGCTAGCGGCATGAGGATTTCCACTCGGACTTCGTCGTTCTGGATATAGACGAACGCCTCGGCGGCGTCGAGTGCGGCAGGTTTCGCCGGCGCGGAGCGCTCTCCCGCCGCCGATGCGCCGGGCCCGGGCGTTTGGGACCAATCGAAGCTGACGTGTTCGGCCCGCTCACCCTCCGGGACCGGGATCAGCGTGCCGGTTGTCACCCCCTCGCGGAACACGGTCATCTGCATGACCACCGGCATGGCGACCGCGCCGGTATTGAAATGCTGTCGAAAGCCTAGCCGGGCCGGCGGCCTGGCCAACGGATATTCGAGATGATAAACGGCCGTCTTCAACATCAGGTCCTCCAGCGGTATGCCGGCGCTGGGCACGGCGAACAATTCCACCTTGGTAACTTTGCCGGCCAATCTCCGCCCGTTGGAATCGTCAAGGATCAAGCCGTCGAGCAGGAACTTCTTGTGCGCTTCCGCGCCTTTCACAATGACGGCTTCCTCGATGCGGTCGGCGATGATCAGGGTCATGCCGGCCGAGAGCAGGATGTCCTCCGGCCGCACTTTGATCGTGAGTTCAACCCTGTCGCGATGGACCAGCGCCTCGCCCTCCACCGTCGATATGGAGTGCGCCAGCGCCAGCGCAGCAGGGGCGAGCCACCACAGGCCGAAGATCAATCCGATGTGGATGCGTGGGAGCATGACTCAGCGGGCGCTCGCAAGTAACTTCAACGAATTGACATCCCAAACCTCTGTAGGGAACGCCCTCCGTGGCGTTCCATGTCCCGGGATAGACGGTCTCCGGCAACTCCCGGAACGCCACGGAGGGCGTTCCCTACAGAGGAAAATCGTCCACGTTATTGTTGAGCGCGCCCTCAGGCGATCGGCCCGTACTCGAGGCCGGCCAGTTGCGTGTAGGCTTGCAAGAGCCGCTCATGCCGGCCGAGGAGGAACAACTGGTGGAAGCCCTTGCAGTCGCGGCTGTCGCTCACGTTGTCCATGTGGAACTCGGCTGAGGTGCGGCATCCGCCCGCGGGAGGCGTGTCGATGTTCGCCACGACGTGGCCCGTGCCCACGAGGATCTTCCTCGGCCCTTGGAAGGTCATCAGCGTGATCGCTTCCCCTTCCGGCCAAAGCACCTGCGGCGACACGCCCAACCCCGACTCGCTGTGGCTGCGGAGGATCATGGGCACGGCCGGCTGGTCCGGGCCGCAGAGTCTGGTGGGCCCGGAGCAGTGGGCGCCCATGAGCGTGTTGTTGACCGTGTTCGGGACGGGATCCTGCTGGAAACCCGGCCGGCCCAGCAGGAGTTGGCAAAGCCGTTGCCCGATGCCCGCGTTCCAGTCGCACTCGCAGATCCCCGGCGTCAGCTCGTCGTTGAGCTTCAACCAGGCCATGCAGGGCGGGCAAGGGATCTTCCGTTCGCCGATCAGCCCCAGGCAATTCAGCGAAATCCCCTGGCAGTTCTCCGCCGCCATGATCCGCTTGGCCACGAAGTAGTTCTTGGCCGAATTCAGCACGTCCTGGGCATTGGGCTCGACGATCCTCTTGGCCGTCCGCGTAAATTCCGCGACGAGGGCCTTCATCTCGGCGGTCTCGCCGATCTTGGCCAGCTCGTCGGTCCAGCGCCGCAGCGGCAGGTGGTGCAGCGTGGTGCCGATGGCGGCGAGCTTCTCGTCGTAGCTCTTCTCGCCGTTGATGATACACAGCCGCGTGCGCTCCATCTGCGCAATCGTCCACAACATGCGGACGCCGCTGGCCAGCCAACTGTGGTCTTGCGTGGCGGCCACGAAGCACCTGGCCGCTTTGCGGGTCGTCTGCAGGTGGCCGGTAAACGCGGTGCCCATGGGGCTGAAGACGATCGTGGGAATCTCGCCCCGCTTGGCCAGGAACAGCTCTGCGTGCGGCCAGTAATTGGGCGAGAGTCCGCCCACGACCAGGATCACGCCGTCGGGCGGCGACTGCGTGCATTGGGCCGCCAAGGCATTGACGCCGGCCAGGTCCACGACCGGCTCGGCGTCCACCTGCAGATCGACGCCCAGCTTCTGGGCGGCATCGGCCATGGTCTTCGTGTAGTCGGCTTGCCGGGCCCGGATATCATAGGAAGCGCCGGGCCATCCCATCCAATACTTTTCGGTCTTGGGACGGAGGAAGACAGCCCGCACGCGCGGCCGGGCCGCCGCCGCCGCCGCGGTGGACACCGCTCCCAAGGCCGCCGCCGCAACGTTCATCGCCAGGGCCGAGGCCCCAACGGCAGTCATGAACTCGCGGCGATCCAGCGATGCGCAACAGCCGCAATGACAATCAGAATGGGATTTGGAACTGGACATGACTCAATCTCCTGGGGATAGGGAAGGAAGGCAAAGCGTCCATCGCCGTCGCCGGCCCCTGTATTTTGCACAACTGCACCGATGACGCAACACTTATCCACGGATTTTGCGATTTACAACCTACCTGCCACGGAGGATGAATGAAGCCGGGGAGTAGGCATGCAGGTCGAAAATGAGCCTCCCGTCTTTGATCGCAGTGGGCGAGCCGGTCTTCTCGCCGCGTAAATCAACCGCTGTAGCGGAAGCGGCTTGGAAACCCGCCGGCAGATTTACCACGAGCTCACCGCTGGCGCCGATCTGATCCCAGACCCGTAGCAGCGTCCCCTTGTTGACGAAGTCCGGATCGGCGCCGAAGGCAGTCACGAGCACGCCGGGCCGCGAGACGCTTAGACCGGACTGGACCGCTGGCAGCGATCCGCCGCGGCCATCAGTCGCCGCGGCCAGAAGCGGCAAGCGGGCTTCCCAGGCGGGCACAGTCAGGTTCCTGCCGAGGTCCTCGCCTTGGGTCGGCCAGAGACGCACCCGGCTCGACCAGGATCCGTCCTGCCACTCGGGGAAGTTGGTGTTCCACTCGTTGTTGTACAGATTAACGAACACCGACGATTTCTGCGGCTGGAATGTCTGGGAATATCGCCACAATCCCGGCTCCCCAAGACTCACGCAGGGCGAATCAATGGGGCAGATCCCCACGCCGCTCTGATCGTCCCCGCGCATGACGAGTCCCGTGCTCAGGCAGAAGTAATCCTGGTTAGCGCCGGGAACGATTTCCTTGGCCGGATCGATCGGCCCGCCCAGCCGTCCCAGGGTGTAATGCGGTTGCTTGACCGCCAACGGGAAGCAGAGCCAGCCGCCCTCGGGTGCGGGGTCGGGAGTCTTATCCATCACACGCCACTCGATGTCCACCCAGGGCTGCTCGCGGGGCAAGGTGACGACCAGAGCGATGCCTTTGGCCAGGCCGAGGGTGTCCGTCGCCGTCAGCGTGGCAATATCGGCATGCGCCGCTTTTTCGATTGCGAGGCTCCAGGCCGGCAGGGTCAGCGCCGCATACTTGGTGTCCCCTGGCAGGCCGCCGCGGGCAAAGTTGTAACCGGCACGGGCGTAGGCACGGGTGAAGTCGGCCATCTGCTGGTTGTTGAAGCGCTCGTGGAGGAACTGGCCCAAGGCGTAAGGGCTGGTGCAATCGACCAGTTCGCGTCCCGTCCTCTTCTCGACGAGCGACGCAATGCCGCCGCGGCCCAGATCGAAGGCGACGCGGTAAAACGGCGTCTCGAGCCGCACGTCAGGCTTACCGGCCTGACTTGAATGTACGTCAGGCCGACCAGGGGTACCTGGTGCCCGAGCCTGACCCGCACGTGCGTCAGGCTGGAAAGCCTGACCTACCGGATAGGTCTTGTAACCGCTGGCGGGCACGTCCTCGGCATAAATGAACTTGCCGGGCCGAGCGGGAATCTCGATCATGCCGGAGCGCGGCCAGGGCAGGGCGTTATAGGCCACGACCCGCGGACCGGCAGTCTTAACCGACCTGGCCAACAGATCCAGCCGGCTGCGAAGCTCGCGATGGACGATCTCGGCCTCCTTGCGGGCATAGGCCCGCTTAGCGTCGAAGACCTGCTCGTATTTCTTATAAGCGCCTCGATCATAAGCGGCCTTCCATGCCGCGCCGTAAAGGTCGCGCAGAGTGCCGCTGTTCCACGAGCCCATATTGGGGGCGGCAGGCCCAAAGGTATGCTCGCTGTAGAGGACGCTCTGCTCGTAGGCCTCGGCCAGCGCGGGTGCAAGGTCGCCGGTGGTCAGCCCCCAGGCGCGGAGTTGGGTGTCCAGCGCCTCGACGGCCGGCTGCAGAGGACGGACCGTGTGGGCCGCCTTCGATTCGATCGGCATCGAGAGCCAGCCGTGGATCCAGGTGTCGGGCATGTCGGCGCGGACGACCGGCAACTCGGGCTTCTCGGCAAGCACCGCGTGGGCGAAATCGTCGAGTGTGCCGAAATGGACGCGGATGCCCGGCATGTTCTTCTCGGCATATTGCCGCAGATTTTCCACCTCTGCCAGCGAGGGCGGACCCTGATTGTCGCCGGTCATGATCATGGCAAGGTAGTTCTTGGCAGGCCAGTCTTTCGGCGCTGCCATGCGGGAACCATAGTCCGGCGTGTAATTACAGAGGATGCGGGAGCCATCCGGGCCTTCCCACCAAAATAAATGCGGGAGGCGCAAATGGCCGCTGGCGCCATTGCTGCCGATCTGCAGGAACTTCACTCCGGCATGGGCCAAAACGGTCGGCCACACCCAGGAGTGGCAGGGCACGTCGGTCATCTTGGCCGCGATGGGCAGCGGCCGCCCGTACTTGCGGGCGATCGCCGACGAGAACCGCATTCCCCGCACCAGGTCCTCCAGGTCACTCGATTCCGTGTGCAGACTGAACGGCAGGGCCTGGATCGCGAGCGTCCCTTCCCGCACGGCCTGCTCGATGCGCGGCTTGCGGGCCGGCTCTTGTTTCGGCCCGAGGATGTGTGCCGCCGGCCAACCCGGAATGATCCAGGCAAAACGTTTTTCCGGCGGCAATTGCCGCTCTTGACCGATGATCCCCAGCGCACTGTCCATCATCTTCACGCGGTACTTCCGCAGGACGCCTTCGATCGTATCGGTATAGCCGATATCAAAATGCGTCTTGAAGGCGACCCACACGTCCGTGACCTTGGGCGGCGACACGCTATCCGACTTGGATGGTCCGGGGATGGTCTTGACCTTCCCGGCCGGATTGGCCGCATTGACCTGTTCGCTCTTGACGATGACCGCGGCGCGGATGGCTGATTCCGAAATCAGGATCAACAAGGCGCCGACCAGCGGCAAGTATCTCCGATTCATGGCGAGTGCTCCTCGATGGCAGGAAGAAGATGGGGTGGGAAGGTTTGTGGCGGGATTCGTCGTGGCCGGCAGTACCTCGATTGTAACATTTGCAGTCAGCGCGTGCAGTCAAAATACGCAGCCGAAACGCAAGTGCCGATATGGATCAAGGTTCGGTACAGCCCAGTGGTTTACGGCTAGTTGACCGGAGGCGGTTCTGTACCGATCAGGAACGGACTGGGCAGAGACATCAACTCGTCGCCGGGCCCAACCTTGGCGGCAACCGCTCCTTGCGGCAGCGGCAAAGGCGCACTGGACGGCGCAAGCACCTCGCGGCGCAGGAACATCATCCGCGGATACACCGGGTATTGACCCTTGGGCGTCGGACAGCCGATCTCGAACGTGGCGGGCAGGTCCTTGGCGGTGAAGGTCTTCGACACGCAGGTGACCGTGTCCGACCACGTGGCGCCGCTCTGGTTGGCAATCCGCTTGCCCTGTTGCACGAGTTGCGCAAACGACAGCGCCCGCGCGCCCAGCCGGTAGGCGTAGGTCACGACGAGCCGGTTATTGCCCAAGGCGCCGGGGTCCGCGACGGAAACCGTCACGGCATTCTTGCCCGGCGAGAGATAAGGCAAAGCGCAAGGATTATTTTGCACGATCACCTCGAGCTTCAACGCCGTCAATGGGTCCTTGAAGTTCACCTTGACCAAGGCGGCGATGCTGCCTTTGACCGCCTGGTCGAAGTTCTTCAGTTCCACGGCCTTGAACGTCTTGCCGCCGTCCACGGAGACCTCGACCTTGTCGGCTCCCGCCGCCTCGCCGCTGGCCTTGACCATAATGTATGGTGACGCCAGGCGCACCACGACCGCCGCGGGCTTGCCCGTCTCGGCCGGCACCAGGGCCTTGCCCGCGTAGTTGACGTTTTCCATCGACAGGAAGGACTTGAGGAATGTGTCATGGGAGAAGTCCGGCGCAAACGTCAGCATGCCATTGCCCCAGCAACGATCCATCTTGTTGTTGAAGTAGGGTTCCAGCACGAGGCCGTGCCCCGGATTGTCCCGCGTGTCCTTATGGATGCCGCAGGAATGCACGGGGGGCTTCGATGAGCCTTGGTAATACCAGCCGTCCGGCATGGGATCCCAGGTGTTGGTCAGGACAAAGGCCGGCGCCAGGTTGACATCCGTCGTATAGTTGCCCGTGGCATGATTGTAGCCCGCCCAGGACTCCGCCGGGCCTACCTTGTTGAGTTGCTTCGGAACGATTGCCGGTCTGCCCTTCAGCCAGCAGGCGTCGCAGGCGAGGAAATCGCGTGCTTGCCAGTTGGCCTTGCCGTTGACCGTGGCGAACTGGTCGTTCTTCAAGTAGGCAACTTTGCCGTCCTGGGCGTAGACGAAGGCGTCGGCCCACAGTTGCTTCTGGTTTTTCAGGATATCCTCTTCTCCCGCAACCGTTTGGCCCCCTTTCCCGTCCGGCATCCAGGTGTAGAACTTGAGGAAGGCGTCGAAGTAATGCCTGCGGCCGTCGTAGATGGCCTCCACGGTGGTGTGGCCCGGCCAGAGGACAAAACGCCAGTTCCAGCCCAGCGCGCCACAGTGCCGACTGCACGCTATGCGTGGCCCCGCAGGTGCCCCAGCCGTAGCAATTGATCTCCTTGATCGCGGGAATCCCGCCCTCCTCATTGGCCTCAGGGCAATGGTAGTGCGAAAACAACATGAAGTTATAGATAGCGATAGCCTTCGCGTCGTTGGTCCTGCACCCCCGCGTGACCGTAGCGACGATCGACTTCAGACTGGAGCAATCGGGGGCCTGGTCGGGCAAGACCTTGATCTGCTTGACGGTTCCGGGCGATTCAGGTCCCGGGGGCAAGTCGGTGGCACGCGCCGCCTGAACAGACACAAGACCCGCTGCGCCCACGGCAGCCAACAAAGCAAAACTGAGTTTCTTGATCCACATCGACATCGTGACATCTCCTGGCGTTCTCGGACACTTCAGCGCTGGCGGGGTCCACAACCGTTCCGACAAAATCATCGCGGGCGTTGTAGGGAGCCTACAGGCAATACGTTCCCGGGATCGACCTTACCGTCGCTTCCATCATAGCAGCGGTAGTGCCTTGCCGCTACTTCACCGCACTAGGCCAGGCGCCTGTCCCTATCAATAATCTCGTACTCGTTCCCAGTCAAGGAGTTGCGGGATTTGATCCCAAGCTGGTTCCAGGGTGGAATCGCCTTGTTCCGTCAACCTCGGGAGCCACTCCTTGGGCATCATCAAATTAGTAATGCTATCCTCTTCCCGAATGCGCCGAGCAGGTCCCGCGACGCTTGCCGTCGCCGGTCCGCCGTGGTAGGCTAGCCAACAGGTCGGACCACCGACCGAAGTGTGAATCGAGTCGGGAAAACCCAGTCATTCCGCCGAAGGACTCTCGATGAAAGCTGTGCTGATCGCACCCCGAAAGTACGTGCAAGGCCGAGGCGTGTTGGCGGAGGCGGGTGCGTATGTCGGCCTGCTGGGCAAGAAGCCGCTGGTGCTCTGGGACGCCTGCGTCAAGCAGTTGGTAGGCGCCACGCTCTTGACGAGCCTGACCGAGGCGGGCCTGGAGGCGGTCGAGGTTCTGTTCGAGGGCCAGTCGAGCAAGGCCGAGGCGGACCGGATCACCCGGATTGCCCGACAGGCCGGGGCCGACGTTGTGATCGGCGTCGGCGGCGGCAAGACGCTCGACACGGGCAAAGCGGTCGCCGTGGCCACCGGCGCGAGGATGGTCACCTGCCCCACGATCGCCTCGACCGATTCACCCACCAGCGCCGCAACGGTCTGGTACGACGCCGAGGGCAACTGCTGCGGTTGGGACTGCTGGCCGGCGAATCCCGATCTCGTGTTGGTCGATAGCCAGGTGATCGTCGACGGGCCGGTTCGGGCCTTCGTGGCGGGCATGGGCGACGCCCTTTCCACCTGGCTCGAAGCCGAGGCCGCCCACAAGAGCCGCGCCGCGACGCTGGCCGGCGGAGTGCCCACGATGGCGGCCCTGGCCGTCGCGCGGCTCTGCTACGACACGCTTATGGAACACGGCATCGAGGCCCGCCGGGCGCTGGAGCACCACGCCCTGACCCCCGCCGTGGAGAAGTGCATCGAGGCCAATGTGCTCTTGTCCGGCCTGGGCTTCGAGAGCGGCGGGCTGGCCACCGCCCACATGATCGGCAACGCCCTGTCCTCCTTTCCCGAGTGCAAACCCTTCATGCACGGCGAAAAGGTCGCCTTCGGCGTCGTCAGCCAGCTCTGCCTGGACGATGAGAAACGGACGGGCGAAATCCATGCGATCGTCGATTTCCAGATCGCCGTCGGCCTGCCGGTCGCGCTGGCCGATCTGGGCCTGGAAGGCGTTTCCCGCGAGCGGCTGCGGCCGATCGGCGACGCCTGCGCGGCGGAGGGCTCGCTGTGCAAGAACCATCCATTCCAGGTGACCGCCGACGACGTGGTCGACGCGATGATCTCCGCCGACGCCTTGGGCCGCCAGCGGAGGCGGCTGCGGTCGTCTGCTTGACGCCCCGTGTGGGGAGGCTTACATTAGGACCGTAATAGAACAGGTTGAACGAGCGCTGTAGGACGGATTGTTAATCCGTCCCTGAAATACGGACGGATTAGAAATCCGTCCTACGACGAAGTCTCCCCAACGATGAAGGAGAATGTGATGAGCGATGGTCGGAAGATCGGACGCCGCGCCGCGTGCGCGACGGTGTTGGGCATTGGCGGCGGTCTGCTGATCGCCGGCGGCGCTTCGGCGGCTCCGCGAGCCAATCGCCGCACAGCCGCCCCGGCAGGGCTGGCCGGCGCCGGCTTCTACGACGCCCAGGGCAAGTTCAAGCCCGAGGCCGCCAAAGAGGCCTATCTCCGTTTCCTCGAAGCGGCCGGATATCCCATCGCCCCGCGGCTTCCCAAGGAAATGTGGATGTCCGATTTCGGCCTTGGCCACTTCACGGAGGTCGGTGCGGGCGGCATGTTCTGGGTCAACAACCAGAAGGACAATTACGCCAGCCTCGACATCTTCCTGCTCCCCGGCCAGATGATCCCCGAGCACTGGCACGTGCCGCTGCCGGCCGAGAACGTGGCGGTGAAAATGGAGTCGTGGCACGTCCGCTGGGGCTCGACCTGCACGTACGGCGAAGGCGAGCCCACAGAGAAGCTGGCGGTGAAGATTCCCGAGTGCCAACAGAAGTTCATCACCGTGCGGCACGAGAAGGTGTTGACCTTGGGCGAGGTGACCGGACTGACCCGGCCCCAGCAGAAGCACTGGCAGCAGGCCGGGTCCGAGGGCGCGATCGTCACCGAAAGCTCGACCTTCCACAGCGGCGCCGCCGTGCGGTTCAACGACCCGAAAATCAAGTTCTAATGCGAGTGATCGATGGCCCAGAGCATTTACCACGCGGAGTGCGGGACAATAGCCCGAAGCGCAAGCCAGGGTAGCTTGATGCCGGTCCCTCGCTTGCGCGTCGGGCTATTGGGTGGCATGGCCCTCCTGGTGCTGTTGACCGCGGGGCAAGTCTTCGCCCAGTCGTACCGCGAGATGGTCGAGGCCGACTGGCTCCGGCAGGCCCAGCCGGCGGAGTTTCCCACGGCCGAGTTCCTCGTCCGGGCGCGGCGTTTAGCGGCCGATCTGAGAACGGCCGGCGTGGACACGCGGCCATGCCAGCAGGCGTTGGCGACCATCGAGACCGAGCTGCGGGCCCTGCCGGCCGACGCGGCGCCCGAGCGGCGGAAGGACCTCTACCTCGAGACCCGCCGGGTGATGCGCCGGCTGGCCTTCAGCAACCCGTTGTTGAGCTTCCGCGAGTTGCTCTTCTGCAAGCGGTTTACGCAGGAGACGTATCCGGACATCTGTCTGAACCACATGCCGTGGGTCTCGCGGCCCGGCGGCGACCTGTGCGTGGCGACCTTGGCCGGACTGGAAGGCGAGCCGCGGGTGCGGGCCTTCTTGAACGGTGCCCTGGGGCCCGGCCACGTCCACGGCATGGATCTGTGGTGGGACGCCACGCGCGTCGTCTTCGGCTACGCGAAGTCCAAGGGCGACGAGCCGGTCCCGGGTTTTCCCGGCCGGCTGGGACATCAGCACCGTCTGGACAGCGAGCCCACCCACCTCTTCGAGATCGGCGTCGACGGCAAGAACCTCCGCCAGTTGACCGACGACCGCCTCTGGAGCGACCTCGACCCGACCTACCTGCCCAACGGCGCGATCGCGCTGGTTTCGGAGCGCTGCGGGGCGTCGCTCCAGTGCAACGAGATGGACAAGGACGAGACCTCCTGCAACCTCTACGTGGTGCAGTCCGACGGCAGCGGGCTGCGGCGGCTGAGCGTCTCGAAGGACGGCGACTACCTGCCCCATTGCCTGGACGACGGCACGATCGGCTACACCCGCTGGGAATACGAGCAGCGGGGATGGGCCAACATCCAGTCCCTCTGGACCATACGGCCCGACGGCACCGAGGCCGACGCCCGCTTCAAGCAGCACCTGAATAATCCCTGGGCATTGGAGGACTTCCGCTCGATCCCGGGCACGAATAACCGTAAGCTCGCGGCAATCGCCGCGGGCCACCACACGCTGGCCGCCGGGCCCGTGGTCGTCATTACGCCCAGCGACGGGATGAACGATCCGCGGGCCATCCGCATTGTTACGCCCGGCGTTCATCCGCCCGAGGGCGGCATGTCCGGTTCGCCGGTCGACGAAGGAGGAGTGGCCGACCGTGGCGGCTTCTACATGACTCCCTGGCCGCTGTCGCAGAAATACTTCTTGGCTTCGTATTCCTACAGCCCGGCCCAGACCGAGCGGGCCGGCTACGGCATCTACCTGATCGACGTGTTCGGCACCAAGGAGCTGCTCTACCGCGATGCGGGCATCTCCTGTTTCGAGCCCATTCCGCTGCGGCCGCGGCCCCGACCGCCGTTGCTGGCCGACACGACCGATCCGGCGGCGAGCTATGCCGTGTGCAGCCTGTCGGCGGCGGCTTTCGGGATGCCGGGAATCGATCCCTTGCGGCCCCGTTACCTGCGAATCCTCCAGGGCATCCAGTGGCCCTACGACCGGAAGTACGGCGGTCAGCGCTACGAGCCCGACGCCAAAGGCGCCGAGAACTGGAATCCTACCCGCGTCATCGGCACCGTGCCCTTGGAGACCGACGGCAGCGCACTGTTCAAGGTGCCCGTCGATCAGGCCGTCTACTTCCAATTGCTCGATGAGAACCAGATGGAACTGCGGCGGATGCGGTCGTTCATCAGCTTCCAGCCGGGCGAGCAGCGGGCCTGCGTCGGCTGCCACGAGACGAAGGCCGTGGCCCCGCCTGACAGCCGGTTCCCCGCGGCCATGCGCCGCGGCCCGGTCGATCCGCTGCCGCCTCCCTGGGGCACCTCGGCGATGAGCTTCCTCCGCGACATCCAGCCGATTTTCGACGGGCATTGCACCGTCTGCCACAGCGGCATGAAGCCGGCCGCAGGCTTGGACTTCTCCGGCGGCTTGACCAGCGGGCCGGGCGGCCGCACACGAAACGTGGCCTACGACACGATCTTCAACAAGAACCTCATCGCCCGCTCGAACGTCAACGACGACGCCCGGATCACGATGCCTTTGGCCTTCGGATCGCACCGCAGCAAGCTGGTCGAGGTGCTCCAGCGGGGCGCGTGCAGCAGCAGGGCGAAGCTCTCCCAGGAGGAGTGGCTGCGGCTGGTCACCTGGATCGATCTGAACGGCCCCTACCACGACCGTTTCATCAACAAGCGTCAGGAGCGGCCTGTCTACGACCTTCCGGCCGATCGCCCCTTGGAATCGGCGATCGCCGCCGTCCATAACGCGCGGTGCCAGGCGTGCCACAAACCGGCCGACGTGACGCGGCTCAGTTGGATCGACCTGCGGCGGCCCGATCGCAGCCTGTTCCTCATCGCGCCTCTGGCCAAAGCGGCCGGCGGTACGGGGAAGTGCTCCCGGGCGGTCTATCGCGACACCAGCGACGCCGGCTACCAGGCCGTGTACACGCTGGTCCACGAAGCCGTCGAAAAGGCCTGGCGATTTCCTCGCCGCGACCTGGAGTCCGTGGCTCGTTAATCGCTGCGCTGGTGGAGGAAGTATCCGATGTGCCATGCAGCAAGTATTCCGTGGGTGGCTTCCGCCCTGCTTGGTTGGTTGACGATCGCGATCGCCGGCAGCGCCCCTGGAGTGACGGGGGCCGCCATTGCGGGCGAGGTGGCCACGGCGTCCGCAAACTGCCCGGCTTCGACCGGGACGGCCGTCGGGCCCGATGAGCTGGGCTTCGAAGAGATCATCTTCGTTAAACGCAAGCCCTACTCTTCGGATCACTACTACACGGACATCAACAGCGGCACCAGTCCCGACCGGTTCCTTCCGCACAACGGCATCTATGTCTACAACCTTCGCACACGACTGGAGCGGGCCGTCGTAAGGGCCGCCGACATGCCGGGCGGCAAGGGCTTCATCGGCAAGATCAGCCTGTCGTTCGATGCCAGGAAGGTGATCTTCGACTTCCGCCAGGACCCCGGGGCCGGATTCCGTATCTGGGAAGTGGGCACCGACGGCACGAGCTTGCGCCAAGTATCGCTTCCGCCGCCCGACGAGGCGGAGAAGGCGGCGCGATGGCACAAGGGCTGGCACACGGACGACATCCATCCCTGCTATCTGCCGGACGGCAAGATCATCTTTTCCTCGACCCGATGCGAGCACACGGTTCTGTGCGGTGGGTCGGCCCAACTGGTGGCTCCCGGCATGCACCGCATGGACGCCGACGGCGCCCATGTCGAACAGCTTACGAACAGCCCGGTCAGCGAATTCTGCCCGCTGGTCCTCGATGACGGCCGGGTCATGTATCACCGCTGGGAGTATATCGACCGGGGCGCTCGGGTCGCCAAAACTGTCTGGTCCATGAATCCCGACGGGACCCAACCCCAGGAACTCTATGGCCTGGACCACGACGCCACGACCGTCTACATGTACCCTCAACCCCTTCCCGGCAGCAATCATCGCTTTGTTTGTGTGGGCACGTGCCACTATCCGCAAGGAGGTTGCCTTGGAGCGATCCTGCTGGTCGATTTCGGAATGGGCGTCCGGCGGCGCGGTCCGGATCCGGGCGAAGCCGGTTATCTCCAAGGGGATAACCGGTACCCGGTGGTCAATATCACCCCGCACGTGTTCGTCCCACGCGGGTCGTGGACAGGGTGGCGCTTCTTGACCGGCGATGGCAAGTACGTCGACGACGATCAAGGCCGCAAGGGGCACCTCTACACGCACCCCTATCCCGTCAGCGACCGGAAGTTCCTGGTCTCCTGCAAGGTCAATCCTTCCGACCATTTCAAGAATGTCGCCAATGCCTATGCCTTGTACCTCATCGATACCGAGGGACACGAGCGTCCGGTTCATGCCGATCCTGAGCTCTCCTGTTGGCATCCCCTGCCGCTGGTCGCACGGCCTGTCCCGCCACAGGTGCGGCCTGTCCGAGATCCGCAATATGCCGCCGGCAACCAGGCCCTCTGCCTGGTCGCCAATATCTACCAGGGCATGGAGGGAATTAAGCCGGGGGAGGTCAAATGGCTGCGAATCAACGAGGCGCTGCCGCGTTACTGGTCCACCAACCGGCGCTGGTCGCCGTCGGTGGACAGTGCCAATTGGAAGGCCGCCCTTTGGCCGCGCGTGCAATGGGGAGTCGTGCCCGTCGAAAAGGACGGTTCCGCCCACTTTGTGGTACCGGCCAACCGCGCCATCTTCTTTCAAGCCCTGGACGAGAACTGCCGGGAAATCCAGCGGGAGAGAACGTATGTGAATTACTTGCCCGGGGAGGTGCGTTCTTGCACAGGCTGTCACGGGCAATCCAACCGCACCGCGTCTCTGCGGGCCTCCGCCATGCCGCTTGCGTTGACCCGGCCGCCGAGTACACCCCAGCCACAACCGTGCGATCTTAAGACCCATGGCGGAGACGGCTGCGCCGGCCAAGTCATCCACTACCCCACCGACATCCAGCCGATCTTCAACGCCAAATGCGTCGCATGCCACGGTGCGAAGAATCCTGCCGGCGGACTGAGGCTGACCGGCGAAGTGACCCTCTTCTACAACACCTCCTATGAAGAGCTGGTCACGAAAGAATTGGCCGGTCCCGTCATCGCCGAATTCATTTCGTTGCACCAGGGAGATCAGGGCAACTACAACGGCGCGTATCTACCGCCCAGGAGCCTGGGGTGTTCCACGAGTACGATGATCGCCCTGCTGACCCATCCCGCGAATCCGAAGAACGCCAAGGACGACCATTCCAAGATGCTCACGGAAAGGGAATTGTCGGTTCTCAGCCGTTGGGTGGATACCAACTACCAGTTCTACGGCAGCTACTTCGGCCGCCAGCACCCGCAATGGGTCAACCCAGATCCGGGAAACCCCGCCTATGATCCAGCCGATTTCCGCCGAAAAGCCACGTTCGAAGAGGCAACCGGTTTCGTGGCTCCGCCGTGGCACCGATAGCCCGATGAGAACAAGAGTCATCGTGATGCGCGGCCCCTGTCCCTGGCACCAAAGGGTTTTTTCGGGAATTGGCATTAACCTTGAGTTGCCTTGCGATTATGCTTCCGCGACGGAACGACGCGGTTCCTCGTGGAACTTCCACGGGGAACAACTTGATTGGGGAGAACTGCTCGTGCGAACTGCTTTTCATGCTCTAGTGCTCTTGGCCGCCTTTCTCATGTCGCTGCCGTTCTCCTCCACGGCGATGGCCCTCGGCGAGACGGCGAAGCAACCCAACTTCATCGTGATCGTGATCGACGACATGGGATACAGCGACGTGGGGACATACGGCTGCAAGGACATCCCGACGCCGCACATCGATTCGCTGGCCCACCATGGCGTGCGCTTTACGAACAGCTACTCGACCTGCGCGGTCTGCTCGCCGGCGCGGGCCGCGATTCTCACCGGCCGCTATCAGGAGCGGTACGGCTTGGATTGGGTGATGATCGAGCCTTACGGGGTCGATGTCCATGAAAAGACACTCGCCGATCTCTTGAAGAAACAGGGGTATGTGAGCGCTGCGATCGGCAAATGGCACCTGGGCCGTCGCGAGGTCTTTCGGCCGCTAAAGCGGGGATTCGACTCGTTCTACGGTTTTCTCGGCGCCGCCCATTTCCTTCTGCCGCCGACGCCGGAAGGCCTGGCCCATCCCACGGAAATGTTTCTCCACTGGGGCCAGCGTGCCCTCGGGAACTCATGGTGCCAGGCGAAAGAAAAATATCTATCCGCGCCGCTTTATCGCAATGACAAAGAGACACCCCACGAGGGATACCTGACCGAGGTGTTCACCCGGGAAGCAGTGCAATTCATCGACAAGAACAAGGACCGGCCGTTCTTCCTTTACTTGGCGCACGGGGCCCAGCACACTCCGGCCGAGGCCACCCAGAAGTATCTGCACCGCTTCCCTTCGCTCGACGACCGCGAGGGACGACGCTCGTATGCCGCCGCGCTGAGCGCGGTGGATGACGGCGTCGGCGAGATCCTCGCCGAACTGCGCAAACACGACTTGGAGAAGAACACCGTAATCGTCTTCACCAGCGACAACGGCGGCGCAAGCTTCTGGGAGCCGCGGCCGGAGATTCTGGACACCGTGCGAGCCGGCCTGCCGGTCGTCGATCTCAAGCCGGGCCAGGCTGCGGATGTTCGCAAGGTCTCCCGATTCTTCCAGTGGAACATGGGGGCCAACGGCTCGGACAACCGGCCGCTGTCGTTCGGCAAAGGCGTTCTCTACGACGGCGGCGTGAGGGTACCGCTGATCATCCAGTGGCCCGGTGTGGCGCCTGCCGGCACGACCGACGACGCACTCATCTCCCATCTCGACCTGGTGCCGACCTGCGTGGCTGCCGCCGGCGGCACGCTGCCGTGCGACCGCGAGTACGATGGTTTGGACCTTCGCCCCCACTTCGCGGGCAAGCCTGGGGCGTGGGGCAGCCGGCCCCTGTTCTGGCGCGTGTACCAGAACCGGGCGGTCCGCAGCGGCCGCTGGAAGCTGGTCTGGAGCGGCGAGGCAGCCCCGCACCTCTACGATCTCAGCAAGGATCAGGAAGAACGCACCGACCTGGCCGGCGAGCATCCGAACATCGTCAAGCGGCTCCAAAAGGCTTGGATGACTTGGGACAAGAAGAATGCCAAGCCGATGTTCGCATTCCCCGACAAGCCGGCGGCCTTGGAGGACATTATTGTCGACTAGGTATCTGGGCGGCTTCTTCGCAGACTCCGTATCACCGAAGTTCTCCCTTTACTACTACACGCCCAAAAAAACGGCACATGATTCGTCTCCTTTATACTTTGGTATAGGCGCGCCGATCTTTCCTCAATCCTCGACCGCTTGCTGCTGATAGGCTTGATACAAGGCCGCCACCTCGGCGTCGCCGAGGGCCCGCTTGTAGATGCGGACCTCCGCAATCGCTCC
Organism: Pirellulales bacterium; assembly: GCA_963843465.1. GTDB lineage: Bacteria > Planctomycetota > Planctomycetia > Pirellulales > Thermoguttaceae > CAWJKP01. The sequence goes on from CAWJKP010000001.1 coordinate 2,003,806, forward strand.
CTGGAACGAGCCGCGGCACTTGACTTGGTCGCCCCGCCGCGGATCGTCGTCCGGCTGACACGCGCCCAGGTAAAAATCGCCCCCGTCCTTGCCGAACTTGAAGTAGCTGCCGAGCATGCCATTCTCGTGGTACGCCTTGCCGGCGAGCAGGCAGAGGGGCAGTAATGGGCGGCAGTCCAGAGGCAGCGAACGTTTCACGGCGAGATGCTGCTTTTTTCCATTTCTCTCGAATACATTGTCGCGGCCTCGGCCCGGTTTCCTGGCGTTCATTACCATGCGGGCCGGCAGGCGTTCCCGTCTTATTCTTCCCTATTTCGAAATGATGGTCACGGTCCCGTCCGTCAATCCGTCCCCGCTTGCCTTGAGCGTAATCGTTCCGGGAGTGTGCGAAGACCTGATTGCCACCAGACAACGACCCAGATGCGTATCGTGCTCAGGTTTCCGGAGGCTCTCATGGTCGTATTTCAAGGCATTTTCGATGCCCACGATGCTCCCCGGGCCGTCAATAGCGAAATGAAGATGTTCCTGGCCGAACTGGGGATGGGAAGCATCGGGGGACCTGTCCAGCAGCGGGAAAGGAGTCCAAATCCCGCTGGCGTCGGTCACTTCCACGGTGACATGACAGAGGTCCTGGTTGTCCGCGTTGATCACGGGACGGTCTGGCGACAACCTGATCGACGCCGCTTTCGCAGCGGATGGCAGCGTATCTTCGGCAACCTGAACCCCGCCAATGAATCCGATTGCTTTCAAGGTCCCCGCTTCATACGGAATGCTCCACTGTGCAGCCCGACCTTGATCGCCATAAGCTTCAGGGACTTCGAAATTCTCACTCTTCGTCCCGAGGTCGCGTCCGTTGAGCAACAACCTCACCTTGTCACAACTGGAGTACACCGTGGCATTCAGCTTTGCCTTGTCGAATGCGGGCCAGGTCCAACTGGGTATTTCCTCAAAATCTCCAGTGTCGTCGCGAAACGGAGTTCTGACAAGGATCACCAGGTCGGGATTCGTGTTCTTGTGACTCAGTATCTTGTATACGATTCTATTCAAGTATGCATTGGCGTACGGAAATCCGCAAAAATCAAATTGGAAGCCGCCGGGTCCCATCCCGCACAAGGTCCCCGGCCAGCCATCTTCACCGCGGTACTGCCAGGAGAGACCGTTTACACCGGTGGTGCCACCAATAAACCATGAATGAGCAATGTCATTCTTCCAGGAGATGAGACTGCCGGGATTCGCGCCGTCCCAATTGAACATTACCGCCGACGGGTGGCGATCATGGTAGCCGTTAAACGAACCGATGATATCAACCTGTTCGCCGTTCTCATCCGGATCGGGCCAGTTAATGTCATTTTCCTGCTTATCCTTGCTAAACAGGAAGTTCCTGCAGACAAATCTTGTCGGATCCTGGGACCGTATAAAGTTGGCCCTCGTAGCTATCGGCTTGGGTCCACGGACTTCATAATTATGCCAACCGTAGTCCATCACCTCGGGGAGATACATAATCACGGATGGGTGGTTGCGCGTACGCTGGATCATTGCAGCCACGTCGCGTTGCCATCCGGGTTCAGTGCCATCAGGCCACGGATACCATCTAACGATGGGATATTCGTAAAAGGGATACGGAACCAGCATCCCCACGTTATCGCAGGCATCGAGAAACGCGGCCGACGGCGCACAATTTTCCACACGGAATGTATTGAATCCGTAGGCTTTCGTTATCTCCAACTTTCGGCATTCCGCCCGGTAAAACGAAGCCGTGCCGACGCAGGCATTCTCGCCGCCGAAACCAGTGCCAGTGAGCTTGATCGTCTTGCCGTTAAGACGAAGCCCGTGGACCGCGTCGGCGGAAATGGTGCGGATCCCAAACGTGCTCGGCATTTCATGGCTCTTCTGACCCTGAACAGTCACCGTAGTCAGGGCCTCGTACAGATTGGGCGAATCGAGGTCCCATAGCAATGGCTGGGCAAGGGCGCATTCCTGGTCAACGCTCGCCGTCGCGTCGCCCGGGACCGTCCTCTGAACAGAGATTTCCTTGACCTGTTTTCCGTGCTTGTCAATGATGCTGGTCGTTATCTCACAAGCGGTCGGGCCATGATTCTCATTCTGCACATCCGTCTGAATGCGGATGACCGCCGAATCCGCGGCTATGCTGCGCGTGCTGATAAAGGGCCCCCACGGCGTGACATGCACCGGGCCCATGGCCTGGAGCACGACATGCCGGTTGATGCCGGCGCCCCGGTAGGCATGTTCGCCGTCAGGTCCAGTACAATTAACCTTGACCGCGAGCACATTCGGGCCGGTCTCGCGCAACGCGGGAGTCAGATCTAACCCGAACGGGCTCCATCCATAACCATGATGGCCCAGGTGAACCCCGTTCAACCAGACATCGCAATTCTTGTACACGCCGTCAAAGAAGATGTGTATCTTCTTCCCCCGCATCGCGGCCGGCACTTGAAAGGTCTTGCGGTACCATCCCACCCCGCCGACCATGTGACCGTACGTTCCCCCAAGTGAACCGGCAGGCCCCCCGATTGGATCCCAGGCATTAGCGTGGGTTCCGTTCCACCAGAATGGTCCTGTCATTATATCCGTTGGGGTCACCTTCTGTGTTGGAAGATCGTCGTAGCACCAGTCGTGGGGAAGGTCGATTTTGCGCCATGACGAATCGCTGTATTTCAGGAGTGCGGCGTCATCCGGATACTTTCGGGAGTTCTGATCCCATAGCGCGTCCGGAACGCTGCTAAACAGGTCAACTTTATGAAAGCGCCAATTATCGTCAAAAGGCGTCTGGAAGCCGTCCAGCGTCGTGTCCGCCATGGTGTCCGGCGACGATTGCGCGGACCTCGGTTGCGCAGGCGCTGATGCAAAGTAGAGAAACGGCAAACAGCGAAACGGCAAGTACTGATTTCATGCCATTCATACAATCCTCCTCTGAAAATAAGTTTCTAGTTTCTAGTTTTGAGTTTCAGGCTTGAATGGCACTGCCTGGTAACCATGGGGTCATCGTAACCATGGGGTCAGGCCGACAGGCTGCTGCCTGGTTCCTTGACGACGATCCAGTGTATTTTGGCTTATCCTTGCATGAAGCCGAAATCCCACCCTTGGCGCGGCGCGGATGGACCAGCGCGTCGGCCTCGGGGCAGTTCACGGCTTTCCCCTGCTTGCGCAGGAAGGTGAACGGTTTCTTGATCCGCAGGGCGATGTTGCCCCACAGGGCGATCTCGGTCAACGGGCCGCCGTAGTCGAAATTGCTGGCGGCGGGCGGGCCGCCCTTGCAGGCGTTGAGAAAATCGCCCTGGTGTCCCGCCGGGGAGCGCTTCAGCGAAATCGGCGGATAGGCCGTCTTCCGGTGTTTCGACTCCGGAATGATGCGGGCCCCGCCGCAGTACTGGTCCGTGTACGTGACCGCCTTGGTCCCATAGTAGAAGGCCCCGTGGTCCGGCATTTTCCGCCCGGGCTCCAGTTCCGCCGGCCGGGGCGGGGCCTTCTCGCCGAGGAACCATTTGAGCGTCAAGGGCACCATGCCGGCGCGGGTGGGGAACTTGTAGGTGATGATCGACCAGTGCGGAAACAAAGGGCCGCGGGGCGCGGAGGTCTCGGCGGAGACCTCGACCGCATCCGCCTCGGCCAGCTTCAGCGCCCAGTAGGCCGCGTCCATGACGTGGCAGCACTGATCGCCCAGGGCACCCGTGCCGTAGTCCAACCACGCGCGCCACGAGAACGGGTGCAGTCCGCGCTGGTACGGCCGCATCGGCGACCGCCCGCACCAGACCTCCCAGTTCAGACCGGCGGGGATGGGCTCGGCATTCTTGGCAACCTCGAAGTAGGCGCCGAAGTCCCAGGTGGTGCGGCAGTGGACCTCGGTGACGTCCCCCAGTCCGCCGCCCCAAATCAACTCGCAAAGCCGGCGGCAGCCTTCCCCGCTGTGGCCCTGGTTGCCCAGTTGCGTGGCGACGTTCTTTTGCCGGGCGAACTCCGCCAGGCGGCGGGCTTCCCAGACGCTGTGGGTCAATGGCTTCTCCGTATACACGCCCGCCCCGTGCTCGATGGCCAGCATCGAAGCCGGGAAGTGGTGGTGGTCGGGCGTCGCGACAAAGACAGCGTTCAGATCCTTGTGGGCGTCAAACAGTTTGCGGTAGTCGTGGTAGGTCTTGGTCTTGGGGTACTGCTTCCGCCGCGCGGCCAGGCAGCCCTCGTCGCAATCGGCCATGGCCACGAAATTCTGCTCGGCGGCGACGCCGATGTGCGCGTCGCCGCGCCCACCCGCGCCGATCAGGGCCGTGTTGAGCTTCTCGTTGGCCGCGTAAGACCACACGCTGCGGGGCGAAACGATCATCAGCGAGCTGGCGCCCGTGGCGGCCAGAAAGCTACGGCGATGGATCTTGGTACGGGACATGCTTTTCTCCTTGGGTTGCGTTTTCGTCGCGAGGACCTAGTGATTCAACAAAAACTCATTGGCGTTCAGCAGCGCCCACAGGACGTCGCGAATCGCCTACTCACGGCCGTTCTTCTCGGCGGCCAAGTATTCGAGCATCTTCTTTTTCTCGGCTTCTTTGCGGAACCGTGCCAGCGCCGTCAGGAAGAACTCGTCGACGACTTCCGCGTCGTTCTTCTTTTCCTTCAGCAGGCGTTGGATCCGTCGATCTTGTCTGTCTTGTCGTCGGCCCGCGCGGCGTGCATGGCCTGCATCGCGCAGGCTGCAAGAAACACGAGCGTCACTCTGTCAAGCATGGTGGTCTCCTTTTGTTAGCGTCGCCTTAATGACATAGATTTCAAATCGATCCAACGAGAAACAGTCGTAAATGAATAGCACCTCATTGCCACCGAGAACGATGACCGTCCCGTAGGCGGTCGTGCCGTCGAAGCGATATCCGCCGAAGCGGTCTTGGCGGCCGACCAGGCTATTTTGATGCTCGACGATGCTGATTTTCTGCCACTGCTTGCCCGTCCCATCGGCATTAACCCATAAGTACAGGCCGGGGCGGCCGCCGCAAAGCACGACCACGCCTTCCTTCGTCACGGCCAGTCTAGGTTCCACCGTGCCTACACCCGGCGGCATGGAGGTGGGCTTGGTCCAACTCACGCCTTCGTCGCTGCTCCAACACTGGCCGTAGGGCACGTTGCCGGCGCGAAAAACGCACATCAAGCGGCCATCCGGAAGCCGGCAAATTTCAGCCTCGCTGTATCCGCCGCAATCGCTATCGGGGGCGAGACCGCAATTCGCCGAGGCAATGGTCGACCGCAGCTTCCACTTGAAGCCGTCCGTCGACTCCGCCGCAACCAGCGTGCAATGCTTGTCGCAATGCTTGCCGTCACCCTTATAGTTGCCATACAGGGTCGTAAGCCACGTCTTGCCATCCTTGAGTCTTACCGGCCGCCCGTCAAAGTAGAACCCGGCAACGTCCAATTTCGCCACGTTCGCCGCGTCGGCGGTGAGATCAAAGGCGGTTTGGGGGACAACTTCACGGCGGAATCCCGTGACTTCCACGGCCTTGTCCACGAATTTCACTTCTCGCCTTCCCTTGGGAAGGATGTTGCACGGCCCGACCAGGCCCTTTGGGCCGTGGTGCAGAATGAACGGCAAGAGCAAAAAATCGCCCGTGGGCAAGATCAGATTGCCGTAGCAGTCCTGCTTGCTGCGGATCTGAAGTGTACTCCACGTAATTCCGCCATCGCTGGACCAGGAGAAACCTAGCGGGCCATTCACGTCGGCCTCCCAGACGTCGCCACCCATGCGCATATATGCGACGAGGTCTCCATTGGAGAGCCGGGCGACTTGCGGGTACCATAAGAACTTGCCCGTGAGATCGTGCGACACGTCGGACAGCCTGAGATTCTTTTGTTTGGCGACCTGCACGGGAGCGGAGAGAGTCGCGCTAAGACCTTTCAGTTCATACGTTTTCCCCCGAGGCCACATCTTCTCGTTTCTCGGCGCCTCGATACTCAAGGCCGCCGGCCGCGGCAACGGCCGCACGCCACTGAGCGGCTCGGCGACGACCGTCTCCCAGGCGATGCGCTGGAAGATGGCGGCCTGCCGGGCGGTCAGACCGCTGTTGGCGTAGGTGACTTTGCCCTGGGGGTCGTCGCCGAAGATGCAGGCGTAGTGGACCAGTGCCACGAGGTACCGGCCTGCGCGCAAGGTGGATGTCGTCGGAGAACATCGTGTCGAAGAAGCTGTTGATGCCCGGCACCTTGCCGGCATCGATCTCTTTCTTCAGCCGCACCAGCGCCGGCCCGCCCGGACAGAGGCGGACGGGCTTGCCGCCGCGGGCCTGGGTCTGCTTGTCCCAGATCTTCTTCAGGTCAAGGTAATAGGCCATGTTGTTGGCCACGGCCTCTTCCCAGTTGGCCGGGCGGCGGTTGGGCGGGAACCAGGGCGGCCTCATGGGGTGGGGTAAGGAGTAGGCATCATGCTTCCAGTTGATCCGGTCGGGCCACTGGGCGTACAGCCAGACCTCAGCCGCGGGGTTGACTTTTCGGGCCAACTCGATGAACTTGCCGCCGTACGTGCCGTCGTCTGCCAGGCCCGGCGGGTTGGGAAACGGTTGCAGGAACAAGTGGTCCACTCCCTTCGCCAACGCCACGTTGTAATCGTTCGCCCACCAGTCGGGCGAGGCGAAGCCCGCGCGGTTGTGCTCCCAATGGTAACTGATGGCGCAGCCCGGCACGCTCTTCCGCATGAACAGCAGGTTCTTGCCGGCGCTATCGGCGATCGGCTCCAGGAAGCCGCTGATGGTGTCCGTCAGGCTGTTGCCCAGGTGGTAGGACTTGACCTGTTGCTGGGCGGCGGCCGCGGCCCCGATGCGATAGGTGGCGATGACAACGACGCTGTCGGCCAATCCGGCTTGCGAGGCAATGGCCGCGATGCTGGTGGTCTTTGACGCCTCGATCGGCCCGTGATAGAGACGGCCGGTGGCCGCCGCGGGCACGGAGCCGTCGATCGTATAGTGAATGGTTGTGCCGGGGGGCCATGTGCCGATTTCGATCTTCTGCGCCGCGGCGAAGGCGCCGCCTGCCGGACTGAAACGGGGCGCCGGGGCTTGGGCCTGGCCCCCCAGGTCGATGCCCACGTAGCTGTTTTCGGCGGGACTCTCGAAAAAGGTCTTGGGGTCGCCGTCGAGTGCCTTGTCGAAGGTGGCCGACTTCTGGTTGCCCAGGCTGGTGCCGAAACCGTTGCCCTTGAGCCGGCCGGAGGGGCTATGGAATTCGATCTCCGCCAGCGCCAGTCCGGCCCCCTTGGCCGACTCGATCTTCAGAAAGCGGTAGACCGGGGCACCCGCTTGCGGGTCCGGCGGGACCGGGACCTCCAGCCAACCGTCGCCTGCGGGGGCGCGGTCGATGCGGGCCAATTCCACGAAGGCGGTGGTCGGCCCGTCGTTGGAGCCGGTGATCCGCGCGCCGCCAATAGGGCCGCCGTGCCCGGCTTGGGCAGCAGGCGGACCTTGGCAAGGACAAAACGGTCCGCGGCCGCGGATTTGCCGTCGGCCTCGGCTGCCGGCTTCACTTTTTCGCCGGCTTGGGCCGAAAAGAAGCCGAGCAGGGCGACGCTCAGCAGGACAAGGCAGCATACGTCCGTTCTCATGGCAGGTCTCCGGCGTTATTTCAAGGCGTGGGCCGGGGCGGGCGAAAGGTAGCGGCGGGGGTCGGAAGGCTGCTGCTCGCATCGCGGCAACTGTCCGAACAGGTCCACGCTATCATGCGGCCCGAGCGGGCGTCAATTATACTTTGGTATAGGTCCGCAGGATTCTTCTCCGCACCAGATCGCGTATGGTCAAAATACTCCCGCCGAAATGTGAGTGTCAATCTCCACGCCGCTTACATGCAGTTGTGGAATAGAGATCTCGGCTTGTTGACAACCCGCCGCCTCTGCCCAATGATGGGATGTCCCCTCCCTCCGGCAGGACTTGGAAGCGGACGCCATCCTCGCGATACACGGTTTTCCCATCCTTCAGCGATTCGAGGACCAGGTAGAGCGGACGCGGACGATCGATCGTCGCCGGCAGGGCGAACTCGACCTTGCGCGTGACGTGAAACCCAGGCTCGATCTCGATGGGCCCGCTCCGGCCGGCGCGGAACGGCTCGCCATACGGCGCGTCCCAGCGGGCTTCCCACTTCAGTTCCAGCACGCGCCCGGACAGACCGCCGTTGAACACTTCAATGGAACGCGAAACCGTGCCGCCGGCCCGATAACGGGGCACGATGCGCGGGGATGCGGCTGCTGTACCCGCGGATTTGCCAGGAGGCCGGGGGCCCGCCTCCAACAGCGTTCGATCGACGACCAGATAGGGATCAAGCGCACGCTGAATAAGCACGACGCTGGGCGAGCCCCAACCGTCCACGTCTTCGCGGCGGTCCGCATGGTTGTTGGCCTTCCAGGGATGCCGCTCATGACTCATGCCTTCGGGGAAGTTGGGCCAGAAGTTGAGCCAGCTCCAGGGGGCGAAATGGGCCCAGTCATTGAGCCGCATCGAGTTGAAACCGATCCGCTGGTAACGCCGCCACATTTCCGGGCAGCCCTTGAAGTCGCCGTGCGGCGGCTGGAAGCAGGGCGTCTCGGTCCAGCAGTCGTACTCGCCGACCTGGCCGTAGCTGTTGCTGTCGCCGAAGCTCGTGTAGCGCACGCCGTTGACCGTATAGTAGTACGGCCCCTCGGCGTGCTCCACAAAACCGAACCGCTGACGGTAGCTGTGGCACACCCTTCTGTCCACGTTGACCGCCAGGTTGAGCCAGTGCAGCGTGGCCTTGTAGTCCTCGCGCAAGGGAATGTTCGGCCACCAGTAGCTCTCCGGCCCGAGCCCCCATTTCACGGGCCCGACGGCCAGTTCCTTGACCGACCGTGCCGGGACGACTGCCTCGATGGCCGGCAGAGACGGGTATTTCCAGTCGCGGCCCTGCCACGACGCCAGGGTGCCACGGACTGCAACCCGCTTGTCCTCCGCCGTGGCGTTACGCACCCACACGCGGGCCTCGAACTGATCTCGCTTGACGGACGGCCGCACGAAAACGTTCGCGACGTGAACGGGCGGGTAAATGGCCAGCCGCACATGGCCGGTGATGCCATAGGCGAACTTCGTGTTGCCGCTCCAACTGCACCATTGCTTCGAGTCGGCGGGAAAGTCAAAACCCACAGGCAGGTCGCAAGGGCTCGCGTCGGGCTTGGGATGATAGTGCCGGCGATGGTACACCTTCACCCGGAGCGTAAACACTTTCCCCGACTCGACGGCCGCGGTGAGATCGGCCTCCAGCGGCGTCATGGGCGCATGGTGTTCGGCCACCTTTCGGTCGCCCACGAAGACCTCCGCCCCATAGTTGCAGCCTCCGAACAGCACCTTCACGACCTTGCCTGCCGCTTCGGCCGGAATCTGAATCTGGCGCATGTAGACCACGTGGTCTTTCACACCGGTCATGGTTGGGATGGGCGGCTCCTGCCGGTCCGAGTTCCAGCCGCCAGCCGGGACCTTGATGGACCGCTCTGCCCCGCCGTCGATGGAAAGCTTCCACGCCGTGTCCGACGCCAGGTCGATCTCCTGCAAGGCGTCCGGCGCGAAGTGGTAGCTGGCCCAAGGATTGCCCGCCGCGAGGGGCTCACGGTCGCCAATCGTCGGAAACTCGGCGATGCGCAATCGTGTACTGCCGAACGGAACGAGTTCGACCTCGACCTCGGGCTCGGACGAAGTCCGCGGAGAGAGCGGCGGAGGGGCGGCCATCGCCGGGACCATCTGACCGCTCACGGGATTCTTGCCCAGCAGCATTTTCCACTCGGGCAGCAGCCGCGCCTTGGCTCGGAGCACGATCGGCTCATCCTGCTGCCATACGGTGCGCTGAAAACCGACCCATTGCTTGTGCCCATCCGCCGTAATCGGCCAGGGTTTTCCGTCGTGCTTCAGGTTTGCCTCGGCCGGATGGGGCAACACCTCGTTCACTTCGGCTTTGAATGCCGCTCTCGCAATCCCCGGGCCGTCACCTTCAGAAATCTTGACGATCACCGGCTCACCCTTGCCAGCGAAGGGAATCTTGCCGACCGGATGACGCTCGACCGAGGCCATCAGGACATGGATCATTGCGAAGGCGAAGAGGCACCTTGTCATAGCTGCAACTCCCGATGGTGCGGCATGGCACAATGCCGCCGCAGAAAGGCGTAAGCTTGGCGTCCGATCTCCTCGCCCGTCCGCGAGATACTCTCGTACTTGCCCTTGTTCAACGCCAACTCCGGAGAGACGAACGAGGCCACGATCGTCCCCCGCCGCCGCAGTCCGCTGAACAATTCCTGGTAGTACGGCTCGATGCCCAGCGGTGAGAAGTCGCACACCTTCAGGGCGATCCGGCCCGCAAAAGCGTGCTGCATGCGGTAGATCTGCCGGAAATCGCCCATGCAGAAGTTGTTCACGCCCACAAGCCCTTCCGTGGCGGCCAAGTTCTCAATCTGGTGCTCGGCGCTGCCGCAGAAATGAAGCGTGCCGCCGTCGAACTCCTTGAAGACCCGGGCATTGTAAGGGACCACGAACTCGCGGTACTGGACCGGCGAGATCGCCCCGCAGTCGTCGTCGCACAGCCACACTTGGCCAAACTGCTCCGGCAGGATGATGCCGTGCGGGAAGCAGCACCGGCCGCGCTCCGGACCGATCTCCTCCTTCTGCACCTTGATCCAGCGGATGAACGCCTCCGTACAGAATTCCATCAACTCGTGGACCGCCTTAGGGTATTCATAGAGCCAGACGAATAGCGTGCCCGGGCCGGCGAGCGTCAGGGCCGTGGTGAAGGGGCCTTGCGGGTCGGTAAAGGAGATCGGCAAATCGCTGTGTTCGCGGAAGTAGCGGATGGTCTCCAAGACCCGCAGCATCAGACCATCCTTGCGCGGATCGGGCAGCGACAACCGGCTGAGGTGCTCTGGGCTGTTGACGACCGTCCCGCGCACGGCCGGGTCCATCTTCGGCTGGAAGAGAATCTCCGCGCCCAGTGCCGAAGGCAACACGCCGGTCCCGTACCAGGGGAACAGGAAGGGAATATAGTCGTCATCATAAATCTCCATGTGCTGCGCGATCTTCTTCACCTGGTACGCAAGCATCGACTGGCAGTTGGTGAAGTAGTCGTCGGGAATCAGCGCGGGCGTCTCGCCGGATAGCCAGTAGTTTACGTCGGCCACCTGGAACGGCACCACGCCATTGTCGCGGTGGCGGAAAACGTCCTCGATCGCGCATAGGACGCGGCGACCCGCTCGGCATAACGTTCGGTCATGGCCATGTTCGGCACGCCTCCACGTAGGCCTCGACGTTCTCCCAGGGCACCTCCGGTTCGAGCATGTGCGTCGGGCAGCAGAGCAGCCCCCCGAGCCGTCCGGCGAGTTGCAGGTTGCGGTGAACCGTCGCCCGGACTTCCTGTGGCGTGCCAAACGGCATCGTCGTTTGCGTGCCGATCGTGCCGTTGAACGATATCCGGCCGCCGAACACACCGAGCACCTGCTCCACGTCCATGCACTCGGGCTGGACGGGGTTGAGCACCTCGATGCCCGCCTCGATCAGGTCGGGAATAAACGGCGTCACGTAACCGCACGAGTGGTACTGGATGATGATGTCGGGTTTAATCGCCTTGGCCGCCTCGATCACCCGCTTCAGCCGGGGCTTGAGCCACGTGCGGTACATCTCGCGGGACATCATGGTCGACCGCTGCATGCCCAGGTCGTCGCCCAGGGCCAGGATGTCCGCGCCGGCCTCGGCATAGCGCGCGGCGCGGAAGCAGGCCAAGTCGGTGATCTTGTCCAGCAGGAATACCGCCTTGTCGTCCTCGGCGGCCATGTCGATCATCAAGAGGTCCATGCGCCGTAGGTACCAAGCGGTTTCCCAGACCGTGCATTCCATCCATACCTGAGCCGCCAGGCCGCGGGCCTGGATCGCCGCAACCTCGCGCGGCAGAAACGACCAATCGGCCTTGTCGAACTCTGGCCAGGGATAGGCATGGAACTGCTCCAGGCTATCAAGCCGCTCCAGCGGGTGGCGCATGCGCGTCATGTGCTTGGCCGCCGCACCGCCCGGCTCGTGGGCAATGCCCCAAATGTCCATGCGGGCGCCGGAGGCAATGGGCGGGTCATAATACAGGTCGTAATCCCATCGCGCGCGGGAACCAAACCCGGCCTCTCCGCGATCCACGGAAAGCCCGGATCGGTCACGAGTCGCATGGGGAACTGGAAGTATTCTGCGTAGTCCGCTACATCCGGATAACGTTCGTGGAACTGGTGTTCCAGGTGGGGGCAGAGGTTGAAACAGACCGGCGCGATTTCCAAGCCGTGCCGGCGGTAGAGGCTGAGCAGGTTTTGTCTGGGGGTCATGCCGCTTGATTCTATCCTGCGGCTGGCCGCTTTGCCATCCGCAGGGACGCAAGTCCTTACGGATCAAGGCGGACGGAGTTTTTGGGAGGGACAGGCATTCTGTTCCTGGAAATAGAGAGTGTAGACTGCGTTTCCCGTCACACCAAAAGGCAGCCACGCGGTACAGGATTTCGGCTCCGAAACTGCTCCCTGATTTGGCCTGCCCATGTACCGGAAGCTCACTTGATTCCCGCTCCGGTGTACTCGTCCAACAATCGGCGGAAGATCCGGTACTCGTCGATTGACACGCCCGGCGGCGTCTGGTGATCGACGCTGGGAATGAATCCGCCGCTGGCCATGAGCGGGCGCAACCGCTCGAACTCGCGGCGCATCGCCTCCTCGCCCCTGTTCATGGTCATCTTGTCGAAGTGCCCCACCATGCAGAGTTTCGGAAATTGCTCCCTTAAAGCCATCCCGTCGACGCCTGCCTGTCGTTCCAGTGGCAACACGCCATGGATCCCCTCGCGCAGGAGCCAGGGCACCATGCGGGTCACATCGCCATCCGTGTCGACGAGGATCACGGCGCCCATCTCCTGAAGTCGGGGCACGAGGCGGCGATAGTACGGCGCAATGAACTCATCGAAATGCCGTTCGGAGATCATCGGTCCGTGGTTGTACGAAACATCCTCGGCGATCGTGGCGAAGGTGGGCACGCACGCTCGCTCGACCTGGTCAAGTATCTTCAGGTTGAACTCGGTCAGGTCCTCGTTGATCTTGTGGATCAGCTCCGGCTGATCGTAGAAGGCCAGGCTGATTTTCGTGAAGCCCATCAGGGTGCGAGGAAACCAGAAATAGCCTTCCAAGGTGATCCAAACGACCACCTCGCCCTCGGCCTGCCGCGCCGCCCAGTGACGCATCGACTCGATCGCTGGCGAATGATCCGGGAACAACCGCGAACGGACCTTCAGGTAGTCGTCCATGGTCGAGACGATCCCTTCGACGTGATGCTGCACGGGATCGATCGTCGAGTTGGTCGTCGAGAACCAAAACTGCTGGTAAGGATCGAGGCCGAAGTATTGGGCGATGTCCAAGACCTCGTTGAGCTGGTACGGCAGACCCTCGCTCTTCCACCGCGTGATCGTCTCATCCCACCACATGGCCCATTCCCAACGTGGCAGCCGATCAATGCCTTGAAAGTTCATCACCGCTCGGAATCGCTCAACGTGGTTCATAGAATCCTCGACGCTCGGGCAAGACCACAACGGATACCGCCAGGTGGTTCAGGTCGCATGATAGCCGTTATTCCTCATTTCGCATCTGCCGCAGCCTCGTGTGCTGCCCCGGCGTATCGCTCCGACCCGATCCGTTCCTTGATCTGGTCCGCCTTGGAAAGCGGCCAACGGTCACACCTGAAGCAACCGGCACGCCTCGGCGTAACCCGGCGCCGGCGGGCCGTACTCGCTGGCCGTCACCCTAGCCAGTGCCACGAGCTACCGCCAGTCGCCGCTAAGCACGAAGGCAGCCCAATACTGCGGAGATAGACGCTTCGGCGGCAGCGTTGCTTGGGCGTCTCCTTGGGCGACGCTACGGTTTGGACTGCCGCTGAGGACCCGTAACTGGGCTTCGCGTAGGGCCCTGAGCACGCCCATCTGTTTCTGCCACTGGTTTTCGTAAAAAGCTTCCATGAGCGACCGGGTTTCCTCGTCGGGCACGCTCCAGAGACTGGCCACCACAGCCCGCGCTCCGGCCGATTGAAATGCCCGCTGGAGGCTTAGCAACCCCTCGCCGCCGGCCGCCTTGCCCAAGCCGGTCTCGCAGGCGGAAAGGACCACCAGCTCCACGCCGTCGAGGTTCTGGGCGCCGATTTCCTCGGCGGTGAGGATGCCATCGTCGGCGTCGGGCTCAAGGAATGTACCGGCCTTGTCTGACCGATTGGCTCCGGCCAGCGCCAGGCCCGACAGCAGCCCCGGGTACAGTCCAGCCAACTCAGGCCGAAGGAGCATTTCGCCGAACCGGCCTTTTTCAGGCGGGCCGGACGCCATAAGCGGCGGCAACGTGTCCTCGATGAAGAACCCGTGCGTAGCCGCGTGCAGGCAGCGGTGCCGGCGGGCTTCAGCCAGGAATACCTGCTTGCCTGCCTGCGCCCGCTCCAAAATGGTGATCCCCTGCGCACCGATCTGGCGGCGATAGAGCCGCTCGATGGCGGCGATCTCGGCCTGCGCACCGGACAACGGGTCGAAATGGATCAAGTCTTCCGACAGCGTCCGGCCGGGCTTGCGGGTCCCGGTATTGGCGTTGGGTTTTGCCTTCGCCAATTGGACATCGTAGTCAACGTTGCCCAACAGCAGCAAGTTCTGCGGGAGTCGCTTGCGATCCTGGCCGCGAATGATCTCCGGGATCAATTGCGGCACGACGTCTCTCGATACGCTCCTTCAGCGAAGCGGTCGCCGTGTACGGCCAGTGCCAGGTAGCTGTCGAGGTAGAAGCGAACGTCCTCGAGCATGGCCAACTGCTGCCGCTGCGACTGGGCGATGGCCGCCGCCGCAAGCTGCTCTCGCATGATGTGCAATGACTGACGGAGCAGCGGCTCGGCGCAGGAAGTCTCCTTGGGCGTAGTTTCTATCTCCCACGCCTGGGTGTCGAGTCGGTCTGCCTTGGCCAACTGCCGGGCGTCGTCGGGGGCGAGTCCCTGCAGGCGCCGGAGATACTCGACCTCCCGGCGCGTCGGCCGCGCGGTAGTCGGCCTTGCCGTGGACCTGTTCCCAAAGCTCGGCCAGCTCCTGCTGCCGACGCAGTGCGGCGGGCCAATTTCCGTGGCGGGAATGCTGGAGGGCCAGCCATTCCAACAAGGTCCCGGTTTCGCGGCGAGCCTGCTCAAGAGCCTTTTCGCCGTCAGCACCTCCAGGCTTTACGGAGAGAAGGCGGCGAGCCACGGCAAGCCATTTCTCGGCCGTCGCCACCGCCTCATCGAGTTTGCCAGCGTTGACGAACTGCGCGAATTCCCTAGCCAAGCGATCTTTGTCGGCCGACAGTTCTCCCCACGATTGCTTGAGGGCCGGTTCGTCGGCCTGGCTTGGAATCGGCGGGGCGACTGCCAGGTACGCCAGCAACCAACAACCCGGTAGCAGCGTGAGACGGAAACGGAAAGGTAACCCGGTGCCTAGGAGCGGCCAGAACATCGCCCTGCCTACTTCCCATTCATGGTGCGGATCTCTTGCTTGACCGCGTCGAACTCTTTGCCGGCGTCGCGAGCGTCGGCCGGCAACCGTTCCCGTAGCTCTTTGTGCTCATCCAGGTTGGCCGCCACGGCGGCGCCAAGCTTCATTTTCGGTGCGGGGCCCCTCATCGCGTGGCCTGAAAACTGCTGGACCACCGCGACCAAAATGTCGTCCGTCGAATTCGCTTTGACTTCCCGGGCGCCGACCGCCAGGCGGCGGAAATAGAGCTGTTGCTTCTTCGCCAGGATCTCGGCATACTGGCGGGCCTGGTCGTCGTCGGTCATATAGATGCCCACGCAAAGCAATTCGGCGCCGCAATCCGCCTCGGCTTTCGTCACGCCGGCAAATCCGGGTTTCAGCCACTGCGCCTTGCAGCGGACGGTGATAAAATCGGCGCGCCAATTCTTGGTAACCTCGAAGAGGCAGGCGAAGTCACGCTGCCTCTCCAGCGTGTCCTGCGTCGAATACCGCAGGTCATAGTAGACGCCGCAACCACGCTCGATGGTGCCCGCGGCAATCAGAAGCTGCTTGGGCGCGAGCTGCGAGTACTGGGCGTGCGACATTCCCAGATCGAACGAGCCATACCCGTTTCCCGTCGCCGGCATGACGAAGTATCGGAAACTAAGGTTGCCCTGGTAGTCGTTGGATTGGATGGCAATCGTGCCCCCCGCCACGTCGGTGGCCACTTCCGCGCTAGGCAGGAAACTCACGATGGGCATCTGTTGCTGGGTGGAAATCTCGTAATGCAGCCGCTTGATGTCCCGCTCTTCGCCGGCGTACATCTGCGGCGAGATCTTGACCACCGCCTCGATGATCTTCCGCGGGCATACGGCTTGGCGCTCCTTGGGGGTCACGTCCCGACATTCGACGCTGAAAGGGACATCGAAAACGACCAAAGGCGCCTCGGCCCGCAGGTCGCAGTGAGGGCTACTGGCCAGCAGCACGGCCGGGATGGCCACGATGAGCGCCATCGTCGTCGGTCGCCTTGGAAGGTAGTTTCGCATTCCGATGTCCTCATCCTCATCGGCAGTCACTTCATGCCCGGGCGACAAAACCCGGCCATCGGATGGGCCGGACTATACCAAGCGAGACGATCGGCGGCAATATCAATCAGGCCCCATCGCGGGGGGCCCGGAGTAGCGCCGGAAAAATCGTTGATTTCGGTATACTCGGCAAGGTTTAACAGGAATTCCACCGCCGCAGAGTCCGATAAACAGATGACGGTTGCCAATCGTCCCTCACGGTTCCAGGCTTGCGAGGGCCCGACAGATGCGGTCGACACGCTGGTGCTGGTCTACGGCGCTCCTCACGATGTGCGCGGTCTCGGCGGCCGTTGGCCAACCGTCGGCAGTCCGCTGGCAATGGAATCTGGAGACCGCCAAGCAGATCGCCGCCCAGTCGAACCGGTTGGTGCTGATCCATTTCTGGGCCGAGTGGTGCGTTCCCTGTCAGGCCATGGAGCACACGGTCTTCAGCCGGCCGGAGGTGGCCGCGGCCCTGGAGCGAGAATACGTCCCCTGTCGGCTCAATCTCGATCAATTCCCCTCGACCGCCAACCAATACGGCGTGACCAAGATTCCGACCGACGTGATTATCACGCCGCAAGGCCGCATGATCGCGCGGTTCGTGGGCGCCGCCGATGTTTCGCAATACCTCGATCGCATCGGCCGCGTCGCCGCGGCCCGCCGCGGCGATCCTTCGCGGATGGTCGCCCAGATCCAAGGAGGACCGCCGGCAGGGCCCGCCGGGCCGGCGATCAGCCCACCGGCTTACGCGACGACCGGTGAGTTTTGCCGAACGAATGCGCCCCTGGCGACACAACCACAATTCTCGCCCGTCAACCCACCCTACGCCGGCCAGCCGAGCTATCCCGGCCCGGCCCAGAGCCCGCCGGACGGGGGACGGGGGCAGCCAAGCTACCCTGGCCCGGCCCAGGGTCCGCAACCACCGCCGCCACAGGGCAATCCGGGCGCCTCGTTTCAGGGGCAGGCTTCGCCGGCAGCCGATCTGCCCCCGGGCAGTCCTCCGTTGGCGCTAGATGGATATTGCCCGGTCCAACTTACCGAGAACGAACGCTGGGTGTTGGGCAACCGCCGCTGGGGCGCGATCCACGAAGGGCGGACGTATCTCTTCGCAGGACCGGACGAACAGAACCGCTTCCTGGCCGATCCGACTCACTTTGCCCCGGTCTTCTCCGGCGACGACGTGGTGAAGCTGGTCGATGAGGGCAAACGCGTTCCGGGCAGCCGCCTGCACGGCGCCTGGTTTCACGGCAAGGTCTACCTCTTCGTCAGCGAGGGCTCCTACCAGCAGTTCGATAAGAACCCCTTCCGCTACGTCAGCAAGCTGGAGGCGGCAAGTTCGCCGGCCAACCGCCCGCCGGCTCCTGGTTGGGCCAACGGCGGCAACATGCCCTACTCCAACGGAGTCGCGACGCCGCCCAATGCGGGCCGCCCGCCACTGCGATAGATCAGCGTTCTTCGGTCAGCTTGGTAAGCCGCGCCACCTGGATGCGGACGCCTTCCAGGTCGGGATTAAGCCGCAGCGCACGGCGGAAGCATTCCAGGGCCGAGACCGGGTTCTGGAGCTGCAGATAGGCATGGCCCATGCCTGCCACCGCCACGAAGTGGTAGGGGTTGATCTCCAGGGCCTGGTGGCAGTCGCGGATCGACTCGGCGAAATGCCCGCAAGCGAACTGCGCCACCGCCCGCTGGTTCCAGGCTTCGGCGAACCAGGGGGCCTGCCGGATCAACTCCGACGCCCGCTGGATGGCCTCGTCATAAAGCTGGGCCGTATTGAGGCGGATGGTTGCCGAAAGGTGCTGCCTCTGGGCGTCGTCGCCGACCCGAGTCCAGACGCTGCGGATGCCGTTCTCGGCCAGGATGCGGACGGTGCGATCCTTGTCCAATAGCGCCGGCCCAGCACCGGATTGGCTTCGTAGTCGCCGAGGAAACCCAGGGCCAGCACGGCCGACCGGCGAACCAGCGGGGAGTTGTGGACGGCCAGGCGTTCCAAGCTGCCCTGGTTATACTTTCGGGCCGCTTTGCTGATGAAAGCGGCCGCGTCCTGGTTGTTCAGGTACTTCTGATAGAAGACCGCTAACAGAGGTAGACGCGGGGAACCGCTGGCCACGGAAGAGTCTCCCGGAGGGTCCTGTGATTTCGCGAATCGCGTGGAAATGCCGGCCGAACAGCCTCGGCCTCGATTGTAATCCCAATGCCGAAGATAGCAAGCCATAGTATTGCGGAAAAGGAAGGATTCTTGACGCCTGTCGCACACCCGTTGAAATGGGGGTAGTTTCAGGGACTTGGTGAAGAGGAGTGACGGGCCGTGACCGATCCAACGACTCGTCGCGCTTCGCGTGACGCGCGTCGCCGAAATGCGACAGGCGGGCGGCATGTATTGGCGCAGGCCGTCCCGTTTTTTTCCCGCTGGCCCATTCTGGGGGGGCACCCGATGCTCGACGCGGCCTGCGCTCGCCGGCGCAAACTGTTGGTGGATAATGGGTAAAGTCAGAGCGCCCGTTTTGCGAGTGTAATCGTAGAGAAGGCAGCCTCGCCGACAACCGGCCGTGTGTCTCCTCGGGCGCGACACCATTTGGCGCACTGCCCAAAACGGGCCGACACAAAAAGTCGCGCGTGTATCCCCAGACGAACACTTTTTCCCGCGCCTGCTCGCCTGGAGCGACACTTTTTTGGCGCAACTTCGCCTCCCCCGGGCCTTTTGGGGCCCCGGTCTCTTTTCCCGGGGGCCGGTTTTGATGCACGATCCTCTTTCCGCTCCTCGATTGCGGCGCCCTGGTCTCAAGAAACTCGACCTCTGCAACCGCCGTGCTCGAAAAAAGGTGAAAAGTGCGAAGATGATTTCGGAAACGACAGCCTCTCGGGTCCGGAACTTGAAATCGCAGGGCCGGACGCAAGTTTGGATCGCCCGGGAGCTTCAGATATCGCGGCCGCGGCGGCGGTCTTTTTCGGCGTCGAGGAGTGTCGGATAATCGCCTTTGCGTTTGCCCGCCCTACCGTCCGGATCGCAACCCGTTTCGGAAACGAAAGTTACGCAGCGGCTGGCGAGCACGCGCCTTGCGGCAATCGCCGCCAGCATCGACTTGACCGGATCGGAGTCCATAACCTCTTATCGCGTAAGAGTTTGACTGACCCGCGAGCGACCCCTGGGCCCCCCCGCACCACCGTCACGCTCGCGTGAAAAGGGCCTGACGGATTTCCAAGGAACGAAACGCAAATACGATAATCCCCGCGGTGCCGTTAGCGATTGAAGGCGGAGACACAGCCGCGGCAAGAACTCCTCCTATAGAGGGCGCAAAACATCTTACTTCCGGCATAACGGGAAGTCAAGCAGGTGGAATTGTTTGGAATACAGCGACGACTGGAGCTAATCGCTCGCAATGCCTGCCTTTCTTCGTAGGAGCCGGATCACGTCACATTCAACCTTCTTCCAAAACTCCGGATAGGTCGCCCAAGCGCGCGAGGGCAGCGGAACGGAAGAAGGGAGCGAAAAGAGATTGACGATCTCTTTGACCTTGCCCCCGCCTGGAGCCTTGCGCGACGCTTCACCGCCAGAGGGTGGTTTGCTGAGCGGTTTGGACTGCGGCACGGCGTCGCTTCCAGCGGTCTTTTCAGCGATCGGCACCTGCGTGCCGGCATGCACAGGAACGTACCACCACGCGCCGGGCCAATCGGGGTCCAGAAGCGCGCGCAAACCAATGTTCGCGGCGGCGTTCAGGTCTGCCTGAATTCCCCCGGTAACGGGAGACAGTCCGTTCGCGGGAACGAACACCTCGCCGCCGTTGACGGGGATGCGAAAGGGCGAAACCGCCTTTCGGGCAGCCATGCCCATTTGCTCCCATTCCTTCCGCCATTGATGATCGAGCTCGCGCAGATACCTGTGCCGCGCCGTGTCAGGACGATCTCTGGACGAATTACGTTCGCGGTCTATTGCCTCGGCAACCGCCTTTGTCCACCACGGCGAAGCGAAGAACTCGTCGGCCGGCACGTCGGCGCAGCGCGCGCCAGGCCCGCCGGTACGCGAGTCTTCACGCGAAGTGTAACTAGGGCTAACCTCCTCGACGTGAAGGCCGTAGAGCAGGCAGGCGTCTACGAGGCGTTTTCGAACATTCCTTGCCGCCCAGTTCATCAAACCGCGGTTCTCGCGCCGCGTCCGTGTCTGTTCAGGCCGATAATATTCCAGGTTCTCCACAACAACGGCGTGGCACGCCGCCTGACGCGGACCGGGAATTCGCGCGCGTGGGCGCCTTCGCCCGCGGGGCCAATGTTTTCGGTTCTCGGTTCCGGCGCCCAGCGCAGCCTCGACGATGCGGCTGGCAAGTTGCTTGACGCGGCTCTCGCGTAGCCGCTCCAACGCGTCAAGGATTCGCCGCCCGAAGCGAGCCAGGGACTCGTCCCCAAGCTCGGGCACGTTCTTCCGGAGATCGTCGGGTTCGGCGCGCATCTGGAACGCCTTCAGCGTTTGGTACACGCCGCGAACGTTTGCCTGCCGCGTATACCCAAGCCCGCCTACCTGGCGAATCGTCTTTTCGGATTTTCGTTTCCCTCGCGGGAGAATCCAATCGCGGAGCCACCGTAGGTGTTGCTTCCACTGCCTATCCCGCTCTTGCCACCGCTGGACCCAAAGCGATCGCAACTCCAGAATCTCGCCTGCCAGAAGCCGTTCGGCCACTGCCCGTAACGGCAAGCGCGACTCTTGGAGCCTCCTCTTGCGTTCCGACCGGGACGCGCCGGCCGCAATCTCGACAGGGACGGGACCTCCCAGGTTAGTCACGACGCATGCGTCCCACGTCTCCCGCGCCCAGTCGTCGCGATATTCGGCGGAACTAGCCAGTTGCTGCCAGAGCACCAGAGCGTCAACAAGGTAGTCGATCCGCTGGTCTTGGTCCATGTCGACCGTACGGCCGCCGGAAAGCGGCTTCTGCCTGGCGGCCAACGCGTACGCAACGCGCGCGTAATCGCCATGCCGCCGCAGGCCTCGCCGCGAGAAGCTGGACCGCATGGAACATCAGCTCATCAACCCGGCCGGCGGCGCGGACGTCCCGCTCGGCGGCCGAATCGCGCATAAGCGGTGGAAGGCCAAGCCACTGGCGGAAGCCGTTGACCTCGCACACCTCGTCCGGCGTCGGCTTTCGCGCCGCGCAATCCTCTCCCTGGAGTTTAATGAGAAACTGCCGGTCGAGCCGTGCCCAGGGGGCGGGATGCGGCGAGCCGTCCGGAAGCAGATCGGCTCCGACGCGGCGATAGACGGTCGTCGCTTCCACAGGCTGCCCTTTCCGACGCCCGGATTTCTGGACTTTTTCAGTTGGTCGTTTGAGGACAATGAACAGCTCGCCGGCGCTGGCCAACTCGCGGCCACTTGCCCTACATGCCGCATCCATTTCTTTACGCGATAATGTTTGCCATACTGCGCAGGCCGCAGCGTACCGATGCCCGAGATCGACCGAAAGGATGCGGAGCCCCGGCAGACGCGAAAGCCTCAGCCGCGCGCGGCCCTTGCGGCCGTGGTTCGCCTCGCAGTTCAGGTAGAAGCCGCCGCCGCGCGATTTCCGATATTCCCAACCTTCGGGGAGCCCCGCGTCAACGTATTCCAGCCACGGGCCCGACGGCTGTAGTTTCGCGGAAATAGTTACGAACCAACCAAGGTGCCGCCACATGGCGCGCGCACGCTCGTCCCACGTTTCCGGCCGTTGGACGTTGAGCTCGTGCCTCTCAACATGGGCCGCCAACTTTTCCAGTTGCGCGAGGCGCTTGCAGGCGGCCGTTCCACTCTTTCTGCCCGAAGACAGCGGCGACGCGGACCGCGCCGTCCGGGTTCCCGGCGATGGTCCGCCCAAACCGGTCGGCGCGTGTGGCTTCGGGACCGCCCTGAAGGAAGTGCCGGAAGTCGAGATCCTTCTCCAAACGCGCGCCCTGCCATCGAAGGTCAACGTCCTCAATCGCCGATCCATTCCAAAGGCCAAGCCTGACACCCCGAAGGTCCAGCGGCGCGTCGAGTCGCTGCTGAACGTTCGCTCGCGTCATTCCAGACTTCGCGGCGGCGAGCTTGCCAAGCAGCTTCTCCCGATCCTGTACCGCCTTAAGGGCGGAATAGGTGATGCTCCACCGCGAATTGCCGAAGTCCGCAAAGACCGGATGCCGCAAAGCGTCAGGATGGCGGTACGCAGGGACCTTGAAACGACCGCGGTCATCCTCTGCGGTTCGCGCGGCAACATAGGACTTGAGGATTTCCGCATCCGGTTTGCCGTCGCGATGCCACACGCAGATCGCACCGTCATCAGCCAAGGACGGCCAGTCATCGTCTTCGTCGCGGCCCGAGAAAAGCTGGGCGTCCCCGAACTTCTCCTTATCCGAGTCGCCCTGCATCACTTTGACGGCGGCGCGGCGGGACTCGCGACTTGGGGATTCAACCCGCGACCACGAACGAACCACGTCCTCCCAGCCGTCGATCGCCCGGCGGCGAATCCGGTAGCCGGCTCCCGGACCGCCGTCGTCCGACCGTTCGGCGCAGTACTGATCCAGCCAATCCCGCGCCTCGGCGGGCACTTCGTCGATCTTTCGCGCGTCCTCCTCGAATTTCCGGCGCGAGCTTTCGGCACGTTTGATCCACGTATGGGCTGCCGAAACGCGCCGCAGCGCGTGGTCGAGCATGACCGCGTATTCCCAGATATGATCCTTCTCCGTCCGAAACGGCATGCCGATAGTCTGCTCGACGGCGCGCCGCATGGCGTCCACCCAGGCGATTTTCTCCCCGCGCGCACACGCCTTTCCCCGTTGCTCGTCGGCCTCCTCAAGCAGTTTCGCGCGAATCTCGCTCCACATTCCGTCGCTAACGTCGTCCGCGGTAACAAGCCTTTGAAGCGCCACCGCGCCTTTGGAACTCCGGCCTTTCCAGCCCACCGCTTGCTTTATTACTTTTAGCAATTCCTCTGCGTCGGATTCGCCGCCGGGCGCAGGGCCAAGCACCGCCCCCAGCCGTTCGAGCGCGATTCGCCCGGATACGCCACTCAATACTCTCGAAGGCGTTGCCGCCAGCACGGCAAGTCGCTCGGCGACGGCCGACCGATCGCTTTTGGCCCCGGAGCCCCAATGGGTGCTTAGCCAGTTCCCCGCCTTGATGACGAAGTCCTTCGCTTCGGTCGTTTCGGCTGAATCGTCCGTCGGCATCGCGAAGTACTCGTCGGCCCCGCCGAGCAACTCCATAACGGTATGCGTCGCTTCCCCGCGACTAATCCCGGTTTGGCGGGAGGCTGCTTCAAAGGCCCCGCAACGATCGACCCAAACCGCGTCCCGTCGAATTCTCGCCGTCAGAGCAGGTGCACACTGCGAAATCCAGTCGTCCCTGTTTGGCATATCGAGACGCTCCAGGATGCAGTCAAGACATTGAAGCACCCGCCGCGCGCGATCTTCAGGCGCGTCAGTGCCTCGCGCGAGGATCCGCTCTTGCGGCACCAGTGCCCCTGGCGTCTCGACGGACAACCAAGAAAGTGCAAGAAGTACCCGTCTTTCCGCCAATCCGTCCGCAAGCTCGGGCGATAGGCCGCCCCGGAGGGTCAAGAGCCACTCGCCCCACGCGCGTGTCCCCACGTTAACAGTCGCATGGGTGTTCCAAAGTGCTTCGGTCAGCGCACCTTTTTGGCGGGCCTCTAACCGGAGAGTATAAGCACGCGGAATCGCCGAAACGGCCATCGGATTGTCCTCTCGATGCGTTCGAGTGCTCGTTTGCTCGCGAGCCAAGTGTTCCCTCGGACGGGCTGCATTGGTATCATGGAAGCCGAGAGAGCGAAGCGGGACTCGAGTCCGCCCTGCGCGGTTTTGGACACCGCAGCAGCACTTCCGTGTGGGTTGATATCCACCCCTGGTGGCGTCGCGTCTCTCGGCGACCATCGTTTACGTTCCCGGAGCATATCACGTCTCGAAAAGGATGTCAACTACCGGCAGACAACATTTATCAAGTGTTCATCTATAGGATGGTCCCCTCCCTCAGGGTTATAGTGTCGTCGCGTTTGATCGCGGTCCCCCCGAGGTGTTAACGTTAAGTCAACAGACACATAAATGGCGGCTCTGCAATTGCCGCACAACGAGAATGTGCTCCGACACCCGGTAGCACTGGACAATCTGTTGAACAAGGACTTCGCCTGCTCGCTGCGCGCGCCTTCATATCACCACCGTCCCCATGTCCATACTCCCCAGCGGCTGGCCGAGCACGGTGGCGGAGGCGCGGGCGGCGTCGCGGTTTTCGCCCAGGTCGAGGATCAGGACCTGGTCCTCCTTCAAGTTCATCTCCTCCTCCAGGTCGCTCTGCATCCGCACCCGATCGAGCGGACGCAAGGTGCAAAAGAAAATGGAGTACTGCCAGTGCTCCCCGTAGCCCTTCATCACCTGAAACACGCGGCGGAGGCGGCGGGGATGGCGGATGTCGTAGCAGACAAGGTAACAGCGGCGCATGGTAGCGGCTCCCAGGCCGGCGCTTAATGTAGCAGGCACACGCCGTGTGCCGTCCTTCCTTGCAAACGGAGATAGCCGACGGCACACGGCGTGTGCCTGCTACATTCCGGACAGCGACGCATGGAACTACCTCGTGGTCAGGAAGGCCAGCGTGGGCACCTCGTCGCCCAGCCAGGCGGCAATCATGCGGGCGTGCAAGGTCAACATGCGGCGGTAGCTCAGTTTGTACTCAAAGACCGGGTGCGTAACCTCCTCGTCCATGCGCCGCCCGTAGACGGCGAAAAAGGCTTTGCGGCCATCGTCGGTGAAGGCGGCGCCGGCGGCCGTGCGGAGGAAGTGGCCGGCCTGAAGCTCGCCGCGGTTGAAGGCCGTAATCGCCACGGAATCGGCGATCAGCGGGCGGAAGGGTTCCATCAAGTCCAGCGCCAAGGCGGGCCGGCCAGGCCGCGAGACGTGGTAGGCCCCGATCGACGGCTCCAGCCGCGCCGTGCGCAGGGCCGCCGTGCATTCGTGGGTCAGCATCGAATAGGCGAAGGAAAGGCAGGCGTTGACCGGGTCGGGCGGCGGGCGACGCTCCCGGCCGTGGGCGTCAAACTCGGCGGCCAGGTCCGACTTGATCATGCCGGAAAAGTGCTCGAAATAGAGCGCGGCCGCCTGGCCCTCGTGCCCACGCAGCGATTCCAGGCCCGCGGCCTTGGCCGCGCGGCGCGACTGCTCGGCAAGCGCCTCGGCGACGCGGCCGGGAAGGCAGACGTGGTTGCGCATCAAGAGTTTCCGCTGGTTGGCGATCTTGGCGACGATCAGGGCGCGGGCCAGCTCCAGGCACGGCTCCGCACGGTCGAACTTGCGGACCTGGGCCCGGCGGGTCTCGGCGCTTGCCGAGTCCAACGGATCGACCATCGCGGTCAAGCGTCCGCCGGCCGAGAGAATGGCGATGGGCACGCCGCGTTGGGAGAGCAGGGTGATGGCTTGCGTCGAGATTTGCACGCCGCCCAGCACGGTGAGGCTTTCGAGGTTCGCCAGGGGAACGTCGTGGGTCTTGGCCCCGTTTTCGTCGGAGATGGTCATGGCGGCGCCGCGGACGCCGATCCGCGTGCCGCCGCGCTGCGCCACGAGGTGCAGGCCCTCGTCGCGCGGCGGCCAAAGGCGGCGGGCCGCCGGCAGCCCGGCCGCGCAATCGCCGCGCTGCTGGCGGACTTCGTCGGGCAGGCAGATCGGCAACAGCGAGCAGCGCGGGCAGCGGGGATCGTTCAACAGCGGCAACGGCCGCGAGCCCCGCGCGGCCTGCTTAGCCGCCTCCAACGTGGCCAACGCCTCGCGGCGGAGATCCTCGTCGAAGGGCACCACGACGCGCCGTTTCTCGGCCGCATAGTAAACGGCGATCTCCGGCACGTCGTAGCCGGCCTCGGAAAGCAATACCGCTTGAAGCGCCGCTTGGATGCGATCGGTCGGCCAGGGCTCGACCGCGGCGCGCGGCGAATCGTCGCCGTCATCGCCGCTTGCCAGCCGACGGGGCCGGCCTTTGCGATACTCGACGGGCACCGCCGTGAGGCCGTCAATCTCCACCAGGTCCATCGTGGCCGTCAATTGCAGATCGTGGCTGGTCAGCGTCAGGCTTCGCACGGTGCGATTCGGGTCGGGCTTCGGCGAACCGTCGGGAAGCGATTCCAGGCTCGGCTTGTCCACGCAACGGTGGACGCGATTGCCTTGCTCGGTATCCTCGCTCGGCACATGGATGCCTTCAACCTCCATGAAGTAGAACAACCTTGGGCAGTAGGCGAACTCGGCAACATTGCGGGCGGGCCACAAACTCTCGTCCATCGATCCCCCCTGTTTCAGGTGTTTTGCTTACCTACCATTTACCCTAATTGCGGCAGTGCCAATGTCAATGAGATCAGTAAAGGGGTTGGAAGTCGAACTTCACTCATGGAATCGGCTTCCGACCCCTTTGCCCCTCCCGTCCCGTAGCCGGTCCTGATCGGCGTTCTGGGATCGTCCCCGCAATGCGAATTGCTTCCGTAGCGGCCCCCAGGGGCTTGGCGGAATACGTAAGTTGAATAATTCCAGACAGTTACGGATCTGCGAAGTGTTTTGACCTTACGGTTGAAGAATTCCATGTCGCAATTCGGGCCGGTTTCGCCATGAGCAGATTAGAGCCAGTCAAAATCCTTCCTTCCAAGTGCAGACCCGCAACAAACCCACCAGCCAGGAGAAGAGCCATGATCCGATCCCTCCGCAGCAATCTGTTTGGCACGACGAAAAACAGCGCTCGCCGCAATCCAGCACGCTCTTCTCGCCCACTTCGTTTTGAAGGTCTGGAAAGCCGCGAGATGTTCGCGGCTGGAACCCTCCCCGCCGCGCCGGTGCTCAGCGCCACGACCGCATCGATCTCGCAGATCAACCTCTCCTGGAAGGCCGTGCCCGGCGCCAGCGGTTACTGGGTCGATGAACTGATGAACGGCGTCCAACGGTCGACGGTCAACGTGGGCAACGTCACCAGTCACGCCGTCACCGGGCTGTACGACTGCAGCCTGTACACTTTTTACGTATGTGGGTACAACTCGGCAGGCTCTGATGGTCCCTGGTCCGCTCCGCGCAGTGCCTACACCCTTGTTGACCATCCCGCGGTGGACTATACCGACCTTCCTAAGGGTGTCAGCCTCTCGTATGTCAACGTTAGCGGCCCGTTGTTCGGCAGCGGCGGGCCGGTCTTCACCAACATCCATCAGGGGGCCGAGGGCGACTGCTGGCTGATGGCGAGCCTGGCGGCGGTGGCCGCTCGGCATCCGGCCGAGATTACCAGCATGTTCACCGCGCTCCCCTCCGTGAACGAGAACGGCGTCAACGTCAACGTCTACTCAGTCCGTTTCTATAACAGCGCCGGGGTCGCCAACTACGTCGTTGTGGACGCTGAACTCCCCGAGTACAACTCCAACGGCAGCATGCAACAGGCCTACGATCACCTGAACGGCGGTCCCCTCTGGGCAGCGTTGGCCGAGAAGGCTTACGCTCAGGCCAACGGCGAGGGCATCGTTACGACCAATCACCCGAACACCGACTCTTACGCTGCCATGAATGGCGGCTTCGGGCAGTGGGGGTTGCAGGCGATCACCGGCTATGGGGTACCGGTGTCCCTCAACACCAACAACATCGTTGCCGAATGGAATGCGGGCGACCCCGTCACCCTCGGCTCCAGCCCCAACGCGAACAACCAATTGATCGTCGGAAGTCCCGTGGATGGGACCCATTGCTACGCCATGGTCGGCGGAAGCGGTTCGACTTTCGAGCTGTACAATCCGTGGGGGGTCAACGCTGGTGTGGTTAATTCCAAGACTCCGTTTGTGTCCAAGAATGGGTACACCTATCAAGTCTACGGCGGCGCGTTCGACATCGTTGCGAGCACGATCATGGCGGACTTCGCTGGGCAGAGTTACGGGCGGGTCGGGACGGCACTCGCCGCGGGTTTCACCGGCCCGGGATCGCAGGAACCCGCCAGCAGCTTGGCTGACGGCGGCCAGCCCGGCCGCGGACGAACCGACGCCGCGACCGTCGGGGACGAAGCGGCGCCGGCGGCAGCCGTCGCGCAGCCGCAATCGACGCTCGCGGTTGACGACCTGTTCGCCGCCTGGGGCAATGATGCCGACCCCGAGAACGCGGTTTCGCCTTCGTCGTCGGGCTCAACGCACGACGCCACGTTCCGTGACCCTCTCGAACCTCGCT
Source organism: Pirellulales bacterium (assembly GCA_963843465.1). Taxonomy (GTDB): domain Bacteria; phylum Planctomycetota; class Planctomycetia; order Pirellulales; family Thermoguttaceae; genus CAWJKP01. The sequence continues at coordinate 2,032,515 of CAWJKP010000001.1, forward strand.
GCCGATGAGCTCGCCGAGACGAGGTTGCTTTCCGAGGCGATTTAGCGTCCGCGAAAGTCGCTGCCGCCGGGGCCCGGGCCTTCTCGGCGAACCGAGAAGTCATGTCTTTTCCGGGAACGAGGCCCGACCGGCAAACTGCCTCCAAATTGGCCGCCGGCGCGCTCTGAAATCCGAACCTTTGTTGACACTTCGCGGAGACACCGCTACACTGAGGGGTGGCTACCGATCCGTGGGCAAGCCCGCATGGTGTAGAATCTCTTTGGAGCTTTCGCATAACAGCATGTCTCGCCGGTTTACAGAAGCGGTGAAGCGAGTACTTTCGGGAAAGGCCGCGGTAACTGTCAAGGAAGTCAAGAAGCGGCTGTTGAACTTGCGCAGTCGTGGCGAGGCGCGTGGCGGCTTGCCTCGACGCAAGGGGTGAGAGCCATGAGTTTCCGCGGTTGTCTCACGCTCGTTTTGCTGGTCGCAGCCACCGCCAGCCCCGCGGCGGCGGCGACCTCGTCGACGGGCCATGAGTCGATCGCCTGGCAGACCGGCGCGGGGCTGAAGCGGCAACTCGCGCAGCCCACCAGCGTGCAATGGGCGGAAGGACCGACGTGGTCCGCCCCGCCGCTGCGGAAAACGCTGCTGGACCTCTCGCGGGCCAAAGGTGTGGCGATCGTCATCGACCGCCGCGTCGACCCGGACCAGAAGCTGAACCTGTCGCTGCGCAACGTGCCGCTGGAGGATGTCCTGCGGCAGGCGGCGGCGAGCCTGGGACTGGGCATGACGAAGCTCGGCCCGGTGATCTACTTCGGGCCAGCCGAGTATACGGCCCGGCTGCGGACCTTGGCGGAGATGCACGCGGAGCAGGTCCGGACGCTGCCTTACGAGACGGGGCGAAAGCTGAGCGCGACCGACCGGCTGGCCTGGGACGACTTCGCCACGCCCCGCGAGATCCTCGGGCAATTGGCCGAGAAGAGCCGCCTGCGGATCGTCGGACTGGAACAGGTGCCGCACGATCTTTGGGCCGCCGCCGAGCTGCCGTCTCTGCCGTTGGTCGACCGGCTCACGTTGCTCTTGGGGCAGTTCGACCTGAGCTTCCAAGTCTCCCCCGACGGCGACTCGATCACGCTGGCGCCGCTGCCGGCCCAGGTGGCGATCGTCCGCAGCTATCCGGGCGGGGCCGACGCGGAGCAGTTGGCCGCGAAGTGGGCCGAGGAGTTGCCGCAGTGCGAGGTGAAGGTTTCCGGCGGGAAGGTCTATGTCCGCGGCCTCCTGGAGGACCAGGAGCGGATCGCCCTGCTGAGCCGCCCGGCCGGCCGGCCGCCGAAGACCGTCGTCCATCCGCCGGCGAAGGTTCGCAAAGCCGCGGGCGAGACGGTCTTCACCGTCCCCGCGACCAAGGGCCCTTTACGGGCGCTGCTGGAGCAACTGGCCGGCAAGATGCAACTTGAGCTGAAGATCGACGAGGAGGCGATGCAGAAGGCGAACATTTCCCTGGACCAGCCCGTGAGCTTTGACGGCGTCCAGAACGCCACGTTCGACCAGCTCTGGACCGCGTTGCTCAAGCCGACCGGTTGCAGCTATCGCCACCACGGCCAGACTCTGTGGATCGTGCCCGCCAGGAAGGATGAGGGCGGAAGGATGAAGGATGAAGGGTAAAGCCTCGTAGGTTATGCTTCAGCATAACCGAACATCGCCTACGGCACGGTGTTATGCTAAGAAGCTCTTTCAAAAGCGGAGCGTGGCGACGGGCAAGAATGCCCATCCTACGGCCGCTGTAGGTTGGGCATTCTTGCCCGACGGCGGCTCCCGGGTTTTGAAACAGCTTCTAAAGCATAACCTGCGCCTTCCTACACCAAGAGCCTCGTCAGCTCCTCCCGGACCTGCTTCTCGATGGTGCCTCGGAAGGGCAGGGCCACCAGCGGCAGGTCGGCGTGGATGCGAACCTCGGCCTCGGCGGAGGTGACGTGGCCCTTGACCGTGATCCCCATGGTGGAAAAGCGGAAGTCGAGCCGGCCATCGCTCCACCGCTCCTCGAAAGCGCTGACCTGATGCTGGTAGGACTGCCGGGCGGCGGCAACCCTCTCTTTCAGTCGCCGCGTCGCCTCGTCCTGCGAAAGCTGATGGGAAACGTTGAAGGCCAGTTTGGGCATATCCGTTCTCTTCTGGAGGACTTTAGTCCGGATTTTTCATGGCGAGGGTGTTTCGGCGCATAGCGTGTAACACTAGCCCGAAGCGCAAGCGAGGGCACGTAGTTGAGCGCCCCTCGCTTGCACTTCGGGCTAGTGTGGGGCGGTGGATAGTCCGGGTTAGGACCCGTCGATCCCCAGCTTCCGCTTCCAGGCGGTGAGCACCTCGACGGCATGGCCGATCTCGGCCTTCTGGCGGTGGGGCTCCTGGGGAATCTCCCGCTCGATGGTCAGCGGGCCATCGTACCCGATTTCCAGCAAGGTCCGCAAGAACGATTCCGCCCCCACGTCGCCTTCGCCGAAGGGCACCTCGCAGCCCCACTCCTTGCCGGGCTGGGCCGCCCAGGTGCCGTCCTTGCAGTGGACGCTCCGCACCCAGGGACCGACCCGCCGCAAGGCCTCGATCGGGTCGCCCGAGCCGTAGAGGATCATGTTCGCCGGGTCGAAATTGATCGCCAGGTTCTCCCGGCCCACGTCGCCGATAAACCGCACCAGGGCCTCGGCCGTCTCCTGGCCCGTCTCCAGGTGCAATCGCTGCGCGTTGCGGCGGCAGTGATCGCAGAGGCCCCGCGTCACCTCCACGATCGGGGCATAGCCGGGATCGGCCTTGTCGTGCGGCACGAACCCCAGGTGCAAGGCCACCACCTCGCATTGCAACCGCCGGGCGAAGTCGGCGATCTCCTTCATCTCTTGCGTTCGCGCCGCGCGGGTCTCGAGCGGGACCAGCCCCACGGTGCGGGCCGACGTGGGAATGTCGGCATAGCTCTCCCCCTCGAAGCCGCCGAAAACCGCGGTCAAACGGATCCCCATTTCCCGCAGCCGGCCCAGGAACCGCTCTGCCTGCTGCGGCGTGCGGCTGGAGGCCTGCGGGGCATGAAGCTGAATCGTGGGAATGCCCAGCTCGTGGGCAACCTCCAGCTTGACGCCCAAGCCGGCGTCGATGCTGGCAAACACGCCAATCGGCCAACGGTCCATGCGACGCTCCTTCAAGACACAAAGGCGTTTTCGCGTTTAGGTGCAACAAACGAACCTGTAGGGAACGCCCTCCGTGGCGTTCCTGACGCCCGGAGCGGGCCCTCTTGCTCGCGCGGAACGCCACGGGGGGCGTTCCCTACTGTCCGTGTTTTAAAACCCCAGGCCCGGCCCTGAAAGCACCGCCGTGCCCAGCGTCCCGTCGGTGACGTGGAACATCGAGGGGAATCGCTCGCTCCAGCCGGCGTTGGCCGCGGGGCAATACTGCCGGGCGTTGCCCTCGATGGCCGCGACCGTGGGGATCCGGGCGGAAAGGCTCGCCGAGTGCAAGAACGAATAGCCCGGGCAGGTCAGATCCTGCACGCAGAGATACATCCCATACTTCTGCGCGGCGGCCCCCATCAACAAGGCCTCGCTATGACCCTTGCACGCCTTCAACGCCACTCCCGAATACCCCAGCTCGCGGCTTAGCAGCAGGCTCTCCAAATCGACCAGCGCTTCGTCGATCACCACCGGCTTGATCCGCGCCGCGGCGTGCATGCGGTTCTCGGGGTTGGCCCGCAAGTCGCGGCTGGTCGGTTGCTCGAGATACTGGAGCCGGGCCAGCGCCGGCGGCGACCGCTCGGCCAGCCGGCCGAGAAACTCCAGCACGTACTCGACATTGGCGCACTTCTCGTTGAAATCGGCCGAGTAGCACCACTCCCGGCATCCCCGCGCCGCCTGGGCCTCGGCCGCCACGCGCTCGATCGCCACCACGCGGTCCACGTCCCAGCCGAGATCGTCGCCGTTGAGCTTGATCTTCAGATGCGTCAGCCCGTCGGACGCAATCCACTCCGGCAGCGTCTCCGGCAAGCCGTCGCCGATCCGCCGGCCGAGATCCGAGTCGACCAGCGGGTCCAGGGCGCCGACCAGGTGGTAAAGCGGCATCCGCGGCTTGGGTTCGCGCAAAGTGTAGCGATCGAGGTACTCCCCGGCGAACTCCGCCGTGAGATAGCCGGCCAGATCGCGGTTGACGAACTCCGGGCCGAGAAGGTTGTAGGAGTTCGCGCCCAGGGCCTTGCCGTAAGCGTCGTGAATCGCGGCCTCCACAGGACTGGCCGCGACGAGCTGCGCCAGCCGGGGCATGGGCTCGGCCAGGTTCTCGGCAGCGGTGACCTCCCGGGCCAGCGGGGCGTAGGAGGCGGCCAGCTCGTGGGTGATCTCCAGCGGATCGCCGGCGCCCCGGTAGTCGCCCGCCGCGCCGGCGACCCGCCGTCCGAGCTGGACCATCGCCCGCAGCGCCGCCTCCCCAGAGACCTGGCGGCTGGGCCAGGCCCAGACATTGCTCATGGGCATCGAGCCCAGGCCTCGCGCCCGGCGGCCGTCGCGGGTTTCCACCTCGACGGCAACGTCCACGAGCGTCACGGCGGTCACCACCCGCCCGCCGAACTTCATCGGCGCGCGGTAGGCGAAATCCTGGGTCGAGGCCGTGGCCTCCACGAGGCGGATATCCGTCGACTTCGACACGGGCAGCGTTCCCCGGGGTTGCCTCGCCTTTCCTGAGTAGGGTGGGACCAGCTCGCGTGAGCGAGCGCCGGCCCACCAATTCGGCCGAATCCGGTGGGCCGGCGGCCGCCGAGGCGGCCTTGTCCCACCCTACCGCTGACCACCGGCCACTAAACTAGCTGCTTACGAACGGCCCAGACGGCGGCCTGGGTGCGATCCGAAACGCCAATCTTGCGGAGGATGTGCTGCACGTGCTCCTTGACGGTCTCGTAGCTGATGTGCAGCGCCGCGGCGATCTCCTTGTTCGTCAGACCGTAGGCCAGTTGCCGCAGGACTTCGCTCTCCCGCTGGGTCAGCGGCACCTCGACGTCGGCGGCCAGCCGCGGCGTGGCCAAGGCGCCGGTCACGCGGCGCAGTTCGTCGCGAGTCCACGCGCTCTCGCCCGAGGCGGCCGTGTGGATCGCCTTGATGAGCTGGTCCCGGGTACAGCCCTTCAACAGGTAGCCGCTGGCGCCCAAGGCCACCGAACGGGCGATGTAAGTCGGGTTGTCAAAGGTGGACAGCATGAGGATCGGCATGTCGGGCTTGTCCAGCTTGATCCGGCCCAGGGCCGTCAAGCCATCACCCTCCGGCATGCGGATGTCCATCAGGACCACGTCCGGCCGCTTCTCCAGGGCGAACTTCACCGCGGCTTCGCCCGTGCCCACTTCGCCCAACACTTCGATGTCGGTGTTCGCCAAGAGGACTTTCAGACCGCTGCGGACAACCTCGTGATCGTCAGCGATCAGTACTTTGATGGTGCTCATGTCTCGCTCCGAACTGTTAGTAGATCCGCTTTCTACGGCCAACCTGCGGGGGCTATAAAACTCCCCGTGGTATGCCCCTCTATCATATCATTTGCCCAGCCCACCCTAATCATAGCAGAAAAACAATAGGGGGGCAGTCCCTCAGTAATCCGAACGGCAATCCACTAGATGGGGACTCCCTGACTACTCCCCCAAGGCCCCACCGCCGCCGTTCTACCCTAACCAGGAACGGCAATCAACCCCCTCTAGCAGGTTACATAACAGCAGTGGGGGATCGGGGTGGCTTGGGTGGGGGAACGCGGAGAGAGGAGAAGAGCAGAAGAGGAGAGGGGGAGAAGAGGAGAAGAGGACAAGGGGAGGAAAAAAGGTGCGGTGACGCGGTGACGCGGGGACAGGAAGACGCGGTGACTCGTCCGCGTCGCCGCGTTGCGCGTTCTCCTCCTCTCCTCTTCTCCTCTTCTCTCCTTCTCCCCCTCTCGTTTCACCGCGTCTCTCTCGCCGCCCCGAACAACCGGGTCTTCCGGCCACGCCAGTCGGTGCCCATTGGGGCAGCCTCGCTCTGAAGATGGTAGGTCAAAACCTGCGGCAGGAGCCGCCGCTTCGGACCGGGCCACTGCAAGGCGAAGACCACATCCGAATGCTCCGCTGCCCCACAATTGTTGGGGTACCGCCTCCTCGCCGACCCGTGCCAAAGTTGGAAGAAACCGATCGGGCAGTAGCCGTACTCCCCATGGATCAGCCGCGCCCCCAGGGGATGACCGCTGTTTTGCACCAGGCACCGGTACTGGAATTGCCGCCGATAGACGCCCGTGGCCTTCAGCTTCTGCCATTGGTCCCAGCCCACTACGTTGAGGCGGTCCGCTCCATACAGGCACTCGGGCTCCAGCCACTCCTTGGCCAACATCGTGCGGAAGCAGTCCGGCAGCACAATGTCGGCGTCGAGGTGCAGCAGCCAGCCGCGGTGCGAGAGGTGTCCCAGGCCGATATTGATCGCCGCGCCCTTGTTGAACGCATCGCGCCATCGGCCGCGGATGGCGTCCGTCGGCACGCAGCGTACGCTGTGACGCCGGCAGACGGCCGCCGTCTGACGGTCTTCGTGGGAGGTGACCACGACCAGGTCGTCAAAATGGGCGAGGTTCTCGCCCAGCGTCACCTCCAGCAGGTCGGCGAACCGCCAGCAGACGATCACGCCTTCGAGGAAAAACGGGGCGCCGTGCGAGCCGGCCCCCGACATTGGCCGTAATGCCGTGTAATCCATGAGTTTCGTCCTTTCTTGGCCCGAGGAGATCCGCAGCGGGTAGGGTGGGACAAGCTCGCGTAAGCGAGCGCCGGCCCACCGATTCCAGCCTGAACAGCCGAGAATAGCGGTTTTCGGGACCTTCGACCAAGCTACTTTTTGGCCATCTGGTGCCGCCCTATTTTTCCAACAGGGCTGCCAGCAGATCCAGCGTGCGGCCCGTGGCGCCGAGCTGCCGGCGGACAAGCTCCGCCGCACGCCGGCCCAGCGCGTCGGCATAGGCCGGGTCCGCCAGGCAGCGGCGGACAAAGGCCGTCAACTCGTCGCCGTCGCGGACCACCGCGGCCGCGTCGTGGACCAACATCGCCGCCACGATGTCGCGGAAATTCTGCGTGTTGGGCCCAAAACAGACCGCCGCGCCGTAGGCCGCCGGCTCGATCATGTTCTGTCCGCCACGGCTGCCCAGGCTCCCCCCGACAAACGCCACGCGGGCCGTCCCCCACCAGGCCCCCAACTCACCGATCGCGTCGACCAACAGTACCCGCGCCGCCGCACGAGGGCCCTCGGCTTCCAACGTCGATCGCCGCTGCCAGGCCACTGCCGAGTTGTCCAGCAACCGGGCGACGGCCTCGAACCGCTCCCGGTGCCGCGGCACCAGCACCAGCCGCAGCGCCGGCCACTCGCCTCGCAGCGACTGCCACGCCCGTAGCGCCAGCGCCTCTTCCGGCTCCTGCGTGCTGCCGGCCAGGAAGACCGGCTCGCCCTCGGCAAAGCCGGCCAGCCGCCGCAGACGCTCCGTGGCCGGATTGCGGCGGTCGGTCTGGGCGCCGTCGTACTTCATCGAGCCGGTGACGTGTACCGTCTCCGGCCTCGCGCCCAGTTGGCGGAACCGCTGCGCGTAGGTCTCGTCCTGCACGGCCAGCAGGTCGATGGTCTTCAGCACGCGGGCCACCAGCGGGCGGATCCGCCGGTAGCCGCGGAAACTGTGCTCGCTCAGCCGCCCGTTGATCACGGCCACGCGGGCGCCCCGCTCCCGGGCCGCACGGACAAGGTTCGGCCAGAGCTCCAGCTCCACCAGCACCAAGAGGTCGGGCCGGACCCGCCCCAGAGCCGCCCGCACGGCCCAGGAAAAGTCCAGCGGACAGTAGAAGACCGACAGATCGGCGTATCGCTTTCGCGTCAGGGCCATGCCGGTGACGGTGGTCGTCGAGACCACGCACTCCCAGTCGGGCCGCGAGCCGCGGATCTGGCCGATCAGCGTGCCCAGCAGGTTCACTTCGCCCACGCTCACCGCGTGCAGCCAGACACACGTGCGGTCCGACTCCCGCCGCGGCACGCGGCCGAAGAGCTTGGCTGCAAATCCCTCGCGATACTTCCCCTGCCGGATCGCCCGCCAGACCAGCCACGGCATGGCCACGGCCAGAAGCGCCAGGTAGACGAGGTTCAAGAGGTAGGGCATTGCGGACTTGCCTGGGAGGCGTGTTCACCACTGCGCGATTGCCGGTGAGGAGCGTTTCGAGTTCATCCCGCTCGTGGGAACTTGGAGCGAGCCGTCTTCGGCAATGCCCGCCACCACGTCGGCCCGGCGATGTTCCTTGCCCCAGGCCCAACCTTGCGGGAGCCACTGGTCCGATTGGTTCAAGGGATATTTTCGCTTGCCGTGGTCGCGTTGTCAAATCATCCGGTTGCCGCTGGCAAGTTGTGTTCCCATAATTTACGGGATGGCAACGATTTCCCAAGCATTGGCGATTGCGATCCAACACCATCAAGCCGGTCGGCTGCAAGCCGCCGAGCAGATCTACCGGCAGATTCTCGCAGTCGAGCCGGATCATGCCGATGCGTGGCATCTTCTCGGTGTGATTGCTCACCAAGCGGGCAAGCATGGGGTTGCCGTCGAGTACATGGAACGGGCGATCGGCTTGAAAGGGAATGCGGCTGTCTTCCATATCAACCTGGCGGGGCCGTACTGTGCCTTGCGTCGGATTCCCGAAGCGATCGCCTGCTACCGCCGGGCACTGGAGCTGAAACCGGACCATGCCCACGCACACTACAACCTGGGCAATCTGTTGAGGGACCAGGGGAAGCTGGACGAAGCGATCGCCTGCTACCGCCGGGCGGGGGAGCTAAAGCCGGACTTTGCCGCGGCACACAACAACCTGGGCATCGCTTTGAAGGGCCAGGGGAAGCTCGACGAAGCGATCGCTTACTACCGCCGGGCGCTGGAGCTAAAGCCGGACTTTGCCGCGGCACACAACAACCTGGGCATCGCTTTGAAGGACCAGGGGAAGCTGGGCGAGGCGATCGCTTGCTGCCGCCGGGCGCTGGAATTGAAGCCGGACTTCGCCGAGGCACACAACAACCTGGGCGCGGGGTTGAAGGTCCAAGGAAAGCTGGACGAAGCGATCGCCTGCTGCCGCCGGGCAGTGGAATTGAAGCCCGACTTCGCCCAGGCACACAACAACCTGGGGAATGCGTTGAAGGAGCAGAAGAAGCTGGACCAAGCGATCGTTTCCTACCGCCGGGCACTGCAACTGAAGCCGGACTTCGCCGAGGCGCACATCAGCCTGGGCAATTCCTTGAAGGACCAGGGCAAACTGGACGAAGCGGTCGTCTCCTACCGCCGGGCACTGGGCCTGAAGCCGGACTATGCCGACGCGCACTATAACCTGGGCAGCGCTTTGGAGGCGATAGGCGATCTTCAGGGCGCGGAAGGCTGCTTCCGCGCCGCGCTGCAACACAATTCCCGGTTCGCCGACGCACATTACAAATTGGCGGAACTACTCCGCGGCAAACTTCCGCATAAGGATCTGGCTGCGCAGCGCCGCTTGCTGGAGGAAATGGAGTTGACGGACGCACAACGATTGTTCTTGCACTTCGGCCTGGCCCAGGTCCTGGACGCGCGGGGTGAGTACGCTGAGGCCGCCGCGCACCTCGATCAGGGCAACATGCTGCAACTGTCCGAGTGGCGCAAGTGCGGCCAGGAGTATGACCCGAAAGAGCACGAGTCTTTCGTCACCCGGATAATCGGGGTCTTTACGCCGGATTTCTTTGAGCGGGTTCGCGGCTTTGGCTTGGAAAGCGAGATCCCGGTGTTCGTCGTGGGGCTGCCGCGATCCGGCACGACGCTCATCGAGCAGATCTTGGCCAGCCACGGCCAGGTCTTCGGCGCGGGGGAGACCAAACTGGTTGACGACACCGTGACCGCCCTCGGCGGACAAGGCGCGGACTTCATCGAGCGCCTCCGCCAGTTGGATCGCGAGACGGCCGGCCGTCTGGCTTCGCTGCACATGGAGCGACTTCTCGCATTGAATCGCACGGCGCTTCGCATCGTGGACAAAATGCCGGAGAACTATATGTATCTAGGCCTGTTGGCGAGCCTCTTTCCCCAGGCGAGGTTGATTCATTGCCGCCGCGACTTGCGCGATGTGGCCGTCTCCTGTTGGATGACGCATTTCCACGAGGTTCACTGGGCCAACGACCAACAGCACATTGCTTCACGATTTCACGAGTACCAACGGCTGATGGAGCACTGGCGGAAGGTCTTGCCGGTGCCGCTGTTGGAAGTGGACTACGAGGAGACGGTGGCGGATCTGGAAGGGGTGGCCCGAAAGCTCGTGGCTTGGTGCGGCCTGGCGTGGGAGCCGAAGTGCCTGGAGTTCCACCGTACGAAGCGGCCGGTCAAAACGGCCAGCGCCGTCCAGGTGCGCCAGCCGGTCTTCAGGACATCGGTGGGCCGATGGAAGCACTACGAACACATCCTGGATTCGCTGTTCGCCCGGCTGGAAAGAGTGGATGCTCGCGACCGCGGCTGACGGCCGTGAGGCAGTGGATCTCTGCCAACTCATCCCACGCCAAGCTGCTCGACGCCCAGAACGGTGCCGGGCAGAATCCGCAGCGTGGCTCCAAGCATGCCATCCAGCCACGGCACAGCCTGCGACGGCGAGGCTCCGCGAGGATGTCGTCCCCGAGGATCTCGCCTTCGCGGAGCAATCGCTCCTGATCGTCGAGGAACGCTTCGGGCTCGACCATGTCCGGGGTCAGTAGACCACGGTCTTGCCAGGCCGCGCTGGCCGAGAACTCCTGCAAGGGGAACCAGCTCTTGATCGAGAAGCCGACCAGCGGCCGCTTCACGGGAGTCGGCCCCAGAATGCCCGGTAGCCGGGAGATTCATCGGCTGATTGACTTTTCGGGCTGGACCCTCCGCGTATAATGCCAGGTAGAATCGTCCAGCCTGTCCCCAAAAGGAAAACCCCATCATGTCCAGACTGACCACGCTCGCCCTTGCGGTAGGAGTTCTTGCCGTGTCGATTGCAGCGGCGACCGCCGCCGACAAGGCCCCTGCTGCCCTGAACTTCAAGATGAAGTCGCTCGACAGCAAGGAGGTCGATCTCAGCAAATACCAAGGCAAGGTGGTGATGGTCGTCAACGTCGCCAGCAAGTGCGGCCTGACCCCGCAGTACCAGCAGCTCCAAGCCCTCTATCAGAAGTACGAGAAGGACGGCCTGGTGATCCTCGGCTTCCCCTGCAATCAATTCCTCCATCAGGAACCTGGGACGGCTGAAGAAATCCGGAACTTCTGCACGGTCAACTACGGCGTCAGCTTTCCGCTGTTCGCAAAAATTCAGGTCAACGGCGACGGGGCCTGCCCTCTCTACAAGCACTTGACCGCACTGGACACCAAGCCTGTGGGAGCGGGAAAGATCCGTTGGAACTTCGAGAAGTTTGTCATTAGCCGCAGTGGTGAAGTAGTCGCTCGCTTCGCACCGCAGACCAGGCCCGATGCCCCAGAAGTCGTCAGGGTCATCGAAGCCGAGTTGGCGAAGAAGTGATGCCTGCATGACACCATTGACATGGATTGTTGGCGGAAGTATCCTGGAATGATAGGTAGATCGGCTCGTTACGATCTCCCCGATCGGGGTTTCCAGGGTAGTTGATCTGTCCATCGCGATGACACGCGGGAAGCGAAAGACGGCCTGGCTCGTCATTGTGCTTTATGCGGCGACCGTCTGCGCCGCCGAGGGCTTGCATCTGCTACCCGGCTGTGGCCACGCCGTGCAATTGCCCGGCGGGTGCCTGTCTTGGGACGCATCGGCCGACGGCCACCATGCGTGCAAGTGCTCGCACGACGGCGTACTCGGCCAGGCGACGGACCCATCGCATTCGGCCCGTGACGGCGACGGTTGCCCGATCTGCAAGCTCGGCTTACTGCCCGTGTATGGCGGTTCAACTGCCGCCCCCGTTTCCGCCGAGTTGATTCTCTGCAATGCGATTTGGTTATCGGAACCGAATGTCTCTCGCAGCGTCGGCTCGTCTTTCCTGAGCCGCGCCCCGCCCACGGCCTGAGTCGCCTCGGGGTATTCGCCGAAGGAGCTTGCGCAGGCTGGGACGAGGCGACAACATGCGCTGCATGAATGCGCGGCGCGTATCCCGCTGGCAGACCATGTAGCGCCGACTGGCTCGCTGCCGCACCGGAAGCTCGTTCCGTGTTGATGGGGCGCGTACGGTACGTCGCGTAGACAGTAAGCGTTCACGGCCAGGTTGGGGACTGGTCCATTTTTCGGCGAGAAAGCGGATTTGGCTGTTCGACGTAAGGCCGAAAACATGGACCTGTCCCCTTGGCAGTGCCCAGGGGACAGTCCCCGTGAAGGGTTACCTTGATCCTCGTTCCGCCTTGGCCGGATTCGAACTACATCATCCAGAAAACGAAGGAGAGTGTCGATGACGTTCCGTCTATCGCGGATGGAAGGCCGCCGTGCCGGTCGTGGTGCTGGCGGCGGCGGTTGGCGCGGGGATCGCGCATCGTGCGAAGCTGGTGTCCTGGTGGGCTGGCATTACGACGCCGGTCGCGGCCGACTCATCGCCGGCCACCGCGCCCAGGTTAACCGGGAAGAAGGACGCGTTGGCCTTGCCTGCGGACGTGGCCAAGCGGCTGGAAGTGCAGACCGAGCCAGCCCGGCCATCGACCGTGCCCAGCACACTGGAGCTTTCGGGCTCGCTGATTCTGGATGCCGATCGGCTGGCGCACGTCCACGCCCGGTTCCCCGGCGAGGTCGTCGAGTTGGGCAAGGCGGGCAACGGGTCGCGGCCGGTCGCCTTCGGGCAGCATGTCCGCAAGGGACAGGTCCTGGCGGTGATCTGGAGCCAGGACCTGGGCGAGAAGAAGAGCGAGTTAGTCGACGCCCTGTCGCAGCAGCGGGTCGACGAGGAGACGCTCCAGCGGCTGGCCCGGCCGGCCGCCAACGGGGCCATCCCCGACCGCACCATGAGCGATGCCCAACGCAGGGTCGAAGCCGATCGGATCGCGGTCTCCAAGGCCTTGCGGACGCTGCAAAGCTGGCGACTTTCCAAGGAGGAAATCGACGAAGTGCGGGCCGAGGCCACCCCGTTGGTCCGCGAAAAAACGCCCGACCGCCAGGAACTCGTCCAGCAGTGGGCCCGGCTCGACGTGGTGGCGCCGCTGGACGGCGTGGTCATCGAGCGCAACGTGGCCCTCGGCGAGCTGGTCGACACCACGAGCGACCTGTTCAAGGTCGCCGACCTTTCGCGGCTGGGAGTGCTGGCCTACGCCTACGAGGAAGACCTGCCCACGTTGAATTCCCTGCCCGCCAGCCAGCGGGCGTGGTCGGTGACCGTCGGCTCCGGCCGCGAGGCGACCACGCGGATCGGCCGTTTCGACCAGGTGGGCTGCATCATCGATCCCAACCAGCACACGGCCCTGGTGATGGGCTGGGTCGACAACCCCGACGGCGAACTTCGCGTGGGGCAGTTCGTCAGCACGCGGTTGGAGATTCCGCCGCCGCCGGGCGACGTCGTGGTTCCCGCGTCGGCCTTGTGCGAAGAGAGCGACCGCGATTGCGTCTTCGTGCAGTCGGATGGCAAATCGACGTACGTCCGCCGCAGCGTGGCCGTCACCCGCCGCCGCGGCGACAAGGTGTGCATCCGCAGCCAGCCCACGCCTGAGGAAAAGTCTCGCGGGCTGGAGCCGCTGGCGCCGGGTGAGCGGGTGGTCGTATCGCGCGTCGTGCAGTTGGCCGCCTGCCTCGACACTCTGCAGCAAAACGCCGGCGCACGCTAAAGAGGAGCCGAGGTAGCGATGATCAATCGTCTCATTCGCTGGGCCGTCCACAACCGGCTGGTGGTGATCCTGCTGGCCGCGGGGCTGTTGGTCTACGGCCTGTACGCCTTTCGCGAGGTGAACGTCGAGGCCTATCCCGATCCGGCGCCGGCCATCGTCGAGGTAGTGGCCCGCTATCCGGCGCGTCGGCCGAAGAGGTCGAGCGGCAGGTGACGATCCCGCTGGAGGTGGCCCTGGCCGGCATGCCCGGGCTGGCCATCACCCGCACGCAGTCGTTGTTCGAATTGTGCCACGTCAGCAACCAGTTCGAATACGGCCTCGATCCGGCCCAGGCCCGGCAGGAGGTGCTCAACCGTCTGAAGATGGCCGACCTGCCGGCCGGGGTAGACCCGGATATCTCCCCGCGGTCACCCACCGGCGAGATCTTCCGCTACGTGCTGGTGGGCCCCAAGGACACCGCGGGCCGCGAGATCTACGACCCCAACGACCTCAAATCGCTGGAGGACAACACGCTGGAGCGGCTCTTCCGCCGCATTCCCCGCGTGGCCGACGTGACCAGCTACGGCGGCACCGTCAAACGCTACGAGATCCATCCCGACCCCGCGCGGATGCAGCGCTACGGCATCACCCTGCAGCAGCTCAAGGACGCCATCGCCTCGAACAATTCCAACGTGGGGGGCGATTACATCATCCAGGGCGGCGCCGCCCACGTGGTCCGCTCGCTGGGGCTCTTGGGCATGGGCCAAGACCCCATGGAAACCGCGATGGGCATGAAAGACCCCGTCGCCGCGCGCAATTACCTGCGGGCCGAGGAGCAGCGCCGCCTCCGCGAGATCCGCCAGATCGTGCTCAGCGCCACCAACAACGTCCCGATCCGCGTCGGCGACGTGGTCGAAGGCGGACCGCTGCCGGCCGATTCGCCCCCGGGCAAGCAGGGCGTGGTGATGGGCTATCAGACGCGCCTGGGCCACGTCATGCGCAGCGTGCGGCTGCACGACGCCCAGGGCCGCGACGCACTCGACGCTCAAGGCCAACCCGTCTGGCACGATGACGACGAGGTCGTCGAGGGCATCGTGCTGCTGCGCAAGGGCGACCAATCGCTGCCGGCCCTGGACGATATCCACGCCCTGGTCAAGCAGCTCAACGAAACCCCCGGCCGCCTCCTGCCGGGCGTGAGGATCGAGCCCTATTACGACCGCACCGAGCTGATCCACGTCACCACCCGCACGGTCCGGGACAACCTGCTGGCCGGCATGGGCCTGGTCACGCTCGTACTGCTGCTGTTCTTGAGCAACGTCCGCACCGCGCTGATCGTGGCCGTCAACGTGCCGCTGGCGCTGCTGTTCGCCGTGGCCGTGCTCTTCCTTCGCGGCAAGTCGGCCAATTTGCTCTCCATCGGCGCCGTCGATTTCGGTATCATCGTCGACTCCTCGGTGATCATGGTGGAGAACATCTACCGCCACTTGAGCAGCGGCGCGGATGCCGATCTGCCCATCGGCCGGCGGATTCTGCGTGCCTCGGGCGAGGTGCAGCGGAGCCTGGCGTTTTCCACGGCCGTCATGGTGTGCGCCTTCCTGCCGCTGTTCACCATGGCGGGCCCGGAAGGACAGATCTTCGGCCCCATGGCCGACACCTACGCCTTCGCCCTGGCCGGGGCTTTGCTGCTGGCGCTGGTCCTTTCGCCCGTGCTCTGCGAGCTGTTGCTGTCAAAAGTCAAGCCCCGGCCCGACAACTGGCTGGTGCGCACGCTGCAGACTGCCTATCGGCGGCAGTTGCAGCGCTGCCTGCGGCATCGCGGGCTGACGTTGGGGGTCTTCGTACTGGTCGTGGCGGCCACGGCCGCCGTGGTCCCCCTGCTGGGACGCGAGTTCCTGCCCGAACTCGAGGAGGGCAACATCTGGATCGCAGGCACCTTCCCGCTGAAGACGTCGCTGGACGAGGTGTGCGCGGGAGTAAGGATCGTTCGCCGCATCGTGCAACGCTACCCGGAGTGCGAGCAGATGATCAGCGAGGTGGGCCGCCCCGACGACGGGACCGATCCGTCGGGCTTCTACGGCACGGAAAGCTACGTGCCGCTGAAGCCGCACGACCAATGGCCCATTCCCCCCGGCCAGACCCGCCCCCGCACCAAGGAGGAGCTGGTCGCCGCCCTGAATCGCGAGATCTCCGAAACGCTGGTGGCCGTGGACTGGAACTTTTCGCAGAACATCCGCAACAACGTCAACGAAACGCTCTCCGGCGTCCGCGGCGACAACTCCGTGAAGATCATCGGGCCCGACCTGGTGGAGCTGGAGCAGACCGCCGACCGCGTGGTCCGCGCCTGCAGAAGATCCGCGGCTTGGCCAACGTCGGCGCCTTCCACATCCTGGGCCAGTCGAACCTGAACCTGCCGGTGGACCGCGACAAGTGCGCGCGGTGGAACCTCAATGTCAGCGACGTGCAAGCGGTGGTCGATACGGCCGTGGGCGGCAAGGCCTTCAGCCAGATGATCGAGGGCGAACGGAGCTTCGACGTCACCTTGCGCTACCCCCGCGCCTGCGCTCGAACCTGGACGCGATCCTCGATATCCCGGTGGAGGTCAGCAAGAACACGGTGGTCAACAGCCAGTCCAACGGGCAGGCGGATACGCCCGTCAGCGGCCCCACCAGCGGCCCGTCGCCCACCGGCAGCAGCGCGGCCCTGCCGCCGCTGACCGGTTCGAGTTCCAACGCCGCCATGAACGACTTGAGCCGCACCCCGCACCGCCGGCTGCGCGACCTGGTTACGCCGCTGGGCCCGGACGGCCGGCTCGACGAGCACGGCTCGTTCCTGCAGCGCGGGGCCTCGGACATCTACCGCGAGCAGGGCCAGCGGATGATCGTCGTCAAGTTCGACATCCACGACCGCGACCTGGCCGGCGCCGTGGCCGCGGCCAAGGAGGCCACCCAGGACCTGGTGCACGCCCCTTGCCGGCTCACTTGGGGCGGCGAATTCCGAGAGATGGAGCAGGCCGAATCGCGGATGCGGATCGTCATCCCCCTGGCCGTGGCCCTGGTGGCCGTGTTGCTGTACATGGCGTTCGGCTCGCTGGTGGACGTGCTGATCGTGCTCTCCAATGTGGTGGCCCTGGCCTGCGGCGGCGTGTGGGCGCTGCTGTTGACGCAGACCAATTTCAGCGTCTCCGCCGCGGTGGGGTTCATCTCCATCTTTGGCGTGGCGGTGATGGATGCCATCTTGCAGGTGTCTTCATTCCACCGCGGGCGATGGGAAGGCAAACCGCTGGAGGAGGCGGTTGTCCACGGCTCCCTGCTCCGCTTGCGGCCCATCATGATGACCGCCCTGACGGCGATCTTCGGACTGATGCCGGCGGCGCTTTCCACGCGGATCGGCGCCCAAGCCCAGCGTCCGTTGGCCATCGTGGTGATCGGCGGCATGATTACGGCGCTGGCCTTGAATCGCTACCTCACGCCCGTGCTGTACAGCGTCTTCCGCCGCCATCCGCCCAGCGAAGATGCCGCCGCCTGGGGCGAAGTCGAGTGATCTATTGGCAAGCCGGCGCACAGCAAGCCGGGACGCAAGGCACGGGGCAGCAGACCGTCACCGGAACCTGCTTGCAAATCGTCCGCGGCACGCAGCAAGTGTAGGTATACGGCACTTGCTTTGCCACACACTCGTAGGTGTTGACCGTCACCGGGTACGTCTCCGCACGGCAGACCGTCACCGGCACCTGGGTGACCACCGTCTGGGCAACCAGGTGGCAGATGGTGTACGGCACCTGCCTGGTGATCACCTCCGGCACCAGCCGGCAGGTCGTGCAGGACACTTGCCGGGTAATGGTCTCCGGCACCATCTGGCAGGTCGTGTACGGCACCTGCCTGGTCACCACCTCCGGCACCAGCCGGCAGACCGTGAACGGCACCTGCTTGGTCACCACCTCCGGCACCAGCCGGCAGACCGTGAACGGCACCTGCTTGGTCACCACTTCCGGCACCAACCGGCAGGTCTGGTAGCTGCACGTCCGATACTGGGTCTCGGCGACCGTTCGGCAGACCGTGTAGGGCACTTTCTCGACGACCGTCTGCGGCACGTTGCGGACGCACTCCACCTGCTGCTCGACCACCTCCGGAACCCAAACCCGGCAGCAGCATTGCACGGCCGCCGCCGCGCAGGGCTGGGGGACGGCGCAAGGCGCGGGCGGCTGCGTTCGGGTCTCCCAGTGCCCGCCGCAGCACCGCACGGTCTGGAGATACTTCTCCTGGCGGCAGACCGTGTAACAGACTTCCCGCACGCACGTCTCGGCGACCTCGTGGCAGACCGTATAGGGCACCTGGACGGTGTGCGTGTCGTAGACCGGATGGCAAACCGTGTACGCGCAAGTCCTCACGCCCGTCTCGTATACCGGGCGGCAAACCGTGTAGCTGCAAGTCGTCACGCCCGTCTCATAGACCGGCCGGCAAACCGTGTAACTGCACGTCCGCATCACCGTCTGGTAGACCGGCCGGCAGACCGTGCAAGCGACAGTCCGCACGAAGGTCTCATAGACCGGCCGGCAGACCGTATAGCTGCACGTCCGCACGGCCGTTTCATAGACCGGGTGACAGACGGTGGAAGTGCATTGGCGGTACGTAGTCTCGGGAACGTACCGCGTGCAGGTCACCACCTTGGGCACGCAGACCTGCTCGTAGCAGGTTCGCATCCCCATGAACTGCTGCGGTTCGTAAATCACCTCCGTACAGGTCTTCATCACCGTGCAACACTGCTGGCAGCAAGGCGCGCAACACGCCCGCGGACAACAGGCGTACCGGGCTACGCCGCAGTAACAGCCGGCGTTGGCCGCGCCGGCAGCCAGTCCGGCCAACAGGGCAGCCAGCCCCAGGACTCCACCAAACCACCTACTCATGAGATGCCTCCTTCGTCGATGAAGAACCATGTTGTCGAGAACCAGGCGATGCGCGACGCTGCTTCCCCCTCACCTTTTGGCCCAGCCTTGCACCCTGCCCTTGACTGGTGCCATGCCATCGCTAGCAAAGATAGCAAGAAACCAATCCCGGGTACATAGGCCGAAGGGAGAATTTACGGAAAATTTGCCGCCTCGGAGACGGTGCCGTGCAAGGGTCTACTGGTGGACCGAGAAAGACGCGGGGACAAAGCAAAGAGGAGAAGAGGAGAAGAGGAGAAGAGGAGACAACGGGACGCGGGGATGTCACCGCGTTTCCCCTTCGCCTCTTCTCCTCTTCTCCCCCTCTCCCGCTCTCCGCGTTGTCCCATCGGGCCGGTATCGCACCCATCTACGGTGGCTGGGCCGTCTGGGAGGGCAGAGAATCAAGGTCAGCAAGACGGCGGCGCCGAACAGGCTGTAACAAGTCGTGAATACCCATTCCGGGCCACGGTAGAAGATCAACTCGTCGGCCCAATGACCGATGAACGAGCCCGGATAGGTGGCTTCCCCCGCCCGGACTCTGAAGTACTTCTCCAGGGTGGTCAAAGGGCACGTGACCCTGACCCCGGGAAGCGATTGGACGACCACCACGGCGATCATCGCGAAATGGATGATCCGGAACCAGAAATTGCGGATCCATGACCAGCGCAGTGCCATGCCCAGGAGGATCAAGAGCATGGCGACCAAGACGAAGCCGATATAGGCGGCGTGCGTCACGACTACCATGTCGGCGAGGAGGCGGTAGAACACCATATCGTTCAGACCCCGCCAGCCCAGGGTTTATTCCAAATCGGCGGACAGGGGACGGGCGGTGGCGTCGTGGGCGCTTGTCGAGCACGGGGCGCCCCAACGCCCTGAAACTTAAGTCTTGCCGCACGAGGAAATTTTCGCCTTGGCATTCCCCGTCCGCCGTCCCCCGTCCGCCGCCCCCCGCTTTGCATTTCCGGTCTTAACGATTGTTCCCTTTCGGCGAAAATAGCGGTCTGGGGAAGCTTTAGTCAATACCGATGACTTTGCGGACGAAGAAGATTGTAGAGGTGCCCTGACGCCAACGTCGCGAGGTTTCCATGAACGCTCCGCAGCCGCCGCTGATCCTGGTCATCGATGACCAACGGGAAGTGCTCGACGAGGTGACCGCGGTGGTCACGGCCGCGGGCTACGCCTGTCACGACTGCATGACCGGCGAGGCAGCGGCGGAGTTCACCCGCAGCCATGTGCCGGACCTGATTATCTCGGACACCAATCTCGATGGACAAAGTGGGTTGGCCCTCTGCGAGCGGCTCAAAAAGGACCCAGCGTTGGGGGGGGTGCCGGTGATGTTTCTCTCCCAAACTCAGATTCCCGACATCATTCGCCGCAGCCAAACCGTGGGTGGGACCTACCACCTCCGCAAGCCGTTGGATCCCATGGTGCTGGTAGAACTGATCGACAAGTGCCTGGACAACTCTTCGAGGCGGACCAAACGATCGGCCAGCGGCCCGGTCTCACGCTCGCCGCAGCGCGACGCGGCCATATTGACCTTCTCTTCCGGAACGCAAGAATTCTTTGTTGGCCCGAAGGGGGCAGTTTCGCGGCCCTCTAGCGTCCTGTAAGACAGGACAAGAAGACAAGCTATCTTCCTGTCCTCCCAGGTGGTCTCATCGGAGGAGCGATTCATGGAAACGCAAACGATCGAGGAGCTGGCCCAGAAAAAATGCGTCCCCTGTGAAGGCGGCGTGCCGAAGTATTCCCGGGCTATGGCCGCGCGGCAGTTGGAGAACCTCGACGGCTGGCAGTTGACCGACGACGGCAACCGCATCCGCAAGCAATGGGTGGCGAAGAACTTCATGGCCGGGCTGGACTTCTTCAACCGGGTCGGCCAACTGGCCGAAGCCGAAGGCCATCACCCGGACCTGCACTTGGAAGGCTATCGCAAGCTGACCGTCGAGCTTTCCACCCATGCCATCGGCGGACTGTCGGAAAACGACTTCATCTTGGCCGCCAAGATCGACCGTTTGCCGATCGCGAGGCAGTTGCCGAAGGCAACGGGGGTCAAGTGACCGCCTGGTCGGCCGGTCAGGTGACCGCCTGGTCGGCCGGTCAGGTGACCGCCTGGTCGGCCGGTCAGGTGACCGCCTGGCCGGCCGGTCAAGCGAGCGCCTGGTCGGCCGGTCAAGTGACCGCTTGGTCAATGGCCTCTTGCAGGCGATGTTTGGGCTGGACGCCGACGAAGCGATCGACGACCTCGCCGCCCTTGAAGATCATCAAGGTGGGAATGCTCGCCACGCCGTAGGTGGCGGCAATGTTGGGGCTGTCGTCGATATTCACCTTGGCCACCTTCAACGTCTGGGCGTTGTCGCCGGCCAATTGCTCCACGATCGGGGCGATCATCCGGCAGGGGCCGCACCAGGGCGCCCAGAAGTCGACCAGCACCGGGCGGTCCGAGTGGAGAACCTCGGCGTCAAACGTTGGTTCGGTTACTTCGGTGAGCTTCGCCATCCCATTCACTCCCAAGTTGGTATCGCCATTGCGCCTATCCATTATAGGGACCCATTCCGCGAGGTCAACGGGGGGGAACCGTCCCGTTCCGAGCCGCCGAGGGAATCAACTGCGACAGCGAGGCACGGAGTTGTTTCATGCTCAGGGGCATCGCCGCCACTTGGCGGCTGCCGCTGGTCTTGGCCTGCTTCTGCCAGCCCTTTTGCGGCACGTCCAGGAGCAAGAGCACGGGGAAGGCCTCCAGCTTGGGGTCGTCGCCCATGCCGTTGAAGGCCGCCAGGGCCGACTGGCCCAACTCCACGGCGGAAAGCAGCACGCAATCGGTGGTGCGGGGATTCTCCTGGCGGAGCCGGCCCAGGGCGCGTTGCGGATCGTTGGTCAAGAGCACGCGGAAGCCGGCTTTTTTCAGCCCCTCGCGGAGCATGTCCTGCATCCGCGAGTTCGACTCGACAACCAGCACCGTCTGCTGCTGTGACTGCTGGAGGAGCATCGCCGCTTGCCGGTCCCTCTGGCTGCGCTGCTCTTCGGATTCGGGCGGGGCCTTGGCGTCCTCCTGCAGCCGCCGGGCGACCAGCTCCAGATCGGCCAACATCGCGCCCGGCGTTTGGTAACGCTTGTGCACGTCCAGCGACATCGCCTTATTGACGACGATGCTTACCGAAAGCGACAGGCCCGGATCGGCCTGCTGGACCGGTATGACTTCCAGGAACCGCTGCTTGCTGAGCCGCAGGAGGCGGTCGCGGGTCTCCGCCAGCGGCGGCTTGCCGGTGAGCATGTGGTAATAGATGCAACCCAGGAAGTAGATATCGCTGCGGGTATCGTCCTTGCGGACGCCGGTGGCGCGCTCCAGGGCGGCGTAGTCGATGGTCCGCGCGTTGGGGGCCACGTCGGCCAGCGAATCGTCGCCTGCCGATTCGTCCACCGCCGCCAGGCCGAAATCGGCCAGTTTCGCCCGGCCGCGGCTGGAGACCAACACGTTGCTCATCTTCAGGTCGCGGTGGGTCAAGCCGTGCTCGAAGGCGTATTTCAAGCCCGCGGCAATGTCCATCACCAGCCGGGTGGCCTCCGCGGGATCGAACTTCTTGCGGACCTTCATGAACTCGCGCAGGCTTTGACCCTCGACGAACTCCATCACCAGAAAATGCACGCGGCCTTCCGAGTAGACCTCATGGATGGGGACGATGTTCGGATGGCGCAGCGCGCAGCCCAATTGTCCCTCGCGGACGAACGGGCCGTACTGAAGCGGGTCGTCACTGAGGTGCTTTCGCAGGACCTTGACGGCGACCACCTCGCCCGTGCCCGTGTTGACGGCCCGATAGACCCGCGCGAACGTTCCCGCCCCCACCATGTAGAGCACCTTGTACTTGCCGAAGAAGTACCCGTGCCGGTCTCCCTTCAGCAGCCGTTCCATCTGGTAGTTGGTGAGGAACTCCTTGCGGACCATGAGCTGCAAGAAGTCGTCGACGCCGACGCTGTGGGTGCCGAAATGGGCCCAGACCTGCTGCAGCTCCAGGTCGCTGATCACCCCCAGGTCGAAGGCGAGCTGAGCCAGTTGTTCAGCCGTTTGTCCCCCCATCCAGAAAAACCTCGACGTGTAATTCGTAGGGTGGGACAAGCTCGCAGAGCGAGCGCTGGCCCACCTTCGGAAGTGCCAGGTGGGCCGGCATCGCCCAAGGCGAGCTTGTCCCACCCTACGAAGATTCACAGCCTCCGAACACAAACCCGGATTATGCATGGCCCCATCGTAACCCGAAGCGTAAGCGAGGGCGGCTAACGGAATTGGCCTCGCTTACGCTTCGGGTTATGATCGCGCACTCTGCGCCGCGATCGTCCTGGCCGTGAATCATCCGGGCTAACCACCGGGCACCGGCCACTATCCTATCGTATTGCACCGCGGCGACATCCGCAACCCGCTGAGGCTCAGGTCTCTTCGACCTGGCGGCGGTAATCATCGCGCTCCCTTCGGGTGGCCTCCAGGTCGAACATCAAGTACTTCATGTCCAGCCTGAGCTGGCCGAGGGCGTCCTGGACCAGGTTGAGGATCCGCCGGCGGCGCTTGGTGCTTTCCACCACGCGCTCCAGCGAGGAGGCCACCTGCCGCCGCACTTCGACGGGGAGCTGTTGAATGGTGGCGACCAACTCGGCAATCTCCGTGGGGATCTCGTCGGCGTCGGGCTTAGCGATGCGGGACGGCTGGCTCATGGGTGTCTCCTTCAAGGTGGGGGTCTGTAGGGAGCGGGCTCTGTCCCGTTCCGGCAAGCCCGGAACGTCACGTAGCGCGTTCCCTACAGGGCGTTAAGGCAACCGGCGGAGTGTTGCCCTAACCGTTGATCACTGGAACGATGCTCCAAAAAGCACTCCCCATGCCAGACTTCGCCCGAGGTCCGGTTTTGCGACCAAACCCTTTTTGGCGAAAGCAGTTGCGTCAAAGGAGCCGAAAACAGTCTCGGCCGGACTGAGGTGAATACGCCACGTTTGCACTAGATCCAATTCACAAATCACGATACAAGCACACGTTGCGTCAAAGTCACCCGGACCGCACCAGGTGGACTTTTGGCCACACTGTGTCGATTACCGCCGGACCCAGATGCCTCCTCGCCGCCTGATATCCCGCTTGGCCCTTCTGGCCACGATCGCCAGCCTGCTATCGGTTTCGGTCCGCCAGGCGACCGCGCAAACGGCCTGGTACGAGGGTTTCGAGGGCCCCGACCCGAGTTGGAAGGAACTCGGCGGCAACGCCGCTTACCAGGTCGATGGCCATCAGCGGGTCCGCGGCGTAGCCTACACGGGTGAGGGGTGTGAGTGGATACGCGTTACCGGCTCGGGGGGGTCGCCGGTCTACTTCGGCCACGACATAGGCCGCGCCCGCGTAATCGAGGAATTGCTGCCCACCCTCCGGTTGCGGTCGGACCGGGCCGGCCTGCAAATGCTCGCGCGGGTGGTCCTGCCGCGAACGGAGGATCCCCGCACCGGACGGCCGGTCACGATGCTGATCCGCGGCACCAGCTATTCCGCGGTCGGCGGTTGGGAGCAGCTTCGCGTCGAGGCGATCCCCAAGGCGCTGGCCCGGCAGGCACGGGTTCTTCGGCTCCAGATGCGGCAGGATGTGGACGAGCGGGAAGCGTACATCGACGAGATTCTCTTGAATGTCTACGGCGGACCCGGAACGACGAACGTCTGGATCGACGATCTGGACATCGCGGGATACGTGAACGTCGAGACGGCGACGGTGGTGGCCGGCGATGGCCCCGCTCCCCAGGTCCGGGCAGTCCATTCCATCGCGTCGCCGCCGCTCGACTCGCCCGTCGGCCCAGGCGGCCCGTTTGTAGGACGGATTGCCAATCCGTCCAACCCGTCGCCGCCGCTCGGCTCGCCCGTCGGGGCAGGCGGCAGCCTTGTAGGACGGATTGCCAATCCGTCCTACCCGTCGCCGCAGGGTAGAATCCGCCTGGAGAATTCCGTGCTCCTGGTGGAGAACCGCCCGTTGTTCGTGCGGATGCTCCAATACCAAGGGGAGCCGCTGACACTGATCAAGCAGCTTGGATTCAACACCGTCTGGCTGCCGCAGCTTCCCACGGTGCAATTTGTCGACGAGGCGCAGCGACAGGGATTATGGATCGTCTGCCCGCCGCCGCGCCCGCCCGCTTCCGCCGGTTCGGGGCGTCTTGAGCCGCTTGCGCCGATCGGGTCGGTCTACGACCCGGTGCTCGCCTGGGACCTGGGCACCGGACTGGAGGCCGACCAGGTGGCTTTCACCCGGCAGTGGGCCGAGATGGTCCGCGACGCGGATCGGGCGGTCGCTCGACCGCTGCTCTGCCGGCCCCAGAGCGATCTCTGGGACTACAGCCGGCAGGTCGACCTGCTGCTGCTGGGCCGAGAGCCTTTGGGAACGAGCCTGGACCTGGCCGACTACGGCGCTTGGCTCCGCCAGCGTCCGCGGCTGGCGCGGCCGGGGACGCCGTTCTGGGCCGCGGTGCAGACGCAGCCGGCCCCGAGCCTGGTGCGTCAGTGGAAGATCATCGGCAGGGGCGAGCCGTATCCGCTGACCATGCCCAGCGAACAGATCCGGCTGTTGACCTACACCGCGGCCACCTCCGGGGCCCACGGATTATTCTTCGAATCGCTGACGACGCTCGACTCCAACGATCCAGACACCCGCCAGCGGGCGATGACCTTAGAGCTGCTCAACCACGAGCTGGAAATGGTCGAGCCCTGGCTGGCGGCCGGCAAGTTCGTGGATTCACTGCGCGGGAGCGACGCCCAGGTCACCGCCGGCGTCTTGGAAAGCGGGCGGACCCGGCTGTTGCTGCCGCTGTGGACTGCGCCGGGCGACCAGCTTGTGACCGGTCAGTCCGCGGGCAACACGATCGCCTTCGTCGTGCCCGGCGTGCCCGCCACCTACAGGGCCTACCTGCTGACGCCCGGCAGCCTCGAACCCTTGAGGCGAGACCGGGTGACGGGGGGCACGCAGGTCATCCTCGACGAGTTTTCGCTGACCTCGCTTGTCGCCCTAACCGACGATGAGGTGGCCATCCAAGCCCTGGCGCAGCGTGTTCCGCAAGAGGGAGGCGCGGGTGGCAGAGTTGCAACGCCGTCTGACCGGGGAGCGGCTCGACCAGGTGCGGCAAATCGTGCGACGCTTGGAAAGCGGCCCCCTGCCGCCGCAAACCGCCTATTGGCTGAACGCGGCCGAGAAGAGCCTGCAGTCGTGCGATGCCTCCCTGGCCCGCCGCGATTATTCCCGGGCCTGTCTTTACGCCCAGCGGGCGGCGCGGCCGCTGAGGCTGCTGGAGCGGACGGCCTGGCAGAAAGCGGTCGACAAGCTCCCCTCCCCGGTGAGCAGTCCCGCCACGGTGGCCTTCCGCACGCTCCCCTGGCAGGCCGAACTGCTGGCCATTGCCAATTCCAACGGGGTCAACCAACTGGTCGGAGGCGATTTCGAGGATGTCGGCGTGATGGACCAGGCCGGCTGGAGGCGTTTTCAGAATCCCGCGCCGGATGTCTACTGCGACGTACGCTTGGCGCAGGCGGCGGCCCACAGCGGCCGGTTGGGCGTGCTGCTCGTGGCCCACCCGGCCCACGCCGAAATGCCCGACCTTCTCCTGGAGACGCCGCCCGTCTGGCTCACCAGCCCTGCCGTCCCCGTCGAGGCGGGGACCCTGGTGCGGATCCATGCTTGGGTGCGGGTTTCCCAGCCGATTACCGGCAGCGTGGACGGGCTGTTGGTGGTCGATTCGCTGGGCGGCGAGCCGCTGGCGGAGCGGATCGTGCAGACTCACGGCGCCTGGCGCGAGGTCAATCTCTACCGGGTCGCGCCGGAATCGGGCGCCGTGAGCGTGACTTTTGCCCTGACCGGGCTGGGCGAGGTCGCGCTGGACAACGTCACGATCCACACCATCCGCCCCTCGGACCACGTGCCTCCCTCCGCAGGACCGGCGATCTCCGACGTACGCCACTTGCCCGCGGTCGGGCCCTGGCGGTGAGACTCCGTTTGGTGTAAGATCAAATCTATGCGAACCACCCTCGATATTCCCGACGAACTGTACCAACAGGCCGAGTCGAAGGCGGCCCGGGAAGGCATCCCAGTGGGCGACCTGATCGCCCAGGCGCTGCGCCTGGCTTTGGGCGAGACGCACGTGGGCGGCCGCCAGCGGATCGCCTTCCCGCTACATCACAGCGCCCGGCCCGGCACGTTAAGCGTCGAGGAGGTTCGCGGCGCTGAGGAAGCCGCGGCCCAGCAGGAGGATGCCGCGCGTGCCGGCACTCTGTGACGTGAATGTTTTGCTGGCGCTGGTGACTGACCGCCACGCCCTCCACGGCCTTGCGGTCCGCTGGGCAGAGAGCGTTCCCGCGGGCGAAGTGGTCTTGTGCCGCGTGGTACAGATGGGCTTGCTGCGGTTGCTCAACAACCCCGCGGTGATGCGAGAGGAGGCGCTGAACACCATTGGTTGCTGGTCTGTTTGGCACCGCGACGCTGTCACGTTGTGTAAGTTTCCCAGTACGCCCGCCCCTTTATTCCCTGAGCTCGCGGTTGAGCCAGGTAGCCCGTCCTGGCGAGCCGCTCGATCAAGTGATGCACGAGATCAGCGAGAAGGCAGAGCACTCCTGACGAATTGTTCGACCTCAAGTGGACCCTACGATGGCAGACATCAAGTTACCGTTTGGCCTCAAAGGCGACATTCTCGTCCATATCTCGCAGGTTGAGCACGGCCTTGCGTGCGGTTGCGTCTGCCCACAATGTCGCAAGCCGCTGGTTGCGAGAAAAGGTTCCAAGCTGGTTCACCACTTCGGTCATCGCGCGGGACCCGAGTGCGCGAATGCTGCCGAGACCGCCCTGCACCGCGAAGCGAAACGCATCCTCGCGGATCGCCGAAAGATTCGGCTCCCCCCGGTGGAGATTCGTTTCGATTCCAGTCCATTTGTGATGTCCCTCTCGCCTGAGAGGACATTTGCGCTTGACGACGTTCGAGCGGAGTGCCGCACAGGCGATATCGTTCCGGATATTCTCGCGTATCGCGGCACGACCCCGCTGATGATCGAGATTCGAGTCACTCATCCAGTGGACGAAGCCAAACTCAAGAAGATTCGGGAGCTGCGCATCTCCACGATCGAGATTGACCTGTCCTCTGCATGCCGCGCCTTTTCGCCGGACGACCTTTGCGATGCGATTGTCAAACAGACGGCCAACAAACGATGGCTGTTCAACGCGAAGTCCGAGGAGTGGAAGCGGGTACTCATCCGAACGGGCGAGAAGAAGAAAACGATCACACGAGGCTTCGCCAGACATGTCGATCATTGCCCACTCAACGTGCGAAATATGGAACGGCAAGCCCTACGCAAACTTTATTGACGATTGTTCTGCATGCGAGTTTCTTCTAGCCGTAGGAGGGAACAACGATTTCATCATCTGCGGCGGGCGACAAAAGATCAGAACGTTCGATGAGTTGCGCTTTCCGAGGGAAAGAGGAAAGGGGGACGTTCTACTTTTCCGGAAAACTAGAACGTCGCCTTTCCCTGTCCGTTTCAGTGCCTTTCCCCGCTACCGGAACGCCACGGAGGGCGTTCCCAGCAGCGGTGCGTAATCTTTTTCCTGCCGGTTGCGTTAACCCTTTCGCGTCTCCCCGTCTCCGCGTCAGCTATTCTCGACCGGGGCGGTCGTGTCGGCCGTGACCACCGGGCCGCGCACGGCGTCTTCCAACGACTTGGCCAGGGGGCGATCGAGGAAGCCGGAGAGATGGCGGGAGCGGACGGGGTGTTGCAGCCTGCGGACCGCCTTGGCCTCGATCTGACGCACCCGTTCCCGCGTGACGGAGAAGATCCTGCCGACCTCTTCCAAGGTGTAGGCGTAGCCGTCCGCCAGCCCGTAACGCAGGCGGATGATCTCCCGCTCGCGATAATTCAGCGCGGCCAGCACCTCGGCGATGCGGCTCTTGAGCAGGTCCTGGTGCATGTCGTAGAGCGGATCATCTTCGCGGTAGTCTTCGAGGAACTCGCCGAAGTAACTGTCGTCGTGATCGCCCACCGGCTGGTCCAGCGAGAGCGGCTGGCGGCTCATCTGCACCACGCAGTGGGTTTCGTCGACCGACAACCCGGCGGCGTCGGCCGTCTCTTCCACGCTCGGCTCGTAGCCCTGCTGCTGGAGCAGATCGCGGGTGACGTTGCGGACCTTGCTCATGGTCTCGATCATGTGTACGGGAACGCGGATCGTGCGGCTCTGGTCGGCGATGGCCCGGGTAATCGCCTGGCGGATCCACCAGGTGGCATAGGTGGAGAACTTGTAGCCCCGGGCGTACTCGAACTTGTCGACCGCCCGCATCAGGCCCGTGTTGCCTTCCTGGATCAGGTCCAGGAAGCTCAGGCCGCGGTTGCGGTAGCGCTTGGCGATCGAAACTACCAGCCGCAGATTGCCGGCGGAAAGCTGGCGTTTGGCGGCGTCGTAGTCCTGCTGGAGCCCGGCCGTGCGGGCCATGCGGCGATGGAGCGTGCCCTGGCTCTCGAAGGTGATCCGCATCAAGTAGTGAAGTTCCTGGCGGAGCCTGGCCACCCGCTCGGCCGCCGATCGGTGGCCGCTGTGTTGGCGGATCTCGGCCGTCAACACGTCCATCCGCAGGGAGATCTCGCGGAGTTTGTCCAACAGCGGCTGAAGGCGTTGGGTCCGCAGGCCGACTTCCTCGATCAGCCGCACGGCCTTGATCCGCCGGGCGGTCAGGCGGCGCCAGGCGGCTCGCCGCTGGGACAAGGGACGCCGCTTATGGACGGCGAGGAAGAAGTCCGTGCGGTTCCGCTCCAGCAGCGCTTTGAGCGTGCGGAGGTTCGGGTTGAGCAGGCCCATGATGTGCCGCTTCTCCCGCACGTTGGTCACCGAGACCTCGACGGTGCGGTCCAGGCGGAGGCGGCCGTCGCGGACCTTCTCCAGCAGGGAGAAGGCTCCCTGCAGGACGTAGTCGTTGGCCAACATACTGTAGCGGAAGGCGACCCGCGAGTGCTCGATCTGCTTGGCGGCGTCGATCTCTTCGTGGCGCTTCAGCAAGGGGATCTCGCCCATCTGCATCAGGTAGATGCGGACCGGGTCGTCGATGTGGTCGTCGCCGCCGGTCAGGTCGCAGTCCATCTCCTCATCGCCGAAGTCTTCCTCGAACGCTTCACCCTCGGCGTCGTAGGCCGTCTGGCGGCCGTCGACGGCAACCTCGCTCTCGCCGGACAGCGCGGGCCGATCCAGGTCTTCCAACTCGCCGTCCCGATCGAGAGAGTCGTCCGTCTTCTCGTGGCCTTGATGGCCGTTCAGTGCCGCTGGGCTCTGCCCGTTGCGGCCGGCCTTGGCCTTGCTTTTCCTGGGCAGGGACTTGGCAAAGGGAGCTTTCCGACCATTACGCTTGCTGTTGGCGTTGGACAAAGGGCAATCCTCGACGGATAAGGAAACGGGTGGTTCCTGGCAACCGCACGGAAAGACCTTAGGCCCGGCACGAAAGCCGGACTGAGGACATGACCGCGAAGTGCGATTACGGTTTCCCACGGGGAGCACAAGGGGTGCCAAAGCCTGCAACGATCGACGATCCCTTGTCATAACTCCTTGTGCGGGAAGCGATTGTGGTGTGGGCCGCGGTTTGCCCTCGTTTGTCGGTCCGAAAGGCCGTGGCTTCTTGTCATCGACCGATGCCAAACAGCGTCGCGTTTATGCATCAGGGCCCATGGGGCGTGGAAACTCAAGGCAGGAGCCGTTTCCCAGCAGCAGTTCCCGTATCTTTGTCAATCCCGCAAGTTCAATACAGACTTCATATTTTGCGCGATCAACTCAAGATACCAATGCGTGCAATGCTGTCAACAGGCAAGATAGGTATTTCAGGAAAAATCGGACATTGATGCCATTCCACAGAGGGGGTAGCGAGTGAAGTTGACTCGCAGGGCACAGTTGAGGATACTTGTCGAGGTTTGCGCGGATCGGTATGCGGTCCGCCGCAGGACGCATTGCCGCTGTCGACGCAGAGGTCGTGGCATGGGTGGTGAGAGCGAGGAGGGTCTTCGAGACTATTGCCGGGAGGTGGCCCAGCGGGCGAAACGGGCCTCCACGGAGTTGGTGCGGGTCAGTGGGAAAAACAAAGACGACTGGCTGCGGCGGAGCGCGAAGCTTTTGGGCGAGCGGGGGCTGGCCTTGAACGAAGCCAACCGGCTCGATCTTCAGGCGGCCCCCGGCTACGGCTTGACCGAGGCCCAGATCGACCGCTTGCGGCTGACGCCGCCGCGGATCGAGGCCATCGCCCGGGGACTGGACGAGGTTGCCTCCCTGCCCAACCCGGTGGGCGAGGTGATCCACGGCACGATCCGTCCCAACGGGTTGGAGGTGCAGAAGGTCCGCGTTCCTTTGGGGGTGATCTTTTTCATCTACGAGTCGCGGCCGAACGTGACGGCCGATGCGGCCGCCCTGTGCGTCAAGGCCGGCAATGCGGTGATCCTCCGCGGCGGCAAGGAGGCGGCCCATTCCAGCCGGGCGATCGTCGAGATCCTCGCCGAGGCCGCGGCCGACGCCGGCCTGCCGGCCGACGCCGTGCAGTTGGTCGATACGCCGGACCGCGAGGCCGTGGGCCAGTTCCTCAACTTGCCCCAATACATCGACCTGGCCATCCCCCGCGGCGGCGAAGGGCTGATCCGCCGGGTCGCGGCCGAGGCCAAGATGCCGGTCATCAAGCACTTCACCGGCAACTGCCACGTCTATCTCGACCGCTCGGCCGACGCCCAGATGGCCCAGCGCGTGGTGATCAACGCCAAGTGCCAGCGGATGGGCGTCTGCAACGCGGCCGAGTCGCTATTGGTCCACGCCGAGGCGGCCGCCGCGCTGGTGCCGCGGATCGGAAAGGCCCTCATCGCCCAGGGCGTCGAGATCCGCGGCGACGAGCGCACGCGGAAACTGCTGCCGGAGGCCCGGCCGGCGACCGAGGACGACTACTTCCGCGAATACCTGGGGCCGCTGATCTCCGTGAAGGTCGTCGATTCGTTGGACGAGGCGATCGCGCACATCAACCATTACGGCTCCCACCACACCGACGCGATCCTCACCGGCGACCTGGACTCCGCGCGGGAGTTCACCGCCCGGGTGGACAGCGCCGCGGTGATGGTCAATGCCAGCACGCGGTTCAACGACGGTTTCGAGTTCGGCCTGGGCGCGGAGATCGGCATCAGCACCGATAAGTTCCACGCGCGGGGGCCGTGTGGGTTGGAGGAGCTGACCAGTTACAAGTATGTGGTTTGGGGAACGGGGCAGGTGCGGCAATAACGATTTTGGATTTTAGATTTGGGATTTGGGATTTTGGATTCTAGATTTGGGATTTGAGATTTGAGATTTCAGATCTCAGATCTCGGATTGGAATCTCAAGTCGGCAATCCAAAATCCAAAATGACAAGGATGTCGCCCATGAGTAGCGACGTGCTCAGCCAGGCGGAAGTCGAGAGCCTGCTCAATGCGATGGCGGCCGGCGGTCAGGCGGCCATCGGCACGCCCTTGGAAGAGGAAGCGGCCGCCGGCCCGGCGCCCAAGCCGCGGGAGAAAATCACTCCCTACGATTTCAAGCGTCCGGAGCGGGTGGGCAAGGAGCAGATGCGGGCCTTGCAGACCCTGCACGAGGGATTCGGGCGGAACTTCGCCGCCGGCCTGTCGTACATGCTCCGCAGCATGGTCGAAGTGAAGCTCACCAGCGTCGACCAGTTGACCTACAGCGAGTTCATCTTCAGCCTGGAGAATCCCACCTGCTTCAACCTGCTGAAGGCCGACCCGCTGGAAGGCAACCTGATCCTGGACATCAATCCGTCGATCCTCTACCCGATGATCGACCGGCTGTTGGGCGGCGGACGCGACGGGGGCCCGCTGGCCCGCCGCCCGCTGACCGAGATCGAGCTGCGGCTGGTGGCGCGGATCACCAATCTCTTTCTCACCGAGTTTCGCCGCTCTTGGGAGAACGTGCTGGACTTGAAGCTCGAGGTGGTGCGGGTGGAGAGCAATCCGCAGTTGGTGCAGATCGTGCCGCCCAACGAGGTGGTGGTGCTGATCAGCTTCGAGCTGGCCCTGGGCGAGGCCCGCGGGATGGTCAACCTCTGCATCCCCTACAACTCCATCGAGCGGATCAGCGGCAAGCTCTCGGCCAACAGTTGGGTCTCTTACGGCAAGCGCCAGGCCACGCCGGAGAGCGTCAAGCACATCACCGAGACCCTGCGGAGCTCGTTGGTCGAGATCAACGTCCGCCTGGCCCGGACGAAGATCAGCACGCGGGAGCTGATCGGGCTGCGGGTCGGCGACATCATCACCACCAGCAAGGACATCCGCAGCCCGCTGTTGGTGAGCATCCACGGCGTGCCCAAGTTCCATGCCAGTCCCGGGTCGTTCAAGGGCCGCAAAGCGGTCCGCATCGAAGCCATCCTCAGCGATCCCTCGCAGGCGATCGGCGATAGCTAAGGCAGCAGAGGGAGGAGAGATGAGGGATGAGGGATGAGGGATGAGGTAGGCTGAGGAAAAGCTGCCATTGACGCGCGTTTTGGCCCATCCCGGTTTCGTTTACGTTTGACCGCAATGGCCACGGGCCTGCCGACCCCTTCGAGCTTGCTCGATGGTGAAGGAGATTGACCGCAAACGACGGACGGTCCCGCGCGGCCGACCCCTTCGAGCTTGCTCGATGGTGAAGGAGATTGACCGCTACGCTGCTGCGTCGACGCGGGTAGCCGCCAATCTTGTTCACCATCGAGCAAGCTCGAAGGGGCCTCAAAGGGGCATCGGCGCGTGCCGCCTAGCCGCCAATCTCGTTCACCATCGAGCAAGCTCGAAGGGGTCGAAACCGCACGACAATAGGGATCGCGGCACGCAACAAAAGCGTTGCCTCCTGACGGGCGGAAAAACTGTTGTCAACACCCACTTTTCCTCAGCCTAGGGATGAGGGCAGAGGGATGAGAGCCAAAGAGGAGGATCAGAGCGGAGGGATGAAAGAGGAAGGGCGAGGTCGTTGCTGTCCCTCGCCCCTCATCCCTCATCCCTCATCCCTCGCCCCTCATCCCTCATCTCTCATCCCTCATCCCTCATCCTTCATCCTTCATCCCTCATCCCTGTGGCTGGCGTCGGCCGCGGGTAGTCTGTTGCTGTTGGCGGCACTGGGCTACCCGTTCCTCGCCGGTTGCTTCTCGACCATGGACGACCTGGGCAACCTATCGCTCCCGCTGGGCGATTTCTATGCCCGGCAGTTGTCCCGCGGCCAGCCGCCGGACTGGAACCCGAGCCTCTACTGCGGCTTCTATTTCAGCGGCGGGGGCGGCGGGACGTATCACCCGCTGAAAATGCTGGTCTACCGCCTGCTCCCCTTGCCGGCCGCGTTTGGACTGGAAGCCTGGATCGGCTATCCGCTGATGCTCGCCGGCACCTGGCTCTGGCTCCGCCGCCGGTTGGGGCGGGCAGACGCCGCCATGATCGGCAGCCTGGGCTTCACCTTCTCCAGCTTCAACCTGCTGCACTTCATCCACCCTACGATCGTCCTCACGACGGCCCATATCCCCTGGCTGCTCTGGGCCATCGACGGCCTGCTCACCTCGCGTGGCCGATGGCCGCCGGCGGTCTATGCCGCGGTCCTCGCGCTGGTCACCGGCTCACAGATCCTTTTGGGGTTTCCCCAGGTGGTCTGGTTCTCGCTGATCAGCGAAGGGGCCTACGCGCTGTTCCTGGAACTCATGGGATTGGGTGTCACTGCTGGCTCTGTAGGGAACGCCCTCCGTGGCGTTCCGCAGGCCGGGGAAGAACGTTTTTCCCAGTTTGCGGAACGCCACGGAGGGCGTTCCCTACAGGCGGAAGCTGTTTCTCAGCCGCTGCCCGGGCGACGCTTCCTGCGGCTGGCCTGGCTGCAGCTTCTCGCGCGAAACTGCTGGGGCTGATGCTGGGGGCCGCACAGCTCCTGCCCATGGCCGACATGCTGGCCCAAAGCACGCGGGCGTCGGCCACCCCGGAGTTCTTCAACCTCTTCTCGCTCGATCCCCGAAACCTCCTACAACTGGTGGCACCGTATCTCACCACGCGGCGGGTCTTCGGCACCAGCACTCACGAGTTCGGCCTGTACGCCGGGGCCGTGCCGCTGGCGCTGGCCTGTTGGGCTCTGGTGGATCGCCGGCGCTGGGGGGGCCTGCGCGGGCTGGCCTGGTCCGCGGCCGGCTTCGGGCTGGCGGCGCTGGTGCTCTCCCTGGGAGAATACGGCCCCTTGTACCGGCTCCAGCGCTACCTGCCGCTGGTCGGCAAGTTCCGCTGCCCCTGCCGCTACACGCTGCTGTTCCAGTTGTCGATGTGCGTGCTGGCGTCGATCGGGGCCTGGCTCTTGATCGTCGGCTGCCAACGGGACGAGAAGGCTCCCTGGCGGCGACTGTCGCTGCTTGGGATCCCGATCCTGGCCAGCCTGGCGGCCGCCGCGCTGGGGCTGGCCATGCGTGGAACCTGGCCGGTCGCTGCGACGCTTGCCGTGCTGGCCGGACCGGCCCTGATCGGCCTGGCAAGCCTGCTGGTGGCGGCGGCGGCCCGCGGCCGGCGGCCGGCGATTCTTGGACTGATCCTGCTGGCGACCGCCGACCAGGGCTACTACGGATTGAGGTATGCGGTCTATGGACATCGCCAGACCTGGCCGCAGTATCTGGCCAGCATCCCGGTGCCGCCTCCGGAAAAGGGGTCAGAACTATTTTTGCTTAGGACCGGCGCAGAAACAAGTGTCGCCTTTCGCTCCGCGAAAGAACGCCGCTTTCGCGGAGCGAAAGGCGACAATCCGACAGATATTGATTCGCCGGTCCTTAGCAAGTCTACCATCAAGAGTTCTGACCCTTTTTCTTTGCGCGTGGCGGTAAACTTGAATCGCGTCAAGGAGCGCGGATTCTGGTCGGGGCCTTATAACCGGCTCACGCTGCTGGGCTGGAAACTGGCCGACGGCTACCTGGGGCTGGAGCCGGTGCGACGGTTGGACCTGCACCAGCCGGCCGCGTTGCGCGTGGCGTGCGTGCGTTGGGTCCTTCGCGGCCCGGCGGCCGATCGCATCGAGGGTCTTGCCGTCCGCGACAGCCGCTGGCTCGAGGTTCCCCGCCCGCTGCCTTACGTCCGGCTGGTGACACAATCGCGGCAAACCGGCGATCCGGCGCGGGACATCGGCCGCATCGACGTGGAGACGACGGCCCTGGCGGAGGCGCCGCTGGGGCTTTCCGGCGGTCCCGCCGGGCGGATCCTCGACGTGGCCCAACAGCCGGGGCGGGTCGAGGCCCGCCTGGATTGCCCCACGCGGCAGTTGTTGGTCGTCGCCGAGAGCTATCACCCGGGCTGGCTGGTCCGGGTCGACGGCCGTCCGCAGCCGGTCCATCGCATCAACGGCGACTTTCTCGGCTGCCTCGTCGGTCCCGGTTCCCGGCAGGTGATCTTCGAGTTCCGGCCCCGCAGTCTGTCCGCCGGTCGGGCGATCGCCTTTTGCGGTCTGGGCCTGGTGATCCTTGCGCTGGCCGTGCCGGTCATTCGCGGGTCAAGAACTCGATCTTGAGGGTACACCGATTGATTTGGCCGGAGCGAAGCCGGAAACGCTTCAGCCCCAGCGGATGATCGGGAGCCAGCGGCTCCAAATCGGTCTGGGAGCCTGGCGGCAAGAGCAATTCCCCTTCGCCTCGCGGCGGCGCCGTCACGGCAACTTTCTGTCCCCCCGGCACGGGCTCCGAGAAGAACTCGAACCGGCCGGTCGGAGCGTAGGCCGTCAGTTCCAGTCGCCCCAGATCGGCCGGCTGAGGGCGGACCTGGTAGCGAGCAAAGCCCGGGGCCGTGGGACGGATGCCGGCGATGTCCATCATCAGCACGAAGACCGGCGACAGGGCACAGTGGCTCCACTGGGACGTCGAATCCGGCTGCGCCTGCCAGTCCTCCTGGACCGTGTTGTTCTCGACCACCGACCGCATGGTGGCCCAGCGCCGGCGGAGGTCGCGCACGATCACCTCGGCATGACCCGCCTTCGCCAAGGCCCAGTACCGCCAGTTCGCGTTGCACGGATAAGACAGGCCCAGCTCGGACGGACATTCTGCCAGCGCGCGAATCGCCGCGGCGGTGTTCCCGTCCGGGCACTGGTCGAAGAGGATCGCCGTCGCCAGAGAGCGGTCACAGAGCCGGAGCGTTTTCTCCTCCGGCAGCCAAGGCAGGTTGTTGACAAACAGGCCCCGCTCCGCGCTCCAGAAGCGCCGCACCGTGGCCTGGAGGATCTCGCCGCCCAGCTTGTTTGCCTCCCGGGCCCGCTGCTCGTCGCCGAAGGCCCGGGCAATGGGGGCCAGGGCGTGCTGGAGCATGGCAGCGGCGTAGAGGTTGAAGGCGCACTGCTTGTGCCGCTGCTGTCGATAGGCGACGTGGTCGATCCACACGGTGGGTAATCCGAGGTGTTCGACCGGCAATAGCCCGTCCCCATCGCGGATCGACGCCAGGTAGCCTGCAAATCGCAGCAGGCGGGGATAGGGCTCGCGGAGCGCCTCCAGGTCGCCGGTCTGCATCCAGTGATGCCAGCAATCGAAGTTGAAGCCGACGCCGTGGTCCAGCAGCGGCCCCCAGTAAGCACCGTCGATCTGCTTCTGCATCACCCGGGCCAGGCGATCGTAGGCAGGCCAGCAATCGAGGAAGTAACCCTCCGGCGTCATGCCTTCGCTGAAGGTCCGCAGGAAACGAGCCGGCAAGCGGGTCTCTCCGAAGGCATAGCGGACGGCGTGCAACTGGTGCCCGCCGTCGCCGCTGTACTGCTGCCGCTCGCGCCCCATGCCGTCCACGCACGTCTCCTGGGCGCTGTTGCGCAGCGTGTTGACCGCCGCGTCGAACAGCCGTTGCAGGGCCGGTTCGGAGCAGCGGATGTGAGGCTCGTTGGGCCAGGCGAACTGGCGGCGCCGGACGCCAACGTCGCGGATCGTAACCGGCCGGCTCGCGTTACGGACGTGCAGTTGCAGCCAGCGGAGCGACTCGTAGTCGAAGTTCTCGAAGTGGTTGGCGCCCTCGCGGCAGACGAAGCGCGTCCAGGCGAAGAAATGCGTATCGAGCCAGGCCGGACCGTCCGGCGCGTGGGCTTCCTGCGTCAAGACCTCCACCGTGGCGCCTGCCGGAGCATCGATGGTGAAGCAAGGCCAGCCCACCAGTTGCTCCGAGAACTCGAAAGTGGCCCAGAACCCCTGGCGGCCGGTGGCGGTTGCCGGGAGGCTCCAGCCGCCCTCGGGGCGTGCCTGGGCAACCTGCTGGCGGACGACGCGATACGAGTTGGGCATGCGGAACTCGAACCAATCGGCCGGGTCGCGCAGCCAATCGATTCGGCCCGACTCCGCCAGGCGCCGTGCCGGCACCATCGCCTCCTTGAGGGCCGGGATCTGCCGCTTGCGCAAGGCGCATTGGCTGGGATCAACCTGATCCATGGAATCGTTGCCGGGATAGTCGCTCGACGAGGGCGGCTTGTCGGAGCCGCAACCCAGGGTCATGGCCGGGACCCACGCATCGTCGAGCTTGGCTTCAGGAGTGTCCCAGCCGTAGGGGTGCAGCCGGGCGTCGAACTCTTCTTGCAGCGCGCGTAAGAACCATCGCTTGGGCTGGCCGGGACGGTGAGCGCGATCCAGGCGGGCCCGCCAGGACTCGTCGGAGACGATCGTCTGGCGCCGGCCGTTGTCCAGCTCCAAGGCGGCATGAAACAGGAGTCCGGGCTTGCCTGCGGCCCACGTTCCTTCCCCGATTCCGTAGAACAAGACCTCCACGCCGATCACGTTGTCGCCCGCTCGCAGATAGGGCGCGAGGTCTACCGGATCAACGTCCAGTTGCCGGGGATCGCAGGGGGCCGGACCCCATTGGACCCGCTGTCCGTTAATGCTGAGCCGGTATCGGCTGTCGGCCGTAATCCAACCCTTGGCCTGGCGAGGCGTCTGGTCGAGATGGAACTGGCGCCGGAAGAGCACGAACGTGTTGGGCAAGGTGCGCTGCGAGGGGAGCCAGATCCATCGAGCCGGAGCGAGATCGACCCGCAGCGGCCGCCATGCCTCAGGACCGAGGCGGTCAAGCTCAGCGACCGTGAGCGGCCGCCCGCGCTGGTCAGCCCGAAGTGGAAGGGCCGTGAGAACTGCCGCAAGCAGGCTCAGGGATAGCCATCGACCCATAAAACACCTCCTCGCTGAAGGACTCTTGGCTCTTACCGCGTTGCTGCTCTTGTTCTGGAACGGAAGTCACCGTACGTCTGCCGCATGGCATCGGCGGGAGAGTTCGCATAGACCCGGCCGCCGAGGTTGTTGATGATGTGGGTGATCTCGCTGCCGGTCCGGCCATTGAGCCAGATGGTCGTCAAGTTATGGAACTTGACGCCCCTGACGTCGGGAGCCTCGATGGCGCTTTGGGCCTTCACGGCCGCGTCACGGAAATAGGCGTACACGCCCATGCCCCAGGCCTCGTGGCTGGTCACCGTGCCGGCGACCTTGTACGACGCGTAGCCGCTGGTCGCGCCACTCATCCAGGATGACTGGCTGGGCACGTCGTAAGGCATTTCGGACTGGTAGAAGTAGACGCGGCCGCCGTTGCCGTTCCACAGCGTCTGGTACTGCTGGTGGTGCTCGTTGAACAGGCCGTAGATGGTCACGTTGTTGCCGTTGACCAACAGGCCGTTCTTCGTGGGGTTGGCAGTCCACGCTGCGCCTGCGCCGTGGTCCGCCCGCCATATCCAGATCTGATCCGCCACGACGTTGTTGCTGTTGATCTTGACGCCCACGTCGTTCTTGCCCGAGGTCGCGCCGCCCGTGCGCACGGTCAGGTCGTAGAGGAAGGCGGGGTTGGCCGAGTGATCGGCAGCGCTGCCCGCGGGACCCACCTCGAGGATGCTGGCGGAGTTGACCGCGCCGGCATCGAGGATCAGGCCGGCAATTTTCACGCCATCCACGTCGGCCACGGAGATGGCCGGCAGGCCGCTGGTTTGCACCAGCGAGGGGACGCCGAGGCCGAGGAGGATGGTGTCGGCCTTGGTGACCTTGAGCGTGTCGTCGAGCGAGTAGTTGCCCGGGGTGAAGAGGAGGTGCTTGCCCGCGGCCAGCGCGGAGTTGATGCGGGCGGCGCTCGCCGTCGAGGGCTTGGCAATGTAGAACTGATCGATGGAGACGGACGTGCCCGGCGTGGGGCCGGCGGCCCAACTGGCGCCCTGGGTGTTGGTCTCTAGCGCTGGAACGAAGACGAAGTACCGGCCGGAGCCGTTGACGTAGAGGTAGGGCTTCTCGCGGATGATCGGCGTGCGGTTGACCACCGTGTAGGGTGGATCGGGAAACTTGCCCTTCGGGACGTTGACGTCGCCCACGAAGACCATGTTCCATACGCCGTTGGACCAACCTGACCACTTGCTGTTGCGCGACAGCCACTGCTGCTGCGAGGCGGGGACGACCTGGCCATCCACGACCGAGTCGGCGAGGAAGCCGCCGCTGGCCCAACCCGCGTTCCACTGCGCGTCGAAATCAAACAGGTGCAGCGATCCCTTGACGTGCAGGCGCCGCAGGGGAGCGGCCTGGGAGACGGCGAACCGCGTGACGCCCTTGGTGGACGACGGGGTGACGGCGAAGTTCTCCAGTGTCCGCCAGAAGTTGCACGTCGCGTTGGCGTTGGGCATCCACTGGGCGTTGACGTTCACGCCGCCGTTGATCTGCACGTCGTCGGGGTTCCGCCCCAGGCCGGCCACGTGGGTGTAGAAGCCCACATTGAAGGTCACGTTGTACTTGCCCGGCTTGAAGAGCAGCGCATAGCGCTCGGGGCCGAACTGGTTGGACTCCATCTTCGAGAAGATGCCGGCGGCGGTGCTCTGGATGTCCGCGGCCGGCATGTTCGCGTCGAAGACGTAGACGTTCCGGCCGAAGATGGTGGTGTTCGCCGTGGAGACAGGGCCGGCCGGGGCGACGCCCGGGACGGCCGCCGACAGGCCTGCCGCGGCGGCTAGAGCGAAAACCGCCGATATGATTTTTTCGATCATTGCTAGAGGAAACCTGGTCCTGGGAATTCTTTGCCCGACTTATTGTCTTGCCGGCCCTAAGGGGGCCTAGCGCGGCTACTCCAGATCCGGCCCGGCGATCCGCTCGCCCATCAGTTGCCGTTGTTGATCCTTGCGGTTGAAAGTGCCGTAGAAGAGCGCGTTGGCATCCATCCAGGTAATGAGGCGATCGAGATCGTCCTTCGACAGCCGGACCTCATGGTGACCGGCCAAAAGCTGTTTCATCAGTTTGCTGGCCCGCGCCCCGAATTGGTCGGGATACGTTCTCGCGGTCGGGCGATGCCCCCATGCTGAATAGGGCACCTGGGGAGCCAGGACGTCGTAGGACTGGGAAAAGGGACCCCTGCCTTTCGCCCCGGTGAGAACGATGCCGCCGCTTTTCTCCTTCGGTGCGCTGGAATTGTGGCAGCTCACGCAGTGCTTGTCGAGCACCGGCTGGACCAGGAGCGGGTAGCTGAGCGGCTTGGTGCCATCCGGACCAGGCGTAATGTCGCAGGGCGGGCGCCGCAGGGCCTCGGCGGAGGCACGGCAGTCGAGCGGCAAGGAGGCGGCATTTCGCTCGTGACAGCCGACGCAACCGGCGGTCTCGCCGGGCTGGAGATAGACGATGCTGTACATCATCTGCACGGCCCGGCCCTGGGAGTCCAGGGCCTGGAACTGCAGCGGTATTCGAGCCGGCGCGGAAATAGGCCGAGCCGTCCCTTTCCACGGGGACGGTTCCCAGGACCTGTTTGCCGGGCGAGGTGCCGGCCAGCCCCGGCATCGGGTCAGCGGCGTTTGGGGTTGTCTTCGGGAGCACCTGAATGATCCGCAGCCCGGCAATACTCTCCTTGGGCAGCGGGACCCAGCTCCGATACACGTTGTGCAGGAAGAACGCGCCTTCCGCCTTATCGGTTGCCTCAAGAGCGGAGGGGATTTGCGGCGGCAGCGGTCTGGGCCGCAACGGAGCCGGCCAGACGCTCGACAGGTTCAGGTCGCGATAGAGCAACTCCTTGTTGCCGAATCGATCCACGCAGTAAAGGCCGAACATGTTCGGGCGGTTTGTCCGGGGCTCGCCGACGAGGCAGTCGTAACTGTACGCCGCAAGGCAGCAGGTCTCCGAAAGCGGATGGGGACTGCGGTAGCAATGCCCCGGCCATCGCAGGGCCCCGCGCTGTGCTTCCGAGAAGTCCCCCATCGAGCCTGCCGGGCTTTCCGATTCCGGAAACGGCACGTCGGGCGTAAAGCGGGTGATGGGCGCCAGGTCTTCCACGCCTTTGGTCACGTCCAGAAGAACGATCGCTCCGGCGGTCATGGCGTGGTGCGCCGCGGCCGTGGCCATCACCAGCGGCGAGCCCGGAATAGACTTCGCTTCCCAAATCCCTATGGGGTTGAGCGTATTGTTGCCGTAGAAGGCGCGGACGCCGCTGCCGTCCGGCCGGACCGTCCACAGGTGCTCGAAGTGCACCGCGTCGCGGTCCACGTAGTCCCACCGCGTGTAGATCACCCGGCCGTCGTTGAGCACCGCCGGATCCCACTCGTGCGTTTCATGGTAGGAGATCACCCGCGGGCTCGATCCGTCCGCCTCGCACAACGCCAAGGTGTACACGGGACAGGGCCCCGCGCCACAACGGTGGTAGCCGCCGCGGCGCGTCGAGACGAAGATGATCTTCCCGGCGGGCAGGTAGCGAGGCGAAAAATCGTCGTAAGGACCGTCGGTCAGTTGACGCAGATTGGAGCCCGCCGCATCGACCTGGTAAAGGTGAAAATGCCGGTCCAGGAACTGGCCGCGGCGGGGCGGATCCGAGTCCACTTGGCAGTAGGAGAAGAGGACGTGGCTGCCATCGAAGGAGACCTCGGGAAACATGAATGCCCCTTGGGGCAGAGCGCCGGGCGCCAGTTGCCGCGTCCGCATCGATCGGCCGGGCTCCTCCAGCACGAAGATGCCACCGCCTGGCCGGGCATTGTCGCCCTCGTACTGGGTCAGTTGGTGGCTGAACAATCCGCCCGGAACGTGCTTGGCAAACACGATCGGACCCGTGTCGGCGACCGGATTGCTCAACACGATCCGGCGGCGCAGGAGGTGACCCCGTCGCCAGAGAGCCTCCCACGCATCGTCCGTCGTGCCCGCATCGGCGGCCAGACGCTTCCACCGGGACCGCAGCTCCTCCCATCCCCGAGTTTCGTCGGCCAACGTCAGCCCCTTGGCGCGGAGGTCCGCCAGCAGCCCGTCGCCCTGGCGAAGCAGCCGCTCGATGGCCATAGCGTAGGTGACGGGAAGCCGCTCCGTGCCGATGCCGTCCTGCATTCGCCAATCCCACTGGATCAGCACCGGCTCCATCGCCGGGCGCAAGGGCGGCTGTTCAGGCGGAGGGCAACGCAGCGAGTCGCGCGGCATCGGGATGGTCAGCGGCAGCCAGGCGCCGGCAGCGAAGACATGAAGGTCGCGCCATCGCACGACGACCTCGCCAGACTCGGCAACCGTTTTCATGCGCAACGTTGAAACGCCGTTGGACTTTTGTTCCTCGACCTTCAATGCCAACGCCTGATCGGCCTTCACCCTGTGCAGGGGCGTTTGCTCGTCGAGCGAAAGGCTCACCTTGGCCGCGCCGGCAGAAAGCAAATCCACGCTGGCCGAAACGGACAGCGGGCCGGCCACGTTCGTGATGGGCAGCGAGACCTCGACGTTCTCTCCCGCCCGCGCAAACCGCAATCATCCCCGCAGGCTGCATCACGGCGACCTGCGGCCCCTGGGGATCGGCCAGCAACGTAAAACCGCTGGCCGTCCATGACCGATTCTTGACGGGTTGGCCCGCACAGGACACCTCGACGCTAGCGGAACCCACCTTCGCCGGTTGGCGTTCGGCTGCCGATGCCAATGTCTGTACGGCGAGCAGCACGCCCAGCAACCACCTGGCGCCGAGCCTTGCGGAGTGTCGACTGGAGTTGCGGTGGGGTCGATGGGCGAAAGCAGCATCCATTGGCACTTCCTCCATTAGTCCGGTAAAGTCAGAATACTCCGCCGAACCGTAACTGTCCAGCATCCTTCAGCTTGTTATAATGCTCTGGAGCGGAATTGGGCCGTTTAGGGCCTGCAAAACAATGAGTTGGGCAAACCAATTGAACCCCAGGAAGCGCAGCGCCCCTTGGGTTCCCTAGGTAACCGTTCACGGGGGACTGTCCCCTTCGGCCAAGCGCAGAGGCACGGTCATGTTTGGCAAGTCGGTAGGGATCGGCGTTGGCAGTGTTTTCGCGACGGTTTTTCTTCTGGGGGTTCTCGGCGCGCTCCTGCTCCCCAACGTCATGCCCCGCGTCCGGGCGTCGGAGCAAGAGGCGCTGGCCCGCAAGATCCTGGAAGACACGGGCGTCCGGGGCGGGTTGATCGTCCATCTTGGCTGCGGCGACGGGAGACTCACCGCGTTGCTGCAGGCCAGCGCGACTTCCCTGGTCCAGGGGCTGGACACGGACGCCGCCAAGGTCGAAGCGGCGCGGCGCCGCCTGCGAGCGTTGGGGCTCTATGGGAAGATCTCGGTCGATCGCTGGGCCGGCAGGCGGCTGCCCTATATCGACAACCTTGTGAACCTGCTGGTCGTGGAAGACCCGGCCGGTGCAGGGCCGGACGAGCTCGTGCGGGTACTGGCTCCGGGCGGCGTGGCGTACGTCAAGACCGCTTCGGGATGGA
The DNA here is from genome assembly GCA_963843465.1 of Pirellulales bacterium. Lineage (GTDB taxonomy): Bacteria > Planctomycetota > Planctomycetia > Pirellulales > Thermoguttaceae > CAWJKP01. The sequence goes on from CAWJKP010000001.1 coordinate 2,076,820, forward strand.
CGAAGACCGTCAAGCGGCGGCCCGTGCGGATCGACGATTGGACGCACTACCTCTACGATTCCAGCAACAACGCCGTGGCCCACGATGAGGCCGTCGGGCCGCCGCGGCGGCTGCAATGGGCGTGCGGGCCGGCGTGGTCGCGGCACCACGACCACATGGCCAGCGTCAGCGCCATGGTCTCGTCGCAAGGCCGGGTGTTTTACATCCTCGACGAGGGGCCGCGAGACGCGATTCTCCTGCCGGCCAGGTGGTCGTTGATCGCCCGCGACGCCTTCAACGGCACGCTCCTCTGGAAGCGGCCCATCGCGGAGTGGAACACGTCGCTCTGGCCGCTGAAGAGCGGACCCAACCAATTGCCCCGCCGACTGGTGGCCCAAGGCGATCGGGTATACGTCACGCTGGGCATTGACGCGCCGCTGGCGGCCCTCGACGCCGCCACCGGCAAAACGCTCCTCACTTGCGCCGGCACGGACCACACCGAGGAAGTCCTGGACTTCGACGGCACGCTCTTCCTCCTCGTCGCCCACGCTCCCAACGCCTGGAAGACGTACCGCCCCAAATCGACCCACGTCTGGACCAATACCGGTCGTGCCAACAGCCAGTGGGCGTGGGACCGGGCCGAACGGTCGATCATGGCGATCGAGGCGGCCTCGGGCCGCGTGCTCTGGAAGCAAGATCGCCGCGTGGCCCCTTTGACGCTCGCCGCCGACGGTGAGCAAGTCGTCTTCTACGACGGCGAGAAGGTCGTCGGTCTGAACCGCCGGAACGGCAACCAGCGTTGGGCTTCCCAGCCGGTGCTCCGCAAGCTGCCCTTCCCCACCGGCTATGGCCCGACGCTGGTCGTTCAAGGGGACGTGGTCCTGCTCTCAGTCGAGAGCCGGACGATGACCGCCTTCTCCGCCGCCGACGGCAAGAAGCTCTGGACGGCCGAGCATCACCGCGGCGGCCACATGTCGCCCGACGATATGCTGGTGATCCACGGACTGGTCTGGTCGGGCGAGGTGGCCAACGGGGCCAATTCCGGCGTGTTTACCGGGCGGGACCTGCACACCGGCGAGGTGAAAAGCGAGTTCAAGCCCGATGTCAGTCCCGACTGGTTCCACCACCGCTGTTACCGCAGCAAGGCGACCGACAAGTATTTCATCGCCTCCAGGACCGGCATCGAGTTCATCGACCTGGAGGCCAAACATTGGGACTTCAATCACTGGGTCCGCTCCGGGTGCCTTTACGGTTTCATGCCGGCCAACGGGCTGGTCTACACGACGCCTCACTCCTGCGGCTGCTTCCTGGAATCCAAGCTATTCGGGTTCAACGCCCTGGCGTCCGAGCCGGCGACTCCGGGGCCGCCAAGCCAAGTCCCGGCGAGTGAACGCCTCCAGCGCGGCCCCGCTTTCGGCGAGCCACTGGAAGGCCCGGCGTCGGCGCCGGAAGACGAGTGGCCCACCTATCGTCACGACGCCCTGCGGAGCGGCTTCGTCAAGACTGCGGTTCCTGCCGAGCTCAAGCGGACGTGGCAGACCGAATTGGGAGGCCGATTGAGCAGCGTCGTTGTGGCCGGCGGCAGGGTTCTGGTGGCGGCGATCGACGCGCACACGGTCCATGCCCTCGATGCCGGCACGGGCAAGCCCGCCTGGAGCTACACGGCCGGCAGCCGGGTCGATTCGCCTCCAACCGTATATCGTGGCCGCGTTCTGTTCGGCTCGGCCGACGGCTGGGTGTACTGCCTGCGGGCCACCGACGGCCAATTGGTCTGGCGGTTCCTCGCCGCGCCGGCCGACCGGCGGCTGGTGGCCTCCGACCAGGTGGAGTCGCCCTGGCCGGTCTCCGGCAGCGTGCTGGTGCAGGGTGGACGGGTCTACGGCGTAGCCGGCCGCTCGGCGTTCCTCGACGGCGGCATGCGCCTCTTCCGGCTCGACCCCGCCGACGGCCGCCTGCTGTCGGAAACTCGCATTAACGACCGCGATCCCGAGACCGGCGGCAACCTTCAGGTGAAGATCGAGGGGCAAGACATGCCGGTAGCCCTGCCCGACATCCTCTCGTCCGACGGCCGCTCGATTTACATGCGGGCGCAGGCGTTCGACCTGGAGGGCGTTCGCCGCAACATCGCGCCGCTGAAACTCGGGGCCGACCGGCGTCGCGGGCAGGCGTCGCCGGGGAAGAGCAACGTGAGCGACGAGGCCGGCGACCATCTCTTCTCCCGCTCGGGTTTCTTGGACGATTCCTGGTTCTTCCGCTCGTACTGGATGTTCGGCAAGCTGGTCGACAGCAACTACAGTGGTTGGCTGCGGCCCGGCCACTTCGCCCCCTCGGGCAGATTGATGGTCCTCGACGACAGCTCGGTGTATGCCTTCGCCCGCAAGCCCGAGTATCTCTGCAACGCCTCGGTCCAGGAGTATTACTTGTATCGGGCGGATCGCGCGGTGAGCGACGAGGCGGTCCAACGGGTCCAGGCCGCAATCCACCGGATCGATCTGGCCTCGGCGACCGGCGACGCGGCCGAATCGGACTGGGCGGTCCGCAAGCGATTCCCGCTCTCGTCGCAGACCGTGGCCGCTTTCCAGTGGGCCCGGGGCAACCCGCCGATCCGAGCCCGGGGGCTGGTCCTGGCCGGCCGGACGCTGTTTGTGGCGGGGCCGCCGAACCTGGTCGACGAGCTAGAGGCCCTGCGGAATCCCGACGATCCGGCGATCCGGGCCAAGCTCGAAGCCCAGGCGGCCGCACTGCGAGGCCAGATGGGTGGCCAGATCCTGGCGATCTCGGCCGGCGATGGAAAACCGCTGGCCGCCTGTGAACTCGGCGCGATGCCCACGTTCGACGGCCTGGTCGCTGCCCGCGGACGCCTCTACTTGAGCACGGTCGACGGGCGAGTGATCTGCTTGGGCAGCGAAGGAACGGCGCTGGGCAAGGCCCCCGAGGTCAAGTTGGTGGCCCTGGATACGTCTGTCAAACCGGCGTCTGCGGAACCGGGGCCGCGCGGCGGGCCGTCGCCGGCCGGCGAGTTCGCCAAGATCGTTCGTGCCGAGATTACCCGGTCGGATCTGGGCTACCATTTTGTCAGCCAGCGCGAGCGCATGGGATTTGCCCTCAAAAGGCTGCCCGCTCCGCTTGCCGGCAAGGTCCGCTTGAAGTTGCGGATGCGGGTTGCCACGGACGGGGCTCTGCGAAACGGCTTCCTCTTATTTGGCGACAGCGTGGAGGAACCCAAGCTGATCAAGTGTGGACTGCGGTTCGCCATCAAGAAGGCGGTTATCGTTCAGGGCCCGCTCAACGGCGGCAAGACGGTTCAGAAGCCGTTCGGAGCGGACGAGAGCAAGGTCCACGAGGTGGACGTGGCGATTGATCTGGCGGCAGGGCAGGTGGCGATGAAGACCGGTAAGGTAACCGTCAGAACGACCTTGGAAACGCCGCTGAAGGCGATCACGTACGTCGGTGTAGCAACGCTCAACGCCGCAACCGATTTCAGCTCGGTGGAGACGGTCAGGGAATGAGACTGAGACTGCGCGACGACGGAATCGAGTCATCGCGGAGCCAGTCCCCTTTTCCAACAGGCTGTTCACACCTGCGGGAATAACAGCCTGGTCCCCCTCTGGACCTGGAACTTCACCTGGCCCCTGGTTACGATAGGGGGGATTTCCTCTACGCTCAACTCCATGCACACCGGAGTACGCACCATGATCATGCGCCGTGTTCGATTATCCCTGCTAAACGTGGCTCTCGTGGCCTGGGCCCTTCCTTTGATGGCCGAAACCTACTACGTGCGGCCGGACGGGAACGATCAGGCGGAGGGAAAGAGTCCCCAGGCGGCCTTCAAGACTCTGCTCCGCGCCTCTCACGTGCTGAACCACGGCGACGCCCTGGTGCTCGCGCCGGGCACATACCGCGACGAGGTGCTGCTGGCCGAGCGCTTCAGTGCCGACGGATCGGAGATGCTGATCGCCGGCGACGAGAGTGGCCAGCGCAGCGGGACACCGCCCGGGCCGGTCGTGATCCGCGCCGACAACGCGGCCAGCCCCGCCCTGGACATCTATCGCTTCCGCAATCTCCGCATTTCCGGGCTGACCTTCCGCGGACCCGGGCAGGGGCTGAGAGTGCGACGAAGCTCAGGCGTCGTTGTCCAACAATGCAGCTTCGAGGGGCTGAGCCGGGGTCTGGTCCTCGGCCAGTGCCAGGATGTGCGCGTGGAAAGCTCGGTTTTCAACAGGTGTACGCTGGGCGTGTTTTGCCAAGGCTCGGTCCGCACGCGACTGGCGCACCTGACCGTCACTGGCGCATCCTCGGTGGGCATCCTCGTCTTATCTTCCGGGGAGGGCGCGATACGCAACTCGCTGTTGACCGGCAACAACACGAACTTGATCGCCGACGAAATCTCCGGGCCCGCGTGGACCAGCGATCATAACGTGCTGGAGGGGAGTACGGGGCCGTGGGGTAGTGTACCGGTCATCGCCAAGGTGTACGAGTGGGCCTCGGCCTCCGGCCAGGACCGCCACAGCGTCTATGTCACGCCCGCTTTCAAGGACCCGGACAAGTACGACTTGCACCCGGCAGCGACGGTGACCTGGGCCGGGGGTTTGCCGGGGGCGAGGGTCGGGCAGGCGATGGATCCCAAGGTGGAGTTGGATCGCGACGGCCGGCCCTTGAGCGTACACGAGGGCGCGGTGTGTGCAGGCGCGTACGATTACCCGGCCCAGCCGCAGCCGGGGGCCGGCTGGCGGCGGCTGGCGGTGAATCTTGGCGGTCAAGGGCCGCGCCAAAGCGCCGCGGTTTACGCCGCTGACGGCGCCCTGGTCCGCACGCTGGTGGCCGACGCGGCAGGCGTACACGAGCTCTGGTGGGACGGCCTGGACGATCTCGGCCGGCCTGTGCCCCCGGGGCGATACCAGGTGCGGGCCGTCACGCACGACGTACGGCTGGTGGACGACGGTGCGGTGGGCGACAACGGCAATCCGCTGGGCGCTTACAATTGCGACAATGCCGACCGGGTCGTGTCGCTTCCCGACGGCGGCTTTGTCGTCACCACGATCTATGACGAGGCGGGCTATCCTCTGCGGCGCTACTCGGCCAGCGGCCAGCCCATCTTCGCCTCGAACCTCGCGCAGAAGGACTATGCGGCGATTGCCTTGGCCGGCGAGGACCTTTACGGCGTGGTCGGCGCGGGAGCCAAGTCGCGATTGGTCCGCATCGTCCTGCCCGGCGACCGTGCGCGGATGGCCAACGGGGCCGAGGATTATCGGCTCTTCGCCGACCAGGAGAAGCCCGGCGCGATTGGAGGTTTGGCGGTCGCCGGCGGGCAGGCGTATGTCGCCGCCGGCGGGTTGAATGTCATCCGCGTGATCGATCTGGCCACGGGCGCCCGCAAGGCTGACTGGACTTTACCGGGAGTCGCCGACCTGGCGGCCGGCGGGCAGGGCGCCTTGTGGGCGGTTTCCGGCAAGGAAGTGGTCGCCCTGGATCGCTCTGGGCGAATCTCGCGGCGCTACGCCACGGGGCTGGAGAAGCCGCAGTACCTGGCGGCGGGAGCCGGCCGTCTGGCGGTGGTGGACCGCGCGGCCGCCAGGCTCGCCCTCTTGGACGCTGCCAACGGAAGGGTGCTGCGGACGTTGGGCAAACCTCGCGTCCCCGGCCAATGGACGCCGGTTGGCCCCGAGACCCTCGCCGATCCGCGGGGGTGCGCCTTCCTCGGCGACGGGCGGTTAGTGCTCACGGAGCACGCCCGCGTCCGCATCTTGTGGCCCGAGGCCGGCCGCATCAGCGCGGATATCGTGAGCAACTTCATGGACGTGGCCGTGGTCCATCCCACCAGGCCGGAATACTTGTACTGCTGGCCGGGCGTGTTCCGCGTGGATCCTAAGACGGGCGCGTGGGCCTGGCTGGTGGAAGCGCCGCAAGGAATGACCACGCCGCCGGACAAGGAGGGGAAGGTGAAGAGTTACTCCTACGGATCGCCGTCCACGACAGTCGTTCTCGACGGGCGGCCATTCATCGCCTACGCCACGGGCGACGAGCAGCTCTTCATGTTCGACGTGAGCGATCCGTTGCGGCCGCGATTGGCCATGCGGCCCTCGGCGGCGCAGAAGGTGCTGCGGCTGGTGCCGTATTCGATCATCTGCTTCGCCAAGGGCGGCGACATCATGGCCAACGGCGACAGTTACGGCCTGTCCTTTGCCCGCGTTCCGTACAAGGGCCTGGATGCCCGGGGCGACCCGATTTACGATTTCGCCCATCCGGTCAAGCTGGGCCTGGCCAAGGACCCGAGTCCGCGGGGCATGAAGTGCATCAACGCCCCGTCCTGCGATCGGGTCAGCGGCGACATCTATTACCTGGCCGTCACGGAGCTCAATAACAAGATGGTGCCCGGTTGGGGCGCCGACGGCACGGGCGTGGGCAAGAGCACGCCCGAGGGCAAGCCGCTCTGGTTCGCGGCCAGCTCGGGCGGCAACTATCAATCCGGCGCGGTGATCAACGACGGGAAGACCGCCTGGTACTTCGCCGGGAAGAGTTTTGGAGGACAGATCGACCTGTTCGACGTCGACGGGCTCCGCGTGACCACCGGGAATTGGGGCTGGCCCTGCAACTACTCGATCGGCTTTGTAGACCTGCGGTACGGCGTGCAGCCGTACCTCCGGCCTGACGGCAAGATAGGCGCTTACGTCGAGGACGATTCCATCGGCCGCTTCGCCCGCTGCCGGTTGGACGGCGAGGAAACGGTCAAGAAGGTCCGGACCGACTTCGATTGGACCCCGACGGGCGCCGCGGCCGGCGGGCCCCCGGACGCCCAACGCACGGGCGGCAAGGGCCTGCAACAGTCGTTGGTGATCCCCAAGGTCGCGCCCCTGAAAGTCGACGGCGACTGGAATGCCTGGGCCAAGGCGGGCGTGGTGCCGCAAATCGTCAGCCTGCCCATCCCCGGCTTCCCTCGCAACTGGCCGGACGGGCTTTGGCAGACGTTCCGCGCCGGAACAGCCATCGGCGCCGTGGCCCACGACGGCAAGAATCTCTACGCGTATTTCCTCGTGGCCGACGACACGATGCACTTCGACGCCGAGAACCCGGGGAGGATGTGGGAGTTCGACAGCGTCGAGCTCTGGGCCGAGGAAGAGCAGATCGGCCTGGGGTTTGTCACCAGCGGCAAGCCGGCGCTGTTCAAGTATCGCTTCCACAACCGCGAGGGCAAAGAGTGGTCGGCCAACTACGCCCTACCTGACGACGGCATCTGGGGCGTGCAGCTTGCCGACCTGGCGGCCCATCCCCTCGGCCGCCAACTGGCCGGCTTCACCGGCGTCTCGCTCGCCGGGCGGACCGGCTACGCGCTGATGGCGCGAATCCCCTTCGAGGAGATCAAGCTGGTGGGAGGCATCGCGGGACGCAAGGGCGGCGAAATCTCGTCCTTGACCGGCGCGCCCGGCGAGATTCTCCGCCTGGGCGTTGCCTTCGGCGGCATCTCCGCCTGGGGCCGGGAGCAGGACTTCAAGGTCAATTGGCCCAGCGCCCTGATGTACTCCGATCCCACCCGGAGCATGCCGTTCGTGTTTGGACAGTGACCTCGGGACCGGCTGCGCTGGTCCAGCGCGTCTCGGCCCGTTCCGTCCTGGCTCGCACGGTCGTCAGTACACCTTGTCGGGCTGCATGGCATGGCCCCAGCTTAGAGTGTGGCCGTCGGGCAGCTCGAGCTTCGCGGCCGAGAGACGCCCGGCCTGGATCAGCGTGCCGAACTGGAAGCAGACTGCGGCGGGAAAGATACTGGGCTGAAGAGGACATAAGGCAATCTCACTGGTTCAGGAGAATCTCGGATGGAAAGTTGCAGGGTGCCGGGCTGGTCCGGCGATCTTCTGGCCGCGGTCGAATTCAGACGCTATACTCGGATTTGAATGGATCGAGGCACCGCCGATGCGGAAAAGTCATCACAGGAACCGACTCATGGATCTACGGCTTTCCAGGGGACTATTTGTCGCGGTACTTGCCGCATCGGCGTCTGTCGGACTTGCCCGTGCCCAGTCGCCCGTCCCGCCCGACAAGCGGCCCAACATCCTGTACATCATGGCCGACGACCATGCGGCGCACGCCATCAGCGCCTATGGCAGCAACGTCAACCAGACGCCGCACCTCGATCGGCTGGCTCGCGAGGGGATGCGGTTGGACTGTTGTTTCTGCGTCAACTCGATCTGCACGCCCAGCCGCGCCTGCATTCTGACGGGCAAGTACAGCCACAAGAATGGCGTGCCCGTTTTCAACCGCTTCGACGGCTCGCAGCCCACCGTGGCCAAGTATCTGCAAGCGGCAGGCTACTACACCGGCATGATCGGCAAGTGGCACCTGGGCAGCGAGCCGACCGGCTTCGACCGCTGGACGATCCTGCCAGGGCAAGGCGTTTATCACGATCCGGCCTTCCTGGAACCGGCGGGCCGCCGCGTCATCAAGGGTTACGTGACCGACATCATCACCGATCTGTCGATCGCGTTCCTGAAGAACCGGCCCAAGGACAAGCCGTTCTTCCTGATGTGCCACCACAAGGCCCCCCACCGCCCCTGGGATCCCGACGACAAGCACTTCACCCTCTACGACGACGGCGATATCCCCGAGCCGGCAACGCTCCGCGACGATTACGCCACGCGCACCGACGCCGCCCGCGAGGCGACGATGACCATCGGCAAAGACCTCACTCGCCGCGATTTGAAGGCCGATCCGCCGCCGGGGCTCAGCGGCGACGCCCTGCTGAAGTGGAAGTACCAGCGGTTCATCAAGGACTATCTCCGCTGCGTCGCCTCGATCGACGACAACGTCGGCCGGTTGTTGGATTTCCTCGACGAGACGGGCCTGGCCGGCAACACCGTGGTGATCTATACCAGCGACCAGGGGTTCTTCCTCGGCGACCACGGCTGGTTCGACAAACGCTTCATGTACGAGCAATCGATCCACATGCCGCTGCTGGTCCGCTGGCCCGGCGTTATCGAGCCGGGCACACGGCAAAGCGCCATGGCCTTGAACGTGGACTTTGCGCCCACCTTCATGGAAATCGCGGGCCTGCGGCCGGCCGCCGACATGCAGGGGCGCAGCCTCGTGCCGCTCGTCAAGGGCCGGCGCCCCGCCGACTGGCGCACGAGCTGGTACTACCGCTATTACCATGATCCGGGTGACCACAACACGCGCGCCCACTACGGCGTCCGCACCGAGACGCACAAGCTGATATACTTCTGGAAGAAAGACCAGTGGGAATGCTACGACCTGGTCCACGACCCCGATGAGCTGCACAATCTGGCCGACGATCCGGCGCACGCCGACCTCGTCGCCAAACTGAAAAGCGAGTTGTATCGCCTGAAGAAGGAGGTTCAGGACAATGACAAATTTGCGGTCAGGCAGCCGCCGCCGGGTGTAGACGGCCAACCGCAAGAACCGGGCAAGCAGCCCGCCGGGCGGAAAGGCAGGAAGAAAGCTGCTCCATGAACCGATCCGCCTTCCGCTTATCTCGTCCTGTCGTCCCTGCTTTCCCGGCAATCCGGCCGTGAACACGATCTTGTTGCCCAGGGGTTCGTTTCGTTTACAGTTTCTCGGATCTTACGACCTTGGTTTCGCCCTTGCTGCGAACTTCGACTTCGCGCGGCTCGGCGGACGCAACGCGGTAGCTCGTGACCTTGCCGTCCTTCCACCGGATGTCCACCACGAAGCCGCCGCGGGCACAGAGGCCGCTCAGCTTGCCGGTGTGCCAGGCCTTCGGCAGTGCGGGGAGCAGCTCCAGCACAAACCGGCCGTCGGCCGTGGTCTCCTGGCTCTGCAACAACATCTCGGCCACCGCCGCGCAGCCGCCGAAATTGCCGTCGATCTGAAACGGCGCATGGAGGCAGAACAGGTTCGGCGCGCCGCGGCCGATGAGCATCGAGAGCAGCTTGTCGGCGCGGTCGCCGTCGTGCAGGCGGGCCCAGAAGTTGGCCTTCCAGGCCATGCTCCAGCCGGTCGAGGCATCGCCGCGCCTTTCCAGCGAGAGGCGGGCGCCACGGTATAGCTCCGGCGCGCCGGGGTTGATCTCGCTGCCGGGGCACAGGCCCCAGAGGTGCGAGCAGTGGCGGTGCTGGACTTCCGTCTCCTCAAAATCCTCCTGCCATTCCATGATGCGGCCCGCGGCGTTCACGCGGGTCGGCGCCAGCCTGGCGCGGGTGGCGTCGAGACTCTTGGCGAACTCCTCGTCGATACCCAGGACGCGTGCCGCGGCGGCCGTGTTCTTCAACAGATCGCGGCTGATCTGCTGGTCGAACGTGGAACCCACGCACAGCGCGGTCGTCTGCCGCTTGCCGTTGCGATCGGTGTAGGCATAGCTGTTTTCCGGCGAGTTGGAGGGCACGATAACCAGCTCGTGGGTCTTCGGATTCTCCACCAGCACGGCCTCGATGAACTGGCTGGCGCCGCGGAGCACGGGGTAATACTCGCGGAGGAACGCCTTGTCCTGCGTGAAGGCGTAGTGCAGCCAGATGTGCTGGGCCAACCATGCGCCGCAGGTCGGCCCGGTGCAGGCGGGCAGGAAGCTCGGCGCGGTGTCGTACCACGGATTCTGCGTGTGGTTGGCCATCCAGCCGGGGGCGTGGAAGTAAGCCTTGGCCGTCTTCCGCCCTTCCTTGGCCACGTTCTGAATGAACCGCAAGAGCGGCAAGTGGCAGTCGGACAGGTTGGCGGGTTCCACCGGCCAGTAATTCATTTCCAGGTTGATGTTGCTGTGGAAATCGCCCCGCCACGGCGTGTCGTATTCCTCCGCCCAAATGCCCTGCAAGTTGGTCGGCAACTGCGAGTCGGGCCGCGAGCCGGAGACGACGAGGTAGCGGCCAAACTGGAAATAAAGCGCTGCCAGGGCCGGGTCGGGAGCGTTCTCCTGGGCCTTCACGCGCTCGGGCGTGGGCAGCTTGGAGTGCGGCCCTTCCGGCAGCGTCAACAGGCAGCGCTCCATGAAGCGGCGGTGGTCGGCCACCGCGCTTTCCCGCAGGACGCCAAACGGTTTGGCCAGGGCCGCGTCGAGACGCCGCCGCGCGAGATTGGCGAACCCCTTGTCCTTCCAGTCCGTGCCGGCCGACACGATGAGCATCACTTCGTCGGCGCCCTGGACGGCCAATCCTTGATCCGCGGCGGAAACCTTGCCGCCCTTGGCGGCCGCGCCGAACAGGGCCCTGTAGCGGATGCCTTCGCCGCCACCGCCGGGCTTGTTGAACGGCAGTCGGCCTTCCAGCACATACACGCCGCCCTCGGCGCGGGTGGCCGCATCATGCTTACGCATCAGCGCCGCGGTAAAAGAGAGCCCGCCCGGTCGGTCGGCCTTCAGGTTCAACGCGATCACCTCGTCCGGCTTGGAAACCAGCAGGTCGCGGGTGAAGGTCACGCCGTTGCGCTGGTACCGGGTGTGCGCCACGCCCTGCATTAGATCGAGGTCCCGGCGGTAACCATCGGCAGCCACCGGCGGCGGCTTGACGGCGCCGGCCAGTCTGATCTCCGCCGCCTGGGAGGCGCCTGCCGGCGTGGGAGCGAAGGTGAAACGATTTCCGTCGCCGGCAGCGTGTCCGCTGGGCGAGGAGAGCTTCGCTTCCGGGCTCTCGTCGAAATCGACGATCAGCTCGCCGAGCGTCTGGTAGCAGCCGAACTGGTTGACGTCCCCCCATCCGTTGACGCCCTCGGCGTAGCGGAAGCCCTTGTTGAGGGCGGCGCCGGCAGCGGAAATGTCGCCGGCGAAGAGTTTCCGGCGGACTTCCGGCAGGCATTGGTAGGCGTCGTACTTGTTGCCGTCGTAAGGACCGCCGGACCAGACGGACGACTCGTTGAGCACGATCCGCTGCCGCCCCACCCCGCCGAAATCCATGGCCCCCAGGCGCCCGTTGCCCAGCGGGCAAGATTCGTGAAACGACCTGGCGGGACTGACGAACCATACGCTCATCGGTTCGCTGGGCGGGGATACTTCAGCGGCCTGGCAGAGACCCGCGGCCAGCGTCAAGGCAGCCACGGCGGCGAGAGACGTGTTCCCGTTCTTCATGGATCTCATTCCTTTGCTGTTGGGGAAGGTTCATTTTGCGCTGCGGGGGTGTGAGATGCAAACCGTAGGTCCCTTCTGCCGGAAGGGACTTGAGCGACCAACCGCGGTCGTGGCTGCCCAAAGTCCCGCTCGGCAAGCGGGACCTGCCAAGAAAACCCCCTCGGATCGCCAAACGCCATTTAGAAGCCGGTGTGCCCCGCTTGGAGGGGAAATCCTACGCACTCATGCGTGATAATCCCGCCCCCAATCGTTACGGCAAATATCTCCCCAGATAGTTGACGCGGCAAGTTGTCGTCTCTATAATGCGCTCTAAGTCAAGCCTCACTCATTGGTCGGGTATGGCTTGGGACCTGTCGTGGCTCCGGGTCAACGAAATTGTTGACCTTTCCGAGTTCCGTCTCGGCGAAGCGGAGAATGATGCGCTCGCCAGGAGGTCGTCATGACTTCTGCTCCTCGTGGGAGGTCTCGGAAATCCAGCTTGCGGGTCGGCGCATGGCTTGGTGGATGGCTCGCGCCCGTGCGCCGGGCCAAGGCGACGCCCTTGTTCACCCTCCCCGCCGCATTCTCCGCCCAGGCCGGCAGCGTCCCGAGAACCGCCGGCCAGTCTTCAAACGCCAAACGTCAGCGAGAACGTCCCCGTGGCCCTCAGAAATGCGAGGTGGAGTATGTCTCTGTCTTGGTGGCAAGGGCTAGTAAACGGCGAGCGATTGGGAGTGCGGCGACGGGGTCGATACCAGCGACAATTACGGCCAAGACAGCGCTCCCCCCAGCGTTGACACGGCCGCCATCAGCCTGAGCGCCTTCATCGACGACGGCAACAGCTTTGCTGCCCTTGCGAGCAACTCGACCGGCAGTCTGTGGGTGATCCATTTCACGACCATGCCCGGGGTGTCGGGTTCGACCGCGCTGGACCTCGTCCCCGACGCCCTGCCGGCCCTGCCGGCGCCGACGAACGTCAGCGTGGGGTAATTCCGGGGACACATAACTTAATTCGCGCGCCGCGGAACCGCCATCAGTCGCTTACGCCAGTCATTTGTCAATAATTATGTCATGTGTCCCCGGAATACGCCCCCGGAATACGCCCCCCGGAATACGCCCGAAGTGGTACGTCATACCAGCCGGTCGAGCTACTCCAGACCTATCCGGTCAGCGATCCCTCGCTCTTGGCCGATGGCACTTACACCGTCACCTTCGCCGGCGACCTGGGCCAACTGGACACAAACTGCTATCTGTTCGCGGATCTGGACGTTTATAATGACGTTCGGGAGACGACGAAGACGGACAACGTCTCGACGCTCCCCTTGAGCGGCGTCTTCCAGACCGACGACGGCACCGTCTACGCCTTTGCGCCGGTCGCGGCGGCCAGCGTCAGCAACACGGTCCTCGTTTCACAAGACGCGTCCGGGGATGTCACGGTGGCGGTCAACGGTACGGATTACACGTTCAGCTCCGGTTCGGTATCTGCCGTCACCATCGGCACGCCCACCGGCGACAACGACATCGACGCTGCGGGCAACGACCCGCCCGTGACCGTGCCGCTTACCATCTACGGCGGCGCCGGCAGCGACTGGATCGCCGGCGGCTCCGGCGGCGACACGATCTACGGCGGCGCCGCGGGCGGCAACACGATCATCGGCGGCTCGGGCGGCAACACCCTCTACGGCGGGGCCGGCGGCGGCGACACGATCTTCGCCGGCTAGCGGCGGCGACACGATCTACGACGGCGCGGCGGGCGGCAGCACGGTCCACGGCGGCGACGGCGGCGACACCATCTACGGCGCGGCCGACGGCGGCGACACGATCTACGGCGGCGAGGGAAACGACACGATCTACGGCCAGGGGACGCGGAGCAACACGATCGAGGACGGCGACGGCAACGACACGATCTACGCCGGCTCCGGCGGCGACACGATCACCGCCGGCAACGGCAACGACCAGGTCTTCGGCGGCGCCGGCAACGACACGATCAGCGTCGGCAATGGCAACGACTGGGTCCAGGGCGGCGGCGGCAACGATTCCATCGCCGCCGGCACGGGCAACGACTGGCTCTACGGCGGCGCGTCGGGCAACACCGTGCTCCGCGCCGGCGACATCGATAGCACGACGCCGATGATCGTTCCCACCGAAAACAACGTCATGGCCGGCGCGGGCACCGGCGTCGTGCTCGGCGGCACGCTGCTCGATTCCACCGGCGGCCTGCGCGAGGGAACCGTCTATTACGGCGACGGTCACTCGGCGACCTTCAGCTTCTACGGCAGCGTTTTTGCCGCGCCCAGCCACACCTATGCCGCCGACGGCGTTTACTACGCCAGCGTCAACGTCACGGACGCCGACGAGCAGTCGCCCAGCGCCACGTATACGGTGATCGTCGAAGACATGTCGCCCGGCGACCACGAGGTGGGCATCGTTGCCGACAAGCCCGACGCCTCGAAGCCGGAGCAGACCTCCGGCGAGTTTACCGTGTACTGGAACGGCCTCACGCAGGCCGGGGCGATCGTGGTGAATCTCGGCGGCCCGGCGGTGGTGGGCACGGATTACCAGCCCGTCGGCACCAGCGGTCCGGTGCCGTCGGGCGACACAGGCGAGGTGATTACCCTGCCGGTGAGCGCCGGCAGCGGCTCGCAGACCTTCGAGATCGATCCGGTGGGCGACGGCACGGGCGCCGGCGACACCCTGCTGCTTGCGAACGTGTTCTTCACCGGTGCGCAGCAGCGGCAAAGCGTGCAGTTCGACTACGGCGGCGACATGGTTTTGTCCCCCTCCGGCATTGCCAACGAGTGGCAGGCCGTCGTGGCCATCCACGATCCCGCAGCCGTGCCCGTGGTGAGCATCACGCCGGTGAATCAGCCGCCCCAGCCCGACGAGACGCCGGCCGATGCGGACGCCTTTGCCGACTGGGAGGATTCAACGCAGCCGATACAGCTTCCGGTGGAGGACGGCACCGATCGCGTGGAGCTTGACCTCCACGCGGCGCTGGACCGGATTTACTCCGGCGTGACCGACTGGCACGCCGTGCTCCCCAGCATCGGGGGGCTGGACTTCTGGACGACCAGCCAGGGCGGCACGCAAATGACCGCCGTGGACGAGGCCGGCGATCTCATCAACCAGTCCTTCTCCGCCGACGGCACGTTCGACGACACCAATATCTGGGTCTCAGAAGACCCGGCGTACGCCGCCAACCACTCGACGAGCCCGGCGATTACCTTGGACGCCCAGGGGACAATCGGTGACCCGGTTAACGTGAACGTTTCCGTTACCGCCCCAACCACTCCGCTCCCCGCGCTGAGCATGCCGCAGGTCTGCGCCCTGTTGAGCGCAGCCGTTTATCCGAGTAATACCTTCAAGCTCCCTCCAGGCTGGGTCTTCATATGGAGCCCCGCTCCTGGAACGTACACGAGCGGCGTCGTAGCCGCGGTGTACTACAACGCGGCAACAAACCAGGATATCCTGGCGTTTAAGGGCACGGACCCCACGTCGGCGCCGGACTGGAAAAACAATTTGCAGCAGGCGGCGAATGGCGTGAACAAGTTCACCGACGAGTATACTGACGCGCTTGAGATCGCGAAGTTCGTCAAGAATCCGTCTGACGGCATTCTCTCGTCCGGCGCGTCTCTCACGCTTACGGGCCACTCTCTGGGCGGCGGGCTGGCGAGCTACGCGGCGCTCAAGCTTCGTCTCCCCGCGTACACGTTCAACGCGGCGGCTCTAAGCATAAAAACGATAGCACCGGACCCGGACATCCTCTTGGATAGGGCACAAAACGAGTTTGAGACAATCTACTCGTACTACATTACGGGCGAGCTCCTTACGGTCATTCAAGCACAGTTCGGGACGAACTTAGTTCGTCCAGGCTTCTTGAGGCAACTCGCACCGCCAATGCAGGTCGTTCAAGACACGACTCCTGGCATACCGAGAGAACTCGAGCTGCACAAGATTAGGAGTGTCCTCTTGGCCCTCGGACTGTATTGGTACATCAACAACTGAAACCGACACCGGGAGCGCCAATTCGATGGCACGCTATCTGAACGTTGCTGCGGCTTGCCTCTGCTTGGCGGCGGCTGCCGGGTGCCCCGCGGGCAGTCAGCCGGCGCGCCCTAGCGAGACCGGGAAGGACCACTTCCTTTGGGACGTTGAGGGAGTGCCTTTGATTTGCGGGCGGACAGTCCAGGGATACTGCGCCGGGGACTTTTTCGCCGAGAGGAGCGTTGCGGGACTTGCCGAAGCGGCGCAGACGGGGCACCTGGCGCGTGTCAGTGAGCTTGTCGCCGGCGCTGCCAACCCCAACGCGAGAGGGTACCAAGGCGCCACGCCGCTCATCTACGCGATGTCGGGCATATCGCTCAAGGGTTTCCGTCGCTTGTTGGAACTGGGCGCCGATCCGAACTTACAGATGGACAACGGCGACTCCGTGATGACGCTTTCCGTATTGCGTAGGGACCCCGAGGCGCTTAAGCTCGCGCTCGCCTTCGGCGGGAACCCAAACCTTCGCAGGTCGTTTAAGCGTGGCCCGAGTTGGGTTTCTGGATATACGCCGCTATTGGCGACGGTCGGTCACAATAGACTGGAACACGTGCGCATCCTCATTAAGGCGGGTGCCGACGTGAACGGCCGGACGGCGGACGGGAGCACGGTACTGATGGAGGCGGCGATCTTGGAGCAATACGAGATGATGTACCTCTTACTCGAAGCCGGCGCCGATCCCCGAGCGAGGAATAGCACGGGGGTCGCGGCCAGCTATTACCTGATCGACCGCGCTATGATCGGCGCATCCACGGAAACGTTGAAACGGCTACAGCGCTGCATGGACTTCATGGCAAGAAATGGAGTTGATTTCGAGAAGGAAAAGGCGCGTTACGCGGAGGTCCATCGGGCGCAAGTGCGGCGCCGGGTTCCAGGAGCCTTGCGCCCTCGCAGAAGCCCCAGAAGTAAGGTCGCCGCGCCACCGGTACGACCATGACATTGAACCGGATAATGACGACTCCCATCCGGAAGCTTCGATGGTTCCGCTTGACGCCGGATCGTCTGATCCTTGGCCTGCTGGCCGTTGAGGGACTGCTCTGGTCGTCGAACCGGCTTTGTTGGCCCACTTGGCAAAAGGGCTATGCGGTCCTGGCCACCGCGGCGACGGTCGGCGTGGTGCTTCTGGCTATCTTCCTCTGGTTCGTAGCCGCCTTGGTCTTCCGCTTACGATTTCAATTCAGCATGCGATCGCTGCTGATTTTGTTCGTCGTTGTCGCCTTGCCGAGCGGTTGGATGGCGGCGGAGGCGAAACAGGCCAGGCGGCAGTCGGTCATGGTGGCGAAGGTTGTGGCGCTTGGGGGATCGGTGGGAGACGACTGGTGGTGGCGCTTCTACACGCTGGGGGAAGAGCGTGGTTGGGCCATGAGATTCTTTGGCGACGAGTTCTTTCATGACGTAACCAAGGTCGGCCTCGATGGCGCCGCCGTCGACGATGAGCGGCTCGCCCGACTGTGCGATACCGACGGTATGGAAGCGCTGCCCTATTTGTGGCTCGGGGGGACGAAGGTTACGGACGCGGGATTGGGTGCGCTACGGCGGTTGGCCGGCCTACGTACTCTTGGTCTGAGAGGAAGCGCCATCACGGATGCCGGCCTTGAGCACCTCAAAGCGCTGAAGACGCTGCAGTTTCTGGACCTCTCCAACACCAAAGTCAGCGAAAAAGGCGTGAAGGAACTCCAAGAGGCGTTGCCTACGTGCAGGATTCGCCGATGGGAGTAGGGAAGAAAACGGGACAGGTCCGATATTGACAAGATAGGCGGGGGAAATAGAAATAGGGGACAGTCAGTGCGCCGTGAATGCGTGTGTATTCTAGCGGGTGAAAGTCCCGCCTGGGAAGGGTCGCTTGCCCAGTAGCAATCGAAGCGGCGGAGGAGGCAACGAATTCGTCGGAGCCTTCGATGGAAAGGGTCACTTGGTGACCCCGCGAAGATGCAGGCCGTAACGCAAGTGAACGTTCGATTAGGCCCCGAAACCCTAGTCGCGGAAGCCGACCCTTCTGACTGTTGGGGAAGGCCAGTGTTGCAGAGGAAGTGAGCGACGAAAGCACTCTGCAGTTCCGCCGGGGTAGAGACGACGGCATGTATCGAAGGAAGGGTAATTCCGGGGACACATAACTTAATTCGCGCGCCGCGGAACCGCCATCAGTCGCTTACGCCAGTCATTTGTCAATAATTATGTCATGTGTCCCCGGAATACGTCATGGGGTTGAATGATCGGTACGATCGGGCCACGGGCCGTCCGAACCCAGGATGGGCGACAAATGGAATGGGTGCCGACAACTGCCCGTTTAACTCCACGAACATTCACGCCATCATCCAGTGCAACGGACCTACCCCACCTCGTAACAAGATTCCAAACCCGACGGACATAGAGATACTCAGCGGGAACGGGAACGAGTAGGCACTAACGCACGCTTAGGGCCGTATCCTCGCTTGGGCGTCGTAGCGATTCCTTTGGGGCGTTTGCTTCTCCGCGGGCGACAATCGGAGACGGGCTATGAAGGTCATCGCGTTCTCGGCAGTGATAGTGCTTTTGACGGGGCGTATTGTTCTGTACGCCGGGGAACCCTCGCCGACGAGTTCTAGCGCTTATCGGACGCGGGGCAACGGCTTCTTGGAGAAGGGCGAGTACGACAAGGCCGTCGCTGACTACACAGAGGCTATCCGGCTCGACGCAAAGGATGCCAAGCCATTCTACGATCGGGGCATTGCCTACGAGGAGAAGGGCGAGCACGACCGGGCAATCGCAGACTTCACCGAGGCCATACGCCTGGACCCGAAGCAGCCGGAGAGGTATTACAACCGGGGCTTCGTCTACGCGAAGAAGGCCGAGCACAAGAAGGCGATCGCCGACTTCACCGAAGCAATCCGGCGGGACGCGAGGGCTGAACGAGCGTACTTGGGCCGTGCCGCTTCTTTCAGCAACGAAGGCGACTACGACAAGGCGATGGCGGACTTCACGGCGGCGATTCGACTTAACCCGAACGATGCTAAGGTCTATTACAACCGAGGCAACACATACAGGGACAAGAGTGACTGGGACGCCGCCATCGCCGACTACAGCGAGGCCATCCGGCTGAACCCAAGATATGCGTATGCCTATGGCGGACGAGGCGACGCCTACGACGAGGTTGGCCAATACGACAAGGCGATCGCAGACCAAAGCGAGGCCATACGGCTGAGCCCGAAGAATGCGGCGGCGTATTACAACCGAGCAATCACGCTAGACAAGAACGGTGAGCACGGCAAGGCGATCGCAGACTACACGGAGGCAATTCGGCTCAACCCGAAGTTGGCCCAGGCATATTACAACCGCGGGCTCGTCTACGAGGGTAGGGGCGAGCACGACAAGGCCATCGCGGACCACACTCAGGCCATCCGGCTAGACCAAACAGATGCGTTGGCGTATTACGCCCGCGGCGTCGCCTACCGGAAAAATGGCGAAGAAGCGAAAGCGAGGGCGAATTTCGATCATGCGGTCAAACTCGGATACCGGGCGACGGCTCCGGCTAAAGGTTGGGAGCACAATATCATGGGTGAGTACGGTGGCTCGGTTGAAGAAAGGAACATTGATGATGTGATCCGTGCTAACAACGCTGGGGGACGGAAAACGGGAGACGCCAAGAAACCGGAGTCCAGACCATGATCTGTATCGCCAAGACCGACCCAAAACCCGATTGTCTGTTTGCTTTCACCGGCCATCCGTTCGACAAGGAAGTGGGGCTGCAATCCAACGGGCTTCGCCACTACGACCCAACCGTGAGACCAGTAAAGGGGTCGGAAGTCGTTTTTCAGTCCAGGATTCGACTTCCGACCCCTTTGCTGGTCCCTGTCGACAACTACCAGTACAACGGTGTCTTGGGTCAGATGAGCCAGGTGACGCAGTCCGGCGTGAGCGGCGGCGACGTGGTGGCGGAGAAGTCCGTCACCTTTACGTACGACAACCTGGGCGAGTTCTCCACGATCACGCGTTACGCGGATCTCGGGGAAACCGAGCAGGTCGCGGAGTCCATCTACGGGTACGACCTCAACGGCAACTTGACGTCGCTGGTCTACTACAACAGCTCCAACGGCGGCGTCGCGCTGCCAAGCTACTCCTTGACCTACGACGCGCTGGGCAACATGACCAGTTCGGACGAGGTACTTGGCAGCAGCATTAACGATTCGGTCAATTACACCAGCGACTCGACCGGGCAACTGCTGAGCGCCACTCCCACCAGCGGGCCGCCGAGCGATACTTATCCTGACACCGAATCATATCTTTACGACCCCAACGGCAACCGGGAAACTGTCACCACCAACGGCAACCAGGTGACCTGCATCACCGGGGGCGGCAACGAGTTGCTGTTTGACGGCACGTATACGTACGCCTATGACGCGGACGGCAAGCAGACGGCCCGCTGGATCGCCGCCACGAACACCAACCCGCCGGAGACGCAGCCCGGTCCGGACGACACGGACATCACGATCTACACCTGGGACAACCGCAACCGGCTGACCTCCGTTACCTCTTACGCGACCTACGGCGCGGCGGCGGAGCAAACCGTGACATACGCCTATGACGTATTCAACCGTTGGATCGGCGAAACTGTGACAAGCCGGTGGCACTACGACGCAAACGCGGTATGTCTATGACGGCAACCAGATCGTCATGCAGTTCCAGGGGACCGGAAGCGGCCCGCTGGCGGCCAACAACTTGAGCGATCGTTACCTCTGGGGTCCGGCGGTGGACCAATTGTTGGCAGACGAGCAGCTTACGCCGGTGACAGGCGGCGGCTACGACCTCGGCTCCGCCGGCACCGTCGTCTGGACGCTGACCGACAACGAGAACACGGTTCGTGACCTAGCGATCTACAGCAACGGCACGACGACGGTGTTCAACCACCGGGAGTTTTCCGCCTATGGCAAACTTCTGAGCCAAACGAACCCGCAGACGCGCCAGGCTGCGGCGGTCGATTGCGTCTTCGCTTACACGGGTCGGGCGCTGGACCAGGCAACCGGGTTGCAGAACAACGACAACCGCTGGTACGACGCCATCACGGGGCGGTGGCTGAGTCAGGACCCCAGCGAATTCTTGGGCGGGGATGCGAACCTGTACCGGTACGTGAACAATGCACCGATCGACGCAACTGATCCCTATGGCCTACAAATAGGCCCC
The DNA here is from genome assembly GCA_963843465.1 of Pirellulales bacterium. Classification (GTDB taxonomy): domain Bacteria; phylum Planctomycetota; class Planctomycetia; order Pirellulales; family Thermoguttaceae; genus CAWJKP01. The sequence continues at coordinate 2,097,995 of CAWJKP010000001.1, forward strand.
GGCTATGGAACGCTGCCGATCCCGTTCTATCCTCCCAGGCCAAACCCGGTGCCTTCCGCTCCAAGTGGCAATTGGTCTCCTGGGACGTTCTTCGGGCGAAACCAGGACCTTTATAATCAGACGATCTTTGGATGCGGTGGCCTGGCTGCGTGGAGGGCCCGCCTGAAAGTCAACGCGAACGCCGGGGTCTACAACCCTATGGACTTCGCGCGTTTTCCGAGCTACAGCACGCTCCCGGCCGCGCAGGCAGCGCTTAAGAAGCTTCCAAATGGAGGAATCATAGTCGCAATACAGTCGAGCGTTCCCAACTGGCAGACCCAACCGGGAAGTGGCAATTTCGTCTCGTTCCTTGGGACAAGCAACGCGCCGTACTGCGAGGATGTCAACACTGGTTGGCGTCATCCGAACGCAAAGATATATCATTGGCCGTTGAAGTTGGACCCAGCGGGTAATCCGATCTTTCATTGGAACTTCAAGTACGTTGTCTACGTCGTGGTTTCGTTCTGATGAAGCCAGCGTCGTCGGCCTTTGTTACTTGAACGTTTGTAGGGAAAGACATGGTTGCGCAAGAATATGGTTCCACCATGCAAGGGCCGTTGGTGTCGTTGCGTCAGAAAGCCCGGTTTCGTCCGGCTTGTCTACTTGCAGCCTTCACAATCGCATTTCTCTTACTGTGGCTTGCCGCCTACATTATCGAAACGGTGCGCGACCAGGGTGATCGCAAGGACACGGGAATGAGTTTTCAGGAAATAGGTCTTGGCGTTACCAACTATAGTATGGTTTTCGGACATTTGCCCTTTCCCGTCCGGCAAGCATCACCAGGGCGTTCGGTCGAGACCGGTTCAGCTAACGGAGCAGGTCGTCCCCTTTATAGCTGGCGAGTGGAGATCGTGCCGTACTTGGAGAGTTGGCATGGCTCATGGGATAAGTCTCAAGCCTGGAATAGCGCGGCCAACAAGGAACTCTTGGAATTGTCCTCGTTCTATGCGTATGATGCGGCTCGGCAATCGGGAGCCAAAGACAGGACCTTTCCCGATGCAAACGCGCTGGCGATTACCGGGCCCGGAACTGCTTTTGCCGACATCAACCAACGGCCGATGGCACTCAAGGATGTTCCACCCAATACAATCCTCGTTGTTGAGTCACGGGCGTCTGGCATTCCCTGGCCAGCGCCCGGTGATTTTGACATTCGCACCATGCCCCAGACGATCAACCGACCTGACGGCAAGGGTATCTCCAGCCGGCACGCCGGCGGATTTCACGTAATCTTTGCGGACGGCATGGTGTGGTTCATATCTGACAAGGTGCCATTCGACACTCTGAGAAAGTTCTTCACAATCGCCGACGCCAAGAAGTACGACAGAGACGATCTGTTGGGGCCGTATGCTTTGGATGGAAGAAAGTAACGCATGATTCCAAACTCGGAGCCCAGACCATGATCTGTATCGCCAAGACCGACCCGAAACCCGATTGTCTGTTTGCCTTCACGGGCCATCCGCTCGACAAGGAAGTGGGCCCGCAATCGAATGAGTTTCGCCACTACGACCCAACCGTGGGCCGCTGGCTGAACGACGAACCGATCGGCTACCGGCCCGGTGCGAACCTGTACCGCTACCCGGTCAACCGGCCGGAGTAGCCCGCGGACTGGCAAGGCTTCACATATTCTTGCCGGCAGCGCGTACTGAGTCGTCGCCAACGGCCACGTTGACAAGGGAGTCCTGAACCGCCGGCTCGATCTTCGGAAATAGGGGACAGTCAGTGCGCCGTGAATGCGTGTGTATTCTAGCGGGTGGAAGTCCCGCCTGGGAAGGGTCGCTTGCCCAGTAGCAATCGAAGCGGCGGAGGAGGCAACGAATTCGTCGGAGCCTTCGATGGAAAGGGTCACTTGGTGACCCCGCGAAGATGCAGGCCGTAACGCAAGTGAACGTTCGATTAGGCCCCGAAACCCTAGTCGCGGAAGCCGACCCTTCTGACTGTTGGGGAAGGCCAGTGTTGCAGAGGAAGTGAGCGACGAAAGCACTCTGCAGTTCCGCCGGGGTAGAGACGACGGCATGTATCGAAGGAACGCACATGAAGCACGGGAAACCGACGACGACAGCGGCGGCAACCGCAACGGGCAACCCGCGAGGGCCAGGTCCGGTCGCGTCGGCGGCGGAGAGGCTCGTAGTAGCGTTGAAACCGGGTAATGCCGGCGGAGCCAAGGGGCCTCAGTTCAAGGATCAGCGTACGCAGGAGCAAGGCAGAGGATGATTGGCGAAGAGCCTACCAACACCAATCCGTTGCAGAAACTCCGCGCGGCGCTGCATGACAAAGCGAAGAGTGCGCCCAATTTTCGCTTCTACTCCCTGTACGACAAGGTGTATCGCCGCGACGTGCTGGAAGCGGCCTACGCGCAATGCCGTGCCAACGGCGGAGCGCCCGGGGTCGATGGCCAGTCCTTCGAGGACATCGAGAAGTACGGCGTGGATCGCTGGTTGGACGAACTGACGGAGGAATTGCGAACGAAACGGTATCAGCCGCAACCGGTCCGGCGGGTCTACCTGCCGAAACCGGACGGGAAGCAGAGGCCGCTGGGGATTCCCACGATCCGCGACCGCGTGGTGCAAACCGCCGCGCTGCTGGTCTTGGAACCGATCTTCGAGGCCGACCTGCAACCCGAACAACACGCCTATCGCGCGGACCACAGTGCCCTGGAGGCAGTGCAAGAAGTGCATCGCCTGCTGGGCCAGGGGTATCGCGCGGTCGTCGATGCGGATTTGAGCGGGTATTTCGATAGCATCCCGCACCCGGAGCTGATGCTGTGCGTCGCCCGTCGCGTGAGCGACAAGGCCATGCTGCACCTGATAAAGCAATGGTTGGTGGCGCCGGTGGAGGAAACCGACGAGCGGGGCCATGTGCGACGTACCACGCGGAACAAGGACACGAAGCGCGGTTCGCCGCAAGGCGCGCCGATTTCACCCTTGTTGGCGAACCTGTACATGCGACGTTTCGTGCTGGGTTGGAAGACCCTTGGGCATGAGACCCGTTATCAGGCCCGGATCGTCAACTATGCCGACGACTTCGTGATCCTGTGTCGCCGCCGGGCGGATGACGCCCTGGCGACGATGCGCGACATGATGCGGCGGCTGAAATTGACGGTCAACGAGACGAAAACGCACGTCGCTCGCCTGCCTGCCGAATCGTTCGACTTCCTTGGGTATACGTTCGGACGGATGTATTCACCGCGAACGGGCGGGGCCTATCTGGGCGCGCGACCGGCGCAAGAAGGTGCTTGGGGTCTGCCGCCAGCTCAACGAGTTGGTAGGCCGATTGCCGACGTTCATCCGGCCGGAAGCGCTGGTCTACCAGGTCAATCAGGTGTTGCGCGGGTGGGCCAACTACTTCTGCTACGGAACCTACACCGCGGCGTTCGGGATCGTGCATTGGCACGTCTGTCGCCGGGTCCGTCGGTGGCTACGAAGGAAGTTCACGCTGGATGGACAAGGATACAGCCAATATCCCGACAGCCGCCTGGAGCGTGAGCTTGGGCTGCTGAACATCAAGAAACTTCCCCGTCGCTACTCGTGGGCGAAACCATGAACCTTGTCCGAGAGCCGGATGCGGGAAATCCGCCCGTCCGGTTCGATGAGCGGGAGGTGGAAACGGAGCACGGCATGCGGCTAGTGAGACACAGACGGGGAAACCCCGACCCAGAATATGCCGAAGCCTACCCCACCGCGCCACCTCTCGACTCTACCCTATTTATGGTTCAATCCGGCGCCGGGCGGTGAGCGGGAATCGCCCGGGAAAAAAGACTTGCTGCCTGCAATCGCGCCGAAAAAAGGACGTCACGCCGGAAATCGCTCCCCAAAAAAGACTTTACGCCAGGAATCCTCGGGGAAAAACGACATTCGGTCCAATAACGCCGGGCCGAACGATCCCGGGCGGCGGCTTCACGCGGCTTTCGTCGCGCCTAGTACGACACTCGTGAAATCGCCCTCTCCACCTTACAGCTTGGCAGCAAAAAGGTTACGTCGAGGAGCGGCGGCGGCGCGAATTCCCGGTGGTAACCCGAGGGCGGGGCGGCGGGAGAAAAAACGGGAATCCGTGGCTCAGAAGGCGTACGGGGCTTTGAAGCGGGACCGCAACGGCTCTTTACAAGAGATAACTTCAGTTGCCCGCATGGCCTCGATCCAAGGGTATGGCCGCGGAGACGAGTACGGCCGGGTCGGCCCAGGCCAATCTCGATAATCTCCTCTGGGAGAGCGAGGATTCGAGTTGGCAGGAATGAACCAAAGAGACAAAAGTCCGAAAAACGCGACGAAGGAGACCTGCTCACCGCTCACCGGCTTCTTTGTCTTTCGGCCTTTCGGTGTCTTTTGGGTTTTGGCGATTCGTTTCCTGGTTGAGAGGACTGCTCGACCTTGCGGACTTCGCCAGGGCCAACTCTTTGACCTGCTTCAGGTCGAGCTTGCCGGTCCCCAAGACCGGGATTGCTTCCACTTGGTAGAAGCTGTTGGGCGAGGGGATCCAAAGCGGCGGCAGGCCCGCGGAGGCCAGGTGGCGGCAGATCGCCTCCGGCGGCTGGCCCAGGCCCGTGTGGAGCACGATCAGCCGCTCGCCCCGGCGGGCGTCGGGCACGGCAGTAACCACCAGTTTGATCCGGTCCTCGTCAACGCTCAGCATGCGGTTCAGGGCCTCCTCGATCCGCAGGTGCGGCACCATCTCACCGCCGATCTTGGAAAAACGACTCTCCCTGCCGGTGATGCGGAGGAAACCGTCACCGTCGATCATCGCCACGTCGCCCGTCTTGTACCAGCCATCGCGGATCACCTGGGCCGTAAGCTGCGGCTCGTCGAGGTACCCCTGCATCACGTTTTGTCCCTTGACCATCAACATGCCGGACTGGTCCGGCCCCAGGTCTTCGCCCGTCTGGAGGTCGACGATCTTGGCGGAGATTCCCGGCAGCGGCCGGCCGACCGTCCCTTCCTTGAAACCGAGGTTCAATCCGCCGGTCATCCGTTGGGGCGGGACGTTCGTCGAGACCACCGGCGACAATTCGGTCGTGCCGTAGCCTTCGTAGGGGCGGACGCCGAAACGCTGCTCGAAGGCGTCGGCCAGCTCCTTGGGCAGCTTCTCTGCGCCGGTGATGATCATCTCCATCGAGGCGAAATCGTCCGCATCGCACCGCCGCAGATAGGATCGCAGAAAGGTGGGCGTGGCCACCAACACGGTCGCGCCGTGCCGGCGGCTGAGCTTGCCGACCTGCTGGGCTTCCAGCGGCGTGTAATGGTAGACCGCGCTGGGGTCGAGCATCAACGCCGTCCAGAGCGTGGTCGTGAATCCGAAGGAATGGAAGAAGGGCAGGATTCCCAGCAAGACATCCTGATCGTCGATGTGCAGCACCTGGCAAAAGGCCCGCACGTTGGCGGCCACGTTCTGGTGGCTGAGCATGACCCCCTTGGGCATGCCCGTCGAGCCCGAGGTGAAGATCACGGTCAACAGGTCGTCGGGCCGCAGCCGGTTCAGGCCCAGATGGCGCTCCAGCATCCCGATCGGCATCAGCCGGGCCTGGAAGGCGGCCGCGAGCTTATCGGCCAGCGTGACCTTCCCAGCGAGATCTTCCAGGCAGACGGTCTCGGCCCGCAGATCCAGCGGGAACTTCTCCAACACCCGGCGGCTGGTGATCACGTGGCGGATGCGGCCCCGGGCGAGGCACTCGTTCATCACGTCGGAGGTGAACGTGTAGTTGAGGTTGATCGGCACCCGGCCATCGATCGACAAGGCGGCGTTGGCCAGCGCGGCGGGAACCGAGGGGGGCAACAAGAGCCCTACGTGCTTCTCGCCCTCTTGGAAGACGTGGCGCCGCAGCAGTCGCCTTAGGATCAGCGTCCGCGTCAGGAGATTGGCGCCGTTGAGCGCCGTGCCCGTGGAATCGGCCAGCTTGCGGCGGCGAAAGTTCCGCCGGCACATCCGCAGGAAAGCCCGCGGTGGAATCATATTTGCTCAATCTCGGGATGAACTGACTGCCTCTTTCCGTTCCGCAGGATTTCCCCCTCTGCAAAGATACCGACCAGGCCCCCCTCGAGCAAAGCCGCCCTGACGGGTGGTGCAGTTTCCCCTAGCAAACGGCCGAGCGGAGCGCGAAACGTCTTGGCCGGGCTAGAGCAGCGTCCGCAAGCTGCTCAGGCCGACGGGCTCACGCGTGGCGAAGGGCTCGCCGTACAAGGCGCCGATGGAAAACCCCCAGGCGGCCGCCTGGTCGCGGAGACGGTCGATGAAGGTCGGCGGGTCGGACGGACGGCCCTCGATGAACTGGCTGCGGTAGCACGCGATCGCCTCCCGCTTTTTCTCCCAGAAATCGCTGATGTCCAGCACGAAGGCCGGTTGGGGCACCAATCGCAAGTGGACGCAGAAGTAGTAGTAGATCCGTTGCGGATAATAGGGCTCGCCGGGCATGTCGGTCTTGCTGAGCTTCGCCCAAAACCGGGCTGCCTCGATCAACTCCGTGGCGGCGACGTGGTCCGGATGGGCGTCGACCCAGTAGGGAGCGAAGATCCACCGCGGACGCGTCCGGCGAAAGACGATGGCCAGCTTTTCCCTCGCGGCTAGGGTCGGCTCCAGACGGCGGTTGGGCAGGCCCAGGTTCTCCCGCCAGTCGAGTCCGAGGATCCGAGTCGCAGCGGCCGTCTCCCCAGCCCGGACCTCCGGACTGCCCATGGGAGTCGGCTCGCCATCGGTCAGGTCCAACACGCCGACGGAAAAGCCCTCCGACTTGCACTTGAGGATCGCGCCGGCGGCGCCCAGTTCGGCATCGTCCGGATGGGGGGCAACGACTAAGAGATCGAGCATCGCGCGGCCTGTGGAGGGATTGGTTGCTTCGGCAACCCCTGATGCAATTATAGCCAAGCGCGGCGAGTCTAGGGAGACGAGGGCAAGCGGGCCACGGTGGAGAAGGCCCATTCCATGCAGACCCGGCTTGACCAGCGGCAAGAGGCACTCGACCTGCACAAGGAAAGCCACGGCCCGACGGGCCACTTTGGCCGCCGGTTTCGCCAAGAGTCACGATTTCAGCCACTCCGGTGGCAGCAGGCCGCGGATGTAGTCCAACAGGCCCAAGGACTGGAGCTCTTCCTGGATCTTCTTCGGCGTCGAGTCGTCAATACCGCGGGAAAGCTCGTCGATTACCAAATCGACGAATTGCAAGCGGGCACGGCGAAGTTGCTGCCGTAGCGACGGCGGCGCCACGGTTTTGCCAACTTTCTCGGAAAGCCGTTGGGCCAGCTCGTCGGATGTGTCCTCTGGATACCTGTACTTGATTGACGTCGATCCCTTGGGCGACCTGCACCTGGTCTTTCCGCTGCCGGGCCAGTCGAACTTGATCCGCAAGGGCGTGTTGTACGATTTCCCGGCCAAGGACCGCAAGCCGTGGTTCACGGCCTTCGGCCACGGGCAGCACGACCTGACGGCGCTCGTCAGCGGGCAGCCGATTCAGATCAGGGGTTTTCACGACCTGCCGCTTTCGCCGCAAACGGGCCCGGCCGGCGGGCAAGCCGCCCATGTCCAACCGACGCGGCAGGCCCAGGCCGCCGGTTCGCAAAAGATGCTGCTCTGGAGCTTTCGCTGGAATTGATGAAGCAAGGAAGCAATCAGGTGGAAATGAGCGACGAGGGCATGATGATCCGCGCCAAATACACGCGGAGTCGGAGGGCCATCCTGGATCAAGTGAATCTCGACTTGGAAATCCTGCGATTCCAGGTCCGCTTGGCCAAGGATCAGATAGGCCAAACAGCTCGAAGGCCCCGCCGGGCTCTTTTTTCATGGGTTCTCGGACGGTAATCAGAGAAAGCCAGCCCGGACGGCAAGTGACCGGGGAAATGCCGGAAGAGGAACCTTTCTTGGGACGGACAAGAGGACGCGGTTGATCCCTGGATTGGGGGCTCTGGCGGGAGGGATCGACAGGCGGTATACCAAGGGAAGTAGCAAGCCACAGTCGCTCATCCGCCGGTGAATGTTCGCCTGTTCGACTCGCCGGCGACGGCGGAATTCCTGGGCAAGCGCTGCGGACCTACGTCGGCCAGGTCTGGGAGGGCGTCCGGCGATCGCGGCTGGATGACAAGCTGGATCAGAAAGTGGTCGAGGATCAAGGCTGACTGCAAAACCCGGAAAGGGAAGAGCAGGCTTTATGGCGACCCCAAGTATTAACGACTACCACGCAGCAATTCAGAATTTGCGATTAACAGTGAGCGATGCGGAGCTACAAGAGGGGATTGTGGAACGCGGGCGTGCAGGGATGCCGAAGTGTTACGCCGGCAACTTCGCTTACGTATACAAGGTGCATTGCCCGAAAAAGGCACGGCAACGGAATAGATTCCGTTCTACGAAGAGAACTTGGCACTGAGGGAAGACTTAGTCTTCACAACATCCTCACTTTTTCAATATCACCATCGCACAGCCACGCACCAACGGGACGGCAATTTCCCATCGGCCATCCTTGAACTTGCCGGTCAAGTGGGCTGGTTTCTCAATGCCGGGATGGATTGCCGCGCAGTCGACGGCTTCCAGGCCGGCAATGCCGCGGATGCGGATCGCGGCCGACGCTCCCTTGCCGCCGAAGGTGACCGGCAGCGCGTAACCGCCGGGGACCTCAAACAAGTTCACCTTGGCCGTGCCGCCGGCCACTTCAACACAGTGCGGCGCGAGCACCCATTTCTTGCCGCGCATCGCGTCCAGCAGCGGCCCGTAGTCGAGATACTGCCTCTCCGCCCATGCTTCCGGCCGGATGCAGTGGTGGTTCCACGGATACGGCGCCGTCGGATAGACGCCCAGCAGCAGGTGCCGCTGGAAGAACGAGTCCGGATCGGGCTGGCGAAGCGTCTCGTTGTAGGACCAGGCAATCACCGGCTTCCGCAGGCCCATCAGCGCGCTGGAGTTGAGCGAGGTGCCAAGCTGGCCGTACTCGGTGTAGATGCCGTCCACCTGCTGGAGCAGATCGAAGCGCGAGTAGAGGGGATTGACGAAAATGACCTTGCCGGCGGCGTGCATCTGCGGGCCGAGCCTGGCTAGCAGCGTATTCCAGGAAACGCACAGCGACCGCGCCGGCTTTCCGCCCAGCCAGCTTGCGCCGTCGTCGGCCTTGGCGTTGTAGCGGTCGAGCCAGTCAAGCCGGTCGATGCAGATGCCGAACGAGTCCGGCACCAGCCGGATGTGCCGCCCGGACTGCTCGAGAAGGAACTTCTGGAAGGCCGGATCGCCCGGATCGACCACGCTGGCGCCGTAGCAGGTGGCGCTGCCGCCGATCAGGATCGCGCCGGGAAGCTGCGTGCTGAGAAACGCGCGCGGGTCTTTCCACAATTCAGGATCGCCGGCCTTCCTCGACGGCGCGCCGTTCATGTTCTTTCCGAACTCCGTCACGTTGAAGTAGTTCAACACGTGGAAGCCGTTGGTCTTCATGTACCTGGCGTACTCGTTCAACCGGCGGCAACTGGTCCAGCGCGGCTTGTTGGGCGGCGTTGGCTCGTCGCATGAGCGGTCCCACTTCTCGTCGGCGTTCTTGACCGGCGGGATGAACATGCCCATGTAGGGGAAATCATCGGAGAGTTTCCAGTTGACGCGGAACGCCATTTTCTTGAACCTCGCCACGTCGATTGTGTTCTCGTCGCCCGAATAGGCGCCGCAGCCGGCCATCTGGTCGGCCAACGGATTGGGCGGATCGAAAAATTGCGGATAGCGGGCTGCCATCCAGCGCAGGCCGCCGCGCCAATCCGCCTCGTGGGCCGTCAGGTCCAACGCGAAGCGGACCGCCCTGCCGCCGCCGAGACGGTGATTGGCACGCGAGTACCGAACCTGTCCGGACGGGGTCGTCGCCAGCCGCGCCGCCAAAATCACGTCTTCCGGCGAGAACACAACGCTCAAGCCGGCGTCGTCGCCGGGATCCACGATGGTCGCCAGGGGAATCGCCGTGAACTCGCCGCCGTTCATCAGCCCCCCAACCGTCCATGCCGCGCTGGCCAGCGGGCGGAGCACCAGCGGATCTCGCCAGCCGTCGCGGCGACGTTCGGGATCGCTCCACGCGGTCCAGAAGCGGGTGGCGGCGGTGGCCGGATAATCCAGTTCCGTTGCAATGTCCGCCGTCCACGGCACGCCTTCCGAAAGGACCTCGATTTCCCATCGCACGCTGTCGCCCGCCGGCTCGAAGCGGTCGGCCAACGTGATCGTGCGGCCCGCCGCGATGTGGCGCAGCGTCCGCGTGAATTCAAAGCCGCCGGAAGCGAGCCTTGTCGCCTTGGCAGAGCCCACTTGCACGCAGCCGGCGATCGCCGTCCGTGCCAAGAGGGCCTTTTCGAGTCCGCCCAGCAGCACGCCCACGATTTCGCCGTTGCCCGAGAGCTTCACCGCAACGCCCTTGGTGCGGACCTCGTATTTCGGCGACTTGTCCGGGACGGGCAGTGCGGCTAGCGGAGCCAGCGGCGCCAGCACCAGGGCGGCCGTGAAGGCTTTGAGAATGTGTCTGGTTGTTGTGTTCATTGACGGTTAATTCCTTTCTCGCATAGATCAACAACTATTCGGCTCTTGGCGCAACCCCGCGGCAATCGCCTCATTGTACTGACATCGAGTATCGTGTCAAAGTACGTTCCGTTTCTGACGCTCTGTCGATCGGTCCACGCTACAGCCGAGTTTCCATCCAGAACGGTCCGAGATTGACCCTACAGCCAGCGACGTCGAAAAAACTGGCTCGAGAAAGACTGGCCACCAACTGGAAGACCCCATGCTGTTCTGTTAACCTGGAAGGACTGATTGCCGCCATAAGCGGACCGCTTTTCGAAAGGAAGAATCAGCATGCCGAAGCCCCATCAACTTGCCATCGTCTTTATCCCGCTCACACTGCTCGGCCAATTCGCCTATGGGCTTGCGGTAAAGCTCGGCGAGAAGGCAATCTCAATCTCCGCAGGTACTGCCGGGAGTTTCTCCATCACGTATCCGGCGTTGGTTACCAAAGGTGACAAACGGACTGACCCCGCACAGATCGCCCAAGATGCCGACGGCGTCACTCTCATCTACGCCGGAGGTGCCAAGGGCCATGTGAGAGTCGACAAGACCACGCTGAAGATCACCTTTTCCGGGTTGCCCGCCAACGCCAAACAGTTCCGCATGGAGATGCTCATTCCCATTAACTTCGGCGGAAGGGGGACCTACGCCGTCGGCGGCGCGGCTGCCCAGACGTTCCCTGCCCAAAAGCCTGCCAAGCCCTTCCTCTACCAGGGCAACGTCGACCGATTTGAAATCGTTCATCCCACCGGTCCCGGTTTCTCCATTTCGATTCCCCCTTACTCCTACCAGCAACTCCAGGACAATCGCGAGTGGAACTGGAGTGTCTACGACTGGTGGTTCGCCAGCCCGCTGCCTGAAGGCAACCCTGGCCCCGAATTCGCCATCCGAATCGCCCAGGCCGGCGCCGCAGGACAGATCGAGCCGATCGTCGATCGCTATGGCCAATGGGTCAAGGTCGACTTTCCCACGAAAGTGAAGTCGGATGCCGAACTCAAGGAAGACGTCGCGCAGGAGAACCAGTGGCTGGCATCGCTCAAGCCGCCCGTCACCGATCCTTACGGCGGCCTGCCGGGCTCCGGCCAGAAGTTCGGCCTGAAAAAGACGGGCTTCTTCCACGTGGACCGGATCGCCAAGGCCGGCGGCGGCTCGGCGGACGTCCTGGTCACCCCCGACGGCAACGTGTTCTTCCAGCTCGGCATGTGCGGCATCAGCCCATGCGACGACTACACCACCGTCCGCGGACGCGAGTCGATCTACGAATGGATTCCCGGCAGCGATCAGGCATTCCTTTCGGCCCGCCGCGAGGGAGACTCGGGCGTTGTCTCTTTCTACCTGGCCAACACCATCCGCAAGTACCGTCAGCCTTACGAGCTTGACGCCCACTTCAGCCGCTGGATCGATCGACTGCGGGCCTGGGGCTTCAACTCGGCGGGCGCCTTTAACGCGATCCCCGCCGTCGTCGAGAAAAAGCAGTTCCCCTACGTGACGTTCGTCCCCGCACCGGCCCCGAAACTCGGTGACCTGGGCGTAGTTTGGGACCCCTTTGCGCCGAACCTCGAAGCCAAGTTCAACGCCGCCTACGCCGACGCGGTGGCTCCCAGGGCCAACGACCCGCTGCTGATCGGCTACTTCATCAGCAACGAACCGCTGCTGGAAGACGTGCCGAAAGTGGTGCCCACGCTCAAGGCATCCAAGTGCCCGTCGAAGGCGAAGCTGGTCGCCATGCTCAAGGAGAAGTACCAGACCATCAATGCCTTCAACACCGCCTGGAACGGCACGTTCGCTTCATTCGACGCCGCTGCCGAACAACCGCTCATGGTCATCACCGGGGCCGCCGCCGACGATATGGCCGTGTTCTTCAAGCTCTTCCTTGAGACCCGCTACTCACTGGTCGACATGGCGTTGCGAAAGTATGACCGCCACCACCTCCTCATCGGCGATCGTTGGATGCCCGGCACGGCAAACTCCGAAGTCCTCGTCAAGACCGCCGCGAAGTACCTCAACGTCGCTTCCATCAACTACTACGCCTACGGCATCGACAAGAAGTTCCTCGACCGCATTCACGGCTGGGCCCATAAGCCGCTGTTATTCTCCGAGTTCTACTACGCCGTCGCAGACCAGGGGCTCCAGGGCGGCAACAAGGTGAACAACCAGACCGAGCGCGGCCTGGCGTACCGCAACTACGTGGAACAGTCCGCCGCCACCGGCTACGTAGTGGGCATCCAATGGTTCCTGGCGCTGGACCAGGCGGCAACCGGACGATTCTTCGAAGGCTTTAACGGCGAGGCCGCCAACACCGGTGTGGTCAACGTCGCCGACCGTCCCTACAGAGATTTCCTCTGCGAGGCGATGAAGACGAACCACACGATTTACGATTTGATCCTCGGCCGTCGGCGCCCGTTTGCCTTCGACGACCCGCGGTTCGCCGCCAAACGGGCCGGCGCCGCCAAGAGCATCGGCATATCCCGCATGGTCAACAAGTTCGTCCTCGACGGTTCCCGTGCCCGGTGGCCTTCAGTTCCACCTGCCCGCATCGGCGCCGACGGCCTGGTCCAGGGCCGCGACGCTAACGGTTTCGAAGCCACGTTCCGTCTTGCCTGGGACAACGTCAACCTCTACTTGTTCGTTGAGGTCTCCGATCCCACGCCCCTGAAGAACTCCCAAAAACCGGAGAATATCTGGAACGGCGACGCCATCGAACTGTTCATCGGTCATGAAGACCTCGGCCAGGGCGGTTCGCTCAAGTATTCCGACCGCCAGATCCTCATCCGCGGTGCCAAGTCCGACGAGGCCAACGTCTACTTCGGCAACGCGCCGAAGCAGTTCCCCGCCCAGACCATCGTCTTGCCCAACCTCGACGGCAAAGGCTATACGGTCGAAGCCGCTATCCCGTTTGTAGGTCTTGGCTTCGTGCCAAGAGAAGGTCAGGAGATCCTCTTCGACCTCGGCGTCGACGACTCCGCCACCGGAAACGGGCGCATCCGGCAGATCATTTTCAACGGCAACGCCCGAAATTCGAAGGACCGCGGCGCCTGGGGACGGGCTACCTTCCTAAAGTAGGAGACGAGTGGGTGCCCACCGCATAACACGCGACAATGCCACAGCCACTGTCCATCGCAAAAAACTCGTTTTGGAGAGAGGCGGGAGGCCAATGTGCGTAGACGAGGGGAACAGGAAGGACTGGGAACGATTGTTGTAACGGAACAGACAGGCACGGCGATGGGACCTTGGGCACGCCGGCGCGCACTGCTTGCGTCGATCAAAGATGGAACTGGAGACCGGGCTCAAAGGTCACGCCGCACGCCGGCTGTACCGATGGTGCAAGCCGCTGACTTGCGGGATGGCAAACATTTCGCCCTGCGACGGCGGTTCACCCAGAAGACCCGATCCCAGCGACGCAGCCGGGGTCGCTTGACCGAGCGTCGCAGGACGAGCAATTGGTGTCGCAACGCGAGATTCTCGGCGGCCATGGCTGCCCGGCCAAGGAGGAGGCCGCGGAGGAAGAAGAACGCAAGACGTAGAATACCCATGACAGATTGCCCCCGGAAATGCCCTTCCGTCATTTTACCGAGAGCAAGTTCTCCGGCCAAATGCCGTGGATCGTACTTGCGGTCTGCGGCACCAGATGGTCAAAGCAGAGCCCATAGAAGACGTACAAGCCTTACAGGTTACCATCATTTCGTGCCGGGGGAATGACTGTCTTCGGCGAGGCCAGTGCGGCTTGCCAATGATGTAAGTGCCTGTAAGACAACCAAGTCGGAGTTTCTACTAGGGACAATAGGCTACCTGGCTCAGTTGAACGTTCTCGCCACGCGGAAACCGAGGTGGAAGGTACGGTACACGGGTTGGTTCCAGAGGCGGTAGGCGGAGCGCACCAAACTGGGGTGAGCGAAGAACGACCCGCCGCGCAACACGCGGCTGCCATCGTTGGCGCCAGGTTCGGTCCTTGCCGAATCCTCAAAGACCTTCGCGGCGTCCTCGGGATAACGCTGGTAAAAATCGCCACACCACGCGAAGGCATTGCCCTGCATGTCGAACAAACCGTAGTCGTTGGGCTTGAGGCTCGCCACCGGCCATGTTCGGTTCCCCCCGTTCGCCAGATACCATGAGTAGTTTCCCAATAGTGTCTCGCTCAGCCCGTAACAGCGGCTCGTCACCGTTCCCGCCCGGCACGCATACTCCCATTCCGCCTCGGTGGGCAGGCGATAACCGGCCAGTTCCCAGTACTTGTCCTTGACCTTCATTCCCGGACCGTACAGGCCGTCTTTGTTCGGCTCGTAGCACCACTGCTTCTTATCAATTCCCTCCTGCCCGCTCAGCCAGTTGCAGTACCAGGCCGCCTCGTACCAGTTTACCCACGTTTGCGGCGAATCGTCCGTCTTGACCCATTCGGCGGTGTCGATCTTCGCCACCTTGGGGCGATCTTCTTGAAATCGCTCGAACTGCTTCTTGGTTACGGCCGTCGAGCAAATGGCATACCGCAGCCCGATCCGGACATGATGCGGTGTTTCATTCGCGATGCGATTCGGCTCCGACGCCGGTGACCCCATGACGAAAACGTCACGGGCGTCCAGGACGACGAAGGTCTGTCCCTGGGTGTTGACGTACCAATGCCGCTTCTCATTGGTCCGCTCGGCCTGCAACTGTTTTTCGTTCCTGCGAAGTTTCTCCGTCGCGGTTTGCAGCCGCTGGCCTTGTTCCCATTTCCGCAACAACCACTGGGCCGCAGCGTGCAGCCCCGCGTCGGGCTCGTTCTGGAAAACGGCCAGCAGTTTCTCGACAAGCGGCGGCCGCCGGGCAGGCGGCAACTGCGCCTCGGAGAACTCGCCCAGCATCAGCACCAGTGCCCGGCGGATCGTCACGTCCGGCTCGGCTTCCAGCCGCTCGATGATCGCCTGCGGATCGCCTCCCAAAGGAGCCAGCCAATGAATGATATAACTGCGGACCCGCGGATCGGGGCTGAACCGCAGCAGCGGCCAGACTTTCTCGGGAGCCCCCAGCTTGAAGAGGGCCACGGCGGCGTGGGTCTGACGCTGAGCCGAGGTTTCCTTCGCGTCTTCGTTGGCCGTCTCCGGCAGACTCCTGCCCACTTCCACATGGGCCAAGGCCAAGGCTTTTTCGGCGTAAACGGCCAACTTGCCGAACATCAGGGGAAACTGAAACTGCTCGGCCGTGGCCACCAGGTCGAACAAGACTTCGGGGCGGTCGGCGGCGTAGTCCGCCAGCGCCTCGGTGGCGTAGGTGCGGCTCTGTTCTCGCCCGGCCTTCTCTTGATAGATCAACGTCAGCGGCTTGATGAGCTGCGCCCTGGCAGGTCGCAGGGCCTCCCGCCACGCCAAGAAGTCGGAGGCTTGCAGCGTCACGAGATAACGGGCCACCAGCGAGCTGACCTGGCTCCAACGAGGGTCGCCGGGTGCGTAACTCGCCAAGGCACAGGCCGCTTGAAAACGCTCGGGCGTCGACCGCTTCACGTCGAGCGCCGCCTTCCAACAACGTTCCACGAGGTCTGCCGTGGGTGGCAGCAAGAAATCTCGCACGACGGGAAACTGTTGCGGCGTGACGATCAGGAGCTGCTCCCCCAGAAAGTTGGCCGGGCCTTGATCGACCGGCCGCAGGGCTAGCAAGGCCAGGGCCGCGTGCAGCTTGGATTTGGAACCTGGTTTCGCCTGGTCATAGGCATGCTTGAGCAACGGGTAAGCCCAGATTCGATGCTCTTCAATGCGGCTCACGGAGGAGCGCACTTCGGTGACGTTGGCTTTGAGCAGCCCGTCCACGAGCCCTTCGGCGCGGGTGGCGTTTTGCTTTTCGACCACGGCGTTGCGAAGACTCATGCCCGTCAAGCCGGCGACAACCAGCACCGCCGCCGCGATGCCCCAGCGAATGCCGTGTACCCGTGCGGCCTGGCCCATCATTTTCCGCTGCGGGCCGTTCCAGTTCTTCTTATGCGTGAAGAGCTGAATGCGGCAAAACTCCCCCAGCGAGGGCAGATGGCGGTTTTCCGACCTGGCATTCCACGAGGCCGAGCGTTCTGCCAACCTCAGTTCGGCCCTGCCCCGCCATGTCTGGCGCTGCTTCTGGCTCAGCCAGTCCCGTAATGACGGCACGAGGTAATCGTGCGTGAGCTGGTAGGATTTCTCGTCGCCAGGCCGGGGCGTGACGCTTTGGTACTCGACGCCTTCGCGATCGGTGGGGGTAATCAGCCGCAGTTGGCCGTCCAGAATGCGGAGCAGTTCGGCGAAGTCCCTGGGGCGGCTGCCATAGCCCGACGCCTCCAGCAGCTCCTGCTGCGAACGCATGTGGCCCTTGATGTCGCTGCCGGCTTCAGGCAGGAGGGCCTTGAGCACGGCCTGGGCTGCCTTCTGGTGCAGGCGGTACTGCGGCGCGGCGGTGGAGGCGGCAAACGTTTCTTCCAGGAAAGTAAAGCCGACTCCTTCGGCGCCGCCGACCTTCCGCAGCGTGGCGGGGATCCAGGGCTTGCGATTGACCATGCAGGCAAACAGGGCCAGCCGCACGCAAATGACTTTGCCGTCCTGGGCCAGCCCGGCGACAGCTTGATCGAGAAAGCCCTCCTGGTCCCTGGTCGAGTCCGTCTCGCGTTCCGGCAAGGCGCCAAACGCCCGTCCAAACGCGGCCAGCACCTTGCGAGCATGGCGCGGATCGAAAAGATCGACCAAGGCCATATTCTGCCCTTGAAGAAGCTCAACATCCAGATCCGACATGAAGCGGCTCAGCGCCAGCCAAAAATCGTCCCGCACCATGACGATGCACCGCACCCGGCTCCCGTCGCACTGCCGCAGGGCCTGGACCAGCTCCGTATGTTTTTCCATTCGTTTGGCGTGCAGCCATTGCTCGAACTGGTCGAGGACCAGCAGCACGTTCTGCCCTGGCGCAAGGAACCGCCCCCGCCGCAACGCCGCCAGAACCTCGACGAGGCCCAATTCGGCGGGCAAGCCGGCCACCTGCCGCCGTAAGCCCGCCAGCAAAGCGGTCTCGGTCTTCTCGCCGGTCGCCTCCACGTAGACCTTCGTCACCGAGTCGGCCAACCTGGGCAACAGCCCCGCCTTGACCAACGACGACTTGCCGCAGCCGGAGGGACCATAGATCACACCCACGGTGAATGTCGGTTCCGCCGTTTCCTCGATGCGATGCTTCCAGAAACGAATGCTCTCGGGGAGACCGTCCTTGTCGCGGGGGCCGGGGAGCAGATCGAGAAAGAAATCGGCGTCATTGGCGTCGAACGACCGCAAGCCCTTGGGGACAACGGCCGTCTTGGCTTGAGGAGCGGCCACGGGAGGCGGGTCGCAGGGCGCGGCCGTTTCCGGCTCTGCCCGCGGCGCGGGTTGCGGGCCGGGGGCCTCCGGCCGCTCCACCTCGAAATACCATTCAAGGATGGGCATCAGTTGCGTGAGCGACTGGTACACGTCCGCCACGGTCACCTTCTCGCCAAAACTGTGAGTGCCGACGTTGCCCAGCTTGCGGATCGTGGTGGCGTAGGCATCGAGCCGGTCGGGGAAATGCCCGTCCTTGACCAGGAGTTGCAGCAGGTTCTCCAAAGGCCGGGTGCCGGGTGGCTCCTTGCGCCGCCGCTCGAATATGTCTCGGATCACATACTCCAGCACTTTGCGGGCACGGGTCAAGGCCATCTCCGGATCTTCGTCGGCGATGCGAATCGCCTTCGAGACACCCTCCTTCAACTCGCGGAACTGGCTGGAAAGGTGGTCCAGGCGGCAAAGCAGCGATTCAAAGCACGGGTCCATGGTTACGCTCGCAAGGGGTGGCCTTGTCAGTGCTTCTCCGCCGCACTGCGACCGGAAGAATCGGCTGGCGCTTTGTCGCCTCGGCTCCGAACGACCCCCAGAGGCACGTCGCCAAGTCCCACGCCCGTGTTTTGCGCAACCACGGATTGTCTGTGGCCGGTCAATTGCGGGACACGGCGAGTGGCATAGTAGTTTAGTTCCTCGAAAGTCAGCAGACCGCTAGGCCTGTTGGGCATGGGGATTGCTGGATCGGGCGTGCCGCGAAGCACCTCCAGTACGGCCTGGGTCAATACGCCGTGCCCGGATGCTTCCCGGCTGGAACCTGATCCCACGCAGGCGGCCAACACTACCACGCCCGCTTTCCCGGCTTGTCGCAGGTTCCGCATCGTCGCCGCCACTTCCTCTTCGAGAGACTCGCCGCCACGAGAATTGTCCGAGGCAATGCCGTTTCCGGAATGACACGTATCCAAGATCACGACAACGGTGCAAGGAAACTCCTTGAGATAATTGGAGAGCTCGTTGCGGGTCAACCCGACAATGCACTGCTCCTTGCTCTGATCGAAGTCATAGGGCACGAAGAAGAACTGGTTGCCGGTGTTTTCATCGATGTCGCCGTGGCCTGCGAAGGTTATGACGGCGATATCGTCTTGCGTGCATTGATCTCTGATCTGCCGGATTCCGACCAGGATACTATTCTTCGTAGCGGTCTTGTCGATCAGGGGATCCGCCACCGTGACCTTGCCGAAGACGCGGTGGTCCGCCTGGCGGAATTCGTTTGCCAGATCTTGTGCATCGGCAACCGCGTAGGACAACGGAGGATAACCCGTGACGGACTCGTCGTACTTCGATACCCCGATCGTCAGCACGTACAGGTTTGGTTTCGCCATCCCGGACGACGGCGATGAACGCCGGGGGTGATCTCTGCGACTTGCCGGTGACGTTGAAGCGGGGAAGAACGAAAAGCCGATCCAGGTCGCCAGGGTCAGCAGCACGGCCAGCGCCGCGCCCGCTAGAACTGGCGTTCGCGGTCGGCCGGCGGTTGCGGGCCGGGCGCGGACCCACCGCTTGACGATTCCCAGCACTTGCTTTTCCGTCAACGCCGTTCCACGACATGGCGATGCCACCAGGGTATGACCGAAGGCCTTGCCGTCAAACCAAGGATCCTCGCTCGCTTGCGACGGATTGGCCGCGGTTTCGCCGGCTTGTAGTTCCTCGGCAAGCGACTGGAGCGGAACGCGTTGCAGCGGGTCGGTGGAGAATACCCACTCCTGCGACTTCCACTGAACGGCGAGAAACAGGCAGGCACGACCGGCCGAAGCGGCCGTGCCGTTCCTTGCCCAATGTTTGAACAGCAGGCTCTTCGGTTGTCGCAATAGCAGTCCCGAGGCCACCGGAGGGCCGCCCGGCAGGCTCACCAGCCAACGTTGGCCGCGGGAAACGTCGTTGTGATACACCTCGCCATCGCGTGCCAGAAAGGCCCGCTCGCGGGCGAACTCGGCGTCATCAAACAGCGGCGTGACGAAGGGGTCGACGCCCTCTTCGGCTGCTTTCATGATCCGCTGGGCCATTCGCGCCCAGTCCCGGCGGAACTTTTCCGCCGTCGCCTCTTGGGTCAGGTCTTCGCCGGCGCCATTGAGGATCGCCAGGAAGATGGCCTCCGGCGATCGCTCCGCGGCGACCTCGCCTGGCCGCAGACCTTCGCGAATCAGCCGGGCGCATTGGGCCATGGCGGCAGCGCCGGCCGGCAAGGTCTCTCCAGCCAAAAGGCGTTGAAGAAACTCCGCGGCCAGCAGATGGTCCAGCGTCGGATCGGCCGGCACGACGATCCGCGTGATCGGCCCTTCGCCGTGCAGGAACCCCTCCGGGCCCTTTTCCATCGCCAACCGCGCCAGATCAATCAGCGGCCGGTCTTCGGCGGCAACCGGCAGCAGGCAGATTTCGCCGCGGTCGACGATTGCCTTTGCCGGTTGGAGGGTCCGGAAAATAAGCCGGCACGGCCCGTTGCGGGTCGGGATGGGATCGTGAGTGGACATGGGGGTCGCTGGAGGTTCAAGCCTTAACCGTGTCGCACAGTGGTGCTTGTATCACGCTGCTTTGCCTTGGGGAAGACCGATCTGCGGACGCGGCGCCACCGGTCAGGAACGCGACGCTTATGCCCATGTATGGGGGGTGTCGTTCCCCAGTTGGCTCGCTAACTCCGGGGTGCGTCGGATTTCCACTTGAAATATTCGCTGGCGTAGTGTATAAACTAAAGGAAGAGTCTGTAGGCAGTTCCCCGGCAGGGTTAGGCTCTCCCTCATTAGGTGCTTCTTCCGGGGGCTCCTGTCCCAAAGATGTTCGGCATGGCGATCGCTCTTGCCTTGTGGTTGCGGTCGATCGATGGCTAAGAAGGTCTTTTCGGAACAGGACAAACGGCGCGGAAACGCCGACTCGAAGCTTGACACGAACCAGTAGATGGATAAGATGGCGGTAGTTTGAGTTCTGCCTGGCAGGCAGGCGCCATCGACCCATGATCTGGGACCTGCATGATCTGAAGGCGCGGGCGATTCGCGGTAGCGAGTAGCCTGAAAAGTGCAGTTGACCTGGATGTATGGGGCTTGATGGCATAAGAGCCTCCTTAGGCTTCTCCACCTGAGTTTCCTGCTGTTAACCGCAAAGGGTTGACAATTCCGGGTGGAGCAGGAGTGGGCAGGATCCTAAGGCAAGGCGAGCAACCTTCACTGTTTGTTGCGCGGCCGGAAGCGTTTTTCGCCGCGGTGCCCGTGTACGGCCTGGTACGGAGCGCGATGGTTTTCGTCGCGCGGACGGGGATTGAGTTCTTTGTGAGGACGGCTGTCGTCCAACCGCCGGTTGTCCCGTCTCTGGGCTTTTGGACCGCTGCCGAGCGTTGCGCCGGCTGTGTGCCGTAATTGGCGGTTTTGGTTTCCTTCAGGTGGTGTTTATGGGAAAGAAGAAAAAGGGTCGTTTGCGGGGGAGAGGCGGCATGTACGGAAACAATCCACGCAATCGCCCGCGCCCTTACCGCGAGCCGTTGGACAACGGCAACAACAACTATCACGCTCCTTCCGCCGAGTTCCCCGACAACGGTGAGCCCGGCCCGCTGGTCGCCGGCGGCGGTGTGCTGGAGATGCACCCCAACAACTACGGCTTCCTCCGCGACCCGGCCGCCAATTACCTGCGGCAGTTGACCGACCCCTTCGTGCCCGGCAGCATGATCGAGAAGTTCGGCCTGCGGGAAGGGGTGGGCGTTCAGGGCATGATCCAGCCTGGCCGCAAGCAGCAAGGCCCGCGGCTGCGGGAAATTTTTGATATCGATGGCATGAAGCCCGAGGATTACCGCAACGTCAAGACCTTCGATCAGCTCACGCCCATCAATCCCGAAAGCTGGCTGAAACTCGAGACCGGCCCGACGCCGCTGACCACCCGGGTGATGGACCTCTTGACGCCTCTGGGCAAAGGCCAGCGGGCGCTGATCGTCGCCCCGCCGCGAACCGGCAAGACGATCCTCTTGCAGCACATCAGCCAGGCCATCTCCACCAACTACCCCGGCATCAAGCTGATCATCTTGCTGATCGACGAGCGGCCCGAGGAAGTCACCGACTTCCGCCGCGCGGTGATCAACGGCGAGGTGGTGGCCTCGAGCCTCGACCGCGACATCGAGAGCCACGTCCGCCTCTCCCAACTGATCATCGAGCGAGCCCGGCGGCTGGCCGAGATGGGCAAAGACGTCTTCCTCCTGCTGGACTCGATCACCCGCCTGGCCCGGGCCTTCAACAAGTGGGTCGGCAACACGGGGCGGACGATGTCCGGCGGCGTGGACATCAAGGCCATGGACATCCCCAAGAAGCTCTTCGCCACCGCCCGGCTCTTCGAGGAGGGCGGCTCGCTGACCATCGTCGGCACGGCCCTGGTCGACACCGGCAGCCGCATGGACGAGTTGATCTTCCAGGAGTTCAAGGGCACCGGCAATATGGAGTTGGTGTTGGACCGCAAGCTGGCCGACCGCCGCGTCTGGCCGGCGATGGACATCAGCCAGTCCGGTACCCGCCGTGAGGAGAAGCTGCTCTCGCCGGAGACCTTGCAGGCGGTGACTGCATTACGGCGGATGCTCTCCAGCATGCATCCCGTCGAGGCCATGGAGCAGTTGACGCAGAAACTGACGAAGTTCAAGTCGAATCGCGACTTCATCGAGTTGATCAGCGGTGCCCGCGTGCTGGACTGAGCGGCCGATCTGCCCGCCAAGAATTGACAACGCTCGGGCAAGTTCTGTACTATTACCGTTTACGGCCCACCAAGCGGGAGGAAGGGACAGGTAGCTCAGTTGGTAGAGCACTGGACTGAAAATCCAGGTGTCGCCGGTTCAACCCCGGCCCTGTCCACTCAAACATGATACATAAAGCATTTATTAGCAACAACTTACATCGACGAGCTTGAAGCCGAGTTTTGCAACCCATTCGATTTCTGATGGGTTGCAAAATTTCTGCAACCCATGAGGCCACCCTCTGCCACTGGATACATGGGTTGCAAAGGGTTGCAATGGGTTGCAAACCTACCGCCTTTCGTTTCCGGCCAATCTCGGTCTGGTAGCGGGGCTATCTGCGGTTGTCCTGAGTCTCTCCAACCGCCTCATATTGCGAGTTGAGCCGACCTGCTCATCGCTCTCGCTCTTAGGCGGGAGACGGTAATCCACGAGGCGTGCCACGTAATCACCAAATATAAGCATGGCCCCTTCGTCGCCAACCACGGCCCCGAATGGAAGGCGGCGATGCGGAAATGCGGCGTCGAACCGATAAGAACGCATTCAGTGGATCGCAGCGGTCTGACCCACAGACAGCGGAGGTTCATCCTGCTCGGCTGCCCGAACCAGGGCATGGAGCATAAGTGCCGCATGAGTGTTCGGGAGTTCCACCTACTACAGAAGGGCATAGAATTCTGGTGCAAGCGGTGTGGAATCCACATCACGGAAAACTCGCTCATCGAGGAAGATCGGACTCCGGTCGCCGGCTGCTTGGCCGTGCCGGGACGGTGATGGGAGAATCACCACCGCTCCCTTGCGAAAGATAGCATTGCTCGGGTTCTGCACCCCACGGGACGGCCATGAATGCCCCGCTCTTGCTGTTTGCTCAGATGGTCGTCACCGCAATAATTCTGGAGTACGAGATAATAAAGCCCATCATGGCCTTAGACAAGCGAGGTGGGCTTCAAACCTCCAGTCATGAAAGGAACGCAGAATGGCTCGCATTCAGCCGGTTGAGCGAGACGCCAGTTCCAGAACTCGGGAACTGTTGGGGGCGGTGCAGAAGAACCTGGGCATGGTGCCGAACATGATCTCCACGATGGCCCAGTCGCCCGCCGTCCTCCAGGCGTACCTTGGATTCAACCAAGGTCTGGCAAAGGGATCGCTTCCCGAGGCGTTGCGGCAAGAGATCTCGCTTGTGGTCAGCGAGACCAATCAGTGCAACTACTGCCTGTCGGCCCACACCTTCCTCGGAAGCAAGGCTGGCCTCACTGAGTCCGATCTTATCGACGCCAGGCATGGAACGGCTTCCGACGAGAAGACCCATGCGGCGTTGGCCTTCGCCCAGAAGATCGTCCAAGATCGTGGTCATGTGAGCGACAACGACGTGGAGGAGGTTCGGCGTGCGGGCTTTACGGATGGCGAGATCGCCGAGATCGTCGCCAACGCTGCCTTGACCACGTTCACGAACTTCTTCAACAACGTTGCTGGCACGGAGATCGATTTCCCGGTCGCACCCTCACTGGCGGCGGTGTGAGATTGTCGAGATGCCCCGCTCGGTCGGTTCACGCCACAACCGAAGCGAGTTCCTTTGCCGAGCGGATGATCCTGTCAGGTTGAAATCCCAGCACTTCCACAGGGGCATTTTGACGGTTGAGCCAAAACGCCTGAAATCCGAACGCCTTTCCTCCGGCGACATCCCAGCAGTTTGAGGAGACGAATCCGATTTCCTCACGCCGGATGCCGAGGTGCGTCTCGGCCAACTGATAGACGACTGGGCTCGGCTTGTAGGTGTGAACCTCGTCCACGCTGAGGATATGCTGGAATCGCCCCTCCAGCCCGGCGTTTCGGACAACACTGTCCAGCATCCTCGGCGAGCCATTGGACAGGATCGACAATGGCACGGTGGATAGGGTCTCCAGGGCGGCGGCGATTTCCGGGAAGGGGCTG
Organism: Pirellulales bacterium; assembly: GCA_963843465.1. Lineage (GTDB taxonomy): Bacteria > Planctomycetota > Planctomycetia > Pirellulales > Thermoguttaceae > CAWJKP01. Next base: position 2,122,469 of record CAWJKP010000001.1, read on the forward strand.
AGTGCCAGGTACGCCTGCATCAGATGGCCGATCTGATCCTGTGAAGGGGCGAGACCGAGAGATCGACAGGCGAACACCAGCCCGTCCTGGGTGACCTGCCAGAAGTCCTCGTACTTCCCCATGAGGGATCGTAGCCAGGTGTATTCGAGTTGCTTGGTTCGCCACAGGCCGGTCAGGTCAGAACCGTGGCCGGGGAAGACCTCCTCGCACCGGCTCAGCACGGAGCGGACATCGAACAGCGTGCCGTAGGCGTCGAACACAAGAGCCTTGACCATCGTCGGCTCCATCATGGTTGAGAAACTGGCTGGCCGATGACTGCCTCACGCAACTTCTTTGCCAACTCCTCGGCGGCACTCAGAAGAGCGGCATCTCCCTCAAAAGTCTTGACGCCCACCGAGGCCACCGTAGCCTCGGGGCCGAAGACCATCTTGATACCGCTGAAGGAGCAGTCGTCCCCGTAGCCGCAGCGAATGCAGGGGGCGTTTCCCTGAATCACCATCGTACCCAGGTTTGTCATCCCTTCCTCCATCATCCAGAAGCCGATTTGCGAGGTTGCCGTCTCGGCGGCAGGTGGCATCCCCGGAGTCCCTGGCGGGCAGGCCGTCGTAATCACCGTCACGCCGTACTTGCGGGCGTTGCCGCCGATCCGGTGCCGGTGGCAGTACATGCGTTCCATGAAGGCTTTCGTGCGTGCGTCCAGACTGCTATAGGGCGTGTAACCGCCGAGGACGAAGGCCGAGGCACTGTGGAAGAGTTCGGCCAGTGTTCGACCGTCATCCTGGACAACGCACTGGTTTGTCTTCACGCATCCCAGGCACGCCCGGCATGGTGAGAGATCAAGTTCGCTCAGTTTGACGAACTGGCTCGTCAGCCCGGTCAGTTCCAGAATCCGCCGAACGGCCCGATCCGTGTTGCTATCCGGTATCGGGCTTCCGCTGATGCCGACAACCTGAACACTCATGGCGATTCTCTCCGAAGAATACAAGGAAGACTTTCGCCCCGGTCGAGCAGCCATTATAGCCGATCTGTGCTGGCGAGTCAGTTTGAGCCTCCTTCGTATGCACCGCTTGGGGCTTGTCGAAGCCTCTTCGCCTGCCATACTATCAGGCTGGGAGGCAGGCTTTCCTCAAAGGAACAACACATGATCGAAACACTCCAGACGGGTTCCCCGAAAACCATCGGCTTCAAGCTGAGTGGGAAACTCCATCACGAGGACTACAAGTCGTTCGTGCCAGCCGTGGAGGCTGTCCTGGCAGCCCAGGGCAAGGTGCGTCTCTTCGCTCAGTTGGAAGATTTCCACGGGGCAGACTTGCACGCCGTCTGGGACGACCTCAAGTTCGGCTTCAAGCACTACTCGGATTTCGACCGCATCGCTATGGTCGGTGACCGGAGGTGGGAGAAGTGGATGGTCCAGATGTCCAGGCCCTTTACCAAGGCGGCGGTGAGGTATTTCGACGCATCTCGGGTCGATGATGCTTGGGCATGGCTACGAGAGGGTATCGAACCGCTGCCGTCTGCTTGATTGTGGGGGTAACATGCAACCGACAATTCAAGGCACCGAGTTTGGCAGCATCACGGTGGACGATGAGGTCTATGACCATGACATCGTGATCCGCTTGAGCGGCAAGGTGAAGAAGCGAAAGAAGAAACTGTCGAAGGAGCAATACGGTACTTCCCACACTGTTTCCCTGGCCGAGGCCGAGCACATCTACGACGACGGTGCAGAGCGGTTGGTCATCGGCACCGGTCAGTACGGAAACGTGAAGCTCTCCGACGAGGCTGAGAGCTATTTCAAGGACAAGGCATGTTCTGTGGAGCTATCGCCGACGCCCGAAGCGGTGAAAGCTTGGAACGAGGCCGAAGGGAAGACCGTCGCCATGTTCCATGTGACGTGCTAGTTGACGGAAACGTTCTTTACGGCCTGCCCGTCACACCGGGCTGTTGGGGAGTGTCATCCGGCTGGTGAGGTTTGGTCATGGCTGATCCCAGACAAGCGATGTGGGATCTTCAGCGATTGGCAGATCGGGTCTGCGTGCTGATCCTCAGCAGCGACTTGGCCGCAATCGACATCGAGATCGAGAAGAACAAAGTGCGTGAGCGGTGTCTCGAACTCTACCCGGATCAGGAGGAACTCTACGAGATGATCTACGAGAGCCGCTTCCAACGCCTTTGGGAACAGTTCCGAAGCGAGAAACTGGAGGCATAGCACGGCCCCCGCCTCATGCGATCTGCTTCTGGAGAAACATCGTGAGCGTCCTGCCGAGTCCTTCAACCGCCCCGTGCTGCTTGGAGTCTTTTAGCGTGCCATCGTCATTGTACGCTTCAAAGGCTTTGGGCACGGCCACCTGGTCCGGCAGCACAATCATGCCGATGTTGCCGAGAATCGAGCGAACGTGAACCAACGCCCGCAGCCCTCCGAGGGCTCCCGGAGACGCACTCATCAGGATGGCTATCTTGCCCTTGAAGGCAACCAACGGCGGTTCGTTGGCAACCGGACGAGACACCCAGTCGATGCTATTCTTCAGAATCGCCGTGATCGAACTGTTGTATTCCGGCGATGCGATAAGGAAGCCGTCACTCTCGACCATCAGCTTCTTCAGCCGAACCGCCGACTCGGGCATTCCTTGCGTTCGCTCCAAGTCTTCATCGAACAGCGGCATGGGAAAATCTTTCAGATCGATCACCGTCACCTCGGCTCCGCACTCTTGGGCGGCATGGGCGGCGATGCGAACCAGCTTCTTGTTGTACGAATCCTTCCGGGTGCTTCCGGCAAAGGCCAGAATACGTGGCTTTCTCATCATGGACGGTCCTTTATTCCAATCTCGTGCAGTTCAGTTTTCAGGCCAAATCGAACAGCATGACTTCCGCAGGTTTCTTGGCTCGGATCGAAAGTCGGGTCTCGTTACTGACGGCCGCCCCGTCACTTGTATCAAGTAGCTGGCGGTTCAATTCGACCGATCCTCGAAGGACTTGAAGCCAAGCATGGCGACCAGACTGCATTTCGTAGTTGACCGTCTGATCGGCGTCGAGTGTCGAGAGGAAGACTCGGGCATCCTGGTGGATCAGGAGCGATCCATCCTGGCCGTGGGGCGAAGCGACCAGCCGTAGGCGTCCTTGTCGTTCATCCTCCGAGAACGCCTTCTGTTCGTAGCTCGGCTGAAGCCCTTTTGGGTTGGGCAAGAGCCAGATTTGGTAGAAGTGGACCGGTTCGGTCGAAGATGGATTAAATTCACTGTGTCGAATGCCTGTCCCGGCCGACATGTGCTGGAACTCGCCGGGCCGCAACACGGAACCCGTGCCGAGGCTATCCCGATGTTCCAGAGCACCTTCCAGGACGTAGGTGACGATCTCCATGTCCTGATGGCCGTGCATCCCGAACCCCTGGGCCGGCTGCACTCGGTCTTCGTTGATGACCCGCAACGCACGGAAACCCATTTGGGCCGGATCGTAGTAGGTATTGAAGGAAAACGTATGCCACGTATCGAGCCAGTCGTATAGGGCGTGGCCCCGCTCAGCGGCCCGCCGCACGTGGATGGTTCTTGGTCGCACGTTGAGATCGTTTATGGTTGACATGGTGTTCTTCTCCTCGAAAATGGCTATTCGTCTGCCGACAGTGGCCCTCGGGCCTTCTCCAGCAGACGAATCAGTTCCTTGAGTTCGGTGTGTGGACTGGGAAATCCGTGTATCCCTTCTCTCCGGTGGGCGAGTACCAGTCGGATACCTCCGCTGGTTCGGCCAGCGGCCAGCCGTTCCCGAACCGCTCCACGAGGTCCGGGTTGCTGATGAAGGGCCGCCCGAAGGAGATCAGGTCGGCGTGCCCTTCGGTAATCGCCTCTTCGGCGGTCTCCTCGGTGTAGCCACAGTTGCCCATGAGCGGGCCGTGGAACACCTTTCGGAACTCGGCCAGGGTCATCGGCTCACCGAGGTTGTGGAAGCCGAAGGCCAGCCCGTCTATGACGTGCAGGTATGCAAGCCCGAAACGGTCGAGTTGACCGGCGACGAACGTGAACTGCTCCCGGTAATCCGGCGACCCCATGTCGTTATACTGTCCGTTGGGCGAGAGATGCACGCCGACTCGGTGGGCGGGCCAGACGGACATGACCCCTTCGATCACTTCCTTCAGGAAGCGGTGACGATTCTCGACGCTCCCGCCGTACTCGTCCGTGCGGTGGTTGGTCTTCGACTGGAGAAACGTGTCGATCAGATAGCCGTTGGCCCCGTGGACTTCCACTCCGTCGAATCCTGCTTCCTTGGCTCGCTCTGCGGCTCGGCGGTAGTCCTCCACGACCCGTCGAATCTCCGACGTTTCCAACTCCCGTGGGACTTCGTGCGGCTGGTTGCCGATGGGCGTGTGGATGTACGGCTCATTGATCTTGATGGCCGAAGGAGCGACGGCGGGCTTGCCGCCGTGGAAACTGCTGTGAGAGGCCCGCCCGGTATGCCAAAGTTGGAGGAAAATCACCCCGCCCTTTTCATGCACGGCATTTGTGGTGTGCTTCCATCCTTCGGTCATCTCTTCCGTGTAGATGCCCGGCGACTCGTTCCAGCCGTTCGCCTCCTCGGAGATCGTGGTCGCCTCGGTGATGAGCAGGCCCGCCGAACTGCGTTGGGTGTAGTATTCTGCCATCAGGCGGTTCGGGAGGCGAGCGGCCCCGGCCCTGCAACGGGTCATGGGGGACAGGACGATGCGGTTCCGCAAGTTAAGATCGTGTAGACGGAAGGGCTGAAAGAGGACGCTGTTCATGTCCCGGACCCGCCGCACACGCATGGTTTCTGTTGCCACATTGAGATGGTCTATGTTTGGCATGTTGTTCTTCTCCTCGAACTTGGGAATCCTATTGCTCTGCCGACAGTGGCCATCGGGCCTTCTCCAGCAGACGAATCAGTTCCTTGAGTTCAGTCTTCGTGAGGTGGCCGATGAGCTTCTCGTGCAGTTCCCCGAGCGGCTCATCGAGTGCGGAGAGCGTCCTGTGCCCTTTCTCGGTCAGGGCCACGTAGATCACCCTTCGATCCTTCGCACACCGCTCTCGAACGACGAACTCCTCTTTCTCCAGCCGGTCGATCAGGCCGGTGATGCCTGGGACGACGGTGATCGTGCGGTTGGCGATCTCCAGGATCGGCAACGGAGCACCTTCCCCTCGCAGGATGCGGAGGATGTTGTATTGGGAGGGCGTCAAGCCATAGGGACGAAGCAGTCGGGAAAAGCGGATCAGGTATTGGTCGTTGGTGCGGAGGATGTTGAGGATGGCCTCCTGCTCCAAGGACTCGAACGGCCGCTTCTTCTTCAATTCCCGTTGCAGTAACATGGGCTACCTCCGAGACAATACTATACATGTCACCTACTGACATGTAGTCTACATGAAGCCCGATAGCCGAGGCGATGCGAGTCAGGCACCAAGGCGACAATCGCCGTAAAGTGCGTGTCGCACGGGAGTTGTGCAAACCTCTCCACGGTTCTGGCGGCTGTTTTGCAATGGAACTCCCGCTTCCCCGATGGGGGCGTCGGCCGAACTGGACATTTGGATGCGGTCATCATCATCGGAGGCTTGGTGATTCAGTTCGGGCCTCACTGGGCACGATGACTCCGCTCGTGGGAACATCTTCCACAGGTGGCCCGACCAACGAGTCACATCCGTCCGCTTGAACCTTGGCTGCAACCGTTAGGTTAGCGACCCTACCAGGCCCACGATTTTGGCGGCGGCGTTTTTTTGCGAGCCCGCTTTTGCAGAAATTGTCAGCCCTGTGGAGAACGAAGCCAAACGAAGAATTACAATTTTTGTAACGCCGGCGTCTGCGGTCGGAGATTTGCAGGGGGCAATAAAGAAGAAGGCACCCCGTTAGTCGCCAGGGTGCCAGGGGGAGGGGACCCGTTTTTGAGGATTCCGCTGGAATTTCTCGAAAACATTTTTTGCAACAGCGGCGTTTCTGGTCCCGGTTCCCTATGGGGTGATCGCCCCGTTCTCAACAACAGAAGGGCTGGTCCGCTGGAACATTCTTCCCAGCGGACCAGCCCGCACTGGATTGGCTCAATACTCGCTCGGGAGGAGTGCTGTCGAACTTTCCTCCGGCGTGCCGTCCCGGTCCTCGGTGTACTTCGCACCGGGAAACGTATCCCTTCCGATTTGCACGAGCACCGGAATGGCGACGGCGATATGCTGAAGGCCAAGGAGCCACTTGGCGACTGCGACGGCAATGTTCATCATGTCCTCGGGTGTTTGGTGTTCTTGGCGTCACACCCGAGGACAGTGGTCCACCGACCTCAGACCTCGGTAAGCTCGGCCTCTTCATCTTCGGCGTCCACTTCGGCCCAGTTCTCGGCCACCATTAAGGCGTGACGCCGAGCATCCTGGTCCGTGCAGTTGTCCAGCAACTCGCCCCGAAACAGCATCCCGTCGTCGCCGAGAGCATAGCCAACGATGTAGCGGCCACGAGGCAAGCGGAACATGAGGGCCAGGCCGCCGTTCCAGAACCGCTCGACCACTTCACTGCGGCAGTTGAGCATGGTCCCTCCGGCCCAAGTGGTGAGCCAGAAATGCCCACACCTGTACTTGAGGTAGGCCGTGATCTCCCGACCGCAGACCGTGGCACCGTAGGCGGCGAACTCGTGCCCCTCATGTTCGATGATCCCGATCTCAATCTGACCCTGCCGAACCACACGAGTGGAAGCCATGTCTGAATCTCCTTGATTCGAGGTGTTGGATTGACCACACCTCGTCAAGGCGGTCCGTTCAGAGCGGAATCACTTCGTACTCGACACTCTCCCCGTTCTCGATGCGATCAATGGCACGTAAAGCCGCCATTTCACGCTCGTCGGTCAAGCGGCAAAGGGCAATGAGCTTGCTGGTGAACGCCAGGGAGACGGGATGGTTGTTGAGGTTGTCGCCGAAGACGCCGTTGTTCTTCAAGGCCAGCAGATGCCGATGAAAGGCCCCGACGATGGCAATGATATTCACGCCGTCTTGAACCGCATTTGCGTCACTCGCCGCTCTGCGTTCGGCTTCGTTGGTCCCGTTGGCAATGGCCGTCCTGCTGACCGTGGACATGATCGTCCTCCCTTGGTGAAAGAAGTATCGAGATAGCCAGACGGAGGGTCCGCCATCACCTCAGCCCTTGGGCGGGTACTTCCGCCCTGGCCACCTGGAAAACGTGAAAGTTCCAGGCGGTAGGCAGACGAGCCACTGCGGCCTGCGGGTGACGGAACTCCCTTGCTGGATAAGATGTTACGGCACCCAGGAGGAGCCACAACCAGAGTACCGTTTGGGCTGTCGCCAGGTCCAACTGGAGTCGGAAACGATTTTGTCCCGATTGACGTATAATCGAGATGGGGACATAATCAGGCGGGTTGAATGATCCAGGTGCCGACCATGCCGTTCAATGTCCCTCTGTCCCGAGTCCTCCGCAAAGCTGGCTGGCGAGCAAAGGTGTTCGATGAAGAAGGTCCAGAAACCCCTCATGTCACGATTCAATTCAAGACTGAGCAGTTTTGGAGGGTGTCTTTGAGGAACCGCACCTTCATCGTGCCACCGGGCGGTCGCTGGGGCGACATGCCCGACGAAATCAAAACCGCCATCGACAATAACTGGGAACAACTGCGGGCGTACTGGAACAGGCAGAATCCACACAATCCGATTGAAAGCAGTGACGATGAGTAAGACCATTTCCAAGCCCACGAACCGAATTGCCAAGCAGTTTGTCGTCCTGGACTCTTCCAAGAGTTTCCGCAGACGGCTTGGCGAACAATGGTCCATACAGGTCTCGAAGAAAGGTGAACTTGCTGATGCCCTCCAGCAGTCATCCGACGAGACTGTTTGGATCGTCATCAGGTCCGGTTGGACGGAACTGCTCTTGGAAGCCGTCTCCGCTCACGCTCTGCAACAGCAGAAGAGCATGACCTTTGGCGATGTGCTGATGCTCCATCCCCCTGCCCGACTTGAACTACTTCCACCGCTGCACAGTCAATTCCGACGAGTTGTCGGAGAGGTCCCAGAGTTTCGTATGCTGCCACCCAATCAACTGGCCGAAGTGCTTTCGAGCAAGAACAAGAGCGATCTTTTCGTTGGTGGCATCGTCGATCAAAGCAGCGGAACCATTACGCTGGCCCGTGGTGATCTAACGATGGTGACTGTCCCGCTCTGCGTTTTCAATACAGAGGGTCCGTGCAAGCCCGATTTCAGCCGTTTTGAGATTGACGACTACGGATACACGCTTCGTTTTGGCGAGTACGAAGCATCGGCACATTCGGTGCTTTACAAGGTCGATCCGAGATACCGCCGCCGAGCCGCTCAACGACGCATAGCGGAAGAACGAGGGTTCGGTCCTTCACTCCGACGCCTGCGAATCTTGCGACGACTATCGAGAGGTGATTTTCCCGGCATCTCGTCGAAGACCATCGCACGGATCGAGCGTGGTGAAACCGAGAGACCGCAAGGGAAGACCCTTGACAATCTCGCAAAAACACTGGGAGTTGCACCAACGGAGATCGAAACCTATTGAACTTGCCGCCAAAACGCAAGGCGACTCGCAACGATATTGAACGAAGACGGATGAGACGACAATGGCCAGCAGGACTTCTTTTCAATTCAAGGGGAAGGTCCGGGACGATTACCTCGAACTCGTAATAAAGTTCCCCCTGGCTTCACTCAGGTCCGAAAAACAGTTTCAGGACGCCCACGCCGTCCTTGACGAGTTGCTGGCCAAGGGGAAGCTGAGTGTTGGGGAAGAGATGTACCTGGATGCTCTCAGCGATCTGGTCGCTTCCTACGAGGATGAGCTTGCCGTCATTCATATTGATGGTGAAGAGATACCGATTGGCCAGGCAAATCGGCTCGCCCTCACCGGGCGAGGCCAAAATCACCTCGGGATTCGTGATGAAACTTTCGATGAAGCCAGAGCGGATCATGGACGCCCGCCCACTGCTATCGCATCGAACGTTGTTTAGTACAACGACGCCGATATCGGGGCTGATCTTCAATTGCTTCTGGAATTGGTTTTGCATTGGCCAATCTTGAGACTCGTAGAGGATGTCGGCCTTCGGGACATTGCCCCGGAAAAAGTCTGTGATAGTGCCTTTGCCCGAATGGCTCTTGGTTGCGGTCACCAGGATGATCGGCTTATGCCCCATCCAATGTCGCCGCAATGGCACCGTGAGTGCCGCCGCCACCGTGTTCGTCCGGTCTGCGTTGCTCGCAAAGGCCATCACGTCCAGGAACCGAGTGATCGCCTCCATCAAGTCGGAAGTTTCCGGGGCTGGCCCGAGGTAGAGGATGCGGTTGCCCGGCCCACCGTCGTTGTAGCCGGGCTTGACCAGGGTGAAGTTATCCATGTAGACGGGATGCGTTGTCACCTCGTCTAGCGGGAGAAAATTAGTGACGAACGCCTCCGACCTCAGCATGGCACCAAGATGGGCCGCCGTGGGCAGTTCACTGACCAACTTACCTTCCTTCTTGACCCGCATCTTGATTCGATCTACGATCACGGGAGCGAGTGCCGCTCCTTTGGCGATCTGGCGGGGCCTGCCGTTGGGCAGGACTTGAAGCAAGGCGAGGCCGTGTTCGCCATCTCGGTAGAGATCGCCCGCTTGTGCGAGAACTCGGCCGAGTCGCTGGTAGTTAGGGGCCGCACCACGCTCGACCCGCCAAGTCAGATGGGGCTTCTTTCCCTTTGGGCGTAACCCCTTACAACCCCTAACGGACTCCTGGTTCGCCTCGCTGGCCTCGATGGTACTGTCTGCACGCTTCGATTCCGCAATCATGATTTTCCTTTCAACTGTGCCTCACATCCCGAGGGGCAAGGATTCGGACACGGGCGAGATCATTGACAGCAACCCGCCGCTGAACAAATTGTGCTCTTCGGCTTGACGTTGCCGGGGCCACGTTGCTTATTGCCGTTTCCGGCCCATGTAATTCTGCTCAAAGCGACTAATTGCTTCGCTAATAGCGATCTCGATCCCTCCACGGGAATAGATTGCAGCCAATCGAGGGGGTTCCAGTCAAGTGCTGTTGCATTCTCCATTCCGTGGGTTAAAATAAATGTTTGCCGGATGACTAAATGAAGAGCACCTCGGCTCTACCGAGGGGCTCGTTGAAGAGTAAGCCGACGTGGTCGAGTACCTTGGGGTGTTCCGCCACGTCGGCTTTTTGTTTCTGTGGCGCAAGACGTTGGAATCCATTCACGGAAGGTTCCTGCGTCGTTCTTCATGGAGGTGAGACTATGGTGACTGTTGCTAACGCTCATTGGAACGGTCTGAAAGTCTTTGCCGAATCGTGCTCGGAGCACGACCAAAGGGACCGCATTGTCGAGGCTCTCGGTTCGGTGATTTCGAGGGTTGACGAAGAGTCGCACTCCAGGTACTACAAGTACCTGGTGGAGCATCTCTACTTCCCGTTCATGGCTCACTACCCGGAGCCAACGACCTCGCTTGAGGAAGTGCAGTACCGCTGCACTGTGCTGGAATTGCTCGACCCGGTGACGTTTTTTGGTGGCGAGTTCGACGGCATTTTCTCAAAGACCTGCAAAGGCGCATTCGAGGTGAACTTGCCGTTGATCGAGTTGGAAGTGCCCGATGAGAGTCCCAACTTCCAGTTCATCGAGGATTACTGGTATTGGTTCTGGAACTGGCGGTGAGGTTGGAAGCATCGATGACAAACACAGACCTTACGCCCTATCGGGAAAGACTCTTGGCTCTGCGGGCAAGGCTTCTGAGTGACACGACCCAGATGGAAGATAGCGCCTTGAACAAGGACCGCAGCAAGACCACCAGCATGCCGACCAGCATGGCAGAGCTTGGCAGTGGCAACTTCGATCAGGAACTCACGTTGAGTTCACTGAGGAGCGAGAATGACGCCCTCGACCAAATTGAAGCGGCAATCGAGCGGATCGAAGACGGCAGCTATGGTCAGTGCGAGACTTGCGGCGTGGAGATTCCCGCATCCCGCCTTGCGGCCATCCCTTATGCAGCGGAGTGCGTTCGATGTGCATCACAAGGGGAGGAAGGCCACCGGCCCTAATCTCCTTCCCATCCGCCGACAAGAACGAAACCTGGCACGATCGTAACCCGCCAAGGTAAGCAGCATCTCTCGCCAATTTCCATGACTTTTCGCGATCGCCCTTCGCGGCGCGCTGCCGTGCTCATTTATCAGCATCTGACAAAGCACGCTGCGTAGGCCAAGCTTGCCAGAGCGACTGCCAGCCCACCAGTGCAGCTATTGGAGCCATTCTCGCTTGCCATCCAGCCAACTCGAATCCTCGCTCTCCCAGAGGAGATTATCGAGATTGGCCTGGGCCGACCCGGCCGCACTTATCTCCGCGGCCAACGCCTGACCCACAGCTTGCTCCGCGCCGCTGTCCAGGATCGCCAGCTCGGCCGGATCGACCGCGCCGCGGGCCAGGGCCGTAAACAGACCGTCGGCCAACTGCTGCGGCACTTGGGCAGCGCCCGCCGACGCGCTTGCACGCGACGCGACGCCAACTGAAGAAACCGGGCCCAGGGCCTCGACCGCAACGGCCGCGCCGACCGGAGCCTCGGGGCCGGCGATCAGGCTGGCGGTCGGTTGCGGCGCCACCGAAAGCGGCGTGTCGGCGACGGTCACCGGCCAGGCATTGGCAGGGGCGGCCGGCGCGGCGGGCACGGCGGCCGGGACACTGTCACTCCCCACCTGCAACGCCGACGGGATGCTCACGGTCGGGTCGGGGCCGGTGGAGACAATGGTTCCCAGACCGGCGGGGTAGGGCGGCAGATACACGACCTGGCTGCCGTTGACGTAGTTGATCAGAGCGTTGCCGTCGCACAAGCTCACATACCCATAGCCGGCGATGTCGCCGATGACGGCCGGGTCGGCCAGCTTGTAGGCGTTGAAGCCCGCCGTCACGTCGCCCACCACATCCTCCATCAGCCCCACGTCCGAGCTGTCCAGCGTGCCGTCGCCGGTCGCATCGCCCAGGAAGGCGACCACGTGCAGGGCCTGACTGCCGAGCACGTTCACGTTCGGGCCGGTCAACGTCAGCGGCTTGCCACTGCGGTCGAACCCGCTGATCGATTCCACGCTGAGCGTCAGCAGGTCCTGCGCCCTGTAGACGTTGACGGCCGTGGCGGGCACCGTCGCCGTCAGGCTGCCGAGGACGATGGGGCCGCCGCCGGCGGCCGGCAAGGCGTTGGACCCGGAATTGAAGTCGATCACGGCGCTGCCGGGCGTAGACGTATCGACCGTAAACGTTGCGCCCGATGCGGCCAGGCCGGGATCGACCGTCCCGCCGGTGATGGAGAGGAGGGCCGGATTGTAGCTCAGGGTGAACTCGCCCTGCGTCACTCCGCCGCTATCGCTGAGCGAAATGGGGATGCCGGTGAGGATCGAAAAACTTCCGCCGCTGGCTGTGGGCAGTTGGGGAGTCCCCGCGGGAAGCGTGAAGGTGAAGACGGAACTGAAACGAGCTGTGCCGGCGGGAGGGTTGTTGCCGTAATTCACATTGCTCTCGACCGTCCAGGTGCCGTCGTAGTCGGCGTACGCACCCGTCAAGCCGGAGATCAGCACCCGCTGGCCGTTGGACGCCTTGTCCTGCGCCGTCGTGTGGACCGTCACGATTCCGCCGTTGTCGGCAAGGGAGGTAATCGACCCGGTCGAGTTGGGCAAGTTGACGGCGTTGCCGGGGCCGCGGGCAAACGCCGGCACGATCACGGCCAGGTCGTTGACGGGGGCGCCGGCGCCGCCGAAGACCGTCTCGTTGGCGGTGAAGTCCAAGGAGCCGATGCTCATGGGTTCGTTGAACGGCCCATACACGGGAACGCCTGGCGCCGGTGAAAGCCCAAACTCGGTTACCCAGGGGACGTTAGCGTCTGGCTCGGGCGCAGTGAAGCCTGACGATGCCGGGCCGTCCAGCACTTGCCCGCTGAGGGTCGTGAAGGCCGTGCTGCCGCTGGCGAAGTCCAGGAGATAGGTGTCCGGAACCAGGATGCCCGACGTGGAGTCAGCCGACGAGACGCCCGCCATCGGCAGCCCGGTCTTGTTCACCAAGGTCGTGGCCACGAAGGTCATCGTGTTGTCGGTCTCCACCGCCGTTCCGCCAGGCACGCCATCGGCCGCGGGGGAAACCGCGGGCAGGCCGGCGACGTCGGTGTATTGGAAAGTCGAGCCGCTCGCGCTGGTGATGGTAAAGCTGCCGTTGTAGCCGGCGGCGGGGTCGGACTGCCCCGGGAGCAATTGCCCCGCGGGCACGCTGGAGACGCCGGAAATGGTCACCACGTCGCCGACCGTAAAGTTATTGGCTTGGGTGGTGGTGATGGTCACCGTAGTGTCCGACTCCGTGGCGCTGGCGGCCGAAGTCGCCAGGGACGCCGTGGTCGAGTCCAACACCAGGGAGCCGTGTACTTGGCCCTCCGTATGCTCGCCGGTGAGGGTCACGCTGGGCAGCGACTGCGCGCCGTAGAGGTTGACCTGGGTCGGATCGAAGGGTTCGCTGAAGGTGGCCGTGAACCCCGTCGAGGTCATGGCCACCCCGGTGACGATCAGGGTCGTGTTGAACGGGGCGGAGTTGACCGACATGCTGCCGTCGCTGGCCTTGAGGTAGTAGCCGCTGCCGGCAGCGCTGTAGCCGGTCCCAGGCTGGCTGATCGACAGGCCGCTGAAGGCGGCCACGCCGTTGTCTTGGTAGTCGCTCGCCGTCAGCGAGCCGCTGGTGCTGCTGAGCAGACCGTTGCTGTCGCCCGTGTACGTGGCCGCCTTCTGCAAGGAGACCGTCACGCTGGAGTCGTCCCCGGTCACCGCGTTGCCGTACAAGTCTTCGACAGTCACCCCCGCGGTGAAGGTCTTCGCGCCGGCAACGACGGCCTCGGGCTGGGTCGTGAACGCCAGTTGCACGGCCGGCCCCGAACTGACTGTGAACGGGTCGGAGGTGGCGGTGAAGGTGCCGGCGCCGCCCGGCAGGGCAGCGGTGGCGGTCAATTGGTAGCCATTGCCGGCCAGACGGATGTTGACGTTGTTGGCGCCGGGGCCGCTGGTGCTGAAGGCGGCCACGCCGTTGACGGCCGTCATGGCGTCGGTGCCGTACAGGGCACTGCCGGGGCCGGAGGCCGTCAGCGTCACCGAGGACGAATTGCCCAGCACCGGGTTTCCATACGGGTCCTCCACCGTGGCGGTCACCCCGATCGCTGTGCCTGCGGACGTGTTGGCGATCGTACTGAGCACGACCTGCGAGGCGGACGCGTTGCTGACCGTGATCGAGTTGCTGGTGCCGGAGATCTTGTCCAGCGGGTTCGTCGCGTCCGTGGCCGTGATGGTCCAGGGGCCGCCGGCGACCGTCTCCAGGCTGGCCAGGGTGTAGGCATAGCCCGAGCTGAAGTTGAGGGCGCCGGGCAGCGTCAATACCTTGGGATCGGTGCTGCTGAGCGTGGGGCTGCCCGCGTAGCTGGTCACGATGCTGTTGCTGGAGTCCTCGGCCTCCACCAGCAGCAGGAAGTTGGCGCCGGCCGTGACGGGGAGGCCACTGGTGAGGGCCGTGACCAGGAACTTGATGGCCGTGTGCGTGATTTCACCGGCAGGGTTGTCGACGAACGTCACGCTGTAGTTGAGGCCGCCGTTGCCGTCGTTCACCGAACCGGACGGGATGAGCGTCTGCGTGCCTGCCGTCGCGCTGGCGTAGGTCTCGCTGAAGTCGGCCGTGTCCAGGCCGCCGGGGCCGGCATAGGCGGCCAGGCTGCCGCCGGTAATGCTGGGGGTCCGGTCGATGGACGGCGTCGCGGTGGCAACCGACGTGCCGCCGTCGTAGACCTTGGTCACGGCGTTGGCCGTCACGGTGATCGCCAAGGGCAGGATCGCGCCGGCCGTGCTGTTAAGGTACGTCACGCTGTAGTTGGCCCCTCCGTCGCCGTCGCTGACCGAGCCGGTCGCCTGGTTGATGACCAGCGGGTTGCTGAGGAAGCCGGTGCTGAGCGCGTTGCGGCTGGTGAACGACTCGGTGTAGTCCAAGGTGTCGTTCAGCCCGGTGATGGGGTTGACGGCCAGGCTGCCGCCGGTAACGGTGGGCGCGGCCCCCGGCGCGGCGGTCGAGCCGTCGTAGATCTTGTCCCAGGCCGCGGCCGTGAGCGTGATCGCCCGCGCCGTGACCGTCTGGGTCATCGCGCCGCTGGTGCCGGAGAAGACCTGGGAGTTCGTAGGCGTAAAGACGGCGTTGATCGTGTCCCCGCTGGGCGCCGTCACGTTGAAGGCCTCCGGGAGGAAGAGGGTATAGGTCGTGGTCCAGGGGGCCGAGCTGCTGCTGGACGAGGTGACCACTCCCGGCAAGGCGCTCAGGTCCGTGCCCGTGCCAACGCCGCCGTCCCAGAAAGCGGCGCTGCCGGCGGGCGCGCTAGTGCCGCTGTCGGAGACGACGGCCATGAAGGTCAGCGGCCTGCCGTACGTTACCGAAGAGCTCGAGCTGGTGACGCTGCTCATCGCGGTCGGCGTGGCGACTAGCGCGGTAACGTCGAGGAGCACGCGGTCGTCGCCTTGGATACTGACGCTGTAATCGGCGTTGGGCGTGGACAGCGTCCCCGCGTTTGCGAACGTGCCGGTGATGGTGCCGGTGCCGGGGGCCGTGATGATGGTGAACGTCTGACCCACGTGCGAGGGCACGAAGTTATTCAGCGCCGAGAGGTTCAACATGGCGTTGTTGAGGTTCACCGTGCCGGTGACGTCCAGCAGGCTGTTGCCCGTGCCGGCCAGTTGCACGCCGAAGCCGACAGGCGTTGTCGAGCCGTTGGGCAGCGTGAGGTTGCCACGGCCGGCCGGCAGCACGACGTTGCCGGTCATGTCGAGGGTGCCGGGGACGGTGCTCGCGATGCCGGCGGCTCCGGGTTGGATGGCGCCGGAATTGGCCGTGAGCGGGACGGTGCCCGTGACCGTGCCCGCGCCCTCGATCACGAGGGGCTGCGTGCCCAGGGCCAGGGCGTTGTTCAGGGCCAGCTTGCTGCCGCCGGCGACGTCGATCACGGTGCCGCTGGAGAGGCTGTAGGCCGGGCCGGTGATGTCCACGGTGCCGCCGCCGCTGACGGTGATGTTGCGGGCGACGCCGGCGTCGAAGAGGTCGGGGAGACTGAGCGTGACGCCGGGGCCCGGCGCGAAGTCGGGGCTGCCCGCCAGGAAAACGGTGCCCAACGACAGTCCCTCGCCTCCGCTGCTGGTGACGCTCAGCGTGCTGCCGGCGATGATCGCCGCGGTCATCGAGGCCGGCGCGTTCTCGACGTCGATGGTCGAGCTGATCGCCACGATGAGGCTGTTGGTAAAGGCGTTGGAGGTCGTGCTATCCAGGTTGAGCGAGCCGCCGGTCAAGGTCACCTGCCCGGTGCCCAAGGAGCCGTTGCCGGTGGTATCCAGGGCACCGGCCGCAACCACGGTGTCGCCCGAGTAGCTGTCGGAGACCGGCAGCGACAGCCCGCCGGGGCCCGCCTTGATCAGCGTTCCGTTGCCGCCGACGGAGCCGCTGATGGTTAAGGTCGCCCCCGACGAATCGACCTGGATCGTGCTGTTCGGCTGGTTCACCGAATAGGCGCGGGCGGACTGGTAGCTCGTGGCGCCGGTGTATTCCAGGGTGCCGGCGTTGATGTTCACCGCGCCGACGGCGCCGGTGATCGGGTTGGCGGCGCCCAGGCTGCCGTCGTCGGCGATCTGCACCGTGCCGGAGCTGATGGTGGTCGTTCCGTCATAGCTGTTGCTGTTCGAGAGCGTCAGCGTGCCGCCGCCGTCCTTGACCAGCGCGTCGGTCCCGAACACGGAGCTGGAAATGACGCCGCCGATGTTGGTGGCGCCGGGGCCGTCGGCGGTGAGCGTGTCGCCGGCCAGATCAATGGGAGAGGCGATGTTCAATGTTCCCTGGCTGTTGGCCCAGGTCTCGGAGGCGCCCAGCGTGATGCCGGCCAGGCTCACGGTCGTGGCCCTGCCGGCCGCGGGGTACTCGTTGTTGGTCATGCCGCCGGGACCGATCAGGGTGACGGCATTGCCCGTGATCGTGAAATCATCGCCCGGGGTGGAGTTGTCGTCGGTGATCTGGATGCTCGCCAGCGACAGACCGAGGATATCGTTCTGGCTGGCAAAAGTGTTTGCACTGGAGGAATTGAAGATCAGCGTATCGCCGCCGCTGCCGTCCGCGCCGGGCGCAAAACCTGGACTCCAGTTGTTCGCATCGCTCCAGGCCGTGGGGGTAGTGCCGTCGCCACCAATCCAGGTCAGCGTCACCGGGGCGATGAACGCCGTGGTGCTGGCCGTGGTGCTGGAAAGCGTGTAGTTCGCCGCGTCGCTGCCGCCCAGGCTGAGGCCCGTGGCCGTGACCGTCTCCAGCCCCGCGCTGCTGCTGGTGAAGCTGGCGGCGCCCACCTCGAGGCTGACCTGGTCCGAGCCAAAGGTCGTCGCCACGGTGGCCGTGGCCAGCGTGACCGTGGTGCCGCCGTCGTAGGTCTTCCCGTTGGCCGTGATCGAGGGCGTGAGCGTGGCCTGGGCGATGACGGCCGTGGTGCTGGCCGTGCTGCTGGAGAGCGTGTAGTTCGCCGCGTCGGCGCCGCCCAGGCTCAGGCCCGTGGCCGTCACCGTCTCCAGCCCCGCGCTGCGGCTAGTGAAGCTGCTGGCGCCCACCTCCAGGCTCACCTGGTCCGAGCCGAAGGTCGTCGCCACCGTCTGGCTGGCCAGCGTGACCGTGGTGCCGCCGTTGTAGGTCCTGCCGTTGGCCGTGATCGACGGCGTCAGCGTGGCCTGGGCGATCACCGCCGTGGTGCTGGCCGTGGTGCTGGAGAGGGTATAGTCGGCTGCGCTGCTGCCACCGAGGCTCAGGCCCGTGGCCGTCACCGTCTCCAGCCCCGCGCTTTTGCTGGTGAAGCTGCTGGCGCCCACCTCCAGGCTCACCACGTCCGAGCCGAAGGTCGTCGCCACCGTCTGGCTGGTGAGCGTCACCGTGGTGCCGCCGTCGTAGGTCTTCCCGTTGGCCGTGATCGAGGGCGTCAGCGTGGCCTGGTTGATAACCTGGGTCACCGTGGGGTTGCTGGGGCTGGCGAGGAAGGTCCCGGTGGGGGCATAAATCGCCTCGATGGTGTTTGCGGTGTCGAGGACGATGTTGGTGGAATTCAATTGCGTGGCGCCCGGCGCGAAGGTCCAGGTCGAGGTCGTCGACGTGGTGCCAGACGCGGCGCTTTCCGTGTCGAGAGTGTCGCCGGTGGTTTCGTCCACGAAGGCCACGCTCCCCGTGGGCGTTCCCGTCTGGCCGGACGTGTTGGTGACGGTGGCCGTGAAGCTGGGCGGGGCGCCGTAGGTGGCCGTAGGCTGCGAGCTGACCAAGGTCGTCGAGGTGCTCGCCGAAGAAACGGCGTTGAAGGTGATCTGCCCGTCGACGCCATCGCTGGGACTATTGCCGATCGTGGAATTAAACGTGTACCCCAACGGGTAGCCGGAACTGGTCGAGTTGCTGTCTTTGACGTTCGTCGAGGTACCAGTTAGGCTGGGGACCAGGTTCAGCGCGGTCGTCAAACCCGTCGAACCCGTTGACACCGAGGACTGGGTCGTGAAAGTGATGATCCACAGGCTGCCGCTCGCGTTGCTGGGAAGGTAAGCAGCGTTCGCGATGTCGAGGCTCAGAGTGAAGGTCCCCAAGTTCTGGGAGGTGCCGTAGGTGTCGCCGGTGTTGGAAAGGGGATTGACGTTGACAGCCTGGATGCCCGAATCGCTGGGCGAAATGCCTTGCGAAGTCAGCAGGCTGCCCTCGCTCACCGTAATGCTGCCAGGGTTGATATAGCTTTCGTCGAAAACGATGACCGCATTGGCGGATTCGATGCCTGGCCCGCCAGGCGTGCCCGGGGTGAGATCCACCGGCACGGAATAGGTGTGACTGGTGCTGACAGGATTGATAGCGCTGGCGACAATGCTCATCGTGGTGCTGGGCGCCGTGGTGGCGGCGATAACCTGCACGGTCGCGGTCTCCGCGGTGCCCAGCGTGTAGGTTCCTCCCCCCGATCCCGTGCTCGCGTAATCCGGAGTCAACTGGGTGGGTGAGCCGCTTACGGAGACCGTAGCCGAGCCGGTGGCCGTGCTCTTGACGCAGAGGAAAAGGAAGGCCAAGACGTCGCCATTGGGCGTGTTGCCGCCGTTGGTGGGGTCGGTGCCCGTGTAATCGTTGAGGCCCTGTGACGCGCCGCTCTCATTTTGAGCAGTGACCGTGATTTGGCCGCCGCTGGTCCCATTCACGCTGTCAGTCCACACGCTAGAGTCGGCCAACGGGCCCCAGATGACGGCGGGAGCCGTGCCCGAGGTGGGAGGAGTGGTCGACTTGGTGTTGATACTCGCCGCGTTGAAAAAAGTCTGGGAAAACGTCACTCGGACTATCGCCGCACTCAAGCCAGAGTAACTGTCGTCCGTTTCTTCCAGGTAATCGAGGCGGATGGGAATCTCGACATAGCCGCCCGCATAGCCGTTGTAACTGTTGGCAAGCCCGTTGCTGAGATTGACGTAGGGGCTGCTCCGGGCGGTGATCACGCCGGTCGTGTTGGGCACGAAGGTAACCGTGTAGTTGTTGCCGCCGTTGCCGTCGTTGACCGAGCCGGCCGGCGTGAGCGCCTTGCCGCTGCCCACGTTCGGGTTGTCGTAGGTCTCGCTGAAGGCCGCCCTGTCGCCCGTGGCCAGGCCACCGGAGTTGATCGCCGGCGTGGCCGCCGCCCAGATGGTGCCGTCGTATTGCTTGGTGTTGGTGGCCGCGGTGACCGTGATCAGACGCGCCGTGATCACGCCCGCGGTGCTGATGGCCGGGGTCACCGTGTAGTTGCCGCCGCTGTTGCCGTCGCTGACCGTGTAGCCGGCGACCGTGAGCGTCTTGCCCGTGCCCACGTTCTTGTTGTTGTAGGTCTCGCTCAGCCCCGTGACCGTGTCGCTGCCCAAAAGGCCGGTCACCGTGGGCGTGGCCGTCGTCGCGCTGGTCGATCCGTCGTAGGTCTTGGAGCAGGCCGCGGCCGTGATCGTCAGCCCCGCCTGGGCGATGGTCGCCGTGGCGCTGGCCGTGGTGCTGGAAAGCGTGTAGTTCGCCGCGTCGCCGCCGCCGAGGCTCAGGCCCGTGGCCGTCACCGTCTCCAGCCCCGCGTTCTTGCTGGTGAAGCTGCTGGCGCCCACCTCCAGGCCCACCTGGTCCGAGCCGAAGGTCGTCGCCACCGTGGCTGTGGCCAGCGTGACCGTGGTGCCGCCGTCGTAGGTCTTCCCGTTGGCCGTGATCGAGGGCGTCAGCGTGGCCTGGGCAATGACGGCCGTGGTGCTGGCCGTGGTGCTGGAGAGCGTGTAGTTCGCCGCGCTGCTGCCGCCCAGGCTCAGGCCCGTGGCCGTCACCGTCTCCAGCCCCGCGCTGCGGCTGGCGAAGCTGCTGGCGCCCACCTCCAGGCTCACCTGGTCCGAGCCGAACGTCGTCGCCACCGTGGCCGCGGCCAGCGTGACCGTGGTGCCGCCGTTGTAGGTCCTCCCGTTGGCCGCGATCGAGGGCGTCAGCGTGGCCTGGGCGATCACGGCCGTGGTGCTGGCCGTGGTGCTGGTGAGCGTGTAGTTGGCCGCGCTGCTGCCGCCCAGGCTCAGGCCCGTGGCAGTGACCGTCTCCGTCCCCGCGCCGCGGCTGGTGAAGCTGCTGGCGCCCACCTCCAGGCTCACCTGGTCCGAGCCGAACGTCGTGGCCACCGTGGCCGTGGCCAGCGTGACCGTGGTGCCGCCGTCGTAGGTCTTCCCGTTGGCCGTGATCGAGGGCGTCAGCGTGGCCTGGGCAATGACGGCCGTGGTGCTGGCCGTGGTGCTGGAGAGGGTGTAGTTCGCCGCGTCGCTGCCGCCCAGGCTCAGGCCCGTGGCGGTGACCGTCTCCGTCCCCGCGCCGCGGCTGGTGAAGCTGCTGGCGCCCACCTCCAGGCTCACCTGGTCCGAGCCGAACGTCGTGGCCACCGTGGCCGCGGCCAGCGTGATCGTGGTGCTGCCGTCGTAGGTCTTCCCGTTGGCCGTGATCGAGGGCGTGAGCGTGGCCTGGGCAATCACCGCCGTGGTGCTGGCCGTGGTGCTGGAGAGCGTGTAGTTCGCCGCGCCGCTGCCGCCCAGGCTCAAGCCCGTGGCCGTCACCGTCTCCAGCCCCGCGTTCTTGCCGGTGAAGCTGCTGGCCCCCACCTCCAGGCTCACCTGGTCCGAGCCAAACGTCCCCGCCACCGTCTGGCTGGCCAGCGTGACCGTGGTGCCGCCGTTGTAGGTCCTCCCGTTGGCCGCGATCGAGGGCGTCAGCGTGGCCTGGTTGATAACCTGGGTCAATGTACCGCTGCTGGCATTAAAGCTGCCGGTGGGGGTATAAATCGCCTCGATGGTGTTGCCGGTGTCGAGGACGATGTTGGTGGAATTCAATTGCGTGGCGCCGGGCGCGAAGGTCCAGGTCGAGGTAGTCGAGGTGGTGCTGGACGCGGCGCTTTCCGTAGCGAGCGTGTCGCCGGTAGTTTCGTCCACCAGCGCCACGCTCCCCGTAGGCGCTCCCGTGCCGGACGTGTTGGTGACGGTGGCCGTGAAAGTCACGCGGGTGCCGTAGACTACCGAAGCGTGCGAGGTGCTCACGGTGGTCGTGGTCGCCGTGGGGGTCACGTCGGTTAGGACCACGTCGTCGCCGCCGTTGGCTGTATAGCTGATGGTGTACGTGGCGTTGCCGACGGTGATCGTGGTGCCCTGGGCAAACTGGCCGCTGACGCCGCCGGTGGTCTGGATGATGGTGAAGGTCTGACCGAGCGTGGGCGAGAACTTATTCAGATACGAGACGTTCAACGTGGCGCCGCTGAGGGTCGCCGTGCCGGTGACGTTGAGCTGGTCGTACTGACCCGGGCTGGCGCCGGCCAGTTCCACGTCGTAACTTGCGCCGGCTTGCAGGGAGAGGCTGCCGGTGCTGAGGCTGCCGGTGCTGTTGGCGCCGGTGGGTCCGGGGAGGATCGCGCCGCCGGAGGCGAGCGTGACCGTGTCGGCGATGGGGCCTACACCCTCCAGGGTGCCGCCGGCGTTGACCGCGACGGGGCTGGCGGTCAGGGCGCCGTCAACCAGCAGGGCGCCGGCGTTGATGGTGGTGGTGCCGTAGTAGTTGTCGCTGCCGGAGAGCGTGACGGTGCCCGCGCCCGCGACGGTGACGCCGGGGCCGGGGGTGGCGAGGAAGTTCTGATAGTCGAAAACGGCCGTTGCCGGGGTACCGCCCTTGTGCGAAGTAACGAACAACCCAACGTCGAATGAGCTCACGCCCATCGGGTCGTTCACCATGCCGCCGACCTGGTTCCAGCCCGAGCCAGGCGGGGTGGCGCTGGTGCTCGTGTTGTAGTAGGCGTTGAAATTACCGGTGCCGTCATAGGTCAGCTCGACCCATTGGGCCTGCGAGTTTCCGGCCTCCTGGTGGTTAGTGACTTGCTGGCCCTGTTCCCCCCACTGGATCGTCACGCCGTAGGTGCCCGTGTCGCCGACGAAGATGCACGGCGATTGCGCGCCGAGGCTGGCCTGCACCATGATGCCTACCTTGCTCCAACTGTTAGGCGCCGCCCAACTTCCCGTTGCCCCGGGCGAGGTCCCCGAAACCAAGGAGGCGACGTGGCAGATCCAAGTGGCCTGGGTGGTCGCCGAGGCGGGGACGTAGACGAATTCGCACTGCTCGGTGCCGGCCCAGAGGTCGTTGCCGGTGCCAGTGATCGTCCAGGCGCCTGCGGCGTAGCTCGCTGAGCCGCCAGGGCCGGGCTCGTCGATGTCGGCGATCGTTGGCGTCGGGGCGCTGGGGCCGCTGATCCCGCCTTGGACGACGACGTTGCCGGCTCCGACGTAGGTCAGATTGCCGTTGGTCAAGGTCACGTTTCCGGCCAAGGTCAACTGGCCAGAGTCGGGGCCGATCGAGGCGGCGCCAGAGAGCGTGATCGGCCCGGCGAAGGAGTTGGCGCCGCTGAGGTTCTCGATGGCGCCGTTGCCGGCCACGCCGATGCCGGCGATGGACAGGGTTTCGCTCCCGGTGTCGGTGTAGCTGCCGGCGAAGGCCAGGGTGGCGCCGGAGGCCACCGTGACGCTGGAGCCAGAGCCCAGGGCGTCGGTCGCGTCCGCCACCACGGTGGCGCCGGCGTCGTCGGCGATCGACCCCAGGTATCCGCCGCCTGGCATACTGACGTCGTTGTCGGCCTCGAGGGTCAGCGTGCCGCTGCCGGCCATGGTCAGCGACGAAGATGAGGTTCCCGTGATCGGGCCGGCGACGTTGTTGGCACTGGCGCTGGTGACGGTCAAAGCGCCGCCGGAGCCCAGCGCGAGGCTGCCGGCCACGCCAGCCACGCCCGTCAGCCCGGCCACCTTCTGCGTGGAGCCGTTGACATTCCACGTTGCGATGTTGGCGATGGCCACCGTGGTGGTCGAGGGCAGCAGCGGGGTGGTCTCGCCGACGGAGATCAACGGCAGTCCGCTGTTCTGAATGAGGATGTAGGCCACGTTCATGTCGAGCGAGTTGTCGTTGTTCGACGCCGCGGCGATGCCGGCGAACCCCGGGGTCCAAACGCTCATGTTTTCGTTCCAAGTCTGGACGGAGGCGGTCGATTCCGCGGTTCCGACCGCCCATTTCCCGGTCTGCTCCGTGGTAGCAGTAGTCACCAGCCGCACCCAATACCACGTTCCGTCGGTGTACGAATTGATGGGGTTGGGTCCCCAAGCCCGCTCGTCGGCGAGCATTTGAGTGCCGCTCCCATTGCCCCTGAACATGTCGTTCATCCCCAATCCGGCCGTGCCGTCGTTCGTCGAGTCAACGTTCGCCGCAATCCCACCGCGGTCGGTATCGCTGAGGATTTGAACCAGCGCGAGCACGTTCCAGTTGGCGGAGGCTGCCAGGTACGAAGGTTCGTAGACCAAATGGCTGTGGTCGCTGGTTCCTACGCCCACGTTGAGTCCCACTCCCGGCACCAGGGTGAAGGTGCTGGCGGAAGTAGTAACGGGCGTCCAGGCCGAGTTCAGCGAGGTGTCGTCGGCGAAGTAGTCCTGGAAACCGTTGAGGGCCGTGCCGTATTCGCTAAAGTCGGCCGGCAGCCCCGGCATCGCTGCCGAGGACCCCATTTCCAGGGTGCCCGCGCTGACCGTGGTGGTGGCGCCGGTGTAGGTCTGGACGCCGCTGACGGTCAAGGTTCCCGTGCCGGCCTTCGTCAGGGAGCCGCTGCCGCTGATCGTTCCGCTACAGTTGGTGCTGGCGTTGTTGTTGCCCACGCTCAAGGTAACCGGGTTGTTGCTCGTGTCCTGTGCCAGCACATTGCCCGGGCCCGCCAGGCCACCGAGGACCGCCGTTTCGGGCGAGCCCAGGGTGCCGGCGACGAATGCCAGCGTGCCGCTGGCGCCGATGCTCACCGTGCTGTATTGCAGCGCGTCGGTGTTGGCCACCAGGACGTTGCCCTGGCTGATGGTGGTCGGTCCGTCAAAGGTATTGGCGGCCGAAAGCGTCAGCGTGCCGCTGCCGTTCTTGACCAGCGCGTCGGTCCCGAACACGGAGCTGGAGATGACGTTGCCGATGTTGGTGGCGCCGGCGCCGTCGGAGGTGAGCGTGTTGCCGGCCAGATCAATAGGGGAGGCGAGGTTCAACGTTCCCTGGCTGTTGGTCCAGGTGTCGGAGGCGCCGAGCGTGATGCCGGCGAGGCTCACAGTCGTGGCCCTGCCGGTCGCGGCGTACTCATTGTTGGTAATACCGCCGGGACCGGTCAAGGTGACGGCATTGCCGCCGATCGTGAAATCATCGCCCGCGGCAGCATCGGCGTCGATAATCTGGATGCTCGCCAGCGACAGACCCGAGATATTGTTTTGGCTGGTGAAAGTGTTTGTATAGGAGGTGTTGAAGATCAGCGTATCGAGGGCGTTGTCCGAGCCGGGCACCGCACCTTGAAGCCAGTTGTTCGCATCGCTCCAGAGCGTGGGGGTGGCGCCGTCGCCGCCAACCCAGGTCAGCGCCTGCCCCATGATCTCGCCGGCGGTGTTGGGCACAAAGGTCACCGCGTAGTTGGCGCCGCCGTTGCCGTCGTCGACCGAGCCGGCCGCCGTGAGCGTCTTGCCCGTGCCCTCGTTCTTGGTGTCGTAGGTCTCCGTGAAGGCCGCCGTGTCGCCGGCGACAAGGCTCCCCGAAGTAATCGTCGGCGCGGCCGCCGCCGAGGTCGTGCCATCGTAGGGCTTGGTGTTGGCGGCCGCGGTGACCGTGATGGGAAGCGCCGTGATCGTCTGAGTCGTCGTGCCGCTGCTGCCGGTGAAGCCCATTCCGGGCGTATAGGTGGCGGTGATGATATCCCCGGCCGTGACGTTGAAGGTCTTCACGCCGGTCGTATAGGTCCAGGTGGAAGCGAGGCCGCTGGTGCTGCCGAAGGTACCGTTGCCGAGGGCGATGCCGGCCGTGGTGTCGACAAAATCGACGCTGCCGGCGGGCGCGGCGCTGCCGCTTTGGGCGGAGACGGTGGCCGTGAAGCTCACGGGGGTGCCGTAGACCACCGAAGCCTGCGAGGTGCTTACGGTGGTCGTTACGGGGGTGATGTTGTAGGAGGTAGCCGTAAGGACCACGTCTTTGCCCCCGTTGGCCCCATACGTGACGGTGTACGTGGCGTTGCCGACGGTGACCGTGCTGCCCTCGGCGAACTGGCCGCTGACGCCGCCTGTGGTGTGGATGATGGTGAAGCTCTGATTCACCGCGGGCAAGAAGTTATTCAGATACGAGACGTTCAACGTGGCGCCGCTGAGGATCGCGGTGCCGGTGACGTTGAGCTGGTCGTACTGACCCGCGCTCGCCCCCGCCAGTTCCACGTCGTAGGCTGTGCCGGTCGGCAGGAAGATGGTGCCCGTAAGGCTGCCGCCACTCGTGGCGCTGCCGCCCTCCAACGCGCCGCCGGTGTTGACCGTGACGGGGCTGGCGGTCAGGGCGCCGTCAACCGCCAGGGTACCAGCGTTGACCGTGGTCGCCCCGGTGTAGGTGTTGGTGTTCGACAGGGTCAGTTTGCCGCTGCCGTTCTTGGTCAGGCTCCCGCCACCCGTCAAGCTGCCGGAGAAAGTGGTGCTGGAATTGTTGTTACCCACGGTGAGAGCCACGGCGGCGGCGGAGCTATCCTGCAAGGCAAGGGCGTTGGAGCCCTGGAGCCCACCCAGCGTAGCCGCCGTGAGCGAACCGAAGCTGACCGCGCCCCCGCCGCTGGTATCCAGCGTGCTGTCTTGCAGAGCCAGTGGGTTGCCAAGAGCAAGCGTGCCCGAATCGACCGTCGTCGTGCCAGTGTAGGTATTCGTGCCGCTGAGGACCAGCGTGGTGGCGGCGCCGTTCATTCCGTACCCCGCCTTCACCAAACCGCCGCCGCCGGCAAATGGCTTGCTGATGGTGACGGCACCCGTGCTGCCCTGACCGTTAACTCCCCCGTAGCTGGATCCAACTTCGATTGTCAAGGAGTTGCCCGCCGCGAGAGTCGTGGCGTTGGCGCCCCCGATTGTCAGGCTCGTGGTGGGGCAATCGTCCCGATTAAAGAAGACCGTGCCGCTGGTGGGCAGCGTGACGTTGTCTGCCGTCATCGCGCCGTTGCGGGTAGCGAGGTTGCCGCCGGAGTTCATCGTGACGGCGTTCGCGAGTGTCAATGCGGCGGAATTCCACTGGTAGTCGAGTGTGCCATTGGCGTTCAGGGTGACCGGCCCGCCGCCGAGATAAGCCTGGTTAGCGAAAAACACCCGCCCGGGACCGATGACCCAACTCTGCGTACTGGCGATGCTGCCGCCGCCCAGCACCACGTCACACGGGACTTCCAAGTAAATCGTGCCCGTGCCGGTGATGTTGAAAGCTGTGTCCGGATTGTCGCCGTTGAGGTACAGATTGGAGTTATTGACAATGTTTCCGGCAAACGCCACGTTGGCGACGTTGCCGACGCTGACCGATCCGGAGTTGATCGTCAGCGTGTCGATGCCTTCGGAACCGTTTGCGTAGGAGGGACTACTCAGAGAGAGGGCGCCGCCGCCGGTCATCGTCAGATTGCCGCCGCCGGAAATGACGCCGGGAATGATCATAGTGTTGCCCTGCGTGTCGATGGTGACAGTTACGCCGCTATCGATCACGATATTGCGGTTGCCGGAAAGGCAAACCGACGCCGCGCCCACCTCGAGCGTGCCATTGCCGGAGAACGTGACGTTCGTCGCGGGAGACGCGGGCGCCGTACCAAGGGCAGCATCAGCGTTGATGTTTAGTGTACCGCCGCTGATTGTCGTTGCACCGTTGTAAGTGTTGACCCCGGAGAAGGTCACCGTATCCTCCGGGAAGTCCTGCATTTCCACCAGCACCCCGCCGGCTCCGCTGATCGAACCGTTGACAGTCGCGTTCCCGTACCCGCTTCCATCGAAGATCAATTGGGTCTCGTCGCCCGTAATCGCCCCGTTCACGGTCAACCATGTGCCCCCGGTCGTCGAGTTGTTCTCGAACGCCAGCGCATACCCGTTCTGGTTGATGTTGCCGTTGATCGTCAAGCCCGCCGGGGCGACGATCGTCTGCGACGCCCCCAGGGTTAACGGCAGATTCAGCGTCGTATTGCCCCCCTGGAACTCGATCCCGTTCTCCAGCAAAATCCCGTTGCACCCCAACGTGTAACCCGACCCCTCGATCAGGATCAATCCAAAGGCGGTCCCTGCCGGGAAGTCGTTGTTCGTATCCAGCGCCGTGACCCCCGTCGGGAAGATCAGCTCGTCGCCAGGCTGTGGCGCCACGTCGCCGACCCAGTTCGCCGCCGTCTGCCAGTTCACGTTGGCGCCCGACTGCCCGTCCCACACCCGGGCGGAGAGCAACATGCGTCCTTCCATCGTCTCGAAGGTAAGTCGGCGTGTGTGAGGAACAGCGGACCAAGAGTGGGAAATGCGATTGGCAAACGTTCGACGTTGCCGCAAAGCAGCGGCTTGCCGCGTCCCCTTGGCCCGGCGCGGGCACGAACCAACCACGAAACCAGGCGCCGAACCACAAAGGGGATTTCCGCGATTTCACACCACGCCGAGCAGATGTCGATGCCATAACGACCTCCTCGGAAGCGCATCCCTCTCCGCTTCGCCGGCACGGGTCTCGGATCGGTAAATCGCGTCGGTGAGAGCGGAGCCGCGTACGGCATCAAGTCTTGCGTGACAAAGGAGCGAGGCTTGACCTGGCGCCCACCCTATGCACGACAACTTGTCGTGTCAGGTGGCGGGGGGTGGTTTCCCCAATCTTTATTGGGGGGGCAGATTGTTCTGGGTAAAATGCGTAAGATTTCCCAACGAAGCGTGGTCCACCGACTTTTGAGACCCCCCATGAGAGGGTATGTCGGGGCCAGCAGCAACTAGCGGCCGAGCCAACACGCTGTCCCCCCGGCCCGGATCGAGGACTGCAAGGCGGCCGTCCGCTGGCTGAGGGCCAATGCGAAGAAGTACAACCTCGAGCCGAAGGTCCACGGGTACGCGTACTCAAAGCATTTGCAAGATAACGACCACGACCGCAAGGACAACGCATATCGGCGCCAGCAGGTTCATGCTCTTGCGGATGTTGGATCCCTTGGCCAGATTGCCGATGGCCTTGGGCACGGTTGCGCCGCCCAGCAGCGCCCCGGCGAAGATGATCCCGAAGACGCTGCCGTGGACCTCCGGGGTGAACTTGCCATAGGCGATTGCCACGATCTGCGGGAAAAAGGGGGCGGTGAGCAGTCCCACCAACAACACCAACAGCCAGGCCAGCGGGTGCGCCGCGTGCGGGTCATCCAGACCATGAGCAACGCCACGGCCAGCGAGGCGGCGGCCACGAACCAATGGCCATAGTCCTTCAGCGCGGGCACAAAGCTGGCAGCGAACCGCCCGCCCATCAGCGCCACCGCATAGACCGAGATCAGCCGCTGCGCCGAGGCGTCGATCGCATCGGGATCGGCCTTGCTTCCAAAGCTGGTAAGCACCTCTTTTCCAAAGGCCGGCAGCCAATTGCTGAAGGAGACATCCAATGCGGAGTAGCAAAACAGCGCCAGGCCGGCCACCAGCACGGCCGGCTGGGCAAGCAGGGAGACCGCTTTGGCGAATTGGAAGGCATCCCCGCTCCGTGACGGATAGTCTGCCCCAACGGCGAGCACTACCGGAGCCCCGATCACCAGGGCCAAGACCGAAACCGTGTTCTCGTACGACATCTTGCGGAACAGGTAACTCATGGTCAAGGGCGCCAGCAGCAACCCCGCGCCGAAGGCCACGTTGCCCCGGTTCAGCGCAGCCCCGGGGTTCGTCCCATGGAACAACACCTTGGGAAGCAGCGTGTTCGCGGCGGTGTTCAGGGCCATCGCACCGAAGCCCAACAACAGGCAGGACGCCATCACCGTCGCATAGGACTTGCTTCGCGCCAGCAGGACAATGCAGACGGCCGCCGCCGCAAATCCGAAGACTGCCACCGGCTTGTGGCCCAAGCGATCGGTGGCGACGCCCATCAGCAGCGAAGCGACCAGGCAGGCGCCCATGAAGCCCGTCACCAGGGTGCCGAAGCGGGCCTGATCGATCTTCAGTCGAGGCATCAGCTTGACGCTGATCGCGCCCAACAGCGAGAAACAGACGCCCAGCCCGAACGAGCACAACAGTGCGACAATCTTCACCATGCTTCGTTGCTCCTTGGTTTCTGTTAGGCAATTGCCGCATCCCGCATGGTCAAAATACTCGGCCGAAATGCAAGTGTCAATCTCCACGCCGCTTACATGCAGATGAAGAATGGAGATAGCGCACCTGGGCGGCTACGGCAACGCCGACAGCATGGGGCCGGACAGCCCGGTCGTCGATCCCAAGACCGGCAAGCTCCGCCCGCGGCAGAGGGACGATCCCCCGGGCCTGAGAAGCCCCTTGGCCGAACCCGACGTCGCCTTTGCCTGGTTGTTGGCCGTCGGCGTCAGCGACAAGTACATCTACGCCGGCGACCCGGTCAACCAGCGGATCTTGAAAATCAAGATGACCTCCGCCGCCGAGAAAATCTGCGAGGTCCAATAGCAATCGGTTTCCGGCGTTTGTCCTTACAAGCAATCCAGCACGAGGACCATCCAGCGAGTATTTTGACCAAACCGGCTACCGCATTCGAGTTTTTGGGAAATTCCAGGGAGCTTGACAACGCCGAAAACCACAACTAAGCTGAACGTCGTCTCGCCAATATTGGGGGGTCCTGGCGGCTGCGACAAAAGCCAGGATACCGCGAATCAAAACCCTGTCTCTAACGAAACGAGGCCCCCGGTGAACTTCTCCCGACCGGTGCTGAGTGCCATTCTGCTCTTGCTGGGCAGCCAGCTTGTTTCCACCGCGCAGGCTGAAGGTCCCACGAAGCAACTCTTGGTTCTGAACGGCGAGATCCAAAAACGCCTGATGCCGCAATTCGGGTCGAGCGATCAGGTGAGCGCGGCCGTCAGCAAGAACGCGACGGCCCCGGGCCTGGTGATCATCATCCAACCCGGCAAGGCAGACTATCCGGGCATCGGGCTGAAGCCCGAGGGAAAGGCATGGGACCTCTCGGCCTTCGGTCACGTTGAGGCCCAGGTGGTCAACACAGGCTCCAAGGAACTTCTCTTCGCTCTGCGGGTGGATAACGGAGGCGATTGGCACGATTCTCCCTGGAACTGCGAGCAGACCTACCTCAAGCCGGGGCAGCGAGGAACGGTCACGGTGATCTTCGGTCATTCCTATGGCCACCAGCCCGCCTATCCGTTGAATCCGAAGAAAGTGGTGAATATCCTGATGTTCACCGGCAAAGTCGATACCGCAACGTCGTTTCGCATCGAGTCCCTCGTGGCCGGCGGCCCGGCGGGCGAGAAGGCAGCGGTGGACCCCGCCTCCGTGCGCGTCAAACCCAAGAGCGGCTTTCTGCTCGGTCCCGGCGTGCCGATCGACGCCAAGACCCAGATCGAGACCACGGGGCCGAAGGTATCGGTGGCCGCCGATGGGCAGTCGCTGGAAGTGGTCTTTCCGGTCGCCAGGGGCGAGCAGTCGGTGGCCCTCAAGCCCCCGGCCGGCCGCTGGGACCTCCGCGACGCTACGGAGGTCCGCGTCAAGCTGAAGAACGAAGGCCAATTGCCGTGTACCCCCAGCGTCCAGGTGACCAGCAACGGCGGCCCGACGGACCTCGTCACTGCCGCCGTACCGCTGGCCGCGGGGGCGGAACGGGAGATCGTGGTTCCCTTCGCCCCCGCCGTTAGTCCGAAGGGCTCCCCGAACGGCAGAAAAGGTGGATTCTGGGGCGGTTGGGAGAATCTGCCGGGCACCGGAACCAAGTTCACCAGCGATGCTGCCGCCGCCGTGAAAATCACCGCCAGGCACGACGGCGAGGCGACGCTCCTGATCGAATCGATCACGGCCGCTGCGCCTCCGGCGGTGCTCCCTGACTGGCTCGGCAAGCGGCCGCCGGTCGCGGGCGACTGGGTCAAAACCTTCGATGAAGAATTCGACGGCCCGACCATCGACCAGAAGAAATGGAACATCTATGGTCCCAACTATTGGGACAGGGCGAGCCACTGGACCAAGGACAACTTGATCCTCAAAGACGGCCTGGCGATCTTCCGCTTCGAGAAGAAACGCGGCTTCCATAACGATAATTCCGACCCGAAGGCAATACCGCAGAACCTTAGCGGACAAAAAGAGTCGGACTACGCTTGCGGCTATCTGGACACCTATGGCAAATGGGTGCAACGCTACGGCTACTTCGAAGCCCGCGTGAAACTCCCCAGGGTCCCGGGGCTGTGGCCGACGTTCTGGATGATACCCGATCGCGGCGAGGCCGCCGGCCCGCAATGGAAGCGCGGCGACACCGGCAACGGCGGGATGGAGTTGGACATCATGGAACACCTGACCCGCTGGGGACCCTACCGCTACAATATCGCCTGCCACTGGGACGGCTACGACAAGGACCACCAGGCGATCGGTTCGACGTTCAATTACCTGCAAGCGGACAGGGACGGCTTTATTACCCCCGGCCTGCTCTGGACGCCTGGTTCGGTGGTTATGTACTGCAACGGCAAGGAACTCTGGCAATGGAAAAATTCCCGGGTATCGAACGTGCCGTCGCAGTTCATCTTCGAGGTCACCACGGGCGGTTGGGACAACAACGCCGTGGACGACAAGCAATTGCCCGCCGACTACCTGATCGACTATGTGCGCGTTTGGCAGCGCAAAGACCTCGCTTCCAGCGCGGACGGGTATCAGCCCGCGCCCAAGCCCGAGAAGAAGTGATAGTAAGCGGCCACCCCGCCGCCCTGAACTTGAAGTTCTCGGGATTGCTCGGCAGAATCGGCTCATATTCGATGTGGCTCTTGTCTCCCCGCAAGTCAACGAGCATGACTCGAATCATGGCTGGACCTCTTGTCCAAGGTGATGAGACTTTGCCTCTGCAATCCATTGCAGATTCCTGGGCAGATGAGGCGGGTACATTACAAAGTCACAAAGCACGCCACATCAGGGAACGGCGGCCGAGGGCATGAGGGATTCCCTTAGAGATTGCCAGGAACCCCCCTACCGACATTTCCGCACTGCCCTGAGAACGAAAACATGGGTCCGAGGGTATAAGTACGCACCCGCAGATAAATCCCAGTTCACAGATCAAGGAGGACAAGAGATGCTGGTTCTGAGCCGCAAGCACGGAGAGGCAATCGTCATTGGTGACGGCATTACGGTGACCGTCCTGGCCGTCGAGGGTGGCCGAGTGAAACTTGGCGTTGTCGCCCCAGCGGAAGTTCCCATTCACCGGGAGGAGATTGGTGAGGCGTTTCGCTCGCCCGCCTGGGAATTCGCCGAGTGTGCGTGACCCTTGCATACCTGTGACCCAAACGACCGGAGACTATCGAGATGCCCGCCACCCAAATTGAAGCCGATTGGCATGGTCTGAAGGTTTTCAACGAGTTTCTGCCCGAGAAGTGCCGGAAGGACCGCATCCAGGCAGCCCTCGGGCCGCTGGGTGATCGATCACCCAGCGTTGACGACGAGACAACCCTTCGGTACTACCGCTATCTCGCCGCAAAGCTTTCCTTCCCGTTCACTGCTCACTACCCGGCGCCAAAGACTTCTGAGGAAGAAGTCGAGTACCGCTGCACCGTCGTGGGACTGCTCGACCCGAGGAAGCACATCGGCAGCGAGTTCGACGGCATTTTCTGCAAGGCCCGGAAGGGCAGATTTGAGGTGAATCTGCCGCTGACGGAATTGAAAATCCCAGAGGATGGTCCCAACTTCCAGTTCATCGAGGATTACTGGTACTGGTTCTGGTACTGGCGGTAAGCTACTGCGGCCAGGATCGGGGCGTTGAAGAAGCCATGGCCGGCACCCTCAGCCAGGTACATCGCCAAACCAGATCGACGTGAGCACGGTAGTCTGCGTCGGAGTGAGGGAGATTCCCTGGTCCTTCATCACCTTCCTCACGGCTTTCGCTGCTGCTAGCGAGACTGCCCCCTCCAGTTCGGCACGGATCTTGGCAGACTTATCCACCAACCTGAGAGCCTTGTCCTGAGCGGGGTCCAGGATGATCTGATCCTCACGGGCGCTCTTCGCGCCCTTCTTCTTTTGGGTCTTCCGGGATTTGGGTGGGTGGCACGGACGACCGAGAGAACGGAACCAGAGAAGAGGAACCCGTATTTCTTGGTGCGGGGTACGGGTTCCTCTTCTCTGTTCGGCGCTGTCGGGTGGCCCAATTCCGTGTTCCGCACGTCGTTTCGACCCGGTCTGGCCCACCCAAATCCCGGAAGACCCTTCTTTTTTTGGCAGCACGCTTCTTCGCCATGGCGACCTCCGGTTCGACTAGAAAATGACCATCGGCAGTATAGCAGGCCGAGCGGTCTGCAAACAGTGTAGCGGGACCACTTCAGTGTTCTATCTGCTCGAGATCTCAGGCGGGTTTCAGGCAATGCTTTGCGAACTCTGCGAGTGTGAGGAGGCCCACAACTTCCACCGCTTCATTCCCCGGACCCTGCATACCAACAAGTGGTTCAAAAAGCGGTACGCTCGGGAGGAAATGCGGCGGGAAGGGAAAGACTGTTGACATCATGCGCAGTTCCGCTAAAGTGATGGGTAACCCGGAATTGGGACGGCTGCCGTGAGGTTCATTGACCGCGCCGGCGATCGCCCGTTCTTCCTGTAGCTGGTCCATTACGCCGTGCATTTTCCCATCGAGTGGGAATACGCCCGGTCGACAAGGTGATCACTTCGTCAAGTCTGTTGAAACCCTCGGTGTTGGAGAAGAGAACATGTCGCAACGTCCTTTGAAAGTCGGGCTCGTTGGTGGTGGCGGTGGGGCCTTCATCGTCCACCCGCATCAGCGTGCGATCCATTTTGATGGAACACGGCGCGTCGTCTGCGCTGCGCTGCATCCCGACCCCGCCGTGGCCATGCGGGAGGCGGAGAACTGGCCCTATCCGCTCCAGGGCTACAAGAGCTACGACGAAATGATCGAGGCCGAGGCGAAAAAACCCTTGGGCCAGCGGATCGACTACGCCTTGATCGTCACGCCCAACCACGTCCATTTCGATCCCGCCAGGAAGCTTCTCGAGGCGGGCATCCCCGTGATGTGCGAGAAGCCGATGACGATTACCCTGGCGGAGTCCGACGAACTGGCAAGACTGGTCCGCGCCAAGAACATCCCCTTCTGCGTGGCGCACACGTACATCGGACACTGGACCACCCGCCTCTCGCGATTCATCGTCCGCAGCGGCCTGCTGGGCGAGATTCGCTGGATCGACGCCTACTATCTTCAGGGCTGGCTCTTCGAACGCGCCGAAGACAAGGGCGTCGTCCAGGCGGAGTGGCGAGTCGATCCCAAACGCGCGGGCGCAAGTGGCTGCGGCGGCGACATCGGCACCCACGCGCTGATGCAGCTTCGCTATTGCACGGGCCTGGAGGTCCGCCGCCTTATGGCCCACCTGGAAACATTCATCCCCAATCGTCACCTCGACGACCACTTCACCGTCTACGCCGAGTTGGACAACGGCGGGCGGGCCCTGATCCGCACCAGCCAGATCAGCGTGGGGCACAAGAACGATTGCGGCATCGAGATCGTCGGCGCCAAGGGTTCGCTCCGCTGGGCCCAGGAAGACGCGGAGAAGATCACGATCCACCTGCCGGGCCAGCCCGATCTGACCTACTGGCGCGGCTGCGTCGTGCCCAGCGACGGGTTCCTCAAGAATGTGCCGGCGGAACTGCTGGCGGAGATCACCCTTCCGTCGGGACACGTGGAGGCGCATCACGACGCCTTCGCCCGCCTGCACCGTTGCTTCGAAGCCGACGTCCGCTGCTACAACGAGGGAAAACCTTTCAGCGGCGACGGTCTGCGATACGCCAATGTGGACGACGGCCGGATGGGCGTCTACTTCATCTCGAAAGCCGTTGAAAGCAACCGGAAAGGCGGCGCTTGGATCGGTCTGTAGCGGGGCGCCTCAGTAGTAAGCGTTCACGGGGACTGTCCCGATTTTCGCGGCGAAGGCGGTGTCGCCTTGGAAAGGGCCGTTGTCGCCGCGAAAATGGGACTGTCCCCTTCGGCACTACGTCCCATGGCGAAAAACGCTTTCTCGCCGAAAAATGGACCAGTCCCCAACCTAGCCGTGAACGCTTACCCTCAGTAACTGGCCACGACCGTTATCTTGCCGCTCAGGCCCTTGAGCGTGACGATTTCCTTGTACCAGAGGGAGGAGGTCCAGGGTTTCCCGTTCACCGAAACGCTCTGGATCGGCAGGGCTTTCGGGTGCCGGAACCGCAGCAGCACGCTCTGAGGCGGCCTGCGGGAAGGCATTTCGACAGTGGCGGTGATGTGGCCGTGGTCCACGTCGGAGACGATTTCGTAGCTCGCCGTGCCGAAAAAGGTGGCGCGCTTCGCACGGAGATCTTCTTGCCCTGTTCCAGCCACGCCCGCGGGGTGGCCCGCGCCAGCCAGAGGTTCTTGCCGTCTTCCATCACCAGCATCGCGCGGACCCGCTCGAGGAACGCCGCCTCCTCGAAAGTCTTGTCCCTGGCATAGCCCCGGCTCTGCACCTCCCAGAAGATGTATCCGAGATCCGGATCGACTTCCGCTGCGTAGGAATTGTACATGCCTCTTAAGAATAACGGCACGTCGTCCAACAGCAGATAGAGGGCCGGGGCGTCGTTGTAGCCGTTCTGCCCGTTCTGCCCGTCCTGGACGAGCCGGTCTTCGTACACATCGAGCATCTCCTGAACCACGGGTTCGTTGACGTCATAGATCCCGCACCTGACCAAGAGCAGGCCGCCCATGACGCACTCGAACCAACGACCATCGGCATAGCCGGAGAAACCGGTATCCATATCCGTGCCCAGACCGCGCATATAGGGTGCAAAGGGCACATAACGGCGATAGGTGCCGTCCCCCACTTTGACCACCGGAGACAGTGCCATCGAGCGATCGGCCGCCTTGCGGATGTCCTGACGAAAAAGTTCGGCCTGTTGCACGAGTCCGGCATATTGGGCCGCATCTTGCTCGGCAAGGACTTCCGCGGCCCGCTTCAACCCGGCGTAATACCAGGCGTTGAGGGAAAAGAAGAGCCGCGTGTCGCTGCCGTCGCAGACGTCGATCGGCGGCTCCAGACCATGACACCAGGCGTCGGGTGGAATGTCTCGGTTCCACACTTTGCGCTGCTGGAGAATCCAATCGCAGGCCTTCGCCATCCGCGGGCCGGCCTTGTCGAGCCAAGCAGTGTCGCCGGTCAGGAGGCAGTGCAGCGCGAGCTTTCCAGCACCCGCCCCTGGCCGCCGCCGTGGTGCTGGTCATAGTGAGAGTCCATCCGCTTCAGGTTGTGACCGGGGGCCGTCAACGGCCCGTCGCCCAGGTCGGCGAGCTTGCCCCAGGGATTCACGTGCTTCACGTAGAACAACCACCAGTTCAAGCCGCCTCGCGCCACGTCGGCGGAGCCCACCAGGTCCAAGGCCCGGATGTTGGTGGATGTCTCCAACCCGATGGCCGTGTATCCCATCTCCGCTCCGCCGGCCTCGGCCTTCAAGGGCTCCCAGATGCTGACCAAATAGGTGTCGTCCCTCACTTTGAGCGACCAGCGCTTCAGGTGCCAATCGCCCAATCGCCACTGGGCGACAAGCTGCTGCTCGGGCACGTCGATCCGCATGGCCGGCTCGTAAGGCGGTTTGGGGAAGGCCGGCATCGCGTTTTTTCCATGGTAGCGTTTCATGGCGGATGCCCAGCTCGCCTCGGGCTCTGCCCGCGCCTGCTGACGCACCGTGCGCAGACGCTTGGCGGCAAGCTGCGTCTGGAACTGTTCCGCGCTCAGGCCGCTGCGGGCGTCGGCGATATAGATCCCCACGCTGGGGATGAGGATCGGGCCGCTCTCAAGGTCTCGGGGGGCGAAGGAGACATTGCCGCAACTGGTCCGCAGCGTGACGATGGTCCGGCTGTTGACGTCCCCCGCGGTTTGAATCACCGGCACCTTGATGCCTCGCCGGGCGGTTGTTCCTTGCCCGTCCTTCCAAGCGTGCTCTCCGATTGCCTCCACACCGCCGCCGCTGGAAAGCGGCGTAACGCGGCCGACGTATCCGTTGTACCCTTCCACACAGCCGTCACAACGCCGGCCGGCCTGATGCGGCGGGAAGGCCCATTGGATTTCCACCGTCATCGGTTGCTTCCACGACGCGCGGCCGAAGGCCCGCACCATGGGAATGCCGACCTTGGGATCGCTGCCCGAGTAGAGCACTTTCACGCTGTTGATGTCGTTCTGGGACGCGAAGGTGAACACGGTCGCGCCCCGGGGCGTCACGATCGGATCCGCGACGGGCTTGAGCGTAAACTCCGCCTGCGGACCGAGGCCGAACCCGGGGGCCGACGCCTCCTCGAAGGGTGCGGCGGCAGTCCGCGTCACCAGCCGCAGTTGTCCGGCGCTGGGGGCCGTTGCCCCGTCGGGGGAGAATTCGACTTCGATGCGCCGGACACTCCGGCGCTCTTCCCACAACAGACCGCAGAGCAACTCGGGCGTGGGATTCAACCACCGGGTCTCCATGGGGTTGTTCGCGGCGCCCTTGCGATAGGCGTAGGCCCACGGCGCAATGTCGGACGCCTGGCCTTCGACGGGAGTCGCAGCCAGATCCCCAGCGAGCGCGGCGGCCGCGACCGCGCCGGCATGACCAGCGTCGTCAGCGCCCGCAGACAGACCGGCGCCCGAAAGCCCGCAGAACAGAAATGCAACCAGCAGCCTCCCCCTTGGACCGCGTCGAGTCACCGGCATAGCACCACCTCCCCAAGGATTGCGGGTTACCTGACACTTGCTCTTCAGACTCCGCTCGGATAAGCTCCGAGCAGTCATACTCCTCCCATGTTAACCGAGTGACTCGCGAGCTTCCAGTGGGTGCGCCGATCGCCGAAGGAGAGTCTTTTCAGAATGACCAAAATCAAGGGTATCCGATTTTTCAAGGCGGTCTCGCCGCTGTCGCGACCGATTGCCGACAGCACGCACCAGATCGACCGGATTGCGCTGATCGTGGCCCGGCTTGAGCTGGATACGGGTACCGCGGGCGATTCGTACTTGTTGGCGTTGGATTATCCCAACGATGGACCGGGATGGGGTTTCCGCTTTGAGGACAAATACCTTACAGAGCTGCCCTAACGGAATTGCGACGGCACAAGCAATGCGATGAATGGCCGGGCTTTGGCCGGCTGAGACCGGCCGTGGCGCCCGCGCGCTACCTTTTCTCCAGCGAGCCCTCCCTCGCCAGCACCGCCAGCAGGACGTAGTAGTTGTCCACCAGCAAGCCTTCGTAGCCCCAAGGCGTGCCGTCCCATGCCTTCCAGTCGTTGCTCATGCCGTTTGAGCCGAAGCCTTGAAACTGGCCCTTCTCCAGGGCGTCGAGCATGGGGAAGAGGATGCGGTCGGCCTGCTCGCGGCGGCCGAGATCATAGAGAGCGGCCAGGGTGAAGTAGGCGAAGCAGGCCGAAGCCCCGCCGTTCTGGTAGATCTGGAATCCGTCGGAGTTATCCTCCTTTTGCCCCACGCCCCAGCAGTGCTTCGACAAGTCCACGTAGTCTTTTCTGGGGACCGGGATCAGATTGCCCGGCAGACCGAGGTCGAAGCGGTTGTAGCCCACGGCCTTGATCTTGGCCAACAGGCGATCCATGATGGCGTTGGCCCGGTCCCTGGGGACGAGCCCGTAATGGATGGCGATGCCGTTGACCCAGAGGAAATAGTAGTCGTGGAGTTGGCCGTCGGCGCTTTTCCAGCCCGCCAAAACGCCGGTGGCCGGATTGTAGAAGGTCTTGAAGTAGGCCCCGCGGAGTTTGTCGGCGGCGGCGCGATAACGGGCGGCGTCCGCAGTCTTGTCGAGTGTGGCGGCCAGCCGCTCCATGCCGCAAAGCGCGCGGTAGGCCAGGGCGTTGGCATAAGCGTCCTCGTGGCCGAAGCCGATGGCGTCCCACCAATTGGATGGACGATGCTTGAGACGCGGCGGCCACGATCCGGAATTGCCGCTCTCGATGTATTCGACCAGGCCATTGCCGTTGCGGTCCGTTGCGAGCATCGTCTCGGCCCACTGCCGGATGCCCGCGTAGTTCTTCGCCAGCCAGACCTTGTCGTGGGTCCCGTCGACGTAGTCCCAGGCGGCGATCAAGAGGGAAGGATAGGTATCCGCGGCCGCCTCCCGGAACCAGCGGAGACAGTAGTTCGGGCCGGAAATCACAAAATTGGGCAGACCGTAGGCCGGCATGCCTTCCAGGATCCGATCCAGGCTTTGGCGCACCAGGTCCAGCGCGCCAAGGCCCTCGGCCAGCGGCGGCGAGTGCCGGGCGATGTCGGCGTACTCGTAGTAGCAGAAGGCGGCGGTGTCGCTGCCCGCATGATTGGCCAATACCCGCAGATCCGGCCTCAATTGGAGGATGCTGAGCCAGTTGCGGCGGAAGCCGTCGAAGCGGGGATCGCCGGCGATTCCGGCGACGGGCGGATAGATCGCGGCGACTTCCCAGCGATACTCGACCTGCCGCCGGGCGCGTGTCGCCGGGGGAAACGTGATTCTGACGTAGCCCGCGCCGCCGCGGCCGGCATCGTAGCCCGCGCCGGCCCGGCGGGCATCGTAGCCCAGCGCCGCGTCTTTCCAGTCCGTCGCGGCGATGCGGAACGTCCCTTGGTCGGGAAGGTGCAGCAGCGCCGGCAGCCGGACGCTGCCGTCCGCGTTTGCCCGGCCCAAGAGCGTCGCGTGGCAGAGGCGCGGATCGAACTCCAGCACGACCGGTTCGGGCGGATCATCCTCGCTCCAGCGGGAGACGAGCGCCAATTCCTGGTCGCCGAGCTGGAAGGTCCAGCGGGCGGGGGCGGAGCGGGGAAGCCCCTGCCGGCGATATTCCAGGCTCGTTCCGCTTCGCCTCCCGGTGGTGGGCCGCGGCGCCGGGGCCGGAGGCCTCAACGCGCTGGGCGGAAATCGGCCCAGCCCCAGGCTATCGACCGACAGGCGGAGCAACTGCGGCCGCGTGGTCGAAAGCTCGACCGTCAGATGCTTGCTCCGCAGAGCGAAAGACTCCTTGCTTTCGACGATGCTCGCCTTCTGCTGGGCCGCCGGCAACCCCCGAACAAGAGACGTGCTTGCCAAGAGCAATGCGATGGAGAATGCTTTCACGTTCATAGCCGACTCCGTTGTCGATGAGTCTATGCTCTGTCCAATGGCCTTCACCGAACGATACTAGCGGCCTCGATTCGTGCCCGGCGGGTCATAGACGCGAACGGCGGCAATCGGCGTATCCGCGCTGCCGGCGATTTCCAACACGTGTTTGCGCCCCCCAGTCCCTGGGCCAAGGTCACCGTGCTTTCCACGGTCGCGTCCTTGACGCCGGGCGAAGCGAACTCGTCGACGAAGTGCGGCACCACGCTCCAGGTCACCGTGAAGCGATCGGGCACCGGCTTGACCTGCGCCAGCATCAGTGCAAAGGCCACGTTCCAGTCCTCCGGCTCGATCACGATCCGGCCGGACCGCGATACGAACCGCCGGTCCGATCGGCCCTCGCCGTCGGGCCCCGTCCTAGAACCCTGCAGGGTGAAGCGAAACTGCTTGGCGTCTTGCCGGTCCTGGACGGCTTCCATCGTCCAGTCTTCGAGCTGCAGCCGTTTCTCCGATTTGAGCGGGGCGATTGGGGGAAACTTGCCGCCGGGCTTGGCCCGCGTGCGCGTGAAGCCGTACAGTTCGGGGAACTCCGAAGGCCGGCGGCCGTCGATCCGCACCGCGGCCGGCGAGGCTGCGCCGGGCTTGACGACCAGGTCCACGCGGTTCCCCTCGAAGGCCAGCCGCAACTTACCTTCGCGCCACGCGATGTCCTTGCCCACCTCATAGGTCTTCACGCAGCGGTCGGCCGCCGCGGTGCCAAGGCGCGGGTCGTAACGCAGGTACGCCTTGACGCACTCGGCCATCAAGAAATCGCCCTGCGCGTTCAGATGCACGCCGTCGATCAAGAGCTGCTTCGGCTGGAGGCCGTTGTCCGTCAGATACCGCTTCCAAAGGCCCCGCTGATCGCAAAGCTCGGTGCCGTAACGCTTGGCGACCGCCGGCAACCAATTGTGGTTCATGAACGCGCCCCAGTGCTTGCCGTCGGGCGGCCACAGTTTCGCGGGATCGGTCTCTTCGCTGAAATCGGCCGGGCTGGTTACGTGGTCGTTCTGCTGGAGGATCTCCGCCGTGGTGCGCTCACGCACGCGCCGGATGATGTCCTCGTATTTATCGTGCGCGCCGTAGACGTAGAAGATGAGCAAGTCGGGATAGAACGGGTAGAGGTCGGTCTCGGACGTTCTTGACGAGCAACTGCGAGGCGTAGCCGCCCAGCGCCCGGTTCTCGATCACCAGGTTCGCATGGGGAAAACGGGCCCGCAAATCGTCGGCCACGGCCTGCCACCACGGCTGCTCGGTAATCGACTGCCCATAGAACAGGATCCGCACCGTGTTCCGTTTCTGCGGCGTGCTCGTGGCCAGCAGTCGCATGGTACGCTGAATGTTTCGGCCCCAGCCGCTCGTGTCGCCCAGCGTCGGCGGAGGATACGCCGGCGGCCCGTCGGCGGCGCGGGCTCCACCCGCAATCGTACCCAGAACGAGCAGCAGGCCGGCGAAACACATGGGCTTGGTCATGGAGGCAATCTCGGCAGGAATTGCGGGGGTGGGATCTGCGCAGATCCCTATCAGACTATGGCGACGCGTCCGCCGCAAGCTATAAAGTCGGACATCGGATTATTTTTGCCCTAAGCCGCTCATACCACTTCCCAGCCCGGGCGGTACGTTTCCTTGATGTAGGCCTCGGCTTCGGGCAGGCCTTGGGCCTTTTGGCTCTGGCAGTCCCACTCGATGCGTCTGCCGCCCACTCGCTGGGACAAGACGCCCAAAAGGGCAATTTCCGTCACTGTAGCACCAGGTACATCGTGTTGGCGGGCAGAACGACCGTCGCCTTGCCGCCCGACTGCTTCAATTCGACCGGCGTCCGCGTGGCCATGCCGTTGACGTCCAGGAGGATCGCCTTGCTGAGGCGGGGATTGGCGATCGAGAGCGAGGCGTCGAGGTTCTCCACCTGAAAGGGCATCTTGCCGCCATCGAGGATGCGGAAGCAATCGCCCTGCTTGCCGTCGATGCGGGCGCGGAAAGGCGACACGCTCCAGCCCGTGGGCCGGGCCAGCGTGCCCGCTTGCACCAAGAGCTTGCCGGACTTGTTGATCGGTTGGCCGTCCAAGGCCACGACCACGATGCTGGCGTAGCGGTTGCCGCAGGTGACGGTCACGTCGGCCAGTCGCTGCGGGCCGGCGCCGCCGAGAAAGCCGCAGGCCGCCTGGGCCGCCGGGGCGTTGATGCGGTAGATGCCTCGGCCGTAGTCCAGCTCGGACTGGCCGGTGATACTGCGGACGGTTTTGCCCTGCCGGTCAATGTACTTGGACAAATCGACCGCCGTGCTCTGAGACGCATCGCTGCCGTAGACCACGCGCACGGGCCCGACCCAATAGGCCAGCGGATCGACGACCGTCTTGACGTGGGGACTGCGCGGCATACTCGCCTGGTCGCGGTTGGGGTCCCAGCCGGGCTCTTCGCCGATCAGCGGAATCTTGCACTCCCAGAGGTCTTGCAGGCTGCGATGCTCGACGACGGCCGGTTTGCCCGGGCGCAGCAGGCCCTGGCGGTACAACAGCGCGGCGGCGGGAAACTGCCCGATCTGCATGGGCGTCGAGTAGGTCCACTTGGTTCTCGGGTCCTGCTGCCAGTCGGGCTCGACGCCGTTGGAGAACCAGCAGGCGGCGCCCAGGCCGGTGAGGGACTGCTGCGCGGCGACCAACAGCGCCGCCTCCGACTGGTAAAGATTGGGCGGGCACCAGAGGACCTCGGTGAGGATGAAGGGGTGCCCCAGGGGCTGCTTCACGTTGGTCGGCATTTCGAGCGGGCTGCGGAGCATTGATGCGTCGGAGTAGTAGTGGCCGGCAACGATCAGCCAGCCGTTGCCGCCGCCCTGGTGCATGCCGCCCGTGTAGATGTTGGCGCGATGACGTTCGTGGCGCAATCGGCCCAGTACTCGGCGTCCTGGGTCGTCACGAGGTCCACGGTCCGCCAGTTATTGGCATTGATGAGCTGCTTGCAGCCGAGGTCCTTGCGGAGATACTCGACCATCTCGGCATTGAAGCGGCGCATAGTACGGGCCAGGAATTCCATCTGGTCGGCGATGCGGGCCTTGAAGCCGGGGGACGCGGCCTTGAGGATGCCGATGTCGCGGCTGAAGTCCCAGATATTGAGCATGCCGGGCCGGCCGGCGGCCCAGTCGTCTGCGCCGAGCATCTTCACGCCCGAGTAGTTCTGCCAGGCGGCACGGGTCTTCTCCAGCGAGCCGTGCTTCTGGACCAGGAAGTCGGCGTACTGGTGAAGGAAGAGTTTCAGGGCGTCGCCCTTCAGTCCCATGGTTCCCCACCAGATGAGGCTGTCTTCGTTCTGCAACTGGATGATGGCCACGGCCGGATCGTCGGCGATCCGCAGGCCCGTGTAGGGATTCTTCCGCGTCGAGAGGGCTTTCATCCAGGCCTTGTAGCCGACCTGAAACTTGGGGTCGAAGTAGACGAGGTCTTCGCACTGGCCGCGCTGCGGGTCGGTCGCGCCCCAGCTCTTTTGGAGCTGCGTGGAGACGGGCCAATCAGCGCCGGTGAAGGTGTAGATGCCCTCGGCCTTCATGGCCGCCTCGGTCATCAGCAGGGAGTCCAAATCGTCTTCGTTGACGTCGGTCAACTTCGAGTGCTCGCCCGT
This sequence comes from Pirellulales bacterium, assembly GCA_963843465.1. Lineage (GTDB taxonomy): Bacteria > Planctomycetota > Planctomycetia > Pirellulales > Thermoguttaceae > CAWJKP01. Next base: position 2,166,646 of record CAWJKP010000001.1, read on the forward strand.
GGGCGGGAGCATGGCGAAGACGCGGATCGCGTTGACGCCGTGCTTGGCGAGGAACCGCGCCTCGCGGCGCAACTCCTTCATGTCATGTTGCCCGGTGCGCAGGCCGGCGGCCCAGAAACGGATGGGCTGCCCGTCGCCGCGGACGAAACTGTCGCCGTCCGCACTCTGCTTGATGAACCCGTGCTCGCCGGCCGTCTTCTCGTTCAACGAGCGAAGATCGAGCATCGCGGCGGGGTCGAACTTGTCCGGCTCCGGCCGAAAGTCCCAGGCCTGCGCCGGATCGAAATCGCGGACCGGCTGCGGCGACTTCTCGCCGGGCTTGTACTTGCCGTTGGGTACGAACTTGCCCGTGGCGAGCACGAAGCAATCCAAACCGGCGTAGCGATCCGGGCTCTTCAAGCCGCCCAGGTACCAGGTGAGCGTGTGCTTGCCCTGGGTCAGCTCGATCAAGCCCGCGTCGAACCACGAAGCCTGGCCCGGCCAGAACGGATTTGCATCGGCGGAGATGGGCACCGGGTCCTGGCCCTTGTCGACCGCCACCTCGACGGCGTCTTTCGCCCCATCCACGCGATAGGCCAGCCCCGAGCCGGGCATGGCCCGTGCCCAAACGTGATACTTGCCCGCCGCCGGGACCTCCACGGCGTATTCCGCGGTGCCGGTGGGCTGGCCCGGATGGGAGAAACTGCAAATCCACTTGCCTCCGGAAAGGGCGTCGGGATTGACGTTGTTCATGGGCGCGTTGTCCACGAGAGTTTTCTGGACAGCGTCTTCGGCCTCCACCCAGATGAGTCCTTGGGCGCCGATCGCCCATGACGGGAAGCACACCAATACACAGAGAACCAAAAGCTTTCTCAACATTGGTCATTATCCTTTCAGGGGACTGGAGTTCGGGAGGCACACAGGGAGTCGAAACGGGGACGCAGCTCGTCTTGACAAGACGGGACGTAGTGTAGTCGACTTCCGCCATGCCAAGACGAGCGTATCGCCTGGCGGAACCGAACGACTAGCTGCGTCCGCGTTTCAACGCCCCGTTTCAACGCCCCGCATGGGCTACGGCATCTTCGAGGATACATGGTTCGTTCCTCTCACCGACCGTTGTGGAAGGCGCCGCCTTCGCGGACGATCACCTTCCCGCCAACGACCCCCTTGAGCGCTAGGGTGCCGCCCCGGTTCACGACGACATCGCCGGCGACGCCGCCCATGAGCACCAGCGTCCCGGCCTCGACGGTCGTGCCGCCAGAGTACTCCTGCGCCGTACACCGTCCAGGTTCCCTTGCCAGTCTTGACGATGCTACCCGCCCCGCCCGGATGGGCGTTGCGTATCTTCCCGTAGAACTCGGCGTCGCTGTCGTCGCCGCCGAGCGTGAGGCACGTGGGAGTCTTTTCGTCGCCTAGCAGAACGAAGCCGCTTCCGTCCAGGGAGCCGATTACGGGCTTGGCGGACGTGAACCGCGCGATGCCGTAGTGCGACACGGTCAGCCGCGCCGTGGGGGAGATGTTGGCGTCGCCCTGTAAGATGAGGGCCGCATCGTCGGCGCGGACCAGCACCGCTCCGCTGCCCAGGCGGCCGCGCAGAGTGACCCGCAGCAAGCCCGTGCCCGCCACAAACGTGCCTCCGGAGTAATCGTTTTCGGGATTGTCGATCACGAGGCCTCCCGCGCCCAGGTTGGGGTGGTCAGCATGCCCGGTCCGGTGATCTTGCCATGAATCGTGATGAACGGGCTTCCTGCCCCCCACGCGCTGTAGAACATGCCGCCGCTCTCCCCCAGGACCACCGTGCGGCTGGCCGCCAGACAGTTGCCCGTCGCACCGCCCGGCAGCACGGACACCGCGCCGCCGTCGAGCAGCAGGGAATTGTTGAGGTTTCCCAGGGTTCCGGGGCGCACCGTGGCGTTCTCCTCCACGTCCATGCCCGCCCGCAGCCAGCCGTGAACCACGATCGGCCCTTGGAAATCATTGGCCGGGTTGGTCAGTCCCGCCGAGACCACTGTCAGGCCCTTCTTGCCCGACAGCTTGCCCGTCACGCCTGGGACCTTTCCATCCAGCCAGCTCGCGCCCGTCGTCCCGACGATCACCCCTTCGGTATCGCCGAAGTCCAGGCTGGCCCCGAACTCGGCGCCCAGGAGCAGACCGCCACGGGCGATCTCGACCGCCCCGTTGGTGACCGGGCCAGTTGTCTGAAGGGCCATGACCCTCAGCTTGGCGCCCGCCAGGTCCGTCGCGCCGCAGACCACGATGTCGGCGGGCCGGGTCCCCTTCAGACTCGGCCGGGTCGCGGATACGGGCCCGACACCCTTGCCCTGCTGGGCGTCGTAAGACGCAAAGCCCAGGCGATTGCCCTGCCGGCAGAGGATCCAGGGCGGCAGCAGCGGCACGTCCTTCTTCCACGCGCCGACGAGCAGCCGCTCGGTGTCCTGCAACTTCCCCGTCGCCCCGGCGACGACGAGAACGCCCCCCCAGCGATCATGGCGGCGGAGATCGGCCAGCGCGAGTTGCGCCGGGTTTCCCTTCTTGCCGTTGAGATCCACCAGGCAAGTGCCGCTGCAGGTGAGCGAGCCCTTCGTTATGCCCTGCGCCGCCGGGTTATCGGCACGGACCCCTAACGCCGCGTTATGAAGAAGGATCGCGCCCGCGGGCGACCCGAACGGGCTTGCGCCCGGCTCGGTCTGGGCCAGCCCTTGCAACGAACTGGTGCCGCCCATTCTCGGGTAGCCCTCCCAGATCGAACCCGCCGCGGACGCGGATCGGGCCGGCGAAGGTGTTCGGCCCGTCCAACCGCACCCGCCCGATGCCCTTCCAGCCGGCCATGCCCACCTCCAAGGCCGCATCGCCTGTCAACACGCCTTGGCGAATCCGCAGCATCTGCCCCTGCAAGCCGAACGTGGGCCACGGATCGCCACCGCCCAGGCGATACACGTTTCCCGCCCCCGGCAAGAGTCGCTTGCCGGTGAAGGTGGGCCAGACGACCTTCCGGCCGTCAAAGCCAGCCGCCAGGAACATGCGGCCATTGCCCAACGTCGATTGGTCCGTGACCGCGTCGAACTCATTGACCTCGAAGGCCAGCACTCCGCTGGAGTCGCTGCTGAGCCTCGGCAGACCGTTGTAGCCCACATCCAACACGGCGTGCGCCATGTCGCTGGATCGCAGGAACACGGTGGCCCGAGAGCCCAGGTTGCTCGGGGCCGACAAGAGCACTTCCCCGCCGGGTTCCAGGGTCAGGTCGCCCGTGCCGAGCTTCGATTCGGGCGAGACGTTGATTCTCGACTTGACCGAATCCGGATGATGTTGTCCGATCCCGCAGTAGGGTACGAGCGTGCCGCCGGCATAGTCGTTGTTCGGGTGCGTGAAGGGCATCATGCCTGCGTACGGGCGGAGGATCAAGGGATTGCCGGCCCTGCCGGGGCCATCGCTGATCTTCCCTCTGAATCGTGCGCGCTCGCTCCAGAAATCGGTGACGAAATTGCCGCTCACGAGCGCGGGACTGGCCGGCGCCGACTGGTCGAGCAGGATGGGGCCGTCCAGGAGGAAATCGCTGCCCGCGCCCCCCACGGCATTGAACTCCACCATCAGGCCGCCGCCAAGCCGGATCGGTCCCGTCAATCGGCTGTGCGGAATGACCCTCAACTTGTTGTCCCACTGCTCCTGGTCGTATTCCAGGATTCCGTTGCGCGAGCGCACTTCGATCGGCGTGGTGAGGGCGGGAACCTGGTCGGCCTGCCTCTGGCACTCGGCCGCGCCGAAGCAGAAGCAGCCTGCCGTCAGCACGATCGGCTGAGCGCCGAAGGCGAAGTCGCCCGAGACCGCGATTTTGGGGATTCGCCACTGCACCACGCCGGCCTCGATGCGGGTGCCGCCCTGGAACGTGGGCGAGGCGGCGTTGGCGTAAACCACCCGCCCCATGCCCGTCTTGCGGATCCCGCCCTTGCCCGAGATCACGCCCTGGATCACCAGGAAGGCGTCGTTGCCGTATTCGTCCACCTTGAGGTTGAGGCCGTCGCGGCGGTCCGGGCCGGGCAACAAGGGGTCGCCCAAGTGCCAGGGCTGGTCGTCGCGGAGTTCCAAGTCGGGGTAGATCAGGGCCGTGCCCCCCTTGGGCCCGAACTCGACGCCGCCCTTGCCCAGCGAGATCCTTCCCCGGCCCCGGATGGACCAGGTCGCGATGCGCTGCATCGGCACCGGCTTGGCGCCGGGAATGAACTGGTCCGGCCTGCGGCGCGGGCTGGCGCCGTTGTCGAAGTACAATCCGCCTACCGAGGCATTACCCTTCAACTCGGGTTGGACCGCCACCCTGCCCGACGGGGCGAGGAAGCAGGCAATGTCGTTCTCGCCGGGCATTTTGCCGGTGGACCAATTCGCGGATCTTCCCAGGCCGTGCCCTTCTGGAGCCACTCGACCTTCCCCAATCCTCGCGCCATCTCGACCGCCTGCGTCCCGGCCGGCGCCCCACGCGTGCCCAGGCAAGACGCGACAACCACCGCCAAGAGTGAAACACCGCGAGCAACACATGCTCTGATTTCAGACATGAATGTGGTCCTCGGAATGACGGGCAACCGGGGAAAAGTCATTCGTGGCCTCTGACGCGACGCCTAAGAACCACTCGCTATTGGAGCACGAGGTACATGGTGTTGGCGGGCAGGACCACGGTCGCCTTGCCGCCGGTCTGCTTGACCTCGACCGGCGTGGGCGTGGCCATGCCGTTAACGTCCAACAGCACGGCCCTGCTGAGGCGCGGGTTGGCGACGCTGACCGTAACCTCTGCGTTCTCCACCTGCAACTGGTCTTTGCCCCTGGAAATGATGCGGAAGCAGTCGCTCTGTTTGCCGTTGATTCGCGCACGGGCGGGCACCGTGGTCCAGCCCGCGGGCCGACATACCGTGCCGACCTGAACGAGCACTTTCCCGGACTCCCGAAGCGGCTTGCCGTCCAAAGGCACGACGACGATGGTGGCGTACTTGTTGTGGCAGGTAATGTCCACGTCCGCCAAATGCTGCGTCCCGGCGTCCTTCAAGAAACCCGCCGCGGCTTGGACGAGTGGCGAGTTGACGCGGTAGACGCCCTTGCCGTAGTCCGTCTCGATCTGGCCGGTGATGCTCCGCACCGTCTTGTGCTCCCGGTCGATGTAGTTGGCCAGGTCCACGACCTGGGTCTTGGCCGGATCGCTGCCGTAGGCCACCCGTACCGGGCCCACCAGGTAAGCCAGCGGATCGACCGTCGTCTTCACGCTGGAGGTGAGGGTGATGTTGCCGGCGTTGTGGTTGGGGTCCCAGCCGCCCTGTTCGGAGATGATCGGCGTTTTGCGCTCCCAGAGGTCCTCCAGGCGGCGATGTTCGACGACCGCCGGCTCGCCGGGCCGGACCAGCCCCTGCCGGTAAATCAGCGCCGCCGCCGGGAACTGGCCCAGGGTCACCGGGCTGTTCCAAACCCACTTGAAGAGGAACCAGTCACTGTGGTACCAACCCCCGATCCCGCACCCGGACCAGCAGGTAATGTCAATCCCGGTCAGGGCCGTTTGTGCAGCTACCATCAAGGGCCCTTCGGACTGATACAGATCGGGCGGCACCCAGAGGGTCTCGGGGAGCATGAACGTACGGCCCAGCGGCTTCTTCACGTTGACGGGCAGATCGACCGGACTGTTGATCATCGACACGTCGGCGTAACTATCGCCTGCCTGGATATTCCAGCCGGCCTGGACCCCTTGGTGATAGACCTCGACGTAGCAGTTCCGTGCGATCACGTCATTGGCGCTGTAGGACCAGTATTCGGCGTCCTGGGTCAGCATCATGTCGGCGGTCTTCCAATTGCACGCGTTGATCAACTGCTTGCAACCCAGTTCGTCGCGCAGGTAGGTCGTCATCTCGGAGTTGAACTTGTGCATCAGTTGCGCCAGGAACTCGGTCTGGTCGGTCACCCGCTGCTCGAAACCGGGGATCTTGCCCTTCTTTGTACGGCCGTCACGCGTCAGGTCCCACGTGTGCATTAGCCCGGGGAGTCCTCTGTCCCACGCATCCGGCACGAAGCCCGCGCAGTTCTGCCAGGACTGGCGGGCCTGTTCCAGCGAGCCGTACTTCTTCTTCAAGAAATCCGCGAACAATCGCCGCAACATGATCTGCGCGTCGCCGTTGATGCTGGAAAAGCCCCACCATAGCAGGCTGTCTTCGTTCTGCAGCTCGATGATGGCCACCGCGGGGTCCTCGGCCAGCGTCAGGCCGGTGTAGGGGTTCTTCCGCCCATAAAGCGCCTTCAGCCAGGCCTTGAATCCCTTCTGCATCGTCGGCTCGAAGAACAACAGCCCTTGTGGATTGTCGCCGCCGGGGTCGGTCACCCCCCAGCTCTTCTGAATCTTCACCTGGCAGGCCCAGTAGGGGACAATCATCGAGTAGATGCCGGCCGACTTCATCGCGGCAACGCCCTTGAAGATTTCGTCCAACGCCTTCTCATTCACGTCGGTGATCTTCGATCCCGGGGCCGTGGGGATCAAGGAATTGTCGCCCAGACGCATGAAATTGACGCCGCGCTTGGCGAGAAACTGCGCGGAGTGTTTCTGCGACGCCAGGTCAAACTGCGGCGTAGGCGACGATGACGCCGCCCAAAAACGGATCGGCCGGCCGTCGCCGCGTACGAAACTGTCGCCGTCGCGACTCAGGCGGATGAAACCGTGCTCCCCGGCAGCCTTCTCATTGAGGTAGCGGAGATCGAGCAGGGCGGAGGGGTCAAGCTGATCGGCCGCAGGGACGAAGTCCCACGCCTGGCCCGGCTGGAAAGCCGGAGTCGGCTGCGGCGATTTCCCGCCGGGCTTGTACTTGCCGTTGGGGGTGAAGGCGCCCGTGGTAAGCACGAAACAGTCCAGGCCGCCGTAGCGGTCCTTCTCTTTCAGCCCGCCCAGGTACCAGGCGATGACGTGTTTGCCCGGCGTCAATTCCACGGTGCCCGCGTCGTACCAAGCGATTCGTCCCGGATAGAACGGATTTCCATCCGCGGAGACGGGGATTTCGTCCTTCCCCTTGTCGACCGCCACGCTGACGGCGCTGCTGGCGCCGTCCAGGCGATAGGCCAGGCCCGTGCCAGCGACGGCCCGCGCCCAAAGGTGGTAGCGGCCGGCCGCGGGAATATCCAGGGCGTACTGCCCCATGCCGGAAGGATCTTTCTCATGGGAGAAGCTGCAAATCCACTTGCCGCCGGAAAGTTCGTCGGGATTGACGTTGTTCAGTCCGGCATTGTCCACGAGCTGCCGCTTGGCGGCCGCCTCCGCCTCGACCCAAATCAGCGGTTCCGCAGCGGTCGACACGGCAGTGCAGCAGGCTAGCACGCAAATGAGCAATAGGTGTTTCAACATAGCTTTCTCCTTTCGCTGACAACGCGACTGCCAGGCAACAAGCCGCTCGGATACGCGGGAGATCGACACCGAGTATACGCTGTACGTCAGGCAAGCGATATCATACTTTCGTATAGGCAGTGCCAAGGGGACAGGTCCATGTTTTCGGCCTTACGTCCCGCGGCCAAATGCGCTTTTTGGCCGAAAAATGGACCAGTCCCCGCCCGACCCGTGAACGGTTACAGTTGTATTTCCGCCCACGATCGTGTAACGTGGCGGTCATGAGCATTCCCCTCACGCTGGGCGTCTTCTTGATATGCCTGCTCGCGTCGGGCCATGCCGAGGAGACGACCGCAACTTTCCGCGGGCTGCCCACGTTGACCACGGTCGGCGCGATCCGGCAGCTTACGGCCGAGGAGGCCCGGCGCGGCTACCCGGTCCGTATCCGCGGCGTCATCACCTTGAATAATCTTTACACGTCGTTGATGTTCGTACAGGACGAAAGCGGTGGAATCTACGTCTCGCCCGACAATCTTCCCTGGCCGGAAAGGACGGGAATCTCCCAGGGAATGCTCGTCGAGATCGAAGGGAGAACCAACTTTGGACGATTCTCACCCACGGTACGCGGCAAAGAGGGTGCCGCGGTGGTCGTGAAAGTCCTCGGCCGGGCACCGCTGCCGGAACCACTCCAGCCATCCATCGTGCAACTTGCCGATCCCCGTTACCAGAACCAGTGGATCGAGATTTCCGGGGTTGTCCGCCAGGTGACCAGCGGAAGCCTGTTCGAGGGCGCGGTGGAAGCCGTGGTGGTCACGGTGGCTTCCCCTGCCGGACGCGTGACGGCGGCTGCCTTTCGCAACCCGCCCACCAAGAAGTTGCCCACGGAGCTGGTCGGCGCCACGGTCCGCGTCCGCGGCGTGTTTACGGCGATCCTCAACAACAACAATCAGTTTCTCGGCATGTGGCTGGCCACCGCTGCGCTCGATGACGTGCACGTCGTTGGGCCGTCGCCGGGCAAGGCTTTTGCGTTGCCGGTCAGGCCGATCGCGTCCTTGATGCGGTTCGACGTCCTGCATTCCGTGTCGGAACGGGTCCGTATCCAAGGGACCGTAGTCCAGGCAGTCGCCGGCCGCGGCATGTACGTCCAGGGTGAAGGCGCCGCGGTGTTCGTGAAAACGATCGAACCTCCCCAGGTGCCGCCGGGCTGCCGGGTCGACGTGGCCGGCTTTCCCGCCCAGGGCCAGTGGAACCCGATCCTCGAGGATGCCGTCTACCAGACCCGCGGATCCGGCCCCCTGCCCGAGCCGCCGACCATCACGACCGAGAAAGCGCTCAGTGGCGATTATGACTGCCGTCGGGTGGTCATGGAAGGTCTCTTGCTGCAGGCTTCGCTCAATCCCGAGCAGCCGACGCTCGTGTTGCAGTCCGGCGAAAAGGTCTTTCTGGCCCGGCTCGCCGATGCCTCTGACCTTTCCCGGCTGGCCGGGCTGGCGGAGGACAGTTGGTTGCGGCTGGAGGGCGTCTGCGTCAACTCGCGGAGGGAGGACTTGCTCAAGCAGGGTCCCCTGAAAGCCGACATTCGGCCCGGCACGTTCCACCTCCTGGTGGCTTCGCCCGACGGCGTGATGGTGCTGCGTAGGCCGTCGTGGTGGACAACGCCGCGGATTCTCGCGGCGGTGGGGGCGATATTACTCATGGCGCTGGCGGCGCTCTTGTGGGTCATTGTCCTCCGCTACCGCGTCGCGGTACAGACGAAGACCATCCGCCGGCAACTGGCCCGGGAGACTGTCTACGAGGAGCGGGGACGAATCGCCCGGGAGTTGCACGACACCTTGGAACAGGAGTTGGCCGGCATCTCGCTGCAATTGGATACGGTCAGTGCGAAACTGCCCGAGGCGGCGGATGGTCCGCGGCAATTGCTCGACCTGGCGCGGTCCCTGTTGCGGCACAGTCGGACCGAGGCCCGCCGTTCGATCATGGACCTGCGGGCCTCGTTGCTGGAAGGCGGCGACCTGGTGGCGGCACTTCAGGAGGTGGTGCGCGCGCCTCGGTCGCCGGTTGCCGTGGAGGTCATCGTCGAAGGGCGTCCCCGTCGCCTGCCCGGCAAGATCGAGGCGAACTTGCTGCGCATTGCGCAGGAGGCGCTCAGCAATGCCCTGAAGCACGGCAAGCCGGAACATGTACGGCTCTGGCTCTCGTTTGAGGAGGAGGGGGTGGAATTGCGCGTCGCGAACGACGGCGCGGGATTCGACGTTGAGCAAGCCATGGCCCTGAGCGGCGGGCACTTTGGCCTTCTGGGCATGTGTGAACGCGCCGAGAGAATCCAGGGCAATTGCAAAGTCCAGAGCACGCCGGGGAAGGGAACGAAAGTCGTGGTCGCGGTCAAGACGACAAATCCCCCTCACCCAACGCCGTTAAGGACTTTTTTCCGTGAAAATGGGGGGATTCGGTAGTTACGTGCGTAATTTGAACGTGGGGCTGCAAGTGCGATAAAACGGCCATCCCAGGAAACTGCGGGAATATAGGCAATTTTCATTTCGCCCGGCCTCCACTCAACTCCCAAAGTCCTTAACGGCGTTGCCCCTCACCCTAACCCTCTCCCGGAGGGAGAGGGAACGCCAGGAGGGAACCTGTCGTGAAGAAACCGCCGAAGATCCGGCTGCTCCTGGTGGACGACCATTTCATCGTGCGCATGGGCCTGGCAAGCGCGATTGGCGCCGAGCCGGACATGACGGTCGTGGCGGAGTGCGGCCGTGGCGAGCAGGCCGTCGAGTTGTTCCACCAACACACGCCCGACGTCACCGTCATGGACTGGCGACTGCCAGGCATCAGCGGCGTGCAGGCGACGGAGGCCATTCGCGGAGAGTTTCCCCAGGCGCGCGTGGTGCTGCTTTCCGTCTATGACGGTGAGGAAGATGTCTTTGGCGCGGTGCGGGCCGGAGTCGCCGCCTACCTGCCAAAATCGGCCGAGCGGGCTGAGCTCTTGGCCGCTATTCGGGCTGTCCACTCGGGCCAGACCTACTTTCCGCCGGCGATAGCCGCCAAGCTCGCGGCCCGGCAGGCCCGGCCGGAACTGACCGGCCGCGAGAGGGAAGTGCTTCACTGGGTTGTGCTGGGCCGCACCAACCGGGAGATCGCCCGGCAATTGGGCATTGCCGAAGTCACCGTGAAACTTCACGTGAGCAGCGCGCTGCAGAAGCTGGGAGCAAGCGACCGCACGGAAGCAGCGACGGTGGCCATCCAGCGCGGCATCGTCCATCTCGAATAGCGAGAAGGCGACGATGACTTTGGCAATATGCCGCGTGCTGCGAAGATCCTTTGGCTGACCTCGCCTCCCCTTGACGTCATCCCTCGCTTGCCCTATTCTGGGAATCATGTCCACTGGCAAGACCATCAAGCCCGCCGACAAGGCGATCAAGACGTATTACGAGGCGCTCCAGGCGTACCAGCGCCAGGACGTGGAGCACGAAACGGCCTTGCGTTCGGCTTTCCAGAACCTGCTGGAGCAGACGGGACGGCGGTTCGCCTGGACTCTGATCCCCGAGCTTTCCGAGACCGCCGCCGGCAAGGCCATCCGGCCCGACGGCACGTTTCGGGACGACTACTACATCACCCGCGGCCACTGGGAGGCCAAGGACTCCCACGACAAGCTGGAAGCCGAGATCGGCAAGAAGCTCGCCAAGGGCTACCCGCAGAGCAACATCATCTTCGAGGACACGCGGCAGGCCCAACTCTACCAGAACGGCCGCCAGGCCATGAAGGTGGACTTGACCGACCCGCAACAGCTCGCCGATCTGCTGAACGCCTTCTTCGCCTACACCGAGCCCGTCCACGAGGATTTCGGCAAGGCCATCGACGAATTCCGCCAGCGCGTGCCGGACCTGGCCCTCGGGCTGGTGGAAAAGATCAAGGCGGCCCATCGCGACAACGCGAGATTCATCCGGGCCTTCGACGAGTTCTACGCGTTGTGCCGCAAATCGCTCAACCCGAACCTGAGCCAGGCCGCGGTGGACGAGATGCTGGTGCAGCACCTCCTGACCGAGCGGCTGATCCGCACGATTTTCGACAACCAGGACTTCACGCGCCGCAACGTGATCGCCGCCGAGGTGGAGAAGGTGATCGACGCCCTGGTCTCCCGATCGTTCAACCGGCACGCGTTCTTGAAGTCGCTGGACCGCTTCTACCTGGCCATCGAGCAGGCCGCGGCCACGATCGAGAGTTTTACCGAGAAGCAGCACTTCTTGAACACGGTCTACGAGCGGTTCTTCCAGGGCTACTCGGTCAAGGTGGCCGACACGCACGGCATCGTCTACACGCCCCAGGAAATCGTCGATTTCATGTGCGCCAGCGTCGAGGAGGTCTTGCGGAGCGAGTTCGGCAAGACCCTGGGCGACGAGGGCGTCCAGATCCTCGACCCCTGCACCGGCACGGGCAACTTCATCGTGAACCTGTTGCGCCGCATCCCCAAGCGGGACCTGCCGCGGATGTACCGCCAACAGCTTTTCGCCAACGAGGTGATGCTGCTGCCGTACTACATCGCGGCGCTGAACATCGAGCACGCGTATTACGAGCTGACGGGCGGGTATGAGCCGTTCCCCGGGCTGTGTTTTGTGGACACGCTCGATTTGGCGAAAGGGAAGCAGAACACGTTCGGGTTTATGACCGAGGAGAACGTGGCGCGCGTGAGACGGGAGACCGAGGCGCCGATTACCGTGGTGATCGGCAACCCGCCCTACAATGCATGGCAGCTCAACGAGAACGACAACAACAAGAACCGCAAGTACGAGATCATCGACGGGCGCGTGAGCGAGACCTACGCCAAGGATTCGACCGCTACGAACAAGAACGCCTTGAGCGACATGTATGTGAAGTTCTTCCGCTGGGCGGTGGATCGGCTGAATGCACGGGACGGCATCGTCTGCTTCGTCTCCAACAACAGCTTCGTCGATCAGATTGCTTTCGACGGGATGCGGAAGCATCTGCTCCAGGATTTTACGCGGGTCTACCACTTGCACCTGGAGGGCAACGTCCGGCAGAACCCCAAACTCGCGGGGACGACCTACAACGTCTTCGGAATTCAGGTCGGGGTGGGTATCACGGTGGCCGTGAGGGCAAACCGGCACCGTGGCCGCCGCCTGCTTTTCCATCGTCTGGACAAGACGCTGCGCAAGGAGAAGAAACTGGCATGGTTGGCGCAGCACGGCAGTGTCGGCGGCGTCAAGTGGGACAGGCTGAAGCCCGATGACCGCCAAACCTGGCTGGTGCCCGTGAACGGGGGGGAGTTCGCGGGATTTGTTCCCCTGGGAACGAAGGAAGGGAAGCAGGCGAGCGAAGGGGCGAAGGTGGTCTTCGGTCTTTATTCCGTCGGCGTCAAGACCAACCGAGACGACGTGGTCTACGACTTCGACGCGAGAGTCCTTCGCGAGCGAATTGCGGAATTCGTCGACGCGTTCAATGGCGAAGTGGACCGGTATCGACGCACCGGCGGGAAGGCAGGAATCGACAACTTCGTGCGTTACGAGGAGATCAAGTGGAGCGAATCGTTGAAGGCGAACCTGCGCCGCCAGCGGTACGCCAACCTCGATGAAGGGCAGGTCCGGACGGTCCTATACCGTCCCTTCACGCGGCGATCGCTCTACTTCCATGAATTGTTGGTTGAGCGTAGGTATCTATTTGCCCAGATTCATCCGACTCAGGCGACCGAGGGCGAAAACCGCCTGATTGGGCTGACATCGCCCGGCTCCGAGAAGCCCTTCATGACCATGGCGGCCGATCAGATTGCAGACATTCATCTTGTCGGCTCTGGGGCCGGTTCGCAGTGCTTCCCCTTCTACGTCTACAACGAGGACGGCACGAACCGGCGCGAGAACATCACCGACTGGGCCTTGAACAAGTTCCGCGAGCACGACGGCAACAAGAAGATCACGAAGTGGGAAATCTTCTACTACATCTACGGCCTGTTGCACCATCCGGGCTACCGCCAGCGCTATGCCGAGAACCTGAAGCGCGAGTTGCCCCGCATCCCGCTGGCCCCCGATTTCCACGCCTTCGCCACGGCCGGGGAAAAATTGGCCCGCCTGCACCTGGACTATGAGACGCTGGAGCCGTGGCCGCTGGAGTGGATCGAGACGCCCGGCGTGCCGCTCTCCTACCAAGTGGAAAAGATGCGGCTGGCCAAGGACAAGCGGTCGATCAAGGTGAACAACTCGCTCACCCTGGCCGGCATCCCGCCCGAGGTCTTCGACTACCGCCTGGGCAACCGCAGCGCGTTGGAATGGATCATCGACCAGTACCAGGTTTCCGAGGACCAGCGGTCCGGCATCCGCAGCGACCCCAATCGCGCCGACGACCCGCAGTACATCGTTCGCCTCATCGGCCAGGTGGTGCGGGTGAGCGCGGAGACGGTCGGAACCGTCAACGGGCTGCCTGCGGAGTTCGGCGGGGGGGAGCGATAGGGAACTACCCCGATTACGAGCAGGATGAGCTTCTGCGGGATTGGAAGAGGACTGGTTCCAAGACAACCCGGCGGACCTATACGAAAGTATGATTGACACCCGCCCCGGCCGCACGATAAGGTAAAGGGGTTCGGATAGCTGCTGTCATGAGCGCAGCCGCCTTCCGGAGCCGCCGCTACGTTTCGCCCGCCCTGCTTCACGCCTTGAATTTGCACCGGAGACGTGCAAATCGCTGTTAGGTTTCGCCTGCCCCGCCTCACGCGTTGAATTTGCACCGGATAGGAGGTTGCTATGGCCACGCACACCGTCCGCAAGTCGTCGCAAGCTGGGATCGGTTACTCCGTTGTCGATCTGAACAACGTCCGCCACGTCTTCGCGGCCGCGGTCCCGCGCCGCGGCTTGACGCTCCGCCAGCAGGCCGACGACGCCCTGCGCACCATGGAAGCGGTGATTGAAGAGGAAGGCACGCTGGGGTCGATCGTCCACCAGGCGGTGTTCGTGCCCAGCGTCAACCTGATCGACGAGTGCCGGCAGATCATCCGCGATTTCTACGGCAAGGAGATGCCGGCCACGAGCTATATCCCTCAGCCCCCGTGCGAAGGAAAACTGCTGGCGATCGAGGCCCTGGGCATCGGCCGCGGCATGGGCGAGGTGCAGATCCAACGCGTGAGCGAGCAGTTGGTCATCGCCCGGCACAACCACATCTCTTGGTGCCATTGTGCGGAGGTCGTTCCCCAGGACCGCAACGGCAGCGTCTACGACGCCGCCCTGGACGCCTTCGGGCAGATTCGCACGTTGCTGGAAAGCGTCAACATCCGCCTGGACCAGGTGATCCGCACCTGGCTCTACCTGGGCGGGATCGTCGAGGACGAAGGACCCACGCAACGCTACAAGGAACTCAACCGCGCACGGAGCGACTTCTTCGAGGATATCCACTTTCTGACCGACCGCTTGCCGCCGGAGCGGGAAAAGGGGACAGGTCCAATTTGCCGGAACGGCCCGGAGGGTGCTTCGCACAAATTGGACCTGTCCCCTTTTCCCGCTGGGCGACGGGTCTTTCCGGCCAGCACGGGCATCGGCACCGAGGGCCGCCGGGTGATGATGAGTGCGATTGCCTTGGCTACCGATCGCAAGGACATTCTGGCCGTGCCGCTAGAGAATCCCCGGCAAACGTCCGCCTTCGACTATGCCGAGCACTACAGCCCGAAAACCCCGAAATTCTGCCGCGCCATGGCATTGTCCTGCGGCAACTATGCGACGATCCTCGTCTCCGGCACGGCGAGCATCACCAATTCCGAAACGCGGCACGCCGGCGACGCCGTCGCCCAGACCCACGAAACCCTCGACAACATCGGGGCCCTGATCTCCGAGGAAAACCTCTGCCGGCATGGGCTGCCTGGCCTGGGTACCTCGTTAGAAGGTCTGGGGCTGGTGCGGGTTTACATCAAGCAGGAAGAGGACTACGCCGACGTCCGCGCGGCCTGCGAGAAGCGACTGGGCGAGCTGCCCACGATCTACGCCATGGCCGACGTCTGCCGCCCGGACCTGCTGGTCGAGATCGAAGGAATGGCCTTCTCCCGCCGAGGGCCGACCCCTGCGTCGGAGGGGAATGGCCCTCATTTTCACCAGGTTTCTGCGGACGATCCCAACCAGTGTGGGGGTGCATTGCGATGAGAACCAAGCCCATGTACCTTGTTGTAACCGTTCACGGGAAGGCGCTCAATGTAGCAGGCACACGCCGTGTGCCGTCCGCTGTCTCCGCGTTTATGGACCGACGGCACACGGCGTGTGCCTGCTACATTCCGGACTGCAGACGGTTACTCCTTGTCGTGCTGGGGCTGATCGTTTTGATTTCCGCTTCCGCCGGAGGCGCGGACCCGCCGAAGCCGGCGCCGGTCCAGCCCGCGACTGCCTCCAACTCGGTCTTCTTCCTCCGCGACGTGATGCCGCTGGTGACCCGGCTGGGCTGCAACAGCGTGCAGTGTCATGGGGCGCCGTTGGGCAAAGGCGGAATGCCGCTGGCCATGTTCGGGGGCGACCCGGAGGAAGATTACGAGACCATCGTCAAGGATCAGCGGGGCATGAGAATCGACCGTATTGAGCCCGCCAAGAGCCTGCTGTTGTTGAAGGTCACCGGGAGCATTCCGCACGGCGGCGCGCAGAAGATCCCGCCCGGTTCCGCGGAGTACAAGATGCTGCTCGCTTGGATCGAGCAAGGGGCGCCCTTCGGCGACGAGAGGCTGCCGAAGCTGGTCGCCGTCGAGGTCGTTGCGCCGCAGTCGGTGGTGCAGAAGGGCCAGACGCAGCAACTGGTGGTCACGGCGGTCTATTCCGACGGCACGAAAAAGGACGTCACGCGGCTGGCCGTTTTCCAATCCACGGACGCCACGGTGGCGGCGGTCGACGCCGACGGCAAAGTCAAGGCGGAGGAGTTCGGGTCCGCCGCGATTTGTGCGATTTACCTGCGACAGGCGGGGGTGGTTCGCGTGCAGATCCCGCAGCCGCTGGCAACTCCGTTCCCGGCCGTCCAAGCCAACAACAAGATCGACGAGCTGGTGCTGGCCAACCTCAAGGCGTTGGGCTTTCCGCCCTCGGAGGTCGCGGCCGACGAGGTGTTCCTGCGGCGGGTGTTTTTCGACGTGATCGGCGTGCCGCCCACCCCCGACGAGGCCCGCGCCTTCCTCGCCGACAACGACCCGCAGAAGCGGAGCAAGCTGATCGACCGCCTGCTGGAGCGCGAGGAATTCGCGGACTTCGCCGCGACCAAGTGGCGCGACCTGTTGCGGATCAAGGCCGAAGAGCCGATCAGTCTCTGGCCGAAGGCGTGCGAGACGTATTACCGCTGGGTGCGGGACAGCATTGCCGAGAACAAGCCGTACGACCAGTTCGCCCGGGAGCTGCTCACCGGCAGCGGCAGCAATTTCCGCGACGGGCCGGCCAATTACGTGCGGGCCGTCCCCGAGCGCGACCCGCGAACCCTGGGCGAGGCCACGGCCCTGCTCTTCCTGGGGGCCAGGCTTTCCTGCGCCCGCTGCCATGCGCATCCGGTGCAGAACTGGGGCCGGGACGACGACCTGGGGATGGCCGCCTTCTTCAGCCAGGTTAAGATCAAGTTTACCAGCGAGTGGAAGGAGCAGATCGTCTGCCGGGACCCGGAGCGGGTGCTGCGTCATCCGAGGACCGGCAAGGTCGTGGCGATGAAGCCCTTGGACTCGCCGGCCTTGGCCTGGGACGGGCAAACGGATCCCCGCCGCAAGTTCGCCGATTGGCTCACCACGCCGCAGAATCCCTGGTTCGCCAAGAACATTGTCAATCGGATCTGGTACTGGCTCATGGGGCGGGGGATCGTCCACGAGCCCGACGATCTGCGCTCGACGAATCCGCCCGAGAATCCCGCCCTGTTGGAGTACCTGGAGAAGGAGCTGGTCGGCCATCGCTACGACTTGAAGCACATTTACCGGCTGGTGCTGAACTCGAAGACCTACCAGCTTTCCAGCGAGCCCACCCCGCTGAACCAGAAGGACGGGAAAAACTTCTCCCATTACCGGGCCAGGCGGCTGACCGCGGAGCAGATTCTCGACGCGCTGGCGCAGATCACGGAGCAGCCGCAGAACTTCCGCCAGTTCAGGCGGCCCAATACGGCGCCGGACACGAGCATTCCCCCGGACGTCAAGGCCGCGCAAATCGCGGAAGCCAGCGAGAGTTCCCTGTTGGCCGCGATGTTCGGCCGGCCGGAAAGGGGCACGGCGATGGAGCGCGAGCGGGCCGACGACCTGAACCCCATGCACGTGCAGTTCCTGACCAACTCCAGCGCCATCGAAGACTCGATTTACAACAGCCCGCGGCTCCAACGCCTGCTGAAGGACAAGAAGAGCGACGCGGACGTCGTCGAAGAGCTCTTTCTGACGGCGCTGGCGCGGCTGCCCAAGGAAGCCGAGAAAAAGAAGCTGCTTGAATACCTGACCGCCGAGCACAACGGCCGCGATCGGGCGATCCACGACATCCTCTGGACGCTCTTGAACGCCAACGAGTTCTTGTTGAATCACTAGGCTAAGGACCTTCGAATTAATGATTGTACTCACAAGGAGAAGAGCATGTCCCGCACCGTCATTCGTCGCCGTAGTTTTCTGGCCGCCGCCGGTGCCAGCTCGCTTTTGATCGTTTCGCCCCGCAGCGCGTGGTCGTATGCGGCCAACGAGAAGCTCAATACGGCGCTGATCGGCGTGGGCGGGCGCGGCAGCGCGCACATCGGCGTCGCCGCCGGGCAGAATTTCCTGGCCATGGCCGATTGCGACGAGGGCTGCCTGGCCGCGGCGCGGCAGACGTATCCCAAGACCAAGACCTACCACGACTACCGGAAGCTGTTTGACGCCCACAAGGATCTGAACGCCGTCTTTGTCGCCACGCCCGACCACCACCACTTCCCGGCTTCGATGCTGGCCATCGAGCACGGGGCGGGCGTGTATACGGAGAAGCCGCTGACCCACAGCGTCTGGGAAGCCCGGCGCTTGGCGGAGTTCGCCCGGCAAAAGAAGGTCGCCACGCAACTGGGCAATCAGGGCCACAGCGACGAAGGTTGCCGCCGGCTTTACGAGCTGATCTGGGGCGGCGGACTGGGGGACGTGACCGAGGTACACTGCCGCACCACCTGGGCCTTCAGCGCCGGCATCCAGGTTGCCAAGAATGCCGAACCCATCCCCGCCAATCTGAAGTGGGAGGTCTGGTGCGGCCCGTCGCCGATGCGGCCGTACCAGGGCGGACTGCACCCGTTCTCGTGGCGCGGCTGGTTGGACTACGGCACGGGGGCCCTGGGCGATCAGTGCTGCCACGTGATGGACGCGGCATACTGGGCGTTGAAGCTGGCCGAGGCGGACGCGGTGGAGGTCTCGGCCGAGACCTCCGCGCCCAACGGCCCGCTCTATCCGCTCTGGTCGATCATCACCTACAAGTTCCCCGCCCGCGCCGGCATGGTGCCCTTGACGCTCAAATGGTTCCTCGGCGAAAAGGCCCCGCCCAGGCCGCCGGAACTGGAGCCCGGGCGGAAGATCCCGGACCACGGGGCCTTCTACTACGGGACCAAGGCGGTCACGTTCACCGAGCAGTACTGCGACGGGGCCCGCATCATTCCCGAGTCGAAGCACAAGAAGACGATCTATCCGCCGAAGTCGCTGCCGCGTTCCCCGGCGGGGCACCAGGGCGATTTCCTCAACGCCTGCAAGGGCGGCCCGCCGGCCGGCAGCAATTTCGACTACGGCGGCCCGCTGACCGAGATCGCCCTGTGGGGCAACATCGCCTTGCAGATCAAGAAGCCGTTCACCTTCCTGCGCAAGCAGGGGAAAGCCGTGAACTGCCCCGAGGCCGACGCGCTGGTCCATCCCGCGCCGCGCAAAGGGTGGGATTTCAGCTACGCGTGAAGATTTACTCCCAACCAAGGAGGCATTGCTATGGACACTCGTTGGAATCGTCGCGACTTCATTCGCGCAACCGGTGCGGGCGCATTGGGGCTCGGCCTGGTCGAGGGCATGGCGCTTTGCGCTCTGGGGGAGCCAAAGGCCGCAATCCCGCTCGCCAAGGCCAAGTCCGTGATCGGGGTCTACTTGGAAGGCGGCATGACGCACATCGACACCTTCGATCCCAAGCCCAACGCCCCGCCCAGCGTCCGCAGTTTCTTCAAGCCCATTCCGACCAACGTGCCGGGTACGGAGATTACCGAGCTTTTTCCGCTGATGGCCAAGGTGGCGGACAAGTACTCGATTATCCGCTCGACGACCGCGCCGGGGGGCGGTCACGGCGGCTACGTCATGCTCTGCAACGCGATGAATCCGAAAGAATCGGCCAGCCTGCACCCCTCGGCCAAGCTGGTCTATCCCTGCGTGGGCGCCGTGGCGGGAATGAAGAAGGTGGAGAACGGCAGCTATAAGGGCGACATCCCGCCCTGGGTTTGCATCCCCGGCATCCCCTGGGGCGGCAACAACTACGGCTTCCTGCCTCCCAAGTACCAGGGCTTTTGCGTGGGAAATCCCAACGACCAGTATTTCAAGGCCCCGGGCGTGAGTCTTTCGCCCGACGAACTGAAGCGTTTCGAGAAGCGCCGCGCCTTGCTGGAGGTTGTCAGCCCGGCGGGCAAGGGGCAAACCTCCGCCGCGCAGGCCGCCGACGCGCTGCGCCAAGGCGCGTTCCGCCTGCTCACCGGCGACGCCAAGAAAGCCTTCGACCTTTCGTTGGAGAAGAAGGAGATGCGCGATCGCTACGGCCGGCACATGCTCGGGCAGGGTTGCCTGTTGGCCCGGCGGCTGGCGGAATACGGCGTTCCCTTCATCAATGTCAACTGGGGCGGCGGCGACGTGAAGGGCGCCGACGGCTGGGACATGCACGAGCGAGTGAACGTAAACCTTCGCTTGCTCTGCCCCATCCTGGACCAGGCCGTGTCGGCCCTGTACGAGGATCTTTCCCAGCGCGGCCTGCTGAAAGACACGATTGTCATGCTGTATAGCGAGTCCAGCAAGGCGCCGGAGTGGAACGTCAAGCCCGAGGCCATCGGCGGCAAGCATCCCGGCGAGGTCGGCGGGCGGGAGCATTACAACGAAGTCATGTCGACCATTGTCGGCGGCGGCGGCTTCATGGGAGGCAAGATCGTGGGCTCAAGCGACGGCGAGGGCCGTTACGTCAAGTCGCGGCCCGTCTATCCCTGGGACCTCTGGGAGAGCGTCTACCAACTGCTGGGCATCGACCCCAACGACCGGCTTCCCAATCCCGACGGCTGCGTGGCCTACGTCAGCCCGGCCACCGCCTGTTCGTACGCCAGGGGCGGAATCCTCAAGGAGATCATGGAGTAGGGGCGAGGGATGAGAGATAAGGGATGAGGGATAAGGGATTGGAGGAACAGCCCCCCGCTTGCAGCTTCGCAACTAACAAAGGGTCGCTTACCATGAATTTCAAACACCTGTTGGGCACCGCACTGCTGCTGGGGCTAGGGGTTTGCTCGTCGGCCGGAGCGGAAGCGGCCGCGGGGGTCTCCGGCCCGCAGCGCACCTTGACGATTCCGCTCTCTCCCACGCGTGCCGTTGAGTATTCGGTCGCCTGCGGGATGGCGTTGCCGCTGTCGGCTGTGGCCTTCAGCCCCGACGGAAAGACGCTGGCCGTGGGCGGCTATCGCGAGGTCCTGCTGTGGGACCTGGCGGCGGGCAAGCTGGCCAAACGGATCGGCGCCGGGCAGATCGGCACCATGGTCCAGGCCGTGCTCTTCACTAAGGACGGCGAGGACCTGGCCGAGGCCGAAGGCACCCCCTACGCCGCCGGCGCCGTCAAGGTCTTCGACCTCCAGACCGGACAGGTGGCCATGAACTTCCAGGAGCCCAAGGGCGCGGTGCTGTCGCTGGATCTGAGCCCCGACGGAAAACTGCTGGCGGCCGGCTGCAGCGATGCGGCGGCCTATGTCTGGAGCCTGCCGGAAAAGAAGCTTGTGACCGCGCTCAAGGGGCACTCGCTGGCGGTCACGAGCGTCAGCTTCGCCCCCGATGGCAAGCACCTGGCGACCGCCAGCCTCGACAAGACGGTGCAGGTCTGGGATGTCGCCACCTGGAAGCCGGACCGCAAGAACACCATACTGGAGGCCCCGGTCCGCCGTTGCTGCCTGCGGGACAACGGCGCTCCGTATTGGGGGGCCGGCAATGCCGTGACGTTCCGCTTCGGGCTGGTCGTCGGCGGCCGCGACGCCAGATCG
The DNA here is from genome assembly GCA_963843465.1 of Pirellulales bacterium. Taxonomy (GTDB): domain Bacteria; phylum Planctomycetota; class Planctomycetia; order Pirellulales; family Thermoguttaceae; genus CAWJKP01. Next base: position 2,188,136 of record CAWJKP010000001.1, read on the forward strand.
GTGCAAAACCGCATGGACGACAAGGCAGCGCCTGCCTACCGCAAGGACATCAAGGCCGACCTGGACACCGGCACGCCCCTGGACTGCCTCTGGTTCCAAGACCCGGATCCCGGCAAGTGGAATATCCAGTGGGCCTACGTCGCCGCCAGCGACAACACGGTGAAAGCCTACCAATTCGACGGGCAGAAGCTGGAGTTGGTGGACACGCTCGGCGGGCACAGCGACTGGGTCTACGCGCTGGCGATCAGCGCGGACGGAAAGCGACTCGCCTCGGCCAGCGGCGACGGAAGCGTCAAGCTCTGGAACCTCGCCGACCGCAGTCTGCTGGCCACGCTCGTGCAGCTTTCGCCGGGCACGGACGATTGGCTGATCGTCACCGGGCAGGGCCACTTTGCGACCTCGAACCCCGCCGCCGTGCAGGGGAAAACCAGCGGCTTTCAAGACGCCGAAATGGTCCGGCAAACGCTGGCCGGGAAAAAGCCGGCGCCCGCGGCCGGGCGATGAACCCTCGGGAGGACACGGAACCATGAGAAAGCGAATTGCCGCAAGAGTGTGCCTGGGCTGGCTCCCGCTTTGCCTGCTGGCGGCTGCCCCCGGTCATGCCCAGACGACCGGGCCGGCGATTTTCTTCATCTACCCGGCGGGCGGGCAGTTGGGCAAAACGGTCGAGGCCACCGTTGCCGGCCAGCAGCTCAAAGGGGCCACGGCCGCCTGGGTTTCCGGCAAGGGGCTCAGCGCGGATGGCGCCGGAAGAGAAGCCGGACCCCAAGGCCACGCCCAAGCCGGGTCCGCCCCAGCCGCCGCCGCGGCCTTGGATCAGCAGCAACATTCGCCCCTCGGAAGCGGTGCGCATCTCCATCACCATCGCCCCGGACGCCGAGTTGGGCGAACACGACCTGCGGCTGGTCACTCCCGCGGGCGTTTCCTCGCGGGTCCGCTTCGTCATCGACGAGGTTGCCGAGACGGTGGCCGTGCAACGCAACTCGGAGAAGGCCGACGCGATCCAAGTGCCTTCCTTGCCGGCGATTATCAACGGCCAGGTTTTCACGACCACGACGGGCCAGGGCGGGCCGGATCGGGGCTACTGGCGGCTGCCGGTCAAGGCCGGACAGACCTTGGTCTGCCAATGCCAGGCGCAGTCCATTTTGCCCTACAGCTACTGGGCCGTGCCCGGTTGGCTGGACGCCTGCTTGACCCTTTCCGACACGGCCGGCAAGCGGCTCGGGTTCGTCGACGACTTCCGCTTCAAGCCCGATCCCGTGCTGTTCCATAAGGTGGACAAAGACGGCGAGTACCTGCTGGAAGTCCGCGACATCCTTTACCGTGGCAGCCAGGATTTCATTTACCGGGTGCGGCTCGGCGCGTGGCCCTACGTGACGCACGTCTACCCCTTGGGCGGACGGCGGAACTCGACCGTGAAGATCGAGCTTCACGGCGTCAACCTGCCCAATAACAGCATGGACCTGGCGCTGGGGGCCGACAGCCCGCCGCTGCGCTACCTGAGCGTCAAGCAAGACGGGATGACTTCCAACCTCGTGCCTTTCGCCGTGGACGACCTGCCGGAGGCGCAGGAGAGCGAGCCCAACGATTCCATCGCCCAGGCGAACCGCGTGACGGTGCCGGTGGTGATCAACGGCCGCATCCAGCGAAGCGGCGACGAGGACTACTTCATCTTCAAGGCCGAAGCGGGCCAGAAGCTGCTGATGGAGGTGGACGCCCGGCGGCTGGATTCGCCTCTGGACAGCGTGTTGACGCTGCTGGACGCGGCGGGCAAGAAACTGGCCGAGAACGACGACCCGCCCCCGGCCATGGCGACGCCGAACCCGGCCAACCTGAACCAACCCTTTACCGACCTGGTTTCCCAAGTGGATCCGCGCGACGCGCTGGTGACGCACGTGGCCGACTCGCGGCTGGTCTACACGTTTGCCAAGGCGGGCGATTACGTGCTTTGCATCCGCGACGCGCAGGAGAAGGGCGGCGAGGAATACGCCTACCGGCTGAAGATCGTGCCGGCCCTGCCGGACTACGTGCTCCGCGTCAACACCGACACGGCCCGCCTGGTCCAGGGAGACAGCGTCGCGATGAGCGTCACCGTGCTGCGGAAGAACGATTTCCAGGGCGAGATCAGTCTGGCGGTGCAAGATCTGCCGCCGGGACTCTCAGCCGGCGAGGCGGTGATTGCGGCCAAGCAACAGGAAGCCACGTTGACGATCACGGCCGCCGCCAACGCCGCGCCCGGCTTGTATCTGCCGGCTGTCGTGGGCACGGCCACGGCGGACAAGCAGACTCTGGTGCGCAAGGCGATTCCCGTGGAGTCGGTCGTACAGGCGTTCTACATCAAGCATTGGGTGCCCACCAAGGGATGCGTGCTGGAGGTGAAGGAGGGGGCTATCTATGCGCTTTCCTGGAACAACCCGCCCGCCAAGGTCTTGGAGATCAAGCAGGGGGGCAGCGAAAAGGTCGTGGTGAAGGCCGTGCGGCGCGCGGAGGGCAAGTTTACCGTGAACCTGGCCGTGCTGCCGCCGGCCGCGCTCGATTCCGCCCCCCCGGCGGCGCCGCCTCCGCCGCCGGGCGCCAGCGTGCAGGTGGCCCCCATCCCGGCCGACAAGGACGAGGCCACGGTCACGATCAGCGTTCCTCCGCAGTCGCCCGTCGGCCTGCGGCAGACGATCATCCTCAGCGGGACGATGAACACTGGTAAAGAGACGATTACCCGCCTGCTGCCGGCGATCGCCGTCAAAGTCATCGCCGCAAAGTAGCCTTCAACTTGTTTTCCAGACAAGAACATGCAGATTCGACCGGCGTTATTGCTTTTCGTGACTCTGTTGCGTTGGACGGTCCGTGCCGCCGTGGGCGGTGTGGCAACTCTTGTGATGGCAGGAGTCGCGCCCGCAGCCCAGGGTGGTCAGCCGCGTCAGGCCGTGCGGCTCGTCTTGCCTCCGGACGCCGGACCGGTAATGAAGAACATCGCCGGCGTGTTCGCGCGGCAAGTCGAGCGCCGTTGCCGTGCGAAGATCGTTTCCGACGCCGGCCCAGCCTGGACCGTGGAGTTGGCGATCGAACCCGGCATCGGCGCTGAAGGCTTCAAGATTGCCGACCAAGCAGGCGGGGTGCGGATCGTCGGCAACGACCAGCGCGGCGTGCTCTACGGCGTGGGCAAGTTCCTGCGGAACGTCGCGCTACGATCGGGGAGGCTTCACGCCGGGCGGCTGGCGGGGAACCAGTGTGCCCGAAAAGCCAGTGCGGGGCATCTACTTCGCCACGCACTTCTACAATTACTACCAGGCCGCGCCGAGCGAGGAAGTCGAGCGGTACATCGAGGAATTATCGCTGTGGGGGGTGAATACGCTGCTGGTCTGGTACGACGCCCATCATTTCCAGGGCTTTGACGACCCGGAAGCCGTGGCCTTTCGCCGGCATTTGAAGCGGATTTTGCAGGCCGCGGGCAAACTCGACATGGGAGTCGGCCTGATCGTGATCGGCAACGAGGCCTACGACGACAGCCCCGTAGCGCTGCGGGCCGATCTCCATGATTATCGGCCCGACCAGCGCGGCAGCTTCTACGACGTGGACGTTTGCCCCAACAAGCCGGGCGGCATGGAGTACGTGCTGAAAATGTTGGGCGAGTTGTTCGACTGGAGCGCTGATTTGCGGCCCGAATACGTCTGCCTCTGGCCCTACGACCCGGGAAGCTGCAATTGCGCCAAGTGCCGGCCGTGGGGATCCAACGGCTTCCTGAAGTGTGCCGAGCAGATCGCCGGGCTGGCGCGGAAGAAACTTCCCGCCGTGAAGATCATCGTCTCCACGTGGCTTTTTGACGCCGGCGAGTGGCAGGCCATGAAGAAGGCGTTTTCCCCAAAGCCGGCTTGGGTCGATGTCGTCATGGCGGAGAATCCCGGCTTCGTGCGCGACGGCATCCCGGGCCTGCCGATCATCGGATTCCCGGAAATCAGCATGTATGAAATGTTCCCCTGGGGCGCCTTCGGCGCCAACCCCCAGCCGCGGCGCTTTGCCGGCCAATGGCGCGGGGTCCACGATCGACTTGCCGGCGGATTCCCCTATTCCGAAGGCATTTTCGAGGACCTCAACAAGGTGATCTTCGCCCAGTGCTACTGGAACTCGAACCAGCCGGTCGAGGCGACGCTGAAGGAGTACATCGCCTACGAGTGCTCGCCCGACGTACTCGACGACGTGCTGAAGGTCATCGGCACCTTGGAGAATAACCACCATTTGCGCTGGTGGCCGGGACTTCTCGAGGGCGTCAAGCTTACCTGGGATGCGTTCCCTAACCGGGGCCTGAAGCCGCGGGCCGACCCCGGCGCGGAAGACGCCTATGCGATCGTCAATCGCGTCGATGCGAAGCTGCCGGCCTGGGCGCGCAGCTCCTGGAGATGGCGGATCCTTTACCTCCGTGCAATGCTTGACAGCGAACTGAAGACCAACGGCGGCAAACCGACCAAGGCATGTTGGGACGGGTTCCGAGAGCTAAACAGAATCTATCATGTCATGGACAAGACGGATCCCATGATGAAGGCGCCGTTGGAGAAATAGCCGACGACCCAAGTCGGATTCTGGAGACAGGAACCGATTATGGGCGGGACCCTGCAGATCGAACTCGATGTCGAGTTTCAGGCAGGCCGTCGCCATCTACCCATCCTGCGCGTCCAGCGCGCGGCGCAGCGGACCCATATCCGCGACGCGGACGCCCAGCGACTCCAATTCTTTCCGGATCGCATCCGCCCTGTCGAAATCCTTTGTTTGGCGCGCTTTTTCGCGTGCCTCGATCAGTTTCGCCACTTGGGCATTGGGCTCATTGGGCCGGAAGTCCACCACGTTGAGAACGTCATTGGTTTGGTGCATGAAGTCGAGAATTTGCCCGACTTGATCGCGATCCAGTTCTTCGCGATCCAGAAGCCGGTTGATCCGGCGAACGAAGGGAAAGAGCTTTCCGAGAGCCTTGGGGACGTTCAGATCGTTATCCATGGCGTCCCGCCAGGCGGCTTGAACCTCGTGCAGGGCCTCACCCACATCGAGGCTTCGCCGACCGGATTGGAAACGCGCCAGCCGCGCGGCGAACTCATTCAGCCGAGCCACACACTGCGCAGCTCGCTCAAGTTCGCCGAGAGAATAGTGGAGCACCGTGCGATAATGCGTGGCCAGCAGCCAGTAGCGGACCGTCGACCCGTCGAAACCTTTTCCCATGAGGTGTTCGAGGGTCAACGCATTGCCGCCGGCGCGGCTGACTTTCTTGCCATCGGCCATGACCACTTCGCAGTGCATCCAGAGGTTCGCCAAGGGCTTGTGTTTCAATCCGCAGGCGATGGCGATCTCGTTGTCACCGTGGGGAAAGGTCAGATCGGTACTTGCGGTGTGGATGTCAATGGGTTGGCCCAGGTACCGCACCGCCATACAGGCACACTCCACGTGCCAGCCCGGCCTGGCGTTGCCCCAAGGAGTCTGCCAGAAGATGCCCGATTTGAGCTCTGCCAACGTGGAACGCTTGAACAGGGCGAAGTCGCCGGGGTTGTCCTTATCATAGTAGTCGTAGGTCGTGGAAGTCTCGCTCCGCATCCGGTCCGGATCGATGCCCGACAGTCTTCCGTAGTCGGAAAAACTGCTGATGCGGAAGTAGACCGATCGCAGTTTCTCGTAGGCCAATCCCATTTCCAGAAGGCTCCGAGTCTGTTCGACCATGTCGCCAACATGTTCGCTGGCCTTGGGATAGTAGTGTGCCGCGTTTGACGCGCAACATCTCCAAGCTTTCAAAAAAGACCTTCTCCCATCTTGTGGTGAACTCGCGCAAATTGCTCTCAGCCTTGAGACACTCCTTGACGGTGCGGTCATCGATGTCGCCGAGGTTCATGGCGTGCTCGACCTGATGGCCGCGGCATTCGAGATAGCGCCGAAGGACGTCGGAGAAGACGACTCGCCGGCAAAGCCCCAAGTCGGGAGGTCCATCCAGGCTTGGCCCGCAGGAGTAGATGGTGATCTTGCCCGGCGACACAGGTTCCAGTTGCTCCAGTTTCCCGGTCAGCGTGTTGTGGAATCGCAGGGGCTCGGGAGTGCTCTCGAAAACGAACAGCGAAGTGGAAAGATACCGCTCACCCCCATCGGGAAGCAAGGCGACGACCGTGCCCTTTCCCAACGCCTGAGCCTCGTCCAGGGCGACCTTCATGGCGGCCCCGGCACTCATCCCGACGAAGATCCCCTCCTCGCGCCAGCCGTCTGGCCACCGCATAGGCCGAATCGTCATCCACGCTGACGATCGCGCACAGCTCATCCGGCTTGAAGATCCCGGGCGGGTAGCTCTCCTTCATGTTCTTCAGGCCTTGGATCTTGTGGCCCTTGAAGGGTTCGACGCCGACGACGCGGACTGCGGGGTTGAATTCCCTCAACGCACGGGTTGTGCCCATCAATGTGCCGGTGGTCCCCATCGTGACCACCACGACATTTACGTTGCCGTCGGTGGCTTCCCAAATCTCCTTGCCCGTGCCCTCATAGTGAGCTTGCCAGTTGGCCTCGTTGTTGAACTGGTCGACCAGGACATACTTTCCGGGCTCTTCCCTGGCCAAGCGGTAGGCCTCTTCGATGGCCCCGTCGGTGCCGCGGTAGCCTGGCGTCAGGAGGATATGTGCGCCATAGGCCTTCAAAATACGTTTGCGTTCTTCACTCGCCGACTCACTCATCGTGACCAAGAGCTGGTAGCCCTTGACCGCACAAACCATGGCCAAGCCGATCGCGGTGTTGCCACTGCTGGCCTCGAGTACGATCTTGCCGGGGGTCAGTTTGCCGGCGGCCTCAGCCTGCTCGATCATCTTTAATGCGATGCGATCCTTGACCGAGCCCCCGGGGTTCAGCCCCTCCAGTTTCACCAGCACCTCAACACCTGGGATGGGGTTCAGACGATTGATGCGCACTAGCGGTGTGTTTCCCACTAGCTCCAGAACAGAATTGACTTTGCGGGGCATCATCAAAACATCCTTGACCACCCATGTCGGGTGTAGATCATGGTCGTCTTTACGTCCTTCTGCCCAAGGAGTTCCTGCACAGTACGGCTACCACTCCCTCAATCTAGTGAGTTGCCACCGGGTGTCAAGACAACCTCCCTTCCAGGAACGCCCGAAGCTCGTACCGGTGGTCGGCGAAGACCCGGCCACCGTCGTGCTCCGCTGGGACGGCCCGCAAGGCGGAACGATGTTCCAGTGGGATGCCTGGTACGCCAAGCTCTCGCGTCTGACCCTCGACGGCGCCGGCCGTGCGGAGAACTATGTGAGCACCGCAGCCATTCACCTTGACCGCTTGTTGGAACCGTTGGCCGGCAATTCAGAGCGAATTAGCGATTCCTGAAACCGCCTCGATCGCTGACACCTTTCGCCCCGCTACGCCAGATCCCGGTCCTCGAAGAGCAACAGCGCCAAGAACAGGGCCATCAGGCTGTAGATCGCGGCATAGCCGGTGGCGGCGGCCAGGTAGGCCCAGGGCACCCGCTGGCCGGTGGAAATCGCGGTCTCCATGCTGAAATGGTCGAGCACGGGGAGCACGGCCGCCAAGAACCGGCCCACGAAGTTCACCACTTCGAACTGCCCGATCGAGGAGTTCACCAGCACCGGCACCAGGTGACCCAAGACGTAGACCGAGACGCAGATCGTGAGGTTCGGCAGCATCGGCATCCGGGTGGAGATGGCCACGCTCACGGCGGTCATTACCACGGCCTCCAGAAAGGCCAGCGCCAGGCCGGGAACGATCTGCACCATCTCGTTCATACACTCCAGGCTCGTCGGCTCCGGCAGGGCCGACTCCCGCGCGTCGTAGGAAACCTTGTAGGAAACGCTGGCCAGGAAAAGCGCGCCGAGGATCAAGAACAGCAACACCACCGGCACCAGGATCCCCACGAACTTGCCCAGAATGAACTGCCGCCGCCCGATGGGCTTGGAAAGCACCGTCAAGGCCGTGCGGCCCTCGATCTCGTCGGCGATGGAGACGCTGGCCGTCCAGAGGGCCAGCACGATGGCCAGGACCTTGATCAACGTCAGGTCCTCGGCCTTGAGCATCTTCACGTCTTCGCCGAAGGTGTTGTAAGGCACAAAGGGAAAGATCACCAGCGCGGCGATCCCCAGTGCCAGGATCAGGTAGAACAGCGGCTGGGAGACGGCCTCTTTGGCGGTGGTCTGGGCGATGGCGGCCACTTTGGGAGCCAGCGACTGGAAAAGAAACCAGAAGCCGACGCAGACGACCACCGCTATGGCGGCACCTATTGCCACCGAAATGAGCGGTGGGAGCCACGACGTGCCCACGCCCACAATCAACAGGTTGCCGTCCGCCAAGTTCATGCTTTCCTCCCATTCGAGGGTGGGCAGTGCTGATCGGAGGTAACTACGCTGCCAGCGCCGCCTTGGTTCGCGGCCTCGCGTCGGGCCTTGTCCAGAAGGGTGAACACGCGGTCAACGTCGGCGATTCCGCGAAGGATCACTTTCGGGTGGGAAATATCGTGGGTGAGGATGGTTATCGTCCCCAGGCGAAGCAAGCGTTGCGGCAGGCTCTGCACGACTTGGATGGCGTCAACGTCGACCAGGTGGACGCAATTGCTGCTCCGCAGGAGCACGCCCAATTCGTGAAAGAACCGTTGGGAGGTCAGGCGGTAGCGGCAACCCCACCGTCGATGGAGGCCAATGACGCCATAGTAGGTCCAGAGGGCCAGCATCACCGCCAGCCAAAGGCCCAGAAGCCCCCAGCGCCAGGAGACGGGGGCCAGCAGGGCCAAAGCCAGCAAGAAGATACTAAGCAGCCCCAGCCCGATGCCGCTGGGGATCATCGCCCGGGCGGAGTAGGCGCCTTGCCAGAGAGCGATCTCCTGCCGCTCGATTGGGGCGGCGTCAGCCTGGCCCGGCGCCGTCTCGTCGATTTTCTTCCCGCAACGGTGGCAATAGACGCCGTCCGCAACGACCTCCGCTCCACAGGCTTGACAGTTCATCGTCCCGATCCCTTCCGACGTAGTGAAAGAGCGTGCCCTAGTATAACGTGGCGTCGGAAGGAATCGGGGGACGGGGCGACGCGGGGACGCGGCGGCGCGGGGGGAGAGGAGAGGGGAGAAGAGGAGAGGGGGAGAAGAGGAGAAGAGGAGACGGGGACATGCCGCGTTTTCTCTTCTCACCATTCCTTCCTCTCGCCATCTCCTCTTCTCCTCTTCTCCCAATCTCTGCGTCCCCCATCTTCGCGTCGCGTCCTCCGGCTTCCTAGGAGTTCCGCCACTTGCTACAATAGGTTGTGGTTCGGCCGGTCTTCGGGACCCAGATATTGTGATCGCACGGGAGCAGGACCTCCGATGAAGTGCCCCTATTGTCACGTGGACGACGATCGGGTGGTTGACACGCGGCCCAGCGACGATGGTTTGGCCGTCCGCCGGCGCCGCCAGTGCCACCGGTGTAAGCGAAGATTCACCACCTACGAGTATGTAGAGCGGACGACGGTCAAGGTGGTCAAGAAGGACGGCGCCCGCGTGCCCTTCGACCGGGAGAAGCTCAAGCGAGGCTTGGAGAAGGCGTGTTGGAAACGGCCCATCAGCGACGCCAAGATCGAGGGCGTCGTCTCGGAGGTGGAGAGCCACATCGCGGCGAATTTCGAGTCCGAGGTCGAGAGCCGAGCGATCGGCGAACTGGCCATGCAGCAACTTCGCCAACTGGACCAGGTAGCCTACGTCCGCTTCGCCAGCGTCTACCGGCAGTTCGAGGACGTTCACGATTTCGTCGACGAGTTGAAGCCGATGCTCGCCGAGTCCCCCCGCCCGCCGCGCTAACCGTACTCGTCACGCTCCGCGTGACGCGCGTCCTCACGCGGAGCGTGAGGGGTACACGCTATCTACCGCCGGTTGACCATGAAGACCGAGTCATCGGCGACGTTCAGCACCGGCTGCCAAGGGTCGTCGAAGATCAAGCGTGAGGCCCGGCCGGGATACCAGACCAATTGGATGGAGACGGCCCAGACCTCGCGGTCCTGGCCGGCGGCCCCCAAGCCTTCGCGGGGGAGCAGGTAGGCGAAGTTGTTTTCCAGCGCCCAGTCGGTGCCCAGCGGGACGGTGCAGTCGGCGCCGAAGAGCAGGTCGCTGCGGCCGGAGACGCCGAGCCAAATGCGGCCCTGCCCGCCGCCGGTGAAGTGGCGGCGGTAGAAGACGTGGAAGAGGTCGTTGGGCTCCAGGAAAGTGGTGAGCCTGGCGGTAATGTTGATCGGGCCGCCGCCGACGGCGTAGGCGCCCCAGTAGCCGATCTCGTCCCATTGGTCGAGGCGGTAGGCCGTTTCGCTGCGGATCAGCTTCAGATCGGCCTGGGGATAGTAGTCGTCGTGGAGGTAGTCGAAGGTCACGGCCGACTGCCAACCGTCGCCCACCGCCCGGTGGAACAGTCCGCCTGTCAAGAAGATCTGGTTTCGGATCCAGGTGGGAGTGCCGGGCGCCTGGTCGCCGGTGAAGTTGCTCTGGGCGTCGTCGGCGCCGACTTGGAAGCCGAGGTATTCCCAGGGATCTCCCAGCGGGCCGCCGTAGTTGAGGCCCTCGTGAAAGCCGAAATTGCCGCTGTGGCTCACGTCGGCCGGGGTGCGGAACCCTTGTACTCCGCCGAAGATCGAGAGGCCCCGAACGCCGCCCAGGCCCCGCCCCTCGAAGTCGAAGTCGGAGGAGATGCCGCCCTCGTCGGCCGGGTTGACTTCGCACGGACCGCAACATCCGCCGGCAGCGCCCGGGTCGTAAGGGATGCTGCGAGCAACGTCCGGCAGCAACGGAGGCTGTACCATTCCGATGATGTCGCCGCCGGGCCCGATAACCTCGCCGCTGGGCCCGGCGATCGACCGGTTTTGCCAGTCCTGCCTAGATTGCCCAGAGGTGGGGTCAGCCGCCTCTTGGGCCCCGACCCGAGCGGCGGAAAGCTCGAAAGTCGCTAGTGCAACCAAGACGAGGGAGACAAACATCCCCGATGGATTCGCCATACCCGGGGATCTTAGTGAATCTTCGCCGATCTGGCTAGAGAAGCTACGGGGCGGGCTAAAGCCCACCCTACGTCGTTGGGGGTCGGCGCCGTGGACGGGATTTATCGCTTCGTCGTGTTCGGGTACCTCGCGCCGCCTCCGGAGGTGGTTGGCGGCCTAGTGGTGGAGGCCTGGGGTGCGGGTCGAGTCGTCGAGGTCGTCTTGTTCTGTGACGTGGTGTTGGTAGTGGTCGTCACCGGCCCATAATATGACCGGGAATAATAGGGATAGGCCACGCCCGGATAGTACGGATACGGGTAAACCGGATACGTATAGGGGGCATAGTAGTTGTACGGCGCCGCACCGGTTCCGGAACTGGTCGGATAGCGGCTTTCGTAGGTCGCCGGGCCGGCGTTTGGCGATGCTTCGTAGTAGGCACCGTTGGAATTGAGGATCTCGTCGATCTTGCCGCGGATCGTCTGGCGGATTCGCAGGGCATCCTTCGCATCGATCCGCTTGGTCTTGGCATTGGTCTCCGTGTTCATCTTCTCAATGGCATCGCGAAGCTGGGGCTCGTATTCCTGGTGCATCTTGTTCAAGGCTTTCGCCTGCCGGGAAGTGAGCTGCGTGCCTTGCGGCAGCTCGAAGGCCGTCTCGACGGGATCCTTCGCCGATTTCGCTCGCCCCAACCGCTCTTGCGCCGACGCCGGCAAACCAGCGCAACAAGCCAGGGCCACCAAGGCCAACCACCAGGAGAAAAAGGTTCGTTTCATGGTACTCTCCCACGTTTAACACCAGACCGCGACCGCCCATCGTGTTCAGGATACGCCTGATCGACAGGAAAAACAACAACTCCGCCGCGAAAATTTCGCCTTCCCCCCTTGCGGGTTGCCGCAAAAGGCCCTCGGTTGGACCGGCGGCCTGGTCGGAAGACGTGGGGCGTTGTTTTCCCGGCCCATACCGGCGGGCGAGCAGGACGGGTGGGAAAACCTGTTGGGCGAGCGGGAGCACCCGAATAGATCCAAAGCCGGGCGTAACCTATGCTTTCCAGAGGGTTGTTCTTTCGCAAGCCCTTATTCCGGCGAGACTTTCCCCAGGACCAACTCATGGCTTCCAAGGTCATCGCTGCGGCCCGTTCGACGGACGACCCGCGCCGGCGGATATGTCTGATGGGACTTCCGCTGGACAACCTCACGCTCGCGGAGGCTGTGCGCGAGATTGTCCAGGCGATGGAAGGCGATCAGGCGCGACGGGCCTGTTTCGTCAACGCCGATTGCGTGAACCTCGCGCGGCGTCACGCGGAATACCGGGAGGCTCTGCGGACGGCCGACCTGGTCTTTGCCGACGGCATCGGCATGAGGCTGGCCGGGATCGTTCTGGGCCGGCGAGTGCGGGACAACGTCAACGGGACCGACCTGTTCCCCAGGCTCTGCGAAGCTCTGGAGAAACGTGGTAAGCGGATTTTCCTCCTGGGAGCCCGGCCCGGCACGGCCGAGCAACTGGCCGCGTGGATTGCGGGCCGTTATCCGGGCATCGTCGTTGCCGGCTGTCGGGACGGCTATTTCCCGCCGGCTGACGAGGCGGACGTCATCCAACAGGTCCGCGGTTCGCGATCCGACCTGCTGTTGGTGGCTTTCGGTGCCCCGCGGCAAGATGTCTGGGTCGACCAACACCTAGCGGAGTTGGGTGTGAAGGTAGCCGTCGGGGTGGGCGGTCTGTTCGATTTCTTCAGCGGGCGAATCCCCCGTGCGCCGCTCTGGCTCCGCCGACTCGGCATGGAATGGTGCTACCGGCTCTATCAGGAGCCCCGGCGGTTGGCGAGGCGTTACCTCCTGGGTAACCCGGTTTTCCTCGCCCGCGTGCTGCGTGAGCGGATCGCGGGCCGGAATCCGGGAAACGACGCCGGTGCCGGCGGCAACTAATCTCAAGGAGCCGTTAGGGCGGAATTCATTCCACCTGAGCGGACTGGAGTCCGCAGTACGTTGGCCGTGCGGGTTCTTCCGGATCGGCCCCCCCAACGCTTCTGTTCCCCAACGGCCGTGGCCCTCGTGTATAGAATGCATAAGGGACACTGGAGACGGCACTGGCAGCAGAGGAAGGTCGAGGGCATGGTGGATTACGCTGATGCCGACCCGATTCGGATGTACCTGCAGCAGATGGACCCCATCGCTATGCTCGATCGGGGGGGTGAGGTTGCTGCAGCTAAACAGATCGAGAAGAGCCGTCGCAGGTTTCGCCGGGGGGCGTTGTCGTCGCTGTACATGATCCGCAAGATCGTCGAGTTGCTCGACCGGGCCCGGCGGGGGAAGCCGCGATTGGATCGGGTGCTGGAGGGCATGTTCGCCGACCCGGTGCTCAAAGGGCGGGTTGAAGGTCTGCTCAATCCGAACCTGGCCACGCTCCAGCCGCTGCTGCAGCGGTGCCAGGAGGAGTTCCTCACGATGCTGGACAAAGAGCGACTGCCGGCGCTGCGCCGACAGTCGCGTATCCGGCTGCTGCGCCGCCGTGGCAAGGCGGTGCGGCTGATTGAGGAGCTCGGGCCGCAGTTGCACTACTTGCGCACGGCACTTCGCGACCTGCGGCAGCTCTCGCTGCGGATGACGCAGTTGGAGCAGGAATTGGCCGTGCTGTCGGCCGACACGGCCCGACACGCCGATGCGGCTCGGGTCCGCCGGGAATTGTCGGAACTGGTCCGCGGGACCGGGGACACGCCGGCCGGACTCCGCCGCCGGCTGGCCAAGATCCATGAGCGGGAGCAGGCCTACGTCGCCGCTCGGCGGGTGCTGTCGGTTTCCAATCTGCGACTGGTGGTGGCCATTGCCAAGCGTTACCGCAACCGGGGAGTCAGCTTTCTGGACCTGATCCAGGAGGGCAACACGGGGTTGATGCGGGCCGTCGACAAGTTCCAGTATTCCCGCGGATTCAAGTTCTCCACCTACGCCACCTGGTGGATCCGGCAGGCCATTACCCGCTCGATCGCCGACCAGAGCCGGACCATTCGCGTCCCGGTACACATGATCGAGACCATCGGCCGGGTGCGCGACATCCACCAGGATCTGGTTCAACAGAAGTCGCGGCTCCCCAAGGCCGAGGAGACCGCCGAGGCCGCGGGGCTGTCGGTCGATGAGACCACGCTGGCCTTGCGCCTCAACCGCCAGCTTCAATCCCTCGATCAGCCCGTCGGCGCCGGCGAAGATGCCTACGTGGGCGATTTCGTCCAGGATTACCGCGAGGATGATCCGGTGGAGGGGCTCTATCGGGAGTCGTTGCGGTCGCGGATCGCCGACGCCTTGCGGGCGCTGACTTACCGGGAGCGGGAAGTCATCCGCCTGCGCTACGGCTTGGCCGATGGTCACGCGTATACCTTGGCCGACATCGGCAGGATCTTCTCCGTCAGCCGTGAACGAGTCCGCCAGATCGAGACCGGGGCGCTGAAGAAGCTGCAGCAGCCCTTGCGAGCCAAGAAACTACGGGGACTGCTGGAGCACCTCGTTTTTCCTTCGTGGGAACAGCCGGAGCCGCACCCACCGCCCGGCAGCCTCAGCTCCGGATGACGAGTGTCGTCAAAGTTTGGACAAGTGGCGTGTCGTCAAAGTGTCGACAACCCGCTGCCCCGGACGGTGCGGCAGGGAGACGTTGGGGGCAAAGCCGGCAATCGCAACCATGCCGGTATGGAAACGGGAGAAGCGTGTCGGTTGGCATGAGGGTTGCATCACTCTTGAGGTAGGTGGTCGCTAGACTGCCGGTCTCGCTTGGCAGTCTGCGGCTGTTGGGGCCGCGGGAAGCACTTCATTTTGCGGATAGGGAGGCACCCATGAACCGCACCCTTCTCCTTGCCGGCGTTTGGCTCTTGAGTCCGCTGCTAGCGGTTCGTGGAGGCCCTGCACTTGCCGCCGCGCACGGCGGGCACGGCGGCAGTTCCGGCGGGCATAGCGGCAGCTCCGGCGGGCATAGCGGCAGCTCCGGCGGGCATAGCGGAAGCGCCGGCGGCCACGGCGGCCACTCCGGTGCTGGGCATTCGAGCAGGAGCTTCTCCGCCCCTCGCGCCGCCGCATCGCATTCGTTCCACTCACCGCACTCAGCGCCCCATTACGCGGCATCGCACGCCGCTTGGACGCCGCACGCGCTATCGCCGTCCCACTTTGCAACGCACTTTCCGGCGACCGGCGGATGGATGCCGGCAGCCAGGTCTTCCGTGTCCCGGATGGCCGCCATCCCGCACCTGTCGCCAAGCGACGGCTATAACCTCCATTCCGGTCCGAACTTGGCCGCCCACCGCGGCCTTGCGTCGCTGGCGCCCGGTTATGGCCGCGATCAGCACGGCGATTGGAATCGTCATTCCGACGGGAATCGGCGCGGGGATCGTTATTCCGACGGGAATTGGGGCGGGAACGGTTTCTACCACCATCACCCGTGGGGCTACCTTTCTAACGCCTCTTCGATCTACCCATATTCCTACGGCCAGGCTCTCGGCAGCGGCTTCTACGGCAGCGGCTGTTACGGCAATGGGTGCTACGGCAATGGATGCTACGGCAGCGGGTGCTACGGCAACGGTGGTTACGGCAACGGTGGTTACGGCTACGGTGGTTACGGCTACGGTGGTTACGGCGTGCCCGCTTACAACGTCTACAACGACTATGTCTACAACGACTATCAGACCCCGAGCGGTCCGCCGGCGGCGTCTTACAACGTCAGCTATCCGCCGGCTGCGGAGAATCCGCCGGAAGCGGTCCCGCCGCCACCGGTCCCCGAGGGCGATACCGCGTTCTACGCGCAGGCCTTGGCGGCCTTTTCCGCGGGCAAGTATGAGGAGGCCATTCGACTGGCCGATCACGCGCTGGTGGACGCGCCCAAGGACGCCCGCACTCACGAACTGCTGTCGCTGGCGATGTTCGCTCTGGGCGACTACCGCGGCGCGGCGATCGAGGCCCACGCGGCGATCTCGCTGGGGCCGATCGGCAACTGGGCTCGCCTCCACGCGGATTACAACAACCCGGATACGTACCGCACCCAACTCCGGGCGTTGGAGGGCTACGTCACCAGCCATCCCAAGGCCGCCGACGCGCATTTCCTCTTGGGCTATCAGTATCTGATGCTGGGCCATGCGGACGCGGCGAAGTACCAGTTCCAGACGGCCCGCCGGCTAACGCCCGACGATGCCCTGGCCGCCAAGCTCGCAGAGTAGGTTATGCTTCAGCATAACGCTTCCCAACCGTTATGCTGAAGCATAACCTACAAGGGGGCAGGCTGACGCTGGCGGCCGCGGATCGCCTCGACGAGCGCTTCCGACGGCCCGTTCTTCACCAGGTACGCGTCGGCCCCGGCCTCGTACATGGCGGAGATCATCGCCTGGTCTTCGTGCATCGACAGGCCGATGACGCGGACCTGCGGCATCTCGGCCTTGATCTGCCGTGTGGCGTCGATGCCGTTGAGCACGGGCATGGTGATGTCCATGAGCACGACCTGCGGCGCAGTCCGCCGGGCCAACTCCAGGGCCTCTTGCCCGTCGCCCGCCTGCCCCACCACGTCGATGTCCGGCTCCTCAGCCAAGAGACCGGTCAGACCCTCGCGGAGGATCGGGTGATCGTCCGCCACGAGCACCCGGATCCGCTTTCGCCGGGCCGTGTGGATCTCGCCGCCACGAGCAACCGGCTCACCTTCCAAGAGCGATTCCTCCGGCGCAAGGTCGATGTCTACCGGCGCCGCGCCGAGCGGGATGCGCATGACCATCCGTGTGCCGGTCCCCGGCGACGATTCGGCATCCAGCCGCCCGCCCAAAAGCGCCAGCCGCTGGCGGAGGCTGAACAGTCCGAAGCCTCCCGTCGCGGCGGGGTCCTTGGCGGCAAACTGGTCGAGAATCGCCGGATCGAAGCCGGCCCCCTGGTCGGCCACGAGGATTTCCAACAGGTCGCCGTTGCCCCGCGAGATCCGCACCAGGGCGCGGCCGGCTGCCGCGTGCTTGACGACGTTGAACAACAGCTCCCGGACCGCGTGGAACAAGAGGATACGGGTGTCCTCGCAGATCGGCTCCACCTGGGCCAGGGCCTCGACCTCGACCAGAAGCCCGTGCTTCTCCTCCATATGCCCGGCCAACCACCTCACAGCCGGCTCGAGTCCCGCTTCGTAGAGCACCGGCGGACTGAGCTCGAAGGTCAACGACCGCGACCCGCTGATCGCCTGGTCCAAAAGCTCATCGACCTGCGTCAACAGGCCGCCGATGGTTTCTTCCGTGGCCCGCCGGCGGATCATGGCCACTTTGAGCCGGGCGGCGACCAGCAGTTGCTGCAGGTCGTCGTGCAGCAAGCGGGCCAGCCGGCGGCGCTCCCGCTGCTCGGCATGCGCCAGTTGCGAGGCCAGGGCCTGCAATTGCGAAGTCCTTTCCTGCAAGGCGCGGGTCCGTTGGGCAACCCGTTGCTCCAGGGTTTCGGCCAGCCGCTTGAGGTCGAGGATCTCGCTCGTGTTGCTGGGCATCTTCGATCTTCCTTGCGGTCCCCCGCTGGCCCGGACAAGGCGCGGAACACCGCTCCGTTGAAGCCGTCTCCTGGCAACACCAAACTAACAAATGTGCCCTCCGCCTGCAAGCCACCCGCTAGGCTGTAGGCAGTGCCCTCTGTGGCGTTCCGGGGGCAGGGAAAGGCGTCGTTCCTAGGTCCCCGGCGGAACGCCACCGAGGGCTTCCCCTACAGCATTACAACGCTTCGGGCAACCAATTCCCTGCTCGCTGCCTTAGATCGCAAACTTGCTCACGCCGGGCAGCGGGAGCGGGTAGTTGCCCGCGGCGTCCGGCAGGCTGGGCGGAGGCGTCTGGAAATTCGCCCCATCCGGCGGCGGGCCGAACTGGAAAGCGGACTTGGCGATCTCGTCCCAGCGGATCGGCTTGCCGCTGTAGCAGGCCACTTGCCCCAGCACGCCGATCATCGTGCTGTTGGCCATGTGGTAGCCGCTGTTGATCGGCTGGCCGTTGCGGACCGACTCGATGAGGGCTTTCTGCTCGGCGTCGTAGGGATTGTTGTGCCGCCCGGAGAACCGCCACTTGGCCTCGCCTTCGATGCGGCAGTCGCCGAGGTAGCACTTGCCCTTGGTGCCCATCACGATGTCCGAGGAGTTGTCGTAGCAGCCGGCTTCGGTGCGGCACAGCGCATAGAGCCGGGCGCCGCTGGCATACTCGTAGACCGCCGTGTGGTGGTCGAACATGTCGCCGTAGACTTCGCCGAACGACGAGGCCCGCCCGCCCAGCCCGAAACACCAGGCCGGCATCTCCTCCTTGAGGATCCAGGAGATGCGGTCGACGTTGTGTACCAGCGACTGCGTCACGTCGTCGCCGGAGAGCCAGCGGAAGTGGTACCAGTTGCTGAACTGGTACTCGGTCTCGGAATAGTGGGCCTTGCGGCCGACCACCTGGTACGGCGCGCGAAGGAACATCGACTGCGCGGCCACCACGTCGCCGATGGCCCCGTCGTGGATCCGCTGCACGGTCTCGCGGTAGCCCGCGTGAAACCGGCTCTGCAAGCCGGAAAGCAAGCTGAGATTCTTCTGTTTGGCCAGGTCGCAGGCGGCCTGCATCCGTCGCACGCCGACGGGGTCGATGCCGTGCGGCTTCTCCACGAAGACGTGTTTGCCCGAGCGGATCCCCGCCTCGGCGTACATCGGGTGGAACTTCAACGCGCAGGCGATCAGCACCACGTCGACGCTGTCGATCACCTTCTGGTAGCCGTCGAAACCCACGAACTGGTGGGCGTCGTCCACCGCCACCTGCTTGGGATGGCCCGCCTTGAGGTTGTTGCGGGCGGCCTGAAGCCGGTCGGAAAAGATGTCGCACATCGCCACCAGTTTCACGTAGGGACCGGCCTTGAGACTCTCGTCGGCGGCCCCCGAGCAGCGCCCGCCGCAGCCGATCATGCCGATCTTGATCGTCTCCTCGCCTGCCGCATGTGCTCCGCGGGCGATGGAAAGCGTCCCCAGCGCCGCCGCACCGGCTGCCGAGGCCTTCAAAAAATCGCGACGCGTCGCGCTGGCTGAACCCGCCGATTGCTTTCCCGGAACCATGATGCTCCCTCCTTTGCCTGAGTCTGGAAATGCCACGTCACTACGATAATCCGCTGTGGGCCGGCGGTCAATCAGGTGGAAGCACCCTGGATGCGTTTTTCCAGCCGATCAATCCAATCGCTGAAATGGCGGCAGTGCTGGCGCAGCACGTCGAGCCCGATGTACTCGGCAATATCCGGCCCGGCGATCTCTTGATCGTGCTCTGGATGTCGAACCGCAGCGTTTCGTACTTCCCCATGCCGCCACGGTGACGGATGCCGTGGCGTCGAGAGTGAGCGATCTTGATCGCGTGAATGCAACAATCGAACTGCAAGAGGTGACGTTCGAGCACCCGTTTGCAAAACCCTTGTTCGGTCGGACCCTCGCAGAACACGTACAGTTCCCTCAAGACATCGGCCCTCCGCCCAGCACGTTCTTCTGCCACAGCTCGCCCAGGCTGTACTGTTGCAGCCAGTCCCGCAGTTCCTCAGGAGCCAAACGTCGGAACTGCGAGGCGTCTTCCTTTTGCTCTGCCACAATCACGTCTGCGGGGTTGAAGTCATCCAAAAAGGTGGGCGATTGGGTTGCCACGAGAATTTGCGTGTGGGACGATGCGGCCCGCATCAGGGCAGAGATTATCAGCATGGCATCGGGATGCAGGCCCAACTCCGGTTCGTCCACGACGATCAGGTTCGGCAGCTCGCTCTCGGGCTGCAGGAAGACCGTGACCAGCGCAATCGCCCGCAAGGCGCCATCGGAGAATTGATGGGGGCCGAACAAGTATTCACGCCCGAGCTGCCTCCAATTCAAGAGGATGTCCCGGGGACTCGACTCGATAGGCTCCAGAACAAAATCGTCGAAGGAGGGCACGATCTTCCCCACCGTGGACCGGATACGGCGGTAGACCTTTTCGTTGGTTCTCTTGTATCGGTACAGGACGGCCGCCAGGTTGCCGCCGTCGGAGTTCAACCACTTGTTGTCCTCGATATACCCACGGGTGCGGATGTTCGAGCCCAAGCTGGTATCCACGAGGTGGTAGGTTGCCACGCCGTACCTCAGGCCTTCGTAGATCCTCCCGTCAAGATCGCCCTCGCCCGTCCTCTCGACGACGACCACTAAATCGTCGATAGGGCCGTAGAAGAGGCTGTCCGGGGCACGGAAACCAAGCCGTTGGTTCAGAACACCCGTTCCTGCCACCGTGTTCACCGTAGCCGCCACGGCGATTTCGCTCGTTCGCTGCGCCCCGAAATGCAACAAGGCATTTGGCCCGCCGTGTCGCCCGACATAGTCATTCAGTCTTCCGTCGAGCGCCGCAGAAAGCAGGGAGAAGAACGATACCAGATTCGACTTGCCCGCTCCGTTGGCTCCGATGAGCACGTTGAGCCTGGTGAACTCAATCTCGGCTTCCCGGATCGACTTGTATCCCGAGAGCTTGAGCCGTTCCACGAATGGTCTGTTTTCAGCCATGTCCTGTCTCGCTTACACGTCGGCCAATCACCTGTACTCGTCACGCTCCGCGTGACGTTATCCCTCTCGCGGAGCGAGAGGAGTACTACTCGCCCCAAACGACGCTCTTCGGCCCCGGCTGCGTGCGGCCGATGACCCAGCTTGGGATGCCCTGGTCGGCCAACTGATGGCGAACGCTCTCGGCGAAGTAGGGGTTCAAGACCAGAACCAGGCCCACGCCCAGGTTGAACACCTGCTCCATCTCCGCCTGGTCGATCTCGCCCAGCCGCTGGAGCCAAGGGAAGACCGGCGGCACGGGCCAGCTCCCCCGCCGGATCACCACCTGCACGCCCTCGGGCACGATGCGGACCAGGTTCTCCAACAGCCCGCCGCCGGTGATGTGCGCGATGCCGTGAACGACGTTCTTGACCTTGTAATAGGCCAATACCTTGCGGACCGGCCGGACGTAGATCCGCGTCGGCCGCAACAATGCCTGGCCGACGCTTTCGCCCAGCTCCTCGATATGATCGTGGACTCCCAGCCGGGCGATCTCGAAGACCACCTTGCGAACCAGGCTGAAACCGTTGGAGTGGACGCCCGTCGAGGCCAGGCCCAGCACTACGTCGCCGGGCGCGACGGCCTTGCCGTCGATGACGCTCTTCCGCTCGACGACGCCCACGCAGAACCCGGCCAGGTCGTAGTCGCCGGGCGCGTACATGTCGGGCAGGATCGCCGTCTCGCCGCCCAACAGCGCGCAGTCGCTCTCCTGGCAGCCGCAGGCGATGCCGTCCACAATCTGCTCCAACAGCGGCGGATCGTCCTTGGGCATCGCCACGTAGTCCAGGAAGATCAACGGCTCGCAGCCGCAGCACAAGGCGTCGTTGACGCTCATCGCCACCAGGTCGATGCCCACCGTGTTGTGGACGCCCATCATGCCGGCCAGCTTGAGCTTCGTGCCCACGCCGTCCGTGCAGGCCACCAGCACGGGGTCCTGGTAGTGGCGGCTGAAAAGCGGAGCGGGAAAGTCCAGGCGGAACAGCCCGGCAAAACCGTCGTCCAGCCGCATCACGCGGGGGGTGTACGTCCGGGAGACCAGGCGGGGAAGCCGCGCCATCGCGTCGTCATACAGTTTCAGGTCGACGCCCGAGTCTTTGTAGGTTGCTTTAGCCATTTCGCCTCAGAACTCCCGCTCGAAGACCTGGCAGGAATGGCCCTGGACCTGGGCCACGTCGACCTGGCGGAAGCCGGTCTTGGCGAAGATCCGCGCGGAAGGGACGTTCTCCTGGCGGACCACCGCCCGTAAACGCTTCACCCCCAGGCGGTCGCGGATCAAGCGCAGGTTCCGCTGGAGGAGCTTGGTCCCCAGGCCGCGGCGGCGGAAGGCGGGGGCCACCGAAAGACTCACTTCGGCCGTCTGCGGATCGACCCGATCGTAACGCACCGTGGCCAGGATCAACCCGTGAAAATCGAAGACCCAGATCGCCGTTTCCTCGCGGGCCAGCTTCGCCTGGAACCAGGCGGTATGCTCCTCCAGCGTGATCGGGTCGGGCGAAAGCGAGAACTGGCGGACCGCCCGATCGTTCGCCAGCCGCCAGAGCGGCAAGAGGTCGTCCGCGGTCGCCAGCCGCAACTGGAGCTTATCGTCGGGCAGCGGATCGTCCAAAGCGCTCATCACGGCCACCACCCGCTCGGCCCCGCGGCCGTCGACCAGGCGGCGCCCGCACTGGCCCATGGCGAAGCGGCGTTTCGCGTCGCGGCAGATCACGCCCAGCTCGGCGGACAGGCGGTCGGCGGTCAACTCGGCCAGCGGGCCGAGGTTCACCAGGGTCCCGGCTGCGGCCAGAGGCTCGGCCACCACCCGCTGATTTTCTGCCGCCACGACCACCGCCGCCGGCAGCTCCATGAACGCCATTTCCCAGCAGGTAGTGCCCGCGGCGCTGACGGCCACGTCGGCCCAGGCCATTTGCTCGGGCATGTTGTTCACATCGCTGAGGAACTGGACCTTTGGTCCGTGCTGGGAGACCGGCGGACGGAAAACCTTGCCCTGGGGATTGGCGGCCCCGAGGACCACGCGGGCTTCCCAGGGCAAGTCCAGCCGCTCCAGGCCCTTGAGAACCAGCGACGTGGCGTTCTGGGAATCGGTCCCTCCCAGCGTCACCAGGATCCTCGCCGGCCGGCTCGGGCCCAACTCGATCGGTTTCCGCCGCCAACTTTCCTGCGGCAAGAATTCCCGCCGCAGCAGGGCGTAGCGAGGCCCCAAGAGGAAACTGGCGTGGTCGTCGCAGAGGTACGCCTTCCGCTCGGCCCCCAGGTTCTGGTTCAACAACAGGTCGGCGTGGTACTGCGGCCAGGCGGCCAGGTCGTCGATCAGCAGCATCCGGCCTTCCGCCGGGCGGACCGCTTCCTGGTACGCCGGATCGAAGTGCATCCCGTCCAGCACCAGCCAGATGATCTCGGAGGCGTCGCTTTCGCGGGCGATGCGGGAAAGCGATGCCCGGGTAGCCGCCACGTCCGCGGGATGGGGGTGGGGGTGCTCCAGCGGCTCGAAGGCTGCCTCGGCCGCGCGGATCCGCCGCCGCAACGCCTCGATCGGACAATGACCGATCCAGATCGTCCGGCCGCCGTGCCCCTGCCACGCTTGGGTCAAGGCCAGACACCGCATCACGTGACCGGCGCCCACGCTGCCACTCGCGTCGGCACGGATCACCAGCGTTCCCGCCACGCGTCATCCCTCCACAAGGTCTTTTTGACGGACGCTGCCGTTGATCTCCGCCAGGCAGGGATGCTGGCGGATCAGCCTGCACACGTCGCGCCAGGAAAACGGTTTCGCACTTCCCAACCGCCGATAGACCTCGCGGACGAACTCCAGGTCCGCCGGCGCATCGACGGTCCATCGCCAGTTGCTCATGCAGCCCCTAAGATCTTCATAATCGCCCGTTGCCGGATTATCAAGGTCCTCGTCCACGGTTAGCGAAAGCAGGCGGAACCGTTCGGGGTGCTGATAGACGAAGGGCGTCACATGCACCCGTTGGTAAGCCTCCCGGGCGTGGCGCCAGGCGGTGGCCAGGGCCGAGGCGGTCAACACCTCCACGTCCAGTCCCCGAGGGTATGTCCGGCAGAGGGTGTTGGAGGCGAAGTCGGGCCGCCTGTCGAGAAAAGCCCGGACCACGCGGTCGATCACCTCGGCATCCGCCAGCGGGCAATCGGCCGTGATCCGCACGATCCCCTCGGCCCGATGGATCTCCGCCGCACGGTGGAAACGGTCCAACACGTCGCTTTCGTCGCCGCGGAAACTATCGACCGCCGACCGGGCACACTCCTCTTGGATGGGGTCGTCGGCCGATTTCAGCGAGGTGGCCACCACCACGTGGTCCACCAGCCCGGCCCCACGGACCCGTTGGACCACTCGGGCCAGCATCGTCCGGCCGCCGATGTCGGCCAAGACCTTGCCCGGCAGCCGGCTGCTGTTGATCCGCGCCTGGATGATCGCCACGATCCTCATGAGTGGAGATGCTCCATCGCGGTAATCACCCGATCCACGTCCTCGTCGGTCATGGCGGGGAAGATCGGCAACGAAAGGATCTCCCCGTAAGCCGCCTCAGCCGTGGGACAGAGGCCCGGTCCCGTGCCGAACCGTTCCCGGTAGAAAGGGTGCAGGTGGACCGGAACATAATGGACGGCCGTGCCGATCCCTAGTTCTCGCAGCGCGGCGAAGACCGCGTCGCGATCCCTGTTAGCCCCGGCAGCCACGCCGGCTTGGTACTCGTCACGCTCCGCGTGACGCCCACCCTCACGCGGAGCGTGAGGAGTACCTAGCTGGACGACGTACAAGTGCCGGCCATGGCAAACGCCCGGGCGGAGGCCCAGCGGGCGAACCCCAGGCAGCCCAGCGAAGGCCCGATCGTAACGCTCGGCGATCGCCTGCCGCCGGGCGATCCAGCCGTCCAGCCGGGCCAACTGGCTCAGCCCTAGGGCCGCTTGAAGGTCGGTCAGCCGATAGTTGTAGCCCAACTCGGTCATGGCGTAGTGCCAGGAGCCGGCGGAGGCCCGCTGGCGGTGATCGGTGCTCATGCCGTGGTTGCGGAACCGCCGGGCCCGCCCGGCAAACTCCGCGTTGTCCGTGACCAGCAGTCCGCCTTCGCCGGCGGTGATCGGTTTCACCGGGTGCAGGCTGAAGGTGCTCAGGTCGGCCAGTTTGCCCGCCCGAACCCCGCGATCCGAGGCCCCCAGCGAGTGCGAGGCGTCGGCCACCAGGGCCAGGCCGTGCTTTCGAGCGATGGCGCAAAGCAGCCGATGGTCGCAGGGCTGGCCGGCGTAATCGACGCCGATGATGGCCCGGGTCCGCGGGGAGATCCGCGCCTCGGCCTGGGCCGGATCGAGCAACAGGGTATCGGGATCGACGTCGGCGAAGACCGGGGTTGCCCCCTGGTAAACGACGCAGTTGGCCGTGGCGACGAAGGTCATGGCCGGGACGATCACTTCATCGCCCGGCCCGATCCCCAGGGCGAAGACGGCGGCGTGCAGGGCCGCCGTGCCGCTGCTGACGGCCACCGCCTCGGCCGTGCCCACGTAGTCGGCTGCGGCTCGCTCAAACCGCTCGATCATCGGCCCGGTGGTCAGCCAATCGCTCTGCAAGACCTCGACCACGGCCCGGATGTCGTCGTCATTGATCGATGGGCGGCTGTAAGGGAGCATTTGATTCGGTCGATCGCTTGCACGAATTGCTGTGACCAAATCTCTGTAGGGAACGCCCTCCGTGGCGTTCCGGGTGCCTCAATACGTGGCTGCTAGTGCAGCGGAACGCCACGGAGGGCGTTCCCTACAGACGATAACGGTCGGCTCGGCTCGGCTTCCGCCTCCGACTCCGCAAGGCCCAGCATCCTGCGGAGCTCGATAATGGATAGCCGCTGCGGATTGGCGTCGCTGGTGTAGGAAAAACCATCCGGGCATGGCTGGCCGGTGTCCATGTCGGTGGACCGCTCGAAGAGCATGTGCTGCGGGTCGGGAAGGATCACAAAATGATCGTCATACTCCAGCGTGTGGCGGGCGTCGTCTTCGGAGATCATCGTCTCGTGCAGTTTCTCGCCGGGCCGGATCCCCACGGTCTCCACCCGGCAGCCCGGCGCGACCGCGCGAGCCAGATCGAGAATGTTCATCGTGGGGATCTTGGGCACGAAGATCTCCCCTCCCCGCATCCACTCCAGACTGGACAGAACGAAGTCGACTCCTTGTTGGAGTGTGATCCAGAAGCGGGTCATGCGGGGATCGGTAATGGGAATCAGCCCGCGCGACTTCATCTTCAGAAACAACGGCACCACGCTGCCGCGGCTGCCGACGACGTTGCCGTAGCGGACCACGGCAAACCGCGTCGGGTGCTGACCGCAGTAGTGATTGGCGGCGATGATCAACTTGTCGGCACAGAGCTTGGTCGCGCCGTAGAGGTTGATCGGGCTGGCGGCCTTGTCGGTGCTCAGGGCAATCACCTTCCGCACCTGGCGATCGATCGCCGCGTCGATCAGGTTGGCCACCCCGAGGACATTGGTCTTCACCGCTTCCAGAGGGTTGTATTCGCAACTGGGGACCTGTTTCAAGGCCGCCGCATGGATCACCACGTCGACCCCGTCCAGGGCGCGGAACAACCGCCGGCGGTCGCGAACGTCGCCGAGAAAATAGCGGAGCCCGCGATGGATGCGGGGGGAGAACCGCTGAGCCATTTCCGACTGTTTGAGCTCGTCGCGGCTGAAGATGATAAGCCGTTTCGGGGGATCGTGCTGGAGGAGCGTTTCCACCAGCTTCTGGCCGAAGGACCCCGTCCCGCCCGTCACCAGCACCGATTGACTCTCGAACATTCCGACATCCTGTCCGCGTCCGCCAGCCGCCCACGGTACATGGTATTCCGATCCATCGGGCGGGTCAAACCCAAGTTGGCTGGCTAGATTGTCGCCTTTCGCTCCGCGAAAGTAGCGCTACTTTCGCGGAGCGAAAGGCGACAATAGGCTTTCCGCAGCAGAAACTAATTCGTGCGAGCGCTGTCCTTAGCCGTTTCGTTGGAGGTCAACCGACCCGGGGCCTGTTGGGTCTGGGTCTGCTGGCTGGCGGCCGGCTTGGCTGCCGTCGCTTGGGCTGGGCCCTTGGCGGGGGCGGGCTGGGCAACGATCGATTTGGTCGCTGGCTTCTGCGCTGCGGTTGCCGGGCCTGCCGCCGCTTTGGCGTCAGGCTTGGCCTGGGGCTTCGGCGTGGCGGCCACGTTGGACTGGACCGCCTCTCCGATGAAGCTCTCCACCTTTTCCACGGTCTGGCCACCGATCAGCACCCGCCGCCGCCAGCCCGTTGTCGTCTTGTCAAAGACGATAAGCTGGGGGATCGGGCCACCACTGGTCAGTTGGGTGGCCAACTCGCGTTCACGATCGACATTGACAGTGGCGAAGGCCACGCGGCGGAAGATTCCCCGCCGGCGGACCTGCGGAATAATGTTCTGCTCCATAGCCTGGCAGGCCGGGCACCAGTCGGCGCCTACCATGACGACCATTGGCTGGCCGGTCTCAGCGGTGATCCGGTGGGCGTCGGCATAGGTCTCGGCTCCGGTCGCCAAAGCGGAAATCTGCAAAAGGGCGGTAAGGGTTAAGGCCGTCATGTGCTCCTCCTGTGCGGTCTAGAGATGGTCAGCAGAACAACCAAGGAAGGAAGGGTGCATCCGGCGACAGTACCGTAAGGCCAAATCACAGGAGTCCTGGTCCTGCGGCTGAGGAAAAAAGGCATCGCCGAACACGGCAGGCTGCTTTCTTGGGAATCTTTCGACTCGCCATGCTCCGTAAGGGTTAATGAGATTGCCGTCCGTAGTCTTCCCGGCGAATCGAGCAGCCAGGGAGATTCCGCCAGTCTACCGGTTGAAAACCGGTTGGCAAGAGTCTCGTTGACCAATCCGGGGAAATTGCGGTCTTTAGGGGATTTTCCATGACTTTTATCTTTCCCCCACCAAGAGGCCGGTCGACCTGCCGGAGCAAATGCCCGACGCTGCCGGCACAGACCGCGAGAAACGACCGCAACTCGAAATCTTCAAGAACTTTCCGAAACGGTTCCCTAATGACTTTTGCATCCCCGCCGATATAATCTCGAAGCCGACCTCGACCGGCGGACCGCCCCTTTTATCCCTTCCATCGGGTAGATCCGCTCAGGGAAAAAAATTTCCGCGGCCTAGTGTTTTTTCCGATGAAGATCCGCGTAGGATTAGTAGGATTGGGGGATGCCTGGGAGAAACGGCACCGGCCCGCTCTCCGCGCTGGGCGACCGCTTCGAGGTTCGTGCCGTTTACGACCAGGTGCGTCATCGGGCCGATCTGGTCGCCCACGAGTTCGAGGCGGCGTCGGTCGATGGTTTCCGGGCCTTGACCCGCCGCGAAGACATCGACGCAGTCTTGATTCTGGCCTCCCAGTGGTTCGCGTCCCTGCCGATCCTGGCCGCCTGCCGCTCGGGCAAGGCGGTCTACTTCGGCGCCGGGCTCGATCTCGACGCCGAGCAAGCCGAGCGGATCAAGCAGCGGGTAGCGGAAGCCGGCATTGCCTTCATGGCCGAGTTTCCCCGCCGGCAAGCCCCGGCCACCTTGCGGCTGAAGGAACTCATCGCTACCAACCTCGGTCAACCGCGGCTGTTGTTCTGCCACCGCCGCCTGCCGGTCGGCGACCGCAACCACGCCACCACACCGTCGGACAGGCGGTCCGCGACGCAAGAACTCGTGGAGCTGGTCGATTGGTGCCGTTACGTCGTGGGAAAAGAAGCCTGCTGGGTAACCGGCGTGATGTACGAAAACCGTAAGGCCAGCACCCAGGAAGACTACCAGATGATGAGCCTGGGCTTCTGCGAGGGCGACGACCCCAGTGTCGGTCCGATCGCCCAGCTCAGTTGCGGCCGTTACATCCCCCAGCGCTGGCAGGAGGCGGTCAGCTACCGGCCCTTGGCCGCGCTCCAGGTTTCCTGCGAGCGAGGCATCGCCTTCGTCGATCTGCCCTCGACGCTGATCTGGTTCGACGAGGCCGGCCGGCACCAGGAGTCGCTGGAAAGCGAGCGTCCCGTGGGCGAGCAGTTGCTCACGCAGTTCTACCGGGCCGTGACCAGCCTCGTCAGCAAGACCTGCGATCTGGAAGACGCTTACCAGGCCCTCTGGATCACCGAGCAAGCCCGGCGAAGCCACCACGAGGGCCGGCGAATCCGTTTGCGAGATTTCCCGAAGAAGACGGAACACTAATCCTCGCTAATCTACACCCGATATTCTTACTTGCCACCGGCGGCGGACGTGAAGACCGCGATTTCCGCCAGCCCAATGTTCTGGGACCCGGGCTTCACGCCGGTTACGGTGAACTTCACCCAAGTGACCGTCTTGGGCTCGAAGGTGATCTCTACGCCCTGCGCCGCGTTGTCCGGCAGCGGTTGGTCCAGGGCGATCGACGTGCCGTCGCTGAACTCCAGCTTGCCGCCGGTCACCTGGTCCAGCGGATTGGGCCGGTCGAAGAGCTGAATGCGGCGGATGGTCTGCGGGCGGTCCCAAGTAAGCTTGATCCAGGCCCCTCGCTTTTCGCCCTGGGACGCCCATTCCTGGCCCGTATCGCCCGGATAGCCGCCGACCCGGCCGTCGATCGCGCCTTGGGCGTGATAGCCGGAATGGGTCGAGCTGACTTCGACCTTCGCCTTGCGGGCGATGTTTTCCGGGCTATCCAGCGGATTGGCCGGGGGCGCCGCGGGCGTTTCGCCCGGGGAAAGCAGGCGCAACTCGTGCAGGCAGAGGCCGTAACGCCCGCCCGGCGGAGTGACCTTCAGGTGCATGCCGTTCCAGTCGGAGGCGAAGTTAGTCGAGTAGCAGAGCCAGAGGGTCTTGCCATCCCCGCGGATGAACTTCGAGGGGACGTTGAGAAAATAGCCCTGCTCGCCGAAATCCTTCATGTAGACCACCAGCCGCCAGGGACCGGTGAGCTGGTCGGCCTCGAGGATGTAGGAGCTCATCTTCGCGCAGGTCGGCCAGCCGTCGGTGACGCACATCAGGTACTTCTTCAAGCCCGGGTCGTAGGTGGCCGTGGCGCAGCCCATGTTGTTGTTCCAGTCCAAGAGCGGGCTGATCTGGGAGAAGTCGCCGGTCCAAAGCGGCTTGCCTTGGGCGTCGTGCCCGGCGAAGAACTCGTACGCGGCCAGGTCGTTGATCGTCTCCGGGCTGGGAGTGACGCGGGCCAGGTAGACCTGGTCGGCGGTGATCCAGCTCAGGTTGGCGTAGCGCGGCTTGGGGTCGTTCTCTTCAGCGCCCATGCCCAGCAGGTACGCCTTGCCGTCGGGCGAGTGCTGGAGGTTCTTGCCGAAATCGACGAAGTGCGGGCAGCCCATCTTCACCGGGCCCATGAACTTCTTCGGCTCGGGGAAGAGCGATTTGGCAGGCGAAAGGGGCGAGGGGGTCCAGGTCTTGCCGTAATCGCGGGAGATGCGGAAGCCGGGCATGGGACCGAGCACCGGCCAGTTGTAGGTGAACCCTTGGTAGTTCACCGACCCCGCCGGTCCGAGGCAGTAGGTGCCGTAATACCAGACGCCGTTATAGACCAGGCTGCCGCAGGGGTAGCGGCCCTCGTAAGGCCGTGGGCTGGCGGGCTGGGGCGGGGCCGTGTTGTGAATGGTCAGCCGCAGCGGATCGTCGCCGATCAAGACGGCGTTGCCCGTGACCGCCCCGAGGCCGCCCGAGCCGGAGCCGACGCCGTCGGTCGTGCCGTCGGTCCAAGGCGAGTACTGGTTGCCGTCGGCGGCCCAGCAGGGATACCAGGTGTCGCCGCAGTGGTAATCGCTATGGACGCCGGTAAAGAGCACGCCTGTCAAGGTCTTCGAGGGCTCGAAAGGGCAGTCCTTCGGCGGCTGCGAAGGCCAGACCTGTGGGCCGGCCGGCGGCGCATCGACCAACCGCTGTTGGCCTGCCGCGGCAGCGACGGCGCGGTTCCACGCGTCGCAAGGCAACCCTGGCAGCAAGAGCAGCGCGGCGACCACCCAAGCGGCCGCGATCCGGATCGTGTGGTGTCTCTGGTGAGTCATAGGATCGCTCCTCTAAACAGGTTCTTGACGGTTATCCAGTCGACCCAGGTGATCGGTAAGCCCACGTCGCGTAGCGACGATGCGACGGTAGCCGTGGGTTTTAACCCACGGAACGCGTGCCCCCACACCCTCCGTTCGTCGCGTAGCGACGATTGAAATCGCCGGCTTGCCCGATGGCACGTGGTTCGTTTTCAACCGTCGCTACGCGACGAGGGGCAACATTTCGGGCTCCGGCCCGTGGGTTAAAACCCACGGCTACCATCAAAACGTCGCTACGCGACGAACTTGAAAAAAGTGGATAACCAGTGACTTCTTTCGCCCGGCGGGCGGGCGTTGGCGCAAGGGACAGTCTATCCTCCCAACAGCCTCGTCTCAATGCTCTCTCTGTAGAGAACGCCCCTTGTGCCGTTCCGCGAAGGCGATCGACGTTTATCTCGCCCCCGGAACGGGACAGAGGGCGTTCCCTCATGGGTTTTGACGAACGAGAGAGGCATACTCGGCCAGTCGTAACCCGAAGCGTAAGCGAGGAAAAGCGTTGGCCCTCCCTCGCTTACGCTTCGCGCTTACGATGTGGTGGGAGAGCGCACGATTACTCAAGTTGATCGCCGAAACTCATCAGACGCAGACCCGAGACCCAGGTCCCAAAACCTAATCCAAAAAAAACCGGCCTGGGCATTGGACAGGGCGCGGCGCCCTTGGTTAAGATGGATGGCATTGTAGGTCTGGGGCGGGCTTGGCGATCGACGTACTTACCCTTGAGAAAGGAGCTAATGATGCGGCATCGAAACGGCACACCGGCGAGGAGCTCCGGCTTGGCTGCCAGCCGGCGGGAATTCCTGAAGACCGCCGCGGCAACGGCGATGGTCCCTTACGTGATCACTTCCTCCGCGCTGGGCGCCAACGGCCGCCCGCCGGCGAGCGAGCGGATTGTCATGGGTGGCATCGGGATTGGCAATATGGGGGGTGGCGATCAGGGCTCCTTCCTGGGCCGCGACGACGTCCAGTACGTCGCCGCTTGTGACGTGAAGAAAGGGGTCCGCGATGCCTCCAAGAACAGGGTGGACGGGCATTACGGCAACAAGGACTGCAAGGTTTACGACGACTTCCGCGAGCTGCTGGCCCGCAAGGACATCGATGCGGTCCACATCGCCACGCCCGATCATTGGCACGTGCTGATCATCATCGAGGCCTGCCGGGCCGGCAAGGACGTCTTCTGCCAGAAGCCCGAAACGCGGACCCTCCGCGAGAACCGGCTGGTCCGCGAGGCCGCGAAGCGTTACGGGCGGGTGGTCTCCGGCGGCAGCCAGCGGGTGCTGGAAGACTACCGGGGCGTGGTCAATCCGTGCTGGAGCGGCGAGCTGGGAACGATCAAGTCGATCAACGTCAACGTCGATCCGTTGTCGAAGCCCTGCAACCTGGGCGGCCAGCCGATCCCCGCGGGGCTGGATTGGGACATGTGGCTCGGTCCCGCGCCTTGGGCCCCCTACCACGAGTTCCGCATCAGCGGCAGCTTCGCCATCAACGGCACGAGCTGGCGCTCCTGGAGCGACTATTCCGGCGGCGGCATGACCGACTGGGGCGCGCACCATTTCGGCGGAGCCACCTTCGCCGTCGACGTCCGGGAGCTGGAGCCGGTGGAAGTCATCTACACCGACGACAAGCAGGGCAAGTTCCTCACCTACCGCTATCCCAACGGACTGCTCTTGTACCACAACCATCCCGGGATGGGCAACATGGCCGTCGTCGGCACGCCGGGCGAGAAGCGGGCGCCCAAGCCCGTGCCGGCCTACAAGGGCCAAGGCGGCATCGACGGCGACTTCATCTACTGCTGCAAGACCCGCGAGAAGCCCTTCCGCGACATCGAGCTGGCCACCCACACCATGACCGTCTGCCATTTGGGACTGATCGCCTACGAGCTGCGGCGGTCGCTGAAGTGGGATACGGTCAAGCAGGAGTTCCCCGGCGACGAGGAGGCCAACCGCTTCCTGGATCGCGCCCGCCGCCAGCCGTGGGTGCTGTAAGAGAAGGCGGAAGGATGAAGGATGAAGGAGGAGAACGGTAGAGTTCGCTGCGCGCGACCTACCTCACTCTAAGACCAAAGACCAAAGACCTTTTCGACATAAGGAACCTGATATGCAAGCTCAAGATTTGGACAAGGCCTTCGAGGCCCTGAAGACCTACGACTGGGGCACGGACCGCAAGAAGATGGACCCCATTGACGACGCCGTGGTCGCCACCTACGGCGATGCGGCCGCGCGGAAGGCGCTGGAGAAGCGCCTGGCGGCGGTGCTCGGCAGCGGCGCGTTGCGCTCGGCGAAGGACTATGTGTGCCGCACGCTGAAGACCATGGGGACGGCCGAGTCGGTGCCGGCGCTGGCCGCCTTGCTGCCCGACAAGGACCTCTCCCACATGGCCCGTTACGCCCTGGAGCGGATCCCCGCGCCGGAAGCGGCTGCCGCGATGCGCAGCGCCCTGCCGGGCTTGACGGGCAAGCTGAAGGCCGGGGTCATCGGCTCGCTGGGCGTCCGCCGCGACGAGGCCAGCGTCTCGGCCGTGGCGGGCGCGCTGGGCGATGCCGACGCGGCGGTCGCCTCCGCCGCGGCTTGCGCCTTGGGAGACATCGGCACCCCCGAGGCGGCCAAGGCCCTGGCTCAGGCCGCCAAGGGCGCGCCCGAGGGCGTCAAGCTGGCTGTCGCCGACGGCTGCCTGGTCTGCGCCGAGCAATTGCTGGCCGACGGCAAGAAGGCGGAAGCGGTTGCCCTCTACAAGTCTCTGGGCGGCGAAGACCAGCCGAAGCAAGTCCGCCTGGCGGCGACCCGCGGTCTGCTCTCGGCCGCCGGCAAGTGAGAAGGTCTGGACCGGGACCAAACGCGGTAACGGCCGTCGTCGAAGAGGCGTAGCAGAACTCGTGAGAGTTCTGAGCGAGAACGCTGCGAACGGCGGTCCTTGGCAGAATTCTCACGAATTCTGCTACGCGCGTAGCAGAATTACGCGACTTGTTCGAGGGTTAGCAACGTGGCGCTAGTGACAACTGTTTTTCGCGTGACGCTCTGCCTGGTCGTCGTGCTCGGCCTCGTCGGCGGGCTTCGGGCCGAGGAGGCCGCCAAGGCCGATCTCGTCAAGATGATCGTCAATCTGGTCAGCGACAAAGACCGCGACATGCGGACCTTGGGGCTTCAGCAAGTCCGCGATGAAGCCAAGGGCCCGGCCGCCACGAAGCAATTCGTGGACCTGCTGCCCAATCTGCCGCCGGAGTCGCAGGCGGGCTTGCTGGATGCCCTGGGCGGCCGCGGCGACCGCTCGGCCCGGCCCGCCGTTCTGGCGATGCTCAAGAGCGAGGACGGGCAGGTTCGGGCGGCGGCCGTGCGGGCCTTGGGCCCGCTGGGCCTGGCGGCGGACGTGCCGCTGCTGGCGCCCTGGTTGACGGCCGCCGGATCGGAGAAAGCGGCCGCCCGCGAAAGCCTCGCCCGCCTGAGCGGGCCGGAGGTGAATGCGGCCATGGTGGCCGAGTTGAAGCGGGCCAAGCCCGAGGCCCGCGCGGAGTTGCTCGGCGTGCTGGCCGCCCGCAAGGCCCGCGAGACCTTGCCCGTCGTTCCTCCAGTCCGCCGAGGATGATGATGCCGGGGTCCGCCTGGCGGCCCTGGCGGCGCTGCGCGTGCTGGCCGGCCAGCAGCAGGGCGTGGTGCTCGTGAGACTGCTCAAGGCGGCCAAGGGCGACCAGGAGCAGTGGCAAGCGGAGCAGGCTCTCTTGGCCGTCTGCGGTCGCGGCCGGGAAGCCTGCGTGGAAGCGATCCTGTCGGGAATGGCTGAGGCCGGGCCGTCGGCCCGCGCGGCCTTGTTGCGGGCGCTGGCCCGCTCGCGCGGCGGCAAGGCCTTGGCGGCGATCGTCGCTGCGACGAAGGACCCACAGCCCGAGGTCTCCAAGGAGGCCCTGCGTCTCTTGGCCGCCTGGCCGGATGCGTCGGCCGTGCCGCCGCTGCGGGCGATTGCCCGGCAGACGGAATCGCTGCGCGAGAACGTGGTGGCCGTGCAGGGTTTGATCCGCATGGCCAGTCCGGCGAAAGGCAAGCCGGCGGACGTGGAGCTTTTAGTGGAGGCCATGAAGCTCGCCCGGCGTCCCCAGGAGAAGCAGATGGCCTCCAGCGTCTTGCGGGCCGCTGCCGACTCGAAGGATCCGCCGACCCGCCAAAGGGCCCGGAAGGCGTTGGAGTCGTTGGGCCGGCCGTAGCGTGGGTCGAGCGCAGCGGGTCCTTTGGAGTGCGGCGACTTGTCGCCGCTTTCCAACCAGCACAAAGCATCCACGCGAATCGAAAGCGGCGACAAGTCGCCGCACTCCAAAGGGCCACCCTATCTTTCCTCAGGGCCCGCGGGCCGATGGTCGCGTTTCAGCGGCTCAAGGGCGCGGTGAACGAGCATGGCGAACAGGCCGCAAACGGCACACGCCGAAAGGTCGATGAACTGAAAAAGCAGGCCGCCCAGTGGATAGTCAAAGTTGGGGCCGCGGGAGATTGCCTTGGCAGCCGCAAATATTATCTGTCCCGCGATGCTGCCCCAAGAAGCCCCGCCGTCTCCAGACCCGATGAAGAAGGGCACTAAGGCCCCAATGCAAAACGTCCGCCCGTATCCTCGACTGCGAATCGCAGCGGTTACTAGGATAATCACGATTGCCAGTCTGAGGGTTGCGATGGCAAGCCCTCGCAGTTCGTCGTTGTGAGTCGTCAGGCCCGGCAATACGAGGGCCATCACCAGCGCGACGATAAAGAACGTCGAGAGCCCGAATTGCAGGCGCCGGGACTTGGTGGGCGATCGTTCGTTCATGGGGCGACAGGATGATTGGACAAGCCGGATAGAGACAGTGCCAGCCAATGGCGCGCATTGTATCTCGCCCGAGGGAGCCTGGCAATCGCAGTCAAATTCGCTCGCGTCCGCAACCGGCAGAAGGAAGATTGCCCGCTACTGTAGGCAGCGCCCTCTGTGGCGTTCCGGGAGCTTGTGACCGCGGCTCTGGGCTGGTAGAATTACCCGCTTGTTCCGCGGCCTCTTCGGCGTTGGCTATAATCAAAGGGATCGAGAAAACGGGAGGGACCATGGGCGAAACAAGACCTCTTCTGCCGGCCGAGAAGATTGCCGATTTTTGCCGCCGGCACCATATCCGCAAACTGTCGCTGTTCGGTTCCGTGCTGCGTGACGATTTCCGGCCCGACAGCGACATCGACGTGCTCGTGGAGTTTGAGCCGGGGCACACCCCGGGCCTGGCGTTCTTCGCCATGCAGGACGAGCTTTCGGCCATCCTGGGCCGGAAAGTCGATCTGAACACCCCCGGTTTCTTGAGCACGTATTTCCGCGACCAG
The DNA here is from genome assembly GCA_963843465.1 of Pirellulales bacterium. Lineage (GTDB taxonomy): Bacteria > Planctomycetota > Planctomycetia > Pirellulales > Thermoguttaceae > CAWJKP01. The sequence continues at coordinate 2,223,967 of CAWJKP010000001.1, forward strand.
GTGCTCAGGGAGGCGGAGGTGCAGTATGACGCGACATGACGACGGCGCGCGGCTGCGGCACATGCTCGACCACGCGCGGAAGGCCGTGGAACTGGCATCGGGAAGAACCCGCGTCGACCTGGACGCCGACGAACTTTTCCGCTTGGCCATGACCCGGCTGTTGGAGGTCATCGGCGAGGCGGCAACGCGCGTGAGCCCCGCCACCCGCGATCACCACCCGCAAATCCCTTGGCTGTCAATTGCCGGAATGCGCAATCGTTTGATCCACGGCTATGATGTCGTCGATTGCGACATCCTCTGGCGCGTGCTGCAAGAGGATCTACCCGCCCTGATTCCGCAATTAGAGCACGTTGTGGCTGGGTTTCCCGGCAAGGGGCAGTCCCCCTGACGCCCACCAACGGCACCATCAACACGGCAACGAGATGCTCTGCGAGCACGTCAACTGCATTCTACTGGCCCGGGAGCTTGTGACCGCGTCTCTCGGTTGGTAGAATCACCGGATTGTCCCTTTTCCCGCACAACAGCAACCTAGCAGGAAACGGAAACGTAAACCGTGACTAACAGCAAGACACTCAAGGTGGCCGTGGTCGGCGGCGACGGCACCGGGCCGGAAGTGGCGGCCGAGGGCCTGAAGGTCTTCAAGGCGGCGGCCGCCTTGGAAGGCATCTCCTACCAGGTCAAGGATTTCGACCTCGGCGGCGATCGCTACCTCCGCACCGGCGAGGTCCTCCCGCCCGGCGTGCTGGAAGAACTCCGCGCCTTCGACGCCATCCTGCTGGGCGCCGTGGGCCACCCCGACGTGCCCCCCGGCATCCTCGAAAAAGGGTTGCTGCTGGAGCTGCGCTTCAAGTTCGACCAGTACATCAATCTGCGGCCGGTGAAGCTCTTCCCCGGCGTCGAGACCCCGCTGGCCGGCAAGGGGCCCAAGGACATCGACTTCGTCGTGGTCCGCGAGAACACCGAAGACCTCTACTGCGGCGTGGGCGGGTTTTTGAAAAAGGGCACGCCCGACGAAGTCGCCCTGCAGACGGCCGTCTTTACCCGCAAAGGCTGCGAACGCTGCATCCGCTGGGCCTTCGACTTCACCCGCCGGCGCAACCAGAAGAAACAGCTTACGCTGGTGGCCAAGACCAACGTGCTGACCTACGGCCACGATCTCTGGTGGCGGACCTTCCAGGACGTGGCCCGGGAGTATCCCGACATCAAGACCGACTACAACCACGTCGACGCCTGCTGCATGTGGATGGTGAAGAACCCCGAGTTCTACGACGTGATCGTGACCACCAACATGTTCGGCGACATCATCACCGATCTGGCCGGCATCCTCCAGGGCGGCATGGGCGTGGCCGCCGGCGGCAACATCAACCCCGACCGCACGGCCCCCAGCATGTTCGAGCCCATGGGCGGCAGCGCGCCGAAATACACCGGCACCGGCAAGATCAACCCCATCGCCGCGATCAGCGCCGCGGCCATGTTGCTGGAGCAGTCGGGCTACGAACGGGCCGGCGCCCGGGTGATGCGGGCCATCCAGACCGTCACCGGCACGAAGATGAAGAGCCAGGCCGCCGGCAAAATGGGTTACAACACCCGGGAAATCGGCGATTTGGTGGTGGAAGCCCTGAAACAGTAAGAATCGGCCGAAGAATAACATCCGGATTTCCAGAAACCAAAAGTGACATAGCCACGGATGCAACACGGATCGACACGGATGCGTCAGTAAACAGATCGCTTGAATTCGATCTGGGAACGTCACCGCAGAGACGCAGAGATAACGAGAATTCGAACTCCTCTGTGTCTCTGCGGTGAATCCTTGATCTGTGTTCGATCCGCGGCTAAATCCGAAAGCTGCTTTTCGGCCCATCCTCAGGGAGAAATGTCGATGTTCCCGAACCTCTTCAGCCTTTCCGGCCGCGTGGCCCTGGTGACCGGCGGCAGCCGGGGATTGGGCAAGGCCATGGCGCAGATCTTCGCCCAGGCCGGGGCCGACGTCTTCCTCTCCAGCCGCCATGAGAATGAGCTGGCGCCGACGGCCGCCCAGATCGTCAAGGAGTCGGGCGTTCGCGCGGAATACCTCGTCGCCGACATGACCGACCGCGGCGACGTCCGCCGCCTGGCCGAGACGGCCATCGCGCGGCTGGGCAAAGTCGACATCCTGGTCAACAACGCCGGCGGCAACCGGCCGCAGCCGATCGACGAGGTGAGCGACGAGGTCTGGGACGGGCTGGTGGAGCTGAACCTCACCAGTTGCATGGCCCTGACCCGGGCGCTGACGCCGGGCATGAAACAGCGCCGCTGGGGCCGCGTGATCCACATCTCCTCGATCATGGGACTGGCCAGCACGGCCGGCCGCAACGTCTACTCGGCGACCAAGGCCGCGCTGATCGGCATGGCCAAGGCCTCGGCGATGGACCTGGGAAAATACGGCATCACCGTCAACTGCCTGGCCCCCGGGCCGTTCGCCACGGAGATGCCGATGTCGATCCTTAGCCCCCAGCAGCAAGAGGCCCTGGCCGCCCGCACGGTGATGAACCGCTGGGGCCGGCCCGAGGAGCTGGCCGGTCCCGCGTTGCTCTTGGCCAGCGAGGCCGGCAGTTACATCACCGGCACGGTGCTATTGGTCGACGGCGGCTGCCTGGCCCGCGTGTTTTAAATGTAGGGGGAGTGGTCGGCACACGCCGTGTGCCGTTCTGGGTGGCAGGGTAGTCGGCACACGCCGTGTGCCGTTCTGGGCGGCAGGGTAGTCGGCACACGCCGTGTGCCGTTCTGGGCGGCAGGGTAGTCGGCACACGCCGTGTGCCGTTCTGGGCGGCACACGGCGTGTGCCGACTACTTGGCGCGCTACCGCGCGTAGCGTTCCTGCGGCCGGGCGGCGACGTTGGCCGGCGGGCCGTCGGCCGGCTGTCGTATCGGGTTGCCCGCGTTCTGCGGCGACGCCTGCGGGGCAGCGGTGCGGACGGCGACCGCGTCGATCATCCAGCCGGCCGCGACGTGCTGGAAAGCCACGTGGAATTGGATCTGCAAGGGCTGCGTGGGAAAGAAGCCCACGATTTGCAGTTGGCCGGCATGGTCCATCGCCGGGGCCTCGGTAAAGACCGGCTCCAGCAGCAGGATCGGGCTGAGGTCGGTCTTCTGCTCGCGGAGTGCCTGAAAGATGGTAGCCAACTGGGCGGCCGAGTTTCGCTCGCGGAAGGCGGGCCCGCCCAGGTCGCGGAGCACCGTGTAATTGCCGGTCAGATTGCCGTGGTTGACGGCCGTCAAGGTGTTCCTGACCAGCATCACGGCGGCGTCGCGCTGCTGGTCGCGCTGCTGGTCGCGCTGCGGCGCCTGCCCGAGGGCCAGGCCCGGCACGAGGCAGGTTGCCGCGACAAGCGCGAGTGCCGCCAGTCCCGCTTTGCGGCGCCGCGGAGACCGCAACCCAGCTTGCCACTCTCCCGGCGAGACTTTCCTCATGGCAATTCCTCGCAAACGTCGGCCGCGGGCCACGCCAGTCATGGAACCACAGCGAGACTTCAAGGCCATGTATCGGCTGGGCGAAGGGGTGGAGCTTTAGCAATTTGTAACGGTTGCAACGAAAATGCGGGATAGACGTAGGGTGGGCTTCAGCCCGCCTTCACGAGGCGGAGCTGAGAATGCCAGTCGTAGGGTGGGACAAGCTTGCCGAGCGAGCGCCGGCCCACCTTCGGAACCGCTGGTGGTCCGGCGCTCGCCCAAGGCGAGCTTGTCCCACCCTACGTCCTGTTAATGTCGCCTTTCGCTCCGCGAAAGCCGCGCTTCTTTCGCGGAGCGAAAGGCGACAATCCGGCAAATATTGATTCGCCGGTCCTAAGGTACCTTGCCGACCGCCAATCCCTGGACGCATGGCCGGCTTTCGCGTATCTAGCGAAGAAACTGCTTGTGCGGTTCCGTTTGTACCATCGGCCAGGCACTTTGCCCTTCGTTAGGGTAGGTACGGCGTCCCACAGGACCGTCACAGGTTTCCCCGTTTTACATACTTTGCTCGTCTTCAAGGGGCTTGTATCGCCGCTGTCCCAAAAGGGGGGGTACCTTCGGCAGAAAGCGGTGCATACATTTGGCAAAGTGATGCGGAATACCCGCTTGGAGTATTGGCGCCGTTACACGCACGGGACCGTCTTACGCGCTGCACGAAAACGGTCGCCGGCGATTCGGCGACCTTTTTGCACAGGAAAGGAGCCTTCATGTTTTCTTCGACGCGGAGTCTGTTCGACACGGTCTTTTCCGCAATGGGGACCTCCCGGCGAAGCAGCTCGCGCCGGCACAGGCGGACGCCGATCCCCTGCCGGCTGCGCTTCGAACAGCTCGAAGGCAGAACGATGCTCTCAGGCGTGACCACGCAAGCTGCACTGATTGCGGCCATCAATACCGCCAACGCCACGGTCGGCTCGCACTCGATCACTCTCGGCGCCGACATCACGCTCAACGAAGCCACCGCGAACAATACCAATGACGGCCCAAACGGGCTCCCTTCCATCACGTCGGGCGACAACCTGACCATCCTCGGAAAGGGCCACGTGATCCGGCGCAGCACCAGTTCCGCCGATGCGGCTTTCCGCCTGTTTGACGTGGCCTCGGGGGCGTCGTTGAACCTGGACAATTTGTCGCTGGAAAACGGCCTGGTCTCGGGACCGGCTGCCACGACACTCCAGGGCGGGGCCATCTTCGTGGAAAGTGGCGGCAAGCTCAACCTCGACGGCGTCACCCTCTCCGGCAACTCCGTCAACAACGCCGGCGTCGCCTCCCAAAACACCTTGGAAGGCGGCGCGATCTACAACGCGGGGACCGCGACGATGGTCGCCAGCACCGTGACGGGCAACTCCGCCGCCTTCAGTCTCACCAACGCTGCCGGCCAGGGCGACAACGACGCCGTCAGCAGCGACAATGGCAACGGTCTTATCGGGAACGTCGTTGTGGAGGGGGGCGGCATCTACAATGCCGGCAGCTTGTCCATCACCTCCGGCAGCCTCGTCAGCCATAACTCCGCCACCAGCGCCGTCACCAATGGCAGCAACTCGCCTTCCGGGGGCGTCGGCAATGGCAACTCCAACGGCGACGGCAATGCCGGCACTTCCGACGACAATGGCAACGGGATCAGCGGCAACGTCACCGTGGCGGGCGGCGGCATTTATAACTTCAACTCGCTGACCGCCAATGACGTCACGGTCGAGCGCCAATTACGCCTCCAGCTCGGTCGCCAACGGCAGCGACAACGGCGCGAACAACGGCGTGGACACCGCGAGCTCCAGCGGCGACGACAACGGCAACGGCGTCGATGGCAACATTATCGTGTCGGGCGGCGGCATTGCCAATGACGCCAACGGCACGGCGACCATCGCTGATAGCAACGTGTCCGGCAATTGGGCCGCCAGCAGTATCAGCAACGGCAACAACAACGGCGACGGCGACGGCCAGAACAACGCCCTCACCGTCAGCGATGAGGGGAAGAACAACGGTAACGGCGTGGTGGGGTTTGTCAACGTTTCCGGCGGCGGCCTCGACAACGAGAGCGGCGGCACTCTGAAACTCGCCAACAGCGTCGTGTCCTTCAATTCCGCCAGGAGCAGCGTCATCAACGGCAACAACAACGGCAACTACGACGGCAACGATGACGGCGACGGCGACGGACTTGCCAGTAATCTTACGGTGCACGGCGGGGGAATCCGCAATGCCGGCACGCTGACCGTCACCCAGGCCTCTCTCTTCGGCAACTCGGCCGCCAGCGCCATTAGCAACGGCAACGGCGACGGCAACAACGTCGGCGACAGCAACGGCCGGTCCGACGAGGGCCGTGCCGACGGCAATGGCGTGACCGGCGAGGTCCTGGTGGCGGGAGGCGGCATCGCCAATTCCGATTCCGGGACGCTGACCGCCACCAACTCCGCCCTGTGGTTGAACTCCCTTAAAAGCACGATCGCCAACGGCACGGGCAACGGCGACGATGACGGCCAGAACGACGGCAGCAACGGTGACTGCGGCAATAACTGCGGCAACGGCGTCGGCGGCAACGTCGAAGTGGATGGAGGCGGCATCGGCAATTCCGGAACCGCCACCGTCACGTCGTGTTTGATTGTCGGCAATTCCGCCGCCAGCACCGTCACCAACGGCGCCGGCAACGGCGTCTCCGACGGCGGCGAATTGCCGGTCAATCCCGGAGATGGCCAGGGCGACGGCAACGGGGTCAATGGCACCGTCGAAGTAGTCGGTGGTGGCACGGCCAACTCCGGCACGCTGAACCTTGTTTCCAGCATGGTCCTCGGTAACTTCCTCTCTAGTAACCCCGTCAGCGGCAGCGGCGACCCTACCCTCGACGGCGTGGTGGTCAACGATACTGTCAGCGTACTCGACCCAAACAGCTTCTAGGCTCGAAGAAGATCAGGGCCAGTTGACACACGTACTGTGTGGGCATGAAGGGAGAAGGAGACTCCTCAGCCCGGCTGCACGAGCGCGAAATCCACGGCCTCGCCGACGTCGGCAAAGATGCGGTCGGGCCGTTGCTCGCCCTCGCACCCCTGGCAGCCATAGCCCGTGCGGACGCCGTAAGCCCGGAGCCCCGCCGCCCGGGCCGCGCCCATGTCGCGCCAGGTGTGGCCCACCAGTAGGGTTGGTTCGGCGGTCCGTAGGACCGTCACAGGTCTTGCCGCTTTGCATGCTCCCGGGCCGCGGACCGTCTACGCCGATCCCAATTTGGCCGGCAAACGAAGAGGAGAGGCCGCGGGGATCGGCACGGATTTCTCTTGAATGTCTTACTAGGCAGGCCGATAATGAAGGCGGACTGCGGCAGTGCGGGCTGGTAACCCTTTAAGGTGGTGGCCATGAGCGATTCACGGGACGACAGGATCGAGGATTTCAATCCCGGGAAGGTTCCACTCGACTCTTTCGACGTGGAAACCAAATTGGGCCTCATGCACGTCGATACCTACGACCTGGACGCGGCCAAACGCTACCAAGCCGAACGGGCTCAATGTGACGTAGGGTCGGGCACTAACCCCCTTTCCGCCCAGAATCGCCAACATTCGGGCAAATGACGGCGGGCGTCTTCGGAATAATTCCAGGCCATGATGGCGAAGTACGCGAAGTCGTCGGCAGGGCCCGTGGACGATGATCCGCTCCCCGCAGAGCGCGAGCCATCGTAACCCGAAGCGTCAGCGAGGGAACCGGTCCTGGCCCTCTGTCACGTACAGGATGGCTGCTTCCAGGCTTATCTCGTCGTAGAGATGCCGAATGCTTCCGCGCTCCGCCCACCAGTTCTCACGTTTTGCGTCGAAACGCTCCTTCAGGCGTCTGGTGGCCCATGCCTTGAGGTCCACGCGAATCTTCTTGGGACGCGTGTCGCCGGCCGAGACAACCAAATGGACGTGGTTCGACCGGCAGTGTACCGCATACAGGCGCCAGCCTCGGTATCGGCACGTCTCAGCGATCTGTCGCTCGACGGCGTCACGTTGCTCAAGGCTCAGCCGACACGCATCTTCGGTCATTCGCGCCTGCGCTTCAATCTTGCGCGGCGGGTCAGGAAACTGCCAACCATGGCGGTACTCCACCCAACCCCTGGCATCGCCCGGCAACCACGTGCCGTAGGTGACCCACGTCAGAAAGTAGCCGATCGGATCATCCATAATGATCTCCCTCGCTGACGCTTCGGGTTACGATTGCTCGCTGACGGTTCGGGTACGGAACAGAAATTGCCAGCAAGGACGAGATTTAAGTTCCCGGAGAATCCACGCTCTTTCAACCACCCACCCCTACCCTCTCCCGAAGGGAGAGGGGGATTCCTCAGCCCGGCTCCGCCAGCGCGAAATCCACGGCCTCGCCAACGTCGGCAAAGATGCGGTCGGGCCGTTGCTCGCCCTCGCACCCCTGGCAGCCATAGCCCGTGCGGACGCCGTAAGCCCGGAGCCCCGCCGCCCGGGCCGCGCCCATGTCGCGCCAGGTGTCGCCCACCAGACAGGACGATTCCAACGCGATGGGCAGGTCTCGCAGGGCCGCGACGATCAGGCCGGCCTTGGGCTTGCGGCACTGGCAGTCGATCTTCAACTCGGAGATCTCGCCCGGGAAGCCTCGATCGGGATGGTGTGGACAATAGTAGATCCGGTCCAGGTAGGCTCCTTGCCGGCCGAGCAGAGTCTCCAGCCGGGCGTGGATGCGGTCCAACTCGTCGGCCGTGGTCAAGCCCTTGGCCACTTGGGCCTGGTTGGTTACCACTACCGCCAGCCAACCCCGGCGGTTGACCTTCTTCACCGCTTCCGCAGCCTGGGGCAAAAGCTCCAGCTCTTCGCACCGCAGGATGCCGCGGCCGGCGATCTCGGCGTTGAGCACGCCGTCGCGATCGAAGAAGACGGCCGGACGCGGCTGGCTGAAGTGCATCCTTTGGACCAGGCCGCTTTCGAGATCCTGCACCACCGTCTGGTAGCGGCCCAGCGTGCCCATGTCGCGGAGATATTCGGGCGTGGCGTAGGCGTAGACCGCCGCGGGGCCGCCCAGCAGCCTGGGGAAGAGGTCGCCGATGAAGTCCTGCTTCGCCTGCGGCTGGATGCAGTCGAAGATCCCCGGCGAGAGACAGTAGACCGCGGCGGGCACGAGATTGCGGTAATAGCCCTGCGGCCGCGATTTGCGCGGCAGGATCTCCAGCACCCGGGCCTGGGCGTCGGTCCGCAACAGGTCCGATTCGTGCGGATGATCGTTAGGATGGGCCACGATCGTCGCCAGAGCCCGACGCTCCCGGTGGAACTGCGACAGTCGCGACAGGTCCATGTCGATGGCCATGTCGCCGTAGATTGCGAAGAAGTCGCCGCCGGCCAGGAAATCCCTTGCGGCCGGCAAGCCGCCCGCCGTCCCCAGCGGCTCGGGCTCCACGAAGAATTCGAGCCTCATGCCCAGCCGCCGGGCCTCGGGCCGCAGCGCCTCTTGCAGGGCGTCGGCCAGGTGGCCCGTCAGCACGGCCACCTCCCGCACGCCGTAGCGGGCCAGAAGCTCCAACTGGCGAAAGACGATCGGGCGGCCGGCCACCGGCAAAAGCGCCTTGGGCACCAGGTCGCCCGCCAGCGGGCGGATCCGCGTCCCTTTCCCGCCCGCGATAATGGCCGCCTTCAGCGGTGAGAACTCGAGTTCCGGCCACGCGATCACGCCCAAGTCATTCACTCCAAGTAGGGTGGGACCAGCTCGCGCGAGCGAGCGCCGGCCCACCAATTCTGCCAAAGCATGGTGGGCCGGCGGCTGCCAAGGCGGCCTTGTCCCACCCTACCAAGACTCACTCCTTGCCCAGAATCTTGCGGACGGCAAGCCGCACGGCGGCCGTGGAATCGTAGCGATGGGCGAAACCCAAGCGGCGGATGCGGGAGGTGTCGTACTGGAAGACGGGCACGTCGCCGACCCAGCCCACACTCCCCCCGCTGTACTCGATCGGGATGCCCTCCAGCCCCATCTCCTCGATCACGATGCGTGCGATCTGGCCGACCAACGTCTGCCCCTCGCCGGCCACGTGATAAACGTCCAAAGGCGCGCCGGCCCGATCGAAGGCCAGCAGCATCGCCCGCACCAGGTCGCCCACGTAGAGATAGGGCTTGGTCTGCGAGCCGTCGCCCAGCACGACCAGCCGGCCCGGGTCTTCGCGCAGCCGGCCGATGAAATCGTGGACGGCCCCGTGGGTGCTGCGAGGACCGACGACGTTGGGAAACCGCAGCACCACGGCCCGCCAGCCGAATTGGTGGACGAAGGCCGAGAGATACGCCTCGGCCGCCAATTTGCCGGCCCCGTAGAAGGAGACCGGGCGCAGCGGGCCGAAGTCCTCGTCGAGCACCTGCCGCGCGTCGCCGAAGACGGCCGATGTACTGGCAAAGACAATCCGCCGCACGCCGTGCCGCAACATGGCCTCCAGCACGGCCAGGGTGCTGTGGAACGTGGCCTGCAAATCGACCTGCCGGTCTTGCGATCCCCGGCGGATGTCGGAGTTGGCGGCCAGGTGGAACACGGCCTCGCAGCCCGCCCCGGCCAGCAGGGCGTCCATGCCGGCCGGGTCCAGCACGTCGAGCTTGACGAACTGGAAGTGCGGGCCTTGCCGCAGGTGCGCGACGTTCTCCTCCCGGCCGAGGGACAGATTATCGACGCATAAGACCTCGTCGCCCCGCTCCACGAGGGCCTCGCAGAGGTGGCTTCCAATGAATCCCGCTCCGCCGGTAACCAAAACCCGCATGTCGAACCAGGGGAGTTGTAGGACTCTTGGGACCCATGAGACTCATAAGTCCTCTAAGTCCCATGAGTCCCATGACGAAACCGGGATTATAGACGCAGATCCGCCGGCCCGAAAGGCGCCGGCTCGATCTGGATAGTACGGGGCGACGCCCCAGGACGGCTACGATGCCTGCCGCGGCAGGTAATAGAGGTCCACCAGATACTCCAGCCGCTCGGTCTGGCCGCTCCGCTTCCGCCGCACCAACTGGAAGCCGCGGTGGTCGAGGATCTGCTGGAGCACGGACGGGGCGACGTGCGACGGCACCAGCAGCTTCAGATAGCCCTGGTTCCAGCAATAGTGGTGCACCAAATCCATCAACCGCGTCACCAGAGCGGTCTGTTCCCAACCGGGCTGGACGCCGAAGCAAGAAAGCCGCGCGACATGCCGCCCTTCGTGGAGAACGCCGATCATGCCCAGCACCTGGTCCCCGATCTTGGCCAGCCAGAGGCGATCCCGAGGGTGAGGGATGCGGCTGCCGTGCAACGAGGAACGCTCGATCCGCAGCCGGCGCGGATCCAGCCCCGGCCTCGGCTCAACAACTCGCGGAAACCGCCTGGCATCCGTGGGCGCATCGAGTCTGCGAGGGGAGAAATCGGCGCCGGGCAGGCGATCAACGATGTGCAGGTCATCCATGATTTGCCGCGCAATGCCTTGGGGCGAAATAAGGGGGCTAATGTTGCCGGCGTTTGGCAACCCGTTGGAGTGCCGCCCTCCAGCGGTTATTCGGCCGGCAACGGGCGAAAACCCACGGAGCCTCATTAGAGGCTATGCAGGGAAAGACGTGAATCGGGCGTTTCCTGAGCAACCCCTGCGAAATGGTACGCAGCAGAACCCGCTGGCTAGCGGTTCTCCAAGACCCACTGAACGGCGCGACGGCTCAACTCCGTGCTGTTGCCCAGGTTCAATTTGGTCTTGATCTTTTCGCGGTGGGTTTCGATGGTCTTGGGGCTAAGGTGCAGCCGGCCGGCGATTTTCTTGGTGGTCAGACCTTGGCCGATGAGCTCGAAGACCTCCAGTTCCCGGTTGGAGAGCCTGCCGATGGGGTCCTGGTCGAGCGTCTCCCCGCCGACGACGCTCTGCAACAGCCGGTTGGACATCCGCGGGCTGAGGACGACCTGGCCGCTGAGCACTTCGCGGATGGCGACGATCACCCGCTCCACGGGCTCCTGCTTGTTGATGTAGCCCAGGGCCCCGGCACGCAAGGCTCGCTCGGCGAAAAGCGCTTCATCGTGCATCGAGGAGACCAGCGTCTTGATCCGCTCGTCGCGGGCCTTGATCTGCTCGATCAACTCGATGCCGTTGCCGGCCTGAAGCGAGATATCACAGACCACAACGTCCGGGTGGGTCGCGTCGACCAGTCGCAGGGCTTCCGGGGCATCCGCTGCCTCCCCACAGACCTCCAAATCGGGCTCGTCGGCGATCAGTTCCGCCAGCCCGCGCCGCACGACGGGGTGGTCGTCAACAATCAGGACTCGGGCAATACGCTGACTCAAACCGCTCGGACTCCTTGGCGCTTCGCAGGTTCTCAAGAGACCTCCTTGGTTTCCTCACGCTCCATTTTATAGCAGCAGAGCGGGGAAAGGGAACCAATCTTTTGGGTTAAGGTTTCGATTATTGCGCTACCTATTGCCCTAAAACATATACCTCAAAGGGCGTGTATCAAGCGACTGAGACAAAGTACCTATTAGATTTTCGCATCTTCAAACACCGTTGCTATAGGGAGAATCCTGACGAGACTCTGGCCCTCTTTCCGCAGGGGGGGAGCTGGATTTCGCCCGATTGTTCCCCCGCTTGGGTTGGCATAGAGTTCAGTGTCACCCGGCGGGGCGGCCGGCAACAATAGGGAGACGTGAGAGATGCTGGTCCTTTCGCGAAAACTGAATCAAGAGATCGTCATTGGCAACAACATCCGCGTCAAGTTGGTGAAGATCGGCGCAGGCCGAGCCCGGTTGGCGATTTCGGCTCCCCGGGCGATTGGTGTCCGCCGAGCGGAGTTAGAGCCCAATCCCGGCCCCAAATCTATTCCCACGACGTGAAGGCATTCTTGGCCGGTTTACGGCAAGAAAGCGTACCAACCGAGTCGGGACATCAGGCTGCACGCAGAGGCATAGTTGGTCCAGTCGTGGACCTTTCCCACCTCGCATTGGACGTTCGAGCAACTCGATCTTGACCGCCTGCGCCCGAGTTGCTCGGGACAGTCCGGCCCGCAAGCTCCCAAAGCGTCCGGCCCGCCGCGCCCGTAAAGTCGGGGATAGAAGTGCATGGCCCGGTCGACCGGGTCGACGCTGACCAGCATCCGCTCCACCTGGCCCACCGCCAAGCCGTCGCGATGACCCGGCAACAGCCAGTCGCTGTCCAGCGCGGCGGCCACCAGCATAGCCCGGATCGGCGTATGACCGGGCGTGCGATCGGGCAGGACCTGTCCGGCCAGGCACCCTCCACCCAACAGCTCTAGCGCCCCGGTAACCACCCGGGCCCCGAAACTGAAGCCGATCAGGTCCAGCGGCACGCCCGGGTGCATACGGTTGATAAGCCACGCCACGTAGTAGCTCTGGGCGTCGGAGCGAACGGCCTTGCACTGGACGTCATCGCGCGAGTGGCCGTTGAGACGATCGGCCGGCCAGGAAAAGATGACGAAGCGGAACGGTCGGCCCTGTGCCGCCGCGGTCAATTGGTTCAGTACGAGCCACCCGTCGCAGACGGCACGGTTGGCGTCGACGCGGTTGCCGTGGATAAAAATCACGGTGGGGACGGCCGCACTGTCCGTCGCCAAGAAGGCATCGAGCGAGGCGGGAACCCATTGGTTGCCCGGTCCCAGGAAGCAGTAGCCGAGCATCGCTTCGCCGCCCAATGCCGGAGGATCACAGAGGGCCTGACGGCTGCTGATCAGCCAGACCTGCTGGAAAGCAGCGTTGGCGACGGGGGTGCCACGGTTTGCTTGCCCAACCCCGCCGTCGGCACTGCCGGACACGCCGGCGGTGGCTCCCAATGCCGGCGCCGACAACCCGCAGAGCACAGCGACCAAGATGGCGGCGGTGATCCGGGACATGACGGGGAGGAAACTGCTGGCGGGGAACTTCATGGCGTCGGTCTTCTGCGGCGGGATGGACAGGCAAGCTGGGTTGACATTTCCGGGTGCCAGGAAAATGTAGCCTCTTTGCCGCGTGCATGTCGCGGAAAAACCTCCAAGTTCCAAAAAAACCTCGCTTGAATTTGCACATCGCCCGGCGTGATGTAGAGTTGTCGGGTTTATCGCTCCGCCCGATGCGAGCGGATCCCGATAGGAGATAACCACGATGAGAAAGTTTCTTGCTTTAACGGTTCTGCTGGTTCTGCTGGGTAGCTCGATGGGATGCGAGTGCGGCGGGCCGTTCCGCCAGGGCGCTCTTCCCCCGGCTTCGGGGCGAAGAGGAGCCTTGCTGCTGCGACTCCTGCGCACCGGGCTGTCCTTGCGACGCGGCTCCTTGTGGAGCGGCCCCCTGCGCAAGCGGCGGGTGCTGCGGCGGCGGTGCGGTCCCAGCCGTGATGCCCACCATCACCCCCACGCCGGAACCTGCCTACGGCATGCCGGCTCCCACGTACGTCACGCCGGGCCCTGTGGCCCAGTAAGCCCTCCCCCACGGCCGTCGCCCGCCAACGTCCGCCCACCGTCAACATCCTCCCGGTGATCCCGTCCCTCGTGGCCGCCGAGTCGTCCTGAACTCGGCCGGCTGCGATGGACGGGTGTTTTCTTGGCTAGCCCGGATGATCTGCGGGCGCATCGTAACCCGAAGCGTAAGCGAGGACGGCGAAACGACTTACCCTCGCTTACGCTTCGCGCTTTCGATTGCGCTCTGCGCCGCTTGCATCGCGGGGCGTGAATAACCCGGGCTAGAGGTCCAGGGTCTCAGGTCTTGGGGCTGTCGAGCACACCTAAAGCCCAAGGCCCAAGCCCCACTGGATCGACGCCCTCCCATTGGTTACGATATCCATCGGCGGCCGCAGCACGGAGATCGGGAAGGTAGGAGGAAAGTCGATGTACGTCGTCTGTGTCCATGTCCACGTGAAGCCGGAGTACCGGCAGGCCTTTTTGGAGGAGACCCTAGAGAACGCCCGCAACACGATCCAGGAACCCGGCAACCTGCGGTTCGACGTGCTCCAGCGGGCCGACGACCCGGACCGCTTCCTGCTCTACGAGGTCTACCACGACGAATCGGGCATGAAGGCCCACAAGGAGACGGCGCACTATGCCGCTTGGGCCGAGGCCGTCACCGCCTGGATGGCCGAGCCGCGCACGGCCGTGAAATATCTCAGCCGCTTCCCTGCCTCCGAGGCGCAGTGGCGGGCAGGACATTAGCGAGTAGGGCGGGCTTTAGCCCGCCCGTTGCAAAGGCGGGCTAAAGGACGAAAACGGGGTTGAGTCTCATTTCTATTGCAAGGGCGTATGAGTATTCTAAAGGCTATTGACATAGTCACTTCGACGCTTCGGGCGGCTCGACCCGCAGAACCCGAAAATCGTGTCGCGGCACGAGCAGCTTGAACCCTCCGGACAGCTCCTGTTCAATGGGCTTGCCCGTTTCGACATTCACTGCGACGAGGTCGCCCACGAGGCCCAGTTCGCGACGATTGCAGTCGAGCTGCACGTCGCCCCCGGGCCCGTAGCTGGCGACAACGACCATCGCCTTGCCGCCGCGAGCCAAGACGAGGGTCTTCACTGCGGCTCCCGTTGTCTTGATCGGCTGGGACTCGTCCCAATACCGCCAGACGCGGCAGTCGCGCAGCCCGTAGCCGAAATCGCTCAATTGCGCGGCGGCAACGTCACCGGGCAACCACCAACCGCGCTCGAATTTCATCTCGTGCGTTAGCGCAACGCCCAACGCACTCCGGCCAAGACGTTCGTCGCCGTGAAAGAGGTCGTGGTAAACCGCGAGGCAGCCGCTCTGCAAGCCGGTGCTTTCGGCGAGAAGCAAGCTCGTGTCGTCGTCAAGGCCGAGGCGCTCTTGCGAGTCCTTGTGCACCCAATCGCCCTGATCGCGCCATTCGTGATCGAGGATCATCGTTCCGAAGGAAAGCATCGGCACAATGTTCGCATTTGTCATGTGGATGAAGAGCACCGGCTGTTTGCCCATCCGATGCTGCATGACGGCGACGCGTTTCGCCAGGTCGTGAAACGCGTAGATGTTCACGCCGGCGTGCAATTTGCCTTCGTCATCCACGTATCCCGGCCCCAACGGATTTTCGTTGGGCGAAAGGAAGTAATTGTCGAAATAGATGCCGTCGGCGAACGTCTCCAGCATCCGCTTGCAGTAAGAGAGAACCATGTCTTGCCAACTTGGCACCGGGTCAACGGCGTACGCGACGCCCACGGCTTGATTGGGTTCTATGATCTTGGGGCCGTAGGTGGCCAGCTTGTAGCCGCCCTTCTTCTCGCGCAAGAATCGCTCTTCGCCAGGCCAACGCGGATCGGCAATGTCGCACGTGCTCCATTCATCCATGAAAGTGCGAACTTCTTCGCCCGAGCCGGCGCAGCGGGCGTTCGTGTAGGGAATCGCATAGAGCGATTGGCCAATTTCGGGACGCGTATTAGCGGCGGCGAAGAGACTGAAGGACCAATTGACATGGGCCCGATACGTTGCCAGGCCTGGTTTGAATGGCCCCAATTCCGCTTCCAGATCGGCTTGTTGCGCCAGCCGCAGGTTTTCGGGCGTGAATTGCGCCAGCCATTTGTCGATGAACATGGGGTTTATTTTGCCGCCCTTGCGCAGTCGCACAAACTCGTCGTAGAGGCTGAAGTTCTTGTCTACCGGCCAAAACGAGTGACATGGCGATGCCGCGCCCCAATAATAACACGCGCCCATGAGCACGAATTGGGCGATATCGGAGGTCTTGCGGTTCGACGATACGGGGGGCCACCAACGTCGAAAACTCACGGGCGTTTCGGGCATCCACGTCGATCCCGCCGGGACGTCCTTCTCGACGATTACCGCATGGCGACGGAAGCTCACCGGCGTCTCGGGCATCGGCTTCGCGGGGGTCGCCATCAGACCAAAGGCAATGGTGCGCGGGCGGGTAAACGTTACCGGTTTCGTGACCAGCCGCACGATGAGCGAAGTCGTTTCGCCCTGCCGGCGGATTTCCATCGCGGGCCGTGTCGGATCAAGGCTCCAGTCGCGGTCACTTTCGGCGAACCAGCAGATGCCGCGTTCCGTGCCGCCCAACCAGATATAGGGCACGAATGGGCCGGGAAGTTGAAATCGGCTCACGTGACGGGAGTCCCATACCTTGCCGTTGGCGTCCGGCTCACCGGTGTCGGTGTACCGAACGTCGCTCATTTTTCCGTCAGCGTCCCAAACTTTGCCTTTTCCCTTCGGAATCCGACCGGCATAGTGGAATCGCAACAGGTCCGTCACCGGGTGCATGAGCCATGCTTCCCCGGTCTTCACGGGAATCACCAGTTGCATGGCGTCGATGCGGTCGGTCGTCGGCTGCAAATGCAGCGTGATCTTCGTCAAGCCGTCGTAATCGAACTCGAACTCCGTGCTGCCTTGCACGGGGCCGGCTGCCCATGACAACGTCCCGCCTCGTACTCGGTCGGCGGCCTTCTCCGTGAAGGCAACCGCTTGGCCTTTCGCCGTGTAGGTCTTGCCCGCCGACTCGATTTCCAGCCGCATGGGCGAGGTCAGCAGCGGCCTGTCTTCGCTCGAAACTTGCTTCCATAGCCCGGCGCCGTCGAGTTCGTGCTTGCGCAGCACACAGGCAACGGTCGACCGCCTTTCGTCAACTACCAGGGGGGTGAACGGGGGAATGACCACGCGATCGCGTCCCAGCGAGGTGTGTTCCCAGGGAAAATGCTCCCGCTGGAACGTCCGCCGGATGTCTCGCCGTTTTCCACCGGCAGCAACGAGCGTGAACGTAAGTTCGTACGTGCCGTCGTCCAGGGACGGCGTCTTCAGGGTCTCACCGGCCGCCGGCATGGGCAACGTTCCCGCCCCGTGCATCAGCGCATCGCTCTTGCCTTCTCTCCTAAGCGTGATTTCCCAATTGGTGAACTCCCGTGGCGACCGCAATACGAGGAGACGGAGTTGGTCCAACGACGGAAAATAGCTGAAACGGAATTCCGTGCCATCGGCCTCCTTGAACAAGTCGCCGGCGTTGATGACGGCGCCCGTCGGGCGCGGTCAGGGTCGGCTCCTTCTGCCGGCGGCAAAGTCAACAGCCCTAGCGACAGACACAACGCAGCGCGAGCACAAATCATCCTGCTTCCGAGCAAGAGTTGCATAATTCTCTCCAGATCAGTTTTCTAAAACAATGCCCCCGGGGGGCGCGACATCCCCGGGTTCCCGGCGAGGTTGCGTTCCGGGCATTACATGCGGCGCGATCGGCGAAACACTCTCTCCAGTGTAGCCGAAAATTTAGGGAAATATGGGGCGGGTCTGGAGAGGTGAAAAGCTACCGCTTTCGCCAGAATTGCGGTTACCAGTTTTGTTCCGCTTCGCGCATGCCCCCGCTGGGCTTGTCCCAGCGGAGCATAGGATTGGCCACTACCCGGCGGACTTTCTGGCGTGCTCGGCGTTTTCCGCTGCCGCCGCCCGGCCCAGGCCGGGCGGCGGCAGCGGAAAACGCGAAAGGGGTTACCAAGCCGGGTTCTAGTGGCCAATCCTTCGCTCCGCTGGGGCAAGCCCAGCGGGGGCGTTTCCATTTCAAGGACGAACAAAAATCCGAACTGTCACTTCAGTACGGAGCCCGATTCTTTCACCATCCCAGGTCGGGTCTCAATTTCCAGCATCTCCCATCCCTCGTCTCTTATCCTTCTGCCCACCGACCACGGCTGGTGGGCCGGCGGCCGCCAAGGCGGCCTTGTCCCACCCTACCACTAGGCGAAGAGCACGTAGCGGCGGAGGAACTCGTCCACCGCACGGTAGAAATGCTCGATCGTCTCGCGCTTCCGCCAGCCGTGGCCCTCGCCTTCATAGACCTGGTACAGGTGCGGCGTGCCGTTGCGCTTCAGGGCCTCGACGATCAGCTCCGCCTGGCGGCGGGGCACGACGCGGTCGTCGGCCCCCTGGAAGATCGCCAGCGGCCGGCGGATCCGCTCGGCGTGGAACGCCGGCGATCGCTCGCGGTAGATCGCGGCCGCCTCCGGCAAGGGGCCCAAGAGGGTGTCGAGATAGTGGGCCTCGAACTTGTGCGTCTGGGCCGCCAACTGGAACTGATCGGCCACGCCGTACAGGCAGATCCCGGCCCGGAAGACCTCCGGCCTCTGGGCCATCGTCTGGAGCACCGTGAACCCGCCGGCGCTGCCGCCGAAGATCACCGTCCGCTCGGGATCGATGCGGCCGGTCTCGGCCAGGTGCCGCACGCCGTCGGCGGCATCCTCAACGTCGGCCAGGCCCCAGTTGCCCCGCAGCTTGAGCATGTAGCGGCGGCCGTAGCCCGTGCTGCCCCGATAATTCAGGGCCAGCACGGCATAGCCTCGGGTAGCGAAGAACTGGATGTCGGACCGCCAGCCGGCCGGGACCTGCGAGGTCGGCCCGCCGTGAACCAGCACCACCAGCGGCGGCTTGCCGGCGGCCTTGAACCGCCCGCTGGCCGGCGGGTAGAAGAGCCCATGGGCCTCGTCGCCGTCAGGCGACCGCCAGCCGACGGCCTCGCAGCGCGACAGGGCCTCGGGCGGGATGCTCTCCGCCGCACTGCTTCGCGCCAGCACCCGGGTTTGGCCTCGGCTGAAATCGTGCTCGATCACCCTGGGCGGAATCGTCGGCGCACTGGCCACCAGCACCACCCGGTCGTGGGCCGGCGAGGCTTGCACGCCCGACAGATCGCTATACTCGCCCAGCGCTTCGACCGCCCGTTGCTCGCCGGTCGCCAGGTCGATGCGCAGCAGCGTGTGGAAGCCCTGGCGGTTGCCGTCGGCCAGCAGGAAGCGGCCGTCGTGCGTGATCGCATAAGTCCTCATACCCTGCACCCAGGCCGGCGCGGCGTGCTCGACGCCCTCGGGCGTCAGCCGCCGGACCTGCCCGCCGGCGAGATCCCGAGCCGTGAGCTGCCCCCAACCTCGTTCGTCCGACACGTAGAGGATCTGCCGTCCGTCGGGCGTGAACTCCGGCTGGAAAATGGCCGTTTCCGCTCCCCCGGCGATCACCTCCGGCTGGTCCAACTGCGGCAGTCCGCCTTGGGCAGCGACGACCCGGGCAAGGTAGAGCTGCGAGCCGTCCCAGGGCATATTGGGATGGTTCCAGGCGATCCAGGCCAGCCGCGAGCCGTCGGGGCTGAAGCGGGGCTGCATGTAAAAATCGTCGCCTTCGGCCAACACCCGGGGCCAATGCCTCCCTGCGGTGTCGATCACGGCTAGCCGGTCGATGTCGTCTTCGTCGTGGTGTACATAGACCAGCCAGCGGCCGTCGGGCGAGACCGTCGGCGCGGCCGCCAGGCCGAACTGCGGTGTGACCGGCCGTGCCTCGCCGCCACCCAACGGCTGGCGATAGATCCGCCCCAGCTTGTGGACCACGAAGTAGACATAGCCGCCGTGGACGGCGAAATCGCCGCCGCCGTAGCCCACCTCCGCGCGGACGCTCAGATCGGCGGTCAGCTCCGTCGGCGCGTCCGCCGTCGGCGGCTGGGCCACCAGCACCCCGCTGCCCGACCGCCCTTCGAGCCAGACCACCGTCCGGCCATCGGAGTCCCATGCCGCGCCTTCCAGCCGTTTGCCTTCCGCCAGTAAGGCCGGCGTGACCGGGCTTTCCCAGAGGCCGTACGGACGGAGGGTCTTGTTGGTCATGGGCGGACGTGCTTCAGTCTTGCAGGGTGGGACCAGGCCGCCTTGCGGCCGCCGGTCCACCGAACAACTGGTGGGCCGGCGCTCGCTGGGGCGAGCTTGTCCCACCCTACTTCCCCGAAGTCGAAATGGGATAGATCAGACCAGCTTGACGTTCTCCGCCCGGGGTCCCTTGGGACCCTGGCCCTCTTCGTATTCGACCTTCTGGCCCTCGTGGAGGGCTTCGATCTTCACGCCCTGCAGCGCGGAATGATGGAAGAACAGTTCACCCCCATCGCCGGCGATGAACCCAAACCCCTTGTTAGCAATCACTTTCTTGATCGTACCTTGCGGCATGTCCGCCACTCCTCAGAAGAACAGAACTCGGAAACAGGTTAGGGAATCGTATCATGTCCGAGGTCTCGATGGAACCGTAAATTAGCCGCCGCTGGGAAGATCCTGCCTCAATAGAGGGGGTTGGGGTGCTCTGCCTCTTTTGCAGGTGACACCGCGGCTGCCGGCCGCTACAATCGGCCCTGATAGAAGCCAACCGCAGTCGGGGCAAGGCTTATCCCGTCGCTTTTCCGTGAGAACAACTCGCTATAATCGACCCTTATGAGTCCCCCGGCAACGCTCACTGAGGAGGCATCGGCCCAGTCTGAGGCACTGAGGTTTCCCCGGAAGCCGTCTCAGGAGGCATTCTTCCCCTGCGCCTACCGCAGCATGTACCTGTCGCGGCGGCTGGAGCAGCGGCTCTTCGAGCTCTATCAGAAGGGCTATGTCCGCGGCACGGTGACCATGGGCATCGGCAACGAGGCCACGGCGGTGGGCATGTCGCTGCCCTTCCGGCCCGGCCGCGACGCCGTCTCCTTGCTGCACCGCGATCTCGGCGGCGCACCTGGTCTGGGGATCGTCGCCTTACGATCTGGTCTGCCAATATCTGGCCAACTGCGAAAGTCCCACGCACGCACGCGAGGGAAACGTGCATCACGGCAATCCCCGGCAGCGGCGGTTCCCCATGATCAGCCACCTGGGCAAGATGCTCAGCACCGTGGTCGGGGCCACCTGGGCGGCCCGCCGCAACGGCGAGGAGGTCTTCGGCCTGGCGGTGATCGGCGACGGCGGCAGCAGCACGGGCGAGTTCCACGAATCGCTGAACATCGCTTCGGTCCGCCGCGTGCCCGTGCTGTTTCTGGTGGAGAACAACCAGTACGCTTTCTCCACCCCGACGCAAATGCAGTACCGCTGCCGGCAAATCTCCGACCGGGCCCCGGGCTATGGGATCTCCGGCCGGACGATCGACGGCACGGACGTTTGGGCCGTGTACCGCGAGGTTTGCCAAGCGCTGGCCGCGATGCAGGCCGAGCCGCAGCCGATGATCCTGGAGTGCATGAGCCTCCGGCTGCACGGCCATGCGGCCTACGACAAGGCGGCCTACGTCAGCCCCGAGCAGATGGAGGAGAACCGGCTCCGCGATCCGCTGCCGGCGGCGCGGCGGGCCTTGGGGCAGGCTTGTGCCCTGACCGAGCAGCAGATCGCCCGGGTCGAGGAACAGGTCGAGGAAGAGGTCCACGACGCGGTGACGAGGGCGCTGGCGGTCGGGCGGCCCGAGCCGCCCCAGGTTTTCCCGGTCTACGCCCGCTCGGCGAACCGCCCGGTGAAACCGTATCAGGCCCGCAAGGTGAAGAACGGCGACGCGGTGAACCGCGCCCTGGCGTATCTGCTGGAGAGCCATCCGCGGGCCTTCCTGGCCGGGCTCGACGTGGGAACCTACGGCTCGGCCTTCAAGACCTGCAAGGGCCTCATCGAGCGCTTCGGCGCGGAGCGGGTGATCGACATGCCGCTGTGCGAGTCGGGCGTGGTGGGGTTCGCCTTGGGCGCCTCGCAGGTCGGCGGCGAGCCGATCGTCGAGTTCCAGTTCGCCGACTTCTCCACGGAGGCCGCCACGCAGATCGGACTGAACGCCGCCACCTGGTATTTCCGCAGCGGCGCCGAGGCCCCGATGCTGCTGCGGCTGCCCTGCGGCGGCGGGCTGACCATGGGCGCCTTCCATTCGGGCGAGTTCGAGGGGATCTGGTCGCGGTTCCCGGGCCTGAAACTCTTCTACCCGGCTACTGCCCAGGAGACTTTCGAGGCCCTGGTCGCCGGCTTCTACGACCGCAATCCTTGCCTGGTGTTGGAGAACAAGCTGCTCTATTGGAGCAAGAGCGGCGACATCGATTTCGACGGCGATCTGGCGTCCGTCTGGCGCACCCGTCGCTACACGGAGGGGGACGACCTGACGCTGGTCGCCTTCGGCGCGATGGTCCACGAGTCGCTGGCGGCGGCCGCCCGGGCGGGCAGCGGCGTCGAGGTCTGGAATCCCTTCGTGCTTGCGCCCTGGAGCTGGCGCCGATCTTGCGGTCGGTGAAGAAGACGGGCCGGCTGGCGGTGGTGCAGGAATGCGGCGAGACGCAGGGCCTGGGCGAGCGGGTGATCGCCGCGGTCGCCCGTGCCGGGCTGCCGTTGAAATGCCCGCCGCGGCTCGTTTCCGCCCCCGACGCACCGGTGCCCTTCGCACCGGAGCTTGAAGCATACTACCGGCCCAACAGCCAGGCGATCCTGGAGTGTCTGGAGCAAATGGTCCCGGCCAAGAGTTAGCCTGAGGATCCATGGACGAGAACCTTTTCCGGCTTCCGCTCTATCTTCCCGCTCAAGGCGCCGCCGAGAGCGAGGCCACCATCATCGAATGGTGTGTCGCCGAAGGCGATAGCTTTCAGAAGGGGCAGGTGCTGGGCCAGATCGACAGCGCCAAGTCGGTCTTCGACTTCGAGGCCCCTTGCAACGGCCGGCTGATCCGCCTGCTGCACCTCGACGGCGAGACGGTCGCCTACGACCAGCCGGTGATGGAGATCGAAACCTCCGACCAGGCGATGCGCGACTGGATCCCGCCGGCCGCCGTGGCCGCCGAGATCCGCGTGCGGCAGCCCGCGGCTGCCGCCGACCCCTGGGGCCGGGAGGGCGAGTCCGCCGTGCTCCTGGGATTCGGCGGCTATTTGCCCCGCGAGGTGGTGACCAACGCCGAGCTGCTGCGCAACTTCCCCGCGATCAGCGATGAGTATGTCTTCCAAGTGACGGGGATCCGTGAACGCCACTGGGCGGCGGACAATGAGAAGCCCTCCGACATGGCCTATGCCGCCTCGCTGGAGGCGATCCGCAAGGCGGGCATCGCCACCAAGGACATCGGCGCCATCATCCTGGCCACCACCACGCCCGACGTGGCCATGCCCTCCACCGCCTGCATCCTCCAGGACCGCCTCAGCCTGGGCACGATCCCGGCCTTCGATCTCAACGCGGCCTGTTCGGGCTGGCTCTACGCGGTCTCCATGGCGCGGAGCATGATCCTCGCCAAGATGGCCCGCAACATCCTCGTCGTCGGCGTCAACGTCCTCTCGCGGCTGTTGGACCGCGCCGACGAGAGCACCTGCTTCATCTTCGGCGACGGGGCCGGAGCGGCGATCGTCTCCGCCGGCACCAGCGGCCACCGCATCCGCGAGGTGATCCTCAGCTCCGACACCCGCGGCCTGCACATGGCCCGCCGCGAGGAGCCGGGCTACCTGGTGGCCAACGGCCGCCCCATCGACCCCTGGATCCGAATCGACGGCCACGCCCTGTTCCGCTTCGCCGCCGAAAGCTTCGCCACCCTG
This sequence comes from Pirellulales bacterium, assembly GCA_963843465.1. Classification (GTDB taxonomy): domain Bacteria; phylum Planctomycetota; class Planctomycetia; order Pirellulales; family Thermoguttaceae; genus CAWJKP01. The sequence continues at coordinate 2,247,626 of CAWJKP010000001.1, forward strand.
ATCCGCGACGCCATCGACAAGACCGGCTGGTCCATCGACGAGATGCGATGGATCGTGCCCCACCAGGCCAACGGCCGGATTCTCAAGGCGGCCGCCAAGCGCAGCCACATCCCCTTCGAGCGGTTCTACCTCAACGTAGACCGCGTGGGCAACACCTCCAGCGCCAGCATCCCCCTGGCCATGGCGGAGATCGAAGAGCAACTCCAACCCGGCGACAAGCTGGTCCTCTGCTCGGTCGGCGCCGGCGTGACCACCGCCGCCATCAGCGTGGAGTGGTGAACGGGAAAACTCTGTTTCCACGCGGGCGTAGATGGTAGAATGAGAATGTGGACGCTAGCCCTGCGCTGGAGGTGTCGATGGACGTTTTGGCGGAAAGATTAGATGCGAAACTGCGTGAGTGGAGACCTGAGACGGCGGACCAGGTGCGTCGACGCCTGGCGGAGATGATTGAGTTCGCCGACCATGATGCACTAGACCTTTTGCGGTCCCGCGTTGTAGAGCAAGAAGTTCTGGATTTGCTCGATGACCCCGCAGCCCGGTGAAGTTTGGCTGGCGGATCTGAGGAGAAACAACCATGCCAGCGAAGACCCCTCCATCCGGAACCGCCGCCGGGCTGAATCTTGCCACCCTGCCGCCCGGTGCGATGCAGCAAACGTTGCAGCAACGTTTCGCCGAGCTTTCAACGAAGTGGAAGAAAGAAACGGGCCATCTGTCCAACGTGACCAAGAAATGCACGCATCCCGCTTATCAGCAGATTATCGGGATGGGACCCGATGCCGTTTTGCTGATCTTAAAGGACTTGAAAGAGTCCAAGGCCGACTGGTTTTGGGCCCTCACGGCGATCACGGGGGAGAATCCCATCTCTGAAGAAATTGCCGGCAACATCAAGAAGATGACGGAGGCGTGGCTGCAATGGGGGAGAATGCGGGGCTACGGCGTTTGACCGCGGAAAAGGAGGCTGTTTTCCCTCGGCTGGCGCTATCCGACTACGAAGTGACGAGTGACGAGGACACAAGCCACAATTGCACGGCGTACGCGGCAGACGACAAGACGCGCAAATGGCAGTGGACGCCATTTCCGATCCCCGGCTACTACTGGCCAGACGGCGCCGAACCCGGCGACAGTATCGACGCCTTGGTAAGTGCCTACGGGACGATCGGTTACAAGTGGACAGGCAAGAACTATTTGTTCCCGAACGGATCGCCAGCGCCGGCGGCAGCCTTGTCACCGGCCGCCGCATCGGCGTCGTCGCTGTCTTTCTTGACCGGTTTGCGCTTCGGCTTGACACGCGTCTTCTTTGCCGGCGGAGCGGTGTCATCACCCCCCGCGTCGTCCGCCGCGGCCGTTTTCTTGCTCTTGGCCGACTTCTTCGCCGGCTTGGCGGGTTCGCCCGAATCGTCCCCGGCGCCGAATGGATCGCCTGAGTCGCCCTTGGCAGCCTTCTTCGGCTTGGACTTCGGCTTGAGCTTCTTCGGGGTCTCCGCTGGGGCATCGGCCGGATTGTCGGCACCGCCCGCCGCCGCCTCAGGTGTGAACGGATTCCCCTCGGCTGCCGGCTTTCCCGCGCCACTCGCCGCTGCCTTCTCGGGAGGAGCCGGCGGCTCGACGCCGAACGGGCTACTATCGGCCGCGGGCTTGTCCGCAGGCGCCACCGCCTGCTTGTCAGCGGTTCCCGCAACGGCGGGCACGGCTGCCGGCTTGCCAGCAGCTCCCGCAGCGGCGGGAGCGGCAGGCGCGGCAAACGGATCGGTGCCGGCGCCGGCGGGCTTCTCGGCAGGCGCGGCCGCCGGCTTGCCAACCGCTCCGGTAGCGGCAGGGGCGGCCGGTGCGGCAAACGGATCGGCGCCGGCGCCCGCAGGCTTTTCGGCAGGTGCGGCGGCAGGTCTTTCGGCAGGTACGGCCGCCGGTTTCTCAACAACCCCCGGTGCAACGGCAGCGGGAGTCGCGGCAAACGGATCGGCGCCAACCGCCGCCGGTTTCTCGGCAGGCACGGCCGCCGGCTTCTCGGCGGCGGGGGGCTGCACAACCGCTGGGGCAACGGCCTTCGGCTCCGCCGGGGCCGCTGTCGCCGGGCTCGCCGGAGCGTTGGCGCCGAACGGGTCGTCTGCGGCAGGTGCTGCCGGTCCTACGGCGGGTGCGGCAACAGGTGCAACAGCAGGTGTAGCAGCGGGTGGGACGGCAGGTGCGGCAGCGGGCGCGGGCACCGGCTTTGTCGCAAACGGATCCTCTGCGGCCGCCGGAGCCTGTCGGGCCTCGGCAGGAATCGCAGCAGCCGGCTTTTCGGCTGCCGGCGCCGCCTTTGCCGCACCAGCGGCAAAGGGATCGCTTGGGGCCATAACGGCCTCCGGCAGTCCGGTCGTCGGAGCAGGGGGCACCGCGGGCCTCACCGGACCTGCGCCGCGCCGGGCTCGAAGACGCCGGGTTGCTCATTGGCCCTCACGGCAGCCGCCGGCGGAGCGCCGGCCGGGGCGGCCCCGCTTTCCAGCAGCCGCCTCTCCTGCTCGCGTTCTTGGCCGTACCGCGCCGCCCGCTGTTGCTCCTCGCGCTGCAAGGCGGCGAGTCGGGCCCCGGACCGATAGCGTTCCAGCAACGCGCGGTCGGCGCCTTGGATTCGCTCCAGCGCCGCGGGAACGTTGTAGAACTTGTTGACGTCCCTCGTCTCCAGTTCGGCGCCGCGTTGGAAGTCGATCTGCGCATCTTCCTCACGGCCCAGCCGCAGGTAGCTCAGGCCGCGGAAATAATAGCAGCGGGGATCGCGGCTGCCGGCACTAATGGCGGAACTGAGGTCGTCGTAGGCCTCCTGAAAGTTCTGCGAAAAGTATGCGTGCACGCCCATCCCGTAGCGCTGACCCAAGACCGCGTCTTGGGCGACGGAGGGTGTGATGCACAAGAGGACCAGGCCTGCGGCCAACAGAGCGAGGCGAGACATGGCAACTGACTCCTACAGGAGCGAAAAAGGTGAGCCCAACACGATTCCTTGCACCCCAGCGCCCACGCCCGTGCGATAGAATCCTGCGCACTTCTTATCCTAATTCCATTTCCCGCGGATTTCAAGCTCCGGGCTGCGCGGAAATGACTTTGCCAGAAACGGCCTTTTCCGCCACGCCCCTCTGGAGAGGGTTTAGCTGCGGAGGAAGCTAACTGGGTCGCGGACGGGTGGGCGCTTTCAATACGCGTCTCCGCAAGGGGCCGGTAGGAGATCTGACGATACCCCCACCCCACACAACTCTTACCATTCATCCCGTCCGCCGTCCCCCTTCCGCCGTTCCCCTCACGCCAAAGTAACAATCCTCTTGCCGTGTCAACGGCCGGGACGGCCGATTATAATCGCGTGGTTGACCCTTACGTGACGCCCCTCTCCCCAAACCTCTCCCCGAGAGAGGGGGCAAGCGCGGAGTTCCCTTCAGATGGAAAAATCGTTGGACCGGAAGATCGCCCGCATTCTGGCCGATCGCTCCTGCCGGGACTTTATCCTCGCCGACGCCAAGGACGCCGACATGGCCTTCGGGCTTTCCGCGCCCGGCCGCAGTCCCGAGCACCATGCCCAGGAGGGCCGCTTCCGCACGCTGGACGAGTATCGCCAACTGATGCGCCAGATCGTGGCCCAAGGGCTCGTGGACATCTTGCTGATGAGCGCCAGCTCCAGCGAGGTACTCACCATCCAGGAGCGGATCTTCGACGAAAGTCAGGTCACGCCGGCGGTGCGGGCCAACGACGCCAGCGACATCTGGCTGGCCTCCGGCAGCGGCCGATATGGCGTGCAGCCTTCTCGGCCCTTCCGCACGGCGACCATCGATCACATCATGTGCGGCCAAGCGGAGTGCCAGCCCGACCAACGGCGGCGCGGCGCCGACCTGGGCCTCTACTCGGTGACCTTCAACAACGACGTGGAGCTGGACCACCGCACGCTGGAGGCCTACCAGGCTTTTCGTTTGGAGGCCGAGGCCAAGGGCTTCCGCCACTTCCTCGAGGTCTTCGATCCCAACGCCTGCCCGGAGCACCCGCCGGCCGACGTCGCCCGCTTCATCAACGATCACATTGCGCGGACGCTGGCCGGCGTGACCAGCCGCGGCCGGCCGCTGTTCCTCAAGATCCCTTATCACGGCCCGCAGGCGATCGAGGCCCTGGCACGCTATGACACCTCGCTGGTCGTGGGGATCCTCGGCGGCTCGGCGGGCACGACCTTCGACGCCTACTTCATGCTCTGGGAGGCCAAGCGTAACGGCGCCCGCGTAGCGCTCTACGGCCGCAAGATCAACAACGCCGAGCACCAGCTTACGTTCATCAAGTACCTGCGTGCGGTGGCCGACGACGAGCTGAGCCCCGCCGAGGGCGTGCGGGCTTACCATGCCGACCTGGCGAGACTCGGCATCCGCCCCTACCGCACGCTGGAAGACGACATGCAGCGGACCGACGGCGCGACCGGTTACGGCGGGTCTGGCGGCTCCCGCCCCGCGCTACCAAGCCAGCGGGCGTCGGAGCGGACGGCCGGCAGTTCCGGCGGCGAGCCCGACTTCGCCCGGATGAGTCCCGCCGAAAAGGCACAGTGGAACCTCGATCGCTGGAAGCGGATCCTGGGTTGACTGGTAAAAGGCCGGCAGATCCGCTATCATAGATGGTTGTTCTTCCCGCTTCAGGTGTAAGACGGGTGGAATGGCGTGGTTGGGCAAGACGTGGTAGGGTGTACTTCAGTCCGCCGTCCAACCTGAGACCTTGATCTTCAAGACAGTAGAGGCGGGCTAAAGCCTACCCTACTTCCGAGGGAATCCAATGGCTCGCAAAACGTTAAATCGCAAGGAGTTGCGGGAAGAGAACGAGGCTGCGGAAAAGGCTAAAGTGGAGGGCGAAGAGGGCGTAAGCGGTGCGGCGGCCAAGAAGCCGGCCAAAGCGCCCCCTGCCAAACGGAAGAGTCGCGAAAGTGGCCAAGGAGGTCCGGCTCAAGGCCTTTTGGGGAGTCTTTACCCAGTCGCTAAGCCAAGTGGCCACCTTCGAGTACGATCAGCGTCCCCAGGCCGATACCAAGGCAGCCGAGCTGACCGAGTCGAAGAAGAGCCCGCATTTCGTCCAGCTTGTCAAGAAAGTGATCGAGGAGTGATGGTCTTAGGTCTTAGGACTTAGGTCTTTGGTGGAAAAGCACCTGAAAACCAAGTCCTAAGACCCAAGACCAAAGTCCTAAGACCCAAGTCCATGCAATTCTCCAAAGGCCAGACGGTCGGCATCGACCTGGGAACGACCTTTTCCACCATCGCCCAACTGGACGAAAACGGCACGCCCGTGCCCTTGCCCAACGAGGACGGCGACGTTGAGACGGCCAGCCTGATTCTCTTGGCCAACAACGGCCGGGTGATCGTCGGCCCCAACCGCACGCGGGCGGCGATGGAGGACCCCGAGCACGTCGTCGAGCGGATCAAGCGTTACATGGGCACCGCCGAGTTCAAGCGGCAGTTCGACGGCCGGGAGATCACCCCGGAGTTCCTCTCCGCCTTGATCCTGAAGAAGCTGCGCCAGGACGCCGAAAAGAAGATCGGCAAGATCGGCAACGCGGTGATCACCGTCCCTTATTACTTCAACGACGCCCGGCGGAAGGCGACCCAGGACGCCGGACGGATCGCCGGGCTGAACGTGATCGACATCATCAACGAGCCCACCGCCGCCACGCTGACCTACGCCTGGCACTGCGGCGAGCTGGGCAGCGGCGATTCCGCGGCCCGCGCGCAAGGCCCTGGTCTATGACCTGGGCGGCGGCACCTTCGACGTCACCGTGGTCCAGTTCACGCCCACTCACTTCCAGGTCCTGGCCACCGACGGCGACGTCCAGCTTGGCGGCGTCGACTGGAACGATCGCCTCCTGGACCACGTAGCCGCCGAGTTCAAGGCGCGGCACGGGAGCGATCCCCGCCAATCGCCCGCCACCGCACAGGTGCTCCGCAACGATTGCGACCTGGCCAAGATCGAGCTCTCCGAGAAGCTCCAGGCCAAGATCACCTGCCGGCACGCGGGCAAGGCCCTCAGCGTGAACGTCACCCGCGACCAGTTCGAGGCCATGACCGCCGACCTCTTGCAGCGGACCGCCGACACCCTGGAACTGGTGCTCCAGCAGGCCAAGACGCCGATGGAGGAGCTCGAGGCCATCGTGATGGTGGGCGGCTCGACGCTCATGCCCCAGGTGCCGCAGATGATCCGCCGGGTGACGGGCCGGGAGCCCTTCACCGGCATCTCCCCGCACACCTCCGTGGCCCAGGGCGCGGCGATCCACGCCGCGATCCTCGAGTCCCAGCACCGCCGCGAGGACGTCGGCCTGGCCGACCGGGTCCGCAAAATGCTCGCCGCCGTGAAGCAGGAGAACGTCAATTCGCACGGGCTGGGGGTGGTCGCCACCAATCCCCGCAACGGCAAGACCGTCAACCACGTGATGATCTCCCGCAACTCGCGCCTGCCCGCCGAGAAGAAGCAGGTCTTCAAGACCAACCATGCCGGGCAGCAGCGGGTGAGCATCCAGGTACTCGAGGGGGACGCGCCCGATCCGGCGGCTTGCTCGCTGTTGGGCAAGTGCCGGGTCAGCGATCTGCCGCCCGAGCTGCCCAAGGGCTCGCCCATCGAGGTGACCTACGCCTTCGACGCCGCCGGGCGGATCACGGTCTCCGCCCGCGACGTCACCGGCGGCCGCGCGGCGACCATCCAGATCGAGCGCCACGGCGGCCTGACCGAAGACCAAGTCGACGCCTACACCCACCTGGCCAACGATTACCTCGTGCAATAGGTCGCTTATGGCAAAGCAACTCAACGTTTATCGCGACTGGCTGGGCATTACCGAGGCCGCCCGGCCGCTGAACTACTACCAACTGCTGCGGTTGAACAAGTTCGAGGACAACATGGGCCTGGTCCGCGAGCGCTACCGCAAGATGAACGGCCACGTGCGGAAGTTCGCCGCCGGCGACTACGCCGGGCCCTCGCAAGAGCTGCTCAACGAGCTGGCCAAGGCCATGCTCTGCCTGACCGATGCCCGGCGGAAGCGGGAGTACGACGCTTCGCTGGGGCGCAGCGACGCCGGCGAGGGCCGCCGCCGCTCCTTCGAGGAGGTGCTGCTGGCCAACAAGGTCATCGACCGCGACCAGTTGACCAAGGCCCGCAACTTCGCCACCGCCGTGGGCCTGGAGATCCGCGACGCGGTAGTGCAGCAGAAGCTGGCCTCGACCGAGGCCGTGATGCTGGCCTACGCCGAGTCGCTGGGGCTGCCCTATGTGGACCTGACGGAGACCGGGGTCGACCCGGCGTTGGTCCAGAAGGTGCCGGCGGCCATTTGCCGGCAGCGGTCGTGCGTGCCGATCCTCAGCGACGGCGACTCGCTGTTGATGGCTTCGCCCAACCCGCTGGTGCCCGACGTTGAGGAGGAGCTGCGGCTGCGGCTGGGGATGCCGGTGCGGACGGTGCTCTGCACGGTGGGCCAGATCAACGAGGCGATCGCCAAGCATTATCCCCGCGAGGCGGCGGGGCCGGCCGCGGCCCCGGCGAAGCAGAAGCCGGCCGCGCGCGCCGCGTCCAACGGCGCGGGCTCGGCGCCGCCGCGGGAAGGCATTGGGAAACTGAGCCGGCCGGCGTTCTTCGCCGTGGTCGCCTTCAACGCCGGCGTGGTTTTGACCCTCTTGTTCCTGACCTTCACGAGCACGCCGGGGAGGAGTCTCTTCTTGCACGCCGTCTGGGTCGGCGTGAGGGCCGTGATCGTGGGAGCAGTGGCCGGCGGAGCGGCCTATCTGGTCAGCGCGAAACTCAAGCTCTGACGTTCCGACGAGTTTCCCTCTCCGTCCGCAACATTATGCATCAGCTAGCATTGACAGCCAAATCGTCTTGCCACATCGGGAGCAATCGACCCAGGTTACCACGATTCGTCGCCGATGGGGCGCGGAACGTCACGCCTTTTTGACGTAAGTCCTTATTTGACGGTCGATTTTTGCTAGCAGTGATCGCTATTGCATAATGTTGGTCCGGGAGAGGGCCGGGTTAGGGATCTAGGGCTCTCCGTCACAGATTCTAACCCTTACTGGTGGCAACATCTACTGTCGAAAGCCAGAGGCGGCTGTTTTTCGGCTCCCGTTCTGCAAATACGAGCGGCATCCCCTTTTCAACGTTCCAGTTACCGCGACAAAATTCCAAGAATTACTGTTGACAAATATGCCTCATCACTGATAATGTCCTCAGGACATTATCAGTGATGAAGTTATATCAAGTTGCCCTGACGACCACCTCACGCTACATAATCTAGTAGGTGGTACGATTAGCTTTCAAAGATGGGATTGACTTATTGAACAGTACGTGGCATACTAGAAGCGTCGTCCTAAGGACGACGCTTCTAGTATACGGCAACCCGTCATGCCAAGAACAACAATAGCGTCCCATGTTCTTGAATATCTGGCCCAAGAACGCCGAGTAATCGCGGCTGACTGGCGATTCCACGTCACGTATATGCGTGTTGCCCGAACGCACGACTATACTCTGCCAGACACGGCCAAGGTAAATCGCTTGATCAACACACTTGATGCCGCGCGCGACATTGCACGCATCGCAGGTATCTCCGGCGTCTTTCGCATTACCGTTCCCTATGCCTCGGTCCTTCCATCGCCCCAGGAAGCCATCATTCAAGAGGCAAATCCTATTGCCGTCTTCAGTCATTTCACTGCGGCGGCGTACCATGACCTCACCGACGAAATACCCAACGCCATCCACCTGACTCACTTGAGAGCTAGCTCCACCCGACTGCCCTTGGGTACAACACCGGAAGACTGGATCGACATCCCTGAACCCCGACGAAGGTTGCCCCGAGTAATCGATGGCACGGCAATCCTATGGTCTCAAACAAAGGCGGAGTGGGATTTCGGACATCTCGTTGGATACGTGCAGGGCAATCCCATCTACGTTACGGACCTGGAACGAACGCTGCTCGACATCCTTCGTTTCCCGGACAGGAGCGGAGGTGCTATGGAAGTTCTGCGCATGTGGAAGCGCGCCGCGACGAGAATACGACTCGACGTGCTGGTCGACTATGTGAAGCGATTCGACCAGACGTTGCTCCGGCAGAGGGTCGGCTTCATCCTCGAAAAACTCCGATTGACTCACCCAGTTCTTCAGGACTGGGCCACTAACAGCGTCAGGGGCAGCTCAGCGAAGCTCATTGCCAACCTCGATTTCTCCGCAACCTTCTCCGAACGCTGGAACCTCTCAATCAACGTACAGGACACCATCCTCTCCGAACTCCACGACGACTGATGAATGGTGACTTGTATCCATCGTCGCTGGCAGATATCCCTCAATGGAGCCGGGTGAATAAAACGACGACGCTTGAAGCAAACATCCGCTTCATGGAGTTCGTTATCCTCAATTGTATTGCGTCAGACCCAACTACCGGACACGGCATGGTACTAAAGGGAGGCAATGCGTTGAGATTCGCGTACCAAAGCCCACGCAGCACCAAAGACCTCGACTTCTCCGTTACGGCAGGAGAAATACCCGACAATACTGATCGGATTCGGGGCTTATTGGACATCGCACTGCGTTATGCGGAACGTCGTTTCTACGTGAAGGCGAAATGTCAGCGTGCGAAGCGGAACCCTATGAGCCCAAAGGCTACGCGACCAACATATGACATATCGGTTGGATACCAATTTCCGAGCGATACTTACTTCCACAGCTTTGAGAACCGCAACGTTCCAACAGTGATTCCCCTTGAAGTCAGCCTTAACGACCTAGTATGCGAGACCTGTCCCTGGACCGGCGTTGAATCTCTACGGGTATGTTCGCTTGAGGACATCTTAGCGGAAAAACTGCGTTCGCTCCTTCAGCAGAAGGCCCGCAATCGAAACCGCCACCAAGATGTCTACGATATTGCCAGGAACGTGCGTCGGTCCGTTGTCGACCGCCGCAAGATCGGAAGCTACTTGGAGCAGAAATCGCGACTTCGTGACATCGAAGCGCGAAAATCTTCCTTTGATAACGTGATCCGCGACAAGGCTGGTGAGGAGTACGAACAGCGTATTCGCGAGCAGGCTCCCCGCGACTTCATTCCGTTCGAAGAGGCTTGGCAGGAAGTGTTATCACTTGTGCAGTCTCTCGATATTCCAGATTAGTCGGCACAGGTTTCACTCACCCTCCACGCCCCTTGATACGACATGTCCGCGCGGTTCGACCAAGCGGGAACTACAGCGAATGACAGATTGCGTCTGTACGCTGATCCTGCCCGACCATGTTCATCGGGTCGTCGGCTCCCGCCTGGACGAGTCGCCGCAAGACGTTGCGCTTTCGTAGATGAACAATTTGGCGTACGCGCTAGGCATGAAGCGTGCGTTTACGTTTGGTTTCTACGTCGCGACAGTTGGCGAACATGATCTGGGCGTCGTGAATGAATCAGCGCTCCGGCGAACTGCTCTTGCGGACCTGTTCCGCAAAAAGCTGCTGGAGGTTGGCCAGTTGCTTCGTGCTGGCTGAGCCTTCGATCGCCCGCACGGCGATCTCTTGAACCTGCGCGTAGGCCTTTTCGGCCTGTTGCACGAGCCGGGAAAGCTGCTCGGCCTGCTCTTTGACGGTGCGTTCCAAGGCGGCGATCTTCGTGGCCAGCACGTTCTTCTCCCCTTCCAACTCGCGGCGGAGCAGCTCCTGGGCCGCCTTGTGCTCCTGCTCGGCCCGCCCGACGGCGTCGGCCGCCGCACGCTCGGTCGCCGCCTTCAGCTCTTGGGCAAAGCCGGCGGCGCAGGCGCGAAGTTCGGCCAACTCCTGCTCGCCTGCCGCCAACGCCTTTTCCCGCTCGCCCCATTCACGCTCCTGTTGCGATTTGCGCTGCGCCAACTCCTTTTGGGCCGCGGCAATTTCCTCGCCCAATTGGTCCCGAGCAAGCTGCTGTTCGCGGGCGAAGGCGTACTTGTATTCCTCCAACTCGCGCTGGCGGCGCTTCTGTTCCGCGGCGTCGCGCTCCTTGATCTCTTGCTCGTGCTGTCTCCGCTCCTTCTCCCACTCGGCGCGCGTGGTCTCGATCTCGCCGTTCAACTGCTCCTTCTCCGCCTGCAAATCGCGCTCCATCTCCTCCTGCGTGCGCTGGTGCGTCTCCAGGAAGGCCAGGAGCGTCGATGCCGATCGCTGGATGTCGTAGATCTCCTTCAACTCGCTCTCTTTGGCCGCGATGGCGCGGCAGATCCGACCGTACTTTTCGATCTCCTCTTCCAGTCGATCAGAAAGCTGGGTGAGGGTGCGAGTCATCGTCGATTTCAATTCGCCGATCAAGCGGACCACGCCCTCGCTGGAGATCGCGTCGGCCGCCGCCACGGCCTCGCTGACGGCCTTGGCCGCGATGCGCTCCTCGGGTTTGGCCTCGCTCTCCTTCCGCTGGGCGACGGCCTTCTCGGCGTCGGCAACGAGCTCGGCCATGGCCTGCCGCGAGGGTCGTCTCTTGGGTGCTGCTCTCTCCGCCATCTCAGGAACCTCCTGGAAAGAAAATGACTGGCCGCAAGGATTGCCAGGCTATCCCGAGAACGTCGCGCTGTCAACCATGCGCCGCCCGAGCCTATCTCGATCCCCGCACCCTAGCCCTCTCTCGGAGGGAGAGCGATCGGTGCAATGATGTTCCCGATTGGCATGGCGACGTTGCTTGCCTTCCGCCGAACCGCACCTACTATTCCAGAGGTTCTCGTTAGCATACCATCGCGCACAAGGGAGGGCTGTTCATGGCTGAAGACGACCGTCAGAACCGTTCGACTCCTCGCCGGGAGCATTCAACTCCACGACGGGAATTCTTGGTGCAAGTGTCTGCGGCAGCGGCCGGCAGCGTCTTGGGCGCGAGCCAGGCCCCCGCGGCCCAGCGCCCCTGCCCCGCTGGCCTCGGTGCAACTGGGGCCACACCGCATCAGCCGCCTGATCGTGGGTTGGAACCCCATCGGCGGCTACTCGCACGCGACCAACGACCTGTCGCTGACCATGCGCGAGTGGTTCACCGTCGAACGGACCGTCGCGCTGTTGGAGGACTGCCTCCGCAACGGCATCACCGCCTGGCAGTACGATCACACGCCCAAGTCCGTGGAAACGCTGCGGAAACTCCGGGAAAAGGGGGCCAACCTGAAGACCATCTGCCTGCACGCCGAGCGGCCGGGCCACGACGCTCCCATCAAAACCGTCATCGCCGAGACCAAGCCGATCGGCATGGTCCATCACGGCGGGGTGACCGAGCAGGCGTTCCGCGCCGGCAAATCCCGCAACGTGCGCGACTACGTGAAGAAGGTCAAGGATCAGGGGATCCTGGCGGGCGTCTCCACCCATTGTCCGGCCACGATCAAGCGGATCATGGACGAAGGCTGGGAGAACGACTTCTTCATGTGCTCGTTCTATTACCTCACCCGGCCGCGCGAGGAAATGCAGAAACAGCTCGGCAAGGTGCCCGTCGGCGAACCCTTTTTCGAGTCCGATCCCCTGGAAATGACCGCCGCCATCCGCCAGGTGTCCAAACCGTGCCTGGCGTTCAAACTCCTGGCCGCCGGCCGGCTGTGCTGGAACAAGCAGTCGGTCGAGGAGGCGTTCAAGTTCGCCTTCGCCAGCATCAAGCCGACCGACGGGGTGATCGTGGGCATGTTTCCCCGCTTCTCGGACCAGGTCCGTCAGAATGCCGCATACGCGCAAGTACGGCGCCGTGCGCGCGTGAGGGGCCTGTAAAACAAGGGTTCCTCAGCAGAATTCGCGGGTGAAACCAGGGCGGTACGCACGCGGAAGTGCAGCACCCGGCACCCGGATGTGCGCGTTTTGCCGGGAAAAATCGGGAACAGAGAAGAGGAATTATACTTCCTTGGGAAAAGTATAATTCCTCTTCTCTGTTCCGACTTTTCAGACGCTCGAAACCGTCTCATGGTTCCCGACATGATTTCTTGGGCATTCCGCCATTTCCTGCCCTTCGTCGCACAAGACTGGACCACGAATCCTGGCGAGGAGCCAAAACAATAACCTGGGCAAAGCGGATCCCAAGGAATCAAGCGACGATCATAGGGCCCAAGGGGCCCGCGCCGGACGCGAGCGAAGGCCGTTGGCCTCGTCGTCGCCGATGAACTCTTCTTTCCCCGGGTCGAACCTGAGCTTGCGGTTGAGTATCCAGGCCAATGCGGCTGCGTGGCAGGCGGTGTGGGATCGGCGCATGACCTGGGAGTTGGCCGCCGGTTTCGCCCGCGACTTGACGCAGTCGAAGAAGTTCCGGGCGTGGGCCGAGACGTCCAGCCCCCCCTCACGCCTGGCCATCACCTCTTTCAACTCCGCCTTGAGCGACGCCGGATGCACCTCGATGCCGCCGTTGTCGCCCGTCTCGACCCAACCTCCCTCGCCCACAAACCGCACGGGACAGGTCCCCAGCGACTGGATCCATCCCGGCCGTTGGCCGAAGGGCGTGTCCAGGCAATCGATCACCAGCTTCACGCCGTTGGCATAGCGGGCGTTGATCGTTTGCCCTGACGGTTCGTATTCTACGGGCCCGGAGTCGTCGGCCTCGTTGGCCCATTGGCAGAGATCAACCGTGTGCGCTCCCCAATCGAGCAATCGCGCGCCGGAGTCAAAGTCCCAATATCCGCGCCACTGCCCTTCGACATAACGATGGTTGTAGGGCGCCAGGGGGCCGGTCCGAGCCACAGATCCCAATCGACAACGTTGCGCGGCGGAGTCGGTTCACCCGCAAGCCACGTCGTCTCGATCGACAGCTTGTAGACCGAGGCGAAGAGGGTCTGGAGCTTGCCCAGCTTGCCGCTCTGGGCAAGTCGAACGGCGGCCTGGAAGTTCGCCACGCTGCGCCGCTGCGTGCCGGCCTGGAAGACGCGGCCGGTCTTTCGGATTACGTCGTCAAGGGCCTGGCAGAGTCCGATCGTCAGGCCGCACGGCTTCTCGCTGTAGACGTCCTTGCCGGCCTTCGCCGCCAACATCGAGGCTGCGGCGTGCCAGCGGTCGCCGGTCGCAATCAGCACCGCGTCGACGTCGCGCCGCGCCAACAATTCGCGGAAGTCGCGATAGAGCACGCAGTCCTTGTTCCCGTAATGCTGGTCGATGAGCCTCTTTGCCGCATCTCGCCGGGCGGCTTGAACGTCGCAAACGGCCAGGCACTGGCAGTCAGGCTGCTTGAGTATGCCGCTGAGGTCGTAGGTGGCGCGCGGGCCGATGCCGATCACCCCGAGCGTGATCCGTTCCGAGGGGGCCGCCCTGTCCTTGGCTCCCCGAGCCGCGGCCGGTGCGAACCAGGGCAGCGCCGCCACGGCCCCGGCCGCCAGGGAACGTCGCAGCACGTCGCGCCGCGTCAGTTTCTCGATTGCTCTTGACATGGTCTGTCTTCCGTTTTCGCTGAGAGTTCACGGGGTTCTTGCCCTTCTGATGCCTGCCGGAACCCCTGAGCGGCGGGCCGACGAGTCTAATCTTGATCGGTGGAATGTGCCTTGTCAAACGCCCCCGCCCCAAAAAGTCTCGCCCATCAGCTACCTGCGAGGGCGACTTGCCTGGGCATTGCCAGCCGCTTAGCATTTGGGTAACGTTTGAGACCGCGTTTTCTTCCAGTGCAGCAGTTGGGGAGAATTGCCATGAGCAGGCAATTGGCGGTGGTGGGAGCATGGCATCTTGGGGTTTGCATGGCGACGGCGGTTTGGGCTGCCGCCGGGGTTCTCCGGGCCGCAGACTCGGGCGCACCCGCCGAGAAGGCCGAGGCTCGCCGGATCCTCGACGCCAGCGGAGCCAGCGGCGGGCTCGTCGTCCACGTGGGCTGCGGCGACGGGAAGCTGACCGCCGCATTGCGGGCAGGCGACGGCTATCTGGTCCAGGGCCTGGACAGCGACGCGCGGAAGGTCGCCGAGGCCCGCCGATACCTGCGGTCCCTCGGGCTTTACGGCCCGGTGTCGATCGAGCGGTTCGACGGCAAGCGGCTGCCGTACGTCGACAACCTCGTGACGTTGATTGTCGCTGAGGACCTTGCCTCGGTGCCCAGGGATGAGCTGATGCGGGTGCTGAGCCCTGGAGGCGTGGCGTGCGTCCTCAGCGGCGGGCAGTGGACGAAGACCGTCAAGCCTCGACCGGCGGAGATTGACCAGTGGACCCACTTCCTGCACGATGCCAGCAACAACGCCGTCTCGGCGGACTCGGTGGTGGGCCCGCCGCGCCAGCTCCAGTGGGTCGGGGGCCCGCCCTGGACCCGGAGCCACGACCATCTGGCCGGCGTCAGCGCCGCGGTGTGCGCCGGCGGCCGGCTGTTCTACGTCGTCGATGAGGGGCCGATCGCCGCGGTGGTGCTGGAGCCGAAGTGGCAGCTCGTGGCCTGCGACGCCTTCAGCGGCGTGATCCTCTGGAAACGGTCGATTCCGCAATGGCAGTGGCATCTGCGGGGTTTCCGCAGCGGCCCCACCGATCTGGCCAGACGCCTGGTGGCCGTGGACGATCGCGTCTATGTGACGCTCGGGTCGGACGCCCCCCTCAGCGCCCTCGACGCCGCCACGGGCCAAACCCTCACGACCTATGCCGGCACCGAGCATACCCTGGAAGTCGTCTTCTGCAAGGGCGCGCTCTTTGTCGTGGCGGGCGCGTCGGCCACGGAAGAGGAGAAGGCCCGACGCCGCGGCGAGCGCCCCGGCTTGGTAGAGGTCCGCTCCCAGCGGCCTCCCTATGCGGAAAACTACCCGCCCAAACGGATCCTCGCCATCGACGCCGCCAGCGGCCGGCCGCTCTGGAACAAGTCCGACGGCGATACCGCGGAGTTGTTGCCGACCACCCTGGCCGTCAGCGGTGGCCGCGTCTTTTTTCAGAATGCGGAGAAGATCGCCTGTCTCGACGCGGCCTCGGGCAAGCCGGTCTGGCAGGCGCCGCGCCCGGTGGCTCGTAACCGGCCCACCTGGTCGGCCCCGACGCTGGTCGTCTACGAAGGGGTTGTCCTCTCGGCGGACCGGGCGGTTGGACCACCCCCGGCGCAAGAGCCAGCGGTGCGAAGCTGCCGGCCGGATGGTTTGTCAGCAGCGCCGGCGGCCAGTCGCCCGTGGGAGAACTGATTGCCTTTTCGGCCCGGACCGGCGAGCGCCTGTGGAACTGCCCGTGCCGCGAGTGCTACAACGCGCCGGTGGACGTGCTCGTGGCCGACGGGCTGGTCTGGACCGGCGATCTGGTCACGGCCGGCGACCCGGGCATCACCGCGGGCCGCCACCCCCGCACCGGCGAGATCCAACGCACGCGGCCCCGCGATCAGCAGTTCTTCCAACCCGGCATGGGCCACGAGCGCTGCTATCGCAACAAGGCCACCTCGCGCTGGCTGGTCCTCGGCCGCTCCGGCGTCGAGTTCGTCGATCTGGCCACCGGCAGCGCGATCCCCAACCACTGGACCCGCGGCGTCTGCCAGTACGGCGTCATCCCCTGCAACGGGCTGCTCTACGTGCCGCCGCACTCCTGCGCCTGTTTCATCACCGCCAAGCTCAATGGCTTCAATTGCCTGGCCCCGGCGGCAAAGTCGGAAGGCGACACGTCGAAGGCGGAAAAGGGCATCCCCGCGTCCGCGGACCAGGCGCAGCAGCAGCCTCCGCGGCTGGAACGGGGGCCCGCCTACGAAGGACTCCCAACTCCAAGCTCCGAACGGCAAAATGCGGACGATTGGCCGACCTATCGCCACGACGCGGCGCGGAGCGGTCGCGCAGGCGCCCCGGTTGCGGCGAAGCTCAAGCCGGCCTGGCAGGCGGACCTCGGCGGGAAGCTGACGAGCGTCGTGGTTGCGGAGGGCAAAGTGCTGGTGGCCCAGGTCGATACGCATACCGTCCATGCCCTGGATGCCCGCGATGGCCGCCGGCTCTGGAGCTACACGGCAGGCGGGCGCGTCGATTCGCCTCCCACGGTCTGGCAAGGATGCGTGCTCTTCGGATCGGCGGACGGCTGGGTCTACTGCCTCCGCGATGCGGATGGAGTGCTCGCCTGGCGATTCCGGGCGGCGCCGGAGGACCGGCGGATCGTGTCCTACGGGCAGGTGGAGTCGCTCTGGCCCGTGCCCGGCAGCGTGCTGGTGGAGGAGGGTGTCGTGTGCTGCGCCGCGGGGCGGTCGTCGTACCTGGACGGCGGCATGCGGCTTTGTCGCCTCGACGCGCGCACCGGCCGGTTGCTCTCCGAAACGATCATCGACCATCGCGACCCGAAAACCGGCTGCCAGGCCAAGCAATCGATCCACGGCACGGACATGCCCGGCGCCCTGCCCAACGTCCTTTCCTGCGACGGGACCTCGGTCTACCTGCGGCACCTCCGCTTCGACCTCTGCGGCCGGGTGCAGCCTTCCGACGTGCCGCACTTGTTCAGCCCGGCGGGTTTCCTCGACGGCTCGTGGTGGCATCGCACCTATTGGCTGGTAGGGACGAGGATGGGCACGGACTACGGCGGGTGGCCGACGGTGGGCAGCCGCGTGCCGGCCGGCCGGCTGCTGGTGCTCGACGGCCCGACGGTGTATGGCTTCGGCCGCAACCAGTATTCCCACACGGGCTCGCACATCGGCATCGATTCCCTGACCGTCTTCCACTCTAGCCCGGACCGCTACAACCCGCGCGAGACGAACTACCAGGCGTTTGCCATCAACCGCGACGCCCCGCTGGGCATGCCGGAGGCAAAGCCCGCGGCGACGCCGAAGACCCCAGGGCAAGCCAAGCCGGCGGCGAAACCGCGCCGGGCCGCTGGGCCGCCCCCCAAGAATTATCGTTGGACCCAGCCGCTGCCGATCCTCGCCCGAGCCATGATCCTGGCGGAGGATCGCCTGTTCCTGGCCGGGCCACCCGACGTGCTCAAGGCCGATGATCCGGCGGCGGCGATCGAAGGCCGCGCCGGCGGCGCGCTGGTGGTGATCTCCGCCGCCGACGGCAAGCCACTGGCCCAGTGCCCTCTGGAGAGCCCGCCGGTCTTCGACGGTCTGTGCGCTGCCCAATCGCGCCTTTACCTGGTGAACCAGGCCGGCGAGGTGTTGTGCTTCAGCAACCGCCAGTGAACGCGCGGGGCCCTCGACAAGCCTAACGGGCGCGGCCCGTCCCGCGCCCCACTACCACACGTATTGAGATAGGCCGTTCCGGTGGGTTAGCAGACGCAAATTAGGGCCCTACCGGCGGGTCGGCAGCGAGTCAATCTGAAACGGCCGAGCCGGCCCCGGCTGCTGAAGCAAGAACGGACCTCCCGCGATAGCGAAATGCCGGTGCTGCTGGGCGACTCAGCCCGAGCAGTTGCATGACCCCTCGTGAGGGCGTAGGATCTATACGAGAGGATAGGCGCGTTCGGAGGTGCCTTGCAGGTCGTTCGCCGATATTGACTGCCGCATGAAACCGAAGGTCTACCTGGAAACCACGATCATTAGTTACCTGACCGCCTGGCGAAGCCCGCAGCTTGTCATGGCGGCCAATCAGGAGAGCACCCGAAACTGGTGGGACGACGAACGGCACGCCTTCGACCTTTACATTTCTGAAGCCGTTGTACAAGAGGCATCGCTGGGCGACCCATCCGCGGCTCAGAAACGGCTTGAAGTGTTGAGCGACATCTTCGAGTTGCAGATCACGGACGAGGCTCGTCTATTGGCGAAGGAGTTGGTCGAGAAAACGCCGTTGCCGAAGACCGCCCGCGTCGATGCGTTGCATATCGCCACTGCAACCGTGCATGGAATGGACTACCTCCTTACGTGGAACTGCCGTCACATCGCCAACGCGGCGATGCGGAATTCCTTGGCAGCGGTTTGCGAGGCGGCAGGATACGAGATCCCCGTGATCTGCACTCCACTGGAACTGATTGAGGAGCATGGCAGTGATTGACGACCCCATCGTGGCTGAAGTCCGCAAAGCGCGAGACGAGTACGCCAGACGTTTCGATTACGACTTGGACGCCATCTGCAAGGACTTGCAGCAGAAGCAAGCTCAACCCGGGAGAAAGGTCGTCTCGTTTCCGCCGAAGCGGCCAAAGCCGGCGACTTCGGGCCGTGGTGGTCGGAAACGAGAAGCCGATTCGGTGTAGGCTGGGCCTGGTGCACCACCGAGCCTGTGCCGTTACAGTCCCAGCCACAAGCGAACGGCGCTTTCCACGGCAGTCAGCTCGTCTTGGGCGAGATGACCAAGTTTGCGGAGCAGCTTGACGGTGGGAATGGTGACAAGGTTCTGGGCATCGAACGCTCCGGAGCGGAGGAAGCCAACGTTGCTGGATACTTCGAAGCGAGAGCCTCGCGTGCTGGTCGTGTGGGGCACAAGCGTCGCCAGCGCGCGGTCTGTGTCGCCAGCAGGTACGTTCAAGACCAGACAGGGGCGCGTCTTGGCCGCCATGCCAAGGTCCACTAGCCAAACCTCGCCCCGCAACGGGCTAGGAGGCATCAGCCGCCTCGCTTCGGTCGAGTTGCAAGAAGAGCTCCTCCGCGGCGCAGACAAGCTGCTCGTCGGACAGCGGAGGAACGTCGAGCATCAAGGTGCGGCGAAGAATTTCGCGGGCCACCTCCCGCTTGTCGCCCTCGGGCAGCAGATCAAACGTGCGCAGCATCTCTTGGACTTGCGCGGTCATCGCATGCACTCCCTCTTTTATTATCCTACCGCGGGCAACGCGCATCCGTCAATCCACAAGCCACGGCGTGGGCGGCACCCCGCAACACCAAGCCCGCAAGAGGGGTGGGGGCTGCGCTCGTCCACCGAGTCTTGCCCCGTTGCGGGTTGACCCGAGCTCGTGAAATGACATCGGCCCCAATGGCATCCAGGCGAGGAGTGCCTTAGAATGGGGGCTTCGATGAGGTGCCGTTGCCATGCCGGTCGAAGCCAAGCCCCTGTTTCGCCCCGACGTCCTCCGCAGCCATCTGGCTGCCTTCTCGCTGCCTGGGCACGTCGACGCCTTCCGCCCGAAACTGGCGCACTGGGCCGAACTGCTTTCCTCGGGCAAGGCCAACTCGTTCAAGGAACAGGAAATCCTGCCCGATTTCCTCAACGACTTCTTTTGCGAGTTGCTCGGCTACACGCGTCCGGCGGACGGCGGCCCGCGGTACACCATCTCGCGTGAGAAACACGTCCAGGTGGACGGCGAGTTCGCCGACGCCGTTTTGGGCGACTTCGGCCGCGGGCCCGAGCGGTTCATCGTCGCCTTGGAGGGCAAGGGGCCCAAGGACCCGCTGGACCGCCCCTTTGCGGGCCGCCGCCGCTCGGCCGTCGATCAGGGCTACCACTACGCCATCAACCTACCGTGCGACTGGATCATCGTCACTTCCATCCGGCAGACTCGCCTTTACGGCAAGGGAACCGACCAGCAAACCTATGAGCGGTTCGACACCGAAGAGCTTGCCTCCAGCGACGCCCTGCTGAAGCGGTTCGTCTTCCTGTTCGGCGCGGCGCGGGTCGTGCCCGAAACGGGACGCTGCCATTTCTACGACTTGCTGGCCGAATCGGAGCGGGTGGGAAAGGAACTGACCAAGGAGTTCTACCTCCGCTACGCGCACATGCGGCAAGACGCTTTCCAGCGGCTCTGGCGCGACAACCCCGCCGTGCCCCGGCACGACGTTCTCGGTTGTGCCCAAAAGCTTCTCGATCGGGTGTTGTTCTGCGCTTTCTGCGAAGACCGCGGCTTGTTGCCCACGGAAACGATCCGCAAGGCGTATGAGCACCGCGACCCTTACCACCCGCGCCCGATCTGGGAAAACTTCCGCGGCCTGTTTGCTTCCATCAACCGCGGCAACGCGGCCCTGGGCATCCACGCCTACAACGGCGGGCTGTTTGGCGATGATCCGGTCCTGGACAACCTCAAGGTCGCCGATGAAGTCTGCGCCTACTTCCGCGAGTTGGGCGATTTCGACTACCGCCCGGCCCACCAGGCGGCGGTCAACGCCCCGGCCAGCGGCAACAACAGCCTGATCGACGTGGACATTCTGGGGCACATCTTCGAGCAGTCGATTACCGACCTGGAAAAGCTCCGCAACGAGTTGGACGCCGATCAACTCCCCTCTCCTGCCGGGAGAGGGGCAGGGGGTGAGGGGAGCGACGGCGAACAAGCCACGCGTGCCAGGACCCGCCGCAAGAAAGAAGCGCACTTCTACACCCCCGCCTTTATCACCCGCTACATCATCCAGCAGGCCCTGGGCGGCGTCCTGCGGGACCGTTTCGAGCAACTTCGGCAGGCCCACGAGCACGCAGCCAAAGGCCCGGCCCGCGCCGCGCTGGCCGATCCCCGGGTCTACACGCTCGACAGGCTGAAGAAGCCGGAGCGGGCTGCCCTGGTCCGTTTCTGGGAAGCCTGGCAAGACGAGTTGGCGACCGTGCGGCTGTTGGACCCGGCTTGCGGCAGCGGGGCCTTTTTGATCGAAGCCTTCGACCAGTTGCACGCCGCCTATCAGGCCTCCAATGACCGGCTCCAAGAGTTGCTCGGTCATCGTACGCTCTTCGACCTCGACAAGCGGATCCTGGAGAACAACCTCTACGGCGTGGACCTCAATGAAGAGGCCATCGAAATCTGCCGCCTGAGCCTTTGGGTCAAGACGGCCGAGCCCGGCAAGGCGTTGACCAGTCTCGACCATACCATCCGCGTGGGCAACAGCATCGTCGCTGACCCGGCCTACTCGGCGAAGGCGTTTGACTGGCAGGCCGCATTCCCGGAAGTCTTCAAGAAGGGCGGGTTCGACGTGGTGGTAGCCAATCCGCCCTACGTTCGGCAAGAGTTGCTCAGCCCCATCAAGCCCTATCTCCAGTCCGCCTACCGCGTCTATCACGGCGTGGCCGATCTTTACGTCTACTTCTACGAGCTGGGTCTCCGGTTGCTGAAGCCGGGCGGGTTGCTCTCCTACGTTGTGACCAACAAGTGGATGAAGTCCGGCTATGCGGAGCCGTTGCGCCGGTTGTTTCAAGAGGAAGCGTGGATTCAGTCGGTGGTTGACTTCGGGCACGCCAAGCAGATCTTCGAGGAGGTGGACGTATTCCCCTCGATCATCGTTGCCCGTCGCCCCACCGAGGCGCCGAAGCCCGAAACCGCGCGCCTTTGCAGCATTCCGCGGGAGCAACTCCGGATAGATGACTTGAGCCGGCAGATTGAAAGCGAGGGCGTGGAGCTTCCGCTATCACAGCTTACGGCGGATGCGTGGCAGCTTGAGCCGGGAGGCGTGAATGCTCTCCTGGCGAAGATCCGAGGGAAAGGTGTCCCGCTCGGCGACTTTGCCGGCGTGAAGCCTCTTAGCGGCATCAAGACCGGCTTGAACGAGGCATTTCTGGTTGACACGGCGACCAAAGAGTCCTTGGTAGCGGTCGATCCGAAATGCACCGCAATCCTGAAGCGACACTTGCGCGGGCAAGACTTCAGCCGTTGGAACGCCGACTGGGCGGGTTTTGGATGATCGTTTTGAAGTCGAGCGAGAACCATCCCTGGCCTTGGTCGGAAAGCGGGACGGGGGCCGAGGGCATATTCGAGCGGACGTATCCCGCGATCCATGCTCACCTGAACAGGTATCGTATTGCTATGACGAAACGGCAAGATCACGGCCGGTACTGGTGGGAGCTTCGATCTTGCGCCTATTGGGCCGACTTCGATCGCCCGAAGATCATGTATCCCGAGATAACTTGGCGACCAGAATGGGTGTTGGATACGTCCGGAATGCTTTGCAACAACACGGCATACATCCTGCCCTCAGACGATCCCTGGATTGTCGCGGTTCTTAACTCGCCGGTCGGTTGGTGGTACGCATGGCGAAACGCGATCCACGGCAAAGATGAAGCCTTGCGGTTCATCAAGGAGTTTGTCCAGGACTTTCCACTTCCCACGCCAGCGCCGGGAAAGCGCCGCGCTGCCGCGAAGAACGTTGGCCGGCTCGTCGAAATCACCCGAACGCAGCAGGCAACCCGGCGGCAGATTCTCGATTGGCTTCGGGTAGAGCACGAAGTCGAGAAGCCCACGCTGAGGCTGCAATCGCCATTCGACCTGGCTTGCGACGGCTTCGTTGCGGAAGTGAAGAAGGTTCGTGGTAAGAAGAGGCCCTTATCGTCGGCCGCGCTGGCGAGCCTCCGGGAGGAATACGCCCGATCCATCGACCCCGCCCGCGCCCTTGCGGCCGAAGCCTTGACCCTGGAAAACGAAGTCAGCAACCTCGTCAACGAGGCCTACGGCCTGACGCCCGAGGAAGTCGCCCTGATGTGGGAGACGGCCCCGCCGCGGATGCCCATAACTGAACCGCGACCCAGGGAATAGAGCCCATGAACGGATTTCATGCCCCAGAGTTTGAAGCGAGCGCTTTCAATATCGGACGGCGCGACAGTGGCAAGCATTAAATGGCCGATGGGGACACACGACGGCTACGCCAACGAACGCGAGCCCAACACGGGCACTCTCAGGTTCGCAGACGTTATTGTTTGCCGGATGGCCCAAATCACACCTGAAGTTTCCGCTGACCCGGCGCTACAACGCCGCCTGCACGATAACCTCGTGCGTGTTGGTGCCGAAATCAAGGAAATTAGCGGAAGTGTCCGCGTTGAATTGAGCATCGACGAGCTTTGGGCTAACTTTCTTTCACTCGCTCCCTTTCAACTTGGCCTGTCGGCAACAATGCGCCTTGTGCTCGTCTCGGTCTATAGCGCTTACGAGAACTTCGTCGTGCGCGCTCTTTCTCTGGCCCAAGGCGGCGAACAGCTTCGCGTAACTGACAGAAAGTTTGCCTCGGGATTTCGCGCTGCGTTTGGGAGCTTGTACGACCGGGGATTGAAGGATCCCCGGATAGCCGCCTATCGGCTCGTCCGTAACGCATTCATGCATAATGGCGGACGGGTTACGCCGGAACTGGAGGCGGTGGCACTTCCTGTGGTCAAGTACCGCGGCACCCTTCACGTCTTTCCAGAACACGTTAAGGAACTTTACAGCCTCTTGAAGGTTCCCGCGCTTGAGCTTATTCGCTCGCATAGGTTCCGGGAACGAGGATGCTGACGAAGGCGTCGGCATTTGACTGGACTGCGGTTTGGATGGGAGAATGTAGTCGGCACACGCCGTGTGCCGTCGGCGTCCGATCGGACACACGGCGTGTGGCGACTAGGCGCGAAACGGCACACGGCGTGTGCGGACTACGCCCGAGACGGCACACGGCGTGTGCGGACTACGCCCGAGACGGCACACGGCGTGTGCGGACTACGCCCGAGACGGCACACGGCGTGTGCGGACTACGCCCGAGACGGCACACGGCGTGTGCGGACTACGCCCGAGACGGCACACGGCGTGTGCGGACTACGCCCGAGACGGCACACGGCGTGTGCCGACTACATTGGAGGCATCGATGATCTTCGAGTTCTTCGACCCTGGGATGGACCTGCGGATCACGGCCGGCAAATTGCCGCACTGGTACCAGCCGGATGTCACCTACTTCATCACTTACCGGACCGACGACTCCCTGCCGATTGCTGTCGCCGAACTGTGGTACCGTCGTCGAAACGACTGGCTGCGACGCCACGGCGTCGACCCAAAGGCCGCGAACTGCAGGGCGCGATTGCGCGAACTGCCCGACTCCGAGCAGCGCGTGTACCACAACACCTTCTCCCGGGAATTCCTGGAACACCTGGATTGCGGCCATGGCGCCTGCGTGCTGAAACGCCCCGATCTTGCCGCCATCGTCGCCGACAACCTCCGGCACTTCGATGGCGAGCGATACACACTGGCCGATTTCGTCGTCATGCCCAATCACGTCCACCTGCTCGCCTGCCTTCTGGGCTCAACCGACATCGTGGACCAGTGCTCTTCCTGGAAAAAGTACACGGCGACGAAGATCAACGCGGCGCTGGCGCGGCGCGGCCGCTTCTGGCACGAGGAGAGCTTCGACTGCCTCGTCCGAACTCCCGAGCAATGCGAGCATCTGCGCCGTTATATCGCCGATAACCCCAAGAAGGTTGGCTTGCACGAGCACGAGTACGTATACTGGAGCAGGCAATAACCGCGCAATGCCGTAATGTAGCAGGCACACGCCGTGTGCCGTCGATCCCTGCGGGCACAGACAGCGGACGGCACACGGCGTGTGCCTGCTACATTGAGCGCCTGGCCGTGAACGGTTGCGGGAAATGGAAGGTGGTCACAAATTGTGACCACCTCGCCCGGCTGAAGTTCTCCCGCATCCTGCCCCACGCTTTTACCGAGCACGGGGCGATCATGGCGGCCAGCCCAACTCAAAACCACGATGATAAGACATCGCCGTGTCGCGCAACTCCAACAGCCACACGCGCCGCGGACCGAAACGGCGCGGCTTCCAGTCGCCGTGGAGCACCCGGGCGATCGCGCTCCGCCAGCCGCGGCGGGAAACGCATCGCCGGGGGCCGAGCCTGCGTCAAGTTCGCCACAAAACGTCGCTCCAGACGCACCGGCGACCCGGAAACTGCGCTGTTGGACGCCATCGCTCCGGTTTGCAGCGTTGCAAGGCGGACAGGGCGGCAATTTGCGTCGCTGCAGGATGGACAGGGCGGCAATTTGCGTCGCTCGAGAGTCGACAGGGCGGCAATTTGCGTCGGGCCGAAGGCGCCATTTCGCCGCCTGCCGGTGCGAAACGCGGCGTCTACTGTTTCACTCGCAAAACGGTTGCTCTGGCCTTACTTATTATCCGCAAATAGTTTGCGCCGGCGAGCGCAGGCGGCGTAGAGCATCGGGCGACCCCCCCGGGGGCGGGCCGGCGGAAAAAAACGGGAAGGACTGCTGCAAGAATGGCGCCCGTCTGACGCATTTTGGCCACCGGCTCTCCCGACGCCGGGTGCCACGGGCTTGCCCGTACTGAGTTGCGACCCGAGCTTCATGCCGGCAAGAAAGCGGCGACAAGTCGCCGCACTCCAAGGGCCCTGCAAGCCGCCGCCTCACTCGACCGTCACGCTCTTGGCCAGGTTGCGAGGCTTGTCCACGTCGCAGCCGCGGGCCACCGCGATGTGATACGCCAAGAGCTGCAAGGGGATAATGTTCACCATCGGCTGCAAGTAGGGCTCGCAGGCCGGAACGTGGATCACCTCGTCGGCCAGCTTGGAGACCTCGCGGTCGTCTTCGCCGATCACCGCGATCACCGGGCCGCCGCGGGCACGGATCTCTTGCAGGTTGGCCATCACCTTGTCGTAGACCGAATCGTGCGGCATCACGAAGACGCTCGGCGTCTGCCCGTCGACCAGCGCGATCGGCCCGTGCTTCATCTCCGCCGCGGGATAGCCTTCCGCGTGGATGTAGCTGATCTCCTTGAGCTTCAGCGCCCCCTCCAGGGCCGTGGGGAAATTGAACTGCCGGCCGAGATAGAGGAAATTGGTGCACTGGGCGTATCGGTAGGCGATCCGCCGCACCGCATCGTCGGTGTCCAAGGCGCGGCGGACCAGATCGGGCAGCTCCTGGAGCCGCTCGATGATCTGGCGTCCCTGGTCGAAACTGAGGTGCCGCAGCCGGCCGAAGTACAAGGCCAACAGCGCCAGCACCACGCACTGCGAAGTGAAAGCCTTGGTCGAGGCCACGCCGATTTCCGGGCCGGCGTGGAGGTAGATCCCGCCGTCGGCTTCCTGGGCGATCGTGCTGCCGACCACGTTGCAGATGGCCAGCGTGGGGTGGCCCTTGCGCTTCATCTCCCGCAGCGCGGCCAGCGTGTCGGCCGTCTCGCCGCTCTGGGTGATGGCGAACAAGAGCGTATGGTCGTCCAGCGGCGAGTTGCGGTAGCGAAGCTCGCTGGCGTACTCGACCTCGACGGGCAGCCGGGCCAGCGACTCGATCTGGTACTCGCCCGCCAGGGCCGCGTGCCAACTCGTGCCGCAGGCGGTGAGCACGAACCGCCGCACCCGCTGCAGCTCTTGCGGCGAGAGATTCAGGCCGCCGAAGCGGGCCGTGGCGGCGTCGAAATCCAGCCGGCCCCGCATGGCATTGCGGATCGATTCCGGCTGCTCGAAGATCTCCTTGAGCATGTAATGGGGAAAGCCGCCGCGGTCGACGTCGCCGGCGTCGAGATCCAGGACCTGGACGTTGTGCGGGATTTGTCCCTGATCGCGGTGGATCACGCGGAGCGTGTCGGCCGTGAGCACCGCCAGCTCGTGGTCGGCAAGGTAGACGATCTTATCGGTGCGGCCGGCCAGCGGCGAGGTGTCGCTGGCCACGAAATGCTCGGCGGCGCCCACGCCGACGACCAGCGGGCTTCCCAGCCGCGCGGCCAGCAGCACCTGCGGATAGTCGCGAAAGAGGATCACCAGCCCGTAGGTCCCCCGCAGTTGGGCCAGCGCCCCTGCACGGCGGCCACCAGCGGCTGGTAGTCCTCGGCGGCCAACTGCCCGGCCGGCGGCAGGTGGCGGATGCAGTTGGCCACCAGGTGCGCGATGACTTCACTGTCGGTCGCCGAATGGAAGGTGAAACCTTCGGCCTCGAGCCGGGTCTTGAGCACCTGGAAGTTCTCGATCACGCCGTTGTGGACCACGGCCACCGCACGGTCGCCGCCGAGGTGCGGATGCGCGTTCTCATCGGTCGCCGCACCGTGGGTGGCCCAGCGGGTGTGCCCGATGCCGGTTTTCCCTTGCACGGGCTGGTGGGCCAGCAGGCTCTCCAGGCGGTCGATGGGGCCCACGCTCTTGCGGACGGCCAGTCCCCGGTCCGGGTCGATGGTGGCGATGCCGGCGCTGTCGTAGCCCCGGTACTCCAGCCGGTGCAGTCCGGCCAGCAAGAAGCCGATCGCCTCGCTCTCCCCGATGTACCCCACGATCCCACACATGCGCTGGCTCCTTCCTTGGTAGGGCGGGCTTTAGACGCCGCGTTGGAACAACTCAGACAATTTCTCGTAGGACGGATTGCCTAATCCGTCCAGCTTCCAGGGACGGATTAGGCAATCCGTCCCACAAATTCATCAACTCATTCCGATTATTCTGGCGAGACGCCCTCCGTGCCCTTCCGTAGAGGCGGTGCTGCCGCGGAACGCCACGGAGGGCGTTCCCTACAGACGTTCCACGGCTTGTCGGATGGCGCGGAGGTTCTCCACGGGAACCGCCTGGGGGTCGAACGTGCAACCGGGGGTGATGAGCATCGGGCGGCCGGCGGCTTGGGCCAAGGCGTCGGACACTTCGCGGGCACAGTCGTCGGGTGTGCCGCTGACCATCGTGCCGAGGTTATCCAGGCCGGCGGCGATGGCCGGAGACGCCGTGGCGGCCACTTCGGCGATGGCAGGTCCCGATGTGCGGTCGGCCCAGTTCAAGACTTGGACCGGATATTTGGCAAAACGGCGGAAATCGAGTGCCTTGCCGCAGACGTGCAGGATGTTGAACTTCCCTCGGCGGGCCGCCGTGAGGATTTCCAGGTCGCCCGGCAGGGCCAGGCTGTCGTAGCTGCCCGGGCCGTTGGCCGGCGTGTCGACCCAGTCGTCCCGCACGGAAAGGTAGATGCCGTCGGCGCCCGCCTCAAGACAACGGCGAGCGAAATGGGCCAGCGACTCGGCGATCACCGCCAGCGCTCGGGCCAAGGCGTCCGGGGACTGGCGAAGAAACCGCGACATGGCCGCCTCGCGAGGATCGACCTCACTGGTCGGCACGGGCGGACCGTGGACGTCGCTCACCGGGATCGTCATGTTCCGCAAGGTCGTCCAGGGGTTGAAAAGCGTCGTGGCCATGAGGAGCTGCCCTCGCAGCCGCTGGGCCAAGGCGCCGATCAGCTCCAGTTGGCGGCCGAAGCTCTCCTCGTCCCCCGCCAGGACCGTGAGCCGGTCGAGGTCGCGGGTTTCGGCGATCGTGCCGGTGGACGTGACGGGCCGCGGGTAGCGGTTGTCGTCCATGATCTTGAGGAAGTCGAGGTCGTATCTCTCGACGTGCCGTACATGGGCCTCGACGGCCGGCGGCCCGGAAACCTGGTCCGCCGGGAAATGGTACCAGAAGGAAACGGGCGGCCGGTCCGGCGTGCGGCCTTCCAGGACGGCGGTTACCCGCTGGATTTTGTTCATCGTAATACCTCCGAAGGTATTTTATACTGCCACCGCGACGAAATGACACAAGTTCGTAGTACCGGCTTTAGGCCGGATTATCCCCGGCCCCATCGTAAGCGCGAAGCGTAAGCGAGGGCGGCTAGAGGAGTTGGCCTCGCTTACGCTTCGGGTTACGATCGCGGTGTAGTATAGCCGCTTGGTGCCGGGCGTATAGGAGCCGCGCAAAGCAGCCGATACGGGGTTCGCGCGACAGTGGGGGGTGCGTTAGAATGAGCGGCACCCCCAATCCCTGGAGAATTGTGATGAAAGCCCTCGTGCTGACCGCTTACAACCGGCTGGAACTCCAGGACGTTCTCAATGCCTGAGGTCGAGCCGGAAGACGTGCTGGTGGAAGTGGGCGCTTGCGGGATCTGCGGCAGCGACGTCCACGGCATGGACGGCAGCACGGGCCGCCGCCGCCCGCCGATCATCATGGGGCACGAGGCGGCCGGTACGATCGTCAGCCGGGGACGCGACGTGCAAGGCTGGGCCGAGGGCGACCGGGTGACCTTCGACTCCACGATCTACTGCGGCAAGTGCCGCTTCTGCCGGGCCGGCAAGATCAACCTTTGCAGCCACCGCCGCGTGCTGGGAGTCTCCTGCGAGGATTACCGCCAACACGGCGCCTTCGCCCAATTCGTAGCCGTCCCCCAGCACATCCTCTACCGCCTGCCGGCGGCAGTGAGTTTCGCGCGGGCGGCCATGGTCGAGCCCCTCTCGATCGCGCTGCACGCCGTACACCGCACGCCACAACGTCTGAACGATACGGCCCTGGTGGTCGGTGCGGGGATGATTGGGCTTTTGGTGCTCCAAGCGTTGCGCGCGGCCGGCTGTGGAACGACGATCGTCGTGGACCTCGATCCGGCGCGGCTGGAGCTGGCCGGGCGGCTGGGCGCAGATCTCTGCTTGCGGCCGGACAAAAGCGACGTGGTCCGCGAGGTCCTCGCCCGAACCGATGGATGCGGGGCGGACGTGGCAATCGAAGCCGTCGGACTCTCATCCACCGTGCAACTGGCGGTGGCCAGTCTTTCCAAGGGCGGGCAACTCACGTTGGTGGGCAACTTCGCGCCCCAAGTCGAGTTGCCGCTCCAGGCCGTCGTTAGCCGGGAGCTGACGCTCCACGGTTCCTGTGCCTCTTGCGGCGAGTATCCCACCTGCTTGGAGCTGATGGCGCGAGGGACGATCAACGTCGACTCGCTCATCAGTGCAACGGCCCCCTTGGAGGAGGGCGTCACCTGGTTCGAGCGTCTTCATCGAGGCGGCCAAGGGCTGATGAAGGTGATTCTTCAGCCCAATGCTTGAACCTTCTAGTGCTAACGCTACACGCAAGTATGTCCCGCGGCAAGGCCGCATCCGGGAAGGACTGCGTGTCGTATCATGTTTATAGCAAAGTTCTTACGATTTTATTTCGATTGACGCGCCAGAAGTGCTATTGCCTCCGACGTTGTGCGTGTGCAAAATATGGACGGGAGCCTTGGCACCCGGATTTTTCCAGGATTCCTGGGGTATACTTACCTAGGCGGCAAAGTGGCGGTAAACTAAAGTCTTTATGACTCGCGCGAAGAAGCGAAGCGACGCCTTGCAGGAGGCTTGCCGGTATCTCTGCTTACAGCAGGGGCATCTTCTGCAACGGGTAAGGGTGCCGGGAGGGATGAAGAGCTACTGCCTTTGGGCACCCTATCTGGCCCTTTGCGAGCCGATCCGTTTCCCCGACATTCCTGCCTGCCGTCTTCCCACCCTGATTCCCAGTTTACCGGCGGCGGGCGAGACGCCCGCGCTTCTCGGCAGCGGTGAAGCGCGAGCGTCCCGGCCGCCCCACGTGCAACACGGCCAGCCAGGTGCGGATGGCAGGCCGCTCGGGAGGGATGTTGTCGGGAAACCTGCGCGGCTTGGCTGCGGGCGTCCATGATCCATTCCAGGAGAGTTTGCTCATGTCTGTTGGTGTAACGGGTTCGAAACTGGACGGCATTTTTTATCCCAAGTCGATGGCGGTCGTGGGTGCCTCGACCCGGCAAGGCACGGTCGGCAACGACATTTTCCGCAACCTGTTGTTCAACGAGTTTGGCGGCCCGGTGTACCCGATCAATCCCAAGTCACCGTCGGTGATGGGGGTCCACTCCTACCGTTCGTTGCGGGAGGTTCCCTGGTCGGTCGATCTGGCCGTGGTGATCGTGCCCTCCAACGCCGTGTTGAGCGTGGCCGATGAGGCGGCGGAGAAAGGAATCAAGGGCATGGTGGTGATCTCGGCCGGGTTCAAGGAGACCGGGCCGGAGGGGGCGGAGTTGGAGGAGCAGCTTCGCCGCAAGGTCCGGGACGCGGGCATTCCCCTGGTCGGTCCCAACTGCCTGGGCGTGATCAACACCGACCCTGCCGTCCGCATGAACGCCACCTTCGGCCGCAAGATGCCCGCCGCCGGCAACCTGGGGTTCCTCTCCCAGAGCGGCGCGCTTTGCACCTCGGTCTTGGATTACGCCGAGGAGCGGAACATCGGCTTCAGCAAGTTCATCAGCTTCGGCAACAAGGCCGACGTAAACGAGATCGACATTCTCGACTACCTGGCGCACGATCCCAAGACGACGGTGATCGCCATGTACCTGGAGGACGTCAGCAACGGGCGGCGGTTCATCGAGACGGTCCGCGACATCTGCTGGAAGTCGCACAAGCCGATGCTCTGCCTCAAGTCGGGCCGCTCGCCCGAAGGCGCCAAGGCCGTCAGCAGCCACACCGGTTCGCTGGCCGGCAGCGACTCGGTCTACGACGCGCTGTTGATCCAGAGCGGCGTGCAGCGGGTGGACACGATCGCCGAACTGTTCGACTACGCCGAGTTTTATACCACCCAGCCGCTGCCCCCCGGCAACCGCGTGGCGATCATCACCAATGCCGGCGGACCGGGGATCATGGCTACCGACGCCGTGGTGCGCAACGGCCTGAAACTGGCCGATCTCTCCGCGGAGACTAAGGACAAGCTGCGCAGGTCGCTGCCTGCGACGGCCTCGCTGCGGAACCCCGTGGACGTGATCGGCGACGCTCGCCACGACCGCTACAAGGCCGCGGTCCGCACGGTGCTGGAGGACCCCAACGTGGACATGGGCATCGTGATCCTCACGCCCCAGTCGATGACCGAGATCGAGCAGACGGCCCAGGTTGTGCCGGAGGCCATGCAGGGCATCGACAAACCCGTCATCTGCTCGTTCATGGGCGCCCGCGACGTGACCCCCGGCGTGAAGATCCTCCGCGAGGCGGGCGTGCCCAACTATTTCTTCCCCGAGGACGGCGTGCGGGCCCTGGCCGCGGCCGACCGCCTGGTGCGGCTGCGAGAGATCTCCCATCGGGAAATCGTCGAATTCGGCGACCTCGACGTGGACGGCGCCCGCAAGTACATCCACTCCGCGCTGGCCGGCAAGCAGGAGCAGTACCTGGCGCAGGCCGATTGCCGTCCGCTTTTGGCCGCCTACAAGCTCCCCTTGCTCAAGAGCGCCGTGGTCGCCACGGCCGACGAGGCGGCCAGGACGGCCGAGTTGTTCGCTACGCCGGTGGCGATGAAAGTCATGTCGGCCGATGTCGTCCACAAGTGGGACGCCGGCGGCGTGATCTTGAACATCCCCG
Organism: Pirellulales bacterium; assembly: GCA_963843465.1. Classification (GTDB taxonomy): domain Bacteria; phylum Planctomycetota; class Planctomycetia; order Pirellulales; family Thermoguttaceae; genus CAWJKP01. The sequence continues at coordinate 2,280,135 of CAWJKP010000001.1, forward strand.
GACCGGAAGAGGCCCGGGAAGCGTTCGAGACGATCCGCCGCAACGTGCTGGCGCACATCCCCCACGCCAAGATCTCGGGAATGCTCGTGGAGGAGATGGCTCGCAAGGGCGTGGAGGTGATCCTCGGCGCCAACCGCGACCTGCGCTTCGGACCGCTGATGATGTTCGGCCTGGGCGGCACACTGGTGGAGGTGCTCAAGGACGTCACCTTCCGTTTGGCGCCGATGTGGGAGGTCTCGGCGGAGAAGATGGTCCACGAGATCCGCTCGTTCACGCTCTTGAACGGCTTCCGCGGCGCCCCGATCAGCGACGTCGACGCGATCGTCGATTGCCTGCTGCGGCTCTCGGCCATGGTCTGCAACCATCCGGAGATCGCGGAGTTGGACATCAACCCGCTGATCGTCCACCCCAAAGGCCAGGGTTGCTCCGTGGCCGATAGCCGGGTTATGCTCCGCCGGCCCAAGTAGCCCAAGTAGGTTATGCTTCAGCATAACGCTTGGTGGCTCGGCCGTCGCAGCCCACAGGGTCCGTTATGCTGGAGCATAACCTACGGACCCCGCCTTGTCGCTCGGCGACGCCGGCAGATCCGTCCAGACATCGACCCATTGCCGCCAGGGAATGTGGATCTCGCCCAGGGGCCGTCCGTTGCCAAGCTGAGCGATCTGGCCCCCTAGACCGGCGTCCGGCAGGGAACTGTCCCAGTTTTGGGCGCCGTGCGAAGCATGGTCCGAGGAAAATGGAACGGTCCCCTTCTCGGGGTCCGCGGCGGCGTCGAGCCGGTTTTGAGTGAGGACCAACGATTGGCGAAGCCGCCAGGAAACGTCGTCCGCGCCCGCCGACTTCAAGAGCCCCAACAGCGCCGTCTCCCAAGGCTTCTGCTCCTCGGGCCAGAGCCTAAGCGACCAGTCTTCGCCCACGCGGTCGGCGACGAGGAGTCCCGACCGCAGCTCCAAGACCAGCGCCAGGCCATCTGCGGGCCACTGCGGTGAAGAGAGCTCTGCCACCACGCGGTTGGAGGCCAGCCGGACTTGACCCACCCGCAGCACGTGCTTCCAGCAATCGCTCTGGAGGAGCAGGACCAGCAGCTCGCGCTGGACGAACTGGCGGATCGAGTGTTCGAGGCGGACCAACGCTTGCAGGTGCTTGCGCACCGGGCTCCAGTCGCCGCGCAGCCGGGCGCGGCGCTCCGCCCGACGGAGCCGGGCAAAGAGCTTCGGCAGCGTGCCGGAGTGGAACCCCGGCCGCAGCAGGCGGGCCATGGTCTCGCCGTGGTGGCCAATGGGCACCGCTTCCAGCTCCTCCGGCCGATTGGCCGCATAGAGCCGCCAGTTCTCCCGCAGCTCCCAGACCAGGAAGCCGAAGATCCCGGGGATCACGAAGATCGTGATGCCGGCCACCGTCCCGGCCACCGTATAAGCCAGGCCCTTTTCCATGGTCGCTTGCATCGGCACGGCCAACCAGTGTGTCAGCGTGCCGACGAAGGGCCAAAGCAGCTTGTGCGACACGGTTACCACGGGGAAGTGCTTGATCGGATTGACCTGCGGCTCGATCAGCAGGTTCACGCAGAAGCGGATCACGTAGGCCACGAAGAACCAGAATACGCCCAGGATCGCTTTGCAGGTGAACGAGAGCCGCGTCTCTCCGCTGCGGAAACGCAGCCACTCGTCGACCGTGTACAAGAGCCGCTCGATGCTTTCCACGAGAAACTTGAAGACGTCGACCACCAGCCAGAAGAGGTTCTTCAGGATCCGCAAGCCGAAGCGCTGCCAGGAAATCACGATCCCATCGGTCAACAACTCCTCGACGTTGCGGCCCAAGCGCGAGTTCAACAGCAGGTTGACGCCCAGAAAGACCAACCCCGCGGCCAGCCACGAAGTGGTGCGGTTCCGCGACTCCAGGGGAAGGATCGGGCGCAAGAGCGCGGTGAAGATCAACGGCTTAACCAGGAAGCGAAGCGCGAGCCGGTAGACGCGGCTCTTGAGCACCCGTTGGACGATCGGCAAGTCGGCGACCCAATGCGCTGTGCGCTCCACGGCGTTGGTCGTTGCCAGGAAGCCGCTCTTCAGCACCCACCAGAGGCCGCGGCGGAAGCCGTCGACGTAGATCAGCCCCAAGAGCAACAACCCCAGCGCCAGTACGTTCAGCACCGTGAAGAGATGGAGATCGATATGCGCCGTCTTCTCGACCACGTGATCGGCAAAACGCAGTACCAAGAGGGCCCCGCCGAAAGGCACCGTCGCGTAGCGGGTGAGGAAGCGGCCGGTCTTGGTGCCGAAGGCCAGCGAGCTGAGCTGCTGCATCCAGCGGAGGTAGAACTCGCCCCGGCGGTAGACGCCGTCCAGCGTGCGGGCCAACCGGCGGTCGGCTTGGAGCAACTGGTCGCCTTGGAGAAAGGCCCTGGGATTGGCGGAGTCGGGGAGCTTGAGGTTGTTGCGCGACAGGGCGTCGCGCAGATCGCCCATGGTGAGGAACCCCCGCTCGACGACCCGATCCAACAGCTCCTCGATCAACTTCTGCCGGGCGACCTTCTCCGGCCGGTTCACAGGCACCAGCGCCACGTCGTCCAAGGCGGCCGTGATCCGCGGCCGCAACCGCTGGCGAAGCCGCTGCTCTGCCCGAGTGCCGGCGTCGTCCAGCAGCTTGGAAAGCTGCTCCCGCTGCCCGTCGCTCAGCCGGACCGCGGCCAGCCGCCGGGTGGCGCTGCGAAGGTGCTTGGACATCAGCACCTCGCGCTGGCTGGGCAACCCGCGACGGATGGGACGCTGACCCCAGGACCCGGCCCACTCCACCAGGTCCACGGTGTAGATCTCCCGCTCGTGGTCCACGCAGACCTTCTGCAAATCGTAGAGTAGCCGGGCCTCGGTGGTCCAGATCCCCGACGCGGCCCGGTCGGCCAGGGTCTCCAACGAATCGTGCCACGCCTGCCGGTCGGCCTCGCCGATCTCCAACGCTACCTGGAGGCGGCAGACCAGGCGCTCGAACGTCTTTCTTTGCCGCCGCCCGGGTCCTCGCCCGCAGCGCCGGCGACGCCAGCCGTTGGGCCTTCCCCCGGCAGATGGCCGACCGCACCACGTTTCCCACTGCCGCCGCCTGCTCCGCCCGACGGAGCAGCCGGCGATAGGCTGCTTCCGACGGGTCGCCCGAAGTGGCCAATGGCGTGTGGCGAGTGGCGAGGTCGGCACCGTTGAACGAACCAGCCTTGGCGTCCGATTCGGCGGTAGGCGCATCAGGGTCAGCTTGCCCAACGGTGGCGCCGGCACTACGGGGCAAGGAACTCGCCGCTCGCCGCTCGCCACTCGCCGTTTGTTCCATCGGATCGGGCGCCCCCGGCAGCCGCGTCGCCGCCAGCAGGGCCGCGTCGTCAACGTCCTCCGCCAAGATCTTGTCAATCGTCGGCCAGTCTTCGATCGCGGGGAAGTAACAGGCCAACAACCCAGGTGCAAAACACTTCAACTCCAGCGCCACGGCCGTGAACTCAACGTACACGGCCGGGTCGTCGCGAGGCGGCAACAGAAACGCCTCCTGCTCCAGCACTGCACGGATCTCTTCGAACTCCACCTGCCCGATCCTCGCCAGCCGCTCGGCCACGGCAACCGGGTCGAGCTGCCCCGCCTGCCGCCGCTGGTCCATGGCCAGATGAATGCGCAAGTGGAACAACAGTCGCCAGTAGCGCAACAGCGTCTGGCCGGCCGTTTCGCCGTCGAGCCTGGCCTGGTCCGGCCGCGCCAACAGCAGCACCTTCTCCGGCAGCGGCTCTTCTACGTCCAGGCCGATCTCCGGCTTCTCCACGATCTTCAAGAGCGGCTCGCGGAGGATCGCATAACTCTTCCGGTGCGGGATCCGCAACGTCATGCCCGGGAGTTGGCAGTCCTGGCGGATCACGCGGCGGAGAATCCGCGGCGGGGCGAGAAACACCCTGCGGTCGACCATCCGCAGCGCCTGCTCCAACTCGGCCACCATCAGGTGCGGGCCGTGGACCGGGCCCCTCGCGTGCGGATGGTCCGCTGGCCTCGTCGACGTGTTCAATGCGCAGCCTCTTGCTGGTCGGTTCCCGCCTGCTTGAGCTGGGTGCTGTCGACGTAGGCGTACTGACCGCCGGTAAGCTGGGCGAGTTTTTCCAGAAAACTCGTTTCCGCCCCCCGCGGACCCGGGCAGAACTGGATGGTATTGATGATCGTTCCCGCCGCCCAGCGCTGGACCTTCTCTAGCTCGCGGTCGGTGAGCTTGGGCCGGTCGCCGTCGGTGAGGAAGAAGATCACGTCGGGGTGCATTCCCGTGGCCGCCCGCAAAGCTTCCAGGTGGTCGGTGCCGCCTTCGGCGACGATCGAGCCGATGAATTGGATCGCCCGCTGCTTGTTGTTCTCGTTGCCGAAGGCCAGCTTGCCGGCCACTCCGCTGGGATTGAAGAGCGTGGGCCGATCGTTATAGAAGATCATCTGGAACTGCTGCGTTTCTCCCAAGTTCCGCAGGCTCTTCAGCAACTCGCCCTTGACCATTTGCAACAACGTCCGCCCCGATCCGCCCATACTGCCGGAACGGTCGAAGACATAAACGAAGCTGTACCCTTCCCCCGCGACCCCGAAGAGACTGGTCCGGGCCTTGCCTCCACCGCCCGGAATGAAGGTCGTCGACTGGTCCTTGGGATTGCGCTGCCCGGCCGCGGGAATGAGGGCCGACGCATTGGGACGCTCCGGAGCGCCGTCGTCGGCCACCGCCGGGCGTTGGCTGGCAAACCCGACAGCCAACGCCAGCCCGGCCAATACCAGCCGATCGAGTCCCCATCTTCCGATCGCCGTCCAGCGGCTCCAGACAGGCGCATACATCGGACTCATCTCCGAAAGGGCTTAGGGCAGCAAAAGTTACGGCGCTACCGCTCAATTTTAGGTCGCGTGATACGCGCCGTCAACGCGAGTTACCCGCCACAGGTGGGGCATCTGCTGCGCCTGGTCTCCAGCACGAAACATCGCCAAGCTCGGATTCCCGAAGATGTCCGAGAGCGACGATGCGCCTACCAGGCTGGCACCTACCTGCGATACGAAGGCCCCGCGCTCGTGATCGGCGGCGTCGAATTCTTGTCGCGCCCTATCAGGTCTCAGTGCCGGCCTACCAGACGTCGGCGAAGGATTGTCGCCCTGCGGCGGCGAAATGGGGAGCCGGGCGTTTCTTCTTGGCACTGCCTTCGACCCAGAAAGACGCCACCCACAAGACCACCTCCCGGTAAGGAGGCTCGGTCCGCACCTGCACCCGCCCCTCATGGACTGCCAACACGGTGCAAAGAATCGATTCGTGGCAGAGCGAAGCGGCCCCGATGAACGGGGCTAGATTGACCTGGACGCGATCGCCAGCTTCAAGATCCATGACCCTTGATCCTCCTGACAGCGCTGATTGGCTCAACGCGGCAAACGAGTCGCCGATTCCTTTCCGCATTTCAGCGTTCCGTCAAAGTAGAGGACATCCTTATCAGCTAATCGGGGCAGTCCACCTCCGAACCAACGACCTCATAACTTCGGCAGCGATTGAGATCATTAGAAGCCGTTCTCGGCGGAATTCAACTCCCCCGCCGGGTCGTGCGATGGGGATGGCGTCCTGCCCCCCGGCCCTAAGGCCAGCCGCGTCCGCAGGATACGCCGCAGAAAAATTCTTCTTCTCAAGCGACGATTTTCCCGGACACGTGGACACGTGGTCGCCTCTGGCGGGGGATCAGTTTGCGCATCTTGCCGCGGATGTCGTGCCCCTTGCCCGTGTGCCCGCATCCGAGGGACAATAACCGTTTTCCCTACCTCGGGGCGATGGTGGAGTTCAGCCGGCGTGCGCACGTCCCGCGAAGCACTGGCCGCCGCGATGGCGGAGCACGGAATCGAATTGCCGCTGGACCGGATCGCCTTGCTGGATCGTTATTGCGCGACGCTTTGGGAGTGGAACGCGCGGCTCAATCTCACCCGCCACACCGACTATCAGAAGTTTGTCACTCGCGACCTGGTCGACAGCCTGGCCTTTTCCCGCTTCCTTGCGCCCGGCGAGCGCGTGCTGGACGTGGGGACCGGCGGCGGGGTGCCGGGCGTGGTGCTGGCCATCTTGCGGCCGGACCTGCCGATCGCGCTGTGCGAGTCGGTGGGCAAGCGCGCGCGGGCGGTAAGCGACATCGTCGCCCGGCTGGGGCTCTCCACGCCGATCCACGAGAGCCGGGCGGAAGACCTGTTGGCGCGGATCCGCTTCCAGACCCTGGTGATCCGCGCGGTGGCCCGGCTGCATCGCTTGCTGGCGTGGTTTCGCCCCCACTGGGACCATTTTGATCGCATGTTGGTGCTCAAAGGCCCGGCCTGGATCGACGAGCGGGGCGAGGCCCGGCACCTCGGACTGCTCCAGGGTCTGGCCCTACGGAAGCTGGCCTCGTATCCCCTGATCGGCACCGAGTCGGAGAGCGTGCTGCTGCAAATCTGTCCCAAGGACTTTCTGTTGCGGAAACAGGGGTAGGGTGGGTCCAGGCGTAGGGTGGGACAAGGCCGCCTTGGCGGCCGCCGGCCCACCAGGGACGGGCAACCTCGGTGGGCCGGCGCTCGCGCACGCGAGCTTGTCCCACCCTACGCTGTCCGGCTTGTGCGGCGCCGGCCCCCGAAGTAGGATGGGGAAAACATCAGGCCGTTTCAACTTGACGCCAGGAGAAAGCCATGCTCTGCCAACACCGATCCATCGTCGCGCTGGCCGTGGGAATGCTCGTCGCAGGGGCCGTCGCCCGAACGGCCGCCGCACCGGAGCAGCCTCGCCCGGACATCGTCCTGGAGAAGTCGCCCCAACCGGCCATCCACAGCCCGCGGATCACCGGTAGCACCCCGGGCCGCCCGTTCCTCTTCTTGATCCCCGCCACGGGCAAGGCGCCCTTGCACTTCTCGGCCGAGAACCTCCCCGAGGGCCTGGTGTTGGACGCCAAGACGGGTATCATCACCGGTTCGCTCACGCAGGCGGGAACGACCGAGGTGGCGATCGCGGTGGAAAACGCCCTGGGGAAAGCCCAAGGCAAGCTGACCATCGTCGGCGGCGCCCACAAGCTGGCGCTGACGCCCCCGATGGGCTGGAACTCCTGGAACTGCTGGGCCAGCGCCGTGAGCGACTCGAAGGTCCGCGCGGCGGCCGACGCCATGGTCAAAAGCGGACTGGCGGCCCACGGTTTCCAGTACGTCAACATCGACGACTGCTGGGAGGGCCCGCGCGACGCCCAGGGCGAGATCCGCAGCAACGAGAAGTTCCCCGACATGAAGGCCCTGGCCGACTATGTTCACCACAAGGGCCTGAAGCTGGGAATCTACTCCTCGCCGGGCCCGAAGACCTGCGCCGGCTACGAGGCAAGCTGGAAGCACGAGCAGCAGGACGCCGACACGTATGCCAAGTGGGGCATCGATTACCTCAAGTACGATTGGTGCTCCTACGGAAACGTCGAACCTCATGCCGATCTGGCGGGGCTGAAGAAGCCTTACGCCGTGATGCGGGCGGCCCTGGACCATTGCCGCCGCGACATTGTCTTCAGCCTCTGCCAGTACGGCATGGGCAACGTCTGGAAGTGGGGCCACGAGGTGGGCGGCAACTGCTGGCGGACCACCGGTGACATCGGCGACTCCTGGGGCAGCATGTCGGGCATCGGCTTCGGCCAGAACGGCCACGAGCGCTACGCCGGTCCCGGCCATTGGAACGACCCCGACATGCTCGTGGTGGGCAAGGTCGGCTGGGGTCCCTCGTTGCACCCCACGCACCTCAAGCCCGACGAGCAGGTGACCCACATCACGCTCTGGTGCCTCCTCTCCGCGCCGCTGCTGATAGGCTGCGACATGTCGGCCCTGGACGACTTCACCCTGGCCCTGTTGACTAACGGCGAAGTCCTGGCCGTCAGCCAGGACCCGCTGGGCAAGCCGGCCGGGCAACTCACCAAGGACGGCAGCCGCGAGGTCTGGTCCCGGCCGCTGGCCGACGGCACCGTGGCCGCGGGCCTGTTCAACCGCGGCGGCGCAGCCGCCGAGGTCAAGGTCGCCTGGAAAGACCTGAAGCTCGCCGGAGCCCAACCGGTCCGCGATCTCTGGCGGCAGAAGGACCTGGGCACGTCGGCCGAGGCTTTCGAGGCTACCGTGCCGCCGCACGGCGCGATGCTGGTGAAGATCGGCACGCCGAGACGGTAGAATGTCGTCACCGTTTTCCGAGAATCCCTACCAGACGCCCCAGGCGCCGCTGGAGCCGCCGCCCTATCCGTCTCCTTTCCGTTCGCCCCCTTGTTCGGAGGCGATCGCGGCCCTGGTCTGCTCCATTGCCGGGCTCTTTGTTTGCGGCATCCTCGTCGAGCCGATCGCGCTGGTGTTGTCCATCGTGGCCCTGAAAAAGATCCGCGACGATCCCAACCTGCAGGGACACGGGATGGCCATCGCGGGGATGGTTATCTCGATCGTTGCCATCGTGCTGGCCGTCCTCGCGGTATTGTTCTGCATTGGCATTGCCCTTTGGTCGCGGTGAGGATGCGAACGTAGGCGCCATGTTACCCGGTCGCGGGAAACCCTTGACAGCGGACCCGGCCGTTAGCAGACTAACCCAATATCATCCAACCGTTTCCAGAAGGAGGAGTGCTGATGAGATTGACAACGTGGTTGGCAGGGGTGGCACTTTCGATTGCCCTGGGTTGCGGCTGCGGTGCTTCGGGTGGCGTTGCCTCGTCCTCGGCTCCGGGGCCCGCGCAGGCGGCTCCCGCCCGGGCGGTTCCCAAGGCTCCCGCTGCGGTTCCTGAGGCCCGCGCCGGCGCTCTGGCGGTGGCTCCGGCCACTCCGGCGAATCTGCTTCCGGCGGCTCCCAAGCTTTCGACCTTCGCCCCGTCATCCGACCTGGTCCGGCAGGCGGATTACTACCTGGGCAGGCTGAAAGAGTCGCTGGACAGCGACTCGGAGTACAAGGAGGACCAGGAGAAGATCACCAAGGACGGCAACACGCTGATCCTGATCGCGCTGGCCTTGGGTCTGGACGACGGCCACAACAAGTACAAGGCGGCCGCCCCGGGCCTGATGAAGGCCGGCCAGGAGGCGGCCAAGGCCAAGACCTATGCGGCCGCCAAGGCGGCTTTGGCCGACGCCCACAAGGCGATCGCCTCGCCCCCGGCAGGCGGCCCCGCCTTGAGTTGGGATAAGGCGTCGGCGTCGCTGCCCGAGTTGATGAAGCAGGTGCCGCTGATCAATGCCCGGCTGAAGCGGAATCTCAAGAACGCCAAGCGGTTTGCCCAGAAGGCCAAGGATTCGGCCGGCGACACGGCCACGCTGGCCGTGATTGCCCAGGGCAGCATGGGCGCCGTCGCCCAGACCAAGAAGCCCACCGAAGCGGCGAAGTGGTTCGCGTTCTGCGGCGAGATGCGCGACGCGGCGGCCGGCGTCAACCAGGCGATTCACTCAGGCGACCCGAAAGCCACCGAAAAGGCGATGAAACCCCTCGCCGAGAGCTGCGATAACTGCCACACCGTGTTCAACCCTGAACAGGTGGGCAAGCCGGACGCGGAGGGTAAGGCGGAGTGAGTAACTGTCAGTAGGTCCCGCCTGCCGGGCAGGACCCGGTTGTCCTCGGAAAGCGTGATTCCTTTCCTGGGGGTGAGTCGGGAAAAAAATTGCTCAGGCCGCCGGGGCTAACAAGTCTGCAACCGTTAGTCCCGGCCCTCCCCGCGTCTCCGTGTCCCCGCGTCTACCCCTGCCGCACCATCACCACTACCATCTCCCGGAGGGAGAGGGGGCCACGGCCTCTCGCCGGGCCGAGGTCCGTTTTCTTTTTCTCCCGGCGTCTTGTACTCCATTTCGCAGCCGTCGCTATCCGAAAATAAGGATTAGGCCGATCCGGGAGACGTTTTAACGGGATAAACTGCCCAGACCACGCAATCTGAGCTTTCCACCAGGGTAAAACATGGCTCTTGACCTGAATCAATGGTATCCTGGAGATGTCAGTTTCCTCCCGGGGCGTCTGATAAGTCGGCATCCATGTTCGAGCGGCCGCCCTCGCTCAAGTTCATCCATCCCCTCCCGTACGGGGCTATTCTTCACGAAGACGGCGTCCAGTTCGTGGTCTTCAGCCGTTCCGCAACCGACATGCGGGTACTGCTTTACAACAACGTCGCTGACCGCGAGCCCGGCGAAATCATCGACTTCGATCGCGACCTGAACCGCTGGGGCGACATCTGGAGCGTCTTCGTGCCGGGTATGTCCCCCGGTCAGCTCTACCACTTCCAGGCGGACGGACCCTTCGACCCCGACCGCGGTCATCGCTTCGACCCCGACGCCCGGCTGATCGACCCCTACACCAAGGCCCTGGCCGGCAATTTCCTCCCCAGTGACGACAACACCATTCGACCGCCTAAGTGTGTGGTCATCGACGATGAGTTCGAGTGGAAAGGCGACCGCCACCTGCGGCGGAGCCTCGCCGAGACCATCATCTACGAAATGCACGTCCGCGGCTTCACCGCATCGCACACCAGTCAAGTGAAGCATCCGGGCAGCTACCTGGGAGTGATCGAAAAGATCCCCTATCTGCAATCGCTGGGCGTCACCGCGATCGAGCTGATGCCGGTCCACGAGTTCCCCGTCTACGACTGCTGGGGGAACAAACTCGCCAGGGCCAACTACTGGGGCTACGACCCGCTGGCGCTGTTCGCCCCGCATCGCGGCTACGCCGTGGGCACGGAGCCGGGCTGCCAGGTCCGCGAGTTCAAGGAAATGGTGCTGGAGCTGCACCGCGCCGGCATCGAGCTGATCCTCGACGTGGTCTTCAACCACACCTGCGAAGGCAACGAGCAGGGCCCCACGCTCTCCTTCAAAGGGCTGGAAAACCGCGTCTACTACATGCTGGAAAACGGCGGCCGTTACTACCGCAACTACACCGGCTGCGGCAATACGCTCAACGGCAACCACCCCATCGTCCGCGACCTGATCTTCCATTGCCTGCGGCACTGGGTCCACAACTACCACATCGACGGCTTCCGCTTCGACCTGGCCTCGATCCTCAGCCGCGACCGCGACGGCAACCTGATCCCCAACCCGCCCGTCGTCGAGTCCATCGCCGAGGACCCGCTGCTGGCCGACACCAAGATCATCGCCGAGGCCTGGGACGCGGCCGGGGCCTACCAGGTGGGCACCTTCGCCAGCCTCCGCTGGGCCGAATGGAACGGCCGCTACCGCGACGACCTCCGCCGCTTCTGGCGCGGCGACCCGCACCTCGTCGGCGCCCTGGCCACGCGCCTGGCCGGCTCCAGCGACCTCTACCAGTCCAGCGGGCGGAAACCCTACCACAGCATCAACTTCATCACCTGCCACGACGGCTTCACGCTCAACGACCTGACGAGCTACAACCACAAACACAACGACGCCAACGGCGAAGGCAACCACGACGGCGAGAACAACAACCTCAGCTACAACTACGGCGTCGAGGGCCCCAGCCGCAAAGGCACCATCGAGACCACGCGCCTGCGCCAGATCAAGAACCTGCTGGCCTCCCTGCTCTTGAGCCAGGGCGTGCCCATGATCCTCATGGGCGACGAGTGCCGCCGCACCCAGCGCGGCAACAACAACGCCTACTGCCAGGACAACGTGATCTCCTGGTTCAACTGGAAGCTGGTCCGCAAGAACGAGTCGCTGCGGCGTTTCCTGGCGGCCCTGGTGGCCTTCCGCCGCGCCGAGCCCACGGTCCGCCAGTCGAACTTCCTCACCGGCCGGCCGCTGCGGCCCGGCGGGCTGCCCGACGTAAGCTGGTACAACGCCCAGGGAACCGCGGTCGATTGGACCTCCGACCAGCGGAACCTGGTCTGCCTGCTGGGGGCCGTGCCGCGGCGGATGCGGTTCGCCTCGCCCAATCACCACATCCTCTTGTTGTGCCATGCCGGCTCCGAGCCGCAGCCGTTTCTTTTGCCTCCGCTGACGCGGGACCTGCCCTGGCGCCAGTTCGTCAACACGGTCGCCCGGCCGCCGGCCGACATCTATCCCGACCTGGAAGGCCCCGAGTTTCCCGCCGACGGCGTGCTGAACCTCGAGGCCCGCTCGCTGGTCTGCTACGTGGCGCCCGATCTGCAGTGAGGCAACCTCCGTCAGGGCCACGCGCCGACTCGTTCACGGCCGAACACGAGCCCGAAGCGCAAGCGAGGGACCGTCAACGCTCCCACCGCCGCAGGCTCCGCCGGGCGGAGGGAGCCTCCAACCCAAGCGTCGATCTTTCGCCGCCGACCGCGACGACGAGCGGTCGTTATTGGTACGCGGAAAAGAAGGGTCACGGCATCTCGCGATTGTCGGTCATGCCGGAACACGTTCACTTTTCGTTACGTGGGAACTACGACATGAACGCCATACGAAGTTGGGATGGCTACCCTCAAAGGCCTTGATGCTCCGCCGAGTATTTTGACCATGCGCCCACTAGCGGAAGCCCGTAGATATCAGTGGTGTCCCCTTTTCCGGGCTTCGCGTTATTCCGGGGGGCCATAGAGCGAGCCGACGTTCAGCGGCGAGTAGTTGTTCCCCGGGCTCCAAAAGTAGCTTTGGCTCGCCGGGGCCGCCTTGACGGTGTTCGCGATCTGCCTCATCGACTCCGCCCGTTCCGCCTCGAGCCGCGCCTCGTTCGCCAGCATGTTGCCTCTCTTTCCTACCGTGACCGCGGCGACGCCGGCCTGAAACGATTTCTTGTGGGCCTCGTGGAAAGCCTTGCTCTCCTTCTTCAACTGTTGCTCCGTCTCGTTGAACTTGTCGATCATGGCTTTGCCCTCGGTATCGGCCATGGCCTCCGCCCTGCTGAGCATCTTTCTCGTAACTGCCCAGTTTGCGACCAGCGTGACCGTATTGACCTTGCCCTCCTGGCACTCCAGCACCGCCTGCAACTGATCCTGGTCGAAAAGGCAACACACGCCCTCCGGCTCGCCCTCGTCGTACTCGCAATAAAAGCGCTTGCCGCCGTTCTCGTCCCAGCAGACCATCGGCCCGCTGCGCCGGCTCTTCTTGTCGTACTGCACGTAGCATCTCAAGCCTACGTCGTCCCAAATGGACGCTTTGTCAACGGGCTGGGCGGGCTGGCCGGGCTGGCCGGGCTGGCCGGGGCGGCCGGGCTGGCCGGCGGCTAGCCTCTGTAACATCCGGTAATTCCGGTAACAGGTTACCGGGTCCATGTCGGGCCAAAAGAAGATCGCGTCGCCGGTCAACTTTTTCTGGTGGTACGTGTAAAGGGCCAATGAGCCACCATAGTTCATCGAGCTAGTGAACAACGGCGTCTTGTCCTTCATGATCGTGGTCTTGCAGACCGCACTCTTGAACAAGGCCTGCGCGTTGCCCCTCAGTTGCCGAGTGAGGCCCTCAACCACAGGGCTGGAGAGCCTCCTCCCCGAAGGAAGGGAAACGACTTGCCTTTCGGAGCCCCGCCCCAGGCCTTGCTGTCCCGCCGCGGGAATGGCCGCTCCGAGAAGGGTCAACAGAAGGCCGCCAACCAAGACCGTGCTGCGCATGACCGACTCCTCACTTGTTCGATGTCACCCCACGCCCGCAAGGCGGAGAATGGAAACAACGTCGTAAGCTCTCCGCTCTTTTACACCTCGCTTTCAGACTGTCAATACCCCCCCCGAAAAACCCGCCCGCCCATGGCTTGCGCCATGCGCTGCTCTCTTGCGTTCTCCGCGGCTAGAAGCGTAGCAGTTACGAGTTCCTTTGCTGACAGCTTGCGATAGGTTATGCGGGCCCCGTCGGTCCCGCTTACTATTACAAGCGGGAATTTCGCCGGCCGCGGCGCAGGAAAAATCATGGAAGGGAGGTTTTCTTCGGTGGGCGGGGGAAAGAAGGGCGAAAACATGCCCGTTTAGAGTCCGTCCGCCTTTTGGAGTGCGGCGACTTGTCGCCGCTTTTTGCGAGACCGGCCTTTCCCGCAGTTTGCTGATGCAGGGCCATCCGCTGCTGACCATGGGAAAGCGGCGACAAGTCGCCGCACTCCAAACGATCGTCGCAACGGCTTGTAGCGTAATGCGCTGAAAGGCGGACGAACTCTTTACGGGCATTGCCGTGAAGCGGTCCTAGGCCCGGCATTCATGCCGCGCTCGTCTCGGCGGAGCGACGGATTGACCACTACCGACCGCGCCGAACCCTTTCCCGCCCCCGCCGGGCTCGTCCCGGCGGAGCGAAGGATTGACCACTACCGACCGCGCCGAACCCCTTCCCGCCCCCGCCGGGCTCGTCCCGGCGGCGCGAAGGATTGACCACTAAAGACCGCGCACGAACCCGTTCCCGCCCCCGCCGGGCTCGTCCCGGCGGAGCGACGGATTGACCACTACCGACCGCGCACGAACCCCTTCCCGCCCCCGCCGGGCTCGTCCCGGCGGAGCGAAGGATTGACCACTACCGACCGCGCCGAACTCCTTCCCGCCCCCGCCGGGCTCGTCCCGGCGGAGCGACGGATTGACCACTACAGACCGCGTGCGAACCCCTTCCCGCCCCCGCCGGGCTCGTCCCGGCGGAGCGAAGGATTGACCACTACCGACCGCGTGCAAACCCCTTCCCGCCCCCACCGGGCTCGTCCCGGCGGAGCGACGGATTGACCACTACCGACCGCTGACGAACCCCTTCCCGCCCCCGCCGGGCTCGTCCCGGCGGAGCGGCGGATTGACCACTACCGACCGCTGACGAACCCCTTCCCGCCCCCGCCGGGCTCGTCCCGGCGGAGCGACGGATTGACCACTAAAGACCGCGCGCGAACCCGTTCCCGCCCCCGCCCGGGTAGGCAGCGCGTTGCAGGCTCGCCCGTAGTGGCCAATCCTTCGCTCCGCTGGGGCAAGCCCAGCGGGGGCGGCAGCGCGTTGCAGGCGCGCCCGTAGTGGCCAATCCTTCGCTCCGCTGGGGCAAGCCCAGCGGGGGCGGCAGCGCGTTGCAGGCTCGCCCGTAGTGGCCAATCCCTCGCTCCGCTGGGGCAAGCCCAGCGGGGGCGGCAGCGCGTTGCAGGCTCGCCGGTGATAGGGCACGCTTTCAGCGGCCAGCCAAGCGAGCCCAAGCGGAACAGAAACCGACGACACGACCACGCCCAACCGCAGCGACCTTTCACCATTCCGGATTCGACGGGCTGATGGCTATCGGCCTGAAATCACGGTCTCTGCTCAGGTGATCGGTTAGCCCACGTCGCGTAGCGACGACGCGACGGTAGCCGTGGGTTTCAACCCACGGAACGCATGGCCCGACAGCTTCCCTTCGTCGCGTAGCGACGATTGAAATCGCCGGACTGCCCGACGGCACGCGGCTTGTTTTCAACGGTCGCTACGCGACGGGGGGCAATATCACGCGATCCGATCCGTGGGTTGAAACCCACGGCTACCATCATCACGTCGCTACGCGACGAACTCGAGTCAAGTGGATAACCATTCAAGTGGAATGACCCGAAACCCATGTCAACGCTAACTCTTGCTCAGCCTACCGTTCGGGTAACCCGTTGAATCCGCGGCCGTGATAGGGCACGCTTTCAGCGGCCACCCAAGGCAGCCCAAGCGGAACAAAAACCGACGACATGACCTCGCCCAACCGCGGCCGCCTTTCACCATTCCGGATTCGGTAGTAGGCACACGCCGTGTGCCGTAATTGGCGGGCGGCACACGGCGTGTGCCTGCTACAATTCCGGTAGCTGATGGCTATTGCCCTGAAATCACGGTCGCTGCTTCTTTTCTTCCGGCGCTTTCGATCGGTCAAGACTTCCGCTGGCCCCGCGTCCCATACCTTCAACGTCCCGTCCTGTTCCCGCGAGACGATCCGCCGGCCGTCCGGGCTGAACGCCACGCTGTCAACCTCCCCCGTGTGCCCCTTGAGCGTGAGCATTTCCTGGCCGGTCGCCGCGTCCCAGACCTCCACCGTGTTGTCCGCGCTGCCCGAGACGATCCGCTGACCGTCCGGGCTGAAGGCCACGCTCAAAACCCCGCCCGTGTACCCCTTGAGCGTGAGCGTTTCCTTACCGGTCGCCGCGTCCCAAACCTTCACTGTCTCGTCCTCACTGCCCGAGACGATTCGCCGGCCGTCCGGGCTGAAGGCCACGCTCGTAACCGCTTCCGTGTGTCCCTTGAGCGTCAGCGTTTCCTGGCCCGTTGCCGCGTCCCAGAGCTTTACCATACTTTCCTGGCCGTGCCACAAGTCGTATACCGTGTTGCCATTACTTCCCGAGACGATCTGCCGGCCGTCCGGGCTGAAGGCCACGCTATCCAACGACGCACCCGCGTGCCCCTTGAACGTTAGCGTTTCCTTGCCGGTCGCCGTGTCCCAGACCTTCGCCGTCCCGTCATTATCGCCCGAAACAATCTGCCGGCCGTCCGCGCTGAAGGAAACACTCGAAACCAAACTCGTGTGTCCCTTGAGCGTGAGCGTTTCCTTGCCGGTGGTCGCGTTCCAGACCGTTACCATGCCGCCGCCCGCATCCGGCGCGAACGGGTCGCACCCGCCGCCCGAGACGATCCGCCGGCCGTCCGGACTGAAGGCCAAGCTCGAAACCAGAGCCTCGTGCCCTTTGAGCGTGAGCATTTCCTGGCCGGTCGCCAGGTCAAAGACCTTCACCATCCTGTCACTGCCCGAGACGACCCGCCGACCGTCCGGGCTGAAGGCCACGCTCGATACGTTAAGCGTGTGTCCCAAGAAGATCCTACTTCGTTCCGGGATGAGGTTCCGCAGATGGCCATACTCCCAGCCGCGCAGATCCGATGCACACGCATCTAAAAGGCATTCCGCATCCGCGTAATCGTTTTCGGCTATATCTCGCTGTGCAAGGCCGATCTGGATGGCGTATTGCGCTGTGCGGGTGCAGAGGAGTTGCGTTTCCGCGCGTCGCTTTTCGTCTAGGGCCTCCTTGGCCTTCCGTTGTGCTTCCGAAGCATTCGCGTCGGCGCGCTGCTTTTCCTGTAGCGCCTCCTTGGCTTTGCGTTGAGCATCCGCCGCATTCGTGTCCGCGCGTTTCTTTTCGTCTTGGGCCTCCTTGGATTTCCGTTGAGCTTCCGCGGCGCTCGTGTCCGCGCGTTGCTTTTCGTCTTCGGCCTGCTTGGCTTTCCGCCGGGCCTCCGCGGCGCTGGCGTCCGCGCACTTGGCGTTGCGGTCCGCCTCGTTCGCCTTCTGATCCGCGCGATCCGCGTTCTTGTTTGCCCGGTCCCTCTCGGCAACGGCTTGTCTCTGGCTCGTAACGGCTTTGACGGCGAAGATCGACGAAATCAACGTGCCGGCAATCAGCGTCAACGCCACCGCTGCCGCCAGGCCGGCTACGACGGGCTGACGGCGGCACCAACGCCAAAGCTGCTCGGGCTTCCCGATCGGCCGGGCGCGGATCGGCTCCTTGGCGAGAAAACGGCGCAACTCGGCCACAACCTCGCCGGCGGACGGGTAACGAAGCCGCGGCTCCTTCTCCAGGCACTTTAGAACGATCGTCTCCAGGTCGCGGGGAATGCCGGCGACCAGCCGCCGCGGGCTGGGGGCGTCGTCCTCGACGTGCTGGCGCAACAGCATCGCCAGGCTGCCGCGAAAGGGCCGCTCGCCGGTGAGCAGCTCGAAGAGGATCACGCCCAGCGAATAGATGTCCGACCGCCGATCGGCCTCGTGGCTGCGGCCCGCGGCCTGCTCGGGCGAGAGGTAGGCGGGCGTGCCCAGGACCTGGCCCTGGACGGTCATGGTCATTTCGCCCACCTCCCGCTTGGCCAGGCCGAAGTCGGTCACGTGTGGCTCGTCCCGCTCGTCCATCAAGATGTTCTGTGGCTTCAGGTCGCGGTGGATCACGCCATGCTCGTGGGCGTAGTCCAGAGCGTCGGCGATCTTCGCGCAAAGCGCGGCGGCCTCGTCGGAACCCAGGCGCCGGCCTCCACGCCACTCGTCCAGCGGCCGCCCGGCGATCAGCTCGCTGACGATGTAAAGCTGGTCGCCGTCGCGGCCGACCGCTTGCACGCCTACGATATGGGCATGGTGCAGTTGGGCGGCGGCACGCGCCTCGCGGATGAACCGCTCCGCCTCATCCGCGTCGAGCTGCCCGCTGCGGGGAATCTTCACGGCCACGAGCGTGTCGAGCTGGGTATCCTTGGCCTTCCAGACCGAGCCGAAGGCGCCGACGCCCAACTGCTCGACGAGCTCGAAGTGGGCGATCCGCCGGCGGATGCGGGTCTGCCCGGCAATCGAGCGGTCCAGGGGAACGCCCCGATCGACCAGGCTCAAGCTGCTGCCGCAGGACGGGCAGCTTATCTGGACCAACGGGTCCTGGTCGATGATCTCGACCGCCTGGTGGCAATGCGGGCAAGAGATCCTGAAGGCCCAGGGCTGGAGCGGGGAGGGCGGGGGGCGGAGAACCGCGTTGGGTTCTCGGTGGTGGGGCTCGCTCCGCTGGAGCCACCCTACGGCCTCGACCTGCCCTGCGGCGGCCGGGCGGTCGTTGTGATCCAGAGTCTCGTCGAAGAGGGCCGCAAACTCAGGCCGGTCCCGCAACTGGGGCCACTCGGCCAGGTAGTCGGCGGGTTCCTTGCGGGCGTTCGCGCGGCGGCGGCACTGGCGGTCCGTTTCGATCAGGCGGACGAGCATCGCCGCATAGCGGGGGTCATCGCGAGCCACCGGCACGTAGTCCGCCAGGCTCGGCGCCCCGGGGCCCCGCCAGGCCGCTTCCAAGCGTTGCATGGCCGAGAGCGCCAGCGACCAGGTCTCGTCGTCCCACTGCGGCTCGGGACGGTGGGAATCGTTGCTCATGGGCTGGTTCTCCGGTCGGCTCAAGGGATCGGTAAGTCCACGTCGCGTAGCGACGATGCGATGGTAGCCGTGGGTTTTAACCCACGGAACGCATGGCCCCACACCTTCCGTTCGTCGCGTAGCGACGATTGAAATGGCCGGGTTGCACGACGGCACGCGGCTTCTTTTCGGCCGTCGCTACGCGACGGGGGCAATATCACGGCATCCGATCCGTGGGTTGAAACCCACGGCTACCATCATAACGTCGCTACGCGACGAACTTGTCTTCGCCTTTCGTGTTACCGGATCAACCGGTTTCCGGCGGCAGCAGCCGGGCCAACCGCGCCCGGATGCGGTCGAGCTTGGCGCGGACCGTGGCCTCGGTAAAGTCGAATTGCGCGGCGATCTCCGCGCGGGTGAAACCTTCCAGGTGCAGGCGGAATATCTCGGGGTCCGGCGGCTGGAGCCCGTCGATGGCCCGTTGGATGAGATCGGCCACCCCGGCGGCGTCCTCGGGCGATGGTTCCCGGTCGGGAATCCAATCGCCCGCCGGACCGGCCTCATGGGCTGCGTTTCGTTTATCCGCCTCCTGAGCCTCGATGTGGCTCAGCATCTTGTGCCGCGTGATCGTCTCCAGCAGTCGCCAGAGCGCGCCCGAGTGATCGATACGAAATCGCTGCTCCTTGACGCCCTGGCAGAAGGAAGCCAAGGCCGATTGGACCGGGTCTTCCGGGCTTTCGCGGGCCGCTAGCCGCGCGCCCATCTCTCGGGCGACCAGCTCACACAGCTTGTCACGGTACCGCATGACCGCTTGCTCGACCGCCGAGCGGGTGCCGTCATTCAGGCGGATGAAGAAGTCCGCCGAGGTATTCGAGTCTGCCATGAGGCGTAGCTCCTTCGCGAGAGGGCCGGCACGGCCGGATGATGGTTGATTGTACCCCGTTATTACCCCTGACAATAGGGGGCCGCCGATTCTAACCGCTTCGTCTTTCGGACGTTGCCGACGGACAGCCCCCAAATCATTAAGCGGGATTTCCGGGAGTCCCGGCGGGCAAAAAAGGGGAGAAGTCCAAATTACCGGACCAGTAAGCGGACCTATCCCTTATCTGTCAAAAAGAAGGGCCGAAAGGGGGAACGCTAATCCTCGCTAATCGTCGCTAATTCACCATAATTGGGTCGATCAGTGTCAATTAGTGTTCCCGTGCCTTGCCTGCGTCCAAGGACGTAGTGAGGGGAAAAGGGAAACGTCGCTGGAAACGCATCGCCGCGGCGGAGCCTGCGCCAAGCTGGCCAGAAAACGTCGCTCCAGACGCACCGCCGACCCGGAAACCGCGCCTCCTTGGACGCCATCGCTTCAGTTTGCGCCGCTCTAGGGCGGGCAAAGCGTTAATTTGCGCCGCTGGAGAGTACACAGGGCGGCAATTTGCGCCGCTCGAGGGTGGACAGGGCGGCAATTTGCGCCGGGCCGAAGACGCCATCTCGCCGCCTGCCGGCGCGAATCGCGGTGTCTACTGTCATACTCGCAAAACGGGTGTCTTGACCTTACCGGTTGTCAGCAAGAAAGTTGCGCCGACCAAGGGCGGCGGCGAGGCGGCCGAGGGCCGGCGCGGGGAAAAAAAGGGGATGCCTGCTACAAGAAACGTCAGTCGGTCTGTCGCTCAGGAAGAAGAACCCAACGACAGAACACGAATCCTCGCTAATCTCCGCTCATTCACCCTATCTGACGCCTTTTTCGCAGTTCCGCGGCCGAGCCAGGCCCCATTCCCACCTGACCCGCCAACCGTTGCCGGCGGCGTTTTCCAGGGAGGAGCCGGCGACGAGGCCATGCACGGGCGGAGCTGCCAAGAAAACTTCCCTTTGCCTGTTCGCTCCGAAGGTCGTTTTGCGTTGAGACTCGTGGATCGGCAAGAACTTCTTCACCCCCCTTTGTCGAAAGGACAAAAACATGTTCGCTCTTGCACGAAAGATGGCCTTCGGTTTGCTGGCAACGACCCTGGTGATGGGGACGGCCCACGTGGCGGTGGCCGGGCCCGGGCCCCACTACTACGGCGGGCCGCACTACTACGGCGGGCCGCACTACTACGGCGGGCCCCACTACTACCACGGGCCCCACTACTACCCTGGGCCGGCTGTCGTGGTCAACCCCGTGGGCGTCTACTACGACGCGAGCCCCGTGAATCCGCTCGCGGCGGAGATCCAACTGATCAATCCGGCGACGAATCAGGTGGCGCTGAAGTACATTCTTAACGGCGGCCCGGTGCAGGTGCTGCCGGCCGGCGGCAGCGTGGCGATTCATGGCCAGTCGGTCGTCGCATTCGACCGCGGCGGGGCGATGGGCTGGGGCCGCTACGCCTTGACCAGCGGCAGCTACCAGTTCGTTCCGGCCGGCGGTGTCTGGACCTTGGTCCAGGAAACGGCCGAGACCGCCGCCGACGACACGATCATCGCGGCCGCCAATCCGGCTCCGGTAAACTGAGTGTCCGGGCCGACGCTTCCCTGAGCAAGCCATTTCCGACGCAGTTTGATCGGAAAAAGGAAACCGGCGGAGCCGGTTTCTTTTATTGGCTGCGGGAAAAAGGGACAGGCGCCGTGGCGGCGGTGTTTCTTCTTATGCCGCGCCGGCTTGTGCCACGGAGTCAGTCCCCTTTTCCCGCGAACCCGCCGCCGCCCCGATTCCCCCGTCCGGCGCTACTTGGCCTGAATCAGCCCCAGGCTATTGAGGTCATCCCCACATTTCCCATAGATGCCAACTACCGGCCTCCCGTCGCCGCCAAGTTTCTTTTCTTCGCCGCCGCCCTGACCGCCTATCCAATCACTCTCGTAAGAATGTCTTCTGTCGAGAGATGTTCTGCCAACTCGCATGAAGATCACTTTGAAACCATCTACCTTTGTTCCACCCCTTCCGACGATGCCGGCGACCGCATAACCTTTCATCGCTTCGACGGTGATGGTCTTGCCTTCTGCTTTTGCATAGACTCTGGAGCCGGTCGTGCGCCCCGGCCCCACGTAAACTGGCTGGACGGATTTCGCGACGGGAGTTTTCTCAGACGTGCTGGAAGTGGTTATATGGAATCCCACCAAGAGGCATCTTGGATGGGGGAAATCTTCATACGGGCTGCCCCAGGTGCCTCCAATGACACCCGTCCTGCTGAACTCGTTGTTGTTCGGCTCCAGAGATATGAATTGGACTAAATCGCCGGTCATTCGCTCCGCCAAGACCTGACAAGGGGATTCCCTGAGCCTTTTTTCCGTTTTCTCCTTCACCAATCCTGTTAATCCGGGCAATGCGTCTTGATACCAGTTGCCCGCGTGCGCCTGGATATTTCGCTGCGCGAGTCCGGTTTTCTCTTCGCCCACTCCCCACCACCCATCCCCGAGCTTCGCCTGCTCGGCCGGGTCCGTTACTCCCTTGAGTTCTCTTGCCGCCAGGTCCTTCAATGTGGGATCATCTCCCAGAGCAAGCATGGGAAGGCCCTCGCTCCATAGGTTCTTGAGGAAACAACGGTACTTGCCCAGTGTCAAGTTGGCGGCCGTGTCGATGGCGCTCTTTTCGAGGACGGCAACGGCCTCCTCCACTCCCGCCTGCGCCTCGCGGAGTTCCGCCGGCTCCTTGGCGATTGCCCTCGTGCGCGAGCCTGTCTCCTTGATGAAGGCCGCGTCCCTCGACTTCCTGGCGGCCTCCGTGGCCAGCGTGCCAAGCTGCTTCGCCGTATCGAACTCCTCCTTGGTCAGGGCCTCTTCCGCCAGGGCCAACGCCTGGCCGGCGACGGTGCTGGTTTGCTGTTGCGGCAAGCTCCCTTTGCAGATCGCCGTCAACGACTTCACTTGGAGATCGAACGCATCGACCTTGAAGCGGCTCGCCATTTCCTCGATGACCTGGAACGCAAGGGCGACGTCCTTGGCTTGCACGGCAAAACGTCCCGCCTCTTTCAGCATGACGTACTGCGCTGTCGCGTTATCGTTGGTTGACCGCGCCGTTTGGAGGAGCTCTGCGCCAGGGCCTTCTGCTGCTGGCTGGTCGTCGCTCTCGAGGACTTGTCTTGGAAAAGCTCACGAGCGAGTCTCAGGGCTCGCTCTTGAGCGGCTGCGCCGGGAATGGACCTGGTCTGTTTGTCGCCGGCAGCGGCCGGGCCCTCAATCTCCCCTCCATCGGCCCAGGAAGCGCTGCCGGAGATCAAGTGCAGCTTTGCCGAATGGAACGTCACCTGAGAATCGATGGCTCCCAACCCAATCCGTTGCGGTTGCGGCAATTTCCTGTCCCCGTGAAAAGTGAGAGACGACGGCTTTCCTTCCCAATGCAACAGCAGGGAGTTGTCCAGAAGCGCTTCGATGATCGCCATCTGGTTTTCCAGGCGCACCTTGACCAGGAGCGTATATTCTTTTCCGTTGGTCAATGTGCGGGGGCGCCGCCGCGTGGGGTTGTTGCTGTTATTTGCCTCTTGACCATCGATCAGCTCCAGGCCGCTCCACGCCCCAAACCAGCCGCTGAGAACCACTCCGCAGCATTGCGACTCGACCGGCAAAACGACGTAAAGGGTATCGCTGCCCGCATAACGGGTGAAGCGAAGGAGCAGATCATACTCGCCTTCGATTCTCACGGGGAGCATCAACGTCGGCCGAGGCGATTTATTGACGGTGACCGCCTTCCCCGTTGTCTCCCAGTCGCCTTCCACACGGTCTCTTTGCAGATCGACCCGCGGCAGGATGTCAATCCACGACGGGTCCTCGTTCACCACGGGCTTCGACTTCGGGTCGAGCACGCAGATCGTCGCCGTCTTCACCAACTCGTCATCATTCGCCTTTCTGGCCGCGGCCAGCGCCAGGGTGACTGCGCTGCGGGCAACGTCCCGCTTGCCGGCGGCCTTGGCTTGCTCCATCAATTGGAAGGCGTCCACGGCGACGCTCCTGAAATCATCCGGACTCTTGGCCTGAGCGAAGGCAGCTTTGACAACTTCCGCAACCTTCTCGGGAGGGTCGGTGGGCGCCTGAGGTTCCGCGGGCTTGGGCAGCCCGACCGCAATCGGCGAAGATTCCTTCGGTCCTGCCCTTTGGGGTTCGGTCCATGAAGCCTCGCCCGAGATGACTCGCAGCCGTACCGAATGGAACGTTGCCAAGGAGCGAAACACGCCGAGGCCGATCTGGTCCGGGTGGGGAAGGGAAAACTCTCCCAGGGGCGCCAGCGACGTTTCCTTCCCCTGCCAGCGGAACAGGGGAGCGTTGTCGAGTAATACCTCAATGCTCGCAAGTTGGTCCCGAATTCGTACTTTCGCCAAGAGCGTGTACCGCTGTCCGTTGATGAGCGTGCCGGGGCTTCTCGTGGTGGGGTTGCTGCGCGAGTCCTGGCCGTCGATGGCTTCCAGACCGTGGGCCTGCCCCTCCCAACTACTCAGGGCTATGTCGCAGGCGTGCGAGCCGACGGGCAATACGATGGCAAGCGTGTCCTTGCCCTCTCGGCGGGTAAAAGTTGTCTCCAGGTCATACTCTCCTGCCACCTTCACGGGCAGCGCGATCCTGGCGCCAAACGAGGTGTTCGCCACGGCCGTTCCGTTTTTCGTCCACTCGCCGGTTACGCAATCCAGCTTGGGATCGACCCAGGGGAGAATATCGGCGTATTGCTCGCCGAACGTCGGCATCGCGGGCCGTGGCTTCCGTTCGGCGGCAGGCGGCGCAACTTTGGGCGGTTCCGCGGAGGCTTGTTGAACAGCTTTTGCAACCTTCGGGGGCTCGGGCGGCACGGTCTCAGTCTTGGCCGAAGGGAGGCGGTTATGGGAATCCGCTGGAATCACTGCTTTTTCGCCGCCACCGAGGAAAATGGCGGCCACGGCCACAAAAAGGAGGATCGCGACTGCCGCAATCGCCGCCACGATTTGCCAGGACGGCCACTGCGTTTGGGGCGAGGCTTTGTGGACGGGGGGCCGTGGGCGGGGTGAAACGTCAAAACCCAGCTCGATCCGCGGCGGATCCGCGCTGGCGACGGGCTGCTTCAGGGCCAACTCCTGCCGCAACTTCGCGTCATAGGCCGCCTTCTTCTGCGGATTCAGCAGACAGATCCTCGCGGCGGAAATCTCGTTGAGAATCTTCTGGGAAAGTGCCGAGTGCTGGCCCGCTTGAAACGACCTGATGTGGGCCATCTGCCGATCCGCGGCGTTGGCTATGGCGTCGGCATTCTCCTCGAAGAGGTCGATCGCCAGAAGCCGGTAGCAGTTCGGCGGCTGGTCCTCGGGCTTGATTCCCAGCCAGATGTGATAAGCATCGAAGATCTCGGACATGGATTGCTCCAAAGATCCGCACGGCCCTTGGCGGGAAAGCTCTACCTCCTACCGCAACTTACCCGCCCAGACCGGTGGATGTCAAGCGGCGCGCGGCGCGGGCTTGCGCGAGCGTGTCCCAGCCTACTCGTCGTCGACGAGTTATTCCGCAATCGGGGTAAGCGTCACGTCGTCGATCCAGAGCTCTCCGTACGTCCGCATATAGATGAAGACGTAGATTTCCACGTTGCCGTTGTGCATCTCCTTCGGCCTGGGCACCGTCACGGTGCCGGTGACCTCCGTCCAGTCGTAGTCGCTCTTGGCGGGGAGCGGGATGCTGGCCCAGCCGTCGCCGGGGTCGCCCTCGAAGTTCACCTGGCAAGTGCCGCCCTGGGCTCCCATGGTCTTGAACCAGCCCTTGAACTGGAGCTTGGTTCCCGGCGCGACGCGAAGCGCCTCGGTCGAGATGCCGCCGCGGCCCTTTTCGCGGCAGACCAATCGGGCACAGAGCCGGCCGGTTCGTCCCGGGCCGAGCTTGATGTCGTAATTGCCGCCGTCCCAAAACCCGCTGTACCCCCAGTGAGCAAAGGGGCTTCGCGCAACGCCGTCCAACGCTCCTCGGCCCCACGGTTCGTCCGGCTGTTCCGCCCCGCTGCGCTGCTCGAACGAGGAGTTGCTCAAGAGGTTGCCCGCCGGCGGCGACGCAGCCCCAACGGCGGCAAACGCCAGGGCCACGCAAACGCCCGCAGATCTTGCAAGCCGGGGCCTGGGAAAGCTCATCGTGTTGCTCCTTGGGTCTGGAGAGCCAGGATGGCTTGGGCGAGTTCCCGGCGGTAGGCGAGGTACTTTTCGCCCTGGGGTGCGTACGTACCGCTTTCCCGGACCACCCCGTCGAGCGAAAGCAGTTTTCGGGCCTGGTCCACCGGGGCGCCGGTGGCGCCGGCGGCCTCGGCCCGCTTCACGAGCGACGCGAGCGTCCAGAGGTACTCGTAGTCTTCCAATCCGTCGCGCAGGGCCTCGAAGCGGAGGGAGGAGTAGGGCCGGAGATCCGCGCCGGGGTAGATCAGGTGCCCGTCGCCGTTGTAGCGCCCGAACGAGTTGGCTTCCCAGGGGACCTTGGGCCATTTGTCGCCTTTTTTCTGCCAGTTGCGGCCCCAGGAGGTCGTCGACCAATACTCGAAGCCGGCGGCCTTGTATTTCCAGCAGATCCAGGGCGTCACGCGGAGGTCCAGCAGCGGATACTCGATGAAGAAGTTGGGATGGTCCATGGGGTAGCAGCAGATGGCCAGCCACACCTCCGCGCCTTTTTCTGCGAGGCCGACACGCCGGCCTTGTGGTACTGCCCGACGTACACGTCGAACACGTCGGCAAAGCCGGTCAGTTCTTGGACGCCTTCCGGCTCGTTGAGGCACTGCAAGATGCGCGCCCCGGGAGCGGCCGCATGGATCGCCCGGTCGATCTTCTGGACCTCCGGCCAGGCGGAGCGGGGGGCCTCGTCGTAGACGTAGACATAGGCCCTGTCCAGCCAGCCCTTTTCCTGGAGGCTCTTGGCGGCGGCGCGGAGGTTCTTGGTAAACCGCTCGACGAACTCCGGGCTGTACGTGGTCTTCTGCTCCCGCTTCAGGTTCGGGGCCGTGCCCATGACAAAGGCATTCATGCCCTTGGCGATCAAGCGTTCCAGCGATTTGTCGTCCAAGGAGATCTCCCCGCCGGGGCCCAAACGGTGTTCCAGGAGGAAGTCCTGGTAGTTCCGCATCGCCTGGCCGTGCAAGCGATCGCCCTCGGCGGACCAATCGTGGCCGTACCAGGCGCGGATCTCTCCGCCGCTCATCCAGGTCATCGTGCGCAGGTGGGTCTGGTCCGTCAGCGCGAAGTCCCACACGGTCAGCGCGAGGGGGACGGTCGTCGCCGGCAAGCGTTCGGGCACGAGGGTGATCGTACCGCGGTACTTGCCGGCCGGGCAGTCGCGGGGCGTCTTGAGCGTGATCCAGACCGGGGTCCGCGAGAGTTTCCCGACGGTGAACGCGCCGGCCGGCATCAGCGGGTCGGGATACCACCCCAGCCCGCGCTCGGCGAAATACATGGGTTGGACCGTCGTCTCGACGTAGTCGACCCGCTCCCACTTCAGGGCGCTGGCCGGGATGACCGCCCCGCCGGGACCCCTCAGGTCCGAAAGCCGCACCTCGCGGATGGTGACCGGCCGCCACGGCGCCTCGATCACGACCTGGATGGACTCGTACTCATTGCGAGCGGCGGCGACCTCCACCTGCGGTCTCGTGGGCGGCGCAAAGTCGTCCTCGCGGAAGACCTTCTCCAGCGGCGAGACGACGTTCACGCGATAACCGATCGAATCCGGCGGCTCCGGAATGGGTCTGGCGGTCTTGGCGGCGGCGGCCGGTTCCTCGGGGGCCTCCGCCATGGCGTTGACGTCGAGGGTCTTCGCCGAAAAATCGTCCACCCAGAGCGAGCCTTCGCAAGTAGAGTAGAGGAAGAAGACGATCGTCTGCGGGCCGCCGCGCTGACCGCCCGCCACGACGGTCCGCCGGGTGAACTTCGTCCAATCGTAGGTGCCGGTCTTGAGGTCCTTGCTGTCCCAGCCGTCCCCGGGGGTGCCCTCGAAGTTCAAGAAGATGCGCCCGCCCGTCGCGTCCTTGGCCTTCACCCACAGCGACACCTCGATGATCGTGCCCGCCTTGAGCGTGACCGGGGAGCTGGCGATGCCTCCCCGCCCTCGCTTACGGCAAGTGATCTGGCAGGAGCGCCGGCCGGCGTGGGCCTGGTCGGAGACGGCCACCGAATAGCTGCCTCCTTCCCACGCGCCCCCGAAAGCCCAACCCTGAAACGGCGAGTCTGCCGTTCCGGCGTAGAAGCTCCTGGTTCTGGCGTCAAGCCGTCCCAGCAGATCGACCTGCTTCAATTCCTCGAATCCGCCGTTGGGGACCAGTTCAGCGGCCTGGGCACAATAGCCCGGCAAGCAGATCGCCGATATCGAGCACACGAGGTTCAGCCATTTCATGGATACCGTCCCTCCTCCGCAGCGCAGGCGGCTGGAAACAGCCTGCAGGATAACGTCGCCGCGAATGGAACGCAATTTCCTCCGTTTTGCCGCTAGTCCCCGTAGGACTGTCGAAACATCCGACACCCGTGACGCGCGCAGCGACAGAATTCCTGCGAGTTGCGTGCGGTCTCTATTGGACCCCGGGGCCCCGAGCTTCCTTGGGTTCAATCAGATTGCCCAACTTATTGTTTTGCAGACCCTCACCTGCCGATCTTCGGACATACGAGCCAGGCCGTTGGGGAGTGGCAAATTGGCATGGAAGATGCGTTGGCGAACGTCACTCCAGCGGCCTCCCCCAAGTTTGCGCGAGGTACGGAGACAAGGTGCCAGGTGACACGAAGACCTGAAGACGATACCATGCGTTATGGGGGAATAGCGGCAACGTCGCTTTGCGATACGGCTCGCGGCCGGAAATGATACGTTCGTAGTCCCGCCTTCAGGCGGTTCTGGGGCGGGCTGCCGGCTAAAGCCGGGACTACGAACTTGGGTCACTTCATCCCGCGGGTAGTAGAACTTGTTTCCGTTGTGGAAAGGCCCCTCGGCGCGGTATGGCTCACCCGTTGGAAAAGAGAATCGCCGCCTTGCGGAACCGCCTGCGGAGGCTGCTGGCGGTCTATGGGCTGGGCTGGCTGGTGACCGCCGGTTTGGCGGCCGCCTTGGCGATGGGGCTCTTGGACTACCTGCTCCACTTCCAGGACCGGGGCATCCGCGTCATCGCCTCGCTGAGCGTGTGGGGCGTCGTGCTCTGGGCCGGCTACCGATTCTTGCTCGTGCCGCAGACGGCGCGGCTGTCCAACGCCGAGCTGGCCCGCCGCGTCCAGCGACGGTTCCCGCAGCTCAACGACGGCCTGGCCAGCGCCGTGGAGTTCCTCGATCAGCCGGAAGACGACCCGCGCGCCGGCTCGGCCGCCCTGCGAGGCGCGGTGATCCGCGAAGTGACCGCGGCCAGCGAGCCGCTGGACTTCTTGGAAACCCTGGGCGGGCGTCCGGCACGCCGGGCCGCGCTGGCCGCCTCGGCGATCGGACTTTTGACCCTGATCCTCGTGCTGCCCAACGCCACGGCCGCTCGGACCGCCGCCGTGCGGCTGATCAACCCCTTGGGCAACGTCGCCTGGCCGCAACGGACCCACCTGGAGCTCCTCCAGCGGATCCAGCGGGTTGCCAGGGGGCAGGCCTTCGAGGTCGAGGTGGTCGATCGCCACGCGGATCTGCCCGACGTGGTGCGGATCCACTATCGCTTCACGGCGGCCGGCGGCCCGGCTGGCGAGGAGACCGAGGCCATGCACTTTGCCGGCGGGGCGATGGTGGCGCGGCGGGAGAACGTGGTGCGGCCTTTCGCCTATCGCGTCGAGGGCGGCGACGATCAGACTATGCCCTGGATCCCGGTGCAGGTGATGGAGCCGCCCGCGATAGCTTCGCTGAGCGTGACCCTGGTCCCGCCGGCTTATACCGGCTGGCCGACCAGCAAGGCCGAGGGGCACCTGCGGGCGTTGGTGGGCACCCAGGTGCAGATCTCCGCCGCCTCGACCAAGCCGCTTCGCGAGGCCTGGCTGTCGCTGGAGGACGGCCGGCAACTCCCCGCACGGCTGGCCCCCGATCGGAAGCAGCTCACGATTCCCGCCGACGCCCGGCAGCCGCTTCTGATCGACAAGTCGGGGGCCTACTGGTTCAAGCTCATCGACATCGACGGGCTGGCCGGCGGCAACGACAATCGCTGGGAGATCCGCGCGGTCCCCGACGCGCCGCCCACGGTGCTCATCGAGAAGCCGTCGGGCACGCTCTTGGTGACCCCCAACGCCCGGGTGCCCTTGCGGGTATCGGCCAAGGACGACTTGGCGTTGCGGCGGATCGACCTGCTGTTTAGCCGCTCGGACCGGCCCAAGCAGCCCGACGTGGTGAAGCAACTGTTTGTCGGCCCGGAGCGGGTCCAACCGCAGAGCAAGGGCCTGGAACAGGGGGAGCAGGGCGACCGCCGGGTGGTGTCGCTGGACTGGGACCTGGCTCCGCTGGGGCTTACCGCCGGCACGCAAGTCACGTTCTACGTCGCGGCCGGCGACTACCGGCCGCAGACCGGCACGAGCGAGCCGCGGCGGCTGAGCGTGGTCACCCCCGACGAGCTGACCGAGCGGATCGCCTCGCGCCAGGCCTTCCTGCTGGCCGAGTTGAAGCGGGTTCTGGGGATCCAACGGCAGGGCCGGCAACAGGTCGCCGACCTGGAGATCCGCGCCGGCGAAATCGGCCTGTTGGACCAGCTCGACCTGGACCACCTCCGCGGCGTGGAGCTCAACGAGCGGCAGGTGGTCCGCACGCTCTCCAGCCGCACCGACGGCCTGCCGATGCAGATCCTCGCCTTGCGGGAAGAACTCGAGAACAACCGCCTCAGCAGCCCGGACGTCCAACGGCGGATGGAAGCGATGCTGAAGGAATTGGATCGGTTGGACCGCGAGCAGTTTCCGGTGATCGCCCGGGAGCTGACGGCGGCGATCAAGTCGTCGCAGATCCGTTTGCAGGAGCAGCCGGCCGGGCGGCAGCCCAAGGGCGCGTCCCGCCCAACCCGGCCGTGCGGGCCTCGCTGGCTGCGGCCGGCAAGCACCAGGACCAGGTGATCGCCACGCTGGAGACGCTGATCGGCGAGTTGGGCCGCTGGGACAGCTACCGGCGGTTCCACCGCGAGATCGCCCAGTTGCAGCGCGACGAGGAGGAGCTTGGCCAGCGGACCACGGAAGTGGGCCGCCGCACGCTGGCCAAAGAGCTCCAAGACCTGCTGCCGCAGGAATCGGCCGACCTGAAGATCAACGCCCGGCAGCAGGCCGAGCTGGCTGGGCAATGGGACCACGTCCAGCAGGAGATGCAGAGTTCCCTCGGTCCCTTACAGGAGAGTGATCCGGCGGCCGCCAAGACCGTGGCCGCGGCCCTGCACCGGGCGCAGGACCTGGCGATCGGCGGCCAGATGCGGTCCGCCGGCGACGACATCCAGCAGAACCAGATGGGCCGGGCGATCGCCGAGCAGAAGCAGGTCATCGGCGACTTGCAGCAGGTGTTGGACGTGCTGGCCGATCGCCGCGAGTCGGAGCCCGAGGGGCTGGTCCGCAAGCTCCGCCAGTTGCAATCCGACCTGGGGAAGATCGCCGACGCGGAACAGGCGTTGCAAAAGCGGATGGCGGCCGCGGCCGGCAACCGGGGCGAGCTCGATCGCCTGGCTGCCGAGCAAGACAAACTCCGCCAGCAGACCGAGCAACTGCTGCGGGAACTCCAGCGATTGGCCGCCGAGCGGCCCAGCCGCGCGGTTCAGAAAGCGGTCGGGGCCATGCGGCAGGCCGGCAAGTCGGCGCGAGAAGGGGATGCCCCACGCGCCGCCGACGCCGCCCAAGAAGCCCACGACGCCCTGAAGGAAGGGACCGGGCCTCTGGCCGACGAGCGCAGCCGCAGGGAGGCGGAGCTGGCCATGGAGCAGATGGTCCAACTCGAGGAATCACTGCGAAGCCTCCGCGATCGGCAACAGAAGGCCTTGGACGAGACGCGGCGGATCGAGGAGAAAGTCCGGCTCAACGGCAGTCTCACCCGCTCCGAGGCCGCCAGCCTTTTGGACCTGGCCCGCAACCAGCGGCTGCTGGAGAGCGAGGCGGCAGGCATGGCACAGAAAGCGGCCGGCGCCGAGGTCTTGCACCTGGCCTTGACTTCGGCGGTGGAGAAGATGCACGAGGCGGCCGATCTGCTGGAGCATCGTCAGCCCGGCGGCGAGACCCAGCAAGCCCAACAGGCGGCCCTCAACTGGCTCGACGAGGTGCTGGAAGCTTTGAAGAAAGATCCGCAAGCTCCCGGGCCGTCGCCGCCCGGCGGTCCCGGGGGTCAGGCGAAACAGCCGCCGGGAACACAGAACCCGGGGCAAGCCCTGCGGAACTTCGTCCAGATCAAGCTTGTCAAACTGATGCAGCTCGACGTGAATCGTCAGAGCCGGGAGGCGGAACAGAAGGCGTTGCAAGGGGGCGCCTCGGGCGGCGAGGCCCACAAGCGGTTGGCCGAGTTGGCCGCTCAGCAAGGCCGGCTGGCCGTCCTGCTCCTGAAGCTGTTGCCGACCGAAGACGCTCACGATCAGCCGGAGGACCCACAATGACCGTCCATTTTAGATTTTGGATTTTGGATTTTGGATTGCCGCTGGTCTGCGTCTGGTTGTTCGGCTTGGGGATGCTCTCCGCTCGGGCGCAGGCGCCGGCCGGGGCTGCGGAAGACGAGAATCCGCTGTTGCGGATTGCCCGGCAAATGCAGCAGGCGGAATCGCTGCTGGCCAAGCCCAACCCTGGTGCGCAGACGAAGCAGGTGCAAGAACAGATCGTGGCCGACCTCGACCGCTTGCTGAAGTCGTGCCAGAACTCGTCTTCTAGTCCGGGAGGGCAATGTACACCCAAGCCCGGGGGTGAAAAGAAGCCTGGCCAGGCGGGCAAGAAGCCGGGGTCGCAAGGCGCCCAGCCGAACCCCAAGCCCCAGAACAGCGGTACCCGGGCCAAGGACGAGCCGGCCGGCCGGCAAGCTGCGGCCGACGTCCGCCAGTTCAAGGAGTTCCTCGCGACGCTGCCGCAACGCGAGCGCGAGCCGATCCAGGCGTCGTCGATCGAGGAATTTCTCCCCAAGTACAAGTCCTTGATTGAAGCCTATTACCGCGACCTGGCGGAGGAACAAAACGGCAAGCCGCAGGAGTAGGTCCCGCCTGCCGGGCGGCACAACTGAGGGCAGCCGAGTAGGGTGGGACAAGCTCGCGCAGGCGAGCGCCGGCCCACCAATTCTTCCGCCGGCACTTGGTGGGCCAGCGGCCGCCAAGGCGGCCTTGTCCCACCCTACGATTGCCGGAAACCGGCATTGACGCCGCGGGGGCGAAAGCTCTATTGTTTTGCCAATCTGCCCCCCCTCTCTAGGAGAGGATGGGGTGAGGGTAATCCGCCGCAGAAACACTAGCCCGAAGCGCAAGCGATGGTAAGTCGTTGTGCGTCCATCGCTTGCGCTTCGGGCTAGTGTGGCGGCGGTAAATCGTGTGGGTTAGAGGATGGGTTAATCGCCCCCTCACACTAACCCTCTCCCGGAGGGAGAGGGGAGAGCCGCACTTGAGGCGTCATGGAGCAGTCAGACAGGAGGTCGAGGCTGCCCGTATCGACCGGGGCCAGGGTCGCCTGGCTGCCGTGGCTGGCGATTGCGCTTGCCTTGGCGGCCGCCGGCTGCGCTTCGACCAAGATGGCCACGCTGCGGGCTGTGCCGCACAACGCCCTGGCCGACGAGTTGAAGTTGTACTCCCGCGAAGGGCCTCAGGCCAGTCCCCGCACGGTCCAATTCCTTCGCGTCTACGACCTCGGCGACGACCTCCAACGCGATCCCCGCAAGCTCCTGGACTGCATCCAGGCGATCATCGAGCGCGAGCCCTCGGCCGAAAACGTCTACGCCTTCGCCGAGGTGGCCTACCTAGAAGCGATCAAGGCCGACAAGAAGGATCCCCAGTTGGCGATGGATCTCTACGGCGCGTCGGTGGTCCACGCCTACCAGTATCTCTTCGACGACCGTTTCCGCGGCCTGCGAAACCCTTACGATCCGCACTTCCGCGGGGCGTGCGACCTGTATAACGGGGCCTTGGAGGCCGGGCTGCGGATCGCCGTCAAGCAGAACGGCCTGAGGCCGGGCAATACCTACACCATCCGCACGGCCAGCGGCAACTGGGACTTCACCTGCCAAATCTGTGGCAGCAAGTGGCGGCCCGAGGAGCTGGACCACTTCGAGTTCGTCTCCGACTACGAGATCACCGGGCTGAAGAACCGCTACCAGACGTACGGGCTGGGCGTGCCGCTGATCGCCGTCCGCTCGGCGAAGGGCTATCCCGGCCAGCCGGCCGCCGCGGACTATTATCCGCCGGCGCTGAGTTTCCCGCTGACGGCCTTCCTGCGTCCGCTGCCGGCCGGCAATGCGGACGGCGCCAATGCCCTGGCCCGGCACCGGGCGGCGATCGAGCTCTACGACCCGCTGGAAACGGGCGACGTCGCCGTCGGCGACCTGGCCGTGCCGTTGGAGAGCGACCTGACCACGCCCTTGGCCTACTTCCTTTCCAACCCGGCCATGAGCAACCTGGCTACCGCCGGCCTGCTGCGGCCCGAGTCGCTGCTGAAGCCGTTGCCGGAGCGCCAGGCGCCGATCATGGGCCTGTACATGGTGCAGCCCTACGAGCCGGGCAAGATCCCGGTGCTCTTCGTCCACGGGCTCTGGTCCAGCCCCATGACCTGGGTGGAGATGTTCAACGACCTGCGAAGCTGCCCGGAAATCCGCGACCGCTACCAGTTTTGGTTCTATCTCTACCCCACGGCGCAGCCCTTCTGGATCAGCGCCAGCCGCCTGCGGACGGACCTGGCCGAGGTCCGCCAGGTGCTCGATCCTCGCCGCCAGGAGCCGGCGCTGGACCAGATGGTGGTCATCGCCCACAGCATGGGCGGGTTGTTGGCGCGGCTGCAAACCATCGACAGCGGCAACGACTTCTGGAACCTGGTCAGCCGGCAGCCGCTGGCGATGGTCCGGGCCGATCCGCAACTGCTGAAGCGGCTCGGCGATACGTTCTATTTCCGGCCCAATCCCTCGGTCCGGCGGGTGGTGACCATCGCCACGCCCTGCCGCGGCAGCAGCATCTCCAACGACGCCACCCAATGGCTCTTCGCCAGGCTGATCAGCCTGCCGCAGTTCTTAACGGAGAGCCAGGAGAGCTTGTTCCACGACAACCAGAACCTGTTCCCCCCCGACTCGCTCTTGCACGTAGCCAACAGCATCGATTCCCTGGCCCCCCAATCGCCTGTCTTCCCCGTGATGCTCGCCGCCCGCGAAGCGCCCTGGGTGACCTATCACAACATCATCGGCCTGCTGCCCAAGCAGGGGCTGTTCGGCAAGTGGGCCGCCGGCGGCGACGGGGTCGTGAGCTACCGCAGCGCCCACATGGAGGACGTGGAAAGCGAGTTGATCGTCCCCGCCGACCACCTGACCGTCCACATGCATCCGCTGGCCGTGCTGGAAGTCCGCCGCATCCTGCTGAAGCACCTGGCCGTGCTCCGCGGGCAGGAGGTCGACGAGCCGAACTCGGTCCACGCGGCCAACGTGCCGCCGGTTGTGCACTAAGCCGGCGCTCGCAAATAACTTGAACGAATTTCGTTGGTCAATCTCTGTAGGGAACGCCCTCCGTGGCGTTCCGGGCGTTCGGAAAAAGCTGCCCCGGGCGAGACCCCGGAACGCCACGGAGGGCGTTCCCTACAGAGGCAAATTGTTCAAGTTATTTTTGAGCGCACGCTAAGCCCTGCAACCCCGCAGGTTATGCTTTAGCATAACGGAATCCCGAGACATCGGCCGCCGATCGCTCGCCCGTTATGCTGAAGCATAACCTACCAACTGGAAACGTCACCGCCGAGGCGCAGAGACGCCGAGAATACGGAATTCAATTATTCTTCGGTCCGGCTCAGCGCTTGCTCCGCTTGGCAATCTCGTCGCGCAGCCGGGCGGCCACCTCGTATTGTTCGTGGGCCACGGCATCGGCCAGTTGCTCGGCCAACGTCCGGCCCACGTCGTAGTGCTCGCGGAGCCACTGCTGCAAATGGCGGAGTTGGACCACCAACTCGTCCTCCTCGAACGGCTCTTCGACCTGCGCCTTCTCCGAGAGCCGGCGAATCCGCTCCAAACCCTGGTTGATCTCCTCGATGGCTACTTCGGCCCCGGCCTTTTCCAGACAGTCCAAGGCCGCGGCCTGCGTGCGGTGGAAGAGCACGAAGGGCCGGTACTGCTCGTGCGACAGCACCCATTCCTCATTGGACGAATGCTCCTCGACGAAGTCCATCAGGGCCAAGGTGTGATCGGCGTCGGCCACCGCCCGGGCGAACTCCCGCAGCGCCAACCAGCAGATGCGGCGGTGATAGTACTGGTAGAACTCCCGATCGACCTGGAGCGTCTGTTCCTCGCTCAGCCGCAGCGGCTCGGGCTGCCGTGCCGCCTCGGCCCTGAGAAGGTCCAGATACGTGGTGGCCCCCCCCGGCTGCTCCCCGTCGGGACGGCCGCAGGTCTCCATCTGCAAGACGCCCATCTCGATCCGCATTTGCAGCACCTCGCGGCCGTCCCCTGCCGGCACCAACCGTGCGCTGATCATCCCGGCTTCAAAGGGCCAGTGCCGCAGCAGGCGGTCGATGTCTTGGGGATCAGCCATGAAATCATTATAACCGCGGGTCGCTTCCCGGCGTGTAGGGTGGGACAAGCTCGCCAGAGCGAGCGCCGGCCCACCAAAAGTGGCCGGTGGGCAGTGGGCAGTGGTCAGCGGCTAGCCTCGCCGGAAAAGCATGGGACTTATGGGACCGATGGGACTTATGAGACCTATGAGTCCCATAAGTCCCAATCTCTGACCACTAGCCACTGACCACTAGCCACTCCCTCTGACCACTAGCCACTGACCACTAGCCACTCCCCTGGTGGGCCGGCGATCGCCCTGGCGAGCTTGTCCCACCCTACCTTTCTGAAGTCCGCCTCACCCTACTCGAAGCTCTCCCGGCGGGAGCCCTTCTTCTGGGCACGGCGACGCTTGTCGTCCAGGCGACGACGGACGGAGCCGCGGGTGGGCCGCGTCGGCTTGCGACGCTTCGGCGGCTGGGCCGCTTCCACCAGCATCTGGCGAAGCTTCTCCAGACAATCGCTGGCGTTGCGGCCGGCGTCGCGATAACGCTGGCTGCTCACCACTAGGTCGCCCTCCACCGTCACCCGCCGATGGTGGCGGGCGAGGAACCGCTGGCGGACGTCGTCCGGCAGGCTGGCACTGCGGAGCAGCGGCCAGCGAAGCGTCGCCTTGCTGTTGACCTTGTTGACATTCTGTCCCCCCGGGCCGGAACTCCGCGCGTAGCTGATCTCGAACTCGGCCAGCGGGATTTGAATGCGGGAGTTCACCAGCAGCATGTCAGCCGTCGCCACGGAGGACAAAGCGATCGAAGGCCTCCCGCGCGTGGACTAACAGGGAAGGGTAGTCGAGCGTTTCGATCTCTTCGCCCAGCAGTTCCACGTCGTAGAAACCATCGTAGCCGGAGGCCTTCAAGGCGTCGACGATCTCCCGCAACGGCACGCACCCTTCCCCCAGGCGACAGCGATTCTGCTCCGCGGTGGGAGGCTTGCGGGAATCGCCCAACTGCACGATCGCCACCTTCCCGGCCAACTCGGCAATCCGGCCGATGACCTCGCGGTCTTGTCCCAGATGGTAGGTATCGAAGACCATCTTCACCTGCGGACTGCCCACCGACTGGAGCAACTCGAGGGTTTCGTCGATGCCGGTCAAGAAGGTAAACTCGGCGGCACAATGAGGGTGCATGGGCTCGATTCCCAGGACCACCCCCCGCTCGGAGGCCAGCGGCGCTAGTTCGTTCAAGGCGTCGCGGATCAGACGGCGGGCGTGGTTGAAGGTATGCCCCGCCCGCGAACCACTATAGACTACCAAAGTTTGTGCTTTCAGGCCGGCGGCCGTCTCCAGGGCGTCGCTGGCGTCTTCGATACTGGTGCGGAAGGAGCGGCCGTCGCTGCCGGTGAAGCCCCCGGCCCAAAGGAGGTGGGAGACCTTCAGTCCGGCGTCGGCCAACAGCTCGATCCCCTTCTCTTCGCCGAAATCGGAGAGCTTTTGCCGCCAGACGCCCATGGCGGGGATCCCCGCGGCGGCATAGTTCGCCACGTCCTCTTCGAACGACCAGCGGAAGGTGGTCGTTTCATTCATCAATAACACCGCCATCCGTGCGTGCTCCTGCTGTAAATTCCGTCGCGGTTAGGAGTTAAAAGCTCCTTCATTCCTCTGCTGCGGCTTTGCCGTCTAGTATGGAACATTCCGGCCCGGCTGTAAAGCGCAACCGGCCCCGGTCGATACTGATCTTGACCCGTCATCTGCCCCTGGAGACACTACCCGGGCCTATGCGAATCTTCACGCGCCATGTCTTAGCCCAGTTGACCAAGCTGTTCCTCTTGGCGCTGACCGCGCTGACGGCCCTGTTCTTGATCGGCGGCCTGGTCAACGAGGCGCTGCGGCAAAACCTGCCTCCCCTGGCCGTCTTGCGGCTGGTGCCCTATTTCTTGCCCGAGGTGCTGCGGGTCACGGTGCCGGTGTGCCTGCTGCTGGCGGCCACCAGCCTCTACTCGCGAATGTCCGGTTCCAACGAGATTGTCGCCGTGAAGGCCTTGGGCATCTCGCCGCTGCCGCTGCTCTGGCCGACCTTCGTGATCAGCTTCCTGCTGAGCCTGTTTACCGTGTGGCTTAACGACCTGGCCGGCTCCTGGGGTCGCCACGGCATCCAGCGAGTCGTGGTCGAGGCGGTGGAAGAGATCGCCTACGCCATGTTGCAGACGCAAAAGGGATACAGCGCCGGCACTTTCAGCATCAACGTCAAGGGCATGGACGGCCGGCGGCTGCTCGCGCCCATGCTCACCATCCGGGGGCACGGCGACGTGCCAACGCTGACGATCACCGCCCAGGAGGCGTACCTGCACTGCGACCACGACGAGAACGTGCTGAAAATCCGGCTGCGCAACGGCACCATGGACTTCGGCGGCCTGACCAGGTTCGACTTCCCCGACGTTCAGGAACAGGAAATACCGCTGGAAGACACCAGCCACACCAACTTCGAAACGCAAATGCCCTCCTGGTTGCCGCTTTGCGCGATTCCCCACGAGACCTTGCGAGAAGCCCGCGTGGTCGAGGAGACGGACAAGAAGTACACCCTGGAGGCCGCTTACCAGATGCTCAGCGGCGACTTCGACGAGCTCACCGGCGGGCAGTGGGCAGTCCGCCGGATGGTGGCCAACGATCATCGCAGCCGGCTCTACCGCCTCTACGCGGAACCCCATCGCCGCTGGTCGGCGGGCTTCAGTTGTCTCTGTTTCGTCTGGGTCGGTGCTCCCATGGGCATCTGGTTCCGCAACCGCGACTTCCTCACCAATTTCTTCCTCTGCTTCCTGCCGATCCTGATCGTCTATTACCCGCTCTTGATATTCACCGCCGACGCGGCCAAGAACGGCAGCGCACCCGCTTCGCTGGCCTGGCTGGGCAATCTCTGCCTCGTGGCCTGGGGCAGCGTGATCTTGCGGAAAGTAGTCCGCTACTGACGGAGAGTGGTTAGTGGCTAGTGGTCAGGGGTCGGAAAAGAGAAGGTTGTAGGGAGGGGCATTCCTTACAGGATCATGCGCCCGGCCATTTGGTCAACCGACTTGTGCGCGGGCCCTAGCCGCTGACCACTGACCACTAGCCACTGACCACTCACTTCTTCGCGGGGGCCGGGTCGCGCATGTCCCAGGCGGTCAGCCAACGGGTGCTGATGGGGGCCAGCCGGAACTCGTCTTTGAGCCGTTGCTGCATGTCGTGCATGTGGCCGGCGCCGTAGAAGATCGCGATCCGGCCCTTGCCCTGCTCGATCTGCTTCTTGAGCACCGCCAGGGCCTTCTTGTTGCGCTCCGTGATCAGCGTGGACCCGTCTTTGCCGGTCAGCGCCCCCACCTGGCCTTCGAGGTCCTCGAACTGCCCGGCCATCATGCGTTTCAAGGCCAAGGCACGATTCTTGTTCATCAGGGCCATCAAGAGTTCCCCGTCGCCGAGGCCCGACTGCCCGCCGTTTTGCCGGGCCAAACCATAGCCCATCGCACGGAAGAACATCTGCATCAGGCTCTCGCCCCGCCGGTCCATCGACTTGGCGAACTCCTCGGGCGACATGTCGGCATGGACGAAGTTCTTCCGCGTGTAGTCGATGCCCTTGAGCTGGAACTGCAAGTCCAGCGCGACGGTCATCGCATTCTGGATCGCGGAGAGCGGATTGCGATTGGGGCTGCCGCCGCCCTTGGGAACCGTCACCGATTCCGGCGTCACCAACTCGAAGAGCACCACCTCGTACTTCTCGAACAGGCCGTTCAACTGCTGGTAGTACCCGGGATCGCCAATGTGGACGGCGGCTACCAGGTCGACGGTCGGCCGGTCGCGTCCGCAGTCCTGGGGGACGTGGCGCACGACGGCTGTCTGCATGGCCTGCGGCACCTTGAGCGGGTTGCGGAGGATGCGGACAAACTGGTTGTGAGCGCCCTGCTGTTCTTCTTGGGCGTCGTTTTTCGGCTCCTCCGCCCGCCCGCCGGCCGTGGCCGCCAGCAGGACGGCCAGCATCATGCCGGTGAGCCTGGCAGGGGAAGATTGCTGATAGAAGGCCGCCGCTGCCTGAAAAGCTCGGTGTAACCGCATGGATCAATCGGCTCCTTGGGCTTGCCGTCGGAATGGACGGCCACAGCCAAAAGTATACGCCGGCGGGACGAAACTAAAAGTCCCCGCGGGGCGGACGGGGGACGGAGAGAAAAGGAGAAGAGGAGACGGGAGGGCGCGGGGACGTCGGGGCGGGGTAGTGGCGCTGGTCGAGCATGGCGCGATTCATCGCCATGAGACCACGCCGAAATGAAGACCGAAACTGCTTGAAGTCGGGCCATTGCGATACCGCCTGCCAGCAATGGCCTTTGCGTAAGCCGCCTCCTCTTCTCCCCTTCTCCTCTTCTCCTCGTCGCCTCTTCTATCCTCCCCCCCTTCCGCCGCCCGCCGTCACCCGTCCGCCGATTTACCCCCCAAATAGGACCCCATTTGCGAAATAACTTGACGGCCTGAGTGATTCCGATCACGATAAATGAGTGAAACTGCAATGTTTAGGTCGATTGGCTGGGGACCTTGACGCGCCAGACGCCGGGTTCATTTTTTCGATTTGCCGCAGACGGGCTGCTTTGCGGGAACTTTAGACCCGCCGCGGACTTCTATTCTAGCGGTCCCGTTTTGGCGACAATCTATTTGACATAATCTCCGATTTGGGTTTCCATAGAAAGATATGGGGAGTTGTGGTATCCTGGCAAGGATTCGTGGGGGACCTCAGCTCTGCTAGCAACGCTGTTGGTCAGGTAAAGCGCATGAGTCAGCCAACTGGCGCCGCGGAAGCGGTGCGCGTCGAGTGCGACGCGTCGCCCGATTTCGCGGCCTGGATATCGCAGGCCCAGGGGTCGCTGGTCGTCTCCACGTACCAGGCGGGCAAAGTCGCCATGATCGGCTGGGACGGCCGGCAGACGACGCTCTTGATGCGCGAGTTCGAGAAGCCGCTGGGGGTGGCGGTGGATGGCGGTCGGCTGGCCCTGGCCACGCGCTACGACGTGACGTTCTTCGCCAACGCGGGGCTCTTGGCGCACGACTTCTTGGAGCAGGAGCCCGGCCGCTACGACGCGCTTTACCTGCCCCGGGCGACGTTCCACACGGGCGACCTGAACACGCACGACGTGGCCTTTCAGGGCGACGACCTGCTGCTGGTCAACACCCGCTTCTCCTGCCTGGCGCGGCTCAGCACGCGGTTCAACTTCACGCCTTTCTGGTCGCCGTCTTTTGTCAGCGACCGGGTGCCCGAAGACCGTTGCCATCTTAACGGCCTGGCGATGGACGGCGGGCAGCCGCGGTTCGTCACGGCGTTGGGCACGACGGACGCGGCGGGGGCCTGGCGCCAGGACAAGGCCACCGGCGGCGTGCTGATCGAGCTTTCCAGCGGCCAGGTCGTGCTGCGGGGGCTGTCGATGCCCCATTCGCCGCGCTGCTGCGGGGGCCGGTTGTGGGTGCTCAACTCGGGCACGGGCGAGCTGCTGCTGGTCGATCCGCTCCAGGGCCGGTCCGTGCCGGTCTGTCGGCTGCCGGGATACTTGCGGGGGCTGGCGCTGGTCGGCCCGTATGCCTTGGTGGGGCTTTCCAAGATCCGCGAGCGGCATATTTTCGGCGGCCTGCCGATCCAGAAGGACTTCGACTCGCTGCGGTGCGGCGTGGCGGTGGTCGATCTGCGGAGCGGCCGCCTGGCGGGTCTGTTCGAGTTTACCGGGGGGTGCGAGGAGCTGTACGACGTGCAGTTTCTCCCCGGCGTGCGGCGGCCGATGATTCTCAACCTGCAGAAGGAAGCCTTCCACCAGGCCATGACCGAGCCGGATTCATCCTACTGGTTGCGTCCCGGCTCGCTGATTGCCGATGAGTTGGCGGGCGCAGCCCCGGAGGGGCTCAACTCGATAGCCCAGGGCGCAGCCCTGGGAGACGAAGGCCCCCGCGCCCGGAAGCCCTGCAAGGGCGCGACAGCGCCCGCAAGATGGCGCCCCGTTGGGGCTGACGACGATTGTGGAATCACCGGGCGCCCAGGGCGTTGCCCTGGGCTGTCGAGTCTCGCCCCTTCGGGGCGAAGCAACCTCGGCCGGAATTCATTCTTGAGGAAGCGGAAGAAGAGGAAGAGGAACAAGAGCCATGTCGCCTTTTGGATTGTCTAAGCTTGGCGCCCTTGCGTTTTCGGTGGAGTCGCTTTGCGGCCGGTTGCGGGGCAAGAAGCGCGGCCGGCAGGCGCAAAAGACGCGGCGCCTGTTGTTCGACCCCCTGGAGCAGCGGCAGCTCTTGAGCGTCTCGCCGGTGCAGACGACGGACACCTTGGTCAACAACGCGGTGGGTGCGACGGGCCAGACGACGGAGCTGACGACCGGGGGCGTGGGCACCTACAACCTTCCCTTGGACAATCAATCGGTTGCCACCGACGACAACGGCGACTTCGTGGTCACCTGGACCAGCTACAACCCGCTGATCAATCCGAATACCGGCAAGCAGGTGATCAGCGCGACCGGTGCGCCGGTGGTCGAGGGCAACATCTACGCCCGCTACTATACGGACGACGTGCAGCGGATCACTTTGCCCAGTGCGATCCTCACCCAGCACGCGTCGGGGACTTACGGCAGCTTCCAGTTGGTCTATAACGGCTCGGAGCAGCAGGAGTTGGCGATCACGGCGACGACCGCTCCCTTCGGCGGCCCCGTTGACCTGGCGGGCACGTTCAGGCTGGGGTTCGACCCCAACGGCAAGGCCCCCACGCCCAGCGAGCAGGTCACGATCAGCTACAACGAAACGGACCCGTTACAGACCACGGCCGGCGACATCCAGACCGCGCTGAGCGGCCTGGGCGGCCCGCTGACGGACGTCAGCGTCTCGGCCGTCGACGCGCGCCATTTTCTCATCAATTTCGGCCCCGCCGAGCAGGACAAAGTCGAGCCGCTGATCGTGGTCGACCCGACGAGCTACAACTTCAGCGCCGGGTTCTTGCCTGCGGTGACGATCACCGGAACGCAGATCCCGGGGACCACCGAATCGATCCCGGTGATTCCCGGCAATCCGACGGCGACGGCGACCAACATCGAGGAGGCCTTCGCCCAGGCGGCGACGGACAGTGCTCCCAACGGCGTTGTCCAGCCGCCGTGGCTTTTCAGCGAGGAAGGCCCGTATACGACTCCGCCGGTCGTGACCTCGACGGCGCCCAGTGTGACCGTGACGCCGGTGTCGGCGAATCCCTTGCAGTTCGACGTGACCTTCGTCGGCGCTTCGGGCGACGCCGTGCAGTCGCCGTTGGAGGTCGTCAATCCGCTGGACTCGTTGGGCAACCCGCTCACCGGCGGCAGCGTGCAGGTTCTCAAGGGGCCCAGCCCGGTGTTCATGGTGAACAATCCCGATCCCAGCAGCGCGGGCTTGCTGGTCCCGCTGAACTACAGCCGCTCGAACGCCTCGGTGGCCATGGACGACAACGGCTCTTTCGTGGTCACCTGGGACCAGTTGGATCCCAATTCGCAGAATCCGGCGAGCGTGTGCGACATTTACGCCCGCCGTTTCCAGCCCGTCTCCTACACCTCGCCGGCCAGCGTGCAGTACGTGCATGGCCTGGAGACCCTGGGCAGCCAGTTCCAGGTGAACACCTTCATGGCCAACACCATGACGGAGACCGGCATCGGCATAGACGGCAGCGGCAACTTCGTCATCGCCTGGACGGGCCAGGGCCAGGACCTGAGCTATTTCAACGGCATCATCGCCCAGCAATTCAACAGCAGCGGCCAGCGCCAGGGGAGCGAAATCCACGTCGACACCGAGGATACCAACGTTCACATCTGGCCCTACGTGGCCGTGGCCCATGACGGCACTTTCCTCGTCACCTGGAGCAGCAGCTCCGACCCCGCCTTGATTGAGTCGGATACCTACGTCGGCACCGTCGAAGCCAGGGTCTTCAGCTCCACGGGAGTCACGCTCGTTCCGCAGGAGACGATCCCCGGCCTGGCGGGGATCTCCACGGCCTCGTTCGATGCCAATGACGACTATACCGTGGTGGCGGGCACGGACGCCGCTGTGGACAACAACGGCTTAACGGTGGAAGGCCAATACGGCACCGAATACCAGCTCTTCGCCGCCAACAGCACGGCGGTGGTCAACACGGTGGTCCGGCCCCTGTTCATGGCCAGTAACGCCTCCCAGCCCCCCGGCACGGCCGCCACGGCGATCTGGCCCGGAAACGAGTACTACGGCCGGGTAGCCTCGGACGCCAACGGCGACCTGACGGTGATGTACTCCGGCTTCGGGGCGGACTCCTCCGACGTGAACTTCACCTCCGCGCAAGCGATGGCGCTGATCGAGCAACAGATCAACGCCACCACCAACGCCGACCTGGTGCCCTACTTGCCCGGCAACATCAACCCATTGATGTACGCCATTGACGATATCCTTGACGCCGGCAACGTCGAGGGGGAGATCGCCGAAATCCTCTACGTGGCCCAGTCTGCGGGCGCCACCGACAGCCAATTGGGGCGGCTGCGGGCGATCGTGGACAGCGTGCTGGGGGTGCTCGACGGCGAGGCCGACGGCGTGTATGCCAGCACCTTCCCCTCCAACCCGGTGCTGAAACCCGGCCCCGCGACCCTGCAGAACTCCAACATTCTCAATGCCACCCGCGACGGCAACGACAACGTCGACATCTTGGACATCCCCCAGTTTGTCGTGGACAACGGCGCTGACGTCCCCGTGGCCGGCGGCACGGTCACCCTCCAGTTGGTAAACGGAGATACGGGCCAGTTTCAGAACATCACGGTCCCCATCGCCACCACGGGTGGAGCGCCGGACACCCTGGTGGACCCCGTGGGAACCGCCGCGAACATCGA
Organism: Pirellulales bacterium; assembly: GCA_963843465.1. Classification (GTDB taxonomy): domain Bacteria; phylum Planctomycetota; class Planctomycetia; order Pirellulales; family Thermoguttaceae; genus CAWJKP01. Next base: position 2,325,134 of record CAWJKP010000001.1, read on the forward strand.
GGCCGCCCTGGACTCGGCGATCCTGGTGGGCAAAAACTGGGCGGACGTGTGGCCCACGGCGCCGACGCCGCCCATCTATGACGGGGGCCCGGTCTGCGTCCGCTACATCCTGCCGAACGAGGTCGCGGTAAGGACGGGCACGTACTGGGACGTCGTCGCCGCCACCGGCGGCGCGGCCGACGATTACTACTTCGAGATCACCTTCCAGGGCGAAGTCCACGACACGCCGATGTCCGTGGCGCCGATCGCCTCGACTCTGCACACGCAGCCGACCAACGAACAGCAGACGTTGTTCATCCCCGAGGCTTCAAGCGGCCTCTTCAATTTTGAAATTGGCACCCCCGGCGCGCCCACCACGCAGTGGCTCTCTACCGGGAGCATTAGCGGGAGCCCCGACGTAGGCCCCGGGGCGGCGGCCGTCCAGGCCAACCTGGAGTCCGTCACCGGGCTCGGCACCGTTGCGGTCACGGACCACACTCCCCAGATGCACGACTTCGGGGCCGGCCCAGTCGCGTGCTTCACCTATTCGATCGCGTACGTTGGCGCCGACCTCGGCAAGGCCGAGCCGGTTCCGCAATTCGACCCCGCGCCGCCCGTCAACGTCTCGGGCATAGGTCTAGTCGCCCAGTGGAACGGAACCCCGGGCGTGGTGACCGAAAACGACCCCGGGAACGCGGCATCAAACCCCCCCCTTCCCGCGGACGAAATTGGCGGGCAGACTCTCGGCGCGACGCCGCTCTATGCCAAGGAGTTTGATGGCAGCGCGATTGGCACCAAGGGCGCGGCTGAGACGGTCGCGTCGATCGCCATGGAGCCCAACGGCAGTTACGTGGCCGTCTGGACCGAGGACGCTCAATACACGGCCGGCGGGACCTCCAATGAGGACATCGAATTCCGGCAGTTCAACGAGAGCGTCGACAGCGTCGGCCCGCTGGTCAGCGGCTACTTGGACCCCAGCGGCCAGCCCATCGCCGCCAACGCCCAACTCCTCCAGCCGCTGCAGTATATCGTGGTGGACTTCGACAAGTCGATGGACGTCCCGACGGTCACCAACCTCAACAACTGGGTCCTGGAGCAGGCGAACGGGACGCCGCTGGTGGGCGGCATCTCGCAGATCTACTTCGGCATGAACGAGCTGCAGACCCTCTCCCAGTTGTCGGGAACCGCCGGCTACTCGGAGTTCTCCACGGCCAGCCCGGTCGGGACCAACCAATGGCAAGCGGTGCTGGTGCTCAACGGCGACGGCAACAGCGGCGGCACGGCCCCGCTGGGCGCCGGCCAGTGGACGCTGGTTGCCAAGAACAGCGTGCTGGACTATGCCGGCAACCCGCTGGGCCGCAACGGGTGGTCGGTCAACGGCGCGCCGGAGTCGATCAGCATCAACATCATCAAACCATCCGGCGGCCAGACGATGATCAACGGCAACGCGTCGGACCCGGTCGACGGCGGGTCCAGCAATGGGTCCGGCGGCAACACGGTGGCCAGCGACGGCAACGGCGACTTCGTCGCGGTCTTCGACCTCAGTTCCACGACGGGTGCGCAAGCGGCGGGCGTCTACGCCAAGATTTACGAGATGACCTATACGGACGTGAACGGAACCCGGACTCCCGCCGGCCCGAGCCCCCTTGCGGTCACCGACCCTTCCACCGGCGGGCCGTGGTTCGACGGCGAGATCCTGGTGACCAACAATACGACGGCCACCCAGGTGGCCGTGGCCGAAAGCGCCAACGGCGATTTCGTGGTCACCTGGGCGGAGGACGACCCCGCGTCCCTGGGCGGCTGGAACGTCTACTACCGGGCCTACAACGCGGCGGGCCAAGCCCGGTCCTTGGCGCCCATCATGGTCAACTCCTATACCGCCAACGCGCAGAATTCTCCCGCCGTGGCCATGGACGCCGAAGGCGACTTCGTGATTACCTGGCAGAGCGACTTCGAGGACGGCGGCAGCGGCTACGGCATCTACTGCCAGCGCTACGATTCCCAGGGCAATGCGCTGGGCGGCACCAACGAGCTCCAGGTAGTGGACTTTACCGGCACGCCGACCGGCAGCTTCGAGCTGCAGTGGCCGGCCGAGGGCGTGGAAGGGGTGCAGACCACGACGCCGATCACGTACACCGGCAACACCGCCGCTACCGCCACGGCCATCAAGGCTGCGCTGAACGGCGTCTTCCTCGACGCCAACGGCAAGCCGCTGAGCGTCGACGTGCAGGCGATCAACCTGACCGAGATCGACATCGAGTTCACCGGCGCAGGGCAGCCTTTTCGAGCCGCTGTTGAACGTCGTCGCCCTGAACTTGTCGTCGTCCTCCCCGCCGGGGGCCGACATCACCTCCGCGATGCAGGTCCCAGGGGCGTCAGGCGAGCTGCTGGTCAACGACTTCACGGGCGGCAACTGTGTCCAGCCGGCCGTCGCCATGGACGCCAGCGGCGAGTTCGTCATCAGTTGGACCAGCTACGGCGAGGGCACCGACGGACCCGACCAGTCGAGCATCTACGCCAAGAAGTTCCCCGCCGTCTCGACCCTGGAGAGCACCAACAGCACCGTGGGCAACTTGAACGCGGTCTACGCGACCGAGTCGAAGTCGCGCAGCTCCACCGAATACGTCGTCACCGTCGACAGTCCGGCGAACCACGTCCTCAACCCCAACACCTCCGCCGCAGCCACGGGCATCGTGGAAGTGCTCGCCGGCCCCCCCGGCAACCAGGGAGAAGGATCGGGCACGCTGCTGACGACCGGCGACGACATCCTCACCGCCGCCCACGTGGTTACCGACGCCACCGGTCAGGCCTACCCGGCCGCCGACGTTTCCGTGACCTTCAACATGCCCGCCGCCGAGGGAGGCCCCACGACGATCCAGGCGGCCGCGGTCTTCGTCGATCCGAGCTACAACGGCGATCCCTTCCAAGGCGGCGACGTGGCCGTGATCGAGTCCGCCTCGCCCGCCCCGACCGGCGCCCAGCGCTACGACATCGACCGCAGCACCAATGCCATGGACCAGGCCTTCACCTTCGACGGCTACGGCGTCACGGGCATGGGCGCCACCGGCGGCGTCGCGCCCACCTCCTTCCCCCTGACCGTCCTGCACCAAGGCGAGAACGAGTTCCAGGTGACGGGCAGCCAGATCTTCAATTACGATCCGACGTTGTATTCCATGCTCAGCGGCGCTCCCTCGTTTTCCTCGAATCTGCTCTGCTACAATTTCAGCGACGGCACGCCCACGCATGACGCCTTCGGGCGGATGTTCGGCCTGCCCGATGTCTATTTCGGCGACGACGAGGCCATGGCCGACCACGGCGACTCCGGCGGACCGAGCCTCATCGACGTGGGCGGGAAGCAGGTGATCGCCGCCGTGACCACCGGCGGCGTGCCGCCGCCGGCGGCCAATCCCTCGATCGAGATCACCGCCCAGCCCGGCGGCACGCAAGGGCTGCCGACGGCCTTGGGGCCCTCCGATTTCGGCTATATCGGCCTGAATACCAGCGTCGAGGCCTACGCCCCCTGGATCGACTCGGTGACGCTCAACGGCGGCCCGGAGATCCTCGTCAATTCGACCAACAACGTCGGCCGGAAGTGGTCCAGCGTGGCCATGGACGACAACGGCGAGTTCGCCGTCTCCTGGACCAGCTACGGCCAGGACGGGGTGGGCAACGGCTACGGCCCCGGCGCCAACGGCATGAACGGCGTCTTCGCCCGCCGCTTCACCAGTCTCGGCCAGCCGGTCACCGTTCCCGTGATTGTCAACGGTGCGCCCGTGATTGTGAACGGCGTGCCGGAGACCGAGCCCGAGCCTGAGTTCCAGGTCAATACCTTCGCGGCCAACAACCAGCAGCATTCGAAGGTGGCGATGGATGCGGTGGGCGACTTCACCATCACCTGGGAGAGCTACCAGGAGGCGACGCCGCCGTCCAACGCGGCCACCAGCTACGGCATCTACGCCCAGCGCTATGCGAGCGAGAAGGCGTTTAACGCCGATTTCCCCAACCTGGTCCCCGGCCTTGGGCTCAACGGCGAGATCGGCGGCGAGTTCCCGGTGAATACCACCGTTTTCCTCAACCCCATCACCCCTTACGGCAACCAGCGCTACCCGAGCATCGCCATGGACGACACGGGCGACACGGTGATCGCTTGGATCGGCAACGGTGAAGACGCGAACCCCGGGGACGTGAACATCGGCGCGTCCGACCCGCAGGGCTTCTACTACCAGCAGTACCAGGTGACGGCGGACACGGCCGGCCCGACCGTGGACCAGGTCGTGAACATCGTCTCCACCACGACTTCGCCGCCTCAGGCGCAGACGGTGCCGCCGGGCGTCAATCTGGACGTTATCAACCCCGCGACGAAGAATCCCTACCCGGTGACGCAGTTCGTGGTCAGCTTCGACGAGAACCTGAGCACCGCCGGCGGGACCTCCGGAGAGTACAGCGTCACCAACCCCAACAACTGGGACTTGACCGAAAACGGCATCAACCTGTCCGGCGGGATCGTCAGCGTGCAGTGGGGCACCGCCGCGCAGTTGGGCAAGAACGAGTTGAACACGCTTTACAGCGTCTTCCCGCAGACCAACAAGTGGGAAGCCGTGATCACCTTCGACGGCACCCCGGCCAAAACCCCCAACAAGGCGGTGGCGCTGGGGCAGGGGACCTACGTGCTGACGGCCAGTTCCAACATCGAGGACCTCTTTGGCAACCCCCTGGACGGCGGCCTCCGGGACGCGGCCAGCGCGTACCAACTGCCCTTCACCATCCAGTTGAGCACCACGACTGCCGAGCCCGTTCCTCCCGGCGCCGTGCGCCGGGCAGCGCCGGCGCCCCCACCAAGGATCAGCAGGTCAACACCACCAGCACGACCAACAACCTCTCTCCGGTGGTGGCCTCCGATCCCGGCGGCGCCTACGTGGTCGTCTGGGAGCAATACGGCGCCGTGGCCACCCAAAGCAACATCATAGCCCAGTTGTACGACCGTTTCGGAGTGGCCCAGGGCGGTCCGATTTCCGTCAACTCCTATACCACCGGTTTGCAGGTCCAGCCGGACGTGTCTATGGACGGCTACGGCAATTTCGTCGTCACCTGGTCGGGAATGGGATTGAATACCGCCGGCAACGCCGTTCACGGGATCTGGGCCCGCGAGTTCGAAGCCAATGGCGTTCCCAACCCCGCCGGGGTGTTCGAGGTCGACCAGCCGATTGCCGTCACCCCTCCTTCGGCCGACACGGTGTCGCAGCCGGTGATCGGCATGGATCCCACGGGCGACTTCGTGATTGCTTGGACCAGCACCGGCGCGAGCGTCCTCCAGGACGGCGTCTTGGCCCGCATCTACACGCCCGCCGGCACGCCCTTGAACAACGAGAATCAATTCTTCGTGGCCGCCCCCGGCACCGTCAACAGCGTGGTGCAGTCGCCGGACGTGGCGATGAGCAGGAGTGCGGCCTTTACCGTCGTTTGGCAGAGCGAAGTCGGGAATGGCAGCGCCTGGGCTGTCTTCGGCCAGTGCTATGCCGCTGGCGGGGTGAAGGAGGGCGGCCAGTTCCCGGTCAGCCCGACGACTGCCGCCTACACCCAGGTCACCCCCCGCGTGGCCATGGACCCGGCGGGCGCCTTCGTCGTCACTTGGGCCGGCGGACTCGGAAACGGCGCGTACGGGGTCGATGCGCAGTATTACAGCCCGGCCAGCGCGACGGGTCCCACCGCGTCGGGCGGCGAGATCGCCGTCAACCAGACGTCGACCAACTCCCGGTACGAGCCCGACGTGTCGATGGACGCGGCGGGCGACTTCGTAGTCACCTGGGCCACCCTGGGCCAGGACAACCCAACGGCCGCCGACTGGGGCATCTGCGCCCGCGTCTTCTCCGAAAGCGGCAACGCCTCGGTTGCCGCCGTTGCCGCGCTGGGCGAGTTCATCGTCAACGCCACGGTGATCGGCAACCAGACCAGCCCCTCGGTGGCCATGGATTCCTACGGCAACTTCACCGTCGCCTGGATGGGGCCCTATGCGGGCCAGACCGCGCTGAACGGCATCTTCGATCGCGTGGTGGCGGTCGTGCCCTCCTCGTACGCGAGCTCCGGCACCGGCGGAACGACCGACGTCGCCGGCGTGCTCTCCAGTTACGCCGCCCAGCCCACCAAGGCCGGCAACGGCGGCACGGGAATCTTCGTCGTTTCGGCAACCACGGCCAACGGCAGCTTCTCCTTCACCGGCGGCCCCACCCTGGCAAGCTGGGTCGTGAAGCTCAACGGCACGAAACTGACGATCCCCGCCGGCACCACGGCCATCGACTTCAACGGCAACGGCACCGACACGGTAACCATCAACGGCACTTCCGCCACGGGTGAATCGGCCAGCATCACCCCCGGCGCAGTGACCTTCACGGACGCGGGCGCGGGCGGCACCCCCTATCAGGTCACCGCCGTGAACTTCCCCTCGGCCACCATCAGCACCGGCGGCAGCGGCACGCTGGCCGTCGCCGATAACACGGGAAACTACCTCCTCTCGATGACGCCCACCACGACGACCCTGACCAATGGCAGCAAGACCACCAACCAGATCGTCGCCAAGGGCTTCAACAAGGTCACGGCCATCGCCACGGGAAGCGGAAGCAGCACCACGGTCTCCCTGCTGGGCGGAACCGGCGCCGACACCTTCACCGCCACCCCCACTAGCGCAATCCTCGCCGACACCGCCGGCACCTACAGCCTCACGGCCAACGGCTTCACGACCGTGCGGGCCAACGGCGGAACCGGCAACGACAAGGCCCTGCTCACCGACGCCGCCGGCGGCACCTTCAACGCCACGCCCACCAGTGCGGCGCTGACGGAACCCTCCGGCGCCAGCATCACCGCCAGCAACTTCGAGTCGGTCCAGGCCACCGCGGTCGGCCCCCATGACACGGCTTCGCTGTCCGGCGGGGCGGGCAGCAATTCCTTCGTGGGCAGCAAGGCCCAGTCGGCGTTGTCGGGAGTCAGCTACGACAACGTCGCCAAGGGCTTCTACTCGGTCTCCGTCACCGGCTACGCCACCGGCTACACCACGGCCCTGCTCACCGACGCCACCGGCAACGCCACCGCCATCATCAACCCGCAATCCGCCACCCTCAGCGCCGTCGCCGCCGGCGCGACCTCCTACAAGATCAACCTGCTCTCGGGTTTCCAGGTGATCGACGCCATCGAAACCCTGGGGACAGGCGGCACGGCGACCCTCAACGGTGCGACGACCGCCGCCAACGTCTTCACGTCGACCCCCAACACGGCCAACACCGCCACGCTCACGCCGGCCGTGGGAAACGCCTTCCGCGAGTACGTGCAAGGTTTCTCCACGATCATCGCCAATTCCGCCAACGCCAACGACACGGCCAACCTCTACGACACCCACGGCAACGACACCTTCACCGGCACCCCCACCACGAGCACGATGAGCCTCTCCAGCGGCAACATCGTCACCGCCAACGGGTTCAAGACGGTTAACGCCTTTTCCGACAACGGGGGCGTCGATACGGCGAACATCAGCGGCACTACCGGCCGCGATACGACCACGCTGCGCTCGACCGACGCCCTGATGTCGTTCGGCAACGGTAATTCAGTCCACGCCTGGTTCTTCGCCAAGTACAGCCTCGTCGGCGGCAGCAGCGGCAACGACGCGGTCACGATCGTCAGCCCCGCGTTGGTTCAGGCGGGACAGGTGACGTCGCCGGCGGGCGCGGCATTCATCGCCTGGCTGTCAAACTTCACCCAGATTAACGAGACTTACAGCAATCCCACCTCCCAGCAGACCATCCAGGCGACGGACAAGGTCTTTACGGCGGACTGGACCTGAGCCGTCCGCACGCGGGGCGAAATGACACAAGTTCGTAGTACCGGCTTCAGCCGGCATTTCTCACCGGTTCTTCGTAGCATGGGCATTCTTGCCCGTGTGGTGAGAAATACGGGTTCGCCGGAAATCGGCGGCAAGACCGCCTAAAGGCGGGACTACGAACGCGCATTTCCGACCGCGTGCAGCATAGCGCCGTGTGGTTGCTTCACGTTGATTGCGGCCTTCCCCGGGCGGCCGACCGCTGAAAGCTGACCGCTAAGCGCCGCTTGTCCAGGCAACTCATCTTGCCTGTCTTTCCAAGAGAACGGCCGTGAAGACCGTTGTTTTCGGCAGACTTTGCCGTTCTTACTCAACTGGTTCCATCGCCTGGTCCGATACTATCGTTACAACCGGAAAGTACGGACTTCGTTTGGCGGATAGTTTGCACCAAACTAGTTACTCAGCGCACACCGAGGTGGATGGGAACCATGGCGCTCAATCGCATCCGAACGTGGCTGGCCGTCTGCCTGCTGGTCACCCTCTTGTCGACGCCCGGTTTGGCGACAGATCCGGTCGAGTCGGATATGCAGCTATTCGCCCCCGCGGAAACCGAGGGGTTCGGCGGCGGCGTCCGCAATAATGAAGGCTTTTTCGCGATGGTGGATTTCATCCAGTGGACGATCTCCAAGCCGAACACCACGGAGATCGGTTTCCAGGGCACCCCGCGGCAGGTCTTCCTGGACCCGACCGACTTCTATTTCCAGTCGAACTCGCTGAACACCAACTTCATCGACTCGGAGAACACCCTGGGCGAACGCTTCGCACTGGGATCGATCGACGACGGGGAAGGCTTCATGGTCAGCGGCTGGTATCTCCATACCTTGAGCGAAAACTTCAGCTTCACCGGCGTGCAGGTGAATTTCAACGCCCCGCTGATCCCCGGCGAGACCAACAACAGCGTTCCGCTGGGCGAAGCCAATCTGCTCCAGGGCAACATCGACGCGGCGGTGCCACCAGAACGTCCGCGACCTGCCCGTGGTCTTCAACACCCTGGAGATCAAGGATGCCTCGTCGGCCTACCGGGTCGACGTGGATTACATCCATCGCATCCAGCCCACGGAGCACTGCGGCACCTTCGAGTTGTACTTCGGCGTGGGCTACATGAATTTCACCGAGGACTTCGACGTCACGGCGCCCGACATCGAACCCGCACCAACGAACCCCCCCACGGCGGCGAGCCCCACGCCCGGCGGCATTCTCAACGACAGCTACTGGTACACCCACGCCGTCAACAACATCGTCGGCCCCGAGTTCAAGATCCGTTGGTTCCGCACCTACGACCGTTGGACCTGGGAGGCCCAGGGCGGATTCATGGCGGGCTACAACCGCCAGGACATCACCCAGAACGGCGTTTTTGCCGAAGAGGCGAACGACCCGACTTCCGCGTACTTCCACGGAAACATCGGGCAGGGGCTCTACCTGTTGACCACGAGCTTCCAGAATTCGGCCTTCCTTAACGAGTTCAGCCCCGTGACCGATTTCAGCGGCAACATCAAGTACGCGATCACCCGCGCCGTTTCCGTCCGCGTCGGCTACAGCTTCCTCTGGGCCGCGAACATCGCCCGGCCCGTGGACATGGTCAACTACGAGATCGGCACGGGCCCCGGGCAGAAGATGGGCATCATCACCGCGAACAATCGACAAGACGTCTTCATCCAAGGCTGGAACGTGGGCATCGAGATGAATCGCTGAGCGACCGTTTCAGCAGGCCGAGCGGCCGGCCCGCGGCGGACTCTCCATGTCGCTGCGATCCGCGGAGTGCCACAGCGGCAACCCCGCGCGCACCCGCAAGGCCAGCGTGCGGACCTTCTCATCCGTGCCAGGCATCGCGTCGGTCGATTCGAACTGGCTTTCCGGCGTCTCCACCGGCTCGAAGTCCCAGAATCCCATTTGAATCGCTTCCAGAACGGACTTCACCACGACTGCTGCTCCTTCCCCCGGCAAGAAATGCCGCATCAAGGTGACGAGAGCTACCTTGAAGCGATTAGTATTCCGTTAACCGTGGCAGTTGTCAACTGGCGGTCGTGAAAAAACTTGCCACACCAGCCCGCAAACCCGTTGGAAGTCCAGAGGGCCTCCACGCCCGCCCCGGCAGGCGGCGCCGCGAACCGCGATATAGTCCGGCGCCAGCGAGAGAACCCGGCCAAGCGCATCCCCGTCGAGAGAGCCGGCCAGAACGGCCAGCATCGCTCGCCGGCGAATCTGGGCGACAAAAGCCGACAAGGCGTCGATCGGCCAATGGCTCAGGAGGTTGCCGGCCGATTTCTCGAACGTGTCGATCAATACGGCTCGGCAACCCAGGCGCCGGGCCTGCTCCAGCACGCGATCGGGCCGCGGCGCACGGGCCGTGGGCCAGTCGGCATAGACCACCGCCACCACGCCGACCCCGCCCAGTGGCTCCACGGCCCGCCGCCAACGCTCGGGCCAGTCCGGCTCCTCCGCCATCCCCGCCAGACCCAACTTAACATACGACACGCCAGCCGCCGTCGCCCCGCCGGCCAGGCCTCCATCGGCCGCCAACTCCCCCAGGGCCATGCTCACCGGCGCCGCCTTGCCGACCGCGGCAACGATCTCGTCGACGACCGATCGGTCGGCCCGGCCCAGCGACCCTCGGCTCGGCTCCTTGACGTCGATCAAGTGAACCCCCGCCCGCAGGGCAACTCGCGCCTCGTCCACGTCGCGAACGCTTACCAGAAGTCGCGTCATGCCGCCATCATACGCGGCCCGTCAACCCCGGCAAGCGTTTCCGCGGTCTCGGCTTGATTCTTGCCCACTCGCCGGAGTAGGGTGGGATAAGCTCGCGCATGCGAGCGCCGGCCAACCAAGAGTGAGTGTTCAGTGGTTAGTGGCCAGCGGTCAGTGGATGAGGGTAGAGGGATAAGGGATGAGGGACGCGGGTGTTCGCTTTCATCGGCCATTCTCTTATCCATTTTCACTGACCACTAGCCACTGTCTACTCTCCCTTCGTGGGCCGGCGGCTGCCAAGGCGGCCTTGTCCCACCCTACACCTCCAGCCGAGACCCATGTCTCACGCCCCCAACCCTGCCGACGTTTCCCGGCCGCTCAGCCTGGCGATCGTCCTGGCCTTGGCGCTCTATTCGACCGCGGCGCTAATCGGCTGGCCCCAGGAGGCGACGCGGCAGATGGTCCAACAAGCGGCGCTCGAGCGACCGCACGCCGGGCCGGAATCCCGCGACGTGGGACCGGGTGCCCCCCATGCGATTGAAACCGTTCACGGGCAGGCGCTCAAGGTAGCAGGCACACGCCGTGTGCCGTCCGCTGTCTTCGCTCGTACGGACGGACGGCACACGGCGTGTGCCTGCTACATTCCTCGCCCGCCCTTGTACATGGTCGTACCGTTCGCCCTCTTGCTGCTGGCCATCGCCGTGCTCCCCCTGGTTCCCCGGACAGCCGCCTGGTGGGAGAGCAACTTGCACCGCTTCTACGTGGCCGGCGGGTTGGGACTGCTGACCCTGCTCTACTATCTCTTCCTGCACCAGGCGCCGGTCATGGCCCATTGGCCGGTCCAGGCCCTCGTCCGGCCGGGGCCGAGACCTGACTTCGCGCTGGGCCGAGCGGTCCTGGTCAACGCCATGCTCGGCGAATATCTGCCCTTCATCATCATGCTCTTCAGCCTCTATACGATCAGCGGCGGCATCCGCATCGCGGGGGACCTTCGCGCCCGGCCGTCGACCAACACGGCCTTCCTCCTGGCCGGCGGGCTGGTGGCCAGCCTGATCGGCACGACCGGGGCGGCCATGCTCTTGATCCGTCCCCTGCTGGAGACCAACCGCCAACGGAAGCACGTCCGCCATACGGTGGTTTTCTTCATCTTCATCGTCTGCAACTGCGGCGGCTGCCTGCTCCCTCTGGGCGATCCGCCGCTCTACTTGGGCTACTTGCAGGGCGTGCCCTTCTCCTGGACTCTAAGGCTCTGGCCCGCGTGGCTGCTGGTCAACGGAAGCCTGTTGGCGGTCTATTTCCTCTGGGACCGCCTGATCGCCCTGCCCCGCGAGAGCCCGGGCGACATCTCCCGCGACCAGGCCCGGGTCCACCCGCTACGGTTCTCGGGGATCTGGCCAAGCGGCCTGCTGCTGGCCGGGTTGATCGCGGCGGTCGCGCTGCTGGACCCCGCCAAGCTCGTGCCGGGAACCACGTGGCATCCCTGGGTCTATCTCCGCGAGGCGGTGGAGTTGGCGATGGTGCTCCTGTCGCTGGTGCTGGGAGCCCCGGGCATCCACCGGGCGAACCGCTTCAGCTACGCCCCGATGGTGGAGGTGGCCGTCCTGTTCTTCGGCATCTTCCTCTGCATGCAGCCGCCCTTGGAGATCGTCGGGGCGCTGGGGCCGCAATTGGGACTCCATTCGCCGGCCCAATTCTTTTGGGCCTCGGGCCTGCTCTCGTCGGTGCTGGACAACGCCCCCACGTACCTGGTCTACTTCGAGGCGGCCCGCTCGCTCGGCGGCGGCACTCCCGTGGCCGGCACAGGCGTCGATGCCGCGCGGCTGGCGGCCCTCAGCCTGGGCTCGGTCTTCATGGGGGCCAATACCTATATCGGCAACGGCCCCAACTTTATGGTCAAGGCCCTCGCCGAGCAGGCCGGGGTTCGCATGCCCGGCTTCTTCGGCTACCTGGCTTATAGCCTCGCGATCCTGATCCCGCTGTTCCTCCTGGCAACGCTGCTTTTCTTCCGCTGACCTAGCCAGCGGCCCGCCCAGGCACTATAAAGACGTAGACCGTAGGTTATGCTTTAGCATAACGTACAAGTCTCGCCCGTTATGCTTAAGCATAACCTACAAGACCTGAACGGTGGGCCAGTGTCGTACCTGAATATCACGTCGGACCAGCAGTTGCAGCAGTTTTGCGCGGGACTGGCTGGCTGTGCGTGGATCGGTTTCGACACGGAGTTCGTCTCCGAGCACTCTTACCGGCCCCACCTCTGCCTGGTGCAGGTGATTACCGCAGAGCAGATGGCCTTGATCGACGCCATTGCGCTGGCCGACTTGCGGCCCTTCTGGGAAGCGGTCGCCGCGCCCGGCCATGAGACGATTGTTCACGCCGGCCGCGGGGAGGTGGAATTCTGTCTCCGCGCGGTGGGCAAGCCCCCGGCCGGATTGTTCGACGTGCAGTTGGCCGCCGGCCTGGTCGGCATCGAGTATCCGGCCGGCTTTCGCACGCTGATCTACAAGCTCCTGGGCGAAACGGCCCGCAAAGAGGAGACCCGCACCGACTGGCGCCGCCGGCCGCTAAGCCAGCGGCAGATCGAGTACGCATTGGACGACGTGCGTTACCTGCCCCGCTTGGCCGAGAAGCTCAAGTCGAGGCTGGCGCGGCTGGGACGCTCGGCTTGGCTCGAGGAAGAGATGCGCTCCTGGCTCGAGGAAGTCGAGGGGGCCTTCCACCAGGAGCGTTGGCGCCGCGTGTCGGGCAACTCCGGGCTGGACCGCCGCAGCCTGGCGCTGGTCCGCGAGCTCTGGCGGTGGCGCGAGGCCGAGGCCCAAAGGCGCAATTGTCCCGTCCGCCGCGTCTTGCGCGACGACCTGATCATCGAGCTGGCCAAGCGGCAGACGGCCGACGTGAAGCGGATCCAGGCCGTGCGGGGCCTCGAACGGGGCGACCTCGCGCGGCAGATCCCCAAGATGGCCGCCTGCATCCAGCGGGCCTTGAAGCTTCCCGACGAAGAGTGCCCGCCGCTGGCCCACCACGAGCCGGCCCCGCAACTTTCGGTCCTGGGCCAGTTCCTTTTTCCGCCTTGGGAAGCCTCTGCCGGCAGGCGCAGTTGGCGCCCAATCTGGTCGGCACGCCCAACGACATCCGCGACCTGATCGGCTACCGCACGGGGCGCGTCGCGTCGCAGACGCCGCCCTTATTGGCCCGCGGATGGCGGGCGGGGATCGTCGGCCAGCTCTTCGACGATCTGTTGGCCGGGCGGAAGTCGGTCCGCGTCGCCGACGCAACGTCCGATTCCCCCCTGGTCTTCGAGCCCGTCGAGCCTCGTCCCGAGCCGCCCCGTCCCGCGGAAGCGGAATAGCCGATATTTGGCACAATGTCCCAAAAGACGCGGACCGAGCCCGGCGGGGTCGAAGCCGGGTGCCATGCCCACGCAAGCGTGGGCATGTTCATCAACCATGGTTCGATGCCACAACCATGGCTCCCGTTTTCGAGCGTCACATGCCAAATTCCAGGTCTGCTTCGCTTCTACATGCCCACGCAAGCGTGGGCATGGCACCCGGCCGTTCCGGCTGCGGTTGCGTCGAAGGTCTGGGGAAATCGTGCTCTTGCTCCGGCCCAGCCGGTCGGCCATCCGCGTCTGCATTCTTCCAGCCCCGTGCAGGAGGGCTATGATCTCACGTTCTTCCAAGGTAAGATGAAGGTTGCGATTCAACTTTGACAGCAGGTTGCCCATGAACGGTAATCCCCGGCGTGCTTGTTTCGCGGTTCTGCTTGCGATCTGTCTCCTCGTGTCGGCTTGGACAAGCGCGGGCATGGCGACGGAAACCGAGAACCTGGGCATTTCCGTGCTGCCCGCGCCGGGAAAGGTGACGGTCGACGGCAAGGTCGACGACTGGGATCTTTCCGGCGGCGTCTTCGCCTGCGGCGACGTGGAGAACCAGCGCCAAAAGTTCGCCGTGTGGGTCCACGCGATGTACGACGCGGAGAACCTTTACGTGCTGGCCCGCTGGATCGACGAGACGCCGCTGAACAACCCCGGGCAGGTGAGCGGATCGTATGGGTTTGCCGGCGACTGCCTGCAATTCCGCACGATCACCGCGCCCGGCACGCCCCAGGAGCGCGGCAATCATTTCACCTGCTGGCGCGACCGCAACAAGCAGGACGTGATCTTCGTCGAGCGGGGCCGGGATTTCAAGGAAGGCGTGCTGAAGGACGCCAAGAGCGAAGGCGCGCGGCAGGCCTTCCTCGTCGATCCCGACGGCAAGGGTTATGCCCAGGAAATAGCCGTTCCCTGGCGGCTGCTCACGCGCGACGGCCGGGCGCTGCGGCCCGGCGGTAGTTTCCGCATGACCGTCGAGCCCAATTTCACCATCGGCGCCGAAGGCCGCCTTTCGATCAAGGACATTTTCCAGGCGGGCGTCACGCCGGACCGCGTCTTCACCTTCATGGCGTCGAACTGCTGGGGCACGGCCGTCCTGGAACGCCAAGGGCGGCTCGAGCCGCGGAGCGTCCGCCTGGCCGACGCCCGCGAGTTTCGCGTGCAGATGGCCGGCGGCGTGCCGCGCGTCGACTGGACCGGACTGGTGAAGACCGAGGAGCTTCAGGGCTTCAAGCCGATCGCCGTCACCATGCCCGAGGACGGCTACCTTTCGCTGCAAATCCTCAACTCCGAGGGACTGGTGGTCCGCCAGTTGCTGGCGACGGCCTCGATGACCAAGGGAAGGCACGAGATCAAGTGGGACGGTCTTTCGACCATGAACTGGCGGACGCCGGGCCAATCCGTGCCGCTGGGCGACTACACCTGGCGGGCCCTCTGGCACAAGGGCATCGGCCTGCGGCTGCGCGGCTGGGCCTGCAACGCCGGCAACGCGCCCTGGGACTCCGACGCCACGTCGAACTGGGGCGGCGACCACGGCGTCCCCTGCACCTGCGCCGCGGAAGGCCAACAGGTCTTCCTCGGTTGGAACGGGGCCGAGGCCGGCAAGGCCCTGCTGGCCTGCGACCTGCGGGGACGTGTCCGCTGGAAGAACAGCCGCCAGGGAATGGCCGGCGCCGAGTTCGTCGCCGCCGACGGCGACCTGGTCTACGCCGTCAACTGGGGCCCGGAAAACTCCAATTCCATCTATCGCCTGCGGGCCGACTCGGGCGCTATGCGCCCTGGGACAACGGCTCCTCCGACCTGACGTTGGCCAAGATCTTCCCCGGGGCCGGGAACCGGCCCAATCGGATCAATGGCCTGGCCGCCGGCAACGGGAAGATCTATCTGAGCCTCAGCTCGGCCCGCTTCTTCCGCGACCAGGTCTCCGGCTGGCGGAGCGTGCTGGCGAAACTCAAGGCCGGCGACGGCATCGCCGGCACGCTGTGGAACAAGCTCGATGGGGCGACCAGGGGGCGGATCCAACAGTGGCTTGCCGGCAACGCCCCGGAAGACGAAGCCCTCAAGGCCCCCAACTATTACACGCCCAACGTCCGCGATGCGGTGATCGAGGCCATGAACCGCGTGCTCAGCGACCGGTCGCTCGCCGGCGGCGACGGGCTCTCGCCCGACGCCCTGGCCTTGGCGGTCCGCCGCCGCCTGGAGGCCGCTTTTCCCGGCGAAATCGTGCCCTTAAAGACCGGCGTCGTGGCCGTCGTCGACGGCCGGACGCGACGGTTGCTGGGCGCCTGGGAAGTGCCGCAACCGCGACAGCTCTGCGCGGCCGGCGAGAAGCGGGTGTATGTGGTCTCCGACGCCAAGGCGATCGTGGCCCTCGATCCGGCCACCGGGCAGATCCGGCCCGTCGTCGGCGGGCTGCGCAACGCCTCGGCCGTGGCCGTGGACCCCGACGGTCTGATCTACGTAGCGCTCGGCGAGCCGGAGAACCAGGTGAAGGTCTTCCGCCCCGACGGCCAGCTCGTCCGCGCCATCGGGCGCCGGGCGGCCGCCACCTGCTGGGACCCTGGCAGCAAGACGGCATGGCCTTTGCCCGCGGCATCGCGGTAGACCGCCAGGGCCAGCTCTGGGTCGCGGAAGCCGACATGTGGCCCAAGCGGATCAGCGTGTGGGACGCGAAGACCGGCCGTTTCCTCCGCGAGTTCTTCGGGCCGACCGCCTACGGGGCGACCGGCGGGGCCATCAACCCCGTCGATCCCTCCCTGATGGTCGGCCACGGCTGTGAATGGCGGATCGATGCGACGACCGGTCGCGACACGTGCCTGGGCACGTTCACCCGCGACGGCATGGCCAACTCCCGCTTCGGCGTCGGCTCCAACGGCCGCTTGTACCTGGCCGTGGCCTCCGGCTGGGCGTTCGAGACCTCCGACGTGCGGATCTTCGAGCGGACCGACGAGGCCCGCTTCGATCTCCGCGCCATGTTCAGTTACCAGGGGAAGGACAAAGAGGCCAAGACCCTGTACTGGGCCGACGAGAACGGCGACCGGCGGCAACAGCCGGGCGAAGTGAAGACCTTCGACGGCCACGTCCGCTTTAGCGGCTGGTACATGAGCTTTACGCCCGACATGACCATTTACAGCGAGAACCGTCAGTACAAGGTGGCGGGCTTCACCCCTTGCGGCGCGCCGAAGTACGACCTGGCCCATCCCGTCAAGATGCCGGCGGCGGGCCTGGGCTCGGCCGACGGCAGCCGCGTGCTCACTACCGGCAGTTACGGTGAATCGGAAAGTTGGATGTACTGCTACGACGTGGGCAGCGGCCGGAAGCTCTGGGCCTATCCCGACAATTTCGTGGGCGTACACGGCTCGCACCAGGCCTGCCCGCCGGTGGTGGGCATGGTCCGCGGCTCGTTCGGCCCGTGCGGCGCCGCCCGATTGCCCGCTCCCATCGGCAACATCTGGGTGCTGCCCACCAACGTCGGCGAATGGCACATCCTCACCGAGGACGGCTTCTACTTGACGCGGCTCTTTCAGGGCGATCCGATGAAGGTCCAGTGGCCGCCCCGAGCGGTACCGGGCGCCGTGCTCGACAATGTCCCGCCGGGACTGGGCGGCGAGGATTTCGGCGGCTCGATCTGCTTCGCCCGCGACGGCAAGCTCTATCTCCAGGCCGGCAAGGTCGGCTTCTGGAACATCGAAGTCGTAGGGCTGGACACGGTGAAGGCCATCAGCGGCGGCCGCATCTCGATCTCCGCAGCCGACGTGGCCGCGGCGGAGAAACTCCGCAGCCGCTACCTCCAGGCCGCCGTCGGCACGCGAAAACTGGTCGTCCGCAAGAAAACCCCCGAGCTGACCGGCGATCTGAACCGCGACTTCGCCGGGGCGGAGATCATCGAGTACAAGAAGCAGGACAGCGCCGCCGCGCCTCGGCCGCCGCCTGGGACGACCAATACCTGTACCTGGCCTGGGACGTCCGCGACTCGACCCCCTGGATCAACTCGGCCAAAGCGGCCGAGCAGATGTACCTCGGCGGCGACACGGTCGACTTCCAGCTTGGCACCGACCCCAAGGCCGATAAGAACCGGGACGAGGGCGCGCAGGGCGACCTGCGATTGTCGATCGGCAACTTCCAGGGCCAGCCCGTGGCCGTGCTCTATCGCAAGGTCGCGGCGCAGAAGAAACCGAAACAGTTCAGCTCCGGCGTGGTCCAGGATTACCGCATGGATTACGTCGACGTCGTGGGCGGCGCAAAGATCAAGATCAACGTGCGGGCGAACCAAGGCTACGTGGTCGAGGCGGCGGTGCCGCTGGCGGCGATCGATCTGCGGCCCGCCGACCGACTGGTGCTGCCGGCCGACTTCGGCGTGACCCACGGCGGCCCCGACGGCCAGCGGACCCGCCTGCGCAGCTACTGGAACAACCAGCATACCGGCATCGTCGATGACGCCGTGTTCGAGTTGCGGATGGAGCCGCGGAACTGGGGCCGGATCGAGTTCAAGCAATAGCGGCGCAGAGGGAATCGGCCGCCTTCGATCGTAACCGTAGAATTACGCAACCCGGCCGGAGCTGAAAATCATGCGATCGGTTTTTCTCGCGGCGTTCGCAGCGGTTTGCATCGGCGGCATCGAGGGCAACGCGGGCCCTGCGGCCAGCAGCCAGGACCAGCCGGCAGTACAGCGGCCGAACATCATCTTTGTCCTCGCCGACGACCTCGGCTATGGCGATCTTGGCTGCTACGGGCAGAAGAAGATCAAGACGCCGAATATCGACCGCATGGCCGCCGAGGGAATGCGGTTTACGAACTTCTATTGCGGCTGCTCGGTCTGTGCGCCCAGCCGCTGCACGCTGATGACCGGCAAACATCCGGGCCACGCCACGGTGCGCGACAACATGCAGCGCCGGCCGGGCCTGGAAGGCCAGCACCCTATGGAGCCCGGGACGGTCACGGTTGCGCAGCTCCTGAAGAAGGCCGGCTACGCGACGGCGATCGTCGGCAAGTGGGGCCTCGGCATGCCGGAGGATCACAGCAGCCCGCTGGATTTCGGCTTCGATCACCACTATGGCTATCTTTGCCAAGGGATGGCCCACACATATTACCCGCCCTATCTGTGGCGCGACGACAAGCAGGAGCCGCTGGCCGGCAACCCGGCCTATTCCTACGGCCAACGCGGCGTCATCGAGCCGTCGGGGAAGACTTACTCGCACGATCTCATGGCCGAGGACGCGCTTTGCTGGGTGCGGCAGCACAAGGACGGGCCGCTGTTCCTCTACCTCGCCTTCACCATCCCGCACGTCTCGCTCCAGGTGCCCGAGGACTCGCTGGCCGAGTACCGCGGCAAGTGGCCGGAGACGCCGATGACCACCTCGAAGCATTATGCGAACCACGCCGCGCCACGCGCCGCTTACGCCGCGATGATCACGCGCATGGACCGCGACGTGGGCCGCCTCCTGACGCTGCTTAAGGAACTTGGCCTCGACGACCGCACGCTGGTCTTCTTCGCCAGCGACAACGGCGCCGTCTTCCCCGTCGCCGGCACCGATCCCGAGTTTTTCCAGAGCAACGGCGACCTGCGCGGCTACAAGCAGGACCTTTACGAAGGCGGCATCCGCACGCCTCTTATCGCGCTGGCCGGGACGGATCAAGGCCGGCGCGACCAGCAACCTCGTCGGCGCCTTTTGGGACGTGCTGCCGACCCTGTGCGAAATCGCCGGCACGCCGGCGCCTGACGACATCGACGGCTTGAGCATTGCGCCCACGCTCCTCGGCCAGGCCGGACAGAAACAGCACGAGTACCTCTACTGGGAATACCACAGTGAAGGCGGGGCCCAAGCCGTGCGATTCGGCGATTGGAAAGCGGTTCGCAACAACGTCAAGAAAGCGCCCGACGCAACGCCCGAGCTTTACAACCTCGCCGGCGATGCAAGCGAGAAGACCAACCTCGCCGGCCGGTACCCCGAACTCGCCGCGAAGGCCGCGGCTTACATGAAAGCCGCGCACCGCCCGAGCCGGGAACCGCAATGGAACTTCGGCCCTGCTCTGGCCCAGAACGCCCCGCCCCAGGCGTCGGCCGGGCAGAAGCGGGCCAGGTATCTTGAGCTTCAGCAGGCAATCCTCCGCGACTTTGCGCAGAAACAGTATGCGCAGGCCCAAAAGAAGTGCCTGGAGCTGATCGAGCTGGCCCCCAAGGACCCCGGCGGCCAGTACAACCTCGCCTGTGCCCAGGCCCGGCAGGGCAAGACGGACCAATCGCTGGCGGCCCTGGAGAAGGCCGTGACCCTGGGCTTTGGCGACAGCCAGCACCTCCGCGCTGACCCGGACCTGGAGGGCCTGCGCAAGAACCCGCAATTCGAGGCGATCCTCCGCCGGGCTCAGACCTTGGAAGCCGAGCAGGCCAAGGGCACCTACGACAAGCCCAGTGAGATGAAAGGCGTCAAGACCGTCGAGCGCCAGCCCGAGGGCGGCCTGCGATATCACCTGCGCATGCCGCTGGAGGCGTCGAAGGCCAAGCCGGCCCGGCTGGTCGTCTGGCTGCACCCCTCGGGCGGATCAGGCAACCGCCTGGCCGAATCGTTGACCATGCGCCTGACGCGCAGCGGCTACGCCCTCTTGGTGCCCAACCAGAAGCCCTGGGGTGGCTGGAGCGGCGAGGAGCTCAAGCGTCTGATGGAGAAATCTCTGCCCGACGCCGGCCAGGTGGAGGGGATCGACCCGCAAAAGCCGATCTTGCTGGGGTTTTCCGCAGGCGGGCAGGCGGCCTTGATCCTCTGGTCTTC
The DNA here is from genome assembly GCA_963843465.1 of Pirellulales bacterium. Classification (GTDB taxonomy): domain Bacteria; phylum Planctomycetota; class Planctomycetia; order Pirellulales; family Thermoguttaceae; genus CAWJKP01. Next base: position 2,345,796 of record CAWJKP010000001.1, read on the forward strand.
CGATCCGGCGCGGCTGGGCGGCCTGGTCGTCGATGCGGCCTATCCCATTCGGCTGGAACCTGGCCCTAACGGCGGCGTTCGGCAAGCGACTCTCAGCCCGCCCCATTCTCCGGCAGTGAAATCGGTTCCGGTCTATGCGCTGGTGGGCGAGGCCGACCAGGGCGGCCGAGGCCTCGACATCTGCGCAAAGTCGAGTCCGCGTGGCGCAAGGCGGGCGTGCCCTTGACGATCCAGGCCGTGCCCGGCAAGGGGCATCAGTGGCTGATCGGCCCCACGGAAGCCGGCGCCCTGGAGGCGTGGTTGAAGGAGATCAACCACCCCGGCGCCAAGCCGTGAAGCTGGAACGTAACCGTTCACGGGGACTGTCCCGATTTTCGCGGCGCAAGGGGCGCTGCGGCGACAAGCCAGCCTGATCGCCGCGAAAATGGGACTGTCCCCTTCGGCAGTGCTTACAGCACCTTGGTCATGCCGGGCATGGCGATAGGGTAATGTCCTTGGGCGTCGGGCATCACCGGAGGATGGGAATCCAGGGTGTACTGGCTCAGCCCCGGGGCCAGCTCGAGGTCGGATTGGATCGCCTGGTCCCAGGTGACCTCTTTGCCCGACTCGGCCGCCATGCGGCCGAGAATCCCGGACATGGCGGCCTTGGCGCAGCGCTCGGTCTCATTGTAGGGTTTGTCATGGCGGATTGCGTCGAACAACAGGTCATGTTCCACCTGGTAATCATTGCACCCCGGTCCCTTATACTCCCAGATCAGGTCTTGAGGAGTCCGCTTGTGCCCCTTGTAAATCGCGGGGCGCTGGCCCCATCCGCTGCCGACGGCAGACCCTTTCGCGCCATGAATCACGTTGCCGCAGAAGTCCCAGCAACCGGCGATGTGGCGGCCTTGGGCGAACATCCGCGTGCCGTCGGCAAAGCTGTATTCCACGGCGTAGTGGTCGAACAACTGATCGGGCTCGGTGCGGACCTGGCGCCCGCCCTGGCCCTGGGCCGACACCGGCCAGGCGTCCTTGATCCAGCAGCAGACGTCGATGTCATGGATCAGCCAGTCCAGCAAGAAACTCCCGTTCAACCAGGTGAAATTGGAGTAGTTGCGGATCTGATGGCCCAGCTCGCTCATACCGGCCGGCTTGGGGGTGAAACCCACCGGGCCATGCTCGCGGTAGCACCAGAGCGTGATGATCTCGCCGATCAGGCCGTTGTGCAGTTGGGCGACCGCCTCTTCCAGCGGCTTGTAGTGGCGGCTCATCAGACCGCCGGCGATCTTGAGGTTCTTCTTCTTGGCCTCTTCGCCGGCTTGGAGAACGCGGCGAACGCCCGGGGCGTCCACCGCGAACGATTTCTCCATGAAAACGTGGCAGCCTTGGGCCACGGCGTATTCGAGGTGCAAGGGCCGGAAAGCCGGCGGCGTGGCCAGCAGCACGACGCCGCCCGGCCCCAGCGCGTCGATAGCCTTCCGGTAAGCGTCCAGGCCGACGAACTGCCGTTGCTTGGGCACGTCGACCTGCTTGGCCAGTGGGCCGGAGAGGAACTGCAGAGCGGACTGCAAGCGGCCGTCGAAGAAGTCGGCCATCGCCCAGAGCTTCGTCGGGCCTTGGGTGCTCAAGGCCTGGGCGGCTGCCCCGGTGCCGCGTCCGCCGCAACCCACCAAGGCAATCTTGATCGTGTCCTCTTGGCCGGCATAGGCCCGCGTGGAAAGGGCGCCGGCCAGCGCCGCGCCGGCCAGGATGCCGCCGGACTGCTGAAGAAACTTGCGCCGCGAGGTAGTCTTATTACGACGGTCATGAGTGTTCATGCAACGGTTCCTTGTCTAGGTCAAGGTGAGAGATCACGGGGTTCTTACGCTTGTCATGCCTGCCGAAACCCCTCAGCCGGGATTATTCACGGGCGCATCGAAAGCGTGAAGCGTAAGCGAAGACGGCGAACCTCATCTTGATCGGCGCAATTTGGCTTGTCAATCGTGCCCCCACCCAGGACTTCGCAAGAAAGGGGTTCTGCAGAGGGGTAGTATGCCGGCCTGCGATGGGCAGTAGAGAATCGCGGACGGGCAACCAGCTCGCCTGCTAGAAAGTGACGCGCCACCGTGTTAACATGGGAGGCTGCTGTTGCCGGGAGCCGATCCGATTCCAGTCGCATAGGGCGATCAAACCATGAGCCGAAGCATCCCAGGAAAAACCGAGAAGCGAAAGCTGCTTGCAGGGGGCGCCATTCTGGCGTCGCTCTCAGCCCTTGCGGCGGTCGCATCGGCTGCGACTCCCGAGGACCAGGAACTCCTCGCCGAGTTGAAGAACTGCCCCTACAAGATCGTCCACGAAAGCTACCGCGACAACCATTGGGCATTGGTCGTGGTGAATGCCGACGGCTCGAACCCTGTCACCCTGACGCGGCCCGGCGCCGACGAAAACTATCCACACGTCTCTCCCGACGGCAAGAAGATTTGTTGCGAGTGCGAGGAGCGCCAGGGCAAAGCGAAACGCCGCAACGTCTACGTGATGAACATCGACGGCAGCGGCCGCACCCGGGTGGCCGAGGCCGGCCGCGACGCCTGCTGGACGCCCGACGGCAAGGCCGTCGTCTACCTCAAGGACGAGGTCGAAGAGCTTCAGTACAAGGACTTTGCCACCAAGGGCCTGTTCCTCTACGATCTGGCGAGCGGAAAGACGGAACGGCACGTCAACCACGGTCTGTACCACCTCTACAACGTCTGCTGCACGGCCGACGGCAACTGGTTTGTCTCCACCGTTCACGCGGGCATGGGTTGCGCCACGCCATTCTGGCGATCGAGGCCCACGGTCAAGGCGTCTACAACCTTGGCATCCCGGGGTGTCGCCCTGACGTCAGCGCCGACGGAAAGAAGATCGCCTGGGGCGCCGACGACTGCATCCTGCGCGTCGCCGACTTGGAAGCGGTGGACGGGAAGCTGAAAGTGAGCAACGCCCGCGACGTGGTGACGAGCGAGAACCCGATCCACATTTATCACATCGATTGGTCGCCGGACGGCCGCTACGTGGCCTTTTCGCGCGGACCGGCCGGGCATACCGCGATGGGATTGGCTCCGGAAATGGTCGGTGTCAAGGCCCAGGGCTGGAACATCTGCGTGGCCGACGCCGCCAGGACCAACCGCTGGGCGGCCATCACCAGCGACGGCCGATCGAACAAGGAGCCGGACTGGTTTCCGGCGGCAAAATGAGCCGCACCCTCGCGACGATCGCTCGCCGATCGGGACCGGCCGGCGCACGCCTGGGGGTCCTGCTGGCGGCGCTGCCCTGGTGGGGAGTTTCCTGCCGCAGCGCCGATGAACCCGCGGCGGATGCCGCCGCGCCGCAGATCGTCACGACCAAAAGCGGCATGGAAATGGTGCTCATCCCCGCCGGGCGTTTCAAGATGGGCAGCGCCGGCGGCAGGGAAGACGAATCGCCGGTCCGCGAGATCGACATCGACGCCTTTCTGATGGACCGCTATGAGATGACTCAGGCGAACTACGCGAAGCTGGTCCCCATCAACGGATCGCACTTCAAGGGCCCCGACCGGCCGGTCGAGATGATCAGTTGGGGCGACGCCGCGATCTACTGCAACAAGCGATCCCGGGAGGAAGGGCTCGATCCGTGCTACGACGAAGACAGCGGCGCGTGCAACTTCGCCGCCAACGGCTACCGCCTGCCTACCGAGGCCGAATGGGAATATGCCTGCCGCGCCGGCACGACCGCCGAGTATAGCTTCGGCCCGGACAACCGCCGGCTCTCGAAATACGCGTGGTACGCCGGCAACGCCCAGAAGCGAACTCACCCCGTGGGCCAGAAGGCGCCCAACCCCTGGGGCCTGTACGACATGTACGGCAACGTGGCCGAATGGTGCAATGACGTGTACCGCAAGGGCTATCCCAAGGACGGCCGGACGAGCAACCCCCGCGGTCCGGAGGACGGCCCGCGGCGCGTGCTCCGGGGCGGAGCGTGGAACTCCCCGGCCGACGACTGCCGCTCGGCCTGCCGCGTGGGCGAGAGCCCCGGTTCCCAGGATGCCTGCTTCGCCCGCGACGCGATCGGCTTCCGCTGCGTGCGACGGGCGCCGCAGAATCCGCCGAAAAAGTGAAGGCCTCTCGAGATGCTCTTTCACACCTGGCCTTTCGGCATTTTCCTGGCCGTCGTTCTGCCGGTCTTCTTCCTGCTGAGGAAAACGCGCTGGTGGATCGGCTGGCTGATGCTGGCCTCCTACTTCTTCTATGGATGGTGGAATCCCTATTACCTCTCCCTGGTGTTCTACGCCACTGTGCTGGACTACTTTCTGGTCACGCTGATGGACCGCTGTCCGCGCGAAGGGGTGAAGGTCGACGTGATGAGCCGGCTGACCCGGCTGCGCTTTGACGACCGGGTGCTGAAGTATGCCTTCCTCGGATCGACCCTGGCGGCTTTCGGCGTGCTGGCGCTGGCCGTTTTCGGGCCGGCCACGCTGCGGCCCGCGTTGATCGGCCTGAGCGCGCTGGTGCTGCTGATGTCGCTGGGCGCACTGTTGAGCAGCCGAAGAATCTGGTTGATGATCAGCGTGTTCAACAACCTGGCGCTGCTGCTGTTCTTCAAGTACGCCGGGTTTCTTCTGGAGAATCTCAACACGCTGCTGGCGCGGGCCCATCTCGCCGTCACGCTTCCCGAGCCGGCGACGCTGATGCCGTACGGTTTCACCTATCTGCTTCCGGTCGGCATCTCCTTCTTCACCTTCCAGTCGCTCAGTTACACGATCGATTTCTATCTTGGCAACGTGCCGCGGGAGAGAAACTTCCTGCGGTTCGCCACCTTCGTCTGTTTCTTTCCGCAGTTGATGGCGGGCCCCATCGAGCGCGCCAAGCACCTGCTTCCCCAGTACCAGACGTTTCCGGAGATCCGCCTGCAAAACTTCACCGACGGGGCGTCGCTCTTCCTGGTGGGCCTGTTCAAGAAACTGGCGCTGGCCAACTACCTTTCGCATTACGTCGAGCGCGTCTACGACACTCCGGCCGCTTTCGGCGCCCGGCGCTGATCGTGGCGACCTTCGCTTTCGCCTGGCAGATCTATTGCGATTTCAGCGGCTACACCGACATGGCCCGCGGCGTGGCCAAGGTCATGGGCTTCAACCTGGTCCTGAACTTTCGCAATCCCTATCTGGCCACCGGCATCGGCGAGTTCTGGACCCGCTGGCACATCAGCCTGTCGTCCTGGTTCAAGGACTACGTCTACATCCCGCTGGGCGGCAATCGGTTCGGCAAGCTGCTGACCTACCGGAATCTGCTCATCACGTTCGCCGTGTCCGGGATCTGGCACGGGGCGTCCTGGACGTTTCTCATCTGGGGCCTGCTGCACGGCCTGGGCGTGACGATCACGCGCGAGCTGGAGCGGTCGGAGTTCTATCGCCGGCGCGTGCCGAAGATGGCAAAGCAGGCGGGCGTGTTCCTCTTCGTCTGTTTCGCCTGGATTTTCTTCAGGGCCAGCTCGCTGAGCGACGCGGTGCTCATCGTCCAGCGAATCTTCACCTCGTCCTGGCACGATCCGCAGGTGCCGGTCCTGATGCTCTTGATGGTGGGGCTGGTCTGGTCCTATGCATTCTTCTACGAGTCGAAATCCCGCGAGTTTCTCAAGTATCCACCGCTGCGCGTCGCCACGGCGGTTTTCATGATCCTGTATTTGTGCGTCTTCTCGTCGGGTGGGGGAACCTTCATCTATTTCCAGTTCTGAGCCTGCCAGCGGCCCTGTCAGGCGATTGACCATGGCACAAGACGCTAAAGCAAAGCCCTACGAGGAGCTGCCCGTCACCAGCGAGATGCGGCTCAGCCTCCGGCAGTGGGCGGCGGTCCTGGCGATCGTGACGCTGGTTGTCGTCGCGGCTCCTCGACTTTGGAAACAAATCGAACGCTTCGACGTCGGCGCCGATTACCGCATCCCCTACCAGCTCAGCAACGACTACTGGTTGTTCGACTGGCGTCTGCAGAAGATCGCCGCCGCGAAACCGATCGTGGTACTGGGCGATTCGGTGGTGTGGGGCGAATATGTGAAGTCGGACGGAACGCTTCCGCACTTCCTCAACCAGCAGGCCGGACAGCCGGATCGGTTCGTCAACGCCGGGGTCAACGGGCTGTTTCCCCTGGCGCTGGAAGGATTGGTGCGCGACTACGGCACGTCGCTGCACGATCGCAAAGTGATCGTCGTGTGCAATCTTCTTTGGCTCAGCAGCCCAAGGGCCGACATGCAGGCCGAGAAGGCGGAAAGCATCAACCATGCGCCGCTCGTACCCCAGTTCTTCCCTCGCGTTCCCTCTTACCACGCGGACGCCGCTGCGCGACTGAGCGCCGTGATCGGGCGACATGTCGCCTTCCTGGGCTGGGTCAACCATTTGGAGAACGCCTATTTCCACCAGCAAAGCATCTTGCAGTGGACGTTGGACGAAGACCCTGGCCGGCCGCGGTGCTATCCCAACGCCTACAAGGACCCGCTGGCCCAGATTACGCTGGCAGTCCCTTCGGGCGAAGGCGACGACGCCGATCGCGGGCCTGGAAGCCCTCGCCATAAGCCCTGGACGGCCGACGGCTCGCGCGAGACGGCGTTCGAGTGGGTGAAACTCGAATCGTCGCTGCAATGGGCCGCGTTTCAGCGGACCGTCGCCCTGTTGCGAGACCGCGGCAACGACGTGCTGGTGATCGTCACGCCCTTTAATCAGCACATGATTGCCGATCAGTGCCTCGGCGGGTACAGGGCGATCCAGGCCGGCATCCTGGCCTGGCTGGACGAAAATCGCATTCCCCACGTTGCGCCGGACCCATTGCCCAGCGAGCTTTACGCCGACGCCAGCCACCCGCTGACGGCGGGGTACGAATTGTTGGCCCGGCGAATCTCTCAGGCCGAACCGTTCCGCAAGTGGATGCAAGCGGCTAAAATCGAGACATTCGCAGCAGGCACGACTTCCACTACAGAATGAGGGATCTATCAACTTATATCAATCTCATACTCCACGTTGGGGAGAGGAAGGGAATTCCAGGTATGCAGCACTTCGTTGACCGCAGCCTGCGCCAGTTGAAACGCATAGTAGGAGCCGGCCGAGCCGCTAATCACGGTCCGGTCGCCGACCGTCGTCACGGAAAGCCGCCGGATGCGACCGCTTGTACGCCGTCCAATCCATTCGGCCAAACATAGATCGAGGTCTGTTAGCGACGCGCATACGGCGCTTGGGCTCTCCAACTCATCTGCCAACGCTGTGGCTTGGGTCTTCAAACAAGTGTTCCCTTCCCGGCGGCTTTCGCGCTGGCGATGGATGCGATCCCAGACTTCACTGCGGTGAACCGGGACATCGGCGGGGGCGGCAATCCCAAGACGAACCTGATTCTTGCCGACATTCAGCACCTCGATGGTCACCTCGCATTCGGGCAGGACGATCTGTTGGCCGATCTTTCGCGTAAGCACTAGCATTCCGGAATCCTTTCTGGTAGGTGTGACAGGCTTGAGACACGATGCGGAACGAGCGGGCCATCAGGAGCACTCCGCCTTGGCGGGCCAGGGCGGCAACCCCAGGCGCAAGGTCGCGCCCTGGGCCTCGTCGTGCGACGATTGGAGGGCATGAGCCACCGTCCGCTTCAGGCCGCTCAAATCCTCGCTGCTTTTCTCGACGCACGCCGTGGCAAGAGCCGCGCGCCGATCGCGAAGGCAGTCTTCATCATGTGCGGTATAGAGGATCGCCGGGATCTTGGGGGCCAGACGCTTGATCTGCTCCAGGGCATCCAGGCCGCCCCCTCGCGGCATGGAAATGTCGAGGATCGCCAGGTCGGGACTCTCCGAGCAAAAAACCTGGAGGGCCTCGATGCCGTCGCGGGCCAGTACCACTCGATAGCCTTCCTCTTCGAATGCCGCCCGGCAGTATTCGCGAATGTTCTTGTTGTCGTCGGCAAAGAGAATCGTCTTCACGGACACACCAGCGTTACTAGGGCAAGGGCCGACCTCCTGGTCGGGCGGTTGACGGGGAGAGCAACTGCGGTGCCAAATCGCCCGACGTGAAGCTGTAAGATGGAACTGTCGACACCGCCTGGAGATGAGACCTCAGCGAGCGCCGGCTTCACGGGGAACAAGCAGGCGCCGCCGTCCGTTGCCTGACGGTAGCGTCAGGAAATGGACGTTAGGGCGCCTGCGGATCGACTCGTGCTTGGAGTCCGAAGTTCTACATCTTGGCGTGGAGCGTCGGCCGCGGTCCGGCGGATCTGCGTCGGCTTGCCTTGGCCCACCCCATTTCATTCCTCGCTAAACTCTTCCATCGCCGCATCCCCCGCCCAAGGGTCAGCCGGGCTCACGCACGTCTGGGGCACGGCATACGTCTGCGGCACGGCATACGCCTGGGGCACGACGTACGTCGGGGCGCCGTATACTGGATGGTCGAGACCGGTGGGCTCGGGTTCTCGATCGGACGTGCCGCGTAGTACGTCTTGATCTGATAGAAGTCGCGGGCCTGTTGCAGAAACTGCGGATTCTGCAGCATCTGCCATTGGTTGCTCTGAATCTGGGCGGAAGCGCAACTGGTCCGGTCGCAGGTCGAGCGCCACCGACAGGCGATGATCCGGGGGATTGACGCTTACCCGCAGCGCTTGATAAGGAACGACGAGCATCGCGTGGCCCGAGCCGGGGATTTCCGCGTCGAGGACCACGAAAGCCGCCTGACCGGTCTGCGAGTCGAAGAGGACGTCCTTGATCGGCCCCAGCTTACCGCTTTGCGGATCAAGGACCATCGTGCCCATCAGCGTCGAGTTCTGGATGATCGCCGGCGAGCCTTGCGTTGCCGGCTGGGTTTGGCCAAGCTTCGCCTCCGCCGCAGTTGCCCGTAGCGCTCCCCAGAGGAGCACTGCCGTACAAGCAGCCAGGGAAGCCGTCCAACGCGCGTTCATGATCTACCCTCCCTTAAGGTGTTAGCGTAGCGTTGTGTAGTCGTTACAGTATTGTTAGTGAGCAACTGCGATGCCAAATCATGCACTACGTGAAGACAAGAGACGGAAGTGTCGGCACGGCCGGGAGATGAGAACTCACGCGACGCCGGCTTTGGGGAAAGGAAGCAGGCACCGCAGTCCGCTGCCGGACGGCAGCGTCAGAGAATGGACGCTAGGGGTCCTGAGAGTCGCCTCGTCCCTGGAGTCCGAACTTCTGCATCTTGGCGTGCAGCGTCGGTCGCGGCAAGCCGAGCAAACGGCCGGCATGAGTCTGATTGCCCTGAGACCGTCGTAGCGCCTCGACGATGAGCAGCCTTTCGACCCTGTCCATCAACTCCTCATGGGCATGATCCCCACCGTACGAGTCGAGGTACGCCTGGATGACGTTGAGATACGACTCGTCAGCCGGCGCAAGCGTGGCGCCGGCGGAGGTGGTCCGGCCCGCCGTGCGAAGCGCCGGGGGCAGATCATTGGCCTGAATCGTGTAGCCGCCCGTGAAGATCATCAGACGCTGAATCAGGTGCTCCAGCTCCCGCACGTTGCCGGGCCAGGCGTAGTGGACGAGCAGATCCAACGCATTCTGGGCCAGCGGGGGCCTCTCGACGTGCAACGCGCGGGCGGAGCGATTCAAGAAGTAATCGACCAGCAGAGGGATGTCCTCCCGCCGATCGCGCAAGGGTGGAATCTGAAGAGTGACCACGTTGAGGCGGTGATAGAGGTCCTCACGGAAGGCGCCCTCGGCGATCGCCTTTTCCAGGTCGCGGTTGGTGGCGCACAAGACGCGCACGTCGACTTGAATCGTCTCATTGCCGCCCAACCGCTGGAAGGTCCGCTCTTGCAGGAGCCGTAATATCTTCGCCTGGACCATCACGGGCATATCGCCGATTTCATCGAGCAAGATCGTGCCGCCGTTGACTTGTTCGAATTTTCCGATCCGCCGCGTCGTGGCGCCGGTGAAGGCGCCGGGTTCATAGCCCAGAAGCTCGCTTTCCAGCAGGGTCTCGGGGATGGCCGCGCAGTTGACAACCATCAACGGCCGGCCGCTTCGCAGGCTGTACTGGTAGATCGCCCGGGCTACGAGCTCTTTGCCCGTGCCCGACTCGCCGCGAATGAGCACGGTGGCCTCGGTCGGGGCCACGCGCCCAATGGCCTTGTAGAGCTGCTGCATGGCCGCGCTGCGGCCTACGATGGCCTCGGCCGAGGAGGCGGCCGTCTCCGGGCCGAGGGCCACGTCTCCTTTCATCAACCGAGCGCCCTCGATGGCCTTGGCGATGGTCCGCAGCATTTCGGCGGGCTCGAAGGGTTTTAGCTGGTAGTCGAAGGCCCCGCGCTTCGTGGCTTCGATCGCGGTATCCGTGGTGCCCCGGCCGGTCATGACGATCACCGGCAGCTTCGGCCGGCGTTGCTTGATCCGCCCCAAGGCATCGAGGCCGTTCATCCCCGGCAAACAGATGTCCAGGATCACCAGGTCGCAATCGTCCTTTTGCAGGAAACCCATGGCGTCTTCGCCGCCGCGGACCGAAACGACCGCGTGTCCTTTGCTGGAAAGGATCTCCTCGAATGCCTGACAGACGCTGCGTTCGTCGTCAACTACCAGGATCTTGGCCATGCGTACGCTCCGGGACGATGGGCATCCAGACCGCAAAGGTCGTGCCCGCTGCCGTCGACGATTCTAGCACCAGCGAGCCGCCGTGCCGAGCCATGATGTGCGCGGCGATGCACAGCCCCAGCCCCGTGCCGGTATCCTTGGTGGTGAAGAAGGGCTCGAAGATCCGCCTTTGGACATCTTGGGGGATGCCGGGCCCCGTGTCACCGATTCGCACGACTACCATGCGCCGGCCGTCGGCGTCTTTTTCCACGGCCGCCGTAAGGCGGATTTCGCCTCCTTGAGCCATGGCGTCCGCCGCATTGCCGAGCAAGTTGAGCAACACTTGCTTGAGCTTGTCCGTGTCGGCCAGGACGGCGGGCAATCCGCCCGTCGGTCCGCTGCTTACGCGGATCTTCGCTTCCTTGAGCCGCGGTTCCAGCAGCCCCAGCGTCTGTCCGATCGCCACGCTCACTTCCTGCGGCCGGCACTGGAGATCCATCGGGCGGGAGAATTCGAGAAACTTGCGGATAATGCTTTCCAAGCGGGTAATCTCTTGCGAAATAATGCCCAGCTTGCGGCACAGATCCGCGTTGCCTTGGGCAGCCTCCTGAATGGAGAACAGCCACATCTTGATCGCCGTAAGCGGGTTGCGGATTTCGTGGGCGACCGTGGCCGCAAGCCTTCCCACCGACGCCAGCTTTTCCGCGGCCGCCAAGCGTAAGCGGCTGCGCTCCAGCCGCGAGCGCGTATCCGTCATATCCGACATCAAGCTGCGAAGATGGTTCCCCATGGCGTGCAGCTCGTCTTCTTCAGGATGCGTGCCGCCGTCGCGGCGGTGGACGCGGAAGAATTGCGCGTCCGCCATCATGCCGCGTAAGGGGAAGATTACCCGGTAGAAGAACAACCAGAGCAGCATTCCGCTCAGGCCGAGGGTCAGGACTACGGAAATGCCGACCATCCAGGTGGTCAGGCGGATCCGCCTGTCGGCCCGCGCCACGATCGCGCCCACGTAACGGTCATTGGCCAGGATGAACTGTTCGCAGAGATCGTGGGCCTCCTTGGACAATCGCCCGTTGACCTCGGTAAGGAGCAGGGCTTTCGCCCGTTCCGCCTCCCCTTGGTCGCGAAGCGCCATGGCTTCCTGCTGCCGCGCGTCGAGATCGGCCCACGTCTTTTCCAGGCGGCGTACGAGGGCCTGCTCTTCTTGCGGAACCGAAGGTGAGCTGCGGACCTTGGCGATCCAGTCCCGGAAATGCTGCTGCAGTTGCTGCAGTCGTTTCCGCCAAACGGGATTTCCCCCGTCGAGAAGATACGACGTGACCAGGGTGTTCCGCTCAAGCAGGATGATCTCAACGTCTTCCGCGCGGACGCTCGGCAGCGTCTCCTTGTGGGCCTCTTCCAGGCGGCGGTCGATGCGCCACGCGGCGTACAATGCCAGCAGACTGCTGGAGATCGACAATGCCAGGACGCCCAAGATCGTTGCAGAGAAGGTGGTTGCCAAACGCAGACGCATTCGTCAATCCTTTCCCCGCAAATACTCTCTCCGGCGACGGCCACGGTCCCCTGTTGCGCTAACGCGCCGCCTTCGGAGCGGGGGTTTGCGCCGGCTCATGCCCTGGGTTCTCCTTCAAGCGCCGGGCCACGCTTTCCGGCACGTGACCGCCCGCCTGGGTCAGCAAGTCGGCCGTAATCCGATCTTGTGGGACAGCGTTGAGGACCCGCAGCAACTGGGTCTGGGCGGCGGCTTTGTGGCCTTGTGCCAAGTAAAGGAAGCCGATCAGGAAGCGTGCCGCAGTCGACGAGGGGTTCTTCGTAACGTAGGTTTCCAGAGCGCGCATCTGGGGAGTGTAAATGCCCACGTTGTTATTGTAGAAGCCGATCAACAACGTCCAATCGACCTTGGCGCCCAGCGCCGCGACGGCATGGGCCTCCGCCGCCGCACCCTGGTAATTGCCCACCGCGAACATCGACAGCGAGAGCAACAGGTGTACATTCGGGTCGCGGGCATTGTCCACGGCGGCATGTTCCGCAAGCTGCAAGGCGTTTGCGTAGTTCGCTGCGTGGAAGGCTTCCAAGGCCCGCGCGTAATAATCGCTCGCCGCCGCCGTATCGATCGACGCGCTGGGCGCCGTTTCGATCGGTGTGCTGTCGGCATAGCCGGTCACGTCCGTCGGAGCGGCGTAGGCCGCCGTGTAGACGCCGGACGGATAGTCGTAGTCGCCGTAGTACCACCAGGGCATCGAGGCGTAGTCGTCCCACCAAGGGTAGCCCCACCCTCCCCAAAGCCCGCCGAATCCGTAGCCACCGAACCCAGCATAGCCGAAGCCGCGGCCGTAATATCCACGCCCGTAGCCGCCATAGCCGGCCAGCCCGCCGTACAAGGGACGATAGGCACCGATGCCCGAACGAAAGGCTCCTGCCCCCACGCCCCGCCCGTAGGAACCGATGCCGTAGGAACGACCGCCCCAACCGCCGTAGGAACCTACACCGTAGGAACGGCCGCCCCAACCGCCGTAGGAACCTACACCGTAGGACCGGCCGCCCCAACCGCCGTAGGAACCGACGCCATAGGAACGGCCGCCCCAGCCACCGCCACCACCCCAGCCTCCACCGTAGGAGCGGCCTCCCCAACCCCCGCCACCCCCGCTGTGGAAGCCCCCCCCTCCGAACCCGCCCCCGCCGAACCCTCCGCCGCCGTGGCCGCCGCCGCCACCACCACCCCCACCACCGTGGGCGAAAACAAGCGAAGGCGACCCGAAAACCAATGCGGCGGCCATTGCCGTGCACAACGCAATAAAGCGAAGTCGTACTGACATGATTGCTCTCCTTCCGCACCGAATGTTCTCACCGGCCAGGTGACACGCCCTAGCCCGGATTGTTCGCGGGCGCATCGTAAACGCGAAGCGTAAGCGAGGACGGCTAAGGAACTTAGCCTTGCTTACGCTTCGGGTTTCGATTACGCGCTCTCATCAGCGTTCTTTCTCCCAATTCTTGCCGCATTCCACGTGCCAAAGCCTTCCGCGTTTCGAAACAGACGCCGCAACTGGTTCCGCTATTTCAAGATAAGTACGTATCGCAGCACTCCGGGCGTGAGCTCAGCGGCTCAGTGTTACCGTCCGGATGTTGACACTGGTTGTTGCTTCTAGTGGTCGCACTGTGGCAGGTAAGGGGGGTAACCGTTCACGGGCCGGGGACTGGCTCATTTTTCGGCCCCTTTCGGCGTCTACGCGACACGCATCTGAGGCCGAAAAATGTGCCTGTCCCCTTGGCCGAAGTTACGGCCAGACGCCGCGTTCCGTCGCCGTTTTTGCCACACGTTCCAGCGCCAGTACGTAGGCCGCTGTCCGCAGGTCGGCACGCGGTAGCGGTTCGCCGTCCGCCTCGCTCGGTTGCTCGACGCGGCGCGATGCCGTCGCGAGGCCATCGAGCGAACGATTGAGCTCCTCTTGCTTGTCGAAAACGGCGTCCGTGGCTCGCCGCATCTTTTTCTGCAGCTTCTCGTGGATCTCGTCAAGTTCCCACTCTTCCATTTTGACGTTCTGGACCCACTCGTAGTAGCTGACGGTTACGCCGCCGGCGTTGGCCAAGATGTCCGGGAAGACGGGGATCCCTCGCTCGAACAGGATCCGATCGGCGACCGGCGTCGTGGGACCGTTTGCCGCTTCCACGATGCACCGGGCTTGGACCTTGGCCGCGTTGTCCGCGCGGATCTGGTTCTCCAGCGCTGCAGGTATCAGGATGTCGCAAGGCAGGAGCAGCAGCTCCGCGTTACTGACAGGGTCGCAGTCGGGGAGCCCGACAACGGAGCCGGTTCTTCGCTTATGTGCGATCACCCTGGCAGGATCCAAACCTCGGCGGTTCACGATGCCGCCCGTCGAATCGCTCACCGCGATAACGCGTGCGCCGGCTTGGGCGAAGAGTTCGGCGGCGATCGCGCCGGCATTGCCGAATCCTTGAACGACCACGGCCGCGTCTTTCAGGGATTGCCGTTGCGGCAGGATGCCGCGCTCGACGGCTCGGCTGGTGGCGAACAGGCATCCCAAGGCCGTGGCCTCGCGTCGTCCGGGCGCTCCGCCCAGGTCCAGGGGTTTTCCCGTGACCACGGGCAAGTTGTTCCGGCCCGGATGCATCATCTCGTACGTATCGTAAATCCAGGCCATGGTCTCTGCGTCGGTGCCGACATCGGGCGCCAGGATATCCGTGTTGGGCCCGATGCAGTCCTCCAACTCCGCGATGTACCGCCGGGTGATCTTGCGCAAATCGTTGCGGGTCAGTTGCTTCGGATCACAGGCCAAGCCGCCCTTGCGCCTCCGAAAGGAACGTTGACGACGGCACATTTCCAGGTCATCCAGGATGCCAGACCTCGCACCTCGTCCTCGGTCACGTCGGGATGAAACCGCACGCCGCCTTTGCCCGGGCCACGGATACGGCTGTGCAGCGCGCGATATCCCGTGAACATGCGAATCGAGCCGTCGTCCATCTCAATGGGGAAATCCACGGTCACGATCCGCGCCGTCTGCTTGAGAAAATCGATCAAACCCCGTCGCAGCTGCGGCAAGTACCTCGCCGCTTGATCGACTTGCTGCTGCGCGATACGGTAGGGATTCAACTCTTCCCCGGTTGTGAAGGCAGTATCATGCATGGCTTGCTCCCAAAATCGTGGTCCAACCCGCTTGGTGGTCCCACCCGAAATAGTGCTCTCCGTCTCTCGCCCCTGAATCATTCTATCCCTTCAGGTCCAGGCCGTGCGGCCAAAATCTTTCCTCGCTCGACAACCGCGGGACGATAGCAAAGTGCGGAAATCCCGGCTAGAATGGAGGGCGAATCCGCGTAGGGGCGGAACCAGCCGAGAGAACCGTTTTTTCGAGCAGCCTATGTTGTCGCATTTGCACATCGGATCGGGTGTCGGTCAGCGGTGGAGGCTGGGGAGGGGCCTGGTCCGGTGGCTTGCGCTGGTTGGGGTCTTCAGCAGCGCAGCCCTTGCGACGGCCGCCGATCCTCAGTCGGCGACGAAGCCCGCTCCGCCCGCCCTTGCCGCGACGGAGAAGGCCCCGGCGACTGGCGCCCCGGCTCCGGCCCCATTCACAACGCCGGCCGCCAAGGAAACGGCCACCGAGGCGCAGACCACGCTGGTCAAGCTCCTTGGCGACGACTCCTACGAGAAACGCCGCCAGGCCGCCAAAGAACTGGCCGCGCAGGGCTTATCGGCCCAGAAGGTCCTCCAGGCAGGGCTGCAGAACGCAGACCTCGAGGTCCGCCGGAGCTGCCGGCGTCTGTTGATCCAAGTGATCGAGGCCGACCTCCGCCGCCGTCTGGACGACCTGCTGGCCGACGACGAGGGGAAGAAGGAACACCCCTTGCCCTGCTGGAAACGCTACGCCGAAGTCTTCGGCAAGGACAGGGAATCGCGGCAGACGTTCGCCGACATGCAGAGGGCGGAGCCGGCCTTGTTGGAGTCGGCCGAAACGGCGGACGAACTTGCCACGCAGACGCTGCGTCTCCGCTGGCAGCAGCTCTTTCAACACATGTTCGGCAACGGGCAGCCCAACCAGCAGCCGACCTTCGGCAGCCTGGCGGCGCTGCTGTTCGTGACGGTGGATACGAAGGTCCAGGTGCCGCAGGAACTGGTCAACAATAACATGTGCATGAACGTGTTCTACCAGGGCGCGTTCCAGCAGGCCCTCAACGAGAACGCGCGGAAGGCCATGGCCCGCAAACTGCTGGGCCGCTGGATCCGGCAGCCGACCGGCCAGCAGTTCTTGATTCAGAAGCTCCAGCTCGCCATGCAGCACCAAGTCAAAGAAGCCCTGGGCTTGGGGATCGAATTGCTGAAGAACAACGGCGCGAACAATGCGCAGATGATGGGCTACGGGATCGAGGCCGTCGCGCGGCTGGGCGGAAAGCCCTACGCGGCGATGCTCGTGCCGCTGTTGAAGGACAACCGTGAATGCCTGCGGCAGGTGATGGTGATCAACAACAAGCAGGAAACCAGGGTGGTCGAGGTCCGCGACGTGGCCCTGGCATGGCTTGTGGAACTGACCGGCCAGGACCACGCGCAGTACGACATGCCGGAGGCGAAGCCGTGGTTCGAGAACCTGCGGCGGTTCCCGCAGAACATGTTCAATTTTTTCAACATGGGCTTCCAGGAGGCGTCGAAGCGCGAGGGCGCGATCAAGAAGTTCCAGGAGTGGCTGAAGAGCAACCCGCTGTCCGACCCGCCGCCGCTGCCCGCGATCGAAGGCCAGCCGCCGCCTGTGCCCAACGTGGCGCCGGGCCAGCCCGTCGTCCAGCAACCCGTGAAACCCAAAGAAGCGGCGGACCCGGCGCCGGTGCTCGGCCTGGCCATGGCCGACCGCGCCCAGACCCGCAAGCTGGCCGAAGCCAAGCGACTGATCGATCGCCAATCCTACGCCGAGGCGACCGGCCTGCTGGGCGGGATCCTGGCGGCCCCCAGCGATTTCACCTTCAAACCGGACCCGGCGGTTGCGCTCTACCGGCGGTTGAAACCTGCCGCAGAGGCCTTGCTCGGCCAGCTTCCCCCGGAAGGGCTGCAAGCCTACGAATTGCGGTTTGGGGCCGCCGCGCGAGAGAAGCTGACCGATGCCGCGACGGCGGGCAATCCGGCATCGCTGGCCGGCGTGGTCGAGAGCTTCTTCTACACGGACGCCGGGGCGGAAGCCGCGTTCTTGCTGGGGACCTGTCACCGCGACGAAGGGCGGCCGCTCCTGGCCGCGTCCCTCTTGCAACGCCTGGAAAGCGATCCTCGGCGCGGCGAGCGGTTCCAGCCCGCGCTTTCCCTGGAACTGGCCGCGTGCTACCTGCGATGCCGCACGCCCAAGGACGCCAAGGAAGTGCTCTTGCGGCTGAAAAGCGCCGACCCGGCGAGGACCGTCAAGGTGGCCGGCAAGGAGCGAAAGCTCTTCCAGAGCGACCGCGAGGCCCTGGCGTGGCTGGAAGGCCTGATCGGGCCGCAGCCGGCGCCGGGCAGCGATTGGGCGATGTTCGCCGGCAGCCCCGCGCGGAGCGGCGCGGGGGCCGACAGCAATCCCTACCTCCGCGCCAAGTACAAGGTCGCCACGGCAGCCGACTCCGCCGTCCAGGCCGGCTTGGAGAAGATCGCCGACGAGAACCGCCAGGTGCGCCGTGCCGCGGTCCCCAACGTCTGCCCGCTGGTCGTCGGCCGGACCGTGCTCCTCCGCACTGCCGCCGACCTGCGCCGGTGGACTTCGCCACGGGGGCCCTGCGCTGGGAAGCCCCGAGCGAAGACGGCCTCACCACGTTCCTCGCCTGTGCCGACGGCGACAGGAAATCGAAGGCGGCCGACTTGCTCCAGCGCGGCCTGCGGCGGCGCTTGTGGGAAGACCACGCCTTCGGCACCCTCAGCAGCGACGGCCGCTCGGTGTTCGGCCTGGAGGGGTTACCCTTCGACCTTGGCGCGGACAACCAGACGATGACCGTCTTGCCCGACGGCCGGCGCCAACTCCCGCCCGGCTCGCTGACCAACTACAACTTGTTGTGCGCGTACGACATCGCCACGGGCAAGCTGAAATGGGAGCTGGGGGGAGCGCCGGGGGCCGCGGGCAATCGGCTGGCCGGGGCCTTTTTTCTCGGCCCGCCCCTGCCCTTGGACGACCAGTTGTACGTCACCGCCGAGATCCAAGACCAGACGCGGCTGTTGGCCCTTTATCCCGCGACCGGCGCCGTAAGGTCCGAATGGACATTGTCCCTGCGCGACGAGCCGAGTTCGCCCCCCGGCTTCTTCATGCCCTGGCAGATGAAGCGCTCGCCGCAGCGGCAGACGGTGGCAAGTCCCGCTTTCGCCGACGGCGTGTTCGTCTGCTGCACCGCCGAAGATCGCTATCTGGGGGTGGACCTGGTCAATGGCTCGGTCCTCTGGGTCTATGAAGTGCAGCAGCAAGACCCGCAGACGGACAAACTCGACCGCTGGTGCGACCCGGGGATGCTCATCGCTGCGGGGCACGTCTTCCTTACCCCGCCCGGCACGGACCAGTTGGTCTGCCTGCGTCTGGCCGACGGGCACCAGGCATGGTCGGCGCCGCGCCGCGACGGGCTGTACGTAGCCGGCATGCACGAGGGCAAGGTGCTGATCGTGGGCCGCAAGGGGCTGCGGGCCTTGAAACTCGAGGACGGCTCATCCGCCTGGCCGGGCGACGTTGGCTGGCCCGGCGGCGCCGTCGCCAGCGGCCGCGGCTACCTGGGCCCTTCGCAATACTATGTGCCGCTCGGCAATGGCGAAGTCGCCGCCGTGGACCTGAGCAAGGGTGAAATCGCTTCGCGCACGCGCTCTACCGACGGCACGATGCCGGGCAACCTGGTAAGCTGCCAGGGGGCGGTCGTCTCTCAGGGCGCGGACGCGCTGTGCCGCTTCGACTTGCTGCCCACGCGCCTCGGCGAGTTGGAAGCCGAACTGGCCAGGCGGCCGCAGGACGCCAGGCTCCTGGCCGACTACGGCGAAGCCCTCCTGGCCCAAGGCCGCCACCAGGAAGCGATCCAGCGGCTTCGCGCGGCGCTTGAGGCCCAGCGGAACGACCGCACGCAACAGTTGCTGGCCGACGCCGTCGCCGAAGCCCTGCGGTTGGATTTCCCCAAGTTCCGCCCCCTGGTCGAGGAGCTGGAAAAGCTCCTGGACAAGCCCGAGTTCCGCTCCCGCGTGCTTCAGGAAGTGGCGCTGGGATACCAGCGGATCGGCCAGGGCCGCGAAGCGCTGGACAACTACCTGAAATGGATCGACCTGATCGGCGACGCGAGGAAACTCGAACAGCCGGATGCCTCGCGCACCACGAGGACCGACCGACTAGCGCAGGCCGGACTGGCGGAACTGTGGGCGGCGGCGAAAGCGGAAGATCGGGCGGAAGTGGACCGGCGCATCACGGCCCGGCTTCACGAGGACCAGTTGCCGCAGTATCTTGCCCTGTACGGGTTCCACCCCAGCGCCAATGACGTGCGGCTGCGTTTGGCCCAGAAGTATCTGGCCTCCGCGAAGCCCGAGGACCAGCGATTCCTGGAAGCGGAATTGCTGTTGGATCGCGTGGCCCGCAGCGGCAACCCCCGGCAGCAGCGAGAGGCGGCCACGCGCCTGGCGGCCTTGCGGCGCCAGTCCGGGCGTCCGCAGGAGGTCGACATGTCGGACCCCTGGCCCGCCGGGCCGGTGAAGAGAGAGTCGCAGAAACGGCAGATGAACCAGCCTCGGGGGGTTTCCAACCGGCGCCCCTCTGGCTGCCCGACGGCAACCGCTCGTTCTCGATCGTTTTCGCCGGCGACGGGCCGTCGATCCAGGAACGGAGCCCCCAGGGGCAACTCCGCTGGCGCATGCCGATCGCGGACCTGAAGCTCAATCCGCAGGCCATCGGTTATCTCTACAATTTCAGCGACGGGTGCCTGTGCGGACATTTGCTCGTGTCCGTGCTGGCCGGCCGCGCCGCGGCCATCGACACCTTTGCCGTCCCCGGCGGCGACCCCAAGAACCCCCAGGCCAAGCTCCTTTGGGCCCAGGACTCGCCCACGACCAATTTTCAGCCGAACATGTTGCCCAGGCAGTTGCCGCGGCGCCTGCAGATGCAGCGGCAGGCTAGGCCGCTGGCGACCTCGCTCCCCGCGCCGATCCTGGCCACCGGGGAGTACGTCTGCTTCGAACAGGACCGCAGACTGTTGGCGGTCGAGCCGCTTACCGGGCAGACGCTCTGGGCGCGCGAGGGCTTGGACGCCGGCGCGGACCTCTTCGGCGACGAGGAGATGGTCTTTGCCACTTCGCCCGACTCCAACGAGGCCGAGGTGATTTCCGGCCTGGACGGCCGCGAGCTGGGCCGCCGCCAGGTGCCGGCGCTTGCCAATCGCGTGATGACTCGCGGCCGGCGCGTGCTCACCTGGGAAACCAATGCCCATCAAGCCGAGTTGACCTTGCTGGACCCCTGGACTGAGCAAGCGGTGTGGCAGCAGAAATTCTCCTCCGATGCCCATTTCTGGCCCGTCAGCCGCAATGAGTTGGCGGTTCTCGATCCGAAAGGCAAATTCGCGGTGGTTGACCTGGCCGGCGGCGAAATCGTGCTCAAGGCGCAGGTCGATCCGGTCGATCCACTGGAGGGCATCGTGGTGCTCCGCACGGCCGGCCGTTACGTGCTCTTGACGAACCGGCCCAACCCGCCGCAGGCCAACCCCTTCGGCAACTTCATGCAGCCGGGCAACGTGGCCGTGGGCGGCTGGGCGCACGGGTTCGACGCCAAGGGCACGAAACTCTGGTCCGCCGAGATTCCGCACCAGGTCCTGAACGTCTTCCAGCCCTCGGACCTGCCGGTGTTGTTCCTCTTCCGCCAGTACATGAAGGCGGTCCCGATGCCCAACGGCGGGTTCCAGGGTGGACAAATGGAGGGCCAGGTGTTCTGCCTGGACACGCGCGACGGCAAGGTCCTGCACGAGGACGCCGCGCAGGACAACAATCTGTACGAGTTGGAGGTCGATCCCGGGCGTCGCATCGAGTTCAGCTCGCACGCGCAGTCGGTGACGCTGACGTTCCCTGCAGAAAGGAGCAGCGCGCCCCATTAGGGCCTGGAAAACAACAAGTTGGGCAAACCGTAACCGTTCACGGGCCGGGGACTGGCTCATTTTTCGGCCCCTTTCGCCGTCTACGCGACACGCGTCTGAGGCCGAAAAATGTGCCTGTCCCCTTGGCCGAAGCGGATCAGCGCGAGGTCGGCATGAACGGTCGCAGTTTGGCGGAGGTCTTGGCGATCGTCTGCCTCGCCTGCCCGGGTAATTGTGCTCGGGGAGACGAAGAGCAGGCGATTCCTCGAGACACGAACTTGGAGATCGTCGAGCAACGGGCAGGCGATCACGTGGTGCTCTTCGCGCGTCTGAAGGACTGCTCCGAGGCGACGATCACGCTCTCGATGAAATTGGAGAACATGGCAGCCTCTCAACCGCTGCTGCTTACCGTGGACGCCGCAGGCAGACCATGGTTTGAGCTGGTGACCCTGCGGCCGATCGATCCCCGTTTGTACCGGCGCTACAGCTTTCGTTACGACTGGAGACCTGGCGGACGGAGCGAGATCAAACCTCGTTCGACGGTTTATTCCCTCCCTTACGTCGGCGGAAAGTATGAGGTGATCCAGGGCTACCTGGGAGCGTTGACCCATTATCGCGGCTCGCAGAACGAATATGCGATCGACTGGGCGATGCCTGTCGGCACGAAGGTCTGTGCAGCGTGCGAGGGCACGGTGGTGGCCCTTCGCCAGGATTCGGGCGTGGGGGGCGCCGAGGAGAAATTCGCGCCTGCGACAACTATCTGATTGTCAAGCACGCGGATGGGACCTTCGCCGAATACCGGCATCTGAAAAAGGCGGGCGTGCTCGTGAAACTGGGCCAAAACGTGAAACGGCGTCAGCCCTTGGCGCTCTCGGGCAACACCGGCTATACGACCACGCCGCACCTGCACTTCGCTGTCTTCTACAACATCAATGGCAAGACGCGGAAAACCATCCCCACCCGATTCAAGACCAACGCCGGCGTCGTTGAGAGGCTGCAGCAGGGCCGCGTCTATTGAGGAGTCGTGACGCTTCTTTTGGGAGGACAAGTTATGAGGAACGTCCTGATTTGGTCCGTCGTGGTTTTCGCCATGGCGGGGACTGCTTGCAACAGGGGTTACAAACCCCCGAAGCCCTCTTGGCCTACAGGCGTGCCGAAGGAGCTCGCCGTGGACCTGGGCAACGGCGTGAGGCTGGAGATGGCGCTGATTCCCGCCGGGGAGTTCATGATGGGCTCGCCCGATGCGGACGGAAACGCCGCCAACTCGGAAAAGCCGCCGCACCGGGTTCGCATCACCAAGCCGTTTTACCTGGGCAAGTATCTGGTGACCCAGGAGCAGTGGGAAACGGTGATGGGCGGCAATCCCAGCGGATTCCAGGGGCCGAAGAACCCGGTGGAGACCGTCAGTTGGGACGATTGCCAGACATTCTTGGACAAGCTCAAGGCGAAGTCGGGCCCTGGGGGAGGGACGTTCCAGTTGCCCAGCGAGGCCCAGTGGGAATATGCCTGCCGGGCCGGAACCACGACTCGCTACTGCTTCGGGGACGAGGAACCGGGGCTGGACGAATATGGCTGGTATCGCACGAACTCGGATAGCAAGACGCATCCCGTCGGCGAGAAGAAGCCCAACGCCTGGGGACTATACGACATGCACGGGAACGTATGGGAGTGGTGCCAGGATTGGTTTAGCGAAGGTTACTATGCGAACTCGCCGGCCGACGACCCGAGTGGGCCCACCACGGGCTCGGATCACGTGGTTCGCGGCGGTCTCTGGCGTCGCCCGGCGAGGAGCTGCCGGTCGGCGAACCGCGGCCACGTCAAGGAGCCTGGAGGCCTTGGCAACGACCTCGGCTTCCGCGTCTGCCTGGTTCCGGCGGACAAGTAGGGCAAACGGCATCCAATATCGCCTGACCGACGCCGGACAACAGCTTCGCCAACGAGTTGGTGACCGAGGCCGCCCGGCTTTCCATCACCCACTGCGGCCGCCACGTGGCGATCGACTACCTGGGCACGCCCAGCGTGAGTTTTCGGGAGTAGGGGTCGGGGGACGGTGAGAGGTAGGGTGAGTCAAGGCCGCTCTGGCGGCCGCGGCCCCACCACCAACCGGCGAAACTGGTGGGGCTGCAATCGCTCACGCGACCTTGACCCACCCTTAGCCAATACTTGAACCGTTCTCAAGATTCATTTTACCCCCCCCACAACAAACCTAGCCAATCTAACTATTCAACCCATTTTGCCGCTTGAAAAATCCCCCGTTACGCAATAGGATGGAGTTCCGCAACCCTGCAGGGAAGTGGAAGCTCAGCGCGGGATTTGCTGGTTCACGTTCACATCTCAAGTCTCAAGACACGTGAGAATCCCATGAAGAAGCGTTATCTGGCGAAGCGGCGACTGCGGTTCGAGGATTTGGAAGCACGTTTGACGATGTCCGCCACGGCGGCCGTGCACCTGCCTGTGGCCATCCCAGCGCAACCGGTTGCCGCTGTGCCGTCCGGGGCAGCCCTGCTGTCGAGCGAGAAGGCCGCGCTAGCCTTTCTGTCGAGCGAGAAGGCCGCGAGTCCAGTGGCCGGAAAGACCCCCAAGATCGTCAACAACTACGAGGACGCGGGCTGGGCGGGAGTGGAGGTCGACGACCTGAGAACCAACTACAACCCAGAGTCCGGCGGTGACGCGGCGCAGGCCGTCCAAGCTACCTGGAACGTGCCAACCATCGTGCCAACACTTCTGAGCTATGAGATAGTGTCCAACTGGGTTGGCATTGGCGGCGGTCACTTGTCCTTGTCGCCAAGTGACGTGCCCGGGAACCTGGTCCAGATCGGAACCTACGAACAGACCTACAACGGCATGCCCAACTATGCCGCCTTTTGGGAAGTGGTTGGCGGGCATGCGGACACCGGGGCCTCGTTGACGATCGGTGCCATGTGGATCAGCCCGGGCGACCAGATGTCCGCGCAGGTCACGCCAACGGGCAGCCAGAGCTACAGCCTGCAAATCACCGACGTGTCGAAGCAAATCTTGGTCGCAGTGTTGAACCAAGTGTACCGCCTCAACCTCCCCTCGGCTCTTTACACGTTCTCCACCTCGGTGAAGAACGAAAATGGCGTCGTGGCGCCCGGCGCGACGGTAACCAGCGCCGAGATGATCACTGCCGAGGCCCCGAACTTCGCTCAGTACCCCCTTCCCGATTTCGGCGCCGTCATCGCCAATGCCTACCTGCAGACGAACCCGAGCACTTGGACCCCCTTTGGCTCGGTGAACGGTTACTTGGTCGACGACATCATCTCGAGCGACCCGAACAACACGCTTGGAACGCGGACGTTCACCGTTGGTTTTCCGAATTCGGGTTTGGCGTTGATCGTGACCATTTTTATCGACTCCAATTAGCCCATCGTTGCCGCGCAGGTCAGGCTCTGGTGGGCTAGATGTAGGGTGGGTCAAGGCCGCTTTGGCGGCCGCAGCCCCACCATCAACCGGCGAAACTGAAAGCGGAACTGTACGCACAACCGGGCCGACACGGCCCGGCTCTGATCACCGGCCACTGACCACTAGCCGCCAGCGTTCTCCTCCAGCGGCCCGCCCGGCTTCTCCAGGCCGTAATCGTGCAGCTTCTTGTGCAGCGTGTTGCGGTTGATGCCCAGCCGGGCGGCGGCCTTGATCTGCACGCTCTCGCAGGCGGCCATCACCTGCGTGATCAGCTCCCGCTCGACGCGATCGACGATCTTGGCGTGGAGGTTGTCCTCTTGCGGACCGGCGTGGGCCAAGCCCTGCTCGACCAGCTCGGAAACCAGGGTCTCCAGGTCGGCGTTGCGGCGCCGGCCGATCCGCGGGGGCTTGCCGCCGCGGACTTGCTCGGGCAGGAGATCCCAGGTCAGCTCGTCGCCCGGGGCCAGCACCACGGCCCGCTCGACGTAGTTCTGCAACTCGCGGACGTTTCCCGGCCAGCCGTAGGCCTGGAGGGCCTCCATCGCGCGACGCTCGACGTGGGGCACGTGGCGGTTGTCTTCCTGGTTGTAGATCCGCAGAAAATGGCCCACCAGCTCGGGGATGTCCTCGCGGCGGTCGCGCAGGGGCGGCAGGTAGATGGTGATCACGTTGAGGCGATAGAAGAGGTCCTCGCGGAACCGCGACTCCTCGACCTCCTCCAGCAGATCGCGGTTGCTGGCGGCGATGACCCGCGTGTCGACGCGGATCGTCTGCGTGTCGCCCACCCGCTCGAACTCGTGCTCCTGCAAGACCCGCAGCAGCTTGACCTGGAGCTTGGCGGTGGTGGAATTGATCTCGTCCAAAAAGACGGTGCCGGTATGGGCCGCCTCGAAGCGGCCGGTGCGGTTGTCGATGGCCCCGGTGAACGACCCGCGAACATGGCCGAAAAGCTCGCTTTCCAGCAGGTTCTCCGCCAGCGCCCCGCAATTGACGCGGATGAAAGGGCCGCTCCCGCGGGGACTGAGCTGATGGATCGCCTTGGCGATGAGTTCCTTCCCCGTACCGGTCTCGCCCAGCAGCAGGATCGAGGCGTTGGACTGGGCCACCTTGCGGGTCAGGCGGTAGACCTCTTCCATGACCGGGCCCGAGCCGATGAGCCCCGGAATGGGCGGCCCGGTCTCGCTGTGGACAGACGCAATCGGGGGGGGGCGACTCATCAACTCGTCAGCAAACGAGGTCCCCTCTCCCTCCGGGAGAGGGTAAGGGTGAGGGGGAACTGGTCAGAGGCTCTGGATCTTGGCATGGTCCAAACCACAGTAACACTCCCGCGCCCAAATGTTGATGGATCGAACCAGGCCCCTATTCTTATATCCGATTCCTCCGCCAGCCGGTAGGTGGGGTCGGGGGGCGGGGCGCGGGGGAATTATGGCGCCGAACGCGGTACGCTGAACGCCATCGCGGGGTCGATCGCAAATTACGCGGCTGCTTGGGGACGCCGCGCACTTCGACGCGCCCGATCGCCTCCCCCGGCGGTTTCGTTTTTTCCCGCGACTTCGGCTCACAACCCCGTCGGTTTCCCGTCCCCCGTCCCCCGGCCCCCATTATTGCGCCTTGGGCTTGGCGGCGGCCGCCCTTGCCTTGGCGGCTCGCTGGGCCTCCGGGCTGGCCGTCGCCTGCAGCCGCCGGGCGGGGGCCTCCAGGGCGTCGAGGATCTGGCCGAAGATTTGCCGGCTTTCTGCATCCATTTCCGCACTCTGGTTGTAGCGGTCATATTGCAAGCGGATGGCGTCCGTCGTCAACAGGATCCCATATTTCTTGGTGCTGCAACGGAAGGCGGCCAAGGCGGCCTGGCGAACCGCAAACGGAAGCGTCGTCCGGCTGGCCTGGTCGACCAGGGCCTTCTGGCTGCGTGCCGAGCCCAAGTCGCCCAGAGCGACGGCGGAGCGGACCGCCAGCTCGGGCACCCCCTGGGCGGCAAGAATCGCCGGCTCGTAGCGGCGAACGTCGAAGATGGTCACCGGCGAGGCCGCCAGGTCCTGGAGCATGGCCAAGGCCGCAGCCGCCTCCTGCCCGCGCTCCGCCAACCGCACCGCCGACCTCCCCGCCAGGGACAGGACCTGCTCCACTTCGTCTTTGGCGTCCTGTTGGCGGTGCGGCCGGATCAGGGCCAGACCCAAGGAATCCTCGCCGACCAACCGTTTGGCGCGATCCATCTGGCCATCGCGGGCGACCACGCCCACGGGCAACAGCGCGCTGCGGCAGTCGTGCCTAAGCTGCTGGAGCAGGATATCGACGCTCGGCTCTTGCAGCGAGGCGGCCACCAGGGCCACCTCGTAATCGGGGCAGTCGATCGCCATGCGGACCACCTCGCGGCCGCGCGTGGCCGTATCGACTTGGTAGCCCATCGCCGAGAGGTAACCGCCGACGCGACGGGCCTCCTCGCTCGACAGATCGGCCACCACGGCCCGCGGCCGGCCGCGGGTGTTGATCAGAAAGGCCAGGGCCTCGGTGACCTGGTTCGAGCCGGCAAAAGGCTGCGTCGGTTTGAGCCGCAGGATCGCCTCGGCAGCGGCCAGGCGGAGACGGCGATCAGGATTTCGCGTGGCCTCGACCAGCGGGCCGGGAAGGGCGCTGCGGTACAACAACTGGTCCGCCGAGCCCACCTTGCCCAGAAGCCGAGCGGCCGCTGCCGCCGCGGCCGGATGCCCGTCTTTGACCGCCAAGGCCAAGACGCTTTCCAGCACGTGCGGTCCGAACGACGCTGCCGTGGCCGCTGGTGTGCCCTTCTCCGACGGCAGCGGGCTGCCCAGCCCGTTGGCGAACGAGGCCTCTTCGAGCATCGTCGCCAAGTAGACCAGTCGCACGCTTTCATCATCCGGCCGCACGGCGTAGGCCCCGCGGGCAAAGCGGGCGGCCAGCATTCGCCGGGCATCGTCGACCGGCACGCGGTGGGCCACGGGGCCGCGGGCCGCCTCGTCCCAGGCCCAGATCTCCAATTGCCCGTCGATGTCCTCGTGGAGCGGATGCCGGTGGTTGAAATACTCGCCCGCCCGTTGGGCCAAACGCTGCCCGGCCTCGGCCCGGCTGGGCAACTGGCCCAGCAGGCTTTGCAGCGCGTCGCCAGCCGCTTTGCGGACTGCGGCGTCGCTTTGCGCCGAGGCGTAAGGGGCCAGGAGGAAGTCGGCCGCGGCCTGGGCCTTCAGCGCGCCGAGCATCTCGGCGGCCCTGACCGCAATCCGCGGGTTCTCGCACTCCAGGGCGCCGACCAGCGGGCGGACGGCGTCGCCGCTCAGCCGCAGGAGCACGGCTTTTGCGTTGCCCTGCTCGACCGCGCGGGCGGGGTCGGCCAACACCGCCAACAGCGGACCGACCGCCGCACCCCGCGCCTGGGCCAGCGATTCGGCGGCCGCGTAACGGGCGTCGGGCGACGGGTCCTGGAGCCGGTGGATCAAGGCCTCCAGCTTCTGGGGATCCCGGCTCTCACGCTCCGCCGCATCCAGGGCCAGCGCGGCCAGTTGCTTGCCCTCGGGACTCAAGTCGGCGCGGCCCGCCATCGCGGTGAACATCGCCGACCCGTATTGCTCGACCATCGCCGCCAACTGCTTCTGCCCCGGTTCCGCGGCCAGCACTCGACGGAGAAAGCCCTTGGCCAGGTCCGGACGGCCCAGGTCGGCCAGGATCTTGGCCGAGCGGGTCAACTCCTCGGGCGTGCGGGGATTGTTGGCCAGGATCGCCTCGACCCCCGGGTTGGGAACTTCGATCACGGGGATGGTGTCATCGCCGGCCTTAGGCGCGGGGGCCGCCTTGGGAGCCGCGGCGGCTGCGGCCGCCTTCTTCGCCGGTTTCTTGGCCGGCGCTTCCTCCTGGGCACAAAGCCGTCCCGGGATGGCGAGCATCAACACCGCCGCCAGACAAGCGACGAACGTCCGTCGAGCTAAATCCATAAGTCGTCTCGCTCTCGTAGCGTGAACCACTGTCGGGCAGGAATGCCCAACCTACAGCCACCGTAGGATGGGCATTCCTGCCCGTCGCTCCACTCCGGTCTTGAAACAGCCTGGTAGGCTATGCTTCAGCATAACAGCCCAGAGCAGAGTGGACTTGGTGGGCCGGCGCTCGCTCGCGCGAGCTTGTCCCACCCTACTCTGCGCCTCGGGATTCCGTTATGCTAAAGCATAACCTACTGCTTTACCTTCTGTTTCCATCGCTGGATTTGCTCCCGGACCTGCTGCGGGCCCGTCAAGCCGTAGCTTTGCATCGCTTGCACCGCCTGCGGGGCTCCCAAGACCGCGTACACCTCCGCGTCCAGGCCGGCGTGCGCCTCGCGGAACTCCTCCAGCGAAAGACCGGCCAACGGCACGCCTCGATCAATCGCCTTGCGGACCAGCCGGCCGACCAGGTCGTGGGCGGTCCGCTGGGGAACGCCTCGGCGGATGAGATACTCCATCAGCGTCGTGGCATCGAGATATCCTTGCTCCAGCCGTTGGGCGATCGCCGGCCGCAACAACTCGGCCCCCGCCACCAGCGGCACCGCCACCTCCAGGCAGGCCCGGACCGTGTCGAAGGCGTCGAACACCGGCGGCTTGTCCTCCTGCAGATCGCGGTTGTAGGCCAGCGGCAGTCCCTTGACCAGCACCAGGAGCGTCTGCAGGTGGCCGATTACCCTCGCCGTCTTGCCGCGGATCAATTCCAGCACGTCGGGATTGATCTTTTGGGGCATGATCGACGAGCCGGTGCAAAAGGCCTGGGGCAGTTTGAGGAAGCCGAACTCGATGGTGGACCAGAGGATCCACTCCTCGGCCCAGGTGCTCAGATGTTCGGCGATCATCGCCAGTGCGAAGGTGAACTCCAGCAAGAAATCCCGGTCGCTGGAGATGTCCAGGCTGTTGGCGGCTACCCCCTCGAACCCCAGCCGCCGGGCGACGTCGAAGCGGTCGATCGGCAGGCTCGTTCCGGCCAGGGCGGCCGCGCCGAGGCTGAGCACGTTGGTTCGGCGGCGGCAGTCTGCCAGCCGGCCCCGGTCGCGGTCGAATTTCTCACAATAGGCAAGCCAATAGTGCGGCGCAAGCACCGGCTGCGCCCGTCGCGTATGGGTGTAGCCGGGCAGGATCACGTCGTAGTCGGCGTCGCAGCGGCCGACAAAGGCCCGTTGCAGATCGACCAGCCGCCGATCGATCTCGTCGATGGACTGGCGGACCCAGAGCCGCATGTCGGTGGCCACCTGGTCGTTGCGGCTGCGGGCGGTGTGCAGCTTGCGGCCAACGTCGCCGATCCGTTGGATCAGCGCCCGCTCGATGTGCATGTGGATGTCTTCCAACTCCGTCGAGAAGCGGAAGCGGCCCTCGTCGATCTCCTTTTGGATCGCGTCGAGTGCCTGTTGGATCTGCCGGCACTCCTCGGGGCTGATCAGCCCGACGGCGGCAAGCATTTGGGCGTGGGCCAGCGAGCCTTGGATATCGTGCGCGGAGAGACGGCGGTCGAAGCTCACGCTTTCGGTGAACTCCTCGACCCGATGATCGGTCGCCTCTTGAAAGACGCCTCCCCATGCCTTCTCTGTCACGAAGCGACTCCCCGAATGGGTTGGATAGCTCGACAACGCGTCAACCTATTTACTCTAAATAGCTTACGTCACGTTGTCAACGTGAAGCCCCAGAGACGGGTGGTGCCATGGACCATTCTTGGCAGGCGTCGTGCCGGTTTGGTAGAATCCGGGCGCGGGGCGACTTTTGAGGATCGTGGAGCTTCAGCCATGAGGGTGGATAGACTGACACTCAAGGATTTTACGGTTTTCAGCGAGGCGAAGTTCGAATTCTCGCCCGGGCTGAACGTCCTCATCGGGGCCAACGGAACGGGGAAGTCGCATGTGCTGAAAGCGCTTTTTAGCATCACGAAATCGATGCCGGTCGCGGGGGTATTCGTCGCAGCCGCGGTCAATCCGGTTTTCGACATCCGCGAGGCACTGGGGGTGCCCATTTTGAATAAGTTAAAGAGGACGTTCCGACCGGAACCAAGTCAGTCATCCCTTGCCTCTTTGATCCGACACGGGGAACACATCGCGGATATTGCCGCCCATGGCGATTTCGGGACCACCGCAATCGCGTTCAGCGGCCATGATGCAAGTACCAGCTTTCCAGCATTCACACCGCCGAGGGGCTTTGCGGTGTTCGTCCCTGCCAGCGAGGCGCTTTCGATGTACCCTGGTTTCATCGCGGCCTACGAGCGTCGCGAGCTGTCGTTTGACGAGACCTTCCGCGACCTGTGCGTGGATTTTTCCGCAAACCCGCTCCACTCCATTGCCCCACCTGTTTTGGCGGATCTGGTTGCCAAATTGGACGATGCGGTTGGCGGCAAGACCGTGCTTCGTGGCGACAGGTTCTACGTGTCGGTTTCGGAGGATTGGCTACTTGAAGCGCCTATGTTGGCGGAAGGACTTCGGAAGCTCGCAACGGTAGCGCATCTGATTCGCAATGGCTCACTCGCCCAAGGGGGCGTGCTTTTCTGGGACGAGCCGGAAACCAACCTGAATCCAAGGCTCATTTCCAAGATAGCACACTCGCTTTTGGCGCTAGCCGCTGCGGGCATCCAAGTCTTCGTCGCCACGCATGATTACCTCCTGACAAACGAGCTTTCGTTGGTGGCCGAGTATGGGACTCCGGAAGCGACGGCTGCCAAGCCGCAGTTCTTTTGCTTGTCCCAACCGGGCCCGCGCGAGCCAGTCCAGGTCGAGTGCGGCGACACGATTGCCGACCTTCACACGAACCCGATCTTGGAGGAATTCGCCGCTCATTACGACAGAGAACAGAGGCTGTTCGCCGAGAGGCAGCCATCGGAGGAGTAGCGCATGCCCCAGACGTTCGTGGAAGAGAACTTGCGGTTCACGTTCGATGACGCCTGGAGCGTAATCAAGCTCGACGAGGACCCTTTCTTTGTGAATCGGCTCAGGCCCGTGCAGCTTACTCGCGCCGTAGATTTCCTTGGGCTGCATCGGCAATCTGCTTTGTACTTCATTGAAGTCAAGGACTATCGAGGGTCGGCTATCGAGCTGAAGAATCAAGAGAAGATGTGCATGGGGGACACGCTGTATCATCAAGTTGCTCGCAAGTCTAAAGATAGCGTGGTATGCATTGCTGGCGCCGCAAGACTCTTGACGGATGCTTTCTGGTCGCACTGTGCCGATGTTCTCCGGAAACCGCAGTCCATCGTCAAGGTAGTCCTCTGGCTGGAATTCGACTTAGGGCGACGAGGGCATGGGCGAGACTCCACGTGGGTTGAGCAGGAAACGAGGATGCTTGCAACGACAAAAGCTAAGTCGCTCAAGGCCGCCCTAACCTGGCTCACGAAAGAGGTGCTCGTCACCAACCAGACTCTCGCCGCAAGGGAGTTGCCCGGCGTGACGGTTGAAAATGTCGCACGGGCAGGACACCGATGAGTAGCGACTATAGCGTCAGCCAACTGATCATCAACTCGCCCTACCGGGAGCCTGGGGGGAGGCACTGACGAACGCGCTGAGGTTGGGCGCCGCGGGCTGAGAACTACGTCTGACCACTGATTACTCACCACTAACCACTATTACTCGATGTCTGCCAACGCCGCCCTTGTGGATCAATTGCGATGGAAGAAGTTTCCCTTGCTCAATGAGGGGTTCGTCTGCCTGGTGGACGCGATGGGCGACGACCAGGCGATCGTCCAGGCAGCCCGGGTCAGTTATGGAGAGGGAACCCGGCGGGTCTCCGACGACCGGAGCTTGATCCGCTACTTGATGCGGCACCAGCATACCACGCCGTTCGAGATGGCCGAGGTGAAGCTCCTGGTGCGGGTGCCGATGGACTGCTGGCGGCAGTGGATCCGCCACCGGACGGCATCGGTCAACGAGTACAGCACCCGCTATTCGGTGGCCATCGAGGCTGCCCAAATCACCCCGCCGGACGCATGGCGGCTCCAGTCGGGGTCCAACCGGCAAGGCAGCGAGGGGTTCCTGGACGCCGCCACCGGGGCCGAGTTGTCGGCCGAGGAGCGCCGGCTGCAATCCGAGGCCCGGCGAGTCTACCAGCGGCGGTTGGAGTTGGGCGTCGCGCGGGAGCAAGCACGCAAGGATCTGCCGCTGGCCACGTTCACCGAGGCCTACTGGAAGATCGACTTGCACAACCTGCTGCACTTTCTCCAGCTACGGATGGACCCTCACGCCCAGTGGGAGATCGCGCAGTACGCCACCACGATCGGCCATGAGATCGTGCGGCCGTTGTTCCCCCTGGTCTGGGAGGCATTCATCGACTATCGTGTGGAGTCGCTCACGCTGGGCCGGCTGGAGCAAGGGGTGGTGGCCCGGTTGGCCGCGTGCGGGCGATTTCCCGCCGGGGAGGCCGACTTTCTCGCCGCCCAGGACGCCAGTTGGGAAAAATTGGCCCGCTGCCGCGAGCGCGACGAGTGCCGGGCGAAGCTCGTGCGGCTGGGGCTCTTGCGCGATGAAGGGACTGTAGGACAGTAATTCAGACGGTGAACAAGCCACGAAGACACCAAGATAATCACGAAACCCCGAAAGAAGCGAAAGCCCGAAGAACCGGAGGGAGTTGGGGGGACGATCCAATCGCAGCCTGCCGACTACTAACCACTAGCCACTAGCCACTAACCACTAGCGTGAAACCATGCCCGACGATCCTAAAGCCGACGAATTGCTGGAGATCAATCAACGCCTGCTGGACAGCATCGCGGAGGCCGACTGGGAGACCTACTCCACGTTGTGCGATCCTTCCCTGAGTTGCTTCGAGCCGGAGACCCGAGGGCACCTGGTCGAGGGGATGGAATTCCACCGTTTCTATTTCGACTTGGGAGCCGCCGCGGGACCGCAGAACACGACGATGTGCTCGCCGCAGGTGCGGTTCGCCGGCGATGCGGCGATCGTCAGCTACGTGCGGCTAAGCCAGCGGTTGGACGCCGAGGGCAAGCCGGCAACGGCCCGCTGCGAGGAGACCCGCATCTGGCAGCGGAGCGAAAGCGGCTGGCGGCACGTCCATTTCCATCGCTCGGCGGCCCCTTGAGCGAAACTCGTACTCGTCACGCTCCGCGGTAACCGTTCACGGCCCGGAGGCCGTTCTTTCGTAAATTGATCTGGACACAGGAGGGGTTTTCGGGGACGACATACGTCATGCCGTCCAACGAAGCAAGGCCACTGACGATTCCACCAGAACTCGATGCCGAGATGACCCCGGCAGTCCGTGCCTTTGTCGGGTTGCTGCTGGACCGGATTGCGAAACTGGAAGCCCGGGTGGAAGAACTCGAACGTGGCCGGAAAACGCCGCAGAACTCCTCGTTGCCGCCCAGCACAGTGCATCCCCATGCCAAACCCGTCTCGACGAAACGCAAGTCGAAGAAGAAACGCGGCGGGCAGCCGGGGCACAAGAAACATGAGCGGCCGTTGATCCCCGCCGAGGAGTGCGACGAGGTGAAGCCTCTGAAGCCGACCGAATGCCGACGCTGCGGCGAAAAGCTCTCCGGCAGCGATCCCGAGCCGCTGCGGCACCAGGTGTGGGAATTGCCGGAGATCAAGGCCCACGTGACCGAGTACCAGCGGCATCGGCTGGCGTGTCCCTCGTGCGGAGAAACAACCTGTGCGGAACTGCCTCGCGGCGTGCCTCTGGGGCAGACAGGACCGCGATTGATGGCCTTCACCGCGCTGTTGATGGCCTACTATCGCCAAAGCAAGCGGCGCACGGCCGAGTTCCTCACGACGCTCTTGGGCCAGCCCTGCTGTCCGGCGCTGACTGTGAAGATCGAGAACCAGGTGACGGCGGCCGTGCGGCCGTCGTATGAGGCGCTGGCGGCTCAACTGCCCGCCCAAGAGCAGTTGAACATCGACGAAACGGGGACCAAGCAGGAAAACGACAAGGCGTGGCTGTGGACCTTCGTCGCCGGCATGTTCACCGTGTTTGCCGTGCGTGCCACGCGCGAGGCCACGGCATTGACCACCTTCCTGGGTGCGTCGTTCCACGGCATCGTCACCTGCGATCGGGCCAAAATGTACTGGCACCTGGGCCGTTTGCAATGGTGCTGGGCCCACCTGAAACGCGATTTCCAAGCGATGATCGACAGCGGCGACCCTCGGGCGAAGCACCTGGGCTTCCGCTTGCGGCACGCAGCGTGCGAATTGTTCGAGCACTGGGCCGACTACCGCCAGGGCAGAATTTCGAGGGCGGCCTTGCTGCGTCGGATGGCCCCCGTCCGCCGCAACGTGGAGCGTTTGCTGCTGCGTGGCACCCAATGCGGTCACGCCGACACGCGCGGCACGTGCCGGGAATTGTACGAACATCGCTCCTGGCTGTGGATGTTCCTGCGTCACGAAGGGCTGGAACCGACAAACAATGCGGGCGAGCGGTCGTTGCGTCATGCGGTGATTTGGCGAAAGCTTTCCTTCGGGACCCAAAGCGCCAACGGCAGCCGCTTCGTCGAGACGATGCTGACGGTAGTAGAAACCTGCCGCCAGCAGCGCCGCAACGCCTTCGCTTTCCTGGCTCACGCCGTCGAAGCTCATCTTGCCCACCAACCTGCCCCTTCATTGCTCCCCGGGGCGTGAACGGTTACCGCTCCGCGTGACGCACGGCCTCACGCGGAGCGTGAGGAGTACGCAGGCAAAACCTGCCCCCCTGGTTTGACGAGGGGGCCGCGATCTGCTACCTTCCTTAGTAGGGAAAGGTGCCTCTCCCCTTTTCCCCACGCGGTCACAGTCCACGGTCTCTTCGCAAAAGGTGCTCCTGCAATGAACCGTCGTTTGACAATCGTCGGCCTGGCGTTATGGGCGGCCTGTTCGGTATACGTCGCCGGCTGCTCGCGGGGACCGTCGCGGGTTCTGCCGCCGAAGATCAGCCCGTCGTCCGCGGCCAGCGCCGCGATGGCGAAATACGA
The DNA here is from genome assembly GCA_963843465.1 of Pirellulales bacterium. GTDB lineage: Bacteria > Planctomycetota > Planctomycetia > Pirellulales > Thermoguttaceae > CAWJKP01. The sequence continues at coordinate 2,381,166 of CAWJKP010000001.1, forward strand.
TACCGACAAGGACGGTTACCTGGAGGCCAAGGAACTGGAGAAGGCCCCGGCGCTGCGGTCCGCGCTGAAGCAGATCGACACCAACGGCGACGGCAAGATTTCGGCCGATGAGATCGCCGCCCGGATCACCAAGTGGCAGGAGAGCAGGCTGGGCCTGACCACGCTGACGGCGAGGGTGAGTCTCGACGGCCAGCCGCTGGAGGACGCCACGGTCACCTTCGTGCCGGAGGAGTTTCTCGGCTCCGAGGTCCAAAAGGCAGTCGGCAAGACCAACAAGGGCGGCATGGCGGGGATGTCGATCGAGCATCCGCAAACGCCGGGCATGCGCGGCGTGCAGCCGGGGCTATACCGGGTGGAGATCTCCAAGGTGGTCAACGGGAAAGAGACGATACCGTCGAAATACAATACCGAGACGACGCTCGGCGTGGAGGTGGCCCAGGACTCGCCCGCGATGATCTCCGGGGCCCATTTCGAGTTGAAGAGCGAGTGACCCATGCCCAATGAATCCTGGTACGTGCTCGTCGGCGGTCGGCAGTACGGGCCATATCCGCGTGCGGCGATAGAGCAGTTCGTCGCTGAAGGCCGCCTGACGCCGCAATCCATGCTCCGGCAGGGCGAAACGGGCGGTTGGGCGCCTGCCGGCCAGTTGCTCGACTTCTCCCACGCTCCCGCTTCGGCCAGCGGGTCTGCACCCGGTGGCTTTCCGCCGGCCGGTCCGCTAGGCTATGCGTCGCCACCGCGATCGAGGCGAAGCACGTGGGTCATGCCCGTAGTTATTGGCGGCGTTTGCCTGCTGCTGTTCGCGTTCTGCGTTATCCTGCCGATGCTATCGTTTGTCTTTCTCCCCCTGTTTTTGGAACATGACGTACACGAGCTTCCGGCGCGGGAGTCGAGGCAAAACACCAAGCGAGTTGAGGGGGAGTCGAACAAGGCGATGAACGACTTCGAAATCAAGGGGATGAAGGAGTCCAGAATCGAGTGGAAGGAAAAAGAGGCCAAGGCCCGATCGCCGCTGGACGAACCGGCCGTCAAGCCGGACGGTGCGAAGACGCCCGTGGAAGCCGAGCCCGAGCCGCGCTCGCCGTAAGTCGCCGGTCAATTCCTTGGAGTGCGGCGACTTGTCGCCGCTTTTTTGCGGGGCCAAAGCGATCGGGAGACCTATTTCAGGTGAACTGCCGCGTAGTCTCTTGCCGGCAAATACTGCGGAAAAGCGGCGACAAGTCGCCGCACTCCAAGGACACGTCGCCGCACTCCAAGGGTTGTCCGCTTGCCTAGGGACTGGGGGCGGTTGCCCGCATCCGCCCCCTCGGCTAAGCTGGATAGTTTGGCAACCTCTCAAACTCCTCGCTTGGGAAGCCGATGAGCGCGAGCGGCCGGCAGATCGAGACCCAGGACAGCCAGCAGATCCGTATCCGCGGGGCCCGAGTCCATAATCTCCGCAACATCGACCTGGACATCCCGCGCAACCGGCTGGTGGTGATTACCGGCCCCAGCGGGTCGGGGAAGAGCTCCTTGGCCTTCGACACCCTCTATGCCGAGGGCCAGCGGCAGTACATCGAAAGCCTCTCGGTCTACGCCCGCCAGTTCCTCCATCAGCTCGAGCGGCCCGACGTGGACCTGATCGAGGGGCTCCAGCCGACCGTTTCCATCGACCAACGGGCGGGGGCCCGTAATCCCCGCAGCACGGTCGCCACGGTGACGGAGATCTACGACTACCTGCGGCTGCTGTATGCCCGGCTGGGCGAGCCGAGTTGTTACCAGTGCGGCGCGCCGATCCGCCAGCAGACGCCCGAGCAGATCCTCGACCGCCTGCTGGCCATGCCCGAGGGCACCCGGCTGATGCTCTTGGCTCCCATGGTCCGCGGGCGCAAGGGGCAGCACAAGGAGGTCTTCGAGGCGATCCGCAAGGCGGGCTTCAATCGGGTCCGGGTCGACGGCCTGGTGACCGACCTGGACAGCCCGCCCGAGCTGACCCGGCAGAAGACCCACCAGATCGAGGCCGTGGTCGATCGGGTGGTGATCCGCGAGGGGGTCCGCAGCCGCTTGGCCGAATCGATCAAGCTGGCGGTTCGTCACGGCGACGACCTGGTGCTGGCCACTTACGAAGAGAAGCGGCCGGACGGCCTGGCGGTCTGGCACGATCTGTTGTTCAGCACGCAATACGCCTGCCCCAACTGCAAGATCAGTTACGAGGAGCTGGAGCCGCGGACGTTCAGCTTCAACAGTCCCTACGGGGCCTGCCCGACCTGCGAAGGGCTGGGCGTGCGGGTGGAGTTCGACCGGGAGCTGGTGGTCCCGAACCTGGCGCTCTCGCTGGCCGGCGGCGCGGTGGCGCCTTGGAAAGGCGCCTCGCCGGCAGCCCAGAAAAAGCTCCAGGCGGCGATGGGGGACTTCATGGCGGCGGCCGGATTCCGCTGGAATACGCCGCTGGAGAAGCTCAAACCCCATGTCCTGGGGGAACTACTGCACGGCGACGGCAAGGGCTTTCCCGGTGTGCTGGCGATGCTCCAGAGGCAGTACGCCACGGCCGCCGGCGACGCCCGGCGCCAGCCGCTGGAGATCTTTCGCGGCGAGGTGACCTGCGCGGCTTGCGGCGGGGCACGGCTGCGGGCGGAGGCCCGCGCGGTCCGCCTGGCCGGCCGGGCGATCCACGAGCTGACGGCCCTGAACGTCCGCCAGGCGCGGGAGTTCTTCGCCGCGATCGTCTTCCCCGAGCCGCAGCGGCCGATCGCCGAGCCCCTGGTCCGCGAGACGGTCTGGCGGCTGGAGTTTCTCGACCACGTCGGCCTGGACTACCTCACGCTCGACCGGCCCGCCGACACGCTCTCCGGCGGCGAGTTGCAGCGGGTCCGGCTGGCTTCGGGGCTGGGCTCGGGACTGGTCGGGGTTTGCTATATCCTCGACGAGCCCTCGATCGGCCTGCACCCCCGCGACAACCAGCGTCTGATCGACGCCATTCGCCAACTCCAGGTCCGCGGCAACACGGTGATCGTCGTTGAGCACGACGAGACGGTCATGCGGCGGTCGGACTGGCTGGTGGACCTGGGCCCCGGGGCGGGCCGGCACGGGGGGCAAATCGTGGCCCAAGGCACACCCGACGCCATCAGCCGCGATCCGGCCTCCCTCACCGGCCGCTATCTCTGCGGCGAGCTGCGGATCCCGCTGCCCGCCCGCCGCCGCCGCGTCTCCAAGACCAAGATGATCACGCTGGAAGGAGCGCGGACCAACAACCTCAAGAACGTCACCGTTCAGTTCCCGCTCTCGGTCTTCGTGGGCGTCACCGGCGTCAGCGGCTCGGGCAAGAGTTCCCTGTTGGACCAGACGCTGGCCCGGGCGCTGGTGCGCCGCCTGGGCGGCGTCGCGCCCAAGCCGGGACCGTACGACGGTCTCCGCGGGGCCAGCCGCATCGACAAGGTAGTCCAGATCGACCAGTCGCCCATCGGCCGCACCCCGCGGAGCAATCCGGCCACCTACAGCGGCGTCTTCGACGAGATCCGCAAGGTCTTCGCCGGCACCCGCGACGCCCGCCGCCACGGCTACCGCTCGGGCCGCTTCAGCTTCAACGTTGCCGGCGGCCGCTGCGAACAATGCCAAGGGCAGGGCCTGCAGAAGATCGAGATGAACTTCCTGCCCGACCTCTACGTCTCCTGCCCCGTGTGCGAGGGCAAACGCTTCAACCGCCAGACGCTCGAAGTCCGCTACAAGGGACGCTCGATCGCCGACGTCCTCGACATGCGCGTCGACGACGCCCTGCTGTTCTTCGAGAACTTCCCGGCCATCGCCCGGCTGCTGACCAGCCTGCAAGAGGTCGGCTTGGGCTACGTCACGCTGGGGCAATCCTCCACCACGCTCTCCGGCGGCGAGGCGCAGCGGATCAAGCTGGCCACGGAGCTCGGCCGCGTGGACACCGGCCGCACGCTGTACATCCTCGACGAGCCGACCACCGGCCTGCACTTCGACGACATCCGCAAGCTCTTGGACGTCCTCTCCCGCCTGGTGGACCTGGGCAACACGGTGATCGTCATCGAGCACAACCTCGACGTGATCAAGTCGGCCGACTGGATCATCGACCTGGGGCCCGAAGGCGGCCAGCGCGGCGGCCAGGTGGTGGCCACCGGAACGCCCGAGCAGATCGCCGCCGTCGCCGGCAACCACACCGGCTGGCATCTTCGAGGCGTGCTGGAAGGCAAGGAGTTAGGAGTTAGGAGTTAGGAGCGATTGTAGGGTGGGACAAGGCCGCCTCGGCGGCCGCCGGCCCACCGGCAGTGACTGGGGGCCGCGTCTATTTGTACTGATGGACGGTCACGACCGCGATATGGTCGAGGCAGCGGATATGTCCGAATGCGGCCGCGGCGTGGAAGGTTGCAAGAACCACATGGCAACCAGGGGCAGGAGCCAATAGACCGTAACGGCTGCTGCCACAAAAAGGACCGCGATCAGCCAACGCCGTTTCATCGTCGGTCCCCTTTTTGCAGCCGTGCCTCAGCATAACGCCTGGCGATTGTTATGCTAAAGCATAACCTACCCGAGCTCCGACGTACACTGCGGGCAGCGGACGGCCTTGAGCGAGATAGCCGACGCGCAGTAAGGGCACTCCTTGGTACTCGGCGGAGGCGACTCTTCCCTCTTCCGCGCAAAGCGGTTGACCTGCTTGATCACCAGAAAGACGGCGAAGGCCACGATGAGGAAATTGACCAGGGAATTGAGAAACGCCCCGTAGCGGATTGCCACGCCCTGGTCCAATGCCAGTTGCAAGGCGGAGAAATCGAGATGGCCGACAACCCAGCCGAGCGGCGGCATGATGATGTCCTTGACCAGCGAGTTGACGATGCCGGTGAAAGCGGCTCCGATGACGATGCCTACGGCCATATCAATGGCGTTGCCCTTGACCGCGAAATCGCGAAACTCCTTCAGTATGCCCATCGTGCGTCTCCCTGAAGTCCTGGAGTAGATCCCGCTTGGAAATGGAACTGAATCGATCGACGGCTTTCTGTCTGGTGTATCTTACCGGCGACGGCCCGGCAGGCAACACTTTGGCGAACCGCTCAGAGTCCGCAAAGTAGCAGGCACACTCCGTGTGCCGTCCGCCCGCGGAGGAGAGAGCGGACGGCACACGGAGTGTGCCTGCTACGTTGAGCAATCTCCCAAATCCCGCCCGCCCCCCGATCGCAGGAAGGTTTTCGCGCGGCTATAATAGAAGTCGCTCTTCGGCCGGTCCTCTTCCCTCATGGCCAAGATTGGACCCGTTTCGGCGAATACACGGATACGGCGGCGGCCCTTCCGCGTAGCAGTACCTATCCCCCACAATGGGAGGATGAACGATGACTTGGATCTTCCTCGTCTGTGCCGTCGCGGGCGGCACCATGTTGGTCTGCCAGGCCATTATGGCCCTGGTGGGACTGGGAGGCCATTTGATGGACTTCGACGCCGGCGGCGACGTCGACCACGATCTGTCCGGCGACTTCCACGATCTGTCCGGCGACTTCCATGGGGGGACGTCCACGGCGGCGATCTGCACGCCGATTCCGGCGGCCTCCACGACGGAGGTGGCGGCGATGCAGAGCATGGCGAGGGTGCCGCGCATCACGACGGTTCTGCGCATCACGAAACGGGCGATCATGGGGCCTCAACCTGGCTGTTCCAGATGATTTCGCTCCGTACGCTGGTCGCTGCGCTGACCTTTTCGGCTTGGCCGGGATGGCGGCCCAGTCCTCCGGGGCGTCCGCCCCCAAAGTTCTGGCGGTCGCCCTGGCGGCCGGATTCGGCGCCATGTACTCCGTCTTTTGGATCATGCAGTCGCTGACCCGGCTCAGCGCCGACGGCACGGTCCACATCCAGCGGGCGATCGGCCGTGAGGCCAAGGTCTACCTGCCGATCCCCGGCCACGGGGCGGGCGCCGGCAAGGTCTTCGTGAGCCTGCAAGGGCGGTCCATGGAATATCCGGCAACCACTTCCGGCGACCCCCTCTCCGCAGGAGCTAGAGTTGTCATAGTCAACGTGGTTGGCCAGAATACGCTCGAGGTCCAACCGGCCTTAGACCCTGAAAGGACGGCCCATGCCTAATTCTCTCCCCCTGGCCCAAGTCGAGTTGGGAAACACCGCTTCCTTGGTCTCGCTCATGGTGGTGGCCGGAGCGTTGGTGGCCTTCATCTTCATCGTCATGCTGGCCCGGCGCTTCAAACGCTGCCCGAGCAACAAGATCCTGGTGATCTACGGCAAGTCGGGCCGGGGCGAGGCGGCCACCTGCGTCCACGGCGGCGCGCGGTTCGTCTGGCCCTTGATCCAGGACTACGAGATGCTCAGCCTGGAGCCGATGCAGATCGAGATCCCGCTGCAGGCCGCGCTGTCGATGGAGAACATCCGCGTGAACGTGCCCAGCGTCTTCACCGTGGCCATCGGCACCACGCCCGAACAGATGCAGAACGCGGCCATCCGCCTCTTGGGCCTCACGCGAGCGCAGGTCAGCAAGCAGGCCGAAGAGATCATCCTCGGCCACTTCCGCCAGGTGATCGCCTCGATGCAGATCGAGGACATCAACCGCGACCGGGAGAAGTTCCTCAGCAACATCCAGAACTCGCTGGAGCCCGAGCTCTCCAAGATCGGCCTGGTGCTGATCAACGTCAACATCACCGACATCACCGACGAGTCGGGCTACATCGAGGCCATCGGCAAGAAGGCCGCCAGCCAGGCCATCCAGAAGGCCCGCGGCGACGTGGCCGACAACGAGCGGATGGGCGAAATCCGCGTGGCCGACGCCGAGCGCGAGAAGGCCGTCCAGGTGGCCAACGCCATGAAGGTCCGCGAGATCGGTACCCGCGAAGCCAAGCGCGAACAGGCCGTCCGCGTGGCGGAGCTCGACAAGGAGCAGCAGGTGGGCGAGCAGCGGGCGGGCTTCGAGCGGGAAGCGGCCGTCAAGGACGCCGAGCGCGAAATGCGGATCAAGCTGGCCGACGCCAACGCCCGGGCGATCGAAGGCGAAAACAAGGCCAAGGCCGACGTCGTCGCCTCGCAGGCCGCTTTGCAGGTCAAGCAGGCCGAGGCCTACCAGCTCGGCGAGACCAAGAAGCGCGAGGCCGAGGCCGCCGTGCTCCAGGCCCAGCACGTGGCCATGGCCAAGGCGGCGATCGCCGAGGCGCAGCGGGTCGAGGCCCAGCGCCGCGCCGAGCTGGAGGCCCCGGCCAAGGCCGAGAAGGCCCGGGTGATCGTCGACGCCGAGGCCGAGGCCCAGAAGCGCCGCATCGAGGCCGAAGGCCAGGCCGCGGCGATCTTCGCCAAGCTCGACGCCGAAGCCCGCGGCCAGTTCCAGATCCTGGCCAAGAAAGGCGAGGGCCTGAAGCAGATCATCGACGCCTGCGGCGGCGCTCGAGCAGGCCTTCCAGATGATGATGCTGGAGCACTTCGACCATCTCGTCGAGGCTTCGGCCCAGGCGATCTCCAACATCAAGTTCGACAAGATCGTGGTCTGGGAGGGCAACGGTAAAGACGGCCACAGCGCCACGGCCAAGTGGCTCCAGGACATGGCCCGCACGCTGCCGCCGATGATGCAGGTGATGAAAGACATCGGCGGCGTGGAGATCCCCGAGACCCTGGCCCGCTTCACGAGCCTCGACGGCAAGAGCGCCAGCGGGCCGGTGCCGACAGAGGCGAAGAAGGGCTGAGGCGGCAGCTCCCTCTTGCTCCGGGAGAGGGTGGGGACGGGGCGAGACTACGATGGCCGAATAGATCGTTTCCGTCGGCTGCGGACTGGCTTGGCCCGGCCCGCTAACCACTTCTTGAACGAGCGTTGACTCTCGGCTGACGGCTGGCCGGCAAGCAAGTTGGCGACGCTGACGTCCTCGTCGATCGCCGGCCAATGGATGCCCCGCCCACCCCCGAGCAGCCGCCAAGCCCCCCGCTCCTCGGCCGAGGCGTGCGACAGCCGGGGAAACCAGGCCAGCGGTGCGGCGATGGTACGGCCATCGGCCAACTCGACCGATAGGGTGTCATCGCTTACCGCAACATGGGTAGCCAATGCCTCGCGGGTTTCAACCGTGGAAGAACTCATTCCAACCCTCCAATAACTGCTCCCGATGCTCCGCGACCAGCTCGCGGATTCGGTTGATCTCTTTCCTGCCGAAGCCGCGGCTATGCGTCAACCGGACTGGGTCGAGCCAGAACTTCGCCTCGCAGTCGTTGCGTTCGACGTGGACGTGAGGCGGCTCGCCCCCATCGCCGGCGTAGAAGTAGAACCGGAATGGACCCGCTCGAAGTACAGTCGGCATGCGCCAATGCTACACCAACCTGGTGCAACGAGCAACAGCCAAACAGGTCAGGCACCCCGTGCCTGACGGCTGGCCGGAATGACCCACCATCGCCAGGCGACGTGGCTCGATGGAGTTCGATTTCAGGTCGTCAGGCGCGGGGTGCCTGAGCTCCCTGGCTGCCCCGGGAGGAACGCGGCTTACCCTACTTGCTCGTTCGTATGCGAATGCGGACTTCGTCGACGATGGCCAACCCGCCGCGGATTCGCTCCAGGATTCCCGACGCCACCAAATGGCGCGCCGGTTCCTGCAGCACCGCCCAACGCTGATCGTGAAGCCGAAATACGACGATTCCCCCGTGGCTGCCGACGGGAAAACTTCTCACGTCGGCGAAATCCAGATCGAAGGTCACGAGGACGCGGTTCTCGGTCGTGGCCGCTTGCAGAATCGTCGGGTCGGCCGCTCCGCCGAGGCCCTCTTCGGCAACGGTCAATGCATCGTGGCCCGCTTGGCGAAGCAGCTCCGTCATGGCTGACGGCATGTTTGCGTCGAGCTTGACTCTCATTGCGTCGGTACGGTGTGCAGCGGTTGCTGCTCCTCTTCGTGGGCGAGCCACGCCGCGTATCCCAGAGCGGCGCGAATGTCGTCGTCCGTCAGCGCCGGATACTGTCGCCGGATTTCCTCGGCGGTCTGCCCCCCCTTGAGGTAGTCGAGGATGATCGAGACCATGATCCGGGTGCCCCTGATGCACGGTCTGCCATGACAGACCTTCGCGTCAACGGTAATACGTTCTTGCCAAGTCACGGTGAGCATCTCCACGAGCAGTTCAGGGTGGTTTTCGGATACCAAGTATTATAACCGCCTCACGCCGCCCGCCCAATCTGCTGCATAATGGCGGCGAGATCCCCGTCGTGCTCCGGCCAAAGAACAAAATGCCAGTGGTTGGACGGCAGGCAGCAGGCGCACACTCGCACCGGGAAATTGACGCGGGCTGGGCACCGACCTAAGATGCAAGTGCAGGCCGATCATGACCACAACCGAACCGCTGATAACTGCCGAGTATCTCTTGCGAGCCCACGACCTGGGACGATGCGAATTGGTCCGCGGGGAACTGATTATGATGTCGCCTGCGGGGGCTGAGCATGGGAGGATCATCTACAATATCGAGGCACGGCTGGCGCCCTACGTATTGCAGCGGGGAGTTGGCTGCATCTTTGGGGCCGAAACGGGCTTTCATATCGCCCACGACCCGGATACCGTCCGAGCGCCGGACATAGCCTTTGTCAGCATGGACCGGCTTCCTCCGCAGCCGCCCAAGGGGTTCTTTCCAGGGCCGCCGGATCTGGCCGTGGAAGTGGTCTCGCCCGACGAACGGGAAAACGAGGTCCTAGCGAAAGTTCAGAACTGGCTGGATGTCGGATGCCGGGCCGTCTGGCTGGTCGATCCCCGCCGGCAGACCGTTGGCGTCTACCAAAGTGGAAACGAGACCCAGGTTTTCGGACTCTCCGACACGCTCGTCGGCGGCCCCCTGCTGCCGGGTTTTTCCCTTGCGGTGGCGGAGGTCTTCAAGTGGAAACCGTAGGCTCCCAGCCCGCACTTCTCACCAGTTCCCTCGTAGCATGGGCATTCTTGCCCGTGTTTTCGGCATCCCGCGGGTAGGAATGCCCATGCTGCCATGCCGGCAGGCGGGCCCACACGGGCAGGAATGCCCACGCTACTACGCCAGCGGCTCCGATTCTGCCGGCTCCGCGCCGTGCTCAGCCTCGGGGTGCATCCAGCGGCTCAGAAGCGGCGACAGGGCGAAGCAGATCAGGGCCGAGATCACCGAGGCGACGGCAATCTTGCCGTAGACATCGCCGTAGAGATGGACCGTCTGGCTGGGCACGGGAATCCCGCCCGCCGCTTCCTTCACGCTGGTGAACTGGGCGATGATCGCGGCCAGTAGTTGCGCGAAGGCCGTGGCCAGGAACCAGACGCCCATCACCGTGCTCACCAGCCGGGCGGGCGAGAGCCGGGTGATCATCGACAGCCCTACCGGCGACAGGCAGAGCTCGCCGGTGGTGTGGAACAGGTAGCCCAGGAAGAGCCACCCCAAGGCCACCATGCCCCGCGAGTCGGCCGTCTGCGCGCCCAGCCAGAAGGCGACGAAGCCCAGGCCCAGTTGCAACAGCCCCAAGGCGAACTTCACCGGCGTGCTCGGCTCCAGGCCGCGATCGGCGAGGAAACCCCAGAGGGCCGTGAAGACCAGCCCGAAAATCAGGATGTAGATCGCGTTGACGGACTGGAACGTGCTGGCGGGGATCTCCCGCACGCGGTCGGCGATGCCCATACGGACGTCGTCGCGGGTCACCTTCCAGTCGATCGTAAACTGCGGATCGCGAGCGTGGTCCTTGCGCAGGCTGTCCAGCACGTCCAGCGTGAACAGCTCCGGCCCGTTGTGGTAGCCGAGCTGTTCCTGGGTGGGCTGGAGGCGGATCGTGCGGCCGACTTCGGCGGCGGCGATCGTCCGCTGGCGGATGACGCGGTTGACGTTGCGGTCGGTGAAGTTGTTCAGCGAGCTTCCCGCCTGCTCGAAGAAGGCGAAGAAGATCATGCAGAAGAAGGTGAGGATCAGCACCACGTACATCCGTTGCCGGGCGATGCGCTGCAGGCGGAAGGTCTCGAAGGCCAGGTACGTCGCGGCCGTCAGCCCGGCCAACAAGAGCACCAGCCCCGCCGGCCGGCTGGCCTCGCGGAGCACGACGGCCGCCATGTCGGCGGCTGCGCTATGGCGGCCCTGAAGGTTCTCGATGACGGAGTCGGGAACCAGCGTGATGCCCCGCTTGGCCTCGGTCAAGAAGGAGAAGCCGGAGACCAAGAATACGAAGATCATGATCGCCACCGGGATGCCCAGGTAGACCAGCCATTCGGCAGGGAACCGTTGGGCCAACGTCGGCCTCAGCCGCCGGTGCTCGGGCGGGGCGCCGGCGCCGGCCGGCAGTCCGCCCCGCGTCAGGGCCACCCAGGCCACCGCGGCGGCTGTCAGCAGCGACAGGCCGACGAAGACGTTGATTGCCGTGGAGAACGGGTTCTCGGGATGAAAGACCAGCAGCGCCAGGGCCCCGGCCAGGGCCCCCGCCGCGATCAAGATATTGGCAATGCGGGCGGGGAAAAAGTACATGGCCAGGGCAGCCGCCGCCAGGTAAAGTCCCGCCAGCAGATACCGCCCCAGGTGTAGTTGGAGCGAGAGTCCAACGTGTAGCTGGATGGCGATCCACGCCGGATGGTAGAGATGAGCACCCAGCAACACCAGGGCGCAGGCGATGGTCACGCAGCCGATCGTGATCTGGGCGACACGCGAGCGCGCCACGAACACGGCCACCCCGATGAGCATTCCGATCGTGGCCAGGCCGAAGCCCAGGCCCCAGTCGTAGGTCTCGCCGATGTAGCCGCACAACAGCGGCGACATGGCGGCGCCCAGGTTGACCCCCATGTAGAAGATCGTGAATCCGCCGTCGCGCTTGGGGCTGCCGGCGCGTAGAGCGTGCCGACGATCGTGGAGATGTTGGGCTTGAAGAAGCCGTTGCCGCAAATCAAAAGCGCCAAGGCCGTGAAGAAGGTCAGGGTCGCCGCAGCGGTCAGCGGCAGTTGCCCGGCGGTCATCAGCAGCAGTTGCCCGGCGGCCATCAGCAGTCCGCCCAGGATCACCGCCCGGCGGGCGCCGAGCAGCCGGTCGGCGAGGATTCCGCCGAAGAAGGGCGCCATGTAGACCAGCGCCGTGTAGGCCCCGTAGACCGCGTAGGCTTCACTGTCCTGGTACTTGAGGAAGCCCTTGGTCATGTAGAAGACCAGCAGGGCCCTCATGCCGTAGTAGGAGAACCGCTCCCACATCTCGGCGAAGAAGAGCGTGAACAGGCCCGTGGGATGTCCGAAGAGGACGCGGGAGGGAGCGTTGTTGGCAATCATTGAGGATACGGCAGCAAGGAAAGCCGGTAATCACGAAAGCCCGAAAGGACGAAAATCTGAAAACAGACAGAATCCATCGAGTGTACTCCAATCGTTTCGCCGGCTTCTTTCGGGTCTTCGTCTTTTCGCGATTTCGTGATTCTTTTCCTCATCTTGCCAGGTCAGTCCCTCGGTGCTTTCGTATAGCGGCAGGCCACGTGGAAGGCGCCGAAATCCCTGTCGGCGATGCCTGGCATTTTCCCCTTCATCAGTGCGAGTTGAGGCATGAAGCCCTCGCGGATTTCCAGGCTCACGGGCATCGAGGTGATCGCGGCCTTCTCGAAGTGGAAATCGAACGTATAGATGTTGTAGACTCCTTCGTGCCGGAGCACCAGGGGTTGGGAGAGCATGGCCTCGACCTGCCGCAGCGAATGGTTCCCCGCGGCCACCGGCTTGAGGTGGGCATAGTCCATCTGGGCCCCCAAAACGGTGCCGGCACCGTCGGGCGTGATACGGTAGGTCTCATCGGTGGTCGCGATCGGCGTGTAGATCTTGGGCCAGCCCGACTGCCGGACGCCCTTGGTGGTCCCCTTGAGGCTGTCGGTGTAGACCCGCACGAAGTGGAAGACGGGCGTGCCGCGCGGTGCGGTCTCCAACCGCAGGTAGGGGACTGCCACGAAGGTCTCGAGGAAATGTCGCCCGAACCGCGGCTTGACGGTGACCAGCTTCTCCCGGGCCAGGTCGTCGATCGAGCCGAACATCACGATCACCGGGCGGTCCCGGTAGGGGCACTCCGAGGCCAGTTGCAGGCCCGGCGGCAGCCACGAGCGGACCACGCCGGGCGGCAGGAACAAAGGCACCACCATTCCCGAAAAACTGCCCGACATGATCTCCGGCCGCTTCCCACCCGGCCGCTCGCTTTCCGCGGGCTTGCCTTCTTTCGCCGGTGCCCCGTGGCAAACGGTTGCCGTCAGGATCGCCAGCGTCAGCAATGCCGGGAGCGTCGTGGAAGAACGTTGGTGAGATGACATGGCTTCCTCCTTGTCAACGGCCGATGAACCCTGATGGCAACCGTAGGATGGGACAAGTTCGCGCAAGCGAGCGCCGGCCCATCAATGCTCTGCTCGGTGGGCCGGCGGCCGCAAAGGCGGCCTTGTCCCATCCTACCTCCTTTATTGTCGCCTTTCGGGCGCTTGGATTTGAAGGACATGGGGAAAACGCGGGCTGTGCTAGCCGTATTGTGGGCAATTTAGGATAAATGGGCGCAATGCCCGAGCTTGTCGTGGGCATGACTCGGCGGGATTCACGCGTCGAGATGCTCTGCTGGATTGCTTGACCGGGGAGAATGAGCTGCCTAGACTCAATTGAACGCCGGCTCGCCAAGCCGCCGCACCGTCTTGGGGGGGATAGTCCCTTACGATCGGTCCATCTTCAAGGTTGCACTTGCCCATGGATGGCAGTACGCAGACCCGTCTTGTGGAAGCCTGGCAGCAGACCTTCGATTTGCTGCCGGATCTGATTATGATCCTCGACGATCAGCAACGGGTCGTGCGAGTCAACCGGGCGCTGGCCGAGAAGGTGGGCCGCCCACCGCAGGAGTTGGTGGGGCAGCCCTGCTATCGGCTCATTCACGGGGCCGATTCGCCGCCCTTCTTCTGCCCCCACTGGCAAATGCTCCGTGACAACCGCCCGTGTACGGCTGAAGTGGCCGAGGAGCGGCTCCAGGGCGTCTTCCAGGTGTCGGTGATCCCGGTCCATCACGACGACGGGTCGCCGGCCGGCTCCGTCCACGTCGCCCGCGACATCAGCCGGCACAGCCATTCCCCCCAGGCGGCCGATGAGGCCCTGCGCAACCGCGACCGGTTCCTGGCAGTGCTCTCGCACCAGCTCCGCAATCCGCTCGGGGCCATTCTCAACGCAGTTCAGGTGGCCGAGCGCATCGCGCCGGCCCAGCCCCAGCTTGCCGAGATCCTCGGCCTGATCCAGCGCCAAGCCCGGCAGATGGGCGGATTGCTCAACGACCTGTTGGACGTCTCCCGCTTCGTCTTCCAGAAGATCGAGATCCGCCGCCAAAGGGTCGACCTGGTGGCCGTCGCCCAGGAAGCCGTGAAGGTCGTCCGGCCGCAGATCGAGCGCGGCGAGCAGACCCTCGACCTCGACTTCCGCGACGGTGACCCGACCGTCATGGGGGATCCCGTGCGGCTCCAGCAAATCCTCGTCAATCTGCTCCATAACGCCGTGAAATACACGCCGCCGGGCGGTTGCATCCGCCTCTCGCTGGGCCGCGAGGGAAGCCAAGCCGCGCTCGCCGTCCAGGACACGGGAATGGGCATATCGCAAGACATGCTGGAAAAGGTCTTCGATCCGTTCGTCCAGGCCCACGCCGTGGGCAACCGCCAGGAGGGCGGATTCGGCATAGGCTTGACCCTGGTGCGGATGTTGGTCGATCTCCACGGTGGAACGGTCACCGCATCCAGCGAGGGCCTGGGACGGGGCAGCCGCTTTCTGGTCCGACTGCCCTTGGCCGCCGACTCCCCGCGGCCGAGCGACGGCCAGGGCCCGCCGCGGCCATCCACGCCGGCCCTGAAGGTGCTGATCGTGGAAGATGACGCCGACAGCCGCGAGATGCTGCAATTGCTGCTGGAGCTGGACGGGCATGACGTGCGGGTGGCCGGCAACGTCGCGGCGGCGTTGGACCAGATCGCTCGCGAGGCGGTCGACGCGGTCGTGATCGACATTGGGCTGCCGGGCATGGACGGCTACGAGCTGGCCCGGCAGATCCGCGCCCGCCCGCACCACCGCTGCCCGCGGCTGGTGGCGCTGACCGGTTATGGGCAGCCTTCGGACCAGGCCGCCGTGAAAGACGCGGGCTTCGACAAACACCTGCTGAAGCCCTGCGACCCCGCGGAGCTGTCGCGGACCCTTGTCTTGTAGGTTATGCTTCATCATAACTCAACAAGCTTCTGTTATGCTGAAGCATAACCCGCGGACTGCTATTTCTGTAGGGAACGCCCTCCGTGACGTTCCGGGAAGCACGATAGACGCCGATCCTCCTCCCGGAACGCCACGGAGGGCGTTCCCTACAGACGAAAACGGTTCAAGTCATCCCCGAGGAGAACTGCGATGAATGCCACCGAGAGCAGGGAGCGGATGCTGGCCCACAACGTCTACTTTACGCTCCATGACCATTCGCCGGCCGCCCGGCAGAAGCTGGTCGACGCCTGCCGGAAGTATCTTTCGGGCCACCCGGGAGAGGTCTGGTTCGCGGTCGGGACGCTGGCCGCGGACTTGCAGCGGGAGGTCAACGACCGGGATTTCGACGTGGCCCTTAGCGTAGTTTTCCGCAGCCAGGCGGCCCACGATCGCTACCAGCAGGCCGAGCGACACCTGCGGTTCATCGCCGAGAACAAGGCCAACTGGAAGCAGGTCCGCGTCTTCGATTCCTGCCTCGACGAAGAAGTTAGGAGTTAGAAGTTAGTCGTAGATAAGGCAGTGAATTAGCGTGCGTGGGAACGCAATATCGAGGGCGAATTGCCGAACATGTGAACGCACGTTCACGTAATCAGCGGGACACCGGACACCCTTGCTTTTTCTAACTCCTAACTCCTAACTTCTAACTCCTGGTAGCTCGTTACGGCAATCAAAAAGGCGTGCCCCCCCCTCGCTGGATGCAGGTCTGCAACGGGATTGTTTCTAGAATTGGTTGCCCAACAGACAGCCTCCGCGCCTGCCCGCGAGGCTGGTGCCTTGCGCTCGGCGGTAAAGCGCGGAACTCAGAGTAAGGAGAGAAGCCATGCCTGCTAGCAGGATCAAGCGGTTTCTTGAGGAGAATGATGTTCCCTATACGCGGATCGAGCATGAAGTTGCCTACACGGCGCAAGAGACGGCCGCTTTGGCCCACATCCCCGGCCGGGAGGTGGCCAAGACGGTGATGGTGCGGATCGATGGCGTGCTGGCGATGGCCATCCTTCCGGCGACCAATCGGCTCAACAAGGAGCGTCTCAAAGGAGTCGCCCATGCCCGCGAGGTGACCATGGCCACGGAGCGGGATTTCAAGGACATGTTCCCCGACTGCCAGGTCGGTGCCATGCCGCCCTTGGGGAACCTTTATGACCTGAAGGTCTATGTGGACAAGAGCTTGGCGGCCGACGAGCAGATCGCTTTCAACGCCGGGACGCACGACGAGCTGATCCAGATTTCCTACCGCGATTTCCAACGGCTGGTCCGGCCCGCGGTCGCCCATCTCACCTACGATCGCAGCGTGCCGGTCTGAGCGAAGCGTAACCGTTTACGGTCGGGAATGTAGCAGGCACACACCGTGTGCCGTCCGTCCGTATAGGCGGAGGCAGCGGACGGCACACGGCGTGTGCCTACTACCTTGAGCGCCCGCCTGCCAGCGGTGACGAGCGAGGCTAATTCTTCGGCGGAGTCGATTTCGAGCCTTTGTGAACCGGAGGGACAGGACCCGGGGTCGTCGAAGAGGCCGGGCCGGCGCCGGGGTCCGCAAAGGGATCCGCGTTGGCCGCCGGCGGCGTGGTTGCCGCTTTGGCAGGCAGACCGGACCCGCCCGGGCCGGCGGCAGAGGGAAGGAATGGGCCCGGGTTGCCCGGGGTGAACTTTGCCGCCATCTCGGCAGCTTTCTGCACCAGCGCGGGCAGCGTCGGCGGCTGGGCGATGGTCAGCGCCACCTCGTCGCCCTGCTTGGCGACGTTGAGCCCGGCGACGATCTCGTCTGCCACCTTGAACAGCGGCTCCTTGAGGTCCGGCGGCAGCATCGGCGAGGGATTTTTTTTCATGTCGGCCAGTGCGCCGGCAACGTACCCCTTTGCCAACTTCATCGAGAAGAGGAATTTGTCGGCCGCATCGGGCTTAGCTCCCGCCACGGCCAGCTTCAACAGCGGGTCCTGGGTGACGTTTAATGCCAGGGCAATCGACTTGACGTTGTCAATCAGCTCAACCCCGGGCTGCTTCGGCTGCGCCTGCGTAAGGGCCTTCAGTGTCGCTCCCGCCTCGCTCTTCAAGAGCGGCTCCGCGGCGACCTGGATGAGAACGTCGTTGTTCAGACTCGAACGCTTGAGCTGCTCCAGCAGCGTCCGCGGACCGGGCGTCGGGGCCAGCATCTTCTTCATCGCCGGCTCCAGCGCGATCAGCAGGGTACGCGGGCCAGCGACATAAGCGGCCAATGCTATAGCCTGAGCCTTAGCCGCCGGGTCTGGAGGGACGCCCAGGGCCTTGCTGGTGAGATACGTCGCGTCTCCCAGAGTGACGGGCTCGGCGTCCTTGACCGCCTGTTTGAGGAACGACTCGCTGTCGACGTCCTCGTTGAATTGAATGATGGCTCCCACGGTCAGATGGGAAGGCCCAACGCCTCCCTCGGCGGTCGGCGCCACCAGCATCACGATCCGGCGGATCTTCTCCGGCTTGAAGAACTCCGCCGCCAAAGCGGCTTCCGGTGGGCCGGACTTGGTCATGCTCGACGTGTCGGGCAGCGACAGCCCGCGGAACATCGGCGCTTTCACCAGCCGGCTGGGATGGATGACCAGGGCGGCGAAGAACTCCGGACCGATGAACTGCGTGAGGTTCACCGGATCGGTCTTCGGGGCGGCGTTGGCGACGCCGCCGTGCCCGACGAAAGTTGACAAGCCCGCCGCACCCAGGACGAGCGGACCGAGGAGCCACGTTGCAACCGGTGCCCGCGAACCGTGTAATCGCATGGTATGCCTCACTCGAAAGGATTGCTGAAGGAGTCGTTTCCCGCCGGGTCCATCCCCATCACCTTAATCGCCGCCCGCCGCCCGTGCAACGGGGTAGGGGGCAGTTCGCCGCCTGCCGCCACACGGGGGGCCTGGTTATACTGCACGCGGGACGCAATGGCCCGAGTTCGTAGTACCGGCTTTAGCCGGAAATCCGCGGCAAGACCGCCTGAAGGCGGGACTACCAGCGGCGCATTTCCCACCGCGTGCAGTCTCAATTGAACCCAAGGGCGCTGCGCTTCCTTGGGTTCAATAAGATTGCCCAACTTATTGTTTTACACGCCCTAGCCCGGCCGTTGCGGCAATCCGCCGTGAATTTCTGAGACACGAATTTCCGTTTTTCTCCCGCGGCCCCCGCGCTCGGGGCACCCCCGAGAATCTGCGCCGCCCCCGGTCCTCGACGTAAGTTCTTTACTGCCAAGCCCTCAGGTCGACAGCGCGGTTTCACGAGTGTCGTCATAGGCGGGACGAAAGCCGCGCCAACCACGGGCCCGGGTATCGTTCGGCCCAGCGCTATCTGCCCCAACGTCGTTTTTCCGCAACGATTCCTGGCGTAAGGTCTTTTTTTGGGAACGATTTCCGGCGTGACGTCTTTTTTTCGGGGCGATTGCCGGTAGAAAGTCTTTTTTCCCGGGCGATTCCCGACCCCGACCCCCGACCCCCGACCCTGGGTTATTGCAGGACGCCGCTGGGCGGACGGCACACGGCGTGTGCCTGCTACATTCCGGCAGACGCCGGAAAAACGTAACGCGAGCAGCGGCTTCGCCCCTGGACCCCAGGAGCAACGATATCGCACGCGGGACGAAATGACCCAAGTTCGTAGTACCGGCTTTAGCCGGAAATCCGCGGCAAGACCGCCTAAAGGCGGGACTACGAACGGCGCACTGCCGACCGCGTGCGGTATTGTCCAGCCCGCCTCGCTCGCTCCGGTGCGAAAAGACGCTAGGCTCTCCCTCCGGTCGGCCTCGCTCCGCGCGGCACGCCATAGCGTCATTTCGACCTCCGCTCGCTCTCCTTACTTGTGCGCCAAACTCGGGCGACACGGAAGCCCAGGTCGTAGTTGCTGTCCCCGGGCACGTTGCCGCCGCGGCACGCCGCACGGCAGTCCCACGCCGGGTGGCCCCAGCCCGCGCCGCGGTCCGCGCGGTCGTCCTTGTCCGTCACAACAGCAACGTCTCCATCATCCTCGACGACCCCGCCTCCCGCAGGCAACCGGTATTTCACAAACTCATCGTGGCACCATTGACACACATTCCCCTCCATGTCAAACAGCCCAAAGTCATTCGGCTTCAAGCTCCCCACCGGCCAGCTCCGCCCCTTCGAGTTCTCCTGATACCACGCGTACTTCGGTAGCAGCTCCCGAGTTTCCCCGTAGTAACGACTGGTTGCCGCGCCGGCCCGATAAACGTACTCCCACTCCGCCTCCGTCGGCAGCCGATAACCGGTTCGTTCCAGGAAATCGGCTGCCGGCTTCATCTCTTCGGCATACCGCCCCGACGCATTCGGCTCATAGCACCACTGCTCCTGAGGCACTCCCTCCTCCTTGCTCAGCCAATTGCAGTACGCCGCCGCCTCATACCACGTCATTGCGACCATCGGTCGCTCGGACGTTGACGCGTATTTCTGTCGCGCGAGATCCGACAAACGTGAGATCCCGGAAGTTGCCTGCAAGAACGCATCGTACTGCTCGACCGTCACCGTCTTGTTCGCCACCGCAAACGAGCGACCGATTCGCCGGCGGTGCTGGCTCTCTCTCTCGAGCCGGTCCAACTCGGCATTCGGCGAGCCCATCAGGAACCCGACCGGGCCGCGGATGATGACCATCGTATGGCCTTGAGGCGTCACATACCAGCTCGACTCTCCTTGCGCTTTGCGCCGGCAAGCTGCCGATCGATCTCCCGCAGTTGCTTCTGCTGGCCCCATTGCCGCAGCAGCCACTCGGCCGCCCCGTGAATGCCGGCATCCGGGTCCGCGCGGTACATGCCCAACAGCTTGGCAGTCAGGCCCTGGCGCTCCACGGCGGGCAGGGCCTCCTCGTCAAACTCGCCCAAGGCCAGCAGCAAGGCCCGCCGAACGGAGACCTCCTTCTCCGCGTCCAAATGTCCGATGACGACTTTCGGATCGACGCCCCGCGGCGCCATCCAGTGGACCAGGTAGCTCCGCGCCCTGGGGTCGGGACTGTGCCGCAGCAGCGGCCAGACCTTCTCCGGCCGGTCCATCCGCAGCAAGGCCGCCGCGGCGTTGGCCTTCCACTTGCCCAACTTCTCCTTCATTTCGTCCGGAAGCTCCTTGGGAACCTCCTTCGCCAACTCCACCTCCAGCAGAGCAACCGCACGCGGCCCGTGCCATTTCAGCTTCGGCATCAGCGTGGCAAACTGCTTGGCGTCCGCCGCGCGGATCAACTCGGCAAGAACCACCGGCTCCCCAGCCGCATAATCGGCCAAAATGCCGGTGGCCACCGTTCGTTCCGACTCCGAGCGCTTTGTATCCTGGAAAACCTCCTCAAGCGACGGCAGGAGCGTCTTGGCGACGGGCGCAGCGCCTCCATCCAGGCGGCAACGTACAAGGGATTTTCAGTCACCAGCACCTCCGCCGTCGGCTTGGCCGCTTTGGCCCAACCATCTCCCTCGGGATCAAATCCGGCCAGGGCGCAGGCGGCGCGGAATCGGCGATCCTTTC
The DNA here is from genome assembly GCA_963843465.1 of Pirellulales bacterium. GTDB lineage: Bacteria > Planctomycetota > Planctomycetia > Pirellulales > Thermoguttaceae > CAWJKP01. The sequence continues at coordinate 2,401,762 of CAWJKP010000001.1, forward strand.
CCGCCTGCGGGTCGTCCACGATCGACCACATGCCCTTGGCCAACCTCTCGCGGTGCGGAAGCAGGGCCGTGCGGATGATGGGCAGCTCCGCCGGCTCGGCGTCCAGCAGGCGATCGCGCAGGTAATCGACCTGTTTAGGATCGCCAGGCAGCATGGCCAGGCTGAGACGCAAGTGTTCCTTCTGCGTGAGGCCCGGCTTCTGCAACAATTCCTTCACACGGGGGCCAATTTCTGATTGGACGGATGCGAGACTTTCCAGCAAAAAAGGCACCTGCGCGATTTCCGCCCGGCGAAGGGAGTCCACTTGAGCCAAGGTTCGTTCTCTCTGTGTCCTGACAACCCGCACGTAGGCCACCGATGAAACCACGGCAACCACGAGCAAGAGCAAAGCAGCGGTGGTGGACAACCCCGCCATCACCGGATTCCGGCGACACCAGCGGTAGAGCCGCTCGACAGGGCTCACCCGTCGGGCCGTGATCGGCTCGCCGGCCAGCCATCGCCGCAGGTCCTCGGCCATCGCCTGGCAACCGGCGTAGCGGTGATCCCGCTTCTTCGACATGGCCTTCAGGCAAATCGTCTCCAGGTCTTTGGGGACTGCCGCATTCTCGACCCGTGGCGAGGGTGGCTCCTGGTGGATGACCAGCGAAATGACCATCGCCGGCGGACCTGAGAATGGCGTCGAGCCGCAGAGCAACTCGTAGAGCACCACGCCCAGGCTGTACTGGTCCGAGGCGGGGCCGACCTCCTCCAGCCGCCCGGCCGCCTGCTCCGGCGGCATGTAGGAGGGCGTGCCCAGCACCGTGCCGTCGTGCGTCAGCTTGCTCTCCGCCGTCTCCAGCCGGGCCAGGCCGAAATCCATCAACAGCGGATTGCCCTTGCGGTCCAACATGATGTTGGCCGGCTTTACGTCGCGGTGAACGACGCCCAACTCGTGGGCGTAGTCCAGCGCCCCGGCCAGGTCCATCACCAGCTTGGCCGCCTGGCGGAAGTCGGGCCGCTGCTGGTCGATGGCGTCTTCCAGCGTCTGGCCCTCGATGAAGGCCGAGGCGATGTAATACGTGTCGCCGTCGCGGCCCGCCTCGTAGACCGGCACGATGTTCGGATGGCGGAGTTAAGCCGCCGCCTTGGCCTCGGTCAGCACCCGGGCCCGGCGGGTCTCCGATTGGAGCGTCGAGGCGTGGGGCACCTTCAGGGCGATCTCGCGGTCCAGCAGCGGGTCGCGGGCGCGGTAGACCTGGCCAAAGGCCCCGGCGCCCAGCCGCTTCTGGACCTCGAACCGCCCGATCTTCTCCGGCACCCCCGCCTCCCGGGCGACGGAATCCTTCTTGGCCGGCGCCACGGCGGAAGGCGGGCGGAGCGGCGGGGGCGGGTCGGCAAGCGTACGGCGGACCGGCGGCGGGGCCGGCTTGCCCGTATCCGACGGGGCGGCCGGCGCGGCCGTCTCCTTGCTGACAGCACCCAGGATGAACGAACGCTGGCACTTCTGGCAAAGGACCGTATGGCCGAGCCGCTCCTCAGGCACCGTGTAGTGCTGCCCACAACCCGGATTCGGACATTAAACCTTCACGACCATGGCCCGATTCTCCTGATCGTCGTTAGTCCGCAAAGTAGCAGGCACACTCCGTGTGCCGTCCGCTGGGTGTGCCGCCCGCTGTCTCCGCCACCACGGGCGGACGGCATACGGAGTGTGCCTGCTACCTATTCGGGCATTTTCGCACCGCGGGGCTTCCGAATACCTCGAAGCCGGAATGGCCTTCCGTTAGGGGCTCATTATACGACGCCATTGTGGTGCAGGCGTCCCGCCTGCCGGAAAAAAGCAGGCGGGACGCCTGCACCACAAGCGGCAATGAGCCGGGTTATCGAATGCGCGGCTGCTAAGGCACTTTGCGTCCCGGCAGATCGAAGCCGAAGTAGGCCGCCGCGTTGTAGTAGCAGATGTCTTCGACCATGCGGCCGACCAGCTCCAGGTCGCGGGGGAGGAGGCCTTGTTGGATCTCGTCGCCCAGCAGGTTGCAGAGAATGCGGCGGAAGTACTCGTGACGGGTGTAGGAGAGGAAAGAGCGGCTGTCGGTGACCATGCCCACAAACAGACTCAAGAGACCCTGATTGGAGAGCGTTTCGAGCTGCCGCTGGATGCCGTCCTTCTGATCGAGGAACCACCAGCCGCTGCCGTACTGCAGCTTGCCGGGGATGCGGCCGTCCTGGAAGTTGCCCAGCATCGCGGCCACCAGGTCGTTGACGGCCGGGTTGAGATTGTAGACGATCGTGCGGGCCAGACGGTCCTCGCGGTCCAGGCGGTCGAGAAAGCGGGCCAAAGGCCGGGCCAGTGGGCCGTCGCCGATGGAGTCGAAGCCGCTGTCGGGCCCGAGCGCGAGGAAGGCCCGCGTGTTGTTGTTCCGCTGGGCGCCGACATGGAACTGCTGGGTCCAGCCTTTCTCATGGTCCATCAGGGCCATCTCGTGGAGCAAGGCCGACTTGAAGCGGGCCGCCTGTTGGTCGTCCGGGCTGACGCCGCAGCGGGCCTTGCGGAAGACGGCCTCGGTCTCCAACTCGCGGAAGTCGTCGGCGTAGATCGTCTCCAGCCCGTGGTCCGAAAGGCGGCAGCCGCAGGCGTGGAAGAAATCGTGGCGCTTGCGGAGGGCCTCCAGCAGCGAGGCATAGCTGACCACGTCAACGTCGGCCGCCTGCGCCAGGCGCTCCAGCCAGGCGTTCCACTCCGGCGGCGAGTCGATGGCCAGGGCCTTGTCCGGGCGGAAGGTGGGCAGCACCGGGATGGCAAAGGACGGGTCGTGCGTAATCGCGCGGTGGTGCTCCAGCGCGTCGACCGGATCGTCGGTCGTGCAGACCAGGGCCACGTTCATCCGCCGCATGATGCCCCGGCAGGAGAAGCCATCCTCGGCGAGCCGGGCATTGCACTCCTCCCAGATTCCGGCCGCGGTGGCCGGCGACAAGAGCCGGTCACGGATGCCGAAGGGACGAGCAAGCTCCAGGTGGGTCCAGTGGTAGAGCGGGTTGCGGAGGGTTTTGGGGACGGTTTCGGCCCAGGCGGCGAACTTCTCCCAGTCGGAGGCCTCGCCCGTCAAGAACCGCTCGGCCACGCCCGCCGCCCGCATCGCTCGCCACTTGTAGTGATCGCCGTAGAGCCAGATCTGTGTCAGATTGGCGAAGCGCTGATCCTCGGCGACCTGCCGCGAGGGCAGGTGGCAGTGGTAGTCCACGATGGGCAGGTCGCAGGCGTGATCGTGGTAGAGCCGGCGGGCCGGCTGGCTCTGGAGGAGGAAATCGTCGCCGATGAAGGTATCGAACAAGGTGCAGCTCCATTCTTTGTGGTGCGATCGTTGGCAAGCCTTCCCCCTCTCCCTCCGGGAGGGAGAACGCTTCAAGGCCCAAGAGGCGGCTCGGCGGCAATGAAGGACGCATAATGGGCGGCGGCGAGCGACAGGTCGCTGTCGCGAGGCAAAAGCAGGCAGCGGAGCCGAGCGCGAAGGATCACGCCCTTCTCCAATCGCCCCGAGAACAAGCGGTAGGCAAGCCGGAACGCCCGAGCACGGGTCACCTTGACCCGCGTGCAGTCGGCCGGGTCGAAATCTAGGAACGACCCTCTTACCCGTTTCAGTTCGAGCCCGGTGCAGTCGGCCGGGTGGACCATTGCGGCGAAGCTCCAGGCGTCGCCAGGCAGGCGGAACAACAGGCAGCCGGGGGCGCCACGGTTGGATTCCTCACCCGTGCTCTCGGCGCCGCTGCAAAGGCCAGCCGTAGCAGCCGACGACGCTTGCGGGCCGGGTGCAACCGAGCAGGGTTCGAAGCGGCCAGGGTCCGCCGAGGCCAATCGCCAGGCACCCGTTGCCGCCACGGTATTCCAGACCGCCATCTCCGGCCGGCTGTCCAACAACGGGGTCCGCACGGAGACCACCAGGTCCAACACCGCCAGCGGTTCCTCAATGCCGGCACGCCAGCGGGCGTCGACGCGGACGGGCCAGGAGGGCGACTCGCCATACGCTGCCACAAGGTTGTCCCATTGGACGTAGCGCTCCAGCAGGCGAGTTCCGTCGAGCTGCCCTGGCGCGGCGGCTTCCAGCGCCAGCAGGGACAACGCCAACGGCTGGCCGTGGTAACGCACCGCGATCAGGCCCCGCGACGGCCGGGCCAAGTCGAGGGTCGCGGTCAACGGGCCGATTCGCAGCGTGCCGCAGGAACTCTCGAGCAACCACGGTTGCGCAATCATCGCCATCCATCAAAAAACCCCGCCGCTCGCAACTAAGGCGAAACGGCGGGGCCGGAACAGAGAAGAGGCCAGACTACGATCAAACGTCCTCGGATGAATCAAACCGCCAAAAAGGATGCTGTTCCGGAGGCGAAGGGCCCTGAATGATGCACCGGGTATTCCTTACCCCCTTCCCTCACCCCTGATGATACCAATTCCAAAACCATTGTCCAGCCATTTTCGAGAAAATTGGGGAAACCCGCATCTTGCTCCCTTTCCCCCGCGATGGGTGGTATTATTTGGTGAGCTACGTTAAACACAGAAAATGGGCAAGCGTTCACGGCCACGTCGGGCGGCCACGTTGGGGACTGGTCCATTTTTCGGCGAGAAAGCGCTTTTTGCCGTTGGACGTAAGGCCGAAAACATGGACCTGTCCCCTACGGGAACACTAATCGACGCTAATCGACGCTAACATGGTAAATTAGCGAAGATTAGCGAGCCCGAATTATTCACGGCCGCATCGTAAGCGCGAAGCGTAAGCGAGGCTGGCTAAGGGACTTACCCTCGCTTACGCTTCGGGTTTCGATTCGCGCTCTGCACCGTTTACATCACGGGGAGTGAATAATCCGGGGTGAGGATTAGTGTTCCGTCTTTCGGCCCTTCTTTTTGAGGGACACGTCAACGCTTCCCTAACTTCGTGCGTATAAGGCTCGCTGCGCTCGACGCACCCTACCTTTCCGCGACAGGAACTTCTTATAATCCGGGAGAATCATCCCACACGTCTGCCTTCAGATCGGTGGTCATAATGCCTGGCTTCATGGAGATTTGCGAGGAAGCCGTCCGCCGGACGGGGCGTCTGCTGCTGGAGCGGCTGGGGAAGGTCACCGCGCGGGAGAAAGGCCCGGCCGACTTGGTAACCGAGGCCGACTTTGCCGCCCAGGAAATGGTGCGGCAGACGGTCCTGGAGGCATTTCCGGACCACGTCTTGATCGCGGAAGAAGATCCGGCGGCACTTTCCAAAGCGGGCCGCCGAGCCGCCGGAGAGAAGCCGCTTTACCGCTGGATCGTCGATCCGCTGGACGGCACCACCAACTATGTTCACCAGGTACCCCATTTCAGCGTATCCCTGGCTTTGGAGCACGATGGGCAGATCCTCGTGGGAGCGGTTCACGACCCTTCCGCCGATGAGTGCTTCACGGCGGTTGCGGGGGAAGGGGCCTGGCTGAACGGCCGCCGCATCCAGACCAGCCGGGTGACCGAACTGGCCAACGCCCTTTGTGCCATCGGGTTTCCTGCGGCTACCCGCCATGACTCCCCGGAACTGTTGCTGTTCCTCGAAGGGCTGGACCGAATCCAAGCCTTCCGTCGGACCGGTTCGGCATCGCTGAATCTTTGCTATGTCGCTTGTGGGAGGTACGATGTCGCCTGGTCGTTTTCCACGAAGATTTGGGACATCGCCGCCGGCACGCTGCTGATTCGCGAGGCGGGCGGTCTGGTTACTTCGCCGGATGGAGGCGACCTGATTTTGGAGGAGGGACGTTTTTTGGCCGCCGCAAACGAGCGGCTACACCGGCAGGTTGGGCAACTAGTCTTAGCGGCTGGTTTATCTTCCCACCTATAGCGGTAAACCCACGGCGAGAAGCTCGGATTTTGTTGCTTCAAGATAGGAGGTCGGTGCGGTAGACTGAAGGTAACGCACCTCTTCCAAAGCTCCGTTCTGGGTGGGCTGGGGGATGGTTCTCCCGGTCTATTGCTGTGCGTCGGTCGTCTAGCGTAAGGGCCCGAAGCCTTGCAGGGTTGCAAACCGCAATTATTTCTGGGGACCGTTTGGCTATTGCTCGGCTGGTGCTCCTGGCTATCTGCGGAGGAGTTGCCGGCGGCACGCCGCGAGCCGTCCAAGACGGCCCCCGCGGTCGAGCCGATCCAGGAATCCCCGCTGACCATCCATCTGAAGGACAAGGACGGCAGGCTGATCCCGATGTTGGATTGGTCGTTCGAGGACTTCATTCGGGTTTACCAGGAGAACCGGGGGTTCAAGCAACGGGACGAGACGCCCGCCTACAGCCTTCAGTCGATGTCGATTACGGGGGCCGCCAAGGGGGATTACGCCGAGTTGAGCATCGAATTTGGGGTGCTCGTGCGGGATGGCCAGTGGACCCGGGTGCCTTTGCGGTTGAACCAGGCGATCCTGCGGGAGGGAGTGAAATATGCGGGTCCGGGGCAGCAGTTTGTGGGGTTTGAGGCGGCAGGTGACGGGTACGTCAGTTGGATCCACGGGGCGTCCGCGGAGCGGCACCGGCTGACGATGAACGTCATGGTCCCGCTGGCCAGCGTGGGGGAGGAGACGCGGCTGAAGCTCTCGGTGCCGCGGGCGACCAGCAGCGAGTTGAAGCTGACGGTGCCGCTGGCCAAGGCGTTTGGGCAGGTCGCGGAAGGGTCCACCCTGGCGTCGAAGCCGGCCAATGGGGGCGCGGCCACGGAATTCGACGTGCTGGGACTTGGGGGCGATTTCGAGATCTCCTGGCGGAAATCGGCCAGCGCCGCGGCCGAGGGACAGCCCGTGCTGGAAGCGGTGGGCGCGATTTCCGCCCGGGTCGACAGCCGGTTGGTGAACACTGAGGCGGTGCTGACGGTGCGGGCCTTTGGCGGACTGCTGGATCACTTTCGCGTCCGGCTTCCGCAAGGGTCGGAATTGGTGGCGGGGAATCCGATGGGCTACACGGTCGTGCCGTCGGCGGCCAAGGGGGCGGCGGCGGATGCGAGGGAAGTCGAGGTGCGATTTCCGCGCAAGGTTTCCGGGCCCGTCGAGGTTCGCCTGGCGACGCGGCAGACGTACGAAGCGGCGCCGGCAGGGGGTTGGTTCGAGCTGGCCGGGTTCGAGGTGGTGGAGGCGGGGCGGCAGTGGGGCCATTTCGCCATCAGCGTGGTCGGCGATCTGCACGTCGTTTGGGGACCGGATAAGGGTGTGCGGCAGGTCGACGAGTTGCCGGAGCCCCTGCGGCGGGAGAACTTGCTGGCGGGGTTCGAGTATTTCACGCAGCCCTTTTCGCTCACCGCCCGGGTCGTTTCGCGGAAGACGCGGCTGAGCGTCGAGCCGGAGTACGTGTTCCTGGTCGAGCCGGACCAGGTGCGTCTGAAGGCGAAGCTGAAATACACGGTTCGCGGGGCGAAGACTTCGGCCCTGGACGTGATCCTGCCCGATTGGACGCTGGATGAGGTCGGTCCCGACAACCTGGTGGCGGTCGATGCGGTGGCGACCGGTCCGAAGGGCACGGTTTCCATCCCGCTGACCACGCCCTCGATCGGTCCGCTGGAGATCGACTTGCGGGCGCACAAGCGGCTGGAGCCGGGCGCCAAGTCGGTTTCCTTCGCCATGCCGCAACCGCAAAACGGATCGGTCAGCCCGGCGGCGGTGGTGGTCTTACCCGCCGACAACGTCGAGCTTTCGACCGATTCCAAGGCCACCATCGGGCTGATCCGGCAGCAGAACGCCCCGCCCATGAGCCTGCCCGAGCGGCAGCAGGCGCCGTGGTTCTATCGTGCCGAGTCGCCCAAGGCGGTCTTCGCCGCGGCCGTCACCACCCACAGCCAATCGGTCGGCGTGGATGTCGCCAGCGAGGTCCAGATCGTCGGGCAGAAGGCCCTGGTAGAGGAGAAGATTTCCTACGCAGTCGCCTATCAACCTCTGGACAAGGTCTCGTTGCAGGTGCCGCGGAGCCTGCTGGGATCGGACAAGATCGAGATCAGCATCGATGGGCAGCCGCTGTCGCTGAGCGAGCCGGCCGATGCAGCCGACAAGCCGGGCGAGCCCGGGCCCGTCCTACGGCGGTTGCTGCTGCCCTCGCCACGGATCGGGACCTGCGAGCTGGTCGTGAGGTATCCGATCGCGCTGGAAAAGCTGCTGCCGGAAGCGGGCATCAGCGCCAGCGTGCCGTTGGTCATGCCCCTGGACGGCAAGCTCACAAGCAACCGCGCGCTGGTGACGGCCAACGCCGGCGTCCGCGTGCAACTCCTGGAGGGCCCGTGGACGGTGGTCGATCCGTCGGTCCCAGAGCTTGAACATCGGCAGGGGCAGCAGTTGGCCGCCACCCAGCGGAGCGACCGCGTTGTGCTGGGCATTCACCTGGAAGACCGCGACGCCCTGGGGGCGACGATCGTCGAGCGGGCCTGGATCCAGACCGTGTTCTTGGACGGCGGCCGGCAGGACCGGGCCGTGCTGCGCTTCACCAGCGATCAGCGGGAGCTGAGCCTGGCGGTCCCCGCGGGGATCGACCCGGGCAAAGTCGAGGTCTGGCTCGACCGGCAGCGGGTGGAAGGGACGCCTGCCGGCGGAAAGCTCACGATCGAGCTGCCGGAAGGCTTTTCCCAAGGTTCGCACTGGCTCGAGGCGAGCTATCGTTTTCCGGCGGGCCCGGCGGGCCGGGGGTGGCTCTCGCTGGAACTGCCGCACCTGGGGCGGGATGTTTGGGTCCGCCGCCTGTACTGGCAACTGGTCTTGCCCAGGAACGAGCACGTGATTGCCTCGCCGGCCGGCATGTTGCCGGAATTCACCTGGGGTTGGAACGGGAGTTTTTTCGGCCGCAACCCTTCGTTCGAGCAGCCGATGCTGGAGGTTTGGAGCGGGGGCCAGCACCGTACGCCGGTGCCGTTTGCCACCAGTCGCTACGTCTATAGCAGTTTACAGCCGGTGGAGCGCTGCGAGCTGCGAACGGCCAACCGGACGTGGATCGTGTTGTTTGCGTCGGGGCTGGTCTTGATTGGCGGGTTGGTGCTGATCTACGTTCCGGCGACCCGGCACCCCGCCGCGCTGCTGCTGGCGGCGATCGTGCTGGGCTCGTTGGCGGTGCTCTATCCGGAGCCGACGCTTTTGGCGGCGCAGGCGGCCAGTCTCGGGCTGGCGGCTGCCTTCCTGGCGGCGCTCTTGCAGCGGATCATGCTGCGGCGGCGGCTGGGGTTGCGCGACTCGGCAAGCTCGCTGCTGGATAAGGGGTCGACCCAGACGCTCTACCCGTCACCCTCAGGCAGCCGTCCCGGCTCGACGGAGAGCAAACCGGCCGTGGCATCTCTGCCGGCTGCGGGGCACCCATCATGAGCGGGCCTCTTCCGGGCTGGCCGATCCTATTCGTCGCCGCTTTGGCGGGCCTGGCATGGGAGACCGGGGCATGGGGGGCCGAGGGGGCGCCGCCGGCGGTCAAGGAGGCCCCGCCGCTGGTTTATCGCCGCATGTTCGCCCCCGCCGATCGGATGGAGCTGTGGCCTCGCGGCGGCGCCCGCCTGGTGCCCATGCAGGCGGCGGAGTTTGAACGTCTGACGTCGATCGCGCGGATGGCGGCCAGCGGGAGTGATGCGTCGATTGCAGCGGCGGTCGCCTCCGCCGGCTATCGTGCCAAGCTTTCCGGGGACGTGCTGACCGAGGGCGAGGCATCGTTGGAGATCGTCCACACGGCGCAGGGCGCCGTCATGCTGCCGCTGGACCCTTGCGGTCTGGCGGTGAGCAAGGCCGCCTGGTCGGTCGACGAAAGCAAGCCGGCGCAATTGGGATTGGGCGCCGACGGCAAGTTGCGGGTGCTGGTGGAGCGGTCGGGAATGCTCAAATTGGCCTGGTCGCTCCGCGGCCGGCGCGACGCCGCCGGGGCCGAGGACTTCTCCTTGGAGCTTCCTCCGGCCCCCAGCAGCCACTTGATTCTCGATCTGCCTGAGAAGACCGTTCCCTTAGTGGACCACGGGATCGTGGTCAAGGATGCGAACGAGGAGAAGGGGGCGGTCCGCTGGCGGATCGAGCTGGGCGGGAATCATCGCCTTCGGCTGCGGATATTGCCCGGCGAGGACTTGGCGACCGCCGGCCCCTTGACCCGCGTCCGCCAATCGCTGGACTACAAGTTCAGCCTGCACGGCCTGGATCTCGACGCCCGCTTCCAGCTCGACGTTCACAACGAGCCGCTACGGCAGATCGCCGTGTCGATGGACCGCGGCTTGCAACTCGTCTCGGCCCGCTGCGGCAACGCCCCGGTGGCCTGGTCGGTCATGGCGCCGACGCCCGACAGCAGGTCTCTGCGGGTGGTGCTGGAGTTTCCCGAGCCTATCCAGGGGACGGGACGGGTGTTGAGCCTGGGGACCGTGGCGCCGCTGCGGACCGACGCCCGCTGGAAGTTGCCTTCGATCCGGCCGGAGGGTCTGTTCTGGCAGGAAGGTGCGGCCACTCTTGCGGTGGCGCGGCCGTTGCTGCTGGAGCAACTTCTTGTGCATCGCGGGCGGCAGTTCCGCTTGGAGTCGCTTTTGCCGCCGAACCAGGGCGAAAGAACGGAGATCCAACTCTTCTCCCCCGAGGCGGAGTTGGAAGTCCTGCTGGCCCGTGCGCAATCGCCGCTGTTGGTGGACAGTGCCACGTCGATCGAGCTGACCGGCGGGCAGATGACCGGCCGCGTGGGGGCCAACTTCCACCTGGCCGACGGCGAGCGATACCAGTTGCAGGCCGATATCGGCCGCGGCTGGATCATCGACTCCGTGGACTCGCTGCCGGCGGAGGCGATCGGCGACTGGGACGTGGAGGAAGCGGAGGCGTTAGCCCCGGCGGCCACGCCGGCCGTGTCGTTAGCCACCGGGAAGAGACAGCTTGAGCAAATCTCCTCTGTAGGGAACGCCCTCCGTGGCGTTCCGCAGCCGGCGGAAAAGGGTATCCTCCCTTCGCGGAACGCCACGGAGGGCGTTCCCTACAGGCGGAAGCTGGTGGTCCGATGGACGCAGGCCCTCTCGCCCGCCCGACCGGCGCAGTTGCTCGTCAGCGGCCGGCGACTGCACTCCCCCTTGGGCGAGTCCCTGTCGATCGACGATCTGGTGCCGCTGGTGTTCCGCGCGTCGGCCGGCGCCCACCGGCTGGTGGCCGTCTCGGCGGTGGAGCCTTACCAGGTCAAGGTGAGCGGGGCGGAACAGGTTTCGCTGCTTAGTCCGGCAAGCCTTGATTCGTCGGTCGCGAAGCTCTTTGCCCGGCCGCCTCGGGGAGTCGTCTTCGAGAATACGCCGGCGGCGGCCGGTCTGAAGTTCTCCCTGGAGAACCAGCGACCGCAGTACGCAGCGGCGATCCACGTCGAGGCCACGGTCTCGGACCGATCGCTTGCCGAATCCTACCGGCTGGTTTGCACGCCGGAGTCGGCGCGGGTCCAGCGGCTGGTGGTCGAGTTCTCGCCGCATCGCCAGGGGCCTCTTCGTTGGACGCTTGTGGGCGACGGCGAGGATCCGCCCACCGCCAGGCCGCTTCCGTCGGGGATTGGTCCATTTTTCGGCGGGAAAGGCCGTTTGGCGCATTCACCCGGGGCCGAAAACAGGGACCTGTCCCCTTTGGCGGCAGCGGCCCAGCCGGGCGAGGATCGCCAACGATGGGAGATCCTCCTGCGAAAACCCAAGAGCACGCCCTTCGAGATCCGCGCGGTTCGCACCAGTGCGCTGGAATTGCTGCCGGCCTCGCCCCAACCGGTCAGCCTGGCCTCGCTCCCCGAAGCCACGCGCCAACAGGCGACGCTGACCGTGGCCGCCATTGGCTCCCGCGCCGTGCGGATCGCAGCGCGGCTGCTGGAGCCGCTGCCGATCGAGGTTCCCGACGCCGGCCGGTATACGACGGTCCGGGCGGCCTATCGCTACGATCCGTCGCACAACGTCCCTTCGGCCCCGCAGGCGGTGCTCTACCTGTTGCCCGCCGCGGCCGGAAGCGACGGTCCTGCGGCCTGGGCTTGGAGCTGCCGCCTGCAATCGCGACTGGACGACGAGGGAACGGGCCGCCACCTGGTGACCTACCGCTTGGAGAACAGCGGACGAAGGCGGTTGACCGTCGCGCTTCCCGGCGGAGTGTCGCTGGGGCAAGTGCGGGGAATCTGGGTGGATGGGGTTCGCGCGGCGTGGCAAAGCAGCGGCAGGAGTGCTCCTCACGCTCCGCGTGAGGGTATGCGTCACGCGGAGCGTGACGAGTGCAACCGACTGGAGGTGGAGCTTCCCGCGGGCGAGCGGTACCCGGTCGTCAGGCTCCAGTACACGACGCACGGCCCGCCGCTGGGACTGGTGAGCCGGCTCGATCCGCCCTTGCCGACGCTTGAGGTTCCCGTGCTGGCCCGGCAATGGACGGTTTGGATTCCGCCCGGCTACCTGCCCGGCGACCCCGATCCGCGATGGCAAACGCCGCGGGACGAGCCGCCGAGCTGGTCGCAGCGGTTGCTCGGTCCGCTGGGTCAGCCGGCCGGCCATCGGCCCTTCGATCCGGCGCGGATGAGCGATTGGACGGGGTTGGTCGACTCGCGGTATCCGGCCCTTGCCGCGGCGAAAGCTACCGAGCTCGTCGAGCGGATCGGCCGCTATGCGGCCCTTTGCACCAGTTCGGGAAAAGCTCGTGGTGCAGGCGTCCCGCCTGCCCAAAGAGCCGTACCGCCTGCCCAAGCAGCCGGGACGGCTGCACCACAAGAACGCGCCGGCGATTGGGGTTCGTTTTTGAGCGACCCGGCCGTCCTGGGCCTCTTCTCCACCAGCGTCAATGCGGTCCGTGGCCCGACCCTGCTGGTCGACGGTGAGGCCCTGGACCGGCTGGGACTGACACCCCGCACGCCGATCGGCGCAACGGACACCCGGGGTGTGGCAAAGATCGACGGTGTGGGGATCCTCGACCAGGCGGGCTTGGCATTCCTGGTCCACGACGACGCCCTGGTGCTCACCGCCGCCGACGAAGTGGCGCTGGACCGCGGCCAACTCGTGCCGCTCCGGGACGGCGTCGGTTGGCAAGTCCTGCCCGGGCCGCTCTGGGAGCTGATTCACCTCGCGGCCACCGCCGAGAAGGAGCCGGACGGCTCGCTGCCGATTCCCGCCGCCGCCTGGACGCAGTTGCACCGCCAGGCGGAGATGCCCTGGTCCGCATCGCGGCTGGCCGGCTACCAATCCGGCGATACGCTCGGATGGCGGGCCTGCCGTCTGGAGCTTTCCGATCGCCAGCCGGTCCATTTGACGGTGGTCCGCCGCAGCGCGATGGAGGCCCTCCGCTGGGCGATTTTCCTGGCGGTTGTCGCCGCCGTGTCTTGGTGGGGCGTCGATCGCACCGCGGTGATTATTGCCCTGGCCGGACTCTTGGCGGCGGCAGCCCTGCTGCTGCCGGGAACCCTGGCGACCATCGTCTCCGGCGCTCTTCTGGGAACTCTCTTGGGCCTGGCTTTTCCCTGGGTGCGGCAAAGGCCCGTGGTGGCGGCGGCCGGCGGGCCCGGACCGAGCGGAAAATCCCCGTCCTCCGTATCGACTCTTACCCACGCGGCCACCCAGCTTGGGTGGCTGATCGTGCTGAGCGGCGGCGCCCTGGGACTGCCCGCGCTGGCCCGCGCCGCGGATCCGGCATTGCCCAATAAGGGAGGAAACGCAGTAGGATGGGTCTCCAGACCCGTCCCGGACGGCTCTGGAGAGCCATCCTACATGATTCAGCTTGCTGCCGGGGAGGCAACTACCCCGGCGGCGGCGACCCCTGCGGCCGCAGCAGCCCCCGCCGGCGGGCAGCCGGCAGCCGCCGTGCAGCAGGCGGCCCCGTCGGAGAGCAGGGCGCCCGCCGCCGTGCCGCCGTTGCACAATGTCTTCATTCCGATCGACAAGCAAGACCGGCCGACGGGGGACAAGTATTATCTGTCGGAGGATCTCTACAACGAGCTGCACCGCCGCGCCGCGGCCGTGACCGACGAGCCGCAAGGCTGGCTGCTCGGCTCGGCCACCTATCACGCCGTGCTCGCCTGGCAGGCGGCGCCCGACCGGCTGGTGCTCAACGAGCTGCGGGCGTCGTTCGAGCTGGTGGTCTTCGGCGCCGGGCGCGGGTCCGCATTCCCTTGAAACGCGAGGGAGCCAGCCTGCTGCCGGACGGGGCCACGTTGGACGGCCGGGTGGTCCAGCCCGAGTGGCAACAAGACGGCAATGTGCTGAGCCTCGAAGTGGCCGAGGCGGGCCGGTACCACCTGGAGCTCTCCCTTTTGCCGGCGATGCGCTCCGGTGCGGCGCAAGGCGGCTTCGATCTGAGCATTCCGCGGCTGGCCACGTCGCGGCTGGAGCTTTCGATCCCGCCGGACGCCCCGCTGATCGAGGTGCCCTCGGCCCTCGGCCGCACGGTTTACGAGGGCGACCCGGCGCGGGTGGTCGCCGAATTGGGAGCCACGGATCGGCTGAGCGTTCGTTGGCCGGACGGCGCCTCGCGGGGCTCCGTCGAGCCTGCCGTCGATTTGGAACAGTATCTTTGGCTCAAGGTGCAACCCGGCTCGGTGCGGCTCGACACGCGGTTGAAGCTGCACCTGGTGGAGGGCCGCATCCGCGAGTTCCTGGCGGCGGCGGATCCGCGGTTGCGGTTGCTGCCCTTGGCGGCCGATTCGCCGGTGGCCCAGGTTTCGCCGGTGGCCCAGGCGTCGAGCACGCCCGGAGCGCCCAGATCCTCCGCTTCGAGCTCGCCCGGCCCGCCTCCGACCAGGTGACCGTCGACGCCTCGTTTCTCTTGACCGGCACGTCCGGCGTGGGGAATCTCGGGCTGCCGCGGCTGGAGGTGCTCAACGTGCGTACCACGAAGCGCTGGATGGCGGTCTCCGTCGATCCTTCGCTGGAGCACGAGATCCAGGCCTCCAACCGGCTGGAGGCACTCACCGGCCAAACCTTCACCGCCGCCTGGGGCGCGGCGGGCGCCCCGCCGCCGGCGGCGGGCCCCGCGCCGCTGGCCGCCTACAGCCTGGCTTCCGGCGAGCCGGCGTGGAGCCTGGCCACGCGACCCCGCGAGCCGCGGACGCTCGTCGACCAGGTCCTCTCGCTGGACTTCGATCTCGACCGGGCCGAGGTCCAGTACCAAGCCCGCCTTGTCACCCAGGCGGGCGACAGCTTTTGCTACCAGATTCTCGCCCCCGCCGAACTTGAAGTGGAGCAGGTTTCGCTCCTGGCCGACGCGGTTGAGCGGGTGGCCCGCTGGAGCCGGGGACCCCAAGGGACCTTGAACGTCTTCCTCAACGGCCCTGCCAGCGGCCAACAGAGTCTCACCATCCGTGGGCACTTGCCCCTGGCCAGTCCGCAGAACGTGCCGCTGCCGGTGATTCACATCGAGGGCGCCGAGTTGCACAGCAGCCTGATCCGGCTTCTGCGCCGGCCGGCCGTGGAAGTGAAAGTCAGCCAGACCGCCGGTCTGAAGGCCGTCGAAGCACCGGCCCCCGACGACAAGTCCGCTGCCGGCCGCCCGGTGGCTTCGTTCCAGGTAAGCCAGCCGAGCTACCGGGCCACGCTCTCCGTCCGGCCGAATCACCCCGAGCTGCGAGCCCGCCAAACTACCGTCTTGCGTTTCGACGGCGAGCAGCGGGAAGCGAGGGTCGAGTTCCAGATGGACGTCGAGCATGGGCTGGTCGATGAGCTCTCGCTGCGGGTGCCGCCGGAGTGGAGCGGCCCTTACGAAGTCGATCCACCGGCGGCGATTAAGGTCCAGGAGGCCGGCGTGACCCAGCGGCGGTTGATCGTGCAACTGCCCGCGTCGATCACGGGCCGCTACCACCTGGTGCTGACGGGCCCGCTGACGGTGCCCTCGGGTCAGCGGGTGCGGGTGCCCGAGATCCTCCTGGAAAACGCCAGGCTGGATCGCCACGTGCTCATCCTGCCGACCCAGGCCCAATTGCACCCGGTCGCCTGGGACGTGCAAGGTCTGAAGGAGATCCCTCTGCCCGGGGATTTCTCCGCGCCGCCGGTGGCCCGCGAATCGTTCGTCGCCTACCAGGTGGACGGCCCGTCGTTTCACGGCGTTCTCCGGCCGCTGTCGGGCGTCGCCCAGATCCAGCTTGCCGACGTGAGCCTGGCCTGGCGGGCGGACGGCGGCTACGCGGGCGTCGCGCTGTTGGACGTCGAGACGGCCGGCCGCAAGGAAGGCACGCTGCGGATGCCGGAAGGCTCGCGGTTGGTGGCGGTCCGCGTGGCGGGAATCCCGGTGAGCCCGGAGGCAGCCGGCCGCCATCGCTGGAAACTGACGTTTTTTCCCAGCGACCTGCCCGAGCGCGTCGAGGTGGTCTTCGACGGCGTGTTGGCCGGCGCGGACGTACCGGGGGCTCGGCGGTTCGAGTCGCCGACGTTGGAGGGTCACCCTGTCCGCCAGACCCTCTGGACCATTTCCGGCCCGCCCTCGCTGTGGCCGGGAAAGGCCGTAGGGCTGAAGTCGCTCGACCGCCGGGAGCAGGATCTGGTCCGTCTGCGAAGCCTGACGGCGATGCTCAAGGGGGCCGAGGATTTCAGCGGCGAAGAGCGGAGCCAGACCAACGCCTGGCGCGCCCGGTGGTCTGGCCGCTGGCGAGCCGCCCGGGACGCCGTCGGCCGCTGGCTGGTCCTTCGCAGCGGCGAGGAAACGAGTGTCGGTTCTGATGGAGGACGGATTGGCAATTCGTCCTACGAACCACGAATTGGCAATCCGTCCTACGAACCACGGATTGGCAATCCGTCCAGCAGTAGGGCCGACAGCCGCGAGAGCCTCAAGCAAGAGCTATCGGTCCTCGAGGGGTCGGTCGCCTGGGTAGCCGAGAGCGAGGACACGGGGACACGGGGACGCGGGGACACGGGGAACTGGGGACGCGGAGACGCGGGGACTGCTAGGACATCCGCGGCCGACAATCCTCCGGCGCTGTGGCAGAACTGCCTGGACCGGCCCGACAATGCGACCCGTTGCCTTGCCGCGGACGGCGCCGCGTCCGTGGTGTTGGACTACCGGGCCCGCGCGTCGGACTCCTGGTGGGGGCGGTTGGTGGCCGCCTGCGGCCTGGGGCTGCTGGTCGTGGCTTGCGTAATGGGGAGCCGCCGCGGTGTATCGCTGGCCTTTCTCAGCCGCTGGCCGCACGTGCTGGGCGTGGCCGCCGGCCTGGCCTGGTGGCTCTGGCTTTGGCCCAACGCTTTAGGCTGGCTGATGGTCCTCGCCTCTCTGGTCTGCTCGGTTCGTTCGGGTTGGAAATGGTCCAAACCGCGCGGCAAGTCGTGGCGATCCAACGGGGTAATCAGTGCGCGTCACACGCAATGAAGACTCCCTGTCCCTCCGGGAGACGGAAGGTTGCCTCAGTGGAATCTCCCGCACTTCGGCGATGACTGTCGAAGCCGGTTCATTCCCTCGTCCGTGACCTGCGTGCCGTCCACGTTCAGCCACAAGAGGTTTGTCAGTCCCTTCAGATGCTCCAAGCCGGCATTCGTTACCCGGGTGTGGGAGAGGTCCAACTGGCGGAGTTGTGTAAGTCCCTTCAGGTGCCGTAAGCCGGCATCCGTGATCTTCGCGCGACGTAGACCCAACTCCTGAAGTTGCGTGAACCCTTTCAGATGCTCCAAGGTGGCGTCAGTGACCTTCTCGCCGTGAAGACTTAAACCTCGGAAATGCCTCAGCGCACTGAGTTGCTCGAAGGCGGCGTCGTCAACGGAAGAACCAAAGCACACTTCATCAACTGTTGCGAAGAAGTGCTCGCCCAACACGCCGCGGAGCCACGCTGGGCCAGGCGGAGCGCGATCGCCAGGCCCTGGACTTGGCATACCAGGTGCGACAGGGCCCGGCACCGGATAGTCATGTTCGTACCAGACGTACGCACCTAGCCCCCTTAGCCTCTCCACCGCCTTATCTTCCTTTTGGGTTCTCTCGATTCTGGTGGCAAGCCAGCTCATCGCGAGGCTCGCGAAGAGCACGAGAAGCATGAGGGAACGAAGGCTGAACTGGAAACGGCGGCGCTTGCGGACGGCGGCATCGCGCTTCGATTTCACGACCATTCTCCGTCTTAGGAACTCGCCTCGCTAACGCATCCGACCTTGTCCGGCCCTCGGCCGCGTAAAACTTGAGCAATTCCGACACGAATGCGCGGTAATTTCGAGGTTGGTTTTGTCCCATCGGCTGTAACTGCCGACGGGCCGAAGGCCCAGCCGTTCGCCCAGCCCTGGGCAACGCCCAGGGGAGTCGGCAACACCATGATTTTCGTACCGGCCCAACGGGCCAAACGTTCCTCCGGGCGAACGGTTGGCCCGTTGGGCCGGAAACCCCGAGACCTTGGCCCGGTACCCTGGGCGTTGCCCAGGGCTGGGCGAACGGCCGCCCCGTTGGGGCGGCAGTGCAAGGCCCCGGTGCGGAACGAAACCGGGATACGTGACCATCGCCCAGAGAGCCAAGTTTGCGTAGCCGAGTCCCACCCTACTCGCAAAACCTCCGTCAGAACCCTCGGGCCGCGCGGATGTCGTCGAAATCCCGCAGGTGATAGTCGATGCCGACGTAGTCCAAGACCTTGCAGAGGGCCCGCAAGGCGACGCCCATGCCGTCCGGGCCGCTGAAGCCGCCGAACTGGCCACCGCCCTTCAGGTGCGGCTCCAAGTCGAGGAACACGCCGGGAATGCCGCGGCGATGGAGCTTCTGCTCCAGCTTGGGAAGAATGCCGGCGAAGTCGCGGAGGATGACCTCGTGGCCGCTGTAGCCCTGGTCGGCGGGCACGAAGTACTTCATCGCGTCCTCGTCGACGTGGCCGCCCTTGGTCGGGCGGTGCGGATTGCGGTAGTCCTTGATGTGCATCCAGCCCAGTCCGGGTTTCATCGCCTCGTACTGCTCCAGCAGCTCGGCCGACGTGTAGCCCTGGGTGATGATGTTGGCCGCATCGAAGATCAGCACCATCGCGGGATGGTTCACCTGCTGGTAGATCTCGGCCAGAAGCTGGCCGTCCCGGCCCACCAGGTTGGCCTCCACTTCCAGGCCGTAGGTCAGGTCGGAGCGGTGGCAAGCCTCGACGACGTGGCCGATCTGCTCGACGGCCTGGGCCAGGTGCGCCCGGGGATCTGCCCCCTTGGGGGGGTAGAAGGAGAATCCGCGAATGAGCTTGGTCTCGAAGGCGTGGGCGAACTCGCAGGCCCGGGCGACGTCTTCCTCGAGGTATTTCTTGAAGGGGACGTAGGCGTTCTTGGTGCCGTCATCGACGTCCAAGAGCTTGACCTTGCCGATCGGCGAACCGATCGAGGCGACGTTCAGGCCGTACTGGTTCTCCAGGTGGCGGACCTTCTGGATTTCCGCCTTGCTGAGTTTCATCACGTTCTTGATGCCCTCGCCGACGTCGATGAAGCGAAGGCTGTAGTATTGCAGCCCAAGGGCGGCAAAGGCGGCGAACTGCTGTTCGGCCGTCTTCTGATTGGCGGCTTCGTCGGCAAAGCCGGAGAGGATCGCGCGCGGTCGGTCGGCCATGGCTTATCCCGGAGGGTGAGCGGTTCTCGTCGGGGAGCGATTCGTGTGACCGTATTGTCAGGCGCGATTCGGTTTGGGGCAAGGGCCTACTCCCGCTTTCAGCCGTAGGGTGGGACCAGGCCGCCTTGGCGGCCGCCGGCCCACCAGCAGTGGTCAGTGGTCAGTGGCCAGTGGGTAGGTTATGCTTCAGCATCACAGCCGGAGATTGTTATGCTGAAGCATAACCTACCTTGTTGGCAAGCCGCTTATTGCCAAGGAAACTGACCGCCATGCCGTCCTACGAGCTGCTGCCCCGCAAGGTGCCTCACGTCGCCACGAAATACCGTCGAATCGTCAGCGAAATCCCCGCGCCGGAGTCGATCCCCATGTTGGAGAAGCTCCGCCGCTACGAGCCGCAGTCGATGAGCGGCCAGCCGCCGGTCGTGTGGGACCGGGCCGAGGGCATCCAGGTCTTCGACCGCTTCGGCAACGCCTGGCTGGATTGGTCCAGCGGCGTGCTGGTAGCCAACACCGGCCACTCCCATCCCAAGGTTCGCCAGGCGATCCTCGACCAGGTGGGCCACGGCCTCGTGCACAACTACTGCTTCCCCTCGGAAATCCGCGCCCGGACTGTCGAGGCCCTGGCCCGGGTGGCGCCGCCAGGGTTGGACAAGGTCTTTCTGCTGACCACCGGGGCCGAGGCCTGCGAGTGCGCCCTGAAGCTCATGCGGACGTGGGGCCAGAAAGTGGCGGGCAAGCCGGGCAAGATCACCCTGGTGACCTTCGACAACGCCTTCCACGGCCGCACTTTAGGGGCCCAAACGGCCGGTGGGATCCCGGCGCTGAAGTCGTGGATCGTGAACCTCGACCCGGACATGGTCCAGGTGCCTTTTCCCGATGGTTTTCGCGGTCCCGACACGAGCTTCGAGGGCTTTTTGCGGGCCCTGGAAGAGCGGGGCGTCAAACCGGAGCAGGTGGCCGGCGTGATGACCGAGACCTACCAGGGCGGCAACGCCAGCTTCGCCCCGCCGGAGTATATGCAAAAACTCCGTGCCTGGTGCGATCGCTGCCAGGCGCTCTTGGTCTTCGATGAGGTGCAGGCCGGCTTCGGGCGGACGGGAACCTACTGGGGCTTCGAACATTACGGCGTCGTGCCCGATCTGATCTGCTGCGGCAAGGGGATCTCGGGGGGGTTGCCGATCTCGGCCGTCATCGGCCGCAACGAGGTGATGGACCTCTATGGGCCGGGTTCGATGACCTCGACGCACACGGGCAACCCCGTCTGCTGCGCCGCGGTGCTGGCCAACCTTCAAGTGATCGAAGAGGAGGGCCTGGTCGGTCGCGCTGGTGAACTTGGCCAGATCCTTCAGGCCGAGGTCCGCCGCATCGGCCGCCGGTACCCCCGGCACGTGGGCGCGGTCCATGGCCGGGGTATGGTCGCGGCAATGCACATGGTCCAACCGGGAGGGATACAACCCAACGCCCCGCTGGCCTGGGAGGTCGTCCGGCACGCGGTGGAGAAAGGACTGCTGATGTTTTCCCCCGTGGGTTATGGCGGGGCCTCGGTGAAAATCGCCCCGCCGTTGGTCACGCCCGAAGAAGCATTGCGTGAAGGGGTCGCCGTGCTGGAAGAGGCCATCGCGGAGGCCGTGGAATGAGCAAAACGCAAACCAAGCCGATCAAGATCGTGGTCGTGGGCTCCGGGATGATCGTCCACGACCAGATCCTGCCTTCGCTCTATCATCTTCAGCGGTTGGCAGAGGCGGGCCCGATCACCATCTGCGACCGCAGTTCGAAGCCTCTGCGGGCGTTGGCCGGCGATCCGCTGCTGGCGCAGGCCTTTCCCGGCCAGACGTTTACCGCTCTGCCCGGCCTGGAGGAGCCGCCGGAGCGGGCCTATGCCGATTTGTACCAGCAGGCCATTGGGTCGCTGGAGCCGCGGAACCTGGTGGTGGTCGCCGTGCCCGACGCGCTGCACGAGATGATGATCCGCGAGGCGCTGGCCCACGGGCAGCACGTGCTGACAGTCAAGCCGCTGGTGCAGACTTACGCCGCGTCGGTCGAGATTGCCGAGGTGGCCCGGGCCCAAGGGCTGATGGTGGGCGTCGAGTATCACAAGCGGTTCGATCGCCGCTCGCTGGACGCGCGGCGGCAGTACCGCGAGGGCCGGCTGGGCGAGTTCCGCCTGGGGGAGGCCAAGATGATCGAGCCCTACTACTACCGCCATTCCAATTTCCAGAACTGGTTTACCCGCGAAAGCGCCGACCCTTTCACCTACGTCGGCTGCCACTACGTCGACCTGGTGCAGTTCATCACCGGGCTGCGGCCGGTCGAGGTTTCCGTACGGGGGGTCGAGGGGACCTTTCCCAACGGGAATATCGGCTATCTCTGGTCAGCCGGCCAGGTGCTCTGGGAGAACGGGGCCGTGCTCAGCGTGAGCAACGGACTGGGCTATCCGGACCGCGGCGCCGGCAGCAACGACCAGGGCCTGTGCCTGTTCTGCGAAGGGCCCGACGGCGGCGGACTGCTGGACCACGACGACCAGTTCCGCGGCGTCAGCCACGGCTACCTCGACGACCGCTGGGGCGCCCATTTCCGCTTTGTCAGCCCCGACTATTTCCGCCTCGTGCCCTGGGAGGGCGAGGGTCTGCGGCCGGTGGGCTATGGCTACGATTCGATCCGTGCGCTGGTGGCCGCCGCCGTGCGGGTCAACTCGGCGGGCGACGGCCTGCCGGCCGACACGGCACTGGCCCGGCGGTGCGAGGCACTGGACGAGATCGATCGTCGCGCGATCCTCGCGACCCCGGCCAACAGCTTCGCCAACGAGCTGGTGACCGAGGCTGCGCGGCTTTCCATCGCCCACTCCGGCCGCCACGTGGCGATCGACTACCTGGGCACGCCGAGCGTCGGTTTTCGCGAGCTTTAGATGCGGGAGGCAGAGTTCGGTCTACCGAACCACCCCGGTCTCGATCTCCCTGGCCGCTGCATACCGCTCCAGCAAGCCCACCGCCCGCTGCAACGTTGCTTCCATCCCCTCGGACCCGAGGAACGAGATGATGACCATCATGATTCTGGTCGTCTCCAGGCGGATCATGGCCCGTTGGGAGTCGCTGGTCGTGCTGCCAAAAGGCCCGAGCTGATCGGCAAAGACCGGAAGGCCCTCGATTTTGATCTCGCCCCGGCCGATCCCTGCATAGCTTTCGCCCGCTTGACCGATCCGAAAAACGATCGGCGGCCGGACATGCTCCAAGTTGAACGTCCCGGCCGAATGCAGCGTCTCCAAGGAAATCAAGTTGTTGATGTCCACGACCGTGTTGACCCGGTAAAGCTGCTTGCCTTGGGTGATTCGTCGCACCAGGGCTTCGTTCGATCCTCGGTAGCGGGTCGGATCGTTACCCAAAGCCCGGTAGGCGTCCCGCAGGGCCTTGACGGGCGGGAACTTGCGGGCCTGCTCCATCGTCATCCCACGAAACCGGTCAACAGCGGCTTCGATCTCCCGCCAGAGACCCTCGTCATGCTCGGCAACCTGCACCGTGGCGGTAATCCAGCCCACGGTGACGGCGCGGATCTTGGATTTGAGGTCCGGCGAGAGGCTGAGGGGCATGGAACTACTCCAATGGAAACGGCTCGTCCTTGATGTAGGCGGTCCCCTGGAACAAGGCGACCAATTCCCCGGCGTCGTTGGTCACCCGCACGGTGCAGACCGACAGCTTCCGGCTGCGGGAAATCTCGGTCGCCTCGGCATACAACAGGCCGGATCGTACCGCCTTCAGGAAAGAGAGGTTCGCGCTGATCGCCGGGGCTACTTTGCCGCCCGTCTTCACGGCGGCTCCGAAAGCAAAGTCGGCCAGGGTGAAGATCGCCCCGCCTTGCACCGTCCCGATGCTGTTCAGATGCCGCTCCTCAACTTGGAGGCTGGTCTTGGCAAAGCCGGGACGCAGCTCGACGAGCCGCATGCCGCTGGAGGTTGCAAAGCGGTCGTTCTCGAAATCGTGCCTTATCGCTTCGAGGTTATCCTGCATGGCTGCTCGGCCCCTTTGGATAGAGCATTTTACCCATCCACTTCTCTCGACGGTTTAGACCTCCAGCAGCATCCGGGCCGGATCTTGGAGGATCTCCTGGATCGTGTGCAGGAAGGCTACTGCTTCGCGGCCGTCGACCAGATGGCCTCGCTCGCGATAGGCCCACAGCAGGTGCTGGGCACCGTCGTGGAGCCGGGCGACCTGGGCGTCGTTGGAACCACCAGGCGGAAGTGTCCCCACGACCGGGTTGAAAAGACTCGTGGGACGGAAAGAGGGACGTCGCCCCGCGGCGGCCGCCTCGCCGTTGCCGCCGGTTACTTCGCGAAAATAGGCCTGCCACCGGGGCGGAACCCGCGACGCATCTTGAAGATACTCCTGGAGCAGGGCTTCTAGATACTGGACATTCGGGCAACCGGGATCGTACATGGCAAGTCCGTGCAGCGGTCATCCGCATTCTCAGCAGCGGCCGCCTCCAGGGCGGGATAAGTGATGCACTTCCCCCGGACCCGAGCCCAGGGCGTCAGGGTGTGTGTCTGCGTTCGCAGGCCGCTGAGAATGTGCTCCACCGGGATGCCCCGCACCGCAAGCGCGTCGGCGATCAGCCCACGATGGCAGCGCCAGGGGACCGCCTCGGCACACATCACGGCCGCGCGGTGCTTGCGCTCGATCGATCAGCAAGTCCAGGTTTTCCTCGAATTCGTCCGTCTGCATGTAGTCGGCAAAACCGCGAAACGAAGCATTGCGCCATGCCTTGTTGCGCGAATCGGCGCGCGTACGGCGCAACCCTCCCAAGCCGGGAACGTGCTCGTAGTCGATATCGGCGGCGCGAAGCGAATCGGGCAGGGTTTCCCTGTTGAACTGGGGATTGTGCCGGGAACGCGGCACCGTGCGAACATCGACCACCAACGTCACCTGGTGCGCCTGGAGAAGGTGGATGAATGCCTCCAAAGTGCGCGTCGAATGGCCAATCGTCAGAACGAGCTCGGGTTGTTTCGTGGTCTTCTTCTTCATAGCAAGACGCGACAACAAGTCGTGCCGCGGGATAGCACCTTCCCGATTGCCCATAGAATGCTATGCGCCGGGGCCGAGGACTTCAAGATCAGCCCCCGGAACGGCACGGAGGCCGTTTCCTAATGCGTTTTGACGAACAAGACCGGTATACGCAGGAAACACTAGCCCGAAGCGCGAGCGAGGGAAAGCGATGTGCCTCCCTTGCTTGCGCTTCGGGCTTGTGCCTCCCTCGCTTGCGCTTCGGGCTAGTGTGCCGCGATGAACCATTCGCCGCGGCACCATTGCCGCATTTGACCGTCAAAACCCATCAGGATGAACCGCATCAATTCAGGCGAAGAAATAACACTGCCAGCACTGTGGCGTGGCTGGGGGTTGATCCAACGCCGCTCACGCATACGATTACCAAGTTGGCAGGTGCGAGAGAACGAAGTCTCGCCGCGCGGCGCGGGATGGCCGCTATATGTCTCTTGCCGGCTGTCCGTAAGGGTCTGGATTACCTGTGCGTAAGAAAAAGGATTAGTTCCGCCGATGCCGCAAGTGTTCTCCAGCCGGATGAACGTCATCGCAAGGGCAGGTGTGATCGCCGTCCTTCTCTTGCTGGCATCCTCGATGTGGGCAGGTCTCGTCTACACGCGGTCTTCCTACGGGACCGGCATGGCAGTGAGCGTCGTGCAGCCGGTGCCGTTCAGCCACCAGCATCACGTGGGCGTCCTCGGGATCGATTGCCGATATTGCCACACCTCGGTAGAACACTCGGCATTCGCCGGCATGGCGCCCACGAAAACCTGCATGAATTGCCACTCGCAGATCTGGGTCGGCAGTCAGATGCTGCAACCGGTGCGCGAGAGCTACCGGACCAATGAGTCTCTCCGCTGGCACCGGGTCCATAATTTGCCCGGATTCGTCTATTTCGACCACGGCATCCACGTGCAGAAGGGCGTCGGCTGATCCTCGTGCCACGGACGGATCGACGAGATGCCTTTCACCTACCAGGTGCCGACGCTCTTGATGGAGTGGTGCCTTGACTGTCGCCACCGAGCCCGACCGCCAGCAGCAGCGCGATTGGACCCGGGAGGCCCCGCCGCCGGTCAACTTGTACGAGCCGTTCGACTATGCCGCGCCGAAGCACAAGTGGGGCATGGCGATCGACCTGACCTCCTGCATCGGCTGTCATGCCTGCGTGGTGGCGTGCCAGGCCGAGAACAACATCCCCGTGGTGGGCAAAGAACAGGTGGCGTGCGGCCGGGAGATGCACTGGCTGCGGATCGATCGTTACCTCGAAGGCACGCCGGAAAACCCCACGGGGTTCCACTTCCAGCCGGTGCCTTGCATGCACTGCGAGAATGCACCGTGCGAGTACGTGTGCCCCGTGGCGGCCACGGTCCATAACGCGGAGGGACTCAACGACATGGTCTACAACCGCTGCGTGGGCACGCGGTTCTGCTCCAACAACTGCCCGTACAAAGTGCGGCGATTCAACTTCCTCTCCTATGCCGATTTCCAGACGCCCAGCCGCCGGCTGCAGTACAACCCCGACG
This sequence comes from Pirellulales bacterium, assembly GCA_963843465.1. Taxonomy (GTDB): domain Bacteria; phylum Planctomycetota; class Planctomycetia; order Pirellulales; family Thermoguttaceae; genus CAWJKP01. Next base: position 2,427,712 of record CAWJKP010000001.1, read on the forward strand.
TGACGGTCCGATCCCGCGGCGTGATGGAGAAGTGTACCTATTGCATCCAGCGGATCCGCCAGGCGGAGATCGATACGCAGACCGAGCAGCGGCGACTGGTGGACGGGGAAGTCGTGACCGCCTGCCAGGCGGCTTGTCCGGTCAAGGCGATCGTCTTCGGCGACATCAACGACCCCAAGAGCGAAGTCAAGCAAGCCAAGGATTCGCCGCTGAGCTACGCCCTCTTGGCCGACTTGAACACGCATCCGCGGACCACCTACCTGGCCGCGCTGCGGAATCCCAACCCTGAACTTGAGGCAGCGCCGCATGGCGATGAGCACGCCCCCGACGCACGATGAGCCCGAGCCGGGCCCGGGCGACCAGACGCCGTCCCCAGGATGGTTGCGGCCCAACTACGTTCCCGCCGGCCACGATCTCGGCTCAGTGACCGAGAAAATCAGCGCCCTGGTGCTCACGCGGCCGACGGGCCTGGGCTGGCTGGCCTCGATGGGCTTCAGCCACGTCTTGGTGTTCGTGTTCCTGGTGGCCGTCGCGTACCTGCTGCTTGTCGGCGTGGGCATCTGGGGCATCCAGATCCCGACCGCCTGGGGCTTCGCCATTACCGACTTCGTCTGGTGGATCGGGATCGGTCATGCAGGCACGCTGATCTCGGCCTTTCTGTTGTTGATGCACCAGAAATGGCGGACCTCGATCAACCGCATCGCCGAGGCCATGACCATCTTCGCCGTGATGTGCGCGGGGATCTTTCCGCTCTTGCACCTCGGCCGCCCGTGGTTCTTTTACTGGCTGCTGCCGTATCCCAACACCATGAGCCTTTGGCCCCAGTTCCGCAGCGCGCTGATCTGGGACGTGTTCGCCGTGAGCACGTACTTCACCGTGTCGCTGTTGTTCTGGTACATGGGCATGATCCCCGATCTGGCCACGCTCCGCGACCGTGCCACGGGCCGCCTGGCCCAGATCGTCTACGGCATGTTGGCCCTGGGCTGGCGCAACTCGGCCCGGCATTGGCACCGCTTCGAGATGGCCTACCTATTGCTCGGCGGGCTGGCGACCCCACTGGTGATCTCGGTGCATTCGGTGGTGAGCTCGGATTTCGCCGTCTCGGTCGTGCCGGCGTGGCACGAGACGGTCTTCCCGCCGTACTTCGTCGCCGGGGCCATTTTCTCCGGCTTCGCCATGGTGATCCTGCTCTGCGTGCCGATCCGCCACTTCTACCACCTCAAAGAGTTCATCACCATCGACCATCTCGACGTGATGGGCAAGCTCTTGTTGGCCACCAGCCTGCTGACCTCCTACGGCTACCTCAGCGAGCAGTCGCTGTCATGGTACGCCCACGATTCGGTCGAATGGTGCACCTACTGGTTCCGCTTGACGGGCTTCGGCCAGTACGCCCTGATTACCTGGACCCTCTTCTTCTGCAATACGATCCTGCCGCAGATCCTCTGGATCAGGCCCTTGCGCCGCAAGGAATCGGTGTTGGTGGTCGTGTCGCTGCTGGTGCTGGTGGGCATGTGGCTGGAACGCTACATGATCATCACCAGCAGCTTGAGCCGGGATTTCCTGCCGTCTTCATGGGGCTTCTTCAAGCCGACCATCTGGGACATCGCCACGTATGCGGGTTCGGTCGGCGTGTTCCTGGTTGCGTTCCTGCTATTCGCCCGCTTTCTCCCCATCCTATCGATGTCGGAGACGCGGGCCTTGCTGCCCGGTGCGCACGGGCCCGAGGTGGGACGATGAGGAAGAAGACACCTGTTTACGGCCTGATGGTTGAATTCCTCACTGCGGCGGAGATCCTTGCCGCAACACGTCGCGCCCGCCAGGCCGGCTATCGCCAGATGGACGCCTATACGCCTTATCCGGTCGAGGGTCTGGCAGCCGAGCTGGGCGTGCGCGGGACCCGCATTCCCTTTGTCGTGTTGATGGGCGGCCTGGTGGGCGCGGGGGTGGGTTTCTTCATGCAGTATTATTCCATGGCCATCAGCTATGCGTTCAACGTGGGCGGGCGCCCGTACAATAGCTGGCCGGTCTTCATCCCCATCACCTTCGAGTTGCTGATTCTGGTGGGAGCCTTCTCGGCCTTCCTGGGAATGATGTTCCTCAACGGCCTGCCGCATTTGCACCACCCCGTATTCAACGTGCCGCAATTCGGCCGCTCGAGCCAGGACCGTTTCTTCCTCTGCATCGAGGCGGCGGACCCGCAATTCGATCGCCGCATCACGGCGGAGTTCCTGGCCACGCTGAATCCCCAGGGCGCGGTGATCGAGGTCCCGCATACGCCGGAACCCGGGAAGGCGCCGCGATGAGAACCGGTAAAGCGTCGCATGTACTCCTCACGCTCCGCGTGAGGATGCCCTGCATTGCGGTGTTCGACGCAAGGACGGCCGGCGTGTTGACGCGCGTCACGCGGAGCGTGACGAGTACGATCGGGACGAGCGCGATCGTGTTGTCCCTGTTGGCGGCCGGTTGCCAACAGAAGATGGCCGACCAGCCGAGCTACAAGCCGCTGGAGCCGTGCGATTTCTTCGCCGACGGCCGTTCGGAGCGGCCCGCAGTCGCCGGCACCGTGGCCCGCGGTCACTTGCGGACGGACGTCGCCTTGTTCACCGGCAGGCTCCCGGGGACCAAGGGGGCGCCGCTTGGCAAGGCCAGCGCGGCCGTCGTCCAGCCGAAGGCCGGCACGCCGGAGGCCGCGAAACTCGCCAAGGCCCAGTATGACCAGTTTGTCGACGTTTTCCCTTTTCCGATGACCGAACAGGTCCTCCAGCACGGATACGATCGTTTCATGATCTACTGCGTGGTCTGCCATGATCCCTTGGGTACGGGACGAGGTAAGATTGTCGAGCGCGGCTATACGGTTCCTCCGTCCTACCATATCGAGCGGTTGCGAAGAGTGCCCGTGGGCTATTTGTTTGCCGTGATCAGCGAAGGCTATGGTTCTATGCCTTCCTACAGCGCCCAGATCCCCGTGCGCGACCGCTGGGCGATTGTGGGCTATCTCCGCGCGCTCCAGGCCAGCCAGCATTTTCCCGAAGCAAAACTGTCCGAGCACGCGCGACAGCTCTGTACACGTGGCGGCTATGTCTCGGCGGAATCCAAGGCCGAAGGAGGCTCGCCGTGAGCAGCGAGGCTTTCATCGCCGGCAATCCGACGGCCCCTTGGCGGCGGTCGCTAGGAGTCGGAATCGTGGTGCTGGCCGCCTGCGCGGTCGGCGGGTGGTTGCAGCCCGAGCCGTTCTTTCGGGCCTATCTTGCGGCCTACGTCTTCTATCTGGGCATCGCGCTGGGCTCGATGGTCTTGTTGATGGTCTATCACCTCACCGGCGGGAGCTGGGGCCTGTTGATCCGGCGAATCCTCGAGGCTGCCATGAGGACGCTGCCGCTGGCGGTGCTGTTATTCCTGCCGATCGCCTGCGGGCTGCGTTATCTCTACGTTTGGGCGCGGCCGGCCGCGGCGGCCGCCAGCCCGAAGCTGCAATACCAGCAGTTCTACCTCAATCCGGCCGGCTACTGGATTCGCGCCGCGGTCTATTTCATTCTCTGGATGGGGATCGCCTGGCTGCTGGCCTGCTGGTCGCGTCAGGAAGACCAGAGGGACAACCCTGGCCTGGCGTCGAAGTACCTGAACCTCAGCGGCCTGGGCGCGGTTGTTTACGGGATCAGTCTGCACTTCGCGGCGGTCGACTGGGTGATGTCGCTAGAGCCGGTGTTTCACTCGACGATCTGGGGGCCCTTGTTCGCCACGGGGCAGTTGCTCTCCGCGCTGGCCTTCGCGCTGCTGGTCTTGCCGTGGCTGGTCGAGCGATCGCCGCTGGCCGAAGTCACTTCCCAGGGGGCGCGAAAGGACCTGGCCAGTCTCTTGCTGACCCTGCTGATCGTCTGGGCCTACATGGCCTGGTTCCAGTTCATGTTGGTCTGGATCGCCAACATGCCGGTGGACATCGTCTGGTACTTGCCGCGGGCGACCACGGCGTGGAAGGGGGTGATGTGGGCGATCTTCCTGCTGCACTTCGCCCTGCCCTTCTTCCTCTTGCTGATGCGGTCCATCAAGCGGAGCAGCAAGGCCGTGGGCCGCATCGCCGCCGTAATTCTCCTGATGCAGTTGGTGTTTGTCTACTACCAGGTGATTCCCGGCTCGCCCGCCGCCGGACTGCGGGGGCAATGGATGAATGTTCTCCTTCCCGTCGGGATCGGCGGGATTTGGCTGGCCGGTTTCTTCCGGCAGCTCGGGCGGTATCCGCTGCTGCCGCTTTACGACCACAATCGGCACGCCGCGCTGCGGTTGCGGGCTCTGGACGAAGAGGAGACGGCCCGACATTCGCCTTTCGTAGAGGACGCACGCGGGCCTTGCCTATGACTAACGACCAGTCCAGCGCCGACGAGCCTGTGGAACACGGCGAAAGCGTCGCGGAGGAGGAGATCCGCTATGCGGACGGGCGGATCGAGCATCCCGGCGTGCGCTACGAGCCGAAGGACATCCGTTTGGGCTGCCTCTTGGCCGTGGTCGTGGCGGCCGGCTGCGTGTTGGCGGTGATGGGCTACCTGGTTTGGCGCTTCTACTGGTCCGAAGCGGCTGCCCAGGCGGAGCGGAAGAAGTCGCCCTATCCGATGGCGCCGGCGATGTCGGAAGAGCCGCCCTGGACTCCATCGCCCGGCGGACCTTACCAACCGCGGCTGGAACAGCTCGACCGCATGTCCGGCGACCGGAGCGCCGACGTGTACCAGCGGCTGGCCGACAAGGAAAAGACCCTGAATAGCTACGGGGCGAGCGGGGAAAAGGGATTCGTCCACATTCCCATCCAACAGGCCATCAAGGCGGTGGCCGGCACGTTGCCGGTCGCCAAGGAGCCGTCGCAAGGGCGGGTCGCGCGCAGCAACGGCCTGGTGGACGGCGGGGCGTCGAATTCCGGCCGCATGTTTCGAGAGCCATCGCCATGAGAATCGTTAGCAGAATTGCCAGTCTGATCGTGCTCCTGCCGGCCGCTTTCGTGTCGGAAGCTTCGCCCGGTGCCCAGGGGCCGCTCCCGCCCGTTTTACGCCGCGTGGGATTCGACCAACGGCTCAACGAGCAGGTTCCTTTAGACCTGGAATTTCGCGACGAGGCCGGCAAGGCGGTGAAGCTGGGCGATTACTTCGGCAAGCGGCCCGTCATCCTGGTCCTGGCATACTACCGGTGCCCGATGCTTTGCACGCTGGTTCTCAATGGGCTGGCGCAAGGCCTGCGCCATGCCGTTTACCCTGGGCAAGGAGTACAACGTGGTGACGGTCAGCTTCGACCCGCGGGAGACGCCTGCGCTGGCGGCCGCCAAGAAGAAGACCTACTTGGCCAGCTACGGGCGGCCCGGCGCCGCCGAGGGCTGGCACTTCCTCACGGGCAAGGCCCCGGCGATCGAGAAGCTGACCGCCGCCGTCGGCTTTCGCTACGTCTACGACGCCAAGCAGGATCAGTACCTTCACACCAGCGGCATCATGATCTTGACGCCGCGGGGTAAGATCTCCCGCTATTTCTACGGCATCCAGTTTCCCCAGCGCGACCTGCGGCTGGGGCTGGTGGAAGCGTCGGCCGAGAAGATCGGCTCGCCGACGGACCAGGTGCTGCTGTATTGCTTCCACTACGACCCGGCCGCCGGCAAGTACACGGCGAACATCCTGAGTTTCGTGCGGGCCGGCGGCGTGCTGACGGTCGTCGCGGTGGTGGGCATGGTCTGGTTCTTGCTGCGACGGGGACGCCCGGGGAAAGAAGGGGACGGAGGGGTACTGCCATGACGCTCGGCGAGATCGCCCTGTTTCCTCGCGAGGCCTCGACCACGGCCGGGCGGGTGGACCTGCTGTTCTTGTTCCTGTTTTGCACCTGCGGGGCGGTAACGCTGCTGGTGGCATTCTTGCTGGTCTATTTTTCGGTCCGCTACCGGCGGCGGCCGGGCGAGGCGGGCAACCCGGCCGAGACGCCCTCCTGGGAGGCCCTAGAGTGGTTCTGGACGCTGACGCCGCTGGGCATTTTCCTGGTCTTTTTCGTCTGGGGCGCGGAGGTCTACTTCGGCGCCTATCGCCCGCCCGGCGACGCGGCCACGATCTACGTCGTGGGCAAACAGTGGATGTGGAAGTTCCAGCACCCGCAGGGGGCAGCGGGAAATCAACACCCTGCACGTGCCCGTCGGACGGCCGATCCGCCTGCTGATGACCTCCGAAGACGTGATCCACAGCCTCTTCATTCCCGACTTCCGCATTCACATGGACCTGCTGCCCAATCGCTACACGTCGGTCTGGTTCCAGGCGTCCCGGCCGGGAACGTACCGCCTCTTCTGCTCGCAGTACTGCGGCACCAACCATGCGGGAATGACGGGATTGGTGGTCGCCATGGAGCCGGCGGAGTACGACCGCTGGCTGCGACTGGGGGCCGAGGGGTCGATGGCCCTGGAAGGGCGGAAGGCGTTTCTCAAGTACCGCTGCGTCAGTTGTCACAGCGCGGATTCGGACGCCCGCGCGCCGGTGCTGGAGAATCTCTTCGGCAGTCCCGTGGTGCTCAGCGACGGCAGCGTGGTGAGAGCCGACGAGAGCTACCTTCACGAGTCGATCGTTGCGCCCAGCGCCAAGATTGTGGCAGGTTATGAGAACATCATGCCGACCTTCCAAGGCCAGGTGAGCGAAGAGGAGATTTTCGAGCTGATCGCCTTCATCCAGTCGTTGAAGCAGGACAAGACGCCGCGCCGGGTGGAAAGCTATCCGCCGCCCACGACCACGCCTCCCATCAATACCGAGGACCAGCCGCCATGAGCATTGAAACGGCCCCCCAGCCGCCGCTTCCCGCCCCCACCCAAGCGGCGCGGCGAACGTACCTCAACAAGTCCTACGGCATCGCCTCCTGGCTTTTCACCAAGGACCACAAGCGCATCGCCATCCTCTACCTGCTGCCGGTGACGCTGATGTTCTTCATCGGCGGCCTGGCGATCTCCATCGATCGCCTGAACCTCATGACGCCGCAGGGCAACCTGGTCGCCGCCGACACCTACAACAAGCTCTTCACGATCCACGGCGTGGTGATGGTCTTCTTCTTCCTCGTGCCGGTGATCCCCACGGTGTTGGGAAACTTCCTTCTGCCGATGATGATCGGCGCCAAGGACCTGGCCTTTCCGCGGATCAACCTGCTGAGCTGGTACCTCTACATGGCCGGCGCGGTTTGGGTCGTGACCGCCATGCTGGCGGGGGGAGTGGATACGGGCTGGACCTTCTATACGCCGTACAGCTCGGCAGCGTCCCACTACAATGTCACGCTGACGATGGTCGGCGTGGTGATCGCCGGCTTCTCCTCGCTGCTGACGGGGCTGAACTTCATCGTCACCGTGCATTGGCTGCGGGCCCCCGGACTGACCTGGTTCCGTTTGCCGATCTTCGTCTGGACGATGTATGCCACCAGCTTCATCTTCCTTCTGGCCGTGCCCGTGCTGGCCATGACGTTGATCCTGGTGGTCGTCGAGCGGACGCTGCACATCGGCATCTTCGATCCGGCGTTGGGAGGGGACCCCTTGCTCTTCCAGCACCTTTTCTGGTTCTATTCCCACCCGGCCGTGTACATCATGATCCTGCCGGGCATGGGGGTGGTGAGCGAAGTGATCCCCTGTTTCGCACGGAAGCAGCTTTACGGCTACAAGTTCGTCGCCTACTCGTCATTCGGCATCGCCTGCCTGGGCTTCTTCGTCTGGGCGCACCACATGTTCGTCGCCGGCCTCTCGCTCTACGCGGCGATGGTCTTTTCCTGCCTCAGCTTCCTGGTCGCCGTTCCCTCGGCCATCAAGGTCTTCAACTGGACCGCCACGCTCTACAAAGGCTCCATCACCTTCGAGGCGCCCATGCTCTTCGCCCTGGGGTTTGTCGCGCTGTTCACCTTCGGCGGCATGGCCGGCCTGTTCCTGGCGACCCTGGGCATGGACATGCACGTCCACGATACCTACTTCGTCGTCGCACACTTCCATTTCATCATGGTCGGCGGAATGGTCATGGGCTACATGGCCGGGCTGCACTACTGGTGGCCCAAAATCACCGGACGGATGTATTCCGATTGGTGGTCGCGCCTGACCGCGATGATCATCTTCGTGGGATTCTTCCTCACCTTCCTGCCGCAGTACGTGGCCGGCTACAACGGCATGCCTCGCCGCGTACACACGTATGACCCGGACTTCCAGGTCTGGAACGTGATGTCCACCGCCAGGGCCTCGATCCTCGGCGTGGGCTATGTGCTGCCGCTTTGCTACCTTCTGCCGTCGCTCTGGCTCGGAAAGCCGGCGGGCCGGAACCCCTGGCACGCGACGGGATTGGAGTGGCAAACGCCGTCGCCGCCGCCGACGGAGAACTTTGAGACCAGCCCGGTCGTGGTCCGACTGCCGTACCAGTACCATTTGGCAAAGGCGCAAAATGAGCCCTGACATTAGCCTGCTGACCGCCGAGCAGCGTGAGTCGCTCGCAGTTACGATCTTCGAGCGACGTCGTCTCGAAGAACAATATGAGAACCTCGATCAGCAGCACCAGGCGGCTTCGTTGGGCATGTGGGTGTTCCTGGCCACGGAGGTCATGTTCTTCGGCGTCTTGTTCCTTTCCGTGGCCGTCTATCGCTATCTTTATCCGCTGGCCTTCGAGAAGGCCAGTGCCAGACTCAACTGGATGATCGGCGGCACCAACACCCTGGTGCTTTTGCTGAGCAGCCTGACGATTGTCCTGGCCGTCCACTATGCCAAACTCGGCAAGCGCAAACAGATCGTTGTTTTCCTCGGCTTGACAGCCTTGCTGGGAGTCTGCTTCCTGGGTTTCAAGGGGCTGGAATACTACCTCGACTACCGTGAGAACCTGATCCCGGGGTGGCGGTTCGACTCCACCGAGTGGGTGACGCGGGACGGGCTTCGTCCCGACCAGGTCCCGCACGTCAAGTTGTTCCTCTTTCTCTACTGGGTCATGACCGGCTTGCACGCACTGCACGTGACGATCGGTATTTGCGCCGTGCTGGTGATCCTCTTGCTGGCCCGCAGGGGCCGCTTCTCCACGGTCTACTACGCGCCCGTCGATGTGACGGCCCTCTACTGGCACTTTGTGGATATCGTCTGGATCTTCCTGCTTCCGACGCTGTACTTGCTCGGTATCCACCACGCGGGTTGATGTTTTCATTAGCGATGAGCAAAGATCATGTCTGAACGCCTTCTTTCTCCCGCCGCCTATATCGCCGTCCTGGCCGTCTTGATGGGTTTGACGATCCTTACGGTCGGCTTATCATTCGTTCCCAGTTCGGCAGCCATGCGTATCGTTGCCGGGCAGGCGATTGCCGTCGTCAAGGCGTCGCTGGTGGTCCTTTTCTTCATGCACGCGCTGCACAGCGCTGCACAGACGCGCGCCGTGATCCTTGTAACCATATTCTGGCTGGTCGTCGTGTTCGCGGGACTGACCCTCAGCGACTATCTTACACGGGGCCTGATCCATCTGCCGGGACATTGATTTCCTTCGCATTGCAAGGTCCACTATGGCCGCAAGCTCGCCGTCGTCCGATCCGCCCGTCGGCCTGGGGTTGTCCTCCGTGATCCTGGGCGCCGTGGGAGGATTGCTCTTTTCCTGCCGGTCCTCAGCATTCCACTCGGGGTCGTGGGACTGGCGCTGGGCGCCATCGGCTTCCTCGCGGCCATCTTCTGCGGTTGCACAAGTCTCCGCTGGTCGGTTGTTGGGATCGTAGTAAGCGGGCTGGCGCTGGGCATCGCTGTTGTGATCGCGCTGGCGCCGGCCGGCGATCTGCGACATCCGAGGGAGCCGCCCGTTTGGCAAAATGTTCCAGATCGGCCCTACGTTCCGCCGCCGGCGTGCCCTGGCGCCCTACGAGGCGGCATCCGGGCGGAAGTCGGCCGTGCTGAAAGTGAGATAGAGCATGCCGTGCAGCCGCAAAGCTAGCGCCGTTTTTCCAACTTCGCAGCTTCCAGCCGCAGCATCGCCGCGCCGTGCCGGGGGACATCCAACTCCAGCATGCCGCTGGCGTTGTTCAAGTTCTTCTGCCGCCACAGGTCGCGGACCCGCTGTGGTCCCTGAAGGCCCAGTTCGGCCCAAGTAACCGACACTTTCGCCGACTCTTGGCGGAGGTTGAAGAGCCCGATGGCCTGTGATCCGTCTTCGAGGTCCTTGGCAAGGACCATGTCGATGGGGGATTGCCGGACGATGCGAGCCTGGCGCCCGAGCGGGTCTTGGTCCACCTCGATCACCTCGTGATTGCAGAGCACGTTGAGCGTCAGGGCGTCGAGTTTGGCCATGTCGCCGCTGAAGATCAGCGGGGCGGCCATCAGCGACCACATCGACATGTAAAGGTATTGCTCTGGGGCGGTCAACTTCGTGGGCTCGCCCAGGCCCCCCTTGAGCGCATCGCCGAACCAGCCGACGAGGATGTAGTCGGGGTCGTTCCAGGCGCCGGGCCGGGCGAACTGCCAGTGCTGGGCGTTGCTGCGGCCGATGATGAAGAAGCCCGGCATCTCCTGGGCTTTCTCGCAGCCCAGGTCGCCCGTGGTCCGCCAGCAATGTCCCACGTTGCCACCCCAGGTCCAGACATCGGCCATGCCGTACTGGCAGAGGTTGAAGACGACGTCGCGGTCGAGTTTCTGGAGTTCGCCCCACATCAGCCTGTAGGGCCGCTGAAAGTTTGCCAGGCGATTGCCGCCTTGGTGCGCCCCGTAGCTGCACCAGTCGTACTTGAGGAAATCAAAACCCCACTGGGCGAAGGTTCGGGCGTTCTGGGCTTCGTAGCCGTAGCAGGCCGTGTTGCCGCCGCAGTCGGTTTCGCCGGGCGAGGTGTGGAGGCCCGCCTTCAACCCCTTGGCGTGAATGTAGTCCGTGAGGGCCTTCATGTCGGGGAAGCGGCGGTTGGGGCGAATGCTGCCGTCGGGGTTGCGAGGCGGGCCGGCATGATCCGGGTTCTTGTCGCCGGGCCTGATGGACCAGCCTTCGTCGATGTTGACGTACTGGTAGCCGTAGTCGGCCATGCCGGAGGCGATCATCCGGTCGGCCGCCTCGCGCATGATCTTGTCGTTGACACGCTCGTAGTGGATGTACCAACTGTTCCAGCCCATGGGCGGCGTCAGGGCCAGGTTGCCGAAAGCCATGATGCAAAGCTGGCGTTTTACCTGGCCGCGGGCATTGGTCGCCACCAGCGTCGCGGGGTACTCTCCCCGCGACTTCACCTGGCCGCTGACGATGCCCGTGGCCGGATCGAGGATCAGACCTTGGGGAAGACCCTCCGCGGCGAACGTCATCGGCCGCTGGCCGGTGGCAGGGATGCGGTACAAGAAGGGCACGCCGTGGCGCACGCCATAGACCTTGGGCCCGTTGATACGGGGTTCCGGGGGGGCCGGCGGGGTCAACAGCAGCACCGCCTCCTTGCCCGCTGCCACGGTCTTCGGCGGTTCTGCGCCGCCGACGGGCATTGCTCCCAGCAGTGCGACCAGGAAGACCAGCGAAAGGGTTCGGCGTTTCATGCTCGGGTTCCTCATGGTAGGGCGGGACTCGTACCTCATCCCGCACTACAACGCAAGGCCTCGGTTGGTGCGCCTTTTCACTTCTTCCCCACCTTGCCGGGAAGATCGGTTGCCGCGATCTTCGCCTCCGGTAGCCATGCCTCCGGACAACGGCCCCGCGGCACAGACGATCACTCGCGTGGCGTAGGGCCGGTTCATGGGAATGGCGACCGTCGCCCCCGCTTGGCCCAGGCCCTGGCCGGTCTCGACGTTGGTGATCGTGCCGCAGGGCGCGAAACCCAGCCGCCGCACGTCGAAGACCAGCCGGGCATCGCCCGGTTTGGCATTATAGCTCTGAAGCACGAGCATGATTCGCCGGTCTCTCTCGGAGATCAGCGCCAGCCAGCGCAGACCGGCGGGACCCTGCACCACCGCATCGTCGCTCCAGTAGTTCTGCACGCGGCAGGCGGGCAGGCCGTAGCCGAAGTCCCAGACTGCCTTTTCCAGGCGGCGGGCCGGCTCGGTGGCCGCCACGCTCCCGAACGGATAGCCCCAGCGCGAGATCTCGTGCACCATGCGCATTCCCCATTCCATGCGCACGAGCGTTTCCGGCCCCATGCCGGACTCCTTGTACACGACCGACTTCTCCAGGTCCCGCGTCAAGGGAACGATCAGGTCGGAGTAGCTGCCGATCTGGCGAGCGACGGTCTCCGTGAGCAGGAAGTCCGGGTCCACCGGAGGCGACTTGGCCACCCATTCCAGGTCGCTCAGCTTATCGACCCAGGTGTGCAACGGCAGCATCTGGGTGTTGGTGACATGGTGGCTGATGGTCAGCGGGTACGCCACACCCCGTTGGTTCCATTGGCATCGCAGGTTCCACATCCGCTTGTAATAGTCGCGCTGCGACCAGAGCAGCACGGCCGGAACGACCCGTCCGTCGGGCCCGCGGTACGCGGCCGATTTCCGCGGATCGGAGCACGGCGTCAACATCGAGTTGTCCAGGTAGAGGCTCACGCCGCGTTTCAGCCACTCGTTGGCGTACCACAGGGCAAAATCGGCGTAGCTCGGCGTGATGACCACGTTGGCGTTCGCCATGTGCGTCATCGTGTTCCCCTCGATGCGGCACATGAACGTGTCCATTTTGCGCCACTGCCGAAGGGTGAACTCGTTCGTGCCCCATTCGTCCTGGAAGACTTCCCACTCGGGCGTATCGACGTTCATGCAGTGCTCCTCGAAGTAGGACGGGAAAGGTCCGTGCAGGGCCTTGACGCGGACATCCGCCGGCAGCATGCCGCCCTGAACTTCGATCCACTCGGGCCGGGTGTACATCCGCGCGATGCCCGCTGCGCCGAGGACCGCAGTGAGCCAGGGCTCGGTGCCGTGCGACAGCGCGGGCTGATGGGAGCGGGCCGCGTCCTTGCGGCGGAAGAACGCCTCGTCGATCGTGCCCGAGCGACGGGCCTCCAGCACCCGCTCGACGATCGTGAAATCGTGGTCCGCCGGATACTTGTCTGCGCACATGTAGCCGCCGATTCCCATGTCGGGCCCGCCATGGATCGGGACGGCCACGTTCCGCCGCCAATCCTTGGGCATCGGCCGCGTAGGGCTGGCCTGAAGACCGAACACCACGTGCCGCGGTCCGTCCAGCCCAGCGCGGTTGACCAGGTAGATCCGCAGCACGACCTTTTGGCCTTCGCGGCGGACGCTCTGCGTGTCGCCTTGGGGATCGACGACGTAGCCCCGGTCGTTCTCGGCGAACCAGGCCAGGCCCCGCTCGGCGCCGCCCAGCCAGAGGTAATAGGCAAAATCGCGCTGGTAGCAGGCCCGCGGCGTCCAGATCACGCCGTCTTCCGGTCCGGGCTCGGCCTTCCAGGTCCTTGCGGGAAAGTTCATCCACTCCGTGGTCCGCGGCTGCCAGACGATCTTCCCGCCCCGCGGCGTCGGCCCCGCGTAGTTCTCCCGGCAGCCGCTGAGCTGCGGGAAGAAGAGCGGCACTTCGCGATCCGCCAGCGGAATCTCCAGCCATAGCCGTTGGACGGCCGGGCCGCCGGCCCGCGGCGCAAGGTCCATCTCGACCTTCATGCAGCCGTCGAACTCGACGGTCGAGGTGGTCCGCACCTTGACCGCCGGCGACTCGGCCGAGCCCTCGAACACCGCCGCATCGACGGCGACCTGCCTGAAACGGCCGTGGCCCGATCTCCATGCCACCGGGCCCCCGGAACGTCTCGCACCGCAACGTCATTGGGCCGGCCAGCAGGTCGTGGCCCTGCGATTGCACGCGGTCCCAAAGTCCCAGGTCGTTCATGCCGTAGACCCGTCCGACGACCTTTACGTCCCTGCCCTGGACGGAGATCGGCTCGAAGGGTGGATAGACCTGGTCGGTAATGCCCAGCGAGTTCCTTTCCCAAGGGAAGATCCGCCGCACGAATCGTCTGGTGGCGGACAGCGGTGCGCCGACGGTCGCCAGCTTCAGCTCGTACCGGCCCTCGGGCAGCTTCGGCAACTGCACCGCCGCTGTGCCGTATTTCTTGGCGTCCAGCGCGATTTCCCCCTGGGCCAGCACCGTGTCTTTCTCTGCCGGCTGAACGGCGAAGCGAATCGCGGTAACGCGGCGGGCCCACGGCTGGTCGGAGCACTCGCCCAAGTCCGCCTTGACGGCCAGCTTGTCCAGCGAAGGGTGGTAGGCGAACAGGCAGTAGCGAGCCAACACGTCCGCGGCCTCCAGGAGCGGGCGAAGCGCCACGACGCGGACGTCGGCCAGTTGCCACTTGCCGGGCGAGAACCCGAGGTAGATTCCACCGGCGGTGGAGGCGTCGTAGACGTTGGTGGCTGCCAGCCTTGCGTCGCCGCGGTCGTCCAGTTCTGCTTCCAGTTCCTGGCCGAGGACGCGGATGCTGAGCCGGTGCCACTGCGAATCCAAGGCGACCGGTGTGGTGGCGGAGGGATTGGTCGGCCAGACATTCGCCTGAATCTTGAACTTTCCACCGGCATTGAAGAGGTAGACGTTGTAGCCGCCCCACATGTTGGCGGTCGGTCCGCGGACGATGACCCGCAGAAGTTGGACCCCGTCGGCCGTCGGCTCCGGCAGCCGGAAGCTGAACGTGAGGCGATAGTCTTTCCACTGCGAGCAGTTCTTGCCGATGTGCGCGCCGGAGCGAATCTCCAGAAAATGGCGGCCCACGGGGTCCTTGCCCAGCGCCGCCTGGGCAGGGTCGAACCTCTCGGGTCCGCCGTTGCCGACCGCCGACCACTCGGCCGAGACGCCGTCGCGGAAATGGTCCTCCAACAGCGTCCCAAGTTCCGCCGCCGAGCATGCCGACGCCGCGGCAACCGACCAGACAACGACCAAGCCCCATCCATGCCGCCGAATTGCGAGCTTCATAAGCTGACCTTTCCCATTTGCAGTGAGCCTGGAGCCGATCAAGACTCGTCTGGTCATCCATTTTACGAAGGCGTCCCCCACCACGTCCAGTGTCCCGCGAGGTTGCCTTGGCCAGCATCGCCAACTGCGGCAGCACCGGCAGCGAATTAGCTGCCCGCATCGAGGCTGTCCACTACCAAACGACCGGTCTTCGGCCGCAGCACGACGGCGTGGAACGTATCGGCCATGCCTTTCTTCGTGAACACCGGCGTCGAGGGCCGCTGCTGTGCGCTGTGCAAATCCACGGTGGCGACCAAGGCACCGTCCAATCGCACCTCCACGCTTCCGTACTCCGGGCCGGTCGGACTCCAGAGCGTGAAACCGGCGCCGACGAAATTCCACTTGGCCCGGCCGCCGGCAACCCGTCGCACTGCGCCGATGCCAAAGCGAAACCGGGGACCACGCTGCTCGATCCAGTCGGCCGGGTTCTCGCCCGCGCCGAGCCAAGCGTCCGTGTACAAGTAAGCCAAGTTGCCCTGCGACGGTTCTCCGTTGATCCGGAAATGGTCAATGAAGAGATGGCTGTTCGCCTCCGCCAAAAGTCCGACCGCGCCGGTGGCTGCGGACATTGGCCCGGTCCAGACGTGCCGGCCGCCCAATGCCAGCCTCACCCCGCCGCCTTCGCGCTGAATGCGAACCTGGCGCGCCTCGCCGTCGCCCGACGCCAGCGCCGTCGCCTTGCCGGCCGCGTCCACCTCGATGATGCGCCAACTGGTCGGGGACAACTCCAAGGCCTGGTGGCGCGTGAGCGACAGCGGATGGAGTGTCGCGTCGGAGGCCGGCCGGTTCGGCCCTAACGGCGCCTGATAGCCCCACATAATCCGGGCCGTGCCTCGCAGGCGGAGGTCGGCTTCCAGCGTGAACTCGCGGTAACTGCGCCGCAACAGCGTGAGGCTCGGCGATTGGTGGCCGGTCAGATGAAAGCCGCGCTCGCGCAACGGCCTCGACCACGGCCGCGAGGCAAGGTTGATCGTCCCGTTGCCTTGGGGATTACGCGAAGGGAACAACACTTGGAAAATCCCTTGCGGGTCCACCCAACCGGCAAACGTCTGACCCCAGATACCGAATGCCTCGTGTGGCACATCCTCCGAGTGCCAGCATGAACCGTAACGGAAAATCTCCCACGCCGCCGGGTCGGTCGCCTCTTCCAGCGGTGCGCGGAAGAGCACCTGGAAGTTGCGGTTGCTGGCGACCGATGTGGCCGGGGCGTAAACCCAGCCGCGGTGCGCGAAGGCCGGAAAGAATTCCATCAGCGGCGGATGGAAGTAGTCGGCCTCGACGTTGCGAACTAGCCGCCGTTCCGAGTACGGCCCTTGCGCCGGGCAGCCGTCATCGTAAACAGCGCCCAACTATGCGGCGCCTGTCCATCATCGCCAGGATCAGCCAGTCCTGCTTGCGGCGCAGCAGCGTTGCGGCATAGGTCGCGCCGGTAGCGGCCCAGCAGCGGCGCCAGCGTCGAGTTCCGCGTGATCGGCTGCGCGTCGCGGTGCCAAGGGCCTTCCGGTTTCTCGGCCCAGGCGTAGGCCAGTCCGCCCTCGCCATTGAAGTTCGGCTCGCCCCAGTCGTAGACCATGTGGTAGCGGCCCTCGGCGAAGACCACACTGACGTCGGGCGTGTGACCGTTCTTGTCGAACATCCGCGCGTCGCCCTGGAGGATCGAGCCGAGGTTCTCCCAGGTCTGGCCGAGGTTGTGCGAGCGGTAGAGGATGCACCGGCTCGGTGGCGGCCCAAGGTAGCCGGTCGCATAGTCGCCGATGTACAGATACCAGTTGCCGCTGCCAGGGTCCGCAAAGAAGAAGCCGTTGACCGGCCAGCCGAATGGCGGCGCGCCGGTATGGACCGGGTTGCTGGAAAATCGCTCGAACGAATCGAAGGAAGGATCGCCGTAAACCGGGTGCCGCAGCCACGAGTCCACGAAACGCGACTCCGCATAATCAATCTCCGTGGAGGCCGCGGCCACGGCGACGCCGAGCACCATCAGGATCGTAAGCAGACAAGGGGTGGTTATGAGAAGGCGCTTCGGCGACATGGGTAGGAACCTGGGAGGCAAAACCGTTTCAGGAGCCGTCGGTAAGCTGCGCCAGGCGTGCCGCCGGCGCCACGGAGCGCACTGACGAAAACCACGTTCAGGCGAAGGTATTCGGGGCAGCGCCCGCCGGGGATGACCAGGGCGTCGTACTGGGTCGGGTCCACGGCATCGAAATCGGCATTGAGGGTGAAGTTGTGCCCCCGCTTCTCGCTGTAGGTCTGGTCGCCCTCGAAGTCGTGTACCGCGGTCCGCACGCTCTCGACCGCTTTCTTCCCCGAACAGACCGCATCAACGTGGTGGCCGACCATCAGCAGCATCTGGACGAGCATGAGGATCTTCTTGGCGGCCATTTCTTCTCCTCCAAGGGGATCGGTCGGGCATTCTGGTACCCGCGCATGGCCTGCCAGATGTTCATGGCTCTTCTACCACCACTCGGAATCGGATAACACCCGGGTATGTCTTCTCGGGGCCGGGATCGCTGTTAATGTATTCGATTTCGCTCGGCGCATACCCCGAGTTTCCCCTGCCGAAGTGGCCGTGTTTCCGGTTCTTGTCGGCCTTGCCCTTGTCTTCCGGCGGGATGTGTAGCGGGTCCACCGTGTCCTGGCGGTCGAGTTGCCCGGACCCGTCGCTCACGCGCTCCCAGCCACTGCTGAGCAGGTCGTAGAAGCCCCAGGCATTCGGCCGCTTAGACTTGACCACCATCGGCCGCACGGAACCACTGTCCTGATCCTGGTACTTTTCCATCAGTGCCGGATTGGACGTGCCCACGCGGGCCGCATACTCCCACTCTGCCGCTGTAGGCACTCGGACTCTCCGCCGGGTCTTCTCCGACAACCTCCGGCAGAACTCGTACATGTTGACGCAGGATACGTTGACGGGAGCCTTCGCCGCTTTCTCCCTGCTGGGATTGCTGCCCACAACCGCCTCGAACATCTCCTGGGTGATCGGGTGCTCGGCCATGTAGAAGCCCTTGGTGAGCGTCACCATGTGCGGAGGAGCCTCCTGCCAGTGCGGACACTGGTAGTAGGGTTCGCCCATGAAGAACTTGCCGGGCGGCGCCCAGATGCACTTCAACGACAGCTTGTTGTTGAGTTTGAGGACCAACGGGGGCTTGTCAGGCATCACGAAGGGCCTGTCGGGCGCGAGCATCTTGGCCGGGTATTGCAGTGTGGTATCCGCACACTTGCTGACGGTGAGCCACTTCTTGCCGTCTTTCTCTTCAACTGTCCCCGTCAGAGCCGTGAATTGCCGTGCGCCGTAAGTCGCTTTCCCGTGCAACTCGTCGGCGTGCGGCCCGGTGATGAAGTATTTCAACCTGGCAGTGAATTGGTCCTGGAGCGCCCGGGCCGCGTCCCCGTCCAGTCCCTTGGCTGGATAGTATTCGGCCATGATCCGGTCCACTTCCGCGCGGATCTCGGGCGGGCCATCCAAGGCATAGACGAAGACACTCTTCTCCTTTTCTCCTGTATGGACGTTGTTGAGCACCATGCCCTTGATGGTGACCTCGACTGCGACCGTTTGGCTCGCGAAGGCCGATGCCATCGCGGTCAGACATAGCGTCGCAATGGCAACAACCAGTGTTCTCATCTTGATCGACTTTCGCGCTGAGGATTAACAGATTCAGACCTGGTGATTCTCATGGTCGCTTGAAACCGGGCAAGCGTGCGTAAGCCCCCAGCGTCAGGTGTTTCTCGGCCCATGCCTGGGCCTTGTCGAAGTCCTTCACAATCGCTTGTTGCTCCTTCTCCGTGCTGTTCCACGGCACTCCGGTCTTGTCCTTCAGCCCGGCAAAGGCTGCGCCCTGATGGGCGTCGCTGGCTTCCCTTCACTCAACGGGGCGACGGCTGCCCTTTCTTCTCTGGAGAGGCAAGCCGATCCAGCTCGGCAGGCACATCCATGGCGACCGGCTGATCGGCCGGGGGAGGCGTCCAGGAAACCGTGGCCCCCTGCGTCGGGGCCGACGAGACGATGCGGCTCTCGACCTGCCCTGCGCGGCCCAGGCCTTCGATCAGCGGATCGGAAAGGCCCTCCATCCCCCGAATGGTTTCCTCGCAGGCCGGGCAGGCCGCCAGATGCTCCTCCAGACGCTCCGCTCGGTCCTCGGGCAGCGTGCCCAGGACATAGGCGGCCAGTTCCTCGCGGTCCGGATGCGTCGCGGCGTTCATCGCTAAAGGAACCTCCGTCTAATACAAGAATGCGCCGGCGTCACGGCATGTTTGGGAGCAGCAAGCCGTGGGCAGGATTGCGCGTCTGTTCCTCGGTCACCGCGCTTTACTCCAGCACGTCGCCCAGTTCCGCCCGAAGCCTTCGCAGCACCTTGTACTTGGCCTGGCGCGGAGCCCCCGGCGAAACAGGTGGATGGCCTTGACCCGCTCCAGCAGGCTCAGGGACGTAGCGCCGGTGCCAGCTCCCCTCGGAGTGGAATGGCTTGGGGGCTCCATTTTCCTGGACTCCGCAGTGCCGCTTGCCCCTAACCTCAACTCCCCGAGCGGGTTATGAAACCAGGGCCGCGTGGGCACACTGCAGCATTTTACCAGATTTCGGGGGCCCTGCAAGCACTTGCCGTGCGGGTCGATGCGGCCGTCCGGCCCGGGTCGAGTACACCCAGCGGCGGCGGCGGGGCGCGACCAAAAACAACTTCTACGCGCTCTACGACATGGCCATGCTGGGCGTCACCAACTACTCGAAGCTGCCGCTGCGCGTAGCGACGATGCTCGGCTTCCTCTTGTCGGCCTTGTTCCTGCTGCTGGGCCTGGGATACCTGATCGCCAAGCTCGTCTTCTGGAACCGTTTCTCCCTGGGCACGGCGCCGTTGTGGGTGTCCCAGGCGCTGTCGCTCAGACACTCGCTGCGGCGTCTGTCCCCCGCTGCGTTTGGTAGAGTGATGTCGCTGGTATTCATGGTGCCGTCCCTCTTCTGGGGAGAGCCGGGGGGGTGTCGTCGCGTCCGCGCAGTCGCTCATGTAGCAGGCACACGCCGTGTGCCGTCCGCTGTCTCCGCCACCGCGGGAGGACGGCACACGGCGTGTGTCTGCTACATTGCTGGCGCGTCCTTGATGAGAAGCCGGATTGCCGCCTTTGTTGGCGACTGAAAACCGGCGGATTTCTATTTCCCAGCGGCGTCGTCCGACAGCCTCTGGAGCCGGTCGCGAATGCGGTTCAACCTGGTGCGGACGAACGATCGGGTGCAGCCCAGCTTGGCGGCGATTTCTTCCTCGGTACAGTTTTGCAGCCGCATGTGGAAAACCTTCACGTAGCTCTCGTCCAGGCCGGCCAGCGCCGTTTCCAATAGATTAGCAGCCATCGCGGCCTCTTCGGGCGTGGGAGCTTGCGCTGGCAAGTCGTCGCCTTGCGTGTACTCCTCGCGCTTTGGATTCCGCTTCCCGGCGCCCAGCTTCTCGACGTGCTTGAGAATCTTGTGCCGCGCGATGGTTTCCAACAATCGCCACAGATCGACCGAAGAGTCGATACGAAACTCGCCTTTGGCGTTCCGGCGGTAAAAAGTCCGGAAGGCCGATTGCACGACCTCTTCCGGGTCCTCTTTGCGGCGAAAACGGCGGTTCATCTCCCGCTCGACCAGTTGGCAAAGCCTGGCACGATACTGCTCGTCCAACTCGGAGTTCGATTTGAGGGGTCTATCAGGCACATCTGGCCTCCTTTACCGGACGTAAGGACATCCCGCACTCGGGTTGCTCCCGATTCTAGCCAGAACCGTACACTCGCGAAAGGGGGTGCGTGGCGGGGCGGCGGTTCGCGCCAGGCCGATTCTGCCAAAATCTTGGATTTTCCTCCAACAAGATCGCTGCGAATCCGGCTCAGACAGATGAACACTCACCCGGGCGATCGAAACGACCGCCGGAACTTGAAGGAGGACTCGGCCATGTCTCGCTCTTCTTCGCGGAACTGGTTCAAGGACCACTACTGCCGAACATTCGGCTTTAGGGCGCGAGGCCATCGCGCCAAGCAGGCCCGCCGCCCGCGGCGTTTGGGTTTTCATCAGCTTGAGGACCGGCGAATGATGTCGGCCTCGCCCCTGAGTGCTGCGATCCCCGACAGTCCGGTGGCCGAGTCTGCGTTGGTTGCCTCGCCTGTGTCCGGTACGGCCAGAACGTTCGTCAGCAGCGGGCTGATTTGGCCCGATGCCTTGGCCTTCGACGCCGCCGGCAACCTCTACGTTGCCAACTACGGCGGTGGCACGATCTCCAAGGTGACGCCCGCGGGAGTCGTCTCGACCTTCGCCAGCGGGCTCTACGATACCGGGGGCCTGGCCTTCGACGCCGCCGGCAACCTCTACGTTGCCGACAACCTTGACGTCGCTGACAGCACGATCGCCAAGGTGACTCCCTCGGGGGCCGTCTCCACCTTCGCCAGCAGCGGGATCAATGGTCCCTTCGGCCTGGCCTTCAATGCCTCGGGCAGCCTCTTCGTCGCTAACCTGGGCAACAGCACGATCACCGAGATCACTGCGGCCACCCCGCCGACGATCGTCACATCCGCCCATGCCGCGGCCAATCCGGTGAAGGGCACCAGCACGTTGTTGTCGGTGCTAGGGACCGACGCCGCAGGAGCGGCGAACCTCGCCTACACCTGGACTACCGCCTTGATGCCCAGCGGCGCCCGCCCCCATTTTCAGCAGCAACGGCACCAACGCCGCCCGGAACTGCACCGTGTCGTTCGGCGCGGCTGGCAGCTACATTTTCACCGCCACCATCACCGACCCCGCCGGATTGTCCGTTACCAGCAGCGTCGCCGTCACCGTGGCCCAGACGCTCAGCAAGGATATCGTGACCCCGGGCAAGGTCTCGGTGCTGCGGGGCGCCAAGCAGCAGTTCGCCGCCGCCGGCCTGGACCAATTCGGCAATCCACTGGTTACCGCCCCCAAGTTCACCTGGTTTACGACCGCGGGCCACATCACCAGCAACGGCCTGTTCACCGCTCCGGCCACCGCCGGCAGCGTGACCGTCTTCGCCATCGGCGGCTCGCGGTACGGCACGGCCAGCGTGACAGTCAGCGCCACCACCTTCCTGGGCCTGAAAGATCCTGCGCTGGCCGGCCTGGTACAAAGCCTGGTTGCCGACGGCTCCATCAACCGCGCCGACATGATCGAGATTCTCCGCAGCGTCGACAACGGCAGCCTCAGCGCCAGCGATTTCGCCGACCTGAAGACGATCGTCGCCGACGCGGCGCAACTGGACATGCCCAACTACGTCCAGGTGCTGGCCGCCGACGTGGTCGACGGCAACCCGGCCAACGCCCACTACCAGGGACAGGCCCTGGGCAACCTGGCGGCCGGCAGCCCGGCCATCGTGTTGAAGGACCTGATCGGCAAGTGGTTCCTGGGCACCGACGTTCCCCTGGCCGACGCGGGCACCAATGGCGTCCCCTTCGGCTACGCCTTGGCCTCCGGGTCGCTGTTTGTGGGCAGCCCGTCGCACCGGGACGAAGCCCAGGGGTACTTGGGGGACTGCTACCTGATCTCCTCGCTGGGCAGCCTGGCGGACGCCTCGCCCGCCGCCATCCAGAACATGTTCCTCGACAACGGCGACGGCACCTGGACCGTGCGGTTCTATGTCAACGGCACGGCCGATTACGTGACGGTCAACGCCATGCTGCCCGTCGATTCCGCGGGAAACCTGGTCTACGCCGATTGCGGCTCCTCCGCCACTAGCGCCAGCAACGTGCTCTGGATTCCGCTGGCCGAGAAGGCTTACGTACAGTGGGACGAAACCGGCAAGGAAGGTCGCGGCGGAGTGAATGCCTACAGCGACATCGAGGGTGGGTGGATGAACGAAGTCTATACTCAACTGCTCGGCCAGCCGGCCGGCTTCTACAACCTCGTCACCACCAGCGACCAGGCGGCACTGGTCGCCGCCATGACCAACCATTGGGCGGTCAGTGTCGGCACAGATTGCAACGCGAACCTGCCCTACGGTCTCTATGGATGCCACGCCTACGCGATCATCGGCTACGACAGCGTCGCGCGTACGTTCACGCTCTACAACCCCTGGGGCTTCGACCAACCCACCAGCTCGCTCACGTGGGCCCAGCTTCAGTCGGTCTGCGACGGCTTCTGCGTCGGCAACCCGGCCGGCACCGTGCCCATCAGCCGGGCCCGCGGGCAAGGGGCGGGAGCCATGCCCGCCGGGGTCTTGGCCGCTGCCCTCGAAGCGTGCCCGGCCACGGTCGGTGAGCAGTCGAGTTCCCTCGGGCCCTTTGACGGCGCGATGGCCAGCGTGATGGATTGGACGAGTGGCGTCGCCGACGCCAGCCTGCCTTGGGCACAGCCCGCTGGCAGCACGCGCAGTGAGTACGCTCAGGCCGTCGACGCCCTCTTCCGACACCTGGTCTGAGTTGCCAAAACCGTCCGCGTTCACCTTATACTGCACGCGGCGAGGAATAACACAAGCCCGAAGCGTAAGCGAGGGTCGCAACCCGGTCCCTCGCTTAACGATCGCCCTTCTTGCTGCCCGTTTCCGCCGCCGGTCGCTGGACTAGGCCGGATCGCCAGTCAAGTCAGTAAAATGACCCGGCAGGGCCTTCGAGCCTTGCGGCCTACCAGACCTGCCGGGTCGGCTGATGATTTGGCCGAACTGGACAAAGCCAATCCGACACGGGACGACGGCCTGGACTTTGTACTAGGCACTCGCCGAGGGAGAAAGGCCCTCGGATTCTGGCAAAGCAAACGCAAGGGTTTGCTACAAGGTACTCGCCGGGCGGAAACCGATATTGTTGTTCCGGTTCCCGGGTTGGTTCCTGTTACGGTTGGCTGAGCGGAGATTCCTCGGTTGATTGTTGAACCCCCCGCCCCGCAACACACGGCTGGTCGGTCGTCGCCCTCTGGAAGACAATTGTACGAAACAAGGTGCTGCGAAGTCGATAGGTATTGGCCTGCCGGGCATGACCTGCCCAACTCATCATCCGTTGGCGGATCTCACCAAGCGACATGCGGCCCTCGGCGTATTCCCGCTGCATCTTCCTCGCCCGGCGTCGAAATCTCCGCACATTGTCTTTTGCCAACAGCCGATGGGTTTGGAACACTCGGTAGCCGAGGAAGGCAGTGCCCTGAGACGTGGGAAAAATGACGTTCTTGGTCGGGTGCAGACGAATCCGCAAGCCCGAGAGAAGCCCGGTCAATTCTGCCCTCACCTCAGCCAGGTGCCTCTTGTCGTCGGAGAACAAGAGAAAGTCATCGACGTACCGAACATAGCCGCCCACCCCCAACCTGTCTTTGACGAAGTGGTCCAACGGGTCCAGGTAGACATTGGCGAAGAACTGGCTGGTCTGGTTGCCGATGGGAATACCACGGCGGCGTTCGGCGGGCGTGAACAAGTCGTCTCCTGGGAACCATTGCAGCACCGACTCCTGGGGATTGCTGCGGTCAAGGATCAGGCCCACCAGCCAAAGCACGTTCGGGTCTTTGATCTTGCGGGCGATCAGGTGCTTGAGAATGTTGTGATCGACCGAGGGAAAGAACTTGCGGATGTCGGCCTTCAAGACGTAGCGAAAATGCCGGGCGTAGTGCTGGCAACGGGCGACGGCCGCATGGGTTCCTTTGCCTTTCCGGCAGGCGTAGGAGTCGAAGACGAAGGATCGCTCGAAAATCGGCTCCAGGACAGCGGTCAGGGCGTGATGAACGACCCGATCACGGTAGGGAGCCGCACTGATGAGTCGCTGCTTCGGTTCGTAGATGTAGAAGCTCCGATACGGCCCCGGCCGATAAGTCTTGGCCGCCAGTTCTTCCTGGAGCACCAGCAATTCCCGCTCCAGGTTGAAATGGAATCGGGCTACGGCAGGCCGGAAGCGTTTGCCTCGCTGGGCCCTTGCAGCGGCTTCGAGCAAGCTCTCAAACGAGATCATGCTTTCCCAGAGGTTGCCGTGGCGTTTCATGTTCGGTCGCTTCGACTGCGGAGCCAGCCGCCAATCAGCCTGCCGATCTCGTCAACGGCTTTGGCGGCGAAGGCATAGCTTTGTGGTTTGAGGCATTGCAGGTCTTTGGCCAGCCGCAACTGAAATCGGAGGATTTCCAGCTTGAGGTTGGCGTCTTCGAGCAAAGGTTGTCGCTGGCGGGTGTACTTGGCCCGGATGAGTGTCTCCAGCAGGTCGTACAGATTGCGTTCGATGCGTTCCCCGAGGACAAAACGATGGTTGCGGGGAAAACGGCTCGTGTGGTTGCACGACCAGAGGATCAGGTCGTAGGTCTTGGTGATGACGGTCAATTCTTCGTCTGGCTTCACCGACCACCTCTGGATTTGATTGCTGACTGCCAAAATGGCAGTATCTCGATTTTATAGCGAACCCGCCTCCGGCGGGTAGGTGGTAAGGGGGTAAAGGGGATCAGTTGTAAGTCCTCGCCGGGCGGAAACCGATATTGTCGTACCGGTTCCCGGGTCGGTCCCCGCCACGGTTGGCCGAGCGGAGATACCTCGGTTGATAGCTGAACCCCCCGCCCCGCAACACACGGCAGGTCTTGTCCTGCACAGTCTCGCTATCCATCGCAGACGCCCCTCCATAAGCATCTTGACACCATTGCCAAACGTTCCCATGCACATCAAACAACCCAAGATCGTTGGGCTTCAGCGTTCCCACAGGCCACGTTCGAGAGTTAGAATTGGCATCATACCACCCATAACGCCCGAGCAATTCCTCGGCTTGCCCAAAGCAATAATTGGTGTGGCTCCCCGCTCGGCACGCATATTCCCATTCCCATTCACTTGGCAGGCGATAGCCTTGCCGACCCACACGGATTTTCATGCCTTCTGCGAAGGTTTTCGCCGCATTCCGTTCATAGCACCACTGATTCTCGGGTATCCCATCCTGTTCGCTCAGCCAATTGCAGTAAGCCGCAGCATCGTACCAACTCACGCTGTCAACGGGACAATCAGGATCTTTCCCCTGTTCTTGATGGTCCTTGCGAAATCGACGGTACTGTTCTATGGTCAAATCTTTGTCTGCAATCGCAAACCTCTGGGCGATGCGTACCTTTTTTGGTAGCTCCCCCCCAGAAACTCCAGAGGGCCGGGAATGACCACCATCGTCTGCCCCTGGCTGGTGACGTACCACTGCGGCTTCGCTTTCCCCGTCGTCAACTCCTGCCCAATATGCTGGAGACGCTGCTCCCTCTGTTTCTTGTCTTTCGTCCACTCTTGCTCGATCTGCTTTAGCCTTTGGTCCTGTTTCCAATGACGTAGCAGCCATTCCGTCGCACCATGCACGCCAGGATCAGGGTCGTCACGATACCATTGAACCAACTGCGAAATCACGGCCTCTCGTTCAGCAGGTACGAGTTGGCCGGGGTCGCACTCACCCAAGCCGAGCAACAAAGCCCTGCGGACGGAGACTTCCTTCTCAGATTCCAACGGTCTCCAGATAATCTTGGGGTCGATTGCCAACGGGCTGAAGCGATGGATCAGGTAACTTCGTACCGTTGGGTCTGGGCTATGCTTCAGGAGTTCTCGCATTCTTCCATATTGGTTCATACGCAGAAGAGCCGCTGCCATATTCGCTTGCTGTTTTGCCAAGCTGATCTTCTGGTCATCGCTTGTGGCAGCAGGCATTGCCAACCGCTTCTCTAACTTCTGAAACTGCGTGGGATCATACGCTGCAAAACCGGCCACAGCTTCGCAGGCTGCAATCTTCCTCGATTCGCTGATGCCTTCAGCTTGAATCATGTCGGCCAGCGGTGCGGCCAGGAATCCAGACACGGGACGCAAGGCATCAAGCCATTTGCCGAGTACGAGCGAGTTCTCGGTAACTAATTTCGCCGCCAGGTCGCCGCCGACCTTTTTCCAGCGAGGGTCTTTCGGTGTGTACGCCACCAGGGCACAGGCCGCACGCAGGCGTTGATCCGCATCACCATTCGCATCGTCCAGGACGCTCCAGAAGCGTGGCACGACTTTTGCCCTATGGTCTGCCAGCCGAGCCACGATAACCGCTACTTGGTCTGGTGCGGCCGTGAGCAGCCGTTTGGAAAGATAATCGACTTGACTCGCATCGACGGGCAGCAGCGCCAGCGCCACGTTTAGACGTTGGGTGGAGCCCTCCTCGGCCTGATCGAACTTGGCCTTGAACAGCGGGTCAGTCCATGTTCGATATCTTCCGAGGTTGGTTACGATGGAGGGCACTTCGGTAATGGGGGCGTGGACCAGTGCATCTACGAGCCCTTCGGCACGGGTGGCGTTCTGTTTCTCGACGACGGCATGACGAATGCCCACACCCACGATGCTTGCGAGAACCAGCATCGTCGCCAGGATGCCCGAACGAATGCCATGCACTCGGCCCGCCTTGCCCATCATCTTCCGCTGCGGGTCGGTCCAGTCCTTGTTCCTGGTGAAGAGCCGGATATTCAGCACCTCCCACCACGCCGGGAGGTAGCGATTCTCCGGCTTGGCGTTCCACAACGTCGAGCGTTCGGCCAGTCGCAATTCGGCCCGCCCACGACGAGTTTCACGTTGCTTGCGAGTCAGCCATTCCCGCAGCGAGGGCACAAGGTAGTCGTGCGTGAGTTGGTAGTATTTCGCACCAGCCTGCACTATGGACGGGTCGGCTTCTTCCTTTCCTTCGGGGTCGGTCGGCGTGATAAGGCGGATTTCGCCGTCGAGGATGCCGATCAGGTCGTGAAAGTCCTTGGGGCGGTCGGCGTAGCCGGATGCCGCCAGTAGCTCGGCATAAGACCGCATGTGGCCCTTGATGTCGGTGCCGGAGTCGGGGAGAAGGGCCTTCAGCACGGCCCTGGCCGCTTTCTGGTGATAACGATGATCCGGTGGGGCGGTGCTTGCACTGAAGGTTTCTTCGAGGAATGTCACACCAACCCCCGCCGTGCCGCCGACTTCCTTCAGTGTAGCGGGCGTCCACGGTTTGCCTTTGAGCATCTCGGCAAACAGGGCCAGGCGAACACAGACGACCTTGCCGTCTTCGGCCAGGTCTTGGACGGCGTGTGTAAGGAAGTTCTTTTGCTCCTTGGTCGCTTTAGCCGATCCTTCGGGCAGGTCGCCAAAGGCACGACCAAATGCCGCCAGGACTTTCTCAGCATGACGAAGCGGGAAAAGGTCCACGGCGTTTGAGTTTTCGCCTTCAACGAGGCGGATCTCCAAGCTACGCATGAACCGGGTCGCCGCCATCCAGAAATCGTCCCGCACCATCACGATGCACTGGACATGGCCCCCGTCGCATTGGCGCAGGGCGTACACCAGTTCCGTGGCCTCTTCCCCCTTCTGGACGTGGAGCCACTGCTCGAACTGATCGAGAATGATAAGGACTTTCTTCCCTGTTGGGATGCCCTCTCCACGCCGCAATGCCGCCAGCGTGTCCTTCAAGCCCAGGTTGTGGGCCAACTCCGAGCAATGCTTCCGCAAACCACGCAGGAGCCTGTTGTCCGTCTCCCCAGCCGTCGCCTCGACGTAAACTGGAATCAGATGATGCGAAAGCCGGGGCAGCAGTCCCGCCTTCACCAGCGACGACTTGCCGCAGCCGGAAGGTCCGTAGATCAACCCCACCGAAAAGGTCCTGTCGGCGTCCACTTCCTCGATGCGGTTCTTCCAGAAACGGATGCTGTCGGGCAACCCTTCCCGATCCCGAGCCCCGGGCAACAGTTCCAAGAAGAAATCGGCATCCTCCGCATCGAAAGACCGCAGCCCTTTCGGAACGATCTTGATGGGCGGGGTCTCGGGCGTAGGTGTTGCCGGAGGCGTGTCGGCGGCAACCTTGGTTTCGGCGGCCAACGCTTCCTGAGCCGGTGGAACCGTCGAGGAAATATCGTACAAGCCCTCAGCCAGGAAATGCCGCAGATCGTCGGCCAGGTCTTTCGCTGTCAAGTACCGCTCTGTGGCCCGTTTCGACAACGCCCGCAGGCAGATGCGTTCCAGTTCCTTTGGAATCGTATCGTCGGTCTGACGAAGCGGTTTGGGCTCCAGGGTGGTGATTTGGTCCATCAATTCAGCTATGTCATCTGCCCGGAAGGGACGCCGCCCGGCCAGCAACTCGTAGAGGACGATCCCCAGGCTGAAAATGTCGCTTCGCCCATCAACGCGATGGCCTTCCCCCCGAGCCTGCTCCGGGCTCATATACGCCGGAGTGCCGCCAGTGCTTGCCCGCTTGCCCACATCCTCCTCTCGCAGGGCCAACCCGAAATCGGCAACGAACGGCTTGCCGCTGCAATCCAGCAGGATATTGGCCGGCTTGATGTCCCGATGGACAAGCCCTCGCTTATGGGCATAGTGCAGGGCTTCGGCAACGGTCATTACCAGTTCCACGGTCTCGGCAAACCACAGACGGGTTTGTTTGATCTTGGCAGCCAGACTGGTTCCGTCGATGAACTTGCAAACGACATAGACCGGAAACTCCTCCGTGGAGCCAACGTCGTACACCGGGACGATGTTCGGGTGGTCGAGATTGGCGACCGTGCAGGCTTCGGTCAGGTACGGCTGGGCGTCTTGCGGGCGAAGAATGAGCGTGGAATGCGGCACCTTGATGGCGACGGGCCGGTGCAACTGCTCGTCGTGGGCCAGATAGACCAGTCCGAAACCGCCCTGGCCCAAGAGCCTTTCCACCCGGTAGCGGCCGATCCGTTCCGGCTGCTTGGGCAGCGGGGCCTCATCAAACAGGGCGGTCCCCGTGGGTCCATGCTTCTCGGGCTGTCCACTGGCTGCGTTTCGGTCGGCAGCCACCATTCCATCGTCAATTGCCTGAAGCTGTTTCGCCAGATCGGGATGAATCGCCCCGAAGGCGTCCAGATACTCGGCAGGAGTTGGCCGATCACCGTAGCGGCGTCTGGCGTAATACTCGCAAAGGATCAAATCACAGGGGAGTTGTTCGACAGGGCCGAGCAACGGATAGCGGGCAACGTAGTCCGCCAACCGT
This sequence comes from Pirellulales bacterium, assembly GCA_963843465.1. Classification (GTDB taxonomy): domain Bacteria; phylum Planctomycetota; class Planctomycetia; order Pirellulales; family Thermoguttaceae; genus CAWJKP01. The sequence goes on from CAWJKP010000001.1 coordinate 2,457,483, forward strand.
GGCCGTGGGGGAAGAGAAAGGCTGCTTTCCGACACATCGGGGCAAGCCGCTTGTGCGTCGATTCCAGCGGGTTGCCTGGCGACCGTTTCCTGCTGGGAAGGTACGCCTGCTGTCTTCCAACGGCATTCGAGGTCGATGCCGACGAGTTGTACCAAGAGGTTACGCAGCGTTGCCCCGCTCTTGTCCGGCGACTGGGCAGGCAAGAAGTCCTCGATTCGCGGCTGTTGGCCGGTCTGCCAGACGGCCTCGAATCGGGAGCAAGCATCAGCGATCAATCCCGATTGTCGTTCTGACCGCCGCCCGCCCTGGTCAGCCGATTCATCGCCCATCTTCCGTCCCTCGACAGCGAGTAGAATGCTCGAACGGTCCTCAAGAAAGCACGGCGAGATTCCTTCCCTATAGCACATCCGATACCGGCCCTCAAGGGGGTGTCACAAGCTCGCGGCGGCGTTTGGCGTATCCGCCTGGGGGGCCTGACGCCAGGTTTCTTGCCGTTGCCGCCAAATGCGTCGCGGCCTCAAGACGAGAAACGGCGCTCGATTTGGGGGAGTCAGGCACATCTTGCCTCTCTTACCGGACCGAGGGCTATCCCGCACTCAGGTTGCTCCCGACTCTAGCCGGAACGGTGGACTCGCGAATCGGGCTGTCTGGACGGGTGGCGGCTCCTGCCCGGCTGGTTTAGTCAGAATCTTGAGCTTTCATCCGACAAAATCCTTCCGAATCCGGCTTAGACGGATGAACACTCAGCGGAAGCGAGAAGCGGAAACCCAAACACCAGGAGAACGATCATGAGTGCCCGAGTTCTTGCAATGACGATGGTTGCCGTGTTGAGTCTGTCCGTTTCGCCCGTGTTCGGCCAGTGCTGCGGGAGCGTGGCGACAACCTATGTGCCAGCCGAACCGGCTTACGCGACGTACTACGCTCCGACGGCAGCCTACTACGCCACGGCCCCCTACGTTGCTTACTACGCGCCGCCCGTCACCTACACGACGTACTATCCGTCGCCTTACGTGACGTACTACGGGCCGACCGTTGTGGCCTATCCCACGTACTACGCGAGGCCGGGTTGGAGCGTGTTCGGCGCGCCGAGGGTCTACGTGGCAGGGCAACCCGTCCGAAATGTATTGCGTGCCATCACCCCGTAAAAGCTGCTTCAGAACTCGGAAGGCAACGTAACCATCCAGGTTGCCCCCAGATCGGGGAAGACTTCCAGAAAATTCCCGGCCGGACTTCCGATCCAGGCTGGGAATGTTGCTCTCAACAGAAGGAGCTGTCCCCAAAGCAGGCCGCGATGGCCCAGATCAAGGCGCAACGCGCTAGCAAGCCGTCCGAACCATGCAACACGTCACGAGATCAATCGCCGGCCCGGTCGAGCAACTGCAACAGGCAGCGGGCCGCCTCGCGTCGCGTTGCGTAGACGGTCCTTTCCGTCACTCCGACCGATGCCGCGATCTCGCCCACGCCGAATCCCTCCAACGCCAACCGCAAGATGTTCTGCCGGCGCGGCGGGAACTCGGCGAGCAGGCGGTCGACCAGGTCGTCCAATTCGGCCTGGCAGGTCTGCTGCTGGGAGTCGCCCGCCAGCCACTGGCAGGCGTCGATGGGCAGGGAGACGCGGAGGTCCCGCCCCTGGCTCGTGTGCCGCTTCCATTGGTTGCGCACCTTGTTGAGCATGACCGTCACCAGCAGCGGCCAAAGACTCTCGTTTTCGCCCAGGTCGAACTCGTTGGGACAAACGCCCAAGAGCACGCTCTTCATGGCCGACGCGGCCACGTCGGAAGCCGCCACCCGGACTTGCAGCCGGGGATTCATCCGCGCACGCACGAAGCCAACCATGCGGGCGTAATAACGATGGAACAGCGCTCGCTCAGCTTGAGAATTGCCGGCACGGATCTCCGCCAGCAATTGCGGATCGGCAAGAGACTGGAGTCGCTCGTACGAGGATTGTGCCGCCATAACCAACACGCCAACTCACGACCACGGAATCCGAGGGAGGCCAGCGACGCCTATTCTAATCCCTGGTGAAGGTTCATGCACCCCGACATCCCCCAATCTGGTGGGATTGGGGCTGTGCACCCGACTGGAAAGCGATTAAACTGGGCTTCCGCGACGAGGCTTCCAGTTCCGTTGATGTCAAGAGACCAGGACTGATCATTCTCATGTCTCTGCGCATCGCCACCCGTCGAATCAACGCATCGCCGGATCGCAAGAGGCCGAGGACCATGGGCGCGGTCGCCGGGAGTGATCGGTTCTCGGGTTGCCGCGTCTTGCACCTGGAATTGCTGGAGCGGCGGATTCTGCTTGCGCTGGGCGCAGCGCCCCGGCCAGCACCCTGGCCGATCTGCCCGCCAGCGTTCAGTCGGCCGTCTCATCGGCAATCGGTCAGGACCAGTCTGCATATCACGCGGCATCCGCTGCGGGAGGCGCAAGCTTGACCAACCCAGCAAACGGCTTCACCGCCCAAGTGCAGCAGTCGGGAGCCTTGCAGGTCTCCACCGGGTCGGACACGTGGGACATGGCGCTGGCGGGGCTGAGCCTTGGCGGGGCCGTGCAGCCGGTGGGAGCCGCCCAGACCTCGGCTAGCGGCAACCGGGTGGACTGCAACTATGGGACCATCGACGAGTGGTTCGTCAACGGCCCGGGCGGACTGGAGCAGGGCTTCAATGTGGCTCCGCTGCCGCAGCAGGCCGCGGGTGCCGCTGGCTCTGCCAGGAGTGCCACTGGCGCCGCCAGGAGTGCCACTGGCTCCGCCAGTGCCTCGCTGACGTTGGATTTGGCCTTGGGCGGCGACCTGACGGGCACGGTGAACGCGGCGGGGGACGGACTCACCTTGACCCGGCCGGACGGCTCGGCCGCGCTGAGCTACACGGGGCTCACGGCCTACGACGCCACCGGCAAGTCGTTGCCGGCCTCGCTGGAAATGCGGACCGAGGGGGGCCGTCAGGAGTTGATGATCCGCGTCAACGATGCCGGGGCCAAGGGCCCGATCACCATCGACCCGTTCGTCCAGGAGGCCAAGCTCACCGCGTCCGACGGCGCGGTGAACGACAATTTCGGCTGCTCGGTTGCGATCAGCGGCAACACGGTGGTGGTCGGGGCACCCGGCGCAACGGTTGACGCAAACAGCGGCCAGGGGGCGGCCTACGTGTTCACGGATTCCGGCTCCGGTTGGACCCAGACCGCCAAGCTCACCGCATCCGATGGCGCGGCGGACGACTATTTCGGCTGCTCGGTTTCGATCAGCGGCAACACGGTGGTGGTCGGAGCGTCGCAAGCAACGGTCGGCGCCAACAGCGGGCAAGGGGCGGCCTACGTGTTCACTGAGCCCGGCTCTGGTTGGGCGAACATGACCCAGACCGCCAAGCTCACCACATCCGATGGCGCGCCGGACGACTATTTCGGCTACTCGGTTTCGATCAGCGGCGACGCGGTGGCGGTCGGAGCGTACGACTCAACGGTCGGTGCCAACAGCGGGCAAGGGGCGGCCTACGTGTTCACTGAGCCCGGCTCTGGTTGGGCGAACATGACCCAGACCGCCAAACTCACCGCGTCTGATGGCGCAGCGGGTGATGCGTTCGGCACGTCGGTTTCGATCAGTGGTAACACGGTGGTGGTCGGAGCGCCCTCAGCCACGGTGGGCACCAACAGCCCCCAGGGGGCGGCGTACGTGTTCACTGAGCCCGGCTCCGGTTGGGCGAACATGACCCAGACCGCCAAGCTCTCCGCGGCTTACGGCGCCTGGGCCAACTTTTTCGGCAGTTCGGTTTCGATCAGCGGCAACATGGTGGCGGTCGGGGCGCCGAACTACCTCGAAAGCGGCTTGGGGGCGGCTTACGTCTTCACTGAGCCCGGCTCCGGTTGGGCGAACATGACCCAGACCGCCATGCTCTTCGGGGCTTACGACGCCTGGGACAACTTTTTCGGCAGTTCGGTTTCGATCAGCGGCAACACGGTGGTGGTCGGAGCGAACGGAGCAACGGTTGACGCTAACAGCAGCCAGGGGGCGGCCTACGTGTTCACGCATTCCGGCTCCGGTTGGACCCAGACTGCCAACCTCACCGCGTCCGATGGCGCGGTGGACGACGCGTTCGGCTTTTCGGTTTCCGTCAGCGGCGGCACGATGGTGGCCGGAGCGGTCGACGCCAAGATCGGCGCCAACACCGCCCAGGGGGCCGCCTACGTGTTCGGCTCGCCCGCCGTGACAACGACGGCCGTGACAACGTCCCGTGCCTCGGTTACCTACGGCACCCCCGTGACCTTCACGGCTACCGTCTCCGCCCAAAGCGGCAGCACCCCGCCCATCGCCGGCAGCGTCGATTTCTTCGACACCACGACCGGCGCCGATCTGGGACTCGGCACCTTTGGCAGCAGTACGGGCACGACCTCGACCTGGACATTGACGACCGGCGTGAAGACCTTCAACGTCACCACCGGGGACACCATCACCGCCAGCTATGCGCCCGCTGCGGGTTTCACTGGCAGCAGCGGCACGACGACCCAGACGGTCACGCCGCTGCCCCCTCCGCCACCGCCGCCACCACCACCGCCGCCACCACCGCCTAAACCCAGGCCGAGGCCCGTGCGGTCAGTACCGTCCGTTGCTCCGGCGTCGGGGAACGGGTCTAGTCCCTCGCCAACGGCAAGAGTGCCGCCGGCCGTCCCCTGGCCGGTCCCACCTGCCGATCCGCACCGCGTGGGAACTCACTTGCCGTCATCTGCTGCCAGCGACGCCCTGGCGGGAGCCATGGGCAGCGCTGCCCAGGCAGCACTGTTCTTGGCCTTGGGCGAGATCTCGACCCCGCTGGCGACCGCATTCAACGTCGGCGACTCACCGCCGGAAGTCTCGTGCTGCGCGGACAACGTGCCCAAGCTTGGCGATCTGTGCGGCCCGCCGAGTGAGCCCAAGAAGGAGGTATCTGCTCAAGAGAAGAAGCAAGCGAGCGACTGGTGGTTGCTCGTCCCGGCAGTGATCTTGGCCGGTTCGCTCGGCATGTACGCCTGGCGTCGAAGGCGGGACAAGCTGCGAAAGAAAGTGCTCGACGAGATCATCTCTGCAATTAGCGTTGACAAGCAACCCGGCGGCAAGGGCGAGTTGCCACTGCCTTGACCGGAATGCCCAGGGAGAACGTCTCACCGCAAGGCGGCGGAGATCGGAGGAACCAAATGACCGCAAACACTACGCAAATCCATCTGACGGACCAATGGCGCGAAATCGCGGCGGTCGTGGACCGTTATGAAGATGCCGTCGGTGAGCAGTTTCCCGACGTGACGCCCTTCCTGGAGGGCGTTTCGGCGCCCAACCGTACCGCGGCGCTGCTGGAACTTTTGCAGGTCGAACAGGAACATCGCTGGAAGCGGCGAGAAGGCAAGACGGTTGAGGACTACCTGGCCGCGTATCCCGAGCTGCTCACGTACCACGACGCGAAATGGCAACTTGCGCGTTCGGAATGCCGGTTGCGCTGCGGGGCGGGCGATTTCGATTTCCGCAAAAACTTTTCTCGCCGCTTCCCCGACCTTGAGCTGGAGTGCGACACGCTCGGCGGCGCCGCCACAACCGCCGCGCCGACCCCCGCCGGCCGTTGCAAGAGCTGCCCGCGGGTCAGGCCGCGCCAGATCGGCCGCTATTGGGTCGAAGCGCGGATCGGCGGAGGAGCGTACGGCGTGGTTTACCGCTGCCGCGATGCGGAATTGGACCGCCTCGTCGCCATCAAGGTCGCGCGCGATGCGTCCGGCGGCGTTGAGGCGCTGCTGCACGAGGCGCAGAACGTGGCAGGCATGGCCCATCCGAACATTGTCGGCCTGTTGGACTACGGCAAGCTGGACGACGGCCGCCCCTACATCGTTTACCAATACGTCGCCGGACGGACGCTGGCCGACCGGATCACGGCCCGCGACTATACCCTAGGTGAGGCGATTCGCTGGACGATCGCGCTGGCCGGCGCCTTGCAGGCGGCGCACCGGCGGCGCATTTATCATCGCGACATCAAACCGGCAAACATCCTCGTCGACGAAGAAGGGGTGGTGCGGCTGACCGATTTCGGCCTGGCCCGGCGCGACGACCTGTTCTACCGCGACGACCGCGGCGAGCAACTGGGCACGCCCGCTTACATGAGCCCGGAGCAGGCATCGTCTCACTCGGACTGGGCCGGGCCGGCGTCGGACATCTATTCGCTGGGCGTCGTGCTCTACGAGCTGCTTTGTTTCCGGGTCCCCTTCCGCGACACGGACCTGAAATTGCTGATCGTGCAGATCAAGGAGCGCACGCCGGAGTCTCCGCGTTCGCTTTATGAGCGTATTCCGGCCGGGGTCGAGGAGGCCTGTCTCCGCGCGTTGGCCAAGGATCCGGCCAAACGCTTCCGCACGGCGGGCGATTTCGCCCGCGCCTTGCAGACCGCCATCGAACCCCGCTCGCGGCGCGTATGGCTGGTGGTTGCCGCGGCAGCGGCGTTGGCCATCCTGGGGCTGATTTGCTTCGGACGGCCCGGCCAGAAGCCGTCTGCCACGCCGCCGCCCGGTCCCCGGCTGCAATTGGAACGCCCGCGGATCAACGTCATCAGCGACCGCGGGGATGAGGTAACGACGAAGAACCTGCCCCATCCCGGTGACAATTTGCAGATCTTCACTCGACTTAGCAAGAATGCCTATCTGTACGTAATCGTGTTTTTCCGCGGGCAGCAGCCCCGCGTGTTGAAGGGGACGGAAGCGGCCGAGTGTGTGGTGTATGAATCACCCCACTTGACGGTTCCGCCGCACGACGGCGTCATGGCCGTAGTGATCGGCGCGGAGCGAACCGCTAAGGGCTGGCGCCCTGGCCGCCTTTACCGGCGAGCGTTTCGATTGGCCGCCGCCTCTTTCGGCCGATCGGTTGAATGCGTTTCCGGCAAGCGCGGTCGACGTGGCCGATATTTCACCGGACAGCATGGTACGAGGCGGCAGAATAACGCCGTTCGTCTTCCCCGCGGGGTTCAAGAGCAAGCTCGTTGATTTGTTCCCTGAAACGCACTATGCGGTGATGATTCCCTACTTCGACAAATCGCCGGGTCCTGCCTCGCCGTGACTGCTGGTGCGCATCCCTGCGCGGAGGACTCTTGCCGTGAGCAGCATCCATTGCCAGACCTTGGCGGCGTCGGCCTTGGCGCTGTTCCTTGGCCTTGGCTGGCAGGCGGCCGCGCAACCGTCGCGGCTTGAAGAAGCCCGCCATCAGATGGCCTTGGGCTGCTATCGAGGGGCCGAAGACGCGGCGCGCCGGGCTTTGGGACAGCCACCCGGTGAAACCATGCAGACCAACGTCCGCCAGGAATGGCTCTTATTGCTGGCGGAGGTCTATTACCACTCGCGACAATACGGCCAGGCCCTCGAACAGTTACACGTGGCCAGGCAGTTATTGGACGACCAGCGCCGGCTTTACCCCAAGCGGGCGTTTACAACGTTGCGTCTGAAGATAGCCCGTTGGCAGGCGCTGATCGAATTGGCCCAGGCCGCCGCGGGCGCCGCGCCGCCGTCCGGCTTCGTCGGCGACGACATCCCCGCGGAAGGGCTTTTGCTGCCCGAGCAAGTCGATCGCTTGGAACTGCTCGTGCTCCGGGCCCAACTTGTCGATCTGCGCGAAGGAAACGCCGCACCGCCGGATCGGAAACGCCGTTGGGCGCCGCTGCGACAACTGGCCAAAACCTTGTCCGGGCAGACACGGGCACCCGGCAAAATGGCGGAAACCCAGGCCTCGGTCCTGATCAGCCTGGCTCGCTGTTGGGAAGGGGAAGGGAACCCCGAACAGGCGGTGAGGATCCTTCAGGAAGTCGCCGTTCCGCCGCCGGGGGCCGCCGTCAATCCCCGCGTCGAGGACCTGCGTGCCGAAGCGGCCCGAATCCTCCACCGCGCCAAGTTGTTCAAGGAGGAAGCCAGCTTTTGGCATGAGGTGCTGGCGGCCCCAACGCTGCCAACGGGTGAGCCCAACTCTGCCCTGGCCGAGATCGAGCGGCTGAATGTCGCCGCGGGCATCCATTTCGAGCGGGCGGAAACGCTCCACCTTGCCGGCGCCGCCGCGGACACCGTCAAGCAGGCACTGGGCGCAAGCGAGAAGTGCTGCCTGAATGCCCTCAATCTCAACCCTGCCTGGGCCCTCAAGCGTAACAGGGAATTGTCCGCCAATCTCCCACAAAAGGCCGAACTTTGCGCGGTCTTGACGGTCTCGCTGCAAGGCTTGCTGCGAATCCGCCTCACGCCGCAAGAGTGGAACAAGAGACTGGCATATTCGCTTGACGAGAACGACTTCCTTCGCGCCCACGAGCTTTACAGTCTCCTGAGAGCCATGCGGATCGAAAATGACCCGTTGGTACACCATCTCGAAGCCACGCTCGGCGCCGAATACCTTCGCGTGGCGGATGCTCGCAATGCCAAGGAGCCTCTCGCCAAAGCATACGAATTCTTCAAAGCGTATCCGCTGGCGCCGCCGGCGATGCGGGTCCAACTGCTGGTGCGGCTGGCGGAGACCGATCGTCTTGAAGGTTGTGCAGCATGCTATAACGCGGCGGAAAACAAACTGAAAGAGGCGGACGGCTGCTACGTCAGAGCCGGCCTGAAGGACGAAAACCTTCGGCAGTGGATCGAGGTCCATCGGGGCCGATTAGCGGCCACGCGAGGCCGCTTTTCGGAGGCCAAAGTCCGCTACGATCAAGTGGTCCGCTGGGCCAAAGCGGCAGGGAACGAGGCGGCCGACGTTGGCAGCATGGCCCAGCTCGGCCTGGCCATGCTCTACAAAGGCTTCGGCAAGCTCACGTGGGCCGAGGCGGAATGCCACGCGGTGATTGAACGTATGGAGCTGCGAACCCCGGCCGCTCTTGATGAACAGGCCCTCGTACCGTACCACGTTGCGCTGGCAGGCATCCTCATTCTCGAAGGAAAGCTCAGCCCCGCCCAGGCGGAGGTCAACGCCGCGCAGCGGCTGTCCGAGAACACCGTCGGTCGCAAGACTCCCCTGGGCTGCGAACTGCGGCATCTCGCAGCCATGCTCGATTTCCTGCGTTGCAAGTCCGAACCTCACAAGGTGCTCGCTGCAACAGACATCGCCAAGGACGCGGAGAAATCCTGGCTGGAACTGCTGGCCTTGTACAAGGACAATGGTGATCGACCCGGCGAAGCGCGAACATGCCTCTACCTATCGCAGCTTTGCTTCTTGCGCTGGCAACAGCAGGCCCTGCGCAACGCCAGCGATCATGAGACGTACAAACTAAATCTGAAGGACTATGGGCGGAGGCTCAAGGACCTGAATGCTGCGGAGTCGAACTACAACAGGGACGTTGAGAATCAACGCGCGTCATTTCCTGACCTGCAAGAACGCTGGAATGACCTGCACAAGAAACACGAAGACCTCGAGCGACTCGAGCAAAACTTGCACAGACTGCAAGACAAACTGCTGGCGGGGTACGACTTGCTGTTGAGCGAGAGCGTCCCCGCTCGCGCCTCGCACGGCGCGATTGGTTCGTCCTCTGCCGACGCGACAAGTGGCCAGCGCAAGGAGCGCGAACCCAAGGAGCTCACCAGTGCCGACGAATGGGTCGGACGGGCGGCGCAAATCCTCAAGGATTCGTCGCTGTTCAATCTCAAGTACCTCACGCTTTGCCATCGGGCCGCGGTCCTCCACGCCCGTGCCGCATGGAATCGGGAGCCGAAACTGGACGACGAGGCCCGGGCCCGCCTCGAGGAAGCGGTGGCACTGCTGGAACTCCCGGGGGCAAGCCTCTCCGAAGGCGGCGTCGCCCGGGCCGAGTTCCTCTCCCAATACAGCCAGGCATTCGATCAACTGATCGAGTGGCACTACCAGCACCACAACCGGCTGAGAGCCCTGGCCTATGCCGAATTGTGCCGCAATCGGACCTTGCTCGACTCGCTGCGTGCCGGCGGCGACGATGGCCGGCAGGGGCGAGTCCCGGCAAGACGCTCACCGGATCAGGCCGGACTTGGCGAAGTCCTCACTGTCGAAAACGTGGAGTCCATGCTCAACGAGCGTATCCGCCGCAAGGACCTGGTGATCTACTACCACGTTGGCTGGCCGAATTCCTATTTGTTCGTTCTCGGACTGGATGCCGGCGTGCAGGCAATCGTCTTGGGGACTCCCTCGCAGCATGTCTCGGCGACGCGAATCACGAAGTCGGTTGACCAGTACCTCCGTCTTATTGCGAACAAGGGAAAGTTCTGTGGCGCCTCGGAGTCGGAAAGACACCGTCTTACGGGGATCACTGACCAGTTATTGCCGCCCGAAATACGCAGACAACTGGCCGGGGTGATGGAACATCGCGGCGCGCCTTTGATCGTCAGCCCCACTGGTTCCCTGCAACAGATGCCCTTCGAGGCCCTATTGGTCCAGGACGGCAATCGGCAGAAATTCCTCATCAATTGTCTCCCTCGCAGTGGAATCGCGTATACGCCTTCGCTCATGATTCTCAACGGCCTGGAGCAGGCAAAGCTGTCGCCACATGCCGTGCCGTTCCTGGTGACCGTGGCATGTAGTGCAGCGCCAGGCTACGACAGACTGCCGGAGGCAATCCACGAGTCCGAGGCGGTTGCAGGCAGTTTTGATAAGGCTCAAGTCCTCACACTTATGGACGAGGAGGCGACCAAAGATCGGTTTTGCCGCGAGATCAGAGAACGCAAGCCGGCGTGCGTACACGTGGCGACCCATAGCGATGATTCAGGACTTACCGAGGCGCTGGTGTTTTATCCGGACGTCGACGCCGCGGGCGAAAATGCCGCCAGCCTGCTGACAATCGGCGAAATCTGTACCTTGCCCCTGGCCGACTGCCGGTTGGCCGTGCTGAGCGCGTGCCGGACAAACATGGGCGGCGAGATCTCCCGGGAAATGCCCATGAGCATTTCCCGGGCGTTCCTAGTGGCGAAGGCCCGCCGAGTGGTGGCGAGCCAGTGGCCGGTCGACGACAAGGCAAGTTGCGAGCTCATGCGCTGTTTTCTCGGCGAGGTGGCGTCGCGATGGAAAGCCGGCCAGTCGTGCAACTATGCCGCCGCGATGTACGCTGCCCGGCAGAAGTTGCGATCGGTCCATCGGTCCGACTGGCGCGACGATCCGTACTATTGGGCCCCCTTCATCCTGATCGGCCCGGCCTGTGACATGTCGTCTGACAATTGCTGGATCCGCTGGCGAATGCGGGTCAACTTCGTGTGAACACGTCCGCGGCTACAACTCAGCATGTCGGCGATTTCTTCCTCGCTGCACTTTTGCAGCCGCATGTGGAGAACCTGCACGTGGATCTCGTCCATACCGGCCAGCGCTTCTTCCATCAGATCGGCGGCGATCGCGGCCTCTTCAGGCGTGGGACCTCGCCCGCGGAAGTCGTCGCCTTCCGGATACTCCTCACGTTTGGGGTCCCGTTTCCCGGCACGCAGCTTTTCGACGTGCTTGAGAATCTTGTGCCGAGTGATCGTTTCCAGCAAATGCCACAGGTCGGCCGAGGAGTCAATGTGGAACTCGCCCTGGGCGCTGCGGCGGTAGAAAGTCCGAAACGCCGATTGCACGACCTCTTCCGGGTCCTCCCGGCGGCGAAACCGCCGATTCATCTCGCACTCGACGAGTCGGCAGAGTCGCCCGCGATACTGCTCATCCACATCCGCCGCCACCGAATCCGTTGCAGCCTCAAGGCGAGAAATGATCCTCGATTCCGGGGGTATGTCAGGCATGTCTTGCCCCTCTTACCGGACGCAAAGCTACGACGCATATAAGGTTACTCCCGATTCTAGTCGGAACCGTACACTCGCGAAAGGGGGCGCGCGTGGACGGACAGCGGGCCGTGCCCCGGCCGGTTCTGCCAAAATCTTGAGTTTTCGTCCAACAGGGTTCAGGGGTGGGACTTGGAGAAGGCGACCGACCCTGTAATGCGATGCCGGTCGTGTGACCCATACTTGGATGCGATCCGGTTGGCGAGCGAAGAACGACAGAGGGAAGAGGAGTAGTCCAATGATCCGGCCTTGCACCGACGCTGCACTCCGGCCAACGCCGCAGCAGCGGCGGCGACACGATGTTATCAAAACGTTATCAAGACCCATCAGCGCAAGAGAAAAGGACTTGCAGCCACTCACCACAAGTCCTTTTAACTACAGAAGATGCGAGAGACAGGATTTGAACCTGCACCCCTTTCGGGACTGGATCCTAAGTCCTAATGGGGACTGACAATAGAATGGAATCCCCGAGAAGAACCGCGTATTTCCCGGGAAATACGCAATCCCCAGAGGTTGCTAGGACGTTGCTAGGAGGTTTCTAGGAGGTTGCTTGGCAACACTTTCGGCAACAGTTGCGAAGCGGTAGAATGATGCAAGCGGGGATAGGCTTGCAACCGAAAAGCGGAATCCTGACCGCCTTCCCCGCTTGCTTTCAATCAGGAACCCCGAAAACAGGAAATCGGGAATCATGCCTCTTCCAACCATTTGCTATGAGTTGATGCAAGCCCTGTCTAATGTCGGCGACGATGGGATTCTCCTGAGCGACCTGGCAGCCGACCCTCTTTTTTCGGCCGATGCGCTGCAGCTTTGCGTTGCGGACGGTCTGGTTGTTGTCGGGAAGCTGAAAAAGGTGACGGGTGCCTTTGGCGCGATATGGTGGGAACCTGGCAACGGACCCACCGCGGCGATTTTGCTCCCCCGTGGGGCCGGCGAACTGGCGGCATGGAAACTCGCGGGCGGCCCCGCGGCCGAAACGGCGGGGCAGGCCGGAAAGACCACCCGCCGGAAAAAACGGGGAGGGAAAAGCCGCAAACCCCGCCCGCCAACAGCCCGCCAAACTGAAGTAATTCAGATTGTAGGCGAGTGCAAGGGGAACCTGGCAGAGGCGGCCCGCCGTCTTGGAAGGAACCGCAAAACTATAGAGGAAACCTACCGGGCGGGGCTAGCGCGACTCGGCATGGTAGCTGTGTGGCATGACACCAAACTGTTACCCCGGGATAGGCGGGGGCAAGCGGCGGTTTCAGCCGACGATGATGGGCGGCGGTAGCAGTTTTCAGGGGGTAGTTAAGGGGGTGTTTCCCCGTATTCTGGACTTTTTCTTTGTCCATAGCCCCCAAGACGTTGCGGCGATTCTAGGGGGTGTTTTGCGCAAACTCCCCCCGCCCAACGGTAAGGGTATGGGAAGAAAACTCACACCCGACGAAGAAACCGCCTATGCCGATCTGGCAAGAGCGGCGGCCCGTCTGCGGAAAGCGCAACAGCGGGCGATTGAAGAGCGGCGGCGGGTTCCCGCCCCCCGCCGTGTACGCCGCCCCATTTCCCTTTCCAGAGAAAAGACGGCCGGCGGCCGGGAGGCGGAAAAGTGAATCGCCCCCGCCCCTCGAATCAGGCTGGTCCTCATCGCGCCCTCCCCGCCGGCGAAATCTACGCGGATGAGTTACTGCCCCTACGCGACGCCCTAGAGCAGTTGGGGTGGGGCGCTCACTCGCTGGCGGCGGCGAAACGGGCGGGGTTGCGGGTGCTGTCTTTCGGTGGGCGGAGCTACATCACGGGACGCGAGATTATTCGCTTCCTGGAATCGCTCCCGCCCGTGGAGCGGCCCGCCGCGGGCGGACGCCCCGACTTGCTGGCCCGCCGGCAGACCACCCCACCCGATTCCGAATCAGGGGCGGAATCGCCCGAAGTCCCGGCAAAGGCCAGCGGCAACGGCCGCATGTTGCGAAAAACGTTGTCAGACCTATGAAAAAGCCCGGCCGGGGAGCAACCCGACCGGGCTGGAAAGCTTCGACATGCCTATTCTACTCGACCCACCAGCCCCGAGCAAATCTTCCGCAATTCCTTCCGCCTGGCAGGTATCCATGCAAAAGTTGGCCGCATGGGCAATGGACCGCACGGTCAACAGGACCGATGCCTACGGGTTGAATCACGCCGACGGCAGCCGGACCACCGCACACGCCCCGTTGACCGCGGGGCGGCTGGCCAGCCACTTCTATGGGCTCGAAATTCTCGGGGTCCACCTGATTTCCCTGAAAAACACCTGCAAATTCATCGCCGTGGACATCGACGCGCACGGCGACGGAGACGACGTCGACCAGGTGGCAAAACGAAATCTTGCGACCGCCCTTGAACTGGCCCGCCGCGCGTTTGCCCTCGGTTTTCATCCGCTGCTGATGGATTCCAACGGCAGGGGAGGTCTCCACCTGGAAATTTTCTTTTCCAGCCCGATCCCGTCTGCCGACGCCTACCACTTCGCAATGTGGCTCTGTCGTGACTTCGACGCGAACAAGGCCGGGGGTATCGAATTTTTTCCCAAGCGGGCCAACCGAAATACCGAAAAGGGTTTCGGCGGCGCGTGGCTCCGACTGCCAGGAAAACATCACAAGCGGGGACATTGGACCAGGGTTTTCGACTTCGCACGGGCCGGCGTGGGGCTCGCCCCGTGGCTTGCCGGCCAGGCAGCCATCGACACCATCTTGGAACACAACGGCGACGACCCTGCCTTGTTGGACGCGGTACGGCCGGACTTCACCCCGGCCGCCCCGCCGGCGACTCCGGCGACTCCGCCGGCCCGGCCCACCGTCCCCCTCTCTCCCCGTGGCCCGCGGCCGACAAACCCTCTGGACCGCTGTTGGGCGTATGTGCAGCGAATGCCGGACGCCATCTCGGGGCGCGGTGGCCACAACGCCACGTTTTCGGCGGCTTGTAAGTGTTTTGAGTTTGGGCTGTTGGATTTCGAGGCGCAGGAGGTTATGAAGAAGTTCAACGCGAACAAGACAGGTGGCGAACCTTGGACCGAAGCGGAGATTCTGCACAAGCTGGCCGGTGCGAAGCGTGCCGTTGAAGCGGCCGGGATTTTCGGCCGGCGACTGGAAAACGCTAGGAGGTTGCCAGGAGGTTGCCAGGAGGTTGCTAACGGGGGCGTTTGTCCGAATTGTTCGGATACCGACTTGGATAACAGTACGACCAATTCGGACAAGACAACCTCTGGGCAACCTCCTGGCAACCTCCCGGAAACCTACCGGCGTTTTCTTGAGAAACCGGAACGTCCGAACGGGTGGAACTGCCCCGACGTTTTTGGGAAAGCTGCTAGGGGGAAAGGTTCGCCCTGCCTTTGCCCCGCGGTGTGCCGCCGGCGCGCTTGTCCCATTTGCGGTCCATTTTGGCACGTCCAGACGATGCACCGCTTCGCAACCCATATCGACGCTCACCCCGGCCAGCTTTACTACACCGTTCTGGACGACCTCGATTGGCCAACCGTTGCAAAATTTCTCCGCCGGCAAGCCAAGGCTTCGGGCGAAATCTTGGGATACGTTTCCGTCCGGGACGTTGGCGAGCGGTTGCACGTTTTTTCAACCGTTCCCCTGGACAATGAGGGGCCGATTTCCAAGGAAAACGCCGTTTTCCTTTTGGACGGGATTTTTTCGTCTGCTTCCCCAGGCCCGCGGCCGTTCACCGCTTCCCGTAGCTGGGGCAAGCTGGCAGACGACGAAACGGCAGACGATCCCGTTACGGCCGTCCCCGGCGGTTGTTCGCCCCGAGCCTATCGGGCGACGCTGCAAAGCTGGGGAACCGAACCCGCCAAAGCAACAGGATCGGTATTGCGTCCGAAGCGTGACGGGCTTTTTCTTCTCCCCGATGGAAGTCTTGACGGCGCGGCGGAAATCGACTTTTGGCGAGAATGCTCGATTTTCGACGACTGCGGCCCCGAAGCGGCGGCGGAGCTTCACCGCGTTCTAGCGGCCCGCCGGCAAGGCAACTGCCGACACGTACACACTACAGCCCACGACCTCTTGAACGGCACGTCCGCCGTCCGGTGCCACGACTGCGGACGCTACATCGGCACAGGGGGGGCCAGCCCATGAGCAACGCGCTTGAAACGATTTTGCGAAATCATCCCGAAAGGGTGATTACCGCGGCCGACCGGGAACGGATTCACGCATCTTGCGTTGCTTATGCCGAGCGGCGACGGGTGGCGAGAATCGCCAAGCTTCGGGCTGAGGAAAACAACGTTCCTGGCAACAACAGCCCGGGTTTCCCGTCGATCCCCGGGGAAAACCTTCCCGTGTCACCCGATACGGCATCAGACGACCAAGTTGGCGCGGCCTAAATTGGCGTGATTTGTCATGGCTGGAAAAAAGATCGACGGTCCCTTGATTGCTGCCCTGGCAGCCGGATGCACGGCCAGCAAGGCGGCACAAAAGGCCGGTTGTTCAACCCGGACGGTTGCGCGTCGGCTGGCCGATCCGGCTTTCCGCGCGGAAGTGAAGGCGGCAAGCCGAGAAATTGTCACCCGGGCGACGGCACGGCTGGCCGCATCATCGACCCGGGCGGCCGACACGTTGCGACGGCTCTTGGGATCGAAGGATGAGCGGGTAAGGCTTTCGGCGGCGCGCTGGACGCTGCGGCTGTTGACGCACCTGTTGGACCATGAGGAATTGTCTGATCGGGTTGCGGCCCTGGAAATCAAACTCTTGAACGAAGGAAAAAACGATGAGTCTTAGAAATCGTATCGTTTGGCTCGAAAAGGAACTGGCGAACCAGACAGCCGTCTCCGGGCTGAGCGTGGCGGAAACGGCACTGGACGCGACGACCATCGACCTGTCAATTGAACCTCTGCCCGACGATCGGCACGCGGCGATGGTTGTCGAGCGATTGGAAGCCAAGCGGGATCGACTCCAATGCGTCCACGACAGCGGCGACGATTCCGGGCTGTTGCCCGGCGACCTGGAAATCCTACCGGCGGCCGTTGTGCTGGCCGGGAACTGACTCGTTTTTTCACCCGCCGGCCCGCCGGCAAACCTCGAAACGAAAAGGACTCGCAAATGTCAATCGCGTTTTCTTCCCACGAAACGACCCGCGACGAAATGCGGGCGAAACTCCGCCGCGAGTTGCGACTTTCCCGCGGCGAATCGCCGGACGCCGAGCCGGCAACGGACCTGGACGGTCAAGGCGACGGCGACCCCTCGACCGGACTTCGGGCAATCGAACAGCAAATTCTTGCCGTGGTCCGCCGGGAGAAATTCACGGTCGCAAGTCGGTTGGCGTGGATTGAACCCTTGCTTCAACAGTGGGACAAGGAAAGCAAGGACGCCCAAAAGCGGGCAAGCGATGACAAGTTTCCGCAAATTCAGCACGCGATTACGCCGGGTTCGGCGGGCATGAGCCCGGCCGTGGCCGCCAGCTTGTCGCCGTGGGAGCGAAACATCATTGCCTGTTGCGACAACCTTTCCCGCGACATTGCCGAGCGGCAACGGCAGCAACGCGACGAATCCTACGCGGCCCGGGTTCCCGACCTGATGCGATCCGAAATGGCGGACTTGATCCGGCAGCGGTAGCCGATCCCCGTTTTTCCTCACTCTGGAGAAAAGTATTATGCCGACGATTGTTGAAAGGGCCCTTGCTCTGGTTCGCCGTGTGGCTGAAACCAGAGAGGCCGAAACCGCGAGCGACCACGAGTTGTACTTGCTGTTGCTGCAGCGCGCCGCCGATCCCGAGCCCGGCGACGAAGAAACCTTGCTCGAATTGTTGGGCCGGCTGGAAATCAGCCCCGAGCAATTGCAGGCCGACGCGGAAATCGTTGGGCAGGCCGTGAAACTGACAGCGGCGGCGGAATGGTCGGACTCGCAAGAGCAAGAGCGGGCCGACGCCGGGGAAGCCCTTGCGGAGTTTCGCCGGGAAACCGAAAGGCTGGCCGCGGAACGTGCGACGGAAGATCGGAAGTTGGAATCCGCGGCCGTGTCGCAACGGTTTGCCCGGCAAGCTGTTGACCAGGCACGCGAACGGCTCGAAAACTTACGCCGGCAGCATCCGGCGTTGTTCTGCCAAGAGGCGATCCGGCGGGAACCGTCCCCGCGGCCCCGATCGACCGGCGCAGCCGGACAAGGTGAGCGAAGCCGAGCAACGCGGCCAGCCGGCACGCCGTGGCAACTTGAACGGGTACGCCATCCGGCCCGGCGGCCCGCCGCGAGAATAGGGCGGTTGTCGTCTGCCCTACCCGGGCGGCCGGTTTTTCCACTTTCCGGCCGTCCGGGCGTTTTTCGTTTTTCGTGAGAGAGAAAACCGATGCCCTTTACCTACCAGACCGATCCCAAGCAGCTTGCGGCGGCCCGGCGACTCGTTGACGCGGCCGACGCCCTGAAAACCGCCATCGACCGCTACAACGCCGTTCGTGTTGAATGTGGACTTCCGCCGATGGGGCAGGTTCCCGCCGGGCGCCCGGCAAAGCGGCTGTTGCGTCGGCTTGTCCCGCGGCCGTGATTCCAGGGGACCGGCGGCCGGGTTCCGATGGAACATCCGGTGTCCAGGGACGGCTTTGCCGGGGATCCGCGAGGATTCCGGGCGGATTGTTGCCGCGGGTGTTGCTTTTCGGGGCTCGATTGCCGATAATGCAGACGTTGAAAGTCAGGCGGCCGACTCGGGGCCGTCGATAGGATTAGGTTCTCTCCCATGCTGTTTCTTTCCAGCATATCGCAACCCCTTGACGGCCCGCCCCGAGTGGCAACACCGGGCACGCGGTCTAATCCCCGCGTCAACAGGACCGTCAAGGGCTTGCCATTTCTCGGGAGGGTGTTTCTATGTCGGATGAGATTCACGTCAAAGTAAACTCCTACGGCCCTGGCAGGCCGCTTTCCCTGGTCTACTTCGACCCGGTGAGTGGCCGGAAGAAAGCCAAGTCCAGCGGCACGACCGATTGGCGTGAAGCCGAGCGGCTGGCCGGGGAACTGGAGAAGGAATTGCGGGCCGGCCGGTACGCCCCGCCGTCGAAAGTCACCTGGCAGCAATTCGTAGAGCGCTACACCGCGGAGAAGTTGCCGACACTCCGCGCCACGTCCCGAGGCAGCTACCTCGAATCGCTCCGCAAGCTGGATCGGCTCTTCCATCCCGACAAGCTTTGCAAGGTCAACGCGGCCCTCTTGAGTCGTTTTCAGGCGGAGTTGCGGAAGAGCGGAATCAAGGAAACGACCATTGCTCACCACCTGCGTGGTGTCAAGGCATCGCTGCGGTGGGCCGAAAGGCAGGGGATGCTTGCCAAGGCCCCGGCAATCGAAATGCCCAAGGGCGCCAAGGGGCAATCCTTGGCACGGTCCCGAGCGGTGACAACGGAGGAATACGAACGGATGCTCATGGCGGCCGTCAAGGTTTGCCCCCACGATGCACCCGACTGGCAGCGGTTGCTTGGCGGCGCGTGGCTTGGCGGGTTGCGGCGGAACGAGTTGGCGGCCCTCAGTTGGGAGCCGGACGCCGCATTCTCCGTTGACCTGACGGGCAAGCGGCCCTGTTTCCGCATTCTGGCGGAAGGGCAGAAGTCCGGGCGGGATGAGATTCTGCCCCTGGTCCCCGACTTTGCCGAGTTGCTGCTTGCCATCCCCGAGGGGGGGCGGGTGGGGCTTGTGTTCAAGCTGTTTCACAAGCGGAGTCACCTGCCCCTTAACGGCCGGCAGATCGGGCGGATTGTCGGCGACATTGGCCGCAAGGCGGGGGTGGTCACCAACAAGGCGGACGGCAAGTATGCCGGCTTGCACGACCTTCGGAGGGGGTTCTGTACCCGGTGGTCCCGAAAGGTCATGCCCGCCGTGTTACAGCGGTTGGCCCGTCACCGGAACATCAGTACCACCATGTCCTACTACGTTTCAATGGACGCGGCGGACCTGGCAGAAGAGTTGTGGGCCACCCACAAACAGCCGGCCGGCAACACGGCGAACGGCAACAACCCGGTGGCTGGCAACACTTCTGGCAACAATGGGCAGGAAACGACTCAGGGGGTTGGCACCCGTGAGAGCACCTAACCCGTTTTGTCTCTTGAAGATGCGAGAGACAGGATTTGAACCTGCACCCCTTTCGGGACTGGATCCTAAGTCCAGCGCGTCTGCCAATTCCGCCACTCTCGCTCGGAGGGGTGAGCTGTTAAGCCGCCAGCGGGTCCTGGTGCGGAAGCCACGGCTTTGGAAGAGAGATTTTACTGCGCGCTGCGACCTCTGAACACCTGGGCGGCCGAAACCGGAGGAGGCTTTGCACCCCAGGCAGAGGAGTTGGACCGTTAGCTGGGATCGGCGGAGGCGGTTGGGTCGGTCGGCTTTGCCTCGGTCTTTCCGCTGCGGATGGCGTCGTAGACTTCCTGGCGGTGAACGCTCACCTGCGGCGGCGCTTCGATACCCAGCCGCACGTTGCCGCCCCGCACCGAGACCACCGTGATCACGATACCATCGCCGATGACGATCTGCTCGTCGCGTCTTCTGGAGAGAATAAGCATCGTTGCCGAGCCCGACCCGGGCGTTACCATAGGGGTATACTTCTATTCTACGAAGGGTGGTGTTACTTAGTAAAAGAAATCTTGACCGGCAAACACGCTATTCCGGGGGGTATGCAGCGCCGAGTCGATGAGAGTCAATGTCCATAAAGCATCTGCTGTCTTCGGCTTACGATGTCAGATCTTTCCGCTTGCCCGTGATGACCGCAAGAACGGTAAAATAGATAAATTATCCTCAATGTGTCGATAAAATCGGACTTGTGGCCCGGCGGTCAACCGAGAGGGCTCCGGCCATGTCCCTCATGACACGGCGACAGGCTTTAGGATCACTTTGGAAAGCGATCTTGGAATAAATGGTGTCGTTCGGGGATCAGATGGGAGTGACGAGCCCAGGCAGGACGTTCCTGTCGAACTGGGAAGACCCAATGCTTTTGTCGAGAGGTGGTTGGATTATGAAGAAGTTCGGAATCCTCGCGGCTTTCCTTGCCTTCGGGCTGCTCTATGGTTGCAGCAGCGAGGCGACGAAGCCGGACGCTGCCAAGCCGGACGCTGCCAAGCCGGACGCTGCCAAGCCGGACGCTGCCAAGCCGGACGCTGCCAAGCCGGACGCTGCCAAGCCGGACGCTGCCAAGCCGGACGCTGCCAAGCCGGACGCTGCCGCTGCTCCCGCCGCTCCCGCGGAAGCTGCCAAGCCGGACGCTGCCGCCGCTCCCGCCGCCCCTGCTACTCCTCCGGCTGAAACTCCGAAGCCGGCTGAAACTCCGGCCGCCAAATAGCGCAAGGCTCTTGGGCTTGACAACGCCCTTGAGAGACGACGTCAAATTCATGGGCTGAACCATCGAACATGAGGCGAGGAAGGCTGCGAAAGGGCCGGCAGGCAACTGCCGTCCCTTTTTTATTTCTTGCTGCGTGCTTCCCACCCAGCAAATCTATACGTTCCTCAGGCCGCAGATATCGCGTCGATCGATCCGCCGATTTCCCGCACATTCCAAAATGTCGCGAGACACTCTTAGTTTCTGCTGCGGAAAGGTAAGGTGGGTGTCTTGGTTCCGCGTGAAATGGAAATCGAGCGACTTCGTGCTAGCGGGTTGAAGAAACGGGTATTGGAGCAGACTCTGACTGTCTGACTCGGTTCTGGCGAGGGGGCAGGGCCAGTTGATTCAGGTCGAGGTGAAGAGTGACGGCCACGTCGTTGTCCTCGGCCAACGGCAGCTTCCGCACGGCGGCCCAAAGGTCCAAGACGTTGCCGGCAGCGTGGCACTGGGGGTGAAAGCAGTGGAAGAGGTTCTTGCGGTGTGGTTATAAGCATCAGCCCATCGCCCGTCTTCCTCACCCGCGGTGTCCGCCCCGCGTGTAAGTCGTCTGCTTGGGTCTTGTCGAGGGCCAGCGATTCCTTCCAGGCCCCGCCCTCCGCCAGCAGGACCTCCATCTTACCGTGGACGATGTGGCCCCAGCGCGCGGAGTAGTGGATCTCGCCCAGGATCTTCTTCTGCCAGGCCCTGCTGGGGTGTGGCGTCAAGGGGAAGTCCAGGTACGGCTTAGACGGACGGCCGGTGGCCGCTTTACGGCCCTTCCGGCTTAGAGTAGACTTGGGCATACATCACCTCCGATATGCAGGGTTAAGGTGGCGTCGCTCCTGTCCGGCCTCGAACCGGACGGGGGTGGCGACTATTACCGTATCGGTGGCACAAATGGTCGTAGATAGGGAGTAAAGCCGGCCCGAAATCATATACGTAAACTTTTATACTAAAATGCTTTAGGAGAGGTGGCTGAGTGGTCTAAAGCGCGGGTTTGCTAAATCCGTGAGGTCTTCAAGGGCCTCCGCAGGTTCGAATCCTGTCCTCTCCGCTTGGCTTGGAAACGCTCTTCGTAAGTAACCTCTGTAAAAGGACTTACGAAGAGCGTTTTGCGTTTGTCCCAGTCACTGGGACAAACACTGGGACAAACCCGACCAGCCGTGCGGCCGAGCGCCATGGTTTCCACGGCGCCGGCGGCCTGGCTGGTGGTCGAGTTGGCCCTGTTCGTCTCCATCACGGACTCCCACCCGTTGCCCGGCCCGTTGCAGACGCCGGGGTTAAAGTACTTGAGCAGGCACTACTTCTCCTGACCGGGCGCTCCTGCTCGTTGGCGTCCAGGTCCACGAAATTGATCCGTCCCATCCGCCAGAGGGCATCCTTGCGGCCTAAGTGGCGGTAGTGCTCGACCATCTTCGAGTCGGCGTGGCCAACCCACTCCCGGATCTCGCCCTCCGACGCGCCGCCGAGGAATGCCTGACTCACGAAAAAGTGTCGAAACGAATGCAGTCGGCCATGCTCGACGCCCGTCTCGCCCTGGGGGATGGGGAACTGGTTTTTGAGCGGCGTGATTACGTCCTGGATGAATGCCGCTAGCACGTTGCGGGGCCGGAGTTGCCCGGCACGCTCGGCATGGAAAACTCGGCCATCGGCGGCCCGTAGCAATTTCACCAGCAACTCCTGGAGACGCGGGTGGATCGGGATCTTCCGCAACCGCTTGCCCTTGGTCGTTCGGGCGGTCCCGGCCAGCCGCTTGCGGCGACTGGCCCGCTCGTCGGCCACGGTGATCACGTTGTGCTCCAGGTCCACATCGGACCAGCGAAGGCCGGCAAGTTCGCCGATGCGGACCCCGAGATGGGCCAGGGCGATGATCACGTTGGCCAGCCAGCCGAGTTTCAGTATGGCTTGGCAGTGCTTGATCATCGCGGAGACTTGTTCGCGGGTGTAGCAGTAGGTGTCCGTGCCTTCGGGCTTAGAAAGCGGGTACTCGATCTTGGCATCCGCAGATAGTTTCTTGTTGGCGATCAGCCAGGAAACGACCGACTTCAACAGCGTCAGCTCCAAGTACACGGTGCGGTAGGCGAACTTCTTCGTTAACCAGGTGCCGTATTTTTCCAGCGTGGATTTGTCGAACTCGCTCCACGCAGCAATTCCGTGCCTGGCACAGAACTCGGTGTGTTTGTCGCGGACTGCGCGATAGCGTTTGCTGGTGGCCGCGGATACACCGCCCAGGACCGGGCTGCGGTCGCAGTAGTCCATGAATACCTGCCAGCCGTCGGCGATGCTGGTGGTCGCGGCCGGCTTGGCCACCTCGGGTTTGGCCAACCCCAGCTCAATGGCCTTGTGCAGATCGAGCGTCTTCAGGCGTTCGACCGCCTCGTCACGGTCGCGGGTGCCCAGCGAGTGTTTGCCGAGCCTGTACTTCCCGCCGCGGGCGTCGGCGTAAAAAACGCCGTCACGCTGGAAAAGATTCCAGGTGAAGTGCTCGCAGGCGATCGGGGGATGAGTGGGTTTTCGGGGCATACGGGGTTCCATAATGTTGTTCAGGGAGTTGGCCGCATCCATCCCGGGGCGGGCCCGGAGAGGTGCGGCGGGGATAAGGCATGCGATTCGGCAGGAGTGGTCTGGCTGCCTGCGGCGGCAGCCCGCTCGATCGCATCCGCGGGGAAAAGCAGCCTGCCGCGTTTGCCGGCTGGCTGGTAGAAGGGAATCTTGCCCTGGTCTTTCAACCGGTGGATCGTGGCCAGCGAGAGCCGGCTCTTCGCGCTAAGCTCTGTGATAGTAAGGAGTTGGGCGTTCGCGCCATTGCCTGCCGGGTCCATGTCCGCGCCCTTCACAAAGCAGTCCGATCCATCAGTCAGCCCCAACAAGGCCAACCCCAGTTACTGCTTTTTGCAGAATAACGCGGACGTTAAGTCAGGGACCTGCCGCCCGGGCACAAGACACGGCAGAGCCAACGATGGGGCCCAACAGAAATGGCTGGCGACGAGGCCAGCGGCCGTCCGCCGAGGCGAGATTCAAGGGGATGCTGAAACAGAGGAAGCTGTATAATGAACAGCCAGCAGGCGAACCACGATGGACATGGTGGTGGCTTGCGAAACATGGCCGACGGAGGCGAGCCTCCATGACGGATTCAGCGAAGCCAAACACTGAAGAGAGTCGAGCCGATATCATCCGTCGGCCGCCGAATCAGCTTCACGATCTTCCGGTGCGGTTTCGCTGGGAGGTGAGTCGCCGGCATCCGTATTACCTCGTTTTCTGGTCCAATGCCCGGCTCTATCGGCATAGCGAGCCTGACACCCCGGCGGCACAACTGCAGTTGCGTCAAGCCGCGATGCTGATGCTTGGCGCGATCGGCGTCACTGGTGAACCCGTCGATCCCGCCCAGAGCTTTGAGGAACTCGACGGAGGCGACCTCGACCCAGCTTTCTTGTCCGGTACGGTTCAACCGATGACATTGAGGTCCATCGCCGCGATGCTCATCGGGGCCCTGCCGCAGGCAGATCGCTGTGCCCTTGCAGGCATCCTCTCTACTTCCGCCGATGATCACTGTGCGGTCGATGGTGATACGGCCGACCGTTCGCTGCAAAAGACGCAGGCGATGAGTCGGCTGGCGCAGATTTGCAGCCCGGCCTTGGATTCCTACCCTGTTGCGCCCCTGTTTTACATTCACCTGGCGCATCCCAGCGGACTATCGTCCAGGATGTCGAGGGACAAGTCCGCCGTTGGAAACGGCGAAGGGCAATCACGGAGCGGCGTGTTCATACTGACAAGCTCCAATCCTACCTGGACGTTTGGGACCAGCGAGAGGGCTGGACTGGCAGTGGTTATCAATGGTCTCATGAACATACCTTCGCGGAAATTAGCCGGCAGTTCCAAGTGGGACTGTCGACTGTCGCAAATCGGTACTGCTCCGCCTTCCAGATGATCACCGGACATGAGTTCACGCCACACCTTTGGTGGCGGCTTTTCGGTCCGCTGAAGTTCAGCGCGCTGCTGACGGATCCGGCCGAGTTCCTCTCCCGGCCGATTCGACGCCATTTACAATCTCCGGTGAGGCGGCCGGTGCCGGAGTCCGTGGTCGCTCCCCTGCCAAAGGAAGGCCGCGAAACGGGAATGGTGGGGGCAATGGCTAAGGTCGAGTGTGACCTGACCGAAACCGACCTGCTCCTCGATCTGGAAGACTTCTTCAGCAAAGGGTTGTCCGATGGGGAGATCGCCCAAAGACTTGCGCAAAAGGTCCGACCGAGATCGCGCACGCACGGACCCGGCTGTCCGAACTGCGTGACCTTTACAGGCAGACGTGTAAGACAGGCAGGTCAGACCATCGGGGTGGTGCCAGCAGTTGACCTAAACCGCTCCGCGAATACTTCGCTATCCAACACCGCCGCCGTTTTCCAGGGCAACAGTGTGGTGCTGTGCCAGAACGTCTATCTTTCGCCGCCCGAATCCGAGCGGGTAGCGCCTGCGCGGAATGCGGGGTCTACGGGCAGCGGTGTCCGCACCCGATCAACATCAACAGCTTGATGTCCGAGGTGCAGGAGTAGTTCAATTGAGATGTTCTTTCATCGTCGCCAGGTAACGTTGGCAGGTGGCCTTCATGGCGCCCGCCGGATTGCCTGCCGGACCGTCCCGCTCCAGGGAGACGAAGCCCTGGAATTAGACAGCCTTCAGCGACTCGGCTAAAGCATCTCCGAGTGCAGCCCGATGCGCAATTGCGCAAGATCGTGGGCTGAAAGGTGGGTTGGCTTACGAAAGGGATCAGTTGTGACATTGTCATGTATATAGGACATGAGTATGTCATTTATTTAGTAGAGTTAAGCGGTGTGATCTGGATTGGGGTATCGCTGGATGTGTCGTCGGAGGTGGCGAGCAATCACCGTTTGGACAACATCGTCAACATGCTGGGAGCCGATAGTTATCACGCCTCTTTATGTATTATGACATAAGTGTGTCATAGATTTAGGGCGCATGCGGGGTTCGAGTCGGGTTGCGCACCCCGTGCGTCCGACACCCCTGGATCACTTCGCAGCTCTTCGCTAGAAATCTGGTCTCTATGGACAGGTCTGGGTGAACCTACTCGATCTTGATCGTGTTCTCCAATCCCAAGTCCTGCAACGCCTGCCGAATCTCGGTCTCCATGTTCTTGGCGGCTTCAGCACTGAAAGTCACGGAGAAATTGACGCCGACGCGAAGGTCGGTGCCCGAGCGAAGCTTGGAGATCAGCTTGGTTCCCAGACGGTTCCACAACTCAGAGGGGATGGTGCTGGTGAGACGGAAACGCGAGGACGTTACCTAGTTCTACAGCATCGTTTTGCTATTGGAGATTTCGGGGGTTTGAGTCATACAGGAGGGATGTGTGATCGAACTGGCCAGTTCGGCGTTTCATGGAAGTCTTCAGGAGGACTTTATCATGGACACGATCGGACTGCGCAGCGGCGGAGTGGTTGGTAAATCTTCACGGGCGCTTCGCCCCATTGTTTGGACGACGCGAGTGCCAAGAGCATTCCCTGGGGTATCTCCGGGGACTGCTTCTGGCGGAGGATCGCAAGAGTGTCGAGCCGATGGCGATGGTGTTCGGCGGAGCCGCACCAGATCGGCCGGAGATCCACCAGCGCGTCGCCTTGGCATGGCAACGGTTTCTCACGGTCTCTCCTTGGGAGGCTCAGGCGGTGCAGCAAGAAATCCAAGCGGTGTTTAACGAAGAGTTCGTGCCCACGGCCACTGAGTCGCCCATCGGCACGGTAGGGGTGATCGACGGCTCGGGCTTCGTCAAGCACGGCACGGAGAGCGTCGGGGTACAGCGCCAATGGTGCGGACGGGTGGGCAAGAAGGAGAACTGCCAAGTAGGTGTCTTTCTCCTCGGTGTGACTCCTGCGGGCAGCATCCTCCTGGACCACCAACTGTATCTGCCGGAGACGTGGGCCACCGACGCCGTGCGCCGCAAGAAGACGCGCGTTCCGTCGGAGATCACCTTCCAGACAAAGCCGCAGATCGCAGCGGCCCTGTTGGCTCGAAGTTCTGTGCATTTCGACTGGGTCACTGCCGATGAGGAGTTTGGACGCGACGGTGATTTTCTCGACGCCCTGGAAAGGAGCCACCAGCGCTACTTGGTCGAGGTGCCTGCGAACACCACCGTATGGACTGAGCAACCGTTGCGGCAGACGCCGGACGAACTGGTCTGGCAAGTGAGTCAACTGGTCGCGACGATCCCTGCAAAGGATTGGCGAGTCCTTCAGCTTCGTGAGGGAGCCAAGGGGCCGCTGATGTTCGAGTTTGCTCGGTTGCGAGTGTGGTCGGTGCGTCATCGCCATGTCGGTCCACAGGGGTGGTTGCTGATTCGTCGCTCGCTGGAGCCGGTGCCGGAGGTGAAATACTACTTCTCCCATGCCGAAACCAACGTGCCCTTGAAAACGATGGCGTTGGTGACGGGATCGCGGTGGCGTGTGGAAGAGTTCCTGGAGGACGCCAAGGGACAATTGGGGATGGGGCACTACGAGGCACGCTCGTGGACGAGTTGGCATCACCACATGAGTTTGGTGGCGTTGGCGCATCTGTACGTGGTGCAGACGCGTCGCGACGTCCGTAGCCAGGTTCCCGATTTGACGGTGGACATGGCCATGCGATTGCTCCGAGCGGCCCTGCCGCGTCCGCAGTTGACACTGGAGGATGCCGGAGAGCTGATCGACTATTACCGCGACCGTAACGAGCAGGCCACAAACTCCCATCGCAAGACCTGGCTGGCAAGACATCCAAACGTCGTTGCAAAAAAGTGATGCTGTAGAACTAGGCATGAGGGAAACGAGAATTGCAACCGAGGAATGGTAATCGCCCCCTATTATTATGCCCCAGTATGCCAGTATATTTATGGGGTACGCGATCGCGACACTGCTAAGGACATGGCGACCTCTTCAAGCCCAGCCACGATGTCTTAGGGCGTCGCGTCTCTCCTTGGGAAATTCAGCGGGAGATGGCCTACGAACACCGCAACAAGCTGCTCGTTATCGACGATGGCGAGCGGCTGTGGGCGGATAGCACCGGCCGCTATCTGATCCGTGATCTTACGGAGTGCAAGCCCCAGAAATGGGCGAACTGGCGGACACAGAACCGGGAGCTGGAACGCCGGGGAATCCCCAAGTCGTTCCCGACCAGTTCGCGGCTCTGTCTGCTCATGAACCGGTTCGCCTTCGGCGATGCCCACGAGTACGACGCCATCGTGGATAGGGGGCATTTCGTCTACTTTGATCCGACGCTGCTGGAGATCCACAAGCACGCCGCGGTTTGGTTTTGGGACCAGGAGGTCTTCGATTTTGTCGGGGAACACCTGGGCCTCATCGAGGCGGACAAGCTGTACCTGCGGGCTTACATCAAGGCCTACGAGCGGAAGACCAAGGGGGATTGGAAGGAGTTCATCGCCCGGCGTTACTTCACCCAGTCGGGGGAGCAGTGGGTTCGTGTCCTGGAGAGCGACCCGAAGTACAAGTCGGTGGACGAGCGGGTAGCCGAGTTTGTCAAGAGGACCGGCCTGAGCCGCTCGACCTATTTCAACTGCAAGAAGGCGTTGAAGGTTGATGGGCAGTTGACTGCCCTCGATGTGCCCCGATTCGTCCTGACCGGCCGGCCGCCGGAGGCGCCGGACCTGGAGGCGGAAGCCAGGGCCGCGGCGGAGGAGAACCGCCGGCGGGCCGAGCAAGAGCGCCTCGAACAGCAGGAGGAGCAGGAATACAAGGATTTGGAGGACAAATTCTTCAGCGAGGACGAGGATAATGAGGACAACGACGGCTGAGTCTGTGCTATTCCTGTAGACTTTGGACTTGTCGTAAGCCATGGAGTCCAAAGTCCAAGGGAATGAGGCAGACCCGACTGATCGACTCGAAGCTCTTGGGGAGTTCGCCGCTGGTGGTCTTGGCAACTCAGGTCGAGAACTCTCTCTTGCGGAGGCGTCGCGGCAGACACTGTGTCCCCGTTCTGCGCCGAGTGGCAGATCTGGGCCTCTCGACGGACTCAATCGGAGATCCAACCGAAATCGCTGCCAGCTTCGTGTCGGTCGCGGCCGGGAAGGGGGCCAGTTTCGCGGCGGAAAGGGGGCCAGCTTAGTGGTTGCGTGATGGGGCGCGAAATGGAACTCGGCGGGTTTGACGCAGTGTCGGCGTGAGGGAGGAGCCAAGCTGGGGCAGAGGCAGGTGACCGGCCGCCTCGGGCGCGGTGTGCCGATGCCGTGACCATGCCTCGGGACGACGCCACGTTCGCCGGCTTTCCGTGAACAGCTAGAGCATCTCCGAGTGCTGCCCCACTCGCAATTGTGTAAGATCGGGGGCTGGAAGGCAGGCTGGCTTGTGGTGGGGATTTAGTTGTGATGTTCTTTCACGTATATATGACACATATATGGCATATATTTAGTAGAATTGAGTGGCGTGACCTGGATTAGGACACCGCTGGATGGGTCGCCGGAGGTAGCGTGCAATCACGACCTGGATAACGTCGTCGACATACCGGGAGCTGACAGGTATCACTCCTCTTCATGTATTTATGCCACATTTATGGCATATATTTAGGGCGCATGGGAGGTTCGAGCCAGGTCGCGCGCCTCGTGCGTGCGACGTCTCTGGATCGCTTCGTAATTCTTCGCTGGAAATCTGTCTTCCAACCATTTCTCCGCGCACTTTAATGAGTTTTGACGAACAATTGGGGAATCAAGGGGGTTGGCGTGCCCGGGTAAGGTGACCATTACCGAGGAGGCCCACGTAGAACCCCGACGCCACCGAGGAGGATGCTTCCGGCCGGGGCGTGTGGCTTTGCGACAAGGCGAGCGACTGGGAGGTCCTGGTCCAGCCGCCGGTCGAATGGGGGCGGTGGTGGCCGTGGAATGTGGCGGAGGATGGCAAGGGGATGTACTTCACGCACATCTTCGCATAATGGATAGGGTTTTATTGCGCCGTCGCGCAGCGATGGCCGATAAAACTCCGTTGAACGAAGCCGCGGAGCGTGAGGGGCGCCGGATTCACCGGTTCTTGGAGATTGAATCACAGGAACGCTGGAATTGCGAGTTGCGCACTGGCTGACGAGCGGTCAAATCCGGGACAGAAGAGAGGTGGAGGCAGCGTGACGGGGAACGAAAGGCTTTGAAGAAGGCATGTCCCTCAATAGCACGCCTGGTAGGCGCAGACCATCTTCGGAGGCAGAGCGAAAAGCTTGCGATTACGAGGAGAACGGTTTCAATCATCGTGACGTTCGCCTTAGGAAGTGTTCCAGGGTGGGACGTGTTCGGGGTGCTGTGAGCGGCAAAGTTCAACCGATGTGGAACGCGACGGTCGGAGTATCTCATGATGGAGTTCTTTGCCACAACATGGGCATCGAGTGATGTCGATCCCCAACAGGACGCGCATCCAGTCGGCGGCCGATTGGGGCCGATCGTCTGTTGCGGGTGGCCGGGCTCCCAGCAATTGGTGACATCGCGTCAGGAGCTGACGTTTGACACGATTAGCAAGAAAGCCGTAGTGCCGGACGTGAAGGAAGCGGTCTGGCAGAACATGTTGGAGGAAGCGACGGAGGAATTCCTCGGCGAGAAGGATGTCCGTCTTGCACCGGTTGCCGTCACGGCGGTCACGATAGCGATAATGCACTTTGCCATCCCTGCAAGCAAGGATGCGGTGATTGCCGATCGCCACGCGATGGGTGTAACGCCCCAAGTAGTCCAACAATTTGCGTGGGCCGGCAAAGGGTGCCTGGGAGTAGACTACCCATGATTTTTTCCGACAGCATCGTAACCAACGACGGCGGGTATCGGGTGTCGTTAGCTCAACCGATTGAGGCGGCAGGTCCAGCTGGCCTTGTTCCAGCAATTCAGCCAAGCCGTCCAGGTACTTGGCACGGAACATCTTGCTCAGCCCACGTACGGGGAAGAGAAACTGCCGGCCTCCGGCAATCCACCGTGAATCGCCGTCGGCCAGCGCGCCGGCCGCGATCAGGCAATGGAGATGGAAGTGAGGAAGCAACCGTTGGTCCCACGTATGCAATACGAGCGTGAAGCCGACCTTGCCGCCGAACGTGGTGCTGCCAAACTCCAGAAGGGTCTTGGCCACCGCGTCAAACAGCAGTCCCAGCAGCGCACGCCGATTGCGTTCGCTCCAGAGGATGAGTTGGTTCAACTCGTGCGGTACGGTGAACACGTTGTGGAAGTACGGTACCGGCAAGAGCTCTTCCTGGCGGGCTGCCACCCAAGCGGCCGTAGCCGTGCTTTGGCACTTCGGACAATGACGGTTGCGGCAGCTGTGGTAGGCGTACCGCTCGAATCCGCAAGACGGGCACCACTGGCGATGGCCGCCCAAAGTGGCGGTTCGGCAGTGGGTAATTGCCCATATAGCCTTGCGCTGCGCCGGAGTGACGCGATGCGTCTCTTGGTATGCCCCACCATATTGCTGAAAAACGTCGGCGAGCTCGCAGGAAGCAGTCTCTCTCGGTACCGCACCGCAGGGCGCGGCACCGGGCATGGCGATTACTCCGCAACACCGGAGCCTTTGGGCACCACAGCGTCGGAACCCTTGGGTGCCGCAACGCTGGGATCGTCGGGTACTGGAGCAGCGGAGTCCTGGGAGGCTGGAACGCCGGAGTCCTGGGGCACTACAGCGTCGGAATCCTGGGGCAGACGCAGCAGATCGAGGGGGCTGTGGATACCGTCAAGATGTTGGCTGGTCACGTGCAGGTACTTTGCCGTGCTGCTGAGGCTGGCGTGGCCCATCAAACGCTGGATCGTCGGCAACGGCACGCCTGCTTCCATCAGGTGTGTGGCAAACGAGTGTCGGAGGCAATGGATACCATGTCCATGTACGACCCCTGCGCGTTCTTTGGCGGCGTAGAAGATCGTTTGTGCCGCCCTGTCCGACAGAGACTTGTTGCGATAGCCAGGGAACAACCATTCGCCCTTCGGGCGGTACTGGCGCCAATAGGCGCGGAGTTCCTCCAGCAGTCGAGACGAGAGCAACGTGTAGCGATCCTTGCGTCCCTTGCCCTGGTTGACCCGAATCAGCATGCGGTCGGAGTGGATGTCCGTGGGCCGCAAATGCACTACTTCCGAGACGCGCAAACCACCGCCATAAGCGGTCATCAACACTGCACGGTGCTTGAGATTGTCGACCACCTCGAAGATTCTCACAATCTCGCTACGACTGAGGGGCTCCGGCAACCGCCCGGAACGCCTGGTGGGAATACCGAGAGGAAACTCCTTCTGACCGAGAACATGGCGATAGAAGAACTTGATGCCCGACAGCCTCAGGTTGCACGTGCCCAGACTCACTTTCTGGACGGTGATCAGATGATGGAAGAATCCACGGATCTCGTCGACCGAGATTGTCTCGGGCGAGCGGCCGTAGTGCTGTGACAACTGGGCTACGGCAGTTACATACGACTCGATCGTGCCGGGAGACTTACGATGCAGTTCAAGCTCATAGATCATCTTCTGACGCAGGGGAGTCATCTCGACAGCTCCTTGGGGAAAAATGGGGGAATTGAGAATCGGAACACAATCCCCCATTTTCTCACTTCTGCCGCTGTCGTCACCCCCCAGCCTAACGAAATGGGACCAGCCCAATCCAATTTACCGTCCTCCGCCTGCCGCGGAGCGGTTTCGTTCAATGGTGCGTCCCCGCATAGTTGAGACCTTTCTTGACAGTCTGGAGTCTGAACATGACCGAAAACCGGCCCAATGGGATCGCACAAACACGAAAGGCGAAATCCCGCACGATGACCTCGCCTGATAAGGGGGCTTATCCGGCCGGTTACGAGCCAAAAGCGTCCGTTTGGGCTTCATTTCAAGGAGACAAGGCATGAAAAACTCGCCCGATAACCTTTTCGACGGCGTTTCTGTCGGCAAGGACGAGGCGTCGCACCTCGCCCGGTTCCTGGACGACCATGACCTCGCTGCCGCCAGCCGCAAGGCCGTCGTCAGCGACCTGCGGAAGTTCGCCGCCTGGTTCGCGGCGGCCAACAAGGAGCCGTTCGTCCTGGGGCGAGTCACCGTCCGTGACGTGACCGACTTCCGGGAGCACCTGCGGCGGGAGAAAGGGCAGGCGGTGGCGACCGTCAACCGCTGCCTGGTGAGCGTGCGCCGTTTCCTCGGGTGGGCGACCGAGCAGGGACGCCTCCCGGCGAACCCTGCCACGAAGGCGAAGCAGCTCCGCAAGCAGGCCCTCGCCCCGAAGGGGCTGGACCGGGCTGTCGTCCGGCGGCTCCTGCGGGAGGTCGAGTTGCGGCAGGACGTGAGGGCCAGCGCCGTCTTCAGCCTCTTTCTCTACGCCGGGCCCCGCGTCTCCGACGTCGCCGGCCTCGAACTGGCGGACCTGGCGCTCGGCGAGCGGAGCGGGACGGTGACCTTCCGGCTCGGCAAGGGCAACAAGCAGAGGTCTGCCCCGCTCCCTCTGCCCGCCCGACGCGCCCTGGCGGCATACCTGGAGGTTCGCCCGCCGATGGCAAGCAGCCGGGTCTTCGTCGGTGATCGCAATGGGCCTATCCGCCCATGCCAGAATCCCCTGCCAAAGAGTGGCATGGCCGCAGACGCGCCAGGAGCCAGTCTGAAGGCCTTCCACCTTGGACGGTATTATGGCCATATGGGCAGACGGCGCTTCTTGCGGGCCTTCTTGGCGTTCCTGGAGGACCGAGGACTGGGAAGGCGGACATCCACGCCAGCCCGAAGATTGACCTCGGCAGAGCTGGCAAGTTGGGTAAACTGCGGTGCTGTACGGCGGTTCGATGGCCGTCGTGACTGAGTGGCAGCGGTACGTCCAGCGCCAGGTAGCCTACTTCTTCCTGATCCGCCCCTTCTCGACCAGGTAGTCGAACAGGGTCTGCAAGTTTTCGCCCCTGGCTTCCGGGTTCTCGGGAAATCGCGGTGCTGTGTGTCACGACATTCTGCACTTTTCTGCGTGAGTTCTCGTCAGCTCGGCCGGCCAGTTCCGGCAATTCGGTCACGGACGCTTGACCCGCTCGCAGTCTGAACCATGATAAGGTCATGGTTACCACAACCCGCACTCAGAAGCGTTATGACCACCGACTTCGGGAATTCGTCCGCAAGACACAGGACGTAAGCGGCGCTGTCCAATATGGCGTTCCACGCTCTACCGCGCGTAGTTGGCTGACAACCCCCAGCGTCCAAGTCGTGACCGCTGATCCGCTCAACATGGACGCCGTGCAACTGCAGCAGGAAGTCTTACGGCTCCGGACGCGAATTCAAAAGCTGATCGCCTTGCTCCGCGTCTTGCTCGTGGTCCTCAAGATCTCGCGATTCGCGCTCGACCAGACCCGACTTTCCGACGGAAAGGACAAGCATTCCCTCCTACGGATGATCGACCGGTCGCGGTCAGCCCTTCCGTTGCGATCCGTGTTACGCATCATCCGGGATGGTCGGCCAGCCAGCGATCCGGCAGCAGGGCCCCTAGAGCAGCCGTGTCACCCGGGACGATGGCCGCATAGCATCCGAAGCATTTCCCGAGCCCTTGCCTGCGGAGGAGGGGCACGCCGACGCAGGCTGGAAATGGCCTTCGCTGCGGAGGTTGGGGTGACCGCCGCAGGAAACGAAGGGGGCGACGGCACCTTGCTAACGGCCGACTTGATGCGAATTGACCAACGGGAGGCGTAGTGGACGGCGCAGCCGTTTGGGCGAAGCCCGACTCTGCCACTACGCCTTGCTAGCCTCATCCGCATCCGTCCTTCCTCCGTTTTTCCTTTTCATCTTTCTTCTTCCTTATTTCGCTCAACTTCTGAATCCAATGCTCGCGGGGACTCGTTTCCCAGTCCTTATCCATTGCGTCGTAGGTTTTCTTGTCGAAAAACTCCACGCAAACGATCCCCGTGCCAGGGCCATAGAACAACTCAAAGGCGTAGCCTGCTGCCAGCGATGAATCTCTTGGATTGGCACCTTCCATTATGGTTTGAAGAACGTCCGATACGGCCGCAGGATGCTTCTTATAGAGATTCTCAAGCGGCCGCGGAACAGCCAAGAGCCGCCATTCTGGGCTTCTGTCAGGCGAATAAAGCAGAGCGTCGTTTTCATACACTGCCTGCCGAACTACCCGGATTTCCTCGATGGAAAGGTGCTCGCCATGCGGGGCGACATCCGCAGCCAAAGCTGCAGGCGCGGCAACGACGTCGGCGGCGACGGAGCATGCCGCGACGACGGAGGCCAGGGAAACAAAGATTTGCATTATCACTTCCTTAAGGCCGACCAACACAGAGAAGTCGGCCGTCCGTGCGTATGTAGATGCGTCCCTCCACAATCGCCGGCGTGGCTTCCACGCCCGCGTCAAGTTGCACCTCGTCGAGCTTCTTGCCGGCGGTCGACACGACGAACAACCGGCCCCTGCGGTTGATCGCATAGATGCGGTCCTTGGCCAGGACCGGCGAGGCCCAGAAATCCCCGTTCAGTTCCAGGTTCCACTTTTCCTTGCCGGTGGCCGTGTCGATGCAAGTCATTTCGCCGCTGCCGAGGACATAGCACCGTCCGTCGCCGCCAACCGGACTGGCCACCGGCGGCGGCGCGGTGTCGGATGTCCAGACCGGCGCGGCCCTCGTCACGTCACCCGCGCCGCCGACCTTCAGCGCGGTCAGCCCCTCCCTGCCGGCCAGCAGCACGACGCCCTCGCCGCACGTCAGCGTCGAGGCCGTGAGTTCCCCGTTGGACGAACCCTCCGCCTGCCATCGCTCTTGGCCGGTCTGCGGGTCGTAGGCGATCACCAGCGGCGGGGCGGTAGTCACCAGCACGTCGCCGGCCGGGCCGCGAACGATGGTCGGGGTCGTCCAGCACGAGCGGACCGGACGTTCTTTTCGCCACACCTCGGTCCCATCTTTGGCCCCAACGGCAACCACGAACGACTCCTTGGCGCGGGCACTGCCGCCGCGGTCGACCACCTGGATCAGCACCTCGCCGTAGAGGACCGGACTGGCGGCCAAACCGTACAGATTCTTGGGCCCGCCCGAAACCAACGCCCCGGCCCAAATCTGCTTGCCGCTGGAGTCGACGCAGCCCAGGATTCCGTTGCCGAAGAAGGCGTACACGAACTGGCCGTCGGTGACGGGCGTGGGGGCGGCGCCGCCCGCGCTTCCGCCCAGGGGTGGCGGCTGGGGCTCGTCGCGGTCCGGTTTGCCCGCCGCCCCTGGAACCTTGAGCGTGGTGTTCCACTGCAACTTGCCCGTTTCGCGGTCGAAGGCCATGACGCAGGCGTCCTCGCCAGTCAGATAGATGCGATTGCCCCAGATGATCGGCGAACTGCGTCCCCGGGCCGGCAGGGCAGTGCTGAAACGCGTGTCCCGGGCCAGGTCGAGCTTGGCGGGCGGGTTCGCATCCGCGGCAGCCTTGCCATCGCCCCACGGCCCGCGGAACTGCGGCCAGTTCTTCGTCCAGCCGGGCCGCTGGGCGCAACGCTGGCAGCGGTCCGTGTCGCAGGCGCTTTGTCGGTTCCTGCGGCGGCGGTGCCCGTGGGCTTGGGGGCTCTGCCCGGCAGCTCGCGTTCCGCAGTGGCTGCCGGCGAGCGGCCCGCCTCACCCCTGTCCGGCTGCCGCGGCGGAGCGAGCTCGCGGGGCCCCGCCTCCATCAGATCGTAGCACACCAGCCGGTCGCTGTAGTGCAGATAGACTTTGCCGCGGGCTACGGTCGGCGCGGACCAGCAGGGCGCGAAACCGAACCCGCCCGTTGCCTCTTTGAATCGCTCCGGGTCGTTCAGTTTTCCCGCACGGTGATTCTCCCAGTCTTCGCGGGCGATCGCATGCTTCATCTCTGCCAGCTTCTTGAACCCTTGGGGATGCGGTTCGACGAGCAGCAGGTCGCCGCCGTAAGTCAGGCAGAGCAGACAGCCATCCACAAACGCCATGGTGCCTTCGCCGATCTTCTCCTTCCACTTCACCTCGGCGGTCGTGGCGCTCGCGCAAACCAGGAAGCCGTCGCTGTCGCCCTGTACCGTAGGCGCGCATCGCTTGAACGCGTACATGTGGTCCCCGAGAACGATGGGAGTGCTCAGGCTGCCGGTATCGTAGCCTTCGATCTGCTTGGCCACGCCGTCCGCGATTTGCAGCGTCCCCGCCACAGACCAGCCCGACCAGACGTTATTGCCCCAGACGACCGGCGAGGATATGGGACCGCCGTCGCCACCGTTGGCGCCGTTGTTGTACTTCCAGATCTCCTTGCCGGTGGCCGTGTCGACACCGAAGACCCGTTTTGCCTGCGTGGCGACGATCTGCTCCTTGCCCTCGATCGTCGCCAGCGTGGGCGATGCGCTCGAATTCGTGCCGCCGCCGCCATAGCTCCAGGCGAGCTCGCCGGTATCTTTCTGGTAGGCGTACAACTACTTCGAGTACCAATAGTGGTTTCCGGGCACGACGACCAAGTCGCCGCAGACGAGCGGACTGCAGGCGTAGATCTCGCCGCCGCCGACGAACTGCTTCCAGAGGATCTTGCCGTCGGCCGTATGGATGCAGACCAGCAATCCCTTGTTGTCGACGCAATAGACCTTGTCGCCGCTGATGGCCGACGTGGCCTGCGCACCGCTACCCCATCCGAAATGACCACCCTGGACGCCTCCAAACTCGGCGGTCCACAAGGGCTGGCCGCCCTTGTCGGCGTCGAAGCAAAAGGCCTCATAGACCGAGCCGTGCAGGCCGGTGACGACGAGCTTCTCGCCCTGGACCACCGCCGTACACCAACTGTGCTGGCCCGGGCTCAAGCCCTCGACCTCCCACACCTTCTTCAGCCCGCCGGTCCAGTCCTTGCGAATGCCTTTCAAGGGACTGCGCTGATCGTGGGTCGGGCCGCGCCAGCAAGGCCAGTTGGCCTCGGCCGCTGCGCCGCTGGGTCTGGCATTTCCGGTCAGCGCCGCCTCGACCTGCGGCCGCAGGGGGCCCCGGCCGACCTTCGCCACCCATAACGGCCACAACGGCGCGCCCATGGCGATCCCCGGAGTGCCTTCACCACAGCCCAGGCCGTAGAGAAAACCGTTCCGGCCGTCGAGCCACAGACCCGCGTCCACCCCCAACACCCTGCGGTCCCATTCCGAGAAATCCGAGATGTCCGAAAGCCGCCCGCTGTTGGGATCGCGGCGGAACGAGCGCAGCAGGGTCCCGGGCGTAGCCGCAAAACCGCTGAGTCCGTCTGGCATGAAGACGAGATTGACCCCCTTTCCATTGGCCAGTTTGAAATCCGGCCGGGTCGAATCCCTGCCGCTGCCGGCCTCCTGCAGGGTCAGCGCACCGGTGGCCGGATCGCGTTGATAGATCGCGAGCCAGGCGTCCGTGCCGCAGATGAATGTCCCATTATGGTCCGGTTGTCCGAGGCAGAAATTGGAGTAGAGCCACTTGCCGTCCGGCGTGAACGACAGGGTCCTCGACAAAGCCTTGTCTTTCGCGGCCCATTTCGCATCCAGTTCCGTCACGCTCTTGACGACGGGTTCTCCCCTGGGCCCGATTTCCAGGCAGGCGATCGACTGCCGCGACATATTGTAGAGGTGCTTCCCATTCGGCGCGATGACCAGCGTCCAGGCATCGTTGCCTTGGCACGCCCGTTCGCCGGCCTTGACCGGCGCCGTCGGCAGCAAGCTTGTACCATAGGACTGTCGAGCCGTCCGCGACGCAATACACGTTCTTCTGGTCCTTGCTCACGACGCCTCCCCCCACCGTCTTCGTGGGATCGGCCTGCCCGGCGCCGCGGTTCTTGGCCAAAGGCACAACGCCTTTCGCGACCGGCTTGCCGGTCTGGCCTTCGATGTCGTACCAGGCGAGCTCGTTGTCGCCGACGCCCGCTCGAATCCCGTACAGCCGCCCGCCAGCCGCAAAGACATGGACACTGTGCTCTTTGCCGGCCGAGGTCACCGCGCTGCTGAACGATAGCATTCCAGTCTTCGCATCCCGTTTGAAACAGTGGACCGCGTTGCGATTGTCCTTGAAATTGCCGGTGTAAAAGTAATCGCCGAGCGGCACCATGCTGCATGGCCTGAAATCCCCGATGTCCTTCGGCATGTCGCTCTTGCGGGGCTGGCCATAATCGCCGGCGAAGGAGTAAAGGAGCTGTATGACTTCCGCCGTCGGCACCAGGCCGGCGGCGACGGCCTCCGGCTTCTCCGCCGCCAACAGCTTCACCGTCCTCGGAGCGCCGACCCCGATGGCAACAGCCACCAAAACTACCGCTGCCACGATTTTCACCTTCGCCCAGAACATTATCTGCTCCTTTCACCAAAGCCGTGGCCAAGTGTGCCCGCTTGCTTTCCCGCGGGCCTGGCCGGAGGGGGCTGCGAGCCGATCAGGAAGGGGTTGGGCAGCGTCTTGAGCTCGTCGCCGGGGCCCAGCTTGGGCAGCTGGGCCTTCTCAGGAAGCGGCAGGGGCTTGCCGTCGGACGAAAGCACCTCCCGCCGCAGGAACAGCATCCGCGGATACACTGGGTACTTGTCCTTCGGCGTCGGCACGTCGATCGCGAACGTGGCCGGCAGGTCGTTGGCCATGAAGGTCTTCTGCACGACCGTCGGCGCCGCCTGCCAGGTCGCGCCGTCCTGCGCGAAGAGGTGGCTGCCCGCCTTGTACAGCTCCTCGAACGACTTGTTGCGGCAGCCCGCCGCGTAGGCGTAGGTCACCACCAGCCGGTTGTCGCCCAGGGCGGCGGGGTCGGCCACCGACACCGTCACCTTGTTCCGGCCCGGCGACAGGTAGGGCAGGCAGCCGGCGTTGTTCAACACGATCGCCTCCAACCGCAGGGCCTTGAGGCACTTCTTGATCTCGATCCGCACCTCCTTCTTGAACGTCTCGAACCCGGGGACCGCAACGGAAAACGCCGGGCCGTCGGTCTTGAGACCGCTGACGCTCACGTCCTCACCCTCCACCGTGCCGTTGAGCCGGACGATGAGGTAGGGCGATTCCAGGTTGACCGTCACGCTGGCCCGCTTGGTGGGGTCCGCCGGGACCAGCAAGCCGTTGTCCACCTTCACGTTCTCGACTGCCGCGAAGTCCTTGAGCACCGTCGCGCTGGAAGTCGGGGGCGAAGACCAGGCGGCCGTTGGAATAACTGCGGGGCCGCTTGGAATAAGGCTCCAGGACCGGCCCGGCAGCCGGGTCGTTGCGGAGATCCCGGTTGCCGCAGCCGTGCCCCACGACGTAATTGTCCTTGATCGGCCAGGAGTCTTCCGGCGGGGCGAGCTGGTCCCACGTGTTCTCCAGCGCCAAGCCGGGCGTCAGGTGTACCTCGGCGGTGTACTTGGGGTTGACCCATTCCGGATCGGGCTTGGTGCTTTCGGGAAGCAGCCGCGTGTTCCGCTGATAGACGCAGTATTTCAGCTCGTCGCCGCAGACCAGCAGCGCCGGTGCCGTCCAGTTGAGCCGGTCGCCGATCATCTCCTTGCGGTTGCGCTTGTCATAGACGACCTGCTCCTTGGGGTCCAGGACCAGCAGGTCGTTGACGAGGCCGGGGTCGTTCTTGATGTCGGTGTGGCAGGCGATGGTCCGGCCGTTGGGGGCGCTGGCGTCTTGCCGCCAGCAGTAGAACTTGGTGAAGCAATCGACCCAGTGCCAGGTCCCGTCGTACTTGGCCTCGCTCATGTTGTGGCCGGGGACGCTGACGCCGCGCCAGGCCCAACCGGGGACCTGGGCGTAGAGCGCCTCCTGGTAGCCGGCCAGCCCGCCGCACAGGGCCCAGCCGAAGTTGGTGAAGTTCTTCATGGGCGGCGTCCACGGATCCGCGCGATGGTACGTCGAGATGCGCATGAAATTGTTGATCGCAATCATCTTCTCGTCATTGGTCTTGCACTCGCGCGTGACGCTGTCCACGATCGCCTTAAGTGTGGAACAGTCCGGAGCCTTGTCGGGCAGGACCTTGATCTGCCGGACCAGCGCGGCCGCCTCGCCAGGGCCCGGCCGGTCGGCCGCCTGCCCTCGCGCAACCAGCAGCACAAGGGCAATCGCGGCAACCCCTGCGCCAACCAATCGACCAACGTCTCGCTTCTCGATTCGCATCCACATCTTGGCATCTCCTCAGGTTCTTGGACACACGTGCGCACGGAGGGCTCCGGAACCGTCCCGGCACAACCACCCGCACAGCGTGGAAATTGCTGTCACGCTCTCTCTTACATCTCTCCGGACGCTTGATCAGCAAAAAGGATGGCGCACCACTATTTCCCCGGAAGGATGCGAGGCTCCTTCTCACCCGCTTTGACCATGCGCTGCTTGAGTCTCTCGGCCAATTGCGAGCGGACCTCGGCCAGCGAAGGGTCTCTCACCAGGTTATTCCGTTCGCACGGGTCTTTTTCCAGGTCGTAAAGGAACTCCTCGACGTACACGTCGCTGCCGCTCTGGCGGTCGCCGTCAAGCCCCGGCGCATGCACCGAATATTTCCATTTCTTGGTACGAATCGCCCGGCCCACCTGGCTCTCGCTGATCTGGAGGAACACTTCTTGCGGCCAATCCTTGGCCGTTCCGTCCACCAGACCTTGGAGGGGACGGCCCTGCATGCTCGCGGGAGTCGGAATTCCAGCGGCAGCCAAGAGCGAGGGCGGTATGTCGATCAGGCTGACAAGATCCTCGACGGCTCTGCCGCCGCGAAAGCCCGGCCCACAGGCGACCAGTGGAACCCGTATGCTGTCATCGTGGCAGGCGCGCTTGTACTCGCTGTTGCGGGTACGGAAATGGCAGCCGTGGTCGCTGGAATAAAAGATCAGGGTGTTCTCGGCGATCCCCAGCTTTTTCAGTTCCTCGCGCACACGTCCGAGGTTTTCGTCCAGGCTGTGGACGCAGCCGAGGTAATCGGGGTAGTTCTGTCGCCAGTCGCCCTTGGTTCCCACCAGATCGCCCGGCACTTCGTAGTCGGCGAACTTCTCCCGGCTCCCTGTGGGGCCCTCAACGCGCTTGTGATCGTTCTGATGGTGCGGCTCGATATAGGAGACAAACAGGAAGAACGGCTTCCGACCGCTGCGGGTCCGCAGGTACTCCAGCACCCAGTCGGTCTGGGCATCCACCCGGTATCGGCCAGGCGGAAAATCGCGCCGCTGCCCACCGCTGTCGAACATGTGGCCATCGTAACCGTGGGACGTGAACTCAAGCACGTCGCTGGCCAACCAGAAGTCTTTGTAACCGCCGCGCCGCTCCACGGGCACGGGCTTGGCATCGGTCGAGGCCAAGTGCCACTTGCCGATGTAGCCGACTTCGTAGCCCGCCTCGCTGAAGCGGTGCGCGATGGTCTTCTCGTTTGTGGGCAAGGGGATTCCATTGCGGAAACAGCCGGTCTGCGTGGCATAATTCCCGGTCTGGAGCGTTAAGCGCGTGGGACCGCACACGGGCTGGGAGGTGAAAGCATACACGAACCGCACGCCCTCCGCCGCCATGCGGTCGAGATGAGGCGTAAGGGGCAGCTTCTGGCCATAACAGCCCACGGAATCCCAGCGCTGCTGATCGGTGAAGAAGACCATCACGTTCGGACGCCGGCCCTCCACGTCGGCGGCGGACAAGGTCCCCGTGGCCAGCACGATGCCGGCGGTGCAGGCAGAGAGCAGCAAGCCGATTTGGCGATAGGTGGTTCTGGTGTTCATCGTCACGTTCCCCGAATTGACTTTCCCGTCGCTTCCATCATAGCAGCGGTAGTGCCTTGCCGCTACTTCAGCGCACTAGGCCAGGCGCCGCCCGCGGCATTCCACGCTTGAGCCAACGGACTTGCCCCCCTTCGCTCACTCCGTAGTTCGATCGGCGCCGTCGGCCAAGAGGGAAACCGCCACGTCGTTTGGCTGTGTCGGCCCCGGTGTGCTGCGTCCGTCGCGCTTGTATTTTTCCAGCAGCGCCTTCAGTCGCTTGACCACGTCAGGGTGCTCACCGTAGAGATTGCGCTGCTCGGCAAGGTCCTGGCTGAGATCGTAAAGCACGCCGGGAAACTCGTTCGCCACGGCGCTGTAACCGCGCTCGCGCTGGAACCACTCGGGCTCCTTGCGTGCCCCGCCGCTCTTGGCGTCGATGAAGACCCACTTGCCCTGCCGGATGGCAAGACTACCGTTGCCGCTGTGATGAACGGTGGCTTCGCGGAGCGGCTTGTCAAGTTTCCGGCCGAGCAAGGCGGGCAGGATGTTGTAACTGTCTTCGCCGGCATTGGCGGGGAGCGTGGCGCCGACGATGGCGGCGGCGGTCGCCATCAGGTCACTGTGGCAGATGACCTCGGCATTGACGGCGCCGGCGGGGACGCGGCCCGGCCAGCAGGCGATGAACGGCACCCGGTGGCCGCCTTCCCAGGTGTCCTGCTTGACGCCGCGCAGCGGGCCCATCGCGTAGTGCTTGTAGTCGCGGGCCTCTTCGTAGTTCTAGATTTCCGGACCATTGTCCGAGGTGAAAATGACGAGCGTATTGTCGGCAACCCCGGCGCGCTTGATCGCGGTAACAACCTCACCCACGGTCCAATCCATTTCCATCACCCAGTCGCCGTAGTCGCCGATGCCGCTTCGGCCCTTGAACTCGTCGTTGGGGATGATCGGCGAATGTGGCCCGGTCAGCGCCAGATAGAGGAAGAAGGGCTTGCCGGTCTTGGCGGAGGAGGCAATCCACTGGCAGGCCTTCTTCGCCAGCGTCGGCGCGACTTGCTTGCGGTCGAACCCGGCCTGACCGGGACCCGGGAGCCGGCTCAAGCGGCCGCCAATATTGGAAACCTCCAGCGTGGGAGCCGGACCGACGAGGCGGTCATTCTCGATGAACGCATACGGCGAAAAATTGGGTACATTGACTCCGAAATAGTAATCGAATCCGCGGTCGGTCGGTCCGCCGCCGATCGGCTTGCTCCAGTCAACGTCGGCGCAGGTGGCTGAGTCCTTGTTCTTGGCGACCTTCTTGGCGGATTCTGCGGAAGCAAACGGCCAGTCCATGCCCAGGTGCCACTTGCCGACGGCGGCCGTCCTATAGCCATGTTGCCTCAGCAGGCCCGGAAGGGTCAGTCGCCGCGGTTCGATGAGCGGCTTGTCGTACTGCCACAACACGCCGGCCTTCAACCAGGTCCGCCACGCGTACCGGCCCGTCAGCAGGGCGTAGCGGGTCGGCGTGCAGAGCGACGACGGGGCGTGCGCGTCGCTGAACCGCATGCCGTGCGAGGCCAGTCGGTCCAGATGCGGCGTGGGGATCTTCCCTTCGAGGTAGTTGCACTTCACGTCGCCATAGCCCATGTCATCCGCCAAGATAACGACGACATTGGGGCGATCGCCGCTGTCCGACGCGGCATGGATGTCGGCGGCGACGCAACATGTCATGACGAGGGAGGCAAAGAAGGCAAGGGGCTGCATTTGGGCACTTCCTTTGTTGGACGGGCGGGCGGAAGAAGTCGTCTGACTCTGGCCGAGTATAGTCCCGATCACCAGCGAGTCAAGCATCCCGTGTGCGGGCTGCCTGAGGAGCCGCCGTTACCAGATAGCAAGCCGTATTCCCGTGGCCGATGGTGTCGTTTCGATGCGTCGGTGGGGGTGACCGCCGCAGGCAAGGAAATGCACGGTCATCCCCTCCGATTGAAAGAAACAACACCTCTGGCGTGGTAAATTGGCCGCTAAGTGGCCCAATTGTTTTGACATCTGCTGCCGCGTCTCTGGTCCTCCGCTCCCAGTTCCTCGTCGGCTGGACGTGCAGATCCGCGTGCCAATCACCGATCGTGGCACAGACACACGCCAGGACGGGTCCGGCCGTATAGGAATTGATTCTGGAGCTCGACGGCGACGGCGACGACCCCGCAGCCGCTGGAGTGCAAGCAAGCTGTGGAAGATGCCGGGGGGCGTGTTCTTGGCTGAGCCGTTGACCACGCCGAGCCGATGAGTGAGATAATCATGTCATGGGCCTGTTGGTCACCGGGGAGAGTGGTGGTCACGCGCCGGGGGGCAGGAGAAATCCGGCCCCGCGGCGTTTCTTGGCGGGGGTCAGCGCGGGACAACAGAGCGTCAAGACAAGCAGTCCCGCGCAAAGCTTGT
This sequence comes from Pirellulales bacterium, assembly GCA_963843465.1. Taxonomy (GTDB): domain Bacteria; phylum Planctomycetota; class Planctomycetia; order Pirellulales; family Thermoguttaceae; genus CAWJKP01. The sequence continues at coordinate 2,502,407 of CAWJKP010000001.1, forward strand.
TTCTCATGCCAGGCTCCTTTTCCGAATCAGTCGGCCGCCGGCTATTCCGGATCCGGCACCTTGAACTGAGTCGGGGGGTTCGTCATTCTGCGGATTTTCAGCTCCGTAAACCTCACGACCGTGGGGCTTCGGACCGGAGGTTCCAGACTGATACCGCTTCGCATGGCCTCGAGTTGTGCGTTGGTGATCGCCGCGTACCGGCGCGTGAAAACTCCGCGGTTGGCACACACGCCCCAGGGTGAATCGCCTGAGGGAGGATCGTGGTCCAAAGCGACGATGAACGGCACATTCTCGCGATGGATCTCGGCGCCGACGGTCGTGGCCACGCGCCCGTCGAACACCTGCACGCGGAAATCATCGCTGCGCGCCACTTTGGCCGGGCGGCTGTGCGGATTGTGGTGCGCGGCACATCTCACGTACGCCTGGTTTCCCAAGGGGAGGTGTAGCCGCTCTCCGGTGTCCGCAGTCACGGCGGGATAGAAACTACACTCCCAAAAACTCTGCCGGTTCGCAAAGGAGAGGATGGCTCCGAAGCTTCCACCGCCGTCACTCTCGACCACTTCAGCATGTCCCATCACCTCGAAGTTCGGGCCGATCTTGGCGTGACACAAGAGCATGGCGGCACAGGGGTCGCTCGGATTCCACTTGCCCACCAGCCCGCCCTTGTCGTCGACGGACCACTGGCCGACCGTCGCGCTCCATCCCGCCAGATCCGCATCGGGTTGAATCGGCGTCCACTCTCCGGCGGCGCAGCGGGCCTCGATCTGGGTCGTCGCCAGGCGATCGCGGAGATAGGGCCGGCCCTTGTCGGCCCGGTCGAGAGCGGCCAGCATCTGGCGGCATGATTGGGCCGCTTGCTCCACCTGTCCAGCCTGGTCCGCCTTTTCCATGGTCTGGACCTGCGCCGCCAGCGGGCCGGTCAGGGCGTAGGTCCGGCCGATCGCCAGATCAACGTCGCCCGCGTTGACGAGAAACACGCCGTGCTTGACCATCCGGTCCCCCACCTTGTCCAACGCCTTTCGCGCGTCCTGGAAGTGTCCCGCACCATAGGCCAACAGCGCCTCCTGCGAATGAAAGAAATCCATGTTCTTGTTCCGCGTGTCCTGCGCATTCTTGCGAAAGAACTCGCAAAGGTTCGCGTACACCTCGGGGCGACGCCAGTAGGCATCGCTCTTCGTCACCAGTTGGATGTCGCTCAGGACCACCAGGAACCGCCAGGGAACGTCCGTATCGTACCGGCCGGTCTTCAAGCACTCGACGCCGAAGGCATATATCGCATCCACGTCCTCGCAGTTCACCAGGTGCTGGCGCATCTGGGTATAAGCCGGCGTCCAGTCGAACTGGGCAGCCGCCGCGTGATCAAACCAAAGACGCGGCGTGTCGTCCGCGGCGCCGCCGCCAGCCTCCGCCAGACGCATCAAGAGCACGGCCGGCTCCGGGTAGTCCGGGTGCAGCTTCCACGCTTTCAGAAGGTGCTCCCGCGCGGCCTCCCAATGAGGTTTGGGGTCCTGAGGCGGTTCGCCGATCACCTGCCCAACACGGTCGGGATTCTGCGCCCTGTCGCCCAACGCGATTTCGACCTCACCCAGGATCACGCTGGACAGCCACGGGTCGGCGTCGGGGCGGGAGCGGAGCTTGCCGGCGAGTCGGCTGAGCCCTCCCGGCACGCTCGCCAGGACGCCGCGCACCGTTTCCAGCACGTAGCGGCGATCGATGCCCTGGTACTCTTTGGCGCACGCGGCGGCCGCGAAGCTCTCGATGAGCGCCGCGGTGACGTCCCTATCCTCCGCATTGTCGGCGACGCCGAGGATCTTCCCGGCCAACATCGCCCGTTGCACGGGCGGGTACTGCCGCTCGCGCAACTCGTCGAGCATCTGCATCGCCGTCTGCGTGAGCACCGGGCCCCATTGCTCCCGCGTGAGGGTGGCGGCATAGACGCGAAAGACAAGCGGATCGTCGCACCCTTTTTCGCGTGCCGCTGCCGCCAGGGCATGCATGTCCCTGTCCGACGGCTTGTCATAGACCCAGCCGCGTGGAAGGTCGCGATAAGCGGCCAGCCGGGCGGCGGCGTCCAAGAGATCCAGGGCCGCAGCGTCCCAGGCGGGGTTCTTCTTGCCCACCTTCAGATAGGCATCGCGATAAATGCGAGCGGCGTACTCCAGGTGCTGCTTGCGGTAATCGTTTTCGGTGAATGCCTTGGGGTTGTCGGCGCCGGGAATGGCCGCTTTCGCGGCGCGGCCGGGTAACGGCGAGCTTATGCCGCTCTTGACCGCCGGTTTCCCGGCGGCGCTTTCCGCCGCCGCGTGCAGGGCGAGGTAATCAAGGTCCGCCTTGCTCAGCCTCGCACGCGGCACGGCAGCGCGAACGCCGTCCTCTTTCTCCAGTACGACAGCCTCTTTGCCCGCCTCGACGAGCCGTGCCCGCACGCGGAATCCGCCGCCGGCAGAAGTCCAAGTGCGTGTTTCCGCGCGGTCCGCTCCAACCTCGGCGGCAGACGCGGGATCAGGCCCGAAAGACCACAGAGCGTGGCCGACACGAAGAACGCCTGATGCAGAGCCTGCCCTTTCGGGCACGGGCCGCTCTTTCTCTCCAGACGGCGTCGCCTTTTCCGTGGCCGATTCCTCCACGATCACGCGGAAGAACCGGGCGGGCGAGTGAGGGAACCGGGCCATCGCCCTGGACCCGGCGACCAGCCCGTAGCGGCTGGAGACCGCGTACCAACTTAGTCCTTTCGACTGGCGACGATCCGGCTCCAGCGCTTCCGCTTGGAACGTCTCCGGGTTGATGCGGAACCAAACACCACCGAAGCGACCGGGAACGTAGAGCGATCCGCGATACTCAAGGATTCGAGATCCTTCAACCTCCAGACGTTTCGGGTCGTATCGTCCGCCGGAAGTTCCGCCAAGGAGCCTTAATCGTTCGGACATCGTTGTCGGCCAAGACGCGGGATAATCCATGGTCAACGTGCGGACCGTAGCGACCCCGTTTCTCATCCACGCGACGTACTCTTCAGGCCTGGCCGGCATGGTCGCCGGGCTGGCGAAGACCTGGGCCGGCCCGAACGCACGATGGACTCGCAGGACATCGTCCTTGCGATTGGTATAGAAGTCGGCGTAAAGCTCGCACTGGACAGGAATCGGCCCGCTCCATAAAGATGCCTTCCATTTCGCCCGATCAATTGCCAGGGGCGGCTTCAAGCTGGCGCGACTGAGCAGCAAGACGCGTGGCTGACCGTTGCCAGGGTCGTAATCGTAGAAGGACGCGGGTTGGAAGGCCCGTTGCGGATCGTCGCCCGAGTGACCAGTGAGGGCCAGCTCCACGTGCGTGGCCTGGTGAAAGACGGCGACTTTTGCCTCGCCTTGAACAAGCTCCACCGTAGCGCACCAGCCTCGACGATCCTTGCCGAACGAGCCGGCCGCACAAACCTTGCCCGGCGCCAGGACGTGCAGCATCAAGCCTTGATCGGACGGCGGCAATCCCTGGTCCGGGCCGATCCTGGCCAAGACCTTCCCGCTGAACGATTGCACGATGATCCCCGTCCACGTGGCGATCCAGAATTGCCGGCCGTCCCAACGGACCTCGGTCACGACCGTGTTGGGGGCCGCGAACTCCAGCACTGTGCCATCCTTGGGAAACAAGACCACCGCGTTAGTTTGCCAGGCCACGTCGCCCTCGTCGCCGCAGGCGATCAGGTGCTCGAAGCCGTCGCACTTCAAGCCCTCCAAGGGAATCTCTTCAAACTTCACCTGGGCCTGCGCTGCGCCGCTTTCTTGGGGAAGTAGAACATAGGGTCTCCGTGGCCGGGGCGCGACGGGCTTCTTTGGATTCATCTCGTAGATCAGCCCCTTTCGTATCCTTTCCGCGTAATCGCGGAATTCGTCGCGGCCGAAACGGTTGTAGGTCGGCTCACTGCTGGCCGCGACCGTGTAGTCCTTCAACCAGGCCTCGGCCTCAGCCAACAGCGATTCCTCGGGTTTACGGGATTGTTTCGGCGTGGCCATCCGCAACTGCCACTGCCGGCTCAATAGGCCATAGCGCCCGAAAAAGGCTTGCCATGCGATGGTGGCACTCCGCCAACCGGCGAAGGAAGGCGAGCCAGTCGTCATCCGAGACCACGAGCCGCTGGCGCCCGTAGTATTGCGGCTGCGACGAGGGGTATCTATCGAGAAATTGTGGCAGGTTCGCGGGATTCCCCAGCGATCGGGGGCGATTTGTGTCAAGAGTCGGAATAGAAGATCGAGATCCTCTGGCGACGGGGCAGCGAGGTCCGCCTTCTCCCTGGTAAACCAACCGATAAGTCCGCCCAGCCAAGCTGCGTGAACGGCTTCCTTGCTCCAAAAGTTGTCGCCGAAGACGGCGGCGAACTCGGGGTTATCTTCGCGACGCCCGGCGGGAAGCTGAAGGACCTGCGGGTAGACTTCGAATAAGAAGCGTTCCTCGGCTTCCTTCTGTCGTTGGAAGAGATCGCCAAAGGAGAGACTGGAGCCCCCGGAGTCGCTGCCGCTGCGGTAGTGTGGCCAAAACCTAAACACCCATGGTCCCCGGAAGGCGGCGATTGCCTGAAAGGCGTTGAGCCGCCGGTTTCGTATCAGGTATTCAACGTCTCCGAGGTACGCTAGATAGGCATCGATCATGCCCACTACGCCCTCCCGCACTACCGGCTCCGGCTTCCCGTTCAGCCACTGGCCGCGGCTCTGGAGAAAACCGGCGTAGTCGCCAAGCAGTCTTGCCCGTACGTACAAATCATCGGGGGACAACAGGAGCGCCGCTTCGAGCAAGGCCGTTGCTTCCTGCCACGCTCCCACCTGGGACAACGCGTCGGCCCGGGCGACCAGCCACTCGAATTGTTCCTCGGGCGAAACCTCTTCGCGCACGTCGCCGCCGCCCTTGGGCAGAATCTGGTGTGGAAGATCGTTGGTGATGAAGTGCGCCGCGGCGGCCAGCGGCATCGCCGGCGGGCGGATCGTTTGCTGCTGGCCGGCCGATCTCTGGCACGTCAACTCAAGCTGAACATCGCACTTGCCTCCCGCGCCCGGGAGACGGCGTATTGCCCTTCGACCAAAAGCGGCGTCGGCCGGTCCAGGGCTTCGGAGCCGGCCAAAGCCGTCTCGCGGCCGATGGCGCGTGCCTCCTCGACCTCGATCACGGCGACCTGCGGAATCGCCATGAGGCCCATTTCCAAGAGCCTGGCAAAAGCGACCTGCAAACGATCGTAATCGTGCAGCAGATCCTTCGACAGGAAAGGTGCCACTCCGACGATTTGCCGGATCCCGCCGGCAAAGTGCTCGCGGACCTCGGCGATGATCTCCGCCATTGCCGCGCAAGGTCCGCCGCTGTGGCCGGATCGTAAGGCAGGCACACGGTCCGCAAGCGCGCCCCGTAGAGGCATTCGCTGACGACGACTTTCAGTACACGGGCTTTGTCTCCCTTCTCGAGGGAGAGGAGCAACAGGGCATCGGCCTTCAAGAGCTGGCCCATCTTCAACCGCGAGGCCGCGGCTTGCGATTCCAGCACGGCTGTCAACTTGAGTTCTTTCGTCACCGCCTCGAGCTGGTCGCGATCGACCAGCTCCACGTCTTTGACCTTGGACAGCTCGGTCGTCACCAGGTCGCCCAGTCCGGCCTGCTGCGCGTCGCCGGAGCAGATCACGGCCCAACGGTGGAAGGCCGGTTTGAGCGGCCCTCCGGAGTGCTGTCGTGGGTGCGGCCTGAAGCGCGGCTTCTTGCGCGGCGCGACGGCCACTTTCGAGGAAATCTCCGGTGGCCGTTTCGAGAAGCGATTCAGCGGCGTCGCCCGGATCGGTTTGGCTGAGGAGCCGGCTGGCCCGGTCGCCGGATTAACCGTGGTCGGGTAAGGTTCCGAACAACCCGCGATGATCGCGGCCGCGACGATGACGGAAAGGACGGCAGTCCGGATGCGCATGGCAAAGGTCCTTCCGAGCGGAAACTGGCCGCGATCACCTGGGCGTGATTCTATTTGCCGTTGGCCGCCGCGATCTTCGGCAGCGGCCGCTCGGCGTAACCGTTCACCCCCGGAGTCCGCCGCATTCACTTCCTGACGGGGATCACTGGGCTTTTGCCGGAACGTTTTCATGACTTGCCGGGGCGCCGCCGCTTGGTTTTGACGTCGGGCGCACCGTGCCATAACCGGCGTCCATGCGTGCCGCCTCGGCAAGATCGGCGGCGGCTTCTTTGACTTGGCCTTTCTTCTCACGGATCAGTCCGCGTTGGTAGTAGGCCCGGGCGTCTTGTGGATTGTAGCTGATGGCTCCCGTCATACACGCCTCGGCATCGGCGAGGTTACCCTGCCCGGCATACTCCAAAGCCGCCAGGAACATGTTCTCGGCCCGGTCCAACCGCGCACGCTGGAAATCGCCTTTGCGTTCGTAGGTCCCGGCCCGGCTAGCGTAGGCTTCCTTGTACTTCGAGTTATTCCGAATGGCCTCCGTGAAATCGGCGATCGCGTGGTCCAACTCTCCCTTTTTCTTCCAGACCACGCCCCGATCGAAATACGCCTCTGCATACTGCGGCTGGATGCGGACTGCCTCCGACAAATCAGCCATCGCGCCGTCGAGATCGCCCTTGCCGAAGCGGGCAACGCCACGGTTGTTATGAAAAGACGCGTCGAGAGGGTCCAGCCGGATCGCCTCCGTGAAATCGGAGATGGCGAGATCGCGGTCGCCGCTTTCCAGGTGCAAAACGCCCAGCGTGCCGCGCACTTTGCCGGATTGGGGGGCAAGGCAAACGGCTTCCGTCGCGTCCGCGATGCCCTTGGCGATCTGGTGATCACGCCAATAGGCGAGGGCCCGCCGGTTATAGGCCTCGGCATCTTGCGGGTCTTGCCGAATGGATTCGCTACACTCGGCGATCGCCTTGTCAGCATCCGTTTTCCGGCGCGACGCCTCGCCCGGAATCGGCGCCGCGGGCACCACCTTTTCCTCACGGAAGGATACTTGGTAGGTGGTCCACCTGTCGTTCTGGAGGCTGCGATCCCCGCTTTCCGTGACCGCCAGGAAACCGTAATAGCGACTGCGGCAAATCTCGCAAAGACATGGCCGTTGCTCTTTCGGGGCGTCCCGCTCGGCTCTGACCCAGAGGCTGTTCCCCGGATAGCGATTGGCGAAGTCCCAGGGGACCATTCCCATGTCGTCCAGGCGGCCGTCCGCACGGAGCCTCCACCACTTGCGGCCGACGATGTGCAAGCCGTCGGCGGCGGCGACCAGGCAGCCCTCGGGCATGTCCCTGCGAAAGACGACCGGCTTCATCTCCGGAAAGCCGATGCGATAGAGGTGGAGGCGCATTGGGGATTGTTGTTCGACGTCGAAGAAATAGAGAGCGTTCTGGTCCGCGCCAAACGTGCGCATCTGCCACGGCGAATCCGCGAAGAGACGGACGCGCGTGGCGGGCGACACGACGGAGACCTTTCGCGATTCCGGGTCGACGAGCAAGGGGTGCTCGCGGAGACCGCTGAGATTGCCGTCGGAGCGGCCGATGAGGACCCGCCGGCGTGCGGCCGGATCGGTTACCGGCTTGTCCGTCAGCAGCACCATTCCGTTGAGTCCGAACGCGGCGGCGGGATCCAGGGCGAATCCCGCCGAGCCGTCCCAGGCGTGTCGGGCCTCGTGGAAGACCTCGACGCTCACCGCCTTGGCGGCCTTCGGATCGTAGGTCGCCAGGGCGATCCAACTGCGGCCAAAAGCGCCTGCCACACAGGCCCGGCCCGGCGAAACCGGGGCCACCATCAATTGCTGTCTAACGGACTGCGGCACGTTTTTTGAGGCTTGCAGCGGCAACCCGTCGTCTTCCGTGACCTCGCGGACCGTCTCCTGTTGGGGATCGATCACGAAGAGCCACGGCGGGCCGCCGCGGCGGAAGACGGCCACCCAAACGTAGTGCCCGTCAAATGCCACGCTTTGCACGAGCGCCTCAACGTCGAAAGTGCTCCACAGCTCGTTCAATCCTTCCTTGCCCTGGATCGCATAGACGTGATTTCGGTCCCAGGCAATGTCCATGCGAGGGCCGGCGGGCGTAAAACCGAGGAATCCGCTGATCGTGCGGCCCTTGCCCGCTCCCCGGATCACGGGGAACCGGATCGGCGTGAACTGTGCCGCCTGCGAATCCGGTATCGGCCTGGGGCCGGCGGCCGTCGGGACGGCCGGCTTGCGCGGTTTATCGAGTGCTTTCCGCCAGCGGAGCCAAGCGCCACCGCCGCGAAAGACGGGGTTGTCCGATCGCTCCAGCTTCGCGATGAATGCTTCACCCTCCGGGCAGTTGTACCCATCGAAGACGTATTTGCCCATCGCATAGGACTCCATCCGCTCGTAGAGACCCGGCAGGTCCTTGAACTCCACCAGGAGTCGGTAGACGAGGTCGAAGTATTCCTTCTTGGAGAGATCCCGGCCCAACGCCCTAAGGATCCACCCTTCGTCGTGGTAGCCGTCCCGGACGCGCTTCCGCAACATGCGAAAGAGGATTTCGCGCTCCTTCTCGACGGCCGCCACCGCGTCCGCCTGCGACGGGTCCTTCAAGTACCTGCCGAAGGCATCCGTTGGATAGCCGAGAACGTACTGGCGCGGACCGTCAAGGGCGCCGATGTCGAGGTTGCCCGCCGTGCATAAGAACGCTTCGAGATGCTCCAGGCCGCGGAGGTAATACTGCCGCCCGAGCTTCTTATCGTCGGCATTCGGATGGATAAAATAGCCATAGTAAAGCGTGAGATGGGAAGACGCGACCACGGCCCGATAGTGCCGCTGTTCACTCGGTTCCAGGAGCAAGGCGGCTTCGAGCAATGCCAGCGATTTCTCCCATTCTTCCAGGCGATGGAACTCCACCGCCCGTTGCGTCAGGCGCCGTGCTTCCTCGCGGGGATCGGGGAGTTTCCTCGGGCTTTCCCGGCCGGCGGCAACGAGTTCTCTCGCGGCCTGCTGGAGAAAGGCCGGCGCCTCGCCGGGCGAAAGCGCAGCTTCGCGCTGGGCAAGCTTTTCCTCGCCGCGCAGCGCCTGAAGCCGCACCGTGACCCGCGTCTTGTCCCCTTGGCCCTCATGGCGAAACTCGCCGAGCAAGTAGATCGGCAGGGGTCGGCGGAGCGTTGCCTCTGTGCCCGCGGTGCCCAGTTCCCGCGCGATCGCCCGGGCTTCCGCCAGCTCGACCATCAACAGGTTCGGCCGATCGCCGAGCGCCTGTTCGACCAGCTCCGCGTAAGCGTTCTGCAAATGGTTGTACTCGTAGGAAAGATCGCGGCTTACGAAGGGCGAGACCGCCACGATCTCGGCGATCTTCTCGCGGTGCCTTTCGATCGCCCGGTTAATCAGGGCTTCCAGAACGGCAACGGTCGGCTCGGGCTTATCGTCCGCGGGGATGGTTCTGGCGGCAAGCCGCAGGCCATAATTGGTTTCACAGACTACAATGCTGATGCCCTTAGGCTTGGCGGAGGTTGCCAAGAGAATCAGCAGATCCGCCTTGAGCAGCCTGCCTATCTTTACCCTCTCATCGACGGCCGCGGCGCCGAAGAGCGATTGAAGCTGCTGCTCGCGCTGGATCGCTTCGATGGCACTGCGTTCCAGCCATACGGCGCGAGAGTTGGCCAGTAATCGTTCTTGGAGCAGCAAGCCGACGGGCGCGGCGTCAAGGTCGAGCAGTGCGGCCGTCGGGCGAGCCAAGGTGTCTTTGCCGCTGGAAGATTCACTATCGGCCAATGTCCCGGCGCACGATTGCGATGGGCGGGTTTCGGCCAATGCGCAACCACAGGACAAGCCCGAGGACCAAAACCACCTCCAGGACCGATGCTACAAGCCCCGCACCGCTACGCACAGATGTGGTGGCAACCATCCTATCTCCTGCCTCGTCACGGAACGCCACGGAGGGCGTTCCCTACAGAGAAACTCGCCAACTTATTCTGGCGCGATACGTTACTCCCTGTCGTGGGTCTATTTGACCTTCGCCTCGGCCACGATCTTCGGCAGCAGCCGCTCGGCCAGCTCGGCCCCGGCCTCCTGGAGGGCGGTCTTGGCGGCGATCTGCTCGGTCAGATCGACGGCCACGGTGGTCTGACGGTCGACGGCCACGATCTGGCCCGTCGCCTCGTCGATGGCCTTCACTTCCAGCCGGGCCTTCACGGAGATCAGGTTGCCGATCCGTGTGGCCAGCTCGCTCAGCGCCTCGCCTTCAATGCGGACGTCGATCGCCTTCTTCGGACCGTCCTTGGGGTCGATCAGTTTGAAGCCGGTCTCCTTGCAGAACATCGCCACTTCCGTCTCCGCCGCCGGATCGATGAGTATTACGGCCATCACGTGGCGCTCGACGATATGCACGCTGACGGCCGGCCGCTTGCCGTCGCCAAGTTTCTTTTTCAAGGCCGCGATGCGGTCCTCCTTCGAGATCGGCTTGGCCACCAGATCGTCGGCCCGCTGGGCCACCGTTTTCGTGATCTCCTTGGCCAGCTCGGCGGCCAGCGCGCCCAGGTCGTCGCGAACATTTCCCTTGACGGAAGCCCCCACGACCCGGCTGGTCTCGGTGCCGATGATCTTGGCGATCAGGTAGACGGTGTTGTCGACCTGCAGCACCGAGCCGGTGATGAGCAGCTTGGCACCGGTGAGCTGGCCGACCTTGGTGGCCTGTTGCGGGTTGACCAGTCCCGAGAGGCTCACTTCCTGCTCGGCCAGCAGCTTGGCAATGTCCGCCCGATCGACGAGCACCAGCGAAGGCTCGGCCGCTAGCTGGGCGAACAAGAGATCCGTCACCTTGCTGCCCTCGTCCTTGGCGTCTCGGCCGCGTTCCTGGAAGGGCAAGATCGCCGCCGGATAGACATGGGCGCTTTGGCCTGCTGGTCCGCCGCCAGGACGGGCAGCGTGGCCCCGAGCAGGGTCGCAAGCGACAAGAGCACCGAATACATCACGCGTTTCATAAACAGGTCCTTTCGTCGGAGGAACGTGAGGGGATTACTTCTCGGCCGAAAGCCGTGCCAACAATTCCGCCAGGAGATATCGGGGCGCTGGCCCAGCCTCCCAGTATCGCACGATCCCGAACCCGCAGACGAACAATCTGCCTTGCGGGGCCGGATAACGGACATCGAGCCAGGGCCAGCCGCGGTTGCCCCGGCCAATTTCAGCGACCACCTGATCGCGGTCGCTCTTGATCGCCAGACGGCTGACGGTAATCTCGCCGTTGGGCGGCCAGGCAAGCCAATCCAGACGTTTGTCAAACTGGCGAATAACATCCTCCTGCCGCAGCGTTACGGCGGCGGGCACCGGCAAGTTCGCCGCTTCAGCGCCGGGCAGGGCCAGCGTGCCCTCGCCGGGGGCCAAGCACAGGACGGGCACGCCCCGCGAAGCGGCCTTCACGACCGACTCGCCCAGCGAAGGATAGTCTCTCCACGCCGTCCCTTCGCCGACCACAAGCAGCCCCTCGTTCAACTGGTCCAGCATCGACGTGTTGCCGGTAAACTTGAAAGGGATGTGGGCCTTGTCGAAACGGTCGGCCGTCTTCTTCTCGGGATCGAACAACGTAATTCCCAGGCCCCTGAGCCACTGGCCGCGGTCGGCAAACGGATCGGGGGCGAAAATCTCGACGGGCTTGCTTTGAACGGCTGCCGGCTTGGAGTCCGCCGAGGCGTACGCCGCAACGGTCAACTGGGCCTCCAGGATCACACCGTCCTTGACAGGCGGGATCCGCAACGGCAACGTTGCTCTGGCCGGCTTTTCCGGCCCAACCGTCAACACGGCATGGCCCCGATCAATGGTTCGCCGGTTGACCGAGAGCGACCAGTTGACTTGTCCCTCCAGGGTCTCCGTAGCGCGGACGGTGTAGTGAAACTTCACTTCCGAATCGCCCAATACGCCCAACCATTTCTCTTCCGGCTCGAGGGTTACTCGCGGCTCCGCGGCGGCCGCCGTCGCCAGCCAGCAGGTCCACAAGGCCACGCCAAGTCGCCAACCGTTCATTAGCCCACCCTTTTCCGCAAGAAGGCCACGGTCTGATAGACCCGACACTCGGCATCGTCTCTCTGGAGGGAGAACACTTGCCGGGGAACACCGCTCTGCTGGACGCCGCTGGAGACGGAAAGAATCGGGATACCCCCGGTAAGCACGAGATCCGAATCCACGGCAATCTTGCCGTCAGGCAGCGCGTAAGCCCAGAGCCGCAGTCGCGACTTTTCCAACTTTTGCGGCGTCAGTTCGACGAGTTGCTCGTCACGCGTCACCAGGTCGGCCTCCCAGACCGGCTTCCAATCCTTACTGCCGGACTTGCGGGCAAGGACGACCAGGCGGACGACGATCGGATTGGCGTCTTGGGGAAAGTTTGCGGCGTCGGTCAGACCCAGTTGCACGTCGCGGTCATCCTCGGCCAGCCAGGCCAGCCGCCCGTCGAACAGTTCCTCCGCGGCCGCCAGCAACCGCGTCTTCGCCATCAATTGAGCTTCATGGAGGCGGACCAGTGGCGGCGCTTCCGCCAGTTCCTCGCGGGCGACCGGCGGCGCCGGCGTACGATGCCCCAACGGCAACACCCAGGCCAATAATATCGCCGCCGCGGCCCCCGCGGCAAACCAGAGCAGGCGGCTCGGTACGCCCGTGCCGCCACCGGTAGCCGGAATCACCGGGAGATCGAGAAATGCCGCGTCTTGCAGGGCTGACGTCACCTGGGCCTGAAGACGCTCGGACTGGAAGTCGTCGGGCGACTGCTGCTCGGCCCAGTGGCGCAGAAGATCACTCAGGGGGTCAGGGGAGTTCTTGCTCACGGAGAAAGATACCTTTCCAAGCAGCCCTTCAGACGTTTCCTCGCTTCATGGATCCGCCAGTACATGGTGGCACGGCTGCAACCTTCGATGCGGGCTGCCTCGCCAATCTCCATCCTTTCCAGAATCGTCAGCACGATCGCCGCTCGCAACTTCGGCGGCAACTCGTAGAGCGACGACTCGATGGCAGATGCCAACTCGGCCTGTAGGAGGCCGGACTCCGGACTCGCGACAGGCGACTGCGGACAGTCCGGCACCTGGGCATAGTAGGCCACGGGCGAGCGGCGCCGCCGGGCCAGGAAAGTGTGGACCGTATTCATGGCCACACGGTAAAGCCAGGTGGAGAACTGCGCCCGGCCGTTGAAACCGGCCAGACCGCGGAAAGCCCGCAGGAAGACCTCCTGGGTCAGGTCGTCGGCCCAGGTATTGTCGAGGACCATGGGATAGATCATTGCCCGCACCTTGCCCAGATATCTGGCCACCAGTTCCTCCAGAAGCTGCTGCTGCCCGGAAAGCCGATAACAGGCGATGATCTCATCGTCGGACTTCACAGGCGGCTCCGCACCCTTCTGTGGGTATTAGACTCGCCAGGGGCCCGGATCTTGGGTCGGCTGGGTAGATTCTCGGGAAGAGGCGTCTTTGCCAATGCCGGCGGTAACGGTCGCGCCAGCCTTCGCTGTGCCTACCAATAACTCCGTTCTCATTCCATGTCAAGGAGTTACGCCACTTGATCCCGGCCCGGTTGCGGGTTAGAATCGCCTTTGGCAAGTCTACGGGAGCCTTCCCATGGGCATCATCAAGGCGATTTTCCTTCTGATCCGAGGGCTCCTCGCATTCCGTCTCAGCCTCGCTGCCGACAACCTCGCCTTGCGGCAGCAAGTTCCTGTCTGCCTGCTCGTGCTTCTCCTGGCTGTACCCTGCCTGGCCAGGACCCGCGTGGCCCTGATCGACAGCCAGGGGGGAAGCGAAGCCGGGGACGTGCTCGCCCTGGCTGAGGCGCAGCTCTTCGACAACAAGGATATTTGCCTCGTGGAGCGAAGCCGCATCGAGCGACTTCTATCCGAAGCGGAACGATCGCTTTCCGGCTTGACAGATGGCGCCACGGCCATCCGTGTGGGGAAGATTCTCGGTGCAGACGTGCTGGCGGTCGTCGAAACCGAGCCGCAAAGCCACCATGCGCTGGGCCTGCTGGTCTTCGAGACGGTCACCGGGATGCACCTCTGGGATGCTTCACTCCCCGAGGCCGACCCGCAACAAGCGGCACGGCAGATTGTCCAGGGATTGCAGCAAGCCGTACGGAAGCGGTCGCGCGCGGCAGGTCTGCGGCGGTCAATCTGCCTGGCGTCAGTTCGCAACGCTGATTTGCCGCCGGCAGCCAACGCTTTCGGCGACGGTGTCGGAAGGCTGCTGGAACGTATGCTCACCAAGTCACCTGAAATCATCGTCCTGGAGCGGAGACGCCTTGAGTTAATCACGCGGGAGATCACCCTGGACCAACTGGGCGAGAGCGCCGCGGAGATGGACCTGTTGGCCTCGCTGACGACGGCGGACCTGGAAATCCGCCGTGACCAGGGCGGCGGTGTTCGGGCCACCGTTTCTTTGCACGCGCATAGTGGAAAACTCCTTGGCCGAGCGACGGCCAGAGCCGACACCGCAGATACCGTGGGTTTGGCCGAGGCGCTGACTAAACCCTTGGCCGAGGCGCTCCAGGCTACTCCGGTTGTCGCCGGGATCGACCGCCAGAGGGAGGCCGCTCGATTTGCCCAAGAGGCCCTCTGGCTCTGCCAGCATCGCCAGCTTGGCCGCGCACTGACGGCGGTCGACGTTGCCCTGGCCCTGACGCCCGACAGCGCAGCGATCCTGGACCCGGCCATGCAAGTCTTCTTCTTCGCCGCGAGCGAAATGATCGACCCCGGCCGATTCGGTATGGCTCCCCGTCCCATCCACGCCTCGTTGCAGAGCGTTGGCGACTCACTTTCGCACGCGGAACGTGGCATGACGGTGGCCGAGCTTCTTTTGCGGAAGGAGCAGAAATCCGCGAACCTGCAGTTGCAGGCTTTCCTTACCGCCGCTGTCAACGAGGACGGCTCCTACCGCATCCAGGAATCCCCTGCCGGATTGGCATACCTGGAGACCTGTTTCCAGAGGCTGCTAATCGTAGAGGATGAACACTCGGATCAAACCCACGCCCGGCTGGCCTCGCTCCAGCAGCGTTACCGGGCCTTGTGCAAGGTCGTGAATGAGCGAGCCCGCCGGGCCGTCCGCGATCGGCAGACGTTTATTCAATACACAAACTGCTTGAGCGTGCTGCTCCGCAACGTGGAATTGTACGCGCCCACCGGGAAGATCTGGGCTGACGACACGGCCGATTTCCTCGAAGCGTGGCTGGAACCGGCCGCGCGGCACGGTGTCTACTGGAATGAGTTCTTTACGCTTAGTCTCATGTTTGCGGCGATCGGGAACCATGCGGCACAATGCGACCGTGTGGGACAGGTCGGGCAGTGGGTCCTCGTGCCGGCCGACCTGGAACGGCTGTTGGCCGTCTATCGTAACATGACCCGTCATCCGGAGCCGGCCATCGCCGTCTTGGGACATGCCTGCCGGCTAATAGCGTATCTGTCCGCACGGCGGCCGCTGAGGGCCGACGCGATGGGAGCTTTTCGGGACTTTCTCGCGCGGGCTCAGGCGGTCATCCGTGATCCCGCGCCGGGTGACGCGGCCACGACCCGGGCGATTTGCTATTACGCAATCCTGGATGCGATCGAGGCCCTGCCGGCGACGGAGGATCGCCGGCGCCAGTTCGAAGAGTTGGCGGAATTCATGCTCTCACGCCATGAGTTGGTGCGCGGCGTTGCCTTGGCGGCCTGCGAGCCGATGCACGTGGGCTACAGTTACTATGCGTCCTACCTCTACCATACGTTGGGCCGCCGCAACTCGACGCCCGTGCCGCTGTCCGAGTACGATAAGTTGGCGGCTGTTGCCCAGCGCATTCTAGCTGCCATCGCTCGCGGCGAGCTGGTCTCGCTGGATGGTTCACCAGCCGCAGCGCGATTCCGGCTGATTGCCGGTTGTGAAGAGATTTTCCTCGCGCGGCCGGAGTTGCGTCCGAAGACGCCGGCCCCCTGGAGCCGAGCCAGACGCCTGTTGAATGTCGCCAAGGAGCCGGGCCTGCGGGCAATCAGCCGTGTTCTGGTCCGCGGCCAGACGGCCTGGACGGTGGGCATCGGCAACGACGACGAGGATCCGCAAGGCTACTGGCGGTTGATGGCCGTGGATCTCCGCAGCGGCGAATGCAGAAGTTGGCCCCGAGCACCGCATGCCCGTGGCCCGGTGCCTCCCCACACCCCTCTCTACACCGACAACTGTCACCTGGAAGTCGACGACACGACGGCCTACATCGGCAGTTTCTACCACGGCATTCTCCTGCTGCCCTTGGACCACGGCCAGCCTGCGTGGCTGCAACATCAAGACGACATCAGCGTGGCTCAGCAACTCCCCTCGGATCGGGTCTTCTCCCTGGCATCGCATGGCGGGAAGCTCTATGCCTCGGTCGGCGCATTTTCCGGACAAGGCACTTTTCTCGTCTCCATTAACCTTGCCGACCGGAGTGTGCGCGCGATCAGTTCCAGCCGCGCCAGCGCGGGACAGGGCCCGCTGGATGACCGAGAGCAGCCACCGTTGGTCTTCCTGCCGATGCTCAAAGATCCCCGGCGGAACCGCGTGTTGTTCGCCGTCAGCCACCCGGTTGCGGACTCAGGGCTCTGGGAGATCGACACTCGCACGGACCGTATCCGCCGGCTCACCGCTCACGATCGCTGCGTGTGCTGGATCAGCGATATTCGCGACGATCGCGTCGTCCTGGCGGCGGCCAACGGGAGCTGCACGGAGTGGGAAGCGATCGAGTACGATTTGGCCCACGATGCGTCAAAACGGGTCTTTGTCAGCGGAGGTCAACCGGCCGGCAAGGGAAGATTGCCACCGGATGCCTGGATCACTCCCGACTGGCTGGCACAGCCGCCCTACCTCCGCGTCGGCCAGTGGTGGTGGACCGGCTGGCCGTTCGGACGCATTCCTCAGGGCGGCCGACTGGGTGAGGCCTTACCGTTTATGGAAGACCAGCCGCAATTGCTGCACGAGCTGTTGGGACTGGATCACGAATATTCTTGGCGGCAAATGGAGCCTCTGGGCAACGGCAGAATCCTATGGTGCGATCGCCACGGCATCTGGTTGCTGGGCTTATCTGCCGGAGGACGATCGGACCTCCGGTAGCAGCGGGATTCAATTCTCCAGGAGAATCGCGGCCATGCGGAACACGGTCCTCTTTTGTTGTCTCCTACTCGGGCCGACGATTGTCGGGGCCGAGCCGCCCCAACGCCGGGACGAGCCCGCGTCCGGGGCCGAGCCCGAGACCGCCGCGGAATTTGCGGCCCGGTCTCTGAAGCGCGTTGACCAGCAGAGGCCAGGCCAGGCCCTGGCCGACGCCAACAAGGCGATCCGCCTTGACCCGAGCTGCGCCCGAGCGTATCTTGCCCGCGGCGCCGCCAAGATCCGCTTGAACGACGCCGTCGAGGGAATGCGCGACCTGACCCGGGCATGGGAGCTGGGCGACCGCTCGGTAACCCTGGCCATCGAACAAGCCAACGGTTACCACAGACTGCGGCTCGACGACAAAGCTTTGGCCGCTGCCGATCGGGCCCTGGCAATCCAGCCGGCCTGCGACGCGGCCTTCAACCTCCGCGCCTGCGTCAAGGCGGCGTCGCAGGACTTTCCGGGAGCACTGGAGGAGTTCGACCGCGCCCTGCGTGCAAACCCGAATTCGCACCAGACCTATTTCAACCGCGCCGTAGTGCAGTATGAGCACGGCAACTCTGGCGCTGCGATCGAGGATTTCACTCGCTCGATCCACATGGAGCCGAACAACGCGATCGCCTTTGCGAACCGGGGCATCATCCAGGCCCACTTGCAGCGGCTCGACGAGGCGATGAAAGACTTTGACCGGGCGATCCAGGTCGATCCGGAGTGTGTCCTGGCATGGTGCGGCCGCGCCTGCGTGAAGAGGATCCGCGACGATTTCAACGGCGCCGTGGCTGACGCCACCCGGGGCATCGAGTTGGATCCCTCCAACCCCGCAGGCTATCGGGAGCGGGGCATCGCACTGCGGTGCGCAGGCAAGTTCCCGGAAGCCTTGAAGGACTTTCAGAAGCTTCTGGAACTCAATCCCGACGACGTTGGCGGGCTGGTCTTCCACGGCCGGACCCGCTCGAGTATGGGGCACTACTCCGAAGCCGTGGCCGATCTGAGCCGCGCTTTGGCACTCGACCCCAAGAACACCGTCGCTTTGGCCCAGCGGGCATTCGCCTTCTACCAGATGCGCGAGCGGAAGAAGGCCTTGGCCGACTACGACCTGCTCTTGAAGCTCGAGCCGCGACATCAGCACGGGTGGTGGCGCGAGGCAACCTCAAGATAGAGGAAGGCGACTTCCGCGGAGCCATCGAAGACTACAGCCATTATATCGAGATCCAACCGCGATCCGTTGCGGCTTACCTCGGACGCGCCGTGGCCAAAATCAACCTCGGCGACCTGGATGGCGCGATCGCCGATTCCAAGACGGCCTTGACGTGCGACCTGAACGAGCCGCGCGTTGGTCCCCCTTGGGCCGCAGCGTTCCATTGGAATCTGGCAGTCGCCTATCTCCGACAGCGGAAACTCCAGAATGCCCTGGCCGAGTGCGACACGGCTTTGCGGCTGTGCCCGCAATATGACGATGCCTACGTCATCCGCGCCATGGTCAAGGAGGGCTTGAAGGACTTCGCGGGGGCCATCGCCGACACGACGGCGGCTGTGCGGATCAATCCGAAGAATGCAAAGGCGTACTGCAATCGCGCGGCCTACAAAATGGACGCCGGCGATTTCCAGGGCGCCATTGCGGATTGCAACACAGCCCTGGCGATACGCCCTAATGACCGCATGACCTACTTCAATCGCGGCAATGCCAAGCTTCGTCTGCAGGATCATACGGGCGCATTAACCGATTTCGATCTTGCCCTGCAGCAGCCCGACATTTCCACGGGCAAGTTGGCCGAGGATGCCTGGGCGACGTTGCCGTCTGCCGTCAGCGAGGCCCCAGGCCCGGAGGAAAGTGCATCGCCCATGCCGGGGAATCCGTTCGGCTACCTCGTCTCCTCCGGGAGGCCGGAGCAGCCAGCCGGAAACCAGGGCATCGGCCGCGCGGACGCGAAGATTTACGATTCACGCGGGATCGCCTGGTTGTTTCTGGAGGAACATGAGAGGGCCCTCAAGGAGTTCGACGAAGCTCTGCGGCTGGATCCGCAAGACGGCAGCATTTATTGCGCACGGGCCTACTCGAAGATTCTTTTGGACGACCTTGCCGGTGCCATGGCGGACTACAACCGGGCCATCGTGCTGGCCCCAACCGACGTGATCGCATGGCGCAACCGCGGCAAATTGAAGGCCCTACAAGGCGATTTTGCCGGCGCTGAGCGACACCCAGCGTGCGGCGGCCCTCCAGCCGAACGACGCCACCATGCGCCTGGCCCGCGGCCGGCTCTATAGCGACCTGCGCCAATGGGGCCTGGCGTTGGCCGATTTCCAAGAGGTATTGCACACGAACCGTGCCGGCGTCCCGCGCGACACGGCCATGCTGCGAATCTGGCTGATCCGTTGCACCTGTGGGGAAAAAGTGCCGGCCGACAAGGAGCTCCGCGAGTATTTTCACGATCGCCAGCCGGAGCCGCGGGGGCAATGGCTCGCCTGTGTTGCGGCCTTTCTCAACGGCGATCAGGACGAGGCGACCCTGCTCCAAGGCGCGGGCCAACGACAAGCCCAAACGTCCCTTCCGAGAGTGCAACGCCTACTTTTTCATCGGCTGCAAACTCCTTTTGGCCGGCGACAAACCGAGGGCGCTCGACATGTTCCGGAAGTGCGCGGCAACGCACAGGCATTTCGAGGACGATCGCCTCAGTGCCCTGTTCTACGTCGATGCGTCGGCCGGAAAAACTCCGTCGCCGCGCGCGCCGGAAACTCCGTCATCCCCGCCAGGCCGTTCCGCACTGGAGAAGAACACCGGCGACCGCCCAGGTGCTGTTTATCACGAGAGGACCAACTTCGACGCGACCATCGCGGCCTGTTCCCGCGCAATCGGCCTGGATTCGAAAGACGCCGAAGCGTACTACAAGCGGGGTCTTGCCTACGAAGGGAAGGGCGAGTCGGGTAAAGCCGTCGCCGACTTGACGGAAGCCATTCGGCTCGATCCGAAATGGGTAAACGCCTACGTAGAACGGGGCAGTGTTCATGTGGCGAGGAGCGAGTACGACATGGCCATTGCCGATTGCGGCGAGGCCATCCGCCTCGATCCGAAACAGGCCGGACCTTACAACAACCGGGGCGCGGCTTTCCTGTACAAGGGCGACTACGCCCGCGCGATTGCCGATTTCACGGACGCCATCCGGCTCGATCCGGGATACCTTCCAGCATACGAGAACCGGGGCGCCGCCCTGTTTCAGCACGGGGAGCGCGCCAAGGCCGTCGCCGACTTCATGGAGGTCGTCCGCTTGGATCCCAAAGACGCGGAGGCCCGATACGGTCTGGGCCTTATCCATCAGAAGCTGGGCGAGGTCGATCAGGCGATTGCGAGGTATACCGAAGCCATCGCGCTCAAGCCGGAGCATGTCAACGCCTACTGCAACCGCGGCCTGGCCTATGATAAGAGAGGCGATTCGGACCTTGCCATCGCAGACTTCACCGAGGCTATTCGGCTCAAACCAGAGTACGCGATCGCCTACTGCAACCGTGGCTTGGCCCATCAAAGGAAAGGCGACTTTGACAAGGCCATCGCGGATTTCACGGAAGCGGTCCGGCTCAATCCGAAGTACGCCAAGGCATTCTATTGCAGGGGATCAGCCTACCGTAAGATAGGCCAGAAGGCCAAGGCGGAAGACGATTTCGCACAGGCCAAGCGCTGGGGGTATAAGAGCAATGAAGCTGTCTTCATCGGGCCGAAGTGAGTGCAAGCTGATGATGGCCCAGCAATGGCGGATCCCAGTCAAGGGAAAAAGCCGCGGCCCGTTCTCGGCGGCCGTCGGAGTCGTCGTCGCTGTCTCGGCGATCCTGGGGTTGATCGTTTTCTTCAGTTCGTGCGGAAAGGCGAGGGTAGCTTCGTCTCCGAAGCACGCTCCGGGCACGACATCGCGGTTTTCGGAATCGCTGTCGGAGGCGCCTGTCCGTGCGCGGATGCCAGCGACGGCGCCGATGGGTACGGCCGTTTCCATGGCAGGAAGAACAGGCATTGAGACGCGACGCGTGAGGTTGGCAATCGTCTCGGCCGTAGAGGCCAAGTTGTCTCCCTGGGAGGGTCTTCTGCTATCCGAGGCCTCCTCTCTGGGTGGGATCGAGTTTGTCGAACGGGCGGAACTGACGCGAGTGCTGGAAGAACAGAAGCTTAGCAGCGGCGGTTTCCTGTCGCCCGACAAGTCCATCGAGGTCGGACGGCTGTTGTCGGCCGACGCCTTGTTGCTGATCGAACCGGAGGCGGGCGAGGCCGCGTCGGCCGAGCGCATTCGGGTAGTGGAAACGCACGGGGGCGTCCGGCTTCTTGATCGCCAGACGCCGTGCGTGCCGAAAGAGCCCGAGCGAGGCTATCTGCTGGCGGATCTCCGCCGCTGCGTCCAGAAGTTGCACACGCCCCAGGAGAAACGCCGCTACCTGGCCACCATCGGCTTTCGCTCCGAGGAGTCGGGGGCCGCGCTGGCGACGGAGGCGCGGATCTTGGAAACGCTATTGGAACAGGATCTCGCCGCGCTGCCCAGCGTTGTCATGCTGGAGCGGAAAGACGTGGGGCAACTGACGGCCGAGCAGACCTTGGCCGGACTGGATCCCCTGCTGCGGGCCGCCGCGGTGGTAGTCGAGGGCGGGTTGCGACGTGACGCCGACGGCCACAACCTGATCGCGACGATGGTCCTCCGTTTTGCCGGCCAGAAGAAGCCCCGCACGGCCTCTGCACGCATTCCCCGCGACGATCTCATCGGAGGCCGTAAGCCGCTGATCGAGGCCGTCGCTGCGGCCCTGGAAACCCAATCCCAGAACCCTGTCCCGCTGGCGCCCGCGGAAGAGGCCGGCCTGTTGACCGAGCGGGCGGCTGCGCTCTGTTCCCACCGGGCCTTCGTCGAGGCTGGCGCCCTCTACGAAGCGGCCTTTGCCCTCGAGCCCAACCGAGAGCGATTCATCCAGGGCGACTATTGCTATCGCAACTGCACGGTGGCTTACTACCGGTACTCGCAGTGCGATCGCCTTCGGGCCAGCCTGCGGGGCAACCAGTTTGCCAAGCGTTATATCGAGTGGAACGCCAAGAGCCAGAAACAGCCGTTTGCCCATGACTCGGACGCCAGGTTGGTCTACAATGGTCCGGCCTATGCCAACCTCTTTACGAAGTCTGTCGAGGAGTTGCTGGCACGCGAACCTTCCGTGAAAATCTGGCATGATTGTACCCGAGGCTTTCAGCACTATTGCGGCATCGAGCCGGGAGCCGACGAGGCGGAGGTGCTTCAGCTTGGGCGGGAAATCCGCCACGTACAGGAGATGAAGTGGGATCTGGTGGCCGGCATGCGCCGACAGCGCGGCATACCCATCGACGAGCTCCTTCTCTGCCGGCTCTTCGACACTGCCTCCTGCATCACGCCAGCGGAGGCCACCGGCGAGCTGAAGGCCGCCATGGCCGAGATCGATCGCCTCCAGGCTGCCGGTCATCGGGTCGCGGTGAAGCGCGCACCGTTCTTCGGCATTGTCAACGAGCCCATCGATCGGGTCGCGACTCTTTTCCGCGCCGTAACCGTGATGGTCGATATGCGTTGGCACGCCGAGGAGTTGCTGCCGTTGTTGGACTGGCTGTCGGCCTACAACGACCCGGCGGTCAAATTGATCGGGCTCTATGGTAAGACGAGGCTCAAGGGAGAGCCGGGCAGGGACGCCACCGAGAAATTGGTGGAGGCTTTGTCGCAGCCATCCTGCCCGGTGGCCAGGTTCGTCGTCGAACAGATGGCCGCGGAATCCGGATACGCCCCGCCCGAAACTCGCGAAATATGGCGACCACTTTGGGCGACGGCGACGACGCCTCGCAATCCGATGCGCCCGAACGTTTTCATTGACCTGCGGCAGACCCGCGACCGGATCGGCCCCTGGGCCAGGTATCGGATCACCCCTGTTTCCCTGGAGGGCATGAAGGAAGCGTCGGCCCAAATGGTCCACTTGGTGGTCGACGAAAGCGGCACTGGCCCTGGCGAAGGCGGTCCGGTATTTATCCTCTGGGACCTCACCGGCAGCCCGACCGATCGCGATCATCGGACGTTCAGATCCTCGGAAGAGGTCCGGCAATACCTGCTCACGCGGCTGCGGCCGGAAGACGGAACGATGACCGAGGTCGAGCGGTTCAAGATGAAAGTGCTCCCCTACCGGGCTGAGATGGTTTTGGAGCGGAATGCCCTTTACTTCAATCCCCAGGGCGGCCCGCTGGCGATCGTCCGCCGGGGAGACGTAGCCTACGTCAGGGAGGCCGACGGTCTGCCGATGCCGGAGGTAGGCCCCCTGGCCTGGTTTGCAGACCGGCTCTATCTGGGTGGCGCCGGGGCCTTGGCGCGATTCGATCCGGAGAGCCGCCGATTCGAGCTCCTGGCATCCAGCCGCAGCGTGGCTCCGCGGCACGAGTTGGACGGCGGCGGTTTGTGGACGGTCCGTTCGATTCTGCCGGACGCGGATGCGCAAGTGTTTTTGGTTATCGGTCGACAGAGACTTGTGGAAGCAGGATCGCGGGGGCGAATCCAGGTACGGCATCTGGAAGTTCACCCCGGCAGACGGTTCGCTCCGCCGGGTTTTCGTCGGCCCGCCCAGCTACCTGGCCTGGAGCGACGGGCAGATTGTCTTTCTCCAGCACACGAATCGCGGCGACGTGTTTCATCGGCTCGATCCGGCGACGGAAAAGGCAGTCGTGCTTTGCAACGGAAGAAAAATCGGTCCCACCCTCGAACATCGGCTGCCGCTTTGGGCGCTGGTCAACGAGAACATTATTTTCAGCTCGTGGTGCCTCTTTGCCAACGACAGCCTCGCATACAAAATGCCGCCGAGAGGTCCGAACTGGAACTACGTCGTGCGACTCGGCCCCGGGGTGCTCGTTTGCAACGTCGCGGCCAAGGACATGTGGTACATCAGTCCGCGGCCGGCTGGCGAAGTGCCGGAGTCCGCGTCGGCTCCGCCCGTCCTTGTGCCGCGCAAGTTGCGGACCTGGCATGACGTTGTGGAGAACTCGTCCTTCGAGGCGGGGCTCGTCGGCGTGAATGGCGAGATGGTCATCATGCGGAAAGCAAACGGCTCGAACGTCGTACTGCCCGTCGACCGGCTGAGCGACGCTGACCGGCAGTATATCGCGGGAGTGGCCAGGGGCTCGCCGGATTGAATGGTCCGCCTACTTGCCGAGAAGGTCGCCGGCACGCGGAATAGCAGCCTCGTCGATCGTAATCCGGTGGAAAACGTCCGCGATCCATCCGCACAGGCCATAATGGACGCTGCCTGGACACCCGTGGTCGCCAGTTTCTTGCATTTTTCCCCGCGTTCTTGATTCCGGAGCAAGAACTCGCGAAAATGCAAAAAGTCCCGGAAATCACGGCACTTCCTCCGGTTTTGAGCGAATGTGCCAGACTTCCCGGGGAAAGGTTGACCAACAGACGGGCTTCACTCGCTTGAGATCAACGGGCAGACGACCACGATCTTGACGTAAGACCTCTCCATTTCATCAGTTCGGTTGGACCTCACGCTTGGGCAGGCGGCGGGCAAGCAGGGCAAGTCATGGTACCGGGGGCACGGCTGCTGGAGCCTGAATTCGGGGCAGGCCGCCAAAGGCATTGGATCGGACCGTCAAATTCTCCGGCAGCGTGTATTGCCACGGTCCGTTCCCATGTTTCCGTTCGGCAGTAATGACGCTCGCTCGGCGAAGCTGCTCGAAGTGTGTACGGAGTTGCTTGGCCGACCAGGGGCGAAGGTAGGTAACCAAGGCATTGATCCCGACCCTCTGCCATGCGTTGCGCTCGGGCGGACGCCGCACGAAACCCATTCGCCGGAAACGTTCGTATCCGTCCGGCTGACGTAGCAGAAACTCGATCAGCTGCCGCACCATCCGCGACCGGATGTTGCCAAGGTCCGAGACCTCTCGCCGCGTAACCAATTCCCGGCCGGCCCGCTCACCCCGATCCATCGCGGAGTAGTCGCCATCGAAGGGGTTGTCGTTGCCCGTGCCGTACTTCACTGCCATATAGACGTTGGCCCGACTCACCATGTCAGCCGCCAGCGGGTCAAATGTTTCGTCGGCACCTGCCACTAGGCGGGTCTGCAGGAGTCGCCGCACGAGTTCATAATCCACGATGTTTGTGATCACGTCTGAAGCGACAGGGACTTCCCGCAGTGATCGTACCACGGTCGCTCCGGTCAGCAAGGCGTCGAGCACCTGGCGGTTTCGTACGCCACCATCGCCCGCCGTCGGGAGGCGGAAAGCCGTCAGCCCCGCGTCGAGTGCCGGTTCGACGTGGATGTTCAAAGCCGAAGGAATCGACCTCCAGGCCGGGCGATCGTCCCCCGCGGTCAACTGCCATTGGGCCACCTCGGCTTGTTCCGACCCATCGCCGCGGAGCACTAGGGTGGCCCCCGGATCGTCTTCCGTATCGCGACGACCGGTGCAGTGGAACAGGGCGGGTTTTGCCGCACCGTCTCCAACAACCAAACCGGACGTTTGGATCGTCCACGACACCAGATTGCAGAGGCGGGCCGTGTGGACCAGGACTAGCCGGACCTCGTCGATCGCCTTGGCCAGCTTACGGACGTCGGCCTGGGTATAGATGTTCCGGACCGTTTCAGGCCCGGCGTAGCGGATACAGTATCTCCAGAGTTGACAAAGCGCCGGCGCCGCGAATGATTGAAAAGACAGAGTCACGCTATGCCCGGCCCTTCCGGCCGCGATGGCCAATTCGCACAGGGAAATAGTCGCGGGTTTGGGCGGTACCGGGTGAGGGATGTTGAGGCGGGTCATGACCACACCTCCGGCCGACTTTCGCAAGAGCGGCGTCGAGCGAACCAATCCCAGCGTTTATCCCCTCGGGCGGTTGGATTGGATGGCGGAGCGTGAGATCGCCGCCATGGGGTCCGTTGCTGCAAGTGCTTATAGTAAAGGTACTTCCGGATCGACAACGCAGATAAGGCATAGTGCGCGCCTGCTTCAGCAGGCGCGCACAATACCTTGATTGCGTTTTCGCGTGCTTCGTCCGAGCACCAGAACCGCTCGCATATGACGGCCAGGCCGAGTCGGTTCTGAAACCGCAGCCAGCCCAAGCGGGTGACCAGAGTGGAAGTCGCCCCTCACCTGACGGCGTGCTCGCCCTCGGCGCCGTCGCCATTCCACAACTGGGGGCTGATAGTCCGGCCCTGGCGGCCCAGCAGATAAGCACAGACGGCAACCCGTCGATTGCATCGACCTCGGTTGATAGCTCCACGGCAGCATGACGATTAGCCGGAGTGGTTGGACGATCCGCCAAAAGAGCGGTCTGGCAGGTGTTTCCCCGCTACCAATGATTGTCGTTATAGTCAAGCGGGGGTTGGCGTCGAATCTCCTTGCACGCGGAGGAGTGCCCCTCCACCTCCGCAGGCAAGCCCACTTTGGCGTCACGCCCCGGCAACGCGCCGATTGCCGCCTCGAAGCTTAGAACTGATACGGAACTCAGTCGTTAGTCGTGGCATAAAACACACCTCTTGTGGCGACAACTAGAAACGGCAAATCGGCCTGGTTCATTTCCGGCTGCTTTCGGGTAACAACTGCGGAGTCTGAGCGTACCGGCTGTCGGCGGGTGGTGGGACTGAGACGGACGGGACGGGTCAGTTGCGGGAGAACCGCACGTAGCCGAGCATGGCCAACCAGTGGGGATGGGGGTGGCCGGTCATGAGTTCCCTGGGACTCTTGCCGACCCGCTCGGGTCGCTCACTCCGCAAGAAACGATGGTGGTTGAGGAAGAACTGGAGCAGGGTCAGGTAATCTGGCCCCAAATGGCGGCGGAGAAAGAAGTAGCTGCGTAGCCGACTGTTGAGGTTCTCGATGACGGAACTGGCACGTACCGTCTGGTCTGCCAGTTCGGCGACCGCCACGCTGACGGCAAAGAAGCGGCGACTAAGTTGCTCTCGCAGGGCGGCCTCGCGCAGCCAACGCGCCGGATCGCGCAAATCCAATGCCTCGGTGTTGGACGCTTCACGAACGGTGGTAACCGGAAGTTGAAACTCCGCGGCCAAGTTCGCTAAGTCCTGGTCCAATTGGGCGGCGAAGGCCAAC
Source organism: Pirellulales bacterium (assembly GCA_963843465.1). Classification (GTDB taxonomy): domain Bacteria; phylum Planctomycetota; class Planctomycetia; order Pirellulales; family Thermoguttaceae; genus CAWJKP01. The sequence continues at coordinate 2,529,507 of CAWJKP010000001.1, forward strand.
AGATCGTCTCGCTGGTTGGTCAAAGCACGGACCACTGGGCCAATGCGGTGGGGGCCGAGCGACTCGCGCAAACGCAGTTCGGCAACGACGAAGTCGTACAACGCGCAGCGGGTGGCGTGCTGGGGGCCGGTCAGCGAAAGGATGTCGCGGCGGAGCCATTCGGCGTGTCGCCATCGCGATGCTCTTCCAGACTGAGCAAATAGCAGTAGGTAGACTTCAACGTCGGCTCCCACAAGCACCGGCCGCCCACTCTGGAAAATCTCATCGTGGGCACCGATGCGGACGGCGGACAGGTCTTGCTGAGGTTGAACGAGCGGTGCGCTGGACTGCCTCTTGGAGGACGTTGTGGACCTTGCCGAGGGAAACTGGCCAGTCCAGCAGATTGCTACAGAACTCGCTGACCCCGCGGAAGGGGCTGTGGCAGATCAAGGTCAGCCCGAGGATCGCTTGGTCCAACGGGCCTGTAAAGATTTCTGTGTCAGCTCTTCCGGGTGGGCTCAGGGAAGTTGCATCGGCAATCGACCTTCAAAGAGGATGGCGAAATGATTCAGCGCCGCCTTCCAGTTTCGGATCGGCATCGTCCATTTCTTTGAGGCCTCGCGGATCGCCATGAACGTGATCTTCAGGGCCGACTCCTCGTTGGGATAAATCTTGCGGTTGCGGGTGAACTTGCGAATCACACTGTTGACGGATTCAATCGCATTCGTCGTGGCAATGGCCTTGCGGATCGGCGCGGGGAAGTCGAACAGCGTGATGATGTCGGTCCACTTCGCGCGCACATCTTCACGATCGTCGGATACTTTTCCTCCCAGACTTGAGCGAAAGCGTTCAAGGCTTGCTCCGCCTCAATCAGCGTCGCGGCCTGATAGACCTTCTTCAGGTCGCGGGCCACCGCCTGGACGTTTTGGCTGTTGACGTAGCGCAGCGCGGCCCGCACGAGATGGACTACGCAGAGCTGGACCTTGGTCTGCGGATAGGCCGCGCGAATCGCCTCGGGAAAGCCGGCCAGGCCGTCGACGCATGCCACGAAGATGTCGTTCAGGCCGCGGTTCTTCATGTCCGTCAACACCTGAAGCCAGAACTTGGCGCCTTCATTTTCGGCCAGCCACAGGCCGAGCAATTCCTTCTTGCCCTGCAGATTCACGCCCAAGGCCACGTAGATCGTATGCTGCGAAACACGGCCGCTGGTGCCCCGCACATGCACCACGATCCCATCGAAGTAGACGATCGGCCAGACCGCCTCCAACGGCCGCGACCGCCAGGCCGTGACCTCTTCGTCCACGGCGTCGGTCACGCTGGAAATCAACATCGGCGACAGTTCCACGCCATAGAGCGTTTGCACCAACTCTTGGATGTCGCGCGTGCTCATGCCCTTGGCGTACAAGGCGAGAATCTTCTCGTCGAAGCCGGCCAACCGCCGCTCGTACTTGGGAATCAACAGCGGCTCGAACGTGCCGTTGCGATCGCGCGGCGTGTCGATCGTCATCTGTCCCGGCTCGCCTTGCACCGTCTTGGTCGAGCTGCCGTTGCGGCGATTGCGGCGGGCACGCTTCCCCTCTGGCGATGGTGCCTGCGCTGCCTCGGCCGCGGTCTCCGCGGTGCCGTCCTTCGCGGCGGCGGTCGCCGTGCCCCGGCCGCGCCTCGCGGCGACATCCTCGCTGAGATGAACGTCCATTTCGGCCTGGAGCATGCGTTCGATCATCGCTTTGGACATCAGACGCATGACGTCGCTCAACTCCTGCTGAGTTGAAATGTTCCGGGCAAACTCCTTGGCAAACTCCGCCGCCTTATCACGTAACGTCGCATCCATGCTCCACGTCTCCTGCAAAAAATCTGTCCTTGACCAGTCTGAGGATAATACCTATCCTTCCAAGCTGACACAAGATTTCTTACAGGCCCTCCAACCACTGCTTGGTAACTGGCAAGTAGAAGAGAACTTTCGCCGCCTCGTCTTGCTCACTGGCGAACGCCTCCTGGAGGGCCTCCTTGGCACTGCCGACTTGTTGATAGATGAACTTGCGGCTGACCTCGTGTTGGGCCGCCAGCCGGCTGATGGTTTCCGTTCCTGCCAAGGCGTGTAGGGCCACATCCTGCCGCTGGCTCGGTCCCATCGCTTGGGCCGGGCAGAAAACCGTGGCTTCGGGCTGCGGGCAGCCGCCAGAAATGCTAAAATGGGCAACCATGTCTGTTTCCTCCGTGAAACTGGATGACTTTCCTATCACCAGTTTGGGGGAAACAGACTATTCAAGGAATCCCAATCCTCCGGCCCGAAACACCGGTTTTGTTACCTTGGGCTGAACCAGGCCCGCAAATCTGACCCTATGGTTGCCATAAGTCTTGGCGCGGAAGTACAATGCGGCAAGCGGCGAGATACTTGGTGTCAGGCAGAAGGTTGTCGAAACGGCGTCCGTGCCGTTCGACGTGGCGGATGGCAGCACGTTGGGCATTGTCGAGCAGCTTGGAAAACAACTTTGCCACCTTGTAAAACCGATCCCCAATCTCGATTCTCGATAATCATCGCTCGGGCTCCTGTGGTAGGACACTGAGACATTCTTCACACACTTCAATGCTTTACCCCGGAGCCCGCCTTTATGTCTTCATCACCACCCAAAATAAGCGGCTACGCATAACTATAGGTAGTTTGCGGTAGCGCGCGGTGACGGTTGCAACCTCCACCACTAATGATTTAATGATTCTTTCCGGAGGAATAAATAATGAGACTTAATAAACAGTTTGTTATTTGCGCGGTTTTATTGCTCGCTGCCATGGGCACGGGCGTTGTGAAGGCTCTTGCGGAGGAAAAAACTGACGCCGCTCCGGGAAAAGCTCACGGCCTGATGAATCTGCGGAAACCCGACAAGCCTCGGTTTCCGGTCACAGACATTGTCTGGCCTGCCCAACCCGGGGAGGCGGATATTTGCCTTTGGGAGGACGATAAACTGGCGGCGTTCAGCTATGGAGCTGATGACAATTGCGCACCCAATGTTCCTTGGTGGCTGGAACAAACCAAGATTTACAACATCCACATGACTTGGTTTCTCGTCACCGAAAATGTCAATGCAAATGCCATGGCCGGGTCTTGGAAGCTCTGGCAACGAGCTTTGGAGGCGGGACATGGCATTGAGTCTCACACGGTAAAGCATTGGGTTGGCTTCAAGGGCGATACCCCCCCCGAAGGTTGGAAGGGGATGGACTGGGAATACTCCGAATCCATCAAACAGATTGAAGCCGGCCTTCCGGGGCACAAGGTTCGTTGTCTGGCATACGCCGGGGGCGCCCCACAAAAACGAAACGATCCCAATCTCGCCGCCAAATATTACCTGGCGGCGAGGGGTGGTTATCCATCGCCCAACGCGGCCAATAACATTGACTACATGAATGTCCAAGCTTCCGGAGGGCCGTATACCCGGCCAGTGGGGGAGAATCCCAAGATTGATTTTTCTAATTTCAACCACGTTCTGATTCCGCATGATTTGACATACCGGGGTTGGGTTTTTGGTTTTTCCCATTGGGTAGGCAATCCCGACCAGAAGAAGGGCGTATTGGTTACGTTTGACTGGTATAAGGAACATGCCGAACAATTATGGTGTGGGCTGTTTTGCGACGTGGCGCGTTACGGACAAGAACGGGACACGGCGAAATTGGTGGTGGACGAGAACAATGGTTCGCACATTGCCTTTACCCTGACCGATCAGATGGATGATCGGTTTTATGATTATCCGTTGACGATCAAGGTGCGATTGCCCGGGAACTCGAAAGGTGTCAAAGCCGTGCAACAGAAGAAGGAGGTGCCGGTAAGAATCGTTGAAAAAGACGGCGGACAATTCGCCCTTGTCAAAGCCGTTCCGGATCGCGGTCAGGTCGTGATGACCTCGACACGTTAAATGATTTTTTATTCAGGAACTTTCAGTTTGAACAGGAGAACGCAAATGAAACATATGAGATTCTTCACCGCACTGGCGATAGTAGCCACTTTTATGGGCTGGAAAGCGCCGCTTGGCCATTCCCAGGAAAGAGGGAAATCAAACTCCGTCGAGATCAAACGAGAGATGCAAGGAGTTTCGAGCACGCCTGAGGGGTGTAGCATTGAAAACTTCAGCGTCTATTCCCCGTCCATGGGACGAGGAATTGATTGCCTGGTGATCCTGCCGCCCGAGTACAAGAATCATCCCGAAAAGAGCTATCCCATCCTCTACGCGATTCCCGGTGCTTGGGGCGGGGGTAGAGATTGGGCCCAACTGGCACCTCTGCGGCAGGCGATCAAGGATAAGCCGATGATCGTCGCTTCCCTGTACTCGGGCTTGGTTTCCTTCTATGTGGATTGGGATACTCCACAACAGATCTATCCGAAGGATCCCACCAAGATGAAATCTCTTTATACCACTTTCTTTTTGATGAATTCATGCCCTGTATCGACCAGAACTACCGAGTCAATCCGAAGCAGCGAATGATTACCGGCATTTCGATGGGCAGTTCTGGTGCCTTCCACTACATGATGATGAAGCCCGAGATGTTTGTTTCTGTCAGCACTTTTTGCAGTTGCTATGCGGTAATTGATCACAAGCATAGCTTCATGGAGGCACTTAAGAAGCGAGCTAAACAAAAGTTAAAGCTTCCTTTGCTTTATATACGAGTTGGGACGGACGATCACATGCTTCAAAGTAGTCGGGATATGCACAAGTTCCTCACGGAACTAGGTGTCCCACACGACTACTTGGAGACTCCGGGCAAGCATAATTACCAATACGCTGGAGAAATGATACCTGGAGCTATCGATTTCCACTGGCGTTCGTTGCAGCCACAGGCACCATCTGCAAGCCATGCGGAAAAAGCGACGGAGGCGAGCCGAGACCGCACGAAAATTCGACAAGGTTCATAACAACGATTAGTTGCAACCTTTGGTCCTCTTTAAGGTGCGCAGTGTAGGATAGGGCTACGCGTCGGACACGCCTGCCGCTGGCGGAGCAAAGTGCCCTCGATCCGCAACGCTTGCCTGCGTCGGTCACCCCCTCCACCTCCGCGCAAGCGGTACGGCCGACGCCAAAAAGTCAGGAAACCAGAAGTTGTTCTTGACTGGCAGGCGATTTGAATCGCAGGATTTTGCTAGCCCTCTTATGGCGATTGCGCGAGGAGAAGCCCCTCCTCCGCAGGCATGCCGGATAATTCACGGTAGACCAAGGTCGTAGCAATAAAAAAATTCGCTGTCGCGGACGTAGAGCCGGCCGCCCGCCAGCGTGGGGTGCATGGGCGTCTGCTCGCAAATTCTCGCCTGGCCCAATAGCTTCACGCCCTGGCGGTCGAACGAGAACAGCGCCAGCACGCCCTGTTTGCTGAAGGCCAGACCGAGGTCTTGCGACACGATCAGGTGGCAGTCGACCGCAAACGGCTTGACCTTGGAGGTCCACAGCGTGTTGAGCCCGTTGGCGGCGTCCAGGCAGATGAGTTTCTTTGACGAGGCGAGGACCAGGTCGCTGACGGCGACCGGCGTGACCACCTCGGGAGCGGCGCTGTCGTTCTTGGCCACCGGCTCCTCGACGATCCGGCCCTCCTTGTCGAAGGCGAAGAGTTGCGTGCCGTTCTTTTGATCGGCCACGACGAGCTTGCCGCCGACCGCGACCGGCGTAGGCACGATATAGCCCGCGTCCGGTTCGATCTCCATGGCGACCGACCACAGGCGTTTGCCGGTCTTCAGGTCCCAACCGCCCAAGGAGGCATCGTCATTGCCGACGACTTGCTCCACCCCGCCAAAGGCGCCGGCGATAAAGCTGGAGTAGTTCGGGCCGGCGCCGGCGCCCTCCCAGAGCAGCTTGCCCGTCTCGGGGTCCAAGGCGGCGATCGAGGGCTTGCCGCCCGGATTGATGATGAGTTTGCCACCGGCCACCAGGGGCGAGCCGCAGAAGCCCCACTTCGGTGCTTTCGGGGCGGCGAAATCCTTGATGAAATCCTTCTCCCAGACGGTCTTGCCCGTCTTCAGATCGAAGGCATACAGCTCACCGAAGGCACTCAGCACGTAGACCTTGCCCTGGTGAATCAGCGGCGTGGCTCTCGGACCGGGGCCGTATTCCATTTCGCGCTGATTGGGGAAGGTGCGGGTCCAGATTTCCGTGCCCTTCTCGGCGTCAAGGCAACGGTAGTAATCGTTCTTCTCGTCGTGGTCGGCGATGAGGACCCGTCCGGCGGACACGGCGATGCCGGCCGCGCAGGTGTTGGCCTCGGTCGTGCAGGCGGGCCGCTTCCAGAGTACGGCGGGCGACGACAGCTTCCGCGGCAGGGCCGGCACGTGGCCGTCGCGGTGGACGCCCCGCCATTGAGGCCAATCGTCCACGGCGGCGGCCGCGGCCAATTGCGCGAACAGGCGGCCGGGCGGCAACAACAGGGCAGTTATCAGGATCAGCGGCCTGAACCAAAGGCGTTGCATCGAACATTCCTTTTCAGGGAACAACAGTCAATTTCTGCGTGGCTTGTTATCCGCTATTGTGGATGCACGGTGAAGCGGCGTCAACCGGCGTGGCGGCGTATGGCGGCGGTTCCTTATTTGTAGGGTGGGCCGCGCATCGCCGACCCGCTGCGCGGGTACCCCGGATCTGGTCCCACCCTACAAAGGAAACGGAATGAGTTCCGTTCCACGTAGCCAACGTCGCGACGCGGCGACGCGGCAATTACTTGCACCCGCCGAACGCTTCGATTAGACTTGCGGTGAAGGTCCGCCGTGCGAACCCCGCCATGATCCCGCCAAGCCTCCCACCTCCGTCCAATTGCCGACCGCAAACGAGCAACGCCTTACTGCCGGCACGTCATAAGGAAACGTTCATGAAGCGTAAATTGCTGCTGTCTCTCGGTTCAATATTACTCGGCGGATGCCTTTCGGCGGCGGCGGCGGACTGGCCCCAGTGGGGCGGCACGCCGGGACGCAACATGGTTTCCGACGAAAAAGGGCTCCCCGACGGTCTGCAACCGGCCGGCGAAAAGAACCCGTCGGGCAAAGAACCGCTCAGCGGGCCCTATGTCAAGTGGGTGGCGAAACTCGGCACGCGGACCCACGGCACCCCGACCGTCGCCCGAGGAAAGGTCATCGTGGGGACCAACAATCCCCTTTCCCGCGACGGCAAGAGCAACTGGTCCGGCGATACTGCCGGCGGGCGAGTGGTGTGCCTCGACGAGCAAACGGGCAAGCTCGTGTGGGACCTGGCCATGCCCAGGATGCCGGAACGCCGGGCCCCCCATTCCGACAACGGCTACGGCGTCTGTTCGTCGTCCACGATCGAGGGCAATCGCGTCTACCTGGTGAGCGATCGCACGGACGTGCTCTGCCTGGACCTCGAAGGACTGGCCAACGGCAACGACGGCCCGTTCCAGGACGAGGCCGAGTACTTGGCAGCGGCCGACAACGTCGCAAGCGGTCCGCGGCCCAAGGTGGAACTGCGGCCCACCGACGCCGACATCATCTGGCGTTACAACATCTTCGAGCAGTTGGATGCCCATCCGCACGACGCCACGGCCTGCTCGCCGTTGATCTACGGCGATTATCTTTACGTCTGCACCGGCAACGGCATCAACGGCGCCGAGAACAAGGTGCTCAATCCGCTCGCCCCCAGCTTGATTGTGCTCGACAAGCGGACCGGAAAGCTGGTGGCCCAGGACGACGAAAAGATCGGCACGCGATTGTTCAAGGGCCAGTGGTCTTCGCCTTCGCTCTGCCAGGTGGGCGGCAAGACGCTGATCATTTACGGCGGAGGCGACGGCATGTGCTACGCCTTCGAGCCGGTTAGCCCGCCGCGCGACGGCAATGTGGCCACGCTCAAGAAGGTCTGGGCGGTGGACTGCATTCCGCCGGAGTGCAGGTTCCGCAACGGAAAGCCGGTGGCCTACCGGCAGGAAAACGGCCCCAGCGAGATCGTGGGCACGCCGACCTGCGCCGCAGGGCGGATCTACGTCACCATCGGCCACGATCCGCAGCACGGCGAGGGCAAAGGCAACCTCACGTGCATCGATCCGGCCAAGGGATCGCGCGTCTGGAGCTATGGCCAGATCGGGCGCAGCATGTCGACCGTGGCCGTGAAAGACGGCCTCCTATACGTGGGCGAGACCTTCGGGACCGTCCACTGCGTCGATGCCAACACGGGCCAGGGCCTCTGGACGCACGAGGTCAACGGGCGGGTCTGGGGCTCGACGCTGGTGGCCGACGGCCGGGTCTACGTGCCCACCAGCCGCGGCCTGCTGGTCTTCGCCGAGGGGAAGGAGAAGAAGCTCCTGCGGACAATCGAGATCGGCAGCGGTTGCTACAGTTCGCCGGTGGCCGCCAACGGTGTGCTGTACGTGGCCTCGATGAAATATTTATACGCCCTGAGCTTGAAGTAAGTAGAAGAGGGTGGGAAGACGGGCACCGAGCGCAGCTTGGTCGGCGAGTCCCACCATAAGCAACGTGGCGAGATGGTGGGACTCGTTTCACTCTTCCCACCCTATGAGCGGTTCTGGGATGACCACCGCCAGCGGCTTCAGAAGTTTCTAACGAAATGGAACTAAAATGACTGAACGTATCCGAAGCGCCAAGAGCACTCCAGAGAACGCCGCAAAGAAGACAGCCGCACGCCCCGGCCCGCGCGGACAAGGCGGGCGGGGAAAACGCTGTGCTCGCGAAGATCGCCGAGATGGCGGAACCGGATCGCGCCATTGGCGAGCGGCTCCATGCGATCATCAAAGCAAGCGCGCCATCCCTCTCGCCGAAACTCTGGTACGGGATGCCCGCGTATGCCAAGGACGACAAGGTCGTCTGCTTCTTCCAAAGCGCGCAGAAGTTCAAGACGAGGTATGCGACGTTCGGCTTCATGCACGAGGCGAACCTCGACGAAGGCGCCATGTGGCCGACCGCCTTCGCGCTGAAGGAGTTGACCGCCGCCGAAGAGGAAAGGATCGGCGCGCTCGTGAAGAAAGCGGTGCGCTGAGGACCGAGTAACGCGATGGCGACGGAACGCGAAAGGCCATACCTATTGCAAGACATATTGAAAAACCACTCATTTCTCGGAACGACGTCAGCCCGCTAACCTGCTTCGGTCACCCCCACCGACGCGCCCAGCGAAGCGTCCTTGAGGGCAATACGTTCGCGGGCTGCCACACGCCCACCGAGGACCTCAGGACCAGACCGGCCGAATCACGCCCGTCCGCGAGATGCCTTGGCCGCCACCGCATTGAAGCCACCGAGGACCTCAGGACCAGACCGGCCGAATCACGCTAACGGCTTGATGCCACACAAGAGCATCGAAACCACCGTGCGGCGCCATTTGTCCTGCAACGCGACCATCACGGCCGACGCGTTGCGGGACGCAGAGCGCCGGCGGAATCCTCTTGCTCTTTCCCGCGCCGGTCATCATCATGGAGGTCCCCTTCCTTGCCCCCCGTTCCCCGCCCGCCGGAGGTCCCCATGTCCCGTACGAAGCTTGACATTCTCGTCGTCTTCATTGTCGTCGTGGGTTTATCCCCGGAGCGACTTTATTCCGAGACCCGCACGGCCGCCGCCCTGACGCCGGAGGCAGTCTGGGAGGCGATCGACGCGGCGAAGGACGGCGACACCGTGCAACTCCCCGAGGGCACGGCCGTCTGGTCGAAGGGCTGGAATAGCGGCCATGGGGCCAAAATGAAGGCCATCACCATCCGGGGGGCGGGAATCGACAAGACCACCATCGGCTACGATCCGCCCAAGGGTGACGCCGCGCCTTTCTCGCTGCTGGGAGTGGAAGGGAAGCCCTTCCACGTCACGGGGATCACCCTTGACGGAACAGGATACCACGTCGAGAGAAGCTGGGGCGGGCTGATGAGCATCCAGGGGATCTGCAAGAACTTCCGCATCGATCACTGCAAGTTCAAGAATTCCGACCACATGCTCACAATCAGCGGCGACACCTACGGGCTCGTGGACCACTGTTTGTTCGAGGGGACGGAGTCGCACGGCGGCAACGTGCAGCCCGTCGACTTTTCGGGCCCGGGCGGCGCCAACTATCGCAAGCCGCTCACGCTGGGCACCGCGGAGGCGACGTACTTCGAGGACAACAAGGTCTATATCGCCGAGTCCGCCGGCGCCAACGGCAAGAGATCGGGCAATAATCCCTGGATCGCGCCCAACAACTGCGCCCGGATCGTCATCCGTCACAACAAAATCGTCAATGCGGAACTCGAAATCTACGCCCCTGGCCGTAACGGGCAGTACGGTTGCCAGCAGTGCGAGATCTACGATAACCAGTTCTCCTTGGACGACCACACGACGCAAATCATCATTGAGATTGCCGCGGGGGTGGGCATGGTGTTCAACAACACGGTCACCGGCACGTCCTACAGCCCTCACCTGATCGGGTTGAAGAACCATCGGACGTTCTACGTCATGCGCGGTTCGCCTTTCGGCAAGGCCGACGGCACCAACCCCATTGACGGCAACCAGATTCCTGCTGGCCAAGCGGGGGCCGGCTATCCCTGCATGGGCCAGCCGGGCCGGGCAACCAACCTCGGCGGTGGCCGCATCTTTGATTCGACGCCCTGCTACGCCTGGAACAACACGCTGAACGGCGAGAAGCTGCTGATGGGCGTGTCCCTTAACAAAGACCCGAACCAAATGGCGCAAATCAAGGAGGGCCGCGATTTCTTCAACGAGAAGCCGCCGGAGGAATACTACAAACCCTACGTCTATCCCCATCCGCTGCAAGAGGGCTGGGAAGCGCTGATGAAGTCGGTCGCCCCCGCCGACGCAGCCGAGTAAGGATGGTTAACCTGCGGCGGTCACCCCCACCGACGTGCGCAAAGTTGTTAGCGATAATCACATCTGCGCGTGGCTACGAGGCGTCGGCAAATCGCCTCCGGCAGCAAGGGCACTCGCTTTCGCACCCTTTAGCGAGCGCCGAGAATGCAGTCGGTTGCGGAATGGTCATAATCGCCCGGAACGCCAACGGAGCGCAATGCGCGTAGTGGCGATAGGTGATACCGCCGACCGAATGACCGAGGATCTCGATTGACGACTCGGGCATGTGCTCGTCGTAGTACGTCGCACAGGTCTTGCGGAGGTCCTTGAGCTCCCAGGGTTCGTCCTCTCCGGTCTCGACGTTCAGCTTGAACTTGATGCCAGCGAGGTTGCAGAGTTTCTGGAAGCGAACATTGGGGCGAGATCCGCCGCCGAAGAAGATGGGCTCGTCCGGGACCGGATTCTCGGGCATGATACTCTTGACGTGAGCTTGAACGACACGATTCATCGGCCGGTAGAAGGTTCTTCCCGTTTTCACCCGGCGATAGAAGAGCCATCCCCAAGGCGACTGTTCTTTGACCTCCCGGTCTGGCGATTGGCGACTCCAAGACACGTGCCGCCAGAGGATCGGCTCGTGGAACGGCTCCGATTTCCATACCGTTCCGGTATCAACGCCGTAGTTGAAGAAAAGGACAATCGCGCTCCGCCAATACCGCCCAATCGGCATCGGACGGTCCCAGCCTCGTGGGCGTTTCATCTCGTGAGTCGCAAAGTAAAGGGCATTGAGCTCCGCCTTGGTCAGATAGTGTCGGCCTGCCACGTCGCGTTGTGGCCTGGATTTCGGGAAACGAGGTGGCGATTCGATGAGGTCCTGTTCCCACGCCCAAGAAATAATGGCACGCAAGTGGTCGCGGGCCTTGTTGGCGGTTCGACCGGGATTTGTTCCCTCGTCAGCGACCGCACGCTCGTGGACCCAATCCAGGAACTCACGAAGTTCTTTTCGACCAAGGTTCTCGATCTCGGCTCCGCCGCCCCATTCCTCCCACTTCCTGAGCGTCGTTTGGTACTCGTCCCGAGTGCCGCGCGCCGGATTCCGGGAACCAAGGTATTTCGCTACGGCAGTCTTGAGGGTCGTCGGCATTGGCTAGCTCCAGCACCGTCGGCACTTGCGTCATTGCCAGATCCTCTCGGCCGGCGGCGTCGCTACGCTTCGTGCAAGGTATCGCGTCCGGTCCGTGGAGCGAATTGGGAAAAAACTCGGACGCATGCTGATTGGCATCACGATCCCAATCGAGGATAATTCGCCGGGACCGCCCACGCCACGTTGCGGGGTTACGCTGTCTGGCGGCACGTATTTCATTGAGTGTCTCGGAAACCAAGGTGTCCATTTATAGCCTTCCCCACGTCTCAAGGGCCGTCTGTATGGAAACTCGTGGGGGATGGCGGCGCATTTCCTTGCGCAGAGGAGTGCCCCTCCTCCGCAGGCAAGCAGTCGAGAAGTGCGTCGGATGGCGGAGCAACTCTTCACGTTCGTCACGGCAGAGGCGGTGGAGAAGCCCAACAGCGAAACGCTGGTCGTGTCGGGAACGAACAACGAAGCCGAACGAACGCTTCGCTCTCCAGCGCAGGCCCGGGACACGGGCCGCCCCAACAAGACGGTGGCTGGCGCACGGCGTCAAACGGTAATCGTGAGCGTGTTGGAATCGCTCCGTCAACATCTTTCCACCTTTACGCTATCGAGCGTAATCGAGGGAATCCGGCGTTGGTCCGAGACCGGCCGAAGTTGTTTCGCGCGATGGGCAACGAAACTTGGGTTGACTGACCAGGGGCTTCGCGATGACGGCCGTCTCTCGTTGCTGGACCGCGTGATTCCCGTGCCGGACGGATAGGGTTCCTTGGCGCTGGTTCCGCTGCCGTCCCTGACCGCATCCAGCGCTGGGCGGCGACAACGCCTCCCATATCCCACCTGAGAGTTGGTTTTCAGAGCAGCTTCACCAAGAATCTTGAAATTCTTGCGGGGGGGACGTTTTACTTTTCCGCAGGCGCGAGGCAGAATAGCAATCGTACGGTTCGAATTGACTCCTCGGCGTGCGCCAGCGGTTGAACGGCTACTACCCATGGTGGGCCGGCGAAAAGCAAGCTCGCAGGTCCCATCCTACGATTGTGCGAGGTAGAACATGCGTGCCACGATTCTTGGATTTCTCGCTTGGATTGCCTTTCTCGTCCTCGACGCCCTGACCTTCGGTTCGGCCGCCACGGGGGAAATGGTCATCGTGCAGGACGGTCAACCGCGGGCCACGATCGTCGTCGCCAAAGACGCGGCAGGACCGGCAAAGCAGAAGATCAAGACGGCGGCCGAGGAGTTGCAGACCTACGTCCAGAAGATCTCCGGGGCCAAGCTGCCGATCGTTGACGACGGGCAAAACCCCTCCGGCACGCTTGTCCTGCTGGGCCGCAGCCGATGGAGCGACGGGCTGGGCGTGGCGATTCCCGGTGGGGTGACTTCCGGCCGCCGCGAGGAAGGCTTTGTCATCGCCTGCAAGGGCGACCGGCTCCTGCTGGCAGGCAACAACGACGGGCCTTACCACGGCACTGAGTACGCGGTCTACGACTTCCTCCGCAGCCTGGGCGTGCGGTGGTTTATGCCGGGCGAGTTCGGCGAGATCGTGCCGCGCATGACGACCATTCGCGTGCCCGAGCAGCGGGTGGAGAAGAAGCCCGACTTCGTGATGCGCAACTGGTGGCTGCACGCCTTGCCCGAGCTGGCCGCCCAGGAAGCCCGCTGGAAGCTGCGGAATAAGATGAACCCCGAGCCGATGTTCGCCATCTGCGGCGACAGCAGCGTCCGTGCGATCGTGGCCCCCGAGCCGCTGCGCAAGGAGAAGCCCGCCCTGCTGGCGCTGAACGAGGACGGCACGCGCAACCCGTACCTTCCCAACCTGACGAACCCCGAGGCGGCCCGGATTGCCGGCGGCATCATCCGCGACGACCTGCGCAAACACCCGGAGGCCAACTCCTACGGCTTCGCCCCGGACGACGGCATGCCGCGCGACTTCAATCCCGAGACGCTCAAGCTCAGTCGCGGCTTCGTTACTCTGGGCGGTCGGCCCGGCGTGGCCGGCGAGGCAAGCATCACCGAGGAATGGCTGACGTTCGTCAACCGCGTGGCGGCGGAAGTACACAAGGAGTTTCCGCAAGCCTATATCGCCACCAACGGCTACGCCAATCGCAACCTGCCGCCCGAAGGCGTGAAGCTTGACGATCGCATAGTGATCATGTTCGCCGCCATCTGGAGTTGCACGATGCACGGATACGACGACGACCACTGCTGGCAGAAGACCCAGCAGGGCCAGATGCTCAAGCGGTGGTGCGAGCTGTGCAAGAACGTCTGGATCTACGGCTACAACTACAACATGCTCGTTTCCGGCCTCACGCCTTTCCCCGAGTTCACCAAGCTCCGCCGCGACTTTCCGCTGATGAAGAAGTGGGGCGTGATGGGGTTCCACGATGAGTCGCGGAACGTGTGGGCCGAGGCGGGCATCGCCAGCCGGTATCTCCGTGCCCAGTTGGAATGGAACGCGGAAGCCGACGTCGACGCCATCCTCGACGACTTCTTCGGCAAGTGGTACGGCCGGGCGGCGCGGCCGATGAAGGCATTCTATTTTGCCCTGGACGACGCCCTTACGCGCAGCCCGATCCACGGACATGAAGACCGCGTGATGCCCGAGGTCTACACCCCTGAGTTGCTCTCTCGCTTGAAACAGTTTGTGGCCGAAGCCGAGCAGGCGGCGGACATGGACCGCGACAGGCTACACGTGCGGGCGGAGCGGCTGATCTGCGATCACCTGGCCGCTTATATGGAGATGGCGGCGGCCGAAGCAGAGGGCAATTACGCTGCCGCGGCGGCCGCGGCCGACAAAATGCTCGCGCTGCGAGGGCAGTTGCACGCCGTCAATCCGTTCTTCATCTGGCCCGATGAGAAGGGCTACCATACGGGCGTGTGGTATTGGACGATCAGCGACCGCAAGAAGTATTTCCAGTCGTTGGTGGACAAAACCACGGGAAAAACCGGAACGCTCGTCGCTTTTGCCCCGCGGCAGGCCGTATTCCGCACCGATCCGCACGAGGAGGGCATCTTCGCCGGTTGGCAGCAACCGAAGCTGGACGAGGCCGGCTGGACGCTGGTCGACACCACTCGGCCCTTCTACCGCCAGGGCTACGACGACGCCCGCGGCTATCCTTACTTGGGCCACGCCTGGTACCGGCTGAAGCTCGACGTGCCGGCGACGGCCGGCGGGAAGAAGATCGTGCTCTGCGTCCCCGTCGTTGTGACGGAGGCCTGGTGCTGGGTAAACGGGCAGTATGCGGGGCACCGGCCCTACCAGGAAGCCTATGTCCGGCCGGCGGAATTCGAGATCGACGTGACGGACCTCGTTCGCTCAGGCCAAACCAACGTGATCGCAATCCGTGTCGATACGAGCCTCTCCGCTGCGCAGGCGGCAGAAGGCATCCAGTCGCGTGTGTTGCTCTACGCGACAAAATGACCCGGCCGCACGACCGCCACCGGCAAGCACATACTCAGACTTTTGAGGTCCCCACCGGCAACGTGTCGACCCAGTGTCGGTGGCGGCCATGGGACGACGAAAAGGGGCGCGATTACGCGTCTTGGCTGAACAATCGAGAAGGAGATAAACAAAATGATGGCCTTTGCGATCAAGCAACAGAGGCCGAACCGGTATGCAAGGGCCCTTGGCCGCTTTCTGAAACGAACGAGCCCAAAGTCGAAATCTTGGCCTACGATCATGGCGATGTCTCGCCCTGGATCGAGTTCTTTGCCTTTGATTCTCCGAAGCACCCGAAGATTGTGCAGTTGCGCACCGAGTACAAATTGAACGAACTGGTCAAACACGCGAAGACCGACATTCGACGGGCTGCGGTGCTGAAGAAGTGGGTGGCCGGGGCCCTGAAGTTCGGCACCCCGGCCCCCGACGTGTTCAGCGACTGGAGCGCCGTGGCCCTGTTGGCTCGGGCCAAGAAAGGCCAGGTCGTGTGGTGCGGCCAAGCGGCGATGGTCTTCCAGCAGGCATGCCTGGCCGTCGGAATGCCAGCCCGGTTCATCGAGCTGGGAATCCCGCAAACGCCTGCGTGTCACTTCACTACCGAAGTCTTCCTCCGCGAGCAGGGCAAATGGGCCGTGGTGGATGCCACACCCCTGAAGGAATACGAAGTGTACTACACCGTGGGCGGCGTGCCGCAGAGCGCGCTGGAGATGCATCGCCACGTGGTCGACGGCACGATGGACAAGGTGGTCGAGGTCCATTCGGACCGGTCGCACAAAGTGGAGAAGAAGGACAGTCCGGCCTGGACATTTTACTATGTGCGCTGGCTGACGCGGTGCGACGTTGTGACCAACACGCCCAAGTACATCGACCTGGAGCATGTCTTCGACAAGCGATGGCACACGGTCGAATGGACTGATGAGAAGACCGTCCCCTGGGAAGAGCAGAAATACTCGGCCTGGTACCTGCGGAACGAACGCCTTGCGGCATGGAACATCTCGGACCCAGCCGTGGTCGATTGGCAACCGACGGACCGGGTAAAAATCGTGCTCTGCCCGGGCGAGGAGAAATGGATCTTCGTGCAGCTTTGGAACGGCCCTCCGTGCCAATAATAGGTGAGACAACTGCCTCGTTGGTTATTACAGTAGAGGGCAAGGAGGTGGTGAAAGGATGGAGAAAGCAAGGATGTTGGGAATGGAAGAGGCGGTGGCGGGCGGAACGGAAGGAGGGCGTAGCCCGACTGGGTGCGTTGGGCATGGATGAATGACCGGAGGTGCAAGTCCTTTATGGAGCCTGTTGGAGGCAACCATGAGCCGGAGGCAACTGCACGAGGTCGAAGCTGGCTTTGGACAGCCGAGGCCTTCCCCGCAAGGGCGTGTGGGATGGAAGCCCGAGGCGAACCGCAGCACCGAACGCAAGTGAAGCCCCGTAAGGCTGGCCTGTCTGGGCAAGCGTGCTCGGCAACGCGACGCCCAATATCCAACCGTGGCAGGACAGTATTGGGGACGGAGGCGGCGGGAAGTTGTTCATCCTTACCCCAAGAGATCTCTCCTGGTCCGCCTTGCGGTAGAGCCCAAGGAGGCAACGACGCGGGCTCGATGCCTGGAGAGAAGTCGGATCACCCCATAATAGCGAGGAAGCCGGTGAAAATCGGTCGAGCGAAGGGGGTGATGGGTTGAGAAGCATGAGATCACGTCAATTGGCCTTCGTGTTCGCCGACAGCCCGCAAGGGAGCAAGGGAGCAGGCCCGACGGACGTATCCGACGGGAGGGCTTTCCTGCTGCACATAACGAAGGGTAAAGCCACGAGCGATCTCATCGCCCCGGCGGCCGATACGGATCGGCTGCTGGAACAAGCAGCGTCGGCGTCGAACCTGGCGACGGCGCTGCTGAACGTAGCACGCAACAAAGGTGCCCCTGGCGTGGACGGATGCAGCGTGGACGAGGTGGTTGGGGCCGCTCGATCGCTCCTGCCGACACTGCGACGCGCGTTGCTGGAGGGAGATTACCAGCCGGGAGACATCCGCCGGGTTTGGATACCCAAGCCTGGAGGCGGTCAACGCGGGCTGGGCATTCCCAACGTAATCGATCGGTGGGTTCAGCAGGCCGTGCTCCAGGTGTTGGAGCCGATCTTCGAGCCGACCTTTCACGACAGCAGCCACGGATTCCGCCCGTCGCGTGGGGCACACACGGCCATCGCCCAAGCGAAGGCGTATCTTCGTGAAGGACACGAGATAGTGGTCGATCTCGACCTCTCGAAATTCTTCGACCGCGTTCATCACCAGCGGCTTATCAGCCGACTGGCCCAACGGATCGCGGACCCTCGTATCCTGAAGCTGATCTGCCAGATGTTGAAGGCGAAGGTCGTGATGCCGGACGGCACGCGGGTGTCAACCGAAGAGGGGACACCCCAAGGCGGTCCACTTTCCCCGTTACTTTCCAATGTCGTGCTCGATGAGTTCGACTGGGAATTGCAGCGGCGGGGGCTCCGTTTTGTGCGTTACGCCGATGATTGCAATGTCTTCGTGCGTAGCCTGCGAGCCGGCCAACGGGTGATGGCCTCGATTCGTCGTTTCCTGGAATGTCGCTTGCGGCTTCTGGTCAACGAGGAGAAGAGCAAGGTCGCCCGCCCCGAGGAGATTCACTTCCTGGGATTTCGCTTGCGGAAGGCCCCGGAAGGCAAGGTGGAGGTTCACGTCTCGGCGCACCAAGGAGCGGTTGGATGCCCGGATTCGGGATCTGACGCCCCGGACCTGGGGCCAATCGCTGGCGACGTGCATCGCGGAGGCAAACCGTTACCTGCAAGGCTGGATCGCTTACTTCCGGATCTGCACGGAGGAAAGCGTACTGCTCTTCCACCGGTTCGATGCCCACATCCGGCGACGGTTGCGGGCGATCATCATCCGGCAGAAGAAACGATCCCGCCATCTCTACCGGCATCTGCGGCGTTGCGACGTGAGCGAGGGTGCTGCCGCGCAGACGGCCTATTGCCGTCGCGGCGTTTGGAATCGGAGCAATACGCGGGGCATGACAGCGGCTTACCCAAACGCTTGGTTTCACGAGCGGTTGGTGTCGCTGAAGGCGTCGTGGTATGAACTGAACCAACCACCCAAGCTGGCCTCTGGTCAAACCCTGTTGTTTGATCTGTGAGATACCGGCCCAAAGAGCCGGATGTGTGGTCCACAAGTCCGGTTCTGAGAGAGGCCCGGGGGAGCAATCCCCCGGGCCTACTCGACAGTTCCGCCCGCCACCGCGGCCCCGGCCTTGGGGGCCCCTACTGGCAACGGAAGGCCGATCCTGGACCCGGCTGTACTGGAGAAACCTGTGCGACGACGGTTCACGGCCGAGTACAAGCTTCGTATTCTTCGTGAGGCCGATCGCTGTACCCAGCCCGGCCAGCTCGGCGCGCTGTTGCGCCGCGAGGGTCTGTACTCGTCGCACCTGACAACCTGGCGGCAACATCGCGAGGAAGGAACGTTGGCCGGTCTGACTCCCAAGCGTCGGGGGCGGAAGGCCTCGCCCGATGCCCCGTTGGTCGCCGAGAACGATCTGCTCCGACGCGAGAACCAGCGGTTGACGGCCAAGCTCCGTCAGGCCGAAACGATCATCGAGGTTCAAAAAAAACTTTCCGAGATCCTGGGGATTCCTCTGCCGCCGCCCGACAGCAGCGAGAGGATGCCATGAAGGCCATTGAGGAACTCTCTCCGCATGTGGGCACGACAGCAGCCTGTCACAGCCTGGGCGTGCCCCGAGCGACACTTTATCGGCATCGTCAGTCGAAGCCGGCAAAGCCCGCGACCATGCCACGGCCCAAGCCGCCGCGGGCGCTGAGCGACCATGAGCGGCAACAGGTCGTCGATGTGCTTCACAGCGAGCCGTTCGCCGACAAGGCCCCCGCCGAGGTCTACGCAGCGTTGTTGGACCAGGGGCAGTACCTCTGCTCGATCCGCACGATGTACCGCATCCTGGACGAGCGGCAGGAAGTCCGCGAGCGACGAGACCAACTGCGGCACCCCACTTACCACAAGCCACAGTTGGTGGCCACCGCACCCAATCAGGTCTGGTCATGGGACATCACCAAGCTGCTGGGGCCCGCGAAGTGGACCTACTTCCACCTCTACGTGATCCTCGACATCTTCAGTCGCTATGTCGTGGGCTGGATGCTGGCCCGCCGCGAAAGCGAACACCTGGCCGAGCGGCTGATCCGCGAGACGGTGGTGAAGCACGGAATCGTTCGCAACCAACTGACGATCCACAGCGATCGCGGGCCATCAATGCGTTCGCAGACTGTGGCTCAGCTCCTGGCCACGCTGGGGATCACCAAGTCCCACAGCCGGCCGCACGTCTCCGACGACAACCCGTTCTCGGAGAGCCAGTTCAAGACGCTGAAGTATCGGCCGGAGTTCCCGGACCGCTTCGGCAGCATCGAACACGGACTCGACTTCTGCGGCAAGTTTTTCCACTGGCAGAACCACGAGCATCACCATTGGGGGCTGGGCCTGCTGACCCCGGCTATGGTCCATTACGGCCAAGCCGGCACCGTGCTGGCTGCGCGGCAAACGGTGCTCACCGCGGCCCACGCCGCCCATCCCGAACGATTCGTTCGGCAACCGCCGCGACCGCTGGCGCTGCCGCGCGAAGTTTGGATTAACCCTCCGGCCGACGGGCCGGAACCCCGTATGCTACAACTACCCCGCGACACTAATTTCGTACCACAGTCGTCTCAAACCTATTGACACGCTCCGCCGACGCTCTCCCTGGAGGGGAAAGTGGTTCAGGATGCCGACCGCTTAGATGCGATGGGGGCCATCGGCATTGCCCGAGCCTTCGCCTACTGGGCAGCCAAAGGCCGGGCGATCTATGATCCAACCGTCAAGCCCACCGAACATCGCACCGCCGAGGCGTACCTGAAAGGCGGCACCACCATCAACCACTTCTACGAGAAGCTGCTCTTGCTGAAAGACCGCATGAACACGGCGACCGGCAGAGCGATGGCTGAGGCGAGGCATCAGTTCATGGAAGATTACCTGCGGCGTTTTTTCGAGGAGTGGGAAGGAGATACCTGAAGGCCGTGCGTGGGCGATCACCGGGATCGCTGATGGTAGAGGCCAAGAAAACGAAGAAGCCCGCACATCGGAGGCGGGCTTCTTCCTACGAGTTTTTCTGAGGAAGAGGCGGTACGCCAACCTTGGCCACCTGCTGCCCATGTTTCCTATCGAGCGAGCGGTGAAACCCGGTGTGTCGGCCCTTCCTCTTGGCTGGCCAGCCACATACATCCTACCACGGTTCGGACATTTGGCTATGCCCCGGTTGGGCACGGCGGCAGGCATCAGTTCAATTGCCGCCGCCCAACGCCTTCTTGAGCGGGCACTCTTCCCAAACCGTCTCCCCCCTCCGATACCGGCCCAGCAACTCCTGGGATCGCCGGGCAAGCATTCGTCGAGCCTCTCGCCGTTTGCCTTTGACCCTGGGGATCAGCTATCGGGGCGGCGGTTGTCTACCACGCCAAGTGCATGGATACTGCTCACGCAACTTCCTTGAACTTCGACTTCGGTGCTCCGCACACCGGGCACTGGTCGGGGGCACCGCCAACATGCGTGTGGCCACAGACATCGCACACGTAGATGGAGGCGGGCGTTAGGTCGCTACCTGCCTCCAGGGCCTCCAACGCCTTGCTGTACAGGTCGTAGTGCGTCTTCTCGACGGTGTTGGCATTGCGGAAAGAAATCACCGCCGCCTTGTTCCCCTCGGCTTCGGCTTCCTTGATGAAGGCGGGGTACATTTCCTTGAACTCGTACCCCTCACCCTCGATGGCGGCCTGAAGGTTCTGTTTCGTGTCCTTAACGCCACCCATAACACGCAGATGGGCATGAGCATGGACTGTCTCAGCCGCCGCAGCCGCACGGAACAACTTGGCGATCTGGGGATGCCCTTCGGCCTCCGCTTTGGCGGCGAAGGCGAGGTACTTCCGGTTGGCTTGGCTCTCACCGGCAAAGGCGGCTTGCAGGTTATCTTGGGTGGACATGCGATTCTTCTCCTCTTGTTGGATTTTGGGTGTGGTTGATAAAGACAATTGGGGTTCTGGTTGCGACCAGCCGACCCCGGCAAACTTGACGCCGGTCAGGTCGGCCATTTCCCGTTTCCAGGTGGTGATGTCGCTCAGGTTAAACTGGCTGAGATTCGTGTGCCCGCAGGCACGGGCCATGACCTTCATCAGTTCGACCGAGGCCGTCAGGAAACGGGCCAGCCGTGTGGACGCCTCTTCGATGTTGAGCCTCGCCCGCAGTTCTTCCTTCTGGGTTGCGATTCCTGCCGGGCAGTTGTTGGTGTTGCAGATTCTCGCTGCCACACAACCAATGGCCTGGATGGCGGCATTGGCGATGGCGATCCCATCGGCCCCCAGGCACAACGCCTTGATGAAGTCGGCGGGGGTTCGCAAGCCTCCGGTGACGATGAGGGTGATGTCGGTTCGGCCTCGCCGGTCCAGATGGCGGCGACCCCGTGCCAGGGCCGGAATCGTCGGCACCGAGATATTGTCCCGAAAGATCAGCGGAGCGGCTCCGGTGGCCCCGCCACGGCCATCGAGAATGATGTAGTCCACGCCCGCTTGAAGGGCAAAGTCGATGTCGTCTTCGATGTGCTGGGCCGACATCTTTATCCCGATGGGGATGCCGCCCGTCACTTCCCGCACACGATCAGCGAAGTTTCGGAAATCATCGGGACTGGTCAGGTCACGGAACGATGGTGGCGAAACGGCGGGTTGTCCCTCGGGGAGCCTGCGAATGGTGGCGATCTTCCCTTTGACCTTGCTGCCAGGAAGATGGCCTCCCGTACCGGTCTTCGCTGCCTGCCCGGCTTTGAAGTGGAATGCCCGAATATGAGGGAGCAGGTCTTCGGTGTAACCGAACTTGGCCGATCCTAACTCAAACATGTACCGGGAATTGGCGGCGTTTTCTTCCGGCAGCATTCCGCCTTCGCCCGACGCAATTCCGGTGCCCGCCATCTCGGCACCCTTGGCCAGGGCCGTCTTCGCCTCCTCGGACAAGGCCCCGAAGCTCATGTCGGAGACGAAGATCGGGATTTCCAACCGTAGCGGCTTCCGAGCATTCGGTCCAATCACCAGTTCCGTACCGACCTCAACATCTTCGGCCAGGGGCTTCCTTGCCAGTTGAGCCGGAAGGACTTGGATGTCGTCCCATTGAGGAAGCGTCGGCCTCGGCACGCCCATCGCTCCCATTGGGCCATGATGTCCGGTCTTGTCGAGACCGTCCCGTGCCAGAGAGTGGATGAACTCCAGGGTTGGTTCCAGGGGCGTGTTCTTCGCCACCGGAGGACCTTCTGGATGAACCGGAGAGCCGACTTCGAGTACATCGGCGGTGACTTTGGCGGCTTCTGTGAAGAGGTCTTTGCCCGCACCGCAGCCGGGACATGTCCAATCACCGGGAAGGCCGTACCAAGGAACACCCTCTTGATCTTCGTCGTAAACGTAACCACAGACAGAGCATTCGTACCGGGCCATCACTTCCATCCTCGTATCGCCGGGATCTTGAACTGGCGATATTCTACCATTGGGGAAGGGCTGACGACAGTTACTCCCGGTTACGCATGACAAAGCCTCTTGGTGTGGCTCTCCTATTTCACGGCAGCTACAATGTCAGTCCCAAGAAAACGAAGAAGCCCGCACAATGGAGGCAGGCTTCTTCTTACGAGTTTTTCTGAGGAAGAGGCGGTACGCCAACCTCGGCCACCTGCTGCCCATGTTTCCTATCGAGCGAGCGGTGAAAACCCGGTGTGTCGGCCCTCCCTCTCGGCTGGCCAGCCACCTCAAGTATATCACTCGTCATAAGCATTGCAATGGTGTTCTGAACCAGCTAGGCGAGGCAGCGGAAGGGCAACCCCCCCTATAGACCGCTACAATGGGTTCGGCCAAGAAGTGGTGATTCCTTGCATTCTCCACTGACCCTGGTACAGTAAGGCGTATTGAGCGGCTGGATTCCATCACTCATCGAGGAGGAGCACCTTATGGCGAAGAAGAAGGCGGCAAAGAAGGTCGTGGCAAAGAAAAGGGCTGTGAAGAAGGCGACTCTGAAGAAGAAGGGCGTGGCAAAGAAGGCCACCAAGAAAGTCGCCAAGAAAAAGGCAGCGGAGAAAGTCACCAAGAAGGCGGTCAAGAAGGCCACCAAGAAGCCTGAAAAGAAGATGCCTGCCAAGAAGGCAGCGAAGAAGGGCACGAAGAAATCAGCGAAGAAGGCCGTCAAGAAGAAGGCCAAGAAAACCGCCCAGAAGCCGTCCAAGAAGAAGGTCGCCAAGACGGAGATCGCCGCAGCCCCAACTCCGGTCTTGGAGCAGGCTCCAACTCTGGTCGTTGAACAGGGACCGATCCCGGTTCAGCAGACTCTCTTCCCGGAAATGGCGTCCGATCCGCCGCCACATCCTGTGCAGGATGAGCAGCCTGAAGGGACAGAATCACCACAGCCCGTGTCCGATTCAGGTTCGGCCACACTGTTCCCCTGAGTGAACAATTCATTGGGGTTTGGTCAGTACGCCACTCGATCCGGCTTCCGCAGCCAAGCGGCAAACGCCTCGCATGCTTCTTGGCGAAGGGCATTCACCATTGGGATCGCACGGCGGTCGGGCGGGAGGCCAAGTTGCCGGTAGAACGGGGCGTCGTCAAAGCCAGCAGCGGTGGCATCTTCACAGGTAGCGGCGTAGTAGATTCGCTCCAGGCGTGCCCAGTAGATCGCCGCAAAGCACATCGGACACGGCTCGCAACTGGTGTAGATTTCGCAGCCCGCAAGGGAGTATGTCCCCAGTCGACAACAGGCATCCCGAATGGCAACGATCTCCGCATGAGCGGTCGGGTCATTGGTCGAGGTCACCCGATTCCAACCGCACCCGACGATCTCCCCATTCCTCACGATGACGGCTCCGAACGGCCCGCCCTCGCCAGCTTCCATCTTCTCCAGAGAAAGCCGAATCGCTTCACGGAGGAACTTTGGGTTCATGCGTGTGGCTCCGTTGCTGACTTCACCACCTCCAAGAGTTGCACCGGAACATAGAACTTGATGTAATGTTTGCCGTTGGAATAACGCTGTCCCTCACGATCTTCGACCAACACGGTAGCCCGCCTACTGACTCTATTGACGATGCCCGTGCGTTCGACGCCCTCGAACCTGAACCGGACCACCACTCCCGGCCTGATGCCGAATTTCACCAGTGCTTTTTCCCTTGGCGTAATGAGCAGGTGCTTGTTCGTCGTGTGACCGAAGAACCGCAGGGTAATCGAATGAAATCGAGGCTGCGAACAACTTGACTTGCCCCAAAGCAACATCTCGATCAGGTGGACAAGCTCATGTTCCATGACTCGCTGGAGTGCGTCTAAGCGATCACGGCAGGTGATGCCGCTGGCCGTAATTGGGCGATGGTCTTCTCCGCTAAAACACTCGAACAGAATGGCGGTGGAAACGCCGATTTCGAACCACCGCCTGCCGCTTCTGTCGCCGTGGTAAGCCGTCTTGCCTCCTGAGTTCGTCATTCGTCTTGAGAGGCGGAAGTACAACGGGATCGTGCCGAGCGTCTCCTTGATCTGCCCCTGGAAGAAGTTGTTGTCGTATTCAGCAAACAGGAGTTCCAGGTCCGCAGGATGGACTCTTGTGAAGTTGGGACCGTCAATGTACTTCGACTTGCTCAGCACGGTGGCATGGACCTGTGCCGTCCTGCCGGAAATCTCTTCGGCATCTAGGGTGGTCGATTCAACAATTTGAAGTAGGTTCCCCGGCATATTATCCCCAGCCTGATCGGGACTGTTCGCCCACGTCTTGTTGCTCTTGAAGGAGAATTCTACCAGATTTGGCTCGGTCCTAGTAGAATGGCCGTATCCAGAGGAGACTCGCCCATGAGACGCCGTGGTTTTCTAGCGACTGCCGGTGCCCTTTCCGTACTTGACCCCGCCTACCTCGCCGCCAAAGAGAGACTGGCGGCAGGGAAGGCCACTCGGCGGCCACTGCCAAAGCGGCAGTATGGTCGCACCAAGGAGAAGCTCTCGATCATCGGTTTCGGCGGCATGATGGTGATGGACGTGTCGCCCAAGGAGGCGGCCAAACTTCGGCTCCGGTTCGTTTCCTGCATACCCGATCTTGAAACCTGTGCTACAATGTTGACCAGAGGAGAACACCGACAATGAAGAACTATCGCCCCAAACCACAGTTTGGCCGGAAAGAGAAGACGCTGCAATCGAAGCCCATGGGTTATCGGCTTCGCTTGGTCGGCGGCAAGCTGGTCACAGTCCCCGTTGGAAAGGGAGACAAGAAATGACATTGTGAGGGGCACTGAAAGAAGTGCTGGTCGCTGCTCACCAGCCTTGCACGATGCTAGCGGGAAGATGATGACTGAGAAGCCCAGCAGCGTGTTCGTTACCTACATCGCCACCTCCGCCGAAAGGCTGTGGGAGGCTCTCACCAGCGGCGGGTTCACCAAGCAGTATTTCTTTGGCCGTCGCATGGAGTCGGACTGGGAGGTCGGCTCTCCCTGGAAGCTGATGATGGAGGACGACCGCATCGACTGCCAGGGGAAGGTACTGGAGAGCGATCCACCTCGACGCCTCGCACTGACCTGGCACGTCGAATGGATGGAAGAACTGCGCCGCCTTCCTGAAACCGTCGTCACGTTTCAGATCGACCCACTGGGCAATGTTGTCCGGCTCACGGTCAGCGAGTTCCACCCGGAGGGCATCGACGAGACGTACGTGGAAGGCGGTCGCCGTGGCTGGTCATGCCTCCAGGTACACCGCCCGTGGCGTGCGGTAGTCCAAGGCCGCGTGGATCCTCTCTTGATTGTAGTGCGGGAAGTAGGTCGCCAGGCCCGCCTGCAAGGCAAGTGGCGTGGCGTAGTCGTGGAGGTAGAGATGCTCGTACTTCACCGTCCGCCACAATCGCTCCACGAACACGTTGTCCATCCAACGCCGGCGGCCATCCATGCTCACCGCCACACCCGCCGCCTCCAAGCGGCTGGTGAACGCTTCGGCCGTGTACTGCACGCCCTGATCGGTCTTGAAGATTTCCGGTGTTGCGGCGGACAACGCTTCCTCCAAGGCATCCAGGCAGAACTGTCCGTCCAAAGTGTTCCACGAGCGCCAGGAAAGCACGTAGCGGCTGTACCAGTCCATGACCACCGTCAGGTACATCCAGCCCTGGGGCATCGGCACGTAGGTGATGTCGCTGGACCACACCTGGTCGGGCCGCACGATCTTCACGTTTCGCAGCAAATACGGGTAAATCCGTTGCCCCGGCGCCGCGCGACAGACGCCGCTTGGGGTAGACCATTTCCAGCCCCATCAGCCGCATCAAACGCCCGGCCCGCTTGCGATCGATGCCGAACAACTCGGCCATCTTCCGACTGCCGTAAAAGGGAGTTTTCAGGTACTGCTCGTCGATCCTGCGCATCAACGCCAGGTTCTCCGCCGACTCTCCCGTCGGCTCGTAGTACCAGCTCGATCAATTCAGGCCCAACAGTTCGCATTGTCGTCGTACGCTCACTTCCGGATGGTTCGGATCAATGCACTCTCGCTTGAACTCAATCGAGTCGGGCAACTTGTTTTTTCAACCAGCCCAGCTCCATCCGCAGCCGACCGATCTGCTCGTACAGTTCGGCGACCAGTGCCTCTTGCTCTCGGGCTTCCCGATGGTGATCGTCGGAGAACAGCTCCGTCGCGCCTTCGAGCAACCGCCGCTTCCACTGACCGATCTGTGTCGCATGGATGCCAAAGGTGGAAGCCAGTTGGCCCATCGTCCGATCGCCCCGCACCGCCGCCAGGGCCGCCTTCGCCTTCAGCGCCGCCTCGATCCGTCGCCGTTTCGCTGCCATCATTTCCTCCAAGAACTGGACCTATCCTACCAAGGATTCGACCTAAAGTCGTGGTCCAGTTTCTTGGGGCCACTATAGGCAACAGCCATGTTCGATCCCGACTATTGTGAAAAACGCTGTCCGGTTTGCACCAGGGCCAGGAAGGGCAATCGCTTTGCCCGATTCCTTCAAGCCATCGAGACGGTGATTACCTTTGGCGGCTGCCCTTGGGGGCGAGCGAGGGAGAAGAAGTATGGGGTGAAGCCGAATGAACCACTGCCCGAGGCGGGCGCGCATAATCCATAGGGAGGAACCAATGGCCGAATTCAGCCACGCCATCATCTTCGTCAGCGACATGGCTCAATCCGTGGCCTTCTACCGCGATGTCCTGGGGCTGACAGTCCGATTTGAGTCGGCCAAGTGGACCGAGTTTGAGACACCGGGAAGCACGCTGGCCCTGCACCTTGCCGACGCCCCCAGCGATGCGGCGGCCATTTCCGCCGACGCGATCCCGGCAGGCCAGTGCCACCTGAGCTTCGCCGTGGACGACCTCGATGCCTTCCATCGGGAAATGGTTGCCAAAGGCATTCCCTGCCTGCAACCGCCCGAAGAAGAGGATTTTGGTGGAAGGCTGGCCGGGTATGCCGATCCCGATGGCCTGCCGTTCTGGGTGGACGACAAGTCGAAGGACTTGTGATGGAGCAGCGGAGTGGTCGGCGGCACGCTGCCTACTTCCCCCTGACCATCAGCACCACCCCTTGAATGACGACGGCCCTTTCTCTCGCCGTGGGAGCCGCCGCTTTCGTCTTGGCCGCCATTTCCTTCAAGCTCTGGTGAAGGGCCGCGAGATTGGCTAGCCGTAGCTCTTGGGCAGTCTGGGAAGCGCTACTCATTGGTCGGCCTCCGGGTGTGACTGGGCAAGAGACTTATCGGCACCGTGACTGGATGGCTTTCGGTGGGTGGCCTGTCCCGGCAAAGTCTTCCACTCTTTCCCCGGATTGACGGCATATTCGTCACGAACTGCTAGAGAAGGACGGGGTATCGGGAACGTCGCGCATATCCAATTTCACGACCCACCCATCCTTCCCGCCCAAGGCGGTCTTGGGTGGTGTTCCGACCGTGCCCTCCACTCCAGTCGCCAGAGTCCACGTCTGCTTACCCCCGAAACGTGCAAGCCGGTACGGCACAACCGAATGTGACGACACCACAGGGCACGAAACGCATGGGTTGTCCAGTATACGAGCGGCGGAGTCTACAATCCCGCCGATAAGAAGTGAATAGTATCGACGATCCGTTGTGAAAAAGAGACCATCATGCCATTCGGGATTCCCTCGGTTGAATTGTTGCGGGACACCTTTCGGCGTGCGGTCAAGCAAGCCCTGGAAAAGTGCGAGGAGACTCACCCCAGCCATTATCGGAGTCGTTGTCGCTCTCTAGGGAGTACCCCGTGGGTCGATATCGGGCCAAACGTGCAGGCCATCCAGGGTGTCGAAACGGAGTTCCTGATTCGAGCCTCTTGGCAATACATCATTGATCCCCGCACACAGGGCCCGTTACAGATTGCCCAGGCCCAAATAAATGAGATCGCCTCACTCTTGGCATCGGCGGTTCCGCAGGGGGAACCCGTGAAGGGGGCGTTTGATTTTCCGCCGACCGAGACCTCGGCAAACGGAGAGAGAGTAACCTGTTCGTTCAGGGGGGTTGTGTGTGGTCGAGTACCGTGCAGAACCCCCAGCCTGAACACTCCCTGCTTGGGGAACTTGGGCAGTTCCATACCTATCTGCCTTCGTCTCCTGCACCCTTGAGAACCCCCAGCAGCAACTTTCCATCCGTGCGGTACGGATCGCCGCTGCCGTTGCGACCGTCGTGCTTCGGCTGGAATCCCTCGACCCCTTCCGTGGACGACAGCCGCCCTGCCGCTATCAAATCGTTCATCAGCTTCTCGCGTTCGGCGTCAACATTCGCGTCGATGTGATGCGTGGGCATTCCTGTGGTGTGGCTGAACCCGATCTTCGTGTTGAAGGTCGCTGCCCCAAGCCAGAGCAGACGGCCACCTACTTGCTTCGCGGATTCCCAAAATCGGACATGGTGACGGCGGCTTGCAGTTTTGCCGACCTCCTGCTCAAACGCCAAGTCCTCTTTTCGCTTCCAAAGATAGAGATTGTAGACGGGGGCCGTTTCGTCAGGGCGATGCAGCACGACGCTCCGAACGAGTTTGGCAGAACTCTTGAACGTGATCGGGTCGGCGGGCTGCCATTTGGCCGCAAGCATCGCAGCGACGAGTTCATCTTTGGTGCCGATCAGCCCCACATTGATCGGGTCGCCATGAATCCCCGTCATCGTTCGCGTGACCCTCGGCGCATCGTCCAGGGCAGGAGGGTGAATCTCGCCGCCAAGAACGGGGCAGACGAAACCGAGGACAAGAAACAGCGGCGGGACCAACCTCGATGCAGCCATAGTGGAACCTCGCCTTGCTTGGAAGCCCTATCACTTTACCCCGAAGGCTAACCGTAACGCAAGCCAGCACTGCTAGCACCGACCGTGTAAATTGCGTCTTGGTTGCCGCCGCGATTCGTTGTATGATCCTCGCACTGGCGGAATGGATGCCTGCCAGCGCCGTCGTCATTGGTGCAGTTCACAGGATGTGCCGCTGCCCAAAGCAGACGCCCCGCCAATGCCCCGCACATTGGCGGGGCCATTTCATTGAAGGAGCCAAGTGCCAGGACCGCTGCGGCGGGCGGGATGACTTACACGCGCAAAATAAACCCTCCCCAAGCCTGGGCCTGGGGAGGGTGAACGAAGGGGCATGACCCGCCTTCTCTTGAACGGTAGTTACGCGGCCCGTTTCTCGTCAGTCTGGCCGTTGGCCGTCTTCATGTTTCCATCGTCGTCGTAGACCTCAACGACCCCCTTTTCGACCAGCGACAGGGCGTAGCCGCCATCGAAACGGAACTTGTGGCCGACGAAGTTGCCATCCCGAATCAAGATCGTGCGATTCAGGGCGGCTTCGTCGGCCCCCAAGCCCATTTCCCGCAACGTGGCGGCGACAACCTCGGGGAGTGATTTGGGGGGCCGTTCCACGGTGGTTCCTCTCGCTGGCTCCCATACCATCGGCACTCGTTGGGGCGGCCATTTGCTCTTATGGCGGCAGTTGCCCGACTTCCCGTATCTTGCCTAGCTTCTAACCACCTTCGTTGCTACGCTGACAGAAATACCTATTTCGGGTTATTGCAGTTCTGTTGGATTTGGTAGAATCGGGAGTAATGTTCTTCGTTCGAGATGGAGCAAGAAAGTCAGCGGCACGGAGGTCTTGAGTCCAAGGACCAACGGAAGGCCAGCACGATGGGCGTCTCTTCCGTGCACACGGCCCCGTGCATTCTTCGTGGTGAACTGCATCCCAGTCTGATGCCCTCGGCGGCGGTAGAGAATCCGCCGCACGATCTCCTCAGCATGGCCGATTTTCTCAAGGCCGTAGAGATGCTGAGCGGGGAGCCGAGTAAGCCTGGGCTTGGGGACGTGCTGGCCGTCTTCGTGGCCTGTTCCTGTGACACCTGGAAACAAACCCTCGGAGAGCCACGCGACATCCAAGAATATCGGGGCGTTGTCTCCTATCCTCCCGTGGAAGTTTGGGAGCAGCCTTGCCGTGATGGGGTCGTCCACTGCGTTGGGCATATCGTGGGCGATCCCCATAACGGTCAAAGGGTCATTCTGACGCGCGTATGCTTCTTCTGATGCAATTCCTGCGTGCTATGCCATGCGGTGTAACGGTCTCAAGGAGCGAAGGCGGCTAATGCGAGCGGCCAGTCTTGGTTGGGAAGCTGCCATCAAGGCACTGGAAGCAATTGAATGAGGGGGAGTTCGTGTGGCTGATACGCAAGAGACGGCAACCTCCACAGAGAATCTGCGTCCCGTGGAGTTGACCATCCATGACTATCACGGGCGAGACACGCGGTATGTCCTTCACAAGCTGCCCGCTGTCATAGGGCGAGATGACCAGGCAGATGTGCAGCTAATGGACCCGTGGGTCAGCCACAGGCATTGCGAGATTGACCAGATCGGTGATGTTCTGGTGGTGCGTGACCTCAATTCCAGGAATGGCGTGTTCATCCATCATTATCGGGTGGGTAAATCAGAACTTGCGTCAGGAGATCAACTGATTATCGGGCGAACGGAAGTCACCGTGCGTTACCTTGGAAGGGCGCAAGTGGCGATTGAAGCTGAGGTCAGCAAGCCGCCAGAGCAGAAGCTAGAGCAGGCGAGACCCCCCGAAACCCTGGAATTTCTTTACTGACCAGGTTTGCCATGCTCGGGGCCATTCGCACACAGGATATTCTGCTCCACCCTTTCGTGACCGTTCGGGCGTTTGGCGCGAAGGTTTTCTTTCGGGCCGTTTTCGAGGGCCGAAACACCACCTTCCTGTCCCTGCTCCAAAGGGATGGAGTCTTTGAAGCGACGACCTCGACGGAACCCGATCTGATCGAACGATGTGTTCGGCTGGAATTGCAGGCGGCGGCGATCTACCGCTCCCTGGCCGAGCGTTTTGTGGATTCGGTTCCTTTGAGCGATTTCCTGAATGAACTTGTCAACGAGGAACAAGAACATGCCGACCTGTTGAGGGTCTGCAAGTCATTCGCCTGCCAAGGACAATTCGTGTCCAGTCGTTTCAGCCCGTGGCACGCTTCCGTCCCGCTGCCCGAACAGCAGATGCAGGAGATCGTGGCGTCTCTTGACAAGATCGGCTCCGTCGATGATGTGGTTCGAGTGGTTATGCAGATTGAGACCTCCGAGATCAATCCTATCTTCCTGGGGGTCGTCGAGGCCACAGAGTCGCCCTTTGTGAAGACGCTTTCACCCTTTCGGACGGCTATCAGGCATCACGTTGATTACATTTGCAGGTCGGTTACTGCATTCACCGCCAGTGGTGCGGCGGCGTCCAGGGAACTGCGTGCCAAGTCCCCCTGATCGGG
The DNA here is from genome assembly GCA_963843465.1 of Pirellulales bacterium. Classification (GTDB taxonomy): domain Bacteria; phylum Planctomycetota; class Planctomycetia; order Pirellulales; family Thermoguttaceae; genus CAWJKP01. The sequence continues at coordinate 2,561,596 of CAWJKP010000001.1, forward strand.
TCAGACGTGGGGGATTGTGGCAGTCGCCCCTCTGTGTGGTCAAATTACTATGCCTCTTTCAGACTATTGAAAACGCCGAATGTCCCCCTATATTGAAAAAGTGAGGGGGCAATTCGGCTCTTGGTGGCCTCTGCCCCGCCACCGAGAAAGCTGTCCCCTCAAGTCTCGCCCGCCGTGGTCCTTGTTTTGCCACGGCGGGCCTTTTCGTGCGCACTTTCACCGAACTCGCCGCCAGTCGTACTTCGTCTTGCCGTCCTTGTCCAGCAGCAGAAGGCGGTCCTCCGTAAGTTCCAAGATCGGCTCGTCCACGCGGTCGCCCATCATCTTGAGAATTGCCTGCACCTTCCCTGCTGGCTCGCCGCCGATGGTTTGCTTCCTCAGGTGGCTGTTCTTGGCCGTCCACTTCATGTCGAACCGCAGGTGGTCGGCAAACAGCGTGGCCGTCAGGCCGCTCAGTTCGACGAGCATTGTCCCTGTCCCGTCTTCTTTCAGCGTCATCGCCCGCTTGCCTTCGTAGCGGTCCTCCCAGGTGCCGAGGACGAGACGGCGGAATCGTTCGTCGGGATCAGCGGCCTTGGTTCCTTGGTCTGAAGCATCGATGAGGGCACGATAACGGTTGTTGAGGACGGTGCGGCGAGCCATGTACCGACCGTCCAACCCGCAAGGACGCACACGGCGAGCGGGAACCCAGTCCAAAGCAATCGCCGTTTCACGGTACTGCGAGAAGACGGCTCCGACATTATCGTTCCTGCCTGACCTCCACCATGTCGTCCATGCCTTCGACTGCCAGGTAGAACGTCGCCCCGTCCCGTAGCAACTTCGCCTTGGGGCGGAACAGCGTTTTGAACTGGCTCTTGTCCTCCACCTGCTTCCATTTCTTCGGATTGCGGTGTCGAGACGTAAGGCCCCATTATGGGGCATTGAGCAGGCGGCGACCATCCACGCTCCTCTTCATTCCCAAGTGGCACGATGGGTAGTCGGGACGGTCAACCGGCAGGTTGCTCACGACGCCAGGTTGAGTGAATCGGTCATGATGGCCCACTACGTCGTCGAGCGGGACGAGGAGATGCGCCAGGCCAGCAACCGGACGTACCACAGAATCCTGGTGAGCCTGTCCCTGGAGGTGGCCACCCGCTATGGGTATCATCCTGACGACGAAACGGCGGAACTGGAGCGGCTTCAGGCGATGGCCACGGCCGCAAAGGACTGGGAGGCAGTGGCGAAACTCGCCACCGAGTTGGCCCGCCGGAACGCCAAGACTACGGGGAGTTCGAGCAACGGACACCCGTCCGCCGAAGCGCCCTAAGCCCATCATTTCTGAAATTTTCTGAAGAGCGGATCGGCTCGGCGAAGTGAATTTCAGAAACGTTTTGTAAGCTCAATGAAATTAAGCACTTATGAGTATCCCCGACAAGGCTCGAACTTGTAACCTTCGGCTCCGGAGGCCGACGCTCTATCCAATTGAGCTACGGGGACTTGTTGCTATTAACCATTATGCCACAAGGGTTTACAATTTCCATCAGTGGCTCTGGCATAAAACTTGGCATTAAACGGAACGGTCTGGCAGCGAGATTCTCGTGGTTCTTCACGCTCGAAAACGGCTCGCGCCCTTGCACTTGAATACCCTCCCATAGTGCCAAGTCGCCAAAGTATAGCCGATTGCATGGGGGCTTTCAATGACGGGTAAACGGAAGCGGAAGGAAGCTGCGCGGGGGCGGCAAGCGGCTGGGCACAACCAGGGCTACTGGTTCCGCAAGGGTCGCGGATGGTGCGCCACGCAGAACGGCAGGCCCATCCCGTTGCGAGCCGAGAACGGCGACCTCCTCAAGGACCGATGCCCTGGGAAACCAGATTGCCGGCGGAGGAACCAACGGCCGACTGGAATTCCACGCAGCTCTTGGCTAGCATGGGGAGAAGTTGTCGCTTGGAGCGTATCCGAGCGGGGTGCAAGCGGGGAATATCGGCCCGGAGAGGTCCGACGATGAAACGAATCGGATTGCTGCTGTGCGGCGCACTGCTGGCGACAAGCGGTACGCTTTGGGGAATGACTGCCGACGAGCTGACGCTGAAGACGGGGATTGCCGGCGGATTGTGCTCCTTCCCTCGCGTCGCAGAAGGGGACCAAGCGCTGGCCTTCGAGTTGGCAAAACGCCCCACGCTGGTCGTCCACCTCTCATCGTCGAGTGCCACAAACGTGGCACGCATCCGCGATGCGGCGGAAGCCGAAGGGACCCTGGGCCGCTCGCTCTACGTGGAGACCAGCGGAGCGACGCTGCCCTTTGCCGATCGCCTGGTCGACCTGCTGGTCGTAAGCGACCTGTGCGACGCCGACCTGACGCCGGAGCTGCGCAGCGCGTGGCTCCGCGTGCTCGCCCCGCGGCGCGGCGCCGCCCTGGTAGGCCGTGCGAAAGCGGCCGGCGCCGGCCTCTCGCAGGAAGCCCTCAAGCGCTGGACCAGGAGCCTGCCGCTGGCAAAGGTCCTTGCCGACGACTCCGGCGTGTGGGCCATTTTGAGGACCGATCTGCCGCCCGGCTCCGATCCCTGGACCCATCGCAGCCACGGTTCCGACAACACCCAGGTCTCCGGCGACACGACCCTCAAACCGCCGTTCCTCACGCAGTGGTGGGGCATGCCGCGACAGGAAGGGTTCTGGGGCACGACCGTGGTGGCCGACAAAGGCCGGATGTTCTCCATGCGCTCCAGCCGTGACGCCTGGAACCAGGTCTTCCTCACGGCGCGAAGCCTGACCAGCGGCGTCGTGCTCTGGCAACGGCGCCTGGGGCAGACGCCCGAGGACAAACCCGGGATCAAGAGGGTTCCGCACGGCGGTTACATCCCGGGACGCTCGTCGCTGGTGGTTGCCGAGGACTCGCTCTTCGTGATCGACCGCGACGGCGTGCTGCGGCTGGATGCCGAAACGGGAACGCAGCACGGCCGCATCGCCGGACCGAAACCGGCCGGACAGGTCAAGTGGATCGCCTGCTCGGGCGGCTTGTTGGCGGCGCTGTCGGGCGAGGCCGACGTCGTGACGCCCATCTCCTATCAGACGATTGCCGACAATCCCATCGGCCGGAATCTGGCCGTCTATGAAGCCCAGTCGAACCATTTGCTGTGGCAAGAGAGCCTGGCGGGCAACGTCGATGAGCGACTGATTATCATTCGTGACGCGCGGATCTACTGCCTGGTTCAAGGCGTGGGCATGGTGTGCCGCGAGCTGCGCACGGGTAAGGTCGTCTGGACGAACTCCGACCCGGGGCTTCAAGCCGAGTTCCGCACGCCGGCGTCCAAGGTCGTGCGTGAGCTGCTCGTTTCCCAACCCAATCTTCTGGCCTCCGGCGACGTGCTCTTGCTCAAAGCCAAGTGGGCCAAGAACACCGCCGTGCTCGCCTGCGCCGACGGCAAGCTCCTTTGGAAGAAGCCGACGTTCGAGGGATCGTATCGGGCCTTGACCGCGCTGGCCGTCAACGGCCAATGGATCGGCGGAGGGGCTCCCTTGGACCTGAAGACCGGCAAGCAGGTCGCAGGGCCGAAGTTCATCAGTTCCGGCTGCGGCCCCACTACGGCCACCCCCAGCTACCTGATTACCTGCTTCGGAGCCGTCTCCGACATGACTTCGGGCAAGATGATCCGCTACGAGGACATCAAGTCGCCCTGCGACATCGGCTCCATCGTGGCCGAAGGCATGATGGTCACCGTGCCGTCGGAGTGCGGCTGCAACTACGAGGTGAAGGGCTATCGGGCGCTGACCTCGGCGGGAGCCATCCGGCCGCACACGGCGCCCGCCTGGAAGGAGCGCCTCACGGTGTTCGACACGGCGGAACCAGTTTCGCTGGCCGCTACGGACGCCGACTGGCCGACCTATCGCCGCGACGCGCAGCGCAGCGCCGCAAGCGCCGCCACGGTGGGCGAGCAGCCCAAAGTTCTCTGGCGATGGACGCCCTTGGGCGCCACCCCGTACAGTAGCGATCACTCGGCGGCAGCCGGCCCCCGCTTGGCGGCGGATTTCATGGCCACGGCTCCCGTGGCCGTGGCAGGGTACGTCTGGTTCGCATCGCACGATGGGACCGTGCATTGCGTGAAGGCGGCGGACGGGAAGGAAGTCTGGAACTTCCCCACCGCCAGCATGCTCTTCGCCCCGCCGACAATCTACGGTGGTCGCGTACTGGTGGGCGGCGGTGACGGCCGCATTTACTGCCTCAATGCCGCGACCGGCCGCTGCCTGTGGCAGCTTCTGGCCGCGCCCGCCGATCGGCGCGTGTTCTGGTTCGGCCATCTCGTCAACACCTGGCCCGTGGTGCCGGGCGTGGTCGTCCAGGACGGTGTGGCCTATGCCGTGGCGGGTTTCCAGAAGGAGAACGGCGTCCACGCCTACGCCTTCGATCCCAAGAGCGGCAACGTGCTCTGGGAGAAGGACGACTCGGGCGCGGGTGGCCAGGCCGGCCCGGGAGGCGGCTATAGCAGCATCGGCCAGGTCGCGGTCGGAGACGGAAAGCTCTGGCTGTGCAGCTCCACCTCCGTCCCGGGATCGTTCGCGCTTCCGTCGGGCGACTGGAAGCCGGAAGGAGCGGGCCAATTCGGCTGCGAGATCGGCGTTCTCGAGGGGAAGTGGGTCGTCCAGGGCGGGCGCCGGCTGAGCGAAACCCAGGACACCTTGTCCCGTCCCTTGGGGAATTCCGGCTTTGCCGCCTGCGCGTTGGGGAAGATCTCCACCCGCGTCGAGCTGGGCGATAGCGGCATCATGTTGCCCGCATGGGACGCCGATCTTTCCGTGTTGCCACCCCAGGGCGTGTCAGGCAGGCTGACGGCCGTTGCCACGGCCAAGCTGTTGGACTGGCTCTCGGCCAAGGCCGGGGCCCCAGTTCGCAACGGCTTGCCGCGGAAGAGCAAGGCCGACGACTGGTCGGACGTCAAGTCATGGACCACCGAGAACATGACGCCCATCGCCTTTGCCCTGGCCAAGGACCAACTCGTCGTGGCCTACGAGGGCGGCGGCGGCAAGGGAACCCACAAGCTGAGCGGGCTGCTCCGCTCCGACGGCTCGAAGGCATGGACGGTCGATCTGCCCGAGCAGGCCGTTATGAACCGGCTCGCGCTGGACCGCAACGGCCGAGTGTTGGTTGCCCTTTGCGACGGCTCGATCATCTGCCTGGGGCGGTGATTTTCCAGGCTGTTCTCCCTGCGGATAACCCCTGGCCTCGATCTGCCACGGGCAGCAGATTCTCGTGGCCGCAGGCGTGGTGACGGGCCGCCGTTTGACGGCTTACCCCGCTCTCAAGCCCGATTTGGTCCGCTGCGGGGCCGTTTGGCGGGAACGTCAATGAGACGTTCTCCAATGCCGTGGTTGACGGTAATCTCGTCACCGCGGCCGCCTGGCCCGGGCATCCCGCGTGGATTCGGGAGTTCCTGGAAGTGTTGGGGACGAAGATCGAACCGTAGCCCACGTAGGCCCGTACAGTCGCCAGCCGCGAGGTGAATTGGCGAGTGCAGTTCGCTTGGCCGGGCGACGGGCCGATCACTATTGAACCACCAGCGGAATGCTCTGGGAGTGGCTGTTGAACTCCGGGGCGTACATGCACTGGATCGTGGCCATGCCGGTCTGGTACTCGCCCTTGTGGACCACGCGGGTGGCGTACTCGAAGACATACGTGCCCTTGGGCAGGTAGTCGATGAAAAAGTGGCTGGCCGTGTCGCGGGTCGATTCGTAGTAGCCCAGGCCGTCCTGGTACTTGTAACTCGAAAGGACGTTGACCGGCTCCGTGCCGCTTGCGCGGTGGTCCTTGAGGTGCACGTACTCCATGTCGCGGTCGCTTTGCAGCACGATCCGCACCACCAGCTCGTCGCCCACCGCAAGCGGGCCCTTGACGGGCTCCAGCACCGGCCCTTTCGTCGTCAGCCGGCGGGCGTAGAGCGACTTGCTCAGCTTCAGCGGCGTGCCCTGGTAGGCGGTGACCTTGGCCATGTCTTCCAGGTACTGCCAATGGACGCTCCCCCAGGCCACGCCCTTATCGAGCTTCTTCACCGTGATCCGGCCCAGTTCGGCGTGATCTCGTTGCGCAGCAACCGCTCCTCATAGAAGCCGGTGCCCGCCTCGACCCGCTGGGGCTTGATGACCGTCTGGCCCAGCGTCACCTGGACCAGCTCGTCCGAGGCCAGCAGGTTGTCGCCCCGCAACAAGAGTCCGTAGACGGCGTCGGCCGTGGCCTTGCTGGTCTTCCAGTCCTGGGTCTGCTTCTGCTTCAAGAGCCAGACCTTGCAGTCCTCGACCGCCCGGGCGTCGTCCATCACCTCGTCGAAGGCTTCGATCATCATCGCCTGGGTCTCGATGGGCGCGTGGAACCACCACCAGGAGAGCTCCAGGTCCCGCCAGAACATGCCCAGCTCCTCGCTGGAGACCGAGCGCTCCTTGATCGAGCGCATGATATCCTGCGGCACGGCCTTGTCGCCGAAGCGTTTCAGGGCCACCGCCAGGTGGGCCTGCGACTGGCGGTCGGCCAGTTGCAGCCAGTATTTGCGGGCCTGGCCGAGGAAGTAATCGACCGCCTCCTGCTGCGGCGGGGCGACCGGATGGTCCTTGAGGAAGAAGCTGCGGCCGTAGAGGTACAGCGCGACGGTCGCGCTTAAGTGGTTCTCCTCAGGCTTGCCGGCCCGGAGGATCTCGCGATAGACCTGATCGATCCAGCCGTCCAGCCGCGCCAGCGACTTGACCGCGGGGGCCGTGTCGATCGCCACGCCCAGGTGGCGCAGCCGGCCGAAGCCGGTGGTGATGTAGAGGGTGATGTAATCGTTGGGCGGGCCGCCGGGGAACCAGGGCCAGGCCCCGTCGCCCATCTGCTGCTCGGTAAGCTTCTTCAAAAGCCGGGCCGTCTCCTCGTTTAGCCGGTTGTCGTCGAAGAGGATGCCCACGTTGCGGCGGGCCTGACTCTCGGCCTGCGCCTGCCGGACCCAGGGGGTCTCTTCCAGCATCACCGACTTCAGGTCCTGGTTCTTCTCCAGCGGGCTCTGCAGCGCGGGCGTGCCCTTCCACTGGTCGAAGATCCGCCGGATCTTGGGGTCGCTGGCCGCGATGTGCCGCGCCAGCGCGTTGGCGTACAGGCGGTTGAACGTCTGCTCCGTACACTCGTAAGGGAAGTCCATCAGGTAGGGCAGGGCCATCACCGCATACCACGAGGGATTGGAGACCATCTGGACGGTGAGCGTCTCGTTCTTCAGGGTCTTCGACTGGCCCGACTGGCTCAGCCGGGTGAAGTCGAACTTCTTGGTCTGGGGGCCGCGGATCGGCAGCGGCAGCGACTCGGTCACGAGGATCCGCCGCGGGAGGATCGGCAGGAGCCCTTCCTCGCCGTCGGAAACCCGTCCCGTCGAGCCGACCGCCTTGTAGGCCAGCACTTCACCCCCGGCATCGGGAACCTGCAATCGCCAGGAGAAACTCCGCGACTCTTTGGCGGGAATGTCGAAAGCCCGGTCCGTCACGAGGTTACCGAAGTAGCCATCGGCCGACTTGCCCGTGCGGGCGGCGGCCAGCGTCAGCCGCACGCTGCCGGCCAACCGCGTGGCCGACTGGTTGGCCACCTTGACGGTGAACTCCAGCACGTCGCCTTCGCGGAGGAACCGCGGCGGATTGGGCTGGACCATCAGGTCCTTGGCCGTGACCACCTTGTCCTCTAACTGGCCGCCGCGGAGATCGCGGTCGTGGGCGAAGGCGAGGAACTTCCATTCGGTGAGCGCCTCGGGCATGAGGAACTCCATTTTCACCCGGCCCTCGGCGTCGGAGAGCAAGTGTGGGAAGAAGAAGGCCGTCTCGTTGAGGTTCTTGCGGGCGGAGACCTGGCTCAGGTCCGGCCCTTGGGGTTGCCCCGGGGCCGGCCCTGCCGCCGGCTTGTCGGCCGCGCGATCGTAGGCCGCGCCGGCCAATGCCTTCTTCGCTTCCCCTCGGTACGCCACGCCGTCTCTCTTTTCCAACTGCTCGCCGGCCTGGTCTTCCCCGTTGGCCAACGCTCGCCGTGTTGCAGCCATGGGGGCCCCGGGGGCAGCGCCCAGAAAAGCGCCGCGCATCCCGCCTTTGCCGCCGAAGTACATGTAGCGCCAGAGGTTGACCGTGATGTCGGCCGGGAAGGAGCGGTAGGTCATCTGCACGTCCTTCCGCGCCAGCGGCCAGGAGCCCTGCAAATGCATGAGCGACTTGGACATGTTCTCGAACTGCACTTGCAGGTTCGAGTGGTCCTCGCGGAAGACCCCGAAGCCCGGCGGCCAGGCGTGCGGCAGGTAGGCGTCCAAGGAGCGGTCGTAGAGCGCGGCCACCATTTCGGCCGCCGCGTGCTTGGCGTCGGGACCGGTGATCACCGCGGTCCACGTCTCCCGCTGGCCGGGCTGGAGCTTGGAAACGAAATGCTCCCAGGCGACCGACAACTTCTTGTTGGTCCAGGGGACCTCGACCCGGTGCATGGTCAGATAGGCCCGGTTCTCCCGGACCATCGTCACCCGCAGCGTGAAGCCGCCCCGCAGGGCCTCGGTGATCGCCTGCTTGATCGGCTGCTGCGCGGCCCCCGGTTCCGTCCAGAAGGCCTGGAGCTGCTTGCCGCGATGCTCGATCTCCAGGTAGGCCCGGGCCTTCTCGTAGCCGGTGCCCCAGAGGGCCATGAATTCCTGTCCCGGCTCCAACGTCCACGCGGGCGACGCCACCAGATTGGGCACCTTGACCGACAACCGCTTGGCGTCGGGCTTGAGGACCAACAGCGGCAAGAGCGCCGTCACTTTCTTCTGAAAGCGGTCCTGCGTGGCCAGCACGGCGCGGTAGGCCCCGGCCTCCAGCTTGAAGCCCAGCGTCGCCTTTCCGGCCGGGTCGGTATTGAAGCCCTCCTCGCCCACGACCTCACCCAGTTCCCAGGAGCTGGGGTTGGACAGGTCCGGCTCGGGCTCGGGCTGAAGCTTAGGGGTCTTGCGGCCCGCCTCCTTCGCCACCCCGCCCTTCCGCGCGGGACCAGGGAGCCGCCCCGCCGGCGTGGCCGCCAGGGCTAACGTCCGGCCCTTCCGCACGGGAACGGGAAAGAACGAGCCCGAAAGGCTGGCGCGGTGGACGCTCTCCGGCTGCTTCAGCCGATAGACCTTGACCGCGCCCTCCGCGCGTTGGCCTTCGCCGTCCAGCGTCTGCGTGCTGATGGCGATCTTCACCGGCTGTTTCTCGGTGAGCCACTCTTCCGCGGTCATCGACGCGGCCAGCGCCGTGTAACCGACGTTCACGCTGCGATTGGCCGAGCGGGTCTCGCCGGCCGTGTCGGTCACGTCGGCATAGACCGCGTAGTGGAACGTGGGCTCGTCCTGTTCCGAAACCGACAGGTCCGGCCTGGCCACAAACTCCACCTGGAACGTGCCGTCGCTCTGGGTGATCGCCGTGCCGTGGGCAATCTCCTGGCTGGCGGTCTGCTGCGGGCTCCGCCACCAGTAGCACCACATCCACCAGATCGGATAACGCACCTCGCGGACCACGCGGTAGCGGACCTTGGCCCCATCGGTCGCGGCCCCCGTGTAGGCCGTGGCCTTGCCCTGCAGGCTCACTTTGTCGCCCAGCCGCGGGGCCGTCTTGGGCGGCTCCAGCACCACCTGGAACTTGGGCCGCTTGTATTCCTCGACGCTCACGGCGGTCATGCCGCGCAGCTCGCCCTCGGCGCGGATCGTCATCCGCCCCATGAGCCGATCGCGGGGCGCCGTAAAGCTGCCGCTGAAAGAGCCGTAATCGTTGCTGCGGTGCTCCTGCTTGGCGATCTCCTTGTTGTTGACGTTGGCAAAGACCACGGTGACCGCCTCGCCGCCGAGCACCTTGTAGTCGTCGGCCTCCTGGTCCACGCGGATCGAGATCCCCTTGTACTGGATCGTCTGCCCCGGCCGGTAGAGCGAGCGGTCGGTGAAAAAGACCGTCCGCTTGTAGGGCTGCGGCTTGCGGTTACCGCTGTAGTTGTAATAGTCGTTGGCCGACGAGAGCTGCTGGTCCCTGAACGTCGCGAGGACCAGGCAGCCTTGGTTGCCGCCGGCCTGGAGGGAGAAAAGGCCGTTGGCGTCGGTCTTGGCCTGCGGGCCGGCGGCGAAGGAGTTCCAGTTCACGCGGCACCACGCCTGCACGTCCGCGCCGGCCAACGGTTGGCCCGAAATCGCGTCCAGCACGAAGCCTTCGATCAGGCCGTCGCCCCAGCGGGACCGCATCACCACCGCCAGGTTGCTCACCCAGACGTCGGTGAACGTGACCTGGTTGTTCTGCCCGCCGAACCCCGGATCGGCACTGGAAACGAGGAAGTAGAAGCCGGGCTTCAACCCCTGAGGCGCCGGCAGCTCTTCGACCCGTAACTGGTAATCGGGCGTCGCCGGCAGCTTGGCCGACCACTCCAGCTCCGGCTTCTTGGCCAGCAGGGCGTTGCGCTGATTGATGTCGAGGTACTCGGGCCGGTTCCTGGCGCTCTTGAGCAACTCGACATAGTCGTAACGCACCGCGCGGAAGTAGACCTGCGTCAGGTTGCGGTAGTGGACCTCGATTTTGACCTGGCTGCCCTCCGCCACAGCGGGCGCAAGGGGCCACACCCGCTCGGTCGTCACCTGGCACGAGCGGGCCTCGATCTCCTGCAGCAAGTTGTAGCAGAACTTGCCGCCGAAGGTCTCCGCAAAGGCCCGCGCCCCTGGTCGGCCAGGTCGTGGGCGGCGACCAAGTCGCCTTCCTCCCGCAGCACCAGCGCCAAGCGGTAGCGGGCCAGCGCCGAAACCTCGTGGTCGCCCCAGCGGCGGATGAACTGTTTCAGCGCCGCCTGGTAGCGGGCATTCTTCTCCTCGCCGACGGCCTTGTTGTAACCGAAGATCAGCCGCTCCAGATCGGCGTCCAGCAAGGCCGCCTTCTCGACATCGTCCGCATGGAAGCCGACCAGCTTCTGATAGAGCTTGACGGCCTTGACGACCGGCGAATCGGCGTCGGTCGTGGAGACTTCCCATTTCACGAACTCCTCGGCCGGACTGAAAATCGGGCTTCCGGCCGAAAGCTCGAAGGCATCCTCCGGCTTGGCCGCCGCTTGTTCGCCCGAGGTGTAGAACTCCAACGCCTGGTGGGCAAGGAAGTCGTAGAGCGTCGGCCGCCAGGTGTCGGGTACCGTGCCCCGCTGCAAAAGGTCGTCGTACTGGGCGACCGGGATCGCCTTCAGCTCCGCCTCCGGTCCCAGCGCCTTGGTGAACTGCCGGTCGATCTCGGCGAACAGCCGCGGCAAGTCCCAGGTGGTAAAATCCTTGCTCGGCGGAGCGGCCGTTGCCGTCCGCTGCATGAACCGCCAGCGATTCTGCTGGAAATAGTGCCAATACCAATCGGCCAGGATGGCGTCCATCACGGGGACCATTTCCTTGGGCGCCTTGGCGATCTCCGCCTCCAGGCGGGTGATCTTCTCCTCGGGCTTATTGCCCTGGATGTTCCCCTCCAGGGCAATCTTCTTGGCGATGGCCTTGATGGCCTCGGGGTAAGCCTTCTCCTGCATGGCCCCCTGAATGATGGGGTCAAGTCGCTCGATGGCTGTCTTCGGCAGGCCCTTGTTGACCGCCTCGTCCACCTGCTTCCACTGCGGGTCCCATTTGCCCGCGATGGCTTGGGGCCCTTGGAGGAGGAAAACCACTGCCGCCAACAGGAGTATGAGCGTTCGGTGCATGGTATTTCTCGTGGTTTTTCCGGAGGCCAATGATTGTCGCCCCAACAAAGACGAGGATGCTCAGTGGAAAGTTCCAAAATGCGGCGTGCCAGCGGACAACAACTGCTGTTTGCGCATGACCGAGAGCATGAGCTTCTTGCCTGCCGCGTCGTCCCGTATCTGGCCGAGGTCCTCGACGGTGCGGACCGGCTTGCCGTTGCAGGCAAGAATGACGTCGTCCTTTTGCAGCCCGGCCCTGGCGGCGGGAACGACCTGATCGGGCATCTGCGGGGTTCGGGCGATGGCCTTCAGCTCGGGCTTCCGCACGCCGAATTGGTCCATGGGGAAGTTGACGAAGCCAAGTTGGAGCGCCGGCGACTGCGGCTTCACTCGGAAGTCGCCGCTGGCCGGGTCGACGAACATCGCGTCGGCGACGATGGAGTGCGCATCGCGCTGCGACTGCCGGGCCAGCCCGGCTGCCGGCTTTGGCGGCGCCACGCCGGGCCGGTGGACGAGGTTGTAGTCCATTTCCTTGCCCCAGGGCGTCGAGGGCATGCCGCCAGCCGGCAGGTAGCCCTCGGACCCGATGATGTTGCGGCGGAACACGTCCTGGCTGTGCTTGTACCAGACGTGCGGGTGGAAGCCGTTGTTGACGATGATGTTGTTCTCCACCACGCGGTGGAATCCTTCGCGGTTCTTCAGGCCGCCGTGCAGGCAGAGGTTATTGTAGATGTGGTAGTTGGAGGAGCCGTTGTCCAGGTCGATGTCCCAGCCGTGGTCGCAGCGCCAGCGGTTATTGCGAATCACGACGGTCTTGACGGCATCCAGCAGCGGCACGTCCTTCTCGGCTTCCCAAACCTTGTCGTCGTTCAGGTTCAGGCCGTCGAGGCCCCAGAAGCGGTCGCGGCCCCAGGAATTGAACGAGCCGTGGTCGCCGGTTTCCTTGACCGTATCGAAGATGTCGCAGAACTCGATCACATGGCCGCCCCAGCAGCCGTCGCCGATATTGATCCCGGCCCACTTCAGACCCTTCAGCCGGACCCCGCCGCTGATCACCATCTGCTCGTTTCGATAGGCTTGGTACACGACAGGTGCCGTTGGAGTCCCGGAGTCTTCGGCCGTGAGGATCAAGGTGTCGGTGAGGTAGTGCGTCCCGCCGCGCAGGTAGATCGTGACCGGCTCGCGCCCCTTTGCCTGCCGCGCCGCCTGCTGCGCCCGTTGCAGGGTGGCATACGGTCGTTCCAAGGGGCGAAGACATTGTAGCTCCTTCCCAGGGCGGCCGCTATCACGTCCCCGAACTTCTGATCCACCACGGTAACCCTCTCGCCTTTTCCCCGGTACAGTTTGTATCTGGCGCTCCCCTGGCTGTAAGATCAGAGAAGTTGTCAACGAAACGAACCCGCGGGCAACACGATCGTATTCATTCTCGGGTTGCCGGGAAAGGCAAGGGTGATCGGCATGACGCGTCTGGGCCGTCTTTTGCTGATGGCAGTCGTCCTTCTGACCGCTCCGGTCTTCGTGTGGGGCGACGAAGTGCTGCTGATCGTAGAGAAGCCGCCCGCAGACGGCCTGGTCGTGGCACACGTTGATCTCACGGCTGCGGCCCGGCGGTGCCAGCAGACGGTCGAACCGGCGGGACTGCGGGCTACGACCGGACCCGCCGGGCAGAACGTGCCTATCCAACTGGTCCCCGATGCCGACTATGACGCCGAGAAGCATATTGTCGGCACCCTGGTCCTTCGCTTCCCGGCGGCTAGCGACGGCCGTGTGCGGCTTGGGTTTACGCCCGGCGTGGCCAAGATGGTGCCTTGGAATGGTCGGGTAGAGATGCGAGGCGTGAGCCTCACACACGATGCCAAGCGGCAGGGCGGCTTTCCCTCGCAGATCACCTTCGCAGACGGCAAGGCGCTGGACAGTCTGCGGTGGAACGATCGGCTCTATCATCGTCAACTGGGCGGGTTCAGCTCGGCCGCCGATCCGCAGGCCAAAGTCACGCTGGTGGCCAAAGGTCCGCTCTCGACGGCAGTACGGGTGACCGGCCGTTACATGCAGGCCGGCGGCAAGGCCCCGCCTTCGGCGCCGCAGGCCGTCTACGACTGGCTCTATCTGGCTGACCGGCCGCTGGTGCTGGTGCGGGCGACGATTACGCAGACGGAGACCTTCTCCTGGCCGGAGGTGCATTTCCTGGAACTGAACTACCCGCGGGAGGCGATGCCCCAGTGGGCCGGCGGCGAGCCGATGGAACGGGGCCAGTTCACGGCATCCAACAAGAGCTTCGGGTTCTCCCAATGGGGCGCGATCCTGGACGGGCCCCGGGCAATCGGCATGTTCCAGTGCGGCCGGGTCCTGTTCTACGACGGCGGCCCCGGCACGTATCTGCAAGCGCACGGCGACGCGGCGTGGCAGCCCTGGGGCCAGACGCGGCGAGAGTTCTCTGCCTGGCTTTGGATCGGAATTGCCCCCCAGCCTGCCGAGGCCATTCGCGCGGCAGCGGCGAGATTGCCAACCGCCTCGCAGGTTACGGTCACCGTCCGCACCGTGCGCGAGCGGATCGAGCGGGCGCGGTCAGAGCTGGCAGCCCTGCCGCTAGCCGAGCAGCGGGCCGGCTGGTGGCGGATCGCCGGGGCCGAGCAGCTCGAAGCCCAGATGCGGTTCGAGGAAGCCTTGCAGGCGGCGTCGGGGAAACCTCCGGCCGGTTGGACTGCGTTGAGCGCGGGCGACCTGGGCCTCGCCCTTCAGCGAGCCGAAGGCGGTGTCCGGCTGGCTAGCCTCTACGACTCCTCCTCACGGCGACAACTGCTCGCCCCGCAGGTCCTGCCGCTGTTCGACCTCACGCTCCGCCACGTGATGAGCAAGGAGACGCTGCAACTGAAGGCCGATGCCGGCTGGACGGAATGCGAGGTTACAACGTCCGATCCGGCCAAGGGCGCCGAGATCCGCTGGCAGCGGCCGGCCGAGAAGCGGCTGGAGGGGCTACGGGTCGTGGCACAGATCCTTCCCGGGCCAACCGGCGCTTTCCACTGGCGGCTCAAGGTGGAAGGCGTGCCGGCCGAGTGGAGCGTCTGGAAGCTCCGCTTCCCGCAACTGGCCGTGGCCGACTTGGGGCGGCATGCCAAGGTGCTTCTGCCCCGCGGCGCAGGCGAGTTGCAGCAGGACCCGTGGCAGCGGACGTTCCCGTATCGAGGCACCTATCCCAGCGGCTGGACCAGCATGCAGTTGCTGGCGGCCTACGACGCCGACGGCAAGGCGGGCCTCTACGTGGCCATGCACGACCCGTCGGGGAGCACCAAGGACATCGTGGTGGAGAGCCAGCCGGCGGAGCGGGCCGTGACGCTGGCCTTCGAGCACCCGGCGGCCAACATGGGTGTGGGCGGCAACGGCTTCGAGCTGAGCGGCGAGGCCGTCTGGCAGCTTCTGCACGGCGACTGGTTCGACGCCGCGGTGATCTACCGCGACTGGGTCCGCCGCTCGGCCCGCTGGTATCCGCGGCTGGGGCCCGAGGGCCGCACGGACACGCCCCTCTGGATGCGGGAGCTGTCGGCCTGGGCCCAGACCGGCGGGGCGCCCGGCGAGTGTGCCGCCCGGGTCAAGGAGTTCCAGAAGTACCTCGGCGTGCCGGTCGGCTTCCACTGGTACAGTTGGCACCAGATCCCCTTCGACAACGACTACCCGCACTACTTCCCGGCCAAGCCGGGGTTCGCCGAGGCGGTCCGCGACCTCCAGGCGTCGGGCGTGTACGTGATGCCCTACATCAACGGCCGGCTATGGGACACGCACGACCGGGGCCGCGACGACTTCGAGTTCACCCGCCGGGCCTTGCCGGCCGCTGCCAAGGATGAGCAGGGCAAGCCCTACATCGAGATGTACGGGAGCAAGGAGTCCGACGGCAGCCCCGTGCGACTGGCAGTCATGTGTCCGACCACCGAGCTTTGGCGCGACACGATGCGCGCCACGGTGCTGCGGCTCTTCGGGGAGTGCGGCGTGAAGGGCGTCTATATGGACCAGATCGCCGCGGCCAAACCCGAGCTTTGCTTCGATCGCACGCACGGTCATCCCCTGGGCGGCGGCCACTGGTGGACCGAAGGCTACTGGGCCCTTGTGGAGTCGATCCGCAAGGCCAAGCCGGCAGATTGCATGCTCACCACCGAGTGCAACGCCGAGCCCTACACGCAGGTCTTCGACGGCTACCTCACTTGGCACTGGCAGTACGACAACCAGGTGCCGGTCTTCCCGGCCGTCTACGGCGGCGCGATCCAGATGTTCGGCCGGGCCTACCGCGGCGGCCCCGGCAAAGACCTGGCCCTGCGGATGAAGGCCGGCCAGCAACTGGTCTACGGCGAGCAGATCGGCTGGCTCGACCCGGGCGTGATCCATGAGAAGGGCAATGCCGAGTTCCTCCGCCAGGTCGTGCGGTTGCGGTATGCGCTGCGGCGCTACTTCTACGCCGGCGAGATGGCCCGACCGCCACGGCTGCTGGGAACCATCCCGCGGGTCACCGCCGACTGGCAGTGGAGCGGGTCCTGGCCCGTGACCACCGACGCCCTCCTGGCCGGCGCATGGCGGCTGCCCAGGGAGAAGAAGTTGATGCTCCTGCTGGTCAACGTGAGCGACGAACCGGTCCAGGCCACGCTGGATTTCGATGCCACACGGTATGACCTGCCTGCCGGCCCACTGGCCCTTACCCGGATTGGGCAGGACGGACCCGAGGAGACGGCGCCGGTGCCGCGGGCGTTCCTGCGGGCAGTCTCTGCCGTCGCGCGGCAAGCCTGGGCATGGGAGATCGCCGTGCCGTGACTATGCCGCCTCGGACAGCCCCTTGCGCATACGTGCGTTTCAGAGCACATGGAATTATCCTGTCGCGGAATGGTCGGTGGTTGGATCACGCGGTGCTCGACTCGCATGTTGGTCCACAGGGTTCCCCGGGCCACCATTGTTAGCGCGCCGGTCGAGGCGTGGAGTTGGACGCATGAATGACGACCCTACCGCCCTGGAAATCCCGCGGTAGTCGTAGAGGTCCTTCGGGGGTTGCGCTGACTGGCTGGTCATTGATCCGCGCCTCACGAATCGGGCCGGCTCCGTCGATCACCAATTGCAGACGGCTGCCGCGAAACCGCAAATCGGCCTTCACGGCCGGACTTCCCAGATAGAGAGCCGGGCGAAGAACGATCTGGTCGCCGTCGAAGCGAACGCCGAGGTAGTGCCGCACGACGAACAGAGCCACCTCCGCCGATGTCCAAGGAAGGATACCTGCTGATACTTCCTGAGACCTGGCCGCCGGGATTTCCTCCAGCCACGCGCCGGTCCGCCCGCCCGCCATCGTGTCCAGCCACTCCAGCGAACGGCGGCTGCGGTCCAGCAAGCCGGCATCGTGTTGCGCACGCAGAATGAAGGTGGTGGCAAACGTCCAGGGTCCCGGCTGATCCGGCTGGCTGCTCGTGTGATAGCGGTCGTAGCCGCCGTCCGACCAGCGGGTATTCCACAAGGTCTCCAAGTCGTCCAGCGTGCGCCGTGCCAGATCGCAGCGCGGATCCACGAGCCCCAGGGCAATGGGCAGGGCCATCGTGGCGTCCGGCATCAGCTTGTGGTGCCGTTCCACGGACATCGGCACGTCCTCCCGGAAGCCACGGAGGCCGTCTGGGTAGTCGGCAACTTCGCCGGTCACCTTGCGCCGCTTGATCAGACGGCCGTCGTCGACCAGCGCGCAGGCCGGATGCGACAGCATGGCCTGAAGCGTGCGATCCGCCTCGCGGCGCCAGCCCGCGGCACGGTCCTCCGCCCCCAATTCCGGCGCCAGGTCGGCCGCGTCGCGCAGTCCCACGATCAGGTAGGTCTGATAGGCGAGTTCATAAGCGTCCGTGAACGTGCGTTCCCAGAACTCGCGGCGATTATGCACCATGCCCGTCCGGTCGCGAAACCGGGGATGGAGCGGCCGCTGGATCAATGCCAACAACAGCTCACGGTGCTGGCGGACGAGCGAATCATCGCCGGTCCAGTCGCGATAGGCTTTGAGAACGTGGAGCAACTCGCCCATCTGATCGAACTGTTCCAAGTCCGGTTTCTCGAACGCTCCGGCGATCATGGTCACGCCCTCCTTAGAGACCATTTTCGTGAGCACTCGCGTCAGGGCGGCACGCGCCACCTCGAATTGCCCGGCGTGGAGACGCCCAGGGCCGTGTTCGAGGTGTCGCGGACCCACTGGTTACCGTACTCGAAGATGCCCGCGTCCATCGAGCCGTCGTCGGCGACCATGCCGGCCAGGCCGAAACGGGCCTTGTCGAAGATTTCGGCGATCGTCCGGTCGTCGGTCTGCACGGAAGTGGTGGCCGCCCACTGGCGCCGGGTGGCGGCCATTGCGCTGCTACATCCGCTTGCCAGCAGCTCGTTGACGCGAGCGGCAAGCGATGAGGAATCGCCCGCGGGAATCTGGGCCGCCAGCAGCGTCTCGATGTTGATCTCTGCGTGGGGACCAAGAGTGAGTGGACCGATTTCGATCTTGCCCTGCGGCGTTGCGACTTCGACGGGCAGCTTGCCGAGCACCGCCAAAGCCAGGCACGCCGCTGGCCCGCTTTGCAGGAGGATATTGCCCTCGCGCTGCCACTGGCCGGCCGGTAGGGCCAAGCGGAGCTTGACCGTCTCCTCGCCGCTGAGATGCGCCCCCGTCAAGCGGATTGAGCGCCGGAAGGCGTTGACGCCTGACATGGCTGCGATGTGCTCCGTCACGCGAATGCCGCCGGCCCACCAGACGGCCTCGACGGCAGGAATGCCGTCCTCGGTCGTCCAACGGGTCTCGGTATGCTGCCCGAGCGCCTCGAAGGGATGGCCGCCAAGCTCGACCTGGAGTCCGCTGGAGGCAAATCCTTCGCCCGGTACGAAGTTAAACGCGCGGTCCTTGCGTGCGCTCTGACTTGGGTTCTCGGCGTCAAACAGCAGATAGGTAAAGGCCGGGCCGAGGTCGGCGCGGTCTGCCTGAACGATCATCTTCGTTCGGCCGCTCCGCAGGACGAAGTAATCCCGCCCATAGAACCAGGCGCGGCACTGCAAGTCCAGCATCGGATCGGCTTCTGCCGCCGATGCCAGAACGGCCAACAGCACCAGCGGGGCGGTGCAGAAACTGTGCGCAAACCGCACGCCTTCGGCCGCCAGACGGTCGAGATTTGGCGTTTGGACCGTCTTGACGCCGTAGCAGCGCAGGAACTGGCCCGGGTCGTGGCAATGCACCAACAGAATGTTGGGACGCGGGGATTCCGCCCGGAGCCGGCCTCCGGTGAACAACACGGCAAGGACCGCAGTTAGGGCCATTGGCATGCGGCAGATCGGCACCATCACGGTTCTCCTGGGGTCGAATTGACTGCTCACTCTCCGCTCACGGTGTTTCGAGTGGACCAAGCCATGGTGCCGGTATGCCACCATCCTATCCCAGTGGTGGCGCGTTGTCATCCAGGACCATGCCTGTTCAAGGACAAGGTGCCGAAGTTCCCGGACCGCTGGTCGCAGGCAAGAGTCAGACCTACTTGGCTTTCTTGGCTTCCACCAGGTCCAGCCTGGCAATGAAGTACCATTCGCTGATGTTATTGGTCAAACGCAGGCGGAACTTCTTTCCCACGGCTGGGGGCACCGTCACGGCGAATTCACCCCAATTGTTTCCGCCGCCGAAAGGTCCGGCCTGAGATACCACGGTCCCCCGCGGATCGAGGATCTCCAGGGTCATGCGTTCCATGGCCGCGCCAACGAAGTGGACCATCCCGACGGCGGGTGACCATTGGATGTCGTAGACGACGCATTTTCCGGTTACCTGCTGGAAATAGACCGGTTGGCCGAAGAACGGTCCGCGCGGATCGACCGTCATCTGCACGGGGAAGGCATCCCTCTTTGTGCCGGCGGGAAAAAGCCTCATGCTCATCTCGGGCCGGAATACAATCAGACGGTTGCGAAGCGGCGAAGCGCCAGCGGCATGAAGAGCTTTCCCTGGTTCCGCAGTCTTCGTCGGCGGCTTGCGGTTGTCGGCCACCAGCGATGCCTCGGTGGGAATGAACATCGCAACGTCGGTGAATAAACCACATCCGCCAACGGATGCGGTGCCCTCCGTGTAGCTTGAATCGCGAGTTTCGAGCAGCGGCTGGCCGTTGACAGACAGCGTCAGCGTGTCGCCAACGGCGGAAACCCCGAAAACAAAGAAATCATCGTAGGCTTTCGGGGAATCGCCGTTTTTCAAGTCAACCCACTTGCCATCGACGTGCTTTCCAATGCCAAACTGACGGCCGCCGTTGAACCAGGCGGCGTAGTAAGAACCTTTGTCAGACTTTCGGAGAGACAGATTCATGTTCAGGCCCGAGGTTTTCTTGGCCTTTGCGCGGATGCTTGCGTCTTTGGCAATGACTGGATAGCCGATGTCTTCGCCGGTGTGCGTTTCCAGGGTGCCATTGGAATAACGGATATGGTCGTTGATCGCGTCCCATCCGATCAGTTTGTCCGGCGATGTGAGCAAAGGGAACCACTTGCCAAAGACGATTCTTGGGAGGCCGTGACCTCGGCGAATGGAAGCCTCAGGGAGCAGCGGCTCCTCGGCCGCTTGCGCAAGACGTTTTTCCACCTTCGATTTCCCCAGGCCCGGCGCCAGGTCCGGCAGGGCCTCCTGGTACCAATAAGCGGCACGCGCCCGCATGGCGGCTTTGGGCCTGCCCGCGGTCTTCTCCGCCAAATCCCACCACGCATCGCCTCGGGCGACCCGCCCTTCGGCCTTGGAGGGTTTCGACGCCAGTTCCTCGGCGGCCAGCGACTTCAAGGCCTGATCGCTCCCCTTGGCCAAGAGCTTCAGACCTTCGTCCCAATCGTCCGCGGAGAAGCAATACCAACGACCGACCGCCAGGCAGGCGTCCGGGTCGTCGGGAGCAGCCTTGAGCCGCTCCTGCATCGCCTGGAACGCCTTGTGCTCGTCCCGGGCCTGCTGGAGATCCTTGACGCAGTCGGTCAGCGCGCCGAGCGCCGAGTCGATCTCCTCCAGTTCCGCTTCTGCCTCCGCGGCTTTCTTTTCCCGGGCGGCCTTGTCGGACGGATTACGGATGCGCACGGCCTCCGTGTGCGCGGCGTGCAATGCCTTCTGCGCCTGCTTCTTCGGCGCGACCAAAAACTCCTGGGCAGCGTCCAGTACGTCGGAGGCCTCCTGAACCGCGCCGCTGGCCGCAGCCTCCTCGGCGAACTTCACGCACGAAGCGATGAGGGTCGAAATTGGATGAGCGTCGCCCGAGGAGCCTTGCTCCAAGAGCCGCTTCCAGAGCCGCGATTTCACCTGAAGGGGCTGGACATTGAACCCCGCGGCGGCAATCGCATCCACGGCCTCCAGCATCAAGTCCGGCTTGACCGCATCACACGCGATCTCCCCGGCGCGGCGCAACATCACGAACTGCTCGGCCCGGTGGCCTTCGTTCTTCCGTCCGTCCTCCAGCAGTTTGCGGGCCAGGGCGGTCTTGGCCGCCTGATCCTTGGCCTCGCCAGACTTGTAGACCTCGTCGATCTGGCCGATCAGCCGCTTCTGCTCGTCCGGCGAAGGTGGATCGAGCTTCTTCAAGGGTGCTTTCACCGCATCCGGCCCGGCTGGCTTGGAAACCGGCGTCACTGGTTCAACGTCCGGCTTGGTTTCATCCTTGGCCTGCGGCTTGGGCTGCTCCGAGGGCGGCGGGATCTCCGGCTTCGATCCTTGCTTTGGACCGACAAGTCTCGCGACAGCGGGAAGACCAGCAGGGGATGGAGAATCAGGGCCTGCGACGGCGGGTGACGACTTGCTGGCGGTCGAGCCACCGGAAGGTTGTGCGGTGTCGCTGCTAGGGCTCATCTTCGCCCGCTCAGCGGCCGTGTCCGCCAGAACTTGGCAGACGCGGAAGCCCAGGAAGTGGTAGTGGAGCCCGAGTTCGACGTTGGAGCGGTACGCCGAACGGCAGCTCCACGCCGGGTATCCCCAGCCACCGCCGCGAAGCACACGGCCCGGGCCACCGAGGGGACCGGCCGGATCGTCTGTAGGCGACTTCGCATAATAATCCTTGTCGTACCAGTCCGCGCACCACTCCCACACGTCCCCCTGCATATCATACAATCCCCAAGCGATCCCTCGCTTGAGACCCACCGGATGTACCCTCCCGCCCGCGTTGTCCGGGAACCAGCCGTAGTCGGAAAGCGACTTCTCCTCGTTCTCCTTGCGAATCAAGTTGCGTGCCGAACTGAAACTGTATCGACCCGTGCTCCCGGCGCGGCACGCATACTCCCATTGCGCCTCCGAGGGCAGAAGATACGTTCGCCCCGCCGCCTTCTCCTCCGGCATCTCCGATAGTTTTCGGCAAAACTCCACCGCATCACCCCACGATACGTTCTCCACCGGAAACCGCTTTGTGTCCTGGCCGGCTACTTGGTCCTTGTGTTGGCCCGTGGCTGAGAACTCGCTGGGATTGTTGCCCACGACCCGCTGGTACTCCTCCTGCGTGACCAGGTATCTCCCCAAGTAAAACGCCTTGGTGATTCGCACCCGGTGCTGCGGCCCCTCGCCCGCAAGCCGCTCCTTATACCACTGGCCGAGCCCCTGGTCATCGCCATGTGCCTTCAATTCCTCCTCGATCAGTTCCTTGGGCGAGCCCATCATGAACTCGCCCGGTGGGATGAGCACCAGCTTCATGCCGATGGAATTGGTGATCTCCACCGGCACGCCCAACTGCCGGGCCCAGCGCTCCTGAAACGTTCGTGCCTGCTCGGCGTCGAAGGGCGCGATGGCCAGCGGGGGCGGTTTGAGCGTCACCTTAACCTTCACCTGGCCACCGCGCGTGACCGTTATGCTCTCGGAGTCGAGCTGGAACGGATCGTCGCCGCCCTCGACGGCAAGGTCGTACTTGCCCGCGTCGAGGCTCAGCGTCCAGCCCGAGCGGGCATCCGCCACTTGAACTTTCTCCCCGCCTTGGCTGACGGCCACTTGCACGTCCTTGCCCAGTTGCTCGTCGATCTCGACCACCAGCGTCCCCTGGCGGAGGGCGAAGTTCAAAACGACCGCCAGCAGCAAGAGCACGACCAGGCCCCCGCCGGCGCCTAATAGCACCAGCCGCTTGCGCCCGACCCTCGCGACAGTTGCCCGGCCTTGGCCGAGGGGCGTAGCAGGGGACCGGTCCCATGGGTGCGAAGGACCCTTTGGGGCGGCAGGAAAATTGGAGTTGCTCCCTTTTCCCTTCCCCTTCGGGCCCGTGTCGTGTTCCGGGCCGACCTGCGGCTGCGCTGGCCCCGTGGCCGTAGGCTTCTTCTGCTCGGTCAGCGTGCCCCGTGGCGCAACTTCCTGCAAAAAGGCCCACCTCCCGGAGACGCTCTCGCTGGGCGATTCGGGCAAGGCGGGGGCGCGACGGGGGTCGAGTGACCGGACGACACGCCCAAAACGGCCTCCAGTTCGCCAATCACCTCGGCCATCGACTGGTAGCGGTCCTCCGGTTTCTTCGCCAACATGCGTTGGCAGACCACATCGAGGGCTGCGGGCACCTCGGGCCGGACCGCGCACAGCGACGGGATCGGCGCCTCCAGGTGCATCAGGAACAGCTTGGCGAACGTCTCGCCCTGGTAGGGCGGACTGCCGGTCAAGAGCCGGTAGAACGTGCAGCCCAGCGAATAGATGTCGGCGCGGGCGTCGGCCTGGTGCGTATCCAGCGATTGCTCGGGGGCCATGTAGTCGCAGGTGCCCATCACCTGGCCGGTGGTGGTCAGCCGCTCCGCCCCGCCCAGCGCCGCCTCGGCCCCGGCGATAAGGGCCAGGCCCATGTCGAGGATCTTCACCGTGCCTTCGTTGTTCAGCAACAGGTTGCCCGGCTTGATGTCGCGGTGGACAATGCCCTTGCCGTGGGCGTACTGAAGTCCGCGAGCCGCCTGGAGGATGCACTCGACCGCCTGCTGGACGGGCAAGGGGCCACGTTCTTTGACGACCGTAGCCAGGTCACTGCCCTCGACGTACTCCATCGCCAGGTAGTGCATGCCCTGCTGCTCGTCGGCGTCGTAGGCCCTGACGATGTTGGGATGCGAGAAGCTTGGCCGCCGCTTCCGCCTCGCGGTGGAACCGCTCGACGGCCCCGGCCTGCTTCATGGCCGCCGAGGAGAGGACCTTGATGGCCACCGTGCGTTTCATCCGGCGGTGCTGGGCCTTTAGCACCACGCCCATGCCGCCTGCGCCCAGCTTGTCCAAGACGACGTACTGGCCGAAGACCAGCCCCTTGGCCTTGCCCTCGTAGACCGCCTGGACCTGGTACTTGGTCAGCTTCCCCTGTTGGACGAGCGCCTGGGCGAGTTGCTGAGCATCCTTGGGTCGCTTGTCGGGCGGCAGGCAGTCCTGGAACGCGGAGACTTCAGCCGCCGACATGAGGCCGCTTTGCGTCAAACGCTCGATAAACTGCCCGACCGTGACCGCCATCGCCAGGACCCGCGACCAGACCAGTTGGGGTGCGACTATTTATCTACTGTACTCAGACGCCGACAAGGCCGAAAGACTCCCCCACTATAGCCGGGGGCGCCAAGCGGTCTGACGTCGGCTCGGGAGTGGCGATCGGCGCTCTTGCCCAGCCCTGGCCGTGCGAGGTCAGCTCATCTGGATCTTGCCCACCGGGGCCAGATAAATGACGAACTCCTCGGACCCATCCACCCGCACCAGCCGGTCCATCAACTGCTGATGGTACGCCGCCACGGCGCAGGTTCCCGCTCCGACAGCCTCGCAGGCCAGATACAGGTTCTGGCAGACGTGCCCGGCGTCCAGGGCGATGACTTTGTGGGCGGTCAGCCCGTAGCGCCACTCCATGCGGTACGGGATGGCTGTCCAGACCAAGACCACAGCCGCGCGGCCGACGAATGCCTGGCCCAACGTGGCTTCGGTCAACTTCCGGGGCATCTGCTCCTCGTGGAATAGGTGCAACAGTTGGTGCTCCAGCGGCAGGTAGCGGTAGAAACCGGGCTCCACACCCTTGACGCGCTGCACCGCCAGATAGGTCTCCAGGGCGTGCCGATTTCCGGCAGACGGCACGGTGCGCAGCACCGTACCGTGATCCTGCTCGCGGACGCCCTGCGTGGCCCACAGCAGGAAAGATAGCTCATCGAGGGTGAGCGGCTCGGGGCTGAAGCTACGGCGGCTTTGGCGGTTTCCGATGGCCGTCGCCAGGTCGATCATCTCGATACCTTCCCACCGTCCCACGGGCGGCAGACCGAGCCGTCTGGCGTCGGCCGCGAAGGGCTTCTCCAGAGGCGGCGGGGAAACTCCCCGGTTCTGGTCCGTCTGGGAGAAGTCGGTCTCCAGTCGGATCGTGTCCTTGAGGAACTCGCGGCGACGGTCCAGCAGCGGATCGGGCATGGCAGCTACTCCTGAGTGACTCCAGGACCGGGACGAGCGGCCCGCTCCATAATACCGCTCCCTACGCGCGGTGTCAGGGCAGGTCTGCCTGACCACGCCCTCGCGACGGCCCCCAAGAATCGCCTGGAACGCTGCAAGAGCGATCAGGCTCTTCCTGGCCGCACTTCGGCCCCCGCCTCACCAGCAACGCGCTGGGGGCCTTCTTTGCGTTCTTGTACTTGCCGGCGGCACCCAACTCGCCCGTGATCTGTCACGGGGCGCGTTGAAACCGGCCACCGATGGGCGCGTTATACCAGCCAGTGAATGAAGAGGTTTGGCTACCTCATCGGATGCCGCTTGAAGAACTCCCACATCAGATCGTTGGCCGAGATGCTGTGGGTTGTCTTGCCCAGCCAGGGAATGGGCCACTGCCGTCCAGGCCAAGTGTGGCCGCCACCCTTGATTACGAATAGGATGACCTCAGTCCCGTCCTTGCCCGGTCCATAGATCTCCCGTTTCACCGTCGTGCCATCGTCTGCCTTGTGGGGCAGGTCCGTGGTCTTGGGCTTCCTCGGGCAGCCGTTGATCCTGACCCAGGTGCCAATTGTCTCCTCGACGGACTTGAAGGCCAGAAACTTCGCCGTTCGTTCGCTCGGCCCATTGAAAGGCACAAGTTTGTCGTCTGTCCCATGGAAGTGCATCACGGACACGGGACGACGGGGCTGGCATTTCTCCACGGCGATGGTGCCGCTCACCGGAGCGATGGCTGCGATCCGCTGCGAAAGCTCCGCTGCCAGCCGATAACACATCATCCCTCCGTTGGATATGCCCGTGGCATACACCCGCTTGGGATCGACGTTGACCAATTTGGGCAACTCGTCGAGAATCGCCTCAACGAACTTCACGTCGTCTGGTAGCTTCTCGGCATTCGGTCCATGGAAGCCACCTGAGTTCCAGACAAGAAGGATATCCTCCTTGCCGGTTCCGTTGGGATAGACCACGACAAACCCCGCCTCATCGGCCTTGGTGCTAAGACCGCTGGACAGAGCCATGATCGAAGCGTTCGTCATCGCTCCATGAAAAGCCAGCACGACCGGCGTTGGCCGCTCCGGCTCGTACTTCGGTGGAACATGGACGGTGTACGAGCGGGTTCGCCCACCGTCCTGCAAAGTCCGGCTGTGGTCGCCGGGAGCCAGTGGCTCGGCGGCGAGCATCGTAGCGAAGAGGAGGACTGAAGCGGGACTCATCGCTCATTACCTACAGCAGCAGATCCGGCCTTCGGCTTGATATACCCTATCGACACGAGAAACTCATCCATCCTCAGCGTCGTCTTCTCCAGCCAGGGCGGCCGGTTGAAGAAACCGTGCCCTTGGCCTTCAGCGGTGAACATCTCGGCACGGTGCCCCAGTTCCTTCGACTTCCTCATGAACTCCTCGCCCTGGGCGGCAAGTTGGTCGGCCGAGCCGTACAGCAGCAGTGTCGGCGGTGTGTCCTTGGTGAGATACAAGGTGGGTGAAGGACTTGGTTGCCGGTGCCTTTGGCTCGTCCTCTCCTCGGGCTTGGAAGGTCACGATCCCGACCAGCGTGCAGATGGACAAACTCAGCTTGATGAAGCGCATGGTCTCGCCGCCTCCGCAACTTCGCCCGCCAGAATCGCTCCCACTTCGGACCTCGCTCGCCGTTCCTCGCCATCGCGGTGCCTCCTCAATGGAGACGTTCGGACCTCCACCCAGGGTTAAGGCACCATGGTCGACAAGATCCACTTGGCAGATTGGTCACCTGCTCGGCGGTGGTACTACCGGAGACAGCCGGACTCGGGTGGGGCGTAGACGTTGAGAGTGGCTGTTCCTTGCGTCCTGCTCCGCGCGGAAGAAAGACTGTCAAAAGCCTGGATTTCGCTTGCTCTTGGCGGTGGAAGACTGGCCGGCGGAGGCCAGCCAATTCGTCTCCCCGTCGTCGCCCCAGAGGAGACCATCGAGATTGGCCTGAGCCGACCCGCCCGCACCCGCCTGTATGGCCAGCGCCTGGCTCACGGCCTGGTCCTCGCCGCTACTGGGGCCGGCCAGCTCGGCCGGATCGACCGTGCCGCGGGACAGGGCCGCAAAGAGGCCGTCGGCCAGGTGTTGCTGCACTCGGGCAGCGCCGGCAGACGGAGAGACCGGGCCCAGGGCCTGGACCGCAGCGGCCGCGCTGACCGGGGCCACGGGGCCGGCGACCACGCTGGCGGTCAACTGCGACAACGCACTGGCAGAGCCAGTGGCACCCTCGGCGCCCGCCAAGGTCACCAGGGCGTCGATCTGCGGATTGTAGGCGTTGGCCGGGGCCGGCGAGAGCACGAAGGGCCCCTGCTGGCCGTCGACCTGGGTGTAGATCGGGGCACTGCCGTTGGGATCGACCGAGTCCACCAGGTTGACGGTCGTCGTGCCCGCCGCCGTAAGGCCGGTCTGGTGGAAGTCGATGACCACCAGGCTGCCCGCCGTCGAGCTGGCAATGGGCGTCGTGCTCAAGATCGTCACGGCGATCTGGCCGGTGGCCTGGTCGATGCTGGATTGCAGCGTCCAGCCGCTGCCGGAGGCGGGCACGCTGCCCAGGTGAATGTCGCTGGGGGAGACGCTGAGGACCGCAGGGTCGTAGCTCAAGGCCACCGTGGCCTCCGTCATGCCGTCGTTGGCCGCCGGCAGCGGGTCGTCGATGTCCACCGGCACCGCCAGGGTGCCGTCGGTCCCCACCTGCAACGCCGAGGGGAGGCTCACGGCCGGGTCGGGGCCGGTGGAGAGAATGGTCCCCAGACCGGTCGGGTAGGGCGGCAGATACGGGACCGTGTGCGCGTTGCTGCCGTAGCCGCCGTTGACGTAGTTGATCAGATCGTTGCCGTCGGACAAGCTCACATACCCAGCGCCGGCGATGTCGCCGATGATGGCCGGGTCGGCCAACTTATAGGCGTTGAAGCCCGTCGACACGTCGCCGAGCACATTCTCCATCAGCCCCACGTCCGAGCTGTCCAGCGTGCCGTCGCCGGTCGCATCGCCCAGGAAGGCGACCACGTGCACCGCCTGGCTGCCCAGCGCGTTCACGCCGGGGACCAGCGTGGCGCCAGTGAGGTCTTCCCCGCTGATCGTGTTGATGGTGATGGTCAGCAGGTCCTTCGACGCGTAGGCGTCGACGGCCGTGGCGGGCACCGTGGCGTCCAGATGGCCGAGGACGATGGGGCCGAAGGAGGGAATCGAACCGGCGGAGGCTGGCAAACCGGCGGTGCCGGTGTCGACCCCGTCGTAAAAGAGGTCCCCAGAGTTGAAGACGATCGTGGCGGTGCCCGGCGTAGTTACCGTGACCGTAAACGTCGCGTCAGGGTAGGTCCCAAAGTCCTGGGCCAGCGTGTCCCCATCGAGCCCCTTAGCGGTTCCGAATTGCAGGCCGGGATCGAGCGTGTTGGTGCTCGAGGTGATGGATAAGAGCGCGGGGTTGTAGGTCAGGGTGAACGTGGCCTGCGTCACTCCGCCGGTATCGGTGAGCGAAATGGGGATGCCGGTGAGGATCGAGAAACTTCCACCCGTGGCAGAGGCGTGTGACCCCGCGAGACTGAACGTGAAGACGGAGCTGAACGGAAGTTGGCCGGCGGGCGGCGAGCCGCCGTAATTCGTATTGGTGAGGATCGTCCAGGTGCCGTTGTAGACGGCGGCCGCGCCCGTCAAGCCGGAGATGGCGACCTGCTGGCCGGCCAAGGCCTGGTCCTGCACCAAGGTGGTGACCGTGACGGTCCCGGTGCTGCTGTTGTCGGCGATGCTGGCAATCGGCCCGCTGGCGTTGGGCAGGTTGACGGTGTTGCCGGGGCCGCGGGCAAAGGCCGGCACGACCACGGCCACGTCGGTCGCGGTGGTGAAGGCGCCGTTGTCGACCATCTCGTTGGCGGTGAAGTCCGAGGGGCCGATGGTAATCGGTTCGCTGTACGGCCCATACACGGGCTGGCGGTAGCTAGCGCCAGATGACGCCGACGGGGCCGGACTGAAGCCCGTGGAATCCGGGCCGTCCAGGGCTTGCCCGTTGAGGGTCGTGAAGGCCGAGCTGCCGCTGGCGAAGTAGACGAGATAAGTGTCCGGAACCAGGATGGCCGACGTGGAGTCAGCCGACGAGACGCCGGCAATCGGCAGCCCGCTATTTTTCACCAAGGTCGTGGCCACGAAGGTCATCGTGTTGCCGGTGTCCACCGCCGTTCCGGCAGGCACGCCCTCGGCCGCGGGGGAAATGGGGGGCAGGCCGGCAACGTCGGTGTATTGGAAAGTCGAGCCGCTGACGCTGGTGATGATAAAGCTGCCGTTGTAGGGGGTGGCGGGGTCGGACTGCCCCGCGGGCACGTCGGTCGCGGGCTCGCTGGTGACGCCGGAGATGGTCACTGCGTCGCCGACCGTAAAGTGAATCGCTTGGGTGGTGATGACGGTCACCGTGGTGCCCGACTCCGTGATGCTGTCGGCCGAAATGGCCAGGTAGGCCGTGGTCGAGTCCAACACCAGGGAGCCGTGTACTTGGCCCTCCGTATACTCGCCGGTGAGGGTCACGCTGGGCAGCGACTGCGCGCCGTAGAGGTTGACGTCGGCCGGGTCGACGGGCTCGCTGAAGGCGGCCGTGAACCCCGTCGAGGTCATGCTCACGCCGGTGACCACCAGCGTCGTGTTGAAGGCGCTGGAGGTAGCCGTGATGCCGCCGTCGGCGGCGTCGGTGGCCGTAAGGGTATAGCCGGTGCCGGCGGCGCTGTAGCCGGTGTTGGGCTGGCTGATCGACAGGCCGCTGAAGGCGGCCACGCCGCCGCTGACGCCCACGGGCGTCGAGGCGCCGTTGAGCGCGCCGTTGACGTCGCCGCTAGCGGGCGCATTCAAGGTCAGCGCCACGCTGGAGGTGTCGCCGGTCACCGCGTTGCCGTAGGAGTCTTCCACGCTCACCGCGGCGCTGAAGTCGCTCGTGCCGGCGACCACGGGCAGGGGCTGGCCCGTGAACGTCAGGTGGGTGGCCACCCCCGGAGTGACGGTGAACGAGTCGGACGTTTGGCCGAGGTTGCCGATGACCACGCCGCTGCTGTTGGTGATCGCAACGGTGGCGGTCAACTGGTAGTAGCTGTTGGAGGAGTGATGGATGTTGACCTCGCTGAAGGTGGCAATGCCGGTGGTGGGGTCCACCGACGCGGTCGGGATCGAGGAAGTCATGCTGGTGCCGACGAACAGCAAGGTGCTGGGGCTGGCGGCGGTGGCCGTCAAGGTCACCGTGTAGGGCGTGTCCGTCGCCGGGTATTCATAGCCGAGGACCGGGTTTCCATACAGGTCTTCCAGCGTGGCGCTCACCGGGATCGTGGTGCCTGCGTACGTGTTGGCGATCGTGCTGATGGCGACCTGCGTGGGAGAGCCGTTGGTGACCGTGATCCCGTCCGTGACCACGTTGCTGGTGCCGGTTGGGTTTGTCGCCTGGTTCGAGCTGGTGGCGGTGGCGGTGATCGACCACGTGCCGACGTGCTGCAGGCTCACCAGGGCGAAGGCAACGCCCGTGCCCGGCTCGAAGGTCATGGTGTACTGGCTGAGCCAAGCCGCTTCGGTGCTATCGCTGCTGGTGAAGCTGACGGTGCCGGTGTAGCCGGGCACGAGGTTGCCGTTGGCGTCCTCGGCCTCCAGTTCCAGCAGGAAGTTCGAGCCGGCCGTGACGGAAAGCGGACTAGTTTGCGTCGTGACCACGAAATGGGTGGCCGTCCGCGTGATGGTGCCGGAAGCGTTGTCGAACGTCACGCTGTAGTTGAAGCCGCCGTTGCCGTCGTTGACCGAACCGGCCGGGACCAGCGCCTCCGAGCCTGCCGCCGCGCTGGCGTAGGTCTCGGTGAAGGCGAGCGTGTCGTACGCGCCGTTGGGGGCCGCATTGGGGGCCAGGTAGGCGCCGTCGGGGTTGGCGGGGGTGAACACCGTGCCGGCGGTAATGGTGGGGGTCGCGTTGGCAGGGGTTGCGCTGCTGCCAACCGACGTATTGCCGTCGAAGGGCTTGGTGGCGGCGGTGGCCGTCACGGTGATCGCCAGGGGCAGGATCGCGCCGGCCGTGCTGTTAAGGTACGTCACGCTGTAGTTGGCGGAGCTGTTGCCGCCGTCGCCGTCGCTGACCGAGCCGGTCGCCTGGTTGATGACCAGCGGGTTGCTGATAAAGCCGGTGCTGATCGCGTTGCGGCTGGTGAACGACTCGGTGTAGTCCAAGGTGTCGTTCTCGCCGGTGACGGGGTTGACGGCCAGGCTGCCGCCGGTAACGGTGGGCACGGCCCCCGGCGCGGCGGTCGAGCCGTCGTAGATCTTGTCCCAGGCCGCCGCCGTGAGCGTGATCGCCCGCTTGGTGACCGTCTGGGTCACCGTGGCGGTGTCGCTGGCGAAGTTCCCCGTGGCCGTATAGGCGGCCGTGATGGTGTCCCCCAAGGGGGCGGTGACCTTGAAGGCGTAGGGCAGGGTCAGAGTCCAGGTCGTGGTCGTTCCGCTGCTGCTGGACGAGGAGACGGCGGTCGGCAAGGCGCTCAGATCCGTGGTGCCGTCCCAGAAGACGACGCTGCCGGTGGGCGCGTTGCTCGTGAGCGGTGCGGTGACGACGGCCGTGAAGCTGACCATGTTGCCGTAGGTCACCGAAGCGCTCGAGGTCGTTACGCTTTCCGTGGTCGGCGTTTGGGTCAACTGGTGAACCGTGAGCAGCACGTAGTCGTCGCCCCCGGTTTGCGTGCTGACGGTGTACGTGGCGTTGGGCGTGGAGAGCGTCCCCGCGTTGGCGAAGGCGCCGGTGATGGCGCCGCTGGCCTTGATGATCTTGAAGGTCTGACCCACGGACGCGGGCACGAAGCCGTTCAGGGCCGAGAGGTTCAACATGGCGTTGTTGAGGTTCACCGTGCCGGTGACGTAGAGCAGGCTGTTCGCCCCGCTGGCCAGTTGCACGTCGTAGCCGGCGCCGAGGTTGCGCCGGACGGCAGCACGACGTTGGTGGTGGCGTAGAGGGTGCCGGGGGCGGTGCTCTGGTCGCCGTCGGCTCCGGGTTGGATCGAGCCGCCGTAATTGGCGTTCAGAGCGAAGGCGCCGCCGACCGTGCCCGTGCCCTCGATGGTGATGGCCTTCGTGCCCAGGGCCGAGGCGTTGTTCACGTCCAGCGTGCTGCCGCCGGAGACGTCGAAGGTGGTCCCGTTGACCAGGCTGGAGGCCTTGGCGCCGAGGGCCACGGCGCCCAACCCGCTGACGGTGATGGTGCGGGCTGCGCCGCCGTCGAAGAGGGCGCCGAGGGTCAGCGTGACGCCGCTGGTAGCGGGCACGAAGGTGGGGTCGCCCAGCAGGAAAACGGTCCCCAGGGTCACTCCCAGCGGCGTGGCGCTGCTGGTGGTGACGTTGAGGGTAGTGGATGTGATGGCCAGCGCCCCCATGACGGCCGGCCCGTTCTCGACGTCGATGGTCGAGTTGACCAGCGCGATGACGTCGTTGTAATAGGTTTGTGGCGACGAGAGAGTCGCCGAGGCCTTCAATTCGAGCGTGCCGCCAGACATCGTCACCGCGCCGGTGCCCAAGGAACTGGTGGCGGAGGTTTGGAGGGTGCCCTGCTCGGCTATCGTGTCGCCGTAGGTGTCGTTGGCGGGGAGGACCAGCGTGCCGAGGCCCGTCTTATTGAGCGCTCCTGCCCCGCCGATGGACTGGGTGATCGTCAAGGTCTGGGACCCATCGACCTCGATGGCGCTGGCCGAGCTTTCCAGGGTATAGGTGCGGCTGGAGGTGATGGGAGAGAGGGTAGTGTTGCCGATTGTTTCCAGTGCTTCCAGAGTGCCGGCATTGATGTTGACTGCGCCGTAGTTCCCGTTGAAGGCGCTGCCCAGGCTGCCGTCGCTGGCGATCTGGAGCGTGCCGGCGTTGATGGTGGTCGGGCCCGAATAGGCGTTGGCGGGGTTGGCCAGGGTGACGATCCCGCTTCCATTCACGACCAGGGCCTGGCCGCTGATGACGCCGTTGACCAGCGTATTGCCGACCCCGGCGAAGGTGAGTGCGTAGTCGCCGCCGGCGATGGAGATGTTGTTGTTGGCGGCGTTGCCGTTGAGCGTGAACGTGCTGCCGGACGTGGCCGAGTTGATGGTGGCGTTGGCCGCCAGAGCGACGGAGCCGGCGAAGGAGTTGCTGCCGATGCTTTCGATAGCGCCGGCTCCGCCCAGGCCGGTGCCGCTGATGGTCAGCGGTTCGGCCGTGGTGTAGTTGACGCCGCCCGCGAAGGCCAGCGTGGCGCTGCTGGCAACCATGATGCCGGAGTCCGTCGCTAAGCCCATGGCGCCGTTAGCCGCCACCACCAGGGTGCCGCCGTTGATCGTGGTCGTCCCGGTGTAGGTGTTGGTGTTGGACAGGGTCAACGTGCCGCTGCCGGTCTTGACCATCGCGTCGGTGCCGGCCACGGAGCCTGAAATGACGTCGCCGATATTGGTGGCGCCGGCACCATCGACAGTCAGCGTGTTGCCGGCCAGATCAATAGGAGAGGCGAGGTTCAACGTTCCCTGGCTGTTGGTCCAGGTGTCGGAATCGCCCAGCGTGATGTGGGCGAGACTCACGGTCGTGGCCGTGCCTACCATGTTGTTGGTAATGCCGCCGGGACCGGTCAACGTGACGGCATTGCCGCTGATCGTGAAATCATCGCCCGGGGTGGAATCGTCATCGGTGATCTCGATGCTCGCCAGCGACAGACCCAGGATATCGTTCTGACTGGTAAATGTGTGTGCATCTGAGGAATTGAAGATCAACGTATCGCTGCCGCTGCCGTCTGCGCCGGGCGCAAAACCTGGACTCCAGTTGTTCGCATCGCTCCAGGCCGTGGGGGTAGTGCCGTCGCCACCAATCCAGGTCAGCGTGCACGGGGCAATGGAGACCGTCACCGTGCCGCTGGCGGGCAGGTAGTTGCCGCTGGGATCGGAGAACGACCACGCGTCCCCGGCGTACGTCCCGGCGTTGGTGTGCACCGTGCCCGTGAGGTCGAAATCGCTGCTGGGCAAGGCATGGCCGAGGACGTCCGTGGCCCTGCCCGCGGCCGTGGTCTGCGGACTGCCGTTGTAGATCAGGCCCGCGATCGCCGTCACGCTGGCGTTGGCGTTGGCCTGGCCGATGCTGTCGGTGACCGTGCCGCTGGCGGGCAGGTAGTTGCTGCTGGGGTCGGAGAACGACCAGGCGTCGCCGACGTACGTCCCGGCGTTGGTGTGCACCGTGCCCGTAAGGGTGAAATCGCTGCCCGGCAAGGCAGCGCCGAAGACGTCCGTGGCCGTGCCCGCCGCCGTGGTCTGCGCGCTGCCGTTGTAGACCAGGCCCGCGGTCGCCGTCACGCTGGCGTTGGCGTTGGCCTGGCCGATGCTGTCGGTCACCGTGCCGCTCTGGCTGGCATAGTTGCCGCTGGGATCGGAGAACGACCACGTGTCCCCGACGTACGTCCCGGCGTTGGTGTGTACCGTGCCCGTGAGCGTGAAATCGCTGCTCGCCAAGGCATGGCCGAAAACGTCCGTGGCCGTGCCCGCCGCCGTGGTCTGCGAAGCGCCGCTGTAGACCAGGCCCGCGGTCGCCGTCACGCTGGCGTTGGCGCTGGCCTGGCCGATGCTGTCGGTCACCGTGCCGCTCTGGCTGGCATAGTTGCCGCTGGGGTCGGAGAACGACCAGGCGTCGGCGACGTACGTCCCGGCGTTGGTGTGCACCGTGCCCGTGAGGGTGAAATCGCTGCCCGGCAACGTAGCGCCGGAGACGTTCGTGGCCGTGCCCGTCGCCGTGCTCTGCGGCGCGCCGCTGTAGACCAGGCCCGCGATCGCCGAAACGCTGGCGTGGGCGTTGGCCTGGCCGATGCTGTCGGTCACCGTGCCGCTCTGGCTGGCATAGTTGCCGCTGGGATCGGAGAACGACCAGGCGTCGGCGACGTACGTCCCGGCGTTGGTGTGCACCGTGCCCGTGAGCGTGAAATCGCTGCCCGGCAAGCTAGCGCCGGAGACGTTCGTGGCCGTGCCCGTCGCCGTGGTCTGCGGTGCGCCGCTGTAGATCAGGCCCCCGATCGCCGCCACGCTGGCGTGGGCGTTGGCCTGGGCGATGCTGTCGGTCACCGTGCCGCTCTGGCTGGCATAGTTGCCGCTGGGATCGGAGAACGACCAGGCGTCGGCGACGTACGTCCCGGCGTTGGTGTGCACCGTGCCCGCGAGGGTGAAATCGCTGCCCGGCAAGCTAGCGCCGGAGACGTTCGTGGCCGTGCCCGTCGCCGTGGTCTGCGCGCTGCCGTTGTAGACGAGGCCCGCGGTCGCCGTCACGCTGGCGTGGGCGTTGGCCTGGCCGATGCTGTCGGTCACCGTGCCGCTCTGGCTGGCATAGTTGCCGCTGGGGTCGGAGAACGACCAGGCGTCGCCGACGTACGTCCCGGCGTTGGTGTGCACCGTGCCCGTGAGCGTGAAATCGCTGCCCGGCAAGCCAGCGCCGGAGATGTTCGTGGCCGTGCCCGTCGCCGTGGTCTGCGGTGCGCCGCTATAGATCAGGCCCGCGGTCGCCGTCACGCTGGCGTGGGCGTTGGCCTGGCCGATGCTGTCGGTCACCGTGCCGCTCTGGCTGGCATAGTTGCCGCTGGGGTCGGAGAACGACCAGGCGTCGGCGACGTACGTCCCGGCGTTGGTGTGCACCGTGCCCGTGAGCGTGAAATCGCTGCCCGGCAAGCTAGCGCCGGAGACGTTCGTGGCCGTGCCCGTCGCCGTGGTCTGCGCCGCGCCGCTGTAGATCAGGCCCCCGATCGCCGCCACGCTGGCGTGGGCGTTGGCCTGGCCGATGCTGTCGGTCACCGTGCCGCTCTGGCTGGCATAGTTGCCGCTGGGGTCGGAGAACGACCAGGCGTCGGCGACGTACGTCCCGGCGTTGGTGTGCACCGTGCCCGCGAGGGTGAAATCGCTGCCCGGCAAGCTAGCGCCGGAGACGTTCGTGGCCGTGCCCGTCGCCGTGGTCTGCGCGCTGCCGTTGTAGACGAGGCCCGCGGTCGCCGTCACGCTGGCGTGGGCGTTGGCCTGGCCGATGCTGTCGGTCACCGTGCCGCTCTGGCTGGCATAGTTGCCGCTGGGGTCGGAGAACGACCAGGCGTCGCCGACGTACGTCCCGGCGTTG
Organism: Pirellulales bacterium; assembly: GCA_963843465.1. Classification (GTDB taxonomy): domain Bacteria; phylum Planctomycetota; class Planctomycetia; order Pirellulales; family Thermoguttaceae; genus CAWJKP01. The sequence continues at coordinate 2,597,697 of CAWJKP010000001.1, forward strand.
GTGTGCACCGTGCCCGTGAGCGTGAAATCGCTGCCCGGCAAGCCAGCGCCGGAGACGTTCGTGGCCGTGCCCGTCGCCGTGCTCTGCGCGCTGCCGTTGTAGACGAGGCCCGCAATCGCCGAAACGCTGGCGTGGGCGTTGGCCTGGCCGATGCTGTCGGTCACCGTGCCGCTCTGGCTGGCATAGTTGCCGCTGGGGTCGGAGAACGACCAGGCGTCGGCGACGTACGTCCCGGCGTTGGTGTGCACCGTGCCCGTGAGCGTGAAATCGCTGCCCGGCAACGTAGCGCCGGAGACGTTCGTGGCCGTGCCCGTCGCCGTGCTCTGCGCGCTGCCGTTGTAGACGAGGCCCGCAATCGCCGTCACGCTGGCGTGGGCGTTGGCCTGGCCGATGCTGTCGGTCACCGTGCCGCTCTGGCTGGCATAGTTGCCGCTGGGATCGGAGAACGACCAGGCGTCGGCGACGTACGTCCCGGCGTTGGTGTGCACCGTGCCCGTGAGGGTGAAATCGCTGCTCGGCAAGCTAGCGCCGAAGACGTTCGTGGCCGTGCCCGCCGCCGTGGTCTGCGGCGCGCCGCTGTAGATCAGGCCCCCGATCGCCGCCACGCTGGCGTGGGCGTTGGCCTGGCCGATGCTGTCGGTCACCGTGCCGCTCTGGCTGGCATAGTTGCCGCTGGGATCGGAGAACGACCAGGCGTCGGCGACGTACGTCCCGGCGTTGGTGTGCACCGTGCCCGTGAGGGTGAAATCGCTGCCCGGCAACGTAGCGCCGGAGATGTTCGTGGCCGTGCCCGTCGCCGTGGTCTGCGGTGCGCCGCTATAGATCAGGCCCGCGGTCGCCGTCACGCTGGCGTGGGCGTTGGCCTGGGCGATGCTGTCGGTCACCGTGCCGCTCTGGCTGGCATAGTTGCCGCTGGGGTCGGAGAACGACCAGGCGTCGGCGACGTACGTCCCGGCGTTGGTGTGCACCGTGCCCGTGAGGGTGAAATCGCTGCCCGGCAAGCCAGCGCCGGAGACGTTCGTGGCCGTGCCCGCCGCCGTGGTCTGCGGCGCGCCGCTGTAGATCAGGCCCGCGGTCGCCGTCACGCTGGCGTGGGCGTTGGCCTGGCCGATGCTGTCGGTCACCGTGCCGCTCTGGCTGGCATAGTTGCCGCTGGGGTCGGAGAACGACCAGGCGTCGCCGACGTACGTCCCGGCGTTGGTGTGCACCGTGCCCGTGAGCGTGAAATCGCTGCCCGGCAACGTAGCGCCGGAGACGTTCGTGGCCGTGCCCGTCGCCGTGGTCTGCGCGCTGCCGTTGTAGACCAGTCCCGCGGTCGCCGTCACGCTGGCGTGGGCGTTGGCCTGGCCGATGCTGTCGGTCACCGTGCCGCTCTGGCTGGCATAGTTGCCGCTGGGGTCGGAGAACGACCAGGCGTCGGCGACGTACGTCCCGGCGTTGGTGTGCACCGTGCCCGTGAGCGTGAAATCGCTGCCCGGCAAGCTAGCGCCGGAGACGTTCGTGGCCGTGCCCGTCGCCGTGGTCTGCGGCGCGCCGCTGTAGACCAGGCCCGCGATCGCCGAAACGCTGGCGTGGGCGTTGGCCTGGCCGATGCTGTCGGTCACCGTGCCGCTCTGGCTGGCATAGTTGCCGCTGGGGTCGGAGAACGACCAGGCGTCGGCGACGTACGTCCCGGCGTTGGTGTGCACCGTGCCCGTGAGGGTGAAATCGCTGCCCGGCAACGTAGCGCCGGAGATGTTCGTGGCCGTGCCCGCCGCCGTGGTCTGCGAAGCGCCGCTGTAGACCAGGCCCGCGGTCGCCGTCACGCTGGCGTGGGCGTTGGCCTGGCCGATGCTGTCGGTCACCGTGCCGCTCTGGCTGGCATAGTTGCCGCTGGGGTCGGAGAACGACCAGGCGTCGGCGACGTACGTCCCGGCGTTGGTGTGCACCGTGCCCGTGAGGGTGAAATCGCTGCTCGCCAAGGCATGGCCGAAGACGTCCGTGGCCGTGCCCGCCGCCGTGGTCTGCGCCGCGCCGCTGTAGACCAGGCCCGCAATCGCCGAAACGCTGGCGTTGGCACTGGCCTGCGCGATCACGGCCGTGGTGCTGGCCGTGGTGCTGGCAAGCGTGTAGTTCGCCGCGTCGGCGCCGTCCAGGCTCAAGCCCGTGGCGGTCACCGTCTCCGTCCCCGCGCTGCGGCTAGTGAAGCTGCTGGCGCCCACCTCCAGGTTCACCACGTCCGAGCCGAAGGTCGTGGCCACCGTGGCCGTGGCCAGCGTCACCGTGGTGCCGCCATCGTAGGTCTTGCCCTCGGCCGTGATCGACGGCGTCAGCGTGGCCTGGTTCACCGTAAGATTATTGCTGTCATCGGTGAGTGAGCTGTAATTCGAATCGCCCCCATAAGCATAAGTGATCGTGTAAGGCGAACCAGAGACTGGGAGCGAAGATGGGTTGTAGGTGTAAGAGAAGTCCCCTGCGCTGTCGACGATCTGCGCGGGTTGTTGGTTGAGAACGACCGTGCCCGTCTTGCTTGTCAGGCTGATGTCCACGTCCTCTCCGATGGCGGGTGCACCCGACGACCCGCCGATCGTGCCTCCCAGGATGGCAGAAGTCGCTCCGTAGGTGACGGTCGGCGCGGCCAGGCTTGTGAATGTCGGGGTCGTCACCACGTCGATAGTGCCCTTGACGGGCGTCAAGGCGACGGCGCCGTCGTTAAAATCACTATACAGGTAACCATAGGGATCCGTCCCCGTCAGGATGTTTATCTGAGCGAGCCCGCTCGGCACACCGCTGCCACTACGCACGTGGAAGTTCAGCTCAACCAGATTGGGCGTGCCGTTGGTCGGATAAGCGGTAGTGACGCTGATGGACGCCACTCCGGCGGCCGTATCCACATACTCCGCGCCGGTAGTGAACGGGGAGACGTAGGTAACATCCGAGTCGTTGAGGCTGAGTTGACTCGTAGGGTAAGAAATAGTAAGCGTGGCCGAGTCAAGGCTGGTAGAGGAGGGATTGCCGCCGCTGGGTACGAGCACCATGACCTCAACCGAGCTGCCGGGCTGCGCGGTAGCAGCCAATTGCAGCCCAGTTGTCGGGTCACTGATCTGCGCACTGACCGAAAGCAGTTGCCGCTGCTCCAAGGGTTCAAAGCCGAGAAACCGCAGCTTCAAGGGAGGACGCCGACGTGCTTTATGCAAGCCGCAAAAGGCGCGCCCCAACGATTGAGCCAGCCTTTGTAGTATAGCCATTGTCGTCCCTCGAAATTCTCTAGGATACAGGCGAAGCGTCATGGCCTCGAAAGAATAGCGCCCAAACGTTCCAACTCATTGTGGTTACACTTTCACTCATCGGATGATGCATCGCCAGTCCCCAAAACTCCTTGCAAGGCCTCATCCCAGAGGTGAACCTGCTTGCGGAGGGAGTTGTGGTCAAGGCGGGATGCAAGAACATCGTTCATGTCATCCTGGGCCGCGCCCAGGTTTACGGAGTCGAGACCTTGGATCGCCGCTCCCACGGCCTGGGAGTCGATAAGCTTCGCCGACTGCTCGTCGCCGACGCCCACTGCTTGCATGGACACCGGCAGATTGGCGTTGCTCGGGGCCCGAATTGCCCCGGCAAGAGCAGGCGCCGCTTCCTGGTACTCCGCGGCCAGCAACAAGTCGACTGCGGACACGTCGAGACCCGCCAATGCGGAAGCCGCTTGAGGAGCTGTCGAGCTGCCCGCCGCAGAACCCACCGATACCGCTGAAACCTGCGAGGTCGCCATATTCGCGGCAGCGACGATGATGCTGCCATCGACCGGCGTCATCGTCAGATAGCCTCCGTTAAGTGCGCCCGCAATATCCAAGGGAGCAGTCCCGGGCAGGGCGTCGCTGCGCACGTGGAACGTCAGGTCGAGAAGTTCAGGTGTCCCGGCGGGCAAGACGTTGCCCAGAAGGGCCACGTGCACCGTGCCGGTCGCTTGCTCCACATGCTCGGCCATGCTCCAGCCTTGACCAGCCAGGTACGGGCTAAGCGTAACGTCGGCGTCCGAGAGCTCCAGTCGGCTGGCGTCGTAGGTGATGGTGAAACTGGCCGTCTGCAGCCCGGCCGCGCTGTCCGTGATGCGAATGGCGGTGGAGACCGTTTCGCCACCTTCGGCGACCGTGCCCGCTTCACCAATTTCGACCGTCGGATCCGGGCCTGCCGGGATGAGAACGGTTCCGTAGGGGTAGCCCAGGGACGGAATTTCCGGCATGCCGGTCCAACTCGGCGGATAGACAGTCTTCAGAAGCAGGTCGGTGGCGTCCGGGCCATTGATTACACCGTCGCCGTTCACGTCTCCGACGATTGCCGGATCGACCAAGGGATAGGCATAAAAGCCGCTGTCCAGTCCCACCTGGACGCGGAGCATGCGCGATGCATCCGTTGGGCCTAAGGTGCCGGTCCCGGTAACATCGCCAAGGAACGCAAGCTCGTGCACAGCCTCATCGCCGATGCCGGCCGCCCCGTTGACGACGACGCTCTCGAGGCTAAGCAGATCGGACGCGCCGTACGGCGTGTTCGACGACATCGTCGGCACGACAGCGGCAATTCCGACCACCGTCTGCGGTCCCGACCCCAGCGGCGTGGTACTGATGGCTGATACCGTCAACTGGCCGGTCACGGCGTTATTGTTGGCGATGACGGTCCAACCGGCGGGCACCGTCCAACCCGTAGTCGCTCCGCTAAGCGGGCTGACCCCGCTGATGTTCAGCAGGCTCGGATTGTAATCCAAGGTGAAGCTAACACTCGTCACCCCCGACCCATTGCTAATGGTGATCGGCAAATTGCTGGCGATATTCCCCGTGTGCCCGCCCAACCCGTCAGGCAACACGTTGACGGTCTCGCCCGGTGCGCGGGCGAAGTCCGGCAACGTGAGCACCGGTTGCGCGGAAGGAGCAACCGTAAAGGTCGCCGTGTAGTTGCCGCCAAGCAGCAAGTCCCCGCTGTCGTCCACCCAACCAGGGTCGAAGGAGTCGTTCCGGCTGTAGAGAGTGACCGTGTAGGTATCGGGCGCGAGGACACTGTCGATGAAGGCCGCAGACCTTGCGTCGGTCTTGACGAACTCGGCCGTATTGGTAGCGGCGTCCCAGATCAGCGATCCGTGAATCGTGCCCGTCACCGCGCCCACCAGCGTTACATCCAAGGGGGCCGTGCAGGGGAGACCGGTGAGGGGATTGACGATGCTCGGGTCGTAGAAGTGCTGGTTCGTGGTATCGTTGTTGTCCATGCCGTCGTAGAGGTGCACGTCGTTCATGTTGACGGCCTGGCTGAAAGTGACATCGAACCCGGCGGCCGTCGGCGCGAACGAGGTCACCTGGAAGGGAACACTAACCACGTTGACGGTGAACGTGCCGGTGCCGGTCAAGAGGGGAGTACCGGCGGGATAGTAGTCCGTCACACCCACGATCACCGTGTAGTTCCCGGCTGCTGTATAGACGTGGCTCAGATTGAACGTCTTGTTCGCGTTCAACGACAGGCTCTGCGCCCCGCTGCCGTCGCCGTAGTTGACCGTGGCAGTCCACGTTTCATTGCCCGGGTCAGTGAACGATCCGCTCCGCGCGAAGGTCGTCCCGACTCCAACGCCGGTGGCGTTGGTTCCGGCATTCACGACCGGCGCCACATCGGTAACGGTGATCGTCGTCGTGTAATCCGTGTAGGCTCCGTCGACCGCGATAATCCGCCCGGTGATGGTGTGAGTGCCCGGCGTGTCCAGGTACGATCCGGGCACGGTGATGATCCCCGTGGTATTGGAGCTGTCCAGGTAGGTGCCGTCGCCGGCGCCGGTGTTGAACTGTGTGGCGCCGTTGAAGTCGAAGGCGTAGTGCAGCGGCAAATCCTCCGGCGACGGATCCGTGCCGCCGAAGAAGGCCACCTGCGCCGCGGTGCCCTCCGACACCGGCGCCGCCGGGTATTGGACGAACGCAGCGGCTGTCGGCGGAACGTCGTTCACCGTCACGCTGATGCCGCCCACCAGGACCGGCACGTAGTTGACCAGCACCGAGACCGAGATGTCCGCCACGGGGTCCGCGGGGGCGTCGGTGTACGTGTGATAGACCGTGGTGTTGGCCGGGCTGGTGGCCGGGCTGCCCGGATTGACGGTGGTAAACGTGCCGTCGCCCCAGGCGATCGAGTAGCCGTTGGCGGTGCCGCTGGCCAGATTCAGGCTACCCATGACCAGGGCATAAGACTGCCCTTCGTTGACGCTGGTGGCACTTTGGCTCAAGTCCAGGCCGTAAATCGTCCACGTCGCCGAGCCGGTGCCCGTGTTGTAATCCGTCTTGTCGTTCGGCGTGAAGGTGGCCAGCACCGAGTAGCTGCCCTCCGCCGTCGGAACCGTTGCCGAGCCGTTGTACGTGAAGCTCAGCGCCCCGCCGCTGTTGTTCAAGCCGCCGGGCCCCGTCACCGTCACGTCGCTCGCGGGATACGCCAGCGGAGAACCGCTGTAGCTCGCGCTGGCGCTGACTGCGCTCACCGTCGGCGTGACCGCGGTGATGACCACCGTGGTCGTGCCGCTGGCGTCGGTGTAGTCGCTGTCGCCGGAGGTGAACGTCCAGCTCACCGTGCCGCCGGGCACGTGGGTCTGGGTGCCGGAAGTGAAGGTCCCGGCAACCGTCTCCACCGTCTCGTCCGGCAGCGTCACGCCCGTGGCCGAACCCGTCGCCCCTTCAGCACTGCCCGTGTACGGCCCGCTGTAAGGCGTCACGCTGACCGTGGGCGCGATCGCGGTGATGACCACCGTGGTCGTGCCGCTGGCGTCGGTGTAGTCGCTGTCGCCGGAGGTGAACGTCCAGCTCACCGTGCCGCCGGGCACGTGGGTCTGGGTGCCGGAAGTGAAGGTCCCGGCAACCGTCTCCACCGTCTCGTCCGGCAGCGTCACGCCCGTGGCCGAACCCGTCGCCCCTTCAGCACTGCCCGTGTACGGCCCGCTGTAAGGCGTCACGCTGACCGTGGGCGCGATCGCGGTGATGACCACCGTGGTCGTGCCGCTGGCGTCGGTGTAGTCGCTGTCGCCGGAGGTGAACGTCCAGCTCACCGTGCCGCCGGGCACGTGGGTCTGGGTGCCGGAAGTGAAGGTCCCGGCAACCGTCTCCACCGTCTCGTCCGGCAGCGTCACGCCCGTGGCCGAACCCGTCGCCCCTTCAGCACTGCCCGTGTACGGCCCGCTGTAAGGCGTCACGCTGACCGTGGGCGCGATCGCGGTGATGACCACCGTGGTCGTGCCGCTGGCGTCGGTGTAGTCGCTGTCGCCGGAGGTGAACGTCCAGCTCACCGTGCCGCCGGGCACGTGGGTCTGGGTGCCGGAAGTGAAGGTCCCGGCAACCGTCTCCACCGTCTCGTCCGGCAGCGTCACGCCCGTGGCCGAACCCGTCGCCCCTTCAGCACTGCCCGTGTACGGCCCGCTGTAAGGCGTCACGCTGACCGTGGGCGCGATCGCGGTGATGACCACCGTGGTCGTGCCGCTGGCGTCGGTGTAGTCGCTGTCGCCGGAGGTGAACGTCCAGCTCACCGTGCCGCCGGGCACGTGGGTCTGGGTGCCGGAAGTGAAGGTCCCGGCAACCGTCTCCACCGTCTCGTCCGGCAGCGTCACGCCCGTGGCCGAACCCGTCGCCCCTTCAGCACTGCCCGTGTACGGCCCGCTGTAAGGCGTCACGCTGACCGTGGGCGCGATCGCGGTGATGACCACCGTGGTCGTGCCGCTGGCGTCGGTGTAGTCGCTGTCGCCGGAGGTGAACGTCCAGCTCACCGTGCCGCCGGGCACGTGGGTCTGGGTGCCGGAAGTGAAGGTCCCGGCAACCGTCTCCACCGTCTCGTCCGGCAGCGTCACGCCCGTGGCCGAACCCGTCGCCCCTTCAGCACTGCCCGTGTACGGCCCGCTGTAAGGCGTCACGCTGACCGTGGGCGCGATCGCGGTGATGACCACCGTGGTCGTGCCGCTGGCGTCGGTGTAGTCGCTGTCGCCGGAGGTGAACGTCCAGCTCACCGTGCCGCCGGGCACGTGGGTCTGGGTGCCGGAAGTGAAGGTCCCGGCAACCGTCTCCACCGTCTCGTCCGGCAGCGTCACGCCCGTGGCCGAACCCGTCGCCCCTTCAGCACTGCCCGTGTACGGCCCGCTGTAAGGCGTCACGCTGACCGTGGGCGCGATCGCGGTGATGACCACCGTGGTCGTGCCGCTGGCGTCGGTGTAGTCGCTGTCGCCGGAGGTGAACGTCCAGCTCACCGTGCCGCCGGGCACGTGGGTCTGGGTGCCGGAAGTGAAGGTCCCGGCAACCGTCTCCACCGTCTCGTCCGGCAGCGTCACGCCCGTGGCCGAACCCGTCGCCCCTTCAGCACTGCCCGTGTACGGCCCGCTGTAAGGCGTCACGCTGACCGTGGGCGCGATCGCGGTGATGACCACCGTGGTCGTGCCGCTGGCGTCGGTGTAGTCGCTGTCGCCGGAGGTGAACGTCCAGCTCACCGTGCCGCCGGGCACGTGGGTCTGGGTGCCGGAAGTGAAGGTCCCGGCAACCGTCTCCACCGTCTCGTCCGGCAGCGTCACGCCCGTGGCCGAACCCGTCGCCCCTTCAGCACTGCCCGTGTACGGCCCGCTGTAAGGCGTCACGCTGACCGTGGGCGCGATCGCGGTGATGACCACCGTGGTCGTGCCGCTGGCGTCGGTGTAGTCGCTGTCGCCGGAGGTGAACGTCCAGCTCACCGTGCCGCCGGGCACGTGGGTCTGGGTGCCGGAAGTGAAGGTCCCGGCAACCGTCTCCACCGTCTCGTCCGGCAGCGTCACGCCCGTGGCCGAACCCGTCGCCCCTTCAGCACTGCCCGTGTACGGCCCGCTGTAAGGCGTCACGCTGACCGTGGGCGCGATCGCGGTGATGACCACCGTGGTCGTGCCGCTGGCGTCGGTGTAGTCGCTGTCGCCGGAGGTGAACGTCCAGCTCACCGTGCCGCCGGGCACGTGGGTCTGGGTGCCGGAAGTGAAGGTCCCGGCAACCGTCTCCACCGTCTCGTCCGGCAGCGTCACGCCCGTGGCCGAACCCGTCGCCCCTTCAGCACTGCCCGTGTACGGCCCGCTGTAAGGCGTCACGCTGACCGTGGGCGCGATCGCGGTGATGACCACCGTGGTCGTGCCGCTGGCGTCGGTGTAGTCGCTGTCGCCGGAGGTGAACGTCCAGCTCACCGTGCCGCCGGGCACGTGGGTCTGGGTGCCGGAAGTGAAGGTCCCGGCAACCGTCTCCACCGTCTCGTCCGGCAGCGTCACGCCCGTGGCCGAACCCGTCGCCCCTTCAGCACTGCCCGTGTACGGCCCGCTGTAAGGCGTCACGCTGACCGTGGGCGCGATCGCGGTGATGACCACCGTGGTCGTGCCGCTGGCGTCGGTGTAGTCGCTGTCGCCGGAGGTGAACGTCCAGCTCACCGTGCCGCCGGGCACGTGGGTCTGGGTGCCGGAAGTGAAGGTCCCGGCAACCGTCTCCACCGTCTCGTCCGGCAGCGTCACGCCCGTGGCCGAACCCGTCGCCCCTTCAGCACTGCCCGTGTACGGCCCGCTGTAAGGCGTCACGCTGACCGTGGGCGCGATCGCGGTGATGACCACCGTGGTCGTGCCGCTGGCGTCGGTGTAGTCGCTGTCGCCGGAGGTGAACGTCCAGCTCACCGTGCCGCCGGGCACGTGGGTCTGGGTGCCGGAAGTGAAGGTCCCGGCAACCGTCTCCACCGTCTCGTCCGGCAGCGTCACGCCCGTGGCCGAACCCGTCGCCCCTTCAGCACTGCCCGTGTACGGCCCGCTGTAAGGCGTCACGCTGACCGTGGGCGCGATCGCGGTGATGACCACCGTGGTCGTGCCGCTGGCGTCGGTGTAGTCGCTGTCGCCGGAGGTGAACGTCCAGCTCACCGTGCCGCCGGGCACGTGGGTCTGGGTGCCGGAAGTGAAGGTCCCGGCAACCGTCTCCACCGTCTCGTCCGGCAGCGTCACGCCCGTGGCCGAACCCGTCGCCCCTTCAGCACTGCCCGTGTACGGCCCGCTGTAAGGCGTCACGCTGACCGTGGGCGCGATCGCGGTGATGACCACCGTGGTCGTGCCGCTGGCGTCGGTGTAGTCGCTGTCGCCGGAGGTGAACGTCCAGCTCACCGTGCCGCCGGGCACGTGGGTCTGGGTGCCGGAAGTGAAGGTCCCGGCAACCGTCTCCACCGTCTCGTCCGGCAGCGTCACGCCCGTGGCCGAACCCGTCGCCCCTTCAGCACTGCCCGTGTACGGCCCGCTGTAAGGCGTCACGCTGACCGTGGGCGCGATCGCGGTGATGACCACCGTGGTCGTGCCGCTGGCGTCGGTGTAGTCGCTGTCGCCGGAGGTGAACGTCCAGCTCACCGTGCCGCCGGGCACGTGGGTCTGGGTGCCGGAAGTGAAGGTCCCGGCAACCGTCTCCACCGTCTCGTCCGGCAGCGTCACGCCCGTGGCCGAACCCGTCGCCCCTTCAGCACTGCCCGTGTACGGCCCGCTGTAAGGCGTCACGCTGACCGTGGGCGCGATCGCGGTGATGACCACCGTGGTCGTGCCGCTGGCGTCGGTGTAGTCGCTGTCGCCGGAGGTGAACGTCCAGCTCACCGTGCCGCCGGGCACGTGGGTCTGGGTGCCGGAAGTGAAGGTCCCGGCAACCGTCTCCACCGTCTCGTCCGGCAGCGTCACGCCCGTGGCCGAACCCGTCGCCCCTTCAGCACTGCCCGTGTACGGCCCGCTGTAAGGCGTCACGCTGACCGTGGGCGCGATCGCGGTGATGACCACCGTGGTCGTGCCGCTGGCGTCGGTGTAGTCGCTGTCGCCGGAGGTGAACGTCCAGCTCACCGTGCCGCCGGGCACGTGGGTCTGGGTGCCGGAAGTGAAGGTCCCGGCAACCGTCTCCACCGTCTCGTCCGGCAGCGTCACGCCCGTGGCCGAACCCGTCGCCCCTTCAGCACTGCCCGTGTACGGCCCGCTGTAAGGCGTCACGCTGACCGTGGGCGCGATCGCGGTGATGACCACCGTGGTCGTGCCGCTGGCGTCGGTGTAGTCGCTGTCGCCGGAGGTGAACGTCCAGCTCACCGTGCCGCCGGGCACGTGGGTCTGGGTGCCGGAAGTGAAGGTCCCGGCAACCGTCTCCACCGTCTCGTCCGGCAGCGTCACGCCCGTGGCCGAACCCGTCGCCCCTTCAGCACTGCCCGTGTACGGCCCGCTGTAAGGCGTCACGCTGACCGTGGGCGCGATCGCGGTGATGACCACCGTGGTCGTGCCGCTGGCGTCGGTGTAGTCGCTGTCGCCGGAGGTGAACGTCCAGCTCACCGTGCCGCCGGGCACGTGGGTCTGGGTGCCGGAAGTGAAGGTCCCGGCAACCGTCTCCACCGTCTCGTCCGGCAGCGTCACGCCCGTGGCCGAACCCGTCGCCCCTTCAGCACTGCCCGTGTACGGCCCGCTGTAAGGCGTCACGCTGACCGTGGGCGCGATCGCGGTGATGACCACCGTGGTCGTGCCGCTGGCGTCGGTGTAGTCGCTGTCGCCGGAGGTGAACGTCCAGCTCACCGTGCCGCCGGGCACGTGGGTCTGGGTGCCGGAAGTGAAGGTCCCGGCAACCGTCTCCACCGTCTCGTCCGGCAGCGTCACGCCCGTGGCCGAACCCGTCGCCCCTTCAGCACTGCCCGTGTACGGCCCGCTGTAAGGCGTCACGCTGACCGTGGGCGCGATCGCGGTGATGACCACCGTGGTCGTGCCGCTGGCGTCGGTGTAGTCGCTGTCGCCGGAGGTGAACGTCCAGCTCACCGTGCCGCCGGGCACGTGGGTCTGGGTGCCGGAAGTGAAGGTCCCGGCAACCGTCTCCACCGTCTCGTCCGGCAGCGTCACGCCCGTGGCCGAACCCGTCGCCCCTTCAGCACTGCCCGTGTACGGCCCGCTGTAAGGCGTCACGCTGACCGTGGGCGCGATCGCGGTGATGACCACCGTGGTCGTGCCGCTGGCGTCGGTGTAGTCGCTGTCGCCGGAGGTGAACGTCCAGCTCACCGTGCCGCCGGGCACGTGGGTCTGGGTGCCGGAAGTGAAGGTCCCGGCAACCGTCTCCACCGTCTCGTCCGGCAGCGTCACGCCCGTGGCCGAACCCGTCGCCCCTTCAGCACTGCCCGTGTACGGCCCGCTGTAAGGCGTCACGCTGACCGTGGGCGCGATCGCGGTGATGACCACCGTGGTCGTGCCGCTGGCGTCGGTGTAGTCGCTGTCGCCGGAGGTGAACGTCCAGCTCACCGTGCCGCCGGGCACGTGGGTCTGGGTGCCGGAAGTGAAGGTCCCGGCAACCGTCTCCACCGTCTCGTCCGGCAGCGTCACGCCCGTGGCCGAACCCGTCGCCCCTTCAGCACTGCCCGTGTACGGCCCGCTGTAAGGCGTCACGCTGACCGTGGGCGCGATCGCGGTGATGACCACCGTGGTCGTGCCGCTGGCGTCGGTGTAGTCGCTGTCGCCGGAGGTGAACGTCCAGCTCACCGTGCCGCCGGGCACGTGGGTCTGGGTGCCGGAAGTGAAGGTCCCGGCAACCGTCTCCACCGTCTCGTCCGGCAGCGTCACGCCCGTGGCCGAACCCGTCGCCCCTTCAGCACTGCCCGTGTACGGCCCGCTGTAAGGCGTCACGCTGACCGTGGGCGCAATCGCGGTGATGACCACCGTGGTGCTCGTGTTGGTTGTCGCGGCGGTGTAGACGCCGTCGCCGGAGTAGGCGTAGCTGATGGTGTAAGCGCCGTCGGCGACATGCAGGGTGTTGGTGGCCAGGGTGACGCTGAAGGTGCCGTCAGAACTGCTGACGGTGCCGGTGCCGGAGATGAGTGGGCTGGTGCCGACGATGGTGACGGTGACGCTGCCGGAGGGGTAGAAGGGACCGGCGGCGATCGTGCCGGAGAAGGTTTGGTTAGCGGTGCCGTAGGCGATGGAATAAGAGGCCGTCAGGCCGCTGAAGGCGGGGGTGGTGTCCACGGTCACCGTCTGGGCGGCGGTCGATTGCTGTTCGCCGGACTGGCCGGTGGCGGAGGCAACAATGGTAACGGTGTCGTTCCCCACGCCCAAGGGAGAACTGGAGGGAACGGGGAAGCTCCAATCGCCACTGGCGTCGGGCGTGGTCTGGCCGAGGAGGGTCGAACCCTCCATGACCGCGATCGTGGTGCCGACCGACGCCGTGCCGGAGAAGGTCGGCGTCTCGGTGTTGGTCGTCCAGCCGCTTGCCGCCGAACCGTCAGCCAGGGTCACGCTGCCGAGCGTGACGGCCGGAGCGGTCGTGTCGAGGGTGCCGGCGGGATACCAGCCGGGCGTCTGGCTGGTCGCGGCACCACTGGTATACCAGGGGACAACTGAGACGTTGCCGGTGACGGTTTCGCCCGTGCCGCTGGACGCAAAAGTGTTTAGCGGAGTGGTCGGGCCGTTGGCGCTGCCCCACCAGTTAGCGGAGGCATTGATCGTCGCCCCTGTCGATCCGCTCTGCAGGCCGTAGAGAGAGTTGCCGGCGATGCTGTTCGCGTTGACGTTGACCTGCACGCCGGAGGCCAGGTTGCCGTAAACGCCGTTGACCGTGTCGCGGACGGTGATCCCGTTCTCAAAACCGGTAATCAGGTTGTTCGTCAGGTCGATCGTCGCGGCGGCGGTCAGGGCGCCGTACGTGGGATCGTTCGATTGGATCAGCACGCCGGTAACGGGGATCGTGGTGGGGCCATTGCTCGCCACGCCCCCGCCGTTGAGCGTGTTGCCGGTGATATCGATCGTCCCCGTCTGGCTGCCGCGCACGCCGATGGCGCGAACCGCCGTGGTCTGCGCCGGCAGAATGCCGCTGATGGTCACGGTATTATTGGAAACGGTGTTCGTGCCGCTCAGGTTTCGCAGGTCGATGAGATTGAAGGTGCTGGCCGTAAGCGCCGCCGCGTCGCTGGTGATCGTGTTGCCGGTGATGGTCACGCCGCTCACCGTGTTCGATCCGCCCGTAGGCCGCGAGCAGATGAAGATCGGGCTTTCGGTGTTGTCGGTGAGCGTGTTGTTCTCGATGGTGATGTTCGAGATGGCGACGTTGCGATCGTTGCCCGATGCCGTCGTATCGACATCGATTCCGTAAGCGGCGGTGGACGAGATGCTGTTGCCGCTGATCGTCACGTTCTGGATCGTGGCGTCGTTCACATAGGGATCCTGGCCGTCGGCCAACAGCTCGATGCCGCTTCCTCCGGCGCCAGTGATCGTGTTGTTCTCAATGTCCAACCCGGAAACGGCCTGGCCGATGTAGGTATCGACGACGATCGCACCCGGACCATAGGCCGCCGAAACGTTGCTCAGCGTGTTCCCGTTGATCTCCACGCCGGTCATGTTGGCGCACAGATCGGTCAACAAACCGCTGTTGCTCATCGTGTTGCCGTCGAAGGTGGTGTTCGTCACGGAATCGTAGGTGTTGAACAACTCGCGCGACGGGCCGTTCTGCACCTGGTTATCGTCGAAATGGCTGTTGGCGACGTCGCCGAGGAAGAAGAGGGCCGTGTTCGCCCCGCCGGACATGGTCTGGTTGACGATCAGGTTGTCGGTAACGTCGAACTGGCTGGCCAGCGAGGTATTGTACTTGGTGAAGATGCCGCCGTTGTTTCCCGTGAAGACGTTGTCGGTGACGACGGCCGACGTGATGGGCGTGCCGCCGCCTTCGTAGAAGACGTGCCAAGTGTCGAAGTCGGTGAACTCCAGGCCCTCGAAGGTGAGCGACAAGGGCGAGCCCCCGCCGATGTTGATCGATGCGCCGCCGCCGGTGAGCGTGCCCGAGGCGCCGCCGTTAAGGATCGCCTCGGCCACCCTGGACCCGCCGCCGCTGACGCCGGCGTTGGGACCGACCAGGCTCAGCGACTTGTTGATGTTCAAACCAGATGACAAGTTATAGTCATAAGTGCCGCCCTGGACGTACACGGTCCCGGCGGAGGGGGCCACGTTCACGCCGCGCTGGATGGCGCCGGCGGTGGCCGATTCGCTGGCTTGGGTGACGTAAACGGCGTTGGTCCGCAGGCTGACGTAACCCAGGCTGGGATTATCGAGGTAGTCGGTGATCTGGTTCTCGACCCCGTAGAGGTCGGCGGGCGTAGTATCCGAGGGCGTCACCGAGCCGAAGGTGTCGGTCGTGGCGTTGATGGCCTGGCCGGTTTGGTTGTTGATGTACGTGGTTCCGGCGAAGGTATTGCTTGTAAGCGAATTGAGGGTCCCGCCGGCAACCAGCAGGTCGGTGGTGTTGGCGGTGGCTCCGGCGAAATTGTTGCCGCTGATGGAAGCGGTGCCCGAGCCGACCTTGACGCCGGTCGTGTTGCCGTAGATGTGGTTGCCGCTGATCGTGGCCGAGCCGCCTTCGGCGTCGATGCCGATCGCGTTGCCGTAGATCGAGCCGCTGTTGCCGCTGATCGTGGCGCTGGCTTTCGCACCGCTGACAAAGACGCCCGTTCCGCCGCCGCCGGTGGTGATCGACGTGCCGCCGTCGATGGTTGCCGCAACCGTGTACGACGTGTAGCTTGGATCTTCCTCCACATAGACGCCGTACTGGCCGGCCGAAATGTTCAGCCCGCTGACAGTCACGTTCATGTTACTCGCGGCAGCCCCGCCGATCCCATTCGGATCGCCGGTGGTTTCCCACACGCCGTAGGTCACATTGCTGACGCTGTTCAACGGCGAACTATCGCCGCTCAGGGTGACGGAAGTCGTGGCGGCCGTGGACAACACGGTGTAGCCGGCGGTGGTGGCGTAGCTGCTGCCGGCGCCGCTGATGCTGTTGTCGAGGAACGTACCCGTCACGCTGTTTTGTTGCGAGACGATGTAGACGCCCGTCCAAAGCGATGAGCCCCAGTTGGCGTCGGCCGTGGCGGTGATCGTGTTGTATTCGATCGGCACCGTCGTGCTCGATCCGTAGATCAAGTTATAGAAGATGCCGCGGCGACGGGCGCTGATCTGGTTGTATTCGACGCTCCCCGTCGTGCCACCCGTGGGGCGCGCCAGCGAGAAGTTGTTCACTTGAACGCCCACCCGCACGTTCTGCATCGTGTTGTGGACCACGTCGGCATAGAAGTTGTTGTAAAGGCGGACCGCAACTCCCTGGTCGTTGTAGGCGCCGATGTTCTGGAACAGGTTCTGGGCGATCGTGTTGCCCGCGGTGGGCGTTGCGCTGCTGTCCCAGCCGAGGTCGATGCCCTGGTAGCTGAAGTCCTCGACGATGTTATTCTGAATGACCAGGTTGGCCGGGGCGGTGTAGCTGGGCAGCGTGCCGTAGTTCTCGATATCGGTCCCGTGGACCGGCACGTAGGAAGCAATGGCCTCCACGGCCTGCGCGTAAATCGGCGAGGAACCGGTCTCGGTCAGGGCCACGCCGTTGCCCGTTCCTAGCGCGTCGTTCTGGCCGGTGAAGGTGAAACCGGAGATGGTTACGTTGCTGGCCAGCACCTCGACCAGCACGCCCGGCGCCGCCGAGACGTAGGGGCTCGGTGCGGAAACCACGGGTTCAATCACCGATTCGCTGCCTCGCGAGCCGGCGACGGTGGG
>CAWJKP010000002.1:0-1750359 GCA_963843465.1 Pirellulales bacterium
TCGTTGACCGTGTAGCCGGCCGCCACCGTGAGCGTCTTGCCCGTGCCCGCGTTCTGGTTGTTGTAGGTCTCGCTCAGACCCGTGACCGTGTCGCTTCCTTGCAGACCGGCCACCGTCGGCGTCGCGGCCGCGCTGGCCGTACTGTCGTAGGTCTTGGTGTTGGCCGCCGCCGTGATGGTCAACCCCGCCTGCGCGATGATCGCCGTGGAGCTGGCCGTGGTGCTGGAAAGCGTGTAGTTCGCCGCGTCGTTGCCGCCGAGGCTCAGGCCCGTGGCCGTGACCGTCTCCGTCCCCGCGTTCTTGCTGGTGAAGCTGCTGGCGCCCACCTCCAGGCTGACCACGTCCGAGCCGAACGTCCCCGTCACCGTCTGGCTGGCCAGCGTGACCGTGGTGCCGCCGTTGTAGGTCCTGCCGTTGGCCGTGATCGAGGGCGTCAGCGTGGCCTGGGCGATGACAGCCGTGGTGCTGGCCGTGCTGCTGGAGAGCGTGTAGTTCGCCGCGTCGCCGCCGCCCAGGCTCAGGCCCGTGGCCGTCACCGTCTCCGTCCCCGCGCTTTTGCTGGTGAAGCTGCTGGCGCCCACCTCCAGGCTGACCTGGTCCGAGCCAAACGTCGTCGCCACCGTCTGGCTGGCCAGCGTGACCGTGGTGCCGCCGTTGTAGGTCCTCCCGTTGGCCGCGATCGAGGGCGTGAGCGTGGCTTGGGCGATGACGGCCGTGGTGCTGGCCGTGGTGCTGGAGAGGGTGTAGTTCGCCGCGTCGCCGCCGCCCAGGCTCAGGCCCGTGGCCGTGACCGTCTCCGTCCCCGCGTTTTGGCTGGTGAAGCTGCTGGCGCCCACCTCCAGGCTCACCTGGTCCGAGCCAAAGGTCGTCGCCACCGTGCTGACTGGCCAGCGTGACCGTGGTACCGCCGTTGTAGGTCCTCCCGTTGGCCGTGATCGAGGGCGTGAGCGTGGCCTGGAAAATGACGCCCGTGGTAGTGACCGGGGTCACGGCGTAGTTGTTGCCGTTGTTGCCGTCGTTGACCGAGCCGACCGGCGTGAGCGTCTTGCCCGAACCCACGTTCTTGTTGTCGTAGGTTTCGCTCAGACCCGTCACCGTGTCGCTGCCCACCAGGCTGCCGCTCATGGTGGGCGTGGCCGCCGCCGAGGTCGTGCCGTCGTAGGTCTTGGCATTGGCGACGGCGGTGAGCGTGATCCCGCGCCGTGATCGTCTGGGTCGTCGTGCCGTTGCTGTCGACGAAGCCCGTGCCGGCCGTATAGGCGGCGATGATGACGTCCCCGGAGGCGACATTGAAGGTCTTCACGCCGGTGGTGAAGGTCCAAGTGGAGGTCCAGGGGACCGACGTGCTGCTGCTGACAAAGGTGCCCGCACCCAGGGTCTGGTAGTTGTTACCGGGCGTGCTGTCGTAGAACTCGACGCTGCCCTGGTTGGGCGCGGCGCCGCTGCTTTGGGCGGTGACGGTGGCCGTGAAGGTCAGCGGCGTGCCGTACACGGCCGGAGTCTGCGAGCTGCTTACCGTTGTCGCAGTCGTCACACCAAGTTGAGCGGCGACTTCGTTCGACGGCGCGCTTTCGCCGCTGAAATCGACGGCCGTGAGGTAATAGTAGTAGTAGGCTTGCCCGCCGGTCACGCCGGCGTCGGTGAAACTGGTGCCATTGTTGACGGTGGCGTAGGGCGCGGCTCCTTCACCACCGGCCGTCAGACCGCGATAGATGTTGTAGGCCACGGCGCCGTTGGAGGCCGTCCAGCTCAGTTGCACTTGCCCGCCGAGGAGGGTTGCGGCAGTCACCACGGGCGGCAGCGGCAGGGTCGTCAGTCCGGTATCGGCGGCGGGAGACGCACCGGCGAGGTCAATGGCGGACACGTGGTATTCGTAAGTCGTGCCCGCCTGCAAGCTGTTGTCCGTGAAGTCGGTCGAGCCGGCCGGCAAGGTCGTCACGAGCGAGAAGCTGCCGGCGCCGCCGGCACGGCGCCAGACTTGTACGCCGGTGTCGTTTGATGAATTGAGTACCCAGGTCAGCCCGGCGCTGGTCGTGGCAATGCTGTAGGGTTGCAGTTCCGAAACGGCCAAGGGGGGCACGGGAGTGGTTACCGTAGCCGTGCTGGAAGCGGTGCTGCCCACGGTGTTGCTCGCCAGGACCTGGTAGCTGTAGCTGTTGCCGGGCGTCAGTCCCGTGTCGAGATAGGAGGTGGCATTGGCGGGCACGGTGGCGATCCATGAGAACGTCGGCGAGCCGGGATCTTGCCGATACACCTCGTTGGCAAAGGTGAGATTGTCGTTGTTGGTCCAGGCCAGCCCGACCGAGGTTCCGCTGGCTGGGCTGGCGGTCAGTCCGCCGGGGGGCAGGGGCGTCGTGCTGCCGTTGATCGAGATCTCGTCGAAGGTGGCCTCGCTGGTCTCACCGGTATTGGCGCTGGTGACGCACAGGCCGACGTACAGCGCGGTGTTCATGGTCAGGCTGACGGACCCCACCTCGATCCAGGTGCTGCCGTTGGCGGAGACATATCCGGTGAAGGTCGAACCGTTGCGCACCAATTCGACCCAATAGGGGGCCAAGTACGTGTTGTTTCCGGTATTCGTGGTGTTGATTGCGATGCCGACGGAAGCGCGCGATTGGAACGCGGCGCCGTTAAGGGGCGTCAGCACCATCGTTGCGCAAGCCGAGTTGGCAGCCAGCGAATTGCGCATCATGACGCCAGCCTCGGCCGAGCCAGTGTTGTCGCCCTCCGTTGCGACTTGGGCTATGATCGTTCCATTTCCGGTGAACGGCACGTAGACGAAATGGAACTGGTCGCTGGTACCGGTGATGCCGCTCCCCGTCCCGTCGACGACGAGCGTTCCGCCGGATTCGTACGCCGAGCCGGCAAGCGTGGGGCCGCCGATATCGGCATCGGTCCAAGGAGGCGATACGCCCGCCAACGGCGCGGTCGCAGCGACATTGGACCAGGCCGAGGTCCCCGCCAGATTCGTGGCCGACAATTCATAGGAATACGTAGTACCGGGGGTAAAGCCATCGGCATCGACGAAACTGGTGGCCGTGCCGTCGAGCGTGGTCAGCGGCGTGAAATTCACCCCATTGGTGGATCGCTCCAACGTGAAGCTGGCGGCGGTGCCCGCCGACTCCGTCCAACTCAGGCTAATTTGCGAACTGCTCAGCGCGGTTGCCGTCAGCGACGCCGGGGCAGCGGGCAAGGCGGGAAGAGGCGTGGCCGAGACTTCCTGCGACAGATTGCTCTCGCCGACGCCGTTGCCGGCACTGACCTGGTAGTAGTAGGTGACGCCGTTGGTCACGTCGGTGTCGGTATAGGACGTGCCGACAACGCCTTGCTCGTAGAGCACTTCATCGCCCGAGCTGACGGCGCGATAAATGTTGTACGTCAGCGCGTCGGAGGCCGCCGACCAACTCAAGCTCACCTGGCCGTTGCCCGCCGTGGCAGTCACATTGATGGGGGTGGGCGGCGTAGCCACAGTTGGCGTGGCCGAGACTTCGCTGGAACGCGTGCTGGGGCCCGCCTGGTTCACCGCGGCGACTTGATAGTAATACGTCACGCCGTTGGTCAGCCCGGCATCGGTGTAAGTGGGTGCTGCGACGGCGCTTTGGAGCAGCACTTCGCTGCCGCTGGCGGCGCCGCGATAGACGTTATACGTACTGGCCCCGGCCGCCGCTTGCCACGTCAGCACAACCGTTGTGCTGCCGGGCGTTGCGGAGACGCTTGTCGGCGGCAGCGGTGCGACGGCTGGGATCTGCGGCAGGGCCGACGATTGGGCCGACAGTGCGCTCTCGCCCCCCGTGTCGACCGCCGTGACCTGGTAGTAATACTCCGTGCCGTTGGTCACCGTGGTGTCGACGAAGGACGTGCCTGTTACGCCGATGGCCAGGGGCATCGGGTCTTCACCGCCGGAGGTGGTGCCGCGGTAGATGTTGAAGGTCTGCGCGCGGCGGGCGCGTTCCAAGAGAGTGTCACTTGACCATTGGCCGGCACGGCCAAGAGCTCGTCCGGGGCATGGGTCAGCGTTTGCACCGAAAACTGCGAGTAGGCCGTAAAACCCGCCAGGTTCCCCACTTGCACGCCATAGGTGTACATGAGGCCAGGGGTCAGTCCCACGCCGGCGGGCCCCGCGTCGGTATAAGTTGTTATGGGGTTGTCGGGGTCGTCGGGCAGCGACGTGACGAAGATTGGATTTCCGCCATTTCCGGCGGGAGTACGGAAGATGCGAAACGCCGTCCCATTGTCGTCTTCCGGCGTCCAGGTCATCGAGACCGAAGTGGTGGTCACCGTGGTAGCCATCGCGTCAGCAACGGCATCGGGCAGAACGGGCAGGGTGACGGCCGCCTGGTTGGACCAGGCCGAGTCGGCCACAAAGTTCGTGGCCCGGACCTCATAGGTGTAAGAGTTGCCCGCGGTCAGGTTCGTGTCCAAGTACTGGTTGGAACCGGGAGGCAAGTAGGCCACGGCGGAAAATGTGCCTGAGGCGCCAAGCTCGCGATCGACCTGGTACCCGTCCCCGTCCGTGGAATTGTCGGTCCAGGTGAGGTCGGTTTGAGTGCCGGAAATCGCCGTTGCTGCCAGGTTGGAGGGGGCGGCCGGCGCCGAGCCGGAGAACAACTGGCTCTGCGGAATGGTCTCTGTCGGCGTGTGCGGACTGGACCAGTTCAGGTACATCTCGGCGCCCCCGCCGGCCTGAAAATAGAGTAGCTCGATAGGATAGGTCTTGCCGGCTTGCAGCGCGATCGGCGAGCTGGTATCGAGGGTGGGTGCTTGCGCTTGGAGGTCGGAGATCACCGGCTGCCCGTTGACGATAAGTTCCGAGCCGTCGTCGCTGATCGTGGAGAACGTATAGTCTTCGGAGTACTGGGCCTGCACCTCGCCGGTCCACACGACCTCGAAATCCGTCTGCCCGACACTGGTCGAAGGGCCCACGTAGTTCCAATCGAAATTGATCTCGGGATCGACCCGCGCCAGCGTGGGCGTGGACGTGGGCAGGGTAGTGCTTGTGTTGAACGAGTTGTTGCCGGCGTAGTACCAGCCCAGGAGTCCATCGCCTCCGCCCACGACCGGTTGCCCCGCCGTCTCGACGTTCACCACGTTGCTATAGGCGGACAAGCCGATGACGTTATAGGCCGCCACGCGATAATCATACGAGGTGAACGGCTGCACCGTCGTGTCGGCATAGGTGGTCTGGCCCACGCCCGCCGTGCCGATCTGGCTAAAACTCACGCCGTCGGTCGAACGGTAGACGTAGAAGGCGGACTCGTTGTTGGCGTTGTTGGTCCAGGAGAGCGAAACCTCGGAACCCGAGGCGCTGGCGATCAGATTGCTGGGTGCGGCGGGAGGCGTGGTGGGCGGCGAGTTCAGCCCATACATCACCAGCGAGTCGCCCGTGCCCACGTAAACGTCCCCGTTGGCCACCATGGGGACGGTGAACTTCATGATCGTGCCCGGGGCGTCGGCGTTGTTGGCCAAAGTCGAACTGTTATAGATCTCGTCGCTGAGGTTCGCCGCCGAGTAGGCCCGCAACTCTCCCGAGCCGCGTTCCAGGGCCCACACGATGCCGTTCGCCGTGCCGTCGGCCGAGAGGACCGGCGAGCCGTCGAGGTTTCCGAAATTGTCCGGCGTCGTGCCGTCGGCGGTGAGCTGGGCGTTGCTGACCGAAAAGGCGTCGATCGGTCCGCCGTAGCCGGAGGTGATGTATACCTGCCCGTTGAAATAGGCGGGCGTGCTCAAGATGCCGCCCACGGTGTTGGCCAGTTCCTGCACCACGTTGTCGGTCGAGTTGTGGAACTCGCCCATGGTCATGGTGCTGTTGTCGGTGCCGCGGTCGATCAGGTAGACCGAGCCCTGTTTTCCGCCGCCGACGAGCAGATTCGGATGCGCCCCGCTGCCGACCGACGCGGGAAGCAGCGTCGGTCCGCCCGATCCCAGGTCGGTATCGCCCGCGTCGAGCGCCGCCTGGTTATAAGGGGTGAAGTAGTCGACCACCTGGAGCCCCCAGCCGTTGACGTTCTGATTGGTCTGGCTGTCGTGTACCGTGTCGAGCTGGACCTTCACGAACGAATCGCCGTAATCGCCATCGATGGGTAAGCCCGGGTCTTGGTTGCTTGTGGTGAGGGCGCTGGGATTGGGGAAGTTGTCGGGATTCTGATCGAAAATGCCGTTGCCGGTCATGAAGTAGAAGTCGCCCTGTCCGTCGGTGACGATCGGATCGCCGCCCCCCCAGATGCCTCCCAGTCCGCCTTCTTCCGATCCGCCTGTGCCGCTGAAGGGCGCCTCGGCGTTGGGCGTCGCATTGAGCACGCCGGTGAGGGCCAGCGTCGTTTCATTGTAGGTGAGCATCCAGCCGTGGTAGGGGCCGTTGTCGCCGTGCGAAGCGCTGCCCAGGATCACCTGGCCGTTGACCAGCGCCACGGCGGGGCGAAACGTCTGCCGCAACGAATTGAAGTAGATTTCGTCCTGCCCCCCCACGTTAACATAACCGTCGCCGTCGCCCAACACATAGGGACCACTATTGTACGTGTAGCTGCCGTTGCTGCTGTAGGTCGTGTCGGCTATGACCGAATCCGTGTACGTCCCGTTGGAGATATTGACCTTGTACAGCGCGTTGACGGCATGGGGATCGGCCGTATCGCCGTTGTAAACTGCCTTGGTCTTGGCCACGACGAACAAGTAACCGGTGCCGGCGTCGATGGCCGGCGTGCCGGTAATGCCGATCTCGGGCGTGATGTCGCCGGAGTTCACGTCGGACGACGGCATCGCGGTAACGGTCACGCTCGATGTGCTCACCAGGAAGGAATCGTGCCAAAGTACCTGGCCGCTGCCGGCGTCGATGGCATACAGGCTGTCGTTTTCGGTGGCCACGAAAACCACGTTGTGCGTGCCGGCGTAGGGACCGGCGGTGATATTCAAGCCCGACATGTACAGCGGCTGGGCCAGCACCTGGCCGTCGACCGCCGTGGTGAACTGCTTGCCGAAACTGCCGGCGACCACATTGGCGGGCGTCAACACGGTCTCGTTCGGGTCTGCCCCCGAACCGACGGCGTCGTAACGATAGAGCGTGACGTTGATCGATAACAGCGTTCGCTCTTCCAACCCTTCGAACAAGGCGTGGCGCAGCCGCGAATTGCACCTGTTTGGGCGGCTCGACGGCCTTCGACGATGGCCGGCAGAAGACTTCACAACCACGAGTGTACCCTTTCCCGCGTCAAGATCTCCTGATGCAACCGGCCGGCCGAACTCCGTTGGCCTCCCTGATGCATGGCGATCGCTCGCGACAAGATCGTCTCGCACATACGCCATCCGCCACGTGATCGGAAGCGTTGATCCTTCACGCGCATTTCGTTCGCTAGAACACACTGCAGACGGCAGGCCGCGATCAAAGAACGAAGTCCTTCGATTATGGGGCACAAGAGTTACTCGTCAATCGCGAGAAACCCGAGCTGTGGAATTCCCGGTTGCCGGATAGGGGAAACCCACGGTGGAAGCAGTGGTTTTCCGCCACACCCAATGCCTCCCGACAAAACTGCCGTAGCCCAGCGGAATCAGGCTGTGCGGGATCGCGTTCTTGGGCAGAGCAGTTCCGGTTTTTCCGTCTTTCCGCGGACATCGGCCCTACGCATCAGCGGGTCATCAAGGTGGCCAACGGCTCGAACCAGCGGGCCATTACAGACCAACGCCCTTGCGACCGTGCTGGTAGGCGCGGCCCAAGGGACGTTGGCTGGCAAACTCCAGTTGGAGATCGTCACGAACGAACGTGGCCCACTCTGGACGAATCTACCTTGGCTGGAGCAAAGCAACCCTCGGCAAACCTGGCAGTCGTCGCACCAGATCCTCGTGGGTAACTCGCGGCACGGTCCTCAATGAACCCTGTCGGCCGTGTGCCATCCTCAACGCGGATCCACTTCACGACCGGATAATCCGGCTCCGTGAGCCTGTTGGCTGGCTTGCCCTGATCCTTCGGAGACCCTGCCTTCTGGTTCTTCTGCCTATCCTGGCTGGCCTCCTTGGTCCGCTCGCTCACACGATGGCCACCAGTGGCCTGTGCTTCACGGCATTCCCCGATGCGTTCTTCTATTTCTGCGAGCGGTCAGCGCTCATCAACTCCAGCATCGCCTCGCCCATGGCCTTGCCGATGCGGTTCAACCAGATCGCGCTGCCGTAATAGTGGTAACCCCAGTTCGAGCCGACCTTCTTCCACTCTTCGATGTGCTTTTGCCAGCCGTCGCACAGACGCTCGGCCTCCTTGTCCACCAGGAACGTCCGTGCGGAACGCCATCACGTTGCCCTTGAACTCCGGCACATCATTCATCGACATCTGCGCCTCGCGGACGGTCAGCATCGCGCCGCTGGCCGGCTTCGAGCCGTTCTGCCCCATCGCGGCGATTACGAACGGCAGGTTCGGCGCGTTGAGGTCCTTGCGCACATCCTCGATGAAGTGCTTCATGTTCGAGGCGTACTCTTTCTCGCCGCCGTACATGTCGTTCCAACCCTGGAACCAGACGAACCCGGCCAATTCGAGCTTCTTGCCCTTCAGCGCCGGAAACATCGTCTCGTAGCTCTCGAACGTCTCCTTCACCTCGGAGATCATGTTACGGTACGACGAGCCATAGGCCTTCGTGATGTCGTCCATCGTCGGCTGTGGATCGTTCTTCTTCTGCTTCTCGTTGTTCTTCCTGACGCGGTCCTGCGCCTGTTCGAGTTCTCGGTGAAGCACTGTGTCGACCGGATACCCTGCCGACGGCGAGCGGAAGTTCTTGACTAGTGAATGCCCACCCCAAGCCGCTTTGATCAGCAACACCGGTTGGTGGAAGTGGTCGCCCATCATCGTGCCGAACTCCAGTTCCACGCCGGTGCAACCGGGCGAACCGTAGCCGATCGTCAACGGACCCTTGCGATCGAGGTACTTGATGAACACGTCGTCGCGGACGATCCACTTGCCATCCTTGCGGAGGTGCTTGAACAGGTCCCTGGTCTCAGGTGCCTCAGCCTGGTAATCCAGCAGGCTATTCGCTGCCTTGCCTTCCATGTTCGACTGGCCGGCGAGGATGAAGACCTTGACGGCCTTCGCCGCGTCCGCGGCCTGGACGGCCGCAGCACTCGTCAGCGACGCGGTAATCACCACTCCAAGTGCGATCAACAATGCGTGCTTCTTCATGATCACGACTCCTTGACAATGAGGATTTTCTATTTTCCCTTCCTGCAGGTGCTGGTTATGCTTTCCCACGTCATGCATTGCCGGAGCCCACCAGCGGCAGGCGGATGTAATCTGATTCTCATTGCCGTTCGTGGCGTTGGCAATCCCTCCCTCGAATAAGTTGCCGGATTTCGCAGGCGCGTCGCGTCGTGTGGATCTTGCTCCGAGAGCGTGGGAAACGCCCGTTTCCACCCTATCAAGCTACGAGAAGCGAGTCATGGTCCGAACGGCCAACATCTTGCGGAGCGGACTGCCCAGCAAGATAGGGAGATTGCCGCATTGAACGTCCAGTTGGAGCTGCCCCTGGCTGCAATTCTCCAGCCGCGCGACCACTTCCTCCGTCGGCTTCACCCAGACGGTATTCTTGAGAAGGACTGCTTACGTGGCACAATCCGCCACGCCGGCAGCAGATCAAGCAACCCCGGCTGGGCGAAGATCAGCATGTTGTTGATGATCTCCGGCGTGCAGCCGTTTCCATCAACGCAAAGAATGCCATGGTCGGCGTTGTGCGAGTCGATCATGCTGGGGAATATCATCCGTCGCGTGGCGAGGTCCTCGATGCACTTGTAGGCGGCATCGCCCATGCGTGCCCGGGCCGCGCATAGCCGACTCGTCGGTAAACAGGAAATCTTCGTAGAATTCCGCGCACTCTTTCAGCAGCGGCACGGTCCGACGGGCCAGGAACTCGCGGTCGCCCGTGTACAGGTAGCGGTCGTAGAACCAATGGGCCATCCAGCCGGCGCCGCAGGTCCAGAACACGCCCGGCCAACTGCCCCAGTGCAGCAACAGGCCGTTGTTCAACGTCCGCGGGCCCGGGGTCCGCAGCGACCGCAAGCATGAACCCTAATGCGGCGGCGAGGATCGTCAATATCCGAAAGGTCTTGCGGGGCATAGGGGTATCTCTCATCTGGTATTTCTCGTTTGGAAGTCGTCCGACGGCTACTGGGTGCTAGCGACCTCATCGAATCGCGGTTTTCCCGACGGTCATTTGCCTGGCCGCAGCACCAGCACGTCGAACACGCCGCCAGCTATCCTGTCGGCGTGGGCTTGGAACCTTACGGTAACCGACGCCTTGCCGCGGGTCAGCTCGGCTGGGATTGGGCACTCAACGTCAAAAAACTCCCGCTTGGCGAAACGGATCGTCTCGTCGGCCACCTTGTGACCATCGACCAGAACGTCGAACTCACGGCCCTGGCCTGAGTCGCCGCCCCAGTACGTGCAACGCAAGACTACGGGGGTGTCGGGCAAGACCTTCAACTGCCAACTGAACCATCCCCGAGCGTCACGCCACTGGCGGAGCTGGAAATCGCCCGAGTTCGTTTGTTCGCCACGGAACTTGTGGTCCGTTTCCGACTGCGGATTGCCCGGCATCACCTGATCGACGATCCGCGCTTCGAGGGCCTTGCGACGGGCCTCGGCCGCGGCGATCTCGGCCTGCCGGGCCTTCCACTCCTCCGGAGTGTAGAGTTTCCAGTAGATCGCGTATCGCTGGTGATTGAGCAGGTAATACGGGATCAGCGTTACGTCGTGGGGCCGGCCGATTCCCCGCGTACGGAACTTCAGCGGTGAACCGGCGACCGGCTCGACATGCGCAAGCAGATCCGCCGCGCCGACGAGCATGCCCGGCACCGAGGGCGTCGGCACATGGGACAGATCAAGTTGACTGCGGGCAAAGGGCGAGACGTTCTCCAGGCCTTCGGTACCCAGTTCCCCGGCCAGAACGATGGGGCCGTACAGAATGGCTACGTGGCTCGGATCGCCGGGAAGAAATTCGGTCCGCAAGCTCATGGGCAGCCGGACATCCACCGTATCGCCGTCGCGCCATTGGCGCTGGAACGTGACGTAAGAACCGGGCATTGCAGGGGCGTTCTCCCGATTCCCGTTAATGAGCAGCGTCATGCCAGGCTGCGCCCAGGCGGGGTAGCGGATCTTGATCGCCAGGCGAAGCGGCTTTGGGCACTTCAGCTTCAAACAAACTGTGTCCTGTGTGGGGAACTGGGTTTCCTGCCGCAGCGACAGGCCCTTTTCCGGCCACACCACCTCCGAAGCGATAAAGAGATTGACAAAGAGCGAGTTCTCGCCGTGGAAATAGATCGTATCGCCGTACTTGGCATGGTTTTCCATGCCTGTGCCGGTGCAGCACCAGAACGAGTCTTCCGGCGTGTTGTAGGTCTTGAAATGGCCCGGTTTTAGCGGGGCGAAGTAGATCATCATTCCCTGTGTGGGCTCCTGCGAGGCGAGGATCTGGTTGTAGAGGGCCCGCTCGTAGAAGTCCATCACTTCGGCCGTGGGGCGCCAGGCGAAGATATGCCGGGTGAGCTTGAGCATGTTGTACGTGTTACAGGTCTCGGCCGTGGCGGGGCTGAGGTGTTCGGCAAAGCGATTGACGGGAAAGAAGTGCTCGTAGTCGCTGTGGCCCCCGATCACGTAAGAACGCTTCAGGGCCACCTGCCGCCAGAAAAACTGCGCGACGTCGTGGAACGCCTTTTCTCCGGTCAGCTCGTACTCCCTCGCCGCGCCGATGATCTTGGGAATCTGCGTGTTGGCGTGCTTGCCGTCGAGCGCGTCTTCGCCCCGGGCGAGCGGCTCGAAGATCACCTGGTGATTGAACGCCCGGGCGAGCCGCAAGTGGTCGGGGTTCTTCGTCACCGCGTAGAGATTGGCCAACACTTCGTTCATGCCGCCGTGCTCGTTTTCCAGCGATCGCTGCATCTGCTCGGTCGAGAGGCGATCGACGCGGAACCGCAGCCAGTCGGCCATCTTCACCAGCACGTCCAGGGCCTGGCGGTCGCCGCAGTGCAGGTAGACCTCCAACAGGCCCGCCATGATCTTGTGCAGCGTGTAGTAGGGGGCCCACACCGGCTTGCACTGGTCAACGCGATCGAAGAACGATTCGGGATAGGCCGAGAGGAAGCCCGGGTGAGAGCCTCGCTGGGGCAGGGCCGCCTGGCATTTGGCCAACTCGGCCACGATGCCGACGGCACGGACCTTGATCGACTCGTCGCCGGTGCTGGCGTACATCAACGCGCACGCCGAAAGGTAGTGGCCCACGCTGTGGCCGCGCAATTCGCACGTGGGTGCTTCCCAGCCGCCCAACGGCTTTGCCGACGAAGGCAACCCGGCCGCGACGCGGAAGTTGTGCAGCAGCCGGTCTGGATCGAGGCTCAGCAGGTACTTCAGATCACGCTGCTGCGCCTGTTGGAAGGGGCCGTCCAACAGGCGGACTCGGCTGAGATCGAAGGGCACGACCTTCTCCGGGTCGCCGGAGGCCGGCAGAAGGTTTCCCAGGCATAACCCGGCCACCAAGCAGGGGACGAGTGCTCTTGTTCGCACAACAGGGCTCCTTGGTGTCCTACACTGGTATTTCCGATTTCCACTCCGCCCGGATACGCTCCGAGCAGCAATAGCCCCCCATGTTAGCAAGGTGATGCGTCACTTTCCAGCAGGCGAACTGCGACAAGCCATCATCCCTTGCTGCCGCCGTGCTCTTCAGCCACCGGCGGCCAACTCCGCTCCGTGTGGGTCAAAAGCGGCGCCGTCATCTCGGCCATGATGATGTGCAGCATGTAGGTGGGGTGCCACTCGTTCGCTTCACCGGCCCAGCAGTACGGCACGCCGCGATAGAGGCAGAATCGGCTGATGTCCGCCGCCGCAACCTTCTCTTCCCGGACCAGCTCCTGGAGCACGCGGGTCATGTCCTTCACGTCCCAGACCATCGGCGGACCTGGCGTAGGCGACATGAGGATAATCTGGTCGGTCTTGATCTTGGCCGTGGCGATGAGCTGTTTCAGGTTGCGCTTCCATGCCTCCGGCGGGCCGCACCACAGGGCGAGGATCACCAGATCGTCGGCCGTCGCCTTGTCGAGGAAAGGCCCGAGGTGGTCCTGGTGCCATTGCGTGATCGCGCCGGCACCGCCGTCGTATGCCACCGTAATGCCCCGGTAACCGAAATGCTGCTGCCAGAGTCGGGCCAGGTGGTGGTGATAGAGGAACGGCACGCCGGCCTTGCTGTCCACCTTCCACGTGCCGCGGTACATCTGGGCGCCGAAGGTAATCGAGTCGCCGAATGCGTAGATCGTAAACGGCTTCTTGGCCTTTGCCCGCGCCAGCGTCTTGGAGAGGTGCTCCGCGCCATAAAGGATGTCCTTGCTGGAGATCGTCGGGTCGGGGCCGGTCTGCGGGTCGATCTTGGGATGGGCGGTGAAGTCCGGCGTCTCGACGCCCAGCCGGTCGAGGATCAGCCAGGTGACCTGCCGGATCGGCTCGGCTACGCTGATCTTCAACAGCCAGCCCAGCTCCGGTTTGTCGCGCGTCGTGCCGAAAGCCTTCCAGGGAAGGTCGATCTTCTTCCACTCGGTGCCGATCTGAGCGAGGACTGCCAGCGTCTGGTTGGGCTGAAGATCGTCGAAGGCCGGCGCGTCGAACTCCGCCAGCGGCAAGCCCTCGGTTGGAAACTGCCGCTGGTAACTGCGTAGATGAACATCAGCCAGTTGGCTGCGATGAACAGCGTGCTCAGGGCCAGCACGAGCAACAGCTTGCGGCTGTGCAGTTCCCGCCACACCTCCTTCCATCGCCCCAGCAGTCCCACGAGGACGGCCAGCATGACGAAGGACCACAAGGCTCGGTGTGCGAGCACTTCTACGGGCGGAACGCGGGCCACGGTCTTGAAGTACAAGGGGAAGATGCCCCAGGAACCGTAGGCCGCAATGCCGTAGAGGATGCCGTAGTGCGAGCCGTGTTTCTCTATCTGGTTCACCGAGTGTGGCCGCCTCATCAGCTCATGTACCAGCCGCCGTTGACGGCCACCTTGGCACCGGCCCTGGCCAGCGCCAGCGCGGTGGCCCTGCCGATCCCCCGACTGCCGCCAGTGACCAGGGCGATCTTGCCCTGGAGAGATGCCGATTTCGATGCCATCGCCTTCACCTGTCCTGTGTGAGTAGCACGGCGGAAACTGTATCCTTCGGTTGCGGTCTACTTCGTCCCAGGCTCTAGGGGCGGGTCCGGCAGGACGGGGGCCATGCGATCTTTCAGGGGCGGCAGCGGGGGGAACGGCGCGTGCGGGGAGGTCTGATACCAGTACGCGACCGACGCCACGTCGTCCGAGAAGCTTCTTGTACTTGCTGCCCTGCCAGCCCAACGCCTGAATGGTGACCCGCAGGTCTTGCTCGAAGCAGATCGGGTCCATGATGTGCCAGCGGTACAGGCTCCAGAAGTTGGGCGGCTGGGCGTTCTCGTTGGCGGGCAGGGTCGTACCCGTGTAGGGACCGCTGAACGGACGCGGGAACCCGTAGCTGCCGCAAAAGTAGTCCTCGGTTCCCGTGCCGCAGATCGTGGGGAAGTCCCTGTCACCGTCAATGGTGAACTTGATCTCCCCCTCGCCGAACCAGCCCTTGGAGCGTTGCGTCCAGGCCAAGAAGGTGCCCACGTACCGCCCGCGGCCCCGGACCCCGCCGAGGATCACATACGGGTTCTGCCGGTCGGTGCGGGCGCGGCGGAACTGGGCGTGGAAATAGGCGGCGTTGGCTGGGACCTCCATCTCCGCGTAGTTGATCTGGTAGGCCAGCAGCGTTAAATCGTGGTCGGGCGACTCGTTGGTCAGCGTGATCCGCACGTGCTTGCGGAAGGGCATCGGCCAGTAGCAGTTTAGGGCGTTGCTCGGGTTGACGACCACGGCAAGGGAGCTGACTTGGGCGAACTTGCCGTGGCCCACCGCGAAAAAGTCGGGAGCGGGAACCTCGATGGAGGGTGTCGGCTCGCTGTCCCAGTAGAATCGCAGGACGTTGGCTCGGCTTAGCCCCTCCACCATCCAAATGTGCTCGATCACTCCCGGCCCGTCCACGTCCATCAGCGTGGCCGTCTGTCCCTTGTTGACGCGGAGGAAAGGCCGGACCTTCCAGCCCTGCCCAAGATCGTCGGCTGCCCGTGCCGACGCTGGCGGGGAGGGGTCGGACGGATTCGGCACGGCCATGCCTCCCTTGCCCTTGGCTCCGGTGGGATTTTCGGCGCAGACGGAGCGGGACCGGGCACGGTTCAGGTAGGGAAGCGATCCCAATCCTTGGTGCAGTTCTACGGACGGCGGGATGTTTGTTTCCGTGGCAGCCGGAGGGGGCGAAGGATCGCCTGCCTGGGAAGACGGAAGGAGGGAGGGTGGCCACCGGAAGAGGCCCACGGCGAGAATCAGCACGGTCAGGGTGGTCAACAGGCGGAGGGTTCTGGACACTTGGTGATTCTCCTTTGCGCTTTAGCCCAACAGGATGCGACGGCGTAGTTCAATTTCCCGGCCGAGGAACCGTATTATTGTCCAGGAGGAGCGAGCAGTGTGCAAGGATAGGTCCGAAGGGGCACTGGCTAGCCCGGTCCAACCATATCATGCCTGGGCGCCGCAATTTGCCAATCCCAGCGGGTTGAACTATGATAATCTGAGTTGTTTCGGATGCGGCGGACTGGCGCCGCCCGGCTGGACACCACAAGGAGCACTGCAATGCGTCTTTCGAGAGTAGCGATGGGATTGATCCTGGCGTTGACTGCCGTTCTGGCCGGATTTCCGGCGTGCCTGGCGGCGGACGCGGCGCCCGCTCAGGAAACGCCGGCCGAGCGCGACGCCCGCATGAAGTGGTTCCGCGACGCACGGTTCGGCATGTTCATCCATTGGGGCGTTTACTCCGTGCCTGCTGGCGAGTGGAAGGGCAACAAGGGCTACGGCGAGTGGTTCCTCGAAGAGACCAGGATGCCCGTCTCCGAGTACGAGAAGTTCGCCCGGCAGTTCAACCCGGTGAAGTTCGACGCCCAGCAATGGGTGGAGATCGCCAAGGGGGCGGGCGTGAAGTACATCGTTATCACCAGCAAGCATCACGACGGCTTTGGCATGTACCGCTCCAAGCTGACCGACTGGTGCATCAAGTCGACCCCCTTCCAACGCGACCCGCTCAAGGAGTTGGCCGCCGCCTGCAAGGAGGCCGGGATCACGTTCTGCCTCTATCACTCGATCATGGACTGGCATCATCCCGACTGGGGCCAGCGGCGGAAGTGGAACGATAAGGTCCCCTCCACGCCCCCGAACATGGACCGCTACACCGAGTACATGAAGGGCCAGCTCAAGGAACTGGTGACCGGCTACGGCCCGCTGGGCATCCTTTGGTTCGACGGCGAGTGGGAACCCCCCTGGACCCACGAGCGGGGCGTGGACCTCTATCGTTACGTCCGCTCGCTCCAGCCGAGCATCATCGTCAACAACCGGGTCGGCAAGGCGCGGGCTGGGATGAGCGGCATGGATCAGGGCAAGGACCGTGCCGGCGACTATGGCACGCCCGAGCAGGAAATCCCCGCCACCGGCTTCGGGCCGGGCGTCGACTGGGAATCGTGCATGACCATGAACAACCACTGGGGCTACAACAAGGCCGACCAGAACTGGAAGTCGACGCAAGTGCTGATCCGCAACCTGATCGACTGCGCCAGCAAGGGGGGCAACTATCTGCTCAACGTCGGCCCGACGAGCGAAGGGCTGATCCCCGGCCCCAGCGTCGAGAGGATGGCCGAGATCGGCCAGTGGATGAAGGTCAACGGCGAGTCGATCTACGGCACCGCCGCCAGCCCGTTTAAGAAGTTGGCCTTCGGCAAGTGTACGCAGAAGCCGGGCAAGCTCTACCTGCACGTCTTCCAGTGGCCCCGGGACGGCAAGCTCCTGGTGCCGGTCGCCAACCAGGTGAAAAAGGCGTACCTCCTGGCCCAACCAACGGTCGAGCTGAAGTCGGAGAAATCGGACGCCGGCCAGACGCTGATCGTGCCCGCCGCGGCGCCGGATGCCAATGCCAGCGTGGTCGTCGTGGAAATTGAGGGGGCTGCGGACGTGCTTGCCAGTTCGCCGGCACTACGCCAGGCGGCCGACGGCTCGATGAACTTACCCGCCGAGGAGGCGATCACGCACGGCGGACAGATCAAGTTCGAGGGCGGATCGAATCGCGATTGTATCGGTTTCTGGCTCAACCCGAGCGACTGGGTCGAGTGGCAATTCGACGTCACCAAGCCCGGCAAGTTCCAGGCCACGGCGGAAGTCGCCAGCCAGGGCACCGGCTCGTTCGCGGTCGCGGTCGGCGACCAGAAGCTCAACGCGAAGGCTCCCAACACGGGCGACTACGGGAAGTTCCAGAGCGTGGTGCTCGGGGTGATCGACTTGGCCAAGCCCGGCAAGACGACACTCAGCGTCAAGGCCGTCGCCGCCGGCTGGCAACCGCTGAATCTGCGTTCGATCAAGCTGGCGCCGGCCAAGTAAGGGCTGGCAAGATCATGAACTCGCTGTCTGTTCGTGCGGGCGTCTTGCTGGGCCTGAGCTGGCTGGCTGGCCCTGTGGGCATGTCCTGTTTGGCCGCCGACAAGCCCAACATTATCTTTATCCTCTCGGACGACGCGGGCTATGGCGACCTGGGCTGCTACGGCCAGAAAGAAATCAAGACGCCTGGTCTCGACCGTTTCGCGTCCGAGGGTATACGCTTCACCGACTGCTACGCTGGCAGCACCATCTGTGCCCCGTCCCGATGCACGCTGATGACGGGTTACCATACGGGGACGCCCGTCTGGGCCTTACGGGCCGGGATCTTCTTCTTCTCGATCTTCACCAGCCCGGGGATGGCGATCGCGCCCGCGCCCTTGTTGCCGAGGCTCTTCTGGATCTCGGCGGCCAGGGCCTCCAGCACGGCGGCCACCTGCTTCCTGGATAGCTCGGTGGCGGCCGCGACGTTGGCAAGCAGTTCCGACTTGGTGAGGGGCTTCTTGGGGGCGGCGGCTTTGGCCATGGGTCTTGTCTTCCTTGTCGGGTAGTGGAGATGATCGGGTCAGTCCACAATACGGAATCTGGTGACTAGAGCCGGTTTGCCGGGAAATGCAAGCGGGGGCCAGTGCGAAATCAGTGTCAACTTCGACGGGCAGGCCGCCGCTCCGGTTTTACCCGGTTGTGCTTGATGAGCAGTTGCCGCAACGTCGTGCCGCCGGGAAGACCACGATACGGCTGTCGAGACCGCCACGGCCGGCTCGGCATCAACAGAAGGACCACTCGCTCATTGCAAACCAAGAGATCGCCACGTGCTCAACGCCTTGCAGCATTAACGGAAGGACCACCCGGGAACCTGGGGGTCACTTCAAATCGACGCACACCAGTTCACCGGCATGACTGCGGCAATACACACGGCCGTTAGCCACAACCGGCATCGTCCAGCATTGGTCATCAAGGACCTTCGCGCGGGCGAGCTCGGTGAAACCCTTGGGCGATGCCTCGGCCACTAGAAGCGTGCCACCATCAAGCATGACGAAGAGCTTCCCGTCGGCCAGCGTCAAGCCGCCGCCCACGGGCACACCTTTCTGGTCCCACTTGACCTCCCCCGTCTCGAAGTCCAGGCACTTGAGGCTGCCTTTCTGGCCTTGCTGTCCGTGGACGCCATAGAGGAAGTTGCCCGCGAGCACGCAAGTCTGGCAGTGGTTGTTCATCTCCTTGTTCTCCCAGACCTTCTCCAGGGTACCGCCTTCGAGGCTCAGCAGCGAGCAGCCGCGGCCGTAGCCGCTGGAGATAAATATCTTGCCGCCGGAGACGATGGGTGTGGCCGCATTCACTCCATAGGCCGTCTCCCACTTATACTTTGCCACAGGCTTGCCTTGGGAGAGGGAATAGATCGCCAGGCCGGCGCCGTTGAAGGAAGTAACCAGGTTGTTGCTCGCGTGACGGAAGACCACGGCCGAGGCATAGCCCGCCGTCTCTGAGCCGACCTTCCACAGGAGCTTGCCGGTCTTTTTGTCCAGGACGAAGACCACGCCCAGGTCCAGGATCACGTGATCGCCCAGAACGAGCGGCGAGCAGGATAGCGCCCATCCCCCCTGCTTCACTTTGAAGCTATTGACATTCGCGGACCACCGGAGCTCGCCCTTGGCCGCGCCGAGACAAACGATCGTATGATCGTTGTTGAGCGCGAAGATCAATCCACTGGCAACGGCCGGCGTGGCCGTGGTCTCACCGCTTTTGCCCTTGCCTGCGGCCGGGTAACGCCAGACAACGTCTCCCGTTTCCGAATCCAGACACCACACGGTGCCATCGCCCTGGGTGAAAAGTTGCTTTCCGACCACGGCCATGCACGAATGGCCGGTCCCCACGTTTTTTTTCCAGAGCACCTTCGGACCGTCGCCAGACCAGAGATTGAGGTTCGTGTCGGCCGAGGTGTTGTCGCGTTTGGCACCAAGGTAGCACGGCCAATCGGCCGCCGTGGCGGCAGCCGCATTAAGGGAAATGCACAGAGTCAAGAGCAGGACGCGTCGCGCAAACATGGGATTATCTCCTATTCTCCAGGAAAGTAACACTGACATCGGCTTCACTCCTATCATAGGGAGAACTCCATTCTCCGGGATCGGCCGCACGCGTGCAATCAGCCATGCGGGCGTGCTGGTGCCTTGGCCTGCTAGGAAGGGATCACAAAGACATTGACAAGCGGGGGGACGCCTCGCCCGCGCCCGCAAACAGCTACCATTGCCCCCTGGTTAGGGTATGGCATGGGGTTTCGAGGCCAGCGAAAATGACCAGACTGAGAAGACCAATTTGAGATGCCTAAGTCGCCGCCGGAGTCACTTCCATGGTTGCACGGCTACCCCAGCTCGCTCGCCGCGCCCGCGGGTTGGTCATGTTCCTGGCAAACATTACTCTCTTGGCCTGTCTCGCGCCGACTGCGCCGGCGGCCGAGGAAGAGTTCGTCGGTCCGTTTGCGAGTTGGCTCGACGTGCGGCGGGATTTTGGAGCCGCCGGCGACGGCAAGACCGACGACACGCCGGCTTTGCAGCGGGCCTTGGACGAGATCCGCGAGCATAAGCGGGCCAGCGTGCTCTATCTGCCCAGCGGGACGTATCGGCTCACACGGACCCTGACCACGGCCCGCAAGGCCCACCAGGACAACATGGTCACCGTAGTTGGCGAAGACCCGGCTGGCGTCGTGCTGCGTTGGGACGGCCCGGACGGCGGGACCATGTTCCAGTGGGACGCCTGGTACGCCAAGCTCTCGCGACTGACCTTCGACGGGGCCGGCCGCGCGGAGACCTGCCTGCGCTATGGACCGCACTTCTCCACTTACAACGAAACCAGCGACCTGGTGCTGCGTGACGCCAAGAACGGCATTGTCTTCGGCGGTCCCGACTCCGCCGGACAGGCGGAGAACGAGGTCCTTCGCTGCCGTTTCCTGCGGTGTGGCGTCGGCCTCCAGACCGTCAACTGGAACTCGATGGACATCTGGGTCTGGTACTGCCGTTTCGAGGACTGCGGACGCGGAATCCACAACGTGATGGGTAACTGGCATGCGTGGGAGAACCTATTCCTGCGCTCCAAGGTCTCGGACGTCAGCCTGATGAACCTGATGGCCTTCTCGGTGGTCGACAACACCAGCGTTGGCTCGAAGCGGTTCCTCGACTTCTCCAGCGGTCACACCTGGGGCTCGCCCACGAGCATCACCGGCAATCGCGTGCTCGATCCCACGGGCGATTGGGCGATGATCCTGGACAACGCCGGGCCATACCTGGTAGTCGACAACGTGCTGCGTCTGGGCGACAAGACCCGCGGGGTGCGCATGACCTGGGCCGACCAGACGCTGGTGGGGAACGTCTACTCCAAGGATAATGCCGTCGAGGAGCGCGGGCGATTCCGCCGCATCGAGGAGAAGGTCGTCGCGGCCACCGCTATCCCCGACTCGTTGCCTGCCCTCCCAATTGCGCCACCACGCCGCCGTCGCCGTGTGTTCGATATTCCCACGACCGCTGGTGCCGCGGCCATCCAGAAGGCGATCGACCAGGCAGCCCGGCTGACAGGCCAGCGCCCAGTAGTCCATCTGCCCATGGGGGCTTACAAGATCGACCGCACGCTGGTAATCCCCCGGGCGTGCGACGTGCAGCTCGTGGGCGACGGGGCCAGCGAGATCGCCACCCGGCTCGTCTGGACCGGCCCGGCCGACGGAGTGCTTCTTCGCGTCGATGGCCCCAGCCGGGCGACGATTCGCGACCTCCAGATCCAGGCCGGCGCGTCGTCGGCTCTGCTGGTGGAAACGCCCGACCAGCCCGACGCACGGATCTTCGCGGACCAACTCAACACCAACGGCCCGACCGGGCAGACCCATGGCCGGACCGCCGCCCTGCGCGTGACCGGCTTCGAGCGTACGCGGTTCCAGTTCCGCGCGCTGCAAGGCAGTGGCAACGGCGGCACCTGGGTGGAAATCATCGGCCAAGGCAGCGAGGCCCCGGGTCCGGCAGTCGGCGTGTTCACCGGGGCGACCGGCACGGCCGCCGGCCAATACGACGTTCGCCAGGGCGGGCGGCTCGTGGTCCGCGGCGTGTACCACGAGCGAAGTTCCGACTCGCTCAACGGCCTACACCTGACCTCCAGCGGCACGCTCTCGATCGACGCCACGCGATTCTCCTACGCCACGAGCAAAGAATCGCCGACCGTGGCCGCCGACAATTTCCGCGGCCTGTTCACGCTGGCCACCTGCATGTTGATGCCAGTCGAGACCCAGGAGACGTGCCGCTTCGAGCTCCGCGGCGATGGCAGCCGGGCCAGCGTGCTGGCGCTGAACGATCAGTTCTGGGTGCAGAAGCCCGGGACGTCGGCCGACACAGTCTGGCTCAACCGAGCTCAGCCGCCGGCCAAGGGCGGGCTGATCGGCTCGAACATCAACACGAGCAACAAGGCCGCCTCGCCGCGGGGCTTCGCGTTTCTCAATAACGTCGGCGAGACCCCCGATCCGGCCCGCTCCAACTTCGGCTCCGGTCCGTTGGCCGACCGCGGCGGCGTGGACGACGCAACCATCGTCCGCCATCTAGCCCCGCTTCGCTCGAACCATCCCTGGGTCCCAGCCGCCACGCCCGCCGGCACAACCGATCTCTCCATTCACCGCGTGATCGCCAACGGAGGACGCGGGGCCACCGTCGAACTGCGGATGGCGAAGTGAGCCATTTCTTGTTGTCCCTCGCTCCTCTTTCTGGCGTAGGCGATCCTTCGGCCACACCGGGCGGCTCGCTGAGGCCGCCGGCCCCACTCCCCGATTTTCGCGCTCAGCGCCCGCTGGAGGCGCGCTCTGTACCCAAGACGACCCAGAAGCCGTCCGCCGGCGGCTGCGCGTCAGC
Source organism: Pirellulales bacterium (assembly GCA_963843465.1). Lineage (GTDB taxonomy): Bacteria > Planctomycetota > Planctomycetia > Pirellulales > Thermoguttaceae > CAWJKP01. The sequence continues at coordinate 22,328 of CAWJKP010000002.1, forward strand.
GGGGCGCATCGCGCGTCTACAGAACGCGCCACCTGGCGGGGGTGTTGGAAGGGGCAGGCGATCTGCCGTCGTATGTTGCCGGCGTCGCTACTCTCTGACCGCCGGCGGGCCTATCACCCGACCCCGGCATCCGCCTGCCGGGCGCGGCCGGCGACTGTCCGCAGCCTGGCCCTGCTGGCCGAGATTATCTTTCAGACACCACCCGCGGCGGCAAGTGCGTCGGGATCTACTGCGACCAGCCAGCCAAGGTTGTGTGCGTCGAAACCCAGGGCGATCCCCGGCGTTTGGTCGATCCGTCGTACCTGGCCATGCCGTCGCTGATCAGCCCGCAGACGAGCGCCAAGATGGTCGGCGGCTGCGGCACCGCCGTGGACCACGTTCTGGCGATGGCCTTCAACGACCCGTCGATGGACGACGAACAGGCCCCGGGCAACAGCGCCAATTGTGCCGTGCAATTACCCGTCCGCGAAGCCCCCTGCCCCGCGAACCTTGCACACCCTCCATCCCCCGCCATAGAATGAGGTCTCGCGTTGAACAAGCAAGGGCTGCTACGCTCCGAGGAGTCTGCCAATGAAACAAACCATCCTGCCGATCTTCATTCTACTCTGGATCTCCGCCGCACTGTTTGCCGCCGAACCGCGCGTGGTGTTCGAGGATAAGTTCGACGCAAAGTTGGGCGACGGCTGGGCCTGGTTGCGCGAAAACACCACCGCGTGGCGTATCAGGGACGGCGGGCTGGAAATCCGCGTCGAGCCGGGCTTGGCGAACAACGTGAAGAACGCGCTGCTGCGCCCAGCGCCAGACCGCAGCCAGAACGTCCTATGCCGTCGAGGTGACGATCACCTTCACCACGCCGCCGACGAACCAATACGAGCAGGCGGGAATCACCTGGTATCAGAAGGGAACGCCGGTGTTCAAGCTGGTTCACGAGCACATCGACGGCAAGGACTACATCATTCCCGGCAAGGTGCCTGCCCCGGAGAAGACCGTGCGGCTTCGGTTGCTTGTCACCAAGGACAAGTACACCGCCCAGTTCCAACCGAATGCGAACGGCGACTTCAAGACGGAGGCCTCGGGCAACCTCGCCCCCGGCGCTGAGGAGCAGATCAGCATCCAGTGCTACAACGGCCCTGCCAACGCCGAGCATTGGATGCGATTCGATGATTTTCGGATTGGGGAAGTGAAATAGGGGGCGTGGGAGCAGACCGAGGATAGATCAGCTCTGGCGGCTACTTCGCCATATCCTTGAGCAGCTTCAACGCCCGCACCTTGACCTTGTTGTAGGCGGGCTTGGCGGCGCGATCCATCAGCTCGCCGGGCTTGAAGGGGTTGGGGACGCCCGTCTGGGCCTTACGGGCGGGGATCTTTTTCTTCTCGATCTTGATCAGCCCGGGGATGGCAATCACGCCCGCGCCCTTGTTGCCGAGGCTCTTCTTGATCTCGGCCACCAGGGCCTCCAGCACGGCGGCCACCTGCTTCTTGGAAAGCTCGGTGGCGGCGGCGACGTTGGCCAGCAGTTCGGACTTAGTGAGGGGCTTCTTGGGGGCGGTGGCTTTGGCCATGAATCTGGGTCTCCTCGTGAGGCAATGGGAATGACGATTCGTTCGCCTGCAATAGGGAACTGTGATGATTTAAGCCGGTTTGACGGGAAATGCAAGCCGGAGACAGGCTGAAACCCGTGAAGAACCCAGGAAACTCGCCTCACAAGCCGTTCGTGCCGCGTTTTTCGCCGCTCCGCCACGACTCGGCGAACCCAAGGTGGTAAACTGCTGTCCTGCCCCTGTGGCCCCGTTCCCGGCCGAAGGACGCCCTTAACCATGACCACCCACGACCACTCTTTCCGCAAGCTGTTGCCCGGCTTCGTCATCCCGGCAGGCACGCAGGTAGTGCTCAAGGTCGCCAAGGCCCTGCCGGACGGCCAGCAGTTCAAGCCGCCGGGAAGCGTGGGCGTGGTGTTGGAGAGCCCGCCGGACAACCACCAGCCCTACCTGGTCCGGTTCGCCGATGGGGAGACGGTGACGGCCTATTTCCACGAGCTAGCGCTGCGGTGGCGGGAAGTCGAGGACGAGTTGGGCGATGTTACCGAGGACCTGCGGCCCTGGATCATCTACCGTTGTCGGAGGAGATCGTCGCCTCAGGACTCCTCGTTGGGGCGGATTGCTTGACTGGCCATCTGCTCGCCAATAGCGGCCTCGATCCTCTGGAATACGCCTTGCCAATCTCCTCGTTTGTCCTGACGGAACAGCCGCATCGTAGGATACCAGGGACTGTCGCTGCGATCCAGCAGCCAGCGCCAGTCGGGAACGAAGGGTAGTGCAACCCAGACGAGAACGCCTAGCGCCCCTGCCAAATGGGCTACCGCCGTATCACAGGTGATCACCAGGTCCAGATTCGCCAGCACGGCCGCGGTGTCCATAAAGTCTCTGCAAACGGCTCGCCCAGGTCGATGACCGGAAAGTGGTCGCGCACCTCTTGCAACTCCTCCGCCCCCGCCCCTTTTTGCAGGCTAACCAGGTGGATAGCCGGCAAGCTGGCAAGCGGCTCGAAGCAACTCAACGGGATCGAGCGGGCACGGTCGTTCTTGTGCGTTGGATTGCCTCGCCAGGCAATGCCGATCTTGGAATCGGCGATCGGGCCTAATTCTCCCCGCCACTGCTCGATCAGCACTGGGTCCGCGAAGAGGTAGGGAACGTCGGCAGGGATCGTTTCCAGGGAGGTGTGGAAGATGCCCGGCAGGCTCAAAAGCGGGGCCTGGACATCAAATGGCGGAAGATCGTCTCCCCGCCCGATCAACGCATCGACGCCGCGACAGCCTGCCAGCAGCCGAACCAGCGGTTTCTGACATTCCACGAGGACGCTGGCCCCGGCCTGCTTGACTAGAGACGCATAGCGGATGAATTGGATCGTGTCTCCAAACCCCTGCTCAGCGTGGAGAAGGATGGTTCTTCCTTCCAGCGGCTGCCCGTCCCAGGGTGCTTGCGAAAAGTCGCGCGGCGGGCACTGTTTGGTCTTCCAACGCCATTGGTATTCGGCCCAGCCGCGCTGGAAATCCCCGGTCAGCAATAGCAGCGATAGATTCACGTGCGCATCGGCATAGTCCGATTTCAGTTCCAATGCCCGGCGGTAGCAGGCAACCGCTTCATCCAGCTTCCCCTGGTCCTTCAACGCAACGCCCAGGTTATTGTGAATCTCGGCAAAGTCTGGCTTCAGTTCCAGTGCCCGGCGGTGACAGGCGACTGCTTCATCCAGCTTCCCCTGCTCGTTCAACGCAATACCCAGGTTGCCGTGTGCCTTGGCATAGTTCGGCTCCAGTTCCAGTGCGCGGCGGTAGCAGGCAACCGCTTCATCCAGCTTCCCCTGGCCCTTCAACGCAACGCCCAGGTTGTGGTGTACGATGGCAAAGTCCGGCTTCAGTTCGAGTGCCCGGCGGTAGCAGGCAACCGCTTCGTCCACCTCGCCCTGGCCGTTCAACGCAGCGCCGAGGTTGTTGTGTGCCTCGGCATAGTCCGGCTTCAGTTCCACTACCCGGCGGTAGCAGGTCGCTGCTTCGCCCAGCTTCCCCTGGCCGTTCAACGCAGCGCCGAGGTTGTTGTGTGCCTCGGCATAGTCCGGCTTCAGTTCCAGAGCCCGGCGGTAACAGGTGACCACTTCGTCCAGCTTCCCCTGGTCGTTCAACGCAACGCCCAGGTTGTAGTGTGCGTCGGCATAGTCCGGCTTCAGTTCCAGAGCCCGGCGGTAACAGGTGACCGCTTCGTCCGGCTTCCCACGGTCGTAAAGCCCAGCGCCCAGGTTGTTGTGCGCCTCGGCATAGTCCGGCTTCAGTTCCAAGGCCCGACGGAAGCAGGCGAGCGCCTCGGGAATCCTGCGCAAGGCGCGATACGCTCCACCCAAGTTGTTATGGAAGGCAGCCGAATTCTCATTTAACCCGACCGCACGTGCGATGTATTCGACGGCGACCTCGTGCTTCCCTACTTGGTGAGCAATCACACCGAGAAGATCCCACGCATCGGCATGATTCGGCTCGACCGCGAGAATCTGCCGGTAGATCTGCTCGGCAGCTTGCAGCCGTCCGGCTTGATGGTGTTGGATCGCAATCGCCAATGCTTCGGAAATCGTTGCCATAACGTATATCATGGCAACGGAAGCTGCCAGCCGCAATGTGTTTCAAGAGAACCAAAACGGGCCAAACCGGTACTCTACGCCTATCGCGTACTGATGCTCGGCATCCACCTGCTACGAACCGGCAAGGCGTGTGCTACCGATGAAGCCAGCTCGTATCTCGGCTCGCCCACGTCGGCCATCACTTGCCTCCCAGCAGCCGTTGAAGAGCCTGCTCGATCATGTCCTTGCGCGCCACCCCCTCCCGCCACTCAGCCGGAATCCCGAACTCTCCCCAGTATGCCCCGACAAGCTGCCCGGCGTATTGAACTCGGTGGTGGCACCAAAGGCATCTCCGTACCGGGTGGAGACTTTCACCATAGGCAGCCTACCTCTTGATCCTCCCCTTCTCGACCAGGTAGTCAAAGAGGGAGTGCAAGTCCTCGCCCGTGGCTTCCGGTTTCTCGGGAAATCGCGTAACGCCGGAATGCCACGATCCGTCCTGGCCCACGGTCACGTCGTAGTCGGGCACCGGCATCCCGCCCTCGAAGACCCATTGGCAGTCCTCGTAGTCCAACGGCTTGACGGCGACCGTATCGAGGGTCTTGTCGGTGTGGACGCCTGCCGAGACCGCGCTGACGATGTCTTCCTCCCACGCCCGTTCCGACACGCGCGTCTCCACCTCGGGCATGGCGACGACAACCAGCACCTCCATCGTGTCCTTTTCAGGTCGATCTGGCATCCTTCATCTCCCGCTTGTCCGCGATTTCATTCCAGCATGTTCCCCATCGCCGCCAACTGCTCCGCACTCGGATACCGCCCTTGAAGGAGCCCTTCACTCTTCGCTTTCATCGTAATCGTGTTCGCGGCCCTTGTGCCACCCTCGTTCCCAAGCGAGGCGGGCGTCAGCTTCCTCTTCCTGGTCGTAGGGGTTCTCGCTGACATCGACGCCTTCCCAGTAGGCGTCGTAGCCCTGGTCAAAGGCTTCATTGTTGGTCATCGGGTGGCCCCTCGATTTCGTCATTGGACACGTCTACTGTTTTCACGTCGATGATCCTTCCTTCCGTATGCGTGTCGAAAGATCGCCCCAGTGACCAGCCAGCCACCCACGGCCCCGAGAATTGCCCCAATCGGCATCACGGCGATCATGCCGAGAAGTCCACCAAGGATCGCGCCGCCCATCGCAGCAAGAATACCAAGGAATAATCGGCCAAAGCGCGTTCGAGTGACCATGCCTAAGAGGGAGCCGATTCGTGCCCCAGGCACTCCACAGATCAAGGCCATGATGGCGGCGGCGATCCCGATCACGTCAGCGGCCCCGCCCGTCGTGCTAATCACTGATCCTACCCCAAGGCCATCGCCAGGAGCCTTGGCACGCCGACAAAGGGAGTCTCAGCAAGGCCATGCCGCCGCCGCATATACTCGGGGCTGTTCGTACTAACCCACACCCGCCCACCTGCGTCTTCCCATACCAGTGCCTTGAGCGGGAGGTCGATTGCCAACGTCGGATACGAGGGCGTTGAGGGTAGGTGCGGGGCTGGTGGCGGTGGCACCTGTCCGACGAGCAGGCAGAGGAGGGCGACGTGGAGCATGGCGGTTCTCCTTTCGCTACCGCTGCAATTATCCGCCTTCGGGCAAAGAATGGCAAGGGTCGTTCTGCCCCAGCAGCCTCTCCACCAAAGCCCGAACCTGACCATCCAGGGCAAACAACGCTTCCTCGGGTTCGGCACACCAGATCAGAACCGGCCAGCTCGCTAAGGGTCAGTTCAAGCGGATAGTCCCCCGCACGGCGAGGGGCTTGTTCCCCTAGTGGGAAATGTCGCCGGGGAATACGGGCAATGACGATGGTCTACCTGCTCGACGGCCCCACGACTAGGATCATAAACGAGTCTGGCTTCGCAATGGGCCGCGACTTTGCATCCTTTTGGTGCCCGAATTCCGCCGTGGGAAGGTAGAGTGTGTGCGTTTTCGGATTGATGCCCATCGTCTTCGCCCCCTGTCGCGTGTGGACCGTTTGGATGATGGCGAACTTGCCCGGCGACGTTTCGCGGGCGACGGCCAGGGTGCCGTCTCGGCAACTGGCAAAGGCGTCACCGTCGAATTGCGTGGCATCGTTGCCAGCACCAATAGGGAGATCGGCCAGGACCGTGCCACTATCACTGTTGATGACAACGAGTTTCTGCGGTTTTCGGCAACCGATGAAGAGGCGATGACGCACCGTGTCCATCGACATGCCGACCGGGCTGCCACCAGGGGCGGTAGGCCACTTGTGAATCACCTTCATTGTCCTTGTGTCCACGACCGCGACCCGATCTTTGTCCACGAGGTTGACGTAGGCCTTACCCTCTGCGGCAACGAGGAACTCAGGTTTGCCACCCAAGACGACAGGCGGGTCAGCCCTGCCAGTCTTGGGGTCAACATCCGCCGAAATCGGGATCAGGACGCCTGCGTCTCCACACGACACCAAGACCTTACGGCTCGCAGGGTCGTAAATAATGCCATCGGCATCCACGGCGGCCGTCACCTTGCCGAGCACCCGGTTCGTCTTGAGGTCGAAGATCGTGATCGCCCCGTTCCCGCCGTCCGAGATGAAGCCACGACCGACGCCGACAACCACGGCGACCCCGTGGTTGTGCTGTTGGCCGGGAATGTCGGCCACCGTCTTCCCCGTCGCGGCGTCGAGAACCATCGTGTGGGTCGTGCGGGGAACGTAAAGAAGTCCGCGTTCTGGATCGACGGCAAGGTAGTCAAAGCCGCCTTCTCCTCCGACGTGAAAGACTTGGCGGACCTCATAAGGGCCAACCTCTACCGAGGTGGAAGGCTGCCCGTGGACCCGCCTTGCACCAAACACTATCAGGGAGAGCGTGATAAGAGCATACAGTGATCCGCGCATAGTGACCTCGACAGTTTCGCTTCACTTGACCGAGACAGCCCCCATTATCCGCCTTGCTTGCGGGAAAGCAACGGTTGCCGAACTCCACAGCCCCTACCTCTTGAAATCATGGAAGAAGTTATCCGCGTCTGCCTGGGATTGCCCCGTGAAAATCCGCCGCACCGTTCCGAGGTTCCTCACCAGGAACCACTCGAAAACCGTCTGTATCGTCTCGCCTGTCTTGCCTTTCCCTTTGCCGCCGTGCTTGTTCCCGCTGTTCCTGCGGTTCCCGATACTCCCGTTCTTCCTACTCCTCCAATTGATCCCTTGTTGAAAGGTCTGCCTTCACCCACGATCAAATGCGTTCAAGCCATGCTTTCATGGGTATGGTCCTTTCGGTTGTCTACCCTTGTTCGGCTTGTGAAACGGCTTCCCATTTCCCAGCAAACGCCAAGTTGGAGCCGATATTCCAATACGGACTGCGGCTGTCCTGGCAATGTGCCTCCCGATGGAACCGGATGGACGTGGGCTGCTCGCCTCCCAGGGCGGCAAGCCGCTCCTTGCGCGGTTTCCAGCGGTGGCGGAGATCATGGACAGTCTGGACGGTCGTAATTTCTTCGTTCATGTTGGCCAAGACCTCACGTAACTGGTTTCAGGGCGATGGAGCGTCGTCTGTTTTGTTTTCAGCACGCTTGGGCTTCGCCTTGGCAATGACCTGGATCTTCGCGGCGCAGAGGCGCTCGTCATAGGTCCAACTCACCTTGATCTTGTCCCCGACGTTCAATTCGCCGATGATGCGGGTCATCTCCTTGTTCATGCCGCCCGGCCCGAACTGGGGCCAAAGGCGCTGGGTATAGCCACGGTCGCTCGGCTTAACCTCGACCCACGCTATCCCCTTGGGCTTGCTCTCGCAGGCGACCACGGTTCCCGTCGCCACGCCCATTCGCACAGGCGGCAGGATCACACGGATGCTGGTCAAGACCGGCTGGTCTTGCCCCTGCGATGAGAACATCACCAGGTTGGGCACGAAGACCGTCTTCAACGCCGCCTGGAGGTCTGCCTTCGGCGTGCCGCCCTGGGGAGCCAGGAGATAGCTTTTCGTTTCGTCTTCCCCTTCGGCCTTGATCGTGATGTCCTTATCGGTCTTGGCCGTGACGATACCAACGACCTTCCCCGGCCCTCGTGGGGACTTCTTTTCGGCGGCACGCAACGATGGCGTACCGCAGAAACCAACGGCCAGAACTACTCCGGCCATGACACCTGCAAACCAACTTATTCTCCTCATCATTTTCTGCTTTCGATTTCGCTTGAGTTTCGTTAGTCGAACACGATTCAATGGACGACAATTTGCACTACGTAGCGTGCGCCTTGATAAACTCGGCGGCTTGCCGGGCAATTCCAGCCACCTTGTCCGGCTTGGCACCTGCAAGCCCGTGACCAGCCCCTTGGACCGTTATGAACTCGTGCTTCACGTTTGACTCCGCCAGTTTGGTCGCCATGTTCTTGGATTCAGCGTAGGGGACGTCGGTGTCCCCGGTCCCATGAATCAGCATGGCGGGCGGATACTTGGCCGTGACGTTGCGAATCGGACAATACGGGTCGAACCACTTCGGCTCGGCGTGCGGATCGTGTCCCGCTACCTCGTTGGGCCAGATACCGTTCTGGCGGCAGTAAAGGTAGAACCGCCCGCGCTGGTTCGGGACGGGCGGCTCCGACAGCACATGGCTGCCCACGCTTCGATACGCCTCGTCCTTCGACACGAGAGGCTGTCGGCGATAGAAGGCGTCGGGATTGGAGTACCAAGGGGTCGTGATGTCCCCGTAGCCGTAATAGGAGACCAGGGCGCGAGGACGGGGCTCCAGGCAGAACCCCGTCATCAAGGTCAGGTAGCCTCCCGCCGACCCGCCCGCCGTGGCGATCCGGTCCGGGTCGATGCCAAACTGCTTCGGTCCCTCCTGCCGCAGCCACCGCCACGCGTCCTGCACGTCCTCGACGATGCCCGGCAGTTTCGTCTCCGGCGCGAGGCGGTAGTCGATTGACACGACCACGAATCCCCGCTTGACCAATTCGGCGTGAAAGCGGCTATCCAGCCCCTTCCGGGAGCCCATGATCAGTGCGCCACCGTGAATCCACATCACGGCTGGTTTGCGGTAACCGGGGGCCGTTTGATGCACGTCCGCCTTGATCTGGCATTTCCCCACGGTCTTGTAGACGCGGGTCGTTGGACCCGGCGACTGGGCACAAGCGATGCGCGGCAGTGTGACGCCGATCGCGCCGCCCGCTACGATCTTCAGGAACTGGTGTCTGCTGATGCGATTGGTTGGACCTTCTCGCATGATTTCCTCCCGCCTTGGCTTCTACCCGGATGAAATGAGCATCACGTCCATGAACCATTCTAGCAGAAAATGACCTTCACAAGACCTCTCATTTCGCTTTCAGCGGAACCTCGGTCGAAAGAACTGGGAACTTCATGGTAGGGATGGTCGGCAAGGCCAACGGCGGCGTGAACTTGCTCATCCCTTGCCTCCCAACAATCCCCGGAGGGCTTTCTCGATCATCTCCGGCCGAGCCAACCCATCCCGCCACTCCTGCGGAATCCCCGACTCGCCCCAATACGCCCCGGCAAGCTGCCCGCAGACGGCCCCGGTGGTGTCGGCGTCGTCGCCCAGGTTGACGGCCCGCAGCACGGCTTCCCGGAAGTCCTTCGCGTCGTTGAAGGCCCACAGGGCGGCCTCCAGGCTCTTGACCACGTAGCCGGAGCCTACGATCTCCGGCGGCCTCTTGCGGCAGAAACTCCCGGCCGCCACCTCCTCGACCTCGGGGTAGAGGGCCTGCATGCGGCCGATCCGCCGCAAAGGTTCCCAGTCGGGGGTCAGAACCTCGTGGCGGTCCTGGCCGTGGATCAGCCCGCAAAGGACCAGGCCGAAGTAGCCGCAGGCGGTCAAGCACTGCCGACTGGCATGGGTCGGAAGGCTGGACTCGACCAAGTAGCACCACAACCGCTCCAGGTCGTCGGGGAAGAGGTCGGCGTAGCGGATCGGCACGGGCGCCAACCGCATGATCGACCCATTCCCGCTGGCCCGCTCCGAATGGTCGCCGGAGGTTCTGGCATCGCCTGTGCGCTCGAAGCGGCTCAGCGCCCTTCGGGTCGTGATGCCGATGGCGGCACTGCGCACGCTGAGAGCGAAGAATGACACGCGCACGCAGGCCCTACGACGGTACATCCTCGGTCTGGCCCTGGTCGCCTTCACCGCTCCGCAGGAAAGCTACCTGCGCCAGGGGTGCGAGTTGGTTGCTGACCCAGAAAAGCCGGCGAAATGGGAGATCGTCAATTATGACGGCAAACGGAAGCCTTTTGCTGTGACAAGCACTGACGCCTTCAGCTACGCCTCTGTGGCCAGGGAAGCCTTCAAGCCCGCAGCGAATCGCGAGGCGACCTTTGATGCTGCCACTGCCAGGGCGGCTCTCGGGCAATCGAAGGAAGAAAGAAAAGCAGGGCGACGCCGCAGCCGATCCGGCGGCCAGTAGGAAGGTGAAGCATGACCTCGTACCTTTGCATCTCGGTCACATTTCTCGACCCTCTGTATCACGGACGCCTCAACGGCGACCGGACGGCCGAATGGCCCCCATCGCCCTTGCGCCTGTACCAGGCGCTGCTGGCCGGCGCGGGGTGGATGCCGCAACTGCGATTGGTCGGACACAAGCGCCGACGCCTTTAGGTGGCTTGAGCGGCGAGATCCTCCTGAGATCGTGGCTCCCATCGCCCAACCGCTGCCGTCGTACACGCTGTACGTCCCCAATAACGACGGCGACCGCCAGTCCGACCGACAACTCCGGCTGGCTTCCAAGGCCGTCCGTCCTCATCGCCTCGTCAACGGGGAGACACTTTACTACCTCTGGCCGCTGGAAGAGAAGGACTTGAACGACGGAAAAGTCCGTACCGCCATCGACGTGCTTCGCCGCGAATCGCGGCACCTGCTTGCCCTGGGCTGGGGCATCGACATGGTGGTCGGCGATGGCCGTATACTGTCCGCCATTCAGGCACGAAGCCTCCCTGGAGAGCGATGGCGCCCCTGGCCGGAGCACCATTCGTCTCGTGCTGCGCGGCGGGTGCCCGCCCCCGGGACACTTGACGACCTGGAGCAGGTTTACGCCACATTCCTTGCTCGCATCCACGGCAAGCTGTATTCCCGCCCGAGGCCACCCAGCGTGTTCCGCCTGGTCAGCTACCTTCGTAGCACCGATCTGCCGCCGCGCCCTTGGGTGTTGTTCGATCTCTGCGACGAGCAAGGGAGCCGGCGGTCTTTCCGCCAAACCGATGCTGTTCTGGTCGCTGCTATGCTCCGCCACTGTGCGTGTGAAGTCGTGAAACGCGATCCGCACGACTTCGAGGGCGGGTCAGAAGTCTACGTGGCTGGGCATGTGGCCGGTCGCAAGACGCTGCTCCGCGATTCTCCTATCTGCCCTTGCCAACGATCGGTCATCCCCATGCCGATGGCATGATCCGCCGCGTCCTCATAGCGGAGCCGCACGGGGGTGACGCAAGCCATGCGGAATGGATTCGTTCACGACTGCTGAGCGACCCCTTGGTCGATACAGCCGGCCAGCAGCATGCTGAATTGACGATGCCGCGAGACAGCAAGAGCGTATGTTCGCTCTACGTGGGAGACAGCCAGAGTTGGGAGAGCGTGACGCCGGTAGTGCTACCAGGCTACGACGAGGGCAAACAGGGAAAGGCGGAGCGTTTGTTCCTGAAAGCCGTGAGGCAGGCCGGCTTGCCGACAGAAGCGGTTGCCGAGTTGACGCTTCGCAAAGCACCTTTTTGGCCAGGGTCGCACCATCCGGCGATGTATCGACGGCCGCAGCCCTACCTGAAGTGCTGGCCCGTCTGGCACGCGCGGGTGCGTTTCAAGGAGGCGATCTCCGGCCCAGTAGCCATCGGAGTTGGCCGACACTGCGGCCTGGGCTTGTTTGCGGCGCAAACGTAGCGCCGCGCGGGTGTATTGGCTACATCTCCCCATTGCTCTTTGACAATTTACCCAGTGTTGACTTTGGCCCCCGTCAAGCCAGTTTCCACGGCTGAAAGGCCGTGGCCCCATTGAAGCTCGTTGTCGTAGGTCGGCAGGGTCACCGCTCAGCCGCTTCACCAGACATCCGGCCACTCGCCGTCCAGCACGACCTCGTGCGCGTCCAGTACCTGGCGGAGGTCGTCGTCTATCCACGGGTCGTCGAAGGCCATCGCCAGGACGTGGTCCACGGCAGTGCCGTAGCCACCGACCACTTTAGCGCTCGTCTGCGGGCTGATCAGCGACAGCATGGCCAGGTACGACGGATGGAGCGCACGGCGGGGATCGCCCTGGGTTTCGACGCACAAGACTTTGGCCGGTTGGGCGATACCGCCAGGCCTCGACGTGGCCACCGGCGACGACCGGCACGGGGTCGGAAGGTTGGCCGAGGCCCAGACCGGCAGCCGTCGCCGGCTTCGCGGCCGGCAACTCGATCACGGTGGTTAGCGGTCCTGCCGGGGGCGACGCGCCGGCTCCCGGCCCCGAACGGGCATCGCGGGCACGGTGCTGTGCTCACGGAACTGGCAGTCACGCTTCCTGCCAGAATGGCCGTCTGGCCGGAATGGGTCCGCTGCTAGTTTACCAGCCGGGCCGTTGAGGGGGCGGCCACCTCATACCTGGCCCTGGTCCCCTTCCCGGTGCGAAGCCAGGGCCGGGCGGCTCTTCCATACCCGGTCCCTGCGGTCTACCCGCAACAACCGGCAGCGGCGTAACGTCGGGCTGGACAAACCGAACAGCCTGGCGGTCTATGCTCCGTATGGGGCGAACGAAGTTGTAGATCCTTATCTCGTCACCCTGCGGCCCACGGCCGTGCGGAAAGGCAGCAGGATTGCCACACTTGGGATCGCTGACGGTGCCGTCGCCGTTATCGTGAAAGTCGTTCTTGCCATAGTTGGGATTGCCGCGAACATAGCGGACGTACAGCCTGTTCGCCGCGCCGCCCTCTGGTCCCGGCCGTCGCTTCGGATAGGCACCGGTTCAAGGCAAGACAATACCGCCTCGGGCTCGCCCAGTCCGAGCGGAGCGTCGAAAACCCGGCAAAACGGGATGTGGAAGCGAGTTTCCTGGGTTTTTCACGGGTTTCAGCCGGTTCGCAGCTTGCATTTCCCGGCAAACCGGCTCTAATCACCACATTCCGCATTGCGGACTGACCCGATCATCTCCCTTACCTGACAAGGAAAACAAGACCCATGGCCAAAGCTGCCCCCGCCCCCAAGAAGCCCCTCACCAAGTCCGAACTCCTGGCCAACGTCGCCGCCGCCACCGAGCTTTCCAAGAAGCAGGTCGCCGCCGTGCTGGAGGCCCTGGTCGCCGAGATCAAGAAGAGCCTCGGCAACAAGGGCGCGGGCGTGATCGCCATCCCCGGGCTGGTGAAGATCAAGAAGAAGAAGATCCCCGCCCGTAAGGCCCAGACGGGCGTCCCCAACCCCTTCAAGCCCGGCGAGCTGATGGATCGCGCTGCCAAGCCCGCCTACAACAAGGTCAAGGTTCGGGCGCTGAAGCTGCTCAAGGACATGGCGAAGTAGCCGCCGGAGCAGATCCTCCGTCTGTACCTCCTGGCTATTCGTCGGTGCCAGCCTCCTGTTCCACAGCGTCACCTTCCCGCTCCACGGCGTCATCGACCTCTTCCAGGCTGCGCTGATAGGGCCGATGTGGGAAGAGGGAGCAGGCCGTGATGAGACACTCTTTGATCTCACTCGGCTGGTAGTTGCTACAATCCAAACACTTCAGCTTGATCGCCGCCCGCAAACTGCCTTTTTCCGCTTGAGCGACCAGGGGCAGGAACCTTTCGGTAACGCAGTGCCGCATTTCCGTGAAGGTATTGGCGTAGGCCTTCATCTTCTCAGATCGCGGCTTGCGGTTCTTCCGCGCCGCCAGCATGGCGGCTCTTTGTTCCTCGGTGAGAGCGACGAGTCCCCTTTTCGCGGGTCTGGTCTTGTATTGGATGCCCAGTTCCTTCGCCCGGTCGTAGGCGACGGATGCGGTGACCGGGCGAGGCTGGTGAGCCTTGGCCCAGGCGGTTTCCTCGACCGCTTTCCAAAGCGCGGAGGGGTTTGGAAAAGTCTGCCGGTTCTCCAATTCGTCCACGATCCTCTGAAGCTCGTCGTGACTGACTTCCAGTTTCTTGGCCATGGTAACACCTCTGGGCAGTGCCGTGAGTAGTCCTCGCTTACGCCATGCGTTTTGTGTTCAGACCGTGCTCTCCTCCTTGCCGGTGCCAAAGCGGTCCACGCTCCAGTATTGAGCCGGGCCCTTTGCCTGTCCAGTAGCCACTGGTTTCTCATTTCCTGCGTTGAAGTCCCCGTGTTTTCGAGAAACATCGCCCATCTATAGGGCCGAGGCGCGGACGCCATCCCCCGCCTGGTGAAGAGCCCAGCAACGCTGAAGACGGCCTGCGATAATGGCACCGTTAGCCACGACCCTAATGGCGAACCGGGTCCCGGCGGGGTACCATGGGGCACAGGCGTCCTGGTGGACAAGTAGCCGAGGTTCCTATTTGGAGGCCGGCCTTGGAGGGAAAGATGTTAATGCTGAAGCGGCTATGGGCTATCGGTCTGGCGACGACGTTGGCGTGGGCAACTGTGGTGGCCTCCCAAGAGCCATCGAAGCGGCCGGCGGCGTCTTTGTCGCCGGAAGGCGGGAATCGCGTGCAGCAGGTTCCCTTTGCCGAGAAGGGTTTTACGCCGTTGTTCGACGGCAAGACTCTTAACGGCTGGACGATCTGCTGCCTGTCCAAAGATCGAGCCCTCGGTGTCAAGGCATGGACGGTTGACCACGGCACGATCTTGGCCGACACGATGGGCCACAAGGCCCACTTCTACATTTGGCTGACGACCAACAAGGAGTACGGCGATTTCGTGCTTCGGCCTGTCATTGGCCATCCGAATGCCAGCCATGCGTGGATGCTCCGCCAGTGGCTGGCCAAGGGGATCGGCATGGCCGGCGTCGACGTAGGCGAGTCGCATGGCAGCCCACAGGGGCGCAAAGTATACACGGCGCTATGGGAGATGTTGACCATGCGCTATGGCATGTCCCCGAAGGCATGTCTCCTTCCGCAGAGCCGCGGCGGACTGATGCTTTACAACTGGGCCGCGGAGAATCCTTCGCGCGTTGCCTGCATCGCCGGGATCTACACCGTCTGCGACTTGCGGAGCTACCCGGGGTTGGAGGCTGCGTGTGGGGCTTACGGTCTTCGAGCCAGCGAGTTGGAAGCCCGCCTTGCCGAGCACAACGCGAGCCAATGATGGAGAAACTGGCTGCCGCGACGACGGCCCGTGAGGCGATCCTGCTGTCGGGGCCGACAGGATCGGGCAAGACGCCCCTGGGCCAAGTCCTGGAAAGGCGGGGCCTGTGGGGCCACCGACGTGCAGAACTTCATTTCCTGGCCGGGGACGTTCGGTATGTTCAACCCGGCGGAATCGGGGGCCAAGGCGTTTTTCGAGTAGCACAGGGTGCCGCCTTCGTCGCTTGCGTTCTGCTTGGGCTCCAGGCCGTCCCGCTTGACATGGCCAACTTCTATACGGGCGACAACGGCGACTGGAGCCTATGCAACGTCTTCGGCGTTCCCAAGAAGACCTACCATGCCTTCCGTGCGTTCAAGGCCCTGGTCGATCATCCGGCCCGAGCGCGAGTGAACTGCTGCTGTTGGACCAGACACAGAACCTGGAGCGAATCCGAAAGGAAGAGCACCACGAACATACCGTCAAAATCGTGCAGGGGCTGCCCGCGCCCGGCGTCGGAGACCTGCGTATCTTGCAGTAGCAGGCAGCCGATCTGGGAGAATCCGGCGAGATTGGCCAACCCTGCATCGCTGATCTGCGAGCCGGAAAGGAACAGTCGCCGCAGACCGCGGTGTGCTTTGAGATAGACCATGCCGGCATCCGAGAACCGGCTGTTACCGGCATAAAGGAACTCCAGCTTCTTGGCGTCGGCCAGGTGGACCAGGCCGCTGCCGCTGATGGGCGTGCCCACGATGTTCAACAACCGCAGCTCCGTAAGCCGTTTTAGATGGACCAAGCCCTCGTCGCCGACCTTGGTTTTCCCGAGAATGAGGTTCTCCAGGCTGGTCAGGTTCTCCAGGTGGGCGAGCCCTGCGTCGCTGACGGTCGTTTCGTAGAGGCTGAGACTCTTCAGGTGCGACAGCCGGGCGAGCGGCGCGAGGGCGTCGTCGCCGAGATTCTGGTGCGCACGGTAGGTAACGCCGATCACACGGCCATGATCGTCGAGGTTCACCTCTGCGCCTAGCGATTTCAGCGTGACGTAGTTCGCCAGACTCTTTACTCGCTCATGATTGTCGCCGTACCCGCTGTCTGCTAGGATCACGAGCCTAACAGGGCGTCCGGGCAAGAAAGGGACTGAACATGTTGCGGCACTGTTATGGGCCGGTGAGGCTCGCCTTGGTATTCCTTGGTCTGATTCATTGCGCCGGCCGGACCGGCAACCGCTGCGGAGCCACCGGGCAAGGCGCCATTGCCCAGAGTGGATTTCTCCTACGCCTTTGCCACGCCGCACCGGCTAACCGTAGGACGTCCCGACTCCAGCGACCGCACGCTCTTGGATCTCCAGCCGGGCTGGCTGCGCATGGCTTGGACCTACGAGGACCTGACCCACTATCCGCTGGCCGCGTTCGTCACTCCCGCCACCGCATGGGACATCCGCATCACGCCGCAGCTTGATGGCAAGGCGCTGGCCAAGAGTCGCTGGACACGACTGGACGGGTTCCTGCCTGCCCTGGATAACAGCTACGAGGACCCATTGGCCACCGTTCGCTTGAAGGTGCTGGGAGGGATGACGGCCGCCCTGGTCCGCGTGGAAGTGGTCAACAGGGATCAGCATCCACACCAGGTCGTGGTCCGCTGCGAATCGGCCAACTGGGGCGAGAACCGCGGTTGGGTCGAACCGGCACGCTGGGACTGCAACGTCTTGCTGGCCGGCTGGCGCAACCGCGCCGACCGCGTGCTGCTCTTGGGCTTGGGCGCCGATGCCTACTGGCTTACCGTCGATCGGCGGGCGCCAGGCCCCAAGACCATCGCGCTGGTCTGGAACCTCAAGCCGGGCCAGCGGCGCACCGGCTGGCTGGTGCGGCCCTACCGCGCCTACCTGGCCGATGTGCCCACGCTGCGCAGCCGCGATTGGACCGGCGAGTGGAAGGAGGCGAAGAAGGAGTGGCTGACGCTGCTGGACCGAGCCAGCCGGGTGAGCATCCCCGATGAAGGTGTGAGCAATGCCCTACGGGCTTGTTTGGCCGACCTGTTCATCATGCGTGAGCCGGTGGCCGGCGGACAGATCGCGGCCGTGCCGGGCACGGAGGTCTACCGAGCCCCGAACGCCTTCGAGGCCGCCATAGTCGCCGTGGCCCTTGACCAGATGGGACTCCACGAGCTTTCCGCCGCCGGTTACAAAATGTGCCTCCAGATGCAGGAGCCCGATGGCGACTGGAACGATCCGCAGGGATGGGGCCACCTGATGTGGGGCGGCGCGGGCTTCAAGGCTTGGGCGGCGATGGAACACTACCGGCTGACCAAGGACCGCAAATACCTGGAATGGGTCTATCCGCGATTGGCGGCCAGTTCCCGCTGGCAGGAGCAGCAGCGGGTCCGAATGCGCACCGGCAGCGGCGTCGACCGGCCGGTCACCTACGGACTGATGCCGCCGGGCATGGGCGACGCCGGGCTGATGAACGACGGCGACCTGTACGGCGTCTTCCTGCCCCACAATATCTGGGCCGTCTACGCCGATCGCCTTTCGATCGAGGCAGCGAAGATCCTCGGCCGCACCGCCGATCTCGAAGAGTTGGAGAGAATCTACCGGGCCGGCCGCGATGATCTGCTGGAGGCGATCCGGCGAGGGGCGATCCAGGCCGACGGCTACCGCTGGATTCCGGGCGTGCCGGGCAAGACCTCCGGCAGCCGCTGGGGCGTGCTCAATGCGCTGACGCCCTGCGGGCTGCTGCCGCCCGACCACGAGTTGATCAGCGGCACGCTGCGGCAGATCGAGTCGCGGCTGAGCCCAGGTGGCATACCCATCCATACCGGCTGGATGACCGACGGCATGTGGGTGGCCATCACGCTGGACAACGTGGCCGAGGCCCACCTGGCACGCGGCAACGGCGACGCGGCCGCCCGCTACCTTTACGCCACGCTGAATCACGCCACGCCGCTCTATACCTGGTGCGAGGAACGCGGCCAGGAACCGGGCACCACAAAATGCTCCGGCGATCGGCAGCACCTTTGGACGCCCGTGGCCGTGGTCCGCGCGATCCGCGACTCGATGGTCATGGAACAGGGTGATGGCCTGCAACTGGGGCTGGGCACCGATCGCTCCTGGCTGGCAAGCGGCAAGCCGGTGGGCATCGCCGACGCTCCCACGCATTTCGGCCGCGTCTCCTGGAACTTGCAATACGATGCGACGAAGGCCCAAGTGAGCTGCCAGGCGCAGTTTCCCGAGAACCCTTCAGCGGCGTGGGCTGAAATTCAAGTGCGATTACCCGGCAGCCTGCGAGTGACGGCCATTGAGGCTGAGCCGGGGGCGGAACTGCTGCCCGACGGCAGGGGTGTGCGCTGGAAGTCGCCGCGTGGGAAGATGAAGTTTACGGCCGGCGTGACGGCGATTGCGAGCGCAAGAACGTATCGCCCGCCCGTGAAGGCGGACTGACGCGGCCTACGCTGCCGCCTTGGGCTGGCGCGGATAGAAATGCTTGCGCGGAACGCCCGGGGCCGCCACCCGCTTTACCGCTGGCCCCTGGGCGTTAGCGTGCGTTCATCCAGGTTGATCTGTTCAAAGAACATCTTCCACTCGCCGCGCGTCGTGAGCGGCCAGTTGTCGGTGCGGAACCCGCTGGCCGGCAGGCCCGCCTTGTTCAGCAGAGTGGCCTGCGGATAGTTCGCCCAGGCATAACGGACGGCCTTGGGGGCCGCGACGTTCTTGGCAGAAACCACGATCTCCTCGCCGTCAATCCTCGCCTCGGCCAAGACAAATTCCCGGTCCTCGCCTGCAATCGTGAAACCGGCAAGCCGCCCGTCCTTGGCAACCAGGCCGCCGTTGGCGTGATCGAACCGGATGCGCACCGCATCGCCCTGGAGTCTCATGTCACGGTAGAGCGGGCCGGAGAAGATCACGTCGCGGCCGTAAGCGAGTTTCTGCGCCGCCAGTGCCAACCGCCGGCCGACCTCTTTCTTGTTCTTCGGATGCTCGTCCTTGGGATCTCCGATGTCGAGCGTGACCACCATGGCCGTGTTGGGCACGGCAAGGGCCTCACGCTGGGCATCGCGGAGTTCCGCGCGGTCGACACCGCCTGTGTCCAACGGCGCAATCTGCACAAAGAGGAAGGGGAAGTCGCCCTGACCCCAAGCGGCCCGCCAGTCGCGAATCATCGCGGGAAAGAGCCGGCGGTACTGGTCCGCGCGCGAGGCATTGGTCTCGCCCTGGTACCAAATGGCGCCGCGGATGGCATACGGCGTCATCGGTGCGATCATGCCGTTGTAAAGCGAAGCGGCGCGGTGCATGAAATCAGCGTTCGCGGGGGCCGGGGGCTGGGGCGGTTCCGGCTTGCCTGTGGCCTTGGCCTGTTGGACCGCTTGCTCCCACTCGGCCATTTTCTTCTCGTAAAGCTGCTTGGCGCCCGGGGTAGCGGCGGTCCATAGATCCCAGCGATCGACAATGATCTTCAACTGGGGATCGGCCAGTAATGCCTTACGGCTGGTCCAGGCCTCGGCCGGAGTCCAGCCTTGCGCGGCCTGAACGACGCCTACGGGAACGCCCAGCGTTTGACGCAGCTCACGCGCGAAGAAGTAGGCGGCGGCGTACCAATTGGCCGCCTCCTGCGGCGTTGAAACCCGCCAGACGCCTCGCACGTCGCGCGAGGGTTCCTCGGCCAGGGTCAAACCCATGGTGAAGAAGCGGAGCGACGGATCGCCGGCCTGTCGGCCTGCTTCGGGGCCTCCCTCGGCACTGGGCAACTTCATGTCCATATTCGACTGCCCGCTGGCCACCCATACCTCGCCGACCAGCACGTTCTTGATCGCTATGGTGTTGCTGCCGGCGATGGTCATCTCGAAGGGGCCACCGGCCGGCTGTGGCGGAAGCGTTGCCGTCCAGCGTCCCCGGACATCGGTGGTCGCCTGGGATTTGCTGCCGGCCAAGGAGACCGTCACCGTCTCGCCGGGCCGGGCCGCGCCCCAGACCGGTAGCCGCACGTCGCGCTGGAGCACCGTGTTGTCGGAGAAAAGCGACATCGGTTTCACTTCCGCTCGCACAACGGCGGGAGGAAGGCAGATCGCCAGCGCCCAGATCCTGGCGATTGTCATAAGCCGGCAATCTCGGCTTCTTGGAACTACCAACATCTTCCTTATTCCTTCCTTCAAGCGTAGTTGGGGTACTTCCAAGGTGATCGGTAGTCTCGCTTCAGCAGCTTGTTGGCGTCGGGGTCGCCGGGGATGACCTGCTTCCGGCCATCCCAGTTGACACTGCGGCCGAGCTTCATCGAGAGCGTGCCCAGCAGGCACATGTTAGAGGCCAGGCATCCGTTCTCAATGTCGGAGACGGGCCGGGCGCCGGTCTCGATCGCATGGACCATATCGGCCCACAGCTCGCGGATGTTCTCGCTACGGTCGGTCGGTTCGTGAACTACGGCCGCGTCCTTCCCCTGCGGGTAGAAAGTCCAGCCGTCGATGATACCCAGGTGCAGGATTCCCGCGGTGCCATAGAAGTAGAGACCGAAGGGATGCTTCTCGGTCATGTTGCCGGCGTAGTTGCGGTGCTCCCAGGTCACGCGGAACTTGTCGAAATCGTAGGCGACGATCTGCGTGTCGGGGGCGTCGGTGCGGTCGCGGACGATGAACTTGCCTCCGGTGGAGTAGACCCGCGTGGGATACCGCTCTTCGGTCCACCACAGGATGAGGTCGAAGAAATGATGACCCCAGTCACCAAGCTGGCCATTGCCGTAGTCGAGGAAGAAGCGGAAGCCCTTGGGATGCATCTGGCGATTGTAGGGCCGCATCGGCGCCGGGCCGCACCAGAAATCCCAGTCGAGCCCGGCGGGCGGCGGTTCGTCCGGCGCGTCGGTGTCGACGGGGCCGCCGAAGCCGCAGAACGCGCGGACCATTCCGATCCGGCCGAGCTTGCCTTCCTTGAGAAACCGCATGGCCGAATTGTAATGCTTGCCGCAGCGGCGGTGCGTGCCTACCTGGACCACGCGGTTGCACTCCCGCGCTGCCTTGAGCATGGCGCGCCCTTCGTAGATCGTATGGCAGATCGGCTTTTCCACCAGCACGTGCGACCCCGCTTCAACGGCCGCGATGGTAGGTAGTGCGTGCCAGTGGTCCGGCGTGGCCACGATGCAGATGTCCGGCTTCTCCTTCTCCAGCAGCTCGCGGTAGTCGTTGTACTGCTTGGGCTCGGTACCGGTGAGCTTCTTGACGTCGTCGGCCGCAGCCTGGCGGGCCTTCCGGTCCACGTCGCTCGACGTTCGAGAGCCAGTTGCCCTCCGCATGTTGCACGAAGGCATAGTCGATCAGTTGGAGCTTGCCGTCGGTCTCGAACGTGCAGTCGATGAACAGGTTCGGGGCAGCCGCGTGCAACTGGTCGAACAGCTTGAAACACTGCTCGTAGATCATGATCAGTGATTCCTCATGGTCCCGATGCAGCGGATGATTGAGCGCGTAGCAGCCGGAGACCTTGGGGTCGTCGATATACGCGCTGGTCACCATGGAAATGTCCACTTTGATATAGCCCAGCCCGTAGTCTTGGACGGCGCGGAGGAGGACACCTTTGATGTAGTCGTAATACCCCGTGCATAGGCACTCGGTCTTCATCGGCAGGCCGACATAATGGAGGTTGGCCGGCTTGCCATCGTGTCCGATGACCCGCCACTGGGGATGGTCCGCGTACATCTGGGCCGTCGGGTTGCTCGTGGCAAGGCTGATCCATAGCCCTGGCTTCAGTCCTTTCGAGTGGACGTGGTCGAAGACAGGTTTCAGGCCGTCCGGAAACTCGTCCGAGTTGACGATCCAGTCGCCGCATGCCTCCACCCAACTCGCCCGCGCTTTGCCCTGGTTCTTGTTGATGTGCCATCCGGCATCGATCATGAACACTTCCATGCCGCATGTGGCCGCCAAGTCGGCCAGGGCGCGCGCCATGCGGTCGGAGGCATTCTCCGCCGATGGATCGCCCATGTTGTACATCACCACCGATTTCGGGCTGACCTCGGCCAGACGAATGCCCATGTGCTTGCGGACGAAATCATTCAGCGCGCCGTTCAGCGCGTCCGAGGGATCATCGGACTGGCGATACGGGATCACGAAGACGCGCGGGGAAGTCCATCGCTCGCCCGGCTTAGACGGATGGTTTGATAGTATTCGAATGGCCCCGCATCCCGATGTTCACGCGCAGCGCCTCATGGCGACGGGCCTCGCCGTGAATTTAGCGGTTCTTCTCGTGGCCTTCTTGACCATTTCACGTTTTTCACCTTCGGAGCATGTTCCATGTGCCTCTTCGTCTCATCGTCCGCCCCGGCGATTACCTCGCTCGGCGTCACCTGCAACGCCTTCGGCCACCCGTGCCGGTTGATCGCGACGGCACGGCCGATGCTGGAACGCTTAGGGGCGGCGGCAGGTAACAATCAACGGTCAGGAGGCGGCAACGAGAAAGCTCCGCGGAAATGACCAGACGCTAGACCGCTCTTTTGTAGGGCAACGGCCAAAAGAAGGCCGCGAAGGTAAGCATGGTAGCATGCGCGGCTGACGATGGTATCAAACGCCTTCGAGACAGCGGTGGGCGTCCCGCGATTCCCGGCCGAGGGTTATTGTGGCACGGCGAGGCGGGGTTGTCGATGGCCCGAGGGGCCTGGTGTAGGGGGGGCAGGTATGCTCTTCGATCAGGAGGACCGACACCCCCGCCGGGTGGCGCCGTTAAACGCGCTACGCGCCCCGCTCGTGCGCAGCAGGCGGCGGACGGCTTTTGGGTCGTCCTGGGGCTAGATCGCGCCTCCAGCGGGCGCTGGGCGCGTCGGTCTGCACGGCTGATAACCTCAGTGGGTTGAGTCCGCTCGATGATCCGTCGATCGCCCAGGGCCCCACTGGCGATCTTGGAGCCTGTGGTGGGTCGTAGACACTCGACGCCAGGGAGCGTAAGTTGACGGCTTAGGCAAGAGCGGCCGGGAGGGTAGGGACCATGCCTTCCAAGTTGGCTGTCGGCCCGGCACCTCCCGGCCGTCTTCGTTGTACCAGGTGGCCGTGGGGCTGAGTGTGCCCTTCTGGATCTGGACCGGCTACGGCGTGAAGATGAGGAACCGTAGCCCGGCTGGGCAGCTTCGTTCTACTCGATTCATCATTCAATGTCAGACCAACGCGTGAAGCACGGTATGGCCGACGAACCGCTCAATCTGACGCACTGCATCGCTGCCTGGCTGGTTCGCTGGCGCTCGATGCTGCTGGCCATGTCGCTGGTGTTGACCTTCGCGGGCGTGTGGCCGTCCAGTCAATTGCGATTCGACGTGGCGATCACGAATCTGCTTCCGCCAAACGATCCGGTGTTGCTGGCGTATCAGGATGGTCTCAAGCTGTTTGGCGGCGCCGAATTGATCGTGGTGGCATACACGGACCCTGAGCTGCTGACTGCGGACGGTTTGATGCACCTGCACCACTTTTCGGAGACCTTCCGTAACCTCAAATCGTTGGGCGTGGAAGGAGTCGCCAGTCTGGCCGACGTGCGCTGGCCGCTTGCTCCGCTGGACCCCACACCGCTTTTTGCGCAGATCGGTAAACATGGACGCTCGCGCGAGGAAGTCAAAGCGGAGCTGTTGAAATCCGAACTTTACCGGAATGTGTTCTTGGGAGACGATGGCAAGACCACGGCCATTGCGATCACGATCCGTGCCGAGCGCACTGACCTGGAACGCAAGCATCTGATCGCGGGCATCCGCGAGCGTGCGGAAAGGAATCGGTTCAAGACCGTAGTCGCCGGCGGACCGATACTCCTGCACGACGCCGCGGTATTTGTGGACCAGGACAGCCGCAAGCTGGGCTGGGTTTCGACGCTCGCGCTGGTGGCCGTGATCGGGGTTTTGTTCCGAAAGGTCCGCTGGGTGGTGCTGCCGCTGGCGGTGGTCCATGTCACGCTGGTCTGGACGAAGGCTCTTCTCTGGCTGGTCGAGGCCCACCTGAGCATGGTGTCCACGACGCTCACGGCATTGGTTACCGTGATCGGGGTGGCCAGTGTCGTGCAGGTGACCGCGAGGTATCGCGAGGAGCGGGAGCGTGCGGACGTTACCGACGCCCTGCTCAGGACCATGTCGGCCGCCGGGCCGGCGGTGTTCTGGGTCAGCCTCACGACCGCGGTCGGATTTGGGTCGTTGTTCATCTCGTCGATCGCGCCAGTACGCAATTTCGCGATCATGCTGTCCCTGGCCTCGACGCTCATCTTCTTCGTTACGGCGGCCCTCGTCCCTGGTGTCGTAATGTTCGGCAATCGGCCGAGTGATCCGGGGGCGGCGCCGGGGGAGCGACACATCGAGCGCCTGCTGGAGGCAACGATGGACTGGAGCCTCGCGCGCCGCGGGAGGTAGCCATGGTGGTAGTCGTCCTGCTCGGGCTCACCGTCGCCGGAATCTTCCGCATCCGTGCGGAAACGGATTTCACCCGCAATTTCCGGCGGTCGAGCGACGTGGTCGCCGCATACAACTTCGTCGAGGAGCGACTGGGAGGCGTGGGAACGATGGATCTGGAATTCTCCGCGCCGGACGGTTTCACACCGGAACTAGCGGACCGCCTGCGCAGCCTCGAAGCCCGTCTGCGCGAGACACCGAACGTCACCAAAGCTCTGGGCCTCGTGGATGTGCTTGATTTCTTCGAGGTCGGCGTCACAGGAACGATCAGCCGATGGATGGGTCCCAAGGCCAGCCACGCCTCTAAGCTCTGGGTGCTCCATCAGCAGCGGCCCGACCTCGTGCCCGTCTTCTGGAATGAAAAAGAAAAGCAGATGCGTGTGATGCTCCGTGCCCGCGAGCAAGCCTCCAGCGCTGTGAAGAACGATCTGATTGCCACGGTCGAGCAGATTCGGCGCGAAGTCCTGGACCAGCCAAACGCGCCAGCCCGCGTGCGCGTCACCGGCGTGTACCCGCTGCTCAATCACTTGGTCAGCGGCCTGATGTCGGACCTGTTGAACACGTTGCTGCTCGCCACCGCCGCCGTGTTCTCCATCATGTGTATCGCACTGCGCAGCATTCGGCTGGCCATCGTGGGCCTGGTTCCGAAGATTGGCCCGATCCTTATGGTCCTCGGAGCGATGGGCTGGCTAGGCGTGCCGATCGACATGGGCACACCGATGATCGCCTCCGTCTCGGTCGGCATCTCCGTCGGCTTCAGCATCCACTATCTCTACCGCTTCCGCCAAGAACGTCTTGCCGGAGTCCCGTTCGATCAGGCGCTGCGTGCTACGCATCGCCGCGTCGGCAGCGCAATGGTCTTCTCAAATCTGGCCCTGGTCGTCGGCTTCGCCGCGCTCGCGCTGTCGAACTTCATTCCGACCGCGAACTTTAGCGTCCTCGTCAACGTCGCCCTCATCGGCGGCTTGGCCGGCAATCTGTTCGTGCTACCGGTGCTGCTCAAGTTGATTCCGCTGTAATGCGAGAGCCAATTGCCGCCGGACAAAAGCGACTTGTTGACCGCGTCGCACCAACCGTGTTTCTTGAAGGTGTGGCTGGTGGCCGCCTCGCCCTCGATCCAAACGGCCTCCTTGGCCCGGATCATTGAGACAAGTCTGAATTTGCGGTCAGGTGCAGCGGCAGCAGGGCGGGCAGACCGGCGGCCCGGAGTCGGTCGAGCAGATTGTCGCGCCTTCATCGCGCGGCTATTTCCCACGGCGCGCCTCAACTCGGTTGCTTTCTCCACGGTCGGCGATCATAATGGGCTGGTCCTCCTGCCAACCGTCCACCCCCGTTCTCCTTATCCCTGCCAAAGGGTCGGGGCTCCGCGTTGCAAGAGCCGCTTTCACCCGCCTGCTAGAGGAGCCGGTCCATGGGAGCTATTGCCAAGCATTTCCCTTTCCGGGCGATCCGAGCCGGCGCCGTCGTGCTGGCGGTACTCGCCGCGCCGTGCGCCTTTGCGGCGCAGATATTCGTTGCCGGCAGCGACCCTAAAGCCGACGACAAGAACTCCGGCACCGAGGCGCTGCCCTTCCAGACGATCCAGGCGGCCTTGGACAAGGCCCAGGCTGGCGACACGATTTGGGTCAAACAGGGCATCTACGAGGAGGAACTCCTGCCCAAGAGTTCCGGCAACATGGAAACCCCGATTACGCTCTCCGCGTGGAAAGACGACCGCGTACGCATCGGCTCGGTGCTGCACGGCGCACCGGCAGCGGACCAATGGAAGCCCATCGAGAAATCCAGGAGCTACGGCGTGAAGCTCCCCGGCGGCCAGCCCAAGGACCTCACGGTGGTCCTCGACGGCAAGCCGATCGTCACGGAACCAAAGGACAGCCCGCCGCCGGATGACAAGGCCAGGTGGGCCACGTATCGCGCCTCCGACCGCACGCTGATGCTGAACCTGGGCGGTGAAGGTCCGGCCGGGCACACGATCCAGCTTTCGCGCGACATGGTCTGCTTCTACCAGCAGCCCAAATTCGGCTACTGGGCGTTCAAGAAGCTCGAATTCGCCTGGGCGCACCTGGGCCTGTACCTGGACGGCAACTGCAACCTGGTCGAGGACTGCTACTTTCACGACCTGTATCACGGCTCCGTCAGCATTCGCGGTGGGCTATGCACGGTACGGCGGTGCAATTTCTACCGCGCGTGCAGCTCCGTCAATCCCGGCGGAAACGCCAACATCGTGGAGGACTGCCTGGTCGTCAAGTGCGGGGCGGACTGGCAGGACATCATCGCCCACCGGCGCGGGAACATCGCGGGCGAATCCTTCAGCGGCGTCGAGTCCAAGGGCGGGCGGCTGAACATCTTCCGTTACAACATCATCGCCGACAACGCCAGCGGGCTATGGTACGACTGCCACATGGTCGGCGCGCGCGTCATCGGCAACGCCTTCTGGGACAACCAGGGACTCGGCTTCTACAACGAGTACGGCGCCAACGACACGCTGTGCATCGGAAACTACTTCCTCAACAGCGGGCTGTCCAGCAGTTGGTGCACGCGGCTGAGCGTGATCGATAACTTCTTCAAGGGCTGCCAGGTGACCTGGCACAACCACGACCGCTGGCCGATGCGCAACAGCTTCATGGTGATGCGCGGCAACGCCCTGATCGACCTGGCGCAGCCGTACCTCATGCACTTCTCCGCAGGCTGGGGACGCACGCAGTTCCCCGAGAACTTCCGCAATTGCCTGGTGGACTTCAACCACGTGCGGATGCGGAAGGACGTCCCGCTGATCGATGACGCCTGCACGAAGGTCCGCACGCTCGATGAAGTGCGCAAGCAGTACGGCTGGGAGCTGCACGGCGACTTCGCCGCGTACGACAAGGACAAGAACGACCTGACGCCCGAGTCGATGGGCGGCAGCGCCGTGACCTTCCGCGTGCCCTGGGGCGAGAAGTCGCACCTGGCCCGCCCGATGCTCTCCGACGCGGGCATCAACGGAAAGTGGCCCTCGACCGCGGAGATGGCCAACAACATCTCAGTGCCCAGCTTCTTCTGGCGGTTCTCGGACGGCAACTACAACGACCGCACCTTCAGCGACGGCTTCGCCTTCAACTGGCCGTGGTACCACAACGACGTGTCCTGGCAGCCCGAGGGCGGCGACCTGCTCACCGGCGACAAAGGCCAGCGACTCGGCTGCCAGTGGTTCATCGGGGCCGAGGAGAACTTCGGAAAGGATGCCGACGGAAAGCCGGTGAAGGTCGAAGGTATCCAGAGCACGGGCGAACTGAGCATGGGCCATCGCTGGCTGGTGGTCAAGGCCATCGCGCCCGAGAACGTCCCGGCGCAGGGCGTGGGATATTGGACGCCCTGGTTGTCCACCGTCGAAGGCGCGAAGATGACCGTGTCGCTGAGAATTCGTGGCAAGAACATTGCCTCGACTGCCAAGGGCAACCCGGCAGTGTACCTACAGTTCATCGACGCCACCGGACAGAACCGCCGGCGAGCGTTCGTCGTGGGAAATGAACCCGGTCAGAAACTTCTGCGTCCCGAGCTGACTACGGGCACCTATGACTGGACCGAGGTCAAGCAGGAAATCACCGCCCCCGCGGGTGCGATCCGCATGGCCTTGTTCATGGGAGTCCTGCCCTGCAAGGGCGAGGTGGATTTCGATGACATCAACCTCAAGACGGAGTCTGTTGCGGTGCCCGTACAGAAATAGGAAATCCTTGAGGGCCTAGTGGCCGAAAGGCCGTGCAGGTTCAAGTCCTGTTTCCCGCACTGACTTAAGGCCTTTTGCAGCATACAGTTGCGAAATGCTTCCGCCATCGCGACCTTCATGCAAGCCGCACGCGGGTTTCTCTGCCCGCGACTGGTCAGTCGTGGTTTTCCCCGGTCTATCTGGGGTGGGGTGGTCACGACGATTCGGCACACCACTTGCCCTGAAGATAAGAAACCCTCTATTGGGCCACGTTTTGGCATGTCCTGCCCACGAAGCTTGCCGCTGGAGCTAGGGAACTAGGCAGACATGGAGGGCTTTCTCAGCAGTGCGGCTATGCGCGGTGCCATGCGCGGAGAATTTAAGCATCAGGAAAATTACGATGATGCGCAGCAACTAACCGTTGTAAATTGCTTTCTGAATACGCAACCACCCCCAAATGTGGATGGAACGTGTTCCCGCCGATGGTCGCCCGTGAGAAAGTCCCGACGTGGCCCCCCGCGCCGCTTTTCTCCGCGGTTGATTGTGGACCGGCCGGTGTTCTCGTCTCTTGAAGGAGTTCGACCATGGCGACCGTCAGCAGCGAATGTGCGTCGGACAATGAGTTGCTGTTCCCCGAATACGAGACGGATGGCTTCTACGACGAAATGTTCGACGGCCAGGGGCGCCCGCGGGCCAGGGCGGAGCAACTCGCCTGGCGGTTGAAGTCGTTGGCCGAGGGGGAGTTGGTTCGCCGCCAGAAGGCGGCCGACCTGGCCCTGCGGAACATGGGCATCACCTTCAACGTCTACGGCCACGCGGCGGGCACCGAGAAGATCTGGCCCTTCGACATCATCCCTCGGGTCATGGAATATGCCGAGTGGAAGTCGATCGAGGAGGGACTGAAACAGCGCATCACCGCCCTGAACCTCTTCATCGACGACCTCTACCATGACCAGAAGATCATCCGCGACGGCGTCTTCCCCTCCTACATGGTCCAGTCGAGCAAGTGTTTCCTCAAGCCTTGTGCGGGCATGGACCCCTCGCGCCGGATCTGGTGCCACATCACGGGCACCGACCTGGTGCGCGACGCCGACGGCACGGTCTACGTACTGGAGGACAACCTCCGCTGTCCCTCCGGCGTTTCCTACGTGCTGGAAAACCGCGCGGTGATGAAGCGTGCATTCTCCCAGGTGTTCAACGGCCTGTCGATCCTGCCGGTCGAAGACTACCCGGAACAGTTGCTCAAGATGCTCCAGTACATCGCGCCGCCCTCAGTCAACGAGCCGAACGTGGTGGTGCTGACGCCGGGGATTTACAATTCGGCCTACTTCGAGCACTGTTTCCTGGCCCAGCAGATGGGCGTGGAATTGGTGCAGGGCTCGGACCTGGTGGTCTCGGACGGCCATGTTCACATGCGGACCACGCGGGGACTGAAGCGGGTGGACGTGATTTACCGGCGGATCGACGACGATTTCCTCGATCCGGCGACCTTCCGGCCCGACTCCCGCCTGGGCGTGCCGGGACTGATGGACGTCTACCGCGCCGGCCGAGTGGCCCTGGCCAACGCCCCCGGCACGGGCATCGCCGACGACAAGGCGGTTTACGCCTACGTGCCGCAGATCATCAAGTATTATCTTGGCGAGGAGATCCGGCTGCCTAATGTTCCCACCTTCATCTGCGCCGACGACAAACAGCGGCAGCACGTTCTGGCCAATCTCGACAAACTGGTCGTGAAGCCCACCAACGAGTCGGGTGGATACGGGATCATGCTCGGTCCGCGGGCCACGCCGCAACAACGGGAGAAGCAGCGCGAGCTGATCGAGCACAACCCGCGGAACTACGTGGCCCAGCCGATGCTCTCGCTGTCGCGCGTGCCCACCGTGGTGGGCGGCAAACTGGAAGGGCGGCACGTCGACCTGCGGCCGTACATCCTTTACGGCGAGGACATCTATATCTTGCCGGGCGGATTGACGCGGGTGGCCCTGGTCAAGGGCTCGCTGGTGGTCAACTCGTCGCAGGGCGGCGGCAGCAAGGACACCTGGGTGCTGAAGAACAGCGCCGCCCGCGGCCTGCACGACTCGCCGGCCAGCGCATCCTGACCGTGGCCTCCCGCCCAACCCCTGCACCTGTTCGCCATGCACCTTGAGAGCCGCCTGCCATGCTCAGCCGCGTCGCCGATTCGATCTACTGGATGGCCCGCTACGTCGAGCGTGCGGACAACGTCGCCCGGTTCATCGACGTGAATCTGAACCTCTCGCTGGACCTGGGACCGGAGGTGGCCCGGCAGTGGGATCCGTTGGTCAGCACGACGGGCGACCACAAGGCATTTACCGACCGCTACGGCCAGCCATCGCAGGAAAACGTGATTCAATTCCTGACGTTCGACGAGGAGAACTCCAATTCCATTCTCTCCTGCCTCCGCATGGCCCGGGAGAACGCCCGCACCGTCCGCGACATGCTCAGCTCGCCGATGTGGGAAGAACTCAACAAGTTCTACCTTATGGTCCGCGACGCGAAGCATGACCAGAGCGTGTCGGCCTCGTCGTTCGACTTCTTCGGCCGGGTCAAGCTGGGGGCCACGCTCCTGGACGGGGTCGCCGAATCGACCATGTCGCGGGGCGAAGCCTGGCACTTCCGCCTCCTGGGACAGTCGATCGAGCGGGCCGACAAGACCTCGCGCATCCTCGACGTGAAATACTACCTGCTGCTGTCCAGCGTGGCCAACGTCGGCGGCCCGGTGGACACCAACCAGTGGGCCGCGCTGTTGAAAAGCGCCAGCGCCCTGGAGATGTACCGCAAGAAGCACGGGCGGCTCGGCCCGCGCAGGTGGCCGAGTTCCTGATCCTCGACCGCGACTTCCCCCGCGCCATGCACTTCTGCCTGATCCGGGCGGAGGAGTCGCTGCTGTCGATCACCGGCAGCCCCGCCGGCACCTTCCGCACGCCTGCCGAGCAGCGGCTGGGGCGGCTCCGGGCGGAGCTCGATTACGCCAACATCCAAGAGATCTTCAACACCGGGCTTCACGAGTTCATCGACGCCTTCCAGACCAAGCTCAACCAGGCCGGCGAGGCCATCTCCGAGACCTTCTTCGCCGTGCAACCGGTATCCGGCAATCCCGGTCCCCACGGGCAGTCGATGGTCCAGTATTCCTCTTAGGTTGGAAGGTTCCCGACGATGAGCATCCGCGTCGCACTCCACCACCGCAGCACTTACCGGTACGACCGCGACGTGAGCCTATCGCCGCATACGGTCCGCCTGCGGCCGGCCCCGCATTGCCGCACGCCCGTGTCGGCCTACTCGTTCCACGCCCAGCCGCAGGGACATTTTCTCAACTGGCAGCAGGACCCCCACGGCAACTTCCTGGCCCGGCTGGTGTTCCCCGAAAAAACCCGCTGCCTGGAGCTCACGGTCGACCTGATCGCCGAGCTGACGGTGATCGACCCCTTCGACTTCTTTCTCGACGCCGAAGTGCTGAGCTACCCCTTTCGTTATTCGGAGTGGCTGGAGGAGGATCTCAAGCCGTACTTGAAGCAGCAGCCGGCGGGGCCCAAGCTCGCGGAGTTCCTGGCCGGGACGCCCCGCAAGAGCGCAGGGACGATCGACTTCCTGGTCGATCTGAACCGCTACGTCCACAAGGCCGTCAAGTACATCATCCGCTTGTCGCCGGGCGTGCAGACCTGCGAGGAAACGCTGACGCTGGGCAGCGGGTCGTGCCGCGATTCGGCCTGGCTGTTGGTGGAGATGCTGCGGCAGCTCGGGCTGGCTTCGCGGTTCGTCTCGGGCTACTTGATCCAGTTGCGGCCGGACGTCAAACCGCTGGAAGGGCCGGCCGGCACGGACCGCGATTTCACCGACCTGCACGCCTGGGCCGAGGTCTACCTGCCCGGCGCCGGCTGGGTGGGCCTCGATCCGACCTCGGGCCTGCTGGCCGCCGAGGGGCACCTGCCGCTGGCCGCAGCGCCGGAGCCGGCCTCGGCAGCTCCGGTTTCGGGCACGGTGGACGCCTGCGAGGTCGAGTTCGACTTCGCCCTGTCGGTCGAGCGGATTCACGAAGACCCACGGGCCACCAAGCCCTACACGGATGCCCAATGGCGCGAGATCCTGGCCTTGGGCCGCAAGGTCAACGCGCGGCTGGAACAGGGCGGCGTGCGGCTGACTATGGGCGGCGAGCCGACCTTTGTCTCGATCGACGACATGGACGGCCCGGAATGGACCATCACCGCCGTGGGGCCGTCGAAACGCCGCATGGCGGAGGACCTCTTCCGCCGTCTGGCCCGGCGGTTCGCCACGGGGCCGCTCTTGCACTTCGGCCAGGGGAAGTGGTATCCCGGCGAGTCGCTCCCCCGCTGGGCGCTGGGATGCTACTGGCGGCGCGATGGAGTGCCCCTCTGGCACGACCCGGCCCTGATCGCTGACGGCGACCGGGGCTGCGGCGCCGGCCTCAAGGAGGCCCAAGCGCTGGTGCAGACGCTCGCCTTGCGATTGGACGTTGATCCGGAACATGCGATGCCGGGCTATGAGGATGCCTGGTACTATCTCTGGAAGGAGCGACGGTTGCCGGTCAACGTCGATCCGCTGCGATCGAACCTCGAGGACCCGGAGGAGCGGGCCCGGCTGGCCCGGCTTTTCGAGCAGGGGCTGGGGCAGGCCGTGGGCTACGCCCTGCCGCTGGCTGCGCGCGACGGTGGGGATCGACCACGCTGGCAGAGCGGGCGTTGGCGTCTGCGGCAAGGAAACCTGTTCCTCATTCCCGGCGATTCGCCCATGGGATTCCGCTTGCCCTTGGATTCGCTCCCCTGGGTGGCGCCCGAGGATCGTCCGTTGCCGGCCGAGCTGGACCCGCTGGCGCCCCGCGGTCCGCTGCCGGAGTTCTCACCCGGCGACGGCAACGGCGCTGGGTACGCTGCTGGCGGGCTGGACCATCCTGGCGACAGTGGCGCACCCCTGGTCGCCGCGCTGCGGCAAGAGTTTTTGGCCAGTGGGACAAGCTTCCGGCCTGTTGAAGCACGACCCGCGCAAGATGCCTGTGCTGATGCCTGTGCTACGGCGGCCGGCCCGTCGTTGGACCAGGTGGTTCGGTCGGCGCTGTGTGTCGAGCCGAGGGACGGCCGGCTGATGGTCTTCATGCCGCCGGTTTGCCGCCTGGAAGACTACCTGGAGCTGGTCGCCGCGATCGAGGCCGCCGCGGCGGAGTTGCAGTTGCCCGTGGCCATCGAGGGTTATGCGCCGCCGCACGATCATCGCCTCCAGCACTTCAAGGTGACTCCCGACCCGGGCGTGATCGAAGTCAACATCCAGCCGGCGCAGAACTGGGATGAGCTGGTCGGCAACACGACGGCCCTTTACGAGGAGGCCCGGCTGGCCCGGCTGGGGACGGAGAAGTTCATGCTCGACGGCCGGCACACCGGGACCGGCGGCGGCAATCACCTGGTGCTGGGCGGTCCCACACCGGGTGAGAGTCCTTTCCTCCGCCGGCCCGACCTGCTGGCGAGCCTGCTGGGCTACTGGAACAACCACCCCTCGTTGTCCTACTTGTTTTCCAGTTGGTTTGTGGGACCGACGAGCCAGGCCCCGCGAGTCGACGAAGCGCGGCACGAGAGTCTCTACGAGTTGGAGATCGCGTTCCGCGAGGTGCCCCAGAATAAGCCATGCCCGCCTTGGCTGGTGGACCGGGTCTTCCGACATCTGCTGGCCGACCTGAGCGGCAACACCCACCGCGCCGAGTTCTGCATCGACAAGCTCTTTTCGCCCGACACGGCGAGCGGTCGCTTGGGACTGGTCGAGTTCCGCGCGTTCGAAATGCCGCCGCACGCGCGGATGAGTCTCACGCAGCAATTGTTGATGAGGGCGCTGGTGGCCTGGTTCTGGGAGCGTCCCTATCGCAAGCCGGTGGTCCGCTGGGGCACGTCGTTGCACGACCGGTTCATGCTGCCGCACTTCGTCGCCGAGGATTTCGCCGACGTGCTGCGAGACCTGGCCTCGGCCGGCCTGCCGTTTCCGCAGCAATGGTTCGAGACCCATTTCGAGTTCCGCTTCCCGCGCTGTGGACAGGTGACCTACGACGGCGTACACATGGAACTGCGCCAGGCGATCGAGCCGTGGCACGTGCTCGGCGAGGAGGGCCGGGCGGGCGCGACGGTGCGGTGCGTCGATTCGTCGCTGGAACGGCTCCAGGTCAAGGTCCACGGCCTCACCGACTCTCGGCACCTGGTGGCCTGCAACGGCCGCCGGCTGCCGCTTTATCCCACGGGAGTTCGGGGCGAGTTCGTCGCCGGAGTTCGATTCCGGGCCTGGCAGCCGCCGTCGTGCCTGCACCCGACGATCGCCGTCCAGGCGCCCCTGGTCTTCGACGTGCTGGATCTCCGGTCGGGGCGGTCGATGGGGGGCTGCACGTGGCATGTGGTGCATCCCGGCGGGCGGCACTTCGAGCGGTTCCCGGTGAATGCCTACGAAGCGGAAAGCCGCCGGGCCTACCGCTTC
This sequence comes from Pirellulales bacterium, assembly GCA_963843465.1. Lineage (GTDB taxonomy): Bacteria > Planctomycetota > Planctomycetia > Pirellulales > Thermoguttaceae > CAWJKP01. Next base: position 57,127 of record CAWJKP010000002.1, read on the forward strand.
TTCCCTACGGGACATACCGGCGGCCGGCCGCCCATTCCGCCGGCCGAAGAGAACCGCGACTACCCCCTGACCCTCGACCTTCGCTACCCGGTCAAAACGGCCAGTCTTGACGGTTAGCGCACGCTCGGTCATAACTTCAATAGCTATCGGGTTGTTTGCAATTGCCCCCTTGCCCCGGATCATTCATGGCCGGATAGCGTAAGCCGCCGAGTGCGGCACACTAGCCCGACGCGCCAGCGAGGGAAAACTGTTTGAAAACCCTCGCTGGCGCGTCGGGCTAGTATCCAACCATGAATCATCCGGGTTAGTGCGGAACGACATGGACTCCCCCGTGAGCCGCTCGACCGAGAACCTCCAGGGACCAGGGCGGCCGGAGCTTCTTGCGCAGTACGTGCCCCGCCTTGGGGCGTATGACGAGATGCTCGGCAGCGACGGTCGGCCGCGTCCGGCCTGGCAGACGTTTTTCCGCGGCTTGGAGGATCTCGGCCCGCAGGGGATCGAGCAGCACTTCGAGCAGGCCCGGCGGCTGCTGCGCGAAAACGGCGTTCGTTTTCCCTCCTTTGGCCCGTCGCGAGGTTCCGAGGAATACTGGGAGTTGGATCCCATCCCCTGGCTGCTGGCCAAGGGCCAATGGTCGGACGTAGCGGCCGGCGTGGCCCAGCGGGCGAAACTGCTGAACGCGATTCAGGCCGATCTTTTCGGGCCGCAGGAGCTGCTCAAGCGTGGGCTGCTGCCGCCAGCGATGGTCTTCGGCCATGCCGGCTTTTTGCTCCCCTGCCACGGCGTGCCCACGCCGAAGGGAAACTTTCTGCACCTTTATGCCGGTCAGTTGGCCCGCATGGCCGACGGCCAATGGATGGTCCTGGCCGACCGCACGCAGGGGCCGGCCGGGGCGGGGCTGGCGGTGGAGAACCGCATCATTCTTTCGCGGGTCTTGCCCACCTATTTCCACAACCTGCACGTCGAGCGGCTGGCCTCGTTCTTCCTCTCGCTCCGTCAGACGCTCCAGACCCTCGCCCCGCAGCATCGCGACAATCCCCGCATCGTCTTACTCTCGCCCGGGCCGAAAAGCTCGCGCTACTTTGAAGACACCTACCTGGCCCGATACCTCGGCTACATCCTGGTCGAGGGAGGCGATCTGACCGTGCGGGGCTCGGCCGTCTTCCTCAAGACTCTGGGCGGGCTGCTGCCGGTCGACGTGATCCTTCGCCGGCAGGCCGACGAGGATTGCGACCCCTTGGAGCTCCGGGCCAGCTCGCACCAAGGGGTGCCGGGGCTGGTGCAAGCAGTCCGCAGCGGTCAGGTGCTAGTGGCCAACGCCCTGGGCAGCGGCTATCTGGAGTCGCCCGCCCTGATGGCCTTCCTGCCCGAGATCTGCCGCTCCTTGCTGGGCGAGGAGCTGCGGCTGCCCTCCGTACCCACGTGGTGGTGCGGCCGCCCGAGCGATTGCCGACAGGTCGAGGCCGCCTTCGACGACCTGATCGTCGTGCCTGCTGTGCGGCGCCGCAGCCGGAAGCCAATCCTCACCGCCGAGTTGACCAGCCGCGAGCGTGACGACCTGCTGGAGGCGATCCGCGCCCAGCCGGCTGCGTACGTGGCCCATGCCCGCGTCGTACCCTCGACGGCCCCCGCCTGGAGCGAGGGCCGCCTGCAGCCCTGCCACGTCTCCCTGCGGACCTTTGCGGTCGCCACCGGCGAGGAGGGATACCACGTCATGCCGGGTGGGCTGTCGAGGGTCCTTTCCAACGGCAACCTGCCGGGCGAGTGGACCGCGGCCGGGCAGGCCAACAAGGACGTTTGGATTCTCTCCGACCGGCCCGTCGCCCCCGTCAGCCTGCTCCGCTGGCAAGGACCCGCCGTCGAACTCCGCCGCAGCGGCAACGACCTGCCCAGCCGCGTGGCCGACAACCTCTACTGGCTTGGGCGTCACCTGGAGCGGGCCGAAGGGATGGTCCGCTTGCTCCGCGTTTGCGTGGTGCGAATCACCAGCGAGCTGGAGCCGCAAGACCTCGCCGAGTTGGCCCCCTTGGTGCAAAGCCTGTCGGACAACTCGATGCTGCTGCAAGTCGGCCGCGCCGATGCGGGGCAATTCCAGCAGCGGCTTGAGGCCGAAGTGAACTCCTTTCTGTTCGACGAATCGCGCAGCGGCGACTTCTACGAAACGCTCCGCGCCGTCTACCAGATCGCCTCAGTCGTCCGCGACCGGCTCTCGGTCGACACCTGGCGGATGGTCAATCAGCTCGACATCGACCTGCTCTTCCCCCGCAACCAGGACCACCTGCGGCTGGGCGACCTGCTGCTGGCCCTGAACCAGACGCTGAACCTCCTGGTGGGACTCAGCGGCCTGGGGACGGAGAGCATGACCCGCGGGCCGGGCTGGCGGTTCCTGGACATGGGCCGGAGGCTGGAACGCGCCCTGCACACGCTGCGGCTGCTGCGCAAGACGCTGGTCCAAACCCCGGTCGAGCTGGTGCCGCTGCTGGAGGCGATCCTGGAGATTGCCGACAGCTCGATGACCTACCGCTATCGCTACCTGACCTCGCTGCAACTGGCCCCCGCGCTGGACCTGCTCTTGACCGACGAGACCAACCCGCGCTCCGTGGGATTCCAGCTCAGCGCCCTGTCGGACCATGTCCGCGAGCTGCCCAACAAGGGAGTCGATCCGCTGCGGAATCCCGAGACCCGGCTGGTGCTGGCGGTGCAGACGTCGCTACGGCTGGTCAACGTCGAGGCCCTGGCCGTGGCCGATAGCCAGGGTCTGCGGCGGGACCTGCAGAACTGCCTCGACCAGACGATGACCCAATTGCGGCAACTCTCGGGCAGCATTACCCACTCCTACCTGACGCACACCTGGCCGTCGCGGCAGTTGGGTTCGGCGCAGGACCTGGAAAACGACAAGTTGGGCGATCCTATCCCGCCCGAGGAAGCGTAGCGCCCCTGGGCTCCCTAGGGGCCTTGACCGCAATTCGCTGGGAACTATCCGCGTGAAGTACTCCATTTCGCACACCACGACCTACCGCTACGGCGAGCCGGTGCCGCTGGGCCACAACGAAGCCTGTCTGACGCCGCGGGCTTCCCCCTGGCAGCGGTGTCACAGCAATCGCCTGGCCATTCGGCCCGTGCCCACGTCGGTGCAAAACTGGACCGACTTCTTCGGCAATCGCGTGAGCTATTTCACGGTCGAAGAGGAGCACCGCGAGTTGTCGATCCATGCCCAGAGCGAGGTCGAGGTTTGGGAGCCCGCCTATCCTGATCCCGCTTCCACGCCGGCCTGGGAAGACGTTCGGGACCTGCTGGCCGCCGCCACGGATGCCCAGACCCTTGCGGCGACATGGTTCGGCTTTTCGTCGCCCTACGTGCAGTGCGATCCCAAGCTGGCGGAGTACGTATTGCAATCGTTCACGCCGCGGCGGCCGCTCTGGGAAGCGGCCCTGGACCTGAGCAGCCGCATCCACGGCGATTTCCAGTACGATCCTTCCGCCACGTGCATCAACACGCCGACCCTCGAAGTGCTCAACCATCGCCGCGGCGTGTGCCAGGACTTTGCCCACTTGGGGATCGGCTGCCTGCGGTCGCTGGGCGTGGCCGCACGCTACGTGAGTGGCTACTTGATGACCGATCCTCCCCCGGGTCAGCCCAAGCTGGTTGGGGCCGATGCGTCGCACGCCTGGTTGAGCGTCTTCTGCCCCGGCGCCGGCTGGCTGGACCTCGACCCGACGAACAACCAGGCCCCCACCCGGCGCCACGTCACGCTCGCCTGGGGCCGCGACTATGGCGATGTCTGTCCCATCCGCGGCCTGGTCCTCGGCGGCGGCCGGCATACCATGCGCGTGGCCGTCGACGTCACTCCCAGCGAAGAGACGGGCGAGTGATTTCAGCGATGCTCTCCCGAACGAGACGATCGAGATCGGCCTGGACGGACCCGCCCGTGCTCATGTCGGCGGCCATGCGGACCACCGGGAACGGTGTTCTTTCCCCATGACGGGAGTCGCTTTCAACGCCCCGGAGGTGCTGGTATAATCAGACAGGGTGGCATGGGCGTGGTGCTCAGGGCTGAGCATCGGCGGATGAAGCGACCGGCGGCGGTGAAGACGATTGCGGGTGCAGCCGCGAAGTCGCCGGATGCCGTCAATCGGTCTTGCGGCTACTGTTCCGCGCGAGACGAGTTCCCCTTAATCCAACAAAGGACTCACGAACATGGCTGCCCCAACCCTGGAATGCCGCTTGCTTTGTGCCAGCGGGTGCGCCTATGGCATCGACGGCAACGGCATGTTCACTCCTCCGGAGCCCCGCTATTCCGCGGTCGGTTTTCAAGCCCCGCCAACCGTGATAGTCGGCGGGATGAAGAACGTCAATGCCTGCCTGGTCGGTACGAACGCGGACGGCATCGTCGTCGCCTTCCGAGGGACGCTGTCGTTCGACATCCAGGACCTGTCGAGCCTGCTGGACTGGATGCAGGATCTCGATGCCGTCCCGATCGCGGTCGACGGCATTCCGGGCGAGGTCCACTCGGGATTCTGGCGCGACCTGGACACGATCTGGGACGGCGTGTTGGCGGCGGTCAAGTCACTCCAGACTTCCGCTAGCCTGCCTGTCTACGTTACCGGGCACAGCAAGGGGGGAGGAATCGCCCACCTGGCGGCGATGCGCCTTCGGGCCGCCGGCATTCTCCCCACCGAGGTCTATACGTATGCCGCCCCCCGCGCCGGCAACGAGGCGTTTGCCGCCGCGTACAACCACGCGATTTCCGCCTTCCGCTACGAATACGCCGACGACATCGTGCCGCACCTTCCCCCGGATATCGACTTCCTGAACGCCCTGAAGAACATCCCCGTGCTCGGCAGCCGTTTCAACGAACTGCCGACCTTCGACTATGCCGACGTGGGGACGTTGCGGTTCATCGACTGGAACGGTCACGTTATCGGGGACTCGGCCCTGCTGAAAGCCCAGCGCGTCGTCCGCCTGTCCCTGCTTATCGTCACGGGAAAGTTCAACCAGATCGTGGCGGACCATAGCTCCGACTGCGGGCATGGCTACATGACGGCGACCTGCCCGGGGGTCTGCCCGGCGCCGTAGCTGGCCATCCTCCGGACAACCGGGGGCAGCGTGAGGGCAAGAGAAGGAAAGGGCGACGACTTGGAAACGGCATTAGTGCTTCAAGGAGGAGGCGGTGACCTTGAAGAAGAAGGACGGCGCGGTGATCCGCGTGCCCCTCGAACGCCTCAGCGATGCCGACCGCCGGTACGTGCAGACGCTCGCCGCGGGGGTTGCGAGCCTGGGCCCTTCCCTGGTCTGGGCCAGCTCGGGGGACTCACAGACCCTCGCCGACGCCATCGCCAAGCTCGGCTACCTCACTCCGCTGGCAGCGGCTGTCTTTGGGCTTGGCAGACCGTCACGGGGCGACGCTCTGGCAGGGCCAATCCATCAACGCGGCGACCTTGCGGCACACCGCGGCGTTGTGTCCTACGCTCAAGGCGCCGTGGTGCGTGGGCCCCATCACGAACCAGGCGGCCATGAAGGGCGTGGGCGGCAGGGCGAAACGAACGTGCGTGAGCGTGTTGCCGACGCGCAGGACCGGAGCGTCGATGGCCTCGCCCTCGTTGACGATGGCTCGCAACCGCCCGGCCGCGTCCTGGGTCATGTTCAGCACGGTCACGGGGCCCGTTCGGACCGTGGCCTCGACGCTCACGCCGCTGCCCCATTTGCCGTGGTAGAGACCCAAGCCCCGGAGGATAGGTTTCCGGCCGGCGATGGCGAGGTGGAAGGGACCATCGTGGCCGAGCATGATCGTGCCGCGCTGGTAGTCCACGGCGGCGATCTCGCTGTAGGAGCCGCCCACGCCAAGGATGTCGCAGACCTTCATCGCCACGGCGGTCTTCATGTCGCCTTCGCCCGAGCAAGGGATGCCCTGCGCGGTCAAAAGTGAATGCCCCAGGATGAATGCCTCCTGGAGCTGCTCGTAGGCGTTGCCGTCCTTGCCGCGATAGTAGTAGGTCAAGGCGTCGAGGTCAAACTGGCGGACCATCTTCTCCTGAGCGACGGCCACCCGGCAGGCTGCATCGAGTTGCTCGGGGTCCGGTTTGCGGGCCAAGGGGTCGGCCGGCGAATCCTCGCTCAAGACGAACATATCGCGGACCTGGTCGAGTTTGGCCTTCTTCTCGGATTGGCTGACCGACTCGGCGAGCTTGGCCAACTCGCACATCTCGATGATCTCGACGTGCATGCCGGTCTGCGCCGTGATCATCGTCAGGTCGCTGTACATGTCGAGCATGCCCGGGTAGGTGTGGCCCAGGTAGCCCATGCGGCCGCCGCGAAGCGTGCGGGCGACGCTTGCAGCCTTGATCCACTCGCTGATTTGCGACCAGGCAGCCGCAGCTTCGGGATGGCTGGCCGTATTCTCGTCGGCCAGCGAGGTCTCGGGCGTACGGTCCTGTCCGAGCAGGCCGCTGACCAGATGGAACGGCATGCCGTGGCGGACCAGGGCGTTGGCAATCTCCGGCACGCAGCACGCCCCGCAATGCGCGAGCCACTCGCCGGTCGTCGTCTTCTCGTAGTTCATGGCCGCGGCCGGCATCAGGTTGAGCACGACCAGTGGTCGCCGGCAGTGGCGGGCAATCGCCATGTGCGAGGCGCTTACGGCGTATGTCGCTGCGTGACAGAAGATCAGGTCGACATTGTGCCCGTTGAAGAACTCGGCGGCCCGGCGGCCCTTCGCCTCATGGTCGACCATGCCGGCATTGTGCACCTCGCCCCAGCGACCGATCCGCTCTTGGAGGAACCGATTATAGCCCTCAAGCCGCTCCAGCAAGCCCGGGAACTGCACCCAGTACTGGGGATGGCCGACGGAGTAGAGGCCAATGCGGGCCGGCTTGGCGGGCTTTATCGGCTCGAAGAGATTCATGAGAGTTGCTCATTGCCAGGGTTGGCGGGGGCGTTAGCATTCGATTGTAACCTGTCTGCCCACGCCTGCCAACCGCCACTGGCCGAGTCGCCCGTCTGGGGATCGAGCGATGAACGGCCTTTGGCTTGACAGGGTGGCGTCTGGCACTCAAGATCGGGGATGTCCGGCCTGGGTACAGATAGCGGAGTGTCTTGGGAGTCACCCATGGAACCGATCCCTGGTGGTTACGAGATTGTCGATTTCGACGAGCTATCGCCGGTGGCGTGCCCTTGCGGCCAGGCAAGGCGCGCCTTCCTTGATGTGCCCGATTTTCCCGGCACCATCCACCGCACGGAGATCACCTCCGAAGCTAAGACCCATTATCACAACCGGCTGACCGAGACCTATTACATTCTCCAGTGCGAGGCCGGTGCCAGGATGATCCTGGACGGGAAGATCATCCCGGTCAAGCCGGGCATGTGCGTCCTGATCCGCCCTCGGGTGCTTCACCGGGCCATGGGACGCATGACGGTGCTGATTGTGGTTTTCCCTAAGTTCGATCCCGACGACGAGGTGATCGTCGAGGAACCTTGATCGAGAATACCATGACCATGAAAAGGCTATCTATCGTGATCATCCTCCTTGGGATGGCGAGGATTTCCGCCGCTTCAGAGCAGCAGGAGATGTAGCATGTGCCAGGCAGTTCTATTTGCGCTGACTTTGGTGCTTGACGCCGACGGTAACATCGCCCAATACCGCGACGGGCGTCCCGCAGCGAAGCTCCGATTGGATGCTGCCGATCATGGCGTCGTGCTTCGTTACGGTGACGGGCCGGACCAATGCGACATCCACGGAGCCAGGGATGTCTGGGTCTACCAGGCCGATGGCAGCTACTACATGCACTACGACGCGGCTGGCGGTCGTGATCGCAGGTTCAACAGCCGTATCCGCCGCTGCCGCAGACAAGGCCGCCTGGAAGGCGTTTGTGGATGAACGAAGTCATCGGGCGTGGAGCAGCGGAAGATCCGATCTCGCCGAAGATCGCGCGGCGGAACTTGCGGGCGCTGGTGGCGCGGCTGCAGAGTGCCCGCCCGCTTGAAACGACCTGATATGGGCCATCCGTTGGTCGGCGGCGTTCGAGATCACGTCGGGATCAGGCTCGAACATCCTGATTCCAAGCAGCCGATAGCGGTCGGGCGGCTGCTCCTCGGACGGAATACCGAGCCATTTGTAGTAGGCATCGAAGGCTTCGGGCATGGCACGCTCCTAACGGGGCCAAACTCGCTATGCGGCAGATTCTACGCATCTATGCCAGGGTCGGCAAATCGCTTATATCGGGGGGCGGCTGATATCGTAGCCTCAATCTGCGAGGTCTACCCGCGTACGTCATGACGAATGGCACCAGGACGCCAAGACCATCGGCGGATTCATCAAGGATCTGTACCGCAAGCTCCTCGTGGGCCAGCTTCAATCGCCCGCTTTGGCGCAAAGCTCGAGCGGAACTGGAAACGACTTTCGCCGTTCGGCGTCCGAGTAGGGCTCGTTGTTTTCCTTCGTAGCCATCTCCATCTCCCAGATCGCGATACCATGATCGGGGCTGTCTATACCACTACTTTAGGTTAGGCGCTCGTCCTGTAAAATCTCTAGCTCAGAAGAGAAAGCAAGCGCGTGTCAAAAAATGACACCTTGGCGAAGAGGCCTCCCGCCGGCGAGGGGGAATTGCGGAAACCGGCGCTTTGCCACAGCGAGTACCTGAGAAAACGTCGGGCAATGGTGACAGACCATGCACTGTCAGTTTGACAAATCGAAAAACGAAGCTAGCTTTCATGCGAGGTATGGAGTCGTTCGCAAAACGTCTTCGCCGCTTTCTCAGTTGCGAAGACGGCCCCAACCGTCGCCCTAGCCGCGGCGGCCCACGTTGTCTTGAGATCCACGCCGGCGATCAATCGTAGTTTCGCTGTGATGCCCGCAAAACCATCGCAACCTTGGACATCAGGACCGAGAGCAATGCCGAAGTCTCACGGTGGGAATGGGCCTCATGTCGTGCTGTTCCTCACGGCCAGTTCTGGCTTGGCACCAGCCGAGCATCGCCACGCGGCAGCCGGCGGCTAGACTGCCGCGTTCTTCAACAGCGTGGGGCGGTGTCGCCGCTTCCAATCGAATCCCCCTCTCCCGTAGGGAGGTATTGTGCTGAAAGTCCGCTGGTAACGGGCCGACTTTATCGGTACACTCCTTCTCGGGAGGACCTGTACCTATGGCGACGGCATGGAACGCTTTCTTTCGCCAAGTTCAGAGGGACCTGAGATTCTGGCTCTTCGCGATGATCTCGCTGACGGTTTGCCGGGTCTTGTTGATCGTCATCTTCCGCCGCCAGATCGCCGACCAGGACGTGGTTGCCAACCTGGCCGCGGCGCTGCTTGGCGGCTTGCGATTCGACTGCGTGGTTGCCACGTACTGGACGCTGCCGCCCTTGCTCCTCTCCTTGCTCTGCGGGTTCTGGCCGCTGGAGAAGCTGGCCGACCGTGTGCGGCTGGCGACGGCCGGGGTTTTCCTGGCAGGCGCCATCGTTCTGGAGATCGCCACCGTGGAATTCTTCCGGCACTTCCACGACGTGCTCAATCCGCTGATTTTTCACGCCTCGAGCGACGGCGGCGGCCGCCTGCTGGGGACCTTGTACGAGGAGTATCACCTGGTCGGATACCTGCTGTCGACGGCCCTCTTGTCGCTGGCCGGCACCTGGATCTACCGGCGTTATTTCGGCAGCGAGTTCGTCGCCGAGGAGACCTTCGGCCGGTACACGGTTTCTCCCGTCAAACGTACGGCGATCAACCTGTCGATCCTGCTGCTGTTGGCAATCGGGCTGCGCGGCTCGCTCGGCTCCAGCCCGGTGAAGATGAAACATTCCGCGGTCGGCTCGGATGCGTTTCTCAACCGCGCGGTGCTGAATCCCTATTCGGCGCTCGCGTTCGCCGTGACGACCCATCGCAAGATGTACGGCAGGAAGGGCATCGAGGCCTTTCGGCCGGATGGGGACGTGGCTGCCGCGCTGCGGGAAAGCTTCCCCCACAAGCCGCCGGCGGCCGATCTCGACAGCTACCTGGAGCGGACGGCTTCCGGCCCGCGGATCACGCCGCCCCGCCATATTTTTCTCTTGGACATGGAGAGCTACGACGCCTGGCCGATGCTGGAGAAGTATCGAGGGCTGAAAGTGGCCGAGTGCGGCCGCGATCTGGCCCGCCGGGGTCTGCACGTGCAGGCATTCCTGCCCGCCGCGCGGATGTCGATCGAGTCGTTCACGGGGATCATTGTCGGGCTGCCCGACAGCTCGTTGATGTTGACCACCGAGGCCGATAGCCGGACACCCTATCCCACGTCTTTGGCGGCCATTCTGCGGAAGCTGGGATATCGCACGCGGATGTTCTGCGGGACGACCCTCAGTTGGGAGAACATCGGCGACTTCGCCCGCCAGCAAGGATTCGACGAAGTCTACGGCGCGGGCGACATCGGCCACTGGTCGGAGATGAACGACTGGGGAGTCGCCGATGAGCACCTCTTTCGCTTCGCCGCCGGAATCGTCACCGACGACCGGCCGAGTTTCAACCTCATCGTCACCACCAGCAACCACCCTCCCTACACCGTCGATTTGAAGGCCAAGGGAATCGTGATCTCGGTGCCGCCGGAATTGGAAGCGGAGTTCGAATTCGACCGGGCCAAGATGCTGACGATCCTCGGGCACCACGCCTACTCCGACCGCTGTATGGGCAAGTTCGTCGAGGAGGAACAGTCGCGGGTCTCACGCCCGCTGTTCGTGATCACGGGGGATCACTACGGCTGCAACTTCATCAACTCTCGGCCGACGTTGTTCGAGGAATCGGCCGTGCCGCTGATCCTTTACGGCCGCGAGGTGCTGCGGGGGGCCACCCTGCCCGAGGGCGTGACCGGGAGCCATCTGGACATCGGCCCCACCCTGATCGAGAGCGTGGCCCCCAAAGGTTTCCCGTACCACGCGGTCGGACGGAACTTGCTGGAGCCAGGGGCTCCCTTCCTCGGTTACGGCGGGGATCGGGTGATTGCCGCCAACTATGTGGCGGAGGTCGGCGAGGTAGTAAAGCTCGCGGCAATCCCCGGCCGACCACTGCCAGCCACGCTTCCCGATCTCGACCGGCTCGGCCATCAGTGCCGCAACCTCCAGAGCATCGCCTGGTGGCGCGTGCGAAACGGCTCTGCGCTGCCTCTGGGCAAGCCGCCCGTCCCTCCTGTGGCTTCGAGGCCCGGCGAGACCGCGGCCCCTCGCTGATCTCAAGCCTGGGCGGGGCCATCGCCTATTCGGAGTCGACGGGCAAGTGGGGCTACGCCACCGGCGGCGCTCGCAGCGGCCCCTACAAGGCCCTGCAGTATTGCAAGGCCGCGGACGCCAAGGTGATTGCTTATCAGTTCGACTGCTGGCTGGCGCTGGCCTTGGGCGACGACAAGGGCGCCTACGGTTGGGGTTCCGCCGGCAACCGCGCCGATGCGGAAAGCTCGGCCCTGGAGAATTGCAGCAAGCGAACCAAGAACGCGAAGATCGTCCTCAGCTTCTGCTCCAACGGCGTGGAACATTGAGCACTGCCAAGGGGACAGGTCCATGTTTTCGGCCTTACGTCCAACGGCGAAAAGCGCTTTCTCGCCGAAAAATGGACCAGTCCCCGACGTGGCCGTGAACGCTTACGCGTTTCACGACTGTCCGTCAAGACGCCGCTCTACTTCGCTCCCTCCAAGATCGCAAGCGATTTCTCGTAGAACTCCTGCTCGGGCTTGAGTCCCTCGCGCCTGCTGAAGGCCGCAAGGTCCTTGAAGCGCCGGACGGGATCGGCTCCGGTGGCGTGGCAGAGCTTCGCCAGGCAGTGCGGGCAAAGCCACAGGGGGCGGCGGTCCGCTTCCTCCCGATGATTGCTGCCGCACATGTTGCACTCGTACAACGTGCAGTGTTGCATCGAGAACATGTGTCCCGTCTCGTGCGAGGCGGTCTTCAGCGTGCGGAGCAGGCAGAGCCGGAAGGCCGCACCGTCGCCGTGGGGATCGCCGTTGCGCGCGATCGACCAGACGCCCACGCGCTCGCTCAACGAAGCCTGGCCAAAGACGAAGTTCCACCCCCGGCCGGGCCACAGATCCGAGGTCGTCAGCGCGATGTAGGCGCAGGCGTCGGCGGGCAGCCGCGGCCGCAATACGTCGTTCAACACGTAGGTGGACAAAATCTGTTTGACATGCCAGGTCGGGTGCTCTCGCCGGGCCGGCGCCGGTATCACGTCCAGGGACAAGTCCTTGCGGACGTTGGCCGGCAATTGAAAGTAGATGCCCAAGAACTCGGCCGTGCGCTCGAGCACCTTCCGCTGGGCCGAATCGAACTCGCCCAGCGGTTGAACGTAGATCACCCGGCGTTTCCGCTCCACGCGCAGCGGTTGGCCGCGGAGGTACTGCGAGTAGGACTGACCCGGCTCCTTGTGTTCAGCCAGCCAATCGCCGGGCTGGGGCGGTCCGAGCTTCGTGTGCAAGGGCAGGAGCCTCGCCAGCGCGGCCGGCAAGCGGTCTTGCGATTCCCCCTCGCCGGCACTACAGAGATCCGCGGCCATCGCAATTGCCAGTGCGGCGCAAGGGACCAGCAAACGTGTCATGGCATGGGCTCCTTGGGGGCGTATCGCGGAGCAGATCCCGCCAGCGTACTGCCGGCTCGGCCGTCGTGAGCCTCGCGAAAGAAGTCCGGGGCGGGTTGGTTCACAAGTGGTGAAGTCATCTGCGTAGTCCCTCGTGCCGGGCCGGTTTCTGCCGCCGGGTAGCTGGCGAAATCGAGAAGGGAGATTGTGTGCTCGAACCGGCCGTGCTGCACGGCAGTATTCTACCGCTCCACGGCGCCCACGTCCGCAGCAGCGCCTACGTACCGGTCGTGGTTGTAGTGATCCTTGGTGATGTAGTCAATTCGTCCGGTGGCCGCGTCTAGCGCCGGACTCTTCTGGGACGGCATGAAAGTCTTCGCGTCCACAAGCCCCGCCTCGGCCCAGGTGCTGAACACGAGGTTATTGTCCACGGTCAGACCGGGCTGGGGGCCTGCACCAGGTGATAGACGTAGTTCCGCCCCCGCTCGAACGGCACGTCGGCTTCCGGTTCAATGATCAGGTTATGCTTGATGGTGACATCAGGCCCGTAGACATCCACCAAGGTGGCGCAGTACGGGTCTTTGCTGCTGGCTGCCTTCCGCGACCGATACAGCGTGTTGAAACAGATCTCGGAGCCCGCCCTGGAAAGATATCCCGAACACTTGTCCAGGTCCGCCTGCGGGACGCGGTTGTGCTCATACATCGGATACTTCCGCTTCTCCCAACTGATGTTATTGTAGAAGCGGTTCACGGCCTGCGGTCCGTTGTAGCCCAGGGCGTTGAGTTTCATCGGCCACACGCGCACGTCATTGGCCCACTGCCGCGTGAACCTGTTGCCATGTGCCCGGAGATAACCGGCGACCGCGATGCAGACGTTATGGCCGATCGGCGAGTCCGCCATGCCGATGTCGCTGAAGGTGCATTCGTGCACCTCCAGGTTGAAGCATCTCTCCAGGCCGATGACCGGGAACGCCTGGACGCGGTTGTCGAAGTGCCGGAACGTACACTGGTAGACCTCGAAGTCCAGCAGCACGGAAATCATGTTCGATAGGCTGTAGTTCGCGTTGCAGATGGCAGGACCGTCCGTCTTGCCGTCCACGACGACGTTCTCCCACTTGAAGTTGTAAAAGGTGCTTTCCTTGGTGCCGTCGAAGACTTTGGCCGGGTCGTACACGTGGAAGCTGTAGCCCGAGGCGTCCTGGATGTGGAAGTTCCTGAAGAGCAGATCGTGGCTGTTGCCCGTGATCTTCATGCAGGTGCTCTTGTAGGTCTCGAAGCGGAAGTTCTCGAAACGCACGTGGGCGATGTTGGGGAAGTTGTTGAACTGCGGGACGGCGGTGGTGAAGAGGGCCTTCGGGTCGCAGGTCACGGTAATAGGGTTGGCGGCGGTGCCCGACAGGTTCCCGAGCGAAAGACCGCTGTAAGTGCCGGGATTGACGTAGAGCGTACCCCCAGGTTGCAGCTTGAGCGTGGCCTGCGCGTCGCCGTAGCGCAAGTATCCCGAGCCGTTGCCGATATTCACGCGCTGGGGGGCGGCGGCCCATGAGTGCTGCGGGCATCCAAGGAAGGCCAAGGCAGATCCCGCGCAGATCAACACTCGCCGGGCGGTCATTCCGCTCCATCTCATGGGATCACTTTCTTCGGTCGAAATACTCGGCCAATCGGTAAAGCCCCACGTCATCGAACCAGATCACATCCTCTGCCTTGCTCTGGCCGCCGACGCCCAGCAGGATCAACAGCCGCCCGACTCCCTCCGGCGCCTCCACCACGCCGAACAACTGCCGCCAGTTAGCAGGCGAAGCCTCGCAGTAGAAGAGCCGGTCTTGGGCCTCGGCCGTCCAACGGCCCTCTGCCGTCTGCCAACGGACCCGCAGCCATGCGTTGCCAGTGCCATGCGCCTTGCAGCCAGCACGGACTACGTAGCGCTCGCCGGGAGCCACCTGATGCGACTGGAGAAAGCAGCCGTCCGCAACGCGGCTGGCCCGGGCCGCACCCTTGCCCGCAGCCCCAGCTCCTCGGTCCCAGGTAAAGGTCCCTTTCGAGTCGTCCCGCTGCCATGCACTCCAACCGGCGGGCGGACTGCCGTCGCGCCACTTCTGCTCGGCGCCGTCCATCGACTTGGCCGTGGACGAGCTGAAATCGCCGTTGCAGGCCAGGTTCGCCAGCTTTCCGGCCTCTTTCATCCTGGCCATCTCCGTGCGGGCGTAATCCAGCGGATCGCGGGCGTAACGCAACGCCTGCTCGGAGCCGGGAAGCGCCTCGGGCCATGTTTCCGGGCGGACGCTCTGGTTGGGCGTGGGCCACCAGCGGAACCGCTCGCCGTAGACCCAAACGTACTCGTCGGCCGCAGCCAGCGCCGCCGACGTGTTGGCACGCAGTCGCTCGACGCGCGGACCGCCCAGACCGTCGATGTAATAGGGCGACTCCTTGGGGTTCCAGTAGGCATCGAGGTACATGCCGAAACTAACCTGGACTTGGGCACGGTACTTGGCCCGGTTCTCGGGCGAGACCAACTCCTGGCAGGCCCCCTTGATCTCGATGGCCGACTCCAGGAACTGCCGCCGGCTGTTGTAGAGGTAGGCCGATTCACAGCCGTCGACCAGCGCGACGGTCGGCGGGGCCACGTCGAGCCAGCCGTCGATCATCGCCGGGTAGAGCCCATAACCCTGCGCGGCCAAGGCTGGGCGGGGATCGGCCCGCCCGGCCGCCGTCGCGTTGACGCTGTTCATGAAGTAGCAGAAGAGCGTGATCTGGGGATACTCTTCAGCGACGGCCCGCATCACCTGGCGTCCCCGTTGGCGGGCCTTCGCGGCGTATTCAGGGAAACCATGCTGCGTCCGGCCCGGTTGGGCGGCGTAGTTGAACTGCGAGTGCGGCGGCGTATAGGGCTCGGGATCGAAGAGCAGCCCCCTCAAGCCCGACTGTTTGGCCAGCCAGGCGGCGATCCGCCAATGTTCGACGATCCGCTGCCAACCGTCGTCGTCGAACCAGTCGATGTCGCCCGGGTTGGCGCCGATGGTGATGAAGTTATCGGTGAAGCGGGTGAACTTGCCGTTGCGAAGCTGGTCCACGGTGGTCTGGAACCAATTCCGCTGCCACTTCTGGTTACTGAAAGCCACGCTGAGCGGACAAGGCTTGCCCTCGGCGGTCTGGCCGGTCACTTCGATCACCACGCCGTCGAACGGCCGCTTTTCCATCTCGGCCAGGTTCGCCAGCAGCCGTTGGCTATCGGGATGATCCCAGCCGGTGGCGATGAGCTTCTTACGCAGGCGCATGTCCGGCGGCTCGGCCCGGACGGAACCGGCTGCCGGCAGGAGGGCCAGAATCAGGACGACGGACAGACAGCGGAAATGATGGTGGCGATGGACCATGGTTGGTTCTCCAGTCGTGCTTGCTTTCAGCCCTCCGGTTTCCATTGCATGGCCCAACCACGCCCCGCCACCCGCTGCTGCTTGCCGGCCAACTCCACCACGACCGGCTCGTCGTTGAAGTTCTCGATGACCCAGCTTCCATCGGCAAACAGGTAAAGCGCGACGCGACTGGGGGCACGGAAAGAAGGCCCCAACGGCCGCAAGAGCGGGAGCCGCAGCGAGTCCAATTCCTCCTGCGTCAGTTCGAGCAGCCGCCGGGGCTCGCCCCGGATCGGAATCGACTGCACATTGGCTGCGGCCAGGTTCACCTTGCCCGCCAGTCGAGCCGCCAGGCCGTCCGTCAGCAGCACCGGCTTGCCAGAGGCGATGAATCGGGCCAGCTTGGCGGGCAAGTCAGGGTCTTTCAGCGCGTGGACCGAGAAGAACGCCGCCGGGGCGTCGGTCGGAAACTCATGGCAGGGGACCAGCGGCAGCCCGATCATGCCCACGAAATCGAACACCCGGCGTTCCTTCTCGGGGTGGCTGTTGGCAGGCTTGTAGGCCGCCACGCCGATGATCCGGCGGCGGCCGACCTGTTCCGCCACGGCCAAAAGCTCGGGGATGTTCCGCCGGAGCGTCTCGATGTTCTTCGGGCCGGTATGCTCCACCAGCGAGCCGTAGCAGAAGAGCATCGACTCGCGGGCGCCTCCCAGCACCGTCTGCCGGGCCTGTTCCAGGTAAGTCCGCTCGGTCGTGCCATAGGGGTCGTACCAGCCGCCACCGCATTTCGGGCCGCCGATTCCGCCCAGCCAGCGCATGATGAAGCAGCCCTCGTACTGCGGCGTGCCGCCCCAGTGTCTATCGCGGTAATCCCGGGTTTCCGTGCCGACCCAAATGCGGTCGAAGGCGGCCGTTTCCCGCAGCACCTCGTAGCCCCGTTCGTGGAACTCGTCGTACCACTGGGGATACTTGATGATCAGCCGGGCCTTGGGATTGACCCGTCGCGCCGCCGCCAGCAGCCGCTGCTGCGACAGCCGCACCATCAACTCGCAGTGGTAATCCTCCCAAGTGTCACCGGCCACCGCATAGGTCCGTTGGCCCACGGTTACGGTCTTCGCCTTCCGGGCCGCATCGCACTGGGGGCACTGACAGTCGGTAAACCAGAAGTCGTCGATCATCGTCTCGTCGAACAGTCCCGCCGCGTACTCGAAGATCGCCTGGAGCCGCTCCTGGGTGGCCATGTCCGTGTAGCAGGAGATGCCTGCCCAGCCGGTGGACCGCTTGCCGACGCCGGTGGTCGTGACGCACCCGGAGACCTCGAAGCCGGCCGCCTGGAACCGCTGCTTGGCGTGCTGGAGGGTCTCCCGACTGGCCTGGTAGCCGTCGCGGAAGGCTTCGATGTAGACCTTGGTCACGGCCGTCTTCCGGCACCAGTCGACGGCCGCGTCGATGCCGCCTTCGGTCGAGAGATAGTCCCGCACTTGCTGGGCCGTGAAGAGCGTCGAGAATCGGTGGATGCCCTGCTTGGCCTTGGCGAGGTCGCAAAGCCCCGCCGTCGGTTGATCCTCGGCCAGGGCCCGGCCGCCGCAGACCAGCGCCACCGCTATGCCCCTGAGAACCCAAGCTGCTGCTGCCTTCTTCATCGACCTCATCGCGCGCACCTCCATCCCCCGCGAGTACATGGCCGGCTGACGATCTCCGGGCGTCCGGCCCCCCGCCATCATCGCACGGCGACACGCCATGCTCAACCCCCGGCAGCTTGCGCGCCCCTTGGATTCTTCACGGCCGCAGCGGCCGGCGGCGGTTGCGTTCCCATCAGGTACGGGTTCGGCAAGGTCTTCAACTCGTCGTCCGCGCCCATCTTCGGCGATTGGGCCCTTTCGGGAAGCGGCAGCGGCTTTCCGCTCGGCGACAGGACTTCACGTCGCAGGAAGAGCATCCGCGGATAGACCGCATATTTGTCCTTCGGCGTCGGCACGTCAACGTCGAAAGTCGCGGGCAGATCCCGGGCCGTGTAGGTCTTTTGCACGACCGTGGGCGTCCGCGTTGACCAATGCGCGTCCTGCTGGGCGAACAGCGGTTTGTGCTCCTTGTACAACTCCTCGAACGACTTGTCGCGATAGCCCGGAGCGTAGGCGTAGGTCACGACCAGTTTATTCTCGCCCAGCGCCTTGGGGTCGGCCACCGTCACCAACACCTTGTTTCTGCCGGGCGAAAGGTAGGGCAGCACCCCGGCGTTGTTCATCACGATCTCTTCGATCCTCAGCGATTTCAGCGAGGTCTTGAAGCTGACTCGCACCCACACCGACAGTCGGCCCTTGACCGAGGCCGTGAGGTCCTTCAGGTCCGCTGCGAAGAATCCTTTGCCGCCGTCCGTGGAGACTTCAACCTTGTCGGCGCCTTCGGCGACGCCGCTGGCCCTGACCACGAGAAACGGAGAGTCCAAGGCCACGGTGACGCTGGCCGGCGCTTTGGCGTTCTGCGGAACGATCGCGCCCTTGCCGTATCTGGCGTTCTCCTTGGCCGCCAGCGACTGCATGACCGTCTCACTGCCGAAATCGGGCGCACAAATCAGCCTGCCGTTGGAGTAACTGCGAACGCGATGGAAATAGGGCTCCAGGACAGGTCCGGCCCCCGGATCGTTGCACAAGTCCTTATTGCCGCAATCATGGCCGACCGTGAAACTGTCTTTGATGGGCCAGCTTTCCGAAGGCGGGGCCAGTTGGTCCCAGGTGTTCTCCAGCGACAGGCCGGGCCGCAGGTTGACCTCGGCCGAATAGACCGCGGGACTCCATTGCGGATCCGGCGTGCTGCACTCCGCGCCAAGACCCGTGTGCCGCAGGTACAAGCAGTATTTCAGCTCATCGCCGCAGACCAGGAGCGCGGGGGCGGTCCAATTGAGTTTGCCGCCGATCATTTCCTTGCGGTTGTTCCTGGCATAGACGATCTTTTCGGCTTCGTCGTAGACCAGCGCCTCGGTGACGAGTTTCGGGTCCGCCTTGATGTCTTCGTGACAAGCGATGGTCCTGCCGTTGGGCGCATGGGGATCCGGCCGCCAGGTGCGGAACTTGGTGAAGCAGTCGACCCAGTGCCAGGCGCCGTCGTATTTCGCCTCCGACATGTTGTGGCCCGGCACGCTGACGCCGCGCCAGCTCCAGCCGGGAATCTGGCCGTAAAGAGACATTTGCAGCGCGGCCAATCCTCCGCACAGCGACCAGCCGTAGTTGTTGAACCACAGCAAGGGCGGGCCGCCCGGCGGATACGCGCGATGGTAGTGGCTGATGCGCATGAAATTGTCGATGGCGATCATCTTGTCGTCATTGCATTTGCAGCCGCGCGTCACCGTCTCCACGATGGCCTTCAAACTCGAGCTATCCGGGGCCTTGTCGGGAAGGACCTTGACGGCGCTGACGAGATTGTCGGCGCCGCGGGGCGGCTCGGCAGCTCTTGCCGGCCCCGACGTGGATACGATTGCCAACAGCACCCCCAGCCCCACGCGCAGGGCGCGACGCACGGCCGTAACCATCTCCTCCCTCGCCGATCCGAACGCGGTTTCTCCACGGCTCATGAATTAATCCCTTTTTCTTGTTGACCATACGTGGTGAATCACTTTCCACTAGGCTTATATCATGTAGTACAGGGCCCCTTGATCCGCTTCGGTCGTGGTCCGGCGGGGGCAGTTCTCGCAAACGTCGGCGCCCAACAGCTCGTAAGCGCGACGCACGGCCGACAAGGTGGCGGAACCTGTGACGGCGGCGTTCTCCGCGAAGACGCGGTCGGCCGGCAGCCAGTCGGAAAAGTGCAGGTTGTGCATCGCCTGGGCGAAATCCGCGCGAACCCCGCACAACAGCACCGTGATCTTCAGGCCCTCCATCTCCAGCAGGAAGTGCTGCAACCGCTCCATGCAAACGATGTCGGGGTTCCGCGTCCGCTTGACCCGCAGCACGATCACCCGCAGGCCGGCTTCCGTCCGCTGGCGCAGCTCGGCGAAGTAGCGGTCCAGCTCCGGGGCCGCCCCGAAGAAGAACTCGCCCTCCAGGTCCAGAACGGCCATCCGGTTGCAGCAAGGGTCCGACGGCTGCCGGTCGCGGATCGTCCGCTCGGCGCTGACGACCAGCTCCGTGGCCTTCAGCCGGGCGGCGCGGGGCACGAACATCAGGATCGAGAGGGCCACGCCGATGAGGATCGACGACTCGACGCTCACGAAGACCGCGGCCAACGCCGTGGTGAGGACCAGCCCGGCGTCGAAGCGCGAGGCCCGCAGGGCCCGCAGCAGCCGGCGGCGGTCGACCAGCCCCGCGGCGGTGACCATCAGGATGCCCGCCAGGGCCGCCTTGGGAACGAAACGCGACAACGGCGCCAAGAGCACCACGACCAGGGCCACCGTCGCCGCGGCGAAGACCCCCGAGCAGCGGCTGGCGGCCCCGGCCTGGAAATTGATGGCCGAGCGGGTCAGCGACCCCGACCCCGGCAAACACTGGAAAAAGCCGCCGCCGAGGTTGGCCAGCCCCTCGGCCAGGCACTGCCGGTTGTAGTCCAACGCCTGGCGGGTCTGCAGGGAGATCGACTTGGCGATGGCCAGGGCCTCCAGCAGGCCCAGGCAGGCGATCGCCAGGGCGCTGCCGGCCAGCTCCTCGATCAACGGGAGCTTGATGGGCGGAACGCGCAGCGCCGGCAAGCCGGCCGGCACCTTTTCCAACACGGCCACCGCCGCGCGGCCTTGGATTCCGGCAACGGACCAGCCCAGCCAGCCCGCCGCGATCGCGGCCACCGTGAGGGCCAGGAGCATGTCCACCCGCGGCAGCCGGTACCGGCGAAAGAGCTTGCGGAGAACCAGCACCAGGAGCACGGTACCCAGTCCGATGGCCAGGGAGCGGAAATTCGCCGGCCCGCCGCCACGGAGCGTCAGCCAGAGTCGATGGAGGATGTGCTGATTACCGCTGCCGCGGTCGTGCAGACCGAAGAGGTTGCCCAACTGGGACAGTCCGATCAGGGAACCGGCCCCGGCCATGAAACCGAGCACCACGGATTCCGAGATGTACCGCGTCAGGTCGCCCAGCTTGAAGACGGCGATCAGGATCTGGATGATGCCGACCATCGCGGCCAGCAGGAAAGTTGCCTCGACGGCCAGCGGCTTGTCGCCTCCGAGAAAGGCCAAGGCGCTGAAGACCACCAGGGAGATGGCGTTGGTCGGACCGTTGATCAGGTGCGACGAGGAGCCGAAGATCGAGGCGATCGCCGTCACCACGATGGCCGAGTAGAGCCCGTAGCGCGGGTCGATGCCGGCGATCTGCGCGTAGGCCATGGCCTGCGGCACGGCGATGGCGGCCACCGTCAGGCCGGCCACCAGGTCTCGGCGCGCCTCGCTCCATCCGTAGGTCCAGGCCATACAGGGTGCCTTGGGGTTTTGGACTTTGGATCTCGGGCTTGAAACAGAATCCAAAATCCAAAATCCGGCTAGCGTGCCTTCGCCAGGCAGTCACGCATGTAGCGGATGCTTTCCCGGGCCAGCCGCTCGGGGCCGGGAGTGAAGTCGAAGACTTCCACCGAGATCCAGCCGCGGTAGCCCACCTCGCGGAGGGCCTTCAGGATCGGCCGGAAGTCCAGCGAGCCGAAGCCCGGGCCCTGGAGGTTGGGATCGTTGGCGTGGAAGTGGACCAGCCACTGGTGATAGCGGTGGATCACCGCGGGGATCGGCTCCTTCTCCGCCCCGGCCATGGCCTTGCAGTCCAGGTGCAGGCGGCAATGCGGCGAGCCTACCAGGCCGACCAATTCCATGCCGTCGGCGGCCGTGTTCATAAAGCTGGTATCCTGGGGCGTCAGCGGCTCCAGGCCGACGGTCACGCCGGTCTTCTCCATCGCCGGCATCGCGGCCCGCAGGACTTCCGCGGCCATGTTCATGCCCTCCTGTCGCGACATGCCCGGGGCCAGGTCGCGCTGCTTGGGCGAGCCGAAGACGATGATCTTCCCGCCCAGGTCGGCACAGAATCGGGCCAGGTCGCCCAGGTACGCGGCCGTCTTGCGGCGGACCGCGGACTGCGGCGAGGTCAGGTGCAGGCCCTCGGTCTTGGCCAGCAGCCAGTGCAGGCCGACGACCTCCAGGCCGGCCTTCTGGACCGTCTTGCGAATCTCCCGCCGCCGGGCCGCCGCGATCTCGGTCACGTACTTGGCCAGCGTGAAGGGGGCGATTTCCAGGCCCCTGTAGCCGCACTCGGCCGCCAGGGCGCAGGCCTTCTCCAGGGGCCAGTCCTGGAAGGTCTCGTTGCAGATGGCGAACTTCGCCGGCGGGGCCTCCGCTTGGGCCGCGGAGAGCCAACGGACCGCCGCCGCGCCCACGGTCGCCCCCACGCCGCAGCCCACGGCCGCCTGTTGGAAAAACGTTCGACGGGTCTGCCGGGACATGGCCTACTCCTTGATCGAAGCCGAAAACCGCGTGACGCCCCGATTACCGAGTGTGGCGTCCCGGTCCGCGGGTGTCAAGGCGGTAGCAAGGAGGGTGCCTGAAACGCCCGCAATCCGGCCCTCTGCAGGGTGCCACTGGCTTTGCCAGTGTCTTTGCGGGCGGCCCCCATCGAGTGGCCCCTATAGCCATGTGGTATCGGGGTGCCGTCGGGCACAAGAGGTTTCCCACGAGATCCAACGAGTAGCGGCGTTGTCGAAGCCAGTAGGCATTGGCCGAAGCCTCAGGGACGTCGGCTTGACCTTTAGTCCCGCGCACTTGGCCATTGCTCCAGATGGAGTCAGTTCCCGTTAAGTCGTACGGAGGCAATGACAACCCTTGACATTTGTGCCAATCCGGGCGAGAGTTATGGGGATGGCCGAAGTAGTTTTCACGTCCGCAGCCCGCGACCAGGCGGCCGAACTGCCGCGAGCGGTCATGGGCCGTGTCGCCAAGTTGCTGGAACGGCTAAGACAGTGGCCTGCGGTAAGCGGGGCGAAGCCGCTGACCGGCAAGCTGGCGGGTCGATTCCGGCTGCGGACGGGAGACTACCGCGTGCAATTCCGCGTGGAAGGCGAGACCGTGGTTGTGGAAAAGATCGGGCATCGGGACCGGTTCTATGGCGACCAGTGAAATCGAGATTCAGGGCGGGAGCGTGCAGAGCGTGACCCTAGCCGGGCAACGCTTTGTGATTGTGCCGGAGGGGGAGTATCGGCGGCTGCGAGAGGCGGCGGAGGCGAGCGCGCCGGAATTGCCCCCGGCCGACGCCCGCGGTTATTACCCGGCGGTGGAGACGATGCGGGCGCTGCTGGCCCGGGACATTCTCCGGCAGCGGCGGGCCCTGGGACTCTCGCAAGCCGAGTTGGCGCGGCGCCGGCATCCGGCCGGAGACGCTTAACCGCCTGGAGCAAGGCAAGCACAGCCCGAGCGTTCCCACGGTCGACAAAATCGACCGCGCGTTACGGGCCGCGGAAGCCGAGCGGGCAGAAGCGGGGAAAACCTCGCCCCCAACCCGGCGTGCCCCACGGCCGCGACGACGATCCGCGAAAAAACGCTAGGTGATGGGGCCGTTGGCTGGACACGAGTCCCTCGGGGGCACTGGCAGAGCCAGTGGCACCCGGCGCAACTTCTCCAATGGGTCGCGCGTGACCTTGGGGACGCCTTCCCGGGGATCGAGAGCACCCCGGGAATCTGCGGCGGCGAGCCGTGCATCGTGCGCACGCGGATTCCCGTGTGGGTCCTGGGGCAATCGCGGCGGCAGGGGATTTCCGAAGCGGAGCTTCTGCGGAGCTACCCGACGCTGCGGGCCGAGGACCTGGCCAACGCCTGGGCCTACCTCCGCGCCCACTCCGAGGAGATCGACCGGCAGATCCGCGAGAACGAGGAGGCGCCCCAGTAGGTCCCTTCTGCCGGAAGGGACTTGAGCCACGAGCAGATGATGTCGGAGCGCAAAGTCCCGCTCGGCGAGCGGGACCTACTCGAACGAGCCGCAGTTCCGGCGGCTACAGGATCGCGTCGGGGTTGCGATGTTCTTCCAGCGTGCCGCGGGTGACGCCCACGCGGTTGGAGGCGCGAAGCCGGCCCCAGACCTCGCGGCCGGAGATCTTGCCGGCCAAGAGATCGCGGTAAAGCTCGATCACTTCGGCCGGGCCGACCGCGTCGGCGCCGTCCAATAGCTCGATGCGGAAGTCCCGCAGGCCGTGCGCGATCAACTGCGGGATCACCTCGGCGGCGCTCTGCGGCGTGGCGTTATAAAGCGTGTTGCGGCAGCCGATGTCGGCCCGCAAGGGATGTTGCTTGCCGATGCGGTCGCGAAGCTGCACCTGGTGGCGGTCGCAGGGGCGGCCGCAATCGGTCTTGTTGCGGCCCGGCGAGAGCACCGCGCAGAAGACGCAGTGCTCCATGTGGAACATGGGCATGTGCTGGTGGATCACCACCTCCAGCCACTCGGGCGGCACGGCGGCCGCCATCTCCAGGAGCTGGTCGCGATTCAGGTCGTAAGAGGCCGTCACCCGGGCCGCGCCGCGCTGGATCAGCCATTGGGCGGTCAGCTCGTTGGTCGCATTGAGCGAGAAGTCGGCCACGGCCGGCACGCCCTGCTCGGCATAGTAGCCCAGGCCGGCCAGGTTGCGGACGAGGATGCCGTCGGCCCCGTGCCGCTTGAGCACGCGGAAGATGCCCATCTCGCCCGGCTTCTGGATCCGCGGCGTGGCCAGGAGAATCGTCGCAGCGGAGCGATGGGCCGCTTCCACCGCCGCCGCATAGTGGCGGATGTCCTGGAAGTCGACCATCACGCTCCGCACGCCGCAGGCCAGCACGGCCTCCAGTTGCGCCAACGAGCGGCAGAGCACGTGCAGCCGGGGGGCCGGCGTGGCCGCCGGGGCGGGATCAGTAGTAGGCACACGCCGTGTGCCGTCCAGAACGGCACACGGCGTGTGCCTACTACATTGGCGGGCCGGCAGCGTCGCCCGCAGGGCGGCCAGCACGGAGCCGGCGGCCAACGGGCGCTGGGGCGGCCGGGCCAGGCTGGCGTCGAGATCCTCGACCATCGCGTGACGGAGCTTGCCCAGCACGCTCAAGGGGACCATCGGCCGGCCCTCGATGACGGCCTCCAGCGTGGCAAGCTCGTAAGAGGTGCCGCCCAGCCGGCCGAGCTGCTGGCGGAGCAGCGGTTCGGTGAGCGGATGCTTGCGGGCTTCTTCCAGCGGAGAATCGGATACGATCCGGCAGGTGGCCCCGGAGGCGGCCCGGCCGGTGATTCGCAAGGGGCTTCCCACGCCGGCCTCGACCGCCAGCTCCAGCGGCACGCGACACTGCGGATCGGGCCCGGCGTACGTCCGGCGAAGCCGCCGGGTAAGCTGGGGATCGTCGGTCTTCCAGGCCTTTTGGCCGGGGTAGAGCTGATGGAAATCGATCGCCCCGTGGGCGAAGGTCAGCTCGACCAGTCCCCGTTGGACGGTTTCGGCCAGCGAGCGGCCCTGCTGAAAGACTTCGTAGACGCGTCCGCCCACCTCGGCATCTTGGCTGCGGTCGCCGTCGAATACCAGGCCGTCGCCGCGGCGCAGCGGGCGGAAAAGCTCGACCTCGACCCGGTCGCGGCCCACCGCCCGGACCTCGCCCACCAGCACGCCCCGCTTGGTCGAGGAGAGGCCGGGCACGAGGGCCTTGTGGTCGCAGCCCTCCAGCCAGCCGTGGGAAAAGCCGCGGGAGAAAGAGACTTCCATCTCCTCGACCTGCCGGGGGGCGAACTCGACGGGCCGGCCGGCCAGCACCGTCTCGATCGCCGTGCGGTAATTGCGGGTGATGTTGGCCACGTAGTCGGCCGTCTTCAGCCGCCCCTCGATCTTCAGCGCGGAGACGCCCGCGGCCAAAAGCTCGGGCAGCAGGTCGTAGGCTGCCAGGTCCTGCGGGCTGAGCAGATACTTCTGCCGGGGGGAAAAGGGGACAGGCACCTTTTGCCGGAACGGCCCTCCGGGTGCTTCGCACAAAAGGTGCCTGTCCCCCTTTTCCCCGTCGCAGACCAACTCGTACGGCGTGCGGCAGGCCTGGGCACACTGGCCGCGATTGGCCGAGCGTCCGCCGAGCGATTCGCTGGTGAGGCACTGCCCGGAGTAGGCCACGCAGAGGGCCCCGTGGACGAAGGCCTCCAGGCCGATGCGGGTCTGGGCGTGGATCTTGGCGATCTCGCGGATCGACAGCTCGCGGGGCAGCACCACGCGCTGGAACCCCAGCGACTCCACCACGGCAAGGCACTCGGCGCTGGTCAAGGTCATCTGGGTCGAGGCGTGCATCGGCAGCTCGGGGCAGACCTGGCGGATCAGCCGGGCCAATCCGAGGTCCTGCACCATCACGGCATCGGCCCCCGCCGCGGCCACCTGCCGCACGGTCTCTTCCAGCCGCTCCAGCTCGCCGGAGAAAACGACCGTGTTCAGCGCGACGTATCCCTTGAGGCCGCGACGGCGGAGGAAATCCATCACTTCGGGCAGCTCTTCCAGGCGGAAGTTGGCGGCCCGGGCACGCGCATTGAAGCCCGAGTCGAGTCCGAAGTAGACCGCGTCGGCCCCATTCTCGACGGCCGCCCGCAGACAGTCCCGATCCCCCGCCGGAGCCAGCAGTTCCGGCCTGCGGAGCGATGGAGCATGCACCGTCGCGGGGATCTCTTGGGTACTGCTCATGCCGGGGGGCTTCAAGAACAGGAGGCCGTGTTGTGGAGTTGGTGAGGCGACGTTCTGATTATACAGCCGCGGCTGGCAATGGCCGTGGGTAGGGTGGGACAAGGCCGCGTCGGCGGCCGCCGGCCCACCAGTTCTGCCCGCTCTGGCCAACGACCGCTTCTGGTGGGCCGGCATCGCTCACGCGAGCTTGTCCCACCCTACTGGTGTAGGCCGCATCTCCCGCTTCTCCGCGGAAATATGGGTGCCATAGACAGCCTGGAGAGTATCCCTCGTTCGATCTCTATTGGAGCTGGCAGGTGGATTTGTTACAAAAGCGGCTTCGTTCGGACCGCACGGAGGATGGATCGAGGATGCACAACTTCTACCGGGTTATCCGCCTGGCCCTTCGCTACCGCTGGACGTTTGCGGCGACGGTCCTCAGCGCCCTGGCGGTAGGCGTTCTTTGGGGGGCGAACATCGGCACGATCTATCCCTTCGCGGAAGTCGCCGTCCGCGGTCGGACCCTGCAACAGTGGGCCGACGACAAGATCGACGAAGCCCGGCGGAACGACGCCGAATACGGCCGCGAGGCCGAAGAGCTTGCGCGGAAAGTGGCCGGCGTGGCCGCCGGGGCTAAGGGAGCCGCGGAAGCGGCGTCGCTGCGAAGAGAGATCGCCCGTTTGCAGTCGCAGCGGAAGGTCGAGCGGGCGGCGGAGGCGAAGTTTGCCTGGATCAAGCCCTGGATCGACCGCTATGTGCCCCACGATCCCTTTCAGACGCTGACCATGTTCATCGGCGTGCTGTTGGTGCTCACGGTGGCCAAGATCCTGTTCCTGATGGCCAATACCGTGTTGGTCTCGCGGTTGTCCCACCTGGGCGCGCTAGGGCTTCGCCGCCGCTTCTTCCGCCGCACCTTGAACATGGACGTGGCCACGTTCGCCAACGACGGCACCAGCGACCTGATGAGCCGCTTCACCCATGACACCGAAGCCGTGACCGGCGGCCTGGACGCGCTGTTCGGCCGCGTGATCCGCGAGCCGTTGAAGATGGCCGTCTGCCTGATCGGGGCGGCCGTGGTCTGCTGGCAGCTCCTGGTGTTGTCGCTGATCCTGGTCCCCCTCGGCAGTTTCCTGACTCGGCAGTTGGCCCGGTCGCTGAAGCGGGCCAATCGCCGGGCGATGGAAGACATGGCCCAGCTCTACACGACCCTGGAAGAGGCCTTCCGCGGCATCAAGGTGGTCAAGTCTTTCACCATGGAGCGGCGGGAGCGGCGGCGGTTCCATTACAACGCCAAGACCTACTACCGCAAGATGATGCGGATTGCCTTCTACGACTCGCTGCTGCATCCCCTGTCGGAGATCATGGGGATCATCACCATCTCCCTGGCCCTGCTGGCCGGCGCCTACCTGGTGCTGACAGGCCACACGACGCTTTTCGGCATTACCATGTCCTCCCGGCCGCTGGAGATCGAATCGCTGACGTTGTTCTACGCCTTCCTGATCGGCTCGGCCGACCCGATGCGGAAGATGTCGGACATTTTCACGCGGCTGCAGCGGGCGGCGGCGGCCAGCGACCGGATCTACGCGCTGCTGGACCGGCAGCCGACGATTCGCGACCCGCAGCGTCCCCGTCCGCTGGGGAGGCACGCCAAGGACCTGGTCTTCGAGGAGGTCGAGTTCGCCTACACGCCCGGCCGGCCCGTGCTGCGGGACATCAACCTGCGGATCGAGTTCGGCGAGACGATCGGCGTGGTGGGGCCCAGCGGCTGCGGCAAGAGCACCCTGGCGAACCTCATCCCTCGCTTCGCCGACCCCACGGCCGGGTCCATCCGCCTGGACGGCATACCGTTGGGCGAGGTGCGGTTGCGGGCCTTGCGCGGCCAGGTCGGCCTGGTGACGCAGGAGCCCTTGCTGTTCGACGACACGGTGATGAACAACATCCGCTACGGCTCGCCCAGGGCCACGGAAGAGCAAGTGATTGCCGCGGCCAAGCAGGCCCACGCCCACTGGTTCATCGAGCACGAGCTGAAGGACGGCTACGCGACGTCGCTGGGGCCGATGGGCGGGCAGCTCTCCGGCGGTCAGCGGCAGCGGATCGCCCTGGCCCGGGCCATCCTCCGCGACCCGTCGCTTTTGATCCTCGACGAGGCCACCAGCCAGATCGACCTGGAGAGCGAGCAGATCATCCAGAAGGTGCTGGCCCGCTTCACCGAGGGCCGCACCACCGTGATCGTCACCCACCGCCTGGGACTGTTGGCCCTTGCCGCTCGCATCGTGGTCATGCAGGACGGCCGGATCGTCGACGTGGGCAGCCACGAAGACCTCTTGCAGCGCTGCGAGTTCTACCATCGGCTCTACGAGATCCAGTTCGCCGATCTCAAAGAGACGGCGTGACCCATGAGAACCCTTGTCCTCGGCCTGGGCAACCCCATCGTCCGCGACGACAGCGTGGGGCTGCGAGTAGCCCGGGAGCTGAAAGCGCTGCTGGCGGACCGGGCCGACGTCGAGGTCGACGAAGACTACTGGGGCGGACTGCGGCTGATGGAGCGGATGGTCGGCTACCAGCGGGTGATCGTGATCGACGCGATCCAGACCGGCGACCCCCCGGGAACCATCCACCGGCTGGCCCCCGGCTCGGTCCCCACCCAGCGAAGCGCCTCGGCCCACGACGTCAATCTCCCCACCGCGCTGGCCTTCGGACGCCAGGCCGGGCTGGATCTGCCGGCCGACGAGGACGTGCTGCTTGTCGGAATCGAAGCGGAAGATATAATGACGTTTGGCGACGAATGTACCCCCGCCGTCCACGCCGCCATCCCGGAGGCGGTCCGCCTGGTGCTGGAATTCTTGTCGAATACCACACGCTGAAGGTAGGGTGGGACAAGCCCACGTAAGCGATGCCGGCCCACCAGACGGGAGTGGCTAGTGGTCAGTGGTCAGCCACGAAGGGATGAGAGATCACCGATGGTAGATGAGAGAAGGATACGATTTCCCCTTATCCCTCATCCATTTTTTCTGCCCGTTAGCCACTGACCACTGACCACTGGCCACTGACCGCTGCTGGTGGACCGGCGGCCGCCGCGCGGCCTATGTCCCACCCTACCATGGTCGCCGAGGCCCATGCACGAGATTTCCATCGTTGAGGCCCTCATCGAGCAGGTGCAGAAAGAGGTCGATCAGGGCGGCCACCGCGGCTGGGTTTCGCGGCTGGACCTGGTGATCGGCCGGCTCTCCGGCGTCTCGGTCGATTCGGTCCGCTTCGCTTTCCAACTGCTGGCTCCGGGGACCGTCGCGGAGCGGGCCCAGATCCACGTCGAGCAGCCGCGAGCGGCCTGCGTCTGCGGCGTTTGCGGCCTGCGAACCGAAATCGAAGACCTCGTGGCCCAATGTCCGGCCTGCCGCAGCGATCGGATACACATTGAAGGGGGCAACGAGTTGTTGCTGCAGACGATCGACCTGGAGGAGTCATGCCCATGAAAATCGTCGCCGCCAAGAAGATCCTCAAGGCCAACGATCAGCTTGCCCAAGAGAACCGTACCGCCTGGGACGCCGCCGGCGTGTTCGGCGTGAACATCGTGGGCTCGCCCGGCTGCGGAAAAACGACGCTGCTGGAGGCCCTCTTCGGCCGGCTCAAGGGCCGCTTGAACCCGGCCGTAATCGAAGGCGACGTCGCCGGCTCGATCGATGCCCAGCGGATCGACGCCTTGGGCGTTCCCGTGGTGCAGATCAACACCGAGGGGGCCTGCCACCTCGATGCGGCCATGATCGCCGCCGCCACGCGGGATCTCGACTTTCCCGGCCTCCACCTGCTGGTCATCGAGAACGTGGGCAACCTCGTCTGCACGGCCGGGTTCGACCTGGGCGAGCGTCTCCGCCTGGTCCTGTTAAGCGTCACCGAGGGCGACGACAAGCTCGTCAAGTACCCGGCCATCTTCCAAATGTCCCAAGCCCTGGTGGTGACCAAGGTGGATCTGCTTCCCTACACGAACTTCGTTTTCGCGCGGGCCTCGGCCGACATGAGGCGGCTCAATCCGGCCGCCGATATCTTCCCGGTCTCAGCAAAGACCGGCGAGGGAATCGCGGCGCTTGCCGACTGGCTGGCAAGCCGGGTCGTCGCGGGCCGCCAGCCGCCGTCCGGGCCCGAAGGAAGAGGAAACTGAGCGGTCCAAGAAGAGCCAGCGGGGATGCTTGCAGAGCGGGCATCCGCTGCCCGACGGCTGCGCAAGAATACCCTTCATCACCCCCATTACGGTTGGCATTGGGTGCAACTGCCGGCTTTGTAGTCGGCACACGCCGTGTGCCGTCCGTGGTTTGCGGCACACGCCGTGTGCCGTCCGTGGTTTGCGGCACACGCCGTGTGCCGTCCGTGGTTTGCGGCACACGCCGTGTGCCGTCCGTGGTTTGCGGCACACGCCGTGTGCCGTCCGTGGTTTGCGGCACACGCCGTGCGCCGTCCGTGGTTTGCGGCACACGGCGTGTGCCGACTACTTTGCGGCAGACATCTAGAGCTCAGGACCGCACGCCGTGGAGGTAGTGTCGGGGCTTGCGCTCGTCGGACTTGACGGTGAACTCGTTTCCGCCGAGCCGCAGCGTGTCGCCCGTCCTGAGGGAGGCCTTGGTCACTCGTGCCCCGTTGACGAACGTGCCGCCGGGTGTGCCGAGGTCCCAGACGACCAATTGGTTGTCGACCCGGCTGATCAAGCAGTGGTAGTTGCCCACGGTTGGGCTATCGGCCTGGAGGCCGCTGTCCGAGTGCTCGCCGATCATCGCCGGGAATTGGTCCAACGTTCTACTGTCCGATTTGGCAACCGCAACCAGTTCCACACTCATCGTGTTTCTCCCAGACAAGGGGTGTTGGCAGGATCAACGCGCAGGCATTCGGCCCCGCGGTCGGCAGGGCGGAAAGCCCGCGCGGCCAGCGGGCCAGGAAACCTGGCCTCACGCCGCGATTAGTCCTGCTGCAAGTGTCGTGCCAAAGCCTGGATACCGACAACCGGCTTCGACGTAGATACAATTACCGCTACTGCCGGACTGGCACCGCTGAACCAGGAAGATTGCTACGTGGAGCCCGCTATGCGACGAAACGTTCTTTGCCTCATTGCGATGACGGGGGCCGGGGTCATTGCGGCAGCCGCCCATGCCGAGGATCTTTGGATCGACGTGTATCAGGGTGAGCCTGTGGGACACCAGGAGGTGCTGGAGGACCTGGCCACGGCCCGCACGATCTACTTGGGCGAGCGCCATACCCTCCAGCGACATCACCAGATGCAGACGAAGATCCTCACCGACTTGGCGCAGAAAGGCCTGCCGCTGGCGGTAGGGCTGGAGCAGATGGAGTCCTCGCAGCAGTCCCACCTCGACCGCTACAACCGAGGGGAGATCGACTTCGAGCAACTGGCCAACGTCACCGCCTGGCCCAAGCGATGGCAGAACTTTCAGCAGTACCGCCCCATCCTGGAGGCTGCCCGCAAGTGGAAGGCCCCCGTTGTCGCGCTGAACGCGAAGTCCGAAACCATTCGTCAGGTGGTACGGAGCGGCGGGGTCGATCGCCTGCCCCCCGGCGTAAGAAAGGAATTGCCGGCGAAGGTGCAGTTGCAAGACCCGCCTTACGAGAAGTTGCTTTGCCTCGAGATGATGGTGCACGTCTCGGCAACGTCGCAGACCCTGCGGCCGATGATCGAGGCCCAGATTGCCCGGGACGAGGCCATGGCGGAGGCGCTGGCGACGTTCCTGAAGTCGGACCAGGGGCGAGGGCGAAAGTTACTTGTCCTTTGCGGGGCGGGCCACGTCGCCTACGGCCTGGGGCTGCCGGCGCGCGTCAGGCGGCGCTTGCCCGACATCAAGGACCGCATCGTTCTGTTTTCCGAAAGTGGCGAAGTTCGCCTCTCCCCGGAAGAGAAAGCCCAGGCTCGTGCTGTCGAGATCACGCACGAGCAGTTGCGCGATCTTTGCCGGCCGATTGCCGACTATCTCTGGGTCAAGCCTCTCGAATAGAGAGAATAGAGAGAAGGACGACGACGGCATCGGCAATAGGCCCGGCCGAAGAATAACGTCCCACTGTAGGGAACGCCCTCCGTGGCGTTCCGCGGTTCGGATCGCCCTTCCGGAGCCTACGGAACGCCAGGAAGGGCGTTCCCGAGAGCGCCTCCCATTGACCTCATCCCTTGCTCGCCCTATTCTGGGAATCATGTCCACCGGCAAGCGGATCAAGCCCGCCGACAAGGCGATCAAGACGTATTACGAGGCGCTCCAGGCGTACCAGCGCCAGGACGTGGAGCACGAAACGGCCTTGCGTTCGGCCTTCCAGAACCTGCTGGAGCAGACGGGACGGCGGTTCGCCTGGACCTTGATCCCCGAGCTTTCCGACACCGCCGCCGGCAAGGCCATCCGGCCCGACGGCACGTTTCGGGACGACTACTACATCACCCGCGGCCACTGGGAGGCCAAGGACTCGCACGACAAGCTGGAAACCGAGATCGGCAAGAAGCTCGCCAAGGGCTACCCGCAGCGCAACATCATCTTCGAGGACACGCGGCAGGCCCTTCTCTACCAGAACGGCCGACAGGCCATGAAGGTGGACTTGACCGACCCACAGCAGCTTGCCGATCTGCTGAGCGCCTTCTTCGCCTATACCGAGCCCGTCCACGAGGATTTCGGCAAGGCCATCGACGAATTCCGCCAGCGCGTGCCGGACCTGGCCCTCGGGCTGGTGGAAAAGATCAAGGCGGCCCATCGCGACAACGCGAACTTCATCCGGGCCTTCGACGACTTCTACGCGTTGTGCCGCAAGTCGCTCAACCCGAACCTGAGCCAGGCCGCGGTGGACGAGATGCTGGTGCAGCACCTCTTGACCGAGCGGCTGATCCGCACGATTTTCGACAACCAGGATTTCACGCGCCGCAACGTGATCGCCGCCGACGTGGAGAAGGTGATCGACGCCCTGGTCTCCCGATCGTTCAACCGGCACGATTTCTTGAAGTCGCTGGACCGCTTCTATCTGGCCATCGAGCAGGCCGCGGCCACGATCGAGAGTTTTACCGAGAAGCAGCACTTCTTGAACACGGTCTATGAGCGCTTCTTCCAGGGCTACTCGGTCAAGGTGGCCGACACGCACGGCATCGTCTACACGCCGCAGGAGATCGTCGATTTCATGTGCGCCAGCGTCGAGGAGGTCTTGCGGAGCGAATTCGGCAAGACCCTGGGCGACGAGGGCGTCCAGATCCTCGACCCCTGCACCGGCACGGGCAATTTCATCGTGAACCTGCTCCGCCGCATCCCCAAGCGGGACCTGCCGCGGATGTACCGCCAACAGCTTTTCGCCAACGAGGTGATGCTGCTGCCGTACTACATCGCGGCGCTGAACATCGAGCACGCGTATTACGAGCTGACGGACGGATATGAGGCGTTCCCGGGACTGTGTTTCGTGGATACGCTCGATTTGGCGAAAGGAAAGCAGAGCACGTTCGGGTTCATGACGCGGGAAAATGTCGCACGCGTCGAACGTGAGAGTGAGGCCAAGATCACCGTGATCCTCGGCAATCCTCCCTACAACGCGAATCAAGTTAACGAGAACGACAACAACAAGAACCGAAAGTACGAGATTGTCGACGCCCGAGTGAGGGCGACCTATGCAAAGGAGTCGACTGCGACGTTGAAGAACAAGCTTTACGACCCGTACGTGAAATTCATCCGCTGGGCAACGGACAGGCTGAACGGCCGTGATGGAATCGTCTGCATGGTCACCAATAACAGCTTCGTCGTTGACGGTCCACCGTTTGACGGCATGAGGAAGGTGCTTGAGGATGAATACACCCGCATCTACCACGTGGACCTCCACGGCAACGTACGTCGCAACCCGAAGCTCAGTGGCACGACGCACAACGTTTTCGGGATCCAGGTCGGTGTTGGAATTACGCTGGCCGTGCGCAAGGCCATCGAGAAGCGGCCCCGGATCATGTACCATCGCCTTCCGGAAGGCTGGCGGAAAGAACGAAAGCTCGCGTGGCTGGCGGCGGCGCGGGTTGTTTCCAGGGTGAAATGGCAAGGCTTGTCGGCCGACTCGCAGCGTAACTGGATACCGCCTGGCCGCGCCGTCGAGTTTGGGCGATTCATCCCAATCGGGAACAAGGATGAAAACACCGTCTTCCGCAGGTACTCGACAGGTGCAAAGAGCAACCGCGACGAGGTTGTGTACGGTTTTGATCGTGGGACGCTCTGCGCGAGTGGAAACATTTGCGGAACACTACAATCGCGAGGTGGACCGCTATCGACGGCGTCACAAGGGCCAGAAGATCGACGACTTCATCGAGTACGGCGATGTCAAGTGGAGCAGCACGCTTAAGCTCCACTTGCAGCGCGGCGACTACGCCGAGTACGACGCGACGCGCGTCCGCACGTGCCTCTACCGCCCCTACACCAAGCAGCATCTTTACTACGACACTATTCTCAACGATCGACCGGGCATCCTGCGTACGGTCTTCCCTACCGCTGAAGCGGAAACCGAGAACGCCGTCATCTGTAGCACCAACCACTCACAGGTTCCATTTTCGGTCGTGATGGCCGACTGCATCGCAAACGAGGCGGTAGGCGGGCGCGCTGGGCAGTGTTTCCCCTTCTACATTTACAACGAGGACGGCGCCAACCGCCGCGAGAACATCACCGACTGGGCCCTGAACCACTTCCGCGTGCACTATGGCAACAAGAAGATCACGAAGTGGGACATCTTCTACTACGTCTACGGCCTGTTGCACCATCCGGGCTACCGCCAGCGCTATGCCGAGAACCTGAAGCGCGAGTTGCCCCGCATCCCGCTGGCCCCCGATTTCCGCGCCTTCGCCACGGCCGGGGAAAAATTGGCCCGCCTGCACCTGGACTATGAGAAGCTGGAGCCGTGGCCGCTGGAGTGGATCGAGACGCCTGGCGTGCCGCTTTCCTACCAAGTGGAAAAGATGCGGCTGGCCAAGGACAAGCGGTCAATCAGGGTGAACGACTCGCTCACCCTGGCCGGCATCCCGCCCGAGGTCTTCGACTACCGGCTGGGCAACCGCAGCGCGCTGGAATGGATCATCGACCAGTACCAGGTTTCCGAGGACCAGCGGTCCGGCATCCGCAGCGACCCCAATCGCGCCGACGACCCGCAGTACGTCGTTCGCCTCATCGGCCAGGTGGTGCGGGTGAGCGTGGAGACGCTCGGAACCGTCAAGGGGCTGCCCGCGGAGTTCGGCGAGGGGAAGCGATAGGAACTCAACTGGCTCCGCCGCGAATCTTACCAAAGAGCTTGGAATTAGCGAACAATGAGCGGCGGCGCCTGTCCCCCTTCTCCTCTGTCCGGGGCGGACCGACTGCGAGACGGCAAGACGCGTTCCGGGTCTACGTCTCGTGGCAAGTGCAGCCCAGGAATCGGCAATCCTGGCGGATGGGTTCCAGCGCGGGAATCATTTGAATCCGCGCGTAATCCAGCTTTCCCTGTGCTGCATCGCCAAGAAGGTCCGACCACATCATGAACTCTTCGTCGCCCAAGGCGGGACCTTGAGAAAAAAGCCAGCTTTCCGCTTCGGCGAGCACACAATTGGCCTCGCACGGCGAGACGCAGCCGGAGACGATTTTGACCCGCGCGGTCTTGAGTCTTTCGTCGATGTCGTGAGGCAGTGAAATGCCTTTCTTGTGCATCGCCAGGCTCATGGCCGTCAGGACGGCCCATCTGCCACCGAGTCTCCTGAGGATCTCAAACTCCGTCCGACTCGCGTCGTTTGCATGGCTCATAACATGACCTCCGGATACCAAGTGCCCAGGGGAGGCAAAAACCAGAACGCTTGACCGAGCATAGTCCCCTTTTTGTCGTCAGCCTGGAACCGCCTCAGACTCCCACTGCCGATGATATTACCGCGCCCCGCCAGCCATGCCTAGCCCCTCCGGATCAGCCCGGATTATTCATGGGCACGGCATCCGGGCGCAGTGGGTTCGACACTAGCCCGAAGCGCAAGCGAGGGTAACCCGTTCAGAGTCCCTCGCTTGCGCTTCGGGCTGGTGTTTGGCCACGAATAGTCCGGGCTAGGT
This sequence comes from Pirellulales bacterium, assembly GCA_963843465.1. Taxonomy (GTDB): domain Bacteria; phylum Planctomycetota; class Planctomycetia; order Pirellulales; family Thermoguttaceae; genus CAWJKP01. The sequence goes on from CAWJKP010000002.1 coordinate 93,632, forward strand.
CATCGAGCGAGCCGGCCCAAGACCCAAGGCCCAAGACCCAAGACTAAGCCCCCCCCAGCAAGCTCGATATTGCCGCCGGATCGGCGGGGCCGCCTTGCACGATTGCCGCCAAGAGCGGGAGCATCGTACGCGGCGAATCGGGCTGCCTCGTCCGATCGCTGGCGTGGACCACCTCGACGAAGCGGTCGACCAAGCGGGGATCGAACTGCTGCGGCGTGCAGCGGCGGATTTCGGCAAGGGCTTCCTGGCGGGTCCGCTTGGTCCCGTAGTAGCGGGCGAAGACCATCGTATCGAAGGCGTCGGCGATCGCCAGGATGCGTGCGGCCAGAGGGATCTCGTCGCCGCGAGGAAGGCTGCGGTCGCGAGGGTTGCCCTGGTACCAGCCATGGTAGGTACGGACGATCTCGGTCAGGGCCTTCGACCCGAAGGCCGCGGCCACGATCTCCACCCCCGTTCGGTCCTGCGCCCGCAATTGCTCCCATTCCTCGGCAGTCAGCGGAGTGGGCTTCTTCAAGATCTGCTCCGGCAGGCCCAGCTTGCCGAGGTCGTGCAGCAAGCCGGCCACCTCGATCAGGAAGCAGTCGTCGTGCGACATGAAGGCCTGGGCGGTGGACACGCACAGTTCCGCGACCCGGCAACTGTGCTCCGCCAGGGCCACGTCGCGGTTGGCCAGGGCGCAAAGCAGGGCCGCCACCTCGTGGAAGAGGATCGGCGGACCAGAGGTCGCCTCCGGCGAGCCCTTTTCCGCCTTGCGGGCAGCCGGCTCCGCCGACGGCGAGGCGGAAATCTGGTCCCAGCGGGTCACGCGGTTCCGCCCCAACCGCTTGGCCGCGTAGAGCGAGCGGTCCGCCTGGTCGAGGAGCTCCTGCGGCTGGCGAGCCTCGAACTCCGTGGACGCCACGCCGAAGCTGGCGGTCACCGCCAGGCCGGCCGGACGCCGGTCCTCGACGGCCTGCCGGAAGCGCTCGGCCACCTGGGCAGCGACCGCGATGGTCGCGCCCGGCAGAAGGACGCAGAACTCTTCGCCCCCGTAGCGGCAGAGCAGGTCGTACTCGCGCAGTGCGCCCTGCAAAGCGGCGGCCACTCCTTTGAGCACTTCGTCGCCGGTCATATGCCCCCGCGTGTCGTTGACGTTCTTGAAGTGATCGACGTCGGCCATCACGCAGGCGAGGTGCCGGCCGGAGGCGCGGAACTCGGCCCATTGCGTCTCCATCTCCGTGAAGAAGCTGCGGCGATTGAGGCACTGCGTCAGGGGATCGCGGGTGGCGAGGCGGTAGAGCTCGCGGTTCTTCTGCTCGATCTCCTGCCGCGAGGTCGTCACCGTCTCCAGCATCACCGCAAGCTGGCTGTTCTTCTCTTCGATCGCGGTCACGTCGTCGAAGGTCGCCAGCGCCCCGCGGACGGCCGCGGTCGTCGAGGATCGGGGCCGCGTTGACTGCCAGCGTCCGCGTCCCCTCGGCGGCCGTCTGCAAGGCGAGCATGTCGCGCCTCTGCACGCGGCCGTCGCGGATCGCCCGCAGCCACGGGTAGTCGTCCGGACGCTGCTTCGAGCCGGCGGCGGTCCAGTCGATTTCCGTGGCGTAGCGGCCTTGCAACTGGTCGAAGGGCCGGCCGACCGTCTTCACGAAAGCCTCGTTGGCCAAGACGATCTGCTGGTGCTTGTCCAGCACCAGCACGCCTTCGGCCAGGGTATTCAAGGCGGCCTGCACGTGTTTGGGGATCACCGACGACGGATCGAGGTACCGCAGCACCCGCCGCAGATAGATCAGGAAGCTCAGCAAACAGCAGAGGCTGAGGAAGCTCAGCAAGCGGAAAAGCGGATCTGACAGGACCCCAAACCAAAAGCCCGATCCGCGGGAGCGGAAGCCGATGACGACCGTGCCCCAAGTCTCCCTGCCTTTCAGGATGGGGACCGTCACCAGGAGCGGCGCCGGCTCCGCCCCGGCGGCCGCGCGCCGCGGGGCGGACTCTTGTGCGACTCGGCCAGGACCCGCCCGTCCGCCTGGCGGACGCTGGCCGAAAGCACGTCCGCATTCCGCTGGACCACCGCGGCCATCGACAGTCGGATCGACTCCACGTCGCCCTTGGTGGCCGCCAGCGAGCAGTGGACGGCAATCGCCTCGCAGAGCGACTTGCGCCCTTCGAGCACGGCTTGCTGCTGATCGGGCACGAGGCCCAACAGCGAGGCGATCAACAAGAAGACACTGGTCAGCCCGACCAGGCCGATACTGATACGCAAGGCGGCCCATGTTCGTTTCATGACGTCCTCACTTGACCAGCGATTCCAGGCTCTCTTCGGGCGGTTCCGCCTGCTTTCCCTGCCGGGCCAGCTTGCGGCGGCGCTTCTCGTCCCGCTCCCAATACTCGATCACCGGCAAGGGGTCGAACGATCGCCAGGCGGGCAGGGAGGCCAAAGCGCTGGCCAGCAGACTGCCGCCGCGGAACAACAGGATCACGTATCCGGCCGACAAGCCCGCCGTCAGGGCAACGCCCGCGCCCACGGTGATCTTCGTGTTCCACTGCTGCCTCTCGAGCTGGGCGTCGATCGACCCGCACTGCTGCCAGAGCATCCCCGCGTCCAACGGCGATTCGGCAGCGTGCAGGCTCCCGGCCGGCGCCTTCGTCCGCGAAGGCGACCCGTGGCCGTTGCCGCGCTTGGGCGGCGCTTGAACCTTCTCGTCAACCCACTCCAGCGGGCGATACGCGGTCGCCACGGAGTTCAGGGGTTGCCACGGCCGGTTGCTGCGATCCTGCACGCTTTCACCAGACGCAAGGCCAATCGCCGCGCGTTGCTGCGGCGTGGGAGTCGCCGGCGAAACCGTTGGGTTGGCCGCGGGCGGTGCACTGGCTTGCGGCTGGACCGGACCGGCCCCCGGCGGCGACAGCCCCGGCAGCGGCTGCGGCGAGGGGTCCGGCGACGGCGGAATGACCGGGATGGGTTGGATGAACAGGTTGATGTTCACGGCTCCCGTCGAGGTTCGCGGGCCTCCCCACGCCGGGGTTCCCGGATCGGTGACGCTGATCTGGAGCAGGCCCTGCGAGGTAACGGCCTGGAATTTCAGCCCCTCCATCGCCGCTTGAACGTTGGCCAGACTGCCCGTGAAGGAGACCGCCGAATCATTGTTGCCGGTGCCGCTGAGGAGCTGGATTCCGGCCGTGCTACCCAAGCTGACGTAGCCGCCCGTGGCCGTGAGGCTGACCTCCAGCGGCAGGTTCCCCGGATTGACGTCGTTGACCGTGATCCCGTTTCCTTGGGCGACAGAAAAGGTGACCGTGTTGCTGGTCGTCTGCGCCGCGGGAAGAATCAGCACGGGCGGTTGCGTGACCTGGTTGACCGTGATGGCAGCGCCGGCCGTGGCGGCGCTGAAGGCCGTAGTGCCTCCGTTGGCAGTCACGTCGGCCGTGGCGCCGGCCGCCCCGCTGGTCTGGTCCCAGCGCGGAAGACCAGGCCTCCCGCCACCGTCCCGAACCAATCCGCATTGGGCACGAACCGCACCCGCGTACCGGCATCCGCCGCTAAAAGTTGCGCGGCGGCGGGGGATGGCGTGCCGAAGGCCGTCCACGTTGAACCGCCATCGGTCGAATACTGCCAGGCGCCGTTGGTATTGTCCACCGCCGTGACGGCGATGCCGAACGACTCCCCGTGATTCGTGTCCGTAACGTTTCCCGCAATCAGGTCCGACACCAGCGTGCCGTTGTTCGCAGTGTCGTTCTCGTTGATGGCCGCCAGGTTGTTGCTCCCCGATAATACCGGGGCGGCATGAAGAACGGTGACCGACCCATTGCCGCTCACGGAGCCGCTGGCGGCGTTGACGATGGCGGAGCCAGTGGCCGCTGGGGCCGTATAGAGACCGCTGGCGTCGACCGCACCCACGCCCGAGGCCACGCTCCAACTGAAGGCCGGCTGGCTGACCAGAGAGATTCCAAACTGGTCCAGCGCGGTCGCGTTGAACTGCTGGGTCTGAGTTTCGTCAAGCGTCACGCTGGCCGGGGCAACGGTTATGCTGGTGAGCGTCTGGTTCACGGTGACGTTGACGCTGCTGGTGGTCGATTGGGTGCCGTCGCTGATGGTCACCAGGAAGGTGTAATTGCCCGCATCGTAGAAGGTGGCGGTGGTGTTCTTGGCGGCGTTGGTGCCGTTGGCGGAGTAGGTGGGGTCGGTGGCTCCGGGCGGCTCGGCGGTTTCGGTCCAGGTGTAGGTCAAGTTCGATTCGCCGCCGGCGTAGGCTCCCAGCACGCTGAGGTTGGTGGTCGTGCCGTTGACCGGCGAAGGCGAGGTCGAAGCTGCCGTGGCCACGGTGGGTGCGGAATCGGTGACCGTCACCGACCCGTTGCCGTTGACGGAGCCGCTGGCGGCGTTGACCACGGCCGAGCCGGTAGCAGCCGGGGCCGTGTAGAGACCAGCGGCGTCGAGCGAGCCGATGCCCGAGGCCAGGCTCCAGGTGAAGGCCGGCTGGCTGGCCAGCGAGTTGCCGAACTGATCCAGGGCGGTGGCCGTGAACTGCTGGGTCAGGTACTCGTTGAGCGTGGCGCTGGCCGGGGCGACAGTGATGCTGGTGAGCGTCTGCTTGACGGTGACGTTGACGCTGCTGGTGGTCGATTGCGTACCGTCGCTGATGGTTACCAGGAAGGTATAATTGCCCGCTTCGTAGAAGGTGGCCGTGGCGTTCTTGGCGGCGTTGGTGCCGTTGGCGGAGTAGGTGGGGTCGGTCGCTCCGGGCGGTTCGGCGGTTTCGCTCCAGGTGTAGGTCAAGTTAGGCTCGCCGCCGACGTAGGCCCCCAGCACGCTGAGGTTGGTGGTCGTGCCGTTGACCGGCGAAGGCGAGGCGGAGGCCGCCACTGCCACGGTGGGCGCGGAATCGGTGACGGTTACCGACCCGGTACCGTTGACGGAGCCGCTGGCGGCGTTGACCACGGCCGAGCCGGTGGCACTCGGGGCCGTGTAGAGTCCGCTGGCGTCGAGCGAGCCGATGCCTGAGGCCAGGCTCCAGGTGAAGGCCGGCTGGCTGGCCAGCGAATTGCCGAACTGGTCCAGGGCGGTGGCCGTGAACTGCTGGGTCAGGTACTCGTTGAGCGTGGCGCTGGCCGGGGCGACAGTGATGCTGGTGAGCGTCTGGTTGACGGTGACGTTGACGCTGCTGGTGGTCGCTAAGGTGCCGTCGCTGATGGTCACCAGGAAGGTGTAATTGCCCGCATCGTAGAAGGTGGCGGTGGTGTTCTTGGCGGCGTTGGTGCCATTGGCGGAGTAGGTTGGATCGGTGGCTCCAGGCGGCTCGGCGGTTTCGCTCCAGGTGTAGGTCAAGTTCGATTCGCCGCCGGCGTAGGCCCCCAGCACGCTGAGATTGGTGGTCGTGCCGTTGACCGGCGAGGGCGAGGCCGAAGCCGGCACAGCCACGGTGGGCGCGGAATCGGTGACGGTTACCGACCCGGTACCGTTGACGGAGCCGCTGGCGGCGTTGACCACGGCCGAGCCGGTCGCTGCCGGGGCCGTGTAGAGTCCGCTGGCGTCGAGCGAGCCGACGCCCGAGGCCAGGCTCCAGGTGAAGGCCGGCTGGCTGGCCAGCGAGTTGCCGAACTGGTCCAGGGCGGTGGCCGTGAACTGCTGGGTCAGGTACTCGTTGAGCGTGGCGCTGGCCGGGGCGACAGTGATGCTGGTGAGCGTCTGGTTGACGGTGACGTTGACGCTGGTGGTGGTCGCTTGGGTGCCGTCGCTGATGGTCACCAGGAAGGTGTAATTGCCCGCATCGTAGAAGGTGGCGGTGGTGTTCTTGGCGGCGTTGGTGCCGTTGGCGGAGTAGGTGGGGTCGGTGGCGCCGGGCGGCTCGGCGGTTTCGGTCCAGGTGTAGGTCAAGTTGGACTCGCCGCCGGCGTAGGCCCCCAAGACGCTGAGATTGGTGGTCGTGCCGTTGACCGGCGAGGGCGAGGCCGAAGCCGCCGTGGCCACCGTGGGCGCGGTATCCGTAACGGTCACCGACCCGGTACCGTTGACGGAGCCGCTGGCGGCGTTGACGACGGCCGAGCCGGTGGCACTCGGGGCCGTATAGAGACCGGTGGCGTCGAGCGAGCCGATGCCCGAGGCCAGGCTCCAGGTGAAGGCCGGCTGGCTGGCCAGCGAGTTGCCAAACTGGTCCAGCGCCGTCGCGCTGAACTGCTGGGTCAGGTACTCATTGAGCGTGACGCTGGCCGGGGCGACGGTGATGCTGGTGAGCGTCTGGTTGACGGTGACGTTGACGCTGCTGGTGGTCGCTTGGGTGCCGTCGCTGATGGTCACCAGGAAGGTGTAATTGCCCGCATCGTAGAAGGTGGCGGTGGTGTTCTTGGCGGCGTTGGTGTCGTTGGCGGAGTAGGTGGGGTCGGTGGCGCCGGGCGGCTCGGCGGTTTCGGTCCAGGTGTACGTCAAGTTCGACTCGCCGCCGGCGTAGGCCCCCAAGACGCTGAGGTTGGTGGTCGTGCCGTTGACCGGCGAAGGCGAGGCCGAAGCCGCCACGGCCACGGTGGGCGCGGAATCGGTAACGGTCACCGACCCGTTGCCGTTGACGGAGCCGCTGGCGGCGTTGACCACGGCCGAGCCGGTAGCAGCCGGGGCCGTATAGAGTCCGCTGGCGTCGAGCGAGCCGATGCCCGAGGCCAGGCTCCAGGTGAAGGCCGGCTGGCTGGCCAGCGAGTTGCCAAACTGGTCCAGCGCCGTCGCGCTGAACTGCTGGGTCAGGTACTCGTTGAGCGTGACGCTGGCCGGGGCGACGGTGATGCTGGTGAGCGTCTGGTTGACGGTCACGTTGACGCTGCTGGTGGTCGCTTGGGTGCCGTCGCTGATGGTCACCAGGAAGGTGTAATTGCCCGCATCGTAGAAGGTGGCGGTGGTGTTCTTGGCGGCGTTGGTGCCGTTGGCGGAGTAGGTGGGGTCGGTGGCTCCGGGCGGCTCGGCGGTTTCGCTCCAGGTGTAGGTCAAGTTGGACTCGCCGCCGGCGTAGGCCCCTAAGACGCTGAGATTGGTGGTCGTGCCGTTGACGGGCGAGGGCGAGGCGGAGGCCGGCACGGCCACGGTGGGCGCGGGATTGGTGACCTGGAAGTTGGCCGAAAACTCCGAGGTATTGTTCGATGGGTCGGTTGCGGTGGCGGTGATCTTATCGCCGACGGCCAGACCGCTGACGGTCAGGGCGCCGCTGAAGTTGCCGTTGGCGTTGGTGGTAAGATAGCCGAGATAGGTTTGCCCCGAGCCGTAGCCGCTGGCGTTGTTGTCGCTCAGGAAGAACTCCACCCGGGCGTTGGCGAACGCGGCCTGGTTGGGGGCGCTGCCCACGTAGCCGGCGAGGCTCAGCGTGTTGCCGCCCAGGTAGGCGGTGGTGATCACGGGGAAGTTCATCGCGTCGTTGGCGACCGCCGGGTTCTCGGCGCCGCTGTTGGGGGTCACGCTGTTGCCGATCGGCGCGGACTCGACGGTCGACGTATTGATGTTGATTCCCAGGCCGGTGTTGCCGTAGATCGAGTTTTCGGTGATCAGATTTCCCACCGGCGGCGAGGAGGCCGTGTCGTCGAAGCTGGTCAAGAGGACGCCGACGCCGCCCTCGCCGTTCTTGCCGGTGATCCCGGTGATGATGTTGTCGCAGATGACGTTGTTGTCGGAGCCGTTGCTGATGCCGATGCCCGCCGTGAGCATGTCGGCGATCGTGTTGTCTTCGATGAGGGCGTTGTGGACCTGGTACCAGATCTCGATGCCCTTGCCCAGGTCGGCTTGAGGGGTCGGCGTTCCCACGTAGCCGTGGATGTAGTTGCCTTCGACCAGGGCCCCGTTGCTGATGTCCGACACGGCGTCGTTGGTGTCGAAATAGTTGGTAAAGGCCACCTCGTTGTCGACGAAGCTCACGGGCTGGAGATTGGTGTCGCCCAGGTAGGCGTCGCTCATCATCACGCCGTTGCCCGTGATATAGGCAATGTAGTTGTTGCTGATGGAGGCCGCGCCGTCGGTCCAGATGCCCACGTATTCCAAGAGGCCGGCATTGGTGCCGTCGGCATGGGTGCCGACGAGGTTGCCGGTGATCACGGCCTGGCCGGCCGCGGCGGTGACCGCCGGATCGACGCGGATCTGGGCGCCGTCGTAGGTGCCGCCTGAGCCGTCCGTGCCGAAGCCGTTGACGGCCAGGCCGCTGATGGTGACATCGCCGGCGTCGACCTCCAGTCCTTCTCCCGCGAAGGCGTTGTTGCCGGTCAGCTCGAGCACGGGCCGGCTGACCTCGTCCAACGTCAGCCCGTCCACGCCCACCGTGCCGCCCGCGCCGACCTGGCCGGGGTTGGGATCGACAATCGTCACGCCGTCGGCCGTGCTGTAGGCCGTGCCGTTGATGGTCGTGTTGGCCTGCGTGATCGCCGGCAGCGGGCTGGTGACGGAGATCTCCCACCAGGCGCCGCCGCTGCCGCTGGCGTTGGTCGGCACCGTGGGAACGAACCGCATGGCGTGCGTGGCGTCGAGGGCGTCGGCGTTCTCGAGGAATTGCCGGAAGCTGCCCTGCACGCTGGCGCCGTCGCTGGTGTTGGTCACCACGTTGAAGCTGAAGCCGTAATTGACGCCGCTGACGCTGCCGCCGTTGACGACCGCGCGGGCGACGTCCTCGGAGGTTGCCAGCGCGGCGGCGTTGTCGGAGACGTTGCCGTTCATGCCGCCGAACAGCGGCCCGGCCGTGCTGGTGAAGGCATAGCTGCCGTAGTCGGTCACGCTGCCGGCCGCGCCGTAAGTCTGGACAGCCCAGACGTTGCCCTGGCCGTAGCCCGCATTGAACGGCTCGTTGGAGGCTACGGTCTTCGAGTCGACCACGACCCAGTAGGTCCCGTTGGGCAGGGCGGAGAAAGAGTACTGACCGGAGGCGTTGGTGGTGGTGGTGGCGACGAGCGTGTCGGCGGCGTCGGGGATGCCGTCGCCGTTGTCAAGGTAAAGGAGGACCGTCGCGCCGTTGACCGGCAGCGCGCCGGTGAGCGTGCCCGTGCCGGCAACGTCTTCGTAGACCGTTCCGCTCACCGACCCGGTGGCGGGTGCCGCGATCAGCGAAACCGCGCCGATCGCGGTGTTTGCGGAACCGGAGGCCGTCCAGGACATCGTGACCGACGCCGCGCCGGGCGCCGTGCTGCCGCCGCCCACGCAGTCGTTGCTGCCGGTTCCCGTGCTGTAGTTCCAGAGCTGGGTTTGCCCCGAGCCGGGTCCCGTGAGCGTCTCACTGGCCTGGATGGCCACCGCGTCGATGACAAGATCTCCCGGAGCCGATGAGACGATGACCGAGGGCGTCGCGGTCGTTGGCTCAGCCGAAGCGAACGTCCCCAGGGGCGTGCTCTGGTTGACCCCGAAGAAATCCACCGCGCCTGCCGAGATCGTTTGGGAGCTGTTCAGCGCGACCACGATGTTTCCAGTCCCCACCGGCGGCGCCACCAGGTCCCACATCTCGATATGGGCCTCGTTGCCCACATCGCCCTCGGCCCCGATCAGTTGCAGCGCGAGGCCGTCGTAAGTGACCGAAGTCACGGCGTCACTGTGGCGCGTGGATATGTCGACGATCAGGATCCGGTTGCTGCCCGAGCCGACGGTGTGCGACCAGGTGAGGCTCGTGGCGCCGGCCGACGAAGTCGCCGCGGAGCTGGTGTTGTCCTTGGTAATGGCGGCCAAAGTCCCGCCATAGGTGTCGAGCACTTGCAGATTGAGCGACGACGGCGGGCCGGCCGGCAGCGTCGCGGTCGCCGCGGAGGACGCCTTGAGCAGCCAGTCGCCGCCATAGCCGGTGAGGGTGGTATTGGCGAAAACGCTTGCGCCCGTCAGCCGGGCAATCTGGTCGATGAGCAGTTGCCCGCTGCTGCCGGGCGCGGCCACGTTGCAGCCGAAGACGTCGATCGTCGCCTCGGCCGCCAGCACTTGCCTTAACTCCGACCAATCGGCCGTCGTTTGCGCCAGGGTGGAGGTCGAGATCCATTGATCTCCCAATTCAAACGTGCCCGGGCCGCCGTGCGAGAGGATCGAGAGGGAACGGACGTCGGTATTGGTCGATTCCGCCCAGGTGACCACGCTGGAAATCACCTGGTCGGCCGACTCCTGGCTGCCGTTATAGAGAAAGAGTTTAGCAGCGGGCGACACGGCCTGTTCCAGCACGGCGACGTCCGGCAACTGCGTATCGATCAGCACCACGTCGGTTTCCGCCGGGACTGGCGACGAGGTCACGCTGGATGCGGCGGGCCGGAAAAGGGGACAGCCCCCATTTGTGCGAAGCACCCTCCGGGCGGGCACCGACCGAAGGTTGGTCGCGGCAATTGGGGACTGTCCCCGTTTTCCACGCCGGGAAGGAAGGCCCTGGCGATGAACTGCTTGTCGCGGAGCATGTTGTCCAGCAGCGTGAGCGACTCGCTCCCGGTAGGAGATTGAAGGTCTTGCCGCAGGATTGGCTGGATTACGCCGGTAGTGAAAAGGGGCCGGCCGGCGCCGCCAACGCGGCCAGCGGCGTCGCATTGTACAGTGTCCGCCTCTCGAGCTCGTCCAACTCCAGCGCACGAGGCGTGGGCAGACTGCTCGCCGGCTTGCCCCGCCACTGGCGGCGGAGATCCTCGGCGAACATCGCCAGGCTCGCCCGACAGCGGTAATGCCAATGCTTGAGCAAGGGAATCGTCTCGGTGGGGAATGATCGGCGGCGACGGACGCCGGGGCAATCGGACGCCCTGGGTCGCCTCTGGGCGGGACGGCGAAAACGCGGTATCTCAGTGGAACCTTACGTCACAAGGTAGGGTGGGTCGAGCGCAGCGAGCCCCACGAGTAGAATTCGCCCAGGAATACTGGGGCTCGCTGCGCTCGACCCACTCTACCCTCACGAAGGCCACCCGCACAATCGGCACATTGCGCACGAGCGTCATCACCCCAACCGGCAGGCTGCCGCATAGAGGGAATGTTTTTGGGAAACCGGTTGTGGGGTTTCTGCGTGATAGATGACGGTTGAAACCCGGGGTAGCGTGGGAAAAAAACTATGCCGAGTTACTAGACATCGGGGGTGACGGAAAACCCCAATCGTTTACGCTCGCAGCCGGAAACGGACGTTATGGCCTGCCTTCGTCGGATCGTGCCGGGGATCGCGATACTGGCGGCGTGGGCGGCCGCTTCCGCGCCGCCGCAAAGCCGCGGCCAGCCGCCGCCGGATGCGGCGCGGGCGAACCTGCTGATTCCCCACGAGGGCCGGATCTCGGCCCTGGACGCCGAGCAGGCCCGCCGCACGCTGACCGCCCCCCGGGAGATGCCGCCGGACTTCCAGCCCTGGTGGAGCGGCTGCGTGGCCGCGCCGCTGTTGCCCTGCCGCCGGCCGCTTTCCGTCGGACTGGAATCGCTGGTCGTGGAGGCGCTCGCGTATTCGCCCAAGGTCCGCGCGATGAGCATGACGCCGGAGATCCGCCGCACCGCGGTGGCGGAAGCCCTGGCCACCTTCGACTTCCGCGTCTTCTCGGATAACAAATATGTCAATACCGACGATCCGGTCGGCAACCTGCTGACCACCGGCGGGCCGGACCGCTACCTGGACCGCATGTGGTTTTCCGCCGCCGGCCTGCGGCAGAGGAACGAGTACGGCGGCCAGCTCGAAATCTCCCAGCGCATCGGCTACGAGGACAGCAATTCGATCTACTTCGTGCCGCCCTACCAGGGAACGTCGCGGCTGTGCATCAGTTACACCCAGCCGCTGCTGAACGGGGCGGGCCGGCCCTACAACGAGAGCGTCGTCGTGCTGGCCGACATCGATTCCAACGTCGGCGCCGCCGAGTTCTCCACCGAGCTGGAAAGCCACCTGCTGGATATCACCCGCGCCTACTGGACCCTCTACCTGGCGCGGGCCGAGCTGCTGCAGAAGCGCAGGCTCTCCGCCGAAGGAGACAGGATCTTGTCGGAGTTGGAAGGCCGCCGCAACCTCGACGCCTCGAGGAACCAACTGGTCCGGGCCAATGCGGCCGCCGCCGCCCGCCACGCCATGCTGATCCGCGCCCAGGCCGCCGTCGAGAACGCCGAGTCGAGGATCCACGCCCTGGTCAACGATCCCGAAAGCCGCGTGGACGGGCGGGTCGAGCTGCTTCCCGCCCAGCGCCCGCAGGAAGTCTATCTCGCCGCAGGCGTGCGCAATTCCGTGCTCACCGCCCTGCACAACCGCCCCGAGATCGAGAAGGCCGTCCAGGACATCCGCGCCGGCGGCGTCCGCCTGGGAGTAGCGGAAAAAGACCTGCTCCCCGTGCTCAACGCCGTGGTGGCGATGTACGTTTCCGGGCTGGAGGCCGACGGGCAGATCGCTAAGGCGCTGGCCGACCAGTTCAGCGTCGGCGCGCCGTCCTATACGGTCGGGCTGCAGTTTGAAATGCCCCTGGGGAACCACGCCGCCGAGGCCCGGCTCAAGCGCCGCCGCTTGGAGCTGCAACAGCTCACCCAGGAGCTCGAGAGCGCCGTGCTGCTGGTGATCCGCGACGTCGAGGTCGCCGTGCGGGAGGTCGACGCCACCTACCGCGAGATGCAGGCCAAGTATCGGGCCATGCAGGCGTCGGCGGCGCAGATCGCCTACCTGCAGGACCGCTGGCGGCTGCTGCCCGGCGAGGAACAGGTCGCGGGGATCGTGCTGGAAGACGTGCTGGACGCGCAGGAGCGGCTGACGGAGATGGAATATGAGTTCGCGGCGGCCGAGGTGGGCTACAACCAGGCCCTCTGCAACCTCCAGTGGTCGACGGGGACGATGCTCAAATGCCAGCGGCGTCTCCCGCCGGTCGGCGTGCCGAATCCTGCCGTGCCGCCGGTGCAAGCCGGCCCAACGGCGGTGCCTTTCTCGCCGCTTGCCACCAGACCCGATGCGACAATGGAAGTCCGCCGTCTTCCCCAACCTGACAACCTGATACCCTTGCCGCGATGATCGAAGCCACACGCTCTTCGCCACTGCCGCCGCTGGTCTACGCCAGGCAGTTCCTCCGGCCTCGCGCCTCGGCTCTGCGGCGGGCGGACTGGCGGCTCGCCGGCGAGGTGCTGGCCGTCGCGGCCCGCCTTCGGGACCAGAACGACGCCTCGCTCGCCGGCCGCAGCCGTGCCTTGCGCGAGCTGGTCGCGTCCGGCGTCCGGCCCGCCCATGAGAGGATCGTGGTCGCCGGCTTCGCGCTGGTCAGCGAGGCCTTTCGGCGCTGCCTGGCGGTCGATCTCTACGAGGAGCAGTTGCTCGCCGGGTTGGTGCTCACGCGCCGGGCAGCGGCCCAGATGCAGACCGGCGAAGGCAAGACCTATGCGGCCGCTCTGCCGGCCTTCGTACACGCCCTGACAGGCGAGGGCGTCCACGTCGTCACGGTGAACGATTATCTCGCCCAGCGCGACTACCAAACCGTCGGGCCCGTGCTGCGGCTCTTGGGCCTCTCCGTGGGACTGCTGCGGGCCGGCGTCGAGACGGCGGAAAAACGCGCCGCCTACGCCTGCAACGTCACTTACGGCGTCGACCAGGAGTTCGGCTTCGATTATCTCCGCGACCAGCTCCACCTGCTCTCCCGGCGCAGCGCTGCCCCGGGCTCGCGGCTGCTGGAAACGCTGCGGGGCCGCGATCCGTCGCTTCCCCAGACCATGCAGCGCGGGCGGGCGGCGGCCATCGTCGATGAGATCGACTGCGTGCTCTTGGACTCTTCCACCTCGCCGCTGTTGCTCAGCCAGGCGCCGGAAGCTGCGGACCCCGACGCGGCCGTCTACCGCGAGGCCCAGCAGGCGGCCGCGCAACTGGTCGCCGGCGAGGACTACGTGATCCGGCCCGACGTCGGCCACGTCGCCTTCACCGCCGCGGGGGCGGAGAAGATCTCGGCCGCAGGCGAGCCGGGCATCCGGCAGCGGCTGAAGCGGCCCTGGGCGATCTACGTCGAGCAGGCGCTGCGGGCCAAGGACCTGCTGCGGAGAGACGTACACTACCTGGTCCGCGACGGAAAAGTGCTGCTGGTGGATGAGTACACCGGCCGGATCCTGCTCGAGCAGAACTGGCGGGACGGTCTGCACCAGGCCGTCGAGGTCAAGGAAGGGCTGGCGACCACCTTCGAGCATCGCTCCGCCGTGCGGATCTCGAAACAGCGCTACTTCCACGGCTACCGTCACCTTTGCGGCATGACCGGCACGGCCCAGGGCAGCGAGCGGGAGTTCTGGAGCACCTACCGCTTGCCGGTCGTGATCGTTCCCCTGCGGAAACCGTCGCGCCGCAAGGCGCTTCCCACGCGGTTCTTTGCCAGCCGGGCGGCGAAGCACGCGGCCATCGCGGCCGAGGTGGCGCGGCTTCACCGCCTGGGTCAGCCCGTCCTGGTGGGCACCCGCACCATCGACAATAGCGAGTCCCTGGCCCGCCAACTGGACGCCCTGGGCATCCCCTACCAGCTCCTCAACGGCAAGCAGGACCAGGCGGAGGCGCAGATCGTCGCCCGGGCCGGCGAAGTGGGCATGGTGACCATCGCCACCAACATGGCAGGCCGGGGAACGGACATCCGCCTCGGGCCGGGCAGCCAGCGGCTCGGGGGGCTGCACGTGATCGGCGTCGAGTGCCACGAGTCGGCCCGCATCGATCGCCAGCTTGCCGGCCGATCGGCCCGGCAGGGTGACGCGGGCTCCTACCAATTCTTCGTCTCCGCCGAAGACCCTCTCCTGGTCCGTTTTTCCCGCAATCTCGCTACCATCGTGAGGCGGGCCGCCCTCCCCAGCGGGGAGGCCGACGTTGATTTTTCTCACGAGGTTCTTCGTTTGCAACGTAGAGTAGAGAAACTACACTACCAGGCCCGCCGCCACCTCTTTCGCCACGACGACTGGTTGAAGAAGCTGCTGGCCTGCTGGTCCGACGCCCAATCACGCGCGACCGATGAGTCCCATGCGTCGCATAGGTCCCCTAGGACTTATGGGACCTAGAGGACTTATAAGCCCCACCCCCGCAACCCACCGACAAGACATCATGTTCACAAGCCTTTGCTCCATTGCCGCGCTTTTGGCACTGGCTGCCTCGCCGGCTTCCCCCGGAAAAACCGACGGCTTCACCGAGCCCTATCGCACGATCAACGTGGCCGCCCCGGAAGCCGGGATCATCACCGCGCTCAGGGTTCACGAAGGCGACCTGGTGCGCCAGGACCAGGTGCTGGCGGAGCTCGACGTCAACGTCCTGGTCGCCGCGCGCGACGTTGCCAAGGCCGGCGGTGACGCCTTAGGCCGGGTCCGCTCGGCCCAGGCCGAGCTGGAGCTCAAGCGGGACCGGCTTGCCAGCCTGCGCGAGCTGTTGGCGCGCGGCAACGCCTATCCGCAGGAGGTCCGCCGCGCCGAGCGGGAGCTGGAGATCGCCGAGGCGGAGCTCTTGGCCGCCCGCGAGGACCAAGAGGTCAAGCACCTGGACTGCGTCCGCATCGAGACCCAGATCCGGCGCCGCCAGATCCGCAGCCCGATCGACGGCATCGTGACCAAGCTCCTCAAGGAGCAGGCGGAATACGTCTCGTCGAACGACGCCGCCGTGGTCGCCGTTGCCCAGTGCGACCGGCTGCGGGTGGTGTTTACCGTGCCTGGGGAACAGGCCGCCCGGCTCCATGCGGGGCAGAAGGTGCGGCTGAGCCTGAGCGGTGAGTCCCGAGGCGTGGAAGGCGAGGTCGAGCTGGTCAGCCAGATGACCGATCCGGAGAGCGGCACGGTCCGCGTGAAGGTGCTGATCGACAACGCCCGGGGGACGCATCGCGCCGGCGTGCCCTGCTCGCTGGTGCTTCGCGTTCCCCCTCTCCCTCCGGGAGAGGGTAGGGGTGAGGGGGAATCGGCAACGATCTCGCCACCCCTTATGAACTCCGCTCGAAACAACTAATCATGGGCACCGCGACGAATTCCCCGGTGTTCAAGCTTCAGCCGCCGGCCGGCGCGCACGCCATTTCCGGGCCGACGTTCCGTCCGGGCGCCACGGGCTCTGCCAGTGCTTTCAGCGGCGTGATGCTCGCCGGTCCGCAGCGGCTGCTCCAGGCGGAACGGGAAGCCCGCACGGCGGCGGCCCTGCTGGAGATCCTCGCCCGCGTGGAAGCAGCCGACCAGTTGGAAGACGGCTGCGCGATCCTGGCCGACGAGTTTCAGCGGCTGGCGTCGTGCGACCGTGTGGCGTTGGGGCGGTGCGGGGGCCAAGGCGGCTGCTTTCCGATTTTGACCGTTTCCGGAATGCCGCGCATCGATCGCCGCTTGGACGTTGCGCGGCGGTTGGAAGCGGCGCTGGCCGAGACCCTGTTGAGCGGTGAAGGGATCGCCTGGCCGTCCGACGGACACTCGCCTTCCCAGCCCACGCTTGCCCATCAAAGGCTTGCCGCCGCCGTGAAGGCCGGCTGGATCGTCAGCTCGCCGCTGCGGGATTCCTCGGGCGCGGTTCTTGCCGCCTGGTTGTTCCTCGGCCGGGGCGAAGCGGAGCAGCGTGCCGATGTGGCGAACCTGATGCGCGCCGCTGCGCCCCGGGTGGCGGCCTGCCTGGGCTTGCTCAAGCGGGCGGAAGCCGGCCGGATCGCGCGGTGGATGCGAAAGCTGCTTGCGCCGCAGCGCGCCCGCTGGCGGTGGGCGGCGGCGGCCGCGCTACTGGCCGCAATCGCGCTGGCGCTGTTGCCCGCGGCCAACCGCATCCAGTGCAAGTGCAAGGTCCAGCCGGTGGTCCGCCGCTTCGTCAGCGCGCCGTTCGAGGGCACGCTGGAGAAGAGCCTGGCCGAGCCCGGCGACGTGGTCTGCCAGGGGCAGACGCTGGCCCGCATGGACGGCCGCGAGATCTGCTGGGAAACTTCCGCGCTGCGGGCCGACCACAACCGGGCCGAAGTGAAACGCAACGTGAGCATGGCCAAACACGATACGGGCGCCTCGCGGATGGCTGAGCTGGAAACGCAGCGCCTGGCCCTCAAGCTGCACGTCCTCGACGCCCGCAGCGAGCACCTCCAGATCAAGAGTCCCATCCGCGGCGTGCTGTTGACCGGCGACCAGAAGCGGGCCGAGGGAATGTCGGTGGCCGTGGGGCAGGCGCTGTTCGAGGTCGCGCCGCTGGATCGCATGGTCGTCGAGATCGCCGTCCCCGAGCGCGACTTGCAGCAGGTGGCCGTGGGCATGGACGCGATCGTTCGCCTCGACGCCTGCCGCGGGACGACCCGCCAAGCGGCGATCGCGAAGATCAACCCCCGCGCGGAGACGATCGACGGCGAGCACGTCTTTGTCGGCGAGCTCATGTTGGACAATCCCGGCGAGCTGCTCCGCCCCGGCATGAACGGCACGGCGACTGTGCTGGGCCGCACGCATCCCTGGATTTGGAACGTTTCCCATAAACTTTGGGAGAACATGGCCGCGGCCTGCGGCTTCTAGCATGAGCCACTCCGGCGACGACGGCGTCCGCGACCCGGGCGAGCTGCGGATCGCGCTGCGGGAAGATCTGCTGGTCACGGTGCAGTCGTACCGCGGGCGGACCTGCTACGTGATCGAAGACCCCGCCGAGGGGCGGTTCTACCGCGTGGGCCTGCCCGAAGGCGTCTTCCTTTCGCTCCTGGACGGCTCGCACACGCTCCGCCAGGCGATGGCCAAAGCCGCCGCCGCGCTGGGCGAAGAGGCCTTCTCCGAGCCGGAAGCGATGGCCATCCTGCACTGGCTGGTCGAGGCGAAGCTGGCCTGTCCGGCGGGCGGTTTGCTGCTGGACGCGCAGTTCCGAGAGGCGGCCCGGCGGCCCTTCAGTCCGCTGGCCATTCGCCTGCCGATCGTCCGTCCCGATCGCTTGCTGGGCTTGATCCTGCCCTGGTGCGAGTGGTTGTTCGCCCCCGGCGCGGTGCTGCTGGGCGGGCTCGCGGCGGGCGCGGCCGTCTGGCAGGTCGCCAGCCAGTGGAACCTCTTCCGCGAGAGCTTCCGCACGGTCGTCGCCCCGCACTACTGGCTGAGCCTGACCTTCGCCTGGCTGCTGCTGAAACTTCTGCACGAGACGGCCCACGGCCTGGTCTGCAAGAAGTACGGCGGCACGGTGGACGAGGCGGGCGTGATGCTGCTCTGGGGTGTTCCCTTGCCTTACGTCGACGTGACCTCGTCCTGGTCCTTTCGCGGCAAGTGGCCGCGGATCTACACGGCCGCCGCGGGACTCTACGCCGAGCTGTTGGCCGCTTCGCTGGCCGCCTTGGTCTGGAGCCAGGCGCGTCCCGGGGGCTTGAGCTTTTTCTGCGTGCATCTGGTGGCCATTGCCGGGGCCGGCACGATCCTTTTCAACGCCAACCCGCTGATGCGGTTCGACGGCTACTACATCCTCATGGACTTGCTGGAAATGCCCAACCTCGACGGCTACGGCCGGCAGTTCCTCGGCGCGATGGTCCGCAAGTACGTTTGGGGGCAGCCCGCAATCCTTCCCGGCGCAACCGGCTGGAGCGCCACTTCATCGGCTGGTACGGGCTGGCTTCCTGGATCTGGCGTTGGGTGCTGTGTGCCGCCCTGACCGTCTTGACGCTGGCGATGCTGCCGCTGGACGACGCCCACGTACCGATCCTTGCCGCCGCAATCCTGGCCCTGGGCGGGGCCTGGCAGTTCATCCGCTTCGTAAGTTCCAAGAGCAGCCACGAGAAACCGGGCCTGGCCCGATTGCTGGCGGCCGGCGGCCTGGCGGTGATCGTCGGGGGACTGTGCACGACCTGCGTCCCCTGGCCCGGCGGGACCACGGCGCCGGCGGTCGTCGACTATTGGCCCTTGCACGTGGTCAGGGCCTATGGCCCCGGCTTCATCCGCGAGATCCGCGTCCGCGGCGGAGAGGCGGTCCGCGCGGGACAGGTGATCGCGGTGATCGCCAACGACGAGCTGGAGTCGGAGACGGCCGACCTCGAGCTGGCAGCCGAGGAGTCGCAGCTTGCAATGCGGTCGTGCCAGGCGAAGGAAGACACGGCCGGCTGCCAGGCCGAGCGGGAGAAACTGGAAGATCTGCAGCGCCGCCTCGCGCAGCGGCGGGAGCAGGTCGGCCGCCTGGTCGTCCGCGCCCGGCCGGCGGGCGCGTGGTGACCCGGCAGCCGGAATCGCTGGCGGGCAGGTACGTGCGCCCTGGTGACGAGATTGTGGCGATCGGCAGCGAGGAGGCCAAGGAGTTGCGGGTGTCGGTGGCCCAGGACGACGCCGGGCGGTTCCTGCCCCGCGTCGGCCAGCCCTTGGCGGTGCGGATCGGGGCGGAGACGATGGTAAGCCGCTTGAGTCGCGTGGAGCCGCGGGCGAGCCTGGCGCTGCCCCATCCGGCCCTCTCGGCAGCGGAAGGAGGGCCGCTGCCCGTGCGGCCCAAGGACCCGGCCGACGGCGACCGCGCGGACCGGGACAAGGGGGCACGCCAGAAGTACGAGCTTCTGGCCCCGCGGTTTTCCGCCCAGGTCGTGCTTTCCGCGAGCGAATCCCTCCTCTTGGGAGCCGGCCAGCGAGGCCAGGTCGTGCTGCAGCCGGGCGAGGAGATGCTCGGCGCCCATTGCCTCAAGCTGGCCCAGGTTTGGGCCCGCGACAAGGTTCGGCAGGTGCGGGCCGTCTGGCAGTAGCCCGGTCTTTCCACGGGAGGCGGGCCAAGGAAAGATAAGGATTCTTCACGCCGTAATGGTCGCCTTTCGCTTCGGGAAAGAAGGCGCATTCTATCGCGGAGCGAAAGGCGACAACCTACCGCTATTGTCCGTCAAAACTCATTGGCCCCGATTATTCACGGACGCATCGTAACCCGAAGCGTAAGCGAGGACGGCTAAGGGACTTACCCTCGCTTACGCTTCGGGTTTCGATGGCGCGGTCTGCGCGGTCTACATCGCGGGGCGCGAGTAATCCGGGTTAGAGCAATCGAAAACCGGAAGTTATCTCTTGGCCGATCCTTGGAAGAGCGTTGCCAGCTCCAAGGGCACAAACGGCCCGCCCGACGCCGGGGGCTTGCCGATCGCCAGTCGCAGGCGCAATGATTTCGGCTCGAAGATCATCGACTGCGTCGTCAACTGGCCGAGGTTGACCTTGTGCAGGGCGTCGGCCACGTCGTGCCACGTGAACGGCTGCGACCTTCCCCAATAGCCCTGGAGGGCGCGATAACGCCAGCACTGTTTCGAGACGCTCAGCTCGGGCGTGCGGAAATGATTGGTGCAGGCCAGGAGGTGGTCCTCGGCCCTGCGGGCCACGACGCTTTTCGGCGTGATCTCGAACACCACGGCCCGCTGCCGGTCACAAGCGGCCAGGTTCATCCACGTGGTTCGCTTGGCGGCGGCGAGCAGTTTTTGCGCCTCCTCGATGCTGCTGCACTCTTCGAGGATCCGCCGAAACGTCAGCGACAGCGGCGCCGCCAAACTGAAAGCGGGCGAGTCGTCTTTCGCCGGACCCGAGTCCAGGCAGGCAACCGCCAGCCCCGTATCGTTCATGCCCGAGAGCACGCCGACGAACCCGGGCCAGGTCACCGAGGCAAAGGCATGTCGCTTCGCCGGGCGGCAGACCACGACGAGCACCAGCCGGTCGAGGCAACCATAGGACGGTATGTCGAGGTTGCGGCCGAAGAGCATCTCGCCGCCGGCGCTCCGCTCGGGCTCGACCAGGAAAGCGGAGCACAGGTCGAAGCGCCGCAGCTCGATCAGCGAGTTGGCGACGCGCAGGGCGTCGATCTCCTCCTGTTGGTACTTGGCCTTCGTACAGGCTCCGTTCAGCTCGCGCCGGTATCGTTCCGGGGCGTCCTTCATCAGGCTGCGGCTGTATCCGACCACCAGCGGCCAAAGGACCCCGCCGCCGTACTGGCCCAGGATCGTCTTGGGCAGATTCGAGTGCCGCCGCGCCACCTCAAGCACCAACGCCGCCTGCTGCCGTCCCATCTGCTCCGGCTCACCTTCGAGCAACAGCACGGGGATTCCCTGGATGTACCTGAGTTCGCCCCCTTCGGCAGCCGCCTCCGCGTACATCCGCTGCGCGTCGGCTGCCGCTGCGCCCCGAATGGCCGCCAAAGCCGACACCGCCACCGCAAACGCCAGTACGCCAGACACTCGCCACATGGAAAACTCCTGCCGATTCACGGCAAGCCTGCCCGACCCCGCGCCGATCCCAGCCACTTGCGTCGAGCTACGATTGATTCTACCGCACCAGGGTCGCCTGGGCCACGCCCGGCGGCGTCCGCGAAGCGGCTCAGCAGGCAGACGCTCCTGGCGGCCAATCATCAGGTGACCGTTCACGGGGACTGTCCCGATTTTCGCGGCGCAAGGGGCGCTGCGGCGACACGCGAGCCTGATCGCCGCGAAAATGGGACTGTCCCCTTCGGCAGTGCCAAGGGGACAGGTCCATGTTTTCGGCCTTACGTCCCGCGGCCAAATGCGCTTTTTGGCCGAAAAATGGACCAGTCCCCGCCCAACCCGCGAACCGTTACATCATCCGCTTACCCCGGCCACGCCACGTTGTCGCCCAACACCATCCCATGCTCGGCAAATTGGATGTCCCGCCCTGCGGCCAGTCGGCGGAGTTCTGCCGCGAACCGCTGCCTGCCCAGCGGGCCGTCGGCGGGATCGCCGCTATGCTCGCGGTCCTCGTAGCCCGAGTAGTGGATCATGTAGGTCCGCTTCGGCCGCCACTTGTCGACCAGGCGGAGGTTGCCCAGCACCGACTGGTGCCAGGTCCAATCCGCCGGGTGCCAGGTGTTGGCGTCCAGGAACATCACGTCGGCCTGGAAGAACAGGGGATTGTCCTCCTCGGGAACGTGGAGGAAGTCGCCGCTGATGACGATCTTCCGCCCACCGTGCTGGACGACGAACCCCAGGGCGCCGGGAGCCTTGGGGCCATGGTCCACGGCGAAGGGCGTGAAGGCGAGGTCTCCCAACAGGACGGGGATGCCAGGCTGAAGCGGGCGGAAGTCGCTCCGCTGGGCCAGGTAGCGATGAACGCGGTTCGGGCCGTTTTCCCAACATTCGACGGCGGTGTAGATCGGCAACGGTCGTGGCTGCTCTGCCCGGCCGTTACGCGCCACGCACATCGAGAGCCAGTCAATCTGGGCGAAGTGGTCGAAGTGCGGATGGGTGAGCAGGACCTCGTGGACCACGTGGACGTCGTGGCTCTGCTCAAACTCCAAGAGCGACGGCACCACGCCCATGCCGCAGTCGATGAGCGTGTGACGCAGGACCTGCCCGCCGCTGCGCTGGACCAGCGAGTACGAGACGTTGGCCTGCCGGTAGGGATTGGTCGCTCGACCTTCGTCGGCGCGAGGGCTTTGCAGGCCGAACTCGAACCCGAAAGCGGGTTGGATGCCGTTGACCCGCAGAAGAAGCTCAGCGGTTGGGACGCTCATGGGATGACCTGATCTGCACCCATGATTCTATGGCCGGCCGGGAAGATTGGCCACGCGACTTCGCTGTTAAGTTGGGCAACATGGCTTGAAAGGAAAACCCGGACTTGACAACCGGGAAGCCCCGCCTCTACATTGCGGCCTTCTGCCGGACCCAAGGAGCCAGGCTCATGCGTCATGGGATCGTCCATCTCCATCAATCCTAAGACGGATTCGCTGACCACCCGGCCCTTGTATCTCAAGCGGGCCCTCTACTCACCCCTTGCGGGCTTGCTCGCCGTCGCCGGCGCGATTCCGCGCGACCGCTACGACGTGGTGCTGACTGACGAGAACATCGAGTCGATCGACTTCGACCTGAAGGCGGACCTCGTCGGCATCTCCGCCATGACAAGCTATGTGAACCGCGGCTACCAGATCGCCGACGCATTCCGGGCGCGGGGGGTGCCGGTCGTCATGGGGGGCGTCCACCCCAGCTTCATGCCGCGGGAGGCGCTTAAGCATTCTAACGCGGTGGTCGTCGGGGAGGCGGAGCTCGTGCTCGAGAAGCTCCTGGACGACCTCGAACAAGGCCGCATGCGCGGCGCCTATCGAGCAGACCGGCTGCATCCGATGGACGGCTTGCCCATGCCGCGGTATGACCTGATCAAAAAGAACCGTTACGTCAACCGTACGTTCGTGCAAACCTCCCGCGGCTGCCGCCAGGGCTGTACGTTCTGTGCCGAGCCGCTGATGAACGGGCTGAAGGTTCGCCACCGTCCGCTGGAGGAGGTGATGCGGGAGATCGACATCTGCGGCTCGCGCACGATCTCGATCAACGACGCCGACTTCTTCGGCGCGCCCGAGCGCCCCAAGGAAATCATGCGGGCGCTTGCGGGCCGCGGACTCCGTTGGCAGGCGGGCGTCAACTCGAAGCTCGCGCAAGACGACCGAATGCTCGAGCTCGCCGCCGCCAGCGGCTGCACCATGCTGAGCATCGGCTTCGAGTCGATCTCCCGCGACACGCTGAAAAGCGTGCACAAGCAGGTCAACCGGCCGGAAACCTTCGCGGCGCTGGTCGAGAAGGTTCACTCCTATGGCATCATGGTCTTCGGCCTGTTCATGTTCGGCTTCGACGGCGACGACCCTTCGGTGTTCCAGCAGACCGCGCGGTTCAACGTCGAGGCCGACTTCGATGTCTGCGCCTATTCAGTCCTCACGCCCTATCCGGGCACGCTCACCTGGTATGAGATGAAGAAGGCCGAGCGCATCATTTCCTTCGATTGGGACAAGTATGACCAGGCCAACGTGGTCTATCGGCCGGCGCAAATGTCCGCCGACGAGCTCCGCCTCGGTCAGACCGCGGCCTACGAGACGTTCTACGCGCTCTCGTCCCTGGCGCGCCGCTTTCCGCTTCGCGGCACGCGCAGTCGGCTTCAGTGGTCGATCTACAATCTCTTCATGAAGAAGGGCGCCGCCACCAACTGCAACAGCGCGGTCGCTGCACCGACGGAGGCGCCCGACGTGACGCCGGTGCCGCCCATCCTTCCCCTCCAGCGGGAGTCGCGCCAAGCGGTTCTCGAAGCGACCGCAGGCTGCGGCGAGCTTCTGACACGTTCGTAGCACGGGCATCTTGCCCGTGTCTTTATTCACGGCCGCATCGTAACCCGAAGCGTAAGCGAGGGCAGGTCCCTTAGCCGCCCTCGCTTACGCTTCGGGTTTCGATGGCGCTCTGCGCCGTTTACATCGCGGGGCGCGGATGATTCGGGCTAGTTCTTAAGGTACGCCCGATAGAGTCCCATTGCCCGGTCGTCGGTGATCCCCTTGCCGACGACCAGGCGGGCGCGGGCGGAAACCTCTTGTCCCGCCTTGAGATCGCCGCCGAAGAGCGAGAGGTAGACCGAGCGATGCCCCTCGTTGCCGTAGGGCATCGAGACGGCGAAGCAATCGTCGGGCCGGGACATCAGTACTGCGGTCAGTCCGCTATTGGCGTCGCGCCGCAAGGCCAGCGGCGCGGCCAGGCGGGGCATCATCGTCCACGTCACAGGGTTCGGCGGACGAGCCCAGCGGCCGTCGCCGTAGATCGCCGCCGCCGCTTCGTCGCGAGGAAACGTCTGCCAATCGCCCCGGGCCTTTACGGCTTCCATGAACCGGCAGGAACCGCTCGCCGAGGCCGGTTGCCGCACGCAGGCCAGCGACGCCGGGAAGCCGTTGAAATAAGACGCCAGGAACAGCTCGAAGCGCCGCAGGTCGCGCTGCGGCTTGACGGTCAATTCGAGATCCAGCGTGTCGTCCGCCGCCCAACGGTAGACGCCCGTCATTTCCAGCGGATGAACTTCGTCCGCCGGCCAATGCACTCTTGCGGCTCCTCCGGCTGTCAACTCGGCCTTGCTCGCCCAGTCCCACGCCGCCGTTCCGAATCGCGCATCGGAGGTTAACAGGCGATACGGCGAGAGGATGCCGAAGGCCCCCGCCACCTGGACGCCCGAGGCGAGGTGCGTCACGGGCCGCAGCCCCAGCGACTTGCCGCCCTCGCCGAGCGTACCTTTGAGAACGCCCGTGTCGAAATGCAGCTCGCTTGCCGCGCGCGTGAACGCAAGTTTGGACGGCGGACGGTCCTCGGCCAAGGCGAATCGGCCCGTCAGCGCCGGCAAGACTGCGGCCGTCGCCCGGAGGAAAGCGCGGCGAGAGTGATTCATGGCGTAGACCTGCCTTCAGCGGCCGATTCGCGTCGCTTCCTTCAAATCAGGCATGGCCGGGTTAGAACCTGTAGTTGCAGAGGAGGCGGAACTCGCCGTTGAAGTCCCGCTCCGGTCCGCCGGTCAGCGGGGCGACATAGCCGACGGTCACGTTGCACTGTCGGCCCACGTCGAGATGCACGCCCGCGGTGAAATCCACAAAAGAGTAATTCATGGGCGGCAGAGGCACCACGAAGTTGCTGATCACGCCACCGGGTTCCAACGACTGGTTGACGTGAATCTCGCCCATGCAGGCGATACCGCTGATCCATCGCGAGCAATCTCCGCGGCGCAGCCAGTAGCCGGCGCCCAGATCGACGTAGAGGAAGGCCGGGTCGTACAGACGGCCGATGGACTTGAGCGGTGGAAAAGCCGTAAAACCCGCCAGCACCTCGTTTCCGCTGGCGTCCGCATCCACCTGGACGTATCCCTGGGCGAAGAACCGACAGGAAGGCATCCAGAGAGCACCCAAAAAGGGGAGCAAATGAACCGACTGGTTCTCGATGGCGATGGTTTGCGGGCCACTACTATGAAGCCCCGTCATGGTAACACTGTTCGGCGCGGTTGGGACGTTCATGCTCATGCCGGTCGAGATTGCCAGATCACGTTGGTTGATCAGCAGACCTTTCAACGCGATGCCCAAGTCGCCGAATTGGCCGCCTATCGTATCGACGTTGGACATGGGGCCGCGCACCTCGATCGAGGCCCCGCCCGAGAGGATCGTTTTCTCGAAGCCTGCCTCAAGGCCCTCGACGCCCAATCGCGTTGTGTCGCCGGCGCCGTTGGCGCAAAGCGCACCGCCGAAGCAGCTACCGTCCAAGATCAAGCGGTCCTGCGGCAGCGGGCTGGTGTCGTCGGCCATCTTGAAACGGCCAAAGCCGCCGCTCGGCGAGGAAACGGCATCGATGAAGGTAAACTGGTGCCCCACCGTCACAAACGTCGGCGCGAGCCAATCGCCGATCATGTTCGGCGCGAAACTCTCCGCCTCGCTGGCGCCCTGCGCGCCTTGGCCGGCCTGCGAGAAGAGATTGTTCTCGTTGGTGGCCGCCGGCGACGGCGTGGTCGTGCCCGGCGCCGCGGGGGCTGCCGCACCCGGCGCGGCAGGAATCGTGGCGCCTCGCGCCGCCTGGGGGGCCGGCGCTGGGGCTGCGGAAGAGGGCCACGGCGCGGAGGGCGTCGTACCTGGCGTCTGGTAGTTCGCCTGTTGCGGACGGGTCTGCACGCCACCCTGCTGGCTCGCCCCATCATATTGCGCGAGCGCGCTGGGCAGCCCCACCATCGTCAGGGCCACCGCAAGGGTGCCCCAAAGAAAACGTCTCGTCATTTCCCCCCTCCTTGGCATCTTGGCGACGGACTGCAACAGTCTGCCCGGCCCATCCTGCACGGCTCCCGCGGGTCGCCTGGGCAGACCGGATTCGGACAACTCACACTCCTTCGGACGGGTTGTCCTCGTTAATTTCGGAAAGGGGAGCCTAACTGCTGCATTCGATTTTTCCGCGCCACTACAACTTGCCCCCCCTCCCAAAACCCGCCAAACCGCGTTGATTGGGAAGATGGACGGACATGCCGATCAGGCCCGAGGTTCTCGCAGCCGAACACGCTGCAGGACGCGGGTAAATCGTTTTCTGAGGACCTCGGCGTTTGTCTGAAGCTCGGCAGCCAATTCCGCCCAGCCAAACCCAGCCATGCGGCGTTCGGCCAAGAGCCGTTCGTGAGAGGAAAGCTCATCGAGCATCTTTTCCACCAGCTCAGCATTCGACGCTTGCTCGGAAGGGTTCATGCAGGAATCGGCCAGAGCCTCCATCGAGTGCAACGCCGATGCTTGAGCCTCGCGGCCTCCACGCCGCGCGGCATGCTGCTTGCGGATCTGATCGCAGACCTCATTCTTGGCCATGCGGAGCAGCAGCGCTATCAACTGCTGCGGGCTCTGCAATTCGTACTTGCCGGCAAAGAATCCAACGAAGAACCTGCCCAGAATCGATTGGCAAATGTCGACCGAATCGACAAATCTCCTCAATCGGGAGTCGGTCAGCCGCACCCTCACATAACGGCGCAACTCCGGCTCATAACGCCGAACTAATTCCGTCGCCGCGTCCGCATCGCCCGATCGCGCATGGCCCAGAAGGGCTGAAAACTCCTCGTCCACGGGCCCGGCTGCCATAACAGTGTCCTGCATCTGCCGCTGCTCCATTTCTCATCCGCGCGACGGGCTCTAGGCCGCCAGAACCTCGCCAAGCGCCTATTATACACAGGGCCTTCGTCATGTCAACTTTTCGGGGGATGCGGCTTAGCGCATTAGTCTGGTGGCTGGATTATTACCTGGAACCACGTAGTATTCCCCTATAGAGCGAGACCCGCCGGCTTCCAAGGTGGGCGGTTGAAAGAGCGTGGATTCTCCTTGAGTTTGAATCTCTTCCTTGCTCGCAATTTCTGTTCCGTATCCGAACCTTCAGCGAGCAATCGTAACCCGAAGCGTCAGCGAGGGAGATCATTATGGATCATCCGATCGGCCACGAAACTGGCCTGGAAGCGGCCATCCTGCACGTGACGGAGGGTCAGGACCGGTTCCCTCGCTGACGCTTCGCGCTTACGATGGCAGCGGAAGAACAAAAACAGATACCTGGAGATTTCGTCCGAGTTGGCGATGATCTGCGTTTACATCATTGTTTCGTGGCTTTGGTTGCCGTATACAATGTCACTTTGGAAAGGTCGCCGCCTTTGGGGAAACCGGATGGACGGGCAGTCCCAAGGGCCCCTTAGGTGGGGTCTGGGCGACCTTGCTGAAGGCACAGAAAGACAATAGGGGCCCACATGCCCACGTCGCCGAACCAACACCGAGATCACGGGCAGCAGACGCCCGACGACGCGCCGCAGGCGGATTTCGACGCCGTTTGGACCGACATGCACGGTCGTTGGCGAAGGGGCGATCGGGTTCCCGCCGAGGCGTACCTCTCCGGCCCGCAAGCGGTGCAGGGGGAAAGTCAAATCGTTGACTTGATTTACGGCGAGTTCTGCCTGCGCGAAGACTTGGGAGAAAGGCCGTCCGCGGAAGAGTACGAGAACCGCTTTCCCCGCTTCGCCAGGGAAATACGACGCCAGATCACGGTGCATCGTGCCTTGGCAGAGACCAGCGACTCGCGTTCGGCTTCGGCGACCCAGCGCGGCAGGCCCGATAATGAAGCCCCGATGCCGCCAGCCATCGGCAAATACCGCCTTGTGCAAAAGCTCGGCTCCGGAGGGCAGGCCTGGGTCTACCGCGCGGTCCACCCGACTCTGGGCAGAGACGTCGTCATCAAATTGAGCCGTCGGCAGATCGAAGACCATTGGAACGGACTGGACCGACTGCTGGACGAGGGCCGCGCCTTAGCCGAGCTTGACCACCCCTACCTGGCGCGCATTTACGATCTGGACCTGCACGATCGCCGCATTTACCTGGTCATGGAGTACATTCCCGGCAAGAACCTTGAGCAGTACGCCACAGACCACCCCGTGACGCACCGCCAGGCGGCGGCGATGGTTCTGAAAACCGCGCAAGCCGTCGCCGCCGCACACCGTCGAGGCGTAACGCACTGCGACATCAAGCCGCGAAACATCGTGATCGACGAGCGGGGGCAACCGCGGCTCTTGGACTTTGGGCTGTCGCGATTGGGAAACGCCTGGTCTTCCAGTGCCGATCCCGGCCAGGGGATTACCGGCACGCCACAGTTTCTGGCGCCGGAACAGACCCGGGGGGAAGCTGCCGCCATCGGTCCCTGGACCGACATTTTCGCCTTGGGCGGCATTCTCTACTACCTGCTGTCCGGTCACCCGCCGTTTCAAGGAGACGACTTGGAAACCGTGCTCCGCGCGGCTGCCCGGTGCGATTTCGATCGGAGTATCTTTGACCAACGGCGGGTGCCGCAGCGCGTGAAGGCCGTATGCCTTCGAGCCATGTCTCCGCGGCCGGAGGATCGCTACCCGAGCGCCGACGAGCTGGTCCGCGATCTGGAACCGTTCGTTCACCGACGGCCGCGGAGGCGGTTGATGATCGCCTTGGCGGCGTCTGGGCTCGCGTTGGCTCTCGGCGTCGCCGTTTGGGCGGGCCATCGCGCCTTCTCCCCGGGCGCTTCGCCGCGAGTTGGCATCGCATCGACCGCTTCAGCCCCCGTCCCTTTTGCACCTCCCATGCTCAAGGTGCAGGTTTCAAGGCCCCAGGGCGACCTAGACGTTGCTAACGCGGCGCGCTTCATAGACATTGCCGACGCGGCGCCCTTGAGGAACGGCGACAAGCTGCACGTCCGGCTCAAAATGCCTGCCGGTTTGTTCATCTCGTTGTTCCTCATCGACGGGCGAGGACAATTGCACGACTTGGTCGTGCCGTCTTCGAGGTCTCAGGATCAAGAGATCGCCTACCCTTCACCGGGAAAGGCGGTGACGTTGACCGGCGCGGCCGGAACGGAAGTCTTGTTGGCCTGCGCAGCGCGAGACCAGCCGGTCACGCGCGAGGCGTTGCTGCCGTTGCTCGGGCCTCAGTCGCCGTGGCCCAAGCTTCCCGCCTTGGCGATTCTGAAGCTGGAAAACGATAAAGTCACTAGCGCCCAGGCCTCGCGCGACTTCGGGCCTCCCATCAACGCGCCTGATCCCGAAGCCGAGGTTCGCGACCGTCTGGAACGTCTGGGGAAACAACTTTCACTCTCAGGCTGTGAAACGCGCCTGGGCATCGCGTTCAGTCACGAGGACGCGGAACCCAATCCGCCAGGGATGGCACCGCCGTTTCCGCCCCTGGGAGCAGAGCGAAAAGGAAATTAACGTAGACTTGGAAGCCAATTGCAGACCCCGGCAGCCGCCGTCGGGCAGGAATGCCCAACCTACAGCGGCCGTAGGATGGGCATTCTTGCCCGTCGCCACGCCCCGGTCTTGAAACAGCTACTTGGAAAATTCCGCGGCATGTGTCCGATTTGCGCAGAGAATACGTTTCAGAGTTGGGACGGCGACGGCCATGCATCCTTTGCCGGTTCCCATCGTCAGACCCGAGGGATCCTTGAGGAGCGTTTCCCAAGGGATGCCCTACAACACGTTGAGGGAGGTGGAGTATGTTACCGCGATGCGTTTCACGATCCTGGTTGCTCGCCCTGGCGGCTTCCGCCGCGTTGGGCATCGTCTCCGCAAGCCTGTGGGGGGAGGAGCCCGCCGCGCCGCAAGGAAAGCAGAAGCCCGCGCCCGCCGGCCAGAAGTCGCCGGCGCTGGAGAAATTAGGCGTCACCTCCCGGGGGGTCAAGGTCCCGGAATCCACCAACACCACCCCCGCTAAACTCTCCAGCATCGCGCCGGTTCCCGCGGCGGCGAGTTCACCGAGCGTGGACAACGGGGAGTGGATCCCCGAGAACTTGCGCGACCCGGGCTTCGATCGCTACGTCGACCTGGCGTTGCTCTGCCAGGCCTGGGACGACAAGGATGCCTTGGCATTGTCCGATTTCGCCTTGCAGCTCCGCGAAGGGGAACGCATTCTCCTGCGACCGCATCGCGGCCTCTCCTCGCAGCAATTGCTCCAGGAGGCGGCGCGGATCGCGGCCCAGACGCAGCAGACGGAGGCCTTGAAACGCCTCCGCAAAGTCGCGGACACCATCGGCAGCACCGAGCTGAAGGCCAAACTGGCCGGCGCGGAGAAGCTGGCCGGCCAATCCCGCGCGGCCGACCCGGCACTCCAAGTCTCCCTCGCCGAGATGACGCCGGAAGACTATGCCGAGCTGTGGGAATACTTGCACGATATCCAGGACGCCAGTCTCACCGGTGATACGGCGGCCCTCAAGGAACTCCAGGACGAGCTGGCCGGCAACACCAACATTCCCGAAAAGCAGAAGAAGTACCTGCAAAAACTGGCGCAGGAAGGCCAAGCCACCGCGGCGGCGA
The DNA here is from genome assembly GCA_963843465.1 of Pirellulales bacterium. Lineage (GTDB taxonomy): Bacteria > Planctomycetota > Planctomycetia > Pirellulales > Thermoguttaceae > CAWJKP01. Next base: position 124,488 of record CAWJKP010000002.1, read on the forward strand.
TGCCGGAATCGCAGAAGCAGCTCAGCCAGTCTCTGGATAAGCTCTCCGACGGCAGCCGTCATCCGCCCGGAGGCGGCAAGCCCTTCGGCGGGCCCAAGCCCTTCGGCGGCCCCAAGCCCTTCGGCGGCCCCAAGCCCTTCGGCGGCCCGAAGCCCTTCGTCGGCGGTCCGCATGGCCCCCATGCCGCCCACTATCATGGCCCCCATCACGGCCACGGCTGGTATTTCGTCAATGGCGTCTGGGTTTACCGTCCTGGTGTCGAGGTGGCCGTTGTCGATACGGTGGGACCTCGCGGGCTATGGTTCGAGAACCTCACGGACAGGCGGTCCACGGTGGCGATCGCCTATTACGACGTCAATGCGGGCCCGACGTGGACGGTCACCGGATGGTATACCGTGGAACCGGGCGAGCGCGTCTGCGCCGTCAGCGGCGAGCTGACGAACCGAAACTATTTCTACTACGCCTTCTCCGCAGACCAGAAGTGGGAAGGCAACAGCAACTCCTACTACGTGAATCCGCACCACGCTTTCTCCTACGACTCGCAAGACCCGGCGGCCGTGAGCGACGTCAAGCAGCAGGGATTCGAGAACCACGGATTCAACAAGATCGACACCGGCGGCGTCCCCTACTATCTCGTGCCGTTGCAGTAACCATCAACTACAAGACCTTACAGAGGCAATACATGTTACCGAGATACGTTTCGCGATCCTGGCTGCTCGCGCTGGCGGCCTCAGCCACGTTGGGTGTAGTCTCCGCGGGCCTGCGTGGGGAGGAGCCTCCCGCGCCGCAAGGAAAACAGACGCCCGCGCCCGATAGACTGCCCAGCATCGCGCCGGTTCCCGCCGTCGCAAGTTCACCCAGCGAGGAGGGCGGGGAGTGGATACCCGAGAACCTGCGCGACCCGGCGTTCGATCGCTACGTCGACCTGGCGCTGCTCTGCCAGGCATGGGACGACGAGGACGCCTCGGCATTGGCCGATGTCGCCTTGCAGCTCCGCGAGGGGGAACGCATTCTCATGCGTCCGCGCCGCGGCTTCTCCTCGCAGCAACTGCTGCTGGAGGCAGCGCGGATCGCCGCGGAGACAAACGAGAAGGATGCCTTGCAACGCCTCGGCAAAATCGCCGAGACCCTCGGCAGCGCCGAGCTGAAGGTCAAAGTGGCCGGCGCGGAAAAGCTGGCCGGCCAATCCCGCGACCGACCCGGCGCTCCAGGTTTCCATCGCGGAAATGACGCCGGAAGACTTTGCCGAGCTGTGGGAATGCTGGCACGAGATCCAGGACGCCAGTCTCACGGGCGATACGGTGACCCTCAAGGAAATCCAGGACGAGCTGGCCGACAACAGCAGCATTCCCGAAAAGCAGAAGAAGTACCTGCAGAAACTGCTGCAGGAAGGCCAAGCAGCCGCGGCGGCGATGCCGGAATCGCAGAAGCAACTCAACCAGTCTCTCGGCAAGCTTTCCGACAGCAGCCGTAAGGGAGGCGGAGGCGGCAAAGGCGGAGGTGGTAAAAAGGGCGGCGGTAAAAAGGGTGGCGGTAAAAAGGGTGGCGGCGGTCCCCATCACGATGCCCACCACGATCCCCATCACGGTCCCCACGGCGTCTATGCCTCCCACGATCACGGCCACTTTCACGGCCACCATCACGGCGGGTATTTCGACAATGGAGTCTGGGTTGACGGCGGTGACGGCGTCGTCGGCGTTGACGGCGCTTACGGCGCTTACGATGTTGGCGTTGCTGGTGGAGGGGTGGCCGCTGCCCAAACGGCGCGAACCGGCGGGCTATGGTTCGAGAACCTCACGGACCGGCGGTCCACGGTGGCGATCGCCTATTACGACGCCAATGCAGGCCCGACGTGGACGGTCACCGGATGGTATGCCGTGGAACCGAGTCAACGCGTCTGTGCCGTGAGCGGCGACCTCGCGAACCGAAACTATTTCTACTACGCCGTCTCCGCAAAGCAAAAGTGGGAAGGCGACAGCAACTCCTACTACGTGAATCCGCAGCACGCTTTCTCCTACGACTCGCAAGACCCGGCGGCCGTGAGCGACGTCAAACAGCAAGGATTCGAGAACCACGGATTCAACAAGATCGACACCGGGGGCGCCCCGTACTATCTTGTGCAGTTGCAGTGATCGGCGCAGCACGGCCAGGCTCAACAGGGAGAACGAGATGCGAGTTACTTTGGCCGTCCTAGCTTGCCTGGCCGCGGGCATGGCCCTGGCCGATGAGATGACGCCGGGAGAGACGCCGGGCGCCATTGTCATCGAGCTGGATCGTGCCGGTCGCCCGCTGGTGCGGGAGCTGCCCTCCGGCCCGCCGCCCTTGTCCAGCGCCAGCCGAGGACTGTGCATCTGGAACGAACAGGGGCAAGATCGCTGGCAGAGCCTGGGCTCGGCCAAGCCGGCAATCGCCGCTGGCGAAGCCGGCGTGCCGATCAGCGCATTGGCTGACCCCAGCCGGGCGGGCGGCGAAGCGTCCGAGCCCCGCTTGGGAGTTGCCATGCTCACCGCGCAACTCGACCCCTTGGTCGAGCCGGAGATCACGCGGGCCACGGGCCTGCTTACCCCGCCCGGCGGACCGCTCCTGGATGGCTGCATCACCCTTCGCCGGCGGCCGCAAGCCGATGAGCCCAGGTACCCCAAGACCACGTTGATTCTGCAAAGCGGCGAGACGACCGCACGGATCTCCCTTGAGCAGGGGCAATCCCGCATGACTTTTCACGAGATCGCCCCGCAACTTCCGCCAGCCTGGAAACCAGGCTTGCCGCCGGGCCAATACACGCTGCAAGCGGAAGGCGGGTTGGAGAACGTCACGTTCTCGGTCGAGGAAGAAGCCGTGCGGCTGCAGGCGACGCGGTATCTCCAGCAGTTGCGGCAGGCGCGGCTGAGTGCCGACGATCCGCTCTACGTGCAGGTCGCGGTCGAGCAATTCATGAGCCACAAGGACAGCCGGAATCGCGATCAGCCCTATGCGGCCGACGCGCTGGATGCCCTGGAGAATCTGCCCCAGCGCGCGCAGACTCCTTACTTGCGCCGGCAGCGTGAGCAAGTGCTTTGGCGGTTGGGCGCGGCGCCGAAACCGGCCGCCGACGCGCCCGGAGCCGATGCTGTCGGCCTCGCCCCCTTGGATCGGGTCCGCGAATTGATCTTACGAGGGATGTGGTCGCAAGCCCAGTCGGATCTCCGCGGGCTGGTGCAATCGGCGGATGGGAGAACTCGGGCCCTGGCGAATCTTTACCAGGCGGTAGTCGCTGCGGAAGCCGGGTTGGGGAGCGAGTTTGCCGATCCGACCGGCCGCCACGGCAAAGATGCCGACGCCGGTTTCCGCCAGGCACTGCAAGACCTGGAGGGCGGCAGCGCGTCGGACCGCCTGCGGGCCCATCACGACTATGCCAACTTCCTCCTCCGGCAGGCGCAGGACCGCCTGCACAACCACGCCTTTCAGATGGCGGCCGGAGTGGAACACCCGTTGTTTACGGCGATGCTCACCTGGGGCGAGGCCCAGAGGCAGTACGAAGCGGCCCGCGATCTGGCCGCCGCGGCGGAAGACCGGGCGGCGATCGACGTCAGTCTGGCGCGGCTCTACACGCTGCTGGCCGAGATCGTCGCCACGATCGATGCCCACGGCGGCGACGCCGCGCTGGCCGCGATCAGCGGGCCCGCGCTGCGGCAAGGGCTGGAGTATGCGTCGCGGGCCGTGGAGGAAGCAACGGCGTCCCCCGCCGGCCCATCAACCAACGGGTCGTTCATCATCGCCATGGCGGAGGAGATGAAAGCCCAATTGGCCTTCCGGCTGGGCGACTGGAAGACTTGCAAGGAGCACGCCGAGGCGGCCCAAGCCCTCTACGGGCGGATGGGCGCACTGGTGGGCGAGGAGAGCATTCACAGGCTCCTGGGGCTGTATTATCTTCGCGCCAACGACTCGCCGGCGAAGTCCCAGCGCGATCTCGCCGGCCGGCAAACGGCCCTGGAGCACTTCCTCGTTGCCCACGTGCTGTCGGAAGTTCTCCGCCAACGATTTCCCGCCGACCGCACCGGCCTGAGCCGGGCCGGCTTCTTCGCCCGCCGGGCCTACGTTACCGAGATGATCGTGGAGCTGCTGCTGGAGCAGGGCAAAGACCAGGAAGCCCTGGGGTATGCCGAGGCCGTCAAGTCGCGGGCGCTTGCGGATCTGCTTTTGACCGCCGGAATTCGCGCCGGGTCCGACGCTCCGACCCAGGTCGAGATCGCAGAGATCCTCGCCCATTGGCCGCGTGGCATTGCCGCGCTGGAGTATTTCCTGGGCCGGCAACGGGCCTGGGTCTTTGTGATCGATACCGGCGCCAAGGTCAAAGCCTATCCGCTGAGCGACGCGGACGGCAAGCCGCTGGATTCGCGGGCCCTGGTGACGCAGATTCATGCCTTCCTGGACCAAATCGGTTTTCAGGCAGCCAAGATGCGGCGCCGACTCCTGGCCGGGCAAGGCTATGACCATTCCTGGCAAGACGCGCTGCACCGCTTCCAACGCGAGCTGCTGCCTCAGGCCGCCCTGGACGCACTTCGCAAGGCCAACACCGTGATCGTTGTGCCGCAACACCTGTTGCACTATTTCCCCTTCGCTGCGCTGGTCACCCAACTGGATAAGAAGCAGCGGGGCGCGGACGAAATGGTCCAGCCGCGGTTCCTGCTCGATGAGCCGTTCGACCTGAGCTACGCGCCGTCGCTGACCAGTTGGGCCATCGTCCGGCGGCGCAGGAACCGGCCGCTGGAAGAAGCCTCGATGGTGGGCCTGGTGGAGGTGGCCGGCGCGCCCTCTTTGCCGGGGGTCGCCCGCGACCTCGAAAGCGTGAAAACCGTGTTCCACGACCGGCTTGGCGGAGTCTACTTCGACGAGACGGCCACGGTGGCCAACGCCAAGCGGGCCCTGGGGCATCCGGGACTGCTGCTCTTGGCCACGCACGGGACGAACGTGGCCGATCGCCCGCTGGAGAGCTTCCTGGTTCTTCAGCCGCAAGAGGGAAGCGACGGCCGCCTGACCGCCGCGGAGCTGTTCGAGACCCGGGTCGCCGCCGACCTGGTGGTGATGAATGCCTGCTATTCGGGACTGGCCGATGCGTCGCCGCTGCCCGGCGACGACCTGTTCGGACTTCAGCGGGCCCTGCTGCAAGCCGGCGCGGACCGTGGTGGCCGGGCTTTGGGACGTCTACGACGGCACGGCCCCCGAGCTGGTCCGCGGCCTGTTGGTGCGCGTGGCGGCGGGCCAGGCAGCACCGGCCGCGTTGGCCCAGTCGCAGCGGGAGTTCTTGAAGAAGCTCCGCGCCTCCGGCGATCCGGAACCGTGGCTGCACCCCTATTTCTGGGCCGTGTACACCGTGGCGGGCGACGACCGCACCGGGGCGAGGAAATGAGCCGTGAGACGCCGCGTCAAAACAACCTGGACAATTTCTCGTAGGACGGATTGCCTAATCCGTCCAGCTTGCAAGGACGGATTAGGCAATCCGTCCTACCAATATGGTCAACATTTCCCGACGCGGCGCCTGAGCATCAAGCGGTACCTGGCGAAGAGCGCTTACCGCGCGGTCGCCATGCTGGGTCTATGGCTCGGCATGGTCGCACTATCGTTGCCGGCCCCTGCGGCTGACGCCCAGCCGCCGCGGCCCTGGAGCGAATTGACGGCCGAGCGCGGGCAGCTTGAAAAGCAATGCCAGTCGCTCATGGCCGCCAGCAAGACCGACGAGGCCATGGCCGCGGCTGAGAAGCTGATCGAAACGAATCGACGATTGATCGAGTCCACGGCAACCGATGCGGCGCAGAAGGAACTCCAGCAGGCGTGTCGCCGGCAGTTGTGCGACGGCCTCGGCTGGCTCGTCACGCAGCATTGCAATCGCCGGCAGTGGTCCGCGGCCGGCAAGCGTCAGCAAGAGCTGGCCGACTTCTGCGAGGCGACCTACGGCAAGGCCGATTCCAGAACCATCGATGCCCGCATCCAGCAGGCGTATCTGTCGCGGCTTGCCGCGCTGAAGCCCGAGGAAGCCGGGCAGCTCGCCCTGGTCGATAAGACCAACGCGAAAATCGGCGATCTTTACGGCCAAGGCAAGTTCACCGAAGCAATTCCATTGGCCCAGGAGGTGGCACAAGTGCGGCAGCGGTTGCTGGGCGACGCCAGCCCGTACTATGCCGCCAGCCTCAACAGTCTGGCCAACCTGTACGAAGCCCAAGGCGACGGTGCGCGGGCCGAACCGCTGCTGCGACAGGCGCTGGATATCTGGAAGAAGACCTTGGGGGAGAACCACCCCGCCTATGCCACCGGACTGAACAACCTGGCTGTGCTCTGCTATTTCCAAGGCGACTACGCGCGGGCCGAACCGCTGTACGTCAAGGCCCTGGAAATCAGGAAGACGGCCCTGGGGGAGAACCACCCCGCCTATGCCGCCAGTCTCAACGACCTGGCCAAGCTGTACGAGGCCCAAGGCGACTACGCGCGGGCCGAACCGCTGCTGCGACAGACGCTTGATATCTGGAAGAAAGTCCCGGGGGAGAACCATCCCACCTATGCCACCGGCCTCAACAATTTGGCGGTGCTTTACGAGGCTGAAGGCGATTACTCGCGGGCCGAACCGCTTTACCGCCGAGCGCTGGAGATATCCAAGAAGCTGGGCGAGGACCACCCCCATTATGCCATCAGCCTTAACAATCTGGCCGGGCTGTACCGGGCCCAAGCCGACTACGCGCGGGCCGAGCCGCTGTATCTCAAAGCGCTGGAGATATCCAAGAAGACCCGGGGAGAGAACCACCCCTACTATGCCGCCAGCCTCAGCAATCTCGCCGGGTTGTACCGGGCTCAAGGCGACTACGCGCGGGCCGAACCGCTTTTCCGCCAAGCGCTCGACATCTTCAAGAAGGCCCTGCCGGAGAAGCACCCCAACTATGCCGCCGGCCTCAACAATCTGGCCTTTCTCTACGAGGCCCAAGGCGACTACGCGCGGGCCGAACCGCTGTACGTCAAGGCCCTGGAAATCAGGAAGGCGGCCCTGGGGGAGAACCACCCCGCCTACGCCACCAGCCTCGACCATCTGGCCGGACTGTACCGGGCCCAAAGCGACGACGCGCGGGCCGAACCCCTCCAGCGCCAAGCCGTATTGATCCAGCGCCGCCATCTCGAGGCCACCGCCGTGGTGCAGTCCGAGCGGCAGCAGTTGGCCATGTTGCAGTCGGTGCGTTTCTTCCTCGACAACTATCTGGCCTTGACCGCCGGCCACGACCTGTTTTCCGCACCCGCCTACCAGCAGATGCTGGCCTGGAAAGGGATGGTCTTCCGCCGCCAACGCCTGGCCCGGGCAGGCGAGCAGACGCCCGAGCTGGCGGCCCTCTTCGGGAAGTTGCAGCAAGTGGCCCGGCAGTTGGCCAAACAGGCCTGGGCCACGCCCGATCCGCAGCAGGAGGCCCATTGGCGGGAGAACGTCCAGCGGCTCTCGGCTGAAAAGGAACGCCTGGAGGCGGAACTCTCCGCCCGCAGCGCCGCCTATCGCCAGGCCCGGCGGCAGGTCACGCTGGAGGATCTCCAGCAGGCCCTGCCCAAGGAGGTCGTGCTGGTCGATATCCTCCAGTACCAACACGGTACGCCGGCGGACAAGAAGCGGGCAGCGAAGAAGACTTCCCAACAGCGGCTGGCCGCCTTTGTCGTTCGCCATGAAGGGCCGGTGGTGCGGATCAACCTGGGGCCGGAGCAACCGGTCAGCGCGGCCGTCGACGCCTGGCGCGTGACCTTCGGCATGTCGCCGCCGGCGGCCGCCGCCGGCAAACTGCTGCGGCAAACCCTCTGGGAACCGATCGAAGCCAAACTCGCGGGGGCCAAGATCGTCCTCGTCTCGCCGGACGGCGCCCTGAGCCGCCTGCCGCTGGGCGCCCTGCCGGGCAAGGAGCCGGGAAGCTATCTCCTGGAAGAGCGGACGCTGGCCATCGTGCCGGTGGCGCAGATGATCCCCGAGATCGTCCAGGAGGAAGGCCGCAAGGAGCTGCTGAAGAACCTGCTCCTGTTGGGCAATATCGATTACGACTCCCAGCCGGGTAAGGCTGCCCAGCCGCCGGGGGGCGTGAAGAAGTTCGGCCGCGGCTTGCCGGAAGGTCTTCCACGCTTCGATCGCCTGTCCGCCACCCAAGGCGAGGTGGCCTCGATCGAAAAGCTCTATCACAAGGATTTCGGCGCCGAGGGAATTCTGACCTTGGAGGAGGGCCGGGCGACCAAGACCGCTTTCCTGGCCGAGGCCGGCAAGCATCGCTACGTGCACCTGGCCACGCACGGCTTCTTTGTGGAAGAGAAGCTGCCCGCGCCCGTGCCCATGGCCCTGGCCCAGCGGGGAGCGGAGCGTTTCGGCGAGATGCTCCGCGGGCCGGAGGCGACCGCAGGCCACGTGGGCCTGCTGAGCGGGTTGGCCTTGGCCGGAGCCAATCGGGCCGGCGCGGCCGCCAGCGGCATGGACGACGGCATCTTGACCGCCGAGGAGATCGGCGCGCAGAATCTTGACGGCGTGCAAATGGTGATGCTTTCCGCTTGTGAGACCGGCCTGGGCCGTGCGGTCGGCGGCGAGGGCCTGTTGGGCTTGCAGCGCTCGTTCCAGGCGGCCGGGGCGCGGACCGTGGTGGCCAGCCTGTGGAAGGTGCCGGACGAGGCCACGCGGGACCTCATGGAGCATTTCTATGAGAACCACTGGGAGAAGAACATGGGCGTGCTGCCGGCCCTGCGCGGCGCAGCTAACGATGCTCCACGAGGGCCGCAAGCGGGGCATCGTCCGTGACGACGCCCCTTCTGCCGCCGCCGATCCCAAGCGGGCTCCGCCCTACTACTGGGCCGCCTTCGTCCTCAGCGGCGATTGGAGATAGTGGTGCCTTGTCGTCGCCGGCGATGACGGCTATCCTGGGGTTTTCCCGCCCAACGTCTGGAAAGTCCGCGATCCACGGTGACGCAACTCGGATACATCACGGCATGGCTGGCTCCCCCAATGCTGGTGGTGCTCGGCGGCTGCGGCCCGGCCAGCGGCGAGGCCGCAAGGCCCGCGACGGTGATCCGCGTCGAGGGGTCCGACACTATGGTCAACATCGCCCAGGCCTGGGCCGAGCGTTATCATGGCGACCGGCCCACGGTCAGCGTCCAGGTCCTCGGCGGCGGCTCGGGGGTGGGCATTGCCAGCCTCACCGACGGCAATTGCGACCTGGCCGACTCCAGCCGCGACGTCAGCGCGAAGGAGGTCCTTGCGATCCGCGCCAAGCGGGGCGAGGCCCCCAAGGAGCATATCGTCGGCTACGACGCCCTGGCGGTCTACGTCCATCCCGACAATCCGCTGGATTCGATCTCCCTGGAGGAGCTGGCCGAGATTTTCGGCGACGGGGGAAAAACCGTCCGCTGGTCGCAGCTCGGCATCGATCACCGTTGGCACGGCCGCGATACGATCGTCCGCGTCGGCCGCCAGAACAGCTCCGGCACCTACGTCTACTTCCGCGAGGCGGTGCTGGGCAAGAAGCGGGACTTCAAGCTGGGCTCGATCGACCGCAGCGGGTCGAAGGACGTCGTGGCCCTCGTCTCGCGCACGCCCCTGGCCATCGGCTACAGCGGCATGGGCTATGCCACCTCGGGTGTGAAGATGTTGAACGTCGCCAGGCATAAGGGTGAGCGGCCCGTCGCGCCGACCGTGGAGAACGCCTGCAACCGCTCCTACCCCCTAACCCGCGCGCTGCAGATCTACACCGTGGGCAAGCTGCCCGAGCCCGTGACACAATACCTGGAGTGGATCCTCTCGCCGGAAGGCCAGAAGATCGTCGTCCAATTGGGCTACGTGCCCGTGCGCAAGTATTAGATTGCTCAACTTATCCTTTTCGGCCGCGAGGGAGGCGCCGAACATGGCCGACGCGAGTCCCATTCGCCGGAGAACGGGTAGACGGGGAGTGATGGCGGCCTTTCGGCCCTGGCTGCTGGGGGCCGTGGACTGCGCGGAGCCGGCCGTCGAGTGGCTGATCCGGCTGTGCGGCTGGAGCGCGGCGCTGTTCGTGTTGGCGATCTTCTTCTTCGTCTTGCGCGAGGCGGCGCCGATGCTCTTCGGCAAGCTGAACCTGCTGGAGTTCTTCGGCAGCGTCAACTGGCGGCCGTCTTCCGAGGTCCGCCCGCAGTACGGCATCCTGGCGCTTTTGGCGGGGTCGCTTTCGGTGACGGGCCTGGCGATGGTCATCGCGGTCCCGCTGGGGCTGGGGGCCGCCGTCTATATTTCGGAATTCTGCACGGGCCGCGTCGGCGGAACGCTGAAGATTATCATCGAGTTTCTGGCGGCCATTCCTTCGATCGTCTGGGGCTTCATCAGCTACATGGTGCTGGCGCCGGCGATCGTCGCGCTGACCGGTGCGCCGGTGGGCGTGAACTTGCTCAACGGCGGCGTGGTGCTGGCCCTGATGAGCGTGCCGATCATCGTCTCCGTGGGCGAGGATTCGCTGAAGGCCGTGCCCGACTCCTACCGCGAGGCGGCGCTGTCGCTGGGAGCCAGCCGCTGGGAGATGGTCTACCGGGTGTTGTTTCCCGCGGCCAAGAACGGGCTCTTGGCGGCGGTGCTCTTGGGCGTGGGCCGCGCGATCGGCGAGACCATGGCCGTGCTGATGGCCACGGGCCACGCCGTCGAGATCCCGCAGGGCCTGCTGGACCCGATCTGCACGCTGACCGCCACGATCGCCGCCGAACTCGGCGAGACGGTGGCCGGAGGACCGCACTTTCGCGTCTTGTTCGTCATCGGCCTGGTGCTTTTCGTCGTGACCTTCGCCGTCAACATGACGGCCGACCTGGTGGTCAAGGGAGTGCGCCGTGAAAGATGATGCCGAGATCCCCGCCGGCTCCCCCGCCAACCTTTTCACCGCCACGCCGCTGGAACGGTGGAAGAAGGTCAAGGAATCGATCGCCCGGGCGATTTTCCTGGCGATGACGCTGTCGCTGGTGATTCCCCTGGTCGGCATCCTGGCGATCCTGCTGGTCAAGGCTTGGCCCGCGCTCTCGGTGTCGTTCCTCTTGCAGAACCCCAAGGATTACATGACCAGCGGCGGCATCTGGGCGCCGCTGGTGGGCACGTTCTTCCTGGTGCTGGGATCGCTTTTGGCGGCGGCGCCGGTGGGCATCCTGGCGGGCGTCTACCTCAACGAATACGCCCACGACAACTGGCTGACGAGGATCGTCAACATGGCCGTGGTCAACCTGGCGGGAGTGCCCAGCATCTTGCACGGGCTGTTCGGCGTGGGGGCCTTCGTGCTGGCCGCCCACATGGGACGCTCGCTTTCGGCCGCCTGCTTGACGCTGGCCGTGATGACCCTGCCGGTGATCATCACCAGCACCCGGGAGGCGCTGGCCGCCGTGCCCAGGGCGTTCCGCGAGGCCTGCTGGAACTTGGGCGCGACCCGCTGGCAAACCATCCGCACCATCGTGCTGCCCAACGCCACCAGCGGGATCCTCACCGGCGTGATCCTGCAGGTTTCCCGGGCCGCCGGCGAGACCGCGCCGATCCTCTTCACCGGCGCCGTGTTCTACGTGCCGCCGGTGGCCGACCACGGATGGCACTCGCTGTTTCTTTACGGACCCGGCGACCGCTGCATGGCCCTTTCCATGCACCTCTTCACGCTGGTCACGCAGGTCCACGGCGTTTCCGACGCGGTCGAGTACGGCACGGCCGTGGTGCTCATCGCCCTGGTGCTGGCCGTCAACAGCCTGTCCATCGGGCTGCGGGTCTACCTTCGCGCTCGGAAGAGGTGGTAGGCCGCGATGGAGACCCACATCCGCTTCCGCCAGCTCACGGTCCGCTACGGCGCAAGGACGGTGCTGGCCGAGATCAACCTGGAGATTCCCCGGCGGGAGATCTTCGCGATCATCGGGCCGGCAAACGCCGGCAAGAGCACGCTCTTGAAGTGCATCAATCGCACGGTCGACTTCGCGCCGTCGGCCCGGGTCAGCGGCGAGGTCCTCGTCGACGGCCGGGACGTCCGCCTCTGGCGCAACGTCTACGAGCTGCGGCGGAAGATCGGCATGGTCTTTCCGCTGCCGGTGGGATTGCCGCTGACGGTCTACGAGAACGTGGCCTACGCGCCGCGCCGCGCGGGGATGCACGACCGGCGGCAGTTGGACCCCCTGGTGGAAACGTGCCTTCGCCAGGCGATGCTCTGGGACGAGGTCAAGGACCGGCTGGACATCCTGGGAACCAGGCTTTCCGGCGGCCAGCAGCAGCGACTGACGCTGGCCCGGGCCCTCTCCCACCAGCCGGAGATCCTCTGCCTCGACGAGTTTTCCATCGCCATCGACCCGGTGACCACGATGAAGATCGAGGACATCCTGCGGGAGCTGCAAAGAGCGGATGACGATCGTGCTGGTCACGAATCTCGTGCAGCAGGCCCGCAGGCTGGCCGACCGCACGGCTTTCTTCAGCGACTCGCGGCTGATCGAGGTGGACTCGACGGAGAAGATCTTCACCGCGGCCGCCCACCGGCTCACCGAGCGGTACGTCAACGGAGACTTCGGATGAGCCCCGGCGACGCTCCGCAAGCCCTGCCCTCGATCTCGACCCGCGGCCTGAGCCTCTGGTACGGTGATTTCCAGGCCCTGCGCGACGTGACGCTGGCCGTCAAGCCGGGCATCATCACCGCCCTGATCGGGCCTTCCGGTTGCGGCAAGACCACGCTCCTGCGCTGCTTCAACCGCATCAACGAGCGTTACGGCAACGTCACTACCAGCGGGGAGATCACGATCCTCGGCAAGAACATCTACGACCGCGACGTCTCCCTCAGCCAGCTTCGCAAGCAGGTCGGCATGGTCTTCCAGCGGCCCAACCCGCTGCCGATCTCGATCTACGAAAACGTGCTCTTCGGCATCCGCGCATACGCCCCGCGGCTTCTATCGCCGCCGCGAGCTCGACGCCCTGGTCGAAGCGGCGCTGCGCGACGTGCAGCTCTGGAACGAAGTCAAAGACCGCCTGCGCGGCAAGGCCGTGCACCTCACGCTCGAGCAGCAGCAGAAGCTTTGCATCGCCCGGCTGTTGCCGCTGAAGCCCCGGGTGATCCTCATGGACGAGCCCTGCTCGGCGCTGGACGCCGCGGGCGTGGAGGGGATCGAGATGCTGATCCAGGAGCTTTCCCGGACCTACACGACGCTGATCGTGACCCACAACATGGGCCAGGCCCGCCGGGCCAGCGACGAGTGCATCTTCATGCTCCTGGGCCGGATCGTCGAGCACGACCGGACCTTGAAAATCTTCCAGAATCCCCGGGAAAAAGAGACCGAGATGTACGTCACCGGCCGCTACGGCTAGTGCTAAGGTTGGACTGCATCGCGCCGGGATACCGCTTCCCGCGCCAGCAGGCCCAGCAGAATCAAGAGCACCAGGCTGGCAGTCCCCAGCACCACGTAAATCACCCAGGGCCAACGCTCGGTCCAAGGTTTTGGCTCGGGCCGATAGGCCGGATTCGCGGCCCGCGGTCCGATCGTAGCGCGATCCGGCGCGGGCCTGACGACTTCGGCCAGGCCGGCGGCAAAATCGTAGTGCGGCGCCGCCGCCCGGGGATTGCCCACGTACAGCCGCAGCGGCCAGGCAAGATCCCGGCCCCGGGCGAAGATCACCTCGCGGGCGGGAGCCGTGTACTGCACGCTCTTCAGGTCCAAGGGCGGGTTGCGGTAATCGGTCACCCTCAGCTTCAGCAAATGGGCCGTCGTCTCCGTGAAATGGATCTCAATCGCCTCGTGCTTGCTTCCCGGCAAGCGGCGGAGTTCTCCTTGGGCGATGATCCGCGTCATTCCCTCAGGCGCGATCGACTCCAGATCATAGTGCCGGGCGAAGGCGTCGTCGTCGATCGCCAGGCTCAACATCTCGCAGGGAACCGAATCGGCGCCCAGGTCGATGCTCCAGGCCGATCCCGGACCGTAGGGAGTCTTGTCCGCTTCCCGCGGACGGAGCACGGCGGTCAGCGTGCGGTACTCGCCCGGGATGGCGACGGTGTGGAAGACGCTGATCGAGGCAATCTCGGGCAAATCGTCGGGCTTGCTCAGATCCGGAAGGACCCGTACCCGCAGGTAACGATAGCGGCAAGGCGGGTACGTCAAGCGGTTGCTATCGATCGGCGGACGGTCGCGGACGGGGAAGTGGACCAGCCAGTCCTCGGCCAAGAGCCGCCAGTCCTCCCCGTTGTCGCTGCCTTCGATCCGCACGCGGCGGCGGAAGTCGTCGCCCTTGGTGAGGATCTCGATCAGGTTGTGCTCTGCATGGGGCCGGCCCAGGTCGAGGCTCAACTCGAAGGAACGGTCCGCTTGCTTTCCCCGGTTGAACTGGCGTGCTTCCAGCGGCCGTTGCTCCTGCCGTTCGCGGCGGACCCGCAGGGCGTAGGGCACGTCGCCGCCGTTATCGTCCCGCAGGAGAAGATCGGCCAGATCGGTCCGGGCCTCGCCGAAGACCTCGTTGGTCAGGAGGAAATCGATCCAGGGCGATCTGCCGTCCTTGGGCGGCGCGACCTCGTGGAACCATTGCCAGGCGGTGATCGACTCGGCCGTGGACTCGGGCCGGGCGGCCTGCGAGGACGCGGAACGCTTTTCGGCGGGCGCCCGATGCGAGAATCTCTGAGGCTCGAACGGGTCACGGGCGGCCTGCCCGTACGCCGTGCCCTTCTCGGCGGGCGCGGCGGCGGCGAGGGTCAGCACGAGAACGACGCTGAAGCGGGTGATTCGGATCACGGTTGCTCCACCTCCGGAGTTTCCCCTTGTGAAACCTGCCACTTTTGATACGCCCAGGCGCCAATGGCCATCACCACGGCGGCGGCAAAGAGCGTAGCGACGCGGTAGAAACCGGGCAGGTCGGACATGTCGACCAGCACCACTTTGACCAGCGTGGCCCCCAGCACCAGCAGTGCGGCCCAGCGAAGGCCGCCGCTGCGGAGCCGGAAACCGAGCGACAGAACCACCGCGCCGTACGCCGCCCAGACCACCGAAAGGGCCGTTTGGCCCAGCCGCAGCAACTGCTCCGCCCGCTGGGCCGCCACTTCGCCGATCGGCCGTCCGGAGGCGTCGGCCACCCTCTGGTCCCGCCGGGCCATCTCGGTTTGCAGTTGGTTCTCCTGGGCGGTGAAATACTGATAGCTTTCCAGGGAGAGGATCCACCAGACCAGGGCGATCCCGCCCAGTCCGGCCACGGCCATCGCCAGCCGGTCCCAAGGCGCGGCACTCCGCCGGGTCCGCCAACTCATCGCCGCGACGGTGAGGATGCAAGCGGCCACCGCCAAGGCCGGCAGACCGTAGCTGTTCCAGAGCGGAACGAAGGGCGGACGGTCCAGGCTCGGCGTGTTGAAGAACACCAGCCGGCCGGCCGCCAAGACCAGGAGCACCGCACCCATCGCCCGAATGGCGGCCAGCCGGGCCTTCAGTCCGAACCACCAGAGGGCCAACCCGAGGATCGCCCAGCCGAGCGAGATCCAGACCGCCTGGGCCTGGATGGGAATCGCGGTGGCCACAAACCCGATCGCCACGGCGACGCTGGTGAGCACCAGCCGCCCGTCGCCGCCGGCCCATCGCAAGGCGATCCAGGCGAAGGTCGTATAGACGATCGCCATGCCGATCGCCAGCGTGCCCATCCAGAGATGGTAGTCGTCGTAGAGCAGGGCGTAGGCGACTGCAAACGAGAGGCCCGCGACCAGCAGCATCCGTACCAGGTCTTCCACGGTGGCCTTCCGCCGTCGGACGACGTGAACGATCAGGCTCGCCCCCAGGTAGAGCCCCCACAAGGCCGCTTGAAAGCCGATGGCCGCAGCGAGTTTCTCGGGATGATAGTGCTGGTCGTACCAGGCCCAGAAGAGTCCCTGCGAGCCTAGGAACGAGACCAGGCCGATCACCCGCCAAGGCCGGACGATCGACAGCCCGGCGACCCCGGCGTTCAGCGCGATCAGGTAGAGGAACAGGCTACGGTACTGGTCGCGATCGCTCGCCAACAAAAGCGGCGTCAACAGCCCGCCGATCACGGCCATCAGGGCGATCGAGGGGGCCTCGTAGAGCACGGCCAAGGCGGCGGCTTCGACGATCAGCGCGACCAGGAACAGCGACGCCGGCTGGCGGGGCAACAGATGGTAGTAGCCGAAGGCCCCGAAGGTCGTCAGGTAGAGCAGCACCACGCCCCCGGCCGTGAGCATCTGGCTGAATCGCCGCCAGTCCCGCCGGTAGTAGCGGAATCCCAGTCCACAGAGGAGCAGTCCGGCTGCTACCCCCAGGGTCACGCGGCCCAGTTCGCCGATCCAGCGGTTCTCGAAGACCTGTTTGAGGAAGAAGGCGGTGGCCAAGAGCATCAGCACGACCGCGATCCACCCCAGTCCGCGGCGGCCGATCCAGGTCTCCCAGGACTCCGTGGGAGCCGGCGGCCCACCCGCCGAAGCCACCGGCGACGGCGGCGGCCTGAAGGGCTCGCCGACGACTCTCGGCTCCGCCGGCTCGTCGGCCAGGACAAGCTCGATCGCCGGCTCCGCGGTGGGGGACGGCCGGGGGGCATGGGCCGCAGTTTCCTGCCCAGCGCCGGCCGTGCCTTGCCGGCGTTCCAGCCGCTCCAGCCGCGCCCGCAACTGGGCGATTCGCCGACCCTGCATGGTCACCAGGATCGGAAGCACGATCACCGTGACGACCAGCGCGGTGAGCACCGCCAGCCCTAGCAGGATTGCAAGTGGTTCTTCCATCCCCCTGGCTCCCGAATCGCTCTCTTGGTGCCGGGATCAACAACCCGTTGCCGACAGTCCCTCAGGCGTAAGACGCGGGCAGATATAACGCGCCGCACGCCACATCCTACCGTTGCGAGCGCCACAGGGCCAGGCGTGGGGGAAGCTCGGCGGGACGGGCGGCGCCGGTGGTGGCCAGTTGCTGGATGGTGATCGAAGCCACGAGATTGCCCACCAGCGCCGCTTCCGGCAACGTCGCCCCGGAGGCCAGGGCCAGGACCGCGCCGGCCGTGGCGCTGTCGCCGGCGCCGGTCGGGTCGATCGGGCCCTCCACGCGGACGCCCGGCACCAGCGTCGTCTCCGGATCGCTGACCACCATGCCCGCGGGCCCGCAAGTGACGCAAATCGGCGCCTCGGTACGGCTCCGCAGCAGGCCGATGGCTTGGACCAGGTCCGCCAGCTCGACCCGGGCGTCCGGGGCCGGATGGTCGCAGCCCACGGCCTCGAACTGGTTGGGCTTGATGATCACGTGGCGGAACTGGCAGATCCGCCGGCGGCTGTCGGCCCAGAAGATCACCCGGGGATTCCGCGGCGCCCGCTCGGCCAGGGCCTCGATCAGGCGGTTGGTGAGCGCGCCGCAATTGGGCCCGTCCACCTGGTCCATCGCGATCACCGCGTCGACCAGCGGCAACAGCGCGTCCAACGAAGCCAGCATCCGCTGCTCCAAGGGCTCGGGCGTGGGCGTGCGGTTCTTGGTATCGTAACGCGAATGCTCGCCGGCCAGGCCGGGATTGGTCCGGTCGCGGGGCTTGAGGTAGGTCGGCGTGTGGCGGCTTGTGTCGACGTGCAGATGCTCGATCCCGCAACCCAGGGCGACCAGGTCGCCCCGCAGCTCATGGGCCTCGCCGTCGTCGCCGGTCAGGCCCACGGCGTGCAGCTTGCCGGCGCCCAGGGAGGCCAGGTTCGCCACCACCGTGCCGGCCGCTCCGGGACTATGGCGGACGGCGACCACCTGGTGGGCCGTCTTGCCGGTCTCGAGACTGATCTCCGCCAGGCCGGGATCAACGTCCAGATACTTGTCGAGGAAGAAGTCGCCGATGACGGCGATCCGCGCCTGGGCGAAGTTGGCCAACAGCGCCTCGAGCCGCTCAGGCGCCATGTCTTGCAGCCGGTTCATATTGGTCCGTTCAAAGCGGTCAGCGGTCAGCTTTCAGCGGTCAGTAGAACGAGGAAGGATAAGGGATTTCAGCGCAGCGCGATTTAGTACCTGTCATCGCCCAACTCTCATCCCTTAGGACCGGCGAATCAATATCTGTCGGATTGTCGCCTTTCGCTCCGCGAAAGCCGCGTTCTTTCGCGGAGCGAAAGGCGACACTTGTTTCTGCGTCGGTCCTTGTCCCTTATCTCTCATCCCTTATCCTTTATCTCTCATCTCTTAGGATCTTGCAGTTCCCCTTGCGCTCGCGGCGCGGATCACCGCATCGTACAGGGCGGGCACGGTCTGGCGATGGTCGCCTTGGACGTACTCGCTGGTGCCGCCGTCGGCCACGGTCCGCACCAACACGGTCTTGAAGGGACGGAAGTAGTAGCGGGGATCGCTCTTGGGGGCCTCGCTGTGGAGTCCTTCACCCAGCGCCGGCAGGTCGAAGACGGCGGTGGCGAAGCGGCGGATCCGGCGTCCCTGTTGATGGGCCACGTTGCGGGCCATGCTCAGGGCCTTGAGGTAGACCTCGGGGCCCATCACGGCCGTGCCCAGGTTCGCAAACACGCCCCCCTCCAGCCGCGTGACGCTCTGGGTGAAGATCAGGAAGTCGGCGTAGGTGGCGGCGCCGGTGGCGGCCGGGTCGAAGTTGGGATGCTCGTGGATGATGTCCTGGCCGATGGCCACGTGGACCGTCACCGGCACGCCCAGGCGAACGCCGGCCGCCAGCACGCTCGTCTGGCGATAGGCAAACTGCTGCTCCTCGATCATTCGCCCGAGGGCTTCCCCCAGACCGATGCCGTCCCGCGCGGCGGCGACGGCGGCCTCGTTAATCCGGCCCGTCTCCCGCCACAAGCCGAACTCGCCGCTGGCCACGTACCGGGCCACGCTCTCGCAGGTCCGGCCGATCATCGCCAGCTCGAAGTCGTGGATCGCCCCGGCGCCGTTGAGGGCCAGGTGCGTGAGCAGTCCCCGCTGCATGAGGTCGATCAACAGGGGTCCGTTGCCTTTGCGGAGCACGTGGGCGCCGCAGGCGAAGATCACCGCCCGGCGGTCGGCCGCCGCCGCGACGATCCGCTCGGCCAGCCGCGGCAGCGCGGGATGAGAAAAGGGCTCCCGCGGGCCGTTGGGCTCGACGAAGCAGCCGCGGTCGATATCATGCGTCCGCTCCGCCAGCGGACGGAGCTTCAGTTGGCTGCGGTCAAACTGGGGAAAAGGCATCGCTGGGCTCCAAGGGGCAGATGCGTGAAGCGCACCCTACTCGAAGATCGTCGCCACCGCAAGGGGCTAAGTCGTAGGGTGGGACCAGGCCGCCTTGGCGGCCGCCGGCCCACCAGTGGCAAACACGAACGGTGGGCCGGCGCTCGCACGCGCGAGCTTGTCCCACCCTACAACTCGGCCCACCCTACGGCTCGTTCCATAGGTAGCCGATCAAGGGCCGATACTCGCGGTAGTCGGCGATCACCAGGTCGGCGCCCACGCCGATCAGCCGCTCGCGCTTCCAAGGGTCGCAACGGCCGCTGCGGCCGGCCTCGTCGCTGGCCACGGCCACGGCCGTGCCGCCCACCGCCTTGATGTTCTGAATTTCCACGTAGCCGTCGCCGAAACCGATCAGCGAGTCGCCCTCGACCTCGTTTTCCCGCAGGATCCGCTCGATCACCTTGGCCTTGGAGAACGTCTTGTAGTCGTCCAACGCCCCGTAGATGTGCGGACCGAAGAAGGCCTCCAGGCCCAGCAGTCGGGCCTCTTCCCGCACGTAGGGCTCGTCGGTGCCGCTGGCCACGTACATCGCCACCTGCCGCCGCTTCAGCTCGCTCAAGATCTCCAGGCTCGAGGGGACCAGCATCTCCGCGGGCCGGATCCGCCCCGAGCGGAGCGACTCCCGGCGGCCTTCGATGCGGGCCATCAGCCGGTCGTGATAACGTTGCTTGTAGACCAGCGGCTCCTCCGCCCGGCCCCCGCGGCGGCGAACCTCGTCGGCCAGGCGGATCATCTGGTAGATCGTCTGCTTGCCGTTGAGCTGCATCACGAACTCCAAGACGCCCCGCTGCAACTCGTCGGCCGACTCCCGCGTGCCGGTGGCCTGAAGGACCTCGACCATCATCGGCACCATCACCTCGGGCCAGCCCTCGCGGACCAGGCTCAGCGTGCCGTCGAAGTCGAACAACACGTGCCGGGGAGGCCGCCGCCGCGGCGGGCGGACCAGTTCGATCTGCGTATTGTCCAGCAACCGGGTCGACGCCGGCGGCGCTACCGTCGGCTGGTAGTCCTCTTCCAAGTAACCCGCACTCATCGCGATCACCTTTCCGGGGGGTAAACCGTTGGCGTCCATTGCCCTCAGAGCCGGATAGCCAAGATACTCGAAGGCGGCTGAAAGTACGATCCCCTCCCGGTGGTGGGGTGCATGCCGCGTGCCGAGCGCCAACGTACCGTTCCAAGAACAATTCCGCGTTTTGCCAGATGACTGTAGGCAGCGCCCTCCGTGGCGTTCCGGGCGTTCAGAAAAGCCGCTTTTGGCGCTGACCACGGAACGCCGCGGAGGGCGCTGCCTACAGGGGAGTTGACTATCGACTCGCGCAGCACGACAATGCAACAAAGTCGCGTAGTGAAACCGCGGTTTCGGGGCGGTTCTGCACAACAGGATTCCTGGACCTTGTGAAGGAGTAGTGTGATGTTACGAGTGATTTTCGCATTCTCGGCGGCGGCGGCGATGGCGATCTGCTCTCCCCTGCGGGCGGCGGACATTGCGGCGGCGAAGTGCCCGGTGTCGGGCGAGGCGGTCTCCAAGGATGCCTCGACCGACTACAAGGGCGGCAAGCTCTACTTCTGCTGCAACGACTGCGCGGCCAAGTTCGCCAAGGACAAGGCCAAGTACGCCGCCAAGGCCAACCTGCAGTTGGTCGTCACCGGCCAGGCCGTCCAGAAGACCTGCCCGCTGACCGGCAACCCGACCAACGCCAGCACGGCCATCAACGTCAGCGGCGCCAAGATCGCCTTCTGCTGCAACGGCTGCAAGGGCAAGGTCTCCAAGATGAAGCCCTCCCAGCAGGTCAAAGCGATCTTCGCCGACAAGGTCTTCGACAAGAACTTCGAGATCAAGAAGGCCTCCGCCGAGAAGTAGCTCCTTTTGCGGAAGATGTAGGGTGGGACCAGGCCGCCTTGGCGGCCGCCGGCCCACCAGCAGTCGGCAGGGCTGGTGGGCCGGCGCTCGCTGGCGCGAGCTTGTCCCACCCTACCCGTAGATCCCGAGGGAACGGGAAACATGCCGCGCCGAGCATTGCCCGCCGATCGGTCGGGCGCCCTGATTCCTTGGCGAAAGGACTGGTCCGGGATTTCGGTCGTAAGAGCCAACTGGCCGGGCGGGCGATCCGTGCGCTTTACGCGACCCTCGGCGCCTGCCGCAGCGCCCGGGTCGAAGAGTCCTTTGCGTCCTGGCGCCAAGTCGCGGCCTGCTCGGGCGCGGCAACTGGCGGTCGAGCCGCCGCCGTCTGGGCGCAGCTTGCGGCCTGCTATGGGCTGCCGCGGGACGGCCTGGACCCCGAGCGGTTGCTGTTCGTCCTTCAGACCTATTACGCGCTCGTCGTCCGATTGCTCCTGGCCGGCTTTCTGTCATCGCTCAATGTAGCAGGCACGCGCCGTGTGCCGTCCGCTGTCTCTGCCGGCATGGACGGACGGCACACGGCGTGTGCCTGCCACCTTGCCGAATTCGATTGGTACCTCGACGCCTGGAATGCGCCCGTCGCCGCGGTGTTGGCGGAGCTGGTCGATCGCCTGGGCGGATACGCGCGGGAAACAGCCGCGGCCGAAGCGGATGGTCCGCGGGACCTGTTCAAGCCGCTCTACCAGGACCTGTTCGCGCGGCAGTTGCGCCACGCCTTGGGCGAATACTATACGCCGGACTGGCTGGCCGAGTCGCTCTTGGACCAGGTGGGCTACCAGGGCCAGCCCGGCCGGCGGCTGTTGGACCCGGCCTGCGGCTCGGGAACCTTCCTGGTGGCGGCCGTACGCCGTGCGCGGGCCTGCCTGGCGGCCCGGGCGGATGTCTCCCCGGAGGCGGCCTGCGGAGAAATCCTCGACAACATCGTGGGACTGGATCTCAACCCGCTGGCCGTGCTCTCCGCCCGGGCCAACTACTGGATCGCCTTGGGCGAGCTGGCCCGGGCCGCCCACGGCCGCACGGTGCCGGTCTACCGCCGGGATTCGATCCTGGCGACGGGCGAGGAGGCGGAGCCTGCCGGCAGGCCGTTCGACGACGTGGTGGGCAACCCGCCCTGGATCGCCTGGGACGACCTGCCCGACGCCTATCGCCAGGCGACCAAGCCGCTCTGGTCGCGCTACGGGCTCTTCTCGCTCTCCGCCCGCGAGGCCCGGCATGGCGGCGCCAAGAAAGACCTCTCGATGCTCATGCTTTACGTGGCGGCCGATCGCTACCTCAAGGAGCACGGCCGGCTGGCCATGGTCGTCACGCAAACGCTCTTCCAGACCCGCGGCGCCGGCGACGGCTTCCGGCGTTTCCGCCTGGGCCAGGATGGGGCCGAGCTGCGCCTTTTGCGGGTAGACGACCTGGCCGACCTCCAGCCCTTCCCCGGCGCGGCCAACTGGACCGCCACGTTGTTGCTGGAAAAGGGGGCTGCGACCGTCTACCCGGTGCCCTATGTCCGCTGGTCGGCCGCGTCCGGGGTCAGGAGTGAGCCTGAAGGCAGCGTTCGGGGGAGGGCGCTTAATGTAGCAGGCACACGCCGTGTGCCGTCCGCGGACTCCGCCTCCAGGGGCGGACGGCACACGGCGTGTGCCTGCTACTGGTATCAGGCCGAGCCGATCGATCCGGGCCGCCCAACGTCGCCCTTCTTCCTACGGCCGCAGGGATTGTCGGCGACGACCCGTCAACTGATCGGACCGTCCGACTACAAGGCCCACCTGGGCGCCAACAGCGGCGGAGCCAATGCGGTCTTTTGGGTAGACGTGCTCGGGCGTTGCGGCCAGGGCGTGAAGATCCGCAACATGAGCGGGCAAGGCAAACGCGAGGTCGAATCCGTCGAGACCGTCGTCGAACCCGACTTTCTCTATCCGCTTCTCCGCTGGGGCGACGTGGCTCGCTATCGAGCCAACCCTTCCGCCCATCTGCTCCTGGTGCAGGATCCCCAGACCCGGCGTGGGATCGACCTGCGGACCCTGGCCGGCCGCTATCCCCTGACCTACGAGTACCTGAAACGCTTCGAGCCGCTGTTGGTCTCCCGCGCCGCCTATCGCCGTTACCAGCAGCGCGGGCCGTTCTATGCCATGTACAACGTCGGCCCGTATACGCTGTCGGCCGCAAAGGTCGTTTGGCGGCGGATGGATCGGCAGATCAACGCGGCGGTGGTCGAGATGCTCGACGACCCACGGCTCGGTCCGCGGCCGGTGGTCCCCCAGGAGACGTGCGTGCTGGTGGCCTGCGATTCGGCCGTCGAGGCCTATTATCTCTGCGGCCTGCTCAACAGCAGCCTGGTGAACTTCCTGGTGATCGCCCACAGTGTCCGCGGGGGCAAGGGCTTCGGCAGCCCGGCCGTGCTCGACGTGCTCCGTCTGCGGCGGTTCGACGCCGAGAACCCGTGTCACCGGGAGTTGGCCGCCTGTTGCCGCCAGGCCCATGAGCTGGCCGGCGAGGGAAAAGGGACAGTCCCCATTTGCCGGGACCAACCTTCGGTCGGTGCCCGCCCGAAGGGTGCTCCGCACAAATGGGGACTGTCCCTTTCCGGAGTCCCGCAAACTCCTCAGCCGTCCTCCAGCGGCGGATGGACGTCCTGGCCGCCGATCTCTGGGGCCTGACGGCGGCCGACGCGGAGATCGTGCGGCGAGAGTTGCCCGGGTAACACTACAGCGCCAGGTCCGCACTCGCCGCGGCCGCCACAGGCGGCACAGGACACCCCAGCACGGCAGCGATGGCCCGGAGAAGTTCGCTTTCCTCGGGGGTCACCTTGCCGGCAGCGGCGATGCAGGCCGTTACGGCCGTGATGATCTCCCGTTTCACGTTCGGGCTCACCTGGGCCAGCACGGCCAGGGCGGCATCGAAGGTCCGCAGCGTGCATTGCTGAGGAGGAACCATCACGGCTTGTCCCAGCAGGTCTTGCGCCGGCCTGGAATGCCCGCTGCACGTCTTCCGGCCGCTTCTGGCCGACGTAGGCCAGCGCGGAGAGGACGACAGCCGCCGGCCCGGCAACTGCGCCCACCGTCCGGTAACGGATTGCCGGCGCCTCTTGAGCCCGAAGTGGACATCCAGGTAACTGAGCAGCACCGTGCGGAGACAGTATTCATAGAGGTCGACTTTGCCGTCTGCATGGACCAGCGCCTCGACGACCTGGCGCAATTGCCCGTACTGCTTCGGCGAGGACTTCTTCAGCGCCGGCAGGGCCAGGTCGACCAGTGACAGCCGGGCCGCAACCGGCAGAGACTGGGCCGTGGCGGCCAGTTGCTGGGCCTCCTTGTACAACGGCGGCTCGATCTGCCCTTGGAGCAGTTGCAGTTGCCGTGTCCGGGTCGCCTCATCGTCCCGGCTCAATAAGAGCGCGTAGATCACCGCCTGGGCGACAAACGGCTCCCGGGCGGCATCCAACAACGGTTGCGGCATCCCCGCCACCACCTGGCCCGCATGGCTCAAGTGTTCCGCCTGCGGTCTGCCGATCCGCTGGGCCATATTCCCAACGTCCAAAGCCATGACCGTGGGCAAGGCCGCGGCGGCGGCTGCGAGTCCAGTCGCGGCGAAGGAGGCGGAGCGGCCCGCACGAGGCGGCTCTGCGACGGCTTCCTCCGTCAGCGCCAAGGGTTGGACCTCGGGGAAACGGCCGTCAAACTCCGGCTCGAACGCCCGGATGCGCCGCTCCAGCGGCGGGTGCGTGGCGAAAAGGTTGAAAAACGAGCCGGCAAAGGCGTCGCCGAAGAACATGTGGCTGATTTCCTCGGCGTGGCCGTCGCGAATCCGCGAACCATCGGCTTGGCCGCCGATTTTCTTCAGCGCCCCGGTGATCCCGCTCGGGTTGCGCGTGAACTGGACGGAAGACGCGTCGGCCAGGAACTCACGTTGCCGCGAGATGCCGCATTTGATCAGCTTCCCCAGAAACACCCCGAGATAACCCATCACCAGCAGCACCAGGCCGAGGAGGAAGACGGCGCCGGCCCCCCCGCTCTTCTTGTCGCGCGAGGAAAACAGGCCCGCGAAACGCATCACGTAGTAGCCAAGGACCGCCAGGACGAGGATCCCGAAGACGATGCCGATCAGGCGGAGGTTCAGCCGCATGTCGCCGTTGACAATGTGGCTGAACTCATGCCCCAGCACGCCCTGGAGTTCTTCTCGGGTGAGGTAGCGGAGGCAGCCGGCGGAGACGGCCACCACGGCATCGCCCGGCTGGTGGCCGGCGGCGAAGGCGTTGATCCCCGGCTCGTGGTCCAACACGTACACCGGCGGGACGGGAACCCCCGAGGCCAAGGCCATCTCCTCGACCACGTTCAGCAGCCGCCTCTCGGCAAGCTGCGTGGTCTGCGGATTGACCGCCCGGCCGCCGAGCATCGAGGCCACGTGCTCGCCGCCGGCGGAAAGCTCGGAAATCTTGTACAGGCTGCCCATGCCGATCACCAGGATCGTTCCCACCGTCACCCAGAGGAAGAGCACCGGGTTCCAGAGGGTCGGCCCGGCCTCAAGCGTGGACCGCTCCGGCTGGGCGCTGGCCACGCCCATCGCCAGCAGCAGGTAGATCACCAGAATAATCGTCGCCACGGCCAAGGCAAACATGACGATCAGCCGCCTTGTCTGTCGCCGAGCGTGATCCTGCCGGTCGAAGAAATCGCTTGTCATTGCATGGATCAACTGAAGGAAACCTTGGGGGCTTCCCGCTCCGCGGATTGCTCGATCTCGAAGAGGTGCGCTTCCTGGAAGTTGAACGTCGAGGCCACAACCGTCGTGGGGAACACCTCGCGCTGGGTGTTGTAGACCATCACGGCGTCGTTGTACGCCTGCCGGGCGAAGGCAATCTTGTTCTCCGTGGCCGAGAGCTCCTCTTGCAGCGCGAGCATGTTCTGGTTGGCCTTCAGATCCGGGTAGGCTTCGGCCACGGCGAACAGGCGGCCCAGGGCGCCGCCAAGCTGGCCCTCCGCACCGCCCAGGGCCGTCATCGCCTCGCGCTCGCCGGGGTTGCGGGCCGCCTGCTGCCCGGCCGAATAGGCCGCGTTGCGGGCCTTGATCACCGCCTCCAGGGTCTCCCGCTCGTGCTTGATGTAGCCCTTGGCGACCTCGACCAGGTTCGGGATCAGGTCGTATCGCCGCTTCAGTTGCACGTCGATCTGCGAGAAGGCGTTCTTATAACGGTTCCGCAAGGCAATGAGGCGGTTGTACATGCCGACGACCGCAATCGCCAACATCAGTACCACCGCCACCAGCACAACAAGCGTGATAAGTGCAACCATCATGGGAACGGCGCCTTTCTTCTTGGCTAGGGATGTCGCTGTCTGGAAAAGACCGCCTGCCGGGCCACCGGACTACGAACGTATCATTTCCGGCTGCCAACAGTATAGCAAATCGTGCCGTCGCAAAAGGGGACAGGCTCGCTCGCCCGTAAGCGTTCACGGGGACTATCCCGATTCACGGGGACTGTCCCGATTTTCGCGGCGAAGACGGTGTTGCCTTGCAAACGGCCGTGATCGCCGCGAAAATGGGACTGTCCCCTTCGGCACTGCCAGGGGGACAGGTCCATGTTTTCGGCCTTAGGTCCAACGGCGAAAAGCGCTTTCTCGCCGAAAAATGGACCAGTCCCCGTGCGGAAAAGGGGCACTGGCGCCGTGGCGGCGACGTTTCTCCCGACACCACACCGGTTTGCGCCACGGAGCCAGTCCCCTCTGAATTGGGGGCGTCCTGGCTGGCCCGTATTTCTCACCACACGAGGGGAATTGCCGACAGAGCACCGGGTGCCATGCCCACGCTTGCGTGGGCATGGCACCCGGCGCCGGGAAGCCGCGAAGCGGCGTCATGCAATAGCCTGGGGCGTAAGCCCCAGGGAATCGGCGCCAAACACCCCCCCAGCCCCGGAGGGGCGACATCGGTGCGATCAGCCAGGTATTCGGCCTCGAATGAGTATTTCCCGTCCAGCGAGATCCCGTGTCGCTTCCGATGGCGCTCCGGCCGGGGTGTCGCCCCTTCGGGGCTGGCGGGTGTTCCCGCGTTTCGGTTCCTGGGGCTAACGCCCCAGGCTATTGCATGACGCCGCTCCGCGGCTAACGGCCACCATGGCAGCCGCCGGAAAAACTAACGCGACCAGGGGCGAAACCCGTGGGCCCCAGGAGCACCTTGTCCCTCCCGCGTCGCTCGCTGCGGTACGAAAAGACGCCCGGCTTTCCCTCCGGTCGGCCTCGCTCCGCTCGGCACGCCACGGCGTCTCTTCGACCTCCGCTCGCCCATCCCTACTTGTCCGCCAGAACTAGGGCCACGCGGAAGCCTTGGTCGCCGTATCCTGGCTCCCCGCCCCAGCGCGAGGTTGAGCGACAAAACTCCGCGGCGAACGAATAAGAGCCGCCGCGAAGAATGCCATAGGTTGGGCTGTAGCTTGGGAGGGGCGTGGAGCAACGCTGCCACACGTTTCCGTGCATGTCGTAGAGGCCCCACGCATTCGGTTTCTTTTCACCCACTGGATGCGTCCTGCCTTCCGAGTTCGCTTTGTACCATGCATAATCCCCGAGCTGGCTCTTGTCGTCGCCGAAGTACCAGGGCGTGGTGCTGCCCGCTCGGCAGGCATATTCCCACTGGGCCTCGCTGGGAAGTTGGAACTTCCCCCCCTTGCTCGGGAAATTCTGGTTGAGCTTGTCAAGGAACTGTTCGTATCCCTCCAATGTCAGGTGTTCGACGGGCTGTTTTGGACCCTTGAATTCGCTTGGGTTTTCGCCTGTGACTGCCTCGTACTGCTCTTGGGTCACGGGGTACTTGCCCAAGTAAAACGGCTGGTCAATTCGCACGCGACGCTGAGGTTTCTCGCCAAGCTCCGCATAGTTGTCCGAATTATGCGAATCGGGCGAGCCCATCATGAACTCGCCGGCCGGAATCAGCACCATCTCCATCTTCACCCCCCCGCCCAACTCGACGCTGGTCTCCTTCAAACTCGTGGCAAAATTGCCTGGGGCGGTTTTCTCGCCAGTGCTCGCTGGCGCGGAGGGCTCCGTTGGCATGGAAACATTCTGTGGTCTCTCGGCAACCTTAGCCTCGGGCTTCGCCGCTGGAACGAATGAGGCGCGGAAGCCCACCTTGTGGGGAGAAGACCAGGGCGTGTAGCAGTAGCGGACCGACGACCCGCAGGCCCCCGCCTGGGAGCTGTATTCACCGCCGCGAAAACTGCGGTACGAACCCGAGGGTGCCCCTGTTGGGTCACTTGCCGGTGACGCTTTGTATTCCCCAAACCAGTCCGCACACCATTCCTGCACGTTCCCGTGCATATCGAAAAGCCCAAAGGCGTTCGGCTTCTTCAAGCCAACCGGATGCGTCCGCAAGTCCGAGTTTGCCCCAAACCACGCATAATCTCGAAGCACAAACTCATCGTCTCCGAAACAATACTTCCCCGCGCTCCCCGCCCGGCAGGCATATTCCCACTGGGCCTCGGTCGGCAATCGGAACTCCCACTCACCCGTGGGGAGGGGGCTGCGGCGAGGAGGACGGAATCTCCCATTCAGTTTTTTGAGGAACCGCTGGCAGTCGTCCCAACTGACTGTTTCCACCGGGTTCTTCGGACCCTTGAACTCGCTTGGGTTGTTGTCCATCACATCATCCATGACGGTTTGCCATTGCTCCTGCGTCACCAGATACTTGCCGAGGTAGAACGGCTTAGTGATCGCCACCTTGTGGGCATCGCCGCCCTCGCCCATCATAAACTCGCCCGCCGGAATCAGGACCATCTCCATCTTCACCCCCTTGCCCAACTCGACGCTGACCTCTTTCATGTTCGTGGGAAGATTGCTTGGCGAGGTTTTCCCAGCGGCGGTCACTGGCGCGGCAGGTGTGACCTTGGGCTCCAGCGTCACGTGCAGGACTTCGTGTTCACCTTGCCGCACCGAAAACGATTTGCTCACCGACTGGTAGTCGCCGGAAGTGACCAGCAGGTCGTGCCCGCCCGCCTTCAACCGCAGCGGCTCCTTCAGGCCCGCGATGTCGATCACGTCGCCGTCCACCTTGACCGTTACCTTGGCTGCCGCGTCACTCAGCTCGATCTTCACCGTGCCGCCGCCGGTTTGGATCGAGAGCACAACCGCGAGTAAACCCCCGGCGGCGAATGCGAAGCCCGGCAAGGCTAGCCACTTCCACCACGCACGGCCGCGCCCCGCAACGGAGGCCAAAGCGCCGGCGCCTCGCCAAACGGCCGTCGTCGCAGGGACAAGGACGGTGGGCACGCGGACGCGCGACGCCGTCCCGCCCGCCATGCTCGGCGACGCCTGCAACTGTTCCGAGGAATTGCGGGAGGTCAGCAACGTCTCGGGCAACGCCAGCAGGGCCTCCAAGTCGGCTGCCAACTCCGCGGCGCTCTGATACCGCTCCTCGGGCTTCTTCTTCAGCCCGCGGGCCAGAATCCGGCACACCGCGTCGGGCAACTGCGGCGACAACTGCCGCGGATCGGGCACCGGCTGGTGACAGTGCATGTAGCCCAGCGCCCCGGCGCGACGTCGCCGAAGGGGTCCTGGCCCGTCAGCAGGCAGTAATAGGCGCAGACCAGCGAATACAAGTCGCTACGGCCGTCCACCTTGGCGCCCTGCCACTGCTCCGGTGACATATAGGCCGGCGTGCCGAAGACCGAGCCGTCCTGGGTCAGGCGGCTGTCGCTGAACTGCGAACGGGCCAGGCCGAAGTCGGCCACCTTCGTCACGCCGTCGCGGGTCCGCATGAGATTGGCCGGCTTGATGTCGCGGTGCACCATGCCCAGCTTGTGGGCCGCACCGAGGCCGGCGGCCGCGTCGCGGATCGCCCGCGTGGCCTCGCGCCAGGGCATTGGCCGGCCTTCGCTCACCGCGTTGTCCAGCGACTGCCCGTCCACGTATTCCATGGCGATATAGACCAGGCTGCCCTCCTGCCCGACCGAGTAGACGGTCACCGCATTCGTGTGGTGCAGCTTGGCCGCCAGGCGGGCCTCGCGGAGAAACCGCTTCAGGCGATCTTCCTTGGCGGCAAAGCGGGCCGGCAGCGTCTTGATCGCCACGTCGCGGTCCAGGCTGGGGTCGTGGGCCAGCCAGACCTCGCCCATGCCGCCTTGGCCCAGTTTTCGGCGAACCGTGTAAGGTCCGATCTTCTTTGGCGGGGAACCCCCTGCGGGCGAGACCGGCGCGGGGCCCGGGGGCCGGGGGTCGGGGGCCGTGGGTCGGGGGCTGGGGGCCGGGGGCCGGGAACCCCGTGCGGGCGAGGCCGGCCCGGGCGGCACTGCCATCTTCGCCTGGCCCTCGATGGGGCCACTGCGTTTGCCGGCCGCCGACCCGGAGGAAGCCGGCGGCTTGGGCGCGCCCGTCTCGTCGGCCCTCATCTCCACGGTGAAGCCCGTGCCGCACTTCTTGCAGGTCGTGCGGCTGCCAAGACTCTCCTCCCGGACCGTGTATTTCTGTCCGCAGTCCGGGTTCGGACATCGGATGGTAATCGGCATAGCATCACCCGTCGAGCGGTTCCGAGGGGAGTTCCCCGTTGCCCCCCATCCTAACAATCTGTGCCAAGGGCGGCAACCCTTGCCAGAAAGACGACTGAGGTCCCTATCAATCTATTCGGGCGGCGAAGGCGCTGTTGGGGAAAAGGGCTACGCGCCCAGCAGCGACTGCAACTCGCGGATTTCCGTGTCCAGATCGACCCCTTCTCCCACCTGCTCGGCCACTTCCGCCCGGAACAGCTCGACGAACTGCCGATTGACCTCCTCCAGGCCGTAGCGGACCTGGTCGCGGGTGAGGTGCAACTGGTCGGCAAGGGCCTGCTGCGTGATCCGCGGGCCGCCGGGCGAAGGGAAGTAGACCTGGCAGAACATGCGGTACCAGTCGGGCCGGCCTTGCTGGGCGCAGCAGGCCTCCAGACATCGCTGGACGTGGGCGATCACCGCCTGCGCCCAGTGTTGCATGAAAATCTCTTCCGGCGTGCGGTTGTCGGGCGGCTCGAACGTGCGTTCCGAGTCGCTCATCAGCGCCGAGAGCGTCACCAGGCGGTTGTCGAACACTTCCTGCCGGGCGCCCGCTGATCGCCCTTGTCCGCGAGGAATCGCGTGAGGATGGTCAAGAGGAACGTGCGGAACCGCCCTCGCTGCTGATCGGCACGCTCAATCCAGCCGCGCTCGTAGAAGCGGAGGAAGAACTCTTGCGTCAGGTCCTCCGCCCGGTGCAAAGAGTACCCTTTCGCCCGGATAAAATAGAAGACCGGCCGCCAATAGGCGGCAATACAGCGATTCATCGCCGCCAAGTACGCCGGGCTCTGGCGATTCTGGGCGTCGCGGACCATGCTCCAAGCGGTCGTAGGGAACGGCGAGGCGGAACGCGAGTTGAACATGGAACTGTTTCCCATCACCGACGGGGACCGTATAATGGGCCCCTATCGGAAGGTCATTCTAGGTCCGGCTTCGGGGTGCGTGCAAGTACGTCAGGCTTTCTAGCCTGACAGAACAGAGGGGTCAGGCTGGAAAGCCTGACGTACACAAATGAGAACGACACCATCGAGCGCCATGCGACAAACGGGCCTCTTCGGGCTCGCCTTGGGCCTGACCGCAATCTGCGCCGGGGCCCTTGCGGCGGACGCCGGCAAGACGCTGGAAGTCAAGCTTGGCGAAACCATCCAGCGCTGCTGGGACGACGTGAAGCAGGCCGGTTACGCCTACGGCCCCAAGCAGGAGTTCGAGACAACTGCCAACGAGACGCACGTCTGGCTGCCCTATGGGAGCAAGGGGGTGTACTTTGAGACCACCGGCGTGAACCTGACCGATCCCGGCCCTGAACCCGGGACGGGGTGCCCCCTGGTACAGTCCGCCGACGGCAATACCAGCGGGCGCCTGGTCTTCAAGCTCCATTTCGACAAGCCGATCGGCGCCTTCCGGTTCTCCGCGGGCTGGAGCGAGTGGGGCGTCGGAGGCGACACGGCCGGCGGCGTCGAATACAGCGTGGACGGCTGGAAATGGAGCACCATCCGCCAGCTCAACGAGACCAAGGCCGAGGCCAGGATCGTCGAGCCCTTTGTCGACGGCAAGAAGACGTTCAGCGGACTGAACACGCAGGACCTCTACCTTCGCTGCTACAGCCGCGACAACCTCCATCTGACGGGTAGCTGGTGTTACTTCGCCCCCTGGGCGTCGGCCGACGGCGGGACGCGCAAGGGCCCGATCAAGGACATGCAGTACTGGCGCGATTACGTCAGCGCCACGGTGACGCGCTACCAGCAGGACATCAAGTACTGGGAGGTTTGGAACGAGTTCAACGGCAGCTTCTACGAAGGAAGGCAAGGGCCGGACAGGGTGAAGGACTACGCCGACCTGGTAGTGGAAGCGTACGACACCGTCAAGCAGATCGACCCCACCGTCAAGATCGGCATGAGCGTCGCCAATTTCGACGTGAGTTTTCTCGATGCGGTGATCAAGGCCGGCGCCGCCGATCACTTCGACTACCTCTGCGTCCATCCCTATGAGAACCTGGCCGCGGTGGCCGAGGGCGGGCAAGCGATCGTCGCTGGCAGCCGGCCGGGAACTGACGCTCACCAACAGTCCCGTGCTCATCACCGGGCTGCCGGCGGATCTGGCCAAACAGGCCCAAGCCAATCGGGGCAAACCGTATCCCTGGGGCGGGGACTACGCCCACGCCAAGGTCGTCGCCTGCCGCCTGGGCGCCAGGAATATCGACGACGGCCTGAAGCAGGTCAACCCGAAAACGACTCTTGTCGTGAAGGGCCCGACGGATACCTGTCGCCGCACCGACTTTGCCGATTCCGCCTTGCACGGCGAGGGCCATTACGTCTACTTCCGCGTCGATCCGTTGTTCGTTCCCTACGGGACCAAGGAGCTGGAGATCACGATTGTGGCCAAGCGGTTGGCGCCCGGCAAAGCGGCGGGGATGAACCTCTGCTACGAATCGGCCAAGGGCTACACGGGGGCGCAGGTATGGTGGACGATCCCCCAGGACGACCAGTGGCACCAGAACACCTGGAAGGTGAGCGACGCCAGCTTCGTCGGCCAGTGGGGGTGGAACTTCCGCTTCGACGCGATCAGCTCACCCAACGAGTTTCTGATCAAGGAGGTGCGAGTGACCAAAGCCGGCCGGCCAATCCCATGACGTGATTGTGTAACCGTTCACGGGAAGGCGCTCAATGCAGCAGGCACACGCCGTGTGCCGGCCGTCCATACAGGCGGAGGCAGCGGACGGCACACGGCGTGTGCCTGCTACATTCCGGACGGTGAACGGCTACGTGATGGGCAGGCTCGGATAATGTCCCTGAAAGAAAAGCCCGCACCAGGAGAACGAGAATGGCCCTGCGAAAATACGTGGTCTTAGTCGCCAGTTGCCTGGGGTTGTGCTGGGCCGGGCTGGCCGGCGCGGTCGGGCAGGCCCGAGCGGACGTCTACGTGGTCGACGCGGCGGCCCCCGGCGCGGCGGATACCAACCCGGGCTCGGAGGAGAAGCCGTTTGCGACCGTGCAGCACGCCGCCGACGCGGCCAAACCGGGTGACACGATCTACGTCATGGCGGGCCGGTACCACGAGCGGATCAAGGTGAAGACCGGCGGGGCGCAAGGCCGGCCGATCAAGTTCCAGGCGATGCCCCGGCGCTCGGCGATCATAGACGGCTTCGACCTGGAGGCGAGTTACGTCCGCGTGGAGGGCTTCGAGATCACGGCCGAGCAGCCGGCCACGGCCGTCCAGCTCAGCGCCAGCCACTGCGAAATCCTCGACAACTACATTCACGGTATGAAGGCGGCGGTCAACGGGACCTACGGCAAGCCGGGCCCCGATGGCGCCACGCGCGACTACTCGGCGGTAGCGCACAACCGCATCGCCTATAACAAGGTCTACCACAGCGAGTACGGCTTCATCCTGGGCGGCAGCGACTGGCTGGTGGAAAACAACGAAGTCAGCCGCCTCTTCATGTACTCTCCGGGCCGCAGTTACGACGACTGCGATTACACCCGCTTCTTCGGCAAGGGCTGCGTCGAGCGGTACAACTACTACCATGGCACCGTCACCTCGGAGATCAAGGTTGCCCATGTGGATTGCATCCAGACGTTCATGAACAACGGCGGGATGGCGCAAGACCTGCTCTTCGAGTTCAACACGTGCTTCGACTGGGGCCAGGGGGCGATGGTCGAAAGCGCACCCTATATCGGCAGCGTTCGCAACTGGACCTGGCGGCACAACATCTACTCGTCCAATCGGCCAACCTACAAGGGGGCGTGGGGGCTGGACGTCATCCAGACGCCCGACGTGACCATCGAGAACAACACCTTCGCCGGAATTACCTGGTGCGGAGTGGGGCTGCGGGGCAAGGAATCGACCAACGGGCAGATCCGCAACAACCTTTTCTGCGACGCCCAACGGGCCGTCGTCGACGGCGACAGCGACTTCACCCCGGCCAAGCCGTCGGTCCAGTACAACCTGACGTTCAAGACGGCGCCGCTGGCTGACGAGACGAACATCAACGGCAAGGACCCGCTCTTCGTGGATCCCCGGAAGCGGGATTTCCGTTTGACCAACGGCAGCCCGGCCGTCGGTGCGGGCAAGGGCGGCGCGACGATCGGGGCCCTGGAGTACCCCAACGTCTATTACGTCGATCCTCGCCATCCGGCGGCGGCGGACGAACCGGCCTGGGGTTATCCGGGCGTGCCGCTGGCGACGCTGGCCAAGGCGATGGAAGTGGCGCGGGCGGGCGAGACCGTGGTCTTGCGGGGCGGCGTGTATCGCCAGACGCTGAAACCCGGCAGCGACGGCGTGACCGTGCGGGCCATGAAGGGGGAGAAGGTGACCATCAGCGGCGCGGACGCCATCGAGGGCTGGCAGCGGGCCGCCGACGGCAGTTGGTCGGCGCCGCTGGCCGGTGAGCCGAAGAAGATCCTGCGTGACGGCCGGCCGTGGACCGAGTTCACGCACGACAAGGCCGCCAGGCGGATCATGGTGACCACGGGCGGCGACCCGCGCCTGCACCTTTTCGAGACGGTCGTGCGGGAGCGTGGGATCGATCTGGCCGGCAAGGAGCACGTGCAGGTCGACGGCGTCACAGTGGCGAACACGCTGGAGGAACTCCGCTAAAGGCGGTCTCCACATTCGTCCCCGATAACCGGTGTTCACCAACGCCTCGACGAACGATCCGCTGCCGTGGCCGGTCCGACTCGCCGGCAAGAAGTCGGGCCAGGTCAACGCCTTCTTCCGACGGAAGAACGCTCCCCGGAGTTGCCGCCTTTGCAGGTTGTGCGTTTGGGCAGGCAGTAACCGTTCACGGTCCGGAATGTAGCAGGCACACGCCGTGTGCCGTCCGTCCATGCAGGCCGAGACAGCGGACGGCACACGGCGTGTGCCTGCTACATTCAGCGCCTGCCCGTGAACGGTTACGTTTGGGCCACGTTACCTGGAACCGGGCGTGACGCTGATGATGCCGACGTCAACGTACTGGCCGCCGACGGTCTGGTGGCAGTGGACGGCAAGAACATTCTTGCCGGGTTTCAACGCCGCCGCGCCTTCGGGCGTCATGGCCATCTCTTCGTAGTCGCAGATGAATCCGGCGGCCTTGCCCGCCAACACGCCGTTGATGTACACCTCGACATCCTCGTCGTGATGGACCATCAATTCCGGCTTGCCGATCTTGCCGTTCAGCCAGTCGACTTGCCGCCGGAGCCAGATGTCGGCGGTCTTCCACTGGGTGCGCACCACGGCCCCCGGCGTGCCCTTCGTGCCGAATCCTCCCGGCCCTTCCTTCCAGGATGAATCATCGAACCCGGGCTTGACCCAATCATCGGCCGGTTTATCCAGCGTGAAACGCCAGTTGACGCCTTCCTGCTGCGAGGTCGGCACCACTTCCTTGATCACGGGCGGCGGAGGAAACTTGCCCGCATCCACCGCGGCGGCGCGCTGCGGGATCACCTTGTTCACCTCGCGGTCATAGGTCAACAACCCGTTGCATTCGGTCTCCACATCGGTGAGTTGCGTGTAGATGCAGGCGCAAAGGCCGCTGTTGTCCTTCAGCATCCAGGCCTTGCCGAGCAATTTTTCGTAATTGCGGGTCAGGTCCTCGGAGCTTTGCGTGCCTCGGTAGCCCCAGGTCTTGTTGCTCCAGGTGTGGCCGTCCACGG
This sequence comes from Pirellulales bacterium, assembly GCA_963843465.1. Classification (GTDB taxonomy): domain Bacteria; phylum Planctomycetota; class Planctomycetia; order Pirellulales; family Thermoguttaceae; genus CAWJKP01. Next base: position 160,642 of record CAWJKP010000002.1, read on the forward strand.
AAAGGCCCAGACCGCCGAACTCGCCGAGCACCGCCGCGCGATTGGCTTCCGGCTTGGGCGAACCGGGGCCGGGATAATTATGCATGTCGATCACCTCGCCGCAGTTCTTGTCGCTCCAACCGCTGGCGTTGTTCACCAGCCGGCTCGGGTCCATTTCCTTGACCCACCTGGTCAACCGTTCGGTGTCGTACTGTCCCCAGCCTTCATTGAAAATTACCCACATGATGACGGCCGGGTGATCGCGACGGCCCTCGATCAGGCGTCGCAGCTCCACCTCGAATTGTCTCTTGGCCTCGGCCGTCCTGTTGTCGCCTGCGGGCATATCCTGCCAGACCAGCAGGCCGAGCTTGTCGCACCAGTAGTACCAGCGGTCCGGCTCGACCTTGACGTGTTTGCGGGCGCAATTGAAACCGAGCGTCTTCATCGTCTCGACGTCCCAGCGCAGGGCCTCGTCGGTCGGCGCGGTGTAGATGCCGTCCGGCCAGAAACCCTGGTCCAAGGGGCCGACCTGGAAGACGAACTTGCCGTTGAGCATCAAGCGCGTGACGCCGTGATCGTCCTTGCCCAGCGCGATCTTGCGCATGCCGAAGTAGCTGCTCACTTCGTCCACCGTCGTGCCGCCTGATTTCAGGGACACGCTCAGATCATATAAATGCGGCGAGTCCGGCGACCAGAGCTTGGGGTCGCGGATGTCGAGCTTCAGCTCGGCGCCGCCGTCGCCGATGACTTTGGCGACTTGCCCGCCGTTGTCGGTTGCGACCGCCTCCACCGTTCCCCTGCCGCCCACCGTCAAACGCAAACATCCCGCGTCCACGTCCGGCACGAGCAACAACGATTCGACGTGCGTCCGGGCCACCGGCTCGAGCCACACGGTTTGCCAGATACCGGACGTCGGCGTGTACATGATACCGCCCGGGTGCAGCACCTGTTTGCCGCGCGGCTGAGCGCCGGCATCCGTCGGGTCGAAGACCTCGACCGTGATTTCCTGTTGGCCCGAGGTCTTCAGCGCGTCGGTGACGTCAAGACTGAAGTCGTCATAACCGCCGCGGTGACGCCCGAGCTCCTTGCCGTTGACGGACACCTTCGCTTCCCAATCCACCGCGCCGAAGTGCAGCAACACGTGCCGGCCGCTCCATCCCTGGGGGATCTCAAAGCGGCGGCGATAAGTCATGCGGTCGGCGTGCTTCATCACGCCCGACAACGCCGATTCGATGGGATACGGTACGAGGATCTTGGTCTGTGTGCCGCCGGCGAGCTTGATATCCCACAGACCGTTCAGGTTCAGCCAATCCTTGCGCACCATTTGGGGCCGCGGATACTCGGGCAGGGCCTTCTGCGGCGACACGTCCTTCGCCCATCGCGTCATCAGCGGCCCGGCAGCCGGCTTCCAGTCGGCGGCCCGAACGGCCGGCAGCAGCAGCGCGAACAAAGCGGCAATGACCGGCGGCAGGCGTTGCATGAGAGGCTCCTTGAGGTGGGATACTCCCATGTTAACAACGGGGTACGTAACATTCAAGTTGGCGAGCTGATTCCGCGCCCACTATTGAGCGGGGATTCCGCAGAAAGGGCGGGAAGGACTCGCCCGGCGCGACATGATCGAGCAGACGGCCCCGGGGGCTGATCGGAGCGGTGGGCAGGGAACAGGCCATCGACAACCGCCCCTCCCCCGGCTACAACCATAGAGTCCAACGCTTGAAACACGTCTCGTTGAGACTCCGCCGAACGAGTCATTCATGTCGCCGACCGCTTCGCCAACCGCCGGGACGACCGTCTGGCAGCCCAGCGTGAGTCCGTGGCTCATCGCCGCATCCGTGATGTTGGCCACGATCCTGGAAGTCCTCGATACGTCGGTGGCCAACGTGGCGGTTCCCCACATCGCCGGCAATCTATCGGCCAGCACCGACGAGGCCACGTGGGTCTTGACCAGCTACCTGGTCTCCAACGCCATCGTGCTGCCGATGACCGGGTGGCTGTGCGGTTTCTTTGGACGGAAGCGGTTCCTGATCGCTTGCATTGCCTTTTTCACCCTGGCCTCGGCGGCCTGCGGCGCAGCGACGACGCTGGGCTTCCTCGTTCTTGCCCGCATAGCACAAGGGGCCGCCGGTGGAGCGCTCCAGCCCTTGTCGCAGGCGATCCTCATGGAAAGCTTCCCGCCTGCCAAGCGGGGCGCGGCCATGGCCGTGTTCGGCATGGGGGTAGTGGTGGCTCCCATCATCGGGCCGGTATTGGGCGGCTGGATTACCGACAACTACTCCTGGCGATGGATCTTCTTCATCAACGTCCCCTTGGGGGCCCTGGCGATCTTCATGTCGCAGGCCTTTATCGAAGACCCGCCGTACCTGCGCGATGGCCGCGAGAAACTCGGCGGCACGATCGACTATATCGGCTTTGGGGCTTTGGCGATCTGGTTGGCCACGCTTCAAGTCGTCCTGGACCGCGGCCAGGAGGACGATTGGTTCAACGCGAGGTGGGTTTGCTGGGCGTCGCTCGTCTCGCTGGCGTCGCTGGTGTTCTTGATCGTCTGGGAACTCCGGGCCAAGAGCCCGCTGGTCGATATCCGCGTCTTCCGCAACCGCAGTTTCGCCGTGGGCACACTGCTGATGACCGTCATGGGCATTGTGCTCTACAGCACCACGGCCCTCTTGCCCCTGTTCCTGCAGGGGCTGATGGGCTATCCGGCTCTCAACAGCGGCATGGCCATTAGCCCCCGCGGCGTCGGCGCGATGTGCTCGATGTTCGTGGTGGGCGCGTTGACCTCAAGAATGGACCCGCGGCTGCTGATAGGATTTGGATTCGTCATGCTGGCCTACTCCTGCGGTTTTTTTGGAAATATCAACCTGGAGATTGCCACCAGCAATATCATGTGGCCCAACGTTCTTTCGGGATTCGCCACGGGCTTCATATTCGTTCCACTTACCGTCACGAGCATGGGCGGCTTGCCGAACGAACAGATGGGCAATGCCACGGGAGTGTACAACTTGATGCGCAACATCGGCGGCAGCGTCGGCATCGCCGTCGCGACCACCTTGGTAGCCCGCGGCACCCAAGCCCACCAGGCGTTGATGGTCGGCCAGCTCAGCCCGTACCGGCCGGAGTTTCAGCAGTACCTCCAGTCGGCATCCAAGATGCTCAGCCAGTACAGCGATGCGGCCAGTGCCAGCGGCAAGCCTACGGGTTGCTTTACGGCACGCTGCAACAGCAAGCTGCGCTGTTTGCCTACGTCGATACGTTTCGCTGGTTGACGCTGTTGTGCCTGCTCTGCGTGCCGCTGGTGCTCCTGTTCAGGAAGACCAAATCACGCGGCGGTTCCGTGGCGCTTCATTGAGGAATGTTGAAGGAAACGCCTCGAACCGCGGATAACGCGGATAACGCGGATGGGAATGGAACCGCGTGCGGGCATGTTCCCGCCCCCGCCGGGCTTGCCCCGGCGGAGCGAAGGATTGCCCACTACGGACCGCGTGCGAAAGAATGTCCGCCCCCGCCGGGCTTGCCCCGGCGGAGCGTAGGATTGCCCACTACGGACCGCGTGCGAAAGAATGTCCGCCCCCGCCGGGCTTGTCCCGGCGGAGCGAAGGATTGCCCACTACGGACCGCGGGACGGGAAAGGGGGACGAGCGCGCTTATTGACGAGCGAAGGCCATTACGGTAGTCTGTCAAGATGCGGCGTGTTGTACGGGTCCCGGAACGGGAAGGGGCGCGGTTTCGCGCTATTTCCCGGCGCTAACTTGTTAAGTAGCCGCGCCTCGTCCCCTTTTCTGCCCGGCCGACGCATCAGGCCCGCAAGAGGCAACCATGGCCAAGCAGCGCAAGTACCTGGCCTTTGACATCGAGACCGCGGCGGAGATCCCGGCGTCGGCACTCGACTGGCGGCCCTACCGGCCCTTGGGCATCAGTTGTGCAGCGACTTTGGCCGGCGATGAAGCCGGTGTGCGCGTCTGGCATGGCCAGATGGCGGACGGATCGCCCGCCCCACGCATGAACAGCGCCGACGCGGTCAGCCTCGTGGATTATCTGGCAAGCATGGCGAAGGCCGGTTACACGATCCTCACCTGGAATGTGGACCTGATGTTCCAGGTGTTTTGCAGGCAAGGCTACCGAGTCGCGCTGGACAAGGCGGCCCAGGGCATGGGGATTCCGGGCAAGTCGAAAGGGATCAGCGGAATCATGGCCCCGCGGCTTTGGGCGGAGGGTCGCCACCAGGAGATCCTGGGCTACGTAAGCCAGGACGTGCAGACCACCCTGCAACTGGCGACGAAGTGCGAGCTGTGCGGCCAGTTCCGCTGGATCACGCAAAAGGGAACGCGGCAACGGATCGACTTGCCCGAGGGTTGGCTGACCGCCCGGGCGGCCTTCCGTCTGCCGCAGCCGGATACGTCTTGGATGCGGAACCCGCCGTCCCGTGGGGAGTTCATCGCCTGGCTCAAGTGATGAGGAGACTCATTTCCGGGACCATTAAAGCGGTCGGGGACGACCAAAGCGGTCGGTGGTCGTTTTTCAGTCCCGGAATCGACTTCCGACCGCTTTGGCGGTTCAAAAGCCATCTCGATCTTGCAAAGCAGGAAAACATGTCGCGGGCCATCGGGTGTCTCCCATTGCCGATCCTCTGTTTGACATGCCTCCATGCGTTCCTTGGGTGCGACGCGACCCCGAACGCCAATTCCAAGCAAGCCGCCGCGTTCTACAAGAGCGGTGTGGTCAAGATTTGCCAGCACCACTACGACGAGGCTATCGCCGATTTCGACCAGGCCGTCGTTCTGGAGCCCAAACTGGCCCGTGCGTACTCGGCGCGAGGCGCTGCGAAGGGTTTCAAGGGCGGCACGGGCGAGGCGATCGCGGACTACGATAAAGCCATCCAGATAGACCCAAATCTCGCTGATGCGTATTACGGCCGTGGCGTCGTGTGGGGCCGTATGCGCGACTACGACAAGGCCATCGCGGACCTCAACCACGCGATTCGGCTAGACCCCAGGAATGAGTACGCATACGGCGACCGCGGGCGCGGCTACTACCAAAAGGGTGAGAACGACAAGGCCATCGCAGACTTTGACGAAATGCTGCGGCTTGACCCGAACTTTGCATTCGGGTACTATAGTCGTGGCTTGGCGCTGGGCAGGAAGGGCAACTACGAAAAGGCCGTAGCCGATTTCACCACCGCGTTGCGCCTCGACCCCAAGTATGCGTTGGCGTACCAGAACCGTGCCGTTGCCTACTCGGCGACGGGTCGTAACGACAAGGCAATCTCAGACTTCACAGAGGCCATCCGGCTTAGCCCAGGTCGTGCCGACGCGTACCTTGAGCGGGCTAGTTCCGCTATTCCATTGGTGAATACGATGGGGCGGTCGCCGACTGCACGGAGGCCATCCGGCGCGATGGCGCGCTCGCGGCGGCGTATTACGTCCGTGGCCGTGCGTATGAGAAGAAAGCCGACCAGGACAGCGCTGAAAAGGATTTGGCACAAGCCAAGAAGCTCGGATACGTCGAGAAAAGGTGATCGGCAAGAAGACGAAAAGGGGACGGATTCGCGGACACGAACCGATTATGGATGATTGCGAAATCTATGAAGGAAGTCTCGCTTCCGGCGTAGGGGAAAGAACGAAGTACCATGTTTCCCAGAGTTCCAATATCGGTTCGTGTCCCCCGATTCAATCAGAACCGCGAGCCCGGGAGGGAAAACATGGCGGCGTTGATCATCCCTGACGAGTTGCTGAAAGAAGCGGGACTCGACCAGCGCGAGGCGCTCATCGAGTTTGCCTGCCGGCTGTTTGATGCCGGAAGGCTTACGCTGTGGTCCGCCGCCAAGGTCGCGGGTTTGAACCGCGGCGAGATGGAAGACGCTTTGCTTCAACGGCGGATTGCCGTGTACCGTCCGCGCGAACAAGACGTGGCGGAAGACGTCGCGGCGCTTCAGCGCTGGGGACAATAACGGTGGCGATCGTTGTCAGCGATACGTCTCCGGTTCGAGCGTTGGCCCATTTGGGCCGTCTCGACTTGCTGAAGACGCTCTTTGGCGAAGTCCTCATTCCGCCGGCGGTGCTCGACGAGCTTGAACAGCCGCATAATGGGTAGATTGGGACGTCATCGCTGAGCAAAATATACGCGTGTCTCCCAGCATACACGCCTGTCCCCCTTGCGTCTCACGTGGACCGCGTGCAAATCAAAAAGCGGTTCAGCACTTCCGCCAGGCCGGAGACCCGAGCCGCGGAAAGACGTTGGCGGTGTCCAAAGTCCCGCTCGGCAAGCGGGACCTACCAAGAAAAGCTCCTGGAATCGCCGAAGTCGTTCAGAAACGCATCGCCGCGGGCGGAGCCTGCGCCAAGTTGGCCGGAAAACGTCGCTCCAGACGCACCGGCGACCCGGGAATCGCGACTTCTTGGACGCCATCGCTTCGGTTTGCGCTGCTGGAAGGCGGACACCGCGGCAATTTGCGTTGCTGCAGAGTGGCCAGGGCGGCAATTTGCGCCGCTGTCGAGCGGCCAGGGCGGCAATTTGCGTCGGACCGAAGACGCCATCGCGGCGCTTGCCGGCGCGAAACGCGGCGTCTACTGTTAGACTCGCAAAACGGGCGTCTTGACCTTAATGGTTGTCCGCAAGAAAGATGCGCTCGCGGACCGGCGGCGACAGAGCGGTCGAGGGTCGGGGTGCGGAGAAAAAAAAGGATTTCGCGCCGATTTTGTGTACGCCGATCTGATACATTTCCGCCCGCGGCGGCCTACCAGGGCGCCCTAACCCTTCACGGGCAGGCGCTCAATGTAGCAGGCACACGCCGTGTGCCGTCCGCTGTCTCCGCCCGCATGGACGGACGGCACACGGCGTGTGCCTGCTACATTCCGGACTGTGAACGGTTACCAGGGCGCTTCCATCAGGCCGACGATCTGCTTGGCGACTTGCTCGATGGCTTGCTGAGAGCTGGTGGCGTAGGATTGGCCGACCTCGGGGACCAGGTTGGCGGTGCCGGTCACGGCGATGAGGTCCGGGGGCACGGGAACCGGCGGGCATTGGCGGAGCGTGTTGCCGTGACGGTCTTCCCAGTGGACCCGCACTTGCAGCTCGACCTGGAGCTCGCGGGTGTCGTTGTAGTTGTTGGCGAACAGGACGTGTTTGGCGTCGCCCAGGATCTGGCCGATCAGCACGCTGTCGGCGTCGCCGGCCGAGTTGACGACCTTCAACGGCGTGACCTCCTCGATCCGCTTGACCACCGCCTCGGTGAGCCGCTCGCCGAGGTCCGGGCGGAAGCTGGCCGACTCGAAGATCGGCACGTAGACCGTGTGAATGTCCTTGGGATAGAGCGAGTCGTTGCCGATGTGGTAGCTGGCGCAGCCGGCCGCAGCCAGCAACAGCCCGGCGACAACGTAAGGCAAGCCGATGGGAGACGCGGGGACGCGGGGACACAGGGACGCGGGGACGCGGCGACGCGGGGACGCGGGGACGCGGCGACTTGGGCTGTCTCCGCGTCTCCCCGTCCCCGCGTCACCACGTCCCCTGAGCATGGCCATCACTTCTTCGTCCCGAAGAGGTCCGTGAGCCACTTGAAGTAGTTCGGCGGCTCGTCGGGGAGGTCTTTGATCTGCTGCAACCGCTCCCGGGCCGTCTCGGCGGCGGGCGTGCGGGGGTAGTTCTTGATCAACTCCGCGTAGCAGAACTTCGCCGAGCCGTAGCAACTCTTCTTCTCGTAGAACTGGCCCAGGACCAGGTCGCGGTTGGCCAGCTCTTCGTGGATGTGGTTGCGGGTGTCGACGACGTACTGCCGGTCGTTGCCCAGTTGCGGGCCGAACTGGCTGAGGGCCTGCTTGGCGATCTGGTCGGCGTCCTTGAGCACGGTGGCGTCGTACATCGGCCCCTGGTAGATGTTCTCCTTGCTCTTGATGCCCAGCAGGTGGGCCTGGACCTGGTAGTGGCTCTTGGGGTATTCCTTGCGGAGCAGGTCGTAGCTGTAGGCGGCGTCTTCGAACTGTCCGCGGACGAAGTGGGCGTTGCCCTCGGCCATGATCGAGGCGTCGGCCAGCGGTCCGGTGGGATCGTTCAGGCGGATCACGTCGAAGGCCCGCAGGGCGTAGCCGAAGGTGTCGATCAAGGGCTCGGCCTTGTCGGTGAAGTTCAGCCGACACCAATACTCGTCCAAGGAGAGATGCTCCCAGTAGCGGCCGATGGCGAACAGCCGGTGGACGACCATGTCGAGGTGCCGGGTGTATTGGTACTGCTTCATGAGCTGCTCGTAGGCGTCGTCGGCGCTGGAATAGCGGTCGGCGAAGAAATAGCTCTCGCCGAGCATGAACAGCGAATCTTCTTCCAGCGGCGAGTTGGGCCAGCGGAGGCCGGCCTCCTCGAACTTGGCCGCGGCCTCGTCGTAGCGACGGTCGCGGTAGAGTTCCATGCCTTCCTGGTAGAGGGCGTGGGCGAGGCCTTCGTTGGGTCCCTTGCCGATCCACTGGCGGTAGCTCATGTGGATGCGGTCCGGGGCCAGGCCCGCGAGGAACCCGTCGTCGTCGCCGGCCTTGACCTTGTAGGATTCGCTCAGGGGGTGGTCGGCCGACGCGCGGCGGATGGCGTCGTCGTCGTCGGGCAGCGGCCCGGTGGGCTGCTGCGAGACGAGCTGCTGATAGATCCAACCCTGTTCCGCCGGCTGGCTGGTCTGGGCATAGGCCGAGCCGGGAACCGCCGGCGTAGAGGCACACCCCGGGCCGAGTCCCACCAGGCCGACGGCAGCGGCCGCGACGGCGATCCAACGATGCTTCGACATCCAGGACGTCCTTGTCCTCGGTTCACTTATTGTGGTGCAGGCGTCCCGCCTGCCAAAATATGCAGGCGGGACGCCTGCACCACAAGTAGCGATCGACCAACTTCTTCGTTTACGTCCCTAATCGGACAAGAGCCCCAGGTACTCGTGTAGCCGGGGCTTGTGCCCCAACAGGTTGCAAAGGTAACGGTTCACCAGGCCCCGCACTTCGCCGCGGCTTCCAGCGTCGATCTCCATACGCCGCCAGATCTGTCCGCTGGGCTGGGCCATCTGGGCCAGGGCCCGCAACGTCCCCCCGTTGACCGTGGCGACTTGCTGTTTGCCTTCCCGGCACCCAGCGCACAGCACGCCGCCGTCCAGTTGCCCGAAGGCCACCCGGCCCGTCGGCGGCACTTCGGCGCCGCACTCCACACACCGGTCCAGCGAGGGGAGGTGTCCGAGGACCCGCAATGCGCCAAGCTCGAAGCGCAAGGTCCACCGGGCCACCGGCTCGCCGGCCGATAGCGCTTGAAGCGTTTCGTCTGCCAACTCGAAAAGTTCGCGATGAGGGTCGTAATCGTCTGTCAGCCCGTCTAGCAGCTCCGCCACGTAGTAGCCGGCGTAAAGACTCGACAAGTCCCGGCCGGCCGGTCGAAAGCGGCGGACGAGCTTGGCTTCCGTCACCAGATCCAGCGCGTCGGACGATTTGCGGAGGAAGACTATTCGACAAAGGCCCAGTAGGTCAAGAGCAGACTCGAAAGGACCTTTGAGCCGCCTTCCCCCCTTGGCCAAACCACGCACTTTGCCAAAATCCCGCGTGAAGAGTGTCAGCACCAGGCTGGTCTCGCTCCAATCGACCGTGCGGATCACGATTGCGTCTGTCTTTTCGGCGGGCATAGGATGTAGATTATACCGCTGGCGGCAGCCATCGACACAAGCCCGAAGCGCCAGCCAGCGGCGAGAGCGATTCCCTCGCTAGCGCTTCGGGCTTGTGTACCGCGGCGCGAAATGTCTCGGCAAGTGAATCCATGGACGAGATCCTGAAGAAGCTCGAAGGTGGCGACAGGCGTTCCATTGGCAGGGCAAACGAAGTGGTTGAAGACGTGCTGGACAACCCCGCGCTGTTCGATACGCTTTTCGGGGGGATGCTCAGTGACGAGCCTCTTATCAGGATGAGGAGCGCCGATGCGGTTGAGAAGATCACGGCCCGGCGCCCGGAGTGCCTTCAGCCTTTCAAGAAGAAGCTCCTTGAGGAAGTTGCCAAGATCGACCAGCAGGAGGTTCGCTGGCATGTTGCACAAATGCTTCCCCGCCTGACGCTCCGCAGGCGGGAACTGGAAACGGCGGTCCAGACGCTGCTTGACTACCTGGGCGACAAGAGCAGCATTGTCAAGACGTTCGCCATGCAAGCACTCGCGGATTTTGCAGAGCGGGAGGTCTGGCTTCGAGATCGGGTCATTAACGTGCTGGAGAAATGCACCAGGGAGGGCGGTCCGGCCATGAAGAGTCGAGGGCGAAAGCTGTTGAAGCGATTGAAGGACACGCGGGCGAAGCGTTAAATGCCTCCCCAATTCATCTTCGAGATGTGCGGCGTCGGCAAGGCCTATGGCGATCGGGTCGTGCTGCGAAACATCAACCTCTCTTTCTATTACGGCGCCAAGATCGGCGTGGTCGGCGAGAACGGCTCGGGCAAGTCGACCCTGCTGCGGATCATGGCCGGAATCGACGCCGAAATCTCCGGCACGGCCGCCCTGGCCAAGGGGATGCGGGTCCGTTACGTGGCCCAGGAGCCCGAGCTGCAACTGGAGCAGACGGTCCGCGAGAACCTGCGGACGGCGATGAAGCCCCTCCAGGACCTGGTCGACCGCTTCACCGAGGTCTCCAACCGCATGGCCGACCCCGCCGCGGCGGACGACCTGGACAAGCTGATGGACGAGATGGGACGGCTCCAGGAGCGGATCGACGCCGTCAATGGCTGGGAGCTGGAGCGGATGATGGACCTCGCCTGCGACGCGCTGCTGTTGCCGCCCGACGACGCGCCCGTGGGCCGGCTCTCCGGCGGCGAGCGGCGACGGGTGGCGCTGGCCGTGGCGCTGTTGGAGAGGCCCGACCTGCTGCTGCTGGACGAGCCCACCAACCATCTCGACGCCGAGACCATCCAGTGGCTGGAGCAGGCCCTGCGGGAGTACCCGGGCACGGTGGTCATCGTCACCCACGACCGCTATTTCCTCGACAACGTCACCCGCTGGATCCTCGAGCTGGACGGCGGGCGGGGGCTGCCCTTCGAGGGCAACTATTCCTCCTGGCTGGCGCAGAAGGCCGAGCTTTTGCGGGTGCTGGAGAAGAAGGAGACCCAGCGGCAGCAGACGCTCAAGCGGGAGCTGGAGTGGATCCGCAATTCGCACCAGGGGCGGCTGCAAAAGAACCAGGCGCGGATCAAGGCCTACGAGCAATTGGCCGGCCGCCAGATCGATGCCAAGAGCGAGACCATCATCCAGATCGCCCCTGGCCCGCGGCTGGGCGACAAGGTTCTGTCGGTGCGGGGGCTTGGCAAGAGTTTTTCCGCCGACGGCCAGCCGCTGCAGCTTCTGGACGATTGCTCCTTCGATCTGCCGCGGGGCGGGATCGTGGGCGTGATCGGCCCCAACGGCACCGGCAAGACCACGCTCTTGCGGATGATCACGGGCGAGGAGCCGCCCGACCGCGGCACGATCGCGCTGGGGCCCAGCGTGGTGCTCTCCTACGTCGACCAGCACCGCGACGCGCTGGACGACGCCAAGACCGTCTTCGAGGAGATCACCGACGGCAAGGACCGCATCGAGCTGGGCAACGTCGCCATGAACAGCCGGGTCTACGTGGCGCGGTTCAATTTCCGCGGCCCTGCGCAGCAGAAGCGGGTGGGCGAGTGCTCCGGCGGCGAGCGGAACCGCATCCACCTGGCCAAGATGCTCCGCCGCGGCGGCAACCTGCTGCTATTGGACGAGCCGACCAACGATCTGGACGTGGCCACGATGCGGGTCCTGGAGCAGGGCCTGATCGACTTCCCCGGCTGCGCCCTGGTGATCAGCCACGACCGTTTCTTCCTCGACCGTATATGCACCCACGTGCTGGTGATGGAGGGCGGCGGCAAGACCCGCTGGTTCGAGGGCAATTTCTCCGCCTACGAGAAGTCGGTGATCGCCGAAGACCCCGAGCGATTGGCGCACCGCCGCAGCAAGTACCGCCGGCTGACGCTGAGGTGAGAAGTTAGGAGTTAGAAGTTAGGAGTTAGAGGTTCCTCAGCAGAATTCGTGGGTGAAATCAGGGCGGTACGCACGCGGAAGTGCAGCACCCGGCACCCGCGATGTGCGCCTTTTGCCCGGAAAAACCGGGGACAGAGAAGAGGAATTATACTTCCTTGGGAAAAGTATACTTCCTCTTCTCTGTTCCGAGTTTTCAGACGCTCGAAACCGTCTCGTGGTTGCCGACGTAATTTCTTGGGCATTCCGCCATTTCCTGCCCTTCGCCGCGCAAAACTGGCCCACGAATTCTGCCGAGGAGCCCTAACTCCTAACTTCTAACTTCGTGGCGCCCTCCGTATCGCGTTGCAGGTAGCGAGCGCCCCAGAGCCAGAGGGCGCCGCCGACCAGCAACAGCGAGGAGACGGCCAGAAAGCCGGCGTCTAAGGCGTTTCGCGGCGCGACGCCCAAGCGGACGCTATAGTCGGCGATGGCCCCGACGATCGGCGGCGAGATGGCGTCGCCCAGGACGTGGATCACCAGGATGTTCAGGGCGAAGCCCGTGGCGCGGATCGAGGGATGGGTCACGTTGGCCAGGATGGCGTTGGTCGGACCGGTGTTGAAGAAGAGGAAGAAGACGGCCAGGAAAACGAAGATCCAAGCGGCGTTGAAGGGGACCGCCATGAACAGCAGGATGCAGGGTACGGTGAGCCACAGTCCCAGGCCGGAAACGAGGAAGTACGAGCCGGGAAAACGCTTCCGCAAGAGGTCGCCCGCCATGCCGCCGGCCAACGTGGCCAAAAGGCCGGCCACGGCCGTGAGGATGCCGAAGAAGGTCACCGGCTCCAGGCCGAGGACTTTGCGGGCGTGCAGTTCGAGATAGTCGGGCATCCACCAGGCCAAGGCGCCCAGGGAGAAGGTCATGGCCGTCATGCCCAGCGTGTCGAGAACGTAGGAGGGCGTCTTCAGCAGCAGCAGGTAGTCGCCCGGGCGGGGCCTTCGGGCAGGGCAGTCCAGGTTGTCGGCCGCTCCCCGCCGCGGCTCCCGCATCGCCAGCGACCCCAAGGCCAACAGCAGTCCGGGAATCACCACCAGGTAGAACCCCCAGCGCCAGCTCTCGTGGGCCGGGTTGGCCGCCGCCGCCTCGCCGCCCAGGGCATAGCCCAAGGCCCCGCCCACGGGAATCGCCAGGTAGAACCAGGAGAGCACGCGGCCGCGGGCGGCGACGGGGTAGAGATCGCAGATCAGCGCCGGGGCGATCGGTCCGTAGGCCCCTTCGCCGATGCCCACGAAGCACCGCGCCACCAGCAGCATCGTGAAACTGGTCGCTAGTCCGCTGGCCCCGCTGGCCAGGCTCCAGAGCCCCACGCCCACGGCGATCAGCAGCCATCGCGAGCATCGTTCGGCCAGCAGGCCAAACAGCGGCGCGGTGAGCATGTAGCTGATGATGAAGGCCGTGGACAATAGTCCCATCTTGGCCCGGCACGTCGGGATCGTGGGGCGACTGCGCCACGAGCAGCCCCTGGGCGACCTGCGGCTCGACGGCCGCCAGCACCTGCCGGTCGATGTAGTTGAAGAGGTTGATCCCCAGCAGCAAGGCCATGGCCGGCATGGTTCCGGGCATAGCCCGCCACCGCGACTGGCCCTGCGGTTGCGGCTCGTTGCGCGGAGTGGTGGCCATGCGTGTCTCGCGGGTCGGGTAGGTTATGCTTCAGCATAACGGGCGAGTGGGTAGGTTATGCTTCAGCATAACGGGCGAATGACAGCCCACGCCTCCCTCGGGATTCCGTTATGCTAAAGCATAACCTACGGTTCGAAGACCTCTTCCTAACGGGGCTCGATGCGGTCCTTGCCTACCCAGGCGAGGAGAACTTCGGGGATCACCACGGAGCCGTCGGCCTGTTGGTAGTTCTCCAGCACGGCGATCAAGGCGCGGCTGATGGCGATGGCCGTGCCGTTGAGGGTGTGGAGGAAGTGGGTCCCCTTCTCGCCCTTGACGCGATAGCGGATCTCCAGCCGCCGGGCCTGGAAATCGGTGCAGTTGGAGGTGCTGGTCACTTCGCCGTAATCGCCGCGGCCGGGCATCCAGGCCTCGAGGTCGAACTTGCGATAGGCCGGGCCGCCCAGATCGCCGGTGGCCGTGTCCACCACGCGGTAGGGAATGCCCAGGCCGTCGAACAGCCGGCACTCCAGCGTGCGAAAGTGGTCCAGCATGGCCTCGCTCTGATCGGGGAGCGTGAAGGCGAACATTTCCACCTTGGTGAACTGGTGGACGCGGTAGAGTCCCCGGGCGGCGCGGCCGCCGGCGCCGGCCTCGGTGCGGAAGCAATGGCTGATGCCGCAGAGTTTCCGCGGCAGGTCCTCGGCGTCCAGGGTCTCGCCGGCCAACAGTCCGCCCAGCGTGATCTCGGCGGTGGCCACCAGGCTCAGGTCGGAGGAGACGATGCTGTAGATCTGCGTCTCCGGACCGCGGGGAATGTAGCCCACGCCTTCGAGGATCTCGTTGCGGGCCAGGTCGGGCGTGGTGGCCGGGGTAAACCCTTCCGCCACCAGCACGTCCAGGGCGTAGCGCTGCAAGGCCAACTCCAAGAGGACGGCCTCATTCTTGAGGAAATAGAAGCCGTGCCCCGCCACCTTGGCGCCGCCCTCGAAATCCATCAGGTCCAGCTTCTCGCCCAGCTCGACGTGGTCCAGCGGCTGGAAGTCGAACTGCGGCAGCGGCGTCTTGCCTCGGAAGATCTCGCGGTTGGCCGAGTCGTCGGCGCCCACCGGCGCGTGGGGATGCGACATGTTGGGGATCGCGCGGTGGAGGAGATCCAATTCTTCGGCCATGCGGTCCATGTCGTTCTGCGCCGAGGCTGTCTCTTCGCGCAAGCGGCGGCCTTCCTCCTTGAGGGCCTCGCGTTGGGCCGCGTCTTGGGCCCGGCCGATGGACTTGGCCGTCTCGTTGGCCTGGCGGTTGAGCTGGTCGACCTTCGACTGCAGGGCCTTGCGACGCGCCTCCAACTGGACGAAGCGATCGACGTCCACCTTCGCGTTGCGGTTGACGCAGTTCTGTTTGACCCGTTCGGCGTTTTCGACGATGAATCTGCGGTCGAGCATGGGAGGAATGTCCAGCGAATTGTTTTACGGACACTTTAGCACGGAAATCGGGTAAACAGGAAACGACGAAATCACGAAACCCCGAAAGAAGCGAAAGCCCGATCAAGGCGGAGAAGGACACGTACCGACCCATCGCCCGTAGCTTTCTTTTTCGGCTCTTCGTCCTTTCGGGCTTTCGTGATTCATCTCCTTTATGCGATAACCTGAACGTTCGCGGTTCCGATCTTAAACCAGCCATTGCCGCGGGGTTTCCACGTGCGTCACCTCGATCCTCGGCCGCGGCTGGCCGGGGAGCAAGCGGAATTCGAGGGGCACGACGCCGCTGGAGAGAGTATCGCTCCGTTGGGTCTCAGATTCCCCCGCCTTCTCAAGGCCGTTTCCTCGGTTCCAGTAGAGTTCGAGCGTCCACGACTGGCGATTGACGATCAACAGTTCGCGGATGCCTTGCCGGCTATAAAAGGGAATTTTCTCATAGGTGCGGTCACGGGGACTGGTGATTTCGACGACGAAATCGGCGGCGCCGCGGTAGCAAGCATCTTGGTCTTGCGCCGTGCTCGAAGCGAGAATGACGACCACGTCCGGCACGCGGTAATCGAACGTCCAATCTTCGCTTGTGCCGGCGAGGTTGACCCCGGGGAAAGCCGTTCCCAGGCCAGCCGCGTCAACTGCCTCATGGAGCGCACACGTCAGACCTCCAGCGAAATCCTGGTGTTGGTTGTCCACGGGCGGGGCTAGGAAATAGACTCCTTCCCAGACTTCGTCGTGCTGATCGATGCCCAGCGCCCTTCGTTGCTCCTTCAACTGCTCTTCCAGCCATGGATTCTCGACAAGCATGGTCATATCAACACCTCGTTTCAAGCGTACTCCTCACGCTCCGCGTGAGGATCGGCGTCACGCGGAGCGTGACGAGTACGCTTCCTGCGACAAGTTCTCTTTACCATGGTAACCGTTCCCATCGCGCGTCACGGCTTCTCCGTACGTTCCGATACCTTCTTCAACGGGGCCGGCAACGCTCCGGCATTGAGAACGGCGGCGAGCGACTCAACGTCGCTGCGGGTAAAACTCCCAGTGATCTCGCCGCGGTCCTGGATCGTGCTCATGTTAAAGGGAGCCGAATGGAGCCATCCGTCGAGAATGATGCCCAGCCGGCGTTTGAACCCGGTAACTTCGTCGGGAAGGTGGGTGGAGGTGAGCCCGCCGAATTTCTTGCCCCCGGCAAAGTTGAACTGGAAGGTCAACTCCGGCCGGCCTCGCTGGTCAACGTCCGCACCGGCGTGGACCAAGTACGCCCCGGTGACGTTGAAAGGATCGGCTAGCACCAGAACCTGGAGCACTTGCTGGCCATTCTTCGTGGTTATCGTCCGCCGGGCAATGTCTGGACACTCGCCGGCGGTGAAGTCCCTACTGGAGCCCGGGTTTACCGGGACCCACCAAGCCTTGATCTTGCCGTTTGTGGAATAAAGTTTGTTCACGTCCGGCCCGAGCGCTTTGCCCTTCTCGATGATGCCGGGATTGTCGCGATCGTTGGCGAGGATGCGGAACTCCAGGCTGCCGAGAGTCGTCACCAGCCGGTCGATCTTCGCCAGGGTGGCCGGGTCGGTGCTCCACAGCCGGACCTCAAGTGTGGTGTCGCTCACGCGGCGGACCTTGGCCGTCTTGTTCCAGGACCGGCCCGGGTTGATGCGACGGTCGACCACGGCGACCGCTTTGTCGATGTCCGGCTTCCCTTCGTGACCGGCGGGAATGTCAAAGGCGTAGACCAGCACGGTCCGCTCCTGCGGCGCTCGGCCGCATCCCAGGACGGCGATCAGCGTGGCAGCCAGCAAAGCGGACGCGGTGCAGCGTGCGGCTTTCATGGCAGTGCCCTCGGGTGAAGTAGGACGGGCATTCTTGCCCGTCGCAGTAGTACGGGCATTCTTGCCCGTCGTTGCCCATTCGTCCTTGCTTCGCAAGCCATCGCATTGGTCGGGCAGGAATGCCCGACCTACAACCTGCGGACCCACACTACTTTATGACTCCGCCATCCGGGTGTCAATCGGAGGGAGCCGCTCGCGCGCCGATCCGGCCCAGTTCTTCCCAGAGGATCGCGCTGGCCTTGATGCCGCGATGAAAGTCGGCCAGAGCGAACTTCTCGTTGGGGCTGTGCGTGTTGTCGTCGTCCTGGCCCCATCCCAACAGCAGCGTATCGACCCCGAGCACGTCGTGGAAGGTGGCGACGATGGGAATCGAGCCGCCCTCGCGGGTGAAGACCGGCGATTGGCCGAAGGCCTGCTGGATGGCCCGGGCGGCCGCCTTCATATAGAGACTGTCCAACGGTATCATCACGCCCGGCGAGCCGTGGTGGTCGGACAGTTCCATGCGGATGCCCGGCGGGCAGAGTCCCTGGAGCATCTCGCGGAGCGACTGGCTGACCTCGGCGGGGTCCTGGCGGGGGACGAGCCGGAAGCTGAACTTGGCCGACGCCCGGTCGGGCAGTACCGTCTTGGCCCCCTCGCCCTGATAGCCGGAGGTCAGGCCGTTGATGTCCAACGTCGGCCGCACCCAGCGGCGCTCGAGCGTTGTGTAGCCCTCTTCTCCGGCCAGCTCGGTCAGGCCGAGATCCCGCTTGTACTGCTCCTCGTCGAAAGGCAGCCGGGCCATCTGCTCCCGTTCCTCGGGCCCCATTGGCAGCACGGCGTCGTAGAAACCGGGAACCTGGATGCGGCCCCGTTGGTCGATCAAGGCGGCCAGCATCTTGGCCAGGGCGTTGGCCGGGTTGGCCACCGAGCCGCCGAAGGTGCCCGAGTGCAGGTCGCGGTTCGGTCCGAAGAGCCGCAGCTCATAATAGGCAATGCCCCGCAGCCCGTAGGTGATGGCCGGCTGACCGGCGCGAACTGGGCGCTGTCGCTGATCACGCAGCAGTCGCAGGCCAAACGCTCCCGGTTCGCCGCGATGTACTTTTCCAGGTTGCTGCTGCCGACCTCTTCCTCGCCCTCGATGAGAAACTTCAACCTCACCGGCAGCCGGCCCGAAGTCTCCAGCCAGGCCCGGGCGCTGAGCACGTGGGTGAGCATCTGGCCCTTATCGTCGGTCGCTCCGCGGGCGTAGAGGTTGCCGTCGCGGCGAGATGGCTCGAACGGGGGGGTTGTCCATTTCTCCAGGGGCTCGGCCGGCTGCACATCGTAATGGCCATAGACCAGAACGGTCGGCGCCCCCTCTACCTCGGGAGACTCGGCATAGACCAGCGGGTGGCCTTCGGTGGGGATGACGTTGACGGAGAAGCGGAGACGGCGGAACTGGCCGGCGACCCATTCCGCCGCCCGGCGGATGTCGTCGCGGTGCTCGCACCTCGCGCTCACGCTGGGAATACGAAGCAACTGGCAGAGATCCTCTTCGAACTCGGATCGGTGGGCATCGAGATACTCGATCAGGGATGGTTCGGGCATCGTATTCGGCAAAAGGGGGGAGTCTTGCTCACGGGACGCAATGCTAAAATATAATGATCCTTGGTTGATCCGGCTATCGGGGCGGCAGAAAAGCTGGGGAGAACCGGCATGAGCGAGAGCGAGTCGGTGAGTGTCAACGTCCCGGTCGAAGCGACCGTCCGACGGCGCAAGGAGCAGCAAGCCCAGCGGCCCAAGCGTCAGCCGCGTTACAACGTCGTGCTCTGGAACGACGACGATCACACCTACGCTTACGTGATCGTGATGCTGATGCAGCTATTCGGCCACCCTCCCGAAAAGGGCTACCAGCTTGCCCAAGAGGTCGACACCCGGGGCCGCGCTATCCTGCTGACGACCACCAAGGAACATGCCGAGCTGAAGCAGGAACAAGTCCACAGTTTCGGCAAAAACGCCCTGATCGAGAACTGCGCCGGCTCGATGACGGCTACGGTCGAGCCGGTGGAGGAAGGATAAGAGATGAAGGATGAGGGGGGCGACAAGACTAGCTGCGTCCCCGTTTCGACCCCCGAGTTGGGGTCAGGCCGACGTTTGACACTAGCAAAGTTTCGCTCAGTCGCTAACGTCTAACGTCGGCCTGACCCCAATCCCACCTCCATCTACCCGCGCACACAATCGGAGAAAGAACGATGAACCACACGGCCCTTATTCTCGGACTCTTGATGATTTCCGCAATCCCGGCAAGAGCGGAAATCCAACCATTCTGGGACTCGATCACTGTAACGACCTCGCGTCCCGGCCAGTCTATCACCATTCATGCAGCACGCGGCGAAGGCCGTCTAACTAATCTCGTGGTGACTGTAGGAGCACAATCCGCCTCCGTCCCACACGATGAGTTAAAAGACGTTTTGGCACCCGACTTGGGGTCCATTCGTTTCGTATACCGGGAGAAGGCAATACTCGTAGACGCGGAGAAGGAATTGCAAAGGTTCTACGTGTCGATGGAATGTGTGGAGCCAGACTCGCGTCTCACCGGGAAACTGCCAGAGACCGTCATTTTCCACTTTGTCGGCACAAAGTATTCCCAAAAGGAGCGTTGGCGTGAGATACCGCCAAGTGTCAGCCGCCATTTCAAGCCGGAGCCTGAAACGAAATATGCCGTAGTGGGAACATGGCTCTTCCCTCGGCACAACGGCCAAACAGCTAGTAGTGAACCAGCGGAAGGGAAAATGTATCATGCGTGGTCAGTTGCAAATGAATTCGTTTACCGGACAGCACTTGCAGACGAGTATGTCCTGCCGGCTCACACGACTGATGCTCTTGGGGATGGCGTCTACCACGTTGCATTTGCAGGGAAACACGGCGGTGGAGACCTGCTGGTTGAAGTTGAGGTCCACCAAATCGGGCGCGAACGAGAACCGGTGAGAGTTCTGAGGCAGAGTAGCCAACAGGAGTCGAAAAGGGGCCGCAGCTAGTTTTCCCGTTCATCCTCCACCCTCTGCTCTCATCCCTCCGCTCTCAGCCCTCATCCTTCCTGAGCCGCCGGACGATGGCGTCGGTCATTTCGCGGGTGCCGGCGGCCGTGGGGTCGTCGCGTCGCGGCTTGAGGTCGTAGGTCACGTGCTTGCCCTCGGCGATCACATCGGCGACGGCCTTCTCCAGCCGCCCGGCCGCGTCCCGCTCGCCGAGATGCCGCAGCATGAGCATACCCGAAAGGATCAAGGCCGTGGGGTTGACCTTGTTCTGGCCCTTGTACTTCGGCGCGCTGCCGTGGGTGGCCTCGAAGACGGCGGCATGGGGGCCGATGTTGGCCCCGGGAGCGACTCCCAGCCCGCCCACCAGGCCGGCCACCAGGTCGCTGAGGATGTCGCCGTACAGGTTGGGCAGTGCCAGCACGTCGTAGAGCTCGGGCTTCTGCACCAACTGCATGCACATGTTGTCGACGATGCGGTCCTCGAACTCGATCCCTGAGCCGGCGAATTCCGCGGCGACCCGGCGGGCGGTGGCCAGGAACAGCCCGTCGGTGTGCTTCATGATGTTCGCCTTGTGGACCGCGGTGACCTTCTTGCGGCCGTTGTCCTTGGCGTACTGGAAGGCATAGCGGACGATCCGCTCGGTGCCTGAGACGCTGATCGGCTTGATCGACAGGCCGGTTTCGTCCCGGCCGCTGGCGATGCGGCGGTCAGGGCAGTGCTGGTTGATGTAATCCAACAGCTCAGCGGTGGCCGGTTGGCCCGCCTCGAACTCGACCCCGGCATAGAGGTCCTCGGTGTTTTCGCGGACGATCACCAGGTCGATGGGCACGTTGTTGAAGAAGCTGCGGATGCCCGCGTACTGCTTGCACGGCCGCACGCAGGCGAAAAGCCCCAGGGCCTGGCGGAGGTAGACGTTGATGCTGCGGAACCCCGTGCCCACGGGTGTGGTGATCGGGGCTTTCAGCGCACAGCGGGTGCGGCGGATGCTCTGGAGCACGGCTTCGGGCAGCGGATTGCCGGTGCGGGCCATGACATCCACGCCCGCCTCTTGCACGTCCCAGCGGATTTCCACGCCGGTAGCGTCGATCGAGCGGCGGGCCGCTTCGGCCAGCTCGGGCCCAACGCCGTCGCCGGTAATCAGGGTTACTTCGTGAGGCATGCGACTCCCCAGGGTGTTCTTGCGCTTCGCGCAGTCGATCCAGCGATATTCCTCACGATCGTATCCTTGGCCCGTCCCCCGTGTCAACCGGGTGCCTCAAACCGGCCCACAGGACTAAGGGCCCGCAAATCAATGAGGGTCACAGGATCAGTAGCAGGCACACGCCGTGTGCCGTCCAGAGCGGCACACGGCGTGTGCCTGCTACCAAGAGCCAAAAAAGATGCCCCGCCTGGACCATCTCCAAGCGGGGCGTATATCGAGAGGTAGTCATCGCATCCTTGCGAGGCTGCTGGAAAGCAGCGGCGGCCTCCTTGCCGCCGGACGAGAAGATACCAAAAGCCATTGCCGTGACCAAGCTGTCCTTCTGTTCACTTCCTGCGCCGGATGCTGCCACCGCTAGCACAAGCCGTGGCGGTGAAACTGCTCTTTGCTCAATCGTCGCGGCAGGGTACAAGGATCGCTTCGCGCCGACGCAGGTACCCGGCGAGCCGAGGCCATGGCCAATTTCCAGACCCATCTCACGGCCAGCACGATCTTGGGCATCGGCTATGGCGGCGTGGCCTACCAGATGTACGGCGTGCCGCCCGCGGCGTCGCTCTTGGCCGCGAGCCTGTGCGCGGTCTCCGGGATGCTGCCCGACATCGACAGCGGCCCCGGCCGCCCGTTGCGGGAGATCACGACTCTGATGGCGGCCGTGGTGCCCACCATGCTCTTCGGCCGCTTGCAGCATTTCGGGCTCTCCCAGGAGTGGATCATTCTGATCGGGGCCGCGATCTACGTGGCCATCCGCTTCGGCCTGGCCGCCTTCCTGCGGCATTACACCGTCCACCGCGGCATGTACCATAGCTTTCCCGCCGCGGCGATCTTCGGCGAGCTGACCTTCCTGCTGGTGTACAGCGAGAGCGTCGTGCTGCGATTGTTTATCGCCGGCGGAGTGGTCGCCGGATTCCTCTCGCACCTGCTGTTGGACGAGATCTACAGCGTGCAGTGGGACGGCCGTCCGCGGCTGAAGAGGCTCGTTCGGCACGGCGATGAAGTTCTACGGCGACAAGTGGTGGCCCAACGTCTCGGCCTATGCCAAGCTCGGCCTGCTGACGCTGGTGATCTTCAAGGACCCGGGCCTGGTCGAGCAATTGCAGAGCGGGCAGGCGGAGCAGGTGGTCGAGGGTCTTCGCAACGAGATCCCCGCGGCCTGGAGCGATTCGGCGCCGCCCCCCGGCAGCCCGACGGATCCTGAGGGCCGCTCGTTCCCCAAGCCGGCAGCGCCGCCGCCGGACGCCCCGCCAGCCGTCCCGCCAGCCGCTTGGCCGGCAGCGCCGTCCTTCTTCCCTCCGGCCCCCGCCGGCCCGCCAGGCAACTGAGGCGCAGAGCGACTCAGCCACGGCGAACATGGTGGGAATCGCAGCCGGGTGGTCAGGGCGCCGCGCGGTCCGGCGGCAGTTGGAAACTCAAGTCTAGACGGGTCACCGGGAGAACGCAAGCCGCGCCCGCCAGCCGCTGCTTCCCACGATTGGTTTTTCCGAACGCCGGGATAAATACTTGCAGGAGTTGTCTCAAACGGTTAAAACGATTTGAGCCCGTTCCGTGACTGGTGGTAAGGAAGCGTGGGAGGAAACAACGTGTGGCGCCGCCTTCTGAGAGTCGTTCTTCCCATCGCCGCAGTGGCCGGCGGTCTGTTGGCGGGAAGCGCGCTGCCGGCGGTCGCACAAATCGCCACCACCGTCCAACTGCCCACCTTCGGAGTCGCGGTCGATGCCGCAGGAGTGCTCCAGGTCAAGACCTTTGTCGACCCGACGGGCACGCTGCAAGCTGAAAGGCTTCGGGCGGCAAAGATGCAGCAGGCCGCCGACCTGCTGGCGCCTAGCCGGTTGCGCAAGGTCTCGCTCAGGCGGCTGGAAACCGCAGTCCGCAGGAGGCTCGATCAGGGAGAGAATCCCGACGAGGCGATGCGCTGCCTCGCGGGCCTGCAACGCCTGCAGTACGTCTTCTTCTATCCGCAAAGCAAGGACATTGTGATCGCCGGACCGGCCGAAGGGTTCGTGGCGGATCTGTCGGGCAGGGTTCGCGGAATGACGACGGGACGACCGGTGCTGGAACTCGAGGACCTTGCCGTTGCCTTGCGGGCCTTCTCCCCGGGGCTGCATAATCGGCCTTTCATCGGCTGTACCATCGATCCCGCCCCGGAGGCCATGAAACGCCTGCAAGAGTTCCAGCGGACGACCCCCCGCGCGGTTGCGGAAGCCCAACGCCAGGTGGTCGGCGTGCAAATCGCGGAAGGGATGCAAGCCGCCCTGGGCATGGCGCCGATCCGCGTCTTCGGCATCTCACCCGACACCCATTTCGCCCAAGTGCTGATCGAGGCCGACTATCGCATGAAGTTGATCGGCATCGGCTTGGAGCAGCCGCCGGTGAGAATCCCCAGCTACTTTTCCCTGCTCGGCGCGGGCAATGTGCGGCAGGGCGCCCTGCAGCGGTGGTGGTTCGTTCCCGACTACGACTGCCTCAAGGTCACCGACGACCGGCTCGGCATAGAGCTGGTTGGCCAGGGGGTGCAGCTCTTGACGGAAGCGAAACTGATCGGTCCCGACGGTCAGCTCAGCTCCGGGCGCCGGGCAACAAGGCCAGCGAGACGTTTGCCTTGAGCTTCACGCGCAGGTATGCGGAGCTTGCCGAGAAGAGCCCGGTTTATGCCCAGATGCGCAATTTGATCGATATGCTCGTGGCCTCGGCTTTCATCCGGGAGGAGGGCTATGCCGCGCGTGCGGGGTGGTCGATGCCGGTATTGGGCAGCGATGCCGCGATGCCGGTGCGAAAGGAAAAGGGCGCCAGGCAAGCCGCCTGCGCGGTGAACGCCGGCTGGAAGGGCAGCCGCTTCATTGCCTTGGCCGGCGGCGGGGTCTCGATTCGGCCTGACGAAGCCCTCGCGCCGAACGGCTCCACAAGGACCAAGATCGAAAGTTGTCACAATTGCGATCGCGGCTGTCCGAGGCCGTTCCCCAGGATCGCTGGTGGTGGGATTGAGAGAATCCTCTCGATCCACGTTCGTCGCGTAGCGACGTCATGACGGTAGCCGTGGGTTTCAACCCACGGATCGGATCCCGTGATATTGCCCCCCCGTCGCGTAGCGACGGTTGAAAACAAGCCGCGTGCCATCCATCGGGCAACCCGGCCCTTTCAATCGTCGCTACGCGACGAACGGAAGGTGTGGGGCCATACGTTCCGTGGGTTGAAACCCACGGCTACCGTCGCATCGTCGCTACGCGCCGTGGACTTAGCGATCAGTCCAGAAAAATGGTGGGGCTCGCTGCGCTCGTCCCACCCTACAGCTAGAGCTTGAAGTTGAACGTGCGGCCAATGAACCGCCACAGCCGATAGGCGCAGGTCTGGGGATCGGCGTAGATCTTCGCCTGGCCGGTGAGCCCCAAGCGCAACAAGGGCAAGAGGTCTTTCGGCTCTTCCAGGGGAACGCGAGCCTGGTAGGAGGTGCTCATCGGGCGTTCCACGCCGTTGGTCGGATCGGTCTTGGTGGACAGCTCTCCCTTGTACTTGGTCGAGAGGGCCTTGGGCGCAACCCGCAGGGCTTCCGGAGCGATCTCGGTGATCCGCCCGGTGAAGACCCTGCCGGGCAGTTCTTCGAGCTTGACGTCAACCTTTTGACCTGGCCGCACCAGCTCGACCTCCGACTGGTCGATGACCAGGATGGCCTCCATCTGCCGGGGATCGCCGATTTGGCAGAAGAGCGTGCTGATCGGCAGGAAGGCGCCTTGGTTTTCCGGTTCCAGCGGGGTGCCTGACCAGGTCGGCAGTTGGCCGTCGGGGTCCTCGCGCTTCTGCGTGGCGTGCGGCGGCATGACAATGCCCGGGCGAAGCGCCACAAGCTGCAGCTTCTCGTAGTCGCCGCGCTTCTCGTTGAGCTGCTTCTTGGCGGATTCGAGGGCTTCCTCGGTGGGCCCTCTCTCGCCGGCCGCATCCAGCGAGCGGCCGAGCGACTGCCGATGGGATTCCTCGATCTGTTGGCGGTCGAGGTTTTCCAGGTGCTTGGAGTAGAAGTCGCACTTGTCCGCAAGCTCGGCGATCTTCAATTCCAGCTCGACGTTGGAGAGTTGTGCCAGCGGCTTGCCCTCCGGGACCGACTGGCCCTCGTGGACGAAAACCTGGTCGAGCTTTCCGGGAACCGTGACATAGATCGAGGCGGCGTCGCGGGCCTGGACCTCCAGCGGGGAAATCACGTGATAGGGCAGCGGCAGCAGGCAGAGCGCCGCAGCGATGGCCGCCAGGCCGGCGAGGGTGGCGTAGAGGCGGGGCTTTTTCACCTTGTCATATCTCCCGGGCACATAGAGGAACTTGCCGATGTTGTAGAGGGGTTGCCCGAGGATCGCCCAGAGCGAGGCCAGGGCGATCATCTGGCCTATGACCTTCAGCCCGTAAGGCTCGAAGATCTTGTAGAGGAAATAGAGAATCGAGAGCATGATGATCCAGCGGTAGATCACCGCGGCGATGGTGTAGAGGGCGAAGAAGATCTGGTTCCGCTCGGGCAGGAAGGGATCTTCCTGCGGCTCGAGGCCGAGGAACCACTCGCTCGCCTTGCGGCCCAGGATCGAGGTCGCCTTCTGCCGCAGGTTGGGGATCTCGGTGATGTCGGCGAGGATGTAGTAGCCGTCGTAGCGCAAGAGCGGGTTGGCGTTGAACATCACGGTGCTGACCGAGGAGATGAACATCACGTTGAGGCAAAGATTGTTGAGCAGGCCCGGCTGGCTGTTCCACCAGATCCAGGTGCAGAACGAGGCCAGCACCAGTTCCACCCACATCCCCGCGGCGCCGATCGCCGCCCGGTGCCACTTGTTGGGCAGCATCCAGGAGTCGGAGACGTTGCAGTAGAGGCAGGGCGTGAGCACCAGGATCATCACGCCCAGCTCGTGGCACTCGCCGCCGAAATGGTGGCATGTCAACCCGTGCCCGAACTCGTGCAGCACCTTGGTGAAGCACAGCGTCACCGTGAGCAAGAAGGCATTGTAGAGACTGAAGAACTGGTGGAACTCCGGCAGCTTCGCGCGGAAGGTGTCGAACTCCACCAGCACCAGCATCAAAGCCGACAAGCCGAACGCCAGGCAGAGAAAGACCGTCAACGGATGGAAAAACCATTTCACGTAGCCGTACATCGCCTTCAGCATCCGCTCGGGGTCGATACCCTTGAAGCGGATGCAGAGGACGTTTCCCAGGGCGCCGAGGATCTCCTTGCGGCGGCGTTCGCGGCGGCGTTTGACCAGTTGCCGGCCCTGGCCGGGGACCGCGGCCACCACCAGCCCGCTGCGGTGCAACATGCCCAAGAACTGCCCCAGCTCTTCCAGCGTGATCTTCTGCGGCGGGAACTGCTCCTCGAACTCGTCCTTGATCTCGTCCAGGCTCACGTCGCCGTCGAGCATCTGCAGGATGGCGTATTCCTCTTCCTGGAAGCGGAAGTAGTTCAGACCGATCGGGTCCTTGATCACCCAGTAGATGCGGCCATGGTACCGCTGGCGGCGGGCGGAAAGGTCCGGCCGCTTGCGGATGGAGATCTTCCTGGCCGAACTGGAGAGCAGGCTTTCGCGTAAGGTGAGCATCGGCGGGGGCTGGCGTGTTACGATCGATCGACAACTAAGTTCCGCATTTCACCGTACTCCTCTCGCTCCGCGAGAGGGACAACGTCACGCGGAGCGTGACGAGTACGACTCACTTCTTCCGCTGGATGGTCATCTGCACGGTCAAGCCGGGCCGCAGCAGCCAGAAGCCGTTCTCCTGGCGGTTCTCGACCTCGGCGTGGACCAGGAACTGCATCCCGGCCACGACGAGCGGACTGGCGAAGACCACGCTTCCGGGAAAGTTTGCCTGCTTGCCCTTCGGCAGATCGAGGGTGATCGTCACCGGCTGGTTGATGATCTCCGAGGGCAGAACGTGGTTGGGGTCGGAAGCTCTTGCAGAGAGCATGCCCTCGACCCGCAGCCGGTCGACCCGGACCACGCGCACCACGGGGTCGCCCGGCTTGACCCACTCGCCCGCATGGCGGTTGAAGCGATCGGCGACGATGCCCTCCAAGGGCGACTTGATCTGGCGGCGGGTCACTTCGAGGGTGGCCGCGTCGAGCTCGGCGTGCTTCTCGTCGGCCTTGTGTCCGTTGACGATCTTCTCGTGCTGCGCCTGCTGGATCTGCAACTCGTACTGCCGGGCCTTGAGCTGCCGCTCCAGGACCTCGCTCCGGGAGAAGGTGTTGGGCTGCTGCGCGTTGGCCTCCAGGGCCTGCTGGACCTCGGACTGGGCGACGGCGAAAGCGGCGCGGGCGTAGAGAATGCTGACCTCGTTGTCGGCCTCGGCCTGGGCGGCGAGCCACTGTTGGTGGGCCACTTCCATGGCCATTTTCGCCTGGCTGTCGTCGACCTGGGCCAGGGTGTCGTCCTTCTTCACCAACTGACCTTCCTTGACCGGGATCTCCATCAACACGCCTTGCTCCTGGGCGGGGACTTCCACGTCGCCGTCGCCCATCAGCGTCACCAGGAAGCCCGAGGCCACGACCACGTCGGCGGCAACCTTGACTTCCGGACGCGGCAAGCCAAAGGGGGCGAACTCGCCCGGCGAGCGCCGCGGTGAGGCCGGCGGGGGAACCACCGCGTCGGTCCGGCGGGAAGATGACGAGGCGGCGGGGAAGCCGGACGAGGGCGCCGCACCCGGCGGCTGCGAGGCGGCCGGAAGGGTCACGACCACGAAGACGGCGGCGCCGAGCCCGGCGGCCGCCAGGATCAGGGGGAATCGCATAAGGTTACCAAAGGGTTGTAAGACTTAAAAATACGGGAAGATCACCCGCGACTGGAGGTATTCAATCGCGTCGTGGAACCAGACGTAGCCGATCGGCCGCTTGCCGCAATGGATCTTGCCGTCGACCGCCGCGCCGGGGCGAATGGCGTTCTCCGGCAGCTCCTTGCGGAGTTTCGCGGTATCGATCGCCACGTAGGCCTTCACCATGTTGCCTTCCTCCTGCTGGGGATTGGCGCCTTCCTCGATCTTCGTGATGTGCCCCACGCGCGACGTGCTCGGGTCGACGGCCAGGGCGTAGTCCACGTCGAGCTCCTTCTTGATCTCCCGCTGGGCCCGGGCGATGTGTCCCATGCGTTTCTCGGGGATGTCAAGCTCCAGCCGCCAGTCGCCCCTGGGATCGGCGATCCGCATCAACTCCTGGCCCCGCTGGACCGGGCGGTGGTTCAGATGGTTCTGCACGTCCCAGGTGATCACCTGGCCATCGATGGGACTGAGCACGTTCAAGTCGCTGATCTTCTTCAGCAAGAGCTTCTCCTGGGACTGGAGCCCCATCAGCTTCACAGTCTCTTCGGCCTCCTGGCTGAGGATCCGGTTGCGATCCTCCGTGGAGAGGCTGCCGAGCCTGCTAGTGTATTGCAGCGACTCAAGGGTCCTTCGGCTGACCTCGATCTGCCCCTGGATCTCGGTCAATTTGACTTGCGACTCGGTGTCGCGAAGCTTGGCCAGCAGGTCTCCCTGGTGGACCATGTCGCCGTGCTTGACCGGCACCACCTCGACCTCGGCCTCGGTGGGCGCGAAGACGATGCGGCGCTCCACCGGCTCGATGGTCCCCTTGGCGCGGAGCGTGAAACTGTAAGGAATGATCGCCAACGAGGCCAGGGCCGCCAGGATCGCGCCGGTGATCGCCAGGGTCTTGGGGAGGGTGCGGGCCTTGAGCACCCATTTCTGGCGGCCGATGGTCCGCCAGACGGGCATCAGGAAGAGGTTATGGTGGTCCAGGGAGTTGGCCAGCGCGGTGGCGCTGTGGCGGCCCACCACGTCCACCCGCTGCAGCATCTTGTCCGGCACCCGGCTGTCCTCGATCTCCTCGACGATCAGGGCGCCGATCGGTGCCTCGGGGTCCTCGCGCTTGCTGGCCTCTTCCTCTTCCGGATCGCTGCGCGGCCGGGCCAGGGGCAACACGGCCACCGTCTTCGAGTGCGACTCGTCGACGTACTCCTGCACGGCGTCCTCGACCTGGGGGGCCATGTTGCTGGTGTCGCCCGTGTACCAGATCGTCTCGCCGCTGGCCACCACGGCCGTCGCCAGGCGGCCCAGCAGGCGAATGGTGTTGGAGCGCTTGTCGAACATGTCCTGGCCGCTGACCGACTCGATGTAGCACTTCTTTCCCTTGCGGATGGCGACGCTCACCCGGTCGCACTCGATCAGCCGCCGCCCCTCGTTGGCGATGGTGTAGGCCGTCTCCCGCGGATCGAGGCTGGCATGGACCATGCGGGCGAACTCTTCCAACTGCGTCCAGAGCACCTGGCGGTCGGCGAAGTGCTTGATCTGCCGGCTCTTGAAGAAGTCGCCGGCCAGGTCGCACATCTGCAAGAGGAACCGCAGGTAGCCTTTCTGGGTCGTCGCGGGCGACTCCGGCCGCTGAAAGATCTCGACGATGCCCACGGTCTCGATGTCGGTCCTCAGCGCCGCCATCACCAGCAGGAAGTCGGTCGGGTTGCCGGCCTCCTCGTCGTCGCCCGAGCCCGAGTGCGGCGGCACCAGCAACCCGTCGCCGCTGGGCAGGCTCAGCACCTTGTTCAGCAGCCGCCCGTGCCGTTTCTGGTCCTCCTCGCGCTCCCGCAGGCGGGTTTTCTGGAGACCCATCTGGTAGGCCAGCCCCAGCCGGCCTTGATCTTCCATGGCCCAGACCACGCCCCCCTCGGCCGCCAAAGCGTTGACCACCCGAGGCAAGAACTCGCTGTAGAACTCGTCCGGGCCAATGTCCGATTTCACCAACTGGGCGATCTCGTTGACCAGCGAGCGGATCTGCTGCTTGGTCTGTTCAATCAACTGGGGATCGAGAGTCTCACTCATGCCGTGGCCGTCTCGCGGAGGTCTTGCGGACAGGGAAAACCGCGGCGGACGATCGCCCGCCGTACTGGCCGTATGAATAAACCTAGCTTAGCTTTAGCGTGCAAGCGCCGTGGTCCGTCTTTGTGCTGTGATCTGCGACAGCCACTACCCGTAGGGTGGGACAAGCTCGCCTGAGCGAGCGCCGGCCCACCACTCCTGACGGCTGATGGTTGGTCCGCGACCGCCAAGGCGTCCTGGTACCACTCTACCGGGGTATTATGGATAGATACACCGCTGCTACTGCCACCTTGACGACGCCAGCCGGTTCGAGCCGACACTCCAAACCACCCCCCATCAGGGAAATGCAAGCCAGCGGAATGGCCGGCAGATCTGTTCGCGCCCACGTTTCCCTACGCCAACGGGCTAGACCGGTCCGATTTCCCGCCCGTCTCCCCATTCTATCCGCTGGCGAAACGGACTGGGGGCTTCGCTGAACGATTTTTTCAAGATTTTTTCGGCAATTCCGCGTAGCGGGCCCATAGTGCGGGCAATCGTAGAGAGTGATACCTATGTACGGTGGGTTTCAGCCCGCCACCACGACGTTGCCGTCCTTCTATGCGCTCCTTGCACTGCTCGGTGACGCGTTGCGAAGGCGACGTAAAGGACAACGCAGGGGGCTTGGAAGCCGCTTTCTTCGCGTTTTCTTCCCAGTCACGGTCACGGTTGCGTGCCCCCTTTCCGTGGTACACCTTTTCTCCTCGTCTCACGGAGCCTTCTCTGAGCGTCGCCGACTCGCCACGACATCCAGAGGTAGAAGATGGCAAGGAGCAGAAATTCCCCGATGGCGAGCGCAGTGCCAAGAAGACTTCCATCCTTGTGCCGCCTGTAATCCGCGATGGAGGATACGGTGTACCCAACCATAAGTATGGCAACGAGGAAGCTCAAGCCGTCGAACCAAATGTTGCGCATTCGCACAGACCAATCGTCCTTTCCCACCAACCAGGCGCGGCCGTTTTCCCATCAGTTCTCCCCGCCCTCAAGAGCGTCAATAAACTCTTCGGCAGCAACGCCAGCTTGACGAAGGACGCTGCGGAGCGTGCCGACTGCCAGCTCTTTGTGCAAGGGGATAACGCAACCGCTTCCGCCGCGACGCAGTACGACATGGCTGCCACGTTGGCGTGCCCGATGAAAGCCCAACCGTTCCAGAACGCTAATCGCCCGCTCTCCGGAAATCCGTGGCAGCCTAGGCATCCGCGACAACCTCGAAGGTCGTCACGAGCGGGTGCTGCATCTGCTCGACGGGAAACTCTTCCAGGTAGAGCTCGGTAGCCTCCTTGAGGTTTCCGATCGCCTCCTCAATGGTCGCGCCTTGGCTTACGGTTCCAACCTCGAGGCAGTCTGCCACGAACAGATTTCCATCTTTGTGGACAACAGCGGTTAGTGTGCGAACCATGAATATGCGGCTCCTGGCCGAATCAGTCATCCGCGCGAGCAAGTTGGTGTCCAGAAGGATCATTCGCCTTCTAGCCGAGTGTAGAGGGCCTCGCGCGAGTCGTCCGCACTCCCCACGTGAACCTCGAAGGGCGCCATCTCTGCGAAGATGTCCTCGCCAGGACGAGGTGGCGCATCCGAAGGCCCTTCGACAAACACAATCGCCTCGCGGATTTCGCCGTCGATTCGGGCGAGACCCTCCGCGATCTCTTGCCTAGACCCTTTCAGAACGTGGACGTTCATCGTGTCACCTTACGCCCATATCCTACCACCCCCCGTATCGGTTGTCAACGGTGGCGGTTGGTTGAGAGCCGCGACAAGATAACCCGGCGATTTCCGCCTGTAGGGGACGCCCTCCGTGGCGTTCCGCAGTGCATGTGAAGGGGAAAGGGGGACAGGCGCGCTTTTCAAGGCTCGATTGTCCCGAATCCTCGACCGCTTCGTTGGGAAACGTGGCGGCAGTCGCATCGCCGCCCCGGGGCCTGCGCCAAGTTCACCGGAAAACGTCGCTCCAGACGCACTGCCGACCCGGAAACCGCGCCTTCGTGGACGCCATCGCTTCACTTTGCGCCACGCGAAGGTAGACACCGCGGCAATTGGCGTCGCTCGAAGGTGGACAGGACGACAATTTACGGCGCTCGAAAGTAAACACCGCGGCAATTCGCGTCGCGCCGAAGGCGCCTTCCCGCCGCTTGCCGGCGCGAAACGCGGCGTCTACTGGTATCCTCGCACAACGGGCGTCTGGACCTTACTGCTTGTCCGCAAGAAAGATGCGCTCTGAGGACCGGCGGCGAAAGGGCGGGCGCGGAGAAAAAGGGAAGTTCGCGGTACAGGAAGCGTGCCGGTCTTTGCAACGCGGACGAATGCCGCGGCTACCAGTTCCCGAACCGGTCCTCAACGGATTGGCGGGCTGAAGCCCGCCCTACAACGGATTGGCGGGCTGAAGCCCGCCCTACACCAGTCCCCAGCGCTTACGGAGATACCATTCGGTGCCTAGCAGGCCCACCAGCAGGACAAAGAAGGTCCAGGTGTCCCAAAGCGTCTGCTTGGACTCGGTCCGCACCGCCAAGCTTTCCGTGTCTTTGGTCAACCGCTGGATCAGCCGGGGAAGATCCTCGGGGGCCAGCGACTTGCCGCCGGTCATCGCCGCCAGTCCGTCCATCACGCCCGGCACGGCGGCCGAGTCGTCCAGTTCCAGATCCTGCTCCAGAACTGTGAAACGGGTCTTGGCGGTGCCGAGGGTCTTGCCGTCCCGGCTGGCCGTAATCTGCACCGTGTAGTCGCCGGGCGACTCGGTATCGCGGATCCAGCCACTGGTCCGGTCCTCACTGCGGACCATGCGGACGGCATGTTTGCCTCCATCGGGGAAGATCAGCTCGGCTTTGAAGAGGGCATCCGGAAGCGGATCGCCCGTGGGCGACTGCGCCCCCACGGTGGCCTCCACCCGCTGGCCCGGCGTACACCGCCGCTCCGAAAGCCTGATCCATACGTTGCCCTGGAGCGACTCGTCTTTGCGGGCCAGCCAGAGGATCACCTGGCGCCAGAAGCGTTTGTGGACCGCCTCGTAGCCTTCCATGCACCAGTGCCAGGTGGAATCGCCGGCGAAGGCCATCACCCGCCCGCTGCGATAGGTCTGCGAGAGCAGCAGTGGCTTGTCGCCGGAGGCGGCCAGCTCCAAGGCGGATACTTTTTTGCGCAGCTTGTTGGCC
Source organism: Pirellulales bacterium (assembly GCA_963843465.1). Classification (GTDB taxonomy): domain Bacteria; phylum Planctomycetota; class Planctomycetia; order Pirellulales; family Thermoguttaceae; genus CAWJKP01. Next base: position 193,730 of record CAWJKP010000002.1, read on the forward strand.
CCCTCGAGCGGCGGCAGCCGATTCCAGATCGCCAGGCTCGCCGTGCGGCTGTCGGCCAACATCAGCGAGAAGTGCAAGAGGCCGACTTCGGTGGGCTTCATCTTCAGCGGACCGGGCCAATGCTCCTCGGCGCGGATCGGCTCGTCGAGCGGTTGGCGCTCGAAGCGGCTCATCTCCACCGGCAGCAGGGGGGCCAGCGGGGTGGCGTCGTAATCGCCCGGCCCGAAACTCTGGAAACCGCCGAGCATGATCAGGCCCGCGCCCCGCTGGACCGCCGCCGCCAGATCGGCCAACTCCGAGCCGCGGAAGGCGGTCGAGTCGACGTCGCCCAGCAGGTAGACGTCGTACTTGCCCTGCTTGAAGCGGTCGCCGAAGTCGGCGGGCCGGACCTCGGGCTGACGGAGGTCCAGCCGCACGAAGTCCACGTGGATGTCGCGCGAGGCGTCCAGCGAGCGGCGGAGGAAGCGGGCCTCGATCCGCGGCTCCCCTTCCACGTACAGCACCTTCAGCCCGCCCGCCTGCACGTTCACAAACGTGCTCAGGCGGTTGTTGTTGATCTCCTGCTCGTCCGGCTGCTTGGGGACCTCGACGGCCAGCTTGTATTCGCCGGGCACCGTGGGAACGTAGACGAACTCGACCGGCAAGATCTGCCCGCTGGCGGTGGCCGTGACGTTCTTTTGGGCCACAACCTGCATCTTGCCCGGGGAAGTCTCGAAGGAAAGCTGCACGGGGATCTCGCGGTTGACATAGCCGTCGACGCGGACCTGGGCCGAGACGGTCAGCTCGTTCTTGACGAACACCCGCTGGTCGGCCGTAAGCGAAGTCACGGCCACGTCCTGCCGCTGGCCGAGGCCCCGCGACTTGCCGAAGCGGATGGTGAAGATCGGTCCCAGGTATTTCATTTGGGCGGCGGCCGTCTCGGGGGCCTCGTCGCGCGGAGGCCGGGCCTGCTGGGCGCCGTCGCTCAGCAGGACCACGCCCAACAGCCGCTTGCCGGCGTTCTCCCGCATCACGTCTTCCAACGCCGCGCCGATGGCCGTCTGCTGACCATCGGGCTGGGACTCGACCTGGAGCTGGCCCCCCACCACGTCGACCGGGTGCAGCTCACCGTCGAAGGTGTAGGCCTTGACCTCGATGTCCTTGCCCAGTTTGCCCAGCGCGGTGCGGGCGTCGGCCAGGGTCCTCCGCTCGGCCTCCCAGCGGCTTCGCCCGCCAACCTCGTCGGTCACCGTCATGCTGCGGGACTTGTCGAGCATGATGACCAGCGTGGCCGGCTGCTTGGTCATCGTAAAGTAGACCAGCGTCGGCCGCAGCATGGCCAAGAGCACCAAGAGCACCACCCCCAATCGCAAGACCAACAGCGCGGCCCGCCGGGGGACGGAAGCCTTGGCGCGGCCGGGTCCCAAGGCCAACAGCGCCAGCAACACCAGCGCCACCAGGCCCACCAGCAGGAAGCCGTCGTCGCCTACGGGATAAAAGGAGAAGTGACCCATCGGAGTTAGAAGTTAGGAGTTAGAAGTTAGGAGTTAGAAGTTAGGAGTTAGAAGTTAGAAGTTAGAAGTTGGGAGTTTGGTGTTAGGCAGCCGGCAGGAATTAACATACCCGTAGGACGGGCTGCCATTCCGTCTTACTCCGGCAGGCACCGGGTATTCTATTTCCTACCGGCTGCCTTGGGATCCTCCACTGACTGCCTTTCCCCATTCTAACTCCTAACTTCTAACTCCTGTAAAAGCGATTGGCCAGGCAATGCTCGGCGGCCAGTATCACCGCCAGCAGCACGGCCAAGAGCGGGAACAGGTCGAGGCCCACGCGGGCTTCCGTACGCTCGCCTTCCAACTGGCGGCTGTCGCGGGCCAGGCGGAAGGCATGGTTGCCGAACAGCTTCTTCAACTGGTCCTCACCGATCCGCTCCAGGTCGGTCTGTTGGCGAGAGAGGTTGATGCTGAAACCGCGGTCGAAGCCGCCGGTCTGGCCGCCGGCCTGCACGCGGTAGTTGCCCGGCGTGTCGGTCGCGGTCACGCGGAGCAGGTTCTCTTTGCGATCGGGTGTCAGGCGTTGCTCGATCTGGCCACTTCCGGGCGACTTCAGCAGGTAGGTGTTGAGGTCCTTCGAGGGGCCCAGGGGAAGCACCACGGCCTGGCCGGCGAAATAGTTCAGCGGCTGCCGGCTGCTGCCGGCCAGGTAGGACGCCATGCCGTTGGCCAGGATCAGGAAGGGCCAGGCATCTCCCACCGGCAACAGGTTCCAGGCCTTGGCGTCGGCCGGGTCGGAGACGGGGGTGGTCATGACCAGCACCCTGCCCCGGCCCAGGTCTCGCTCCAGGATCGCCGGCCGGGTGTCGGCGTAGGCCACCAACGTACGGACGCCCGCGGGCGGCAACTCGAGCTGCCAGGAACGAAAGACGGGAAACGCGTCCCAGGGAACGGAGCCCGGCAGGTCGCGGAAGGCGGCCAGCACCGGGTGCGAAAGGTTCTCGGGCGCCAGCCAGGTGCCGTCGGCCGACTTGACCACCAGCTTTAACCGGCCGGCGAGGAGTTCCTGGGCGGCCGGCGCGTTGAAGGAGGCCGTCTGGAGGGCGTTGTGCCCCAAGAACACGCCCACCCCATGACCGTCGTTGGCGTAGTTGGTCAGCCTCTGCCAGAGCAATGGCTCCAGGGGCTTGGGATCCAGCAGGCAGACGGCCGAATAAGCGTCCAGCCCTTTGCCGGCAAGCGCGTCCTGGGAAAGCACTTCGCACTCGAAGGGGGCCTGCCCCGTGCGGCGGTAACTGGTCGGCGCCAGGGCCTGCGCGAGAAAGACCGCATAACGCCGCTCCGGCGGCGGGGCCACCAACAGGATCTTCCAGGGCGGGTGGACCTCGACGGTGAAGTACCGCTGGTCGTCGCAGGCCAGCCCATCCTGGCCGACGATCTGCAGGCTGCCCTGGTGCGTGCCGACGGCCAGATCGCTGACGGGAAACTCCAGCCGCTGGGACTGCCCCGGCTCGACGGGCACCGTCTTGCGCCCTTGCGCACGTTGTCCACGTAAAGCTCCACGGTCCGCTTGCCCGCCGGGCCGCTGTGCGTCAGGTCGGTCTCGATCGCTAGCGTGCTGCGGGTGGAGATCACCTGGGCCGAGAGCTTGAGGTCGCCCAGGGCCGTGTTGATCGGATGCTCCACGCCCACGTCGACCAGGTAGACGCCGACGTCGGACGAACGGCCCAACTGCTCCCGCAGCCGGGAGGCGGCCTCTTCGGGCCAGGCCACGCGGGCCAGGTCGGTGAAGAGGTAGACCTCCCGCCGCGCAAGTTCGCTGGTCTCCAAAAGCCGCGCCGCGTCGACCAGCACGGAGGCCAGCGGCCGCACGTGAGCCGTCGGCTCCAGCCGCTTGATGCGGTGCTTCGCCGCTCCCAGGTCGACCTGGAACGCTGCCGGGGCCAGCCGCGTATCGAGCACGGCCACCTGGCTGTTATGGGGCAAGCGGGCGATCAGCGTGAGGGCCAGATCCTGGGCCTGCTCCAGCCTCGTGTGGTTCTGGTGGCGGTACTCCATCCGCTTCGAGGTGTCGAAAACCAGCGCCGCGGCGACCGGCGCCTCCTGCGACCCCCAGCCCGCCCCCAGCTTGATGCTCGGCCTCGCCAGGGCCAGCGCCAACAAGGCGATCGCCAGCACCCGCAGGGCCAACAGCAGCAGGTGCCGCAGCCGCAGCCGGCGGCGGTTGGTGTCCTGCCGCAGTTGCACGAACCGCAGGGCCGGAAACTCGAAGTGCTTGGGCTTGCGGCGCATCACCAGGTGCAGCACGATCGGCAGTGCAACGAAAGCGGCGCCGTAGAGGAATAGGGGGGTGAGGAAGGTCAAGGCGGTGGCTAGTGGTCAGTGGTCAGTCGTCAATGGTCGTTGGTCATTCCTGTTTCGTCATTGGCCCGCCGCCCCTTTGCTTTTCTTACTGGCCATTGGCCAATGACCACTGGCCACTTAGTAGCGTCCTCTCCTTCGCAGCAGGTACTCCATCAGCGCTTTGTCGAACTGCATGCTCGTATCCAGGGCGATGTAGTCGACGCCGGAGGGGAAGCACTCGCGGCGGTACTGTTGGCGGAAGGCCTCGACCTCGGCCAGGTAATCGTGGCGGAAGTTGGTGGCGTCGATCTGTACGCGGGCGTTGGTCTCGGGGTCCTCCAACTCGACCATGCCGTCGAAGGGAAAGCGGACCTCGGCCTCGTCGAGGACGTGGAAGAGGATCACGTCGTGGCCCCGGTGCCGCAGCCGGTGCAGCGACTGGAGGATCGGCCCCGGGTCGCCCAGCAGGTCGGAGAAGATCATCACCAGGCTGGCGTGGCGGAGCATGGCCGCGATCTGCGTCAGGCTGTGGGCGATGTCGGTGGGACCCTGCGGACGCAGCCGCGCCAGGAGCGAGAGCACGTCGCCCAGTTGCGACCGCCGCGACTTGGGCGCCAGGCTGCTGCGGATCTTCTCGTCGAAGGTCAACAACCCCACCGGGTCCTGCTGATGGATCATCAGGTAGCAGAGCGCGGCGGCCAGGCAGATGGCATACTCGAACTTGGTCAGCTCCTGGCGGTAGGTGTAGCCCATCGAGCGGCTGAGGTCCATCACCAGGTAGCCCGTGATGTTGGTCTCCGCCTCGAACTTCTTCACGTAGTATTTGTCGGTCTTGGCGTAGATCAGCCAATCGATGTCCTTGGGGTCGTCGCCGGCGGTGTACTTGCGGTGCTCGCTGAACTCCACGGAGAAGCCGTGGAAAGGGCTGGCGTGCAGCCCTTGCAGGAACCCCCGCACGATGAACTGCGCCCGCAGGTCCAGCCGCTTGATCTGGCGGATGACCTCGGGCTTGAGATATTGTTCCGCGGTCCGCATTTGGCATCCTAGAGAAGTTCGGGGTGTCGCTCCCTGAACCATCGAAGGACATCCTGTTCCAACGACTCGGTGAACTCTATCAACTCATCCGCATCCGCGCCGGTGGCTCCACCAACGTAATCGTATTCGACGGCGTTGCGTTTTACACGGCACGCTTCCAAGTAGGTGGCGTCTGCCGTGCGTTCCGCGCCCAGGATCAGCGGAAACGCCTGAAGGGCGCGGTAATGCGCCTGGGAGTGCGTTGGCCGATATCCCTCGGCATACAGCAAGGCCGTGCAGAGCTTCAGCGCCGCATTGTAGGCGATACCGAAACGCCAGTCGCCTGAAATACCAGCGCCTGCGCGCGTCCGGCAAGTCGCGGCGGGCGATTCTCAGCAAATTGCCGATCTCCTCGCGGCTGGTCGCGTGTGACCTGAGCCAGCCGTTACTCTCCCATTGCGACAAGCTCATGCCGGGAACCTTTGACGAAGATGGTCTGGGACCGCATCACCGAGCTGACGAAATGTTCCTTGGCGCCAGCTCGCGCGACGAATTCGGCCGGCGTCAGCACATGCGGGTTGAGCTGGCGTCCGAGGCGGTCGCCCACGCCGGCAAGCAGCTCCGAGAGCTTGCGAAGGCCGATGTCGCCGACGACCAGAAGATCAATATCGCTTTCCGCGTCAGCCGTTCCCGCAGCCACCGATCCGAACACCAACGCGCAGCGGATCCGCTCATCGGTCAGCGCTTCGGCCAACACATCGGCCAGCCCAGCGGTCTTCAGCACGAGCTGGCGGATGTCGCCCGCCAAGGGATGCCGCTCATTTGCCGCGTAGTAGACCCGGTTGCCGTCCTTGCGGCGGGTGAGAAGGCCGACTTTCACGAGTTTTTCGACGTCTTGACGCACGGTGCCGACGGCGAAACCGGTCCGACGTTGAATCTCCCGCAAATGGATCTCGCCGGGGCGGAGCCCGAACAGCACGCGGAGGATTTCCGCTCTCGCCCGCGAACAGATCAACTGCGTCAAGAGGTTCATTTGTTCGATTATACCATACACTTGTATGGTCTGGCAATACAATCGCCGGCGAGTTTACGAAATCTTGGTTTTGCCGTTCAGCGATTCAACTGGCCCAGCGGTCCAAGCGAGCACAATTGACAAACGGTTGAGCACGTTTCGACCCGGGATGCCGACCTCGTCGTTGATAATCGGGAACTTCCCGCGAAAAATCCGTCTCAGGAAACGCACTTCAACGTCAACGACTTCCGCGCGACTCTCACTCCCATCGAAACCTACGAGCAGGACGCCCTCTTGCGTTTCACCGCGCAGTCCCAGCCGGTCGGCACAAGACCGCGGAATCAACGTGGTGTCCGACCCTGAGTCGATCAGCATGGGCACGTCGGAGACGGACTTTGCGCGGTCTCGCGTGCGGACCCTCACCCTCGCTAGTGGAGCGGGCGGGTTGAACTGGTTCGCATCATAATCCGGCATCGGTGCTGTCCTCGATGACCTCCAATTCGAATCGCGCCGCCTGTGCGGGATCCGCCAGCCGCGGGCTGCGGATATGGACCGTACGCTGGACGGGCACCCCCGGAACAACCACGTAAACGGTGGTCTTCTCCGGAAGGACGACGCCCGCGGGCAACTGAACGCGTCCGTTCTCCACTACGCCTTCGTACGTCATGACCTTCATACGTCATCCTCGCGCTAGACGGCGATGCCTATGGTGAACTATTATCGTTGTCTGAATCGAACTGCGAGAAGAAGGCGGGGTTCACCTCGTAGGTCTTTATTGGGACGAGCGCCCATTCATCCACCGCGCCGGCCAGTTCTTCAAACAGGCCCACGAGCCGCGCACCGTCTACAAGCTCGATCGGTGGAGCGCCATCGCGAACCGCCTCTTTCATGGCTGCCGCCGAAAACGTGCCGGTCGTCAGGATGATACCCTTGTCGGCCCGGCCCTGCATCGCGCCGTGGAAGTTGCAGACGTCATTGGCCGCCACCACTCCCGAGTAACGCTTGCACTGGAAAAGAACCTTGAAGGCGACGAAGGCGTTGACCCTCAAAACACCGATGCCGTCGATGCCCCCATCGCCGGGCCGGCCCGTAACGTCCACTTCCTCGAAGCCCGACTCGCGGAGCAGGCGTTGGGAAAGTTGCTCGAAACCTTTGGGTGAGAGCGGCGGATTCTTTCGAGCAATTGCGTCTTGTACCTTGGCTCTTCGCGAGCCACGTCGCTCGAGTCGTCGTCTTCCTCCTCCGCCTCGTCCTTCGCTGCGTCGGACACATTGTCGCCCAGTCGCTGCCTATGAAGTCGGTGCATCTTCAAGACAAACTCGTTTGCTTCGTCATCGGAAAACAGCTTGGAATTGCGGCCCTTTTTTGTCAATCTCCATACGCCCCGCTCCGAGCCGTCGACGTAGCCGCCCAACACAAGGTAGTGCCGGACCCGACCAATCGTGTTGTAAAACCACGACACGCCGGTGTTCAACGTTTTTTCCAAAACCGGACCGTCCAACTCCATGTCATGGGCGACGGCCGTGCACACCTCTGCTGGTCGGCCGGAGTTGCCGAGTTGTTTTAGGGCGGCGAGTACGGGGTTGACAAACCTGGTGATCTGCTGGGCCATGCTCGTGTCCTACTCACGTTCAAGGAATCGCGAATGTTAACCCTGCTACTGCTCCCTTGTAGCGCGCCGCGCCGCCGGGGGTTGCCCTCCACGGTTTCACTCCGGGAGGAGGGGGCGGAGGCGCAGGGATTATCCTTCGCCCTGACGCCCGTTGATGCTCCAGCACCTGTTCCATCAACTTGCGATGGTCTCCACCACACTCCGCGAGCATCTGCGCAGGATCGCGTGGATTTCAGCGACGACGGGGTCTTCGTATAGCGGTTAAGTCATAGCCGCAAAACTCCTCCGGCGTGACGATCAGAGGAGGGAAATATCCCCTGTCCGTCAACAGCCGATAGACCTTGGGAAGTATGTTAGCGTTGGCGATGTGCCTGCAGTTCCACGTCAACAGGTATTCTACGGCATGGACCGTCGCGATCGCCACGTGCATTGCGTCAGACCGGGCCTTTTCGGGGAGCAGATGCGCGGCGAGCAATTCATCCGCAATCGCCTCGACGCGTGGATCTGCCCTTCGCAAGAGCGGAATCCCGGCGAGCAACCGAAGACGCTCCGCCGCGGCTTCTTCGTCTCCGCGCGCCGCCTCGTCGAGCACCAGTTGGGATACCACCAACATAATGCTGTCGGTGGTTGTGCCACCAGTCGCGGGTGAGCTCCTGACGGGCTTGAAAGATCACCGCGTCCCGTGATCTCGCCGTCAAATAGCCGACAATCAATGTTTCAATGTAAACCGTGGCCATGCCAACCCTCTACCCGCCCTCGAACTTCGGTATCGCCGGCGGGGGCGTCTCGCGGACCAGCCGCCCGATCAGGTCTTCGTTGGTCATGCCTTCGGCCTGGGCCTGGAAATTGGTGCTGATGCGGTGCCGCAGCACGGGGATGGCGATCTTCTGCACGTCCTCGATGGCCACGGAGAACCGCCCTTCCATGGCCGCCAGGGCCTTGCCCCCCATGATTAAGAACTGTCCCGCGCGGGGCCCGGCCCCCCAGTCGACCAGCTCGCGGACAAAGGGCGGGGCCGAGACGTCCTTGGGCCGCGTCGCCCGCACCAGCCGCGACACGTACTGCACGATGTACTGGCTCACGGCCACCGAGCCCACCAGCTTCTGCAGGTTGAGGATCGCCTTGGCCGAGAGGATCTTGCGGACCTCGACCTTCTCCGTCCGCGTGGTCTGCGCCAGGATCCGCTCCTCTTCGTCCGACGAGGGGTAGTCGACCTTGATGTTGAACATGAAGCGGTCCAACTGCGCCTCCGGCAGGGGATACGTCCCCTCCTGCTCGATCGGGTTCTGCGTGGCGATGGTGAAGAACGGCTCGGGCAAGGGGTAGGTCGCCTGGCCGACGGTCACTTCCCGCTCCTGCATCGCCTGCAGCAGCGCGGCCTGGGTCTTGGGCGGCGTGCGGTTGATCTCGTCGGCCAGCAGGATGCTGGTGAAGATCGGGCCCTCGACAAAGCGGAAGTTCCTTCGCCGGTGCTCGTCTTCATCCAGCACGTTGGTCCCGGTGATGTCCGAGGGCATCAGGTCGGGGGTAAACTGGATCCTCTTGAAGGGGATATCGAGGATTCTCGCCAGTGTGCTGACCATCAAGGTCTTGGCCAGCCCAGGCACGCCCACCAGCAGGCAGTGTCCGCGGGTGAAGATGGCGGCGAAGATCTGCTCGATCACCTCCGATTGGCCGACAATGACCTTTTGCAACTCTTCCTGCATCAGCCGCCGGTGCTGGCTGAACTCTTGCAGGACGTCGCCGAGACTGCGCGGTTTGGTGGACAACGTCGCTCCTTACGATCGAAAGAAGAATAAGTCCCGCACTGGCGCCAAACGGGCCAAGTTGGCTCCATTCTATAGTGTAACTGCCAAAAGACGACAGGGACGCGATCCCCGCACCCCCCGAGGGCAAGGGGGCCCACCGATTTTCTTGGAGCAGCCCGTTCACCCTAATGTACTTGTGCTGATGGCAGCAGGTTCGCCGGCACCCGATGGTATAATAGGGTAAGGCAGCCGGGGGTCCCGAAGGGGGGAAATCGTGCCGCTGACGATTGAGGTCGAACTATCGGCCGTAGGCAAGCGCTCTGCTTGCGAGTTCTCGCGGATCGTCTGGACCACGGTTGCCTGTTTGGTGGTGGGGATCGGGCTGGCGGCGGCCGGTCGGGCTGTCGCCCAGATCCCCGGCGCCGCCCGGGAAATCACGCCCGACAACGTCCGCAAGGCGATCGAGGGCGGGACAAAGTTCCTCCGGCAGCACCAGAAGCACGACGGCTCCTGGCCGGATTGGAGCATGACGCACCAGCCCAGTGGCGTGACCTCGATCTGTACTCTGGCCCTGTTGGAGTGTGGCGTTTCGGTCGAAGACGACTGCATTCGTCAGGCCCTGGACTACCTGCGAAGGCAGCGGCCGGACAGGATTCGCGCTACTTATTGCGTGGCCCTGCAGACCATGGTCTTCTGCCGGGCAAAGCAGCCCGGGGATCTGACGGCCATCGAGCGGAATGTCCATTGGCTGGAGCGGCACCAGCTCCGCGCGGGGCCGGTCGCCGGGGCGTGGTCCTATCCCGAGGGCAGCGGCGACAATTCCAACAGCCAGTTCGCCCTGTTGGCCCTTTACGAGGCCGAGCGGGCAGGCGTCGAGGTCGATCGCCAGGTCTGGGAAGCTGCCCGGCGGTATTGGGAAGATTGCCAAAACCCTGATGGCTCCTTCGGCTATCACAAGGGCTTCCCTGGCACCGGTAGCATGACCTGCGCGGGCATTACCAGCCTGGTGATTACCAACGACATGATCGAACCGCCTGACGTGGAAATCAGCGGCGAGCAGATCAACGGTTGCGACCGCCGGGAGGCGGACAACTCGCCCGTCCAGCGAGCCCTCCAGTGGTTGGGCGCCGGCTTCTCGGTCGATCATAATCCCTCCTCCGACGCCCTGACCCGGGAGGCCTGGCTGTTCTATTATCTCTACGGGGTAGAGCGGGTCGGACGGATGACGGGCAATCGCTTCATCGGCCGGCACGATTGGTACCGCGAAGGGGCCGAGAAACTGGTCCGCAGTTGGCTGGGCAAGAACGGCGTGGAAATCGCCACCGGCTGGAAGGGGGTCGGTTTCGAGGAACACGACGAGAATGTGACCACCAGCCTGGCCCTGCTCTTTTTGGCGAAGGGCCGCCGGCCGACTCTCCTGGCCAAGCTCAAGCACGGCGAGGATCTCGACTGGAACCGCCACCGCAACAACGTCAACAACCTGACCCGTTACGTCGAGTCCCGCTGGAACTTGGACCTGACCTGGCAGAGCATCGACCTCCGCACGGCCACGGTCGACGATCTGATCCAGTCGCCCGTCTTGTACTTCTCCGGCGCGGACGATCCTGTGGCCGCCGCCGACAAGGACCAAGTGGCCAAGAAGCTCCGCGGCTACGTCGAGCGCGGCGGTTTCCTTTTTGCCGAAGCCGATTGCGAGGGCGCCGGCTTCCACCGCGGATTCCAGGATTTGATGCGGCGGACCTTTCCCGAGCCGGAATATGTCTTGACCCTCTTGCCGCCGGAGCATCCGGTGTGGCGGGCGGAAGAGAAGGTCCAGCCCACGCTCCAACGGCCGCTCTGGGGCATCGAGTTCGGCTGCCGCACCAGCGTGATCTACGTCCCGCCCAAGGCCGGCCGTCCCTCGCTCACATGCCTTTGGGAACTCGCGCGGAGCGGGCGCGACCGGCACTTCCCCCCGTCCGTCCAGAAGCAGATCCAGGCCGGCTTGTCGATCGGCATCAACGTGCTGGCCTATGCCACCAACCGCCAGTTGAAGGGCAAGGAATGGAATTTCCAGCGGCAGGACCTGCCCGCCGCCGCCGACGGTTTCGACCGCGGGCGGATCTACGTGGCCAGCCTGCGTCATCCGGGCGGGTGTACCGCGGCGCCGCGGGCCCTGCCCAACCTGCTGGCCGCGGCCGCCCGCGAGTTGAAGCTCCGCATCAGCGGCGAGGAGCGCCAGGTCAACATCACCGACCCGTCGCTGTTCCACTACCACTTGGCCTTCATGCACGGCCGCAACAGCTTCGAGCTCACCGCCGATGAGCGGAGGCAGTTGAAGACTTACTTGGAGCGGGGCGGGATGATCCTGGCCGACTCGATTTGCGCCAGCCCGGCGTTCACCGAGTCCTTCCGCCGAGAGATCGCCCTGGTCCTACCCGGTAAGCCGCTGAAGCCGGTCCCGGCCAACGACCGGATGCTCACGCGGGCCTACGGCGGCTTCGACCTGTCGAGCGTCACGCAGCGGGTGCCCCAGCCCGAGGAGGGCAGCGGCCCGTTGAAGGACGTCGTTGAAAAGGGTCCGCCGGTGCTGGAGGCGATCAAGCTCGACGACCGCTACGCGGTGGTTTTCTCGCCCTACGACCTGAGTTGTGCGTTGGAGAAGCAGAACTCGCTGGAATGCCGCGGCTACGGCCGCGACGACGCCGCCCGCATCGGCATGAACGTGATCCTCTATTCGCTCCATTAGTAGCCGTAGGGTGTGACAAGGCCGCCTTGGCGGCCGCCGGCCCACCAGCAGTGGCCGGTGGCTGGGAATGTCGGGCACTGCCAGTTGCGGCCGCCGACCACCAACCGCTCTCCCTTGGTGGGCCGGCGCTCGCTTGCGCGAGCTGGTCCCACCCTACAAAAGCTACAAAAGCCGCTTGGGTGGATCTTCGCTCTTGTCGCGCAGCGAAAGCTTGGGGGACCCGCGTCGCAGGATCCGATTGGTCAGTTTCAGATATTGCGCGCCCCAGAACAGCGTGGCGATCAGGGCGACCATGGCGCCGCAGGCGAGCGTGATGTCGCCGAGATTGATCCATTTCCAGAGCAGGAGTCCCGTGACCGTCAAAGCCAGCACGGCCACCAACAGTTTGGTCGGCGCGGCGCGACCCAGCATCTGGCGGTGGCTGCGGTCAATAGCGTGCTGGGCCGAAAAATTGGCCAGTTCCCGCATGGCCGACAGATCGGCGACCGTCTCCGGGGCCACCGCCCGGGGAGAAAGCTTGACGGACTCCCGCTCTTTCCCCACTCCCGGACGCGGATAGGGAACCTCCGCGGACGGCTTGGCTTCGGCCGCGGGCTTGGACGGCGCGGGCTTGGGCGGCGCGGACTTGACCGACCGCGCGGCCGCCGGCGGGGCCGGTTCGTTGCCGCCGCGGACCCGCTGGAGCAGCTTCGCCATGTAATCGTCGATCAATTCTTCTTCTTCCTCGCCCGTGGAACGTGAAGCCGCTTGGTTCTCGTGCTCGGGCTCGTGCATTTCGCCGTTGGAATCGTCGGGCGGCAGCGGCGCATTGCCCGATTGGCGGAGTGTCTCCTCGGCACTGACGGTCACCGCCGAAGAGGCCAAGTCATGCTGACTGTCCTGCCCCCAGTCGCCGGAGGAGGGCTCCGACGCCCCGTGGTCTGTTTCGGCCCGGGGATCTTCCTCGGCTGCCGCTGCCGAATCCTTTGTCTCCCACTGCCTTTCCCTCGCGTCGAGTTGATGCGTCCGCTCATCGAGGTTCTGCTCGATCTCAACGCGTTTGGCCTCCCACGATCGGCGCTCCTCCTCCAGGGCGTTCTGGCACGCTTCCAGTTGCGTCTGGAGCGATTCGAGCTGGGACGTCTCCTGGTCCAGGCGTCGCTGGGCCTCGGCCCGCTGGGTCTCCCATGCAACACGCTGGTCGTCCAACGCTTTCAGACGCGAATCGAGATCGGTCTGCCGGGCTTCCAGTTCCGCGTTGTGCTGGGCTTCGGCCCGGTTGGTCTCCCAGGCGAGGCGCTCCTCGTCCAAGGCTTTCAGACGCGACTCGAACTCCGCCTGCCGGGCATCGAACTCTGCTCGCCGGGCGTCCAGTTCCGCATTCTGCTGGGCAAGCTGCTGCTGGACTTCGACCCGGTTGGTCTCCCACGCGATGCGCTGCTCGTCCAAGGCTTTCAGACGCGACTCGAACTCCGCCTGCCGGGCATCGAACTCTGCTCGCCGGGCGTCCAGTTCCGCATTCTGCTGGGCAAGCTGCTGCTGGGCTTCGACCCGGTTGGTCTCCCACGCGATGCGCTCTTCGTCCAAGGCTTTCAGACGCGACTCGAACTCCGCCTGCCGGGCATCGAACTCTGCTCGCCGGGCGTCCAGTTCCGCATTCTGCTGGGCAAGCTGCTGCTGGACTTCGGCCCGGTTGGTCTCCCAGGCGAGGCGCTGCTCGTCCAAGGCTCTCAGACGCGACTCGAACTCCGCCTGCCGGGCGTCGAACTCTGCTCGCCGGGCGTCCAGTTCCGCATTCTGCTGGGCAAGCTGCTGCTGGGCTTCGACCCGGTTGGTCTCCCAGGCGAGGCGCTCCTCGTCCGGTTGCGCGTTGTGCTGAGTAAGCTGTTGCTGGGCCTGGGCCCGGTTGGTCTCCCAGGCGAGGCGCTCCTCGTCCAAGGCTTTCAGACGCGACTCGAACTCCGCCTGCCGGGCATCGAACTCTGCTCGCCGGGCGTCCAAATCTGCGTTGTGCTGGGCAAGCTCCAGTTGGGCTTCGGCCCGCTGGCTCTCCCACGCGACGCGCTCTTCGTCCAGTTCCGCGTTGTGCTGAGCAAGCTGCTGCTGGGCCTGGGCCCGGTTGGTCTCCCAGGCGAGGCGCTCCTCGTCCAAGGCTTTCAGACGCGACTCGAACTCCGCCTGCCGGGCGTCGAACTCTGCTTTGCGGACGTCCAATTCCGCGTTGTGATAGGCAAGCTCCAATTGGGTTTCGGACTGTTGGCTCTCCCAGGCGATGCGCTCTTCGTCCAGTTCCGCATTGTGCTGGGCAAACTCCCGCTGGGCCTCGGCCCGCTGGGTCTCCCACGCGACGCGCTGGTCGTCCGTCGCTTTCAGACGCGCATCGAGTTCGGCCTGCCGGGTTTCCAGTTCCGCGTGCCGGGCTTCCAGTTCCGCGTTGTGCTGGGCAAACTCCCGCTGGGCTTCGGCCCGCTGGGTCTCCCACGCGACGCGCTGGTCGTCCAACGCTTTCAGACGCGCATCGTGATCGGCCTGCCGGGTTTCCAGCTCCGCGTTGTGCTGGGCAAGCTCCCGCTGGGCTTCGGCCCGCTGGGTCTCCCACGCGACGCGCTGGTCGTCCGTCGCTTTCAGACGCGCATCGAGTTCGGCCTGCCGGGTTTCCACCTCCGCGTTGTGCTGGGCAAACTCCCGCTGGGCTTCGGCCCGCTGGGTCTCCCAAGCGACGCGCTGGTCGTCCAACGCTTTCAGACGCGCATCGAGATCGGCTTGCCGGGTTTCCAGTTCCGCGTTGTGCTGGGCAAACTCCCGCTGGGCTTCGGCCCGCTGGGTCTCCCACGCGACGCGCTGGTCGTCCAACGCTTTCAGACGCGCATCGTGATCGGCCTGCCGGGTTTCCAGCTCCGCGTTGTGCTGGGCAAGCTCCCGCTGGGCTTCGGCCCGCTGGGTCTCCCACGCGACGCGCTGGTCGTCCGTCGCTTTCAGACGCGCATCGAGTTCGGCCTGCCGGGTTTCCACCTCCGCGTTGTGCTGGGCAAACTCCCGCTGGGCTTCGGCCCGCTGGGTCTCCCAAGCGACGCGCTGGTCGTCCAACGCTTTCAGACGCGCATCGAGATCGGCTTGCCGGGTTTCCAGTTCCGCGTTGTGCTGGGCAAACTCCCGCTGGGCTTCGGCCCGCTGGGTCTCCCACGCGACGCGCTGGTCGTCCAACGCTTTCAGACGCGCATCGTGATCGGCCTGCCGGGTTTCCAGTTCCGCCCTTTGCTGGGCAAGCTTCTGGTGGGCCTCGGTTCGTTGGGTCTCCCAGCTTCGGCACTGCTGGTCCCAGACCTGCTGCCGGGCCTCGATTTCGGCTTGCCGAGCTTCAACTTCGCGCTGCCGGGCCTCGATCTCCGCTTGGCTCCGGGTGCAACTCGACTCGGCGTCTGGAGTTGACGGAAGCACCTCCAATTCGATCGGGCCGATCCCCAGGCGATCGCCCGGGGCCAACGGCGCATCGCGGAAGCTATGTCCATTGATGCGCGTATCGGCGGCCCAACGGCGGACCACCACCGAGTGCGGCCCCCGCAGAACCAGGCAGTGCAATGGCTGGACGCCGCGGGCCCTCAGCCGCAGGGTGCATCGCGGCCCCGAGCCGATCGTACACTTGGCCGACCGCAAGCGGACGATCTGCCCTTGCCGGGCGGTTCCGCAAATCCGCAGAACCAATTCGTCGTTGGATGTCTCTTGGGTAGGCGGCAGCGTCGTGGTAACCATCGGGAAGTCATCCGGTGCAAAGTGGAGGAAAGTGGCCTCTGGAAGGACTTAGCTTACAGGCACGCGCACGTCAAAGCGGGGGGGCCCTAGGCGGTTCCAGATCGCGGCGTTTGGGAAAATCGCTGGACATCTTTGCCGGATTTGCCGATTACTCCTCTGCGCCTTGTAAGGCCTCCCGAGCGTCTTTGGCATAGGGTTCCGGGAAGCAGCCTTGCTGGCGACAAAAGTGTCTGGTTCGACCGCTACGGATCGAGGACGGCCGAGAGGGTATTCAGCCACTCGGGCGGCTCCCCAAGAGCTGCCGGTGGCATGGCTTGCGCCGGATTCCTGCTGCTTCCCAACCCGTACGAAAAGTCCTGCTTTTTTTCTGGAACTCCAGGCGTAGAGTTACGTACTATAGTTTGGTTGCGGCCGGTGCCGTCGGAACCACCGAACGCAATTGGGAACGAGGCAAGAAGAGGCATTACAGAAGGGGGGTTCGAAAGGGACGCACATGAGGGGGAAAGCCTCATCGCGTCAGGATCGAACGCCGAGGTGGTATCATGAAGAACCGCAAAGAAGCAATCCTGAACCAGACCCAGGTCTTGATTCGGCGCCGCGATGCGCTTCGCAAGGCCCTGGCGGGCGACCTCAGTCTGCTCAAGGAGTTGCGGTCGCAGACCAGCGGCGACGTGGTCGACGCGGCCTTGGATTCGGTGCAGGACGAGATCAGCTCCCAGTTGGCGGAAGTGGAAAGCCGCGAGTTGTCGCGGATCGAGAACGCCCTGGAACGCATTAGGGAAGGGCATTACGGCATCTGCGAAGGCTGCGCGTGCAATATCCCCATCGCCCGGCTCAACGCCCTGCCTTATGCCACCCTCTGCATCAAGTGCCAGCGCGAGTCGGAGCGGGAAGGGGCGGGCGGCCGGGCCGACGTCGATTGGAGCCGGCTGTTGGATTCCAGCTCCGCCGATACCGACGTTTCGATCAATGATATCGAGCTGGACGTTTCTTGATTTCCAGTCGTCGCACGAGTAGACTACCCAACGGAGCCTGGAGGGTTTCCTCGACCGCCGGGCTCCCTTCATCTCCGGAGTCTACGATGCCTTTCATGTCCCCATCGCGGGTGGTCAGCAGGGTCGCCCTTGGTGCCCTTTTGGGATTCGCACTCGCCGCCGGGCTGTTTTCGCCCAGCGGTACGGCCATGGCCCAGGTCGCCATCCCGACTGCCATCGAACGCTTGGCCGCAACCTCCCCCCAGGCCCGCGCCGACCTCTACCGCCAACTCCACAGCCAGGCCGAGTTCCTCCAGAGGCAGTCCGCGGTGCTCAAGACGGTCGCCAAGCTCGTCGGGCCCACGGTGGTCCACATCGAGGCGGACGTTCCCAAGACGGCCCTCCAGTTCGGCCATGTCCGCCAGGTCGAAGAGGCGGGCGGGGGGGTGATCGTCGAGATCGAGAACCATTACTACGTGCTCACCAACCGGCACGTGATCAACGGCGCCGCCGAAGCTGCTATCCGCATCCATCTCCAGGACGGCCGCGTGCTGCACCCCCTGCGGATCTGGGACGATGCGGAGACCAACGTCGCCGCCATGTCCGTGGCCGCGGCGGACCTCGTGGCCTCGCCGGTGGGCGACAGCGACCAGATGGAAATCGGCGACTTCGTGTTGGCGGTGGGAAGTCCTTTCGGCCTGAGCCACTCGGTGACCTTCGGGATCATCAGCGCCAAGGGACGCCGCGATCTGGAACTGGGCAACTCGGGCGTCAAGCTCCAGGATTTCCTCCAGACCGACGCGGCCATCAATCCGGGCAATAGCGGCGGGCCCCTCATCAACCTCAATGGGGAGATCGTGGGCATCAATACGGCCATCGCCAGTATCCACGGCGGCTTCGAGGGCGTCGGCTTCTCGATCCCTATCAACATGTTCATGGTCGTGGCCAAGCAGTTGATCCACAACGGCAAAGTGACCCGGGCCTTCCTGGGCGTTACCTTGGATGCCACTTTCGGCGCGGCTATGGCCGCCGAGGTCGGGCTCCCTCGTCCCATGGGCGCCCGGGTGACCGACATCACTCCCAATTCCCCCGCCACGACCGCCGGACTGCAACGCGGCGACGTGATCCTCGAGTTCAACGGCAAGCTGGTCGAAGACGACAATCACCTCGTGAACCTGGTCAACTTGACCGAGATCGGCAAGGAAGTCTCGTTGCTGGTCTGGCGGCAGCGCCGGGCGATCCTCGTCAAGACCGCGGTGGCCGACCGCGGAAGATTCTAAGCAAGTGGTTAGTGGCCAGTGGTCAGTGGCCGGTAAGAGGTGGAAGAGAGAGCGGAGTGACCACTTCTTCGCACCAGGCTTGGCTGCCGGAGCTAACGCTTACTGACCACTGGCCACTAACCACTTCTTACTTCCCGCCCAGGCTGCCCAGCAGCCGCAAGGCGTGCACGAGCAGGAGGAAGCCGCCGATGGCGGCCAGCACGGTCTTGATCTGGTCCAGTCGGGTGCTGCCCTGTGGTTCGGACGCCTGGGACGAAACGGCTGGTAGCGGCACCAGCGGCGCGGCGCACTCCGGCTGCGCTCTGCTGCCCGGAGGCGTCATCGCCGGCGGTTGCGGGTTGCCAATGGACGCTGTGACCGGGGACGGTGCGGCGGACTGTTGCACCGGCCGGCCCGGCATCGGGCCACCGGTCGGGAATAGGCTGGACACCTGCGGCGTCCCTGGCCCAACCGGCAAGCCGGCGGACATGGCGACTTGCCGGGTCGCGTCGCCCGGCGGATGTTGGGCGATCCAGAGAGCGTCCGCCCGGCGGAAGTCGTCGAGGATCGGCCCGAGGAACCAGCGGACCCGGCCGCAGTAGCTGCCCGTCGTGCGGCCGGAAGCCGAGCCGAAGAGCACTCCCGCCAACTCGCCCCGGCTGTTGAAGATCGGTCCTCCCGAGTCGCCATTGCGAGCACTGGTTGAAAGCTCGACCATCTCGAAGGGCCGGTTCGTGCCGGGCGCGACGTACTGCGTGCAGCGGCCGGAGGTAGCGCGGTAGTCGCCGCTGCCGTAGCCCGCGATGGTCAACGGATCACCCGGGCGGGGCGCGTCGGCGGAGAGCATTACGGGAGCGGCGTTCGGGCGCCAGACGACCAGGGCCGCCAGGTCCCAGTCGCGGTCAGCCCGCAGCACGGTGGCACCGGAGCGGAAACCGTCGGGGAAGGTGACCAGGATCTGCCCGGTAGCGTCGCGGACGACATGCCAGTTGGTGACCACCAGCCCGCAGTTGCGGTTCGCGGCCACCAGTGTCCCGGAGCCGAAGGCCGCGCCGTCGGCCAGCGGGCTGGTGACGCGGACCACGGCCGGGTGCGGAGCCATCGGCGGCCAGGCCGATCCGGCCGGGCCTTGCCCCAGCAGTGGACTCCCCGCCGCGGCGGCCGTGACCGCCAGAACCAGCGCCAGGGAGAGGAAGGACTTCAAACGCGGTTCTCACTTGGCGGCAAGTACCCGGGTGGTCTGCCGCCGGCTTTCGTTGGCCACAATCCGCCGCAGCAGTTCCCGCCGCAGCCGTTCCAACTCGACCTCTCGGGCTGAGAGCTTCTTGATGGTTTCCATTAGGCAATTCCTACCTGAATTCGGAATCGGCGAACTACAATCGCAAGGTGAGTAACTTCGCCCGCGGTCCACCTACACTATCTAAAACGATTATCTTTCGCAGGTGTGACGGGCCGCCGGGTCGGAAAAAACCCTTCGCTATGGGAGGGGTTTTCCGCCGTCACACGAAAGGGGGCGCCGTTCGACAGCCTGGCCTGCATCCCCTACACTGTACGGAGCATCGCGAGGAGATTGCGGCGATCGTTCAGATGGGAGGCGCTGGTGTGACGAGGACGGTATTTGGCGGCAGGCGGGCGTGCGGCCTGGCGGCTCTGCTCTTGACGGCAACCGCCTTGCCCACGGCAGCGACTCGGGCCGAGCCGAGGTCGCCCGATCCCCGCGCCCTGCGGCGGACCCCCGTGGTCCAGGTCTTCGAGGAGGGGAAGGACTCGGTGGTCTACGTTACCGGGCCGATCCTCTCCGACGGGCAATCGTCGCTCCAGGAGTTTTTCCGGCTTCCCGGAAAGCCCTTGGAACATATCAGTATCGGCGGCGGATTCGTGATTCATTCGGCGGGCTACGTGCTGACCAACGCCCACGCCACGGAGAAAGTCATCGCGCACAACGTGAGCCTCTCCGACGGCAAGACCTACCCGGCGGACCTGATCGCCACCCTCCACGACCAGGACGTGGCGCTCTTGAAGATCGACGCCGGGCGACCGCTGAAAGCGGTGCGATTGGCGCAGGCCGGCGACCTGATGGTCGGCGAGACGGTGGTCGTGATCGCCAACCCGGAGGGGCTGTTGCACACCTGCACGACCGGCGTGGTCAGCGCCGTGGGCCGGACCACCAACGTCACCGACGCCAAACTCCTGCTGAAGGACCTGATCCAGACCGACGCCAGCATCAACCCCGGCAGCTCCGGCGGACCGTGGTTCAACCTTGCCGGCGAGGTGATGGGCATGACCGCCACCAAGAAACGGGACGCCGAAAACATCGGCTTTGCCATCCCCGTGGCCACGCTCCGCAAATTGCTGCCCGGGATGCTCGACGTGGAGAACCGCTACGGATTGGCGACCGGCCTGGTCGTCGAGCCGGAGGGCGTTTGCCGGGTGAAGAGCGTCGAGCCCGGTTCCGCGGCGGCGAAGACTGGCATCCGGCCGGGCGACGTGATCGATCGCCTGGGCGACTGCCCCGTCCCTTCGACCGCGGAATTCCACCTGGCGCTGGTCGGCCGCAAGCCGGATGAGCCGTTGCCGATCGAAGTGCTCCGCGACGGCAAGCCCCTGGCTTTGAAGCTGACGCCGCGCCGCCGGCCGAAACCCGACGCGGCGGCACTGCTGCGCAAGAAGCTCGGCCTCGGCGCTGCGCCGCTGGACCACAAGACGGCGCAGACGATGATCCTCCAGGTCGAGCGGGGCGTGATCGTCACCGCGGTCGATTCCTGGTTCTACGCCAGCCTGCAGCACAAGCCGGCCCCGGGCAACGTCTTGGCCCGCATCGCCGACATCCGTCCCCGCGACCTGGACCAGCTCGCGCTGATCCTGGAGAAGATGCGCCCCGGCCAGTCGGTCCCGCTGGTCCTGCTCCGCTACCACGACGGCGTTGCCAGCCGCATCGACATCAACCTCACGCTGCCGTAAGAGTAGGGTGGGACAAGGCCGCCGCGGCCGCCGGCCCACCATGAGTTGGCAGGACTGGTGGGCCGGCGCTCGCTTGCGCGAGCTTGTCCCACCCTACCTTTCCCAAAAAGAACCTACGCAGGATCGACCCAGGCCAAGTCGAGATCCAGGACGCCGCAGGCCAGCGGGACCTGTACGGTGCGGCCGGGTTGTCGGGCGGCGATGAACTCGGGAATCACCTTCAGGCAACCCTCCAGCAGCTCCAGCTCCCAGGCCAGCGGCGGGCGGATCACGTGGCCGGGGTTGATCCGCATGACGTGCGGGTAGGCCTCGGGACCGGCGATCGGCCAGTGGTGCTCCTCCGCCGCCTCCAGGTCGCGGACGGGCATCTCGAACTCCTCGCCGAAAAGCACCGACAGCCCAGTCGTGCGGCGGGCGTTCTCCGCGCTAGAGAAGCGGCCGGTCAAGACCTCGCGGAGCGATTCCAGATCCTCATACAACGCCAAGCCGATGGTCATGCCCGATTGTCCCATGACCACCGCGTACCAGGGCCCGCTCTGGTACTTGTTCGAGCCGACGCGGATCGGCAGATCGCCGCGGACCTGGCGCCAAGGGGCCCGGCGATAGAACTCGGCCGCCGCCTCGAAGAACCCGCGGACCTGCTCGGGCTTGACGCCGGGAACGTCCAACAGGGCCGCCGGCAGCTCGCGGCCCGCCAGGTGGTCGCCCAGCTCCTTGTAGATGAAATCCAACTGGTCCAGCTTCGCCTCTAAGACGCAGTGGATTCCCAGCGGCTCCAATCGCGGGCCGAGCACCCGCTGGTACTCTTCGCAGCGGACCTCCACCGTGCCCGGACGGTGCGGTTGGCCGACCGCCGGCCGGGCAACCGACCGCACGATCATTTCCCAAAGCCGCTGGGCATCGATCTTCTCCAGCGACAGGTCCTGCGCCAGGATCAAGTCTTCGCTGCGGTTGACGACGATCACCCCCCAAGGCCGTTGCGGGTTGCCTTCGTTCTCGACCCACGTCGGCAGCCGCCGCACGTCGGCCTGCCAGACCTCGCCGATTTCCTGCGGATACGCGGACAGATCGGCTGCCTCGTCGCCCGAGTGGCCCTGCTGGCGGCTGGAGAGGGAGCGGATCAGCTCCGGCGAGGGCACGTTTTCGGCCATCGCCCGGTCGACCTGGTCCAATTCGTCGCAGAACTCGCACTCCACGCCGATCTGCTCCAGCCTGGCCCGCCACTGCTTGTAGAGCGTCTTGCGGCGGACCTCGACCTTCGCCGGCCGGTGCGGCTCCCCTTGCTGGGGACGCAGCATGGCCTCGACCAACGTGTCCCAGGCGTTTTGCGGCTCGGGACGCAACGTGCCCAGCTCAACCGACAAGGGCTCTTCGGCGCTGCGGTTGATGACCAGCAGGACCCAGGGGCGGACCGATTCGTCGTCGATCTCCATCCACGCCGGATAGGGGCGAAAGTCGACCTGCCAGACCTCGTCCTCGACTTGGGCCAGCCGCACCAGCACCCCCTGGATCTGCCGCCAGGACGGACGGGGCGGCTCGTCGCCGGGGGGCAAGGGCAGCTTCAGGACCCTCCGCATCCAGGCCAACGCCCCAGGGGTCGCCCGCCATGCCCCGCGGGCCATCGACGCATAACCGACCGCCTCGTCCTCTCCGCCGGGAGAGACATACTCCGGCGCCGACTCGGGAATCGGCAGGCTCCCCGACAAGTAGCCCGCCACGTGCGGGTTGGCCGCCTGGGCCTGTTCGAGCAACCCTCGGGCGTGCGGCGTGTCGCCCTCGCGGCGGTAAGCCAGCAGGGCCCGGCTGAAGACCCAGTCGGTCGAGCCGTCCTCGTCGTATTGGCCCAGCAGTTTCTGAAGCTCGTCGTCGCGACCGAGATCCAATAAGCCATTGGCCAACAGGTAGCGGACGCCCTGATTGTCGCCCGGATTCAACTCCAGCATGGCCTGATAGTGCGCCACGGCCTCTTGCCGACGGCCTTCGACCCAGAGCATTTGTGCCAGCCCCAGGCGCGCCCGCATGTAGGGCCGGGTTTCCACGACACCCCAAAACTTGCCTTGGCACCGGCGGAACGACTCCTCGCCGATCGCCCGACGACCTGCCTCGACGCCTTGCTCGTAAAGTTGCGCCGCTTCGGCGGAGCTGGACGACTCTTCGGCCAGGACCACGTAAGCATCCGCGCAGTCGCGAGAGATGGCCAAGGCCTGCTTGGCCAGCGTCACCCGCTGCTTCCCCGCCGCTTCCATCGCCTCATAGGCCAAATCCTCAGCGCGAGCCAAAGGCGTGTTCTGACGGCGTGCCCCCCCTTCCGGCAAGACGTTCTTGAAAAACCTTTCCATCAGCCGTGGGTCGGGCGGGAAGATCGCCCGCTGGCCGGGCCGCCTTTCTCTTCCGAGGTTGCTCTTAGGACGCTTCGGCTTCTTCTTCGCCACGTTGCCAACTCCTTGCCGCTGGTGGGCGTCTGTCAAATTGTACCCTCCTCAGGGAGCCGCGAAAATGGCCTCCCACCAACGTGTCGCACCTCTTCCCTCCGACAGCATATACTGTACGCGGGACGAAATGACCCAAGTTCGTAGTACCGGCTTTAGCCGGAAATCCGCAGCAAGACCGCCTGAAGGCGGGACTACCAACGGTGGATGACGACCATGACCTCTTCCGAAGAGAACCGCCGCGTGCTGGCCTTCCTGGCCCACCCCGACGACGCCGAGTTCCTCTGCGCCGGAACGCTTGCCCGGCTGGCGGGGCTGGGGTGGGAAATCCATATCGCCACGGCCGCCCCCGGCGACTGCGGCACGATGAGCGAAAACCGCTGGGACATCAGCAGCCGCCGCACCCGCGAGGCCCGAGACGCCGCCGCGCGAATCGGGGCCGCGTACCACTGCCTCGATGAGCGCGACGGCATGATCGTCTACGACAAGCCGACGCTGCAGAAGTGCTACGACCTCTTCCGCCGCGTGGCGCCGTCGCTGGTCTTCGCCCATCCGCAAAAAGACTACATGCTGGACCACGAGATGACCTCGCTTCTGGCCCGGGCAGCAAGCTTCATCTATGCCGCCCCAAACTGCTCGGCCGTCCCGCTGCGCGACGGCTCGCGGGTCCCGCACCTCTATTATTGCGACCCGGTCGAAGGGATCGATCTGGCCGGCCGGCCCGTCGAGCCGACGACCTGGGTCAACGTCAGCTCGCAATTGGAGATCAAGACCCAAATGCTGGCCTGCCACGCCAGCCAGCGCGACTGGCTTTTGGCCCATCATGGCATCGACGAGTACCTCGATGCGATGCGCCGGCAGGCGGCCCTGCGGGGCGGGCAGATCGGCGCGGCAGCCGCGGAAGCCTTCGTCCAGCACCGCGGCCACGCCTACCCCAGGGACGATTTGCTGGCGGCGTTGTTTCCACACCCTCCTGGAGCGTGATATAATGGAACCGATGGACAACACGGACCGCGAACAACTTCGGCGATGGGTGCAATGTTGGAAGGCGGCCGGGCCGCGGCTTGCGGAACTGCGGCAGCGTGAGCTGGAAGCGGCCGACACCCAACAAGCGATGCTCAACTTGGCCGACGCGTTCGAGTCGTGCCGGTTGCATTTTCGCCCGGCACCAACCTCAGGCCTGATTGAACAGCAAGCGTTGTTTCAACGGCTGCGCCGATGATTGAACTCTTCCGCTTGGCCGCCGAGTTGCAGGAAATCTGTCAGAGGCAGCAGTGGCTTTTCTGCTTCATCGGCGGCATCGCCGTGCAGCGCTGGGGAGAGCCGCGGGTGACCCAGGATGTCGACATGACGATCCTGACCGGATTCCATGACGAACAGCGCTATGTGCAGTGCTTGCTCCGCCGCTTTACGCCGCGCATATCCGATGCGGAGGAGTTCGCCTTACGGCATCGTGTGCTCCTCTTGCAGTCCGAAAGCGGGATTGGCATCGACATTGCGCTGGGCGGACTGCCTTTCGAGCAGTCGGCGGTCCAGCGCGCCACACCGTTCGAGTTTCTACCCAACGTCGTATTGGTGACCTGCTTGGCCGAAGATCTGATCGTGATGAAATGCTTTGCCGACCGGCCGCGCGACTGGGTCAACGTCGAAAGCGTGATCGCGCGACAGCGATCAGCCCTCGATTGGACCTACGTGGAACGGTTCCTCTTGCCTCTGGTGGAGGTCAAGGAGTCGCCGGAGATTCTCGATCGGCTTCGCCGCTTACGATCGGCCAGCCGCTGATGCGAAGTCGTTTCGTATGGAAGCAGGAGATCCTCACGTGTCACGCGCCTTGAGCAAAGTCGCGCCGAGCTGGTGGGACTACACGACGTTGGACCCGCAGATCCTCGACGCCGCCGCCCGGTTGTCGGTCAAGGAGCTGGCGAAGCTTTCGCGGCCCGGGTTCCAGGTGGTGCTGTACGACACCATCGAGGAGTTCTACCTGGCCGAGGCCCTGGAGTACGTCCATGCCTGGCGGCAGTCGACGGACGACCGTCCGGCGGGCATTTGCGGACCGATCGGCCCGACCGAGCAGCTCCCGCTGGTGGCCCGACTGGTCAACGAGCTGGAGCTGGACCTGCACAGCGCCCATTTTTGGGGCATGGACGAATGGGTCGACGCCCGGGCGCTCCCGTGCCCCCTACCCACCCGCTGAGCTTCGCCAAGGCCGACCTCGAACTCTGCTTCCATCGCATCCGGCCCAAGCTGCGGATGCCCCCGTCGAACCTCCACTTCCCCACCGGCGATCTGGCCGCCTACTCCCGGACCTACGACCAGATCCGCTGCGTGGTGATGCAGGGCGGGCAGGGCGAGGTCAAGCATTGGGCCTTCAACGATCCGCCCAAGCGGCAAGGCAAGTACAAGCAGCAGCCGCCCTCGCCCGAAGAGTATCGCAAGCTGAAGACCCGGGTGACCGACCTGCACCCGATGACCATCCTGCAGAACGCGCGCACTTCGGGCGGGGGCCAGGTGGCCCTGGTGCCGACCCAAGCGGCGACGGTCGGCCCTTGGGAGACCTGGAAGGCCGAGAAGGTCTCCATTTGGCAGGCCGGCACGCACGACAATCCCTTCGGCATGAGGCTCACGACGCTGATGATTGCCAAGCGGATCCCCGACTCGGCGGTCCCCATGTCGCTCTTGGCCGATCATCCCCACGTGCAATTCAATTTCTACCGCCCCGCCATCGGCGCGGTGGTCGCCGAAATGCACTGAGATCGGCCGAAACAGCGTTATGCTGAGGCATAACCTACGGGGACTGAGATCGGCCGAAACGGCGTTATGCTGAAGCATAACCTAGGGGACCGCAGGTCCTATGAGGTCACCAGCAGGTTGTTGCGATGGACCACTTCTTCATAGGGCAATTGCCCCAAGGTCTGCTCGATTTGGACGGAGCGCAGGCCCTTGATGCGGCGCAGCTCGTCGGAGGAGTAGTTGGTCAGGCCGCGGGCGAACTCGACGCCGCCGCGGTCGCGCAAGGCGACGATCGAGCCCTTGGGGAACGTGCCCTGGACGTCGACCACGCCGATGGGCAGCAGGCTGCGGCCCTCCCGCTCCACGGCCCGGCGGGCGCCCTCGTCCAGCACCAACTGGCCGCGCGGCTTCACGCTCAGGCCGATCCAGCGTTTGCGGGCGCTGATCACCTGCCCCTTGGCCAACAGCAGCGTGCCGACCGTCTGCCCGGCGACGATCTTCGCCAAGGCCCCGGCGGAGCGGCCGCTGGCGATGATCACGCTGGCCCCGGCCGAGGTGGCCTGCCGGGCGGCTTCGAGCTTGCTGGCCATGCCCCCTTTGCTCAAGCCGGTGGCCCGATCGCGGACCAGTTCCAAGACGGAGCGATCCAGGTGGCGGACTGTGGACACCAACGGCGAGGCGGCCAGCGAAGGGTCGCCGTCGTAAAGCCCCTCGACGTCGGACAACAACACCAATAGCGGCGCCTGGATCAAGTTGGTGACGATCGCCGCCAGCCGGTCGTTGTCGCCGAAGGTGGTCTGCAACTCCTCGACGCTGATCGTGTCGTTCTCGTTGATAATGGGAACGGCCCCCAGGTCGAGGAGGGTCAGCAACGTATTGCGTGCGTTGAGATAGCTCGCCCGGCGCTCCAGGTCCTGCCGGGTGAGCAGGATCTGGGCCGCATGGCGGCCGTGGATCCGCAGCGACCGCTCGTAAGCCTCGACGAGGATGCTTTGCCCGACGGCGGCCACGGCCTGGAGGTGAGGCAGGTCCAACGGCCGGCTCTTCAACCCCAATCGGCCCATGCCGGCCCCTACCGCCCCGGAGCTAACCAGGGCCACCCTCCGGCCAGTCGAGAGGACCTGGTGGATCTCTTCGGCCAGTTGCGAGACCCGTTCCTCGTTGAGTTGTCCATCGGACCGGGTGAGCACGCTGGTACCCACTTTGACCACCAACGTGGTCGCCGCCGTGGCAATCTCCTGGCGCAGCAAGTCGGTCATGGGCTGACTCCCCTAGATTCACACAAGCCACGTGCTAGCCCGAAGCGCAAGCGAGGAACCATGTTGCGGCCCTCGCTTGTGCTTTGGGCTAGCGTTGTCCCCAGCCGCGTGCAACACAAAGCCCACCCCACTTAGAATATCGTCCGGCCAACTTCGCCAAAAGGGAGATTCCAAAGCCGATGGTGATTGTGTAAGCTCTGGAGAAGCGCTAGAATTGCATTATCAGCATTCCCGGGCGGCGCAGGGGAAAAGGGGACAGGCACCTTTTGTGCGAAGCACCCGAAGGGCGGGCACCAACCGAAGGTTGGTCCCGGCAAAAGGTGCCTGTCCCCTTTTCCCGCTCGGGAGAAGGATACCTCGGACCCTACCCTTCCTCTTTCACTTGCAGGAACATCATGACCGATGTCCGCGATGAATGTGGCGTGGTGGCGATCTACCATCTCCCCGGACGGGGCACCAGTCCGCTCTGCCCCGAGCAGGGACCCGAAGAAGTCTCCCGGCTGGTCCCGCGGATGCTCTTGGACATCCAGAACCGCGGCCAGCTCTCCGCCGGATTCACCACCTTCGATCCGGACCGCAAGCAACTGATCGACACCTACAAGGAACTGGGTTCGGTCAGCGAGGTCTTCCACCTCAACGATCGGCCGAAATACGATAACCTGATGCGGGAGTATCGCGGCCAGGCGGCCATCGGGCACGTCCGCTATGCCACCTGCGGCGGCAACGACCGCAGTTACGCCCAGCCCTTCGAGCGGCACCACATCCGCAAGCACAAGTGGTTCAGCTTCGCCTTCAACGGCCAATTGGCCAACTACGCGGAGCTCCGCGAGAAGCTCCTGGCCGACGAGGACAACTACCTCGCCCGGGAGACCGACACCGAGATCATCATGCACGCCCTGAGCAAGGCCCTGTCGCGCGAGGATCGGCCGGCGCTCGGCGACGTCTGCCGGCAGTTGGCCGGGACCTTCGACGGGGCCTATAGCCTGGTCTTCCTCGATGCGCTGGGCCACATGCTGGTGGCCCGCGACCCGCTGGGGATCAAGCCGCTGAGCTATGCGCTGGAAGGACCGCTGTTCGGCGCGGCCAGCGAGAGCGTGGCGTTGTTGAACCTGGGCTTCCAGCCGGAGAACATCAAATCGCTCTTGCCCGGCCAGGCGGTGACGATCGCCGGCGGGCAGTTTTCCATCCAGCGCTTCGCCAACAGTCCCCGCCGGGCCCATTGTTTCTTCGAGTGGGTCTACTTTTCCAACGTCGCCAGCACGCTGGACGGCCGCAGCGTTTACATGGCCCGCAAGGCCCTGGGCGAAGAGCTGGCGCGGCTGGAGACGGTGCCCATCGACGAGGACACGATCGTGGTCCCCGTGCCCGACACCAGCAAGGCCGCGGCCGACGCCATGGCCTACAAGCTCGGAGTGCCCTGCCTGGAAGGGCTGATCCGCAACCGCTACAGCGGCCGGACCTTCATCGAAGGGGGCGACCGGCGGGAGAAGAAGGTCCGCACCAAGTACACCCCGCTCCGCGAGGTGTTGGAGGGCAAGCGAGTGCTCTTGGTGGAAGATTCGATCGTCCGGGCGACGACGATGCGCGGCTTGCTGGAGCGGATCCGCGCCGTCGGCCGGCCCAAGGAGGTCCACGTGCGGGTGGCCTGCCCGCCGATCATCTCCCCCTGCTTCTACGGCATCGACATGTCGACCATCCGCGAGTTGTTTGCCACCCAGTATCTCAGCAGCGGCGAGGTGATGACCCCCGAGATCGAGGCCCGCATGGCCCGGCAGCTCGGCGCCGAATCGCTCCGCTACTTGCCGATCGAGTCGATTTCCCGCGCCATCGGCCTGGACGCCGACCAACTCTGCCAGGCCTGCATCACCGGCGACTATCCCACGCCTTGCGGCCAGAAGATGGCGCAGTTGGCCTGGGAGAACCATCTCAAGGGCGTCGAAGGCCGGACGTGCGAGAGCGCCAGGTCTTAGGGCTTGGGTCTTTGGTCTTGGAGCCGGGCCGTGTCGGCGCGGTTGGGGCTTGGGGGAGATGGTTATCCAGTTGACTCGAGTGATCGGTAAGTCCACGTCGCGTAGCGACGATGCGACGGTAGCCGTGGGTTTTAACCCACGGAACGTATGGCCCCACAACTTCGGTTCGTCGCGTAGCGACGATTGAAATGGCCGGGTTGCCCAATGGCACGCGGCTTGTTTTCAACCGTCGCTACGCGACGGGGGACAATATCACGGGATCCAATCCGTGGGTTGAAACCCACGGCTACCATCATAACGTCGCTACGCGACGGACTTGAGTCGAGTGGTTAACCATTTGGGGGAAAGAAGCTGCCGGGAACCGTTTTACTGTGGTGGAAACGGTTCTTGACGCCCCGAGGCATTTCCCCCGTCTCTACTCGCTCTTCCGGGCGGAATCGGCTATACTATCGGCATGGCCGACGCCCTTCCGAAACTCCGCTGGTTTCGCCTCGCGCCGCATCACTGTCTTGTGACGCTCTTGGCGGTCGAGGGATTGCTTTGGCTGTCCAATCGACTCGGCTGGCCGTCCTGGCACAAGGGATACGCGGTCCTTACCGCCGTGACGGCGGTCGCGGTGATGATGCTCTTGATGCTGCTCTGGTTCGGTGCTGCCCTGCTCTTCCGCTGGCGATTCCAGTTCGGCGTCCGGTCGCTCTTGGTGCTGACGGTCGCTGTCGCCTTGCCGCTAAGTTGGTTTTCGTGGGAGATGACGAAGGCGAGAGAGCAAAAAGAGGCAGTGAGGGCGATTTGGAAGGCCGGGTTATGGATTGCTTACGATTACCAGTGCGACACCCGAGGATTCTGGAAAGCCAATTGGAGCGGTCCAACGCGACTTCACAACTGGTTCGGCGTCGATTTCCTTTCAGATGTCGTAGGCGTAGAGCCACCAGGCGACGGTAGCGGAAGTGCCCTTGGCGGCTTTTTCCTTCCGTCCGGTTGTAAAGCAACAGATCAAGACCTGCTTCATTTGAAGGTGTTTCCGAGGCTCCGCAATCTTGACCTTGCATGGAGTAGCATTACCGATTCGGGCGTAGTGTACGTCGGGGAACTTCGTGAATTGCAGGTGCTCGGCCTCTGGTGCACCAACGTGGGCGACAATGGCGTTGCGCACCTCCGGGCTCTTGGTAATCTCCGGGCTCTCCGTATCAGCCACACGAAGGTGACCAATTCAGGTTTGGTTCACCTGAAAAGCCTTCCGAACTTGGAGTCAATAACCATTGGCGAAACAGCCGTTGACGATAACGGGTTACTTTCGCTAGCCGAGTGCAGGCGACTCAGAGAGGTCGACTTGACGGGGCCCGAATCCTCGCGTCAGTTTACGCCGCAGGGAATCGCACGTTTCAAACGCGCGTTGCCCGGTTGCAACGTAATTCAGTTGCCGCCCTTCTAAGGCCCAAAACGCAAGGCCCAAGGCCCAAGCCCCAAGACCTAAGGCCTAAGACCGGCTGCCCACGCGCACCCGCGGCGATAGAGCTCGCCGACGCCGGGCATCTGCATCGCCTTAACGTCGTGGCCCAGCAGGCACTGGAAGACACGGCCCTTGCCGGAGGTGTAGGCGAACGCCATGGGATAGATCTTGCCGTCGACCTTCGAGCGGGCCTCGGCCAGCACTTCGATCGGCCGGTCGCCGGTCAGGCAGGTGTAAAGCTCGTCGTCGGCCTGGAAGGGTTTCAAGCCCGAGACGATCGGGTTTCGTGAAGAGGCGATCGTCACCCGAAACGGTCCGCGGGGATCGTGCGGCCGAGCCTTGGGGTCCCAGACTCGGGCTACCAGGTCGCGGAACTCGGGCCAGTCCTGCCAGGCGCCGCAGGCGAAGTGGATCATGACCACCCCCTTGCCGCCGGTCAGGTACTTCTTGAAGTTCTCGCGGGCGGCCTTGCCCGGCGGGGGAACCTGCCAGTTCACGAAGTGCAGCACCAGGGCGTCGTACTGCTGAATCGAGGGATCGGCCAGGAAGGCCGGGTCCTGGACCACGCGGACGTGCAGTCGCGGGTCCTGTTGCAACAGGCCCGCCAGCACCGGCGCCGTGTGCCGCCAATCGTGCCAGGGACCGTCCTGGCCGGTGACCAACAACACGTTGGGCTTCGCATCGGCCGGCGGCGCGGAGGTCGCGTCGGCGGCGGAAGCTGTCGTCAACGATGCCAGCAGGAGCGAGAAGGTAAGGAGCAATCTCATGGTAGGTCTCCCAGTTTCCGAGCCGGGCCGTGTCGGCCCGGATGTGGTGGGAACGCGGCGGATACGTTGCCTTGCAAACCGTCCAGCATATTCCGGCTCGGGCGCCGCCGCAACGCCCGGCGCTTGTTGGAAGAATGAAAAATGAGAAATGAAGCATGAAGAATGTGGGATGCCTGTGGCGGCGTAGCAGTCTTGTCTGCTCTATTCATCCTTCATCCTTCTACGTTCCCTACGTTCCTCCTTCCTCTCCAGGGGGAGTTGCGGCGGGCGGAGGATCTGTCAAAATGGGCCTCCGGCTGTTGTACTCCTCACGCTCCGCGTGAGGCCGAACCGACGGAACCTCGCGCGGAGCGTGAGGAGTACCTGACCCGATCGATGACTAGCACGCACGAAGGAGTTGACGATGGCACGACCGGTTACCATGTTCACCGGCCAATGGGCCGATTTGCCGGTGGCGGAGTTGGCACGCAAGTTCAAGGAATACGGCTTCGACGGCTTGGAATTGGCCTGCTGGGGCGACCACTTCGAGGTCCAGCGGGCGCTGAAGGAAGACGATTACTGCGCCAAGAAGCGGGCGGTGTTGGAGAAGAACGGCATGCAGGTCTTCGCCATCAGCAACCACCTGGTGGGCCAGGCCGTGCTGGACAACATCGACTCGCGGCACAAGTCGATCCTGCCGCCTCACGTTTGGGGCGACGGCGAGCCGGCCGGCGTCAACCAGCGGGCGGCCGAGGAGATGAAGGCCGCGGCCCGGGCCGCGCAGAAGCTGGGCGTGGACATCGTCAACGGCTTCACCGGCTCCAGCGTCTGGCACCTGCTCTATTCCTTCCCGCCGGTCCCGCCGGCCTGGATCGACGAAGGCTTCAAGCTGCTGGCCGAACGCTTCAACCCGATACTGGACGTCTTCGGCGAGTGCGGCGTGAAGTTCGCCTTGGAAGTCCATCCCACGGAGATCGCCTTCGATCTCTACACGGCCGAGCGGGCCCTGGACGCGCTGGGCTGGCGCGAGGAGTTCGGCTTCAACTTCGACCCCAGCCACTTGATCTGGCAGGGCGTCGACCCCGTGGAGTTCATCCGCAAGTTCCCCGACCGGATCTTCCACGTCCACATGAAGGACGCGATCGTCAAGCTCGACGGCCGCTCGGGCATCCTGGCCAGCCACCTGAGCTTCGGCGATCCTCGCCGCGGCTGGGACTTCCGCTCGCTGGGCCGCGGCGGCGTCAATTTCGAGGAGATCATCCGGGCCTTGAACCACGCCGGCTACAAGGGCCCCTTGTCGGTCGAATGGGAAGACAGCGGCATGAAACGCGACCAGGGCGCTAAGGAGGCCTGCGAGTTCGTCCGCCGGGTCGACTTCGAGCCCAGCAACGTGGCCTTCGACTCCGCCTTCGACAAGAAAGAGCAGACCAAGAACTGAGCCATTGGTCCCGGGAAACGCGGGGACGCGGGCAGGGTGAGAAGCTCACCGCGTCTCCGCGTCTCTCCTTCTCCGCGTCTTCCTGCTGACTGCTAACCACCGGCCACGAGCCACTACTTCTTCGGCGGTCCGGCACGTTGCGCTCCCGGGCCGGGCATTCGCTTGCCGGGCACGGGCCGCGACACGCCGCCGGCCTTCCGCCGGTTGGAAATCAGCGGCGAAAGGCCCACGGTCAGCAGACCCAAGCCGGTGACCACTCCGGCCACCGCCAGCCAACGATTGTTGTCGTCGAGCCATGTGGTATAGTTGACCTCAAACGGCATGCGGTACTCCACTCCGCGTTTCAGCGAGGTCCAATACAGGACCGCCCACGCGGGGCGAAACGACGCGACTTCCAGCGGATGGGGCCGCTGGAGCAGTTCCCATCCCGTCCATAACGCTCCGATGGCCATGATCGCCAGGCCTGCCAGCATGACCCGCTGCCGGCGCCCCCATGCCGATCGAGCCCGGCGCGGCGCGGCGGCGGGCGGCTCGGCCGGTTTCAGCCGGGTCAGGTTGCGCAAGGTCGGCACTTCCAGCTCAAGTCCGCATTGGCAGCGGATCGGTTGGCCGGCCTGGGTCGCCTCGACGGGTATCTCTCGACCACAGGTGCAGGGAAGCAGGTACTTGGCTCTCACGGCAGATCTCGGGGCAGCGGCATCGCTTAACGCGGCTGGACGAGGGTGAAACCTCCAGTTTACCGGCGCTGCGACCGGTTGACGAGTCGTCGCGCCCACCCTCCTTGATTGCTACGACGAAAGACGGCAAAGGGTCGTTAATTGAGACGGCAACCTCGATGTCCGGCAATCACGAAAACCTGAAAGGACGAAAGCCCGAAAAGCGCGGGGAAGGATGTAGGTTCACGCGTCACCGGCTACCATCTCTTTCGGGCTTTCGGTTTCTTTCGGGTTTTCGTGATTCGTTTCCCCGTTTAGACGACTCGCCCTGCAAGAAACCCCTCACAAGGAGTGTTAGAGGCGGCCTTACCTCTTGTGGCGTTACTGTCAAACCAGGCAGTTTGGGAAACGCCGGCTTGACGGCGGCCAAAGCTTGACACCCAGCGATGGTCAGAATAGTATCGAGGTTACGAGCTCTCTCGCCTGGGCTTGTTTTGTCTTGATCCAAGGCGGTTGGACGCGTTATGAGCATTTGGAACAAGGTCCTCCTGGGACTGATCTTCGTCGCGTCGCTGTTCTTCTTTTACTACGGCGCCCGGGCGCTGAAGGTCCAGGCGGTGTGGCGCGACAACATTCGCCAGCACGAGGCCCTGCTCGGCAAGCTGAACGAGCAGATTGCGCTGGTGCAGGGGGCCAAGGAGAGGGTGGACTCGGCGCAGATGAATCTCCGCAAGGCGCGGATCGAGCTGCACAAGCTCCAGTTCCGGGGGCGCGTCTGGGGACGATCCTTGCCCGACGCGGCCAAGGACGTCGCCTG
Organism: Pirellulales bacterium; assembly: GCA_963843465.1. Classification (GTDB taxonomy): domain Bacteria; phylum Planctomycetota; class Planctomycetia; order Pirellulales; family Thermoguttaceae; genus CAWJKP01. Next base: position 228,077 of record CAWJKP010000002.1, read on the forward strand.
CGATGTGACGCGGCAGCAGGTCGATCTGGTCAAGGATGAGAAATCCAAGCAGGACACGGTGCGGGTGGCGATCAACGTTCCCTGCCCCACGCCGCTCCAGATCACGCCATCGATGGTCTGTTATCTCTTCGACAAGGCGGACGTTGAGCAGGGCGGCAAGTACCTCGGCGAGTTCACCGTGGTCGCCGTGGCTGATAAGCTGGTGCAGTTGCAGCCCTCGAAGAAGCTCACCGAGGCGGAGATCGCCACTCTGCGGGCGAGCCAGGGGCCGTGGATCCTCTACGACACGCTGCTGACCGATGACCACGATGTTTTCCAGGACTACGACGGTCTGGACAAGCTGCTGAAGACGGCCAGCCTGCCCGAATACCAGCGGGACGGCAAGCTCAAGGATCCGAACAACAAGGAGTCGGCCAAGTACGTGCGGAAGCTCCGCGACTACGGGGTGCTGTTCCAGGAATATCACCACCAGTATTCGCTCTGGGTCGAGGCGATGGAAGCCATCAAGAAGGACCAGCAGTTCATCAAGGCGGCCCAGGACCTGGCCCAGGAGCAGGTCGATCTGCGCGAAAAGGAGATCGTCAGGCTGGGGGCGGAAAAGACCGACGAGATCCGCAAGCGGGACGCGGTGGCCGCGCACCGCAAGGCCGTCGAGGCCAAACTGGCGGAAATCGAGGCCCTCAATCAGCAATTGGAGAAGAGCAACCAGGCGATGGTGGCTGAGATCGCTCGCATCCAAGGGGAGGCCACGCGGCGGATCGATGCCCAGACCCGGAAGATGGCCCAGGCGGGCAGATAGCTTTCAGCGATCAGCGGTCAGCAATCAGCTATCAGCCGGCTTGCTAATCGCTGAAAGCTGATCGCTGGCCGCTCCTTCCCTCCGGCCCTGGTCTTTTTCCCCCGCCGGGTAGACAATATAAGAAGTTGACCGCGGCCGATGGAACGCGGCGGGGGCATTTGTTGCCAAGGGTCTGGACGAGCGCATGGGCATCTACGACCGCGACTATTATCGGGACGACCGGGAGGGATTCCGTTTTCGCGGCCCACGCACGGTCGTCAGCGCCCTGTTGCTGGTGAATGTTGCCATCTGGCTGGTGGGCCAGCTCTTTCTCCACCAGGATGATAGAGATTTGGACCGCCTATCTCAGGCGATGGCGGCGACCGTGGGGTCGCTCACCCATTGGCAATACCTATGGAGGTTCCTCACCTACGGCTTTGCCCACGCTGCACGGCCCGACCACATCATCCTCAACATGTTTACTCTCTGGATGTTCGGCCGCGACATCGAGGCTAAGTACGGTCCCAAGGAGTTCCTGCGTCTGTACCTGTTCCTGGTGGTCGCGGCGGGCCTGATTTGGGCGCTGATTAACCGTCTGCACGGGACGCTCGATGCGTCGGTGGTGGGGGCCTCGGGCGCCGTGGTGGGCGTGGTGATGCTCTACGCCTTGAATTTCCCTCATCGTCAGGTGCTGCTGTTCTTTATCATCCCCGCGCCGGCCTGGGTGATGGGCGCCTTGCTGATCTTGGCCAACGTGGCCGAGTCGCTCGGGCTGCAAGCGCCCGGCCGGGACGGCCCGCAAATCGCCTATAGCGTTCACCTCGCCGGGGCGGCGCTGGCCTACCTCTATTACCGCTTCAACTGGAACTTCGCACGCCTTGCGCCGCGCGGTTTCTCTCTGGATTGGCTGAAGCCGCGGTCCAGCCTACGCTTGCACGACCCGGAGCAGGAGGAGCCGCAAGAAGTCGACCTCGGCGCGGAGGTCGACCGGATCCTGGAGAAGATCCACCGCGAGGGCGAGGCCCGCCTGACGCGAAAAGAGCGGCGAATCCTCGTCAATGCCAGCCGCGAGTACCAACGCAAACGCCAGGACGGCCCACGGCGATAGCCGGGTCCGGGGTTCCATTGGAAGACCCGAGCGGCGGGGGCATTGTCCTTGCCGCGTCCGTCAGGTACACTAGCCGGGTGGGTTAGCCCGGACTATTCGCGGCAAAACACGAGCCCGAAGCGCAAGCGAGGGACTGCCAACGAGTTACCCTCGCTTGCGCGTCGGGCTGGTGTCGAACACACGTTCCTGCATGGACCGCGGCGGGCAGCAGCGCTGGGCGTCAGTTCCCTTCTCGTTTCAGGAGACTTTTCCATGGTCAGGCAACGAGGCAAATTGTGGGTTCTTCGGATCGCGGTGGCGGCGCTCATCTTCGCCTTGCCGGCAGCCATGCTCGTCGCCGCGGACGAAGCCGCGCCGGAGCACAAAGCCCCGGCGTCCGAGAAAATCGCCGACAAGCTGGCGGCGGGGGACCTCGGAAAGCAAGAGACCGCGATTGCCTGGATTCCCGACAACACCGCCTTCTACATCTCCTTGCTCCACTGCCGCCAGCAGATTGACGCCGTTGCCCACAGCAAGGCATGGGACCGCTTGATGAAGCTCCCCGTGGTGGCCGAGAAGCTCAAGCAGTACCAGACGCAAGCGGAGGATCCCGAGTCGCCGGCCGGCAAGGTCCAGTCCGGGCTGGCCAACCCGCAGGTCCAAAGCGCGTTGAAGTTCCTCGCCGACCTGCTGGGCCAGGAAGCGTTCGTCTGCGGCGACCCGAACTACGTCGACTTCCTGCGGCTTTGTCAGAGAATCAACGGCGCCAACCGCTGCCAGATGATCTCTTCGGCGATACAGGGAAAGACCGGGTCGGAGGTCCAAGAGCAGCAGGGAGCCGCCATGCTCCACGTGCTGGCCCAGAACGCCGACCTGATCAAGGTCCCCAACACGATCGCCGGTTTCCGCATCACCGACAAGCAGCAGGCCCGGCAGAATCTCGACGTGGTGGCCGGCTTCCTGGCTCTCGGCTCGGCGATGGTGCCCGAGCTCAACGGCCGCTTCAGCCGCAAGACCATCGGCAAGTGCGAGTATCTGGTCCTTTCGCTGGACGGCAAGCTGATCCCCTGGGACAAAGTGCCCCTGGACGACCTGCGGGAACACGAGGTCGAAAAGGGCGATGTCGACAAGGTGGTCGACAAGCTCAAGGGGCTCACGCTGGTCCTGGCGATGGGACTGCGCGACGAGTACCTGATCGCCGCCACCGTGGACTCGACCAACGTCCTGGCCGCCCTGGGTACGGGCAAGCCGTTGGGCAGCCGGCCGGAGTTCAAGCCGCTTGCGGCCAGTGCCGACAAGACGCTGACCACGATCAGCTATCTCAGCAAGGACCTGGCCTCGCAGGCGCAAGCCAGCCCGCAGGACCTCGACGACCTGGTCAAGCAGCTCGGCGACTACCTGGGCAAGACGGACCTGCCGGAGGAGGATCAGGCCCGCATTCGCAGCGACGCCGCTTCGCTGGCCGCGGACCTCAAGCCGTGGCTCCCCAAGCCCGGGGCCAAGATGGGTTTCTCCTACCTGACGGCGACGGGGTGCGAGTCGTACTTCTACGACTGGGGGCCGAATCCCCAGGCCGACCCTTCCCGGCCCCTGGGCCTCTTGGCGCACGTCGGCGGCGATCCCTTGGTGGCGTGCATCGCGCGCGGCAAAGACCAGCGGCGCGCCTACGATCTGCTGGCCAAGGCCGCGGCAGTGGGCCACTACTACTTCAACAAGTACGCCCTGCCGAAGATGAAATCGGACGAACAGGAGAAGTACCAGAAGTTCGAATCAGCCGCCTTGCCGCTTTGCAAACGCTTCGACGCCGCCACCCGCAAGTTCCTGCTGCCGGCGCTGGCCGACGGGCAAGGGGGTGCGGTGTTCGACGCCCGCTTCACCACCAAGCAGATCGCCGCGGGTCTGCCCGAGATGCAGCAGCCGATGCCGCTGCCGGAGCCGGCGCTGATCGCAAGCGTCAAGGATGCCAAGGCCCTGGTCAAGGCCGGCAGCGAGTACCGCGAGGTCCTCAACGGCCTCTTGGCCGCGGCGCACGAGAGCGACCCCGATTCGATTCCGCTCTTGGCGATTCCCGAGCCGCAGGTCGAAAAGGGTCCCGAAGGCACGCTCTACTGCTTCCCGCTGCCGGAGAAGTGGGGCTTGGACAAGCGGGTCCAGGTGACCCTCGGGCTATCCAAGTCGGTGCTGGCGATTTCGGCCAATCACGACCAGGCCCATCGTTTGCTGGCTTCCACGCCGCTGGCGGTCGGCGGCGCGCTGGGCGACGCCTCGAAGCCTCGGGCCAGCGCGGCGGTGCTTCGCTGGGCGGCCCTGGTCGACGCGGTCACTCCCTGGGTTGAAGCGGGGTTCAAGCTCCAGAAGGCATCGGCGCAGCCATCCGCAGCGGTCGAGAAGGATTCGACGGACGCTGCCGAGGTCAAGAAGACCGATGAACTGCTCCAGCAGGCGCATGCGGTCCTGGAGGTCCTGAAGACGCTCCACACCGTGACCTGCGAGTCCTACGCCGACGGCGACGCCCTGGTAAGCCACGCGATTGCCGAGATCCACGACCTGCCTTGAGTAGCGGTCAGCGATCAGCGGTCGGTGGTCAGCGGCCCGAGCGTAGGGTGGGACAAGCTCGCCTTGGGCGAGCGCCGGCCCACCAGACGCTTGCGAAGGTGGGCCGGCGCTCGCTGCGCGAGCTTGTCCCACCCTACACTCGGGCCGCTGACCACTTCTTTCCAGCCGGCGTTTGACTAGGCGGCGTTTCTGAGGTAGGTTTCCATTGGCCTTTCGGTCGTAGGGGGCCGGTTCCGGCGCCCCGCTCTCTTCCCGGTGTACCCGATTCCAGGGAGAAGCCGTCTGATGATGAGCACGCTGATTTACCCGCCGCAGAAGTCTCCTTGCTTGGAAAGCGAAGCCTTCGGCGAGGACGACGTTCGCAACCAGGTCTGGGGACTCCTGGGAGCCCTGTATCCCTGCGGCGACCTGGTCGAGCGGCGGGGCGAGCAACGGTATCCCTATCCCTACCTGGTCCACCTCACGCCGGTCGCCGCCGACGGCGTCACTGCGGTCGGCCAGTCATTGGTCGTCGTGGGAAAGCACCTTTCGGAGCGTGGGCTGGGATTCTACCATCCCCGGCCGATCGCCTGCCGCCGCGCGATCGCCTCCCTGGAAACCACCAGCGGCGTGCGGCTGGGCTTCCTCATGGACCTCAACTGGTGCCGCTTCACCCGGCAAGGATGGTACGAAAGCGGCGGCCGGTTCCTGCGAGCGGTCCCCTCGCCGCTCGGCGACGCCGAGTAGTTTTTGCCAAAGGCCACGAAATGACATAGATTTGAGATAGCCTTGCGGTCTGCGTGATTTTGCACCTTTCTGATCCGGCATCCGAACGAGCAACCGTGTCTGACGAACCATCCGCAACCATCGACGGCCCTCTGGCGTTGCGCCGCGGGCTGGCTGAGATCCGCGACTGCCAGGAGGAGTTCCAAGGCTTCTCCTCCGGCGTCGTCAAGCAACTGCAGGCCTGCGCGGCCGAGTTGCTGCGGCGCCAACAGTCCTGGCTCGCCCAGAGAAGCGATATCCAGCAAGATTTGGATCGCCGGGCGGATGCCTGCCGGCGGCAGCGGGCCGAGCTGGCTGCGGAGTGGGAGCAGTTGACCCGGGCTCGTGAAGAGCTGGCGGCCGCGCGCGAGGAGTTCCGCCGGCAGCAGGACGAGGCGGCGCGGCTTGCGCCGCCCGTTTCTGCCCCAACCGCCGACGCCGAGAAGCTGCTTCGGCAGTTGCAAGCCGAGCGCAGAGAGGAGCTGCAAGAGCTTCGGCGGCTGGTCGAGACGCTGCGAGCCATGCGTCTGGAGTCCGCCCAGCCCGCGGCGCTGCCGTTGGGCGGGTCGATGACTCCACTGGCCATCCCGAACAAGGCGTCCCGCCGGAGGAGACATTGACGGTGGACCCTCACGAGCCGGTGTCGGCCGCTCCGGCATCGCGGCTGATCGATCCTCACGATCCCGAAGTGCTCCGCCTGCTGGAGAAGCTCGACGACCTGGTTTTCGCGGCCGTCACGGGCCCGCCCGAGGTCGTCGCCGAGCTGCGGTCGTTCTGGCCGCAGGTCCGCGGGGCGCTGGATGACTCGCTGTTGATCGAGTCGCGGGAGCAGTATCTTCGCTACGCGCTCTCGCTCTGGGAGCGCTCCGCCGGTCCCGAGGGGATCTGCCAGCCCCAGCGTGCCGCTGCCGCGCTGGACGTGCTCTGCCTGCTGTTCGGCGACAACTGAGCCGGCTCCGCGTGGGCGTCGGTGGAGCCGGTCGCCGAAATGCGACAGGCGGGCGGCATGTATTGGCGCAGGCCGTCCCGTTGTTTTCCCGCTGACCCATTCTGGGGGGGCGCCCGATGCTCGCCCCCGCCTTTGCTCGCCGGCGCAACCTATTGGTGGATAATCAGTAAAGTCAGAGCACCCGTCTTGCGAGTGTAACAAGAGAGGGAGGCAGCCGCGCCGACGACCGGCGGCATGTCTCTTCGGGCGCGACGCAATTTGGCGCACTGCCCAAAACGGGCCGACACAAAAAGTCGCGCCTGTAACCCTCGGCGAGCAATTTTTCCCGCGCCTGCTCGCCCGGAGCAACACTTCTTGGCGCAACTTCGCCTCCCCGGGCCTCTCTTGGGGCCGCGTCTCTTTTCCCGGGGGCCGGTTTTGATGCCGGATCCTCTTTCCGCGCCTCGATTGCGACGCCCTGGTCTCAAGAAACTCGACCTTTGCAACCGCCTTGCCCGGAGAATGGTGAAGAACGCGAGGGGGGGAAGGGGGGCATCCCACGTTCCCGCTTGCGAGCGGCTACCAGCGGCAATAGAATCAGCGCATGGCGACAGCGGCAAGGGAATCGGTGGGCGGGGCTTCATACCGGTGATAGAATATGGCGAAAGGAGGTCTTGCCGTGACGACGCTTCTCGAAGAGGCATTCGCGAAGGCTGCGAGGCTGCCACCGGCCGAACAGGACCTTTTGGCTGCTCGCTTGCTCGCTGAGTTGGCCGAGGAGGACGAGTTCGATCGTGCCATTGCCGGTTCGTCTGACAAGTTGGCGCATCTGGCTCGTGAGGCTGTAGCGGAACACCGCCAGGGCGCACGAGCGAGCTCGACCCGGACGCGCTATGAAATCTCGCGTGACGCGGCGATTCCGTGAGCTTTTCGCCGCGCTGCCGGCTCACGCGCGACGGCAAGCGCGGGAAGCCTACCGGCTTCTGCGACAGGATTCCCGGCACCCGGGCCTGCACTTCAAGCAAGTGCATAAGGACCCGCCCATATACTCGGCGCGTCGGGATCGGTTATCGCGCGGTGGCCGTAGTCGATGGTGGGGAAGCGATTTGGTTCTGGATCGGGACGCACGCCGAGTACAATAGGCTTCTGGAGAAGCTCTGATTGCCCCTGAGGGTGTAAAGGTGACAGCCACCAAAGATGGGTAATAGAGGACGTTCGCCGCGCGTGATCTTACTCAAACACCCCAGATTTGGGTAGAGTCGAGAGGTGGCGCGGTGGGGTAGGCTTCGGCATATTCTGGGTCGGGGTTTCCCCGTCTGTGTCTCACTAGCCGCATGCCGTGCTCCGTTTCCACCTCCCGCTCATCGAACCGGACGGGCGGATTTCCCGCATCCGGCTCTCGGACAAGGTTCATGGTTTCGCCCACGAGTAGCGACGGGGAAGTTTCTTGATGTTCAGCAGCCCAAGCTCACGCTCCAGGCGGCTGTCGGGATATTGGCTGTATCCTTGTCCATCCAGCGTGAACTTCCTTCGTAGCCACCGACGGACCCGGCGACAGACGTGCCAATGCACGATCCCGAACGCCGCGGTGTAGGTTCCGTAGCAGAAGTAGTTGGCCCACCCGCGCAACACCTGATTGACCTGGTAGACCAGCGCTTCCGGCCGGATGAACGTCGGCAATCGGCCTACCAACTCGTTGAGCTGGCGGCAGACCCCAAGCACCTTCTTGCGCCGGTCGCGCGCCAGATAGGCCCCGCCCGTTCGCGGTGAATACATCCGTCCGAACGTATACCCAAGGAAGTCGAACGATTCGGCAGGCAGGCGAGCGACGTGCGTTTTCGTCTCGTTGACCGTCAATTTCAGCCGCCGCATCATGTCGCGCATCGTCGCCAGGGCGTCATCCGCCCGGCGGCGACACAGGATCACGAAGTCGTCGGCATAGTTGACGATCCGGGCCTGATAACGGGTCTCATGCCCAAGGGTCTTCCAACCCAGCACGAAACGTCGCATGTACAGGTTCGCCAACAAGGGTGAAATCGGCGCGCCTTGCGGCGAACCGCGCTTCGTGTCCTTGTTCCGCGTGGTACGTCGCACATGGCCCCGCTCGTCGGTTTCCTCCACCGGCGCCACCAACCATTGCTTTATCAGGTGCAGCATGGCCTTGTCGCTCACGCGACGGGCGACGCACAGCATCAGCTCCGGGTGCGGGATGCTATCGAAATACCCGCTCAAATCCGCATCGACGACCGCGCGATACCCCTGGCCCAGCAGGCGATGCACTTCTTGCACTGCCTCCAGGGCACTGTGGTCCGCGCGATAGGCGTGTTGTTCGGGTTGCAGGTCGGCCTCGAAGATCGGTTCCAAGACCAGCAGCGCGGCGGTTTGCACCACGCGGTCGCGGATCGTGGGAATCCCCAGCGGCCTCTGCTTCCCGTCCGGTTTCGGCAGGTAGACCCGCCGGACCGGTTGCGGCTGATACCGTTTCGTTCGCAATTCCTCCGTCAGTTCGTCCAACCAGCGATCCACGCCGTACTTCTCGATGTCCTCGAAGGACTGGCCATCGACCCCGGGCGCTCCGCCGTTGGCACGGCATTGCGCGTAGGCCGCTTCCAGCACGTCGCGGCGATACACCTTGTCGTACAGGGAGTAGAAGCGAAAATTGGGCGCACTCTTCGCTTTGTCATGCAGCGCCGCGCAGAGTTTCTGCAACGGATTGGTGTTGGTAGGCTCTTCGCCAATCATCCTCTGCCTTGCTCCTGCGTACGCTGATCCTTGAACTGAGGCCCCTTGGCTCCGCCGGCATTACCCGGTTTCAACGCTACTACGAGCCTCTCCGCCGCCGACGCGACCGGACCTGGCCCTCGCGGGTTGCCCGTTGCGGTTGCCGCCGCTGTCGTCGTCGGTTTCCCGTGCTTCATGTGCGTTCCTTCGATACATGCCGTCGTCTCTACCCCGGCGGAACTGCAGAGTGCTTTCGTCGCTCACTTCCTCTGCAACACTGGCCTTCCCCAACAGTCAGAAGGGTCGGCTTCCGCGACTAGGGTTTCGGGGCCTAATCGAACGTTCACTTGCGTTACGGCCTGCATCTTCGCGGGGTCACCAAGTGACCCTTTCCATCGAAGGCTCCGACGAATTCGTTGCCTCCTCCGCCGCTTCGATTGCTACTGGGCAAGCGACCCTTCCCAGGCGGGACTTTCACCCGCTAGAATACACACGCATTCACGGCGCACTGACTGTCCCCTATTTCCGTGCGACTGTGTCCTCGTATGTCCCTGAGTTCCTCTTCTGGTAGAGCGCTGTCCAGAAAGGCATTCCAGTCGGCGATCATTGCCAACAAGGGAGCAACCTTCACCAACTGATCGTCCCGTCCCGACAGGTGTGCGCGAGCACTGCTCCAAGGCCAATCGCCAGCGGCGGAAACGAGTCCCGCCCGCACGGGGTTCAACTCCACGTAGCGCGCCGCTGCCAGCAAGTAGGGTTCGTCCATCACGAACGAGGCGAAGCGTCCTTGCGAGAGATATCCGCGCCATTTTTCACGGAAGTTGATCCGCCGCGTATAACGCCGATGCGCCTCCCCGACGGCCCACCGCAAACCCTGCTCGGAGGATGGAACGGCGATCAAATGGATGTGGTTGGGCATCAGGCAATAGCTCCAGATCGCCACCGCCTCCTCGCGGCACCAGTCCGCCATGAGTTTCAAGTACGCCGCGTAGTCCGCATCGTTGAAGAACGTCTGCTGGCGGCGGTTTCCACGCTGCGTTACGTGATGGGGCATACCGGGAATCACCAGTCGCGCTAACCTCGCCATCACCGCAAATTACCAGATTCAGCCCACCCTGTCAATAATTAGTTATGTGTCCTTGCGCTACGAGAACTTGGGAAAGGAGGATCAATGTAGGATACATCGTGAAACCTTTCATTGGAACCCTACGGGTAACCAAGCCCGTCCGGAAGAGTCTGGCCAGCAGCCGGAAGCGAGTCTTGCGTGGTGTCGGGGTGACCCGGCCTGCGAAGCGTAGACAGCCAGTGCCGAAGCCGTGTGATTGAGCCTCGAAAGTACGAATGCGGGAGCCTTCGTCGTGGACACAGCGGGGGCCGCGCCGGCGCATCGCAAGGGCCTGATGCGTTGGTCCTACCGGGGTCGGAGAGCAGGGCAAGAGCACAATCGGGGTTCCCCAGGAACGTAGGAGATCCTGTCGTCTCCACTGACCAACATCCCGGCCGGAGATACCGGGTGACCAACTCCAGGAGACCCGCCCACGGCAGCGCTCGGCCGCGTGCGGGCGAAACACGAGCGCTTTGAGTGGTATCGCCAAGCGAAGGAAACGAAGCGCGGCGAGATGGCCGGCAGGAAGTCATAGCGCCCTGATAGTACCGTGGAAGCCGGGGAACTTGCACCGACTTGGACCCGGGGGAGGGAAGCGGGGCGTCGAGTTATCAGACCGTTGGAGGGAAACATGACGGAGACCTCGGACTCCGAACTCGTGTCTACGCGACAACGACGGATAGCACAGTTGGCGAAACAGATGCCGGAGAAGGGACTGACCTCCCTGAACCAGCACCTCGACCTGGCATGGTTGCGGGAGGCGTATCGGCGGACACGCAAGGATGGCGCGGTGGGGGTGGACGGCCGGACGGCTGCGGACTACGAGAAAGACCTGGAGGGCAACCTCCGGTCGCTTTTGGAGCGCGCGAAGTCGGGCATCTACTGGGCGCCACCGGTGCGACGGGTGCATATCCCGAAAGGCACCGGCGGAGAGACCCGCCCCATCGGTATTCCGACGCTGGAGGACAAAGTGCTCCAGCGGGCGATTGTCATGCTGCTGGAACCGATCTACGAGGAGGACTTCTATGACTGCTCGTTCGGGTTCCGGCCGCGGCGATCGGCGCATGATGCCCTGGACAGTCTCTCGAAGCAGACCATGTGGAGCGGGGTAAGCTGCCTCTTGGAAGTCGATATACGCAAGTTTTTCGACACGTTGGGTCATGCCCATCTGCGGGAGTTTCTCCAACAACGGATACGCGATGGTGTGGTGCTGCGACTGATCGGGAAGTGGCTCAATGCGGGCGTGATGGAAGACGGGGCGGTGACGCATCCGGCGGCCGGAAGCCCGCAGGGCGGGGTGATTTCACCCGTACTGGCGAACGTGTACCTGCACTATGTGCTGGACCGATGGTTCGCGCGGGAAGTGCAACCTCGTCTGAAGGGTCGCGCGTATGTGGTCCGCTACGCTGACGACTTCGTGATCGGGTTCACCGAGGACGAAGACGCGCGGCGCGTCATGGACGTGTTGCCAAAACGATTCGGCAAGTACGGCCTGACGATCCACCCGGACAAGACCCGGCTGGTGCCGTTCCGCAAGCCCCAGGGCGAGCGGAAGGGACCGGACGGCGACGGCTCGGGTACGTTCGACTTCCTGGGGTTCACGCACTTTTGGCGCGATCTCGGAAGGGGAACTGGGTTCTGATGCGGAAAACGGCGGCCAGCCGGTTCACGCGGGCGGTCAGGACGATCGACCAATGGTGCCGGTCTCATCGCCACGATCCGATTGCGGAGCAACACGCGGTACTCTGCCAGAAACTCCAAGGGCACGCGGGGTACTACGGGATCACGGGCAACAGCCCGGCGCTGGCCCGTTTCTACCACGAGGTGCTGAAGGTCTGGCGTAAGTGGCTCATGCGGCGACGGCGAGCGTGGCGCGTTTCTTGGGACTGGTTCCGCCAGCTCTTGGATCGCTACCCGGTGCCTTACCTGCGGGTGATCCACTCGGTGTACCGTGGCGTAGCGAAGGGATAACTTGAGGAACCGAATGCGTTAATTGCGCACGTTCGGGTCTGTGGGAGCCCCGGGCGGGAAACCGCCCGGGGCCACCCGGTCCGGAATTGCGAAGAGTTGGCGGCGTTGCATGACGAGAAAATCGCCGAGTTGGAGAAGGAACTGGCAAAACTGAAAGGCGGGTGCGATCGTTGAAATCCGATCAGGAGAAAAGAGAACTGCGCCTCGACATTCTACACGGCTTGGCGCGGGACAAGGTGGATGATGTCGTAGCGTCCCTCGAAGGTGCAAAACGCTACCTAGCAGATGCAAACCCAAGCTTGCGGATCGCGGCACTTTCGGTGCTATCTCGGCAATTCCCTTGGGAATAGGGGACAGTCACCCATTTATCTCGCACAAATTGATAATTCCGGGGACACACGACTTAATTCTCCCGGGGAACAAAGCTGCTCAGCGCGCCGTTTGTTCCCGCGCCCGGGTCAACAATTCGTCGAAACGGGCGACGTACTGAGCGTGGGCTGCGCCCAGGCGCTGTCGGATCGCGTCGATCTCGTCGGGATTCGCCAGAATCAACTCGACCACGTCGCTCTCGTCGCGCAGGCGGCCGGCCGCCAACTTCAACTCCACCAGGCCGGGAAGGTGACCCCCGTGGTCATGATGCTGTTGCCAAGTCGCCTTGCGCCCCCTTCGTGTACTCCTCACGCTCCGCGTGAGGTTCGGCCGTAACCGTTCACGGGCCGCGCCATAGTAGCAGGCACACTCCGTGTGCCGTCCGCCTTGTCAGGGGTCCGCTTGGGCGGACGGCACACGGAGTGTGCCTGCTACTTTCCAGGCGGTGAACGGTTACGGCTCGGCCTCACGCGGAGCGTGAGGAGTACGACCGTCAAACCCCTGGGCGTAGTATATCCGGCGGGCATGGCCGATTCAACGCGTTTTGCGATCTCGCCCCAACCCTCTCCCGGAGCAACATTATGCATCAGCTAGCATTGACAGCCAAATCGTCTTGCCACATCGGGAGCAATCGACCCAGACTACCACGATTGGTCGCCGACCTGGCGCGAAACTTCACGCCTTGTTGACGTAAGTCCTTATTTGACGGTCGAATTCTGCTAGCAGTGATAGCTGATGCATAATGTTGCGGAGGGAGAGGGAGAATCGAGGGCAACCTCAGCGATTAAACAGAAACGCCGGGCTGTTGATCAACGCCCAGACGAGGTCCTGGGCGCCGATCATCCGCTTCTGGCCGGCCCAGCGGGTATAGGAGCCCAGACCTTGAGAAAGCCGGGCGTACTCGGGGTCCAGCGAGCGGAAGTAACGGGCAAGCTGCTGCTTCTGCAGATCGGTCCGCTTGTCGGCCGGCGTCACAACGATGGTAACGATCTCGCTGGGAAGCTCTTCCTTCAGCCTCAAGGGGCGGGGCGACGTGGTCAGGGCGAGGCGGAAACGGCCCAGGGCATGCTTGCCGCCGAACTGCTGGTCCAGCACGACCACCAGCCGCGTGCCGCCGGGGAAACCCACGTCGCTGGCCGTCTCGAACAGCGCCGCGTGGTCGCGGCCGAACTGCGGCGAGACGGCCCAGCCGGTGCCGGGGTTGCCATCGATCGCCCCGGCAACGTCGTAACCCGACTGGCTGAAGTCGGCCGAGGCCTTTTGTAGTTTCACCGGCTGCGATTTGCCGGGCTCGTTGCGCGGGGCGGCGGCGACCTGGAACTTGTTGAGCACGAAGTTGCCGTTATCCGCCCGGCCGGGCCCCTTGGCCGGCAGGCTGCCGTCGGACAGGGCTTCCAGGCGGATGCCGGTGATGCCGGTCAGGTCGGTGTCCAAGGTGATCGTGTACTTGTCTTTCTCCGGCGCTTTGCCGCCGACGAGGATCGCGCCGCTGTCCTGTTTGGTGAGCGTGGCGCCGCCGGCGGAAGCCATCTCGACAGGGGAAATCTCGTGCCAGGCGACGGTGCCGTGATAACGCGCTTCCCAGGCCGGCTGTTGGGCGTCGAGCGTCTTCTCACGTTCGGCCGCGGGCGCCGAGACCTTCTGCACGTCCTGGTCGTAGGCATCCAGTAGCGGCAGGCAATGGGCGATCTCGGACTCGGTCGGCGGGCGGTCGAGAATCCGCACGAACAGCTCCTCGATCAGCTTGCGGTTGTCGGGCTGCGATTGGACCAGCTTCGCGACGGCGTTGTTGGGGTCGTCGATGGCATCGGCCACGGTCGGCCCGTTGATCAGATTCAACGCCTGCCCGAGCGAAACGCCGTTGGATCGCTCGCACTCGCAAGCACTCTCCCGTGGCGGACGGCCGAAGAGATCCAAGAAGCCGTCGGGCGGCGAGACGGCCGGGTCGACGAGCTGATCGGCCAGCATCGCTCCTGGCAACCGCACGGGCGAGCCGAGCGCCTGGTGGATGGCGTCGTAGAGCGTCTCGGCCGGCAGCCGCCGGGCCAGGGCGTGCGAGTAGTTGGTCGCGTCGTCGGCGTTCCAGGCGTTGGTGGCGATCGACTGCTGGTAGACCCGCGACTTGCAGATCAGGCGGATCAGCTCCCGCGTGTTGAAGCCGCCGGCGATGAAGTCGGCGGTGAGCCGGCGGAGCAGCTCGGGATTGGAGGGCGGGTTGCCGGCGCGGATGTCGTCCACCGGCTCGATCAGACCCACGCCCAGCAGGTAGCTCCAGATGCGGTTGACGTAGCTTTCGGCGAAATAGCGATTCTTGGGCGAGGTGGCCCAAGCGGCGAACTGGACGCGGCGGGGCAGGTCGGCCGGCGGCGGATCGCCGTCGAGGAAGGGGAACTTGGGCTGGACCACCTGGTTCGTCAGGGGATGCCGCTCTTCGCCGGCGGGGCCGTCGGCGATCATCTCCACCAGCGGGCGCTTGGCGTCGGGGTCCTTGCCGTTGCGGTCCTCGGTCATGCCCGAGCCCGGCGCCGGCTTGCGGTCGATCCGCGAGAAATAGGCGGCAAGCTGGTAATACTGGTTCTGGGTCCAGCGCTCGAAGGGGTGGTCGTGGCACTTGTTGCAACTGAACCGCACGCCGAGGAACAGTTGCGTCGAGGTCTCGGAAGCCATCTCCGGCGTGCGGACCACCTCGTAGTAGGCGGCCGCCGGGTTGGCGGCGGTCGAACCGCTGGCCGTGAGGATCGTATGCGCGAACTTGTCGTAGGGCATGTTGTCGGCCAGCGCCTGGCGGATCCACTTCCGCGTGGCTGCGGCCACCTCGGGGCTGGTCATCTTCGGATTCACTTCGAGCAGGTCGGCCCACTTGTTGGTCCAGTGCTCGAGGAAGGCCGGGCTGCCGATCAGCCGGTCGATCACCTCGTCGCGCTTCGCCCGCGCGTCGCGGCCGTCGGCGAGGAAGGCATGCACCTCCTCGGGCTTGGGCGGCAGACCGGTCAAATCCAACGAGATGCGGCGGAGGAACTCGGCGTCGGTCGCCGGCCCGGAAGGCTCGATGCGGAGCTTCTTCAGCTTGGCGTAGACCAGCTCGTCGACGTAGTTATTGGTGGGCGCGTCCTTCCAGGCGAAGCCGCTGCGGTCGCCCATCACGGTCGCTGTGGCCACGGCATAATTGCCCTCGTAGCGGACCAACAGCGCCGCCTCGCCGCGGCGCAAGGCGACGGCCAAGCCATGCTTGTCGACCGAGAGCACCTCGATGTTGCTGGTGTCGACGAAGGCCTCGCTGGAGACGTCGCGGACCGAGCCGTCGCTGAAGGCGGCCGTCACCGCCAACTGCTGCTTCATGCCCGGCAGCGGAATCGTCACGTCCTTGGGGAAGACCTCCAGGGACGTGGGACGCGGGCCGTCCTTGTCGAACTTCACGCCGCCGGCGATCCACGCGCGGAGCAGCTCGTAGTAGGGCTCGCCCGGCCGGCTGAGCACGCCGCCGGTGTGCGGCACGCTGCCGGAGGCCTTCAACAGCATCAGGCTCTGATCGGGGGCCGCGCGGTTGAATCGCCGACCGGCCAGGTCGTCGGTCAGCGCCCGATGGTCGGACAGCGGATCGTAGCCCCGCAAGGAAAGCTTGAAGCCGTTCTTGCCCTTGGCCGAGCCGTGGCAGGTCCCCGCGTTGCAGCCCATCTTGGAAATCGCCGGCATCACGTCGCGGACGAAGCTCACGCGGTACTCGGCTCCCAGACCGCGCACGTCCAGCGGCACCCGGATCGACTGGCCGCCCAGCGAACAGGCCAACGAACCGGTCCCGTCGGCCTTGCCGCGAACCAGCCCCAGCGGAGAGACTTCGGCCAGTCCCGCCGGCGGCTCGATGCGGGCCAGGCGCGTCACGTCGACCCGGTCGCCCGAGGCCAATAGGGCCGTGAGCACCATCTGCCGGTAAGCGTAATGTGACGTCAACTCGATTTTCGCCGGGTAGGCCTCCAGCGAGGTGACCTTGGCGCCTTCCGGCAGCTTCTCCTCGCCCGGCGGCTTCTCCGTCTCTCCCCGGGCTGCCGGGCAGAGAACGAAGATCAGAAACGCCGCAATGAAGCTCGTCCGCACTGTGCTTCTCCCATGTATTCAGCCCCGAAGGGGCGAGACTCGATAGCCCAGGGGCGCAGCCCTGGGAACGAAGTTCCCCGGGCTCGCGCAGCCCTGAAAGGGCGCGATAACCGCCCCACGAGGCCCGGATGTCGCGCCCCTTCGGGGCTTGAAGACAGGATGGACCCGCCCGTTCCCCAGGGCGTTGCCCTGGGCTATCGAGTCGCGCCCCTTCGGAGCTGGGCAACAGACACTTTTCCACACGATCCTCGTAAAACTATACGTGGTGGGGCTCGCTGCGCTCGACCCACCCTACCATCTCTTCCGCCGATTCTCACACGCCCCGCCCGGCGGGCGGGACCTACTTTGACGCTACTTTCGCCGGGCCGCCGGGTACGGCGAGAAACTCCCGCATCGGCTTGCCGGTCTCCGGGTCAATCAGTCGCACCATCCCGTCGAAGCCGCCGACGGCCAGCGCCTTGCCGTCGGGCCGATAACCGATCGCATACAACCCGCAATCCGCCAGCTCGAACTTCGAGACCAGCTTCCCGTCGCCGGCCTGGTAGACCCGGGCCTCGCCGTGACCGTCCAGGCTGCCGGCCGCGGCGATGCGGCTGCCGTCGGCGTTGTAGCAGACGGCGAAGACGCGGCCGGGGAGGGCGTCGAACTTGCGGATCAGGTTGAAGTCGTCGCCGATCTGCCGCGCCTGCGTGCGGAACATCTTGTAGATCTCCGGCACGCCGTCGGCCCCGCCCGCCAGAAGCTCGTCCTTGCTCGGATGGCGTGCCAGCGCCATCAGTCCGCCCTTGAGCAGGCTGGGCGTGATGCTGGTGATGTTGTCGATGAAACGCTGCGTGGCCACCTCGATGAGCTTCATCGAGCCGTCGCGGCTGATGGAGACCAGGTGCGTGTCCTTCGCGGAAAAGACCGTGCCCACCACCAGATCGCTGTGCGCTCCCTGGAAGAGCACCTGCTTGCCCGAGCGGGCGTCGATCGCCCGGACCGTGTTGTCGGAGCAGCCGAAGGCCACCAGCTTGCCGTCGCCCGACCAGCTTGCGCCGTAGACTGTGTCGAAGGTGACCGGGTGGGAGACCGCGAGCTTGTAGGTGCGGAGGTTCCAAATCTGCACCTCGCCCATCCGGCAAGGCGATCCGCCGGTCACCGCCAGCCGTTTCCCGTCGGGCGAGAAGACGGCCGACTCGATCCGCTCCGAGAGGCCCACCAGCCGGGCGACCAGCTCCGAGCCGTCGGCCTTGTAGAGCAGCACTTCATGGTACCCGGAAACCGCCAGCAGGCTGCCGTCGGGCGAGAAATGCAGCGAGGTGAGCACGGGCGGGGCCGTGTAGACGGGCGGATGGTCCATGTCGACCAGCACGTTGGCCGCGGCCGGCGTGTCGTCGTGGGCCCCTTCCTGAATCCACCGCCGCACCAACTCGACCTGCGCCGCGGTGAGCGGCGTCCGGTCCTTGGGCATCACCGGCGGCTTGCCCTCCTGGGGCGTGATCTGGGACATCACCACGCTCTCGTCAGGCTTGCCCGGCACGACGCCCGGATCGTCGCTGTCGCCCCCTTTGAGAATCCTCGCGACGTGCGTGATCACGAAGCCGCCCCCCGCCTTGGCCGGCTGGTGGCAGCCCTGACAGTTTTCCTGGAAGATCGGCCGGACCTGCTTGTAGAAGCTCACCGGCAGTTGGCTGGAAGCGCTGGCCGCCGGCTTGTCGTCGGCCCTAGCCAGCCGGGCCGCGCGATCTGCCAGAAGACCCAATCCGAAACACAAGAGGACAGACCAATAAGGGCGGGACATCGCTGCGATCTCACTTTGCCCAGAGCGGTGAGGGTGGGACAGTCGGCGTGCCAAGCAGCGGACCTGGCGCGGAGGGATTGCTTGCCGCCAAGTCTCGATAAATAGTAGGCGGCAGGCCAGCAGAACGCCAGTGCGGGCTAGCGGGCGTGATCGTAACACCTTGCCTGTAAATAGGTTACTGTCGAGGGAGCCGCAACCGGACAGGTGCTCAAGCTGTTGCGGGAAGCGTAGGGTGGGTCCAGCGCAGCGAGCCCCATAGGCGCAGTTAAGGAATACTCGCGTGATCCGTTAAGAAGAAGGGCCGACAGACGGAACACTAATCCTCCCTAATCTTCGCTAATTGACCATATTAGCGTCGATCAGTGTCAATTAGTGTTCCCGTTTCTTGCCTCTTTCCAAGCACGGACTGCAAAATTCCTTAACTTAGTGCGTATGGGGGCTCGCTGCGCTCGACCCACCCTACACTTTACAGAGCCGATGGCGTTCGACCCTCCAGGGCTTATGATGGTAGCGAGGACATGTTTCCAGGGATGGTGGCGGGGACACGTTGCTTAGGTCGGCTCGAGTATGTCAAGCATCCTTCCGCTCTTATCTCCCGAGCTGCTGGCGAAACTGGAGACCATGGAGCTGGTCAGCCGCAAGATCTTCCGCGGGAGGATGAAAGGGGAGCGGCGGAGCAAGCGGAAAGGGCAGAGCGTGGAGTTCGCCGACTTCCGCAACTATGTCGCCGGCGACGACCTGCGGTTCATCGACTGGAACACCTACGCCCGGCTCGACCGGCTGTTCCTCAAGATGTTCCTGGAAGAGGAGGACCTGCACGTTTATGCCCTGATCGACGCCAGCCCGTCGATGGACTTCGGCGAGCCCACCAAGTTCTGGTACGCCCGGCAACTGGCCGCCGCGCTGGGCTTCATCGGACTGGTGCGCGGCGACCGGGTGAAGATCCAGACCCTCGGCCAGCCGGCGGCCCGCTCGGCCCCCGCTTACCGTGGACGCCGCAGCCTCTGGCGAATGCTGGACTACCTGGAACATCTTGAGCCTCAGGAGACCGCGTCCCTGGCCGAGGGCGTGAAGAACTTCTGCATCGCCAACTCCGGCAAGGGAATCGTGGTGCTGGTGAGCGACCTCCTGGATAAGGGCGGCTACGAGCCGGCCCTGCGCTACCTGCTGGCCCAGGACATGGATATCTACGTGGTCCACGTGCTCTCGCCCGAGGAGCGGCGGCCGGACCTGGCCGGCGATCTGCAACTGATCGACTGCGAGGACGGCGACCAGGCGGAAGTCACCGTCAGCGACGCGCTGTTGAAGCGTTACCGGAAGACGCTGGCCGGGTTTATCAATACGGCCCGGCAGTTCTGCCTGAAGCGGGGCATTCTCTACTTCCTGGCGCAGAGCGAGTTGCCCGTCGAGCAGATCATCACCGGCTACCTGCGAGAGCGAGGGCTGGTGCGATAATGTTGCCGCAACTGATCAACATGCTGAGCTGGTGGCAATGGCTGATCCTCGGGGCGGTGCCCCCGGCGATCGTGCTGTTGTACTTCCTCAAGCTCAAACGGAAGCCGATCGAGGTGCCCAGCACGTATCTCTGGCACCGC
This sequence comes from Pirellulales bacterium, assembly GCA_963843465.1. Lineage (GTDB taxonomy): Bacteria > Planctomycetota > Planctomycetia > Pirellulales > Thermoguttaceae > CAWJKP01. The sequence continues at coordinate 247,806 of CAWJKP010000002.1, forward strand.
TCGGTCGAGGACCTCCACGTGAACACCATCTGGCAGCGGCTGCGGCGGAACTTGCTGTTGTTCTTGCAGCTTCTGCTGTTGTTGCTGGCGGCGCTGGCCCTGCTGCGGCCGGGATGGCAGGGGGTCAGACTCCAGGGCAACCGCTTCATCTTCCTGATCGACGCCTCGGCCAGCATGCAGGCCGAAGACGAAAAGCCCACGCGGCTCGCCGCGGCCAAGAAAAAGGCCCTGGAGCTGGTCGACGCCATGCGTTCGGGCGACGTGGGCATGGTGGTCAGCTTCGCCGATACGGCCCGGGTCGAGCAGATGTTCACCGACAACCGCGGTCAACTCCGCCGCAGCATCGAGGCGATCCAGCCCACCGTGCGGCGGACCTCGCTGGCCGAGGCCCTCAAGGTCGCCGCGGGATTGGCCAACCCCGGCCAGGCCAACCACCTCTCGGAGGCCATGCCGGCGACGATGATGATTCTCAGCGACGGCAACTTCGACCAACCCGCCGATTTCGCCCTCGGCCATCTTGCGCCGGTCTACCTGCCGATCGGCAAAAGCCAGGCGAAGAACGTGGCGATCGTAGCCTTCAGCGTCCGCCGGCAAGAGACCAAGGCCGGCCAGTTGCAGCCCTTCGCACGGTTGGCCAACTTCGGCTCCGAGGAGGCGACGGTCTCGCTGGAACTACGGCTGGACGGCCAGTTGATCAACGCCGGCAAGGTGACCGTCTCCGCCCGCAGCGACTCACCGGCCAAGAGCGAAGCGGGCCGTGCGTCGGGCAAGGAAGGCGAGAGCGCGGGCGTGGAGGAGTCGCCCGGCCGCCAGGCCGTAGTCTTCGACCCGGTCGACGCCGACGCCGGCGTCCTCAGCCTGAAGATCGCCACGCCGGACGACCTCGCTTTGGACAACGAGGCCTGGGCAGTCATCAACCCGCCGCGGCGGGCCAAGGTGCTGCTGGTCACGCCGGCGAACGAGCCGCTGGAGATCGCTTTGAACACCTCCACCGCCCGGCAGCTCGCCGAGCTGACCGTCGAGTCGCCCGGCTTCCTCGACAAGGAGAGCTACCAGCAGCAAGCGGCCGTCGGCGGCTACGACCTGGTGATCTACGATCGCTGCCAGCCGAAAACCATGCCTCAGGCCAACACGCTGTTCCTCGGCTCAATGCCGCCGCTTCGGAGCTGGAAGGCGCGGCCGAAAGTTCAACAGCCGCAGATCATCAACGTCGATCCGACCCACCCCTTGACACGTTGGCTCAGCCTGGGCGACGTGCTCGTGGCCGAGGCGACGCCGCTGGTAACCCCGCCCGGCGGGACCGTGCTCATCGACAGCCACCTCGGGCCGCTGTTTGCCGTGGCCCCGCGGGAAGCCTTCGAGGACGCGGTGCTGGGCTTCGTGCTGGTGGACGAGGCGGTGGGAATGGACGGACAGCGGAAATCGTTCATCGGCTCCAATTGGCCGATCCGCCCCAGTTTCCCCGTCTTTTCGCTGAATATCCTCCAGTACCTCGGTGGCGGGCAGACCTTGCTCCAAGGCGACAGCCTGCTGCCGGGACAGGTCGTGAATCTGGAGAGTCCCTTCCCGGACAAGCCGATCCAGGTCCGCTCGCCCAGTGGGCGCGTGGTCGAGCTTACCCGGGCAAAGCAGGGGCGGTTCAGCTTCGCCGAGACCGACGAGCTGGGCGTCTACGAGGTCCGCTCGGGCGGCAAGACCTTCCAGCGGTTCGCGGTCAACCTGTTCAGCATCGCGGAGAGCGACTTGCGTCCTCGCGGCGAGTTGAACCTCGGCCATCAGGAAGTCGCAGCGCATCCGTCCGGTGGCCGGATCGGCCGCCGTGAGACCTGGAAGTGGCTGCTGTTGGCCGGGCTGGGCGTGTTGTGCCTGGAGTGGTACATCTTCCACCGCAGGGTCTATGTGTGACGCCGGCACAAGATATGTCTCGGGCCACGTTATAGTAGCAGGCACACTCCGTGTGCCGTCCGCCTTGTCGGCTGTCCGCTTGAGCGGACGGCACACGGAGTGTGCCTGCTACTTTCAAGGCTGTGAACGGTTACGTCTTGGGATTGTCGGCCAACCCCGCTACAATGCAAGCATGAACGAGCAGGTGAAGATCGGCCGGGCTTGCATCATCCATGCCGATTGTTTCGCATGGCTTGCCGGGCAAGCCGCCGACACGCTCCATGCCGTGGTGACCGACCCGCCTTATGGGGTCAAGGAATACGATGCTGACCAGTTGGAGAAGCGGGCCAACGGCAAGGGCGGCATTTGGCGCATCCCGCCGTCCTTCGACGGGCATACTCGCGCCCCGCTTCCCCGGTTCACGGCCCTAAACGGCAAGGAACGTGCCCGCCTGCGTCAGTTCTTCTTGGAGTGGGGCCAGCTTGTCTGCCGCGCGCTTCGGCCCGGTGGTCATGTCTTCATCGCAACTAACGCTTTCATTTGCCAACTGCTCTATGACGCGCTGGTTGACGGCGGGCTGGAATTTCGGGGTGAGATTATCCGTCTTGTCCGCACTCTGCGCGGCGGCGACCGGCCAAAGAACGCCGAAGAGGAGTTTCCCGGGGTATCGTCGATGCCAAAGGGTTGCTACGAACCGTGGGGCCTCTTCCGCAAGCCGATGGGGGACTTGAAAGTCTCCGATTGCCTACGCAAGTATCAGACGGGCGGATTGCACCGCTACCCGGATGGCCCCTTTGAGGATGTGATACCCAGCGAACGGACACCCCAAAGGGAACGCGAGATTGCGGACCACCCCAGCATAAAACCGCAGTCTTTTCTGCGCCGTATCGTCTACGCCTCGCTGCCCTTGGGCGAGGGCGTGATTGCCGATCCGTTCATGGGGTCGGGGTCAACCATCGCCGCCTGTGAGGCAATCAGTGTCGAAAGCATCGGCATTGAACGTCACCGCGAATACTTCGATCTTGCCAGGGCAGCAATCCCCCGGCTGAAAACCCTGGAAACCGATGCCGATGAATTGGTAGGGGCCGGCTTGCGGCTATTCTGACCGATAAAGCCAGTTGGCTTCCATCTTCTCAAAGCCCGTGCGCGTCACGCTTGCGGTAATCGCTGGCAACTCATCCTCTTGCTACAGCCATCCTTGTTCGCGGTACCAGGCGACTGTCTGCCGCAATCGTTCTTCTAGCGGCAGCGGGGAGCGGAAGTCCAGGTCGTCGATCATCGTTTGGCAAGAGCAGGCCCAGGAGCCGGCCGTCGCTTCCCGGGCCTTGTCGATGCCCAGTTTCACCGGCCGCCGGCGGATCTGGCCGCGAAGCTCGTTGATGGCGGCGACCACCCAGACCATGGCCGTGGCCCAAGGCATGGCCAACGCCCTGATGCCCAGCGCCCGGGCGATCAGCCGGCCGAACTCAAAGTAGGTCGGATCTTCGCCGCACGCCGCAAAATAATAGCCGGGCTTCGCCGGCGAACCGCCCGCACACGCCTCGGCAGTCAGCCGCTTGCCCCGCTGCGCCGCGCGGATCAATACCTCGACCAGGTCGGCGACGTGCAGCATCGAGTAGCGGTTGGGCAAGTATCCGGGAACAAAGTGGATCCGCGTGCGGGCAATAGCGAGGAAGATGGGGACGTTCTGCAAGTCGCCTTCCCCGAAGACGATCCCCGGGCGGAGGATGGTGATCGGCAGCCGGCCGGCAAACTCTTCCGCCACCAACTCGCCCGCTCGCTTGCTGCAGCCGTAGTGCGACACGGGACAGATCGGGTCGTCGTCGGTTCGCAGCCGGCCCCACGGGGCGGGTCCGGCAGCCGCCAGCGAGGAGACCAGGACCACGACCGGCGGCTGAGCCCGGGCCGCGGCCACTTCCAGCAGGTTGCGGACCCCTTGCTCGTTGACGCGGTAGTATTCCGCCGCCCGCAACGGATCGTGCGACCCGGCCAGGTGGTAGACCACCGAAGCCCCGGCCATCGGCTCCCGCAGACTCTCCCGGTCGGTCACGTCACCGTAGGCCAGCGGCGGTCTCACGTCGGCCAGCCGCACCAGCCGCGAGCTCCTCCGCACCAGGCAGGTAACGGGACTGCCCCGCGACATAAGTTCCCGGGCCAGCGACGAGCCGATGAAACCGGCGGCGCCGGTGATCAGACTATACTCCATGATGCGATCAGCCAAAGACTACGGACGACGAACCGTAAGAGAGTATGATTCTATATTGCCAGAGACCGTAGGCAAGTCAGCCACGGATGAAACACTGATTAGACACGGAATAGTAAGCTGGGCAAGTTTCGCCATGTCATCCTCTCGCCAGCAACCCCGGTTGGACTTTGAGATCCCAGACCTGCCGGGAGAACTGCGGGCGCTGTTGGCCCAGATTCCGGCGGGCCGCGTGACGACCTACGGCGCCCTGGCGGAAGCCTTGGGCAATCGCATTGCCGCCCGCTGGGTCGCCATGTTCCTCCAACAGCACCGGAGCGATTCCGAGATTCCCTGGCATCGCGTGCTCCGCGCCAGCGGCGAATTGGGACCTGAGTGCCGCGGGCGCCTGCCTGGCAGCAGCGGCGCGCTGCGACTTCGAGGAGAAGGCCCGGCGGCTGCGTGCGGAAGGGATCGAGATCCAACAGGCCGCTGTCGATCCGGCCCGTTTCGGCTTCGATGCCTTTGTCGGCGGGCGTCCCCTGGAGCGGCTTCGCCACGTACAAGAGGAGTTGGCTCGTAAGGTGTCGCTCGGCGGTCCGCGGCGGTCGCCCCGGCTGATCGGCGGCGTCGATGTCTCGTACCCCGAGAGCAACGTGGGAGTGGCCGCCTATGCGCTGGTCGAGATGCCCGGCGGCGAACTGGTCTGGTCGACCACCGTTGGTCAGCCGGTGACCTTTCCCTACATTACCAGCTACTTGACCTTCCGCGAGCTGCCGATCCTGTTGGCCGTGTTGGAAAAGGCGAGGGCCGAGGGCAAGCTGGCCGAGGTGCTGCTGGTGGACGGCAGCGGCATTCTGCACCCGCGGCACGCGGGCCTTGCCAGCCATTTCGGCGTGGTGGCCGGCGTGCCGACGATCGGAGTGACCAAGAAGCTGCTTTGGGGCCAGGTGGAGCTTGCCGGCATGGAGCCCCGCCGGCCTCGCCCGGTGTTGGACGGCAGGCGTGTGATCGGCGCGGCGATCCGGCCCACCGACGGCAGCCGGCGACCGATCTTCGTCTCGCCGGGTCATCAGGTCAGCGTGGCTTTTGCCCGGAACGTGGTTGCCCGACTGCTGCTGGGCCGGCGGCTTCCCGAGCCTCTCTACTGGGCCGACCGCCTGAGCCGTGCCGCGGGCAGAGGCTCGGCCAAACCGTAGCAGCCGCTTTCCCGAAGCCGTAGGGTGGGACAAGGCCGCCTTGGCGGCCGCCGGCCCACCAGCAGTGGCCAGTGGCGAGTGGTCAGTGGTCAGAACTGGCAGCGTCCTCCATCTCCAGCCACTGACCACCGACCGCTAACCACTCTCCCTGTATTGCTTTACGGGCATGAGGAGAGATATGATACGAGCCGAGGGGTTGTATGATCCACCGCATCGCATTCCGTATTTCCATCGCGTTGTTCTTGATTTCCGTCGTTGGAGGATTGGTCGGTTTGATCGAATCTGCGACCGTTGTCCGCGGGTTGGACAAGTTCGGAATATTCATTCAGACGCTGACCGGTTGTGGCGTGGGCTTCTCCGGTAGCTTTCTCGCGGCAGTGATTGCTGCCTGGAGGATCAAGGCTGCCTGGTGGCTTATCGCGGCCAACATCCCTTTCCTGGTATTACTGGTCGTGTGGTTGTTCTTCCATTGGGACTTGGCCGGCTAACCGCCGCATTCGGGTAATCGTAAGGTCGGACAAGGCCGCTGTGGCAGCCGGCGACACGCCTGGAGTAGAATGGTTGCGCCGGCGCTCGCTTACGCGAGCTTGCCCCACCCTACTCGTTGTCAACGAATCGAGGAAGATGATGATCGAACTGGGCCTGCATACCGACAATTGGCGTCCCTTGAGCGGCAGCTTCCAGACGGCCTGCCAGACGGCCGTGAAGTACGGGTTGAAGCACATCGAGTTCGCCGCGATTCACGGGCAGTATTTCCTCCAGGCGATGGGCTACGAGCCGGGGATCTCGCTGCAGTCGAATCCCCGGGCCCTGCGCCGCTACTGCGAGCGGATGGGGCTGGTGGTCTCGCAGATCGACGGCTCCTACCCGCTGATGGGCCCCGACGGCTCGGCCTTCGGCGTGCAGTACGTCCAGCAGTCGATCCGATTCGCCGCCGAGCTGGGCTGCCCGATGGTCGACACGGTCGACGGCGCGGCGCCGATCGAGGGACTGGGCAAGGAGGAAGTCTTCCGCATCACCTGCGACAACTACCGCCAGTGTCTCTCCTGGGCGGAGGACTACGGCGTGATTATCAACGTCGAGCCGCACGGCCCCTACACGACCGACGGCGACTTCATGGAGCGGCTCTTCCACCACTTCGAGTCCGAGCACCTGCGGATGAACTTCGACACCGGCAACACGTTCATCTCCGGCCTGGACCCCCTGGATTATCTGCGGCGCTTCCGCAAGTACCTCTCGCACGCGCACATCAAGGACGTCAGCGCCGGCCTGGCCGCGGCCGTGCGGGGCGAGGAGACGGGCATCGCCTGCAGCGAGGTGCCCGTCGGCGGCGGGGTCAACGCCGGCAACATCGAGAAGTGCCTCCGCCACCTCCAGCAGACGGCCTGGGACGGCGTGGTGTCGATCGAGTGCTATGGCTCGGACGAGAATATCCGCCGAAGCGCTGAGTTCCTCCGCGGCGTCCTGGCGTCGTAAGCCTGTCCACCAGGCCACTCGCGAAAAAAAAATTATTTTTTTCGGATTCCGCCCTGCGCGGTCCGGCACCCTTGGCAGGCGCGGCGCAGCAGCGAATGTCAGCGCGATCATTTCACGCTCGCCATGCCTCCTCGAACGTTGTGCGCGTGCTCGCTATCGATCTTCTCAAGGCCACGGATGTGACGCTAGCCGGGGCGCGAGGAAACGGCCGCCGGCCGATCCTTGCCGAGGCATTTCCGGCAACTCTCCGCATCTACGTTTCATGACATTGACGGTAGCGGCGATCGCCGCCCGCAGCGCGCTTGGCGCTCTGCCGGTTCACGTGAATTGGAACAGGGGACGCTCGGACGAGCAGACGGCGGAGGGGATGCCGGCGCCTCTTATCTGTTGGCGCAAGTGCCTGTACAGCAAGATGTTAGCAATTCCAGCAGTAGAGAACAAACACCGCTACTCGCGGTCGTTCGAGCGTCTCACGAAACGATCGCCGACTTCCATTTTCGACGCAACCGAGACGCCATGCGCGGCGCGACGTGCGCCGCGCGGTGCGCTTACAGCAGCGTGAGTAAAGAGATCAAGGAGTCGCCGTCGATCGCGTAGCGATGCGCAGCGCGTGGGTGATCGATCGCGCGGTTTTCCGTCATCGATCGACGATCCGAGATGTCGCGGTTATGCCTGTCAAGCGGTAGTGACGAAGCGCACAAGATGACGGTGCGCAAAGCGCCACGAGGCGTGCGGATCGATCGGCTCGCGTGCGCGATGGCGCGCCGAAGATGGTGCATAAGGCGTCAATTGCACTTGCAAGATTTTGAAAAGACGTTACCATAATTCAGCATGGAGTCGTTGAGAGTGCGAGCTCTCGATGCTCCCTGGGTTCCTTGCGAAGGAAGGAACCCCGAGCGTCGATGTGACTCCTGCCGCGTGCCGGCGCGTCTTTGTCGCCGGCGGCAGGATGCGGACGGATGTCTGTTTTTGTTTCGAGGCGTTAGACCGGCTGTGCCGCGGCCCCAGCCTAAGGCCGGCGGTCGATCGCCGCAAAGGATCTCGTTAGGAGGACGCAAGGTGGCCAAGAAGAAGGCAGCGAAGAAGGCGACCAAGGTTGCCAAGAGGGCGCCGCGGAAGAAGAGCGCCAAGAGGGCAACGAAGAAAGTGGCCAAGCGGAAGGGCGCCCGTCGCAAGTAGGGCGGCGCAAGGCCGCGGTGGCCTAGGCGAAGCAGGTCGTCCGGCAGGCGGCCGAAAGGCCAGCCTGCCGAGAAGGCTGACGACCGCGAAGATTCGCCCTGCAACGACGAGAAAGGGACGCCCGGCTCAGCTCCGGGCGTTTCTGTCTCAGGTCTTCGTCGCGAGAGACAAGTAGGGTGGGACAAGCTCGCGTAAGCGAGCGCCGGCCCACCGGTTCTGCTCCTTTGGCAAGGAGGCAGAGTATACTGCCTCTTCTCTGTTCCGCGACTACTTGGGGGGAGGGGTTTTGTGCCTGGCGTCGATTACAGTACGCTGGAGACGTTGCCCAGCCGTAAAGCAAGGAACGGAGAAGAGGAACTATACTCCGTGTGCAGTTAGCGCGGTGTCCCATCCGCAGTAATGGCCCCACGCATGCCTTAGCTACGTGAGCCAGAAATGAATGATGATCCACACGCCGCGGCGCAGAAAGCGTCGTCAGAGCCCGCGAGAACCTGGCCGAGTGCGGTCGAATTACTGGTTAGCTATGCCGTGACGTTTTTCCTCGGCCTGGCCGGCACGTTTCTCGGGCTTTTGTTCCTAGTCGGCCCCTTCGCATCCCGGCTAAAGCCCGCTGGCGAGGTCTGTGGCACGTGGTGGATCATCCCGATCGGTCTTTCCGCCCTTGTCGGCGGTTCAGTGGGCGTGATACTCGGCTTATTTCTTGTACTTTGGTATGAAGTACGCCGTCACCCATCCGATATGGCGCGTACGCTGATCGTAGTCTTCACAGCAGCGTCTTTGGCATTGGCATCGCTTGTGGCTCTCGGCCTGGTCCTGTAACCCTAAAGGATGAAGCGGCTGAGGTCTTCGTCGTGGGAGACCTTGTCCAGCCGCTGGCGGACGTAGGCTGCGTTGATCACCACCCGCGAGGCGCCCATCTCGGAGGCCTCGAAGCTCAACTCCTCCAGCAGCCGCTCCATGATGGTGTAGAGCCGCCGGGCGCCGATGTTCTGCGAGGTCTGGTTCACCTGGCAGGCGTAGGTGGCCAGGGAGTCGATGGCGTCGTCCTCGAAGACGATCTCGACGCCCTCCGTGGCCAACAGCGCCTGGTATTGCTTGGTCAGGGCGCCCTTGGGCTCGCGGAGGATGCGGACGAAGTCGTCCTTGGTCAGGTCCGAAAGCTCCACGCGGATGGGGAACCGCCCCTGGAGCTCGGGCATCAGGTCGCTGGGCTTGGCGCGGTGAAAGGCCCCCGCGGCGATGAACAGCACGTGGTCGGTCTTCACGAAGCCGTAGCGGGTCTGGACCGTGGTCCCCTCGACGATCGGCAACAGGTCCCGCTGCACGCCCTGCCGCGAGACGTCGGGACCGTGAAGCTGCTCGCCGGAGACGATCTTGTCGATCTCGTCGATGAAGATCATGCCCAGGCTCTCCGCCAGCTCGATCGCCGAGGCATGGAGCTTCTCCTTGTTGATCAGCGCGTCGCTCTCCTGCTCGAAGAGCACTTTGCGGGCGTCGGCCACCGTCATCTTCCGCCGCGAGGTGTTCTTGGGCAGGATCTTCTCGAACATCGATTGCAGGTCGACGTCCATCTGCTCCATGCCGATGCCGGTAAGCATCATCGGCACCGCCTTCTGCTCGGAGGTGATCTCCACTTGCCGCTGGTCCAGCTCACCGGCGGCCAGCATCGCCCGCATCTTCCGCCGCGTCCGCTCGTAGCGCTCGCCGGCGTCCGCCTCGGCATCGGCGCCGGGGCCGGCGTCCGGCGGCGAGGGGACCAGGAGATCCAAGAGCCGCTCTTCCACGCGCCGCCGGGCCTCGCCTTCAACGCTGACCTGCTCCGACTGCCGCACCAGCCCGATGGCGTTTTCCACCAGCTCCCGCACCATGCTCTCCACGTCGCGGCCGTAGTAGCCGACCTCGGTGTACTTGGTCGCCTCGACCTTGAGGAAGGGGGCGCCGGTGAGCTTGGCCAGCCGCCGGGCGATCTCGGTCTTGCCCACGCCGGTGGGACCGATCATCATGATGTTCTTCGGCCCGATCTCCGGCCGCATCTCCTCGGCCACCCGCTGCCGCCGCCAGCGGTTGCGGACGGCCACGGCCACCGCCCGCTTGGCATCCTGCTGCCCGACGATGTAACGGTCCAATTCCTGGACGATTTCCCGAGGCGTCAACTCGCGCACGCCAACTCCTCCACGACGATGTTCGTATTGGTGTAGATGTCGATCCCCGCGGCGATCTCCAGCGCCGCCTGCACGATCTGCGGGGCCGTGAGGCGGCCGTGGGCGACCAGCGCCCGGGCGGCCGCCACGGCATACGACCCGCCGGAGCCGATCCCCAGGATGCCGTCGGTCGGCTGGATCACGTCGCCGGTGCCGGTCAACAGCAGCGTGTAGCGATCGTCGACCACGGCCAGCATCGCCTCCAGCCGCCGCAGCACGCGGTCGGTGCGCCACTCCTTGGCCAGTTCCGTGGCCGCACGGGGCACGTTGCCGGGGTAATCCCGCATCTTGGCCTCGAAACGCTCCAACAGCGCAAAGGCGTCGGCGGCGCCGCCGGCAAAGCCGGTCAGCACCTTGCCATCCATCAGCCGGCGGATCTTGATCGCGTCGGCCTTCATGATCGAGTTTCCCACCGTCACCTGGCCGTCGCCGCCCATGGCGACCGTGCCCTGATGCCGGACCGTGAGGATCGTGGTGGCGCGCGTCTTGAGCGGCATAGGAGTTAGAAGGTAGGAGTTAGGAGTTAGAAGGTAGGAGTTAGTTAGGAGTCAGAAGTCAGGGGCTAAGAAAGAGGTAGCGTGTTGCTCGCCATTCGTACTTTTCGGCCTCATGGCCTGCGTCCGTCCGTGGGTCTTCATTCTAACTTCTAACTCCTAACTTCTAACTCCTTCGTCCGGCTTGGCGCCAGTACAGTATCGCCCAGAAGCCCGGCCGGCACCAGGGCCCCTGCTCTTCCGCCAAAAGCGCGGGAGCACATAACATCTTATACGACAAGATGTTATGCTGAAGCATGAGCTGCAGGTGGAAGTCAGACAATCCGCGGGACTGCCGGGTTTTTTGTAAAATCGGCGGGGAGAAATGGTTGCATGGGCAGACCGGTGAGATTAGTGTAACTAAGTGGATTGGCCCGAACTCGGTTTCAGCAATAGAGGAGATACTGCAATGCGACGACTGGGATTGGTGCTGGCGACGATGGTCGTGGCACTGTTGGTCATGTCGGAGGCGGTCCAGGCCTGCAAGTGTCTGGGCTTTGCCTGTGGCCGGTGTTGTGCGCGGCGATGCCGCGTGAGCTGTTGCGTGGTGGATTCGTGTTGTACACCCGCATCATGCTGCACGGCGGCGCCGGCCTGCTGTACTCCGGCTTGTTCCACTCCGGCTCCGGCTTGTTGTACTCCGGCTGCGCCCGTTGCGGCTCCGGCAGCCGTGGCGCCGACGGCGCCCGCACCGCAGCCGGCCGTAACGCCTTACGTGGCGCCGGCCGCACCGGCGACCGCGCCAGCGGTTACCGAGCCGCCCGCTCCCACTCCGGTCCCGCCCCTTCCGGCCGAGAAACCGGCGGAGGCCCCGGCCGTACCCGCCAAACCGCCTGCTCCCGCGGAGAAACCTGTCGAGGCGCCTGTTCCCGCCGTGGCGCCCGCGGAGAAACCCGCGGAAAAACCGGCCGAGAAACCCGCCGAGGCTCCGGCAGAGAAGCCCGCCGAGAAGCCCGCGGAAAAACCGGCCGAGATGCCGAAGCCCGCCGCCCCGGCCGAGGTTCCCGGGCCGACGCCGGCCGCTCCGGTCGAGAAGCCGACGCCCGCCCCGGCTGAGAAGCCGACGCCCGCCCCGGCTGAGAAGCCGACGCCCGCCCCGGCAGAGAAGCCGACGCCCGCCCCGGCGGAGAAGCCGACGCCCGCCCCGGCGGAGAAGCCGACGCCCGCCCCGGCGGAGAAGCCGACGCCCGCTCCGGCGGAGAAGCCGACGCCCGCTCCGGCGGAGAAGCCGACGCCCGCTCCGGCGGAGAAGCCGACGCCCGCTCCGGCCAAGAAGCCGACGCCCGCTCCGGCCAAGAAGCCCGCCGCCACGCCGGAGCCCGATCCGTTCTCCCAGAACGACGGCGGCCTGCGGATCTGGACCGACAGCTCCGGCAAGTACAAGGTCGAGGCCCGTTACGTCGGCACCCTGGACGATGGCACGGTGCGGCTGCAGCAGTCCAGCGGCCAGTACCTCCGCGTCTCGCTCCAGCGCCTGTCAGCGGCCGATCAGACGATCGTCCGCGGCATGACCAAGGCGATCGTCATGAACTGACGCCCGTGCAGGGGACGCGGGGACACGGGGACGCGGGGACGCGGGGACACGGAGACGCGGGGACACGGAGACGCGGGGATGTTCTTGCGTCGCCCCACCTCCGCGTCCCCGCGTCACCCCATCCCCGCGTCCTTTCCGTTTTCCGCCGCTGCGGCTGGACGTTCCCGTCGGCGTCCGTTATCCTGCCGTGATGAGCGCAGCAGAATCTTTTTCACGCAGCCCGGAATTGATGTCGGCCGGCGATACGGCCCTGCTGGTGATCAACGTCCAAGAGCGGTTGGCGCCGGCCATCGCCGGGAGCCGGCGGATCATCTGGAACATCCGGCGGCTGATCGACGGGGCAAAGCTGCTGGGCCTGCCCGTGGCGGCCACCGAGCAGTATCCCCAGGGTCTGGGCCGCAGCGTGCCCGAGCTGGCCCAACGGCTGGGCGAGGTCCCTGCGAAGCTCTCCTTCAGTTGCCTGGCTTGTCCCGGGATTTTCCAGGGGCTGAAGGATCGCGGCATCTACAAGCTGCTCCTCTCGGGCATCGAGGCCCACGTCTGCGTGCAGCAGACGGCCTTGGACCTGCTGGCCGCCGGCTGGCGGGTTTACCTGGCCGTCGACGCCGTCGGCTCCCGCGCGGAGCTCGACGCCCGGACGGCGATCAGGCGGATGGACTCCTCCGGAGTGACGCTCACGACCACCGAGGCGGCCTTGTTCGAGTGGTGCCGCGAAGCCGGCACGCCGCAGTTCAAGGAGATCAGCCGCCTGGTCCGCGAGGCGCCGCCGGCGTAGGCCGCCAAAGTACGTCAGGCTTTCCAGCCTGGCAAAAGGGTAACCGTTCACGGGCCGCGTTATAGTAGCAGGCACACTCCGTGTGCCGTCCGCCTTGTCAGTGGTCCGCTTGGGCGGACGGCACACGGAGTGTGCCTGCTACTTTCCAGGCTGTGAACGGTTACGACCAAAGAGCTGCATCAGGCTGGAAAGCCTGACGTACGCTTGGCGAAGCGCCGGGCCTGGGCCGGGATGTCCAGGCCGGCCTGCCGGTTCCAGGCGGCGATCAAGCGGGCGAAGATCGGCCCGGGCACTCCGCCGGCAATCGGCCGGCCGTCCAGCCGAGTGACAGGAATAAGGCAAAACGGCGTGCTGCTCAAGAACACCTCGCCGGCGGCGGCCACGTCGCCAAGCGTCAGTTGGCGATCGAGAAACTCCAGGCCCAGCCCGGCCGCCAATTGCCTCACTTCCGCCAGGCTGATCCCCGGCAGGACGCTGCCCGGCGGCGGAGTGGACAAGCCGGCGTGGCCGCCGGGGCTAACGGGCGCAACTCGGTCAGCCACGGCGGGGTTAACGGGCGAAACTCGGTTAGCCCCGGCGGCCACGCCGGGGCTAACGGGCTCGACCGAGTTAGCCCCGGCGTCCACGCCGGCCGTGTAGATCAGCAGGTTGGCGGTCGAGGTCTCGCTCACCCGGTCGTGCTCGTCCAACAGCAGGGCCCGGGCGCCGGGCTCGGCGGCCGCCGCCTGGGCGTCGGCCAGGTGGTAGTGCATGCGGCTGCGGCATTTCAGCTCCGGCGGCCAGCAGCACCCCGGGACCTGCCGGATCGCGGTGGTCCTCAGGGCCTGGCCCGAGTCGTACTTTTCCGCCCAAAGGCGGAAGGGCAACGGATAGGTGTGCAGGCAGACCAGCGGCCGGGCCGCGGCGGCCTCGGCCCGGTAGGAAGGATACTGGCCGGGCGTGACGAAGATCGAAAGGCCCAGGTCGTCCCCGTCTTCCAGAAGCTGGTGGTTGTGTTCGACCAATTCCAAGGCGATCCGGGCCAACTCTTCCTGGTCCATCCCCGCGTCAACCCCGATGATCGCCAACGAGTGCCGCAGCCGGGCGAGGTGCTCCGCGAGGCGGAATATCTTGCCGCCGAAAGTCCGCAACTGTTCGGCGACCGTCGAGCCCTGCACGAATCCCGCGTCCGTGGGCGAGATGACCGCTTGCGAGGCGGGAATCCAGCGTCCGTCGAAGTAAGCCAAGGGTTCTCGCATCGCGCTATTATACTGCACGCGGTCGGAAATGCGCTGTTCGTAGTCCCGCCTTTAGGCGGTCTTGATGCGGATTTCCGGCTAAAGCCGGTACTACGAACTTCTGTTATTTGGTCCCGCGTGCATTATATGGCAAACGTCGGTCCCGGGCGGAAGGGCGTCGCGGGTCGGCATGGCGGATGATCTCGACCCGCCTCATCAAGCAGGAGCAAGTGGATCCCGACGACCTCTTCGAGCACTGCTTCGGCCGCTGCCACTGCGCGTAATCCAGACTTCCATGAGACTTCGCGTACCGTCGAATGCAAAATGAAAAATGCAAAATGAAAAATGGAAAACGGACATCGAAATTTTCATTTTCATTTTGCATTTCTCGGACGCTGGTTTGGGCTTGACGCGGGCCCGTTCTCGAGCGTCAGGTGTTGCGTACGTTCGGCGCGACGGGGGCGGTCCCACGAGAAACGAAGAAGCCCGCACAACAAAAGGCGGGCTTCTTCCCAAATCGTGCTTTTTGGCCCGACGAGCCGATACGCCGACCTCGGTACCGGCAACTATCTCCTTGGAGCCTCCGGTGCGGGAAGCCCTTTCGCCAGATCGACACCTGCCCGCTCTAGCGAATTGGTTGCCGTTCGGTTTGGTTCTCGGCCCGTTGAAGATTCTGGACACCATATTGGGCAGCTTCGAGGCCCTGGACCACGTTCTCATCGACCTTGTGCACTGTCGCAGCAGCCTTTACCACGTTCTGGTCAACGACGGTTTGCACCGCCGCCGCAGCCTGTCCCACTTGCTGGTTTGCAACCGCTTGCACCCTATCCGCAGCCCTTGGGACCGTTTCCCCACGGCTCGTCGGTGCAGCCACCGTGGCGTCGTGCTCGGAATGATTCCCACAGCCAGGCAGGCCGAACATCCACACGGCACATACCGCACACGCAAGAACCCACCTCAGCATCGTCATCGCAATTCTCCTTGCCCAATGGGCTACAACCGTCCTCGAATCGTAGGGGGCGGATTATCGGCAGGATGGCCTCTGGCGTCAAGAGCGGTCGGGTCTGCCGCGGGGCGGAAAACGGGGGGCGGAAAACGGGACTGGGGCGGAAAACGGGACTGGTCCGGTCTTGGAAGGTTGGGCTGTTTCATTCATTATCTATCTTGCCAATATCGGACCTGTCCCGTTTTCCGCCCCCTTACTGGCCAATGTCTACCTGCACTACGTGCTGGACCAGTGGTTCGCCCGCGAGGTGCAACCGCGTCTCAAGGGCTGTGCCTACCTGGTCCGCTATGCCGACGACTTCGTGATCGGGTTCACCGAGGACGAAGACGCGCGGCGAGTCATGGACGTGTTGCCGAAGCGATTCGGCAAGTACGGCCTGACGATCCACCCGGACAAAACGCGGCTGGTGCCGTTCCGGAAGCCTCTGGGCGACCGGGACTCGCCGGATTCGGCAGGCGCGGGCCGTGCCGGGACGTTCGACTTCCTGGGGTTTACCCATTTCTGGGCACGCTCCCGCAAGGGGAACTGGATTCTGAAGCGGAAGACGGCGGCCGGCCGGTTCACGCGGGCGGTCAGGACGATCGCCCAATGGTGCCGGCTCCATCGCCACGACCCGGTTTGCGAGCAACACACGGTACTATGCCAGAAGTTGCGGGGCCACTATGCGTACTACGGGATCACGGGCAACAGTTTCGCGATCTCCCGTTTTCACTATGAGGTCTTGCGGCTTTGGCGGAAGTGGCTGCTTCGGCGGCGGCGGGCGTGGCGTGGGACGTTCGACTGGTTCGCACGCCTCCTCGTGCGCTATCCCCTGCCGTTTGCCGTAACGGTTCACTCGGTATGCCGTCGTGTAGCAAAAGGATAACTTGAGGAACCGAATGCGTTAATTGCGCACGTTCGGGTCTGTGGGAGCCCCGGGCGGGCAACCGCCCCGGGCGACCCGGTCCGTTGCCGGTCCTTTGCCGGTCTCCCGGGGATGTCAAGCGAAAAGGCTGAGCGGATTGGTTTGCTGGACCCAGACACGCCACTGGCGGCGAATCCCCACCGGCCAATCGCTAAGCATCGCGCGGACCGCCGGGGCACCTTCGGGTCGCGGCCAAGGACTCGACCATTGCCACGGCCCCAACCCCGCTGGTCGAGGAACCCGGAATAGGACATCGTGTCGGGAATCGCCCCGGAAAACGGACGTCGTGCCACGAATCGCTTGGAAGAAAGGACGTCGTGCCACGAATCGCCTGAAAGAAAAAACTTTTCGCCAAAAATGGCCCGGGGGAAAGGACTTTATGCCAGGAAGTGTCGGTCAAACGATACCCCTGCCGCCTGCTCGGCGGGACTTTGTTTCGTCTACTACTAAACTCGTCAAACGGCTCTCTTGGCCTAAGTGGTTGGCCGGCAAAAAGATCGGCCGACGAGTGCGGCCGGGGCGAAACCATCCGGGGGATGGCCCCAATCCCCGTTGGCGAAAAAAAGGAATTCGCGTGCAGCAATTGCGGGTTGATCTCAGATACGTGGCCGCGCATCTCCCCCCGGTTGCAGAGGGGCAGAAGAGGAGAAGAGGAGAGGGGGAGAAGAGGAGAAGAGGAGAGAGACTTTCGCGGCGTCACACGGCCGGCGTGGCCGCCCGGGCTAACGGGGCTGCACCCGCTCACCCGGCCGGCGGCGGCTTCGGGAACCTATCTTGCACGGCTTGCACGGTCATCTCTTCGCCGCGCATGGCCTCCATGGCGCGGACGGCGGCGTCGGCGGCCTGGATGGTGGTGATGCAGGGCACGCCGTGGGCCACGGCCGTGGCGCGGATGTAGCCCTCGTCGGTCCGGGCGCCCTTGCCGCTGGGCGTGTTGACCACCAGCCGCAAGACGCCGTCGCGGATGTAGTCCAGCACGTTGGGATGGCCCTCGCTGATCTTCTTCAGCCGCTGCACCTTGATGCCGGCCTCCTCCAGCCGCACGGCCGTGCCGCGGGTGGCCAACAGCTCGTAGCCCATTGCCTCCAGCCGCCGGGCCGGGTCGACGATCTGCTCCTTGGCCCGCTGGGCCACGCTGATGAAAATCTTGCCGCTTGCGGGCAACACCGTGCCGGCGGCCAGTTGGCTCTTGGCAAAAGCGATGGAAAACCGCTCGCTGATGCCCATCACCTCGCCGGTGGACTTCATCTCCGGCCCCAGCACGATGTCCACGCCGGCGAACTTGCTGAAGGGGAAGACGGCCTCCTTGACCGAAACGTGGGAGGGGATCGGCTCGCAATGATAGCCCTGCTCGGCCAGCGACACGCCGGCCATCACCTTGGCCGCCGCCTTGGCCAGCGGCACGCCCGTGGCCTTGGAAACAAAAGGCACCGTGCGGCTCGCCCGGGGATTGACCTCCAACACGTAGACCACCGGCCGGCCGTCTTCCTTCTTCACCGCGAACTGGACGTTCATCAGCCCCACTACCTTCAACTCCCGCGCCATGGCCCAGGTGGCCTCGCGGATTTCCTGGACCACGGGCCCTTGGAGACTGTAGGGCGGGATAGCGCAGGCCGAGTCGCCGGAGTGGACCCCCGCCTCCTCGATGTGCTCCATGATCCCGGCCACGATCACCTGCCGGCCGTCGGCGATGGCGTCCACGTCCACCTCGGTGGCGTCCTCGAGGAAGCGGTCGATGAGCACCGGCTGGCCCTCGGACGCGCGGAAGGCATCGACCACAAAACGGTCCAACTGCTGCTGGTCGTAGCAGATCTCCATCGCCCGGCCGCCGAGCACGTAGCTCGGCCGCACCAGCACCGGATAGCCGATCTTGTGGGCCTCGTTGCGGGCCTGGCTGGTGGTGCGGGCGATGCCGTTGGCCGGCTGCTTCAAGTTCAGCCGGGTGAGCAGGTCCTTGAACTTCTCGCGGTCCTCGGCGTCTTCGATGGTGTCCACGCTGGTGCCGATGATCGGCACCCCCGCGTTGGACAGCGCCCGCGAGAGGTTCAAGGGCGTCTGCCCGCCGAACTGCACGATCACGCCGTCGGGCTTGACGGCGTCGTGAATGTTGAGCACGTCCTCGGTGGTCAGCGGCTCGAAGAACAACAGGTCGCTGGTGTCGTAGTCGGTGCTCACCGTCTCGGGGTTGGAGTTGACCATGATCGACTGGATGCCCAACTCCCTCAGGGCGAAGCTGGCGTGGCAGCAGCAGTAGTCGAACTCGATTCCCTGGCCGATGCGGTTAGGCCCGCCGCCGAGGATCATGATCCGCCGCTTTCCCGGCGGCGCCGCCGGGGTCTCGTCCTCGTCCTCGTAGGTGGAATAGAAATAGGGCGTGTAGGCCTCGAACTCGGCCGCGCAGGTATCCACCGACTTGAAGCGGGCGACGATCCCCAGCCGCTTGCGGTGGCTGCGGACCTCCGTCTCGGCGACGCCCCAGAGGTGGGCCAACTGGCGGTCGGAAAAACCGTACTGCTTGGCCCGCCGCAAGAGCTCGAAAGCGGCGTCGCGGAGCCCCCGGCAGCCGCGCAGCTCTTCTTCCAGCTCGACGATCTCGCGGAGGTTCTCCAGGAACCAGGGGTCGATCGCCGACAGCTCGTGGATCTCCTCGATGGTCATGCCGTACTTCATGCCGTAGCGGATGTGGAAGACCCGCTGATCGCCGGGCCGGGCCAACCGCGCGGACCTCGTCGAGGCTGGGCTGCTCGGCGGTGCCCCAGAGGTCTTTGCCGTCGCAGCCGAAGCCGAAGGTGCCGATTTCCAGTCCCCGCAGGGCCTTCTGGAACGACTCCTTGAAGGTCCGCCCGATGGCCATCGTCTCGCCCACGCTCTTCATCTGCGTGGTCAGGTCGGGATCGGCCTCGGGGAACTTCTCGAAGGCGAACCGCGGCACCTTGGTCACCACGTAGTCGATCGTGGGCTCGAAGCAGGCCTTGGTCTCGCGGGTGATGTCGTTGGGCAGCTCGTGCAGGCGGTAGCCGACGGCCAGCTTGGCGGCGATCTTGGCGATGGGGAAGCCGGTGGCCTTCGAGGCCAGGGCGCTGGAGCGGCTGACGCGGGGATTCATCTCGATGACCACCATCCGCCCGGTCTGCGGATGGACGGCGAACTGGATGTTCGAGCCGCCGGTCTCCACGCCGATCTCGCGGATCACGGCGATCGAGGCGTCGCGCATCCGCTGGTACTCCTTGTCGGTCAGGGTCTGCGCGGGGGCCACGGTGATCGAGTCGCCCGTGTGCACGCCCATGGGATCGAAGTTCTCGATCGAGCAGATGATCACCACGTTGTCGTCCTTGTCGCGCATCACCTCCATCTCGAACTCTTTCCAGCCCAGCACCGACTCTTCCAGGAGAATCTGGTGGATGGGCGAGGCGCTCAGGCCGCGGGAGACCAGCTCGTCGAACTTCTGCCGGTTGTAGGCCACGCTGGAGCCGCTGCCGCCCAGCGTAAAGCTCGGGCGGACGACGCAGGGCAGCCCGATATCCTGGAGCACGCGGCGGGCCTCTTCCAGGCTGGTCACCGTCTGCCCGCGAGGCACGTCCAGTCCGATCCGTTCCATGGCGGCCTTGAAGAGGTCGCGTCGCTCGGCCTTGGCAATCACTTCGGCGTTGGCGCCGATCATTTCCACGCCGAATTTCTCCAGCACGCCGTGAGAGGCCAGTTCCATGGCCAGGTTGAGGCCGGTTTGCCCACCCAAGGTGGGGAGCAAGGCGTCCGGCCGCTCGACCTCGATGACTTTCGCTACGATCTCCCAGGTGAGGGGTTCGATATAGGTCCGGTCAGCCATTTCCGGGTCGGTCATGATGGTGGCCGGGTTGGAGTTGACCAGGACCACCTGGAACCCCTCCTCGCGGAGGGCCTTGCAAGCCTGAGTGCCCGAATAGTCGAACTCGCAGGCCTGCCCGATGATGATCGGACCCGAGCCGATCAGGAGGATCTTGTGAATATCGTTACGGCGCGGCACGGAAAGATCCCTTTGTGGTTCCTTTGGGGGAGACTTGACGGTCTCCCGCTCCGCCTTCCCAGGCAAGCTGGAAGAAATCTAAAATCCCATGATGTTAGCATGGAATGACCGACCGGTTCAAGTACGCGGCTGGGCCGAGCCGTACTGAACGATCCATGCCGATGCCGAGCAAGTCCGCAGACCCGTTCGTTGGAGGAGATCGGCCCTGAGCTCACCGACCGGGAGTTGGCATCGGGGGCTGCGGCAAGAACTTCTCCGGGGCCTCTTGGACCGCCGCAATGCAGTCGTCCCCGGCGAGGTACAAAGGAAAGTCGGCAATGTAGAGCTTGGTGACCGGCCCGCGACTCCCAAGCGGTGCGCCGCTGACCGGGCAGGTTCGCTGCCGGGCGATGCCCTCCCGGTCGGCCGCCGTGGGCAACACTTTCGCCACGTAAGGACGGATGTTGAAGCGGGGATAGTAAGGAGTGAAGGAAGCGGTCGGATGATGGCGATCCGGCAAACCGGAAAACTCCAGCGTGAGATTGGTCTCCCTGTCCTGCAAGGGCCTGATGTCCAACATCGCCATGACGAAGTCCTGCTCGGTCGCTCCCGGCGGCAGGGCCAGGTACTGGAAGGGAATCCGCCGAGGGGCATTGTCCGTGGGCAGTTGCAAGGTCATCTCGGCGTGCACGTCCCGAGCGCTCAGCGGCTTCCGCTCCTTGTCGAAGAGATAGATGCGGATCTGGAGCGGCATGTAGACCACTTCGTAGTAGCTCGTCTCGGTGCGAAGGTACTCCCCTCCATGCGGTGTGAGCGGGGTTGCTGTGGGCGGTGGTTTGTAAGCACGCTTGGAGTCGGCGTCGGAGTCGGACTGCCTGCTCTTGCCGCCGCCATGCCGACCGCCACCCATGCCCGAGGACTGGCCGAAAGCGGTGGGCGCACCCAGAAGCGATACGCACAACGCAGCAATGAGCGTTATGAGCCGGATATCGGCAGGAAGGACGGATTGCCGCCTGGACATTGCAACATCTCCTCTGGCGGGACGTGCTTCTCACGTTCGGACCGACAAGGGCGAGGAGACAGAATACATCATCGGGACAGTCAGGGCCAGATGAAGATTAGCCCAATCCCCCCCAATTACGGATCATAGTCCCTGGGCGCCCAGGAGGGGCGTGGCGGCGTTGTTACCGGCGATGCCGGCTGAGGAGCCGGCGTCTGATACATCATCGGACTCGGCGGCGCCGAAGACGGCGGATAGTAGGACGGCTGCGGTGCAGGAGGCGGTGGCGGATACGCCGGTGCTGGCTGGGTGTACACCGGAGTCGGCTGCACGTAGGTCGGCGGCGGCGCTACATAGACCGGCTGCGGGGCCACGTAAACCGGACGTGGATAGTAGTACGGGTAGCCGTAGTATGGGTTGCCGTAGTACGGGTTGCCGTAGTAGTAGGGAGGAGGATACGCCGGACCAACTCCAACTCCAATGCCGAAGGGGATTCCAATGCCGATTTGGAGTCCGCCTGCCCGCGCCGAGGATAGGGAGACTCCCACGGCAAGCAAAACGATGGCGAGGATCAATGTCTTTTTCATCATAACCGATGCTCCTCTACGCTTGTGCGTCGAGCAGAAAGCCGCTGACGGACTGATTGTTGCCCAAAGTACCTGATGTTCATTGCCGCGAATCAACCAGCTACAGCAAGTACGTAGGACCTGGCTTCCCCGATCGTTATAGATCGACATTTCCAAGGGGCGGAATGAATGTTGAGTGAGCCGATGCTCTTTCGGCTCCGTTCCTTGCCCCTCTTGAGAGCCAGCCACAAGACGCTGGCCACTGAATTTTCATCGGGACGACGGCCATGGTCACCGACTGCTAACAGGCCCTACGCCCCAGATTCGCCGGATTTGCACGGCGACTCAATCTGCGAAACCTTCGCACTTTCTCGGTATTCTCCCGGCAAGGCGGTTCGTTGTGGAACCGGCGTACCCTCGTTGCGGCATTGTCGCTAGAATCCCCGCCGGGAGCAATAACCATGAAGGAGCATTGTGATGGAACTCCGTACCGTTAGCAGCTTGCTTCGAGCGGTTCGGCTGGCCCTCCACTCCCGGTCGCTGACGGTTGGCGTCGTTGCCGTGGGGTTCGCCGTGACCTGCTACGTTGCCTCCGAGGGACGTGCGCCGGTGGAGGCCGATGAGGCCGCGCCGCAGTGGGCCGCCATTTCCCAAGTGGACACGGCAAATCTCGCCACGGTCGGCAAGAACGCCTACTTCAACCTGGAGCCCGGCTACCGCCTGCGCTATACGGACGGTTCGCTCACCCGCACGATGACCGTGCGGCGAAAGACGAAGATCGTCGATGGCGTCGAGACTCGGGTCATTGAAGAAAAGGAAGAGAAAGACGGCCGGCCGACCAAGGTCGTTTGGAAATACTTCGCCATCGACAAGACCACCACCGCCCTCTACTGT
The DNA here is from genome assembly GCA_963843465.1 of Pirellulales bacterium. Classification (GTDB taxonomy): domain Bacteria; phylum Planctomycetota; class Planctomycetia; order Pirellulales; family Thermoguttaceae; genus CAWJKP01. The sequence goes on from CAWJKP010000002.1 coordinate 270,338, forward strand.
TTTGGCGTCCACGTCCAAAACTACCAGGACGGCCAGTTGGTGAGCCATCGTGGTTGGCGAGCGGGAGATCATGGGGCCATGTTCACGCTAGCCATGTTTGCCGCACCCAAGGCGGGCGACACCTTGGTGCGGCAACATGCCAAGCGAGTCTACGAGGTGATCGACACCAAGGTAAAGGTCGTGACTCCTGCCGGGACATTTACCAATTGCCTGCGCACCGGGGCCAGGGGAGCCGCGGAGGGCAGGGCGAAAGTGTTCGCCCCCGGCGTCGGCCTCGTCAAGGACGGTCCGTTCACCTTGGTGAAGATTTCCCAAGCCTTGCCGAGGAACAAGGCTGAGGTCAGCACCGATTGATCCACCCGATGGATTGAGATGCCACCGGACATTCGTCCATAAGGAATCTGGCTCCTCGGCAGAACTCGTGGGCCATTTTTGCGCGACGAAAGGCAGGGAATGGCGGAATGCCCAAGAAATCACGTCGGCAACCATGAGACGTTTTCAAGAGTCTGAAAAGTCGGAACAGAGAAGAGGAAGTATACTTTCCCCAAGGCAGTATAATTCCTCTTCTCTGTTCCCGGTTTTTCCCGGCAAAAAGCGTACATCCCGGGCGCCGGATGCTCCACATCCGCATGCGTACCGCCCCGATTTCACCCGCGAATTGTGCTGAGGAACCAGGATTCTAGATCGTCCAATGCCCCAACCCTTGCAGGCAAGGATGCTGAGGCGACGGAGAAAGGGCATTGATCATCAAGGAGTTGGTTCCTCTGCTCGCCAGGTACATCCTCGCTTTAGGGCTTGCCGCCACTACGGCGGTTGGCTCTCAGGCACAGGACTTCCAGGCCCAGCCCAGTCCATTCAGCGATGGCGGCGACTCGGGTTTCCCGCCGTTGTCGAACCAACAACCGGGCCCCGACACGCCGCCTTATGGTTCCGATGTCCCACCGCTTGGCCCCATGCTGCCGCCCGCTTCGCCGGTCTTGCCCGAGCAGCCTCCCGCCACGTCTCCGTCAAGCCCTGGTCCCGGGGGGAAGAACAACGGCCAGGGGCAGGCCGGCGAGATGATGGATTTCGCTGGCTTTGGGGGAAATGGCGGGATGCAAGGCTTTGGCGGCGGCATGTTCCCCTCGGACTCCCTGCGCTACCGCGCCACCTGGTTGCCCGGCGTCCCGGTCCAAGGGCAGGCGACCAACTTTCAGATGGTCGGACAAGACCTCTCCTTCACCCACCCGCTATGGACCGACCCCTTGAACGCCTTGAGCGTTTCCGGCGGCGTCCGCAATGATATCATCCAGACCGGCGCCATCCTGCCGAACACCGGCCAGCCGATCCCCTCGGACCTCTGGAACGTCAACCTGGGACTTCGCTACTTCCGCCAACTGGACAACGGCTGGATGGCGGGCGGCGGCGTCAGTCTTGATTCGGCAAGCGACCACCCCTTTGCCGCCGTCCAGGAGATGAACGTCGGCCTCAACGCGATGTTGCGGATACCGCAGGGCGAGCACAATGCGTGGATCTTCTCGCTGATGTACTCGCCCACCAGCGAGTTGAACTTTCCCCTGCCGGGGGTCGTTTTCAGTTGGAATCCCTCGCCGCAGTTCCATGCCAATATCGGTCTTCCCTTCCAGGTCACTTGGCGACCGAGCGAGGACTGGCAGTTCCAGGCGTCCTACATGCTCATCCACACCATCCACGTCAAGGCGCAGTACCGACTCGCGGAACACCTTCGAGCCTTTGCCGCCTATGACTGGACGAACGAGGCCTACACCCTCCTGGAGCGGCCCGAGGACGACGACCGCCTCTTCCTCTACGATCAGCGGGTGAGCATGGGGCTTCAGGCGTCCCTCTTCCACCACTGGACCGCCTCGCTGGCAGGCGGCTATGTCTTCGACCGCTACCTGTTCGAGGGCACGTCGTTCGCCGCCAGCGGAGCGGACCGCGTAAACCTGGGCAACGGCCCCTTCGCCGCATTGAATCTGGGCCTGCGGTATTGAGTTCGCGGCGGAGACGGTATAGTGGAAGTTATGCTCCCACGCGAGGAATACATCGAACAGGCCTACTTCTTCCGGGTGCTGCGCGAGCGGATGCTGCAGAGCACCTCGACCCAGGAGTTGCTGGGCTCGATCCGCCAGGAGATCCTCGCCACCACCAAGCTCCCCATGGCCCTGGAGTTCCTCGACGGCGAGCTGAAGTTGACCGGCGGCTTCGCCGGGGCCATGCAGCGGATCGGCCACTATTTCACCAGCTTCCAGACGTTCGTCATCGAGGAGGCGGAGAAGGAGACCGGCCGTTTCGATTTCCGCATTGCCTTGGAGGTTCTTCAGAAGGAGGCCGAGTACCGCGCCGCCGGCGGCTCGATCCAGGGGACTTTCCTCTACCAGTTCGAGACCCTCTGCCGCAATCGCCTGGGCTACGACCGCGGTCTGGCGGCCATGGCCGGCGACCCGATCTACGACGAGCCCTGGCGGAAGTGGCTGCTGGAGATCCCTCGCCAGATCGGCCTGATCGACATCGCCGACCTGATCTTCGTCCACAGTCTCTACTACCACCAGCTCCACAGCGAGCCGCAGCAAGAATCCCTGTTCGGCGAGAAGGAAGGGCGGATCGCCCTGGCCAACCGCCGCAAGGATCCCCTCTATCTCTTCTCCGCCTTGGCCCGGCACCTCGGTTATCCCTCCGTCCCCCGGCCGATCAAGGACGAGGCGACCGAGCATCTCCTCTTCTCCCTGCGGCGGCAGATCGAGCGGCTGGAGACGCGGCTGCGGCTGCTGGAAGAGGAAGCCCGCGGGGGGATCAACTTAAGTCAGTTTTACGTCAATGAAAAGGAGAAGAAGGGGTAGGCAGAATCACGCGGCACCCGCGGGGCGGGGGACACGCGTCGGGTTCGTCTTGGGCAGGCCATCCGACCGTAGACGGACCCTCGTCACGGGTTTATGGCGCCTTGGTCGATGAGATGGCAGTTTCCGGCCCACGTGAGGGAGATTTGCCCCGAACATCAAGTTACGGGAGGAATGACCTAGAAAGGGAAGATACCTTGACACCGGGCCCCAGTCCACTAAATTGAGGAAGGACAAAGGGGTCGGCATTCCGTTAGTTAAGGTATGCTGGTCACGTCGGAATTTGCACGGCGGCCCGTGGAACAGAGGCTTCGGGTCCTTTTGGACCTTTTTCCGTCGGCACTGGCCCGGGCGGGTGTCCAGGTGTGTGCGCCGAATCATTAGGGGGTTGGTCCTTCCGATGATGCAGCAATCGTGGTTCGAAATGGCGGACCTGCGAAGGCGCCGGTTTGAAACGGCGGCTTGGATTCCTCTGCGCCGCTCACCTTAAGCGAGCAGGCTGTTGCGGGCGACTCGGATATCAAGAGCAGTTCTTCGGAGCCGCCTCCTTGGCGGTGCCCGTTGCAAAGCGGTCTCTCGCCGAAGCCCTCGGGTGGAATGAGATTGGAATTCTTCATTCTCATTCGCCTTACGTGGATGGCCGTCGTTACGTACCGGTTGATGTTTCACGTCATAGCAACGGGCTTGTCGGTGTGCGTCTCGTGTTGGAACAACGCGGTAACCGAGAGGAAGCAGTGCAATGGCACGTTCATCCCAACCTTGTCATCGCGCTTGCCCTGAAACGCGAGGGGAACGTATGGTTATCCATCGATGAGGGATACGAGCCGGTTATTCGTCTCCATGAAGATACGCGCGGCATGCCATTCCTCCTTGAGATCCGTGCTGAGCACCTGAAAGACTACCTCTGTGCGCACGAATGGCGCTTTACCTCAACTCCTTCAGGAGTCGAGTGGAGGTAGCTGAAAGTGTCGATCACATATCGTGGCCCTCCGGCCGAGCCGCGGAGGACATCGGGCTCGATCACTGGAAAGGCCGCGTGGCCGAGATCCACGAAGGTGGAATGCCGTTCGGTGCCACCACGGCGGTGTTCCACATCGCGAGGACTGATGTGGACGCTGAGGAAGACGTCCCGATACTGGGTCCCCCCGGCGAAGCAAATACCCGCGGTTCATCCTGGGAGCGAACGGACGAAGGACGGAGGCTCTTTGACATTCGGGGCGAGTTCAACCGTTCTGAGTGGATTGAGGCAGGAACGCACAGCAACCGCGTGCGGGAAGATCGAACGGAAGCGGCTGTGATGTTCATCACGGACGCGGCGGGGAAACAAGAATCTGGAAACGTTCTCAAAGGTCACGGCCGATGGCTTTGGTTCAGGCCGCAAGTGATGCCTGCGCTAACGAATCGCCGTGGTGGCGGCTTGGCTTGGTACACACGCGACACCGGGGCTGTCCATTGCTCGCCTGATTTCAACGTTCATTTTGGAATAAACAGGAACGGGCTCATTACCGTCTACGCGAAAGATATCGGTAGCCTTCCTGAATGGCAGCAGCGAATATGGGCCGGCTTCAATATCACTCCGGATGGGGGAGTCTCATCGGAGCTTCTAGCTTCACAAGTTGAGGCTACTCCAGCCGGGACTCAGGCACCGGAGGCCTATCTTGGGGACGCGCTAAACGCAATAGATACTGTTGGGAAGCAAAAGCTCGGAAGTCCCATCCTCAGGAAGAGCGAACAACACCGCGAGCTCCTGCGAAAGGCGAACCGATTTCGGGGTCTCGACGACCCCGGTCTCTTTTCACTTGCTAAGGACCTTGCAAGGCTTACAGCGGATAGCATCGACGCGAGCGCCTTGCAGCTTCTTGCTGTACCTCCGAAGGGAGAGAAGTGGGGGTCCCTCAAGAGTCTTCAGCATGTCGTCGCTCGGAAGCTCAGCGAGGGCGAGGCATACTCGTTGCTCTCTCCGCTTTTTGCAATATACGAATTGCGGCTCGCGGATGCGCACTTGGCAGGCCACGAGATCGAGGCCGCTTTCAAGCAATTGCGCGTTGATCGGACTGTGCCCCACGTCTTTCAGGCTCTACAAATGCTCGGCGCTTGTGTATCGGCTCTTTTCACAATTGCCGACACACTAGAACAGCTCCCCGATAATCGGGACGATGCGACAGCGAAGACGTCCTAAGGCGTTCGGGGGTCTTTGATATGGGAAGGCACAACTGGCAAACAAAGACTCCCGATTGCTTTAACCCAACGTAGAGACCAGAGCAAGTGTATCGAACAAGAGGAAAGGAGTGGCCTAATGGTCCACATGACACTTGACATGCCGGAAGAGGCGCTCGCCGCGCTGCGTACCGACCCCGAGGGCTTTGCGCGGGAGTTGCGGTTGGCCGCCGCCGTGAAATGGTACGAGTTGGGGCGCGTCTCTCAAGAGCGGGCGGCCAAGATCGCCGGCCTCTCCCGAACGGAGTTCCTCGCCGCGCTGGGGCAGTTCGGCGTGTCGGCGTTCCAGTCCACCGCGCAGGAAGCCTTGGAGGAAGCCGGCCGTGAGTGACATCTGGGTGGTCAACGCCTCGCCCGTGATCGCGCTGGCGAAGGCGGAGCGCCTTCACCTGCTTGAGCGCGCTCGGTCACGTCGGAATATGGCTATCCACTTGACTCAGGCTCGTCGCGTAGCGACGTTATGACGGTAGCCGTGGGTTTCAACCCCACGGTTTGCGGCGCCCCCATGTTTCCGTTCGTCGCGTAGCGACGATTCATGCGTCGCTACGCGACGCAAAACGGTCGTGGGACGATATTCCCCGTGGGTTGAAACCCCCACGGCTACCGTCGCATCGTCGCTACGCGACGCGGACCGCATGGAACCTGATCACTTGAGTCAAGCGGAACCGAGGCACGGAAATCCGTCGGCGGAGCCCTGAAAGGGCGTGACATATCAGCCCAGGGCAAGCGCGGCGGCGCTAGCCGCCGAGCGCCGCCCTGGGACGAAGGACTCCACGACGAGGGAAGCCCTGTAAGGGCGCGACAGGAAGGACCGGCGTTACGTCCGGAATCGCATTTGCGATTGTTTCGCCCCTTCAGGGCTGGCGTCCGCGGATTTCCCGCGACCCAGGGCGGCGCTGCGCTGGCCCTGGGCTGATATGTTACGCCCCTTCGGGGCCGGTCGGATCAACGTCCGCCAGGGAAACGACCAATCGCTTGCCTACGGCCTCGGCGTAGCGGACAAGAGTCTCGACGGTGGGGTTGGCGCGTTGCCCGGTTTCGAGCTTCGAGAGGGCCGAGCGGTCCATGCCGGTGAGCTCCGTCAAGTCGGAAAGGCTCAGCCCCTTCGCTTCACGTGCGGCTTTCAGTTGCACGAGCAACTCATGCAGTTGGTCGAGAGTCGCCATGCGCTCGTGGTGGCGGGCGATCAACTCGGGCAGCTCCGCGGCGACCTGCTCTCGAATCGCCTTGTACTTGGCGGCTTCCTCGGGCGTTAGCCGCCGGTCGCGGGTCGTTCGTTTCATGGTCGCTATCTTCGCGGCACGTCGTAGGCCGTCACAGGGTAAACCGTGTCTGGGTCGACTTCCTCGTATACCACCATCAGGTGCCGGCCGGCGCTCGTGTCTCCAAAAACCACGGGCCGGCCGGAGGAGCGGCTGATGTCTGCGTCTTTCGCATTCTGAAGAATCTCTTCGACTTCTTCCTTCGTTACGCCGTGCTCGGTACAGTGCTGCACGTTGCCGTTGGGGTCCTCGTCGAGGTCCCAGATAATCGAGTCGAATGGCATCACAAGGGTCTTTCTTCCCTGTGGGATTATAATACCAGGACTCGCTACCTGAGTCAAGCCGCGTCGAGGTTCCCTCTCAGAGCAGCCCTCGCTCAGAACCCAAGGAATCCCTCTTAAGTATGCCAAGAGAGCATACAGGGGACTTGCGGAAACACAAATCCCCTGGGAAAAGAATTATCGGCGGTAACCGCGGGCATTTTAGCCCTTGGAATCCGCCGATGGGCTGGAATATCCTAGTTTCTGTTGCGGAAAGAGCAGGGTGGCTGGATCGTCGCCTTTCGCTCCGCGAAAGTGGCGTGGATGGACCGCTACTTTCGCGGGGCGAAAGGCGACACAGGACCTTTCGCAACACACATCCGCGCCCGACACGGCCCGGCTCGGATTGTCGCTCACGTGTGATCCAACCGGCGTGGCCGCCGGGGCTAACACGCTGCGCAAACTCTCCTCGGCACTCGCCACTCACCACTCGCCACTCGGCGCTCGCCACTCGCCACTCGGCGCTCGCCACTATTCCGCCAATCCCCCCGCGTCTTCCACCGGCATGGCCCGGCGGATGACGCTGTAGAGCACGGGCGTCAGGTACCAGCTCAACAGCAGCGAGCAGGTCATGCCGCCGATCACGACGATCGCCAGGGGACGCTGGGTCTGGGCGCCGATCCGCGTGGAAAAGGCGGCCGGCATGAGGCCGAAGATGGCGGTCAAGACGGTCATCATCAGCGGACGCATGCGGTCCAGCGAGCCGCCCATCACGGCTTCGTTCATCGGCTGACCGTCGAGCCGCCGGCGATTGTAGGAGGAAACCCGGATCAGCGAGTCCATCACGGCCACGCCGAAGATCGAGATGAAGCCCACGGCGGCCGAGACGCTGAAGGGAGTATGCGTGAGCCATAGGGCCCAGACGCCGCCGCAGATCATGGTCACTACATTGGCCAACACGAGGAAGACGTCGGTCAGCGAGCCGAAGGCCAGGTAGAGCAGCACCATCACCATGCCGAAGGCCAGCGGAATGACGATCAGCAGCCGGCCCTCGGCCTGCTCCATTTCCAGGAACTCGCCGGACCACTCCAGCCGGCAGGGCGGCCGGATGAGGTCCTTGATTTGCCGCTTGGCGTCGTCCACGGCGCCGGCCAGGTCGCGATTGCGGACGTCGAACTTGATGGCGATCAGCCGCTCGCCCTGGTCGCGGTAGATGTCGGAGGCCCCGCGCTGGATGAACGAGCCGCCGGGATTGGGGCGGCCGTCGGGCCCCTCGGGCGTCACCAGGTCGCCCAAGGGCCGCCGCGGCAGGCGGGTCAGATCGTTGAAGGTGGCGTTGAATCCGCTGCCGGTGATCGAGGGCAGATTGGCGGTCGTCCCGTGCGCCGAGGGCCCGCTGCTGGAACCGGTCACCGCCGTGGGCGCCAGTCCCGGACTGTCGTTGGGGACCACCGTGTTCTTGCTCACCTCGACGGGGATCTTGAGGATCGCGTCGAGGGTCGACCGCTGCAGTTGGGGAAAACGGAGCATGATGTCGAAGCTCCGTTCGCCCTCGATCATCTGGCTGAAGGCCTTGCCGCCCACGGCCGTATCGACCACCGCCTGGACGTCGCCCACGTTGAGGTTCCAGCGCGAGCAGTTGCGGCGATTTACCGGCAGAGTGAGATTCGACTGGCCCATGATGCGGTAGACGCCAACGTCCTCGATGCCCCGCACGCGCCGCATGGCCGCGACCACGCGGTCGGCCGCGGACTCCAGCTCCTTGAGGTCGGGACCGATGATCTTCACCGAATTTTCGCCGCGGACGCCCGAGAGTGATTCCATGACCATGTTGCGGATGTTCTGCGAGAAGTTCCATTCCACGGCGAAGAGGTTTTTATGGAACTCCTTATCGATCTCCTCGGTCAGCTCCGCCTTGGTGCGGGGGCGCGAGCGGCCGGGAGGGATGGGCCACTCGGAGTGCGGCTTCAGCGGCATGAAGATCTCCGAGTTGTAGAAGCCCGCCGGGTCGGTGCCGTCGTCCGGCCGGCCGACCTGCGTGAGGATCCACTCCGACTCCGGGTAGCGCTTCATGATGTCCCGGGCGGTCCGCGTCAGCGTGCAGACCTCGTCCAGCGAGGAGTTCAGGGGGAACTGCCCCTGGACCCAGATGTTCCCTTCTTCCAGCTCAGGCATGAACTCGCGGCCCAGAAACGGCACCAGGGCCAGCGAGGACGCCAACACCACGGCCATCAGCAACAGCACCAGCCAGCGGTGCCTCAGGCAGCGGTCCAACTGTTTCGCATAGGCCGCCCGCAACGAGCGCACGAAGAAATTGTCGGGCCTGGGCTTCAGCCGCGGCAGCAAGATTTCGCAGAGCACGGGCGAGAGGGTCACCGCCAGCAACAGCGCTCCGCCCAAGGCGAAGGCGTAGGTGTCGGCCATGGGGCCGAAGATCCGCCCTTCCGGGCCGGCCATGGTGAACAAGGGCAAAAAGGCGCAGACCATGATCGCCGTGGAAAACGTCAGGCTCCGCTGCATCTCGCCGGAGGCCAGGATGATCCGCTGGCGGATGGGCAGCTCGGCGTGCAATCCCCGGCTCAAGTGGCGGTAGATGTTTTCCACCATGATCACCGACGAATCGACGATGATGCCGAAGTCCACCGCGCCGATGGAGAGCAAGTTGGCCGATTTCCCCCGCAAGAAGAGCACCGCGAAGGCGAACAACAGCGCCAGCGGGATGTTCACCGCCACGACGAGCGCACTGCGGACGTTGCTGAGGAACATCAGCAGCACCACGGCCACCAGCGCCATGCCGGTCAGCAGGTTCTCGCGGACGGTGTCCGTGGTCACGTGGATCAGGTCGGTGCGGTCGTAATAGGGCAGGATCTTCACGCCCGGCAGCAGGCGGCCCGGGTTGCCGTTGATCTGGCGGACCAGGGCCTCGATCTGGGCCAAGGCCGGCAGCGATTGCTCGCCGATCCGCATCAGCACCACGCACTGCACGACGTCTTCGTCGTCGTGCCATTGCCGCTGTCCGTGGGCGTCGAGGATTTCCTTCCCCCGGGAATCCTTCAGCGTATTGCTCCACGCCACGTGGCCCAGCCGGGTCTGGTAGCCGACGACGACTCCCTGGCTGTCCCCTTTTCCGGGTCGTCGTGGGGCAGCGGGCCGCCTTCGACCACGTCGTCGACGCGGACCGGCACGTTGTTGGTCGCGCTTAAGACGATATCGCGGATCTCGCGGACCCGCCGCTGCTCTTCCGCCCGCAGGTAATCGCGGGCGGCCACCGGGTCTTGCATCCCCATTGCCGTTTCGATGGGGTCCCGCCCGCCGCCGATCAGGCCCAGCGAGCGGACCACGTAGGCCGCTCCGCCCTGGATGATGTACTCTCCGCCCGCGTTGGAATTGCTCGATGCCACCGCGTCCTTGAGCTGCTGCAGCGAGATGCCGTAGCGCTGCATTCGGGCCGGGTCGGGGTGGATCTCGTAACGCTTGACCGTGCCGCCGAAACTGCAAACGTCGGCCACCCGCGACAGCCGGCGGAACTGCCGCTCCAGGGTGTAGTCCTGCAAGGACTTCAGATCGTTGAGGCTGTAGATTTCCCGGCCCCACTTGTCGCGCGGGTTGGTCAACACGTAGCGGAAGACCTCGCCCGTGGGCGACTGCGGCGAGATCTCCGGCGTCACTCCCGCCGGAAGCTGGGCCTGCCCCAGGCGGTTGATCACTTCCTGGCGGGCCTGCATCGGGTCGACGCCGTAGTCGAACTGGTTGCGGACGTGGCACAGCTCGAACATCGACTGCGTCCGCGTGTAGGTCAGGCCCGGCATCCCCGCCAGCGCCACCTCCAGCGGGATCGTCACCTGCCGCTCGACTTCCTCGGCCGAGTTCCCCGGGAACCGCGCCACCACCTCGATGATCGCCGGCGCGGGGTCGGGATAGGCTTCCACGTTGACCCGCTGGAACGAATAAACGCCGAAAGTCAGCAGCGCCGTCGCCAGCAGGAGCACGATCAGCCGATTGTAGACGGCCCAGCGAATGAGGTTCTTGATCATTGTTACCGATCCAACGAGGCCGATGCCTTGAGGCGAGTAGCGTGGGACAAGCTCGCGTAAGCGAGCGCGGCCCACCATTTTCGCCGGATCTTGGTGGGCCGGCGGCCGCCACGGCGGCCTTGTCCCACCCTACGACTTTACCGTTCGACCGCCGCCGACGCCTGGAGGCCGACCAGGCCGGCCGAGAGCTGCACGACCCGCGTGGTCACCACCCGCTCCCCCACCAAAAGCGGTTCCACGCCCAGCTTGGCCAGCTCGGGCGTGACTAGGCTGCGGACCAGCACCCGGTCGGGGAAGCGGCGGGTCACCGCGATCCGGCGGCGGACGAATTGCAGGCGCCCCGGGTCGAGCTGCACGAAGACCATTTGCTTCTCGGCTTCCTCCAGCAGGGCCGTAGCAGGGATCGATACCTCGTGCCGGGCCGGCGGCAGCTCCATGCCCACGGTGATGAACTGCCCCACCCGCAGCCGCCCGTCGGCGTTGTCGACCCAGCCCATCATCAAGGCCGTGTGCTGGTTGGGATCGATGATGCAGCCCACCTGGTCGAACTTGCCCAGCCGCGTGATGGCCTCCGGGCCGCCGCCCACGCAGATCGTCCAGGCGTGCTGGCCCGGCGGGATGTCGTCCAAGGCCGGCAGATCCTCCTCATAGGCATGGGCGAGGACTTGCAGCCGGGAGAGGTCGGCGATCTGGAACAGGTCGGTGCTGGTGTCCACCAGGTCGCCGAGCACCACGTTGGACTGCACCACGATCCCGTCCAGCGGCGAGACCAATTCGAGCTTCGCCCATTGCTGCGTCCGCTCGTCCCGGGTCGGGCCGGTGGTCCCTAGCAGGCGGTTAGCCTCCTGCCGCAGCACGTCGATGTCCGCTTTGGGCACCCGCCAGGTTTCCAGCGTCCGCAAGGCCCGGGCGGCGGCCACGCGGTCGGCCTCGACCTTGCGTTGGGCGTCGCTCATGGTGCGGTCGGGGATGGCCCCCTCGGCGGCCGGCCGGGCCAGCCGCTGGAGCGTCTCCTCGTCGACCCGCTGCTGCGACAGCGCGTCGATCAGCTCGCTCTTCTTCTCGCCCAGGTCCTGGCTCCAGATCACGGCCAACATCTGGCCGCGGCGGACCGGCCGGCCGAACGCGATCGGCTCGTGCGTGCCCGCCACCTTGCCGATCTCGACCACCTCGCCCGGGAACCGCGCGTGGACGTGCGAGAGGCGAGTGGGGTCCAACGCCAGCGTGCCGGACAACTCCAGGCTCCGCGGGGTCGTCGACGCCACGGCGGCCGCCGTCTGGATCTGCAGCGTTTGGGCCACGTCCGCGGGAAGCAGGACCGTCTCCGGGGCCCGGGCCACCAGTTGCAGTCCCTCGGACGCATCCGCGGCGGCGGCCGGGTCCGGCTTCTGGGCCAACAACTGCTGGGCCCACTGCGGACCGTACCACATGCCGACCCCGAACAGCACGGCTACGAACAGCACGGCCAAGGCAATAACCAAGACGGGCCGGAATCGTATAGTCATGGTGGATGCTCACAAGCCAGATGGCGGTTGACAAATTTGGCAAGACAAATAAATATATTTGGCTTAGAAAACCTGCTTTCTAAGTCTAGAACCAAGAAAGAACCGAGGCAATCCCCCACAAAGGGTTGTCGGCAGAATATGGAGGGCCGCGCCGGAGATGGTGTGCCACTGCCAGTGCTTTCCGTGGATTGGCGTTCCATCGTCTTGTGCGTGCGGAGGCGACCGCACATTGACAAATTCACGGTTTACCCGAGGGAGCCATCTCCCGATAGCTCCTACGGAGGCACTGGCACAGCCAGTGGCACCCCCCGGCACTGGCAGAGCCAGTGGCACCCCACAAGATCAGGCCGCCGGCGGACCGCGGGCCTGGGCAGGCAAGAGACGGACGAGGTCCACGTCCACGCGAACTGCCGCAGCCAGATGACCCAGCAGTTCCAAGGCAGGGACGGCGACGGCCATTGCCGTGGGCGAGGGGCTATGCGCGAAAAACTCGCAGATCGCGCACGTACCCGCGTCGCGCAGCGGGATCGGCGCGCCCCGCGGCTGACCGACGCCGGTCGGTCTGTGGCCCACGCTGGGCGAGGCTTGGATCGAGATTCCGAGGAACAGGTATCCGCCGGGGAGTTCCACCGCATGTCCGCAGCCCGGCAGATAATGCAGCCCTTCGCCGGCGGCCGATATTGCCAGGAAAATCGCGGCGAGCGACCAGGCGATTCGATCTCGGAAATGTGCCGACATGGGCTACGGCAATCCCCCGTACACAGTATCCATAATCCAGGGTAACCTCTGGACCGCCACGGGTCAAGCTTAGCGAACCCAGCACCGGGAAGATCCCGAGTTGGAGGAGAAAAAGTGAAAAACCACGAAATTCGGCCCGCGCCCGTTCCCCTCGTGAGCCTGTCCTGCTACAATCCAGGTTGCGTAGGGCAAGAGCTTGCCCCTCAGCTTCCCTCCAAACTCTTCGCATCAAGTCGCATGCTGACGACCTGCCGCGGATGTCTCTTGGATCGCGGCTGATCCATTTGCCTGGTCAGCCAGAGGGAGGGATTATGTCCAAAGACAGCAATACCTATGCCAAACGCCAGCGCGAGACGCTGAAGAGGCAAAAGGCAGACGCCAAGAGGGAACGTCGCCGGAAACGGAAACAGCAGGCAGGCGAGACGGATGGCTCCCCCGGAAACGACTCGCCAAGGAACATCCCATGATGCGTGCTCAAACCACACGGACGCCCTCGCACGTTTCCACCGGCCGTCAACGGGCGATCCGCCGCCATGCGTGCAAATTGCCCTTGAAGAACGCCGTCCGCTTCGCGGTCAACGTCTGTTTCCGTTTCAGGTGCCGGACCACTCAAGGCAAGGCGCTCTGGTCTGAGACCGAGCGCGTATGGCTGGGTAGCGACACTTTCCTGTACTGGGCGCTTTCGCTGGAAGATTTTGATATCCCCTGGGCGGTTGCCACGGCCGCGGGGGCTCCGCAAGACGTTGAGCAACTTCGCGGCGAGGTTCGCAGGGAACTCGTCTCCTATTGGGCCGATCGGATCGCCGCCTTGCCGCGCAGGGAATGGCCCCGCTGGTTGCCGTTGCCCTGATCGGCCTCTTGGCGCTTGGCGACCGCGTACAGCCGCGTCAGCGTCGGGACGTAGAGAGTGCCGTTGGCGGCGACGGGCGAGCCGGTTAACGGGTCGTCGAGGTGTAGCCGGGACAGGACCCGCTTCTGGCGCCCGGCCGCCAGGATCCAGAAGTCGCCCCGCCGCGTGCCGACGTAGACCTTGCCGTCGGCCACCAGGGTCGAGGCCCAGATTTCGCCCCCGGCATCGTGGACCCAGTAAGGCCGGCCGGTGTCGGCATCGACGCAGTGGACCTTCCCGCCGCAGTCGGCCACGTAGAGCAGGCCGTCGCGGATCGACGGCGTCGAGCAGCAGTGGCGCTCCAGATCGCAGGTCCAGCGAGGGCCGCGCTGGGTGACGTCGCCGGTCCCGGCAGCGTCGATGCACTTCAGCCAGGCCCGGTTCTTGCCCCACCAGATGTCGCCGCCGAAGGTGACGTAGACGCGGTTCCGCCAGAAGACCGGCGTGCTCTTGACGTTGCTGGGACTCTCGTAGCGATTGGTCAGATAGCGGTGGATGTCTTCCTTGGGGGCCGTCGGGTCGAGATCGCACCGCCAGACCCGGCGGAGCGTCTGCAGACCGTCGGGCCGGGCGCCGGGCCGCAGGGCCTCGAAGGCGTAGCAGACGCCGTCGCCGCCGCAGAAGAATATCAGCCGGCGGCCGTCCACCTCGCCCAGGGCCGGCGGCGACCAGGTGGAGTGGAAGATCCGCGGCCCGATCCGCTCGCCGTCCTGGGCCAGCAAGCGGCCGGTGGCCTTGTCCAGCACGATCAGGCTGGGGGCCTCGGGGCAACGGATCCGCCGGTGCGTGTTGTCCACGCCGTTGCCCGTATTCAGGTAGAGGTACGGCCCGTCGATGAGCACCGAGCTGTGCGCCTGGTCGTGGGGATGGATACCCGCGCCGGAAGGCATGTCGAAAAGCCAGAGGATGTCGGCGTCGGTGGGGCCAAGCGCCAGGGGCGGCTGGCCTTGGGGCGTCATGTGCCGGGCTTCGTCGCGGTAGGGGCCCTGGTTGCCGTGGGTCAGGCCGCCGAGGTTCAGCGAGACCACTTCGGCGCGATTGGTGACCACGTAGACCCGATCGCCTTCTACCGTGGGGGGCGAGCAGATGCCCGATTCCGGCCAGTCGAGATAGATGTCGCCTTCGAGCTTGGGGACCACAAGCTGCCAGGCCAGGCTCCCGTCGGCCTCGTTCAGACAGAGTAGCACGCCACGGTCGCCCTGGTGCCGCGGGTCGCGGGGATTGCCGTTGTTGGTGCCGATCAACACCTTGCCGCCGGCCACCACGGGCGTGCCGTAGGACTCCGTGCCCAGGGCGGCGGACCATTTCACGTTCCGGCCCGTCTGGGGGTCGAAGCTGTCCGGCAGGCCCGTCTCGTCCGAGACCATGTTCCGCGACCAGGCCTCACCCCATTGTGGATGGTCTTTGGCTGCTACGAAAGTCGGTAGTGCAAAGCAGAGCAGAAGCCCCAGGGCCACTGGCCTCGACAGGGCCGTACGACGCATCATGGGGAAGAACCTCGAAGATGGCTGAGGGCGGGCGGGAACGGCGGGAAATATTCAGTGTAGCACGGCTGGCGGGAACGACACTAGCCCGACGCGCAAGCGAGGGGACGCGACCTAGTCCCTCGCTCGCGCTTCGGGCTCGTGCGCCTCGTCTCATGGCAAACCGCGGGCGGTTGAGAAACGCGTCCCTAGACGAGCGGTCGCCGGCGCCGGTATCATTAGGGTTGGCGATTGAGGCCGACTCTTCTCCCAGTCGCCTCTGGTCTGGGGTACCCGTCGCAAGGAGGTGTGCAAGAGCATGGCACGGCGACTGATGGCGTTGGTGTTGTTGGGGATTTTCGCCTCGGCGGGATCGGATTGGCCCCACTTCCGGGGGCCTGGCGGCGATGGCATTGCGACCGAGAAGGGCACGCCAGAGAAATGGGGGGCCAGAGATAACCTCCTCTGGAAAACGCCCCTTCCCGGGGCCGGCTCCTCCAGCCCGGTCACTTGGGGTAACAAGATCTTCCTCACCTGCTATCGCGGTTTCGGGCTGGACCAGGACGAACCGGGCGATCCGGCCAACCTGGAGCTGCACGTGCTGGCGCTGGACCGGGCCGACGGCAAGATCGCCTGGGACAATACCGTCAAGCCCTTGCCTCCCGTCGGCGAGTTCCGCAGCTTCGTGACCCTGCACGGCTACGCTTCGAGCACGCCGGCCACCGACGGCCAGGCGGTCTACGTCTTTTTCGGACGCTCCGGCGTGTACGCCTATTCGCTGGACGGTCAGCAACTCTGGCACACCGAGGTCGGCTCGAACATTCATGATTGGGGCTCGGCCAGCTCGCCGGTGCTTGCGGGAAACCTGGTGATCGTCAACGCCAGCGTCGAGAGTGGCTCGCTGGTGGCGTTGGACAAGGCCAGCGGCAAGGAGGTCTGGCGGGTTGGGGGAATGGTGCAGTCGTGGAGCACGCCTGTGCTGGTCGAGCTGCCTGGCGGCAGCCAGGAGTTGGTGGTGAGCGTCAAAGGGAAGGTGTTGGGGATCGACCCGGCCAGCGGCGCGGAGCTTTGGCGTTGCGCGGGCGTCGACGACTACATCTGCCCGGCGGCCGTCGCCCACGAGGGGATCGTTTACGTGACCGGGGGCCGCAAGCCGGCGACGCTGGCGATCCGCGCCGGCGGACGGGGCGACGTGACCGCCAGCCGTCTGCTCTGGCAGGTCAAGAAGGGCTCCAAGGTGGGCACGCCGCTATGGCACGACGGTTATCTGTATTGGATCGCCTTCAACGGGACGGCGGAGTGCCTGAAGGCCGACACGGGCGAGACAGTCTACGAGCAGAAACTGGAGATCGCCGGCCGGGGCGACAAGGTCTATGCCTCGCTGGTCTTGGCCGACGACAAGCTCTTCGGCGTCACCCGGCAGGACGGCACGGTGGTCCTGGCCGCCGGGCCGAAGTTCGACGAGCTGGGGCGGAACCATCTGGGCGACAAGAGCATTTTCAACGCCACGCCGGCCGCCAGCGACGGGCAGCTCCTGCTCCGCTCCGACCGCTTCCTCTACTTAATCGGCAACAAGTGACGAAAGAGAGATCATGCCCCTATTCGAGATCGAGACGGAGTCGCACATCATCATCATCTGGGCCAAGGACGAGGCGGCGGCCCGCGCCGTGGTCGAGGAAAGCTATCCTCACGAGCCGCCGATCCGCATGACGCGCCGTCCGCGGGACACCTGGGTGATTTCCAAGGCGGCCCTGGGCATCAAGGGGACCACCGATCCCTGCCAGACCGCCCGCGACTGCCTGGCCAAGTCGGCCGGCGACAAGCTGCACGCCATCCGTCTGTACATGCAGGAGACCGGCGCCGACCTGGAGCGAGCCCGCAAGGTGATCGAGTCGAACATGGTCATGGGGTGGTGAGCGATGGGCCGGCCGGCAAACGTAGGATGGGCATTTTTGCCCGTCCTTGCCCGCCGGTTCTTGTCTTGCGAGCCGTCGCCCAGGTTGGGCAGGAATGCCCAACCTACAGCCGGTCATGGCTCCTCGTCCTTGGGCGGGAAGCGGCGGCGGTAGACCCTCTCTAAACCATCGCGGGTGAGAAACACCCCGGCGATCAGCACTCCGGCGATGTAGCCATAAATCGCCCCGCCGCACGCACCGCCACATATCAGGCCGCCAAGATCGAAGTGAGGATAGCCGTGAAATACTGCGTCGAAAAGGCCCAAGGCGAACGCCATCACGACCCCCATCACGATGGATGCGCGTCTCGGTCGCTGTCCGTGAAACAAAAGGGCCTGGCCGGCGCCGACTCCCAGGAAAAAAAGGGCGACAACCGCGAACTCCAGCGGGGAAACCTGCAAGATTTGCAGGAATGCGAAGAGCACCGCGAACATCGTCATGATCAGCAGCGCCGTACCCACGCCGAACTGCCTCGGGACGCCTGCTTCCTTGCTTCGCAGCCAGGAGACATAGCTCCATGGCCAGGTGACATAGATGGTCCAGTGCGTGCTGGACAGGGCCGATGGGCTCGGTTCACCTGAGAAAGGACGTTCGCCGAGCCGAAGGCTGTAGGCTTGGTCGCACCGCGCGGAAGGATGCTCCGGCTCGACCGCCGTGAAGCCGAGCCGCTCGTACAGCCGCGCGGCGTCCCGGAGAACGTGGTTGGTCTCCAGCCGGATTTCTTCGCATCCCAGCTCGCGTGCTCGCTGCACCATTCGCCTGAGGAGCAAGCTTCCCAGTCCGAACCACCGCACCTCGGGGCGGAGATACAGTTTCCGCAGCTCGGCACGCCCGTCGCCCGGCAGGCACAGGCCGGCACAGCCCACAAGCCGGCCGTCAGGACTCACGACCACTTCGAAGGTCCCGCCCGTCTGAAAGTAGCTGGCCTCCAAGTCATTCAGATCGGCATCCGTGGTTTCCGGCAGGGCGGGAAGTCCGAACTCCGCCAGCGTCGAGAAAACGAGTACCCTGACGGCGGCCGCGTCTGCGTTGGTCGCCGGGCGGATGCGGTACGTAATGGGCGTCAGGCGGGACATCGGCAAGTTCTGATCCGGCCCCGGGGCTCGCCCCGAAGGGGCGTGACTCGATAGCCCAGGGCAACGCCCTGGGGAACGGTGGATCTATCATCGCTGCAAGCCCCAACGGGGCGCTACGGCGCGGCCCCGTGGTGCGGCGGTCACGCCCCTTCAGGGCTACGGGGGCCTTGGGGTCTTCGCCCCCCAGGGCTGCGCCCTGGGCTATCCAGTCGCGCCCCTTCGGGGCTGAGCCGGCTTACCATTCGATCCGGCACTTCGGCATTGCTTGCTGTAGTCCCTTCACGCCTTCGTACGTTACCTTTGTTTCGCACAGGCCCAGCGTCTGGAGCTGCGTCAATCCCTTTAGATGCTTCAAGCCGGCATCCGTGACGTGCGCGCGCCAGAGGTCCAAAACCTGAAGTTGCGTCAGTCCCTCCAGATGCTCCAGGCCCGCGTCGGTGATCTTTGTTTCCCAGAGGTCCAACGTTTGGAGTTGCGTCAATCGTTTCAATCGCTCCAGGCTCGCATCGGTGATCTGCGTACCAGCAAGATGCACATCAACAACCGTCGCGAAGAAATGCTCTCCCAACAGATTCCGGAGCCACGCTGGTCCCGGCGGGCCTGCACTTGGGAGCGGCCTGTTGGATTGCTGGACCTCGTAATCATACCGGGCCCACCCGCCAAACTTCTCTATCTCTTCTACCGCCCCTTCCTGCCGTCGAGCCCTCTTCATCCTGACGGCGACCCAACTCATCCCGAGGCTCACCAAGAGCATGAAAAGCAAGAGCGACCGCAGGCTGTACTGGTACCAGCGGAGTTTGCGGGCAGGCGCTTCGGGCTGGGGTGTTGCCATACGCATTACGCTCCTGTTATTGACCCTTGCGTTGGAAATGGCCCGTAGGGCAGGCGTGCGTCTTCAATGCCGGGAAAGCGGCACGTAGATCCGCGGGTAGCTGCGGTATTCACCTTCTGAAGCTCCGAGGAGGATCTCGGCAACGTGTTCTACGACCAGTTCGCGGTACACACTATCGCGCTCGAAACGGGCCTTGCTGGCAAGTGTCACGACCGGGAGGCAGCCCTCCTTCCAGCGTTCATCCAACGTGGCTTTGAGCGAATCCTCGCCGTCGTCGTTTCGATTGTCAGTGAAGAGTAACCACCCATTTTCCTGGCAGTAAGTCCATAGAAACCGGTCGTCCGCATTCGCGGCGATTCCAAGATCGACGAACGTCGCCACCGCAAGACCCGCGTCGGCAAGAATTGCCCACAGGTCAAGCGTGCCGAACAATGCGCAAATACGCCGTGTGACCCGCTACATTTACGTCCGCCAAAAGGCCGCGCACGTCACGGCCTTTCCGCTGGCCGCGACTCTCTCTGGAGAACCCACTCGCGGAACGACGGGAAGGGAGGAGCACCTTCCCCGGCCCCCGTTGACGCCGACTCGGCGGCGGCTTCCTCGGCCCGGGCCTTGTCGCGCTCCGCAATCCACTGCTTGAACTTGACGAACGTCTCGTGGGTCTTCTTGGCTTGTTCGATCAATTCGGGCGGATTGCCTGCCGCGTTGCGGGCCTCGATCTCCAAATGGCGGGCCAACACCGGCTCGGGGTTGTTCAGCACGTAGGCCCTCGCCGCGGCCACCTGTTCCGGCGTCAGGTCGTAAAGCTTGCAAATGTAAGCTTCCGTGTCGTCCGGCTCCAGGAAATGCACCAGCAAGTCATAGACGGTGATTCGCGTCCCTACGAGTTCCGGGCCGCGACCCCGGTCATGGATCAGGTCGCTTGTCATGTCGCCAATCCCCCTCTCTTGGTCTCTTTCCCACCTCTAAGATCATAGCCGATGCTCTACCTCTCGGGCAAGCGGCATGACGCCGTGGTGATCGCAAGGAAGCGCTGGCCGAAGGCGGCCCAGCCAAGCAGGATGAACATCGCCCACCCTTGGATCTCCGAACCGATCTCAGTACAGGTTCCGAGTATCATAGTCAGGATTGGGGCGATACTCGGTAACGATACGCGGACGCTCCCATCGTGAGAACGCCAACGCCAACGTAATGAATCCTGGCTCCAGCAAGACGACCGAGGCGCAGAGCCAGTCGAAGCCAGAAAATGGCTCGGGAAGGCCGTCCCAGAATGGGATCGAAGCACAGAACGAAACCGCCAGCCAAGCCCCAGCAAGAATCGTGAAGAACCTCGCCTTGGGCTGTGCGACATGGCGGTGCGGGAACCATCCTCCGCCGTGAACGATCTTCTGCTGATGGCCCATTGTCCCGTCTCCCTCATTACGGTCGTAGCAGGGGGCACCGGCGACCAACATGCCGCATTGTACTTCGTCCGAGGGAACCTTGCCATCGGGGCCAGAGGCGAACGAGAACTGGCCACGACAATCTTGAGTCGCTAAATTATTCCTCAACGGTAACAAAGAAGAGCGCGAAGACGAAACACTAATCCACGCTAATCTTCGCTAATTTACCAGATTAGCGTCGATCAGTGTCGATTAGTGTTCCCGTTACTTGTTTCTTTCCACCCCGCCAAGAATGGAGATTCCTCGTGGTTTTCGGCCCGCTGCCTGGGAAGTCGAACGGCATGGACATCCAGGACCTGCTGCC
This sequence comes from Pirellulales bacterium, assembly GCA_963843465.1. Classification (GTDB taxonomy): domain Bacteria; phylum Planctomycetota; class Planctomycetia; order Pirellulales; family Thermoguttaceae; genus CAWJKP01. Next base: position 291,149 of record CAWJKP010000002.1, read on the forward strand.
GCGGGTTCGCCAGATTGCCGGCCGGCTGGTCGAGGAACTCAAGCGGGCGGAAGAGCTTACCGGGGGCTGGAAAGACGAGCCGCTCGGGCAGGCCCTGATCAATGCGTCGCTCTCGCAGTGCCTCGACCAACTGGCGGCCACCAGTTGCCGGGGCGAGGACAACCGGCTGCCCTCCAGCGAGCTTTGGCGGATCGCCGGAGATATGCTCCAGCGGGGCGCGATGCAATACCATGCGCGGACCAAGCCGCGGGGCTACGCCGGCGACTACCTGATGCTGCTGCGGATCTGCCGCCACTGGCGCTGCGACGACCCTCTGGGCCGGCTCTTCGACGGCTACTTCCAGCGCCAGGCCGCGCCGCACGCCGTCCGCGCCCGGACCGAACAGGTCGCCGCGGCCGCCGCCTGGCATTGTCTCCAGGCCCGGCCGGGCAGGTACCACGTGGTCAGCGTCGGTTCCGGGCCGGCCCTGGATCTGCACCAGGCGCTCGCCATCCTGCCGGAAAGCCGCCGGGCGATGTTATGCGTCACGTTGGTCAACGTCGATCCTGACGCGCTCGATCTGGCCCGGCAGCAACTCGGTCCCTTGCTGCCGTGGGCCGGGCTGGAATGCGTGCGGACCAATCTCTCCCGCCTTCCCCAGCCCGCCCACGCCCGAGCACTCCCGCAGCGCGCCGAGTTGCTGATCTGCAGCGGACTATTCGACTACCTCGACCAGGACGCGGCCGTGGCCATGTTGCGGCTCTTTTGGCAGCGGCTGGCCCCCGGCGGGTTGCTGTTGGTCGGCAACTTCGCCCCGCACAATCCCAGCCGGACCTACATGGAGTGGATCGGCCTTTGGTACCTCAACTATCGCACGCCGGCCGAAATGGAGCAGCTCGGCCTATCGGCCGGGATTCCCCGCGACCGCCTGGCGATCGGCTGCGATCGCACCGGCCTGGACCTCTTCCTGCGGGCTTGGAAGACCGAGTGCTAAGGGCCGATGTGCTTCGGCGTGAACCGGGCCAGATCGTAGGCGAGTAGGGTGCGACAAGCTCGCGCAAGCGAGCGCCGGCCCACCAATTCCGCCGGCTCTTGGTGGGCCGGCGGCCGCCACGGCGGCCTTGTCCCACCCTACGATTGCGGGAAAGTCGCTCCTTGGCCGATCCTAACCGCCGATGTTCTTCGGCGTGAACTGGGCCAGGTCGTTGATGCCCAGCGACTTTTCCAGTCCGGCCACCTTGGCCACGATGCCTTCAAAACCGTCGGGACCGAAGAGCGCCTTTTCCTGGTCCTCGAACTTGTCGCCCAGCAGGTCGAACTCCTTGGGAGTGACCACCTGGCGGATGGCCGGAAAGAGCACCGTGTCCTCCCGGGCCTCGTGCGGCCGATACATGCGGATGAACTGCCGCAGCGTGACCGCCAGCTTCTCCCGGTCGGCGGCCGTCTTCATCGCCGCGGGGGTTGCCAGGTGGAGCGTTACGTCGGTCAGACGGCGGCCCGCCTTGTGTTGCTGGCGGAGCACGGCGACCAGCTCGACGAGCTTGCCGGCCTTTTCAAAGCGGGGGAAAAGATGATCCTCTTCCAGCTTCTCGTGGTAATCCTCGACGAAGCTGCGGATCAGCCCGGCCGAGGCGGCCACGATGGCCGGATCGAGGTCCACGCGCTTCGAGGCCAGCCGCCGCAAGAACTCCTCGTAGATCAGCAGGATCCGGTTCAGCGCCCCGTGCTCGCGCATCAGGTCCTCGGGCGGCGACACGTCTTCCTCGGCTTGACCCGGGGCCTCGGTTTTCTTGCCGGAGGCCGGAGGGTCCGCGGCCCGGGTCCGGCCTGCCAGCCCACCCAGCACCAGGCCTCCGGCCAGGGCCGCCCTCCGCACGAACTCCCGCCGCGTGCTCGTTCGACTGCAAGACATGGTCGTTCTCCCTCTCGGTCAGATCGGTCCAGAGATATGAGGCAATTCTACGGCCAGGGGCCCGCCGGGCAAGGAGCAGTGGCCAGTGGTCGGTGGTCGGTGGTCGGTGGTCAGTGGTCAGTGAGCAGCGGTTGGCGACCAGTAAACAGGGGCGGCGAGCTATCGTGCGGCGGACTTGAGCCCACCGCGCCCTGGACCAAAACCCCAAGACCTAAGCCCCAAGACCCCTTCGCCCCCTAGCCCGACGGGGACCCCTCACATAAAATACGTAGATTGCCGGCGTAGACAGCCGCCGGTGCGGCGGCGCGACATCCTGGGAGAAGAGCATCATGACACTTGGCAAAACGCTCGTTCTGTCGGCATCCGGGGCCGTGATGCTGGCGGTGTTGTTGCCCACCGCAGCGAGCATCGGGGACGAAACCAGCGACAAGGCGACGGCCGCCTATCAAGCGGGGGCGGCCTTGCTGGAGAAGGGAGAGTTCGACAAGGCGATCCTCCAGTTCTCCCAGGCCATCGGCTTCCGCCCGCGTTTCGCGGGAGCCTACAGCGGTCGCGGCACGGCCTACTGGAGCAAGGGCGACATGGACAAGGCGATCGCCGACTACACGCTGGCGCTGGCCATCAACGACAAGCTGGCCGAGACCTGGTTCAACCGCGGCGTCGCCTACGCCGACAAGGGCGAGCCGGACAAGGCCATCGCCGACTTCGACCGGGCGATCACCCTGAGCCCCAAGGACGCGAACCTCTATTTCAACCGCGGCATCGCCTACGCCGACAAGGGCGAGCCGGACAAGACCATCGCCGACTTCGACCGAGCGATCACCCTGAGCCCAAAGGACGCGAACCTCTATTTCAACCGCGGCATCGCCTACGCCGACAAAGGCCAATACGACAAGGCCATCGCCGACCAGAACGAGGCCCTGCGTCTTGACGCCAACTTCTCCGAGGCCTACAACGATCGCGGCATCTGCTACTGGAAGAAGAAGGACTACGACCACGCCATCGCCGACTACGACCGGGCCCTGAAGATCAACCCCAAGTATGCGGAGGCCCTTTACAACCGCGGCTGCGCCTATGCCGCCAAGGCCCAGCTCGACAAGGCGCTGGCCGACTTCGACGCGGCCATCGCGCTGAAAAAGGATCTCACCGAGGCCTACGTCGATCGCGGCGCCGCGCGGATGAAGCAAGGCGACTTAGACAAGGCCGTCGCCGATTTCACGGAGGCCATCCGCCTCCAGCCCAAGAACCCCGCGGCCTTCGCGCTGCGCTCACTGGCCTACGGCAAGAAGGGCGAGCAGGTCAAGGCCGCCGCAGATCTCGCCCAGGCCAAGAAACTCGGCGTCACCCCCGAGTTCCTCCAAGAAGCCGCGAAATAAGGAGTTAGAAGTTAGGAGTTAGAAGTTAGAATGTGCGAGCGGCGGCCGTTGCGGATTCGTAAACTCCGACTTCTAACTCCCGACTTCTAACTCCTAACTTCTAACTCCTGTGTTCTTCCCCCTGCCCGGGATCCTCGGGGCCGAAACGACCACGATACTCAGCGGCCGGATACTTCTGCTCGTTCTTGACCATCTTCCGCCGCAGCGCCGTCGATAGATCGAGTCCCAGCTCGTTGGCCAGGGCCAAGGCGTAACAGAGCACGTCGGCCAGCTCGTCGCCCACCTCGGCCAGCTTCTCCGTTTCGCCGCTCACCGCCCGCGACTGCTCGGCGGTGAGCCATTGGAAATGCTCCATCAGCTCCGCGGCCTCGATGGCCAGCGACATCGAGAGGTTCTTCGGCGTATGGAACTGGTGCCAATCCCGCCGGGCCACGAAGTCCTCGACGAGATCTCGCAACTGGGCCACGGTGACATCGGCGTCGGACATGGCTAAAAGGCTTCCGGCGCCGCCTCGTGGAAACCGGGCAGCATCTGCTGCACTGGAGGCTGCGCCTGCTCCAGGTACCGGCCGCGATAACCCTCGCCCAGATAGATCATGATCTCCAACACCAGCAGGTCCGCCCGCGTCATGACGTGCCGCGTGCTCCGCGCCCCCAGGCCGTGGAGCAATTCCTCCAGCACGTGCAGATGCAATTGCATCGTCTGCCGAGCGGAGACGCCCGCGGTGGCTAGCATCTCGGCCAGCGTCAGCAGCTCGCCCGCCAGATTGCCCGAGCCCATGATCACGTAGGTTCGGAGCAATTCGCGGTAAACGTGGACCAGCTCGCCGGGCAACTCCAGCGGAGGGCCAGCGGCTTCCGGGTTGTCGATCAGCATTCGCTGCTGGCCGAGGAGCCTCTCCGCCTCGTCGCGCTCGCGCTGCAGCCTCTGCCGCTCGGCCTCGTTCAGGCGGCTGTTCTCCCGCATCAGTCGGTGCCTTTGGACCGCCCGGGCGACGATCCAGACCAGGTTTCGCGTGGTCATCGTATTGGCACAGACGTAGCCGTCGGCCCCGGCTTCGAAGCACAGGGCCGCCATCTCCTGCTCGCTGGGGATCCCCAGGACGATGATCGGCTCGTCGGCCCCGCCCGCCCGGTAGCCGCGCACCAGATCCATCGCGTCCAGCTCGCCGGGCTCGTGGCTGACCAGCACGGCGTCGTAAGCCTCGTCGCGGACGCGGGCCAAGCCGGCCGCACTGCCCAGGGCCTCTTGAAGCTCGATCTCCGCCCCGCCCTCGCTGGCAAACGACTCCGCCAACCACCCGCCGGTCCTCGCCCGGCTGGTAATATAGAGAACCCTCATCCGTGGGGGGATCGCTTTCCAGGCCGACGAAAGCGCAGCTTTAGGCGGACGTTTGACGGTGGCAGCCATGAAAGCATCCATGCTCCGGGCAAGGAAATCAGCCGCTCAGGGGGCCGTACTCTAGCCAACTCGCTCGCCGGCGTCAACAGGTCTCGCCTTGGAGCGGAAAAGCTGGCACAATACCGTAAGCAGCGCGCCGTCTGTAGGATGGGCATTCCTGCCCGTCGAAGGCGCAACGACGGGCAAGAATGCCCATCCTACGCCTTTCTCAAGGAACCTCGATCGTGAAACTGGCCTACCTGGACTGTGCTTCGGGCATCAGCGGCGACATGATGCTCGGCGCCCTGGTCGACACCGGCATCGACTTGGCGATCCTCAACAACGCGGTCGCCTCGCTGGGCTTGCGCGGAGTGCGGCTGGTCGCCGAGGAGGTCCGCAAGAAGGGCTTCCGCGCCACCCAAGTCCGCGTCGAGTATGAGCCGGAGCACGTCCACCGGCACCTGGACGACATCCTGGTCCTGATCGATGCCAGCCAGATTGGCCCGAAGGCCCGGGAGACGGCCCGGCGGATCTTCACCCGGCTGGCGGAGGCCGAGGCCAAGGTCCACGGGACGGCGATCGAGCAGGTCCATTTCCACGAGGTGGGGGCGGCCGACTCGATCGCCGACGTCGTCGGCACGGCGGTGGGCTGGGACCTGTTGGGAGTGGACCAGATCGTGGCTTCGCCCGTGCCTACCGGGAGGGGTCTGATCCGCATCGCCCACGGCGAGTGCAGCATCCCCGCGCCGGCCACCGCCGAGCTGCTCCAAGGCATTCCCCTGGCCCAGTCGTCCATTGCCCAGGAGCTCACGACCCCCACCGGTGCCGCAATCCTGGCCACGCTGGTCGAGGCCTTCGGGCCCCTGCCCTCGATGCGGATCTCGCGGATCGGCTACGGCGCCGGCCAGCGCGAGCTGGACGAGCAGCCCAACCTGCTGCGGCTGTTCCTCGGCGAAACGCTCGACCAGCGGAGCGAGGAACAGGTTTGGATCGTGGAGACCAACCTCGACGACATCAGCGGCGAGTTGATCGGCTACGCCACGACCCGGCTCTGGGAGGCCGGCGCCCTGGACGTCTACCTGACCCCCATCCAAATGAAAAAGAACCGCCCGGCAGTCAAGCTCACGGTGCTCTGCCGCGCGAGCCAATTGGAGGCCCTGGAGGCCATCCTCTTCGGCGAAACGACCACCTTGGGCGTCCGCCGCTGGCCGGTCAGCCGGCAGGTGCTGGTCCGCCAGCCGCACCGCGTGCAGACCGAGTGGGGGCCGGTGGAAGGCAAGGTCGGCTGGCTGGCCGACAAGTCGCCCCGCTTCACCCCCGAGTTCGAGTCCTGCCGGGCGATGGCCGTGATGCACCGGCTGCCGCTGCGGACGGTTTACGAGGCGGCCCAAAAGGCCTTCGATCCCTCGGCCCTGAAGAAGGAAACGTGATGCTGGCTTTGCTCCCACCGCCGACGTTGGCCGCCGGTTCATCTCCGTCCTCGATGCAGACGTTCTTTCTGATCGTGATGATCGTGGTCGTAGGGTATCTCTACTTGCGCTCGCAGCGGTATTTCGCCCGGCAGAAGAACGACGCGGCGTCCGCGGCCGGTGCGGCGACCACGCCGCCGGAAAAGCCGTATACGGCCGTGCCCCAGGACTTGACGCGATGGGAAGTGGAAATGCACGATACGGCCCGGCAGCTTTCGGGCCAGTTGGACGGCAAGCTGGCAGCCCTGGGTCACCTGATCCGCGACGCCGACCGCGTCGCCGCGCGGCTGGAAGCGGCGCTGGCGGCGACCCGGCCGGCCGCCCCTGCGACCACGGAGGAACCGTCGGGCAACCAGGCCCGGGCGCTTCAGGCCGCCGGTGCGGCGGAAGAGCCGGCCGAGTCCCCGGCTGCCGCCTCTCCTTCGGCAACTCCTCGTCCGCCGGCCGACCGCCGCTACGAAGAGATCTACCTCCTGGCCGACTACGGCTTCGATCCGGCTGAGATCGGCCGCCGCGTGGGTATGCCCGTGGGTGAGATCCAGTTGATCCTTAGTCTCCGGGGCAAGGGGTGATCCGATTCGTGCAACTGACGCCCCCGGGCCGCGGGGCGATCGCGACGCTCCTGGTCGAAGGACCGGGGGCCTGGGCGATGGTCGAGTCGCGGTTCCGTCCGGCCCGCGGCCGGCCCTGGTCTTTGCTGCCGCCCGAGCGGCTCGCCTTCGGCCACTTCGATCTAGGTACTCTTCACGATCCGCGTGAGGGTCCGCGTCACGCGAAGCGCGACGAGTACGATCTTTGCGACGCTTCCTTGCCTGGCGAGGAGGTCGTGGTCCGCCGCCGTTCGGACTGCTCCGTCGAGTTGCACTGCCACGGCGGCTCGGCGGCGGTCGCCGCGATCGGCCGGGCCTTGGCCCAGCGGGGCTGCCAGGCCGTCTCCTGGCAGCAATGGGTAAGGACCGGCGCGGAAGCAAGTGTCGCCTTTCGCTCCGCGAAAGAACGCCGCTTTCGCGGAGCGAAAGGCGACAAACCGGAAGATATTGATTCGCCGGTCCTAAGCGGGCAACAGTCCGACGCCATCGCCGCCGCCGCAAGGCTGGCCCTGGCCCGGGCCCGAACCGAGCGCACGGCCCTGATCCTCCTGGACCAGTATCACGGCGCCCTGCGGGCGGCCGTGGAAGCGGTGCGGCAATCGCTGGCCGGCGGCGACCTCCCCTCGGCGCGGCAACAACTGCAGGCCCTCTTGGCCCGGGCGGACCTCGGGCGCCACCTGACAAATCCTTGGCAGGTGGTCCTGGCCGGATTGCCCAACGTCGGCAAGAGCAGCCTGATCAACGCGCTGGTCGGCTACCAGCGGGCGATCGTCGATCCCACGCCGGGCACGACGCGCGACGTGGTCGCCGCCGCCACCGCCCTGGAAGGCTGGCCGGTGGAGCTCCGCGATACGGCGGGCCTGCGGACCGGCGGTCATCCCGTGGAGCAAGCCGGCGTCGCTCGCGCCCGCGACGAGCTGCGCTCGGGCGACCTGGTGCTGTTGATCTTCGACGCCGGACAGCCCTGGTCCTCCGCCGCCGAGGCCCTGCGCCGGAGCCGGCCCGATGCCCTGGTGGTCCACAACAAGTGCGACTTGCCCGCCGCGCCCGGCGTGGCCGCTGGGGCTAACCCCGAGGGTGTCGCCGGGGCTAACCCCGAGCGCCCACTCGGCGTCGCGACCAGTGCCCTGACCGGTGAAGGTCTCGACCGCCTGATGCGCGCCCTTGTCGCCCGTCTCGTCCCCCGTCCGCCGCTTCCCGGCGACCCCGTTCCGTTCACCGCCGAGCAGTCCGAACGCCTCCGCTTCGCCGCAGCATTTCTGGAGCGCAACGATCCAACGGCGGCCGGAGAGGCCCTGGAAATGATGCTTGTGGAGGGGTGGCCCCAATAGCTCTGCTTTCGGGGTAGCTGGCGTAGGCTAACCCGCGTTGTTACCTCGAAATCTCAACCGTTTCTTCGGACTTGTGTACGGTCGAGGCGTGCGACAATAATAGTGCAGACGCCTGAAGATCGTTTGTTCCCCGACGGCTCTGGATGGCTAGAGCTCATGGCTGGCGAAATGCAATTCGACGTTTTTCTGAGCCACAACAGTGTTGACAAGCCGACGGTACGACGGCTTGCGAAGGCACTTGAAGATCGTGGCCTTCAGGTGTGGCTGGATGAATCGCAACTCGTCCCCGGCCGCCCCTGGCAAGAGGCGTTGGAATCAATTATCTCGACTGTTAGCGCTGTGGCCGTGCTTGTGGGAAAAAGCGGTTTCGGACCATGGGAAAATCCCGAAATGCGGTCTTGCCTCGAAGAGTCCGTCAGGCGCGGACTACCGGTCGTTCCGGTTCTGTTGCCTGGGGCCCCTAAAGAACTGGAGTTACCGCTTTTCCTGAAACGGTTTACTTGGGTTGACCTGAGAGGAGGGCTGAGAAGAAAGGGCATTGACCGGCTCCATTGGGGCATCACTGGCGGGAAACCCTACGAGGGCGGGTTCCGTGATCCATCGCAGCCTGCGTCGGTCCGAATTGAGCCGACGCTGCAGGTGGTGCATCCAGACGCACAACCGCCCCCTCGTCATGGGCTGCTGCACGATGTCACGAGATCCATTGTGGCCGGGGAACTCCGGGATTCGCTGATTGCCCCCGTCGTCCTCGCCGTATTGAGCGATGAGAAGCAACTACAAGTGCCCAGCGGCTATGATCCATCCTGGATGATTGTGGGTATTCGGCTCAGTGATGAATACTTTGTGCGAGTCTGGCAGAGCGCAGGGGAGCGAGATTGGCAAAGAGACTTCGCGCAAACTGCGACGCCAGTGCTGGTGGGCACGGCACATGCACTCAAACCGTCGCCCAGTTCCCAGGCGCTTATCGTAAAACTGTGCAACGTGCTGGCGGAGCGACTTCGGCTAAGCCTCGTCTGGCCTAGAGGAACAGACGAATTCAACGACTTGGTCAATGCAATCTACAAAGCCTGCCTTAAGGCGACAGACCTTGAAAGCGACGATGTCCTCGTGCAGCTCAAGGGATTGGTCGTCGCAGGCCCCGCCTGACAACATGCCGCAGGATCGGCCGTCTCAGGTGCCGGTCTTCCGACCACGCTGTTGGGGCGGCTCAGCGAGCGGGTTATGACCCACCGCACGCGGCGCACCAGTGTCGCCCTCCAATTCTGGGAACTCGTGCTCGTGGCCGCGAATGATTCGCCGTATCCACCGCTGCGTTACTTCCGGCTCGTCCGTTGGCTGCCTTAGCAGTGCCTCGAACTCGGCGCGGGTGAGATGCTTCAAACCCGTCCGTTCCGGCATCGACGACCCGAGCAGCCGGTTTGCCGTACTAACGTCGGCACGCAATCGGTCGATGTGCTGCCCGTGCAACTCGTGCAAACGATCCACGATCTCCACGGTCCATTCCATGTGTTAAGCCTCCGTGACTAGTTGAAGTATGGTCAATCTCCAGCGGATTTGGAAGCCCATTTCCAGGAAGTAGAACACAACCAGGCCTTCTCTATCGCCACCCCGCACGCACGTCGACAAAACTGGGATGGGAAAACGATACACCTCCTGGATTGCCCGTGCGCCCGATATTGCGCAAGCTGCCAAATCGCCGCTGTTCGTACTCGTGGCGTCGTGATCGCCGGTTGATCCTCGAACAACCGGAATGAACTGCATCTCGCCTCCCCGATGCAACGCCAACGCGTTCGCCGGCTTTCTTGGAACACGTTGCGGCTGACAGGTCGTGTTCTCATGATTTACGTCATGGCAACGATTTCCCAAGCATTGGCGATTGCCATCCAACACCATCGAGCCGGCCGCTTGCAAGCCGCCGAGCAGATCTACCGGCAAATTCTCGCGGTCCAGCCCAATCATGCCGATGCGTGGCGTCTTCTCGGTCTGATTGCTCACCAAATGGGCAAACCCGGCCGTGCGGCCGAGTGCCTTGGACGGGCGATAACGCTCAGTCCCCATGTGGCAAGCTATCACCCGGTTTCAAGATCGGCATCGCCTGGCGGGGCAGGCCGGAACACCGCAGCGACCCTGCCCGCTCTCTCCCCTTGTGTTGCTTCCAGCCGCTTGCCGGTTTGCCGGGTATCCGCCTGCTCAGCCTGTAGAAAGGGGCGGGCGTTGGCGCTGGCTGCTGGACCGCAGCGATAGTCCCTGGTATCCTGCGATGCGGCTGTTCCGGCAGGACCGGCGAGGCGATTGGCAAGGCGTATTCCGCAGGATCGAGGCCGCTATCGCCGAGCACATGGCCAGTCAGGCAGTTTGCTCCAACGGACGCAGTCCAACGCTACCCCCGGCAGAGGACCGGGGTGAGGGGAAGCTGCGTTAGAGACAGTAATATGGCGGAACACGTTCCTCATCAATTCCCTCTCAACCGAAGGGCTTTCGCGGCGCCCGCCGGCAAGACCAGGGCGTCGCCCAGTCCGCTGCCCTCGTAACGCGGGACCGCTCCGGCGCGAAGCGGTTGTTGCGGAGCAGCACCCCGCGGGCGTCCCCGTCCACGCGGATCACGCCCAAGGCGTGACCGACGACGCAGCCCTCGACGATCACGTCGCGGGTCGCGCCGGAGACGCTGATCCCGCCGCTGTTGTCCTCGGCCAGGACCTGCCGGCGGTGGATCGTGCAATGGGTGATGGGGCCGGAGTCGAGGTTCGCTTGGCGGATCGAGCCGGTCGTGTCGATGGTCGTGCGGCCCTCGCGGACCGCATTGTCAAAATACTGCACGTACCACGAAGGCCGGCACTCGCCCTTCTCGGCCAGGCCGTAGTTCATCAATTGCGCAGCGAAAGAGTAGATTGCCGGCGTAGATCACATCGATCGACGTCCCGTAGCCGGCGTTGACCCAGTTGGCGTCCTCGAACTGATTTTCGACGACCAGGACCCGGCCGTTCATGGGCACGATTGTTGCGATCGACGAGTCGTCGGGCGGGCAGTCGAAGGCTCGAGCGATTTCCCACTGGCGGCCGTGGTGGGCGACGACGTCCCGCCACTGGCCCGCGCCGCGGCCGCGCTGGATGCAGACGATCGCTTCTTTCCAGAGGCCGCTCGTTTCCGCCGCCCAAGGGGGAAAAACGGGCTCGGCGGCCAGGGTGATCCTGGTGCCGTCCACGGCGGAGATTTTGCCCAGGTAGGCCGTGGCTCCCGCGTCGAAGGTGAAGGAGTAATCGGCCTGGTGAACCGAGAGCGCTTCCTGTCGATTGCGGGCATAGTAGAGATTTCGGCCCACGCCGGCGATGTTCATGTAGGCGGTGGGGTAGGTGCTCACGAAGCAGTTGTCCTCGCAGATCACCTCTCGCGCGCCGCCCAGCGGACAAGGCGTCTTGCCGGCCAGAAGGCGGTTGCGGGCGATCAGTCCGCCGCGGCCGGGGACCAGGCCCGTGCCTTCGGCCGTGATGTCGCAATCGGTCACCTCGAAGTTGTCGCCCAGCCGGACAATGGTACCCTCGGGCCGCCGGTTGCCGTCCAGCGCCCAGAGGTGGTCGATGCGGATGCGGACGCGGCGCATGCGGAATCGGTCGGCGGCGGCGATCGCCGTCTGGTGGTCCAGGGGGAAGTACAAGCTCATGTCTTCGATGCCGAACTCGCGGCCGGAGACAAGAGTCGGCGCGGGCCCGGCGGTCCTGGAATCGCGGGCCAGTCCTTGCTCGCCGCCGCCGTCGAGGTTGAACCGTCCGGAGCCCCACCAGAGCACCACCACCCCGGTGCCTTCGCCTTTGAGCACGGTCCGCGGCGGCACGTCGATGGGGCCCTTGACCCCGTACCTGCCGGCGGGAAAGTAGACGATCCCGCCGCCGTTGTGCCGGGCCCGCTCCAGCGCGGCCCGGATGCCTTCGGTGCGGTCGGGCACGGGGTTGTACTTGACCAGCGTCTTCTGCATTTCCCGCGCGGCGTCCTTGCCGTAGAAGTCCAGCACGCTGAACACGGCAGCCGGCCAGGCCGGCGGGGGTTCGATGCGGACCGTGCCGGCGGGGCGCCACGTCGCGGCGCCGCCGAAACCATTGTGGACCCGGACCGCGTACCGACCCGGCTTGAGGCTTGCCGGCAGGGCCAACCGCAGGCCATAGTAGCAGGCACACTCCGTGTGCCGTCCGCTGTCTCCGTCCGTAGGAGCGGACAGCACACGGAGTGTGCCTGCTACATTCCGCACCATGCGCGGTTGCTCGGCCGCCAGCGGTTCCAGCGTCACCGTCCCACCCGACTCGGACTGCAACTGGACCCTGCTCGGCTTGTCGAAGTGCAGCGACTTGCCGAAGATGCGGAGCCAGCCGCCGGGCGTCGCCGCGCGGCCTTCGTCGCCCTGGACCCACCAAGGGTCCGGCGCATTGAGGAGCACCGGCGGGGAGACGGCGTCACCGGCTTTCACCCGGCACGCGAAGATCCCCTGCTTCTCGCCGGCCGGCAGGATGAACTTGAGCGACGACTCACTGGCTTGGAGCGCGGGTACTCGGGCCCACTGCGGGCTTTCGCCCGGTCCAGAAACATCTTGTGGTGCAGGCGTCCCGCCTGCCAAAGCAGCCGGGACGGCTGCACCACAAAGACTTGCCCGCGAGTCGTCCGGCAGGCGTGCCACGTCGACGGAGGCCCCCGCGAAGTCGCAGCCCTGCAGCAGCACGGTCTCGTCCGGCCGGACCGGATCAGAGGCCCAGAAGATTCTTGGGGCGGCCGGCGCGGCGGCGGTCAGTCCGAACGCGAGCAGGGCCGCCGCCAAGGTGGGAAGCGGCCACGCAACCAAACCGCGAAACATACGCATCGAATTTTCCTCGCAATGACCAATGGACGCACCCTACAATCTCAGTTGCGCCACTCCACCCTGAATTTCTGGAGCACGAATTTCCGTTTTTTCTCCCCCGCCCCCGCCCTCGGGTTGGCCCCCGGGGATTCGCGCCGTTCCCGGCCCTGGACGTAAGTCTTATGCTGCCAAGCGCTCAGGTCAAGAGTGCGCTTCCACGAGTTTCGTAATGGCCGGGGCGAAGGCCGCGCCCAGCAGCGGCCCGGTATCGTTCGGCCCGGCAGTATTTGACCCAACGTCGTTCTTCCGCGACGATTCCTGGTAGAAAGTCTTTTTTCGGGAACGATTCCCGGCGTAAAGTCTTTTTTTCGGGGCGATTCCTGGTAGAAAGTCTTTTTTCCCGGGCGATAAACGACGTGGCGCGCCAGTGCGGAGCAAAGGCGTCAGGAACCGTTATTCTCGACTCTCGCCCCTGTTGACAATGCTTCCTCAATGCTTTTCCCGCCCCCCTGGCGCGGTACCCCTGGGCGCCGTAAAATAAAGCGGCGAAAGGCCGTCGGCGGTCCCCTCTCAAAGGAATCGACTTCCGGCCACTTTGCTGGCCTCGACGCCCCCAACCCTCTATCATGGGAGCCGGGCGATTATGCAGCTCGGCAACGCCTGCCGCAGTCTCCTCACGCCCTCATCGGTGAGATTCGTGTCTGGGAGCCGCAACCCCCGGAGTTGCTTCAGTCCCTTCAGGTGCTCAAGGCCAACGTCGGTCACCGGCGTGCCGTAGAGGTTCAACCATTGGAGTTTCGTGAGTCCCTTCATATGTTCCAAACCGGCATCCGTGACCTGCGTCCATAGGAGATCCAACTGCTGAAGTTGCGCCAGTCCATTGAGATGTTCCAGGCCGGCACCGGTGACCCGTGTGCCGCAGAGGCACAACCTGTTAAGTTGCGCCATTCCCTTCAGGTGCTCCAAGCCGCTATCGGTGACGTGGGTACCATTGAGACCCAACTCCCGGAGTTGCGTCAGCCCATTCAAACGCTGCAAGCCAGCGTCCGTGACCTTCGTGTACGAGAGGTCCAACTCCCGGAGTTGCGTCAGCCCGTTCAGGTGCTCCAAGCCGGTGTCCGCGACCTGCGTGTTGTTGAGGTCCAACGATTGGAGCTGCGTCAGTCCCTTCAGATGCTCCATACCGGCGTCCGTGACCTTCGTGCCGTTGAGGTCCAACGATTGGAGTTGCGTCAGTCCCTTCAGGTCGCCAAGGCCGGCATCCGTGACCTTCGTGTCGCTGAGGCCCAACGACCTGAGTTGGGTCAGTCCCTTCATGTCGCCCAGGCGGGCATCCGTGACCTGCGTGTCGTAGAGAAACAACCAATGGAGTTGCGCCAGTCCTCTCAGATGCTTCAAGCTCGCGTCGGTGGCTGCCTTATTATGGAGCGACACGCGAACAATCTTCGCGAAGAAATCTTTGCCCAGCAGATTGACGAGCCACGCTGGTCCAGGCGGCCCCGCGCTTGGGAGCGGATCGCCGGATTGGTCAACCGCATAATCGTACACAACGTCCCCGCCAAGCTTCACTATCTCCTCCACCGCCTCCTTCTGCTGTCGAGCCCGCTGCATCCTGACAGCGAAGCAGCTCATGCCGAGGCTCACCAGAAACGTCAGCAGGAACAACGACCGCAGACTGTACTGGAACCAGCGGCGGCGGGGTTTGCAGGTTTCGCTCATAGCCGTAGTATAGCCGGCCCCGCCGTAGGGGTGAATAGCGGGCAACGATTGATAGGAGCTTTGCCTCCGGCACGCAGAAGCGACGGGGCGGCAGAATTGGTGGGGCGGCGCTCGCTCACGCGAGCTTGTCCTGCCCTGAGCTGCTAATAACTCGATGACCCAGCGTTGACCAGTGAATGCTGGTTCTGTTCCACGGGTCTCGTGCCGGGTGCCCCAACGGGGCGTCGGTTCTCTCAGCCCAGGGCGAAGCCCTCGGGACACAGGTAGCCCCGGGATTGTTCCTCCGGCCCAACGGGCCAACCGTTCCCCAAGCCGAAAGAACGCTTGGCCCGTTGGGCCGGCCAACCCCTTTCTTTTCCACCCGTTCCTCAGGGCTGCGCCCTGGGCTGGGAGAACGACTGGGCCTTCGGCCCACATGACCGTTGCATCCTGCGGAACAAAAGTCTCCGTCACCATGGGCGGACGGCACACGGCGTGTGCCTGCTACATTGAGCGGCTCCTTGACATCGACGCGTGGGCGACGACAATGGAGGGGTCTTACCGCACACCAAGGAGTCGCTACTATGAATCTGAGAAAATCTACCATCAGCCTGATTCTCATCGGGGCTGCGTGCTTGCTGACGCCCATGACGGTGCCTGCCGCACAGCCGGCCACGGAGAAGGAGACGCCGGCCCAGCGCGACGCCCGCATGAAGTGGTGGCGCGAGGCCCGCTTCGGCATGTTCATTCATTGGGGCGTTTACTCCGTGCCCGCCGGCACGTACCACGGCAAGCAGATCGGCGGCATCGGCGAGTGGATCATGAACACCGGCAAGATCCCCGTGGCCGAGTACCGCCAGTTCGCCCGGCAGTTCAACCCCGTCAAGTTCGACGCCGATCGCTGGGTCCGCACGGCCAAGGATGCGGGCATGAAGTATATCGTGATCACCTCGAAGCACCACGACGGCTTCGGCATGTTCGACTCGAAAGTGACCGACTGGTGCATCACCAAGGCCTCGCCCTTCCATCGCGATCCGCTCAAGGAGCTGGCCGCCGCGTGCAAGCGGGAGGGGATCAAGCTGGGCTTCTACTACTCCCAGGCCCAGGACTGGAACCACCCCGGCGGCGCCGCCATCGGCGGTCGCTGGGACAAGGCCCAGGAGGGCAGCATGGACCAGTACATCGAGAAGATCGCCGTGCCGCAGGTCCGCGAGCTGCTGACCGGCTACGGCCCGATCGCCGTCCTCTGGTGGGACACCCCGATGGACATGACCAAGCAACGGGCCGAGAAGTTCCTGCCCCTGTTGAAGCTCCAGCCGGGCATCATCACCAACGATCGACTGGGCGGCGGCTTCCCAGGCGACACCAACACTCCCGAGCAGTCTATCCCCGCCACCGGCTATCCTGGCGGCCGCGATTGGGAAACCTGCATGACCATGAACGACACCTGGGGCTACAAGAGCTACGACCACGAT
This sequence comes from Pirellulales bacterium, assembly GCA_963843465.1. GTDB lineage: Bacteria > Planctomycetota > Planctomycetia > Pirellulales > Thermoguttaceae > CAWJKP01. The sequence continues at coordinate 307,181 of CAWJKP010000002.1, forward strand.
TGGAAGAGTCCCGAGACGCTGATCCGCAACCTCGTGGACATCGCCTCCAAGGGCGGCAACTACCTGTTGAACGTCGGGCCAACGTCCGAAGGGCTGATCCCCGAAGCCTCCGTCCAGCGGCTCAAGGAGGTCGGCCGGTGGATGCACCGCAACGGCGAGGCGATCTACGGCACCACGGCCAGTCCCTTCAAGAAGCTCGCCTGGGGCCGCGCGACCAAGAAGCTCGACCCGTCCGGCGCGACCTTGTATCTGCACGTCTTCCAGTGGCCCGCGGACAGCCGGCTCGTCGTGCCGGGCCTGAAGAACGAGGTCGAGGCGGCCTGGCTGTTGGCCGACGCCGAGAAGAAGCCGCTGGAGACCGAGCGGAGCGGCGACGGCCTGGTCGTGAAGGTTCCCGGCAAAGCGCCCGACCCAATCGCGTCGGTCGTGGTCCTCAAGGTCAAGGGGCCGCTGGAGATCGAAGGGACGGTGGCCGGCCAGGCGGCCGACGGCTCGATCCGCCTGCCGGCTTCCGAGGGGATCTGCCACGGCGAGCAGATCCGCTATGAATCGGGAGGCGATCGCGACAACATCGGCTTCTGGATGGATCCGAGCGACTGGGTCGAGTGGCAGTTCGTCGTGAAGAAGCCGGGCGTCTTCGCCATCACGGCCGAAGTCGCCGGCCAGGCCGAGACACGTTTCCTGGTAGGCCTGGGCGACAAGAAGGTGGAGGTCCAGTCGCCGGCGACCGGCGACTACGGCAAGTTCATCAACATCTCGCTAGGCAAGATCGAGATCCCGTCCGCCGGCAAAACGTCGCTCTCGGTGAAGGCCGTCCGAGAAGGCTGGCAGCCGGTGAACATCAAGTCGATCACGCTCACGCCCGTGAAGTAGCAGCCGGCTCTTTGGAGCGCGGCGACTTGTCGCCGCTTTCCCTTCGCGCAGACGTTGCGGGCCGGACAAAAAGCGGCGACAAGTCGCCGCACTCCAAAGGGTGCGCCCCCCGATCTGCGCTACTGTTCTTGGTTCTCCTCTCCTTGCACGGCCTCAGTCGGCACTGGCGGCTCGGCGGCGTGGGGTATTTCGCGCCGGGACTGCTGCCACTGGGCCAGGGCGTCCAGGACGAGAAACACGCCGCCGACCACCCCGCCGGTCAGGTAGCCGAAACCAGCGCCGATGGGGATTGAGACGAGCATCGGGCAGATCGAACCTTCGATAAGCTCAACGGGTGAGAGGAACGATCCGTCGCCGTACGGAGAATACATCCAAAGCCGCACGACCATGACTTGCAGCGGAAAGAAGCAGGCTCCGACCCAGATCGAGGCGGCGCGGGGATATCGGCCGCCGAAGAGGAAGATCTGGCCGATGGCAACGGCTGCCACCATTGTGGCGATGATGGCGAAGGTCTCCACGGAGGCCCCCATAGTTCGCATCACGGAGAAGAGCACGGCGAAGAGCGTCATCAACAGCATCAAGATGCCCACGCCGAAACGGCGAGGGACGCCGGCCGCTGGTGTTGTATCCCAACGGGCACCCCAAGGCCGGTCTGTACGCGAGGACCTCATCAGTTCCTCTTCACCCTGCTTTTCGTCTCCTTCGTGGTTCTCCTGCGCTCGTACTACCTCGGTCGGCTCCGCCCGCTCGGAGACGTCGATCGTGTTGCGTTGGGACCCACGCGGCTGGCCAAGCACGTCGAGGATGAAAAACAGGCCGCCGACCAACCTGCCAGTCAGGTAGCCGAAGCATGCGCCGATGGCGATCGAGACGAGCAGCGACACGGCCAAAACGACGATCAGCTCGGTGGTGTTGTTGAACCAAGAGCCTCCCTCGTGCGCAAGAAAGGGCCCAAGCCACAGGCCCGCAAATTGTAACGGAAAGAGGCAACCCCCAACCCAGATCGAGGCGGAACGCGGATAACGGCCGCCGAACAGAAGGGTCTGGCCGATGGCTACGGCCGTAATCATCGTGGAAATGACGACGAACACCGCAAAGGGCGCCCCGAGGCTTCGCAGCACCGAGAGGAGCACCGCGAAGAGTATCATTAACAGCATCAAGATGTTCGCGCCGAAACGGCGTGGCACTCCGGCCGCCGGCTTGTCCCACCGGGCGCCCCAAGGCCGGTCGGACGGCGGCGATTTGTTGGACGAGGCGGTGTCTTGGTCTTTCGGCAACCGCATCGAGTCACGCGTTTCTGGACGCCGTAGCAAGGCCGTCACGCCCTTTCAGGGCTTCGGGGGCCTTGGGGATGTCGCGTCCCCAGGGCTGCGCCCCTGGGCTATCGAGTCACGCCCTTCGGGGCTGAGCCCAAAGCGGCCTAAAATAGGCTTTTTCTCCAAGAAATCCTTTGCCTCTCCGTCAAGATCGTTCGGCACTACCGATAGGATGCATGGAATGCATTCCAATCGTTTCGCCGACTTCTTTCGGGCTTTCGTCTTTTCGGGATTTCGTGATTCCTTTCCTCATCTTGCCATGTCAATACCCGCTCTTGTTGCCACCGTCTACTTTCCCGACGGCGCTCCCACCGGCCCCTTCTTCGGCCTTCGGCGGATCCCGGCCACGACCTGGATCACCTCGTCTTCCTCGCGCTTGGGCGTGAGCCGGTTGGAGACCAGGGTCTCGAAGATCAGCACCACCAGCACCGCGGTCAGCAGCAGGCCCCAGAGACTCTTCCCCTCGCGGAGCAATTTGAAGACGCCGTCCAGGTGTTCCGGGTCGTCGGCGAAAATCAGCGGGGTCTTGCCGAAGCGCTTGGTCAAGTCTTCGCGGCTGATCTTCGCCGGGTTGGATTCCTCCGGATCGACGTTCACCGCATAGGCGATCTCGACGGGCTTGGCGCCGCCCAGCAGGCGGACCAGGTAGACGCCGATTTCGTCCGTGTCGGGATAACGGAACTCCTTCAGCCGCTGCCCCTTCTCATCCACCAACTTGAAGCGGTTGACCGTGCCGGACGGAGGCTGGATTTCGACGCTGGCGGACCGCAGCTTCTCGTCCAGCGGGACCACCAGCGGCAAGCCAGCCAGGGCCGTATGCAGGGTCTGCTCGGCGCCGGCGAACTGGAAGGTCATGCGGGCCAACAGCGGCAGGAACAGGGGCCGTAGGGGGAAGTTGCTCCAGCCCACGTGCCCGCTCGTGCCCAGCATCACCACGTTGCCCCGTCCCACCTGCCGCTGGACCAACAGCGGCTCGCCGCCGTCGAGCCGGGCCAAGACGGCCAGGCCGGCCTGCTTGGCGTCGATGCGGACGTGCTTGTAGACCAGCACCGACTGGTAGAGCGAGGGCGGATCGTTGAGCTGCCGCAGGGCGGGGTGCTTCTCGTCGAGGTAGGTGATGTTCCAACTGTCCCTGCCCTGGGCAGGGTCGGCCGCGCGGACGCCCAAAAGCTTTGCCGGCAGGAGCTGCCGCTTGGACTCTTCGTTCATGCGGTTGTACTCGTCCGGGTTGACGTTCTCGCCGCAGATCCAGACCAGGTTCCCGCCGGCCTCGACGTAGCTCCGCAGCCGCTCGGCCACGTCCGCGCCCGGGGCCTTGAGGTTCACGCAGAAGACGGCCGTGTAGTCGGACAAGGGCTCGCGGCCCAACTCGGAAACGACGATCGGCGCGGCCTTGATGGCCCAGCTTCCGCCCTTGGCGGGCATCAGGGCCCGCTCGACGTAGAACGTGTCGTCGAGATAGGCGACGTCGTGCTTTTCGGACTTGACGATGGCCACGGGGATCCCCTGGCTGGTCTGGACGGTGAAGAAGCGGCGGTCGTCGTACTTCGAGCCGTCGTCGCCCACCAGGCGGACCTCGCCGCGGTGCAGTCCGCCCCGCTTGACGATGAAGGCGAACTCGTAGCTCACCTTGCCGGTCCTGGCGATCTTCAGGTCGGGGCTGCTGGCCTCCTTGACGCCGTCGATGTAGAGCTCCACGTGGCGCTCTTGGTCGACGGTGGACGTGTTGAGCAGCTCGGCCACGGCCTTCATGGGAATCCCGGCCACAGGGACCGAAGCCTCGACCTCGACCTTGGTGACCGCCACGTTGGGCTTGGGCGTGCGGTTGCAGTCGATGATCACCACGGGAATGTCGCGGATTTTCTTCTCGTCCTCGGAGAGTTGCTCGTCGGAATTGGCCTTGCCCGGAACGCCACGGAGGGCGTTCCCTACAGGCTCGTCGCTTGCACGGAGCCCGTCCCAGGAGAGGAGTTGCTGATCGGTGACCACGAAGATGGTCTTGTTGGGGGCGTCGGACTTCAGCAGCACCCGCCGGGCGTCGGCGATCTTGGCGGCCAGGTCGGCCCGCATGTAGCTCACGTTCACCTGGTTGAGGATCGCTCGGGCGTTGTCCTGGGTGGCTTCCAGCTTGGCCTGGCCGGGGAGTTTCGGCCCGCCGGTCACCCAGAGGGCCACCTGGTCCTCGCTTTTGAGGGTGTCGAGGACCTGGCGGGTGGCGTCGCGGGCGGTCTCGAACCGCACCTTGCCCTGGTCGATCATCCCCATGCTGGCGGAGTTGTCGAGGACCACGGCCACGGCGGTCGCGGCCCCGCCGAACAGCGCGCGGAGATTGGTCACCGCCGGCCGGGACAGTCCCAGGGCGATCAACAGCAGCACCGCCACCCGCAGCAGCATCAGGAACAGGTCCTGGATCTTGCGGCGGCGGCGGGTCTTCTGCACGGCGACCCGCAGGAAGCGCAGCGTGCTGTAGGGCAGGTCCTTGGCCCGCTGGCGGCTGATCATGTGCAGGACCACGGGGATCAGGCCCGCCAGGGCGGCGGCGAGAAACAGGGGGACGGCGAAGGTCATGGACGGTTGCGCTTGGCGATGTAGCGGGAGAGCATGAAATCGTAGGGGACGGTGGTGTCGGTCACCACGAAGTCGATCTGGCTTTCGGCGCAGGCCCGGCGGTAGCTTTCGATGAAGGCGTTGATCTGCTCCCGGTAGGCGTCGCGGACGTAGGCCGGATCGATCTGCAGCTTCTCGTGGGTCTCCATGTCGTGGAAGGCGATCACCTCGCGGAAGGGGAACTCGATCTCCGCCTTGTCGAAGATCTGGAAGACGATCACCTCGTGCTTGCGGTGGCGGAAGTGGTGCAGGGCCCGCATCACCTCGTCCGGATCGTCGTAAAGATCGCTCACCAGCACGATCAGGCAGCGCTTCTTGAAGCGGTTGGCCAGCTTGTGCAGGGTCTCCGCGATGTCGGTCTCCTGGCTCGGCTGGAGCGACTCCAGTTGCCGCATCATTTCGTTGAAGTGCCGCGGCGAGCTGCGGGCGGGCATGTCCAGGCGGATCTCGGTGTCGAAGGTGCAGAGGCCCACCGAGTCCTGCTGGCGGGTCATCAGGTAGGAGAGGATCGCCGTGAGATAGCAGGCGTAGTCGAGCTTGGTGATCTTCGCCGCGTGGCGGTAGCCCATCGAGGCGCTGATGTCCAGGAGGATCTGCACCCGCATGTTCGTCTCTTCTTCGTACTGCTTGATGTAGAGGCGATCGGTGCGGGCCAGCATCTTGTAGTCCAGGTGGCGGGGATCGTCGCCGGCCGTGTACTCGCGGTGTTCGGCGAACTCCACGCTGAAGCCCTTATAGGGACTGGCGTGCATGCCGGAGATGGCTCCCTCGACCACGCCCCGGGCGACCACGGCGAGGTTCTTCACCCGGGCCAAGGCCGCGGGCTCGAGGTAGCGATATCCGGTTTGACGCTCGTTGGCAGGCATAGTCGTTAGCGCAACTGGAATCTCCGCCGCAGGATCCACTCGCCGGTCAAGACGCCGACGAACAGCAGCCAGAACAGCGGGGGCGAGAAGAGCGGCCTTTCGAAGCGTTCGGTCTTCTTCCGCTGCGAGCGGTCGAGTTGTTCCATGAGGTGGTTGGCCGTGCTGATGGGAACGTAGCGCCCGCCGGTGGCCGCGGCGATCTTGGCCAGCGTTTTCTCGTCCACGTCGAGCTTCTCGAACTCCATGTTCGGCCGGCCGACGTCGACCACCAGCTTCTCGGCCTTGATCGGCTGGGCGTCTTTGGCCGCCGACATGCGGGCCTCGACGACGATCTCGTAGGCGCCGGCCGTCTCGGGCTTGAAGCTGCCCTTGTAATGGCCGCCGGGGCCGGGGTCGTCGGGCAGCTCGGCCTGGTCGGGGCGCCCGCCCGGTCCGCGGATCTTGGCCACGACCTTGGCCTTGTCGGTGGCCTCGCCCTGCTCGTCGCGGACGATGGCCGAGATCTCCACGGGCTCATCCGGGTCGTAGTAGGCCTTGTCGGTCGATGCGGAGACGCTGGCCTTGGCGCTGACGGCCGTGGACCGCCCGGCGAGGAAGCGGACGATCTGCCCCCAGAACTGCAGGAACGGCGACTTGCGGTCCATCGCCCGGGGTCCCTGCTGCCAGTTGCGGGTGGTGTCGCCGGTGAAGACCATCGACCAGCCTTTGCCGACCCGTTGGACGGCGATCAACGGCGAGCCGCCGGCCTCGGGCGGCGCCACCGCCAGGATCGCGGCGCTGGCGCGTGGCGCGAGGATCCGCGTGCAGCCGTTGAGGTTCGGCAGCCCGCCGATCTTGGCAGCTCCGGTCTTGGTGGGGAAGAAGCCGGCGATGTTGGTGAAGATCGGGTGGTGGACCCCCTCCGGCGTCAACAGCGGCAGGAAAGGCTCGGTGTTCTGGCCGATGTCGCGGCTGCCGAGCTGCACGGGCAGGATCTCGCCCAAGGGCGTTCCCGCGTAGCCGCCCGGGCCGAGACTGTGATAGCCGCCCAGCATCACCAGGCCGCCGCCGTTGCGGACCCGCTCGGCGATCAGTTGCTGCTGTTGGGGCTTGATGTAGCTGCTGTCGATGTCGCCGAGGATGAAGACGTCGAACTTGTTGATCGACTCGGCGTCGGTGGGGATGGCCGTGAAGTTGGCCCCCTCGGTCATGTTCGTCCGCTTGAGGAAGTGGTTGGGCCGGGTCTGCACCAGCGAGCAGAACTGGAGGTCCGGGTCCTTGGAGAGGAAGCGGTCGACCAGGGCTCCGTATTCCGCGCGCAGCGTCCCCTCCAGGTACAAGACGCGCATTCCCGGCTCGACCACCAGCGAGACGGCCGTTCGCTGGTTGTTCTCCTTGATCTTCTCCTCGGGCAGCGGCGGGACGCGGACCTTGTAGACGTGCCGGCCCTTCTGCGTGGGACGGAACTCGAAGCCCACCTCCTGGTTTCCCTCAACGTCGTCCAGCGTGAGCTCCTTGGTTTCGATGGGCTTGTCGTCTTCTTCCAGGACCACCTGGACCACGCGGCCGCCCAGCCCCACGGCGTCGACCAGGGCCACGATCTGGGCCTTGTTGTCGACCATCATGCGGTCCGGGCAGTTGATGCCCGTGACCATGATGTCGCGATAGTTGATGTCGCTCTTGAGGCTCGCGCCGACCCCCACCGCGTGGATCACCTTGCCCTTGGTGGCGGCGATCTCGGCGGGCTTCTGAATCGAGTTGTCGATGCCGTCGGAAAAGAGGATCATCGCCTCCAGGTCGAGATCGGCCGAGAGGCTCGATCCCAGCTCGATCGCCCGGCCGATGGCCGTGGCCTTGCCGTCGGGGACCAGCGCGGCCAGGTCCTTGACGTCGTCCAGCCGGCGAGGCTTCTCGGCAAAAGCCACGATCTGGATGTCGAAGTCCTTCTTGTAGTCGCTCGACCACTGCTCGATGAGCTTGCGGGCCTGGTTGAAGCGGGTCACCTTGGTGGCGTCGTCGGCGATGCTCATCGAGGCCGAGTTGTCCAGCAGGAAGATCACCGCCCGCTTGGTCTGGAGGTCCCTCTGGTAACTGAAGACCGGACGGAACAACAGCAGCACGATGATCACGATGGCAAGGATCCGCAGCAGCAACAAGGTCTGCCACTGGCCCCGCGGCAGCGCGCGGAAGGTGTGGAAATAGAAGATCGAGACCAGCAGGATCGACACGGCCAGGACGAGCAGCATCGTGCCCAGCCTGTGGCCTTGTTCAAGCGTAATATCAAACACGGCTCTCGCCCCCTCTCCCTTCGGGAGAGGGTTGGGGTCAAGGAATTATGGGGGACGAAGCATTCTCGGTTGTACTCCTCACGCTCCGCGTGAGGATCGGCCTCCCGTTGTACTCCTCACGCTCCGCGTGAGGATCGGCCTCACGCGGAGCGTGAGGAGTACAGAGGCGGCAACACCTCCCTACTGCTCTTCGCTGGTCTCCGCGTCGGACTGCTTCGCCGGCTTGGCGCGGGCAGCCGCGGAGCCCTTGCCCGACGGTTGATGGGCGGCCTTCTTGCGACCTTCTTCCAGGGCCTCCTTTCCCAGCTTAATCAGCTTGACGTACTTCATCGACTTCAATTCCGCGCCGAAATCCGCCTTGTCCCTCTTGTGCAGGACCAGCCGGACCGGCTCGGAGTTGTCGGCACGGTTGGCCAGGGGTTCGCCTGCCTTGAAAACAATGGGCTCGACGAAGAACACTTCCGCCATCTCGCCGGTGACCGTCTTGCCGTCCTTCAAGGTGAGGGTGTGGAGGTATTGCCGGCAAGGGTAAGAGCGGCCGGTGTACAACTTTTCGTCGTTGGCCAACTCCTTGAATCGAAACTCCTTCTCCATCCACTCCTTGGCTATCTTGGCCTGAATCTGGGTAATGACCCGCAAGGGCAAGTCTCGCTGCCGCTCCATTTTCTGGTCGTAGATCTCCACTCGCTTGTCGCGGGTCATGTAGATATTTCCCACGAAGATCCGCCCGTCCGACATTTCGATATAGCCGGGGATTGCGTCGTCGCGTCCCGTCTTGATCTGCCCGAACGGGTTCAGCGCCGGCGGCTCTTCGGCCGCAGCGATCCTGGTTCCGCAGGCCAGCAGCAGACTTGCCAGCGCGTAGCCGGCCCGAAGTACGAGCCAGCGGAGGGGAGTAGCCACGATTTGCCTCCTTTCAGCAAGACACGAAAACGACCGATTACCCGCGCATCGATCCGACGCCATGCCTCTCTATTAAGTTGTAATCGAAACCGCTTCGGATTGCACGGGGGGAGCACCTGATGACTTTTGACGAGCAAAACGAGTAATAATCCGGCGGCTCGGTTGGAGTTCCGCCTTTAGGCGGCCCTCGCCGCACGCCGGCTAAAGCCGGAACTCCAACTTCGCACATTACCCGTTTTGTTCGTCAAAGTTCATTAGGGAACGCCCTCCGCGGCGTTCCGGGGCCGACGGAAGACGTGCAGTGGGACCTAGCCCGTATTATTCACGGCCGTGGATGACCCGGGTTAGCCCACCCTACTCGGGCAGGGGCCTGCCCTTGGTCTCGGGGGCGAACCAGATCACCACCATCCCGACCAGGTAGATCAGGGTCACCGTGGCCGCGGCGTGGGCGTAATCGCCGTGAAAGAATCCGACGATTTGACCCATTTTGACGGCCGCCGCCGCGGCCAACACCCGGCCGAAATTGAAGCTCAGTCCTTGGCCGGTGGCCCGAACCCGGGTGGGGAAGATTTCGGGAAGGTACAGCGGAAGCCAGCCGTAGAAGGCGGCCGTTACGCCGCCGGCAAAGAACGCCATGACCATGAACTCGGCACTGGACGTGTCGTGGTAGCGATAGAGATACTGGCAGACCGCCAGGGAGACCACGCACAATCCAAAGTAGACCGGGCGGCGCCCCCAGATCCCCCCGAGCACCGGGGCGATGAAGCAGCCGATGATCGCCCCAAGGGCCAGAAAAATCTGCACGATGGCCTTGGAACGGGAAGCCTCTCCGTTGATTTGCCTCCATAGGACCGCGTTTTCCGGCCGCTCTGCGGGAAGCAACCCCTTTGCCAACTTCAGCCGCTCGTCAGGCGTTTGCGCCCGCTCCAGTTGCTTCCGCTGATCCGCCGGCAGATGCTGCTTGACAAGCTCCATCTGTTTCATCTGATCGACCCAAGTGGGGGTCCACCCGGAAACCGCCGCCCAGGTGCCGATCAGCGCAACGGACGAGAACACGATGGCCAAGAGCGTGCTCTTCAGGAGCTTGCCGGAGAAGATCTCGCGAAGCGGCTTGGAGGCGCCTCGCTTGACGGATTCCTTCCATCGCTCCGACTCGGGAACGAAGAAGCTTACCAGCAATGCCAGGACGGCTGGCGTGGCGCCCACGAGCGTGATCCACCGCCAGGACTCGATCGACCGCCAGGACCCCATCCACCGCCAGGACTCCATCCACCGCCAAGGCTCCGCGGTGGGCCGCCCTATCATGGCCACCAAGGCGATGAACAGGAAGCCGAAGTTCGACGCCGCACCGATCGCCCCCGCCAGTTTGGGCCGGTGTTTCTCCGGCCAGCATTCCATCACCAGGGAAACGGCCAGGGCCCATTCGCCGCCCATCCCCAGTGCGGCCAGGTAGCACAAGACGCCCAGGTGTAGCGGCGTCCGGGCCAACGCGCACGCTCCGGTCAGCAGGGAGTAGACCGTGATGCTGATCACCATCGAGCGGACGCGGCCGATCTTGTCACCCAGCCAGCCGAAGACAATCCCGCCGGTGGCCGCGCCGAGCAGGAACGCCCCCACGATGTAGCCGTTGTAGGCGCCCACCTGGCTGTCGTTCGTGACGCCCATGCTGTTCAACGCGGGCCGCACCACCTGGGGGAAGAGCCCCATCTCCACGCCGTCAAACATCCAGCCCAGGAAGCACGCCGCCAAAACCAACCACTGGGAGAATGCCAGACCCTTCTTCTCGACCGGCAGCGGGCTGGCGGCCGCGTTGGCGCGGGCGGCTTCGGTGCTCATGGATTCTCTTCCCTTCGTGGCAGGTGCATGCCAAATAGGCGCAAAATCGCACTATATCGCACCGGCGGAACGCCTGCAAGTCGTGGCCTACGCGTAGGGTGGGACCAGCTCGCGTGAGCGAGTGCCGGCCCACCGGTTCTGCCAAAACATGGTGGGCCGGCAGCCGCCAAGGCGGCCTTGTCCCACCCTACGATCCTGTGGGGAACTCGCTCAACCTACCGTATGGAGTGTCAGCGGACGATGAGATACAATAGCCGGGTTCCAGGAGGTTGCGTCGTGGTGCCTTTGCCTGCCAATTCGGAAGACACGACCCGAGCAGCGGAGTCAACGGATAGCCCCAGATCGACGGGACCAGCGGCGGTTGAGCCGTTGGACCCGCAGGTGAGGTCGATCCAGCCGGGCGGTGGGGTCTGTATGCGGATTGAGCTGGCCTGGGGCCGACTCCGACGCCGATATCTGAAAACCTTCCGCCGCAGCTATCTGGCACGCATGGAAGCCACGCGAGAGGGAGACGCCAACAGGTGCCCTCACGAGGTCCTCGACCCCCGCGATCTGAAATTCTACCGTAACCAGGGGGGGTACTCCTGGAAGCCTGAGAACGACCCCTTCGTCTGGCGCGACCATTTGCCTTTTGTCCGGGAGGGTCTTGCCGAGCTTGGGTTACTTTTCGGGCTGTTCGCCGCCTTAGCCCTTGGACTGGGACTGGTCCGCTGGCCGCTGGCCGCGGGGCCGGCGGTGGTGGCGCTGTTGGTGATCTGGTTTTTCCGCAATCCGCGGCGAATTGCCCCCGCGGGTGCGGGGCTGGTGGTCGCGCCCGCGGACGGCAAAGTGGTGGCCATCGAGGAACTGTCGTTCGACGAGTTTGTCGGAGGGCCGGCAGTGGTGATTGGCATCTTCCTGTCGATCTTCAACGTCCACATCAACCGCATGCCGGTGGCCGGCCGGGTGATCGGCGTGCGGTATCGGCCGGGAAAGTTCCGCAACGCACTCTTGGCCGCCTCCGCCCGGGAGAACGAGCAATTGGCGTTGCGGATCGAGGAGAGCCGGCCGCCGTACCGCCGCATGGTCGTGCGGCAGATTGCCGGCCAGTTCGCCCGGCGGATCGTCTGTTTCGCCGCCCCGGGGGAGGAATTTGCGCGGGGAGCGAGGTTCGGCATGATCAAGCTGGGCTCGCGGACGGAGCTGGTGCTGCCGCGGGAGCCGGGACTGGCGATTCGTGCGTCGATCGGCGAGCGCGTCAAGGCCGGGACGACGATCCTGGCCCATTACGGGACGGAAACGACATGAAACTGCGACTTCGCTTGCGAAAGCGTCAACGGTGGTTTCCCGTGCTGCCGACGATGATCACCCTGGGCAACGCGGTCTGCGGCTTCGGGGCGATCACGTTCGCCTTCAACGTCGGGCCGGAGGGGTCGGATACGGCCGTCTACGGCGGCCTGTTCACGGCGGCCTTGCTGGTCTACCTGGGGATGGTCTTCGACATGCTCGACGGCCACATGGCCCGCTTGACCAAGCAGATCAGCAACTTCGGCGCCGAGCTGGACAGCATGTGCGACGTGATTACCTTCGGCGTCGCGCCGCCGTTCCTCATGCTGAAGTTCCCTCACGTGTCCGATCTGTACCATCCTCGCCTGTTGTGGGTGATCGCCGTGCTCTACACGTTGTGCGCCGTGCTGCGCCTGGCCCGCTTCAACGTGGAGACGGACGAGCAGAATTCGCACGACTCGTTCAGCGGCTTACCCTCGCCGGCGGCGGCGGGGACGGTGGCGTCGCTGGCCGTCATCCTGCCCGGACTTCAGACGCTGACCAAGCCGCACCCCGTGATCGGAGCATGGCTGATGCAGGCGGCCTGTGTTTTGCTGCCGCTGGTGACCTTGGCCGTGGCCTGCTTGATGGTCTCGCGGATTCGTTATCCTCATTATTTCAACCAGCTTTTTCGCGGGCGGCGGAACTTTCAGCACCTGGTGCAACTGACCTTTGCGTTGGTGGCGGTCTTCGCCGTCCACGAGTTGGCGATCCCCTTGATCCTCATCTACTATGTCCTGGCCTCGCCGCTGCGGGCCTTCGGGAGCCGGTTGGTGACGCGCCGCCTGCCCGAGCCCGCCGAGGCCGCAGGCGAGTTCCCTCCGCCCGCGCCTTGAGACCGGCCCGGGTGCGGGAACGAGGAGACGCGTTACGTTATCCAGGTAGTCTCAAGTGAGGAGGCGTTGATGGCGGTTCAGGAAGTTCGTTCTCACGAGAGCAAGATCTACTACGAGTTCTCCAAGTTTTACGAGCGGATTTTTACCGGGCTGTTGGGACCGCGGATCCGCTCGACGATCGATGCGCTTTCGATCCCGCCGGGCGCCAGCATCCTGGAAGTCGGCGTGGGCACGGGCTTGTCGTTGTCGGCCTACCCGCCGCACGCCGAGGTGACGGGCATCGACCTGGCCCCGGAAATGCTCGACCAGGCCCAGGAAAAAGTCGACCGGAACCGCTGGCATCACATCCGCCTGCGGCAGATGGACGCCCTGCACCTGGACTTTCCCGACAACCATTTCGACTACGTGATGGCCTTCCACATTCTCAGCGTGGTCGCCGACTCGGACCGGCTGGTGCGGGAGATCCTCCGCGTCTGCCAGCCGCAGGGGACGGTGACGATCATCAACCACTTCCGCAGCGAGCGCCGCTGGCTGGCGCCGCTGGTCGATATCCTCGATCCGGTCACCCGGCGGCTCGGCTGGCGGACCACGCTGCGGTTCTCCGAGGTGGTCGCCGAGGCGCCGCTGCACGTCCAGCAGCGTTTCAAGACCTCCCTCGGCTCGCTGTTCACCGTGGTCGTGGCCACCAAGACCAGCACGGCCGACCTGTGTCCCGTCCCGCCCGCGGTGATCAATCGCGCCTTGCTGCCCAAGCGACGGCTGGTTCCGGCAGGCTTCCAGGAGCGGGAAGAAGGCGGCGGCGTGCTCCTCGGCTCGCCAACGGGCCGGCGACGCTCCAAGGCCCGCACGCAGCGCGAAGGCTTCCGGCTGCGGCGGTAGCTCAACGGATGAGGGATAAGGGATGAGGGATGAGGGATGGGGGATAAAGCTCGATATTGCACCAAAGGGAGAAATCCACGAGGCGTTTCCCACCGCAATTCAGCCTGCCCCGTAGCCTTTTGTCTCGAAGGACCTCGATCTCAATCGCGGAGTTTCCTGCACCCGATAACAAACGGCTCATCGACCGATTGAACGCGGAGTTGGATCGAAAAGCCACGCAACATAAGATCGAGGATCATCCGATCCATTGAGGAGACCCAACCATACAAGCGTCTCGGCGTATCCCTCATCCTTTATCCCTCATCCCTCATCCCTCATCCCTCAGCCCTCGGCCCTCATGACCGATCCCGGGTTCGAAATCCTCTATGAATCGCAGTTCTGCCTGGCGGTGGCCAAGCCGCCCGGTGTGCTCACCCAAGCGCCGCCGGGGATCGATAGCATGGAGCTGCGGATCAAGACTTTCCTGCAGCGCCGCCGGCTGCCACTGGCTCTGCCAGGGCGCCCGCAGGACTTGGAGGACGTCTACCTGGGCGTGCCGCACCGGCTCGACCGGCCGGCCTCCGGAACGATGCTCTTCGCCAAGACCCGCCGCGCGATCCGCAAGTTCGGCGCGCAATTCGAGCGCCGCAGGGTGACCAAGACCTATTGGGCCTGCGTCCAAGGCCGGGTTTCGCCCGAGACGGGCGACTGGAGCGATTTCCTCTGGAAAGTGCCGGGCGTGGCCCGGGCGGAGGTCGTCGGGCCCGACCATCCCCAAGGCCGCCTCGCCCTGCTCCGCTACCGCGTGCTGGGCGGCGGAGACTGGGGCACCTGGCTGGCGATCGAACTGCGGACCGGACGGACCCACCAGATCCGCGTCCAGTGCAGCTCCCGCGGGCATCCGATCCTGGGCGACGCCCAATACGGCGCGACGATCCCCTTCGGCCCGCCCTATGAGGACGAGCGTCTGCGCTGGATCGCCCTGCACGCCCGAAGTCTCTCCTTTTTCGATCCCTCGACGCGCGAGCCGGTGACGGTTTCCGCTCCCGTCCCGGCCGAGTGGCAGACGCTCGGGGCAGGTTGTCCTTCCGCGTAGGTTATGCTTGTACCAAATTACAAGCCCGTCGCCCGCAAACCATAGTACCTTCACACGGTCACTGCGCCGATTGAAGAACAGGAGCAGATCGCCCGATTCCACCTGCTGGCCCAGTTCCCGTTCCACGAGTCCCACCAGACCCTCGAAGCTCCGTCTCATGTCGGTGGGGCCGGTCTTGGCAAACACCCGCAGGGTCGTAGGCAAGGTCAGCATCGGCATGCCCTTCGCGCTGGCGAGGCCGACAGAGCAGCGACCACCATACCGATTGTCTGTGCCTCGCAGCCCTGGACCCGTAGTACCACGCCAGTGGGCCACTCGACTTCCAGCTTTCCCGCGCCGGTCGGTACGGCATCAACCACCTGGACGGAAACGAGGGACTGGGCAGCCTCGTGCCCGGCTTTGCCTCTGGGCTGCCGCAATCGGCGCTTCCAGGCATGGAATGATGCCGGGGACAGCCCTTCCTTGGCACAGAACCCCACAATGCTCTGCCCACTGGCCCGCTGGCGCTCAATCGCCTCCCGCCAATGCCGCTGCCGATCTGCGCTCCTGGTCTTCGCCACTGCCTGGTCCTCCGAATGCCTTTGGATGAATCCTACCGCGGCATCCAGCTTACCACGGCCCGCAAGGCTGGCGATTTATTGACGGTAACATGACTGCTTCCTCCATAAATGCAGCAGGAACGCGGCCCGCAACAGCACGAGCCGGGGCTGAGGATAGCAGAAACGGCCGTGAAAGTCTAATAAAATGTGGCGGTCTTTTCCCAAAGAAAGGCAACGATCATCCAGAAACTCAGCCAATTACAGAGAACGTGGCGTCAGCATAACGCCATATTTAATTAGACCATTAGAGGGGTTGCCTGGCGCGAGGGCCGGGCAAGACGGGCGGCCGATCACCGCCGGGGAGTTTGAACGCACGCTGGAGGCCACGGCCAAGGTGCGTCCCCAGGACACCGAGATCTGGCGGCACTACCTCTGGGGACTGTGGCTATCGGGGCTCCGCTTGGAAGAGTCCTTGGTCTTCTCCTGGGACGATGATTCGCCCTTCGCCGCCGATCTGTCCGGCCGGTACGTGCGATCGAGATCATATCTTCAGTCAGGGAGTACTGCGAGGACATGCCAATGAACTCTCACAAGCACGTTGCGATCTTCACTCGCCGCTCTTCGGCGTTGCAGTCGCCTGGAAGTTGCGTGGCTCAGGCAAACAAACTGCGATTGATCTTGGCGAAACAGGGGATCGATCTCTCCGACGTGGTCGTCGTCCGCGAGGGCAAGGCCCAACTCGCCGACCGCGGCCATGGGTAGTGTTTGCCAGATGGATTGTTCATTCCTGGCCTGCCGTTACGCCACATCAATGGTGTATCGGCAGGCCTTCTCTTTTCCGGCGTCAGAAGGACTCTGTGCGCGGTTCTGAATTGTCTTCCGCGCTGGCGGCGGTGGCAGATCGCGTTCACTTGGGCTGCTGTTGACCTCCAGTTGCCGTCTTTCATGTGATTGCCGGAGGTACTGCCCCGCTCTTCAAAGCCGGACTTTTCGTCCGGCTTTCCCATCCCTTATGGAGGCTTTCAGGACATTCGATGTCCGGCCTGCCGCTGGAGTCGTAAGCTGACCGCAGGGTGCGGTCACCCCGGCCGTGGCGAGGTTACATCACGCTGCCATCCCCGTGGCGTTGGCCTATGGCGTCACCGACCACCGCGTGCCGTATTGCCCGCTGCATTCCAAATACTGCGTGATCGACGACTACATTGTTTTGGAAGGCAGCTTCAACTGGTACAACACTTCGGCCTTTTCCCACGATCTCTTGGTGATCGCCGCCCGTCCGGCGGTGGCACGCGCCTACCTTTACGAGTTTCAGCAGATCCTGCGTCTCTTCCGGTTCCCTTCCCTGTCCTTTAAGGCTTAAGGAGCCCTGCGTGCGTCGGTCGGACGCGCCGACGCGGGCTGGAAATGACCTTCGCTGCGGAGGTGGGGGTGACCGCCGCAGGAAACAATGGGCAGCGAGGGCACCTTGCTCCGGGAAAAGGGCCGAGTTCTGACACGTCGCGGACTATGAATTGCAGTGTATCACTAAATGGAATCACGGTCGAGTGAGAAGTGGAAATCATTGTTTCCTATCCGCCGCCAGGACCCAAGTAAAAGCCTTCCGTCGATCTCGCGTCCTCATAACACGCTCGGCGCCGCGCGCCGCGGCGGCGACGGCGGACTGGTTTGCAGTAGCACCATCTCGCGATAGCGCGAGTTCGCTTGCATCAGCTCCTCGTGCCGGCCTTGCTCGACAATCCGACCCTTTTCCATGACGAGGATGCGGTCGGCATGGGCGATCGTGCTCAGGCGATGGGCAATGACGAAACTCGTGCGGCCCTGCATCAACGTCTGCAGGCTCGCTTGAATAAGACGTTCCGACTCCGTATCGAGGTTGCTCGTCGCCTCATCGAAAATGAGGATGCGGGGATCGGCCAGGAGCGCTCGGGCGATGGTAATCCGCTGCCGCTGGCCGGCGGAAAGTTTTACGCCCCGTTCCCCAATCAAGGTCTCATACCCGGCGGAGAGATTCTTTATAAACTCCGCCGCATTCGCCGAACTCGCGGCCTGCTCGATCTCGGCGTGCGTGGCGTTTCGCCGGCCATAGGCGATGTTCTCGGCAATCGTGCCGTCGAAAAGGAACGTATCCTGCTCGACGATGCCGAACAAGCGGCGATACGAATCGATCGTGATATCGCGGATGTCACGGCCGTCCAGCGCGATTGAGCCGCTCGTGGGATCGAAGAACCGCGCGACGAGATTGCAGAGCGTCGTCTTGCCGGCGCCCGAAGGCCCAACGAGCGCAATGACCTGCCCCGCCGCCACGTCGAGGTTAATGTCGCACAGAACGCAGCCATGAGCTATGAGCTTTGAGCTTTCAGCGATTTCCGCCGCCGCATCGAGATCGATGTCGCGTAGTACCGGCACAGCGGGCTCTGCGTCCGCTTCTGAATTCTCCGGTGTCGACTTGCCGTCTCGCGAGTTGCCGCTGCTAGATTTGGCCGCCGGATACGCGAAGCTCACGTCCGTGAACACGATCCGCCCTTGTACTTGCGACTTCGTCAGCGTGACGGCGGTGTTTGTCGACGGCATCTCCCGCGGCTCTTTCATCAGATCGAGCACTTGATCCAGCGCCGCCAGACTCGTCTGCAATCCGGTCGCGCTGGCCGCCAACGTGGCGATCGGTCCCAAGAGTGCGACGAGGTACGAGAGGAACATCACCAGGTCGCCCACGGTGAGCGCCTGCTCCGGCGTGATGAGATGGGCCTTGAGCAGCTCGCTATCGGCAAGCACCTGCCGGCCGCCAAAATAAAGCAGCGTGGCCGTGGCGACGGGGATGAGGACCGACCACGCCACGTCGATCCCGCGCATCCACCACCACGTGAGAACTTCCTGCCGGCTCATGAAGTTGCCGCCGCGGGTGAACGCGCCTGACTCGTACTGCTGCCGCGCGAACGAGCGGACGATCCGCATCCCGCCGAAGGCCTCGGTAGTGTGGGCGTCGATGTTCTGCCGCGTGTTGCGGATGTCGCGCATCAGCGGGCGGATGCGGCCGATCCACGTGCGGTGCGTCATCCACACGATCGGCAGCAGCACCAGCGACCCCAGCAGCAGCCGCCAATCGACGAATGCCAGCACCGCCACGCTGCCCAGCAGTTGGATGATCGCCCGCCAGGGGTTGTAGAGCAGCGAAAAGATCAGATCGGCGATGGCTCCGGCGTCTTCGCGGAGGATCGAGGCCACGCCGCCCGACTTCAGATCGTACACGCGATGCAGCGGCAGCCGCACGGCATGGTCGAAGACCTGCTTGCGGACCGATACGCGAACAAGCTGCATCGCCCGCGTCGAGTTCCACCTCGACCACAGGCTGACCAATTCGCACGCCACGGCCAGCGCGACCATCGCTACGGCCACGACGCCCAGCAGTTGGACGCGGTCGGCCGGCAGGGCCACGATGCGCGTCAGCCGCTGTGGCAGCGGACGGTCGCCAAGGATGTTGTCGAAGACGATCTTCGTACCATAGAGCGGCGCCAGCCCCAAGAGCGTCGAGACGCTGAGTGTGGCCAGGGCGACGTAGATCGTCGCGCGATGCGGGCGGATCAGCCCCCAAAACTCCCTGAGCAGTTGGAAGAAGCTTCGCGAGCGGCGGTACTTCGTGCGGTCGCCGTGCGGATGGCGCGGCGCGGCCGGGTACCCGCTTGCGGGTGGCGAGCCGTTGCTGGATAGATCGAAAGTCCGCTCGCGGACCTCGCGGCGGTACTGGCGAAAACGCTCTCGGCTGGATCGGGACGGCATAGGCGGATGTCAACCTATTGTATTCCCCGCGCTCTGCGCGAGGCAACCTCAAGTCCGACTGACGCAACATGCGGGAAAAAGGGGCATCTGTTATCGGAGAGACGCGGCCGATGCGATTATCGTTGGCAGCTTTGCGCGGAAGTGGGGCACGCCGACGCAGGCTGGAAAGGACCTTCGACGCGGAGGTGGGGGCGACCGATGCAGGTTCGAGCCGCGCTCCAGAACCGATAACTCGCTCCGAACAATGGGTGGTTTGTTCGGAATCCCAAGAAACGGATGACTTAATGAGACTATTCCAAGCAAGGCGAGATTCGATACATCGTCCAGGAACTCGACAAGATGAAGATTCGGCTTTCCAAGTGGGGTGTTGACAACAATTCTTAGCTATGGCCGAAGCGCCGTATCGGCGGCGTTGCCTGATCGAAGCATCGGATACACGACGTCATTGTCTTTGGCGTCCGTAATCGCCTTGAGTATAGCCGGTTGGGCATCGGTTCTTCCCGTCTTATCAGCGTTGTAAGGGGCCTTGGTCACATCGATCAAATGGTTGCGGTTGGCGGGGATGCCGCCGGGTACACCAACGGTCACCCCAGGCCTCCAATCCGCCAGACGATCGGCTGGAATGAATTCGGCCGCGGTTCCACAACGGGACCATGAGACCGCCGAAGACAAGAAAAAGAGCGCCGAGAACAACATGCCAGCCTTGCCGCGTGCTACCGAACACTGCATTGTGAAACGCTTCATGGCGATTCTCCCAAAACAAAGAAGGAGAAGTTGGCGGGATATGCGGGAGACCCAAGGAGTTGAGCCGCGTTCGGACCGAGGGTTTCCACGAAAGTCAGGCCAGAATGATGCCATCCGTCGATAGGTCCAGGGTGAGGTTTCTATCAACAAGGGGAGGACGACATGCTGGACTGACATCACTGTCACTACACGCTGATTTTCTGCGGGCCGCTCATTTCTGTCAACACGCGCAACGCAGCGCGGCACTAGAGTTGCAGCCGGATCCGGCAGCGAGTCAACAAGGCCGTGACGCCCAACAGACACACGGCCATCACGGCCGCCCGGCCCACTCCCCACCAGCCTTCGTAGAGTTGATGCGAATAGTCGATCCCGAACCTCCTCAGCGAGAAGGTAAGGTTATTCGAATAGTCGATTCCGAACATGGCAAGTGAGAAGACGACAATCCAGGGGAGCAAGTACATCAACAGCGTATTCGAGCCGGCCGGCGCCACCAGCGACGTCCAGCGGCTGACCTTCCTCAGATCCACCAGCCAGTAGAGCAGCGCGTAGATCGTGCAGGCGATGGACGTGGTGTAGAGGCAGTAGGCGGGCGTGGCGGGACCCTTTACGATGCCTAGGCCAAGAATCGGCCGCACGAGGAAAGCAGCCGCCGCGAAACCGGCCGCAAACACCAGGATCCATGCAATCCGGCTCCGCGGCGTCTGGATCAGTGAGGCGGGCCGGAAGAGCGTGGCAATCGCCATGCCGGCGAAAACCATGGTGGACAGCCCGGCAAGGCTTCCCGGGTCGATCAGCCAGCCGTGAAACGTATTCCGCCACCATTCATGGAAGAGGATTGCGCTCCCATCAGCGTCCTGCATTACGATTGCGCTACTGCCAAGGCGGAACGCAACCAACAGAGCCAGGCCACCCATGACCGCCACCGGCAGGTCGCGAGCCGCAAGCCAAACCAACGCCGACAGGAGATAGGCCCAACCGATCAGGCCGATGATCCCCCACCATCCCGGGCTGAGCCAGGCGTTGCCATCTTGGCGGAAGATGACCAGCAGGTAGACCAACATGCTGGCTCCCACCAGGCGTAAAGCGCTGAATAGCCATCGCATCGCTCCCTGGGCCGAGGGATAACGGTTCCACAAGAGGATCATGCTTGGAAACAGTAGCAGCCGCCACCAGTTGCCGCTCATGCCGTTGACTGGCGCCGCGCCACCCATATTCATCGTGCAAAGCCCGATTACGATCATCTCCAACGACCGAAGGACGACGTGCCCGCAAAGCTTGAACGCTGAGTCGCCCAAGGCGATCCGCCGCTCCAACGCAATCGGAATCGACAAGCCGACGATGAACAGAAAAATGGGAAAGATCACGTCGGGCACCGTCATGAAGTCGATATTGCCCGTCGTCAGCCTGTTCGCTAGCCCTTTCGGAAGCGTGTTGGCATCGACCTCCGGCGGCAACGTCCCGTTCTCCGGCCACGGCTCGTCCACGCGATACAATCGCTTCACCGTGATTTCATCCATGTGGTACAAGAACCAAGGCGCGTACTTGACGCCATAATCGTTGATGTCGTTGACGAAGAGCATCAGGAGCATCGTCAAGCCGCGGAAGACGTCGATGGAGGCAATTCGCTCGGCGCGAGGTACAGGGGGCACAGGTTGATCGGCTGCCATTTGAGACATTCTCTTTGAGGACAAATGGGTTGCGACGGAAACACGTCGGAAACCACGAACGCACTCGGCATGCTCCTCAAGTGGTCCGCTATCGGGCTGCCCGTTCGCTGCTTGATGGCGGTTCCTGCCGCACGGTTGCGAGCGCCTTGGCCACCTCCGCCGTTACGGCGTAGAGCTGCTCCGAGTTGCTGTTCCATGCGGCCGCATCGAACACCGGCGGGAAGCATGGTTTCGCGAAGAATGGTTTCCAGGCCGAGGCGTAGTGCAACCGCCGCGTGCGATCGTCGCACAACTGCTTGCATTTTCTGACCAGATCGGGGCCAAGCTGCTCAGGATGATCCAAGATCGCATCCTGCACGAGCATGCGCACCTCCGCGTCCTGCAATGCCTCTTGCAACAAGCGGAAGTGGCAGGTCGGCGCAGGGCCCTGTTTGCCCGGCCCCAAAAGGGCGATGGTGGCAAAGCTGTGGTCGATGCCGTTGTCGTAGGTATAGCAATCGACGAGGCTGCGGTAATAGGAGAAGTTGTAGCTTGGCACGTCGGTTTTCAGCACGGGCCAGAAGTCGGCGCCCTGGCAACCGATGCCATGAATGGCTGGCGTATTGCGGTCCCAGACGCCGTTATTGCCCAGCAGCAGCGATTCGGCTGCCAGGCGAAACATGATCGGCGCCGCGGCCTGATGCATCGTCCAAGCTCCGGTCGTCACGGGGATCGAAGACTTCCAGGTCGCGGTACGCCAACGGTAGTGCCCGGTTTCCGTGTCGTCCGGATCCCAGTTCACCGTGAGGACGTCGGACCCGGAATAGCCCCAGGACCCCCAATTGAAGTAGCTCAGGTTCTTGACGGCATAAATGTGATGGGCTCGGCTGAACCAGGCCACGTCCGGCGCCAGCGACTTGCAGTCGGCGAAACATTTCGGGCCGATGTAGCCGTCGACCGCCGCGCCGAAGATCATGGAACGCTCCATGCCTCTTTGGGCGAGGATTCGCCGCAGGCCGTCGAACACGGGTTTCCAGAACTTGCGGGCCTCGGGGGTGCCCCACTTCGGCGCGTTCCTCTCGTGCGTCTGGCCCGTGGCCGGATCCAGCTCAGTGAACGGGAGCAGCTCCACTTCCGGAGCGTAAGGCACCTTCTGCCCAGCGACGAACATGCTCTGCCCCTCGCTGCGGTAGAAGGGCCGATCGTGGATCCAAACCACCACGCGCGGCGGTTTCTTCAGTCGCCGAATAGCCGTGTCCAGGTAGCGCTCGACGATGCTGAAGTCGTGCTGATACGAGCCGTCGGGCTGCTTGATCCAGCGGACCATCGAGTGCTCGTTGCTGAGGTTCGTTTTGGCCAACAGCGGGACGTAGAGGTCGCCCGTGCCGATCTGCCCCAGCAACTCGAAGACCTGGTCCAGCAGCTTCCAGTGAGCAGGCGACCACAAAGGCACGCCGTACTTCCTCGCCACGGAATCGGGCGACTCGAGAATGCCCATGAGCGTCTTGAAATCGCAGGGATCCGGCAGTGTCCAGTCGCCCGCCACGCGGAATTGGAGCGGCACCTCGACCGGTGCCGCATCCGCGGCCGTGATGACGATCGTGCCGGCGTACTGTCCGGGCCTGGCGTCGCGGGGCACTTTAGCGGTTACCCAGATCGGCTGGAAAGCGACCTTGTAGCTGGGCATGGATCCGCCATACCAGCGGAACGGCGGGGTTTCGGCGGGAAGTTCCGTTGGCGGCACAGGCTCGATGGTATCGAACTGCACGCCCGCGGGTCCGGTCTGACCGCCGCCAAAGAATTCCCACTGCACGTAGCCCAGCTCGACCGCGGAGGCCGGCAGCACCGCGCCCTGCTCGCCGGCAATCGCCGTGACGGTCGCCTTGAAATCCTTGATGGCCTGCGTCGAGCTGACAACGAACTGGGCCGAGTAGGTGCCGCCCGGCAGCCCGGCCAGGCGGAGCGGCCGGAGCGGCTCGTTCGGGTCGCCGAAATACGTGGGCAACAGCTTGCTCAACGTCAAGGCGTTCCAGACCTGCATGCCGGCGGGCCGGGCGACGTTGGGCCGAACGGCATCCGGACCAGACGTCGTCGTCAGCCGCACGTCGTCAACCATGCAGCGGTTCCAGCCGAAAGCGGCGATCTCGCCCTGAACGTCGCCGATCCAGTTCGCGGGCGGAGCCGTGAACATGACCGCATGCGCCGCGCGCGGTGAACCTCAATGGCCAGCACGTTCACGCCCTTGCGGAGCAAGGAGGACGGAATCTTTGCGACGAGACTCCTGAACCGCTGCCGGTACCGCTCGATGATGCGATCTACCGTCGCCTTCGGTTCGCTGCCGAGAATGCGCCGCATGTTGACGGCGTTCTCCTTGCTGAAAACCTCATCGGCCCATTCCGGCTGGATCAGGCCGTGCCAGAGCTTCATGCCGCTCTGGTCGGTCTCGACGGGATAAGGGTCCGCCAGCGTGTCCGGCGTGACGGGGCCGGCGGGAAGCCCCGTGCGGCCGATCTCCTGGCCGTTGACATACGCGATCGCGCCGCCCTGGAACGACAGGTCGAGCGTCAGGTCCGAGACTTGCGCCGGATCGGTCACCTCGAACTTCCCGCGCACGCAGATCAAGGCTAGGCTGCGGTAGTGTGCATCGAACGGCCCCGGCTGGCGCGACCAGACGCTGTCGTCGAAATCGATCTTCTGCCAGCCATTGGGCGGGAATGGGGAGCCGACGACCTTCCCGGCCGGCAGGATCTCGACTTCGCCCGGCTTGCGGTGGGATTCGGCCTTGGTCTTCTTTCGGTAGACGTAGGGTTCGACGCGGAGCAGCTCGCCGCTGTCCAGGCGGACGACGTCGGTCTGCCAGGCTTCGAAGTACCGCCAGATCGTGCCGCCCAGCTCTTTCTCCGGGTCGTGCCACTGCCTGGCCATGCGGAGGATCACGTGATTGGCTGGCCCTTTTTCGGCCGGCGCCGGTTCCTTCGCAAAGCCGACGGCGATGTGCGCCGCGCCCGCTGCCGCCACGATGGCCACCACCATTTTCGCCTTGAGCACTTTGTTCACGATTGCTTCTCCAGATACTACAAGAAATGGCAAGGAGGGGCAGGAAGGAGGGAAAGGCAGGCAGGATCATGCAGTCGCAAGTCGCAGGAACTATCTCCTCCGCAGGTCGAGGCAGACCAAGGTCCCAGTCTCGTTGCGGACGTAAACGCGGCCGTCGCTGAGCACGGGACCATTCCAGCAGTCGCCCTTGGAGAACACTTTCGTCCGCCCGATCTCGGTGTAGGCCGCCGGTGACGCTTCCGCCAGGATCAAGTCGCCGCGGCGGGAGAGGATGAGCAGCTTCCCGTCGGCGACGACGAGGCCGCCGCTGCCCACGTCCTTCTCTCTCCATCGCAGCGAGCCGTCTTTTGAGTTTATGCAGACCAGGTCCGCCCTCATCCAGCCCGATCCGGCAAGCGCGTAGAGGCAGTCGCCTACGAGCACGGGGCTGGCGTAGTGGCACTCGAACCCTTTCTTCCACCGGACTACGGCGTCGCCTCCGCCAATGTCGATCAGGGCGCATCCGCGGCCGTAGCTTGAGGTGATGAAGATCGCATTGCCCACGATCACCGGGTCGGCGCAGTTGGCGTTCTGCAGGGTCTTCCACTCGTTGGAGGCGATCATCCGCCCGCCGGCCAGATCGACAACGGCCAATCCAGCGGCGGCAAACAGGGCCACGCACCGCTTCCCTGCCAACGTGAAAGGCACCGGCGAGGAGTAGCTCGAATCGCCCGCACTCTTCCAGACAACCCCGCCGGTTTTCTTGTCCAGGGCCAGTCCCGACTCTCCCATGTTCAACAGCAAGACTTCTCCTTCGAGAATGGGGGCCGTGGCGAAGTTTTGGATCGGCGCGGCAAGGTGGAGTTCCTTCGGGAGATCCTTTTGCCAGACGACCTTGCCGGAAACCGCATCGAGGCAGAACACCTGGCCATCCGCGCTTGCGGTGTAAACGGCCTTGCCGTCAACCGCCGGCGTGGCGCGGGGCCCTCGTCCGTAGGCCGACTCCGCGGCCGGATACGAGTGCTTCCAGACCGTCGCTCCCGTATCGGCGTTGAAAGAGAAGACAACGTCCTGCTTGCCGTCCCGCCCCATGACGTAGACCTTGCCGGCCCGGACCGCCACGCCGGCGTGGCCAAAGCCCACTTCGGCCGTCCAGAGTCGTTTGGGGCCCTCCTTCGGCCAGGTCGTGAGCCAGCCCTTTTCGTTTGAGACGCCGTCGTGGGTGGGCCCGCGCCAATTGGGCCAGTCGGCCGCGGCGCTATTGTCCGCCTCCGCGACAAGGGCCACTGCTGAAACAGTCAACGCCAGGAGAATCCCGACGATCGCCGTCTTGGTTGCCGAAGTCTTCAAGGAGAACCCCATTTCTTGTGCGAATCCTTGTGGGCTGCCTGCGGAGGATCCACCTCCACGACGACCCGAAACATGACGACCCCGCAGTAACCGCCCGGGCCCTCGCCGCATTCGCTGCCGATGAATTCGGGGTTGCCCAACCAGAAGGTCAGGCTCTCGCCCAAGTGCCCATGCTTTTGGCTTCTGGTAGCCTCGGTCTTGTCTTGCGGCGGGATGTGCTCGGGGTCGACCTGGTCTTCGTGGTCATTGCGGCTGTCGCTGACGCGCTCGGTCCAGCCGTCGCAGAAGAAGTCGTAGAATCCCCAGGCGTTCGGTTGTGCGGACTTCACCGGCGGCCGCTTGTCACCCTTGGCCTTGGTCATGTGGGCCTCGTACTTCTGTGGAAACTTGGGATTGGAGGTGCCCGAGCGGGCCGCATACTCCCACTCCGCGGCCGTGGGAATGCGGACCTTGCGCCCGGTCTTCGCCGAGAGCCGCTCGCAGAACTTGTACATATCGACGCACGAAACGTTGACGGGCGCCTTGGCCTGCTTGAACTTTTCGGGAGTGGGATCGTAACCCGTCACCGCCGCAAACATCTCCTGGGTGACCGGGTGCTCGGCGATGTAGTAGCCCTTGGTCAGCGTCACCATGTGCGGGGCGTCCTCGCCGGCGCTTCCGTGGACGCCCTCGTAGAGCGGCTCGCCCATGAAGAACCGGCCGGGCGCCACGTAGATGCAGCGGAGCGACAGGGCGTCGCTGATCTTGAGCATCAGCGGCTCCCGATCCGGCATGACGAAAGGCTTGTCCGGCATCAGCAGCTTGGTGGGAAAAGAAGAATGCGGGAAGCTGTACCTGGGATTCCTGATCTGCGTGTAGAGTTTCTCGTACTTGCTGGCGGTGATCCGCCGCTTGCCGTCCCTGTCCGAGATGACGCCCGTCAAGGCCATGTAGGGCGCGCTATACATGACAACCTTGTGCAGCTCCTCTAAGAGCGGCCCATCCACCTCGTATCTCAGGCGGGTCATGAACTGGTCCTGCAGCTTCCGGGCCGCGTCCGCATCCAGGCCCTTGTCCGGAAAATACTCGGCCAGGATCTTCTCGAACTCGGCCTTGATCTCGGGCGTGCCGTCGTAGGCCAGGCAAAAGACATACTTCTGCTTCTCGTAGAGATGGCTGTTGTTCAACGCCAGCCCGATAAGGGTGACCTCCTTGCCGGCCGCGGCGGGCTCTGCCGCCCCAGCCAAGGCGCCGCGCGACAACACAACCAGCGAGACTCCAACAACCAGCAGCAAGAATCGCCTCATGGCAACCCTCCTCTCTTTCCGTTGACTTGTTCTTTCGCGGTCCCTAACGGCCAGGCTACTGGCCGGCGGCCTTCTCCATCTCGGCAATTTCCTCCGGCGTGGCCTCCACGGCGACGCGAACCTTCGTGCTTCCGTAGGCTGCGTCATCCTTGGCATCGCCCACGGCTTCGTGGTAAGTGACGAGATTTCTGCCCCAATGGCCGTGTTTCTTGCCGGCCGCTTCGTCTTTCTCGCACGAGAAATAGGGGTCGACCTCGTCCACGCGGCGGTCGAGCACAAACGCGTCCCGCAACATTTCGTACGCTCCTGGATTTATCATGTCATACAGCCCCCAGGCATTGGGCTGTTTGGATTTTACCGGCAGGCATACTCCCCTGCCGGGGCCCGCGCTGTTCTGGGCCTCGTACTTCACTTCCAGTTGCGGATTGGAGGTGCCTACGCGGGCCGCGTATTCCCATTCGGCCTCCCCGGGCAGGCGGACCGTCCGGCCGTTTTTCTCCGAGAGAATCTTGCAGAACTTGTTGACCTCGGCACAGGTAACGTTACGCACCGGGCGTTGGGGATCCTTTAGCGTGCTGGGGTTGTTGTGCATGACCGACTCCCACATCTCCTGGGTCACCGGAATCTCCGCCAGCCAGAACGGCTTGGTCAAGGTGACGACGATCGGGAATTCGTCCTGCCATCGAGGCTGAACGTAATAGGGCTTGAGAAACAGGAACGATCCCCGCGGCAACAGAATGCACCGCAACGACAGCTTATCGCTGACTTTCAGGATCAATGGGTTCTTGCCGGCTGGCTTGAGAGGCTTGTCGGGCGCCCGCATCTTGTCCGGATACTTGGGCGTGACCTGTTTCCTGTCGGGATATTGGGTGAATACCCTGCTGGGCGTGATCCATTTCTTTCCGTCTTTCTCGGAAATAACGCCGGTCACGCCCACCCACGGCTCGCCCCACATGCAGCCCGGCACGTCCTTCGAGCCGTTCACGCCCTTCGTGGCGATCTCACCGGGGGCGAAGTAATACTTCAGCCGTGCGCTAAACGCGTCGTTCAAATGGCGGGCTTGGTTCGCATCCATGCTCTCGCCCGGCCAATTCTCCTTCATGACGGCGTCCAATGTGGCTGCTACCTCGGGAGTCCCTTCCAGGGCAAACAACACCACGCTATGACGCGTCTCCTTTGCCGGTTTCGGGGTGCAGGCTTCTTCCAGCATCATCACGCCCTTGAGCGTGACCTCGCCGGCGCGTACAGGCGTTGCCTTGGATTCCACCGCCGGTCTGGTCTGGGCCGTGCCGAGCCGGGCGTGCAACAACAACAGCGACATCCCAAGGACTAGTCCAATGCTTTTCATCGCAACCTTTCTTAAAGCAGTTCTCTTGTTCGTCTCAGTAATCTCTTATCCTGTACCGGCAGCCACAATCCCCAGCGCACCTCGTCGCGTGCTTTCAAAACAATGGGCTTGTCGGGCAGCAAGAGCGTATTCGCATGATGCGGAATGCCAAGCACGGCTAGGATGGACATGGCACCCCAGACTCCAGACGACAATCGGGGCAACGTGTATCCGGATCGTTCGTCCAACTTCTCCACAGATCGCCTCGCGGTTGCCAACGTGGCGGATGGGGGCGACGCGCGATCCAGTGCGACTGGCTTGCAGGCCGCATCTGCCCCCCTCGGGGAAGCACGTTCGACACCCCTATCGTAACCCTGGGACAGGGCCTCGTCAACGCGGCGCGGCGCACGCGGCCCCAGGAAGGCCAGCAGGGCCGGCCCTGGCGGCGCGCCACCAGCCATCCGTCCCGGTTGCCTACTTCCCAGCCTTCGGGCCACGCGGCCTACAAGCCGCGCTGCCGCGTCCAGCCGCCCTGGGCGACACAAGGGCTGTCGGGCCGCTGTGGGCCATGTGGCAGGGCGGCACCGGGCCGGTTTTCGCGAAAGGCTCTCAAGAAGAGGCGCCGGCAACATGGTCGCGTCCTCCGTTCGCCCCACCCGCCTGGCGGACCGCGGCGGGCAGGGCAACGGAAAATGATCCTTACTCCGAGGGTACTGCCGCCAAGTCGATGGCCTGCAGTGCGCTCTGAATGTTGCTAGAGCGCTGGGGGTAAATCCGCCGTCCCATCACCTCCCTCAGATAGGCCGCCTTCAGCCGCACGCCCGCGGGCGCGAGCGGCTTGACTAGCTCGGCCGCCCTGCCCGCCCCCTGGCGGCATCCCCACCGACCAGGCCATCGTATGAGGCGGCGGCCACGGTCGGTGCCATTTCGGCGCGTCGGTGGGGGTGACCGAGGCGCCTTACACTTGGGGCAGACCTTGGTTCATGAACGCCACTGGAGATTACTGCGTTATTCCTCTGGCGCGGGGATGTTCGTCGCTGCAAACATGCTTTCCTACCCCAGGATCCCCGATTTAGGCTCGGTCGAGGACATTGCAGTTTTCCTGACAGCGTCAACACCCAAAAAATCGGCGGACTAGTGAGAAAGGGGCATATCTTTTTCTTGCCAGATCGTGCAAGATAGAGCGTGCATAAGGCACCCCCGCCCACTCGGTGCCCAGAGGCCGTCCCGCCACGAACGTACGAGGCATCCCTCGCCCACCCGATGCCCAGAGACCGTCCCGCCTTAGGTAGGGGACATCTATGGCCACGCATACCATCCGCAAGTCGTCGCAAGCGGGGATTGGTTACTCCGTTGTCGATCTGAACAACGTCCGCCACGTCTTCGCGGCCGCGGTCCCGCGCCGCGGCTTGACGCTCCGCCAGCAGGCCGACGATGCCCTGCGCACTATGGAAGCGGTGATTCAAGAGGAAGGCACACGGGGGTCCATCGTCCACCAGGCGGTGTTCGTGCCCAGCGTCAACCTGATCGACGAGTGCCGCCAGATCATCCGCAATTTCTACGGCAAGGAGATGCCGGCCACGAGCTACATCCCTCAGCCCCCGTGCGAAGGAAAACTGCTGGCGATCGAGGCCCTGGGCATCGGCCGCGGCATGGGCGAGGTCCAGATCCAACGGGTGAGCGAGCAGTTGGTCATCGCCCGGCACAACCACATCTCTTGGTGCCATTGTGCGGAGGTCGTTCCCCGGAACTGCAACGGCAGCGTCTACGACGCCGCCCTGGACGCCTTCCAGCAAATTCGCGCCTCTTGAGCAGCGTCAACATCCGCCTGGACCAGGTGATCCGTACATGGCTCTACCTGGGCGGGATCGTCGAGGACGAAGGACCCACGCAGCGCTACAAGGAACTCAACCGCGCACGGAGCGACTTCTTCGAGGATATCCACTTTCTGACCGACCGCTTGCCGCCGGAGCGGGAAAAGGGGACAGGTCCAATTTGCCGGAACGGCCCGGAGGGTGCTTCGCACAAATTGGACCTGTCCCCTTTTCCCGCTGGGCGACGGGTCTTTCCGGCCAGCACGGGCATCGGCACCGAGGGCCGCCGCGTTATGATGAGCGCGATTGCCTTGGCCACCGAGCGCAAGGACATCCTGGCCGTGCCGCTGGAGAATCCCCGGCAAACGTCCGCCTTCGACTATGCCGAGCACTACAGCCCCAAAACCCCGAAATTCAGCCGCGCCATGGCGCTCACCTGCGGCAACTATGCGACGATCCTTGTCTCCGGCACGGCGAGCATCACCAATTCCGAAACGCGGCACGCCCACGACGCGGTCGCCCAGACCCACGAGACCCTCGACAACATCGGTGCCCTGATCTCCGAGGAAAACCTCTGCCGGCATGGGCTGCCTGGCCTGGGCACCTCGTTAGAGGGCCTGGGGCTGGTGCGGGTTTACATCAAGCGGGAAGAGGACTACGCCAACGTTCGCGCGGCCTGCGAGAAGCGACTGGGCGAGCTGCCGACGATCTACGCCATGGCCGACGTCTGCCGCCCGGACCTGCTGGTGGAGATCGAAGGAATGGCCTTCTCCCGCAAGGCGCCGACTCCGCCGCCGCTGGGCAATACCCCTCATTTTCACATTGTTCCTGCGGACGATCTTAACCGTTCTGGGGGTAAATTGCGATGAAAACGAAGGCCGTGTCCCTTGTCGTGCTGGGCCTCATCGTTGTGGATTTCGGTTCCGCCCAAGGCGCGGAACCGCCGAAGCCGGTGCCGGCCCAACCCGCGATTGCCCCCAACTCGGTCTACTTCCTGCGCGATGTAATGCCGCTCTTGAACAAGCTGGGCTGCAACCAGGCCAAGTGCCACGGTTCGCTGCAAGGGAAGGGCGGCTTCCAGCTTTCCATGTTTGCCAGCAACCCTGCCGATGATTACTCCGCGTTGACCAAGGCCGCCGCAGGGAAGCGGATCAACAAGGTCGAGCCCTCAAAGAGCCTGTTTCTCTTGAAGGCGACCGCGAGCGTTGCGCACGAGGGGGCGCAAGCAGTCAAGGTCCAAGTGGGGTCGCCGCAGTACAACCTGCTTGCTTCCTGGGTTGCTCAAGGCGCATCTTGGGGCGATGAGAAACAGCCGGGACTTCTTTCCATTACCGTTGTTCCCGGGGAGCACACGCTGCAAAAAGGCGAGACCAGGCAGCTTTCGGTAACCGCGGTCTTCACCGACGGCGCCAAGAGAGACGTAACCGGTTATGCCCTCTACACGTCCGCGGACAAGAGGGTGGCCGCGGTTGACGGGAGCGGGAACGTCCAGGCGAACGACTATGGCGAAGTGCCGATCGTCGCGAGCTTCATGCGGCGGTTCGCCACCGCTCGCATCACCGTCCCGCAGCCTCTGCCATCTCCTTTCCCCGCAGTCCAGATCAATAACAGGATCGACGAGCTCGTCTTTGCCAAGTTGAAGTCCCTGGGCATACCGCCTTCGGAGGTTTGCCCCGATCAGGTCTTCCTCCGCCGTGTCTATCTTGACGTCCTGGGCGCTCTGCCTGCGTCTGAGGAAGCCCGTGCTTTTCTCTCCGACAAGGACCCGAAAAAAAGGAGCAAGCTGGTCGACCGCCTGCTGGCGGACGAACGATTTGCCGGTTTTTGGGCCATGAAGTGGGGCGACCTGTTGCGAATCAAGACCGGCGTGGGCGTGACCCGGCCGGCCGCGGCCGCAACTTACTACCGCTGGGTGCGAGACAGCCTGGCGCACGACAAGCCGTACGACCAGTTCGTGCGGGAGCTGCTTACATCCCGCGGCAGCAATTACGAGTGCGGCCCGGCCAACTTTTTCGCGCCGTCTACCGAGAACAATGCGCAGGGCTTTGCCGAGGCCACGGCGTTGGTCTTCATGGGGCAGCGGATTGGCTGCGCCCGCTGCCATGTCCATCCCGAGGAGAACTGGACCCCGGACGATAATCTCGGCCTGGCTGCCTTCTTCGCCGCGGTCAGCGTGAAAAGCACCCGAGAGTGGACGGAGCAGATTGTCGTTCTGGATCCCGGCAAGACGCTCAAGCACCCGAAAACCAACCAGGTGGTGCAGCCGAAGTTTTTGGGCGGGGGTGTCGTGGACCTGGCGGCAGCGGAGAAGGCGGCCCAAGAGGCCGAGGGCGCGGTTGCCGGCGTTAAGGCGGCGGCCGACAAGGCCGTCGCGGCCCAGGCCGCTGCCCAGACGGCGGCCGCTGCCAAACGCCAGCAGGCCAGTGAGGCGAAGAAGAAGCAGGATGATCTGGCGCAGAAACAGCCCAAGCCCGCCCCGGCGGAACTGGCTGCCGCCGAGACCGCGCGCCAGGCGGCCGAGAAGACCACTCAGGACGCCGAAGCAGCGGCCGCGACGGCCAAGTCTCAAGCCGACAAGGCCCAGCAGGCGCTGCTTGCGGCCCAGAAGGCCGCCGCCGCAAAGCGCGCGGCGGCCATCCAGCAAAGGCAAGTCGACCCCCGCACCACCTTTGCCGATTGGCTCATCTCTCCCCAGAACCCTTGCTTCGCCAAGAACATCGTCAACCGAATTTGGTTTTGGCTCCTGGGCAGGGGCATTGTCCACGAGGCCGACGACTGGCGCTCGACCAACCCGCCCGAAAACCCGGAGCTTTTGCAGTACCTTGAAAAAGAACTCATCGGCAACAAGTATGACCTCAAGCACATCTTTCGGCTGATCCTGAACTCCACCACGTACCAGCTTTCCGCCCTGCCCAACCCGTGGAACGCCAATGACATCGCGCACTTCTCCCATTACCAGGTGAAGCGGCTCGGCGCCGAACAGCTCTTGGATACGCTCTCCCAGGTTACCGACACGTGGGAGAGTTTCAGCAATGCGGTTGCCGCTCCCACCGTTTCCATGCCCCCGGGCCACGAGGCCAAGGAGATCCCGGACGGCAGCACCGAATCGTCGTTTCTGAAACTGTTCGGGCGGGCAACCAGGGACACGGCCTTCGAGTCGCAACGAAATTCGGCGCCTTCCATGGAGCAGTCGCTATACCTGGTCAACTCGGACGAGTTCCAGTCCAAGGTCGTCAACAGCCCGCGGATGAGGCGGATCCTCGAACAAAAGAAGAGCGATGCCGAAATCATCGAGGAACTCTATTTCGCCACCCTGGCTCGGGCGCCGACGGAAAAGGAGAACCAGCGGGTCCTCGCATATGTCCTGGGCGAGAGCAAGGCGGCCGCCGAGCAGGCCAGCGCCGGGCGAAAGGCGGCTGAGGAGGCATTGGCCAAAGTGAAGGCGGACCTGGCCAAGGCCACGGCCGACCACGAGGCAGCCGAAAGGGCGGCCAAGGAGGCGGAGGCAAAGGCCGCATCCAAGGACAAACCTGCGGAGGAACAGAAGATTGCCGCAACCGAGGCCGCCGCCCGGCGCCAGGCGGCTAATCAGGCCAAGACCAAGCGCGACCAGCTCGCGGGCGAGGAAAAAGCGGCCGCCGCCCGGCTGGCCGAAGCCAATAAGAAGATCAATGCCGTCAATGCCGCGCACCAGCAACAAAGGGTGCCGGCGCTGCAGGACGTCCTGTGGACGCTGTTGAATACCAAGGAGTTCATGTGTAACCATTGAGCCGGTTCCAAGAAAGAGGTCGGGCGCCTTGCGATCAAGGGCTTCCGCTCCCTTTCGGAACAGGCTCTGAACGCCAAAGAGAAGGAGAACTTGCGATGTTCGAGATCGACGCTCGAAACCTGGGCCCGTGGCACGCGGGCGTAACCCGCCGCGACTTCGTCAGAATCGGCGCCCTGGGCACGTTGGGCCTGACTCTTGCAGACTGGCTGCAGGGGAAGGCCCAGGGGGCCGTCACCGAGGGCAAGGCCAAGTCCGTCATCCAGCTCTGGATGTGGGGCGGCCCGTCGCACCTGGATACCGTCGACCCGAAGCCGGAAGCGGGGGAGGCCTACTGCGGTGAACTCAAGAATCCCATCGAGACCAAGGCGCCGGGGATGAGGATTTCCCAGCTCTTTCCCTTGCTGGCCAAGCAGGGCGACAAGTTCTCCATCCTCAGGAGCTTTACCTCCCTGACCGACGATCACTATGGCGGCACCTACACCGTCCAGACCGGCTTTCCCACCTCCCAGCAGTTCGGCGCGCCGGATGCGGCCAAGCAACTCGGCAACCCGTCCATCGGCGCGGTCGTGGGTCTGAAGAAGGGCTACGGGGCGGGCTACCAAGGGGCCTTGCCGCCGTATATCATCCTCCCCAGGAGCGACTGGTGGATCGGCGCCTCAGGGTTCCTGGGCCCCCGCTACGAGCCGTTTGCCACCGGCGGCGATCCCAACCAACCAGGGTTCATGGCCCAGGGGATGAGGTTGGCCAACGGCATCACCCCGCAGCGCTCCGAGGCCCGCCACGCACTCCTCCATGACGTGGATTCGCTGGCCAGGCAGATCGACAAGGACAAGCTCTTCCAGGCGATGGACTCGTTCCAGGAGAAGGCTTACGGCCTGGTTTTGGGCGATGCCAAGAAGGCTTTTGATCTGTCGCAGGAGAACGACAAGCTCCGCGATCGCTACGGCCGCAATACATTCGGCCAGTCCTGCCTGCTGGCGCGCCGGCTGGTGGAACACGGGGTTCCCTTCGTCACCGTCGTGGATGGCGGCTGGGACATGCACAACACGTGCATCGAATCGATGAAACAAAAGTCGCCGAGCATCGACGCGGGATTTGCCGCCCTGCTTGAAGACCTGGCTCAGCGGGGGCTTTTGGAGAGCACCATCGTCTACTGGACCGGCGAGTTCGGCAGGACCCCCAAGCTCCAATGGGACGGTCAGTGGAAGGGCGGTCGGCACCACTGGAACACCCCGACGCCTGTCGTTGTCGCCGGCGGCGGATTTCGCGGAGGCGTCGTGGTCGGGGCCAGCGATGCGAAAGGCGAGACGATCAAGGACCGCCCCATCTATCCCTGGGACCTGACGGCCAGCATTTACAAGCAGTTGGGAATTGACTACATGGGCAAGCTCCCTCATCCGCAAGGGTGTGGTGTAGCCTGCCTCAGCCCGCTGGCCGGCGGTGGAGTCAAGAGCGGAGGGCTCTTGACGGAGATCATGTAGGCCGGCTGGTTTTGAGGGAGGCGATTGCGCTATGAGCATGCACACCCGATTCTCTGACCTTCTTCGAGCGCTGGTTGTTCCGGCGGTCCTTGCTTTCCCCTTTTTGGCCCCGTCCCGCGCCGACGCCCAGCCGCCTCCGCCCGCCATCAAGTTTGTCTTTCCCGCCGGAGGGCAGAGGGGAAAGTCCGTCGACGTGATCGTTAATGGCACGGGTCTGCAAGGCGCCAACGCCGTGCGCGTCAGCGGGGGAGGAGTTACCGGGCAGGTGCTGAAAGTCGAGAACCGCAACCTGCTCCGCATCGCGGTCACGATCGACCCGGACGCGGCGGTGGGAGAGCGGGACCTCCGGGTCATGACGCCCGCCGGCGGCGTTTCCAATCGCTTCCGCTTCTTCGTGGGAGAACTGCCCGAGATCAACGAGAAAGAGCCGAACTCGCTGAAAAGTCAGGCACAGCGCCTGGAAACGCTCCCCATCGTGGTGAATGGCCAGGTCAATCCCTCGGATACGGACTTCTTTCGCTTCGCCGCGAAAGCCGGCGAGACGCTGGTCTGCCACGTCCAGGCAAGAGAATTGCTGCCCTATATCGCCGACGCCGTCCCGGGTTGGCTGGAAACATGCCTCACCCTTTACGATGCTGACGGCAAGGAGCTGGCGTACGTCGGCCGCTTCCGCTTCAACCCTGACCCCCTGCTGATCTACCAGATTCCCAAGGACGGAGAATACCTCATCGAAGTCAGGGACCTCTTTTATCGCGGCAGAGAGGATTTCGTTTACAGACTCAGCGTAGGCGCCCTGCCGTACCTTACGGACATTTTCCCGCTCGGCGGGCAGCGAGATTCGGACGTTCCAGTCGAGTTGCACGGCGCTAACTTGCCCATGAAAAGCACGAAGCTTGTGCTGCCGGGCAACAGCTCTCCCTTGCGCCTGGTGAGCTTGGGCCAAAACGGGCTGAGCTCCAACGCCCTCCCATTTGCCGTAGGCGACCATCGGGAAACACGGGTCACTGAAGCGAACCATACATTCGATCAGGCGAGCAGAATCGAGGTGCCCGTCACCCTCAACGGGCGTATCCAGCAGAAAGGAGAGGCCCACTATTTCCGGTTTGCCGTAAAGAAAGGGCAGCGGTTCATCATGGAGGTTCAGGCCAGGCGTCTTGGCTCTCCGTTGGATTCCATCATCACATTGTTTAACTCGCAGGGCAGGCAGTTGGCGGAACAAGACGATACGGACATGGGTGATCCTCTTCTCACCCATCATGCCGACTCACGCCTGGATTATACCTTTCCCTCGGACGGAGATTACGTTCTTAGGATCCAGGACGCCCAGGGCCGAGGGGGAGAAGAGTGCGCTTACAGGCTTCACATCGTTCCGCCACGGCCTGACTTTTCCTTGCGGACCGTGCCGGACAATCCGCGGTTGGGACAAACGGATTCAGTCCCGGTTACCGTGAAGGCGTTGCGCCAGGATGGCTTTGACAGCGCGATCGACCTGACAGTGCAGAATCTGCCCAAGGGTTTTGTTGCTAGCAAAGCCGTCATCCCGGCCGGCCAAAGCGAGACGCGACTGACGATCACGGCACCTCCCGATGCGCCAGTCGGCCTCGGGTCGCCAACCATCGTGGGCACCGCCGTCCTCGGTGAACAAACGGCCGTCCGGCAAGCCGTCGGCGCCGAAGACATCATGCAGGCATTTAGCCTCAGGCACGATGTTCCCACCAAAGAATTTCTGGTGGCGGTCATCGAGTCGCCTGACTTCACATTGTCTACGAACATCCCGCCAACCGACCTACGAGAAGTTCGCCAAGAGAGTCAGGTTCTCGTGGTTGTGAAGGCCTCGCGCAAAGGACTCGAGGCTGCCATCGCACGGGCCGAGGCCGCGAAGAAGGCTGCCGAGGGGGCACTGGCCGGGCTGAAAGGAGAATCGGCGAAGGCCGCGGCCGACTACGGCACAGCCCAGAAGACGGCCCAGGAGGCCGAAGGGGCGGCTGCCAGGTCCAAGGCCGCCGCCGCCGAGGCCGCAACGACGCTTGCCAATGCCCTCAAGGCCGCAGCCGCCAAACGCCAGCAGGCCACGGAGGCGCAGAAGAAACTGGACGGCCTGGCACAAGAGCAGAAGAAAGCAGCCGGGCCGGCCTTGGCCAGCGTCAACAATCAACTGGCCGATGCCACGAAGGCTTATGAGGCGGACGAGAAAGCGGCCAAGGATGCGGAGACGGCGGCCGCCACGGCCAGGGCCGCCGTCGACAAGGCCCAGCAGATCCAAACGGCGGCGGAGAAGACCGCCGGCGAGAATCGCAGGCTGGCCAACGAGGCCAAGGCCAAGCAAGACAAGCTGGCTGCGGACGAGAAGGCGGCCGCCTCCGCGTTGGACCAGGCCAACAAGAGCCTCGACACCGCCAAGCAGAACGCCAAGCAAGAAATCAGGCTGACGGCGGATCCACTTCCCGGTGGTGTCACGTTCACGCCCGTAAACATAGCTCCTGATAAGAGCGAAGCCACGGTAACGCTGGGCATCACCCCTCAGGCGCCAGTCGGGCTTCGACGGAACATTATCATCACCGGAACCATGGGATCCGGCGACACCGCCACGGTCCACGTTGCACCCGCGCTTCCCATCAAGGTGATCGATTCAGCTAAGGCTTTGCAGGCGGTTGCCGCCACGAAACGCCAACAGGCCAATGAGGCGAAGAAGAAACTGGATGATCTAGTCGAGAAGCAGCAGAAGCCGGCGGAGGCCAGGCTGGCCGCGGCCGCCCAAGCCGTGATCGACGCCATGACCGCCAAGGCCGCGGCGGACAAAGCCTTGGCGGAGGCAAGAGACGCCGTGGCCAAGGCGCAAACGATCCTTCAAGCGGCTGAGAAGGCGGCCAACGAGGCCGAGACGAAGGCCCAGGCCATTGCCAAGGATGCCGGCAAGTCTGCCGTTGAAAAGAAGAAGGTCGCCGAGGAAGCTGCCGCCGGGCGCAAGGCGGCCGATGCGGCCAAGGCCGGCCTGGCCGAGACACAGAAGCAGCAGCAGCAAGCGCAGACTCAAAGCGACGCGGCGGCCAAGAAACTAGCAGAAGCCGAGGCGCAGAAAAAAGCAGTGGAACAGGCATTGGCCGGCGTCAAGGACCAGGTAGCTGCTGCCAGCACCGCTTACCAGCAAGCTGAGGCCGGCGCCAAAGAGGCCGAACTGGCCGCCGCCAAGGCCAAGTCCTAAAGAGGGATGGCTGACAGGAGAAACACCAGGAGGAGAAGAGCTATTGGATCATCCGAAGCAATTCGACGCCGAGACAATCCGATGTATTGATTCGTGGCTCAAAGGAGCCAGCCCTTGCGTGCGGAGGTGGGGGTGACCGACGCAGGCAAGCTGGGCTGACGGCGTTCCGAAACATCGGTGATTTGACGGGAACCTTGGATAACGTATGGCTTCTTGCGACGAAGTGTTCTGTTCGATTAGTCGCCCCTCGCGCCGGCGGCATATAATTCAACGGAACCCTATCCAAAGGAGTCGCTCATCGAGAACAAATAGCACGGCGGCCATTCTGCGAAACACGTCGGCGCGGAATAGGACACCGCCTTTGCGAGGAGGAGTTGCTAATGCACTCGGCGCTCTTGCTAGGGACTGGCCTGCTGTTAGCCAGCCTGCTGTCCTTCGCGGTCGCCATCGCGATTGTGGTGAGCCTGATGTCACGAGTGATCAAGCATGGCCTGCGGGCGGCAGGGATGGCGCGGGGGTGAACGCACCGGGTTAGCCCATCCCGGCCCGCACATTGCCGTCCCGATTGGGTCCACAGTACTGCGGCCAGTCGCTTGACGCTGCCTGCGCAGCCGGTTCAGCGAGCAAAGCTGCAGAGGCAGCTATAAGGATCACTCCAACAAGCGCCGTCATCATTCCTCGGTGTGTCTTCAAGGCGATCTCCGATTCGGGTCTTGGTTCCGCGAAAGCCGAAATCGTGTGGTCTTGATGCGATGGGCTCGCCTGGGTCTTTCTCTGTTGTGCCCAAAGCTGAGCCGAAGGGCATGGTCATAGCCACTTCTGGCGCACCGGGAGGTTGATAATCGCGTCGGCCGCAGGCAGGCCCCGGACTCTCAACGTTTCGCTGTCCTATTCAATCATCGAGAGAGTGTTCGGGGGCGGTTTGAGCCGGATCGCGAGCATGCCCACCATACCGATCTCGGCGATCGTGGCCGCCGACTCGAAACCCTGAGACGTTCTTGGGCCGCCTTTGCAGGCGCTATCAGCCTCGCAAGGTCAGGCTCTCCGGACGTTATGACGGCCCCCTGGCCTCAAGGTTGCAACGCATGTCTATGAACTTCACGCGCGATAGCTCACGGAACATCCAGCGAATAGCTATGTGGCCAGCTTCGTGATACGCGACCTCACGTCTTTCTTCAGCGGTTATGCCGCCCCTGAGAAGCTTCAGCAATTGGCGATTGTTCAAAGCGTGATCTCCATCAATGCCCTGAGCCTCCGTTGCAGAAGCCCAGCGGTGCGCAAGAAAGACCAGAAGTCGATGCACCCGTCTGAGAAAGCGGCCCATGAGTGCCACCGTCCGCGCCGTTTCTAGCCGCCCTCCGGCGGGTTGACGATTCGACGTGGACGCGGATGCGTCAGCTTGCGGTCTCCGCGCGTTGTCTGATTGTCTGTCTCATGGTGGGGTCTCTCAGGCCCGTCAGCACCCGCACAATCATTGGCCGCTGACGTCGTTAGCCTACCACAGCGCAATGGGGTGCATCAATGGCGGGGGGGCGGGGCTGTGCGTTTTGCCGTTTGACGTACTTGCCGCCCGCTTGGCGAAGAACCGGCCCCAGGGCGGGCTCCCGGCGCAAGAATGCCTGTCCAACCCGCCGTGGCCGCCGTGTTTGCGCCGTGCCGCCCACACGGGTCCCGACGCGGGCCAGGGGCCGGGCATTGGGCCGTTCGTCCAAGGCGGGGCCATCCCTTAACTCCCCTCTCCCTTCGGGAGAGTCAACCTCCGAAGATCAACACCCGCGTCCCGTAGGCGTCCGGGAAGGAGACGGTAAACTCCCCTCCCTTAATGGTTGTGTCGTTCGTCGGCTTGCCGTCGGCGGCCTCCACCGCCGGGCCGGAGGGCTTAAAGCCGATCGTCCCTTCGTCGAACGTCGCGGTCACCTTGGCGCCCGGCGTTTTCAGCCAACTCTGCAGGACGAGGAAGACCTTGCGGTCCTTCGGTTGGGAGACAAGAAGCCATTTGACGTCCTCGTTGGCGATCCGCAAGGCTGGCTTGTCCGCCCAGTAGTTGTGGACTTCGCAATTCGGGGAGCCGTAGCCGAACTTGTAGAGGGCGACCTCCAGGGTCCGCGCCGGCTCCATGCTGGCGAAGTTCTCGAACGGATAGAGCCAGCGGCTGATCTCGTGTACCACGCGTATTCCCCATTCGCGGCGGAATTGCGAGTCCTTCATGCGCGAGCGGTCCGCCGCGAGATACTCGCCTTTCCCGATGCCGCTGATCGGATAGAGCGCGTGCGCGTAGCTCCCGCTCTGCCTGCCCGTCATCTCCGCAAGCAGGAAGTCCCAGGGATAGGGCACAGGCTTCTGCGTGTCGTAGTCGATCCATGCGAACTCGTTGTCCAGGTTGGCCGTGTTCCAGGTATTGAAAGGAAGCACGAGCGTGTTGGTCATGTGCTGGGTGTAGGTCAGCGGGTAGGGGGCGCCTTTTCGTTCCACTGGCACATCAGGTTCCAGATCCGCTTGTAGTATTCGCGCTGGGCCCAGAGCGTGGCGGCGGACTGCGCCGAGCCATCGGCCCTTGTGTAAGCCGCGGAGGTCAGCGGGTTCGATGCAGACCCGATCATGTTGTTGTCGAAGTAGAGTCCGACGCCGCGTTGGAGCCACTGGTTGGCGTACCATGCGCAGAAATCCCGGTAGCTGGCGGAGAAGGTTGGCCCGATCGGGTAGGTATTCAGATAGGGCACGCCATCGCCGTATCGTGCCCAGGCGACGCGGTTGGTGACGAAGGGAACGTTGTTCCATTCGTCCTGGAAGATCTCGTATTCCGGCGAGCAGCGAACCATGCAGTGCTCCTCGAAGTAGATGGGCAGAGGCCCCTGCTTGGCCTTTCTCCCGATCGGGTCGGGGTACATGCTGCCGAAGTCCGGCCGGTTGTACATCTTCGCCATCTCGGCGAAACCGAGCACTGAGTCAAGCCATTTGCCTTCCTTGTCGTAGGGACCGTACTTCGGGAAGGATCGCGTTTTGTCCTTCGCCTCGAAGAAGGCCCTGTCAATCGCGTTGGTCCTTCGTGCATCGAGGATCTTGTCCGCAATCGAGAAGTCGTGATCGACGGGATACTTGTCCGAGCAGCCGAAAGATCCCCAGCAATTCACCGGTCCGCTGTGGCTGGGGATGGCTACGGTGCTCCGCCAGTTCTTGGGCATCGGACGCGTGGGGCTGGCCTGGAGGCCGAAGACGATCCTGCGCTCCCCCTGAAGCTTCGCCGGCGCGTTGACGAGATAGACTCGGAGCACGGACTTGCCGTTTTCCCTCGACACCGTCTGGCACGGTGCGGTGTTGTCCAGGATCCACCCTTTGTCGTTGTCCGCGAACCATGCCAGCCCCCGCTCGGCCCCGCCGAGCCAGATGTAGGGCAGCAGATTCCATGAAGTCCATCCGCAGGTCTGTTGACTCGTCCACAGGACGCCGTCACGCGGCCCCGCCCCCGCCTTCCATCGCGGCGGGTTCCAATACTTGCCGCAAAACTCCTTGTCGAGAATCCAAGTGATCTTGCCTCCGTCCGGCAATCTTCCGGCGACATTGCGCCGGCAACTACGCTCGCTGTAATGGAACAGCTTCGACGCTTCCTCGTTGAGCGGAATCTCCACCCAAAGCCGGGAGATCGTCTCCGGTTCCGGGCCGGGCGACAAGGAGAACTCCACCTTCATACAACCGTCGAACTCGATGGTCGAGCGGCTGGCGAGCTTGACCGGGCCGGACTCCGCCAGCCCTTCGTAGGTCGCGGCTTGAGGCGCGGCCGCCTTGAGCAGGAGGGACTTGCGCGTCCATTTTCCCTCCCCCTTGCCGGTCTCGAAGCGGATCGAGACGGGCGCCGCCAGCAGGTCGCGGCGCTGGCTGACCACCTTGTTCCAAAGGCCGAACTCGTTCATCTCGTACTTACGGAGGACGACTTCGACCGTACGGTCCTTCACCTCGACCGGCAGGAAGGGAGGATAGATTTTCTCGGTGATCCCCAGCTTGTTCCCCTCCCACGGGAAGTGCCTTCGCTTGAAGGGCTTGGTCCCGGCGATCTCCTCCCCGGACGGCGTCTTGGCCTCGAACGTTAGCTCATAGTCCCCATCCGCGAAATCGGGGACGTCAACCGTGGCATCCGCCTTCCCCTTGTTGTCCAGCGACAGCTCGCATCGGGTCAGCCCCCTGGCTCCCTGCCTGACCTGGCAGGCGACCTTTGCGACCCCCTTCACCTCCTCCGGACGGGGATAGGTCGACAGATCGATATGGAAGGCGATCTTTTTGAGGCCGGGATAGTAGGAGAAGAGGCAGCACCGGGCCAGGAGCTCGCCGCTGGACGCCGTTTGGCTGAGGGCCGTCACTTTCACGTTGGCGATCGCCCACTTGGACGGCTCGAATCCCAAGCTGAATCCACCGTAAGGATTGACGGCATCCGCGCTTTGGGGCTGCCCATAGGATCCAAAACCGACAGAGCCTTCGTAAGTGAACGTCGC
The DNA here is from genome assembly GCA_963843465.1 of Pirellulales bacterium. GTDB lineage: Bacteria > Planctomycetota > Planctomycetia > Pirellulales > Thermoguttaceae > CAWJKP01. Next base: position 350,396 of record CAWJKP010000002.1, read on the forward strand.
GTCAGGCTTGCCGTCGACGCGGATGCTGATCTTCGTCCCTTCGGCCCGAACCAGGACCGCATGCCATTTCGTATCGACGTCCACGGGCAAGGTGGCCTCCTGACTGGCGATTCGCATCTTCCACTTGCCGTTGTCGTTTAGCAGGAAGAAAGTGCTGCCAGACCAAATGTCGCTCTCAGGATGACGCAAGATAAGACGGAGGAGCTCGCCACTGTTGGGTCGCTCGCCGATGCGGAGCTGGAAGGTCAATTCATAGTCCTTCCACTCCAGCCCGTGGACCGCCAGGCGTGAGCCTTCCGACAGTCCTTGCAACACCCAGAACGTCCTTGCCTTCCACGGATTCGCGGAATGCCCTGAAGTAGGTGGGGGTCTTGGCCGTCTCGTCCCTGTGTTCCACCACGGACCAGGAAGGCCCGATACGGCCGTCCTGGAAATCGTCCTGGAACAGCACGCTTCCCTTGGGCTTCACCTCGACGGCCTGGGCTCCGATCGTGAAGAGCCAGGCCACACCCAGAAGTCCCATCTGACACGCAACGCCCTGGAACATCAACGGCTCCTTTTGAGAGGGAAACACTCGGTTGGATGAACGGTCAGGCAGAGCCCTGCGACAATCACATTGTACCCCGGTTGCCTACACCTTCCAAGGAGCGCCTCACGCCGCTCGCGGTACGCTTCCCATTTTTGACTCCGAACAGGAGACGGTCGCTGCATTGGGATGAGCTGACGTGCTTCGGTGCGACATCCCTCTGGCAATTCTGCCTCATCCCCAACGCGCGTCGGTGGCGCACACCGACGCACGTTGGCTACTTGCGTTTGGAGCCGGAGGTTGGACACACCGACGCGTGCCGGGAAACGCGAGGCCGTCACCCTTGTCGAGTTTGACAACCGAATCACCGGCCAGCGCTGGAGCGAGATCATTACCGCGCCAAGGGCCCGCGCCGTGCGCAGCCTCGGCAAATGCTATGTCGAGATTGACCCCGAGACGGGCCAGCCGGTTCCCATCGAATTGCAGACCTTGGACCGCGGCCCGATCGACGCTTGCGTCTTTGTGGCCCCGAAGGGCGCGATTCGGGTTCTGATCTATCCGACCGAGGAACCGGAAGGGACGGAACTCCCAATCGAGGAGCTTGATGATTCGTTCCCCTTGGAGAGGTTCAGGCGATGAATCCTCACGACTGGCACAAGCGCCCGGCCGATTGCAGCGACGAAGGCCCTTGCACGGTCTGCGGTTGTCCGGCAGCCGGCACGCGCAAAACGGGAACCTATCACCGGGCCACGCTGGAGACCGAAGGGTTTTCCTTCCGTTTCATCATCCGCAAGCCGTCGGCTAACCATTACATCAACCCCACGTCGATCGTCGGCGCGGTCCTGGACGCCATGCCGCAACCGTTCGGCGCAGCCACACCCTAACCAAAGGACGAAAGCCATGATCCGACAAGCCAACGCGACCCGCGCCTCGATCCCCGCGGGGGCCTACATCCGCATGTCCCTCGAGCGCCAAGCAGAATCCCCGGCCCAGCAGAAGGACGAAATCGAAGAGCTTGCGGCGCGCGAAGGGTACAGAGTGGTGGAATGGTTCAAGGACGAGGCGATCAGCGGGGACAGCGGTGCCGATGAGCGCCCGCGGTTGGCGGACCTCTTGGAGGCCGCCAAGGCCGGCAAGTTTACCGTGGTCTTGGCATGGAGCACCGACCGAATCAGCCGCAAAGACGCGATGGCAGGGATGGCATTCTACAACGAACTGCGCGACGCCGGCATTGACTTTGTGCATACGATGCAGCGCAGGTTTGACCTCCGAAATTTCGCGGACATCTTGCTGCTGGTCGTCGGCCAACAGGCCCACCACGAATACCTCATCGACTTGTCGTTGAAGGTCCTCCGGGGATTTATCGCCGACGCCAAAAAGGGCCGCGTTGCAACGGGCCGCGCGATCTACGCGCTGGACATGGGGGAATTCGACGAGGGCGGCCGGCTGATCCGGCGGCTTCGGAAAGGCGACAAAATCACGGAAGGGAACCACCGGCGGCGCATTCTTTCCGAGGACCCCGGGAAAATCGAAGCTGTGCGGTACGCTTTCCAGCGCGCCGATAGCGCCTACGTCTCCCCTCACCAATTGGAGTTGGAGTTGCAGGCGAAGGGCTACCCTCCGCAGGACGCAAAAGCCTGGAGCAGGCAGGCCGTCTACCGAATCCTGACGAACGCGGCCTATGCCGGCGTCAACCGATGGGGAGCGGGTAGCTCGGCAAGGTTCTTTCAGACGGTGGGGGATGAAATCGTGCCCCGCCCGAACAAAGACCAGGGGATCAGACGGGAGAAGCGGATGGAAGAAAGCGTTATGATCCCGAGCGCCCACCCCGCAATTGTTCCCTTCGATCTTTTCTTGCGCGTCTACCACAAGTATTGGCCCGAAGGAATTGGGCGCTCTCGTCATGCCAGCAACGCGAATTATCCCCTGACGGGGCTCATTTTCTGCGGAAACTGTGGCTCCAAGATGGTGGGCGGTACGCGCTCAAGCGGGAGGAGGCCAGGCGCGGAGTACGTCTACCACCGTTATTTTTGTAGCGCCTACGCGAAATACCTCAGGGACGGCCCGCAGAATCAAGGGAAGTGCGGCTTCCAATCCATCAGCGCGCCCGCCCTACTCGAATGGCTCGCCAACCGGCTGCACGAGGTCTTCTTGCCGAGGGACCGCGAGGTTCTGCTGCAACAGCTTGCCGCCGGCTTTCGGCAACGCGCCAAGGCCGACTCGGGCGATCGCCCGCGCCTGGAGAAGCGCGAGCGCCAATTGGTTGCGGAGAGGAAGCGCCTTGTCAAGGCTATTTGCAGAACGGATATACCGGACCTGGACCTTGAGTTGAAGGCACGGACACGGGAATTGGAAGAGGTCAAGGCCGAACTGGCAAGAGCGGCCGACGACCGCGACCCAGCGAAGAAGGCGGCACAAATCGTCGATCGCATCGAAGCAACCCTCCGAAACCTTCGGAGCGGCGACCCGGCCATTCAACGGGGCGCCCTGCGCGAGTTGGTCGCTAGGATCGAATGCCGGTTTGGCGAGAGGCGGAAAACGGCCACGCGCAGCCAATACAGGCTCTTGGAAGGCCGCGTCTTCCTGCGAAAAGACGGGCTTTCTGAGTTTGTGCTTTTGGCGGCTCGGCCCGCCAATCACGGAAGTCCCCCAATTTATTCTTCGGCGGATCCTTACTTCGGCATCGGCAGAACGATCGTGGCGTTCTCGTCGAAGGAGACCTGGCCGGGCTTGCCGTTCATGCGGTAGCGGATCTTCAACTGCTTGACCACGCCGGGGGCCGGGTCGCCGCCGAAGGCCGAGTTGTAGTCGTCCGAGGGCAGCGTGATCACGGGGAAATCGTGGACCAGCGGCTTGAGCAGCCCGGTCACGTCCGCAAACTTGTCGCCCGCGCCGTACTCGGCCTTGAGGATCTCGATCTTCATCGACCCGTGGCCCACCTGCGACATGACCTTCCGGACTTTATCCGCCGCGCCGCCCAGCCGCTGGGCAATGGCCAGCGAAGCGCCGGCCGCATCGTCCTTCAGGCCGGGAATCTTTGCCGCTTCCAGCGCCAGCGCGAGCATCTCGGCGCTCGGGTAGCGGCGCATGACTTCCAGGACCAACTGCTTCTCGGCGTCGCGATCGGCCGTCTCCAAGGCCGTGCGGCACATCTCAACGCGCTGGCCGTCGGGCAGGACGAACTGCCGCACCAGGCGGATGTAACCCCGCATCGCACGGACCTTGTACTTCTCCTCCGCCGCCGTCTTGGCCAGGTCCAGGAGGACCGGCGCGGCGTCGACGTCCATCCACTCGCCCAACAGCCGGCTGGCGGTCTCGCGAGTTTCCGGGGTGGAACCCTTCGCCGCGGCGCCGACCGCCGACAGCGCCGTCGGGCCGCCCATCGAGGCGAGGATCTCCAGCAGCCCGCACCTCGCCGCCACGGGGGCCTGGCCCAGGGCCGAAACCAGCTTCGCGGCCGTCGCCTCGCGGTCGGCCATCCGCTGGCAGGCGGCGCCCAGCGCCTGCTGCGCCGCGGCGGCGTCCTCCGATTTCTCCGGCTTGACGACGCGGCCGATGAGCACTGGCAGATCGCCCAGCTCGACAGTCGACCCGAGGGCCACCAGCGCCGCAGCGCGGATCTGGGCGTCCGGGTCGTCGGCGGCCTTCCACAACGCCGCGGAGGCCGCCGCGATGCGGCAACGTCCGGCCAGCTCGATCAATACCTGCCGAGTCTTCCCCTGGGCCTTCAACAGGCGGGCGGCCAGGTCGTTGTCGACGTCCTCGCCCGGCATCTCGGCCAGCACGTTGACCGCGGTTTGTGAGGTCTCGGCGTCGGACGCCAGCGACGCTTCCAGGAGCACCCCAACGCAGGAGACGTTGCCCAATCGCTTGAGCACGCCAAGGGCTGCGCTGCGCGCCTTGGCCGGGCCGCTCTTAGCGGCCTGGAGCACCACGGGAAGCACCGTCTTGTCGCCGCGGTCGGCCAGGGCCATAAGCAGGAGGGCCTGCCGCGACGGCGCTGCACGACCCAACTCGGCCACCAGGGCATCGGTCACTTCGCGCCCCGGCAGCTCCCTGGCGACTCGCAACCCGACCGTCAGGCGGCGCTTGTCATCCGAACGAAGCTGTTCGACCAGCAACGGCACGCCGGCCGTCCCCCGGGCGAGAATGGCCCCGCGCGTGGCCTCCACGACCCGCTGCATGGGGACGTATGCCTGGCGGACGGCGTCGTATAACTTCACGGCTTCGGCCGGATGGCCCCCGGCCCCAGACCGTTCCGCGATCAGGATACAGCCTTCGGCCGCCGCGGAGCGGACCCCGGCCGGGGCGCCGGACAAGGCTTGTTCCAGGGCCTTGACGGCCGGCGGGCCGCCGATGCGGCCCAGGGCCACGGCCGCGGCGGAGGCCACCTCGGCGTCGGAGTCGCTCAGCCGGGCGATGAGGCTGTCGACCGCCCGGGCGTCGCGCCGCACGCCCAGCGAATTGATGACTCCTACCAGGAGCCGCCCTTGGACTTTGCCCATCGCCTCGCGCAGGGCCTTATCGGCGGCCGGCCCGGGGATCACTTCCAAGGCCACGCGGGCCCACGACGACAGCTCGGCGTTGGGCAGCAGGGCCGCCAGGGCGGGAACGGCGTCCTCGTTGCCGTAGATGGCCAGTTGCTTGCAGGGGAGCGCCTTATCGCGGGCCGGCGCGTCCGACTTGAGCACCTCGATCAGCTTGCGCTGCCTCTCCTGTGCCGCGCTCTTCGCCTCGGCCTTCGCATCGGCCTTCGTTGCCGCCTTCGCTGCGGCCTTCGTATCGACCTTCGTATCGGCCGCACGGGCCGGCAAGGAAAGGACCGCCATCAAACCGGCCGCCAGGGCGACGTAGGGTAATCTGAGCATCTTGGTTCTCCGTGTATTCATCGTGTAGTCATGTGCTGGGTGCAATCTCAAATCTCAAATCTCAAATCCCATCCCAAATCTCAAATCCCATCCCAAATCCCAAATCTCAAATCTCAAATCCCAAATCTCAAATCCCAAATCTCAAATCCCAAATCTCAAATCCCAAATCTCAAATCTCAAATCTCAAATCCCAAATCTCAAATCTCAAATCCCAAATCTCAAATCCCAAATCTCAAATCCCAAATCTCAAATCCCAAATCTCAAATCCCAAATCTCAAATCCCAAATCTCAAATCCCAAATCTCATCCCTTATCCCTCATCCTTCACCCTCTACAACCGCCAGGGGTCGCGGATGGCTTCGCCGCGGAGGCGGTTGGCTTCCTCGTCGCCGAGGAACTCGTTTTTCCTGGGGTCGTAGGCGAGCTTGCGGTTGAGGAAGACGGCAATGTTCACGGCGTGGCAGGCGATGTGCGTCTGGCAGGCCACCTGGGCGTTGGCCCGCGGCTGGCCTCGCGATTTGACGCAATTGAGGAAATCGCGGATGTGGAAGGTGGCGGGGTAGCCGCCGATCTCGGCGACCTTCCTGCCCGCCAAGAGCGCCGGGGAGCTGAGGGCCAGCTTGCCGCTGTCGCCCGCCTCCACCCAGCCGGTGGAGCCTTCGTAGCGCACGGGGCACGAGCCCAAGGGGAGCCAGCCGTCGTTGCGGACGACGAGCTTCACGCCGTTTTCGTAGCGGGCCGTGGCCTGGCCGCCTGCGATCGGGAAGTACTCGACGGGGGCCGAGTCGTCGGCGTTGTTGGCCCACTGGCACATGTCGATGCAGTGGGAGCCCCATTCCAGGCACCCGCCGCCGACCATCCCGCCCCCTTTCTCGAAGCCCGAATTGAGCAGCCCCGGGTCGAACGGACGCCAGGGGGCCGAGCCGAGGAACAGGTCCCAGTCGATTTTCTCCTTCGGCGGCTCGGGTTGGCCCGTGCCGAAACCGCTGGTGCCGGTCCCCAGCCCGCCGGGATGGGCGTGCACGGCCTGAAGCTTGCCGAGTTTCCCCTGCCGGGCCAGCTCGGCGGCGAATTCGAAGTGCGGCAGGTTGCGCCGCTGCATCCCGCCCTGGAACACCCGGGCCGCGCGGCGGAAGGCATCGCCCAGCGCCAGGCTTTCCACGATCGTCTTGGAGCAGGGCTTCTCGCAGTAGACGTCCTTGCCCGCCTTGGCCGCATGGATCGACAACAAGGCGTGCCAGTTGGAACCGGTGGTGATGAGCACGGCGTCGATCTCGCGGCGGGCCAACAGCTCGCGGAAGTCGCGGTAGGCCGTGCAGTCCTTGCCGTACTTGGCGTCGATGCCCCGCTTGACGGCCGTGCGCCGGTCGGCCCGCACGTCGCAGCAGGCGATGAACCGCACGTCCGGCTCCTCCATGAAGCACGCCAGGTCGTAGGAGCCGCGGCCGCCGATGCCGATGCCGCCCATGACGATCTGCTCGCTGGGCGGCACGGCCCCGTCCTTGCCCAGGACGAAGCCGGGGATCACCGCCGGCGCGGCCAGCAAGGCGCCGGCCTTGAGGGTCCCCGCGAGAAACCGTCGCCGTGGAATGCGGACTACTCGTTCAGACATGGTGGATCTCCTGTGGGCGGGCTGGAATGGCACAAGCTCGTAGTACCGGCTTCAGCCGGAAATCCGCGGCAAGACCGCCTAAAGGCGGGACTACGAACGGCGCGTTTCCGACCGCCTTCAGTTTAGTCCCGTGGTGTGCCACTCTGCAAGCATTCGCTGCGGTGGCTCACATGGATCGGCCGAACCCACGCGACCCGCTGAGCAAGTGTTCACACGCCGCGCTCGGCCTGCCGGGAGTTTGGCCCGGAAAGTCGCCTTTCGCTCCGCGAAAGTAGCGCTGCTTTCGCGGAGCGAAAGGCGACTTTGGCGGCCCGTGAACCGTTACCCCGGTGAGGCTGGCGTCTCCCATTGATGGTAAACTGTTGTAGGCGGCCGACGACATTCGGAAGAACTCCGTGCCGTGCCCGGTGTTGAATCACGGGAGAGGAGACGCCCCACTGCACCGTTTTGGGTGGAATTATACCGTACTGGAGTGCGTGAAAATAATGGCCCTATCGTTGCTTTCCGCAGTTTTCCTGGTGACCGCCGCGGCTTCGCCCGCCGGGGCTGAGAAAGCGGCCGCATCGGTCTTCGAGAGCCGTGCCGATCTCACTCCACAGGGCGAGATCGACAAGCGGGTTTTCGCGCAGCTTGAGCGACTCGGCATCCCGCCGGCGAATCTGTCGTCCGACGGGGTCTTTGTCCGCCGGGCCTATCTGGATACGATCGGCACGCTGCCCACGGCGAAAGAGGCGCGGGAGTTTCTCCGCAATCCCGCCGCCAACAAGCGTGCCGAGCTGATCGAGCGGTTGTTGGCCCGCGACGAATTCGCCGACTACTGGGCGATGAAATGGGGCGACCTGCTGCGGATCAAGGCCGAGTTTCCCATCAACTTGTGGCCCAACGCGGCCCAGGCCTATCACCGCTGGGTTCGCACGAGCCTCAAGGAGAACCGGCCCTACGATCAGGTGGTGCGCACGCTGCTCACCGCCAGCGGCAGCAACTTCCGCGATCCGCCGGTCAATTTCTACCGTGCCCTCCAGAGCAAGGAACCGCAGGCCCTGGCCCAGGCCGTCGCCCTGACGTTTATGGGCACGCGGGCCGATACGTGGCCGAAGGATCGCTGGACCGGCATGTCGGCCTTCTTCGCCAAGGTCGGCTATAAGAGCACGGAAGAGTGGAAAGAAGAGATCATCTTCTTCGACGCCGGCAAGCCGGGCCCCGCCGAAGGGGTCTTTCCGGACGGTACCCGGGTGAAGCTTTCCGCGGACCGCGACCCGCGCGAGGTCTTTGCCGATTGGCTGACCACGCCGAAGAATCCCTGGTTCGCGCGAAATATCGTCAATCGCGTCTGGTCCTGGCTCTTGGGCCGGGGCATCATCCAGGAGCCGGACGATATCCGGCCCGACAATCCGCCCAGCAATCCCGAGCTGCTCGCCTACCTGGAACAAGAGCTGGTCGCCGGCCGCTACGACCTGAAGCACGTCTATCGGCTGATCCTGAACTCGAAGACCTATCAGCTTTCCTGCCTGCCGAAGTCGAGCCGCCCCGAGGCGGCGGCCAATTTCGCCGCCTATCCGCTCCGCCGGCTCGAAGCCGAGGTGCTCATTGACGCCTTGAACCAGATCACCGGCACGACGGAGAAATACACCAGCGCCATTCCCGAGCCTTTCACCTTCATCCCCGAAGAGCAGCGTTCCATCGCTTTGGCCGACGGGAGCATCAGCAGCTCGTTCCTGGAGATGTTCGGGCGCTCGCCGCGCGATACGGGCTTGGAGACGGAGCGGAACAATCGTCCCTCGGCCAGCCAGCGGCTGCATCTGTTGAACTCCAGCCATATCCAGCGCAAGATCGAGCAGAGCCCGAAGCTGAAGTCGTTGATGCAATCGGGGAAGAAGCCGGGCGAGATCGTGGCGGCGCTGTACCTGATGATCCTGTCACGGATGCCGACGGAAGCGGAACGCAAGGTCCTCGGCGAGCATTCACGAGAAAGCGGCTCGAAGGGACGCGACGCGCTGGTGGATCTTGCCTGGGCGCTAGTGAACAGTCCGGAGTTCCTCTATCGGCATTGAGAGTAGTAGGCACACGCCGTGTGCCGTGGCTGACGGCACACGGCGTGTGCCTGCTACTTTGAAAGGCGACAGTAATTTCTTCGCCGTTCCTAAGGAGTGAAGAGCATGGACAACAACCTCGTCTCCCGGCGGGAGGTGATGCGGCGCGGTCTGCTGGGCCTGGCCGGCGCGGCGCTGGCCGACCGCTTGTGGACTCATGCCCTGGCCGGCACGCAGCCCCGCGGGGCGAAGGCCCGCTCGGTGATCCAGATCTGGCTCTGGGGCGGACCGCCGCATCTGGATACGTTCGATCCGAAACCCGAGGCCGGCTACGACTATTGCGGCCCGTTTGCCAAACCGATTACCACCAACGGACCGGGCGCGCGGATCTGCGAGCTGCTCCCCTTGTTGGCGAAGCAGGCCGACAAGTATTCGCTCATCCGCAGCATGACGCACGGCTCGAACTCCCACGAGACGGCGGCCTACATGGTGCAGACCGGCCGGCCCTCCAGCGGGCGCGACGTCTATCCTAGCGCCGGGGCCGTGGTCTCGCTGATGAGAGGCTACGAGGCCGGTTACCGCGGATTGCTGCCGCCGTACATCGTGCTCACCGAGCCGCAAGGGCGGTTCTCCGAGGCCGGCTTCCTCAACGCCCGCTATAAGCCCTTCGCCACGGGCGGGAATCCCGCCCAAAAAAGGTTCGCGGTCGAAGGCGTCGTGGCCCAGGGCATCAGCGATCAGCGGCAGCATCTCCGCCGCGACCTGTTGGAAAAGCTCGACATGCTCAGCCTTGCCCTGCCCGGCAACCCCCAGCTCGCCGCCCACGAAGACGCGCAGAAGCAGGCCTACGACCTGATCCTGGGCGATGCGGGCAAGGTGTTCGATCTGGGGCTGGAGAAAGACGACCTTCGCGACCGCTACGGCCGCAACACCTTCGGCCAATCGTGTCTGGCGGCCCGGCGATTGGTGGAGCGCGGCGTTCCCTACGTCACCGTCAACTACAAGGGTTGGGACACGCACAAGCAGAACTTCCCCACCATGCGGCGCAAGCTGCCGGAACTCGACAAGGGCCTGGCCACGCTGCTGGAGGACCTCTCGTCGCGCGGCCTGCTTTCCAACACCGTCATCTGGTGCTGTGGCGAGTTCGGCCGCACGCCGAAGGTGCAATGGGAGGCCCCCTGGAACGGCGGACGCGGTCATTATTGCCGGGCCTTCTCCGTGCTGGTGGCCGGAGGCGGATTCCAGGGCGGCCAGATCGTCGGCTCGACAGACGCCAAGGGCGAAGAAGTCCGCGAGCGGCCCGTTTATCCTTGCGACCTGCTGGGCAGCATCTACGAGCTGTTGGGCATCGACACCGGCGCCAAGCTGCCGCATCCGCAGGGCCTGGCGGCCTACATCGTGCCCGCCGCCGACGAGCACGCGCCCTCGGGCGGACTTTTGAAAGAAATCATGTAACCGCGGGAGTTTCCTGATGAGCCAATTTCGACGACCTGCGCTGCTCGGATTTGCCGCGATCCAGGTATTGGCCCGGCCGCAAAGTAAGTTGCGTAGGATGGACCTCCAGGTCCGTCCGGGACGGACCTGGAGGTCCATCCTACTAGGGTTCTTCCTCACCGGGGCAATAAGTGCCGCCACGCTTTACGCCCAATTGCCCGGTCCGCACGTCGGCTATGTCTATCCGGCCGGCGGCAAGCAGGGAAGCACGCTTGAGGTCAAAATCGGCGGCCAGCTCCTCGACGGCGTGGCAGGCGTTTACGTCTCCGGCACGGGTATCACCGCCAAGGTGATCGAGTTCACCAAGCCGATCAGCCAGCAGGAGGTGAATAAGCTGCGCGACAAGCTCAAAGAAATGCTGCAAAAGAAAGGGATCTCGACCGACGGTCTCGGCCAGGGCCAGGGCCCGGCGCTTTTCGCGCAAGCCAACTGGACTCCCGAGGAGCGGAAACAGATCAGGGAAATCCGCGCGAAGATCGCCAACTCGGTCAATAGGGTCGCCACGCCGGCGATTGCCCAGACGGTGACGGTCGAGCTGGCGATAGCGGCCGATACGCCGCCCGGCACGCGGGAGCTGCGGCTCTCGACGCCGCTGGGGCTCTCCAATCCGCTGGTGTTCCGCGTCGGCACCTTGCCGGAGTTCAGCAAGCCGGGCGAAGAGCCGCCCAGCGACGATCCCCGCCCGCAGAAGATCCAGGCGAAGCCCGGTAATCGGCAGGCGCCCGCGACGCCGCGACGCGAAATGAAGATCACCCTGCCGGCAGTGATCAACGGCCAGATTCAGCCTGGCGGCGTCGATCGCTATCGCTTCGCGGCCGTCAAGGGCCGGGAATTGCTCGTCGCTGCCGACGCGAGGGAACTGATCCCTTATATCTCCGACGCCGTGCCCGGCTGGTTCCAAGCGGCGATCTCCGTCTGCGATTCCGACGGCAAGGAATTGGCCTACGCGGACCATTATCTGTTCCATCCCGATCCGGTGCTTCGCTGCGTGATTCCCCAGGACGGCGATTACGTGGTCGAGATCCACGATTCGATCTACCGTGGGCGCAACGACTTCGTCTACCGCATCACCGTGGGCGACGCCTCGCAGGTTGCCGGCGCCCTGCCGTCGAGCGCTCCGTCGAACAGCTTGCCGAACAGGCTCGCCGGCGGCGACAGGCTGCCCGAGTGCGAGGAGATCGAGCCGAACAACGACGAGGCGGGGGCGCAGAGGGTCACGCTGCCGATCATCGTCAAGGGGCGCATCGACGCCCCGGGCGATTGCGACGTGTTCCGTTTCGAGGGTCGCGGCGGGCAGGAGATCGTGGCCGAGGTGATGGCCCGCCGCCTCGGCTCGCCGTTGGATTCGATGTTGAAATTGACCGATTCCAGCGGCCGGCAAATCGCCTTCAACGACGACTATGAGGACCGCGGGGCGGGGCTGCTGACGCACCATGCCGACTCCTACCTGATGACCAGCTTGCCCGCCGACGGAACGTATTACTTGCATCTGAGCGACGCGCAGCACAAAGGCGGCGCGGACTTCAGCTATCGGCTTCGCATCAGTCCTCCGCAGCCCGACTTCGAGTTGCGCGTCGTGCCCTCCGGCGTCAACGCGCGGGCCGGCATGAACGTGCCGGTGACCGTTTACGCCCTGCGGAGGGACGGCTTTTCCGGCGATATCCGTTTGGCATTGAAGGGCGCGCCGGCGGGCTTTTCGCTGACCGGCGGCCTGCTGCCGGCCGGGGAAGAGAAGGTGCGGGTCACGCTGAGGGTTCCGGCGACGCCCCTGGACGGACCGATTGCCCTGCATCTGGAAGGAGAGGCGAAGATCGGCGTCCGCGATATCCGCCGTGCGGCGGTGCCCGCCGACGACATGATGCAGGCTTTCTACTATCGGCATCTGGTGCCGGCGACGGAGTGGATGGTCGCGGTCACCGGTCGCCCCCGGGGCGGCAACGGGCTGAGGCTCCTGGGCGCGTCGAGCGTGAAGCTGGCGGCCGGCGGCACCGCGGCGCTGCGCGTGGGGATCCCCGGCGGCCCGATGGCCGACAGGATCCAGTACGCGCTCAGCGATCCGCCCGACGGCGTCACGATCCAGAAGGTGTCGCACGGTGACGACGGCACGCGGATCGTCCTCAAGGCCGACGCCGCCAAGGTGAAGAAAGGCGCCAAGGGCAATCTGATCATCGACGCCGTCTTCGAGCGCCCCGCCGACGCCAAGAAAGCCAACGGCGCCAAGCCGGCCGGCCGGCAGCGCGTACCGCTGGGCAGCTTGCCGGCCGTGCCGTTCGAGATTGCGGGAAAGTAAATCGTCTCCCTTGTGGCGGTCAACCGGGTTTTGACCCGTTCCGCGTTGACCCTAGCCGGGTCATTCATGCCGCCAATAAATCCCCGTCCAATTGATGGGTTTAATGGGAATAGAAATGGCATGACTGACCCGGTAATCGGTCACAGCCTGACGACAAGCGAGGATATCATTGTAGTCGTCGATGATCAAGTAACCACCGACCGACAGCTTCGGGTAAAGGTTCACGAGCGCATCCATCGTGGATTCGTAAAGATCCCCATCAATGCGAACTACCGCCAGGCGCTCGATCGGCGCCGTAGGCAATGTATCGCGAAACCACCCCTTGAGAAAGCGAACTTGCTCGTCGAGCAGGCCGTAGCGGCGAAAGTTCTCGCGAACCTCTTCCAGGGACACGGCGAGATACGAGTACTGGTTGAACGCGAGGCCGCGGTCGTCGGGATACTTTGTCGGGTTCGGCGGGGGAAGACCCTCGAAGGAGTCCGCGGCCCACACCCGCCGGTCTTTAACCCCGTACACCGCGAGCACTGCCCGCATGAAGATTGCTGCTCCGCCACGCCATACGCCGGCTTCGATAACGTCCCCGGGTACGCTTTCCGACAGCACCTTCTCCATGCAAGACTGGATGTTATCCAATCGCTTCAACCCGATCATGGTATGCGCAAAGGCGGGCCAATCTCCCCCTTGGGCGCGAGACGTTGCGTCGAAAGGCTCAGTTCCAACGATTGGCTGGAAAGGCGCGGATCGCACGACCTTCATATCCTGGTAAATGAGGTTGGTGAGGCAGCGTTTCATCAGATCGAGGTATAGTTCTTCGGCAATGGCCATAGGGTGGAAATTCCTCTCCAAGGTCGCGGTCGCACTTTGTCGTTAGAATATCTACTTGACACACCAACGCTGCCACATCTTGCGGTAGGCCGCCTCTACGTTCTGAGCAAAGCGCGCGGCGCTCATCAGAGGGGAAGCCTGTATCCGATCTCGCAGGGTCGCTCGCAGCTCGCTCAATCGGGATAGATCTCGAGCCAACTCGACGGCGATACGCACGTATTGCTCGGAATCCTGCGCCACTGAATTCCGGCAGACCGACGTTCGACAAGATACTCAGCCCGCCGCGTCCCACCGCCGTTCGGGCTGCCAGGCTCACCACCGGCACTCCCATCCACAAGTGGAAGGCAGCCACATTCCCTTTCAACCGGACCGCATTCCCGATGTAGTCGATGGCGATCTCATGCTTCCCCGCTTGGTGAGCAATCACGCCGAGAAGATGCCACGCATCGGCATGATTGGGCTCGACCGCGAGAATCTGCCGATAGATCTGCTCGGCGGCTTGCAGCCGACCGGCTTGATAGTGCTGGATGGCAATCGCCAATGCTTCGGAAACCGTTGCCATAGCATGAATTATGACAACACCGCTTGCCACCCGCAACGTGTTCCAAGAGAATAGGCGACCTGTTGGCATCTCATCGGGGGCAAGGTTTGGTCCATTCCCGTCCTGCAGGAAGTCCGACGAGGATTTATCAGACGATGATGTAGCCTTCCTCCTCGTGTTGGCTGAGGTCGAGGCCCTCGATCTCGGCCTGCTGCGAGACCCGCAGGCCCATCACCAGGTCGAGCACCTTGAGGATCACGAAGGTGCCGACCAGCGCCAGCGCCCAGGCGGACAAAGCGGCGATGGCCTGGCCCTTGAGCAGCGGCCCGCCCTCCAAGAGGCCCAACTTCTGGCTGGCCAAGGAAACGTCGCTGCTAAAGGCGCCGGTGGCCCGGGTGGCGAAGATCCCCGTGAGCAAGGCGCCGAGAGTGCCGGCGATGCCGTGGACGCCGAAAACGTCGAGCGAGTCGTCGTAACCGAGGCGGACCTTGACGATAGTACACATCATGTAGCAGACCCCGCCGCCGACGGCCCCGATGAGGAAGGCGGGCATGGGCGTCACGTAGCCGGAGGCTTGGGTGATACAGGCCAGTCCGGCGACCAGGCCCGAGCAGATGCCCAGCACGCTCGGCTTGCCACGGATCAGCCATTCCAGGATGATCCAGGTCATGCCGCCGGCGGCGGCAGCGAAGTGGGTGGCGGCAAAGGCGTTGGTGGCCAGGCGGCCGGCCGTCAGGGCGCTGCCGGCGTTGAAGCCGAACCAGCCTACCCAGAGCATGGCCGCACCGATGGCACAGTAGGTCATGTTGTGCGGCGGCATCGACTCGCTGCCGTAGCCGATCCGTTTGCCCAGCATCAGCGCGCAGACCAGGGCCGAGACGCCGGAGCTGAGGTGGATCACCGTTCCGCCGGCGAAGTCGATGGCCCCGCCGGTGCCCAGCCTCGCGGCGTGAGGGCTGCCGAAAGCCAGCACGCCTCCACCCCAGATCCAATGGGCCAGCGGGCAGTAGATCAGGGTGCTCCAAAGCACGCTGAAGACGACCATCGTGCTGAATTTCATCCGCTCGGCGAAGGCCCCGCAGATCAGGGCCGGCGTGATGATGAAGAACATCCCCTGGAAGAGCACGTAGCTCAAGGCGGGAATCGTCAGGCCGGGCCAAAGGGGAAGCTCCGCGTGGTTGTTGTTCCAGACGGCTTCGGCCCCGCGCAGGAACAGGTAGCGGGAATCGCCGATCCACGCATCGTTGCCGCCAAAGACCAGGGTGAAACCGTAGGTACCCCAGATAACCGTCAGCAGGCACATCAGCATCAGGCACTGCATCATCACGCTGAGCACGTTCTTCTTGCGGACCAGTCCGCAGTAGAACAGGGCCAGCCCGGGAGCGGTCATCATCAACACCAGGGCCGAAGAGACCAGCATCCAGGCGTTGTCGGCCGCGTTGAACTTGTCGGCGGTCGCCGGCGCCGGCGCGGGGCCCGTGTTGCTGGGCGACTCCGCCCAAGCGGGGGAAGTCCAGACGCAAGCTGCCAGCGCCACCAGCAACGCCAACCCGAGAGACCATCGCCAATCCCTACGATCTGACATCACCCTGAACCTTTTGCGAAAAAGAGCTTGCCAACCGACGCGTGGCCGGAGCTTACTTGCCGCCGGCGTCCACGGGAGCGACGAAATTGTACCATGAGGAGACGTTGCTTGGCAACCCGCGGCCAGAATGGGGAGCGAAGTTGTAACCTATTTGTTGCAACCGATTTGCGTCTATGCAACCGCTTCAACGTACCAGTCTTCTTGCGGCATCTGCCTGCAAAATGGGCGGCACGCGAGGTTCTTGTGACAAACCTGTCACAGGCAACCGGGAGTTGCGGCTGCCGGAGGACTTCTGCGTCGTCTTCCGCTTGGATTACGCCTCCACCGCGCCCCGGGGCGCGTCGCTGACTGCTACTGACTTACGGCGTGCATACCCTCATGTAGCGGGTGGCAATTCGGTGGCGCGGCGATTATCCTTGGTTGAAGGTTTGGCCGTTTCGCCCGGAGTAATCCAGACACCAGGAGAGCGATCATGCACGCCCGAGTTCTAGCAGTGACGGTGGTCACCGTGTTGAGTCTGTGTGTTTCGCCCGTGTTCGGCCAGTGCTGCGGGAGCGTGCCGGCAACTTATGTGCCGGCCGTGCCGGCTTACACGACGTACTACGCTCCCACGGCGGCCTACTACGCCCCGGCCCCCTACGTCGCTTACTACGCGCCGCCCGTGGCCTACACGGCCTACTATGCGCCGCCCTATGCGACGTACTATGGGCCGACCGTTGCGGCCTATCCCGCGTATTACGCGAGGCCGGGCTGGAGCGTGTTCGGCGCGCCGAGGGTCTACGTGGCAGGCCAGCCCGTTCGCAATGTGTTGCGTGCCACTACCCCGTAATGGTCATCGCGGGACTGCACGAATTTGTCCGTCACGAAGTTGAAAGAAGCATTCGCCCAGCCGGGAAGCCTCGTCGCGGTTGTGCGTGACGTGTAACACGGTCACCGGCATCTGCTTGCGGATGGAACGGAGCAAGTCGTACATTTCCTGGCGGGTGTCGTCGTCCAGCGCACTGAGCGGCTCGTCGAAGAGCAGAACGTCAGGGTGCATGGCGATGGCGCGCCCCAAGGCTACGCGCTGCGCCTCGCCGCCGCTGAGCCCGCGAGGTTTTCGATCCAGCAAGTGCCCGATCCCCAGCAACTGGGCCAGCTCGTCCACCCGGGCACGGATCGCCGCACGGCTCCATCGCCGCACGACCAGCGCCAGCGCCAGGTGCTCCCGCACGGTGAGCGTGGAGAAAAGCGCCACGTCCTGCGGCACGTAACCGATGTTGCGGGCGGCCGGTTTCGAGGCGCGTCACGTCGCGTCCCATCAGCCGGACCGAGCCGGCCGCAACGTGCCGCAGGCCGCAGATTGCTTCCAGGAGCGTCGTCTTGCCGCTGCCGGTCTTGCCCATGAGCACGCCATAGGCCCCCGTGGGGACCTCGATCGCAATATTTTCCAAGGAGAAGGCGCCCTGATATACGGCGATGTCAGCAAGTGAGATCATGGCGGTCCTTCCCCCTTTAGGGCCTGTAAAACAATAAGTTGGGCAAACTTACAGCAACCCGCTGCCGCGCAGGCCGAAGACGCGGGCCAGGATCAGCACGATCATGGCCGTAACCACCATGGTCAGGGAAACCGCCGCGGCGGCCTCGATGTTGCCGATGCTCAGCTCGAGAAATACGGACGTCGGCAGCACCTCGGTGCGCAATCGCGTGGCCCCCGCGAAGACGAGGATCGGGCCAAACTCGCCGAAGGAGCGCGCCCAGGCCAGCGTGGCGGCGGTCAACACGCCGCGCCGCGCTTCCGGCAGCGCAACCATCCAGAATGCCTGGCTGCGGCGACAACCGAGGGTCAAGGCGACTTGTTCCGCGCGAGGGCTGATCTGATCGAACGTGACGCGCATCGTTCGCACGGCGAACGCGCAGGCCACGGTGAACTGCGCCAGCACAATGGCGGGCGCGGCAAACGTGACGGGCACAAACCGCTCCACGGCCCGCCCCAGCGGCGTCTGAAAGAGGATCAACAGCGCCAGGCCCATGACCAGCGGCGGCAGGACGATGGGAATGTCGATCACGGCATCGACCAGGTTGACGGCGATGCGCAGCGCCAGGCGAATCAGGCCGCGCCCGGGAAACTTGAATCGTGACAGCACGTAGCCCCCTGGAATCGCCACCCAGAGCGACAACAAGGTCGACAAGGTACACGAGATAAGGCTTAGCCGCAAGGCGAAGCGTATTTCTTCGGCCTTAATCGCCGCGAGGATATGCGAGAAAGTGGTAAATGTCCCCAGGGCAAATAGCAGCCCCACCACCAGCGCGATGTAACTGCCCAGCAGCGTGCCGAGCCCAACGAGGAACAATGCGTCGGACGAAGGACCCGACGGCCCGGCCGCACGCCGGTCGCCGGTTGCGGCCGGCACTGCCGGGAGCGGGGGCGTCGCTTTCCCCTGGCGCGGTTCCTCGCCCTTCATGGCGGCTTTCCTTCGGCGACCCACTGGAACCCGGACTTGATGAAACGCGCTTTGGAGGACGGAGAGAGAATGGCTTCCAGCAGTCGGCGCATGAGGTACTTGTGGCGCGAATCCTTGGCCACGGCGTAAGGCTGGATGGCCATCGCCTCGGGCAGGTTCATATCGAGGACGTCCAGGTACTTCTCCGCATTTTCCGGATTACTGAGCGCGTTGCTGCGGTAAACCACGATCAGATCCAAAGCGCCGGCGCGCATCTGATTCACCAGGGCGTGCCCCGCGTCGCTGTGAACGACGGGGTGTTTCCGGGCCGGATCATAGACCTTGTCATGAAGCTTGAGCTTCTTGAGCAGGTCGTCGGTCAGCGCGCCGAGCGCCGAATTCACCGGGTGCGCCAGGCCGACCCGCAGCTCGGGCCGCGCCAGGTCGGCAATCGATTTGATCCTCGCCGGGTTGCCCTTCGGCACGACCAACACCATGTCGTTGCGGGAAATGACTTTCGACGCCTCGAACCATCGCTGCACTTGCCTCATGAAGGAGACATCGCAGGAGAAGTAGGCGTCGGGAAAATGCGACGCCGCCGAAGGTTGGCCCTTGATGGCCTTCATCTGCGCGATAAGGATGCCGCATCCGTTATAATCGGTGTTGATCGTCACGCCTTCCCGCTCGCTGAACGACTTGACGAGGTCGTCGATCCCGGGCTTGAGCATCGCGCCGGCCATGAGCATCAGCGACGGCCGATCCTCCCAGACGTCGGCATCCTCCACCGGCTGGAAGTAGTTCTTCCGGAGAGCCAATTGTCCGCGGTCCCGGGCCGTGAGATAACGCGCCAGGTGCAACGCGGCCGTGGGATGCTTCGCCGCCGCCACGATGCCCAACATGGCCTGTTCGCGGGCCCGGGCCTGGAACTCGGGCACCTCGACGACGTCCAGACCGAACGTGCGGGCCGTGGCGTCCCAAACCAGCGTCGCGTCGGCGGCGCCGATTTTCGCCGCCTGCGCCGCCTCGTTGACATTCCCCACGAAGGAAAGACGCCCCTGGGATGCACGCCGCCGATCGACGAGCGATTCCCACTGCCCCGTGCCGGCAAGTGCCCGCTGGGCGGCATTCGCCGTCGCCGTCAGCTCCGGATTCGGAAGCACCACGCGGACGTCGTCCTGCAATAAGTCCTTCAGGGCCGCAATCTTCCTCGGGTTTCCCGGCCCAACGGCCAACACCACGTGCTGCCGGGCAAAGGGCAGGACTTCGGCGACCAACCCCCGCCGGCGGGCTTCGGCCATGAACGATTCCTCGCCCGACAAATAGAGATCGACCCGGGCCGGCGCGACGCGGACCCTGCTCAGCAGACTGCCCGAGCTATCCGGCTCGATGCGAACGTTAACGCCGTACTCCTTCTGGTACTCGGCACAAGCCTCTTGAACCGGCTTCAGGAACCCCGTGGCACAGTATAAGACCAGCTCGTTCGGCTTCTGCCGCGGCTTGCTCGGGCGAGTCGAAGACCACAACAACAGAGTCAAGCCAATCATCGCGATCAGCGACCCGATGGCTACCAGCCAAGGTGTGGCGATGGAGCCGCGACGCATCGAACGTGTTTTCACGATCGCTTCTCCAGGAAGGTTCCGGCAGGGCTTGCAGCAGGCTGGTGGGCGACGCAGTCGGCGTCAGGCAGGGTGCCGGCTCATTGTAATCCCAAAACCTATTATCACTTGGAAAGCGACGAGAAACCAGGGCGAAGTCCGCTCGGGTCGCCTTGGGGCTGATGCCTCGCGAATTGGCATCCGTTACGGCTTTACGTCGTCTTGAATTCCAAGACGGCAATCCCGGCCCATTCTGGATGGAAAGTCAACCGTAGCGTGGACCGATCGGCAGAGCGCCAGAAAAGGAACGATTCTCGGTACCCGAACCAGTGCCGATGCACCGTTATTTTCGTGTCTGTGGAGGGGCTGCCAGACAACCCGTTGGTGGCCAACGGGGGTCCTGTGATTTGTGCCTCCCTTCCGACAAGCCGAACCGTTCTTGACACCCGGTGCCCACCCGCTAAATTGAAGAGAACGATCAGTCTCGGGCGTTCCTGGAAAGCAACTATTCTTGATACCCGGCGGCGGCGCAATAAACTGAGTGAAACCGGAACGGTAAAGACGCGGTAGGAACCTATGTCGAAAGTACAGATCTTCCTCAGCTATAGCCATGAAGATCGGCGTTGGGTCGAGCCTGGGCCTTGGGGCCTCATCCCGTGGCTGGCCCAAGCACTCAAGAGGGACGGCGTCGAATTCTGGTACGACCCCGAACTGAGAACGCTCCCGGGCGAAGATTTCAAGAGGAGGATTAGACTTGAGATTACGAAGGCACGATTCGCCTGTCTATTGATAAGCCAGGACTTTGTCAACTCCGATTTCATTCGCCACCTCGAACTTCCTTGGATACGAGAAAGGCTGGAAAGAGATGAACTGTCCATCATTCCGATACTTGTCGCACCGACCTTGTGGGAACAGGAAGACGAACTGAGCTGGCTGACGGAGCGACAGATGCTCCCTGGAACGCCGACGCCACTTATCGATTACGCCGGCGATGAGGGAAGATGGAAAGCCGTGCGGAATGAAATTCTTGCCGCGATCAGAAGCCGCATACGGGAAGCGAGTGGACAAACGGCGCCGGTAGTCGGGCCTTCTCAGCAAGAAGCAGCAGAACTCGCGCCGATCGCCGACTCAACGCGACAACTTTTTGAAGGCCGCGAGCCCCCGCAGGGAGGCGAAGTTTTGCGGGTCAAATGGGCGGGTAACAGCAAACGTCTTGCCGGCGCAGTAGCTATTGCGGTTTCGTGTGTCTTGCTTGGTATCGCGGTCTTCTCTGCATGGCGCGGTCGCCAAGGGGAAAGCACATCGCACTCGGGGAATTTGCTGGTTGGGACAAAACCTCTGTCAGGTAGTCCTCCTCGGATAATGCGTGAGCAAGAGACGCCAGGCAGTGCCCAGTCGGCTAAAAGCGGTGCCCCTGGGCCTACCGATTCCACGAACGGTGCCCCAGTTGCCTCGCAGAATAGCGGCGCGGGACACCACCAGAAGTGGCGACCAACAAGTCCGGTTGCCACTCGCTGCCCGGTCGGCAAAAAGCGATGCCTCCGGCCCTACGGATTCCACCCACGATGGCACAGTTGGCTCACAGAATAGCGGTGCGCGGGATACAACCAGTAGTGACGACCAACAAGTCCGGTTGCATATCGTCACAACTCTTGGAACTGAGGCAACTGTGCCGTACACTTGGTTTTCTACAGACGATCAAAGGCTGTCGAGAGCCATGGATGGAGATTTGCTCTTGCGTATACAGGAAGGGACCTATCTTGTGGTTCCACGTAATATCTTCCGTGAAGCCCAATTAGTGGATAAGAAACATGTCATCACGTTGTCCACAGGAAAGAAGCTGACCGGCGTGCTTGCATGTTCCATCACAGCGGACAGAAAGGAGTATAGCCTGAGCAGTGCGAGACAGGTGCGGCTTCTGGGTCATCAGGAGTCGGCGAAGCCGGTAGACAACCCGCCCGCGACTTGGGAGCTTAGCGTTGACGGCATTGAGGGCGACAATGTTTTTGCCGGAGCAAATCTGCGCTTTGTCGCTGAACGCATGGTGGCCACTATGCTGGGTTATGCTCAAGCTCTGAAGGTCGTTGACGCTTTCTACCTCGAGATTGATGCGGCGGAAACGGCCGTCAACTGCGAAGACTTCCTCACGATTCGATTCGACGGCGAAATGGTGTCCTTGACCGCGCCCAATGGTACGGTGACCAATGGCAAGATGTTTGTTAGGATGGACAACTCTCAGAAGGCTTATGGCGCCTACTTGATCATGGATTTATCGGGAGGAGACGGTGTGAGGATCGTGCTCACGAGACCGGTATTCGTGCTCAGAAATCAGGCAAAGCGGAAGAACCGGCCGGAATGAGCGGTCCCGCCAACAGTAAGAATCGTGCCTGGGAGTTGGGATTCACGATTGCTCTGCGCAGCGGCAAAGCGCCAGACCTCTGTTCTTGGCTTTCATCTGCGATTTCTGGATGGTGTCGCTTTAGCCTCGCAGCCTAAGTTCGGGACGCTAACGTCACCGTAGAATATCGTCGAGTTCGGCCCCGCTGCCAACGAGGAACCGACGATGGGCTCGGCCAGGAAGACCGTCCGCGTCTCCATCTCCTCCCCGTTCCGGGACATGCACGCGGGTCGTGCCTTGGTTCGATTTGTCGCATCAAGTCATACGTATTCTCGAACATCCCGAAAAACGACCCTTTGATGATGCCTGGGGAGCGCCCCGGAAGCTCATCCCTTTGATGGCACTTGAGCGAAATCGGGTAGAGGCACCCGAAAAGGGTAACCCGGAGTTCCGAAATGCCAACGATTTGTGAGACGCCGACAAATTTGGAAGGAGGGAGCGTGCCGATAGAAAAGGTCCCGTAGCCGCCTACTTGCGCAGACCTGGCAGAATGGCGTTGGTCGCTCGGCGAATGGTGTTGTCGTGCGTCAGCGCGAACTCACGGCCGGCGAAATAGGTGTGGTAGTCGGCGACGACGAGGTTGTAGGTCTCCGCGCTGTCGGCCGGCCCGGCCGAATCCACGTCGACGGAGCCGGATACGGTATGGAGCCTCATGCCGGGTCTCAAGTCGCTGGCCTTCACCCAACCTTGCCCCGAGACCCAGAACGGATGCCCGCCGGTGGTCCGCATGGATTGTCCCTTGAGGTCGATGCGCGTCAGTCGCGTACTGGGCCGGATGGTGGTGTTCAAGACCGGCTTGTAGGCCAACCGCCCGCTCTCCAGATCCTGCGAGAGAACCCTGTCGCCGGGGCGAACTTGTTCAATGGGGACCGCGCCGCGGTCGGTCCAGGCGGGCGTGCCCGCCGCCAGGCACTCGTGCGGTGCAGCGGAAGGAGGCAGCGGCAGGCCGAAGGTGGGCGACTGCGATTGGCCCGGGGGAAAGGACTGCGGTTGGCCCAGAGGAAAGGGTCGCGATAGGGCGAGAGGAAAGGGCTGCGAGAGGGCTAGAGGTAGAGGTTGCTGTTGGGCCATCTCGGGCTCTTCGAGGATCGCCGGCAGCTTCGGTTCTGCCCGGACCAATCCGATATAGCGGGGAGCCACGATCGCTCGCACGGATTTGGCTCCGGCCAGGGAGACCTCGTTGCGCTCGTTCCACCACTGCCACCACTGGTCGGGCGTCACCAGGCCGTTTTGGCCCGTTGCCACCGCCAGCGTCTCGGCAATGCGCTGGTTCACGGCTTCCGTCGAGGCGTTCTGGCCCGTCACGGCCGCCTGGGCCAGCGAGGTTGCCGCACGCGCCCTCGGCAGCGCCGCCGGCGGTGGTGCGGCCGGCGCCGCACTGCTCGTGCTGCCCGGCGGCGGCGCCATGCGCGTTGCGCCGGGGGTGAGCGAGACGACCTCCTGGTGATACTGCCTCTCCCGGCTGTACTCCAAGCCGTAGACCGGTTGACCGCGGCGCGTGCCGAGGAGTTGGGTTTGGGCCACCAGCGGCGAAGCCATCGCGGAGAGCAACAACGGCACGTAGCCGTCCATGTCGCGCGGCTTGAGCGATTCGGCGGCCGCCCGCCGAACGGACTGCCAGGGAGAGAAGACGGCGTAGCGGGCCAACACGCCGGAAGCGCGGAGATCGTTCATCGGCGCAAGCACGTCCACGGCCAGCCGCGCCGCCTGCGGACTAGAGTCGAACAGCACCTCATCGATCGCCGGGATGGCCGCCGGGTCGCGGATGGCGGCCAGGCTCGCGGCGGCGGCGCGTTGCCGCAGCAGGCTGTGATGGGAAAGGTCCGCGCAGAGCTTGCGGAGTTTCTGATCCCAGCGTGTTTCGGCTTCCGCGTCGTCCGCCGCGCGCCCTGACAGCCGCTGGAACTCCTCGCCCGACAGCCACGTTCCGTTGACGTACCGATCGCCCAAGAGCCGTCGGGCCTCCTGGTTGTCGGGCTCCCGGGCGAGCACCTGGGTCAGGTGGGCCCGCTGCTGGTCCGGCAGCTTATGCGCGGCGCACCATCGGGCCAACGCCATCTGACCTTCCACGGTGGCAGGATAGCGGTCGCGCATCGCGCGGTAGGTTGCCAAGTGCCCGTCGCGCGAGGCAATCGCAGGGACCTCGTCGAACTTGACCCAGCCGTGCGGCAACTGCACGTGGCCCGTCTGCCAAAGGGCCGGCGCGTAGCTCGGCGCTTTCTCCAGCGCGGCCTGGAGCAGAGCGCCTCGCTCCGACGGCGGGCCGGCGATTTCCGAGGCCAAGGCGTCCTGAACCAGTTGCGCCGCACCGCGGAGTTTTTCCGCCGCCGTCTCAGCCCGCGCGGCATTGACGACCGCCAATCCCAGAACCAGCCCTGAAACCCACCCTGACAAGAAACGGCAACGACGAGGGACCATGATTGTCTCCTTGCACTTGACCCAGTGCGAACATGGACAGGAAACTGCCCGAGAATGACGCTCAGGCAATCGCAACTCGCGTGCCATACCGCCGCGGGCCTGATTTGTCACCGTATTGTCACCGGGAGGCGATTGCCCGCCGCGGACCGGGGGCAGACACCCGAAAACCGTTCAATTCTGCGACATACGTGTTCGATTCTGCCGCAAACCAGAGCGATTTGCTTTCGAGATCGCCATCTGCTAGGATGACGTGCGTCACTGGACCCACCTGGAGGCAAATAGTGACGAAAACCATCACGCCGTTCACCATTCGTTGTTGAAGGAACATCTCATGGAAAAAAGGGTAGAAGACCGCCGGAGATTCCTGGCCGACGCCGGGCTCGCCGCGGCGGCGATAATTTGTGGCGGGGCAACCGTCGGGCAGGCAACGGAGCTGGGGAGCAGGCTCCACGTGGCGATCAACCAATGGTCGGTTGGCGCCGTTCGCGCGCGCGACAAGCAGAGGGCGGGGATCTCCTTCGATGAGGAACTTGCAGAGTTGGCTGCCGCCGGGATCAACGGCCTCGAGCCCGGACTCGGTTCAGCCGATCAGGCGGGCCCCCTGGCCGCTCAGCTCAAGAAGCACGGTTTGGAGTTGCGGTCGATCTATACCGGCAGCACTCTGGACGACCGCGCGAAAGTCGGCAAGGAAGTGGAGCGGATCGTCGCGCTGGCCACCAGCGCCAAGGAGCTGGGAACGAGGATCATCGTCACCAATCCCAGTCCGCTTCCGAATCGCCAGGGAAAGAGCGACGAGCAACTGAAGACCCAGGCCGCCGCGCTGGACAAGCTGGGGCACGAGCTGGCAGCCATCGGGATCACCCTGGCGTACCACAACCACGACGTTGAATTGCAACATGCCGCTCGGGAATTCCATCACATGATGCTGGCGACCGACCCCCACGCGCTGAGCCTGTGCCTGGACGCCCACTGGGTCTACCGCGGCGCCGGCCATTCCCAGGTGGCATTGTTCGAACGTCGTGAAACTCTACGGGTCACGCATCGCGGAGCTGCACTTGCGGCAGTCCACGGGCAATGTTTGGAGCGAGACCTTCGGCGACGGGGACATCGACTACCGCGAGCTGGTCAAGAAGCTCGTGGAGGCCGGCGTCCGGCCGAATGTGGTGCTCGAGCAAGGTCCCGAGGCAGGAACGCCGCAGACGATGGGAACCGCGGCCGTGCATCAGCGCAGCGCTGGCTACGTGCGGGAAGTGTTCGGGCGTTTGGCCCAGCAGCCCGGACAGACCCGCTAAGGAGCGACGCCAAGACCTCTTTGACCCGCGAGGGGGAGCCCGAGTCCAGGTCGTTCAGGGGAACCCGGAGCCGATCGAGACGTCGCCGCTGCCTATCGCTGTCCTTGCAGCAACGAGTTGGCCATCTGGAAGAGCTGCGCGAACGCCGGCCCCAGGGGCCAGACGAAGATGCCGGGCAGGAAACAGATCACAAGAGGAAACATCCGCTTGACCGGCAGGGTCATGGCGAAGGCGTTGGCCCGCTCGCGGCGGCGGCTGCGCAGATCGTCCGCCTGGCGGCGGAGCACCTGGGCGATGCCCGTGCCGAGCTGCTCGGCCTGGACCAGGGCCGAGACCAGGATCGAGATCGAAGCGACCTCGATTCGCCGGGCGAAGCGTCGCAGGGCGTCGATGCGGGGACGGCCGGCCAGGAGGTCGGCCTGGTAGCTGCGGAACTCGCGGGCCAGGGGGTGATCGCCAAGCTTGGTTTCCAGGATCCGGGCCAGGCCGGTGTCGAACCCCAACCCCGCCTCGCTGAGCGTGGCCAAGAGATCCAGTGCGATGGGCAGGTCCTGTTCCACCGATTCCACCCGCCGGCGCCGCGCCCGCCGCACTACCAGCCAGGGAATGCAAGTCAAGATCGCCAGCAATAGCCACGGGGCCGCATAGACGACGGGCAGGAACATGTCGCCGATCCCACCGGGAATGACCTCGATACTACCGATGGCCAGCTCCAAGGTCGGCCCGCGGTAGAAGGCATAGACGGCCGTAAGCCCCAGGGCACCGGCCAGCAACACGGATGCCAGGAAGAGGCTCACGGCATGGGGGCCGCGGTAGCCGGCCAGGAACAACCAGCGGTGCAGAAAGCCCTGTTGGGCCAGCAAATCGCGTCGGGCTTCGCCAGCCGCTCCGGCGGCTCCGGAGAACAACCGCTCCCTGCTACGGCGGTTGGCTTCCATCCACCGAAGCAGCATGATGGCTGCCCCGGCGGCCAAGGTCCAGGTCAGGAAGATTAGAAAGATGGTCATCTTACACAGGAGTTAGGAGTTAGAAGTTAGAAGTTAGAATGGGGGGAGGAAGCTGTTAAGGGTTGGTATTACTCCAGCACGAAAGTCCGTCAGGCTAGAAAGCCTGACGTACATGATTCTCTTTCGTGCCGGGTTGATAACTCCTAACTTCTAACTCCTAACTCCTTTCTTCTTTTAATAACGTAAACGGCTGATGGCCGACATCCAGGCAATTCCCAGAGCTTGGAGGAGGATCGTCCCGGCCACCAGCCACTGGCCGATGACCGTGGAAAGAAAAAGCCGGGTCTGGCCGGGGTTGGTCCGCCAGACGATCACGGCGATGAAGTAGGTCAGGCACAGCACGGCCATGGTGGAGACCTGCGACTGGGCGACGTTGGACTGGACCCGGCGGCTGATCTCGATGCGGTCGCGGATCGTGCGGCCCACGTTGGCCAGGATCGGGGCCAAACTGCCGCCCGTCTCCCAGTGGACGGCCAGGGCCGACGAGAAAAGCTGGAAGGTCTCCAGCGGGACCCGCTCCACCAGCCCGCGGAACACCGACTGCGGGGCGTCGCCGAAGCGGATCCGGCCGACAAGCTCTTCCAGTTGCGCTAGCAGCGGCGGCCGGCACTCGGTGAGCACGTGTTCCAGGGCGTTGAGCAGTCCGGCTCCGGCCCCCAGGGCCCCGACCATCAGGTCGATGGCGTCGGCCAACTGGGCCTCGATCTTCGCCGTCCGCCGGGCGGCCCAGTAGGACTCGAACTGGCTGCCCAGGAGCCCCAAGATCAGCCCCACGGCCACGACAAAAGGGGTGCTCCAGCCGAACGCGAAATAGACCAGCACGCCGGCTGCGGCGCCGGCCAGCCAGGGCATGAGCCGATGCCGCCGCAGGAAGGGACGAGCGATCGACGCGGGGGCCTGCCGGGACGTCGGGCCGAGGCTCTCCATCCGCTGCAAAGCCCGGTCGCGGATGCGGAGGTTCCGCCAGGCGTAGAGCACCACGGCGACCGCGCCGGCCAGGACGATCAACAGGGACAGGGCCTCAAGCATGACTGGGCGTGAGAATAATAAGGTTGGGGTTAAGCTCCGGTAGCAGGCACACGCCGTGTGCCGTCCGCAACGGCACACGGCGTGTGCCTGCTACATTGGTGGTTTCTGGAAAATTTGCCGGGGCACGTTGATGCCGCGTTGCTGCAGATCCTCCACGGCCCGCGGCACGATCCCCAAGGCGACGAACTCGCCGGTGATCCGCCGGCCGGACTGTCCGCGGCGCTGGAAGCGGAAGATCTCCTGCAACTGGGCGGTGGTGCCCTCCATGCCGGTGATCTCGACGACGCTCTCCACGCGGCGCACTCCGTCCTCGTAGCGCCGCACGTGGACGATCAGGTGCAAGGCCGAGACCATCTGCTCGCGGATCGCCCGCGACGGCAGATCCAGCCCGGCCATCAGCACCATGGTTTCCAGGCGGGCCAGGGCGTCGCGGGGACTGTTGGCATGGACCGTGGTCAGGCTGCCGTCGTGGCCCGTGTTCATGGCTTGCAACATGTCCAGGGCCTCGCCGCCGCGGACCTCGCCGACGATGATCCGGTCGGGCCGCATCCGCAGGGCGTTGATCACCAGGTCCCGCGCGGCGACCAGGCCCCGGCCCTCGACGTTCGCCGGCCGGGTCTCCATCCGCACCAGGTGCTCCTGGTCGAGGATCAGCTCGGCCGCGTCTTCGATGGTGATGATCCGCTCGCGGTCCGGGATGGCCTCGGCCAGGGCGCCCAGCAAGGTCGACTTGCCGGAGCCCGTGCCGCCGGAGATCAGAAGGTTCTTCCGTCCCCGCACGACGGCGTCCAACAACAAGTGCATCTCCTGGGAGAACATGCCCAACTGCATCAGGTCCGCCCGCCGCAGGCGATGCCGGCCGAAGCGGCGGATGGAAAGCGTGGGTGAGTCCAGCGTGATCGGCGGCAGCGTGGCGTTCACGCGGCTGCCGTCGGGCAGCCGGGCGTCGACCATCGGCGAGCTCTCGTCGATCCGCCGGCCGACGCGGGCCGCGATCCGCTGGATGATCCGCACCAGGTGGTCGGCGTCCAAGAAGCGGACGTCCGTCTTCTCCAGCCGGCCGAAACGCTCGATGTAGACCTGGTCCGGGCGGTTGACGAGGATGTCGCTGACGGCCGGATCAGCCAACAGCGGCGCCAGCGGGCCCACGCCCAGGGTCTCTTCCAGCAGGTCTTCCACCAGCCGCCGCCGCTCGGCCTCGTTCAGCGGCACGCCTTCCGCTTCGAGCGCGTCGCGGACGAAGGTCTCGACGAACTCCGTGAGCGTTTCCTCGCCGGCCCCCAGCAGGTTCCGCCGGTCCAGCTCGTCCAGCAACCGCTCATGGAGCACGCCCTTGACGGACAAGTGCTCCACGGCGCCCGACTTTCGCCGGCGCCGGCTCGCTATCCCGATTGGCGATGACGCGGGTGGCAGGCGTCTTGCTGGCAGCCTGGACGCGCCGCAGCGGCAGCGAAAAGCTGGTCTTGCGGAGGCGGTCCCGGGAATCGGCCTGGGTACCACTGCCGGCTTGTCCGGCAGTGCCGCGGGAATCCGCAGCCCCATCGCCCGGCGGTTGCAGGGGTTCGCTCATGGCAATGCTTCCTGCTCGGCGGTCTGCTTGCCGTCGTCATCGACCGCCGGCGGCTGCCCGTTGGAAGACGTCTCCCGAGAGGGCTCCTCCTGGCCCACGGACTCTACATCGTCGATCAACTCCCGCAGTGGGCGGCTGTAACCGGAAAATCGCCCGGCATGGAGCACGATGGGGTCGCCCGTATTGGCCGACACGATCACCTTCTTGTCGAAGGGCAGCACGTGATCGACGTTGTGCCCCAGCCGCCGGACCACGTCGGCGGGCCGCAGGCTGCCGGCAAGCGACATCGTGCGGTTGAGCACGATCCGGCGGCGCTCGCGGGGGAATCCCAGGCTGTCCAGCACCCGCAACATCTGCACCGCGCCTTGGAGCGTGGGCACCACGTTCTCGAAGACCAGGTAGGCGCGGTCGCTCAGGTCCAACACCGAGACGTTGATCCGGTCGAGCATGGGGAAGGTGTCGACGATCACGTATTGGTAGGCGCGGCGGGCGAGCGTGAGGATCCGCGAGACAATCTCGTCGTCCATCTCGGCGCCTTCCATGGGGTTGTCCGGCGCGGCCAGGAGGTGCAGGCCGCTGGGGTGCGGCGTGGCGAGCTGGCGGATCAGCGTTTCGTCCAAGCGGTGCTGCTGGCGGACGGCGTCGCTGATCGAGGCCGTGGGGCGCAGGTCGAGCATCGACGCGCAGACGCCCATCTGCACCGAGGCGTCGATCAACAGCACGCGCTCGGGGTGCCGCAGGGCCAGGCCCACGCCCACGTTCACGGCCAGGGTCGACTTGCCCACGCCGCCCTTATTGCTCATGAACGAAACGATCGCGCCGGACTGCACGACCTGGCCCACCGAGGACCGCTCGACGCGGAACAGGAGCGATTCCAGCTCGCCCTTGGAGACCGGACGCCGCAGGAAGTCCTTGACTCCCGCCCGCATGGCCTCGATGAACACCGCGGCTTCCGAGACCTCCGGCCCGAAGCTGTCGGGCCGGAAGGCCGCCGCGACCACCGTCTCCGGCGAGGCCAGGGCCATCTCGTCGGTCAGCGCCGCCAGCGCGGAGGTCCGTGGTCATCTCGATCAGCGCCACCTGCGGGCGGCGGCTGCGGGCCGTTTCCAGGCCCTGTCGCACGTCGGGCGCACCGTGCAGCACCGGCCGCGGTTCGTCCAGCGACGCCATCGCCGACTCCACCTCCGCATAGAGTTGCGGGTCCGAGCTGATGACGAGCAAATTCGGGGTGGTGGGCATGGGTCAGTTGGGGTTGGTGGTCTCAGTTAGCCGGGATGATACGGCGGCCGTTCCAGTTCCGCAGGTTGTAGGTTGTAGGGTGGGTCGAGCGCAGCGAGCCCCACCACACAATGGTCACATCTTCGCCAACGCCACCGCCGGCCTTGTGCCGGCGGAGCGATGATTGGCAGCTAGAAACGCCGCCCCCCAGGGAGTTCCGATTTTTTCCCTTTCCGCCAGGCCCGGCCGAAGCCGGGCCTGGCGGAAAGGGAAAAAATCGCGCGGGCATCAGGGCGTTTCTCGTTGCCTGTTCATCGCCCCACGGGGATAAACTCCGTGGTGGCGTATACGGTCCGAGTCAGTTAGTAGTCGCATTCGGGCCCAGGTAATGGTCCACCAGTACGGGAGCAAACAGCACGGGAGCGTAAACGGGAGGGTAAACGGGAGGGTTCTCCGGGAGCGGGTTCGCCAAAGCGTCATGGTCCTGGAACAGCGTGCTTGTGTCCTGCTGGGAAAGCGCCGCCGGCAACGGCTGGACCAACGCGCCGGAAACGTTCTGGCTGCCGACGGGCGGCGATGTCGTGGCGCTGGCTAGGCTGAGCGTTAAGGTCATGGCGGCCTTGTTGTAAGTCCATTGTATGTAATAGGCGAAGCCGACGATGGTAGACGATTGGCTCGGCAGGTCCGGGAAGGCGAGGATGGGAACGTAAGGGGCGCTCCCAGGGGGCTGCGAAAGTGCGCTATCGTCGAACGAGGTCACCGTACCGCTGTTACTGACGGCGCCCAGGCCCGACGACGCGGAGGTGTAGGTGAAAGACGTACTGTTGGGCACGGTCAAGACGTTAGCGATGCCGTCGTAGCCCGTGCCCACCCCAGCAATGGCTACCTGCTGGCCCGCCACCAGGTTATTGGCCGTGGCGGTGGTGATGGTGACGGTCGTGCCCGACCCGGTGGTTGGCTCCGTGGCCGAGATGACGCTCGTCACTGCCGTTTCGTCCTGCGCCGGCTGGCCGATCGCCACCAGCAACGCTGGCGGCGCTGGCGGCGGCACCAGCGACACAACAAAATGCTGCGAAGCACCGTTAAGCGGATTGTAATATGGATCGGGCGTGGGTGCCAGCAAGGTCACCTGAGGGTGTGCGGTCGAGAGAGGAACCGTGACGGGGCTTCCTGAGCCGGGGTTCGCGGGGTTCAACTGAGACCAGAGGTCGCCGCGAATTGCGAACGGCGCGACCCCCGGCAGCATGACGGTCCCATTGACGCCCGTTACCCAGTACGCCGCACCTGCCGTCTTCGCCAGGCCCCGCGGCGAGCTCAAACCGGTGACCGCCGGTCCCGCCGCGGCGACGGCCGTGGCGCGGACCGTGATCCCGGACGCCACGCTCAACTGGCCGCTGCCGCCGCTGCGCACGCATCATGCTGCCGCTGCCGAAGAGCACGGGAAGCGTCGGGCCCGAGGAACTGACGCCCGCGTTGCTGTCCAAGCCGTTGGGGTTGTTCGTGCGGCGCATCCGCGCCAGGAAGCTTGTCGCGGTCGGTCCTGCGGATGCCGGCGCGACTCTGGAAGTCGCGGCGGTTGTAGTAGCCGTCCTCGTCCGCCGGATCGGCGGGGTCGGTGGAAGCGTAGGAGGCGTTGGGGCCGTAGGAGCCCGCGACCAGGTCGCCGCTGGAAACGTTGGAGTTATTCAGATCCAACCCGGCCAGTCCGCTGCCGTCGTTGCGGACCGGTTTGTAGACGGGCGTGGTCGGCGCGAGGATCAGTTGGGAAGTCGGCAGTGCCGACTCAACCCCATTGTTGTTGCTTTGGATTATGAGCTCCGGCCCCGCCCCATAGATCCCGCCGGGATCGCCCGTGCCGGGGCCGTCGTCGCCGGCGTTGAGGTTGTCGTCGAACAACTGGCCCACTCCCCGGCTGGCCAGTATTCGCCGTGCACAGTCCATGTCGGCCGGAACGGGGTTGTTGGGGTTGAAGTTCGGCCGGTCGGCGAGAAACTCGGGGTCCGTGGTCATCCAGTAGGGAATCTGGTCCCGCCAGCGCATCCCCTCCAGCGCCGCGGAGTCCACGGCGGTCTGCATCTGGCGCTGCGTGAGCCGGGCGAAACCCAGGTCGATTACCAACGCGGCAAAGCCGAAGATGCCGAACAACAGCATCACCATCAGCACCAGGGCATACCCGGCCCGGCGGTTGCGGCGGCGGCCAAGGTAGCCCGCACACGCCGTGTGCGGGAAGACGGCACACGGCGCGTGCCGGCTACCTTGCTTGCGACAGTCGTTGTTTCGCCGAACCGTAGTCAACCTGCTACCCGTTGTCGTCTTACTCCCGCCCCAAAGGGGCGGCGGTTCTTCCAGCCCAGGGCAACGCCCTGGGGACGATGGTGCCCACGCGCCAGCCCCGTCGGCCCAACGGGCCAACCGTTCTTTTCGCTCCGGCCCAAGGGAACCATTGGCCCGTTGGGCCGACGCAACCGCTCACAACTCGCCACGAATCCCAGGGCGTTGCCCTGGGCTGGGGGAACATCCGCCCCTTCGGGGCTGCCCGTAGGACGGATTGCTAATCCGTCCGAAAATCGTGGACGGATTACCAATCCGTCCCACGGAATTCCCCCAATTCATTCTTCGCCCGATCCTACCCTGCTATTCCGCCGCGCCGGCCCTGCCGGCGGCGGGCTGCGCCAACACGCGGGTCGGCCGGCCGCGGACCGTCTCCGCCGGCGCGGCCTCCGCGGCCTGGAAGACGAGCGTCTGCCGCTTGTGGCCGACAATCGATTCGACGGCCTGCACCCGGGCCAGCGGGTTGTCGTCCGGCGTGGCCACGTTCTTGCTGGAGTCCCGCGGATTGCCGCTGCGGACCACGGCGGCCAGCTCCAATCCCAAGGCCAGCGCCTCGGCCACGTGCGGCACCTCCTCGGCCGCCACGGCGACCACCATTTCCCGGCCGGTCTGCTTGCTGTCGCCGCTGGCCGCTTCGATGGCAGCCATCGTGGGCGAGGCCACCGGCATTACCACCACGCCGTCCTGGACCAGGGCCCTTACCGCCGCCTGCTTCTGCAGCGAGGCGCCCATCAACTGTATCGAGCCGCCTTGCCCGCCGGTCCTGGTCAAGTCGATGGGCATGCTGGCCATGAGGTCGAAGTGATCGCCCAGCCGCAGGGCCCGGGCGCCGTTCACCTTACTGGCATCCAAGGTCAGCGCCCGCTTGTCCGGCGGGATGCCGCCCGCCAGGCCCGGCGCGGTGCCCGGCGGGAGGAAGTCGTCCTCGCTGAAGAACTGTCCCCGGCTCTTGTCGCGGGCCAACACCCGGCCGACCACCGTCTTGGAATCGACGACGATCCCCCGCTGCCGGACTTCGTCGGCGGCCAGCGTGACGTACTTTTGCGCCCGGGTGCCCGGGTCCAAGAGATCCTCGGGCATGAGCAGGTTATAGGCGGCCACTGCCCGGCCGTTGACCGGCACGGCGACCATGCCCGGCGGCACGGCGTTTCGATTCTTGTCTTCCGGCCGGCCGGAGTGGGCCACGCAGGTGATCGCCACCGCCAGCCCCATGGCGTCGGTCAGCGGCGCCACCTCGTCTTCATCCACCGCCAGCACGATTTCGTGGACGGGGACCTGGCGGACCGTCGTCCCCTGCGTCAGCGACGAGGAGGTGATCGACTTGAGCCGCGTGGTCACCGGCGTGACCAGCACCGCATCGCGGGCCAGCATCCGCGTTTCCGTCCGCTTCTCCTTGGTCTTGTCGTCGCGCGGGACTACCTGGGCTTGGGTTTGGGCCGAGGCGGGCAGACGGCTCCAATCGGCCCCGCCGAAGGAGCTGAGCTTGTCCACGGGGATGCTGGCCACCAGATCGACGTGGTCGCCCAGCGCGAGCCCGTAGACTCCGTCGAGCTTATCGGCCTGTAGGGTGATCGCCCGCTTCCCCTCCGGCACGCCGGCGGCCACGCCCGGCCGCGTGCCCTTGGGCGTGAAGTCCTCCTCGGAGAACAAATAGCCCATCTCCTTCTGCCGCGACGCCACGCGGAAAAAGATTTGGCGGCGGTCGGTGATGACGGTTTTGGGAATCTTGCCGGGCTCCATCCAGCGGTCGCCCGTGTCCGGCGTGGTGACGTACCCGGGCGTGACCAGGGTGTAGGCCGGGATCGTGTGGAGGCAGCACGGCACGGGGATCCTTCCCGCATAATAGACGTGGCGCGGACCGCCGAAGTGCAGCACGCCCAGCGCCAGCAGCGTGCCCACGGTCGCTATCGCGCCCAGCACGATGGCCGTCGTCCCCAGCAGCAGGAACCGTGACGGGGCGCCGCGTCGCGGGTGTCTATTGATCGGTCGCATGTCTGGCCTCGAATCTTGTGGTGCAGGCGTCCCGCCTGCATTTTGTGGGCAGGCGGGACGCCTGCACCACAAGTTACTGGAACACTTCCCGCCGATAAACCGCTTGCATCGACAGCAGCCGCCGGAACGGCCGCACCAGGCTCCCCCAAGCCTGCTGCGCTCCCAGACCCTGGGGTCCGCTGTAGGTCGGACTGTACACGCTGTTGTCGGAGGACTGCGGAAAAAATGCGCCAGAGGGACTGTAATTGGTATAGTTGCCCGTTTTACTGACCTGCACTGTGCCACTGGCCCCCAGCGCGGCGCCGGTGGGCTGCGGCGGCCAGGTCTGTTGCGTTGCATAGGCGCTCATCGTCGCCGACTGGTAGCCGTAGTTGATCCGCAGCGCCACCATCCCGTACTGCGTCGGCGCGGTCGTGGTGGTCCCGGCCGTGGGGGCGACGGAAAAGGCCCCGGGCTGGACCTCTTCAATCACTGGCACCCACTCGATGGTCTCGGTTCCCGGCGTCACCGACAAGGAGGTCCCTGTCCCGTCGCTGGCGCGGCTGAGCACATGCGCCACGCAGGGGATCGTCAGGCCGCTGGCGCTGTCCGTGCAGGGCACGGCGCCCGGATACCAGAGGTACCACTGCCCGGGGTTCGTGTCGTCCGGAACCTGCACGATCATCGCCGGGTACAACATCCGGTTGATGACGGGCCAGCTTGCTGCAAAGGCAATCATGTCGCCGTTGTACGCCAAGAGCCTTGGATCGTTATTGGCGACGGCCAACAAAGTCGGATCGAACAGCGAGGCTCGCAACGCGGTTGCCTCGCTGGCGGTTATGCCGGCATTCGTCAAGTCCTGATTCTGGCCGTAGAACACGACCTTGAACAAATCGGCTCCGTTGCTGGAAACGGCCGGCAGCGGCGTGTGGGCCAAGCTCGCGGGCGGCAACGTCGGCCGCCTGCTGCACCGTCTGCGCACAAAACAACAGGTGGCCGAAGGTCAAGATCGCCGCCAGGACCAGGTAGGTGACCAGCGCCATCATCGCAAACTCCACCACCGACTGCCCGCGGCGACGGTGCGCCGCCGGCTTCAAGGTAGCAGGCACACGCCGTGTGCCGTCCGGGGCTAAGGGAAACGCTAACAAGGAAATCCAGTACGGGTTGAGGGTAACCGGGCGAGACCTTCGGAGTGCGGCGACTTGTCGCCGCTTTTCAAAGCACCACGCCGCCGCCAAATGTTGGCCGCCCGAAACATCGCCTCCAAAGCGGCGAAAAGTCGCCGCACTCCAAAGGATCCCCGCGCCCGTCGAAGCGGACGCGGGGACCCAAGGTCCGCACGGCGCCGCTAATTCGCACCGCCGCCGGTACTGCTGCTGAAGCTGTCCGTCAGGCCGTCGGTCTCGGCGACCAAGGGATCGGCAGCCGGGACGCCGAACAGGTTCTGCTGCAGCCGGAAGGTGCCGCTATTACTGTTGATGGCGCCCACGTCGAGCGTGATCGGCGCGCCGCCGTTGGCGCTGGCGCCGGTCATCTCGATCAGGTGGCCGGCGGCGATGGGGCCGTTGTCGTCGCTATGCGCGCCCGGCAAGATGGCCGCCACGGTGTCGATCATGTCGGTCACCTTGTGACCGAACATCGACACTCCCACGGCGGCGATCAGCGCCACGCCGGCGATCAGCAAGGCGTACTCCACCAGCCCCTGTCCCTTGCGCTTACGAAGAATCTTCCGCATTTGCTTTCTCCTAGAAATGGAACTCAGAAAACGTTGTTGAAACCACAGAAACCGCAGAAAACACGAGAACGTGTCGGCCGAAACCGGCGCCCGTTTGGGCCCCGCCGGGGCAGCGCAAATCCGCCGCCTGGCCGGACCGCCAGAGCGATTCGCGCTGCGCCGGCGGAGCTTGTTCGGGCTTGGGCGTAGGGTGGGCTTCAGCCCGCCGACCTTAGCGTCCTTCCTCGCACCCCGGCACTTTCAGAACCACGCTGTCAAGGCGGGCTAAAGCCCACCCTACAGTTCTCCAAAGGGGCGCAGTAAGATTCGCCTCGAACCCGCCCGAATCAGCCCGGCAACGACGGCGGGCCGCGCGGCTGGAAGAGGCAACGATGGAGTGGAGAGAAGACCGAGACGACGGCCACGGGCACGTCGTCGCAGCGCGGCAAAATGAAGGGCAGGTGCAGGACCGCGACCAGCGTCTTGGCCTGCGCCCAGTAGTGGCAGATCAAGCAATTCTGGCCATCGCAGAGGCCCGAATCGCCTTCCGACTGAAATCTTATCGAAGGTCCGGAACCTGCCAGGAACTCCAGGAAAGAGGTCCGCTCGCCCGCCGGTTGGCCGGCCGCTTGCCGGCCGTCCCACGCATGGTCGCAACCGGGGAGCAGGTGCAGCGCCTGGCCCGACACCGAGACCGCGCCGAAGAAGGCGGCCAACAGCCAAGTCAGGGTTGTACGAAATTGCTGAGGCACGCGCGTTATCTACCGCCAGGGCAGAAGAGAACCGCCGACACCGCTATCAGGTCTCATACTATCACGAATCCCGCCGATTGGCAAGGTTGTTGCGAATCGGGAAAATGCGTAGGGTTGGGCGACGGGCGCACCGACGCGAAGCGGTGCTCGGCGAACCCCAGCAATTTTCGCGCGAATTCTTGTGGTGCAGGCGTCCCGCCTGCTTCTTCCCGGGCAGGCGAGACGCCTGCACCACAAATGGCGGGGCTCGCTCCGCTCGACCCACCCTAGAGGAGAAATCGCAAAGATCGGGGTGGCTCGGCATTGCCTCCAATGGGTGGTTTAACCGCTAGTACCTGTCCGACCGCGAACGCCATTTCGCCGGCGGCCGTTTCGAGGATTGCGTGCGTGCCGGCCGGCGCGACGGCGGCCCGCCAAGGGCGTAGACACTTGCGGACCTGGAGCACGCGGCCCCGGCGGTCCAGGCAAACCAGGTCGATGGGAAAGCGGCAAAAGCAGGTGTGGACCGAGCTGCAGGGCACCAACAATAGCCCGCTGCCTTGCGGCAAGCCGGCGCGAAACTGAAGGCCGACCAGCCGCGGCCAGAAACGATCGGCCAGGATCAGCTTGGGGACAACCACCTCACCGGTGGCACGATCCACCAGCCGCCAGGCAGTGTTAGCCCCGGCAGCCACGCCGCCTAGGTTATTACCCCGGCAGGAGAGAGAATCATGTACGTCAGGCTTTCCAGCCTGACCCGTCTCTTCTGTCAGGCTGGAAAGCCTGACGTACTTTCGCGCCCGCCGGCCCCATCCGGCGGCGATCCAGAGGTCGTGGAGCCAGGCGGGAAATCGCGCCGCACCGAAGCACAGGAGGGGCGCATAGAGCATCCCCCAGTAGAGATTGAAAGGCTGGCCGACGACGGAGAACAGCAACACGAACAAGGAAACCGTGATCGCCACTTGGCGGCCGCCGACGGTGTGCCAGCCCAGCAGGCCGAAGATCGCCGCGGCGAAATAGACGGCCGCAACCCACGGCGGCGACAGCAGCAGGTAGAAGTTCGCCGACATGCTGGCAATAATGAAGGGTAAGCCGCCGAATTGGACCCAGCTATGGGCGTGGAAGCGGCCGCCGGGGGGCATCACGCGCGTGACTTCCAGCCAGTGCATCGCGAAGTAGGCCG
The DNA here is from genome assembly GCA_963843465.1 of Pirellulales bacterium. Classification (GTDB taxonomy): domain Bacteria; phylum Planctomycetota; class Planctomycetia; order Pirellulales; family Thermoguttaceae; genus CAWJKP01. Next base: position 389,046 of record CAWJKP010000002.1, read on the forward strand.
CCCAGGCCAGCAGGCCAGCGACCCATAAGGCGAACTCCTTGTAGCGTCGCTGGCGCCAAGCCAAGGCGGCGCAGAGTAACGGGTAGGGAAGGGCCAGTTCGCGGAAAAAGGGGGCCAACAGGCCGGCGGCGATTGCCGGTCCCCGCCAGCCCAGGCCCAAGGCGCCCACGGAAATGGCGATCAGGGTGCCCGCCCACAACTCGTGCATGGAGATGAACAAGCCTCGCATCCCGCAGACCCACGCGGGACCGCTCAAGAGCAAGGCCGTCAACAGGGCCCTGCCTACCCGCGGCCGATCCCTAATGTAGCAGGCACACGCCGTGTGCCGTCCAATGATGGCGGTCGAGACGGCGGACGGCACACGGCGTGTGCCTGCTACATTAGCGGTCACGTCCCTGCCTAACGGGGGCCGATCTTCGCGGAGGACCATCACCGTCCCCAGCACCAGCATCGCCAGCCCCAGCAAAGCCAGCGTCGCCCGGCCGAGCCAAGGGTAGGGCAAGTGGCCGATCAGCCAGATCGGCAGGGGAGTCCGCCAATTGAACACGCTGCGCGTGGGGTAGCCGCGCAAGCGGAGTTCCTTCGCCAGGGCAGTGTAATAGCCTTCTCCCCGCCGTATTCGGTCGGCGACGGCCCAGTAGAGTTCGTTGTCTCCCGGCCGGGCAAGGATCGGGGCGTGGCCAGCCGAAGCCGCAGGCCAGTGGGTTGTCGCCACCGCCAGGACCGTGGTCAGGAGCCAGGCCAGCAGCGTGGCCCGCGCCGCGCGCGGCTGTGCGCCGAGAATGGTTCGTCCATAGTCACTTGACGCGGGCAATCAGGTTGGATGCGGTCCACGTCGCGTAGCGACGATGCGATGGTAGCCGTGGGTTTCAACCCACGGTTTGCGATGCCCCCATCTTCCATTCGTCGCGTAGCGACGATTCAGGCGTCGCTACGCGACGCAAAACGGTCGTTGGACGCCATATTCCGTGGGTTGAAACCCACGGCTACCATCATAACGTCGCTACGCGACGAACTTGAGCCAATTGGATAACCAGATCCGTGTTTCATCCGTGGCTAGCTCGGTTTCTCCTGTTAAACTGGGAAAGCGAGGCAATCTTTTCTGCATATTCCCAATATTCTAGGGCCGCGCTTCCGGAATATCCGATACTACCGATACAACCGGCACAAAGCGCCGGCAACATCGTGGGTTTCACGACTGGTCGGACCGCCAGCCATTTATCTGCCTTCACCAAGAACAGATCCTTGCGCGGAGGGTACGGTGCCAGACCAGAGACTCTCGATCCGCTGCTCCCGCCGCCGTCGCGGGCGGATAAGAAGCCCCGAGGAAACAAGCGTCGGTTCTGCTGTAGGACGGATTGCTAATCCGTCCGGCAGTGAGGCCCCTTTCCCGAACGGATTGGCAATCCGTCCTACGGGAAAGCGATTGCTCGCCGGCCTGTTGGCAGGTTGCCTGCTCTTCGTCGCCGTGCCGGGCCAGGGCCAGGAGCAGCCGGCCGGCTCCCCGGCCATGCGTGCGGCCAACGCGGCCGACGACTCCAGGGTGAGCGCTCCCGAACCCGAACCGCAGGCTGCCGCCGCATCGCGCCCGGCGCCGGCATTCATCTCTGAGCTGCTGCACCAAAGGGACCCGTTTGACCACGGACCGCCAACCGCGGCGGGCCGCCCGCCGGTCAGCTTAGCCCAGGCGCAGGCGCCGGAGGTCGTGCGGCCGGGGACTCCGGTGCCCGTGATTCCCCTGATCCCCGAGAGGACGCCTCCCATTTCGCAGCCGCCCGCCGAGGAGGGCGCCCAGGCTGAACCGGAGCCGTCGCCCTTTGGTACGGAGCAGTTTCGCATGCCCACGCTGGGAATTCCGCCGGGCCTGGGCACGCCCAAGCCGACGCCGGAGGAAGAGCAGAAGTTCAAACAGTTCGTCCAGTCCGAAGCCTTTCCCGAGAATACGCTCGAGGTGGTCGTCGGCCGGGCGAAGGTCTTGGTCTTCCGCCAGGCCCCGCGGCGGATCTACATTCCCCGCGAAGACGTGGCCGAATACCAGGTGATCACGCCCAAGCAACTGGCGCTGGTGGGCAAGAAGGTCGGCAGCACCGTGCTCAATCTCTGGTTCCCCAGTGCGGCCCATGCGGATGATCCCAGCCAGGACGTGTTGTTGAGCTACCTGGTGATGGTGCATCCCGACCCGGCCGCCGCCCTGTTGGAGCGTCAACGTTTGGCGTCGGAAGTCAAGGCGTTCGAGGCCTCCATCCGCGAGCTGGAGAAGGAGATCAAGAGGGCATTCCCCGACAGCGCCGTGCAACTGACGTTGGTCGGCGACCAGGTAGTCGTCCGGGGCGAGGCCAAGGACGCGATCGAGGCGGTACAGATCCTCCGCATCGTGGCCAATCATGCGCCCTCGGCGCGGCGAACGCAAGTCAATGGTCCCACGGGGCAGAAATCGCAAGGCAATACCGCGGACCTGCACATCAATTTCATCCCCGGCCTGGGCGACGAAGTGGCGGCCGTCGCGGCGATCCGCGCCTGCTGGAGGGCAATCCCAATATCGTCGATCTCTTGAACATTCCCGGCGAGCAGCAGGTGATGCTGATGGTCACCGTGGCGGAGGTCAACCGCAGCGCGTCGCGGAGCATCGGCATGAACTTCACCATCAGCAAGGGCAGCTTCCAGTTCGGCCAGCTCACCGGCGGGCTGATTAGCGCGCTGGGCTCGACCACCGTGGGCGGCAATCTTCCCGTGTCGATCGATAACGGCAGCATCCTGCTGGCGATCCAGGCCCTGCGGACCTTGAGTCTTGCCCGCAGCCTGGCCGAGCCCAACCTGACCACGCTCAACGGCCATCCGGCGAGCTTCGTCGCCGGCGGCGAGTTTCCCGTGCCCACCTCGGTGGTCACGCCCGGCGGGGCCGCCCAGAGCGTGACCTATCTCCCCTTCGGCGTGCAGCTCCAGTTTACCCCCTATATCACCGACCGCGACCGCATCCGCCTGCAAGTGCAAGCCTCGGTCAGCACCCGCAGCTCCGCCACGACCACGGTCAGCGGCGCCTCGGTCCCCAGCGAAGTGGACGAGCGGACCTTCAGCAGCACGGTCGATCTCCGCGACGGGCAGACGCTGACCGTGGCCGGACTGATCGACACCAGCTACGGCGCGACCTCCACCCGCGTTCCCCTCTGGGGCGATCTGCCGATCATCGGCCGGACCGGCGGGTTGGACCAGACCAGCTCCAGCGAGCAGGAGTTGATGATCCTGGTCACGCCCGTGCTGGTCCATCCCCTGGATCGCTGCAAGACGCCGGCCATACCGGGCAGCGATGTCTTCGAGCCGGGCGACATCGAGTTCTATCTCGGCGGCCACCTCGAGGGACACCGAACCGAGGACTATCGCTCCTGCGTCCGCACCGACTTCGCCCGCCAGGCCGCCTACTGGAACTGCGAGAACCAATACATCATCGGTCCCAAGGGGCCGACCTACGGCTGCTGTTGCGGCCAGCCCTGTCGCTGTCCCTGTCCCTGCCCGGCGCCCGCGGTCGCCCAGCGCGGCAACACAACCGGCGTGGCCGCCGGGGCTAACCCGGCGCCCGCGGTCGCCCAGCGCGGCCAGCAGCCGGCGCCGTCCGGATCTGAGGAGGCCAAGACGCGATGAACCAGAACCCGAAGAGCAATGATCCTCGCCGTGTCAATGTAGTCGGCACACGCCGTGTGCCGGAAAACGCGGACGGCACACGGCGTGTGCCTGCTACGTGGAAGCCCCGGCTGGCGGGCCTCTGCCTGCTGGCGTTGATTCCCGCCTGTGCGCAGCCGCACGGCGTGGAGTGCCGCGACATTCCCATGCGCGCCATTCCGGCGAACCCGGGCACGTATGTCTGCCAGTGGACGGCCGCGGAGGCGACCCGCGCCGAGGCCGATAAGTTCATCTTCTACCAGTACGAATGGCAGCGCGACAAGGCCCAGCTCGGGCCCTTTGGCCAGCGGCACGCGGCCCAGGTCGCCGCGCGGCTGCCATGCGTCGCGTACCCCGTCGTCGTCGAGCCGTCGGACGACGCCAAGCTGGACGAGTCGCGCCGCCTGGCGATCCTCCAGGCGCTGGCCTGCGAGGGTCGGAGCGTGCCCCTGGAGCGGATCGTCGTCGGCCACAGCGAGGCCGAGCCGCTCTACAGCCAGGAAGCGCCGGCCATTGCCAGGGGGATGTTTACCAACCAAACCGGAACCGGCACCACGGGTGGCTTCGGTGGTGGCGGCGGCCTGGGCGCTGGCGGCGGTCTGGGCGGCATCGGCGGCGGCATCGGCGTTGGCGGCATGGGCGGAGGCACAACGGGTTTCGGTGGATATTGAGAGTGATCGGTGGGTTCACGTCGCGTAGCGACGACGCGACGGTAGCCGTGGGTTTCAACCCACGGGACGTATGGCCCCACACGTTACGTTCGTCGTGTAGCGACGATTGAAATGACCGGGTTGCCCGATGGCACGCGGCTTGTTTTCAACCGTCGCTACGCGACGAGGGGGCAATATCACGGGAACCGATCCGTGGGTTAAAACCCACGGCTACCATCATAACGTCGCTACGCGACGAACCCCGCACTGCTGGACACGCCAGCAGTGGCACCCACGCTTGGAGAGACAATGATGAGCCAACGCAGGACTGCCGTCCGTTACGTCCGGGCCTTGCTGGCCGCGCTGGCGGCGATTTCGCCCGTGTTGGGATGTTCGACCTGGGGCCACGATTCGACGACCAGGCCGATGATTCCGGCCTTCTCCGGCGAGACGGCCGAATCGTCGCGGGACGGCGACCAGGAGCTGCCGCCCAAACAGTCGGCCCGCGCGTGCCTGGCGACGGCCGAGCAGATGCGGGCCAAGGGGCACGTCGAGCAGGCGATCTTCCTCTATGAGAAGGCCCGGCGGGACGACCCCACGCTGACCTCGGTCGCGCATCCGCTGGCCGATCTTTACGACCAGCAGGGCGACGGCGTCCGCGCGCTGGCCGAATACAAGAAGGCCCTGGCCGCCAGCCCGAAAGACGCCAACGTCAACAACGACTTCGGCTGCTACTATTATCGCCGCGGGAACTACGCCGAGGCCGAGCCCTATTTCCGCAAGGCCTTGAGCATCGCCGCCGAGCATCCCCAGGCCGGCATGAACCTGGCACTGGTGCTGGCGCACCAGGGCCATTTCCAGGAGAGCTATGAGACGTTCGCGCGGGTCGTGGGGCCCGCCGCCGCCCATTCCAACCTGGGCGTGCTGCTGGCCAAGGCGGGCCGCAGCGACGAGGCCCGGCAGGAGTTCCGCCAGGCCCTGGCTCTGGATTCCACCTTGAAACAGCCCCAAGCTTTCCTGGCGTACTTGGACAAGCCGCAATAGCCCGGATGATCCACGGGCGCATCATAAGTGCGAAGCGTAAGCGAGGGCGGCCAAGCGGCTTACCCTCGCTCACGCTTCGGGTTTCGATTACGCGATCTGTGCCGGTTACATCACGGGGCGTGAATAATCCGGGCGGCAAAAAGCGGACAGGCACCGCCGCCGGCCGAATGGCTCTCACGCCTTTCTCGCAGTTCCGCGGCGGAGCCAGTCCCCATTTTTCGGCCTCGGGCGTAGGTGCGGGGCGGGGGGCATGGTAAAATGCTGAACGTGCGAGGCTGGATCGGCTCCAGGCTCCCCGCAATTGGGAAATGTCGGCTCTGTCAAAGCACAAGATGCAAAGGGAGGACTGAAAGATGATCGCTCGAAACATCGCCCTGGTGGTTGCCGGCTTCCTGCTGGCTACGGCCTGCGCCGCCCGCGAGGCCGCCGCGCGGCAGGAAGCCCTGCTCAACGTCGGCCAAGGCCAGATCCCCAACGACACGGGCAGCGACGGCCTCACGACCATGACCATCGAGGAGTCCAAGGAACTGGGCGGCAAGGCGCTGAAGGTCGTCTTTGCCAAGGGCGATAGCTTCGGCGATCGCCAGGCTCGGGTCAAGAACTGGAAGCAGTTCGTCAGCCTGCAGTTCAACGCCTTCAATCCCTCGCAGCAAAAAGTGTCCTTGACCCTCACGGTCAAGCACAAACGCACGACGAGCTTCCAGACCCGCGTCGATTTCCCCGTCGCGCTGAATCCCGGCAAGAACGAGGTGAAGATCGGCATCGACGAATTGCTCAACGTGAACGGCTCGGCGCCGGACCTGTCGGCCGTGGGCAAGTGGTACTTTGCCTGCGAGGAGACGGCGACGCCCACGGTGTACTTCGGCGACATCTGGCTGGTGGGCGACGATCTGCCGGCCGCCCCGGCAGCCGGCGGCGCGGCCGCGGTGGCCGGGCCGGCGCCGGTTTACCGCATCAAGGGGACGATCGGCGCCGCGACGGCCGATCTCACGGCGACGCCCGAGGGCGCAGCGCGGCTGCCCCGGCGAAGAAGGGGACGATCGGCGGCGACCCGGCCCGGCTGGCCCGCATCCGTGCCGCGAAGATGCCGCCGATCACCAAACCCATCCTCTTCTGCACGCCCGAAGCCGACGCCATCTGTTCGGCCCTGGAGGTCTTCCCGGCGGACAACCCCTGGAACCAGGTTGTTTCGGATTGGCCGCTGCACCCGAACTCGAAGAACATCATTGCGTCGATCGGCCAGCAGAAGCCGCTGCGCTACAACGACGACATGGGCTTCATCCTCGTGCCGCCCGGCCAGCCGCGCGTGGAGGTGAAGATCGGGGGCTATGCGGGCGAATCGGACAAGGGTCCGTTCCCCGTGCCCGGCAATACGCCGATCGAAGGCTGGCCCTCCAATTATCAGCGCAACGCGTCCGGCAAGCCGCCGACGCTGGACGACGTGCAGCGCGACGTGCTCAAGCAGGACGGCGACCGGCACGCCAGCGTCGTCGATCCGGTCAATCGGATGCTCTACGAATTCTACGCGATGAAGAAGACCGGCGGCGGTTGGCAGGCCGCGCAGGCGTCGATTTTCGATCTGAAGTCGAACCAGCTCCGGCCCGACGGTTGGACCTCCACCGACGCCGCCGGGCTGCCGCTCTTCCCGGCCACGGTGCGCTACGACGAGATCCGCCGGGGCCTCGTCGAGCACGCCATGCGCGTGACGGTGGTCAAGACCCGCCGGGCCTACGTGGCGCCCGCCACGCACTTTGCCAGCCCGCATGAAGACGAGAACCTGCCGCGGATGGGCGAGCGGATCCGGCTGAAACAGGACTTCGACATCTCCGGCTTCTCCGCAGAGGTGCAGGCGATCCTCAAGGGCCTGAAGAAGTACGGCATGTTCGTGGCCGACAACGGCATCGACTGGGCGATCTCGGTCGCCCCCGACCCGCGGATCCCCGTGCTGCACGACGAGCTGCGCAAGATCAAGGGCTCGGCGTTCGAGGTGGTCGTTTCGCCGCAGTAAGGGGATCTGCGGTCTCTATTGAACCCAAGGGGCGCTGCGCTTCCTTGGGTTCAATAGGTTTGCCCAACTTATTGTTTTACAGGCCCTGAGTTGAACACTTCCGCCGCCCTTATCACGGGGCGGCGGCCGTGGACCGTTGTCTGCAAGCGGCTGCCGGTCCAGGTCCAGTCGACGGTGCCCAGGCACGTCGGTACTCCGCGCACCGTGAGCGGCCGGGTGAGCCACGATCGCGGCACGCCGGCGCCGATCACCAACACCGGCTCCGGCCCCGACTGGTCGACGTAGGCGAGCATCTCGACCTGTAACGCCAGGATCTCGCCGGCGGTCCAATAGTGTGGCGTGACGTACGGCGGCTTCGTCCAGCCGCGGACGCCTTCCCACAAATGGAAACTGTTCTCCTCGCCCGTGCCTTCCCACCAGGTGTAGAGGCCGGGCGAAGTCTGCTCACTCCAGAACCACTCCAGGTTCTGCCAGACGCGGTCGGGTTCACCCAAGAGGACCCATTGATGGGTCATCGCCGCGGCGAAATAGGTCCAGGGCTCGTAGGATCGCGGGTTGGAGTTTCGCAGCAGGTGTTGGCGATAGCCCGGCTTGTCGGCGGCCGCGACCCAGGTGGGCCAGAGTGCGGAGATGTAGGTCCGCGATTCGTTCCACTGCGGCTCGTCGAGCCAGGCCTTTTGCAGCCGCCCGGCTGCGGCCTGCCAGCGATCGGCCTGCTCGTCGTGTTTCAATCGCCGGGCCAGCGACGCCGCGCTGCGGAGCCCTCGGCAACTGACGGCCGTGATATACGACGCCGGGCGGCAGAAATCCATGCGGCCCATGATCCGCCCGCCGCGGGCCGGCTCGCAGACAAGATCCAAATCGTTGCGCTGGCGATGGGCCGGAACGATCGGACCCGCGTAAGCCGCGCGCAGAGGCTTATCCGTCGAGACCATCTTCAAGATGATCGCCGCTTTGCGCTCGGCGTGCGGCCACAGCCATTGGTCGAAGGCCGGATCGCGCACGCGGCCGGCCACGTCTTCCAGCACCCGCAGGCCCTGGCCCGGTGCGTCGCCCTCGGCGCCGAAGCCGCCGAAGAAATCGTTTTCGGCGAAATAGCGGGCCAGCTCCTTGGCTACTTCGAGCTGGCCCGCTCGCACCAGGCCCGCGACCACCGCCACGCCGTCGCGCTGCCAGGCCAGCGGATAATTGGTGGGATCACCCGGCGGCGTGCGGCGATCGAGCAGCCCCATCATCAGGTGGGCGACCTGGGCATTCAAGCAGTCGACGAAACACCGATCGGGCAGGTCCAGCTCCAACGTGGAACGCACGGCGGGGTAGACCAACGGATTGGGCCGGGGAGGCGCCGAGTCGCGCAGCGTGAGCCTGACCGCCGGCTCGGCCGCCAACTCGATGCGAGCGAAACCCCAGCCGTCTTCGCCGCTCCATTCGGCGCGGACCAGCGATGGGACTTCCAGCCGGGATCGCCCTCGTGGCCCACGCTGACGGCGGCGGGCGGAGGCTCGACGCTCAAGGTCCAGCGGTCGTTGATCCGCAACTGTCTCTCGTTCCAGGAAATCTTCTCGATGGGCCCTCCGGCAGGTCCGACGCTGCGCACGGCCAGCTCGAGCCGCTCGGCGCCGCCGCCGCGACGCCGGAGCTCGAGCGTCGTTGTGCCGGCGGCCGTGCAGGACCAGGTGGCCTGGTAATGCGGCGTCGTGGTGACGATGGCCGGAACGCCCTTCGGGTCCGGCCAGGAGAACCGCTGCTGGATCTGTTTCATGGGCAGCGCGTCGCTTGAGGTCTTGAGGTTGCCGGCGGAGTCTCTGACCCAGATCGAAACGCCGAAACTGCCCACGGCGGGGCTGAAACTGCCGCCAGGTTCGTGGTAACTCTTCTCGGGCTGTTGGCTGCCGGGGATTGCCAGAACGACGTGGGCCAAACCACGCGGCCAGGGATCGTCGGGCCGTTGGGCCGCCGCGCGTCGGACGATCTCTCGCTGACTGGGCAAAGGCTGAGCTGCGTCGAGGGGCCGCACACAACAGGCCGGTTGCACCAGGACCACGAGCAACAACAGGCGGCACGCCGTTCGGATAGCCACTGTGTCGCTCCTCGTTGACTGGTTCTTCTCTAGTGCAACGAACTGAACGCGATCTGCGCTGGCACAGCCCTCCATCTTACCGAGAGGTTCTCCCGTGTCCAGCAGGGGGCTCAGCCGATCCAGAGCCCTTCGACGCGGATCTGGTAATGGCCCTCGTTGCGATTGAGGTAGTTGATCAGCCCGCTGTGACGCCACTGGAGCATGCACATTTTCGGCTGGAAGTAGTAGCGTATGCCGAACTTCAACTCGCAGCGGGCCTCGAACACCAGCCCCTCGTAGCCCTCGGCAATGTAGTAGCCCAGGTCCTTGTAGCCGTTTTGCCGGGGGCCGAGCGGCCCGGTCACGCACCAGACGATCACGCCGGTGCGGGGGTCAACCTCCATGGCCACGCCGCAATGGGTGATCGGACAGCCGCAGGACATGCCCAAAGGCCGGCCGATGAGGGTCTCGCCTTTCTTGATCTCCATTTCGCGGGTGATCATGGGGTTGTGCGGAATGATGATTTCCCGCGGGCCCGGCTCCTCGGGAAAGTGCTCCAGGTAGAAGTCGAACTCGCGACCCAGGCTGTCGTGCCAGGGCAACTGCTCCTGCCTGGCCCGCCCCCGGGCGCCGGCGGCGCGCCGGAGCAGGCGCCGCAGGTTGTGCCGCAGGCGGCTTGCGGAGCCGCCATCGGCAGCGAGGGGGCAGCCGACGCGGCCGACGGCTGCACGTTGTCTTTGGACAAATGGACGCAGCGGCGCAGCAGGCCGGGGTTCGCGGGCAGTTGTCCCTGGAATTCGTCACAGGTGCGATATCCGCACAAGCCGCAATCGAGTCCCGGAAGTTTGACGTTGAGTACGCTAGCCATGAGTATCTCCTTCTTGGGCGACAGGCAGCCGCCTCCGTTAAGGGTGATCGTTCAAGCGGATCGCGCCAGGCTGTGGATGGACCGCATCGAGGCCACGGCCCGGGGAAGGACCTCCAACAAGCGGTCGACCTCCTCCCGCGTATTGAAGCGGCCCAAGGTGATCCTCAGCGAGCCGCGGGCGCGGTAGGGGTCGAAGCCCAGGGCCTCCAGCACGTGCGAAGGCTGGCCGGAATGGTGGGCGCTGCAAGCACTGCCGGAGGAGACGGCGATGCCCGCCTGGTCCAGCTCCAACAGCAGCTTGATCGCCTCGCCCTCTTGGCCGGCAAAGCCCAGGCAGACGTGGCCGGGAAGCCGCCGGTAGCGATCGCCGATGAGATAGGCGTTGGCGAGCGTGGCGGCGACCGTATCGATCAAATGGTCGCGAAGTTGCACGAGTCGGACCGTCTCGGAGGCCATTTCGCTGCGGGCGATCTCGGCCGCCGCACCGAAGCCGACGATGCCGGCGACGTTCTCCGTGCCGGAGCGAAGCCCTGCCTCTTGTCCGCCGCCGGCCAGCAGCGGCGCAAGCCGCACGCCGCGGCGGACGTACAAGGCCCCCATGCCCTTGGGCCCGTGCAGCTTGTGGGCCGAGAGCGAGACGAGATCGATCGGCTGGCGGCGCAGGTCGAAGGGCACTTTGCCGGCTGCCTGTACGGCGTCGGTATGAAACAGCGCGCCGTGCCGCCGGGTGATCGCCGCCAGCTCCTCGACGGGCTGGAGCGTTCCCAGGACGTTGTTGGCGGCCATGATCGAGACCAGCCGCGTCTGCGGTCGTAAGGCCTGACGAAATTCTTCGGGCTCGACGAGCCCCTCGGGAGTGACCGGCAACACGGTCAGCTCCACGCCCTGTCGTTCCAAGTGCCGGCAGCACTCCAGCACGGCCGGGTGCTCGATCGCCGAGGTGATCAGGTGGCCTTCGAAGCCGGCCGCGGCCAGCACGCCGACCGTGGCCAGGTTGTCGGCCTCCGTGCCGCTGGCGGTGAAGATGATTTCAGCCGGGTTGGCGCCCAGCAGCTCGGCCACTTGCGAGCGGGCGTGCTCGACGGCCTGGCGTGCCCGGCGGCCTTCTTCGTGGAGGCTGGAGGGATTGCCCCAGTCCTGATCCAGGTAGGGCCGCATCGCGGCGGCCACGCGAGTATCGAGCGGCGTGGTGGCCGCATTGTCGAAATAGATCCTTCGCACGGCTCACTCTCCCCGGTAAAAGTTCTGGCTTTCCAGGGCCCGCACCACGCCGAAATGGGCCTGCCAGCCGATCTCTTTCTTGCCCACGCAGATGGTGCAGGTACCCACCGGCGGGTTGCCGCGGAGGAACATCGTACCCTCGACCTCGGGAGTCTCCCGGATCTGGACGACCAACGGATCGATGCCGATCCCGTGCAGGGCGTTCACCTCGCGGACCGTCACGTTGGGGGCCACGTCCTGGATCCTCGCCCGAAAGACCTCGCGTTCCGCCTGGGAAACGCGGTCCACCTTGGTCACCACGGCCACGTCGGCCAGCGAGAGCATGGGCCCGACCTTCAGCGGCAGATTCATGCCGCTGGTGGCCTCGAGCACGACGAGCCCCAGGCCGCCGTCCACGTAGGGGGAGCACCGCAGGCACAGTCCGGCGGTTTCCACCAGCAGGTAGTCGGCTTCTTCCTCGTCGGCCCAGCGCAGCGCGTCGCCCAGGACCATCACGTGGCAGTGGTCGGGACAGAGCTCGCCGGAGTAGACTTTCTTGGTGGGGATGCCGAACTCGGCGGCCAGCAGCTCGTCCTCGTCGGCGTATTGGACGTCGAGCTTGAGGAACGCCGGACGTTGGCCGGCTTGGATCAGCTTGCGGATCATGTGCCGCAGCACGGATGTCTTGCCGGTCGTTGCGGGGCCGGCGCAAATGGCGATTCGCATGGATATTCCCTCCCTGGAAAGACTCAGGCCACTTCCCGCCAACTGCCGGCCGAGAGCCGCTCGCCCTGGCGGAGTTTTTCCCGCAGGCTGCAGAGCGCGTCGTCGAGCCGGTTGACGTGGACGGAAACCTCGCGCTCCGCTTCGCTGGTGGAGAGCACCTGGGTGATGCAGCCGTTCCGCATGACGATGCGGAAGTCCGAGAGCAGCGCGATCCGCGGGTCGTGCGTCACGAAGATGAAGATCTTGCGGTGCTTGCGCAGCAGTTGCACCGCCCGGGTGCGATGGATGCCGGCGTTCTCGACCTCGTCCAAGAGCACCACCGGCGTGCTGCAAATCACCGTGGCGTCGGCGATCAGCAGGGCCCGGGTCTGCCCGCCGGACAGTTCCGTCATACGGTTGTCCAGGTCGATCGGCTCGCCGGTGAGCTGGTTGGCGAAGTCGATGGTCTGGGTCACCAGCGCGACGGCGTTGCTGCCGTCGGTCCGCACGCGGCAATGGGTGGAGAGGAACTCGCGGACCGGCAGGTCGGACAAGAAGGTGGTGTGCTGGGTGATCAGGGCGATGGGGTTGCGGGCCGGATTGTAGCGGAAATCGGCGGGGGCGACCTCGCCGTTGATGAGAATCCTGCGTCCGCTGGGCGTGTCCGAATCGGCGAACAGCTCGATGTCGTTGATGAGGGTCGTCTTGCCCGATCCCGTGGGGCCCACAATGCTCACGACCTGTCCCATCTTCAGATCGATCCGCGGGAACGCCTCGGTGCGGCCGTTCTTGCCGCGGCCCGCCAGAATGGAAATACTCTGAATCATCGCTGCTAACCCTCCCAAGGAAACCGAGGTTCTTTGATCGTTTCCGGCGCTGTCTTGATGCAGGCAAGCCGGACTGTCACCGCACGCGCGGCCTTTGCAGGCGCCATGACGGCTATCGCAAGCGGCGTGCCAAAGACGAGAACCCGCCCGATGGCCGGCATTTCCGCCGATGCGGACAGATCTTGGGCATTTCAGCAACGCGGACTGGAAGACTGCCGTGATATTTGCAGAGCGGTTCCGTCACAGGTGACGGCAGGCCCTATGCCGGGTCACGGCTTCCTGCCTCGCCGGACTTGCCGCCGTCAAACATCCTTCAGCCCGAATTATTCAAGCCCCGAGATGTAAACGGCGCAGAGCGTGCAATTGAAAGTGCGAAGCGTAAGCGAGGGTAAGGCGCCGCGTCACAATAAGTTGATTGATTTCTTGCTTGTGGTGCAGGCGTCTCGCCTGCATTTTCGGGCAGGCGGGACGCCTACACCACAAAAAAGTTAGTCAAGTTATTTTGACGCGACGACTAAGTCGCTTAGGCTGCCTCGCTTACGCTTCGGGTTTTGATGCGGCCGTGAATAATCCGGGTTCAGAAGTCAGTCGCCGGCCGGGATGGTTGTCCCACTCCGCCAGTCCGAGGTCCGGCGCTGCTTGCATGGGCGGGCCGGTGATGTGAAAATGGCGGGGGTGTGAAGGTTTCAGGCCGGTGTGCCCATAAGGAGGAGTCTCATGCGCCGTCTTGCCTGCATTTCGGCTGTCGTCCTGCTGTTGTTTGCGGCCATGTCCGCCACTTGCGGAGCCCAAGAAAAGGGGCTTTCCGGCGATCGGGTCGCCACCGGCAACGGCGTCCTGGTGATCCATCCGGTGCACCATGCCACTTTCCTCATGCAGTGGAACGGCAAGACGATCTACGTCGATCCGGTAGGCGGCGTCAAGCCTTTCGCCGGCCTGCCCCAGCCCGATCTCGTGCTGGTGACCCACGTCCACTTCGACCACTTCGATCCGGCGACCCTGGCGGCCATCGTGCCCGCCGGGGGTCTGCCGACGATCGTCGCGCCCGCGACGGTCGCCGAAAAGATCCCCGAGGCGCTGCGAAGCAGGGCCAGGGTGAAGGTCCTCGCCAACGGCGACAAGACCGAGGCGGCGGGGATCGCCATCGAAGCCGTGCCCGCCTACAACACGACCCCGGGGAAGGAGAAGTTCCACCCCAAGGGGCGCGACAACGGCTACGTGCTCACGATGGGCGGAAAGAGGGTCTACATCGCCGGCGACACCGAGGACACCGCCGAGATGCGAGCCCTCAAGGGCATCGACATCGCCTTCCTGCCGATGAACCTGCCCTACACGATGAGCGTGCCGAAGGCGGCGGAGGCGATCCGGCAGTTCAAACCGAGGATCGTCTACCCCTATCACTACCGCAGCGGCGACGGCACGAAGGCGAACCTGGAGGAGCTCAAGCGGCTCGTCGGAGACCACAGCGGCGTGGAAATCCGCAGCCGCGACTGGTATCCCGAACCTTCCAAGTAGCCCTGCCCGTGAGCAACAAGAGCCCGCAAGAGCTGATCGCCGGGCATGAGGCATTCTTGCAGTGCCGGCCGGCAGAGCGCCCGTTGGTGGGGCTTTGGATCGGCGGCTACTATCCCGCGGAGCAGTTTCCCGGCGGCACGGCCCAGTGGCGTCCGGGGCAGCGGCTCGATCCGCAAGAGGTCCGCTTCAGCCCGTTTGCCGATGATTACGAGTCTTTGTATCGGGCACACCAGGCTGCGGACGACGACTTCTTCTATGTCGGCTCGGCCTATTGGGGCATCCCTTGGCTGGAGGCCATGCTCGGTTGCCCGGTCTCGGCGGCGGCGGCCAACTGCCGGGCGGAAGCTTTCTTGAGCGATCCGCGCGACTTCGCCGGGTTCGATGCGGATTTGAATGCCGATCCTTGGCTTGACGCCCTGCTGCGATTCAACGAGGAATTGGTCCGCTTTGCCGGCGGGCGTTTTCCCGTCTGCCCGCCGCTGTTGCGCGGTCCGGGCGACGCCGCCAGCGCGATCTTGGGCGGGACGGGCTTTGTCACGGGCTTGATCGACCAGCCGGACGAGATGAAAAGACTGCTGGACTACGCCGCGCGAACCCGGTCGGCCGTGCTCCGGCGGCTCCATGCGGCCCTTCCCGCCTGGCACGAGACCCATGCGGCGGGCGGGTATCCCAGCCGGGTCTGGTGCCGGCGGACCGTGGCCTATTTCCAAGAGGATTCGGCGGCGCTGCTGAATCCCCGGCTGTTCCGCCAGTTCCTTTTGCCGTTGGCCAAGGCGGCGTGCGAGGCGGCGGAAGTAAACTTCATCCACTTGCACTCGGCGTGCCTGTACCCGTTGGAAATGCTGCTGGAAGACGACTCCTTCGACGTGATCGAGATCAACGTCGATCACGGCGGCGTGGCGCCGCCGCTTCCGGCGTTGATCCCCACCTTGCGGCGCGTGCAGGCCGCCCGGCGCCCGCTGCTGCTCTGGGGCGAGTTTACGCCGGACGATTGGCAGTTGATTCGAGGCGAGCTCAGCCCTGCAGGACTAAGCCTGCAACCCATCGTCTGCGACGGCCGCTAGCAGCAAACGGTTTTCCGACTGGTTCGTCTCAAGAATGGCGTGGCGCAAAAGCCCGAAGCGCAAGCGAGGGAATCGCGCCGTTTCCCTCGCTTGCGCTTCGGGCTTCTGTGACTTTGCAAACTCGACGCAAGACAGCGCAAAACACGTTTGGCGCTGCGCGCATCAGCGCGACCGTCAATCGCACCGCTTGCCCAGGGTGAAGCCCTCGCCCGGCTTGAGCAACCGGGCGTCGACTTCCGGGCAGAAGCAACGGCAGGCATAGAGGAATCCGGCCGGATCGCCGGCGCCTTGCTCGGCGAACGTCCAGTAGTGGCAGGGAATTGCGTACCGCGGTTTCACCTCTTGGACCAAGCGGGCCGCGTCGATGTGGTTCATGTTGCCGAAGACCCCGTTGATGCAGGGCAGGAGCAGGTCCGGACGCAGCTCGATCAGCGGCCGCAGCAGCCCGGGGCGCAGCGACGTGTCGCCGGTCAGCATCACGCGCACGCCGGCGAAATCCAAGAGCAGGGTCAGGGCCGACGGCGAGTAGTCGCCGTGATCGGCCGCCACGGCATGGACGACCACGCCGCCGAGGTCATGGGCCCGGCCGGGCTCCAGCAGGCTCCTCTGCTGGGGCGCCACGCCTGCCTGCTGGAGGCCCTCCGTGCATCCCACCGGCCCGGCGAAGCGGCAGCGGGGGTTCCGCCGGGCAATGACGGGAAGGGCGTCGGGGTCGAGGTGATCGGTGTGCTCGTGGGTCAGGACCACAAGGTCCACGGAGACTTCCTCGGCCGCAATCGGCGCCAGCGATAGCCGCTTGAAGCCGTGCAGCCGTTGGACGGCGTCGGAGAGGTAGGGATCGGCGTAGACGATTTGGCCGGCGGGCGTCTTGAAGGCAAAGCCCGCCTGCCCCAGCCACCACAGGCAGACCGAGGCGTCCGGCGCCACGGCCGCTTGGATTTCACGGGATAACGAGTCCCTGCTCATAAGTCCGGTCTCGCGCGAGTATTCCAGGCCGTCCCGGATGATAGGGTGCAGTCCCGCAGGCCGTCAAGGGTGCGGACGGGCGGTCGATTGTTCTGGCAGGACGGAGGGTCCCGTGGTAGCATACGCGAGGAAACTCGTCGATCACTTTTTCTTTTGTGGTGCAGGCGTCCCGCCTGCATTTTCCCTTGCAGGTGGGACGATCGCATTTTCCGGGCAGGCGGGACGCCTGCACCACAAAACGTCGTCAACTTACCCTTCCAGTGGGCCATACCAACCTTGATGGATGCCAGCATCGAAATCTCTGGCCGGAGGATCGGGGCGGGAGAGCCTCCCTACGTGGTCGCGGAGTTGTCGGGCAACCACGGGCAGGACTTCGGCCGCGCGGTCGAGCTCGTCGAGGCCGCGGCCCGGGCCGGGGCTGCGGCGATCAAGCTGCAAACCTATACGCCCGAGACCATGACCCTCGACCTGGTTGAGCCGCCCTTTCAGATCGAGGGGACGCCCTGGGCCGGCCAGACCTTGTTCGACCTCTACCGCCGGGCCGCGACGCCCTGGGACTGGCAACCCCGGCTGATGAAAATCGCCGCAAAGCTCGGGCTCCACGCTTTCGCCACTCCCTTTGATCCCACGGCCGTCGACTTCCTGGAATCCCTCGGCGTGCCGGCCTACAAGATCGCCTCCTTCGAGCTGGTGGACTTGCCGCTGTTGACGCGAGTGGCCAGGACCGGCAAGCCGGTGATCCTCTCGACCGGCATGGCAACCCTCGAGGAGATCGCCGAGGCGGCGGAGGCGGTGCGGGCGGCGGGCGGGCGGCAGTTGGCCCTGCTGAAGTGTACCAGTGCCTACCCGGCCTCGCCGCAAGCGATGAATCTGCGGACCCTGCCGCACTTGGCGGAGACCTTTGGAGTGCCGGTGGGGCTCTCGGACCATAGCCTGAGTCTTTCCGTGCCGGCGGCGGCGGTGGCCCTGGGGGCCGCGATCGTGGAGAAGCATCTCACGCTCTCCCGGGCAGAGCCCACATGCGACGCGGCCTTCTCCCTGGAGCCGGCCGAGTTTCAGGCGATGGTCGGGGCCGTGCGGACAGCCTACGAAGCGCTGGGCCGGGTCGTCTACGGCGCCGGGCCGGACGAACAGGCCGCGCAGGCTGCGGCGGTCGTTGTTCGTCGTGCGTCCGATCCGGGCGGGAGAGCCCTTTACGCGGGAGAATCTCCGCGCGATCCGCCCCGGCGACGGCTTGCCGCCGCGCCACTTGGAACAAATTCTCGGCCGCCGCGCCTCGCGCGACCTGCCCCTCGGCACGCCGCTCGGCTGGGAACACGTTCAGTAAGGAGTTAGGAGTTAGAAGTTAGGAGTTAGAAGAAACACAACTTGATCGCTGACCGCTGGCAACTGACCTCTCACTGCTCACCGCTGACTTCTAACTCCTAACTCCTAACTCCTCATAGTTGCGCGGCGTCTTCCAGGCCGTAGCGGCGGATCTTGCGGTCCAGCGTCGACCGCTCGATGCCCAGGATGCTCGCCGTGCGGCTCTTGTTCCAACTGGTGTGGTTGAGCGTGGCGAGGATGTGTCGCTTCTCCATGTCGTCCAGGGAGCAGGGCTGGAAGCCGTGCTCGGCAATCGACAGGTCGCCCGTGTCGCCGGTGGTGGAGAGATTCGAGAGCAGCAGCTCGTCGGGCTCGATGTAGTCGCCGCGGCAGAGGACCACCGCCCGCTCGATCACGTTCTTCAGCTCGCGGATGTTGCCTGGCCAGCGGTAGCTGGTCAGCCGCTCCGAGGCGTCGGGGCTGAAGCCGAGGATCTTGCGGCCGGTCTCGGTCTTGAACTTGTTGAGGAAATGGCTGGCCAGCTCGGGGATGTCGTCGGGCCGCTTGCGCAAGGCGGGCACGACGATCTCCAGGACGCGGAGGCGGAAGAAGAGATCGTGGCGGAAGCGGCCTTCCGTCACGTCCCGCTCCAGGTCGCGGTTGGTGGCCGCGATCACCCGCACGTCGACCAGGATCGGCTTGCTCCCCCCGACCCGCTCGAAGGGATGACCCTCCAGCACGCGGAGGAACTTGGCCTGGATCCCCGGGCTCATCTCGCCGATCTCGTCCAACATCAACGTGCCCTGGTGCGAGGCCTCGAACTTGCCGATCTTGCGGTCGGTGGCCCCGGTAAACGCTCCCCGCTCGTGGCCGAACAGCTCGCTGGCCAGCAGGTCTTCCGAGAGCGCCGCGCAGTTCAGGCAGACGAAGACGTTCTTTTTCCGCGGGCTGGAATAGTGTACCGCCCGGGCGACGAGCTCTTTGCCCACGCCGCTCTCGCCGCGGATCAAGAGCGTGGCCTTGCTGGCGGCAGCGCGGGCGATCTCTTCGGTGATCTGCCGGGTGGCGGCGCTGCGGCCCACCAGCTCGCTCTGCACGCCCAACTGCTCGCGGAGCTGGACGTTTTCGCTGCGGACCTGGTTGAGGTTCTCGGCCAACTCCTGGCGGCGATTGAGATTCGTCAGGGCCACGGCCACGGTGTCGCCCACGGCCAGGGTGAATTCCAGATCGTCCGGGTCGGGGACCTTCTCGGCGTTGGTCGAGTAGAGGTGCAACAGCCCCAGGACCTTGCGTCCGCGGCGGACGGGTGCGCAGAGCACGCTGGTGGCGTGGATCTCGCCCTTGCTGTCACGGCTGCCGATGGAGCTGTCGCCCGCCACGTTGCGGGCCAGGACCGCCTCGCCTTCCCGCATCACCGTGGCTGCCAGGAAGTCGGTCACGCGGTGGTATCGCCCCTCGGTGGTCGTGCGGCTGGCGACGACTTCCAGCTCGTTGCCGGTCGGCGATCCCTGGAAGTCGCGGGGCAACAGCAACAGTGCGCCGGCGTCGATGGGGAGCGTCTCGAACAGTCCGGCCAGGGCCATTTCCGCCATGCCGCCGGCGTCGACGGCCTTGCCCAGCTCGAAAGCCAGACGGCAGAGCTTGGCAGCCGCCCGGCCGATCTTGGAGATGGCCCCTTCGCCTTCCTCGGTCGATTCGAGGAACCGCGTCTGGCCTTTGCGATGGGTGATGGTGGTGGGCTCATAGGGGGCCAGGACGCTGGATGCCTCCGCGGCGACCTCGTCGGCCGGGCCCACGGTGGCCTCCGCCTCTTTGCCCGCCGAACCGGGGCCCGCATCCGCGCGGCGCAGGCGGCTGCTGGAATCGTTGAAGGCCTGGCTGAGGTTGTTGACGAAGACCAACTGCGAGTGGCCGATGCGGATCATGTCGCCCGGCTGCAGGACCCAGTCGCCGGCGAGCAGTTGTTCCCCGACCAGGGTGCCGTTGCGGCTTTCGAGGTCCCGCAGCACCCAGTGCCCTTCGGACATGAAAAGCTCGGCATGATTGCGGCTGCAGCGCTCGTCCTTGATCACGATCTGGTTGGTGGGGGCCCGGCCGATGGTCACCGATTGTCCGGAAATCAAGCGGAACACATCGGTCCACTTCGAGCCTTCACGAATCACCAGATAGGCTAATTCCGACACCGGGCAACTCCAGGCCGAACAGCAGGGCGAGCCAGACCAGCGACCGCCTTGGAGACCATGGCGACCTCCTGCTCTTATCTAACTTAATCCGCAACCCCTTTCCTCGACAAGCGTACCACCCGATAAGGTACCCCCCTTGCCTTCCAGCATACTATCTGCTTGCAACTTTTGCACCCTAGAATTAGTCTATAATGTTGGCGCTGGGTCCCCAACGGGGGTCTTGTCTAGGGAACCATGAAGAGGAGCAACGGCAATGTCGCAGAGGGCTAAGAAGTTGAGTCCGTGGGTGTCCCGCCCGGCGGCAGGCGCCCTGTTGGCCTTGGCAATCCTCATCGCCTGCGGACCTCCGGCCCGTGCCCAGGTGGTCGTCGGCGGCATCCAGCCGGTCGTCGGCGGGGTGTTCATCGACGCTTCGGGCGCGGCGGCCAACGCCTCGGTCGAGAACCTGAGCAAGACCCGCGAGGCGCTGGCCGAGCAGGCGGCAGGCGTCCCGGCCGCGTTACAGGTCGGCGCCAAGCTGCGGAAGATCTCGCTGCGGCGGTTGGAAGCGGCGATCGAGATGTGCAAACAGACCGGCAAGCCGCTGCCCAACGAGATGAACTTCCTGGGCGGGCTCCAAGAGATCCGCTACGTGCTGGTCTATCCCGAGCAGAACGACCTGGTTCTGGCCGGTCCGGCCGAGGGCTGGAAGGTCGACGCCCAGGGGAGCGTGGTCGGCGTCAAGAGCAACCGGCCGGTGATGCTGCTGGACGACTTCCTGGTGGCCCTGCGTGCGGCCCTCTCGTCCAGCCGCGGCGTGATCAGTTGCTCGATCGACCCCAGCCGGGAAGGGATGCAGCGGCTACAGCAGTTCGTCAGGACACTGCACACCATCGGCAACCCGGAGATGACGGCCACGGCCATCCAAGAGCAGCTTGGCCCGCAGCAGATCACGGTCGGCGGGGTGCCGGCGACCAGCCATTTGCGCGGGTGCTGGTGGCGGCCGACTACCGCATGAAGCGGATCTCGATGGGGCTGGACTCTGCGCCGGTGGCCGGCCTGCCGAGCTTCGTGGCGATGAGCAAGGCCACGAGTGTGGGCATGAAGAACATGCTGCCGCGGTGGTGGCTGGAGCCGGATTACAAGCCGTTGGCGCGGGACGCGGAGGGGCTGACCTGGCAGTTGCAGGCGGCGACGGTCAAGTGCTTGACGGAGAACGACTTCTTCGATGCGACGGGCGTGAAGCACCAGACGGGCACCTCGGACGCGGTGTCGCAGAAGTGGGCCGCGGCCATGACCGAGCGCTACGAGGCGCTCTCCAAGGCCGAACCGGTCTTCGCCGAGCTGCGCAACTGCATGGACCTGGCCGTGGTGGCGGCCTTGGTGGCGAGGGAGAACCTGACGGCCAAGGCGAAAGTGGACCTGCCGCTGTTGCTCGGCGGGGAAGGGCTGCAAACGGCCACGCTCCCCGCGCCCAGGCGGATCGCCAGCCAGGCGGCCGTGATGAACAAGGGTCATAAGTGGATGATCGCGGTGGGCGGGGTGCAGATCAATCCTTGGGCCAAGATCGATCAGGCCCGGCAAAGTGCCTCGCTGGGCCCTGTCCAGGGCGCCGCCCGGCCCGGCGACAACGCCCGCTGGTGGTGGGACTGAGCGGAAGGATGAAGGAGGAAGGATGAAGGATGAAGAGGCGGATGTTTTCGCCTCCGTCCCTCCTCCCTTATCTCTCATCCCTCATCCCTCGCTGTACCAGCGGTCCAATACGGCGTGCCACTGCTGGGGACGGCGGACCTCGATGAACGCCTGGCGAACCGATTCCGCCTGCGGGTGCAGGCGCGAATACTTGATGCCGAAGTTCCGCATGACCCCCAGGCATCGCTCTTTCCCGTAGCAAAGCTCCGCCAGACGATAGTGCTCGCCCATCACGTCGCGCTGTTGCCCGAGGTTGGGCGGCGGCGGAAGCGGCAGCCCGGCGGCCAAGGCCCGCACCTGCTGGAAGATCCAAGGGTTGCCGATCGCTCCCCGGGCGACTGCCACGCCGTCGACGCCCGTTTGGACGATCATATTGAGGCAGTCCTGGGCGGTGAACAGGTCGCCGCTGCCCAAGACGATTTGCCCGCCGGCATGGGCTTTCACCTCGCGGAGGAAGTCCCAGGAGCTTTGGCCCTCGTAACGCTGCCGCACCGTCCGCCCGTGTACCGTCACGGCGGCCACGCCGATCCGCAGCGCGCCGTCGAAGATCGTGTAGAAGTCGTCCCGGCTGCGGGCCGAGTCGTCCATGCCGCGGCGCATCTTCACGGTGACCGGCACGTGCGGCGGCACGGCCTGCCGTACCTGGTCCACGATCTCCAGGGCGGCGGCCGGCTGGCTCAAGAGGTAGCCGCCACGGCAGCGTCCCAAGACCTTTTTCACCGGGCAGCCGAAATTGATGTCGATGCAATCGAAACCCGCCTCGACCAGCTTCAGCGCGGCCGGGGCGAAGCTTTCCGGCAGCGCGCCGATCAACTGCGCCCCCGAGGGCCGCTCCTCGGCGGTGGCGCGGATATAGCGTTTCGCCTTGCGGCCCTTGGTCACGTCGAGGATGAATTGGTCCAGCAGCACCTCGCCGATGGTGTAGCCGGCCCCCAACCGCCGGGCGATGACACGGTTCGGCCAGTCGCTGTAGCCGCTCAGCGCCGCCTGAACGACGGGGAAATCGACCGTCACCGGCCCGAGGTGCAGGGGCGGGAGTGGGAGTTGTATTGCGTTCTCCCTCTCCCTGCGGGAGAGGGTTGGGGTCGGGGGATCTACCATTCGTCAACCATTTTCGTACCGCACAGCCGGCGGAAGCGTGCTTGAGACGGTGGAAAGTCGTAAAGCCGGCAGGTACGGGTTGCTCTTCTCTGATTCCAGCCAGTAGCCTCGAAGTTCTTCACCTCCCACGGCGATCCGCGTCCCTTCCGGCAGCCGCCTCTTGCGGAAAAGCTCGTACAGCGCCGGTACGAGCTTGCGGGCGGTCAGATCCCCGGAGGCGCCGAAGATAACGATGGTCTGCGACATCGAAGCTGACCCTAAGACAGCAAAATGGGAGACAGGAAGATAGGGCAAAGGAAAATTGTACTTGACTTGTCCAACTTAGTCTTTTCTTCGTCTATCTTCCTGTCCCTAATTTTCCTGTCTTCTCCGTCCTAGACTAAGTTGGCTGCCTTGAATTTTCGTCACCCAACGCCGTTCAGAACCAGGCGGCCGTGAATCCGCCGTCGACATTGACCGCCGCGCCGGTCATGAAGCTGCCCGCCCGCGGCGACAGCAGCAAGAGCATCGCGCCGACCAGCTCGTCGGGCTCGCCGAAACGCTTCATGGGCGTGTGCCGCAGGATGTTGTCGATCCGCTCCTGGTCCAGCAGCTTGCGGTTCTGCTCGGCCGGAAAGAAGCCCGGGCAGATGGCGTTGACGCGAACGCCCTGCGGGCCGAACTCCCGGGCCACGTTCCGCGTGAGGTTGAGCACGGCCGATTTCGAGCAGGCATAGGCGAAAACGCGCGACAGCGGCAGGTGGCTGGTCACGCTGCCGATATTGAGGATCGCGCCGCCGCCGTCGGCGACCATCCGCCGGGCGAAGATCTGGCAGGCCTGGAAAACGGCCTTGAGGTTGATCGTCATCACCCGGTCCCAATCGGCGTCGGTGGCCTCCAGGAACGAGCTTCCGGCGTTGACTCCGGCCGAATTGATGAGGATCTCGACGCGGCCCTTGACCTCCAGGGCTCGGGCCAGCAGGTTGTCGATCGACGGGCGGCTGGCGACGTTGACGGTGGCGTAGCTGGCCTTGCCGCCGCAGTTCTCCAGGTCCTTGACCCGGGCCTGGCAGCCCTCGGCGGTCAGGTCGGCGACCACCACGTGCGCCCCGGCCTGGACCAGGCCCCGGCAAAGCGCCCCGCCGAGCACTCCCGCCCCGCCGATGACCACAGCCACCTGATCCTTCAGGCCGAAGAGCTGCTCCAAGTAGGACGCGATCGGCATGACGACAAACTCCTGGATTCGACTTCCCCCTCTCCCGGAGCAACATTATGCATCAGCTAGCATTGACAGCCAAATCGTCTTGCCACATCGGGAGCAATCGACCCAGACTACCACGATTGGTCGCCGACCTGGCGCGAAACTTCACGCCTTGTTGACGTAAGTCCTTATTTGACGGTCGAATTCTGCTAGCAGTGATAGCTGATGCATAATGTTGCGGAGGGAGAGGGGGACGACGCTACGCGAACAGCGCGCCGGCGTAGCCCACGACTCGCTGGCGGTCGCCGGAGGCATCGGCGCTGGTGGCGTAGCCGACCTCCTCGCAACGGTTCAGAAAGTTTAACCGCCGCAGGGTCTTCATCGCTACCACCGCCGGCAGCACGCCGCACATGCTGATCTGCTGATCGTGGACGGTGCGGTAGAGCCGCTCCGGGTCCAGCGAGCCCAGCGCGTCCAGGGCCATGCGGTCCCGCAGCCGGGTCTGCGTCTCGTCGGCATAGTGGTTCATGTCGCTGGAGACCACCAGCAACGGACGCTCCTCCATCTGGCCCAGCACGCCGGCAAGCTGCTCGGCAAAACGCTCCAGCGCGTCCAGGTCGCCGCCGTGGATGGCGATCCCCACCACGCGGGCCTGCGGCGCCAGCCGCGCCAAGAGTGGCAACTGCACCTCGATCGCATGTTCCCGGCCGTGCGCCGCCGCGTCCAGCACCAGGCCGGTGATCGAGTCGGCCAACTGCCGGGCCAACTCCGGGTCCGACTCCAACGACCGGCCGGGCAACTGCCAGGTGCGGTGCGGCGCGACGGCCCAGTCGGCGCCTTCCGGGTGGTGCTTGGGCGCCAGCACGATCACGCACCGGGGAATCTTCACGCGGCGGAAGACCGCGGCGGCCAGGCGGCCGGAATAAATCCAGCCGGCGTGCGGCACCAGCACCCCGGCCCAGGGCTCCGGCTGCGAAGCGCCGGAGAACCACTCGTCGAGCATGCGATCGATCTCCTCGGCCCGGCCCGGATAAAAGCTTCCCGCGACCGCCGCCGGGCGGATCTCGCTGCCGGCCTGCGGGGCCTGCCGGTTGCTCGCCGCAATCCTCGACGCCGTGCAGGCGACGGCCATGCTGAACAGTCCCGCCGGGCCGGCGGTGGGCAGGCGCAAGAGTCCCATCGCCTCCGCCAGCATGTCGGCAGGCGAGCCCTGCGGGTCGTAGCATAGGGCCCAATGGTTCTGCTGGGCCACCAGCAGGGCTCGCCGCCGCGGATCGACGCCCGACAGGTCCGCCTTGTCGGTCCCGCCGAGCATGGCCGGGTCCCAGAGCACGGTCAGTCCCACCGCCGCCGTTGGTACCGCCGCCGGGGCGACCCCCGCCGTTTGCAACCCGCCGGCGGCAGCCTTGGTCAGCCCGAAGAGCGTCGACTGCAAGGGCATGTCCGGCCGCAGCGAGACCTGGCTGCAATCGATCCGCTGGTCGCTGCCGGCCAATTGGATCGAGAGGACCAGCCCATTGACGCCGCCGTCGAAGGCCGTCGGCAGGTAGTAGCGGGGGGTAGCGCCGACGAGAAGAGCCCCCAGGTTGTGGTGGCAGAAGTCTGCCAGCATGGCCACCTCGGCCTGGCTCGGCCCGGGCGGGCCCGCTTGCGGAACGGCGGCCGTCAGGCAGCTCTTCAGCGCTCCTTCGACGGCATAACCCTCGAAGGTCATCAGCACCGTGTCGTCGTCCTGCCAGGCGTGCGGCGGCAGCCCGGCCTTGTGGCAGACCTGTTCCAAAAAGCCTTCGGCGTCGAGCTGATGCTCGACGGCCACGCCCGGCAGCAGCAGTCCCCGGGCGTTGCCCCGCGAGATTTGCAGCCCGTGCTTGCCGATGACCACCGCCTTGCGGCGCTGGCGGCCCCGCGCGGTCACCGGCTCCAATCCCCAGAGCAACCAGAACGTCAACGTCCAGGTCAGGCAGCTCGACGGGCGAGATCGGCGGGAATCGCGGATCGTCCGTGGCCGCGCGGAACGCCGCATGGTCGATCGCCTGCGCCAGCGGCACCGACTGCCCGAGGAACCCGCAGCAGCTCCGCAACTGGCCGGATCGCTTGAGAGTCACGAACGCACCGAGCAAGGGCACGGCGGCAATCTCTTCCAGGGTCTGATCGAGCCGTTCGGGCGGGCTGCCCACCACCGCGGCGATTACCCTGCGGCACGCCGCCTGTAAGACCAACTGCTCCTGCGGCTTGCTCAGTTTCGGTTTCCCGGAGGCGACGTTTACGGCGGGGCTGGTCGGCTGAGGCTGATCTGGCACGATATTCTCTCCCTGTACGTCAGGCTTTCCAGCCTGACCCATCTGTTCTGTCAGGCTGGAAAGCCTGACGTACTTTGGTGCGGGGGCAATAATTCCGCGTTCTCGTGGTGCAGCCGTCCCGGCTGCTTGTGGTGCAGCCGTCCCGGCTGCTTGTGGTGCAGCCGTCCCGGCTGCTTGTGGTGCAGCCGTCCCGGCTGCTTGTGGTGCAGCCGTCCCGGCTGCTTGTGGTGCAGCCGTCCCGGCTGCTTGTGGTGCAGCCGTCCCGGCTGCTTGTGGTGCAGCCGTCCCGGCTGCTTGGGCAGGCGGGACGCCCGCACCACAAACTTTGGCGTAGGCGGAAATACGGACCGGCATCCGGCGGCCTCCCCAATCGCCAGGGCCCGCGCCGAAACGCCCGGCAACCGCCGTGTGGCAGTGCCGGCAACGGTCCCGATCGAGGGCGTAGACTCCCAGATGGTAACCGTCCCGCCCGATCAACACCTCGCCGCAGTCCGGACAGTAGGTTGTCTGCCGACGGCGGTCGCTGATATTGCCCGTATAAGCATACCTCAATCCGGCCCGGCGGGCGATGTCGTGAGCCAGGGCCAGCGTCTCCGGCGGCGTGGGCGGACGGTCTTGGAGCCGGAAATCGGGATGGAAGGCCGTGAAGTGGACCGGCACGTCCGGCCCTAGGGCCTCGACCAGCCAGTGGCACATCTGCTTCAGCTCTTCCTCCGTGTCGTTCGCCTGGGGGATGACCAAGTTCGTAACCTCCAACCAGACGTCCGTCTCGTGGACGAGCCACTGGAGCGTCTGGCGGACCGGCTCCAAGTGGCCGCTGGTCAGTTTCCAGTAGAACCCTTCGGTGAAGCCCTTCAGATCGACGTTGGCGGCGTCCATCACCTCATAAAAGGGTCCCCGGGCCAGCGGCGTGATGTAGCCCGCGGTAACCGCCACGCTCTTCACCCCCACCGCGTGGCAAGCCTTGGCACAATCGATTGCGTATTCTGCCCAGATTACCGGGTCGTTGTAGGTGAAGGCCACGCTGCGGCAGTCCAACTGCCGGGCCGCTTCGGCCACGGTTTCGGGCTGGGCCAGCTCGCTGAGCGAGTCGATCTGTTTCGACTTGGAGATCTCCCAGTTCTGGCAGAACTTGCAGCCCAGGTTGCAGCCGGCCGTGCCGAAGGAGAGCACCGCGGTGCCGGGATAGAAGTGGTTCAGCGGCTTCTTCTCGATCGGATCGATGCAGAAGCCCGTGCTGCGGCCGTAGGTGGTGGAGACCATCTGCCCGCCGCGATTCTGACGGACGAAGCAGAACCCCCGGTCCCCGTCTCTCAGGGAGCATGCACGGGGGCAGAGATCGCAAACCACGCGGCCCACTTCGTCCGACTCGTGCCACCATCCGCCCGCCTTGATCCCATCCGGGGATGGCGGCGATTCCGGTGGGAGAATCACAGATCGAGGCATATACTGTTAACCCTGATGGGTGGATTATCGTGGGAAAGGGCTTTTCGACAAGATCCACTAAGAATACTACGCCTGCGGCCCGACTGGTATCACGCCAGCGGGTTGGCCAAGTAGGTCCCGCCTGCCGGGCGGGACCGGGCCGACCCGCGATTACCGCTCGGCACGCTGGACCGGGATGTACCCTTAACAGTCCGTCCTACGCGCAAATGCTGAGTTATTCTTCCGCGGCTACCAGGCCGAAGCTTTCCCACACGAGTTTGTCGATCTCCCATTCGCCATCTTCGCCGCGCGCCTTCTGAGCGATCCGCTGGCGCACGGCTTGAATGATCCTCTGTGCAACCGGGGCGTCCAGGCGAGGCAACGGAAACCTCTTGACGTACTGCGTCATAAACCGCCGCCGACCGGCATAGAGTTTGTTGTGGAAGACGATGTCGTAGTACCTGGTCACGAACGAGGAATTGGCGACCGCTAACAAAAGCAGAAGCCAGTCCGACTTGAACCCTCGGCGCAGCGTCATCCAGTAGCAATCTCCATTCACGAGAGCGCCGCTCGGATCGAAACAGAATCGTGGTTCTTCGACAATGTCCGGGGAGACGATTTTGGGCCTTGCCCAGTCGAGGGGATTGTGAGGAACCCAGATTTCATACCATTGTCTGCCCGCCTCAATTACGTACGTGCGACTGAAAAGCCGCTCTTTGTGGGATTCCAGATACGCTCCGGCTCTCGGGTAGTCGTTGAGTTGGATAACCACGCGTTTGCCGTTTTCGACGGTGTGCGTGTAGAGCACCTTCCGCGTGGGAGAGGCCGGTACCCATCGCTGCGTCTCAAGGTGCGTAAGGAGCGGGTGGAGCAGCTCGGCCTCGGGCTGCAGCCGGCTCGGCAGACACTCCCAATCGTCACGAATAAATACTTCATCGGCCGTGGTCTTGATGCCGACGCGAATGTTCGCCACGTCGGCGAACCAGCAGCCACGCTGCGCCTCGACGCGACTGAGCCACTGCCGGTAATCGGCTGTTGACAGCGACCAGGTATCATCGTTATCTGCCGCCGCAAGGACGCCGCGCTCGATCCTGAACGTACCCGTTTCCGTTCGCACTAACCCTTGCACGCCGCGGTCCCTGAAAGCATCGAGAACGCCGGCGCACTCGCGGGCAGGCGTTGCTATACTGCACGGGGTCAGAGATGCACCGTTCGTAGTCCCGCCTTCAGGCGGTCTTGCGGCGGACTTCCCGCTAAAGCCGGTACTACGAACCTGTGCCACTTCGTCCCGCGCAGTATAGCTTGCCGTTCGCCCGATGCTCATAGACTCGATCAAACGCGCACGGGGTATCGGACGCTCTTTGCTTTCGCGCAATCACAATGACCGGCAGGATGGCTGCGGTGAATAGCTTCGTGTCGCCGAGGTCATAGATCGCTTCCAGGTCGAACTCGCCGCGCAGCAGACGCCGAAGCGAGGCGCCCGATTTGACGGTCAGGAAGCGATTTGACGTGAGCAGGCCGAGAACGCCCCCGGGCTTGAGCACGCCGGCGATAGCCTTCACAAAAGCATGGTAGAGGTCAACTCGGCCCGTCAACCCGAATCGCCTTGCCAAGTCCTGCGCCGCGGCGGCTCCCAGGACTTGGGTTCTCACGTAGGGCGGGTTGGCAATCACCACGTCGAATTGTCTCAAAGCGGCCGGCTCGAAATCGTCAAAGAGGGATCGTTGCCCCCTCCGCGGGCCAACGTCAATTCCCTCAATTGCTAGGAAGTCCCGCTGTTGGAGAACAACATCCGCTACACCGGTGTTGGCGAGCAAGCCGGCCGCTTGCCGCAACGCTTCTCCGTCGGTTTCGTACCCGTACATGACCGCTCGGTTGCGCACCCGGGACGGCACGGCTTGAGACAGCGCGAACAGCAGCGCACCACCACCGCACGCGGGATCAAGAATGTCAATCGCGCGTGGCGCTGGCCGAAACGCGCCGGGCCACTGCCTCCGCCAAGAACTCGGCAAGCTCAGGCGGCGTGTAGTGGATACCTTTTGCCTTGATCCGGTCCGCTTTCATCCGGCCTCCGGCGGCTTGCGAAGCTGGAGCCATTCGCTGTGGAACGGGCCTTGGCCGGGCTTGTCCACGCGGTGGTACGTGTGGGCGCCGAAATAGTCGCGCTGGGCCTGGAGCAGGTTCGCCGGCAGCCGGGCGGAGCGATAGCCGTCGTAGTAGGCCAACGCCGCGGCGAAGGCCGGCGTCGGGATGCCCAATCGGACGGCCGTGCCGACGACTTTCCGCCACGCCGGCTGGGCCTGCTGGATGGCCTGCTGGAAATAAGGGGCTAGAAGCAGGTTCTCCTGCTCGGGGTCGGCGTCGAAGGCCTCTTTGATCCGCTCCAGGAAGACCGCGCGGATGATGCAGCCGCCGCGCCAGAGCAAGGCGATCGAGCCGAAGTCCAAGGGCCACTGGTGTTCCCCGGCCGCCGCCTCAAGCTGCACGAAACCCTGGGCGTAGCTCACGATCTTCGAGGCGTAGAGCGCTTGGCGGACCTCTTCGATGAAGGCCTCCCGCGGACCGTCGTACCGCTCGGCCGGGCCGGCCAACACGCGGCTGGCACGCAGCCGGGCGTCCTTCATCGCCGAAAGCGAGCGGGCGTAGACCGCCTCGGTCACCAGCGTGCTGGGCACGCCCAGGTCCAAGGCCAGTTGGCTCATCCACTTGCCCGTCCCCTTGGCCCCCGCCGTGTCGAGGACCAGGTCCACCAGGTCCCGGCCCGTCTCGGGATCCTTGACGCTGAAGATGTCGCGGGTGATCTCGATCAGGTAGCTGTTCAGCTCCCCCTGGTACCAGCGGGCGAAGACCCGGTAAAGCTCTTCGTTCGAGAGTCCCAGGGCCTGCTTGAGCATCCAGTAGGCCTCGCAGATCAACTGCATGTCGCCGTACTCGATGCCGTTGTGGACCATCTTTACGTAGTGGCCGGCGCCCCGCGGGCCGACCCACTCGCAACAGGGAACATCCTGCCTCGGGCCGACCTTGGCCGCGATCGCTTGGAAGATCGGCTTCACGAGCGGCCAGGCCGGGGGACTGCCGCCGGGCATCATGCTGGGCCCCTTCAGCGCCCCCTCCTCTCCGCCGGAGACGCCCGTGCCCACGTACAGCAGGCCCTTGGACTCGACGTACCTGGTCCGCCGCTCGGTATCGGCGAAGTGGGTGTTGCCGCCGTCGATGATCACGTCGCCCGGCGCGTAGCAGCGGCAGCAGGTGCTCGATGAACTCGTCGACCGGCGGGCCGGCCTTGACCATCAGCATCACCTTGCGGGGCCGGGCCAGCGAGCCCACCAGCTCGGCCAGCGAATGGCAGCCGGCGAACCCTTTGCCGGCGGCCCGGCCGGCGATGAAGTTGTCGACCTTGCTGGTGGTGCGGTTGAAGACCGCCACGCGGAAACCGCGGCTGGCGATGTTCAAGGCCAGGTTCTCGCCCATCACCGCAAGGCCGATGAGTCCGATGTCACAGGAGTCTGCCATAGTGGTCGAATCCTTCGGGATTAGGGATGAGTTCATCATGCCGCCTTGCGGTAACTGCTTCGGTCAGAATTCTCACGAATTCTGCTACGCGCTACGGCCCGGTAGCGGAATTCGTGAGAATTCCGCCCTGCCAAGCCGCGTGGGAAAGCCCATGGCAAAATGGTGGGGCTTGCTGCGGTCGGTGCGCTACTGCCTTGTGCCCGTTCTACATATCGTGCGTGCGGCGGATTTCCTCGACGGGTATGTCCCCACCTTCCTTCGCCCTGGCCTCCAGAAAGGACATGAACTACCGTCTTCACAGATCCCGTCCCTCAACCGTTTCCTGCTCCCGCGGCACGGGCTCGCCGAGGGCCCAGCGGTGGAGGAGGTCCGGGCAGAAGTCGGCCTCGTTCGGCCAGACAATAGTACCCAATTCGGGATCGACTCGCACTTGCCGGAAGAACTGCGGGTCTTCCAGCGGCCGGAACACGCCCTCCCGCCCTAGGATTCGCCGCGCCAGATCGACGACTCCCTGCACGCCGTCCGAGAACCTCAATTCGACGCGGTATGCATCCACGACGCGCGCCTCGACAACAGTCGCACATGGCTCGAACATGCGAAGTCCCCCTACCGCAACGGATCGCGTGGAAATGAGGCGGCGGATGTTCGTCATAGTACATGGCGATGACGATTCCAAAGAACCGGCTGATTTCGGGCATGTAGGCGTCCCCCGCCCCCGTCTTCCATCATATCCTACCTACCGCCTGGCATCTATCCCTCCACCCGCCACGGCGGTTTCGCCGGCAGGTAGCTATCAAATTCCGCCAGCAACTGGGCCTGGTACTGGCCCGCGAACGTGCCGCCCAGGAAGCGACCGATGCCCTCGTCGACAAACCGTTTCCAACTGGCTTCTTCCGCCCCTGGATTGATGGGGAAGAAGAGGGCGGCGTTGGCCGTCGCCGCGGCGTAGTCGCCGGGGGCGTCGCCGATCATCAGCGCATGGTCCGGCGGATACTTGGCCGCCATGGCCATGAATTGTTTCTTGGTGCCGCTCTCCTGGCCGCAGATCGCTCGCGCATAGCGGTCCAGCCTGTGCTCCTCCCACTCGCGGATGAGGGCCTCTTGTGGCGTGGCGGAGACGACCAGCACGTCGGCCGCCCGGCTGAGACGCTCAAGGCTCTCCCGCACGCAGGGAAACGGCGGCACGCCGCGGACCATCCCCTCGATGGACTTGTTCACCGCCAGGGACCACTCCAGGGCCTGCTTCAGGTCCGCGCCGCCGTCCGCCGCAACAGCGTTGGCAAGCGCGGGATTGCCGAGCTTCGTCTCGCGCCCAATCCAGGCCACCAGGCCCGGCGGAATTTGGATCTGGACACCCCGTGCCTTGACCTCCGGCCGCTTCTGGAGCCACTGGAGCGTCTCGATCAGGGCTGGGAATCGATTGATCCCGCGGCTCTTCGAGTAGAGATTGACAAACTCGGCGGCCTCGCGGGCGTATTTGCTCACGCCCTGGAGTTCGTAGAAGTTGATCGTGGCGGGGATGAAGCACTCCTTGTGCTTCAACTCCATGGTGTCGAACGCGCAGCCGTCGGAGTCGATGCCGACGAGGAAGGGGCAACGGGGGGTGAACTCGGTCATGGGACTCGCAGGAGACGATCCTTTCTCGATTGGTTGACGATGGGTAGGGTGGGACAAGCTCGCGTAAGCGAGCGCCGGCCCACCAACTCTGCTCTTGGTGGGCCGGCGGCCGCCACGGCGGCCTTGTCCCACCCTACTATTGCTGGACGGTCATTCCTTCGCCGGTCCTCACTTCCGCTCGGCTTGGGGGACGTACTTGGGCAGCTTCTGCGGGGCGTAGATCGGCCGCAGCGACGTCATCCGCTGACGGCCGCCGACCATCGGCAGCGTGACCATGTCGTCGCCCACCAGCGGCCGGGCGTAGCGGAGGAAATCGTCGGTCACGTCGCAGCCGTCGGGCGTGATCCAGGCGGCGGGGAATTTCCGCTCGCTGTTGGCCACCACGTCCAAGGGCACCTTGTCGTACCGCACGTTGTACACCGGTCCGGGCTGGCGGAGAATCGTGGCCATCGAGCCGCTCTGCCCGCCGGCCGCCAGGGCCAGGGCCGCCTGACCGACGCCGTAGGCCTCCTCCAGGTCGACCGTCGAGGCGTAGGCCATCGAGTGCCGCTGATCGGTGCCGGGAGTGTTGCTCCGCGCCATGCCCTTGGTCGCCAGCCCGACCTGGTTGAGATAGTTCACCGCCGCCTGGGCCACGGTGAACTGGCTGGAGCCGAAGGCCTGGTGGCCGAAGGCGTCGAGCACGCGGCCCAGGTCGCCCACGTCGAACCCCTCGCTGATCACCACGATGGCCCGCCCCGCGGCCCGCAACAGGTCGTTCACCTGGTCGGCCATCTGCTCCAGCGGGCAGGGCCGCTCCGCCATGTAGATTTGCAGCGGCATCTGGCGCTGGGGATCGGCCAGCCGGGCGGCGGCCGGGATGAAGCCGATCTTCCGCCCCATCGCCTGGATCACCAACACCGGGTCGGCCGGCGAGCTGCCCTCATTCTCCTGGTTGGCGTACTGGATCATGTGCTGCCAGTACTTGGCCGTGGAGCCGTAGCCGGGCGTATGGTCGATGAGGCGGAACTCGCTGTCGCCGATGTCGTTGTCGATCGTCTTGGGCACGCCCACGGCGACCAGGTCCAGTCCCTGCTGATGGGCCAGGCCGGCGATCTTGTGGGCCGTGTCCATCGAGTCGTTGCCGCCGATATAGAGGAAATAGCCGATCTCGTGCGCCCGCAGCACGTCGATCGTCCGCTGGAAGTCCTCCTTCTGTTCCTTGCGGAGCTTGTAGCGGCAGGTGCCGATCGACCCGGCCACGGGCGTGACCCGCAGCAGGGCGATCTCCTCCGCCGGCTGGGCCGTAAGATCGAGCAGCTCCTCCTTGAGCACCCCCTCGATTCCATGCCGCGCCCCATAGACGGTGCCGATGTTGTCGAAGTCTCGGGCCGCGTCGAGAATGCCCCGCAGGCTGTTGTTGATAACGCAGGTCGGGCCCCCGCTTTGGGCTACCACCAGATTACTTGGTTTGGTCATAGCTCCACCAGCCCTTTCCAACGTCTCCTCAAGTCCCTCGCCGGGAAAAGCCGCATTTTACCCTCCGCCCCACCGATGGGCAATGACGCGGCGAGAACTTGCCCGCAGGACGATCCACCATGGCCCCACTTGCCCCTTCCGAAGAGTCGGCAAATTTGTTATGATCCGCCTTAACGATGCGACAGGCGATTGCCGATGAATCCTCCGTGACGCTTGGGCAGAGCAAGGCGTTGCCAAGCGAAGCACTCCTGGCGCCGTAGCCAAGCGGCTAAGGCAGTGGATTGCAAATCCACCATCCCCGGTTCGAATCCGGGCGGCGCCTCTTTCCGCCAGCACTCGCCAAGGGTCGCTGGCGGTTGCCATTTCTTGACAGGGCAAGGGTTTGCGACGATTCTTCCACCCGCTGTTCAGAGGGGGTGCTAGCTATAGTCGAACCAGTTGTCGGGGGGGTGTTTTCTGCCGTCTGTTGCCACCCCCTGCCGCCCAACTGCCCCCGGAAATGCCCCCACGGTTCCTGATCGCAAGTCCTTAACTCTCGGTCAGGTCCGTCTACCGCACCCTCCGTTCCGGTTCTCCGCAATGAGGCCGCTTCGGGCTCTTTGCTCGGGGATTGACCACCGGTGACGGGTAGGGCAGCCAAGGCCCCTTCCAGGTCGTGTAGCCGGGCGTGGGAGTATCGCCCGATGGTCAAGCTGGGCGTGGAGTGCCGGGCTAGCTCTTGGGCCGTCTTGACCGAGGCCCCGCCGGCGACGATGCCCGAGATGTAGGTGTGCCGCTGGGCGTGGAAGTCCGCCACTTCCCCGGCCGCGTTTTCGTACTTCAGAAAGTCGGATTGCTCCCGGGCCTTCCGCTCCCCCTCGGTGGCTGCCTCTGTCAGCCACGCTTGCCGCGCTAGTACAAGGTCAGACCGTATCATCCGGGCCGTGTCCCCGGGCAGCCGGGCGAATAGCTTTTCATCGGCCAAGTGGCCAGCCAGCCAGGGCGCAGGAGGTCCGCCAAGTCGCGCCGGATGGGTTGAATGTCAGTCCGCCGCCGCTTGGAATGGGCCGCCGTCACTGTCACCGTAGGTGGGTTCGCGTCCAGGTGGAAGGATGCTGGGGTCAGGGTCCGCAGTTCCTTTGCCCGGAAACCAGTTCCCAAGGCCAGTCGATAGACCATTGCCCGATCCTCGCCCTGCAAGCAATCGGCAGACAGCGGCCGGCGCCGGGCCACGTCGATCAGTCGGACCGCTTCATCGGGCGTCAACTCCCGCCGGACGTGCCGGGGGTCGGTTTCCTCGTTGAACCCGCCCAGGCGCAAAGGGGATCATCGGCCGCCCGCTTGTGCTTCCACAACCAGCGGGTAAAGCTCTTGATGGACCGCAGGTAGGAATTGCAGGTCCGCAAGGAAGCCCCCGAGGTCCGCAACTGGCCGATAACCCTGAGAACCGCGGGGCCCGTCAGGTCCGCCAAGGATGCCGCAGGGCAATGGTCAAACACCCACTGGATATG
The DNA here is from genome assembly GCA_963843465.1 of Pirellulales bacterium. GTDB lineage: Bacteria > Planctomycetota > Planctomycetia > Pirellulales > Thermoguttaceae > CAWJKP01. The sequence continues at coordinate 424,849 of CAWJKP010000002.1, forward strand.
GGCTCGTGTCACCTGAACGTGTTTCGGTGTGTTCTGCTTGGCGGTCAGGAACCCCTCGAAGTCGATCAGGTGTTCTGCCAGAGGCCGTCGGCCGTGCTGGGCGAACCGCTCTTGGGCCGCGTCGATGAGGCCCTTTGCCCGCATCATCGCTGCCTTTTCCCGCTCGGCTGCAATCTGCTCGGCTGTGTCCCGGTCGCCACACCGCACAGACTCCTTGCGGCGTTTGCCGACCTCGTCGAAGAACTGGATCTCGTACCCGGGCCGGTCGATGAGGATCGCCTTGCCGTCCGGGGCCAGCCGGGCGGAGTGCTTCCCGGCCACGTCGGTCCAAGTCGCCCACTTCCCGCCCCGCCTCTCGACAATGACTGCCCCCAGGGGGATCGACTTCCGTTGCGTCCGCTTGTAAACCGTCGCCATCGTGTCACCCTTTCTTGACTCGGGGCTTCTTGATTGGCCGTAGTTCCAACCGCAGCAGCTTGCACACCTTGTCGATGCTTGGGACCGCCAGACCGCTCTTGCCGTGAACGAACCGCGAGAGAACCGATTCATCCAACCCGGTTGCCTTTGAGATTTGTCGCCGGCTCATCGGACCCGCTTCAATCGCTTCTCGCAACTGGTCACTTACGCTCTTCATACCTTGCCTCATCGGTTCGATTGTAAGGTTCACTTGCACAATAGTCAACCCCCTGGTCTCGATTTTCCTTCGGCATAGGCCGCCCATACCAAACCGGGAAGTCGATGAACCGGCCGCACCGCCGGCAGTCCCGCCGGACCGATAGGCCGCCGTGGATCGGCACGTCCACCGTATCGTCGGAACCGCAGCGCCGGCAAGCGCCGGGGTGGTTGGTCGCCGGGGCGTTAGGATTGACCGATCCCGCCGCCTCTATCACCTGGGGACCGGAAGCGATGCTCGGGGGCGCTTGGGGGACCAACGGGGTGGAAGTCTCACGCCGGAGTGCCGCAATCACCGCCGCCTTGTGGGCCAGCAACCGCCGCGCTATCGCATCGGCAGAACGCGGGCCTCGAATTACCAGCCGGTCACCATCGGCCAGCACCGTCAGGCCGGCCGCCGATGCCTCTTGCAGCAGGGTCAGCCCGTCCATTCCGTTTCCTCGTCATCCTGGGGGGGTGTTACTCAGGAGTGTCTCGGGTGGCAATTGCGTCTGAGTCTCACTGTCCACCGGTAACGGTAACAGAACCTCCATTTCCTCGGGGCTTTCGCTAGTTGTGTTGCCGTTACCGCTGTCCAGTAGAGTGTAAACGACGGTCGGCCTCCCCCCACCTTTGTTATGATTGTCTACCCAAACCATCGCCAGGTTTGCCGCCACCAACCGGCCTAACGCCGCCTCTGCCTCTTCCGTGCTGGCACGGTAGCGCCGGCTCGCCTGCATCAACTGCCGGGCGGTAATCTTGCCGCCGTGGTCCCGGATGATGCGGATCAGCTCCCGCTGTTCTCGGGCCTCGGGAGGTTCCTTGTCGCCGCCGATCTCGGCGTACACACGGGCCGCTTCGTCGGCAAACCACCGGGCGAGCGCCACGCCGGTCTTGACAGAATGCTCATCAACCCCGCTCAGGGCCGGCTCGTCGGAAACCAGGCGGACCAGGTGGTCCAGCAGAGCAAACCGGGCCGCGTAGCCTTCCAGCTTGGACCACGCAGCCGCGAGGTCCCCGTGCATAGTCGCCATCTCGGCCGCGTGGGCGTTGTAGAACGTCACCCATGCCGCCTTACCGCCGATCGTCAGCGGTACATCGACAGGGACCGGTTCGCCGTTCTCGTCCGCTCCCATTTCCAGACTCAATAGCGATTCGACCAGCCGCCTCGTCGGGGCCTTCGCCTCGGGTGGCATATCAGCGTCAGTCCATCGCTTTGGCCGGACCGGGGGCATACAGAAAAGCAACCGGGCCGCAAGGCCATTGTCGAAGTGTTCCTTACCCGGCCGGTCCATCGTGTCGGCCGTATTCGTCGTCTGATAGCGCCCGCAGAGCGCCGCCGCAAGGGCCTTGGGTTGAACCGTGCCCGTGATAGAAACCGCCGCCTTTGGCACGTGGGTTATCCGCTGGCCCGTCTTTCTGTCCACCGTCAGGTTTCCCGCTCGGTGCATCGGCAACCAGTGTGCTACATCGGCACCGCGACAACTCTTGTAGGCATCAAAGGAATTGACCCAGCCGGAAAGCTCATCGCGTGCCATCAGCAGGCCGCGGGGCGAACGCTCTAACAGCACAGCCAGGGCCTCGACAGTCGCATCAGCACAGAGATAACGGTCTGTCTGGGGCTCTTCCGGCTCAGTCGGGGCCGGTTCGCCTTTCTTCCGGCTGGTTTTCTTCCACTCCGCAAGGTCTGCCTCGAATACTTGCTTATCGCGGGTGTACTCGTCCAATTGGTCCCGCCATCGGGCAAAAGCCGCCGCCTGTAGGCGTTCTATGGGTTCAAGTGACAATTCCAGGGCTGGACTCTTGAGAGTGCCGCTTTCGCCGACAAGCACAGCCCAGACGATGCACGGCTCACACCATGACGCCTTGAGTCTGATTTGCCGGGCGTTGCCTACCGCTGATGCCAGCACGGCCAGTGTCGGTAAGGCGATGTAGGACTCATCGCACCCGAGGGCCGCCGCGCCTTGGTGAACAAAGCCGGCCACCACCGCAGGCAGCGTGTTCGTAGGAAACGACACGTAGGGTGGGGACTTGGGTTTCTTGGGCTCAGCGGCCGGCTTGGGCTTTGTGTCGCCCGGCACCGCCGGCGCCCACTCCGAGGTTGCTAGGACCAGATCGACCAGCTTGATTTTCGTACCGCCCTGGTCCAGCCAGTCGGACACGTCGCCCTTCTCGGGCAGTCCCGGCAGTTCCACCACCCTGACGCTCCCCGCGACCCCGTGGAGACTTGCCGCTACCTGTTGGGCGTGTTTCCTGCCTACCTCGTCGTTGTCCGGCAGAATGACCACCTTCCGACCGCGGAAATGCTCGGCATATTCCGATCGCCACTTCCCCGCGCCGATCGCGCAGGTTGTGGCGACGATGCCGACTTTGGCCAATCGGTCAACGTCCTTCTCACCCTCGACTATCGCCACCGCCCAGACGGCCGGGGCCGCCAGTAGTTCGGGCAGCCGGTAGGGGACCAGACGCACGAGCGGTTCCTTGGTTTTCGCGTCCACCAGATGCCAATCCCACTCGCCGCTGCCGATCGGCCGCCGCTGCTTGAAGCTCTTTGGCAAATATCGGATTACCTGGAACAACAGCTTGTCGGCCTCATCCCGGTAGTCGTAGGTCGCCACAATCTTGGGCTTCCCGCTGGGATGACCCGCCGTCGCCGATGCGACGCCAAGATGCTTTGCCAACTCCGCCAGGGCCTCCAGGAAGGTCCAGCCGCGCAGCCACATCAGCGCCGCGATACCGTCGCCGCAGTCGTGGTTGCATTGGTTGCAAAAAACCGATCCGTCACCATTCACATTTGTGAACCGAAAGCGATCCGTACCACCGCACCCTGGGCAGGGATGATTCTTGCTGTCCAGCAGGTCCACAGCGACGCCACCGATGGCCGCCAGGATGCTGGCCCACTGTCCACGTGCCGCCCCTTTGATGGCTGGCACATCATGCGTCGGCTTTGTCACCGGCCAGTCCTCCCGTCGTCAACCCGCGGGCAGCCGGCTTGAATCCATGCCAGGTACTCCGCGCCGGTATCTGACCGCCCCGCCGATATGGACAGGGGCCGGTGCGATGCCGGCTCTTGACCACCGCCATAGGGTCCGCTCGCCGACGTTGACCAGCCGCGCCGCTTCGGCCGTGGTCAGCAACTCGGGGGTGATGCCGGCCGGGGTGTCGGGGTTGAAGTCAACGCTCATGGGCCACCCCCTGCCGATGCTCGGCGTCCTGTCGCCCGTTTTTTGCTCGATTGGCAAGGGCCTCAGTGAGGGCCGCCAGGTCGAACAGATAGCGAGTGCCGGCGCGTAGGCATGGCACCCGGCCGGCATCAGCCTCAGCGCGAAGCCACTTGGCCGTTAGGCCCAGCCGCCGTGCCGCGCGAGCAAGAGAAAGTAACTCGCTCATCGCATGGTCCCCAAACCGGACCGGCCACCGCGGCCGATCCATGCGACGAGTATTACATCGGCCCTGGGGGCCACCTGGGGGCTACGCGGGGTTTTCCTGGGGTTTTTCTGGGGGCTGCGATTTTTCCGGCTCTTGCAGCCGGAAACGCCCCTTGCCAGCCTTAGCAATCATCGTTCCCCAGGCGGGATGTTTGCCCTTCTCAAACACGTCCCGTAGCCGGCTTCCCGAGGATTCCGCCTCTGTGAGAATTGACTGCTCTTGCATCACCGGCGTCTTGTTCTCCCAAGCCGTCCACAAAGCCTTGACGCAAGCCGCCTGAGTCGCGGTAAAGTCGTAGTCGATTCCGAACCAATGGACGGAGACGAAATCGACGGAATGACGCGCAAGCGGTAAGGGAAAGCCAAACGGCGCTCTCTCATCCTGCTCTGCCGTGCCCTCGCCGGCCACCGGTTTCACCTGGGGCTGGTTCTCGACGGGGGTACCGGCCCCACCGATCTCATTGCCTGGCGCCGGCGTGTCGGCCAGCCGCTTAGCTTCGGCAAGAAGAAGGGCGGCTATATGCCGGCAGTCGGACACCCACGGTTCTTGGCTCTCCCTTTCGCTATCTCGGAGCAGCGCATACCGTCCCCTTACTGCTTCTAGCCAAACCAGGACTTGGACGTTCCAGACCCAGTGCGGGTCTCCTGTGGCCCTCTCCGCACTAATATGCGCCGTAATCAAGTTCCGCAGTTTTCGCCGCTTCGGGAATGCGCCGAGTTTCAGGGCCTCGTAAAGCAGCGCACCGGCTTGCTGGGCGATTCCTATCCCTCTAGCGGAGGCATAGGGCGGGAGAACGTTTGAAAGGTTGGCGACGAAGGCTGAAGGGGCCGGCGTGATTGCGGGTACGGCTTCGACCGCACACGGCACCGCCACGATTTTCCGGGCAATCTGATATAGCCGTTCCGGCTTAGAAAGGTCCATATTTCGCCTTTCATCGTTTGCGGGCCGGCCCGAGCCGGTCGGGGAGAAAGGCGAATAACGCCCCGAGCCGGCCCGAGCCGCTTGGCTGACCAGGTGGCCACCTGGCGCAACCTTCCCTGCCTGTTAACTTAGGGGATTTCGCACTTATTGCAAGTGTGACGCACGTCCGTAAGTGCTTGGCTACCGGGCAGGTACGAACGGGCGTCAGCCATTACCAGTTCCGCGAAGCATTCCTGCCCACCTCCCCTCTTGTTAGCCACCACGGGGGGTGCTAGACTAGCAAACTGGCATGGGAGTCAGTCGGTCCCTCTGCCGTCTCATGCCGTCAGGAGTTTGACTACCGCCGTTTGACGCCGGGATGGGGGCAGGGCATATTGCGAAGGTGGGAACGTTCATCAACAAAACGGCGACGAGCACAAGGCCAAACTGGACTTTGACCAAGCCAAGCCACTTGGGTTCAAACCGCAATAACCTGGAAAGGGGACCGAGACATGGCGAAATCTGAGCAGCCGGTAGTGCAGGCTTCCCTGGAGGTCAATCGCAAGCAACTCTTGCAGGCGTTCCGCCAGATCAAGGCGGTCAAGGGGTTTCAGGGACAGCCCGCGAAGGTGACGTACACGGACGGGCAGTTGAAAATCTCGTTTGGAGGATGCTCTTTCTCGGCAGACGCGACGGGAACGTGGACGGGTGAAGTGGAAGTGCCCGACACCTTTATCCGGCAGGTTGCCAAGGCACCGCTGTCAGGGAAAGGCCCCGTGACGGTAGCGACGGACGGCAAGACGTTCCGGATCGAGGGAATCGTTATTGACTGCCGGTGGAACGCGCTGGTGTACCCAAGGATTGAGCTTCCGCTTGATGCCCCAACAGTCGAAGTGCTGTCCTTGCCGAGGAAATACTCGGCAGACGACATCGAGCGATCGGGCCTCACGAACCGGGTACGTCAGGCGGAGCAGGAGCGGGATACGATCCTCAAAGAAGCCGAGGCACTGCTTGAAAAGGCCGCGAAAGTCCTGTGGCCTCTTGGGTTCTGTGGCAAGAAGCCACTCGGTATCGACGGGGCCGACCTTCAGCGGATGCTCGAAGAGCGGTTGCGGGAGCTAGCGGCCGGCGGACAGTGACGCCCAAGGAAGAGCCGGTTTAGGACCGTATGCGTTCAGCCGAGAACACGAAGGCTGTCAGTCCGTCAGTCTCTCTGTGTCCACGGCCATCCAGCACACCAGCGTCACGTCCTCGGCCTGAATCGGTGGCAGCGGCTCGGGCTGGACGAAGGGCTGCAAGCCCAATTCCCGCACCCTCTCGACCAGTGCGGCTGATGCCACATAGGGGTCGTCGGCCTCCGGGTCGAATACCTCCTTGATTGCCCGCTCGTAGCGGACGCCCCAGGGGGCCTCGATGGACTCGACCAGCAGATCGAGTTCGTTCTGCCGTATCACGGTCGGCGGGTACTTGCGCAGATGCTCGGCGGCGTTACGGAAGAAGGGGCGAATGCGCGGCTGCAAGTTGAGCGGATCGGTGGCGAACATCCATTCGGCATAGATGTCCTGCCGCGCCTTTGCCCAGGCGTCGTAGCTCGCGGCGGCCAGGTCGTCGGGCAGATGGCGCGGCGTGCCCTCGGCACAGGTAATCATCCGTAGGCAGGCCAGGGTGTTGCGGACCAGTTGGTCGCCATCCAGCGGCACAAAGCGGAGGAACACGCGATCATCGACCCGGCGCAGAAGAAGTGCCCCTTGGCCGGGCCGCCAGCCAGCCCGGAACCAGCTTTCCACGCCAGGGCCTTGACCGCCTCGCCGTGAACCTGCAACCCCCGCCGCAACTCCTGCCGGTACTCCTCGCCCGTGTGGGCCAGGGGGTCTTCGCCGGCATTGACCAGCAGTTCATTGTCTTCGCGCCGCAGCGATTCGATCTCCGTGCGGGTCTGGCTGAACACGACATCGCTGACCGGGCCGCCGGGAATGACTTCGCTCTCCACGCCGATGGACGCCGCCGCCTGGGCTAGCTTTCGGCGGATGCGCTGTTCCAGCTTCAGCAACTCGTCCAGTTGTCTATCCGGGAAGAAGCACCACATATAGACATCGGCGTGCCGGCTGCCGATGCGGTCGATACGCCCGTGTCGCTGGACCAGCCGCATGGGATTCCACGGCAAATCGTAATTGATGATGTTGCGGCACTGTTGCAGGTTCACGCCCTCGGCCAGCACGTCGGTGGAGATCAGGATGTCGAAGCGGTCTTCGCTGCGGGCGGGAGGCGCGTCGCTGGAAACCGGCACAAACCCGAAGACGGCATCTTCACGGGCGACGCCGCCTCGGCTTTCCTGCCCCGCGACTGAGACGATTCGCCCTCGGTAGGCTGCGAACTTCCTTTGGCCGTCCACCAGTTTGCGGACATGCTCTTCAATCCAGTCGGCGGTATCGGCAAAATACGAGAAGATGATGATCTTCCGCTTGTCCCGCGTGTCTTCCTCGCCAATGCCGTCCTTCTCAGCCGCGCGGATGATTTCAGCCAGCGCCGCCGTGAGTTCTGCCAGCTTGGGGTCGTTGTCCGCCTCGACCTTGGCCGCTGTGTCGGCAAATCGCCGCAGGATGTCGCGGTCCGCCTCCACCGCCGCCCTCAATGCCTCGACATTGTACGTGTCGGTCGGCTCCGCGCCGCTATCTTCCAGCAGCCGTTCCCACTCCTCGTCGCTGTCGATGCTCGTCCATTCCTCCAGCGCCTTGGGCGAAAGGATGTACCCGGTGTCCAGGGCCTTTAGGAAGGCGTCGTGGCTGTCGGCCATGCGCCCCGCCGTCAGTCCGAAGGCATAGGCCGACGACTCGAATCGCTTCAGCAGCCCGGAACGAATCAGCCCGACCAAGGTTAATTGCGATTCCTCTACCTCGTTGTCCAAGCGGTGGACCGATGGGCAATAGCGCGCCATCGTCAAGAGCGGCGCCTGATCTTCGTTCTCGGGGGCCAGGGCCTGCTTCAACTCGTCGAAGATCCCGGGCAGCACGTCTTCCAGGTCGTAGTTGAGGGCCTCGACGTGCGGCTCGGGAAACTGTACCGTCATCTCCACGCCGCCGGGGCCGCGGATGCGGTCGTTCGGATAGTACCGCCGCACGAAATGCCGCGTCCGCCGCACGGTCACGGCGTCCAACACGTCGAACAGCATGTCGGGGCGCAGGTCGTCGGGATTCTCCCGCGCGACCTCGCCGAACCGCTCCTTCAGCGAACGGATTCCACGCTCGGCAAAAACGGCATCGTGTCCGATGAACAAGGTGAGCAGGTAGTAGAGGTCCCACAGCGAGTTGTTCACGGGCGTGGCGGTCAGCAGCACCAACTGCTTGGGCGGCTTTCCCAAAAGCAGCCGGCGCAGGGCCTGGGCACGCCGCGTGTCGGGATTGCGGAAGACGTGGGCCTCGTCCACCACTACCATCGCGTAGTCGTTGGGACGGTAGCAGAGGTGTCGCCCGCCGCCGCCCAGTTGCCGGTCGTTAAGAAGTTCCTCGAAGGAGACATTCTCCAGGTAAAGCTGGTGCTCGTCGGAAAACCGTTTCCACATCCCGTCGCGCAGGGCCGCCGGCGAGATCAACAGCACCCGCTGCCGCCGGTCTTGCACGGCCTCCCGGATCAACTCGCCGGCAACGAAGGTCTTGCCCAGGCCCACGCCATCGGCGAACAGCACGCCGTTGTACCGGCCCAGGATTTGCCGGGCTCGCCACAGGCCGTCGCTCTGGAACGAAGTCAGCCGAATAACAGGGTCGTTGGACTGCTCCTCCTGCAATTCCTGGCCGTACAACTCCCAAAGCACGCGCAAGTAGATCAGGTAGGGCGGGACTTCTTCGTATCGCTGTGCGTAGATCGCCGCCAGGTCGAACGGCTGGGCCTCTTCCCAGAGGTCGTCGAACCACTGCTTCACCTGCCGCACGGGCGTGGGATCGTAGCGGCCGAGGTTCAATTCCAGGTTGCTCGTCAGCCCGGCGGCCGTGAAGTTGCTGGACCCGGCGACAACTCCCTCGTCGTCGGCGAAGATGAACGCCTTGCCGTGGAGGAACCCCTTCTCGTAGCGGCGGACTTCGACCGTGCCGGACTCCAACAGCGCCAGCAGCCGGCGGATGGCGGCCTCGGTCGCCGGGGCGAACTCCAGCAGATTCCGGTCCCGCAGCAGCCCGGCATCGTTGGCGCGCAGGGCTTCGTGGACCACGCGGGCGTCGAACCGGGCCAGCGATTCGCCGATCTTGCGGGCCGGCCGGGCAGGGGGCGGCGTTGGCTCTGCGCCCAGCAGCAGCCGCACCTTGGGCAGCCGTTCGAGGCGGTCGGCCAGCAAACCGAAGCCCTCGGGGTTGAAGTACCCGCTGGCGATGGCAAGTTCGATGGGCCGTGCGTAGGTGCTGGCCAGCCAGTCCAAATGACCGCGCAAGGCCGCCACCAGCGTGTTGCCGTTGCGGTTATCGACGAACTCGGGCTTCATGGGCCGCTCAAAGGGCAACTCGTTTGAAGAGGGTCTTCAGAGCGTCTGCGGCAGGTTTGCTGCGGTCACGGAGCGCCAGTCCGCGGATTTCTGCGTGTCCCGGATCGTCCTCGTCAGCGACGGCCACCACGTCCAGACGCAGAGGCTCTGCCGTGGCGTCGTTAAGCTGTCGGATTGCACCGGCCGTCGCCTGGGTGAGAAAGCTCCCCGGGATCACACCCGGCTTCTTGAGAACGTCTTCGGCCGAGACGACACGGGCTCGGTAAACGGAGATGCCCTCCTCACCTTCGCGGAGCTTGAAGTTGGCGCTTGTGATGCGGTCCGGCGGCGCAACCCAGCGAGTCCCCGGTGGGATGCGATGAAACAGGCGCTCATCATCGGGAATCGACTGTTCGCACACCGCCATTCCTCGCCGCGTTGCTTGGTGGCGCTGTCAGACTCCCACGCGCCAGACATACTCAAGGACGGTGTCCAGCGGGTCCCCCTCGAAAATCGTCCCTTCCTTCTGGTCGGCCTTGGAGTGGTCCCTCCAGTAATAGGTTGCCGCGTGTTCCGCCACCACCTCGAGCTCAAAGTACCGCTCTCCAGCCTCCCACTCAAATTGAACGCCACCGTTGCGCGTTGGGTTGACGTACGGCTTAGGCACCCCCGGCGCCTGGCCCAGGCTGTCGATCAGGTTCCGCGCACCCTTAAGCCAAGATGCACTTGGGCGCGGAGCACCGTACGAATCCCAACCCTCGGGGAGAGATTCGATCGCCTGCAACTGCCTGTGAACGAAAGGCAGCCAATCGCATTGAGCTTCGCCAGCGCTGGTCGGCCGATCGGGCTGCGCGTCCCGCTTGATGAGTCGGCTGCTGATCGTCAGTTGATCGCTCAACGATGCAAGAAGTGATGCGCCGCGCGGCTTGTCGGCTGCCCGCTCGCGTACCATTTCTTGGTAGGTCATACTGTTCTCTCCCATGCTTGGTGCATCTCGGGGCGGGTAAGCGAGGCAAAACCCCGCACGATCCACTCGTGCCCCAAGTCGATCCCGGCCAAAGCGCCCGCCACGTCCCTCGCCTTGAGTTGCCCCCGCGCCGTCAAGTCCAGACGCAGCACGTGCCTCTTGTCGCTCATCAGAACCGCAGTCGTGAGGTTTGCATTCAGCCGCCCCGCATTGTCGGGCATGGGGAACGTGAAATCCAGCGCCACCTTGTCGGGCTCCGGCAGCCAAGTGTCGCTGGACTCGTTTGTCCAGAAAGTCAGCGTCCGTGCAACGGCCGGCCCCACCTTGCGGAACCCCTCATAGTCGATGTGGTTGATGTAGGTCACGATCCAAGTCGTCGGTTCCAACTGACCGATGCCTTCGGCCCGGAAGAAATCCTGGACTTGCTCCAGTTGTTGGCTGAACTCCTCCCGCCTCTCCGCATATGGGTAATAGGCTACCTCCTCGCCCGTCTTCAGCCAGCCGGCAAAAAGAGCGTTCTTCTGGATTTGAACGACGTGCTGACCGTCCTCCGACGCCGCCCAGAGCCGCAACGCGGGCGGTCGGTCGAAGACCTGCCACCGTATCATGGGCACGCCCAGCCGCTCTTCGTCAAACAGTTCGCGGAGTTCCTCGACCGGGGGCCGCTCCTCCAACTTTGGGAACCGCTCCCGGAAACGGCGGTCCCACAGAAGCCCTTGATGGGCGGAGGTGAACTTCTCCAATGGGCGGAAATGAACCCCGAGCACCGTCTCAATGACCGGCGGCTTCTTGAAGCGGGGCAATGCCTCACTGCTGTTGGCCATGTTACCTAATACTATACCCGACAAGGATTTGAGTCAAATACTAAAGGCTTGTCGCTGCTGGGGTAATGTCGGAAACGGCGTAACCTTCGCCAGTATAATTGATAACGTCAGCGTAAGCCATCGCCCCGCCGGCGCTTCTGTACCCAAATAGGGGGAGCGTGTCAAGCCGAGATATTGCCGCCGGCGACCTCCAACTGGCCCAATGATTTCCTTATCGGTACGCGGATCATGCCACTACGGTTTGTCTGCCCATCCCTTTGTAGTGCTTCAGCACCGCCTTGAGGCGAGGCTGGTATCGACGAACTCGGGTCTCATCGGCCTGTTTGCCTTTTAGGCATGGAGCCAAGTCCAGATCAGGGCCGCCGCCTTCACTGCGGCCCGGGCCGGCGGCTCGGCGGCCGGGTGGAAAAAGACCCGGATGTTCCAGACCAGGCTGACAATGCCCGATATGGCCCCGAGCACCACGACCGCGACGATCAACCAGGCCACGACGGGCGAACGCCGCGCCCAGTCCTCCACCTTCTCCACAATGTCGGGGTGGCCCAGTTCCCAGAGGCATTGAAGACCGTCCCCGGTTATCGTCCTGATAGTCGCACCGCCGCTGTGGCAGAAGAACTCGATGAGCTTGTACTGCCCCAAGCTGTCCACGCAAACCCTGGCTTCCTGAAATGTCCTTGGCATCCCTGCAACCTTCGGACGCGACTTCTCCGGCGGCGGCCAACTGACGGGCACCTCGCACATCCTCCCGGCCCTGTAGTGCAGGTCCGCGTATCGCAGCATCCACGCTTCAGCCCTGGTCAAACGGGGTTTCAATTATCTGGCCTCCAACGCCTTGTAGTGCTGGAGCACCGCCCTCAAGCGCGGCTGGTAGTCCCAGCCTTCGTGGAAGGTCTCGAAGATGTGCGTCAGGTGGGATTCGCTCAGGCCGTACAGGTGCGCGACCACGGCGTCGAGTTCGGCAATCATGTTGTCCTTCTCGTTGGCGTCCAGCTTGCCGTATTCCACGCCCACGGCCTTGGCCCACTTGGCGAACCGCTTGTCCGGGCAGGCCAGACGACCGGCCAACGCGACCGTCCGCTGCCATAACGAGTTGTCGCATGTAGGGCGGGGGATGGGGAACGGATTCAAGACGTGATAATTCAGTGTCGTTTCCACGAATCGGCGGGCATACCAATCCAGCGGAATGGAACTCAGTACGCCAAGCAGGTACGCCTGATCTTGCTCATCCCCTTGGGGCCAAAGGAAGTACGGGCCCTTGTTGGTGATGAAGCACTTCGGTGGCAGCAGCGCCACTCGGACGGTACGGCTATCTGTGGCTCGTGATATGTCTCGAAACGCGATTCGGGCAAAGTGGCAGGGCAGTGTGTCGGGGCTGCGAAACCAATTCGAGTCGGTGAACTCGAAGAAGGGTGACTTGCTGTTGTTGCGGGCGTTCGCGCGTTTCTCCTGCAAGTGTTTTACCATCTTTTCCGGGTTGGCCCAGGCGTAATAGATGCCCCGGTCAGACTCCCAGGTGTCGAACGATTCACCCTTGAACACGGGCCAATAGCCCTCGGGTTGCTCCTCCACCAGCTTCATCAGCTTCTTGTCGTTCGTTGCGTGCAGTTCCGTGTATGGTCGGGCGCACCATGACTTACCATCCTTTTGGTCCAGGCGGGGGGCCTTTCGCAGTTGCGCAAAGACGAGGGCGGACGCCTCTGCCGGCAGCAGCGGCAGCGCCGCCGTGTCAGTCCACCCCAAAATGTCGCTTGCAGGAAAGGTGACTGGTGGTCTTTTCACGCCGGCCAAGAAGCGTTCGAGACTGGGAAATGGACCGCGAAGGGAGATTGATTGAAGACGACTGACGTGCGCGCCATCGGCACTATGTGCGGGTGCAACGGCTTCGCTCGCTCTCGTGATGCACGTCAAGCCAATGGTGTATCGCGGTTCAGCCTCGTCGAAGACCCAGCCGCACGTGTTGAGCACGAACGTTATCACCGCCGTTGCGCTCTCAAAGACCGCCAAGCGAAACTCGCTGGACCCTTTGGCACAGAAAGCTGACCGTGGCAGCACCACGCCCATGTGTCCGCCGTCACGGCAAACCAGGTTCCAGAATCGCCAACAGAAAGCCTTGTACACGTCGGGGTCGCCAGTCCCCATGCCAGGGAACGGACCGTTGGTGAGCACGTTGCGCAACGCATCGGCCTCTGCGACCTCGTGCTGCAACTTCTCGACCAAATCCGGCCGGTTCTTCCGGTAGCGTTTCTTCACCGCCTCTTGTTCGTGTTGTGGCAGCGCCTGGAAGCCAGGTAGGTAGCGGCTCCAAAAATCGTCTTCCTCTAAGGTAGCCTCTTCCCACGGCGGGTTGCCCAGGATCACGTCAAAGCCCGCACGATCACGCAAGAACACCTCGGGAAACGCAATGGGAAAGTGAAAGGGCCTGAGTTCGCCCAGGGTCTCCATTGCCCGGCGGTGCGTCCCTTGCACGAACAGTTCATTGTCTACCTCGAAATCCTCGGGCAGCAGACTGATCTCCGCTTCGGGCAGGCGGAATGCGGTGAGGATGTCGAACATCCGCTCTGTATCGGCTACAGCTTTGCGCTGCTGTTGGAACGCTTTCCGGGCCTCCTTGATTTGCTCAGCGTCGGCGTCGGAAAGCTGCGCCAGTCGCTTGACCGCCGCTTCGGCGCTGCCGATCAGCGCGTCGGCCGTGTGGCTGAAAAGCGGCGTTGTGCCGCCCCGGGTCAGCAGTTCGTCCACTTCCCCAAAAGTGGCGATGCCCACCAAGGAGTTGCCGCAGACGATATTGTGGTCTAGGAATGATAGTGGCAGCCCCGGCACGAAGGTGTGTATCCACAACGACAGTCGGGCCAACTGCATGGCGATGTTGTTGATGTCCACGCCGTAAATGCACCGCCTGGCGATCTGGCGGCGGAGCAACTGGACGTTCTCGATTTCCACCCCCTCGATGGAACCGCCTGCCTGCTCGATGCCGTCGAGCGCCGCTTTGCGAAGCCGCAGCAGTTCGCCCATCACGCCGGGCAGCGGTCGCTTGGCAAGATAGCTGCTGAACCGCCGTTCGATCCGATCCACGGCCGCCACAAGAAAATGCCCGGAACCCATGGCAATGTCGGCCACGCGGAAGTCGAAGAACCCCTCGGCGGCCCGGCGGTCGTCGAGTTTGTCGAGCCGGGCCAGATGGTCGGCAATCGCCGGCTCCAGGGCGTGGTCCAGGAAATGTTCCACGGCAAAGCTCTTGGTGTAGTAGCTGCCCGTGGCTTTGCGGGCGCCACTGGCGTTGTGCAGGTAGATGTGACCCCGCTGGACCTTGGGTTCCTTCTTGCCCGCCGGCACATACTGGCCCTCCTTGTCCAAGGCGAGGTTTTCCTCGGCGACCGAAAGTTCGCTCTCCAGCAGCCCCTCATAGACCGTGCCGAACTCGCGCACGCCAAGGCTGCGGAAATCGACCGGGCCGAAGCCCTCGGGCGTTGGGTCCACCAGCAGGTCGCACAGCACAGGGCCGAAATCCTTGTTGGGCACGCTGATGTCGGCCAGGAGGCTGCCCGCCGGCGAAATGCCCTGCTCTTCGGAAAACATGCCGCCGTTGTAGGCCGGCACGCCCCATTCCTTCGGCTTGCCCGTGTTCACCACCCGGAACAAACGCATCGCTTCGTCCCAATGGGTCGTGCTGTCGTCAAACGTGGGCACCCCCTGTTGCCGCAAGGCCGCCATCTCGCGGGCCTTTTTCTTGAGCGACCGATCCCGGTAGCGCTCGTTGGTGCGGTAGGGCAGGAGATCCTTGTCTTCGGCATAGGCGATGAACAGCAGCCGGAACAAGGCCAACAGCGCCATCTCGTAGGTCAGCTTCAGGTCTTGCGCCGTCGGCGTCTTCAAGTTGCGGGCCTTGGCAATGGCAATGGCAAGCCGTGGGACCACGAAATCGTAGATGCGGTCCCGCAGCCGGGAGCCCAAGTCCGAGGCGTAGTCTTGCGACTCTTCGAGGATTTTCGAGAACGAGCCATCCTTGGAGAGCGCCACCCCCGAGAAGAGCAGCCAAAGGTAGCCCGCGCGGTCGCTGGGCAGCAGGTCGAGATGGATTTCCACGAAGGTCTCGGTTCGCCCGCGGCGGCCCACGCCCTTGCCCGCCGTGGTGTGAATCCGCAAGGACGAGCCGTGATCGACCAGCAGGTAATCCAGGTTCTCTTCGTCTGCCTTGGCCAGCGCGTATTGCACGGGCGTCATGCCGCCGAAGCGGTCGGAGGCGATGTCGCAGGCTTCGCTACGGTCCAGGAAGACTGCCACGGCCATCTTGGTCTGCCCGCAACGGAGGATCGCGTATTGCTGGTTCGTGTCGGACACCTGGTAGCCAAGTCCGGTCAACAGGTCACGACCGCGCTTGTCCAACAGGGGTTTGGCCTTCTGCTGGGCCTGCGCCCAATCGGAACGCTGCGGCACGCCCTTTTCCAGTTCGTGCGTGGCGAAGAGTCCCTGGTTGCGCAGGCCGGGGATTTGCGATTCCTTGACCTCCGGCAACACCGACCAGAGGAACCGAGCCGCCGCGTGGCGGTTGGGCTCGGCCAGGGCGGTGCGGCAGATGCGTTCCACCTGCCCCACGTCCAGGTCAAGGAACACCGGCGGCATTTCGCCTGCCGGGCCGCACAGCGCCGCCCGGTCGCCGTGGAGGGCCACCAGCAGCACTGGCGTTGCCCGACCGCCCTGGCGGTCCTTCCACGCATTGCGCAGCGCATCCTGGGTGGGCTTTCGTTGGCTACGGGCGACGGCGACTTCCAACCCGCCGGCGCCGGGGCCAAGGGCAAGCCCTACGGGTTCCAGCCCGCTGTCTTCGGCGAGTTTCAGGGGTCGGAGATCGAGGTCGCCGAGGAAATCCGCCGCCTTCATGGGAGGTGCCTTTCCGATCGGTCTGGCCGAGCTTTGCCCCGGGTCGTCGGGGCGTGCAGCCCAGTTCTATCGCCCCATGATAAAGACTTTCCCGGGGGCCTGGGAGCCTCCCCCCCAAGAAATCTGGGGTAGCAGAGGGCGGCCGATCCCGCGCGCAAGGAAAATCGGGCGGGGACGGCCCGCTCTCACGGGCCCCGTCTCAAGAAAGTTCAGATTCCGCCCTTTATCTCCTTACCGATTTTCAGGCTGTACTGCTACCCGCAGCCTCGGCGGATATTGCACCCCGCAGCAGATAGGGTACGATAATCGTCATCGCTGATGTGCCAATCGCTGGTGTTCGGTGGATTGTTCGTTGGACACGGCTAAGGACTACGGCATGCCTCCACAAATCTTGGTTGCCATAACGTTCTTCGAGTCCAAGGCGGAATTGCCGGTATCAGAAGCCCGCCGGATTGACAACTTCATCCAGAAGATGATATCAAATCCGGCCAACCCCGGCATTGGGCTTGAACGCCTCACGGATGGGGCTGATGCAAACATGTGGTCCGCACGTGTAAGCCAGGATCTCAGAGCGATTCTTCACCATGACGGCAATAGATACACGCTCTTACACGTCAATCATCACGACGCGGCATACGATTGGGCCAAGCGGCGTCGGATTCGTCCGCATCCCACCACAGGAGCGATCCAGATAGTCGTGCTACCGGAGGTCCAGAACGTCACTCAGCCAACGCCTTCCACGCCATCACTGGAGTGCCAGGACCCAAATCTGAACTTCGGCCGGTTCACGACCGAGTACCTTTTGAGGCTTGGTGTACCCGAAGAATGGGTTCCCGTTGTGCAACGAGTCCGTAGTGAATCCGACTTCTGGCCAATTCACGCCAAGCTACCCGAAGAGCCGGCTGAATTGCTGTATGCCTTGGCATTGGGCGAGGCAGTGACACCGCCCAAGTGCATCGCTCCCGAGGCAGGCGTTCAGGCCAATCCAGACAATCTTCGCCGTCTGCATGTAGTGAGCGGATCAGAGGAACTGCAAGCCCTGCTCACTCAGCCATTCGAGGCTTGGAGGCTGTATCTTCATCCGTCTCAACGCTATCTGACGGAAGGCGATTTTCATGGGCCCGTCAAGGTGACTGGAGCGGCGGGAACCGGCAAGACTGTTGTGGCCATGCACCGAGCCCGGCATCTGTCCCGACAGGGCAAACGTGTCCTTCTGACGACGTTCAGCAAACGCCTCAGCCAAGATATCGAGAAAAGAGTTGGCGACCTGTGTTCCCTAGAGGAGCGGAATCGAATCAGGGTCAGCACCGTTCACAGCCAAGCCTTGGCGGTCCTGCGAAAAGTCCAACCGGGAGTGCAAGGCCGAAACAGCGACTTCACCAGGAAGACATTAGAAGAGACCTTGCCAGAACACCTGATGGGCTTTGCCAAGCAGTTCCTCTTTGAGGAATGGCAGTACCTCGTGGATCAGCAGGGAATGGCATCGTTGGAGGAATATACCGAAGCTCCACGTATCGGCCGCGGGACACCGCTAGGCCCTGGAGATAGGGAACGGGTGTGGAGTCTGTTTGCCCCGGCCGTAGAGGAGTTGCTGGACGCCGACCTGCTGCCCTGGAGCTTCGTCTGTCGCCGTGCGAGAGAGGCGATTGAATCAGAACGCATTGAGAAACCATTTGACGCAGTGGTCATTGATGAAGTCCAGGACCTGAACGCCCAGGAGATACGCTTTCTCGCAGCTTTGGCTCTACAGGTCCCGAACAGCCTGATGCTGATCGGCGACGCGGGGCAACGAATTTATCCCGGGGGGTTCAGCCTGAGAAGCTTGGGTATAGAAACCCGTGGACGATCGAGAACACTGCAAATCAATTATCGTACCACCCGCGAAATCGCCAGAGCGGCAAGCCATCTTCGCGGAAAGGCAGTCGACAATCTGGAAGAGGGCGAGGAAACGACCCCCAATCAAGATCTTCTCAGCGGCGATGCTCCGATCTTGAAGGGATTCCAGCGATATGAAGAGGAGCAGCAATTCGTCGGCAGTGAGATAGCCAGATTGATCGACGGCGGCACGGCCCCAGCCCAGATCGCGCTCTTCTCCAGGACAAAGCGGAAGCGATGGTGGTTCGAGCAAGAATTGCGGCAGCGGGGCATACCTTTTGTGATGCCCGACCAGCCCAAACAGGAAGGCACCGGAAACGACGTGTTTGTGAGCACAATGCATGGGGCAAAGGGACTTGAGTTTCGATACGTTTTCATCGTTGGCTGCCAGCAGGGCGATGTACCGGCGAAAGTCGCCATGGACATGGCCGCCGACCGTGCGGAAAAGGATGCTGTTTTCCAGCGTGAAAAGAACCTGCTGTACGTCTCTATGACGCGAGCCCGGGAGCAGCTTTACATTACTTGGACCGGCAGGCGGAGCGAGTTTCTGCGTGAACTGGCGAGCGACTGAAGATGACTTGGCCTCGGTCTCGATAGTGTCGTCGGTGTAGAGCGTCGTATGCACGCTTTGACGATGTGGTGCCGCTGCATAGCCGTGGCCTCCATCAACGTCAGGTAATAAGGAGTAGCCAGGTCACCCATCGCCGCTCCGACCAGGTAGTACGCCTAGACGCTGCCGCTCCAGTCATAGCCCTGTGAGGCGGGTGACTCCTCCGGCGCAGTAGAAGTTCCGCCGCGTGCCGACGAAGGCAATGTTGTCTTGGAACTCCGCCTCGTGCCATTCTGCTTAGTCACATGGCCCCTGCTACGCCATGATGGCTTCTGGAGGCAACCCCGACACGCTTCCATGATCTCCGGCAGTCAGCTTGCCCCTCTTGCTGGAGTGAAAATGGCAAAAATAGTGAGGGAGGAATGGTGACCAGGCAGGGTTGCCGATGGGGGCCTCCGGGGCGGCTCCGCCGTCGTCGTCGAGCCAGCCCTCGCCACCCGCGGCCCTTGCCACCCGCGGCCCTCGCGCAGGTGCTCCAGAAGACTGGCCACGGTGACACTCAGCACCTTCCCCCTGCTCTCCGCCCGCCAGTTCTGTATACGTAACGCATTGTGGCATAATGCTTTACGTTCATGCACCCGCGCAGAGTTAGGTTCGCCGAAAAATTTTAAGTCGTTTCGTGCCAACGACTTGCGACGCAAGATAAGTTAGGCAAGTTGGCGAACTTTCAAGCCGTAAATCGTTTTCCACAAACGACTTAGAAACTACCCCCCTTTTGGCGAAAAAAGTAAAGGTAGAGGGCCGAAAAAAACGCGACAAAAAACGGCCGCAAATCGTTACACCCCAACGAGATAGGAGCAAGAGCCATGCGTTACACGTTGACCTGGTTGCCGGAGGAGAATGCGTTTTGTATCCGCCGTGAGGATGGCGAAGTGGCGTACATTCCCGCCCCCGTGTTCCACAAGCTGGTCCGCGGCGCAGCGGGCTTGCACAGCGCGATGGATCGGGCCGTGAAAAACGCGGAAAAGCCGGTTCGTTTCGAGTGTGGCCAGCCGGCGGAGTGCGGGGAGAACTACCAGCGCTCGCTGGTCCGGGCGGGTACGGAAGACGCCAAGTCTTTGCGCCTTCCCCGGGCCTAGAGAATCGCCCCATGCGGCCATCCCCCGTGATGGCCCTATGCGGCCGTTCTTTACCAACCCCGTTACGCGAAGGAGTTTCCCATGTCCAGTGCAGTTTCCCCCATCGTCTCCGATCGTGAGTGGAATGCCCACATCATGGCGCAGGTCGCTTCCGGCAAGATGACGCCGGAGCAGGGGGTGGCGCAACTCAAGACCACCGTCAAGACCGGAGGGGGCACCCTGTCCTGCAAGCAGAGCGAAAAGGGCGCCCTCTCCGTCTACGGTTTGCAGCGGATGCCGGTCACGCTCTACGCCGAGCAGTGGGAGCGCCTGCTGGGGTTCGCCGGAGAGCATCAAGAGCTTCATCCAGAACCACCCCGGGTTGTCCCGCAAGTAATCCTACGGCATTGCCCCGCCCCCAGCAGCGAGCGAGCTGGGGCATAGGCAACGCCGTAGGGCCGGGTCTGTGGTCGATCTGCCCCCGGGGCGTTCCCTGCTTCCCTTCCCCTTTCCCGAGGAGGACTTCCATGATCGAGCGAGAGTATGACATTAGCGGGGCGATCGTCTTCTGGTCGCTCCAGCCCACGCCTTACCAGGCGCTCCTGGAGGCGCTGAGGTCCAAGGGCTACGGCGACTGTATGCCCAACCCCAGGACTGACCAGAGTGCGCTGGTCAACGCCATCAAGGCCACCTACGGCACGAAGAACCGGGCCATCGTCAGCCGCAAAAAGCCCAGTCTGAACGGGGTGGAGTTGGTGGCGATCGAGCGCAATCAGGACCGCAACTACTACACCACCAGCTTCGGCGCCAAGGTGGTGAACCGCGCGGTCAAGGCGGATGGGGGCTACGCCAACGAGCAGAAGCTCACCGAGGACTACCTGAAGTACAAGGCGGTGCTGACCGCCAGCGCAGTCTCCCAAGCCCTGACCGAAGTGCTGCAGCGCATGGACGGGATGCGGGGCTTCGACAAGCCGGGCATCCACTACATCCCCGAGCACCACTTGAAGGGCTGGAAGGAGTTGGCGGATCTGGTCGAGGGCTGTCAGCAGGGCAACAAGATTACCACGGTGCGGGCCGCAATGGACGAAGGGACGGCCCGGGCGATCCGCGATGCCTTGACCAAGGAGGTCCAGGAGGCGGCGGCGCAACTGCTGGACGACGTGAGCAAGGGCACGCTCAACGATACGCAACTCCAGGTACGGGCGCAACGGTCGCAAGCCTTGGTGGACCGCGTGAACCTCTACAGTTCCATCCTCAACGAGGGACTGGAGGGGCTGAAGAACGTGACGCTGATGGCCAAGGGGGCGGCGATGGGTGCGGCGTTGCAAGACTTCGCGGCGGCGGGGTTCGGGGTGTAGTAGGGCAGGGCAATCCCTTCCGCGCCGTGGTGTGAGCCGGCGCGGGGCTGGTTTGCCGACCCTTACCCAAGAGCAGGAGTAATGCGATGGCATGTCGGAGTTCCCCTAACCTGATTTTCTGGACCGTGGCCCAGACCGGCCGGGTTACCCCGCTGGTCTCCGGTCCGCCCGGCTGCGGCAAGAGCCGCACCTTTGAAGCCTTTGCCAAGGCAATGGGCCGCCAGTGCTACACCCTGATCGGCTCGCTGAGAGAGCCGGCGGACATCGGCGGCTATCCCTACCCGTACATGGTGCAGGGAGAGCAGCCCTACATGATGGTCATGCCGCCGAAGTGGGCGCTGGAGTGTGTCGCTCGCCCCACCGTGGTCTTCATCGACGAGTTGACCACCTGCCCGCCGGCGGTGCAGGCCGCGCTGCTGGGCGTGATCGCCGAGAAGCGGGTGGGCGACTTCACGCTGCCCGATCATACGTGGGTCGCCGCGGCTTGCAACCCGCCGGACTGTGCGGCCAACGGTTCTGAGTTGGAACCGCCGCTGGCCAACCGGCTCTGCCACCTGACCTGGGAGACCGACGTCGACGCCTGGCAGCGAGGCATGGGCAATGCCTTGGGCTTCCCGCAGCCGAGCTTCGCTGCCCTGCCGGCGGACTGGGAGAAGCACGTAGGCCGCAACACGGCCCTGGTCGGCGCCTTCCACAAGCATCGGCCGGGCCTGCTGGAAGCGTATCCCAAGGATCGGGCCAAGGCGTCCGGGCCGTGGCCCAGCATCCGCTCCTGGACCAATGCGGCAATCTGCGCGGCCGCCTTGGAGGCGATCGACGCCGAACCGCTCTTGCGCTATCGGGCCATCGCCGGCTGCGTGGGCGAGGAGGCGGCGCTGGAGTTCCAGACCTGGGAGCAGAGCTTGGACCTGCCCGACCCGGAGGAGTGGATTCTCAAGGCGACGCTATCCCGGGCAATGCCCCGGGTGTGCCTCGGCCCGGAGCTGCACATCCCGCCGCGCTGCGATCAGGTCATGGCCGTCCTCGGCGCGCTGGTGGACCGCGTGAAGAACCACCAGCTTGGCCCTGACGGCAAGCCTACGGAGAAGCGTTGGCTGGCAGCGATCGACTGCTTTGCCGAAGTGGCGAAGAGCTGGCTGGAGCCGGCCATCGCAGCCGCGGGTGGACTGTACTTCGTCGTGCCCCACGCTTCCGTGCTGGTCAAGGCGCCGGCCGACTTCAGCAACGTGGTCTTGCAGGTCCATCGGAACATCATGGCAGCGGTGAAGTAGGGGAGAGGGTCAATATGGTAGTGCAGAAACTTGCAGAGGCCAGAATCCTTGCAGCCCGCAAGATGCCCTACATGACGCATCAGGTGATGAGCCTGCTGCCCGTGGAGAAGCCGGGCCTGGGGACGATGGCCGTCGATGACTACGGCCGGATGTACTTCGATCCGGTTTTCCTGGAAGAGAGGGACTTGCAACACCTGAGCTTTGTGGTGCTCCACGAGGCGCTGCACGTCTGGGGAAGGCACTCCAAGCGGGCCAAACGCTTGCTGGGGGAGAAGCCTGCCAGAGACCGGCTGGGGGCGTGGCGCAAGGCGGTCGATGCGTCGGTGAATGACGTGCTAGAGCAATCCGGTCTGCAATGCCCGGCCGAGGGAGTTACGCCGGGCAAGCTGGGCCTGCCGCGGAACAAAACCCCGGAAGAGTATTTCGACCTGCTGGTGCAACAGGCCGAGCAAGGGCAAGGGCAACCGCAACAGCAGCCAGCGGACAACGGCGGGCAGGACCAACCGCAACAACAGCAACAGGAAGGGGATGGCGATGAAAGCCAAGCTGAAGATCAGGAAGGCCAGGGAAAGGGCCAGGGAGACGGCCAGGGCGATGCTGGGGATGAGGGCGAAGGGCAGGCCGATGGGCAGGGTGAAGGCCAGGGCGAAGGGCTGGGGGATGCCAATGCGGCGGAAACTGGTGGTAGCTCTGCGGATGGTCAGCCCCGGCCCTGGGAAGATGGCCCACCCTCGGAAGATCATCCCGGGATGGCCGAACACGAGCAGAACCTCGTCGAGGCCGCGGTAGCCAAGGCCATCGAGCAGCACCAGCAACAGCGCGGCCGTGGCAGCGTGCCGGGTGGGCTGGCCCGCCAAGCGGCGGACCTGCTGCACCCCAAGGTAGACCCGGCCAGGGAACTGCTGGCCAAGGTCAGGTTTGCCGTAGGCTGCACTTCGGGCTTTGGCGACTTCACCTATCGCCGGCTAAACCGGCGGCAACCCGCTGGCGGTGCGCTCCTGCCCGCCCACGTCAAGCCGATTCCCCGCGTCACGGTCATCATCGACACCAGCGGCAGCATGAACGAGAGCGATCTTGCCTTGGCATTGGGCGTACTCGGCAATGCGCTGCGGTCGCTGCCCGATCCCCGTGGTCTGCGGGTGCTGGCCGGAGATACCGCCGTGGCCTGTGCCAAGAACGTCTTCCGGCCGGAGCAGATCGAGCTAAACGGCGGCGGTGGGACGGATATGTCCGCCCTGATCGTGGCGGCGGCCGAAGAGCGGCCGGCGCCCAAGGCGATCCTGGTCGTGACCGATGGAGAGACAGGCTGGCCCAGCGCCCCGTGGCGCCGCGGGTGGTGGCCTGCCTTACCCGCAAGCCTCGCTGCTGTTCGATGCCGCCGGCCTGGATTGATACCGTGGTCCTGAACCCCGTGGAGGAATGACCGTGAAGATTTTGATCCAAGAGGATGTCGAAGCGTATGCCCGGACTTTGCGAACCTGTCCGGGTTGCGGCCAACCCAAAGAGGTTGGGTTGATCGTGTGCTGGGACTGCTTCAAGGACCGCAAGGATCTCCCTGCGGGTGTTCCTCCTTTCAAGTGGTGGGCCTCGTCGAGCCTGAATAGCTGGCTGCGGGCGATCGGCCGACCGCTGCTTGACCCGGAAGAGGCGAAGCCTTTTGCGGCCGAAGGCTTCCGGGAGTGAGGATTTCCGCGATAGCCTGCCCTCCGAAGAGGGCGGGCTGGCGGACACCCTTGCAACCCCGGAGAGAAGATATGACCCCTACCGAACGACACCGGCTGGCGCACACCGCTCGCCGCGCCCTTGTGGCTGGCTACGGCCGCGATGCCGTACAGCATGACCGCACGGCGGCTGTGCTCGACCTACTCGTTGACCTGCGCCACTTTTGCGACGAGCGTAACCTGGACTTCGGCCAGATTTCCAACGTGGCCTATGAGCGGTACTGCGAGGAGTTGCACGTGGAGGTTTCCACGTGACCCCGACCAAGCCCTATCGCAAGTGCCTGAAGTGCGGCAAGCCACACCCGAACACCAAAAGCTATTTCTGCACCGCCAAGTGCAAGGCCGCTTTCCAATCAGGCATGGAGACCTATTCCGCCCGGCTGGCCAAGACCAAGCTAGTCGGCGAGCAACCCGAGCTGTTTTGACCTCGGCGAACGGACCTGGACTGCACTTCCAATCTGAAGGGAGAACCCTATGCGATTGTCACAAAGCTATCAGCCGAAAACCCTTGACGAAGTGGTTGGCCAGCCGGGCATCATCCGCAGGCTGAAGCGGCTGCTGGCCGCCCCGCAATCCTGCTGCCTGCTGTTCGAGGGCCCCGGGGGCGTGGGCAAGAGCGCCGCGGCCAAGGCGCTGGTCCAAGACCTCGGCGTGGAGCCGTTCTCGGGCCTGGTGGAGTATTCCGCCAGCAACCTCACGATAGAGGAGGTCCGCCGACTGTTCAGCCAGACGTTTCGGATGCGTCCGATGGCCGGCAGCGCTTGGCACGTTCTCTTGGTCGAGGAGTTGGAACTGATCGTCAGCCGCAACGTGTCGGCGGCGCTCAAGAACGAGCTGTCCGAGCAACACATGCCCGAGCGGCTGATCGTGGT
The DNA here is from genome assembly GCA_963843465.1 of Pirellulales bacterium. Classification (GTDB taxonomy): domain Bacteria; phylum Planctomycetota; class Planctomycetia; order Pirellulales; family Thermoguttaceae; genus CAWJKP01. The sequence continues at coordinate 449,710 of CAWJKP010000002.1, forward strand.
GGCGACCAGCAACGACGCCAGCGGACTGGACGAGGCCCTGTTGCAGCGTTTCGAGGTCTTCCCGTTCTCCGCGGGGCCGATCTTCGCCGAGGCGTGCCGGGAGCGGCTGGCCTGCATTTGGGAGCGCGAGGCCGGCGCCGGCGTGCCGATGCCCCTGGGGATGGAGCAAATGGGTTGGCGCAAGGAAAACTACTCGATGCGGCGGGCGTTGACCGCCCTGGGTGCCGCGCTGGAGCTGCGCCGCGAAGAGGGAGTGCCGGCATGAAAGAGCCAGTCGAACAGCTCGCGGATGAACCCTACGTTCTGACCAATCTTCCGCCGTGTCTACCCGAGTCGGGCGATCCGCAACCGGAGACAGAGAGCACCCGGCAGCGAGTGCTCTTCTCCGGCATGGATTGCCTGCCGGGCCAGCGGAACCTCTTCGAGACCGATGGCGAGGACCAGTAGGTCCAGATTTGCAAGTCGTTGCCAGAAAACGATTTGCAATGCAAGTTAGCTTAGGCAATCTCGGCAAGCCTACCGCCATAATTCGCGGCGTGACAACGACTTACAAAGCCCCCCACCTATGGAGACTGCTGGTGGAGATAGAGGGGCTTCACTCAGGATGGAAAGGTAGGGACGACCCATGTTAACCGAATTCTTTGCGATGCGCTGTCTGAAGTGCGGCAACGAGGAGCCCGAGATTCACGGCGCCATCGACCTTATCTCAGGTGGTGAGCGCTACCAGATGGTGGTCTTCATCGAGTGCCCGGGCTGCGGGGCGATCGAGTTCATTGTGAAGGAAATGAAGGCCAAAACTCCCGAGGCGGGTCCCGCGGAAAACCTGTAAAGGGTCATTCTCCCCCCAAAAAAGCCCTCGGATCGACCGAAAAATAACGACTTGCGACGACCGAAAAGTGTAACGGCTGAATTGTAAATCACGGCTGACACTTCGGAGCTTTTCCATGCAACGGTTCATCGCCATCTACTTGCGGGTCAGCAGCCGCCAGCAAGACACCCGCAGCCAGGAGCCCGACCTGAAACGCTGGGCGGAAGCCTTCGCCGATGCCCCCGTGAAATGGTATCACGAGAAGTTCAGCGGCAAGACGATGGACCGACCGGGCTGGCGGCGCCTGGAAGCCGACATGCTCGCCGGCAACGTGTCCAAGATCGTCGTCTGGCGGTTGGACCGGCTGGGCCGTACCGCGGCGGGCCTGACCGCTCTGTTCGAGGATCTCCAGCGCCGCAACATCGGCTTCGAGTCACTCCGCGATAAGGTGGACCTCTCCACCGCGGCCGGCCGCCTGATGGCCAACGTGCTGGCCAGTGTCGCGGCCTACGAGAACGAAATCCGCTCCGAGCGCATCCGTGCCGGCCAGGCCGTAGCGATGGCCAACGGCAAGCACTGGGGCGGCAGTCGCAAGGGCCGGCGTCTGAAGGTCACGACCGAGCAGGCCCGAGCCATCCACCGCCTGAAGGGCGAAGGCGAGAAGGTTGCGGCCATAGCCCGGGCCACCGGCCTGTCGCGCCCAACGGTCTACAGCGTTTTGGGCTCCGCAGCCCAACTCCCCTGATGGTACTCCATCCAGGGCGGAAACTTCACCGAAGGGAGTCCCGTAGGAACCGAAGGTGGAGTGCCGCTTCTGCCACTCGTACAATGCGGCCAACACCCCGCCGCAGAGCGACTCGGGCGTAGTGAAGGTGGCCCGGACGCAATTGGCGTCGATCCACACCTTGAATCGCCCCAGCCAATCGACATTGCTCTGGACTTCCGCGAGCAGTTCGGGGGTGGCCATCGCACCTTCCCGGCTGTTGGTGAAGAGAACACGTCCGTGCGGCTCGTTCTCCCTCAGATCGACCGACCTGCCCGATTTACCCAAACAACCGGAATTGACTGTAGCGCGCCAGCGTAGTTCCGTTTGCCTTTATTCTGCCGTAAGATGGATGTAGGTTATCACTTACCGCCGGCCCGACGCCGGGCCAATTCTCGCACTAAGGGGCTCTCGATATGGCGGACACTATCCCGGTTGACTGTCAGGTCAAGACGTGCATTGACTGTGGCTTGCTACAATCTGTCACCGCCTTTCGATACCGCCGGAGGGGGCAACCGCAACGCCAAGGCCGCTGTCGATCATGCTACAACCGCAGGATGCGAGCATACCGCCGCAGCCGCCGGGAGAAGACCGTCGCCCGATTCGCCTCGGCCGTCCTGCAAGCCAAGTCGGACGGCGCCCTCCGCGGCTTGGTCAACGCGACGGTCGCCCAGTTCGGGGGCATCGACAAACTGGGGAGGTTGTCGTACGAGTCCACCATGCGTGCCTTACTGAGACCGCGGACGCTCCCTGCCGCGGTCAAGGTCCTAGGGGCGGTTTGCCGCCTTATCGCGGAAGTGGAACTTTGCGACGCGAAGCCCCCGGGGCCCGACTATGCCCCGCGGGACTCCCCCGAAGTCCAAGACCCTGATCCGCTGGGCCTCAACACGGCCAGCATGAAGGAAATCGAGGAAGCCATCGCGGAGTATCGTGCCCGGCGGGGCTCCGCGCAAGCCCCGGCGTGAGCAATGCCGGCCGATGGCCACAGGCCGACGCGGATGGGCGTCAGGTGTTTGGGGTTAGCTTTGACCGTGGTATGGTAACACAAGTGTTGTTTTTCCCGGGTTTTGAGGACTTGTGTTTCCGTTACCAGTCAGGCAGTAGCCGCCCGGACCATCGCGATGATGCCGGCCTTGACCACCTGGGGCAGATTGGGCCATGCGTCGATGAGGGATTGTAACCCGGGGTCAACAGGCTGGGGGTTCGATTCAACTGCCCCCGGAAATGCCCCCCTGTCACTTGCGGCCGGTCGCAACTCGTTGTCCTCTTGTTCGTTGCGGCAAGAGGGTGTCTGTTTGCAAATCCACCATCCCCGGTTCGAATCCGGGCGGCGCCTCTTGCTCTAATCCCTTGCCAGATAAGACTTAACGGGCTCGGCTTGACCGGGCCCGCTGGCGTTTTCGGGGTCACTGTTACCCAAAGTGTTACCTTGGGCCGGACTGTTACCCTTGGAACTAAGGACCGTCCGGCGGCGCCGGCGGCTGTTGGCCGCCCGCGACGGGCTGGCTGGCCGTATGTCGCCCTTGGCAAGCGGCGGGAATCATGATCTCCCAATCATGCCAGACTACCCAGAATTGCGCAATCGCCCTGGACCCGACAGGGCCAGATTTCAGGGAACTTCGCAGGGACCAAGATCGTCAAAACAGGGGGAGCTGACTGCCTGACGTGCCGGGCGTCAGGTAGTCGACATTTGGCAGTCGGCGCAGGGTTTCTCACCAACCGTTTTCTCGATAGGAGTACCACATGGACAGGCAGATTCCTCAACGAATCGAGGTGCTGTTGAAGAAGGCGTCGGTCGATCCGGTGTTCAGAGGGACCTTCTTGGAACGCCGTGGGGATGCGGCCCAAGAGATCGGGCTGTCACTGGAGCCGGCAGAGGCGGCCATGCTTCGCGCGGTGCGGCGTGAGCAACTCGAGGCGATCATCGCCAGGACCAGCGTGCCGGAGGCGCATCGCCGCGCATTTCTGGGGCAGGCGGCGGCTGCCATGCTGGCGGCCCTGGGGATCGTGGCGGGCCGGCCGGGCGCCGCGGGAGCCCAGGTTCCGGCGCCCCCCTTCTTCGGAGGCGTGCGGCCTGATGCTCCGCCCATCCGAGACCCCAACGCGGACTTGCCCCCAGGAGGCATCCGGCCGGACTTGCCGCCTAAGAAACCCAAGACCATCGAACAACGCGTGATTAGCGTGATTGCCAAGCAGCTCAAGGTCGATGAGCAGCGGATCACGGCCCATAAGAAGCCCGTCGAGGTGCTGTCGCTGGTTGACGATCTGGAGGCCACGCCGCCGGCGCTCGTGCAACTGAGAAAGGGCCTGGAGAAAGAGTTCAGCCTGAAAGTTCCCGTTGCCGCGTTCAAGAAGCTGCACACGGTGGGAGAGACCGTGGACTACGTGAAAAAGGCGGTGGACAAGCGAACGTCCGCGGCCAAACGCAAGCCGGACGCCCCCGCGAAGGCGTCGGAGCAGCAACCATCGCCCGACGATCCCGTCGTTCTGCCGGCGGATTTCCCGCCGGTTGCCGGCGGCGTGCGCCCCAAGTGAGATGGCTCGCAAGCCGTTGATGCTTGCACGGTATGCCGTTATTGAGAGGAGATTGCCATGAGCCCGTCTAATGGTCCTGCCGGCCCGCAGTTTCGCGCCGACCGACCGCTCGAACAGGAAGCGGTGCGCACTACGATCGTGGGAGGGCGTCCGCCCGGCAGCGGCCAGCCGGTGGGAGAGATCCCGCGGGGCATCGAAGTGCTCGTCAAGAAGGCGGCGGTCGATGCGGAGTTCAAAGCGTTATTGTTGTCGCGGCGGGCGGCGGCGGCCGAGGCGATCGGGTTGACCCTCCAGCCGGCCGAGGCCGCAATGTTGGCCGTCGCGCCGGCCGAGCAACTGGAAGCGATCATCGCGCGGACCAGCGTGCCGCAGGAGCACCGCCGGGCGTTTCTGGGCTGGGCCGCCGCCGCGATGCTGGCGGCCCTGGGCGCACTTGCGACGGCCAAGGGCTGCGAGCTCGTCGAGCGGGCGAAGCAGGAGCAGTTCGAGAAGCCCTACGGCGCGGACAGGCCGAAGTACCATGGGCCGGCACCTGGTGGAGCACGTCCGGATCGCCCTTACGTAGGGCCAGCGCCGCCGCCTCCCTCACCGGCTGACAAAGAGTAGGTCCCGCCTGCCGGGCGGGACGTTTTGATTAGGATCGGAAAATCAATGAGTGTCGCCTTTCGCTCCGCGAAAGTAGGCGGGCTGCGGCGAAACAGTCCGGGATAACGCAGCTTTCGCGGAGCGAAAGGCGACACTTGTTTACTCGCCGATCCTTAACGGTTCACCCCGGTCCCGTCCGGCAGACGGGACCTACTTGGAGGCTCCCGTGTCGGCCGACATCACTCTGATCAACCTCAATATGCTCTTCATGCGGTTCGGCGAGGAGGTGGAGCGGGAACTGCACGTGCCGCTGGGACCGCTCTACTTGTCGCGGGCCCTGGAAGACGCCGGACTGGCCGTCGATTTTCGCGACTACCAGACGGTCGCCTCGGACGAGCCGTTCGAGATGGACGTGTTCCTCGATTTTCTCCGCGACCCGGCGCCCGTGATCGGGCTCTCCTGCATGGCGAACCTGCTGCCCTTCACCGTGCTGGCCATGAAGGCATTGCGGGAGCGGTATCCGCGGCACACGCTGGTCCTGGGCGGCGTGGGGTCCAAGGCAGTCGAGGAAAAGATCCTCAGCCGCTTCCCCTGGATCGACATCATTTGCCGCGGCGAGGCCGAGCGGACTGTCCCCGAATTGCTGGCGACGATCCGCCGCGGCGGCGACCTGGCCGCCGTCCGCGGCTTGTCGTTCCGTACGGACGGCCGGATCGTACACACGCCCGACCGCCCGCGGATCACCGACCTCGATTCGATCCCCTTTCCGGCTTTCGAGAAAGTGGACCTCGGCCGCTACGCGGGCTACGGCATGATGACCAGTCGAGGGTGCCCCTATCCCTGCACCTTCTGCTCGGTGGCGCCGGTCTGGAACCTGGAGAGCTACTCTCGTGGCGCCAAGAACATCGTCGACGAGATGGAGTTTCTGCACCGGCGGGCGGGGGTCGACCTGTTCCTCTTCCAGGACGAGTTTTTCGTTTCCGGCAAGAAGCAGGTTATGGAGTTCTGCCGGGAGCTTGGCTCCCGGGGACTGGCCGTGCAGTGGAAGGCCTTCGGCCGCGTGAACCTCGTGGACGAAGAGATGATGCGCGCCATGGCCGACAACGGCTGCGTCGACCTCCGCTTCGGGATCGAATCGGGCTGCGACCGCGTGCTGCGGGAGATCAAGAAAGGCTTTACCGCCGCCCAGTCGCTGGAGGTCGTTCCCAAAGCGGTGGAGATCTTCCCGCGGGTTGACGCCTTTTTCGTCTGGGGGTTCCCCTTCGAGACCTTGGAAGACTTCCACCAAACGCTGTTTCAGATGGTGTCGTTCCGCATGTTGGCGCACGGATCCTGCCCAGCCTGCTGTCGCTGCTGCCGCAGACCGAGATCTACCGCCAGTGGAGCGCCCGGGCCGAGTTGGAGTTCTGCCCCTACTTGCTGCCGGAGTTCGTTTTCACGGGTCACGAAGTGTGCCGCGGCGGGCGGATCGAGCTGCCCGAGCGGTACGGCGAGTACTTCCAGATGATTCTCGCCAATCCCGACATCTTCCCGGGCTTCTTCCACATCGACCTGGCGGGCAACGTGTTGCCGAAGCTTGCCCTGCTGCGGCAGTTCGGCTTCTATCCCGAGCCCGAGCCGACCGCCGCCACGGCGGAGAGCTGCGGGCGCATTCGCCGCGCATTCAGCCGCAGGAGTTGGCCACCCGCGCGGAACGTTAGCGCTTCGGCGGGGCCTTCTTGGCGGCCAGACGGACGTTGTCGAAGAACAGCGTGACCGGCGTCCCGCTGCCGTGAGGGTCCAGGAACAGGACCAGCAGCGTCAGTTGCTTTGGATTCAGGTAGTCCGGCTTGTCGCTCTTCTCCGAGGCGGTGCGGGGCAACCGCGTGTAGTCCAAGTCGATCGTACTCTTGCCCGGCTTGACGGTCAGCGTGCCGTTGTAGCGACTGTTATAATCTTTCGACTTGTCGTCCCTGACCAGCACGTTGAGCGTGACATCCTTCGGCTGCGGGTTGAAGACGTCGACGAGGAACCGGGCGTTGTCGCGAGCCGGGCCAAGGGACCGGCCGTCTTCGAGGGATATCGTCGCGTAGTCCTTCTCCCTGCTCCTCAGTCGCAGGGAGTGCCGGCCGTCCGTGGCGTGCTCTTGGACCACCTCGCCGCCCGAGTTGGCGACCAGCATCTCCTGGCCGGGCTCGAAGCTGCAAAGCGGTGTTTCTCCTTCGGCCACCTCCTGCACCGAGATTTTCATCCAATAGGCGTCCGCGGCCGTCTTGAGGTCGGCGAGCCCCTCGGACTGCAAGCTTCGCAGCACCGTGTCCGCGATCAGCTCGTGGCCGGCGGGCCCAAGATGGACGCCGTCCCATCCCCAGTACTGCCGCTTCATGGCTTCCTCGGCGGAACCGGCCTTGTGGAAAGCGCCGGCCGCGTCGGCGAAGCCCGTGTTCCGCTCCTTCGCCACCGTGTAGGCCGCCTGGCTCAGCTCGGCCGTGGTCTCCCAGGTACGGAGTCCGGGGAGGGTAGTCATCACGAGGACGTCGGCCTGACCCTTGGTCAACCGTCGGACCCGGTCGACGGCCGTCCGCAGATACTGCTTGTACCGCGGTCCGCGCACCCCGCTATCCCAATCGTTGCCGCCGAACCATATCAGGACCAGGTCCGGCGAGGGTGCTTCCTGGAGCCAGCGGGGAACCAGGATTACGTTCTGGCTGAGCGTCGTTCCGCCGATGGCCGGATTGACCAGCGTCACCTCGCTGCCATAGGCGTCCTTGAGCCGCTTGGCGAGGATCTCCGACCAGAGCTTCTCCCGATTGGCCCAATGGCGTTTGTCGCTCAGCGAATCGCCCATGGTCACCATGGTGATCGGCTGCTTGGCCTTGAGCTTGGCCAGCACGCGGGACACGCCCGCTTGCTTGGCGCATAGTCGGCCGTGTCCCGCGGGATCTTCTTCTCCAAAACCACCCGCTCGATCGTGAAGGAGCAGGCCGGCCACTCGCGCCAGTAGTACCACTTGCCGACCCAGAAGTTTCGGAAGCGGCTGGGCGCATAACCGCCGTTGGCGTCGACCAGCGGCCCGGACAGCTCGGGGATCAGGTCGCTCCAGGCGACGTTCACCTTCACCCACTTCGTGGAATTGACGGGGAAGCAGTAGCCGTAGCGCAGGCCGAAGTTGTCGCCGTCGATGAGCTCCAGCCCGCCGCAGGTCTTGGAACCGTCGCCTTTGACCCAGAAGCTGAAACCTTCGTACTGGTCCCGGTCCTCCTTGGGGTTGACCCAGGCGGTGAACAACTGCGGCCCCGTGGACTCGATGAAGGAGAATTTGCACGCCTTGCCGAACTGGCCGTCGACCAGCTCGACCGTGCCGGCCGGCGCCTTGGCGTTGTTCTTGGTGCTCACCTCGCCCGGCTTGTGCCGCACGGCCGTCATATCGATGAGAACGGGCTCGGGCGACTGGCCCCAAACGTCAGCAGCCAGCATCAAGGTGGCGATCAGAAAGGCAGATGCAGATTTCATCACAGGACTCCAGGAATCGTTCGTGGGAGGCAACTCTGTTTTAGGATACCAGGCCGTTGATTCGGACGCAAACATTTACGTAACCGTTCACAGCCTGGAAAGTAGCAGGCACACTCCGTGTGCCGTCCGCTCAAGCGGACGGCTGACAAGGCGGACGGCACACGGAGTGTGCCTGCTACTATAACGCGGCCCGTGAACGGTTACCAAGAGCCGTCCGCACTTGCGAACCGCGTATTTCCTCGGATAGAATGGGGGTCGCCGACATGCGGCGTCGTCAACTACCGGAAATCAACGAGGAACGGTTCCATGAAACGTCTTGCCACGGCTTGTGCCCTGCTCCTTTTGGCGTCCGGCGGGCTGGCCCGGGCCTCCAAGCCCGCCAGTGATCCCCGCACCATCGCCGCCACCAAGCTCGTTTTTCTCGGCGGTAACTTTCTGCTCGACAAGGAGGTCGATCGCTGCGTGAAAATCATGAAGGATGCGGCCGCCGCCGGTTATACGGGCGTCCTGGTGTCCGACTCCAAGTTCAGCCGTTGGGACCAGCGCGGGGATCAACTCGTGCCCTACGAGAACAACGTCAAGCGTCTGCGGCAGGCCGCCCGGGACTTGAACCTCCAGTTCATCATCTCCGTCTGCGACCAGGGCTCGGACCTGCTCAGCAGCGATCCCAACCTCGCCGAAGGCATGCCGGTGGAAGATGCGCCTTTCGTGGTCAGGAACCGCCGGCTCGTGCCGGCCGACGGGGACATGAAGCTGGCGAACCCGGGCCTCGAGGCCGCCGGCAACGGCCGCGTGCCCGGCTGGTATATCGACGACCTGGGCCGGGCGAGCTTCGTCGACACGGAAGTCAAGGTGGAAGGCAAGAACTCGATCCGCTTCGAGAATATCAAGGCCAACAGCTCGGTCGGCAACGGCCGCGTCATCCAATCTGTCAAGGTGAAGCCGTTCCGCTATTATCACCTCAGCGTGCAGGTCAAGACGGAAGGCTTCGACGCGCCGGGGACGTTCAACATCCTGGCCCTGGGGCACCCCAAGGGCTCCAGCGAGCAAGCCCTGGACCATCAGCAGTTCGCGCTGAAGCCGACCGCGGATTGGACGAAGTTCGAAATCGTGTTCAACACCCTCGACAGCGAGGAGGTCGGCATCTACGTAGGCTCCTGGGGCGGGCGGCAGGGCAAACTCTGGCTGGACGACGTCCGCCTGGAGCCGGGCGGGTTCGTGAACCTCATCCGCCGCCCGGACCTCAAGTTCCAGATCAGCAGCGAAAACGGCAAGACCGTTTACCGCGAGGGACGCGATTTCGCCAAGGTCGTCGATCCCAAGATGGGCAACTCCCCCTTCCTGGGCGCGTTCCAGACGTGGTATCCGGGCCCTTCCGTGGCCGTGCCCCCGGGCAGCCGCCTCAAGGAAGGGCAGCGGGTGCTGGCCTCGTACAACCATGCCATGATCGTCTACGGCTACGCCACCTTCGCCTGCTGGAACGAGCCGAAGATGTGGACCATCATGGGCCGCAACCTCAAGACCTGCCACGAAGTCATGCGGCCCGACGGCTACATGATGTCGCATGACGAGCTTCGCCACATGGGATGGGACGCCTCCTGCCGCAAGACCGGCAAGACCTGCGGGCAAATGCTGGCCGCCAACGTCAAGCGCTGCACGGAGATGATCCGCAAGGAAGACCCCGGCAAGCCGATCTACGTCTGGAGCGACATGTTCGATCCCAATCATAACGCCTCCGACAAGGGCAAGTACTATCTCGTCCGCGGCGAGGCCCCGTTCGTCGGCTCCTGGGAAGGGCTCGACAAGGACGTGATCATCATGAACTGGATCGCCCAGGAGAAGACGCTCGCCTGGTTCGCCGGCCGCGGCCACAAGCAGATTCTCTGCGGCTACTACAACGCGCCCTCCGAGAAAATGACCGACTGGCTGAAGATGGCCGTGAAGTACCCCAACGTGACCGGCGTCATGTACACCACCTGGGCCAACGACTTTCACGAGCTGGCCAAGTACGCCAAGATCGTCGACGACTTCCAGCCGTAGACCCACGATGCACAAGACCGTAAGGATCGGTGAGTAAACAAATGTCGCCTTTCGCTCCGCGAAAGCTGCGTTATCCCGGACTATTTCGCCGCAGCCCGCCTGCTTTCGCGGAGCGAAAGACGACACTCGTTGATTATCCGATCTTAAGACATGCCCTTGTCGCTTTGACCGTCGCCTTGCTGCCGGCCCCTCGGGCCGCCCTCGGCGCGGAGAGCCGGCAGGTGACGATCCCCGTATCGCGGGACACGTGCGTTTCGGCCGTGGGCGAGGAGCAGGAGGGAAACAACGGGGCCTCCTCGCGGCTGAAGTTCAAAGGCATCCAGGAGTTCACCCTGCTGGACGGCGACTTCTCCGCGATTCAGGGCCGGCGGATCCAACGGGCCGTCCTGCGCTTGCACCAGGCGTCCGAGGAAAGACTCTGGAGGGTGACGGTCTCGACGATCTCTGCTGCCTGGGAGGAAGGAACGGGAACGAACTACGCGAAGGTCCCTGGGGCGGCGTGCTTCCGCTTGCCGGGCGCCGCGCCGGACATCACGGCGGTCATTCTCGGCAACGGCGGCTCGATCTGGAGATTCGCCGATGCCTCCGATCCCGATGCCGACGGATGGCAGTCGATCCCCGTCGACCCGGCCGTGATCCAGGCGCGGCTCGACGGACGCAGCCAGGGGTTCGTGGTGATGGACGACGTGGGCAACGAGTGGACCCGACAGGGCGATGCCTTTCGCTGGCGCCCCTTCCCCAACCGCTTCTTCTATTCCAAGGACCAGAACGCCTCGGTGGCCCCGCGGTTCGAGGTTTGGGTCACCGACGGCGCGCCGGTGGCGGTGCCCCGCTCGCCCGCTCCGCCGCGACCAAGCGATGCTTGGTGCCCGCCGGAGCCGAAGAGGATCGACCTGCCTGCGATCGCCATGCCCGAGGAGGAAAAGGCCCCGCCACGGTCGATGGCCGTCGGCGATCTGTTCGGCCGGCCGCTGGCCGTGCTCCGTGCGGCGAGGGGCGAAACGGTGTGGCTGGATGTCCGCACGGAGGCCGGCGTAAAGCCCGCGCTTCGCGTGCCGGACGGGTTCTCGGGAAAACTGTTCTCCGTCGAGGCCCACGGAGACGCCTTGGTGCCGTGCGACGCCTCGGGAAAGCCATCGCTTCCCGACAGGACCGAGCGCCATCGCCGGATGGGCCATTGGTTGGCGGAAATCCTCGTCCCCAAGTCCGCTCGGGCGGGGCGGCACACGGTTCGACTCGCCAAGCAGTGCCAGGTGCCGCTGGAGGTCTGGGACTTCGCGCTGCCCGACCGGCTCTCGTTCGTCCCGCAGATGAACGCCTACGGACTGCCCGACGGGCAGGAGACCGCCTATTACCGCCTGGCCCACGCGCATCGGAGCTGTCTGAATTGCCTGCGGTATAACTGGCGGGGCGAGGTCGCCGAGGGCTGCGCGCCGAAGATCGCCGCCGGCGGATCGTGGGACTGGACGGCTTGGGACCGCCGCTTCGGGCCGCTTCTGAGCGGCTCCGCCTTCGCCGATTTGCCCCGCGGGCGGATACCGGTCGACGAGTTCTACCTGCCGCTGAACGAGAACTGGCCCATGGACCATGAGCGCGCCTACCGCGGCGGTTACTGGATCGAAAAGGCCTATCCGGAGAGCTACTGGGCCGAGTTCCGCGCGGCCAGCCGGCAACTGGCCCGGCACATCGCGGAAAAGAGATGGGCCGACACGATCTTCGAGTTCTACCTCAACGACAAGGTCTTCTTCAAGGCCGAGCGAGGTTCATGGTCGGGCTGCTCCGCGCCCTGGATCTTCGACGAGCCGGTCAACACCCAGGACTTCTGGGCCCTGCGGCGGTTCGGCCGCGAATTCCTCGCCGCCACCGGCGGTGCAAGGAACCTCCTTTTCCGCTGCGACATCTCGCGGCCCGAGTGGCAGCGGGACCTGCTTGACGGCGTCTGCGGCGAGGAGGTCGTCAGCCCGGCGCTGCGGCCCTATCGCGACCGCATCCTGGCCCGGCAGGCGCGGTACGGGCAGAGGGTCTACCTCTACGGCAGCCCGAACAAGATCGGCACCCCGAATCTCCAGTGCTCCGCCTGGTGTCTGGACGCATGGTGCCTGGGCGCGGACGGCGTGGTGCCCTGGAACACCATCGGCACCGCCCGGTCGTGGGCCGAGCCGGAGCAGACCTGCCTCTTCTATCCGACGGAGCAAGGCCCGCTAGCCAGTCTGCGGCTGGCGGCATTCTGCCACGGCCAGCAGCTCGTCGAGTACCTGACCATTTTCACGCGGTTGGCCGGCCACGACCGCCGCTGGGTTGCCGAAGCGCTGCGCCGGGAACTGGGGCTGGACGGACTGCTCACGAGGGCCTTCGAGGGCGATCCGGGAACCATGAGCTACGATCGCTTCTCCCCCGAACAGATCGAGATCCTCCGCTTCCGCCTCGGCTCGTGGATTTCCGCCAGGAAACCGGCCGACCGCAAGTCGTGGACCCGGCCGCGGCCGTTCGGCCCCGTCGACGCGCGGCCCGACGAGAGCTTCTTCGTGGCGGCCGGCGATTCACACTAGCCCGACGCGCAAGCGAGGGAAATCGTTGTGCCTCTCTCGTTTGCGCTTCGGGCCAGCCCGGATTATTCGCGTCTCGCGATGTAAGCGGCGCAGAGCGCAATCGAAACCCGAAGCGTAAGCGAGGGTAATTCCGTTAGCCGTCCTCGCTTACGCTTCGGGTTACGATGCGCGCGTGGGGAACCCAAAGGGGGCGACCCAAAGGGGCGACCCATTATATGCGCCTGTCCTCTTTAGTTCTTTTAGTTCTTCGGCTTTCCCGCGTCTTCCTTCGGGGACGATTCCTCGGATTCGAGCCGGGATTGTTTATCGAGAAGCAGAGTTCTCGAAACGAGAAACTTCTGCTTGACAGTTCTCATTTCAAGAACTAGAATCAAGAAAACGCCGAAGGGTGGCCGAATAGAAAAGACGCCATGCGGATTATCTCCAAGCGTCGATTGCGTGAGTTCTGGCAGCAGGAGGCTGGCGCACGCTCGCCGCTGGAAGGTTGGTATCGTGTGGTCAACGACAAGCAACTGACGTGGCATGATTTTCATGACGTGCGGGCGACCTATGGGAATGCCAGTCTCGTGGGTGATTGTGTCGTTTTCAACATCGGCGGCAACAAATTTCGTCTGATCGTGAAGATCAATTATTTTACCCACAACGTCTTCGTTCGGGCTGTGCTGACTCACGAAGAGTACGACAAAGCGGGTGCGAGTAAACATTGTTTGCAGGTCAGTGCATGAAACTCCTCAATAAGCGGCAGCAGGACACCTACCTGCACCTCATTCAAGAACTGCCTTTGGTGTCGATCACGTCCGATGAACATTTGGATGCGGCTCAGGCCATGCTCGACCGTTTGACGGACAAGAAAAACCTTGACGGTGGCGAACAGGCGTATCTTGATGCTCTCTCTGATCTCATTGCGGTATATGAGGATCGGTATCATCCGATCCCGGTTGCCACGGACGCCGACTTGCTGCGCCACTTGATGGAAGCGAAGGGTGTCACGCAAACCCAACTTCACAAAGACACGGGCCTTGCCAAAAGCGGGATTTCAGAAGTCCTGGCGGGAAAGAAGCCTTTCAGCAAGACGATGATCGGGACCTTGGCAGCGTATTTTCACGTTCCGCCATCGGTTCTGACGGCGAACATCGGCGGCAAGAAATAGAGTTGTCTCCCCCGAGACACTTCAAAGGGGTCGGACACTTCAAAGGGGTTGGGGGTCTTTGTTTTGGCGAGGTGGCATGGCGTGGGCGCGGCAAACAAAGACTCCCGACTCCTTTATCGGCCCCGTTTTGCGATGGAGGAAGGCATGTTATTCACCCGATCAGGTTTGGGCTGTCGGCTGGCCTTGGTGTTCATCATCAGCGCAATTGCCGCAAGCGCGCTAGGTGAACTGGCCGTTGCCATCGAAGCAATCTATAGCTACGATTTCGATAGGTGCTTCGTCGTAACCCTAACGGATCAGGCGCTTCAGCGCTCTCCGGCATGGCGTCCAACCGACGCAAACCCGCCTATTTCCGCTCGGACGGCAATGTCGCTTGCGGAACGCGAAAAGCGGAAACTGGTGAAGGACGCGAATGGCTGGACATGGCATTTGGAATCGGCGGCGCTAGTTCCTAGAGATAGCGACCGTTGGTATTGGAGAGTCAGGTACACCGCGGATAATGTCCATGGTATCGGCGGCCTCCCGCCCTATTTGAGCCTCGCTGTTTTAATGGACGGCACCGTTATCGAGCCAGACGTTGAGTGCGCCGGAGTTCCGACCTTTATTACGACAGCTTGGATTCCAAGCCGTTTTCGAGGACACCCAACCAGCGGCAAAACGAGTAGCAAGAGGGGGGCGGAAAAGGGGCGTCACTGATTTCCGTCCGTTCCTCACTCTGTATCGCTGTGGCGGTCCAAGCCCGACTAGGGAACTCCGCCTGCTGTTGGCTCGTCTATTTTGCGGACTTCGGCTTTCCCGCGGCTTCCTCCGGGGGCGATTCGTCGGATTCGAGCGGGATCTTCCGCGAGAGCAGCTCGGCCGCCGCCAGGGTGCGCTGGAAATCGGCAACGAAATCCGTCTCGGCCAGGCAACGCTTCCAGCAGCGGACGGCAAGCTCGGGCTTGCCGTGCAGGTCAAGATAGCGGCCCAAGAGGTAGGAGAAGGCGACTGCCGGCATGCTTCCTTGCGAGCTGCAAGGATCATTGTCCTCGAAGGGCTGCGGGGGACTGAGCCGCTGGGCGGCAGCCAGGTCGATTTGGCCCTTTCCCCCCTTGGCCAGATCGTCGGCGATGAGCCCGGCCAGCGCGGCCAGACTCGCATAGCTCCGCTGGCTCCCCGCCGCGCGGAAAGTCGCGGCCTTTTGTTTGACGCGATCGAGGATCTTGTCGCGGGTGGCGTTGTCGTGCGCCTCGTCGGCCAAGAGGGCCAGGTGCAGGTCATACACCGGGTCGCCGTCGCGGGCGTAGAGCTTGAGGATGAGTTGTACTTTGACCGGCTCCTTCTCCAGCAAGTAATAGGCCAGGCCGCAGGGGCTGTTCAGGGCCCGGTTGTCGGCGACCACCGCTTTGAACGCGCGGCGGGCAGCGGCCAGATCGCCCTTGCCGGTGCGGCGGCAGAAAGCGTACCAGTCCGCCACCGAGCCCGAATAACGCTCGCCCACGGCCTTGTAGATCGCCTCCGCGTCCGTCCAATCATGCACCGCCTCGTGACACTCCGCCAGCACCAGCAGCGCCCATCCCGCATAGGATTCCGCCGCCTCGCTGGCATAGGGCACGGCCTTCTTCCATTGTTTGCCGTGCATGTAATAGCGGGCGATGCTGGTGTTGACCCTCGCGTGCGTGAGGTCAAAATCGGGGGCCTTCAGCGAGCTTTCCAGCGTAGCCACCCAGAGATCCATCTTCCCTTGCAATTCATACACCTTGGCCAGTTGCTGGATGGCGTCGCCGTCGCCGGCCGCCGCCACGAGCTTGAGCCACTTCTCCGCTTCCTCCCAACGCCGGGCGGCCACGGCACGGCGGGCGAAGGCCGTGGCCACGGCCGGGTAGTCGGCCGCCGCCTTCTCCCACTCCTCGAAACGCGACTTGCAGTCGTCGCCGCGGAATTCGATGCCCACGCCCGGCCAACCGGCGAAAAGGGACTTCCGTGCAGCAGAACCGCGCTCCACCACGGGTAATCCAACGGCTGGCTGTTGTTCACCACCGTGTAGAAGTCGCGCGGCGTGCGGTCTTGTTGTTCGGCGACCATCTCCTGCATCCCGGCCGCGGCGGGCAGGTGCCGCGATTGGTATTGCAGCCACATCGAGGCCTCCTGGAACTCCAGGTCGTCCGGCTCCGTAATCGTCATCTTTTCCCAGGCAATCCTCTGCACGCCGCCATCCGTGCTGAAGGTGGCGAGGTACTGGCGATAGGGGTGCGCTTCCACCAGCGGCGCAGCGGCCTTGGCAAAGTCGTCGAGCGGCACTCCCAACTCGCGCTGGAGGAAGTACGTCCGCCGCCAGACGTGGACGAAGGACAAGTTGCTCAGCAGGCGTCCCAGGCAGACCCAGCTCGGCTCGCCGCGGTCCGGGGCCGCCGCTTCGGCGGGCGGCTTGGCCGGCGGCGCGGCGTCGGCCGCCTTGGCCGCGAGGCTCCCGTCATTGTCCAGCAGCGCGCGGATCAATTTCGCCCGCAACGCGAATTCCTTGACCGGAAGCTCGTCCTCCGCGTCGGAAGCTTTCCCGGCGGCTTCGGCGATTTTGACCGCCGCCGGCGGCAGGCCCGGAATCGTCAACGCCCGCGCATAAAGCGTCCTGCCCGCAAGCACCAGCGGAAAGGTGGTTGCCCCGTGGCCGACGCTCACGCCGCCGTGTTCGCAGAGGGCGTCGATGGCGGGGTAGCAGTCGGGAAGCTTCTCGAGCGTCTGAAGGGCCGCCGTGAGGATTGTTGCCTTGTGACCGGAATGCTCGATGCTGTCGAACCAGAGCAGCAGGGCGAGGTCCTTTTGCGGCCCTTCCTCGCCGGCCGCTTTTTGAGCCGCGCGTGGGCGAAACGGCAGTAGGCGTCGATCAAATCGACCCAGGAAGGCCGCGCGGGGGCGTCTTTCGCGGCGGCCTTCCACTGCGTCTCGGCGGTTTGCAAGTCGTCCAGCGCGAACTGGTGCGGCCCCGCCAGCGCGAAGGCGTAGGCGCGATGCCAGGCCGTGCGCCAGGGCTGCTTGTCGCTGGCGACCATCCGCTCGGCATAGACGAGCGATCGGGCTTTGAAGGCCTTGTGCGCGGGATGCCAGTGGAATTCCGTGAGCAGCCCGAGGTTGGCGTAACCTCGCACCAGGGCCCCCAGCCGCTCCGGCGACTGGCCGTCGGCGCGGATCAGCTCGTGCAGTTGGCGGACCGCGGAAAACTGGGAGATGAAGTCCATCTTCTCCAGGGCCTTCGCGATCTCTGGGGGCACGCCTGCCGAGTCCTTCAGCGCGTTGGGCTTCCCCTGAAAGCCGGCCCGCTTGAGGGCGTCGACGAACGCGCCGCGGGAGAGCTTCTCCACTTCCGTCAGCACGGCCTGGTAGTCGGCCGGTACGAAGAATCTGTCCTTGGAGAATTGCTCGGGCGCCGCCAGGGGCACCCGTAGTGACTCGTGCAGCAGCGTCTGGCCCGGGGATGCGAAACCCCGGCGGACATCCAGGGCGGGTTGCTTCTCGGACACCGTGACGATGGCGAAGGGAGCGTTGTCGCCTCCGCCGGGCATCTCCTCGCCGAGCGACACGTCGCGGGTCCGCAACCCGAGTTGATCGCGGGCGGCCACGAGAAACGACTGCCGCGCCAGCTCCCGCAAGAGCCGCCCGCTAACCGTGCCCTTGGCGGTCGGAAGAGCGAAGGCGGACGATCGTCCCAGGTAGACCACGGGCACGGCCGTGGATTTCTCGTCGCCCAAGGCGACGCAGGCGCCCGCCCACAGGGCGCACGCCGTCAGCGCGAGAGAGAGTCTTCTGCGATTCATGGTTGTTGCCTTTCAAGCATGGTCGGACTGCCCACCGGGTTGATGGAGATCGCTGCCGCGTGCTCTTCGTCGTGTACTTCCTTGAGCGCCGCCCCTCCGCCGGGCGCGGGCTCGACCACGTAACGGACTTTGCAGGTCGCGGCCGGGCGCCCCTGCGGGTCGTGGGCAAGGATCAGCCGCCCGTCGGCCGTGAATTCCTCCCGGCGGTCGCCGCGGATCCGCGTCCAACCCGCCGGCTTGCCGTCGGCGGCGTAGCGGTACTCGTCGCGCCAGTCCTTGCGGAAGTCCAACAGCGGATCGACGTAGTTGTCGCGCACTGCCGGGTCGGTGTAGTCGACCACCTGGATGCGGTTCTGCGCGTCGTAGACCCGCTTCTCGTTGTCCAAGGTGTAGAAGCAGACGAAGGCCGGGGCCGAGTAGTAGACCCCGTTGTGGACCACCACGCCGATGTCGACGCGGTTTGACTCGCGGTCCGAGCCCGGCGCGATGGGCCGCCGCTGGTGGTAGCCCACCCGCAGCTCGGCCTTCGATCCCGCGGCGTCCAGCGAGCGGATGTGGATCTTCTTCTCGTCGCCGCGGAGCACGACCCAATGGTAGCTGAGCGGCTTGCCGCGAAGGTCCTTGCTGCCCTCGGCGCTGACCACCATGCGGCGCTCGTACTGCGTGGACTTCACGATCCGGGCCACGGCGCAGGGCGTGTCGAACAGCCGCTCCCGCGGGCCCACGTCGAAGTAGTCGCGCCCCACGACCGGCTGATCTTCCTCGACGACCTTGATCCGCACCAACGGCGGCAGGGCGTCGGACGTGATGCCGTGCGCCATGCTCACCATCTTCTCCGCGTCGACCTGCGAGCCCTCGAAGGCCGTCGGGTGAGCCTTGCCGGTCAAGTAGTCCTCGGGCTTGGCGACCGTCTTGTTGCTCATGCGAAAGATCATCTGCAGCGTGGGCATGAGCGCGCCGGCGGCGGCCAGCTCCCGCTTGACTTCCGGACGCAGCGCGGCCAGCGTCGCGGTCAGGGCGTCGAGAAAGACCACGTCGGAGCCGGACGAGCCCTGCGAAAGGACGATGTAAGGCGTGTTGGCGGGCAGCACGTCGCCGTGCCCGTGGCCGGCCGCCCCGTTGTGACCCGGATTGTTGTCCACGTGGACCGGGTAAACATAGAGATGCCGATCGACGTATTGCAGGTAGAGCGCCATGGCGCCGCCCGGCTCGGTCAGCGCCAGCCGGCCCTGGCATCGCCAGGCCGGGCCGCCAGTCAAAGCCGTCGAGGAGTTGCCGATCGAGACCGCGTTGAACTGGAACCATCGCTGCAGGCCCCAGTTCAGATGCCGCTGCTTGGCCTCCTCGCCGTAGATCACGCGGGTCAACTGCGGAAAGGTCCTGAAGCTCATGTACGAGTGGCCGCCGTCGCGGTTGTCGTACAGGTCGCCGTGGTTGCCGGCGGCCGTGCCTTCCTTGTACCACTTGTCGAGTAACTCTCCCGCCTTGCCGTAGCCCGCGACGACCGGCCGGGCCGCCGCCGCCTTGTCGTCGATGGCAAACAACGACACCAGCAAATGGAGCCGGCTGTTGAAGGCCGTGTTACTTTCGGAAACCATCGCCTGGCCGTCCTTGTCCGCCGCCGGCTGAACGTTGTATTTCCAGCCGCCCACCCCCGCGCCGGCAGCTTCGCTGCTAGCCCCGGCGGCCTCACCGGCCTGGGCAACCAGCCGTTGGAACCGGGCCTCTTTGTGCAGCGAGGCCAGGTCGTCGTCCGCCGCGATGTGCTGGGCGTCGTGATAACCCAGCTCCACGGCCTTCGCCAGGTGGTCCAGGGCCTCGACCGTCTTGCCTTGCCGGGCCAAGGCGCAAGCCAGGTTGTAATGGGCACTGAAGTCCTGCGGGAACCGCTTCAGCCGGTTGGTCAGCCGCACCGCCGCTTTCCCGTACTCCTTCCGGGCAAACAGGCCCGTGACGGCCCCGTCGGACATGGCCAGCCCCGGCAGGTCGAAGACGCTAGGCGGCTTGGCCGGCTTGTCGCCCTCCCCGGCTGCCGCCACGGCCACGAGGATCCCAAGTCCAACGGCAGCCAACGATCGCAGGAATCTCACGAGTTGTCTCCTTGCTATACCGCACACCGGGCGAGATGACCCAAGTTCGTAGTGCCGGTTTTAGCCGGAAATCCGCGGCAATACCGCCTGAAGGCGGAACTACGAACGGCACGTTTCGCCCACCATCCTACTTTCTCCCGAAGGAAGGATCAACCCTCGGCTTGCGGCAGCCCCCGCGGCGTCGGATAATCGGCTGAGAGCTCGACGCCGCACCTCGCACTGGATCACCCTGAGCGCAAATACCCATGTATTCTCGTACCCTCGCCGCCGTCGTTTCTCTCGTACTCCTCGGTGTCCCGTCCGACGCCCGCGCCGCCACCTTCTACCTCTCGCCCGGCGGCTCGGACACGGGCGGGACGGGCGCCCGTCAAAGCCCCTGGAAGACGCTCCAGCACGCGACCGGCAAGATGCCCGACGACGGCTCGACCTTGGTATTGCTCGACGGGCTGTACGACGGCAGCCAGTCGGTCGCCCGGCAATTCAACAAGACGTGTACGGTCAAGGCCCGGCGCGCCTACCAGGCGCGGCTTGGCGGCGGGCCACGGCAGAACCGGGCCTTGACCTGCTACCAGGCCGCCAACGTCACCTTCCAGGGCCTGGAAATCGCCGGCTCCGGCGCCACGCAGGGCGAGTACCTGGTCCACATCAGCACGCCCAAGACGCACCACCTGGTCTTCGACGATTGCATCGTACACGACTGCTACAACAACGACATGATCAAGATCAACGACGCCACGCGCCATATCCTTTTCCGCAACTGCGTCTTCTTCAACCAGACCGACGGCGAGGGCTTTCAGCATTTCGACATCAACACCTGCACCGACGTCCGCCTCGAGGACTGCATCTTCTTCAACGACTATGCGGGCAGCGGCCGACGCAGCGCAAACCGCAGCCAGGGGTTCATTGTGGCGAAGAACTCCGGCAGCACGCCGGACGTCACGCGGCGGATCGCCCTGCGGCGGAACATCTTCCTCAACTGGGACGGCAAGCCGGACATGGCCTTCATCCTGCTGGGCGAGGACGGCAAGCCGTTCATCGAGGCCCAGCAAGTGCTGATCGAGAACAACCTCTTCCTGCACAACTCGCCCGTGCGGACCTGGGGCACGCTGCTTTACAAGGGCGGCCTGAAGGAGATCACCTTCCGCGCGAATACCGTGGTCGGCCATGCGGCGGTGAAGTGGACCGGGGCGGAGTCGGCCGTCTGCCTGCGGATCGACGAGAACCCGCCGATGGGTGACTTGACCTTCGCCAACAACATCTTCAGCGACCCGACGGGTCAGATGCCGCGGTTCTCGATCAGCGGGAAAGAAACCTTCGCCCCCGGCAGCCGGCAAGTGCTGCTCAATAATCTCTATTGGAACGCCGGCAAGCCGATCCGCACGGATGCCAACGACGTTCTGGTTCCCGACCGCGACGGGAAGAAGATCGTGGCCGACCCGCGGCTGGACAATCCCGGCCAAGCTGTGACGCTGCCGCGGTGGGACGCGAAGAAGGGGGCGTTTCTCTCGGGCCAAAGAACGATTCGCGAGGAGTTCCAACGGCTGGTGAAACTCTATGCCGTGCCTGCGCGGGGAAGTCCGGCGGCCGGCGCGGCCGACCCTGCCAACATGCCCAGGGACGACATTCTTGGCAATCCCCGCGGCCAGAAGCCGGACATCGGCTGTCTTCAACGCCAGGCGGAAGAGTAGCTCCCTGGGTTATCGCCCCACGGACTCGAACCAGCGGCGGAATGACGGGCTGAAAAAGGAGAGCACGCCACACACCGCCACGCCCGCGAGGAGCCCAAGCATAAGTAGTGGGCGGATAGCGACGGCCAACACCACAAACAGCAGCACGCCCACAATCGCCAAGACAGCGAATCCCACGGTGACCAGCAATGCTCTTAGCCCAGCCAAGACCAGTCTCATGTTCCAACTCCTTCGGGTAAGCCAACCCATCATTAAACGGCAAAGGGCATACCCAAGCCACCAGAGCTTTCTTCCGGCTTGCAATGCCGAACGCTAAGTCATTTTTCAATCAGTAGTTAGGGATTCCATTCCAGGGAAGCCCGGAAGGCCTGGCGAGCAGTCCACTGCTGAAAATCTCATCGCAGTGTTGAGATTCACAACACCCGGGTGCTATACTTCAAGGAGGCTGCACGATTGTAGGGTGGGTCGAGCGCAGCGAGCCCCACCATTCTTCGCTTGGGGATGCAAGAGGTGCTGATGGGAGCCAAGGTCAACGGGCTTTTCCAGTCTCTGGGCTTTCGTCTCCTCGTCCCGTTGTTCATCACCGTGGGCGCGGTTCTGGCGGTCTACGCCACGATCAGCTTTCGTTCGATGAAGGACGACTTTCTCCGGCTCGTCCGGGCGGACGTTGAGCGATCCAGCGGGCTGATCAGTCGGGCAACCCACGATGGCATGCTGCTTAACCGCAAAGAGGAAGTGCAGGCAACCATCCAGAGGCTGGCGGAAGAACCGGAAATCGCCGCGATCCGCATCTACGACAAGCAAGGGACGATCGCCATGTCGGCCCGGAAAGGGGAAATCGGGGAGCGGATCGCGCTGGACTCGCAGACCTGCCGGAGCTGCCACCGGCAAGGGATCCGGCGAGGCGCCG
This sequence comes from Pirellulales bacterium, assembly GCA_963843465.1. Classification (GTDB taxonomy): domain Bacteria; phylum Planctomycetota; class Planctomycetia; order Pirellulales; family Thermoguttaceae; genus CAWJKP01. The sequence goes on from CAWJKP010000002.1 coordinate 472,111, forward strand.
CCGTGCTGGAGCGGATCAGCCTGGAGCGCGTGGACGTCGAGCCGGACATTCTCCGCCATCTGTCGGTTATCGAGAACGAGCCGCGGTGCTCCACGGCGGCCTGCCATGCCCATGCTGCCGACGAAAGGGTGCTGGGCGTTCTGGACCTGGAGATGTCGATGGCCCCGCTCCGCACGGTCATCGGCACGGCACAACGGCAGATTGTCTGGGCGACGATGATCCTGATCTTCATTATCGGCCTGGTGACGGCCGTATTCATCCGGCGCGTCATCCAGCGTCCGGTCAGCCAGTTGTACGAGGGCACCCGGCGGATAGCCGACGGCGACCTCGACACGCGGATCGAGTTGCGAGGCCACGACGAGCTGGCCCGCTTGGCCGGGGCGTTTAACCAGATGGTCCAGGACTTGGACGCCGCCCGACGGGAAGTGATCGGGTGGTCGCAGAGGCTCGAGGAGAAGGTGGCCCAGAAGACCGAGGAGCTCAGCCGGGTTCAGCACCAGGTGCTCCACATGGAGAAGATGGCGTCGCTGGGCAAACTCTCAGCGACCGTGGCCCACGAAATCAACAACCCGCTGAGCGGCATGCTCACCTATGCCCGGCTTGTCCGGCGGGAGCTGCAGAAGCAGCCGATCGATGCCGAAGTTTGCCAAGAGCTGACCGGTTACCTGAACTCCATGGAGCAGGAATGCAACCGCTGCGGCCAGATCGTGCAAAACCTGCTCTTGTTCTCGCGGCGGACGGGCGCGGCGATGGGAAAATGCGATCTCAACGAGGTCGTCCAACGGAGCCTGATGCTGGTGCAGCACCACCTGCAGCTCAAAGGGGTGAAGCTGCACTGCGAGTTGCTCGAGGGCAACCGCGAGATCGTGGCCGACGCGGGGCAGATCCAGCAGGCGCTGGTCGCGCTTTTGGTCAACGCGATCGAGGCCATGAGCGGACTGAAGGAAGGCGCCGGGGAACTGACCGTCCGCCTCCGCGGCAGCGCCGAGGAGGTCCAGATCGACGTCGGCGACACCGGCGCCGGGATCCCGCCCGAGGTGCTGCCGCAGATCTACGAACCTTTCTTTTCGACCAAGGAAGCGGAGAAAGGCGTGGGGCTCGGGCTGGCCGTGGTGTATGGCATCGTCCAGCGGCACGGTGGCCGGATTGAGGTGGAATCGGAGGCCGGCCGTGGAACCGTCTTCCATCTGCGGCTGCCGCGCAAGGCGGCGATGGCAAACCAGACGACGCCGGACGCTTCGGGCCGGCAGGAGCCGGCCGAATGACCGAGAAACCCGCCCGTATCCTCATCGTGGACGACGAGTTCTCCGTTCGTGACTCCCTGTACCACTGGTTCCAGAAGGAGGGCTATGAGGTCACGGCAGTGGCCGGGGCTGCGGAGGCCTTTCAGGCCCTTGAGGAGCACCGCTATGACGTGGCCCTTCTGGACGTCAAGCTGGGCGGCATGGACGGTCTGGAACTTCAAGAGCACATCCATCGCCTCGCTCCCCAGACCGCCGTGATCATCATCACCGCTTTCGCCTCCGTGGAGACGGCGGTCCGGGCGCTCAAGGACGGGGCGTTTGACTATCTGACCAAGCCCATCGACCCGGATGAGCTCAGCCATCTCGTCCGTCGCGCGGTGGAGCATCGCCGCTTGAGAGAGGAGAACCTCCAGTTGCGGGGCGCCATCGACGAGTTGGTGACCCTCGACCCCATCGTCGGCCAAAGCCCGCCCATGCGAAAGGTCATGGAGCTCGTCGAGCATGTGGCCAAGACCGACGCCACGGTCCTGATCCTCGGCGAGAGCGGCACGGGCAAGGAGCTCATCGCCCGCGCCATCCACGCCAAGAGCAAGCGACGCTACTCGCCCCTGGTTCCGGTCAACTGCGGCACGCTGCCGGAAACTCTGCTGGCAAGCGAGCTTTTCGGCTACGAGAAGGGAGCTTTCACCGGCGCTGACTGCCGCCACAAGGGAAAGATCGAGGCCGCCGAGGGAGGCACGCTCTTCCTTGACGAGGTGGGGGCCGTCAACGTCAACATGCAGGTCGACCTTCTGCGGGTGCTGGAGGCCAAGGAACTGACCCGCGTCGGCGGCACGCAACCGGTCAAGGTGGACTTCCGCGTGATCTGCGCCACCAACGACAACCTGGAGATCGCGGTGGCCGAGGGCCGCTTTCGCGAGGATCTTTACTATCGCATCAACGTCTTCACGATCCCCTTGCCGCCCCTGCGCGACCGCCGGTCGGACATTTTCCCGCTGGCCTACCACTTTCTCCATCGCTTTGCCAGGCAGATGGACAAACGCATCAGCGGCATCAGCCCTGCGGCCATGAACCTGCTGATGGACCACGACTGGCCGGGCAACGTGCGCGAGCTGTCCAACGCCATCGAACGGGCGATGGTCGTGGGCCGCCCGCCCGACGTCCGGCCCGAGGATCTGCCGCTGCCGGCGTCGACCAGGAAGCAACCGATGTCCGACGAGTCCCTGGCGGAGATGGAGAAACGGCACATTGCCGCGGTCCTCGATCGCACCGGCGGGAACGTGACCCGCGCCGCCGAGATCCTCAAGATCGACCGGGTCACCGTGTACAACAAGATCAAGAAGTACGGCCTGCGCCCTAGCTCTAGTCGCTTCAGGTGCAGGCAGCCGACGGTGGCGGGCCGGCAGGCAGACCGCTACAATCAAGGCTCCTGTAACTTGAGGTTCCGGCCTGGGAGGGTTTTGCGATGCCATCGAAGGTGACTCGTCGTCGATTTCTGGAAAGTTCGGGGACCGCGGCTTTACTCAGTGCGGGGGCTGCCGTTGCCGCCGCCCCGGCTCCCCTGAAGGCCGCCGCCCCGTGGCCGCTGAAGATTCTCGGCGTCAGTTGCAGCCCGCGAAAGGGGAAGACGACGACTGCCGCCATGCGTATCTGTCTGGACGCGGTCAAGGCGACCGACGGGCGGATCGAGGTCGAGCTCATCGAGCTGGGCGGTCTGAGGATCCCCGGCGAAGTGGCGGCCGGGGTCGCGCTGGAGCCGGGCGAACGCGATGATTTCCCCGCCCTGGCGCCGAAGTTCTCCGAGCCCGCTGTCGCGGGGATCATCCTCGGCACTCCGGTCTACTTCGGCAACATGTCCTCGCTCTGCAAGGCACTGTTGGATCGTTGGATCGTCTTTCACAAGGAGAAGCGACTGGCCGACAAGGTGGGCGGAGTGCTGGCCGTGGGCGGCGGGCGAAACGCCGGCCTGGAATTGACGATCCGCTCCGTCCAGGTGGCATTGATGTCGCAGCAGATGATCGTGGTCGGCGATGCTCCACCCACCGGTCACTGGGGCGGGACCGTCTGGGGCGGCAACCCTGCGGTCAGCAGCGGTCCGACGCCCGACATCGCCCGCGACACGGAAGGCATCGCCACGGTGAAGAATCTCGGCCGCCGTGTGGCGGAGATCGCGCTACGGCTGCGGGCGCAAGGCCAGGGCGCCGCTTGAGGCCGGGGGATCAACGACCATGCCCGACCATCCTGTTTCCATCGTCGTCCTCGACGGCTTTACCCTCAACCCCGGCGACCTGAGCTGGGCGCCGCTGGAATCGCTGGGGAGGTGTGCCATCTATGACCGCACGCCGCCCGAGCAGGTCGTGGCCCGCGCCGAGCATGCGGCAGTCGTGCTGACCAACAAGACGGAGCTCTGCGGCGACGTGATCGCGCGGCTTGCGGACTTGCGCTACATCGGCGTCCTGGCCACCGGCTACGATATCGTGGACCTTGAGGCCTCCCGCCGGCGGAAGATCGTCGTGACCAACGTGCCCGACTACAGTTCTCGTTCCGTGGCGCAGATGGCGATGGCCCACGTGCTGAACCTCACGCAGCACGTGGCGCACCACGCGGCGACGGTCGCCGAGGGCCGTTGGACGCGATCGCCCGACTTTTGCTATTGGGACTATCCCTTGGTGGAGCTGGCCGGGCTGACTATGGGCCTTGTCGGCTTCGGACGGATCGGACGCACGGTCGCCGAGCTGGCCCGGGCGCTGGGCATGCGGGTCGTCGTCTGCGATCCGGCGCTGCGGGCCGAGGATGTCCAAGGAGTCGAGATCCTCACGCTCGATGACCTTTTCTCCATCAGCGACGTCGTCAGCCTGCACTGCCCGCTGACGCCCGAGACCCGCCAGATGGTCGATCGGCGGCGGTTGGCCTTGATGAAGCCCACGGCCCTGCTGGTCAACACCAGTCGCGGGCCGCTGGTGGACGAAGCGGCCTTGGCCGAGGCGCTCAGCGCGGGCCGGATCGCCGGAGCGGGACTGGACGTGCTGGTGATCGAGCCGCCTGCGGCCGGCAACCCACTGCTGTCGGCCAAGAACTGCTACGTCACGCCGCACATCGCCTGGGCGACGCGGGCCGCACGCCAGCGGCTGTTGGCCACGGTCGTCGACAACGTGCGGGCATTTCTGGCCGGCCGGCCGAGCAACGTGGTGGGTTAGGGCACGCAAAATAACAACCTTTGCAATCTGCCCTTGTGGTGCAGGCGTCCCGCCTGCATTTTCCCGGGCAGGCGAGACGCCTGCACCACAAGAAATTGAGCACACCTTTTTCTCACGAGCCCTTGGATTCGAAGCGGCCGAGGTCAAGGATGCCCGTCGGCGACCAGGCTGGCGCAGATCAGCTCACGGTCGTTGCGGGCGAAGACGTGTCGGTAGGCGTAGGCGGGGTGCGACCAGCAGACGCCTCCCCGCTGTCCCATCTGCTCGGTCGTCGGCTCGATCAGCTTCGCGCGGCTGATCTCGTGAAATCCCCGCGGGGAAAGCGTGCCGATGACCAGCTCGCCGCGCTCATTGAACATCCACGTCCGCCCGCCGTTGCGGACCATGTGGATGGTGGCCCAGCGCCTTGGGCACCGCCGTCAGGTCCTCCCAAATGCGGTTCCCGTTGCGGGCATCCAGGCAGCGCAGCTCGCCGTAGCTGTCCACGCCGTAAACGTAGTCGCCCTCCAGGTACGGCGTGCTGATCATGGCGTGCAGCGCGTCGGTATGCCGCTCGCTGGCGCCCTGCCGCCGCCAGAGCTTCTCGACCCGCGGTTCGTCCTGCCCCAGCTTGAGCATCAGGGAACCGTCGTAGAACGCCGTGAGGAAGAGTCGATCGCCGGAAACGGCGGGAGTGGGGACGTTGATCACCATCCGTGCCGGCGGGAAGGGATACTTCCAATAGACCTCGCCGGAGACCGGGTTCAGCCCGACCACGTTGTTGCCCGTCCAGCAGACGAGCACTCGCCGTCCGGCCTGCCGGATGATGATCGGGGCCGAATAGGACGCCCGATCGTCCAGGGCCCGCCACCGTTGGGCGCCGGTCTTCTTGTCCCAGGCCACCAGGCACGCCCCCTCGGCGCCGAGTTGGACAATCACGAGCTCGCCGTCGACCAGCGGCGCCGCGGCAATACCCCACATCGGCACGCGGACCTTGTAGTCCACTCCCGGGTCTTTCTTCCAGAGCAGCTTTCCCGAAGCGGCGTCGAGACAGTGCAGATGCCCCATGGTCCCCAAGGCGTAGGCGCGGCCGTCGTCGATGGAGACGGCGGCCCGCGGCCCCGCCGTGTATCCCACGTTCTCGTAGGCACACTCATAGGCAAAGCTCCACAGGCTGCGGCCCGTTCGCCAATCGAAGCAGTGGACCCGTTCCGTCTGACGCGGATCGGTCTGCCGGTCGGTGACGTAGACGCGGCCTTCGGCCACGGTCGGGCCGCTATAGCCGCTGCCGATGCCGGCGCGCCAGCGCAGTGGAAGCCGGGGGCCGGGGAACCTCTCGATAATGCCCGTCTCCCTCCACACGCCGTCGCGAGTCGGACCACGCCACTGGGGCCAATCGTCGCCCAAGAGCCGGCGACCGCACGCCGCCAGACCGATCACCATGCCGAACAACAGAATTACGCGGAGCGTCTTGTTCATGCGTAACCGCTCACGGGCCAGTGCTGGCTTAGCGGGGATTTGGCGAAGAAAGTCGCCTTTCGCTCCGCGAAAGTGGCGCAGCTTTCGCGGAGCGAAAGGCGACTTTGAAGACCTGTGAACGGTTACATTCATGCTAATCCCCCGCGCTGGCCCAGCGACGGAGCCACGGGCCGGTAACGGTCGAATCCAGCGGATCGGCGGCCGCCTTGTCCATGGCGTCGGCGATGCGATTCTTCCTCGCCCAGTCGCTCCAGTCGATGCGGTAGCTGGAGTTCCGGGCGGTCTGCATGAGGATGCACTCCTTCACCTTCTCGAAGCCCGAGGGCTCGTCCGGCCGCTGCCACCGCAGGTCCACGCTCCAACGAATCCTGGCGGAGAAGTTCTCCGTGCTGCGGTGCGGGATGAGCTGGTTGATCAACAGCAGCGAGCCCATCGGCATCTCGCAGGTGACGACTTCCCCTTGAGGCAGGTCTTCCTCGGCGATGTACAGATACCAGGACCTTTCCCGGTCCCGGGTCCGCTCCGGCCGGTGCCGGAAGACCTTCCCGCTGCGATGGCCGCCGCGAAGCACCTGAAGCGTCCCGTTGACACGGTCCGCGTCGATCAAGGGAATCCAGGCGGTGGGCTGGAGCGTTTGCTCCGCGCCGGGGGCCAGGTAGGCCGTGTCCTGGTGCCAGGGGACGGTCGCCAGCGGACTACGGGGTGTTTTCGACCGCAGGTTCCAGACCGGGTGCCCGGCGATCTCCGGCCCCAGGATCTGTTGGATCACGTCCAGAAGCTCCCTCGACCCCCAGAGGTCCGCCAGGGGTTGCCCCAGCACACCGCCAATGTGAATCAGCACCCCCGCCCCGGGGAACTCCTCTTCCAACCTGGTCAACCGCGTGTAGAAGCCTTCATCCGCGTGCCTGTCGCGGATCTTGCCGGCGGCGTAGAGGCGCTCGGCCAGGGCATCGACCAGTCCATTGATCCACTCGATCACGGGTTGGAGTTGTTCCCGCGAGAAGAACTCCGGGACGATGAGGAAGCCGGCGTCCTGGAACTGGCAAAGCTGGGCGTCCGTAAGCCGCATGGCGTGGAGTCTCTGGGCTTGGTTGGTTACCCTTGGCACGTATCATCGTAGCGTTACAATATCCGCTGTCCAGAGGCAGGGCGAATGTAACCGTTCACGGGGACTGTCCCCTTCGGCAGCGTGAGAAGCTATGGACCTGCAACTGAAGGACAAGATCGCGCTGGTTACGGGGGCCTCCAGCGGTATCGGGGCGGCTACCGCCCGAGTGCTGGCGGAAGAGGGCGCCGACGTGATCGTCGCCTACCACAAAAGCCGCCCCGGCGCCGAGCGGACCGCGGAGGCGGTGCGGAAGGCGGGCCGCCGGGCATGGCTTGTCTCGATGGACGTCGCCAAGCCGGGCGAAGTCGCCGCGGCCCTGGCAGGGTTGCGGGAGCACGTTGAGAGTGTCGGTATCCTGATCCTCTGCGCCGGGTTGAGCACCAACACCCCGCTGGCGGAACTCACGCCCGAGGAGTGGGCGCGGGTCATCGCCGTCAACCTCAGCGGTCCGTTCCACGTGCTCCAGGCCGCCCGCCCCTTGCTGCTGCCGGGTTCTGCGGTCGTCACCGTGGCCTCGGTGGCTGGTCAGACGGGCGTGCCGCATCATGCGCACTATGCGGCGGCCAAGGCGGGGCTCATCAACCTCACCAAAAGCGCCGCCCGCGCCCTGGCCCCGCACGTCCGCGTGAACTGCGTCGCGCCGGGGATGACCTTGACCGAGATGGGGCGGCTGACGGCCACCGCTCTGCCGGCCGATTACGCCCAGAAGAACCTGCTCACGGGCCGGTTTGCCCAACCCGACGAGATCGCCCGGGTGATCGCCTTTGTGGCCAGCCCCGTGGCCGGGTTCATGACCGGGGCGACCATCGACATCAACGGCGGACGGCTGTTACGCTGACGTTCGTAGTCCCGCCTTCAGGCGGCGGGAAGGAACGGAGGGGACCAGGCGGGGAACCCATTCCGCCTAAAGGCGGGACTACGAACGGCGAGCTGCTATGCCCGTCACACTGGCAGAGGTTAAGATGATTAGCGTTGCAAGTCCGCGAAGAGAAAATCAACCGGAGGCCCCCTCATGATGACAAGCTGCAAGAAGGCTGCCTGCCTGATGGTGACGATCGTGAAACCAATTCTCTCGGTGCCTTTCGTCCTGGTGCTGTCGGTGTCCCTGTTTGGCCAAGAGCCGGCGCTGGACGACCTGCCCACGCTGCGAAACTTCGAGTCGCATCGCATCACCTCGGCCGATCCCACGGGCGGCAACGCCGACTGGTGGGACATCGGGCCGGGCCAGACTCGCGTGCTGGCGGAGATCCAGGGACCGGGCCGCATCGTCCACTTCCGCGACAACATCACCAGCCGCGAGCCGCATCACCTGCAGCTCCACGTGCTGCGCATCTACTGGGACGGCGAGAAAGAGCCCAGCGTCGAGGTGCCGGTGGGCGATTTCTTCGGCGTGGGCTTTGGTTTCACGGAGCGGTTCAGCTCCGCACTGATCTGCATCGACCAGCGGCCGGGGAAACTGACCGACCCGGCGGCGATGGGGGCCGCGCAACTGCTACATCCCCATGCCCTTCGCCCGCGCGGCCCGCATCACGCTCACCAACGAGGGCCAGCAGTCCAGCCGCCACTGGGTCGAGATCAACTATCGCACCTACCCGAGCCCGCCGCCGCACCAGCTCTATTTTCACGCCCAATACCGCCAGGCCACGCCGCCGCCGGAGGGCCCCTACTTGATCCTCGACGCCAAGGGCCGGGGGCAACTCGTGGGCTGCGTGCTCAGCGTGAAGAACAACGACGGCGGCTGGTGGGGCGAGGGGGACGAGATCGTCTGGATCGACGGCAAGCACGCCATCCAGGGCACCGGCTCGGAAGACTATTTTTGCGAGTCCTACGGGCTGCGCCAGGCTGCTTTCCTTACTTCGGCGTCACGGTGCTGGAAGAACCGTTTACCACGGCCTACCGCTGGCACGTGCCCGATCCGGTGACGTTTCGCGAGTCGTTGCGCTTCCTCATCGAGCAGGGCAACGGCAGCCCGCCCTTCCGCAGCGGCAACTATTACTACAGCGTAGCCTATTGGTACCAGACCGAGCCCCATGCCCCTTTTCCGAAGCTGCCGAGCGTGGAAAAGCGAATAAGCTGGGCCGCCGGCACGGCCAAGGGTGGGGCGGCGCGGTAAGGGCCCGCAAAAGAATAACTTGGTGAATTTTTTCTGGTGCAGGCGTCTCGCCTGCCCGGGAAAATGCAGGCCCGACGCCTGCACCACGAGGGTAGCTTGCACAGGCGATTTCCTGCGGGCCCTATGCTTCAACGTAACCCCATTAAAGAGAAGAGGTTTGGCCCAGAAAGGCACGATCTGGCAACGAATGCCGTTGTCCCCGAAGGAGCGAATAACGAACTACGCCCGGCAGGAATCGAACCTGCAACCGGCGGATTAGAAATCCGCTGCTCTATCCCTTGAGCTACGGGCGCTCAGACAATCTGCCACCAATGACCTGACCCTGGAAAACGGCTACCGGTTGTAGTCGTGCCTTTCCCGGAAGAAGTCCGCGTGGACGTCGGCGAGCTTCTTGTCTTTGCCGAAGATGTGCGCGAACAAGCCCGCGCGGGCCCACAGTCCGTTCCGCGCCTGGCGGAAGTACATCGCCCGCGGATCGTTGTCGACTTCCGTGGGAATCTCCATCACCCGGCTGTCCCGCGGGAAGGGGTGCAGGATCGGCGCGTAGGGCTTCATGCGATGGACGCGCCCGATGGTCAAGTGACAGCCGCTGGTGTCGGCCGTCTTGAGGAAGGTCTTCAGGTCGTCGTCGTCGTGCTCGGACTGGACGCGGGTCATGTAGAGACAGTCGACCGTCGACAGCAGCCACTTCTTGCCGACTTTCACGTCCAGCGAGTCGTACTCCTCGACCTCCACGCCCCGTTTCAGCAGCAAGTTGCGCATGTCGTCGCTGAGCTGCAATTTCGGGTGACCGGGCGCGATGAAGCACATCGACACGTTCTCGTAGTTGGACAACAGTTCCGCCAGCGAGCGGATGGTCCGCCCACGCCCTACGTCGCCGCAGAACGCGTATCGCTTGTTCCCCACGTCCAACTGGCCGACGCCGAAGGCGCGCTTGGGATCCGCGCGTGAAGTTCCTCATATCGGCTTCGGGAGAAAGTCCGCTTGATGGTCAGGATGTCCAACAACGACTGGGTGGGATGCTGGTCCTTGCCGGAACCCGCGTTGATGATGGGAACGCTCCGCTGGTTCTGCCTGGCGTCGGCCAGGTCGTTCATCATGTAGGCGCAGGCGCTCGGCCAGGTCGGCTTTCGGGCTCCGCATCACGATCGCGTCGAAGTAACTGGCGAACATGCGGACGGAATCGAAATCCGATTCGCCCTTGGCCTCGGAAGACATCTCCGCGTCGCGGGCGTGCTCGACCCCCATCCCCAGCAGCCGGGCCGCCGCCGAGAAGGAAAGGAAAGTCCGCGTCGAGGGCTGCGTGAAATACAAGAGCACGTTCAGGTGCGGCAGCAGCTTCGCCAGCTCCTCTCTCCCCTTGGGGGCCTCGGCGATCTCCCGGACCTGCTCGGCCACCTGGCACAGGTCGTCGATCCGCTCCCGGTCAAACTGCGACGCCAGGATCACGTGTCTCAGCCGCCCTTCACTTTCCAAGAGCGACGTTTTCTGGCGGACGGGCAAATCCACACGCAGGTCGGTTGACGTATCTTGCATCTCGATATCCTGCCGTTTGGCGATCTGCGGCGCCGGCCTGACGCCCACGCGCCCCAGAAACGGAGTTTCCGACTGGGGCCCCCGTTTGTCAAGGGGGCTCCGGCGGGCCGCGAGCCTCCAGTAGGGGTAGAAGCGGTTAGAAATGCTCCGTGGTCAGAATGGTAGGGTGGGACAAGGCCGCGCGAGCGGCCGCCGGCCCACCAGGGCGACCTTGGTGGGCCGGCGCTCGCTCACGCGAACTGGTCCCACCCTACTCATGAAAGCACCCACCTGTCGAGGGAGATCGCATTTTCTCCTGGCCGTAGGTATAATGGCTTGCACTCATTGAGGGCGTAAGAGGTACTGACAAGAGAATCGTCTCGAACCAGGGAGCCAGACTATGAAACGCATTTGGTTGGTCCTCGCCTTGACGGCGGTCGTGCTCTCCTCCTCCACAGCCTGGGCGGAGTGGATTTATCCCGGGGCCCGGGTGCGGGCCTTCTATGCGGCGCCGGTGGTCGTGGTGCGTCCGCGTCCCTACGCCGTCTGGGCCGCGCCGGCGCCGGTCTACTACGCGCCGCCGGTATACGCGGCCCCCGTCTACTCGCCGCCCGTATACGCCGCCCCCGTCTACGCGCCGTCGATGTACTCCACGGCCTACGCGTCGCCTTCCGTCTACGCCGCCACGCCGATCTATAGCGCGCCTCCGGTCGCCGTGCCGGCTTATGCCGCGCCGGTCGTGGTCCCCCGCCGGGTCTACTATCCGGGCGAGCCGATCCGCAACACGATCAAGTTCGTCGTGCCGTAAGGCGATCAGCGGTTAGCGATCAGCGATGGGACTTATAGGACGGATGGGACTTATGAGACCTATAAGCCCCATCCGTTCTCATGAATTTTGGCGGACGAGATCGGTAGTTTGTCGCCTTTCGCTCCGCGAAAGCATTCGCGTTCTTTCGCGGAGCGAAAGGCGACAATGGCGCGTTGCGCGCCATAACCTGATTACCCGTTTTGTTCGTCATCTCCCGCGGAATTGACGCTACAACAGGAGACTTCGCCCATGCTCCGCCACCTGATGAATTGCACTGTCTTGCTGCTCCTCGCCGCGGGCATCGGCTCGCCTGCCTGCGGCGCCGAGGTGCAGGTCGTCCCTGCCGCGGTGGTCGTCTCGCCGGGGGCGTCTTTTGCCGAGCGGCTGGCGGCGCAGGAGATCCGCCGCTATGTGTACCTTCGCACCGCGTCGCTGGTGCCGATCGTGGAAGACCCGGCCCGGGCTGAAGGTGGGCTGATCGTCGTCGGCAGCAAAGATCGGCCGGTGGTCAAGGGGTTCTTGGACGACGCCGCGCTGAAGGCCGGCGTCGAGGGCCTGGCCGCCGAACAATACCTGCTGCGTTCGATCCGGCATCGTGGCCAAAGCGTGGTGCTGGTGGTCGGCGGCGACGCGACCGGCACGCTCTACGCCGCCTACCGCCTGGCCGAGCACCTGGGCGTTCGCTTCTACCTCGATGGCGACGTTCTTCCTGACGGCCGCATTCCGCTGTCCCTTCCGGCCCTGGACGAGGTAGGCAAGCCGCTGTTCGATCGGCGGGGCATCCAGCCGTTCCACGATTTCCCCGAGGGTCCGGACTGGTGGAACGCCGACGGCTACAAGGCGATCCTGGCCCAGTTGCCCAAGCTCCGCATGAACTTCTTCGGCTTGCACACCTATCCCGAGGGCGGCGTCGGCCCCGAGCCGTTGACCTGGATCGGCGTGGCCGGCAACGTCGGGCCGGAGGGGAAGGTGAAGTCCAGCTATCCGTCCCGCCACTTCACCGCCGCCAACGGCACCTGGGGCTATCAGGCCATGAAAACCGGCGACTACCGCTTCGGCGCGGCCGCCCTCTTCGAGCGCGACGACTACGGGGCCGACTATATGGCCGGGATGACGCCCTGGCCGCCCACCGCGGAGGCCGCCAACGAGCTGTTCGACCGCATGGGCGGGCTGCTGCGGGAGAGCTTCACCTTCGCCCGGCGGTTGGGAATCAAGACCTGCCTCGGCACCGAGACCCCGCTGGTGATCCCCACGCCCGTGCAGAAACGGCTGCAAGCGGCCGGCAAGGACCCCAGGGACCCGACCGTGGTGCAGGCGGTTTACGAGGGCATTTTCCGGCGGATCAGCCGGACCCATCCGCTGGACTACTACTGGTTCTGGACGCCGGAAGGCTGGACCTGGGGCGCGGTCAGCCAGCAGCAGATCGACGCGACGCAGGCCGATTTCCGCGCGGCGATCGCAGCCGCCGAGAAGACCCGGGCTCCGTTCACCCTGGCCACCTGCGGCTGGGTGCTCGGGCCGCCGCAACAGCCGGCGCTGTTCGACCAGACGCTGCCCAAGTCGATGCCCATGAGCTGCATCAACCGCCAGGTCGGCCACACGCCCGTCGAGCCCGGCTTCGCCGAGGTCAAAGGCCGGCCGAAGTGGGCCATTCCCTGGATGGAAGACGATCCGACCCTCAACTCCCCGCAACTCTGGGCCGGCCGGATGCGGAAAGACGCCGCCGACGCCCTGGCCTACGGCTGCACGGGCCTGATGGGCATCCACTGGCGGACGCGGATCCTCGGCCCCAACGTCTCGGCCCTGGCCCAGGCCGCCTGGGACCAGCACGGCTGGATCCCCGCGCGGAACGCCAAGATCCAGCACGTCGAGGCTCGTGGGCCGGAAGGCCCGGTGGGCGGCCAAATGGCTGCCTTTCCCAACAACACCATCGCCGGCACGCAGCAGGCGCCCGTCTACCAGACGGTCCGCTACAACGTCCGCGCCTACCGGCTCGATCTGCCCGACGGCAAGTACAAGGTCACACTCCAGTTCTGCGAGCCGCACTACCGCCAGCCCAACCGCCGGGTCTTCAGCGTGCGGCTCCAGGGCAAGCTGGTGCTCGACCGGCTGGACATCTTCGCCAAAGTCGGCGGGAACCGGGCCCTGGACTACACTTTCCCGGACGTCGTCGTCAGCGGCGGCCGGCTGAACATCGAGTTCCTGCCGCAGGTCGAGTTCCCCAGCATCGCGGGCATCGTGGTCCAGGGGCCGGTGGTGCGGAAGATCAACTGCGGCGGGCCTGCCTGGCGGGACTACCAGGCCGATTGGCCGGCCTCGCAAGCCCCCAACGACGATGATCGCTACCTTCCCACGTCCGATTTCTACGCCGATTGGGCCCGAGCCCAGTTCGGCCCTCAGGTGGCCCAGCGGGCCGGCGTGATCTTCGCCCGCATCGACTGCCACCTTCCGCACCCGTCCGACTGGATCGACGGCCCGGGCGGATTCCGGCCCAACGAGCAGCCGTGGGCGGAAGTCCGCAAAGCCTATGGCTTCGTCGACGAGTTGGAGGCCCTGGAGTCGAAGGTCCAGGGCGAGGGGAACCGCGAGCGGTTCCAATACTGGCTGAACACGATGCGCTACATGCGCTCCAGCGCCGAGACCTGCTGTCTCTGGGCCCGGCTGAACGCCGCGGTGGCCAAGGTCAAGGCCCAGCGCGACGCCGACGCGCGGAAACGGCTTGCCCGGGAGCTGGCCTTGCCGTTGCGCAAGGAACTGGTGGCGCAGGTCGAGAAGACCCAACAGTACCTGTTGGCCACGCTGACCACCACCGGGGAACTCGGCTCGGTGACCAACTGGCAGCAGCACGTCTTGCCATCGATGTTGATCCGGCCCGGCGAGGAGTTGGCCAAGCTGCTCGGCGAGCCGCTGCCGGCCGACGCGATGCCGGGGAGCGTGTACCACGGCCAGCCGCGGCTGATGGTGCCCTTCGTCCGCACGTCGCTGGTGGCCGGCGAGCCCTTGCGGCTGACCGCGATCGTGCTAGGCATCGTGCCCGCGGACGCGGCGGTCTACTGGCGTCCGCTGGGCAGTAGGCCGTTTGCCAAGGCGCCGCTTGCGCACGTCGCCCGCGGCGTCTACCGCGTAACGCTGCCCGCTGAAGCGGCCCAGGCCGACCTGGAGTATTACATCCAGGTTTCCGGCAGCGACGGCCGCGAGCTTCGCTTCCCCGCCGCCGCCCCGTCGCTCTGCCAGACTGTGGTGGTGGTCCGCGGAGAATAGATTCCCGCCCCTTCCCCCTCTCCCTCCGGGAGAGGGTTGGGGTGAGGGGAAACTCGTACGGACGAACCATTCTCGGCACCAAACAGCCGGCGTGGCCGCCGGGGTTAACGGGGGCATTTCTGTTAGCCCCCAGCGGCTACGCCCGCGCTCAGCCTCTTCCGGAGGGAGTGGGGACCACTTGTCCACATCCATCTCGACCCTAGAATGCCAAAGTCACCCTGCGGGGCGTGGGCGTCAGGAAGGGATCCCATGGACCGCGATAATCTGCGGCTCAGTCGCATCGATACCGTCTGGTCGATCGTCCGCAAGGCGCACGACGATGCCGGCCAGGAGGCTCGCTCCGCGCAGCGGCTGCTCATCGACCGCTACGGCGGGGCCATCCGTCGCTACCTGCTGGGCGCGCTGAGAGATCAGGACGCGGCCGACGAGTTGTTTCAGCAGTTCTCGCTGAACCTGGTCCGCGGGGCCTTCGGGCGGGCGGACCCCGGTCACGGGCGGTTCCGCAATTTCGTCAAGACTTCGCTCTTCCACCTGATCGTCGACTACCAGCGCCAGCGTCGGCGCGGCGACCTTCAACCGCCGATGACTCCCGAGGCCTTCGACCCGGCCGACCGCCAGGCGCCGCCCAGCCAGCTTGGCAGCTTGGCCGAGCAGGAAGCGGCCTTCGTCGGCAGTTGGCGGGAGGAGATCCTCGCCCGCGGCTGGGAAGGCCTGGCCGAGCTGGAGCGGAACACAGGCACGCCGTATTACGCCGTGCTGCGGTTCCGGCTGGACCATCCCGAGATGCACTCACCCGAGATGGCCACCCATCTATCGGCCCAGCTTGGCAAGCGGGTCAGTGCCACTTCGGTGCGGGTCCTGCTGCACCGCGCCCGGGAGACCTTCGCCGAACTGCTGTTGGACGCGGTCCTCGGCTCGCTGGAAGATCCTTCGCCGGAAGAGGCGGAGCAAGAGTTGATCGAGCTGGGCCTGTTGGACTACTGCCGCTCGGCCTTGCGGCAGCGTCAAGAGAAGGGACAAGAGCCCTACGGCTGACGCCCGGCCCCAAGCCGTCGCCCGCCACTTGAATGGGCAGGTACCTGGACTATTGACATGCCTACCCATTTTGAGGTAGAATTCTAGCGCTGCTGTGGTATGTATGCCGATGTGTTTGAGCAGGGAGCGACAGCAGTGATTCCGCCGGGAGCGCAGGTCATGCCGACCAGGAAGATCATCCTCTCTGAATTCTATCGGCTGAGCGATACCGAGAAGCAGCGTCGTATCGAAGAACTCGAAGATGCCGTTCGCCAGCCGATGGATGGGGACCTCGAACGCATTCATGCCGAAATAGCGGTTCTTGAGCTTCGGTACCAGATGTCCTCCGATACCATGCTCCGCCGACTGCGGGACAACGAGATCGACGACACGCCTGACATTTGCCGTTGGCACACGCTCGTCGAGATTCGTGATCGTGTCATCCAGGCCAAGTAAGCACCTTCCCTGCCGCCTGGCGACGTACATGAGCGTCCATGAGTCCATCATGCGGCGCTTTGCCAACAACGGGTTCGTCGGCTATGACACGCTTTCATTGTCGGTCGTCCCAGGACAGGGATTCCTCTTGGAGGGTGAAATCGCCTGCAAAGGCCGGATAGTAATCTCCGTTCGCAAGTTTCTCGGCTTAGTTCCGCGTGGTGGGGAGTTCAACGTCCAAACCAACCAGTATGCGTACAATGTGCGCGTTATGGGGCAAGGTACCGTCTTCAGGTACGACAATCATCACGTCCATGCCGGTCATCAGGACGCGCATCACAAAGATGTCTACAGGTTTCCGAGCGACGAGAAGATAGGAGCCTTATGGGTGGGAGAGGCCGGATGGCCGACGCTTGGCGAGGTTATTGACGAGGCGATGAGGTGGCATTCCGACCATTACGCCGAGTTGCTTGCCCCGGAGGATTTCGTGCCTCCTTCAGACTTGGCAACTCAATTACGCGACTAGCGCAGCCCCCGGGAGGTGGTCTGAATGAAGAAACCTAAGCCGTTTGATGCCGTGGAGATGAAGAACCGCATCCAGGCCCAACTCCGCAAGGAACAAGAAGGGCTCAGCGACGAGGAGATAGAAGGTCGCCGCCGTGCCTGGCTGGAGACCTCCGATGACCCGGCGGCAAAATGGTGGCGGTCCATCCAGCGGGCCAAGCAACCATCGTGACGGGGCGGTGGGATGGCCTGTGACCTGCGAAAGGAACGGGTATTCGGTACAATCACGGCATGGCGGAAGGTGGCCGAGCTATTGCTGAAGTTCATGAAGACGATCCTACGGCGAAAGGGTGGTTTACTGCCGGTGGTCGGGAAGATCGTCGGAAAGAGTGGTGGTGAAGTTGCTCAAACGCCGCCGGCTCGGCGTTGTCGGATTGCGGCGGCGCGATCGAATGCCTCTTCGCGGCTGATGCCGGCCTCCTGGTACATGGCGAAGATGTTTTCCAGCGGCGTTTCCGGCGGAATCGTGTGCGAGGCGGCCAGGATGTAACCGCCGCCGCCGGCCGTCATGCTGTCGATCAGGTTCCGCGTCGCCCGGCGAACCTCGTCCACCGTGGCGATGGGCAACAGTCCCTGCGTATCGACCCCGCCCATGAAGGTCAGCGCGGCGCCGAACTCGCGTTTCAGCTCGGCGGCGTCCATGCCCGGACAGTTGCACTGGATGGGATTGAGCACGTCGAGCCCCATCTCGATGAGGTCGGGAATGATCGGCCGCAGCGCGCCGCAGCAGTGGTAGGCCACGGCCAATCCGTGTGCCTTGCCCACCGCGAACGCTCGTTGCAGGTGCGGTTTCACCAGCGCCCGCCAGGTGGCCGGGCTCAGCATCAGCGAACGTTGGCTGGCCACGTCGTCACCCGTCCAAAGCCAATCCAGCGGAAAGCGGTTGCAGGCGGCCTCGGCCACCTCGGCGGCGAACCGGCCGCAGCGGCCCAGCATCTCGTCGGCCAACTCCGGATCGGCCGCTATGTCGATCATGGCCTGGTCCATGCCCCGCAGCCGCCAGTACATCTCGAACACATTGGGCGAGACATCGCAGCCGATAAAGTATTCACCGGCGCAGGCAGCTACCGGCTCCATCTTGGCAAGCAACTCTTCCATGCGCTGCTCGGGAAAACGATAGCGGCGGAGTTCTTCGGCCGAAGCGCCGGCCAAGGGGAAGTGGCCGATTTGATTGTACGGCCCTTCCTTCACCCATTTGATGCCCCAGGGATCGACGTGCCATTGGCCGTCGCGCTCGTGGACGATTCCCTCCATGTAGTAGTTGTTGTTGACCCACGTCATGCGGACGTCGTTGCCCAGCACGTCATCGACATACGCCGGCGGCACCTCGAACAGCTCGGCCAACAAGCGGCGCGTGCCGGGATGAAACCACATGAAGATCGCCACCCGGTCGGCCGGCTCGCGTCGCAGGGCCGCGTAGACGCGCTGCTTGGAATTCATGGCGCCGTGGCCTCCGTCCGTGGTTCCCGCGGGGCATCGAGCAGCAGAGGGAAGAACTGGCCGGACAGCGGCTCTCCCGGCGGCACCGCCGGCACCCCCTTCAGCAACGGCGCGTCCGAGGCGGAGGTCACGCCGTCGCGGAATACGTTGATCACCGTCGCCCGCCGCGGCCGGTCGGAGGAATTGCCGTAAGAACCGTGGATGGTCAAGGGATGGTGGAACGAGGCATATCCCTTTCTGAGCTTCGTGGGCACCGGCCGGAAGAGCGCTCTTTTGCTCATCACTGAGCACCGTCTGGATGGCGTCCATGTCGCCGGCCAGTCCCGTAACGGGCAACAGCGGCCAGCGGTGAGTGCCCGGCACGTGGTACAGGCAGCCGTTCTCCACGTCCGCGTCATCCAGGGCAATGAAGCAGGTCAGGTGCGTCATGGGCACGGTGCGGGTCCAGTACGAGTAGTCCTGGTGCCATGCCACCACGCCGCCGTGCCGAGGTGGCTTGCAGAAAAGCTGGTCGTGCCAGAAGCGGACGGCGCCGCCGACCAGTTGGCTGGCCGGCACGGTGAAGGCCGGGTTCCAAAGGATATCGTGAAACGCCGGTGCGATGCGCCACGCGCCCAACGCATGGAATAGCACCGTCTTGGCGTCCTTCGATTCGTTGGAATGGTACTCGTGGAACAGCTCGTGCCCGGGATGTCTCGGGTCGTACAGCGGAGCCAGCTCCTCGCGCAGCACGTCCACCTGCTCGTCGCTGAGGAGCCGGACGCCCGAGACGTAACCTTCGCGGCGGTAGAAGCTCAACTGCTCATCGCTAAGCGCGTATTGCCGCCACTCCTCCATAGCTTCCGGGATGCGAAACATCGAGCCGATTGGCCGGCTGTATCGCGATAAATCTTCGACCATGTCAAACCTCCTCCGCGAGAAGAACCAATTGCATGATCTCGGCCGCGTCGAGCACCAGGTCGTTGGCGGTGAAGAGCTTGCGTAAGGCCGCTTTGTGGAGTTTCATCTTCACTCCGCCGATGCCGATCGCGCCGTAAGCCAGGATGCCATCGCGAGGCTCGCCACGGTCGGCCAGACCGATCCCCTCCAATCCTGGAGGTTGGACGGCGTTCAGATCGATGGCCACCTGCAGACTGTCGGACCGACGGCGAATCTCAGCAGGCAGGAGCATGGCGCCCGCGCGCCGGCCGCAATCACCACCTGGCAGCCCTGCAAAGCGGCCGCGGTCTCCTCCGGCGAGGCGGCTCTCCAGGGCGACAGGCGGGCGGATGGGATTCTGGCGGCAACCGCCTCGCAGACCGCCCGCGCACGATCCTCCTTGCGAGAGGCCGCTCGGACCTCGGCGCCCTGGCCGGCCAATAACTGCACCACCCGCCGGCCAACGGGGCCGGTGGCGGCCAGGACCAGGGCCTTGGACTGGCTGAGCCGCACGTGTCTGCCCGCTGCCAGCACGGCCGCGGCAGCCGTGGTGTTGGCGCCGGCGGGGTCGATCATCACCGAAACCCGCATCGGACCTAAAAAAGTCCGGCGGACGGCTTCGAGCAAAGTTTCCGCCGCCGCCACGTCCGAGCCGCCGATGAAAATCGCCGTGCGGCCCAGGTCGCCGGCACCCGCGTGAAGATCGCTCCGTAGACCAGATCTCGAACCGACTCGGCGCGGACACTTGAGTGCCTCAGCAAAACGTCCACGCCCGCATCGACCGCCACCACGGCGTCGAAGACGCTCGCCTGGGCATCGCCGTCCAATTGGATCAGGATCGTCCGCTTCGTATCCAACGTAGTCATGCCAACCTTCCAACCGCGCACAGCTACTGGTAGCGCACGTCTCGGGGCCCGCGGAAAACAACTTGGTGTATTCTTTGTGGTGCAGGCGTCTCGCCTGCCCGGGAAAATGCAGGCGGGACGCCTGCACCACAAGCATCGACGAAACTCGGTCCTTAAAAGCCTCGGAACGGATGGCAAGCCTTGTCCTGGCCGGCGAGCATCTCGTCCACCGTCGGCTTGCCGGCCAGGGCGCTGCGGATGGCTTCCTTGGTGGCTTCGAGGTTGTAGCGGTAGATCTTCTCATTCGACTCGGCGGCCGGATGGATGAACACTCCGCAGACGATCACCAGCTTCTCCGCGTCCTGGCGCGGAATCACCCCTTCCGCCACCGACTCGGCAACGGCCTTGGCCACGCCGGCCTGTGCCGGCCCGAACATCTGCACCGCCTGCTTCATCCCCTCGATGGTCACTTTGGTGATCATCACCGTCGCGGGCTTGACGGCCAGATTGGGCGCCAACACCGCCAGGAGATTGGTGTGACCGTGGCTCTGCCGCGCCAGGCGCTGGCGAACGCGGCGCCCACGGGCCCCTCTTTGTCGCCGATCAGCAGGTCGATATGGGCCACTTCGTTGCCTTCGCCCGCCAGCGCTTCTCCGACGTACATCGACATTGTGAGTCTCCCAGGTTTGCGGTGTCGATCTCCCTCCGGGAGAGGGTGAGAGAGCATTGGTGAGGATTCGGCCTCGCCAGCTTTCGTGAGCAACGCGGCTTCCCCTCACCCCAACCCTCTCCCGGAGGAAGAGGGGGACCGCCCGGCGCAAAACGACACCATTCTACGCCGGGGATTGGCGTCTGGGAATCGGTCGCGGTAACATGGCGACGATGCCCGGACATCTACTGATCCTCGGCGCCAGCGTCCGCGCGGCGGCCTTTTCCGCGGCGAGGTCCGGATTCCTGCCGTTCGGCGCGGACCTGTTTGCCAACGTCGATCTGCGCCGCTGGGCCCGCGCGGTCCGTGTCGAGAATTATCCCGAGGGATTGGCGGACGCCGTGGGCCAGGCCCCGCCGGGACCGTGGCTCTATACCGGGGGACTGGAGAACCACCCCGAGCTGGTCGACCGCATCGCGGCCAGCCGGCCGCTGTTGGGCAATCGGGGCGACGTGCTGCGGGCCGTCCGCGACCCGAGACGCCTGGAAGAGCAACTGCGGGCCGCCGGGCTGCGCTATCCGCCGGTGGCCTTCTCGCCCCAGCGCGTGCCCTGCGACGGCTCCTGGCTTTCGAAGCCGCTCGGTTCCAGCGGCGGGCTGGGGATCGAGGTCTGGCGAGGTAAAATGGTGCCTGCGGCCGAGAGCGACACTAGCCCGAAGCGTAAGCGAGGGCCACAACCCGGTCCCTCGCTTACGCTTCGGGCTAGTGTGGACCACCGGTTCTACCAGGCGTGGATCAAGGGCCAACCCTGCTCCGCGGTTTACGTGGCTGCCGCAGGCCACGCCGTGTTGCTGGGAGCGACCCGGCAATTGTTGGCAACGGAAAAGGGGACAGTCCCCATTTGTGCGAAGCACCCTCCGGGCCGTTCCGGCAAATGGGGACTGTCCCCTTTTCCGCGAGTTTTGCTACGCGGGCTCCGTCGGGCCGCTTCGCCTGGAGCCTATGCTGGAACGCCAGCTCCGGGCAATCGGACAAGAGTTGGCCCGGCGGTTCTCGCTTGTCGGGCTGTTCGGCGTCGACCTGATTCTTGCCGGCGACCAGTTTTGGGTCATCGAGGTCAATCCGCGGTTTCCGGCTTCCGTCGAAGTCTTGGAGCGGGCCTGCGGCTTCGAGGCCGTCGCAATCCACGTCGAGGCCTGCCGCAGCGGACGGTTGCCCCCGCCGCCGGCACTGTCCGGTAGATGGTGCGGCAAAGCGATCCTTACGGCCCAAGCGGACCTGGTCGTGCCGGCCGATTTCCACGCGATGGATGGACCGGCCGACGTGAAGACCTGGCCGGAGGTGGCCAACGTCCCGGCCGCGGGCACGCGAATCCGCGCCGGCGGGCCGATCGCCACCGTGTTGGCCGAGGCCGGCGACGAGCCGTCGCTGGTGCTGGCCCTTCGCCGGCAGGCGGCGCGGTTGGAAAAGGCGGTCTTGCCTCGTAGCGACCACAAGCGGTAGGGTGGGACAAGCTCGCGCAAGCGAGCGCCGGCCCACCAGTCTTGCCGGGCGCTGGTGGGCCGGCGGCCGCACGGCGGCCTTGTCCCACCCTACCATCGCCGGAGATTGATTCCCTGGCCGGTCCTACGGCCGTTTCGTCTGGAGCGTCAAGCAGACCATGGCCGTGCCGAGATCGACCGACGCCGCATCAGGCCAGGAGCCGTCTTTCACCTGTTGCGCCAGCAAGCCGTCGCGGACGGCCGGGTACCAGCGATCCCAGGTCTGCGGGCCGGCGTGGCGGATGGCGTGGGCCGCATAGTAGTGGCCATAGAAGTAAAACACCTCCGGCTGGCCGATGCTGGCGGCGGGCGGAAACGTCAGCAGGTAGTCGAGTCCCTTGCGGGCCTCCGGCCCGCGCTGGCGTTCGGCCTGGAAGAGCACGGCCACCGCGGCGGCCGATCGGGCGAAGCCGCTGGTGCCTCCCTGGATCAGGTAGCGGAACCCGCCGTCGGAGTTCTGGCTCTTCTTGACGTAGGCGACGGCCTGCCGGATGGTCGCCTCGGGCACGTTGATGCCGCCGTCCCGCGCGGCCAGCAGAGCGGACAGTTGCGTGACGGTCACCGAGAGGTCCGCATCCAGCGGCCTGGGCTGGTATCGCCAGCCGCCGTCCCGGTTCTGCGACTTGACGAGCAGCTCCACGGCCTTGGCCATCTTCTCCCGCACCTCGGGCCTGGGCGAGGCTTGCTGGCACTGGGCCAGGAACCCCAGGGCGAAGGCGTGACCGTACATCGGCCCATTCTCCCGCGGCTCCTTCGACGCAATCAGGCCGCCGGGCTGGGCGATTCGCAAGAGGTACTCGACGCTCTTGCTCAGCCGGTCGCCGTACGGTCCCGCGCCGGGCTTGCTGCCGTCAGCCATCATGGCCCGGCCCACGAAGGCCGTCACGGCCACATTCCCGCGGTATGGTCCCTCGCCGTAGGAACCGTCGTCGTGCTGCGCGCGGCCAGGTACGCCAGACCGCGCTGGACCGCCTGGTCCTTGGCGGTAGTCGCGCTACCCGCCGCGTCCGGGTCCGCCGCCTCCGCTACGTGGCCTGCCAGACCGAATTCCACGGCCCACAAACCGATGGTTGCCGCCAGCATCACGGCCAACCGACGATGGCCCGCGAGTTTCTTCCACGAAGATCGTTTCGGACCCATTTCAAGACTCCTTTACTGGTGCGGCAATGAGTGGTCAGAGGGCAGAAAGAATAGGACTTATGGGACGAATGGGACCTATAGGACTTATGGGACTCGCAAGCGTCGTCAGTTCCATTGGTCCTATAGGTCCCATTGGTCCCATTGGTCCCATCTCTCATCCCTCATCTCTCATCCCTCTGCCCCCTACTTCCTCGGGCGGATATTCTCCAGCGCGGCG
Organism: Pirellulales bacterium; assembly: GCA_963843465.1. GTDB lineage: Bacteria > Planctomycetota > Planctomycetia > Pirellulales > Thermoguttaceae > CAWJKP01. Next base: position 495,578 of record CAWJKP010000002.1, read on the forward strand.
CGGGCGGCGGCGGCGACCTCGCTGTCGCCGGCGGCGGCGACGGCCTCCAGCCCCGGCGCTACATAATACGCTTCGCTGCCCAGACGGCCCAGGGCCTCGGCGGCCGCCAGGCGGATCGACTTGTCCTTTTCGTCCCTGAGGATCTTGTAGAGGGCCGGGATGGCGACGGCGGCCTCATGGCCCTTGCCACCCAAGGTCTTGGCGGCCGTAATGCGTTCGTCCGCCGCGTTTTCCGTCGACATGAGCGTCTGGACCAGGTCCTGGATCTCCGGCGGCGACTGGTTCAGCACGTGCGCCGCGGTGCCGTCGGTGTCGATCACCTTGAGGAGCTCGCGGGCCGCCTTCTCGGTCGCGTAGTCCTGGGCCATCTGTCCGGCCATGTTCAACGCGGGAACGGCCGACTTGGCCGCCGGACCGATCCTCTTCAAGGCCGTGATCGCTTTGTGACGGACCTCCTGGTCGCTGTTGGTCAGCGCCGCGGCCAGGCGGTCGACGGCCGGTGCCGCGTCGGGACCCAAGTTGATCAGCGTATCGGCCGCCGCCAGGCGGACCGCGCGCTGGTTGTCGTCCAGGCAATCGCCCAAGGCGGGGGCGGCCTCCTTGGCTTTCGAGCCCATCTCGCCGAGCACGCGGGCCGCCCCGGCGCGAGCCACGGCCGAGTCGGAGTGCAAGGCGCTGGTCAAAGGGCCGACGATCTCCGAGCCCATCGAGGCCAGGGCGCTACAGCCGTTCTCGGAGATGCCCAGTTGGTCGCCGTCGATTTCGGTGATGCCTTTGAGCGCATGGACCACGGTCGCAGGGCCGCTGCGGAGGATCGCATCGGCCGCTTCGCGGCGGGTGTCGGAATCTTCGCTCTTCAGCCTGGCGATCACGCTGCTCCAGGCGGAACCGCCCTCGTCTTCCGCCGAACCGCCGAGGAGGCCGGCCATGAAGATCACGGCGACCAGGGCCACCACGAAGCCCATCCCGCCGATCACCACCCAGAGCATGACGTTCGAGCCTTGCGTCTCGTCGGCGGCCTTGACCATTCGACTTGCGGTGACGCTCGCCGGGGCCACCTCGAAGGGGAGCGACATGTCCGCACCGTCGTCGTCGGCCGGCGGCGCCGCGGCCGGTTCGGCGGGCGGAGCGGAAGGCGGACCCGCTGGCGAGCGGGCGTCTCGGTCGGACCCGGCGGCCACGCCGGCCCGGTTGCGGCAGGCGGAGCGGGCTGAATCGTCGGCGCGGGGGCCACGTAGGGCTGCGGCCCGCCCGGCATGCGGAACATCTGGCCGCAGATCGGGCAGGCGACCGCCTGGCCTGCCAGGGAGCCGTCGTCCTGAAGGGTCTGTCCACAGTGGGGGCAGTTGAACTGGTTCATCGCAGAGCGCCTTTGCAGGATGAGAAATCCTCGATCTTAGAGCCTAAGCCTAATAGCGTACAGGGGACTCATGGGACCTATGGGACTCATGGGACTAATAGGACCTAAGGGACTCATTGCTCTGATACGTCCCATTAGTCCCATACGTCCCATTAGTCCTATCAGAGTTACAAGTTCTTGCCGCGGATCTCCTTCAGGGCCTGTTCGGCGGCGGCTTGGACTTCCGGCTCAGGGTCCGCGGCGAGCCGCTGAAGGTTGGGGACGGTCGGTTCCGCCGCGTCGCCCATGCTGCCCAGGGCCTTGGCTGCGGCTTCGCGCAGCCACTTGTCGGGGTCGCCCAGCGCCTTGGCAAGCGCCGGCATGGCATGTACCGCGCCCCAACCCTTGACGGCCAGGGCCCTGGCGGCGGCGACCCGATCGTCCGGATCTTTCCCCGTCAACCGCGCGACCAGGCCCTGAATCTCTTCCGACGCCTGATCGCCGGCCTCCTTGGCCATACGCTCCAGATCGACCTGGTAGAGGGCCGTCAGCGCGGCCTGGCGAATTTCGGAATCCGGGTCGTGATCGCGGACCTCGACCAGCGGGTCGCTGGCTTCCTGGGCGCGGTACCCGATTTGTGTCAGGGTGAGCACCGCGTGAAGGCGTGTAACCCTGTCCTCGTGGGTCAGCAGGGGGATCAGTTGGAGGGTCGCCGAGGCCGCGTCGGCGCCGCAGTTGCCCAGCGACTCGATCGCCAGCCGGCGAACCCAGCGATTGTCGTCGCCCAGCGCGTCGCTAAGCGGGTGGACGGCCCCTTTGGCCTTATTTCCCATTTCGCAAAGCACGCTGACCGCGCCGATGCGGACCTCGGCCCGCTTCGATCGCAGGGCCTCCCGCAAGGGCTTGATGATTTCCGGCCCCCGGGCGGCCAGGGCCTGGACCGAGGGCCGCACGACCCGATAGCTGTTGTCCGACTGAATCGCGGTGATCGCGTCCAGGGCGTCGATCACGGCCCGCGATCCCCGTTGCACGATGGCTTCGGCCGCTTTGCGGCGAGCGGCCGCCTGGCGGCCCTGCAAGTCGGCGATCCACTCTTCCGTCGACTTCTCCGGCATCGCATCCGAGCTGACGACGACGCGATGTCTCATCCAGCGGACGGCGTAGACGGCGGGGATCGCCGCAATCAAGAGCAGGGCAACGCCCAGCAGCGAATGGACCAACACCCGAGTTCTCGGCGCCATTTCGTCGTCAGCGTAGGGCGAGGGTTCCGCGGCCGCGAGCTCGTCGTCTGGAGGCGGGGACGGCCTTGGCCGCCTGACATGCTGAAGGGGGGGCGCCGGTGGAGCGATGACAATCGGCGGGGCGGCGATTTCGTGGGCCTCGCTCGGCAGGGGCAGAGGCGGCTCGGTGAGGCGATCCGCGGCGGAATCCAGAGAAGGCCCGTCCGGCGCCGCGGCCGGACTTTGCGACGGATCTTCAGGAATGGCAAAGACTTCGGTGCAGTTGGGACAGACCACCATCTGGCCGGCCAAGGAGCCGTCGTCTTCCCAAACTCGTCCGCATTCGGGGCAGTGGACTTGCTTCATGCCTGCGGCCTTTCTCTCCTTCAATTTACCCCGATTTAGGGCGAGACGCCAACGGTTTACTTGACCCCGAGCCACCTTAGAGGTATGGTATCAACCGGCCCGCACCTGACGGCCGAGGGAAACAGGAGTCAAGATCACCCATGAGTATCAAACTGCTTCTCGCCGACCCCCACGCTATGGCGCTGCGCGGCTGGCGGCAATTTCTCGCCGGTTCGGACATTGAGATTGTCGCCGAGACCAGCGACAGTTCCCAGGTATTGGACTTGATCCAGCAGTTCTCGCCCGACGTGGCGATGATTGCCGTCGAGATGCACGGCCGATCAGGTCTGGCGCTGTTGGCGGAGATCAAGCAACGCCGGCCGCAGCTCCCGGTGCTGCTGACGGCCTGCCAGGACCATGCGGCGCAACGGGCTGAGGCTTATAAGACCCAAGCGGCCGCCTTCGTGGTCAAGAGCTGCGGCCGCAAGGAGATTCAGGCCCTGATCCACCGCGCGGTGGCCGGCGAGCAGCTCTGGACCCGGGACGACCTGCGGCGAATCACCGGCGTGTTGACCACTCCCCGCCTGCCCGCCGAGCTCGATGCCCCGCTCACGCTGCGCGAGAGCGAAGTGCTCAAGCAAGTGACGCTGGGAGCGACCAACCGGCAGATCGCCGACACCTTGGGCATCAGCTACGAAACCGTCAAGGAACACGTCCAGCACGTGCTGGAGAAGGTCGGCGTCGACGACCGCACGCAGGCGGCCGTCTGGGCCGTCCGCCGGGGATTGGTGTAGCTCGTACTCGTCACGCTCCGCGTGACGCAGGACCTCACGCGGAGCGTGAGGAGTACGTTTACGCCGCCACGTCGATCGGCCCGCCGGGGCACTTGAGCCGGAACAGGCCGAACAACTCCTCCTGGGTCAGCCCCAGTTTCTGCGGGCCTCCCGCGCCGGAGAAGATCGTGTCGAACAGCTCCCGCTTCTCCTCCAGCACGCGGTCGATCCGCTCCTCGATGGTCTCCAGCGTGAGGAAGCGGGAGACGGTCACCGGGCCGGAGACGCCGATGCGGTGGGCGCGGTTGATCGCCTGGTCCTCGACCGCCGGGTTCCACCAGCGGTCGAAGAGGAAGACGTAGTTGGCCCATTGCAGGTTCAGCCCCACGCCGCCGGCCCCGTAGCTGATGAGGATCACGTGCGACCGCCGGTCCTCGCGGAAGCGGCGGATCACCTCGTCGCGGCGGCCGGCGGGGATGCGTCCGTGATATTGCAAAGGACCGAACCGCGCCAGCCGCTGGGCCAGCCGCTGCAGCGTCTCGACCCATTGACTGAAAACGATCGCCTTCCGCCCGCTGGCGGCCACCTCTTCCAGGTCGGCCTCGAGCCGCTCGAGCTTCGCGCTTTCCCCGGTGGCCGGGTCGAAGTTGCAGATTTGTTTCAACCGCAGCACCAGCTCGAAGACGTGCTGGATGGTCACCGATCGGCCCAGCGACGCCAACCGCAGCACTCCCTCGTTCTCCGCCAGCGCGTAGCTCTCGCGCTGCTGGGGCGTAAGCTCCAGCTCGGCGTCGCGGAACATCTTCGGCGGCAGGTCCGCAAGCACCTGGTCCTTGGTCCGCCGCAGCACATAGTCGCTGATGGTCTGCCCCATTCGCCGCGGCTTCATCTGCGGCGAGAGGAAGCCCGGGGCCAGGAACTCGAAGATCCCCACCAGGTCTTCCGGGCTGTTCTCCACGGGCGTGCCGGTCAGTGCCCAACTCCGCCCCCGGGCGATCGCCCGGACGGACTCGCTGGTGGCGCTTTGGCGGTTCTTGATCCGCTGCGACTCGTCCAACACCACCAGGTCGAACCGCAGCGGCGGGCCCGCCGCCTCGATGCCGGCGCGGCCCGCGATCAGGTCCAGGTCGCGCCGCAGGATCTCGTAGTTGGCGATCTTCACGGGCACGCCGGAAAGTTGCCACTGCCACCGCCGCCGGGCCTGGTCGCCCTCGATCGCCAACAGCGGCAGCTCGGGAGCCCAGAGATCGAACTCCCGCTGCCAGTTGCTCACCAGCGGCTTGGGACAGATCAACAGCACGCTCTCGATTTCGCCCGAGCGGAGCAAGAGCCGCAGCGCGGTGATCGCCTGCATCGTCTTGCCCAGCCCCATTTCATCGGCCAGCACGGCTGCATGACGCGGATAGAGGAAAGCGACGCCTTCCAACTGGTAGGTGAAAGGCTGGACGGGGAAGACCATCGACCGTTGGCTGAGGATCGACTCCAGCGAGGGCTGCAAGAGATACCGCAGCCGGTCTTCGAGCTTGATGATGTCGTCCGGCGGCCTGATCCGCGTGGCCTGAAGGCAGCGGCGCGGGCCGGCCGCGTCGCCGAGGCGCGAAGAGGCGGCCGGGCCGGCGGCCGATCCGGCAGGCCCTTCGGCCGGCTCGGCAAAGGCGAAACTTCGCGTCCCGATCGCTTCGGCGTCGATGAGCATGGAGACCACGCGGGGGACGGTCGAAGTCCATGCGACGGAGTCGACCGGGATCTCGGGCGGCCGACCCAGGGCCCGATTCCAACCGGTGACCAGCGGCTCGGCCTTCAATCCCAACACAACCTCGCTCGTCGTCGGCGAGGATGTTTGCCAGGTCCATCCGTCGAGCCTTGCGGAGCCGGTCATGGCGTACCTTGTGGTGCAGGCGTCCCGCCTGCCCCGAAAATGCAGGCGGGACGCCTGCACCACAAATAGCGAGGGACCAACGTATTTGCTTGTGGCCCGTTACCCACCGCGACGTGCTTCTTCGATCGCCTCGCGGATACGTCCGAAAGGCTCGGCCAGGTCGAATGATTCGGGCAGGTCCCCCAACCGCTCGGTGACAAGCTGGCGGTCGGCGGACAAACGCTCGGGGAGGGCCAAGCAGTTGCGTCCCAGGCGAAAGGCCGCCAAGGGGAGGCCGCCGGCGTGGGCTGCATCCACCCGCCAAAGTTTGCCCGGCAAGTCGCTATCAATGCTAGCGGCCGACGCGCCCTCGCTGGGCAAGACCAGCACGACCGGCACGGCAATGTACTCGCGGACCGCCAACACCGGCTCGCGGTCGGCCAGTAACACCAGGGGCTGCGTCTTGGCCTTGGTGAAGAGTGTCTGCGCAATCTGCTCCCCAAACAGATAGGGCTGGAGGGTGGGTCCATAGAGGATCTGCTGAGCCCGGTTGGGCTGGATCGGGGCCGTACAATGGAACTCCAGCGGCCGGCCCGCCATGTTCAATACCAGGTAGCCCCCAAACAGACCTTGCTGGGGATCTTCGATCACGGTGAGAAAGCCTAAAGCGGGCTTTGACTTAGGATCGCTGGTTTTCATTGGTCTCCCGATTTCAGCGGCACCCGTCCAGGACACGGTGGCAGGGCACACGATCGCTGCATCTTTCCTGTCTTTCCTGGCTTTAGAGGTTTCGCGGCCGGGCCACCACGAGGATCGGGCAGGTGGGGGTTCCGACTTTAGGGCCCTTGGCGATAAAAATTTCCCCCCGAAAGTGAGAACTTTCCCGCCCGATACTCGACTTGGCGCCACCTGCCTGGCTATACTGGATGGGAATAAGGAAATGTTGCATGCCCGAAGACCACCGCTCACGACCGCCCCTGTACAGTCAGATCGACGTTTCCCACGGGGCGGGGGCCTTTCCCACTTCGTCGCCCGCTATGGCCAGCGGCTTGAGCGAGATCGCCGGTGTGCTGCGAGAGATCCTCGCCGGTCAGGACCGGCAGAACGAATTGTTGGAAGAACTGGTCAATCAGCTCACGGCGGCCCAACGCCAGCGCGCCAATGAGCTCGGACAGTGGAAGGCCGCCAACCCCACGCTCGCGCGAAGCTGCCGGCTGGCCGCCGAAGCCCTCAGCAAAGTGCAGACCGAGTACCTCAACAGCCTGACCGACGAAATCACCGACAACTACGAGACCTTGCGCGACGGCGAGTTCATGCTCAACGAGTTCGTGGACCGTTTTGGTCCGCGGCTGGCGCACCTCAACGGCCTGCTGCAAGTGCTCTCGCAACTGAGCAGCACGCCCAGCCCGGCCAACACGCCCAATACGCCGTAAGGGGCGCGTCAGAATAACTTGACGAACTTTTCTTGTGGTGCAGGCATCCCGCCTGCGGGGAAAATGGGGGCTGTATATAAGTTTGTGTCCGGGGCGAAGTGGCACGGCCATCTTGGCCGTGTTTCTTCACGGGCTGGAAGCCCGTGCCACAACTTGACACAGAATTCTTTACAGCCCCGAAAATGCAGGCGAGACGCCTGCACCACAACATGCTGAAGTGTCGCCTTTTCCTGCTCTTTGCCATTGCGATCCCCGCGCGCGGCCTCGGCGCGGAGGCGGCGCCCCAAGATGCCTGGCCGCTGTTCCGCGGCAACCCGCAAGCCACGGGCGTGGCCCCAGGTCCGCTGGCGGAGAAACTGGACGTACTCTGGACCTCTCGTCCGCCGCATGGCGACTTCGAGGCCGCCGTCGCCATCGCTGACAACACGGTGGTCGCCGGCTCGATGGACGGCAAGGTCCTGGCCCTGGACTTGGCGACCGGCAAGCAGAAATGGCAGCGGGAAGGCAAGTCGGGCTTTTCCGCCTCGCCGGCGATCCGCGACGGCCGTGTCTACCTCGGCGACATGGACGGCGGCTTTCAGTGCCTGGGACTGGCCGACGGCAAGCCGATCTGGCGGTTCGACACGGACGCGGAGATCAACTCCGCGGCGAATTTCCACGGACCGCACGTCTTGTTCGGCTCCCAGGACGCCACGCTCTACTGTCTGGAGGCCAAGACGGGCCAACTGGTCTGGAAATACCAGAGCGCGGACCAGATCCGCTGCTCGCCGACGATCGTCGACGACCGGGCCTTCGTGGCCGGCTGCGACGGCAGGCTGCACATGATCGGCCTGGCCTCGGGCAAGAGCATCGCCGAGGCGGACCTGGACTCGCCCACCGGGTGTACGCCCGCCGTGCTGGGAAAGATGGTCTACGTGGGCACCGAAGGCCGGACCTTTTTCGGCATCGACTGGAAACAGGCCAAAGTCGTCTGGCACTACCAGAGCAGCCCGCGCGCCGACTCCTACCGCTCGTCGGCCGCCGTCACGGCGGATGCGGTGATCGTCGGCTCTCGCGACAAGCGAGTCCACGCCTTGGATCCCAAGACCGGCAAGCTGCTCTGGACCTTCGCCACCCACGGCCTGGTCGATAGCTCGCCCGTGGTCGTCGGCCGCCGGGTCTTCGTGGGCTCGGCCGACGGCCGGCTGTACGCCCTGGATTGCCGGACGGGAAAGGCCCTCTGGCAGTACGAGACCGGCGGCGCGATTCTCGGCTCGCCCGCCGTCGCCGCGGGCCGCCTGGTCATCGGCACCGACGAGGGCGCGCTGTACTGCTTCGGCGACAAGCGGTAGAGACGACAGACTCCGCAAGACCGCACCGGGGTCCAGGGATGCCCCGAGGAAAAAGCCCGTCCTTCGCTAGACGAGCCGGCCGCCGCTGGCGATAGTTTCTAGAGAAAGATCTTTTCGAGACACGACCAGATCCTACAGGGGGGGAATGAGGCTGTACCAGTGGAGGGTGCGCGAATCGTCTTGGCCGGCGGCGTGCTCTTGGGCGGGATCAGCCTGGCGCTTTTGTTCCGGCATCCGGCGGCGCCGGCGAGTGTGCCCCCGCCCGGCGCCGCGGACCCGTTGGTGCTCCGCCAACGGCTTCTGCCTGCGGCGCCGGCTCACGCTTCACGATACGACGGCTTGCCGGCCGCCCGGGCCCCCGAGCCGGTGATCGCCACAGCGCCGCCGGCGGCCCGTCCCGCGTCGGACGAGCCGCCGTCCTTGGCCCGGACGTACCCGGACACCCAGCCGATTCCCACGTCGCGCTGGGGGAGTTCCTTGGGATGGGGAGGAAACCGGCCCCACGAGGAAGACCTGGAGCGGACCCACACGGTCGTGGACGGCGATACGCTGACCGCCCTGGCGGAGCGTTATCTCGGCTCGCCTGAGCGGGCTTTGGAGATCTACAACGCCAACCGCTTGTCGCTGCCCAGTCCCGACGTGCTGCCGATCGGCGTGGAACTGAGGATTCCACCCCGAGTTCAGGGCGCGACGGCAACCGCTGGAGCGAATTCGCAGCCGGCGCTGGTGCCCGTGCCGCCGCGAGGCAAGTAGGGTGAACAAGTTCTTGTGGTGCAGGCGTCCCGCCTGCCCGCAAAAAAACGCAGGCGGGACGCCTGCACCACAACCAGCTAGCCCGCCGGCATCTTCCGCGCGCGCCAAGGATAATTCTGGTCGACGATGCAGGTCTTGAGAAACTTGGCGATGATGGCGTTGACGTTCAGGTCCGGCGCCTTGAACAGTTTCCCGCCTTCCAATTTCGTAGGGAGCGTGCCGTAGAAGAAAGTCTGCGTCTGGGGCGGCTGCGGCTGGGGATGGTAGGGCTTGATCAGCTTGTTGATACGCTCGGCGTCTGCCAGCGCTTTGCGATCGCCGTCGCCGACGAGGATCAGCATGGCCAGATCGCTCTTCAGCAGAGGGTAGACGCTCAAGCCTCTAATGATCGAAAGCGTTGGCGGGTTGCTCGCTCCGGGCGAGATCAGCACCAGGCCCTTGACATCCGGGCTGGGCTCTGCGTATCCCCGGCTCGACCTGCGCCAAGTAGCAGTTGTTGTAGCCCGCGAAGTAGAGGGCCACCGAAGCGCCCATCTCCGAGCCGACGATGGCCAGCGCGTTGAGGTTCAACTTGCCGTCGTCGTTCTCCTTGACCAGGAACGAGCGGATGGCCTCCATGTCTTGGGTATACATGTTAACGTATTCGCTCGAGGGCATGGGCGTCGTTCGCGTCGGGTCGATCTGTCTGAGCGTGCCGTTCTGCGTGGTGCTGGCGCCGTGCCACCGCAGGTCCGGCGAGAGGACGGCGTAGCCCAGTTTCTGCAAGTACGTGCCCAGATCGGCATCTTCGTCGGCCGACTCGGCCCCCTTGAACTCCTGGCGGTCGCTCTTGAAGGAGTGCAGCAGCACCACGGGCACGGCCTTCTTCTCCTGGTTGCTGGGATAATAGGTAGCCGCCAGCGAGAACCCGTCCTTGGTCAGCAGGTCAGTCCCTTTCAGCTCGACCGGCTCGGGGATCTCCTCCTTATCGTCGTCCGCGGACTTGGCCCCCTTGGCCGCCGCGGCCGCCTTCGGCTTGGGCTGCTGCGCCTCAAGCGACGAGGATAGCAAAAGACCCATCGCCAGCGACGCCAGGGCTGCCAGGGGCCAACTCCCGGGCAGGGATGAGATCGCGGCACGGCACAAACGCTTTTCGGACATGGCCAGTCCACCGAAAGTAAGGGCTAAATGACGGTTACCATTGCACAACGCTTCGAGGACCGGACGGCAGCATTTTCCGGCCGCCCCCTCTAAGCTTCATGGTAAACCAGCCCGCAGCAGGCGTCAACGTAGGCGCCCATTCTCCCTCTCCCTCCGGGAGAGGGTTGGGGTGAGGGGAACGCGGTAGAGACTCGGCGATTCCCCGGCGTTACATTCCCGTTTGGCAAGTCCCTGCGCCCTGGTAACCGCCAAAACGGTAAACGCCGCCGCCGGCGCAACCGTTCACGGTCCGGAACGTAGCAGGCACACGCCGTGTGCCGTCCGTCCATGCAGGCGGAGACAGCGGACGGCACACGGCGTGTGCCTGCTACATTGAGCGCCTGCCCGTGAACGGTTACACGCCGGCCTCGTGTCGGCGGGGGACCAGTAATGGGGTCGGGAGTTTTTGATTCACTCCCTGCCTGCCTGACAAAATCCATGCACGGCCGTTCGGCGGGTGGCACTGGCGGCGCTTGGGTGCCACGGGCTTGCCCGTGCTGTTCGGAACGGCTCTTGCGGCCCGGAATCGCCGAAGCGGTCGGTGCGACAATTGGTGTCGGGGCGGCAGTATACGCCTTGGGAGCGGGTCCCGTCAATAAGCGGGAATAAAGAGACCGCAATCCCTTGGGAAATGGGTCGGTCCTCAGGCGGAAAGCGCGAGGACGCGCGATGCGGCGGCGAGCGGAAACGGGGCTTCCACGTCGCCGCAGACAGCCGGCGGGCCGGCAGCGCGTCAAGGCATGGCCCACAGGGGTAACCGTTCACGGCGCGGCGCTCAATGTAGCAGGCACACGCCGTGTGCCGTCCGCTGTCTCCGCTTTTGTGGACGGACGGCACACGGCGTGTGCCTGCTACATTCCGGACTGTGAATGGTTACCCCGCAGGGCAAAGAAGGCAAAACGTTGCGATCCCCCCGCCTGCGCATTGCGCGAAGCGCCGTTGCCGGCCGCGTGGAGCATCATTCCGCACGTACTGCTTGCCGCTTGAACGCCGCAAGCGCCCGCTTCGCGGGGAAACGTCGCTGGAGACGCATCGCCGCCAACGGACCCTGCGCCAAGTTGGCCGGAAAACGTCGCTCCAGACGCACCGGCGACCCGGAAACCGCGCCTTCTTGGACGCCATCGCTTCAGTTTGCGCCGCTGGAAGGCGGACAGGGCGGCAATTTGCGCCGCTCCAGAGTGCACAGGGCGCCAATTTACATCGCTGGAGAGTAGACAGGGCGGCAATTTGCGTCGCGCCGAAGGCGCCGTCTCGCCGCTTGCCGGCGCCAGACGCGGCGTCTCTAGTCATACTCGCAAAACGGGCGTTTTGGCCTTAACGCTTGTCCGCAAAAAGATGCGCCGACCAACGGCGGCGGCGCGGCGGACGAGGGCCGGCGCGGGGAGAAAAAAAGGGAACGCCCGCGCCAAGAGGTGTCAGTCGGTCTGTCGCATTTCGGCAATGCCGCCCGGGCCGAATTCCGAGGACAGCAACCATAGCTGTCTAGGACGATTAAAGCGGCCGGGAGTTTTTGATTCACCTCTTCTTCCATCATCCTTCCTCCGGCATCCTTTCCAGTTCCTCTGGGGCAACCCATGCGACGTGACCGTCCCTCCATATCGCCATCGGCAAGCCCATCTGCTTGTGTCGCTGAATTGCGTCCTGTGCTGCTTCCCTGGCCGCTTGCTCGAGCACGGTCGGGTCCGATAGGATCTCCGAGATGTCGCGTGGCGATTTATCGGCCATGTCCATACTCCTCTTCAATTCTGGTCCAGGCGTCGAGATCCCCGACCTGGTCGGTCACCTTTCCATAACCGCGGGCAATCATCCTCACAGCTTCACCTTGGGGTTGGTGAACCGCAGGCCGTCCATGTCGTGGAAGGTGGCGTACTCGGTGACAATCGCGCCTTCGGGGCCGGCGATCATGAAGTGCTTGGCCGTCAGCCGGTTCAGGTCGCGGACCTCGCCCGGATAGAGCGGCTGGCCATGCTTGCAGGTGATCGAGCCGGCCTGGCTCTCGGGAAGCTTGACCGGCAAGTCCTGGGTCGGCTCGCCCTCGCCGAAGGTGTAGATCATGCCGTGGCGGACGTGCCAGGACTCCATCTTCGCCGGCCCCAGCTTGGTCGCCAGGTGGGCGTGCTCGGCGATCATCTGGCCGGGCAGGAGGAAGATCTCGTGGCCGAAATAGCCGTACTCCCTGCGGTTCAGCCAGAAGATACCGCCCATCCCCACGTGGATGAAGTCGTCCAGGGCGAAATCGAGGACCCACATCTCCTTCTTCAGCTTCTCGACCACCGGGTACTGGAACCGCTCCATCAGCGCGAAGTAGGCCGCCTTGGCCTTGTCGGTCAGGAATTTCTCCTGGGCGTCGTAGAAGTCGGCGTTCTTCAGCGGCGCCACGGCGGTCCGCCGGGCGGGCGTCGGGGCGGCTTGGACCGGCCGTTGGCCCAACGCGGCCATCGCCAGTCCCGCGGCGGCCGCCGTCCCCTGGATCAGCGAGCGCCGGCTCAGTTCATCGCGTTTTTCATCTGCCATTTCATGGTCCTTTCGTGCAGGTGGGTCGAGCATGTAGGGTGGGTCGAACATGTAGGGTGGGTCGAATATGTAGGGTGGGACAAGCTCGCGCAAGCGAGCGCCGGCCCACCACTGCTGTCTGGTACTGGTGGGCCGGCGGCCGCCAAGGCGGCCTGGTCCCACCCTACCTTTCCAGAGAAGCTCATTATGATCGTCGCCGCGGAAGCTTGCAAACGACTTTCGTTACGGCTTTGCCAGTGGAATCTGCCGGTCGCCCGTTTCGCCGGCCGGCAGCTCCAGCGTGCCGGACCGGCCCGACCAGCCGTCGAGGTGCAGCACGATCTTGCGGGCCGGGTTCCGCCGCGGCGGCTCGAGGTGTAACGATGCCACCCGACCATCGGCCGCGACCCGCAGTTCCAGCGAGATGGGACCAAACTCGGTCAGCGTGCCGTGGACCCGGGTTGCGGCGCCGGGACGAATCCAGGCCGCCGGCAGGCCCTCGAACAGGTGCAGCTCGTCCCCTCGTTCCAGCACCAGCAGGTGGCGGACCAGGCGGATGAACTCGGCGCTGGCCCAGTTGTGCGGCATGTCGCCGCAGACCTCGTGGCCGTGGCCCTGGGGCGATTGCTCCTCTCGCCAGACCAGAAGCGGCGAGGCATGGTTGCCGAAATGGTAGAGCGTCTCGGCGGCCTTCTGGCCGCGGCCGGTCCAGAGCCAGGCGTGGGCGTAGAAGGAGCCGAAGTAGTTCCAGACCCCGGCGTTGATCCAGCCCGTGCCGTAGACCAGCCCTTCGCACTCGTTGGCCCGCAGCATGGCCAGGTTTCCCTCGACCAGGCGATCGCCCGGCGGGAAGAGCTTGCCGGGAAAGACGGCGTGCAGGAAGGCCCATTGGGCCTTTTGCGGAGCCACGTTCTGGTCGTCGCGCATGCGGATCGGCAGATAGCGGTTGCCGTGGGCGTCGGTCTTGGCGTCCCGCTCGGCCGCCCTGCGGAAGGTGGCGTAGAAGTCGTCATACTCGGCCTGCCACCGCCGGGCGTCGTCGGCCTTGCCGATCCAGCGGGCTGCGTCGACCGCGGCCTTCATGCCCACCAGCGTCCAGTAAACGTTGGTGTACTCGGGATACCGCCCGCCCAGTCCGCCGTCGCTGAAGCCCGCGGGGATCAGCCGGTAGTTGGGTGCGGCCGGATCGGAGGCCGCCGCAGCCCTCATGCTCTTGATCGCCGCCATGCCGCGTTGGATCTTCGGCCAGAGTTGGCCGAGCCAGGCCGGGTCGCCCGTCAGCCGGGCATGACGCGTCACCGCCCAAAGCACGATGCCCGTCTCCTTCCAATGGCCGTCGATGAGCATGAACGACCCGTCGTCCCGCTGGAAACTGAGGAGATACTGGATGCCGTTGCGGGCCTCCTGTTCGCGCCTCAGATAAGCGATCGACTCCATCAAGAACGAGCCGTCCACCACCCACAACCCGCGGTAGCACGTCGGCCCCACCTGGAACGCCGGCAGTCCCTTCTTGATTTCCCGGGCCTGGTAGATATTGCGGACCGAGGAATCCAGCAGGGCCTGAACGCCCGCGTCAGGCACCTCGAAGACGCCGTACGGCAGGTCCAAATGCTCCCAATACTTCTGGGCCTCCTCGCGCGATCCTGCGCTGCCTGGGCATTCGCGATGTGGCGAGGCCCCGGTCCGTCGGGCGAAGATCGGGTCGGCTCGCCACGCCACCCCTGGACGACGGCAACGGCCAGCTTTTGATCCGTCCCGCCGGCCAACGCGATCGGCGCGAATCGCAACAACGTGCGGCCCTTCGACGGCTGCGAAGCCTCGAAAGACCGGCCGGCCGAAAGCACCCGGGTTCCCTCGAGGATCTCCATTTCTTGACCGTAGATGATAATGTCCGCGTCCGTTTCTTTGACCGGCCGCAATCCCCCGCCGACGAGAAGTTGTTTGCGGCTGACACCGCTGATGGGCATTTCGCTGTCGATGCTTACCGTGGGCGAGATACTGACGGGCTGCGTGCCGGTGTTGTGGAAACGGGCCAGGACCATGTCGCGACGCGGCGGAATGCTCGAATCAGTCTGCTCGGGCGGCGCAAGGGCGAACGCTTCCAAGGTCACCTCGACCGGCCCCTGCCGCAGCAGCGTGCGGACGATCGGCACCCGGGGAGAAACCAACTCCTGTCGCTGCCAGGCGGTCGATCCCTCCAGCCCGACGGCGATCGCCGTCTTGAAACCGGAGTTCTTCCCGGGGTAATCGTAGAGCAGTTGCCCTTCCTTGCCGACGAGCGTCTTCTGCCAGTCGTCGGGCAGGCAGATCGCGGTCTGCCACCAGGGCGGCGCATAGCGGAAATCGATGCTCCAGGGCGACGCCGGCGTGGCCGCCGGGGCTGACGCCGCGGAAAGCAGCGTGGGGAAAAATGCAAAGGTCCAAACCGCAAGCGACCCTAACCGCGACGATCGACGCGTCATGAGCAAGCTCCTCTTAGAGGCTATCCGCAAAGTCTTTGGCCGAAAATCGGCATTGAAGCCCGACGCGCAAGCGAGCAATGAGCGTCAAAGCCCGACGCGCAAGCGAGCAATGGGCGTCAAAGAGCCGAGAAAGCGAATTCCTCGCTTGCGCGTCGGGCTTCAATGCTCCAAATTGCCGAGGGAACTTTCCGGATAGCCTCTTACTTGTAACCGTTCACAGTTCGGAACGTAGCAGGCACACGCCGTGTGCCGTCCGCCCGTACAGCGGAGTCCGCGGACGGCACACGGCGTGTGCCTGCTACATTAAGCGCCGTGCCGCGAACGGTTACTCTCACTTCATCACCAACATCAGGTAACAGGTCTGACCTTTTCCCCAAATGGCCGGGGCTCGAACGCCGGCGGCTTTGAGAATCAGCTCGGTGGTCTGGTTCAAGGGAGCGTCGCCCAGCACCGCCGGATAGGTCTGCGGCGACTTGCCGGGCAGATACCACTGCGCCTCCGAGGCCGGATTGTAGCCCTTCCACGCCGGCCCGGTCATGATCCCGCCCTTCATGAAGCGGATCACGCAGCAAAAGCCCTTGCCGCCGCGCTGCGGACCGACGGCCATCACGGTGACCACGTCTCCCGGGCTGAAGGTGAAATCCTTGGGCTCGACCTTGTCGCCGCCCTGGAGCACCTGCTGCCCGTTGACGTAAAGCATGAAGGAATCCACGCCGCAGGCAAAGATTCGCCCGGGAAGCCCGCGGCGCTTCTTCTCCCGCCCGGCAGCCGCGGCGCCCGACGCCGAGGCCGTCGCCTGCTCTGCCTCGTGGATCCGCTTCTCGATCTTCACCGCGGCCAGGCCGGTGGCCTGCGACTGGGCCTGCCGATACCAGGCGACGGCCCGCTGCCGCATCTGCTCGCGGACCAGGCCTTGCTCTTTTCCGCCAGCTCCCACCAGGCGTCGCCCGCCGAAAGCTTGGCCTTGGAGTCCTTGTCGGAGTCTTTGTCCGCCGCCGCGATATCCTTTTCGGCCGCCGCCTTCAAGGCGGCGTCGCCGCAGAGGGCCAGCATCGGCACGCCCTGTTCCCAATCTCCCTTGACGAAACAGAGGTGCTTGCCCACCGCGAGGTTGGCCTGCGGATCGGTAGGGTTCTTCTCCAACGTCTCGTTGGCCGCCTTGACCTCCGCATACGACTTGGCCAGCTTGTCCAGGTCTTGCACGTGCGACTGCGCCTCCGCGACCAGGCTCGCGTCGTGCGACTTGTGCGCCTCGGCGACCGCCAGGTCGCCCAGTTGCCGGGCCGTGTCGAAATCGTCGCCGCGAACGGCGTCCTCCAGGAGCGTCAGGGCACACTCCGCGATCGTTCGGCTCTGCGCCGGTTGCCGCGCCGTCTCGACCGACTTGTCGAGGATCTCGGTCTTCATTTTCACCAGGTCGACCTGGTAGATCTCGGCGATCTCGTCCGCCGTCCGCAGGGCCGTCTCGACGTCCCCCAATTGGGCCGAAATGTCCCTGGCGACCTTCATCATCACATAGCGGGCTGTAGGATCGTCAAGCGTGGCTCGGGCTTCCTGCAGAAGCCGGGAGGCAAACTTAGCCTTCGCGTCGGCGTCTTTCGCCTTGGCATAATCTTTGCCGTACACGTCGCGGACCAGTTTCGCCTTGAGTCTCTCATCCTCCGCGGTGGGGAGTGCGGCTTTGGTCGCCGGTTCATTGGCAGTCTTCTCACTGAACGGTCCTCCCAGTCCCCCATCCGCCTCCTTAGGGGCTCTTGCTGCCGGCGGGTCCGCGCGTGCATTCGGCGGCCCTTCGCGCTCCTGGGCTGCCGACATAGTCCCCCACAGCAGGGTGGCTGCACCGATGACGGGGCCAAGCACCCGATGTATGTGAAACATAGACTTTCTCCGCGCGAAACCTGTTCCACCGGCTGACTTCTCTGGATTCTGATCATTATGGCTGCTGCCGGGAGGAAGATCAACCGGCCGTACAGCCGCGCCGCCGGACGCCGAGGAGTTGAGCTCGGGTCGTAGGCCGGCAACCAGCCGATCCCGTTCTTGTCAGAGCAGCGTCGGAGAAGTAGATTTAGCGTAGGGCCATTTCGGAGGGTAAGCGAATGGCTAGCGGCCTGACTCGAAATCAGGTGCCGGGAAACCGGTTGAGGGTTCGAATCCCTTGCCCTCCGCTTGCAACGCCTTGTGTAACAATGATTTACGCAAGGCGTTTCTTTTGCCCTGATGGTAGGGGCCGGCACTTGGCAACGAACGGGGCTACCTGGGGGCTACCTTTGCCGGCGCTGGGCCGCGTGGTGAAGCAGGGCAGCCCGTCCGCGTCGAGGATCTTCCCCGCGGCCGTGGGCCTGGTCCCCGTCGATCGGCAGCCGGGCCGCGTGCTGAGCGATCGACGGCCGGCACGGTGAGCACGTCGAGGGGTTGACCAGCTCGGCAGCCGGCCGCGTGGGCTCACCTGGTCCGCGTCGATCGACGGCCGGCCCGCGTGCTGAGTGATCGACGGCCGGTCGGGTCACCTGGTCCGCGTCGAAAAGATGGGACGCGCACCGATACTTCGTGTGCTAACTACACTATGCCCATGCTGAGCGATCGACGGCCCGGCCTTTGCTGAGCGATCGACGGCCGGCATGGTGAGCAGGTCGAGGGCCGGACTGGCTCGGCGGCCGGGCCGGGCCGCGAAAATGGCTTTGTGCGGGGCCATCGCGCCGGGCGGTGACCCATGCCGCGCCGGGCAAACGGTTAAGCCTTTCGGGCCCAATGGCTTGCGCCCCCACCCCGGGGACCCTTGCAAAGAAAGAAAGTCTCTCAATCTCTCTGGCCTCGCCGCGACCCGCCAGGGAGAAACGCGCGGGGAATGACCCACTACCGGTGGGGTTGCAGGGTGGGGCCGGCGCTGGTCGATCCTGCTACGGTTGCCCGGCCGGCCACGCCGGAAACGCCGATGGCCGGCCACCATTGCGCACAGCGCCACGGGCGCCTACATCATCGGGCAAGAGCCCACGTTGCGCGGCGCCGCACGTTGGAACCGGACAACGATGGCCAACGTCTGCAACTCCGCCTGTAGCTCGGCGCATCGCTGCTTGTCGCGTTGCGCCTTGGGTTGCTTGTCCCTGCCGTTGGCGTCGTACTCGCGCTGCGCGGCCAGCACTGCCGGGTGTGCGGTAATCATCGCGGGAGCGTACTGGCCCGCGGGATGGTGGTGCGGACTGTCCGATCGGAAACCAATTGCCAAGAGGTCCGCTTCCACCTTGGCGCGCGCCGCCTGATGGGCGTCGTATGCCTTGCGACACACAGCCCCCATTTCGCCGTGGCGCTGCTCCTGGAACTGATCGAGGTCCTCAACGAGCTTGTGCTCTCGCTGAAGCTGCGCGTATTCCAGGGTGCCCAACTCGCTCGCCGCGAAAAGGTCGTCCGACGACAAGGCCAGCGGGTCGTCGCGGAGAATCCTTCTTTCACACTTCTCCAGTTCCGCGCGCCCCGGAGCGCCTCATCGAATGCGCGCGTTGAGCTTGGTTGCCTCGTCGCGCAGCTTCCGGCTGAACCAATCGGCCAGCGTGATCTTGGTAAGGGGAATCCAACTCATCATGGCGTTCGTTTCCTGTAGCCCGTGGTCAGTTCGCCTCAGTGTTCCCGCGGGCTTTCGGGTGTGAGGCTTTCGGGTGGTTGGTTTCTTGGTGGGGCGCGAATCAGGCCCCTAAAGCGAAATGTTCCCCATCTTGGCGACGATCGGCCGCCGCGCCGCCGGGTTGCTTGCGCCGGCCGCCCTTTGGTCCCTTGCGTTTTTCCCAAGCGGAAATGAGCAAGTCGGCAAGCGTGTCGGCACAATCGGCCGACGCCGGCTGTGACCCGACGTGGAACTTCACCAGCCCGATGGCAACGTCGGCGGGGCAATCGGCCGGCGGGTTTGACGGGGCGGCCTTCTGCCCGGTGGCGTGCAATTCCACACGCGCGCCGAGGAAGGGGTAGAACAAGACCAAGATCGGCAACTCGCGCATTCGCGCCGATTTGACCGGCGCCGGCCCGATCGCGCATCCGACCGGCGCCCTGCGGCAGTTGCGCGAGACGTTCCTGGACCACCATCGCCGCGTCCGCGTCAACCGCGCCCGGGCCGCGGAACTCGACTTCCTGATCGACCGAATCGTATTCCGCCTGTTCGACTTGACGCTGGACGAACAACGCCTGATCCTGTCCCGCGTCGGTCCCGGCCGGCCGCTGCCCCCGCGCCGTGGTGGGAAACGGAAAAGGGCAAAGGAAGCTAGCGATGGGAATCTCCGGCTGTTTGAGTGAATGTCGCCTTTCGCTCCGCGAAAGTAGCGCCGCACGGATGGTTCGTTGGGCGGACGAAAGTAGTGCCATACTCCACGCTGTTTTCGCTCTGCGTAGGCCGTGCCGGCGCCACGCTGCTTTCGCGGAGCGAAAGGCGACAATCGCGGAGCGAAAGCCGACAATTGGCGGGCGAAAGGCGACAATTGCCGTAACCGGGGATTCCCGCAATGCTTGGTGAACCGTTCGATCCCAAGGCCGATTGGTTCGTCCACGAGCACTTCCGGCCGCACTGGTCGCAGGCGGGGGCGGTGGTCTTCCTCACATTTCGCACGCACGACTCGATTCCACGCGGCGTGATCCAGCGATGGGAACGAGAGAAGCAACAGTGGCTGAGAGTTCGGGGCCACAACGCCGCAAAGCACTGGTCCGAGGTTGTCCCGACCCTCGCCAAGAAGGACCGAGCGGACTTTCAGAAGGAGTTCCATCGCCGCCGCGAGTACCTGTACCGGAGGTACGAGGGATAGTCGCCTCTCGTCAGGAATCGCTCCGCGAGACTGGCACGCACGCACGCTACTTTCGCGGAGCGAAAGGCGACACTTTCAGGATTGACTCCCCTGAGCGGATCGAATGTGGTATAATTCCAGATGCCAGGGGGGGTGAGCGGTGCCTTATTACTTCGGGTCTTCCGGGATTTGGGTGGGTGGCACGGACGACCGAGAGAACGGAACCAGAGAAGAGGAACCCGTATTTCTTGGTGCGGGGTACGGGTTCCTCTTCTCTGTTCGGCGCTGTCGGGTGGCCCAATTCCGTGTTCCGCACGTCGTTTCGACCCGGTCTGGCCCACCCAAATCCCGGAAGACCCATTACTTCTTTGTGTGGACGCCGGAAATCATCACTCACCTGGCCGAGCACGAAGTCAGCCCCGAAGAGTTTGAAGAAGTTGTGAGCGATCCCGACTATGAAGACGCCAGCCGATCGACGGGGAACCCAATCGCCTTCGGCCGAACCTCCGCAGGGCGGTCCCTTTGCTGCGTCTTCAAACGGTTTGGAAACGATATGATTGAACCCGTCACCGCGTACGACGTAGGTGAGTGATCATGGAATTGACGCCAGAACAGCAGACACAAGTCAGGCAGGCGCAGGCGGCCGGGGAGAAACGCGCGCACTTGAGTTTTACGCCCCAGCAGAAGGCCCAGTGGGAGGCGTCCGTCCAGCAGGAGTTGGCCGCCAAGGAAGAGAACCTCGACCGGCTGCGGAAGATCAAGGCGGCTGCCGAAGCGGAAGGGTTCTTGGGGGACCTTCGCCGCGCAATCACATCTTCCCGAAGGCCGGTTGAGGAACTGGCCGTCGAGATCGGCGTTGACTGGCGCTTGCTTTCCGACTTTCGGGCGGGCGACGCGGAATTGTCGTCCGCCGCCTTGGACCGGCTGGTCGCAGTCCTCGGCCTCCGCTTGATACGGGAAACTCCGCGATGAATGGGCTGTCCGATGCGCATACCTTACGTCATCGATAACGACCGGCACAAACTCGCGGACGTGCTGAACCAGGTGCTGGAAACCCATCGCGATCTGGCGATGGATGTGGCGTCGGCGTTCTTCAATGTCCGGGGTTACGGGTTCTTGCGTGAAAAGCTGAAGGACCTTGGAAGTCTGCGGTTGTTGCTGGGCGCCGAGCCGCGTTCGGGCGAAGACCTGGGCCTTAAGCCACGGCTTGCCGCTTTGCAGGCCGCCCTGCGCGGTGACTTGGCAGCCGAGCCGTACCGGCCGGAGACACTGGCCCTCGTTGAGGACTTGATCCGGTTCCTACGGCAGGATCACGTCCGCGTGCGGCTTTTCGACCGCGGCTTCCTGCACGCCAAGTGCTACCTGTTCTACGGCGATCCCAAGGGCGGACCTCTGTTCGATCGGTTCCGGCCGGTCCTGGGCATCGTGGGCTCGTCCAATTTCACGGGGCCGGGGCTATCTGGGACCTAGCAGACTGATTCGAGGGACAGTGGGACCAGTCACGGGACTTCAAGCAGGAATTGATCGGCCTGTTGGACACGTCCAAGTTCGGCAGCCGGAATACACGCCCTATCAGGTGTACCTGAAGGCGCTGTTCGAGTTCTTCCGGGCTGATCTGGAAGCGGCCGGCGGCGTGCCGGCCGATCTGCACTCGCTCGATCTGGCGGAGTTCCAGAGTGATGCGGTCGAGCGGGCCCGCCGCATTCTGGCCAAGTACGACGGCGTGATGGTCTGCGACGCGGTCGGACTCGGCAAGACGTGGATCGGACTGCAATTGCTGTTGGATTTTGCCTACCACCGCCGTTGGCACGCCCTGATCATTTGCCCTGCGTCACTGCGCCCGATGTGGGAGGTACGGCTCCACCAGACCAAGATCCAGGCGACCATTCTGGGCCAAGAGCTGCTGGGACGCGAGGAATTCGACCCCAACCCCTACGGCAAGCACGACGTGATTCTGATCAACGAATCGCACAACTTCCGCAACCGCGATTCGGGGCGATACGAAAACCTGTCGCGGCTGATCGGGCTCAATGGCGGACGCGGTGAGCATGGCTACCGCAAGAAGCTGATCCTGATGACGGCCACTCCGATCAACAACAGCGTCATGGATCTTCACAACCAAGTCCGCTTCTTTACGCGCGGCGACAACGCGTTCTTCGCCGGCGCTGGAATCGGCCGGCTGGACAAGTATTTTCTCGCGGCACGTCGCAAGCTGCTGGCCGGCGACGGCACGGTTGGCCGGGCAATCTCCAATCTGCTGGACGAGGTAGTCATCCGCCGCACGCGGCAGTTCATCAAGACGGCGTACCCGGAGGCGACGGTCGATGGTAAGAAGATCCACTTTCCGCAGCGCCGGCTGAAAACGGTAAGGTACGACCTGGAAGGCACCTACGCGGGTATTTACCAGAAGATCGTGCGCTCGATCGAAGACTTGAAGCTTGTTCCGTACGACTTGGAAACTTACAAGGCTGACCCGAAGACGCAGGACCCGATGCTCGTCGGCCGGGGTCAGGCCCTGATCGGGATTTTCAAGAGCCGGTACCTGAAGCGACTGGAGAGCAGTGTCGCGGCGTTTCGCATCTCGGTTTTTCGCTTGATGGAATACCTGCTGACGTTTCGCCATTACATCCTCGGCAACGTCCTGCTGGAGCCTACCGATTTCTGGAAACTGCTGGGCACCATCGAACGCGACCTGGAGGACGATGCGCCCCCGTCAAGGAAGCGCGGCAGGCCATGCTGCGTTTGCAGCGAGGGGGTGACGTGGAGACATTTCTTTCGGTCTGCGAATCGGTCGCCGATAAGTATGCGCCAAGGGCGCCCATCGCGCCGCCAGGCACTGACCAAAACCCCTTGTCAGTGCTGAAGAAGGAAGACTTGAGATTGGTCTGCTTCGAGTTTCTGTCGTAGCACTCCGCGCGGGCGGGGGAAAGTGGGATCGGGTCCCATTTTGCGGCGAAACGGAGCGGGGCGCCCTGGGCAGGTAGCCGCCTAGGGCGCCCCGCTCCGTTTCCGTGCCTCCTCGCCCCGGGGCCTCGGCGAGGACGCCGGATAGGGTAGCGAACAAGGCGTACTGGGCCAGGAATCGCCGCGGAAAACGGACGTCGTGCCACCAATCGCCTGGAAAAAAGGACTTCGTGCCACGACTCGCCTGAAAGAAAGGACTTTTTGCCAAAAATGGCCCGGGGGAAAGGACTTTGTGCCAGGGAGTGTCGGCCAAACGAGACCCGTGCAGCCTGCTCGGCGGGACTTTGTTTCCTCTACTCCTACACTCGTCAAACGGCTGTCTCGGCCTAAGTGGTTGGCCGCAAAAAAGATGGGCCGACGACGACGGCCGACGGGAGCCGTCCGGAGGATGCCGTCGATCCCCCCGCTGGTGAAAAAAAGGGAAATCCTGCCCGAAGATTGCGCGGTGATCTGACACATTTCGGCCCGTCGCCCCGCCGGCCTCCCGCGGGGAGGGTTCCTTGGTCCGGCGTGGCCGCCGGGGCTAACGCGGATTATTCGCGGCCCTGACGATCGCCGCGCGGGGTGCGTGATCGTAACCCGAAGCGTAAGCGAGGCCAACTCCTTTAGCCGCCCTCGCTTACGCTTCGGGTTACGATGGGACCGTGAATAATCCCGGCTAACAGCGCCAGCCCCCGCGCTGGCGATGGCAAGCATGGCCGCCGGCTCCCTCCCCGCCGGCCAGCGTTGAAGAAGCGCTACGATGCGGCCGGGTCCCAGCGGACGAATCCTTCGATGGCCTCATACTCGGCCAGTCCCAGGCGATCGTAGAGCTGGGCCGTGGCGCGGTTGCGGGCCTCGGCCCGCTGCCAGAATTCCCGCTCGTCCAGGCCGGGAAACATGGCGCGGTCCTTTTGCGATTGGTGCTTGAAAATGGCGCTACGCTTGCTCAACAACTCCTGGGGACTCAGAGGAACGGCCATTTCGATCCTCTCCGGCTCCCATTCCTGCCAGGCGCCGCGGTAGAGCCAGACCTCGCAGCCCGCGAACCACTCCTGGCGCTTCACCCGCTGGATGGCCCGGCCGACGGCGGCCAGGCAGAGGCGGTGCGTGCCGTGCGGGTCGGAAAGGTCTCCGGCGGCGTAGATCTGGTGGGGCCGGACGCGCTCCAGCAGGTCGGCGACGATGCGGATGTCTTCCTCGCCCAGGGGTCTCTTGCGGACGCCGCCGGTCTCGTAGAAGGGCATGTCGAGGAAATGGAGGTTCTCCAAGGGCACGCCGCAATCCCGGGCGGCGGCCCGCGACTCGCCGCGGCGGATCAAGGTCTTGATCTGCTGCACTTCGCGGCTGTCGGCCTGCCCGGGCTTCTTCTGCTTGAGGATCGCTTCGAGGTGTGCCTCGATGCCTGAGGCCCGGTCGTCGCGGAGGCCCCAGAGGCGGTTGAAATCGGCGGCGAAATCGGCGAAGCGCAGGGCGTCGAGATCAAAGACGGCGATGTTCCCCGAGGTCTGGTAGGCGATGTGGACTTCGTGCCCCTGGTCGACCAGGCGGATCAGCGTTCCGCCCATCGAGATCACGTCGTCGTCGGGGTGCGGAGAGAAGATCAGCACGCGCTTGGGAAAAACCGTGTCGGTCGGCCGGGGGATGTCGCCGGGTCGCTTCTTCGACTCGGGCTTGCCGCCGGGCCAGCCGCTGATCGTCTCCTGAAGCGAGCGGAAGACTTCCAGGTTGATGGCGTAGGCCGGGCCGTGGCTGGCCAAGAGGTCCTGCAGGCCGGCCTCGTTATAGTCTTCATCGGTCAGCTTGAGGATCGCCTTGGTGAGCTTTCGCGCCAGCCAGATCACGGCCTTGCGGACGAGCGTTTCGTCCCACGGCACCGCTCCCAAGAGCCAGGGGCTCTTGCGGCGCGTCAACTCGGCCGCCGCGGCCTCGTCCAAGAGGATCTGGGCGTGGGGATGCTCCTGCAAGAAGCTGGCCGCGACGGCGGGAGTCACCGGTCCTTCGACGGCCTGGGCGATCACTCCGGCCTTGTGCTCGCCGAAGCTCAGAAGGACCACTTTTCGCGCGGCCAGGATCGTTCCCACCCCCATGGTAATCGCGCGGCGCGGCACATACTGCTCGCCGAAGAAATCGCTGGCCGCGTCGAGCCGCGTGAGCCGGTCCAGGGTGATCAGCCGCGTGCGGCTGTTGCGCGACGATCCCGGCTCGTTGAAGCCGATATGCCCCGTGCGCCCGATGCCCAGGATCTGGATGTCGATTCCCCCGGCGTCCCGAATGGCCTGCTCGTGGCGCTCGCAGAACTCCGGCACCCGCCCGGTGGTGATCGTGCCGTCGGGGATGTGTACGTTCTCCGGCCGCATGTCGAGGTGGTCGAAGAGGTACTCGTGCATGAATCGGTAGTAGCTTTGGAGATCCTGGCGTTGAATGGGGTAGTACTCGTCGAGGTTGAAGCTGACGACGCTGCGAAAGCTCAACCCCTCCTGCTGATGCATGCGGACCAGCTCGTTATAGACGCCGATGGGCGTTGCGCCCGTGGCCAGGCCGAGGACCGTGCTGCGGCCTTCCGCCTCCCGGCTGCGGATCAGGGCCGCGATTTCCCGGGCCAGCGCCAGGCTCGCCTCGGCGGCGCTGGGGAAAACGTGCGTGGGGATCTTCTCGCGAGAGATCATGATTTGCCCGGCGACTGGTTGACCGTTCCGATCTCGACGAGTCCCGGCCCGGCGCCGCTGAGGAAAAAGTGGGAGCGCTGCCCCTCGGCGGGGAATTCCCTGCGGTAGCGATCGGCCCAAACGGCCAGGAAATCCGCGGCCGAAGCGGCCTTGACCAGCGCCCAAACACTTCCGCCGAAACCGGCTCCGAACGCCGAGGCGGCCACGGCCCCGCACTGCCGGGCCGATCGAGCCAGGCCGATCGTCTGCGGGACCTGGTTCTGCAGAAGCTCTTCGGCCCCATGCTGCGACTGGTCGACCAGGTCGCCGAAGGCGTCCATCGCCCCTTGCGCCAGCGCCCGGGCGGCGGCGGGGATGATCCGCTCGTTCTCGTCGAGGAAGTGCTCCAGCCGGCGGAGCAAAGCGGCGCCGTCGAAGTCGGCGTGCGGACGCAGCGCAACGATCCGGCGGAGGCGGTCGGCGGCGCCGGGCGCGCTGTGGACGGCGTCGGCCAGGCAGCGATCGCCTCGGCCGGTGTCGGCCTGCCACAACTCCCAAAGCGCGCGGACCAGGCGGGAGGCCCGATTGTACTTGGCCATCGCCTCGCCCGTCTTCTCGGCCAACACGCCGCTGGCCCCGAGAGCGAAAACGTGGCCGGCCGGCAGGGGGATCGCCTGCTGGAAGCGGACGGGGCAGAAAACGTACTCGTGAAGCACGCCGGGCCGGCAGCAGCAGATGGCCGTATGGTCCTCGCTGCCGCCGAAGGTGCCGACCCCACGGTCCCCTGCCAGGGAAGCGAAGCTCTGGCCGTTCTCGATCGTCGCCAGGTAGGCGGCCAAGGCTTCTGCGCTGCCGAGATGGGCCCGGTACTCCTCCCGCTCCGTGAGGCGATTGACCTGCGACAGAACCTTGAACATACCCGTGATCAGGGCGCTGGAGCTGCTCATCCCGGCGGCCGGCGGCAGATCGCTCTTGAAGGCGATGTCCGCGCCGCACAAGGGACCGGGGAAATTGCGGGCAACGCGGCGGGCGACGGTCATCGGGTAGTTGGACCAATGGCCGACGGCAGGAACCAGGTCGGCTGCCAGCGCGAAGCTCGCCACCTCGCCGCTGGCGGCGTCCATGATACGAAGACGGCAATCGCTGCGAGACCGCGCGGCGATCGAGAACCCGCGCTCCACCGCCGCCAGGAGACTGCTGCCGCCGGCATAATCCGTGTGCTTGCCGAGGACCTCGATGCGCCCCGGCACGAAGAGCAGGTAGGGATTGCCGGCGGCGGAACCCACGGCGGAGGAATCGCCGCATTCGTCGAGGCTGGCCAGGGTCTGCGTGAAGCATCGCCCTTTGCGGACGGCCTCGGCCCGGCCCATCCCCGAGCTCACCAGGTGCTCCGCAATTACGTTCTCATCCAGGCTTGCCAACATCTTCTACATTTTGAGGATGGGCGAGTCTGCCTGCAAGTACCAGCGATAGCCCGGCGGGAATGACTACTGCAAGGGGTTGGGCGGGACGTTCATGAAGCCGCCCATGCCGCCGCCCATGCCACCCATGCCTCCGCCCATGCCCATGCCACCCATGCCTCCGCCCATTCCCATGCCTCCCATGCCTCCACCCATGCCGCCCATGCCTCCGCCCATGCCACCCATCCCTCCGCCCATGCCACCCATGCCGCCCATGCCTCCCATACTCATAGGGTTCATCGGCGGTTTGACGGGTATCACCAAGTCGGCTACGGGGTAGACCTTGGTCGACAGGCGCGTCTCGGCCTCCTCAGGCGTGGTGACCAACAGCACCTCGTCCTGGATCACGTAGGTCAACTCGAGCTCGCGAAGCATGAGTTTCAAGGCCGACCGCAAGGAAATCCCCTTGAGGTTCTTGGTAATCGGCGTGGTCGGGTCGATGCCCACGTCGTTTAGCGCTTTGGTATCGATCTGGATCTCGATGCCGTGGTAATCCTTGAGGAAGTCGATCACGTCCTGCAAGGGCGTCTCGATGAAGTCGACCTGCGTGGGCGACTTCAAGGCAGCGGTGATCTTCTTCTCCGCCGGCCCGTGCGAGGCCAGGTCCATCGACTCGTAACGCTCCTTGCGGCGGGCGGTCAACTGCTGCCAGATCTCGGCGTCCGGATAGACGATCGGCGGATCGTCGGGGAACGGGATGTGGTCCCGCTCGACGGTGTAGAGCGTATCAATGAACGCCTTCTCAGAGGCCACGCGGACGGCCATGACGTCGCGGAAATAGCCGATGGTGCGGGAATTGATCGTGGCTGAGCTAAAGACCGGGTTGCCCGGATCAATCTCCTGGGCCTGCAAGGCGGGCCCTTCCTCGGCCATCCGGTAGCGGCCCTCGTCCATCAACGAGTTGAACCGCTCCATGAGTTGCTGGAGCTTCTGGCGCTTGCCCAGGAGGTTGTCCTCGATCAATTGCCGCTCCTTGGCCGTGGCCAGACGCTCCAGGTGCTCCTTGCGTCGCTGGTTGTCCTCGATCTGCCGCTGGCCGGCCGTGCGGATCGCGCCTTGGAGCTGGTCGACCAATTGGTCGCGGACTTCCGGCTGGAGGTCGGGCGAGCGCTTCACGTTCTCCAGTTGCGTCTTGAGCTCCTGGATCGCGGCCTCCGGGTTCTGTCCCATTTGCCCGCGAGCATGATTGATCGCGTTGCGCACCTCGGCGGTGATCATCTGGGAGAGCACGCGGTTCTGATGTTCGACGCTTTCGGCGAAGGCGCCCTCGCCGTTGGGCTGATCGGGGCCGGCCGCCGGAAGCGGGGGCAAGCCGCCCACGGGGTTCCCCGGGGCGACCAGCTCGATATTCACCGGGACTACCGCTGCGCCGCCCTTGCCTTGGCGCGCGGCGTTCACCTGCCCGAGGAGTGCCTTCGCCGCGCGATCCGTGGGCTCCTGCTGCACCGCGGCGGCGGCCAGCTTCTCCGCCGCATCGAGGTTGCCCGAGGCCATCGCCTGCCGGGCCAGCTCCGTCTGGTTGTGCGCGGAGATGGCGACCGCCGTGCCGGCCTCCGCCAGGCTCCCCGAGTCGACCAGCGGCAGGCTCACGCCGCCGTCGCTCCGGGCCAGTTGCACCAGTTGGCTGAGATAGGCGTTGGCGGGCCGGGAGGGACCGGGAGTCACCTTCCAACTCAACGTCTGCGGGCCGTTGGGTCCGGCCACCGCCATCCGTACGTCGAAGGGACCCGCGCCTTGGTAGCAGCCCACGATCAGCGAGTCGCGGTCCAGCCGCAAGGGCGGCGTCCGCTTGGGGAAGACCTCGGTGAACGCGGGCGGGTAGGTGACCGACTGCGGCCAAAGCACGGGACCTTGCACCGCGCAGCAGCTCGGCGCCCAAGGCCGGGCCGGCAACGCGGAGGTCCAGCGGACTGGCCTGGCCCGGGGCGAGGCGCTTCGGGCCGGGCGCAGCGTCGCTGATCACTTTTCCGCCCGTCCGGCCGGCCAAAGCGCCCAACAACGGCATGTCCAGCCGCGGGCCGATCGCCAGGCTGCTGACGGCAATACGGTTGTCGGTCAGGGCGCCTACGAGCTGATCGAAGCGGGCGGTGGCCAGGATGTTGGCCATGCTCGTGCCCTTGCCGATGTAGACCGCCGCGCGGGGATTGATCGGGGCGCCGCTGAAAGCGGCGGCGGCGGCCGAAAGCGCCTTGTCCATGTCGCTGGCGCCCAGCGGGACGCGGCGCTGCAGCTTGGCCAGGGCGGCGTTGAGATCCGCACTGCCGGCGGCCACGAAGCCCGGGGTCATCGGAATGGCGTTGACGTCCACGGCCAGCAACTGCACGCGGTCGGTCGGGGCCAGCCCGGCGAGCAGGGTGGACAGCGCCGCCAGGCCTCGCGAGCGGTACTCGTCGATCTGCGTGGCCGACGTGTCGAACAGCACCACCACGTCGTGCGCGGGGGCCGCGGGAACGGCCACGTTCGGCGCGACGCAAAGCACGAAGTAGTTCGTGCCGTCGGCGGCGGTGTAACTATCCAAACGAGCTGCCTCAGGGCTCGTCGGCGCACTCTCGACGACGGCCACCATCAGGGCCGCTACGGATGCGCCCAGTGCGGCAATCAGCATGGATGCTGGAAAACGCCTCATCTCAATACCCTTCCTGGTAAGCGGGGGCTTGCCTTCTGCCAACAGGGGCCGTCCCTGCCGGAGCCTGTTTCCCCTTGGTTAAGAACGTCTGTTGCCGCCAAGAACAAAAAAAGCCGGCGTGGTAGCACACCCGAAGGTGCGCCACCACGTCGGCTTACTCGTCAACGAGCCCCCCGGCACAGCCGAGTTGCTCTCCGTCTAGTCATCCGATCTCGTTGGCAAAGCCGCGATGCATTGCGCCGCGACTGTTTCACCACCCTGATTGTAAGCTGATGCGCGGGAATTGCAATAGAATTGTCGCCTCCCTCCCACACTTGGCAGCAAAACCCAGGGAGAAACCCAACAACCCCTCTAATGGTTGCGTGGTGGGGGGGGCCGGGTGGTCCGCACCGGCACGCTAGTTGATGAGTCGGTTCAACAGGGAATCGAGCGAGACCATCGCGATGCGGGTAATCATGTCGGACGTGGCGAACGGCAGGTAAAGACGCCCGTTGTGGATCATCGCTCCGCAGGAGTAAGCCACGTTCGGCACGTAGCCGTCGCGTTCCTCTTCGGTCGGCGTAATCAACGGCTCGTCGAGACAGCCGATCACCTTCAACGGGTCGTTAAGGTCCAGCAGCATGGCGCCAATGCAGTAGCTGCGCATTGGTCCAACACCGTGGGTCAAGAGCAGCCAACCTTCCGGCGTTTCCAAGGGCGAGCCGCAGTTGCCAATTTGTACAAACTCCCAGGGATAGCGGGGCGTCTGCAGCAACTCGGCAGTCTCCCAGAAGTGCACGATGTCAGAAGCCATGATGAAGAGGTTCTGGCCGTCGATCCGCGAGCACATCACATAGTGCCCACCGATCCGCCGCGGGAAGAGTGCCATGCCTTTGTTCTGCGCAGGCGCCGTTGATCGTATGCACGCCGACCCTGAGGAAGTCACGGGTCTCGATCAGTTGCGGCAGCACGCGGTAGCCGTCGAAGGCCGAGCAGGTGCCGTAGTAGGTAACGGCGCCGTCGTCGTCCACGAAGCGGACCATGCGCAGGTCTTCGATGCCGTGGCTTTCATTGCTGGTCTGGGGAAAAATCACCACTTCGGACGCCTCCGCGTCCCGTGGAAGCTCCAACTGATAGTTCGAGAGGGCCAGCCAGCGGATGTCCTGAAACGATTCCTCCAAGGGAAGCTTCTCGGGCGCCGCATCTGCGCCTCGATGACGGCATGTTCGAGTTGCGCCGAGGTGAAAGAGTCGGCGAGGCGGTCCAGCACGAGATCCACCGCCCCGTCGTGGACGCCGATGTCTTTGAGCTTCCGCCGAAACAAGTGCTTGTCGTATTGCTTGTCGGGGACGACGCGGATGGGCCTGGCGAGGCGTCCGCAGGGGTCGATTTGGATCTGGTGATCGAAAGTGATTACGCCGGTGCGGAAGACGATCGACGACACGTGCCCCTCGCCCGTGGCCCGGAGACTCATGATGAACCGCACCGCGCCGGCGGGAAGGTTCTGCTGGTTGTGATGCGGGACGATAGACGGGTTGAAGAGCGCCGCCGACTCGATCGAATACTCTGCGGTCAAGTAGGACCCGATCAGGAGGCGGCGATTGTGCGGAAGGTCGCCCGCCATGCCGATCATCGCCGCGGCCGTGCGGTAATTCTCATCGAGCACGGAGACGATGTTGCCGTGGCGGGCACGGAACTTCAGGAGCACCTCGTCCAGCAATCGGTCAACCTGCCCGCCGCTCAGAGCGGCGATGCGCTCGACGACGCTACGGATTCTCGCCTCCCCGCCGGGATCGAAGAACCGAGTAATGACGCGGCGAATATCGCTGGTGAAGACCACCGGCAAGCGCCGGACCTTCAAGGAGCCACGGCCGTCTTTGCGGTTGCCTGTTTGAGACATCTCATGCCAACGCAAGGAACGACCTCGGCGAAACCACACTAACGCCGCGAAATGGAACCGAAAGCGGCAAGAGCATGGCGCTGACGACGACATTCGTGTCAAGCACCACTCGCACGTCAGCCATCATTCAGGAGCGACTCCAACACGTCCGGCGTTAGCCCGCGCGCGGCGGCTTTTTGACCGATCTCGTCCATGACGGCCTGAAGAGATTTTCGCGGAAGAGGTGAAATGGTCAGGTCGCGTAAGCAAAGATCGAGCAGCAACTGGATCTTTCGCTGATCTTCCGGCGAGAGCCGCGCAAAGGCCCTTGCCGATTCTTCGCTGACTTGAATAGTGAGACCGGTGGTGGCCATAAGAAAGCACCCTTCCTCCGTAGATTAACTCTATGCACAAATTTAGCCCAGTTGTCTGCTCTCGTCAACCCCTGCCGTACACACGCCAGCGGCCATGTTTGGCGGCTGGTGGTCAGAGGGGGCCTGTTGACGGGGAGCGGCGCGGCCGGTGTCAGTAACTCGTCCGGCACACGCTTCGCACATGTGCAGGCAAAGACTTTCGTGCCTGGGAACCGAACGGTCTTTGTTGGTCGGAAATCCGAGCACGATTTTGGTCCTGCTTTCTTTTGGGTGCTCGCTGGTATTCCTATGCCCGAGTCCGAAACACCCTTCGAGTACTTCATTGTTCCGTCTGCCGACATGGCGAAGAATAAAGATCGAAACGGATGCTTGGTCGTTGGAGCCGTATCGCGACAGGTGGGACCTAATTGTCAAAGCGGTTTCAACTTAAGCGTTCATCGAGCGGACTCCGGCGGGTGCCCCCGTTTTGGGGCAGGACATGTTCCAAGGTAGCTCAGCAGGTCGGAGAGCCGGGCCGTCGCCAAGGCCAGGCAGGAATCCGCCCCCCCGTAATAAAGACGGATCTCGCCGCTTGGCTTGTCCAGAATCCAGCCGCAGGGAAAGACCACGCCGTTTACGTCCCCCTGGCGCTCGTAGGGCAGCTCGGGCGCAAAGATCCATTCGTCGCTGCGGCGCAGAACCCGCCAAGGATCTTCCAAATCCAGTAAGGCCAGTCCCAGGCGGTAGATGCAGCCTCCCGCCGTCACGCGCACGCCGTGGTAAAGGATCAACCAACCTTCGGGCGTCTCCAGGGGAGGAGAACAGAGGCCGATCTTGTTGGCGTCCCACCAGGCGCCGCTGCGCGTGCAAGAGGACGTGATGGCTGCCCCAATGGATCAGGTCCGGCGAGAAGGAGAGCCAGATGTGCGCACCCGACTCCCGGTGGAGACCGGGCGATGAATCATCGCGTAGCGGTTTCCGAACCGGCGGGGAAAGACGGCCGCGTCCTTGTCCTCGGGGGGCATGACCGGACCGAGCCGGTTGAACGAGATGAAGTCTTTCGTCTCCGCCAAAGACACCAAAGGCCCGCTGGGCGAGTAGGCCGTGTAGGCGATGATCCACCGGCCGCGGTCCTCGATCCAAGTCAAGCGGGGATCTTCCACCCCCCACGCCTCTTCCGAGTAGTTCGCCGGATCGGGAGCGAAACTGGGTTTGGAGTCGATCTGCCAGCTCGACACGCCGTCCTTACTCCGCGCCACCGTCAGGTGCGAATGACCACGCCGATCCTCGACGCGAACCAACAGGATCGTCTCATCGCCCACCTGACACGCGCCGGCATTGAACACCGTATGCGCCGGGTAGGGCCAGTCGCGGGCAGTGAGAATCGGGTTGGCAGCGTGGCGGCGAAACAACTCCGGGTACCGATTGGCGGGGCTCGATCCTCGAAGCAGGTCGATTGCCATGGATGACAGCTTCCTTGGTTACTTCTTGTGGTGCAGGCGTCTCGCCTGCATTTTCCGGGCAGGCGGGACGCCTGCACCACAAAAAAGTTCGTCGCCATGCCAGTACAGGACTTCCGTGTTGCTATTTTCCACCCACAAGTAGGCCAACGTCGATTCCGCCCCCTGGTTACGATTCACGCCGGACGCTTGAAGGCCGTCATGGCAGGCGCCGGACCGGACATCAACCAGCGGTCGTTTCAGGCTATTGCGGCCATGAAACCATCCGTAAGCTCGGCGGAAGGCAGCCAGGTATTCCTCGTCGCCAAGCAGATCAAACGCGGCCAGCGCGGCCTCGGCCATCGTGACGGCTTCCACCGGCTGCTGATCGTACGGCGCCTTTTCCTCCCCACGGGGATACCAACCCTCGTTCCCGACCGGCCAGAAGACTCCCTCGGCCGTCGTCTGAGAGTCGAGGAACGCGAACGATGCTCTTGCGATGTCAAGGAAGTTCTCCTTGGGCCATCGCTCGGCGGCGATGAACAGGGCGTGCGGCAACACCGCGTTCGCATAGGTCATGCGCGACTCGAACCACTGCCAGCCTGGCCGCAGGGCACGATCGTAGCATTCGGCTAGTCGCCGCGCCGCCGACCAGGCCACGGTTTCCAGAGGTTCGACGTCTTCTATCCCCGCACCCCGCAGATGCCCCAACGCCAGGATCACATAGGCTTGAGCGCGCAGGCTTCGCAGGTCGGCGAGCGTGGGCAGAACCGCGTCGATCAACTCTCGGGCCAACGCCCGGTAGCCGCCAGGCAAGCTGCTGCCGAGCACTTCAGCCAAAGAGCGAACTGCCTGGCCCTGGCAATCACCGCAGCCTTCCGCATCGAGCCAACGGCGGTCGTAGCTGAGAAAATTGTGGAACCCGCGGCCGACGCCGCGGGCGTACTCCAAGAAACTCAGGTAGGTCGTCACCCGGTTCAACATCTGCTCTTCAGGGCGCTGATTCCAGAGACGAGCGCAAAGGCGCAGAGCGCGAGCGTTGTCGTCGGTCGTGTAGCCGCTTCCGCGCCGCGGAACACCGTAGATGGCATGCTGGATCAACCCGGTCGAGTCGGTCATGCGGTCCAAGTGCTTCAGGGCCACCGCTTCACCAGGGTGCATTACCGGCCTCCTTGCGCGAGTTGCACGAGCCCGCATTCACCGCCGGGCGTCGCAAAAGCCCTGCGGCGCCGGGGCGCGACCGTCGTTTCACC
This sequence comes from Pirellulales bacterium, assembly GCA_963843465.1. Classification (GTDB taxonomy): domain Bacteria; phylum Planctomycetota; class Planctomycetia; order Pirellulales; family Thermoguttaceae; genus CAWJKP01. The sequence continues at coordinate 530,104 of CAWJKP010000002.1, forward strand.
GGCCGACACGACGCGGGCGAAGAAGTCCAAGTACCGCCGGCCGACGTTGGGCCAGAACATGGGCTTGGCGTACTGGTAGGCCCGGCGGCGAGTTTCCCTCTGGAACGCCGTGTCCGTCAGGAATCGCAGCGTCGCATCCGCCATGGCGCCGCTGTCGCCAAAGGGTACCAGCAGGCCCCGCCCGTCCGCGAGCACCTCTTGGGCGTAGAGGTAAGGGGTGCTCACCACGGCGCCTCCCGCAGCCAGGGCGTAGGCCAAGGTGCCGCTGGCAATCTGGTCTTTTCCGGGATAGGGCGTGACGTAAACGTCGCAGACCTGCAAGTGCGCCAGCAGGTCGTCCAGAGCCAGGTACTTGTTGACGAAGCGCACGTGCGCCGCCACCCCGAGATCCCGGGCCATGTCGGCCAGGCTTTTCCGGTAGACCTCGCCTTCCTGTCGCTTCACCTGCGGGTGGGTGGCGCCCACGATCAGGTAGACGGCCTCAGGGCAAGCGGCGACGATCCGGGGCATCGCCTGGATCATGTATTCCAGCCCTTTGCCTCGATTGATGAGTCCGAAGGTGCAAATCACCCGGCGTCCCGCCAATCCCAGCCGCGACTTTTGTGCGTCATCGCGATGGAAAGAGACCACCGGGACTCCATGGGGAATCACCTGCACGTGCGAACCTGACACGCCGTAGACGCCAGCTAAGAGCTGCGCAGCAACTTTGGTCATAACCACGATGCCCTGGCTGCGGGCCGCCAGGTTCTGGATCACTCGCCGCGGCAACGGGTCCGGCTGCGTCAGGAGCGTGTGGAACGTCGTGACGATGGGCTTGCGGCATTCACGCACAAAGTCCAACACCCGCATCCCCCAATCGCCGGGGTAAAGACCGAACTCGTGCTGCAAGCTCACCACGTCGCACGGGCCGTCGTTGGCCGCCTCCCCGGCGAGGCGGTACGCGTTTGGGCGGCTGTTGTCGATGATGTGGACCACGCGCGGGTCGTCGTAGCGAAGCTCGCATGTCTTCTGGATGGCTGCGACCGAGGACAACGGCTCGGACGCGGCCAGATCCACGGCGTCGGCAGAGTCCCGGGTGAAGGTCGCCAATCCGCACGCTTCCGGCGGATAGGTCGATACGAAAAGGGTTCGGACGGCATTCACAAGTCACCTCCTGGCATGGGATTGGTCTTCCAGTGCTGACCACTTGGGATTACCCGCATTTGGTCCACGACGCGCAGCACTCCCGGGACATTCTTGCTCGCGCAAGGCCATGTGCCGCTGGTGTTCGTACTGAATCGTCCCCGAGAGCGTGACATTGCCTTTGTTACTCATTACCATAACGCGGCAGGGCGCCCGTACCCCCAGGCTCGAAAGTCTCTCGGTGACCTTCTGGCAAATAGTAGGGTCCTGAATCTTCGCTTCGTACTTCATGGTCACGACTCCTTAGCGAGAACGTCTGGCCTGAGATTGGCGCAGGATTCGATCCGCTCCGTTGGTAAATTGCCCGCGGGACCCGTGATTAACGTCTCAAGAGTACAACTATTGCTTGACCTTCTCGGTCAGGTCGCCGGTTTTGTCCTCAAGCAGGCTCGATCATCAACTCCACTTCGGGCATGTCACTGAGCAGCTTCTTGAATACCGAAGGGCACATTTGCCATCCGTACACCACGCCGAAAACGCAAGCGGGAAAGAACTCATGTTCGTTCATTGCCTCGCTGCTCTTGAAAACAAAGGACTGACTGAGGCGATTGAGAAGCCACCGGGCGTTCTTAACGCCATCGACCCGCACCTTGCAGCCGCCGTTCGAAGGACGCAGCCACACCTGGAACCGGTTCATGGTTTCTCTCCCGCTTGCGATGTCGCACCCGGCCGTCGTTACCCCCAGATCCACGACAGGGAGCGTCGGCTTTACCCCTCGACCTCGGCCTGGAACTCCGACTGGGTTTGCTTTCTTCTTCCCCCCAGTCTCGCCGCGGCCCTGGCCTTAATCTTCTGGTAGTTCGCTTGCTCTTTCTTGCTTGTTCTCATTCGCCCCGCTCCATTTCAACGGTGCCCGGCATAAGGGAGCCTTCCGGCAGGCAATCGAGCCGCTGGCCTGCTTGGATCCGCTCCCACACCTCCGAACGATGGACGGGAACATCCCCATCGACATCGAAGCCCAGTTTCACGCTCGCGCCTTTGATCGCCAACACCGTGACTTTCAACAGGCGCTGGAAGCCGCCAGACCCGCCGACGACCACCGATTCCCGGCTTTTCCTTGACAAGACCAACATCGCTGAACCTCCTTTTCAAGAGGGAACACGTGAACCGTTCTCGCTCCAACTGTCCGAGGGTACGCCCTGGGCGAGCAAGAACACCTGCACCATCGTGCCGGTCGTGAAGACCTGCACCACGGTGCCCGTCGTCGTTTCGACTTCCGCAATCGCTTCGCGCACCTCGACCCCGGTGATCCGCTTGATCTCCTGCCGCAGCTCGTTGAGGGAGTTGGTGAACAACTGCCGGTGAAACTCCTGCACCTGAGCGGCGCCCTCCGGGCTTTGGGCCATGGCCTTCTCGGCCGGCGACAACGCCCCGTGCAAGGTGATCAGCAGAGTTTCCCCGCTGAGAACCACGGCCACCGATTGGGGCTCGTGGCCCGTTCGCTGCTGCTGGAAAGCGATTGCCGCTTGTGCAATTTGCTGTGCTACGCTCGGATCGAGCTTTTCCATCGCACTCCTCCTCCCCCGCAGTGATTATGAACGTCTTCCACGGCCAAGAACAAAAAAGCCGACGTGGCGCCACACCCTAAGGTGTTGCACCACGTCGGCTTACTCGTCAACGAGCCCCCCGGGCACGGCCGGGTTGCTCTCAATCTAGTCATCCGACAACTTCGTTGGCAGAGCCGCGCTTAGTTGGACCGCGACTCCTCCACACCTATGATCTTAGAGCCGCCCCGCGGGAAATGCAATAGGACTTTTTCCTTCCTCCCACACTTGGTACCATGATTATCTGGATTACCGGGTGAATCCGAGGGCTCGTGTTCCGTCAACCATCGAGGATGTATGCTTGACCCACCCCTAAAACCCACCGTTCGAGGGGACGTCATGAAAACCCAGGGAGAAATCGAAGCTGCTATTTGTGAAGGAGTTAGTCGCTTTGAGCAGGACTACATGGGCCGGGGACCCAAGAACGTTTATACCCATCTGCTGGGTGATTTCCTCGTGGTCCGCCTTCAAGGCGTATTGACCGCGGCCGAACAGCATCTGGTCAAGTCGCTGCCGGCCGAGAAGGGCCGGGACCTGCTCAAGCAGGTTCGGACGCATCTGATTGAAACGGCCCGTCCGGTCATGGAGGCGATGGTCCAGGAGATCACCGGCGTCATGGTGTTGACCCTGCACCATGACATCAGCACCGTCACCGGCGAGGAAGTTGTTGTCTTTACCCTTGCCGAGTCGCCAATTCTCCGCGACGCAAAGCGGAAATAGCGATACGGAGACCGTAGTATAAGGGCGGGAAGAAGATCCTGGGGGGGAGTCGTATGTCGTTCCACATGCATTCGATCCGCCGCGTTCTCGGCTGGCTGGCAGGCTCGGCTGCTCTACTGGCGGCGGCGGCGCCCGCGGCCAACTACAGCCGGGTTTGCGAGCCGGAAATCAAGCCGGCCTTCTTGCCCTTGCCGCCCGGCGCGGTGGAGCCGAGGGGTTGGCTGCGCGACTGGGCGCTGGCGGCGCGCGACGGGATTACCGGCCATCTCGACGAGTATCACCCCACCTTCCGCGACGGTTGGAAAGGAATCTCGATCACCGCACCCGGCGCGGAGCCCAACGGCATGGGTTGGCCGCTGGAACAATGCGCCTATTGGCTGGACGGCGCGCTGCGCCTGGGTTTCATCCTGCACGACGAGGCCCTGATCCGCAAGATCCGCGCCCGGCTCGACCCGGTCGTCGACGGCGTCCACAAGGCCGATTTCGGCACGTCGCTGATCTACTGGAAGAAAGGTTACAAGCCCGAGGAGTTCAACGGCTGGGCCCACTCGCAACTGGGCCGCGCGCTGGTCGCGCTCTACCTGGGCACCGGCGACAAGCGGGTGCTGGACGCCCTGGTCAAGGTCTATGCCGATTATCCGGCCGCCATGGGCAAGGTGCCGCTGGCCCAGTGCCGGGTGACCGGGCTGTGCAACCTCGACGCCATGCTGGAGACCTACTCCTTGAGCGGCGACCGGCGGATCCTCGACCGCGCGCTGGCGGCCATGGCCCAGCCCGACGTCGTCCGCGACATTGGCGATTGGGGCCGAGGACTATTGCCGCCGGGCCACATGGTGGTCATCTACGAGGACATCCGTCTGCCCGGCCTGGTCTATCCCTGGTCGGGCGATCGGCGGCAGTTGCAGGCCACCTTGGGCGCAGTGAAATGGCTGGACGACAACCACATGCTCCCCTACGGCGTGGCCTCCGGCGAGGAGTTCGCCTCCGGAATCGGCGCCTTCCGCAAGACCGAAACGTGCAACGTGACCGCCATGCTCCTGACCACGTCGTGGATCTACCGCATCCAAGGCGACGGCGGCTGGGGGGATCGCATGGAGCGGGCCTTTTTCAACGCCGGTGCCGCCCCAGTAGCCCGCGACTTCAAGACCATGTGCTACTACCAGTCGCCCAACCGCCTCCGCGCCGATTCGCTGCCCTGCGAACAGCCGCACTGTCCCGGCCCGGCGGGCACCCGCTTCCACCAACTCGGCTGTCCCTCGGTTTTGTGCTGCGTCGGCGCCGTCAACCGCATCATTCCCAACTACGTGATGCACATGTGGATGGCGACCCGGGATGACGGGCTGGCGGCGACGCTCTATGGCCCCAGCACGGTCTGCGCCTTGGCGGGGCCCCGGGTTCCGGTCCGGGTGACGACCACGACGGACTATCCGTTCGACGAGAACCTCCGCATGAAAATCGAGCCGAAAGAGGACGTGCCGTTCCCCCTCTACGTCCGCATTCCCGGCTGGTGCCAGCAGGCCGAAATCCGCCTCAACGGCGCCCCGCTGCCAGCCCGCGCCGACGACAAGGGCTTCGTGAAGATCGCCAGGACCTGGTCCGCCGGCGACACGGTCGAAATGAAGTTCCCCATGGCGCCGCGGCTTCTCCGCGGCTTCGAAACCGAGTTTCCCGCCGCCAACCGTGGTTACTTCAGTTTCGAGCCGGCGGCCGCCTTCAAGCCCCGGCGGTTGCCCTACGCAAGCGTTCTCTATGGGCCGTTGTTGTTCGCCCTTCCAATCGCCGACGTCGATCCCAACACGCCGGTGAAGGACGCCAAGTGGCAGTACGCCCTGGATGTCCAACGGTGCCAAGGAGCCGCGCCGGGCGACTCTCGCGGCAATGAGACGGTCCTCCCGGGCATTGCCGTCCAGCGGAGATCCATGCCCTCGCATTGGGATTGGCCCTTGGACGCCCCGCTGCGGCTGACCGCGCCGGCGCAAGCGTTCGATTGGAAACCGAGCGACGCGCAGGCGCTGCCCGACCGGCCCGTAACCGGAACCACGCGCGAGACGATCCGGCTGGTCCCCTACGGTTGCACCAAGTTTCGCATCTCGATGTTTCCCCTGGCGGCTACGGATAAACGCCCTGGTCGTAATAACGGATCTCAACCACCTTGACCGGCGTCGGTTGAGGATCAGGACGGACGACCAGCTCGATCAGGTTCTCTTGCCCGAAGTTGACGTAGGGCGTGACATTGATCGAAAAGAGCGAGTTAGAGACCCGTCCGCTTCGGTTGATGAGTTTCCCGTTCACCATCACCCCTTGAACGGCCATGCCATCAACATGAATCAGGACGTTCTGGCTCGCATGGGCGCGATCGATGAACACGGTGCGGCTGGCGTACTGGCCTTGAAACGGTCCGGGCAGTTGCACCTTGCCGGCAGCCTGGAGGGGATTGACGTATCGCCGCCAATCGCCGGACAGGCTCTGGCGCTGCTGCGGCTCGGGAAGGTAATAGATCCAGGCATTTCCCCGCGGGCCGGCCACGGACTCCTTGGACTTGATATCCAGCGCGAGGAGATGGGATGTGCCCGGCGTCAACAATCCTTTCGCCGGATCAAGGTAGATTCCGTCCCGGTAAAACGCCGGACGAAGGGCCTGGCCGTCCATGAATATCCGTCCTCCCTCGACAAAAACGCCCGCGTACTGCGCCACGCACAGCCCTACGTAACCCGCCGTCCAGCCGGACGGCACCGTGAACTTGCGGCGCATCACGGCGTGCTTGACGCTGGCATGATCCGGCAGACTCCAGATTCCCAGGTCGCGTTTTTCCCAAGCGGAATCGTCGACCGCCCCTTGCATCAGGGCCGCCGACTCGTCGTCGGTCAGGCCGTCTGCCGGCTTGAAGGTCCAGTCCCCGGTCAGATCGACGGTGAACCGTTGGTCCTCGGCCGGGGTCGGCAGCGGTTTGCGATCCGGCGCGGCGGTGCCCGCCCACCAGTTGCGCTGCACGGAGAGCCACTCCAGCGGAGACGCGGCCGTCTCCCGGCGCGGCGAGATCCACATCCGTGTTTCGAGGTTTCCAAGCGTGATGTTGCGAACCTTGTCACCGGAAGGATCGCGCGTGATCTCCAGAGATCGGCCGGTCACAACGTCCGCGAAGGACTCCGGACGGAAGCCCGGCAAGAACACCAGGTCCGTCGTGATCGGCTTGCCCGTCTCGTTGTACATCACCCATACGTCGTAAAGGCCCGTATTGCTGATGTAATGCCGCGTATAGAGGTTGGATGCGGGCAGAGCAGCGTGCGCCGGAACGAGATTCGCCGCGTGGAAATGCTCGATGATCGGGGCCAATAGCTTGCCGACATCGCCGCCTCCAACCGCGGGTCCCAGGGTCACCACCCAGCCGGCGCCCAGCGGACGCACACCCGCGGCAACGGTTCCGTCCGACCAGGCGAGGAGGTCCTGGCACTCGGCTGCAGCCCGCTTGAGCTGAAGACCTCCCGCCCGAGTGGGCTTCACCCAGGCGTCGTTCTTGTAGATCGTCTGGGTCGGCGTCCGTTGGAACTGTTTTCCGGCTCCCCAATCCGCGACGGCGGTTACGTCATAGCCCGAAAGACGACGGATGGGCCAGGTGTCGGGTTCTGTCTCCGCGTGCCGGCCCGTTTGTCCATAGGTCACGAACACGCCGCCGGCGCAGACCCATTTCTCGACGTTGGCCAGCAGCTCCTCGCTCACAATCGACGTGTTGGAATCGATGATCACCCGGTACTTGTCGACGTTCTCCGTGGCGAAGTCTTCCTCGGTCACCGCATCGCGGGCACAGTAATTGATCAGGCTCATGGCCGGGTTGACGCGCCAATACCCGCCGGGCTGAAATTGAGCGGGATCCTGCGTCCAAGGGTAGCCGGAAATCTGCTCGTTGCTTGCGCTGAAAAGGATCGCGACCTTGGCCGCCGGCACGTGGTACTTGCCGATCATCTCGTACATCGTGCGGTGGGCCCGAAACTGCTTCAGCACCTCGGGATTCCAGGTGATCTCGCCGAGATGCTGGAAATAGTGGACCCCGTTGAGGCCTTCCGACAGCCAGCGGCCCCAAAAGGCCATGAAATCGCGGACATTGGGGGCGCCGTTGCCGGGTTCCGCGGTCGCCGGCAGACCGGACCCGCGCATCAGCAACGGGTTGTATTCGGCCCAGAAGCCGGCCGCATAGCCGGTGTTGTGAAAGAAAGCGCCGCACTTCTCGCCCGCCTCTTTGATCGCGCCGGCATTGTCGTCGGGGGCCATGAGGTTGATCGGCCGGTCGGGGTCGATCTGACGGATCATCTCCATTCCGCGAGCGATCTGCCGGGCCCGCGCCCAGAGGAGCCATTTGCGGAAGTCCACCCACCGCGCATTCTTCTGCTTCCCCAGGTTCGGATACTGGGCCGGCACTCGGGCGAGAGATAGGACCGATAGCACATAATGCCACGGTGCGGCTGCAGGACGACGGTGTTGGCGCCCGGTTTCAGCGCGGCCGAAACGTCGAAGGCAATCTTCAGGCTCGGATCGGCCTTGATCGGCTGACCGTTGACATAGACCTGGTGCGGATCGAAGTCCCGGCCGAAGATCACCCAGAAGTAGAGCCACGCCTTTTTGTGCGCGGCAAGCCACGGGGCCGGCACATCGATCGTGCGCCGGTAAACCAGGGGACTCCACGTCATTTCGATCGCACGATCGTTCCCCGGGGCCAACAGCTCATCCCACGCGCTGTCGTCGAAGCCCGGCTGATACCACTCGGGCGGCACGGGCGCCGTGGGAATCACTTCTCCCCCCAGCCGGCGCGCTTCCTCGCGCGTGTAGAGGTGTCCGTCGGGCGCGGGAATGTACTTCACGCGCCAGACGCCGCGCAGGTCGATGGCCTCGGGACCAAAGCCCACGAACTGCGCAAGCTCCGGCGCCCGGATCCCTTCCCAGGACTGGTAATGAGCCGGATCGCCGTACCAGCGCTCACCGACCCTGCTCAAAAGGCCGTACCGCTGCTTCATATACTGCTGCAGCGAGCGATCCGCAACGGGACCATAATCGATGAGCAGCCCTTGGGGGTTGTCCGCGGTTTCCGAATGCGGTTCGAGCCAGCCGACGATGTTGGGGTCTTTCACATAACGGCGGACGGTCTCCTGCAAGATGCCCAGGGTTGCGGCCTTCGCTTTCTCCGAGTGCCAGGAAACGGCGCCTACTCCGCAGGAGTCGTGCGCCACGCCGTAGAAACCGCCGACGAACTGCGGCGCCTTGAGCATCGTTTCTTCGCGGTAGCGATTGCCCAGCCAGAGCATCGGCCAACTGAACGAGAGGTTCACGTGCAAGGGGACGTGAAGCGACCGGCACCCCTCCTGGATCCAATCCCACGCTTTCTCGTTATTCATTCCCTCGGCCGTGTCGTCGGCAAGCGGCGTCTGCCAGAGGATCAGTCCCAGCTTGTTGTCCCGGGCAAACTTGAAATCGGCGGAATAGTCGTAGTGCTCTTCGTGCGGCGGCGTAATCCAGGGCCCGTAATAAACCAAAAGCCCGTACTTGTCGAAGCGGTCCAGGTACATCGGCACCTGCGCGTGCGGGACAAAGGCGTCGGCCCGGATCAATGGACGGACCTCGCCATCGATCAGACTCGCCAGAGCCTTCCGGCTTGACGCGGCCAGGATCAGCACGTCGCGCCCCGCCGCGCAGCAGGCCAAAGCACCGCCGGCCGGCGCACGCCGCACGGGGATAGACCGCGTGCCGACGGCAAGCGTGTCGGCGTCGCACCCGGGCAGCAGGCTGACGTCCGACAGATACTTCGCCTGAACCAGCAGGGCTTTCTCGGGCGACCGGCAAGTGATTCGCGTCAGCGATGCGGCGCCGTCGGCGGTCTTCAGGCTGTGGAATACGGCCGACAGCTCGCCATAGCCCCGCAAGGCCTTGGCAGGAAACGTGATCGTGGCCGGCTGCCACTCATCGGCCGCCGCAGCGGAAGGGAACGTCGGAGCGAAACCGGCCCACAGGGCCCAGGCAATACTAAGAGCGGTCAGTCTCATGGTGTGTGGATGCGCCTTGCAGCGAACGGCCGAAAAGGGGACAGGCACCGCCGCTCGCCGAATTGCTCTGATGCCTTTCTCGCAGTTCCGCGGCGAAACCAGTCCCCATTTTTCGGCCTCCCGTTTACAGTGTGAGTTAACAGTTTAACCAGGCGTCGCGATGTTCGGCAACAAACGCGTCGTCGGTCAAGTGCGGATAGGCGGCGGCCACACGGTCGATCTCTTCCGACTGGCCGGGGCTAAGCTGCTGGTGCGGGTCGAGGCACCAGGTGCCCTGCAAGAGCCCCTGGCGGCGGAGGACCTCGTGGATGCCGCAGATGCAGCCGGCAAAGGCGTTGGCCGCGTCGAACAGCGCGGCGTTGCAGTCGGTCACCTCGCTGTTTCGCCGCAGCATGGCGGCCCCGATCGTTTGGGAGCCGTCGGCGGCCAGCCGGTGGCATTCTTCCAACAGCTCGACGGCCCGGCGGGTCCAGGCGGCCCAGTGGCCCAACAGGCCGCCGACGATGCGGCGCTCGACCCATTGCCCCCCGCAGCGGAAGCGGAAAGGCGTGAGCAGGTCGAGCACGATGGCGTCGTCGTTGCCCGTGTAGAGCGCGACCTCGTCGCGGCCCGACTCGGCCACCGCCCGGACGACGTCCAGGGTCTGGTAACGGTTGAAGGGGGCGATCTTGACCGCCACCACGTTGTCGATCTCCAGGAACCGCCGCCAGAAGGCGTAGGAAAGGACGCGTCCGCCGACCGCCGGCTGCAGGTAGAAGCCGACGACGGGCACGATCTCCGCCACGGCCCGGCAATGGGCCAGGAGCGTAGCGTCGTCGGCCGCGCGGAGGGCCGCCAGGCTGAGCAGTCCCGCGTGGTAACCCAGCTCGCGGATCGTCGCCGCCTCGGCCACGGCCTGCGGCGTCGGGCCGCAGATGCCGGCGACCCGCACCAGTGGCTCGACTCGCGTCGCGTCGGCCCGGTCCATCTCCTCGCGGGCCAAGGCGAGCACCGGCCGGAAGAGGCCAAAGTGCGTTTGGCGGATCTCGAACTGCGTGGTGTGCACGCCCACGGCCAGGCCGCCGGCCCCGGCCGCGACGTAGTAGCGGCTCAAGGCCCGCTGGCGACGCTCATCGAGCCGCCGCCGAGCGTCGAGGGCCAAGGGATGGGCCGGGATGACGACGCCCCGTGCGAGCACGCGCTGGATAGCGGAAGGAAGGCTAGGCATAGGCGTGTTTTCCATCGTACTCATCACGCTCCGCGTGATGCAATCCATCACGCGGAGCGTGATGAGTACCTTTCAGAACTTCCCCTCTCGTTCTTCAAAATGCGTCGGCTTGTTCAACGTCGGCCCCCCGGCGGCCACCCAATGGGCGATCCAACGCATCAGCTTCTCCACGCTGACCTGCGGCGGACCATAGCGCCGGTGGGCCATTTCTCCGTTGTTTAACAAGGCGTCGCCCGCTTCGCAACCCGTCAAGCGGACCGGCTTGCCGAAAAGCCGCCCGAACTGCTGGCAGACCTCGCGGACGCTGAGCATCTCCGGGCCTGCCACGTTCACCACCCACGGCGGGTTGGCCGCGTCGGCCAGGGCCGCCAGCGTCATCGCCGAGGCGTCCCCCTGCCAGATCACGTTGACGTGGCCCATCGCCAGATCGATAGTGACGCCGTCGTAGACCTTCTGGGCGAGGTCCACCAGCACGCCGTAGCGCGTTTCCACGGCATAGTTCAGCCGCACCAAGGCGATGCGTGTTCCCTGCGTGCGGCTGAAATACTCGAACATCCGCTCGCGCCCCAGGCAGCTCATGGCGTACTCACCGCAAGGTCGCAAGGGGTCGCTTTCCCGCGAGCCGCTGGAAGCGACGGGGACCGTGCCATAGACATTGCCCGTCGAAAAGGCCACGATCCGGCTCGCGGCGAAGCGGCGCGAGACCAGCGACGGCAACCAGGTGTTGGCCGCCCAGGTGAGCGGCTCGTTGCCCGTGGTGCCGAACTTCGTCCCGGCCATGAAGATCACGTTGGGAGCGTCGGGCAAGGAATCGACGATTTCGCTCTCCAACAGGTCGCCCTGGATCGTCTCGACGCCGTGGGACTCAAGTTCGCGGCGGGCTTCGCCGCTGGAGAAGCGACTGACGCCCCAGACGCGGCGTCGCACGCCGGCCGCGTCGCTGGCCCGGCGTGCCATGCGGGCCAGGGTAGGGCCCATCTTGCCCGCCGCCCCCAGGATGAGAATATCCCCGTCAACCTGCCCCAGCGCGGATCGCCGCCTGGCTCGGCCGGCTCAAGAGTTCCTCCAACTCCTCGACGTTATGGATCACTTCGGGGAACATCCATCAACCTTTCTCGGGTCCGAAACTGGCCCATATCTGCTCGGGCCGATCGGCGACCGGCCGGCCGCGAACCATGCGGAGGAACTGCCGCCCCATGCGCAACCCCCGCGCCTCGGCCCACTGCATCGCCGGCCGGTTGGGCAGCGGCACGTCGAGAAACACGGTCTGGCCCTGGTGGTCGGAAAACGCCGTATCCAGCAGGGCGGAGCCGGACGAAGCGTCCAGCGCGACCACGGGACCGATCTGCCAAGCCCGCCCGCCCGCACGAACACCGCTAAAACCGCTGATCCGCCCCTGGGCCACGACCACCCGCATCCCCTGGGGCCGCTCGGCGAAAAGCCGGGCCAAAAGCGGGCCGCGCCGCGTCCCGGTCGCCTGGTGATCCAAGGCAGTGATCGGCTCCAGGTGCGAGTCGGCCGCCAATGTGATTTCCGGCCCCAGTCTCCCTCCTCCGGCCGTGCCTTCCCAGCGGGCCACCTCATACTCGCCCACAAAGCCCAGCTTCTCGTACACGGGCCGCCCCAACTCCGTGGCGTCCAGCCGCACCGTCCGCGCCCCGCACTCATCGAGCCAAGCCAGCGCGTGCCGCACGAGTTGTGTGCCGATTCCCCGGCCGCGATGTTCGGCATCGACCAGCACCATGGAAATCCAGGCGATCGCATCGAAGCGGGTGACGCAGGTCGTACCCACCGGCCGGCCGGCCCACTCGGCCACGAAACAGCCCGCCGGCTCCAACGCCAGCAGCCGCTGCCAATCGGCGCGCGATTGGTTCCAGCCCGCCGCGTCTTTCAGCCGGCAGCCCAGCGGCACGTCCTCGAGATTCATGACCCGGATGCGGAGCATGTTGGTCACGGCCCCGGCCAGGCGAGCTGTTGGTGCAGGAAGTCGAACGTTCCCCGGCCGTGAATGGTGTGCGGGCCGACGAACCACTCGATGCGACAGCGATCGGTCAGGCCCAGCTTCGCCTCGTAGAGCAGGCGGACCTTGGCGAACTCGGCGGCCACCGCTTCGTCGGGCGCCACGCCGTCGAAATGGCCCCGCTCCACCATGAACGGCCGCGGGGCGATCAGGGCGGCCATCTCGGCGTAGTTGAAGGTGCTGCCCAGGTCGAACTCGAAGATCTCGTACTCGCCGGTGCGGACGTAACTGTACGGCGAGCGGGTCGAGGCGCATTTCCAGACCCAATCGTTGAAGTCGCCGGAGCAGATCGACAGGCAGTAGCCGGCCACCAGCGGCGGCACGCGCATCGCCGTCTTGCCGCCGTACGACAGCCCATAAAAAGCGATCCGCTGGCGATCGACGAAGGGCAGGCCGCCCAGCCAATCGACGATCTGCTGGTGCTGCGGCACGATAATCGAGTAGAGCGTCTTCTTGATCGGGTTGGCCTTCCGCTGCAAGCTGCGGAAGCGGTCGCCGAAGAGGTAGAGGTTCTGCGGGGCGAAGGTGACAAAACCCTGATCGGCCAGCCGGGCGGCGAAATCGTGGTAGTAAGGACTGTCGCCTAAAAAGACGTTGGTCGGCCGGCCCTCCAGCCCATGCTGGCAGACCACCACCGGCCGCCGTTGGCCCGGCTTGAGGTCCTTGGGCACCAGCAGCACGCCGTAGGCGAAGACGTCGGGAAACACATCCAGGGCCACTTCGTAGCCCGCCCAGTTCTTCCCTTCGTAGCTTTTTCGCGTCCGCGGCCGGGGCGCCAGCAGCGGCTGGTCGAAGCGGCCGATCACCTCGTTGTAGAAATAGTCGCGGTAAGGCGTAATGCTCTTCTGGAAAGCGGCCGGCGAGCTGGTGTCAAGCTTGGCGAAGTAATCCTGCCGCACGTAGGGGCTTTCCGTGAGCAGCCATTGATTGTGGCGATCGATCTCGTGGACCTGCCGGGCTTGGCGGGCGTCCGCATCGGGCAGTTGCTCGGCGCAGAGCGAATTGGCCTTGCGGCTTGAGCTTCGCGCCTGGCGAAAGCAAATCAAGGAACCGCTTCAGCGCCTCGTCGCAACCGGAAGGTCCGCTGCCGCCACCGCTTTCGACCAGCTCGATCTGCGGTGCCGGCTCTAGGCCCTTGCACAATTGTTTCGCACGGGCGACCTCCGCGCGGACCTCGTCCGGCGCGGGCGTAACCAACCGGCCGGGACCGCCGCCCGTGCCCGGCGGCACGACCAGTTCCGGTCCTTTGGCGGCTTCGATCACCAGGCCGCGCGGGGCGATCATGGCCGCCAACTCCGCGTCGCCGAACTGTTCCAGCAGGCCGAAGACGTTACGATAGATCGGCTCTTGCCAGACGTTCTGCCGTGAGCCGAAATACCCGCTCACGCAGACGGCCCGGATCCGCGGGTCCAGCGCACCGGCGTAGAGGGCCAACATCCCGCCCTCGCCGTAGCCGATCACCCCAATCTTGACAGTAGTAAATCGGTCGGGATTCTCCTTCGCGAACCAGTCCACGCCGGCTAGCACCTTCTGCACCTCGTACCCGGCGATGTGCCGGCCAAGCTCGTAGGCCGAGCGGTACAGGAACTCCCGGTTCGAGAGGTTGTGGTGCGTTACCCGGCGGCTGACCAAGACCGGTACCAACACCCGGCAACCGCTTTCCGCCAATCGTCGGGCGAATTGCGACGGGCCGAGCGCCGCGGCGATCGTGTCGGGTCCCTGGTCGGCGTCGGGAATCGCGATCACCTCGGCCAACAGCTTGCCCTCGGGCACCAGGAGTAGCCCCTCGCCGGTTACGTCACCGAACGCGGGCCAGCGCACGTAATAGATTCGATAGCCGTCCCGCGAGTCCACTGGCCACTGATCGATCAGCCTGCAGACCGAGCCGAGGGCGTCGAATTTGTCGAAGGGTACCCGCTTGTCACGGACTCCCAGGATGTGCTTCAGCCGGCTGCGATTGGGCCCGATCGAGGCCTCGTATCGGGCCGGGGAGGATGTATCGCGGTGCCAGAACCCGGCCCGCCTTTCCAGCGACTTGGCCGTCTCGCTCAGCAGGAAGCGGTCCACGCCTTCCACCATCCGCGAGGCGATGTCGCCGGTCCAGGTCAAGGGCTCGGTTCCCGGCAGCGGCGACCGATCGGCCGACGTGGCGGGCGGTACGTCCCCGGGCGCAGCGAGGCCGAAGGCGGGCCACGATGCCGGCAGGAAGCTTGCCATTACCAGTAGGCAACAGAGTGTGCGCATCGCCAAGCTCCTTTTCCAGGCAGGGAAAGTACCATCACGCTGATCGGCTTATTATCCGCCCAGCGTCGGCTGTTGAAAAGGTATCGGGATCAACACGGATGCCCAAGAAGCTGTTTCAAGACCCCGGGAGCCGCGGTCGGGCAGGAATGCCCAACCTACAGCAGCCGTAGGATGGGCATTCTTGCCCGTCGCCACGCCCTGGTCTTGGAACAGTCGTGGCGGTGGGCCGGCGCTCGCCAAAAGCGAGCTTGTCCCACCCTACGTGCTTGACGGGCCAGCGGGCGCGGGTGGATAATCGGGGGGTCGTGTCACGCCAAACGTCTCCCCTTTCTTGTCCGGAGGATTGCCGACCATGACTACCATCAGCCGCCGAGAGTTCCTCCATCGCTCGCAGAAAACCGGATGGGGATTGGCCGCGGGCCTGACGATCTTGGACAACGCGGCGTCGGTCTGGGGCGCGCCGGCCAACGAGAAGATCGTCATGGCGGTGGTCGGCGTTCGCGGACGCGGCGGCTCGCTGGCTCCGGGGTTCGCCTCGCGGGGCGACTGCGAGATCGCCTACGTGTGCAACGTCGACAGCAACCTGTTCGCCTCCCGCGGCAAGAGCATCGCCGAGGCGCAAGGAGGGAAGACGCCCAAGTTCACGCAGGACTTCCGCAAGGCGCTGGACGACAAATCGGTGGACGCCATGATCATCGCCACGCCCGACCATTGGCACGTGCCGGCGGCCGTCTGGAGCTGCCAGGCGGGCAAGGACGTCTACGTGGAGAAACCGCTCAGCCACAACTGCTGGGAAGGGCGCAAGCTGGTCGAGGTCGCGAGGAAGTACGGGCGGATCGTGCAGGTGGGAACGCAGAACCGCAGCGCCGCCTACAATCAGGACGCCAAACGGTACCTCGAAGAGGGGAAGCTGGGGCGGATCCATTTCTGCCGCGTCTCGAACATGAAGCAGTGGGGGAACTGCCCGCCGGCCAAGGACAGCGACCCGCCCCCCGGCTTCCGTTGGGACATGTGGAACGGCCCGGCGCCGGAGCACAAGTACAACAGGACCTACGTCGACTTCTGGCACCACCTCTGGCATTATTCGGGCGGCGACATCGCCAACGACGCCAGCCACCAGATCGACCTGGCCCGCTGGCTCCTGGGCGTGGATTATCCCCGGACGGTCTATTCGGTCGGCGGCCGTTTCGACAGCGAGGGCATCGCGGAAACGCCCGACACGCAGACCGCGGTCTGGGAGTTCCCCGGCCTGGTCGTCAACTTCGAGCTGACCCTCTACACGCCCTACATGCTGAAGATCTCGCCGATCATCCGCGAGTCGATGGAGTTGTATCCCTATTGGCCGCAGTGCGCCACGCGGATCGAGATCTACGGGAGCGAGGGGTTGATGGTCGTGGGCCGTCACGGCGGCGGCTGGCAGGTTTTCGCCCGGCCCACGCTCCGGGAAGGAGTGGTCAAGGAGCAGAGGAAGGGCCGCTTCCCCGATCCGGAGCACAAGGAGAACTTCGTCCGCTCGATTCGCAGCCGCCAGCGGCCCAACGCCAACGTCGAGGAGGGCCATCGCAGCGCCCTGTGGATCCACTACGCCAACATCAGCTATCGCCTCGGCGGCCAGAAGCTGGTCATCGATCCCAAGACCGAGCAGATCGTCGATAACCCCGCAGCCATGAAGCTCTTCAAGCGAGAGTACCGCAAGCCGTGGATCATCGGCGACGCGTGATCCCGAGGCAACGACTGCCTGCCGTTCGCCTGTTATGCTGAAGCATAACCTACCAGAACTCGGAAACCCTTGCCGTGAGACCTTTGCTTATCGCTGTCATCCTGGCTTTCCTCGGCGCACCGGCGGACGCGGACGAGCGTCAGCAGGCCGCGGCGCCGCGGTGGCCGACAGAGAAGGCTTGGGACTGGTACCAGCGGCAGCCTTGGCTCGTAGGGACCAACTATCTGCCCAGCACGGCCTGCAACACGACGGAGTTCTGGCAGGCCGAAAGCTTCGACGAACCGACGATCCGCCGCGAGCTGGCTCTCGCCCAGGCGACCGGATTCAACACCGTACGGGTTTTTCTCCAGTACGCCGTCTGGAGGCACGATCCCCGCGGCTTCAAGCAGCGGCTGGTGCGATTCCTGGAAATCGCCGCCGCGCAGCGGATTTCGGTGGCGCCGACGCTGCTGGACGATTGCAGCTTCGGCGATCCGCCCATCCGCCAGCCGTACCTGGGCAAGCAGCGGGACCCGATCCCCGGCATGATCGCCCCGAGTTGGACGCCCAGCCCGGGCCTGGATACGGTCGCCGACCGTAAGGCATGGCCGGACCTTGAAGAATACGTCAAGGACGTGGTGAGCAGCCTCGCCAAGGATCCGCGAGTGGTCTTCTGGGACCTGTACAATGAGCCGGGAAACAGCGGTCTGGGCAACAAGAGCCTGCCGCTGGTCGAGGCCGTTTTCGCCTGGGCCCGCCAGTCGCGGCCGAGCCAGCCGCTGACGGTGGGCCTGTGGAGCGACGGATTGCGCGACCTGAACGACGTGGCCGTCGCCCGCTCCGACATCATTACCTACCATGCCTACACGAACTACGAGGGCCAACGGGCGGCGATCGCCCGGCACAAGGCGCACCATCGCCCGGTGGTCTGCACGGAATGGATGGCCCGCTGGCTGGGAAGCCGCTGGGAAACCGACTTGCCGCTCTTCAAGCAGGAGGCGGTGGGCTGCTACAACTGGGGCCTGGTGAACGGCCGAATGCAGTGCCAGTTCGGCTGGGGCTCGCGGCGCGGCTCGCCCGAGCCGAAGGTCTGGTTCCACGACCTCTTCCACAAGGACGGGCAGCCCTATGACCCCAAGGAGATCGAGGTGATTCGCAAGACCACCGCGGACAAACGCATCGACATCAGGCCCTAGGACGGCAGCCGCGACCAGCGTCCTCTTGCAAACCAATCAACCAACGGAGCCAACTGCCATGAGACCCTTTCTGATCCCGGCGATCCTGGTTTTCCTCGCCGCGGCCACGGGCGACCTTGCCGCCGCGGATCGCGCCTTGCCGCTGAAGGTGGGCATCATCGGACTGGATACGTCCCACGTCGTCGCTTTCGCGCAGGTGATCCGCGACGCAAAGGCGGGCGAGGACCTGGCCGGGCTGAAAATCGTCGCCGCTTACCCCGGCGGCAGCCGCGACATCCCCCAGAGTTGGGACCGCGTCAAGCAGTTCACCGAGCAACTGCGGGGCATGAACGTCAAGATCGTCGGCTCGATCGACGAATTGCTGAAGAAGGTCGATGCCGTGATGCTGGAGAGCGTCGATGGGCGGCCGCACCTGGCGCAGGCAAGGCCGGTGATTGCCGCGGGGAAGCCGCTGTTCATCGACAAGCCGATGGCGGCCTCGTTGGCCGACGCCCTGGAGATCTTCCGCCTGGCGCAGGAGAAGGGAGTTCCTTGTTTCTCGGCCTCTTCGCTGCGGTTCAGCTCCGGCTTCCAGGCGATTCGCCGCAAGACCTCGCCGTTGGGCGACGTGAAGAGCTGCGTGGCCTGGGGCCCGCTGCACGTCGAGCCGCACCATCCGGAGCTGTTCTGGTACGGCATCCACGGCGTGGAGATCCTCTTCACGATCATGGGTCCGGGCTGCAAGACGGTAACCCGCGCGGCGCCGGACAGGGTGGTCGGCGTCTGGGCCGACGGGCGGACGGGGACGTTCGTCGCCAAGGAAGGCTACGGCGCCCGGGTCGAAGGAACCCGCGGCAGCGGTCCCGCCGGGGAGTACGAGGGTTACAAGCCGCTGGTGGTCGAGATTGCCCGTTTCTTCAAGTCCGGCCGCCCGCCCGTCAGCGCCGAGGAGACGCTGGAGATCCTCGCCTTCATGGAGGCGGCCGACGAGAGCAAGCGGGCCGGCGGCGCGCCGGTGACCATCGAGAAGCGTGATGGCGAAAGCCCGCCAGCGGGCCGCGGCGCTGCGGTGAAGTGGTAGGGTGGGACAAGGCCGCCTTGGCGGCCGCCGGCCCACCAGAAGTGGTCAGTGGCTAGTGGCGAGTGGTCAGTGGCTAGTGGTCAGTGAGGAAGGGTTGAGGGATGAGAGGCAAAGGATGCGATTCTCCCTTATCCCTCTTCCCTCTGCTGACCACTAGCCACTGACCACTGACCACTTTCCTCTGGTGGGCCGGCACTCGCTCGCGCGAGCTGGTCCTACCCTACTCGTATCCGTCACGCGAGGATGTCTTTGAGCACCTGGCAGGGCTCGACGCCGATGAGCCGGGCGTCGAGTCCCTGGAATTTGACGGCAAAGCGATCGGGGTCGATCCCCAGCAGGTGCAGCATCGTGGCGTGCAGGTCGTGAACGGTGGCGACCTTCTCCACGGCGGCGTAACCCAGCTCGTCGGTGGCGCCGTAGGAGAGGCCTCCCTTGACGCCGCCGCCGGCGGCCCACACCGTAAAGCCCTTGTTGTGATGGTCCCGGCCGTCGCCGCCTTGGGACATCGGCGTGCGGCCGAATTCGCCCGCCCAAACGATCAAGGTATCCTTGAGCAGGTCCCGCTGCTTCAGGTCGCGGATCAAGGCGCCGCATGCCCGGTCGACCTCCTCGGCCTTGAACTCCACGCCCTGCTTCACGCCGCCGTGGTGGTCCCAGTCCTTGTGGTACAACTGGATGAACCGCACGCCGCGCTCGGCCAGCCGCCGGGCCAGCAGGCAGTTGGAGGCAAACGACCCGTCGCCCGGCTTGCAGCCGTACAGGTCCAAGACGTGCTGCGGTTCCTTGCCGGCGTCCATCAGCTCGGGCACGCTGGCCTGCATGCGAAACGCCATCTCGTATTGGGTTATCCGCGTGGCGATCTCCGGGTCGTTCACCAGGGCGTCGTAGCGCGAGTTGATCTGGTTGACGGCCTTGACCACGTCCTCCTGCCGGGCGCGGGAGATGCCGGCGGCGTTGCCCAGGTAGAGGACCGGATCGCCTTTGCCGCGAAGCTGGACGCCTTGGAACCGGCTGGGGAGAAAGCCGGCCGACCACTGCCGAGCCGCGATGGGCTGATTCTGGCCCCCGCGCCCAGCGAGACGAGGACCACGAAACCCGGCAAGTCGTCGGTCTCGGCGCCCAATCCGTACAGCGCCCATGCGCCCATCGATGGCCGGCCGACAATCTGCGAGCCGGTGTTCATGAACATGTGGGCCGGATCGTGGTTGATGGCCTCGGTGGTCATCGAGCGGATGAAGCAGATCTCGTCGGCGACGCCCGCGATCTGCGGAAACAACTCGCAGATCTCCACGCCGGCGGGGCCCATCTTCTTGAACTTCGTCTGCGGCCCGAAGCAGACCAGTTTCTGGCCCTGGAGCTGCGCCAACTGCTGGCCCTTGGTCATGCTCTCGGGCATGGGCTTGCCGTGCATCTCGGCCAGCTTGGGTTTCCAGTCGAACGTTTCCAGATGCGAGGCCCCGCCGGCCATCGTCAGCCAGATGACGCGTTTGGCCTTGGCCGGGTGATCCAACGGGTTGACGACTCCCCTCCATTTGCCTCCGGCTGGCTCGGCTGCCGCCGACTGGCGATCGAGCATGGTGCCCAGTGCCACGGCGCCCAGGCCGGTCGCGGTGCCCGTCAGGAAGGCACGGCGAGTCAGAGGTACGTCAGGCTTTCCAGCCTGACTTGGGTTTGCAACCTGTTCTGTCAGGCTGGAAAGCCTGACGTACTTGCCCTTCATGGCATCAGCTCCGAGTGATGGTTTCGTGCAGATTGAGAATGATCCGCGCCACGCTGGTCCAGGCCGCAAGTTCGGCGGGCGAAACGTCCTGCGGCGGCGGCGCGAGGCCGACTTGCAGGAGGGCCTTGGCCGCAGCCGGATCGTGAGCATATTCGACCAGGTGCTTCTCCAGGACTGCGCTGGCCACCGCTGCCTCGTCCTCGCGCGGCTTGCGGCCAAGGGTCTGGCGCCAGGCCCAGTCCAGGCGCGATCGCACGTCCCCGCCGCCTTCCTTCAGGATGCGGGCGGCCAGCGCGCGGGCCGCTTCCACGTAGGTCGGGTCGTTCAACAGTACCAGCGCCTGCTGCGGGATGTTGGCCCGCGTCCGCTCCGCCGCGCACTCCTCGCGGGTGGGAGCGTCGAAGGCCAGCAAGCTCGGGTGGAGGAAAGTCCGCTGCCACCAGGTGTACAGGCCGCGGCGATACTGGCTCTCGCCGGAGTCCGCAGAATACTCCCGGGTGGGAAAGTTCAGGTTCTCCCAATAGCCCGCCGGCTGATACGGCTTGACGCTCGGGCCGCCGATCTTCGACGACAGGAGCCCGGAAATCGACAGCGCGTTGTCGCGCACCAGCTCGGCGTCCATGCGGAAACGGCTTTGCCGGGCCAACAGGCGGTTTTCCGGATCGCGGGCCAACTGCTCCGCCGTGGCCGCGGAAGTCTGGCGATAGGTCTGGCTGGTCACGATCGTGCGAACGATATGCTTGACGTTCCAGCCGCTATCCATGAACTCGCAGGCCAGCCAGTCCAGCAGTTGCGGATTGCCGGGCCACTCGCCCTGCGAGCCCAAATCGTCCAGCGTCCGGCAAAGGCCGATGCCGAAGAATTGCTTCCACAAACGATTGACCAGCACCCGCGCGGTCAGCGGGTTGCCGCGCGAGCTGATCCACCGGGCCAGGTCCAGCCGCGTCAGGCGCCGTCCTTCGATCTTCGGGCCGGGCAAGAACGACGGCAGGGCCGGCTGGACCACCGGGCCGCTCTCGTTCATCCAGTCTCCACGAGGCAGCACGCGGACCGTGCGCGGATTGCTCATCGCCACCGACACCAGGCACCGCGGCAGGCTGGCTTCCAACGCGGTCTTCGCCTTCTGGGCCAGCTCCAACCGCTTGCGGACATCCGCCAATTGGGGCGAGAGCCCGGCCTTGTACCGCTCAAGCCGGGCTTTCTGCACATCGCTCCGTTTCTCGGGTTCGATCTTCAGCAGATCAGCGATGTCTTGCGGCGAAGCCGACTCCCCGCCGGCCGCAGCCATCTGCTTTTGGCAGGCGGCGATCTCGGCGTCCAGGCGGGCAAGCTCCGCGGACTGCCGCGGGTCGGGCACCGCCATGCCGTCCTCGCGGCGGCCCAGGATCGGCTCCTGGATGTCGGCGAAAAAGGCCCCCATCGAGTAGAAGTCCCGCGCCTTGATCGGGTCGAACTTGTGGTCGTGGCACTGGCAGCACCCGAACGTCTGCCCCAGCCACACCGTGCCCACAGCCCGCACGCGATCGGTCAACATCCGCGCTTCGTAGTCCTTGGCCTGGGCACCCCTTCCTCGGTCGAAAGCAGCAGGCGGTTGAAGCAAGAGCCGACCTTTTGCTCCTGCGTGCTGTTAGGCAACAAGTCGCCGGCCAATTGCTCGACGGTAAACTCGTCAAACGGCTTGTTCTCATTGAATGCCCGGATGACATAGTCTCGGTACGGCCACACGTTGCGAGGGTTGTCCGAATGGTAGCCGATCGTGTCGGCAAATCGCACGACATCCAGCCAGCCGATGGCCATCCGCTCGCCGTAGTGCCCAGAGGCGAGCAGTTGTTCGACCAGCCGCCGGCCGGCCTGCGGGTCGGCATCGGCTGCGAAGGCATCCACCTGCTCCGGCTTCGGCGGCAGACCGACGAGGTCCAGAAAGAGCCGGCGGATCAACGTGCGGCGATCCGCTTCGGGCGACGGCTTCAGCCCCGCCTCGGCCAAGCGCTTCTGGACGAAGTAGTCCACTCCGTTGACGCCGGCGGGAACGTCCGGCTTCGTGGGCGGCGTATAGGACCAGTGGCCCTGGTACTCGGCCCCTTCCGCAATCCAACGTTTCAGCAGCTCTTTCTGCTGCGGCGTGAGCTTCTTGTGCGCAGCCGGCGGCGGCATCATCTCGTCGGGACTTTGGCTGAAGATTCGCGTCACCAACTCGCTCTCGTCCGGCTTTCCGGGAACGATCGCTTGGGCCGACAGGGCCACCTCGCGCCGGTCCAAACGCAGGTCGGCCTCGCGATGTTTCACGTCGGGACCGTGGCAACGGTAACAATTCTCCGACAGGATCGGCCGCACGTCGCGGTTGAATTCGACGCTTTTCGGCGCGGTATCGCCGGCCACGGCCGGACGGAGCACGAACAAGAGGGTCAAGAGTGTACAGCAGTATATAAACAGCGATTCAAGCTTCATGCGTCAATCACTCCGAAAGAGGGGGGAGTTCTTCGAGGGCGGAGGGAACTCATCGCGGGCGTGAATCTAAATCCAGGGTAACACGGGGCCGCGCTCCTCACAAGTCAAGTGCGCTTGAGACGGTTGCCGGCAGCGGCGGTTCAAGGTAATCTAAGAAGCTGTTTCAAAACCGGGGCGTGGCGACGGGCAAGAATGCCCATCCTACGGCCGCTGTAGGTTGGGCATTCTTGCCCGACGGTGGCTCCCGGAGTTTTGAAACAGTTTCTAAGCAATGTGCGGGCTCGTCGGAACGGTGCGGCGCTGCTGCCTGTTTCCGGAACGGCCCATGAGTCGGAGGACCTCCGTCACAAAGGACCGATCTATGAGAAAGCCGACACTGTGGGTTGTGGCCGTGTCAATAGCGATCGCAGGCGGGACGCTCAGGGCGCAGGAGACCAGGAAGGAGGTGGTGTTCGACGGCGATAAGAAAGGCGAGAACGCCAAGGGTTGGACGCACGCCCCCTTGGGCAAAGCCACGATCGCCGCCCAGGACAAGGAAGTCCGCGCGAGCGGCAAGAAGGCGGTGGAGTTTCACGCCGCGGGCAAGGATTACATGGGCAGCGGCTGGAACTGGTTCGGATGGTGGCCGCAGGACGGCGGCACCGACATTTCCCCCTACAAGAACCTCCGCTTCTGGGCAAAAGTGACCGGCGAGAAGAAGCCCAGCCAGCTTACGGCGTCGCTGAAGTCCAGCGACAAGACAGCCAGCGAGGCGGACGATTTGCTGCGGCGCTGTCCCGATTTGCTGGACGGCAAGTGGCACGAGCTGGTGATTCCGATCAAGGACCTGGATAGCAAGAACGCTCTGAACAGGGCCAAGGCATGGGAGATCCAGTTCGACACCTGGTCGCAGGACGAGATCAACTTCAGCCTGTTCGTCGATGAGATCGGGTTCGACGGCGTGAGCGGGCCGGCGGCGAGCCGGCCTGCCGCCGGCCCGTCGGCCGAACCGGCTGCACCAATCGCCGAGCCGGTTCAAGTTGCCGCGGCGCCTCGCAAGCCTCTCGCCGCGGGATCGTCCGGGACCATCAGCGAGCAGATCATGGTTGACCAGTTCGGCTTCCGCCCGCAAAGCGAGAAGATCGTCATTTTCGCCAGCCCTCAACAGGGGCAGAATGCCGGCACGAAGTATACGCCGCCGGCGAAAGCGGCCGTCCGCCGCCAGAAGGGCGGGGCGACGGTACTGACGGTTGATCTCAAGCCCTGGGGCGGCGGCAAGACCGACCCGACCTCCGGCGACAAGGTGTGGTACGCCGACATCTCGGCCTTGCAGACGCCGGGGGCCTACTACGTCTACGATGCCAAGAACCGCCTGCGTCTTACGGCTTCCGCATTGCCGACGACGTGTACCTGCCGGTGCTCAAGGCGGCCGTCCGCGCCTACTTCTACCAGCGTTGCGGCGGGGATGTTCCCGAGGCCAACGGTGGCACCTGGCATCACCCGGCGTGCCACCTTGCGGCGGGGCAAGACAAGGACGCGCAGCTTTATATCGACGGCCGGACCGAAGGGCAACCCCGCGACGTCCACGGCGGCTGGCACGACGCCGGCGACTACAATAAGTACGTGCCGTTCACGCTGGACGTGATCGTCCCCTTGCTGATGGCCTACGAGATCAACCCGTCGGTCTTCGGCGACGACTGGAACATCCCCGAGTCGGGCAACGGGATCCCCGATATTCTCGACGAGGTCCGCTGGGAGTGCGACTGGCTGCTGCGGATGCAAATGCCCGACGGATCGGTCGCGAACCGCGTCACCGAGCGCACGAGCCGCTCGGGCGTCACGCCCGACAAAGACTCCCGGCACGAACGCTACTATACGCAGCCGACGAGCTGGGCAACGGCCACCTGCGCCGCGGACCTGGCCTGTTTCTCGCGGGTGATCGGCAAGTTTCCCGGCCAAGCGGCGTATGCCCGCAGGTGCCGCGCCGCGGCGGAGAGGGCCTGGGCGTGGCTGGAGCAGCATCCGCAGATGACGCCGGCCGACGGCCGCGACCACGGGCGGCCCAGCGAGGCCGCCGACGCTGCTTGCGACAACGGCAGCACGGGCGACGTCGAGCGCCGCGTGGCGGCCGCCCTGCAACTGTGGCTCTTGGACCCGAAGCCGAAGTACGAGGCATTCTTCAAGCAGTCGCGCAAGGACATGCTGCTGCCCAGTTTCGTGGAGTACGCCCTCTCCCCCAAGGCAGATCCGCTGCTGGCGGGCGAGGTCCGCGCGTCGCTGAAGAAGTTCCTCAACGACCTGGTGACCGGCCCCTACAAGTCGCAGACGGACGCCTACCTGGCGTACCTTCCGGGATACTGGTGGGGCTGCAACCAGACCAAGTCCGAGTACGGCTACCGGGCGATGTTCGCCGTGAAGCTCGGCGTGAATCCGGCCGAAGACGGCATCTGCCGCGCCGCCGCCGAGGACTACCTGCATTACCTGCACGGGCGCAATCCGCTCTGCCAGGTGTACCTGACCAACATGGGTCCCAAGGGCGCCGATGCCGGCGCGGGCAAGAGCATCATGCGGCCCTTCCACACCTGGTTCGCCGAGAACAGCCCCTGGTCCGGCCCCGACTCGTTGGGCCCGGCGCCGGGGCTGCTGGTGGGCGGGCCCAACGCCGCCATCGGCGACGCGGGCTCGCCCGCTTGGCTCTCTCCGCCCGCCAACGAGCCGCCCTCGAAGGCCTTCAAAGACTGGAGCACGGCGTGGAACCAGGCCCATCAGGCGAACGAGAATTCCTGGGCCTTTACCGAACCGGCCATTTACTACCAGGCCCGCTACGTGCTCCTGCTCTCGCAGTTCGTCGAGAGGAAGAAGCCCGCCAGCCGCAACGCGGCGCGGTAGCGGCAGCATGAACCTCTCCATCGTCGCTGAAGCCGACATGACGCCGAGCCTGGATGAGCGGATCCGGGCCGGATTGTGCGCCTGCTTTCCGGCAGACGTCGCCGCCTTCCGCACGACCCGGGCCTGGCACGGCAGTTCCCCCGAGTTCAGCGTGCTGCTGCAAGAGGCGGATCGGCTGATCGCGCACGTGGGCATCGTCAAACGGGCCATCGACGTGGGCAGCCGGCCACTGCTGGTGGCGGGCGTGCAGAATGTCTTTGTCCTGCCCGAGCGCCGCGGCAAGAATCTCTCCGGCCTCGTGTTGGAGACGGCCATGGCCGAGGCCCGTCGTCGCGGCTGCGATTGCGGCCTTCTCTTCTGCGTGCCGCCCCTGGAGTCTGCCTACCGTCGCTGCCGCTGGCGCGCCTTGGGCAAGCGCCAGGTGGTCCGCGTCGAGGAAGGCCGCTTGTTGCCCCTTCCCGGCAAGAACGTTGCCATGTTCTATCCGCTGCACGTCGCGGACTTTCCCGACGGCCCGATCCATCTTTGCGGCAACGATTGGTAGGACGGATTGGCAATCCGTCCTTGGAACAGGGACGGATTAGCAATCCGTCCTACAACCAGGCGCGTCGCACTCGCTTGCGTTGCCGTCCCTCGCTGGCGCTTCGGGCTAGTGATGCGCGCTTACGCCCGCGCCTCTTCGATCAGCGCCAGCAGGTTCTCGATCGGGACGTCGCTCTGGAGGGTGATGCCCGGCTCGAGGATATATCCGCCGCCGTCGGCCATGACGGTCTTCAGGCGTCGCACCTCGTCGCGGATCTGCCGCGGCGTGCCCCGCGGCAGAAGGTCTTGGGTCCGGACCCCGCCGCAGAGCGTCAGGTGCGTCCCAAACTGCCGCTTGAGCTGGGCCACGTCCATCGCCTCGGGCTGAATCGGATGGAGGACATCCAGGCCCACGTCGATCAGATCGCCGATAATCGGTACGATGTTGCCGCAACTGTGGTGAAAGACGGTCCGACCGTGCCTTCTGGCCAGCCCGTAGATCTCCGCCAGCCGCGGCTTGATGAACCTGCGCCAGTGTGCGGGCGACATGAGCATGCCGCGCTGCGTGCCGTAGTCGTCGCTCAGCGCCACGCCGTCGAAGGTAAACCGCGTGAAGAGGATCTCCATGGTTTGCAGGATATAATTGGTCAGCCCACGGAGGAGTTCTTCCACGAACCGTGGGCGAAGCGCCAGATCCAGCAGCATCGCCTCCATGCCCCGCATGAACGTGGCCCGCTCCCACAAGTCGCCGATCCAGAGGAAGGTATAGTAGCCGGCGTTGGCGGCCGTCCACTCGGCCAGGTGCCCGACGCGATAGGCCGCCGAGGCGTCGGGGAAGCGATAGCCCGACAAGTCCGGCTCCGGGAGGCAGGGGCCGACGGGCGACCCACGGTCGATCTCGTTGGTGCTCCAGGCAACGCCGAACTCGTCAACGGCGCGATCGCCGAACTGGGCCGGCAAGGCGTAGAGCGGCTTGACCGACCGGGTGCCGGTCATCCGTATCGGCAGGCCGATCGCCGTTTCCACGTCCCCGGTGGCGTAATGCGCCTCCAGCCGGGCACGGGCCGGCGGCGAAAAACTGAAATTGTACGGCACCTTGCCGCCGCGGTGCGCCAAGGTATCACGGATCCATGTTCGCGGGGCATCCATCAGCGATCATTCCGGGTGCGCAATGATCTCGATGTCGCGGACGCTGCGCACCGCTTCGCCGTCTGCGCTGCGCAACTCCGCCTCCACAACGCACGGCCCGGCTTGTTCCGGCCAAGCGATGTCGAAGACGAGCCGGGTCTGTCCGAGCGGTTCCAGCCGGCAGTCTTGCTTTGCTTCGAGCAGCGATTGATCGCCGCGTTTCACGCGCAGCGCGACCGTCCCCTGCCACGGTCGGTCGAGGTCGTTGATGAGCATCACCGGCACGCGAGCCTTGGCGCCGTGGACCGGACGGTCGTTCCAGTAGTCCACCATCAAGCCCACCGGGGCGAAGGCGTCGCGGACATAGCGGTAAAACTCCGGCTCCCACTGGAGCGCGGCGACGCCGCCTTGTGTCCAGTGGTCGCAGGTCTGGCCGTCGGGGCGCGAGTAGCCCAGCGAGGTGAAGTGCATCACGGCGGCGGCCTTGCGATGCGCGCGCCAGAATTCCGTGTCCGCAGCCAGCCAGGTGGCCTGCATGTGGAATCGCTGCGCCGGCGTCGCGTTGGCGCCGAGCACCCTTGCGTAAAGGTCTCGCGTCAACGTGGTCGGCGTGCCGTCGCGGTTCACCCAATGCCAGCCGTACTCGTTGATGACCACGGCGTGTTGGCCGTCGCCCGGCTGCGGATTGGCGGTCGCCAGGCTTCGCAGCGTGAAGCCGGGGAAGAAATGATAGGGGTGCGCCTCGAACATGTCGCCCGGCTGCTGCGGGCGGCTGTAGCCGTTGTCCCAGGGACGACTGGAGAGGTCCATCGCCCGCACCTCCTTCAGGGCCGCTCCGGTCTTCGGGCTCTTGGTCTCGTTGCAGGCGTCCCAGATGGCGACGCAGGGATGATTCCATTGCTCGCGCAGCCACTGGGCATATTCCCTCGCCAGCTCCTCGGCCGGCAACTCCTTCGGTACGTCGCCGCCGAACCAGATGGGGAACTCGTTGTCAATGAGGATGCCGGTCTCGTCGGCGACGTCGTACCACGCCTCCGGCGGAAGCCCGATGCAATAGCGCAGGCAATTCCAGTGCATCTCCTTCACGCGCTGGTGCAGCAGCCGCACCCACTTCTCGTTCCAGGGCAGCTTTCCGCATTCGCCGTCCTCGAAGAAGCGGTAGAGCGTGAAGTTGCTGCCGCGGAGGAAATAGGGCTTGCCGTTGAGCATCGCCCGGCCCGTCGCCGGATCGAGCTTGAACTCGCGCATGCCGAACCGCGTGCGAAAAGTGTCCGCGCCGCTGTCGGCTTCGAGCGTGTAGAGGAAGGGGTCTTCGGGCGACCATAGCCGGCAGCCTGGGATCGGGATGCGGACCTCCAGGGTCGTTTCCGCGCCCTTGGCAAGACCCACCGGCTCGCTCGTCGCGCGCCCGGCGACCTTGCCGGACTTCGCTTCGCGGACGACGAACGTCACGGCGGCCTTCGCCGCCTCGCCGTCGTTGCGCAACACGGCCTGCGCGCGCACCGTCTTGCCGGCAACGTCGGGCGACGCCTGCACGCTGATGAAGTGCGGCGTGCCGGAGAGGATCAGCTCAACCGAATCGAAAATGCCGGGGATGTACCGCTGCTTCTCGAAATCGAAGCCGTCGGGATACGCTCGGCCCACGGCATCGCGATCCGCGCCCACCCGAATCAGAATCTCGTTCGTGCCGGTCCTGAGAGCGGGCTTCGCGTCGAAATATCCGGGCGTGAAACTCGGCGCATGATCGCCGAGCAGGGTTCCGTTGAGGAAGGCACGGGCGCCGAACATCGCCTTGGCAACTTTCAGCTTCGCCACGGCGGGAAGCGGACCGTCGAGCGTGAAGGTGCGACGGTACCAGAACGCATCGCGCTTCGGATCCTTCTGGGCAGTGCTCCGGCAATTGGCGACCTTGGGCCCCGGCGCGTCAAAAGCCGGCGTGGCCAGCGACACCAGGCCCGGGACCGGCACCGTGCGGTCGAAGCTCGCGGGGGTTTGATCCTTCTTCCCTTCCGCGATCTGCCACGTGCCGTCGAGCGAGATGACGATCCTCTTCGATTCTGTCTTTGCTGATGCCGAGTAAGGTGCGGCGGGTTCCGCGGCCCAGGCAGCGGAACTGGCGCACCACACGGCTGCCGCAACATGGAACGTCAGTTTTGTCATCATGGGGCCTCCCTTGGCTGGATGGACTGGCATTTCTCGTTCAGGCTTCCCAGGTCGTTTCGCCCACCATCCTAGTTCCTCCCCGAGGAAGGATCAATCCCCGGGCGGGCGAATATCGACAACGGCGTGTCCGCGGGTTAGACTGGGGGCCTGTCGCCCTGCTGCCAAGATGCCTGTTGACCTGCCGGGCGGGAGCACTTACAGTTAGGAAGGCTTTCGCGGCAGCTTCTCAGCACCCAAGGCGCGCGGCCGACAACGAGGGAGAGGTCACGACATGCGAAGTCACGTCATTCTTCTAGTGTTGACCTGCTTGCTGGCACCGCTTTGCGCCGAGGGCAAGGACAGCATCCGCGACTGCGTAGTCAAGATCTACTCGACACAACGGGGACCGGACTTCGTGCGCCCCTGGACGAAGTCCGCACCGCGGGAAGGCGTGGGGTCGGGGGTGGTCATCGAGGGCAAGCGGATCCTCACCAACGCGCACGTCGTCCAATACGCCACCCAGATCTTCGTTCAAGCCAACGGCAACACCGAGAAGCTGACCGCCCGGGTCGGGGTCATGGCGCCGGATGTCGACCTGGCGGTGCTGCGTCTGGAGGATGAAGCGTTCTTCGCCGAACACCCGGCCCTGCCGCTGGCCGACGGGATCCCGCACGTCAAGGACAAGGTGACCGTTTATGGTTATCCGGTCGGCGGCGACCAGTTGTCGGTCACCGAGGGGATCGTTTCACGCGTCGATTACGCCAGCCTATACTACACGGATCACGGGCTGCGGATCCAAGTCGATGCCGCGATCAATCCCGGCAACAGCGGTGGACCGGCTGTCAGCGAAGGTCGGATTGTCGGCCTGGTCTTCAGCAAGCTGACGAACGCGGAGAACATCGGCTACCTGGTTGCAGCCGAAGAGATCAGCATGTTCCTCAAGGACATTGCCGATGGCGCCTATCATGGCAGGCCGATGTTGTTCGATGAACTGCAGGCGGTTGAGAACGAAGCGCTGCGGGCCAAGCTCCACCTGGACAAGGAAACCGGTGGAATGATGGTTACCGAGCCGTATTCCAAGGACCCGTCCTATCCGCTCAAGGCGGACGACGTGATCAGCGAGATCGGCCCGTACAAGCTCGACAAACAGGGCAATGCCCGCATCCGCGACGATCTCTGGTTGTCATACTCCTACCTTGTGCCCAAGTTAGCCCGGGAGAATAAGCTGCCCGTGACCGTGATCCGCGAGGGCAAGCCGCTGAAGACCGACGTGCCGGTCCGCGCGGAGGATCGCTGGCTGGTGCCCTACCTCAAGGGCAAGTATCCCCGCTACTTCGTTCACGGTCCCCTGGTCTTCATGGGCGCTTCTCAAGAGTTGGTCTACTCGACAAGCGCGGGACGCGCTAGACACATGATGGTGTCGCAGAATCCTCTCATCGGCCGATTGTGGGAGCGGCAAAGCTCGCCGGGGGAGGAATTGGTCGCTGTCGGCGCCCTGTTGAATCACCGGATCGCCAAAGGCTATGGAGGGCAGCACCGGGCCGTGGTAAGCCACGTCAACGGGATCGCCGTGCATAACCTGTCGCACCTGGTGGAACTGCTGCGCGATGCCAAGACGGAATACATGACGTTTCAATTCGCCGGGCGCTACGAGACGCTCGTGTTCCGGCGGGACGAGCTCGACAAGTCCACAGAGGAGATCCTCGCCAGCGAAGACATCCGCAGCCGAGGCTCCGAAGACCTGTTGAGAGTCTGGCAACAGCGCAAGTGATCCGGAGCTAATCCCTCGCTTACGCTTCGGGCTACATGTATCTTCTCATTTTGAACCGCGAGCGACATATCATGCGCAGCACTTGCCTTGTTCTCCTGACGTGGTTGCCGGTGGCCCTTGCGTCCGCGGCGGATAACTGGCCGCAGTTCCGCGGCCCCGGCGGCGACGGGCACTCCGACGCCGCCGGCCTGCCCTTGACGTGGAGCGAAAGCGAGAACGTCGCCTGGAAGGTCCCGATCCACGACCGCGGCTGGTCGTCGCCGGTGGTCTTCGGCGAGCAGGTTTGGGTAACCACGGCCCGAGACGACGGCAAACAGATGTACGCCGTCTGCCTGGATCGCGGCAGCGGGAAGACCGTCCACGACGTGAAGGTCTTCGATGTCGAGCAGCCCGAGCACGTCTCCTCCGTCAATAGCTATGCCTCGCCCACGCCCGTGATCGAAGCCGGCCGGATCTACGTCCATTACGGCACCTACGGCACGGCCTGCCTGGACACGCAGACGGGCCGGGTCGTCTGGACGCGGCGCGACCTGAAGTGCGACCACCACGAGGGGCCCGGCTCCTCGCCCATCCTCTACGGCAACCTCTTGATCGTCAACGTCGACGGCCGCGACGTGCAGTACGTCATCGCCCTGGAGAAGACGAGCGGCAAGACCGCCTGGAAGACCAACCGCTCGATCGACTACAGCCCCTACATCAGCAACTGCCGCAAGGCCTTCTGCACGCCGATCGTGATCCAGTCCGGCGGCCGGCAACAGCTCGTCAGCCCCGGGGCGAAGGCCACGATGGCCTACGACCCGCTGACCGGCGAAGAGCTGTGGAAGGTTCGCTACAACGGCTGGTCGGTCACGCCGCGCCCGGTGTTCGGCGAGGGGCTCGTGTTCCTCGTGACCGACTACGAGCGGCCGGAGTTGTGGGCCGTTCGCCCCGGCGGCCGCGGCGAGCTGACGGCCGGCAACGTGGCCTGGAAGATCGTCAAGGGCGTAAGCTCGCAGCCCTCGCCCCTGCTGGCGGGCGACCTGCTCTACATGGTCAACGACCTGGGGATTGCCGTGGCCATCGAGCCCAAGACGGGCCAGATCGTATGGCGCGAGCGGCTGGAAGGCAATTACTCGGCCTCGCCGATCTATGCCGACGGCCGTCTCTGGTTCTTCAACCAGGAGGCCGCGACGACGGTGCTCAAGCCCGGTCGGAAGTGTGAGGTCCTCGCCGTGAACCGGCTGGAGGGCCAGCTCATGGCCAGCCCGGCCGTAGCCGGCAAGGCATTTTTCTTGCGCACCCGCACACACTTGTATCGCATCGAAGATCGCGCTTTAGCCCTCGCGCCGGTCGGTGGCGTGGAAGGTTTCCTGGCAGGTCCCGCTTGCCGAGCGGGACTTTGTGCGCCGACAGCGTCTGCTCCTCCCTCAAGTCCCTTGCGGCAGAAGGGACCTACTGCGAAAGTACAGCTCTCGCTCGGGCCGGCCGGCGGCGCGGCCCACGGGTTCCGCGGAATCGCGCCGACGCCGGCGGAAATGCAGGTGGCCCGCCGCTGGGTCGCCGCAAAGTTCGAGGCTCCCGCCAACGATCTGCCCATCACCGGGCAGGACGCCGCCGTAACGACCGACCCGCCCTTCTCCTTTGTCTACGGCGGGCGGCCGTCGGCCGAGCTGCTCAAGACGTGGACCACCGAGCGAACGTCGCGCGAGCTGGACGCCCGGCGGACCGAACACACGATTGCTTACCGCGACTCGGCAACAGGTCTGGCGATCCGCTGCGTGGCGGTTGAGTATCACGACTTCCCCAGCGTGGAGTGGACGCTCTACTTCAAGAACACGGGCGCGGCGGACACGCCGCTGGTGGCCGACATCCAGGCCGTCGACACCACGTTCCATCGGGCCGGCGACGGCGAGTTCATCCTCCACCACAGCACGGGAAGTCCCTGTACGCCCAACGATTACCAGCCGCACGCGACGCCGCTGGGGCCAAAGGCCAGCAAACGGATCGCGACCTCCGGCGGCCGCTCGACCAACAGCGACATGCCTTACTTCAACATCCAATGGCCGGGCCAGGGGGTGATTGTGGTCCTCGGCTGGCCGGGCCAGTGGGCCGCCCAGTTCGACCGCGACGAGGGGACCGGTCTGCGGGTTCGCGGCGGCCAGGAACTGACCCGCTTCAAACTCCAGCCCGGCGAAGAGGTCCGCACGCCGTTGGCCGTGGTGCAGTTCTGGCAAGGCGAATGGATCCGCTCGCAAAACATCTGGCGGCGTTGGATGTGGGCCCACAATCTCCCCCACCCCGGCGGAAAACCCATGCCCACGGCGATCATGAACTGCACCAGCGATTTCTATCCGGGCATGAAGAGCAACGCCGCCGATGAGATCAAGTACGTCGCCGCCTACGTCGATGCGGGCGTGAAACTCGACTACTGGTGGATCGACGCCGGTTGGTATCCCTGCAACGACTGGCCGCAGGTCGGCACCTGGGAGCCGGACCCGGTGCGCTATCCCAAGGGGATCAAGGAAGTGGCCGACTTCGTCCATTCCAAGGGGATGAAGCTGGTCGTCTGGTTCGAGCCGGAACGTGTCGCCAAATTCTCCTGGCTCGCCGAGCATCATCCCGAGTGGCTCCTCGGCAAGGTGTTCGACTTCGGCAAGGTGTTGGACTTCGGCAATCCGCAGGCCCGCGATTGGATGATCGAGCACGTCGACAAGCTGATCAGCGAGCAGGGGATCGATCTCTACCGGGAGGACCACAACAAGGATCCGTTGGATTCCTGGCGGGGCAACGATGCTCCGGACCGGCAGGGAATGACCGAGATCCGGCACGTCGAGGGGCACCTGGCCTATTGGGACGAGCTCCGCCGCCGCCACCCGCAGATGCCCATCGACACCTGTGCCAGCGGCGGCCGGCGCAACGACCTGGAGACGCTCCGCCGCGCCTTGCCGTTGTTGCGGAGCGATTACCGCTTCGAGCCGGTCGGTACGCAAGGGCACACCTACGGCATGGCCCTCTGGATCCCCTACTACGGCACGGGCGTCGGTGCCGGCGACGATTACGTCGTCCGCAGCCACTGGTGCCCGTGGCTGGGAATCGGCCAGCCCGAGCCCCGCAAGAGCGGCCAGGACTGGACCACCTACCACCGCCAGGTCGCCCAACTGCGCAAGGTCATGGACTACTTCTCGGGCGACTACTACCCGCTCACGCCCTACAGCCTGGACAATACGGTGTGGATGGCCTGGCAGTTCGACCGGCCAGAGATCGGCGAGGGCGTGGTCCAGGTGTTCTGCCGGGCCGAGAGCCCCTACGAATCGGCGCGTTTCCGCCTCCGCGGGCTGGACCCCGAGGCCCGATATGCGGTCACCGACATCGACTCCGGCAAGTCACGCGAGACGACTGGCGGCGAGCTGGGTGGATCGGGCCTGAAGGTCACGGCGCAACAGCGGCCGCGCGCGATCGTGCTGTTGTACCGGAGGATCGCGCCTTAGGGAGTCCCTACGGAGCGCGGAATGCATAGGTTCCCGATCCCACGCTGAAGACGGCATCACCACCGTCCTGCCGGACGAATGTCACACCCTCGGAGAGGGCGGCTTTCTTGCCGCTCTCCTGGACGGCCGAGGCGTCGGCGTCCGGAATGAAGACCAGCGCCGTGGTGTTGGCCGGAATGCTCACCTTCAGATCGAAGCGACGGCCCTCCGACGACCAGGCGCTGGCAATCCGTCCATGCGGGGAATCGTAATGGCCCTTGGCCCAGGTCAGTCCTCCGCCTGGGATCGGCTTGATGATGATGCTCTTGAATCCAGGTCCTTGGGAGTCGATCCCCAGAACGGTCCGATAGAACCACTCGCTGCAGGTTCCGAGATTGGCGTGGTTGAAGGAATTCATGCTCGGCTCGTAATATCCCTTCTCCGTCTTGCCGTCCCAACGCTCCCAGATGCTGGTTGCACCCAACTTCAAGAAGTATCCCCAGGAGGGATAGGTCGTCGGGACAAACAACCGGTAGGCGGCGTCCGTGCGGCCAACCTTGGAGAGCGCCGGCAGCAGCAGGTGCGTCGTCACCATGCCGGTGGAGAGATGTCCGTTCCTGGCGTCGATGGCGGCAACCAGATGGCTTGACGCCTGGCGTGCCTGCTCGCCGTCCAACAGGTCGTAGGCCAGCGCCATCGCATACCCGCCCTGCGAGTCGGTGCCGATCGCGCCGTCGGGATGGATGAACTTCTTCTGGAAGGCGGAGCGAATTACCTGGAACAACTGCTGATAGCCGGCGGCGTCGCCCGCTTTGCCCAGGGCCTGGGCCATGAGCGACATGTTCCGCGCACCCTGGGCGAACAGGGCGGTGGAGATGAGCTGCTTCGGGGTAGACGCGTCCGGCGCCAGCCAGTCGCCAAGTCCCACGTCCGGACCGACCAGGGCGGCGCAGTGGCGTTGATAGTAGTCGATGTGGCCGGCCATCTCGCCATAGTATCGCCGGCAGAGGCGCGTGTCCGCGTACACGCGGTACATGGTCCAAGGAATGAGGACGCTGCTGTCGGCCCATCCCGGCGACCAACTGAAACGATGCACGTCGGGAGCAATCATGGAAAAGCTGCCGTCGGGCAGGCGTGCATCGGCGATGTCGGCCATCCACTTCGTCAGCAGGCTGGCGGCGTCCTGCTCGTAGAGCGTGCTGGCCGCCACTTCATGATAATCCATCCACCCCATGCGCTCGTCGCGCTGCGGACAATCGGTGGGAACGTCGACGAGGTTCGCGCGGATCGTGCGCCGCATATTCTCCGCCGTACGGGTCATGATGTCGTTGGAGCAGGCGAACGAACCCGTAGGCGGCAAGGCCGACCCGACCATGACGCCGGTGAACATCTTGGGGTCCGGCGGCGCGGGCAGTCCTTCCACCTCCACGTATTGGAACCCATGATAGGTGAATCGCGGCTCCCAGACCTCCTCGCCGGCCCCCTTGCAGATGTAGCAGTCGGTGGCGCGGGCGCCGCGAAGATTGTCGCGGTAGACGGTGCCGTCCGCATTCAGCATTTCGCCGAAGCGCATCGTGATCTTCGTGCCGGCCGGGGCGTCGATCCGAAGTCGCACCCAGCCGGCGAAATTCCGCCCGAAATCAACCACGTGCAGATCGGGCTTCGGCCGGGTGATCGCCGCCGGCGGGATCGTGCCCGTGCATTGGACGGGCGCCCCCGGCGCCGCTTGGATCACCGGGCTCAGTTGCGTGCCGGCCTGCACCGGCCGCCACTGGGGATCGGCGAAGCCCGGGCAGTCCCAACCGGCGAGATCCAGCCTGGCGTCGTACGTTTCGCCGGCGTACAGATCGGCTGCGAGGATGGGACCGAAACCGGCCGTCCAGGAACCGTCGCTGGCGACGGTATCACCGCTGCCGTCGGCGTAAAAGACGTGGAGCTGCGCCAGCAGCCGCGTCTGCCGCCCATAGAGATTCTGACCGATGATGCTCAGGTGACCGCGGAACCAACCGTCGCCGAGAATGGCTCCCAGGGTATTGGCGCCCTGCCGCAGTTGCGGCGTAACGTCGTAGGCGCGATAGTAGATCCGTTTGCGGTAATCGGTCCAACCGGGGATGAGGAAATCGTCGCCGACCTTCTTCCCGTTGAGCCGCGGCTCGACGATGCCCTGGCTGGTCACGTACAACACCGCGCGTTGTGGACGCTTTTTCAGCGCAAAATCCTTCCGGAGGTGGGTGCAGG
The DNA here is from genome assembly GCA_963843465.1 of Pirellulales bacterium. Lineage (GTDB taxonomy): Bacteria > Planctomycetota > Planctomycetia > Pirellulales > Thermoguttaceae > CAWJKP01. Next base: position 567,288 of record CAWJKP010000002.1, read on the forward strand.
GAAGATACCGGTTCTTCCCGTCCTCCGGCACCACGGCTTGGGCGTCGTCGCGGCCGATCCACCGGGCCTTCCACTGCTGGGGATCGAGTATTCCCATCGACCACTGCGCCGGGGCGCTCCAAGCCTGCGGTTGATTGCGGCGGTCCCAGATCCGCACTTTCCACAGGCACCATTGATGCGAGGTCAAGGGCTTTCCTTCATAGTCGATCTGCGTGGAGCGGTCGGACGCGACCTTGCCGCTGTCCCACAGATCACCCTCGTCCCGCGAGAGTTTCTCCGGCGAAGAGGCAACAAGAATTCGATACGCCGTCTGTCGCTCGTTGCGCTCGCCGGACTCGATGATCCAACTCAACCGCGGCCGAACCACATCGATGCCAAGCGGGTTGTTTCGGTATTCGCAGCGCAGCTCGCCCACCGTAGCGGCCTGAAGCGCCGCAGTCAACACGAGACCAAGGAGGATGGCGGTGATCGCCGGCAGCTTCTCGAAACGGTTCATAAGGCTCCCCCAAGGTTACCGGAACATGGCGATTCTAACCGGCAGATGGGCCGGCATCAACCCCCGCAACCCCTTGACGGGGAGCGAATGCGGGATTATGGATAGGGAGCGCAGAACCGTAGATGCACAACAACCATCGAGGCAAACCATGGGCCACGCTACCTCGCGGCGATCGTTCTTGTCGAAAATCGGCCTCGGCTCGCTCGCGGCGTTTGCCGTGCAGCGCGGGGGCGAAACCGCTTCCGCAGAGGCTCCGGACGCCAAGATCCTCGGCGACTCCGGCGTGCAAACGGCCGCGCGCCCAAGAGAGCGTGGCAGCCCGTTTCCGATCAAAAGATCCGCGTCGGCATCGCCGGATATGGCGTCTGCCAGTTCGGCGCGGCGTTCGGCTTCCAGGATCATCCCAACGTCACCGTGGCGGCGGTGACAGACCTGATGCCCGACCGATGCGCGGCGCTGGCCAAGGCCTGCCGCTGCGAGAAAACCTATCCCTCGCTGGAAGAGATGGTCAAAGACGACACCTTGTCGGCCGTGTTCATCGCGACCGACGCCCCGAGCCACGCCGGGCATTGCACCGCGGCGCTGCGGCGCGGCAAGCACGTGGCCTCGGCCGTTCCGGCGGTCTTCGGATCCTTGGACGACGCCCACCGACTCCTGGAAACCGTGAAGTCGACCGGTCGCAAGTACATGATGTTCGAGACCTCCGCCTTTCGTCCCGACTGCCACGCGATGCGACAGATCTATCGGGCGGGCGGGTTCGGCAAGCTGGTCTACAGCGAAGGCGAATACTTCCATTACATGGCCACTCCGTTGCCCTCGTTTCACGAGTGGCGCGTCGGTCTGCCGCCCCAATGGTACCCAACCCATTCCAACGCCTACCACGCGTGCATCACCGGCGGCAGTTTCCTGGAAGTCAGTTGTCTGGGCATTCCCAGCGTGCTTTCGCACCTGCGGCCCCAGAACAATCGTTATAAGAACCCGTTTGGAACGGAGATCGCCCTGCTGCGGACCAGCGACGGCGCCGCGGCGCGGATGGCCGTAAGCTGGGACACGCCGGGATACGAGGGGGAAGTGGGCCGGGTGCGCGGACAGCGGGGGTCGATGACCGGCATGAGCTATCGCGGCGAAGCAGCGAAGCTGCCCGAGCTGGAATGCCCGCCGCTGCCGCCGCACGTCGCGCCGGGCGGCCATGGCGGCTCGCACGGGCACCTGATGAACGAGTTCGTGATGGCGATCCTCCAGGACCGCAAGCCGCTGGTCGACGTCACGATGGCGTTAAACCTCACCGTGGCCGGGATCGTCGCCCACCAGTCGGCCCTGAAGGACGGGGAGACGATGAAGGTCCCGCAATTCTGAGGGATCCGCGAGTAAACAAGTGTCGCCTTTCGCTCCGCGAAAGCCGCGTTATCCCGACTATTTCGCCGCAACTCGCCTACTTTCGCGGAGCGAAAGGTGACACTCATTGATTTTCCGATCCTAAGTCACGTCGCGGCCCGCAAGCCGCGCACGTACTCCGCGTTGGCTCGCACCTGGTCGAAACGCCGGGGATACATGCCTACGATGACCGCATCGCCGGGCTTGATGTGGCTGAAGGCGAAGCGGAAGGCCTCGCGGACCGTCTCCTGGCTGGCGCAGCGGCGCCCGGCGCCCAGAATCTTGAACGCCAGGCAGGGCTGCTTCACCTGGCGGATCACCTCGCACATGGCGATGCGGTCGGCGTTGTAGAACGTGTGCTCCACGGCCGGGCCCTCCATCGCCGACGCCGCCACCGCCCCCGCCGGCGGTTTGACGCGCGAGAGATAGTGGAAGCAGGTCATGAAGAAATCGACCGGCCAATCTTCGTCGGCAATACGCTTGATGCACTCGGGATTGTGGGCCGACACGCCGGCCAGCAGGCCCGCGTCGTGTACCGCCTTGACGAAGTCGTGTACCACGCCGCTGCGGCCCTCGCGAAACAGCGCGTCGGTCACGCCGCCATGATGGGCCATGGCGATCGGACGCGTGGCCTCGTCCAGCGCCTTGATGTCCTCCCGCTTCTTGTTCAAGCAGATCAGTTGCAGCTTCGAGCCCTGCTCGCGGAGGCGGCGATAAACGTTGGGGGCCTGCGAGGCCTGCGAAAACTGGTGCGTGTTGATCCCTTCCCGCTCGCACTGCTGCAGGAAGGCCAGCGTCCGCTCCGGCGTAAAATACGAGCGCATCTCCTGGTCCATCGCCGGACCGAGATAGGAATAACCGACGATCGGGTTGGCGCCCGCGACGAGCCGGGTCACCCGGTACCGGCCCAACGCCACGGTGGGCAAAGCCGCACCTGCTCCCTCGGCAACCGCCCCCTCCGCGGCCGCAACCCCGCTGTGACCCAACAACCCCGCAGCCGCCGCCGCCGAGCACGTCGCCAGGAACTCTCTCCGACCGCTCCGCTTCCGATCAGCACTGGTATCCCGCATGACGATTCTCCTTTCCTACCGCCGTCACAGCCTGCCGCAAACCCACACAGTATATAGGGTGCGCTGCCGGGAGAGCAAGACCCGGAAGACCCGACGATTAGGACCTGTAAGAAAACAACCTCTGCAATCTGCCGTTGTGGTGCAGGCGTCCCGCCTGCATTTTCCCGGGCAGGCGAGACGCCTGCACCACAAAGAATTCAACTTATTGTTTTACAGGCCCTTGCCACGGAGCTGGCATCGCCGCGGCTTCCTCGCCGTAGACCAGGGAAAGCTGTAGCCCGCTGGCCTGCGCGGTGTAGAAGATCCGGCCGTTGGAGACCACGGAGCCGACGCACTCGCGGCTGTCGACGGCGGGACCGGAATAGACCACCTGGTTCCCGCCCGCCAGATCGACGAGGTCCATGTTGCTGCCCAGCACGTAAGGCTCGGAAAGCGTGAATCGCGTGCAGGCATACCCGTGGTTGAAACGGGAAACGATCTTGCCCGTCTCCCGGTCCAAGAGGAAGCAATCCTTCCCGGAGGCGTTGGCAAAGATGTGCTTGTCGCCGAGCGAGACCACGTTCACCGCCGCCGCCAACGGCTCCGACTCCCAGACCAGCGAGCCGTCGCGGGCGTCGAGGCAGCGGACGTGCCGGTCCTTGGCGTGCTCGTGGGACGGGTTGTAGCCGCCGAGGTAGAGCCGGCCGTCCTTGCCTGAAATGGTACAGCCGGCCGTGACCGAGTATCGTGTGCTGGACCAGAGAATCTTTCCCGTCTTGGGTTCCAGGGCGGCGGTCAGGCCGGTGGGCGCCGGCTTGCCTCTTCGCCCGGCAGCGTAGCCGAAGAAGGTCGAGTAGTAGAGCGTGCCGTCCATCAGGCACAGGCCCGCGTCGTTGCCGCCGCTGCCCAGGTCGGAGAAGTCCCTGGTCCAGACCTCGCGCCCGCTGGCCAGGTCCCATGCCCGGACCAGCGGATGGTTGTCCTGGGGGTAGTAGGGGTTGTCGTGGGTGTAAATCCAGCTCATGACTTCCGCGCCGTCGCGCGACGGCTCCGGCTCTCCCTCGAAGACGAACGGTTTCGCCGTGCCCTGGGCCGCGTACTTACCCGAGCCGAACATGTAAATCGCCAGGTTCCCGCACACCACCGGCGGCTGCTGGCGGCTCCAACTGGGCGAGCCGCTGAAGGGAGCTTCCCAGAGCAGTTTCCCCGTAGCCGCGTCGAGGCAGCGGAGCATCGACTTCTGCATTCCCGCCTGCGGCACCAGCAGTCGCTCCTTGTGGTAAAGCGGCGAGGTGAAGGAGAGGTAGGTGTTGGGGAAGTACCGCCGCCAGAGCAATCGGCCTGTTTCCTCCTCGATGGCAAGGATTTGGCCCTCGGCCGTGTGGAGGTACAGCCGGCCGCCGCCGCAGACGGGCAGGTGCTTGAAAGTGCCTTCATAGCGGCGGACCCACTTGATCTTCAGCGGCAGACGCACTCCCTGGTTGTTCGCATTGGTGTTCGCCCAATCGCCGTAGTTCGTGAACCAATCGTACTTGGCGCCGGCGAGTTTGCTGGAAAGCGGGCTGCGAATCTTCCACAGCCCGAGGTCTTCCCACGGCAGGGCGGCCTTCCCGCCCGGCCCCAACACGTAAAGATACCCATCCTCGCAGCCGAAGTAGACGCGGCCGTCGCACACGGCGACCGGGGCGGAAATCGCCCTGCCGAAGGCCGTCTTGAACGACCACGCCTTGCCGCCGCCCGAAAGCGGCACTACGTACAGGCTGCCGTCCAGGCCGCCGTACACGCCCGCGTCGCCTAGCAGGATCGGCGAGCAGATCGACGGGTAGCCGCCCAGGCGCTGCGGCTCCTTGCGGCCGGGCGAGTGCTTGGCCAATCCGAAACCCGCCTCCGGCCGGCAGCGATACACGTCTTCCCCGCGAACGCTCACCGAGCAGAAGCTCAGCAGCCCGTGCAGGTTGATCGCCGTCTGGGTTCCCGGCACCGGCTCGGCCCGGATCTTGCCCTCCTGGTACCGCAGGCACTCCGTGCGGCCCGTATTGTCGCGCCGGTGCCATTGCACGTAGACGGCCCCGCTCGGGCCGATGCTCAGGCCGAAGATGGGGGCATATTCGTTGCCCGCGCAATCCGGCACCAGTCCCACCGCGCGGACCTCCGCCTTCTTGCCGGCGTCTTCCAGCCAGATCGTCCGGCCGGCCGCCGGCACCACGATCGAGCGGCCCTGCACGGCGATGTCGGTCGAACAGCAGAACTGGTCGCGCCACGTCACGCGGCCCTTCTTGAACTTCACCCAGTCCGCGCCGCTCCAGCGGTCGCCGGCAAACTTCACGGTTTCCTCGAGAAAGTCCCAAATCCAGCAGATCGTGCCGTCCAGACCCACGGCGTAGACCCGCGTGCCGAGGGTGGCAAAGTAGACCCGATCGCCGGCGACCACGGGAGTGCTGAAGATCGGCTCGCCGCAGGCGATCTCGCGGACAATCTTCCCTGAAACGGCGTCGAGCACGTAATACACGCCGGCCATCGTGCCGAAGTGCAGGTAGCCGCCGGCCAGCGCGGGGAAGAAACGTTGTTGCAGTTGGCTTTGCCGCCGCGGGTAGCCGCCTTCCACAAGACCTTCAACGTGGCGCCGTCGATGCAGACAGCAACGCCCGAGGCGTCGACCGCGTAGACCCGCCCCCCGGCCACGACGGGCGAAGTGAGGATCGCATCCCCCAGCGGCACCGCCCCGATCAGGCCCAGCGGCGTGCGTACGCTTCGCTCCGGCACGTCCCCCGAGTGCCGGGAGTCATGCTTCATTTGGAGCCAATCTTCCCCGGCCAGCACCGTGGTTCCCAGGAGCAACACGGATGCCACGGAACCGATGATCGTGGATCGCAGCGGTCTTGACATGATATCCTCTAGTCTGGATTCCTAGAGTCGCCCCGCGTGCCGTGGGCCGTGTTTGAACCTCCTCGGTCGACCCGGCAGGGCACCGTCTCCGCCGTGGCATCGAGCGGATGACGCCCCCCGGCGACTTGCGGAGCGGGACCCGACTTCGGCTTCTGTTCTTTTAGGCTAGCGGGCCGCCGGGCTTTGCGTCTGCCACTCAGACCGCTTTCCCTGTCTGGTGCGATGGTCGCCGAGTGCCGCCTCGGTGGCCGGCCGCTCGGCCCGCAGGTCGTCCGCAATCAGAAGCCGTTGGACGAAGAGCATGATCAGCGTGCAGAGATACCTGCGGGCCATCCGGCTGAGAATCAAATGCGACCAGCCAAAGCTCCGGCCGCGCCAGCTAATGGGAACTTCAGCAACCTTGTAGCCGCGGATCAACGGACTAAGCGACAATTCGAGCGTCAGGTTGAAGTGGCTGGCGCGGTACGGCCCGCAGTCTCGAATCACCTCTGCCCGGTACGCCTTAAATGCATTGGTCAAATCGTTGAAGCGCGTCCAGAACATGAGCTGGATCAACCGGTTGACAATCCGATTGATGACCCGTTTCAGGACCGGGTACTTCTCGACGTGGCTACCGGCAATGAAGCGTGAACCGTACACGCAGTCATAGCCTTCCGCGAGCTTGTGATAGTAGGTCGCAACGTCCTCGGGGTCGTCGGAAAGATCAGCCATGAAAATCACGACCGCGTCGCCGGTCACGGCATCCAGTCCGGCGCGGATCGCCCTGCCGAAACCGTTCGGGGAGCGCCGCCGGACCAGACGGATCGCGGGATCCTCTTTCATCGCCACATTGACAATCTCGGCGGTGGCATCGTCGCTGTTATCGTCGACGACGATGGCCTCGTAGGGGATGCCGTGTTTTTCCCCTACGACGCGCCGCAACTCGTCGAGACACCTGGCGACGTTTCCGTCCTCGTTGTGGGCAGGGATAACAATCGACAGCATCATGGAATTCGCCCCCCTAGTTCGTGCCCTGGCACAAGTATTCAAGTGATGTTCATCCAACGAAAGCAGGGGCAACTGCCCACTTGTCCTTCGGCCGATCAGGAGCTTGGTTGCAGCCGCGGGGACCCGCCGCGGCTGCCACAACGGTCACATGATTTTCATATTATTTACCGCCTCCGGCCTTGTCAATCATTTTCGCCTCCTGACACTAAGGTGTGCCTTTTTCGGTCACTGCTTGGGCCCTGCGCAGCGAGAGAGCCTGCCTCAGGAGGGATTCCATCCAACGGACGACGGCACGATCTTCACTGCGAACGTGCTCGCTCGCAGCACGCACGGGAAGCCCGAGGGTCGTGCCGGATGGTTCTTCAGCAACTACTCGGTTGGGGGGTAGTGGGATTGCGCCGAGCGTTCTGCGCCGAGCACCTCGCGGACACGAGGTCGGGTCGTAGGGAAGAATACGCAGGGCACTGAGCCGAGTCAATGGGCGGGCTGCCACACGATAGGCGGTGCTGGTGGACACGTTCTGGAACGTGTCTCTGGAGTACGCTATAATCTACTGGAATTCAAAATCTTCCCGAAGGAACATCGGCGTGCCAGCGGATAAGTATTCGGTACTGATCTTGGGGCTTGACGGGGCGACTTTCGACCTGATGTTGCCCTGGATCAAGGAGGGCCACCTTCCTTGCCTGGGAAGGTTAGTTGAAAAGGGGGCTTTCAGTCCGCTCCGCTCCACCATTCCTCCCATCACCCCGTGCGCTTGGTCCAGCTTCATGACGGGAAAGAACCCGGGGAAACACGGTCTTTTCGACTTTGTGGAACCCTTGCCCGATCGGCACGGTTTCCGCTTCACCAACGCCTCCGCGCGGAAGGGGGAGAGCGTGTGGGGGATTCTCAGCCGGCGCGGGCACCGGGTCGGCGTGCTGAATGTGCCCATGACCTACCCGCCGGAACAACTCAATGGTTACTGTATTTCCGGCCTGGACGCGCCGGACGAGCAGTGCCCGTACATCTTCCCGGACGGCTTGCGCGAGGAGTTCAAGAAAGAGGCGATCGATTATCACCTCGACATCCGGCACGTGGGCAACATGCGCAGCGATGCGCGCCGAGACCGTATCCTGAGGGATTCGTGCGCGATCGAGGCCATGCGGACCCAGGCCCTCCGCTATCTCAGCAAGCAGTATCCCGCGGACTTCCGCATGCTGGTGTACACCGTGACCGACCAGGTCCAGCACCATTTCTGGCATTACATGGATGCGGGCCACGACAAGCATGACGCCCGGGCGCAGAGAAATATCGCCATGCCATCCGGGACGTCTACATGCACGTTGACCGACTTATTGCCTCGGTCCTCGCGGAAGAGGGCGACGATACCATCGTGATGATCATGTCCGACCACGGTTTCGGGCCGGCGTCGAGTCTTCGCCTGCGATTGAATCAGACTTTCGATCATCGGCCACACCGAGCACCAGGAAAGGCAGGTCGGTATCGAGGTCCAGTTGCCCCCCGCGAGCGGAGCCAGTTCGCCTTTGTGGGGCCGGGGCATCAAGTCGCCACCCAACCGTCGAAAACGTTAGCGGCGGTGGCATGATGAGCTGGGCGGTGTGAACGGCGTTGCCAAGTCCTGTAGTTCGACGCACCGCGGCAGGTGCCCGGGCATCTACTACGACAGCGCTATGTCACGTCGTGGCAGGGAACGCAACCGATTATGGCTAAACGAGTTATGTTGATAACAGCGATCTTGCATTCGCACACGAACGTTTCGGCTTGGCCGTACTTCGCGGTGACGCAAGTGCCGACAAGAGAGTCGCTTCGGAAGTGCTGTCATTGCAAGCATGTTTTCAACTTGGCGCTGTAGTACTACCTAGGCTTCCGTTTCTTCCGGGTTCTGGCAGGTCAGCAGCCAGGCAAGCTTGCGGAGAACTGGGCTAGTTAAATTGAATCGGAGGCCACCATTGGGCCTTGGCACGTTTCAAATTCCGCTCGTCTCTTAGCTGTTGCAATACTGGACGATTGTTGCGATCGCGGACCATGGCCAGCGCATAGAAGTCTTCGTAGACAATTTCCATATTCTCCCGCATGTACTCCACGATAATGGCGTCGTTCAGTGAGTCGCTGGTCAGGTCCGGGCTCACAACAGCCCAAATCCTTCCATGACGCGCGAAGACGCTTTTGAGGGATTCCAAATTCGTTACTGCGATTGTACCCTCCATTCGATGCACCGGCACCAGTTGCTTGTCGGAAAGAGTAAACGGCGAGATCGGCCGCTTCTGGACCGATTTAACGTTGAGTGTCACGTCGTTGGGATTCGAAAAAATGGCTCGTAAACAGCGCCCCGTGCCACTGGGTAAATCGGTCAAGAGCAAATCGCCAGGCTGCCATTGCTGGCAAACGTACTCCATTGCTTCGGCAAAGGGGCGGAATCGCCAACCGTTGGGCGGCAGGACATAACGCGCGGGGGGCCCTTCACGGTGTTGAAGAGTGATTCCGCTGCCCGCTATGACAAGTGCGATTGCCGACATCGCAACCGTACCATGTGCGTAAAACCAATAATGCCGCGTCTGCCGCACAGCGAGGTCCGCCAGGCATCGCGAGGCCGCCGCTAGTGCCACAGCAGACAACAGTATCAGCAGCGGAACCATGTGGAAGATGTAACGCTTCAAGTATATGGGCATCAATAGGGACATCGAGAAACAGGTAGTGACGTAGATGACGGTCACAAATCGTGCGGGCTTCCGAAATCGGTGTCGAGCGCAGACAATGATCGCCCCCAGAAACCCCGCCGCGGGCAGGAGGGGGTCGCAACTCCAACTCGTAAACCCGAGATAGCCGAGTATTTGGAAAGACCGGTCGCGCCACATCGGCGTCAACGTAATTAACTGGTCGCCATAGCCGAAATACATGCGATAAGCTTGTTGGATTTCGCGGTGGCTATATTGCAGGACAATGGACATCAAGACGAACAGCATGGCAAGCCATATCGAGCGATTGAAGACAATCTGTCGGAGCCGCCCTCGAAATTGGATCAATGCGGCAAGCATCATTCCCAAGGCTACGAACGCCGACGCCTCCCACGTAAGATACATCACGACGAAGCTGACGGCCGTCAGCCACAGCCATCTTGGGTGGATCCGTTCCTGGTTTTCCAGCGTGCGCCAATAACAATAGACCGTCAGGAGAGCCGTGCAATGGAGTTGTGAGGGGTAGCGTCCCCAGGTGGACATGTCCAGGCAATAGGGCGAGAACGCGGCCAACGCGGCAGCCATAAGCCCGACATCGCGGCCGAACATCCGGCGGCCCGTCGCATACAGCAGAAAAATCGTCAGAGTACCCCAAAAAACGGCGGGAACACGATTCATCGCACAGTCCGAGTCCGTCAAAAACGACGTTATCCCCACCAAACAATGCACGAACTCGCTTGTTGAGATGTATACGATTGGCTGCCCGGCTTCAAGCACCTTGCTGGGAAATCCCCGCTCGCGGAACCCTTCCGCCGTGCTCCATTGGTACGCTTCGTCGGTCTGAAGTTGCTCGGCCATCATTTTTTGGTGCGCAACCAAAAACCACCCGCGAGAATTCCCACGAAGACTAGCCCCGCCAGTGCGGCTCGAAAGCGCAGGCTGCGTCTGAGCCCTTCTTTTGACGAAAGGCACCAGCGGCGCGGCATGACCATCAAGGCGCCCCATTGCACAGCCACCGCAGCCAAGGCCATCGCGACCCACCGCGCCTGGTACACGTCTTGCCGCGCCACTCGCGGGTCGCCTGTGGCGATGATTGCGATGGCGATTGCCACGGTCGGCGGGATCAGGGGCAGAAAGGCTATGAAAACCGGGGATCGCGGCTTGGCTTCGCCGGCGGGCGCAGCCAGTCGAAGTTGGACGTATCGACATAGCATTCCGGCGATGAGCGCGAGGGCGGCGATGATCGCCACCTGCGCCGCCAACCGCGGCAGGGAAACTTCCAACGGCAAAGTCAGGTCGATGAATGCGCGGGGGGGCTCCCAGGGGAGGATGCCCAGATCGCCCGACTCCGCATGACAAGCTTGCCAACGCGAGGTCTCATCCGCATTGAATTCGGACCAAGTGTCCGGCGCGCCAGATTGTCCTTGCCAACGTTCGTCCGTCCCGAACGAGTCCCGCCGGCCGCTTTCATCTTCGACCTCGAAGTCGGCGAGCACGGCGGGGGTCCCCGTTGGACTCATCGCGAGCATCGCCGCCACGTTTCGACCGCGATGAAGGAATGTCGTGATGTCGTATCCTCTCCGCACGGGGGGCGCCCGCTCTATCGTTCCGAGCCTCGCTTCCTGTCGATCGACGACGACTCCGTTGACCGCCAAGCGGTAACAGGCATTCGATGTCACGCGCAACCATCCGCTCGCCGGCTTTTCGCGGATCGTGAACGCGCGGCGCACGGCGATGCTGCGTTGCGGAGCGCCGGACAGCGTAATCCACTTCGCCTCGCTGCGGAAAATGGTTGCGCGCGGCGGGGATGGCAACTTAGCCTGCAGGCAGCACCGCTGGCGAAGAGGAACGGCCCACTGCCGGTCGTCGAATTCGTGCTCGAACCACCATCCTGCCCGGCGCTCGAACACCGAGCTACATCGCCAATCGTCGCTGGTTTTGATCGGATGTTCGCCGTCGCTGAGCCAGTAGGCGCCCTCAACTGCCACCCGCGGCGGCAGGTCCGCGCTCATTTGATGAGTGGAAATTGCGATGACGTTCTTGCCGCTGTGAAGATAGGGAGTCGGGTCCTCGACGATTGCTACGGGGAAACCCACTTGAGTTCTTGTCGCCAGCGGCTCGCCGTTGACGAACACGCTGAGATTATCGCCCGCCAACACCTGGAGCCAAGCGTGCCGCGGGCGTTCCCGGAGGTAGATGTTTTGTCGCAAGTAGAGCTGCTTGGCGTCCGGATCGGGATTGGCAAGCGCCGTTAGGTTCCCCCCCACAAAGTAATCGGGAAGCAATGGAGGTCCAAACGCGCCCCAGATGATCTCGCCAAGCGCGACGGCAAATGCCACGACCACCAACCAGGAGGCGATGCGGCCCCGCATGTCACAGCCCCCCCAATCCCTTTTGCGCGAGGCAATTGATGTTGCCCAGGAGATTGTAGGTGTCCCACGACTCCCCATAGCGGGCACGTGCCTCACGCATGTCGTCGGCGTCGAAGTAGGCGTCGCCCAGGATCTTGAGCGCGTCGGCGCTTAGCAGTTGATAGCCGCAACGAACGAGGAGGGACGCAAACTCCGCTTCCGCTCTTTCAGGATGGACGCGGTCCATGTGCGCCTGGACGACACCAAGGCAGAACAGGCAATCGAGCCTCACATCCTGAACGTCGGCCGCCTTGCGCATGGCTTCTCCCGCGCCCGCAATATCTGATTTCCCGAAGTCCCTCATTCCCCGGGACACCCATAATCGGCCGGCCATATCGCCAACGGGCGGAGCCCAATTCGTCTCGCGGCCGAGTTCCTCCATGAGACCGCCGGCCATCTCAAGCCGACTGTCGGAAAGATATTGCCCCGCTTGCCAGAACTGGGATTCAGGCGTCGAGCGGCCTTCGCAGTAATCCAACTCGCCGCGCAGCCGCCATGTGCGCTGCAGGCGGCCAAGTTCCGGAAAACACGAAACCGCGTTCTCCAAGGCGGTGAGCGAGCCGGAATAGTTCGCCTCCAGCTGCAAGCGGTCGGCACGATACCAGTGGAACTCGCCGAGCAGCCGCGGTCCACAACCGATTGCGGAACACGCGATGCCGACGAGCACCCAGGCAGCAACGGCGGCAAGCCGTCGGAGCAACGCGCCTCGCTGGCTATAGAGCACGCCGAGCGCCGCCAAAACGACCAGCCAGTTGCCGTACAATAGAAATGGCCAGCTATCAGCCAGCGGAAAAGAACTGGCAGCGACGCGCTGAGCTGCGAGTCTGGAAGCGTCATACTCGGTCAGCGAGTGTTCGTTGAATTGGTTGAGCACCACGACAACGTTCCGATCCTGCGAAAGCTCCTCTTGCAGCAACTCGATCAACGCGGGAAAGTTGAACGCAGCAACGGCGTTGGCGCTTATGCCGACCGCCAACAGAACGCCGGCAAAGCTTGCCATGCGACGCGGATCTCTGAGAACTGCGATAGCTCCTGACACGATGATCACCAAGAGCACTACCCCAGCGCTGTCCCACGGCAGCTTGGCGGCGCCTCGTAGCATGGCCTCGGGCGAAACCTCGTGAGAGGGCAAGAAGCCAAGTGGGATATGAAGGCTCGAGATGTCGGGGCTCAACGGGGGACGGATCCAACCCGATACGGTCAAGAGACCCGCCAAGACGGAGAATAGAATAGCGATTCCGCGGCGCGAGACCAGGGCCTCCGGGAGCGCAGCGACCGCGCCCCTTGAAACGCGGACCGCAACCAACACGGCCGATCTCCAGCAAAGCACGGCCTACTTCCTCCTCGACCAGGTTCGCCAATCCGTGTCCACCACGTCGCCATCCCGTAGATCCTTGTTGCCGAAGATAACGATTTCGTCCCCAGGGGAGAGGCCTTCGAGGATTTCCCACCTTCCATTTTCGACCACGTGGCCGGACACGACCTGACGGATCCGCGCCCGGCCGTTCTCGATGCGGAACACCATGGCCCGACTCTGGTCCTGGATCACGGCGGTGGCGGGAACCACGATGACCGTGGAGGGTGTTACGGAGATACGCGAGAAACCGCTGACGCCCGCCCGGATTCGTCCGCCCGGATTGCTGACTTCGATGTACACAGGGAGGGTTCTTGTCTGCACGTTCACCTGCGGCAGCGCCGCTACGACCGTCCCCGTGAAGGTCTCCCGAGGAAAGCTGTCGATGACGATCTCCGCCTGCTGCCCGATCGACAGTTCGCCGATACGCTCCTGCGGAAAATCCATGCAGACCCAAATCGGATCCAGTTGCAGGACATCCGCCATGGGTGAGCTGGGGTCAACCACCTCGCCCGGCACGATGGTGACCCTGTCGACAAAACCTTCCAGGGGACTCCTCACAACGCAGAATTCGATGCTCCGGCGAGTGAGTTCGATGGCTGCCGCAGCCTGCTCGCGCTGGGCCACGCCCTGAGCCAACGTGTACTCGTCCAACAGCAGGCCGGTCGTGAGGCTCGCCTGGACGCGGAGGTCGTCCAATTTGGCGACAGCCAAAGCGAAATCGGCTCCGGAGCGCTTCGAACAGGCCTGATAGAAGTTAAACAAGCCGGCGGCTCCGGTCTTGACCAGCTTCTCGAGGGCGTCGTAGATCTTCATATGGGTATCCAGGTCCACGGTGCGGTATTTGACCTCCGCCGCGGCCTTAGCTACATCCAAAGCCCGAATCTTCTTGTTCGACTCCAGGGCTGTCTCGCGATACTCCACGTTTTTGACGGCGGCGGCGCTGACTGCTTCCAACGCCTTCGCCGACGAAACGAAGTCCTTATCATCCAGTTCAAAAAGTATCTGGCCGCGATGCACCGCTTCTCCGTGTTTGACAAGAACGCGCTTGACGGCAATACCACTCGGGGCAACCGAGCCTCCGCCGAGCGTTTGAATCGTGCGGCTCACGTTGATGCGGATCGTCGCTCTCTTGGACGGTCCGGTCAAGGACGTGCCGCCTATGACCTTTTGAACCTGCATGGGGGTGACTCGTACGGTTCGCACCGGGATGGGCAAACCGTGCTTCCGCGCCTGCTCGGCGTCGGACCAGATCGTGGCCCGGCGGGCTTTCAGGAATAACCATGCCGTGCCGACAACCGCCACCGCGAGGACCAGGAAGCCACACCAAGGCAGCCACCTCTTTAGCTGTGGAATAAAGCTGGACATTACAGAGCTGCCCGAAGGTTCGGAGATACGTTCGTCGAGTCGCCGGGACCCATTCACATCGCCAGATCACTATCCTTCAAGTATAGAGTTAGATCGGACCGCTTTTCCAGGAATGGACGCCGATTTCGACGCCGCAGGGACCGGTCCGAGCGAACGGTGCCGGAATAATCCGACTTTCGTGAGCAATCCGCAGTCGCGCGTGAAGAGGTCTTGTCGAGCCCGGCGAGGTTCATGATTGACGAAAGCTCGTCATGGTACGCCGCCGCTTGCGCTATTTGATATACCCCAAGGACCGCAGACGCTGCTCGATCATCTCGGCCTCCTGCTGAGTGAACGTCGTCTCGACCGAAGCGTTCGGGTTGCCGGGTTCCTGCCCTTGTTCCATGGTGGGCGGATGCGCGGCGACGAAGGCCGGATCCAGGGCTTCGAGTAAAGGACGACCGTCCATGTCCGACGGGATGGGTAACCCCATGAGGTAGAGCACGGTCGGGGCGACGTCGATGATTCTCGCGCCCGAAAACGCGTGTCCGCGCCGCGCCGGACCGCCCGCAATCATAAACACCCCCTGCAGACGATGCGAGCCGGAGAATTCCACGCCGCAATCCAGCAGCGTGGTGGATCGCCGGACCGCCGTGTCCGCCCGTTCGCCCGGCACGCTCACCTCCGTCAGGAAGGCGTCCGTCCACCACGACGGAAGCAGGTTGGGGGCCTTTTCCACATAGGGCCCGTGATACAGATCGCGCGTGCGGCAGACGTGATCGATCACCGGCCGGCCGGTCTGCGGGTCAATCAGCCCCCGCAAGACCTGCTCGACACAACGTGCCGTCTCCTCGCGCCAGTCCGCGTCACTCTGCTGGGGCCGGGGATCATCCGCCGGACGCAACAGCCACACGGCCGGCGAGGAACGATAGGCTTCGTTGACATAGGCCAGGGTCCGGTTCCAATCAATACGCCCTTCGTCAGCACTTTCGAACCACGCCCTCAACCGTGGCAACACACCGGCGAGCCAGCGCTTGGCTTCATTGGAAAGAGTCAGCCGCAGCAAGCGGTCGAGCACCCCGACCACCCGGCGGAGCGCGACACGATGGATCCGTTCCTCCTTGAACGCCAGCAGCCCGGCCTGTTCTAACGCCTGGTTCAAGCGGACCCGAACATTCGTCGTCGGACCGGCCCCATGATCCGACATGACGATCACCACGGTCTGTTCTCCGAAAGACTGGAGCACGTCCCCAATGAGCCCGTCGACGTGCTTGTAGACGTCCCGGATCGCATTGCCGTAGCGTTGGGCCCCGACGGCATCATACTTGTCGTGCTGGGGGTCCAGGTAGTGCCAGAAGTGGTGCTGCACTTGGTCCGTCGAAGTGAAGACCAGGACGTTGAAATCAGCCGGGTACTTGCGGGCCAGATACTTCAGCGCCTCCGCGCGGGTCGTCTCGATTTCGCACAACTGCTGAAGCTTGCGGTCGCGGCGGGCGTCCGTACGCATGTTTCCAAGGTACTGAATGTCGATACGGTAATCGATCGACTGCTGGCTGAGCTCTTGACGCAGTGTCTCGGGAAAGGTGTACCGGCATCCGTCGTGCGGGGTGTCCAGGCCTGATATGAGGTATCCATTCACCGCCTGCGGAGGATAAGTCATGGGCACATTGATCACGCCCACTCGATGCCCTTTGGACCCCAGGTGCCCCCAGAGCGTTTCCGCGTGCCTGCTGGAAGCGTTCGTAAAACGGAAGCCGCCCTGATTGTTCAACGGTTCGACGAAGTCAAAGAGCCCGTGCTTCCCCGGGTTCTTGCCGGTCATGAAACTCGACCAGGCGCAGGGAGTGATGGGCGGGGTCGTTGATTCTAGCCGGCTGTGAGCCCCTTTGCCCAACAATGCCCCCAGATGAGGTAGATGTCCCTGCTCGATCCAGGGCAGCATCAGATCGAAAGTCGCCCCGTCCAGTCCCAGGATCAGAACCGGATAACCATCTTTACTCATCCCCTGCATTCCCCTCTCCCGGCGACATGGGAGCAACCACGTGACACCGCTCCAGAGTTGCGCCGCGCCATCAAACCCATGTTGAAGTATGCTAATTCTAGTTCGCCGCTCACAAGAGGTCAAACTTCTTCACCCTGTGAGAGACTATCTGCGAAGTCCGGGGCAAGGCAGTGGCGACTTGACAGTCTTCGGTCAGCGACCCAAAATTGGTGGGGATCTGGAAACGACCGGTGCGTGACGAACATGAGCGACGAATCGCCAACATCGGTCATACCATGCCCTCCCGGTGCGGCGGGTCATTACCTCCACAAGGCCATCCGCAACAGCGCGCTGAACTATGCGGCGCAGTTGTTCAACGGTCTGTGCTACGTGGTTGTGGTCGTAACCCTCGCCCACGGACTGGGCAAGGAAGGCATCGGCGAGTATTACACCATTTTCGCGATTACGATGGCGGTGCAAATCACCCTGGAGGGGGGAGTCGGCACGGTTCTGACGTTCCGCATCGCGCAAGCCCCTGAGAAATGGCAGCAGTTGATGGGAGAAGCGGCCAGCCTGTTTGTCGTCGTGGTCGCGTGCTCGGTTTTGACGGTTTGCCTCGTCGGGGCGGGTTGGGCGCAGATCACCGCCAACCCCGGACGAATGGTCAGTTTTGCCGCCGCGGCGTGCGCCTGCGCGGGGATGCAGGTGCAGCGATTCTGCCTGGGCATGTTCCGCGCGTTTGAAATGTTTCAGCAGGAAAGCCTCTCCCGGGTTATCCAAGGGGGGCTGTTCGCCGTCGCCGTAGTCGTGTTAACCGTCACGAAATGGAGCAGTGTGGAGACCGCCGTCGCGGCCCTGGCCATCAGCCATCTGGCGGTGGCCAGCTACCTGTTGCTCCTCGTTCTGGGGCGCTGGGGCTGCCCGGTGCTGCGGCTGGACTACGCCATAGGCCGGGATTGGCTGACGCACGCGGCGCCCTTGGCGATTGGCGACGTGCTGCGCGAATTGGCCTGGCAACTCGACACGCTCTTGCTCGGTTTCCTGCAGCCGGCGGCCGTGGTGGGCGTCTATTGCGTCGCCTACCGGCCGCTGGGTCCGTTGAAGTGGCTTCCCCAGGCGATTTTGCCGACGTTGTTTCCCGCCTTTAGCCGCATGGCTGTCGACGATCTCGGCGAGTTGGATCGCTCCTTCGCCAACGGCCTCCGTTTGTTATGGGTTATGAGCATCCCCATGGCCGTGGGGGTCTTCGTGTACGCGGAGCCCCTGGTGGTCCTGCTGGGCGGCCGCGAGTTCCTGGTAGCGGCTGTTCCCATGCGCATCCTGATCTGGTGTACCACGCTGTCGTACCTGACGATTCCGTTCCGGTTCCTTTTCACGGCCTTGGGCAAGCAGCAGGTCTTTGCGCGGCTGATGGTGTTGCTCTTCGTGGTCGAGGTCGTGGTGGAAACGTCGGCCATTCCGCGTTTCAGCTATTTCGGCGCTTGCGCGGGCATTTTCGCCGGCGAGCTGGCCTTCCTCGGGTGCAGCGTCGGCATGTGTTACCGGCTGCGGATAAAGGGGATTCCCTGGGGAGCCATGTTCCGCGCCCTCCTCGGTGGCGCCTCCTGGGCGCCCTCCTCTGGTCGACTCGAGGAGCCGCATGGTCCTCTTTGCTCCTTATCCTCGTGTTGGCTCTGGGGGCGTATTTCGGTTGGTGTGTCGTGTTCCGAGCCTTGTACAAGGCGGAGATTCTGCACGTTTTCGTGGCGTTGAAGGGTTTCGTGCGTTCCACCGCGTAGCAGCCCCGAGTCGCGCTGACCATGGCTTGGAAAGCATTTTCGCGAGTTGTATTCCAACGAGGGTATTCTGCCGATGCACCGTAACTACTTGACTATCGTATCCGGTTTGCCCCGCTCCGGCACCTCGATGATGATGCGCCTGCTCGCGGAAGGCGGCATCCCCGTGCTGACCGACCACGCGCGCTCGGCAGACGAGGACAACCCTCGCGGGTATTATGAATACGAACCGGTCAAGGAGACCCGCCGAGACCCTTCCTGGGTCCCCGGGGCAGTGGGACGCGTCGTGAAGATGGTGCATCTGCTGCTTCTTGATCTGCCGTTGACGTATTCGTATCGGGTGGTCTTCATGCGGAGGAACCTGCTGGAAGTGGTTCGCTCGCAAGACCGCATGCTCCAAAGGCTGAATCGGGCCGCGGATGACTTGCCCAAGCAGCGCTTGCTGGAAATCTACCAGGCCCAGGTCGACAAGGTCTTGGCGCACCTGCATTCGCGCAGCGACGTGTTTCATGTTGTTCAAGTCGACTACAATGAAATGATGAGGGATCCCCTCCCCCAGGTTAAGCGGCTAAGCGACTTTCTCGGCGGCCTTGATGTCGACAAGGCCCTGGGCGCCGTCGAGTTGTCGCTGTACCGCAACCGTTGCGGAGACTGAAGATGTTTCCCCTCAGCGCGTCGGCCCCAGCGGCCGATTCCATGGACCAGCACACGACCATGATCTCTTCGCCAACCTCCAACGCGGCGAGCGGCGACGCGACGCCGCCGGAGCCGCCGCTCTGCGTCTGCATGGTGGCGGCCATGCCCTTTCCGACCAGCAACGGCACTTCCGGCTCGGTCCGCGAAATGGCCGAGGCCCTGGCCGGGCGGGGCCACGAGGTCCACGTGGTCACCTATCATTTCGGCCAGGACATCCCGGTGCGGGGCGTCCACCTTCACCGCATCACGCCCCTCGTCAAGGAATCGTCGATCGTTGTCGGGCCCACGGTCCGCAAACCGCTCTACGACTTGCAGATCATCTTCAAGACCTTGGCGGTCATTCGCCGTTACCGGCCGGCCCTCCTCCACGCGCACTGCCACGAATCTGCCTATGCGGCGGGGATCTGCCGGTTGCTGACGGGCATTCCCGTTCTCTACAGCGGTCACAACAGCATGGCGGATGAGTTGCCTACTTTCAAGTTCTTCGGTCCGCGGTGGGCGGCCGCGGCCCTGGGGAGGGTGCTGGACGGGATCGTGTTGCGGTGCGCCGATCGCCTCCTTCCGCATAGTGCAAACATGGAGCAGATCCTCCAGGGCAAAGGGCACGGCCGGACTGAGCCGATGGTCCCTTTCGGCATCAATTTCGACGACGTGAAGATCGGGGATAGCGGGCAGATCCGGCAGCGTTACGGGTTGGGCGAGGGCCCGGTCGTGCTGTACAGCGGCATGATGGCCCGGTTCCAGCGGTTGGACCTGCTGCTGGAAGCCATGACCGTCGTTGTACGGGAGTTTCCCAGTGCCAGGCTCTTCGTGGTGAGGACGATCGAATGCCGCGAACTTGCCGCCGAGTTCCTGCATCAGGCCGAGCAACTGGGCCTGGCCGGGCACGTCGTGCTCACCGCACCGCAACCGCTTCACGCGGCGCACGAGCTGCTGGCGGCCGGTGACGTGACCGTGGCGCCGAGGCCCCGGCTCCCGGGGTTTCCCATCAAGCTGCTCAACTACATGGCGGCGCGGAAAGCCTCCGTGCTCTTCGCCAGCACGGGGCGCGGGCTGGTCCACGGGCAAACCGTTTTCCTCGCCGAGCCCGATACGGGGGATGCCTTGGGAAAAGCGATCGCGGAGGTTCTTCGCGACTGCGGCTTGCGCCAGCGGCTGGCGCAGCAGGGGTATGATTTCGCGCGGGCCAACTACGACAGCGGGCGAATGGCCGCACGGCTAGGCGACACCTATTTGCGCACGCTGCAACTGACGCGGCGTCCTGGAGCGATGCGCTGGGCACGGAAGCGAGAGGCCCGCGCATCAGGTCCCGCAACTCCTTGACGGCGAGTGAGTACATCGAACAGAAGAAGCCACGGATGAAACACAGATAGGAAGCAGCTATCTGCCCTTATCTGTGTTTCATCTGTGTTCAATCTGTGGCTAATTCCGCAACTGTGCCCTTCTCTGGCTAAGTCCGGAAGCTGTCTTCCGTCCATCCTTATTCGAGGATCGGTCCGACCGCGTCGCGATGGGCGTCAATCCAGCAGTAAATGTCCCGCACGATCTGCGCTGCGCCCCGCCGGGGACGCCACTGGAAGTCGCGCTGTGCCTTGCGGGCATCGGTCATAAAGATCCTCAGGTCGCAGGCGTTCGTCTCGGGCACCGGGGTGATGGGGATCCGCCGGCCGGTGATCGATTCGCACAGCGCGGTCAGTTCCATCAGGGAGACCGACGTGTCTACCCCGCCCCCGATGTTGTAGACACTGCCGTTCCATTTCATCGGCGACTGCATCTGCGCCATAATCAGGTCGAAGAGATCGTCGAGGTGCAAGAGGTCCCGCACCTGTTTTCCCAGGCCGCCAAAACCGATATACTGCAGCGGCTTTTGGAAATAGTGGCGAGCGACCCAGAGGGTAATTACTCCCTGATCGACCTTGCCCATCTGCCAAGGGCCGGCGAGGATGCCGCAGCGGTTGACGAGGGCCTTCATCCCGGCGGCGTGAACGTACTCCTGCAGCACCACCTCGGCGGCCAGCTTGCTGGCGCCGTAGAAAGAGCGGGGACCGTCCAGGGAGAAGGACTCGGCGATTCCTGCGGAGGAAAACCCGGCGCAAGGCGGCGCGGCGTCCCAGCGGAAGCGGGTGGCGTCCTCGTGGAAGGGGATCGCATTGACGGCGGGGATGGGGTAGACGCGGCTGCTGCTGAGGAGCAGGAACGCGGCCCCGCGCGACCTGGCCGATTCCAAGCAGTTGATCGTTCCCGCCAGGTTGTTGTTGAGGACGTACT
Source organism: Pirellulales bacterium (assembly GCA_963843465.1). Classification (GTDB taxonomy): domain Bacteria; phylum Planctomycetota; class Planctomycetia; order Pirellulales; family Thermoguttaceae; genus CAWJKP01. Next base: position 588,587 of record CAWJKP010000002.1, read on the forward strand.
GCGGAGTCCCTCGGGTCCCTGCCTGCACGGACGGTTCGGCCGCACAATCGATCAGCAGGTCGAAGTCGGGCAATGGCTGGAGATCTTCGGGGCACCTCGCATCGCCGTGAAGGAAAGGAATTCCCGCCTCCCGCAGGCGGGGCAGATTCAACTCGCTTCCCCGGCGGTGCAGGTTGTCGAAAGCCGCGACCGCGGTTCCGGGCGAGGCCTCTCTGAGCTTAATCGCCAGGCTCGATCCGACGAAACCGGCTCCCCCCGTGATCAGAACGCTCTGGTAGATCATGGCCATAGAGACCGCAGGTAACTTGCAAGGAATTATCGAGTGTTTATCAGCAGTTTGCCTCCGCGCCGCGCTCGAGCATCGAGTCGCGGATCTCTTCCACGATACGCCGCAGTTCATAAGTATAGGACCAGGCAGGATAGTGTGATTGGAACTTGCGGGTATCGCTGATGTACCAGATGTGGTCGCCGATGCGGTTATCGTCGCAATAGCGGGTGTTCATCTTGCGGCCGGTCAGCGCTTCACAAAGGGCGATCGCCTCCTGGATCGAGCAGTTGCTGCCGCGTCCGCCGCCGGCGTTGTAGACCTCGCCCGGCCGCGGGGCCTGAAAGTAGTGCCAGAACATGTTGACCAGGTCGTACGAATGGATGTTGTCGCGGACTTGCTTTCCCTTGTACCCGAAAATGGTATACGGCTGCCCGGTCAACGCGCACTTGACGAGATACGAGAGGAATCCGTGCAGCATGGTGCCGGAATGGCCCGGGCCGGTGAGGCACCCGCCGCGGAAGCAGACGGTCTTCATGCCGAAGTAACGCCCGTATTCCTGCACCAACGCGTCGGCCGCCAGTTTCGAGACCCCGAACAGCGAGTGCTTCGTCTGATCGACCGACATGGATTCGTCGATCCCGTGCTGCGCGTAAGGGTGATCGGGGGCGACCTCCCAGCGCGTATCCAGCTCGACAAGAGGAAGTCGATTGGGATTGTCGCCGTAGACCTTGTTGGTCGACGTGAAAATGAAGACCGCGTCCGGACAGTACCTCCGCACGCTTTCCAGGAGGACCAGCGTGCCCACGGCGTTCACCGAGAAGTCGGTGTAAGGGTCCTTGGCCGCCCAATCGTGCGACGGCTGGGCAGCCGTGTGAATGACGACGGCGACCTCGCCGCCGAACTCGGCGAAGACGGCTTCGAGGGCATCGCGGTCGCGGATGTCGACGTTACGGTGGATGTAGCCGGGGACCGTCCGCTCGAGTTCCCGCCGCCTCCACTCCGTCGAGGCGTCGTTGCCGAAGAAGACCTTCCGCATGTCGTTGTCGATGCCCACCGTCTGGAACCCCTTGCCGCTGAACAGGTGTACGGCCTCGGCGCCAATCAACCCTGCGGAGCCTGTCACCATTGCGAAAGCCATACGCGCAACCTCTCAACCTTGAGCAAAACACCAACACCCTTGGTCCAGGCAATGGTTTCCGAGAAGGAAGGTTCACGGCTGACCGGGTTGTGTATCGTCGTGGGGAATCTCGGGAACCTTCGGGCGGATCCCCGGGATTCCCCCCTCCTCGCCCTGGAGCAATCGACCGCTTCCTGGGTCCGCCTTCAGCGGTCGATTCCAGCCACTCCCTTCAAACCAGGCATGGCGGCTTAGAAGGTGTAATTGTACAGCACACGCAGCCCGCCGTCGATGACCCGGTCCGGTCCGCCGTTCAGCGGGGTGACATAGGCGAAAGTCGCGTTGCTGTGTGGGCCGACGTCCAGATGCACGCCGAAGTCCACGTCCACGAGAGAGAAGTGGGGGGACATACCGCCCAAAGCTAGAAGAGCTGCGCCTGTCTCCCCGCCCGTCCCGACGGACTCGTTAACGTGGATCTCGCCGATCAACGCCAGGCCGCTGACAAATCGGGAACAGTCGTCGTCCTTGCGGAGCCAGTATCCGACGCCGAGATCGAGATAGAGCAAGGTGGGATCGTAAACGCGGCCCAAGGCTACAGGACCGGCGACGACCCCGTCCCCGCTGGCGTCCACATCCACCTGGACGTATCCCTGGGCGAAGAACTGATCGGAGGGCCTCCAAAGAGCCCCCACGAAGGGAAGCAGGTGAACGGACTGGTTCTTAACGGCGACAATCCCTGGCGCCAAAATGACGGGAGCCGGCGGGACTAGACCCGTAAGCTGGTAATTGACGCCGGGGCCGGTCGGCACGTTCATGCTCATGCCTGCGGAGACGTCCAGATCGTCCTGGGAAAGCACCAGTCCCTTCAGCGCCATGCCAAGGTTGCCAAACTGGCTGCCGATGACGTCAATCGAGGACATCGGCGCGCGCAATTCGAACGAGGCCGCGCCGTTGAAAAAGGTCTTCTCGAAGCCCGGCTCGAACTCGTTGACGCCCAATCGCACGTTGGTCGCCGGCACCGCCACCGCGCCTGCTCCATAGCTCAAGCCGCTGTAATAGGAGTAATCGAGGATCACGCGATCCTGCGGCAAGGGGCTGGTGTCGTCGGCCATCTTGAATCTGCCCACCCCTGCGGCCGGCGTCGGCGTATTGCCCCCCGTGCCGGCCGCCAGGTTGAAGAAGGTCGGCGCGATCGAATCGCCGATCATGTTGGGCGTGGAACACTCCGCCGCGCTGGCGTCCTGTTCGCATGGACCACCCTGCGAGAAAAGGTTGTTGTCGTCGGTGGCCGCCGCCGACGGCTCGGTGGTGTCTGACGCCGCGGGGGTTGTCGTACCCGCCGCAGCCTGGGCGGCCTGCCCCGGGTCTGCGCAACTGCACAACGACGCGCAAGGCGTCGTGCCAGGCGATTGGCAGCTTGCGCATGACTCACAGATCTGCGTGTCACCTCGCTGGCTAGCCGGATAATCTTGCGCGAGCACGCTGGGGGGCACCCCCAGCGTTAGGGCCACCGCAACGGTGCCCCAAAGAATACGTCTCGTCATGTTCCCCCCTCCCTGGTAGCTTGTGACGGACTGAATCGTCTGCCCACTCCCTTGTGCAACGCTTCCCCGTTGCCTGAGCAGACCGGATTCGAACAACCCTCACTCCATTGGGTGGGTGTTCTTCGTTAAAGTCGGAATCGTGCGATTAACTCCTTGAATCGTTTCTTCCGCGCCAATACAAACTGCCATCCTCTCCCGAAAACCCGTCAAACTGCCTTGACGGGAAGAGGGATGGATATGGCTTCTGGCTTTGCCCGTCCGCTTTTCCCCGCGTGATCAGATCACTTGGGCTCGGGTGGTGGAACGGGTATAGACTCGCCGTGCGACGTGTCGGACGGACTGGCGGCGCCGGCTTGGTCGGGGGCCACCTGCCAGCCGCCGCCAAGGGCCTTGTACAGGAGAACCAGGTACAGCGGCACTCCCCCCTGGGCGAGAGCCATCTGGTCCTCTTCTTCGGCGAGGAGCTGCGTCGCCGTATATACCCGGTTGAAATCGGCGAGACCCTCGCGGTACTGCTCGATCGCCAACTCCACGGAGCGCTTGCCCGCCTCGGCGCTCTTGGTAAGCGCAAGCAAGCGTTGTTGCGTCTCGAGGAACCCTGCCAGGGCGTTCTCGGCTTCCCCGTAGGCTTGCAGAACCTTGTTCTGGTATTGGAACGCGAGTTGTTCGAACCGCGCGTCTTGCACGCGAATGCCGTTGACGAGCCGGCCGTAGTTGAGAACGTCCCAGCGGAAGGACGGCCCGACGCTGCCAGCCAGGGACTTTGACTCGAACAACTGGCTAAACTCGCTGGAATCGACGCCGATGGTTCCGACGATCGAGAGGTGGGGATACAACTGGGAAGTGGCGATCCCAATGGCTGCGCTTGCGCGGCGACCTGCCGTTCGGCCTGCTGCACGTCCGGGCGCTGGCGCAACAGCTCCGCGGGAATGCCGACGGCGACTTCGGGCGGCGCGGAGGGAACCGGTTGCGTGCCTTGCAAGAGGTCCGCGATGTCCCTAGGGGGCATTCCCAGCAGAATACACAACTGGTTGGCTGCCTGCCGCCGCAGAATATTCAAGGGCGGGATGAGCGACTTCGTATGTTCGACCTGCGAGGTGGCGTGAGTTACGTCAAGCTCGGTAGTGGCCCCACTGTGAAACCGTTGTCGTGCGATTTCCAGGATGCCCTGCTGGCTGCTCAATTGTTGGTTGGTGTACTTCAACCGCAGGTCCGCGGTGCGGACTCCCACATAGCTGGTGGCGACGTCGGCCAGGAGCAGGACCAGGGCGTTATGGTAGTTCTCGATGGAGGCGTCCAATTGCGCGTCGGCGGCCTCGACCGCTCGGCGGTACGTGCCCCAGAAGTCAAGTTCCCAGGCCAAACCGGCGTGGACGCTCCAGTCGTCGAAGAAGGGCGCGGTATGGACCTGGTTCTGCACGGTCTGGCTCACCGCATTGCGCGTATAGTCCGCCGTCACGGTTTGCTGTTGCGGGAACAACCCGCCTACCGCGATGCTGCGCAACGCGCGGGCCTCCTGGATCCTCCAACACGCCACCTTGACGGTCGGGTTCTGCTGGTAGGCTCTGACGATCAATTTGTTGAGGACGGGATCATGGAAGACCGTCCACCAGGTGTCGCGATTGGGGGCGGTGGTGAGCACGCGTGGGTCCTTGGCATCGATCCACTGATCGTCTGCCGGGCGCAGGGCGGATGGTAATTCGGCCCCACCTTGAACCCGTTCCGAACGTACTCTCGACAAGTGCTACAGCCGGGGGCCAGAATCAAGGCCATCGCGCAGATGCCTATTCCCAGGGCAACCTCAGGCCGCCACCAACGAGCCGTTAGAGTTTGCCTAGCTTGCAAACGCCGCATATTGCGAATCTTCCTTACAGGCGATATCTTCGCTACCATCGTCTTAATCGGCGTAACCGGAACGACGGAATGAGCGTGTTTTGTCGGTAAGCGTGCGTCGCGGAGGAAGAAGTCGCCGCGGCGGCGGGTGCATGGCGATGGACGCGGCAAACATGGCAATCTAGACAAGCTGCGTCGGACGGGGAAAAACAGATCCGCCGATACCTACTCTACCCTCCAGCCGAGGCCAGGTTCTGTCGGAAGCCGCGAATTGCTGGACGAACGAAGTGTCCGCCTTGGCTCTCGCGATTCGCCCCCTTTGTGATGCTTTCTCCCGACTGCACCACGCCCTCGACCGATAGACTCCCGCCGCCATCTTTGACGCGTAGAAAAGATATCGACGCCCCCTAGATATGGTTATTGACCCGCGCTAGGACAGGTCATACGAATAGCCGTGGTTCATCCTGCGGCCGTTATGCCACGGCCCCCCGTTGCTGGGTCGCACTCTCACCGGAGGATCGTTCATGTTCAAGTCTTCTCGGAGGTCACGGCGGAGTTCCACGGAACGGCTGTCGCGGAGCCGGCGGGCCGAGCGGCGCAACGCTCGGCGATTGCAACTGGAATGGCTTGAATCCAGGGTGATGCTGAGCTTTTCGTACGCCGTGAACACCCTGGCGACGACCATCGAGCCGGGCGCGCCGCAACGAGAGTTTTATTCGGAAGTAGGCCCAGCCCTGGACGGAGCCGTGCCGGTCATGTCGGCATCCGTCGGCGTCGAGGGCAAGGCCCTTAGCAGCGCAACCGACGTCCAGCTCCCCGGCATCGGCCTCTCGCTCGATTTCCAACGCTATTATGAGTCGTCCCGGGCAACCACGGACGTTGGTCTGGGGGTGGGCTGGACCGACAGCTACAGCGATTACCTCACGTTTGCCAACAACGGGACGATCGCCTGGACCAACAGCGAGGGGAACGCCACGACCTTCACCCCCAACGGTCTCGGCGGTTTCCAGGACCCCGCCGGAACCTTCGGCGTTTTCACGCCGACGGGCTCGGGGTATGCCTACCAAAATACGTCCGGCCTTGTCTACCAGTTCAACCTCCAGGGCCGACTGACCGAAATCTACGACCGCAACGGCAACGCCTTGGACGTCGCCTACAACGGCAGCGGGCAGATCACCACGGTGACCGAGGCCGACGACCCCGCGCTACAGTTGACCTTCACCTACACGGCCGGCCATATCACGGCCATCAGCGACGGCACCGGCCGCACCTGGAGCTACGCGTATAGTGGAAATAAATTGGTGCAGGTCACCGACCCTTCCCCGGGGACTGCCGTGACAATGCACTATAGCTACTACTCGGCGACCTCGCGACTCCAGCAGATTACCGATCCGGACGGCGGGACAACGCTGTTTACTTACAACCGCAACCAACTGGTCTCCAGCATGACGGAACCCGGCGGTTCCAGCATGACGTTCTCCTACACGACATCCCCGCGTCAAACGGCGGTGACTAACGAGCGCGGATACACGACGACGTACACCCTGGACAGCCAAGGCGACGTGACGGCGGTGAAATTTCCGGACGGCTCCCGGGAGACCTTTACTTGGCAGAACGGCGTGGAGACGTCGTCCACGGACGCCTTGGGCAACACGACGACCTACCAGCACGATGCCCTGGGGAACGTGACCCAGGTGGTAGACCCGGCCCGCAACGTGACCACCGCCACGTATAACGCCTTCGGCGAGATGACCAGTATCACCCAGCCCGGCGGCAGCGTGACCCAATACGAGTACGATGCCAACGGAAACATGCTTCAGATGACCGATGCGATGGGCGACGTCGTCACCATGACTTACGACAGCCACGGCCTGATGCTGACGGAAACTCGTCCCAAGGGCAATCTGGTCGGAGCCAATGCCGCAAGCTTCACCAACACGTACACCTACGACGCCGCCGGAGACATGCTCACTTTCTCCACCGGTTTGCCCTCCGTGACGAGCTACACCTACGACGCCCGCGGCGACACGTTGACCGAGACCGACGCGCTGGGCCACACGACGACCATGACTTACGACGTGCTCGGTCGCCCGATCAGCACCACCGACGCGCTGGGGGGCGTGACCACGGACACTTACGATGCCATGGGAGCGGTGGTGTCGACCACCGACGCGCTGGGCCAAACGACGACCTATACTTACGACCCGCGTCACAACCTGGTGAAGACGGTCAACCCGGACGGCTCGGTGGTGACGCAGGTCTATGACGCGGACGGCAACGAGGTCGAGCAGATCGACGAGCTGGGGCGGGTCACGCGGACCACGTACAACGACCGCAACCAACCGGTGACCACGGTCTTCCCCGACGGCTCGAAGGTCTCGCGTCAGTACAACGCCGAGGGCTGGCTGACTGCGTCGACCGACGCGCGGGGCTACACCACGAGGTTCGCGTACGACGCGCTGGGCAACGTGATCCGGGAGACCGATCCGCTTGGCGGCGTGACCACCTACACGTACGACGCCGAAGGGGACATGCTCTCGGTTACGGACCCCTTGGGCCGCACGACCAGCTACGGCTACGACCTGCTCGGCCGCCAAACTACGGTGACCGACCCCCTGGGCGAAACGACGACGACCGCCTACGATGCCGACGGGAACATCGTTTCGGTCACCGATCCGCTGGGCCACACCACGTCCTACACCTACGACGTCCTCGATCGGCAAACGTCCAGCACGGACGCCTTGGGCCAGGTCACGACGACCACCTACGACGCCAACGGGAACGTAACTTCGGTCACGGATCCGGCCGGCAACACGACGACCTACAGCTACGACGCCCTCAACCGCGTGACATCGCAAACGGATGCCCTCGGCGACGTTCAGACCTATGTCTACGACGCGGTCGGCAACCTGACGTCTTACACGGACGGCGACGGCCGGACCACGCACTACACCTACGATTCGCGCAACCGGGAGAGGTCCGAGCAGTGGCTCAACGCGAGCGGGAGCCCGATATGGACCGTCAGTTACACTTACGACGCGGACGGCGAGCTGACCAAGGAGAGCGATCCGGACTCGACTTACACCTACAAGTACAATGCGATGGGCCGGGTGACGTCCGTGGACAACAAGGGCACGCCGGGCGTGCCCAACGTCGTGCTCTATTATGGCTACGACGCCGACGGGGACGAGACCGCCTCCGCCGAGACGATCAACGGCGTGGCCGGCGCTTCGGAATCGATGACCTACGACGCGCTCGGCAACGAGACCCGGATCACCCAGACGGGCAACGGGGTCTCGAACAAGCTGGTCACGCTCTCCTATGATGCGGCAAGCGATCTGGTCGGCGTGACCCGCTACGCCAACCTCGCCGGCACGGCCCTGGTCGACGCCACTACCTACGGTTACGACAGCGCGGGCCAGTTGACGCAGCAAACCGACTCCCACGGCGCGACAACGCTGGCGCACTACCAGTGGACCCTGAATGCGGACGGCCTGGTCACCCAGGAGACGAGTCTCACGGACGGAACGACCAGCTATACCTACGATGCCGACAACCAACTGACTTCCGCCGCTAACCCCTCTGTGACGGCTGAATACTACGTGTACGACGACAATGGGAACCGGACCGGCCGGGGGATCGTGACCGGCGAGGACAACGAGGTGCTCCACGAGGGGACGTACAACTACGTCTACGATAAGGATGGGAATCTCATCCAGAAGACGGACATCGCCAGCGGCGCCGAAACGCTGTACACCTACGACTACCGCAACCGCCTTACGGAGGTCGTCTCGAAGAACGCCTCGGGCGACGTGACGCAACAGGTAAGCTACACGTACGACGTGAACAACCAGCGGATCGGCGAGACGGTCGTCTCGGGCGCGACGACCACCGTCGAGCGGTTCGTCTTCAGCGACGGCGCGATCGCCATGCAGCTCAACGGCGCCGGCGCGGTGACGCACCAGTACTTGTACGGTCCGGGGGGGGCAGATCAAATCCTTGCCGACGACGCCCAGGGCACCGTCACCTGGGCGCTGACGGACCGCCTCGGCACGGTGCGCGACCTGGTGAACTCCGCGGGCGTGGCGACCGACCACCTCGTCTACAGCAGTTTCGGGCAACTGCTGAGCGAGACCCACGCGGCCACGGACTTCCTTTTCGGCTATGCCGGAGGCGTCTTTGACCGTGCGACGGGGCTGGACTACGACGGCGCCCGCTACTACGACCCGTATTCCGGCCGTTTCATCAGCCAGGATCCGCTCTCGTTCAGCGCCGGCGACATGAACCTCTACAGCTACGTCGAGAACGACCCAACCAATGAGACCGATCCCACGGGGATGTGCCATGTTACGCTCCATGGGTCGGTAACTGCCTCCAACCCCCCGCCAACTTTTGAGCCAGGCTTTTGGAACGAGCCTGGGATTATCGACGCCAACAATTGCTGGAGTTATGCGCTAAATCGGCCGTACCGCGTCGGGGCGCACCCGCCCCGATAGGGTTAAAACGCCCGCTAGGGCGACCCCAACCCGGCGAGGGCGCTGGCCAAACGATTAAGAGCGGCATTGTCGGCGGTTTCGTGGGAGACTTGAACGCCGCTGCATTACGGGACAACCCTTACGGCGTTTTGCCTTTGGCGCCGGGCGCCAATCCTCTGCCTGGATATCACAGGATTCAAGGGTTCGTCGACCCGCAGAACGGCGATTACCATTGGTATCGCCAAGATGCAGACCTCACCTGGTCACAGAAGCACGGCAACGGTTACGCGACGAATTTGGACGCCTCCGGCCACGTGATCACGAATCCTGTCTTCGCAGACAATAATTACTCGAGGCCCGGAGCTTATATGGGCGCACCGACAGGTGTGATATATAACCCATTGGACTACGGGCCGGGGGAGAACTATTCCGTGGCATTGCCTGTGCTGCAGGCACCGAATTAGTTTCTGTTCCGGAAAGCCCATTGTCGCCTTTCGCTCCGCGAAAGTAGCGCTGCTTTCGCGGAGCGAAAGGCGACAATCTAGCCCGCCGGTTCTTTCCGCAACAGGAACGAATTAACGTGACCGTTCTGCCAACTGCACCCTGTCAGCCACGCAGGGGGACACGGAGAACAGGGGCAACCGTTCCAGCACGTCACGAAGATAGAAGAGCTGACACATTTCGGCCCACATCGCCCCGCGCCACCGCGGGCGCGACTTCCCGATCGCCGATGGGATGGTCAAACGGGTAGCATGGGTAAGAGAGATCGTTCGCGGCTCGGAATGTAGCAGGCACACGCCGTGTGCCGTCCGTTCCTAGAGGCGGCGACAGCGGACGGCACACGGCGCGTGCCTGCTACATGAAGCGCTTGCCCGTGCGAGGCGGAAACCACGGGCAGGAATGCCCATGCTACCCGCGCTAGCGGCGGTCGCGGCGGGCGGCCGTCTTGCGATGGGGACGGTAGCCGCCGACAGAACCCGGCCGCGAGTCGCGCTTTCGAGGCGATCGGCCGTCCGGCCGGGGTCGTCGCGCTCCCTTGGGTGGATTGGAGGGGATCAGGCTGTCGGGCTCCTCCCCGATCAGGTCGGCGCGGCCGGCCTCTTCCAGGGCCTGGCGGACGTCGAAGTAGTTCTCCGGCTTCCAGAACTGCAACAAGGCCCGCTGCAACCGCCGCTCCCGGGCGCCGCGGGCAACATAGACCGCTTTGCCCGTCATGGGGTCCAAGCCGGTGTAATACATGCAGGCCGCGATGTCGAAGGGGCTGGGAATGAAGTCCTGCACCTGGTCCGGCCGGTTGCCGGTCTGCTTCAGGTAGCACGCCAGGTGGATCATTGCGGCGAGGTCGCTGCCGGGATGGCTGGCGATGTAATAAGGGATCAGCATTTGCCGCTTGCCGGCCCGGGCGGAGGCGGCGGCGAACTTGGCGGCGAAGGCGTCGTAATCCTCGCCGCAGGGTTTTTTCATCAGCGCCAGCACGCCCGGCTCGGTGTGCTCCGGGGCGACCTTCAAATGCCCGCCCACGTGGTGCCGGGCCAGCTCGTCGATGTACTCCGGGTTGCGCTGCGCCAGATCCATGCGGATCCCCGAAGCGACCAGCACCTTCTTGATGCCTTCCTGTTTGCGGGCCTCACGCATCAGGTCGATCAGCGGACCGTGCTCGGTGTTCAGCAGCTTGCAGACCGTGGGATGGATGCAGCTCAGCCGCCGGCACTTGGCGCGGACCTCCGGGCGGCTGCAATTCATGCGGTACATGTTGGCGGTCGGCCCGCCGATGTCGCTGACGGTTCCGCCGAACTGGAGATCTTCGCCCAGCCGGCGGATCTCGGCCAGGATCGACTTCTCGCTGCGGCTCTGGATCACCCGGCCTTCATGGGCCGTGATCGAGCAGAAGGTGCAGCCGCCGAAGCAGCCCCGCATGATCTGGATCGAGTGCTTGACCACCTCGAAGGCCGGCACTTTCTCCTCGCCGTAGCTGGGGTGCGGGCGGCGGGTGTAGGGCAGTCCGTAAACCCGGTCCATCTCCTCTTCCGTGAGCGGCAACTGCGGCGGGTTGACCACCACCGCCTCGCGGCCATGATACTGGACCAGCCGCCGCGCATTTTCCGGGTTGGTCTCCAGGTGGGCAGCCCGCGTCATGGCGGCGAACGCCCGCTTGTCGGTGCTGACTTCCTCGAAGCTGGGCAAGGTGATGGAATTCTCGACCGGCGGGCTCCGGCTCGCGCCGAGCCGGTAGGCCACCCCGCGGAGATCGTAGAGCTGGTCGATCGGCCGTCCGGCCGCCAGCCGGGCCACAACCTCCAGCAGGGCCCTCTCGCCCATGCCGAAGACCAGCAGGTCGGCCTTGGCGTCCATCACGATCGAGCGGCGGACTTTCTCGCTCCAGTAGTCGAAATGGGCCAGCCGCCGCAGGCTGGCCTCGACGCCGCCGGCGATGATCGGCACGCCCTTGTAGGCCTCCCTCGCCCGCTGGCAATAGGCCAAGGTGGCCCGGTCCGGCCGCCGGCCGATCCGCCCGCCGGGGCTGTAGGCATCGTCGTTGCGGACCTTCTTATTGGCCGTGTAGTGGTTGATCATCGAATCCATGTTGCCGGCGCTGACGGCAAAACAGATCCGCGGCCGGCCGAAGCGCCGCCAGGGCTCGCAGGAGCGCCAGTCGGGCTGGCTGAGGATGGCCACGCGGTAGCCGGCGTCTTCCAGCAGCCGGCCCAACAGCGCCATGGCGAAGCTGGGATGATCCACGTAGGCGTCGCCGCTGACGAAGACCACGTCGACCCTTTCCCAGCCGCGCGCGGCGACTTCCTCGGGAGTCATGGGGAGCGGCGGCGAGCGTTCGGGGGTCGGGATGACGGTCATATCACTATTGTAGCCGTTTCCAGGAGACGGGCCCGATTTCCGTGGCCAGGCTACTCTCCATCCAAGAGATGGATAGGGTGAGGGGACGACGGGCAAACCTCCAACCTGGAGGCGTGGATCCGAGTCTTGGAAATCGGCCGGCGCGGCAATGTTGAACGTCGCGGACCTCCACGGGTAGGATGGGCATTCTTGCCCGTCCTTGCCTATTCGCTCTTATCTGGCGGGCCATCGTTGAGGTCGGGCAGGAATGCCCAACCTACACTCGGCTTTCGCCGCGGAACGGCTCTTGGGAAATTCGATCCTATCGGCGATAATCCCGTCCGCCCTCCCCCGTCCGCCAAGGAGCTTGGACACGATGTTTCCAACCATCGCCAGGACCGCTCCAGCGCGGATCTTGATCGTCCGGCTTAGCGCCGTGGGGGACGTCGTCCACGGCGTGCCGGTGCTCAACGCCCTGCGAGATGCCCTTCCTCAGGCGTTTCTAGCTTGGGTCGTCGAATCACGGGCGGCCCCGCTGTTGCGGGGGCATAAGTCGCTGGACGAGTTGATCGTCGTCCCCCGCGGCTGGTTGAAATCGCCGGCCGCGGTCTGGCGGCTACGCCGCCGGTTGCGGGCGATGCACTTCGATCTGACCATCGATCTCCAGGGGCTTACCAAGAGTGCCGTCGCCGCCTGGCTTTCGGGGGCTCCGCGGCGGATCGGCTTCGGCGGGGCCAATGGCCGCGAGTTGAGCCCCTGGCTGAACAACCAGCGGATGGTGAGCACGGCCCGGCACGTCATCGACTGCAACCTGGAACTGCTCCAGGCGCTGGGGATCGAGTCGCCCGAGGTGCGGTTCGACCTGCCCGAAAGCCCGGACGACGGGGCGGCGGCCGAGCGGATCATCCGCGAGGCCGGGGTGGGCGACCGGTTTGCAGTGATCAATCCGGGGGCTGGCTGGCCCTCGAAGCTTTGGCCGCCCGAGCGGTTTGCCGCGGTGGCCCGCCACTTGGGCCGTGGCGGCATGCCCACGGTCGTCGTTTGGGGGGGGCAACAGGAGCGGGATTGGGCCGCCCAGATCGTCGCCGGCAGCAACGGCTACGGCCGACTGGCCCCGGCCACCAGTCTCACGGAGTTGGCGGCCCTGGCCCGACGGGCCTGTCTGTTCATCGCCTCCGACACCGGACCGCTGCACATCGCCGCCGCCGTGGCGACGCCCTGCGTTGGGCTGTATGGACCCATGTCCGGCCAACGGAACGGTCCCTACGGCCCCCAGCACGTGATCCTTCAGCCACGGCAGTTCGAGGGCACCAGCCGCCAGCGTCGCAACGCCCCGCCCGAGTTGATGGCCGCGATTACGCCGGAGATGGTCTGCCAAGCCTGCGATCAGATCCTAGGTCTTGGGACTTAGGTCTTGGGACTTCAGCATAACGGCCGGCAAATGTTATGCTAAAGCATAACCTACCTCCCAAGGCCAAAGACCAAAAACCCAAGGCCAAAGACCCAAGGCCAAAGACCCAAGGCCAAAGACCCAAGGCCAAAGACCCAAGGCCAAAGACCCAAGGCCAAAGACCCAAGGCCAAAGACCCAAGACCAAAGACCCGTGCCGTGTCCTTAGCGTGGGAATTGTCGATCATCGTGCTGTCGATCCTCGCCAGCGGACTGCTGGCGGCGGCCGAGATTGCTCTTTCCAGGCGCGGCGAAGCCGGCTTGAGGAAAGGGCCCAATCGGGCAGCGTTGCCGCTCGAGTCGCCCTGCAACTGGCCGGGTCCCCCCATGGCGTGGTGCCGGCGATCCGCGTCGGCGTGACGTTGCTTTGCACCCTGGCGGCCGTCCTCGGGGGACGCGGGCTGGCCAGCTACCTGGCCCAACAACTTGCGCGGGTCCCGCTGGCGACGGTGGTTGCGTATCGAGAGGGGATCGCCCTGGCGGCGGTGGTGCTGGGCGTGTCGATGCTGGTGCTGGTGCTGGGCCAGCTCGTGCCCAAGCGGCTGGCCCTGGCCGCTGCCGAACGGACGTCACTGATCGTGGCGGTGCCGGTCGAGACGCTGGCGCGGATTGTCCGCCCGATGGTCTGGCTGGTCGACGCGGCGGCCGAGCTGATCCTCTCGCTGTTGGGCCAGCGGCCGAGGCCCGGCACGAGCGTCTCCGTCGAGGACATCGAATCGCTGCTCCGCGACAGCACCCGGGAAGGGATCCTCGAGCCCTCGGAGCAACTGGTGGCCAGCCGCGCGCTGCACTTGGGCGACCGCACGGTGAAAGAGATCATGCGGCCGCGGGTGGAGATCGACGCGATCAACGTCGACACGCCGCCGGACGAGGTGATCGGCGCGGTGGCCATGGCCGGCTTTTCCCGGCTGCCGGTCCACGAGGGCGACCTGGACCACATCCTCGGCTTCGTTTACACCAAGGACCTCTTACGGCAGCAGCACATGGGCTGGCCGATCGAGCTGCGGAAGCTGATCCGGCCCCCTCTGCTGGTCCCCGAGACGCTACGGATCGACAAGCTGCTGGAGGCGTTCCGGCAGAAGCGGACGCAGATGGCCCTGGTACTGGACGAGTTCGGCGGCACGGAGGGGCTGGTCACCATGGAGGACGTGCTGGAGGAGCTGGTCGGGGAAATCCACGACGAATACCGCCAGGAGCACCAGCAGCGGATCGTCAAGCGCGATGCCCGCAGTTGGCTGGTCGACGGGTCGGTGAACCTGGACGAGTTGTTGGACGCCGTGGGGCTGGACCGTTCTCGCGCCGGTCCCGCTCGCGGCTTCACCACGGCCGCCGGGCTGGTGATCTCGCTTTTGGGACGAATCCCCCAGGTCGGCGACGTGGCCGGCTGGAAGGGCCTTGCTCTGGAGGTGGTCGACATGCACGGTCCCCGCATCGACCGCTTGCTGGTCACGCGCCATGCCTAAGGGCCTGGAGAACTCTGCGGACCGTAACTGTCTGGCATCATTCAACTTGCGGAGAATGACCCGGGTTGTGGTGCAGGCGTCCCGCCTGCGATTCCTGGGGCAGGCGGGACGCCTGCACCACAAGCGCCAGCGTAGGATTTGCGGGCGGTAATGCTTTTAACGAGGAGCGCGAAAACATGCATCCTAAGGGAACTGTAGCGCCGATGGATTACAGCGGAGAAAACGTGCAGGCACGATAATCCTGGCGTTCCGTCCGCCATGAGTCCATAAGTGGCGTTCGTGCTGCGGGATGTCGCGGCGATCGACGGCCTTACTACAAACCCCTCTGCTGAGCGGACAGGAGACGTTCCGATGCATGTGACCAAGGCTTTTTGGCGAACGGCTGGCGCCGTCGGGGTCGTGCTCATAAGTCTTGCGGCGACAGCCCAGGAGGTCACGAAGGGATCTTCGGCCGCTGCGACGATCAACGCCACGGACACCCCGTCGATTGCTACGGCGCCGGGCCACAAGACGGCGCCCAAGGCAGGGCTGGCCAAAGGGGCTGCGTCCGCCGACGGCGTCCTCGACATGGGCAAGCTGGAAACGGTCACGCAGCGTTATCCCGACGGGAAGGTCAAGGTCGAGCGGGAGGTGGGCCAGGACGCGGCCGGAAACTTCTTCAGCCAAGGGATCTACAAGTACTACTCCCCCAGCGGCGACGTGCTCAAATCGGGCGAATTCCTCAACGGCAAGCAGCAGGGGAAATGGACCCAGCAGCTCGCCAAGGACGAGGGCCACCTCTTCTCCGCAGGCCACGACAACCAGTGGTCCGGGCCGTTCACCTCCGAAGCGACATTTCAGGACGGCCGCCTCCACGGCACCTGGACGATCAAGGACAGCCAGGGCCAGAACATCATCCAATGGAGCTTCGACAACGGCATTCGCTCGGGCACCTGGACCTGGTGGCATTCCAACGGCCAGAAACGCCTCGAAGCGACCTATGTCAACGGGGCCCTCAATGGCGACGTGCTGGAGTGGGACCATGACGGCAAGATCGTGAACCAGAACAGCTACATCGACGGCAAGTGCGTCGTCAAGACCGTCGGATGGTACACGCTCGGGCAGAAACACTACGAGGGGACTTACCTCCGCACGCCGAACATGCCGCAGGCGACCTACGACTGGTGGAACTCCAAGATCGCCACGTCGGCCAATGCCGCCGCCGCGCCGGACCAGCAGCACGGCGCCTGGACCGAGTGGTACCCCAGCGGAAACAAGAAGACCGAGGGACAGTATGACCGCGGCGTCTCTACGGGCAAGTTCACCTGGTGGTACGAGAATGGCCAGGAGCAAGCCGAAGGCGAGTATGAAGCCGGCCAGAAGACCGGTACTTGGACTACCTGGCATTCCAACGGGCTGAAGGAGTCCCTCGGCGAATACAAGGCGGGCAAGCTGGTGACGAAGTTGATGCACTGGGCGGCGGACGGCAAGCTGGTCGAATCGCAGGAACCCCAGCAGCCCACCCCCGCTGCTCCGCGAGTGAGTCAGCGGGCAAGCCGGTTCCGTTGAGCCACCCACGCTGCCGTCTCAACCTCGCGGCACGGCGGACATCGCTTGGACAACGCGTTCAATACGCTCGACGAAAAACCCCCGCAGTCGCATCTTGCGACCCGGGGGTTTTGTGTTGCCGGCGGCGTTGATCTTGCCCGGGCCCGTAGGCTCGTCTATGGACTTGACTTCCCTGGACCGCCCCTTCAGACTCACGGCAACGCCGTCAACCTGAGTCCGGCGTGGACTGGACCTCCAACGGCTACCCGGCGTCTGGTACTGGATTCCCAGGCTGCAACAGTCCTGCAAGTTCGTCCAGCAGCCCTTCCTGCCCGGCCTTGATCTTCTTCCTCGCCGTTGTCAGATCGAAGAACTCGGCCCGGTCGATCTCGGGGAACTCCTGCTGCTGCCCCGAGTGTGGCGGCCATTCCATCGTGAACGTGTTGCTCCTGACGGCCTGGGTGTCGCAATCGCCCAGGAAAGCCCAGGCGTG
Organism: Pirellulales bacterium; assembly: GCA_963843465.1. Classification (GTDB taxonomy): domain Bacteria; phylum Planctomycetota; class Planctomycetia; order Pirellulales; family Thermoguttaceae; genus CAWJKP01. The sequence goes on from CAWJKP010000002.1 coordinate 605,588, forward strand.
AACGACCTTGCCGCCCTTTTGCTTGACGGGCTTGAGCGGGATGAACGGGCCTTGGGGCTTCACTCCCGTTTCCTCCTCGAACTCTCGCTGAGCGGTGAGGAGTAGATCTTCGTCGGCGTCGGGTTCGCCCTTGGGAATCGACCAGGCCCCATCGTCCTTGTTGACGAAGTAGGGACCGCCAGGATGCGCCAGCAGGACTTGGACGCTGCCGTTGCAGATGCGGTACATCAGCAGACCGGCGCTGAGTCGGGGCATGGTCGCCTTATACGAGAGCAAGCAAGCTGAACAAAGCACCAGGCTTGACGGGCTGCCGGCCTGTGCTATGTTGTCCATTCTGGCGGGAAGGAGGCTGCCGAGCAATGGACGCAGCAAGGCAGGACGCCGGGCTACTCCCATGCTTTCTCACCGAGGAGCAGAACCAATGCTGATCATGCCCTGCAAGAAAAATGAAGGCGTCGTCATCGGGGACAGTATCATCGTGACCGTGATCGAGATCCGTGGCGACAAGGTTCGCCTCGGGATTGAGTACCCGCCAGAAGTGTCCGTTCACAGGAAAGAAGTGTACGACGCGATTCACCGAGCGCCAAGGCAGGACGAACCCGTATGACGGTTCCCCTGACGCGCGGCGACTAGCGGTGATACCCGCCATAGCCTCCGTGCCAATACCCGCCGAAGCCGCCAAAGCCGACGGAGATTCCACCCCCATAGTATGGATAAGGGTAAGCATATCCGTAAGGGTACGGAGCATAGTAGGGCTGGGGAACCGCGTAGGTTTGATACGGGTAGACGGGGACGCTGGCTTGCGGGGGCGCACCGGGGCTTACCCATTGGCCGTTCACGTAGCACAGCCAACGATTATCCGGCGTCCAGTACCACCAATAGCCGTTGTAGAACCGGTAGCGCGACGAATCCCCGCTGGTGGCATAGTTGGTGCTTGTCGCGTCCGGGGCCGCAACCCCTACCGGAGGGTCCGCCGCGCTGGCTGCGCCGACTTGCAAAGCCGTCGCGATCAAGCCTACCCCAAGAGCAAGAAGAAGAGCTTTCATGGGTTCCGTCTCCTAAACGGCCTTGTCGAAAAACTACAACCTATTGTGGTCCAGCCGGGCCGAAACGGCGGTTTGTACCACAACCTGTAGTGGTTGCTCGACAAGGCCCTCCTAAACTGCCGATCTCTCCGGAAGAACGAGCACGCCGCACGATTGTAGCACACAGCCAAGCCTGGTGGAACAACAACTCGTTCAGCCCACCTCGCCGGGGCGCAAGGGGTGCCGGAAAAAGCTAGACTTAGGTAGCCTGTCACCCCAAAGAGGAACCGCCTCATGAGCCTTCCCTACGTCGTTTGGAGAGAGTTCTACTCGGTCGGCAACCAGGAGCTCGATCAGCAACATAAGGCCCTTCTGAAGATCGTCAACGATTTGTTCACCGCCGCGGGCGCGGACGCCGACCACCAGATAGTGCGGGACGGGTTGGAGCGACTGTACCAGTACACGCTGAGCCATTTCGAGCAGGAGGAACGGCTCATGCGGCAGGCGCGGTTCCCGGACTATGCCGCCCACAAGGCCATCCATGATCTTATGAGGGAAGAGACCGGCCGGCTGCGGCGGACCTGGACCAGCACCACCGGGGCCGAGCTTCTCACGTACCTGAAAAACTGGTGGCTCAACCACATCTGCGCCAAAGACAAGCAGTACGCTCCTTTCGTGACGCACGAGGCGTGCCCTACCTGACTATCCCGGCTCGGGGGGTCTCCAGCCGGAACAGGCGCCCCATCCGGCGCCCGTCGCGCAGCCCAGGATGACGCCGGCGACCACGTCGCCGAGAAAGTGGTAGTTCATGCCCACCAACGCCGCGCACGGGCAGAGGCAGACCATCGCATACCACCATCGCCAGCGGGGATAGCCAAGCCAGAGGATCCACGTCACGGAGCAGATCACGGCCGCATGTCCCGAGGGAAAAGAGTCGTAAGCGACGCCCCAGTGAAAGGGGTGGAAACCGTAGACGCCGCTGGCGATCAAGGAGGGGTTGTTCTCCGGCCAGGTCTCCGGCCAGGTGCGACCGCATCCCCATTTCAGCAACTGCTTGAGCACCGTGACCGCCACCAGATCGGCAGAGATCGCCAAGAGCACGGTTTGCAGGCGGCCGCCAGGCCTCCACGCCCACCACACCACCACGGCCATGATCCCCAGCGGCGAGATGGTCTTCACCCAACGGGAGACCCACGGAGGCCATAGCAAGAATCGCTGCGGGAAGAAGCGGTGGTTGTGTACGAACCAGGCCACGGGCCGGTCCACGACGAAGTAGCAAGCCACCACCAGAACCAGCCCCAAGATCAGTGCGATGAGTGTTTTGCTCAGAAGCGTCCGCTGCATCGTCATCCGTCTCGGGCTCCTACTTAGCTATCAGCGGTCAGCTATCAGCGGTCAGCAGGCGATGCTGACCGCTGATAGCTGATTGCTGCTGGTGGGCCGGCGGCCGCCAAGGCGGCCTTGTTCCACCCTACGACTATACAGGACTTTTGCCGCTTTGCGTCGGCTTGCCAACGATCGAAATCGCGGTACAATGACGCCAAACGCCATGCCGCCCTCCCCGCCCCCGCAGATCGAGTCGCCCCTGAGGATCCTGGGGATCGACCCGGGGCTCAATATTACGGGCTACGCCGTGTTGGAGGCGCTGGACGGGAAGCTGAAGGTCTGCGAAGCGGGGATCGTGCGGGGGAAGTCCAAGGGCTCGCTGGCCCTGCGGCTGGCGGAGATCCACGCGGGCGTGGCCGAGGTGATCGCCTCGCTGCGGCCGTCGGCGTTGGCCCTGGAGGAGATTTACTCGCACTACGCGCGTCCGCGGACGGCGATTCTCATGGGCCACGCCCGGGGGGTGATCTGCTTGGCCGGCGTCCAGGCCGGGATTCCCGTGGTCCACTATGCCTCGACGCAAGTCAAGCGGATCCTCACCGGCGCGGGCCGGGCCTCCAAGGCCCAGGTGCAGGCGGCCATCCAGCGCGAGTTGCGACTGGCCAATCTGCCCGAGCCGGCCGACGTGGCCGACGCCCTGGCGATCGCCCTTTGTCATTATTATCTTAAGGACAAGCCGCGTTGATCACGAAAGTTACCGGACAACTGGTGGCCGTCAGCGGCGACGAGCTGACGCTGAAGGTTGGGCCCTACGAGCACCAGGTGCTGATCCCCGAGTTCACCCGGCGGCAGTTGCAGGCCGAGCTGCAGCGGGAGATCAGCCTCTACACCATCGAGTACCTCGAGGGCAACCCCATGCAGGGACGAATGACGCCCCGGCTGATCGGCTTCTTGAGCGAGGTCGAGAAGGAGTTCTTCGAGCTGATCTGCTCGGTCGACGGCGTGGGCGTCCGCAAGGCGCTGCGGGCGATGGTCCGGCCGGTGAAGGAGGTGGCCGTGGCCATCGAGGAGCAGGACATCAAGGGTCTTTCCGCTCTGCCCGGCGTAGGGCCGGCCACCGCCGAGCGGATGATCGCCAAGCTGCGGCGAAAGGTGCCCAAGTTTGCCCTGATCGCCAGCCGGGAAGAGAAGCACGAGGCCGAAGTGGAGCCGGACGTGGTCGCCGAGACCTTCGAGCTGCTGCGGACCCTGGGCCATACGGAGAGCGAAGCGCGGCGGCTGATGGACGCCGCGCTGGCGGAGAAGAAGAAGTATGCCGACGTGCCGACGCTCGTGCAGGCGATCTACCAGCAGAGCCACGGGAAGCCATGAGCTTCCGCTTGTTCTGACGCGACGCTACAGGCGCTTCGCCGAGCGACCCCCTGGGCTGAAGGCCATCAAACACTTTAGGTGGGCATATATATAGTCTTTAGAGTGGTAACTCCCTCTCGGACGCGACAGTTTTTCTCCCAACCCATACCACCTTAACGGGGTACCGCAATACTATTTGTCGTCGTCAAAAAAAGAATGCCTTGCTGTTTTTTGCCGGGAGGCGAATTATAGTGGGGTGGAATCCATTGCTTTTTCGACACGACCGGCAGATCAAAAGCTGCTCCCTTTGCGGCAGGCTCGCCGAGCCGATAAGCTGAAGTGGCGTATCTGTCCTAGGGGGGCGGCACGACCTTCGTCCCTGGGTGGTGGAAAGCGTGAACACGCGGCTGCTGACGCTTGGCGGCATGATGCTGGTGCTGCTGGCCGGTATGGCCCTGGGTAGGGGTCTGGCCGACGGGCCCGGCATTACGCGCAGGCATCATCCCTGGGGCCGCTTCGCGCCCGGGGCCTGGAAACTGGTCCGCGTCGATACCTACGAAGGCGATGCCAAGGCGGTCAGCAGCAGCACCGAGACCAAGACCACGCTGCAATGTCTGGCGCCAGACGGGGTGTCGCTGATGATTGAAGTCGCCGTCGAGGTCGGGGGCAAACAGTTTGAAACCCAGCCCCAGGTTGTCAAGCAGGGCTTCGACGGCGAGTTGTCCACGCCCGGCGCCGTCGTCAAGGACCTCGGACCGGGGCAGGTGACCGTTCAGGGCCGGAAAATCGACTGCCGGGTCGAGCAAGTTGCGGTCGAAGACGCCTCCAGCCGGACGCTGACCAAGATCTATTATTCCGACGCGGTTGAGCCCTACGTCCTTCGCCGCGAGTCGATCAAGAGCGACCGGGAAGGCAAGACGCTCTCGGAGACCACGGTCGAGGTGACGGCGTTGGACGTGCTCCAGAACGTCCTCACCGACAAACATGGCCGCGTGGACCGGCGGCGTGCGTCCAGTGTCAAGGCCGTCTTGAAAACCCCCAAGGGAACCACCACCAAGCTGGAGATGACCTCGCCGACGTGCCCGGCGGCGTCTTCCGCAATACGCTCGATGAGACGGACAACAAGGGCCACCGCGTTCGCCACAGCGTCTTGACGCTGGTCGACTACGGGCTGAGCCCGGACGACAACCGCGCCGACTCTCTCCGCTACCGCCGGCCGGGCCGCTTCCGCGGCAAGGCCTACCGCGTCTCCAGCCGCTAATTGCACTGGCGGCGGAAATCTCTGATAATGACGGGTTTCCCCTGTCAAACTTCAGAGGAGTGGACGCGCGTGCAAGAGAAACTCAAATACCGGGCGGTGACCTTTGACGACGTGTTGCTCGAGCCCCGCTACAGCAACGTCGTCCCCGCGGAGGTCGATGTCGGCACCAGCCTCACCAAGCGGATCCGGCTGACGATCCCGCTGCTCAGTTCCCCCATGGATACCGTCACCGAGAGTGCCATGGCCATTGCCTTGGCTCAGGAGGGGGGAATCGGCGTCATCCACAAGAACATGTCCATCGACCGCCAAGCGGCCGAGGTGCTCAAAGTCAAACGCAGCGCCAACGGCATTATCTACAACCCCGCCACGCTCCCCCCCGACGCTACCGTGGAACGGGCCCACGAGCTGATGGACCAGTACAACGTCTCGGGCGTCCCCATTACCGACCGGAACCGCCGCCTGGTAGGGATCCTCACGCGTCGCGACCTGCGATTCTTGGCAAACTGGGACCTTCGCGTCTCCGAGGTGATGACCCATGAGAATCTGGTCACGGCACAGGGGACCGTAACGCTTGAGGAAGCTGAGAAGATTTTAATGGAAAAAAAGGTGGAGAAGCTTCTGCTGGTTGACGAAGATTTTAGGCTGACAGGACTGATCACCATCAAGGACATCGATATGATGCGCCGCTTCCCCAACGCCTGTAAAGATGGGCAAGGCAGGCTGAGAGTAGGGGCTGCGGTCGGCGTCCACGACCTGGATCGGGTCGAGCGCTTGATCGAGCAGGACGTCGACGTCCTGGTGGTCGACAGCGCCCACGGCCACTCGTCCAATGTGATCCAGACCGTTCGGGCCATCAAGAAGAAATGGGATATCGACGTGGTCGCGGGAAATGTAGGCACCGAGGAAGGGTGCCGAGACCTGATCGCTGCCGGGGCCGACGCCGTCAAGGTGGGCATCGGACCAGGCTCGATCTGTACGACCCGGGTCGTCTCGGGAGTCGGCGTGCCGCAGATCACCGCTATTTTCCGCACTGCCCAGGCTGCCAAGGAGTCGGCGACCCCCGTCATTGCCGACGGAGGCGTCCGCTACTCGGGCGACATCACCAAGGCCCTCGCCGCCGGCGCCCACGCGGTGATGATCGGCGGCCTGTTTGCCGGGCTGGAAGAGAGTCCCGGCGCCCGCATCCTCTACCACGGCCGGACTTTCAAGGTCTACCGCGGAATGGGCTCCTTGGGGGCCATGGTCCAAGGCTCCAGCGAGCGCTACCGGCAGACCCGCGACGACCGCCCGGATAAATTGGTCCCCGAAGGCGTGGAAGGACGTGTGGCGTACAAGGGCTATCTCAGCCCCTTCGTATATCAGCTCGTGGGGGGATTACGGGCTGGTATGGGTTATTGCGGAACTCGGACCATCGAAGAACTGCGAACGCAAACGCACTTCATGCAGGTCACACCAGCCAGTGTGCGGGAGAGTCATCCTCATGACGTCACGATTACCCAGGAAGCCCCCAACTATACGACCGAGCACCCGATCGATGAGGGTTGACGCTTCACATGTACTCCTCACGCTCCGCGTGAGGTTCCCTCGGTTCGACCTCACGCGGAGCGTGAAGAGTACGACACGCCGCCCAGCCGTCGACGGACGGGTCTTAGCGGCCGTCCTGGTCGCGCTGGGTTTCGGGATGGGGACCGGCGCCCGGCCGGCCGTGGCCGAAGAGTCAGCGGTCAAGACGGCCGATTACGTGGCGTCGGCGGGCGCCGATTCGCAGGTGATCCAGGTGAGTTACTCGACCGGCGCGTCGGGTCACAAGCTGGCCTGGCGGCCTTACCGGCCCGACGCCACCCAGCCGGCCGACAACCGGTCACCGGACGCGGAGGCGGCCCAATATCAATCGCCTTTGCCGGCCGCCAATAGCCAAAAGGGCGTTGCCAACCCGTTCAACGATCCGTTTGACGACGGCAAGAAGCTCACGCAGATCCCGCCGAGCAACCTCGACGAGAGCCGGCAGACCAAGCCCAGAGCCCAGGGGCCGGCGGAAATCGAGCTGCCCGGTCCGGCCACGGCCGCGCCCTCGCCCAGGGGTCAGTCGGCCGAGCGGTCGCAGGCGATCGGCGGCCCCCTGGAGAAAACGCTGGCCTCCCCTTTGGCGGCCGCCGCGGCGCCCTGCCGCACGCTCGCCGATTTGAAGAAGATCAACGAGATCAGCTACAACATCACGCCCCAAGCCGGTGGGCTGCCCCAGGAGTGTACGCTGGGCGGCGGCCGGCTCCCCACGCGTTGCTTCGCCCCGACGACCTTCACCTGGACGGCTTCCGGCCTCTGTCACAAGCCGCTCTACTTCGAGGACGAAGACCTGGAGCGGTACGGCCACACCTGGGGTCCGTTCCTCCAGCCGCTGCTCTGCGGGGCACACTTCTTCCTCAGCGTTCCCATGCTGCCTTACAACATGGGCCTCCAGCCGCCCAACGAGTGCATCTATACCTTGGGCTATTACCGGCCGGGAGACTGCGCCCCCTACAAGATCGATCCGCTGCCGCTCAGCGTTCGCGCCGCCGCGGCCGAGGCCGGCGTCGCCACGGGCGTGTACTTCTTCCTGCCGAAGTAGGCCTACGACAGATCGCACTTGCCGCCGCAGGGACCGCCGTCGCAATTGCCAAACTCTCGCGCCGGGCAAAGGGGAGCGGTTGCGCCGGCGGTGTGCGCCGCCGGAACGCTCAGTTGCTTCGTCAGCTCCTCTAGGCCACAATGCGGGCAGACGGGACGCTCGTCGCTGCGGCTGAGCCATTCGAACTGCTGGCCGCAGCTCCGGCAAACGTATTCGTAAATCGGCATCTCTTCCTCAACCTAGTGGTCAGTGGCTAGTGGTCAGTGGTCAGAAGTGAACGGTGCCATTTCTTGACAAGGCGGAGTGTCCCCACCGACGGTGGGGGAGAGAAAGCGGCATGTTGACACAAACTGAACGCCAGGAAGAGGATCCCGGCGATTCCGGGTAACAGGATTGGTAGAGGATCAACGGGCACGGCGGTCACGCGATTGCCACTAGCATGTGTTGAGGTCAGCCGCCCGTTGGCATGTGATTCCGTGCTTCTTGCCACTGACCACTGACCACCGGCCACTATTATACCCTTGAGAGGCACTATGCCAACATCGCCGCGGACCCTCGACCGTCAGCAGTCCCGCCGGCTGGACCAGCGGGCGATGGAAGAGTACGGGATTTCCGGCCTGGTGCTGATGGAAAATGCCGGTCGCGGGGTGGCCGACCGGCTCACCTTGTCGGGGATTGCCGGTCCGGTGGCGATCTGCTGTGGGAAGGGGAACAACGCGGGCGACGGATTCGTCATCGCCCGGCACCTCGACCTGCGCGGCTACGCGGTGCGGGTTTTGCTCTGCGGCGACCCGGCCGAGTTGCACGGCGACGCGGCGGTCAACTTCCGCATCATCGAGCGATCGGAGTTGCCGATCCATCCCTTCGGCTCCCGGCACGACGCGGCCCGACTGGAGGAGTCCTTGGCCGGCACGTCCTGGATCGTCGACGCCCTGCTGGGCACCGGCTCCCACGGCGAGCCTCGCCCGCCGCTGGACGCGGTGATCGATCGGATCAACGCCTGCGCGACGCCCAAGCTGGCCGTCGACTTGCCTAGCGGGTTGGACTGCGACACGGGCCTTCCGGCAAGCCACACGATCCGCGCCCGGCACACCTGCACCTTCGCGGCCATGAAGCCCGGCTTCCTGGTTCCCGGCGCCGAGTTCTACACCGGCCAGGTCCACGTGGTGGACATCGGCGTGCCCCGCCGGCTGCTGGAAGAGATGCTGGGCCCGGGGTGACGAGCCGCGTGACAATAAGTTAATGGATTCGTTTCTTGTGGTGCAGGCGTCTCGCCTGCGTTTTCCGGGCAGGCGGGACGCCTGCACCACAAGAAAGCCGTCAAGTTGTTCTGACGCGACCCCTGAGCGAGGCCCCTACTTCTTCTCCGAAAGCGCCCGCTCCAACTGGTCCACGCGCTTCTCCAACTCTTCGATGCGGTGCCGGAGGCGGTCGATCTCGGCGAGGGCATCGCCAGCCGCGGGGGCGTTGGCCGCTCGAGCAGGGGCAACCGACGGGGGGGCGGCGGGCGAGCCGGGAATCACCGGACCTTCCAGGGACGGGATCTCCAGCGCCGGCGCCGTTGGAGGTGACCCGGCCGCCGAAAGTGGAGGGGCCTCGGCAGGATGCTCCTCCGGCGGCGAGCGGCGCTGTTCCGGCGGACGGCGACCGAAGAGCACCGACAGCTCTTGTTTGCGGTCTCCGCGGAGGACCTCAAAGGAGAGCCTCGCGCCGGGCGACATTTGCTGCACGATGGCGGTCAGCTCGCTCATCTGCCGGACCGGCACGCCGCCGAGGCGGGTGATCAGATCCTGCGGCTTGAGGCCCGCTTGGTCGGCTGGCCCGCCGGGCACGACTTTGAGCACGCGGACGCCGCGTCCGCGATCGTCTTTGTCGTCGGCCAGCACGCCGAGATAGCCTGGCTCCTGGGGCTCGTGCGGCGGCTGGGTCGCAGCGGCTTTGGGCGGGGCAGGCGATTCGGGCGGTTTGGTCGGGGCCGCGGCGGAATCGGCCTTCGGTTGCCGGATCATCTCTTCCAGCCGTTGCAGGGCCGACTGGGCTCGGACCATCTCTCCGGCAACCAGCCAGCAGCAGGCCGTCAACAAGGCAAACGCGATCGTCTTCATGGCGCACTCGGCTCCCAAGGCTTCAGACTTCGCCGTAGGACGGATTGCTAATCCGTCCGGAAATCGTGGACGGATTAGCAATCCGTCCTACGGAACTTCTCCAATGTCTTGTTCGGTCGCCCCTTACTGTATTAAGGTTCGATTATAACGCTTTGTTGATTGCAGGGGAGCAGCGGAAGGGCTATCTTTTTCGCATGACCACCGACGACCCGCAGTGCCCGATCATCCGGCCGATAACCCCGGAGGACCAGGACCAGGCCCTGGCCCTGCTGGTCGCCCAGGCCGTGCCGGAGGATCGGGCGATGCGGCTGGAGACGATGCGGACCGACCTCCAGGGCGGCGATTCGTCCTCGGGGATCCTGCTGGGGGCCTACCGTGGCCGGCGGCTGGTGGGCGCGGTTTTTTCTCAGCTTCAAGCGGGACGTTCGGGCATCGTCGGTCTTCCCGGCACGCTTTCCGAGGCGCCCCCTGGAACTCCGCGGTCGCTTCTGGAGGCAGCGGCCCAGCGGCTGGCGGGGGAAGGCGCCCGGCTGATCTACACGATCCTCGAGCAGGAGAGCGAAGCTGAAGTCGATCTACTTCGTCAAACCGGTTTCACACACCTAGCCCATTTACTTTACCTAGTTGCCCCGGAGTCCGAATTTCCTCGGGTCCGCCCGGAAAGCCTGCTCGATTTCGAGCCCTATTCGCTGGCCAGTCACCAGCGGTTGGCAAGCGTCGTGGAAGCGACCTACCAGCAGACGATGGATTGTCCGGGCCTGGAAACGGTCCGCACGGTGGACGATGTTATGGCCGGTTATCGCCAGATGGGCGTATTCGACCCGAGTCGCTGGCTGATCGTGCGTCACGCGGGCAGCAACGTCGGCTGTTTGCTCTTGACCGATCATCCGCGGCACCAGAACCTGGAACTGGTCTACATGGGGGTGGTGCCTGCGGAGCGAGGAAAGCAGTGGGGCTACCAGATTGCCCGCCACGCGCAATGGATTGCGCACCAGGTCGGACGACGGCGGGTGGTGCTGGCCGTCGACGAGGCCAATTCGCCGGCCCTGACGATGTATCGGCAGGCCGGATTCGCTGCCTGGCAGAGGCGAAGCGTTTGGTCGAGGCGTTCCCCTTTTTCCGCTTAACGTCGCGCTCATCGCCGGCTAGTCAACCGCTGATTGATGTCGGCTGCCGGCGGCCGAGAACTTTCCCTTGGGTATGATTGGAGTTGCGCTTCGCAGCCAGTGGCCCGGAGCGATTCAGGCACGGGGGCTTTCAACAGGTTTTGCACCCGCCGGTTCCGAAACGCGCCAAAAAATCTCCGCGACGCGCCAAAAAATCTTCGACGCGACCAGCCGTCGCAGTCACCCGTTGTCCCACGGTTTACGTCGGACCGCTCGGACGTAAGCCGGCGTGTGGCGAAAAGCCTCTGAACACTCCTTTGACATCACTGCTAGCTTGGCTACAATCAGCACATCGGGTGACACAACAAGATCCTAACCCGACGGCCGCGAGGCCGTTTGAAGCTCGCCACTCCTTCTCCAGCACCGTCCCGCACTCCCGCGGGCCGGACCAATCGACTCCATGATGGTGCGGTCGGAAGGGGCGGGGTATGCGCCGGGTACACCTCAGGAAGTGACCAAGGACGATATGGACATCGCAACGGCGTTGCACTCGTCGCTGGCCAAGAAGGTCGGCCGCAAGAGCTACGATCTCTGGTTCGGCCCGCAAACCCGCCTGGAGTTGCGCAACGGCTCCCTGGCCGTCTATGCCCCCAACAACTTCTTCCTGGACTGGATCCGCTCCCAGTTCCGCCGCTCGATCGAAAGCGCTTGCGAGGAGACCTTTCGGCGGCCGATGGCTTTGGAATTCCTGCTGGACCCGGTTTCAACGCCGCCTGCCGGCGACGGCGCCCCGCCTGCCGGAGGCGCCCCGCCGCCGGTGCTCCCGACAAACCCCGCGCCCCCAACGGAGGCCGCGGGTGTGGCGGACGCGGCCCCCGCCGGCCCGGACCGACCACGGCGGACCTTCCACAGCCTGGAGTCGTTCGTCGTCGGGCCCTCGAACCGGTTGGCCTACGCCGGCGCGGAGCAGATCGTCCACCGCCCGGGGGAGGTCTCGCCTTTGGTGATCTACGGGCCCACGGGATTCGGCAAGACGCACCTGCTGGAGGGCATCTGGACGGCCGCGCGTCGAAGCTCGCCGAGCGCCACCGCCATCTACCTTTCCGCCGAGCAATTCGCCAGCGGATTCTTGCATGCCTTGCGAGGAGGGGGTGGGTTGCCCAGCTTCCGCCGCAAGTACCGCGACGTAGACCTGCTGTTGATCGACGATCTCCAGTTCTTCTCCGGCAAGCACTACACGCAGGTCGAGCTCTTGTACACCATCGACTCGCTGGTCCGCCAACGGCGGCAACTGGTCTTTGCCAGCGATCGGATGCCGTCGGCGTTGGTCGATCTGGGTCCCGAGCTGATCGCGCGGCTGCAGAGCGGGCTGGTCTGCCGGATCGAGCAGCCCGACTACGAGACCCGACGCGGGATCGTCGCCCGCATGGCCGTGCGATTGGGGCTTGTGATCGCCGACGAGGTGCAGCAATGGATCGCCTCGCAGTTGACGCGGCACGCCCGCGAGCTCTCCGGCGCGCTCTGCAAGCTGCAGGCGGTCCACCGCGCCTGGGGCAAGCCGATCACCCTGGCGATGGCCGAGGAGGCCCTGGCCGACATGATCCGCGACGGCAGCCGCGTGGTCCGCCTGCCGGACATCGAGAAGGCGGTCTGCGAAACGCTGGGCCTTGATGCGGCCAGCCTGCATTCGGGGCGGAAGTCGAAGTCGGTGAGCCATCCGCGGATGCTGGCCATGTGGCTGGCGCGGAAATACACCCGCTCCGCACTGACTGAGATCGGTCACTATTTCGGCCACCGCAGCCACAGCACGGTGATTTCCGCCCAGCGGCGGGTGGAGCAGTGGCTCAGCAGCGGTGTGCCGGTGGCCCTGGCCGACCGCACCTGGGAGATCGACGAGGCGATCCGCCACATCGAGCGCCGCCTGCAAGCCGGGTGAAGCGTGGCGAGTGGCGAGTGGTGAGTGGCGAGATCGGCAAGTATGCTCCACTCGACTCAAGCTCGTCGCGTAGCGACGATGCGACGGTAGCCGTGGGTTTTAACCCACGGATCGGATGTCGTGATATTGCCCTCCGTCGCGTAGCGACGGTTGAAAACAAGCCGCGTGCCGTCGGGCAACCCGGCCATTTCAATCGTCGCTATGCGACGAACGGAAGGTTTGGGGCCCTACGTTCCGTGGGTTAAAACCCACGGCTACCGTCGCATCGTCGCTACGCGACGCAGACTTACCGATCACTTGGGTCAACTGGATAACCATCTTTGCGAATCTTACCGGTGGCGGCTCGCCACTCGCCACTTTCCCTACGCGAACTTCGTCTGCCCGGGCATGGCCACGGGATACCTGCCGTCGGGGCCGGGCATGGTCGGCGGCTCGGCGTCCCAGGTGTAGGCCGCGGGGGCCAAGAGCTGCTTGGAGGCCAGCGCCTCGTCCCAGGTGAGTATCCGGCCGGTATAGTTCACCATCCGGCCGAGAATCGCCAGCATCGTGCTTCGCGCCATGTAGAGACCGTTGTTGATCGTTTGGCCCGAGCGGATGGCGGCAAAGAGGGCCTGGTGCTCGAGATCGTACATGTTGCCGCCGTCGCCCTGGAAGTGCCAGGGGTTCTTGCCGGTGATTTTGTGCTGGCCGATGTCGGCCTCGCCCAGGCTGCCGAGGAAGTGGTCGGAGACGTCGCCGTAACAGCCGGCCTGCTGGCGGCAGTAGGAAAAGACCCGCACGCCGCCGGGCCACTCGTAGACCACGGCGTGGTGATCGTAGATGTCGCCGAAGATGGCGTCGGTGCGGACCTGGCGTCCGCCCAGGCCCCAGGCCCTCAAGGGCGGCTCGTCGCCCATCGCCCAGAGGGCCTTGTCCAGGCTGTGGACGTGCTGCTCGGTGTTGAAGTCGCCGGAGAGCCAGGCGAAGTAGTACCAGTTGCGGACCTGGAATCGCATCTCCGTATCGCCCGGCTGGCGCGGGCGCGTCCAGAGCGGCCCGGTGAGATACGTCTCCTGGATTGCGCGGATCTGGCCGATGGCGCCCTCCAGCACCTGCTGCATCGTCGCCTTGACGCCGCGATGATACCGCCAGCAGAGGCCGGAGACGAGATTGAGGTTCTTCTTGCGGGCTTCCTCGGTGGTCGCCAGCACGCTGCGGACGCCGGGGGCATCGACGGCCACCGGTTTCTCGCAGAAGACCTGCTTGCCGGCGTCGACGGCGGCCTTGAGGTGGATCGGACGGAAATGGGGCGGCGTGGCCAAGAGCACCACGTCGACGCCGCTATCGATCACCTTCTGGTAGGCGTCCAGGCCCACGAACTGCCGCGAGGAATCGACGTCAACGCGCTCGCCGTATTCTTGCTTCAACCCGTGAAGGCTGCCTTGGAGACGGTCTTCAAAGGCGTCGCCCAGGGCGTAGAGCTTGGCCCCGGCGTCGGCGTTCAGGGCGTTGCCCGCCGCGCCGCTGCCCCGGCCGCCGCAGCCGATCAGTCCGACCTTCAAGAGGTCGCTGCCCGCCGCGTGCGCACTGCGGGCCAGGCTCAGGCCGCCCAACAGGGCCCCGCCGGCAACGACGGTCGACGTACGCAGGAATTCACGGCGGCTGCCCTGAGACGCACTGCTGGATCGTAACGGTTCGGGCATGTGGGGCTCCTTGGTGCTGATTGGGGAGGCTTGGCGGGTAGCGCAACTGGCTCCATGTTAGCCGCCGCCACGGCGGCAAGCAACCATGCGCGTGTAGGGTGGGACAAGCTCGCGCAGCGAGCGCCGGCCCACCTTCCCAAACGCCTGGTGGGCCGGCGCTCGCCCAAGGCGAGCTTGTCCCACCCTACAACTCGCTGCGCACGACTAACCCTACAACCACGGCCAACCGTTCAGCGGACCGTGGCCAGGTAGCGCAGGAAGGCGGCGTCGAGCTTCTTCAGGTCGCCGAAGGCCGCTTGGAACTCGGCCAGCCGCGTGGCCTCCGTGTCCCAGATCAGCGGCTTCTTTTTGGAGAGCATCCGCAGGTAAGCCACGTACTGCTTGGAACAACGGTGGACCAGGTAGTAGGTCAGGGCCCAGGCCTCGGCATAGGCGTCCAGGGCGAGGCTGCTGTCACGGAAACGCTTGTCGTTGACAAGGAGCGTCCTCAGCGAGTCGGCCCCACGGTGCCGCAGGTATTGCTGGAACTGGGTCAGCCGTGGCCGGTTTACCCCGCCCATGTTCCGCCAGCCCGACGCGCTGGACAGATCGGGCGTCTCGAAATAGACTGCCAAGCCCTCGCTGAACCAGTAGGGGCAGTCGCTCAGCCGGGTCTGAAGTCCGCAGTTGAAGGCGATCTGATGGGTCGCCTCGTGGACGATCGTGGCCACCAGCCGCTCGGCGTCGGGGTGGGATAGGACTTTGCGGATGGCCGAACTGCCGTGGTCGCGCCCGCCGCCCAGCGCCTGCACGCCCGACAGGTCGTACATCGCCATGCGGTTGGTGCGGAGGTTGAAGTAGCCGATGACCGACTTGCCGGCCGCGCCCAGGTCCGGCCCGCAATACTTCAGGTACGACTGCTCGTCGGCGAAGACGATCGCCACCAAGGGAAACTCCGGCTCGACGAGGTTGAAGTCTCTCGACTTCCAATACTTGTTGAAGGCCGCGTAAAGCCGCTCGAAAAGCCCGCCACACCATTGGGCATAGACCGGCGACGTGTTGTACAGGACCACGTAATGGGCCGTCTGGTGGACCTTGAAGCCCGCCGGCAAGGTGTGCCGGAGCTGCCCGGCAAGCTCGTCCGCGGCCAGGGGCTTGAAAGGCGCCGCATCGCTGGATTGCTTGACCAGCTCCTTCGGCTCGACCTGCCAGAGGACCCCATCCTGACCCTGAATCAACACGCCGCCGTCCTGGGCCGTCGTCAGGATCCGCCCCTGAACCTCCGTCTGGCGGCCGTCGCGGCGGACGGTCACGTGATCCATGGCCTCGGTCGGGCCCGACAAGGCCAGACCCACGGCCAACCACAGCGGCAACCTGACAGCGATTCCCATGCGGTTCATTATACCTCATGTAGGTTATGCTTCAGCATAACATTTCCCGGCTGTTATGCTGAAGCATAACCTACAACTCGGCGCGCCGCCGAAGGGCCAGCCAAGCTGCGGCGGCGGCGATGACGGCGAAAAGGGCCACCTGCGCCAGGCAAATCCCCGCCACCTGGTCCTCGATGCCATAATGGATCAGCCCGAAGATCCGCCGCGAAAGCGTCTCCATCCCCGGCGGCACCACCAGGATGCTGGCCGCCAGATCGCCGCTGGCCACCGCCAGGGCCACCAGCCAGGCCAACGCCAGGGCGGGGAGCCGGTTGGGTAGCGCGATCCGCACCAGCCGGGCCATCGGACCGGCGCCGTCGATCACCGCCGCCTCCAGCAACTCCGCGGGGATCGTGCCCAGGCCCTGCCAGAGAATCAGCGTGGCCGGCGGCAGAGCCCGCGCGGTCCACGCCAGCCACGGCGCGGCGATCGTGTAGTCGTAGAGATAGACCAGCGGTGGAATCCCCCGCTGGTTCAACAGCCCGATGATCGCCAGCCCTAGCACGGGCCCCGGCAGCGCCAGGCCGATGGCCGAAAGGGTCACCACCAGGCCGGCCCAGAGGCCGCCTCGCCGGGCCAGCCAGGCCCCAGCGGTCCCCAGGATCGTTGCGGCGGTGGCCGCCAGCGATCCGACCAGCAGCGACCAGCCCCACTCGCGGCGGAAAATCCAAGGGCTGGTGGCGACCATCTTCAGGCACTTCAGCGGCGACCAGGTCCGCACCCGGCCGACGTCGGGTAACCGTTCGCGGACCGGAATGTAGCAGGCACACGCCGTGTGCCGTCCGTCCCTACACGCGGAGACAGCGGACGGCACACGGCGTGTGCCTACTACATTGAGCGTCTTCCCGTGAACGGCTTCGGTGTCGGTCTGTACCACTACCACCCCCGCTTTGTAGGCCAGGTTGCCCAGAGGAACGCCCAACGAGACGGCCAGCACCAAGCCCACGACCAGCAGGGCCGGCACGTGCCACACTCCCAGACGGAAGACCCAGCGGCTGCCGACACTGGCCGGACGCCGCCGGGGGATACACTCCCGCGCCACGGCCAGGCCAGCGACGATCAGCGCCGCCGTCAGCAGGACCCCGGGCAGAAGTCCCAGCGGCGGATCGCCGGGCTGCGGTCCGATCGCCAGCCGCGTGTAGACCTCTTCGGCGTAGGTCCGCCGGGCGAAGATGTCGGTCACGGTCATTTCGCCCGCCACGACGATCGCCACCCAGATTGCGGCCGTGCCCAGGGCCGACCGAGCGGCAGGCAGCGAGGTGCTCCAAAAGACCTTCGCCGGCGAGGCGTCCAGCAGGCTCAGCTCTTCCAGTTCCGGGTCGATCGCGCGAAACCCGACCGCGGTGATGAGCACCACCCAGGGGATCGCCGCCATGACATGGATCCAGACCACGCCCGGCCAGCCTTCCAAGAGCACCGGGCCACCGCTGGCCAGCGTGAACCAGCCTTGCACGCCGAATCCGGCCTGCCAGGCAGCCGCCTGGAGGTAGAGCGGCGCGAAGAGCATCACCCCAAAGAGCACCAGCATCGCGCGCCGGCCGGCCAGGTCGGTCCGCGCCAGCAGCCAGCCGACGAGCGTGCCCAGCGGCAGGCTCCCGACGACGACCGCGGCAGCCAGCAGGATCGAGTTGCGGGCCAAGATCAAGGCGCGATCGGCGGGGGCCAGAAAGACCAGCGCGAGCATCGCCAGCGTGAGGAGCGCAGTCAACCACAGACCGGCCCCTTTGGCGTGCGGCGACTTGTCGCCGCTTTCCGTTTGTAGGCGCGCTGCACCCCGGCGAGAAAGCGGCGACAAGTCGCCGCACTCCAAAGGGCTCGCCTCGCCATACTCATTTCCAGAGCCCGGTTTCCTGGCCAAAGCGTCAACTCCGGTCGTCGCTTTTTTCTTGCTCGTTAATCCAGCGGCGAACCTTGAAGAACCAGACCCCAGCCCAGAGCAGGGCCTCGCTCATCCGAAGGACCCAGGGAATCGAAATGAGTACTACGACAAGACAAATCAGGGCGACTATGCAGAACAGCCCGGCGCTGTCGGCGCGAGGCGATTGGTGCAAAGCCTGCACCACAATCCATCGGACCGTGCCGAGGAAGATAGCAGCGAAGAGCGTGAGAAACAACAGGGAACCAATGCCGAACTGCCCCAACCGGCCATTTTTCTGCCGGGCCCAGAGCGTCAGCCACCATAGCCCCAGGCCGCCGCAGACCAGGAAGCCGCCGAGCACGGTGACGAAGGCGAAGGGAAATGGGCACTGCGTGCCGAGGCTGAGACAGGCTGCCACCGCCGCCGTCCATAGAAGCCCTGCCAAGAAGCCAAACCAACGCTCACGACGGCTTATCGGGGCATGAGCCATGGGCTTGCTCCTCAACCGCTTTCTCTTCCACCATCGCAGCGAAGCCCGCCAGCAGTAGACGCCGGCAAGAAAGCCAAGGACAGCCCCGGGTAGAAACCTCCAGTCCACGTCGATGCCGCCGAGCACAAGTTTGGGACCGCGAGGTGGAAAGTCGACATCCATGACCAGCCCGAAAACAAATGCAAGCCCGGCCCAGATCACCAGGAAGATGATCGCTGCAACGACATGTCTCAAAGAATTGAGCATCGGCATCACGGCGATTCTAGTCCTACACCAGGATGCGGCGACAAGTCGCCGCGCTCCATGCAGACGGAGGGAGCGGTAAGTGCGTTGGTAAGTTTACTACGTGGGGCTATTCCGATCTATCTGAAGAGCTTTCACTGGCGTCCTGCTTCGACGTTGTCTCGGGGTCTCCGCCGATCAACCCTTGGGCCTCCGGGCCTTCAAGCTCCAATCTTGGCGTGGCCTGCTTGATGCGTTTTTCCACTTGCTTGATGTGCTCGGCGGGAGGCAGGTTCTCGGGGAGCGAGCCCCCGATCCGTTTGATCGCTTCCCGCACCTCCTGCCCGACCCGCTTGTGGGTTTGAATGGCTTGCTCCTGATTGTGGATATTTCTGGGCATTGGCGATCTGCGGCTTGCGGGGGTCGCCGTTCTGGGCGATGAGGTAGCAGGCGAAACGCGAGAGGTGGAAATCGGGAACCACCTGGACTGCTCCTTTGCCGCCAGGGATCGGTTTGCCGGCGCTGGCAAAGTGATGGCTTGGCTCATTACCTGATTGCTCACAAGACGTTACCGCTTTCTTGATGGCGTTCTCGAAACGCCGCCACTGGCTATACCCCAAAAGGGGCTGTAAGTCCCTCGCGCTCCAGTACTCGGCACCGTAGTCGTTGGCTTTCTTTAGGCTCTCAAACCCGCCGGCAGCCACTTGGGGAAGATTCTGGTCGGTCATCTTCTCTCCCTCGGTCATGTAGGTTGCCACCCCGTGTCCGTCAATACTCATCACCCCCGGTGAGCTTCTGCTCGGCCCTGTCGGCTTGCCAGGCAAGGGCCCGTGTTGCCCCGCAGCCATCGCCTCCTGGTTCTCCTGGACGACAACCGGGCGCCGAGCTTAATGTCGGCTGGACCTTCCTGGGGGTACCGTTGGACGAGCGGGCTGTTCGATTCACGAAAAACTGGATGACTTCGAGGGGTAGTCCCCTAGAACCGATTCTCCGGCACAACGCGTATTTGAGCTGCGTGCATCATACCGCAACCTTGTGCCGGGCGGAATCCACGGCCCTGACGAGAGCAGGGACAGGAAAGGGGGCGACAGGAAGATAGGAGAAGAAGCTTCCGACTGACGGCCGAATTGCTGTTGACGATGGCCGCCGCCCGTCGCGTTCCCAATTTCCGTTCTTTTCTTCCTGTCCTGCATGTTCCTGTCCGGCCTTCCTTGGATGGGGCTCAGAGATTGCCCGGTTTGCCCAATTTCACCCAGATGCCTCAAATTGAGTGGGCTTACGCTTCGACTCATCTTGGCGTGCTGGGCGGACGATGCTATAGTCCCAACGACATTTCCGTAGCCAAAACTCCTCATCTAATCTCTGTGTGAAGGCGAAGGCGCCTAACGCGGCGACCTTCCGCCGTGCGGCGGCACGTCTAAGCCTACGGGCGACTGCGAGGCACCCCTGTCGATGGACCGGACCCACAGCCGAAGAGTGCTGCTTCTCATCGCGTGCCTGGCGGTCCCCGCGCTGTCCGGGTGTGAGGAGCTGAAATTCTGGGCACCGCGGAGCGACGTGGTGCCAGGGATTACGCCACCCGGCCAGCGGATGGCCGTCTTGGAACAGATTCGGGTGCACGCCGACTGGGCCAAGCCGCAGGAGTTGGAGCCGGTTTCGCGGCAGCTTGCGGCCGTCTTCCGCCAGGAGACCGACCCGATCCTCCGGGCGGAGATCGTTCGCGTTCTGGGCGTTTACCCCACGGCGGAGTCGTTGGCCGTGCTGCGGACGGCCGTGGGCGACCCCGAGGCCGAGGTGCGGATCGCGGCTTGCTTGGGCTGGGGCCGACGCAAGGGACCGGAAGCGGCGGCCGCCATGAACCAACTGTTGACAAGCGACGTCGACGGCGATGTCCGCCTGGCCGCCGCCGAGGCCCTGGGCGACATTGGCGACCGCTCGGGCGTCCCGGCGCTGGGCAGCGTCCTGGAAGACAAAGATCCGGCCATGCAGTACCGCGCCCTAACCTCGCTGAAAAAGATCACCGGCCAGGACCTTGGAAACGACGTTAACAGGTGGCGTGAGTACATTCAGAACGAATCCACGGGACCGAACAAAGCGGTTTCAGTTGGCCGGTGAATCGGCCGAAACTTCTAACGTACTTCGCTTGCGCAGCCGTGCCCTCTTTGCGGTTGCCCTGTAACCGAAAAATCCATACCATAGATCGGGTCGGATCGATGAATCGCTGTGCTGCTTGCCCAACGTCCCCAGGGCACCTCGCCGAACACGCTTTAGCCCCTGTTTTCCGGCACGCTGGCACGGCGACGCCCGCCGCAAGCGGCGAGGCGTCCGACCCGCCGGCGATCGTTCGCTTCCTTGAGATCAGTTCCGCCCAGGCCTCGCCGAAACCGGTAGCATGAAGCCGCTCCGCTTTACCGACGGGTTCAAGACCCTCTACAGCACCGCCCTGGGGCTGGCCGAGGCCGCGGAGGCCAACGCCTTGCTGTTGTTGGTTTCCGGTCCGGCCGACTGGGTCCGGCTGAAGAGCATGGCCGGCGACAAGCAGGTGCTGGTCGCCGGCGACACGCTGGAACAACTCGACGGGGCCGCCGCCGCCGGACTCCAGTGCGTGGTGATCGACATGGCCGGTAATCCCGTCTACGACCGGCTCACGCAGGCCCTGCTGGAGGCCGTGGCCGACGACATCCTGCACCCCGGCTCTTCCGTGGTCGCCATGTATAGCGGCTTTGACGCCGAGAACATCGACTCGGTGAGCGTGATCAAGCTCGGCGAGCACCTCGACCGCCTTTCCGGCCGCGACCTGCGGCAGTTGGAGACTCGCGTCCCCCTGGACACCCTCAAAGTAGTTGTCGACTTGGCCACGGAAATCGGACGGGAGGGACGCGAGGGCAAGCCGGTGGGGACGATGTTCGTGGTGGGCGACACGCGGAAGGTGCTGGCCCGCAGCCATCCCCAGGGATTCGACCCCGTCCGGGGCTACAGCCGCAAAGAACGCAACCTGCACGACCCCCGCGTCCGCGAAGGCATCAAGGAAATCGCCCAAATGGACGGGGCTATCATCGTCTCGGCCGACGGCACGGTCGAGTGCGCCTGCCGCTACGTCGACTCGTCCGCCGAAACCATCACCCTCTCCAAGGGGCTGGGCGCCCGCCACTGGGCCGCCGCCGCCATCAGCCGGGCAACCAACGCCGTCGCCGTGACCGTCAGCGAGTCCAACGGCACGGTGCGGATCTTCATCGACGGCGAGGTCGTGCTCCGCATCGAGCCCATCCACCGCCGCCCCATGGTCTGGAAAGACTTCGAGTACGATCCGCCATCGGCCGAGACCCGCAGCAAGGGGTAGCGTGGCGTCTGTAGGACGGATTGCTAATCCGTCCGGAAATCGTCGACGGATTAGCAATCCGTCCTACAGGATTCCGCCAATTTACTCTTCCACCGATCCCTATCGCTCCGGTCGTTCGATCGTCAAGGCGACGTTGAAGCGGGCCAGGGCGTCGCTGGCCTTGACCACCGGGACCGGGCGGATGCAAAGCGTGCTCTGCGGCGCCGGTCGGATGGGGGCGCCTCGTAAAAAATGATGCCCGGGTCGTTGGTCAGCCGCCGGGCGAAGGCGAAGCGGCCGACCACCCATTGGATCAGCCGGCGGGGATCGCCCGTGGTGCCGGAGAAGGTGATCCGTTGGACCTGCTGATGCGCATTGAAATAGTAGGTCAAGGCCCCCGCCAGGTCGTCTTCGGCCGTGCCGCTGACCAGCGGCACGCGATAGCCTTGCAGTTGAAGGTCTCCCAGCCCGGCCGAAACCCGGGGCCACTGCCGGATAATCCAGGCCGGGGTGACGTCGAACCGCAAGGCGTCCTCGATCGCCGCCAGCGGCAGCCAGTCGCAGGCGACCGGACTTGACGGACCTGGGGGGCTTGCGGGCGGCGCCGGATCGGGCGCCGCCGACTCCGGGCTCCCGCCGGCCGGCGAGGGCGACGTCGCGTTGGTCAGGTGCGCCCACCATTGCGGCCCGCAGTAGAAGGCCGCCGGCACTGTCGCCACCGCCCCCGGAATCAACAGGTAGATCCCCAGCCAGCGGAGCACTTTCTTTGACATGGAGCCGCCCTCCGAATGAAGTAAGTCCCGCTTGCCGAGCGGGACAACCGAGGTCCTGCCCGGCAGGCAGGACCTACTGGCGGCGAAATCGACGTTCTGGCAGGCCGAGTGCAGCCAGTCCCTCTGCTAAGATCGGCAGGCGACGCGGGCTGATCCTCACCCGCCTGCTCTCACCGCCCCAGACTGCCCAATGCGTTTTCGTTGCAGAAGCGCAGCCGCAACAGGAGTTATTTCTGCGTTGCAACGTCCCGGCTTGCAGCGGCGGTGGAGGCCGTTGCGGGGGCTGGCTGTGCCGATTCGCTGAGGGCTTCCTCGTTAACCCGGCCGAGGTAGTGCATGCTGCTGGCCTCGCCGCGAAAGCCGACCACCCGCTTATCAATGTCCACCTGCTGGCCGAGCAACCGGCCGGCGTCGATGTCGAAGCGGATCGTGCTGGACGAGTCCCGCTGAATCAGTTGCACCTCGACGGCCGGGTCGTGGATGGGGGTCAGGACAACCGTGTTCAGCTCGATCGTGGCCACGCCGTCGTCGACGCTGGCGAGCTTGAACTTCTGCATCGTCTTGATCTTCTTGACGATGCCGCCCGCCAGGGGCAGGGCCATCTCGGAAGGCAGCGACCAGGTCTCGCCCACGGCCACCGGTTGGGCCGGCAAAGGCAGCGTCATCGGCCCTTCGCTCTCCCCGGCGGCCGCCTTGACCCGCACGTTCCGTTGGCGGGCCTGGACCTGGCCCCGGGAATCCATCGTCACCACCGCCAGCGGCACACCCA
The DNA here is from genome assembly GCA_963843465.1 of Pirellulales bacterium. Taxonomy (GTDB): domain Bacteria; phylum Planctomycetota; class Planctomycetia; order Pirellulales; family Thermoguttaceae; genus CAWJKP01. Next base: position 628,821 of record CAWJKP010000002.1, read on the forward strand.
CCCGCTGCGCCGCTTCCTCGAAGCCGTGTGGAGGCTTCTTGTCGGTCTGGCTGTTGTAGCGGACCTCCCGCGCGCCGCTGAATTGGTGGCGCATGTCGACGCTCTCGACCGAGTTCTGGAAAGTGACCGTGCCGTCCTCCCGCACGTTCTGGATCTGCCAGGCCTTCACCGACTGGACCACCGTGGAAACCGTTTGTTTGGTGCCGGAGACCGCCGTGGTGATCTCGGTCCGCTGGATCACCTTCCAGCGAAGCGTTTCGCCCTGATGGAAATGGTAGCGAAGGGTATAGGTCTTCGCGCTATGGTCCGCAGCGGCCGTCTTCGCCGCGGCGGTTTCCGCCGCGGAAAGCGGCCCGGCCGACGCCGCAAATGCCAATACGGCCGACCCTAGGATGATGGCCGTCCTCATACTCGCCTCCTTTCGAGTTCTGTAGCAGGCACACTCCGTGTGCCGCCCGCCACTTACGGCACACGGCGTGTGCCTGCGACATTCGGATTCGTCAGGTTATCGTTTTGCAGCGCCTTAGCTCTCCAGGCGAAACCGGCCGCTCCAACCCAGTTTCTCCCGCAGCGTGCGATAGTAACTATGTCCGGCGGCACTGACCATTTTGAACCGGGCCTCCGCCCGTTGGACGCGGACCCGGTCGCCCGGTTGCAGCGTGCAGCAGACGCGGCCATCGACCACCACCGCGGTTTCCGGCCGGGGATTGACGACCATCAACTCGTAGATCCGATCGGCCGAATCGACGACCGGCCGATACGTGAGCGTGTGCGGGCTGATGGGCGAGATCACGAACGCCTGCAAGTCCTTTCGCAGGATCGGACCACCCGCCGAAAGGCTGTGTGCCGTCGAGCCCACCGGCGTGGCGATGATCAATCCGTCGCAACTATAAGTAGTTACCTCTTCCGAGTCAACGTAGAGTACAACGTCCATGATCGCAAACGGGGGGCCGGTCATCACGGCCACCTCGTTCAGCCCCAAGTCTTCGTGCAGGCACACCTCCTCCCGAAACACGCGGCACTCGAACATCAAGTGCTCAACCACCGGAACCTCCCCCTGCGCCAGGACCGGGAGAAGTTCGATCGCTTCCTCGGCCGACAGATCGGCCAGAAATCCCAGTCTTCCCAGATTGACAGCCAAGACGGGAAGCTGGCGGTTTCCCATCTGGTGTGCCGCCCGGAGGATTGAGCCATCGCCGCCCAGCACGATGGCCAGATCGGCCTCGACCTTGGAGAGGTCCAACTGGCCCGTAAAATCGGAGGCGACCACGGTGGTGTGCTTCTGGATCAGCGGCAGCAGCCGCTCGATCCGGCGAACCACGTCCGGCCGGCCGGCAAAACCGAGAACGACAACGCGCATCGAAGGATTCCTGCACAGATGTTTGTTTCGTAAGTCCGTGCGAAGTTCTTGCCCCGAAGGGGCCTGTACTGCTCACGGTTGGTTTGACGCATTTCGCACCGCGATTCACTAGCCCGAAGCGCTAGCGAGGGAATCGCTAGCGAAGGAAGCGGTTTCGTCCCTTGCTCGCGCTTCGGGCTAGTGTCGGCTACCGCCGTGAGCCGAATAATTATGCGTCCCTGGAAGCAACGGAATTACCGTTGTGTCGTCATTGTCCCCGCTGCCTTCCGTTACCCCGTTTTGCCCCGTTGTCCCCCGCCCTCCTTCGTGTCGCCACACGGTCCATTCAACCTTGCAGCGTGGTAGCGCATCGCGAAGCCTCTTCACGCCCGCGGGGGTAACGTGAGTAAAGCTTATGTTTAGCTCTTCGAGTTGCGTCAGGCCCTTCAGTTGTTCCAACCCGGCGTCTGTAATACTCGATCCCATGAGGTTCAACTGTCGCAGCCCGGTTAGGTCCCTAAGTTGCCGTAAATCTGCGTCCGCGATCCATGGCCCTTCAAAGCCCAGCTTTCGTAGCGTGCCGAACTGCCGAAGGGGTTCAAGCCCACGTCCCGGCATCCGCTGGTATTCCAAGGTAAGCTCCTGGAGTTGAGACATCGCTGTAAGGTGCTGCAAGCCGGCGTCGGTCATCGACGCACTTTCGAGTTCCAACACGCGCATTCGCGTCAGATGTTCCAAGTGCTTCAACCCCGCGTCCGTGATTTGGAACGCCTTGTGCAGGTTTAACGATTCGACGTACGGCAAGCGCTCCAGCGGCGCCAGATCGGCGTCGACGGTTCCGCTGGCGCCACCGTCCTCGCAGTCGGGGAAAGGCACGAAGTCTACATCCACGACATAAGCGAGGAAGCCTTCGCCGAAAAGGCGAGCGAGCGCGCGACGTTGTGCTTCGAAACGCGACTGGCCGAAGGGCAACGGGCTATCGGATCCGCCAAACGCATAACGGTAGGCTACCGTCCCGCCGGACCTAATGATTGCCTCCACTGCCTCCGTCTGACTTCTTGCCCTCCGCAACTCGGTCATAAACCAGCCTAAGCCAAGCGCCACGAAGAGCGTCAGCAGAAACAGCGACCGGAGGCTGAACTGGAACCAGCGCCGTCGAAGTCTGATGTTAGGCATAGGAAAGCGCACGTCTCGGACGGACCTCCCCAGGTTCTTGCGGGCTCGCGGCACTCGGCGCACCGCACTTCTTTTGGTATCAGGACACTAGCCCGAAGCGCAAGCGAGGGCCGGCTACGCGACGGGTAAGTCACCAGGCGGAAAGATGGTCGTAATGCAGTCTTCTGCGAATTACCTCACCGGAGACCTGAAAATCCTTCCCAATATCCGCACAGATCGGCTTCCCGGACTCTGCATCGATATCCCGCAAAGAAATGCCTGCCTCTGCGGCAGCTCTGTCAGCCTTCGCGTATGCAGCAGCCAAATGACTTGACGGCACAAGTATCAGTCCAGCAAGACTGTACGCCTGAAACTCGATAAAATCGTACTCCCTTGGCGGAATGGCGGTATGGCCGCTTTCCATTCGGCGAGATTTGCAAAGGAAAGCTGCTCCCGAAACAGATCCCGATGTATTAACTTGTGAGACAACTCGTGTGCGAGACTGAAGTGGTATCTGGCGGGGCGCTTTCTGAAGACAAAATCATCAATGTAAATCGTTGTGAGGTCATTGCTGATCGAGGAGTCAATTTCAAACGACTCATTGAGTCCAGGAATAGGCACGATATCCATACCAAACTGGAACTCCACGATCGAGGCAATCGGAATAGGAAGCCTGCCAGAAGGGTGGTATTGCGCAAGAATCCCCCTGCGATCTCGCGTAGCTTGTCGTAAGGCAAGTAAGGTGCTTTGATCGTCACGATTATGCCCTACGTATTTTCTCAATCAGATCATCCAATTGCTCCGGAGAGATCCGAGACCCCCGCAACGTCCTGAAGAGCACCGGCAGCTTTTCAAGGAGTCTCTCGTCACCGCACAGGTCGTGAGGCAATTCCCCGCGAGAGGCTGCCGCAACATCGAAGAACTCCAGCCAACCGTCCGAACCCCGAACAAGCCCAAGGGCGGTCGCATATTTCTCCAGCAAGTCCTCCCTCTGCGGCGGGGGAAATATGCCCCGTTCAAGTCGGCTGTAGTTGCCGGGATCGAACCTATTCTCCAAGCAGAAGTCGCGCATCGTCTTGCCGGTTTTCTGCCGCAGCGATTTCATCAGCTTTCCGAAAGCAATTGCGGGCATTGGGCACCTCTACCCCATTGGCCTGAGTGGTGACATCGTTTGTACTTATTGTACAACACAGACAGCGCTAGTCAAGACAAATTCCGTATCTGGCCGGCAGGACCGTTGATGGATGGAAATTGAAGCCGGGGGACAGTTACTCCGATCCTCTGCGAGGGTCACGGATTCGGGCAATTCCTCGTCTCTACTCCGCTCGCTGGAGGATGCCCTCGCTCACCGCGAAACGGCGGCAGGCTGCCAGGATGCCGGGCTCGTCCAGGCCGAGATCGGCCAGCAGCTCCGCCCGCTCACCGTGCTCGATGTAGCGATCGGGAATTCCCAACCGGCGGACCCGGCTGGCGTCCAAGCCGGCGTCGCAAGCCGCTTCGAGCACGGCGCTGCCGAACCCGCCCATCAGCGCCCCCTCTTCGACCGTCACGACCATCGGGCACTGCTCGATCGCCCGAAGGATCGTGACCGTATCCAGCGGTTTCACGAACCGCGCGTTGATCACGCCGGCCTCCAGCCCCTCCTCCGCCAGCCGGGCGGCGACCGATTGGCAGGTCGTGGCCATCGTGCCGCAGGCGATGAGCATCACGTCCCGCCCCCAACTGAGGACCTCCGACTGGCCCAGCTCGATCGGGGCCGGCTCGCGGTCCAGGGTCTGCACGCCGGCCTTGGGGTAGCGGATCGCCGTCGGGCCGGCCGAGGCCAGGGCAAACTCCAGCATCGGGCCGAGATCGGACTGGTCGCCCGGGGCCATCACCGTCAGGTTGGGCAGCGGCCGCAGAAAGCCGATCTCGAAGACGCCGTGGTGCGTCGGCCCGTCGGGACCGACCAGGCCGGCGCGGTCCATCATCATCACCACCGGCAGGTTTTGCAGCGAGACCTCCTGGAAGATCTGGTCGTAGCTCCGCTGCAGGAACGTGCTGTAGATGTCGACGATGGGCTTCATGCCGGCCTTGGCCAGGCCCGCCGCGAAGGCCACCGCGTGCGACTCGCAGATCCCCACGTCGAAGAACCGCTGGGGGAACTCCTCGCGGATCGGCTCGAGCATGTTCCCTTGGCACATCGCGGCGGTAATCACGGCCACGCGGGAGTCCTTGCGCATCTGGGCGAGGATCGCGTCGCGGGCGACCTTGGTGTAAGGCGTGGACGCGCTTTTCTCAGCGACACCGAGCCGTTGGAGCGCGAGAAAGGGGCCGGGGCGTGGAAGGCCGTGGGGTCCTCGACCGCCGGCCGGAAGCCGTGGCCCTTCTCGGTGACCACGTGCAACAGCACCGGGCCGTCGAACTTGCGGACCATGGCCAGGTACTTCTGCAACTGGCGGAGGTTGTGCCCGTCGACCGGCCCGAGGTAGCTGAAGCCCAGCTCCTCGAAGAGCATGCCGCCGAGCATCCCGGCCTTGATGGCGTCCTTGGCTTGCACGAGGAGCCGCTCGACGGGATCGCCGAGCACGGGGACCTTGGTCAGCAGTTTCTGCACTTCGGCTTTGAGGCCGGCGTAGAAGGCGCCCATCCGCAGGTTGTCCAGGTACACGGCCAGCCCGCCCACCCGGGGGCATATTGACATCTTGTTGTCGTTGAGGATCAGGACCAGGTTCTTCTTCAGCCCGCCGGTGTTGTTCATGGCCTCGAAGACGATGCCCGAGGGCAAGGCGCCGTCGCCGATCACGGCCACCACGCAGCGTTTCTCCTCGGGCCGCAGCAGGTCGTCGGCGGCCTTCAGTCCCAGGGCGGAGGAGACGCTGGTGCCGGCATGGCCGGTCATGAAGAGGTCGTAAGGGCTTTCCGCCGGGTTGGGATAGCCCATCAGGCCGCCCTTGGTGCGGATCGTGGCAAACCTGCGGTAGCGGCCGGTGACCATCTTGTGCGGATAGATCTGGTGTCCGGTGTCCCAGATCAGGCGGTCGCGGCGGAAATCGAAGGTCGTGTGCAGCGCCAAGGCCAGCTCGACCACGCCCAGGTTGGAGGCGAAATGGGCGCTGCGGGTGCCCAGCAGCCGGCAGAGCGATTCGCGCATCTCGCCGGCCAGTTGTTCGAGCTGCTTGTGGGAGAGCGCCTTGAGGTCCTGCGGCGAGTCGATCTTCGACAGCAAAGGGTCCATCAGCGATTCCTTCCGAGGACGGAAAGAGCCACGGCCTCCAGGCCGTCGGCCCGCGTCCCCAACGGGGCCAGCACCGGCAGGCCTCGGCACACAACTGCTCGGCGCGGCGCAGACTCTCGTCCATGCCGAGCAGGCCGGGATAGGTTAGCTTGTTGAAAGTGCAGTCCTTGCCCACCCGCTTGCCCGTCTGCTCTTGCCGGCCGCGGACGTCCAACAAGTCGTCGGTGATCTGGAAGAGCAATCCCAGGCTCCGGCCGTAGCCGTCCAGCGCATCCAACTCCGCCGTGCCCGCCCGGGCGGTGATCGCGCCCAGCCGCAGCGACGCGCGGATCATCGCGCCCGTCTTGCGACGGTGGATCGATTCGAGCAATTCGATCCCCCCTCCGCCGCCGCGGACATCGTCGGCCTGCCCGCCGACAAGCTCGCAGGGACCGGCCGCCCGGGCCAGCACGCGGCAACAAGCCGCGGCCGCCTCGGCGGGCCGAACGCCGCCGGCCACAACCTCCAGCGCCAGTGCCAAAAGGGCGTCACCGGCAAGAATGGCCAGCGCCTCGCCGAACTTGCGGTGGCAGGTGGGCAGGCCCCGCCGCAGATCGTCGTCGTCCATCGCCGGCAGATCGTCGTGGATCAGCGAGTAAGCGTGGACCATCTCCACCCCGCAGGCCGCCGGCATCGCCTCCATGCGGCTGCCGCCGCAGGCCTCCGCCGCCAGGATCGCCAGCATGGGGCGCAACCGCTTGCCCGGCGCCAAAAGACTGTACCGCATGGCCTCCCGCAGATCGCCCGGACAACCGTCGGAAAGCTCGGTGTAGCCCACCAGCGCGGCCTCGACCTGGCCGCGAACCGCGACGGCATAGGGGCTCCAGGAAAAATCCGCGGTGCAAGGCATCAAAGAGGGGGGTAGCTGGAGTAAGGCTGAGTTCAACGCCGTTCTATTCTAAAACAAGCTTCCCGAGGCGTCTATGTCGCCCTCCCCTCTCTCAGGACGCCCATCGTCAGGTGGTATTGAGCTTTCCGGAGCACTTCGCCGCCGGTCTCGCCGCTGCGACTTCTCCTCCAACGAGAGGGCCGTATCGTCCAGGGGCGTGACGATCGGCTTGCCCTCGGCGTCGATGCCGCTGAACAGCTCGATCCGCCGCTCCGCGCTTTCGAGGAGCTGGTGGCAGTGACGGAGCAGCTTGACCCCGTCTTCATAGGAGGCCAGCGCTTCGTTGAGCCCGATATCCCCCTCTTCCAGGGAGTGAACGAGCGCCTGGAGCTTTGCCAGAGCCTGCTCGAAGCTCAGCGGCGAAGATGGGTCCGCGGGCGGTGTTTCCTTCTTGGCCACTCTCTCAACTCTCATCCTTCTGCCCACTGCCGTCTGCTGGTGGGCCGGCGGCTGCCATGGCGGCCTTGTCCCACCCTACTTTGGTCGTGAACTAGACTATTGTATAGCCCCGAGAGTTCCACCGCGATGGATGGGTTTCACTTGCACCGATTTTGCGGCTTTCGACGCGTCGAATGCGTAGCCATGCTTGGCGCGTGGACGCTATTGCTTGGATATGCCTCGGGAATCGGGGCAACGGCCGCAGGCAATCCCTCCTCCAAGCGGGAGGTAAGGATCGGCGTTCTGGCCAACCACGGCGCCAGCCAGTGTCTACACGCCTGGGCGCAACCGCGGAGTATCTCACGCAACGCGTCCCCGGCCTCCACTTCGCCATCGTGCCGCTGGGTTACACGGACGTTAAGCCGGCCGTCGCCCAGCGGCAGGTCGATTTCATTTTCCTCAATCCGGGGCAATATGTCGCCTTGGAGGCCCAATTCCCGATTGGCCGGGTCGCGACCATCAAGCGCAACGCGGGCGGCGGTGTCACGACGGCGTATGGCACGGTCATTTTCTGCCGCGCCGGTCGCCGGGACATCCGCTCGTTGAACCATCTGCGAGGGAAGAGCTTCATGGCGCCGGAGGAGAATTCCTTCGGCGGCTGGCTGATGGCGCTGCGCGAGATGCGGCAAGCGGGGATCGAGCCGTCTTCCGATCTGGGGAGCATCCACTTCACGGGGAGCCAGGATGCGGTGGTGCTGGCGGTGCTGCGCGGCGAGGTGGACGTCGGCGCGGTTCGCACGGACACGCTCGAGCGGATGGCTGCCCAGGGCAAGGTCCGGCTGGGCGATTTTCAGATCGTCCCCGCTTACGACGGACCGCTGGATGCCGATTTCCCCTACCTGGTTTCCACGCGACTTTACCCGGAATGGCCGCTGGCCAAGTTGTCGCACGTTCCCTTGGCCTTGGCGGAGCAGGTGGCCCAGCAGTTGCGGAACATGCCGGCGACGGCCGCCGCCGCGCAAAGGGCCAGGATCGCCGGCTGGACCTACCCGGCCGACTACGATCCGGTGCGGAAGTGCCTCGAGGAATTGAGGGTCGGTCCCTTTCGCCCGTCCATGACGGTCACGCTGGCGGCGACCGTCAGGACCTACTGGCCGTGGTTGCTCGCGGCGGTGCTGGCCTTGGCGGCCATGATTGGGGTGATCGCCGGGTTCGCGCGAATGAATCGCCGTCTGCGGGTCGCGCAGAAACAGTTGCAGCGGCTTTCCCGGGGGGCCGAGCAGAGTCCCGCCTCGATCGTCATCACGGATCGGCAGGGAACGGTGGAATACGTGAACCCCGGCTTTCTCAGCAGGACAGGTTACACGCTCGAAGAGGCGCTGGGAAAGAACCCGCGGATTCTGAAGTCCGGCATTCATTCCCGCGAGTTCTATGAGCAGATGTGGCAGGCCCTCAATCGCGGAGAGGTCTGGCGCGGCGAGATCTGCAATCGGAAGAAGAACGGGGATCTCTACTGGGAAGACGCGACGATCGCCCCCATCCTGGACGCTCAGGGGACGATCACGGATTTCGTGGCCGTGAAGGTGGACATCAGCGAGCGAAAACAGGCCGCAGAGGCGTTGAAGGCGGCCAAAGAGCAGGCCGAGGAGGCCAGCCGCGCGAAGAGCCGGTTCCTGGCCTCGATGAGTCATGAGCTGCGCACGCCGTTGAACGGCGTGATCGGCATGACGGAGCTGCTCAGCAACACCGCGCTCGACGACCGGCAGCGCCGTTTCGTCGAAGCCTGTCAAAGCAGCGGCAAGTCGTTGTTGGCTTTGATCAACGACATCCTCGACTTTTCCAAGATCGAGGCCGGCAAGCTGGAGCTGGACGAGCACGATTTCGATCTGGACCAGTTCGTGGAAGAAACGGTCGAGACGCTCGCCTTCCAAGCCCGCCAGAAACGGGTCCAACTGTTCAGCCACGTCGCGCCGCAGGCTTGCCTTCGCGTCTATGGCGATAGCGGGCGCCTGCGTCAACTCCTCGTCAACCTGATCGGCAACGCCATCAAGTTTACCGAGATCGGCGAGGTTGCCGTCAGGGTCGCGCCGGTCGAGGAACCGACGGGTCACTCGTCGATCCGCTTTGCGGTTAACGACACGGGCATCGGAATCCCTCCCGATCGGCTGGACCGCCTGTTCGCGTCTTTCACTCAGGCCGACTCCTCCACGACCCGCAAATACGGCGGCACAGGACTCGGGCTGGCAATCAGCAAGAGTCTGGTGAGCTTGATGGGCGGCCAGATCGGCGTGGAAAGCCAACTCGGTCGAGGCTCGACGTTCTGGTTCACCCTCCCCTTGAAGGGCGTTGCGGGAGGGGAAGACCGCAGCCGCACGATCGCCGACGATTTGCAGCGTCTGCGGGTGTTCGTGCTCGACGGACATTCAGCGACCCGCGAGCATCTGGTCGAGATTCTCCGATCCTGGAAGATTCCCACCGACACGGCGAGCACCCGAGCAGAAGCACTTGCAAAGCTTCGTCAGTCGAACGCCGTGCGGGGCCCGGTCCATCTGGTCGTGGTGGGCGAAGAGGCGATGGCCTCGGAACACCTTGGCGACTTCGTGCGAGAGGTTCGCCAGACGCCGGAGCTGCCGGACTGCAAGGTCTTTTTCCTTGCCAGCCCGGAAAACACCTTGCAGGAGGAACAGCGCGGACGCCTGGGAATCGATCTTTGCCTGCATAAACCCCTTTGTCAGTCGGCGCTCCTGGGGGCTATCAACGACCACTTTCTTCACGGGCGAATCGGCCGCGACCAAGGGGGCGTTGGCACGGGCAGGCAGTCGCCCGCTGCGCCGGCGTTCTCGGGAGCCCGCGTGTTGCTGGCCGAGGACAACCGCGTCAACCGCATGTTCGCCGGGGAAATCCTCCGCCAAGCGGGGATCGAGTGTCACGCGGTCGAGAACGGCCGACAAGTGCTGGAGGTTGTCCAAGGCGAGCGGCTCGATTTGATCCTGATGGATTGTCAGATGCCGGAGATGGATGGTTTCGACGCGACCCGGCGCATCCGGGAAATGGAGCGCAACGGGCAGTTGGCGGGGCATCTGCCGGTGATTGCCCTGACCGCCAACGCCATCAAGGGGGATCGAGAGCGCTGCGTGGAAGCGGGCATGGACGATTACATCAGCAAGCCCTTCGAGCCGCAGACGCTATTGAAAGTCATGGCGCGTTTCCTGGCGTCGAAAGAGGCGACGCCGGGCGAATCACCGGTCGAGGAGCCACGGCTTGCGCCGGCGCCGCGGCTGGCTTGCCCAGCAGTGCCGCCGATCGACGGCGATGCGCTTGTGGCCCGCTGCCTGGGGAACCTGGAATTGGCCGCGGACCTGCTGTCGGAGTTTGCGCGAGACCTTCCCCAGCGGGTCGAGAAGATCGCCCGGCACGCTCGCCAGGGCGACGCCCGGGCCGCGACGGAATCGGCCCACGCGCTGAAAGGCTCGGCGGGCATGATGGGCGCCGAAGCCGTGCAGACCCTGGCCGCGAGAATCGAAGCGACCGGCCGCGAAGGCGACCTGGCCCAGGCGGCGTCGCTGGCCGACGAGCTTCGCGGCGAGGTGCAACGCTGCCTGCGCTACCTTCCCGAGCTGCGGGAAAAAATCAGCGATCGGAAAAGAGACGGCGATGAACGTATTGGTGGTTGACGACGACCCGATCTCGCTGCGTGCCGCCGCGCACGCCCTGGGGCAGGCAGGCTATGACGTGACCACGGCCCGGGACGGGAGCGAGGCCCTGGAAATCCTCACCCGCGGCCGGCACCGGCTGGTGGTCTCCGACTGGAAGATGCCGCGGACCAGCGGCGTGGAGTTGTGCCGCGCCATTCGCGGCGGCGAGTTCGCCCGCTACATCTACTTCATCCTGCTCACCGGCCAGGTCCGGCCGGAGGAGACGCTCGTGGGGCTCGGCGCCGGCGCGGATGATTACATCCACAAGCCGTTCAACCCGGCCGAATTGATCCTCCGCGTCAACATCGGCCGGCGGATCATCGGCCTGGAGACGCGCGACTTGACGATCTTCGCGCTGGCCAGGCTGGCGGAGTCGCGCGACCCGGAGACCGGGGCCCACCTGGAGCGCGTGCGAAGCTATTGCCGCCTGGTCGCCCGGCACCTGCAGGAGCAGCCCGAGTTCCGCTGCCGGGTGAACGACGAGTTCGTCGGGCTGATCTATCAGACCAGTCCCTTGCACGACATCGGCAAGGTGGCCATCCCGGACCGGATCCTGCTCAAACCGGGCAAGCTGACCGAAGAAGAGTTCGAGATCATGAAGACCCACACCCTTCACGGCGCGGCAACCCTCGAGGCGGCGCTGGCCGAATACCCCGAGACGCCCTTCTTGGAGATGGCCAGGGACATCGCCCTGTCGCACCACGAGAAATACGACGGCCGCGGCTATCCGCAGGGCCTGGCCGGCCAGTCCATCCCGCTGTCTGCCCGCATCATGGCCTTGGCCAACGTCTATGACGCCTTGACCTCGCGGCGGGTCTACAAGGAAGCCTTCAGCCACGAGCGGACGCGGTCGATGATTCTCCCGGAATCCGGCAGGCACTTCGACCCGGCCGTGGTCGAGGCATTCCTGGCCCAAGAGCCGTCCTTCATCGCCGTCCGCGCCCAGCACGCCGAGCCGGAAGAGAGAGTGGCCAGTGGTCCGGGGCTAGCCCTGCTTGACGAGTGTCGTCGTAAGTCCTTGGCGGTCAAGGGCTGAAGTTCTTGTTGGTCCGGTGCTTCGACCTCGTCTCGCGCCGCCCCCCGCCCGCAGGGCTCCAAGACCTTCATCGAAGTCCGCTTCATCGAGGTCCAAGGCCGCGCGGGTGTCGGTGTGGTAGCGTTCAGCAAGAATGCTTATGATACAGTGGTCCGGCTGGATCGCGACGACTATACCGTCGAGCATTAGCCGCTTTCGGCCGATTCTGTAGTCAAAGGAGCGCAGCCCGCATGTTAAAGCGCATCCATGTTAAAGGATACAAGTCCCTGGCCGACGCGGAGGTCAAGCTCCAGCCGCTCTCCGTGCTGTTTGGGCCGAATGCCGCCGGGAAGAGCAACTTCCTCGATGCCCTGCAACTGCTTTCCCGGATTGCCTCCAGCAGGACGCTCAAGGAAGCGTTCGAGCCGCCCTATCGCGGCAAACCGCTGGAGTCGTTCTCGTTCAGCCGCGGCGGTCTGGATTCGCTCTTGAAAGAAGATATGGTTTCGTTCTCCATGGAAGTGGACGTCGAGGTATCTCCCAGGGTAGTCGAGTCTGTGAACAAGCAGATCCGCGAAATGAAGCGGGCAAAGGTGGAGGAGGGAGACAGCAAGGACGGAGAGACCGAACAGGAGGAGAAGGACAACGGGGCCAAGGGACAGGCATTGGTGCGTGAGAAGTACCTGCGGTACCGAATCGCGCTGGAAATTCTTCCCAGGTCCGGTATCCTTCGCGTTGCCGACGAGTATCTGGCGGCCTTGAAGTCGACGGGTGAAGTCAAGGGCAGACGGCCTTTCCTCGAGCAGATGAATGGCCACCTTCACCTCCGCATGGAGGGCCAAGCCCATCCGACCTACTACGAGCGATACCTCGACCACAGCCTTCTCTCGCTTCCATTATACCCACCGCACTATCCGCACCTGGTTGCGATGAAGGAAGAACTATCGCGGTACCTCTTCTTCTACTTTGAGCCGCGCGAGCGAATGCGCGCCACGTGTCCTGTGAAGGAAGTTCGGCACATCGGCCTGATGGGAGAAGAACTCGCGTCGTTTCTTAATACCGTCAAGGCGCTCGACCCACGCCAGTTCGAGGCGATCGGAAAGGCGCTCCGGTTGATCATTCCATCGGTCACCGGCATCGACGTTGACGTCAACAACCTCGGCGAGGTCGATCTCTGGCTGAGGGAGGGGAACCTAAGAGTGCCCGCCCGGGTCGTGTCGGAGGGCACGCTGCGGGTCTTGGGGCTGCTAGCGCTCAGTGGGGCCGAGGCCGCGCCTGCACTGGTAGGGTTTGAAGAGCCGGAAAACGGCATCCATCCCCGCCGCGTGCAGTTGATCGCCGAGCTCTTGAGGACCCGCGCGTCGACCGGGGACTCGCAGCTCATCGTGACGACGCACTCCCCCGTCCTCCTGGACCTGATTCCCAGCGAGAGCTTGTTCGTCTGCCAGAAGGAACATGGCCGTACCGAGATCGTGCCCTTCAGCGACTGGGGATGGGGACCTCTGGGGCGACGAAAAGACATCGACAAAGCCCTGGACGAGCAATTGACGACTTCCCAGCGGAAACTGACCCCTTCCGAGCGGATCATGCGAGGTGACTTCGATGCGGAAGGTTAGTCTCTTTGCCGAGGATTTCGGCCATGAGGCCGTGATCGCTCCCTTGGCTCGGTGCGTTGCCACGCAGTACGGCACCGAAGTGGCCGTCAGGTCGGTTTCCGTGCGCGGTGGGTTCGGATGCGTGCAGACCGAATTGAAAGACTACGTTGCGGACCTGATGAAGTACAAGGAGAGCTTGCCCGATCTTATTGTAGTCGCCACGGATGCGAACTGTACTGGCTACATCCCTCGCCTTAGAAACCTTCAGGGCATCACGGAGAAGATTCGCGATCGGGTTGTCTACGCCATCCCCGATCCGCATGTGGAGCGGTGGTTGCTGCGCGATCCGGCGGCGTTCAAGGCAGTGCTGGGCAAGCCTTGTAAGCTCCCCAAAGAAAAGTGCGGCCGTGATCGCTACAAGAAACTGCTTGTCGAGGCCGTGCGCGACGCCGGCGCCACACCGCTCCTGGGCGGCATGGAATATGCCGGCGACATCGTCGGGCAGATGGACTTGCGGCCAACCGCGGAAAGCGATGATTTCGGCAGCCTTCTCCAAGAATTGCACGCGCGGTTCAGGCTTTGGAAAGCGCACGAACCACCATGAACCGGTGCTACCGACCGGCAGATCGGCCACTGTCTCCTCGTAGTTAGTAGGGTGGGCACCGCGCACCAAACCACAACATCTTGTCGCGGGCAGCGCCCGCCCTACTGACTGGCCACTTCCTCTATTCCCACTCGATGGTGGCCGGGGGCTTGGAACTGATGTCGTAGACCACGCGGTTCACGCCGGGGACCTCGTTGATGATCCGCGTGGAGATCCGGGCCAACAACTCGTAAGGCAGGTGGCTCCAGTCGGCCGTCATGAAGTCTTCGCTGTCAATGGAACGCACGGCGACCACGTCGGCGTAGGTCCGCGCATCGCCCATCACGCCCACGCTCTGCACCGGCAGCAGCACGGCGAAGGACTGCGAGGTCTGGCGGTACAGACCCGCCGCGCGGATCTCCTCCACCACGATCAGGTCGGCCTCGCGGAGCGTGTCCAGCCGCTTCTTGGTCACCTCGCCGATGCAGCGGACGGCCAGCCCGGGCCCGGGGAAGGGGTGCCGCCAGACAATGTCCTCCGGCAGCCCCAAGGCCAGGCCCAGCTTGCGGACCTCATCCTTGAACAGATCGCGCAGCGGCTCGATCAGCTCGAAGCCGAGATCCTCGGGCAGGCCGCCGACGTTGTGGTGGAGCTTGATGGTGGCGGCCGGGCCGTCGGCGGTGCCGCCGCTCTCGATCACGTCGGGATAGAGCGTTCCCTGGGCGAGGAACTTCGCGCCTTGGATCCGCTTGGCCTCGTCGGCGAAGCACTCGATGAAGGCGTGCCCGATCCGCCGCCTCTTCTCCTGGGGATCGGCGATGCCGGCCAGCGCGGCCAGGAAGCGGTCCTCGGCGCGGACCAGGTGCAGGTCGGTCTTGAAGTGCTTGGTGAATTCCTCGATCACCGCTTCCGCTTCGCCTTTGCGGAGCAACCCGTTGTCGACCAGGATGCAGGAGACCTGCGTGCCCACGGCCTCCGCCAGGAGGGCCGCGGTGACCGACGAATCGACCCCGCCCGACAGGCCGCAGATCACCCGCTGATCGCCGATCGCGCGGCGGAGATCCTTGACCGTTTGCTGGGCGAAGTCGCCCAGCTTCCAGGTGCCGGCGCAGCCGCAGACGGCGTGGAGGAAGTTGCGCAGGATCATCCACCCCTGGGGTGTATGGGTGACTTCGGGGTGGAACTGCACGCCGTAGATCGGCAGCTTGCGGTGTTTGACGGCCGCATAACGACAGGTGGCCGTCTCGGCCAGGGCCTGGAAGTCGTCCGAGACGGCCGAGACCTGGTCGCCGTGGCTCATCCAGACTTGCGTCTTCTCCGGAACGCCGACCAGCAGCTCGCTGGCTCCCAAGGTACGGCAATGAGCCCGGCCAAACTCCCGGGCCGGGGCGCTTTCCACCCGGCCGCCGAGCGCTTCACAGGCCAACTGCATGCCGTAGCAGATCCCCAGTACGGGGATGCCCAGGCGGAACAACTCCGGGTCGCACTTAGGGGCGCCCGGCTCGTAAACGCTGGCCGGTCCGCCGGAAAAGATCAGTCCCCGCGGCCGGATCTCCCGCACCCGTTGGGCCGTGATGTCGTGGCGGACGACTTCGCAGTAGACCTGTTGCTCGCGGACCCGCCGGGCGATCAACTGCGCGTACTGCGCGCCGAAATCCAGCACCAACACTCTTTCGTCGGCGATCTTCTTCATTACCAGTGCCTGGAGGAAACGGGTTATTCTAACCCGCCTACTGCGAATTGCCAGCCGGCTCGCCAACCGTCCCCATACCCCGCCGGTAGGTGTAGGGCGAGACTAGGCCGCCTTGGCGGCCGCTGGCCCACCAGCAGTCATCGGTGGTCAGCCATGCCGATTTTGACGGCTTTGCAACATGGCAGATGCTTAATTGGCAAGCTGTTACGATCTCGGGAATTGATGCGACGGGCGGCCCTGGTTATAGTTGAAATTGTCGCCACGGATGACTCGGATTGCTCCGGCTTCAGAACAGGATGTCTCGACTCGCGTGCTGATCCTGCTGACCAACGACGACGGAATCTACGCCCCGGGCCTGGCGGCGCTGGAACGAGAGCTGTCCCGCCTGGGAGAGGTTCGCGTGGTCGCCCCCAGCCAAGAGCAGAGCGGCGTGGGCCATTCGATCACCTACCTGACTCCCCTGATCGTCAAGGAGGTCTACGACGGTGAAGAGCACTGGGGTTGGGCCGTCGAAGGGAGCCCCGCCGACTGCGTGAAGCTGGGCGTTTCCCAGCTCTGTCCTCGGCGGCCGGACCTGGTGGTCAGCGGGATCAACAGCGGATGGAACGTAGGCATCAACGTGCTCTACTCGGGCACCGTGGCGGCGGCGTTGGAAGGGGCCTTTTTTCGCATTACCAGCGTGGCCGTCTCGCTGGAGTTCAGCGAGCAGGCCCCCTATGAGAAGGCGGCCCGGCTGGCCCGGTCCCTGATCTCGCAGATCCTGGAGAAAAAGACGGCCGAGCCGCAGCTCTACAACTTGAACATCCCCACGGCCGCGCTCGGCGGTTCGCCCGAGGTGCGGGTCGTCCCCATGGACACCAGCCAATACGGCGAGCGGTTCGAGGCGCGGACCGACCCTTGGGGCCGAGTCTACTACTGGGCGACGGGCTTGCCCCGTCCGCCCCTGGGTACCGAGGAAACCGACCTGACGGCCATCTCCCGGGGAAAGGTGACGCTCACGCCCTTGGGCTTCAACCTCACCCGGCGAGACGTGCTGGAAACCATGCGGCCCTGGCAGTTCCGCCTCGACCAGGCGGAACTGTCCGTGGACCCGCAGCGGCCCCGGATGCGGCGTCCGGTCGTCT
This sequence comes from Pirellulales bacterium, assembly GCA_963843465.1. Lineage (GTDB taxonomy): Bacteria > Planctomycetota > Planctomycetia > Pirellulales > Thermoguttaceae > CAWJKP01. Next base: position 645,543 of record CAWJKP010000002.1, read on the forward strand.
CGACGATGCGCCGTCAACGGACCGTGGACGAGAACCAGACCAACGGTTAGGAGCCGCAAAAAGGTTGTGCAATTCATTGTGGTGCAGGCGTCCCGCCTGCCCGGAAAAAGCAGGCGGGACGCCTGCACCACAAGCGGCGAGCGACCGGCATATTGTTTTGCGGCTTCTCAAATAAGGAGACGGACGATGCGGTGGCCATCCGACAACAGGCAGTGGCAATGCCGCTGGTTGCTCTTGCTGACGCTTCTGGCCGTCGGCTGTAGCGGGGCTGATGATCCCTTCAATCAACCCAAGCGCCAGGTCAACCCGGAGGCCTTCGGGGTGAGCTCCGGGGAGACGCCGCCGCCTCCGCCACCTCCGTCGGTCACACGGGCGACTGATTCAGCCGGCGTGGCCGCCGGGGCTAACGTTCCGCCACCTCCCCCGCCGCCTCCCCCGGCCGCGATGGCCCAGACGCCTTCGTCAGCGGTCGGCGCCGCAACGACTACCCCGCCCGCCGCCGAAGCCCCGTCCGCCAACGCGGTCATGGCCGAAGCGGGCGTGGGCCGCAAGGGCCGCGGCTACGGCGCAGGAATGATCACCACGCCGATCGCCGCCTATTTCTCCATCCGAGAGCGGCTGGCTTTCGACCAGGTCACTCATGCTATGGATCTCTACAAGGCAACCAATGAGCACGCGCCGAAGTCGCACGAGGAGTTCATGGAGAAGATCATCAAGGAAAACGGCCTCAAGCTCCCGGAGTTGCCCGCGGGCGAGCGATACCTTTACGATCCGAAAACCGAGCAGTTGATGGTCGAGAGGCCGGCTCCCGACCAGTAATCCAAAAGCCCAAGTCCCAAGTCCAAAATCTCAAATCTGAAATCTGAAATCCTCCCATGAGACGACACCTTGTCCTGGCGGCTGCGATCGCGGCCGCCCTTTGCGGGTCCCGCAGCGGGCAGGCGGATAGCTGGATCTTTCGCCCGTCCTATTACACCCACGACCCGGCGACGGGCCAACGGGTGGCCCAGTTCGCACCCGCCGTAACGCCTTGCGTGGCCATCGATCCGAGCTACCAGCGCAGCGGCTATTCTCATAGCGAGTTCACGTTGCGGGTGGGCGACAGCGCCGATCACACGCACATCGTGGAGACCTGGGGGCAGGGCGCCGCGATCCGTCCCTACGGCGAGTGGCTCTATCCGTACCGCGCCGGCGCCACGCCCTACAATCCCGGTTGGGGCCCTCGCAGACCGTGGGCCAATCCGCCCGGCGCCATGCTCAACCCTTACGGCGCGAACCCGACGCCCTATGCTCCTGGGATGGTCCCGCCTTACGCCCAGCCGAATCCCGGGCCCTATGCCCAGCCAGGTCCCGGGTCCTATCCCCAGCCGAATCCTGGGCCTTACGCCCAGCCAAGTCCCGGGCCCTATCTCCAGCCGAATCCCGGGTCCTACGCTCCCCCGCCGTCGGCGCCAAATGTTCCGCCGAATCCCGGGCTCTATCCGCCGTCGAACCCGGCGCCGCCCGCCCCCCCCAGCCCGGAACCTGCCGGCTGACCCTAGCCCGGATTATTCAGGGACGCATCGTAATCGCGAAGCGTAAGCGAGGACGGCGAAGGGACTTACCCTCGCTTACGCTTCGGGTTTCGATTGCGCGCCCTGCACGTGCGACGGACGGCGACAACGCCTGCGGAAAAAGGGGACAGGCACCGTGGCGGAAACGTTTCTGCTTATGCCACAACGGCTTGCGCCACGGAGCCAGTCCCCATTTTCCGCGAATCTTGCGCAGTAATACTAGAAAAAGACCCTTCGTGGCAGAGGACTCGCCACGAAGGGCCGAAGAAGCTGAGGGGCATTTTCATGGGTCTCGGTTGCGAGGTGAAGTATGCGCCGAGAACCATTCAGCCTCTTCAAGATAGCATTATAGAGTTGGCCGCCAATGCTTTCTATAATCCCGCAGAGTTGTTTATGTTTGACCACGCAGAGGGGCTATGGGGGATACCTACCACCCCACGGGTTGTGGTGATCGGTCGCCCGTCGACAACTGCGCGACTCAAGCGTGAGGGCCAATCGCCACAGGCGGCAGCGGGAGCTCCACAATGATCTCGGTGCCATGACGGGGCCGGCTGCGGATGATCGCACGGCCCCCGAAGACCCTGGCTCGCTCCTGAATGCCCTCCAAACCGAAATGGCCTTCCTCGACGCGACCCACTTCAAACCCCACTCCCCAGTCTTGAACCTCGACCCGAAGCTCGTCATCATGCCGGGTCAGCTCGATCTTCACCTTCTTGCTCTTGCTGTGACGGCAGGCGTTGTTGACGCACTCCTGCACGATGCGGAAGACCGTGTCCTCCAACCTCGGGGCCAGGTGGAGTTCTACGATGTTGCTGGAGAACTCGATCTTCACCGGGCTCCGTCGGTTGGACTCCTGAACCAGGTCCTCGATGGCCGACACAATTCCTCCCTCACAGAGCTGCCGCGGTCGAAGCCCTTCTATCAGCCGCCGCGCCTCGACGTGGGCTTCGCGAACCAATTGCACGCCCAACGCATGGGCCTGGGCGGCTTGCTCCGGGCCCTTCTCCCGCCAGTAGTCGAACGCCTCGAACTGCATCAACGCCGCGGCCAATTGCTGGCCGAGGCCGTCGTGGAGGTCGCAACTGATCAGGTGCCGCTCGTGATCGCTGGATTCCAGCAGGTGTCGCAGCGTTTCCTGCGTCTTCTTCTGCTGGCCAATGTCGCGGGCCACGTGGACCGAACCGACGATGCGGCCGGCTTCGTCCCGCAACGGAGTCGTGCTGACTAGGAAATGGCCCCCCAGGCGGCTCTCGTCCAGTTCGGCGGCGTGCTCCTTGTCGTCGGCCAGGCTCAGGACATGCGGACAATGCGCCGGCGGCTGGCTCGCTCCGCAAATGGTCTCGTAGCACTTCAGCCCCACACACTGCCGGGGTATGCGGCCCAACCTTTCCGCCATGGCTCGGTTGACGCGCACGATCCGATGATCGCAATCCAGGATGGCGATCAAGTCGGGGATGCTGTCAAACGTGCGCTGCCACGGTTGCTTCACTCGTTGCCAGGCATCTTCGGCGTCCTTGGCTGCGGCAACATCGTCCGCATTACGCTTGGGTTTCATGCCAACAACCCGCTAAGCCGGCCCCTCATATCTAGTGTAGCTCGCCCTTGGAAGCCGGGCAATGGCACCATAAAGAGGGGGCTTGACCGCCCGGTTCTCGTTGCAAGCGACCCGGCGGCGCTCGAGACCAGTGCTGCGACCATGGCATCCATGCGCCTCTTTGGGCGAGAGCCGGATTTGCTAGACACTTGGGAAAACGAGAAGAGCGCACGTCCAAAGTGGGGGCTCGTACGCGCCGCGGACGCCCCATCTGGCCCTTCGGGACCGTACCGCTACGCTCCGCCGCAAAGCTCGTCGAACTCTTCGATGGGCATGGCCGCGACGGTAAAAAAGGAGATCTCGGTCAGTCGCTTCAAGGCCACGGATGCTTGCATTGCCTCGGCCATCCGCGGCAGATCAGCAATGATCACCACGTCGTGCTCCCCCAGTAGGGCGTAAATGTCTTTCACCTGGCCACCCAGGCTCTCGATCAGCCGTCGGGCCTCTTCCGTGCGTTTAGGACTGATCCCCGGAACCGCTCCCGTCGCGTACTTGCCAAACATGAAAAACGTAGCCATGAGCATTCTCCGCAAGAAAAGGCCGCCTGATCGCTTGCCCTCGGAATTCTTAAGTGTCGTCAGAAAAATGATAGGGGTAGGGTGGGACAAGCTCGCCGAAGCGAGCGCGGCCCACCAGTGCTGGCAACTCCTGGTGGGCCGGCGGCCGCCAAAGCGGCCTTGTCCCACCCTACAATTGCTGTGGCGGTGCTGGTGCCCGCGTAAAGTAAACCGCCCGGCTGGACGGGTCCGGGCAGGGTAAGTCGTTGCCAGGACGAGCATTCGATCCGGTCGGGACAGGCCGGAGCGGGCTGGGATCAACTCTAACTTGAAGCGTGCCTTTTAGTTGCCTTGATCGACCTCATTTTACGAGTTACAATTCCTTGGCCATTGGATGAAGGAAGGAGCCGAAGGTTATGGGCAAGATGCCGTGGGGGACGTATCTCTGGCCGGGACTGTCGTTGATTTGGAGACACGGCAGTTGGTTGGGCTTGGCGATCGCCGTAGGATTCACAGCGCTGGTGAACTTGGCCTTAGCGTCCAGCATCCTTTGGAGTGAACTGTTTACGGCGGGGTTACGTAGTCTGATTTGGGCGGTAGTGGGGGGAATTTGGGCCGTTTCGGCAATATTTGCCTCCCGCTGGGATTCCCGCGGGGCGCCGCCACGGGACTTATCGCCCCGCGTTGATTCTTTCGCCCTGGCGTTGGATCATTACCTCAAAGGGAACTGGTTTGAAGCGGAGTACTTGCTGAGCGGGCTTTTGGCGGCCAACCCGCGCAACGTAGACGCCAGCTTGATGCTGGCCACCCTTTGGCGTCATACGGGCCGCTTCGAGGAGGCGCTGGAAGGGTTGGCTCGCTTGGAGCGCTGCGAAGACGGGAAGAAGTGGCGTTGGGAGATCAGCCGGGAGCGAGACTTGGTTCGCCAGGCCCAGATGCGGCGGGTCGAGCCGAACCCGGCGGCAGCGATTGGCGTGACGGCCGCAGCGGCCTCACCGGCCGGACGTGCCGAGGCGGCCTGAGATCGTAGAAGGCACACGCCGCGTGCCGTGCTTGGCTTGCGGCACAGGGCGTGTGCCGGCTACATTGACGAGGAATCGAGAAGGGAGCACTCATGTACGAACGATTTACCGATCGCGCCCGCAAGGTCATGCAACTGGCCAATCAGGAAGCGCAGCGGTTCAACCACGAATACATCGGCACCGAGCACATCCTGTTGGGCCTGATCAAAGAGGGCAGCGGGGTCGCGGCCAACGTCTTGAAGAATCTCGACGTGGACCTGCGCAAAATCCGCCTGGAGGTGGAAAAGCTGGTGCAGAGCGGGCCGGACATGGTCACCATGGGCAAGCTCCCGCAAACGCCCCGTGCCAAGAAGGTCATCGAGTACTCGATGGAGGAAGCTCGCAACCTGAACCACAATTACGTGGGCACGGAGCACATCCTGCTGGGGCTGCTCCGCGAGCAGGAGGGCGTTGCCGCCCAGGTGTTGATGAACCTGGGGTTGAAGTTGGATGAAGTCCGCGAGGAGGTGTTGAACCTCCTGGGTCACGGCGTGGAAGGGGGCGAAGGCTCGGAGCGGGCGGGCATGGGCGGGGCCGGCGGCGCCGCCGGCAGCGGCGAGCCCCAACGGAGCACCAAGTCCAAGACCCCCGCGCTGGACAGCTTCGGCCGCGACCTTACCGAGCTGGCGCGGCAGAACAAGCTCGACCCGGTCATCGGCCGCGAGAAGGAGATCGAGCGGACGATGCAGGTCCTCAGCCGCCGGACGAAGAACAACCCCGTGCTCTTGGGCGAGGCGGGCGTGGGCAAGACGGCGATCGTCGAGGGCTTCGCGCAGCGGGTGGTCGAGGGCAATGTCCCCGAGCTCTTGATGGACCGGCGGATCGTGGTCTTGGACCTGGCGATGATGGTCGCCGGCACCAAGTACCGCGGCCAGTTCGAAGAGCGGATCAAGGCCGTGATGAACGAAGTCCGCCGCGCCAAGAACACGATCCTCTTCATCGACGAGCTGCACACCTTGGTCGGCGCCGGCGGCGCCGAGGGGGCGATCGACGCCTCCAACGTGCTCAAGCCGGCCCTGGCCCGCGGCGAGATCCAGTGCATCGGCGCCACCACGCTGGACGAGTACCGCAAGTACATCGAGAAGGACAGCGCCTTGGACCGCCGCTTCCAGATCGTGATGGTCGAGCCCTCGACCAAGACCGAGACCATCGACATCCTCAAGGGACTGCGCGACCGCTACGAGAAGCACCACCACGTGCAGATCACCGACGATGCCATCGACACGGCCGTGGAGCTCTCCGGCCGCTACATCACCGGCCGCTGCCTGCCGGACAAGGCGATCGACGTGATCGACGAGGCGGGGCGCGGGTGCACCTGAAGTCGATGACCCGGCCGCCGGACCTCAAGGAGATCGACGAGGAAGTCGAGCGCCTCAACAAGGAGAAGGAGGAGGCCGTCGCCAACCAGGACTTCGAGAAGGCCGCCGCCCTGCGCGACCAGGCCGACAAGCTCAAGAAGAAGAAGACCAACATCACCCGCGACTGGCGGGAGAAGTCGCGCGAGACCGACGGCGTGGTCGACGAGGAGGTGATCGCCGAGGTGATCTCCAAGATGACCGGCATCCCCTTGACGCGGATGACCACCGAGGACTCGCTGCGGCTGATGAAGATGGAGGAGGAGCTGCACCACCGCATCGTCAGCCAGGACGAGGCGATCAAGTCGGTCTCCAAGGCCGTGCGGCGCAGCCGCAGCGGGCTGAAGGATCCCAAGCGGCCCACGGGCTGCTTCATCTTCGCCGGGCCCACCGGCGTGGGCAAGACGCTGCTGGCCAAGGCCCTGGCCGAGTTCATGTTCGGCGACGAGGACGCGCTGATCCAGATCGACATGAGCGAGTACATGGAGAAGCACAACGTCAGCCGGCTGATCGGCGCCCCGCCGGGCTACGTGGGCTACGAGGAAGGCGGCCAGTTGACGGAGAAGATCCGCCGCCGTCCCTACGCGGTGGTGTTGCTGGACGAGATCGAGAAGGCCCACCCCAACGTCTTCAACATGCTGCTCCAGGTGATGGAAGAGGGCCGGCTCACCGACAGCTTCGGGCGGAACATCGACTTCCGCAACACGATCCTCATCATGACCACCAACGCCGGCGCCGAGGCGATCAAGAACGAATCGGCCTTCGGCTTCCAGAAGCCCGACGACGACGCCGGCTACGACAGCATGAAGGGCCGCGTCAAGGAGGTCATCGAGAAGCACTTCCGGCCCGAGTTCCTCAACCGCGTCGACGACATCATCGTCTTCCGCCACCTCACCGAGAAGGACCTCGGCGACGTGGTCGAGATGGAGCTGAAGAAGGTCCGCGGCCGGCTGGCGGAGCGCTCGCTGAAGCTGGTGCTGACCGACGAGGCCCGCGCCTGGCTGGTCAAGAAGGGCACGCAGTTGGATTTCGGCGCCCGGCCGCTGCGGCGGGCGATCGAGAACTACGTCGAGGACCCGTTGTCCGAAGAGCTGCTCAAGGGCGAGTTCCAGGGGAAGGACACGATCACCATCGAGGTCAAGGAAGTGGCCGGCAAGAAGCAGTTGGCCTTCCTCGGATCGGTGGAAGCGTCCCCCGAGCCGATCGCCCCGCTGGCCGCCGCCGCCGGCTCGGACGTGAAAGGTCCCGCAGACTAGCAGGTCCGGACTATTGACGGCCGAACACTAGCCCGAAGCGCAAGCGAGGGAGGTACACCAACTGACCCTCGCATGCGCTTCGGGCTAGTGTTACGCGCCGTGCGCCGAAGCACCCGGGGCACGAATCATCCGCGTTAGTCACTCGTACTGCAGCGCGTGGACCAGTTCCAGCCTCGCCGCGCGCTCCGCGGGGAACGAGGCGGAGAGGACCACGATCGCAAAGCCCACGAGAAACCCGCTCACTAGCAGCAGCGGGTGCGGCGCGAACTCGATCGTGTGGCCGAAGGCCGAGACCATGGCCCGGTTGATGAGGAAGGAGACCCCCAGCCCGGCGAGAATCCCCGGAACCAGCCCCAGGCCGCCGATGATCGCCGCCTGGGTGAGGATTGTCTTGCGGACCTGCCAGCGGGTTGTGGCCACGATCCGCAGCAAGGCCAGCTCGCGGGTCTGCTCCAGGACGTTCATGGTCAAGGTGTTCACCACGCCGAAGGCGGCCACCACGAAGCCCAGCACGAGGATCCCCCAGAGGCAGCCATCGATGCCGGCGATCATGCCGTCGATCATGTTGGTGATGTCGGCGTTGGAATGCAGCAGCACGCCGTACTTTTCGCAGATCGCCTGCAAGCGTTTTTGCGTTTGGGCCAACGTGCGATGGTCGGCGTAGATCACGTAGGCGTCATGGCTGCGGACCCCCAGCAGCTTCTCCGCGTAGGACCGCTGCAGGTAGAACGTCAACCCGCCGATCAGGTAATCGTTGATCAGGCCCGCGACTTTCAGGTTCCGCGTCCCCTGCGAGGTTTTCAGGGGGATCGTGTCGCCCACGTGGACGCCGAGCTTCTGCGCCAGGACCGTGCTGACCACCACCTGGCCTTGGAAGAGTTTCTCGCGCAGTCCGCGGGCCTGGCCCTCCTTGAGATCGAAGTGCAGGTCCTCGGTGGTGAAATCGCGGGCCACGGCCACCGCTTTCTGATCGCCTACGTGGGCGGGACCCATGCGGGCCGAATCGACCTTGAGGATCCCCGGTACCTTGCGGATCTCCGCTCCCACCTCGTCGGGGATCACGGGGGCCGTGCCGTCGCCCATGTTGGGCATCGCGGCGCGGATGTAGAAATGGCCCACCAGAGAGCGCTGATACCATTGCCGCACGTCCTGGATGTTGTCCAGAATCGCGCTGGACAGCCCGATGCCCGTGCTGGCGGCCACGAAAAGCACGCCCACGGTGAGCGTCGAGCGGGCGCGGTGGCGGAGGATCTGCCGTTGGGCCAGGCTCGCCTCGACCCGCAAGATCGGCAGCAACAGCCAGAGCGCGATGCGCGACATGTATTCCAGGATCAACGGCAGCAGCAGCACGATGCCCACCAGCAGGAAGGCCGCGGTGGTGACCGCGAAATCGATCGACAGCCAGCCCTCGACGCAGGCCACCAACAAGCCGGCGCTGGTGGCGGAGATCAGCCCGCCCACGATGGTCGCCCAGTAGGAAGTCCCTTCGGTATCCTCGCGGGCGACCTGTCCCATGCCTTCCATGGGCGAGACCAGCGTGGCGCGGTAGGCGGGGATCAGCACGCCCAGAAGCGAGATTCCCTCGCCCACCAGCAGGGCCACGCCGATCTCGAACCAACCCAGCGGCATCGCCGGAAGCGAAGTTTGCAGCAGTCGGGACAGGGACTTCGTCAGCAGCGAGGCCCCGCCGATGCCGGCCAGGACGCCCAGCACGGTCCCCGCCAGTCCCAGCACCAGACTCTCGCCGACCAACATCCCGGCAAGCTGCTTGGTCGTCGCGCCGACGGCCCTCATGATCGCCAACTGCCGGCGGCGCTCGCCGACGTTCATCAGGAACGTATTGAGAATGATGAAGGCAGCCAGGAGCACGGAGAAGGCGCTGGCCAAGAGGAGTCCCTGCTGGCTGGACTGCATGGTCTCCTCCATGCCTTGAGAGTTGCCGCCCGGCCGGTGGACGCTCAAGCCCAAGCCGGGAGGCAGGGCCTTGGCGATCGCCTCACGGACCGTTTCCAGGTCGGCCTTGTCCTTGAGGACCACCTGGATCAGGTCCAATTCGCCCTCGAGGTCGAAGATTCTCTGCGCCGCTCCAAGGGCAGAAACAAGAGCCCGCCCATCCGCAGCGTGGAGGCCCCCTGGAAAGCGGTCAGGCCGGTGATCGTGATCGGGCGCCTGCCGCTGCTGACGGCGGCGATTTGCACACGGTCGCCGAGGCGGACGTTGATCGCCTTGGCGAAACCTTCCTCCAGCATGGCGCCGCTGGTCCGGCCGAGAGCTTTGCCCTCTTTGACCTTGAAATCGCGGATCGAAGCGTCGCGGGTCGGGTCGATGCCCAGGGCCACCAGCGTGATCCGCCTGCCGTCCGGCGCATAAAGCACGATGTCCTTCTTGAACAGCGGCGCGGCTGCCGCCACGCCGGGAACCCCCCGGACCATTTCCAGGACGGTTGTGGGGCTGCCCGGCGGGGCTTCCTCGAAGCGCCCGCCCCCTTCGACGCCCACTTCCAAGGCCGCCTTGCCGTTGACCGTCTCGTACATCGTCTTGTAGGCGACGCTGGTGGTCGACGTGGCGATGCTCACCGAGACCACTGCGGCCACCCCGATGACGATGCTCAGCAGCGTCAGGATGGCCCGCCCCGGCCGGGCGAGCACGTGCCGGAAGCTGAATTTCCAAAGCACCATAACCTACTTCTTTGCCGGGGTAATCGCCACGCCGTGGCTGGCGGGAAGGCGGTTCTGAACTTCGCTGTCGATCAGCCCGTCGACCAGGTGAATCACGCGGTCGGCCCGGGCGGCGACGTCGTCGTCGTGGGTGACCAGCACGATCGTCTGGCCCTGCTTGTCGACCAGGTCCCGCAGCATGTTGGTCACCCGCTGACCGTTAGCGCTGTCCAAGTTGCCGGTGGGCTCATCGGCCAGGAGGATGGCCGGGTTGATCACCAGGGCCCGGGCGATGGCCACCCGCTGCTGCTCGCCGCCGGAAAGCGTGCTGGGGATATGAGTGCGGCGGCCGGCCATTTGCACCATCTCCAGGGCCTCCAGGGCACGGCGGCGGGCCTCGGCGGATGGCACGCCGTCGAACTCCAGCGGCAGCGACACGTTCTCCTCCGCCGAAAGGATCGGCAACAAATTGAAAGCCTGGAAAATGAAGCCGATGCGGCGGCGGCGGGTGATCGTCCGTTGGTCGTCGGAGAGCGTGGCCAGGTTGACGTTCTCCAGCAGCACCTCGCCGGCGGTGGGCCAATCGATGCCGCCCAACATGCAAAGCAGCGTGCTCTTGCCGGAGCCGGAGCGGCCCATGATCGCCACCATTTCTCCGGGTCGGACGGCCAGATCGACGCCTTTGAGGGCCTCGACGCGGGCTTCGCCTTCGCCGTAAGTCTTCGTGAGGCTGCGTGCTTCAAGCACGTACATCGGCGCATTTCCGTTCGGAGGTCTGGGCCCGCTGTCCGACGGATCCCTGCGGACGTGTTTTCGTTGGCTGGTCATGGAAACCCGTTGGATTGCAAACCTTTGATTTTAATCTTACATGGGGGGACTCGGCAAGACGCACATCTCCTTTGAGGAGGGCGTTCTTTCGTGCGAAGCACCCGCAAAGTCAACCCTTATGTCATCGGCAACCCAGCCCGTCCGGGATGTATTTCCCCGCAGCCGCCGTCAATCCCTAACAGGAGTGCCAAGCTGGCCGACGGAATAGCCCCCTTGGGGAACCCGCCCCGAGGCGCCGAAAAAGAGCGCAGTCGTTGCCAAAATGACTGCAAATCTGATTCATGCCGCTGAGGGACTGCCGAATTGCAACTACCGCAAGGCAAATCCTTTAGGAGATCTGCTCGGGGCGTTAATGAGGAACTGGAACGCCGTTTGCACGCAGTAACACGCTGAGTTCAGGGGCGTATTAAGGTTCATCGAGAGAGATTATTGAGAACTGGGGACGAAAGACGTGGCGATGGTGACATCATGAGCATCGAGACCAAGCAACTGGTTCGGATTGCCAAGCGACTGGTGGAGGCCACCGGTTATCTGGAGTTGGGAATGATCCAACATACGCTCGACGAGCTCGATTCGCTCGCCAGTCGGGGGTTTTTCCAGGCGGAGATCAAGATCCTCCGCGGGGAGGCCCTGCGTCAACAGAATCGCTATGCCAGCGCCGCCACGGCCCTGAAGTTGTCCGCCCGCGAGGCCTCCTCGCCGCACAGCAAGGCAGCTTGGTTGGCCCTCAGCTCTCCTTGCCCGTCGCTCGGCGGTCGCGACCGCGCCGGCCCCTCGTTGGCCCGCGCTCGCGATGACCGCGAGTAGGGCCCCTAGGGCCTGTAAAACGATAAGTTGGGCAAACTTATTGTTTTACAGGCCCTTACTGTCGGGCCGGTCCTGGGGTCCAAGGCTGGCCGTAGCGAAGCTCGCCGTCGGCGAGCGTAGCGTGGACTTCGAGATCGGCAAACGAGGAATCGCGGGCTCTCAGCAGCGTGAACTGGATCAGGTCGGCCGGCTGCCCCGGCTCGAGCGACAGCGGAGCTAGTCCGAGCAGGCGGGCAGGTTGCTGGCTGGCCAGGGTCACTGCAGAGGCCAGGTCCAACCCGGCGAAGTCCATGACTCGGGCCACGGCGGTCGAAAGCGGCTGCGAGGCGCCGGCCAGGAATTGTCGCTGCCCGGCAACGACCAACCTGCCGTCGTCGAGGATTTCCACGTCGGCGAGCCCGCTGGCGTAGCGACCCGGCGGGAGGCCTGCTTGGCTGGCCAGGTCGCTGACCAGGATACATCGTGCGGGAGTTTTGGCGCGGAGGAACGTCTTGACCACTTCGGGAGGCAAATGATGGCCGTCGACGATCAGGCTTGCCCAAAGCCGGTCCTCGGCCAGTTGGTCCCAAAGGTAATTGGGATGCCGCGGCAGATAGCGATGAGATCCGTTGCCCAGATGGGTGCTCAGCCGGGCGCCGGCGTCGACCGCGCGGCGGATCTGGCGCGAGTCGGCCGCCGTGTGGCCGATGGCCACCAGCACGCCGCCGGCCACAACCCGGCCCACGAATTCCGCGGCCGAGTCGAACTCGACGCCCATCGTCAGCAGGCGGATCCGGCCTTGAGCCGCCTCTTGCAGCCGCTGGAACTCGTCCCAATCGGGCGCACGGCAGCAGGACGCCGGATGGGCGCCTCGCGGGCCGTCCTCGCGGGAAATATAAGGGCCTTCCAGGTGAATGCCCGCTATCTGCCGGTCCAAAAGCGGGTCGATCCGACATGCCTCGTCAATGGTCCGCAGGCCGTGTACGAGGACTTCCTGCCGCTCCGTGGTGAGCGTGGGGAGGAACCGGGTAACCCCGAAGGCGAACATTTTCCGGCCAATGTCGGCCACCTGCCGCGGCGTAAGCTCGCGCGAGCTGAAGGCCTGGCCGGCGTAACCGTTGACCTGGAGGTCCCAGAGCCCGGGAGCAATCCACGGCCAGCCGGCGGCGGTTGCGGCATCCACCTCAAGCGGAGCGATCCGCGCGATCCGGCCCGCGTGAATCTCAAGAAGCGACGTTTTTCCCGTATCGAATCGGCGGCCGAGCAGTTGCATGGTTCCCCCCTCCTAGAGGCCACTGTAGCAAAGCGAGTGCCGATAGGGAAGGTAGGGTGGGACCAGGCCGCCTTGGCGGCCGCCGGCCCACCAGCAGGACCGGTGGGCCGGCGCTCGCTACCGCGAGCTTGTCCCACCCTACTCCTTGCGTTTGATCTGCAGCCGCGGTGGGCCGGCGCTCGCTTTTGCGAGCTTGCCCCACCCTACTACTACCACCCTACCCTGTCCGGCGTTTTGCGCGGGTGGCGCAGTTGATTGGCTTGCCACAATGGCGACAATCTCCTAAGATTTGCTGTAGTCATCGTTTATGACGTTGGCTGAGATCCGTGCAGCAGCGCCAATCCGATGGATCGCGCTTGTGGACTTTCAGCCGAGGCGTGAGAAGGAGGACTTATGGTCCGAGATTCACGGACGCGGGGTCCGTTTGCCAGGCGAGTGGCCTTGGGGCTGATCGTTTTGACGGTCCTCGGGGCGGCGGCGCGGGCGCAGCAAGGGATGGTTCCGGGCGCCAACGCCCGCAAGGCCGGACCGCCGGCGGCCCGCCAACCCGGTGGCGCCACGTTTGGCGACCCATTTTTGCCCAGCGAGGGGCCGTCGGTCTTGGCCAAGGCAGATCGCGCCCAGGTGCAGTTGCTCGGTCTGGCTCGACAATTGGTGGAGCGGGGCCGGTATGCCGAGGCGGTCCGCGCGTTGGGGGCGATTCTCGACAGTCCCGAAGACAATTTCCTGCCGGAGAGATCCGGTCCCATTCAGCGCCGCAGTCTCAAGTCCGAAGCGCAGCAGATGTTGGGGCAGATGCCGGCGGCGGGCACGGACCTCTACGAGTTGCAATTCGGCGCCCGCGCCCGGCAGATGCTCGACGAGGCCATCGCCGGCGGCAGCGTCTCCGGGCTGACCGAGGTCTCGCGGCGGTTCTTTCATACGCGGGCCGGCTATGAAGCGACGTTCCTCTTGGGTCTGGACCACCTCGACCACGGTCGGGCCCTGGCCGGGGCTCTGGTGCTGAAGAGACTGCGCGATCAGTGCCGAGTCGCGGAGCAGTTTGAGCCGGCGCTTTCTTCAGCGCTGGCCACCTGTTGGCTGCGGGCCGCGTCGCCCAAGGAGGCCCGGGAGACGCTCTCGGCGCTGCGGGCCAGGCATCCCGACGCGCGGATCCAGATCGGCGGCAAGGAAGCGCCGTTGTTGGCCAGCGACGATGCGGCGGTCGCCTGGCTTTCCACCCTGGTGGTGGCGGCGACGGCCCAAATGCCCGGCGTCGATCGCTGGGCCATGGTCCGCGGCAATCCGGCCCGCAACGCCGTCGCCGACGGCGGGGAGCCGCTGTTGAGCATGCGGTGGCGGGTGCCGACGTTGGATCACCCCTACATCGAGGCCATGCTCCAGGAGTTGCACAATTACGAAGAGGACCAGGATCAGTGGATGTTGCCGGGCGTGCATCCGCTGGTGGTCAACGACATGGTGCTGATGCGGACCACGCGGAACTTGCTGGCGGTGGATTTCAATTCGGGCAAGCGGCTCTGGGAAGGCCCGCCGCGGGAAGACCCGTTCGAGGCCATGCTCAGCTCCCGTTCTCAGGAGGACCCGCAGGGCTACAATGGGCCGGGCGGGTACCGCCCCGAGCAGCAGATCGAGCAGGGTCTCCGCTTCCGCATGTTCGGCGATGCCACCTACGGCACGCTGAGCAGCGACGGCCAGTGCGTCTTCGCCGTCGAGGACTTGCAGCTTGAGACCGCCGGCGGCGGCCGGAACATGTTCTTCACCGGGCAGCGCCGCAACGAGGAGAGCGCGCCGAAGGCCTACAACCGGCTGGCGGCCTACGAGCTCCGCACGGGCCGGTTGAAGTGGGAGTTGGGTGGCGAGCCGCAGGTCAACCTGCCGCTGGCCGGCGCTTCTTCCTCGGCCCGCCGCTGCCCTTGATGGATCAACTCTTCGTGCTGGCCGAGTCGCGGGGCGAGATCCGCCTGGCGGCGCTGGACGGGAAGACGGGTAGCCCGCTCTGGTCGCAGCAGTTGGCCGACGCCGACCGCGACATCCTCAACGACCCTTTGCGGCGGCTGGCGGGCGTGGCGCCCTCCTATGCCGACGGGATTCTCGTTTGCCCGACGGGCAACAAGTCGATCGTGGCCCTCGAAGCGGCCACCCGCTCGCTGCTCTGGGGTTATACCTATAGCGCTGACAACGACCAGAGCCAGCAGCAGGCGATGTTCTTCGCCATGCAAGGCGTCCCGGTTGTCAACGCGAACCTCCGCTTTACCGACTCCAGCGCGGTGATCGCCGACGGCTACGTGCTGGCGACCCCCGTCGATTCCAACGAGGTCCACTGCCTGAAGCTGGCCGACGGCACGCTCTGCTGGACCGAGCCGCGGCAAGACGACCTCTACCTGGCCTGCGTCCGCCAGCAAACGGTGGTCCTGGTGGGCCGGCAGGGGGTGCGGGCGCTGCGGCTGGCGCCGCCGTCGAAGGAGGAAGCCGAGCGCGCCAAGAGCGAGGCCAGGGCCCACAAGGCCGATGCCGGCCAAAGCGACGTCGTTGGCGAGAACCGCGGCGAATCCCGCGAGGAGGCGGTCCGTCCGCTTGCGGCGTGGGGCGGCCGCAAGATCGCCTATCCGCCCGGGGCCGCCCCCAGCGGCACGGGCTTCCAAAGCGGCGATCTCTACTATCTGCCGTTGACCAACGGCGAAGTGATCGGCATCGATCTGGGAGAAGGCCGCATCGTCTCCGCGGCCAAGGGCCGGGGAGCCATGCCCGGCAACCTGGTCTGCTACAAAGGCAAGATCGTCTCCCAGCGGGCCGACGCCGTCGAGGTCTATTATCAACTGGTCGCCCTGCGGAAGCTGATCGACCGCCGCCTGGCGGCCCGGCCCGACGACTCCGAGGCCCTGAGCTTGCGCGGCGAAATTCTCTGGCACGAGGGGAACCTCTCGGAGGCCATCCGCTGCTTCCGCCGCAGCCTGGACCTGACCGACAACCCGAGCACGCGGGCGCTGTTGCGCGAGTCTCTGTTGGACGGATTGCGGGTCGATTTCGCCCGGCTCCGCGGCCATGCCGGCGAGATCCCGCCGCTTTGCGACGAGCCGGCCCAGCAGGCAACCTATCTATGCCTGATGGCCTCGGGCCTGCAAGCCGCAGGCGAGTTCCACGCCGCTTTAGAGCAGTACCAGCGGCTGGTGGCGTTGGACCGCGAGCACCGCGGCATGGAAACCATCGACAAGTCGCTGAGCGTCCGCCGCGATCGCTGGCTGCAAGTGCAACTGGCCAACCTGCGGCAGGCGGCGCCGCCGGCCGTGCAAGCCGAGATCGACCGCTACGTGGCTTCCTGCTGGCAGGAGGCGCAGAAAAGCGGAACGGCCCAGGCGATCCGCCAGTTCCTCGACTATTTCGCCGGGCAACCCTTGGGCACGGAAGCTCGGCAAGCGATGATTCAGAAGTACCGCCAGTCGGGTAATTTCCTCGCGGCGGAGTTCCTTCTGAGCGAGGAGGAGCAGTCCGGCGATCCCCGGCGGATGGCGGCGGCCACCGCCGAGATGGCCGACCTGCTGCGGCAGGCGGGCCGTCCGCAGGACGCCGCCATTTACTACCGGCGATTGGCCGGCGAGCTGGCCGCCGTGGTCGGCGCCGACGGCAAGACAGGCAAGCAGCGGGTCGATGCGCTTCCCGCGGACGACCCGGTCCGGCCGCTTTTGGCCGCCGCGTCGCCGTGGCCGGTGGGCAACGTGCTTGTGGAGAAGATCCCGAAAAGTCTCCCCGCGCCCACCGTCAACCAGGCGAGCATCGAGTTCCAGGGCGACCGCAGTCCGTTCTTCCTGGAGACCACGGTGGACTTGCAACAGGCGCCGCCGCAGCTCGTCGGCCACGACGGCTACGGCAACGTCCTCTGGCATTTGTCGCTGATGGAGATCGCCCGCGAGAACCGCTTCTCGCTGAACCAGAGCGCGATGCGGGTGCAGGCCCAGGGGCACCTGCTGCTGCTGTCCGTGGGTGACAAGGTACTGGCTATCGATACCCTGTGCAAAGCAGGTGGATCGGCCCGCCTCCTCTGGAGCCAGGACCTCGACGAGCCCCGCACCGACCTGGTCCGCAGCGCCCAGCTCCGCGTCCTCTTTGCCAACCAGCCGGCGGCTCTGCAGCAGCTCCGCATGGCCAACGGCGAGCCGGCGATCAGCTTGCCGGAGGCGGTCAGCGGGCAGATGCTCTGCCTGCGGCGCTCGCACACCTGCCTGGGCCTCGATCCGGCCAGCGGCCAGACCATCTGGACGCGGCAGGACATCCGGCCGGAGAACACGCTCTTCGGCGACCGGGACTACATCGTCGTGGCCCCCCTGAACGAGTCGAAGGCCCTCGTGCTGCGGGCCCGCGACGGCACCACGGCCGGCGTGCGGGAGGTCCCTTCCGCCCGCTTCGCCACCCTGGGCCGCAACGTGCTGGTCTGGCACGCCGAAGGCGACCGGGCCACGCTGCAAATGTTCGACGCCTGGACGGGCAAGGCACTCTGGCCCGAACGCCAGTTCGCGGCCAGTGCCCAGTTGGCCCTGGCCGATCGCGAGGCGATCGGGATCTTCGAGCCGGGCGGGAGGTTCTTGTTGATCGCGCTGCCCGGCGGGGCGACGATCACCGATACCATGCTGCTGCCCCAGCCGGGTCTAACCAAGATCACCCTGCTCCGCTCGCCCGACCAGTTCCTCTTGATCACCCAAT
The DNA here is from genome assembly GCA_963843465.1 of Pirellulales bacterium. Lineage (GTDB taxonomy): Bacteria > Planctomycetota > Planctomycetia > Pirellulales > Thermoguttaceae > CAWJKP01. The sequence goes on from CAWJKP010000002.1 coordinate 663,098, forward strand.
CCGGCGAAGGCGAAGACGACGCCCAACGCCAGATGCAGGCCATGCCCGGAACCAACGGCGAGCGGGTCCAGCGGGTCACCAAGGGTCGGGTCTACGGCTTCGATCGCCGGGGTAGGAGCCTTTGGCCCAAGCCGGTCAAGATCGACGATCAGCTCCTCCTTCTGGACCAGCCCAGCCAGCTCCCCGTGCTGATCTTCGCGGCGATGATCAACCAACGCAGGCAGCAGCAGATGCAGAACACCACGGCCCTGTTAGCCATCGACCGCCGCAACGGCCGCGTGGTCTGGAACGAGCGGTTGCACGTGCCGACCCATTGCTTTACGATTGTGGGCGACCCGGGAAAAAACAAGACCGTCGATATGCAGCTCCTCAATTGCACCGTGCGGCTGACCTTCACCGATCAGCCGCTGCCGGCGTCCGCGGTGACTTCTCCGGCGAAGACCACGACGGCCACCAAGGCCCTGTTCAACGCCCTGCGCAGGGCCGCCCTCGGCCGCAGCGGCGACGACGATGAGGACGACGGCCCGGAACCGGCGGTCCCCGTTCCCGCCGCACCGCCGGCCAACAAGGCCCTGCCTCCGGCGCCGGGTAGGTAGCGAGGTCCGGCCTAGAAATAACTTCCGTACTCGTCACGCTCCGCGTGACGTTTTCCCTCTCGCGGAGCGAGAGGAGTACGAGAAAGGCGGAAGTACGCTTCCCCATTCTCATGGGTGGCCCTGGTAGCTCTACTATCGGGATTCACTGGAAAAAGGACGGAGTCCCGTTTTCCCTCTGAACCTTTCGGCCGCCGCGCTCAAGTATAGACAACGCTGACGGCGCCCCGGGAAATCCTTGGCCGGCGCTTGACAATGGGAAAACCCGCAACCAAACTCATATTTGGCGGGGTCTGGGCGGCCCCGGCAAAGGGAAGCGCTCGGTGAGCTGTCACCCGGCCGCCGTGCGGCAAGGATATACTGGAGGAAGACCTTGGTCTTTCCGCCGGTGTTGAGCAGGAGGGAGGGGGGAACCCATGAATAGCATCCCGCGTTGCGTGCGGCCGGTCGGGTTGCCGGCCTTGCTGGCGCTATCGCTTGTCTGGGCGGATGGACCGGTTTGGGCGCTAGGGTCTAAGGACCCGGAGGTAGTCAAGGTCGTTTCGCAGGGACTGGAGTGGCTGGCCAGGCACCAGTCGAGTCGCGGTCGGTGGACGGCCAATAACGGCTTCTACCCGTCGGCCATGACCTCGCTGGCGGGCGTCGCCTTCTTGGCCCAGGGCTCCACGACCACCCAGGGCAAGTATGCCGCCACGGTCCGCAGCACGGTCGATTTTCTCTTGGACAACGCCCGGCCCAACGGCCTGATCGGCGATCCGCTCCACGACGACCGTTATACCTACGGCCACGGCTTCGCCATGCTCTTCCTCTCGCAGGTGCTGGGCGAAGAGGAGGACGTCGATCGCCGGGCGCAACTGGTCAACGCGTTGACCAAGGCGGTGACCTTCTGCGGCCGTGCGCAGACGGAGCCCGGCGGCTGGGGATACGTCAGCGCCAAGGACGGGCAGGGCTTCGACGAAGGGTCGACCACGATCACCCAAGTGCAGGGGCTTCGCGCCTGCCGCAACGCCGGCATCCCCGTGCCCAAGGAGATCATCGAAAAGGCCATCAAGTACATCCGCAACTGCACCACGCCCGACGGCGGCGTGCAGTACAATTCCAAGGGCGGCGGCCCCCGTCCGGCGATCTCGGCGGCGGCCATCGCCTGCCTGTTCAACGCCGGCGATTACGACAGCCAGTACGTTCCCAAGCTGCAGGACTACTGCCGCAAGAACCTGGACAACATCTCCAACCAGGGCTTCGGCCATTGGCACTACGCCCACTACTATTACGCCCAGGTCCGCTACCGTGAAGGCGGCAAGAGTTGGGAGGAATACCGCGACAAGGTCTACGACCGGCTGGTCAAGGAGATCAGTCCCGAGGGCTGCTGGAACCAGGGCTACGTGGGCCCGGTCTTTACCACGGCCGTGAACCTCACGATCCTCCAGTTGGAGAACGCCAATCTGCCCATCTACCAACGCTAGGCATTTTGGATTTTAGATTTTGGATTTTGGATTTTGAGCATCCCATGTTCAAGATTCAGCGTCTAAGTCCGGAATCTGAAATCCAATATCTCAAATCTGAAATCCAATACCTCAGATCGGAACCCTGAAATCTCAACCCTGAACCCTGAAACAGACGCATGAGCGCGCACGAAGAACCATCGGGCCAGACCAGCACCACCCCCGCCGGCGACGGACAGCACGGCCTCTCTGCCGGCGACGCCCAGGCCATCGAGAAGCTGGGCGCCGCCCGCGAGAAGATCCTGTCGCAATTGTCGCGGGTGATCGTCGGCCAGCACGAGGTCATCGAGGAGTTGTTGATCTCGCTGTTCAGCCGGGGCCACTGCCTGTTGGAGGGCGTGCCGGGGCTGGCGAAGACGCTGATGGTCAGCACCCTGGCGCGAACCTTGAACCTCACCTTCAGCCGCATCCAGTTTACGCCCGACCTGATGCCGGCCGACATCACCGGCACGGAGATCATCGAGGAGAACAAGTCCACCGGGAGCCGCGGTTACCGCTTTCTGGAAGGCCCCTTGTTCTCGCACGTGATCCTGGCCGACGAGATCAACCGCACGCCGCCGAAGACCCAAGCGGCCCTGCTGGAGGCGATGCAGGAGCGGCAGGTGACCGTGGGCCGCATCCGCCACAAACTCTCCGACCCGTTCTTCGTGCTGGCCACGCAGAACCCCATCGAGCAGGAAGGCACCTACCCTCTGCCCGAGGCCCAGCAGGACCGCTTCATGTTCAAGGTCTTCGTCCGCTACCCGAACTTCCAGGAGGAGTTCGAGGTGGCCCGGCGGACGACGGCCCTGCAGACGGGCGCCATCGAGCCGGTGCTGGCGGCCGAGGAGATCCTGGAACTGCAGCGGATCGTGCGGGCCGTGCCCGTCTCCGACCACCTGATCCGCTACGCGCTCTCGCTGACGCGGCAGTCGCGGCCGGGCGAGGCGGGCGTGCCGCAGTTCGTCGAGGAGCGGCTGAGCTGGGGGGCGGGTCCGCGGGCGGTGCAGTTTCTGATCCTCGGCGCCAAGGCCCGGGCCCTCTTGCATGGCCGGACCCACGTCACCATCGAGGATCTCCAGGCGCTGGCCAAGCCCGTGCTCCGCCACCGCCTGGTGCTCTCCTTCAGCGCCGAAAGCGAAGGCGTCACCGCCGACCAGGTGATCGACCAGTTGTTGGCCGCCACCCCCACCAAGGAAGACGAGCTCACCCGCGATGCCCGATTCCAAAAGATTTTTGCATCCTGAGGCGATCAAGCGGATCTCGCGGATGGACCTCCGCGCCCGGAAAGTCGTCGAGGGCTTCCTGGCGGGCATGCACCGCAGTCCCTACTTCGGCCGCTCCGTCGAGTTCCGCCAGCACCGCCAATACTCCGCCGGCGACGACATCCGCTACATCGACTGGAAGGTCTGGGGTAAACAGGACCGCTTCTACGTCAAGCAGTTCGAGGAAGAGACCAACCTGCGGGCGACGCTCCTGGTCGACGTCTCCCATAGCATGCATTACGGCTCGGGGGCCATGACCAAGTTCGAGTACGCCGCCACCATCGCCGTGAGCCTGGCCTACCTCCTGCTCCGCCAGCAGGACGCCGTGGGCTGCGTGGCCTTCGACGACCGCCAACGAGCGGTCGTCCCCCAGCGGACCCGCCGCAACCACCTCAATGCGATCATCACGGCGCTGGACGCCAGCGAGCCGAACAACAAGACCGACCTCTACCGCATCCTCCGCAACGCGGCCGAATCTTTTCCCCGCCGCGGAATGGTCGTGCTGATCTCCGATCTGCTGGCCGACCGCCCGGGCCTCGATGCGCGGCCTGAAACTGCTGCGCAGCCGCGGCCACGACCTGTTGGTGTTCCACGTCATGGACGACGACGAGTTGGACTTCCCCTTCAACGGCCCCACCCGCTTTGAAGGCCTCGAGCTGCCCGAGGTTCTCAACTGCAATCCCCGGGCGCTGCGCGAGGGCTACCTTCAGGCCCTGGGCGCGTTCTTGGAAGAGGTGCGGCGGGGCTGCGCCCATAACAACACCGACTATGCCCTGCTGCGGACCAGCCAGCCGCTGGACGCGGCCCTGGCCGCCTACTTGAGCAACCGCCTGGGAATGCACCACCGCAACTGAAGGCCCGCGCACCAATGAGCTGGCAAAATCGCCGAGCGCATGATCCTGTAGGGAACGCAGGTAGCTTGTTCTTTCGCCTGTCTCCGCGTCTCTCCGTCTCCGCGTCCCCGCGTCCCCTCTACTAATCACTAACCACTGGCCACTGACCACTTTCTTTGATGCCCGCGTTCAACCATGCATTGCTGCTCTGGGGCCTGCTGGCCGCCGGTCTGCCCGTGTTGATCCACCTGATCAACATGATGCGCCACCGCCGGGTCCGCTGGGCGGCCATGGAGTTCTTGCTGCTCAGCCAGAAGAAGCACCGCACCTGGATCCTGCTCAAGCAACTGCTGCTCTTGCTGCTGCGGATGGCCGCCGTGTCGCTGGTCGTGCTGGCCGTGGCGGGGCCCGTGCTGAACAATGAGTTCGGCAGCCGGCTGGGCAGCAGCAAGACCCACCACTTCGTGCTCTTGGACGACAGCTTCTCGATGTCCGACCGCTGGGACGACACCAGCGCGATGGCCCAGGCCAAGGCGGTGGTCGCGCGGATCGCCGCCCTGGCTTCCCGCCAGGTCCAGCCGCAGACCTTCACGCTCTTGCGTTACTCGCAAGCCGTCCGCCCGCCCGGCGACCGCCGCGCCGACTTCGTCAAGGAGTCGGTCAACACCGATTTTCTCGGCCGGCTGCGCCGCTTGCTGGGCGGACTGAAGACCTCGCTCTCGGCCGCCGGTCCGCTGCCGGCCGTGGAGGCCGTCGGGCAATACCTGGAGCAGTCGAAGAACGAGCGCCGCGTGCTCTACCTGTTGACCGACTTCCGCACGCGGCAGTGGAACGAGCCGGGCGAGCTGCGCGGCCGCCTGGCCCGGCTCAGCGCCTCGGGGGTCGAGATCCACCTGATCAACTGCGTGGAGACGGAGCACGCCAACCTGGCGATCAGCGACCTGCGTCCCGGCCGCGGCACGCGGGCGGCCGGGGTGCCGCTGTTCATGGAGGTCACCGTGGCGAACTTCGGCCCGGCCGCGGTCCGCGACGTGCCGGTGATGATCGAGTCCGACGACCAGGCCCTGCCCGCGGTCAAGACGGGCGAGATCCCGCCGGGCAAGACGGTCAAGGCGCGATTCCCCGTCTACTTTGCCGCCCCCGGCCCGCACCGCGTCAAGGCCCGGCTGGAGAGCGACACGATCGTCGAGGACAACGAGCGCTGGTGCGCGATCGCTTTCCCCGCCGGTCTGCCGGTGCTGTTGATCGACGGCGACCCCGAGGCCCGCGACGCGGCCTATCTGGCCGCCGCGCTGGACCCCGGCCGGCCGGTGGTCACCGGCATCCAGCCGCGGATCGAGAAGCCCCGCTTCCTCAGCCTCAACGTCCTGGACGGCTTCCGGGCCATCTACCTGTTGAACGTCGAGCGGTTGGACGCCTCGGCCGTCGCGGCGGTGGAGAAGTACGTGGCCGGCGGCGGGGGACTGGGCGTGTTCCTCGGCCCGCGGTCCTCGACGAAGTTTCTCAACGAGGTGCTTTACCGGGGCGGGAAAGGCATTTTCCCTCTGCCGGTCAGCGGCGAGGCGTCGCTGTTGATCGACCGCTTGCAGAAGACGCCGGACCTGGAAGTCGGCGCGCACCCGATCTTCAGCGTCCTGGCCGGCAAGCGGAACAGTTTCATTGCCATGGTGAACGTCGAGCGGTACGTTGCCGCGGCCAAGGGCTGGAAGCCGGCGCCCGACTCGGGAGTGCAAGTGATCGCCCACCTCCGCAACGGCGCCCCGCTGGCCGTCGAGCGGAGTTTCGGCGAAGGGAAGGTGGTGGCCTTCCTGACCACGGCGGCCCCGGAGTGGAACAACTGGGCCCGCAACAACCCCAGCTTCCCCGTGGCGATGCAGGAGATGCAGGCCTACCTCTCCCGCGAGCCGGCCGATACCGCGCGGCTGGTCGGCACGCCGCTGGTGGTCAAGCTGCCGCCGTCGCAGTACGACCGCGCGGTCCGCTTCACTTCGCCCGACAAGGAAGCCCTGCCGGCCGCCGTCAACGCCCTGCCCACCTCCGACGGCATGCTCACGGCCAGCCTCACGGCCACCGATTTCTGCGGCATCTACCAGGCCCGCCTGCGGCGCAGCGACGGGCAAGAGGAGACGCGGGAGTTCGCCTACAACGTCGAGCCCGACGAGGGCGACCTGCGGATGGTCCCCGCAGCGCAGTTGGCCAAGCAATACCTCGGCGTGGCCCGTTATCAGCGGGCGGCCGATTTCCAGTCGGCCGGCGAAAGCCAGGCCGGCTACGAAATGACCGACCTCTTGCTCTACGTCTTGGTGGGACTGTTGATCCTCGAGCAACTCCTGGCCTGGTCGGCCAGCTATCACCGTTCGTCCCGGCCGGCCTTCAGCCCAGCGCGAGGTGCCGCATGAGCGCGCTTGGGAGTGCGGCGACTTGTCGCCGCTTTTGCGGAGTATTCACCACGAAAAGGCTACGCGGCAGTTCGCCTGAAATCTGTCTCCTGCTCCCTTCCGGCCGCCCCCGAGAAAGCGGTGACAAGTCGCCGCACTCCAAGATTTCGCCTGGTCTGAGGCTAGTGCGAGGTGCCGCATGAGTGCGCTTGCGTCACCTCCCCTTTTCCTGGCCGCCGCCGTTTCCCGCGTTCACTTCGAGTGGGGGAGGGTGCCCGCCGATCCCGCCCTGGTTGTGCCCTTCTGGGCCGGCGTGGCCGTGTTGTTCCTCGTCCTGGCCCTGATCGTCTGGTCCATCTACCGCCGCGACTGGCTGGAACTTCCGCGGGCGTGGGGGATCCTGCTGGCCCTGGTCCGCACGCTGGTCTTCGTGGGCCTGATCGTCCTCTTTCTCCAGCCGCAATGGCGGACCGAGCAAGAGGAGGTGCGAAACTCGCGGGTCGTGGTGCTGGCCGACACCAGCTCGAGCATGGGGCTGGTCGATGCCGACGCCTCGGCTTCACGCGGCGCCTCGACCGGGGGCAAGAGCCGGGTGCAAGCCGTGGCGGCGGCCCTGGGAAAGACCGACTTCCTCTCACAGCTTCGCAAAACGCACGAGGTCGTCGTGCTGCACTTCGACCGCCAGACCAACCGTATCGTCGCGCTCGACAAGCTGCCGCCCGAACGTACTCGTCACGCTCCGCGTGACGCAGGCCCTGGCGCGGAGCGTTCTGAACGTACTCGTCACGCTCCGCGTGACGCAGGCCCTCACGCGGAGCGTGAGGAGTACAGCGGCCCCCCTCACGCGGAGCGTGAGGAGTACGCGAAGATCGATTGGGAAAAGGTGCTCCAGCCCTCCGGCCCCGAAACGCGGCTGGGCCAGGCCCTGCGACAGGTGATCCTCGACGAGCGGCGCTCGCCGATCGCGGGGATCATCGTCTTCACCGACGGCGGCCAGAACGCCGGCATCGCCCCCGAGACGGCCGTGAAGATGGCCCAGGAGGCGAAGATCCCCATCTTCCCCGTGGGCGTCGGCTCCGACCGGCTGCCGATCAACGTCCGCGTGGCCCGCATCGAGGCCTTGCCCCGGGCTTACCCCGGCGATCCCTATACGGTCCACGGCCTGATTCAGACTCAAGGTCAGGCCGATGTCCTGGCCGGCCGGCCGCTGACCGTGCAGTTGCTGCTCCGCGCGGCCGACCGCGGCAAGTCGCAGCCGGGCACGGGCACGGTGGTCGATAGCCGGCAGGTGATCCTCGGCACCAGCGGCCGGTCGGTCCCGGTGCAGTTCGAGATCACGCCCAAAACCATCGGCCGGCAGGTGGTCTGCCTGCGGATCCTTCCTCCGCCGGAAGATCACAACCCTGGCGACGACTTCCGCGAGGCCGAGGTCGAGGTGGTGGACCGCAAGGACCACGTGCTCCTCTTCGCCGGCGGCCCGACCCGCGAATACGGCTTCGTGCGGCCGCTTTTGTACCGCGACAAGTCGATCATCGTCGACGTCTTGCTGGAAACGGCCCAGCCGGGCCTTTCGCAGGAGGCCAACCGCATCCTGGACACCTTCCCCGCCACGCGGGAAGAGTTGTACGACTACGACTGCATCGTGGCCTTCGATCCCAACTGGCGCTCGCTCACCACGGCCCAGGTCGACCTGCTGGAGAGCTGGGTGGCCGAGCAGGCCGGGGGACTGATCGTGATCGCCGGACCGGTCTACATGGGCGAGGCGGTCAACGGCTGGCTGCAAGATCCGGCGATGGCCAAGATCCGCGCCCTCTACCCGGTCGAGTTCATCCGCCGGGCGACGACCTTGGACATCGACAACGTGGCCACCAAGGAGCCCTGGCCGCTGGACTTTACCCGCGAAGGTCTGGAGGCGGAGTTCCTCTGGCTGGCCGACGGCGAGGCCGCCAACCAGCAGGCCTGGGCATCGTTTCCCGGCGTTTACAGTTACTTCCCGGTCCGCGGTCCGAAACCGTCGGCCTGGGTCTTCGCCCGCTTCTCGGATCCCCGGGCGGGGGTCTCCGGGCAGCAGCCGGTCTACCTGGCCGAGCAGTTCTACGGCTCGGGGCGCGTCTTCTTCCAGGGCAGCGGCGAGATGTGGCGCCTACGGCAGATCGAGCCCGCCTACTTCGATCGCCACTACACCCGCTTGATCCGCCACGTGGCCCAAGGCCGGGCCTTGCGGGAGTCCAGCCGCGGCACGTTGCTGGTCGGCCAGGACCAGTACATGCTGGGCGACACGGTGGAGATTCGGGCGCAGCTCACCAATGCCCAGCTCGCCCCGTTGACCGCCCCCAGTGTGACCCTGGAGGTCTTCCACGAGCAGGGCAACCAAGTCCAGACCATTACCCTCCGCCCGGATCCCAGCCGGATTGGCGCGTTTGCCGGGCAAGTGACGGTGCTCAAAGAGGGCGATTACCGCCTGGAGCTGCTGGTGCCCGAGTCGGCCAACCTGCGGCTCACCCGGCGGATCCAGGTCTCCTTGCCCAACTTGGAACAGCAGAACCCGCAGCGGAACGACAAGCTGCTCTCGCGGATCGCCCAGGCCACGCAAGGCAAATACTACAGCTCGATCGACCTGGCGATCGGTCCTGCGGCCAAGTTCCCGCTGGTGTCCCAGCTCAAGGACCGGACCACGATCATTACCTCTCCCACGGCCCCCGACCCGCGCTGGGAGTTGGACTGGCTGCGCTGGATGATGTATGCGCTTTGCGGCCTGCTTTGCCTGGAGTGGCTGGTTCGCCGCCTCTTGAAGCTGGCCTGAGTACGAACTCCCCTCTCCCTCCGGGAGAGGGGAAGGGGGTGAGGGGATTGACGGGATAAGCGACTCAAATGCCGCAGAAAGGTAGAATTGAGGGCGCGTAGGAATCGGCGAAAACCCTAAACGGTTATCCACTTGGCTCAAGTTCGTCGCGTAGCGACGTGATGATGGTAGCCGTGGGTTTTAACCCACGGGTCTGGCGGCGAGAAATTGTTCGTCGGCATGAATTACGCCCGAAAAGGCTCACGGCGGAAGACGAAGAAGTAGCAACCCAGTAATCTCAATCGTCGCTACGCGACGAACGGAAGGTGTGGCGCCATGCGTTCCGTGGGTTGAAACCCACGGCTACCGTCGTAGCGTCGCTACGCGACGCGGAATTTCCGATCACTTGAATGCGTTCTTTGAGTCAACTGGACAACCACTAATCCCTATGACCGGCAACCCTAATCCGCTCCAGATCGCTCCGGCCATCCGGAATCTGTTGGACGCCTTGCGCAGGCGAATCCGACGGTATGTCTGGCTCCAAGGGGTGGCCGTTTCCGTCGCCTGGCTGGGGTTGGGTTTCTGGGCTAGTCTACTATTAGACTGGGGCTTTGAGCCACCCGCGGCGATCCGCATCGCTATCCTGGCCCTGATCCTGGCGGGCTTCTTGGCACTAGGGTATCGCCTGGTCTTTCGCAGGGTCCGCACACGGCTCAGCGACGGGAGCATGGCCATGCTGCTGGAACGCCGCTTCCCGCAGTTCAACGAGAGCCTGCTCACGGTGGTGGAACTCTCCGGCCGGCAGCTCGATCCCCAGGAGTGCAGCCCGGCGATGCTCGGCCGCACCTGTCGGGAAGCCGAGTCGCCCGTGACCGGCGTGCGGCTGGGGAAGATCTTCAACCCCTTGCCTTTGCGCCAGGGCGTGGCGGCGGCGCTGGTGCTTGCGGCGACGGTGGCAGCCTTCGGGACGTTTCTGCCGGGCGGGTTTCAAGTCTGGCTGCGGCGTAATTTGCTGTTGTCCAACGAGCTTTGGCCGCGGCGGACGCGGCTGGTGGTCGATGGTTTTCCCCAGGGGTGGACCAAGGTTGCCCGGGGGGACGACCTGGTGGTGGTCGCCAAGGCCGAGCTGCGCAAGCCGTGGGTGGCGCCGGCGACGGTCGAGATCCGCTACCGCAGCGAGGAAGGCGCCCGGCTGCGGGCCACGATGAGCCGCGAGGGGAAGCCCAACCCGGCCAAGGACCGCTTCCAGGAATACTCGCACACCTTTGCGGGTGTTGCCGCCCCGATCCGTTTCGACGTGGTCGGCGGGGACGACGCCGTGCGGGGACTGCGGATCGAGGTCGTCGACAGCCCCACGATCGTCGCCATGCGGCTTAACTGCCGCTATCCGCCCTACATGGGCCGGCCGCCGCGGACGCTGCCGGCGGTAGGCGTGATGCAGATCCCGCGGGGAACGGAAGTCACGCTCCTGGCCAAGAGCAACAAGGACCTGGTGAGCGTGCAGGTCGAATCCGGGCAGGAGGAGCCACGGCGCGCCGCCGAGGTCATCCATCCGGACCCCGCGGCGCCCCGCGATTTCCACTACCGCATTGACAGCCTCAACGAAGACCGCACGCTGCTGTTCACCGTCGCCGACACCGACGGCATCAAGAGCCGCGAGCCGGTGCGGCTGGGACTGGCCGTGCTCAACGATGAGAAGCCGCAGCTTGCCCTGCAGCTCCGCGGCATCGGCTCGGCGATCACTGCCAAGGCCCGGGTGCCGGTGGCCGGCCAGGTGACCGACGATTACGGCGTGGCCCGGATCTGGTTCGAGTACGCCATCGACCAGCAGAAGCCGGCGACCGTGCCGATCCGCACCTTTCAGGGCAATCCCACGGACATCGCGCTGGGCGAGGCCCTGGAAGTCCCTCCCCTGGGCCTCAAGCCCGGCCAGAAGCTGCTTTTGCACGTCGAGGCGGAGGACCGCTACAATTTGACCGGCAAGCCCAACGTCGGCCAGTCCGATCGCTGGACCCTGGACGTGGTCACCCCCGAGAAGCTTCGCACGCTGCTGGATTCCCGCGAGTTGGCCTTGCGGCAGCGGTTCGAGGCCCTGATCCAGGACGTGACCGAGAGCCGCGACTGGCTTCTGCGGGCGGAGTTTTCCGGCAAGCCCGCCGCGGCGGAGGGCAAGCACGATGGCAAGGGCGGCTCGCGCGCCCTGGTTTCCCCCGCGACGACGGCGTCGACCGAATGGCTGCTGGTCGTCGAGCGGACCGCACAGAACAGCCAGAAGGACGCCCGCGAGACCAGCGGCGTGGCCGAAAGCATCCTCGACATCCGCGATGAGCTGGTCAACAACCGCATCGACACCCCGGAGCTGAAGCGGCGGCTGGAAATTCAGATCGCCGCGCCGCTGACGGAGATTGCCGAAAAGATGTTCCCCGAGCTGGACCGCCTGCTGGACCAGGTGCAGGCCGCGCGGAACGACCGGGACGCGAGCATCGCCGGCCGGGGAAAGGCCGTCGTCGAGATGAACCGGATGCTGGCCTTGATGCAGCAAGTGCTGGGCCGTATGATCGAATTGGAGGACTTTAACGAGGCGGTCGAGTTGTTGCGGACGATCATCGATCGGCAGAAACAGCTCGATCACGAGACCGAGCAGCGGCACAAGCAGAAACTTCACGAACTGCTGGAGAAGTAGCCATGTCCGTCGCGAGGGGAAGCGTGAGACACGTAGGGTGGGACAAGGCCGCCGTGGCGGCCGCCGGCCCACCAACCCTCTTCGGTCCTGGTGGGCCGGCGCTCGCTCACGCGAGCTGGTCCCACCCTACTCAGGCGAGCTGGGCTCACGCGAGTCCGTCGCACCCTACAACTTGGTCGCGCGTTACAACTTCGTGCCTCGGGGCGGCGATACTCGCCGTCGCCGTTCTCGCTGGAGCGGCCCCTCGCGCCACGGCGGACGACGCCGCGGCCCCGGCCGCCAAGGAGTCCAAGCCGGCCGACGAGGCTGCCGCGGCCGACGCGCTGGTGGCCAAGCAACAGCAGGTCGCCGATCGCTTTCGGCACCTGGAAGAGGTCCTGGTGCGGATGTCCGAGCTGACCACGTCCACCGATCCGCGGCGGGCGGCCCTGCTGAACAAGGCCGTACACGAGAGCAAGGAGCGGCACGTCGGCGAGCACTTCGACACGCTCGTGGACCAACTCAAGAAAGATCAGCTCTCCAAGGCCATGGAGAACCAAGGCCACCTGGAAAAGGATCTCCAGGTGCTCCTGGACCTGCTCTTGCTCGAGAACCGCCAGCGGCAGCTCGAATCGGAGAAGGCCCGCCTCCGCGAGTATATCAAGCAACTCAACGAGATCATCAACCAGCAAAAGGGTATCCAAGGCCGCACCGAGGAGGGCGGCAATCCCCAGGGCCTGTCCAAGGAACAACAGCAGCTCGCCGACAGGACAGGCGAGTTGGCCGGCAAGATCAAGAGAAACGAAGAGTCCAGTGCGTCCGGGCAAGGCAAGGGCAAAGAAGGCGAACCCGGCCAGGGCGACAAGTCGCCGGCCGGAAAGAAGCCGCAGGACGAGAAGAAGCCCGACGGCGCGAAGTTGGAAAAGGGCCAGGGGCAAGGAAAAGGTCAGGGCCAGGGCAAGGGGCAAGGCCAGGGTAAGGGGATGGGCCAAGGCCAGGGTAAGGGTCAAGGCCAAGGGCAGGGTAAGGGCCAGGGTCAAGGGCAGGGCCAAGGCCAGGGTAAAGGTCAAGGCCAAGGTCAGGGGCAAGGCCAAGGGCAGGGCCAAGGTCAAGGCCAGGGTCAAGGCCAGGGTAAAGGTCAAGGCCAAGGTCAAGGCCAAGGTCAGGGCCAAGGACAGGGCCAAGGCCAGCAGGAGGAAGGTCAGCAGCAGTCGCAAGAGCAGGACCAAAGTCCGTCGCAGCAGCAGGGTGAGGCGCCGGCCCGCAAGAAGATCGAGGCCGCCCGGGATCGCATGGAGGAGGCGCGGAAGAAGCTCGATGAGGCCAAGCGTCAAGGCGCGGTCCAGAAGCAGGACGAGGCGATCGTCGAGTTGGAGAAGGCCAAGGCCGACCTGGAGAGGATTCTCCGCCAGCTCCGCGAGGAGGAGACGCTGCGGATGCTGACCATGTTGGAGGCCCGCTTCCGCAAGATGCTCGCCGTGCAGCGCGAGGTCTACGAAGGGACGGTGCGGCTGGACAAGATCCCCGAGGCCGAGCGGACGCACGACCAGGAGATCGAGTCCAACCGCTTGAGCCGCAAGGAGGCGGAGATCGTGTTGGAGGCCGACAAGGCCCTCACGCTGCTGCACGAGGACGGCACCGCGGTGGCCTTCCCCGAGGCGGTCGAGCAGATCCGCAGCGACATGGAGCAAGTGGTGCAGTTCCTGGCCCAGGCCAACGTGGGCGGGGTGACGCAATCGGTCGAGAAGGACATCCTTGCCGCGTTGGAGGAGATGATCGCGGCGCTGCAGAAGGCGATCAAGGACAAGGAACAAAAGATGTCGCCGCCGGGCAAGGGCGGCCAGGGCGGCGACCCGCCGCTGGTGGATATGCTCGCCGAGATCAAGATGGTCCGCGCGCTGCAGATGCGGGTCAACGTCCGCACGGAGCGTTATGGCAAGCTCAAGGACAGTCCCGCGGTGCGGGAAGTGTTGGCCAAGCTGAGCCAGCAGGAGGCCCGCGTCAACAAGATCACCCGCGACCTGAGTATGGGGAAGAACCGATGAACACGAATCCGACGATCGTACTCGTCACGCTCCGCGTGACGCAGGCCCTCACGCGGAGCGTGAGGAGTACATTTTCGGCAACGCTGCCGGCTGTCCTGCTGGTGACCTTGGGTCTGGCAACTGCCGGCATGGCCGCCCCGTCGGCGGACGCCGTGCCCAAGCAGTCCGCCTGGAGGCTTCCCGGCTCCAAGGACGTCCGCGGGCAGGTTTTCGCCTGGCTCGACCAACGGGCGGTCGACGCCGCCACGCGGGCGAAGGCGGAAAAGTTGTGGCCGGCAAACCAGGAAGACCTTGCCGGCGTCGAGTTGCTCTCGCGGGTGGTGCGGACGATTGCTTTGGCCGACGAGCGTGCCCGGAAATTGGTCGATCTCTGCTCGCAATCTCCGTCGCCCAGGCCACCCGAGCAGTCCTGGCTCAAGGATCCAAAGCTTCCGGCGGTTTTGGCACACAACTTGCGTCTCTATTACGGCATTTGGTTGGCCCGCGGATCTCTGTTCGACGAGTCGATGGAGCAACTTTCCGGGCTGGAGCCGGACCAGGTTGTCGATCCGGCGTCTTTGCTCTTCTACCAAGGGGTCATCTATCACCAGTTGTTGAATAAAGACGCCGGCTTGAAGGCGATCGGCCAGTTGCTGGAAGAGCCGGAGCAGAGTCCGCGTCGTTACGCGGCGGTGGCGAAACTGATGCAGGAGGACCTGCGTCAGCTCAAGGAGGAGTCGCTGGACCACATCGCGCGGCGGATGGACGACATCCGCCGCCGCTTGGGCCTCGGGCGCGGGGCGCGAAGGTCCGCGGCGTCGAGGACGGAGTAGTCAAGTCGCTGGACAAGCTGATTAAGGACCTGGAAGAGCAGGAGAAGAACAAGGGCGGCGGAGGCGGCAGCGGGAGCACGGTGCGTTCCAGCCGGCCGGCCCCGGACAGCAAGCTGATCGGCGGCAAGGGCCCCGGCGAGGTGGCCAAGAAGGCGATTGGCGACAAGGACGGCTGGGGCAACCTGCCGCCCAAGCAGCGCGACGAGGCGATGCAGCAGATCGGACGCGAGTTCCCCTCGCACTACCGCGACGTGATCGAGCAATACTTCCGCAAGCTTGCCGGCGAGGACAGCGGGCAGGAGCGTTGAAGACTTGCTGTAGGGAACGGCCTCCGTGCCATTCCGGGGGGTGAGACAAACGTCGGTTCTTCTCCCGGAACGCCACAGAGGGCGTTCCCTACAGAGAAATACAAAGTGTCATAGAATGTTGGCAGCACTTCTCCTCAGCTTGATGGCCGCCGGGCCGCCCGCCGTGCAGGTGCAGACGCTCAGCGGCGAGAGCCTCACGGGCACGCTGGTCGAGTTCGGCCCGCAGCGGATCGGCCTGGAGACGGCCCACGGACGCGTCACGCTGGAGACGGAGCGGGTGGCGTCGCTTGCACCGGCCGAAGCGCCGGCGGCAGCCGCCGGGCAGCCGGCCGCTTGGGTGCAACTGGCCGACGGCTCTGCGCTGGTCGCCGCGAGTATCAGCAGCGCCGGCGGCACGACCCGGCTGGGCTTCGGCGGCGACCGGAGCATCGAGCTGCCCAGCCGCGAGGTCGTCGCGGTCCGGCTCCAAGCCCATGCCGACACGACGGCCGCCGAGTGGGCACGGCTGCAAGAGTCCCCGGCTGCCGGCGACCTGTTGGTCGTCCGCAAGGGAAACTCCCTGGACTTTCACCGCGGCATCCTCCGGGAGATCGGACCGGCGGCCATCCGCTTCGAGGTCGACGGCGAAGTGTTGCCGGTGAAGCGGGAGAAGGTTTTCGGGGTGATCGTCTGCCAGGCCGCGGCCTCCAACCTGCCGGAGTCGATCTGCCAGTTGGTCGAGGTCAACGGATCCAGTTGGGACGCGCAGACGATCGGCCTGGACGGCGGCCAGGTTCAGTGGACCACGCCCTTGGGCCTGACCGTCAGGCGCCCGCTGGGCGAGTTGGCGAAGATCGATTTCTCCCAAGGCAAGATCGTCTACTTGAGCGACCTGAAGCCGGAATCGGTGGAGTGGACGCCCTACATCGCCGCCGGCAAGCCGCTGGCCTCGTGGTCCGAGTTCTTCCGCCCGCGGAACGACCAGAGCCTCCGCTCCGGTCCCTTGGAGCTGGGCGGCAAGGCGTACGAGAAGGGTTTGGCCTTGCACAGCCGCACGACGATGGTCTACCGGCTTCCCGGCCGGTTCCACCGCTTCAAGGCGATTGCCGGCATCGACGACCGCTTCCGGCCGCGGGGCAACGTGCGGCTGGTGATCCGCGGCGACGACAAGGAGTTGGTGAAGCTGACCGTGGCCGGCACCGACGAGCAGCCCCAGCCGATCGATGTCGATCTGAGCGGCGTTCACCGGCTGACGATCCTGGTCGACTTCGGCGACGATCTCGACGTGGCCGATCATCTCGATCTGTGCGAAGCGAGGATCGTCAAGTGAGACGCCTTGTTCGTAGTACCGGCTTTAGCCGGAAGCTGTTCGTCTTGCTCGCCGCCCTGCTCTTGGGATCCTCCGGGGCGTCGCCCGGCGCGGAGGCGGAGTCGAAGGCCCCCAAGCTTGCGGCGACGGCGGTCGATCCGGCGCTTCTGGAGGTCCAGTCGCAGCGCGTCGCGGTGATGGCCAAGGTCAAGGACTGCGTGCTGGCGATCTTCGTCCCCACGGGGCAAGGCGGCGGATCGGGCGTGGTGATCTCGCCCGACGGCTACGCGCTGAGCAACTTCCACGTGGTCCACGAGTGCGGCCCGGCGATGAAGTGCGGCATGGCCGACGGCCGGCTCTACGACGCGGTGCTGGTAGGTATCGATCCGACGGGCGACGTGGCCCTGATCAAGCTCTTGGGCCGCAACGACTTCCCTCACGCCGAACTGGGCGACAGCGACCGGTGCCGCGTCGGCGACTGGGTCTTCGCCATGGGAAACCCCTTCCTCCTGGCCACCGATCTCCAGCCCACGGTGACCCACGGGATCATCTCCGGCGTCCACCGCTACCAATATCCGTCGGGCACGATTCTGGAATACGCCGACTGCCTGCAAACCGACGCCTCGATCAACCCCGGCAATTCCGGCGGCCCGCTGTTCGACGCTCGAGGCCGGCTGATCGGCATCAACGGCCGCGGCAGCTTCGAGAAGCGGGGCCGAGTGGCGGTCGGCGCCGGCTACGCGGTCTCGATCAACCAGATCAAGAATTTCCTCGGCGACCTCCAGAGCGGCCGGGTCGTCGACCACGCCACCCTCGGGGCCGTCTTCGCCTTCGATAGCGACGGCCGCGTGGCGGTCAGCGACATCGTCGAAACGTCCGACGCCTACCGCCGCGGCCTGCGGATGGACGACGAATTGGTGAGCTTCGGCGGGCGGCCCGTCTCGACCCCCAACGGTTTCAAGAACGTCCTGGGCATTTACCCCAAGGGTTGGCGGGTGCCGCTGAGCTACCGCCGCGAGGGAAAACGTTACGACATCTACGTCCGGCTGGCCGGGGTACACCAAGAGGGCGAGTTGGACAAGATGATCGAGCAGAAGCCGGTAATGCCCATTCCTACCGAGAAAAAGCCCGACGAGCCGAGCAAGAAGCCCGCCCAGCCGAAGAAAGGCGAGGCTCCCAAGGAGGGCCAGCAGCCCGGCCCTGTCCCGGTCCCCATTCCCGGCCAGCCCATCCCCATCCCCGGACTGCCGATCCCCGTCCCCATCCCCGGACATTTCGGCCTCGCGCCCCAGTCGGTGCCGATGCCCGAGGCGGTGAAGAAGCTCTTCGAGACCAAGCGAGGATATGCCAACTACTATTTCAACAAGCTCCAGCGGACGAAGGTCTGGGACGCCTGGACCGCGCGAGCAACTTCGCCGGGCAGGACGGCCCCTGGTCGCTGACCGGCCCGCTGCCCGGCGGCGGCGATTTCCGCTTCGTCCTGGGCAACGATGACTGCCTCCTGAAATTGCCCACCGAGGAGATTAAGTGGACCGCCGGCACCCAGCTCCAGGCCTCGCTGCTGCCGCAGGCCAGCGGCGGACTGCTGCCGACGCTTTACCTCTGGCGACGGCTGGCCGTGCTCGGTCCGGGCAAGTTCGGCGAGGTCTCCTATCTGGGCAAGGCCCCGCTGCCCGGTCGCGACGGGTTGTTCGACGTCCTCTTGGGCGTCTACGGCGGCGTCCAGTGCCGCTATTATTTCGAGCCGGCCCAAGGAACCCTTGCGGCGATGGAGATGTATGCGGATGCGGAGGCCGATCCCTGCGAGGTCTATTTCTCCGACTACCACGAGTTCGACGGCCGGCTCATGCCGTCGCGGATGGAAGTCCGTTTCGGCGACGAGATCTTCGGCCAGTTCAAGTTCTCCGCGATCAAGCTGGAAAAAGAGACGAAACCATAACTTCTGCCCCCTCTCCCTCCGGGAGAGGGTTGGGGTGAGGGGACCTACCATCGACTCGGCCATTTCCCCGGCCTTCGAAACAGGTTGAACATGATTGGCCACTTACGCTTAACATTATCCCTCGCCCTGCTGCTTCCGGCCGGCGTGGCCGCCGGGGCTAACCCGTCAAACCCCGTTAGCCTCGCCGGCCCGGACGCCGCGATCGGCCGGAGTATCGACGCGGTCCAGGCCAAGGCGGTGAAGATCTACGGCGCCGGCGGATTGCAAGGGCTGCCGGCCTATCAGAGCGGCATGTTGATCTCGCCCGAGGGCCACGTGCTGACGGTCTTCAGCCACGTGCTGGACACCGACGAGCTGCACGTCACGCTCAGCGACGGCCGCCGCTTCGAGGCCAAGCTCTTGGGGGCCGACCCGCGGCTGGAAGTGGCGGTGTTGAAGATCGAGGCGTCTCATTTGCCCTACTTCGATCTCGCTCAAGCGGTTGAGGTGGAGGAAGGCGCCCGGGTGCTGGCCTTCAGCAACATGTTCGGCGTGGCCATGGGCGACGAGCCGGTCACGGTGCAGCACGGCACGGTCGCCGTGAAGACGCAGTTGGAGGCGCGGCAGGGGGTTTTCGAGACGCCCTACAACGGCCCGGTCTACGTGCTGGACATGACCACCAACAATCCCGGGGCCGAGGGCGGCCTGTTGGTCACCTGGCGTGGGGAGCTGGTGGCCATGCTGGGCAAGGAGCTCAAAAACGCCCGCAACCATACCTATCTCAACTACGCCGTGCCGATCGGCGAGCTGCTGGAATCGGTGAAGCTGATCCGCGAGGGGAAGTTCGTGGCCCAGCCGGAAGAGGCGAAAAAGCGGCCCGACCGGCCGATCACGCTTGCCGCCTTGGGCCTGGGGCTGGTTCCCGACGTGGTCGATCGCACGCCGCCCTACGTGGACCGTGTTCTTGCCGGCTTGCCCGCCGCGGCGGCCGGCCTGAAGCCCGACGACCTCGTGGTGCTCGTCGGCGACCGCTTGATCCAGTCCTGCAAGGCCCTCAAGGACGAGTTGGAGCGGATCGATGAGGCGGACCCCGTGAAGCTGACCGTGCTCCGCGCCGGGGAGATGATCGAGGTGACGCTCAAGGCCCAGCCAGCCGACAACCGATGAAGTGCCCGCCATGAAGATGCACCTGAACGAAGCCATGGTAACGGTAGGGTGGGACAAGGCCGCTTCGGCCGCCGGCCCACCAGCGCTGCTCGGTTCCGGTGGGCCGGCGCTCGCTCACGCGAGTTGGTCCCACCCTACGCCTGGCCGGCGCCCAATCGACCAAGCCGCCGCCCTGCCAATCCTGCGCTTGGGCTTCTTGCTGGCCGCCCTGGCCGTGCTGGCCCCCGCCGCGGTTCGCGGGGCGGCCGACCTGGACGAGCTGGAAAAACAGGCGTTCCGGGCGGCGGTCGACCGGGTCGCGCCGTCGGTGGTCCGCATCGAGACCATCGGCGGGCTGGAGCAAGTCGGGCGGATGCTGGCGGGCACGGGTGCGACCACGGGCCTGGTGGTTTCCGCCGACGGCTACATCGTCTCCAGCGCGTTCAATTTCGCCAACAAGCCCGACTCGATCCTGGTCCAGCTTGCCGACGGCGCCCGCAAGCCGGCCAAGCTCGTGGCCACGGACCACAACCGCATGTTGGTGCTCTTGAAGATCGATCCGCCCCGGCCGCTGGCGGTGCCCCAGTGGGTTCCCAAGGGCCAGGTGCGGGTGGGGCAATGGTCGGTGGCCGTGGGCCGGGCCTTCGAGTCCCGCCTTCCCAGCCTGGCCGTGGGCGTGATCAGCGCGCTGGACCGCATCTGGGGCAAGGCCCTGCAGACCGACGCCTCGATCTCGCCCAATAACTACGGCGGCCCCCTGGTCGATCTGGACGGCCGCGTCTTCGGCGTCCTGGTGCCGCTTTCGCCCGAGGGAAAGGACGAGGCGGCTGGCGTCGAATGGTACGACTCGGGCATCGGCTTCGCCGTCGGGGCCGACGACCTCCAGGCGGTCGTCGCGCGGCTCAAGGCCGGCAAGGACCTGCACTCGGGCGTGATCGGCCTGCGCCTGCCCACCATCGGCATCCAGATCGCCGATCCGGTGATCTCCGGCACGCTGCCCAACTCACCGGCCAGCAAGGCCGGGCTGAAGAAGGACGACCGCGTCGTCGAGGTCGAAGGGCGCAAGATCGGCCGCGCCGCCGAGATCAAGGAGGAGGTCGCCCGGCGCTACGCGGGCGACAAAGTCCACTTCAAGCTGCTCCGCGACGGCAAGCCGGTCGAAGCGGAGTTGGAGCTGGTCGAGAAGCTCGATCCCTACGCCCATCCCTTCCTGGGCATCCTCCCCGCACGCGACCTGCCGGCCGGCGCGCCGACCAGTCCCGCCGGCGTGAAGGTCCGCTACGTCTACAAGGAGAGTCCGGCGGCCAAGGCGGGCCTGTCCGCGGGCGACGTGCTCGTGTCACTTGCCGGCCAGCCGATCCTCGACGCGGCCTGGCTCCGCCGGCGGATCACCGACTTCCAGCCGGGCGACAAGGTCCCGGCCGAGTTCCGCCGCGACCACGAGATCCGCAAGGCAACCATCGAGCTGGCCGGGCTGCCGGAAGCGGTGCCCGAGGGTCCGCTGCCGCCCGCCCGCGGCAAAAGCGACGCCCAGCCGCCCGGCGAGCGGCCCGAGGTGGGCTCCTTCACCATGCAGGCCGGATCGTTGGACAGCCAGGCCCGGCTCTACGTGCCCGAGGACTATGATCCGGCCGTCGCTTACGGGCTGGTCCTTTGGCTGCACGGCGAGGGCGGGCTCAAGGAGCAGGCCTTGGTCGCCCGCTGGAAGCCCCATTGCGACCGCGACCGGCTGATCCTCCTGGCCCCCAAGTCGGCCGACCCGGACCACTGGGCCCTCCACGAGCTGGAGTTGATCCGCACGCTGCTCACCCAGGTCCGCGCCCGCTACACGATCGACGCCGAGCGCGTGGTGGCAGCCGGAGAGGAGGAGGGCGGCACGCTGGCCTGTCTGGCGGCGTTGGAAGCCGCCAATGCCATTTCCGGCGCCGTGGCGATCGATTCCCGGCTCGGCGGGCGTTCGGCGGAGAACCTGCCCGACCATCGTCTGGCCTTCTATGTCGTCCGGCCCGGCAAGGGCCCCGCGGCCCGCGGCGTGGACGAGGCGGTGACCTTGCTCCGGTCGCTGAAGTTCCCCGTCACCGTGAAGGACCTGGGCGAGAAGCCTGTCCCCTTGAGCGACGACTCGCTGGCCGACCTGGCCCGCTGGATCGACGCCCTGGACCGGATCTAGTCCATGCGTCGCCATCTGATCGGGATCATCGCGCTGGTGCTCTTGCTGTCGGCCCTGGGGATATGGCTTTGGATGCCGGTCGCCAGTGTCAATCGGGAGGCGCTGATGGGCGCCTTCGGCCGCGTGGGCATCCTGATGGCCCTCTTCTGGGTCGCCTACCGCGATTTGCAGCGGGTCCCCGCCTGGCTCTTTGCTGCCATCCCCGCCCTGCTGGTCGTGCTGGCGATCAAGCCCAGGTGGTTTCTCTTCCTCCTGCCCTTGGTGCTGGCTCTGGCCTTTCTCTTCCCGCGGATCAAGAAACGGCTGCCGCGATGAGACCCCCTCTCCCTCCGGGAGATGGTTGGGGTGAGGGGACGCCGGGAAAACCATCTGCCGCTCGGTTCCTGCCCCGTGTCCCTCCACGGGGGCTTCGAGAAATGAGACCCGATTCCAGATCCGCGCCGATATCCGCCCGGGCACAGTCCGTAGCATCTGGCGAAGCGATGCAGAGCAGTTGCGTTTGAGACACTTTGCGCATAGCATTGTGGAAATCATCGAGGAGACGCCATGATCGGAAACGATCAGGAACTGGAAGCAACCCTGGAACGAATTCGGCATTTCCAGACGCAGCTTGCCCACCTGCGGAAGGTAGAAGTCAACTCCGCCAATTACCGGCTTTCGGCATCGGGATTCTTGGCGGAGGTCGACCGGATGCAGCTTGAGGTGCGCGAGTACCTCAGCCTCCCCGCTGCCGTCGCGCATGGCGCGGAGTAGGAAGCGCCGAGGTTGTTCGGTGCCGAGGCCGCCTGCCGTGGCGGTCTTCGGTCCTGGGTTCGATGAAAGGACCACGAACCCAAGGCCCTAGACCTAAGACCTACGGGCCGTCTCCACGGTAAGCGTCAAGCCCATTGCTCTAGTGACCGCGACGAGCGTGGAAAGGCGTGGATTACCGCGCGGCGACAGGGCGCGGTATAAGCTTTCCCGTTCAATCCCCGCCGCCTCGGCAACCTTGGCAATGCCCCCGTGCGCCTCGGCAAGCTGCCGCAGGGCGACCAACAACACCCGCGGTTCTTCCGTGTCCTCCATCGCCGCCTTGAGATACTCGGCTGCGAATGCTCGACTGCTGCGCAGCTTCTTGACGATTACCTCGTCGTGTGAGACGCTGGTCTTGTTCTTCATGGCTTCCGCACCCTTCGTTGATAATCGTTCCAATACTCAATCGCGCGGCTGATGTCCGCGGACTGCCTGCGCTTGTCACCGCCGCACAACAGTAAGACGCACGTCCGGGTGCTCATTGCATAGTAGACCCGATACCCGGGTCCCCAGTCGATTCGCAGCTCCCAGACTCCATCCCCCACGGGTTTACAGTCGCCGAAGTTGCCAGCGGTCAGCCGGGCGATTCTCGCGGCAATCCGCGCTTCCGCCTTCGCATCTCTCAGCGAGTCCAGCCAGTCCTCGAATAGGTTCTTGCCGAATGCCGTGAGGTAATGGCGGATTTCGTACATCGAACTAATTGTAACTTATAGATCACAGATTGGCAAGTTCATGGGCTACGACGCCAACAAGGGCAAGATGGTCAAGGCCGGCATCGTTGACCCGCTGAAGGTGGTCCGCACGGCGCTCGAGAACGCGGCCAGCATTGCCGGCCCTTCCTGACCACGGAGACCATGGGGCGGACAATTGAGGACAAGTCCAATTACGCCGTTGTGAAAATGGGGCTTATGGTTTTCATCCTCTCGCATTTTGCCGGGTCGTTGAGATTCACGCCCAGATAGGCTATGCTGGCGGGCATGAGTGGCATCAAGCCGCAAGCCCGATGGTTCCACCCCACGCCGGATCGCTTCGTGATCGGATTACTTGCCGTGGAATGCCTGCTTTGGCTTTCGGAGCCGTTTCATTGGTTTGCCAATGGTTGGGTAACGGTGATTGCCGTAGCCACCGTCGGCGCTGCGATGCCCGTCGCGGCGCTCTGGTTTCTCGCGGGCCTCGTCTTTCGCTGCCGATTCCAATTCGGCGTCCGGTCGCTCTTGGTCTTGGTCATCGTTGTGGCCATCCCGTGCAGTTTGTTGGCAACCGAGATGCGCAGGGCGAACGAGGAACGGCAAGCGCTAAGAGCCATCAAGGAGTTGGCAGGGAAATGGAGCGTTCTGCGGGATTATCCATCAGGGCCGACATGGTTGCATGACATCTTGGGCGACGAGTACTTCAATCGCGACTGTAGCGTGTTCGTGCATAACGACAAATTTACCGATGCCGATTTTGAACATCTGAAGGCGCTGCGCCAGCTCCGCGTGTTGGCCCTGGAAGGCACGCGGGTCACCGATGCTGGGCTGAAGAATCTAAGAGAGCTACGTCAACTCGAAGTGCTATCTCTCAAAGGCGGCCCTGTCACCGATGCCGGCATGGTGCACCTCGAATGGTTGACCGAGCTCAACAAGCTTCATCTTGAGCACACCCAGGTTGGCGATGCCGGACTTGAACACATCAAAGGGTTGTGCAATATGAAAAGGCTGTACCTTGGGGACACCCGGGTCACTGATGCCGGACTTGAGAATCTCGAGGGGCTGAGCGAACTCCTAGAACTGGGGCTCGAAAACACTCAAGTCACCGACGCAGGGCTGGAACATCTCAGAGGACTAAGCCAACTCCGACGGGTATTTCTCTATGGCACCAAAGCTACCCGTAAAGGCAAAGAGCGACTCCAGCAGTCATTGCCAAACTCCGCACCCTGGGGTTTCCTGTAATACGCCCTACCCGCAACGGTACTCCCCTTGCCCGAGGCCACCGTGCTTCGACACGCTTGCAGGGCCGCGCCGCAGGTGATCGACCCAGGAATTGGTGTCCAGCAGCCAGGTCACAACAGCGGCTCCCGCCGCTCATAGTCCCCTTGTCCAGGCCGTTGGAACTCCCCTTGCCACTTTCCCCCCGTGGAGAGGACGAGTTCCTGCCACTGCTCCTGCGACATGGGCGCAGGAGGCACTGGCTCGACCGTGACCTGCACCTCCCTGTTTGCCTCCTCGACGCCCACAGGCAGCGACAGGTGCAAGATGCCATCGCTGCTCACCGTGGATTTCACAACCATCCTGTCCATCGTTGTTCCTCCGCCTCGATCCGGGACGACCACCCTCCACGTCCTACAGTCTACGGCCCCGGGCAGGGGGCGGCAAGGCGCGTAGAGTTCCCTTGGCGTCGCCCAGGGCTGGGTGAACGGCTGGGCCTTCGGCGCGCCCGAGTCAGGTCGCTTCGACGCCACTGGTCGCCACGGGCCCTTGCCGTAAAATCTTGCCGCACAGACCCCCGCATCGGACGTTGCGTCGCGGCCGGGCCAGAGCTAGAATTACCTCGTCTTCCGTGGAAACGACGCATGTGGCCGGGTTGCTTCCTTATCAGCGTAGGGAGGGCCCTCGCCCAGGACGGCAGCGGCGCGGACATGTCCGCATTGCCCCAGACTTCGACGCTTAGGCACCGAGGCGGCAATCCGGAAACCTGGAAAGGAAACACCGTGAAGCGCAGCGAAGTCTTGGAAACGCTCGCCGCGCATCGCGATGAGTTGCGAGCGCGGTTTGCGGTCAAGTCGCTTGCCCTTTTCGGCTCGGTCGCGCGGGACGAAGCCACCGACACGAGCGACGTGGATTTGTTGGTCGAGTTTGGGAGCGGAGTTCCGTGGACACACTACCTAATTCATGCCTCATTGGACATTCCGACCGGGTGGCCCCGGGCGGTTTCCCGCCCGGGGCTCCCACAGACCCGAACGTGCGCAATTAACGCATTCGGTTCCTCAAGTTATCCCTTCGCTACGCCACGGTACACCGAGTGGATCACCCGCAGGTAAGGCACCGGGTAGCGATCCAAGAGCTGGCGGAACCAGTCCCAAGAAACGCGCCACGCTCGCCGTCGCCGCATGAGCCACTTACGCCAGACCTTCAGCACCTCGTGGTAGAAACGGGCCAGCGCCGGGCTGTTGCCCGTGATCCCGTAGTACCCCGCGTGCCCTTGGAGTTTCTGGCAGAGTACCGCGTGTTGCTCCGCAATCGGATCGTGGCGATGAGACCGGCACCATTGGTCGATCGTCCTGACCGCCCGCGTGAACCGGCTGGCCGCCGTTTTCCGCATCAGAACCCAGTTCCCCTTCCGAGATCGCGCCCAAAAGTGCGTGAACCCCAGGAAGTCGAACGTACCCGAGCCGTCGCCGTCCGGTCCCTTCCGCTCGCCCTGGGGCTTGCGGAACGGCACCAGCCGGGTCTTGTCCGGGTGGATCGTCAGGCCGTACTTGCCGAATCGTTTTGGCAACACGTCCATGACGCGCCGCGCGTCTTCGTCCTCGGTGAACCCGATCACGAAGTCGTCAGCGTAGCGGACCACATACGCGCGACCCTTCAGACGAGGTTGCACTTCCCGCGCGAACCATCGGTCCAGCACATAGTGCAGGTACACGTTCGCCAGTACGGGTGAAATCACCCCGCCCTGCGGGCTTCCGGCCGCCGGATGCGTCACCGCCCCGTCTTCCATCACGCCCGCATTGAGCCACTTCCCGATCAGTCGCAGCACCACACCATCGCGTATCCGTTGTTGGAGAAACTCCCGCAGATGGGCATGACCCAACGTGTCGAAAAACTTGCGTATATCGACTTCCAAGAGGCAGCTTACCCCGCTCCACATGGTCTGCTTCGAGAGACTGTCCAGGGCATCATGCGCCGATCGCCGCGGCCGGAACCCGAACGAGCAGTCATAGAAGTCCTCCTCGTAGATCGGTTCCAGCAGCATGACAATCGCCCGCTGGAGCACTTTGTCCTCCAGCGTCGGAATACCGATGGGGCGGGTCTCTCCGCCGGTGCCTTTCGGGATATGCACCCGTCGCACCGGTGGCGCCCAGTAGATGCCCGACTTCGCGCGCTTCAAAAGCGACCGGAGGTTGCCCTCCAGGTCTTTCTCGTAGTCCGCAGCCGTCCGGCCGTCCACCCCCACCGCGCCATCCTTGCGTGTCCGCCGATACGCCTCCCGCAACCATGCCAGGTCGAGGTGCTGGTTCAGGGAGGTCAGTCCCTTCTCCGGCATCTGTTTCGCCAACTGTGCTATCCGTCGTTGTCGCGTAGACACGAGTTCGGAGTCCGAGGTCTCCGTCATGTTTCCCTCCAACGGTCTGATAACTCGACGCCCCGCTTCCCTCCCCCGGGTCCAAGTCGGTGCAAGTTCCCCGGCTTCCACGGTACTATCAGGGCGCTATGACTTCCTGCCGGC
Source organism: Pirellulales bacterium (assembly GCA_963843465.1). GTDB lineage: Bacteria > Planctomycetota > Planctomycetia > Pirellulales > Thermoguttaceae > CAWJKP01. The sequence continues at coordinate 689,996 of CAWJKP010000002.1, forward strand.
CATCTCGCCGCGCTTCGTTTCCTTCGCTTGGCGATACCACTCAAAGCGCTCGTGTTTCGCCCGCACGCGGCCGAGCGCTGCCGTGGGCGGGTCTCCTGGAGTTGGTCACCCGGTATCTCCGGCCGGGATGTTGGTCAGTGGAGACGACAGGATCTCCTACGTTCCTGGGGAACCCCGATTGTGCTCTTGCCCTGCTCTCCGACCCCGGTAGGACCAACGCATCAGGCCCTTGCGATGCGCCGGCGCGGCCCCCGCTGTGTCCACGACGAAGGCTCCCGCATTCGTACTTTCGAGGCTCAATCACACGGCTTCGGCACTGGCTGTCTACGCTTCGCAGGCCGGGTCACCCCGACACCACGCAAGACTCGCTTCCGGCTGCTGGCCAGACTCTTCCGGACGGGCTTGGTTACCCGTAGGGTTCCAATGAAAGGTTTCACGATGTATCCTACATTGATCCTCCTTTCCCAAGTTCTCGTAGCGCAAGGACACATTACGACGGACCCCTTTCAGAGGCGCCGCGGACTGGTGCGCCACGTCCGGGTAGTGGCGATCCTGATGATCATTCAAGCTGCCATAGGGGAAAGGGGATATTGCAAGGGGGCGCGTACCTTCAACCATGACATGGTACGCATCGCCCCTTTTCTTGAAACAAATTGCGGCTGGCAGGTGGTGTCGTCATAATTGCCTCATGGCAACACTGTCCGAGGCCTTGGCGATTGCCATCCAACACCATGAAGCCGGTCGGCTGCAAGCCGCCGAGCAGATCTACCGCCTGATCTTGCAGGCCGAGCCGAATCAAGCGGATGCGTGGCACCTGCTGGGTGTAATCAACGGGCAGACTGACAATCACCAACGGGCTGTTGAGTACATCTCGCGCCCTCACGGTGAGACCCGACTGGGCGGAGGCGCTCCACAACCTGGGCACTGCGTTGAAGGACCAGGGGAAATTGGAGGAAGCGGCAGCCTGCTGCCGCCGGGCAATTGAACTCAAGCCTGGCTTTGCCGAGGCTTACGACAGTCTGGGGCTCGCTTTGCAGCAGCAAGGGAAGTACGAGGAAGCGATCGCGGTGTGGCAGCGATGCGTGCGGATCGCCCCCGAGGATTCCGTTGTGCGCCACATGCTAGCTGCTGGCACGGGTCAGAATGTTCCCACCCGCTGCGCCGACGACTACATCCGCCGCACCTTCGACCGGTTCGCTCAGAGTTTTGATAGAACGCTCCAGGGACTCGACTACCGTGGTCCCGAGCAGGTCGCGGCGGCGATTGCCAAGGAACTTGGCGTCGCGCGAGGAAATCTGGATATTCTCGACGCCGGCTGTGGCACCGGGTTGTGCGGGCCCTTGCTACGACCCTATGCCCGCCAATTGAGCGGGGTCGATTTGTCCTCAGGCATGCTCCGCAAGGCGCAGGCCCGGCAGGTTTACGATCGTTTGATCATGGGAGAATTGACTGCTTACTTGCAAGGGCCTGCCGAGCCTTGCGATCTCATCGCGTCGGCGGATACCCTGATCTACTTCGGCGACTTGCGCCCAGTCTTCTTGGCGGCCGCCCGCGCGCTTCGACCGGGTGGTCTTCTGGTCTTCACCTTGGAAAAGGCGGGTGCTGGCGATCGCGCTGGCGACGGCTTCTCGTTGCGGTACCACGGCCGTTACTGTCATGCAGAGGAATACGTGCGTCGCAAACTGATCGAGGCCGAATTGACGCTGCGCGAGCTGGAGTCTGTAGGCCTGCGTCGAGAAGTTGGCCAGCCAGTCCAGGGGATGGTGGCGTCCGCGTGCAAGGCAGAACGTTGCTAGAATTGGCGTAATGCCGCCCGCCTTGCTCGCGGGATTCCCGGGACAAAACCGGACCTATCCCGCTGGGTTTGCCGATCGGGCAGATTAAGCCCCGCCTACCGATTCCCTTGCCGTTGTCGCCATGCGCTGATTCTATTGCCGCTGGTTACCGCTTGCGAGCGAAAACTTCGAGCAAGGCCGTTACAAAGGTCGAGTTTTTTGAGACGAGGGCGTCGCAATCGAGGAGCGGAAAGAGGATCCGGCATCAAAACCGGCCCCCGGGAAAAGAGGCCCGGTCCCCAAAAGGCCCAGGCAAGGCGAAGTTGCGCCAAGAAGTGTCGCTCCGGGCGAGCAGGTGCGGGAAAAACTGCTCGCCATGGGTTACACGCGCTGCTTTTTGTGTCGGCCCGTTTTGGGCAGTGCGCCAAATTGCGTCGCGTCCGAAGAGACATGCCGCCGGTTGTCGGCGCGGCTGCCTGCCTCTATGGTTAAACTCGCAAACCGGGCCTTCTGACCTTACTTATTATCCACAAATAGCTTGCGCCGACGAGCGCAGGCGGCGTCGAGCATCGGGCGCTCCCCCCGGAATGGGCCGGCGGGAAAAAAAGGGGAAGGCCTGCTCCAATACATGACGCCCGTCTGTCGCATTTCGGCCCGCAGCCCCCCGGCGCTCACGCCGCGGCGGGCAGGCCCGCCCGGTAACCGCCGACGGTCCGTAAAGTAGCAGGCACACGCCGTGTGCCGTCCGCCCGGGGACTCGGAGACAGCGGACGGCACACGGCGTGTGCCTGCTACCTTGTCCCGCTCGGCAAGCGGGACCTACTTGCCCTGGCGGGCCGCGGCGATTGCGGACTGGAAGAAGGCGCGATGCTCCTCGATCGCCTGGCGGTCCTCGAAGAGCACTTCGCTGGCCGCCAGGATCCGGCGGCGGAGATCCTCGCGGAGGTCGGGATGGCAAGCGATCTCGACGGCCCGGTCGACGTAGGCTTCGGCGGAAGGAACGACCGGCTCGGGGATGCCCATCCGGGCGTAAGCGGCCGACGCATAGCGGCTGCGATGGACGGCGCCGGGGAGCGTGACCACGGGCGTGCCGCAGGCAAAGGCGTCGTAGAGCGTGTTGGCGCCGCCGCCGTAGTGCGGCGTGTCGAGGATCACGTCGGCCAGGCCGACCAGGCGGAGATACTCGGCCGTCGCCATCCGCGGCACCAGACGGATGCGGTCGATCACGTCGGCGGCCGTGCGACGCAAGCGGCCCAGCAACAACTCGTCGATCGAGGGCTGCGTGTCGCCGGCCAAGAGCAGCCGCCCGGCCGGGTCGCGGCGGAGGATCGCGGCCAGAAGCGGGTCGAATTCGGGATGGTACTTGCGGAGGTTCTGCGTCACAAGGTAGACGTGCTCGCCGGGGGCCGGAGACCAGTTGGCCCCCGCCGGAGCCCAGTTAGCCCCGTCCGGAGCCAGGTTAGCCCCGGCGGCCACGCCGGCCCGGACGGAAGACAGGTCCCTGTCCGCCTTTCCCGCGACCGGGCGGAGGTAATAGGTCGGCAACGTGGCCAGCCGCACCAGCCGCTCGCTGTAATGGAGCTGGCCGTCCTCGGGCTCCAAGAGCCGGCTGGAGACGAAATAGTCGATCCGCGGGTTGCCGCTGGTGACCGGCCAACCCCAACAGGCCGATTGCAGCGGCGCGGGGCGAAAGTAGGGCAGGAAGTAGTTGACCGCATCGCTGCCAACCTCCCAATAGTGCAACAGATCGAGCCGCGCCTGCCGGATCTGCTGGGCCGCCTGGTCCACGCGCTCGGGAATCACCAGGAAGTCCCAGGCCACGTCGGGCAGCAGGCGGCGGATCACGTTGGCCCCGGCGCGGCTGCAAATCACGCTCACTTCGAGGTCCGGCCCGGCCAGCCGGGCGACCAGGTGGCCCAGGCAGCGGACGAAGACCCCTTCATGGCCGTCGGTGACCACGATCCCCACGTGGGGCCGGCCGGCGCCGCAGGCGGTCTCCAAGGGATGGATCTGTTGCGAGAACAACTCGCCGTAGCGGCGCCAAGCGGCAGGTCCTCGCGGCCCTGGTAGGCCAGCGCCATCGGCGGTTCCGCTCCGCAGGTGTGCAGCTCGGCCGGATCCAGCGACAACGACTGGCCCCGCAGCCGGTCCAGTACGTCGGCCAAATGCTGGCGGTAGCGGTCGATATAGGCGTTGTCGGGCGGGATCAGCTCGACCAGGGCCTCGCGCCGCAAATCGGCCAGCCAGGAAGGGCCCTCCAGGGATTGCTGCCGCCGGTAACAGGCGCCGGCCTCGGCCGTGCGGCCCATCGCGCGGTGCAAGTTTCCCAGATCACCGTGGAGCCGGGGAGCGTCCGGCTTCAACGCGATGGCCTTTTGCAGGACGTTGGCAGCCGTCTGCAACTGGCCCAGGTGATAGTGGGCTACGGAGCAATTCTGGTAGACCTCGGCCGCGTTGGGATTAGAGGCCAGGCTCTGCTGGTAATGGGCCAAAGCCTCCTGAGCGAGTCCTTCCTCGCGGAGCGTGTTGGCGAGGTTGAAATGGGCCTTGGCGTAGTCGGGCCGCAGCGTGACCGCCCGGCGGAAGGCGGCCAACGCCCGGGCGTAGTCCCCCTGGTCCTTGTAGGCGTTGCCCAGATTGAAATGGGCCTCGGCCAGCGACGGCGACAGCGCGATGGCCTGGGCGAAGGCCGCGACGGCCTCTTCGATCCGCCCCTGGAGGCGGAGCATCTCGCCCAGGTTGTTGTAGACTGCCGACTCTCGCAGGCCCTGCGCGATGGCGGCCTGGAAAATCGCGATCGCCTCCGCGGACCGGCCCGTCTGATGGAGCAGCAAGGCCAGCAGATTGACAACCTCGAAATGGTCGGGCCTCTGCCCCAGGATCTCCCGGCAGGCGGCCTCCGCCTGCTCCAGCCGTCCGGACTGATAGTGGCCTAGAGCACGACGAAAGGACTCGTCCATGATTGACAACGGGTAGGGTGGGACAAGCTCGCGTAAGCGAGCGCCGGCCCACCAATTCTACGCTTGGTGGGCCGGCGGCCGCCACGGCGGCCTTGTCCCACCCTACAACTAGCACGAGAACCGTACGTCAGGCTTTCCAGCCTGACAGACCAGGCAGGTCAGGCTGGAAAGCCTGACGTACCTTGCAGCGGCCTGCTCACGACAAATCCAGGCCCATCAGGTAGTCGTCGAGCTTCTTGCGCAGATCGTTTTCCTGGCCGGTCAGCTCCTGGATCTGGCCCCGCAGCTTCTCGATCTCCTGCTCCTCGTCGCTGAACTTCTTGACGTAGGTCTTGTAGACCTCGCTGTTATGGTCCAACTGGGCCATGTTCTGGCGGATCCGCGACTGGTCTTCGTTGATCGTCTGGATGCGGCGCTCCAGCTCCTGCCGCTTCTGGACCACCTGGCCGATGGCCGCCTTTTGCCGGATCACCTCGGCCATCGCGGCCTTGACCTTGTCGCTGGTCACCGCAGTTGCCTGGTAGAAGCGGATCGTGTTGTCGTCGACGTTCGACAGACCGATCTGCTGCCCCTCGGTCCGCTCTTCCTGGACCGCCAGCACGGCCGGCTCGCCGGGCTTGGCGTTGACGGCAAAGCGGTAGTGGTCGCGGGTCTTCTCCGCCGGCTCCTTGGGCTCGACCAGCTTCCAGGCGGCACTGAGGGGGTACTCGATCAGCACCTTCTTGGCCTTCTTGCCGGAGTTCTTCACGGTGAACTGGTGGGCCTGGGAGAACTTGCGATCGACGTAGATCACGCCCTTCACCAGCCGCACGCTGAGAATCTGCTCGGGACAGGGCTTGCTCTCCGGCGCGACCTCGGTGTCGAGGTCTATCGAGTAGCTGATCAGCCGTTGGCTGCCTGGCGGCAGGTCGTCGATCTTGGCGTCGCCCGCGTAGACGCCGCCGTCGAGCACCGTGATCGGACCCTGCATCAAGTGCAAGTCGGTGGTGTTGATCAGTCTCAGGCCGGACAGGGGGTGCTTGGCTTGGACCTGCTCGTTGTAGATCGAGACCTTCTCGCCCTTGACCTTTTCGTTGACGATGGGCAACATGGCCGACTGCTGCCGGGCCAGGTCCACGGGCGTGCGGATGGTGTACTGGAAGAGGCTGCCCACGTCGCGGGCCGTGGCCGCCGACTGCACGCCCTGCTGGAGGTTCCAGGTGGCCGCCTCGCTGCCTCTGTCCCAGTTCGAGCCCTTGCCCTCCCCCGCGGCCGCCTTGCGCAGCGCTCGCTCCATCATCGGCTGTCGGCCAGCCGTCGCCGCCATCGGCATCCCCGGTGGCGGTGCGCCGGCCATTGGACCTCGCTGGCGGAACTCCGCCTCGCGCTTGGCCAGGTCTTGCTCGTAGCTCTGCGGACGCAGCGAGGCGTAGAGCTCCATCTCCACGCGGGGCCGCGCCACGTAGAGCGGCTGGTAAAGATCCATCACGAAGGAGATCGGCCGGCCGCTCACGAGCGCAAGGTTTACGCCCGACCAGTCGTTCTCGGTGGTGTTCTCCACGATCGCCCAGCCCTGCAGCAGCGGCGGATTCTCATCGTCCACCAGCAGGCGGTAGCTGGTCTTCCAGACGGGCGTTTCCTGGATGTACCCCACGCGGACCTGCCGCTTGCCGTGGCCCAGGAAGTTGAGCGTGACGGTCTTCTTGTCGGTATCGTGCGAGGAGGCCAAAAGGGCCAGGGCCTTGCGCAGCTCGCTGTCGAGCTTCTCGTTGGCCAACTTGATGCTGGTCACCGTCTCCAGCTTGATCGCCCGCAGCCCGGCCTCGGTGAGCAGGTCGAGCACGTCGATGTCGATCGTGTCCCTGTCGCCGACCTTCTCCTTGCGTTTCTCCACGCCGACGATCAGGCCGCTGATGCGGTTGGGCACTTCCAGCTCGACCCGCTCGCCGCGGACCTGCTGCAAGAGGTCGAAGAGCGTGGGGTTGGTGGTCAGGTCGACGGCGAACGACTTGAGGGTCTTGCTGATGGGGTCCTTGGAGCCGTAGCTGACGGTGGAGATCTGCCCGCCGCCGAGGTCCTCGACGACCATGCTCTTGAGCAGGTCGTTGACGTCTTCGACGTTGAACTTCAGTTGCACGTCGGCGTTGTCCTCCACCTGGCCACTGTGCTCGAAGAAGCCGACGCCCGAATTGAACAACACGACCCGCTTCAAAGGCAGGTTGGCCGCGGCGGCCGGCTGGCGGGTTCCGCTGGTGACCAACGGCTTTTCCGCGGCGACCAAGCGGGCGGCCGGCGTGGCCGCCGGGGCTAACCCCGCCGCCCGCACCGTCGCCGCGTTAGCCCCGGCGGCCACGCTGGCCGTCGTGCGGGGGGCGGCCTTGCCCGACAGCGGCGGCTGGCTGAGCGACGTTGCCCCCCAGTAGACGGCCAGGACCAGTCCCAGCAGCAGTCCATAAATCCAGCGTCGCGATGCGGTCGAGAAACGGCGGGTCATGCGAGATCTCCTCGAAAAGGTCCACGGTTGCACCGGTGCGATTCCCCTAACCGAGTGTAGTGCGGCCCGGTTGGTCAAGTCTAGCTCTTTTGACGGTCGGGCCCAGGGAAAAGTTTCCGCCGGTGCACGTTTTTCCCGGAAAGGATGGCCGAAACGGTGCCGGCAAACGTAGCATGGGCATTCTTGCCCGTGTGATGCAGAAGACACGGGCAAGAATGCCCATGCTACGACCAACCGGTTGGTCGGAAGAGATCCGGCTCGTCCGGGGTTATAAGCTCTCGGCGGGCTGCGAGGACGGCTCAGCAGCCGGCTGCGAGGGGGTTTCGGGAGTCTCGGTGGCCGGCGATTCCGGCTCCTCGGCGGCTGGGGTTTCCGGCTCCTCGGCCTCGAACGAAGGCTTCGCCGCCTCGCGGCGGATGCGGTCGTGCTTGCCGACGAACTCGAGGATCGCCCGCGGGCCGGCGTCGCCCAGCCGGGGCTTGGCCAGGTGCAGGACGCGGGTGTAGCCGCCGGGCCGGTCCTCGAAGCGCGGGGCAATGTCGTCGAAGAGGATCTTCACGGCTTTTTTGTCGCCCAACAACACCAGCACGCGGCGGCGGGCGGCGACCACCGGGGCGATCGCCCGGCTCCACTGCTGCCAGCGGTCGCTGGTGCGCCAGGATTTCCACCGCTCGCTGAACCGCTCGGCGTCGGGACCTAACTCCTCGGCGGCCCGCAGGTGCGGCAGGGCCTTGCGGGCGATGGTCACGCACTTCTCGACCAACGGCCGCACCTCCTTGGCCTTTTGCAGCGTGGTGATGATGCGGCCCTTCACCTTGGGGACGCCCTTTTTCTCGCCCCCGGTATCGCGCTCGGTGAGAATCAAGGCCGATGCCAGGTTCCGCAGCAGGGCCCGCTGGTGATTGGGGTTGCGGCCGAGCTTGCGTCCTCGTCTTCGGTGTCGCATGGTCGTGTAGGCTCCGCGAAAAAATAAGTTGAGCAGTTCAATGGAACCCAAGGAAGCGCCCGCGGCCGGTTGCCGCAGGCCCTTACAAAGGGCTGGTGGGGGCGGGCGGGAGCCTCATGCCCAAACGCAAACCGATGTCGGCCAGCTTGTCGCGGACCTCGTTGAGCGTCGTCTCGCCGAAGTTGCGGACCTCCAACAACTGGTCCTCGGTGCAGTTGACCAGGTCGCGGACGGTGTTGATGTTCTCCGACTCCAGGCAATTGGTCGCCCGCACCGAAAGACTCAGCTCGGCCAGGCTCATGCTGAGCTTCGCCTCCAGCGCCGGGTCGATGCCGCCGGACGCCGCCGCGCGGACCTCGGAGTGTACGCGCCCGCCCAGCTCGTTGTACTGTACGAACGGGTTGAGGTGCTTCCGCAGGATCTTGCCGGCCTCGACCAGCGCCATTTCCGGCGCGAGCGAGCCGTTGGTCCAGATCTCCAGCGTCAGCCGGTCGTAGTTGGTCTTCTGGCCGACGCGGGTCTCCTCGACCTCGTAGCGGACGCGAATGCAGGGGCTGAAGGCGGCGTCCACGGGAATAATGCCGATTTCCTGGACCTGGGGGCTGTGCTCGGTGGCCGGCACGTAGCCGCGGCCGTTCTCCACCACCAGTTCCATGATGAACGGCACGTCGTCGGTGAGCGTGGCCAGCACATGGCCCTTGTTGATCACCTCGACCGCCTCGTCGGTGCGGAGGTCCGCGCCGGTGACGGCGCCCTTGACGTTCTTCTCGATCCGCAGCACGCGGGTCTGGGCACTGGAGTTCTTGACCACCAGCGACTTGACGTTCAGTACGATGTCGGTCACGTCCTCCACGACGCCGGGCAGCGTGGTGAACTCGTGCTGGGCGCTGTGGAGCTTGATCCGGGTGACCGCGCTGCCCTCGAGGCTGGAGAGCATGATCCGGCGGAGGCTGTTGCCGATCGTCACGCCGAAACCGCGCTCGAAAGGTTCGGCCACGAACTTGCCGTACGTGGGGGTCAGCGTGGCCATGTCGCACGTTACTTGACTGGGAAGCTCCAGCCCGCGCCAACGAATACGCATGGATGGTCTCCGATCACTGATGCCGGGGAGCGATGCCTGCAACCTTGCACCTGCCTTACTTTGAGCAGAGTTCCACGATCAATTGCGGCTGGACGGGGATTGATACGTCTTCAGGCTCCGGCACGCGCAGCACGTGTCCCTCGGGCTGAGGGCCGGGCACGAAGCTGAGAAAATCGGGAAGCTGCCTCTGGCTCTCGGCCAGGTTGTTCTGCACCCACTGCACGCTCTTGGGGCGGTTCTTCACGCTCACCACGTCGCCCACGCGGAGCAAGTAGCTGGGCACGTCCACCCGCCGGCCGTTGACCAGGATGTGCCCGTGGGCGATCATCTGCTTGGCCTGCCCCCGCGACGGGGTGAAACCCAGCCGGTGTACGACGTTGTCCAGGCGGAGCTCCAACAGGCTCATCAGCGTCTTGCCGGTGTCCGTGGTGCCCTTGACGGCGTAGCTGAACAAGCGACGGAACTGCCGCTCCAGCACGCCGTAGTAGTGCTTGACCTTCTGCTTCTCGCGGAGGTGTACCCCGTAGTCGGTGAGCTTGCCGCGGCGGTAAGTGTGCATCCCCGGCGGGTTCTGACGCCGCTCGACGGCACACTTGTCGGTGTCGCAACGGGTACCCTTGAGGAACAATTTCATACCCTCGCGGCGGCACATGCGGCAAACCGGTCCGGTATAACGAGCCATCTTCTTCCAACTCCGATTGCAATCGACAGGTTGTTCGCTTGTACTCCTCACGCTCCGCGTGAGGTTCGATCGTTTCGGCCTCACGCGGAGCGTGAGGAATACGACCGCGCGGTTAGACGCGGCGGCGCTTCTTCGGCCGGCAGCCGTTGTGGGGCAGCGGGGTCACGTCTTCGATCGACTTGATCGCAAGCCCGGCGGCCTGCAAGGCGGTGATCGCGCTTTCGCGTCCGCTGCCCGGTCCCTTGACCTTCACGTCCACTTCCTTCACGCCGAACTTGATGGCCTTCTCCGCCGCTTGCTGGGCGGCCAACTGTCCGGCGAAGGGCGTGCTCTTGCGACTCCCCTTGAAGCCGCTGGTGCCCGCGCTGGACCAGCAGAGCGTGTCGCCCTTGGTGTCGGTAATGGTCACGGTCGTGTTGTTGAAGGTCGCCTTGATGTGGGCCACGCCCACGGTCACGTTGCGACGCGCCTTACGGCGCTTCCCCCCGGTGGAGGCGGCGGAAGTCTTGGCCACGCTAAACGACTCCTCGTTCAGTACGCTTCTAAAGTTCTGCTAGGTTATGCCGCTAATGGAGGTCCTTAACACCCTTCTTTCCAGCTACTGTCTTCTTGGGGCCCTTGCGGGTACGGGCATTGGTCCGGGTTCGCTGGCCGCGGACGGGTAGCCCGCGACGGTGCCGAATGCCCCGATAGCAGTTGATGTCTTTCAGCCGGGATATGTTCTGGCTTACCTGGCGGCGAAGCTGACCTTCGACCGTGTAGTCCTTGTCCAACAGGGCGGCCATGCGGGCCAGCTCGTCCTCGCGGAGGTCGCGGGCTCGGCCCAACGGGTTGACTCCCGCTTTGTGGCAAAGCTCCCGCGCGATCTTGGGACCTACCCCATAGAGGTAGGTCAACGAGATCCACGTCGGCTTATCGTTGGGTATGTCGACACCGAGCAAACGAGGCATCCAAAACTCCCTCTTTCCGTCGCCTCAAACCCCGTCTCAACCGGGCTAACCTGTCTCAACCGGGCTAACCCTGGCGCTGCTTGTGGCGGGGGTTGCTGCAAACCACGAAAACCACGCCCCGGCGCCGGACGATCTTGCAGTTCTCACAGATTCGCTTGACGCTGGCACGTACTTTCATGACCACTTACACACAGATTTCCAACGGTGGCAAAGATCATCAGTATATGGGGACCTGCCCCCATAACTCAAGGGCCCTCGCCCGGAATTTTCTGCGGCGGCCTATCTGGGCCCGCATTTTGCTCATCGTCCAGGCGTTGGCGCAGCCGGCGTGGCCGCCGGGGCTAACAGCTTGCGTAGGTTATGCTTTACCATAACACCTTGTCGGATATCAAGTTACGTTATGCTAAAGCATAACCTACGCAAGCTCTCTGCTCACACAGACGAAATCCCGTGCTTGGCGTCCAGCGGCTGACCGGGCGATTCGGTCAACACATAGGGGCCGGACTCGGTCACGGCGATCGTATGCTCAAAATGGGCGCTGGGCCGGCCATCGGCCGTGACCTGTGTCCAATGGTCGGGCCGGGTGTGGACCCGCTTGGTCCCCGCATTCACCATCGGCTCCACCGCAATCACCAGCCCCGGCACCAAGCGAAAATCGCCGTTGCGACGAAGCTGATCGCTGACGAAGTTGGGCACCTGGGGCTCCTCGTGCATCTCCCGGCCGATGCCGTGGCCGACAAAGGCTTCCACCGTGGCGAAACCCCGCTGCTTCACGTAGGCCTCCATCTGGGCGGCCACCTCGCTCCACCAGGTCCGCTTGCCGATCAACTCGATCGCCAGGTTCAGGGAGCCCAGGGTAACGTCCAACAGCCGCTGCACCTCGGCGCTGATCCGGCCGATGGCGTGGGTCACCGCCGCGTCGCCGCACCAGCCGTTGAGCTTGCAACCGGTATCGATGCTCACGATGTCGCCTTCGACCAGCTTCCGCCGGCCGGGGATCCCGTGGACCACCTCCTCGTTGATGGAAATACAGGTCACCGCCGGAAAGGGTACGCGGCCGGGCACGCCCTTGAACAGCGGCACCGCCCCTTCCTCGCGAAAATAATTCTCCACCGCCGCATCGATCTCAGCGGTGGTGATCCCGGGCCGAAGCATCGACGCGGCCAACTGATGCGCGTGCCAGACCACCAGCCCGGCCTTGCGCATCAAGGCAATCTCCCGGGACGACCGAAGGATTTGCACGCCGAAAGCTCCACAGACCTGGGTCTTAGGTCTTGGGTTTTGGGTCTTGGTATCGTAACTAAGGCCCAAGACCAAAGACCTAAGACCCATGAGAAATCGGATCCAGCACCGCGCGGATCCGTTGGAAGATCTCATCGACCGTCCCCAGGCCATTGATGGTCGAAAGCAGTCCGGCTTTGCCGTAGTAGTCTAACAAAGGGGCCGTCTGGTTGCGGTAAGCGACCAGTCGCTGACGGATCACCTCGGGTTTGTCGTCGGCCCGGCCACGGTCCGCCAACCGCTTGAACAACTCGTCTTCCGGCACCGCAAGTTCCAGCACCGTCGAGAGCGGCGTGCCCTGGCGCTTCAACATTTGGTCCAGGGCCTCGGCCTGGGCGATGGTCCGGGGGAAGCCGTCCAAAAGGTATCCCTGCCGGCAGTCGGGCTCCAAAAGCCGCGCGGCGATGATCGCCACGATCACCTCGTCGGGGACCAACTGCCCGCTGGACATGTATTGGTCGGCCTTGAGACCGACTTCCGTCCGCGCGTCGCGGGCGGCGCGGAGCATGTCGCCGGTGGAAAGGTGGGCCAGGCGGTAGGACTGGGCGATACGATCCGCCTGGGTCCCTTTGCCAGCCCCCGGGGGGCCGATGAAAACGATCTGCATGGTGCGTTTTGCCCAGCTTGTTATTTTACGGGCCTCGTCTACTCCAGCAGGCCGCGGTAGTTTCTCATCACCAGGTGGCTATCGATCTTTTGGACCAGGTCGAAGGCCACGCTCACCGCGATCAACAGGCTCGTGCCGCCGTAGAAGCTGGCGATCGTGTAGCTGACCTGCATCCAGGTGGAGACGAGGGTCGGGATGACAGCGACCACTGCCAGGAAGCCGGCGCCCACGTAAGTGATGCGGACCATCACTTTCTCCAGGTAGTCGGCCGTCCGCCGGCCAGGCCGATAGCCGGGGATGAAACTGCCGTAGTTTTTCAAGTTGTCGGCCATGTCCTTGGGGTTGAAGGTCACGGCCGTCCAGAAGTAGCAGAAGAAATAGATCAGGGCGATGTACAACAGGTTGTAGACCACGGAGTCGCCGCGTTGGAAGGAGTGGTTGAGCATCTCCCAGGTCGAGCCTAACGGCTTGCCGCCCAGTGCCTGCCAGAGGTCGAAGTTGGGGTAGCTTTTCGCCGCCCAGCCGAAGATCACCGAGGGGAACAACAACAAGCTGCTGGCGAAGATGATGGGCATCACGCCGGCCTGGTTGACACGCAAGGGCAAGTACTGCCGCGTGCCGCCGTAGACACGGCGTCCGCGGACGTGTTTGGCGCTTTGCGTAGGGATCCGCCGCTGCCCCTGGGTGATGAAGACCACGCCGCCCACCACGCCCACGAACAACAGCACCAACACGACCAGCGATTCCACGCCCATCTGGCTGCCGCCGGCGCCGCCCAGGGCGAATCCTGATGCCCAGAGGGGCTCGATCAGCTTGAAACCCGCCCCGGGCATACGGGCGAGGATGCCGGCCATGATCAAGAGGCTGATGCCGTTGCCGATGCCGTATTCATCGATCTGTTCGCCGAGCCACATCAGGAAGGTGGTGCCGGCGGTCATGGTGATCACGGTGGTGAGTTGCCAGCCGAGGCTGAGATGCCCCTCGGTGAGGAAGCCCGACTTGATCAGGCCGCCGTGGACCAGGAAGGCCATGTAGAACCAACTCTGGATGATGCACAACAGCACGGTGGTATAGCGGGTATACTCGTTGATCTTCTTCTGCCCGGTCTGGCCTTCCTTCTGCAGCTTCTCCAGCGGCGGGTAGACGGTGCCCAGGAGCTGGAAGATAATCGACGCGGAGATGTAGGGCATGATCCCCAGGCCGAAGATCGTCGCCTGGTTGAGGTTGCTGGCGCTGAAGGTGGCCACCTGGTCCAAGATGGCGCCCATACTCGATCCGCCCGCGAAGAGGGCGGTCATCGCCTTGGTATCGACGACGGGCAAGGGGATCTGCCAGCCGATGCGGTAGATCGCCAGCAACAAGAGCGTCAGGAGGATCTTCTGGCGCAGCTCGGGGATCGTGAAGACGACGCGGATTTTTTCCAACATCGGTCCAACCGTCCTTTAGGGTCGCTTCTTCGCGCGTTGCTTGTTCTTGACCACCGGGGCCTTCCCTGGCAGAACGGTCGCTTCCCCGCCGGCCTGTTGGATCTTCTCCAGGGCCGACTTGCTGAAGCGGTGGGCCGAGACCTTCAAGCTCTTCGTGAGCGTGCCGTTGCCGAGGACCTTCAAGACCTCGAAGCTTCCCTTGACGAGGCTGCGGCTGCGGATCGTCTCGGGGGTCACCAGCTCGCCGGACTGGAAGGCGTCTTCCAGATCGCTGAGCTTGACGATGGCCACGTCGTCGGCCCAGCGGTTGTGGAAACCCCGCTTGGGGATGCGGCGGATCAGCGGCATTTGGCCGCCTTCAAAGACCGGGGGCATCGACCAACCGGAGCGGGAGGACTGGCCTTTGTGCCCCTTGCCGGCCGTCTTGCCGTGGCCCGAGCCCAGTCCGCGGCCGATCCGCTTCCGCTTCTTGTGCTTCTGGATGCCGTGATGGACGTTGTTGAGGTTCATGTCAGGGAGACTCCACGCAGCCGCTCCACGTCGCCCTGGGAGCGGAGTTGTTCCAGCGCGTCGATGGCGGCCTTCACGAGGTTGTGGGGATTGGTCGAGCCGTAGCTCTTGGTGAGGATGTCGCTGATTCCCGCGGCTTCGCAGACGGCGCGGACGGCCGAGCCGGCGATGATCCCGGTGCCGGGGCCGGCCGGCACGAGCACCACTTGGGCCGCGCCGAAGCGGCCGCGGACGATGTGCGGGATGCTGCCGGCGACCATGTTCACGGTCATCAGCTTGCGGGAGCCGTCCTTGACGGCCTTCTCCACCGCCGGTGGAACCTCGTTGGCCTTGCCGTAGCCCCAGCCGACCTTGCCGCGGCCGTCGCCGACGACCACCAGGGCGGTGAAGCTGAACCGCCGCCCTCCTTTGACCACCGCGGCACAACGCCGGATCTTGACGACCTTGTCGATCAGCTCCCCGCGGGATGATTCGCCACGGGATGAATCGCCACGGGATGATTCTTTAGCCATGAGTGGTTTCTACCTTCGTTTGCCGTTTCCCATCGTCTCGCAGGGATGGCCTTCACTCGGAGGGAGCGGGGGCCTGGGCCTTTTTCTCGGGTTTAGGCTTTTTCTCGCCTTTGGGTTTCTGCTGGCCTCCGGCCTTGGGCTCGCCGCCCTTTTTCTTGTCACCCTTGCCCTTCTTCTCCGGCTGGGCCTTGGGTTCCGGCTGCGGCGGCTTGGCGCCGATATTCAGACCGGCGTCGCGGGCGGCGTCGGCCAGGGCGGCCACGCGGCCGTGGTACTTGTACTCGCGGCGGTCGAAGGCCACCTGGGTGACGCCGGCGGCCAGGGCCCGCTGGGCGACCAGCTTGCCCACGGCTGCTGCCGCCGCCTTGTTGCCGCCGTAGGGAACCTGGGCAGCCAGCTCCTTGTCCACGGTGCTGGCGGCGGCCAGGGTCCGGCCCGCCTGGTCGTCGATGATCTGTGCATACATGTGCTTGTTGGAGCGGAAGACGCTCAGCCGGGGCCGGGTGGCAAACCGCTTCAGGTGGTTGCGGACCCGAAACGCCCGTCGCGTTCGCTGCACGTTGATTCGCTTGACGTGTTTCACTTCTCGCCTCGTTGCCTGCTCCGTACTCCTCTCGCTCCGCGAGAGGGATAACGTCACGCGGAGCGTGACGAGTACGGAGGTTATTTCTGGGGCAGCCCTACTTGGCCATCACCTTGCCCTGCTTGCGACGGACAACCTCGCCGTCGTAACGGATGCCCTTGCCCTTGTACGGTTCCGGTTTCCTCAGCGACCGCACTTCCGCGGCGAACTGGGTGACCAACTGCTTGTCGATGCCCTTGACGAGCACGTGCTGCTGGTCGGGGCAGGTGACCGTCAGGCCCGCGGGGATGGGCTTTTGCAGCTCGTTGGCCAAGCCCACGCGGAGCTGGAGCACGCCCTTCTGCACCGCGGCGATGTAGCCCACGCCGACGATCTCGAGCTTCTTCTCGTAGCCCTGGGTGACGCCCGCAAACATGTTGCGGATCAGGGCCCACGTCAACCCGTGCATCGCCCGCGACTGCCGATCGTCGGCCTTGCGGCTGACGCTGACGGTCTTGGCGGCGGGGTCCAGCGCCACGGAGACTTCCGGACGGAACTGCATCTCCAGTTTACCCAGCTTGCCTTCCACCGCGACCTTGCCGCCGTCGACGGCAACCTTCACGCCGTCGGGCACGCTCAGGGGTTTCTTTCCAAGTCGGGACATCTTACAACTCCTTAGCAGCCTACCAGATCTCGCAGAGCACTTCGCCGCCGAGGTTCCGTTGCCGGGCCTCGCGGTCGCTGACCACGCCGCGGCTGGTGCTGATCACGAAGATCCCCAGGCCGTTTAGCACCGGCTTGAGCTTGGCGGCGCCGGAGTAGATGCGGCGGCCCGGGCGGCTGACCCGCCGCACGTGACGGATCACTTGCTCGCCGTTGGGGCCGTACTTCAGGTGCAAGCGGAGCTGGTTGGCCGGCGCGGAGGGGATCTCTTCCCAGTCCCAGATGTAGCCCTCGCGCTTGAGCACTTCCGCCAGTCCGCGTTTCACCTTCGAGGCGGGCAGCTCCACTTGCGGGCGCTCGACGCGCACCGCGTTGCGGATCCGGGTCAACATGTCGGCGATGGGGTCGGTCATCATGGCGTCGAGTTCCCTTGCATCATCATCCCTTTACCAGCTCGCCTTCTTCACGCCGGGAATCTGTCCCAGGTCGGCCAGGTTCCGGAAGCAGATGCGGCAGATTCCGAACTTCCGATACACGGCCCGCGGCCGCCCGCAGAGCCGGCATCGCCGCTTGACGCGGGTGGAAAACTTCGGCTTCTTCAGCGCCCTGGCGAACTTCGACTTGCTTGCCATCGACTGGGGGTCCTTTATGCTGCCGTCTTCTCGCTCCGCATCGGCACGCCGAAAGCCTTCAGCAGCTCGCGGGCCTCGTCGTTGCTCTCGGTGCTGGTGACCACGGTGATGTTCATGCCCTGCGTGCGGGTGAACTTGTCGGGGTTGAGCTCCGGGAACACCAGTTGCTCCGAGAGCCCGATGCTGTAGTTGCCGTGGCCGTCGAAGGCGTCCGGGTTGAGGCCGCGGAAGTCGCGGACCCGGGGCAGGGCCAGCGAGACCAGCCGGTCGAGGAATTCATACATCCGCACGCCCCGCAGCGTCACCTTGCAGCCGATCGCCATCCCCTCGCGCAGCTTGAAACCGGCGATCGACTGTCGGGCCAGCGTGACCACCGGCTTCTGGCCGGAGATTTGTGTCAAGGCGTCCAGCGCCTCTTCCAGGTACTTCTTCTCGCCGATGGCCGCGCCCACGCCCATGTTGATGACGATCTTCTCCAAACGGGGCAGCGCGTGGCGGTTGGTCCGGCCCAGCCGCCGGGCCATCTCCGGCAGGATCTGCTTGTGGTAACGTTCCAGCAAACGGGGAATCATCTCAATAACCCTGCGTAACTCTTTGAGTGGAAGGATGAGCGACGGGGGAAAGGACGCGGTGACGCGGTGACGCGGTGACGCAGTGACGCGGCGACACTCTCCGCGTCTCCGTGTCTCTCCGTCTCCGCGTC
Source organism: Pirellulales bacterium (assembly GCA_963843465.1). Classification (GTDB taxonomy): domain Bacteria; phylum Planctomycetota; class Planctomycetia; order Pirellulales; family Thermoguttaceae; genus CAWJKP01. The sequence goes on from CAWJKP010000002.1 coordinate 707,760, forward strand.
TCTTCCTTTTCTCATCTCTTATTCCTCATCCCTCATCCCTTATCTCTTATCCCTCATCTCACCCCTTCGCCCCCCCTGCTTCTTGGCCGCTGACGGCGCCAACTGGCCCACCGCCGCGCCGCACTTCTTGCAATAGCGGATCCGCTCGCCGTCCGGCTGCCGGCGGGCACCGGTGCGGGTGGCCGCGCTGCAGGCCGGGCAGACCAGCATCACGTTGGAGAGCTGAATGCCCATTTCTTTCCGCAAGCGACCGCCCTGGGGGTTTTTCTGGCTGCGGCGGACGTGCTTGTGGACGGTGTTCACGCCCTCGATCACGATCTTCCCGGCCTTGCGGTCGACGTGGAGCACTTTGGCCCGCGTGCCGCTGTCGTCGCCGGTGATCACTTCCACGGTATCGTCGACTCGAATGTGCATTACACCACCTCGCTGGCGAGGCTCACGATCTTCATGAAGTTTCGCTCCCGCAGCTCGCGCGCCACCGCGCCGAAAATGCGCGTGCCGCGGGGGTTCTGGTCGTTGTCGATGATCACGGCCGCATTGCGGTCGAAGCGCACGTAGCTCCCGTCGGCCCGGCGAGTGGGCTGCGTGCAGCGGACGATTACCGCCTTGACCACGGCGCCTTTCTTGAAGTCGCTGCCGGGGATCACGGCCTTCACGCTGCAAACGATGACGTCGCCGATCCCGGCCGTCCGCCGCCGGCTGCCGCCCAGCACCTTGATGCAGTACAGTTCCTTGGCGCCGGTGTTGTCGGCCACGTCGAGCCGGCTTTGCATCTGGATCATGATTCGCACCCAATTCGTTGACAACCAGTAGGGTGGGACAAGCTCGCGCCAGCGAGCGCCGGCCCACCAAATCTGCTCGTGGTGGGCCGGCGGCCGCCACGGCGGCCTTGTCCCACCCTACTTATGTTGGACAGTTGTTCCTTGGCCGGTCCTTACGGTTCCTGAGCGACCGCTTCGCCGCGCAACTCGGCCCGGGCCTGGGCCCGCAGGGCCGCCACGTCGATCAGCCGGCTCTTGGTCACGACCCGCACCAGCTTCCAACGCTTGAGCTTGGACAAAGGCCGGGACTCGATGATCTCCACCGTGTCGCCGCGGTGGGACTCGTTGTTCTCATCGTGGACGTAACAGACCGTGCGGCGGCGGAGGTACTTGCCGTACTTGGGGTCCTTCTCCAGGCGGGGAATCTCCACCCGCCGGGTCTTCGCCGTCTTGTCGCCGGTCACTACGCCGATTTCCACGCGTCTGGGCATCTTAGGTTCTCTTTCAATTCTCCCCAATCTCATTTCCGAGGGCTCTGTAGGGGACGCCCTCCGTGGCGTTCCGCAGCCCGCGGGGAACGGCTATTCCGCGCTCCCGGAACGCCACGGAGGGCGTTCCCTACAGGCGAAAGTCATGTTTCGGTCACTGTTTCCTGCTGATTCAGGGCCGCCTTCCGGGCCCGCTCGGTCTGAATGGTCTTCGCCCGGGCGATGATCAGGCGCTGCTTGCGCAGCTCGCTGGGGGCGTCCAGCCGCTCGGTCTGCGCCTGGAGGCGGAGGCGGAACAGGTGCTCCGTGCTCTCCTTGAGCGTCAATCCCAACTGCTCGTCGCTCATCTCGCGAAGTTCAGACGCCTTGGTCATTGGTTTCTCCTCGATCTCATGTCGCCCGGCGGGCAAGGTAGGGTGGGACAAGCTCGCGCCAGCGAGCGCCGGCCCACCAACCCCTTGGTCTCCTGGTGGGCCCGCGGCCGCCAAGGCGGCCTTGTCCCACCCTACAACTCGCTCACACTCATATTGCCCGGCGGCGGACGAAGCGGACTTTCACCGGCATCTTGTGGGCCAACCGCGCAAAACACATCCGCGCGGCCTCCTCGGAGATCCCGCCGATCTCGAAGAGGATCGTCCCCGGCTTGACCACCGCGGCCCAGTATTCCGGCTCACCCTTGCCCTTGCCCATGCGGGTTTCCAAGGGGATGGAGGTGATCGGCTTGTGGGGGAAGATGCGGATGTAAAGCCGGCCTTCGGTCCGCAGGTACTGCTGCGCGGCGATACGTCCGGCCTCGATCGTCTGGGCGCTGATCCAGCCGCCCTGCTCGGCCTGCAGGCCGTAGTCGCCGAAGACCACGCGGTTGCCGCGGGTGGCATTACCTCTTATACGCCCTCTTTGGCTTTTTCGATGTTTTACTCGCTTCGGCATCAACGCCATCGGTCTGGTCCTCGCTATAAGTGCCCTGGTTGATCCAAACTTGGATGCCGATGTGGCCCTGGGCGATCCAAGCTTCGGTGAACCCGTAATCGATCTTCGCCCGCAGCGTCGACAGCGGGATCGAGCCGGCGATGGACTTCTCCCGCCGGGCCATTTCCGCGCCGCCCAGCCGCCCGGCCAATTGGATCTTGATCCCCTTGGCCCCGGCCTCCATGGTAGTCTCCATGGCCCGCTTCATCGTGCGGCGGAAGCTGGCCCGTTTCGCAAGCTGCTCGGAGATGTCCTCGGCGACCAACTGCGCGACCACCTCGGGCCGGCTGATTTCCTCGATCTTGATGTTGATCCGGCGTCCGGTCATGTTCTGCAGCTCGTTCTGCAGCTCCTCGACGCGCTCGCCTTTGCGGCCGATCAACACGCCCGGCCGCGCCGAGAAGAGCGTCACCTTGACCTCGTCCCGGGTCCGCTCGATCTCGATCTTGGCGATCATCGGGTACATCGGCTTGCCGCCGCGGTCCTTGCGCTTTTTGACGAAGTCGCGGATCTTCTTGTCCTCGACCAGGAGATCGGCGAACTCCTGCTTCGAGGCGTACCAGCGGCTTTTCCAGCCTTCCATGATCCCCGTGCGAAACCCGACCGGATTGACTTTTTGACCCATAGCCTTGCTTTCACCCCGTTGGTTATTCCAGTGCCACGCGAATGTGCGACAGCCGCCGCTTGAGCACGTCGGCCATGCCGCGGGCATGGGGCCGCATCCGCTTGAACATCGGCCCGCCGTCCACCCGCACGTCCACCACGATCAGGTCTGCCAGGTCCGGCGCCCGCCGGTCCTCCGCGTTGGCCAGCGCGCTACGGATCACCTTCTCCAGCAGCCGGGCGCCGCGGTTGGGATGATAGCGCAGGATGTCCAAGGCCTCGTCGGCGAACTTCCCCCGAACCAAGTTCGCCAGCGGGCGGACTTTCCGCGCGCTGATGCGGGCAAACCGATGGACGGCCTCGTAAGCCATGACCGCTTTCCTCCGCTACGCCTCTGCTGTTCTGACTCGCTCGTAGGCTGGGCTTTAGCCCGCCACCTCGAACTTCCCGCCCTTCCTCACACCCCTCGCACCGCTTCGCGCCGCGCCGTCTAGGCGGGCTAAAGCCCACCCTGCTCGTTGCCTCAGGCCGGCACTTCTTGGCCGCCTTGCCGCCGTGCCCGCGGAAGGTCCGCGTGGGGGCGAACTCGCCCAACTTGTGGCCGACCATCTCTTCGCTCACGAAGACCTTCATGTGGATCTTGCCGTTGTGGACCATGAACGTGTGGCCCACGAACTCGGGGACGATGGTGCAAGCCCGGGCCCAGGTCTTGATGGGCTGCTTGCTCCCCATGTCGTTCTGCTTTTCCACCTTGCGGAAAAGCTTGGGATCGACGAAGGGGCCTTTTTTCAGGGATCTGCTCATGTCGCTTACCGCCTGCTGGTCCTCTCGTTGCCGAATTAAGTGCTGGGCAGCTTCAACTGGCCGTAGCGCCGCGACCGCCTTCGCCGGACGATGGCCCGGTTGGACGGCTTGCGGCGTTTGCGGGTGCGGCCGCCTTTGGCCAGCACGCCGGTGGGGCTGACGGGGTGACGGCCGCCCTTGGTGCGGCCTTCGCCGCCGCCGTGCGGGTGGTCGATGGGGTTCATGGCCGTTCCGCGGACGTGCGGGCGCCAGCCCAGCCAGCGGTTCCGCCCCGCCTTGCCGATCACGATGTTCATGTGTTCGGCGTTGCTGATGGCGCCGATGGTCGCCCGGCAGGTGGCGGGAACACGGCGGATTTCCCCGCTGGGGAGGTTGATCTGGGCCCAGTCGGCGTCGCGCGCGGCCAAGACGGCGCTGGCCCCGGCCGAACGGCAGAGCACGCCGCCGCGGCCCGGCTGCATCTCGATATTGTGGACGGTCATGCCCAAAGGGATCTCGGCCAGCGGCAAGCAGTTGCCCACGGCCGGGGCCGACCCCGAGCCGCTCAGCAGGGTCTGGCCCGCCCGGAGTCCCTCGGGCGCAGGATGTAGCGTTTCTCGCCGTCCTTGTAGTGCAACAGGGCGATGCGGGCCGTGCGGTTGGGATCGTATTGGATCGAATCCACCAGCGCGGGGATGCCGTCCTTGTTGCGGCGGAAGTCGATCAAGCGGTACTTCCGCTTGTGGCCGCCGCCGCGATGCCGGGCGGTGATGTAACCCTGGTTGTTGCGCCCGCTGGAGCGCGGCTTGGCCACCAGCAGATGCTTGGGCGGCTTGCCGCCGGGCGTGAGCTCGGCGAAGTCGTTGACCGTGGCGCCGCGGCGGCCCGGCGTGGTCGGATTGTACTTGCGAATACCCATCGTGGTCGGCTTTCTTAGCGGTCGGCTTCCTTAGAAGAAGTTGATCCGGTGCTCTTTGTCCAGCGTAACGATCGCTTTCTTCCAGTCCTGGGTGTGGCCCACGCGATTCTTGGTCCGCCGCGGCTTCCCCTTGCGGTTCTGGGTGTTCACCCGGACCACCTTCACGTCGAACAACTGCTGCACCGCCCGGCGGATATCGTCCTTCGTGGCCAGCTTGTTCACCTCGAAAGCGTAAGCATTGTACCGCTCCGCCTTGTGGAACCCTTTCTCGGTAACCAGCGGGCGGAAGATCACCTGGTGGGGATCGAGCACAATCGCGGTATTGGCGGCCGTTTGTGTCATGGTGGTAGGTCCCGCCTGCCGGGCGGGACTTTCTTGGTTAAGGGTTGGTCACCGTTCCGTCCGGCAGACGCGACGTATTGGTCGCAGTCCCGTCCGGCAGACGGGACCTACTGGCCCGCAGCGCGTCCAACGCGCCGGTGGTCAACAACAGCCGCCGGGGATGGAGCACCGCCAGGGCGTTGAGCTCGGCCACCGGCAGCACCGTCACGTCGGCCAGGTTGCGAATGCTCTTGTAGAGGTTTACGTCGTGACGCTCGACGGCCACCAGGAGCCGGCCCTCGATCTTCAGGGCCTTGAGGATCTTGGCCACCTGGCCCGTCTTCGGCTCGCTGAAGGTCAACTCATCGATCAAGGTCACTTCATTGTCTTTCAGCCGCGAGGCCAAGGCCATGCGGGTGGCCACGCGAAGCGCCTTCCTCGGCAGCCGGTAGGAGAAATCGCGGGGATTCTTCGCATGGGCGTGACCGCCCCCGACGCGGATCGGACTCCGCCGCGAGCCCGCGCGGGCGTTGCCCGTCCCCTTCTGCCGGTACATCTTCTTGGTCGTGCCGGCAACGTCGTGCCGCGACTTGCTCTTGAACGTCCCCTGGCGGCGATTGGCCTGATACATCACCACCGCGTCGTGCAACAACTGCTTGCTGATCCGCGGGGCCAGCTCGGCCGGGTCGATCTCGTAGCTGCCGACCTCCGCCCCATCGCGGTTGTAAATGGGCAAAGTTGCCATGGCTTGTTGCGTCTTCTTGCAAAAGTGGGGTTACTTGGCGGTCTCGTCGGCGGGAAGCTTGGGGACGGGAAGCTTGTTGGTGACGCGGAGCACCACATACCCTCCGTTGGGGCCGGGTACCGCACCCTGGACCAACAGCAGATTATTCTCCGCGTCGATCCGTACCAGGGGGATATTACGGGCGGTGCAGCGGGCGGCGCCCAACTGGCCGGCCATCCGGTGGCCCTTGAAGACGTGGTGCGGATCGGTATTGCAACCGATCGAGCCCGGATGGCGGTGAACCTTCTTCACGCCGTGAGAGGCCCGCTGGCCGTGGAAATTATGGCGTTTCATCACGCCGGCCGTGCCGCAGCCCTTGCTCGTGCCGATAACGTCCACCGCCTTGACGTTGGCGAAGGTTTCGACGTTGATCACCTGGCCGACGGAGAACCCCTCGATGGGGAGACGGAATTCGCGGACGAAACGCTTGGGCTCGCAACCGGCCTTGGGCAGCACGGCTAAGCCCGCGGTAGAGCGACCCCTTTGGCGTTTGCTATCGAGCTTGGCGACGTGCCCTCGCTGGCTGCGGGAGGCGAGACGACGCGGCTTGTCCAGAAAGCCCAGTTGCACGGCCTCATACCCGTCGCGCTCCTTCGTCTTGAGTTGAAGGACGTGACAGGGACCTGCTTCAATCACCGTGACCGGGATGACGTCGCCCGTCGCATCGTAAACCTGCGTCATCCCGACCTTTCGGCCGAGTAACCCGATAGTCATCGTACTTGCCTTCCCAACGTCGCCCGCGGGAGTAGTCCTGCCCGAGGCAGAAGCTTACCCGCTGAGCTTCCGGTGCATAGGATAATCTCGAGGAATCCTCAACCTAGCTTCTGTGGCGGCTGGACGCCTTGATCTTGATGTCAACGCCGGCCGGGAGACTGAGCTTGTTCAATGCCTCGATGGTTTTGGCGGTGGCCTGCATGATGTCGATCAGGCGTTTGTGGGTCCTGATCTCGAATTGCTGCCGCGCCTTCTTGTCTACGTGCGGACTGGAGAGCACCGTATAGCGCTCGATCCGCGTCGGCAACGGAATGGGACCGTGCACGACCGAGCCGGTGCGCTTCGCCGTGTCGACAATCTCGCCGGCACTCTGGTCCAGCACAGCGTGATCGTAGGCCTCCATCCGGATACGGATAACCTCACTCGACTGACCAGACACGCGTCGCCTCCCAAGTTCCCATAGGTTGTCGCTGTCGCCCTAGGTTGCCGCTGCCAAGACCGCCGACTTGCCAAAGACGCTCATCTGCTAGCCGCAAAACGGGAAACCAGGAATCCTATATCCTTTCGGTTCGCCTGTCAACGGCCCGCTAACGGAAAATCGAGAAATCCCTTATCCCCCTTGCCGGTAGGTCCTGCCTGCCGGGCAGGACTCAGGCAGCCGGCAGGAAGAAGACTACCCACCACTGTAGGGAACGCCCTCTGTGGCGTTCCGGGAGCGGGGAAAAACGTCCAGCCATCCCCCGCGGAACGCCACAGAGGGCGTTCCCTACAGCGGTTCAGCGCTTTGGGTAACGCAATTCCTGCTCGCTGCCTTCGGTGGTCCCGCTCGGCAAGCGGGACCTACTATCGCAGTTTACCCAGTCTCCCAGGTCAACCGTTTTCCCGCCCGGAAATTCTACGAAATCGGTAGAGTCGATCGTGAGTTTGGCCGATGGATAGAACACCATGTGGTGTAAACAGTGCCAGCAGGACGTTCCCGCGCTGCCGTCCGACGAGATGGGCAAGTATGTCTGTCCGCGGTGTGGGGTCAATCCAACGCAGACCAAAGCGGTCGGACCGACGCCGGCCTCTACGTCGCCGCCAGGGGTCGAAGAACCGCAATTGGGCGTCCCGCGGCCTCCGCTGTTTGCCGGAACTCCCGAGCCGCCACCATCTTACGACCCTTGGGAACTGGAGGAGCAACTCCGTCACCTCCAGAGAATCCTGGCCGCGGAGCCATCCAAAACGCCGTCGCCTGCGATTGCCGGCGAAGCCCTGCGGATCGATTCGAGGCACACCGAGGCCGGGAAAAGGGGGACAGGCACCTTTTGCCGGAACGGCCCTTCGGGTGCTTTGCCCAAAAGGTGCCTGTCCCCCTTTTCCCGGCGGTCCCAAGCGAGATCGCGGCGGGCCCGGGCGGCGTTGCACACGGTTGCCTGGCTCGTGTTGCTGATCGGCCTGATGGGTATGGCCTGCGGCGGGGTGCTCTTAGGCTGGTCGCTGATCGCCGGACGGCAAGATCTCTGGCCGATCGGCCTGCCCATCGCCCTGGCCGGTCAAATCGTCCTGGTAATGGGGTTCGTCTTGCAGATGGATCGGCTCTGGAACGATCACAGTCGCACGTCGGCCAAGCTCGACCACATGGACGAGCGTCTGGCCGACCTCAAGAATACAACCGCCCTGCTCGGCACGACCCACAGCACGCCGGCCATGAGCTTCTACTCCCACCTGGCCGGGGGCGCCAATCCGCAACTCCTACTGGCCGATCTGAAGAGCCAACTGGACCTCCTGGCCTTGAAGATGGGTCGCGACTCGCGATAGCCGTCCTTCTAACCCGAATTATTCGCGCCCCGTGATGTAAACGGCGCAGAGCGCGCAATCGAAACCCGAAGCGTAAGCGAGGGTAAGTCCCTTAGCCGTCCTCGCTTACGCTTCGGGTTACGATGGGTCCGTGGGTAAGCCGGGCTAATCCCAATCGGTATCTTTCAGCTTTTCAGTCGCCTCGTCCACCTTCTGCAAAGTTTGTGCGTCGAGTCCCTTCTGCGACGTTGCCCACTTGAGGTACTCGTTCAAATGATGGGACCACTGCCGCCTCGAGCGGCTCACGGTTACCGCATGGTGCTTCTCATCCTTCTCGTTGGCTATCACAAGAATGGCATCAATGGCCGAGGTCACTTCGCCCCGCTTTTTCAGATCATACAGAATAATTTCTCGGCACTCGGTAATGGGATCATGCACCAAGCCCTCCCGGACGGCCGCCATTGATTCCTCGTCTTTCAACTGGATCAACCCGCCATACAAACGAGCTCGCTCCCACCGGTCCTTCGCCATTTTAACATGGCCCAGGAGGAACTCCCGGTAGGGCTTGCGATAGGTCGTTTCGTCCACGGCAAACAGGAGTTTGTAGGCGTCTTGCCGGCAGTGGATCGGCCACTGGGCGGCGTTGGCCTGCTCGTCGAGGAAGAGGATATAGGCTTTGTCCGTGCGTTTGGGTGCGGGAAGAATCGCGAAGAGTTTTTCGTCGCCATAGGTCGTTACCAGCCGAATCGCATCCTCAGACGACAACTGGCCTTCCAGCAGGCGGACTGCGAACTCTTCCAAGCCGATCTTGGCCTCGTAGACACGCAGGACGTCTTCTTTTCGGGCACGTACGCCGTTGATCCGCATGGTTTCGAGCGTGAAACGCATGACGAGAAAGAGCGTCGGATCATGGGTTCGCTGGTAGGTACCAACGTCCAGCATCGCCACGTATTGTTCGTAACTCAGCGGTCTTTTCGGGATCTGGTATTGGCCCTTCTCGTCTTCCGTCAAGTAGTGCGGCGCCCACAAAGGCGGTAGCCAGCCATCCACGTCAATTCTATGACCTTTTTGATAGACTTTCCCCGGATGCCCATTCGTCCAATAGCTCTTGGTCAGCTTAGCGACGGGGAAGGCCCCCAAGTCGTAGAGCATCTTCTCGTACTTCGACGTCACCGTCTTGTCTTCGGCCCATCCAGAACGGATGGCCACTGCCACGATGATCAACACGCTAAGCGTGGCGTAGAGCAACCCCTTCATACTACGGCCTCCCCTGCATTGCCTGGGCCGACGTTCCAAAGTTCAATCACGAAAACCCGAAAAGGAAGAAAACCCGAAAGAGAAGGCAGGCGGTGGCGGGTGAGCACGCATCCTTCCTAGTACCGCGTTTCGCAAGTTGATCGGTTTGTGTTGGCAAGAATCGGGGTTGAGTGAAAATGGGTTTGATGGTTAAATGCCGGTCCTAACGTGTTCTATTGTAAGGAGGTTACAACGGCACAAGGAGTGTGCTTCATGGTTGCCCCGACGATTGCCCTGGAGGCCGGGGAGGCGAGACGGCTACGGCGGATTTGCCAAGCGCGTTCTGCCGCCCAAGCAAAGGTCTTCCGCGCCCGCCTGGTCTTGCGATGCGCGGAGCCGGACGATCCGACGAATTGGCAGGTGGCCGTGGAATTCGGCTGCGATCCTGACACGGTATCCAAATGGCGCAGGCGTTTCGCAGCAAAGCGCCTGGACGGCCTGGACGATGCTCCGCGGAGCGGTCGGCCCAGGTCTTTTCCCCCTGAGGACCAGCACCGCGTGATGGTGTTGGCCACCGAGAAGCCCGCGGACCACGGCATTCCCGCGGCGCAGTGGTCGCTCTCGGACTTGGCGGCGCGGATCGTCAACGACGCGCACGCTGCCGCGATGAGCCGCAGCACGATCTTTCGTGTGCTGCACGAGGCGGCGATCAAGCCCCACAAGAGCCGCTATTGGCTGAACAGCCACGATCCCGATTTTGAGTCCAAGACGTTGGAGATCGCCCGTCTTTATCTGGACGCGCCGCGACTGCACCAGCAGGGGGAATTGGTGATCTGCACGGACGAAAAGACGAGCATTCAAGCCTTGGAGCCGAAATACCCCACCAAGCCTCTCCAACCGGGCAGGCCGGCGTTGCGAGAGTTCGAGTACGTCCGTCACGGCACCCGTTGCCTGATCGCCAGCCTGATCGTGCCCACTGGCGAGGTGGTTGGCGACGTGCTTCCTCAGCGGACCAGCGCCGACTTCTGCCGACACGTCCGCCATGTGGCGCGGCAATTCCCCGAGGTCCAGCGATTCCATTGGGTGATGGACAACCTGAACACCCATTGGAGCCTGGACTTGTGCCGCACCATCGCGCGGTTGTCGTCCGTGCGCTTTGAGCCGAAGCAGCTCCGCACCGGCAACGAGCGTCGGGCCTTCCTCACGAATCCTGAGCATAAGCACGTGATTCATTACACGCCCAAACACGGCAGTTGGTTGAACCAGATCGAGATTTGGTTCGGCGTCTTGCAACGGCGGTTGTTGCGTCGCGGGGAGTTCTCCTCGAAAGCCGACCTCACGCGCCAACTCTTGGCATACCTCGAATACTACAATGTCCACTGGGCGCGGCCCTACCGCTGGACTTACACCGGCCAGCCGTTGGCCGCATAACCGACGAATTTGTGAAACGCGGTACTAGTGCTTTTCGGGACTTCGTCCTTTCGGGTTTTCGTGATTCGCTTCCTCGTTGTGGTGGGGCTCGCTACGCTCGACCCCATAGGCGCGCAGTTAAGGGACTTTGCAGTACGTCCTTGGAAAGAAACAAGCAGCAGGAACACTAATTGACACTGATCGACGCTAATATGGTGAATTAGCGAAGATTAGCGAGGATTAGTGTTCCGTCTCTTGGCTCTTCTTTCTGACGGATAAATCAAGGATTCCTTAACTTCGTGCGTATGGGGCTCGCTACGCTCGACCCACCCTACTGATCCGCCCCGATTGCCGCTTCGATGGCCGGCGCCGGCGGCTTGGGGCCGGCCAGGAAACCCCTGAGGTGGGCGTTGTTGCCGTGGACGAGCTGATCGGCCCGTTGGAAGAAGGTCCGGGCTCGGTCCTTCTGGCCATCGAAGTGGAGCTCGACGCCGACCAGGAACATGAGATCGCCGTTGCTGGGGTCTTCCGTGGCAGCCTTGGCCAGGCTTTCCAGGTGGGCGGCCTTGGCCGTCTGGTTGGCGCCGTAGAGATCGTCGATGCGGAAGGGCGACTGAGACCAGTTGGGATCGACGTTCAGCCCGCGTTTGAAGATCTGGGCGGCCGCATCGTAATGTTCCAGGGCCACCAGGGCAAACCCGGCGCGGAAGTAGCCGTCGGCCAAGGCGGGAGCGGCCATGGTCGCCTTGCGATACCGCTGATTGGCTTCGGAATACCGCTGGTTGTGGAAGTTCTCGTCCCCATAGCCGATGTACTTCTGACCCAGCGCCGTCGCCGCAGGGTTCGTGGCCCGCCCGGGCGACGGCTGATCGTCGTCCGAGGCCCGGTCCCTCCGCCTGGGAGAGCTGCTGTGCGCGGGGGGTGGGCTGCTGTTGTCCGCTCCGATAAACTGTTGCACGGCCCCGGGTCCGTACCCCGTCGCCGGAGCGAAGACGGGCGGCAGATAACCCGGAACGTAGCCGTAGCCTCCGTAACTGCCGTAGTAGCCGTAAGGCGTGTAGCCCGGCGTAGTGTAGTACGGATAGCTCGTGGTGGGGGTAGGCGGGACGTACCAGGTCGGCAGGCGAGGGCTTGGCGGAGGGTTATAGTTTGGCGGCGGACTAAAGCCCGGCGTGTTGAACGGGTTCTTCGGGTTATACTGCCCACAAAGCTGGGCCTGGAGAAGACTTAGGACCAGCGCGCCGAGGGCCACAGCCGCAAAAGAATGCCGCATAACGCACCTTCCGCAAAGGAGATCGGTACCAAACGCCCAAGACCGCCAAGAACTGCAGCAAGCGATCCAACAGAACAGTATCCGGCTGTTGGCGTTCGGTTACAAGCGATCTTTCCACTCAGCGCGTTTTTCGCTTGCAGGAGTAGGGTGGGACAAGCTCGCGCAAGCGGGCGCCGGCCCACCATTTGTGCCGGCTTCTTGGTGGGCCGGCGGCCGCCACGGCGGCCTTGTCCCACCCTACGATTGCCGGAAAGGAAGACCGGGGTCAACAACCCGGCAGCCGCCGGGTCAGCTCGCCGAGGCAATCTTCTTTCTTCACCCGCCACTGCGCAAGCGAGTCGCGGTCGCGGATGGTGACCGTGCCGTCGGCCAGGGTTTGGCCATCGATGGTAATGCAGAATGGGGTGCCGATCTCGTCCTGGCGGCGGTAACGGCGGCCGACCGCCCCTTTCTCGTCGTAGAAGACGTCGAAACGCCGCTTCAACTGGCCGTAGATCTCTTGGGCGATCTCGGGCATGCCGTCTTTCTTGACCAGGGGAAAGACGGCCGCTTTCAGAGGCGCCAGCCGCGGGCTGAATCGCATCAGCACCCGCTTCGTCGGCTTGCCGTTCTCATCCGGCGCTTCGTCTTCGTGGTAGGCCTCGCAGAGGAAGGCCAGCGTCGCCCGATCGGCGCCGGCGGAGGGCTCGATCACGTGCGGGACGTAGCGCTCCTGGGTCAGGTCGTCGTAATAGGAGAGGTCCCGGCCGCTGCCACGATGCCGCGGTTTGCCGGTCTCGTCCAGCTCGACGACCAGTTCGCTGCCCTTGCGGACGAGCTTGCCCTCCATGTGGCTCCGCAGATCGAAGTCGCCGCGATGGGCCACGCCTTCCAGCTCGCCGAACTCGCCCGGGGGCAGGAAGGGAAAGGCGTACTCAATGTCGGCCGTGCCGCAGGAGTAGTGGCTCAGCTCCTCCGGGGCGTGGTCGCGCAGCCGCAGCCGGTCGCCGGCCAGCCCCAGGTCCAGGTACCACTGGTAGCGGCGGTCGCGCCAGTACTTGTACCAGGCCGGCGACGACGAGGGATGGCAGAAGAACTCGATCTCCATCTGCTCGAACTCCCGCGAGCGGAAGGTGAAGTTCCGCGGGGTGATCTCGTTGCGGAAGCTCTTGCCGGCCTGGGCGATGCCGAAAGGAATGCGGACGCGGCTGCTGTCCAGCACGTTCTTGAAGTTGACAAAAATGCCTTGGGCCGTTTCCGGGCGGAGGAAGGCCGCGCTCTCTTCGCCGCCCAGCGCCCCGATGTAGGTCTTGAACATCAGGTTGAACTCGCGGGGCTCGGTGAGCGTGCCCAGCGTCTTGGCGTCCGGGCCTAGCGCCTGGGAGAGGTCCTTGACCGTAGTCAGGCAAACCACCGGGCCGTCCCAGTGCAGCTCCTCGGCGTGTTTGGCCCGCAGGTTGAAGAACTTGAGGGCCTTGGCCTCCGTCTGGGCGAGCGCCTCGTCGCCGCCGGCTTCGGTGGCGACGAAGATCCGCTGGCCCTTGGCCTCGACCCAGCGGCCATTGACCTGATCGTAGCGGTAGCGGCGTTTCGACTCGCGGCAGTCGACCATGTAGTCGTGGAAGAGGTCGTAATGGCCGGAGCACTTCCAGATCTGGGGGTGCATGATGATCGTGGAGTCCAGCCCGGTCATTTCGTAAGTCGACGGAGCCCCCGGCGGGACCAGCAACTCGTTGTGGGCGGAGACCATGTCGTGCCACCATGCCTGGCGGACGTTCCGCTTCAACAGGACTCCCATCGGACCGTAGTCCCAGAATCCGTTCAGGCCGCCGTAGATCTCGCTGGATGGGAAGAGGAATCCTCGCCGTTTGCAGAGGGCAACCAGTACGTCCATCTCCATGGCAAGCCACACTCCAGGGGTCGAAAAAGAGGAAAGATAGAAGTGTACAGCTAATCGCAGATGAAGAGTAGTCGGGGGAAAGACGAACAAATGTTGGTATCCAGCATGAAGCTCATCGCGCAGGATCCCGAAACGTCGAGGTCTTCCTCTCGCGCTCGATTTGTGCGAATACCTCGTCAAAACCTGGTACGTCAGCAGCCACGCCTGCCGATCTGAGGATGCCCTCACCCCAGGCCCGCGTCGGTTCGATGGTGCGGACAACCACTTCCACCTCCTGGCCATCGCGCACGTCCAGAGGCTCTTTCAATTCGATCGTATTGCCATGCACCACGCCATGTATCACCAAGCTCATAAGGGTGCTCCTTTCCGTCTCACGTGTCCAGATTCTGCCCGGCCTCGAACACATTCATCATCCGCCGTTTGGTCCCCGCGATCAATCCTTTTCGTCCTCCCGCCGTGAGGGGGGGTGCGTCCGCAAGCATTCTCGCAGATGCCGGCCTTCGGCTACAATATCGCCATGTCCTACGCAAGCCTGGCCGACTTTCTCGAAGATCTCCGCCAATCGGCACAGCTTGTCCGGGTCGAGGCCAAGGTAAGCCCGAACCTGGAGGCGGCGGAGATCACGTCGCGGGTGGCGCATCAGGGCGGCCCGGCCCTGTTGTTCGGCAACGTCGAAGGACACGACTTTCCCCTCTTGACCAACCTGCTGGCGACCGACGACCGCATCTGCCGGGCCCTCGGCATCCGCTCGCCGGAGGACCTGGAAGCCCGGATCGCCGAGCTGGCCCAGCCGACGGAGCCGGAAGGGTGGTTCGAGAAGCTCAAGGCGGCCCCCACGCGAACGGCCCTGCGGAAGCTGGCCCCGAAATCGGTGAAGTCCGGGCCGTGCCAACAGATTGTGCGGCTGGGCGGCGACGTCGATCTGGGCCAGTTGCCGGCCCTGCGGTCGCGGCCTCTGGAGCCGGCCCCGCGGATCACGGCAGGCCAAGTTTTTGCGACCGACGCCCCCTCGGGCCTGCCCCTGCTGGGCCACTATGACTTCGGTGTCGTGGACCGCACTCGCTTGGCGGTCGGCTGGCTTCCGCACGACGAGCCGGCCCGGGCGCTGACGGTCCACCGCCAGCGCCGGATGAAGATGCCGCTGGCCGTGGTGCTCGGCGGCGATCCGGCCGGTCTGCTGGCGGCAATGGCTCCCGTTCCGCCCGACCTGGACGGCTCCTCGTTGGCTGGGTTGCTGCGGGACAAACCGCGGGACATGGTCCGCTGCCGCACCATCGACCTGGAGGTCCCGGCCGACGCCGACCTCGTGCTGGAGGGCCATATCGATCCGGCCGAGCCGGAGGTGGACTACGGACTGGCGGCCGTGCCGGGAGGCGAATACCAACGCTCCCGTCCGGCGCCGGTGATGCAGGTGACGGCCATCTCGCATCGGGCCAATCCGGTCTTTCCGGCGTTGGTGCCGGGCGAGCCGCCGGACGAGACCTGCGTGATCCGGCGATTCCTGCACCGCGTCTTCACGCCGCTGGTGCGGCTGGCGATTCCCAACCTGGTGGCCTACGACTTGCCGCTGTTCGGCGCCGCGCGGGCCTGGGCCGTGGTCTCGATCCGCAAGGTCTACGCCGGCCAGGCCAGGCGAGCGGCCCATGCGGTCTGGGGCCTGCGGCAGTTGATGTTTGCCAAGCTGTTGGTGATTGTCGACGAGGAGGTCAACGTCCACGACTACCCGCAAGTCTGGGCGGCCGTCCGGCGGCACGTCGATCCCGGCCGGGACCTGATTCTTTGCCAGGGCCCGCCTGATCCTTGGGATTCCGCCGCGGAGGGCGGCGGACTGGCGAGCCGTTTGGGCCTGGACGCCACGCTCAAGCTGCCCGGCGAGCGTGCGGCCGTTGGCCCGCGCTCGGCGATGCCCGAGGAGCTTCTTCGCCGCGTGACCGATCGCTGGCCGGAGCTGGGGTTGGGCTCTCCCGCCCGCGGGGAAACGTGATCGGGCGCGTACGCCGGTGAGGGGCTTGACTCCCGCGGAAAGAGGATTATGTTCGGGACATGCCCGCAAGCCCCGAGCGGGAAACCGCGGAGCGGCTCCGTGGCACGAGGCGTTTTTCCGTAGATGAAGCGCCCGAGGACGACTTCCGACCCTTGGCTGGTTCAACTCATGGCGTACCACGGCAGCGCGAGCGACCGGTCCGGTTCCGCGGGGTCGGGATCGACCTCGTCCAGCCTGTTGGGGCGGGTGAAGGCCCGGGACCCGAACGCCTGGCCGCGGATGTGCGATCTCTATGGGCCGCACATCTATCGTTGGTGCCGGCGAGCCGGGCTCCAACAGGCCGATGCCGCCGATATCGCCCAGGAGGTATTCCGCACCGTTGCCGCCAAGATCGCGGACTTCCAGTTAGGGCGACCGGGCGGGTTTCGGGCGTGGCTCCAAGCGATCACCCGCAACAAGATCGGCGACCACCTCCGCCGGCGGCGCGGCCACGCGCAAGGGCAGGGCGGGACGGCGGCTCAGGAGCAGTTGCAGCAAGTCGCCGAATCGCCGGATTCCGCTTCGGCTGCCGACATCGATGCCCAGGACAATCTGCTGCCGCATCATGCGCTGAACCTCGTTCGCAGCGAGTTTGCCGACCGCACCTGGCAGGCATTCTGGCTCGTCGTGGCCGAGGAGCGCTCGCCCGCTGAGGTAGCCCAGCAATTGGGCACCACGTTGGCCGCCGTGTACATGGCCAAATCGCGCGTCCTCTGCCGGCTGCGGCAGGAATTGGACGAGCCGTCGACGTAAGCAATTGGCAGTATGGCACTTACGGCCGTGTCACTGAAGTGCTGTTAAGCTCCGGCAATATATCCTCTGAGCAGCGACTACGCCGTTCCGCAACCGTTCACGGCCTGGAAAGTAGCAGGCACACTCCGTGTGCCGTCCGCTCAAGCGGACAACTGACAAGGCGGACGGCACACGGAGTGTGCCTGCTACTATAACACGGCCCGTGAACGGTTACGCCGTTTCCAGCGCGAACTTTGGGAGCTTGCCCATGCCCGGTCCAAATTGCCCTTCTCCTCAAGAACTGGCTGATCTCGCGCTGGGACGCGTTCGTCCCGAATGGCTCGAGGCCCTCGCACAGCATGTCGAGCAGTGCCCGGAGTGCCACGAAACGATCGCGGCCGTGGGCAATCGCGAGGATACGCTCGTGGCGCAGATCCGCCGGCCGCCGGACCAAGACGCCTATGCCCAAGAGCCGGAATGCCAGCAGGCCGTAGCGCGGGCCAAGTCCTTGGCGGCCGTCGCCGTTGGCGTTTCGCCGGGTGAGTCGGCCTCGCCTCCGTCCCGGCCGCCCCAGCCCGAAGCTGAGCAGTCTGAAGACCTGGGGCAACTGGGAGAGTATGAACTGCTGGCAAAACTCGGCGAAGGCGGCATGGGGGTCGTGTACAAGGCGCGGCAGGTGCGGTTGGACAAGATCGTCGCCCTGAAGGTCCTTCCAAACCACTGCACCGCGGACCCGATGGCACAGGCCCGCTTCGATCGCGAGATGAAGGCGGTGGGCCGGGTCGATCACCCCAATATCGTCCGCGCCATGGACGCCCGCGAGATCGACGGCAAGTCGGTCTTGGTGATGGAGTATGCCGAGGGCGTGAACCTGGCCGACCTGGGCTGCCGCCATGGCCAGTTGCCCATCCCCGACGCCTGCGAGATGGTCCGCCAGGCGGCCCTCGGTCTACAGTCCGTACACGAGCAAGGGTTGGTCCATCGCGACATCAAGCCCTCGAACCTGATGCTCACCGGCAGCGGGACGATCAAGATCCTCGATCTTGGGCTGGCGTTGCTCCAGGCGACCCAGACGCCGGGCGAGGAGATGACCGGCAGCGGCCAGCCGATGGGCACCGCCGAGTACATGGCCCCGGAACAGGTCTCCGATGCCCACGCCGTGGATATCCGCGCCGACATTTACAGCCTCGGCTGTACGTTGTATCGGCTCCTTGGCGGCGAAGTGCCTTTTGGCGGGCCGGAGTACAAGACGGCTTTCGACAAGATGTTAGCGCATTTGCAGAAGCCGGTGCGCTCGATCCAAGTCTTGCGTCCCGACGTGCCCGACGAGCTGGCGGCCGTGCTGGACCGCATGTTGGCCAAGTCGCCGGACGACCGCTATGCCACGCCTGCCGAGGTGGCCCAGGCGATCGCCCCCTTCGGCGCGGGCTGCGACCTGCAGCGACTGCTGGCCGGCCCGGACGTGGCCGGCGCCGACGCCCTGACCTCGCCGCACGTCTCCTCGCCCGGAACGGGTACGGAGGATCGCCTTCCCCCCCTGGAGAAGGTTATGGTGCGGGCCCGCGGCCCGGAACCCGCAAGACCGTCCGCCGCTCACCCCGTTGCTCTCCAAGAGGCAGGGGGGGTTGGTGCGTGCACCCTCCCGGCGGGCCGGGGCCGCCGACGCCTGCGCGGGCCGGCGCTGGCCGCCGCCCTGCTGTTGGCGGCCGCAGGCATCGTCTCCGTGTTCACAATCGTCATCCACATCCGCGACAAGAAGGGACACGAAAAAACGATCGAAGTGGCCGACGATAGCCAGATCATGATCGAGCGCAAGGGGTCCGCGCCGGGCACCACGACCACTCCGAGCGTGATGCCCACCTTACCCACCCCGGTAATGAAGAGTGCGGACAATCATGCTACCGTTGGCGCCCGGCCGGCGGGCCACGAGAAGCCTTTCGTGCTGGTCCGCAAGGGGGCTGAGACCGGCGCGTTCAAGACCTTTTCCGGCCTGTGGGACGTGTGCCAGCCGGGCGATGAGATCGTCGTCTACGGCAACGGGCCCTTCCCCCTCGCGCCGATCACCGTCCATGACCGGGCCCTGGTGCTCAAGGCAGGGGCCGGGTTTCGCCCGGTGTTTCACCGCGACGAGTCCCCCATGCTCGACCGCCAGGCGTGGATTGCACTCCAGGGCGGGGCGGTGGATGTCGAGGGTTGCGATTTCGTGACCCGCGAAATTCCCTGGCAGCGCAGGCCGGGGTTTCTTGGCGGCAAAGCAAGCGGGCCGTGCGCGCTGCGCAACTGCCGCATCGACGGCAAGTTCTGGTACCTGCAAGATGTGCAAACGACATCGCTGACGATCGAGAACTGCGCGTTGTCGTTGCACATGGGACTTGGCATGCTGTGTGCCGGCTGCCAGGTGACCTTGACCAACAACGTCCTCTGGACCGGCGCCCATGATTTGCTCGCCGAGTTTCGCGCCCCCGGCGGTCAAACGCTCCGCCTGGTACACAATGCCATCGTTTTTCCGACTGCCGTAGGTAATCAGACCTCCGGCTTCATTTTGCAAGGTCGGGCGGACATCAAGGGAGTGACGATCGTGGCGGAGGGCAACCTCATCGATTTGAACGGAGGTCATCACGGCTCTGGGCTGCCCATTGCACAAGACGAGTTCAGCCGCCGCTTGCGATGGCAAGGCAAGGGAAACTGGTATGCCGGCCTGGCGAAAGTCCCCACCGGCCTCCAAGGCATCGCGGGCTGGAACAGCCTGTTGCCAGAGCCGGAAGTCGACAGCCACGACCTGCCCGAGCTGCCCTTTGCCTGGTCCACCGACGTGCCGCGCGACGTGAAGGAGGCGACGTCCTGGTGGCAATCGCGTCTGGCCGCGGCCCGCGACACAAGCGAGCTGGCGGACCTCGGGCCGGACTTGTCGCTGGTCGGACCGGGCGAGGCCTACGTCCGCGGCCTGGCGGCCGAAGGGCGGCCGGTTCCCCAGGACCAACTGCGGCCCGAGCCGCTCGCCGGAGGGCCGATCGTGCTCATGCACCACGGCCAAGACCGCGGCTTCCCCAAACTCGGCGATGCCTTCGCGGCCGCCGCGGAGGGCGACATCATCGAGATCCGCGCCGACCGGCCCCTGGACGCCGCCGACACGGGCGCCAATCGCGGCGCATTGACGCTCCGGGCCGGCGCCGGCTACCGGCCTGCGATTGAAAAGCGAAGAATCATTGTGCAAGCCGGTACTTCGTTGGCGATCGAGGGCCTGCACTTTCTCAGCGACAGCGGCCTTGAAACCGTTTGGCAAGATGGCCTGCCGCAGGACAAACAGGCCCGCATCCGCCGGCTGGCCTACTGCGCCTTCGATCCCAGCAAGGATCCGAAGAAGGGCCAGTACCACATTTCATGCCTGCTGCTCGGCAAGGGCAACTCCCCGGGCGAGATGGTTGGCTGCCTGTTGCTCCGGAACATCGAGTTCCATGTCGGCAATGGAACGCCCGCCCGCATCCGCCAATGCGCCGTGGTCGGAAAAGTCGGATGGTTTGGCCAGGGCAAGTCGCCCGAAGAGCAGCGCAAATCGCACGGCGCCTTCGACCTCGAAGCCTGTGCCGTCGCCTGGCCCAAGTCCGGGGCGTATCTGTGGTCGTTCTGCGGATACAACTTGCTCTGGGCGTCACACTACAGTCTGGATCTGAGCAAGTCCCGCTGGACGGTCCGCCGGTGTTACTTTGAGAGCAGTGACCAATTCCTCGCCTTCACATATCGCGATACGCCGTGGACCGGGGGGCGGAACTGTTATCGCATCGGCGGAGGTTGGGTGGACACCTGCCCAGTCTTCAGCCTTTGCGATTTCCGGGCCGAGCAGAAATGGCCGGAAATCGGCTCGGTCGAGGGGCCGCCGCCGATCGCCGACCCGCAGACCTGGCGCCTGCCGGCCGACTGCGCCGCCCACGTCGCCGGCCCCGACCTGAGCCGCGTCTGCCGCACCGAACCCGCAGCGGGCGCCGCGGCCGCGCCGTGAAGACGCCGTAAGCGTTCACGGGGACTGTCCCGATTTTCGCGGCGAAGACGGTGTTGCCTTGCAAACGGCCGTGATCGCCGCGAAAATGGGACTGTCCCCTTCGGCACACTAAGTTGATTGATTTGCTCCTTGTGGTGCAGGCGTCTCGCCTGCACTTCCGGGCAGGCGGGACGCCTGCACCACAAAAATTTCGGGTCATCCCACTTTTGTTGCCCCGAAGGGGCTTAACATATCAGCCCAGGGCAAGCGACAGCGGCGAAGCCGCCGAGCGCCGCCCTGGGTAGAAGGATTCCGGGACCATCGAAGCCCTGAAGGGGCGCGACAGAAGCCGTCCGAACCACCTATGCCACATCCCGTTCCGATTGTTTCGCCCTTTCAGGGCTTGCGTCCGCAGATTTCCCGCAACCCAGGGCGGCCCTGCGCTGGCCCTGGGCTGATAGGTTACGGCCCCTTCGGGGCGAGCCTGGGGCGGGATCGGAACAAAACCAGAAAACGTAAGTCGCATCCGACATCGCGCATTTTCATCTGCCCAGATTCAACGCGAAGGGCCGACACCAATGGCTGAGATTCCCGCTTCCTTGGGCGAGTACGTGCTGCTGGAGTCGCTCAGTGAGTCACGCACGGGCGCGATCCATAAGGCCAAGCACCGCAGCATGGGCCGCGTCGTGGCCGTGAAGATCCTTTCCGCCCAGGCCAGCCGGGTGCCCGGCTTCGTCAAACGCTTCGAGCGGAAGATGAAAATCCTCGCCGGGCTCAGTCACCCCAACCTCGCGGCCGCGTACGAGGGCGGGCAACACGGAGAGACGTACTACCTGGTGATGGAGTACGTCGACGGGCAGAACCTGGCCTCGCTGGTCAAGAGCCGTGGGCCCCTGCGGGTAGGGGCGGCGGTAGAATATGCTCTTCAGGCGGCCGCCGCGCTGGGTTATGCGCACGATCAAGGGGTCTACCACCGCAACGTCCGGCCCGACCATCTGATGATCGACCGCCAAGGCGTGGTGAAGGTGGTCGGATTCGGGCTGGCCCACGTCGATGCCGGCTCCTTGTTCAGCGACGAGGAACCCGGCGCGGCGCTCACGCGGGAGGGGCTGACGATCGGAACGCCCGAGTACATGGCCCCCGAGCAGGCGGCCAACGCGGCCGAAGTCGACCAGCGGGCGGACGTCTACAGCCTGGGCTGCACGCTGTACGCGCTGTTGACCGGCAAGCCGCCCTATCCGAGCAAGTCGCTGGTGCAGCAGATCGCGGCCCACGGCGCGTCGCCGATCCCCTCGCTGCGTGCCGTGCGGCCCGACGCACCGCCGGCGCTGGACTCCGTGCTCCAGAAGATGATGGCCAAGCGTGCCGATGATCGTTATGCATCCATGGCCGAGGTCGCCGCGGCCCTGGAGGCCTGTCTGACCCCGGCCGCCTGTCTGACCCCGGCCGCAGCCAGCGGCGCAGTGCCGGAGAAAATCGCGCCCATCTCCCAGCCGGAAACCGGACCTTCCCGCTGGCACCGATGGAGCAGCGCCATGGCCCGCCGCCGGCGGATGGTGGTCGTTGCCGCGACACTGATCGCCCTGGCGCTGGTTGCCGTGCTGGCGATAGTCATCCACGTGCGGGACCGGTTGGGACGCGAGATCATCGTGCGGGCGCCGAAAGCGAGCGGAACGACCCCGTCGCCGCCGCCCGGTCTGCCGCCGAAGGACGGCACGTCCGCGCCGTCCGCGGCCAACGGCGCGGCGCCGCAGCAACCGGCGTCCATTCCGCCCTCGGCAGACCAACCGAAAGCGAAGGGCTTGCCGGCCGCTCAGCCTGCCACAAGCGGCCCGCCGCAGGCACAACCGAAGAAACGGAAGGCCCAGCCGAACAAGCCCCCGCGGTCCCTCGCCACCGCGAAGCCGATCGCGCCGACTGCGCGGTCCAAACCATCCACCTCCACCGCGGACGCGGCCGAGCGGGAGCTGGCCAAGATTGCCGCACGCGAGGCGCGCTATGGGAAAGCGATGGAGCGGGCCGAAGCGATGCTTGGCGGGTGGAATTTTCGCGGCGCGGAGCAAGCGATGGCCGAGATCCGCTTTAACGAGCCGGATTTCGCCGCGCGGCTGGCTGCCCGCCGGGACGACGCCCGGCGTCTGGCGGCGCTGAAGGCGCGGATGATCGAGAAGATCAACGCCGCCAATCCGCCGCTGCAGAAGCGTGCCCTGATGCTCCGCGGCTTCAGCGGCACGGTGGCCAGGGCCGACGATCAGCAAATTGAGACCACGCTTCCCGGCGACAAGCGCGAGGCTCAAGCCTGGCGGGACCTGGGCGAGAAATCGGTGCAGAAGCTGGTGCAACTGGTCGTTGATCGCAACCAGGCGGACGACTGGCTGGCCGCGGCCGTCTTGGCGTTTGTGTGCAAGGACACGGCCTCGGCCGAGAAGTACTTTGACCAGGCCGCTGGCCTGGGCGGCAACGTCGCCCCGTACCAGGGTCCGCTGGCCGCGGCTGGCCTGGCCCAAGCCAAGGCGCTGGTCGAGGCGAAGCAGTTTACCAAGGCCCAGATCGCGCTGGACGCCTTGGAAAAGAAATACGGCGACAGCCCCTGGTTCGCCCTAAACCAGGCGGCCGTCCGCTCCGCGCGCCAAATGGCCAAGTCCGGTTTGGCCGAGGCGGCCGCCGATGAACTCTATGACGAGGCCGTAAAACGCTTCGCCTACAACCAACTATTCGAGCTGCAGGCCGCCGTGGAGAAGCTGAGGTCGGACTATCCGACCAGCGGGGCGGTGACCGACGCGGGGCGCAAGCCGTCGTTTGCCGAGATGGAGGCCGAGGCGGCCACGGCGGGCAAGATGTTCGCCGTCCGCCTGGACGGCAAAGGGGACGTCAAGAGCGTGCAGGAAGCCATCGATGCCGCGCCCCCCAACAGCCTGATCGAGATCCAGGACAGCGGCCCGTACCGGGAGCATCTCGCTATCCCCGCGAAAACGGATAACCTTACGATCCGCGGCTGCAACGGCCAGTGGCCGGTTGTCACGTCGCAGGGGCGCTGGCATCGTCTCGCGAGCTTGTCAAGTCGCAGGCGCCGCGAATCACGTTGGAGCACGTCGTTCTGGCAAACAACGACGGAGCGCCATTGAGGGCTGATCATAGCGTTCGCCTGCGGGCGTGCATTGTGTGGGGCACGAATCGCTTCGAGGTGCGCATCCTCGATGCGGGCGATTGTATTATTCTTTCCGACGCCTGTGCCCGATCGGTAACGGCACGGGACTGCGTATGGGTCAAGGGCGGGTTAGGCTGCCGGCCCGACACGGTTCATTGCGTCAACTCGCTGTTCCAAGGCATCGTGGAGGGTGAAAGCGTTCAGGAAGGGGAACTCCGCTCCTGCACGCTCGGCTGGGATGGCAGGCGGGGGATTACCTTGAATACACCTCATTTCGCCATGTCCGACTGCATCGTCGGCTGGGTGGAAGCGGCGGTCCCGTTTCCGATCGAGCATTGTAACGTCAACGACCTGATGGCGTTCCGCGGCAAGGCCGTGCCTGGCAAGGGCTGCTTCGGCGGCGACCCGCAGTTCGTCGACCCCAAGCACTTCGACTACCACCTGTTGCCCACGAGCCCATGCTGGCGTCGCGCCGCGGACAACGGCCTCGTAGGCGTCCGCTTCACCCCCAAGATGATCGAGATCTTCAAGCAGGCCCACGACCTTCGCGCCCGCGGCGTGATCGTCTTCTGAACCGGCCAAGTATGGAAAACCCTTATCAATCACCCACGGCGCCGCTTGGTCCGCCGAACCCGGTGGACCCCTTTCATAGGCGCCGCGGACTGGTGCGTCACGTCCGGGTCGTGGCGATCCTGATGATCGTTCAAGGGGCCCTTGAGCTGTTGGCGGCCGTGGGATTGGGGGCCATGGCGGTGTACATGCCGATAGTGATCCGACAGATGCAACAGTTGCAGAAGCAGCCGGTCATGGCCAACCAGCCCGCAATCTGGATCGTGCCCCTGGTGTACGGCGGCATCGCGGCGGTCGCGCTGGCCGCCGGCGTACTGCACCTGGTGGCTGGCGTGCGCAATTACCGTTTCCGGGGAAGGACCTTGGGGATCGTGGCCTTAGCGTGCGGCATGTTGACTATCTTGACATGCTACTGTCTTCCCACGGCCGTGGCGCTTGCTGTGTACGGGCTGATCGTGTATCTTAACCGTGAGGTCTCCGAGGCCTTTCGCATGGGCGAGGCCGGCAGCGAGCCGGCCGAGATCGTCGCCACGCTTCTTGGATAGGGGGAACCCTTCGATGAGCGTCCCTTCCTTGCCGTCAGAGTCCTCCGGGGGCAGTGGCGTTCCGCCTGCCCGCCGCCCCGGCGGACTGACGGCCGTTTGCGTGATCGCCATCGTTCTCGGCGGCTTCGGCTTGCTCGGTTCGCTGGTGACGATGGCAAGTCTGGCGGCCGGTTCCCGCCTTCAACAGGCGTTTTCGATCCCGCCTCAAGGGCCGGGACTCGACGGGTTGGCCAAGGTCCAGCGGGCCATGCAACAGAAAATGCAGGCCGTGACCGACCGTTATTGGTGGCCCAACGCCGGGTTCGCGCTTTGAACGTGGGTCTGGCGTCCGCCATGCTCGCCGGCGGCATCATGGCCTTGAACCGCACCCCGAGGGCCCGGACGCTCCTGGTTACCGTGTTCGCCGTTGCGCTGGCGTTTGAGATATCGCGGAGCGCAGTCCAGGTCTTCATGCAATGGGAGATGGCTGCCGTGATGTCCGACTGGCTGCCGCGCATGATGGAAGCTTCTGCACCGGCCAACGGACCCAACGCGCAGCAGGCGGCTGCCCTAGGGATGGTCATCGCCAAGGCGGGCATCATGGTAGGGCTCGCCTTCCAACTGATTTTCAGCCTGGCTAAGCTGATCTACTACGCCGTCGGATGGTCCTATCTTCGTCGTCCAACGGCCAGCCGCTGGCTGGAAAATGCGGCCGAATGATCCTCCTCAGCCGCGGTCCTAGGCGGAGCTTGGGGCGACTGGCAATCCGGCGTCGCTCGCCAGGCCCCAAGCGGATTGACCGAGGCCGAATCCCTCCCTCTTTCCTATAATGAACGATCACACGACAGCAATGGTTGGGAGTTAGACCATCAAGATGCCAAGCGATCTGTTCCGCTGCCCATCCTGCCGACAAGGATTCGTCTCCCCGCAAGAGGATCGCAGCGTCCGATGCGGCCACTGTCAGGCTACGTTTCCCGCCGACGGCGTTATTGATCTTCTGCCGCCGCCTGTGAAAAAGCCGGCCTACGCTCAACGGACCATGGAGTGGCCCTGGCTCGTGCGGATCTACGAAAGCCGGTGGTTCCGACGCAGTCGACTCGCTGCCGCCGCTTGCGGCTGCACCTTCGAGGAAGAGCAGGCCCTGATCCTACGTTCACTGGCCTTGCGACCTGACGCACGGATTCTGGACCTCGCCTGTGGGCCCGGCATCCATACCCGTCCTATCGCCCGCGCTGTCCCGGGAGGTATTGTATTGGGCCTCGACATTTCCTGGCCCATGCTCTCTTACGCGACTGCGCGCGCCGCGAAGAGTCCCTTGACAACATCGTGTGGTTGCGGGCAAGCGCGCTGGAAATCCCGATCGCCGATGCTTCGATCGACGGAGTATGCTGCTGTGGAGCGCTGCACCTGTTTTCGGATCTGCCGCGCGTGCTATCTGAGATACTCCGCGTGCTCAAGCCGGGCGGACGGTTCGCCTGCGGCATGTCGCGACGGCCCGATGGTTGGCTCGGTGATGTGGAAATGCTGATGACGACATGGATTGGCGTGACCGCACGTGCCAGCGATGAACTGCGCTCTCTGCTGGCGGGAGCAGGCTTCCACGACGTACAGATCCACCATTCACGGCGGATGTGGCAAATCGCCAGTGCAGTCCGCCCCGCTTGAACGCGACGCCCTGCTGCCCGTTCCGCCTGTCGCGGCGAGGCAAAGTGACCAAGTCAAGTAGGGTGGGACCAGCTCGCGTGAGCGAGCGCCGGCCCATCGATTCTGCCAGATCGTGGTGGGCCGGCGGCCGCCACGGCGTTTTCCCACCCTACGACTCCTGCCCACGGGAGATCGTGAAGCACGCTGTTCGGCCGATCCCGACTCGCGCAAATGTCCGGGACCGCGGTCTTGTGTCAGAAACCCTTTCGCCGTAAAGTCTTACCGAACGGCTCTCGGCGCGGCTGGGATTCACTCTTGTCGCTTCCCGCTAGGATTCCAGACACCGACTGCGACAATCCCCCGGGAACGTCTGCGACAGAACGTCATCCCCTGAAGCCCTTTGACCGGGCTCGTCGACCAACCCCGAGAGAGATCGAACATGAAACGCCGTCAATTCCTGGCTGCCTCGTTGACCGCGGGCGCCGCCCTGGTTCTGCGAAGTCGCGCTGGGGGCCGGGACCGGCCAGGCGCCCTACCAGATGGCGAAGCTCCCTTACGCTTACGACGCCTTGGAGCCGTACATCGACGCCCGCACGATGGAGATCCACTATACCAAGCATTACGCGGGCTACGTGGCCAAGCTCAACGCCGCGGTGGCGGGCACGTCGTGGGCCGCCAAAACGCCGGAAGAGCTGGTGGCGCACCTGGACCTCCTGCCCGCGCCGATCCGCACGGCCGTTCGCAACAACGGCGGCGGCGACGTCAATCACACGATGTTCTGGGGCTTCATGTCGCACACGGGCGGCGGTCAGCCCAAGGGCGAGTTGGCCGCAGCCATCGACGCGGACCTGGGCGGCTTCGACAAGTTCGCCAAGGCGTTCTCGACTGCCGCCATCAACCAGTTCGGCAGCGGCTGGGCCTGGCTGGTGGTCGATCCGAAGAGCAAGAAGCTGGCGGTCACCGCCACGCCCAACCAGGACAGCCCGATCAGCGTCGGCCAGGCGCCGATCCTGGGGATCGACGTCTGGGAGCACGCCTATTATCTGAAGTATCAGAACCGCCGCCCGGACTACGTGAAGGCCTTCTTCCACGTCATCGATTGGGACAACGTCGCCCAGCGGTACGGCGAGGCGTTGAAGGTTTAAGCGGGCCGTTCATCCGCCATCAGCACGGCCGCCCGTGGAGACGGTGGTGTATCTTCGGCCACGGGCTGGTGCGGCGTTTTCGTCGAACCAGCCAACTGCACCTTCTCCTGGAGAAAGGGGGACCGCCGAAAAATCACCGTCAAGCCCGCAGCAAGCCACGCCGCCAGACTGATCGCCGCTCCAAGGTAAAACGTCCCCGGGCGGTAGGTGTAGATCAGCCGGTGGCGGCCCGCCGGAAGCCAGACGCCGCGCAGCACGCGATCGGTTTGCAGAATTGTCGCAGGATTGCTGCCTTGCCCCGCCGTCTGGACCTCGACCTGCCAACCGGGGTAGTATTGATCGCCCAGCACGACCAGCCCGGGGTGCGCCAACTCGGCTTCAATCTCGACCCGCTCGGGATTCACGTCGACGACACGGCACGGTTCGGCCTCGGCGTTCACGAGGTTCCCCAAGGCAGCCGGCGCGTCCGGCTTCACGCCGTTTCCGGGTCTAAGTACCGGTGAATCAATATCTGTCGGATTGTCGCCTTTCGCTCCGCGAAAGCCGCGTTCTTTCGCGGAGCGAAAGGCGACACTTGTTTCTGCGCCGGTCCTAAGGTAGCCTCCCCTCACCCCAACCCTCTCCCGAAGGGAGAGGGGGGCGCTCGTCTCGACGACTGCCGAGCGCCGCAGGTCGCGGAGTTTGCCGTCGGCAAGAAGGATCTGCTCGGTCCGCCAACGGACCGCACTCGGATCGCCTGTCGCCAGCGGCGGCAAAGTCACCACGTCGTGGACGATCCACGCCCGGGGCAAGGCCGCCGGATTCAACCAAAGCGAGACCGTTTCTTCGCCCGGCGTATCCAGCATTCGTAGGGTGGGCTTTAGCCCGACTGGGCGGACTAAAGTCCGCCCTACGATTGACGCAAACCGGGCCCCGTCCTCCGGCGACATGGCGGGAAGCACCAAGTACCGCGACCCGGTCAGTTGCAAGCCCAGCGGCAGTACGAAGGGCAGCTCGGGTAACTCGCCGTCGATCGTGTGCTGTTCCCGCGGGATTTGTAACAGCACTTCATAGTCGTAATCCATCATCGTACCGGCCACGTTCGCCAGCCGCATCCCGACAGACAAGTTGTGCTTCGGCGCCAGCGTCCGGCAATCCCACTGCAGCGACTCTTCCAGGCGATTGGCCGACGACCGCTGCTGCCAAGAAGGCGGCAGCCAGAAGGGGTCGCGGTAAACACGAAATGTAGCCGGCACACACCGTGTGCCGTCCGAAACGGCACACGGCGTGTGCCGGCTACTAGCATCTTGCCGGATGCGCTCGGCCAGCGGCGACGGGGTTTGCCAATCGAGGGCCGGCGCCGTGGCGACCATCCAGCGGTTGGCCAGGCCCAGGTCGACGACGGTCAACAGCAGCAGGGCGGGCAAGACCCAGCGGCTCCGTAAGGGGACGGTCCCACTTTCGTGGGACGAATATGGGGACAGTCCCCCGCCCAACGCCAGCCGTCCCAGCAGCCACCAGGCCGCCAGACCGACCGCCGCGGTTTGCACCAATGCCAACAATAGATCATTGGCCGCCCCGACGGCGTCCAGCGGGCCGAAGACCGGGTCGGGCCGGACGGAGGCCAACCAGTGCGGCCACCAGGGCCGCACTCCCAACGCGACGCCGGCCCCCAGCAGGCTCAGTCCGACCAGGCCCAGGAGCCATCGACGCGTCCGCACCACGCCGCTTGTAAAGTAGCAGGCACACTCCGTGTGCCGTCCGTCCAAGGCGGAGGAGGAAGCGGACGGCACACGGCATGTGCCTGCTACTTTGGGCGATCTGCCGTGAACGGCTTTGTCGCCCGCTGCGATCCGGTCCCAGCCTTCGGCGGCCAGCAGGCTCAGGCCCAAGGCCGCGATCGAAAAGAGCTTGGCCGGATAGCGGAAGTAGATGTAGCCCGGCAAGAATACGCTGAGCAGCCAATACAGCCCGCCGCAGGGCGGCCCCACCAGCCAAGGCCGGGCCGGGTCGCCTCCCGCGGCCGCACGAAGCTCGTTCAGCAGCCAGCCCGGTCCGAACCAGCCGAAGCCCGCCAGCACCGCCAGCACGACCGACCACGACCACCAGACGATCCGCGGCTCCGCCCGGCGAAATCGCATCGCCGAAAGGGCCAAAAGCAGCGGTAACAGGCCCATGTAGAGCGACGGCGCCCAGACGCGCCCTTCGGCGGGCAGCACGTTCAGCCAGCGGCGATGGACGGGAAATTGTCGGCCGCTAACGTTCGGCCAAAGATACTCCGCCAGCCGCCAGGGGCCGACGCTGAACTGATAGACGTCCTCGTGGTGCGACAGCGGTTCCAGCCGCCGGCAGGTCAGGGCGTCAGTCCAGCGGCTGTCCGCCTGCGGCGGTCCGGCCGCCGGCGAGAACAGGTAAGCGGGAATCTCGTACACCGTCCGCGGAAGCCAACTATGGCTGCGTCCGCTCCGCCGGGTGAACTCAACGGCCGGCAGGATCTGCACGGCGGCCAGCAGAAGGCCCGCCACGCAGGCCGTCGTTATCAGCACGGGCCGGGAGCGGATTTTGGATTTTGGATTTTGGATTTTGGATTTTGGATTCTCGATCTCAGATCTCAGATTTTGGATTTCAGATTTCAGATTTTGGATTTCAGATTTTGGATTTTGGCGATCCGCTCTCCAGAGCAGCCAGGCGTAAAGGGCCGCCAGCAGGACCGCATGGTAGCCGGTCTGCGGGTCGCCGCCCAACGTGATCAACGCCAGCACGACGCCGAAGACCAGGGCCCAACGGACCTGACGCCGGACCAGCATCCGCTGGGCCGCCAGCAAGGCTAAGGGAAGCCAGGCGGCGGCGACCAGGAAAGGGAGGTTGGTGTACTGGAAGAGGACGCTGCCGGAGAAGGCGTAGGAGATTGCCGCCAAAGCGGCCGCCTCGCGGCTGGATTTCGCTTCTCGGGCCAGACGATAGGCGGACCAGGCGGCCAGGGCGACGTGGCCCAGAATGACGAGCTTATAGGCCCAGGCGTAAGCGATCGGCAGCAGCAATAGGGCCGTGCCGGGATAGAAGACGCAGGCCGTGGCGTTGGCCGCCAGCGGCACGCCCAGGTTCTCGTAAGGGTTCCAGAGCGGCACGCGGCCGGAAAGCCATTGATCGCGGACGAACTTCAACAACGGGTAGTAGTAGCTGCCCGCGTCGCGGAAAGCGAACACGCCCGAGCCGAAGAGTGCGCCGGCGAAGATCCAGCAGAACAGTCCGGCGACGATGGCCAGGGAGATCAAGGATTTCAGATTTTGGATTTGAGATTTCGGATTCTGGATTGCCGACATGGGATTCCCACAACAATCCAAAATCCAAAATCTAAAATCTACTGGCCACCCGCAGCTCGGCCCGCGCCTGGCTCACCAGGCGGTCGCGGATCTCCATCAGCTCGGGTGAGTTGGCGGGACGCTGCCGCGCGGCATCCAGGCGGCCACGGGCTTCTTCCTCAACGAGGTCTTCGGCCCGCAGCGCGCGGTTGGTGAGCACGGAGACCACGTTGTCGATGACCTCCACGAAGCCGCCCTCGATGTAGTAGCGGGCGGTCTCATCCTGGTCTTTGTGCAGGATCCGCATCTCGCCGGCGCCCAGCCGCCCGATCATCGGGCTGCGGCCGGGAGCCAGGCCGATCTCGCCGTCGAACAGCGGCAGGGCCACGAAGTCGGCCGGCTGGTCGAGGATCGTCTTCTCGGGCGTGACCACAATGCACTGGAGCTTGGCCATGCTTAGTTCTTTCCGGCGGTTTCCAATTTCTTGGCCTGTTGCACCGCCTGCTCGATGGGGCCGACGTACATGAAGGCCTGCTCGGGCAAGTGGTCCCACTTGCCGTCGGCGATCTCCTCGAAGCTGCGGACGGTGTCCTCCAGCGGCGTGATCTCACCGGGCTTGCCGGTGAAGACCTCGGCCACCAGGAAGGGCTGCGAGAGGAACCGCTCCATGCGGCGTGCCCGGTGGACCACCTGCTTGTCCTGCTCGCTCAGCTCGTCGACGCCGAGGATGGCGATGATGTCCTGCAATTCGCGGTAGCGCTGCAAGGTGGTCTGCACGCGGCGTGCGACGCGGTAATGGCGCTCGCCGACGTACTGCGGGTCGAGGATGCGGCTGGAGGAGGCCAGCGGATCGACGGCCGGATAGATGCCTTTCTCGGAGATCGCCCGCTCCAGGTAGAGGAAGGCGTCCAACTGACCGAAGGCCGCGGCGGGGGCCGGGTCGGTGGGGTCGTCGGCCGGGACGTAGACCGCCTGCACCGAAGTGATGGCCCCCTTCGCGGTCGAGGCGATCCGCTCCTGCAAGGCGCCCATTTCCGTGGCCAGCGTGGGCTGGTAGCCCACGGCCGAAGGCATGCGGCCCAGCAAGGCCGAGACCTCGCTGCCGGCCTGGGAGAAGCGGAAGATGTTGTCGATGAACAAGAGCACGTCCGCACCGGTGTTGTCGCGGAAGAACTCGGCCATCGTCAGTGCCGACAGGGCCACGCGGAGCCGGGCTCCCGGCGGCTCGTTCATCTGGCCGAAGACCATGCAGGTCTGCTCCAGCACGCTGCGGCCGGTGTCGCCGATCTTCGACTCCTGCATTTCCAGCCAGAGGTCGTTGCCCTCGCGGGTCCGCTCGCCGACGCCGGCGAAGACCGAGTAGCCGCCGTGGGCGCTGGCGATGCGGGCGATGAGCTCGGTGAGGATCACGGTCTTGCCCAGCCCGGCGCCGCCGAACAAGCCCGCCTTGCCGCCGCGGACGAAGGGCGTCAAGAGGTCGATGACCTTGATGCCCGTCTCGAACAGCTCGGTCTTGGTCGACAGGTCGGTGACCGGGGGCGCATCGCGGTGGATCGGCCACCGCTGGTCGACCTGGATCGGGCCGCGGTTGTCGATGGGCTGGCCCAGCAGGTTGAAGACGCGTCCGAGGGTCGCCTTTCCCACGGGGACCGTCAGCGGCCCGCCCGTGTCGACGCAGTCCATGCCGCGGACCAGGCCGTCGGTGCTGCCCATGGCAATGCAGCGGACGTGCCCGCCGCCGAGGTGCTGCTGGACCTCGCCGATGAGGTCCAGTTTTACCCCCTTGTGGTCGCTGTGGATCTCCAGGGCGTGGTAGATCGGCGGCAGTTGGTTTTCGGCGAACTCCACGTCGAAGGTCGAGCCGATCACCTGGACCACGTGGCCGATGTTGCGGTCGGTTTGCGGAACAGTGGTGGACATGGCAAAAGGCGTTTCGTTCTTGGGTTGTAGGAACCGGTCAACGAATGCTCATTTATTCACCGTCTCGGCGCCGCCGATCACCTCGAGGATCTCGGAAGTGATCTGCGACTGGCGGGCGCGGTTATAGGTCATGCTGAGGTTGGAAATAATCGTATCGGCGTTCTCGGTGGCGGCCTTCATGGCCAACATCCGCGCGATCTGCTCGCTCACCGCCGCGTCGAGAAAACACTTGAACAGGCGGATCTTGAAGCTGGCGGGCACCACCTCCTCGAGAATGCTGGCGGCCGACGGCAGGAACTCGTAGAGGGCCTCCTCGGACGCCTCTTCCTGCTCTTGGCCGCCCAACTCGGCCAGCGGCAAGAGCGTTTCCGCCGCGGGATACTGGCGGCTGATGGACTCGAAGCGGGTATAGACCACGTCCAGCCGGTCCAGCCGGCGGGTCAGAAAGGCCTCCAGGTAACGCTGGGCCAGCGGCTCGACCTGGTCGAAGCGCGGCCGATCCTCGAACTGCGTATAACGCTCGGCGACCGGGATGCCGCGAAAGCGAAAGCCCGAGATGCCGCGCTTGCCCGAAACGTCCAGCGTGATTTCCGGGACTTCGTTCTTGAGCGTCTGTAAGCGGGACAGCGCCAGCCGCATCACCCCGCCGTTGTAACCGCCGCACAGTCCGCGATTGGCCGAAAGCACCAGCACCGCCGCGCGGCGGACCTCGGGACGGGGCTCCAAGAGCGGATGGCTCACCTCCAGGCCGCCATGCGCCAGATGGGACACCAGGGTCGTGATCCGCCGCGTGTAGGCCGCCGCCGCCGCGGCGCGGTCCATCGCCCCCTTGAAGCGGGCCGTGGCAATCAACTCCATGGTCCGCGTAATCTTGCGGATGTTGCGGATCGACTTGCGGCGTCTATCGAGGGCTCGGGCTTTGGCCATGATTACTTACCCAGTTTTGGGAGGACGTAGGGTGGGACAAGGCCGCGCTAGCGGCCGCCGGCCCACCAGGGTCCGGCACATTGGTGGGCCGGCGCTCGCCCAAGGCGAGCTTGTCCCACCCTACGGCTACTCTAGGGCGATTTTCCCTCACCCTGGCCCTCTCCCGGAGGGTGAGGGGAACCCTTTTTCTTACTGGCGTACGCCTGCTGGAACTCGGCAAGCGCCTTGTCCAACTCGGCCATCGCGTCGTCGTCGAGCTTCTTGGTGTCGGTGATCTTCTGCCAGAGGGTGTGCTTCGTAGTCCGCATGAACTCCAGCAAGGCCGACTCCCAGGCGCGGACCTCGGCGATCGGAATCTTGTCCAAGTGGCCGTGGGTGCCGGCGTAGATGCTCAACACCTGGTCGGTGACGTGCATCGGGTGGTAGAGGCCCTGCTTCAACAGCTCGGTCATGCGGTAGCCGCGGTCCAGCCGCGACTGGGTGGCCGCGTCGAGCTCGGTGCCCATCTGGGCGAAGGCCTCCAGCTCGCGGAAGGCGGCCAGGTCCAGCCGCAGGCCGCCGGCCACTTCGCGCCGCTTCATCGCGGGGATCTGCGCCTTGCCGCCCACGCGGGAGACCGAGATGCCCACGTTCATCGCCGGCCGCTGCCCGGCGAAGAAGAGGTCCGGCTGCAAGTAGATCTGGCCGTCGGTGATGGAGATCACGTTGGTGGGGATGTAGGCCGAGACCTCGCCTTCGAGGGTTTCCACGATGGGCAGCGCGGTGAGCGAGCCGCCGCCGAGCTGGTCGCTAAGCTTCGCCGAGCGCTCCAAGAGGCGGCTGTGGGCGTAGAAGATGTCGCCCGGGTAGGCCTCGCGTCCCGGCGGGCGGCGCATCAACAGCGAGATCTGCCGGTAGGCCTGGGCCTGGCGGGAGAGATCGTCGTAGATCACCAGCGTGTGGCCGCCCTGGTACATGAAATACTCGGCCATGGCGCAGCCGGCATAGGGAGCGATGTATTGCAGCGAGGCCGGATCGCTGGCGCCGGCCAGGATCACCGCGGTGTAGTCCAAAGCGCCTTCGCGGCGGAGCACGTCGATCAGGCCGGCCACGGCCGATTCCTTCTGGCCGATGGCCACGTAGAAGCACTTGACGTCGGTCCCCTTCTGGTTGAGGATCGTGTCGATGCAGATCGCGGTCTTGCCCGTCTTGCGGTCGCCGATGATCAGCTCGCGCTGCCCGCGGCCGATGGGGGTCATGGCGTCGATGGCCTTGATGCCGGTCTGCAAAGGCTGGTTCACCGGCTGGCGCTCGGCCACGCCGGGGGCGGGCGACTCGACGGAGCGGCGCTCGGTGGTGACGATCGGGCCTTTGCCGTCCAGGGGATTGCCCAAGGGATCGATCACGCGGCCCAATACGGCGTCGCCCACCGGCACGCTCAAGAGCTGGCCGGTGCTCCGCACCTCGTCGCCCTCGTTGATGCTGAGGTAGTCGCCGAGGATGATCACGCCCACCGAGGCCTCTTCGAGGTTGAAGGCCAGCCCTTGGACGCCGCTGGGGAAGGCGACCATCTCGCCGGACATCACGCCCGACAGGCCGTAGACCCGGGCGATGCCGTCGCCGACCTCCAGCACCCGCCCTACCTCGCGGATGTCGATCCGCGACTGGTACTGCTGGATCTCATGCTGGAGAACGGAAGCGATCTCGTCGGCTTTGAATCTCATGGGCACTCCTCTCCATCATCTGCTGCCGCAATTTGTGCAATTGGTTGGCGATCGAGGCGTCGTAGACCTTGTCGCCCACGCGGACCACGATGCCTCCGATCAGCCTCGCATCGACCACCCGCTCCAGCTCGGGCAATCCGCCCACCAGGGGAGCGAGGCTCCGGGCGATGCGCTCGGCGAAAGCCCCGTCGATGGGCGTGGCCGTGGCAAGCTGCACCGGCACGCGCCCGCGGATCTTATTCAGCCGCTCGTGGGCCTGCCGGCGGACCGCCCGCACAAGGTCCAGCCGCTGGTGGCGCGAGAGGACCTTGAGAAAACTGAGGAACATGGGCGAGGCCTGGGAGCCCATCGCGCGGTCCAGGAGCCCTTCCTTCTCCTCGTGCATCACCAGCCGCGAGGAGAGGATCGACTCGAAATCCGGGAAGACGTTGAGGACTTCGCCGAGGAAGGCGTCGAACTCGGCCAATATCGCGTCGGTCTGGCCGGCCTGCTCGCTGGCCTTCAACAGCGCCTCGGCGTAGACCGCGGCGACGTGCTGCTTGCCCACGTCGGCGTCGAGCCGGGCGGCCAGGTGCGCGTGGCGTGCTTGGGGATCCTGGGACATGTCAGTTGGGCCCGCTGCGAACAAAGTCGGCCACCGCGCGCTCGATCAGTTGCGCATGGGAGGCCCGGTCCAAGCGGGCGCCGACGATCTGGCCGGCCAGCTCGACCGCCAAGCCGGCGCTGCGGTCGGCCAACTCCTTCAGCGCCCCGGCCGTGGCCCGTTGGATCTCGTTCAGACCCCGCTGCTTTTCGGCCTCGGCTGCCGTCCGGGCCTCGGCGACGATCTGCTGGCCCTGACGCTCGGATTCCCGCCGCGCGGCCTCGAGCATCTTGCGGACTTCCTCGCCCGTTTCGGCCAGCCGCTTCTGGTAGCCGGCCAGCAGTTGTTGGGCGTCGGCGTGGGCCTTTTCGGCCGCGGCGATCTCGTCGCGGATCCGCTGCTCGCGCTTGTCGAGGCCCGAGGCGATCGGCTTCCAGGCGAATCGCCAGAGGATCGCCAACACCAACAAGAAGACCACCGCCGTCCAGAGGGCCAGGTCGGCGTTCCAGGCCATGGGATTGATTTCCGGCCCCGCGCTTCCTTCGCCGCCCGCCGGACCGGCGGCCAGCGCCGGCAAGGCCGCCGCGGACCAGGCCGCAAGTGCCCCGAGCACCGGCAAGGCGGGAACCACTCGCTTGAACCGCATTGGTAAACCCTTAAGGACCGCTCCAAGATCAACTCCGTAGGGCGGACTTGAGTCCGCCCAGGCGGGCTAAAGCCCACCCTACTTGAAGCAGATAATCAGCGCGAAGAAGGTTACGCCTTCGACCAAGGCCGCCGCGAGGATCATGGCCGTAAAGATGTTGGTGGCCACTTCCGGCTGCCGGGCCATGCTCTCCACGG
This sequence comes from Pirellulales bacterium, assembly GCA_963843465.1. Taxonomy (GTDB): domain Bacteria; phylum Planctomycetota; class Planctomycetia; order Pirellulales; family Thermoguttaceae; genus CAWJKP01. The sequence continues at coordinate 744,698 of CAWJKP010000002.1, forward strand.
CCGAGCCGCCGATGCGGCCGATGCCGTAGCCGGCGCCAATGATGATCAGGCCGGCGCCGATCGCGGCGCCGAAGTTGCTGCCAAGTCCGCTGCCCCAGGGGGCCGCGACGGCCGGGGCAACGGCCGCCGCGGGGGCCTTGGCCGCCTGGTTCGATTCCGCGTCGGCGGCCAGCACCGGCGCGGCCAGCAGCAAGAGAGCGATACTCAAAGCGGCAAGCTTCGTAAGCGTGTTCACGTGAACCGTCTCCTTCCTCATTTCACAAATCTCCCGATCATCCGGCCTGGGGGCACCGACCTGCTCAGTGCTGATGAACCGCCATGCCGATGAACACGGCCGACAAAAAAGCGAAAATATAGGCCTGCAAAAAGGCCACGAAAATCTCCAAGAGGCTCACCGCCGCGGCGCCGGCCAGGCTGCCCACGGTCACGCCCAGTCGGATAGCCAGGGCCTGGCCAGCGACCGCCGCGATGAAACTCACAACCACCGCCAACACCATGTGGCCGCCGAACATGTTGGCCAAAAGACGCACGGCCAGCACGCAATGACGGATCAGCAGCCCCAGGATCTCCAAGATCATCAGCATGAACCGCAGAGGGATCGCCGCAATCCACGGCAAGTCCATGCGAGGGGCCAAGCCCCACCAGAACCGCAAGGGACCGAACTTCACCATGCCCGAGACGATCACCGTGAGGAACGTCGCGCCCGCCAGCACCCCCGTGACCGCCAGGGCGCCGGTCGGCGAGCCGCACCAAGGCAAGGCGCCCGCCAGGTTCGAGAAGAGCACGAAGAAGAAGATCGTCCAGATGAAGGGCAGGAAGCGGTTCGCGTCGTGGCGGCCGATGGCGGGCTGGGCAACCTCGTCGCGGAGAAAGACCAGCAGCATCTCGAAGAAATTGGCCCACCGGCCCCGCACGGGACGCCCGCTGGCGGTCCGCCGAGCCAAAGGCACGAAAACCAAGATCATCACCACCGCTACCGCCAACTCCAGCACCATGTACTTGGTTACCTGGTGCCCAAAGAGCACGGGCAGATCCCACTCCCTCCCACGAGGAAAGTCGAACTTCCCCAGGTCCTTGACGTGTTGGGCGGCTTCGGAAATGTCCATAGATTGGTAGTTGCCCCCTCTCCCTCCGACAGAGGCTTGGGATGAGGGGAACTGGTCAGAGGCTCTAACCCGGATTATTCATGGTTTCCTACCAGCCCGACGCAAGCGAGGGTTCTCAAACACCTTATCCTCGCTTGCGCGTCGGGTTAGCGTGTTGTCGCCCCACGAGCAGCAAGGTGATCTCCGTTGCCAAAGTCCACTGGTACAAGACCACCAGAAGCACCATAAGATAGTACAACCCACCGAGGTCCGCTAGCGCCCCCCGCGGTAAAATTCTGGAGAAAACGACAGCCACCGCCAGCGGCATCCCCATTCTAGGGAGCATTCCCAACAACATGGCCTTCGCCGCATCGCGAGGCCGCTCCAGCGCGCGGCCAAGGATCAGCGCCAACTGGGCTCCCAGCCAGCAAGTGCCGGCCACGATGGCGGCAGCCAACCAGCCCTTGGGCCCACGGAGCACCGCGGCGATCGCCGCCACCAGCACCCAACCCGCCAGCGACGCCAGGGCCAGCGTCGCCGACTGCGCCCCCAACTCTCAACGTCGCAACCTGGCCAGCCAATGGTCTATCAACAACTCTAGGCCGCATTTCTTGCCGGTTTATCGTAGCATGGGCATTCTTGCCCGTGTTTTCTGTGTCCCACGGGCAAGAATGCCCATGCTACTTGCCCGGCGCAGATTTCTTCGGTGACAGCATCCGCACCAGGTGGATCATCCCGCCCACAACACCCAGGACCAAACCGAGGAGTAGAAAGACGAACTTCGTCCCCAGTGGCCGATCGATCCAATACCACGCTGCCACTCCCGGCAAAACCATCTCCATCGCAACGCTCATCACCATCGCACTCAGGGTCATCGCCTGGGCCAGAGCTGAACGATCGTCAGACTTCTTGAGCGGAGGCAACGCAGATTTCCACTGCTGTCGGCCGTTGGAACCTGGTCAGATGAGGTAATCTAACGGGGTTGGTGCGAGGCTGTCAACTAGCTCTAGTGGTCAGTGGCTAGTGGTCAATGGATAGTGGTCAGTGGCTAGTGGTCAGTGGCTAGTGGCTAGTGGTCAGTGGCCAGAAGCGTCAACGCCCTACGCCTCTAGCTACTGACCACTGACCACTAACCACTAACTACTGACTACTAACTACTCCGCTTTGGTGGGCCGGCGCTTGCGCAGGCGAGCTTGTCCCACCCTACACGCTTGTGGTGGGGTTCGCCGCGCTGGCCCCAATCTACCCTCTCTGAAGTATACATTTGTACACGTTCTGTGGTGGGGTATTCTTGCTCAAGAAAAATGGCACGCGGCTATCGCCGTACCAATAAAGGTTTGGGGTGAAAAGGCTTAGGGCAAAACTCCTAGTTTGCCTGCGATGGTTATTTTAGCCCAAGTCATTGCATTCGCACGGCTTTGCGATTACAATCAAGCCATTGGAATCTCCCGCCCTGCCCTCCGTGCGACGGGCGCCTACCTGGGACGGGAACCCGCCGGATGCAACCCCATGACCTGCCCTGCCGTACGGCGACCCCAGGAGGGGAAACGGTGGTCCGCCAACGTCCACCCCGGCCGACGACGGTCAGATCGTCAACGGCAGTCCCTGGGCAAGGGCGTGGCTTTCGGGTTATGGAGAACGCACCATGTTTGACCGTCCAGCCGACACGTGTCCCAGGCGGACTCGTGTCCGCGGCAACCCGGAGGTAGGTCCTGTGATAAGCTTAACCACCCTCAAGTCACGTACCGCGAAAGACTTAGCCGCCTTGGCTAAGTGCAAGAGAGTGCCGGGCTGGCACGCGATGCGCAAGGAGGACCTGCTCAAGGCCCTCGTGAAACTGGCGAGAATCGAGGAAGCGCGATCGGCCAAGTCGGCCAAGAAGCCTTCCGCCAACGGCAGTGCGGCCAAGGTCGCCACTGCGGTTGCCAAGAGCGTGGCGAAAGTGGGCAGCAACGGCAACGGCCGCAGCGTTTCTGGAAACGGCGTTTCTGGAAACGGCGTTTCGGGAAACGGCGCCGCTCGCAATGCGGGCTCGGGCAAGGTTTCTGGAAACGGCGGCGGCCACGCCTTCGGCGCCAACCGTCGATCCTCGCGGAGCGAAAAACGTCTCGACGCGATGCGCACCAAGTTGGCGCAAAATAAGGACCTGTCTTTCTCCCGCCAGGATGCCGGCCGCGCCCAGGGCGGCAGCCCGCCCGGCCGCGATCGCCTGGTGGTGATGGTTCGGGGACCGTACTGGCTGCACGCCTGTTGGGAGCTGACCCGCGCGAGCATCGAACGAGCCCGCGTGGCGCTGGGACAGCGATGGCATTCGGCGCGGTCCGTGCTGCGGCTCTGCCAGGTTAGTCGGGACGGCACCACCAGCAGCGTGCGGAAGCTGGTCCGCGACGTCGAGATCCACGGCGGGGTGAACAACTGGTATGTCGACGTGGTGGACCCGCCGAAGAGCTACCAGATGGACATCGGTTATCTGGCGCCGGATGGCCGCTTTTTGTCGCTGGCCCGCAGCAACGTGGTCAGCACGCCGCCCGCCGGCTCGGTGGAATCGGTGGATAACAACTGGGTGGAAGTGGCCCTGGACTGCGACCGGATCTACGCCATGAGCGGCGGCTATTCGCCGGAGGGCGACAATAGCGAGTTGAAGAACCTCTTCGAGCAGCGGCTCCGCCGGCCGATGGGATCCAGCTTGGCGACCCGCTTCGGCATTGGGACCGGAGTGCTCAATGCCAAGCGGGAGTTCAACTTCTGTGTCGACGCCGAGCTGGTGATTTTCGGCGTCGCCGAGCCCGGGTCTTATGTGACCCTGCGGGGTGAGCCGGTGCGGCTTCAATCCGACGGCAGCTTCTCCGTCCGCTTCAACCTGCCCGACCGTCGCCAGGTGCTGCCGGTCGTCGCGGCTAGTCCGGATGGGGTGGAGCAGCAGACGATCGTCTTGGCGGTGGAGCGGAACACGAAGGTCATGGAGCCTGTGACCCGCGACCCGGAGAACTGACCCGGCTTCACGCCCCATCGTGCAACTACTCCGCGATCTCGATGGCCTGCCGGAAGCCGTGCGACACGGGGCGGTGGCGATCGGCAATTTCGACGGCGTCCACCTCGGTCATGCGCGGATCATCCAACGGCTGGTGGCCCAAGCCCGCGAGCTTGGCGGGCCGGCCGTGGTCTTCACCTTTGATCCCCACCCGGCGAAGCTCTTGCGTCCCGATCGGGCCCCCGCCCCCTTGACCTGGACGGAGCGGAAAATGGAACTTCTGGCCGAATTGGGGGCGGACGTAGTGATCGCCTACCCGACCGATGCGGCGCTGCTCCAACTTTCGCCTCGGGAGTTCTTCGACCGCATCGTTCACCGCAAGCTGCAGGCCCGGGCGATGGTCGAGGGACCGAATTTCTTCTTCGGCCACGATCGGCAGGGCGATGTGAAACTGCTGGGCGAGTTCTGCCGTGAGGCGGAGATCCCGCTGGTGGTGGTCGATCCGGTCGTGGTCGACGGGCAACCGGTCTCCAGCTCCCGCGTGAGGGTGCTCCTCAGCCGCGGGGCCGTGGACCATGCCCGGCGGATGCTCACCTGGCCTTATCGCATCCGCGGGACGGTGGTCCACGGCGCCGGCCGCGGCCGCGATCTCGGCTTCCCCACGGCGAACCTGGAGGGTCTCGAGACCTTGCTTCCCGCCGAAGGGATCTACGCGGGCCGGGCCTTTGTCGATGGCCGGAGCTGGTCTGCGGCCATCAGCCTGGGCCCGAACCCCACCTTCGATGACCGGCGGCTGAAAGCCGAAGTTCACCTCTTGGATTTCCAGGGCACGCTTTACGACCGCACGATCGAGGTCGACTTTCTCTCCCGGCTCCGCGACGTTCCAACGCTTCCACTCCGTGGAGGAATTGGTGAGCCAGATGGATCGCGACCTCGAAGCCGCACGCGAAGAAGCGATCAGCTATCAGCGATCAGCTATTATTCTGCACGCGGGACGAAATGAGACGGGTTCGTAGTACCGGCTTTAGCCGGAAGTCCGCCGCAAGTCCGCCTGAAGGCGGGACTACGAACGGCGCATTTCCGACCGCGTGCAGTATAGCTTTACTGATGGCTGAAGGTGGACCGCTGACCGCTGAAGGCTGAAAGCTGACTGCTGGAAATGTCAACCTCTCAAGAATCCTCGCCGCTTCCGCCCGGTCGCGTCGATCTCTGGTTCGCTTCCGTGGAAACCGCGGTCGCCCGGGGCCGGATCGCCGTTTATCGCGGCTCGTTGCCGGCCGACGAGGTCGCCCGGGCGGATCGCTACCGCCAGGAGAAAGACCGCAACTGCTGCCTGGTGGCCCGGGCGTTGGTGCGGAGCGTGCTATCCGACTATACGGGCCACGATTCGGCCGTCTGGACCTTCCGCTACAATGCCCACGGCAAGCCCTCGATTGCCGAGCCGGCCGGGCTTTCGCTGAGCTTCAACGTTTCGCATACCTCGGGCCTGGTGATTTGCGGCGTGGCTTCCGCCGGCGAACTGGGGGTGGACGTGGAGCACCTGGGCCGCGCTTGCTCCTATCTCGATCTGGCACGGCGGTTCTTCGCCGGGCCGGAGATCGCCTTTTTGGAACAGGCGCCGCCCGAGCGGCAGGCGGGCATATTCCTCGAGTTTTGGACGCTCAAAGAGGCCTATATCAAAGCCCGCGGCCTGGGCCTGTCGATGCCGCTGGCCGACTTCGCCTTTACGCTGGCTGGCCCGCAGGCCGGCGTGGCCGCCGGGGCTAACAACCCGCCGCCGGTGATCCGCTTCCTCCGAGCCGGCAGCGGTGAGGCGGACGAGCGAGCCCGCACCGGTGAGGCGGACGAGTGGCGTTTCGCTCAGCTTTGCCTCTGCGGCGTCTACCAAGCCGCCGTGGCCCTTCGCCCACCGGGCGGCGAGGATCTCTCCGTCCGCGTACAGGAGCGATGTCCGTAGTTGGTAACCGTCCACAGCCTGGAAAGTAGCAGGCACACTCCGTGTGCCGTCCGCCTTGTCAGGTGTCCGCTTGAGCGGACGGCACACGGAGTGTGCCTGCTACTACAACGCGGCCCGTGAACGGTTACCCGTAGTTGACTTTCGGCATATCCGCCACTAAATTGGGTGCTGTTCCGCCTCGGCGGGCGGGACCATGCAACGATTCGGGAGGCAGCCGTGTCGGAGGAGTTCGACGCCTATCACGAGTGGCTGGGAATACCGGTCAGCGAGCAACCGCCTCATTACTACCGGCTGCTGGCCATAGCGGCTTTCGAGGAGAGCCCCACCGTCATCGAGAACGCTGCCGACCAGCGGATGGCCCATCTGCGGACGTTCCAGACGGGCAAGCATAGCGCCCAGTCGCAACGGCTGCTGAACGAGATTGCGGCGGTGAGGATCTGCTTGCTCAACCCGCAGAAGAAGGCCGTTTACGACCAGCAGCTCCGCGACACGCTCCAGGCGCAGCAGCCGAAGACGGCGGTCCAGGCAGGAGTCCCGGCGGCCTTCGAGTTCCTCGATCAGGGAACATCTTCGCGGAAGACGGCGCCGGTCAAGCGAGCGTCCAAGCCGCGGACAGGAATCTACCTCGCCGCGGCGGCCGTCGCGGCGCTGACCCTGATCGCCGTCGTCTGGGCCGTGTTCTTCTCCGGGGGCGGCGGCCCCGGAGCTGCGAATCTTGCCAGGCAGACTGGAATGCCGGAGCCGGTGACGCCGAAGGTCATCGAGCCGGTCAAGCCCCCGCCACCGCCCCCACCTGCTCCGGCAGTCGCCAGGACATCGCCGCCCGGGCCGTCGAAGCCGGCGTCGGTCATGGAGACTCCGCGCCAAGCCCGAGCCTGCTGGGGTAATCGCCAAGGCGTCGTTGCCGGGCGAGCCGAAGCTGGCGCCTGAAAATCCGTCCGTCAAGCCCGAAGAGCCGGCCGCCCCGACGGCCGCCAGGCAGCCCGTGCCCGACGAGGCGGCCATCGCCAAGGCCCTTGAAGTCGCCCGCCAGTCGTTCAAAGAGGATTACGAGAGGGCGGAGACGCCGGCCGAGAAGGTTGCCTTGGCCGAGAAGCTGCGGGAGACGGCTGGGCAGGCGGCCGGCGGGCCGGCAGAGCGTTTTGTGCTCTTGCGGCTTGCCCGCGACGTGGCCACCAAGGCGGGCGATGCGAAAGCGGCCTTCGCGGCCATCGACCAGATGCAGAAATCGTTCTCCATCGACGATCTGGCCATGAAGTCGGAGGCGCTGGCGGCCATGGCCGGCAAGGCCCTCAAGCCGGACGACCGCAAGGCGCTGGCCGACGCGGCACTGGGCCTGGTGGAGCAGGCCATCGACGCGGAGAGCCTCGACGTTGCCGAAGAGACGATGAAAACGGCCACCGCTCTGGCCAGCAAGGTCCACCAGCGCGATCTGACGCAGCGGGTGCAAGCGGCGCGGAAGCAACTGGTAGAGAATGTCAAGGCGGCCGGCGACGTGCAGGCGGCCCGCGCTACGCTCAAGGACAAGCCCGACGACCCGGACGCGAACCTTGCGCTGGGCCAGTATCTTTGCTTCGTCCGCGGCCAATGGCCCGAAGGGCTTACGCACCTGGCCGCCGGGTCCGACGAGCCGCTGAAAGCCCTGGCCCAGCGGGAGTTGAAATCGACCACCCCGAGCCCCGAGGAGTCCGCGAAGCTGGGCGACGCCTGGTGGAACCTCTCGCGGGCCGCCGGGGGCAGGATCAAAGAGGGAATGATGCTGCGGGCCGGAACATGGTACCAGGAGGCCGAGGCGAGCCTGCCCGCCGGCTTGGCCGGCGTGATGGTCGAAAAGCGGGTGGCCGAGATCGAGAAGCTCGGCCGCGAGATTCCCGAGTTGCACGCCGTTCCTCCGCCAGCGATCGCACCCTTCGACGCGAAGCAAGCGAGGTCGATCCAGGCCCGTTGGGCCAGACACGTGAAAGTGCCGGTCGTCCAAACCAACTCGATCGGGATGAAGCTCGTGCTTATCCCGCCGGGAGAGATCCAGATGGGCTCGGCCAAGGACGTGATCGAGGAGGAGTTGGGGTTGCACGGCGACGTTGGTTGGTACAGGGACCGTTTGCCGGGGGAGGGGCCTCAGCACCGGGTGCGGATTACCAGGCCCTATTGGCTGGGCGCGACGGTCGTCACGCAGGAGGAATACCAGCGCGTGATGGGAAGCAATCCGAGCAAATTCCAAGGGGACCCGCAAAGGCCCGTGGAGCAAGTGTCGTGGGATGACGCCGTGGAATTCTGTCGTAAACTGTCGGCGTTGCCTGGGGAAAAGGCTGCCAAGCGACGCTACGGGTTGCCGACGGAGGCCCAGTGGGAGCACGCCTGTCGTGCGGGAACGACGACCCGCTGGTATGCGGGCGACAACGAGGCGGGATTGGGTGATGTGGCGTGGTTCAACACGAACTCGGGCAGACAGACGCATCCTGTTGGCGGCAAGAAGCCAAACGCCTGGGGGCTGTACGACATGCACGGAAACGTGTGGGAGTGGTGCCAAGATTGGTATGACAAGGAGCACTACGCGAAGTCTCCTATAGATGATCCCGCCGGACCTCCCGGGGGTTCGGCCCGCGTGCTTCGCGGCGGTTGCTGGTTCCACCCGGCGAGGTTCTGCCGGTCGGCGTACCGCAACTTCAACGGGCCCGGGAACCGTGACGGCGACCTGGGCTTCCGCGTCTGCCTCGCTTTGGGTGAAAAGCCGGGCGAAGAGAGCCCGGCCGCGTCGGCGACCGCCTCCGTTGAGCCGGATACCAAGGTCCAGGCCGCGCCGGGACCATCGACGGCCGGAGACGGCGATGGCGACGATTCGGCATTGCCCGCCCCGCGCGGCCGTCCCCCGCCGGCCGTCGCCCCGCTGGACGCGACAATCGCCAAGGCGATTCAGGCCCGCTGGGCGAAGTATCTGAAAGTGCCGCTCGTTTCGACCAACTCGATCGGAATGAAGCTGGTGCTCATTCCGCCGGGCGAGTTCATGATGGGCTCGCCGAAGGAGCTCATCGAGGAGGAGTCCAAGGCACATGCCGGTGACCAGTGGTGGGTGGACCACTTCCCGGGCGAGGGGCCGAAACACCGGGTACGCATTAGCAAAGCGTTCTACCTGGGCGTGACGGAGGTGACGCAAGGCGAGTATGAGAAGGTGATGGGGTCGAACCCGAGCGAGTTCTCGGCGACGGGCAAGGGAAAAGACAAAGTGGGCGGTCTTGACACGAAGCGGTTCCCGGTGGAGTGTGTGTCGTGGGATGATGCGGTGGAGTTCTGCCAGAGACTGTCGGAACGGTCCGGGGAGAAGGCGGCGGAGCGGCGGTATGGACTGCCGACCGAAGCGCAATGGGAATATGCTTGCCGCGCGGGGAGCCAATCTCGCTGGAGTTTCGGCGACGACTCGACGAAGCTAGGCGACTATTGCTGGTTCGACGGCAATTCTGGCGGGATGTCGCATCCTGTGGGGCAGAAGCGGCCAAATGTTTGGGGCCTATACGATATTTATGGGAACGTGTGGGAGTGGTGCCAGGACTGGTACGACAAGGGGTATTACACGAACTCGCCTGTGGATGATCCTGGCGGTCCTCCTGTGGGCTCGGGCCGCGCGCACCGTGGCGGTGGCTGGAACCTCGTCGCCGGGTACTGCCGGTCGGCGTGCCGCGACAACCGCGCGTCTGAGGGCCGTGGCAGCGACCTGGGCTTCCGTGTCTGCCGGGTTCCGGCGGACAAGTGACGCGGAATTGGTGGGCCGGTGCTCGCTTACGCGAGCGTGTCCCAACCTACTCGTGCAAGTTTGTTCGACTGAGCGGAACGGATTTGCCGATGAACCCCACTCCCCTATTCCGGCATTATGGCCGATAGATATCTTTCCGATGGCCGACCGCCACAACCAGGACCAGCAGACGATCGTCGTGAATCTCGTACACGACTCGGTAGGTACCCACGCCGATGCGCCACGCGGGACGGCCGGAGAAGCTTCTTGCTGCCGGGGGGACGCGGATCGCCAGCTAGCCCGCGAATGGCGGAAATGATACGATCTTGATCCCGGAGTTCAATCTTGGCCAACTGCCGCTGCGCAGATCGCAAAATCTCCAGGGCGTACATTACGCGCCTTGCTCTTCCTTGATCTCGCGGACTGCCTGCTCGAACGCTACAGCCTCCTGGGGGCCGCTGATAGCCTCATCGTAGGCGCGAATATCGTCGAGTTCGTCCAGTTCTTCGAGAATCCGCTCCCACTCAGACAGAGGCAACAGCACCGACTGCGGATGCTGATTCTCATCGAAGACGTATTGGGGATGGATCGGAAACATCGTTCTCGCCCGGTAGTCGTAGGTTGCGAAGCGACCACTTCAGTATTGGTCGAGAAAGCGGCTCTTGTCAAGGACCTTGGAGGAGATGGGGGGGCTAATGCCCGCCGGCACGCTGCCCGGCGTGGCCGCCGCGGCTACCCCGGTTCCGTACTCTCACGGCTGTTCCGGGGGAACCAACGGTTCGACTTGGGCGATCAGAGGCGAGATTTCGTCGCGAACCGTCGCCCAGACCGTGGGAAGATCAATGCGGAAATACTCGTGAACCAGCCTATTCCGCATTCCCGCAATCCGCAGCCATGGAATCTCGGGATGCGCTCGCCGTGTCTCGTCAGAGATCAGCCGAGCCGCCTCTCCCAGGATCTCGACCGCCTTAAACACAGCGTACTGGTGAAGATCGCTTTGCTCGAACTGTTCCCAAGTCACGCCTTCGCAAAAACGCCGGGCGCGCCGAGCCGCAAGGAGCATGTCCAGCAGGTGCGCATCATCGCGCTGCATACACCACCCTTGCCGTGGAAAGGATGCTACGCCGCTCGATGTAGTTCTCGCTTCGCTCGACGGCTCTCTTCTCCACCAGGTCGACCTTGCGGCCGAACGCGGTCGAAAGCTCGTTCTCCATCTCCCCCAGGTCGAACAGCGAGTGCCGCGAGTCGGAGGCGAACGCAACCAGCACGTCCACGTCGCTATCCGCGCGGAAATCGTCGCGCAGCGCTGAGCCGAACAGCGATAGCTCTACAATCCGCCAACGCCGGCAGAACTCTGCGATCTGCGCTTCGCTCACCCCGAGTTGCTCAACAATACTCATCGACTGACCCTCGCCATCGCTTCTCTCCGCGATCTGCAGTGGTCGTGGAGCGGATACTTGAGTATTCGCCGAGAGAGCGGCCCTTGTCAAGTGGTAGGGTGGGACAAGGCCGCCTTGACGGCCGCCGGCCCACCACGAGCGTGCGGAATCGTTGGGCCGGCATCGCTGACGCGAGCTTGTCCCACCCTACCCGTCGCCCTACTCGTCACTCGCCACTCATACCCTAGCCCGCGCAATCGTGTACTTTTCCAAGAGCCGCGCGTCCGGCTCGATCCCCAACCCGGGCTCGGACCAGAGGGGAATGCGGAGCGTGCCGTCGCCGGGGCCGCGGACGGGCAAGAGCGGCGGGGCGAGGTCGTCGGCCAACAGCTCGTCGGCCGGGAGATAATCGGCCGGATAGCTGCAATTGGGCTTGGCGGCCAGGGCGTAGCCGATGCGGGCGCCGAGGGCCGATTGGGGCACCGCGCCGACCCAGCAGGGGATGCAGTTCTCGTGGCAGAGGTCGTGGATCGCCAGCGCCGGCGTGAGCCCGCCGACCCGGCCGGGCTTGAGGTTGATGTACTGCCCGCTGTGCAGGTCCAGCGCCATCTCGGCCTGCGCCAGCGTGGTGATCGATTCGTCCAATGAGACGGGCGTCTTGATCGTGTCCTGGACCATGGCGTGGCCCACCAGGTCGTCGGGCGGCAAGGGCTGCTCGACCATCGCCAGACTGAAGTCGTCCAGACGGCAGAGGATCTCCAGGTGGCCCAGCCGCATCGAGCCCTCGATGTCGACGTGGAACCGCTGGGTGGGGAACTCGCTGCGGACCAGGTTGAGCATACTGATGTCCCAGCCGGGGCGGAACTTCAGCTCCAGGCGGGAGTAGCCGGCGTCGATCGCCACGCGCAGGGCGGCCAGGAAATCGTCGATCGATTCCCTGCGGTCGAACCCCAGGCCGACCTCGATGGCCTCCTGCTTTCCGCCCAAGACCTCGTGCAGCGGCTGCCCTTGCTGCCGGGCCTTGAGGTCCCACCAGGCGGTATCCAGCGCCGCCTTGGCAAACTGGTTGCCCTGGATGGGCGCCAGGTGTTCTTCCAGCGCGGCCGGCGAGTCGAGGACGCGGCCGACCAGCCGCGGGGCCAGCCACTGGCGGACGCAGGCGAAGGCGCCACCCGTCCACTCGTGGTCGGCCAAGGGGGCGTTGCCGGGGCTCGACTCGCCCCAGCCCGCCAGCGACCCGGCCGCCATCCGCACCAGGACTGTTTCCAGGGTGGTGAAGCGGCCGGCCGCCGTTTCCTGGGGCCGTTTCAGGGGCAGGGCAACGTGGAAGACTTCGATGGAGTCGATTTGCATGAGGCAAGGCTTTCCAAAGTAGGGTGGGACAAGCTCGCGTAAGCGAGCGCGGGCCCACCGATTCTGCTTGTGGTGCAGGCGTCCCGCCTGCCCCAAGAAACGCAGGCGGGACGCCTGCACCACAACTGGCAATTGACCAAGTTGTTTATGATCGCTCGCTTAGCCAAGCTGCGACTCGGCGGCTTCGATGGCCTTGAGCAGTCCGTGGGCCTTGTTGAGCGTCTCCTGCCACTCGTTGGCCGGGACGCTGTCGGCCACGATTCCGGCGCCGGCCTGGACGTAGGCCGTGCTGCCCTGGATGACGATCGTCCGCAGGGCGATGCAGGTATCCATGTTGCCGTTGAAGTCGAAGTAGCCGACGGCGCCGGCATAGGGGCCGCGGCGGTGCGGCTCGACTTCGTCGATGATCTGCATGGCGCGGACTTTCGGCGCGCCGGAGACCGTCCCGGCGGGCAAACAGGCCCGCAGCGCGTCGAAGGCGGTCAGCCCCGGGGCCAGCTCGCCGGCGACGTTGGAAGTGATGTGCATCACGTGGCTGTAACGCTCGATGGTCATCGTGTCGCTGAGCTTGACGGTGCGGTAGCGAGCGACGCGGCCCACGTCGTTGCGCCCCAGGTCGACCAGCATCACGTGCTCCGCCCGCTCCTTGGGATCGGCCAGAAGCTCCTCGGCCAGGCGGCGATCCTCTTCGTCGGTCTGTCCGCGGCGGCGGGTGCCGGCCAGGGGCCGCGTGGTGACCAGGCCGTCTTTGACCCGGACCATGATCTCCGGCGAGCTGCCCACCAGCGTCACGCTGGGCGTCCGCAGATAGAACATGAACGGGCTGGGGTTCACCACCCGCAACGTGCGGTAGATCTGGAAGGGGTGGACGCGGATCGGCACTTCCAGCCGCTGGCTGGGGACCACCTGGAAGATGTCGCCGGCGCGGATGTACTCGATACACTTTCGGACCGCCGCCTCGAACTGCTCCTGGGTGAAGTTCGAGCGGTAGGCCAGCCGCGGTGGGCCCTCGGTGTTGATGTCGAAGGGCTCCAGGTCGCAGTCGGCCGCGGCCAGCCGGTCGACCACCGCGTCCACGCGGCGGCAGGCCGCGTCGTAGGCCCGGCGTGCTGTAGGACGCGGTCGCTGCCGAGATGCGGCTGGCTTCCGGCGCAGATCGCAATCTCCCGGCATCGAGCCGGGCCAAGGCCACGACCACGATGGACTTGGTGACATGGTCGAAGACCACCGTCTGATCGTAGAAGGCGAAGGCCATGTCGGGCACGTGGCGATCGTCCGGCGGGGCGTTGGGGAGGTGTTCCAGGTAGCGGACCACGTCGTAGCCTGCATAGCCCACGGCCCCGCCCACAAACGGCGGCAGCTCCGGCAGCGTGGCCGCCCGCAGCGACCCGACCCGCTGGGCCAGCTCGCGCAAGGGGTCGTCGCAATCGAACTGCCGGGTCTGGAGAATGGGGGCGCCGGAGGCCGACGCGCCGGAGGGCGAGCTGATCGTCACCCGCTTGCCATAGGCCTCGATCTCGAAGAAGGGATGGGTCGCCAGGAAGCTGTAGCGGCCCACCTTCTCGCCGCCGACCACGCTCTCGGCCAGGCAGGCGCAGCGGCCGGCGTCGAGCTTGTGAAAGGCGGTGACGGGGGTCAGCGAGTCGCTCACCAGCCGGCGGCAGACCGGCACCAGGTCGGCCTCCTGGGCCAGGCGGCAGAAGCGGTCGAAATCGGGGTAGTAGCGGGCTTGGCTCGCGTCCATAAAGGGGGTGCGCACAAAAAAGTTGACCAAAATCGCCGGGCACGCGATCCTGGAGGCAGTGCCCTCGGTGACGCTGCGGGGTTCGGAAAAGCGGCCGCCGGCGTTCGCCGCCCAGCGCCACGGAGGGCGCCGCCGCCCGGCCGAAACTGCTTTTCGGCTCCCGCGTGTGGAGTATAACCGTCCGCCCCTTTGCTAGCAAGGAGGCTGGCCCGGCCGGCGGGCGACGACTCGGGTTGACAGGTGGGGGGCGGGTGTTAGAATCCTGATGGCGGGGGCGGGTTAGGAGTTCGTGCTGATGAAATGTCAGAAATGCGATAAGCCCGCCACGTTCCACATTACGGAACTGACCGGGGGCAAGCCGCAAGAGCTGCACCTTTGCGAGGAGCACGCCCGGGAGTACCTCACGCAGCCCGGCGAAGAGGCCGCCGGGGCTACGAGCATGGCCGCGGCCTTGGCCCAGCAGATGGCCAAGCAGATGGCCGTCGGCCAGACCGCCGAGGAGTTGGCGCAGTTGGATCAGCAGTCCTGCCCGGTCTGCGGGATCACCTTCTACGAGTTCCGCAACCAGGGCCGGCTGGGCTGTCCGCACGACTACGTCGGCTTCGAGAGCCAGTTGGAGCCGTTGATCCTCAATATCCACGGCGAGAACGAGCACGTCGGCAAGGTCCCCAAGCGGTGCCCGAAGGGGAGCGAAAAGCGGACCCAGTTGATCCGCCTCCGCCGCGAGATGAAGGAGGCGGTGACCGGCGAGCAGTACGAGCGGGCCTCCGAACTGCGGGACAAAATCCGCCGTATCGAAAGTGCGGAGGATCGATAGACGTGCACCTGGAAGACCTAGCCCGCCATAGCGGCGAGTGGCTCCGCGGCGCGGGGCCCGAGTCGGACATCGTCATCTCCAGCCGCATCCGCCTGGCGCGGAACCTGGCCGATTTCCCCTTCATCAGCCGGGCCACCCCCCAGGACCGCGTGCAGATCAAGGAATCGCTTCGCGACGCGGTGCTCCGCATCGGCGAGGACAACAGCCTCCTGTACATCGACGTGGAGGACCTCGCCGGCGTCGACCGGCAGTTCCTCGTCGAGCGGCAGCTCATCAGCCGCGAGCTGGCCGAAAGCCAGGGCGCGCGGTCCGTGGCCATCGACCAGTGCGAAAAGTTCAGCGTGATGATCAACGAGGAGGACCATCTCCGCATCCAGGTGATGCAGAGCGGCCTGGACCTGCAGAACGCCTGGGAGCGGATCAACCGCATCGACGACCTGATCGAAGAGAAGGTGGTCTACGCCTACCACGACCGGCTGGGCTACCTCACGGCCTGCCCCACGAACGTGGGCACGGGGATGCGGGTCAGCGTGATGCTGCACCTGCCGGCCCTGGTCATCACCCGGCAGATCGACCGCGTCTTCCGCAGCCTGCAGAAGATCAGCCTCGCCGTCCGCGGACTGTACGGCGAGGGCTCGCAGGCCATGGGCGATTTCTACCAGATCAGCAACCAGATCACGCTGGGCCGCAGCGAGCAGGAGCTGATCAAGCAGGTCGGCGACATCGTCCCGGTGATCATCGACTACGAGCGCCAGGCCCGCGACTTCCTCATCCGCGAGAGCCACGAAAACCTCCACGATCGCGTGAGCCGCGCCTACGGCATCCTCCGCACCGCGCAGACCATCAGCTCGGAGGAGACGATGCACCTCTTGTCCAGCGTGCGGATGGGCGTGAACCTGGGGCTCATCGACGACCTGGCCATCCCCACGGTCAACGACCTCTTCATCCACACCCAGCCGGCCCATCTCCAGAAGCTCACCGGCGCCGATCTCAATACGGCCGACCGCAACATCGAGCGGGCCCGCTATCTCCGCGGCCATCTCAACAAGGAGAAGAACGGCGGGGCAGGCGCCCACAACTGACGAAGGGGCGGAGAGGTCACAACTGTTTTCTCAAACGGTAAACGCCACCGCTTTCTCAAACGGTAAACGCCACCGCCGGCCTTGCGCCGGCGGAGCGATGATTGGCAGCTATAAACGCCGCGCCCCAAAGAAGTTCCGATTTCATTCGTGGAGGTAGCCCATGAAAAGCCGATGGCCCGTTGGGTTGTTCTGCCTTGGCCTGCTCTTTTTCTTCCAGGCTGGAGCTGCGGTGGAGTTATTCCTGTCGAGGTCTCGCGCCGAATTCGAGCGCGACAAGCCTCGCGCCGATGATTACCGCGCGATGGCCGCTTTTCCCAACAGGATGGCCTCCTACATCGCTGAACAAGACACTGGACAACTGGTTATTTCCGTCACAGGATCGCTCTTCGGTTGCCTCGGATGCTGGATGTTCGTGCTTTACATGAAAACCAGGCGGCTCGAGCGCCGGCTGGCGGAATTGGAGCGTGACAAGACGGCAGCGCAGGCGGATTCTGGGCAAAGTCGGAGTTAACAAGGGATCAGTCCATGAACGCGGAGACGATTCGGGAGTGGTTGAACCGACAACCGTTCGAGCCCTTCGAGCTGCGGTTATCCAATGGGGACGTCTTTCAGGTCCGGCACCCGGAGGTGCTGGCCATCGGCCGCGACCGGGTGGCGACTTTTGACCCGCACAGCGACCGTTTCGTCCATGTCGCCTTGATCCATGTCAACAGCATCCAAGCGTTGCAGAACGCTTGAGCTAGGACACGGCCGAAGAATAGCTTCCGCATGTAATGTACGTCAGGCTTTCCAGCCTGACTTGCCTCTCCTGTCAGGCTTTCCAGCCTGACTTGCCTCTCCTGTCAGGCTGGAAAGCCTGACTTGCCTCTCCTGTCAGGCTGGAAAGCCTGACGTACTACGGCATCGCCGCTCGCGGCAGTTTGGCCCGCACCGCCTGCACTACCTTCTCCGGCAGAAACCGGGCCAACTCCTCGTCGCCGGAGACCGGCGCGATCTCCTTGATCAGCGAGCTGGAGACGTGCGCCAACTCGCCGTCGGCGATCAGGAACAGCGTCTCCACGTCGGGCGACAGCCGCCGGTTGGCCATCATCATCGTGATCTCCGCCGGCATGTCAGTGATCGGGCGGACGCCCCGCAACATCACCCTGGCGCCGCACTGCTGGACAAACTCCACCGCCAGACCGGAGAACTTGCGGATCTCGACGTTCTCCAGATCCTGCGTCGCCACGGCGACCAGCGCCACCCGCTCGTCGGGCGTGAACATGGCCCCTTTCGCCACGTTCACGCCGATGCCCACGATGAGCCGATCGAACAGCCGGCTCGCCCGTTGGATCACGTTCAAGTGCCCCAGGGTAATTGGATCGAACGAACCGGGATAGACGGCCACGCGGGGACTCAGATCGCTCACGGCAGGAAGCCCTCTCTGACTTGCTCAATTCGTTAACGACGAGTAGGGTGGGACAAGCTCGCGTGAGCGAGCGCGGCCCACCAGTTCGCCCGGCTCTTGGTGGGCCGGCGGCCGCCACGGCGGCCTTGTCCCACCCTACAAATGCCGGGAAAGTATTCCTTGGCCGATCCTAGCGGAACTCCGTCAACGCCTGCACTAGCCGCTGGATGTCCTGCTCATTATTGTAGGCGTGCGGACTGATCCGCAAGCGGCCGGCCCGACAACTCAAGACGACGTTTCGCTGCAAACAGTGCTTCTTCAACGCCAGCGGGTCCCGCCCGGGAAGCTCGAAGGCCACGATCCCGCTGGCGTGCTGCTCCGAGCGGTCGCTGTGCAGCACCGCGCCGATCTGGCCGAGCCTGCGGCAGGCTTGCTCCGTGACCTCCAGGATCCGGCGGCCGAGGGCGTCCGCGCCGTAGCCCATCAGCAACTCCAGGCTGGCCGCCAAGGCGATCAAGCCGGCCATACACTGTGATCCGCCCTCGTAGCGCTCCGCCGAGTCTTTCAGCGCAAGCTCGATGTGCTGGAAATCGTGGGAGCCGACCACGCTGTTCCAGCCCACGCCCACGGGCCGCAGCCGCCGCAGGTGTTGGCGGCGGAGGTAGAAGATCCCCGCCCCTTCGATCCCCAAGAGCCACTTGTGGCCGTCGGCCGCCAGGAAATCGACCGGCGTGCGGCGGACGTCCAACTCAAAGATGCCCAGGGCCTGAATGGCGTCCAGGAAGAAGAGGGCCCCCCGCTGATGGGCGATGGCCGCGATCCGCTCCAGGTCGTTCCGCCAGCCGCTGGCATAGCTGACCCAGCTTACGGAGACGATCCGCGTGCGGTGGTCGCAGGCGTCCGCCACTCGATCGAGATCCACGATCCCATCATCGGTGGGCACCCGCCGGGTCTGGACACCCCGCTCGGCCAGGTTCATCCAGGGGTATTGATTGGTGGGGAATTCATCGGCCAGCGTAACGACGTTGTCGCCAGGCTGCCAGGGAAATCCTTCGGCCACCAGGTTTACCCCCTCCGTAGTATTACGGATGAGGGCAATCTCCTCCGGCGACGCCCCGATCAGGTCGGCTGCCCGCCGGCGGAGTTCCTCGACCTTCCGGCTCCAAGCGGGCCACACGGTATCGCCGCTCCGCGCGGCCTCCTCGACCCAGTCGAGCAGTGCCCGGCGGGTCGGCTCCGGCAGGGGCGAGACGGCCGCATGGTCGAAGTAAGCCCAGCTCTGGGCGACGGGCATTTGCCGGCGGAAGGTCTCCCAATCCCTGGGCTCAACGGGTACAACGGAGGCGGCGGCGGTCAAGGGATCAGTTCTCCATGTTAGCCCCGGCGGCCACGCCGGGAGCTGTTGGCCCCGGCGGCCACGCCGGTCCAACGCAGGCCCCAGCCGGCCTGGCCGCCGGGGCTAAGAGGGCCGTGGCAGTCTTCTCCCGGCAAATCTGTCCGGTACCGCCTGGAGCAAGGGAAAGTCTCGAACTATACTAGGGGTCTGACACCATTTACCCGTCCAAGGTTGTGGATCTCAATGCCGAAAGCCCTCTGTTTCTTCGGGATCGCCGTCGCGGTGCTCCTCTTGCTGCTGTTCGGCTTGGACCTGGCGATGGAGATCCCCTTCGGCCGTGAGAGTATCGCCATGGACGTGGCCTTTATCGTCTGCGCCGGGGCCTTGGGCTACATTAGCTGGGCCACCCTCCGCGAGCAGATCTGACCAAGGTAGCAGGCACACTCCGTGTGCCGTCCGCTGTCTCTTCCGCCTTGGGGCGGACGGCACACGGCGTGTGCCTGCTACGTTAGCGGACGGCACACGGCGTGTGCCTGCTACGTTAGCGGACGGCACACGGAGTGTGCCTGCTACTGTACCGTCACCTTTCCGGCCGCTCTCTCCTCGTAGCTCTCGATGGCCTCGGCCAGGCCCTCCATCGTGTAGCGGACGGCTTCCGCCGCCGGTGGACGGCCCAACTCCCGCAGCACGGCCGAGGTGATCGGACTAATGCTGGCCAGTTTCGCCCGGCCCAGTCGCTCCCCCAAAAGCCGCACCAATGAGCGGGCGATCGAGGAACTGGTCGCCGTCACCCAGTCGATCCGGCCGGCCTCCAGGGCTTCGACAACCTCCGCCTCGGCCTGATCAACGTCGCAACTCGAGTAGACCACGATCTGCTGTACCATCTGGCCGGCTGCGACGAGCTTCTCCGCCAACACCTCTCGACCACGGCTCGCCCGGGCCAAAAGGAAACGTGTCCCGGTCGGCTCTGCCGCCAGGACGTCTGCCAGAGCCTCCGCGCGGTACTCGTCGGGCACGATGTCCGCCCGCAGCCGGTAGCGGGCCAATTCCTCGGCCGTACCGGGGCCAATGGCCGCCAGACGTATTCTTCCCAGTCTTCGCAGATCCCCGTGTTTCTGCTCCAGTCGATCCAGGAGATATTGGACCCCATTGCTGCTGGAGAAGACCAGCCAGTCGTATTGGTCCAACTGTTCCAGGGCAGCATCGATTTTCCCCCAGTCGGTCGGCGGCCCGATGCGTATCGCCGGCTGGATCAGCACCAGAGCCCCCATTTCCTCCAATCGGTCGACCAACGCGCGAGCTTGGGCGCGGGGACGGGTGACCAAGATCCGCTTGCCGAACAGGGGCTTTGCGGCAAACCACGAGGCCTGCGGGGCCAGCGCCACGACCTCGCCGACGACGATGATGGCCGGCGGTCGGATATCCTTCTCGGTGATTTTCCGACCGACCGTACCCAACGTACAGCGGATCGTCTCTTGGTCGTTCCAGGTGCAGCGGCGGACGATCATCGTGGGCGTCTCGGGCGATCGGCCGTGGCGGATCAACATCTCGCTCCATTGCCCGGCCGAGGTGATGCCCATGTAGAAGATCAGCGTGCCGGGAAAACTGGCCAGCGCGGCGTAGTTGAGCGAGGGCTGCTCCTTGTCCTCTCGCTCATGTCCCGTAACCAGGGCCAGTGCCGAGGCGTACCGGGAGTGGGTAATGGGAATGCCGGCGTAGCCGGCGGCGGCCAGGGCGGCCGTAACGCCGGGCACGGTCTCAAAATCAATGCCCACGCGGCCCAGTGCCTCCATCTCCTCGGCGCTGCGGGCGAAGATGTCGGGATCGCCTCCCTTGAGGCGGACCACGGTCCTGCCCGCCTGAGCTGCCGCGACCATCGCAGCGTTGATCTCGTCTTGGGAGAGAATGCGGCCGCCGCGGTGACTTCCCAGGCAGATCAGCTCCGCATCCGGTGAGGCATGTTCGAGGATTGCCGGGTTGACCAGGTAATCGTAGAGAACCACGTCCGCCCGGCCCAGGCACTGAACGCCTCGAAGCGTAATCAGCCGCGGATCGCCGGGCCCCGCGCCCACCAGATAGACCTTGCCGGTGCTCATCGTTTGCTCGCTCATCAGCAAGAGTTTAACATGCCCAACCGCCCTGGAGTAGTCTTCCCGGCAGGGACGTAGACGGCCGGTCCTACAACGGCGGCAACTTCAGCTTTCGGATCACATGCAGGGGTAGGAAAAGGTGCCGTTGGTGGCCCAACAACGGGACGAAGCCGAACTTCAGGTAGAATTGCCTTGCCTGATCGTCTAGGGCATCGACCTCGACGGCTCGGACGCCGATCTGCTCTGAGATGTGAGCGACTCGGCGTAGGGCGTCGATCAAGAGGTACTGGCCTAGTCCCTGGCCCTGGGCGGTCTTGTCCACCGCAAGCCGACCCAGCAAGACCACCGGGATGTCGATGGTTGGCAGACCTTTGGCCTGTTCCTCAGGCAGAAGATCGTAGCGGACCAGATGATTCGAGATCGCATAGTAGCCCAACACCCGTGGATCGCCTTCTCGAACCGCCACATAGGTCCGGGCGAGATCCCGCCGGCCATACTGGCTGGCGAAACGCTGGAGCCATTCATTGAGCGGCGCCTTGCCACAGTCGAACGAGGCCCGGTTGTGCCCGCCGCAAAGCCGCTGGATCTTCCATGCCTGGTCGCCGGGCTCAGGCACGCTGCTTTTCCTTGTACCTGTTGGCGGCCCTGGTCAAAGCCTTGTTGGGCTCGACATGGGAATCGTCCAGCAGGGCTACAAAACGTTGCCGATCCTGCTGGGACAGCCGGGTGATATCATGCTCCTGGATCACCCGCCGGGCAGTTTGAGCCAGGGTCGAAACGGCGAAATCGCTGACGGTCTGGCCCAGGCGGGCCGCTGCCTCCTCGATCGTTTCCTTGATTTCGGCCGGGAGCCGGAAGTTCAGCCGCGCATCGTTCTTGCCCGTATCGGAAGCCATGGTTCACCTTCCCTCGTACAGCCGTTTGCCACACAACGATTATACCGGGCCGTGTGGCAAATTGCCACTCTCTGTCTTCCGTAATGAGCGGGGAATCCATGACCACCCGCTACTCCCGTGCCGGTAAGGACCGGCAAGTCGATAACTGTCGTATTGTCGCCTTTCGCTCCGCGAAAGCTGCGTTCTTTCGCGGAGCGAAAGGCGACACTTGTTTCCGCGCCGGTCCTAAGCCGTTGTATTACCCGGTCAAGCTGCTAAAATGAAAGATTGGTACACGCGGAGACCCCGCCAGGCTTTCAGGCTTGCCGCGGTTTTCAGTCTCAACAACAAGACGTGGACGTCGCATCGGGCCAGCTATGGCGTCGGACCAGAATCCTCCCGAACCTCCTGATACCCCCGGCGGTCTTGAGCCGATTCCTCCGGGCAAGAAGAAGCGCCTCCAGCAGATGTTCGAACATGCCAATCGCATGATGGCTCAGGACAATTTCGACTACGCCTCCGAGCTGTTGAGCCAGTGTGTGACGGGCGACCCTTCCAACTTCGCCTACCTGCAGGCATTCCTGGCCAACCTGAAGAAGAAGTACGGCAACAACAAGAAGGGCCACAACATGGCCTTCATGAAGAAGGCCACCCTGGGTCGTGCCGTCTCCAAGGCGGCCGGGCAGAAAGACTGGCTGGGCGTGATCCGCTCGGGCGTCGAGTCGCTCAGGATCAACCCCTGGGAGATCCCGGTGCTGCGGCAGATGGCCGATGCAGTGAAGGAGTTGGGCTGCGACGAGGTCGAGCTGGTCTACCTGAAGACGGCCCTGGAGGCCAACTCCAAGGATTTCAACGTCAACTGGCGCTGCGCCCAGGCGCTCAAAGAGCGGAAGCAGTACGACCAGGCCATCGCCTGCTTGCACCGTTGCGAGCAGATCCGGCCCGGCGACGAGCAGGTGCAGCGGGCGATCGCCAGCCTGGCCGTCGAGAAGACCCTGGACACCTTCCCCGCGGAAGCCAACAAGAAAAAGAAGGCCGCCGCCGCCGGCGGGGCGCCGGTCGAGGAGGAGACCCAGATCGAGAAGCTCGAGAAGAACATCGCCCGGCACCCGGACGATCTGCCCCGTTACATCGAGCTGTCCGAACTCTACTTGCAGGACGAAATCTACGACAAGGCCGAAGAAATCCTCACCAAGGCCCTGGATCTCTCCAAGGGCGACGCCGACATCCGCGAGCGCCTCGAAGAGGCCCAGGTGCGGCGGATGCGCAACCAAATGCTGCTGCTCAAGAAGCAGATCGAGCAGAGCGGCGGCCCGCAGGCCGAGGCCGAGGCCGAGCTGAAGGAACTCAAGCTGAAACTGGCCGCTAAGGAACTCGCGATGTACCAAGCCCGGGTCGAGCGTTATCCCAACAACTTCAACTTCAAGTACGACCTGGCCGTCCGCTTCCAGTTGCTGGGCCGTTACAACGAGGCCATCGGCGAGTTCCAGCAGGCCCAGAAGGATCCCCGCTTCAAGGGACGCTCGCTTTTGGCGCTGGGACAATGCTTCCAGCACATCAAGCAGTACAACCTGGCCATGCGGCACTACGAACAGGCCAACGAGGAGATTCCCGACCGCGACGCGGACAACAAGAAGAAGACCCTCTACCTCGCCGGCAAGCTGACCCTGTTTCTCAAGGACCTTACCGTCGCCGAGCGCTACCTGACCACGCTGGCCGGGCTGGATTTCAGCTATCGGGACGTGGCCGAGTTGCTGGACAAGATCGCCAAGCTCAAGGATGACAGCGGCGGCCCCGCGCTGGACCCCGACCAATAATTGTGGTGCAGGCGTCCCGCCTGCCCGAGAAATGCAGGCGTCCCGCCTGCCCGAGAAATGCAGGCGGGACGCCTGCACCACAACTTAGTAACGTACCCCCTCACCCTCCAGGAAGAATCAACACTCTAACGCCATGCCGAATATCAAAAGCGCCAAGAAGCGGATGAAGCAAGACGTCATCCGCCGTGAGAAGAACCGCCACGTCAAGCGGACTCTGAGAACCCAGTGCCGCAAGGTCCGCGAGGCCGTCGCGGCCGGCGACGTGCCGACAGCCCAGACCGAGCTGCGCCAGGCCGCCAAGCTTCTGGACCGCGCCGGGGCCCGCAAGGTGATTCATCGCAACGCGGCCGGCCGCACCAAGGCCCGGCTCTCGGCCGCCATCAAGGCCATCAAGCCGCCCAAGCCGCCGGCATAAGTAGGGTGGGACAAGGCCGCCGTGGCGGCCGCGGGCCCACCAAGGCGAGCGCTGCCGCGTTGGTGGGCCGGCGCTCGCTTGCGCGAGCTTGTCCCACCCTACCTACTGCTACGGCTCCGGGTTTGGGGCGCCGGTGGGGGGCCAGTCGGGAGCCGGCGGACGGAAGTCGACGTCTTGGGCGTCGAACACGGGGCCCTCGACGCACGTGCGGCGGTAGTCCCATTGGCCCGCCGCGTCGCGGACCTTGGCGACACAGCTAAAGCAGATACCCATCCCGCAAGCCATCGGCGTCTCCAGGGAAACCTGGCAGCCGATGCCCAACTCCCGGGCAACCTCGGCAGTCCGCTCCATCATCGGCTCCGGTCCGCAGCAGACGATGCGGCTGGCCCAGGGCGAGCAGTTGACCAGCGGGCGGATCAGGTCGGTCACCAGTCCTTGCCGGCCCGCCGTGCCGTCGTCCGTGGCCAGCAGCACCTCGACGCCCAGCCGTTGGAAATCACCGACGCAAGCCAGGTACCCCACGCTCCGGGCCCCGTACAAAAGCGTGGCCTTCGCCGCCCGCGGCACCTGCCGCGGCGGATCACCGTAGCGGCGCAGACCCAGGTATTCAGCGGCCAGGGCCAGAAACGGCGTCTGCCCGATGCCCCCGGCCACCATCACCAGGTGCTCCGTGGGCGTGGGCGGGAAACCGTTGCCCAGCGGACCCCAGACCGTCAACGGCCGGCTGGGGGCTAACCCTGCCAACCGCCGGGTCATCTTGCCCACGGCCAGGTAGACCACGTCCAACGCGTCCGGCTCGCCCGTTGCACCGCGGACCACATCATACACGGCCAGCGGCCGGGCCAAGAGCGGGTCGTCGCTCTCGGTCAGACGGACCATGATGAACTGGCCCGGTACGATCCTCGCGGCGATCTGGGCAGCGCGGAAGCGAAGCCGGTAGGTCTGTTGCGCTACCGGCATGTTCTCCTCAACCGCGACCGTGCCGTACCAGGCCCGATCGGCGTAACACGTGGAGCGATGCGGATCCGACATGGCATCATCCTACGGGTAGGGTGGGACCAGTTCGCGTAAGCGAGCGCCGGCCGACCAGCTCTGCCAAATCATGGTGGGCCGTCGGCCGCCACGGCGGCCTTGTCCCACCCTACAGCTTGTCACGACGCTTCCGGCTCCCGTTGTTGCGTGCTCTTCCCCCTCTTCACCGCCCTTTGCAACTCGCCGACCTCCTCCGGGGAGAGGCGGCGGAACTCGCCCGGCTTCAACTTGCCCAGGCGCAGCGGACCGATGCCCACTCGGGTCAAACGCAGAACTTTGTGCCCTACCCGGGCCAACGCGCGGCGGATCTCCCGGTTGCGGCCCTCGTCCAAGACCATTTCCAGGACGCTGCTCTGCCGGCGCTTCTGCAGCGCTTTCACCCGGGCTACGCGGGCAACCCCTTCCGCCAGATGGATCCCGCGACGCAACTGCTCCAGTTCCCCCGCGGTGGTCTCCCCGGCGACCAGCACGCGATAGGTCTTCTCCACGCCGTAGCGAGGATGCGTCAACCGGTTGGCCAGCTCGCCGTCGTTGGTCAGCAGAATCAGGCCCTCGCTGTTGAGGTCCAGCCGGCCGACCGAGAACAGCCGGCCGGCACTGGCCGGGACCAGGTCGATGACCCGCGCCCGGCCCGAGGGGTCGTTGTTGGTCGAGAGCACGCCGGTCGGCTTGTTCAGGGCGTAGTAGACGTGGCTGCAACCGTGCAGGACCGTCCCATCGACGCGGATTTCCCGGGCGACCGGATCGACCCGCGTGCCCAGTTCGGTAACCACCTGCCGATCGATCTCGACCCGGCCTTGCGCGATCAGTTCCTCGCATTGCCGGCGACTTCCCAACCCGGCAGCCGCGAGGACTTTTGAAGGCGCTGGCCCGCGGCCTGGGAGTCGTCTGACCGAATTGCCGGCTGCCGCGGCCTCCGCCGGTCTCTGCCCTTGGACTTACGCGCCAGACGCCCGCTTTCGTCGCGGGGACGCTTTCCGGGGGACTGCTGAAATCCGCGCGGGCGGGAGGGCATCGGTCGAGCCTGGCGATGACAGGGACACACCACGGTAGGGAACGCCCTCTGTGGCGTTCCGCGGCGAGCCAAATGGCCCGGTCCCGGCGTCAGCAACGCCACAGAGGGCGTTCCCTAATGACTTATGACGAGCAAAACGAGTAATAATCCGGCGGCTCGGTTGGAGTTCCGCCTTTAGGCGGCCCTCGCCGCACGCCGGCTAAAGCCGGAACTCCAACTTCGCACATTACCCGTTTTGTTCGTCAAAGTTCATCAGTCTCGTGCGTCGCAACCAATCGCGGTACGGAAACGGGGAACAGGGAACGGTCCCTAAATCATAGCGAACCCGGGCCCGTTGCGACAGGAGCTACTCCCGGCGTGGCGACGGGCGGTCCCGGCGTAACGACAGGGGTCCCAGGCGCCCCGCCCGGAGAGCCGTACCCGGCGACGGGAGCCCCCGGAGGCGGGCAAGGCCGACCATTGGCGTTAAGCATCCACCTGGCCCGATCGACCTCCGGTACCGGCTCTTGATAATCCGGAGGTCGCGTGCCGGCGATATTGCCGCCGGCCTCCGCCTGCGGGTAGGGGTCAAACTGCTGCGCCCTGCCTTGTTGTACCACGGCCGGACCGGGGTGCAAAACGTCCGGCTTAGCGACGGATTGGCATCCGGCGATCCCCATCGCCAAAAGCGCCAGAAGACTACACCCAGCGGACTTCCACATGGTCGGCTCCTTGGTCAACCGAGTGACCGTCGCTACTGCAGATCGGTCGCGGATTATAGACCGCACTACCGGGCCGGACCAGACGAATAGGCCGAAAAAGGGGACCGTCCCCATTTGCCGGGACCAACCTTCGGTCGGTGCCCGCCCGACCAACCTTCGGTCGGTGCCCGGTGCTTCGCACAAATGGGGACTGTCCCCTTTTCCCTCTTCCCGTGCGGTCGTGCCCTCCCATGGATCGGCTTCGCCGCCCCACTCCTGGACATTATTCAGTGAATCAGGGATATCTGGGGTGAATGGGGTGCTGAAAATCCCGCTCGGCGAAAGCCACCCGCTTTTGCTAGCAGCGAGGGACGTTCGGTCCCCGCCGGCTGCGGAGACAATAGTGGTCAGTGGTCAGTGGCCAGTGGCCAGTGGCCAGTGGCCAGTGGTCAGCGATGAGGGGACAAGAGATGAGAGACAACGGGTGCGATTTCCCCTCAACCCTCATCCCTTATCTCTCATCCCTCTTCTGACCACTGACCACTGGCCACTGGCCACTCACCACTCTTCCTGCCGTGAGAGTTTACGCGGGCGACAAAGTTTGCCAGGCATCGTGCGAAACTCCGTTGCCGGCGTCATTTTAGGTCCTTTCGCATTAACGCACATTCTCACCAGGTCCGATACCAGATTTGTTGGCATTCCACGTAGAGTCGGAAGCGGTGCGTGATTTGCCAATGAGGATTACCTGCCAAGACAATCCGCTCGCAACCCCGTTCCCGCAGTTTTCGAGCATTGGAGTAAACGACCCATGAAGAACCTGACGTTGGCGATCGGCGCCGCCTGCATGGCTGGGCTGCTTGCCGCGAGCGCCCTTGCGCAGTCGGGTACGGCGAAGGCAGGCGGCCCCTTGCTGCCGAGCGTGGATCAATACCAGGCGGCCGGGTATGCCTACGCGGACACCCCGAGCACGCCTCCCACCACCGGCAACAACGAGCCCCCGCCGCCTCCACCCGACAAGGCCTACGGCGACAAGGGTACTAAGAAAGAGGAAGGCAAGAAAGAAGAGGCCAAGAAGGAAGAGGAGAAACCGGCCGAGGAGGAAGCCAAGCCCGAGGAGCCCAAGCCTTGGACGCTCCCCCAGCCCTGCTTCCTCCAATGCCACAACATCAAGCTCGACGGCTGGATCGAGCAAGGCGCCAACTTCAACTTCCACGGCACCGAGTGGAACGGCGTGGTCCCCTTCGACGATTTCTCCGGCTACCAGTTGAACCAGCTCTGGTTCTTCCTCGACCGGCCCACCGACACCAGCAAGTGCGATTGGGACTGGGGCGGACACCTGGATGTCTGCTTCGGCACCGATCCGCGATTCTTCAAGGACGTCGTGGGCCTGGAAGCGAGCTGGGACGAAACGGGACGCTATCAGCTCGCCCTGCCCCAGTTCTACTTCGACCTGGCCCACGACGATTGGGTCTTCCGCTTCGGGCACTTTGTGACCCTGCTGAGCTACGAGGTCATTCAGTCGCCGCAGAACTTCTTCTATTCCCATTCCTACCAGTTCAGCTACGCCGTGCCCTTTACGCACACCGGCGCCCTGGCGATCAAGAAGTTCGGCGAGGACAAGGAGTGGTCCATCACCGCGGGCATTACCGAGGGCAACAACGTCTTCAGCGACGGCACGGTGAACTTCCTCGGCGGCATCGCCTATACGCAGAAGGACGGCAAGTCCTCGCTGGCCTTCAACCTCACCACGGGCGACAGCATGTCCGCCGGCCCCGGCGAGCAGCAGACCATCTACAGCCTGGTCGCCATGAAGAAGCTCAACGACTGTCCCGCCGGGGAAGGCCAACTCAAGTACGTGATCGAGCACGACCTGGGCTCGCAGTCCGGCCCCATCTCGGGCGAGTGGTACGGCATTGGCAACTACCTCCTCTACGACATCGACAAGAAGTGGACGGCCGGCATGAGGGCCGAGTGGTTCCGCGACAACAACGGCCTCCGCGTCTCCGACCCCTATGCCCCCAGCCCGGTCTCCGTGGTTAACGGCGGCTCGTTCGCCGGAAACTTCTACGAGTTCACCTGGGGCCTGAACTACAAGTGGAACCTGAACACCACGATCCGGCCGGAAATCCGTTACGACTGGTACCAAGGCCCGGCGTCGCCCACGGGCGTGCTGCCCTTCGGCAACGGCACGCATAGCGATCAGGGCATGATGGCCTGCGACGCCATCTTCACCTACTAAGCGGACGACCTGAGCCAGGCGTCGCGCGATACGACCCGCCAAGGGGTCGCCGGGACCTACCGCCCGGCGACCCTTTTTCAGTAGGTCCCGCTTGCCGAGCGGGACTTCGGATCACGGAAAGATCCCATACCGACACCGACCCAAGTCCCGCCCGGCAGGCGGGACCTACTTGTCCCGGCAGGCAGGACCTACTTCTGCTTCGCCTCCCAGCTCTCTGAGCTTCTCGGCAACGTCCTGGGGGTGACTGGGGCATTGCACCTTCTTGTCGATCGCCAGGACCCGGCCGTCGGTGCCGACCTGGAAAGTCAGTGGTCGCTAGCCCGCATTTCTCACCACACGGGGAGAATTGCCGACGAAATGCCGGCGGACGTAGCATGGGCATTCTTGCCCGTGTGATGCAGAAAACACGGGCAAGAATGCCCATGCTACGAAGAACTGGTGAGAAATGCCGGCTAGTCAGAACCAGCAGAAATGGTGGGCCGGCAGCCTGCTTAGGACCGGCAAGTCAATAACTGTCGTATCGTCGCCTTTCGCTCCGCGAAAGTGGCGCTCTTTCGCGGAGCGAAAGGCGACACTTGTTTCCGCGCTGCTCCTTAGCGGCTTGGTCCCACCCTACGCTACGAGCCACTGGCCAGCGACAACTTTCTCCATAAACCATGTTATCCCAAGATTTTAGTACGATGAGAATGCACAATAACGCCCCCAGCTCAGGGGGGTAAGCCCGTCGCGCTAAATACGTAAAAACCGCCTACGCAACTAGTAGGCAAAAGCCGGAATGTATGGTACAACGGTTAGCGATCTCACCTGGCGGGTTCCTACGGTAGGGGAAGGAGCGATTGGGCAGGCGATTTCCGTTGTTCGATGTCGCGGTCAGCCTGTGCTCCTTTAGAAGGATGATCCGCATGGCACGAAGTCGATATCCGCGACGTAACCACCGGCTTGCGCCCTCCACCTTACGGGAGGTTCTGCGGATTCCCATCCCGGAGAAATTCCTTGCCAGGCAGCGTGGTCCAGCCCGGCCGGGGCGGCGCGGCATGATGCTCTGCGACCTCGACGAATCGGCCTGGGAACTCTTCGACGAACCCGCCTGCCAGGCGCTGGCCGCGGAAGTGCTGCGGGCCGTGGGCCGCGCAGCGCGAATGCCGATGGCCATCGCCGATCAACGCCTTCCTCCCATCCCCCAAGGGCTACGGCTGACGGATCTCGAACTGGAAATCCGCACGCTCAATTGCCTCATCGCCGCCGGGGTGCTTGAGCGGCCCCAAGACCTTCGCGAGACCACGATCGAGGGCATCCTCGCTTTGCGGGGATTCTGGGTCAAGTGCCTGGTCGACCTGTTGACCAGCTTGGAGTACGTGACCGACCACCCCGAGTCCCACCGGCGGATCAAGGCCCGGGGGCCCGCCCCGATCAAGGCCGACGGGCTCGCCTGCCGTTATCCCCGGCCGGGCTACCGCCTGGCCCCCGAGACGCTCCACGAGATCCTCACGGTTCCCGCGCCCAGCGACCTGGTCCAAAGCACGCCGCTGGAAGGCAAGCAGCTCTGCGACCTGGACGAAAAGGTCTGGGAGCTGATGGCCCCGGAGGTTGTCGACCGCTTGGCGGAGGCGATCGTCTCCCGGGTGAACATCAGCGGGCGCAATCGGATCGTCCAACAACGGCACCTTCCCAAGCCGCCCCGTTTCTTGCGATTGGAAGACCTTCGCTTGGAGAATCGGACCTGCAATTGTTTGCGACGCCAAGGGTTCGGCAAACGGCTGGAAGAGCTCTCCAAACGGACCGTGGGCGACATGTTGAACATCAAGGCCTTCGGTTCCAGGTGCCTGATCGATCTGCTCAGCTCGCTGGAAACGCTCGCCTCCCGGGGAGGCACGCTC
The DNA here is from genome assembly GCA_963843465.1 of Pirellulales bacterium. Taxonomy (GTDB): domain Bacteria; phylum Planctomycetota; class Planctomycetia; order Pirellulales; family Thermoguttaceae; genus CAWJKP01. The sequence goes on from CAWJKP010000002.1 coordinate 775,576, forward strand.
GACCGCAAGCTCACCGCGGAAGCGGAAGCCCTGGGGGCAATCCCCGAGGCGCTGCCGATCCACTTCAGCGATCCGCGGCTGGGCCCCCTGTTGCGGGCCACCGACACGGAGGCCAACACGGTGGCCGAGCTGGTTCAGCATGTGCTCAAGCGACGGGGCGACCCGCCCGATCCCGTGCGACTCCATCAGCAGGTTGGTCTGGTCCGCCGCATGATCGAAGGACTCTCGCAACAGACCGTGGAAGAGGAGTTGATGCAGATCTTCTCCCCCGCGGCCTCGGGCCGCAACCAGCAGATCGTGGCCGCCTACTACGGTTGGGACGGCGACGGCGGGCATACCCTGGAGGAGCTCGGCCAGAAATATGGCCTCAGCCGCGAGCGGATCCGGCAGGTCTGCGTCCGCGCCGTGAAGCGGAATCGCCGGGCGAAGATCTTTTCGCCGGTCTTGGATCGGGCCCTGGCCTTCATCGCCCAACGGATCCCCGCCCCGGCCGAGCGGCTACAGGAAGAGTTCCACGCGGCCGGCTTCTCCCGCTGCGGTTTGCCCTTGGAAACCGTGCGGGAAGCGGCCCGGCTGCTCGGCCGCGAGCCGGGCTTCGAGATCGGCGCGGCCGGCGATTGCCGCTTGGCGGTCCGGCCCGGCGAAGCCCAGCTCCCGCGGGCGATCATCCAGGCGGCGAAGCGGGCCGCCTTGAGTTTCGGGGCGACGACCGTCGCTGAAGTCGCCGCCGAGGTCGCCCGGCAGTGCCGGCAAAGGGTCGACGAGGCGCTGATCGTCGAGACCTTGTCGGTGCTCGCGGATTTCCAATGGCTGGACCGCCCGCGGGGCTGGTTCCAGTTGGAGTCGCTGCCGCAGTACGGCCTGCGGAACATGATCGAAGAAGATTCTCTCGGTGGCGGGGAAGATCAACGTCGCCCGGCTGCGGGAAGCGATGTCCCGCTATCGTCGGACCGGAAGAAAGGTTCCTCCCGCCCGGGTGCTCTTGGAGTTCTGTCGCCACCTGCCCGGGGCCCGCGTCCAGGGAAACCGCATCGTTGTCGACCCGCCCCGCGATTGGCGGACGGTGCTCTCCGGCGTTGAGGCGGGCATGGTCCGCGTGCTCATGGAGCACGGTCCCGTGCTGGAACGCGGAGCCTTCGAGGAATACTGCATCCGCGAGGGCATGAACCGCTTCAGCTTCAATGCGGTCGTGATGTGTTCCCCGGTGATCGCCCAATTCGGCCGCAGCGTCTACGGGCTTCTGGGCGCCAGGGTGAACCGCAAGACGATCGAATTGCTTGCCGCCAGCAGGGCCAACGCCATGTCGGCCAGGGTCCTCTGGGGCTTCGGCCAGACCGGAGACGGCCGGTTTTACCTGGCCTACCAGTTGTCCAAGGCGGTCATCTCCGGCGGCGTGATCACCGTGCCCTCGGCGATGAAGGAGAAGCTCGGCGGCAAGTTCGCCCTCGGCGTTTCCGACGGCCGTCACGTGGGCACGCTGGTCTCCAAGAACGGCTGCGCTTGGGGACTCGGTCCCGTGCTCCGCGGCCACAGCGCCGAGCCCGGCGATTACCTGCTGATCCGCTTCAACGTCCGCGACCGCAAGGCCCACGTGAGCATCGGCGACCAACGGATCCTGGAGTCGGTCTCCCAGCAGCCCCAGCCGGCCGTACGCTTGGGACAGGCGAATCGATAGTAGTAGGCACACGCCGTGTGCCGCCTGGAGCGGCGCAAGGCATGTGTGGCAAACTACTTACGTTGGCGACTTCCTTCGCACTCCCCTCTGGCGGCCGGGGGGCGAATACGCTAAGAATCACACGCCCGGGCGTTCAAGGCGCTGTCACCAGTTGTATAATGGCCCCTAGGGATGAGGCCCCGGTTGGTGCGGTGTTCGCACGTAAAACCGGAAGAGCCGGTTCTTGCGATGGGGGTGCATCGATGAATCTTCCCTTGCGTCTCTGCTGTTGGCCCTTGGCGCTATCTCTGGTGGCGGGCGGTTGGTCCGCGGCGCGTGCCCAGCAAGGCGGCAGCGCCTTCGCGCCTTACGCTCCAGCCACCACGCAAACGAAGGACATCAAGAATCCCTTTCCCGTGCTGGACGCGGATGCGAAGAAGCTGCCGGGCCGGGCGAAGATGGTCAAGACCATCATGCACATGCTGGGACAGATGCGCCCACGGGCAGCCCGAAGAAGGGGCTCGACGACTATTGGGCGGTGAGCATCGGCGAGCTCGACAAGGCCACCCTCAATGCCGACGTGCGCTTCGGTTCCATGCACAGCCAAGAGCCTTCGGCGGACTATCTGGCCGACTACATGGTCAGCGCGCCCCAGGGGAAGGATCGCAGTTGGCGCGCCTTTGCACGCTTCAAGACCTCCGACGACGCCGAGAAGTTCGTCGTGGACCTTCGCCAGCAGTACGACGCCATGGTCGAGTACCGCGACAAGATCGCCGAAATCTACCATGCCCGCACGACGCGGCGCTGCTGAGGCCAGTAGCCCCGGACTGCGTGTCGCAGTCCTTCCCGGCCACAAGGCGTTCCCGGCGTGCAGGAGCAGCAAGGGGGACCAGCGCGCTTTCGTAACCCAAGGCAAAAAACTCAACCACCCGCCATAGTACGTCAGGCTTTCCAGCCTGACTCGCCCGAGGTTCTGTCAGGCTGGAAAGCCTGACGTACAGGATTCTGATGTCTTGGCGGGCGGTTGAAAAAACTAGCTGCGCCCCGTTTCGACTCTCTACGCTGCCAGGAACCGTCCGTACGGCGACCAGACCTGGCAGGACCGGCAGGTGAAGCGATTGGGCCTGCTGCACACGATGCGCGGTGAAGGTCGGCCAAAGGCGCCCAGGGCGAAAAACTAGCCGCGTCTCCGTTTCGATCCCTGCTTTTGTCTGCGTGCATCCTAGGATGCTTACATGGGAGCACATTCCGGCGCGTTATCGGAGGCCTTTTGACACACACTAACCATTTCGCGCGTGGCGCAGTTTGGCATTGGCTACCAGTTGCCTTAATGCGGGGCTGTTGCCTTCAATAGTCGCGCCGCAATCAGTTTGGGCATACACGCAGCGCACTGAGGCAAAGTCGGGTTCCAAATGTTCCATCGGGTCACATAACACCGAGAATGAAGTCCTCGGCTCTAGCCTGCGAGGAAACGAACCGCCGTCAGGCATGAAGGGCTGAACCAACACGCCACGATTTGTGGTGTCGTGAAAGAGGAAACCTATCTGCGAAACCGTTACGGGAAACGTACTCAGATTCGTAACGTCGATCGAGACACGCGGACGGTTGTCGATTCCTCCAACCGGGAAGGCGTGCTTCGGAACGACACGAAGCTTGACCTTATCCCGATCAAACGCGCACCACGTGTTCAAGATACTTAGCACGGTCCCAACCAGTCCCAACACCGCGCCCGCAACGGCAATAGTCAACGTAACAGCTTCATGTGGCATTGCTGCATCCTCTAGTCCGGGTAAGAATAGTTACCCGCCACCGCCAAACTCGACTGGCAAGCCGTTGACTATTTCCACGGTTTCGACGCTCACCCGCACTACCTGGCCAACCAGACGGACGATATACTCAGGGTCGTCCGTGCGATTCGGGTCTGAGCAAATGCCGGAGCGTTTGTCCTCGCTGACCTGGTATTGATCGATAACCCAGTCCAGGGCGCTGCGGTTGCCCAGACGGTATTCAAAAACTGCGGGCGGAATCTTGCCCAACGTGAGCGAATCGTTCACAACGAGCGACTGCTTATCCTTGGCCAACCGCATCTTCGCGACGCGGTAGGAGAGCGGCACGCCGGGCCATTCGATCCACGTTAGCGGCCAGGGCTCCAGCGTTTCGTATTCAAGGTGCAGCCGCGCCAGTTTCTCGCCGGCCGTGGTGAATGCACGGAAGTCCGGCGCGAGCGGTATCCGCGGCAACTCACGCTTCAGGTTATCGGCATACCGCTGGCGATAGCCCGGATGGTGCAAGAGGCCGTAGACGTAATAGAAGATGTCCCACTTCGTGATCTTCTTGTCGCCGTAATGCTGGCGGAAATGATTGAGAGCCCAGTCGGTGATGTTCTCGCGGCGATTTGTGCCGTCCTCGTCGTAGACGTAGAACGGGAAGCACTGATGGCCATCAATGGCGGCGCACACGTGAAGGTCTGGAATGCGGTCGGTGATAATCGCGTTCAGCGACGGAGAACGGTGCCCTATTTGGCTCACGACTACTGCGCGGTTCTCGGTTTCCGTGGCAGCGGTTGGAAAGACTCTTTCGAGTGAATAAATCTCCGCATTTAACAAGCGATCGAAGAAAAGCGGCCGATTGTTGAACGGACGGTACAAGGCAATACGAAGTTTATGCTCATCAAACTGCGCGTATTTCCCACGGCGCAGGTCTTTCTTGAGATCCCGATCCCAGACAATCTTCTCGTAGCGAACGAAGTCATCAGGGTCAACGCTCCCGCCGGCCCGCTTGAAACGGTCCACCTCACTGTTGTAGTTTTCCGCAAATCGCTTAATCCGGTCGGCAAGCACGCCTTGATCGTAGTCGTACACTATCCTGTCGCGATGGGTAGCGACACCCAACGTGTAAAGCTTGAAAATGGTCCGAGCATCGGCTTCGCCCGCGGCCTTTCCTTCTTTGCTGCCCATAGGAACAAATCGCGCATACTCGTCGGCGTTGCCAGGAACAAGCCATGTATTCTGTCGATCCGGGTGAAGATCGGTCCAATTCACGCCCGCGATGCTTGCCTTCTCGCGCAGCCATGCGAGTTTTTGCTCTTTACGCCAGGTCTCCGGCACGCGGTGATAGAGTAACTGCGCAACACGGCTATCCTCCTCGCCGTCGTGCGGCAATGATTCAACCTTACGAACGGCGACCGTGATTCCGACGCCGACCTGGATGCCAAAGACGTTGTGCGTGCTTCCACTCAGTTTCGGGTTCTTGCGCACATTGCCGTGAAGATCGACGTGATAGACGCGCGTAAAATCAAGTAGCAGGTGCTTCCGCATCCCATCGAAGGCGATCTGATCGAAAAAGCTATTGTTACTCACAAAGCACACGATGCCGTCGCGGCCTTCGAGCCGATCAATTGCCCAACGGAAGAACTTGACGTACGGATCATTGAGCTTGCTAACACTGGTAGCGCGCGAATCTTTCGCGTAGGTCTCTTTGATCCGCCGGTCGATTACCTCGTAACGGCGGTTCTTGTTGTTGTCGTTTTCATTTATCTGGCCGACATTGTACGGCGGATTGGCGACGACTACGGTAATCGGTGCCTCGGTCTCGTGTGCCACGCGTTGCACGTTCTCCTCCGACATGAAACCGAACGTGCCCTGTTGGCCCCTGGCCAGGTCAAGCGTATCCACGAAGCACAGCCCGCCAAAAGGCTCGTAGTTTCCGGTCAACTCGTAATAGGCGTGCTCGATATTCAGCGCCGCGATGTAATAGGGCAACAGCATCACCTCGTTGGCGAAGAGCTGTTGGCGGTACATCCGCGGCAGGTCTTTCTTCGGGGCACGGCGCAACAGGTTCACGGTAAAGTTGCCCGTGCCCGCGCAGGGATCGAGCATGTAGACGTCCGGGTCGCCCAGCGTCTTGCCGAACACGCTCATGAGCAGTTCCACCACGCTCGCGCACATGAAATCGACGATTTGCTGGGGCGTGTAGATGATGCCGTGCGTGTCGGCCACCTTGACGGAGTAGCCCTGGAAGAACCCCTCATAAACCGAGTTCAAAAAGTGCTGCTTCTCGGCAAAGCTCTCGATCGTCGCCGCGGCCGACTCGATCGCCAGGTAGAAGCGGTCGAGCGATTTGAGGAAGTCGTGCCGGTTGAACGATTTCGAGACCAGGGCGTCGATCACCTTTTCGATCTCCGCGGCAATTACGTTGCGGCGGGTGAAGTCCTGGTTGTCGAAAATCGTGCGGATCAGCCGCTCAGTCAAAAGGTGCTGCACCAGCATCTCGTCCACGGCGGCCTGGCTCAAGTTCGGGTTGAGCGAGTTGCAGCAAAGCTCATAGAATGCGGCGAATGCCGCGGCGAACTTCGGATTGTCGGTGTGCGCCGCCTTGATCTTCTCGACCAGTCCCAGGGCCAAGTCCGGCACGCGCTCTTTGAATTCGTCGATGGCCTTGCCAAAATTCTCGTGGGCGGGCTCCGTGTAGGCGAAGAACGCATTGAGCAGGTCGGCAAGCTTTCGGGCGTCGGTCAGGTCAACGATCATGGCCCGCTCGCGATTCTGGTAGAGTTGCGCCTGCCGCGTGTCCTCGAAAATGATGTTGCCGGTGGGGTAACCCTTGGCGATCTTCTTCTTGATCTCCGTTTCAAGATGGTCGTGGCTGTCTTTCGCTTCCCAGTGGCCGCGGGTGATGTAATAGTCGTCGCGGAAGGTGCCGTCTGGCCGAATCGACTTGCCCGCCGCCTTGTCGGAAAGCTCCGGAATGAGGGTCCAGCCGAACTGCCGGCCGAGTTGCTCCAGCAAACTCTGGAACGCCGTGCGGAGCGCGGTTTCGTGCTCTACATCCTGGCGATCATACGCCTGGAGCGCCTCGTAGTACGCCTTGATGGCCTTGTGATTGGGTTTTATGGCCGGATTCGTCATGGCATTCAGGTTAGGGAAAGCCTTATTGTCGTCACGCAGGTTCCCGCGTCAAGTACGGTCCTTCTCGCGGCATTATATCTCGGAATGCCATGCCGAGCCGTCAGAAGCCGGCGTTCTAGCGATCAAGACGCCCGTCTTGGGCGCTGTATTTGCTGACGGCACGTTTTCTCCACATCACCCCAAGCGCCACCGCCGGCCACAACGGGGTGGCCTGTATACCCAAAGGTCACGTCGAAATGGTTTGCGCATCCCCCGCACCCGCTCCCCGTCGTCGTTGGCATCGCCAGTTCCCGGCGATCTTGCCGCAGATCGTCACCCATGCGAAAATCGCCTTCCGGCATTTGAAGCCCGAGGCCTGGGGCGAGATAGTCCAGGGGCGTCGAAACGGGGACGCAGCTAGGGCGTCGAAACGGGCACGCAGCTAGTTTTTCGGCGGTCCCCGACCCCCGTCCCCCTTCCGCCACGGAGCGTCCGTGCCGGCCGGCGTTTTGGTGACGTTCTCGACCGGGTCCCAGTGCTGAGTGTCGCGCGCTCGCTGGTGAAATCACCTCCGCACGAATACCCCTTGCGAAGCCGCTTGACGGGCCCTGGAATCGCCCGCTTCGTGGGGAAACGTCGCGGCAAACGCATCGCTGGCGCAGGGCCTGCGGCAATTTCGCCGGAAAAGGTCGCTCAAGACGCACCAGCGACCCGGAAACCGCGGCTTCTTGGACGCCATCGCTTCACTTCGCGCCGCCGCGAGGTGGACAGGGCGGCAATTTGCGTCGCTGCTGGGTGGACAGGGCGGCATTTTACGTGGCTTGAAGGTGGACAGGGCGTCAATTTGCGTCGGGCCGAAGGCGCCACCTCGCCGCTTGCCGGCGCGAAACGCGCGCCTACTGTCAAACTCGCAAAACGGGCGTCTGGACCTTAATGGTTGTCTGCCAGAGGGATGCGCTCCCGGACCGGCGGCGACGTGGCGGCCGAAGGCCGGGCGCCTGGGTTCCCTGGAACGCGGAAACCCCCGATCTTGCCAATGCTGGCTGCGTCCCCGTTTCAATCTCCTTCAAGCTCGCGTCAAGGTGTGCGGCAAGTTGCGGGCGTGAGCGGTGTTCCCGGAGCGGCGTCAGGAGCTTGCGGGCGGTTGAAGCAACGTGATGACCGCCGAACGTACGCGCGCCAGTGCGGCCGGGTTAAGGACGCCGACTGAGCGGACCATCAATCCCGCGTGGGCTGTAAACAGCTTGCCCGGCCGGGCGAAACTCGCCACAAGTAGCCCTCCCGACGCGAAATCCGGAGCGTCCAGTGGTATCGCCGTCGGGTCCCCATAGGGGCTGCTCGTGATTTGACAGAGAACCCAATCGCCACGGCGCGCGTCGGCCAGACAAATGGCAGGGCGAACCTTCGATTGCGACAGGTCCGAAAACGGGAAGGGGACCAGAACTACTTCCCCGGCTGTAGGTGTGACCACGCCGCGTCCTCCTCCGGCCGGGACCAGTCCGCCGCCAAGGCCGCTTCTGCCAGCAGCGCGGCCTCTCCCGGCACCGCGGCCGGCTCTTCCAACACCGTCACCAGCGCCCGGCGGGGGCTGGAAACATGTACCTCACCGAGCAACTGGACGCGACCAGCCGCATCGACAACCGCCTCGACCGTTTGGATCATGGGACAACTCCCGGTGTGTTCTACCGATTCAACAGTTTATAATACATCAACCTCTGGCCGACCGTCCAGAACAGGTGGGGTGGACGCCCCTGATAATGGCAAATTGGAAGGGTTACTGGTAACCGCCAATGGGGAACGGGCACGAATCAGCGATGTTCACCTTCTTGGATTAGCCAAAACGTCCCGCCCGGCAGGCGGGACCTCTTGATTATACCGCCCCAAGCCGTGCCGCGCAGCCTTGGGCAGGCGGATTGCGGCGGGCGACGAACAGCAGACAGTCGCGCTTCTAAGGGCTCGCTTCTCCCCCCTTTGTCCTTTCTGCCCCGTTTTCTCCCGCCCGAACGGTTGCCCGCCCTCAGCGGCGCCTTTGCCAGACCGTGGCGGACCTGGGTGGGGGACGGACGCCGGTGGAATTGCCGCCGCGCTGGCACTCGCCGCGATGCCACCTGGAGGGCGTGCTCCGCGAGACATGCAACTCGCGTGCAATCCGAACTTGCGTGCGACGTTGCGACCTCAGTTCCTGGATTTTCATGGCCGTCGTCTCGGAAATCATGCACATACTTCTTGCTGCTTGAGCGCTGGAATCGTCCGCTTCGTGGGGATACGTCGCGGGAAACGCATCGCCGGCGCGGCGCCGGCGTCAATTTCGCCGGAAAACGTCGCTCAAGACGCACCAGCGACCCGGAAACCGCGCCCTCTTGGACGCCATCGCTTCGTTTTGCGCCGCTCGGAGGCGGACAGGGCGGCAATTTGCGCCGCTGCTGGGTGGACAGGGCAGCGATTTAGGTCGCTTGAAGGTGGACAGGGCGGCAATTTGCGTCGGGCCGAAGGCGCCATCTCGCCGCTTGCCGGCGCGAAACGCGCGCCTACTCTGAAACTCGCAAAACGGGCGTCTGGACCTTAATGGTTGTCTGCCAGAGAGATGCGCTCCCGGACCGGCGGCGACATGGCGGCCGAAGGCCGGGCGGCGGAGAAAAAAAAGGAATTGGTGTTTCAGAAGCGTGCCGGTTTTTGAAGCAGGGATGCAAAGGGACGAGGGGCGAGTAGGTCCCGCCTGCCGGGCGGGACTTGGGATCTGGGTTACAAATTAAGGGGGAGGAAGGCAAAATGAAAAATGAAGAGTGCAAAAGGCAAAATGAAGTAACCGTTCATGGGCCGCCGCTGGCTTAGCGGGGATCCGGCGAAGAAAGTCGCCTTTCGCTCCGCGAAAGTAGCGCGGCTTTCGCGGAGCGAAAGGCGACTATGGCGGCCTGTGAACGGTTACAAAATGAACGAGAAAGCGGCGCGGCGTCACTTTGCCTTTTTCATTTTGCATTTTTCATTTTGCCCTCTTCCCTGCCTTTGTCGCGCCGAAGTCCCGCCCGGCAGGCGGGACCTACTACGGAAACGCTCGCCGCCCTGCCGGATCGAGGGAAATCCGCTTGTAGCGGCCGGCCAACCAGTCGGCCAGCTCGCAGGCATACCAGCGGGAGAAGCGGCGATCGGAGGGGCCGCCGGCAAGACTGCTGCGGATCTCGTCGCTGGCCAGGTCGACGACCACCCGCAGCGAGGGCACGAAGCTCGTCGTTCGGCCGCTATGGCGGAAGATCTGCGCCTGGTGGATCGTGGCCCGGCCGCCGGGAACGCTCACCGGCCCGCGATCGAAGCCGAAGAACTTGGGCAGCTTGCCGCCTAGAAGGATGTGCCGCAGGAGGTAGCGGTTGGACTGGCCCCAGGGGCGAGGCGTCACGGCCAGGGCTTCAGCGGCGGCCTGGCGGTAGAGGGCTTCCCGCGTGCGGCCCGCGAACCAGGGCGAGGCCTCGGCCAGCAGCACGCGGTCGAAAAGCCAGAAGAAGGCGACCATCATGCCGGTCTCGCCGAGCAGGTGGCCGGCCACGTCCCGGCCCAAGCCGCCGGCGCCGAAGACCTGGCAAAACAGCGTGCGGTAAAACTCCTCGAAGAGAAAGGCCCCCAGCGAGTCGGGCGTGTAACGGCCGTCCCATTGGCCCAGCAGGCGTCCCTGGGACGTGTCGGGCAAAAGCGGCTTGAGGACCCGCAGGAAGGCCTCGGCCTGGAGCGAGGTGACGTCCAGTTGCACGGCGAACATCTCCTCGACGGTGAGCCGTTGGCGTCCTTCCAGGAGCTGGCGGATGCGGTCCGCCCGGTAGGGCCCCAGCGGCAGGTTGATGGGCTTGGCCCGGCCCAGCGGGTTGAGGTCGTTGTTGGCCGTGATCAAGAGGCCCGACGCGGGATTGTAGTCGCGGGGGAGTTCTTCGGGGCTAACAAACCCTTGCCAGTCGTTCTGCGGGTCCCAGCCGGGAAGCGGCACCAGGCCGGTGGCGCCCGGCCGCCGCCGGGGCATCCGCCCGGACATCTGGTAGCCGATGTTCCCCTGCCGGTCGGCGAAGACGAAGTTCCAGGCCGTCTCGACCTGGCCCAGCGTGCGCATGCCTTCCTCCACCGTCTCGGCCTCCCACATCCGCAGGAACTGCCGGATGGTGGTCCCGCCGGATTCGGCCGCGGACCAGCGGGTGGCCAGGTAGTAGGCTTCCCGGTGCGGGTCCCCGTCCAGCAGCCCGTGCTCGTTCTCGTAGAACGTGACCTCGATCGGCCGTCTTCGCCGCCGCCGGATCAGCTCCTTGCGCTGGCGGAATTCTTCCCACCGGCCGGGCTGGCGGAAGCAGCAGCCGTCGCGGCAGCGTTCGACCCAGGAGTCGACCGCGTCCATCACGGAGTAGGTCACGCCCCAGGCCAGCGATCGGTTGCGGCCGACGATGATCCCCGGCCCGCCCGGCATCGAGGCTCCCATCGCATAGCGGTCGCCCAGGCGGAGGACTAGTTCTTGCCAGATGTTGGGCAGGCGGTTGCCTTCCAGGTGTGGATCGTTGGCCAACAGCGGTTTGCCCGAGGCTGTCCGCCAGCCGGCAATCACCCAGTTGTTCGAGCTCACCGGTGCGGACGCGGCGGCCAGCCAGGAGACCTCGGGGGGAATGATCGAGCGGCCCAAGGTGAGCTTCCGCAGCAGCTCGGGATCGAGCCCTTCCAGCAGGCCGGGGAAGAGCGCTTCGAGCTTTGGTCGATCCACGCCCGCGCGGACCATCTCCACCAAGAGCCGCTCCATGTTGGCCTGCGACTGGGCCATCGAGAGGTAGCCCACCATCCGCGACAGGGCGATGGCATCTTCGGGCCTCCAGGGCTCGGGTCGATACCCGAAGAGGCGGAGCTCCCAGGGATAGCGTCGTGCGAAGGCCTCGCTGGCCCCCTCGCAGTAGGCCCTTAGGCAGGCAAGCTCCTCGGGCTGGAGCAGAGCCAACTGCGTTTCCAGCCCGGCCGACCAGTTCATGCGGCGGAAGAAGACGTCGGCGGCCAGGGCCGCGTCGCCGCCGTCCAGCAGTTCCGAGAGCCGGCCCTGGCTGAGGATCCGCATCAGCAGCATTTGCAGCCCGCGGTCGGTGGCGTGGACGAAGCCCTGTCCCCAATAGAGGTCGGTCTTCTGCGACGCCTCGACGTGCGGCACTCCACGATCATCCCGCCAAATCTTCAGCATGTCCCCGGGCCCTTAAAGTAGCAGGCACACGCCGTGTGCCGACCACCCGTTGAGGCGGAGCAAGCGGACGGCACACGGCGTGTGCCTGCTACTTTGAGCTTACTCGTCGGCGTAGACGCGGGTGCTCTCCTCCTTGGTGATCGGCGAGTGGAGCTCGTCGCTGAGGAGTTGCACGTTGATCCGCAGGTCGCCGGCCTGGAGGCATTGCACGCGGACGCGGTAGGTGGTGTCGGCCTTGGGGGCCAGGCGCGAGAGGCCCTCGAAAACGACCCGATTGCCCTCGACCGTGTTGTGCGTCGGTCCTTCGGCGGCGATCAGGCGCATCTCGGCCGGAAGCGTGACCGTCACGCGGACGTTGGTGGCCGCCTTCGAGCCCTGGTTGACAGCGCGGATCTCGTAGGTCGTCTCGCCGCCCTTCTCCACCGGGCCGTGGACGTCGACCACCTCGAACATCACCGCGGCGATGCCGTCGACCAGCACGGGATGCTCCTTCTCCACGGAAAGGCCCTTGGCGGTGGTGGCGGTGACGTGCAGCTTCTGTTGGCCTGCCTCGATGGGCAGCGTGACCACCTTCACCGTGCCGGTCTCCTGGACCGGCAGCTCGTCCAACTGCCAATGGACGAGCCGGGTCTTGTCGTCGTACTGCCCGGCGTTGTTGGCGCTGACAAACTTCAGTCCCGGCGGAAGCTGGGCCACAATCTCCACCTTCTGCGCCGGGGCCGTGCCCGGATTGGAAACGCTCAGGCTGTAGGTCGCCTCCCGCTCCAGAAAGCGGCGCTTGGGGCCGTCCACGGCGATCTCCAGTCGCGGGGCGATCACCGCAAGCTCCGTGCGATGCTCGGTCTTCAGGCCGCCCTCGCCGCGCGCGGCCAGCACGTTGGCCACCGGGCCCGGCCGCACGGCCGTCAATTGCAGTTGCAATTGCCGGCTCTCTTTGGGCTTCAGCACCCCAATCTCGTACTCCAACTCCGTCCCCGCCGCGTGCTGCAAGCCGGGCGGCACCCGCTCGTCGAGCACCACGCCGGTGGCCACGCCCGTGCCGGGGTTGGTCACCGTGATCGCCAGGTTCACCGGCTCCCCAACCAGCACCTGCTTGGGCACCTGCGCTTCGATCACCAGCTCCGGCTTGGTGGCCACGGTCCGGGCGGAGGCCTGGGCGGCCAACCGCACGGTGGCCACGCTGCCGATCTCGCCCTCTTCCATAGGCATCACCTGGACCTCGACGCTCCTCTCGTCACCCGGCGGCATCGTGCCCAGCGACCAGACCAGCTCCCCGCCGCCAACGCCCTGCGAGGCCTGTGGATTGGTGCTCAGCAAGCGAGTGCCCTTGGGAATCTCATCGTGGATCTCCACGACGTGCGCGGCGACCTGGCCCACATTGCGGACCTTGATCTTGAACGTGGCCGGCTTGCCCACCTGGATTTCCGGCGGGGCCGTCTTCTCGACGGTCACCTGCGGCGACTGGGCCCCTTCAAGCTGCTTGCCGCCGGGCGTCCCCGTGCCACCGCCCGCGCCCAGGTCCATCGGCAAACCCTGGACCGCACTGAGCCGCGCCGGCTCGCCCGCGTCGGGGATCTCGCCCGCCGGCGCGACCGGGCGGCTTTCGGCCGCTGCCGGCGAGCGCGGAGGGTCGGCCAGGTTTCCGTTAGCCCGGGCGGCCACGCCGGGCGTCGAAGCGGGCACCGTCTGCAAGAGCGGAGGCATGGAAGGCGGCAGGGAGCGATCGCTGCCGTCGCGGGCCGGCCGGTCGCTTGGCCTGGGACCGTTGGCGGTGATCGAGATCGCCGGCCCATCAGCCTGACCCGATGCCGACGGGTTCTTCGCAGGGGTCGCAAGGGGCGGCCCGAACGGGTCCACCGCCGGCTGGGAAGGCAATTCCGAAACCGCCCGCTCCGCCGTGCCAATCCCGCTGGCATCACTGGAAGCGCCCGAGGTGGCGACCGCGCCGCCTTGTGCATCAGGAGGCAAAGGTCGCAACGGATTGACATGGACCGTGTCGGGCAGCGCCTGCGGAGCTTCGCCGGCAACCACCGCAAGCGGCGCCGGAGCTCCACCAGCGACCACCGCAAGCGGCACCGGAGCGGCCTGGTCGACTGTCGCTGCGCTACTTACCTGGCCTGTGCTATTTACCGGGGTGTTGCTAATTACAGGGGCGTCGCTGCTTGCCGAGGCGGTCGCAGAGGGGGCCCGCATACTTCGCTGCGCTCTTGCGATGGCAATCACCCCCAGCACGACGACGATAGCCAGCACCGAAATCCGAATCACCAGACGCTTCATGGCTTCGTTTTCCTGGTAGGCATGGTCTGCCGATAATCGGGTAGGATAGTTACCAGAATTGGCTACCCGGGGGAAGGTCAGTTCACCCGAGGGAGAAGCTGCGACCCCTCTTCTCCAAGGCATGTTGCGCAATTCAGGAAGAATGGGTGCCATGCCCACGCTTGCCGTGGGCATGTCTTGGCAGCGAACACGCTTGCTGTCTCGCTACGCTCGCCTAGCAAGCATGGCACCCATCAACGACCATCTGCCTGAGACGCAACCGCACCTGTGCGGGAAGAGCCTGTCGGCCTTACCTTCCCTCGTCGGTCAATCCCGGCAACGTCCGCTGCCCCTTGACCTTGCTCCGCCCGCGCGACGAGCCGGCCCGTTTCGGAGCCTCCGCATTGCTGAGTTCTTTCAACGCGCGGCCGTTGGCGGTACTGGGGGCGCTGGCCAGCGGCTCCGCCGCTCCTTCCAGCGGGTCGCCCGGGCGAACCGACGCCAGTCGCTTCTCGACCTTGGCCACATAGTCGGCCGAGAGCTCGAAGCCGACGAACCGCCGTTTGAGCTTCTTGGCCACGGCCAGCGTCGTGCCGCTGCCGCCGAACGGATCGAGCACCAGGTCTTTCTCCCGGCTGCTGGCGCGGATAATGCGGCCGAGAAGCTGTTCGGGCATCTGGCAGCCGTGCCAGCCCGCCCGTTGGCTGAACGTCCCGCAAACCCGGGGAAAGTACCAGGTGTCGTGATCGGGCTGAAAGCCCTCCGGGCAGTCCTGCGGGCGGAGGATCCAGGTATCATCCGGCAACCGGCCAGTGGGGTTGGCCCGGCGGTCCGCGTAAACGAGTTGCCGGGCCGAAGGCACGCGGATCGCCTCGATGTCGAAGGTGAAGTGCTCCGGGTCCTTGACCATCTGGAAGAGGTGGGCGTGCGAGCGGCTGAACTTGTTCTTGCAATTGACCCCGAACGTATAGTACCAGACCACCCAGCTCCGGCATGTCATCCCCAACTCCCGCTGCAACAAGAATTTCAGTTCGGCCGCGTATTCGTCGCCAATAGCCAGCCAGAAAGTCCCATCCGGCTTGAGCACGCGAACCACCTGGACCATCCAGTCGCGGCTCCAGGCCAGGTAGCGCTGGCTTTCCAGCTTGTCGCGGTAGACGTCGTAGTCGTAGCCGATGTTGAACGGGGGGTCCGCAAACGCCAGATCGACGGCCCCGTCGCTCAGCGTTTTCATTCCGGCAATGCAGTCCCCCACGTGGATCGTGTTCACAGGTAGCTTCAACGCATGGATCTCCGTCTTCGCGTCTCTTGCAGGCTCTTCCGGTTCTGGGTACAAACCCTAGGGGCCGCTGACGCTCGTAGTCCCGCCTTCAGGCGGAATACCGCCTGAAGGCGGAACTACGAGCGGGCGTTTTGCGACTCTTGCACCCAGAAGCGGACGAACCCTCTGGCATTCTCCCTTCGCCCCTCCTCATCCTACCAAAATTGGTTCTTCGACAAAATCCTATCGGTGAGAAGTCCCCGGCGACGTCCTGCAAGCCCCCCGTAGACGCCATGACCCGCCGCCGGTAACCTAAATAGCTAGTCCGCGTGCGTACGCCCGATGACCCATGAGCACGGGAGCATCGGCGGGCGACTGTCGGCAGCACAGGAGACATTCCAGATCATGGCGACAAGCAGTTGTGGGGTAAATCGGCTCGTGGGTGGCCTTGCCAAGGTCGGCATCCGGCCGGCGATCGATGGCCGCCGCAAGGGGGTCCGCGAGTCGCTGGAAGAGCAGACGATGGGCATGGCCAAGGGGGTGGCCCGGCTGATCTCGGAGAATCTCCGTCATCCGTGCGGCGCGGCCGTCGAGTGCGTCCTGGCGGATACCTGCATCGGGGGAGTGGCGGAGGCGGCCCGGGCGGCGGAGAAATTCGCCCGCGAAGAGGTGGGCGTGTCGCTGACCGTCTCCCCTTGCTGGTGCTACGGCTCCGAGACCATGGATATGGAGCCGCTGCTGCCCAAGGCCGTCTGGGGCTTCAACGGCACCGAGCGGCCGGGCGCCGTCTACCTGGCGGCGGTCCTGGCCGGCCATACCCAGAAGGGCCTGCCCGCTTTCGGCATCTACGGCCGCGACGTGCAGAACGCCGGCGACGGCCAGATCCCGGCCGACGTCCGCGAGAAGCTCCTGCGGTTTACGCGGGCGGGCCTGGCCGTGGCCGCGATGCGGGGCACGTCGTACCTCTCGCTGGGCAACATCTCGATGGGCATCGCCGGCTCCGCAGTCAACGCCGATCTCTTCGAGCGCTTTCTGGGGATGCGGGTCGAGACGGTCGACATGGTCGAGCTCGTCCGCCGCATCGAGCGCGGGATCTTCGACCCGGACGAGTTCGCCCGGGCCCTGGCCTGGGTCAAGGCCCATTGCCGCGAGGGCAAGGACTACAACTCCAAGGAGAACCAATTCACCGCCGACCAGAAAGAGAGGGTCTGGCAGTATTCGGTGAAGATGGCCATCATCGCCCGCGACATGATGGTCGGCAACCCGCGGCTGGCCGCGCTGGGCTTCGGCGAAGAGGCCCTGGGCCACAACGCCGTCGCCGCCGGCTTCCAAGGGCAGCGGCATTGGACCGACCATCTGCCCAACGGCGATTTCATGGAAGCGATCCTCAATTCGTCGTTCGACTGGAACGGCATCCGCCAGCCCTACATCCTGGCCACGGAGAACGACAGCCTCAACGGCGTAGCCATGCTTTTCGGGCACCTTTTGACCTCGACGGCCCAGGTCTTCGCCGACGTGCGGACCTACTGGAGCCCGGGGGCCGTGCAGAAGGCCACGGGTTTCGAGCTGACCGGCCGAGCGGCCGGTGGCCTGATCCACCTGATCAACTCGGGGGCCGCCGCCCTGGACGGCGCCGGTCGGGCAAGCATCGACGGCCGGCCGGCGATCAAGCCCTTCTGGCAGCTCAGCCCCGTCGAGGTGGAAGCCAGCCTCAAGGCCACCACCTGGTACGCCGCGATCAGCGAGTATTTCCGCGGCGGCGGCTTCTCTTCGCAATTCGTCACCCTGGGCGACATGCCGGTAACCATGTCGCGGGTGAACCTGGTCCAGGGGCTGGGCCCGGTGCTGCAGATCGCGGAAGGTTGGACCTTCGATCTGCCGCCGCAGGTCCACGAGGCGCTGGACCAGCGGACCAACCCCACCTGGCCGACCACCTGGTTTGCGCCCCGCCTGACGGGTGAAGGCGCGTTCCTGGACGGCTACACGGTGATGAACGCCTGGGGCGCCAATCACGGGGCCTTCAGTTGCGGCCACGTCGGCGCCGACCTGATCACGCTGGCGTCGATGCTGCGGATCCCGGTCTTCATGCACAACGTGCCCAGCCAACAGGTCTTCCGTCCCAGCGCTTGGAACGCCTTCGGCACGGCCGACCTGGAAGGGGCCGACTTCCGCGCCTGTGCCAACTTCGGCCCGCTCTACGGTAGGTAGGTCCCGTCTGCCGGACGGGACCACGTGAACCCTTAACCAGAACATCTCAACTAGAACCTTTTAACCAGAACGCCTTCGACCCGCATTATTTCAAGGCCGGGTGGCGTAAGCCGCAGAATGCGGCACACTAGCCCGACGCGCAAGCAAGGGCAAACGGTTTGAGAACCCCCGCTTGCGCGTCGGGCTAGTAGTGCGACACCCTTTAGTTTTCGGGTACGTCCGTGCCGGTGTCGGCGGTACGGAAACGCCAGTTGCAGCCGGTTTGTTGGTCCCGAAGAGCAAAAACTGCTATCAGTGCTTGCCGAAATCGAAAGGGTGTCGCACTACTAGTGTCCAACCATGAATAATCCGGCTTAACCGGGAAGTCCCGCCCGGCAGGCGGGACCTGCAGGCGGGACCTACAAGGACCTCGCGATGCAAAGGGCCATTGACTGGATCTGGCGGCGGGGGATCGTTTCCACGTTCCTCACGGGACTCTTCGCCATCCTGCCGGCGGTCGTAACCATCGTCATCCTGGCCTGGGTCGTCGATCATCTACGCTCGATTCTCGGTCCGGACGGCATGTTGGGCAGGCCCTTGCAAGCCATCGGCCTGCACGTCGTCAGCGGCGAGCTGCCGGCCTGGGCCCTGGGATTGGCCCTGGTGCTGGTGGGGATCTGGATGTTGGGCCTGCTGATGAAGTCGGTGGCTCGGCATCGCATCGAATCCGCGACCAATGCCGTGGTGGGTCGAATCCCCGTCGTGAAGAGCATCTACAGCACGGTCTCGCAATTGCTGGGGATGCTCAAGAAAGGGGACCAGGCCGACCTGACCAGCATGAGCGTGGTCTTCTGCACCTTCGGCCAGGAGCACGGGGCCGGTATCCTCTGCCTGCTGGCGTCGCCGGAGGTCTATCGCTTCTCCGGGCGGAATTACCATTTCGTCTTCATGCCGGCCGCCCCGATCCCGATGTCGGGCGGGCTGGTTTTCGTTCCCGTGGAGACGGTTCAGAAAGTCGACATGTCGGCCGAGCAGTTGATGCGGCTGTACCTGTCGATGGGCATTCTCTCGCCGCAAGTGATCCCCGACACCTGCCGGCCTGACGAGGACCATCATGATTGACCTTTCGCAGCAAGAAGTCTGGTTCGTCACCGGCAGTCAACACCTGTACGGCGAGAAGGCGCTTGCGCAAGTGGCGGCCAACGCCCGCGAGGTCGCCGAAGCCCTGGGCCGGTCCAAGGCACTGCCGGTCCGCGTGGTCTTCAAGCCGGTGCTGACCACGCCCGACGCGATCACCAAACTCTGCCGGGAGGCCAACGGCGCGGCGGGCTGCGTGGGGTTGATCTGCTGGATGCACACCTTCTCCCCGGCCAAGATGTGGATCGGCGGGCTGGTGAGCCTGCAAAAGCCCTTCGTTCACCTGCACACCCAGCACCATCGCGAGATCCCCTGGGACGCGATCGACATGGACTTCATGAACCTCCACCAGGCCGCCCACGGCGACCGCGAGTTCGGCTTCATCTGCACCCGGCTGCGGAAGAACCGGGCCGTGGTGGTCGGCCATTGGCAGGACGCCGACGTGCAGGAAGAGTTGGGCGTCTGGGCCCGCGCCGCCGCGGCCTGGGCCGACGCTCAGGGCGGAAAAATTGCCCGCTTCGGCGATAACATGCGGGAAGTGGCCGTCACCGAGGGCGACAAGGTCGAGGCCCAGCTCCGTTTCGGCTACGCGGTCAACGGCTACGGCGTGGGCGACCTGGTTCAGCAGGTCCGCCAGGTGTCCGAGACGGCGGCCGCCAAGCTCGCCGGCGACTATCTCGACGCCTACGCGGCTGGAGCGGGCGTCGATCGCGGCGCCGCCACCGCGGGCCTGCTCACTGCCGCCCGGATCGAGCTGGGCATGAGGGCCTTCCTGGCCCAGGGAGGTTTCAAGGCTTTCACCACCACCTTCGAGGACCTGCACGGCCTGGAACAGCTTCCGGGCCTCGCCGTGCAGCGGCTGATGGCCGACGGCTACGGCTTCGGCGCCGAGGGCGACTGGAAAACGGCGGCCTTGGTCCGGGCGATGAAGGTCATGGCCGCGGGCCTGGCAGGCGGCACCTCGTTCATGGAAGACTACACCTATCATCTCGTGACCGGCAGTATGAAGGTGCTCGGCGCCCACATGCTCGAAGTCTGCCCGTCGATCGCCGAGGGCAGACCGTCGCTGGAGATTCATCCCTTGGGGATCGGCGGCAAGGCCGACCCGGCCCGCCTGGTCTTCAGCGTGCCGGCGGGTCCGGGGCTGAACGCCTCGATCATCGACCTGGGCAACCGCTTCCGCCTGATCCTCAACGAGGTGGACGTGGTAAAGCCCCAGCGGCCCCTTCCCAAGCTGCCCGTGGCCCGCGCGGTCTGGGTGCCGCGGCCCAACTTGAAGGTTGCGGCCGCCGCCTGGATCTATGCCGGTGGTGCGCACCATACGGGCTTCTCGCAGGCCATTACGGCGCGGCACTTGGAGGCCTTCGCCGAAATGGCCGGCATCGAATGCGTGCAGATCGGCGCCGATGCCACGGTTGCGCAGGTCAAGAAGGAGCTGCGTTGGAACGCGGCGTATTACGGCCTGGCATGACGTAGTAAGGCACCGCGCCGCCAACCCGTGGGATGCTGAGAACACGATCCAAATCAGCCTCCAAAAGTAGGTCCCGCAGAAAGTAGGTCCCGCAGAAAGTAGGTCCCGTCTGCCGGACGGGACTTGACTGAACCCAAACCCAAAAGTCCCGCCCGGCAGGCGGGACCTACCAGCCAGGGACCTACCAACCAGAGACGCCCGGTGGCAAAGGCCGGCAACAGCGACGATAACCGCCAAACGAGGGGGTCTCGCAAGTCTACCGCTTCTACCCAGACTCGCTGGCTTGGCGGGTATTCTGATTGACATTGGAATTCTGGCGAGAGTATACTAGCAAGATACAAGCGGCGGGGCTGTCAATTGTTGCGGCAGAGTGCCGTCTGCCGCAAGGCTCTGTCGTCGGTCCAGGCAAGTCCCCGGTGGCGGTTCGCAGCAGGGTCAAAGGGAGGTGACGCTGTTTGGCGGTCACACCTCGTCTGCGGAGTGGTCAAAGGAGAAGGTCGCCTCATGAACCTTGTCGGCAAAATCCTCACCGTGCTGATCTGCGTGATGAGCCTGGTCTTCATGACGTTGGCGGTCATGGTCTACGCCGCTCACCGCAACTGGCGCGACGAGGTCATGCGGCCGGAGAAAGAGGCCATCAACGGCAAAACGCTCGGCTATAAGTTCCAGTTGGAAAAGACCAAACTCGAGCTCAAAGACTCGCAGGACCAGTTGGAGAAGTGGAAAATCGCCATTGAGGAAGAGCGCAAGGACAAGCGGGAGACCTTGGCCAAGCTGGAGACCGAGGTGGACGATTTGGAGAAGCGCAAGACGGCCCTGGAAAAGGACCTCGCCACGCAGACGCAGGCCGCCCGCGACGCGACCGCCGCCCTGCAGGCCACGCAGACCAACCTCACTGCCAAGATGACCGAGCTCGACAAGTTGCGGGAGGAGATCCGCCTGACGCAGAAGGACCGCGACGATCAGCAGCACCAGGTCGTGGCTCTGACGGATCAATTGCACCAGGCGGTCAACGCCAAGATCACGCTCAAGCAGATGAACGAAGATCTGGCCAGGCAGTTGGCCCAGGCCCAGACCGTTCTGCGGCACTACAGCCTCTCGATCGACACGCCGCTGGACAAGACGCCGCCGGCCGTGGACGGCCTGGTGTCGGCCGTCCGCGACGACAACAAGCTGGTGGAGATCACCCTGGGGACCGACATGGGCGTGCTCAAGGGCCACCAGTTGGAAGTCGTGCGCAGCGCCGGCGGGGTAAGCACCTGGCTCGGCCGCATCGAGGTGATCGAGGCCAGGGTCGACGCATCGGTCTGCAAGGTTTTGCCGGAATATCGCAAAGGCGCCATTCAAAGAGGTGACCGTGTCTTCTCCGTCCCCAAGCTTACTGCCGTCAACTGAGCAGCCGGCTTTCCGCAAGCCGCGGCCGGACCTGTATACGGCCCTGTTGATCATTTCCCTGGTGGCGATCATCGTGGGCTGGCTCTGTCTGTTCCTGGAGACGGACCCCTCGGAATATCCCGGCAAGCCGCCGTACAAGAACCTGCCGCCGGTCTCGATGTCGACCATCGGCCTCCAGGGACCGGCCGCGGTCGGATAGTGCACGGGCAGAGAGTAGCCTGTAGGGAACGCCCTCCGTGGCGTTCCGGGAACTCGGATAACGCTGTTCCGCAGGCTGCGGAACGCCACAGAGGGCGTTCCCTACAGAGCGTTTCCTATGCGGAAGGGCAAGGATGCTCCAGCGACTGTTCGGATACCTTCGAGCCGATCTGGCGGTTGACCTGGGAACGGCCAACACGTTGATCTCGGTAGCCGGCGAAGGGCTGGTGCTCAACGAGCCCTCGGTGGTGGCCGTCCAGCAGCGGACCAACCGCATTCTCTCCGGCGGCTGCGCGGTGGGCCATCTGGCCCGCCAGATGCTCGGCCGCACCCCCGACTCGATTGCCGTCGTCCGCCCGCTGACCGGCGGCGTGATCGCCGACTTCGAGCTCTGCGAGGCGATGCTCCGCTACTTTTTCCGCAAGGCGCAGCGGGCGGCGCGCTGCGGATGCGGCCCCGCGTGCTGGTGGCCGTCCCCGGCTCGATCACGCCCGTGGAGAAGCGGGCCGTGATCAACAGCACGCAGCGGGCGGGGGCCCGGCAGGTCTTCCTGCTGACGATGGCCAAGGCGGCCGCCATCGGCGTGGGACTGCCCATTGCCGAGCCCGTGGCCAGCATGGTCTGCGACATCGGCGGCGGCACCACCGAGGTGGCCGTGATGAGCCTGGCCGACATCGTCGCCAGCCGCTCAGTCCGCGTCGGCGGCGACGCCATGGACCAAGCCGTGGCCGACTACCTCCGCCGCCACTACAGCCTGCGGACCGGGCTGCCGGCCGCCGAGCGGCTGCGGATCGACATCGGCAGCGCTTTCCCGCTGGAAGAGGAGCGGGTGGACGAGGTTTGCGGGCTGGACGCCGTCAGCGGCCTGCCGCGCAAGGCGACGATCACCAGCGAAGAGATCCGCGAAGCCCTAGCCGATCCCTTGGAGGCGATCGTCGAGGCCATCAAGGCGGCCCTGGAGGGGCTCAGTCCCGACCTGGCCGCCGACCTGATGGACCACGGCATGGTGCTCTGCGGCGGCGGCTCGCTGACCCGCGGCATCGACCGCTTCCTGGCCGAGCAGACGGGCCTGCCGGTCCGCGTCGCCGCCGAGCCCCTGACGGCCGTCGCGCGGGCGCGCTGGTCTGCCTGGAGCATCTCGAACAGTGGCGTGCGACGCTCGATTCCAGTGAGGACGACGTGTGATTCCAGATCCAGCACAGAGCCCTCGGCTCCACCGCCGTCTCGTTTCTCCGGCCCTGCTCCTGGCTGGCGGTTGGGCGGTTTCGGCCGCGATCTGGTTCTTGCCGGCCAGCTACGCCGCAGCGGTCAAAGGCTGCCTCGGCGCCGCGCTGCGGCCGGCCCAAGTGGGCCTGTTGACGGTCCGCGAGGGCATGGCGGCGGTCGCTTCCCGGATCGACGCGCACGCCAACACGGTCCAGCGATTGGCCCAGTCCGAGGCGGACCGGCGGCGGCTAGAAGAGGAGAACCATCGCCTGGCCGCCGAGTTGGCCCTGCTGCGAATCCGGACGACGGAAGAAGAACGTCGGCAAAGCGACGATCGGCTGTTGGTGGCCGGCTGCATCCCGGCCCGGGCGCTGGGCCGGCAGGCGCGGGATTTCCTCGTCAGTGAGGGCATTCTCAACGTCGGTTCCCGCGCCGGGGTCCGCGGCGAGGTCCTGGTGGTCGGCGACCCGAAGTCGCTCTTGGACCAAGGGGCCAACCGCCGCTTGGAGTCGGAGGAGCTGGTTCTTGCGCAGGGCTGCGTCTGGGGCAAGATCGTCGAGGTCGGCCCGCAGACCAGCACCGTCCGCACGCCTTGCGAGCCGGGCTTCCGCGACCTGGTGCGGCTGGGCGTCCCGCAGGCCGATGGCCGGCCGGCCCGGCTTGGGCCGCAAGGGCTGCTGGAGGGGACCGGCGAGCCCTTGGCCCGGGTGCGGCACGTAGACGTGACCGAGCCGGTCGCCGTGGGCGACGCCGTCTATACGGCCTCAGGCCAAGGGATTTTGCCTCAACCGCTGCTGTACGGCTTCGTGGTCCGCGTCCAGCGGCCGGTCGGCGCGGCCCATTGGGAGATCTGGATGAAGCCGGCCTTGGACTCCGAGCCGGAGAGCGTGGTCGTGCTGCGGACCCAGCTCAACCCGGCGCGAGTTGATCTGGGTCCGCAGATCAACCCGGCGAGGGTCGCCCGATGAAACGCTGCTTGTTGCTGCTCGCTGTGCTCTATGCGGCGGCCGCGATCCAGACCTCGCTGGGCGACCTGACGCGCGTGGGCCGGGCCGAGCCGGACCTGCTGGCCCTGGCGGCCGTCGCCTGGCTGCTGGCGGTGGGCGGACCGCGGGCCTTCCTCGTAGCCGGGGGGATCGGCCTGCTGGAAGACCTGCTGGCGCCTGGCCGCGCAGGGCTGGCCGCCGCCTGCTTTCTTACGGTCGGCTACGGACTGACGCGGCTGCGGGCGAGTCTCCCCCTGGACCACCTGGCGCTGCAACTGCCTGTCATGTTGTTGTCGCTGGCGGTGCTGGCCTTGGCCCAGACTTTGGGACGCTGGCTGGCAGGAGAGACCGCGGCCGATCTCGGCCCGCTGGCGGTCCGGGCACTGGGCGTGGGGCTCTACACGTCGGGGGTCGGGTTGCCCTTATTGATGGTCCTCGGCTGGATCCGCGAAGCGCGGCGAAAACCGGAGCTTGCTCCCTCTCTCTCCGGGAG
The DNA here is from genome assembly GCA_963843465.1 of Pirellulales bacterium. Taxonomy (GTDB): domain Bacteria; phylum Planctomycetota; class Planctomycetia; order Pirellulales; family Thermoguttaceae; genus CAWJKP01. The sequence continues at coordinate 799,894 of CAWJKP010000002.1, forward strand.
AGGGTTGGGGTGAGCAATCCCTCCTACACGGCCCGGCTGGGAAAGCATATGCCCCCTGACCGTCTCTTCGACTGGCAGCAATTCCACGCCGATGAACATCCGGCGCCGGCGGTCGTCGATTCGCGGCGGCGGCTGCGGATCTGCCTGGCGGGGTTCCTGGCGGCGGCGGGCCTGGTCTTCGGCCGGATGGTCCAGTTGCAGGTGACCCAGGGCCGCGCGTTTTGCCAGGAGGCGTCCCGGCCGCTCACCCGGCTGGAGGTACTGCCCGGCGTCCGCGGCCGGATCCTGGCCTCAAGCGGCGAGATCCTGGCCTGCGACCGGCAAGTGCTCTGCCTGGCGGTTCACTATCGCTACCTGGAAGACCCGATCGACGCGGGCTGGCTGCGGCAGACGGCCCGGTTGCGGTTGTCGCGGGCGGAGCGCGGGCGTCCGCAACGGGTGGCGGCTGCGGAGGCGGAGGTGCGGGCCGAGCGTGCCCAGACGACCCGCCGCCTGGCCGAAATCTGCGGACTGTCGGCCTCGCAGTGGACCTCGCGGGCAAAGCAGGTCCAGTCTCGCGTCCAGCGGATCGCCGAGCAAGTTCGTAGCGCCGGCGTGGCCACCGGGGCTAACGGGTGCAAATCTGTTAGCCCCGGCGGCCACGTCGGTGTGTGGCGGCGAGATCTCCGGCGGCAGGCGGTATCGTTGAACGGATCCGCAACGGCATCGTCGAGACCTTGAGGGCCGCGATGAACGAGCCGCCTCCCGAGCGCATGCCGGTCGCCGAGGAACGCCAGTACCACGTGATGGCCGAGGACTTGCCGCTGGCCACGGTCGCCCGGATCGAGGCCCACCCCGAGTTCTATCCGGCGCGAAGATCGTCCAGCGCCGGCGGCGGACGTATCCGGGCGGACGGTTGGCGGCGCACGTCCTGGGGCACCTCGGGCCGGACGCGGAAAAGGGGATAAGTCCAATTTGTGCGGAGCACCCGGAGGGCGGGCACCGACCGAAGGTTGGTCCCGGCAAATTGGACTTATCCCCTTTTCCGCTCCCCGACGACCGGCCGGGCCTCATGGGCCTGGAGCGCCAGTACGAATCCTTGCTGCACGGCCGCCGCGGCCTGGCCCTGGAGACGACCGATCACAGCGGCGCCTGCTGGGCAGCAGCCGGCAGCGCGAGCCGGGCGTGGGCCGCGACCTGGTGCTGACCTTGGACCCCAAGCTCCAGGCCGCGGCCGAATCGCTCCTGGACAGCGCTTTGCAGCGCCGGTCGCTGGGCGCGTCGCCGCCGGAGCCGGCCGGCGGGGCGATCGTGGTGATGGACGTCCGCGACGGGTCGATCCGGGCGTGGGCCTCGGCGCCGGCCTTTTCCCCGGGCGTCTTCGCCGGCGGCCGGGGCAGCCAAGCGGCGGCCCTGCTGGACGATCCGGCCCATCCGCTGTTTGACCGCGTGCTGAAGATGGCGATTCCGCCCGGCTCGGTCTTCAAGATCGTCACCGCGGCGGCCCTGCTGGAGTCGGCCAAGCTGGACCCGGATGAGACATACCTTTGTCACGGATACCTGGACTCGCCGGACCGCTGGCGGTGCGCGGTCTATCAGCGCTACGGCGTGGGCCACGGCCCGGTGACGCTGGCCGACGCCTTGGCCCTAAGCTGCAACGTTTACTTCTTCCACCACGCGCGGCTGCTGGGGCCGGAGCCGCTGGTCGATTGGGCCTTTCGCTGCGGGTTTGGCCGGGCCACCGGCGTGGATCTGCCCGGCGAATCGCCCGGCTCGCTGCCCACGCCCGAGACCGTCCGCCGCGTCGAAGGGCGCGCGTGGCGGACTGCCGACACGCTCTCCCTGGCCATCGGGCAGGGTTCGCTGGAGGCCACGCCGCTTCAGGTCGCGCGGCTGCTGGCCGCGGTGGCCAACGGCGGGCAATTGGTTACGCCCCACGTCGTCAGCGGCCTGGGCCTGCCGGCCTCCGACGACGAGCAGCCGGAGGGTAAAGTGGTCAGTGGTCAGTGGCCAGTGGTCAGGGAGTTGACATCGGCGGCCACGCCGGTTGCGGCGGACGACGCGATCCACGTCCCCGCGCCGCGGCCGATCGCCGGTTTGGAGGCCGCGGCGCTGGCGGCGATTCGCCGCGGGCTGGAGCAGGCCGTCAGCGATCCCCGCGGCACGGCCCACGCCGCTCTGGGCCTGGAAGCGGTTGCAGTGGCGGGCAAGACAGGCACCGCCCAGGCCGGTCCGGGACGTGCCGAACACGCCTGGTTCGCCGGCTACGTTCCGGCCGACGAGCCGCGGGTGGCGTTGGTGGTGGTCCTGGAACACGCCGGCAACGCCGACGAGACGGCCGGCCCCGTCGCCCGCCGATTGGTGCTGGAGATGCACAAGCTCGGTTATTTCCCTGCCGCAAAGTAAATCAAGTAGGATGGACCTCCAGGTCCGTCCCGGACGGACCTGGAGGTCCATCCTACTGACGTTCTTCCTTGCCGCGGGTGGCCCGCCGATCGGTCTGCTATCGGGTTGCCGTCAGGAGCGGGAGCTGTCTCACGTGAACTACTACACCGTCCAGCCTTTCCGGGCCGGCGGGTTGACGTACTGATTGGCATCAGGGCAGTTGGTGAACTTCATGTTCTCGCCGTCCCACTCCAGCTTCGTGCCGGGCAACTTGCTGGCAATCACGCCCAGCATGGCGATCTCCGTCAAGGGCGCGCCGTAGAGGAAGAAATCGGAGCCGGCCTTGGCGCCCTTGTGGATCGCCTCCAGCCAGTCCTGATGATGACCCGCGACGCGGGGGATGGACTTCGGCGGCAGCTTGTACTGCTTCATCTTGGTCTCGGGGATGATCCGCACGCCGCCGGCGCCGTGGGAGCCGTACATGATGGTGCCCCGCTCGCCCAGCACCACCGCGCCCGTATCGACCGGATTGCGGCCCGGCTCCAGCGCCTCGGGCCGGGGGATGTGCATCGTGCCGCTGTACCAATAGAGCGTCACCGGGCCGCGGTTGCCCTTGGCCGCGAACTCGAAGGTGATCTTCTCGCCCTTGGGATAAGCGTCGCCCTGGGTCTTCGGGTCGTAGCCGGGCGTCTCGGAGAGGATCGTCTTCGGCGCGCCGAGATCCAGGGCCCAGAAGACCGGATCGACCACGTGGCAAGTCCAGTCGCCCACGGTCCCGTTGCCGAAGGGCACCCAGCCGCGCCAGCGGTAGGGCAGGAAGGCGGGATGATACGGCCGCTGCGGCGCCGGGCCCAGCCAGAGGTCCCAGTCGAGCGTGGGCGGAACCTCGTGCTTCTCCTTGAGCTGCGACAACTGGTCGATCCCCGAGTTTACCGCCGAGCAGCCGCAGTGGATGGTGTGGACGGCGCCGATCGCGCCGTCGCGGAGCCATTCCACCAGCAGGCGGCAGGACTCGAAGGAGTGGCCCTGGTTGCCCATCTGCGTGACCACGTTGTGCTCTTTCGCGGCCTTGGCCATCGCGCGGCACTCGTGGACGCTATGCGCCAGCGGCTTCTCGCAGTAGACGTGCTTGCCGCGCTGGATGGCCGCGATGGCGGTGGCCGCATGGGTATGGTCGGGAGTGGCGACCACGACCGCGTCGATGCCGCGATCCATCTCGTCGAGCATCTTGCGGAAGTCGCGATACTGCTTGGCCTGGGGAAAAGTCTTGAAGCCGCCCACGGCGTTCCGTTGGTCGCAATCGCACAGCGCGACGACGTTGTTGCCTTGGGCGACGGTGCGGACGTCGCCCTGTCCTTGCCCACCCTGGCCGATGCCGGCGATATTCAGCTTCTCACTGGGCGGCGTCTGGCCGCTGCCGGCCACCGCGCACCGGGGCACGATCGTCGCCGCCGCCACCGCGGCCCCGGCCGCGCCCAAGAACTCTCAACGTCCCCACGTGGTCTTGCTCATGGAACTCTCCTCGTTGGTTGGGAATTATCAGCGTTGGCGAATCTGCTTTCTTGCAACCGCAGCCCACAGGCTACCACACGGCAAGGCCAAAGTCCATTTTGCTTGCGGAAGTGCGTGTAGGGCGGGACCAGCTCGCGGAAGCGAGCGCCGGCCCACCATTTTCGCTGTCAACCCACTACTTGGTTGGGTCTTGCGATGGATTCGGTGGCGGCGAAGCATCGCATCGCACGAGCCGCCCGCCGGACGTTGCACCCCCGCGGTAGTTGGGGTACGATAATCACCATCGCTCACGCACCGGTAGGCGGCCCAACAGTTACCCATCGAAAACCTACGGCGAGAACCGTAAGGGGGGAAACGATGAGACTTGTTCGCGTGCTATCGTTGGTCGCTGCCGTCGAGACGTTTCTCCTGATGGTGATGGGCACCGTTGTACGCGTTACCGGCGCCAGCAAGTCGATCCCTGACTGGCCGCTGGCCTTCGGCACGCTCGTCCCCCACATGACTCCGCTGGTCTTCTTGGAGTGGTCTCATCGGCTGCTGGTGCTACTGGTGGTTGTCACCTTGGTCGCGCTGGTGGCTCGGGCAGCGAGCCTGCCAGGCAGGCTATGGATGTACTGCCTGGCTACGTTGCTCTTGGTGGTAGCGACGGCCGTTCTCGGCGGGCTAGCCGTTCTCCATGGCGACTCGCTGGCGACCGCGGCGCTCGGTCAGGCGTTTGCCATGCTCTTTTTCGCCAGCCTCGTAGGCCTTACGGTATGGACACAGATGGTGGGAACCAGGTAAAGGGGACAGGCGCATATACTGGGTAATATGCGTAAATAATCATCCAGGATATTGTCCAGGCACCCCATGATATGCGCCTGGCCCCTTTACTCCTCGGACCCTGCCGCCTCCTTCAACCAGTTGATCACTCTCAGCCCAGCGACGCGAGAGAAGTGGGCGTCGTTGGCGGTCACCAGGGCGGCGTTCAGGGCCAGCGCATGGGCGGCGATCAGCATGTCCATCGAGCCGATGGTTTGGCCTTTCGCCTCCAACTCATGCCGCAGCCGCCCGTAGTGTTGCGGGCAGGAGACCGCGTCGTAGCCGTAGAGGTCGAAAGGCGTCAGCACTTTGCGTACGGCCGCGATTTCGTCGTCGTTGCCGCTCTTGCGGGCGCCGAACTCCAGTTCCGAGACGGTCACTGCCGACAAGCCCACGGAGTCGCCTGCCCCTTGGGCCTTCCGGCATTGGTCCAGCAGAATGGCGGCCTGCCGGCGGTTCCGCACGCGGCGGTTGGCCGCCTTCAGGCCACGCACCATGAAGATCAGCAGGTCCGTGTCGAACAAGTAGATCATCGCTGCCAGTTCCGCGTTTGCACCTCGGGCTGCCGCCGGCCCTCGGCCATGAACTCGTCCGACAACTCCTCGACGCCTTCGAGGAATACCTCCCAGGGATCCCGAGGGACAACGAGAAACCCCTCCGGTGTTCTTTTCAGATAGACCTCGGCCGCGCTGACGCGGAATTCCTTCGGCAGCCGAATCGCCTGGCTCCGGCCGTTCTTAAACACCTTGGCTTTCTGCACGTCTAGCGTCTCCGGAATCACACCTGCTGGTATCTATCAAATGATACACTACATGGCGGGTGGGATCAAGTCTGAAACGGACATCTGGCTGGGCAGAATCGTCACAATCTTCCCCCCTCACCCCAACCCTCTCCCGGAGGGAGAGGGGGGCCGGCCACTGACAACTAGCCACCGACCACTAGCCACCAACCACTGGCGTAGTAGAATCAAGCCCAACGAGAGAACCATCAGCGCCGAGGTTGGCTTCGATGAAGGTCTTGATTGTCGGCAGCGGAGGACGGGAACACGCCTTGGCCTGGAAGATCGCCCAAAGCCCCGCCGCGGAGCGGGTATTCGTGGCCCCAGGCAATGCCGGCACGGCAAGAGACGCCGACAACGTCCCCATCGCGGCCGACGATATCCCGGCCCTGGTCCGCTTCGCCAGTGAGAACGAGGTGGGACTGACGGTCGTGGGACCGGAAGGGCCGCTGGTGGCGGGGATTGTCGACGCTTTCGGCCAGGAGAAGCTTCGCGTCTTCGGTCCCAGCAAGGCGGCGGCCGAGTTGGAAGGCAGCAAGGTCGTCTGCAAGGACCTGCTCCGCAGCGCCAACGTCCCCTCGGCCGACTACCAGACCTTCAAGGAGCCCGCCGCGGCACTTCGCTTCCTCCAGGAGCGGGAGGATATGCCGGTCGTCGTGAAGGCCGACGGGCTGGCGGCCGGCAAGGGGGTGATCGTCTGCGACGGCCGGGAGCAGGCGATCCAAGCGGTCAATCGCATCGCGCGGGACAGGGAGTTCGGCGCGGCGGGCGACCGGCTGGTGATCGAGGAGCGGCTCCACGGCCAGGAGGCCAGCGTGCTGGCGATCACCGACGGCCAGACGATCCTGCCGCTCCAGCCCGCCCAGGACCACAAGCCGGCCTACGATAACGACCAGGGCCCGAACACGGGGGGCATGGGGGCCTATTGTCCCGCGCCGCTGGTGGACGACGCCGCGATGCGCTGGATCGAGGAACACATCCTCGTGCCCACGGTACACGCCATGAAGCGCTCCCGGCGGCCCTTCCGCGGCGTGCTTTACGCCGGGCTGATGATGACCAACCAGGGGCCGAAGGTGCTGGAGTACAATGTCCGCTTCGGCGATCCCGAGTGTCAGCCGCTGTTGATGCGCTTGAAGACCGACCTCTTGGAAGTTCTGCTGGCGACCGTGGAGGGCCGCCTGGAACAGGTCGGTCCCCTGGAATGGGATCAAAGGCCGGCGGTCTGCGTGGTGATGGCCAGTGAAGGCTATCCGGGCAGCTACCCCACGGGCTTGCCGATCCGCGGCCTGGATGAGGTGGAAGCCCTGCCGGGCGTCAAGGTGTTCCACGCCGGCACCAAGCTGGAAGGCGGCCGGGCATTGACCAGCGGCGGCCGGGTGCTGGGCGTGACCGCACTGGGCGCTACGATCGCCCAAGCAAAACTGCACGCCTATTCGGGGGTTAAGAAGATCCGCTGGCCGGGAGCCTGGTGCCGCAAGGACATCGCCGACAAGGCGATATCGGGTCTTAGGTCTTAGGTCTTGGGTCTTGGGTCTTAGGTCTTGGGTTCCGAATCCAAGACCGAAGACCCAAGACCTCAAGAAACGTCAAGTGTGGATGCAGAGGAGAGTTTCGATGATCGCAGTCGTGGCGTGTATTGAAGTCGTGCCAGGGCGCCGGGACGATTTTCTACGGGAGTTCCGCAAACTGGTTCCCCAGGTCCGTGCCGAGGCCGGCTGCCTGGAATACGCTCCCATGCTGGACCTGCCGACGAGCATCGGCGGCCAGGCGCCGGTGGGGGAGAACCTGGTCACGGTGTTGGAGAAATGGGCCAGTGTCGAGGCCCTCGAAGCGCACCTCATGGCCCCTCACATGGTCGCCTACCGCAAGGTCGCCAAGGACCTCGTGCAGGGCATGACGCTGCGGATCTTGACGCCCGCGTGAGCGGCTACTTTTCCCGGCAGGCGTTTCCGCCTACACTCAGGGGTGAAGCGGCGTTGCGGCTTCCGATCGAGCCCCCTCTCCCTCCGGGAGATCGTCGGGGTGAGTGCGTCCCCCTCTCTCCGGGAGAGGGCAGGGGTGAGGGGAATCTACGATGGATGAACCATGCTCCCTCCACAAAGCCGGCGTGGCCGCCTGGGCTAACCGAGTCGCACCCCTTTGCCCAGGCGGCCGTGCCGGGCGCTGTCTGCTCGTTTGCCTGATGGTGTTGGTGATGGTGCCGGGTTGTCGCGGCTGTTTCCGCCTGAAGACCCCCGAAGAAATAGCGGCGGCGAAGAAAAAGGCCGAGGAAGAAGAGAAGCGGCGAAAAGAGAAGAAGCCCGACTACGAGATCGCCGCCGACATGCGCTTCCGTCCGGGCCTGCCGGTCAACGAGCTGGACCGCTGGGGCAAGGGGTCGGACCCGGCGGACACGGAGTCCGAGGGGGACGCCCGGCGACGGGGCAGAGACGATGCGAGCTGGTACAAACCGGGCCATTGGATGTGCGGCATGTTGTCGGCGCGGGCCAACAACTTCAGCGTCTACGGCGACCTCGAGACGACGGCCGTCCACGGGCAGCACGAGCCGGCGTACCTTACGGGGATGCCGTTCCATGCCCGGGCGACGCGGCCGATCTCGTTGGAACAGGGGAAGCTTCGCGTGCTGGAGACGGTATTCTATATGCCGCCCGGCGTGGAGAACCCGCTGGTCGACTGCCGCATTACGGCACGCCAAGGAGTGGGCGGCCAGATCGACGTGCCGGAGGGTATCCACGTGATGCCGCCCTACCAGTACCATTTCGTGGTCCTGGCCCGGTCGCCGTCCCGCTATAACTTCCTCACGGACCTCGATACGGTGCGGATGCCCAGCGATCTGAGCGACTGGCGGCAGATGGCCTACTACCGCATCGTGCTGTTGGACGGCGCGAGGCCCCCGCCGCTGCCGGACTTCGGCCTCTTCTGGACGACTGTCGCCTACCTGCTCTGGGACGACGCCGATCCCTCGTCGCTGAACTCCGATCAGCGGCAGGCCCTGCTGGACTGGCTGCACTGGGGCGGCCAGTTGATCCTCAGCGGCCCGGACACGATCGAAGGTCTGCAAACGAGCTTTCTCAAGGACTACCTGCCGGCCACCTCGCCCGGCGCGGGGAAGCTGACCGACAAGGATCTGTCGGAGATCAACCAGCATTGGACGCTCCCTGGCCACGAGCCGCTGCGAGCGGTCGCCCGCGGCGCGTGGACCTCCGTGCGGCTGCAGAAGCAGGCCGAGGCGCGGGCCGTTCCCGGCACCGGTTCCCTGGTGCTCCAGCGGCGCGTGGGCCGGGGGCGGGTGGTGCTCACCGCCTTCCGCCTCAACGAGAGCGAGCTTCGCGCCTGGCGGAGCTTCGACGGCTTCTTCAACGGCGCCATCCTCGGCCGGCCGCCGCGGAAGTTTTCCTCTTCCTGGCAGCAGGTCACCTGGGCCGACCATCCCGAGCTGCAATACGATCCCTGCCGGCTTTGCCAGTTGCGCTACTTCTCCCGCGACGCCGGCCGCCGGCTGACGCTCTACGATCCGAACAACGCCAGCTTTCCGCAGCTCCCGGCTTCAGTCGCCGATCCACAGCCGGCCTCGGACGTGGCCTCCTGGAACGACTTCAGCGAGACAGCCAATCTGGTGCGGAAGTCGCTGAAGACGGCCGCCTTGCTGGAGGCGCCGCCGCGGAGCTTCGTGCTCTGGTTCTTGGGCGGGTACCTGGTGGTGCTGGTGCCGGTGAACTGGTTTCTGTTCCGGCTGATCGGCCGGGTAGAATGGGCCTGGGTGGCGGCGCCGTTGGTGGCCGTGGCCTGCTCGCTGATCGTGATCCGCCTGGCGCGGCTGGACATCGGCTTCGCCCGGGCTCGCTTCGAGGTCGACGTGCTGGAGATGCAGGGTCAATACGCCCGGGCCCACCTGACCCGCTACGTCGCCCTCTACACCTCGCTGACCACCGACTACACGCTCCACGCCGACACTCTGGGCGCCCAGTTCCAGCCCTTCTCTCCCCTGGAGCCCGCCGAGCCGGGCCAGCCGCGCAAAGAGGTCTTCAACCAGGAAGAGCGCCAACTTCAGTACCTTTACGGAAACGACGTGACGATGGAAGGACTCCGCGTCCGCTCCAACACCACCGGGCTGGCCCACGCCGAAGAGATGCGCGACATGGGCGGGCCGATCACGCTCGCTCGCGCCGGCGACGGGACGGATCGGGTGACCAACGGCACCACCTCGAAGCTCCAGGGAACGCTCGTCGCGCGGTGGGCGGGCAACGGCCGCGCCGAGGTCGCCTGGGTGGGAACCCTCGACCCGGGACAGTCTGCGCCCTTGGAGTTTCAGCCGGCCAGGCAGCAATCGCCAGCGGCGTTAGCCCCGGCGGCCACGCCGGCCCGCGCCGCCGATGCGGCCGGCTGGCAGCGGGCCTGGAACCAATCGACGATCAGCGCCGACCGGAGCACGCCGGGGGAACTGTGTCTGGGACGCTTGCTGCGAATGGCGGTCGGGGATGAGCCGCCGGTGCAACCGCCGCCGAGTCCGAAGAGTGAGGGGCAGAACGCGGGGCCGCTGATGCCACCGGGGTCGCGGCCGTCCTACGGTCGCAGTTCGCCGTACCCTCCGGGGAACCCGACGGAGCCAGGGCTGCTCGGGGAGAGCGTCGATCTTTCCTTGGAGCCGGGCGAGGTGCGGCTGGTGGCCTGGTCGACCGAGGAATACGCCGGCGTCGAGATCCGGCCCAAGGCGCCTCAGTCGCACCAGGCCTCGGTGATCGTGGCCCACCTGGCCTACCAGCCGACGACCCAGGCCCAACGCGACGAGAACCAGCGCCCCCCGAACGACGCGGACGCCGCCCCGGCCGCGCCGGCAGATCCAGGCCAGCCCATGAGCGCTGATGGAAACTGAGGCCGGAAGGGATTCGAGATTCGAGATTCGAGATTCGAGACTTGAGACTTGAGACTTGAGATTTGAGATTTGGGATTTCTCGTTGCGAGCCCCAAGACCAACCTCTCGAATCGGAGATTTCAGATCGAATCGAGGGGTCGATCTGTTGCCCGAAACGCAGCAACGGATGTTAGCGACATGAAATACGAGCGATTCGAGGACTTGCCGGTCTGGAAGTCGGCCATCGAGTTGGCCGAGCGGGTGTACGGTCTCACGCGACGCCGCTTCTTCGCCCAGGCCGGCGACTTGCGCGACCAGATACGCCGCGCCGCGCTGTCCGTTTCCAACAACAGCGCCGAGGGTTTTGAACGCGGCTCGACTGCCGAACTACTGGCCTATTTGTACATTGCCCGCGGGTCGGCCGGCGAGGTCCGCTCGATGCTCCGTTTCAGCCTTCGCCTGCTCAATTCCGCGGAGGTCGCGCCAGGCTTGCCGGAATCCGAAATCTCAGATCTCAGATCTGAAATCTCCGCCATCATTCCCCTGGCCGAGTCCTGTTCCCGTCAAATCCGCGCCTGGGCCGATAGTCTGCAAAACACCAACATCAAGGGCCAACGTCACCTCACTGATGAAACCCGTCGCCAGTACGATTCCGGCAAGCGCGCGGCGGCCTTTCAGCAGGAAATCCAGCAGCGTTTTCGCCAATCGCACCCCGAGTTCTTTCCCAACCTCCCCGACGAATTGTAAACCACTTGGGCCAATCTGAAATCTGAGATCTGAAATCTGAGATCCAAAATACGATGATCGAACTCGTCAACTTTACCAAGCGCTACGGCAATCTCTTGGCGGTCGACCAGTTGAGCCTGAAGATCGCGCCGGGCGAGATGTTCGGCTTCATCGGTCCCAACGGCGCCGGCAAGAGCACCTCGATCCGCTTCCTGGCGACGCTCTTGAAGGCCACCGGCGGCGAGGGGATCGTCAACGGCTACAGCGTCACCAGGCAGCCGCTGCTGGTCCGCCGCAGCATCGGCTACATGCCCGACAACTTCGGCGTCTACGACGGCATGAAGGTCTGGGAGTTCCTCGACTTCTTCGCCGTGGCCTACCAGATTCCCCGCTCTCGCCGCAAGCAGGTGATCGGCGACGTGCTGGAGCTGCTGGACCTGACCGTCAAGCGCGACGACTTCGTCAACGGGCTGTCGCGGGGCATGAAGCAGCGGCTCTGCCTGGCCAAGACCCTGGTCCACGACCCGCCCGTGTTGATCCTCGACGAGCCCTCCAGCGGCCTGGATCCCGCGCCCGCGTGGAAGTCAAGGCCCTGCTCAAAGAGCTCCGCCGCATGGGCAAGACGATCCTTATCTCCAGCCACATCCTCACCGAGCTGGCCGACTGCTGCACCTCGATCGGGATCATCGAGCGCGGCAAACTCTTGATGCAGGGGCCGATCGACGAGGTCTACCGCCGCATCCAGCGAAACCGCATCATCACCATCAAGTTCCTGGACAGCGCCGATCTGGGGCTCTCCGTGATCCGCAGCTTCCCCGAGACCCGCAACGTCCACGTCGACGGCAATCGCGTGACCGTCGAGCTGGCCGCCGACGACGCCCAGGTGGCCGATCTGCTCCAGCGGCTCGTGGCCGGCGGCCTGCGGATGCACTCCTTCGCCGACAAGGAGCCCACGTTGGAGGACGTTTTCATGCTGGTTACCAAGGGGGCCGTGGCGTGAGGGGTGGCGAGTGGCTAGTGGCTAGTGGTTGGTGGTTGGTGGTTGGTGGCTAGTGGTTGGTGATCAGTGATTGGTGGTCGGTGGCGAAGCGGCTCAGCCCCGAGGGGGCACGACTCGATAGCCCAGGGCGCAGCCCTGGGGGGCGAATACCCCAAGAACCCCCGAAGCCCTGAAAGGGCGCGACAGCCTCGCCACGGGCGCGCGCGGTAGCGCCCCGTCGGCGTTGGCCGTTTGGAGGAAGAGATCCACCCTCTTGTGGAACCGAACGCCACCCCTCATACTCAAACTGTCGCCCTTCGTGACACTGGATAGGTTTGCCCGTGCCGAGGCCCACAAGGCGAAGCGAAAGGAACTAGCCATGCAACGCAAGTCAACTGCGGGATTCTGGCTACTGATTACGGCGTGCAGCATGGTCCAGGGCTGCTCCGGCGCGGCCGCTGTGCCCGTGGTAGATCGCCCACCGGCCGTGACCGCCGGCACGCAAGAACTCGCCTTGGCGCAGTCGTCCAACGGCGATTTTGCCATCGATCTGTACTGGCAATTGGCAGCGGAGCGGCCGGGGGCAAACATCTTCTTTTCGCCGTTCTCCATTTCCACCGCATTGCTGATCGTGACCGAAGGCGCAAGCGGGGAAACCGCCGAGCAGATGGGCAAGGTACTGCGCGTTCCTAAGTCGCTGCGTAGCACGGGCCCGCAAGCCGCTTCGCTGCCCTGGCAGCTTGCAGGGCTCCACAAGGGGCAGGCGGCCCTTTGCTATCGGCTCAGCCCCGAGCCGATTTCGCCGCAACTCCGCGACAAGATCTCACGGCTGCGAGACGAACTCGCGGCGGCGAATAGCCGAACTGCCGCTCTGGAAAACTCCGGGAAGTGGGGAGAGGCCAGGCAATCCCATGCCGCCGCCCAGAAGCTCGCCGATGAGCTGAACCCGCTGCTCAAAGCGGTGGAACCTTATGAATGGCGAGCAGCCAGCGCGCTCTGGGGCGAGAAAACCTATCCCTTTCGCTCCTCGTTTCTCGACACGATCCACGCGTTTTACGGCAGCGTGGTGTTCCCCGTCGATTTCCGCTCGGGCGCCGATGCTGCACGGCAACAGATCAACGATTGGGTGGCCCGGCAGACCCACGACCGGATCAAGGATCTCCTGCGCGTCGGCGACGTGGATTCCTACACGCGGCTGGTCATCACCAATGCGGTCTATTTCAAAGGCGAATGGTTGGAACCATTCGACGCCTCGTCGACTCGCCCCGCGGACTTCCATCTGTCCGACGGCAGGAGCGTTCCCACGCCCATGATGTCGAAATGTATTGACGGTTCGGCTGGCTACGGGGCGTTCAACGGCGACGGCACGGCCTTCGACACGCCGCGAGAGATACCCGTGGACCTGCCCGACAACGACCCTTCGCTTTACCCCGACGCGCGGCTTTACGGCGGTCCGGCTGGCGTACAAAGGGGGCAAGCTCTTTATGGTGATGATCGTCCCGCAATCGGCCGCAGGGCTGGGCCAGTTGGAGCGGCGCCTGCCCTCCACGGGACTAAAACCCTGGATCGACCGGATTGCCGATCGGGCGGTGATCGTGAACGTACCCAAGTTCAAGTTGGAAACCGAATACTCCTTGGAGAAATCGCTCCAGGCGATGGGCATGGTGCGGGCCTTCAACCAGCCGGGCCGCCCGGACGGCGCCCAGTTCGACCGCATGACGGCCAGCCACGACCCGGCCCACCAATTGTTCATCTCGGTCGTCCGCCATAAAGCATTCGTCGAGGTGAACGAAAAGGGGACCGAAGCGGCGGCAGCCACGGGCTTGGCAATGGCAGAGGCGTCGAAACCTGAACGACGCACCTTCATTCCGACCTTTTGGGCCGACAAACCGTTTCTACTGGCGATCTGCGACACCGACACCCACAGTATTCTTTTCCTCGGCCGCCTCCTAAGCCCGCAAGGGCGCTGATGGTGCGAGTTAAGACCGGCGAATCAATATCTGTCGGATTGTCGCCTTTCGCTCCGCGAAAGCCGCGTTCTTTCGCGGAGCGAAAGGCGACACTTGTTTCTGCGTCGGTCCTTACTGCTGCGGGCCGGTGTTTTGGAACCTGTGCCCGCCTCCCAGGCAGCCCGCCGCTGCCGGTGCCTCACCCATTTTGGACGCCCGCCGATTTGACGACATGCTCAGGAACGTTCCAAGTATTCAACCGTTACACTTGGCAGCGGGGCAGGGCAGGGGGCGCACCGATGACCGAGGGAGAACAGAGGAATTGCCGAGTCTCTGGTAGGTTCCCCTCACCCCGACCCTCTCCCGGAGGGAGAGGGGGCTGGCAGACCGGCCAAAATGAAAGGCAGATCCGATGAACGCGACTGACAAACAACAGCCCCGAGCCTTGTTGCAGAGCATCGCCCGCAGCGCCATGATCGAGTGGGGATTGCTGCCCGACTTCTCGCCGGAAGCCCTTGCCGAGCTGGAGCGGATCAGCGGGTCGCCACACGGCGACGACGGGCCGGTCCGCGACCTGACGCAACGGCCCTGGGCTTCCATCGACAACGACGACTCCCGCGATCTGGACCAGCTTTCCGTCGCCGAGCCGATGCCCGGCGGCAAGACGAAGATCCTCGTCGCGGTGGCCAACGTCGACGCGGTCGTCAAGGCCGGCTCGGCCATCGACGCGCACGCCCGCCACAATACAACGTCCGTCTACACGGCCGCCGAAATCTTTCCCATGCTGCCCGAGAAGCTGTCGACCGACCTCACCTCGCTGGGGTTCGGCCAAGAGCGGCTGGCGATCGTCGTGGAGATGGTGGTTGGCGCTGACGGCTCCCTCCAAAGCTTCGACGTTTACCGCGCGTCGGTGCGGAACCAGGCGAAGCTGGCTTATAGTAGCGTTGCGGCCTGGCTGGAAGGCACGGGGTCGGCGCCCGCGGCCGCTACGGCCGTGGCGGGACTGGAAGAGAACCTGCGGCTGCAGGACCGCGTGGCGCAGAGCATGAAGGCCCTGCGGCAGGCCCACGGGGCGCTCAACTTCCAGACCCTTCAGGCGAGACCCGTCTTCGAAGGCGACGAGGTCCGCGGGCTGGAAGTGGAGAAGTCCAACCGCGCCACGGAGCTGATCGAGGACCTGATGGTGGCGGCCAACGGCGTGACGGCACGGTATCTGGCGGCAAGGGCCTTTCCTTCGCTCCGCCGCGTGGTCCGCGAGCCGAAGCGATGGGACCGGATCGTGGAGCTGGCCCGGCAGCACGGCTTTGCGCTGCCCGCGGAGCCGGACTCCAAGCTGCTCAACGATTTCCTCAGCAAGGCCAAAGCGGCCGATCCGCTGCGATTCCCCGATCTATCGCTCGCGGTGATCAAGCTCATGGGGCCCGGGCAGTATGTGGCGGAGTTTCCCGGCCAGTCCGCTTCGACGGGTCATTTCGCGCTGGCCGTGAGCGACTATACGCATTCCACGGCCCCCAACCGCCGATACCCTGACATCGTTACGCAGCGGCTGCTGAAGGCCGCCATCGCCGGTCAGCCGGCGCCGTTTGGCAAGGACGATCTGGAGGCCCTGGCCGAACATTGCACGGCTGAGGAGGACACCGCCAAGAAGGTCGAGCGGCAGGTGGGCAAGTCCGCCGCGGCGATGCTCTTGGAGTCGAGCGTTGGGCAGCCGTTCGACGCGATCGTCACCGGTGCGGCCGAAAAGGGCACGTGGGTCCGTCTTCTCGACCCGCCTGTCGAAGGAAAACTGGTCGAGGGATTCCAAGGCGTCGACGTGGGCCACCGCATTCGCGTGCAGCTTCTGCACACCGACGTGCGGCGCGGATTCATCGACTTCAAGCGGCTCGACGGGTAGCAACGTTACGCTCTCAACCCGGAAGAGCCATCTCAACGGCTTCCGGTCGCCGCCGAGGGGACCTTCGCCGCCGGGACCTTTGCAGGCGACGGGGGCGCGGCCGGCTTCGCCTCGGCCGGCTTGGCTTCCGCCGGCTTCTCCAGCGGCGGCTTGGGCGCGGCCGCAGGCTTGGCCCAGCGAGTGGCCAATGCCTGGCCCGGTCCCGTGTAGACCGTGTACTCGACGCCCTGGTAGATCGCCGTGTGCCAGTTCTCGGAACTGAGGACCTTCTCGTCGGTGGTCCTCTTGTCCGTTGCCAGGGCCTGGTGGACCCGCTTCTGGACATACTCTTCCAATTGCGAGTCGGTGAGGGCGTAGGTCTTCTCCTTCTCCTTGTCCTTCTCCTTGGTCTGCCCGAAGGCCAGGTTCAGGGCCAGCCAGCCCCCGGCCAGTAGTGCCGCGCAGGCGGCTAGCGACACGAAGATTCGCTTCATCGTTCTTCCTCCGTCTCTGCAGGTGATAGTTTTCCCCCGCCAACACGCCCCACTATAGCACCCCCTTCGTGGCGGTCAAGCGTCAGGACCTGTCCGGAGTTGTTATCGGATGGGTGCTTGCTCGCCGTTGCCTTGCTCGCTGCAGCGGCGAAAAATGATGTATCCACCTTTGGCAAGGCACCAAACTCAATCTTCATCGTAAAATGTCACAAGGATCCTCTCGGGAGACGATTATGCCCGATCGCCGGCTCAAGCTGCTTTATGACGGCGAGTGCCCGTTTTGCCGCCGCGAGGCCCAGTGGCTCAAGCGGCGCGACCGCGACGGCCGCCTGGCGTTGGAAGACATCGCCGCGCTGGGCTTCGATCCGTCGCGCTACGGCCTGACGCGGCAGGAGGTGATGGACGTTCTGCACGGCGTGCTGCCCGACGGGCGGATCGTCCGCGGCGTCGAAGCCCTCCGGCAGGCGTACCAGGCGATCGGGCTGGGTTGGCTCGCTCGACCGACGCGATTGCCCGTCGTCCGCTGGGTCCTCGATCGCATGTACGGCGCTTTCGCCCGCAACCGGGCCGGCCTGGGACGATGGTTCGGCCGCCCGTGCCAAGGCGGCGTCTGCTCGGTGCCGAAGGGCCAAGACCCAAGACCTAAGACGTGAAGCTCTTCGGTCTTTGGTCTTCGGCGTTTGGTTTTTGGTTTTCGGCATCGAGCACCTGCGACAGAGGTCGGTCACTGCGGCTGAGACGGCCCAGCAGGAGGGTCAGCGAGACCAGCGCGTCGGCCACGGGGTGGTCTTCCAAGGCGTGCCAGAAGCGGCCGCTGGGGCCGCCGCCGAGCGTGGCACGCGACTGCCGACAGGCGTCGTAGATTTCCGCCCGCAGGGCAGGGCAGACGACGACCCGATGACCCCGCCGGCGGAGACCGCGAACCGCCCAAGCCAAAGTCGCCTCTTCGACCACGACCACCCGCCCGGGCTCGTCGGGTGCCACCGGCTTGCCCGTACCGGGTGCCACGGGCTTGCCCGTGCCGGCCGCCGATTCGGCCGCCAGCAACAGCAATAGCGACTCGCCGTCCACGGGCCGGCCGTGCTCGTCCCAAAGCTGACAAGTCTCCCCGTCCGCATCCAGGCGGACGCCGAAATGGGCCGACTCCCGGCGAACCTGCTCGGGCAGTTGATCCCGGGCAGGGCAGGGGAGGGGCTCGCAGGCGACCGACGCGGTCAGCCGCTGGAGGTAGCCGGCCAGCGGGCGGCAGGGGGCGTCCAACACGAAGCGGAGCGGCCGCAAGGCGTGGTAGAACGGGCCCAGGACGGCCAGGTAAGGCTCGTCCGCCTGGAAACGGCCCAGCGAGCCGAACTTCCGCGTCGGCCGATTCAGTCCGGCTTCGATCCGCGCGAAGATCGACCCCGGCGGACCGGCCGACGAAAGCGGCCTGGGCCCGCGGGTCCAAAAGCGCAGCCCGACGGTCTCCGCCCGCCCGCCCGGGTTGCCGAGGTGGATCCCGCCGGCACAGCCGAGGTGACCGATGGCAAAGGCCAGGCAGGCGGCGCTGGCGGCGCCGATATCGACCACGTTGCAGCCCGACCAGCGGAGCCCCTCGCTCACCGCGGCCAACAACTCCGGGACCAGCGGCCGGCCGTCGCCGGCGATGATCGCAGCGGGCGGCTGGCCGCCGTCGTCCGCCTCCTCCAAGAGCGTCAGGCCCAGGGCCGCCGCCAGCTTCCGGGCCAAGGAGGGCGTCAGCTCGTTGCCATAGACGCCGACGGCCGCTTCGCCGTCCCAGAGCGGCCGGGCCTCCCCCCGGCGCCGCGTTTCCACCAGCCGCTTCACCAGCCGCCCCGAAAGCGTGCCCGTCTCGTCCCGGTGCGGACACCGGCGGCAGGCCGGATAGAACCGCGCGAGCCGCCCCAAGTGTACGGCCCGGCTGATGGGCGCGGACTGGCCCGGGCAACGGTAGTCGGCCAACGTCGGTTGGCACTGTGCAAAATCGCTCATAGACCGCTATTTACGCGGCCTGGGCAATCCGGTCAAGAGAAGCTGGGCGAGAGAGCAGGGCAGGGCAATTCGCCTGAGCTAGCGCGGGCCGGTAGTGGATCAGCTTGACGCTCGGGTTTTCCGGGGCGACTGGACTGACCTTAGGGCCCCCGCAATGAGGTCGACGATGCCAGGGGACGTTCCAATCGCGTTGGCAAACTCTCGTATTTGGGCGCGCGTCTTAAGATACGGAAGCCGGTGCTGGTCTGCTTGTGGAATCAACAGGTCGCGAGCAAATTGATTCGCCTCCCTTTCCTCTTCGGTCGTGTTGCTGATTCCGTATTCGATGAAAACTTGCTTCTTGCCGTGCAATAGAATGTGCCCTGCTTCGTGAAAGAAGGCGAACCAGAGTTGGTTGCCGATCTTGTATTTCAAGCTCAACTGAATCAGCGCCTTGTCCTTGGTGAGCCATCGCGTAGCACCGCTTACGCCAGCGATTGGGATTTCCTTAGTGAAGACGATCGCAACGCCAGCAGTGGCGCAAAGGGCTGCCACCTTATCCCTGCACTGGGTTGCCGAAGCAACGGTAAGCTTTCGCGATTCTGCCAGGGCGGTTTTGAATTCTCCTGCATCAAACGGTTCTGTGGCAATGCCTTCAGCCTGAATCTCGCCCACGCGAAGCCACGCCGCAACATACCCCGGCCGCTTTTTCTGAACCGCTTGTCCGCGATATTGCACCGCTGGCGCTTCCCACGTGTTACGCCATGCCTCTACGTTGCTCACCCCAAAGAAACGCAAGGCTTCGCGCACCAGTGATCGCTGCTCATCGCCTTTGTGAGCGCATCCCCGCTCAATGAGCGTCGCGAGGTCGACGCAGAGCAGTGGTGGAAAACTCCAAGCCGCCGGTTTCTGGATGAACCCGCGCTCAATGAGGGTCGCCAGAGGGATCTCCTGTAACCAATCGACATCCTTTTCCAGTCGCTTGGCTTCGTCGACTTTGACGAGCATCTGCCGATAGGTGCGCTCGCTAGCATTCCAAAAACTTGCCGGGATACCCAGAACTAGCTCCAGCTTTTCGGCCGTTTCGCAACTGATGGGAGCGATGCCGTTGACGATCTGGCTGATCGTCTTCTCGGCCATTCCGCTGCGCACAGCGAGGTCAGCTTGAGAAAGCCCCTTGGCCTCAAGCGTCTCCTTGAGGGTGGCCCCAGGCGGAACAGCATAGTCGGGCTGAAACGGATATGTCTTAGGCATTTCACGGTCTCCTGCGAAGGTCTCTTCTAGTGATAGTCGCCGATGCCGACAATCACGACACTTCTGACCTGCTCCCAATCCAAGCCGCCGTCGGGCCTGCGGGGAATGGGATTTTCGCCCGGCTTGAAGACCAACCGATTTGGCTGCACAAGCGTAACGGCCAAGTGCCCTTTGAGGTTCTGGCTGAGTTCGTGGCAGTGAGCCCCGGGAATGGTTCGCATCACGGAAAGTGTCTCGGCATTTGCTAGCTCACTGAGTCGCTGTTGAATCAAGGCGGTCATCCTGGAGCCGTATTCCCCGCGGAGCTTTGCTGCCGAATTGCAGAGCTTCTGCAGCTTTGCTCCGGAAAAGGAAACTTCCATAATCGGCTCCTCTTCGCACAATCTTACCAAATAGGTGAACGAAATACAAGTCCATGGGCAAGAAAATCGTTTACCAACATGGTAAATGTTGTCGCCAACACATGGGGGCCAGGGTAACCAGGTCAAGAGAAGCCGGGCAGCAGGGCAGGGGAGGGGGGTAAGGTTTGGTGGGACCAGGTCGCCAAAACGAAGCTTTGTCTGGCGTCCCCTCACCCCAACCCTCTCCCGGAGGGAGAGGGGGCAGGCTTGCCTTACCGCACGCGGCAATGGAAGCGGGCCACTCCGCCGTCGCCGGGCTTCAGAGGGTTGGTGATTTCCCACCGCAACACCAGCGAGCCGCTCTCGCTCGGCTGGGTGCTGAAGCCGGCCGGCAGGCTGCACTGGGCCGTGCCCGGCAGATACTCCAAGCGGCCCGTGAGATCGTCGACGATCGTCACGTTGCCGATGGGCTGGTTGCCGACGTTGTCGAAACGCAGCGTGAAATCGACCTCGTCGCCTGGATTGGCGAACTGCGTCGAGGCCACCTTGATCAGCCGCAGACGCGGATGGGCAGGCTCGGCGTTGACCGTGTAGAGCGTCTCGGCCGCCTGGTGGCTGACCTCTTCCGTGGCCTGTTTGCGGTCGAGGATCACCTGCACCGCCTGCTTGTTGGTCCAGGCGATCGCCGCCTGGGCGCGCTGGGCGAGGAAGGGCAGTTCCGACTCGCGGTAGATGCCCATGCGGATCGCCGAGATGTTCTCAAACCACGCGTAGGCGCCCTGGAAGGACTTCGGGCCGAGCGATTGCGACGCCGTGCCCTGCTGCTGCCGGCCGCGGTAGATGGTCAGCTTGTCCTCGCCGATCTGCCCGACGGGCTGGTACTGCTGTTTGTCCGCGATGGCCACCTGGACCTCGTCCTGCCGCACGAGTTTGGTGGGCAGGTGGACGTCGACCGGGTTCAACTGCTGCTCGTCGGCCCGCAAGCTCACGACTTGCCGGACCGAGCCGAACCGCGGGCTGTAGATGTGGACGCGGTTGGAAGGCTCGACGAGCGTGCTGCCGTCAAGGGTGTCGAATTGGGCCACGGCGTCTTCCGGCTCCAGGCCGCGGAGCTCGCCCTGGCGGCCGGCGCTGACGCCTCGCCAGTGGACGCCGCCGTCGGTCAGGTATTCGTCTTCGGGCCAGGGCTGGGCCATGCCCGGCGGGGTCCAAGGACCGGCGACGGCGGCCGGCAACGGCACACCCGCCTCCATGCCCGGCGGGCCGATCGGACCGATCGGCGGACAAATCGCCGGCTGCGGCACCTCGGTATAGGCTTCCGGCGGCAGGGTAGGGGAGGCGCCCGGCATGGAAATGGCGCCCGCCGCGGGCGGCACCATGCTCGGGCCGAGCCCCGCTGGCGACGCGCCGAGCCGCGGCGCCTCGCAAGAGGCCAGGCTCAAGGCCCAGAGCGCTGTCAGCAGGACTGGTCCGCGCGGGATGGTCATCCTTGGCGATTCTCCGGGCCGCCAGACAACTTCGGCTGCGGCGGCGCAGGCTGCGGTTGTCGCGGAGCCGGCGGACGCGCGGGCGGTGGAAACTTGACCAGGGGCGGGCAGCCGAAAAAGAAATTGGGATCCGGACCGGTATCCCGTCCCGGCATCCGCGCTCCCAGCCGCAAGATCGCCACCGGCCGGCCCAAGGCGTCGGCCAGGGCCAACGGGTCCTTGCCGGGCGGCGCCTCGAACCACTCCTGCCCATGCTCGCGGATCGGCAAAGCGCTTTGCGGATCCTCGACGTAAATCACCCGCGTGACGAACTTGTTGTCCAGGGCCAGAAGAATGTCGTCGAAGGCCAACTCGATCACGATCGGAAACCGCACTTCCTGGCCGCGCGGGGCGTAGAGCCGGTCGATCACCTCGATGCTGGGAAAGACCTCTTCGCCCTCGTGCAAGGGCACGTTCGTCACTCGCAGGCGATAGACCTGGCCAATCAGCAGGCCGACGCGAATCGGGGCCGGCTCCTCCGCGGCAAACGCGCCCCCTTCGGACAGCGAGACCCGGACTCCCTGCGGAGCCCGGATTTCCACCGGCTGGAAATAACCGGCTACCGGTCCGCCCCGCTGGAGCTGCACGGCCCCAATCGCTCCCGGCGGCATGACGCCTTGGTGCAGGTAGTGCACGGGCGGTTCCTGGGCCGCCCCGGGGGCGACCGCGGAAAGCACCAGCAGCACCACAGTTGCCGGACAGCGGAGCGTTTTGACCATGGTCACGGATCACGCGGTAAAGGAACTCTTGTTCACCCGTAGGACGGATTGCTAATCCTTCACCCGTAGGACGGATTGCTAATCCGTCCTGAAATCGTCGACGGATTAGCAATCCGTCCTACGGGGCCCCCAATTCATTACTTCGGCCGAACCTCAATTGCCCGGAGGATAAGCCACGCCGGGGCCCGGAGGATAAGCCGCGCCGGGGCCCGGAGGATAAGCCGCTCCAGGGCCCGGAGGATAAGCCGCTCCAGGGCCCGGAGGATAAGCCGCGCCGGGGCCCGGAGCACAAGCCGCTCCGGCCGGGGCCGGGCAACCGCCGCCCATGGCTTCCGGGCCGGGCCGGAAGACCTGGTGGTGGTCATCGAAAGGTTGGTGGGCAATGCCCAAGCCGGTGTGCGTCTCTTCGACAATCCGCACGTGATTGACCGGCGTCGGATAGTCGATGCCCGGGTATTGCTTCACGTCGATCCGCATGTGACGCTCCGGATCAGGAAGATTCACGCACGTATGGTTGACCATCTCGTGCCGCTGCAGGCCGGCGGGAATGCCCAGCGGGACGTGCGGCGGACCGACCAGGCCGATGGGCGTGCCGCAATAAGGCATGCCGTACTGCGGGCCGGTGACGCCGGCAATATAGTTCATCGGCGGCACACCCGAGTTGCAGCCGGGACCGACGCAGGTCGGCACGCCCATAGGGCAGGGCAGGGGGGCGCGTCATCCCCATCACCGGGCTTCCGTCCTGATTGAAAGAAGCCGGGACCACGCCCGGTGCGCCGTTCATGGCGCTGCCGGGCGAGGGCGTCTGCAAATCCTTGTTGCCGATCCGCACGATCGCCAGGATGGCCCCGCGGCGGTTGGCCTCGACGATCGGGTCGATGCCCGGGTCCAAGCGCGTACTGACCAGCGTCTCGACGCCGGCCAGGGCCAGCTCCTGAAACTCGGGATCGGGCAGGTAGATCACCTTGGTGACGAAGTTGCCGCTGAGCACCTGGTCGAAGTCCTCCTCGGTGAACTGCACCGGGATGGCGTTGTGGTTCAGGAAGGCGGCCGTCCGCGCCAACGTGGGCGCGACCTCGACCGTCGGGTAGAGCTCCACGCCCGGCCGCGACGGGATCGCGGTCAGCTTCAGCCGGTATATGGCCCCTTGCGGGAAGTTATAGCGGCCGGGCACCACCAGGGGCTGCGAATCAAACGCCCCGGGGAAGCCCACGTCCCAGGTCACGGTCATCCCTTCCGGGCCCACGAACGCCACCTGCGAGGTCTGCGGCGGCGTGGGGCACACCGGCTGGAACATCATCACGCCCGGACCCGGACCACCAACTCCCGGGCCAGGCTCCAGCAGCCGCTCGGACGGCGGCAAGTTCTGCTGCAGCGGTCCTTTGCAACCCACAACCGCCAGCAACAACAGCAGCAAACCAACTCCAGATCTCATGAGCAGTCCCCCCTGCCTGTTAGCCGAAACGCGAGCCAGGGCAATGATCGTTCCAGACGCGATTGACATGGACCCTCGTTGCAAACCGTTCTACAATCGGCACGCCTGCCCGCCGCCTACCTTCCTTGGTCGGTTCCTTACAACGCGAATCTTTGGCAAATCCCTTAGAACCCGACAATGAGTTTCAGATTGCCTAACCCGACAATCTTAGTCTTGGCAGGTCTGGTCCTCGTCGTCGCCCTGATGGTCGTGCAACAGTATCGCGGACAATTCCAATCTTCCCAACCTATCTCGGTTGCCCAGCCAACGGCCGGCGTGGCCGCCGGGGCTAACGGTTTCGGCGTGGCCGCCGGGGCTAACGGCACGGTCCAGTCGCCGCCTCCCGGAACTCCCGCTGCGGCGGACATTTTCCAACGGGCGATCGCCCGGCTGGAATCCCGTCAAAGCATCTCCGCCCGCGTCCGCCAGAACAACGAGATCTTTGGCCGCCGTCCCGTCGGCTCGGGGATCTACCTCGAACAGCGGCTACCCGGCGTCACGCTCTTCCGCCTGGAAATGCGGCTTCAACTCGACGACCAGCCCAGCGCCCTGTTGCAGGTCTGCGATGGCCACTATGTCTGGAACTATCACCAGATTCTCCAGCAAGAAACGCTCGTCCGCATCGACCTGGACCGGGTCAATCACCACCTCGAGGAGGCCGGGAAATGGCAACCAGGATGTATGGCGGGCCTACCCGCAATAGGTGGACTGCCCCGGCTGGTGGAAGCCCTTGGCTCCAGCTTCAACTTTACCCGGGCCGACCAGACCCTGTTGCGCGGCCAACTGTCCGCGTGGCGCCTCGAAGGGCTCTGGACCCCTGCCAGGCTCGAACAGTTGCTTCCCGAACAGGCCAAATTGATCCAGGGAGGGAAAACGCCCAACTTATCCACTCTACCCAAACAGGCGCCTGACCACGTGGTCGTCTTCTTGGGCATGGACGACCTTTTTCCTTACCGCATCGAGTACCGTCGCCGGCCTGACAAACAGGGATCGCCCGATGCGGCGTCGGACAAGATGATGACCGAGATCGATTTCTACGACGTGGCCTTTGACGTTCCCCTTCCGCAGAGCCGATTTCTTTACAACCCCGGGAACCTCCTGCCGACCGACGAGACCGACAAGTTCCTGCACGCGATGGGAGTGGGCGGGAAGTAGGGGCGAGTGGTCAGTGGCGAGTGACGAGGGGCGAGTGACGAGGGGCGAGTGACGAGAAAGAAGGAGCGAGTGGTCCGAGCCGGGCCGTGTCGGCCCGGATGTGCGCTGCGAAAGACAAGATATTCCAAAGCACGGAACACGTCTCTTCAGCGACAGGGGAGGGCAGGGCAGGGGGCCATGCCGGTCTGTGCCACAGGTGGCTGGATGTCCGTTTCGTAAGTCTGCCAACAGCGGAAATCGTCGTGGTTTGCGGTTGGCGTGAGTCGTCGTATTCCCGGCTAGGCATTTCGCGTATATTCGAGTCGAGTCCACGAGGTATAATACGCTAATCGGGGTGGGATGCGGTCCGTGGCGTCATGAGCGGGAGGCTGGAAGGCAAGTATGCCGACGATTTCCAGCTTCTTCGGGATTGTGGTGTGCAGAAAGTAAGTCGCGTCAGCGCGTTGGGCGGCTATCGAATTCACGTGGAGTTCGAGGATGGCACGGCGGGCCAGATCGACCTCAGCGACCGGCTGTTCGGACCGGTTTTCGAACCCTTGCGCGACGAAAGCGAGTTTCGCAAGGTGGCCGTGGACGAGTTCGGCGCCGTCGCCTGGCCGTGCGGAGCGGATCTCGCGCCGGACGCCCTTTATCGACGACCGGCCGCAAGGGTGCCTGCTTGACCGCCCCTGTTCCTCACGGAGCCGCAAGGTAGTATGTCTGCGATCGCTCCGGCCGCTCGACAAAGCGGCGACGTGTCGCCGCACTGCAAAGTTTGGCTTGGTACGGGTATGCCCGCCCCGTTCTGACCACCGACCACTGACAACTTCCTGGGCAAAAGGGCAGGGTAGGGCAGGGGGCCGCGCCAGTGGCTGCCACGGGCGGGTCGAGGTCCGTTTCGTAGGTCTGCGAACGGCAAGTAGGGTGGGTCGAGCGCAGCGAGCCCCACCAGAAGCATTCGCCCGAGAAATGGTGGGGCTCGCTGCGCTCGACCCACCCTACGCTCTTTGTGGGCCGAATTCCCCGTTGTCCCCCGAATCGCTATGCCCCCGTCGCTGAGAGCGGACCCAAACTGGAATCTGCTCCTGCTCTATGTGGAGTACCTCGCTAAGGACACGCTGAACTCTGGGGTCGGCGATTCTCTCAACCGCAAACTCAGGGCGCCGAATGAGCCGCACAACCTGTTCTATCCCACCAGCTTCGTGCAGATCGTCCAACATACTCGCGAGCTCGAATTCAAACCCTCCAAACTTAGTGTCGGGATCAACCGTTGTTCCAACATAGCGAGAAAGGAGAACATTAATGGCTGCGTCTTGGTCAATCTTTACGAGCAAGCCAAAAGCATTCACGGGGTAGATACGTTCAATGATTAATCTCGAAAGTAGCGCAACGTCTTCCGTAGAAGCATCACGCGCCAATTCGGGTTCTTGCAAGCATCTCCAGGCATTGAGAAGCTTATCGTGGGCATGAAGGGCGTGCATGGCTGCTTCCCGTAGATCACTTAACGTAACGGTTACCACGGCTTTCTCCCAACTTGACACTCTACGAGACGTGACTGGTGGAGCAAACCGCCCTTCGCCTATGTGCGCGCGACTGGTCATCCAGTCCGTCCCATCCTGACCACTAACCACTAGCCACCGACCACTGACCACTTGCCACTACTTACTCCTCCCGCGCAAGCCTCGCCGCGACGCGCACCGCTTCCACCAGGCTGCTGGTCCGGGCTTGGACCTTCCAGGCCAGGTCGAAGGCCGTGCCGTGGGCCACGCTGGTCCGCACGATCGGCAGTCCCAAGGTCACGTTCACCGCGCGGTGCATGCCCAGGAGCTTCAGGGCGATGTGTCCCTGGTCGTGATACATGGCCACCACGGCGTCGTACTGGCCGTCGCGGGCGTGGACCATCAAGGTGTCAATGGGCAGCGGCCCCTCGAGCAAGAGCCCTTCGGCCAGCCCCTCTTCCACGGCCGGCCGGATGATGGTCTGCTCTTCCTGCCCGAAGAGGCCGCCCTCGCCGCCGTGCGGATTGAGGGCCGCCACGCCGATCCGCGGACGCGAGCCCTTGAGCCGGGCCATGAAGCGGTCGGCCAGCCGGGCCTTGGCCAGCACGCCTTGGCGGTCAAGCTCGGCGAAGACGTTCCGCAGGGCCGTGTGCAGGGTGACGTGGACCACCGCCAGGCCGGTCGGCGAGCGGAGCGACTCGCCGGGCCCGAGGTAGAGCATCATGGCGAAGTCGGTCACGCCGCAGATCTCGGCCAACAGCTCGGTGTGCCCGGGATAGTTCCAGCCCGCCCGGCGGAGCGACTCCTTGTTCAACGGCGCGGTGGTGATCGCATCCAGCCGCCCGTCCAGCGCCAGTCGGGCCGCGGCCGTCACGGCGTCGTAGGCGGCCTGCCCCGCCCGGGCGTCGATCCGGCCAGGCGGCACGTCGGCGGCCTCGGCCGAGCCGCAGGCCAGGCAAGGGATCTGCGTCGGCGAAGGCTCGGCCTCTTCAGGCGAGCCGATCAGGACCACGACCGCTTCGCTGCCCCAGAGGGCCGCGGCACGGCGGAGAATCTCCGGCCGGCCCAGCACCAGCGGCCGGCAGCAGGCGTGAACCGCCGGCTCCGCCCAGGCGCCGACGATGATCTCCGGCCCGACGCCGGCCGGGTCGCCCATGGTAATGCCGATGCGAGGGAGCAGTGGCTGCATGGGTCTTATTGTACGCCTCCGCTGCCTGGGCGCCAGCCCGGGGGATTACAAGGACGCGGCGACGCGGCGACGCGGCGACGCGGCGACGCGGCGACGCGGCGACGCGGCGAGTGCGGACGCCGAGCGTGTCGCGATTCGGGCGGTTGGGGCGCCTCGCCGCGCCAAACGCCCCAGAAGGCGACGGCCTCCTCTCGTAAACCTTGCGGGCCCCGCTCCGCGTCGCCGCGTCTCCGCGTCCCCGTGTCCTTCTCTCCCTTCGTTACGCGTCTATTGCACGTTCCGTTGCTATGTAGTCTCATGGCAGGATGCTCGCCTGCGTACAACGTGTCAGCCGCGCCCGGGTCACCGTGGCCGGCGAGGTGACCGGTCAGATCGGCCTGGGGATGCTCGTGCTGCTGGGCGTTGCCCAGGGCGACTCTCCCGGCGACGCCCGGCAGTTGGCCGAGAAGCTCGTCGGGCTGAGGATCTTCCCGGACCAGCAGCAAAAAATGAACCTCGCCTTAGCCAACGTCGGCGGCGCGATGTTGGTGGTCAGCCAGTTCACCCTGCTGGGCGACTGTCGCAAAGGCCGGCGACCCTCGTTCGACGCTGCCGCCGCGCCGGAGCTGGCCGAGATGCTCTACGAGGCTTTCATCCGCGCGGTCGCCGATCAGGGCATCGAAGTGGCCACCGGCCGCTTCCGCGCGTCCATGCAGGTCGAGTTGGTCAACGACGGCCCGGTCACCTTCTTGGTCAATACCCGCGGCTAGCATGAAGCGGCCGATTCCAGCGGGCCGATTGCGGGCTTGTGGCGCCGGCGTCGCGCCGGCATTTTCGGGCAGGCGGGACGCCGGCACCGCAGTTTTCCCCGGGAAAAACCGCGATCTGACCGAACATAAGAAACATTATCGGACGTTGCAAGGAGGCGAAAAGCAGCCCGCAGACGGCGGCAATCGGCTTCCTCGGGACGTCTGCACGGAAGCTACGGCTTGCCCCGCAATGGAACCTATGGGGCAGGATGGGACCTAATTGTGTCCCATGACTCCCATAGGTCCCATCAGCCACTCTTAATGTAACGGGCCGAGGGTCGTCGGCTGACCTGCGGCAACGCCCTTCGCGGCTCCCAAAAATGGTTCTTGCGCCGGTCCCGCCGAACGCTTCCAAGTCGCCGAATTCGGTCCACGCCGGCGCGGCGGAAATCGCCGCCGGCGCGCCGGAAATCGCCTCGGGACGACCCATCTGACGCGAAGCCGGGGGTGCCAACTCGGCGAAGGCGACAAGCCGGAAAAGGTAGGGGATTTGCTGGTTGGAGGGAGTGATCCGTCGCGAGACCTTGACAAGCCGGATTCCAGCTAGCAGGCTCAAAGGTGTCGGACCGTCGCCAAGCGGCGCCGGCAGGCATGACAAGCGCAAGGGCCCCGCTAACGATCACGTGGGAGGGAGTTATGAGGGCAACGTGGAAGGCATTGCTGTTCTTGCTGTTCACCACGGCCGGCGTCTCCTGGGCAGGCGGAGATGCGGACCTGGACCATCTGGGAAGACCAAAGCATCGAGGCCAAGACCGTGGCCTTCGAGAGGCGGTCGCTGAAGTTCTCCAGACACTCGGGCGCGATCCTCGTGAACGGGATCGCCTACGTCAGGTTGAAGCCGCATTTCAAGACGGTGGTCGATTTGGTCATGCGACGGCACGGGTTCGACAACGTCGCCGCAGTGCTGGCCG
The DNA here is from genome assembly GCA_963843465.1 of Pirellulales bacterium. Classification (GTDB taxonomy): domain Bacteria; phylum Planctomycetota; class Planctomycetia; order Pirellulales; family Thermoguttaceae; genus CAWJKP01. Next base: position 829,025 of record CAWJKP010000002.1, read on the forward strand.
ACAAGAACACGCTGGTCAAGGATCTCGATTACCTGAGGGTGGTTTTCCGCACCAAGGACGACCAGACGCTGAGGATTCCGTTGGACGCCCTGGCGGGAGCGGACGAGCAGACGGGAGACTACAAGCTCGCTTACGACGAGGCCCTCGTGTGGCTCAAGGCGCACCAGGAGCAGTCAGCGGCGCCCCCGCCGGTCGCGGCCAGCGACCGGGACGCGGCAGCGCGGTTGGAAGAACAGCGTCGCCAACTCGAACAGCAGCGGCAGCAGTTGGACGAGCAGCAGCGCGCCGCCGCCGCGCAGCAGGCCGCCGCTACGACCGCCGCGCAGCAGGCAGCCGCTACGACCGCCGCGCAGCAGGCAGCCGCTACGACCGCCGCGCAGCAGGCAGCCGCTGCTACTGCCGCCCAGCAGGCCGCCGATGCCGCCAAGAAGCGCGATGAGGAAAAGAAACGCGCGGAGGCCGAAGCCAAGAAGAAAGAGGACGACCGAAAGCGCGAAGAGGAGCGGAAGAAACGGGAAGAGGAACAGAAGAACAAAGACGCGGCAAAGAAAAAATAACCGTCGCATGGCGACCATTGAAGAGATCGACCGCGTGTTTACACCGATTGCCGGTGCGGTAGCCAGATTCGCGCAACTACAATCATTTCGCCTTGAAAAATGCCCGCGAGGCAATTCGGGCTGGGAGTTGGCACGACCGCACGCCCTCGGAGGCACTGCCTCGCTCTTGCTCCTGTACGATCCATCGCTTGGACTCGGAATCGGGTCGGTATGGCAATTTCCCTGTCCGGAAATGCAATTGCTCTATTCTCATTTCCGCCCAATCCATCCCTGCCATTTGACTGCTGACGAGGTTTCGACCGAGTTGGAGAAGGAAGTGCAGGAGATTACGCAGGTCCGTTTCGGGTACTGGACGCACATCGTGCCGCTGCAAGCGGATTCATAATGCGGGCGGTTGGGCCTCGTGGCGCGGCACGATCCCTCGGACGGCGTGGTATGTCCGGCCGTTTCGACCCGCTCGAAACCCGGGCCAACCGCGCCAAGGGTTTTGACGCATCAAGAAAAAGGCCCTGGCCCCGAGCCTCGAACTTCCGCGGTTTTGGCTAGCCCAAGTCGTACCTCGAATCGTTGCCGACAAACTCTTGGCAACTGCGGGTCGCCGATCGGGACCGGCTTCGCGCCCCCTGCCCTCCCCTGCCCCGCCGGCGATCACACCGGGCTGCTCAGATCCTTGTCCCCGGGCCTGGCGGCTCCGGCTAACTCTCCCCTGCCCCGCCGGCGACCGAATCGGGACGCTCAGGGCCCGTCGACGGTCTTCAAATCGGGGATCGCCTGCTTGATCTTGCGGATCCCATCCGCCGTGACGCCGGTCTTCACCAGCGAGAGCCGGCGGATGCTATGGTTGGCGCTGAGCCGGGCCAGGCCGGCGTCGGTGATGCGGTCCTCGTTCAACAGCAGGTGATCGAGATGCGGAAGGCCGACCAGGCGTTCCAGACCGGCGTCGGTAACCTTGGTCCGCGAGAGGTCGAGGATGTGCAGAGTGTCGAGATGCTCGACGTACTCCAGCCCACGATCCGAAACGCCGGTTCCCGCCAGGATCAGCGAGACGATGGCGGGCAGGTGCTGAAGATACGACATCCCGGCGTCGGTCACTGCCGTGTCGGACAGGGCCAGCGAGACCAGGTCGGACATCTGCGCCAGCGGCTTCAGCGACTCGTCGCCGATGTCGGTCCGCGACGCGTTGAAGGACTCCAGCCGGTAGAGCGCGGGCAACTGCTCCAAGGTCGCCTCGTCCACGTGGCCCCGTTTCAGGGTAACGCCGGTTACGTGCTTGGTTTGGGGATCGGCGACCACGATCACTCCCTGCTTTTGCAGCTCGGACCGGGCTGCCTGCTCAGCGGGGAAACTCCGCCCCTCGACCAGCTTCCAGAGCAAACTCTGCCGGTCGGCCAACTCCCCAATGACCCACCATCCGCCGCCGGCCACGGCGAGGCCCAGGGCGACGGTCAGGCCGACGACCCACCCCCGGAACCTCCGCGGCCGCGGCGCCCCGCCGGGCGGAGTTGCGCAGGACTCGGGAGACGGCTGGCGGCTTGCGTCGCTCATGGAGTAATCCAAAATCCTAAGGCGCCGAGCCGGCCACGCGGTCGGCCAGCGACTCTGTCTCCAAGTCCGGCTCGGCGGCTTCCAGGAAGACGCCCATGCGGCGGAACTTCTGGTAGCGGGCCTCCAGCAACTGCGAGGTGGGCTGGGCGGACAGCTCGCGGAGGTTGGCCCGCAGGAAGCCCTTGAGGTTGGCGGCCATCATGTAGGGATCGCGGTGCGCGCCGCCCAGCGGCTCGGGAATCACGGCGTCGATCACGCCGAGCTTGGGGAGGTCCTTGGAGGTCATTTTCAAGGCGGCGGCGGCCTGTTCCTTGTAGATGTGGCTCTTCCAGAGGATGCCGGCGCAGCCTTCGGGACTGATCACGGAGTAGTAGGCGTGCTCGAGCATGGCCACGCGGTCGCCGACGCCGATCCCCAGGGCCCCGCCCGAGCCACCTTCGCCGATCACCACGCAGATCACGGGCGTGGGCAGGCGCGACATCTCGAACATCGCGTTGGCGATCACCTGGGCCTGGCCCCGCTCTTCCGCGGCGATGCCCGGATACGCGCCGGGCGTGTCGATGAAACAGATCACCGGGACCTTGAACTTGGCGGCCAGCCGCATCTTGGCGATCGCCTTGCGGTAGCCCTCGGGATGCGCAGCCGTAGTTGCAGGCGATCCGTTCCTTGACGGTCTTGCCCTTCTGCTGGCCGACGACCATCACCTTCCAGGTGTCGAGCTTGGCCCAGCCGGTGCGGATCGCGCGGTCGTCGCCGAAGAACTTGTCGCCGTGCAGCTCCACGAACTCGTCGAAGACCAGGCCCAGGTAATCGGTGGTCATGGGCCGGTCGGGATGCCGGGCGACCTCGACCGTCTCCCAGGGCTTGAGTTGGCTGAAGATCCGCTTCTTCAGGTCGACCAGGTCGCGGCGCAAGCGGCGGATCTCCTCGCGGACGCCGGGGCCGTCGTCCCTCATGCGCTCGAATTTCTCCAACTGCGCTTCCAGGTCGTAGATCGGCCTTTCAAAAGAGAGCCGGTGTTCGACGCTTGCCATGTCGGGTCTCGCACGGGAGTCAAATCGGGAGCAGTGGTTTCAGGTTGCCGCCCGGGGGGAAAGGCGACAGGCGCCCTTTCCACACCCGCCGTCGCCGGCAGTGCTGTCACTGCTAGCAACGGCTGCCGGGCTCGTGGGCGATGCCTACCTGCTGTCTTTGTCGGCCGGTGGCCGGCCTGCGCAACAGTCGCAAGTTCGTACTATCCGGGGTGTCAGGTCGGTTAGCCCCCGCGGCCACGCGGGGTATCAGGTCTTGGGGGGGCCGTCCGGCGGTCTGGCGGTCTTCTTCGTCTCCTGGGGGGGCGAGGGATCGCGGCGGAAGACACGGATGCCGCGAAGCTCGATGAGAAAATCGGCCGCCGACTTCGGCCGGGCCGACGGCTCTTTGGCCATCGCCCGGCGGATCAACTGGGCGAACTCGGGGGTCACGTTGGGGTTGGCCGCCTCCAGCGGCGGCGGCGCGGCCTTGAGGTGTTTCATCAGCAGGTCGTTGGTGCTCGATCCTGTATAGGGCAGCCTGCCCGAGGTCAGCTCGAAGAGCGTGCAGGCCAGGCTGTAAACGTCCGCCCTCAAATCGAGCGCCCCGCCGCGGATCTGCTCCGGCGACATGTAGCTGCGGGTCCCCTGGATTTTCGTCTTCGAGGCCAGGAGCTTGCCCAAGGCGCCTTTGCAGCGCACCGCCAGGGAGAAGTCGATGAGCTTGACGTCGCCGTCATCGGCGACGAGGAAGTTGTCGGGCTTGATGTCGCGGTGCACCCAGCCCTGGCTGCCGAGGTGGGCCAGGCCCTCGGTCGCCTGCAGCGCGATCGTGGGGACCAGGTAGCCGATGGCCTCCAGCCCCTGGCGGATGCGGATTTTCATGTTCGGGGCCGAGAACCACTCCAACGCCAGGAACGCAATGCCCCGCTCGACGTTGTATTCGTGGATTCGGATGATCCGCTCGTGGACGATTTTCGAGCCGACCGCGTATTCCTGTTTGAGGTAGGCGATTTGCTCGCGGTCCTTGCGGTATTTCTCCAGCAGCATCTTGACGGCAAAGAATTGCTGGAGCCCGTCGTGATAGGCCTGCCACATCTGGCTGGTCTGTCCGGTGTTCACGACGTTCAAGAGGCGATAGGATCCGAGATAGCTGGGGGCTGCTTTGCTCACCAAAATTGGACTCGACCGATTTTGACGCTCAGGTCTTAGCTCTTAGCGAAACGTTATTAGTCTACTCCGGACCCTACCCGCCGACAATCACAACCACTGCCTCCTTCCAGGTACTTTCGTCACTTGCATTGCGATATTCCCCCTCTTCCACATACCACAAGGGCGTAGGTGATACTTCAACATAACATCTTGCCCTATAAGGTGTTATGCTAAAGGATCGCCTACTTTGCCCTGACCGCCGACCACTGGTCAGGTGGACAAAAGACGCTCGTAAAGCGCTCGGAGCTGGGCCGTCATCCGTTGGTGACGGAAGACGTCCGTGAACCGCCGCCGGCCTTCGGCGCCGAGCCGTTGGCGCAAGGCGGCATCAGCGGCCAACTCGAGAATCGCGCGGGCCAGGCCATCTACATTTGTGGGTGGTACAAGATAACCCGTATGACCGGGTATCACCACTTCGCGGGCCCCGTCCACGTCGTAACTGACCACCGGCTTGCCCGCAATCAGCGCCTGGGGCAGCACCCGCGCGAGCCCTTCCCGAAGGCTCGCATGGACCACGATGTCCATCGCCGACAACAGGACCGGAATCCGCTCCGGCGGCACCAGGCCGGTGAGGTGAAAATGGTCTTCCAGCCCGCAAGCGGCGATCTGTTCCCGCAGCCGGCCGGCCAACAGGCCGTCGCCGACCAGCAGGAACCGCACGCGGGGCTCGACCTGGACGATCCGCCGCGCGGCCCGCACCAGGTCCTCATGTCCCTTGAGAGGGAACAGCCGGGCGACCTTGCCCACGACAATCTGCTCCGGCCGGTAGCCGAGCGACTGCCGGGCGGGCTCGCGGTGCCGGGCGGAGTCCAACAGCGGCTCCACCTCCATGCCGCTGTAGATCGTGGTGAACCGCTCCCGCGGGGCCACGCCGGCCTGGACCATCAACTCGGTCATGGCGTCGGCCACGCTGACAAAGGCGTGGCATCGCTGCGCGGCCCAGCGCTCGCAGGCGCGAAACAGCATCCGCGCCCCCTGCCCTGGTAGGGATGGAACGGCGCGCCGTGTATCCCGTGGACGATCGCCGGCACCTTCAGCGCGCTGGCCGCCGCGCGGCCGAGGATCCCGGCCTTGGCGCTATGCGTGTGCACGACCTGGGGTCGGAACTCCGCAAGGGCCGCCTTGATCCGCCGGTAGGCCAGAAGGTCGCGCCAGGGATGGATCACGCGGCGGAGCGAAGGGACGATCTCCAGCGGCACCCCCCCTGCCCTGGCCCGCTCCAACAGGCTTCCCTCCGGCCCCAGCGCCGGACCGGTGATCAAGAGCACGTCGTCGCCGTAGATCCGCAGCAGATCCTCGCAAGCGAAGAGCGTATTCTCCTGCGCGCCGCCGAGGATCAACCGGGTGATGACGTGAGCGATTCGCATGAAACTAGTGGTCGGTGGTCAGTGGCTAGTGGTTAGTGGTCGGTGATCAGATTTCCGAGCCGGGCCGTGTCGGCCCGGATGTGTGTCGCGCAGGTATCGGTTCGGGGCTCTAGAGATCGGTGGCTCGTGGGAAGGACGTATGTCGCAAGCCGTAAGCGTCGGCGGATATACAAGTGTCGCCTTTCGCTCCGCGAAAGCGGCGTGATGCCGGATTATTTCGACGCCGCCCGCCTGCTTTCGCGGAGCGAAAGGCGACAATCATGGATTTTCCGGCCCTAAGACGCATATTCAACCCTGACAAGAAAGAGCCCTTGCGGCGGCGCGGTGGGGCCGGCGACGCGGCGGTCGGCGGCGGCCAGGACGTCGGCCAACCAGGATTCGGCCCGGGCGCCGCGGCCGACCTCGACCAGGCTGCCCACGATCGTGCGGACCATGTTGTAAAGGAACCCGTCGGCCTCGATCTCCAGGCTGACCGTGTGCTGCAAGCCGCCCTCGCCGCGGCGGACGCCGAGCTCGAAGATCGTGCGGACGCTGGTCCGCCGCTTTGCGCCGCTGGTCTGGAAGCTGGCGAAGTCGTGCGTGCCGCAAAGCACTCCGGCGGCGCGGTGCATGGCCGCGGCGTCCAGCCGGCCGTAAGGGTATTGCCAGCAGTAATGCCGCAGGAAGACGTCGCGGACCGGCCCGTCGTGGATCACGTACCGATAGCGTTTCCGCACCGCGTCGCGCAGCGCGTGGAAGCTCTCCGGCATTTCCGCGGCTTCCAGCACGGCGAGGTCCTCAGGCAGTTCGGCCGAAAGCGCCCGCTGGAAAACCTCGGCGGCCAGCCGGCTCTCGGTGCGGAAGCTGACCACCTGTCCCAGGGCGTGGACGCCGGCGTCGGTCCGGCCGCTGGCCACCGCGCGGACCGGCTGGCCGGTGATCCGCGCCAAGACCGCCTCCAAGACCCCCTGGACGGTCCTCTGTCCCGGCTGGACCTGCCACCCGGCATAGGCGGAACCATCGTAAGCCAAGGTTAGTTTCAGGGTCCGCATGGGCGACTCATCGCCTCGCCGCATGATCCTGTAGGGAACGCCCTCCGTGGCGTTCCGGACGATCGCAAAGGCGACTCCTGGCTTTCGTCACGGAACGCCACGGAGGGCGTTCCCTACAGAAGAAACATGGTTAGCAGTTGGCCACCATCCACTCGGCGATCTGCACGGCGTTGGTGGCTGCGCCCTTGCGCAAATTATCGCTGACGCACCAGAAGGCCAGGCCGTTGGGGCTGGAGAGGTCCTCGCGGATACGGCCCACGAAGACCTCGTCGCGGTGGTCGCAGTGCATCGGCATGGGGTAGATCTTCTTGGCCAGGTCGTCCATCACCACCACGCCGGGCATGGCGGCGAACAACTGCTTGGCCTCCTCGACGCTCAGTTTCCGCTCGGTTTCCACCAGCACGCTCTCGCTGTGGCAGTTGCTCACCGGGACGCGGACGCAGGTGGCGCAAACCTGGATCGAGTCGTCGTGGAGCATCTTGCGGGTCTCATAAACCATCTTCATCTCTTCCGAGGTATAGCCCCGCTCCTTGGGCGAGCCGATCTGCGGGATGCAGTTGAAGGCGATCGGGTAAGGGAAACACTCGTATTGGTAGGGCTGCTTTTGGAGATGCGCGCGGGAGCCCTGTTCCAGGTCGCGGCTGCCGACCATGCCGGCGCCGCTGGTGGCCTGGTAGGTGCTGACCACGATCCGGCGGACCCGCGCCGCGTCGTGCAGCGGCTTGACGGCCACGACCATTTGCGTGGTCGAGCAGTTGGGACTGGCGATGATCCCCTGGTGCTTGCGGATGTCTTCGGCATTCACCTCGGGGATCACCAGCGGCACGGTGGGATTCATCCGCCAGTAACCGCTCTCGTCGACCACGATCGCGCCGCGCTTGACCGCCTCGGGAACGAAATCGCGGGCCGTCTCGTCGGGTGTGCTGGCAATCGCCAGGTTCACCCCCTCGAACGAAGCGGCCTTGAGCTCCTCCACCAGGTATTTCTCGCCGGCGAAGCAGATCTCCTTGCCAGCCGAGCGAGCCGAGGCCAGGAACTTGATCCGCTGGAAGGGGAACTTACGCTCCTCCAGCAGTTGGCGGATGATGGTTCCCACGGCGCCGGTGGCGCCCACGACAGCGACGGACTCGTACACGTATCGCCTCCTCAACAAACCATGACTGGCCCAATCAGGCAGGGTGGGTCGATCGCAGCGAGCACCACCATTTTCTCCGCAAGCAAGCTTGATTATAGGCTGGCGGGGGGAGGAACCTCAACAGCACTCCCCTGCCCCGCCCCGCGGTCGCCCCAAGGCTTTGTAGGGAACGCCCTCCGTGGCGTTCCGGGCGTTTGGAAAAGCGGTGCGCGGCGTTCGCCCTGGAACGCCACGGAGGGCGTTCCCTACAGAATTCGGGTACGGGAGTGTTATCCTGGTTCGAACCATGCCAAAAAATGAGCCCTCGCCCTGCACTGGCAGGACGAGGGCTCCGGATGGTTCACCATCCCGGGCGTTCAGCTCGCCCGGGGCCAATCCTGAAGACTAGAGGGACGCCACGCTGACGGCTTTCGTCGCGGCGAAGTCGAAGGCCACGCCCTCGCGCGATCCGGCCGTAAGGAAGACCTCGCGGGTGTCCTCGACCGTCTTGCCGTCACGGACTACCTCGGCGCGGACCTCGTAACGGTAGGTCAACCCTGATTCCAGCCCGTAGGAGACGTACTGGCGCTGCGTGCCGACACTGCGGGTCTGATGCCCGTTGATGAACACCTTGGCGTCGGCCGGGACCACAATGGTCAACTGGCCGCTGCCAGCGGCTCCGGGAGCCGCATCGGCGTGGGGACCGGGGGCCGCCGCTCCTGGGACCGGCGGAGCGGTGCCTGCGGGATTCTCGGGAAGCGCCGGGGCCGGGGTCGGCGTTTGGGGTGCCATGGGAGTCGATCCGGGAGTCGGAGCGCCGATCATCGGAGCGCCGTACGTGCCACCGATCACCGGGCCGCCGATCACCGGGGCGCCCATTACGGGAGCGCCGCAGCAACTCGACACGACCACCGGGCAAGCCGGCCAGCAGCCGCAGCAATCCCCACAGCCACAGCCACAGCCCCAGCCGCAGCAACGGTGGTGCCAACCGCAGCCACAGCCGCCACAACCCCAGTCACAGCCGCAGCCATAGCCGCAACCGCAGCCGCCCCAGCCGCAACCGCCCCAGCCACAGCAGCCACAGCCACCGTGCCAGTGCGCATTGGCTTGCTGCACGCCGCCGCACAACAGGGCGGCGACCACTACCAGACAAACCACCAGGTACTTCCACGTCGGTCGATTCATTGGTTTTTTGCTCCCTTCTAGAGACGTTGGAGTTCGTAGGTACGACGCATACTAACATAACACCGCTAGTACATAAATCAAGTAGGCTGGGATGAATTTAGCGGCGCAGGACACTAGATAAAGTAGTCAATTTACTTGCATTGACGCGATTTGGTATGGATTCTAGGACGGTCAAATTGTCGCTCCAAGATCGCTGTAATTCCGCGTGTGCTAAGCAGTTTGGTATCCTAGCTTAGGGCTGGTGATCTTATAATCCGCAATGCTCCTATGCGGCGGAAGAAACGACGATTGAAATCCAGCCATTAGAGGGGGCCGATTACGGTGAGGCTAAACCAGTGGGCTCGACGATTGCCGTGGTCAGTTTTGATCCTGGCAAATCTCCTTCTGGCCTTGGGCTGGGTGGGAATCGCCCGCTGTGAAGACCTGACGGGTGGCGGCCCATACCTGCGTCTCCAGATTGTCTGGTCCACGCTTGCCCTGGTGGCCATGTTGGTGGTGACGCTGCCTAGCTACCGCGTGCTGTGCCGCTTCAGTTATGGGATCTTTGCCCTGGCGCTGGCCCTGCTCGTGCTGGTCTATCTTTTTCCCCCCGTAAATGGGGCAAGACGTTGGATCCGCGTGGGGCCCTTGGGATTGCAGCCGTCGGAGTTCGCCAAGATTGCCTACGTCATGGCCCTGGCCCGGTACCTGATGTACCGCGACAACTACCGTCGGATGCGCGGTCTCTGGTTGCCGTTGGCATTGACCTTCCTGCCGTTGGGACTGATCCTCCGCGAGCCGGACTTGGGGACCTCGCTGGTCTTCCTGCCGGTGTTGTTCGTGATGCTTTTTGCGGCCGGGGCCCGGCGATGGCACCTGGGGATCCTCGTTCTGGCCGGCGTGCTATCCCTGCCCGTGGTTTGGGCGGGGATGAGCCTGGACCAACAATCGCGGGTGACAGCCCTGTTCGAGCAGTCCGGACCAGGGGAGCCGATCACGCCGCGGAATTACCAGCTCCGCCAAGCCAAGCAGGTGATGGCCTTGGGCGGCTGGTGGGGCAGCCTGGTCGCTGGCCCGGCCGTCGAGGATTCGGCCGCCTACCGCCTGCCGGAAGCCCGCAGCGACTTCATTTTCTGTATCCTTGCGGAGCGGCTGGGATTGGCCGGCATCGCCCTGCTGCTGTTTCTCTACGGGCTGTTGATCTGGCGGGGACTGGCGGTTGCCGTGGCTACCCGGGAGCCCTTCGGCCGGCTCGTGGCCGTGGGGCTGACGTTCCTGGTTGCCGTGCAGGTGCTGATCAACACAGGGATGAACGTGGGCCTGCTGCCCATCACGGGCATTTCTTTGCCGCTGGTGAGCTACGGCGGCTCGGGCCTGCTGTCCGAAGGGATTTTGCTCGGGCTGCTGTTGAACATCGGCCTGCGCCCGGGCTTTGAAGTCACCGCCGAGCCGTTCCGCTACGTGGAAACGTAGGGTGGGTCGAGCGCGGCGAGCCCCACCAGAACACTGAATTATGCATTGGTAGGGCTCGCTACGCTCGACCCACCCTACTTTGCTCGACCCGCCCTACTTCACCTGGCGGGGCTCCGATCGCCTGCCTTCGTAGCCTTTGCCCTTGACGCCTTCGACCTGGATGTTGTCCACCCAGAGCCGCCCGGTGGCGCCGTGGAGGCCGACGCGGACGATCGCCTCGCGGGCGCGGGCGGGGACGTCGATCCGCGCCGACTGCACCTGCCAGCCGAAGGTCCCGCGCCAGGGCCCCATCATGGCTCGTCCGGCGTCGGCCCGGTTCTCATCGTAATAGACGATTTCCAGCATGGCCGTGTCGCTGGGGGCGGGGCCGGGCCGGACATCCTCCCCGCGGAGGTGCAGGGTGATCTTCAACTGCTTCACCTGGAGGCCGTCGACGCCCATGCCTTGCAAGGCCAGGGATGGGCGGCCCGGCTCCGCATTCTTGAAGGCCGCGTAGCGCTGGCCGCTGGGGGCGTCGGCGGCCGTGACCAAGGTCATCTGCCGCAGGAAGTACCAACCGGCCGGCGTATCCTCCTGGCCTTCCAGGGTCTCCTCGAAGTCGCCGTTATAGAGCGTGGGCCGGCTGGGGTCGGGCAGGACCTTGCGGCGATCTTCCGCCAGGCCGGTCATGGGCACGAAGAGCGTGGGCTTCATGCCCTCGGTCACCAGCTTGCCCTCGACCTTCTTGAGGATCATCAGGTTTTGTTGATAACGCTCGCCAATCGGGATCACCATCCGCCCGCCCTCTTTGAGCTGCTCTTGAAGGGCCTGCGGGATGCTCTCGGGCGAGCAGGTGACGATGATCTTGTCGAACGGGGCGTGCTGCGGCCAGCCCTGGAAGCCGTCGCCCACCTTGACGTGGACGTTGTCGTAGTGCAGTTGCTTGAGGACCTTTTCCGCATGGTGTCCCAGCGGCGCGACGATCTCGATGGTATAGACCTCGCGGACCAGCCCGCTGAGCACGGCCGCCTGGTAGCCGCTGCCGGTGCCGATCTCCAGCACGCGATCGCCCGGCTGGGGCTGGATCTGCTCGGTCATGAAGGCCACGATCGAGGGCGCCGAGATGGTCTGGCTTTCGCCGATCGGCAGCGACATATCGTAGTAGGCCTTCTTACGCAGCGCCAGCGGCACGAACTCGTGGCGAGGAACGGTCCGCATGGCCTCCATGACCCGAGGATCGGTGATCCCGCTGTCGACGAGGACCCGGTCGACCAACCAGTCCCGCTCCCGCTCCAGCGACGGCCGGTTCTGGGCCAGGCCGGCCGTGGCGGTCAGCAGCACCATCGCGCAGCCCAAATAGGCGGTCAGCAGCCGCCCGCAGGTCTTCATGGGGCATCAGTCCTTATTGTTCTACGCAAGGCGAAAGTCGCCGCAAGAGCCGGTAGGTTATGCTTCAGCATAACACTAACGTCAGCCGGTAGGTTATGCTTCAGCATAACGCTTACGTTAGGTTATGCCAGAGCGTAGCCTGCGTTATGCTAAAGCATAACCTACGGTTACAATTTTCGCCGCAGCTTGTCCCCCCTGCCCTGCCCTTCTCGGAAAAGCGCCCGGGCGTCCCCTATGTACCAAGCGCCCGGACTGAGATAATCATGAGATGCTCAACCAATCGCTCAAAGATCGCGTTGTCGCTCGATTGCTACCCCGGGTGCAGACACCCGGACAGTATATCGGAGGGGAGCTGAACGCGGTGGTCAAGGACCATCGGGCCGTGCGAGGCAAGCTCTGCCTGGCGTTTCCCGACACCTATGCCATTGGCATGAGCAACCACGGGCTCCAGGTGCTCTATGCCCTGATGAACCGCCGGCCGGATTGGGTTTGTGAACGGGCATTCACGCCCTGGACCGACATGGAGGTCCTGCTCCGCCAGGAGGGAGTCCCACTCTACAGCCTGGAGACGTTCACCCCCGTTGGCCAGTTCGACGTGGTCGGCTTCACGCTCCAATATGATCTCTGCTCGACCAACGTGTTGACGATGCTCGACCTGGCCGGCATCCCTCTAGCGGCGGAGGAGCGAACGATCCAACATCCGCTGGTAATCGCCGGCGGGCCTTGCGCAGAACCCGGAGCCGATGGCCCGCTTCATCGACCTGTTCGTCGTCGGCGACGGCGAAGAGGCCCTGCCGGCAATTTGCGACGCGTGGCTGGAGCTGCGGGCCGGTGGCCGCGATCGCCTGGCCTGCCTCGTCGAGCTGGCCCGGCGGTTCACGGTGGCCTACGTGCCGCGGTGTTACGAAGTGCTCTACGACGATCGCGGCCGCCCACGGCGTCCGCGGCCGATCTACTCCGGCGTGCCGGAGCTGATCCAGCCGGCCGTGGTCCGCGACCTGGACGGGCTGGAGCTGCCCAGCTCGCCGATCGTGCCCAACGTGGAGTGCGTCCACGATCGCATCGCCATCGAGATCATGCGGGGCTGTCCCTGGCGGTGCCGCTTCTGCCAGAGCAGTCCCATCAAGCGTCCGCTCCGCTACCGCCGGGTGGAGACCATCGTCGAAGCGGCCCGCGAGTCGTACCGCACCACGGGCAACAACGAGATCTCGCTCTTGTCGCTTTCGACCAGCGACTATCCGCACTTCGAGGAGCTGATGCGACGCATGCAGGAGACCTTCCGACCGCTGGGCGTCTCCGTTTCGGTTCCCAGCCTGCGGGTCAACGAGCAGTTGCTGATCGTCACCGAGTTGATGAACACCGACCGCCACTCGGGACTGACCTTCGCCCCCGAGGTGGCCCTGGACGACATGCGGCGGCAGATCGGCAAGCCCATCCGCAACGAGGCCCTTTACGCCGGCTCCCAAAAGGCGTTCGAGGCGGGCTTCAACCGCGTGAAGCTTTACTTCATGTGCGGCCTGCCCGGCGAGCGGCCCGCCGATCTCGACGGGATCCTCGAGAATGGCCGACGCGATCTGGAAGATCGGCCGCGACGTGGGGCGGTCGGTGAAGGTGGTGGCCAACGTCTCGAACTTCGTCCCCAAGCCGCACACTCCCTACCAGTGGAACGGGATGCAGACGCGGGAGTATCTGCGGCAAGCGCACCAGCGTTTGCGTCCGCCGCGCGGGTGGCGCGGGGTGGAGGTGAAGTGTCACGACATCGAGACCAGCCTCCTGGAGGGCGTCATGGCCCGGGGTGATCGCCGCGTGGGGGCGGCCATCGAGCTGGCCTGGCGGCGGGGAGCCAGGCTGGACTCCTGGACCGAGCATCACCGTGCGGAGATCTGGCGGCAGGCCCTGGCCGACTCGGCGATCGACGTGGACCTGTTGGTTCACCAGTCCTACCCGATTGACGCCGAGTTGCCCTGGGACCACATTGGCGTGCGTCAGGGCCGCGGCTACCTGGAGCAGGAGCAGCGGCGGTCGGTGGAGCAATTGGAGTCGATGCGGGTAGCATGTCCGCCTATCGCTTACTAGCCATCGACATCGACGGCACTCTGGTGAGCCCCAAAGAAGAGCTCGCACCGGTGACCCGAGAGGCGCTGGCCCGCGCGGGCGAGGCGGGGATCCAGGTGGTGCTGGCCACCGGCCGACGCTACGGCCGGACGCTGCACCTGATCGAGCCGCTGGGCCTTCGCGTGCCGTTGGTGGCCGCCGGTGGGGCGCTGGTCAAGGACCCTCGGGACCACCGCACGCTCTACCGGGCGGAGTTTCCCGCCGCCGTCCTCGAACAGACCTTGGGACTGATCCACGGATTGGGCTTCGAGCCGGTGGTCTGCGCCGATACGTACTGCCAAGGCTTCGAGTTCTATCACCTCCGACTGGACGTCGTGAGTCCCGAGCTGGCGGAGTACCTGCGGCTGAACTCGGACGACGGCCGTCTCTGGCCGGAGCTGATCGCCTGCCCGCCGCCGGGCGTTTTCAGCGGCTTCGCCATGGGCACGCGGGAGCAGATGCTCGGCTTGCAGCAGGCCCTGCAGCGGTCGCTGCCGGGCCGACTGGCGACCCACGTGCTCCGCAGCCCGAAGTACCGCGGATTCATGTGCGAGGTGGCCCCGGCGGGGGTGACGAAGTGGTCGGCGATCCGCCGTCTTGCCCGGCAATGGGGCATCGGCGATGAGACAATTTGTGCGGTGGGCGACGACGTGAACGACATCCCCATGATCCGCGCCGCCGGCCTGGGCGTGGCCATGGGCAACGCCCTGCCGGAGGTCAAGGCCGCCGCCGACCGCGTCGCCCCCAGCCAGCAGGACGACGGGTTGGCGACGGTGGTTGAGTGGTTACTGGAAGGGTGAGAGGAGTGACGAGTGACGAGGGGCGAGGGGTGAGGGACGAGGGGTGAGGGACGAGGGGTGAGGGGTGAGGGACGAGGGACGAGGGACGAGGGGTGAGTGACGAGGGATGAGTGGCGAGGGACGAGGGGTGAGGGACGAGGGACGAGGGGTGAGTGACGAGGGGTGAGTGACGAGTGGCGAGTGGCGAGGCGTGGGGCGGAAGGGGAAAAGCGATTTCTCCTCAGCCCCGAAGGGGGCGCGACTCGATAGCCCAGGGCGAAGCCCTGGGGGGCGGGGGCGGCCAGCGCAACGCTAAGGCCCAACGGGCCGTAACCATGCCGCCGTAATGTGGCCGTCTTCGCCTTGCAGCGGCCGGCTCGCTGGCAGACAATTGCCGAAAGAGCACCATCTTGTCGGAGGACCGAGAACATGAAAACGCTCGTGGCGGTTGTGTTGTTCCTTGCGTCTTGCCATCTCGTGCCTGCTCAGCAGGCGGAAGTCAAGGAAAAGGGATTGGGCTACCGCAAACTCGTGGAGGGACTCGCCAGCCCGAACAGAGCTATCCGATGCGACTACGACGAAGACAGGGCAATACTTAGCATTCCGCCGCATTACGACTGGAAGGCACAAGAGCAGATCGATAAGAATCGGACGCTACTTTTCGATCACTGCGAGGATGCGTTGCCTTTCCTGATCGAAGGATGCACCGATTCTCGCTACTCGATGACAGTGACTGAGGAGCGTCCCGATGCTTATAGCCGAAGCGTTGGCGTGATTTGCTCGGAAGTCATCGCGAGCTACGTCGAGGTCTTCCGAAAGGACATGCGTTTCAACGGTCCTCTTCAATGGCACCAATACGACTTCATACCGCGACTTGGCTGGAACCAATACAACCTCGTCCCGGGAATTCATACCGCCACCGGCAGCAGACCTGCCTATGGAAAGAAGGAGATCCAGGACTTCTGGCGAGTACATGCAGGCAAGTCTCTTCGTGGGCTGCAGCTCGAAGCGTTCGACTGCGCTATCGAGAAACGAAAGGGAGAAAAGGAGCGATTGTCACAGGGGAAACGTGATGTGTACGCGCTACCCGAATCGTGGCTATCTCGCGATATCGAATCCCTCGTCGCTGCCCGAGAGAAGCTAGCCAAGAGCGACAAGTGCCTGCCTCCTCGAAGAATGTCTTCCTCCGTCCTGTCGCCCAAAGGTTACCGAGTCGTGCCCTCGACGGAAAAGGGCCAATGAATTACGGCGCGAAATGCGCGTGCGATGCGTCGTCCGCAGCCCCGAAGGGGCGTAACTCGATAGCCCAGGGCGAAGCCCTGGGGGGACGGTCGCCCCAAAACCGGACAAGGCCCAACGGGCCGTAACCCGACGCCACCAAGGAGTCATCCCCATGCCGCAATCGCTCTCCAACGTCCTGGTCCACGTCGTTTTCAGCACCAAGCACCGCCGCCCCTTCCTGCGCCTTCCGGAACATCGCGACACCATCGCCGGTTACGTGGTCGGCATCCTCAAGAACATCCATTGCCCTTCGCTGATCATCGGCGGGACTGAAGATCACGTTCATCTTCTCTGCAATTTGCACCGAACCATCGCCGTCGCCCAACTGGTCGAGGAGGTGAAAACGGGTTCGTCGGCGCATCAAGGAGGAGGGATTGGACTTGCGGGATTTCTATTGGCAGAATGGGTATGGCGCGTTCTCCGTCAGCCAGTCGCATGTAGACCAGGTCAAGGCGTACATCGCAGGGCAGGCGGAACACCATCGGAAACGAACGTTTCAAGGAGAGTTCCGCCTGTTGTTGGAGCGTCACGGGATCGAGTTCGATGAGCGCTACGTATGGGATTGAATCGGTACGGCCGGCACCGGGCCGCCACGTTCGGCAAAGGCGGTTCCGGCCCGTTGGGCCTTGAGCGATTTTCCGGTGGTCCGTCTCCCCAGGGCTTCGCCCTGGGCTATCGAGTCCCGCCCCTTCGGGGCTGAGACCAGTGCCCGAGAGGCCGATCATGAAACTCGCAGAGGGCGTTCTATGAAACTCGCAGGGGGCGTTTTATGAAGCTCGCAGAGGGCGTTTGTTTTGTATGGGCATTCCTCGCGCTTGCGGTCGCCCACGCGTCCACTGACGACCTGGCCAACGCCCGCAAGCTGTTGCTGGGCGGCAAGTACGCCGAGGCCGAGGATGCCTACCGCCCGCTGGCGAAGAAGGACTTTCGGGCCGCGTTGGGACTGGCCCGATCGCAGGACGCCCGAGGGATGCGCGAGGAGGCGGCGAAAACGCTTTCCGAGGCGCCGGCCGGACACGCCCAGATCGAGGCAGAGCTGGCCCGGCTGGCCTTCGATCGCGGCGACTACCCGGCCGCCGAGAAGCACGTCGAGTCGGCCCTGAAGTTGGGCCGCGACCAGTTGCAGGCCAAATGGCTCCGCGGGGAATTGTTCCGCGTTTCCGGCCGGCTGGAGCAAGCGGCCGGGGCCTATCACGAGCTGGTCGAGTTCTACAACGGGCACGATGTGAAGGACGCCGAGTCGCTGCGCTGGATCGGGCTGGCCGCGGCCGAGTATGCACGCTGGAAGCGTTTGCACGATCAGTTCAGCATCGTGACGGGCGATCTCTGCCCTGACGCCTTGCGGATCGATTCGGACTACTGGCCGGCCCATTACGAGGCGGGCCGGTTGTACCTGGAGAAGTACAACCAGGCCGACGCCGATCGGGAGTTCAAGGCGGCGCTGGCCCAAAATCCCAACGCGGCGGAGGTTCTCGCGGCGATGGCCGAGCTGGCCCTGGAAGATCACGATTCCCATAAAGCCCAGGAGCTGGCTGGCCGGGCCCTGCAGATCAATCCGCAGCTTGTCGAGGCATGGCTGCTCACGGCCGACCTGGCCTGGGCCAATTTCGATCCGGCCTTGGCAGCCAAGATCCTCCAAGAGAAAGCCTTGCCGCTGAATCCGCTGGACGAGGAAACGCTGGGGCGCCTGGCGGCGTGTTACGTCGTCGAAGATACCCACGAAGCGTTGACTCGGCTCATCGACCGCGTCCTGGCCCAGAACCCGCATCCGGGATTGTTTTTTGAAACCCTAGCCTCCTGGCTCGACGACCGCAACCGCACGGCCGAGGCCGAGCACTGGTACCGCGAGGCGATCCAGCGCATGCCCCAGCGGCTCGGGCCGCGGGCGAAGCTGGGCCTGATGTGGATGCGGACCGGCCAGGAGGCCGAGGCCCACCGGATGCTCGACGAAGCTTTCCGGGAGGACCCCTTCCACGTCCGCGTGAAGAACACGCTGGAGCTGTTGGAGGTGATCGAGGCCATGCAGACCGTGGATACGGGCCACTGCCTGCTGCGGTTCGACGGCCCGCAGCAAAAGCACCTCGCCCGCTACGCGGCCCCGCACGTCGAGCGGGTCTACCAGCAGCTCTCGGAGAAGTTCGGTTATCGTCCGCCGGGCAAGCCGCTGGTGGAGATCTTCAGCCAGGCGAAGGGGATCGGCGGCCACGAGTGGTTCAGCACGCGGATGATCGGCTTGCCCTACCTGGACACGGTGGCCGCCTGCACGGGCCCGACGATCGGCATGACCGCCCCCAGCGAGTCGCCCGTGCGCTTCAACTGGGCCCGCGTGCTGCGGCACGAGATGACCCACGTGATCACGCTCCAGCAGACCCACTACAACGTCCCGCACTGGTACACCGAGGCCCTGGCCGTCTGGTGCGAGGGCTATCCCCGGCCGCCGCAGTGGAACGAGCTGCTGGTCCAGCGGGTGCCGGCCGGCAAACTCTTCACCCTGGACACGATCAACCTCGCCTTCACCAGCCCCAACTCCGGCGCCGACTGGCAGATGGCCTACTGCCAGGCGGAGCTGTACGTCGAGTACATGCTCCAGGGCCGCGGCGAGGAGGTGCTCCGCAAGCTCTTGGACGCCTACACCGAGAACCTCAGCACGGCCGAGGGCATCCGCCGGGTCTTCGGCATGTCGCAGGAGAAGTTCGAGCAAGGCTACGTGGCCTACCTCAAGAAGCTTGCCGCAGAGCTTTCAGCCGGCGAGCCGCCCGAGCACGAGCTGGCGGAATTGCTCCGGGCCCAGCGGGCCGAGCCGAAAAACGCCGAGCTGGCCGCCGAGCTGGCCTACTCGCATCTCCGCCGCGGGGCCTTTGCCGAGGCCCGGGAGCTGGCCGCCAAGGCGGTCGAGCTTCGGGCCAAGCAGCCGCTGGCGACCTACGTCCTGGCCCGGCTGGCGATCCGCGCGGGGAAGGTCAAGGAAGCGGAGGGCATGTTAGCCGGGTGTTTGCAGCCTGAGCGGCCCGATCTGCGGGCGCTGGAGCTGCTGGCCTCGCTGAAGCTCAAGGACGAAGCCTATGCCGAGGCGGAGCGGCTGTATGAGCAGGGCGCTAGGCTTCAGCCTCAAGACGCGCGTTGGCTCCGCGCGCTGGCGCGGATCTATGCCAAGTCGAAGGACCAGCAGAAGCTGCTGGACGCACTGACCCGGCTGGCCCGCATCGACTCGGAAGACATTCACGCCCGCAAGGAGCTGGCCCGGCTGGCCCTCCAGAAGCGGGATTACGCCCTGGCCGGGCAATGGGCGAACCAAGGGCTGGAGATTGACGTATCAGACGCGGAGCTGCACTCGATCATTGCCGAGGCGGCCGGCGAGCGCCATAATCAGCAAGAGGCCATCGAGGAGTACCAGATTGCCGTCGAATTGAGCCCCACCGACCCTCGCCCGCGGCTGGGTCTGGCCGACGCCTTCGTGCAGGCGGGCAAGACCCCGGAGGCCCGCCGGGTGCTCCGCGAGTTCTTGCAGCTCGTGCCGGACAATCCCGCCGCGAAGTTGATGCTGGAGTCGCTGGGGAAGTAGTGGTCGGTGGCTAGTGGTCAGTGGCCGTTGGTGACGTCGGCCAACGTTTAACGAATGAGTCCATTCTGCTAATGACTAGCGGCCTGGACTCGTTGCGGCAACTTTGGACTGGGCGACCCGCGATTACCGAGGAGTAGGGCCGTGAAGTTAATCAATGGCTTGGTTATTGGTTTCGCGGTCTTTTTCGGATGCTATCCTGGGTGTGTATCCTCGGCCAGCCCCGATCCGGCACGCAATCGTCCTTCTGCCGCCGAGGTCCGGAAGTGGGCGGATGATCGTTTGCGCGCCGAATTGGAGAAGGCTGAACTCGGCGAGGAGGACGAATGCCTCTTGGTGGAGGTGGTTCGCCGCGGGGGGAAGGATGGAGGAAATTCCTTGCGGCACGTCATGGCGCGCTAATGCGGTTGATCGAAAGCCCGGCGCCGTCCTTGGAAAGGGCAATGGATATACCGCGCCTGAGCAACCTTCATTTGTTGACGGCCTTGCGTCGCGTTCAGAAGAAACCCGACCCGCTACGGATTCTCGTGGCGGGGAAGCTGAAGCGAGGCTACTCTCTTCAAGAGAAACCCCGTTTTACCCTGCTGCTTACAAATCTCGATGAGGAAAAACAACCGGTGACGGGTTTCACCGTCGGGGGCGACTATCGTACCGGCCGATTGGCGCGATGGCGATTTGAGGTTCGTGATGAGAAGGGGCGGCTGTTGCCCATCATCGGCCCGGGGCTGTTGATGGGCGGCGGACTTGGTCACTGGGAGACGCTGGAGTATGGCGAATCGTGGAAGGCGGAGCTGCCTCTGGAGAGCTACGTCCATATTTCCGCTCCCGGCAAGTATACTCTCCGCGTTTTCTACCACAACCGCGAAGAGATTGTGGACCGCCAAGATATTAGTGATCTCTTAACATCGCACTCTCCGGATATCGCGTTGGAGGTAGCGCCGATCTCGGTTTCAGTCACTGATGAGCAGCGGCGAAATGCGCGGAAGTGGATATCCCAGCTACCGGACGCCGGGCCGGTCAGAATGGCAATCGGCGGAATCGTGGAGTGCAAGGATTTCCTGGACCCCGATTCGCCGGCCGGCCGCCTTCAGAGAATGTACAACTCGGCCCTGCCGGATTTGATTGACGGGGCGCTGGATCCAAGCCTCAAACCCGGGCAAAGGGCCTGGGTGCTCGGCTTGCTGTTCGCTATCACCGGCCACAATGATCCCCGTGGGGTACCGGACGACCTGTCCGCCGGGAGGGAATTGCTTGGCTCATACGAATATACCGGTGGTCGGGGGATGGGTTCAACCCGTCTCTGGGTAGCTGATTCATACGAGTACTCCAGCGAGGCCGGAAGCGGATCGTTCCGTGGTGGAAAGATCAACCCTGAGAAGCAGCGGGCGTTCGCGGAGAAGTGGCGGGTGTGGAAGACAAACGGATACTATACCTTGCAGAAGCGGTAACCCATGCCCGACGATACCCCCGCACCTCAACCACCCGCCAACGCCGCTCCGGCGAAGTTCAGCCTGGCCGACTTCCAGCAGCTCATTCGCCAGATGTATCTGAAAAAAGATCTGGCGAGGGGAGTCGATGGGACATTTATGTGGCTGATGGAGGAGATCGGCGAGCTGGCCGCCGCCCTGCGCAACGGGTCGCAGCAGGAGAAGTCGGCCGAGTTTGCCGACGTGTTGGCCTGGCTGGCCACGATCGCCAATGTGGCGGGCGTCGATCTGACCGAGGCGGTCGCCCAGAAGTACGGCTCCGGGTGTCCCGGGTGCGGGCATCTCGTCTGCACTTGCCCCGATGCGGGGAAGCCATGAGCGGCGACCAATATTCAGTATGGTGGGACAAGGCCGCCGTGGCGGCCGCCGGCCCACCAAGGGTCGGGGGCCGGACCGGTGGGCCGGCGCTCGCGATGCGCGAGCTTGTCCCACCCTACGCACACGTGCTTGACCCACCCTCCTCACTAGCCCGAAGCGCAAGCGCGGGACCAGGCCGCGACCCTCGCTTGCGCTTCGGGCTAGTGACTGCCGCGATCTTCGCCTTGCTGTTTTCCGCCGCCCTGCCCTGCCCTGCCCTGGCCGGACGGACCATGCTGCGCACGGTGCCCGCGGCCGACGCGGTCGAGATCGTGCGGGTCGAGGTGGGGTTTTCCGGCTGTTACAAACCGGGACTCTGGACGCCGGTGGCGGTCACGCTCCGGGCGCAATCCAGGCGCAGTGCGGCGAGCTTTCGATCACCGTGCCCGACGGCGACGGCGTACCCAGCCGTGTCTCGACCGGCGAGGCGGATTCTTGCCTTCTGCCGGCCGGGCAGGAGAGCCGGGTGATGCTCTACGTCCGCTTCGGCCGCGTCCGCAGCGAAGCGAAGGTCGAGTTTCGCGCCGCCGACGGACGCATAACCCGGCGGCTGTTCAAGGCGGCCGACGCGGCCGACGACGCCCACCTCCCCCCTGCCCTGCTGCCCAGCCAGGAGTTGATCCTGGTCGTCGGCGCGGGGTCCGTCGGTGTGGACGACGCGGTGGCCATGGTCCACCAGGACCCCGCCGAAAGGAGCGTCGTCGCGCGCGTGGAGAGCTTCGACCGGCTCCCCGACCGCTGGTACGGCTACGAAGGCGTCGACGCGGTCGTGCTGGCCACCAGCCAACCGCGGATCTACGCCGGCCTGAAGCCTGAGGACCCCAAGATCCAGGCCCTGGCCGAGTGGCTCCAGACGGGCGGGCGGCTGCTGTTGTGTGCGGGCCAGCAGGCCGACCAGGTCCTCCGCCCTGGCGGTCCGCTCGCCGTCTTCGCCCCCGGCCGCTTCCAGGAAATGACGCGCTTGCGGCAACTGGGCGCGATCAAGTCGTTCAGCGGCAGCTCCCTGCCCTTGACCCTGGCTGATCCCGAGGGCCTGCGCGTGCCGGTGCTGGCCGGCGCCGGCGTGACCGTTAGCCCTGGCGGCCACGCCGGCGTGACCGTTAGCCCTGGCGGCGACGCCGGCGGCGTGGTCGAGATCCGCGAGGCGGACCTGCCGTTGTTGGTCCGCCAGGCCCGGGGTTTCGGCCAGTTGGTCTACCTGGCGCTGGACCCCGACCAGCCGCCGCTGGCCAACTGGGCTGATCGCGGCCGGCTGATGGCCCGGCTGTTGGACCTTTCCTCGACTGCGACCGAAGAAGCCGGCGGCAGCCGGGCCATGCTCCACTATGGGTTCACCGACATGGCCGGGCAGCTCCGCAGCGCCCTGGACTACTTCCCCGGCGTCGGGCTGGTGCCCTTCTGGACCGTGGTCGCGCTAGCGATCGTCTACCTGCTGGCGATCGGTCCGGGCGACTACTTCCTGCTGCGCCGCTTCTTGGGGCGGATGCAATGGACCTGGGTCTCCTTCCCGCTGGTCGTGGCGCTGGTCACCGCCGGCGCTTTGGCCCTGGCCCGGGCGATCAAGGGCGACCGCGTGCAGGTGAACCAGGTGGACCTGGTCGACGTCGACGCCGGCTCGGGCCGGGTCCGCGGCACCACCTGGGCCAACGTCTTCAGCCCCACGACCGAGCCCTATGACATTTCGCTGTCGCCCCGCCGGCCGCGCCGCGCTGCCGGCGTGGCCGCCGGGGATATTGACCCGGCAAGAAAGTACGTCAGGCTTTCCAGCCTGACGAAACAGTCAAGTCAGGCTGGAAAGCCTGACGTACTCGTGAGCTGGCTGGGTCTGCCGGGCGAGGCCCTGGGGGGCATGAATCCCCGGGCCAGCGACCCCACAGTCTGGAAGGGCGGCTACCGCTTCTCGCCCGGCCTGGAGACGCTCGACGGCGTGCCGATCCCGATCTGGTCGACCAAGAGCTTCACCGCCCGCTGGACGTCGCCGGCCGGGGCGTTTGTCGTCCCCGAGGCCAAGCTGGTCGAGGAGGACCGCGTGCCCACCGGCACCCTCACCAACCCCTTCGACTTCCCCCTGCACGACTGCCTGCTGGCCTACGGCAACTGGGTTTACCAACTGGGCGACTCGGGGACCGTCCAGCCGCATGAGACGATCACCGTCGGCTCGATGCTCATGCGCCGCGAGCTGCGGACCTTTCTCACCGGCCGCAAGAGCGTGTTGGACGACGACCCCGCCCACATGAAGGACAAGTTCCACGAGGAGCTGACCCCTTACGACCAGGGGAGCGTCGACGTGGCCTACGTGCTGCGGGCGATGATGTTTTTCCGCGCCGCCGGCGGCCGCGCGTACACCGGCCTGTGGAACCGCTACCAGGGGTTCGTCGATTTCAGCGCCCTGCTCCAGGCCAACCGCGCCGTGCTGATGGCCGGCGTGCCGGACGACGTTTCCGCCGGCCGCCATGGCGCGGACCTGTTGCGCGACGGCCGGCCGATGGCCGGTCCCCGCGATCCGCACAAGGTGTTCTACCGTTTCGTCTTCCCCGTTTCCCAGTAGCAGGCACGATGATCAAGACCCAAGACCTGACCAAAGTCTACGGCGAGCTGCGGGCGGTGAACAACCTCACGCTGGAGCTGAGCCAGGGCGACCTGTTCGGCTTCATCGGCCCCAACGGCTCGGGCAAGACCACCACCATGCGGATGCTGGCCACGCTCCTGCAGCCGAGCTGGGGCGAGGGCTACGTCTGCGACTACTCGATCTACACGCATCCCAAGGAGATCCGCCGCCTGATCGGCTACATGCCCGACTTCTTCGGCGTCTACGACGACATGAAGGTCATCGAGTACCTGGAGTTTTTCGCCGCCGCCTACCGCATCAAGGGCCCGGCCCGGCGCAAGGTCTGCGAAGAGATGCTGGCCCTGGTCGACCTGGGCTACAAGCGCGACGCCTTCGTGACCAGCCTCTCCCGCGGCATGACCCAGCGGCTGGGCCTGGCCCGGGTGCTGTTGCACGATCCCCAGGTGCTGCTGCTGGACGAGCCGGCCAGCGGCCTGGACCCCCGCGCCGGATCGAGATCCGCGGGCTGTTGAAGGAGCTCAGCAAGCTGGGCAAGACGATCATGGTCTCCAGCCACATCCTGCCCGAGTTGGCCGACATCTGCAACAAGGTGGGCATCATCGAGCAGGGCGTGCTCAAGGTCAGTGCGGAAGTGGCCAAAGTGATGGGCCTCGTCCGCCAGCAGCCGGTGCTGGACATCGGCGTCGGCGGCGACCCGGCCGCAGCCGCCAAGCTGTTGGACGGTCACCCTTTGATCGACCGCATCGAGATCCGCGACGGCCGGTTGTTTGTCACCCTGGCCAAGGGCGTCGAGGACTACAGCGACCTGGCCACGCTGTTGGTCCAAGGCGGCGTCAAGCTGCACACCTTCAAGATCGACGAGATCAACCTGGAGACCGCCTTCATGGCCCTGACCAAGGGCATCACGGCGTAACAAGCTGAATGAAAAATGAAAAATGCAAAATGTAAAATGAAAAAGGCAAAATGAGAGACGGCAGATAGTAATCGCCATTCTTGATTTTTCATTTTGCATTTTGCATTTTGCATTCTTCTTCCTTCTCAATACCGTGCGATCTCCTTGCCGGATCGATCGGGCCAGATCGCGGCGACGAACTGCTGGGCGCAGGCGGTGAGCATCCGCAGGTCGCTGGCGACGGCGATGAACTGCATCCCTTCGGCCGCCCGGGCCAGCGCCGAGGGCGGGTCCATGACGTGCATGCCCAGCGGAACCCGGGCCGCTCGGGCGATCGCCAAGGTACGCTGGATCATCGCCTCGTGTTCTTGGGGCGTGGGGAAACGGCCGTCGGCGGCCCGCATGGTGAAGCGCAGATCGGCCGGGCCGATGAAGACCGCGTCGCAGCCGGGGAGGCGGTAGATGGCCTCGGCGTTGTCCACTCCTTGCGGGCTCTCGGTCTGCAGGACGACCAGGATCTCGTCGTTGGCCTGCTGGTAGTAATCGCCCGGCGTGGCGGCGAAGTTCAAGGCGTGCATCCCGCCGCCGACGCTGCGATTGCCCAGCGGCGGATAGCGGGCCGCGTCGATCGCCGCGCGGGCCTGTTGGACGGTGTTGACCATCGGCACCACGATGCCGAAGGCCCCGGCGTCCAAGGCCCGCTTGATGCAGTAGTGGTCGCCCTCCGGCACCCGGGCCAGCGGCACGCAGCCCGCCTCCGCCACCAGGGCGAAGATCACCGCCGCCTGCGACCAGTCGATGGCGGCGTGTTCCAGGTCCAAGGTCAGCCACTCGAACCCGCAGCGGGCCAGCACCCGCGCCGAGTGAACGTCGCCCAAAGAGAGCCAGGTGCCGAACGTCGCCTGGCCGGCACGCAGTTTCTGTTTGACGGGATTGGTTTTCATGGTTGGTTTCCGTCGCGGAAAGTCGTAGGGTGGGACCAGGCCGCGGTGGCGGCCGCCGGCCCACCATCGGCCGAGCGTAAGGTCGATCGACGGGTACCGCTTGAGGGATCGTCGGCGAGATCATAGATTGTAGGGTGGGTCGAGCGCAGCGAGCCCCACCATTTTTCTGTCCCGGAGGGACATCTCACAATAGCCCAGCGAGTCACATCGTTTCTGGGCACATTGAGCGTGTAAACGCGCCGTTTTTCGCTGTAAGTCCTTATTTCTCGGTTGCTTATGCCGCGTCATCGCCTGTCACCGCCGCGTCGAAACAGGAGGCTATTACGCTATTTTGATCCGATTCTGCCGCTTTTCAAGGGACAAAACAAGGACAAAGTGAAGGGTGATAATGAATCACTTCTGGCTCGGGTGTTCGCCCTATTGGCAGCGGCCTTGACGGTCAGGCGGCGCGGCCACACTTGACTGACCTATTATGTACTATTCGGTCCTTGTCGGCAAAGGCGGTTCTCGCGCATCGTGGCGGAAACGTGACGACCTGAGACGGAGTAGTTACCACCTGATGAACCCAGAAGTCAAGGCGCTCTTCCAGCAGTACCTCGAACCGACCGAGGGCGACAAGGCTGCCGCAGCCTCCCTTGTCGTCGCCCACTTTCTGGCAGCCGGACGCAACCCGTCCGTCATCAATCAGCCACTCACGGTGCCAGAAGTCGCCAAGTTCCTACGTGTCCGACCCGACAAGGTGCTGTCGTGGATTCGCTCTGGCCGTCTGCAAGGCTACAACGTGGCTGAGAAAGAGAATGGGCGTCCCAAGTACCGAGTCAACCCGGAGCACCTGGAGGCGTTCACCAAGATGCGAATGCCACTTCCGCCGATCCCCAAAGGGCGGCCACCGGGACGGCGGATTCCACAGCCGAAGTGGCGGCCACCTCTGTAAACGAACAAGGCTCGGGACATTGGCCCACACCGATGGCCGGCGTCGCCGCGCCCCTGGTGCTGCTGAGGGCAACAGAGAGCTACACAATCTCCAGCGGCAACCATCTGGTTCGCTGGATCGGGATCACCGGAGCTTCCCGGTCGCCGCAGAATCTCTACCGGGACCTTGGTGCAAATCCGTATTGCTGAACTCCGTTACTGCCAAGAAGTTCCGGCGGATTCGACTTGAGCGCAGGAGCCGCTTGAAAGGCGGGAGCCAGCCTGGTATAAACTACATGGTTGCGACGCCCTTCGTCTCGGCCAACATGAGGGATGGAGTCCCCCCCAAACCGCCGACAACCGCTTCGCAGCGGTGGAGTACGGCTGACGACTCCTACCGGGTTTTGCTCAAACCGGGTGGGAGGTGTCGGGGCGGAAAGACTTTGAAAACTCCCACAGGGCGATGCCCTTGCGGGGGTTTTTTGTTGCGCCAACTGGAAGCCGAACCGACTCGGGAATCCCCGAATAAACCAACACCGTCAAGGAGAAAGCGATGACGAGAACGATCGAAGCGATTCGTGCGATGGAGATTCTCGATTCCCGAGGCAATCCGACTGTGAGGGTTCGTGTGACTCTGGCGGGCGGCGTTACCGCGTCGGCCGCCGTGCCGTCCGGGGCTTCCACCGGCGAGAACGAGGCCCTGGAACTCCGCGACGGCGACAAGAAACGCTACGGCGGGAAGGGTGTCCTCAAGGCGGTCGCCAACGTCAATGACACGATCGCACCCAAGCTGCTGGGCCTGGACCCAGCGCGGCAAGCCGAGATCGACCGCCTGATGATCGACCTGGACGGCACGTCCACCAAGAGCAAGTTGGGGGCCAACGCGATCCTGGGCGTGTCGATGGCGGTGGCTCGGGCGGCGGCGATCGCGGCCGATCTGCCGCTTTACGCTTACTTGGGCGGGACGGGAGCCGTGCGGCTGCCGGTGCCGCAGATGAACATCCTCAACGGCGGCAAGCACGCCGACAACAGCGTGGACTTCCAGGAGTTCATGGCAATGCCGATCGGCGCGCCAAACTTCGCCGAGGCGCTCCGCTACGTGGCTGAGACCTTCCACGCCCTGAAAGGCATTTTGCACAAGCGGGGCTACGCCACCAGCGTCGGCGACGAGGGCGGCTTCGCGCCCAACCTCAAGAGCAACGAGGAAGCCTGCGAAGTGATTATCGAGGCGATCAAGGCTGCGGGCTACCAGCCCGGCAAGGACATCGCCATCGCCCTGGACCCGGCGGCCAGTTCCTTTTACGAGGAGGGGGCCTACAACCTGGCCAAGTCGGGCCAAGGCAAGAAGAACAGCGCGCAGATGACGGCCCTTTACAAGGGATGGGTGGAGAAGTACCCGATCGTCTCCATCGAGGACGGCCTGGCAGAGAACGACTGGGAGGGATTCCGTGAGCACACCGCCGCGCTGGGTGGCAAAATCCAGATCGTCGGCGACGACATCTACGTGACCAACACGAAATTCATCGCCCGCGGAATCAAGGAGAAGTCCACTAACGCCGTGCTCATCAAGCTCAACCAGATCGGCTCGGTGACGGAGACCATCAAGGCCATCGAGATGTGCCGGAAGGCCGGCTGGGGCTACGTGGTGTCGCACCGCTCGGGCGAGACGGAAGACGCCTTCCTGGCCGACTTCGCCGTGGCGATGGGTGGCGGCCAGATCAAGACCGGTTCCGCCTGCCGCAGCGAGCGGATCGCCAAGTACAACCGACTGCTGGAGATCGAAGCCGAATTGGGCAAGGCGGCCGTATTCGGACGGTGACGATCTGAGCCGGCTGGCTTTCCACCATCACGGCGACGGGCGGAGCGTTCTCAATATGCCGACAATCCATAGGACACCGAGCGCGCTGGCCATTGCAGCTATCCCGAACGCGAGCGTCGCCCGCCTGGTCTCCAGAAGGAAACCCACGTACAGACTGGATACCATGTCGCCAACGGCGTTGACAGACGCCAGGATGCCGAAGCCAAGGCTGCGCAAGTGCCGCGGCAAGAACTCCGCCGCCACAGCCTTTTCCAAGGTCTCCTCGGCGGCGATATAGATGCCCGAAAGTAAGATAGCGACTACCAGCCAAGACATCGAACCACCGAACACCGCGAGCAGGATGTTCGTTGCCACGCCAAGGCAATATCCGATCAGCAGCACGCCCAATTTCGAGCGACGGTCGCCGAGGTGGCCGATGGGAAATGCGGCACCGGCGCTCACGAGGTTGTGCAGTGTGTAAAGCAGAACAGCCACAGACACTGTGCCAGCAGCGTGGCCCGCATCCTCTCCTAGTCCGCGCGCTGCCAGCCAGATCAGGAACGTCCGCGAGAAGTCACCCAGGCCGAAGAGTCCAGCGCCCACCAGGAAGAACCAGAAGCCTTTGGGGAACGACCGCGTCGTCTCGTGATCCGCAGCTTCCGGTTTCTCCGGCGGAGCTTTGCGTTCCTTGACGAGAAAGAACATCGCGCCGGCGGCGACCAGGCCCGGGGCGAGTGTCACGAGGATGATCGAACGGAATTCGATCCCTGCCCAAACCATCAACGTGGCGGCCAGTGGGCCTGCCACGGCCCCGAGCATGTCGCCGGCCCGTTCCAGGCCGTAGGCGCGACCGTAGTGCGTCGGTTCGACGGCATCCGCCAGAAGGTAGTCTCGGAGCGGTCCACGAAAGCCCCGCCCGACCCAGGCGACGCTTCGCAGCGACGCAAGCGACGCCAGGCTGCTGACAAGCCCCATCGCGCCGGTGGCTAGCGTAGTGACGAGATACCCAAGAGCAGCCAAGGGTCGTTTGCGGCGGACATGGTGGCCCACCACGCCGCCGCCCAGCTTGGAGAGGCTTACCAGGAAATCCGCAACACCCTCGATGATTCCCAGTGACGCCGGGCCAAGACCAACGGTTGCCAGATAGAGCGGTAGCACCGCCGTACACATCTCGTGGCTGAAGTCCGAGAAGAACGTGGCCAGAATAATGCCGACCACCGTGCGGCCGATCCACGACCGCCGTGGTGCAGGGGATTTTGCCGGTTCGCCGGGTAGTGGGGGTTCCACAGCGACTAGCCTTTGGCATCCGCGAACAGCGCCCGCAGGCAAATCTGCGACCACATCTCGAAGTCGTCGAGATGGGGAAGGATTTCTTGAACGGGCCGGAAGCCGCCGTCAACAATTTCGCTCTCCCGCGCCAGTACGGCAGGCCGTTCCACATTGAAGAGATGGACGATTCCCAAGTGGACTCGCCCCACAGCGGTTTCGTCGTCGTTGATGAGCCCGATACACTGCTCGCGGTAGGGCGTTTCGATGGAGACTTCCTCGGCTAGCTCGCGGGACATGCCCTCGGAGTAGGCATTGCCGGTGCCGTTGGGCGCGGAGTCCTTCATGGAGATGTGGCCGCCGATGCCGACGCTCCGTTTGCCTCGCAGACGCGATTCGTCTTGCCTCATGCCACGGGTGTATTGAAAAATCGTTTCGCATCCCGCTCCCTTGTCGTGGCAGAAGAGGACGTAAGGGATGAGTTGCTTGTACGAGGGATCGTTCTCCACCTCATGCCGAGGGCGGTAACTTGTGTGCGCTGGATCGAGGAGTACGCTGACGTAGCGGTTCACCTCGCCTGTGAAACCCTGAAAATGGCCCAAGCGGTGCAACAGTTCAGTTGGGACCACGAGCACCCGCTCGCTGCTGATCTCGGACACGGGAATCTCCTATCTTGGAAGACATGGCGGTCGTTGCTCTCGGATAGTATAGGGAGCGAGAAGATGCCTGGCCAGCGTCGGTCGTTCTGCGGGTGCGGTCGCGGTGGAACACCGTCCCGGCGCGGAGTTGGGGTGGAGGGGGCAGGATGGTGTTGACTTCGCCTGCCGGTATCCCCATAATGTGATAAAGCTACGGCGATGGGGTTCGCCGTGAACTGCCGCCGGAGGCCCGTCATGGTGCCCGCGGCTAATAACCCCTACCAGAAGGGTTTTCCCTTGGGTGGGGGCGAAGAAGCAAGCCGAAGCCCTTGGGAACGTTCCCGAGGGCTTTTTTCGTTTGAGGTCCGCCCGGTGCTGAGCCCACTGCACAAGAATGCCCTGCTTTCCACCTTCGTGTATATCGAAGGCCGCCTGAACGAGTTGGAGCCATTGCTGGTGCAAAGTAAGCGGCCGTCTCCGCTGGACCAGTACGCCCATGACCTGTCGCCTACTGAGGCCAAGGTGGTGGAGGATTACTTCGCCCGCATCCGCAGCACAATGGTGACTTGTCTGGAAAAGCACGGGATTCCCGTCGAGGTGCGCCGGGTCGGCCTTCGCTGGGCCTTACAGACGAGCCTGGTTTCGCTGAGCATTGCCGTCGAGGAAGTGGGGCCGAGCCGGCTGCGCGGCTATGGGGGACTGGATGATGCCGGCCGCCAAGAGGTGGTCAGCATTCAGCAGGAGTTGGATCGGCTGTTGGATCGGGTGAAGGCGTACCTTAGCGACCGGCTCGGCCATGATCTGCCCGAACGGCTCGCTCGCCTGGACGCTGCGCCGGGCAGCGTTGCCATGCTCAAGCTGCTGGACCGGATCGTGATGCGGTGGCAACTCGTCGAGTTCCGACCCATGATGGACACGATCGTCCAGCGTCTTGAATCCCCACAGTTTGAGATCGCGGTCTTCGGGCGGGTCAGTTCGGGAAAGTCTTCTCTGCTCAATCACATTGCCGAGATCGCCGTGCTCCCGGTTGGAGTCACGCCCGTCACGGCGGTTCCAACGCGGCTGGTGCGTGGCCACCGGAAGGGCAACCGGCCTCACGCCATTGTTTACTTTGCCGAAACCGGCCCCCGTCGTATTGATCCCGAGGAACTGGCCGAGTATGCGTCGGAGGAAAAGAACCACGGCAACTACAAGCACGTGACGGGGATCACCGTGGAGATTCCTTCCCGGCGGCTTCGGGAGGGAGTGGTCCTGGTGGACACGCCGGGCATCGGCTCGCTCGCCACCAGCGGCAGCGCGGAGACCTTTGCCTACCTTCCCCGTTGCGATTTGAGCGTGGTGCTGATTGACGCCGGCTCGAACCTGAACCAGGATGACGTATCCCTGCTGCGTGACGTTTATGAAGCTGGGATTCCGGCCCAAGTGCTCTTGAGCAAGGCCGACTTGCTCAACGCCGAAGATCGGCAGCAGGTCTTACAGTACCTCCGAGACCAACTTCGGCAGGAACTCGGCTTAGACGTAGTAGTCCATCCAGTCAGCACGTGGGGAAACGACGCGGCACTCTTGGATCGCTGGTTCGAGCAAGAGATCGAGCCGCTGTGGGAGCAGCATCGCTCCCTTACGGAGAAGTCGCTGCACCGAAAGATCGCCCGTCTGCGGCAGTCCGTGATCGCCGTGCTGCAAACGTTGCTTGCCAAGCGTCGTGGCACGGCCCCGGTAGGCGGCGACGGCCAGCAACTCAAGACGACGGAACGTCTCTTGGACCAGGCGGACGCCGCGATTCAGCAGGCCGAGACACGCCGCCGCGATTGGTCCTGGGACAGGGCAGCCCTGCTGGAGATCATTCTTGAGGATGCGGCCAAAGCCATCATGGCAGCAGACCACAAAGGGGATGATGGTGCCAGCGGCACCGTTCGAGAGGTCGTTGAGCGGGCATTCGTCCAAATGGGCCAGAACGCCCGGGAAGTCGTCGCTGGTCTTCAGCAGACCTTTGTTGGCACGCTCGAATCGTTAGAAAGGACCGCACCGTTGGCAACTGTCGATACGGCCGCCGTCCGCAATGTGGCCTGTGGCGGCTTGCCTACCGTTGATCTTGCACCGCTTTTGGCGAACTGCCCCTGCACGGTGTCCCGCTGGGCACTGATGGTGCCTGGGATGCGCCAACGGGCGGTGCGCCGCACGGTCAAGGAGCAATTGGCCGCTCCGCTTGAGCACTACGTCAGACTCTACAACGCGCAGCTTCAGTCATGGCTCAAAGATTCCATCGCCCGAGTGGTTGAGCCGTATCTGTCGCAGGCCGAGGTATTTCGAGAGCAACTGCGGCGGATGACCGCCTCGGAAACAGGATCGGTTGCCGAAGGGGACACGGCCGAGTTGATCTGCGATTTGCAAGAATTGGAGCAGGCGGGCATGGAAGAAAAGGAAGCAGCCGCACCATGAGAGCCGCGCTGAAATTCGTGATGGGATAGCTCATGGACTCCTCCGAAGCATTCGCCGAACGAGCCGGCTCGAAGCCCCCGGAGCTTGCCCCTTCGGGTTCTACAGATCAGACGGACTGGAGCGACCTTCGGACATACACTCGGGCCAAGCAGGCGGTTGCTGCTGTCGTGCGTCGCTTGGACGCCCATTTCCGCCGCTTTGATGATGAACCGCGAGCCACCGCCTGCCGCGAACTGATGGTGAAACTGGCGGAAGACCGTTTCACCCTCGCCGTATTGGGACAGTTCAATCGCGGCAAGAGTTCCTTGATGAACGCCATCATGGGACGACAAATCCTGCCCACGGGGGTGCTCCCGCTCACCTCGGCCATCACGGTCTTGCGGTTTGGTTCCTGCGAGCGGCTTGTGGTGGAGCGGAAAGGGTGGTCCTTCGCGGAGACCGCCCCATTTGCCGCGCTTGCCGGCTACGTGACCCAACAGGGAAACCCAGGCAATGAGAAGCGGGTCGAGCGGGTGTATGTCGAGTTGCCGCTGCCCTTCTTGCGCCGGGGCCTGGAGTTCGTGGACACGCCGGGGGTGGGCTCCGCGGTCGATGCCAATACGGCAACCACGATGGCTTTTCTCCCTCAATGCGACGCGGCCTTGTTCGTCACCAGCGTCGATACGCCGCTGACGGCCGTGGAAACCGATCTGCTCTCCAGGCTGCGTGAGTACGTTCGCAAGATCGTCTTCGTCATCAACAAGACCGACTTGCTCGACGACCAGGAATGCCGAGAAGTGGTGGCCTTCATCGTGGGGGCGCTCCAGCAGCAGATGGGCACTTCTTCTTTGCGGGTCTACGCGACTTCATCAAGGCGGGGCCTGGCGGCGAAACAGGCCCATGACGATGAGGCGTACAGGCAAAGCGGCCTGGGCACGCTTGAGCAGGCGATCACCTCGTTCCTTGCGGTCGAGAAGTCGTCCACGTTCCTGGTGGCCATTCTCGACAAGGCCGCCGCCATTGCATCGTTGGAGGCTAGGGAACTCGATGTCGCCGGACAGGCGAGAGACATCTCTCCCGAGGTCTTGCGTGAGGGACTCTCGAAGCTTCAGGATAGATTCCACCAACTGAAAGAGGATCGCGCTGGGCGGCTGTTGCAACTCCGCCAGCAAGCCCAGCAGTGCGCGACGGAAACGATGGATGCAGAGTCCTCTTCCTTCCTCGCGCAACAAATGCCCGTGATTCTGGAGCAACTGAATCGAGAGGTGAGCAGTTTACGCGGCTGGTGGGCGTCGGGCAGGGCCGAACTGGCGGCCGGCAACGTGTCCCGCTCTTTCTGGCAAAAGCTGACAAAGTGGCTCGACAGTCAGAGACCTAGCTTGACGGAGGAGATCAACCAGGCGACGGGGCCCGCGAAGGCTTCCCTGGAAAATGAACTGGCTGCGCTCCCCTCGGCAGCCGTCGCGGTTGTGGGAGGCGTTGTCGGCGAGCGGGTTCAGAAGCCGGGTGGCACGGAACCGCTGCCGCCGCTCGACCTGCCGCCGCTTTCCCCAAGAGAACCGCAGTGGACTCGCAACATACCAGGAGCACTCAAGTACGTGCCCATGCCGCTGGGCAGGCATCATTTGCAGAAACACCTGCGCCATCAACTTGAGGAGGCCATTGTCGCGTGCCGCAATGAGGCATCAAAGGCCGTTGAGCGCGGCGTCAACCAGGCGGTGGACGAGTTGGCATCCGCGGTCCATGTTCTTGCCAGCCGGGTCGAATCTCGGTTGACGAAGGCGCTGAGCGAGAAACTCCGCGAGGCTCCGCCCGGCGCGAGTGGTGCAGCAAACGCGGGCATGGCCAATGGACGGCAGGAGATCGCCGAGATCGAGCAGTCGCTCAGTTCGCTGCGAAACGCCATCCTGCGCCAGGATTCGGCCGGACTAAAGGCCCTGGATCAGAGGCCCGTCGTGGTCCCTGTGGCGTTGCCCCAGACCGAGGCCGAGCCCCGTCCGGCGAACCAACATCCTGATGCACAAAGCGAGCTTCAAGAGTGGGGTTGCCCCGTGTGCAATCACCTGATGGGGGCTGTGTTCGAGTTCTTTCGGAAATGGCAATACACGTTGTCTGCGGACGAGCCGACGCAACGGCTTTTTGCGGAGCAATTGGGTTTCTGTCCGCTTCACACGTGGCAGCTTGCGGCTCTTGCATCGCCGCGAGGAATCAGCCTTGGCTACCCAAAGCTGCTGGAACGAGTGTCCGCCGCCCTGTCGGGGCTGCGGGGCAGACCTTCAGAAACGGCCGGCGCGGTGGCGGCGCTGATTCGCAGTCCCCAAAGCTGCCAGGTCTGCCGTCTGCTAGAGTCCGAGGAGCGGGCGTATATCACGCGGGTCTCCACGTTTCTTGCTGAGCCTGCTGGCCGGGATACTTACGCCCGTGGCCACGGCGTCTGCCTCCGACACCTGGCTGCTCTGCTGGCCGGATCGCCGCCGGCCGATCTCTCCAGGTTCCTGCTCGGCGAGGCGGTGCAGCACTTCGATCAACTTGCCGAGGACATGCGAAACTTTGCGATCAAGCGCGACGCCCTGCGAGCGGGCCTCCTGACTGACGACGAGGAGAAGGCGCATCTCCGTGCCCTGGTCCACCTGGCCGGCCACAAAGGGCTTTGCGGGCGTTGGTCGGCGGAAGGCTTGATATGACACGAATGGAGCATATCCCACTGGATGGTGCCCCGCAGCATACCCCCGTTGGGCCGTGCTGCGGGGATGGAATGAGTTTACTTGCCAGCCGGCTGCTGGCCAAGTCCGGCAGCCAGGACACGAGGTTCCCAACGCGGTAGGATTATGGCAACGATTTCCGAGGCGCTGGCAATTGCGATCCAGCATCATAACGCCGGCCGACTGCAAGCTGCCGAACAGACTTACCGGCAGATTCTCGCCGTCGAGCCGGATCATGCCGAGGCACTGCACCTCCTCGGGGTCATCGCTTACCAACTCGGCAAGCACCAAGTTGCCATCGAGTGCATCGGACGGGCAATCGGGTTGAAGGGGACTAATGCTGCCTTTCATAGCAACCTGGGCGCTGCTTTCAAGGAACAAGGAAAGCTGGAGGAGGCAATCGCCTGCTACCGCCGGGCGTTGGAACTGAAGCCAGATTATGCCGAGGCGCATAACAACCTGGCGCTGCTCTCAGGGACCAGGGGAAGTTGGACGAGGCGATCGCCTGCTGCCGCCGGGCACTGGAACTGAGACCCAACTATCTGGAGGCACACAACAACCTGGGTGCTGCTCTCCAGGGCCAGGGAAAGCTGGACGAAGCAGTCGCCTGCTACCGCCGGGCGCTGGAACTGAAGCCGGGCTGTGCCGAGGCGCACAACAACCTGGGCCGTGCCCTCCAGGACCAGGGGAAGCTAAACCAGGCGGTCGCTTGCTTCCGCCGAGCACTGGAGTTGAAGCCGGATTTTGCCGAGGCACACAACAACCTGGGCACTGTTTTCAAGGACCAGGGAAAGTTGGACGAGGCGATCGCCTGTTGCCACCGCGCACTGGACTTGAAGCCGGACAATGCTAAGGCACACAACAACCTCGGCAGCGCCCTGGAAGAGATAGGAGAGTTTCAGGCCGCGGAAGACTCCTTCCGCGCCGCGCTGCGGTACAATCCCCGCTATGCCTTGGCGCACCACCAATTGGCAGAACTACTGGGTGGTAAGCTTCCCGAGCATGACCTGGAGGCCCAGCGCCGGCTGCTGGAGGAAGCGGTGCTGACGGACGAAGAACGGTTGTTGTTGCACTTCGGCCTGGCCCGGGTACTCGACGCGCGGGGTGAGTATGCCGAGGCCGCCCAGCACCTCGATCTCGGCAACGCGCTGCAACTT
Source organism: Pirellulales bacterium (assembly GCA_963843465.1). Classification (GTDB taxonomy): domain Bacteria; phylum Planctomycetota; class Planctomycetia; order Pirellulales; family Thermoguttaceae; genus CAWJKP01. The sequence continues at coordinate 865,719 of CAWJKP010000002.1, forward strand.
GCCGAGTGGCGCAAGGGCGGCCGGGAGTACGACCCGCAAGAATACGAATCTCTCGTCAGCAGGATGATCGGCGTCTCCACGCCGGACTTCTTCCAACGGGTCCGCGGCTTCGGCTTGGAGAGCCAATTGCCTGTGTTCGTCGTGGGGCTGCCGCGATCCGGTACAACGCTCATCGAGCAGATTCTAGCTAGCCACAGCCAAGTGTTCGGCGCGGGAGAGATCAGTCTGGTCCGTGACACCGCCTTGGCGATCGCCGGACCCGGCAAGGACTTCTTCGAGGGTTTTTCCCGGCTGGATCGTCAGACGGCGGCCCGGCTGGCTTCGCAGCACTTGGGGAGACTTCGCGCGTTCAGTTGCACAGCTCTTCGCATTGTTGATAAAATGCCGGAGAACTACTTGTATCTAGGTTTGTTGGCCAGCCTCTTTTCCAGGGCAAGGTTCATTCATTGCCGCCGCAATTTGTGCGACGTGGCGGTCTCCTGTTGGATGACTCGTTTCCGGGAGGTTCGCTGGGCCAGCGACCAGAAGCACATTGCTACACGGCTCCAGCAACACCAACGGTTGATGCAGCACTGGCGGAAGGTTTTGCCGGTGCCCCTGTTGGAGGTGGACTACGAGGAGACGGTAGCCGATTTGGAAGGTGTGACCCGGAAGCTTGTGGACTGGTGTGGATTGGCGTGGGAACCGGCCTGCCTGGAGTTCCACAAGGCGAAGCGGCCGGTCAGGACGGCCAGCGTCGTTCAGGTACGCCAGCCGGTCTTCAGGACATCGGTGGGAAGATGGAAACACTACGAACACACCCTGGCCCCGCTGTTCGTCCGGCTGGAAAGCGTGGCGGAACGAACCTCATAACACTTGCTAAGCGATCAATGCACCACTGTCTACCAAGACGTGAAAGAAGCTTTCTCTTCGGAAACGCTGACGTTCAATTTGAGACTATTACTTATCGCGGTAGGCCCTCCGCCATTTGCGAGTGGGCAAGCGACATTTCGCCGACCGAGGCGATGGTTGCCTCGTTCCATTCGTCGCGTGGCGTTGGGTTTTCCATTTCTTGAACAAATCGAGGATTCTTTGGGCTCCCAGGATGCCAAGCGGGATTCCCAAGGCAAGCACCGGATTCGGAGATTCCGGCTCCAGGATGTTGCCGATCCACACTTCCGGCTGAGAACCTTGCGACTTGAAGTAGATTCCCAAGTTGCCGTCGCTCTCGCCTTCAAGCTTGTAACGGGCCATTGGCGTCTCCATGCGACAGAGGGACAGGCTACGGGCGTCCAAGCCTCACGGTTGAGACATTACCGTCATGGCGTCGAACGGGAACCGTGCCGAAAATCCGCCGATACAAGTCTTCCGCATGGCTGGTGGGCAACGGTTCGGCTTCGACCAGTCGAAACGTTCGCCGCCCATCAGCCAGCCTTTCGGCACGCAGGAACAAGGCCGCATCCATCTTCTCACAGTGAAAGCCCTCCGCCAAATCGAACAGATGGGTCACGTAGAATACTTTGATGCCTCTTTCCAACAGAGCCCGGACAATTTGCCTGGCGATCTCCGAACCTTCTCTCTCGTTGGTTGACGCGAAGGACTCGTTCAATAGAACGATACTGTTGGGAGAAAGGTGGTCCACGATGGAACTCATTCTGCTTAGCTCTTCGTCGAGCTTCCCGCTCTTCATGCCGGCGTCTTCCTCCCGCCTGAAGTGGCTGAAGACGCCATCGCAAACATTGGCGCGGAAAGACTGCGCCGGCACGAACATGCCGCACTGCATCATCAGTTGGGCAAGACCGATGCTTCGCAGGAACGTCGATTTGCCTCCTTGGTTGGGGCCGGTCATCATCACCAGCAACTTGTCGTCGGCATTCAGATCGTTGCCGACAACTCTCTGCTGGACGTTCAGGCTCAGGCAAGGGTCGTACAGCCCCCGACCGGAGAGCATGGCGTTGCCCAAGGCCAAGGGCACCGGAAAGCAGAGCGGCTCACGCTTCCGAGACAGGCGATCGCGCAGGTTCAAGCAGCCGACGTAAAAGCCCAATTCCAATCGCAACATGCTGAAGAAGTCCAGGATATGATCGGTAGACTGAGCCAGTGCGGCAGCCACCAGGCCGATTCCGCGGCTCCTCAGTTCCCCCAACGCCCTGAAGCCAGCCTCATCCCGATCAGCGATCTGATAGACGTAGCCTGAGCGGTCCCAGAAGAGACGCTCGCTGATCCAGCTTGCAAGCCGCTGGAGCCAGCTTTGGTTCGTGCCGCAGGGGTGCAGCACGTGCCGCGTGCCTTGGTTGCCTTTATCGAGCGCGGCGCTCATCAGCACGCCGTCCCGAAAGGCAAGTCGTCGCAGATGGTTCTCGACGACGCCCAGGTATTGATCGTCAAGCTCCTTGGCAACCAGACGGAAGAGTTTCGTGAAGCCTTCGGACTGAAAGTGCGGCCGGTTCACGTCGGCGATGTGCCGCAGCCTCTTGAGCAAGCCCATGAACCGCTGGAGCAGCTCGACGGACCGATACAGCACGCCATCGGGGTCTCGGGGATGGAGCACGCCCCAGATTCCCTTGTCACGCTGGAGCGCCTCGACGGCAATCGCGTATAAGTCCCTGATGGTGGCCGGGCGATCCAGGCAATCGGCAAGAACATGCTGGCGATAAAGGATGGCCTCGGGCTCGGCGAGGCTCGTCAAGACCGTCTTCCGCGCCACGTCGAGCAAGAACTTGTCCCCCGCGGCCATCGCGCCAAGCAGCGTGTTCAGTTCCAAGTCTTGCACTAGCGCCGCTTCGTGCGGCGGCAGACCCGTTTGCAGATCGAAATCCCGATCCTTGTACATCAGATGAGCCTTCATGGCGCGATGCGCTCCTTGACGCTCTGGTAGGTGAGGCGGTACTTCTGGGCGATCGCTGCGGCGTAGGCCAGCCCATCGGCAGGCTTTCTAACGATCTTGAATGTCCGCAGTGCCGGCGTGCGGGGGTCTACCGTGCTGACCATGCTTACGATGGACCCACTGAGCGACGCCAATTCATCAAGAAAGGTCACGGAAACGCAGAGCATGTCACGCTCGACGATCCGCTCGATGAGTTGTTTACTCAAGAATAGCGCGTCGCTAAGCGTCGTGGACGAGAAGCATTCATTCATTATCAGGATGCCGTTGGGCGTTGCCCCATCGAGAATCCTGTGAATCCTGAGCAAATCATCCTCCAGCTTGCCGCTGAGGTTCCGCAGGTCTTCCTCACGCTCAAAGTGGGTAAACAGTTTGTCGAAGAGAAAAAGCCTCGCTTCCTTGCCCGGCACGGGACAGCCGATGCTGGCCAGCCAGTGGAGTTGTCCAAACGTGCGGGCGAAGGTCGTTTTCCCGCCTTGGTTTGCCCCGGAAACGACAAAGATGCGTTCCGGGTCTTTCAAGTAGAAGTCGTTGGTCACTACCCGTCCGCCTTCCTGGGTGAGTTTATTGGCCAGGGCAAGGTCGAATACCTCTCGGCCGTGAACTTCCTTGGATTGGTCCGTGACCGTGGGGTAGCAGAAGGGAAGCCCGGCCGGTTTGAGTCGTTCAAGGTGCTCGATCCATGCGACGTAGAACTGTACTTCCCGGTCGAAGTCGGCGATCGTGCCATCGAGGTAGTCGCCATGGCGCTGGCAGTATTGATCCAGGGACGAGAAGACTTGGGGAAACAACCGTGCAACCATATCCAGTACGGCGGCTTCCACATGGTTCATGTCCGGCTGGGAGCGGAAGTCGAAGCGGCGCTCGCTGGCGGCTGACCCTTGCTTGAACTTCTCGAAGGTGCGGAGCACATCCGTGCCATAATCAGGCTCCGAGTCGTACCGGCGGACCCTGATTCGCTTGCCCTTGATGTGGAGGCAATACCTGACGGCCGCGAGATCGGCCTTGAGCTTGAGCGTCTCGGCCGCCAACGACGCGAACGCCGGGGATTTCGTGTAGCACGTCACGTACTCACGCAGCGCCAGGAACCCACGCGACCGCAGGTCCGCGAGCGTCAGATCGCGGGCCAGACCGCCCACGGCGCTCGAATAGATGTCCACGGCTTCCAGGAACCAGCGCTCTTTCTGGTATTGGCAGCGTAGTTTGCCCGCTTGGGCGAGGTAGTCGCGCATCGACCGCATCTGTTGGGCGAACGAACGGATATGCCCCAGAAGCGTTTGGTTCTCAAGGTCTCGCAGCACACCCTGGCGATAATGGACCGCCTCGACATGGCTCAAGGGTACGTAGAAAAAGGGCTCCAAGTTGTATTCTTCACGGCCGGCCGTGATGGAGGCGACAATCTGGTCCAGATTCAGGTCGGTGAAGCACTCGGGCGCATGCGCCCATCGGCAACGGTGCTGATTTCGGACTGGTCGAACAGGATGCTGCGGAAAGGCACGGATATTGTCACTCCCTATCAGGCCGCTAGCAGCGTGACCAACAAAAAACCCCCCGGGCAAGATGCTCCCAGGGGGCGGTTGTCACTTCGGTGAACCCCTACCCCAAGGAGAACCTTGTCGGTAGGGGTTATCGGCCAGCGGCCAGGCAGGCTCGCTAGCATTTAAGGGCGAACCCCATCGCCGCAATCATTCTATCTCGTCCTTCGGCCGTGTCAACGTCATCCTTCTGAAGGCAAGCCGAACCCTGTCAAGGTTTCCCGAGTGGACTTGTCGCTTAGGTGCTGAAACGCGCAAATCCCAAGGCCCTTGGCCACCTCTACGCAGACGGGATGCTCCTCGACATACACGACCGCCTCGGGCGGCACCTGGGCAATCTCCATCGCCATGTAGTAGATGTCAACGTCCGGCTTCCGGCAGCGCACAAAGCAGGAGAAGATGAAGAGGTCGATGAACGTCTTTAGCGCGAACTTCTCGATCCTGTGGGCCGCCAGTTCCCAGCCTTCGTTGCTGATCGCCACGACCTTCAGACCGCAACGATCCTTCAAGTTGCGGACCAGTTCGATGATCTCCGGCCGGCCCTCGGACTGGCTGAACATGAACTTTCGGAAGTCGTTTCGAGAGAAGCGGCGATCCTCGTAAAAAACCACCCGATCGAGGTACTCGTCCAGGCTCAGCTTGCCCTCTTCGTAGAGGTCGGAAATCGACTGGTGCCGGCGGTCCAGCATCCCGCAATCGAGGTCGAAATGTTCGGCCGCACGATGGCGGGCCCCGCGGCCCCAACTGCTGCTCAGCAACACCCCGCCCACATCCACCAACAGCGTTGTAAACCTGGAAGGCATCACGGCAAACCAACAAAAAACCCTTGGGAACAAGATGGCTCCCAAGGGGTGGCTGCGAAACGCGAAACCCCTACCTCCAAGGGAATCACCTTGTCAGTAGGGGTCATTATCCGTCTTGGGCGGCAGGCCCGGCGGCAGTTCAAGGCGAACCCCATCGCCTCTCATCGCAATCTTACTTCGGCACCGCCGGGGCGTCAACTTGATTTGAACCCTGCTTGACGTTCGAGCCGCAAGGATTATACTTGCCTACGGCATGGTTCAGTTTTTCGGGGTGACGAGTGCGAACCCCAAATTCGTAGGAGGCAACTCCTACACGCCTGTTGCCACGAACTGAACCATGCCGTGCTTTGCTTAGCATGGGGATGGAGTCCCCCTCAACTGCCCCGGCCTTTGGGCCGCGGCTGATGACTCCTGCCCGGTGAACTTTGACTGGGTGGGAGCCGCGCGTCTGGACGGCCAGCGCAACTCCCACAGACCTTCACCCTGCGGGAGTTTTCCATGCAACCCAGCGCGATACCACGGGCGGACGCATCCGCTACGTATTCCGCCCGCCCTTGCGACCGTCCCTTTGCGCCGGAATCCTCGCCGGCCGCGGATGCAAGGTCGCTCTTCAGCCGGCTGCGCGGTTGCCTCCAAGAACTTGGACCAGAGTTCGCGCGCGACGAACACCGGGTCGTCGAGCTTAGCGAGCGTCTCGACCAGGGCCGGTTCCATTTGGCCGTCCTCGGCCAGTTCAAGCGAGGCAAGAGCACGCTGTTGAACGCCTTGCTCGGCGCGCCGCTCTTGCCCACGTCCGTCGTACCCTTGACGGCCATCCCCACGTTCCTCCGCGCCGGCCGCAGGTGGCAGGCAAAAGTCACTCATACGGATGGCCATGCCGGAGAACAGATCGCCAGCGATCATCTCGACGAGATCACTGCGCTGCTGGAGAAATACGTTACCGAGGAGGCCAACCCGAACAACCGCCTCGGAGTCAACCATGTCGAGGTGGCATCGCCCGCGGAGATTCTTCAGCGCGGCGCAGTGCTCATCGACACGCCTGGCATCGGCTCGACGTTTCGGCACAATACGGAGGCCACCCTGAACTTCCTCCCCCAGTGCGACGCAGCGTTGTTCCTCGTCTCGGCCGACCCTCCCATTACCGAAGTTGAGGTCGATTTCCTCAAGCTGGTTCGCTCCAAGGTGGTCCGCTTGTTCTTCCTGCTCAACAAGGTCGATTACCTGAGCGAGGATGAACGCAACAAGGCGGTCGGGTTCCTGCGCCAGGTCTTGAAGAGCGGGGTGGGCATAGCCGACGAGATGCCAATTTTCTGCGTGTCGGCCAAGAACGGCCTGAAAGCAAAGCAGTCCCGCGACGCGGTATTATGGGCGCAAAGCGGACTGGCGGACGTGGAGAAGCACCTGATCGACTTCCTGGCCTCGGAGAAAGCCGCCACGCTCCGCCGCGCGCTGATCGAGAGGATAAAGAGCATCGTTGCCGACGTGCTGATGCGCGTGCGGCTGGCCGCGCGATCGCTCCAAATGCCCTTGGACGAGTTGCAGGATCGGATGGAGCGGTTCGAGCGGGGCATCGCCGATGCCAAGCGGCAGCGGGTAGTTGCCGGCGACCTTCTGGCGGGCGACAGACGGCGCGCAGTTGCCCAACTGGAAGAAGAAGCCGAGACGCTTCGGAAGCGGGGACGGCTCTATCTCCAGGGAGTCGTCCGCGAGGCTGTCGCCACCGCGTCCGACCGGACGGAGGAGGCAGCCGCCCAGGAGTTGCTGCACCGTGCCATTCCGACTTTCTTCGAGCGGGAGATGGGAACCATCTCCAGTCGCTTTTCTCGATACGTGCGGGACGTGCTCCAGCCGCACCGAGGCCGGGCGAAGGAGTTGATCCAGCGGCTCCACGAGACGGCCGCCACCTTGTTCGACATCCCCTGCCGCCAAGAGGAGTCGTTTGACCCCTTCGATTTACCCGATCAGCCCTACTGGATCACGCACTCCTGGGACACGCTGGTGGGGCTTATTCCGCCGGAATTACTGGACAGGTTCCTGCCGGCCGCTTCTCGTCGTGCCAGGGTGCTGAGACGTTTGATGGACCGTGTTGAGAAGCTCGTGCTGCACAACGTAGAAGACCTCCGCTGGACGACACTGCAAACCCTGGAGCGGACGTTCCGCCAGTTCGCCTCGGAGATCGACGATCGGCTGAAGGAGACGATCACCGCCACCCACGGAGCCATCCAGGCCGCCCAATCGCGGCGGGAGGAGCACGCGGAGGCGATTGCGGCGGAAATCGAGCGTCTCGAAGCCCGTGCGGGGGAACTCAGCGAGATTCAATCCGCTCTCTGCCGAACTGATGCCACGCGGAGTGGAGGTCACGTCATGGAACCGTAGCATTGTCACAAAGCGATGGGGTTCGCTTGGAAACGCAGCGACATCGCTGCTGATGACCCCTACCGTCAGGGCTTTCTCCTGTGGTAGGAAAGATGGCATCCATGCAAGGCTCAATCGAACACGATAGGACTAAACGCATCGAGGAGATGCGGGAGCACCTGGAGAACTGCGTTTCCCCTACGGCCCACCGGGGCTACACCTGGGAGCAATGGAAGATGCTGGCGGAGATCGCCGCCGAGATTGATTGGCAGTGCGATTTCGACGCTCAAGGCAAGTGCAAGATGGCCCGGATCGCCCCGGTCAGCCAACCATCCCTGGGGCAGATCGTTGGCTGCAACGATCGCAATTGCTGCTTCCATTGTAGTGCGAACAAAGGATTCCTGGAAAAGGTCCCGCAAGAAGCCGTGCCGCACGTCCTTGCGCTCTATGATCCAAGCCTCGCTTTCTGGGCTGCGGGTAAAGGTTGTGTACTGCCGTGGAAATGGCGGTCGCATGTCTGTCTCGGGTTCTCCTGCCGGTCTGAACCCCAGCCGCTTCGCACGCTGCTGGAGCAGTTTCAGAGCGTGACCGCCACGTCCCCTTGGCGGCCAAGTCTCAGCGACGAACAGATTGCTGAGCTTAACAAACAACTGAGACGAGATGGGATGTTCAAGTCGTCAACCCCGCACACAACAGGCTACGTTTGGGAATTCGAGGAACGCTTGCCGCCAGGAGGGCGGGTTAACGATCCTATGTGCCAGCCTGACCCCGAGGGGAGCCGTGGTTAGATCGGCTGGTGTCGGACCCGAATGGTTCGGCACGGAAGGGCAAGTCATTAAAATTATTCCAGAAGAAAAGCCACCTGTCCCGTGGCTGATCGAGAATCCCAAGGACAGCAGCTTGCTGTTGTTGGTTCCCGCTGGGAAGTTCTTGGCGGGCGACGAGAAGTTCCCCGTGGAGTTGCCGTCGTATTACCTGGCGATCCACCCGGTAACCAATGCGCAGTACGCGAGGTTTCTGAGGCAGCGACGGCCGAGCGACTCCGACCTTCAGAAGTGGATTTGGCTGGACGGCGATTGCTTTGTGCGGAAATCCGGCGGCCTGTTTGAGGCATACGGCGGAAAGGACGACCATCCCGTGGTGCAAGTGAGCTGGTATGGGGCGGAGGCGTATTGCCGGTGGGCAGGTTTGCGATTGCCGAGCGAGTTGGAGTGGGAGAAGGGCGCGCGAGGCACGGACGGCCGGGAATACCCGTGGGGGAGCGAGTGGGACGCGAGCAAATGCCGCAACGACAACAACCGCGGCAGAGAGACGACGTGCGGCGTGTGGTCGTATCCACAGGGCTGTAGTTATTGGGAGCACTATCAGATGAGTGGGAACGTGTGGGAGTGGTGCATGGACGTGTATGACGGGCAAGCCTACATGCGGTACAAGCGTGGCGATCTGACGCCGCCATCAGGTGGTTCATCTGCGTCCTATGTGTTGCGTGGGGGCTCGTGTTACCTCGTCCACCCGGGCCTCTTCCAGTGTGCGTTCCGCCACTGCGCCTCGGGCTCCCGCACCCGCTATGGGTTTCGCGTTGCCAGGACCCTTAGTCGCCAATCGACTCTATTTCTCGTAGCCCAAGACGCCGATCAAGCCCTCGATGACGCTTTTCGGTAGCGGTGCTGCCCAGAGCAGCGCCGCGGTACGTCCGACCACATAGGGTATCTGCTTCAATTCCATCTGCCCGTCCTCGTAAACCGCATAACAGGCTTTGCCTCGATGATCGCGGGCGAGCCCCACGCTGCCGGGATTGACGACCGTAACCTCGTCAAACACCCGCATCCCTTGTACGTGCGTATGCCCGAGGAGCACGAAATCCTCTTTCAGGTCCGCAGCCCTCTCGCCCCATTGGTCCATGTTCAGGTACTCGAACAGGTCGCCTTGCGGCGTTGCGTGGGCCATACGGAAGTGCCGTCCCTGCCACTCGAACCAGTCAAGCGTGGGCATCCGCCGCAGGAACTCACACTCCGCCTCGTTCAAGAGCGTGCGATGCCAGTCCCGGGTGGCCAGAGAATACTCGCGGAAGCTGCCCATGCACTGGCAATCCACGCTGTAACCCAGCGCGTTGTCGTGGTTTCCGCGGACGATGTGGTTGGCATTGACCATCAGCCAGCGGAGGCACTCGTCGGGCTGCGGCCCATAATCGACCACATCACCGCAGAAGACCACCCCATTTCGATCTGGCTCGGCCGCAAGCACGGCCTCCAGCGCCGGCCAGTTTCCGTGGATGTCCGAAAGAATGAGCAGTTTCATAACCATCGCCGCTTCTTGTCATCGCTCCGGGGAGGCATCCTTCGGCCGGCAGCAAGCGGCGGTCTCCTCAAGCGGCCTTCCGTGCAATCAGCACGGTGCATGGACAGTGGTTGCTCACTTGATCGGCAGTGCTGCCAAGGCCAGGGTCGCCATTGGCCAGGCTGCTGGCCCCGAGGACCAGCAGCGTGGCATTCTCCTCCTCCACGCACCGGATGATGGTCTCTGCGGGGTGGCCCTCGCGGAGGATCGGCGTCAACCGCACGCCGCGCGAGCGGGCGTAGTTGGCAGCCGTTTGCAGCAGTTCCTCCAGACGGTTCTTCGCTCGGGCCTTGACATCCTCCGTGAGTCGATCCAACACGGGGTTGCCGGTCTGTTCCAGGACCGTTACCGCAGTCAACCGGCCGCCATCCTGTTGGGCCAGCTTGACTGCGGCTTCCAGGGCCTTTTCACTACCGCAGGAATCGTCCAGTGCAACGAGAATCCGAGGCATCACTCTCTTCTCCAAAGAAGCGGCTCCCTGCCGGAAGGAACCGTTACCAACAAAAAAACCCCTTGGGAACAAGGTGCTCCCAAGGGGTGGTCTTTCACGAAGACCCCTACTTCCAAGGGAAACCCTTTCGGTAGGAGTCATTATCCGCAAAGGCCGGCAAGCCTGGCGGCGTTTGAAGGCGAACCCCATCGCCTACTAGAACAACTCTATGTCGGCACGGCCGGCGAGTCAACTGCAATCGCTGAGGGCGCGTATCACTGCACAACTCCAAAAGGACGTTGACGGCAAACTAGGGGGGAAGTAGAATCTTGGTGGCGATGGGGTTCGCCTTCAAATGCAGATCGCAATGACTGCTGATGACCCCTACCTTGAGGGTGCTCCTTCGGTAGGGACGAGTGGGAAACCAATCAGGCCCCGTCAGGAGTAACCGAATTCCTGGTGGGGCCTTTTTGTTGTACCGTACCGGAAGCCGCTTCGATGAAAGCCATTACGATCACTCGTGAGTACGGTGCCGGGGGCGGCGACGTGGCCCGTCGCCTTGCGGCAGCCCTTGGCTGGGAGGTGCTCGACCGCGAATTGCTCCATCAGGCTGCCCAGATCGAGCACGTGCCGGACGCCGAACTGGACCGGCTGGATGAAAAGGCCGTGAGCATGGCCGATCGGTTCAGTCTGCACCCGCCGCATCAAAAGTATCTGCACGGCCTGACCGAAGCGGCCCGCCAGGCAGCCCAGCGAGGCAACGTGGTCCTGGTGGGCCGGGGGGCGCGGCACCTCTTGGGCGAGATGCCCGACGTGTTTCATTTGCGGCTCGTCGCACCGCGAGACTGGCGCGCCGAGCGGATGGCAAGACTGGAAGGTTGGTCGCTGGATCAGGCCCGCGAGCAATGCCAGGCAGTGGACCGCACCCGCGCGCTTTTCGCCCGTTATTTCTTCGGCGATGCCGCGATGCAACCGGCCCAATATGACCTGGTGGTCAATACGGCCCGCGTACCGCTTGAGGAGGTGACGTGCGTGGTTGCCGCCTCTGTTCGGTCGTCTTCTGCCGAGCCCATCGGCAGCACGGCACACGATGGCGTCGTGACCCTCTCGCGGGAACTGGGGGCCGGGGAGACTGGCTTCCCGGCTGCCTTGGCCGAGCGGCTGGCGATGCAACTTTACGACCGCGAACTGCTGGAGCAGGAAGCAGTTCGCTTGGGCGTCCCCGAAGCGGAGATCGAAAAGATCGACGAGCGACCGGCGGGCATCTTCCAGCGGTTCCATCCCGGAAGCATTTATCAGCGTTACGTCGAAGCCCTTACGCAGATTATGCGCCAATTGGCCGATCGCGGCGGCGTGATCCTCGTCGGCCGTGCTGGTAATTGTCTCTTGCGCGACGATCGCCGGGCCTTCCACGTCCGACTCGTCGCTCCCCTGCCGGTTCGCTTGCGACGGGTAATGGAATACCGCTGGGTCCGCGAGAGCGTTGCCAAGAAACTCGTTGCCGAGAGCGATTCCCAACGCCGCAGCTTCTACGGAAGTTACTTCGGCGTCGATTGGGCCAGCCCGTTGGAGTACCACGTTACGGTCAACAGCGGCCGACTGGGACCGGCGGCCCTGGAACTGGTGGCGCTAGCCGCAGCACGCCATTGGAACCGTACAGAGTAGCCTGCACGCTATTGCGGCGTGCAGCCGGATATGGGAGACAACTTGCATGGAGAAACGGATTCTATTCAACCTGCTTCAAGTGCTGGTGGTGATGGTGTTCTCGCCACTGGTCTTCGGCGTGCTTTACCGGCTGAAGGAAATCGTTCAATCCAAGCGGGGCCCCAGCATTTTTCAACCGTATCGGGACTTGCGCAAGCTCTTTCAAAAGGACGAGGTAATCTCGGAGCAAAGCTCATGGGTTTTCCGGTTTGCCCCGTATGTGATTTTCGTGACGCCGATTTTCGTAACGCTGCTGATTCCCGTGCTGACGAGTTACCCGCTGTTTCTGGCCTTTATGGGCGACATGCTGGGAGGCGGGTTTGTGCTTGCTCTGGGAGGATTCTTCGCCACCCTGGCGGCCGTCGATACGGCCAATCCCTACGGGCCAATGGGAGCCAGTCGGACGCGGATGGTCGGTTTTCTGGCCGAGCCGGTATTCATGGTTGTTTTCTTCACGGTGTCCTTCGTCGCCAATTCGACCATTCCCTATATTGTGCAGCAGAGATGGGTGACACCGCCGGCAAATTTCTTCGCGCCCTCTCACGTGCTGTTGATGCTGGCGTTCTTCATGTTGATCCTGGCCGAGGGCGGGCGCATTCCTGTTGACAACCCCTCGGGCCACTTCGAGCTGGCGATGGTCGATGAGTCCAAGGGGCTGGAATACTCCGGCCGGGCGGCGGCACTGGTCAAGTGGGGCGGGCAAATGAAGTTCTTCGTGCTGCTGTGCATCTTTCTGAACGTGCTGGTCGCTCCGTGGGGACTGGCCGCCGGTCAAACGTGGGCCGAAGTGCTGTTGTCCATTCCGTTGGTCCTGGCAAAGATTTTCCTGTTCGTGCTGGCGCTGGTGGTGATCGAATCGTCTCTGGCCAAACTTCGGCTTTTTCGCATTGCCGAGTTTCTTGGCTGGGCCCTTGTTACGTCCATCGTGGCTATGGTCATCCGAGTGTTTTCGTTTTGAGGGGAGATTCAACGATGTCCGGGTCCGACTGGTTCTTGTGGCTGAGCGACCTCAACGCGCTGGCGGGCGGACTGTTCCTGCTGGCTACCTTCGGAATGATGGCCACGCGCCAAGTAAAGGGCTGCCTGGGGTTTTTCGTGCTTCAGTCGGTGTTTCTCTGCGCGTCGGCCTTTCTTCTCGGGGTACGTCTGCATTCCTGGCACGTGTTCGCCGTGGGAGTGATCGACCTCATCAACAAACCGATCATCGTTCCCTGGTTGCTCCGGCGCACAGTGCGGGAGGAAGTTTTCAGCCGGCGTGAGGTCACTCAAGTGCTCAACATACCCATGTCGCTGCTCATTGCATCGGCCCTGGTAGTCGTAGCTTATGTTCTCGCCATGCCGCTGCTCCGCGTGGTGGATGGCCCCGGCAGCAGCGTCAACCTGCCGATTGGCCTGGCGGGACTGCTGGTCGGTGCGCTGGCGTCCTGCGTGCGCCGCGAAGCGGTGCCGTTGTTCCTGGCGCTATTGGCGATGGAGAACTCGGCGCTCCTGGCCGGATTTGCCATTGCGCCTGATTTGCCCATGATGGCCGAGTTGGCCATTATCTTCGACGTGCTGGTCGTTGCGTTCGTGTTTGGCATTCTGACTCGGGCCGTTCACGAGCACATCGGGACGACCGAGGTCGGAACGCTGACGCTGCTGAAAGAGGAATCCAACCCATGAATCTGCTGGTTATCCTTGCAATTCCTCTGCTGGCGGCGTCATTTTCCAAAGCGCTTGCGCGGAACCGCCAAGCCCCAGGGATGGCCACGGTCCTCAGTGCGATCGCCGTCCTGGTGCTCGCCGCAGGCTCAGCCCTCGAAGTCGCCTCGGGCCGGCAAGTCGTTGGCATTGTCAACTGGCTCGCCTTGGACGGCTTCGCCGCTTTGGTGCTGCTGGTGGTTGCCGTGGTGGGCACTACCGCCGCGATTTTCTCGCTGGGGTATGTGGGCAGGCGAGAGGACGCCGACAGCCGGACGGGCTCGTACTACCTCCATTTCAATCTGTTCCTTTTCTCGCTCCTCCTGGTGCCGATGTCGAGCGAACCAATGTTGGCCTGGGTCGCCATCGAATTGACGGCCTTGTTCTCGGTGCTGCTGGTGGCCTTCGACAATACACACGCGGCTTTGGAGGCGGCCTGGAAGTACATTGCCATGATGTTCACGGGGGCCGCAATTGCCCTGCTCGGTTTCTTCATTCTCTTCACGGCGTTGGAGAAGGGCGGCGGTGGCCCCTATACCTGGGATGTCCTGCGCACGACGGCTCCCCACATGCCGCCCGCGCTGGTCGAAAGCGCGTTCTTGTTCATTTTGATCGGGCTGGGCGTAAAGGTTGGATTGGTGCCGCTTCACACCTGGCTGCCGGACGCGCACAGCCAGGCGCCGTCGCCCGCCTGCGCGATGCTCTCGGGCGTCAAAACCACGGTGGCCCTTGCCGTGGTCCTGCGGTTGGTGCCCTTGTTGCCGGAACATCGCCTTCAGCCGTGGTTGCTGGCGATCGGACTGATTTCCGTGGGCGTGGCTGCTTTTCTGCTCTTGCAAGTCCACGACTACAAACGGCTGTTCGCCTTTTCGACCGTGGAGCACATGGGGATTATTTTCGTCGCTGCGGGAGTGGGCAGCGCCGCGGGCAACTATGGAGCCATGTTTCAAATCGTCGCTCATTCCCTTACCAAGTCATTCTGCTTTCTGGCGGCCGGGGCGGCGGTTCTTGCCGTTGAGACCCGCGAGATTGCCGCCGTGCGCGGCCTGATCCGAACGTCGCCAATCGCCGGGGCGGCCTTGCTGTTTGGCGGCCTGGCCATCGCCGGGGCACCACCGATGGCCGTATTCCTGAGCGAGTTTTCCATTTTCAAGGCTGGCCTGATCGGAGAGCACTACGTCGTCATCGGACTGCTGGCGCTGTTTATCACGATTGCATTCGTCGGCATCCTCTTGCACGTCAACCGGCTGGTTTTCGGCCGACCGAAAGATCGCTCCCTGCGTGGCAAGGTCGCCTTACCGATAAGTTGCGTGCTGGCGTTGGGGCTGGCTGCCGTGCCGGTCCTGGTGCTGGGGGTCTATCTGCCTGAGCCGATTCATCGGCTGATGTTGGCGGCGGCTGCCGCTTTGGCGAGGTGATGAAATGGTAAAACTGGTTGACCTGTCTACGGAGGTCGCCCGCCGCTGGCCGGGCGAGGTGGAGGCACGGACCGAGTTGGGCAGTTCCTCCTGTGAGCTGTCCTGCGCATCCAAGATATTGCCTGAAGTCTGCGACTGGCTCTTCAACTCAGCAGGATACAGTTTCGCGGGCTTGGTTGTTGAGGAACGCGCATCGCAGTGGGACCTCCGGCACGTTTTTTACGGCAAGCCGGACATGGGCTGGGTTCATGCACTCGCTGGCAGTCCGCTGGCCAGTCCAAGGCTGCCCAGCATTGCTGCGGCCGTACATGCGGCAGACTGGCACGAACGCGAAGCGGAGGACCATTTCGGCCTGATCTTTGAAGGCCACCCGAGGCTAGGCGATTTTGTGCTCCATGACGACCGCTGGCAGGAAGGTCTCGAACCTATGCGCCGCCGCTTCAACGGCCGCGAGGCCGTCCAGCAACGGCAGCCCACCCCCAATTGGCGTCCACGGCCCGTCGTCAAGGCACCGGGGTCTTTTATGATGCCGGTCGGTCCCGTGTTCGCCGGGATCAGCGAGCCCATTCATTTTCTGCTGGAGACTGTCGGCGAAGATGTGATCCGCACGATTCCTCGCCTGTTTTATAAGTATCGCGGCATTGAGAAGATCGCCGAAGGGCGAACGATCGAAGACGTGCTGGCGCTGGCGGAGCGATTCTGCGGCACTTCGGCCTTTGCACATGGACTCGCCTTCTGCCGGGCGGCCGAGGAGATCAGCCGCAGCGACATTCCGCCGCGGGCGCAGCGATTGCGGGTGCTGCTGGCCGAACTGGAGCGATTTCGCCATCACGTGGCGGCCATCGAAGCGATTTGCCAATCCACGGGCCTGGCGGTGGCCACCAGTCAGACGGCAATCGTTCAGGAAGACTTGTTGCGGTTGACCGCGGCGCTGACAGGGCATCGCTATCTGTTTGGAATGCTCTGTGTGGGTGGCCTGGCCCGCGACATCGGCGATCCCGACTGTCGAGCGCGCCTCGTTGGCGGCCCACAGCGCCGTCAAGCGGCTGGAAGAGATTGAAGGGATGCTGCGGATGACTAGCAGTTTTCTCGATAGGATCGAACAGGTGGGCATTACGACCCACGCGGGTGCCCGCGCACACGGCTTGGTCGGCCCGGTCGCGCGGGCAGCCGGCATCGCGCGGGATTTGCGCAAGGCTCAACCTTATTGCGGCTACGACGCCCTGGATTTCGACGTTCCCGTGGAAGACGAAGGGGACGGCTATGCCCGGCTGCGCATCCTGTTTGCCGAGGTGAGACAATCGTTGCGTCTTATGGAGCAGGCCGCCGAGGGCCTGCCGCCAGGACCGGTAGCTGCACCACAAGCGACGCAGCCGGGCGCGGCATTGGGATGGGTCGAAGCTCCCCGTGGCGCTGCCGCTTGCTGGCTGCGAATTGGCGAAGACGGGCGCGTGGAACGCTACCGGATTATGCCGCCGGCTTTTATGAATTGGCACGGCTTTCATCTGGCGGCCGAGAACTTCGCGTTTCAGGATTTTCCCATTATTCTGGCAACGTTCGATCTATCCGTGGCTGAAAACGACCGCTGACATTGCGGGGGAATTGACTATGGCTGACTGGGTTCGCAAGGGGTTGGCGACGGGAATCAAGACGACTTGCTATCCTGCAAGTGCCGACCGGGCGGCGGGTATCTCGCCGGGCCGGCCCCTCGGGGGCGAGTATCCGGTAGGCGAAATCCCTTCGTTGGTGGCCCGCTGCCCGGTTGGAGCTATTGGACAATCGGGGCCGACCACCGTTACGGTAGACTATCGCCGCTGCATTCACTGCTTTCGTTGCACGCGCGGCCTGGCAACGCCTTTGGCCTGGGAACCCGGATACCAGTGGGCCGGCGTCGTGGCCGACGATTCCCAGTCCCAACTGGGTAGAGCGTTCCAGCGATCGGTGAACGTTCTGGTGGTAGACACGGGAGACTGCGGGGCTTGCCTGAACGAAGTCAAACAACTGAACAATCCCTACTACAACATGCACCGTCTGGGCTTTTTCATCACACCGACGCCTCGGCAGGCCGACGTGCTGCTGGTCGTCGGTCCACTAACGGACCACATGCGGCTGCCCTTGCAGAAGACTTTCGACGCCATGCCCACCCCAAAGCGAGTCATCGCCGTGGGGGCATGTGCGCTGTCCGGCGGCGTGTTCGCGCCCAGCTTCGCCTGCGGGACCGGACCCGCCGATCTGCTGCCGGTGGACATAGCCGTTCCCGGCAATCCTCCCCCGCCGCTGGCGATCCTTCACGGACTGCTCGTGGCGGTGGGACGAGAACCACCCGTTTCGCTTCGGTCGCCTGCCGAAGATGCCGCCCAGGAGGCGCGAGACAGATGAACCACTGCACATTGCTGATCGGCCTGTTTATGGCGCTTTGCGGCGCGGGCGTCGTGTTGATGGCGATTGTCCCGCGGCGGCGCGCCCCTTTTGCGTTGGGCTTGGTCGGCACTCTGGCCTCGCTGGCACTCATTGCGGCAAGCGGTTGGGTCTTGATGACCGGAAATGGGTTCACCGCGCGGCTCTGGACGGTGCCGTCTTTCGGCACGCTGCTGTTACGGATGGACCGTCTTTCGGCTCTATTCACGTTGATTACCGGCTTGGTGTTCCTGAACGTCTCGATTTTCTCTGCGGGGTACTTGCCTCGTTATCTGGCCCGATACAGCCTGCGAACTTTTGGCATCCTGTACCTATCGCTGTATGCGTCCATCGTGGTGATCCTGGCGGCCGGCGACGTGCTGCTGTTCCTGCTGGCCTGGGAGGTTATGTCAGTCATCACCTATTTGCTGGTGAACTATGAGCATGAAGACACAGCCCACACCCAGGCAGGTTACGTGATGCTCGCCTTTAGCGAGGCGGGAACGCTGGCAGCGGCGCTGGGACTGCTCGTGTTGGCTATCTCGGCAGGATCGTTCGATTTTGCGTCCTTGAAAGCGGCTGCCCCGACTCTGGGCCAGGGCGTGCGATGGGCCGTGTTCTTGCTGACGTTTTTCGGTTTTGCCGTCAAGGCAGGTCTTGTGCCGCTGAACTCCTGGCTGCCGGGGGCCTACACTGCTGCGCCCTCGCCCTTTCTGCCCGTGCTGGCCGGGGCAATGTTGAATCTGGGCTTCTACGGCATCATGCGCGTCAATCTTGACCTGGTTCCCGCCACGCTGCCAGTAGCGGGCCTGATCGTTCTGGTCGTGGGAACCGTCTCCGCCTTTCTCGGCATCTTGTACGCGACGACGGAGAACGATCTGAAAACCATGCTTGCGCACAGTTCCATCGAGAACGCCGGGATCATCACCGTCGCCCTGGGAGCCGGAATGGTGTTCGCGGCGTACCATTTGCCGGCGCTGGCGGCGATTGCCTTCGTAACTGCCGCTTATCACATGACTAACCACTCGTTTTACAAGACATTGCTCTTGTTGGGCACCGGGGCGGTGGAGGACAGGGTTGGCACTCGGGACCTGGACAAGCTGGGCGGGCTGATTCGCACGATGCCCTGGACGGCCTTGCTCTTTCTGCTGGGTGCGATGTCCATAGCGGCGTTGCCCCCCTTCAACGGCTTTGTGAGCGAATGGCTCACGCTCCAGACGGTCTTGCGCAGCGTGGAGTTGTCGTCTATCGGCGTGAAGATCACGTTTGCCATTTGCGGGGCGGCCTTGGCGCTGACCGCGGCGCTGGCGGTCACCTGCTTCGTGAAGGCATTTGCGATGGGTTTTCTCGGGATGTCCCGATCCGCCGAAGCTGGGCGGGCCAGAGAGGCGCGCCGATCGGCGCTCGTGCCGATGGCGCTCTTGGCAGTGCTGTGCGTGGGCTTGGGAATCTTGCCGACCTATGTTATTCCGGTACTGGGTCGTGCGGTCGCGCCGACGGCCGAGCCTGGTGCGGCCGAGGCGCTGATCCCGCCGTTTTTCACGCACAGCCCCGATCATGGGCGGCTGCCGGCCGGGTTCGCGGCAGAATTTCACGACCTGGGAGCGCAAACGGGTCAGAATGTCATGCCCGGCCGCGGCCTGGTGGTGCTCGTTCGTGGCGGCCAACAGAACCCCGTCGTGTTCGCCATGTCTACCTCGTACATGGTGGTCGTGCTGGTGGTGTTGCTGGGCGTGCTTTATGGCGTAGTAAGAGTCGTGTTGACGCGCCGCCGCCGGGTGTTGCGACGCGCCTGCTGGGACGGCGGCGTGCGGCGATTGCTGCCGGAAATGACCTACAGCGCAACCGGCTTCTCCAACCCGGTCCGCGTGATTTTCGAGGCGATTTTCCATCCGACGACCATTGAGAACAAGCCGGACACCGTGGCGGCCCATTTCCGCGTGGCGATTCATCGCCAGCGTATGGAAGTCCACATTGTAGACAGGTTTTTCCTGCGTCCTACCAAGACGATGGCATGGGAGTTGGCGAAACGGTTGGCGGGAATGCACCACGGCAGGTTGAATGCCTATCTGGCCTACGTGCTCTTCGCGCTGCTGCTTGTCTTACTGGTTGCATGGGCTTTGACGACTGGAGTGTGATCGAATGTCTGAGATCGAGCCGCCCGTCGCCTTCGAGAGAAACCCGCCTG
The DNA here is from genome assembly GCA_963843465.1 of Pirellulales bacterium. Lineage (GTDB taxonomy): Bacteria > Planctomycetota > Planctomycetia > Pirellulales > Thermoguttaceae > CAWJKP01. Next base: position 885,429 of record CAWJKP010000002.1, read on the forward strand.
CGGCATCGAACCCACCCTCCGGGAAGCGTGGCGACCGTCTCGCCCCTGCTCCTCCCGCCAAGGAACCGTAACATGCCGCACAGACTGTTTCGTAAGACCCTCGTCGTCTATGACGGCAGCAAGCAGGCAAATAGGGCTTTCGAGAAAGCCCTGGCGTTGACGCTCTTGGCCGAGTCGGAATTGCACGTCATGTGCATGAGCGAATCACCGCCGCAGTTTGCCGCCACCATCGACGAGGTAGACGACCACAAAGAGGCGGCCGAAGCAGCTTATGACGATCTTGCTGGGGAACTTCGTCGGCAGGCGGCAGGAGTGGAAGTGAGTCTGGAGACGCACTTTCAGTACGGGCAAGATGTCGAAAGAATTGTTTCGTTTGTCAGAGATCACCATTTTGACCTGTTAGTGATTGGCACGGGTGGTCGGTTCAACATTTTCAAGAAACTGCTGGGCAGGCGGGCCGGTACAGCCCAGAACTTAGCGTTTCTGGCACCTTGCACGGTCCTTTTGGTCAGGTGAAACGAGAGATACCATGTTCAACAAGATTCTGGTGGCCATCGACGGTTCCCCGACGAGCGAAAGGGCCCTGGCCGCCGCTGTCGATCTGGCCGGCCACTATCAGACAGAACTTATCGCCCTGAGCGTCGCCGAAGTGCCGGAGGTCGTAGCGATGGTGGACGAAGTGGACGAGGTGCGTCAGAGTGCCGACGACTACTTCCGCAAGATCGGCGAGGCGGCCGTGGAATATGCCCGCAGCCACGGCGTCAAACTGCGGAGTGTCGTAGTGCGCGGCCACGCCGCCAAGGAGATCGTCCGCTTTGCGGAGGCCGAAGGTGTCAACCTGATCGTACTCGGACATCAGGGACACTCGCGCGTGACGCGGTTTTTCCTGGGAAGCACCACCGACCGGGTGAGCGAGCACTGCCATTGCACAGCGATGATCGTAAAGTAGTTCGGAGGAAAAGGATTTGAGGGAATGGCTGTCGCATTTGGGAACATGGCTCTTCGTCCTCTTGACCAGCAACGGTGTGCTCGTCTGCGTGGGAGGGGCCACCGGCACCTACGCGCACTACTGGCTGAGCCGATGGTTCAACGAGGTCGCATGGACACGGGCCTTCCCTTTGGGCACCTTTGTCATCAATGCGAGCGGCTCGTTCATCATCGCGCTGGCCGCCACCATCATCTTGGAGCGGCTACCGCCCGTCTATCAGAATTGGTACTTGCTGGTCGGCACTGGATTTTGCGGCGGTTATACCACCTTTTCCACCTTCGAGTGGGAGACCTTCAAGCTGGTCCGCGACGGCAGTTGGCGGATGGCCTCGCTGAATGTGATCGGTAGCGTTGTCGCCGGGTTCCTCGGGGTGATTATCGCCGTCACGCTCGCGGGCATCCTCTTCCCGAGGCGATAGGAGTGAATCTGTGAAAATCGAAGCCGATGCCAAACTGGTAACGATCTATGTCAACAGCACGGACCAGTGGCATGGGCAATCCTTGTACTCCGCCGTCGTGCAACTCTGCAAGAATCGGGGTATCGCCGGAGCCACAGTGACTCGGTGCGTGGAAGGCTACGGCGGCAGCGGGCATCTGCATACCGCGAGGCTGCTGGAGCTTTCCGAGAACCTGCCTGTGCGGATCGAGATCGTCGATATAGCCGAACGGATCGAGCCGCTGCTGGCCGCCCTGGAACCGATGATCGGCGAAGGGCTCGTGACGGTGGTGGACGTGCGCATCCGGCGGTTTCTTCCCGATCCTAGTCAGTGATCTCGTTGCCAAGGAGACGCGATACAGTCTCCTCACTTCCGGTCCCTTGCACCTCGCGGGTAATCATCGGCGACCGGCGCGCGATATGACTCGCCCGTCACCTTCTACCTGTGCCCTGCGGCGTGGGACAGGTAACTGTCTGGCGTCCCGTAGTCTTGGCGGTAATGATAGGCCGTGGCAACCATCCACGTCGCCTGCCGGTTAGGGAGCCAGCAGGGCTGGCGGTCGGCGGGAGTCGCCAAAGCTGTGGCTAGAACTGCGGAGTTCTTGAGGAACTGACGCGGTGCCCATCCCATCGGACCGCCTGACCAAATTCGGCGACCTTCAGCATTCTTGTGATCTCATTGCTTGACTCCACCTCATTGATCCCTCCCACCATTGCTTCAATGGATGTTGCACTGATACAAGGCGGTTAGGAGGTGACGATCGCGGGCACCATCCGGCGACATCACCGAGGCATTGAATCATTGCATCGTTGCTTCACCGCGGGTTTGAAGCACGGCATCACTGTGTCACTGCCTCACCGCGGGTTTGATTCACCGCGGCTTGGATGTGCCGATCACGGACACCAGCAGCACGTACACTAGCGGGTTGGCGGGTCGGCGAATCAGCAGAGCGGCCCGGCTGCCCTGTTTACCACTGCCGCGTCAGGGACTCTGTGCGGCGCAATGCCAGTTGATAGAGCAGGCCGGCACGCCGGATTTGACGGTTGTGTCGAAAAGGCTAGAATGACCGACCCTCCTCCATCCATTTTCCTGCACACTCGTTGCAATCGGAACGGAATAAACCCCCGCCCCCTTACAATCCAATGGTTAAGTCAACAACGTTGCTGGAGCAAGGTGGCGCAACCTCGGGTCAAGGCAGGGCAACGGCGGAGCAACCGAAGCTTGGCAAGTCGGTTGACGTTGGATGACTGACATGCCAACACGTTGCAAGGCAGGGCAGGAGTCAGGGGAAGGGGTCACACTGACAGGCTTATGCAACTTATGCGGCCTATGCCGACATGGTGGGCAGGGGAGGAGGGACAATTGGGTAGGTTTTGCTTGACTTGCAGGGAATGTGGGGTAGGCTTATGGTATCGTGGGGCCGGAGCAAAAGGCCCCTTACCAGTAGTTCACTTGGGAGCAACGCAACTACCAGTGAACAAGCTTGACACGACAATCAATTCTGCCGGCGCATAAAGCAAGGCGCGTTGCCCAAAAGGGAGCAACGCGCCCTACGCTACTTCTTTGCGCCAAGTCGGCACAAGATTCGCTCTACTTGGTCATCGCGCGGAGACTCCGCGCTATCCCCGCATTATCGCACGGGGACGTTGCCGAAAAGAATCAAACTGTTGCCAATGGGTTGCGCTTACGCAACGGCCATAACACTCGCAAGCTGCTTGCGGGACGGCCGGTAGCTTTTCGGCGGGAATCGAATCCCAAGCTTCTTAAAGTACCGCGCGGAGATTGCGTCAAGGATGGCGGAGTAAGCCTTGCTTGCCCCCTTACACTTCCGCGCTGCCTCAGACCGCGGGGTTCCCTCATAGACGAGGCTGAAGTATTCACCCCAATGCTTCAGGGGGACCCCTGCCTTCAGCAAGAGACACTCCAAGTCAAGCTGGGGAAGGTCACACTTACGCTCAGAAACGTTGCTCATGGTAGTTGCTCCAAGGTGGAAATGACAGATACCAGACACATCGAAACTATTCCCTGTGCAACGCGAAGAAGAGAAGGAATTCTTCCACATCGCGGCCGATTGGCAGAGACTAAGCTGGGTGGCGACAAGTGTAGGGATTACAGGGACATGCCGATTATGCGGCGCGATTACGCCGATTACGCCGACGAAAGCATCATACATTTAGGGCATACGTACCACCATAGAGTATTATATGGTAAACGCCCTAAACCGGGCCGGGAAATTCTCCATGAATTGGAAAACCCGATGCAACTCTTGCAGGAAACTGGGCGGCCGGCGCGAAGCCGAACCGGCCAAACCGGCATGAAAACGAATTGCCGCTTGCGGAACTCTGCAAGGGATCGGCGCTGAGGCCGTACTGCCTCTCGCAACGGGGCTGAACGGCGGCACGATTCGGGCGGCCGTCACCGCCTCGGCAACAGGGCAACGATCATGGCTCACCCAGGGCCACCTGGAGCCCGTGGCCTTCGCGCACGGGGCATGGTCGCCGAGGCTTCATGCCTCAGCCAAGACCAATCGGCATCCGCTGACGAAAGCGGTCATGGCTGCCGGAGTACATCGGCACGGCCACCAGAATCGGCGAAGACCGAAATGATTCGCAGGGACGAGCACCTGCCGAGAAGTCGAGTGAATCTGAACGAAATGCAAGGTTCGATCCGGCCAGCGTGCAGGCTCTCGCTCGGCTGCGCGCTGGCCGGATCGCTGGGTGGAGCGAAAGGAAGCGATCAGCCAGGCAACAAGACCACACCAGAGGAGGGCAACGTCGGAACGCGAATCGGCGGAAGAAAGGCAAGAAACAACAGAATCGGCACAGATCGCGCAACTGGCAGCGATTCCGGGCGGCCGGCCGGCGACGATTGAAAACCTTATGGCGGGGTCTGGGGTGGTCCCGGGGTCCTGAGACCATCCCCGCTGAGGACCGGACCGGACCAGTCATGTCCGGTCCTGGCCGGACCGCTCGGTGCATTCAAGTCCTGGCCTTGCCCACGACGCCGTAGATCGTCGGGCGGCTGAGCCCGACCACACGAGCGATCTCGGCGATCGGTTTGCCTTCCTTGCGAAGCTGGTGGATGGCCTCCTCCTTCTCCGTCGAAAGGCGAATACGGCGGCCCGGCTTGCCGCCACCCAAGACTTTGCCCGCGGCCCGTGCAACGGCCTGACCGGCAAGGATGCGTTCAACGCGGATTTCCGTCTCGAACTGCGCGATCGACGCGAGCATGTTGGCCAGCAGGCGGCCGGCGGGCGTGGAGAGGTCCAAGCCGTCCTTCAAGCTCACCAGATTGATCTTGCGGCGGATCAGATCGTCAAAGAGGGCCGTGAGGCCCTTGGCGGTACGGCCGAGCCGATCGAGACGCCAGACCACGAGGGTCGAGACCCGGCCGGTCTGGAGATCGGCTTCCAAGGCTTTCCAGCCGGGGCGGTCCATCGTCTTGCCGGTGAACTTATCCGCGTGCCACTTGGCCGGCTGGTCTTGCCCGGCGACCCACCGTTCCAGATCGGGTTTCTGGGATCGCAAGTCTTGACGCTTGGACGACACACGACAGTAAATAGCGACGTGCTGCATGGTGATCTCCTCGGTGCAGTTTCATGGTGTACCTCAAGCATACACCATGAAACGCTATTTGTCAAGTGTAGGCTAAAGCCTACCACTAGCATTTGATCCAAGGCGCAAGTCGTTATTCTTCGGTCCAAAAGAGCCGTTTTTCGAGGGAACACCCAAACTTTACACTTTGGCGGCCGGTGACAACAAGAAGCGTATAAACGCGCCTTCAGGCAATGAAGCCGGCGACCCGTCCGACGATAGGCCGCCTTGACCAGTGCGTGCCAAACGCACTAAGACGACTCGCTCGGACCTTGGGTGCTAGCGTCCATCATGGTGGTCATCCACGAGCGGGAAGCATCACGACTGCCGATCATCACTGCTACCAGACACCAGACGGCTGCTGCTAAGGTGCTGGAAGGTGCTGAGACGGTTCATAGCGTCGAGGGGGGTTTTCCATACTAGGGTTGAGTAACAACGCAGCCACGGGCCGTATACGCGACGTGGAAAGGGATACAGGAGCACACTCATGGCAAACCGAGGCGAAGGGCGTCCGGCAACGCACATCATCTACGGACTGGTGGACGCCAGTGGCAATCTGGGACTCGTTTCTTGGCGAAATGTCAACAGCCCGGCTGCGTGGCGAGCGGTTTGGGTGGCCCGATCGGCACTCCCGGACACCAGCAAGCTCGCGGCCTGGATGCGCGGGCTGCCCACCGAGCCAACCGAGGTGATCCTGCTCGGTTCCTCCGCCAGGCTGAACCGCCGTGAGGCGACGACGATTGCCGCGGCAATGTCAGACTTGCTCAGGCCGGTCGTACTGCCGCCGAGGCCCTGGGAGCGCCGGCCGGTGGGCCGGATCGACAAGGAGGGCAGCATGTTTTGGCCCAGCATTGAGGCAGCGGCCAGGGCGCTCGGCACCAACCGATTCATCATCGACGGACGCCTCCGCCGGGGGAGGATGTTCAAGGTGCCGTGAACCGCGAACCATATCAACTAACCACGCGAGGGGTGAGGCAAGTCCCATCCAGGCTGCGCAGATCGCAGAATCGGTGCCACCAATCCGTGCTTGGTCACATCTTGGCCGCATTCTCAGCAGATTTCAGCGGATTTGCGACAAAATCTTGCGCCGACGTTGATTTCTCATATAGAGGGACCTCGCAAAGTCGCTAGGACCGTCAAAACGGTGCTAAACGGCATCACCGGCAACAGCATGAGGCGGGATTGCAACAGGGCAGGGTGAGGGACTGGACCCGAAGGGCTCGAAGCCCAGGGAATGGGGACACTTCGTTGGTATGCACGTTTTTGGCACGGTCGTTGCGATAACAAGTATTTCCCGAAAGTCAAGGGATTTATGGTCACTTTTCACGAATTCCGAAGCCTATATAGGTAGGGACAATGCGAAAGATTGGTCCGTCCGCGCCTCCAGCCGGCCTGGCGCAAGACATCGAACAAGCTGAACACGACAAGCTGAGCACCGAGGCGCTGGCCAATCTGCTGACCGGACATAGGGGCGGCGATCCAGGGGCCGCCAAGCGGCTCACCCAGGCATTACGCCACCTCGCCTACGACTTCTACGGACGAGTCCCCTGGTCCCCACGGCGATCTGCCGAGGACGTGCTTGGCACGTTATTCGTGGAACTGGGGACCGCGATCGAGCGCCTAGGTCGAAACGACGTGACGGCGGAAGACGTGACGGGCTTTGTCGTGGGCCACTTGCAGCACTCAATCGACCACTATGGGGCCGAGGTCGCCGAGGCGATCTTCCCGCCAGGGGCAACGAACGCCAGTCGGATTGCCAGCGGCAAAGAGCCCTACGTCGCTTTGCGGCGGCGACCGGAAGGGCGACCCAACCACGCCGGCCCGACCGCAGGCGACGACGTGGGCGGTGACAGTCTGCTGGACGCGCCGCCACCAGCGCCGGCGGCCAGCCAGGATGGAACGCCATACCGCAATCCCTATAGTGACGACCCATCGGCGCTAGACCGGCTCGAATACGCCGCCGAGACCGCTGAGGAACGCGAATACGTCGAGGGTTTGCGGCAGGGCGACACCCAGGGGAAAATCGCCCGACGCCTTGGCCGCCGGCGTGTAAACGCAATTCGGAAACGGCTGGCCCGGCGGGTGTCGAAGGAGGCCAGGGGACAGTGGTAGCTCGATCCTACCCGCCAGCGACGTGGGTTCCTTCCGCGAGGTTTCCTACCCGCAAGGACTCCAGCCGCTTGTATTCCACCATCCAGACGCCAAGACACTTACCACCCAAGATACTGGCCGCTGGAAGGTGGGCCACTGTCTGGGCAGCAGTTACACCACCCGTAGGTGTTACAACGCGCAAGAGTCTTATCTGCTAGTCCACTGGTGGTATTATCACCCACAGGAGTAGACACCCATAGGCGGCATGGATACCGGACGCAGCATACGAATACCCCATAAGATGGCCGCTGGCGGCAGTAACGAATACCTCATACTACGTAGACTGGTCGCTGGCGGGTGATGTACGGGGGACGAAAGCCGAAGAACCCGAAGAAATTTCGGCGAAATCCGAAGGCGCAACTCCTTGTCGTCCAACAGACTAGGACACTCCTTCGGCTTCTTCTTATTTTTCGGATTTTGAATTCTCAAACCACAAAAAAAGAATATCAGACGATTCACATAGTTAAAGCTAACCTCCCCTACCCTGAGAAACCCCCAGAATCCGAAGGTTTGTCATAACAACTGACGAGTGTGAGACTTACGCTCTTCGGGTTTCCAAATAAAACCCGAAACACTTCCGAAATTGGCTCCAAAGCCGAAACAGCAAGCCTGGCGCGTCCCCCGCCTGCTCGCAGTGCATCCTGGGGACGTGGAGATTACCGTGCGACTCATCGACGCCATCCCTGCTTATCTGAACGCCCGCCGGAGCACTCATCCGTCACCCGACTTGCTCGACAGCGTGTTGCCATACGCGGCCGACCTTGAGTGGCAAATCAACGTGGCCCAGGGCGCTGGCGAGCTTATGGCCGGCAAGCGGGGTGTCTACAGCGACGGAGTTCGATCTTGGGCCAACCTTCGCGTGCCCAAGGACTCGAACACCGAGCCTAAGTGGGACGACGAGACCGAGCTTCTGTATCCGCTCGACGAGCACGCCGACGCCATTGGTTCCAGCGGTTGGGACTGGCGGCACCAGCAGTCGTTGTACCTCGGGTTCGATTTTGATTCGGTCACGGCGCACGCAAAGGGCGTTGGGGTCTCGGATGCCGATCTGCGAGCAATCCGTGACGCCGCTCCACCCTGGGTCGAGATTCGTCGGAGCACCAGCGGCGGAGAAGGCGTTCACTTCTACGTGCAGTTCCGTGAAGGCATTCCCTGTGCGAACCACGTCGAGCACGCCGCGCTCGCTCGTGCCGTCCTCGGGATGATGTCTGCGGAAGTCGGTTTTGACTTCAACGGGAAGCTGGACTGCTACGGCGCGATCCTCTGGGTCTGGCGTCGGCGGATGGGCGAGAAGGGCTTCGAGCTTCTTCGGGCCGCCACACGCCAGCTTTCCACGTATGATCTGCCGCCCAACTGGCGCGACCATATCGAAGTCGTCAAAGGCCGGCGCTCCAAAATCAGGATCAACGGTGTCGAGCAGAACGAGGACCCCTTCGAGAAGCTGGCGATGCAGCAGCGGGTGGTCCCGCTCGACGACCACCACCGGGCGCTGATCCAGGCCATCCAGGAAAGCGGTTTCACCTGTCTGTGGGTCCCCGACCACCATCTGCTGCAAACCCACACGGCTGCCCTGCAACAGTTGCGTGAGGGCCCCGAGGCACAAAAACTCGGATTGGTCGGGGCCTTTAGAACCAATTCTCAAGGTCGGAATCCTGGCAACCCAAACTGTTTCCTGTTCCCGATGGTGGACGGGGCGTGGCACGTTTTTAGGTTTTCCCTCGGGATCGCCGAAGACCCAACCTGGACCCAGGACGGTGTGGGGTGGACTTCATGCTACTTTAATCGCCCCGCCGATCTGGCGACGGCCGCCAAAGCGTATGGTGGCGTCGAAGACCCTGACAAGGGCGGCTTCGTGTTCAAGACCCCGGCGGAAGCCGCGGAAGCAGCCAAGCTGTTGGGACAGACTGACCTCGACGTGGCTGAGGTCTTTGCCGATCGGAAGACCAAGCTCAAGGCCCATAAGGATGGTCGGCTCACTATTGAGATCGAGCGCCGCCCAGGCGACGACGACATCAAGGAAGAGCCTGTGGGCTGGCTGGCCGGCAAGACGAAGTGGACACGGGTCTATTCGGTTCAGGCAGAGCCCAAAGACTTAACGCAGGAGGAGGGAACAAACTGTGACCATCTGGTCCGCTACCTGATGACGCCGGACGGCAAGGACGCTGGTTGCGTGCTGCGTGATGTCAGTGGCGTGTGGGTTCCGCGAACCCGTTCGGATTTGAAGATGGCGTTGCAGCACTGCGGCATGTCCAAGACACAGGCTGAGGAGGTGATGGGCGGTGCCAGCAAGCAAGCCTGGACGATCGTCAACGTGCCCTTCACGGGCGAATATCCTGGCGCACGCCAGTGGAACATCAGCGCCGCACAATACAAATGTGAGCCTGTAGTGCTCGGGCCGGACGAGGCCCCAAAGCATCCTCACTGGGACATGGTTTACGACCAGTTGGGTGCCCTGCTGGACGAGCCCCTGAAGTCCTGTAAGTGGGCACAAGACGCCAAGATCACGACCGGCGCGCAGTACCTCCGGCTCTGGGTGGCGTGTGTCCTGCGCGAGCCACTTGAGCCGCTGCCCTACTTGTTCTTTTGGGGCAAGGGCAATGTTGGCAAGAGCCTGTTCCACGAGTCACTCTTGTTGCTGATCTCGAAGGGGATCGTCAAGGCTGACCGCGCGCTCACGGCTGACTTCAATGGCGAACTCCTTGGTGCCGTGGTGTGTGTCGTCGAGGAGCGCGACATCTCGAAAGCCCCCGGCGCATACGCCCGGATCAAGGATTGGACCACCGCCAAGAAGCTGGCCATCCGCCAGATGCGGACAGACCTCTTTGAGATTGCAAATACTACTCACTGGGTCCAGGAGGCGAACGAGCCCGGCCACTGCCCGCTGAAGCGCGGCGACACTCGCATCACCGTCGTCCCCGTGAAGCCTTTGTCTGAGGAGGCGAAGATTCAGTACCCGAAGCGAAAGCTTATGGGTCTCCTGGAGCAGGAAGCCCCGCATTTCCTGCGGACTCTTCTCGACATGGAACTTCCGCCAGTGACGGACCGCCTGCGACTGGAAGTGATCGACACGCTCGACAAGCGGCAACTCGAAGACGACAACGATCCCGAAGCCGTCTTTCTGCATGGCCACTGTGCGGTGAAGGAAGGCAGCCGGCTTGAAAAGCACGAAGTCTACAAACAATACAAGGATTGGGCCAACACGAACGACTACTTCGAGCACATGAAGCCAAAGAGCTTCGGGTGGGCAGTGATGCGAGTGTTTGCGGGCCAGATTAAGAACACGGATAAGATGCCCAAGACCAACAAGGATTGCTACACGAACCTCGCGTGGAAGGAGGCAACCGCGTGAACCTCGAAACCTGGATTTGTTGGGCCTTCCGCCCGATTTCCCGCGGCCGGCACCACCTGCAAAGCAAGACGCTCGTGAAGCAGGCTGTCCGTGACTTGGGTGGCCCGATTGACCACGCGGAGTTCTGCGCGGCAATGGTCCGTGCCGGATTCCGTGTTGTCCACCGCCACGGCGATGCCTGCTACTTCAACTGTACGGACTCGGCCGAAAAGCGGCGGTACTACCAGCAAAAGTTCCTGAACCTGGACGACGGTGCCGTGCATCCGCTGTTGAAGCACGGACCCATGCAACCCGACCCGCAAGTTGCAGACAGTCCTTAGTCCAGTCACCGGTGACCGTCTGCTAGCTTTTGCGTCCCGCCGGCCGGCGGCCGTTTTCACGTTTCTCCGGTCGCCGGTCGGCCTTTTCACACCTCACTCCCCTCTCACGCTGCTTATCGCCGCCATCCCAGGCGGCGTTTCTCTGCGCAGATTACCCCGCCCGGTTCTTTGAACGCTGACACATGGCGTCAGTGAGTCAAGTTGTCCGTGGCGGCCACAAAATCATTACCCCGTTGAAACGGGTGCGACCGAGGCACTCCCTCGGGTCTCTTTGGGTATCAAATCATGCGGATCGGCAACAAGAATATCAAGCTCGACGAACGCACCGTGAACTTCGTCTACTGGTTCCGCGGCCTGCGCGACCGCCGGCGCATTCAACTCTGGCTGGCCAAGAAGCCAAGCATCAAGACCCTCACCGTCGAAGGCATGAAGGCGCTCTACGAGTTGCAGATGTGTCCGCAGTACCGGATGCCTGGCGACGAGGCATTTCGGCGTCTGGCCGCCCAGATCAGGGAGGGCAAGTAAATGCCCTACCAATTCGACGAATCAACCCAGCGAGAACTCGACGCCTTCCGCGGGGACGACATGACCCAATGCGGTCAAGAGATCGCCATTGCGAAGATGCTACTTTCCCGGGCCGTTCAAGCTGGCAACACTGGCCTCGCAAACGCGCTCCTGGGCACGATTGCCAAGTTGTGTGCCACGCACGTTTCGGCCCAGATCAGGACTGGCCAACTCGTGGGGTCCAGCGAACTTTCGCGCCTGGGCCAACTTCTGGCGGCAGCATTGACACACCGTTTGTCGTCGGCACCCGGGTTCGAGCAACTGGCCGACGTGATCCTGTCAGATTGGTCGGAGATTTTCAAGAACAGGCAAAGCCTTCTGACGATGGAGGTCGAGAGCACCGGAGTGACGGTGCCAGCGACCGAAAACACGAGCCACCCGGCGGGCAGCCTGGCGAGGTCGAGCAAATGACCAACCTACAAAAGCAACTCGACGAGATGGTCGCCGCCACCTGCGTCGTCTGTGGTGGTGTCGTGGAGCCGGCTTACCGCGGGACCTCCACGCGGCCCAAATGCGAGTCGTGCCAGTGCTCGACGTGGCTACGGTTGAAGTGCCGCGGTCGGAGTATGTCACGACCGTTTCTGGTCCCTGAGAAAACAACGTAGGCGTGGAGGGTCTCAGCCTCCTCTTCTCACCCTTCCACGCTCGGCCGGGGGCGGCGTTTTGCACGAACGGCGCTGCCCTCGGTTCCTTTTTAATCCACAGGAGAACAACAGTGCCCATCGAGTTCAAAGCTCCGCAACCGACGCACCGGGCCACGCGCCTTCCGTCCAGCACCGTGCTGGACTTGGCGATCGGGTCAGGCGTGAATGACATCCCGCTCATCCGCAGCTACCTCGTACATGCGGACTCCGTTGCCGACGCGCGGAACAGTGTTGCTGCCCTTAAGCGCAACCAGCCGGCGCTGTTCGAGCGTCGTGCCGTCTCACCGAGCTACGTCCGGCCGCAGCGCAGCAAGCACCGATAAACCGTTGCGTCCTGACTGGTGGCCGCTTCAGGTCGCTAGTTGGGCATTAGGCGCGTTCCCTCTGGTCCGCTAGAGGATACACGACTCGCGGATCAGAGGGGCGCGCGGAATCAACTTCGTTACTTTTCACCAGGAGAGTCAATCGTGGAAAAAACCGGAAAAGACACTGCGGCAAAGTTGAGCGCGACCACCATCGCCAACCAACACGCCAAGCTGATGGGCAGACGCGGACTTGGGCAGCGGACGCTTGCTCGCATCACGGAAGCCAGCAGCGAAGACAAGGAGGGTCAGAGCGGTGAACGCAAATCAAAGTGAACCTCGGCCCAGCCCGAAGCAGACGCGCATCCTCGCCGGCGCTGTCCGCGCATTGAACGCCGATCAGCGGCGTGCCGGTACGGCGGACAAGCAACTGTCACACGAGCGGCAGTCACGCAGCTACGTGCTCGTCCCACGAATGAACATCCGAGGCGACGTGCAGGAGCCTGGACGATGAAGTCAGTCGAGAAGTCGAAGATGATCGTCTACAACGACGACTTCTACCAGGCCCAGAAGGCGGAAGAGAACCGCCGGAAGGCCGAGCACAATCTTCGCGTCGGCCGCGCAGTGCGGTCAAGCCGCATTGCCACCGCCAAGCGAAACGCAAAGTGACTTTGTTACGCAGGGCCGGTTATGTTGGGGACTGGCCCCGCTTTACCCAACGACATCCCAACGTAGAAGGTGTACGACAATGGATTTTCTCGGACCCGATGAACTTGCCGTGCTGCCCGTCGATCAGTTGACCGGCTACGCTTACCACGTCACCGAACGTGCTAAGGATGCCGAGGCGCGTGCCCAGCAGGCGGAATCGAAGAACCAGCAAGTGGACGCGCGCAACCAACGCCTCGAAGGTGAACTTCTCACTCGGGACCTGTTGACCGCTTGCAAGGAGGCCGGCGTCTTCAACCCGAAGACACTGGCCGACCAGTTACGCAACCGCGGCGCGAAGCGCGACGACAAGGGACAAGCGGCCGTGCCGGATAGCCACGGTGTCTTGCAGCCCGCGGAACGCTACATCGCCGGCCTGCGTGATACAGAGATGAATTGGTTCCCGGACTTGATGAAAGGTCCGCCCCCACCGACAACGCCAGACGGGCGGATTGATCCGGGGGCCTTGGCCAAACAGGGCACGGGCGACTATATCCGGGTTCGGCAGGAGCGTGGCGTGGCCGCGCTTGGCCTACGACCAAACAAATTCGGCCAGAGCCGATAGCGGCAACGTAGCGGGCGGTGCGATGCCGCGGGAACCCGGTGACTCGTCGTTGCCGGGTTCCCTCCTCTTCTGCTGACAGTATCCCGCCGGCACGGATGCCAGATTCGAGGAAGCGTACCGTGGCGATTGGCGGAGGGCTTTGGGAAAATCCCTCACACCCGCCCACCTGCCTGGGCTCGGCTCGACGACGTAGCTCCGCCGGAACCTTCAGGCGGCTTGTCTTCTCATATTCCAGGTCAACCATGACTTTCTATGCCGCGATCTTTGATGGTCGCAAGCGTCGGTATCGTGTGAGGAAATATACCCTGCGTGTCAAGGACCACGAGCCCGTGTGGCCTGGGCCGATCGCGCTGAAGCCCAAGCTCTATCCGCGATTAAAGGATTGTCTCGCAGACCTCCGCCAGAGGGAATCGCTGACGGCCACCAGCACTGCCGGTTGATGGGCACCAGCAGCACGGACAAACGGCCGCACGGACACCCGCAGCAAAGAATCGGGAAGGTGTGAGCGGCGTGTCTGGCCGCACTGCGAGTGCTGACCGGAGAGGTCGGACGGCTGTCTTGAGCACCGCCGAGATCGTCCGTGAGTCCGCCAAACTGGCCCAGGCGGTCGGCCGCGAGGGCAAATCGCCAAGAACGGCCCGGTCCTTTGCCGCCCTTCCTACGCACTCCGGTTCAGAGCGTCCCGCAAGTGGTCCGGCCGCGCCTTGACATGCTGGTAGATTTTGGTGAGCATCTTGATGTCAACGTGACCCATGAGGGTGGCGATGGTCACAAGATCGACCCCCGCAATGATCTTCTCGGTGGCAAAAGTGTGCCGAATCGCGTAGGGCGTGACCTTGAAACCTAGCTTCTCGGACAATCTGGCGCAGTAGCCAGAGAGCATGGTGGCCGTCCAGAAGTGGCCATGCCTGTTGCGGAAGATCGGCCCTTCGGGGTGTTTCAGGGCGGCCTTCTGGCAAATCTCAAAAGTCTTCTCCGTCAGATAGACCATCCGCTCTTGCTCCGTCTTCTCTCCGCACTTGCTCTCCACGACCGGGAACACCCACCGCTTGTTCTCCCGATCATAATGGCGGGATTCGACGCGCCGGACCTCTTGGGGCCGACAGCCAGTTTCGTACATGACCGTCAGCAAGTCCAGCAACTCACCGTCTGCGGTCGCCGCCACTTGTTGCCACTTGGCCGGCGGGATATAGGCGTCCATGCCCCTGGCATACTGGCGCGGCACCTTGACCTTGGAAACCGGAGATTGCCGAATGTAGCCCTTGTTCTCCGCCCATTGGAAGCCGGACTTCACGGCCCGCACCAAATTGTGCCGATAGGTCGAGGACGTTTCCTTGTCGGTGGGCTTGCCGCCTTTGGCCCTCTTGAACTTGTGGCACTGGTCAATCCAGTTCTCGACGTGGTAGACTTGCACGTCGGAGACCCGGAGTGAGGAGCCGATGAAGTCGATGAACGATCGGACAGGCCGGCTGTAGAAGCGCCGGGTGCTGGCCGGGGCGTCTTGGAGGGACTGGAGGAACCGGTGCAACAGAACGGCGGCCAATTGATCTTGCTGGGGTGGCAGCCGGTTTGCCATGACCAGGTAGTACACTTCCCAAGCCTTGTCCTTTCCCTCCTCTTCGGAGGCAAGCCGAACTTGCTTCCCCTGAAGGTTGACGTACCACGCCCTGTGGGATTTCTTGAAGTGAGGTTTCGGTTGCCGCGCCATGTTGAGTCTCCTTTGTCCAGGCTGCCTGTTTTATCAAGCCTACCATTTGACTCGGTGCGATCCGGGACAAAGCGGGACAACAATAACCTCTCCAGGCCGCGTCAACCGATGTTAAGTCGTTACGAGAAAACGACTTGAATTAGGGACAAAAACGGAGGAAATCGGGCAAAGTGCCAAACTTAGTGACCCAGCGATTTATCGCTGGGATCGGGATGATACGCTTGGCCGTGTCCGTCCCGGAGGGACGGTTGATCGGTCTCAATCGTCCCTCCGGGACGACCCGCCATGGCGGATGGCCTCGAACGCCAGCGATAAATCGCTGGGCTATTATCAACCGTCCCTCCGGGACGGACCGGCGGTGCTCCACCCGAATCGCTTGCAGAACTCATGAACCAGGCACGCAGCAAAATTCACCAGTAGAGCGTTTGGACTTTGCACTTCGGCAGTGCCTGCTGCATTTTCCTCACGCCCTTGTAGGTGACCGCCGTGTCGAAGACGTACAACGTCTCGAGTTTCGCAAGTCCCTTCAGACGCTCCAAACCGGCATCGCTGACCCGCGTGCGCCGGAGGCCCAACGTCTGGAGTTGCGTCAGTCCCTCCAGGTACTCCAAGCCGGCATCGGTGACCTTCGTGGCGTCGAGGTCCAACGTCTGGAGTTGCGTCAGTCCCTTCAGATGCTCCAAACCCGCATCGGTGACCTGGGTGCAGCAGTAGAGGTTCAACGTCTGGAGTTGCGTCAGTCCCTTCAGATGTTCCAAGCCCGCATCGGTGACCTGCGTGCCGTAGAGGTTCAGCACCTGAAGATGCGTCCATCCCTCCAGATGCTCCAAACCTGCATCGGCGACCAGCGTGCGGTAGAGGTGCAACGTCTGGAGATGCGTCAGCCCCTTAAGATGCTCCAAGCCGAGACCGGCGACCTTCGTGCAGCCGATGTCCAACTCCCGGAGTTGTGTCAGTCCCTTCAGATGTACCAAGCCCGCATCGGTGACCTGCGTCGTGGAGAGGCTCAGCACCTGGAGAAATGTCAGTCCCTTCAGATGCTCCAAACCCGCATCGGTGACCGGCGTTTCGACGAGGCGCAACTCCCGGAGTTGCGTCAGTCCCTTCAGATGCTCCAAGCTCGCATCGGTGACCGGCCGACCACTGAAGCTCACGTCAACAACCGTTGCGAAGAAGTCCTCTCCCAACAGATTCCGAAGCCACGCTGGTCCCGGCGGACCTGTCGGTGGGCGCGGGTTGCCGGGTTGAACGACCTGATAATCGTACTGGACAAACCCGCCTAACTTCGTTATCTCCTCCACCGCCGCCTTCTGTTGATCGCTTTTCATCTTGACGGCAACGCAACTCATCACGAGGCTCGCCAAAAGCATGAAAAGCAAGAGCGACCGCAGGCTGTACTGGAACCAGCGGAGTTTGCGGGCAGGCGCTTCGGGCTGGGGGTTTGCCATAGTCATTACGTTCCTGCTCGGCCTCGCCAGTGGCCGGCACGCTCAACTGCGAGGCCGTAGGACTGGTGGGCCCGCGCTCGCTCACGCGAGCTTGTCCCACCCTACTTCGCTGATCACTGACCACTAACCACTATTCTGCCCGCCGTGCCGGCCGCCGCAAGCCCCCCCTGCCCTGCCCTGCTCGACTGGCCGGGGCGAAAACCGGCGGATCGGTCGCGTAACCGTCCACGGGACGGCGCTCAAGGTAGCAGGCACACGCCGTGTGCCGTCCGCTGTCTCCGCCTGTACGGACGGACGGCACACGGCGTGTGCCTGCTACATTCCAGACGGCGAACGGTTACATCGGCTGCCCGCTGCTACCGCGCGGGTTGAATCAAATCGTCGGCGTCGGGGCGAGGACAGTCCTTCTCCTGGTCCCAATAAGGGGAAAGCCGGCGGAGATTGGCCACGATCTGCGGAAAGACCTCGACCACCCGATCCACCTCCGCGTCGGTGTTGTAGCGGCTGAAGCTGAAGCGGATCGAGCCGTGAACGGCCGTGAAAGGCACGCCCAGCGCCCGCAACACGTGGGACGGCTCCAGCGAGCCGGACGTGCAGGCGGAGCCGCTGGAGGCACAGATGCCGCAGTCGCTCAATTGGTAGAGCATCCCTTCGCCTTCGACGTAGTGGCAGGAGAGATTGAGCGTATTGGGCAGGCGGGGGGCCTGCTGGCCGTTGACCTGGACATTGGGGATGCGGGCCAGCAGCTCTCGTTCGAGCCGGTCGCGGAGCCGTAGCACGCGGGTCTGTTCGTCCTCGAAGGCTGATTCGGCCGACTCCAGGGCCTTGGCCAGCCCGACGATGTAAGGAACGTTTTCCGTGCCCGCTCGGCGGCCTTCCTCCTGGTGGCCGCCGATCAAGAGCGGCCGGCAAGGCACGCCGCGCTTCAGGTAGAGCACGCCGACGCCCTTGGGGGCGTGCAGCTTGTGGCCCGAGAAGCTGAGCAGATCGACGTGCGGATACTCCCGCGCCAGGTCGATGCGGACCTTGCCCACCGACTGGGTCGCGTCGGTATGGAAGACGATCGCCGGGTCGGTCTCCTTGGCGATCCGCGAGAGCTGCGGGATGGGGAAGATCACGCCGGTCTCGTTGTTGGCGTGCATGATCGTCACCAGCAGCGTGTCGGGGTCCAACGCGCGGACGAATTGGCCGAGGTCCAGGTTGCCCTGCCGATCGACGCCCAGGAAGGTCACGCGGTAGCCGCTGCGCTGGAGGTCCTTGCAGACTTCCAGCACGGCCGGGTGTTCGACGGCCGTGGTGATAATGTGCCGGCGATGGGGATTGGCCTTGGCCGTCCCCAGGATCGCCATGTTGTTGCTCTCCGACGCGCAGGAGGTGAAGAGGATCTGCTTGGGATCGGCCAGGCCGAAATGCGCGGCGACCTGCCGCCGGGCCGCGGCCAAAGCGGCGGCCGTGCGGCGGGCGGGCTCGTACATCGAGCTGGGGTTGAAGTAGCTCTCGTGGAAGAAGGGGACCATCGCCTCGAAGACTTCCGGGGCGACTTGCGTGGTGGCGTTGTTGTCGAGGTAAATCAGGTTCATAAGCGGTCAGCTTTCAGCTTTCAGCGGTCAGCTTTCAGCGGTCAGCCGAGATGATAGGGAGTTGGTTTGGTACTGGTCATATTCTACTGTAAGGAATTGTTTGCGGCCTGAAAAGCTGACCGCTGATCGCTGACCGCTGACCGCTGATCGTTTACACCTCGATCACGCGGACGCGCTCGTCGACCGTCTCCTTTAAGAGCTGCTCGACCATCAGCTTCAGGGTCTGGTTGGCGTTGTGGCAGCCCTCGCAGGCGCCCGTGAGGCGGCAGTAGACCAGGCAGTCCTTGATGTCGACGATCTCCACGTCGCCGCCATCGGCGCGGAGCATCGGGCGGACGTGCTCGTCCATGGCCTTCTCCAGCTTCTTGGCGAACTGGTAGGGCGACAAGGCCGGCTCGCCGGGCGCCGCCGCCGGCTGTTCCGGCAGCGCCGACGGCTCCCCGCCGCCGGCGGCCCGCGGCGGAAGCGTGATCTGGGTGAGGATCGGCAGTTGCCGCTCGTTGCCGGTCCAGGCTTCGTCCAGCAGGTCCTGGAGTCCGCCGGGGACGTGATGGCAGGCCATGCAGGCCCCGCCGGCCTTGATGGCGTTGGTGATCTCGGCGATGCTGCGGAGGTTCAGCTCCTTGATCTTCCTGCGGATGTAGGGCTCGCTGAGCGAGAAGCACTTGCAGACGATGCGGCCCTCGGCCCTTTCGTCGGCGTGCAGGTCGATGCCCAGCTTGGCCAGGTCGACGCCCCGTTTCTGCGCCCAGTTGAAGACGGCCGACTCGAGGGCCTCGGCGCCCATCACCGAGCAATGGATCTTCTGTTTCGGCAGCCCTTCGAGGAACGCGACAATGTCCTTGTTCTGCACTTTCAGGGCCTGGATCGGCGTGAATCGACCCCGCTCGATCAGCGTGCAGAGGGCCTCCGAGGCGGCGATCGCCGAGGTGCAGCCGAAGGTCAGATAGCGGGCCGTCGTGATCACGTCCTGGGTGGGATCGCTGGGATGCCGCTGGACCTGGAAGGTGAAGCGGATCGCGTCCCCGCAGGCCAACGAGCCGTGCTCGCCGAAGCCGTCGGGGTTCTCGATCTCCCCCAGGTGCGTCCCCGGCTTGCCGTGGACGGCGTCCATGAAGAGTTGTTTCGTCTTCTCGCTATATTCCCAAGGCATCCTCGCAGCTCCTGATCGAAAAAAACCGAGTAGGGTGGGACAAGCTCGCCTAAGCGAGCGCCGGCCCACCAACGGCGCCCGCACCTGGTGGGCCGGCGGCCGCCACGGCGGCCTTGTCCCACCCTACTTCTTGCGATCGTCAAAGCTCCTCATCGAAGGCCAGCCGCACTTCGTCCATGCCCACGTCGTTGCCCGCATCGAGCACGGTCACCACCACGCCGTATCGGGCCTCGCCGCTGGTCAAGACCAGCATCTTGTTGGGGGCAGCGGCGGCCTGCCGGGCTTCCCGCAAACGGGACAACAGCTCCGGCTCGCTGGGCACCTCGGCGCCCTTGAACCAGATGCTGTCGTCGCGGTCCACCCGCACGACCACGTAGCTGCCGTCCTTGTCGAAGTCGTCGGCCGACTTCCGCGCGTGGGCCGAGGTCTTCTGCGGATCGGTTGCGGGCAGCGCGATCGAGGAGAAGACCCCCTGCATCGAGGTGACCATGAAGAAGATCAAGAGGAAGAAAACGATGTCCACCATGGCCGTCATGTCGACCAGGTCGGCCACGTTGAGCTTCTTCACACTCCCCACCTTGAGCCGCATGGCGCGTTACTCTTTCTCGATCACCGCCGCGTTCAGCGTGACCCCTTCGACCGAGGAGGCCGCCGTCAACACCGTGCGGAGCTGGTTGAGCTGCAGGTCCTTCGGCGCTTTGACCAGCACGGTCTTCTTTCCCTCGCCGGCGCCCTTCTCGATCAGCGACTGGACCTTGGCCGCGACCTCGGCCGGGTCGTCAACCACCTCGCCCGAGCGGGCCTCGCCCAGGTGGACCTCGGCCGGCTGGCCGGCCTTGCCGGTGACGGCGATGACCACCGTGGTATCGGGGTCGAAGGCCGTGCAGTGCCGGGCGGTGGGCAGGTCCATCTCGGCCAGGTTCGCCACGACCCAGGAGACGAGGAAAAAGATGTTCATCATGAACACCAGGTCGACCATCGCCGTGACGTCGAAGTGGGCGTCGTCCACCAGCGACCGCCGGGCGACCAGCGGCTTGGCCCCGTCCCGCGGATCAGGTGCGGGCGACGCGGCCGGTCGGCTCGGCGACATGCTCGTCCTCCTGCCCGGCGGTGCGGGCCACGGCGCTTGCGAAGCTGTCCAAGAACCTCGCCAGGCCCGAGCCCAGCGATTCCTGCAACATCCGCACGCGGATGTTCAGGCTGGCCAGCAGGAAGCTGAAGGGGATGGCCGTGGCCAGTCCCATCGCGGTGCAGATCAGGGCGATGGAGATTTCGTGGGCGATCTGTTTGGGCTCAACCTTCTCCCCGGTGCCGATGCGGCCGAAGGCGGCCATCATCCCCAGCACGGTGCCGAACAGGCCCAAGAGCGGCCCGGCCTTGATCACCGTGGCGACCCAGCTCAGCCGCGACTCGAGGTCGGCGACGACGTCGCTTTGCACCAGTTCGGCGAGCATCTGGCGGACCGGCTCCGCGCCCAGCCGGCGGTGGTCGATGGCGGCCAGGGCCAATTGCGACAATCCGTACTCCTCCTCTTGGCAGATCTCGGCGGCCCCCTGGAAGTCGTCGGCCTGGAGCTTTTCGTCCATCTGGTCGAGGAACTCGGTCTGCGCCGCCTCGCTGCCAAACCGCAACGTGCCGACGCGTCGCCAGAGCATGATCACGCAGAACAGGCCCCAGAGAAAGTTGAGGGCCAGAAAGCCATAGCAGGCGTAGCCCAGACCGTATGCAAAGCTATTGACATTGAAATCCGCCAGCCAGATCACGTGATTCCCCCCACTCGTTGGCCTCCGGGCAACCCACCCGAAGCTCTACGCCAGCCCCTGCCGACCAGCTTCGAGTCTATTCGCTTTGCCGCCGGACGGCAATGCACCGCTGCGTAGGGTGGGGCAAGCTCGCACCAGCGATGGCCCATACGCGGGGCTGCGGGGCGCGCAGACATGAGTGGGTCGGTCATGCTGGTGATAATATACCACCATTATTGACTATAACAGACGCGAAGGCATTGACCTATGCTGATTTCCGAGTCTAGAATTTCGATGAGGTAAGGAAGGCGCCATGGTGCCCAGGCAGAATCGAAAGGCGTCCCAGTGGCACCGCTAGCCGATCCAGAACGCCTCCAAGCCTATAAGAACGCCCTCAGCAATTGGAGCGTCCCGTTCGTCCCCGACGAACCCTGGATACTTGTGGTAAATATCCATGCAGCCTGAGCAATCGCAAACCACCAAGCGGCCGTTTGGTGCTTCGGAGCCATTTCCCTGGCGGTGTGGCCGCTGCGGCGAGAACCAAGTCGTGCTGGCGACGATTGAATACACCGCTGAGGTACGGCACGATGGTCGGTTGCACACGTTCACAATGCCGTGTCTGCGGATTCCGATTTGCCAAGCCTGTGGCGAAAAGGTATTCACGGAGGACGTCGACCGACAGGTGACTGACGGTCTGCGGCTTTACCTACGGCCTTCCGCAACTCCTACAGGTGCAGAAACCTGAGCAGCGGGTTGTGCAGTTGCGCCGAGTCGAAGGCCTTGCGGATCGCGTCGTTGGCCTGTTGGCGGAGGCGGTCCTCGTTGCGGTGGAGCTCGTGGTTGACCAGGTCCTCGATCAGCTTGCGGCCGAGATTCAACAGGTCGTTGGAGATTTCCAGCTTGCCGAGGCTGATATGGATCTCCACGATCTCGGGCGTGCTGAGGATCTTGGGGGCTTTTGGCTGCCCCGAGCAGATCTCGCCGGCCAGGGCAATGTGAGCGATGAAGTGGAAACGGGTCGAAGCGGCCACGGCCTTGGGGATCGCGTAATGCACCCCGCCGGAGACCGGCAGGCTCGCCTGAACCACGAAGATCAGCCGCCCCGAACCGCGTTGGACGCGGTTCTCCAGGTACGGCATGTGCAAGATCTCGATCTCGGGCGCACCGTCCAAGCGGGCCTTGATCTGGTACTGCTCCTCGTAGCTCAGCAGGCGGTGCCGCTTCTCCTGCCGCGGGTCGCGGAGCGTGGGCAGGTCGATGTATTTCTCCCGCTTGTGGGTCGTGAGCTTGTCGTACTCCTTGCCGCGAAGCTCTTCCACCACCAGCCCACGGACCAGCGAAGCCAGCGTGGAGCGGAGACTCGCCGGGACTTCGTTGGCATCGTAGATTTCCAGCGTCTGCTCGGGCCGCCCTTTTTCGGACGCCGGTTTTTCCGCCGGTTTTTCCGCCGGCTTCGCCCCGGACTTCGGCGGTGGGCCAACGTCCAGCGCCGGCGGCCGGCCGACGCCCGGGACCTGAAGCGTCGCCTGGCCGTCTCCCGTTCCGCTGACCAGCAGGGGCTGTCCCGCCGGTGCGGCGGCGGCGCGGAGCGTGCGGCCGGCAGGGCCTGCAAGCAGGAGCCATCGACCGCGAAAGTCCTTCAGAGACACCCCGCCGGCGTCGCGGGCGACCAGTTCAAAGGTCTCTTCCTCGGTGGGGAACCACCGTTGTGCCCGCAGGCTTCCGTCCGGCTCCGTCCGCAGGTACCGCCCGCTGGAGGTTCGCAGCACCACTTTCTCTCCGTCGGCCGCTTGCAGTCCCCGGGCAGCCAGGGCCAAGAGACAAACCAGGGCGATTCTGACGTAGCGATCCATGCCGAATCTCCATACGGGTCGAAACGACACAAGTTCGTAGTAGCGGCTTTAGCCGGAAATCCGCGGCGATGGCCGCCTGGCTGACGGCCTCACGTGTAGCGGTCACGGTCGAGTTGCTCCCTCGGTAATCAGACCCAGGCGGTCCTGCTCCTTGGGACAGTACCAGAAGCAGCGGCCGCAGGCGACGCAAGCCGAACGGTCGGCCATATACTCGGTCCGCCGCCGGCGGAGGGAAAGCTGTATCAATTTCAACCCGATCACCAGTCCGACCCAGGCCCCCAACAGGCTGCCGGCGAAAGCAAATCGCCCTCGCAGCCTGTCCGCCTCGCGATACAGCTCCTCGGCCGGGCAGCCCGTGTTGCGGAAGGCGTCGCTGGCGTCGATCGTGCCCTGGACCGCTCCGGTCTTCTCCTGGTAGACGCGCTCGGCCAGCCGCCAGGTCGGATTGAGGTGGGCCAGGGCTTCGGCCGTTCGGCGTCCCAGCCCGAAGCCGGCGGCCACCAGTAGCGGCAGGAGCACCAGCAGCACCGCCAGCCGCCTCCGCCCCCGGGGCCGCTCGTCGGCCGACGGCTCGGCGGTCGGTTGGCGGATCGCCCCGTAGGGGCAGGCGTCCTCGCAGAGCTGGCAGTTGATGCACTCTTGCGGCGGTATCCGCGCGTGCCATTTCGCCAGTGGCGAGATCAGGCGGAAGATGGCTCCCAGCGGGCAGAGGTAACGGCAGTACGGCCGGCCGATGAACATCCCGATCACCAGCAGACAGCCGCCGAAGATCAGCATGTTGATGCTCCCCGTGCGGCGGAAGAAGCTCACGAAAGGATCGTACTGGCAGATCACGAAGGCCGTCCCCGTCGCCGCGTAGAGCACCGCGGCGCCCAGGTAGACGTAGGGGATCAACCCCAAGGCGTGCTCCAGCGCGGCGGGCACCTTCACCGGCCTGACGACCGCCAGCTCCTGCACCGCGCCCAACGGGCAGACCGACGCGCAAAACGTGCGGCCGAAAAACAGCGTAAACAAAAGCGGCAGGGCGAAGATCAGCACGACCGAAACGGGGATCGCGTAACCCGAGTCGAACAGCGCCAGCGTCACGTTCTGGATGGCCCCGATCGGGCAGACGCACCCCTCGCGCCAGAATCCCAGCCAGGCCAGCGAGAAGATCGAAAGCCCCAACAGTCCCCGCCGCCAACGCTTCACCAGCGCGAAGTAAGTAGCCAGCGACAGGGCCGCCGCCAAAACCGCCACGTCGAGATAGTCCCAGCCCGCCGCCCGCGGCTGTACCGCTTGGACGTTGGGCAGCGGCTCAGGCAGCCGGTGGCTGGTGAAGTCGGGCGGGGGAAAACGCTCCGCCGCCAAGGCCGTCGCGGCCACGGCCGTCAGCATCACCACCGCCAGGACCGCGGCCGCCACGACCACACTAGCCCGAGGCGCAAGCGAGGGACCAGTAGCCCGAAGCGCAAACGAGGGACCAGTAGCCCGAAGCGCAAACGAGGGACCAGTAGCCCGAAGCGCAAACGAGGGACCAGTAGCCCGAAGCGCAAACGAGGGACCAGTAGCCCGAAGCGCAAGCGAGGGACCGCTGCGCCTCCCTCGCTTGCGCTTCGGGCTAGTGTCGCTGGTGGCCGCGTGCCGTAGCTTCATGCTTTCCGCTTCCTGTCTTTGAGCAGGTAAGGGCTGCTGGCCGGCACGCGGACGAAGGCCCGCGACGGGCAGGCCACGGCGATCGAGCACTCGTTGCAGTTCAGACAGCGATCGTGCATCACTTGCAGGTGCAGCGAGCCGTTGCCGAAGGCCGCGCAGCCCTTCACGCACTTGCCGCAGGCGATACAGAGCGACTGGTCGATCGTGTATTCGAAGTAGGGGTCCTCGACGAAGCGCCGCTGGATGGCCCCCGTCGGGCAGAGCTGGTTCTCCGCCCCCGAGTTCAAGTCGTTGGGCTCCGGCTCGAAATAGCCCGTGCAAAGATCGCAATAGCCGCAGATGGCGAAGATGTCGACGCATTTGACGGCCGAGGTGTCCAGCACGCAGTAGGTGGCGCAGTTGTTGCAGGCGATGCACTTTTCCGGGTCGATCTGCCAGACGTTGGCCTCCGCCCGGCCTTGGCGTCCGGCGAGGAAGCCGCCCAAGCCGGTCACCCCCAGGGCGCCGAGCAGACGCAGGCTGTCGCCCACGAAACCGCGACGGTCGAGCTTGCGATCGGGCCCGGTCATGACGCGCGCTCCTGATCGCCGTCCTGCAATCGTAGGGTGGGACAAGGCCGCCCTGGCGGCCGCCGGCCCACCAAGGACTGAACCGGTGGGCCGGCGCTCGCCTGGCGAGCTTGTCCCACCCTACTTGCTTTTGCCTGGGGCAACGTACAGCCAGCCCACACGGGGCAACCGCGGCAAGTTGTTCGCCCTCGGCACTCGGCGGCCGGCAGTCGGGCCGTCCGCAACAACAGCGCGGCCGAAACGCCCGTCACGCCCGCCACCGCCGCCGACCGCAGAAAGCCGACGAGCAACTCCCGCCGGGCCAGCTTTCGCCGGGGACTAGCCATGTTTCTTCTCCTTCGTCACGTTCTGCTTGCGCTGGAAGATCCGCACGCGCCGGCCGGTCGGGTCGAGCACCAGGATCCGGCCCGTGCTGTCGGCCGCCACGTCGAACACGCCCAGCTTGTGGTCCGATCGCGTCTCCTCGGTGATCGTCGCCGTGGGGGCCAGCGTCTCGGGTCCCGCCACTACCGCCGCCAGGTCGCCCGCCGAACTGTAGACCTTGATCCGCGGAACCCCTTTTTCGGCCGTCACGATGCTGCCGTCGGGCAAAATGGCGATGTTCACCGGGTTGCAGCAGCCGCTGAAGCCGTCGACCCCCAACGAGGACTTGCCCCAGGAAACCTTGAGCTGGCCGCGGGTGTTGAAGGCCAGCAGATGATGACTCGCCGGATTGACCACCCACAACAGGCCGCTGGCATCCAGCGCCAGGTCGAAATAGGGACTGGGGACGACGAAACCGGGGACGTCATGTTTCACGTCCCGATCGCCGATCCGCCCCAGCAGCTTTCCCTCGAGGTTGTAGTGCCAGACGATGCGGTTTCCGGCGTCGGCCGCGAAGAAGTCCGCCCGGCCCGCCGCCAGCGACGTGAGCAGGGCCTTGGGCGAAAGGCTCGGCCAAACGGCCAAGCGGCTGCCGTCCTCGGCGTAGACCTCGACGTGATCCGTTATTCCCGCGTAGACCCGGCCGGGGTGCGATGCCAGGTCGACCGTCAGGCAGCCCGGCGGCCCGGAAAGCGTCCGTTGGGCCAACGGCCGGCCGCGGGCGTCGAAGACGAGCACGGCCCGATCGCCGGCCACGTAGATCTTGTCGTCCGGCCCCGCGGCAATCGCCCGGGCCTCGGCGAGCGAGAGGGGAAAACCGCCGGTCTCGGCGTACTGGATCAAGGCCGGATCGATCCGCTTGTAGCGGGAGAGGTCATAGTTGTAGACGGCCGGCAGGCGGTTGCCCTGTTGGCCCGACCGATCGATCCGCAACACGGCGACGGCGCCCGCCACGCCCGCCGCCACGACGACCAGGCCGATCACCAGGCCGATCCGCGCGATGCCGCGATTGGCCCTTCCGGACTTGGGATGTCCTGGCGTCAGCCCCGAAGGGGCGCCACTCGATAGCCCAGGGCGCAGCCCTGGGATGCGAGGCGCCCGTAATGCCGAGAGCCCTGTAAGGGCGCGACAATCACGCCGCCCGGCTGGGCCGTTGCGCCCCGTTGGGGCTTGCCGACGGGACGGGCGAACCGGTTCCCCAGGGCTTCGCCCTGGGCTATCGAGTCGCGCCCCTTCGGGGCTAAACACCAAGCCCTTTTCCAAAGCATCTCCGCAAAGCCTTGCCCGCAGGGTCGCTCGGGTTTCAACGTCGGGCCTCATGGCGAACCCTCCTTCGCGGCCACGTCGAGACAAACCATCCGCGTGAAATCGCGGACGATCAGCCGGCCGTGGACCAGGGCCATCGGTCCCCAGCAGTCGTCGCCGTCGAGCACCTGGGCGCGGGCCAGCTCCTTGTAAGCGGAGAGGCTGGCCTCGGCCAGGGTCAGAACGCCCCGGTCGTCCAGCACGTAGATCAGCCCATCGGCGATCAGGTAGGGCCCGCCGCCACCACCGCCGCCGGCGGCGGCGAACCGCCGCTGGCTGCCGCTGGACCAGACCTCCTTGCCGTCCGGATCGAGGCAGACCAGTTGCTTGTCTTTCTCGCGGACGCCGAAGAGGCGCCCCTGGTAGAAAATCGGCGTCTGCTGGGTCGAGCCGAACTGGCTGGGACTGAGGCGGAACAAGGTCTTGGCCGCAAACCGGCCGGAGTCCTCCTTCACCTGGAGCATCAACGCGCCCGAATTGTAGCCGCCGCAAAGGAAAACCTTGCCATCGGGCAGGATCACCGGCGAGGGGCAGGTGGCGATGCTGATCTTCCACTCGGACGTTTGCCAAAGGATCGTGCCGTCATCGGCGGCCACTCCGGCCACGCCGCCCTTGCCGCAGTAAACGTACATCCGCCGCCCGGCAAGCTTCATGGGGACGATCGAAGCGTGGGTCATCCGCCAGTCTTGCGGATTGGGGCTTTTCCAGAGGGCCGCTCCGGTCTGGCAATCGACGGCCACCAACAGCGACGGCCCGCCGGGCGCCAGGATCGCACGCGGCCCCGACGGCCAATCGGTCTGGAGCAGCGGACACTGGCCCGCATACCACTCCGGCACCCGGGCCCCATACTGCCGCACCAGGTCCAGCATCCAGCGGCGCCGGCCCGTCGCCGGGTCGAGGCACAACACGTGGCACTTGGGACCCAGCGAGACGACGTACTTGTCGATCACCGCCGGCACGGTCCGCGACATGCCGTGGTTCTGCAACACCTTGTTCGGGTAGCGGTAGGCCCAGATCTCCTTGCCGTCGTCCAGGGAGAGGCAGCGGAGGCAGTCGGCCGACTGCTGGCGATCGTAGTCCAGCACGTAGACACACCCGCCGGCCACCGCCGCCCCGGCGAAGCCATCGCCCAGCTCGACCGACCAGAGCAGGCCAGGCCCCTTGTCAGGCCAATGGCGAGCCAGGCGAGCGCCCGGCTCGTCGCAGATTCCGTCGCGATGCGCGCCGCGGAAGCAAGGCCACCCGCCGGCAATCGCCGCGGCCTTTCCCGGCCCGGGCGTGAGCGTTCCGCGAAGCGTCGCGCCCGCGGCTCCCCCCGTGCCCGTCGCGGGCCGGCCATCCAGACCTGGCTGGCGGAGGCGCAACAGGGCCACCGGGCCTCGGTCCGGCCACGCGGCCAGGCGAACGAGTCCCGGCAAACGATCCACCCCCCTCCAGGGACCAACACGCATCCAGACCGCAAGGGCCCCCATCCCCAGCAGTGCCAGGGCGATGGGTGCAACGATGGCCAGGAGCTTATTCATATTTCTTCAGTCTAACGCCTATGCTTGCGTCACGCCAATCGCAAATGATGTACGCGCTTCGGGATAGAGCCCATCGCAATTCTCAGGAAACCTGGCAGCGCGGAACCGAGACGCGGCGGGACAATCGAGGTGGGATCGATGCTGTCAGGAATAACCGGCGGGAACCTTCTTGTCAACCACCGATAGAGCTATACCCAATGGCAAAGTAGGGTGGGACAAGCTCGCCTTGGCGGGCGCCGGCCCACCGACCTTGCCAATAGTTTTGTTCGACATCGTCAGCCGTTCTCTTTCCCCCGGCGGTGGCTTGCCAGGAAGGGACGGTCGATGTAAAGTGACCGTATGACTCGCGTAAGGCTGGACAACTCGTTACGGGAGGCTGCCGAGGCCGGCACGCCTGTGGAGATCTTCGATCCGACGACGAATCGCGTTTACTACCTGATCTCCGCTGAGCAGTTCCAGAGGATGGCTGCCATACTTTCGGGTGACTTCGATCCTCGCGAACTGTATCCGATGATCGACAAGGTGATGGCCGAAGATGACGCCAAAGATCCCCTTCTGGACAGCTACCAGTGAAGCGGGCCGATGTTGTCGTCGTTGAGATTCCCTACGTCCAAGGGCGTGGCGGCAAGAGGCGGCCGGCCCTGGTCGTGCAGAACGATCGCGACAACCAGCGTCTGACCAACACGATCGTTGCCATGATCTCAGGCAACATCGAGCACGCCCGTGAGGCCACCCAACTGTTCATTGATCCGGCCACTTCTGCGGGAAGTTCTTCCGGCTTGCACGGCCCGTCGGTCGTGAAGTGCTGCAATCTCGTTACTGTCGCACAAGCCGACATTCAACGCGTCATCGGCCGGATATCCCAGACCATGGTTTCCGAGTTGGAGAACTGCCTGAAGGCGGCTTTGGAGATCAGGTAACGGGTGGGGATTGGAGATACCGGCCGGCAGCGTGCCGTCGTCAACCGCGCGCATTGTGTTTCCCCCTTCCATCGGCTACAATGAAAACACAAGCCAAGGGGTGGCCGCCGCTTGGATGATTTTTCGTCATGCGGCCAGGAGCTTTCGCAATGCGATGCCGAGTCGCGGCTTTTCTGGCGGTCGTTGGAGGCTGGCTCGTGCGGCCAACTCCGGCGTTGGCAGGCATGCCATCGGTGAATCTGAGCGACTGGGCCGCGCTCCGTGTGGAAGCGATTTCGTTCTTCCTGCTGGTCCTCTTGGGCTCGGCTGCCGTGGTTCGTTGGCTTTGGAACTCGCTGGCTGCCGATTTCTCTCGGATTCCACGGCTGACCTACCGCCGCGCATTGGCCGCAGTCGTGCTTTGGGGAGTGCTCCTGGCCATCGTGCTGACCATGATCGCCGGGGCCCGGGAGCTGCTGACGCCGGGGGCCTGGCAGAAGCAAGGGGTGCTCTATAAAGCGGCCAGTCCCGCGGAGCCCAAGCCGTCGGTCGGCGAAGCCAAAGACCCGCAAGACCAGCGCCGGCAACACCTAGCCGCGCTGCAAAAGGCCCTCTGGACGTACGCCGCCGCGCATGGCGGGAAGTTTCCGGCCGAGTCCGATTTGGCGATCGAAGCCTCGCTTTGGGAGATGCCCGGCGGAGGCGGAATGCGCTACCTGTATCAGACTGACAAGACGGCGGCAAACTCCGCCGATCTGGTCGAACCGCTCGCCTGCGAGCCGGAAATTTACGGCCCGAGCCGCCTCGTGTTGACCACCGGCGGGCAGATCGTACCCATGACCTCCAGCCAGCTTCGCCGCAAACTCCGCGCGGAGAAATCGCCATGAAACGCGCCGGGTGGGGATGCGGCTGTCTGGCAGTGCTGGTGCTTGCCTTTCTGATCGTGCCGGAGTTGCTCGCTTTCCCTGTCGAGTTGGTTTTCTATCTCGTCGTAGGTTGGGTCCCGTTTCTGATGGGGACGATACCCCAGATGACGATCGAGCTCGCGGCGGTGGTAGTTGCCGGATGCTCGCTGGCGGTGCTGACGATAGCAGGCGACCTCCTTGCCCGTTGGTTGTCCGCCTCCCTCCACGCAAGCCCGGCCGCGCAGTCGCCGCGATGGCGGTTTCGCTGGACCATGATTTGCGTGTTGCTGGTCGTTTTCACCTTCGCCGCCGGAATCGCCCTGGTCGCCACTTTCCACCAGGTCTGGTGGCTCGTCTCATCCAAGGAACCACTGGTGGAGTTTGGCGGCGCGAGGGAGGCAGCCCGAAGAGCCCAGTCGCAGAATAACCTCAAGCAGTTCGGCCTGGGGGCGTTCAACTATGAGAAGATTAAGAAGCGGTTCCCTCCCGGCGGAACGTTCAACCAGTACGGCGAAGCGCAGCACAGTTGGGAGACGATGCTCCTGCCGTACATCGAATACGCGGAATCCGCGCCACCCAGGAAAGACTTGCCGTGGAATAGTCCGGAAAACGCGGAGTCCGTTAAGAAGCCGATCAGCGTCTTCCTCAACCCCGGCATTGGAGGAGGGCCCAAGGGAATAGAGTATTCTTCCGACGGTTACGCGCTGAGCCATTACTCGGTCAACAGCCGCGTGATGCACGGCAACTTCGCGGTGAGGAGGGAGGACGTCAAGGACGGCCTTTCCAACACGATCATGGGCGGCGAAGTCAACGCGAACTTCAGGCCCTGGGGAGACCCGGTCAATTGGCGGGATCCGGCCGTCGGGCTGGGAAAATCACCCGATGGGTTCGGCGGCCCTTGGAAATCCGGCGTAACGCAATTTCTCTTTATGGACGGCTCCGTACGCGCCCTGAGCAACGACACCGACCCCCAAGTCCTCAAGGCCCTCAGCACGCCGGCCGGCGGGGAGGATGTGCATGAATTTATGGAAAAGAACAAGTAGGTCCCGCTTGCCGAGCGGGACATCCGAAGTCCTGCTCGAAAGGCAGAACCTACGGGCGGCGCATTCGACGTTGCGGTGGGCCGTCGGTCTTCTTACCGCCGGAGCGCTGACGCTCATGGTCTTGCCGGCGATGGCGGGAATGGCGTCCCCGTTGCCTCAGGACGTCGCCAAATCGCTGCACCTGACCAGGCCCTCGGAGATGCGGTTGGAAGCGATCTCGTTGTTTGTCGCGGCACTGCTGATCTCGCCGCTGGTGGTCCGCTGGCTTTGGAACTCGCTGGCCCGGGATTTTCCCCGAATGCCGCGGATCACCTACGGCAGGTCGCTGGCCCTGGTGGTGATCTGGGGGCTCTTGTTCCTGGTGGTGCTGACGATGATCGCCGGCACCCGCGAGTTGATGACGCCTGGCACCTGGCGGAAGCAAGGGCTGCTCTACACGCTGCCCGCCAGCCAAGCGCCGGCCACGCTGGATCCCCAGCGCACCGCGGAGCAGAAACCGTGAAATTCCGCATCGGATGCCTTGTCGCGTTGATAGGAGCTTATGCCCTCGGGGCGGCGATATTCTCGGAGATCGGCCGCATCCTACTCTTCGGGTGGATTGCTTTCTTGGGCCGAACGATCCCCCGGGTAACCGTCAATCCCTCCGGCATAGTGAGCGGCGCCGGAACGCTGCTGCTGCTTGTGGCCCTGGTCCACTACTTCGGCCGCTGGCTCGTCCGCGCCTCGTCCGCGGAATCCGGCGTTTTGCCGCGGCCGTGGCGATCCCGCTGGTCGGTCTCGATCGTCGGCAGCCTGATCCTCATGTTCGCCGTCGGCTATTGCTCCGTCGGCCTGGCCCGCCATCTGGGCTGGATCTTCTCCTCAGGATCGATGTATGCTCCCCGGGTGTTCGGCACTTCTTGGCCGCACCCCGATGCACGGGCCGAGGAGGCACGCCATCTCAAGGATCTCGGCCTCGCCTTTCAATACTACGACGGCGTCCACTTGAGGTTTCCCGCCGGCGCAACTTATGGCGCGTCCGGCGAGCCCCTGTATAGCTGGGCGACACTACTACTTCCGTATCTCAACTACGGGCCATTGGGTCACATGGAGGCGTCTTGGAACCATCGGGATAAAATTGCCATTTTCCGAACCCCGATCCGAGAGTTCTACAATCCAACCCTCGACGACGCGGACCAGTTCGATCGGGACGGCTTCGCCTTGATCCATTATGCCGCCAATAGTAACGCGCTGGGGCCCGATTCGAAGCTGATGATACCGTCCGACATCAAGCGCGAATCCAACACGATCCTGCTCGGCGAGGTGAACGGAAATTTTCAACCTTGGGGCAAGCCGGGCAACCTGCGGGATCCGGCCGCCGGCATTAACACGCCCGACGGCTTCGGCGGCACCGAGGGTTCCCGCGGCGCGCAGTTTCTCATGCTCGACGGCTCCGTCCGCTTCGTCAGCCAGGGCGTCGATCCCGAGGTGCTGAAAGCTTTGGGGGGTAAAGGGGGTGGGAGGTAATTGCTGAGATAGACCCGCTTGGCGCTGTCGGGGAACTTCTCCGCGAGAATCTACGGGTCGCAGGCCCGGATCACGCCCCGCGTGACCCAGATCCAGCCGCCGCAGCCGATGAACTTGATGCCGTGCTGCCGGCCCTTGGGGTCCTTGATGCCGCCGTGCCGCTCGCTCGCCGTGGTGCTGTCGCAACTGAGCGGCTTTTCGCCGTCGATGCTGCTCACGATGGTTTTCCCATGTCGATCAATACTGGGAACGGGAACCGAATCCTCGCAGGAAGAAGAACCCTGCGATCCCCACGGCAAGCAGCATCAGGAACCATTCCTGGCGACCGGCGTGGTCGAAGACCCGCGTGGCTTGTTGGAGAAGCTGTGACATCGCTTCGCTCCGCAAAATCTTGCCCAGACATAGAAGGAGAGCCATTCTAAGTTTACCTCACCAATCCGGCTCTCGCTGGGGCGCCAGTCCGTCGAGTGACTACCTCGCACGAGGTAAAATATATACAACGGTAGAGGTATCCCATTCGTCGTCGGGAACTTATCTATCTTGCCGCTTGCGAGCCGACGGCAAAGGAGTATAATCTATCGTTTTGCCGAGTTGGGGGCGTAGCTCAATTGGTTAGAGTACCGGACTGTCGATCCGGTGGTTGCGGGTTCGACCCCCGTCGCCCTCGCTGATATAAGAAAAGGCCCAGCAATCACTTACGACTGCTGGGCCTTCTCGGTTTCTTGAGCCATGGCCGGCCGACACTCAATAAACACTCAATTCGCTTTTCGGGTCTTGAGGAACTCGGGTACAAAGACCGCCTCAGTTGCCTTCTTCATCTTGTCAGTCAACTGGATGTAGCGGAGGGTGCTGTACTCCATGCCCGTGCCGGGCATCTCCTTCTCCCAGGCATTGATTCGATGCTTGAACGGGCCGTTGCCGTCCTTCCACTTGAGTATCTCCGTCTTCGACCGGATAGTCCGCGACTACTTCCCTCCCGCGCCGTCATCGGCCGGAGCGAGTGTCGCCCAACTTGCGACATCGGGGACGGAAAGGATAAACGAGATGAGTGTGGACAAGATTGCGGCAACCGTTCTTTTCATGATGCTCTGCTGAGCCATAGAATGGCCTACTTCTCGAATGCGAATTCCAGCTCGTTGGACCAGTGGCTTGACCAGTAGTCGTGGAATGCGTTCACGTTAAGCTGCGAGACGCTCCGCTCGGCGGCCAGTTCCAAGGCCGCGCCCTGATTGTTGTTCACCCGGTAGGAGAACTTGATGGTCCGCCCTTCTTCC
Organism: Pirellulales bacterium; assembly: GCA_963843465.1. Classification (GTDB taxonomy): domain Bacteria; phylum Planctomycetota; class Planctomycetia; order Pirellulales; family Thermoguttaceae; genus CAWJKP01. The sequence continues at coordinate 919,552 of CAWJKP010000002.1, forward strand.
AGGCGACTACGCACGTCGGGCAGCTCGGCCCAGGGGATGGCCGCTTCCACGATGCGCGTATTGCCCTGGCGGTGCATCGCCAGCTTGCCGCCGGGTACCGGGCCGCCGTCCTTTTCCGCTTTGGGCTGGCGCGGATAAAAATGCTTGCGCGGCACGCCCGGGGCTGCCAGTCGCCACAACTCCGTACCGCCGCCGTAGCGCTGGGCCACGGAGTTGAAAACGTACTCGTAGTCAGTACACTTGCGGGCCTGGAAGTCCAGCGGCATGCCCGGCGCATGCGCCAACATGCCGTTTTCCCCCGGCGGGAACACGCCGAAGGCCACCTGCACGCTGTCGCCGTTGTTGTTCGACGGGATCTCGAAATTGCGGCGATAGCTGAAGCGCCGCACGCCCTCGGGCCAGACCAGCTCCTTGCGCTGGCTGCCGTTGACCAGGAAACTCCTGGCGGGGTAGAAATACGAATCGTCGTCGCGCGTGGCGTAGCGGACCGTGCCCTCGTCGGGCGTATCGTCGGCGACCTTGGCGGCGAAATAGAAGTACTGATCGTCGTAGGCCAGGTAGCCGGTGGCCACACCGCTGCCGACTTGCTGCTCGAACTGCACGAAGGGCAGCCAGGCCTTCTCGGTCAGGTTCCGCCCTAGCCCGGCGTTGGCGGCCGTGGTCTGCGGCAGGACGTCGGCCCAGTCCTTCAAGTCGCCGTCGATGGCGACCGTCTTGCGCGAAATGACATTCACGTGCAGCGTATCGCGGCGCACGACTTTGCCGTCGGCCCCCGCGTCGAACGTCACTTCCAGCGGATAGCTGTTGGAAGCCGCGCTCTTGCCGCCGGTCACGCGGAGCGCGACTTCTTTCGTTTCGTTGCCCAGGAGCAGCACACAGTCCGGCCCCTGGAGCGAGAGCCCTTCGACCGCGGCCCCGAGCGCCGGTGATGGGCCGGTTGAGCACATTGGTAATCGCCAACCGCAGCTCGGGGCCTTTCTCGATGCGGGCGAGAAAATCCTTGGCCTTGATCTCGACCGGCTGGTAGCCCGCAATCGACGAGGCGCTGACGGCCGAGACCAGCTTGCGGAACGAGCCGGGTGAACCGTTACTGCGAACGAAGTAGCCCAGACCGTCCAGCGGAACGACCACCTTGCCCTCTTTGTGGGCGAGGGGGTTGCCGTAGAAATCGTAGAGCGTGAACAGCCCTTCCGGATCGGCCAGCGTCAGACTCGCGTCCTTGAGAACTTCGGCCGCCTGAAGCTGCTTCTCCAGGATCTCGCGATCGCGCGGCGGGACATTGGCCGGCAAGCGGGCCAACTGCCCGCGGAGTTGCTCGGCCCCGCGCGCGCTACTGAGTCCCAGAACACTGCGGAATTTGAGGTAATTCCGCGGGTAGACGCCCCCCAGGTCGCCGACCACGACCAGCGTCCCATCGTCCGGATTGGACTTCCCGGCGGTGGGCAGGCCGTCGAAGACGAAGACCCAGGGCAGGCCGTTCTGGAACAACAGCTCGCGGAACTTGCGCTCGCCCAGGAAGTGCTGCGTGGAGGCGATGCCTGCGGCCGGGGCCCAGACCTGGACAACGTCGATGCGTTTGGTCTTGCCGCCCTCCAACTGCAGGTCGACGTTCTGCAGATCGTTGCACACGTCGTGGAGCACGCCGGCCGTGCGGCTCTGCCCCTGCGCGCATCGACGCGATGACGGGCGCCACGCGCCCTTCCGAGTTGGCAATCCAGGTTTCGGTGTCCCACACCCGCACCGGGCCGTAGGGGCTCTTGCGGTTTGCCCACTGGGGGATCAGCGAGGGCAGCGCGTTGAGCGGCTGGTAATGGATGCTGGTGAAATCGAGCCATTTCAGGAACGTGTCCTTGCCGTCGCAGAAGAGCTTGTCCTCGGTGTTCATCGACGAGCAACAGCCGCCGATGAGCACTTGCGCCCGGACTTGGCGCGGGCGTCTTCCACGCCCTGGGCCATGGCCGTGTAGATTTCGCGGTAGCGGAACAGGTCGGCGCCCCAGCCGGAAATGGAGATGCCTTCCCAGGGCTCGTTCCACAGCTCCACGGCGTTGACGGGGCCCTTGGGCCACCCCAACTCGCCCACCAGCGCCGCAACCGTCTTGCGGAACTCGCCGTCCCACTTGGGTTCCCAGGCGAAATCGCCCGGATAGCTCATGTTGCCCTCGCCCTTGTCGTTGAGGAACGAGCGGATGCAGCCCAAGGGCATCAGGTCGCTGCCGCCGCCGCCGAGCGTGAGCATGCAGGTGATGTCGTGCTGGCCGAGGAGGCGTATTCCGCGGGCCGTGTCATCGAGCCATTTGGCGAAGTTCTTGTCGCTGGCCGCGCAGAAACCGACCTCCAGGCGCGTGCCCTTGATGCCCAGCCGTTTCCACATCATGGCCTTGACCGGCTCGAAGCCGCGGATATCCATGGCGAAGCTGGGATGTTGGACCTTGCCCGGCGTGGCCGGCGGGACGCGGAGCAGTCCGGCGGCCAGTTGCCGGCCGTGGCCCGGCACGTCCACGACCACCACGTAGGCGCCGAATCGCGCCGGCACCGGCGGTTGAACGGTCACGTTGGCATACCCGCGCACCGCCAGTTCCAGGTGGAAGGGGGTGGTGGCAATCAGTTCCTCCTTGATCGACACGGCCCGAAACTCGTCGGCTTCGGTGACGTATCGGTACAGCTCGGCCTGGGCCTCGGCCTTGATCGGTCCCGCGGTCTGGTTGACGAACTGGAGGCCCAGCGAGAACGCATCGCCCGGATACAGGACGTTGGCCGACTCGTTGCCGCCGACCTGAACGACCCGGTACGACTTGGCGGCATTGTCCGGCGTCAGGCCCAAATGTTTGTCGAGATCCGCCGGAACGCTCCCAAGAGCCGAGGGGATGTCCGCCATGGCCCCGGCGAACAGCAGGACCGTAAGAACCGCCTTGCCGCCAAGAATGCATCGTGTGGATTGCATCGCACAGTCTCCCAGCTACTCGACCAGCAACAGTGCATAGTAATTCTGCGGACACTCCTCGGAACGGACGACCTCGATAGGCAGTCCGGCCGCGCGGGCCGTGGCGAAGACGTCGATCCCTGCGGCCTCCATCGCCGGTCGGGCCTTATCGGGATGCTTGCAGGCAGCGACCATGCCCCGCTTCTGCTTGGCGACCACGCACGTCTTGCAGAGCCAGCACGGCCCGCAGACGAAGGCAAACGCCTTGTAGTAGCCCGCCAGGAACACCTTGCGCTCCAAGGTTCGGGCGATGTCTCGCACCAACTCCCAGTTGTTACCGTGCAGTAAGAGGGCCGACTGATACTCGTCGAGCATCTTGCGCGTGGTCTTCGGCGTGGGCGAGTGCGGCGGGCAGGTCAGGCACTGGCCGTATTCCGAGCAGCCGTACTGGCATCGCAGCCGGACCCAGGTGGCGGTGAACACCTGCCGTGACGGCGAGATCACCGCGGCATCCAGGGCGCCCATTTGCCGGGCTTCGTCGCAGAACGCTACGAGCTGCTGTGGGGTGGTCATGTCGAGGAATCCGCCCTGGCCTGCTCTCAATCGGCGCCCATCCTCGCCTCGGGTTTGCGAAGTGGGTGCTGGTCGCACCGGCGATCTACCTAGAAAGCCACCCACTATTGTATCCTGGGATCGGCCGGCGCGAACTGGCCTGCCTGGCGTGGATCGCCCATAGCCAATGCCCCTTCGGACCTAATGTCCAGAACCATCCGCCTGTTGACCACCTTGACTGCGCTGATTCTCGCCGTGGGCCTCTTCCAGTGGCCACCCTCCGTGCTGCCGTCTTCCCAGGCACGCGATCCTTCGTCCCCACAGGCTGCCACGGAAACAAACATCCCGCCGTCCGTAGAACTGCACCAAGGATTGGGATCGCTTCCCTACCTGAGCCGTGCCCGGTCCCGCTCCGTCTGCGCTGAAAACCCCAGCGGAGCCAAGGGCAAGGGCCTGGACTTGGAAAAACTCTTCAAGATCGCGCCGGGGCCATGTGATTTCCGCGGCACGCCGCTGCGGCCCGGAACACAACCTTCGCCAGGCGCGATCGACGAGTCCGAGCTGGCTGGACAAGGAAGGTCGTGAGCCTGATACTACAACGGACGGCACGTGACGGACTGACCAGCGACCTCGACGGGAGAACTGCCATGTCGCGACGGAGTCTCTGGTTTCGCCGGATGGTTGATCGCCGTGAGCCTCTTGCCGGCCGCAGGCAGTGCGGAAGCCCCGAAGCCGGCGAGGAAGTATTTCGCTCATCCGGTGGCCGAAGACCGCTACGGGGTGATCGCGCCCTGGTATCGCGGGCTGAACGGCCAGTGCGACTTCCGCGTCCGGGTCGCCGCTGAGACGCTCAAACGCTACCCGTGGGCGCATTTGGAGCCGGCCATGATGTCGGCGCCGCACTTCGTCTTCAACGGCCACTGGGGCATCCGGTCCGACGGCACGATCGTCGTCAGTCCCAAATTGTCCGATTGGGACAACGGCGACATCGGCCAACGCTCGGCGAGTCTGCTGTTCGGGTTGGCAGGATATTATCGTTACACGGGCGACCCGGCTGCCGTCGGGCTGATCGCCTTGACCGCCGACCACTTGTTGGACTATTGCCAGACGCCGGCCGATCACCCCTGGCCCGGCTTTCCCATCAGTGCCCCCACGCGGGGAAAGGCCTACGGCCGGGCCGACCCCCACGGCTTCATCCAATTGGACCTCGGCGCACAGCTCGGCTCGGGTATGCTGGTGGCCTACAAGCTCACGGGGCGGCCACGCTACTTGGAGGCCGTCAAGCGGTGGGCCGATCTGCTGGCCGAGCACTGCGATCACCGCGGCGGCGCTCGGCCATGGAATCGTTACGCCAATCCCCAGGACTGCAAGTGGGACACGAGGCAGACGGGCGGCGTGGCCATGGTGTTGCAGTTTCTTAACGAAGTGATCCGGTTGGGATACGAAGGCAAAGGCGAGGCCTTGCTCAGGGCCCGGCAAAGCGGCGAAACGTATCTCCGCGAGGTGCTGCTGCCCGAGTGGATCGCCGATCGCACCTTCGGCCATCACTTTTGGGACTGGGAGCAGCCTGTTCTCGGCTGTTCGGTGCCCTGCGCGGTGGCCGAGTACATGATGGACCGCCGCGAGGCCTTCGGCGATTGGAAATCCGACATCCGGAACATCGTTTCGATCTCCTTCTGCCGCACCAGCGTCGACGCGGGCTCGGCAGGGGGCGTATACTCCGGCGCGTGGGCCTTCCCCGAATCGACCAGTTGTTGCGGCAAGTCGCTCCAGTACCCGATCATGGCCTTCGCCGCCACGCTGGCCCGTTACGGCGAGCTGGCCGATTGTCCCTGGGCCCGGGAAGTGGCGCACCGGCAGGCCATTCTCTGCACCTACGACGCCCACGAAACCGGGGTGGTGGAAGACGGCATCGACGGCGGCCAGGTGGTGACCGGCGAGTGGTTCAACCTGGCCCATCCCTGGCCGCTGCGGACCTTCCTGGAAATCCTCGCCTGGCAGCCGGAGTTGACGGGGGCCAACCGCGAGAACCACATCATGCGGAGCACGTCGGTGGTGCGGACGGTCCAGTACGGCCGGGGCCGGATCGCGTACGGCACCTACGACGCTCCTGCCCCCGCTGAGGACGTGCTGCGGCTGGCGTTCCCGCCCAAGCGGATCACGGCTGACGGCAAACCGCTGCCGTCCGTTGAACGCCTGTCCGCAAACGGCTACGCGATCCAACCGCTCCGTAACGGCGACTGCATCGTCGCCGTCCGCCACGACGGCTGCCGGGACCTGGTGGTCGAAGGCGAAGATCCGCAGCAGGAAGCGGAAGACGAGCAGCTTCAATACGTGGGCGACTGGTCCGTGGTCCGCTCGGCCGAAGCTTCGGGCGGGAAACTGCACGCCAGTGGGCGGGCCGGGGCCGAGGCCTCGCTGACGTTCGACGGCAACCAGGTGCGACTGATCGGCCGGGCCGATCCCGAAGGCGGCCAGGGCAACGTCTATCTCGACGGCGTGAAGCAGCTTTGCGGCATCAATTGCTGGTGCTCCGAGATCCGCCAGCGGCAAGTCCTTTGCTACAAGAATGGCTTGGCTCAAGGCAGGCACGTTCTGAAAGTGGTCGTGCGAGGCAGCAAGAATCCCTGTTCCAAAGGGACGTACGTCTACCTGGACGCTGTGCAGTGGTCCGCCGCCCAAGGGGAAAGCGGTTTTGGCGAAGGCCGCGGCCCTACGGAATCCCAGCGGGTCATCTTCGGCTACACGGGCCGCAAGGACTACGTGGACACCCAGGGATTTTGCTGGCGGCCGGCCACCGAGTTCGTGATGCGACTCAAGACGGGGGCCGACCTGGTGCCGATCGCCTTCTGGACGGGACCGCGGCTGAAAGACGTAGCCGGCACCGCCGACGCCGAGTTGTACCGCTACGGGGTCCACGGCCGCGACTTCACGGCCTACTTCACCGTAGCTCCCGCGAAAACCTACCACGTGCGGCTGAAGTTTTGCCAGGCCGAAATGCCCCAGCCCGCCCGCGATGCCACCAGCATCGATCTCCAGGGACGCGAACTGGTCGCCGACATGGACATCGCCGCCACAGCGGGCGGGTCAGGCCGGGCGGTCGACCTGATCTTCAACGACGTGCGGCCCGAACACGGCACGATCGCCGTTCGTTTCTTCTGCCGTCTGGCCGGTAATGCCATGGTCCAAGCGATCGAGGTCGGCCCGGGCTCGGCGTCAGGCGGAGCCAAGCCGGTGCCGGTTGGCTCACGTCCGCGTTAACGTCTTGGCAAAGGCGAAGATGATGTAGAAAGGGGAGGCCGAGAGCCGCGTCAGGAGAAGCAACCATTTGAGGAAAGACGCAATGAGATCCATGTTCTGGACACGAGTGGGAATGACTCTGGCAGCGTGCCGAAGCATCCTTCTGTTGGCCGTGGCGCTGCCGGCCCTTCCTCCGGCGTGTGCGGGACCCATCGAGGCCGCCATCGAGTTGAAAAACTCGCAGGGCCTGCGCTGGCAATTGGAAAAACGCGACGGCCGCTGGACCCTGGGGACATTGTTCGTCCACGACAAGCCTGTGGATGCCCCGCTGGCCTCGGGCGTCCTGGCCCTGAACAACATCGCCAGCCGGCAGCTTCTCTGGCCGGCGGCGACCGAGGCCAAGCAGTTGGACGAGCGGTCCGCCCGTTTTGCGGGCAGCGAGAAGATCGGCAACGTCTTGTTCCGCTTCGAGGTGGACGTGGCGTTGAAGAAGGACCTGCCCGCTGCCACCCTGCTACCCCGTTGGTCCGTCGACAAGGATCTTGACGGCTTCGAGGTCTGTCTGGCTTATCAGGGCGTGGGCAGCAACGACTGGCGTGTGCAAAGCTATCCCTTCGCCGGCAACAGTGAAACGGCCGTGATTGCCCCCATGCGATATTGCGGCGTGCCGGGGGCATTGGTCTATCGCCCGGACTTGTCGATGGTGATGTTGTTGGCCATCGACGTGCAATTCGATTACCTGAATCCGGCTACGTGGACGGGCAGGACCGCCTTCCACTTCAGCAACCGACGGACGGCCCCGCAGTTCCGCTGCGGCGGCGGAAAGTTCGCGGCCGGCGTGCGGTACGAGCACCCCCTGCAACTGCTGCTGAGCGATGCCGGGGAATTTGCCGGCGCGATCAAGGGCATCCTGGCGAGCTGGATCGAGCTGAACCACTACCAGGTGGACGAGTCCCTCTCCGTGCGGACGCCCCAGGAGGCATTCCAGATCACGCTGGAAGGCCGGAGGAAGATGGGCAGTTGGAAGCCGGGGATCGGCTACGAGCATCACCGGGGCACGCCTTTCGTGTACGTCGGCAACAATCCCTACATCGCCTACTACGAGTACCGTCTCTATGAGATGACCGGCGATGCGGAGTGGCGTAAGAGGGCCTTCGAGCAGATCGACTTCGCGCTGAAGGGGCAGCAGACCGACCCGTCGAAACCCAACTTCGGGGTCATGCACACGTCGTGGTATTTCCGCAGACAGGGCGAGGCGGAGGGGTTTTGTAGTTGGGACTGGGGCCACAACGGCTACAAAGTGGACCTGAACGCCTGGATGGCGAGGTACATTTTGCAGACCTGGCAACGGGTCAAGCAGCATGAAGGGCTGGATCGCCAGGATTGGCATAAGGCGGCGGTCGCCGCGGCCGACTGGACCGTTTCGCAGCAGAACGCCGACGGCGGCCTGCCGCAGGTGGTGGAGATTGCCACGGGCAAGAAGTCCAACTCCGTGGTCTGCGGCCGGGCTCTCGTCGGACTGCCGATCATCGCCCAGATCACAGGCGACAAGCGATACCTGAAGGTCAGCGAGGCGATGGAGAAGTTCCTGCGGGCCAACGTCGAGGGCCGCTTCTGGTATACCGGCATGCATCCCGATCTCCCGCCCAACGACTTCGAGCAGGACAGCATCTATGCGGTTGTAGAATACTGGCTGAACAAGCACGACCGCACGGGACAACAAGAGTGCCTGGATCGGGCCGTAGCCAATGCCTACTACGCCCTGCTGTACTGGTGCCCGAAGCAACTGAGCTGGGTTAAGAGTCCCACGCAGTGTGCCCACAGCGAGCAAGAGCATTTCAACCAGTATTCGGTCTACTGCTACGGGAACCGCAAGATCGAGTGTCTGGCCCGGCTAGCCAAGAAGACGGGGAACCCGTTGTTCAAGGCGTTGCAGCAACGCGTGATGCAAATGAACTTCTACAGCCAGGTCACCAAGGGGCCGTTCATGGGCTCGGTGACCGAGGCCATTTGCGACCCCTGGCTTGAGCGTCGCGGCGGCTTCCAATGGCGTGGCAACCCTTATACGAGTGAGTTGGTGACCGACCTGATGTTGCAGTTGATGGACCTCGGACTGGTCAAGGCCGGCGGACGCTGATGCCCGTGGTCGGCAAAGGGACACGCCGACTGCCGTCACGACGAAAGGCGTGAGCCCCACCTGGTTAGTAGGCCATGAACATTGCAGCCGGCAGGTTGTGTTCTCATAATCTAGCTCATGGCAACGATTTCCGAAGCATTGGCGATTGCGTTCCAACACCATCAGGCCGGTCGGCTACAAGCGGCCGAGCAGATTTACCGGCAGATTCTCGCGCTCCAGCCGAACCATGCCGTTGGGTGGTATCTTCTCGGGGTGATTGCCCGCCAACTGGGCCAGCACGCGGTTGCCGTCGAGTACATGGGGCGGGCGATAACTCTGAGTCCCGATGTGGCAAGCTATCGCGTTGACTGCGGCAATTCCTTGAAGGAGCAGGGCAAGCTGGACGAAGCGGTCGCCTGCTACCGCCGGGCGCTGGAATTGAAGCCGGACTATGCCGAGGCGCACTACAACCTCGGCAATACGCTGAACGACCAGGGAAAGCTGGACGAAGCGGTCGCCTGCTACCGCCGGGCAGTGGAACTAAGACCAGACTATGCCAAGGCACACTACAACCTGGGCAATGCCTTGAAGGACCAGGGGAAACTGGACGAAGCGGTGGCTTGCTTTCGTCGCGTAGTGGAGCTGAAGCCGGACTATGCCGACGCGCACAACAACCTGGGCAATGCCTTGAAGGACCAGGGGAAGTTGCACGAAGCGGTCGCCTGTTACCGCCGGGTACTGGAACTGCAACCGGACTTTGCCGAGGTTCACAGCAACCTGGGCAATGCCTTGAAGGACCAGGGGAAGCTGGACGAAGCGGCCGCCTGCTACCGCCGGGCGCTGGAACTGAAGCCGGACTATGCCGCGGTACACTACAACCTGGGTCTTGCGTTGAAGGACCAGGGGAAGCTGGACGAAGCGGCGGCCTGCTACCGCCGGGCTGTGGAACTGAAGCCGGACTATGCCGAGGCACACAACAACCTGGGCAACGCGTTGAAGGACCAGGGGAAGCTGGACGAAGCGGTCGCCTGCTGCCGCCGGGCATTGGAACTGAAGCCGGACTTTGCCGAGGCACACAGCAACCTGGGCAATGCGTTCGAGGAACAGGGGAATCTGGACGAAGCGGTCGCCTGCTACCGCCGAGCACTGGAACTGAAGCCGGACTATGCCGCGGTGCACAACAACTTGGGCAACGCCTTCATGGGCCAGGGGAAACTGGACGAAGCGATCGCCTGCTGCCACCGGGCTCTGGAACTGGAGCCGGACTTTGCCGATGCGCACGCAACTCTATCGCTATTGTCGCTGCTGACCGGGGATTTCCAGCGCGGCTGGGCCGAATACCAGTGGCGCCGCAAGACAAAACGCTACCTGCGGCGCGACTTTTCGCAGCCCCTCTGGGACGGGCAGCCGCTGCAAGGAAGAACCATCCTCCTCCATGCCGAGCAGGGATTTGGTGACACGATCCAATTCATCCGCTATGCGTCTCTGGTCAAGCAGGCCGGGGCCAGCGTACTCGTGGAATGTCAGAAGCCGCTCGTCCGGCTGCTGGCAGGCTGTCGCGGCGTCGATGCGTTGATCGGGCAGGGAGACGATCTCCCCCCATTTGACGTCCAGGCCCCGCTTTTGAGCCTGCCCGGCATCTTCCACACATCCCTGGGAACGATACCCGCTGATGTTCCCTACCTCTTCGCCGAGTCGGGCTTGGTAAAACACTGGCAGCAGGAATTGGGCGGCGTCGCCGGCTTCAAGGTTGGCATTGCCTGGCAAGGGAATCCCACGTTTCCGGATGATCGCGGCCGCTCGATCCCGGCAGGCTGTTTTGTGCCGCTTGCGAGTCTGCCCGGCACTCGCTTCTTCAGTCTGCAAAAGGGGGCGGGCGTGGAACAGTTGCAAGACGTGGCCGGCCAATTTCCGATCACGGAACTGGGCAGCCGTTTGCAAGACTTCACGGATACGGCCGCCGTGATGATGAACTTGGACCTGGTGGTCACATCGGATACGGCGATTGCCCACCTGGCCGGGGCGCTGGGCGTACCCGTCTGGGTCGCGCTCCGCTTCATTCCCGACTGGCGCTGGCTGCTGGACCGCAACGACAGTCCCTGGTATCCGACGATGCGGCTGTTCCGGCAAGACAGCCGAGGAGATTGGCAAGGCGTATTCCGCAGGATTGAGGCCGCGATTGGCCAACAGATGGCCAGTCAAGCATAATTTACGTTATGGCGACGATTTCCGAAGCATTGGCGATTGCGATCGAGCACCATCAAGCCGGTCGGCTGGAAGCTGCCGAGCAGATCTATCGGCAAATCCTGCAGGCCGAGCCGAATCAAGCCGATGCGTGGCATCTTCTTGGTGTGATTGCTCACCAGGTGGGCAAGCACGAAGTTGGTGTGCAGTACATTGGACGGGCGATCGGGTTGAACGGCAATGCGGTTGTCTTCCATAACAACTTGGGGGGAGCGTATCGTGCCTTGGGCAAGATACCTGACGCGGTCGCGTCCTACCGCCGAGCACTAGAATTGAAACCGGACTATGCCGAGGTACACAACAACTTGGGCGTTGCCTTGAAGGACCAGGGGAATCTGGACGAGGCGATCGCCTGCTACCGCCGGGCAGTGGAACTGAAGCCGGACTTCGCCGAGGCACACAACAACCTGGGCAACGCCTTCAAGGACCAGGGAAATCTGCACGAGGCGGTCGCCTGCTACCGCCGCGCACTGGAACTGAAGCCGGACTATGCCGAGGCACACAACAACCTGGGCGTTGCCCTCAGCGGCCAGGGAAATCTGGACGAAGCGGTCGCCCGCTATCGCCGGGCAGTAGAACTGAAGGCGGACTATGCCGAGGCACACAACAACCTGGGCGTTGCCTTGAGTGACCAGGGGAATCTGGACAAGGCGGTCGCCTGCTTCCGCCGGGCACTGGAACTGAAGCCAGACTTTGCCGGGGCACACAATAACCTTGGCAATGCGTTGAAGGAGCAGAGGAAGTTGGACGAGGCGGCCGCCTGCCACCGCCGCGCCCTGGAACTGAAGCCGGACTTTGCCGAGGCACACAACAACCTGGGCCTTGCGTTGAAGGGCCAAGGGAAGCTGGACGAAGCGGTCGCCAGTTACCGCCGGGCCTTGCAACTGAGACCGGACTATGCCGAGGCGCACAGCAACCTGGGTCTTGCGTTGCACCATCAGGGGATGCTGAATGAAGCGGTCGCCTGCTACCGCCGGGCACTGGAATTGAGGCCGGGCTTTGCCGATGCTCACTGGAATCAATCGTTATGGTCGCTGCTGACCGGGGATTTCCAGCGCGGCTGGGCCGAATACGAGTGGCGTTGGAAAACCAAACAGTGTCCGCGGCGCGACTTTTCGCAGGCACTCTGGGACGGGCGGCCGCTGGAAGGAAGAACCATCCTCCTCCATGCCGAGCAGGGGCTGGGCGATACCATTCAGTTCGTCCGCTACGCTGCCCTGGTCAAGCACCGAGGCGGGGCCGTGATCGTCGAATGCCCAAAGCCGCTCTTGTCCCTCTTGAGAAGTTGCGCGGGCATTGATCGGTTGGTGGGACGAGGAGACGATCTCCCCCCATTTGACGTCCAGGCCCCGCTCTTGAGCCTGCCCGGCGTATTCCGCACCTCCCTGGAAACGATCCCTGCCGACGTTCCCTACCTCTTTGCTGACCCAGTGCTCGTCGAGCACTGGCGAGGAGAGTTAGGCCCGATCGCCGGTTCCAAGATCGGCATTGCCTGGCGGGGCAATCCAGAACACCGCAACGACCGTGCCCGCTCCCTGTCGTTGAGCTGCTTCGAGTCGCTAGCCGGCCTGCCCGGTATCCACCTGTTTAGCCTGCAAAAAGGGGCGGGCGCGGAGGAGTTACAAGAGGTGCGTGACCACTTTCCGGTCACGGACCTGGGCAGCCGTTTGGGAGACTTTATGGACACGGCGGCCGTGCTGAGAAATCTGGACCTGGTGATCGCCTGTGATACGGCGGTAGCGCACTTGGCAGGGGCGCTGGGCGCTGGCGTCTGGGTCGCTCTGCCCTTCGCCCCGGACTGGCGCTGGCTACTGGATCGCAGCGACAGCCCCTGGTATCGCACGATGCGGTTGTTCCGTCAGAAGACGCCGGAGGATTGGCGACGCGTATTCGAGGAGATCAAGGCGGCGTTGTGGCGCAACTCCAGTCCCGCGAAAAAACAAGTTGAGCAAATAGGAAAGAACAACCAAGCGAAGCGCCCTTGCTCTTTCATCCGTTGCTCGACGGAGAACCAGAGTTAGACGGCTTGCTTGACGACTTTGAGGGTGATCTGGATCTCTTTGACGACGTTGTTGTACTTGTTCGCCGCTTGGGCGAGCTCCGCCTGAGTCAACTGGTTCTTGTCAAACTGGGTGGCCCAGGGTTCTTCAAGGACGTAAGTGACGTTCTCGGTTTGGAAGTCCACGTCGAGATACAGGCCCAACGGCGAATTTACGGCGCCCTTTTCGGCCCATGCGGTATTCATGGCTTTCGAGAAGAGTTGCATGCTTTGGGCTGTCACGGCGCGTACGTGGGTGGGGTCGTCCAGGAAGAAGTTGTGACGGGGATGCGGAACCGTGATCGAGATTCGCGCCCGGGTGCGCATACCCTGTAGAGCTCCTTGATGATCCCAAAATAGATCGCCGTGGTCTCCCCCAGATGCTCGAGGACATGACGGAGAACGACTTCTCCGACGCTGCTCGTCTCCCACGGCCAGGGGAATGTCTCCAAATCATGCAACACGTCCGGCACGCCGAACTTGTCAACATTGATGTATCCCGGGAGAGGATTTTTCCCGCTCCCAAGATTGAGCTTGAGCAGATCGGCCATGGGTTGGCGCCCTCATGGTGCATGACATCGGTACGGCGTATAGGATTTCTCCTCGACAAGTGGGCTGCAACCGGGCCCGGCTCGCGCCGTCGACCATTTTACCAAGACGCCCCCCACGTGCAAGCGGCCGAGCGGGTCTTTTCTGTTGGGCAGGACTCCTTTCCCGATCATCTCAGAGGGCACAGGGCGCACTCCCGTCTTGCCTGCTTGTCACGGCCGCCGAGAACGTCGGCGGCGATGCTATAATTGGCTTGCGGCACGTCGCGAGCCCTTTCTGGCATTTGCGTTATGGCAACGATTTCCGAAGCGTTGGCGATTGCGATTCAGCACCATCAAGCCGGTCGGCTGGAAGCCGCCGAGCGGATCTATCGGCAGATCTTGCAGGCCGAGCCGAATCAAGCCGATGCGTGGCATCTTCTTGGTGTGATTGCTCACCAGGCGGGCAAGCACGAAGTTGCCGTCCAGTACATTGGACGGGCCATCGGGTTGAACGGCAATGCGGTTGTCTTCTATAACAACTTGGGGGGAGCATATCGTGCCTTGCGCAAGATACCCGAGGCGGTCGCGTCCTACCGCCGCGCACTGCAACTGAAGCCGGACTATGCCGAGGTACACCACAACCTGGGCGTTGCGTTGAGCGACCAACGGAAGCTCGACGAGGCGGTCGCCTCCTACCGCCGCGCGCTGCAACTGAAGCCGGACTACGCCGAGGCACACAACAACCTGGGCCTTGCGTTGACGGACCAGGGGAATCTGGACGAAGCGGTCGCCTCCTACCGCCGCGCGCTGCAACTGAAGCCGGACTATGCCGAAGCACACAACAACCTGGGCGTTGCCTTGAGCGACCAAGGGGATCTGGACGAAACGGTCGCCTGCTATCGCCGGGCATTAGAACTGAAGGCGGACTATGCCGAGGCACACAACAACCTGGGCGTTGCCTTGAGCGACCAAGGGAATCTGGACGAGGCGGTCGCCTGCTTCCGCCGGGCACTGGAACTGAAGCCAGATTTTGCCGGGGCACACAATAACCTTGGCAATGCGTTGAAGAACCAGGGGAAGGTGGACGAAGCGGCCGCCTGCTACCGCCGCGCCCTGGAACTGAAGCCGGACTACGCCGAAGCACACAACAACCTGGGCCTTGCATTGAAGGACCAGGGGAAGCTGGACGAGGCCGTCGCCTGCTACCGCCGCGCGCTGGAACTGAAGCCGGACTATGCCGAGGCACACTACAACCTGGGCAATACGTCGACCGACCAGGGGAAGCTGGACGAAGCGGTCGCCTGTTACCGCCGGGCCCTGCAACGGAGAGCGGACTTTGCCGAGGCATATAACAGCTTGGGCAATGCATTGAAGGACCAGGGGAAGCTGGACGAAGCGGCCGCCTGCTACGGCCGGGTTTTGGAACTGAAGCCGGACTACGCCGAGGCGCACAACAACCTGGGCCTTGCGTTGTGCGATCAGGGGAAGCTGAGCGAAGCGGTCGCCTGCTACCGCCGGGCACTGGAATTGAAGCCGGACCTGGCCGAGGCGCACTTCAATCAATCGCTCGTGTCGCTGCTGACCGGGGATTTCCAGCGCGGCTGGGTCGAATACCAGTGGCGTTGGAAAACCAAATGGTTCGCGCGGCGCGACTACCGGCAGGCGCTCTGGGACGGGCAGCCGCTGGAAGGAAGAACCATCCTCCTCTATGCCGAGCAGGGGATGGGCGATACCATCCAGTTCGTCCGCTACGCTGCCCTGGTCAAGCAGCGAGGCGGAGCCGTGATCGTCGAATGCGCAAGGCCGCTCTTGTCCCTGTTGGCGAATTTCCCCGGCGTGGATCGGTTGCTGGGACGAGGAGACGAGCTGCCGGCCTTCGACGTCCAGGCCCCGCTTTTGAGCCTGCCCGGCATCTTCCACACCTCCCTGGAAACGATCCCCGCCGACGTTCCCTACCTCTTCGCCGACCCGAACCTGCTGGAACGCTGGCGGCAGGAGCTGGGCGCCCTTGCCGGCTTCAAGATCGGCATTGCCTGGCAAGGGAACCCCGGGTATCGAGGTGATCGCCATCGCTCGATTCCGCTAGGCTGTTTCGAGCCCTTGGCTCGCTGTTCGGGAGTCCGGCTTCTGAGCTTGCAGAAGCACGCGGGGGTCGAGCAATTGCAGGCGGTTGCCGACCGCTTCCCGGTCATCGATTTGGGGAGCCGCTTGGATGAGACATCGGGGGCGTTCATGGATACGGCCGCCGTGATGATGAACTTGGACCTGGTGGTCACGTCGGATACGGCGATTGCCCACCTGGCCGGGCGCTGGGCGCTGCCGTCTGGGTCGCGTTGCCCTTTACTCCCGACTGGCGCTGGCTGCTGGACCGCGACGACAGCCCCTGGTATCCCACCATGCGGCTGTTCCGTCAGAAGAAGCCGGGGGATTGGGGAGGCCTATTCGAGGAGATCAAGGCGGCGTTGTGCGTGCAGCTCCAGTCCCGAGAGTAGCCGCAGACATTCAAGCCGCCTGGTTGATCGCGAGAACTACTTCTCCGTCTTGGGTAGTCCAACGACGATTGGCGTATCGTCCGTGTTGCCCCACTCGCCCCAACTTGCATAATAGTTGGCAACAGTGTCTGCCCCCATCAGTTCCATGCCAAAGGCCATCACGGAAGCTCTGCCTCCCCCTTGGCAATGCGTTGCCGTCGGCTTGTCGAGCTTGATTTCCGCCTTTGCGAAGAGCTTGCGGAGTTGATCGGGGGTCTTGAACCGCTGAGTCTCCTTGTCGATCAGGTCAATCCATTCCAAATGCTTGGCTCCGGGGATTGCCCCGGCACGCTTGTTCTTGAGTTTGTCAACGCCGCAGAACTCACCCTCGGAACGAGCATCCACGATTTGCAGGCTCCTGTCTTGGAGAGAAGCCAGGAGCAGCGCCTTGGTCGCCAGCCGTTTGGACCGAGGCTTGGCCGCGAATGGGACGGCAGACGCCTGGCCCGGTTTGCCCGTCTCGACGGGTAGACCTGTTTTCTTCCAAGTCGTCCAGTTGCCGTTCAACAGCCGAACATCCTCCACGCTCCAGTATCGAAGAATCCACCAGATGCGGGCCGCCTCCATAAACGAATGGTCATCGTAGACGACCACCCTTGAATCGGCGTTGACGCCCAGATTGCCGATCCTGGCGCTCCAGCCCTCGGTATCCTTCCCATCCTTGAACGCCTTGGCCCAAGCCGCCGCATCGACCCAGCGCGCCCCACGAACGCGACTTTCATCGAATGCCTTGCGGGCGCGGGCATCCAGGACGATGAACTTCTCGCCCATCTCGGGCTTTGCCAGGGTGGTCGGCTCCAAGAGCAACTCCGGCCGAGGATATTCCCTCTTGTCGGCGACCGGTGCGGAACAGGAAGCCAGGATAACAACGGCAAAGAATGTGGCAAGTCGCATGGGCAACCCTTGGCGCCAATCGCAGTTTCGATGACAGCCGGCAGAACCGGTCAGGATCAATGCTTCCCGTAGTTCATGGGGACGCCTTTGCGCTGCGCCAGGATATACGCCTCCAGGGCCCGCATCTTCGGGCCGTCAGGCGCCAACTTGGCGCCGCGCACCGGGTTCTCGATGCACCAGTTGATCATGTCGCGCAGCAGAACGACGCGGCCCAACTGCACTTGGAACTTGGGATAAGTCTCGGGGTGCGTGTTGGCCGCGTGGGGATGGCACATGTCGCAGGAAACGGCCACCGTGCTGCCCAATTCGTCGGCACTGTGAAAGATCCGAGAGCCCTCTACAGCGAACTTCTCCGTCTCCCGCGACCAGGTCATCAGGTCGCGCTCGGTGAAGTTGCCGTAGGTGTCGCCCTTCCCTTGGTCGCCCTTGAGCAGGTCGGAGTTGTCCGCGGGCGGCTTGAGCGTGTGCCTCTCCTTTTCCTCCGCTACCCACTTGACCTCCGGGTGGTTGCGTTTCCACTGGTCCATCAAGCTGTCGGCCAGGGGCTGCCCCGTAAGTCCCTTGGCGACTTCGACGGCCTTGCCGCCGTCGCAAGCTCCGACCTTGACGGTCTCCCCACTATCCGTTGAGGCGGTCGCGGACTTGACGACGACCTGATCCACGTTTACGAATCGCTTGGGTTGCGGCGTGCTTTGCTCGGAACACCCAACAAGGAATCCCGCCAATAGAAAACAGACTGCGCCGACGGCGGCGCAGCGGATCGACGTGTTTCTCATGGTTCATCTCCTTCTCTGCGTTCAATAGGCAAGCCGGTTGGGTTTCGGCGGCACGCTCTCTTTGCCCCAACTGGCCGTGTACGCCCTGCTCACGGTGACCGGATTGCGGTTCCACAGGCTGTAGACCTTGTCGATCAGGCCGTCCGGGTGCACTCGCACCTCGCCGTCGCCGCAGCCGTCGTTGGGGTTGAACGGGTCGGGGCGACTCATCTGGATGGTCAGCTCCGGCATGCCCTCCGGGGCGTATGGCCAAGGCCAGGCGGTGGAAAGCATCCCGTGGAAATGAATGTTGTCGATGCGGTTGGTCAGCAACTGGTGGGTATGCCCGTGAATCACCACCACCTGCTTGAAACGCTTGAGGATTGCCTGGACCTCCTCGGCGTCGTCGGTCCAGAAGTTCCACTTCTTGTAGAGCTTATAGAGCGGCGAGTGAGAGAAGACGATGACCTGGGCGTCGTCAGGATGCTTTGCCAGATCTTCCTGGAGCCAGTTCCGCTGCGGCTCACCCACCGTGAAGGAACTCTGAACGCCGTTGTCCAGTCCCGCCACGGTCTTCATCCGCTCCATGGGCGACATGCCCCTGGCGGTCCAGAAGTCGCGTTCCACCACGCTATTGAGAACGACGAAGTGAACTCCCTTGTGGTCGAAGGAGTAGGTCGATTTGCCGAACATCTCCTGCCACTTCTGGCCCAGATCGAGATACCAGTCGTGCTCTCCGACCATGATCTTCAAGGGGGCCTTGAGATTCTTGAGGATCTGGGCGCCCAACTCGAGCTGCTTCACCGCTCCGAGCTGCGCCAAGTCGCCGCCGTAGAAGACGAAGTCGGGCTGCGGGTCGAGCTTGTTCACGTCGTCGACCGCGCGGAGCAACCCCCGCACGAAACGGTCATTGACGCTCTTCTCGTACAGGTGCGAGTCCGAGATGTAGGCGAAGCGAAAGGCCGGTTTCGATTCCGAGCTCTCCGCAGCCTGCGCCACGGTCACCGGCGTGAACGAATGGGGCGCCGCCAGGGCGGCCGTCGCGCCCAGGGCCGCCGCCGAGACCTTGAGGAAGGAGCGGCGGTCGAGATTCCGCAACCCGTGGAAGAACTGCCGGCGCTCTTCCAGATACTTGGTTTCGACGCTCTTATGAGTAGCCATCGTGAATTGCTCCTTGTCACTTGTCTTTGCGCTTAGCGGCCGTCACCCGCTGCTCGAACGGCAGCGTCTTCCGCAGTGCCAGCGCCTCGTCGCGGAAAGGACGCTGCTTCTTGGCCGTGGCCTTCTGCAGCTTGAATTGCCGCTGGTTCTCCGCGGCAAAGCGAACATCGGTCAGCGTGAAGAGGAAGGCCACCAGTTGATCGATCTCTTCCTCGGTCAAGGCCAGGGGCTCGATGCCGCCGTCCAGGAAAGGATTGGCCTCCCCGCCTTTGTTATAGTGGTCCATCACGTCCCACAGCGTTGCCATCGACCCGTCGTGCATGTAGGGGCCGGTGATGCCCACGTTCAGGATCTGGGGGGTGCGGAAGGAGCCGATTTCCGAGCGGTTGTGGGTCACCATGAACCGCCCCAACTCGCTCAGGTCGGTCCCCACGGCCAGCTCGTCCAACTTCTGTTCCGAAGCGCCTTCGGCCAAGGCCGTGAGGGCTTTCTGCGCCAAGCCCTCGAAGTTCTGGTGGCGGGCGGACACGCCCACGTTGTGGAAGCGATTGTCGGTGCCCAGCGGGTTGGAGGGGTTCATCTGGTGGCAAGCCACGCAGCGGGCCTTGCCGTCGAACAGTTCCAAGCCGGCACGGGCCTGAGCCGAGATGGCCGCCGAATCCCCGTTGAGGAAGCGGCGGAAGGGGGAGTCCACAAAGACCAGCGTCCGCTCGAAGGCCGCGATAGCCCGGCCGACGTCCTCGTAGTTCATTTCCCGGCCGTAGGCTTTCTTGAAGGCTTCCTGATATTCGGGAACGTCGCCAACGGCCTTCAAGGCGGTCGCTTCGTCGGGCATCCCCATCTCGACCGGATTGAGGATCGGCATCCTGGCCTGGTGGTCCAAGCTCGGCGAGCGGCCGTCCCAGAAGAACGTCTGGAGCAGGGCCGCGTTGAGCGTCGTCGGCGCGTTCCGCTTGCCAAGCTGCCCCTTGATTCCCTCCGAAACCGCCCGCTGGTCGGTGAAGCCGCGTGTAACATCATGGCAGGTGGCGCAGGAGACCGAATTGTCCCTCGAGAGCCGCGTGTCGAAATAAAGCTTCCGTCCCAACTCCACGCGCTGCGGCGTCATCGCGTTGTCATCGGGGACGAACGCCGCCCACACGACCGCATCAAGACCGGCCGGGGCCTTGGTTACATCCCGTGGGAGCTTCAGTTTCTGGAGTTCCGCCAACTGGCGCTCTGCGCTGGCGTCCCCGTGTTTGCCTTGCGTCGCCTCGGGCGGCGAATCGGCTGCCGCGAAGAGCGACCACGCCAGGCTTCCGGCAAGCACGCCGCCAAACAGCGTCAGCATTACCGGATTCCAGAACCGAACCATTTTGTGTCGTTTCATAGGTACGGCCCTCCTAAAGAACCTTTCAACGTTTACATCACGGGGCGTGAATAATCCGGGATCAAGAACGCGGTAGACCGTTCACAATGCCTGCCACTTTATTTTGTTTGGCAATCCATGTCAATCAGACATCCGCTCAAGAGCGATCGCAAACCATTACGAAATAACGACTTAGGTTGATTCTTGCCGTTCGACAGCCAACGCCGTTACCATGCTTGGCCGAAGGGGACAGTCCCATTTTCGCGGCGATTTGGCCACTTTGCTGCGGTATCATCCCTCACGCCGCGAAAATTGGGACAGTCCCCCGTGAACGGTTACCATCGAAAGGGAGTTCCCTCCAGTCGCCGCAACTTGCACCCGCAGCACCGGCGCCGGATAATGCGGCTTCAGCCGATGCACTCAACGCGGCTATGATCTTCGAGAGAATACCGTGCAAACCAATCGCGCCAGGTCTGTAGCGGGGGCGTTTGTCGTTATCTTACTGTCGACCTGCCTGCTGCTGGTCTGTCTACCGGCATCGGCCCAAGCAGGGACGGTGCTTATCGAGGCCGAGTCGTTTATCCACCTGGGCGGTTGGATGGTGGACCAGCAGTCGATGGACGCGATGGGGTCCCCCTACCTTCTGGCCCATGGACTCGGTGAGCCTGTGGTCGACGCCTGCACGGCGGTAACGATTCCCGAGCGCGGGACGTATCGCGTGCTGGTCCGCACGCGCGATTGGGTGGCCCCTTGGAAAGCGCCAGGCGGGCCGGGCAAGTTCCAGGTTATCATCAACGGCAAGGCCCTACCCACGGTCTTCGGCGCCGAGGGGGCCGATTGGCACTGGCAGGACGGCGGCCGGGTCGAGATCGCCGCCCGGAGGACGACCGTGGCCCTCCACGATCTGACGGGCTTCGAGGGCCGCTGCGACGCGATCCTGTTGACGACCGAGCCGGACCTGTCGCCGCCGAACAAGGACCCGCAGATGGCCCGCTTCCGCCGCAAGCTCTTGGGCCTGCCGGAGACGGCGGAGGACGGCGGCTCGTATGACTTGGTGGTTGTGGGCGGTGGGATCGCCGGCACGTGCGCTGCGGTTTCCGCCGCGCGGCTCGGGCTCAGCGTGGCGCTCATCCAGGACCGGCCCGTGCTGGGCGGGAACAACAGTTCCGAGGTCCGCGTGTGGCTGCAAGGTGCACGGAACCTGCCCCCTTACCGCCACGTGGGAGACATCGTGCGGGAGTTGGAGCAGGCGAAGCGCGCTCAAGAGGGTCCCGGCAACACCGCCGAACTGTACGAGGACGAGAAGAAGATCGCCTTGGTTCGGGCGGAGAAGAACGCCCGGCTCGTACTCAGCCATCGCGTCAACGCCGTGGAGACCAGCGGCGGCCGGATTCTCGCCGTCGTAGCCCAGGACATCTACAGCGGACGTTGCCTGCGGTTTGCCGGCCGCTGGTTCGCCGATTGCACGGGGGACGGCTGCGTGGGTTTTCTAGCCAAGGCCGATTGGGAAATGACCGTCCCCGGCCACCTGGGAAGCTGCAACCTCTGGAACGTGATCGACACGGGCAAGCCGGCCCCGTTCCCACGCTGTCCCTGGGCGCTGGATCTTGCCGGCAAGCCTTTTCCGGGACGCGACAGGAAGCACCCCGATCCGCTGAAGCTCGGCGGCTGGTACTGGGAAAGCGGCTTCGATCACGATCCGCTTGAGAAAATCGAGTACGTCCGCGACTGGAACTTCCGCGCCATGTACGGGGCCTGGGATGCGATGAAGAACGTCGACCGCGTGCTGCCTAACCACAAGCTCCACTGGGCGGCCTACGTGCTGGGCAAACGCGAATCGCGCCGGCTGCTGGGCGACCTGGTGCTCACCAGGGAAGACCTGGTCGGGGCCAAGCGCTACCGGGACGGCTGTGTGCCCACGGGTTGGAAGATCGACCTGCATCTGCCCGACAAGCGTTTCGACCGGGGATTCGAGGGCGATGCCTTTATCGCCCAGGCCGATTTCGGCGACTATCCCCAGCCCTACTGGATTCCCTATCGCTGCCTGTACTCGCGGAACGTGTCCAACCTGTTCATGGCCGGGCGGTGCATTAGCGTGACGCACGAGGCCCTGGGCGCGGTCCGCGTGATGCGGACCTGCGGCTGCATGGGGGAGTGCGTGGGCCGAGCGGCCAGCGTGTGCAAGCAGCGGGGCGGCGACCCCCGCGACGTGTACGCCAAGTACCTCGACGAGTTCCTCGAGCTGATTGCGCCGACCGCTCTCGAATCGCCCGGCCGCCGGAGTTCAGCAAGGACTTGGGCGCCAACGCGGCACGGGAGGCAAAACGGTTTGAAGCAGTGACCGCAATGGCTCGCTTAGATCTCCGCCTCGTCCCCGTGCCTGAGGACTGCCACGTTCGCCAGACCCTCGGTCCGCGAAAGGAGGGTCTGTAGTTCATCCAACCGCGAGGGGTCGCGCAACAACAAGCGGTAGGTCATGTTCATGCCTCCGCTGGGCTCGCGCCGCTCGTTGGTCAAGTGGGGACGTGTCGCGTAGCGGTTGAGAATCTGTCTGAGATGGAGACCACGGGTCGCCAGGTCGCCGACGACCCGCAACGTCAACACGGCGTCGTAGCGATGCCGGCTGCCGAACGAGGTAAACCGCAGGTAAAGGAACATGGCGCCCACGCCCAACGCGGCAAGAAAGGCCGTCGAGAATCGCATCGTTCCCACGGCCAGGCCTTCCATGATCGCCCAGAGGATATAGGTCGTATCGCGGGTATCTTTCATCACGTTGCGAAAGCGGAGCATCCCGAAGGCGGTCAGCAAGCCGAAGCCGACCAGGAGGTTTCCGGCCATCACGACCATGGTGACTGCCACCAGCACCGGCACGGCGGCGATCGAGGCGACGAAGGTCCTCGAATACCAGAGCCCTTCGTGCGTCCAAATGTAGACGAAGCCGATCAGGTGCCCGACGGCCAGCGCCAACAGGGCGATGAAGAAGATCGTGCTGGTGCTGCCAAGGAAAGTGGGCCCATAATCGCTGTCCAAGAGCATCGAAATCCAGTCGTTCACGGCGGCGCTTTCCCCTGCTGGCTTCCCTCAGACGGGTCAACTCCATCATAACATCCCCGGGCGGCGATTGCCAACGCCGCAGCCGCAATGAACCGCACCCCGATGAGATGCCAACGGCTCGCCGGTTCCCTTCTAAGACGTTGCAGGTGGCCGCTCGTGTTGTCATAATCTACGCTGTGGCAACGATTTCCGAAGCATTGGCAATTGCGATCCAACACCATCAAGCCGGTCGGCTGCAAGCCGCCGAGCAGATCTACCGGCAGATTCTCGCCGTCGAGCCGAATCTCGCCGAAGTCCACAACAACCTGGGCATCGTTCTCAAGAACCAGGGGAAGCTCGACCAGGCGGTCGCCTGCTACCGCCGCGCCCTGGAGCTGAAGCCGGACTTTGCCGCGGCACACAACAACCTCGGCAATGCCTTGAACGACCAGGGGAAGCTCAACGAAGCGGCCGCCTGCCACCGCCGCGCAAGGGAACTGACGCCGGACTTCGCCGAGCCACACTACAACCTGGGCAATGTGCTCCAGGGCCAGGGGAAACTGGACGAAGCGGTCGCCTGCTACCGCCGCGCCCTGGAACTGAAGCCGGACTATGCCGAGGCGCACAACAACCTGGCCAATGCGCTGTACGACCAGGGGAAGCTCGACGAAGCGCTCGCCTGCTGCCGCCGGGCAAGGGAACTGAAGCCGGACTTCGCCGAGGCGCATAACAACCAGGGCAATGCCTTGAAGGCCCAGGGGAAACTGGACGAAGCGGTCGCCTGCTACCGCCGCGCCCTGGAGCTAAAGCCCGACTTTGCCGAGGCGCACAGCAACCTGGGCGTTGCGCTGAAGGGCCAAGGGAAGCTCGACGGAGCGGCCGCCTGCTGCCGCCGCGCCCTGGAGCTGAAGCCGGACTTTGCCGAGGCGCACTTGCAGCAATCGTTATTGTCGCTGGTGACCGGGGATTTCCAGCGCGGTTGGACGGAATACGAATGGCGTTGGAAAGACAAACAGTGGCAGCGGCGCGACTTTTCGCAGCCCCTCTGGGACGGGCAGCGGCTTGAAGGCAAAACCATCCTCCTCCATGCCGAGCAGGGGCTGGGCGACACCATCCACTTCGTCCGCTACGTGCCCCAGGTCAAACAGCGGGGTGGAACCGTGATCGTCGAATGCCCGAAGCCGCTCTTGTCTCTCTTGACAAGTGGCGCTGGCATTGATCGGTTGGTGGGACGAGGAGAGGAACTGCCGCCCTTCGACCTCCAGGCTCCGCTGCTGAGCCTGCCGGGCATATTCCGCACTTCCCTGGAAACGATACCCGCGGATGTTCCCTACCTCTTCGCCGACCCCGGCCTGGTGGAACACTGGCGCCGGGAGCTGGGCAGCATCGCCGGCTTCAAGATTGGCATTGCCTGGCACGGGAGCCCCAAGCACCCCAACGACCGCAATCGCTCGATTCCGCTAGCCTCTTTCGAGCCGTTGGCCCGGTGTTCTCGAGTCCGACTCTTGAGCCTGCAAAAGGGGACGGGCGCGGAGCAGTTGCAAGACCTGGCCGGCCGGATTCCAGTTGCCGACGTAGGCAGCCGCTTGGACGACTTCAGGGACACGGCGGCCGTGCTCGTGAATCTGGACCTGGTGATCGCCTGTGATACGGCGGTGGCCCACCTGGCCGGGGCTCTGGGCGTTCCCGTCTGGGTCGCGCTGCCCTTTACCGCCGACTGGCGTTGGCTGCTGGACCGCAGCGACAGCCCCTGGTACCCCACGATGCGGCTCTTCCGCCAGAGACAGCCGGGGGATTGGCCAGGGGTCTTCGAGGAGATCAAGGCGGAACTGGCGGCGCGGCTCCCATCCCAAGGGTAGCCGCCGGTTTCCTCCCCCGGTCATCTTTCTGCCGGCATTACATTCCACGTGCGATCTCTTGCGTCGACCCTCCCCGGATAGTATTTTTAGGAACGGCACCAGTCCGATCCGGGATCCTTGCAGGGTTCTCGGACAGCTTTCAAGAAGGAGACATCATGACGCCACTGAGATTGTCTATGGCAGCGGGTCTTCTGAGCTTGTTGCCGCCGGCCGCGGCCCCGTTGAACGCCCAGGTGCCGGAAAGCCTGGCCCAGCCGAAGGCGTTTTGTGCCTATCGGATCGCGAGCACCGATCTGAAGTTCAAGAACGGGGACTCCCGTTTCATCGCCCCGGGTGCGACGCTGGAATTGGGCCGCATCGAAGGGCACGGCCGGATCACGCACATCTGGTTCACGATCAACGGCAGGTCTCGCGATCACCTCCGCGAGCTGGTGCTGCGGATCTACTGGGACGGCGCGGACAAACCGGCAGTCGAGTGTCCCCTGGGCGACTTCTTCGGCTTGGGGTTCGGCCGCTACGTGGAGTACAAGAGCGCGGCGATCGCCATCGGCGGCGTGAAGGCCCTCAACTGCTACTGGCCGATGCCGTTTGCCAAGGGGGCCCGCCTGACGATGACCAACGAGGGCAGCCAACCCGTGCCGAACTGCTACTTCAACATCGACTACCGCCTTGACGACCGCCCGGCGGCGGACATCCGCTACTTTCACACCCAGTATCGCCAGGCATTTCCGGCGCCCAAGGGAAAGGACTACCTGATCCTGGACAGCGCCGGCCGCGGACATTATGTCGGCACCTTCTTGAGCGTGATGGCCAACAGCGACGGCTGGTGGGGCGAGGGAAACGACAAGTTCTACGTCGACGGGGCTGCCAAGCCCACGATCGAAGGCACGGGCAGCGAGGACTATTTCTGCGGGGCATGGGACTTCCAGCACGCCTTCTCGAATCCCTATTCCGGCGTGCCCCTTTACGACAACCCGGAGAAGGGAGGCGAGAAGCGCGGCATCCTCAATACCTGCTACCGCTGGCACATCCTCGATCCGGTGCCCTTTGCCAAGTCGCTGCGGCTGACGATCGAGCACGGCCGCAACGGCCCGGACGACGATCGCAAGCCGTTGCGGAACCACTACGCAAGCATCGCCTACTATTATCTGGATCGTGCTGAAGGCGAGGGCGCGGCGCTGCCCCCGTA
Source organism: Pirellulales bacterium (assembly GCA_963843465.1). GTDB lineage: Bacteria > Planctomycetota > Planctomycetia > Pirellulales > Thermoguttaceae > CAWJKP01. The sequence goes on from CAWJKP010000002.1 coordinate 945,964, forward strand.
CTTGCAGCGCGTACCCAGTCTGCTGCCTCTTCCGTAGGCTTCGCCGCTGGGGCGGTAGACCGGCGATCGATAGATCAATTGCCAAGAGTAACTGGGAAATGTCGCCGAAAGGGTTTTGACGAACAAAGCGGGTAATCATGTTATCGCGTGCAACACCTCATTGTCGCCTTTCGCTCCGCGAAAGAACGGGCATTCTTTCGCGGAGCGAAAGGCGACAAACCACCGATCTTGTCTGTCAAAACTCATAAGGAGGTTACCGATGCGACGCCATCGGCTCTTCTGGATTTGTGTGCCGCTGCTAGTGTGTCCCGGTGGATGGCTGGCCGCCGCCGACGGCCCGCCGCGGCAGCCCTGGTTTCCCCAGGCCCCGCCGCTGCCCAGGCCGGCCGGCGAAGTGATCCGCGCCGCGACCGTCGCGGAATTGTTCCGCGCGGCCAAGGACGTGAGGCCCGGCGGAACGATCCTGCTGGCCGACGGGCATTATCCGCTCCCCCATTTCCTCGAGCTGCACACCGACGACGTCACCCTGCGCAGCGAGTCCGGACGGCGCGACAGCGTGGTCATCGACGGCAGCGGCCGGCTGGGCGAATTGATCTGGATCTCGCGCTGCAGCGGCGTGACCATCGCCGGCCTGACCATCCAGAACGTCAAGTGGAACGGATTCAAGCTCACCTCCGACATGGGCGTCACGAAAGTCACGATCTACAACTGCGTGATCCACAACGTCTGGCAGCGGGGCATCAAGGGCCCGGGGGTCCCCAAGGAGAACCGCGAGAAGCTGCGGCCGACCGACTGCCGCGTCCAGTACTGCCTCTTCTACAACGACCATCCCAAGCAGCCCGGCGACGACGACTCCGACACCTTCGGCGACAACTACGTGGGCGGCATGGACATCATGTACGCCAAGCGCTGGACGATCAGCGACAACGTGTTCACGGGCATCCACGGCCGCACGGGCGAGGCCCGCGGCGCCGTCTTCCTCTGGGTCGACGCCGAGGACTGCATCGTCCAACGGAACATGATCATCGACTGCGACTGCGGCATCTGCCTGGGCAACTCGTCCCGCGGCAAGGACGCCCCCCACTGCCTCCGCTGCACCGTCCGCAACAACTTCGTCACCCGCTGTCCAGAAAACGACATTTTCGCCGCCTACACCCGCGACTGCCGCATCCTCTTCAATACGGTCTGCGATCCCGCCTCGCGTTACCAGCGGCTGATCCGCCTGGTAAACAACAACGACGGGCTGGTGGTGGCCGACAATCTGCTCTGCGGCCGCGCGATGCAGGTCGAAAGCACCAGCCCCATGCGGATCGAGGGCAACGTGATCAAGGACGTGACGGCCTGGCTGGTCGATCCGGCCGCGGGGAACCTGCACCTGCGGCCGGGCGCGGCGCGGGCCCTGGGCTCGGTCGAGCGGCTGCCGGACGTCCCCGAGGATATCGATCGGCAGCCGCGTGGGCCGTCCACGGTGGTGGGCGCCCACCAGCCGGCAAGCGACCGTTGAACCCCGCCCATCACCCGGAGTGACACGTCGGGGACTGGTCCATTTTTCGGCGAGAAAGCGCTTTTCGCCGTTTGACGTACAAGCCGGGGACTGGTCCATTTTTCGGCGAGAAAGCACTTTTCGCCGTTTGACGTAAGGCCGAAAACATGGACCTGTCCCCTTGGTAGTGCCTTTCGGACAGTCAAGAGGGAGAACTGCGAAGTCGTTCGTAGTCCCGGCTTTAGCCGGTCCCCCTGCCGGGATTTCCGCCTAAAGGCGGTACTACGAGCGATCGGCCGAGGACTTTGCAGTTCTCCTGGCGGAAACCTGAACCGTGCAGGAGATTGACCCATGCGACAAGCTGCTTCGCTCTTGATCGTGCTCCTCTTGGCCCCTATCGCAGCCGGCCGCGAGTACGCCCCACGCGTGCTCTCGCCCTTGCGGGCCGACGCCTACAGCATGAGGACCTTCGCCCAGTTCCCCCGATGGCGCGGCCTGCGCGGCGACGCCCTGGCCTGGGAGGTCTATAAGTACCTGGTCGATACCCGCAGCGGGCTCTTCCATTGCAACGACGTGCTCGAAGGCGACGACGCCTTGAACGAGTACAACAGCGTCCGCGACCCGGTGAAGATCATCAACGTCTACGGCTACGCGTATTGCGGAATTCTCGGGCCGACAATGGAGGGCGTCTGGAAGGACATGGGCGGGGGCGCGGCTCGCACCATCACCCTGCCCGGCTTGTCCCACACCTTCGCCGAGGCCTTCTACGGCGACAAGTGGCATTACCTGGACCTGGACGAGCGCGCCGCCTTCCGCCGCCCGGACGGCAGTTTGGCCTCGTTGGACGAGGCCCTGCACGACCACTCGCTGTGGCGCGGTCGCGGGCCGCTGTTCTTCCCCGAGGATTCGCTGGACAAGATGCGGGCGATGTATGAAAAAAGCCGCGTGGAACACTACTACGGCTTCAACCAGAGCGGCCATACGATGGACTACGTGCTGCGGCAGGGCGAGACCTTCACGCGCTGGTGGACGCCGCAGGGCGGACGATGGAACCACCGCCTCGAATGGAACCGCCAGCCATGGCTGCGGCAACTCATCGAGCAGCCACCGCGCGGTCCCAAGTGCAACCACCCCGAGCTCACGGTTCACACCTACGGCAACGGGCGCTTCGTCTACCGGCCGGACCTCAGCGACCGCTCGTCCGACTTCCTCGACGGAGCTTACGACGCCCGCAACGTGCGGCCCGCCGCCGCCGGCTTGACCTTGAAAGAGCCGGGCGAGGGCTACGCGATCTTCGAGGTCCGCTCGCCCTACGTGATCGTTCCCAAGGTTGGCCCGTTGGACACGCTGGCCGGGGATCGCGAGGCCGCGCAGGTCGAGCTTGCGGCCAGCGGTGCCTCGCTGGCGCTTTCGCTGGACAACGGCCTGACCTGGCGCGACCTGCCCGCCCCGGCCGCTGCCGCGCCCTTGGACTTGACCCCGCACGTCGCCGGCCGCTACGGCTACCTGTTGAAGATCGTGCTTCGCGGGCAGCCGGGCCGGGCGCTGGTCCGCGGGCTGGCCGTGACCACCTGGGTGCAGGTTGCCCCGGCTTCCCTGCCCGCCCTGGCCAAGGGCGTAAACCGCATGGAGTACCGCACCGGCGACCACTACGGCCTGAAGACCCGCGTGCTGGAGATTCGTTCCCAGGCCGGCAAGCCCGAGGAAACGCTGAAATACCTCGCCGGTCCGCCAGCCGACTACGACCCCGCTCGCAAGACGGACCGTATCCACGGGCCGGCGGTGGTCAAGCTCCAGGCGCCGCCGGGAACGAAAATCGCCTGGCTCACGGCCGAAGGCGCCTTTTCGACCCACCAGGGCCAGGCCGCCCGCAACACCCGCAACACCATCTCCTACGCCGTCGATAAGCCCGAGGCCTTCCGCGAGACCTACCGCGCCGAGGTCCCCCCCGACACGGCGCATTGGCACACCAACGCCCATCGCCAGCTCAGGCTCGATCGCCCGGCCCAGCGGGTCTATGTGCGTTACGTGGGCGATCCGGCGCTGAACAATTTCCATCTCTACGCCCATTGCTTGGACGACGGCCGCGCCTCGGCCCGGCCGGTGACGATCACGCATCGTTGGCGCGAGTCCGACGTCCCCAAGCGCCGCACGGTCACGCTCGCGCAGCCGGGCGCCTACGAGGTGGCCGTTGACGCCGAGCCGGTCTGCGAGTCCATCGAAATCGCCGTGCCCAGCGACACGGCGGCAGAAAAGAAGGGACGCTAGGATGAAAGCGGCGATCCATGAGACGAACGCGATTCTTGCGGCCGTGCTGATCCTGTCGGGCAGCATGGCGGCCGCGGACGAAAAAGTTGCCGGGCTCAACGGCGGCAAGCCGTCCGGCGGAGTGATCGTTTATCAGAAGATGCACTTCGACGAAGGGCTGGAAGGCTGGGAAAGCAGCGGCGGCGGCCAGGTCAGTCTCACTAGCGACGCGATCAGCGGCAAGGCCCTCCGCGTGGCGTGCGAGAAAAGTTGGGCGGCCGCGCGACTGCCCTTGGCCATCAACGGCTCGAAGGACCTGAAAATGGCCCTACTCATGAAGGGCCGCAACCTGCCGCTGGTGGGCGTGAACATCCACGACGCCGCCAGCGGCGACAACACCACGCCCTACGCCTATCGCTACCTCCGCGACGGCGGGTGGACGCCGATCCTCTACCGCCTGGACCGCTGCCGCTACAACTCCACCACGGAAGGCTACGTGCGCCCGGCCACGCGCTATGACGAGCTGCGGTTCTACGGCCCGTCGGACGCAAAGCCCGGGATGGAGTTCACCATCGACGACCTGGTGATCTATCGCGGCACGGACCGGCAGCCGCCCGGGAAGGTGACCGGACTGGCCGCGCAAGCAACGCCCGGAGGAGTGAAGCTCTCCTGGCAGCCCGCCGCGGACAACGTCGGCGTGCAAGTCTACGTCGTCACGCGGGCCGACGGCGGCGGCGCCTTCCAAAAGATCGCCGAGAGCTACGCGGTGGGCTACCTGGACACTGCCGCCGGCGAAGGCACGTACCGCTATCGCGTCTTCGCCGTCGACTTCGAGGAGAATTACGGCCCGTGGTCCGATCCGTTGGCGGTCCATTCGACGGGCGTGCCGCGCAAGACGGCGCCCACGCGGGAGGAGCAGGACCGGCTGGGCTACGCCGATCGCACTGGCGCCGTGCACGCCCGCGGGGCCGGCAAGGTCCGCAAGGGCCAGGCGACACTCTTCGGCGATTCGCTCACCGCGGCGACCGTCTATCCGCAGTGCGCCGAGGCCGCCTTCGGCACGCTCTCGGTCGACGCCTTCGGCTACCCTTCCATGCGGACCGACTTTGGCCGCGGCAAGGTCAAGGAGATCCTCGACAAGGAGAACCCGGAATTCATGTTCATTCTCTATGGCACGAACAACAGCAAGGCGCAGAAGGACCTGCCACCGGCCATGGAGGACCTTGCGGCGATCGTCCGCGCATGCGACGAGCGCGGCACCGTGGCGGTGTTGGGCACCATTCCGCCCCGCGGCTGGGCGCCCGACTCGCAGCCCGAGGCCGACTACAACGCCGAGCTGGTCAAGCTCTGCCAGAGGCTGAAGATCCCGGCGGGCTACATCTTCGAGGGTTTTCAGGCCGCCGGGCCCGCCGACCGCCGCAAGTACCTCGGCGACGACGGCGTCCACTGGCGCGGCGAGGGCATGGAGATCGCCGGCCGGGCCTGGGGCAAGACGCTCGACCAGATCCGCTTCGTTTTGCGGGACCAGAGGTGACAAAACTCCAGACTTGGTTCTTGGTTCTTCTTCCGAGTATAGCCATGTCGAAACTCGTTTCTTGGTCGATCCTGGCAGCCCTTGTTTCCCTTGGTGGTCTCGGTGCGGCCTCTGCCGGGACCGGCCTGAAAGCCGTGCCCAAGGCGCCGGGAGCTTTTGAGCCGCAGGGTGGTTCGAGGCCGGAAATCGTCAAGGGAAAACCGCTCGATGCGGTCCAGGTGGAATCGCTGGCGGGCAAGCCGGACGGCTACGACATCCTCGTGGACGGCCAGAGCCTCTTCGGCATGGATTGCGCACTGCGCGGGCCGGCGAGAGCCGTTGCGGCCGCTGGCGGCCGATTTGTCGGACTGGAGCAAGGCGCCGCCGTGCCCGCCCGACCGCGTGCTGGTCGATTCGCGCAGCGGGCGAGTCCGCTTCTTCACGGGGCATGATCCGGCGAAGTTCCAAAGCGAGGTCGTGGCGAGCTTCCGGGGCACGCACGGCGACTGCGCCTTCGCCCGATGGCGCGGCAATACGCTCTTCTTGAGCCATTGGGAGAGTTCCTATCACGTCTGGGCCTACGACATCGGCAATCCGTCCGCTCCCGTCAAAATCGGCGAATTGCCGGTGGCGAACTTTGCCCACGGCTTCGTCGTGCTCGATTCCGGCTGGGGGCTGATGGGCACGACCGGCAAGGGCGTCTTACTGCTGGACCTGCGCGATCCTCGCAACATGAAGGTCGTGAAGTCCTTGGTGCCGCAAAATGATTGGGTGGACGTGATCGCCCCAGGGCACGTGGCGGTGTGGCGGGCGAAAGGCAGCGTGCGGGACGATCCGCGGGGACCCCGGGTGTTCGACGCTTCCAAGTTGCCCGACGATCTGACCGAGGTCACCGAGAGCGTGCACGCGGACGTCCGCCGCTACTTGGCCGACCGGATTGATCCTCCCGGCGCGAACCGTCCGGACTGGTTCCGCCTGGTCGACAAGAACATTGCCCTGATCGATCTCCGGGGAGGACCAGCGGCCTGGAAGATCACGCGCACGGTCCCCTTGCCGGAGCTTTCGCCCGGCGCACAGAAAGGGGAGTGGCTGAACATCCAGCTTGAAACGCTGATCCCCGGCAAGCGGTTCGTCTTGCTCTACCCGGGGCCAGCCGGAAAGAAATACCTCCGGGTCCTGGACGTTTCTGGGGGAAAAGTGGCACTCTTCGCCCCGGTGGAAGCGGCGCCCATCGCCTCGCACTTGAGCGCTTTCGGGGGCAGGTACGCCTACGTGTCGGTGCTGCCGAACAACCGCGGGACAGGGGTCATTGGCACCTGGGAAGGCGCCATCTCGATATCTATGACCTTTCCGACCCGGCAAACCTCAAGCTCGTGGGCACGTGGGACCCCGGCTTTCCGACCCGCGACATGCAGTTGATTCCTCATCCGGGCAAGGAGGGCGTGGTTCTGGTCAAGGAGGAGGGCACCGGCATGGGGATGCACTTTGTGGACCTTTCCGATCCGCTGCGGCCGAAGTTGTTGGTGAGCGTGGCGCTGAACGGCGAGGGGAACCGCGTCGCTGCCTGGGGCGACAAGGCCATGTACACCAGCTCGACCCTGGGACAGTGGTTCGACCTCTCGCATCCGCTGGCCCCCAAGCGGCTGTGCAACTGGTTCAACCATCGCTGGTTTTGGGTACGGGCTGTCTACGGCAACCGGGCGGTGGTGACCACGGACGGCCGAACGGAGGTCATCGACTTCAGCAACCCTGGCAAACCGCGGCAAGCATTGTGCAAGGCCCCGGCAGAAGCTTGCTGGGGGAGCCGCCTCTACGGGACGGTGGGAGGCCCGCGGAGCTCCAGGGGGCCGATCTGCCTGACGATTGCCGACGTGGCCGAACCCGCCGGCCTGCAGGTGCTCAGCCAAACGGTGTATCCGACCACGGAGCTGGACACCCCGCAAGTGGACGGTCTTTGCGCCGACGGCTCGCTGCTGTACGGGATCACCGAGGGGGAAAAGGGAAAGGCCGTGTTCTTGATCTGGGACGTGGCCGACCCCAAGAAGCCGGTCTTGCTGGCGCAACTGCGGGACGCGGAGCTTCAGGTGCAGCGCGGCGAGTGGTTCTGGACCGCCCAGGGGCACGTCATCGCCGCGGCCCACGGGATTGCGGTCGTCACCAGCTACGGGAGCGGTCCGCCCCAGGTGATCGACGCCCGGGACCCGCGCCATCCCAAGTTCCTCGGGCGGTTGCCTTACCAAGGAAGCGGCAACGAAATGACCGACTGCGCTGCCGACGGGCGGTGGTTCTACATCAAGTCCTACCCGGACCGGGTGCAGCTCTGGGACTTCAGCCGGCCGGAGCAGCCCGGCAGAATCTGGGAGGAATCGGGAGAGGGCCCTTATGGTTACTATGCCTGGCAGGCGGGCGTGCCGGTCGGCCCGGTGTTGTTGGTGCCGCAGTTATCGGTGTTGAAGGTCATCACCGTGCCGCGGCCCTCGCAGGTGCCCGCCGGCAAGCTGACCTGGCGGTAGCCGTTCTTCCAGCCCGTCGGCTATTCTACCAACGTGATCACGCCGAAGCTCGCCGGGTGCCAGGCCGGCGAGATGCCGCCGCCCCAGTTGATGCGGGCGGCCGGGCCCTGGCCGTCGTTGTCGTTGAGTTGGATGGCAAAGCCGAACTTTGCGCCGAAGGCCGGCGAGAATCCCAGCTCGCTCCAGGGGATGCGGAGCTCGTAGACGCACCGGCCGCGCTCGGGCTTGACGGCGATCTCGTAGACCGAGGAGTCGCGTGCCAGGTGCCCCGCGGGGCGTCCCGCGCTATGCTTGGCCGGACGCCAGAGCGTGTAGGTACCGCTGCCGCCGGCAGGCTTTTGCGAAGAGACGTAGTAGGCCGACGATCGGCTAGCCGCGTCGGGCGACCCGCGCCGGATCGAAGGCCAGGATCACGCTGTCGCCGTCGATCACCGTATCGCCGTCGCCGGCCGCAAAGTGAACGTCGTCCAGCACGTCCACCGCGACGTACAGGTTGCGCTCGTCCCACCGCAGGTACGCCACCCCGCTGAGGTTTTGCGGAGTCCACTTATAGTCCTTGCCGATCACGTGGAGCTGGTTGCGGCCGATGAGTGGAATGGGGCACGCGCCGTCCCAATCGTCGAGTTTGCCGTCGATCACGGGGGGGCGCCGGACCTTCACCGCTTCGGCGGCGAAGTCGCTGCCCTCGAAGACCGTCACTCGCAGGTTGTCGTACAAGGCGGCGCCGGCCCCGCGGGCCACGGCGACGAAACCGGCCGTGGCCAGGTTCTCGGGCGCCTTATAGCGGCAGGTGAAGACTTGCCAGGAGGGCGTGCTGTTGCCGATGTTGATGACGTCCATGTTGTAGAGGGAGCGGGTAGTGCCGTCGGTCATGGTCTGGTCGATGTTCGAGCCGCCCTCCATGCCCTGGTTCCAGATCCAGGCGGTGTAGAGGTAGGTCATGCCGCCGCGCAGAGCGACCGACTGGCCGTAGTGTGCCCAACTGTCGGCGCCGCTGAAACGGAGCACGTGCTTGCCCAGGCCCGGTCCCAGGCCCTCGCTGGATACGAGCTGGGCATTGGTTCCGCGCCAGTGCTTGGGCGTCTTGCCGTCCGCCTCGACCTGCTCGAAGTCGCCGTTGCGCAACAGGTTGCCGACGCTTTCCGGCGAGATCACCGAGACCACAAAGGGCTTGCTCACCGCCAGGAGCTTCTGCCAGTCGAACGTCACTCGGAGCTGATGGGGGAATGCGGCCAGAGGGCTGGACGGCGGCACGGTCACCGGCACCGTCACGATTTTCTGCTCGCCCGGTTGCAGCGAGAAGCTTGCTTCCCGCTCGCGCAGCCAGCTTTCGGGCAGGTCGAGCCGCAGCGTTCCGCCGAGCGGCCGGGCGTAGGGATTCCGCAGGCGGATGCGGACGGCGCCCGGCTTTCCCGCCAGCAGGGCGATCTGCGGCGTGCCGGCGCCGAGATCGCGATTGCCGCCGGCCGACGGGACGTTGACGGCGGGCACCAGGTAGGTCTTGAGCACGTCCAGGTCGGCCCCCTCGACGAAGCAGCGGAGGGGCGCAAGCGGCAGGCGGGCGACGCCGCCGGCGGCGGGCAGCGTGGTCTCATTGCCCTGGTAGTCGGTGATGCGGACGGACGGCGTGCCCACGGCCAGCGGCACCTCTTCGCCCGCCTCCTCGCTGCTGGAGGCGATCAGGATCGGCTTGCCGTCTCGTTGGAAGAGGTGGAACAGGGCTCGCTTGCCCGCGGACGAAAAAACGCCGACCGGCTTGGCATCGAACGTTTTGGCGGCCAGCACGGCCAGCGTGGCGGCGACCGGCAGCGGCGTGAAGTCGGCCCGCAGGTAGTCGCCATAGCCGATCGCGGCGCCCTCGCCGCCGAAGTAGATCAGCTTTTCACATCCGGCGGCCAGCTCGTCGGCCCATTGCGAGAGGACCCAGTTGCACTTGTCCGTCTCCGAGATCCACTCCAGGCCGGGGCAATCCCATTGGATGACGAAGGCGCACGATTCGTTCTCCCAGACGCCGACCCGCGGATAACCGTACGAATCGAGGTCCTCGCGGGCCTCCTGGACGCCGGAGCCGTTGCCGTAGTGGATCGGCAGCGCATCGACGTACTTGCCGGCGCCGGCGTTGAGCACTTCCAGCCGGAACCCCCGCGGCCAGAGCCCGCCCGCCAGGACCGAGCGCAGGCGCGGGTCGACCGCCCGGGCCGCCTCCACGCCCGCACGGCAAAACTTCACGTAATCCGACACGTAGTCCGGCGGTCCGCCCGGGGTGATCTCGTTGAGCCACTCCCAGCCCCCCAGCTTGCCCTGGTAACGGGTCGAGACGGTAGTCACCATCTCCCGCAAGGCGTCCAGGTCGCAGTCGAACATCTGGTAGCCGACGCTCTGGCCCTTGGGCATGACCCAGGCCGGCGGGTCATAGATGGTCATCGTGGTCTGGAGGCCGCTGCGATGCGCCGCCTCGAAGAAGCGGTCCCAGTGCTCAATCGCGTAGTGCTTGGGCCCGGGCTCGATCGATTTCCACTCGGTGAATACCCGGCAGTTGGTCAGGCCCAATCGCCGCGCGGCCGCGATCATCTGCGACGTGCGGAAACCGATCTTCGGCACCGCGTGGACGGTGAAGCCCAATCGCGTGGGCTTGCCCCCGGTGATAGCCGCCAGGTCGGGAATACGGCAGAACGTGGTCTCGCGGGCCTCCCAACCCTCGACCTCGGCCTGGAAGAGGAACGTGCCTAGCCGGGCAAGGTCCAGTCCCACTTGCACCTTCTGTCCGTCCTCTTTCACCGTAAAGGGCACGGACCCTTGCGCGACCAGCGCCTTGGTGTAGTCGTAGACCTTGTACTTGAGCGTCTTCTCCCCGCCGGCCGGCCGGGCATTCTTCAGGCGCGCGACAATCCGCACGGGCTCGTCGCGGGTGAAGAGGTTGCCCGGCTTGTCCGTTTCCAGCTCGAAGTAACCGCCCTTGCGCAAACCACGCCCCGGCGCGGACATCCCAGGGCCAACGTTTCCCGCGGCCGTCGCAGAACAACGCCAGCAGCAAGAGATCGTTCTGGGACGACGCCTTGGGCACGGTCAGCGGAAAGAGGTGTTTTCCCCGGCCGGGCTCGATCTTCACCGACTGCTCGCCATACCACAGATGTTGAGTGTTCTCGAAGCTTACCGGCTTCGGCGCCTCGGGCTTGGGCACGCGGGGGCCCAGCGCCTCGATCCTCAGCGTCGTCGCGCGGTAGTGCTCCGAAGGGTCGAGATAATACTCGACCGGGATCTCGATCTTGTCGCCTTCCACCAGCGGGCCGGCCAAAGGGCTCCAGTCCACGGCAATCCAGCTCTTGTTGTAATTCACCTCCTTCAGATATTTGCTGTAGCCGGGGTTGGGGTCGAACACCGGAATCGGCCGCGAATAGACGAGCCGCGAATGTTTGGCCCATTGCCCTTCCGGGGCCGTGAAGAGCACGAGCACGCCGCTGGCGACGTCCGCCGCCTCGCGGATCGGAATGCGGAACGTCATCTGCCCTTCGCCCTGCACCGGCGGATGGGGACGCCAATCGTTCGAGTAGAAGCCGCCCCAGCTTCCGTCGGTCTTCTGGCAGTGCAAGTCGCAGCAGAGCGTCGTCTTCTCGGCGATGCCCCGATACGCCACCTTGATCTCCGCCTCCGTGCCGATGAGGAGCACGTCCGGGCAGGTGACCGTGTACCACTGGCCGAGATTCACGGTCTGCGGTTTGGGGACTGGCGGAGCAGCGGCGGCGGAAGCATGCGCGACCACCATCGCCAGCCATGCCGCGACGGCAGTTCGGTAAATCGGTTTGCACCTGGAATTCATGGCGATGCGCCTTGCTGAACCTTGTGGACTTGACCTTACGGAGCGGGGCCAATGGCGTACAGGGTGCCTTCGCCGCGCAAGTAGAGCCGGTTCCCGTCGAAGACGGGGCTGGCGACGAACCGCTCCTGGCGTTCGGCCCAGTGGCCGGCCATGACCACGTTCTCGATCTTGTTCTTGGCAATCTGGTTATAAACCCTGCCCGGCTTCAAGACCAAGGCCGCGCCAGAGGTCTTGCGGCGGCGAGTTTTCGGCAGGGTGGAGTGGGTGGGCGGCGCGGCGCTGGCGGATTTCGACGAGTTCCTCCAGACGCTTTTCGACTTTCAGACGGTTGAAACCCGAGGTCAGTTGGCCGCGGGCACGGTCGTACCAGTAGCCGGCGCGGAGCAGCAGGACATCGGATTCTTCGCCCTGGCGCGCTTCGCCCAATGTCCACCAGGCGTCGGCCAAGCCGATCTGGGCGATAGTTTCTTTCGGTGATGCAAGGTCGTGTTCAGCCAGTTGCCGCAACTGGGCATCGCTGCCCTTGGCCAGGTGCGGCAGGCCCTTTTTCCAGTCGTCGTCAAGGCAGTAGTAACGCCCGAGCAGGAAATGCGCATCACCGTCGTCTGGGTTGGCCTTCAGTTTCGCCTCGGCCGCTTGGCGCTGCGTTTGTCGCCGACAATAATCCCGCACCCGATCCCGCTGATCCAACGCCTTCTTGCGGAACTCCTTCGACCGTTGACAGGCGCGCGACACGCCGTTGGCCAGATCGGCGGCCAATTCGTAGCGACTTTCCGATAATGCCTGGGCAATGACCCGTTGCGAACCATCGTAGAGTGCCTTGATCTGCTCGGGGTTGTTGCCTTTGTCGGCAAACGCCAGCAGGGCATCGCCCTCCTCCTGCAACACGTCGATGTCGAAGTCGCCGGTCATCTCGATGGCCTCAAGCACCAGGGCCACGTCGCCTGCCTGGCCAGCAAGCTCGCGCCCCTGTTGGAGCAACACGTACCGTTCGTCTGGCTGCTTCGACGCTTTGGCCGCTTGAAGGAGTTGGTAGGCCAGTTTGATCCGCTGGGCCGGCTTGACGCGGCCGGGAGCGTAGACGCCGGCAAGCTGCGTGGCAATCTCCTTCTGCCTGGCATCGTCGGGCACTGGAAGCCGTTTCTTCGCAACTGGCGACTCTGGCGGCGGTGCTGTTGACTGGCCTGGCAATTTACCACTTGGGAGGTCGAAAGAGGGCACCAGCGGCTTCTCGACGGCCTCGGTGGGCTTCTCGAAGGTTGGCCTCGTCACGGGTGCCGGGACCTCGGCCTCGGCGATGGTGGACTCTTGCGGCCGCTTCGCGGTAATCGGTGCAGTTGGCGTATCAGGTTCCGTCTTGGCAGCGGCAGGCTCCTCGGGTGGGCTTCGCACAATCGGCACGACCGCTTTCGCCGGAGCGGTCGGCTCGTCTGCCCGATGAATGGCGCTGCGGGCCAGGATCGCCGCGAGCACCAACGCCCCCGCGATGGCGACGGCGATCAGCGGCCCGAGACTCATCTGCCGCTTCCTTGTGACACCACCAGTTCGGGCAGTCGGGGGCGCGCAGGCGAGGATGTCCGCCCATTGCTGGGAATCGGCCGCCGCGGCATCCTGGGCGACAACGGGTTGCGCCCAGCGCGGCTGCACACGCTTTCGCAGCCGCTGGTCGTACTCGGCTCGCTTCGCCGAGTTCAATAGGCAGAGCCGCGCCGCCGACACCTCGTTGAGCAACCGCTGCGACAGGGCTGAGTGTTTGCCGCACTGGAACGTCCGCAGATGGGCCATCTGCCGGTCGGCGGCCGTGTCGATGACTTCCGCCTGGACCTCGAACAAGGCGACCCCCAACAGCCGATAATGGTTCGGCGGCTGTTCCTCCGGTGGAATGCCCAGCCAGGCATGGTAGGGATTAAAGGCTTCGCTCACCGGCGTATCTTCTTGCGATTTGGACGCTCGCCACTTGTGGTGCAGGCGTCCCGCCTGCATTTCCGGGCAGGCGGGACGCCTGCACCACAATTACAGGTGGAGGTCGATCTTCGGCCCGCGCTTGCGGCGCGGCGATCCCAGCCAGCCTATGCCTATTGCCGCGAGAATCCCTCCGGCAACGCCGCCACCGGCAAGCCAGAGGGCCTGATTTTCGGTCAACGCAGGCGTGCCGCCACCTCTCGTCGGCTGGGGGTGGGATTCCGTCTTCGGCGCAGACTGGGGGTCGGCCGCGACCTCGGGCGTCGCGGGCCGCTCTGGTTCGGGCATTGCCGGCTCGAATCTTACAGCCAGCTTGCGGCCCTTCACGCGGGCCTCGCTCTTCAATCCCTGACCTTGTGGCGCGTCAGGATCATCCAACAGCCCGACCGCCCGGGCAACCGACCCATCCGCGTCCGCCGATGGCGCGTCGGCTGGGAGTGACCCAAAGGGCGGCCGGCTTGCCAACTCGGGCTGTTCCGCCTGCAACGGCGGCAGGAGGTTGTACCGGGCGATGGTTTCCTTGCAGTGCTCGGGCGTGAGGAACGCCGCGAAATCCTTGGCCGCCTGGCCGGCCTTGGGCGAAACGTAAAGTTTCAACGTCCGCGACAAGGGATTGGTGGAAGGATGAAGGACGAAGGATGAAGGATGAATTCCGCCGTCCGCCGTCCCCCGTCCGCCTTCGTCTCCCGACCCCCGACCCCCGACCCCCGACCCCGCAAACACCGGCACCAGCTTGACCGATTTCTCCTTGGGCGGCAGTTGGCTCAGGTCCACGAAACCAATGGCGGCCGGATCGCGGGCCACCGCCAGGATCACCTTCTCGTTGTCCGGCTGCGCGGTATACTTCAGCGACTTCCTTCCCCCGCTTTCCGCCAGCTTCTCCTTGAGCAATTGCGTGATCGGATCGCCGCGCTTCAGCCCGAAGACGTGCATCGCCGCAGCCGCGCCGCGGACGGCCGGCCACTTCTTGGTCTCGCCACAGAAGATCGACCTCACTTCTTCGAGCGGCAAAGAAGCCAGCGGGTTCTCCGGGTGGACGATGATCCCCGCCTCCATCCGGCCAAGTTCGATGGGCTTTGGATTTTCGATTTTGGATTTTGGATTCGCCTCCCTCTGACCACTGACCACCGACCACTGACCACTAGCCTCGTCCGCCACCAGCAACTCCGTCACCCCCTTGGCAAGGTTCTCACATGCGTCGTCCGGCATCTCGCCCTTCTGGAACTTGAGTTGCACTGCCGCCTTTGCCTTAACGAATTCCAAAAACAAGTCTGCCAGCACATTCCCGGAGCCCGTCAAGTCACAGACTGCGATTTCCGCTGCCTTGCCCGTTTTCACGTTGGCCAGCCGTTGCTGCGCTCGTCCTTCGTTCAGTTCGTATTCCGGCCACAGCCCGCCCTGCATGACGAACTTTGCCGCCTCCGGCCCGGTGGCGAACTTGGCAAACTCGAACGCCGATGGCGGTGCATCGGGACGTAGATGGAGTGTCAGCGTATCGACCAGCGGATAGCTGCCGTCAGCAACCGCCGACACCGAGGGCAAGACGGCTTGGGAATCTTCATCCTTGGCAATGCGCAAAATGCGAATGCGTTTGTCCACTTTGTCTTCGCGGCAGTAGAGGAAGAATCCGACGGCGTTGGACACCTTGGTGATTTCACCGATGACCTCTGCATCCGATTTCTTTTCACCATGCGGATCGTAGCAAGGTTCGAGCATCGTATGCCCTGGCGGGCACCTGAGTATTACAGCCTTCTGAAAAATCATTCCCTGCGTGCTAGTCGCCGGTGGGCGACAGATTTCGATCTGAGTGCTGTTCCCTGAGTCGCTCGCATCTTTCCAGGACTTAGCTTGCCGGGAGAACACGCTCCGCAAATCTTCCAGGGTGAGGGTCCGCACGCCATTCTTGGCATTGGCGGCCACCGCAATCACAAACCGGCCGAGCACGAAGTTCTCGAAGTGGGAAACTTCATTCTTGCCCGTCTCCGGCAGGCGCGAATCGAGAGTCATACCCACGTCGCATCGACGGCGGGAAAGCATTCCCGGCACCTGTTCGGTAACGATGGGCGTGAAGTTGATGAAGTGCGCGTGCCGGTCGCTCTCATATTTCTGGATAAGAGCGGCCATGACCTGGAGGCCGTTCCAAGTGCCCAAGACGGTGAACGAGGCGGGCCTGGCGGCCGGCATGTCGCCATCCGCTTCTCCTGCCGCCGCCCAGCCGGGCATGGCGACAAGCAGCATCGCAACTGCCGGCATCAACGCTTTGGCCATCGCGTTATTATACCAGGAACATGCCCGACCGCCAGAACGGAGCGCTACGGCTTTCTCTCGCGGGCCTCTCATTCGCTGCTCCTTGCCGGTCTGCCCTGGCGATTTCTCTGTCCCCGCATCTCCTCCAGGCTACTTCTTCTCGTCGGGCTTCGGCTTGTGCTGTTCGAGATACTGCCGGTATTGTTGGGTTACCCACAGGACGAGATCCCGATCCGTCAGGCGAGTCTTCTTGTCGGCCTCCGTGGCAATTGCACGTCGTTCAGCCACGGGGACTTGCTTGCCCATGTCAAGCATGGTCCGCAATTCCTCCCGCGTGGCAGGCGGCGGATCGACGACTGGCCCGGGCTTCTTGGTTTCGATATACTGTCGCAACTGCTTGGTGGCCAATTCCACCTCCTGCCTGGGTGTCAAATCGGTTCTCTTATTCGCCGCTTCAAAGATTGCGAAGCGATCAGCCCGAGGAACCCGCATGGCCAACTTAGTCATCGTTCCCAATTGCTCCTGCGTGGCAAGGTTCGGATTGACGGGCAGCGGCGGAGGAGGCGGCAGGGGGGTCACTTGCAACGCCACCGGCGAAAGCTTGCACTTGTCCAGGTCGAGATGTAGGCCCTCCCCGTCTGCTGTAATCACCAGGCACAACGGCGATTCCAGGGGAAGCACTCCCGCGATCCGCGGCGCGGCAATCCGGGCGCGGCGAACATAGCCCAGCTTGGGATCACGCGCCCAAACGTCAATGTGTCTGGCAGGGGGAGGCAGGGCAGCAACCCTGGCATATTCAGCGTTGGCCTTCTGCACGGTCTTAAAGGGCTTGGTGGGGCTAAAACTCCGGGCGCTGTCCAAGCCCCACGCAACGAGACAGCGGTGGCAGGCGACCACCCATCCAGAACGCAAGACAGGTTCCTCCACCTTCGCCGTGGCGTCGAGTTTGCCGTCGGCCAGTCTGAGCCGGCTCCTCGGCTCGCGGCCGACCCAAACATATTCACCGTCGAGCAGCAGGTTGTTCCCCTCGTTGCCTCGGAGCGCCGGAACGGTGGTGGACCATTCCTGGCGCATGGTTCCGTCCCCCTTCTGCTCGAATAGATGCACCGAGCCTTCGGAGCAAACGATCAACAGGTGCGATGGGTTGACCCAACGCAACCCCGAAATCTCCCCAAATGCCGGCGGCTGGCTGGGCTTCCACGTCTTGCCACCGTCGATAGTCACAAGGATGTGGTGTTCAACTGGCGGCGGAGTTATAGCCCCGGCTGCGCCTTGAAAGACGGCCGCGCCGACGGGAGATACACTCCAAGCGATAGCGCCAACGTCTTTGGAAGCAAAGGCACAATGGCCCCCTGGCATCCTTTCCCGCACCATAGTGACCTTTCCGCCCACGTTGACCGCATCGAGCGAGTAATCGTCTTCAACCGCGCCCCATGCATGAACCGGGGGGTCTCCTGCGATTCTACGCTCAATGAAGAAACGGGCGCGGTCGCCGCCGACGAGTCGGAAACCAAAGTAGATGCGGTCTCCTGACAGATTTGGTAGGGCCGACCAGCGGTACGGATCACCGGCCGAAAGGAACACGCCCTCGGGCGTGCAGCAAATCGCACTGCCGTCAAGTTGGCGAAAAACGCCGCCAGCACCGCCTGGAATTCGGGCGATCGTTTTCGGTGGGGCGGACGGAATGGCGTTATCGGCACCCGCGGCGGTTTCGGCAAGGAGCAATAGCGCCACACAAGCCGTGGCATGACAGAAACGAAACATGCAGTCGCCCTTTCGCAAACTGGTGCTCGGACCCGCGGCGCGAGCGCGTTATGTGGCAACCATATATGCTAGTGCCGTGTCCGGTTCACGACTTTCGCACGATCTGATGTTAAAGCGGTGAAAATGCGCAATGCTGGAACCATTTCAACCCCCTCCCAGGGGTTGCGCGAAACTGACGAAACGGACACGGCACTAGAAACTCGGATTGCACAATTGATACCCGGCCTGGTAGCCGGGGTCCTGGGGGGTGTTGTACCAAAGGTCTAGCGCGTACGCAACACCACCGAAGACAGTAGCCTGCTGTACCGTTGGGTCGTACTGCCACACTAAGCTTCCATCCGGCATTACAACTTGAGCCAGCCCATTCGTCATCTCGCTCGTGTGGAAAACATTGTTCACCCCCCAGGTGGCTGGCATGGCGGCGATGGGGGTGTTGGGCGGGCGGTCAGCTTGGCTCCATTGATCGACGACAAAGTCACTGGTTGTTCCGCCAGGACCCAAGAGGGGACTGATCTGACTCGGGAGGCAGCCAAGCACACTCAACAGGTCAAAGCCGCCCTTTCCCAAGAAATTTTGCTCCGTCATCGGAGTACCATACCCTACGATTGGAAGCCATGAAACCTTGGGCTTGGGCTGTGCGCCGGAAAGGATAAAGGTCGCCTTACTCGTCGCGCCCAGATCATCACCGGCGTCAATGTCAATGTTGAGGGGGGCGGGAACCGGCCACCCTAGGATTTGGCCGAGGTTCCTCCTGTATTGATTTATACCCAGGTTGCTAACCGCGTCCGCGATAGGCGACCCTTGGAACGGCGAACCGACCGAGACCAACCGGCGAACGTCGCCGGCACCGAAGTTGTTGTCCCGGTGGCACTGATAGTTGGGACCGTTCCAGTTAAGCCACGGAAAAAAGTTGCGACGGGCCGTAACCTGGACGCCCAGGTCGCTAGCGTACCACTTGACAATTACGCCCCCCATGCTGTGGCCGACGAAATCCACCCGCGTTGCTGCGATGCCTACGGTCCGGTTAGAAACTAATTCACTCGCGATCTTTGCGGGTACACGTCCAGAGACATTATCGTAGCCTGCAATGTTGATGTCATGCCAGTCCAGGTAGAGCACACGTGCATATCTTCGACCAAGATAGGCTTGACTCCCACTTTGCGCCACAAGCACCCCACCCAACGGCTGCATGACGCTGGGGTCAGAAAGGACGCCGTGATTTAGAATGATCGTGGGGCGAATGAGCCCCAAGCTGGCGAGTCCCACCTGTTGACCGCCGGAGTACACGTCAATTTCTGTCGCCTGTCCCCCCTGGAGGCCGAAAAGGAAGTTGTTCGGCGGGCAATAGTAAACCACCTTTGCGGTGTTTTGGGGAATGAAGACCGAGGGGCTTCCCGCTCCCGTGTCAGGCGCGGGGAATGTCGCAGGGAAGGTCGCGCTCAACGAGCCGATATAGGCCGTGGTCTGCGTGGTGTTCGCCGGATAAAAGTTGGGGTTCGCCAGATGCCTAATGGAAAACGTGAGATTGTCGGCGAGCGCTTGTTGCCCTGGAATGCGAATGACCAGAACACTCGCTCCGTCGGTGAATACAGCGTTACGAAGATACGTTCCGTCAACTGCGCTCGTAGGGTCGCCGGAGATGCCGGGCGGCGTCATCGTGGGCGTGAACGCCTGGGCGTCAATAACATATACGGCGTAGGTCGCCGGCGCTACGGACACCCAGTCCGTGGCCGTCACCGCAGTTGCGCTTTGTGCGACGAAGCTGGACTGCCAGTTGTAGGTCGCCTGAATCGTGGCGGGCTGGATGAAGAATTCGGTGGTAAACACCTCGATTGGCGCGTTCGGCAGTCCGGCCTTTGGAACAGGAATGCTCTGGCCGCTGTTGATCTGGGAACCGTTGTACGTCAAGTGGTCAATTCCAGGATCAGTCCAAGTGAAAGTCAGCGTCCCCGCCGGGTCGGGAGCGGTGCTGCTCGCCTGGAGCGTCACCGTGACGTTTATCGTCCCGGCGTCGAGTGGGACCCCGGAGTCGGAAGCGGGAATGTAGATCGCCGTGGCGTCTGTCTGGTTCGTCGCGTGGCCGGCGAACCGAACGTCGGCGACCGCCACGTCGAATATGTTCGAGCCGGTTCCGCTTCCGGTTCCGCCCGTCGTTGCGAATGCGCCGTTGAAACCGACGCTATGATCGTCGTCTCTCCCAATTCCGAGTGCATTGGCTGTTTCGGACGTGTTGGTGATCGCAGTCCAGTTCCAAATGAAGTCGCCGGAAGAGCGGATCGTTGTCGGCTGAACGATCGTGAGATTACTGCCTGCCGTGGTCAGAGTCACCGTCAGGTTCGAGGTTGCTCCCCACAGGACCACGCCAAAGCCAGCGCCTTCTGCACCGGGTTGTATCTGGACCGTAACGTTCTGATTGACTGCCCAGACCGGCTCCACGAAAAGACCGGTCCACAGTGCTATCATGCCGCCGACCAATAACGGTAGTGCAATTCGTGTCCTGGAAACAGTCATTTGTTCTCCCCCCTTTTGTCAAGAGCCTCCGAAGGGGACAGTCCCATTTTCGCGGTGCGAAAATCAGGACAGTCCCCAATTCATTCAGACGATAAGGGCCAAAACTCCGCTCAAGGGTCGTAGTCGACTGTTACTGCCTCTTACTTGCCTCTATTTTGGGTTCATCGAGTCGCGCGTTGCACTGGTCGAGAAGTGTCTTCGCATCTGCGAGGAATTGGGAATCGGGGTATTTGGCAATGTATTGTCCCAATGCCTTTTCAGCTTCGGGATACTGCTTGGAAAAGAAAAACGCAGTCCCGATGAAAAACGCGGACCGATCTGCGTCCTTGCTCTTCGGATACTCTCTAATAAGACGACGCCAGACCGAGACGGCAGCGTCCAAGTTGTGTTTGTGGTTCCAAAGAATGTTCGCCGCGAGAAACATCGCCTTGTCCGCCCACGGGGCCTTCGGTGCAATGGTGACTGCCGTTACGTAGTCTTTCAATGCGGCATCAGGGTTGAATGATTCCATGCCCTGGATCAAATAGTGATTGCGCCCCCGCCTGAAATATGCGTAGGACTTCTGCTCGCGGGTAGCCTTCGGGGCCACGCCGTCGATGACGCGGGTGCAGAGATCGAGCGACTTTGCGTGTTGTTGACCCTCGTGATACACGTCGGCCAGCATCAAGATCAGGTTCGCCTTCTGATCGCCTTTACGCACGATTTCGGGCGTGAGTGATTTGCCGGACTTGGCCGTTTCGATCAACCGTTCTATGCCTGTGGGAACGTGACCGGAGACGACCACGAAGTTCCGCTCGGGCTGGAGCGGCGTGGCCTTCTCAAAGAAGGTGATCGTGCGCTCGGGACGCTCCAAAAGATACTCTACCAGGCCGGCGCGGACGTAGATGTCGTAGCCGGTCTGACGGAGCGAAGGCATCGTATCGTCGGGGAACACGGTCGAACCCGTACTCGCCTCCTGCCCCTGTCCCCGAGACCCAGGCGAGCTTTCGCCCCTCGCGCCCGCGTTTTCGTACCATCCGACCGCCACGTCGGCGTGCTGCCTCCCGCCCGGCAAATCGAACTGCCGCTCCAATTTCACGTCGATCAACCGCACGCGCGCATCGCCCGTCCAAGGACTGGCGGGATACTTCTTGGCGAGTTCCTCGAATGCCGCCAGGGCTTCGTCCGGCTTGTTCGTCTCGGTGTAAAGCACGCCCGCGTGGTAGAGAGCCTGGGGAACATGGGGACTGGCCGGATAGCGACTCGACAGGTCGGTCCAATAGGGCAAGGCAGGGACGCGAGCGGCTACCAGCGCCTTTCTCTGCTGTTGCCGGTCTGCCTCGGCTATTCGCGGCGAGGTGGGCTGCTGTGGTGTATTCTTCTTATCCGCACTCTTGTCCGTCGCCGCCGGGCCGAACTGCTCAGCGGCGACCCGCTCGATCAGGAGTGCCAACTCGCGTAACGTATCGTCGTGCCATGAGCCTTTGGGATACTCTTTGAGGCTGGCTTCGTAGGCGACCCCAGCCAGGGCCAGCGGCGAGACTTTGGGTGATTTGGAGTTCCCCTGCTTTCCCGCCGTCGCCACGAGGATTCGCGTAAGCCCCAAGCCAGCGAAGGAACGATGCCCGGCCGAGCGGCTTCGCAACGAACCATTCAGCGGCAGGCTGAACCAGCCCTTGGCGAGGTCGTACTGGCGGAGCACACTGTAGATGTTCCCGAGAACCAGGGCGACCGTGGCCCGGTCGTCGCCAATCGTCAGTTCGTCGGGAAGAAGCTTGACTCGGTTCTGGGCGGACTCGATGAGGCGGTCCAATCCGGCCTGGACTTCGCTGGACGTTCCCTTGGGAGCCGACTGCTTTGCCTGCTGGAAGCCTTCCGCGGCGGCGTCGAACCGGCCGTCCACCAGGGAAACGATGCCCTGCCGGAGGTAGATGTCATACGCCGCTTCTTTCCACGACGACTCGGCGTCCTTGTCGAGTCCTTTGGCCAGCACGGTCGTGGCCGCCAGCGCGTGCTCCGTGGCCTTCTTGAGGTCCAGTTGGGTCTCCAACACCAGATCGACCATCGCCACGTGCGCTTGCCCGCGCCACGGGCCGGCGGGTGACTGCTTGATGAACTTCTGCCACCAGTCAAGCGCCTGCGCGGGACGGCCGAGGCCCACGTAGCACTGGCCGATGCGGAAGCCGGAGGCGTGGCCCCAGGGATTCTTGGGATACGCTGCCAAGACCTGGGCGAAGAGTTGGCCCGCCTCGACGAACTTGCCTTGTTGGCGGAGCTTTTCCGCCTTGTTGTAAAGCTGCTTGGCTTCGCCCGCCGCGAAATCGCTGGCGAGCCGGCCGCGCAACAGCGTGAGAACATAGCCGCCCTTGATGCCGTGGTACTGGAGACACTTCAGGCCGAAGTCCACGGCCTTCTTCGCGCTCTCCTGTTCACCGCGGGCCATGTAGAGCATGGCCAACACGTCGGCGGCCTCGGCAGTGGTCTCGTCCGGCGCCGCCCGCCTGCTGCAACATCTTCTCCAGCGTCTTGATGGCCTCGTCGGGCTTCTTGTCCAGCGCCTTGAGCCATGCCCCATAGATCGTCGCTTTCGCACTGACGGCGGCACCGGACTTCGACACCATGTTGAGATACTGCCGCGCCTGGTCCGTTTGCCCCAGGCCCAGCAGAATCCGCCCATAGACCAGCATGGTCTTCTGGCGATCCTCGGGCGTGCCCCGCTGGAGGATCGCGTCGGCCTGCTTTTTGGCTTCGAGATAGTTTTCCTTGCCGACCGCCTGGTCTACAGCACTCCACTGCGGCGCGGGCGATTGGGCTGGGCCACGCGGAAAGCGCATTTGACCCGCGGAAGACGATGCGATCGCCAGCAAGGCGAGGATCAATAAAGCCCGAATTAGTTTCTGCTGCGGAAGGTCCTGTGTCGCCTTTCGCTCCGCGAAAGTAGCGGCCAATCCACGCCACTTTCGCGGAGCGAAAGGCGACGATCCAGCCACGCTGCTCTTTCCGCAACAGAAACGAATTAGGCCATATTCATGCGGCCTACGTGCCCCCCCCCCCCCCCCCCGAAGAAGAGGCAGAGAGGCCACGTTGCTGTCGTGCGAGAAGAAAGCCCCCGACGCGATTGGACGTGCCGACACCATCCCAACCCCTCCCTGCTCTGGAGCCGTTTAGGAACGTGAGCCGTCAAGAAAGATGGCCTGATTCTACCACCGCCACAAACAGCCTCCAGTTAATTCTCGATGAGTTCCCAAACGGGTTATGAAGCGAGTGCCCGTGTCGTGTCGCTGCAAGTGATGGCGCGACGCTACCTTCCGGCTGGGACGAATGGTACTTGCGCAGCGAAGAACCGATCCGAGAATATTTCGTCCCCCTCTACAGAAGCGCGGCCGTGCCCAGGTTCAATTCCTCGTCGGTCGCCGGCGCGGTCATGATGAGTGCCCAGGTACGCGTCATATCGAGTCTCCGTTGTTCCAACACCACAGCCTGTGCTTTCGGCGATCGAACTGCGGTCCTCGATCACTCGTACCGCAGGGCCTCGATGGGGTCCAGTCCGGACGCCTTCCAGGCGGGGTACCAGCCGAACGTCACGCCCACCGCCGCCGAGACGGCGACCGAGGCGAGGATCGCCGGCAGCGAGGTCTCGATGGGCCAGTGGAGCAAGATCCGCACCAGGATCGAGCAGCCTCGTCCCATGGCGATGCCGATGGCGCCGCCCAGCAGGCACAAGAGCACGGCCTCGACGAGGAACTGCCGCAGGATGTTGCCCGAGCGGGCGCCGACGGCCATCCGCAGGCCGATCTCCCGGGTCCGCTCGGTGACCGAGACGAGCATGATGTTCATGATGCCCACGCCGCCGACCGCCAGGGAGATGGCGGCCACGCACAACAGCAGCCCGCCCATCAGATTCGTGGCGGAGCCCAGGGCGGCCAGCGCCTCGGCCATGTTGCGGAGGTTGAAGTCGTCGTCCTTCCCCGGCGCGATATGGTGCTGCCGGTGGACGACCTGGGTGATCTGTTCCATGGCCTCGTCGATGTGGTCGGAGGAGACCGCCTGCACGTAGAGTTGGTCGATGTTGGCGAAGCGGACCGGCTGGGGCAGGTCGGCCTGCTCGGTGGTCGTGGCGGCCGGGTAGAGGGCCGTCGAGCTGGGGTAGAGAGTGTTGAGCGTGTTGACCGCCCCCGGCGAGGACGACGCGGCTGCCGCGGCGCTCTGGTTGGTGTTGGCGAGCGTGGTGCCGGAGACGCGGTACTTGATGGTCGTCCAGGGGGCCAGCACGATGTCGTCCTGGTCCATGCCCACCATGTTCGCCCCCTTCTGCTCCAGCACGCCGATCACCCGCATGGCGACGTTCTGCAAGCGGATTTCCTTGCCGATCGGCGACTGCCCCTCGAAGAACTCGCGGACCAGCGTCCGGCCGATGAGGCAGACCTTGTTGCCTTGGCGGACGTCCTGTTCGGTAAAGCATTCCCCCTCGTCGAGGCTTTCCCACTGGCGGATGGCGAGGTACGAGGGGGTCGTGCCGCAGATAAACATCGGCACCCAGTTCTTGCGGCCGTAGATCACCTGCGTGCGGGTGCTGACCAGCGGCGCCATGTTGGCTACCGCCGGGCATTGGCGGAGGATCTGCTCGCCGTCCTGCGGCGTGAGCGTGGGCGTGGACCCCATGCCGAAGCTCACGCCGCCGCTGGCCGCCGCCCCCGACTGCACCATGATCGTATTGGCGCCCATGCTGGCGATGGTCGCCTCGAGGGCCGCCTTCGAGCCTTGCCCGATCTCCATCATGGCGATCACCGCGCCCACGCCGATGATCACGCCCAGGGTCGTCAAGGCGGAGCGGAGCTTGTTGCGGCGCAGGGCGCCCAAGGCGGTCCGCAGCGTGGGCGAGAGGGCGGAAAGAAGGCCGGGCCGGGGCAGCCTTCGCAGCAGATCGGGCGAGATCGTCAACTCCGGCGCGGCGGTCTGCGGCCGGTCCACGGGCCCCGTCTCCGACGCCGCGACGGCGGTTCCCGCGACGGCCTGCAATTCCTTGGCGGCCGAATCCAGGAGCGACGTGCCGGTTGCCGCGGGGAACAACTCCGCCATCCCGGCGGGAACCGCCGCCGGCCGGGAGTGACTGCGGCCATGGTCCTTGACCGGACCCGGTTTCCACGCGGCGGCCGCGCGGCGCCTCCGGGCAGCTCCTCCAGCACTTCGGCCGCCGGGCCGTCCTCGACGATCCGCCCGTCGTGAATGCGGATCACCCGGTCCGCATACCTGGCCACGCCGGGATCGTGGGTCACCAGCAGGATCGTGATCCCTTCGGCGTTCAGCCGCCGGAACATCTCCAGCAGATCCACGCTGGTCGCGGAGTCAAGATTGCCGGTGGGCTCGTCGGCCAGGAGCAACGCCGGGCGGTTGACCAGCGACCGGGCGATCGCCACCCGCTGCTGCTGGCCGCCGGACATCTGCGACGACTGGTGATCGAAACGGTCGCCCAGGCCGACGCGGTCCAACAGCACGCAGGCCCGGCGGAGCGAATCCCGCGACGCCGGCCGGCGGGGAGCGTAGTCCAGGGGCATCAGCACGTTGGCCACGGCGTTGCTGCGGGCCAGCAGGTTGAAACTCTGGAAGACGAAACCCAGCCGTTGCGACCGCAGCATGGCCCGATCGTCGGGCGAGAGCCCGGCCACGTCCACGCCGTCCAGCCAGTAGTGGCCGCTGGAGGGGCGGTCGAGGCAGCCGAGGAGGTTCATGAGCGTCGTCTTGCCCGAGCCCGAGGCGCCCATCAAGGCCACCATCTCACCGCGCTGGATGGTCAACGAGATGCCCTTGAGCACCGGAACGTCGACCTCGCCCAGGTGATAGGTCTTGGTAATCTCTTCGATGCGGATCAGTTCCATAAGCGCTCGCCTGTGCCGAAGCCGTCGAGCAGGTTGTCCACCGTCCTTCGGGCCAGTTCCCGCGTGGGCTCGGTCCGCTCGAAAAAGCAGGCCATGTTCCGCGCATGGAGCATGTGCTGCAAGGTCATGGCGAAGTCCTCTTCGCACCCGGGACGCAGGATCCCCGCCTGGGCAATCCGCGACGTCAGATCCCAAAACAGGGCGCGGACCTCTTTGCCGAGCGACTCGAAATCCTCAAGGAATTTCTCGCGATCGGGCCCGAAGCAGAGACTCATGTAGAAACGGAATACGTCGCGGTGGTCGTTGAAGTGCTGGAGGTTCTTCCAGACGAAATCCACCAGCAAGTCCCGCGGTTCCCGGCACTCCGCCGCCATCTGGCGGAGCTCGGCAAAGAAGGGCTGGACACAATGCTTGATGGCCGCCTTGCAGAGCCCTTCTTTACTACCGAAGTAGTAATAGAGCATGGGCTTGGTGACGCCCGCGGCCTCGACGATTTCCCGCGTGGAGGTCGCCTCATAGCCCTTCTGGGCGAAGAAGCCCATCGCCACTTGAAGGATTTTTTCCGCACCGCCGGTCTGCTGTGCTGTCGACATCGGCACCTCCTATTTACCTATCGGTAGGTAGTATACGAGGGCCCGGTCGGTGCGTCAAGAGGTTTTCAAGCAGGCTCGAGGGGAAGCCGCCACGCCGCGGCACGGCGCTGAAAAACGCTCTGCCAACGGCTTCCGGTCAGACGATGGCGTACCATTTCCAGGGGAGAGGAGGGGGCGTCGGCGGCGGCGGGCCCACGTTGATGATGAACGTGGTGACGCTGGAGGAGTCGCTGGGCGAGTCGTTGCCGCTGATCTTGGCCGTGTTGGTAATGCTGCCCGTGCCCGAAGCGACCGTCACCACGATGGTGACCGTGTCCGTCACGCCGGGGGCCAGGTCGCCGACGTTGACGGTGAGCGTGCCGCTCGCCAGGCTGCCCTGGCTGCTGGAATCGTAGGTGAGGCCGGCCGGCAGCGTGTCGGTGATGAGCACGCCGGTGGCGTCCGACGGCCCGCTGTTGGAGGCCGTCAGGGTGTAGGTCAAGAGCGCGCCGATTTTCACCGAGCTGGCCGACGCCGCCTTGACGATCGACAGGTCCGCTTGGGCAGTGACTTTGGTAACGACGAAGCACGTGGCGTAGTCCGATTCGTTGTCGGAGACGGACGCCGTATTGTCGATCGTTGACAGCGGATAATTCGGAGCGACGATGACCACGAAGGCCGCCGTGGCCGCGGCCCCTACGTTCAAGTTGCCCACGTTGACGGTCACCGTGCCGTTGGACTGGCTCACCAGGCTGCTGCCGGTTGAAGCGTAGGTCTCGCCGGCCGGCAGGGTGTCAGAGATCATCACGCCCGTGGCATCCGACGGACCGGGATTCGACGCCGTCAAGGTGTAGGTCAGCGAGTCGCCGGCGATCACCGGATTGGGCGACGCCGACTTCACGATCGAGAGGTCGGCTTCGGCAGTGACCAACGTGGTCGCGTAAGCGTTGTTGCAGAACACGCCGTTGTCGAAGACGGACGCCGTATTTTGGATCGTTGGCAGCGAATAGCTCGGAGAGACCATGACCACGAAGGTCGCCGTAGCCGAGGCGCCTACGTTCAAGGGGCCGACGTTGACGGTCACCAGGCCGCCGGCCAGGCTCACGCCGCTGCTGCTGGTCGAAGCGTAGCTGACGCCGGCCGGCAGGGCGTCGGTCATGGTCACGTTCGTGGCGTCGGACGGACCGGGATTCGACGCGGTCAAGGTATAGGTCAGCGGGCTGCCGGCGACGCCCTCGATGGGCAAGGCCGACTTGTAAATCGTCAGGTCGGCTTCGGCCGTGACCACCGTGATCGCGTTAGCGTTGTTGCAGAACACGCCGTTGTCGAAGATGGACGCCGTATTGGTGATCGTTCCGGGCGGATAGCCGGGAGAGACCAGGACCACGAAGGTCGCCGTAGACGTGGCCCCTTCGTTCAAGGGGCCGACGTTGACGGTCACCAGGCCGCTGGCCTGGCTCACCAGGCTGCTGCTGGTCGAAACGTAAGTCTCGCCGGCCGGCAGGGCGTCGGTCATGGTGACGTCCGTGGCGTCGGACGGACCGAGATTCGACGCGGTCAAAGTGTAGGTCAGCATGTCGCCGGCGATCACCGAGCTGGCCGACGCCACCTTGGAAATCGACAGGTCGGATTCGGTAGTGACCTGGGTGGTGACGGACGACGTGTTGTTGGCCGAGTTGGGGTCGGGCTGGACGCCGGAGATGGTCGCCGTGTTGGTGATCGTTGGGAGCACATAGCTCGGAGAGACCATGACCACGAAGGTCGCCGTGGCCGTGGCCCCTTCGTTCAAGTTGCCGACGTTGACGGTCACCACGCCGCCGGCCTGGCTCACCAGGCTGCTGCTGGTTGTAGCGTAGGTCTCGCCGCTCGGCAGGCTGTCGCTTACGGTTACGCCCGTGGCGTCGGACGGACCGAGATTCGACGCCGTCAAGGTGTAGGTCAGCGAGTCGCCGGCGATCACCGAACCGGCCGACGCCGACTTGACGATCAACAGATCGGCTTCGCTGACGTTGGCGAAGTCGGGGCCGGGAACCTGCACCGGCTTGAGAGAACCGACCTGCGTGATCTCGGTCTGTACGGACGGGCCGCCGGTGGACTCCAGCTCCACGGCGCCGACGTTGCTGAAGTTGGCCCCGCTGCCGGCGCCGATGGTGAAGCTGCTGAAAGGCACCAGCACGTTGTCGATGGCGGCTCCGCTGTCTCCACTGTCGGCGGGCACCGTAATGGTGGCCTGCGACCAGTCGTTGGCGTCGGTATAGACCAGCACGGTGAACGACGTGTCGTGGTCGGCCCCGATCGTCATTCCGATCCCTTGGCTAAGGCCGCCGTTGGTCAGGTCGACGTGATTCAATCCGGTGGGATTGGTGACGACGGTCTCGCTGGCTTTGGCGTCCCAGATGATGCGGTAGCTGCCGGTCGCCTGGCCGCTATAACTGGCCTCGAACACCCCGGGGGTGTTGGTGTTGGCGTCCAAGGTGAGGGAGCCGTCGGCCGAGGTGAGCTGGGCGTACAAGTCGCGCTCGCCGCCGATGGCTTCCAGCGCGGCGGCGCTGGCGGCGGCGGTAGTCCCGCCGGCCCGCGAGGCGGTGATCAACTGGCTGGTGATGTCGAAGGCATCGATCACGGTGCCGAAGGCGCCTTGCGTCTCTTGGGCGGTGACTTGGACTTCCCGCGGGCCCTGGCCCGCGCCCAAGGCCAATCCCGGGGCCGCGGACTGCTGGACCCAGTAGGCGCCGACCGGCACGTCGGTGAACTGGTAATTGCCGGAGGCATTGGTTTGGGTGGTGTTGAAGACCTGGTCGCTGGTGCTGAACTGGCCGCTGCCGTTGTCTTCAAACAGGGTCACGGTCACTCCTGCAACACCCGGCTCGCCGTTGTCCACGCCGTTTCCGTTGAGGTCGTGGAACACGGTGCCGCTGATCGTGGGCAAAAGCGTGATCGACAGCAGTGAACGGGTTTCCAACGTCTCGAAGCGGAGCACTTGCCCACGGGGCGTTTCCCGGACCGTCTTCCGCCGGTTCTTGCCGAAGAGCCTGCCGAAGGATCGCAGCCAAGATCCGAAGGGCCGCGGCGTATTGGAATCGTACATGGACCCCATCCTTTGTTCTAGCGAAATGCTGATCTTCCTGAGTAGGGTGGGACCAGCTCGCGTGAGCGAACGCCGGCCCACCGATTCCGCCAACGCCTGGTGGGCCGGCGGCCGCCAAAGCGGCCTTGTCCCACCCTGCTACTTTGGTTCCAGGAACCGCGCTCGAAAGAGAAAGCGGCCCGTGACGGGTGCGCACGCATCCTTCTCTATGTTTTTCGGGCTTTCGTCCGTTCGGGCTTCGTGATTACCGGATTTCCATGCCAAGTCGCCTCTAAATGACCCAGCCTACCAGCCGTATTCCATGCCGAGGCTCAACCCCTGGGCCCAGAATCCGCCGTCCTGGAACGTGAACGTCGGCGCCGGCGCGCCCGCCGGCGCCGGAAACCCGGGCGTCGTGGTGACGTTGACCTTCGTATCGATCTGGCTTCCCGCACGAGCGACCCGGCTCCAGTAGAGAAAGTCGTAGCCGGTCGTAAGCCGCAGACGAGGCGTCAACTGGTATCCCAGTTTGAAAGCGATCTGGGGCACGACCGCGAACACGTTCCGCTGGTATTCGCCGATGTTCTTCCCGAGGGCCAAGAGCCCGCCCTGAACAGGGGCGCTGGGGATCCCGGTGGCGCCGCTGGTGACCGTGGTCGAGCCGTTGATAGCGACGCTTTCCTGGGTGTTGCCCAGCGCGATCTGGGGATCCACCTCCATCGTCCAGCGTCCCTGCCCGTTCTGAATAACCAGGCCCATTTCTCCGCCCTGAAACACGTTGTAGGTGCGGAAGGAGTCTTGGACGAGGACCGAGCCTTGAGGCAGCGGCGGCGTCGGAGGAGCGGGTTCGACGTAACTGGTGTAGGTCAACTCTTCGGTGATGCCGAGATTGTCGTTGAGCTGCAAATAGCGGAAGCCGAGGGTCACGTCCACGCGGTGTCCCCACTGGCAGAGGCTGCAATCGCCCGGATCGCAAAACGACCCCGTGCCGAACCATTCCCACCGCATTCGCAAGGCAGCCGCTTGGAAATCCGTACGCGGATCGACGCTCACGCTTCCGGCCAGCGGCGGGCCATTCTTGCCCGAGACCGGATAGGCCACGAGCTCGGCCACGGGGCCATAGGGAATCGCGGGGCCAAGGGGACTTGCTGGTACGGGTTGAGTATTGAAAAACGGCCGGGCAAGGACCGGGGTGCCCGAGGACCACTGTTGAAAGGGGTCGCTGTCGTCCGCCAACCCCAGGTACTCGAATTCGATCCCGCTGGTGTGGCTGTCGTTGAACCAGTAACCGATCGCCGCCAGGCCGCCCGAGCGGCCATCCGTCAAGATATTGTCACCACCGAAGAGGACCGTCGTGCCTGGCTGCCCCAGCGCTCCCGGGCGAGCGTCGGCGGCGCTGCCTTCGGTCACCAGCGGAGGCACGGACATCCCCTGCGTCCACCAGAACAGATAATCGACTTCGCCCCACAGGCGGCTCCGTCGCGGGCAGCAAAACTGGCAGCCGCCACAGGCCGGCTCGCCGGAGTCGACGGATTCTGCGGGTTGGTCCGGAAGGGGAAACGGGCCGGGCTCCAGCACCGGGGCCGACTCCGGCGCCAGGGGCGGCACGAGCATCGGGGCTGACCCCGGCGTCAGCGGCGACACCGGCATCGGGGGCGACCCAGACGCCGGGGGCGACACGGGCACCGGCGCCGGGGGCGGCGTCAGTCCGCTCCCCTGCGCGGGAGAACTCAAAAGGGATTTCTGGCCCGCACTGGGCATCTGGTCCCGTTTCGGTTGGAGATTGCCGGGCGGCACGTCCTCCGTGCTCGGCTCCTGATAGGCCACCGGGCAGACCGGTACCTGGCCGGCCTGCGCCGTCACGGGCAGATTGAACCCCAGATCGGCGCCGAGCACGCGCGTGGCCACGAGGTGCGGCGGGGCGTCTTTGCGCGTTGCCACCATCGTCCCGACCAGCGTCACGGTGCGGTTGCAATAGGCTCTCAGGTCGATCCCGGCCGCCGGGCTGACTTCCCCAACCACCCTACCCCAATGATCGACTACACAGTACGGGGGTGTATTGCTGTCCCCGCTGCTGCTCAAGACCAGTCTTCCCACCAGCCGCGACGATTCCGGGCCCAGGGCCTTCCCCTGGTCATCCCCAAGGATCACCCCGGGGCTGACACAGAGGAGGACGATTGCAATTAGCCATCGGCGGTCCATTCCCATCCCCTTCCTATGTCTAGGCAATTTGGGTATTCCGGGTTTTGGGTGGACAGTATTTCATGCCTAACGGGGGGCTGCGCCCAGACCCCGGGATTTTCTGAGGTATTGCAGGGCAAATGAATGGGGGTAGGAAGAGAACCGTCATGGCGGCCGTCTCGACTGTCCTTACGCCCCACCCAAATCCCGGAAGAGCCGGCAATTTAAGCAGGCTGCGCAGAACAAAGATCGACCATAAAGACCGCGCAGCCGCTAAACTTCCTTGGATGGTTATCGTCTGCGCAAGCGGCAAACTCGCACTATTTCCTCCGTACTTTCCTCGTTTGCAGGGAAACGGCTCGCTCTCCCGGGAGATGGCCCGGGGAGGGAATCCAGGTGACTTGCAGGGAATTATCCGATGGTTATTGGCATTTTCCTGGCGTAGGGTTTGTAACCTATGCTTCTGAAAGAGAATGCTTCCAGTTTTGCGAAAGAGCGTCGGCCAGAGCACTCAGCAAGCGGGAAATAGAACTTGAGTACCGACCCATCAGGCATGAAGTTCGCCAGCCTTGCCATGCGACTCAATCCGCAGGCGTCGCTGCCCCTGACCGTGCATCAGCACACGTTGCTCAAAGACCTGGCGCTGCGGTCCCCCGCCAGCGGCTACATCCTGGCCACGGATGACGCGGGGCACCTGGTGGGATTGGTGCCCATCGGCGAGATCCACAGGCGGCTGGCGGCGACCAACGAATCGGAGCGAACGCGCTGGGCGGAGATGCCGCTGGCCTGTCTGATCGGCGTGCTCTTCCCCTCCGACAGCGCGACGGCGGCGCCGTCGGTGGCCGGGACCTTGGACTACACGGCCATCATGGAGAACGATCGCCTCATCGGCATCGCCACGCGGCACGACGTGTTCCTTAGCTGGCGGCACGTGGGCGAGGTGCTCTGCGGCGGCGTCTGCGATCCGTTGACGGGCTTGATGAACCGCTTGACCTACGAGCGGCGTCTCCAGGAGGAATGGAGCCGGGCGCAGCGCACGGGGTGCAGCGTGGGACTGATCGTCGTCGACCTGGACCACTTCAAGACGATCAACGACCGCTACGGCCACTCGCTGGGCGATCAAGTCCTGCGGCACGTGGCCTCGCAACTCGAGGGGAGCCTGCGGTCGTACGACGTGCTGGCCCGCTACGGCGGCGACGAGTTCGTGGCCTTGTGCGTGGGCTGCCGGACCGGCGAGATCGAGATCCCGATTCAGCGGATTTTCCAGAGCCTGCGCACCTCGCCGATGGTGCTTGAGGGAGAGCCGGTCCCGATCTCGGCGTCGGTAGGAGCCGCGGTCCGCCACGACGGCTTCAGGGACGCCGATCCGGCCGACCTGTTCGCGGTGGCGGATCGCTGTTTGTACGGCGCCAAGCAGACGCGGGGCAGGGCAATGTGGAAAGAACTGGGATCGCAGTGGACGTCGGCATCGAGCTGCTCGTTTGCCGCCGAAGACGGCGACTCTTTTCGGGAAACCTGGCCTTGGAAACAGGGACGCAGCGAACATGAGCATCGACAGGGTCCCGCCGGTCTCGGCCAGCGCCGCGGAAGTTGGCCAGCAAGCTGCCGCGCCGGCCGCCAAGGCGGCGGCCGGCCGCCGCCTTCCCGCGTACCGGGGACCAGCCGTGACCTGGCACCTCAGCGGCCGGGCGGAACCCCAGGCGCCCGTGCAGGAGATCCTCATCTCCGGCCCCTCCTTCACGATCGGCCGCCGGCCGGAGAACAGCCTCTGCCTGGCCAACGGCACGGTTTCGGGCAGCCATGCGGAATTGATCTGTCGGGAGAACCGCCTCTTCATCAAGGACCTCAACAGCACCAACGGGACCTTCGTCAACGGCCGGCGGATCCAGGACCCGGAAGTGCTCTGCGACGGCGACCGGCTGCAGATCGGAACGGCCGTGTTCGTCGCCAGCCAGCACTGCGACCCGATCTGGGGGGCCACGGTGGCGGCCAACGTGGCCCACAACGCGATGGCCTACGTGCAATTCGAGAAGCTGCTGGGCGATCCCGCCGTGATCCCTTTCTTCCAGCCCATCGTCCGCCTCGACGATTTGCAGTGCCTGGGCTACGAGGTCCTGGCCCGCAGCCAACTGGCCGGACTGGAGATGCCCTCGGCGATGTTCCGCGTGGCCAGCGAGTTGAGCTCGGAGGTGGCCCTAAGCTGCCTGCTGCGCCGGGAGGGCTTGCGGCACGGCCGCGCCCTGGCGCGGAGGCGCCGTTGTACCTCAACACGCACCCCACCGAGATCGGAATGCCGGGTCTGCCCGAAGCGCTGCGGACGCTGCGCGACGAGTTCCCCGATGCGCGCGTTGTGCTGGAGATCCACGAGGCTGCCGTCACCTCGCCGCAGGTGTTGTCAAGTCTCCGCGAGCACTTGCAGGACCTGAAGATACGCCTGGCTTACGACGATTTCGGCGCCGGGCAGGCCAGGCTCCTGGAGTTGGCCGACGTCCCTCCGGACGTGATCAAGTTCGACCTGCAGATGATCCACGGTCTGCCGGACGCGACTCCCGAGAAACGGCAGATGGTCGCCTCCCTGGTGCAGATGGTTCGTTCCCTGGGGGTCGTGCCGCTGGCCGAGGGCGTGGAAACCCTGGAGGAGGCCACGGTCTGCCAGGAACTCGGATTCGAGCTGGCGCAGGGCTATTTCTTCGGATATCCGGCCCCCGTCGGGACGTGGCTCCCGGCGCCGGCTTGCTGAGCAGACCCGTACTGACCATTTTCCATCCCGCCTTTTCACCTGAGTGAACCGGACACCCCTCACCAGTTATTTCCGCGAGACCACGCCCATGAGCACGACCACCCGAGGCAGCACCGTGATTCTCGAACAGCCTCTTCTGGCCGCACTCTTGGCCGGGGAGCGATTCTGGCCGACGGAGCCCCAGTCGCTTCAGGAGACGGGCCTGCCGGAGCCCTTCCTCGAGGCGCTGGCCTGCAAGTTCCTCCTGGTCCACGGCGCCAGCACCGGCCGCAACCTGGCCAACGGCATGTGTCTGCCGTTCACGCTGATGGAGTCGGTCTTGGGTCGTCTGCGGACCCAGCGCCTGGTGATCCACCGGGGCGCCGGGCCGCTGAACGATTACATCTACGTGCTCTCCGAGGAAGGGCATCGCCGCGCCCAGGTCTTCCGGCAAGAGTGCGCCTACGTCGGTCCGGCGCCGGTGCCGCTGGTGGACTACGTGACCTCGGTCGACGCCCAGGCCATCGACGACGAGCCTATCCGCCGCAGCGATCTGTTGGACGCCTTTCACGACGTTTCCGTGCCGCCGGACCTCCTGGACCTCCTCGGACCGGCGGTCAATTCGGCCGCGGGCCTGTTCCTCTACGGTGCGCCGGGCAACGGGAAATCGACGCTCGCCCATCGCATTACCTGTTGTTTCGGGCAGGAGATCTGGCTGCCCTACGCCTTCATCCTGGACCAGGAGATCGTCAAGGTCTACGATCCCGCCTACCACCACCAGGGCGCCTCGGGCGACGACGCCACCGCTGCCGGCGAGGCCTGCGACCGGCGCTGGGTCCGCGTGGCCAGGCCCACGGTGGTCGTCGGCGGCGAGCTGGACATGGCCAGCCTGGAGATCCGTCACGACTTGTCCACCAACATCAGCGAAGCGCCTCTCCAGCTCAAGAGCAATTGCGGCTGCCTGCTGATCGACGATTTCGGCCGGCAGCGGGTCTCGCCGGCGGAGCTGCTCAATCGCTGGATCATTCCCCTGGAGAACCGCCACGATTTCCTCACGCTGGGCACGGGCAAGAAGATCAAGGTGCCCTTCGAGCAGCTCATCATCTTCTCCACCAACCTCGACCCGGCCGACCTGGTCGATGAGGCCTTCCTGCGCCGTATTCCCTACCGCATCGAGATCGGCGATCCCAACGAGCAAGAGTTCCACGACCTCTTCCAGTTGGTGGCCGAGAAGACGGGTTGCCGCTACGATGCCGATGCCGTCGAGTACTTGCTGGAGAAGCACTATCGGCCCACCGGGCGCCCCTTGCGGCGCTGCCATCCGCGGGACCTGCTCTTGCAGATCCGCCACTTCTGCACCTACTACGACCTGCCCTACGAGATGCTGCCGCAGCACTTCGACCAGGTGGCCCGGAGCTTCTTCACCGTCTTGCGGACGAAGGACCATCGCTTCGCGACGCCTTCCTGAGAAGATCCATGGACGTACGCTACGAACCGACGAGGATGGTTGCCGCCGGGGCGATGCCGGCCTCCGCCGGCGGGCTGGGCGACGTCGTCGCCGGCTATCACCTCCAGCAACGCCTCGGCGGCGGCGGCTACGGCGAGGTGTGGCGCGCCATCGGCCCCGGCGGACTTCATAAAGCCCTCAAGATCCTCCACGGCCGCTACGACGGGCCGGAAGCCGATACCGAGCTCAAATCGCTGGAGCGGATGCGCGAGCTGCGGCATCCCTTCCTGTTGAACGTCGAACGGATCGAGATCGTCGACGGACGCCTGATCATCGTCACCGAGCTGGCCGAAGGGAGCCTGGAACAGTCCTTCCGCGAGCTGCAGCGGCAGGGCCAAAAGGGCATCCCCCGCGACACGCTCCTGGACTACCTCCGCGACGCGGCCGACGCCTTGGATTTCATGCACCAACGCCACGGGCTGCAGCACCTGGACATCAAGCCGGGGAACCTGCTGCTCCAGGGCGGGCACGTCAAGGTCGCCGATTTCGGCCTGATCAAGGACCTGCGGCACGCCTGCGCCTCGATGATCAAGGGCTTCACGCCCCTCTATGCGCCGCCGGAGTTGTTTGAAGCACGTCCCCACGAGAACAGCGACCAGTACAGCCTGGCCATCGTCTACCAGGTGATGCTCACGGGGACTCCGCCCTTTGCCGGGCGCAATACGACGCAGCTCATGTCGCAGCATTTCAGCAGCCCGCCCGACCTCACGCCCCTGGCGCCCTCGGACCGCCCCGCCCTGGCCCGCGCGCTGTCGAAAAATCCCCGTGCCCGCTTCGCCACCTGCCGGCAATTCCTCGACCATCTTGCGCGGCGCGGCACGTCGCTGGCCAGGCAGCGTCCGGGCCGTGCCGCAACGCCGGCCGCGGAACCGGCGTGGCCGCCGGGGCTAACGGCGGAGTTGCCGGGCGTTAGCCCCGGCGGCCACGCCGGCCTAACGGCGGATCTGCCGGGCGCGGAGGAAACTCTGACCCTGGAGTCCGCCACCTCCGTCGCCACGCGGCCGCTTCCTCCGCTGGCACTGGATCCCGCGGACGTCGCTTACCGCCCGGCAGCCTTCCTGGGAATCGGCGGACTGGGAGGGCTTGTGCTCTCGGGCCTTCGCCGGCGGCTGGTCCAGCGGTTCGGCGAGGACTGCCCCCTGAAGCCCCTGCCGTTGTTGTACGTGGACACCGACCCCCGGGCCATCGCCGCGGCCTGGGCCCGCGGCGAGCACTCCGGCCTGAAAGCGTCCGAGACCCTCTGCATGCCGCTTCGCGATCCGCAGTTCTATCGGTCCCGCCACGCCGAGGCCTTGCACTGGCTCAGCCGCCGATGGCTCTTCAACATCCCCCGATCGCGCCAGGTGGAAGGCATCCGCCCTCTGGGACGGCTGGCCTTTTTCCACCACCAGGAGTCGCTCCGCAGCCACATCCAGGAGCTTCTAAAACGGGCGACGGCCGAAGATTCGCTGCGGGCCGCGCAGGAGGCCACCGGCGCCCGCTTCACTCCCGGCCCGGCGACCGTCTACGTCGTCGCTTCCCTGTCCGGAGGGACGGGAAGCGGCGCGGCGCTCGACCTGGCCTACCTCCTGCGGACGATCTTGGCGGAGATCAAGCTGGAGTACCAGGCGATCGTCGGCGTGCTGCTTACCGCCACCAGCGCCCATGGTTGCCGCAGCGAGATCCAAAACGCCACGGCGCTGGCCTGCCTCGACGAGTTACGGCACTTCAGCACGCCCGGGCTGGGGTTCCCCGGGGACCCGGCCTGCCGGCTGCCAAGCTTCGATCGCGGCCCCTTCGATGAGACCTATGTCGTCGATCTGGGCGACGGGCTGAACGACGCCGACTACCAGAATGAAGCGTACAAGGTCGCCGAGTACCTCTTCCACTGCGCCGTCACGGGGGCCCGGGGCTTCTTCGAGGCCTGCCGCTGCTTGCGGCAAAGCGGCGGCACCAATCGCGCCGCGCGCCGGCCATCCGGACCTTCGCCGTCGGACTGGCGGAGCAACACTCGCCGCAAGACGCCGGCCCCGAGGTGCGGGCCCTCTGCCAGGCCGTGGTCCGCGCCTGGTGCGGCGGCCCCGCCCTCCCTCTCCCTCCGGGAGAGGGTCAGGGTGAGGGGGCGCAAGACACTCGCGATGCCGCGGGGGGCACGCCGCCGGCGCGGCCGGCGCTTCCGGCATTGCCGCTCGATGCCGCACATTGGTCGGACCAGGCGGCGGCTCTTCTCCGCGGGGAGCTGGGCAGGAAAGCCGACTCCCATTTCCTCGCCAAGTGGGAGCAGATCCGCCGGCGGTCGGACGAGTTGAAGATCGCCCCCGAGCTGCCTCTGGGCGACATCGATCGGGAGTTCGCGGTCGCCGTGGGCCACCAGGCCGACGGCGAGCCAAGGCCCGCCGTTGCCACGTGGATCCTCGACGAGTTGGCGCCCATCGCCCGGTCGTGTAACGCCGCGATCACGATGAAGATCCTGGCGATGGTCGATTCGGCGGAATATCGACTCCAGGGCGCCCGGGAAGTCCTGGCCGAGGTCGAGCTGCGGCTGGACAAGACGGCGGCTATGCTCTCGGCGCTGATCGGCGAGATGAGCAAGGACCTGGAACGCGTCCGCCGTCGGGTGGCGGCCGCCTGCGGCTCGGAAGGGGACGGCAGCCGGGACGAGCCCGTTTTCCGCCGTTTCACGCCGCAGGAAGCCGCCTTGTATCAGGAGTATTGCAGGATCCGCCTCTGCGAGAGCGTCCACCGGTGCCTTCTGGACCGCGTTGGCGACGTGCAAGCGACGGCCAAGCATCTGGCCACGAAGTTGACGGCCCTGGACCGCCGTTTCCAGGAAATGGACGCCCTGCTGAGGATCGGCCAGGAAACAGGTGAGGGACCGTCCCCCGTCGGGCAGCATGCTTCGCGTGGTGGCGACGAAAATGGGACTGACCCCCTCCCCGATGCGACGGTCCAGGGAGGCGCCGAGGCGTCGATGGCCGGCTCGTTGAAATCCGAGGGAGAGCCGGCGTCCAGCGTGGCGTTTCTCGCTTCGGCGTTTGAAGACCGCGTGCGGGCCAATCCTCGACTGCGGCCGTCGAGCCTGCTTGGCGGCGGCGGCGAGGCCGCCCAGCGTTTGCTGGCGGCGCTTGGCGACGAGGCGGCCCGCTTCCTCCACGATCACCTGGCGGCCAACGATGCTGCGGACCAATCGTCGCCGGCGACGGCGTACTCCGGCGGATCGTGCGAGGCTGCCGCAATGCCTCGGCTGATGAACCTGGGCCGCGGTTGCCGTCTCTTGGGCGTGCAGCGCGACGCGGCATCGCTGGCCGTCTCGAAGCAGAAGCTGGAAGCCACGTTCGGCGATTGCGTGACGATGCAGCAGGACCCCGACGCCGACCCTTTCATCTGTTGCGAGGTGGAAGGGATCGATCTCGAGTCGATCATCTCCCAAATTGCGCAACGGGACACCCGCCTGATCGAGATGGCGTCCCGCGTCCACACCCGCATCGACATCCAGTGGTGACCCGGTCCAGCGGACCGAACCATGAAGGCATCTAGTTGCTGCCAATGCAGTAGAGGTGACGTTCGCCGCGGATGTACATGCGATTGCCTTCGGCGACGGGCGGGGCATAGGCGGTGTATTCTTGGGTCGTCGTGGCCCAATCGCGCTGGACCTGCATGGCGATTCGGTTCCGCGCCACCTCCTTGCACTCGCCGCCCGGCTCCAGCACCACCGAGTGCCCCTGGTTGTCCATCACCACGACGTGCTCGCCGATCAGCGTGCAACTGGCCGCGACGGGCATGGCCACGTAGTTGGCGTCGCCCAGCCGCAGCATGAAGATCAGGTCGTTCCACCCGGCCCGCGGCGTGCTCACCAGCTTCACCGTCAGGCGGTTCCATCCCTGCCGCACCACGAACTCGAAGGAATTGCCGGCGGGCCAGACGCTCTCGCAGCGGTTGTTGCTCAACCCATACGCGCTTCCCACGGCCACGCCGTACTTCTCGTTGCGGTAGACCTCCTTGCCGTTGACGAACATCTTCATCTGCACCGGATGCTCGGCAACGGCGCGGAGCTTGCCGGCAGTCCTGGTGAAAAGGCACGTGGTTGCCAGCGCCCCCTCGTTCGTCTTCCCCTTGGCGCCGGTCGTGTTGACGGTCATGAAGCTCACGCCTTCGCTGGCGGGCTCCGCGGGCTTCCAGCGGAGATCGCCCACCTTGTCGCCGGGTTCTGGGCTGAGACTGGCCTCGCCGGGAATCAACTCCTTGCCGAAGTCCGCGGTCCCGTCCTTGACGGCCAGCGGCCCGATCACCAGCCACTTCGTCACCAGTCCCCCGTCCACGGACACAACGTCCTTGTCACTGCCGTCGCCCGGGACGTTGGCGGCACACTTCATTCCTTCCGCGGGCCCGGTCGAGACGAGGGACCACTCGACGGGGGCCTTGGAGTCTGGGAAGAGCCCTGTCAGGTTCCCTCGCCAGCCGATTGCGGCCGGGACATCTTTCTCGGAAGCATCGACGGCCGGAACGATCGCCAATCCGGCGCACAGGACGATAGTGATTCTCAGAAACACGGTCTTTGTCTCCTTCAGTTTTCACGGCAGCGCATCCTCGCGGCTCCGCTCGCGCTGAACTTCCTCGGCTTCGCCCAGGCCGGACGCCAGCGGCCAATCTAACTTGAGGTCCCAACGGCCCTCAAGTGCCCGCCCGCAGATTTCGCTCTTCGAGCCCAGGGACTTGTTGACATTGGAGGCTCGACTGACGATAGTAGCGGGAAGACTAGAGGACAACCTCCACTAAAGGAGACCATCTAATGTCGGAGCTGGCCGCTTGCCCCTGCGATGGGGGGACGCTGGACCGTCTCATTCAACCCGCGGTCTTGGTGGTGTTGGCAGAGGGGCCGCTCCACGGCTACCGCCTGGTGGAGCGGATCGGCGAGTTGCCCGGATTTGCCGGGCAGAAGCCGGATGCCTCGGGCGTGTACCGTTTCTTGAAGGCGATGGAAGGAAAAGGGTTCGTGGTCTCCTCGTGGGACATCTCCGAAAGCGGACCGGCGAAGAAGTCCTACCGCCTTACGTCTGCCGGAGCACAGTGCCTCCGCCGATGGATCAGAACGCTGGAGAGCTATCGGCGCGGGATCACTGGTTTGCTGGGGGCCGCCCGCAAGGCCGACCAGGACCAGGCACGCAAGGTCTGCTGCGATGAGTAGTATCCGGTTGCCTGGAGTTGGGGCCAAATGCTTTGCGGAGGCACTGG
Source organism: Pirellulales bacterium (assembly GCA_963843465.1). Taxonomy (GTDB): domain Bacteria; phylum Planctomycetota; class Planctomycetia; order Pirellulales; family Thermoguttaceae; genus CAWJKP01. The sequence continues at coordinate 987,133 of CAWJKP010000002.1, forward strand.
GGACTTACCTCCTCGTCCTGCTCGGCTGCGGCGTCGTTCACACGGCTGTGCTGACGGGTTCCCAGAGCGGCCTGTGGCAGGTGGCGGTCGTTTGGGGGCTGGCCGTGATGTTGGCGATCTACGTGACGGGGGCCACGAGCGGGGCGCACATCAACCCGGCGATCACGCTCGCCTTTGCCGTGCGAGGCCGATTCGCCTGGCGGTTGGTGCTTCCGTACATCCTCTCGCAAGTGGCCGGTGCGTTCCTGGCGGCGGCGACCCTGTTCGTCCTCTTCGGGCCGCTGCTGACGGCAAAGGAGGAGGCCAAGCACGTTCGCCGAGGGCAACCGGGCAGCGAGCTGACCGCCATGTGTTACGGCGAATACTTTCCCAGTCCCGGCCCGCTGGCGGGCCCAACCGAGGCGTACTCCGAAGAGGCCCATCGCCGCCTGAACGAGACGGTCTGCGAGCCCACCGCGTTCCTGGCGGAGTTCCTGGGCACGGCCATCTTGGCGTTGGTGGTCTTCGCGGTGACCGACCCCGGCAATATCGCCGGCCCCACGGGGCGATTGGCGCCAGCGTTTATCGGCTTGACCATTGCCGCCTTGATCTCTTTCATCGCTCCGTTGACCCAAGCCTGTTTCAATCCCGCGCGGGACTTCGGGCCCCGCTTGTTCGCCTATTTCGCCGGCTGGGGTCCGATCGCGCTGCCCGGCCCGCGGGGATTGGGCTTTCTCACCGTTTACATCCTCGCGCCTGTGGCTGGCGCCTTCGTGGGAGCACACCTTTACGACTTGGTGCTGCGTCGCTCCGCTACGGCAGCCGAACAAGACGAGGCGTAGGATTGGCGCAGGGACAGGTTGACCATTACTCGGAGACAGCGAATATGGCGACGGCCAAAGTCAAAGTGATTCTTGTCGGCGGCTTCTTGGGTGCGGGGAAGACGACCTTGGTGGCGCGGGCGGCCGAGCGCTTGGCGGGCCAAGGCAAGCGCGTCGGACTGGTGGCCAACGACCAGGCGTCCGACCTGGTGGACACCGAGCTCTTCAAAGCGACCGGCGCCCAGGTCGAGGAGGTCGCCGGCGGCTGCTTCTGTTGCCGATTCCCCGACATGATCGCCGCCCTGGATCGCCTCGCCGGCCAAGGCGGCGCCGACGTGCTGATCGGCGAGCCGGTCGGCAGTTGTACCGACCTGTCGGCCACCGTGATGCAGCCGCTGAAGAAGCTGCACGGGCAGCAGTTCGACGTGGCGCCGTTCTCCGTGCTGGTGGACGGCAACCAGGTGCGGGTGCTCGATCGACTGCGGAGGACCTTCGCCCAGGACGCATCGGCCCGCTTTCCCGACAATGTCCTCTACATCTATGAGAAGCAGCTCGAAGAGGCCGACCTGATCGTGTTGAACAAGACCGACCTGCTCTCGGCGGCCGAGTTGGCGGAGCTCAAGGCCTCGCTGGCCGGGCGATTCCCCGAGACGCCCCTTTTGAGCATGTCCGCCGCCGGCGGCGAGGGCGTGGATGCGTGGCTCGATTACGTGAGCGGCGGCCGACCGGCCGGCGGAAAGGTCGCCGAGGTCGACTACGACACCTACGCTGCGGGCGAGGCCGCTTTGGGCTGGCTGAACGCTTCGGCCCGATTGCAGGCCCGGGGCGAGATCGACTGGAAGGCGCTCGCCGGCAAGCTGCTGGAAGCGATTCGCGACGAGCTTCGTAAGCGGTCGGCGGAGATTGCCCACCTCAAGCTGTACCTCACGGCAGCCGGCGGCCGCCTGGCGGGCAACGTGACCGGCAACGACGCGCCGCTTTCCCTGCGCGGCGAGATCGACGGCAGGCAGGGGGAGGCCGTACTGCTGATCAACGCCCGCGTCCACGTCCGGCCGGACGTGCTGCGCGAGATCGTGGAGAGGGCGTTGCAGGCGACGACTCGGGATGGCGTGACGGCAACGATCACGACCATGCGCAGTTTCTTCCCCGGCAGGCCGCAGCCGACCTATCGCTATGGGGCGGTCGTCCAGTAGAAGGATGAGTTCGTAGTACCGGCTTTAGCCGGAAATCCGCGGCAAGACCGCCTAAAGGCGGGACTACGAACGGCGCATTTCCGACCGCGTGCGGCATAGACACGCCTTTTGCCGCGCGGCACCCGACAACGTAGCCATCGAAGCCGCCCACGATTTGGCGAGCTATTTGCCGGTACGGCGTGGTCGGCTATACTACGGCTATGAGCGAGACGTGCAAACTCCGCCGCCGCTGGTACCAGTACAGTCTGCGGTCGCTGATGCTGGTGGTGCTTTTTGCAAGCTTGGGCATGAGTTGGTATGCCGTCAGGATGCAGAGGGCTCGACAGCAGAAGGAGGCCATAGAGGAGATCAGGAAGTTTGGCGGGTATGCCGTGTATGATTATCGCGTCGAGCAATTCGGCACTCCGCTCCCACATGCAAGCCCGCCCGAACCGGCATGGCTCCGGGATCTTTTGGGAGAGGACTTCTTCTCAACGGCTGTTTATGTCAGTTTTTCTCCCTCGTCCAATGATGCCGGCTTAGCGCATCTCAACGGGTTTACGAAACTGCAAACGTTGGACCTCACGCTCACGCAGGTGACAGATGCTGGTTTGGAGCATCTCAAGGGACTGACGCGACTTGAGACATTAAACCTGTACGGTGCGCGAGCCACGGATGCTGGCTTGGAGCATCTGAAGGGAATGACGCAACTCCGGTGTTTGGAACTGGGAGGAACAAAGGTTGGGGACGCCGGCTTAGAGTATCTGAAGGGAATGACGAAACTCGAGCACTTGGGCCTCATGGAAACGCAAGTTACCGATGCCGGCTTGGATCATCTGAAGGGAATGACGCAACTCCGGGATTTGCGCCTCACGGTCCCGAACGTCACGCCGGAGGGAGTGGATAGACTCCGTCGGGCGTTGCCGAAATGCCAAATCGGGGTGGGCTACCATTACGTCCCACCGGCCCATTCTTCCGATCATTGACCCGCCGCGCCGGCCCCGCTAATATGGGTCCCCGTTGACATCGCATCGAAGCCGAGAACTGCAACCATGATGGGTCCCGAGGAGTTTCGCCAGGCAGGGCGCGAAGTGATCGACTGGATTGCCGACTACCTGGAGCGGGTCGAGCGGCTGCCGGTCCTGTCGCAGGTCAAGCCGGGAGAGATCCGCCAGCGGTTGCCCGTCGAGCCGCCGCGGCAAGGGGAGCCTTTCGAGCAGATCCTCCGCGACGTGGAGGAGATCCTGCTGCCGGGGATTACGCACTGGCAGTCGCCCAACTTCTTCGCCTACTTCCCCTCGAACAACTCCTTCCCCTCGATCCTGGGCGACCTGCTGGCGTCCGGACTGGGCGTGCAGGGGATGCTCTGGGCGACCAGTCCCGCCTGCACGGAGTTGGAGACCCACGTGCTGGACTGGCTGGCCGAGATGCTGGCCTTGCCGGGGAAGTTCAAGTCGGGCTCTACGGGCGGCGGCGTGATCCAGGACAGCGCCTCGTCGGCGACGCTCTCGGCGATCCTGGCCGCCCGGGAGCGGGCCACCGCCGGACAGAGCAACCTCAAGGGCGTCCGCGAGGACCTCGTGGCCTACACCTCGACCCAGGCCCACTCGTCGATCGAAAAGGGCATCCGCGTGGCCGGGCTGGGAAGCGAAAACCTCCGCCAGATCGAAGTCGACCAGAACCTCGCCATGCAGCCGGGACTGCTGGCCGAGGCCGTCGCCGCCGACAAGGCCGCAGGACGCAAGCCCTGCTTCGTGGCCGCCACCGTGGGCACGACTTCCTCCACGGCTATCGATCCGATCCGGGAAATCGGCCGCATCTGCCGGGAGCAGGACCTCTGGCTGCACGTCGATGCGGCCCTGGCCGGCACCGCGGCCGTCTGTCCCGAGTTCCAGTACCTCTTGGACGGCCTGGAGCTGGCCGATAGCTTCTGCACCAATCCGCACAAGTGGCTGTTCACCAATTTCGACTGTGATTGCTTCTACGTGGCCGATCGCGGCCCATTACTCCGGGCGCTGAGCATCCTGCCGGAGTACTTGCGGAACCAGGCCACGGAATCGGGGGCCGTGATCGACTACCGCGACTGGCAGGTGCCGCTGGGCCGGCGGTTCCGCTCGCTGAAGCTCTGGTTCGTGATCCGCAGCTTCGGCGTCGAGGGGCTGCAAGAGAAGATCCGCGCCCACGTGGCCCTGGCGCGGGAGTTCGCCCTCTGGGTGGACGCCGATCCGCGGTTCGAGCGGATGGCCCCCGTGCCGCTGAATCTCGTCTGCTTCCGGCACCGTCGCGGCGATGCGGCCAACCAGCAGATCCTCGATCGCCTCAACGCTTCCGGCCAGATCTACCTCACGCACACCCGCCTTCATGGGCAGATCGTGCTGCGGATGTCGATCGGTCAGACCAACACCCAGCGGCGGCACGTCCAGAGGGCCTGGAAACTGATCCAAGAGGCGGCCGCGGAGGTTGAGGGATAGAAAGACGCGGGGACGCGGAGACGCGGAGACGCGGAGAAGGGGAGAAGGGGAGAAGAGGAGAAGAGGACATGTCGAGATCGGGAAACGGGTAGATGGCTAGATAGGAATACGAGAAGAAAGAGACGCGGAGACGCGGAGACAGGGAGACAGGGGGACACGGGGACACAGGGGCACAAGGGCACCGGGGCACGGGGACGCGAACACGCGATGATCTGTCCTCTTCTCCTCTTCTCCTCTTCTCCCCATCTCCTCTTCTCCCCTGCTCTCCGGCACCGCATCTCCGTCCCGTCGGTGCTTTGCGGCTTCCCGCAATTCCTTGGCTACCTGTGGGGGGTTTCCGTTACGCCTGTTGACTCTCACAAATCGGCCCGGAATAATCGGCCTAAGATGGACGGCAACGCGGATCTCCGACGACAATGCGAGGAACTCCAGCGGCAACTGCGGTGCTGCGAGGAAGAATTGCAGCGAGCCCGGCAATGCCTGGCCGAGTGGGCCCGGAGCGACTGTCGTCAGACGTTAGGGCCGCTGGTTGCGGAGATGATCCATGAGATCGGGCAGCCCCTGCACGCGATCGGCAACTATGCGGCGGCCTGCCAACAGGTCTTGCAGGCGGAGTCGTCGCCCCGCATGGTGGAGTTGTGCGGTTGGATCTCGCAGATCGCCGAGCAATCGGGCCGCGCGGCCGGGATCGTTCGCAGTCTCAACCATTCCGTGCGCAAGTTGTTGCCGCCTTCTCACTGACGATTCCTGTTTTTGCGGAGCAGTAGTGCCATGGAAGATCGACCAACGGTGTTCGTCGTCGACGACGATCCGGCCGCCCGCGACTCGGTGGCGGCCATGATCCGATCCCGGGGGATGGCCGTGGAAAGCTATGCTTCCGCCGAGCAGTTTTTCGAGCAATTCGACCGCGGCCGGCTGGGTTGCCTGGTGACCGACGTGCGGATGGCCGGAATGAGCGGGCTGAACCTGCTGGAGCGGCTGAAGCAGGAGCGGCTCTCGCTGCCGGCGGTGGTGATCACCGGCTACGGCGACGTCCCCACGGCGGTGGAAGCGATGCGTGCCGGGGCAGTGACCTTTTTGGAAAAGCCTTGCGGGGAGGGCGATCTCTGGAAGAGCATCGCCGTGGCGATCGAGACGCACCGCCGGCTGCGGCGGCAGCAGGCGCGGCTGGCCGACATTCAGGCCCGCTTCGCCCGCCTCACGCCCGGCGAAGCCCTGGTGCTGGAGCGGATGATCGCCGGCAAGCCCAACAAGGCGATTGCGGCCGATCTCCAAATCGGGCTGCGCACCGTGGAACTCCGCCGCGCCAACGTGATGAAAAAAATCGGCGTCGACTCCGTCGCCGAACTGGTGCGGTTGGCGATGGAGGCTGATCGGAGCACCGTGGCTAGCGGTTAGTGGCCGATGGCCAGTGGACCTGCGCTACTTTCGGCGGCGATGCTTTGCGCGACAGGACCTTCTCACCAGGCGGCTCTCTTTCCCGCCCCATAGGCATCGTAGGCCGCGTGAAGCTGCGACGGATCGACGGCCGTCTTGTGGATCCAGAGACGATAGCTCAGCCGGATCGGCTTCCCGGGCTCGAAGGTCTTCGCGTGGACGCCGGGCCAGCCCACGCAGAGCGGGCCGTAATAGCGGGTCAGCCACGTGGGCGGGTAATCGGGATGGCCCGGATCGACGAAAATCGCCCCGCCGCTGGGCGAGGCGGCCCCCGCAAATTGCGAGGTGAAATCGGCCCAGGCCAAAGGCGTATCGGGCAAGTCGTCCTTCGCCGGTCCGCTGGGGACGGTAATCAACGTCGCCTTCGCCGGGCCGGGGGCAAACCGCATCGTTAGACCGCCGTAGCTCTTGCCTTCGGCGCCCCGCAGGGTCACCGGGCTCCCCTGCGGAATCAGCGCCAGATCGATGTCCAACACCCGATGGTCTTCCGCCGCGCGATAGGCCCGCAGCCAGACCCGCTCGACCATCACCTTCTTCTCGCCCACATACCAGCCGTTCTCCACTCCCAGCACGGCCGCCGCCGGCCCGGCCTGACGGTCCAGCCAGCGGACGAACTGCTGCCGGATGCCTTGGTCCGCCCAGAGGTCATGCTCCTTGCCCTCAATCTCGACGTGCGGCCAGGTCCAGAAGATGCCGTGGTGGTGGTAATGGTCTTTGGGGAAATCGTCGGTGAGGACCTCGCCGTTCAGGCCCCAGACCGGGTGCACGTAACACGCTCGGCTGCGGCGGGAATCGCCCGCCGGGACCTTCTCGTTGGTGATCAGGCCGAAGTTGTAGACCAGCACGGGCCGGCCGGACTGGTAGAGGCCCAGCGACGTGTCGCTCGTAGGCTTCCATTGAAAGACGTTTTCCCCGGCCGGCACCTTGCGGGGCAGCAGCGTGAACCGCCGCGTGGCGCCGGCGTCCGCACGCGGAGGAATCACCGCCAGCAGGCGGCCGTCCGACCGGCCCGGGCTGCCGTCCGCCCCCACGCACGCGGCAAGCTGCGCCGCCGCTGATCCGTCGGGCCGGCCCACCTCGACCAATTCCAGCGAACAGGTCGCCGCGGGCTGGAGGCTCTCGGGAAGATCCAGGGCCACGTAGAGCGGCGACTTACAGGCCGGCACGCTCAACTCCGGCGGTTCCGCGGCGCCGGCGAGGGGCGCACCGCTCACGAAGAAGACCAGTCCCATCAGGCCCAAGGTTGCCAAGCGGCGGTGAAGTTGGTTCATGGCAGCAATCCCGTCATTTATAGTATATCCTGCACGCGGGACGAAATGACACACGTTCGTAGCAGCGGCTTTAGCCGGAAATCCGCGGCAAGACCGCCTGGGGGCGGGACTACGAACGGCGCATTTCCGGCCGCGCGAGTATAAACCGCGGCGCACGCCGCGCGGAGCCCCCTAGACGCTCCTTCTGCCGGCGTGTTATCTTCAAGAAACGGCTCCCCGATGGTGAGGGGAGCGATCTCGGCCTGCGTGCGAAGGGACGAGCTTGCCGTGACATCCCACCGACGGCCCTTGAGTCTGGCGATCACGCTTGCGGTGGTCATGATCGTGCTCTTGGTCGTGCTGACCGTGGGCTGGGTGCTGGTCACCGTCTTCGCGGCCCTGAGCAACGCCCACGTCGCCGCGGTTTACTGGACGCTGCTGGCGATCGGCACGATGTTCATGGTCCTGCTGGTGGTTGGGGTGGCCCTCTACCTGGCCTTGTCGGTCAAGGCGATCAATCTCAACCGGCGGCAGTCGAATTTCGTGGACAGCGTTACCCACGAGCTCAAATCGCCGATCGCTTCGCTGAAGCTCTACCTGCAAACGCTCGACCGCCGCCATCCCAGCGGGCCGGAACAGGCCGATTTCTACCACTCGATGCTCGAAGAGGTGGAGCGGCTGGATCGCCTCATCAACCACGTGTTGGCGGCCGGCCGGTTGGACGCAGGCCACGTCGACGGCGACCTCGAGGACGTGCCGCTGGACTGCCTCCTGCGAGAATGCGCCGAGATGGCCTGCCTCCGCTACCGCGTGCCCGCGGAAACGGTCCAATGGGACGTTGATCGTTTGACGGTCCGTGGGAGGCGGATGGACTTGGACATGATCTTTCGCAACCTGATCGACAACGCCGTGAAATACGCCGGCCTCAGGCCGCGGGTCGAGGTGCGATTGCGCTTCGAGCATGGCTGGGCGGTGGTGCGGATCTCCGACAACGGTTTCGGCATCCCCCCTGCCCTGCGGCGGAAGATCTTCAAACGTTTCGTTCGCCTGGGCTCGGAGCTGGAGCGTCAGAAGCCCGGCACCGGCCTGGGGTTGTATATTGCGCGGACTTCCGCCCAACGGCTCCACGGCGCGATCCACGTCCACGATCCGCCCTCGGGCACCGGCGCGGTATTCGAAGTGAAACTGCCGGGCGCGGCGCAAGTCGTCGCCTCGACTTCCGAGAAAGGGTCAGGGGGAGGGACGGACCATGCCGAGGGAAGTCGCTCATAGGTCGTGTGCGGGCCGCTCCTATTGCCAAAGGTAAGCGGGCCGATGATAATGGCGGCCAGCTTGGGGGGCCGCCCTCGCAAAACGCACTTTGTCGGCTGGAAGGTGAAAGGACTATCTTCGATGTACTCCGCGGAGATCAGCAGATCGAATCCCACCTGTTTCCTCTTCCTTGTCGATCAGTCGACCTCGATGGACGACCCGTTTGGCGGCCAGTCAGGGAAGACGAAATCTCAAGGCGTCTGTGACGCGATCAATCGTCTCCTTCAGACCTTGGTGTTCCGCTGCGCCAAGGGGGATGTGATTCTCGACCGCTACTACATCGGCGTGATCGGCTATGGCGACCAGGTGGGGCCTGCGCTGGGCGGCGTGCTGGCCGGGCAAGGGCTGGTGCCGGTGAGCAAGATCGGCAACAGCCCGCTGCGGCTGGAAACCCGGATCAAGAGGGTCGACGACGGGGCCGGCGGTTTTGTCGAGCAGACCGTGCGATTCCCGGTCTGGTTTGAGCCGAAGGCCAGAGGCGGCACGCCCATGTGCCAGGCCCTGGCACTGGCCAGGCAGACCATCTCCGCGTTCGTGAAACAGGTACCGGCGTGTTTTCCGCCTCTTGTGGTCAATATCACCGACGGCGAGGCGACCGATGGGAATCCCCAAGCAGAGGCAGCCGCCCTGCGGCAAGTGGCGTCAAGGGACGGCTGCGCGCTGCTGTTCAACGTTCACATTTCCTTCCGCAACGAGAAACCATTCCAGTTTCCCAGCGGGGAAGAGCTGCTCCCCGACAACTACGCGAGGCTCCTGTTCCGCATGTCCAGTCAGCTTCCGCCGCAGATGCTCGGCCAAGCCATAGCCATGGATCCCCGCATCGCGATTGGGGCGCGCGGCTTCGTCTTCAACGCCGATCTTGTTTCCGTGGTTCAGTTCCTGGATATCGGAACGCGAGTGGACAAGAGCCTACGGTAAGGAGCGATCACTGCCGGAGAGAGGCGATGGACTACGAGGTGCGCTGGCTTGCCAAATGCGGCAACCGCGACGAGGAATATGAAGACGCCTATGCCGCCGACACGGCCACCGGGCGTTTCGCCGTCGCCGATGGCGCCACCGAAAGCGCCTTCGCCGCCAGGTGGGCCCAATCCCTGGTACAACACTTTACCGCCAGCAGCGGGACCGGTCCGGACCGCTGTTCCGCCTGGCTCCCGCCCGCGCAGGCTCAGTGGCAAAAGGAGCTCCGGGGCCGGGAGTTTCCTTGGTATGCCGAAGCGAAGGTGGTGCAGGGAGCGTTCGCGACGTTCCTGGGAGTGGTGGTTTCGGCGGGCGCCGACGGCCAGTTCCGCTGGGCTTCGATGGCCGTGGGCGATAGCTGCTTGTTCCATACCCGCGGCCACGCGCTGGTCCGCGCTTTCCCTATCCGGGAGTCCAAGGATTTCGGGAGCTCGCCTCGACTGGTCGGCTCACGTTCCCCGGTGGACGAGGTAGAGAAAGAGCGTGTCGAGTGCCTGGAGGGCACGGGCCAAGCCGGCGATCGGCTCTGGCTGATGACCGACGCTTTGGCGCAATGGTTTCTCCAAGAGGAAGAGTCTGGGCGAAAGCCGGTCAAGGAATTAGAGTCCTTGACGGGATCTGGGGTCGCGAAGGACCGATTTGCCGATTGGATCAATGCGCTTCGCGAGGCGAAGCGGTTGCGGAACGACGACGTGACTTTACTGGCGATTCGTTTGGAAACGACGCCAGCGGCGTGAGTCTTATCACCTGAAAGGCTACGGTTCATGCTTACCGTCATCCGATGCCCGTTTTGCGCGGGGATGTACGAGGTGCTGCAACCGCCGGTATCCGGTGCCCTGCTGCGCTGCCCCAACTGTAGGCAGACGTTCACTTTTGGTCCTCCGACCGGAGCGGAACGGTATGGCGCGCCGAGGAACCTGCCTCAGCCCGTTGCGCCTAGCACGCCCACGCCGGACCCTTTCAGTTTCCCTTTCCCCGGCGCACCGGTCACGGCGCCGCCCCAGGCGAGCGTGCCCGGCGGTCCTCGGCCGCCAGCCGCGCCGGTGATCAATATTTCGATTCCGACCATCACCAACCCCAACGCGCGGCCAGTCCCCAGCGCCGCGCCGCCCCCCAAAAGTAGTCGGCACACGCCGTGTGCCGTAAGCCGCAGACGGCACACGGCGTGTGCCTGCTACAAAACGCCCGCGCCTCAAAAGGAAGTAAACGCGGTTATCAGGAGAGGAGTCTCGAGGATGCCTTTTCCGCAACCGAACGAGTACAACGAGGCGATCCAGAACCTCCGCTCGACGATCAGCGATACGGAGCTCCGCCAGGGCGAAGCCGCGGTGAATCCCCTGGGCCTGCCCATGCCCTCCTCGGGCAACTTCGCCGACGTCTACAAGGTCCACTGCCCGGCCACCGGCAACACCTGGGCCGTGAAGTGCTTCACCCGCGAGGTGGCCGGGTTGAAGGAGCGTTACCGCGGGATCAGCGAGCATCTGCGGAAGGTCCCCTTCGGCTTCATGGTCGAGTTCCACTACATCGAGCCGGGAATCCGCATCGGCAAGCAGTCGTACCCGTTCCTGAAGATGCGTTGGGTGGAGGGGCTGCGGCTGAACCAGTTCGTCTGCGACTATCTGGACAAGCCCAAGACGCTGAAGAACCTGCTCCCCTTGTGGGTGAAGCTTTCGGCCAAACTCCGCGAGGCGAAGATCGCTCATGGGGACCTCCAGCACGGCAACGTGCTCTTGGTGCCGGTGCCGGAGACGGGCCAGTTGAGCCTGAAGCTCATCGATTACGACGGGATGTACGTGCCGGCCTTGGCGAAAAGGAAGTCGGGCGAGGTGGGGCACCCGTGCTTTCAGCATCCGCAGCGGATCAAAGAGGCGGTCTACAACGCCGACGTGGACCGCTTCTCGCACCTGGCGATCTACACGGCGATCCAGGCGGCGATTGTGGGCAAGCGCGAGTTGTGGGACAAGTTCGACAACGGGGATAACCTGCTGTTCCGGGAGAGCGATTTCAAGAATCCGGAGACCTCGGAGTTGTTCCGCCGCCTCTGGGAGACGCCCTCGCAGCCGGAGTTGCACGCGCTCACCGGGCGTTTGATCCTGGCGTGCAAGAGGCCGCTGAACCAGTGCCCGCACCTGGACGAGCTGGTCTTCAACGGGGCGGTGCTGCCGCTGTCGCCGGAATTGGAAGCGAAGGTCGGCGCCATGGTCGGGGCGGCAGGTCCGGCCGCGCAGGCGCCGCCGCAATTCAGTTCGTCGGCGGCCGGAACGTTTGCAGTGCCGCAGGCGCCTGCCGCAGCGGCGGCCGCCAGCACCTACCCGTTGGCCCCCCTGGGAGACCTTTTGGCTGACATGCCTGCCCCCTTGCCCGCAGCGCGGACCTCGCCGCTGGCGCCCCGTAAGCGCTCCCGCCTCAAAAAGATGGGCGTTCTTCCTTGGGTGGCCGGCGGCGCGGCAGCCTTAGGCCTCGTGGTGCTCGTGGGCGTGTTGGCGTACGTGATCGGCTCTGCTGGCCACGATGCTCCGTCGTCCGGCCCGGCCATCGCCCTTGCGCCGCCGACCTCGAGTCCGGGCGTGTCCGCTTCCACCGCATCGGCCTCCCTACCATCGCCGCCTGCGCAAACGGCGGCGATATCGCCGTCCGGCCAGAGCAACCCAAGTCCACCCGTGCCGCCACCTCCCTCGGGTCCGGCCGTGCCGCCGCCTCCCTCGGACCCTGATGTCGCACCGTCCAGTCCGCCCGGGCCCGATCACGTGCCCGGCAGCAAATCGGACCTGGGGGCTAGGGCGGAGCCGGCAACGCCTGGCTCTTTGCCGGCCACCGCGCCGCCGCCTGGCGCCAGCGCTCCCTCGCCCGTCAATCCCACGTTGCCCGGCAACGCCGCGCTATTCTCCGTGGTCGGGCGGAATCTATCGTGCCGGGGCTCCCACGAGGAATGCCGTGTGACGCTCAATTTCATCTACTCGGGACCGCTGGGTACGAGCTATAACCTGGTTATCGTGGGGAGGAACGGGGTGCGCAATGCCTCGCCGTTCGTGGTCAATTCCACCCCCGCGAGTTGCACGGCAACCTTTGCGGGCGTGGGGACGGAGGATGGGCCGTTCAACGTCTCCATCGAGGATGCCAGCGGAAGGCGCGTCGACTTAGCCATGCGGATGCCGGCCGTCCCGCCCTTTCGGCAACCCCCGGCCGTCCCGCCCTTTCGGCAACCCATGGTGCGCGTGAATCCTCGCTTGGGAGTCCCGCGGATTCCCTTCGCTCCTCCGGCCAATCAGCCGGGAACTCCGGCCGTGCAAGCCATCCCCGCTGTCGCACAGCAGCCGGGACACCGCACCCGGTTGGTTGGCAACGTAAGCGGATTGCCCGCAGACTCGAATTTCGATCCGCTCGGCTTCATCTCAGTTCACCACCGTGAGGACGGTTCAGGCGGATCGCCCGCCGACTCCAGTGGCGATGGCAGCCCCGTCTTGGGCTTCTCCTACCAGTTTGGGCAATGGGCCGGCAAGCCAGCGCTCAAGGACTTGGTCCCGATCTACGACGAGGAGCGCCAATCGGACAGGCCCACGGCGCCGCGACCGGCACGAACCCTGCACGGGCGGATTGTGGTGAACCCGGGAGTCCAGGAGGTGGTGGCGCGGAAAGGATACGCCGTGGGCGCCTTGGAAGTTAAGACCAATCCCTACGTTGCCGCCGTGCGCGTCGTATTCATGCGATTGGGCGATGACGGCCGGCTCGACACGGAGGACACGTATAAAAGCGCGTGGATCGGCCAAGCCGCCGGGTCGGCGCAGACCATTGGCGGCGACGGGAAAAAGGTGATCGGCGTCTGCGGACGCCGCGCCCTCGTCCTGGACGCCGTGGGGCTGGTCTTGGAGTGATCTGTACTACTAACCCCAAACCTTGTGCCGTGATATTTGCTGGCAGCCCGGGACCGGTCAAGGGACGCGCCCGCTGGACGACAAGCGGCCACCGGGGAGTCAAAAGCTTTTTGGTAGGCTTTTCATTGCATTGTAAGGGCCAACGCACGACGCCCAAAACAGACCTGCCGGCCGGCACCGCAAGCGCCCGGGTGCCGGCCGGTCCTGCCCAGCGATCCTGCCAAACGAGCGACGCATCGTGACGGCTGTTCTAAGTGTTGTTCGCGGCGAAAGATACGTCGTCGGCCGCGGCCAAAGGCAAGGCTCTCGATGGAGCGTTATCTTGTGGCTGGGACTGGCTCTTGCAGCCTGTCTGGTGTACCGGCCGGGCACGTCCCGACGGGGGCCCAGGGCAAATCGCCACCCTCGGGTACTCCGTTTGCTTAAGAGGTCCGGCTGCCGAAAGCGAAGACCGGCAGTGGGCCGACCTGAGCGACGCTCACCAGAACCCATTCCGACCAGGGATCGTGGCGATGCACCGTACGGAAACAGACTGCCAAGTGCAAGTTCCGGCCGAACTGGCCGGGAAATGGGTCGCCATGACGCGCGACCAGAGCCGGATCCTGGGCAGCGGTGAGACCTTTGACGAGGCGAAATCGGCCGCCGGGGCCTCGGGCGAGCCGGCGGTGCTCTTGGCCCGCGTCGGCGCGAGCCGCTCTTGGTGGCGGTGGGGGCAGCCGCTGGTCTACGTGGTGGCCGTTTACCTCTCGTCGTAGATGGCCTGAGGCGAGGAAATCGAGTCCACCGACGTGTTCCGCCGCCGCCAACCCACGCGCGGCGAGAGCCGGATCGGTGCGCAGCACGGCCGATGGCGGCGCGATCCTCCGGGGTTGCGCCCATCGGCCGCGTTTTTTTTGGCATGTTTACAAGACCCGCGACGCCCATGATAATACACGGCTGTACCCCTCACGCTCCGCGTGAGGTCCGGCCTCACGCGGAGCGTGAGGAGTACGAAAGCCCCAGACTGCCCCTAGCACCGATAGCCACACATGAGCAGCGAAAAGAAGCGCCTCTTCGTAACGGACGACGGCAAGAACCTGATGTTCACGTTCATCCTCGTCAGCTCGCTGTTTCTCCTCTGGGGAGTCTGCAACGGCATGATCGACGTGATGGACAAGCACTTCCAGGACGAACTGCACCTGACTAAGTCGCAATCGGCCTGGGTGCAGTTCGCGCATTACCTGGGCTACTTCCTCATGGCGATGCCGGCAGGCTGGCTGGCCGGCAGACTGGGCTACAAAGGCGGTATCATCGCCGGTCTGTTGATGGTGGCGATGGGCGGATTCTGGTTCCTGCCGGCCACGCACATCAATGTCCTGGCCCAGGCCGGGCGCGTCTCGGCAAACACCGCTTTCCTCGGCTTCCTCGCCGGGGTTTGCACCATTGCCGCCGGACTCACTTTCCTGGAGACGGTCGCCAATCCCTACACCACGGTGCTCGGGCCGCAGCGCTATTCGGCCGCGCGGATCAATCTCGCGCAATCCTGCAACGGCATCGGCTGGACCCTGGGCCCGATCATCGGGGCCCAGTACTTCTATTCCACCAACGCCGCGGGACAGAGCACCGGCAGCGAGACGCTTTACATCCCCTACGTCGCCGTCGGGTTCGTCGTCCTCGCGCTGGCGGTGGTCTTCTATTTTGCCAGCGTTCCCGACATCAAGGCCGAGGACGATTATCACTTGGGCGATAAGGATGCGGCCGCCGGAAACGGGGCCGGCGCCGACCGGCAGTTGAACCGCGTGCTGATCTACGTCCTGCTGCTGTTGAACTCCGCGGTGCTGGTCTGCGCTTGCGGCATGATCCTCTGGCTGATCCTCAAGGGCTGTGACGTCGGCAAATACTGCATCGGCCTCGCCTCGCGGATCCCTCACCCCTCCGGCGCACGGTTGAGCGCCGACAGTTCCTTGCTGATCGTGCTTGGCGGCGCCGGGTGCCTGGCGATGGCACTGGTGGCCTTGGGTCACCTGCTGACGGCCTGGAGGATCTCGCACCGCAGCATCTGGTCGCACCCGCACTTTTCCGGCGCCACGCTGGCCCAGTTCTTCTACGTCGCCGGCCAGGCCGGCATCTTCAGCTTCCTTATCAACTACATGGTCGCCGAGGTGCCTCCTCTTCCCGCCGCGTGGGACTCCGGCGTCATCAGGACCAAAGGCTTTATCGAAGTCAACACGACGCTGGCGCGGGACGACATCAGGAATCTTCCGGCGCTGGCGGACAAATTGAAGCGGACGCCCGACGCCGTATCCGCCTTCTTGCGCGGCCGCTTGTCCGAGGAAACGCTCAGCGCTTTGAACGACTACAACGAGACGGCCTCGAATACCCGATCCCTGCAATCCGACCTGCTTCAAGACCTGAACACGATCGTCAAGCAGGATCCCAAGAAGGCAAAGGAGGGCCAGCTTCTTTTCGATTCGCTGCGGTTCCAGGGGGTTGCGCTGGGGGAAAAGACGCGGCAATTGCTCTCGCAGAACCATCGCAACGCGGAAGATTCCGCGCACCTCAACCGCATGCTCTTGCGGGATGCCTTTCCGGGAGTGCTGGCGTACCATGACGGCGTGCTCTCGATCAGCGACAAGCTCGGTTCCAACCTCGTCTCCTTCGGTTTCATCTGCTTCTTTATCGGCCGGGTCACCGGGGCCGGCCTGATGAAGAAGTTCTCCGCGCACAAGATTCTCGGCCTCTACGGCCTGATCAACGTTGCCGCCTGCCTGCTGGTCTTTCTCAAGCTGGGCTGGCTCTCCGTGGTGTGCGTCTTCTTGAGCTACTTCTTCATGTCGATCATGTTCCCCACGATTTTCGCGCTGGGCATTTTCGGCCTCGGGGTGCGGGCGAAGAAGGCGTCGGGCTTCATCGTGATGGCGATCATGGGCGGCGCTATCGTGCCGAAATTGATGGGCTACGTCGCCGACCAGTACGATATGTCCCGCGGTTTCATCGTGCCCCTGGCCTGCTTCGCGATCGTGGCCTTTTACGGCTTCTTCTGGCCCAAGTTCAGCGGCGCCGAGTCGTTGCACGCCCCGAGCGCCGGCGGGCACTGAGTGGGGCAATATCGCGTCCCCAAAGCGGCGACAAGTCGCCGCACTCCAAAGTCTCCCTTCGGCACGGTGTTTGCACAACTGTCCGGCGTATGTCTTTTCCCGTGACAGGTGCGGGCCTCGATGGAGCCGGCGATGCAACTTACCTTGGTTTGCGACAATCCCCAGGCGTCCAGGCAGGAGATCGTGCTGGAGCGGCTTCCGGCCATGATCGGCCGCAGCGACGACGTCGACGTGCAGTTGGAAGACTGTTCCGTGAGCCACTACCATTGTAAAATTGACAACCTTGGCGGGGTCGTGGTCGTCCGCGACCTCGGCTCGCGGTTGGGCACCTACGTCAACGGCGACAACGTCACCGAAAGCGTGCTGCGGCCCGGCGACCTGTTGACCTTGGGCACGGCCAGCTTTCGCGCCCTCTACGAGCCTCGGCCCAAGGCGCGCCGCCGGTCGCCTTCGATCCCTAGGGCCAAATTTCATGGCTGAAGACATTCTCGCGCTGTTGGGCGAGGATGGGCCTGCGCTGCTCAAGCACCGCTGCCAGACCATCCCCGCCTCGATCTTGCACTTGCCCGGACCGGATTTCGTCGATCGGATCTTCCTTTCCAGCGACCGCAATGCCCGCGTGGTGGCCAACCTCCAGCGGATCTACAGTCACGGGCGCCTGGGCGGCACGGGCTACCTCTCGATCCTGCCCGTCGACCAGGGCGTCGAGCACTCCGCCGGCGGCTCGTTCGCCAAGAACCCGGCCTATTTCGACCCCGAGAACATCGTCCGGCTGGCGATCGAGGGCGGCTGCAACGCGGTGGCCTCGACGGTCGGCGTGTTGGGCATCGTCGCCCGCAAGTACGCCCACAAGATCCCCTTCCTGGTCAAGTTCAACCACAACGAGCTGCTCACCTATCCCGACAAGTACGACCAGATCCTCTTCGCCTCCGTCGACCGGGCCTACGAGATGGGCGCCGCCGCGGTGGGCGCCACGATCTATTTCGGCTCGGAGCAGTCCGACCGCCAGATCGTCGAAGTGGCCGCGGCCTTCGAGCGTGCCCACGAGCTGGGCTTGCCCACCGTGCTCTGGTGCTACCTCCGCAACGCCGCCTTCAAGACCCCGCAGGCCGACTACCACGTCGCCGCCGATCTCACCGGCCAGGCCAATCACTTGGGCGTGACCATCCAGGCCGACATCATCAAGCAGAAGCTCCCCCAGACCAACGGCGGCTTCCGCGCCTTGAAGTTCGGCCAGACCAGCGACCTCGTCTACTCCCAGCTCACCTCGGACCACCCCATCGATCTGTGCCGCTACCAAGTGGCCAACTGCTACCTGGGCCGCATCGGACTGATCAACTCCGGCGGCGCCAGCGGCAAGACCTTCCAGGACGACCTCGGCCAGGCCGTCCGCACCGCCGTGATCAACAAGCGTGCCGGCGGCACGGGCCTGATCAGCGGACGCAAGGCCTTCCAGCACCCCATGCCCGAGGGCGTCCGCCTGCTCAGCGTGATCCAGGACGTCTATCTCGACCAGCAGATTACGATCGCGTGAACTCTTCCCATCGCATCCCCCTCTCCCTCCGGGAGAGGATCGGGGCGAGGGGACGCCGGGCAAACATGCGAGGAGGCGCTCACGTTGAGGCGAATTCTTGAGACAAGGAATTCCCGTTTTTTCGCCAGCGGGGATTGGCGCCATCCCGGATGGTTTCGCCCCGGCCGAACGCGTCGGCCGATCTTTTGCCGGCCAACCAGTTAGGCCAAGACAGCCGTTTGACGAGCGTAGTAGTAGGCGAAACAAAGTCCCGCCGAGCACGCGGCACGGGTGTTGTTTGAGCGACACTTCCTGGCAAGAAGTCTTTTCCCCCAGGCGATTTTTGGCAAAACGTCCGTTTTCCGGGGCGATTATTGACCCGCCACCACCGGCCTCGTCCCGGCGGAGCGCTGCTTGGTTGCTAGCCACAACCATCTCCTTGAAGGCGGGCCGGTGGCACTGGGAGCCATTCGGTGCCACGGGCTTGCCCGTGCTTTTCGCAGCGGTTCTTGCGGCCAAGAATCGCCAACGCGGTCGGTGCGAGAACAGGGGTTCGGCGGCAACGTGCCAAGGATTCATGGGCCGCCACCGCGGCTATTTTGCCCCCTGCGGGAAGATTCCGTGCTTGGCGACGAGTCGAGGGGATACCTCTCCGGCAGTGCCGTGCTGCAAGGACCAACGAGAAAACGCACTGGCAAGCCAGTGCCAACCGCCGCAGGCGGTGAGCGTAGCGTGGGCCTTCGCCCACGTCGGCGCGAGAAGTGACTCAGAACTTCTCGGGCGAGACGGCCAGCGCGCCATAGGGTCGGAAATCGCCGACGTTGAACGTGAGCAAGTGCGTCACGCCGTGCGTGGTGAGCATTGCTACCAGCCGCGCGTCATGCACCTTTTTGCCGCGGATTTCGTACCGGCTTACAAGTCGAAGCCACTCGGGGAAGACCTCGGGCGTCTCGGGCAGTAGCGAGAACTGGTGGAGTAGCTTGACGACGTTGGCCTCAGCGTCTTTCGGTGTCCAGCCATACCCGTTGACCTCGATGGGTCGCGTTACGACCGACCAGAACTCGACCAATATCTGAGGCGCCAGAAGCAGTTCTTCACCCGCAGCCAGGAGGCGTCTGATCGCGCCAACCGCCGCGGCGTAGTGAGCCGAGCCGGGAGCGGCTGCCCGCAGCAGGACGTTGGTATCGAGCAGGTATCGGGCCATCAGTCGTAGAGGCTCTCCCGGCGCAGGGCCTCGGCCGGCAGGTCGGGGCGCCGTGAGGCAAGGTACTCGCCCATTGCCAAAACGCCTCCGCTCGTTCAGCCGGAGTAGCCTGTTGCCAGAAGGGCTGGGCTGTGCCCGTTGGGCGAAGCACAACGACCTCGCCCAGTACCTCTAGCTCGAACTGGGCATGCGGCTTTGCGCCGGCCAGCAGTTCGCCCGGCACGTGCAACATGCCGTCCTCGCCGATTTCCAGAATTGGCATCGCTCGATACCTCCGGAAGCGTACATTGCCCTCCTTCATTCACGATAGGCGGTCGTAAAGTGGGCGTCAAGGGCGAGGTTCGGCCGATCCGGCCGGTGGCACTTGGAGCCATTCGGCGCCACGGCCTTGCCCGTGCTTTTCGCAGCGGTTCTTGCGGCCACGAATCGCCAACGCGGCCGGTGCGAGAACAGGGGTTCGTTGGCAACGTGCCAAGGATTCACGGGCCGGCACCGCGGCTATTTTGCCCCCTGCGGGAAGATTCCGTGCTCGGCGACGAGTCGAAGGGAGACGTCTCCGGCAGTGCCCTGCCGCAAGGACCAACGAGAAAACGCACTGGCAAGCCAGTGCCACCCGCCGCTTTTTCCTTTTGGCCTCAGTGAATAAGGCCGCTTTCCTGTCGATGTTGTTCGAGCGCGGCACGACGGCGCTGGCTTGCTGGATCGTCGGCAACCATGATCCGCTTTCCACGATAATCGTCGTAAGGGGTGCCCGCGAGTGCGGGAGATACCAGAAGGCGCATCGTTGCCACGTCTACAGCCACCAACCGGAGGTCAAAAAGCGTGTGCATGTCGGCTCGGAGAAGCAGTCCGTTGCCGGGGTCGTTCGTCTTGGAGCCCTTGTATGGGACGATATGTGCTGCCTCTAACACCGCCTGAACCTCACACCCAGTGATGGCGCATCGGCCTTTGTAGGCCGCAATCAGTTGCCTTCGGAAAGCAGGCTGCCCCTGACGCCGCACGATTAACGACAAGGTCCGCTCACGCGCGTCTTTGGTCCCCGTTGGGTCGACCCAATCTTTTGCAAGCCGCTGTGCTTCTAACTCCAACTCTTGCGCCGTGGGATTTCCAGGTAATGCGACCCTAACCTCTTCGGAAATGATGCTCACGTCGTCTTTCCGTGGATCGTGAGGGGTCTTGCCAGCTTCCTGCTTTAACGGCTTGGTCTTTCGTCGGACCGCCCGTGTCGGACCTCTTGGTTTGGCACGAGGTTCCTTCTTCAGCCGGTAGCGCCCCCGCCCTTCTCGCTCGACTCCGGCGCCACGGTGGCCCTGCAGGGTATTTCGCACACTTCGTTGCCACCGAACGTCGGTCGAATCAGACACTAGCTCGCGATCCTTATCATCCAACCGAACCATCCTCTCGATCTTGGGGTACAAGTCGCTTAAATCGGTCCAGCGATTAGACGGCAGTACCTGCTGGATGACCTTCCAAAATTTTGCTTGTGTAGTCATTTACTCTCCTGACGACCTTGTTATCACGCGGCGCACCTGCGCCGCTCGGAACGCGGCGAGTTCCGCGAGTTCCGGGGACAGCGTACATAATCAATCTAAGTTCCGTATGCTGTCTCCGGAACCTGCGGACGATTGGGTCACTGCCAGGGCGTATCTTGGACCTTTTTAGCAATGTCCCGGCCATGAACCTCGACATACTTCCGAAGTAGCTTCTCCTCCTTAGCTCGGAGAGGACTGTCTTTGCCATACGGCGTAAGTTCGGGCCACTTGTATCGGCAACGGTCAGTTCCGGGCGGGCATTCGATATGGATGTGAGGAGGGTTATGATCGTTGTAGTGTACCAACACCTGCAAGCCAAACTGCTTCGGAAAAGGTCTTATGACGCGTACCCAAGGAACCGATTGATCGAGGACGATGTAGACGGGAACTCGTCGAGTCGGCGCGCCACGATACAGGAACTCCGGGGTACGTTCAACCGGATTAGGGCGTGCTAGGGCACGAGCGGCAGGCTCGGGAGTCATTGCCCATACCAGTAGGCGCTGACCGCTGATGAAACTGGACGGCAGCCACTCGCGGAAGTCGCGATAGCCAGGCGCCTGTGCCGCCATCCAATGCTCGACCGCCTGCGCGAGGTGTGCGGGAGCACGACGACGAATCGCTTTGAGCGCGTACGCGTTGGCAATCGCTTCTTCATGCAGGCTGGCGTCGTGTACGTGAAAGTAGCCGGAGTAGCAGGCATCCAACGTGACGACCTCAATCCTTGACGCGGCGTATTCCGTCAAGAAGTGAAACCGCTCGTGCTCCAGGAGTGCGTCGTACGCAACCGCCAAGTCGTTCGCATCAGGCCGTTTTCTGGGAGCGGCGAAACGCCGAGCGAGCGCCCATACACCGGCGGCACGAATATAGATGCCCCAGGTGGTCCGATAGAAATGGAACGGCAGGTAAAAGGCATACGCGTCCGGGTCGGTGCCATCACTCGCAGGTTCCGGTTCGTGAGTCTTCGGAATACGACCTTCCATTCTGATGGGCGCATCACCTTCAGCGAGGACCGCTACTGGACTTATCGCAACAGCTTTCGTCTGGTTGAACGTTGCATTCATTGCTGCGGCTACCCAAGTTGGCACTCGTGGACGATGCTCAGCTTCGGGCGGCAGACCTGCACCTCTGCCGAAACAGTTCTGCGCAAAATCAATGACCGGATCGCTCAACATTGTAGGTCCCTTTAGGTGTCGGCAACCTGCCAGAGTTTCCATGACACGGGAACATCATATCGGAAAGTGCCGCGTTTGTCACGCGACCGTCCGCGGCGATCATCCCCCTTCCTTCGCCTCCAAGAACGCCTCGGCCCGTTCGCGCATGCCTTCTGGCCACGATCGCCGGCCGTCCAGAGGACACATCAGGTCGGGAGTCTTTGTTTTGCCCCAGTGCGCGAACCGCATCCAGGTGGTTGATGCCGGGGAGCGTCGGCACGGCTACACCTCGACCAGGGCGCGCTTGCCGGTCGCGGAGCGGGCCAACTCGTCAGCGACCTCCAGGTACTCGCCAGTGGCATCGGCGACGTTCTCCAACGCCTCCGCTTCCGTCGCACCCTGGGAATGGCAGCCCGGCAACCCGGCAGCGGATACCGCAAAACCTTCTTCAGACTTTTCCAGGAGAACGCTGTAACGCATCGGTCTTGGTCATTCAGTAGTTCCAAGTTTGGTTTACGGGGGTCGGATGACGCAAGGTATTGAGCCGTCGTGAAATAGGGCGACGATTTCGCGGACGATCCAATCGAGCATGCGCTTGAATCGCAACAACTCCAGATGCAACGTCAGGGTGTCGCCCAACCCTTCGGCAAGGCAAGTGTGATGAACCCACACCCAGAGGTTCCGCAGAATCAACGCCAGGACCAGAAAGAACAGCCGCAGGCGAGGATTGCGCGTGCAAGTGTAGATACGCGCCTGCCGCATCTGGCGGAAACTGGTTTCGATGCCGAATCGGAGGCGATACAGTTCGCGGATCTCGGTGGGAGAACCCTTGACGCGCCACGCCGCGAACAGCAACTTCTGCTGCCGTTGCTTGCCGTCCTTGCGGTTGCGGTGTCGGCGATAGCCCACGCATACCGAAATCTTCAACGGTTGCTTCTCGTGTTTCATCACGTGCGGATACCAGCCCGCCGACTGACGTTTGATCCAGCGAAGGCCAGTCAGCTTCGTACCCTTCTTCGGAGCGCGCCCACGAATGACCACGGGCATCACGAAGGGCAGTCTTTGCTCCTGCAAGAAGCCCACCACCGCTCCGTTGAAGAACGCGCGATCCAGCAGCAAACGCCGGATTTTCAGGCCGATTTCGCGGATTCTTGCCACCATCCGCCGCAGCACGCGGACCAGCGACTCGTGGCGTCGCACCCAGGTCAGGACCAACGTGTAACGCCGTCCGTATTCCACGATGCAGGCCGAGGCGTAGGCGTGAAACTTCGTCGTTCCCAGTTTGGGCTGGCCGTAGTAAAGTTCGTTGCGGCTTTGGAAGGGCCGTCCGTAATAGGGCTGCAAGTGCCAGTCGATGGCCACATTCCACGCCCGACGGCGCATGCGTTTGGGCAGCGGGTCGATCAGGGCGTCGTTCAACCGCCGTTCCAAGACCAGCAGCGTCTTGGGCAAGCCTTCGTCCAAGGCCGTCATCACGGCCTGATCGGACGGTGCTTTGGCCAAGTCGCGGCAAGCCGCACTGATGGAAATGCAGCGGGCGGCGGCGCGAAGCGTGATGCTCAGCACGATCGCGGCGGTGCATTTCCACCCGTGATCTTTGACCAGCTTCGCATCGAGCAGCAATCCCAGCGACCATGAATGTACTTGCCCGCTGTTTATGGTACAATTCGTCCCTGAACGCATGGCTTCCTCCGTGCCATAACTCGTTGACACAAGTCATTGTCACGTGAAGCCTTGCGTTCACCTATAGCACTTCAACCGAACTTGGAACTACTGTCATTGGTTCTTGGCGGCTATGATCGATCCGCAGACCTGTTTTCGCTTCGATTGTAGCACGCGGGCCGGTAAATGGGTAGAGCCCGACGGCGTTGTGTGCGGCCGGCATTTCTGGCAGCAGCCGACGACGACCAGCGCGGAAGCGGATGCGTGCGAACGGGCCGAAGGCCCGGCAGTTCTCCCAGCCCTGGGCAACGCCCAGGGGCGCCTGTGGCCAGTGGAATGTGCCGGCGGCCCAACGGGCCAATGGTTCGCCGCGCGTGCCCGGAGAATCGTTGGCCCGTTGGGCCGCAAAAAGAACCCTTGCTCTTACCGTTCCCCTGGGCGTTGCCCAGGGCTGGGAGAACCAGGCCCCTTCGGGGCGAGCGATTCTGCGCAAGCGTCATGCGGCCCAATCACTTGACGCTGCCCAAAAACTTGCCGCACACACGATGTTGCCAAAGGCAGTCTTTCGAGGAGAGCCCCTTTCCTAGGACTTTGGTCTGGAGCCCCGAAGGGGCGCGACATATCAGCCCAGGGCAAGCGCAGCGCCGCCCTGGGTGTCGGTTTGCACCAATCGCTAGCCCTGAAAGGGCGAAACAAACGTCAAGGGAGGCAAGTTTGTGTCGCCCTTTCAGGGCTTGCCTCTGGAACCATCACATCGCCCAGGGCGGCGCTTCGCGGCTAGCGCCGCTCCGCTTGCCCTGGGCTGATATGTCGCGCCCCTTCGGGGCTCAGGAGGAAGCTCGGGGCTCGGGAGAAAGGCATTTTCCACAAGATTTCCGCAAAACGTTGCCAGCATTGTGAGCTGCTACCGATTCGTAACCGTTCACGGTCTGGAATGTAGTAGGCACACGCCGTGTGCCGTCTGTCGATACACGCGGAAACACGACGGCACACGGCGTGTGCCTACTACATTGAGCGACTACCCGTGAACGGTTACACCCATTCTTCATCTTTCATTTTCATTCTTCATTTTTCATTTTCATCGTTCTAGCAAAAGTCCCGCGATTGAGAGCCTAGCTCCGCCAGACGCGGCGAAAGATCCTCCAGCCGGCCCACCAGCACGTGGATCACCTGGCCGTGACGCTCCAAACGGCCTTGGGCCATCAGTACGGTGGCCCCGAGAGCAGCCTGGCGGAAACGCTGCCAGACGTCGGGCCGGATCACCAGGTTGGCCACGCCGGTCTCGTCTTCCAAGGTGACGAAGGTGATCCCCTTGGCGGTGCCCGGCCGCTGACGGACCAGCACGATCCCGGCCACGCGGACCGGCCCGCCGTTGGGCAACGTGGCAAGCTGCCGGGCCGGAACGACGCCCAGCCGATCCAGTCCCGCGCGAAGGAACTCCAGCGGGTGCCCGGTGAGTGACAGGCCCGTGGTGCGGTAGTCGGCCAGCACCTCTTCGGCCGGCGCAAGCGGCGGAATCTCGACCGGCGTCGGGCCGTCGGCTTCCAGTGCGGCCAAGAGCGGCCGATCTTGCGGGCGATCTTTGGGGTCGTGGGCCAGGGCGTGCCAGAGGGCGCCGCGGCGACTGAGCCCCAGCGAGCCGAAGGCCCCCGCCTTGGCCAGCCGCAAGGCCACGCTGCGGCCGAGGCCTGTCCGCTGGGCAAAGTCCTCCAGCGAGCCGAACGGCCGCCGGCCCCGCGCCTCGACGATCTGTCCGGCCGCGCCCTCACCCATGCCTTGGAGCATCTGGAGACCCAGCCGCAGGGCCAGGGGCGGAAGGATGAAGGATGAAGGATGAAGGATGAGGGCCGGCGTGGCCGCCGGGGCTAACGGGTGCAGATCTATTGTTAGCCCTGGCCGCCAGGCCGGCCTCGCCAACACCGGCGTGGCCGCCGGGGCTAACGGGGCTTCGATCTCCAGCGTGCTCTCGTAGCCGCTATGGTTGACGTCCGCGGGCCGGACCTCGACGCCGTGCTGCCGGGCATCGCGGACCAGTTGCGGCGGGGCGTAAAAACCCATCGGCTGGCTATTGAGCAAGGCCGCACAAAAAGCGGCCGGATAGTGGCACTTCAGCCACGCGGAGACGTAGACCAACAGCGCGAAGCTGGCGGCGTGCGACTCGGGGAAGCCGTAGTCGCCGAAGCCGCGGATCTGCTGGAAGGTGGCCTCGGCGTACGCCGGCGGCATGCCCCGGGCCAACATGCCGTCGATCAGCTTGCGGCGGAACTGCTCGATCAGGCCCGGCCGGCGCCAGGCGGCCATGGCCCGGCGGAGCTGGTCGGCCTCGCCGGGGGTGAAGCCCGCGGCCACCACGGCCAGGCGCATCGCCTGCTCCTGGAACAGCGGCACGCCGAGCGTCTTTTCCAGCACCCGGCGGACCGCCTCGTTGGGATAGGTGACCGGCTCTTGGCCGTTGCGGCGGCGGAGATAAGGATGGACCATGTTCCCCTGGATCGGTCCGGGCCGGACGATGGCCACCTCGATCACCAGGTCGTAGAACGACCGCGGGCGGAGCCGCGGCAACATGCTCATCTGGGCGCGGCTCTCGATCTGGAACACGCCCGTGGTGTCGGCCCGGCGGATCATGGCGTAGACCTCTTCGTCGCCTTCGGGGATCGCGGCCAAAGTCAGCCCACGGCCATAGTGTTTTCGCACCAGGTCGAAACACCTGCGGACGGCCGTGAGCATCCCCAGGGCCAGGCAGTCGACTTTGAGGATCCCCAGCTCGTCGAGGTCGTCCTTGTTCCACTGGATCACGGTGCGGCCGGGCATGGCGGCGTTTTCGATGGGCACCAACTCGCAGAGCGGCCCTGCGGTGATCACCATGCCGCCGGTGTGCTGGGAGAGGTGCCGGGGGAAGCCGATCAACTGGCCCACCAGGTCCACGAGCTGTAGCCCCAGCGGGCCCTCGGGATCGATTCCCGCCTCGCGGCAGCGGAGGGCCAACTGGGGCTCTTCGCGGAAGTGCTCCATGCTCTTGGCCAGCCGGTCGATGCGGTCCAGCGACAGGCCCATCGCCTTGCCCACGTCGCGGATCGCGGAGCGGGGGCGGTAGGTGATCACCTCGGCGGTCATGCCGGCCCGGTCGCGGCCGTATTTCCGGTAGAGGTATTGCAGCACTTCCTCGCGGCGCTGGTGCTCGAAGTCAACGTCGATGTCCGGGGCCTCGTTGCGCTCGCGGCTGACGAACCGCTCGAAGAGCATGTCCATCCGCTCGGGATCAACCGCCGTGACCCCCAGGCAATAGCAGACCGCCGAGTTGGCGGCGGAGCCCCGCCCCTGGCAGAGGATCCCTCGCCGCCGGGCGTAGCGGACCAGGTCCCAGACGGTGAGGAAATAGGCCTCGTAGTGCAGATCCTCGATCAACCGCAGCTCGTGCTCCAGGAGTGCCCGGACCTTCTCCGGCACGCCGCGGGGATAACGCTTCCGCGCCCGGCCCAGGCCAGCCGGCTCAGGTAGTGGATAGGGCTTTCACCCTCGGGCGCCAACTCCCGCGGATACTCATAGCGCAACTGGTCGAGCGAGAAGCCCACGCGGTCGGCGATCTCCCGTGTGCGTTCCACCGCGCCGGGCGCGGCGGCCAGCGCGGCGGCCATCTCCGCGGGCGTCTTCAGGTGCCGCTGGGCATTGGGAAAGAGATGCCCGGCGGCGCCGGCCACTGTGGTGCCCAGGCGGGTGGCGGTGAGCACGTCGTGCAGGGCCTTGCGGCCGGCAACGTGATAGTACACGTCGCCGCCAGCCGCCAGCGGCACCCGCGTCCGCCTCGCGAGATCGACCAGCCGCTTGAGCCATTGCCGGTCGTCGGGACCGCGGTGGACCTCGGCCAGCAGGTAGCAGCGGTCGCCGAACAGCTCGCGGTACGACTGCACCGCATCGAGCAGCGCCGGCTGAAAGTAGCAGGCACACGCCGTGTGCCGTCCGCTGCTTCCTTCGTGTTGGACGGACGGCACACGGCGTGTGCCTGCTACTGCGGACGGCACACGGCGTGTGCCTGCTACGTTGGCCAAAGGCGCGGCCGCCGCGGGCCGGGGAATCACACAGGCGATCAACCCTTCGGCCGCCTCGGCCAACTCGCTTTGCAGCAAGCGGCACTGCCCCTTCTGGGCCCGCAAACGGCCCCGGGTCAATAGCCGTGCCAGGCGACCGTAGGCGGCCCGATCGGTGGGCAGGAGGACTAGCGGCAGGCCGTCGTCGGGCGTAATTTCCGCGCCGACCAGCAGTTTCAGCCCTGCCTCCTTGGCCGCCACGTGTGCCCGGACCACGCCCGCCAGGCTCTGCCGGTCGGTCACCGCCAAAGCCGCGTATCCCAGCTCGGCCGCCCGCTGGACCAGCTCGTCCGGATGCGAGGCTCCTTCCAGGAAGGAGAAGTTGGTTTTGACGTGGAGCTCAGCGTACATCAGTTAGTGGTTAGTGGTCGGTGGTCAGTGGTCAGTGGTCAGAGGCTGTGAATTTTTGTAGGGTGGGACAAGCTCGCCTTGGGCGAGCGCCGGCCCACCAGGCGCTACCGAAGGTGGGCCGGCGCTCGCTACGCGAGCTTGTCCCACCCTACAGCTTGTCCCACCCTACAGTTATTCAAACGCCCCGTGTAAAAACCATTTCTCGTCCCGCAAGCGGCGAAACAGCCAGAAACAAGCGCCGGCGGTGGTGGCCACGCGGTAGTAGTCCCGCCCGATCGGACGCCCACGCCACCAGCCGGTCTCGATCCGCTCCGGGCCCCGGGCGTCAGCGACGCGATGCTCCCGGGCCTGCCACGTAAACCGCAGCGGAGGACCGTCCGGCGCAAGCGAAACGACGGCCAACGGGATCGGCCGCCGCAGAAGGCGCAAGGGACGCGGCGGCAACTCGGCGGCGGGCCCCGGGGGACTGTCCCGATTTTTGTGGCGACCACGCTCCGCGTGGTGCCCGGCCACAAAAATGGGACTGTCCCCCTTCCGCCCCACCCGCCGTGGGCCGCGGCCGCCGACCAGCGAGTCGTACCGCCAGGCGAGTTCCGGCTGGGCGTCGGCAACCAACCGCGGCCGCACCACCGCCTTCTCTCCCAGCCGGCTGCTAAGCCGGTCGATCAGGCCGGCCAGCAGCCGGCCGTGGGAGGCAAGTTGGCAGGCGTCGACGAACAACTCCTGCTGCCGTTGCGGCAGCGGAGCGGTCAGCGGCGCCCGCAGACAAACCCCCGTGACGGCGGCCGGCAGCGAGAGCCGCTCCAAGGGCATTTGGATCAACTCCAACAGGTGACGCGGCGAGGCCGTGGGCTGGAAGAGCCCCACGGAAAGCGCCGCGCCCTTGGTCTGCTGGCAGTCCAGCCGGCAGTCCAGCCGCAGGGCCCCGCGATCCAGCCGCAAGAGCATCTGCGAGAGTTGCCCGACGGCCGAGTCCAACAGCGACCCGAGAACCTCCCGGCGCGTCGAGGGATACTCCAACCGCCGCCGGACTTCGAACTCCGGTGGCGGCACGATCGCAGGGACCGTCTCGGGCAGGCGGCCGGCGGCCTGGTCCAGCCGTTGGAGCAATTCCGGCCCGAAACGCGAGGTAAGGTCCTCCCGGGGCAACCGCTCCAACTGGCCGATCTGATAAAGGCCCAACTGGTGCAGCAGGTCCACCGTCGGGCCCGGAAGCCGCAGGGCCTCGACGGGAAGCGATGAGAGGGGGTCGGGGGCCGGGGGTCGGGGGCCGGGATTACCCCGGCAGGAAAGAAAATCATGTACGTCAGGCTTTCCAGCCTGCCCCGCCTGTTCTGTCAGGCTGGTCTGTTCTGTCAGGCTGGAAAGCCTGACGTACTTGTCCCCTTCGGCCGCAGCGAAATGGGCCAGCACCAGGCGGCGCCCAGGGTGTCGGCGATCGCCAGGCGGATTTCCAGCCCGCGGCCACCAAACCACTCGACGATCCGTCGGGCCAGGGCCTCCTCGCCGCCCAATAGCGGTCCCAGGCCGGTAACATCGAAAAACAGGCTCTCCGGCGCGGCGGCACGCTCACAGCCGACCAGGGGGCTGAACTGCTGGCAGCCGGCGGCCAACGCTTCCAGCGCTTGCCGATCGGCCGCCGGATCGTACTCTTCCACCTGTAGGCAGCGCACTGCGTGGCGTTCCGGCCGGACCAGGGCGGCGGCCTCCGCCAACGACATCCCCACGCACAGGCCGGCAGCCCGGGCCGCAGCCGAACAAGCCACGATCCGCCGGCCGCCTCGATAGGTCTCCACGAGCACCAAAGTAGCAGGCACACGCCGTGTGCCGTCCGCAACGGCACACGGCGTGTGCCTGCTGCTTTGAGGTGCGGCGCGTTCTTGTGGTGCAGCCGTCCCGGCTGCTTGGGCAGGCGGGACGCCTGCACCACAAGATATTTCTGGACAGCGACTAAGCCCCGGCCGCGCGACGCGGATCCTTTGCAGCGGCCAGTCGGGGAGCCAGACGCAGAGTCCTCGTTTCATCGTCGATCTCCAGGTCGATTTGCCGGCCAGCGGCGCCCCCCCGGCTGCGAAGGAGGCGAACTCTGAACCGTCGTCCCGCGGATCCCTCGCCAGGCAGCGGCTCCACCAGCAGCCGGACATCCGCCCAGGAGGGCTCGTGCTCGGCCGCCTGCGGACGGAGGAAAAGCCCTAGTCCGCCGCCTTCCTCGGCCGCCAATTGCAGCCGGCGAAAGGTGTGGCCATCGAGCCTGGCCGGCCACGCCAGGACCGCCGCCACTGCCAGGCAACGCAACGATTGGTCCAGGGCCCAGAGGCTGTCGGCCAGGCTCATCGCCTGCACGACGATCAATTGCTCCAGGTCGATCCCCAGCCGGGCGATGGCCGGCGGATAGAGTTCCCGAGAGGAATCGAGCACGACCAGCACTCCCCCCTCCCGGCAAGACGATCGCGCGGCCGCCAAGGCCAGGGTCTCCGCGCCGCCGCCGCTTTCCGCCGCCAGCCATTCCACCAGGGTTCCCCGGTGGAAGCCGCGGTCCGGCAGCAGTCGGTCCAGGTCGTGGCAGCCGCTGGAGATTGGTCCCTGCTGGGCAGGTAGCCTGGCCCGTTGGAACAGGGCAATCTGCTCTTTCAGCGTCCGCACGACCGCCTCCGGCCGCTGTGCGGTGATGGCGGGGAACAGGGGCGTTTTGTCAGGTTTTTGCGGTTGCCGGTTCATGCTAGCACTGCCTGCGCTATAGTGTACATTTGTACCGTACTGGCGTCAAGAGAGAAAGTAGGGTGGGTCGAGCGGAGCGAGCCCCACCATCCGTCCTTGGAAAGAAGCAGGAAACGGGAACACTAATTGACACTGATCGACGCTAATATGGTGAATTAGCGAAGATTAGCGAGGATTAGTGTTCCGTCCTTCGGCTATTTTTGTTAACGGATAACTCAAAGATTCCTTAACTTCATACGTATGGGGCTCGCTCCGCTCGACCCACCCTACCTTTCCCTGGTAAACTCGGGGCTTGCTCGCTAGCACCGAACGACGGCCCCGAGACCCACCCGATGATGACGCGGTTTGAACACGCCTACGTGCTGGACGTGATGTCCGACGACCACCCGGGCATCGTGGCCGCGGTGACCACCGCGGTCGAGTCGCTGGGCGGCAATATCGACGCCTGCAGCCAGACCGTGTTGGGCGGCTTCTTCACCCTGATTATGATCGTCAGCCTGCCGGAGCCGATCGAGGCGGAGCGGCTGGTCCAGCGGGTCCGGCAGTCGGAGGCGACCGCTGCGGAATTCCAGGTCATGGCCCGGCCCCGGCGATTGCCGCAGCGGACCGCGCCGGCCGCGGGCGTCGACCGCTTCGTGATCACCGCCTTCGGCAAGGACCAGCCGGGCATCGTGCGGCGCTTCAGCCAGTACCTGGCCGGCAAGGACATCAACATCGTCGACCTCTACGGCGACCGCAAGGGCGAAGAATTTGTGCTCATCGGGCAGTTGGAAGTCCCCGAACACTGGGACATCCGCATGCTCCAGGCCGACCTGGAACAGATGGGCGCCGAACTGAACTTCACCGTCAAGCTCCAGCACGAAAACGTCTTCGTGGCCACCAACCAGCTCCGGCTGATCTACACCGGGCCGGCCAAAGATAAGTGAACGATTGCTGTAGGACGGATTGCCAATCCGTCCCCGGCATACGGACGGATTAGCAATCCGTCCTACAACCATTGGACCAATGAATCATGCTTCGCACGGATGAAATCCTCTCCACGATCCAGATGCTGCACGCCGAGCACCTCGACGTGCGGGCGGTGACCCTGGCCCTGAACGTCGAAGATTGCGCCGCCCCCAGCGCCGACCACCTCTGCCGTAAGCTCCGCAACAAGATCACCTCCCGGGCCTGCCGCCTGGTGGAGATCTGCGACCGCGTGGGCGGCAAGTACGGCATCCCCGTGACCAACAAGCGGCTGGCCATCTCGCCGGTCTCGACGATCCTGGCCGGCCACGGACAGGCGGCGGCGCTGGCGGTGGCCAAGACGCTGGACAGCGCGGCCGAGGAGTGCCGCGTGGACATCGTCGGCGGCTTCACCGCCTTGGTCCACAAGGGGATCTCCGCCGGCGACGCGGTGGTGATGAACTCCCTGCCGGAGGTGCTCTCGCAGACCGTCCGCGTCTGCTCGTCGATCAACGTCGCCTCGCGCAAGGCGGGAATCAACATGGACGCGGTGGGCCAGATGGGCCAGATCATCACGCGGATCGCCCAGGCCACGGCCGCCCACCAGGGCTTCGGCTGCGCGAAGCTGGTGGTCTTCGCCAACATTCCCGAAGACAACCCCTTCATGGCCGGGGCCTACATGGGCGCCGGCGAGCCCGAGGCCGCCGTGAACATCGGCGTCTCGGGGCCGGGCGTGGTCGATAGCGCCCTGCGGCGCCGCCTGTCGATCGAGTCCAAGCTGACCCTGGGCGACCTGGCCGAGGAGATCAAGATCACCAGCTTCCGCGTGACCCGGGTGGGCGAGCTGATCGGCCGGGAAGTGGCCGCCGAGCTGGGCGTGGCGTTTGGGATCGTCGACCTCTCGCTGGCCCCCACGCCGACCGTGGGCGACAGCATCGGCGAGATCCTCAAGACCTTGGGCATCGACCGCATCGGCGCCCCGGGCTCGACGGCCGCGGTGGCCCTCTTGAACGACGCCGTGAAAAAGGGCGGACTGTTCGCCTCCAGCTCCGTCGGCGGCCTGAGCGGGGCCTTCATCCCGGTGAGCGAAGACGCCACCCTGGCCGACGCCGTGGGCCGCGGCCACCTGGTGCTGGAGAAGCTCGAGGCCATGACCAGCGTCTGCTCCGTCGGTCTGGACATGGTCGCCATCCCCGGCGACACGCCGCCGGAGACCATTGCCGCGATCATCGCCGACGAGATGGCCATCGGCGTGATCAACAACAAGACCACGGCCGCCCGGCTGGTCCCCGTGCCGGGCGCCAAGGCGGGCCAGCTCGTCCATTTCGGCGGACTGTTCGGCTCGACCCCCGTGATCGAGGTCCGCAACGCCGGGGCCAGCAGCCGCTTCGTCCGCTTCGGCGGCCGCATCCCGGCGCCGTTGCAGTCGCTGGGGAATTAGAAGTTAGGAGTTAGGAGTTAGAAGTTAGGAGTTAGGAGTTGCAAGCTGTAGGATCATCCGCGTTGGCGGGGAAAGGGACCAACCGCCGAGGCGCGGAGACGCAGAGTCGCTCGCTTCTAACTTCTAACTCCTAACTTCTGACTCCTACCTGGCGATCGGCACGGGCGTGAAGCCGAGGGGGAGGAAGGCCAGCGTGAGCAAGCCGAGCACGATCCGCCAGACCCCCAGGGGCGTTTGATCGTTGGCCGTGGGCGGGTGCCGGGGGCCCATCAGCACCAGCAGCAGCAGCATCAGCGTCCAGGTGCCGAAACCGAGGAAGATCACGGCGACGATGGCGGCCGCCAGCAACAGAATCGCAACCACGTGGGCGCCGCGGCGAAGGATGGCATAGAGCACGTGCCCGCCGTCGAGCTGGCCGATGGGAAAGAGGTTCAACGAGGTGATCAACAGGCCCACCCAGCCGGCATGAGCCAGGGGATGAACGAAATCGATCGGAAGGCTCGACACATTGCCGAAGCGCGAAGGCTCGATCATTCTCATCAGCCAAGGCAGGCTGATGACGGCGTCGTGGGGGTCGGCCAAGTGGACCGCGGCGACTGGCTGGGAGAGCATCAGGCCGACGACGGTGAAGATCAGCGTGGGGACGAGGCCGGCCAGCGGTCCGCTAATGCCGATGTCGAAGAGTGCTTTGCGGTTGGGAATGTTGGACGACATGCGGATCACGGCCCCCATCGTTCCGATGGGTGGAACAGGCATAGGAAGGAAATAGGGCAGGCTGGAGCGGACGCCGTAGCGCTGGGCCTGGATGAAGTGTCCCGCCTCATGGCAGACGAGGATCGTCATCACGCTCAGGCAGTAAATGGCTCCCTCCCAGACGCCGTGCTCCCAGTAGCCGACAAAATAGGTGCTGGCGATGGTGGCAAGGAACAGGCCCAGGGGCCACATCCAACGCGGCGGACGTGGCGTGGGAGGGGAAGGCGC
This sequence comes from Pirellulales bacterium, assembly GCA_963843465.1. Taxonomy (GTDB): domain Bacteria; phylum Planctomycetota; class Planctomycetia; order Pirellulales; family Thermoguttaceae; genus CAWJKP01. The sequence continues at coordinate 1,021,063 of CAWJKP010000002.1, forward strand.
TGGCGGCGTCTCCTCGACGAGCTCTGGAGTGACATACTCGTCGGGGAACGGCGAGTAGTAGCTGGCGGGGGCCTCGTTGGGGGGCGGGTTGTCGCTGGACATGATGTTGTATATTGTAGCTTACCAAGCACTTCGGGCAAACCAGGAGTCCGCCGCATGAAACTGATTGTGGCCATCATCCAGCCGACGAAACTCAACGCCGTCCGCGAGGCCCTGGAGAAGATCGAGGTCACCCGGCTTACGGTCTGCGACGCCCAAGGGTTCGGGCAACAGCGGGGCCGCCGGGAGATTTACCGCGGACAGGAGTACAAGACCACGCTGCTGCGGAAAGTGGCCCTGGAGATCGTGGTCAACGACGACTTTTTGGAGCGGACCCTGGAGACCATCAGCAGCGTTGCCCGAACCGGGCCCGAGGGCACCATCGGCGACGGCAAGATCTTCATCCTGCCGGCCTTGGAAGCGATCCAAATCAGCGACGGCTCGCACGGGCCGGGGGCCGTGTGAGAGTAGGTCCCGCCTGCCGGGCGGGACTTTCGGTTAGGGCAGGGAATCTGGTGGGCAATGGCGATCCGACGACTAACTTTCTTTCCTTTGGAAAATAGACCGTGGGCTGCGGGTGGAGAGGTGAAAAAGTTCCGCTTTTGTCAGGATTGCGGTTACCAGTTGTGTTCCGCTTCACGGTCGCCCCCGCTGGGCTTGCCCCAGCGGAGCGTAGGATTGGCCACTACCGGGCCGCCGTTCTGCCGCGTTGGGCGTTTTCCGCTGCCGCCGCCCGGCCCAGGCCGGGCGGCGGCAGCGGAAAACGCGAAGGGGGTTCGAGGCCGGGTTCTAGTGGCCAATCCGTTGCTCCGCTGGGGCAAGCCCAGCGGGGGCAGTCCAAGGACGAACAGAAATGGCAACCGTCACTTCGGAACCGAGCCCAAACTTTTCACCATCCCAGGCTGCGGGACCGGTCAGACAAGGTTGGAAAATGAGATGCGCACTTCTATTCGTCGCGGTGGTGGGCGGGTCGATCCAAGCGGTACCCGGCGCCGTGGTGCAATCGGTTGACCTGCGAATTGACATCCAACAAGCTACTCTGGTCTGCAAAGTGAAGATGGGGACGATCTTCGAGCGGAAAGCAGATTCAGATTGGGCATTCGGGAGAAAATGTGAGGCAAGGTGCAAGGTGATTTCCACGTTGAAGGGAGTGGTCGAGAGCGAGGTGCAGATTACGTTCCGACGCGGGGGGTCCGGCCGGATCGGGGTGGGCGATGTGAAGGCCGGCGAGGTTTATCTGGTGATGCTGCAGGGGAAAAATGCCCCTTACGAGATGTTCGCGCAGATGAGGGCAGTAGATGCGGTGGTAGAACCGACCTACGGCACCAAGCCTGGGGACCGGCTGATGGCAGAACTGGCGGCGATGTGGAAGTCGAAAGACGCGAGTCTACGTATTGCGGCAATCGAGCAGATCGGGATCATCCGGGATACGCGAGGGGCCAAGGAAGTGAACGTGGCCGCACAAAGCAAGGACGTGGAAACCGCGCGTGCGGGGGTCATCGCGCAGTATCGCTTGAAGATCGCCCCGGATGCAAAGCGGGTCATGGAGTTGTTCAACGAGGAGATCATGGACGTGTGGTATGAGGAATCTGGCGTGCCGCGGAAAGACTCCAAGGGAAACCGTATCCTGCGCGCATGGATGAGTTTAATCGTTGTAGCGGTTTGCCAGAGCGGGGGCTGCCGGACTTTGACTACGCGACCTACGTCCGGGAGGGAATCAAGAACGAGTGGGTGCGTAAGGACGATAAGACGCTCTACAAGTTCTTTGGCGTCCCGTGGAAGGTGCAGCGGAAAGAGTGCGTGCCGGAACTGGTAAGACTGCTGGAGCACCCGGAGAAGAAGGTGCGGTGGTGGGCGGTGGTGTGCCTGGCGCACACCGTCGAGAACAGGGATATTCCCCCGGGGCAAAGCTATTATCCGTCCGAAGAGGAACAAGTGGCGGCGTGGCGCAACTGGTGGAAGGAAAAGGGGGCCGCCTATATGGCGAAACCCACGACGCACATTCGCACGAAGTGAAAACGCGCCAACCGGCCAAGTAGGTCCCGCCTGCCGGGCGGGACCTTTGCTTAACGGCTCTCCCGGTCCCGTCCGGCAGACGGGACCTACTTGACCTCGGCTGCGGTCCGCGCCACGGTCTCGATGGCCATGGCGGCCACTGCGGAGCCGTAGTCGAGATCGATGTTGGTCATGTTGTCGTGCGTGTCGTGGTAGCCGACGCGGTTGATGTCGTAGTTCTCCATGAACAGCACCGCGGGAATGCCCGCATCGGAGAAGATCTGGCCGTCGGTGTTGAACAGCGAGCTGCGGGGGTCCTGCGGCGTGCGGACTTCTCCGTCGAGCACCGGGTGCAGGGCCTTGTCGGGAATCGTGGCGGCATCGGGGCTCCGCCGCCCGCGGGTGCAGTTGCGCCGGCCGGGGCGGGCGTTCCACTGCGGCACGAGGGCGTTCCAGGCGACGTTGGCCAGGTGGGCCTGGTAGGCCAGCCGCAGCGAGTCGCGGCCCGCGCCCGGCGAGATCTGGAAACGTCCGGATCGCGGTCGTTGTTGTGGGCCACCATGTCCAGCACGTAGACGCCCTCGATCTGGACGCGGGAGAGGTCCAGCCCGCGGCGGCCCTGGCGGCGGAGCTTGAGCGTACGCTCGACAATCGCCTGGGCCAGGTGACGGGCGCCGATGCAGTCGGAAGGGAACTCTTCGCCGGTGAGATGGACCAGCCACACGTCGCATCCCAAGAGGCCGGCCCGGCTGAGATCCAGGAAGATCGGCGCGCCGAGCATCAAGGCGGCCGTGGCCGAGTGGTTGTCGTCGGCCCCGGCCGCCGCCAAGCGGGCCCCGTTGCCGCCGCGGGCCTTCTCGTAGCGGTCTTCCATGTAGGCCGTGTCGTAGTGGTCGGCCATGATCACCGCGCGGCGACGATCCCGTCCGGGAATGACCACCACCAGGTCGCGCTCTTCCAGCCGGCTGTCCTGGTTGCCCAGCCAGCCGTCGGACCAGGGAAACGGGAAATCGGTCTGCCAGCGGAACGGCAGCTCGCCCACGGCCGCCTTGCCGGACATCCCCGCCCGCTGGATCAGCCGGCGGTAATAGTCCAGCAGGTAGTCGCCCAGGGCCTCCAAGTCGCGATGATGGCACGCCAACAGGGATTGCGTCACGGGATCGCGGGCACAATCGGCGTTCTCTTTGCGGACGTATCGCCCATGGGCCAGCCGGACGATCGTTCGCCAGTAGGCCACCTCGAACGATCGCGTGGCCGTGCGGCGATAGGTGAGCGCCTGTCCGGGGATATCTTGTGGTGCAGGCGTCCCGCCTGCCCAGGCAGCCGGGACGGCTGCACCACAAGAACGCGGCGTTAATCCCGGACAGGCACCAAGCGCGGGCGGAGAGGGCCCTTTCCGCTGGCCGACGCTCACGGGCACCGTGGGAAGAATCCGTCGTCGCAGTTCCTCGGCCAACTCCTGTCCCGCCCGGACGTGGTTGGCCGAGGTTTCCACGCGTTGCAGCCAGTCGTCCAGCGTCTCCTCCCGGGGGATCTTCAGCATGGCGCGGGCGAAGCTGGCCGGCAGGGTCGGCTCGCCCCAGAGGTCGGCGGCATCCAGCAGCTTACGGGCGTTGTAGATCGACGGGAGATGCTCGCAATGCCCGGGCGCCGTGGAGAAGCCGAAAAGGGCGGCAAGGTGCGGACGCCGTGCCAGCAGCCGCGGCCAAAGCTCGACGGCCCGCGACGGGTCCGGCCGATCGCCCCCATAGGCGGTCAGGTAGCCCAGCGGCGCGTGAGGCACGACCTCGGGCAGGGAAGACGCCGCACCCAGGCAGGCCACCAGCGGGCGATGCCAGAAGATCGCGTGGCGTCCCACGTGCATCGGCGGGAAGAAGAAGCGGTAGCCGAAATGCCCGCCCTCCCGCACCACCGCGGCCGCACGCTCGATCGCCCGGCAATCGGCAACCGGACCGTCCAACAGCAGGCGGAAATCATCCGTCCAAATCTGGGCGTTGCGGGCCATCGGCTTGCCGTACAGTCCCAGGTCGTCGGGGGCCGTGCTGAAGAGCACGTGGGCCACGCGGTCTTCGCCGCCGGCCACCCCCAGCTCATCCTCGTGGCGAGGGATGCGGGCCCAGCGGTGCGTGCGGCGGTAGGTGTTCCGCAAGGGCAACCGGGCCGTGTCGGGCTGGGGATGATCGGGATGCGGCTCGTGCATCCAACCCGACTGCAAAACTCGCAGACTGTGCGGGTCCTCGTGCCGCGGAAAGAGGTTCAAGAGAGGGATCTGCATGGCCAAGGGAAGCTGCTGCCGCAATTGCAAGAAATGCGGCGTCCCCCAGAATACCAAGCTCCCGGGGAAAGGCAGCAGGTGCAACTCCTCGGCGAGGTAGGCCCGGCGAATCGCCTTGGGCAGTAGCCCGAAGGGCCGAAAGGTGAGCAGGTAGCGGACTCCGCGAGCGGGCTTGGCATCACTGAGGAGGTAAGGCTGCGTCCAGGAGGGCAACTCCTCGTCCTGCGGGTAGGGCAAACCGGCGTTGCCCAGGCCGGGCAAAACGCGAAAACCGGCCTTCTTCAAATCGTGGAATCCATCGGGCGACTGGCCATAGGCGGCCGTCAGCAGGCGGCGGAAGAAACTCAGGCCGACTTCGGCCGCCAGCTCGCAACCCGGGGCCGTGAAAAAACCTTTCCAGAAGGCCCGCGCAGGCCCTTGCTCGCTGCCGCCGAAGAGCGTCCAGCGGACGCGTCCCTTGTCGTCCTGGGTCCGCGAGAGGGCCAGCGGGGTCAAGACGACATAACGCTCGTGCGCGAACTGGCCGGCAGCCTGCGCCAGCTCCGCGGACCAGTACGGGTTTCCCTCCAGCTTCGCCCGGGCGATGCCGTGGGCCGGCCGACCCGCGGCGAGGTGCTGCATGGCACAGATCAGTTGCCCGGCCAGCCGCTCCATGCCGGGCCGCAACTCCATCACCTCTTCATACTCGCTGACGTGCCAGCCCAGCGGATCGCCCTCTTGAAAGACCTGATGATCCTGAGCTCCATAGGGCTTGCGTCCGATGCGGGGCGGAGGCATGAACTCGGAGTAGGCCTGGATGGGAAACCGTCCCGGACGAGAGAACCAGGAGACCCCCGCCAACAATCGCTTAAAGCCGACCGGGGCCATAGGTAGTCCTGCGAGAGGGTTTACCAGGCGAACGCCTGCTGCATGCCTTGGTCCCAACCGTCCCAGAGGTAGGCGTCGACTTTCTCCTCGGCGATCAGGCGGAAGGCGTAGCGGACCTGCTCTTCGTAGAACTCACAAAAAGCGCCCGGCTTCTGCATGGAGCCGTTCAACTGGTGGGCCTCGGCCGGACAGGGGGCGCCGCAGAAGTGCCGGATCGCACAGTGGCGGCAAGGCTCGATCTCGTCGATCGTGCGGCCCGTGACCAGCTTGAAGGGCTCGCTCTGGAGCACGGACGGGATATCGTCGCAAAAGAGGTTGCCGCCGCAGAAGGACTCCAAGCCGATGAACTCGCTGCAGGGGAACATCTCCCCGCCGGGGGCCAGGGCGAAGAAGCACCGGCCGCCGCCGCAGGGGGAAATGTCGCACATCAGCCGCCGTGCCGCGGGAGCGACAATCGCCAGCAGGATATTGGCGAAGTTGCCCACGACCAACTTGCGCCCCGTCTTCCCATACAGGGCGTAGGCGCGATCCAACGCCCGGAGGAAATACTTGGCCGCCCGCGCGTCGTCGGGCTTGACGCTCCGCGACCGCGGCAGCGTGCAGCGAAGGATGTTCATCAGGCACGTCGGCACCTCGTGCCCGTGGAGGAAGTCGACCAGTTGCGTCAACTGCCGCAGGTTCTCGCTGGATACGGTACAGATCACGCTCCAGCCCGGGTAACCCTTGAGGCGGTCCATGGCGTCGACCACCTGCCGGTAAACGCCCTGGCCTTCCCAGCTCTTCCGCGTGCGGTCGGCGACCAGGGCCGTGGGGGCGTCCAACGAAATCCCCACGCTCACCTGGTGCCGGCGAAGAAAGGCGATTGCCGCGTCGTCCAGGAGCGTGGCGTTGGTCTGGATGCCGAAGCGGAAGTCGCCGGCATACTGCTCGATGCCCGCAAAGACCGCCTCGCGGTTCAACAACGGCTCGGCCCCGTGAAAGATGATCTGCGGAAGCGTCTTCTTGGGCAGCGTCGCCAGGAAATACTTCTTGAGAATCGCCAGGGCTTCCAGGAGCTTGTCGCGGGACATGTGCTGTCCCCGGCGGCGCATCTTCTCGGGGATATAGCAGTAGGCGCAGTTCAAGTTGCAGCGCTCGGTCGGATTGAAATAGACGGCCGAGGGCTTCAGACCGAAGCGCAGCCGGTGGATCTCCCGGGCGAACTGGGCCGCCTTTTGGCGATAGGCCTTGACCAGGCGGCCTCCCAGGGCCCTCTCGGCCAGATCCTCCCGCCGGACGAGGGCCCAGAAGGCCGTGTCCGGCTCGATCAGGGCCACGTAGTGGGGATGGCCGATGTCGATGGGCTGCAATGCCGGGCCGCTGCCCGTGCCGACGTAACGGCCCCGCGAAGGGGCCGCCCCGTCGACCCGGACAGACTTGTCGACCCGGACAGACTTGTCGACCCGGCCGGGCTCCCGGCCTTGGGCACGAGCCATTACTTGGCTTTCCTGTCCATCAGGATGTAGTGCGACAGGCCGGTGCCCTTGGCCTGGCACTTCTTGCGATAGGCAATCACGGCCTTCTTCGGAGGGTTCTTCATGGCACTTCCTCTCATGCGGTCCAGGAAACGGGGAAAAAATGACGTAGGTTATGCTTCAGCATAACATTTCCCGGGCGTTATGCTGAAGCATAACCTACACGTCAATCGTTACGAAAAAGGACGCCGACCGACGCCCAACGTCAACCGGACGCCCAAGGTCCGGCAGAAGCTCAGCGTCCATCGGAATCCTTTACCATCGGATTCGCGCTTTTTCCGCAGTCCTCAGCAGGTCTACTGGCTTACGGGTCGGCGGCGGCTCACGGTCTTCCCGCCGCGATGGATCGCGGCAGTGGCCGGCGGCAAGCCCCAGGTCAACAAGCAACCCTGTGAGACGCCTCGCCGTTTACAGTTGCGGGTCAGCCACGGACTTCCACCGTGTTCCGAGATGCTGAAAACCGATCCTAATTTACCATTCGGCCCGCCGTTGTCAAGAGCTGCTTGGCCCGCTCTGACGGAAAGGTAGGGTGGGACAAGGCCGCCTTGGCGGCCGCCGGCCCACCAAGAGCTGGCGGAACTGGTGGGCCTGCGCCGCTTGCGCGTGCTGGACCCACCCTACTTCGGCGGCTCCTCGGGGTTGGCCACGAAGCGGTAGCCGGCGTCGCGGAGCGTGAGGAAGTGACGCGGCCGGGCCGGGTCGGGCTCGAAACTCTTGCGCAGCCGGAGGATAAACTGGTCGGGGGCCCGGGTGTTCAGATGCCCCGGCAGGCCCCAGACGTTCTCCAACAACTCGCCCCGCGGAATGATCCGCCCCTCGTTCTCGGCGAAATACCGCAGCAATTTCAGTTCCAGTTGCGTCATCCGCATGGGAATGCCGCCGACGGTCACCTCCAGCGTGTCGAAATGGATCACCGCGTTGCTGAAGGCGTACGAGGTGAGTGCATCCGGCGGCTTGGCGGCGTGCTCCACGCGGCGGGCATAAAGCGCCAGCAGGTTCTTCACCCGGCTGAGAAACTCGTCCAGGTCGAACGGTTTCATCAGGTACTGATCGGCCCCCACGTCAAACCCCCGGGTGCGGTCCTCGGCCAGCGTGCGGGCGCTGAGGATCAGGATCGGCATGATCTCGTCCGCCTCGCGGATCGCCTCGCAGACCGCGTATCCGCTCATCCCCGGCAGCATCAAGTCGAGGACCACCAGGTTCACGTCTTGGCGGTTCTCCTCGATGAACCGCAAGGCCGACGGCCCGTCCTCCACCGCAGTGACCCGGTAGCCCTCGGCTTCGAGGTTGTACTTGATCCCGGTGGCCAGGTGCTTCTCGTCTTCAACGACAAGGATGTGCTTGGCCATGACTCACACCAACCCTATCCGAAAAGATCAGCTTAGTGCCAATCCATGGGCGCGGCAATCGGGCCCGCCAGGTCTTGGGTCTTGGGCCTTGGGACTTCGGTGTGCTCAAGAGATCCAAGACCTAAGACCCAATTCCTAACCGGGATTATTCACCGCCCCACACTAGCCCGAAGCGCAAGCGACGGACGTACACCAACTTACCCTCGCTTGCGCTTCGGGCTAGTGTTACGCGCCCTGCGCCGGAGCACCGGGGCCATGAATAATCCGGGCTAAGACCTAAAGCCCTTCTCTAACGCCCCCCCATTCATACAGGACATGCGGTCGTACCGCCGCTTGCTGGAATCTGTTGGCGCAACAACAATGAGTAAAGAGTAGACGCCGAGAAATCCCCTCATGCCCTCTCCCTCAAAAGAGCTCGCCGACACGACGGCCGTGGTTACCGGCTCCGCTTCGGGCATCGGTCGCGCGATCGCCAGGCAACTAGCGGATGCCGGCGCGGCCGTGCTCGTCCATACGCGTCGCAACCGTCAAGGGGCCGAAGCCCTTGCGGCGGAAATCCGCACAAGCGGCGGCCAATCGCAGGTCGTGTTGGCCGATCTGGGCGACCAGAAACAGCAAGACACGCTGTTCGAGCAGGCCTGGCAGTGGCGGTCGGGCGTGGACGTTCTGGGTGAACAACGCCGGGGCCGACGTGCTCACCGGGCCGGCGGCCCGATGGTCGTTCGAGGAGAAGCTCGAACAACTCTGGCGGGTGGATGTTGTGGCGACCATCCGGCTGGCGAGGCTGGCAGGACGCCGCATGGCGGAGGGACGCGGGGGAGTGATCCTCAACATGGGCTGGGATGGGAGCACGCGGGGCATGGCCGGCCCGAGCGGTGAGTTGTTCGCAACGGCCAAAGGCGCGGTGATGGCCTTTACCCGCAGCCTGGCCCAGTCGCTGGCGCCGAAGGTTCGGGTGAATTGCCTGGCGCCGGGCTGGATCCGAACCGCCTGGGGCGAGTCGGCCTCCGGCGACTGGCAGCAGCGGGCCGAGGCGGAGTGCCTGCTGCGCCGCTGGGGCACCCCGGACAACGTCGCCCGCGTCGCTCGCTTCCTCGCCTCCGGCGCGGCGAGTTTCCTCACCGGCCAGTCGATCGAGATCAACGGCGGCTTCGATTACGATCGTACTCGTCACGCTCCGCGTGACGCACGGCCTCACGCGGAGCGTGAGGAGTACCGAGGGCCCTAGCATGTCGCGCGAGCATTACCTGTTTGTCACCGGGCGGCTGGCGGAGGCATCGCTTCGCCGGCTCGCGCAGTCGCTCGCCCAAACCGCCGAGTTCGACTACTCGATCCAGGTGATGCCGATTACCGTGGCCGCGCTGATGACGCCCAAGTGGATCGCCCGGCGGTTGAAGGTGCCAAACGGCGTCACGCGGGTGATGCTGCCCGGCTATTGCGACGGGGACCTCGCCGCCGTCCAGCAGGCGGCCAAGACGCCGGTGGTGCTCGGGCCTCGCGACCTGCGGCAGCTTCCCGAGTTCTTTGGCCGCCGGCCGGACCTTTCCGACTACGGCCCTTACGACATCGAGATCCTGGCCGAGATCAACCACGCCCCGCGGCTGCCGCTGCGGCAGATCCTCGCGCAGGCCGAGTCGCTGGAGGCGCAAGGGGCCGACGTGATCGACGTGGGGTGCGATCCCGGGCCGGCCTGGCCGGGCGTGGGCGAGGCTGTCAGGGCCCTGCGGAACGAGGGCCGCCGGGTTTCCATCGACAGTTTCAACCCGGCCGAGATCGAGCCGGCGGTCCACTCCGGGGCCGAGTTGGTGTTGTCGGTCAATCGCAGCAATCTTCGCCACGCCGTCGACTGGGGCTGCGAGGTGGTGGTCGTGACCGACGCGGCCGACGGGCTGGGCGGTTTGGAGACCTCGATCGCCTGCCTGTCCGAGGCCGGGGTGAAGTTCCGCATCGATCCGATCCTCAGCCCGATCGCCTTCGGCATGTCGGCGAGCCTGGGGCGGTATCTCGACGTGCGGCGGCGCTGGCCGCAGGCCGAGATGTTGATGGGGATCGGCAATCTCACCGAGCTGACCGAGGTCGACTCCGCGGGGATCAACGTCCTGCTCTTGGGTTTCTGCCAGGAGCAGGGGATCCGCAGCGTGCTGACCACGCAGGAGATCAATTGGGCCCGCTCCTGCGTCCGCGAGTGCGACCTGGCCCGGCGGCTGGTCCGCTACGCGGTGAGCCGGCAGGTCCTGCCGAAGCACCTGGAGTCCGGGCTGCTGATGCTCCGCAGCGAGAAGATCCTCGAGCACGGCCGCCAGGCGCTTGCGCAGTTGGCGGCGGCGATCCGCGACCATTCCTACCGGATCTTCGCCGAGGACGGCCGGCTGCACCTGATTGCCGCCGGGCTGCACCTGGAAAGCCAGGACCCCTTCGACCTCTTCCAACAGCTCCTGCCCCAGACGCCCGCCCCGCTGGACGCCTCGCACGCCTTCTATCTCGGCTTCGAGATGGCCAAGGCGGCGACCGCGCTGGCGCTGGGGAAGAACTACCGCCAGGACGAAGCGCTGGATTGGGGCCTGTTGACCGTCCCCGAGCTGACCCGCCGCCAGCGCCGCGCCTTGCGGCTGTCGCGAGGCCGAGGCGACGACTGCGGCGAGTAGGGTGGGACAAGGCCGCCGTGGCGGCCGCCGGCCCACCAGGTATTGGCACTTTTGGCGGGCCGGCGCTCGCTTTGGCGAGCTTGTCCCACCCTACTCGGCTGTTGGACAAGCCAGCAGCCCGAGCGTTATGCTGAAGCATAACCTACGCCTATGATCCAGCCATGCCCCCTGGTCGTTGAGATCTCACCCCCGCCGGACCCGGAGGACCTGTTCCTGCGGCTGGCCGGGCTTCCGCACGTGCTCTTTCTGGATAGTGCCCTGCGCGACCCGGTGCTGGGACGATATTCCTTCCTCGCGGCCGATCCCTGGGACTATTTCGAGACCTTGCCGGACGATGCGGATTCGTTGGGCGAGCTGGCCCGGCGGATGGCCCCCTTCCAGGCGTCGTCCTTGGCCGGGCTGCCGCCGTTCCAGGGAGGCGCCGCGGGGCTGCTGGCTTACGACCTGGGGCGTCAACTGGAGAAGCTGCCGGCGCCGGCGGTCGACGAGTTCCACCTGCCGGCGATGGCGATCGGGTTGTACGACGTGGTCGCGGCCTTCGATCATCTCGATGGTCGCTTCTGGATCATCTCGCAAGGGTTCCCCGAACGGGAGCCCGAGGCGCGGCTGCTGCGGGCCCGGCGGCGATTGGCGGAGTTCCAGGACTGGCTCACGGCACCGGCCGCCTTCAACCGCCGGCAATCCGCGGATTCGGAGCTTGCCGACTTGCGCCCCGGGGACCTCGCCCCTTGCCACCAGGTTCCCGGCCGCCAGCGACTGTGGAGCAATTTCTCCGAGTCGACCTACCTGGAGGCGGTCCGCCGGGCGATCGACTACATTTATGCGGGCGACGTCTTCCAAGTGAACCTGGCCCAGCGGCTGCTGGCCCGCGCCGCGGACGATTCCGTGGCACTCTACCTGCGTCTGCGAAAGCGGAACCCGGCCCCCTTTGCCGGCTACTTCGACCTGGGCACGTTCCAGATCGCCAGCGCCTCGCCGGAGCGGTTTCTGCGGGTTGCCGACCGGCAGGTCGAGACCCGGCCGATCAAGGGCACCCGGCCCCGCACGTCGCGCCCCGAGGCCGACCTGCTGGCCGGCGACGAGCTGCGGGGCAACGAGAAAGAGCGGGCCGAGAACGTGATGATCGTCGACCTGCTGCGCAACGACCTCTCCCGCGTCTGCCGGCCGGAAAGCGTCTACGTCAGCCAGCTCTGCCGCCTGGAAAGCTACCCCTTCGTGCAACACCTGGTCTCGGCCGTCCGCGGCACGCTCCGCCAGGGCTGCGGGCCGATCGAGCTTTTGCGGGCCTCGTTCCCCGGCGGCTCGGTGACCGGCGCGCCCAAGGTCCGCGCGATGGAGATCATCGCCCAGCTCGAGCCCACCGCCCGGGGCCCCTACTGCGGCTCGCTGGGCTACCTGGGCTTCGACGGCTCGATGGACCTGAGCATCCTGATCCGCACGATCACCGCCGGCCGCGGCTGGTGGCAGGCTCCCGTCGGCGGCGGGATCGTGGCCCAGAGCAAGCCCCTTCGAGAATACGAAGAGACCTGGCACAAAGCGGAAGGTTTACTGCGGGCAATGTGGTGACCAGTTTATCGGCGGCCACGGATCAAACACGGATTAAACACGGATAAGGAAAAGAATGATCTAATGTGTCCCGCCTTGCCCTGTTTCTGCTCTGATCCGTGTTTTCTCCGTGTTTCATCCGTGGCTAGCTTCGCTTCCAACCCATGATCCTGCTCATCGACAACTACGACAGCTTCGTCCACAACCTGGCCCGCTATTTCCAGCGGCTGGGACAAGCTACCGAGGTCGTCCGCAATACGGCGATCGACGCGGCGGGCGTGCGGGCCCGGCGGCCGGAGGCGATCGTGATCTCGCCGGGACCCTGTACGCCGCGCGAGGCCGGTTGCTCACTGAGCGTGATCCGCGCGGTAGCCGGCGAGATACCGCTGTTGGGCGTCTGCCTTGGTCATCAGGCGATCGCCGAAGCCCTCGGCGGCCGGGTCGTGCGGGCGGCCGAGCCGGTCCATGGGCGGACGTCGCGGATTCGCCACCAGGGCCGCGGAGTCTTCGCCGGCTTGCCCGACCCGATCATCGGTTGCCGCTATCACTCGCTGATTGTCGACGAGGCAACGCTGCCGGAGGAGTTGGAGGTCATTGCCCGAACGGAAGACGGCTTGGTGATGGCCCTCCAGCACCGCCGTTTTCCGCTGGTCGGGGTGCAATTCCATCCCGAGTCGATCCTGACCGACGCCGGTTATCCGCTGCTGGCCGCCTTCTTGCGCCTGGCCGGCCTGCCCGTGCCGCATTCTTTGCCAACCCGGGAAAGCGAGCAAAAGGAGTTAGAAGTTAGGAGTTAGCTATGATCCTCGAAGGCATCATCACCACCATCAACGCCGATGGCCGGCCGAACGTGGCGCCGATGGGCGCGGTGGTCGACGAGCCGGGCCGGGAGCCGTTGGCGCGGATGATCCTGCGTCCTTTTCCCACGGCGGCGACCTATGCCAATCTCCGCCGGACGGGCCAGGCCGTGTTCCACGTGACCGACGACGTCGAGCTGCTCGCCCGGGCGGCTGTCGGCCCGGTGGATCCCTTGCCGGCGATGCGGCCGGCCGAGGCCGTCGAGGGCCGGATCCTGGCCGATGCCTGCCGCTGGTATGCCTTGCGAGTCCGCCGTCTGGACGATTTGGGGCCGCGGGCCGAGATCGAGACCGAGGTGGTCGATTGGGGCCGGATCCGCGACTTCTTCGGCTTCAATCGGGCCAAAGCCGCCGTGGTCGAGGCCGCGATCCTGGCCACGCGGGTCCACCTGCTGTCGCCCGACGCGATACGGGCCGACCTGGCCCGGCTGGCCGTGCTGGTGGAGAAGACCGGCGGCCAGTCGGAAAGATCGGCCTTCGCCTTCCTCGAAGCGTATGTCCGCCAGGGATTGGAAAAACAAAGGGGATCTGCCAAGGAATGACTGTCCGGCGCTCGTAGGGTGGGACAAGGCCGCCGTGGCGGCCGCCGGCCCACCGGGTGTCGGCACCGGTGGTGGGCCGGCGCTCGCTTCCGCGAGCTTGTCCCACCCTACCCATGGTCGATGCATCCAACTCGCACGGAACTGTTCGATGGCTCGAAGCATTGAAGTCCTGGCCCCCAGCCGGTTGCACTTCGGCATGATTGCGCTAAAGCCGCGACGTGGGCGGCGGTATGGCGGCGTGGGGGCGATGATCCAGACGCCCGGACTGCGTCTGACGATCCGCGAGGCCCCGGGCCTGGAAGCAGCCGGCCCGATGCGCGGGCGAGCGCTCCGGGCGGCGAGACTGGCCTGGACCAACGACCCAGCCTGTCCCAACCCGGCGGAAGAGCCCAGGTGCCGGATCGAGGTCTGCCAGTCCCCGCCGCAACACGTTGGCCTGGGGAGCGGCACGCAGTTGGCGATGGCGGTGGCCGCGGGACTGGCCGCCTTCTTCGACCGCCCGGCTCCGGACGCCGCGGTGCTGGCCCGCCGCGTGGGACGCGGCCAGCGGTCGGCCATCGGGCTCTATGGATTCTTCGAGGGCGGACTTCTCTTCGAGGGCGGCAAGACGCCGTCGGAGGAAGTCTCGCCGCTGGTGGCCCGCGTGGCGTTGCCCGAGGCCTGGCGGTTCGTGCTGGTCCGTCCCCGCGGCCAGCGGGGGTTGTCGGACGTGGCCGAGCGGAAGGCCTTTGCCAGGCTCCCGCCCGTGCCGCCCGAGCGGACCGCGGCCCTTCGCCAGCTCGCGGCGGAAGTGCTCTTGCCGGCGGCGGCGGCCGGCCGCTTCGACGAGTTCAGCGAGAGTCTCTATCGTTTCGGCTACGAGGCGGGCTTGAGTTTCGCGGCCTGGCAGGGCGGGGCCTTCGCTGGCCCCAGGCTGACCGCCCTGGTGCAGGCGATCCGCGACCTGGGCGTCCGCGGCGTGGGGCAGAGTTCCTGGGGCCCGACGCTCCTGGCCCTCTTGCCCAGCGCCGACGAGGCGGCCGAGTTTCTGCTCCGGCTGCGGCAATCATCTTGGGCCGCCGATCTGGAGTTGACCGTCACTGCCCCGGCCAACCGCGGCGCATCGATCGCCGTCCGCGGCGCGTAGGCCGGGTCGAGAGTGTAGGGTGGGACAAGGCCGCCTTGGCGGCCGCCGGCCCACCAAGATGCGGAAGAATTGTTGGTGGGGCTCGCTCCGCTCGACCCACCCTACCTTTCCTCGGTCGGCGCTGGCGGTTCGGCAGCCTCGACCGCTTCGCGCTGGGACTGCCGCCGCTTCTCGTCCAGGGCGTCCAGGGCGAGAAACACGCCGCCGACCAGCCCGCCGGTCAGGTAGCCGAAACCGGTGCCTAGGGGGATCGATAAGAGCAGCAGCACAAACCGCCCCACCTCTTCATCGAGTGAGGGGACCGATCTGCCCCCGGTCCCAAAATACATCCCTACGCACCCGGCGATAACTTGCAGCGGGAAGAAACAGCCGCCGACCCAGATCGAGGCCGCGCGGGGATAACGACCGCCGAAGAGAAACATCTGGCCGACGGCCACGGCCGCAAACATCGTGGCGATGACGGCAAAGACTTCCGGGCAGGCGCCCATGCTTCGCAGCGCGGAGAAGAGCACTGCCGCGAGCGTAACAAACAGCATCAAGACGCCCACGCCGAAACGGCGCGGGACGCCCGCCGCCGGCGTATCCCAGCGGGCGCCCCAGGGCCGGTCCAACCGCGACGGCCTCGCGTCGGGAAGAGGCTCGGACGCCGAGGGAACCGTCATGGGCGGCGGAGGAACCGTCACGGGCGGTGGAGGAACCGTCATGGGCGGCGGAGGCGGTCCGTCGGACGACACGCTGCTCTGGTCCTTCGGCCGGGAAAGGTACCGCACCGCGACGGCGTAAAGCACGATCAGCGGGCAGCCGGCCAGGAGCACCGGGAGACATGCCGGCACGACCATGAGTCCCCCGATCACCAGACCGATCACCAGCCCTGCGGGCACGCCGAGAAGGATCGCCAGCCACCATCGGCAACGGGTCAACGCCACGACGAAGCCCGCGATGACCCCGACGATCGCCCCCAAGGGCACGAACATCCGCGCTTCGCCGGCGGATTGCAGCCCACGGACCGCCTGGACCGCCGCGGCCAGAACGATGGCCACGACCATCGTCAGCAGGAGCATCGCAGCGATCGAGAAGCGTGGTGCGGACATGTCGTTTGTCGGTTGTGGTGCAGGCGTCCCGCCTGCGCTTGTTTGAGGGCAGGCGGGACGCCTGCGCTTGTTTGAGGGCAGGCGGGACGCCTGCGCTTGTTTGAGGGCAGGCGGGACGCCTGCGCTTGTTTGAGGGCAGGCGGGACGCCTGCGCTTGTTTGAGGGCAGGCGGGACGCCTGCACCACAAATGAACCTCAAAACTCGCGCTCCGTCAGCAGCTTCTCGTCCGTGCGGTTGGCGAGTTGCTGGAGGGTCGCCGGGCTGATGTTGTCGGAGATCCCCCGCACGGATCCGTCGCCGAAAAGGAAATTGCTGATGCCATTGTGGTAGGAGCCGAACCCGCCGACCCGCAGCTTGGGATCGGTCTTGGCAGGGACCTTTATCGCCGGGTCCCAGGTCGTGCCGCCGGCGAGGACCTCGTCCTCCTCCGTGGCGTTGGCGTTGGACTTGGAATACGAGGAAGACCAGGAACCACCGGCCAGCGAGCCCGTATTGCGGAGCGTGGCGCGGGTGCCGGACATCCAGCCCAGGTCGCCCTGCCGCGTGATCTTCTCGCCCACGAAGATCGTGTGCGACGAGCCGTGCTTGAGCTCGCGGCTGCGGACGTGACTGTTGAGAAGAAGACGCCGTGGTTGTCGGCGTCGATCGGCGATTCCACGTCGTGGTGGCACCCGGCGTAGCTGGACATGGCGATGGCTCCGTCTTGGCTTCGGAGGCGACCGCTGTCGGACGGACAAATGAAGAGCTCGATGGGGATCGCGCGGACCGGGGCGTTGGTCTTCTGGTAGACGCCCTGCGAGAAATCGACGTGGTTGAAGGTCACGTCCTCCTCGATATAGGGCAGGATCTGCACCATCCAGCCCACGTGATAGCCGATGGGCTCGCTGCGGACGGGCCCCTTGGCCTCGACCACTCCCGGCGGCAGGACCTCGTAGGCGGCCTCGTAATTGTGCAGGGCGACCCCGAGCTGCGACAGATTGTTAAGGCAGGAACACCGCCGGGCCGATTCCCGGGCCGCCTGGATCGCCGGCAAGAGCAGCGCGATCAGGATGCCGATGATGGCAATCACCACCAGCAGCTCCACGAGGGTAAAACCGAGCCGTTTTTCGTCTTTCATCGCCAGTCTCCTCCTTCGGAGTGCGGCGACCTGTCGCCGCTTTTCCCCCGTGTTTGCCGTCAAGAGTTGGACGATCGCCTTTGTGGTGCAGGCGTCCCGCCTGCATTTCCGGGCAGGCGGGACGCCCGCATTTCCGGGCAGGCGGGACGCCCGCACCACAATGGACTGCCCAACTTATTCTCTTACGCCTCCCAAGTCTCTAGCCACTGACCACTAACCACTGACCACTCTCACTTGGTGGGCCGGCGCTCGCTTCGCGAGCTTGTCCCACCCTACCAGCTTGTCCCATCGTACCGGCCGGTACGATCGCTTCGCGGCTTTCGCGGGCCCGGTGCTGGGGCGAGTCGGGGTAGTCGGCCACGACACGCACTCGCCGTCGGCCGGGCTGGTCGGCCAGCGGCGCGACGTCGATGCGGACCACCGCCCCGTCCCGGCCGCCGATCTCGTCCGCCGAAACCTTCCAGGTCTCGCCGGCGTAGTCCGGCCGTTGCTTCAGCCGGGCCGCCGCCCGCTGGAGCCCCGAGCGGGCCAGCCAGCCGGCCTGGAGCTGCCACGATTGTGTCTGTAGCTCCTCGCGCCGAGACCATCGTCCGGGCCAGCGTGACCATCCGCACCGTGGCCACGGCGATCACGGCCAGAACGAACAACAGCACTAACCCGCGACGCCGGTTATTTCCCCGGCCGCAACGTGAATCACGTAGGATGGACCTCCAGGTCCGTCCGGGACGGACCTGGAGGTCCATCCTACTGAGATCCTTCCTTGCCGAGGCAGTACGTTGTTTGCGGTTCATGGCGACACCTCGCCGTGATCCAGTCCGGCGTGGCCGCCGGGGGCTAATAGCGTGCGATCGGCGCCCAGGGCGGCGTCGATCTCGACGGCGCGGGCGCGTTTTGGACACGCTTGCCCGGGGGCGTCGTGATCAACAGGCTGACGATGGCTGGCTCTCGGGCGTCGGACTGCTCCAGCGAGACTTGCGCGTCCTCGGGAAGCTGATACGCCTCTTGCTCCCGGACCACACCGCGATCGACGAGGACGCGGATCAACGAGTTCCCCTGCACGCGGTACCGCACGATGGTTCCCTCGGGCTCCTCGAACTGCCACCCGGCCGAGTAGGGTGGGACAAGCTCGCCCGGCGCGAGCGACGGCCCACCGTGCGTCCCCGATGGTGGGCCGGCGCTCGCTTGGCGAGCTTGTCCCACCCTACCGAGGATGCGGATACAGCCGCCGGCGTCGCTGCGGAACTGGCGTGCCAGGTTGGCCAACGCGACCTGCTGCCGCAACGACTCCCGCGAACTCTGCTCGACGCCCATCAGCAGCACCAGCAGCCCGGAAGCGATCCCCAACAAGACGCTGCCGACGGCGATCACCGCCGCTAATTCCACAAGCACGTAGCCGCGGCGGCTCATGGGCGGACCTCCTCGGCAGGTAGGGTGGGCTTTAGCCCGCCACCGTGAAGTCGGGCTAAAGCCCGCCCTGCGTCTCCATAGCGCCAGGCCGTCAGGCGGGCGGTCTGCTCGGGCCGGCCGTCGCGGTCAGGCCAGCGGAGGATTACACTGATCCGCTTCGCGCCGGGCTGGTCCGCCGGCTGGGCAACGTGGATTTCGAGCCTCCCATCCGGGACCGACTGCCGGGCGGCCGCCGAGAGCGGAAGCTCGCCCAGGTCCTTGTCGGTCAGCTCGTTCCAGGGCCGGATCGAGAGCCGTTCCAGGACGTTGGCCGCCTCGTTCATCGCCGCCTGCCGCTGGCCGAGGGCCCGCTGCTCGGCCGAGGCCACGCCGGAAAGCTGCACGCAGACCGTCAGCAACGTGGCCAGCAGACCCGCGGCCACCAAAAGCTCGATCATGCTGAATCCACGGCGGAGTTTCATGCGCGTAACGTAGCAGGCACACTCCGTGTGCCGTCCGCGGGGGGGATTGGTCGGCCGATCCAGGGCGGAGGAAGCGGCGGACGGCACACGGAGTGTGCCTGCTACTGCGGCGGACGGTACACGGAGTGTGCCTGCTACGTTGGCCGATTCATGGTGAACGGTTGGTTTCATGCAGAGACCTTCAGACCAGGGACTGGATGAGTGCGATCAAGGGCAGGAAAAGGCCACGACAAACGCCATCACCGCCACTCCGAAACCGAGGATCACCAGGGGGAACGCGCACTGGAGCAGCGTTTGCAGCCGGTAGGCCAGCCGCCGGCGGCGGCCGTCGGCAATCTCGCCCAGGGCCCAGGCGAGGTTGCCGGCCTGCCGCGCCGCACGGAGCACGGCCAGGTCCGACCGCCCGATCAGTTGATGCCGCAGCAGGCTCTCGCACCAGTCGCCGCCCGAGGTGATCTCCGCCAGCACCCGGTCGAGCCGCTGCCGGACCGGCCAACGGGGATACCAGCGGGCCAGGGCCGCAATGGCCTCGGGCAGAGGCCGGGCGCTTTTCACCCAAAGCGCCAACGAGTCCAGCACCGTCGCCGCGTGCAGCTTCCACGTGAGCCGGCCCAGCAGGGGCAGCCGGAAAGGGATCGCATCGAGATACCAGAGGGTCCATAGCGCGATCGCCAGCAGGACCGCCAGGACGCAGACCCAAGGCAGGACCAGAGCGAAATCGCGGGCAGTGCCGACCACCAGTTGCGTGAGCGGGGGGAGTTCCTTGCCGAAGTCGGTGAAGATCTTGTAAAGCGCCGGCACGATTTTGATCATCATGAAAACGACGACCATCGTGGCGACGAGCAAATACAGACAGAGATACCAGAGGCGGGCGGCCATTTGCATCCTGAACCCCGAGAACGTCTCCCGCTCGGTGAGGGCCTCGCGGAGCGACGCGGCCAGGAGGCCCGATTCCTGCCCCATGCGGATCAGGACCAGGGCCCGGCGTGGGACCAGTCCGCCGACCCGTGCCAAGGCATCCGGCAGCGTCCAGCCGGCGCGGAGCAAGGCGGCCAATTTTTGCGTCCGCTGCCGCGCCAGGCCCCAGCGCTCGTCGGCCAGCGCCTCGACGGCCGGGATCAGCGGGATCTGCCGCTCGGCCGAGACCGCCAGGGCCGCGATCAGGCTGTACTGGCGGGCCCGATGAACCCGCCAGACGACAACCGCCATGGCCCCAATCAGGACCGGCGCGACCAGGAACCCCGAACAAACGGAGACCAACAGCAGCGGAACCAGCACGATCGCCACCCAGGCAGAGGCGGAAAGCAAGCCGTATATCGCGTCGCCCCCGTCGAGCCGCCGGTCGCGGTCCAGCAGTCGCACCGCCACCAGCACGGCGGCGGCCAGCGCAACGATCACCGCGCTGGAAGCCGTAAGCTGGAGAGCGATGTTGGAGAGAATCATGGTTTCACGATAGTTTCTGGATCAAACTAATGAGCGGCATGAACAACGCCACTACCAACGCTCCAAGCATCACGCCGATCACAATGAAGATTGCCGGCGGCAGCACGGATTCCAGGAGGATGACGTAAACCCGGCTTCGCGCCTGGAACATCTCGGCGGCCGCGTGGAATGCCTGGGCAAGCGCCGGTAGCCGCTGGCCCCACGCCAACAGCGGCCGCAGCGACGGCGGCACGGCCCATTGGCCGCCCAACGCCTCGGCGGGCGATTGGCCCGCCTCGACCCGCTCGGCCGCCCGGCGGCAAGCACGTTTCAACTCCACGGAGGCGACCCCCTCGGCCGTCAACCGCAAGGCATCCGGCAAGGCGATCTGTTGGTCCAACAGCAGGGCCATCAGCCGCGCGAACTCCACCAGGCCGTTCCAGCGCCAGAGGGTCCCGAGCACAGGTATCCGGTAAAGCATCCATTGCACCGTGGCCTGCCCGCGGAAGACCGACAGCAGGCCAATCACCAGCACCGCGACCGCCAGGCCCCCGAGGTAGCCGCGCAATCCGGGTTCGGCCAGTCCCAGGACAAACTTCGTGATGACCGGCACCTCCACGCCGAAGTCGGCAAATGTGTGCGCGAACGGCGGCACGATGAGAGTCGCGAAGCCGATGGACAGCAAGACCGAAAAGGCGATCAACAGCGCCGGGTAGGCCATTGTCAACCGCACGCGGCGGCGGAGCTCCATGGTCTGCCGCTGGATGCTGACCAGCTCTTCCAGCGATTCCGCGAGCCGCCCGCTGCGGATGCCGGCCAGGATCAGGGCGTAGAAATGACGGGGAAACCGGCCCTGCCGGGAGGCGAAAGCGTCTTCCAAGGACCCTCCCGCATCAAGCTGCCCGGCGATTGCGCGGAGCATGGCGGCCAGGCGTGAGCCGCGCCCCGGGCCGCGGGGCATCTCGTCGGCCATCGCCCGCAGGCCCGGGGCCAGCGGGAGACCGGCCCTGACCAGGTCCGCCATCTTCGAGGTCAGCTCCGCAGTCTCCTCCGCAGAGAGTCGGCCCTGGCCGAAGACCGCCGGCGGCACCTTCCAGCCCGGATCGCGCCAAGGCTCGGCCGGCGGCTCGGGGACCAGCTCGATGTTAGGGTCAGTGGACATCAGTGCGTCAGCGTTTTGTAGCAGGCACACGCCGTGTGCCGCCGGCGGCCTACGGCACACGGCGTGTGCCTACTACATTTGTATCAGCGTCTCGCAAGCTCGAAGAGGAACCAGTACCAGGGACCCAACAGGAGCAGCGCCACTGCCAACGTAGCGGTGGCGCCCACGGCGAGCGTCAGCAGCACGGGCAGGAAGACCCGGGCGGCCTCGGCCTGGCTCGTGCCGCGGCGATAGTACATCTCCGCGGTCCGGCGCAAGGCGGGGGCCAAGGCCAACTGCCGATGGCCCGACACCATGATCCAACTCAACAGCGGGAACAGCCCGGCGGACTGCGCCTGCGCGGAGTCCGGCGGTTGGCCGCGGGTCACGCCGTCGGCCCAGGCGCCGGCAAATCGGGTAAGCCGCGGGTCGCCGACGGCCTCGGCCGCCAGCCACATGGCCTGGGGAAGCGGGACCCGGTTCTCCACCAGCAGACTCAACACGTCGGTGAACGTGGCCACGCGGAACGAGCGCAGCGCGCCGGCAATCCAGGGCAAGGCGGCCAGCAGCCAATCCGCCCGGCGGGGTTGCAGGACCCCTGCCCGGCCGATCAAGAGAAACCAGATCGACAGCAAGGCCAACAGCACCAGGGGAACGCCCGGTCCCCAGTATCTCGCGTGCCGGCCCAGGGAGGCGATCTCGGCCGTCACCGCCAGCGATTGAAACTGGAAGGCGCGGAACATGGTGGTGATCTGCGGCGCACACTTGACGGCGAAGAAGATAAAGACTCCCCAAGCCAGCAGCAGGACGATCACCGGGTAGAGCACGCCCCCGGCGACCATGCGGCGGATCTCCAGCAGCCGCCGCGCCGAGGAGGCCACCGCTTCCAGGGCCGCGCCCAGCCGGCCGCATTTCATCCCCGCCTCGATGGCCGCCCGATAGACCGGCGGAAACACG
This sequence comes from Pirellulales bacterium, assembly GCA_963843465.1. Taxonomy (GTDB): domain Bacteria; phylum Planctomycetota; class Planctomycetia; order Pirellulales; family Thermoguttaceae; genus CAWJKP01. The sequence goes on from CAWJKP010000002.1 coordinate 1,043,414, forward strand.
CCCGGCTCTTCTTGGAGAATCGTGGAAAGCGACTGGCCGCGCTGGAGCCTCTCGCCCAACGCGCGGCCGATGCGGCCCAGCCGGCCCCGCCATTGGCCCTCCAGTCCGGCCAGTCCCTGTTCCAGCGGCACGCCCGCCCGGACCAGGGCCGCCATTTCCTCATTCAGAGCGATCAACTCTTCCAGGCTGATCGCGGGCAGGGCGGTCGGAGGCTGGTCGTCCACGATTGTTGTGTCTCGCGGAACAAAGCGGTGCCGATGAGCAAGAATCAGCCTAACCGAATTTCGCGGCCGCTGCAACAAGTGGGGAAGGTAGGGTGGGACAAGCTCGCGTAAGCGAGCGCCGGCCCACCAGTGCTGCCGGCTCTTGGTGGGCCGGCGGCCGCAGCAGCGGCCTTGTCCCACCCTACGAAGGGGAGAACCCCAACACGCGGCGGACTTCGGCGGCCGAGGTCCACCCGGCGTCAATCGCCTGGCAGGCCCGCTGCCAACGGGTGACCATGCCGGCCTTCACGGCCAGCCGCTCCAAGGTGGAGGAATCGGATCGCGAGAGGATTGCCTGCCCCAGCTCGTTGCGCTGGGGGGTGAGCATTTCGGCCAGTACCAATCGTCCGCGATAGCCGGTCCCGCCGCACGCTGGGCAGCCCCCCGGCAGGCGGGCGCGGGCGACGTCCAGTCCCAGCCGGGCCGCCGGGTCGTCTTCCTCCCGACTGCACGGACAAAGCCGGCGGACCAGACGCTGCGAGAGGATCGCCAGTACGCCGCTGCGGAGCAGGTAGGGCTCGATGCCCATGTCGGAAAGCCGGCTTACGGCCTCCGCCGCGCTGCCGGCGTGGAAGGTGCTCAAGAGGAGCTGCCCGGTGAGCGACGCCTGAAAGGCCGCCTCGGCGGTCGCCCGGTCGCGGATCTCGCCGACCAGGATCACCTCCGGGTCCTGCCGCATGAGGAACCGCAGACCCACGGCCAGCTCCAGCCCGGCCACCGGGTTGACCTGCGATTGGGCCACGCCGTCGACCGCCACCTCGATCGGGTCCTCCAACGAAACCAGGCTGCGGGTCACGGTCTGCGCGGCCAGCTCGCGGAGGCAGGCGTAGGCAGTGGTGGTCTTGCCGCTGCCGGCCGGTCCGGTGACCAGGATCGCGCCGGAGGTCTCTTCCAGCAGCTTTCGCAAGGGCTCCAGCACGTCGCCGGGCAGACCGAGATCGTCCAGCCGCTGGTAGCGCCGGGTTCCGGTGAACAGGCGGACGACCGCCCGCTCGCCGTAAAGCGTGGGGAAGGTGCTGACGCGCATCTCAACGTCGCCGTCGGCGGCGCGGATGCGGCCCTCTTGCGGCACATCGGTGCGGTAGGTGAGCAGTTCGGCAAGGACCTTCAGCCGCGCGACGAGGTTCGGCGCGATGGCCTGGGGGAAGAGTCCGCCGGGCTGGAGAACGCCGTCCAAGCGGATCTTCAAGGCCAGACCCGAGGCCGTGGGCTGGAAGTGCAGATCGCTGGCCCCTCGCTGCGAGGCCAGCGCCAGGATGCGGCGGATGGCCTCGCTGGCATACTGCGGGTCGCGGAGGTCCAGCCCGGCCAATTCCTCCTCGATCATCTTCATGCCTGCTGCCTTGCGAGGAAACGACCCGAGCGAGCGGGGAAGAGTGGCACCGGACTGCCCGCCGGCACGCCTCAACCCTACTCGCTCGAGATCTGATTCCTTCGCCGCCGCTTTGCTCGGCTAGCGGCCAAGACCCGGCCGGACGCGGCGCTCGACGTTAACCTCCACCACGCCGAAGGTTGCCTCGTGGCGCTCGATGGTCATCGACAACGCGTGCAGCATCCGTTTGGCGGTATAGAAGTTGGTGATGATCCGCTGGGTGACGGGAATCGGAGTCGTGGGGACTTCAAACGGCTGCGGATTCAAGCCGAAGTCGATGATCAACTCCTCCGGCGTGCCGGTGACCCGGCAGAAGTTGGCGTAAAGCGCCAGGATCTTCGAGTCGTCAATCTGGAGCTGGCCCTGCGGGGCTCGCGGCTGCTGGGCTTCGGGGGCGGGGGTCGGGGCGGTTAAAGTTGGTTCAGACACGGTGGCTCCTTGGACGTAGAAAGCGTAAGCGACAACAAACACAAGCGCAATCCATCCTCCGGATTGCCTTGGGCCGGCAGAACGACGGCCTCCCGCTGCCGTTGCCGCGCAGGACATGCCCCAAACGATGGGTGAGGCGTTCCCGCAGGCCAACTACAGCGTAGCCCTGAAGTATAGCATCTGGGCTGCCCGCAATCAACGAGAATTCGCTCCCGCCGGTGCGAGTTTCGCACTTTGTATCCGCCTTGTCGCCCCCTGGGTCTGTTTTCATAATATCCTCGATGGCCACGATTCCCCAAACGCTTGCGACGGCATTCCAGCACCATCAGGCCGGCCGGCTGAGGGAGGCCGAAGATATCTACCGGCAGATTCTCGCGCTGGAGCCTGCGCACGCGGATGCGTGGCACCTGCTCGGGCTGTTGGCTCATCAGGTAGGCAAGCAGGAGCTTGCGATCGAGTACGTCGGGTATGCGATCCGGCTCAACCCTGGCGTGGCCGCGTTCCATAGCAACCTTGGCGTCGCCTACCGGGCGCTTGACAGGTTGGATGAGGCGGCCGCCTGCTGGCGGCGGGCGCTGGAACTGAACCCCGACCATGTCGATGCGCTCAACAACCTGGGCAACGTCTTGCGGGAGCGGGGACAACTCGACCAGGCGGTGGTTTGCTACCGGCGGGCCCTGGAACTGAACCCGGACAGTCCCACAACGTACTACAACTTCGGCACGGCCTTGAGCGACCAGGGGCTGCTTGCCGACGCCATGGCTTGCTACCGCCGTGCGCTGGCGCTGAAACCGGACTATCCCGATGCGCTCAACAACCTGGGCTTTGCCTTGAAGCGCCAACGAGCGCTGGACGAAGCGGCGGCCTGCTACCGGCGAGCCCTGGAGCTAAAGCCGGACTTCGCCGAGTGCCGCCTGAACCTGGCGGTCCTCCAGCTCCTCAGGGGCGATTTCGCCCAGGGTTGGCCTGGCTACGAATCACGTTGGCCCGCCGGGAAAGTCGCGGCCCGCCACTTTCGCCAGCCCCTGTGGGATGGCCGGCCCCTGGAAGGAAGGACCGTCCTGCTCCATGCGGAGCAGGGGTTCGGAGACACGCTCCAGTTCATCCGCTACGCGCCGCTGGTCAAGCAGCGTGGGGCAAGGGTGATTGTCGAGTGCCAAGAGCCGCTGGTTCGCCTGCTGGCCGCCTGGCCGCAGCTCGAGCAGGTTGTCCCGCAAGGGGAGCCGCTGCCGCCGTTCGACGTTCACGTGCCGCTTCTGAGCCTGCCCGGCATTTTCCACACGTCTCTGGAGGAGATCCCTGCCCAAACCCCCTACTTCTCCGTCCCCCCGAACCTCATCGAGCATTGGCGGGGAGCGTTAAGCGACTGTCCAAAAACACCTTGTGGTGCAGGCGTCCCGCCTGCCCGCGCAGCCGGGACGGCTGGACCACAAGGAGGCGCCCGCGCAGCCGGGACGGCTGGACCACAAGGAGGCGCCCGCGCAGCCGGGACGGCTGGACCACAAGGAGCGCCCGCGCAGCCGGGACGGCTGCACCACAAGGACGCGGATTCAAGGTCGGCATCGTCTGGCACGGGGATCCGCGGCAAGAGAACAACCCTGCCCGATCCATCCCGCTGAGCTGTTTTGGATCACTGGCCGGACTTCCCGGCGTCCAACTCGTGAGTCTGCAAAAGGGGCCGGGCGTGGAGCAATTGCAAGACCTGGCCGGCCGGTTTCCGATCCTGGAATTGGGCAGCCGCTTGCACGACTTCATGGATACGGCCGCCGTGATCATGAATCTGGACCTGGTCATCGCCTGTGATACGGCGGCAGCCCACCTGGCCGGGGCGCTGGGCGCATTGGTCTGGGTCGCACTCGGTTACGTCCCCGACTGGCGCTGGCTGCTGGATCGTGATGATTGCCCCTGGTATCCCACGATGCGGCTTTTCCGCCAGAAACAGCCGGGGGATTGGGCAGGCGTGTTCGACGAGATCCGAGCCGCGTTGGCGGACCGGAAGTAGTGGTCAGCGGTCAGAAGAGGGATGGGAGATAAGAGCCCGGATTATTCACGGCTGCATCGTAAGCGCGAAGCGTAAGCGAGGCCGGCTAAGGGACTTGCCCTCGCTTACGCTTCGGGTTTCGATTGCGCGCTCTGTGCCGTTTACGTCGCGGGGCGTGAATAGTCCGGGAAGAGATAAGGGAAAATCGCATCCTTCTCTCATCTCTCGTCTCTTGATCGCTGACCACTGACCACTAGCCACTGACCACTAGCCACTGGCAGGCCGGTCGCCGCCCAGCGATGCGCCCGACTGGAGAATGCGCGTCGTGCTCAGCCCGGCCAACATCGGTACGACGACGACGCGGCCGCCGTCGGCCAGCACGCGGTCGGCGCCGACGACCTGGTCTGGACGGTAGTCGCCGCCTTTGACAATCACCTGCGGCCGTAGCAGTTCCACGAGCTTCAACGGCGTTTCTTCGTCGAACACCACCACCGCGTCGACGTATTCCATCGCGGCCAGCAACTGGGCGCGGTAATGTTCGGGAACCACGGGCCTGCCGCTGCCTTTCAGCGCGCGGACCGAACGGTCGCCATTGAGGCCGACCACGAGGAAATCGCCCTGGCGTCTGGCTTCCTCCAGGCAGCGCACGTGCCCGGCGTGTACAATGTCGAAGCAACCATTGGTGAAGACGATGGTCTGACCGCGTCGTTTTCGCTCCTCGACGATTTGCCGGGCATGGTTCCAATCCAGGATCTTGCTGTCGATGTGCTGGCTGGCGTGCAGGCGCTGGAGTTCGTCGCGGTAGACGGGCTGAGTTCCCGCCTTGCTCACCACGAGGCTCCCGGCGGCGTTGGCCCACTCGGCCGCGTCCAGCAGCGAATGGCCTTCGGCCAGCATGGCGGCCAGGGTTGCGGCCACGGTGTCTCCGGCGCCCGTCACGTCGTAAACGTTGCGCGCCAGGGCTTTCAGGTGGACCGTGGTCTCCTGGGTGCTCAAGGTCATGCCGGAGGCGCCGCGGGTGATCAAAACGGCGGCAATGCCGGTTTCACGGCGGAGCCGTCCGGCGGCGACGCCCGTCTCCTCGTCGCCGGGGCCGATCGTGCCTCCCCCCAGGGCATGGGCCGCCTCCTGAAGATTCGGCGTCGCCACCGAGGCGCCTTGGAAAATCCGCAAATCGGCCCGTTTCGAGTCGACGACGAGGGGAATCCCGCGGCGATTGGCCAACTCGATGATGCCTCGCGCCAACCGCTCGGTGACGCAGCCTTTGAGGTAATCGGAGAGCACCACGCAGCGTGCGTCGTCGATCTCGGCCGGCAACATGGCCTCGAGATCCGTCGTCGGGGCATCGCCCAGCGGCAGGACCGACTCGCGGTCCAAACGGAGAATCTGCTGGAAGCCGCCGGCCAGCACGCGGCTCTTGGTCGTGGTGCACCGCAGCGAGTCGGTCACCAGCCGGGCGTCGATGCCGTACTGCCGCGCCAGTTCCGCCACCCGCCGGCCCGCATCGTCCGCTCCGCAGACGCTGACCAGGGTCGCGCGATGTCCCAGGCAGCGGACGTTATAGGCCACGTTGCCTGCGCCGCCCAAGGTCTCCGTTTCGCGATCGATCAACACCACCGGCACGGGCGCTTCGGGGGAAATCCGCTCGGCGCGGCCGATCAGGCTGCGATCCAGCATCACGTCGCCGAAGACGACGATCCGCAAGGCAGCCGCTTCGTTTTCCGGCAGTCCTGCCTTGGTTTGTTGTGGGGTAGGCGTGCTCTGTCCCGGCACGGAGTAACTCCTCTGGCGGTAAGGGTGCAGTCTCGACAATCGACGTGCTCCCGTGCCATACTATACCTTACGGCAGCTTGTCTCAAGCCGCGGAACCTCGTCATCCGGCGCCAGTCGTCGGGCCGACGTAGACGCCTCACCCCGAACTCCTCAGGAATGAGGTACCCATGGACAGCCGACCCTTGTTGGACAACGGCCCTGTTCGACTCAAGCAATGCCGTCATGGGGCGATGCTCTATCTGGTGACCGACCAGTACATCGGCCAGTCGCTGGATCGTTACGGCGAGTATTCCGAGGGCGAGATCGATCTCTTCCGGCAACTCGTCCGCCCTGGCGCGACGATCCTGGAAATCGGAGCCAACTTGGGAACCCACACGGTTTTTCTCGCCAAGGCGGCGGGGCCTGGGGGAACCCTGCACGCCTTCGAGCCGCAGCGGGTGATCTTTCAAATTCTCTGCGCCAACGTCGCGCTCAATGCCTTGACGAATGTCTACGCCCACCACGCGGCGGTGGGCCGGGAATCGGGCATGATCACCGTGCCCAGGGTCGATTACACGGTCATTGACAATTTCGGCGGCATCTCGATGAAAAACTGGCCGGAGGGCGAACGTGTGCCTTTGATGTCCGTGGACTCCCTCGCTCTGGCGCGATGCGACCTGATGAAGATCAACGTCGAGGGCATGGAGGGGGAAGTGATCGCCGGCGCCGTGCGGACGATCCGGCAATTCCGGCCCCTACTCTACGTGGAGAACGATCGCCAGGAGAAATCGGCCGCATTGATCCGGCAGCTCCTGGACCTGGATTATCGGCTCTATTGGCATCTTCCGCCGTTGTTCAATTCCCAGAACTACTTTGGGGTCGCCGAGAACGTTTTCGGCCCGATCATCTCCAGCAACATGCTGGGAATACACGCTTTAATCCCGCAGAATCTGACGGGGTTCCGGCAGATCACCAGCCCGGAGGATAATTGGCGCAACCCGGTCGGGGTTTGATCAGGCCCGGCCGCGGCAGAAGGAGACCACCAACAAGGCGATGGAACCGACCAGAACTCCGGCGCCGACGGCGATAATCCCGGCAGGCGAGCCCAGTGGCGGCCGATCCTTCATCGCCGCCGCGAGAATGCCCCAGACGAGGAGGCCCGCCCCCGTCCCCATCCCTACTACGGCAAGAAGCCGCCATACCAGGGCGCTCCATGTGCCCCAGATCAACAAGGCGATCAGGACCACCAAAGACACGCCGACGAGCATCGATGCAATACTGACCACCATCTGGGTGTTCCTCTGGCTCTGTGGGTAATGGACTACCGAGTGAAATCCTGCCTGTCCTGGCCGGATTCTACCTTGCCGTCCACACCCGAGCAATACTTTTCGGGCAGGGACGGGCGATTGACGCCGCCCGAGAGAAAGGTAATGATTGGGGTGGTATCGGACCGAGCCTCATGGGTAGTTCGCGCCGCCGCCTTCGAAGCACTCACTGGCCGTCAAGCCGAGTTCCGTTGCGCGGCCCAAGACGGGCGATGGGCATTGAATCCGCGTTTGCGAAAGCGTTTCGACCGAGTCGTGGAAGAAGTCCTGGCCGAGATGCCGCCGCTGGTCCACGAGGCGCTGCAGCGGGTGCCGCTGCACGTCGAGGACTACCCCTCCCCCGAGGTGATGAAAGAGTTCGGATTGGAGTACCGCGATGAGTTGTGCGGGCTGCACTGGGGAATACCGATTACCAAGAAGAGCATCGAGGACCCCTGCCGCCTTCCCGACACGGTGACGCTCTATCGCGAGGGGATCCTGGCCGAGGCGATGGACCGGCAGGGCCGCATCCGCAAGGGGCGCCTGCGCGAGGAGATTCGCATTACGCTGTTGCACGAGCTGGGCCATCAACACGGCCTGGACGAGGATCAGCTCCGCCAACTGGGATATGGTTGATTGACGACAGGATCCGCCCCCATGCCCGACACCGATTTGCGTCTGCTCCGGCTGGCGCCGGAAGACAACATCTGCGTGGCCGCCACAACGCTCGAGTCGGGCGAGACGATCTCGATCGGCGGCCGGCCGGTCACGCTTTTGCAGCGCATTCCCACGGGCCACAAGATTGCCCTGCAAGCCATCGCGGCGGGCGGGAAGGTGATCAAGTACGGCGCACCGATCGGCTCCGCCACCCGCGACATCGGCCCGGGCGAGTACGTCCACACGCACAACCTGAAGAGCGATTATCTACCCACCTTCGCGCGTGGGGAACCTTAGAGAGCAGAACGCGATGCAAGGCTACTTGAGGTCCGACGGGCGCAAGGGAATCCGCAACCTGGTCGCCGTGGCCTACCTCGTCGAGTGCGCCCATCATGTGGCCGCCCAGATCGCCTGGCCGCTCCGCGAGCGGGGCGCACACCTGATCGGCTTCCCCGGCTGCTATCCCAACGCTTACGCCGCGAGGATCATGCGGCAGTTGGCGACGCATCCCAACGTCGGGGCCGCGCTCTTGCTCTCACTGGGCTGCGAAAGCTTCGATCGCCAACAGCTTGCCGAGGCGATCCGCGCGTCGGGCCGGCCGGTGCAAACGCTGGTCATCCAGCAGTCGGGCGGGACGGCGCGGACGATCGAGCAAGGCCGTGCTTGGGTCCAACAAGCGCTGGCCGAGCTCGAGCACTCGCCGCGGTCGGCCATGGGCGCCGACGAGCTGGTCGTGGGCACGATCTGCGGCGGCTCGGACGCCACCAGCGGACTGACCGCCAATCCAGCCGCCGGCCGGGCCTTCGACCTGCTCGTCGACCAGGGCGCCACCTGCATCTTCGAGGAGACCGGCGAGCTGATCGGCTGCGAGCAGTTCATGGCCTCTCGGGCCGCCACGCCCGAGCTGGGCCGCCGAATCGTCCAGTGCGTGGCCAAGGCCGCACGCTATTATCAAACCCTGGGCCATTCCAGCTTCGCCCCGGGCAATGCGGAAGGCGGCTTGACGACCATCGAGGAAAAGTCGCTGGGCGCCTATGCCAAGAGCGGCCGTGGGCGGATCTCCGGGTTGATCAAGCCCGGCGACATCCCGCCTCGCGGCGGCCTCTACCTGCTGGACGTCGTGCCCGACGGCGAGGTCCGCTTCGGCTTTCCCAACATCTCCGACAACGCCGAGATCGTCGAGCTGATGGCCTGCGGCTGCCACCTCACGCTCTTCACCACCGGCCGGGGCTCCGTGGTCGGCTCGGCGCTGGCGCCGGTGATCAAGATCTGCGCCAACCCCGAGACCTACCGGCGGATGGCCGACGACATGGACGTGGACGCCGGCCGGATCCTCGAAGGCCGCGCCACCTTGGACCAGGTCGGGCAGGAAATCGGCGACCTGGTTCTGGAGGTGGCCGCCGGCCGCGCGACGGTCTCGGAGCGTCTCGGGCACCAGGAGTTCATCCTGACTTACAAGTCGTTCGAGCCCCTCGGCCCCGGTTGCCTGCCGCTGTAAGTCCGGCCGCGGAGAGGAGACCTTTGGAGTGCGGCGACTTGTCGCCGCTTTTCAAGAGGCGACCCCAACGTCAACGGTTAGCCCGGATTATTCATGGGCCGATCGAAACCCGAAGCGTAAGCGAGGGTGACGCGAGGAGATGGCCTCGCTTACGCTTCGGGTTACGATTGCGCACTTCGCGCGACACTCGCTTCGGGCGATGAATAATCCGCGTTAGCGGCGTGGAAGGCCGCTTCCAAAGCGGCGACAAGTCGCCGCACTCCAAGAGAACGGTTCGTCCTCCGTAGTTTTCCCCACCCCAGCCCTCTCGTGGAGGGAAGGGGAACTGCGATGGCGGTCCGTCCAAGTTGTCTCGCCGGCCTGCGAAGGTATAATCGAGGAGTCGTCTGCGTCTTGGCAGTGTTGGTCACCGTGCAACGAGGAGTATCGGCATGGCCGAAAAGAGCGACCGTCGGGCGTTTCTCAACAAGACCCTGCTGGGTGCCGCCGGTCTGGGCGCGGCCTACAGCCTGGAGGAGAAGATCCTCCTGACCGCTCTGGAGGGCCAGGCGGCCGAGGTCGGCCCGCCGAAAGCGGAGCCCGCCGGCAGCCTCCCGCACGGCAAGATCGGCAACGTCAGCATCAGCCGCTTGTTCCTTGGCGGCAACCTGATCGGCGGCTGGGCCCATAGCCGCGACCTGATGTACGTCTCGCAGTTGTTCAAGGCATACAACACCGAGGCCAAGATCTTCGAGACCCTCGCCATCGCCGAGCAACACGGCATCAATACGGTGCTCATCGATCCGGTCTCGCAGAACGTGGTGGAGAAGTACAAGCGCCAGCGGGGCGGCAAGATCCAGACCATGGTCTGCATGCACCCCGACGCGGACGAGGGCCAGATGGATCGCGAGATCAAGGACCTCGTCGACAAGGGGGCGACCCTGGTCTATACCCACGGCGAGGTCACCGACGGCCATACCCGCGCCGAGCGGGTCCACGTGTTGGCCAGGTGCATGGAGTTGATCAAGAAGCACGGCGTGCCGGCGGGGATCGGCAGCCACTCCCTGGAAACGCCGATGGCCTGCCAGCAGCAGGGCGTCCACGCGGACTTCTACGTGAAGACCTTGCACATGGACCGCTACTGGTCGGCCACCCCGCCGGAAAAGCGCGAGGAATGGTGCTGGTACAAGCCGCAGACTTCGGACCACGACGGCTACCACGACAACATGTGGTGCCTGGATGCGGAGAAGACGATTGCCTTCATGGAAAGCGTGAAGAAGCCCTGGGTAGCGTTCAAGGTCATGGCGGCCGGCGCGATCCCGCCGCGAATGGCTTTTCCCTACGCCTTCCGCCACGGCGCCGACTTCGTGGTTGCCGGGATGTTCGACTTCCACATCGAGGAAGACGTGAAGCTCGCCGCCGACGCCCTGCGGAAGCTCGACCAGCGCAAGCGCGACTGGTGTTGATCTATCCGCGGCTCTTCGCCCAGCGCAGCACGATCGCCTCGCCGGGCCACTCCTGGTCGGGCAGATAGACCACATAGAGGAACCGGCCTAGCGGGTCCACGCGATAGCTCGCCTGGCTCGGCCCGCCGGCCGGCAGCAAGAGCTTCAAGTCTTCCTTGGCGAAGTCCTCGGGCAGGGGGACGCAGAAATAGTAGCCCGGCAGGATGCGTCGCAGAGCATCGCTCTGGCGCTTCTTCACCAGCCCGGCCGTTTCGCTGCCGGGGAAGGCACGGGCGTAATAGGGATTGCTGCGGGCCTGGGGATAGCGTTTGGCCGGCACGCGGATAGTCAGCTCCCGAGGGCTCGTCCACTCGGCGGCCACCGGCGGATCGCGGGGCACGGCCGGGGCGGCAAAGATCGCCAGCTCCGGATCGCCCCAAAGACGAAAGCTGATCGCTACCCGCTGGCCGCTGCCCTGCTCCTTCATGCCCCGTTGGGCTTTCAAGTCGGCCAGGCAGAGCAGGTAGTTCTGGGCGTCGCGGAGCGCTTCGCCCGCCGTATCGCCGCGGTAGAGCAGGCCGTTGACCAGGGCATGGGCCAAAATGCTGCCCGAGCCGCTGTGGATCGGCGTCACGCTGCCGATCACTCCCACGCAGCCCAGCTCGTCCGCGCGGTCCAGCAACTGCTCGTCCAGCGAATCGCAGCTTTGCAACACCGCCAGCGGCATGAGGCTCAGCGGCTCTTCCAGCCGGTTGGGTTTGTCGGGCAGCGATGGCGCAGGAGGAAGATCGTCGGTGGCCGCGGGCGCCGGCGGGTCCGAGACGTCGGGCGTGCTGTTTTCCAGCATCCCCAAGGCCTCTTCATAATAGCTGTCCGGCGCGTGCTCATGCTGGTAGGGGACGTAGATCAGGTCCTGGTAGGCGACGTGCCCCTCGTAGATCAGCAGGCTCGCCTTCCGCGCCGCGGCCAGGACCTCGGGACTGTCGGCATACTTCCCGTAAAACTCGTCGATCGGCACGCGGCAGTTTTTGAACTCCTGGGCCGTCACGCGGCTGATCAGCTCGCCCAGCGGCAGCGGGCGGCGGGCGACTCCCGCATTGGACACCATCAGCACCCGCCCGGGCTTCTTGGAGAGCATCTCCTGGCGGACCAGGCCCCGGGCGAACATCACCGAAGCCCCCGCCAGCGACGGCAACGGGATCCGGCCGACTCCCAAGGCGACCGGCTGCTGCGGGCCCTTGGCCGTGCAGGGCTCGGCCGCCACCAGGTACTTCTTCCTCGCCTCGCCCGGCGTGGCCGCCAGGGCTGACGACTGGCCGCCTGCGGCGTGTTTGAGCTTGACCGCGTTTTTCGGGCCGCCATCGATCTCGATGGTCTCGGTGTCGATCGAGGCGTAGTCGGCCAGGATCGTCGCCGTCCGCGGCTTGAGCTGATAGCGATCAATCAGCTCGACCACCTGATTCTCGGCCGTGGTCGCACTGGCTGTGCGGCAGAGCACCAGCGGCGCACCGCGGACCAGTCCCAGGTACGGCGCCAGCCAAGCCGTCTGGCCGACGCAAAGCGCCTGGTCGGGCACCCGGGCCAGGACCACCGTCCGCACGTTCTCCGGTCCCAGCCGGCCGAGAACCTGGTCCTGGGCCTCCCCGACGGTTACGATCCGCACCCGGCGGTCCTTGCCGTCGGCCCAGCGGGGCAACCGTACCGGGTCGCTGACCACCGCCAGCACCTCCTCGAGCTTCAGGTCGGCCAGGGCCTTCATCATCGGCCGAGGCCCCTCCTTGCTCTGGCGGATCAACAGCGGCGCGGAGAGGCTGCCGGCCAGCGAGGAGCCCATGAGGATCGCTTCCGGGTCGTCCGCCGGTGCGACTACCGCCTGCCGCGTCTGGCCCCAGAATCGTCGCGCGACCCGCAGGCTCCCGTACACGGGGTCCACGCCCAGCGAGAGCACCTCCGGCGAAAGCGACGGGAGCACTGGCCCCATCAACTTCGTTTCCCGGGGCCCCAACAGCACCGTCTTCTCCGCCCCAACCCGGGAAATCAGCCAGTTGGCCTGCCGGCTGGGCGGAAAGGAAACTGCCACCAGCAGGGGCAGCCGGTCGTTGTGGCGGTACTTGGCCGCTACGGGCGCAGCGACGGCCGCCATCCACGGCTCCTCCGCGGCGACCACAAGCAGGTCGGGGCGAACGCTCGTCGAGGGAGTCGTGGCCTTCGCCGCCGACGGGGCCTTGTTCGGCTCCGCCGCTTGGCAGCCCGCTAAAGCGATTCCCAGCAGGTGGCTCGCCAGGATCAGGGCGCCAATCGCTATCGACTTCTTCCGCTGCAAGCTACGAGCTCCCATCTCGACTTCCATCCTTGTCATCCACTCATTTGGGTGGCGTGCTCCCGATAAGTTAACATAGCATAGCACCAGCGGTCGCGTTTGGCCTAGAGCGGATCAGCGTAATTGTAGCGAGGCGACGGAGCCTGGGCTAAGAGCGGGCAGAGGGAAACGGTGGGCGGATGGGTCCCTATTTCCCTACAGGAGTGGAGCTGCCACCAAGCGACATAGGCGGCCGGAAGTCACTTTTGTGATTCGTTGCGTCTCTTTATTTTCTACTGGCTGCTGGCATGGTCTCGCGGCCCCAGTTATCCTGGATAGAGACCGCATTATTGGGGTAGAGAAGGCCAGCGATGGCGCGGGATCGAAGGCGTTTGATCTGGGTGCCTGTCGAAAAGCATCGAAGGGTGTCGGTGCGAGACTGGGATTCAGGCGAGGTTCACAAGCGGACCGCCGAACCCGAGAGCGACTCTCAGTACGACCCTCATTTGAGGGATGCCGATGTCCTTCGATTAGAGAGGAATTGCATAGCGAAAGGGATTCTTTACCGTGATTCGGGGCACAAGAAATGCTATTACCAGCACGTTGGAAGGTTCGTCGGCTCCTGCCACGGCCTCCTGGCCGATTATATTCATGTCGAGGTGACGAATAACACATTCCACGGCTATCCCATTACGATTGACGAGCTACGCAGGAGAGGGGTCAACCTATGACCAACATCCGAATACTTGACCTGGCTCTGCCGGGGAACTGCAAGGTAGTGGGCTACCTTTACGATGACCCAGATCCCCAGGGGCGCGGACAGGACATGGTGGAAATCCGATTGCCAAATGGCATCGTGATTGATGCGGGTTGGTATCCGGAAGGCGATCCTAACGGTCGTTACCGCATTGCATTCCATCAGGGCGCCGAACGGCTCCGAGAAAATGTCGGCACCCAAGACATCGACGAGTTGGCGAGGAAGATTGAGCGTTACGTGGGGCATTACCTGACGTACGTGCCGACGACGACCAACATTGACCACGACCCCGAGTCCGCCGAGACTGAATCGGAAACCGTGTTTATGAAGGGCTGGAAAACGGGAGGGCCTCGGTTAGCGCTTTGCTAACAGGTGGGACTACATGGCGCGGGCGATCTACATCATTTGTTCAGAATCCGGGGCGATCGACCAAGAAACGGGTCGTGTGAGCCTGTTCAACGTGTTCGAGAAAATTTCCGTGGGCACGCTGGACGAAGTCCGAAAGCTCGGCGTTCCCGGTTCCCTGGTCCTTTGTGTGACGGCTGCTTGGGCTCCAGAAGACGGCGATATGGACGAGCCATTTGAACATGAAACGGCTCTTCTACCCCCGGGCGCCGACAACGAGGCGGTAGTCACGAAAGGCCATTTCGTTTTCAAGACATTCGTCCATCGTTTCTTAACAAGAGTGATGGACCCGCCGATTGGCCAAAGCGGTACGCTACATGTTGAGCACCGAATCCGAAAAGTTGGTCAAGATAATTGGCTACGGCAGACCTACCGCATACCTGTTGAGCTGATTGGTACAAGACAGCCCGAACCAGCCAACCAGCCATAGCTCGGGTTCGTCTTTCTCGTTGCAGTCGAACTCCTAGATCATCGCTTCCCCTTCCAATCGCAGCGCCTCGTTGGAAGGGCGGTCAATTACCTCGGTCAGAGCGCAAGACCGCAGTCCGCCGCACACCGCCCGAAAAGTGGGCCGCGCTACCTCAACGTCCACTGGAGGATCTGCCCGTCGGCCAGCAGCCGCTTCTGGAGGCGAGGAACGTCGATCGCCTGGACGTCGACGTTCTCGTCGATCGCCTCGACGGCCGCCGCCGCCGCCGACTGGCCGAGGATCATGAATACCGGCTCCATGCGGATCGAGCCATAGGCGATGTGGCTGGCGGAGAGACAGACGGGCACCAGCAGGTTGGTACACTCGGCCCGCTGGGGGACGATCGCACGGTAGCTGATCGGATAGGGCGGGAAGCCGTGAACCTGCACGTCGCCCTCGTTGATGGCGTAGCCTTGCGGGCTGACGTATCGCTGGGTGTTGTGCGAGTCCATGCCATAGGCCGCCAGGCCGATGGAATCCTCCGGCGCCGGCGGCCGACGACGTTGCCCTCGGTCATCACATAGGACCCGACCATCCGCCGGGCCTCGCGGACGTAGAGCTGCGGCGGCCAGTTGCCGTGGTCGGTGAATTCGTCCTTCGCCAGTCCGAGGCTCTGGAACTGGCGGCGGACCGCCTCGGGCACGCGGGCGTTGTTGGCCAGGGTCCAGAAAAGGCCCTTTTGGCAGTCTTCATGCTCGTGGACGATCTTCTCCCGCGTGGCGTAGTCGGCTTCCGGGTAATCGTAGTTCATGCCGATATCGTCGCTGGAGACGGCGAAGTTGTTGTTGGTGTCGGTCTTGCGGTTGGGCAGCCAAACCGGGTTCCAGGGCGCCCGATGGTCGCCGGCCTCGAAGTTCCTCAGCAAGAGCTCGTAGCGACGGGGATCATAGCCTTCGGGCTTGGGCCACTCGCGGCGGTTTTCGGGCAGGTCGGTGGTGCAAACGCGGAAGTTGTAGGCCTGGACGCGGCGATCGGCCTGGCCCTCGTCGCCCGGCCCGCCGGCGTGGACGCCCGGCAGCAGTCCGCTGGCCGCATCGCCCGGCTTGACGTAGGGATCGACGGGTTTGATGAACTGGTGCGAGACCGCATGGCGGGTTTGGACGCCGTTGAGCGTTTCGCCATAGGCGGCGTTGGCCTCGCGGCCGACGGTGAACGACACGCCGGCCTCGGCCATCAAGTCGCCTTCGTAGGTGGCATCGATGAAGGTCCGCCCGGCGAACCGCCGGCCCGACTCCATCGTCACGGCCGCGATCCGCGGGCCCCGTTTCTGGACCCCCGATTTCAGGTCCAGTCGCTGGCCCAAGACCACGGGGACCTTGGCCTCGGCCAGCATGGCCTGGATGATGGCTTCAGCCACGTGCGGCTCGAAGGTCCACATGGTATCGGCGTCGATGGCCTGTCCGGCCCGGGCCCGGTACTGGTCGCGGGTCTCGCGGGTCCAGGCGGAGTCCCGGGCGTAATGCCGGTAGACGCGGCCGTAGAACTCCCGGGCGATGCCGCCGATGGCCCGCTTATTGCCGATGTCGGTCGCCCCCAGGCCGCCGGTGGTCAGTCCGCCGAGGTGCTGTCCCGGCTCGATCAGCACGACCGACTTGCCGCTCCGCGCCGTTTGGATCGCCGCCGCCACGCCGGCGGATGTTCCCCCGTAGACCACCACGTCATACACCGTTTCCGCAGCGTCCGCGGCCGAGGGAAGAGCTAGCAGCAGGAGGAAAAAGCAAGTTCGAGGCATGGGCGTGTCGGTGGTTAGTGGTCAGTGGTTAGTGGTCAGTGTAACCGTTCACGGGTCGGGCGGGGACTGGTCCATTTTTCGGCCAAAAGGAGATTTTGGCCGCGGGACGTAAGGCCGAAAACATGGACCTGTCCCCTTGGCACTGCCCATCACAGTGGTCAGTGGCAAGTGGTCAGTGGCCAGACGCGGGGACGCGGTCAGCGTGAGAATTTCTGGTTCATTCGAGGGAAGAGTACGCGTCGGAACCCCCGACCGTTCACGATGCACGACGAAGTACCGGTGCCTCTTCTCTGCCCTGCATTTTCCCGGAGGACGGCAACAGAGAAGAGGCACCGGTACTCCCTTGGCTGCTTGATTTTGCGTCATAATCCTCCGTTGCGCGCGATTCCGTCGGATGAGCCGAATTTCTCCTCTTCTCCCCTTCTCCTCTTCTCCCCTTCTCCGCGTCTCGCTCCTGACCACCGACCACTAGCCACTTCCTCTCAGAGCGTCCGCGGCCGGACCCGGGCCTGGACGCGGCTGGGGAGACCTTGGATCCGCAGGAATCCTTCGGCGTCGGACTGGTTGTAGGCCCCGCCGCCTTCCATGGTGGCGATGCCTTCGTCGTAAAGGCTGTTGGGGCTGGTGCGGCTCTGGACGAGGATGTTCCCCTTGTAAAGCGCTAGCAGCACCTCGCCGGTGACCGGCTTCTGGGCCTCGCGGATGAAGGACATCAGGGCGTCCATCTTGGCGTGGTACCAGAAGCCGTAGTAGACCATCTCGGCCACTTCGGGCGAGAGCCGATCACGCAGGTGCATCAGGTCGCGGTCCAGGGTGATCTGCTCGAGGATGCGATGGGCGGCGTAGAGCACGGTCATGCCGGGCGCCTCGTAGACGCCGCGGCTTTTCATGCCTACAAAACGGTTCTCGACCATGTCGATCCGGCCCACGCCGTTGCGTCCGCCGATCTCGTTGAGCGTGTCGACCAGGTCGAAGGCCCCCAGCCGCCGGCCGTTGACGCTCACCGGCAGGCCCGACTCGAAGCCCACGCTCACCGTTTCCGCGGTGTCCGGGGCGTGCTGGGGCGACTGCGTCATGCCGAACTCGACCAGCTCCACGCCGCTTTCGCCCAGGTCTTCCAGCTTGCCGGCCTCGTAGCTGATGTGCAGGCAGTTCTCGTCGGAGCTGTAGGGCTTGCTGACGGATGCCTTGACGGGAATGTTCTTCTCCTGGCAGTAGGCGATCATCTCGGCGCGGCCGGGGAACTGCTGGCGGAACTTCTCCAGCCGCCAGGGGGCGACCACGCGGATTGTCGGGTCCAGGGCCTCGGCGGCAAGCTGGAAGCGGCACTGGTCGTTGCCCTTGCCCGTGGCCCCGTGGGCGTAGGCCCGGGCGCCGAGCTGGCGGGCCGCCTGGAGGCAGACCTTGGAGATCAGCGGCCGGGCGATGGAGGTGCCCAGCAGGTAGAGCCCCTCGTACTTGGCGTCCCACTGGAGCACGGGGAAGGCGAAATCGCGGCAGAGCTCCTCCTTGGCGTCGACGATCCGGGCCGAGCGGGCACCGATCTTCTTGGCCTTGTCGAGGATCGCCTGGCGGTCTTCGCAGGGCTGTCCCAGGTCGACGTAGACGGCGTGTACGTCGTAGCCCTGTTCCATCAGCCAGCCGAGAATCACCGAAGTATCCAGTCCGCCCGAGTAGGCCAGCACGCAGCTTTCCATGAGACTTTCCCGTGGTTGTCAGGGTCGCCCGCCAGGCAGCGGGTAGGGGAGCAAAACACTTATTTTGCACGAGGTACGGCGAACTGGCAAGGGCCATCTACGAGCATGTCAGCGAAAGGCGACAAACCCTGTGACAGTCCCTGAACAGGCAGAAATCCGGGGTCCTGTCTGCGGAAACACGCATTGACGCGAAAAGGTTCGGAGCCTCCAATTCGAAGACGATCCTGCCATGCGCGTCAGGAACCGCGACGGGCGGGTCGTGCGCTGGACAGAATCCAGCTTGCTCAGCTTCCCACGCCGCGGTACACTATCCGCCGTTTGGCGTGACGGACCACCCAAAGGACGAAGTGATGGAGCACTCGCTGGCAAAGCAATATGGGTTGACGGCGCACGAGCTACTCGACGCCGTGAATAAGCGGTTCAGGCTCAAGGTTGCCCTGGAAGGGGCTGTGGCCGAAGTCCAGATGGAGAAGAAGATCGAGCCCCTGCTGGGATCCGCAATCGAGCGCTACGAAGCATACGACATTGACGGCCACCCGGACTTTGGCCTTTGGCTCCCCGGAAGCCAAGAGCGATTACTGGCAGAGTGTAAGAATGTGCGGGACCACCAAGAATCGTATCGGGAGGGCGGCGAAATCGTCGCGTACAAGGTTGAGACCCAGAAGACCCGAGCCTCCCGAGGTGACCCGCTGAGCCGGTACTACGGCGTGACTCAATTCCATATCCTTGGCGTTTGCCTAGGAAAGAAGACGGGAGACTGGACCGATTTCCTGTTCGTTCGGGTGGTCGATCTACTGTGCCACGCGCAGCACACGGGCAAATTGGCCGTGATGCAGCGGGTTCCGCTCCCGGATGCGGAAAAGCTGGCACCTTGGTACAATGATTTGGGTGAACTACTGAGGCACATAGCAGACCCGCCATGCAACCCGACCCGCTCTACCAGACGAAGTTAGGAAAAGCCTTTTGCGCCGACAGTCTAGAGTTCATGCGGACCATGCGCGGCGGGTACGTTGACCTAGTTCTTACCTCTCCCCCCTACGCGCTCCATTTCAAGAAGGAATACGGCAACGCGGACCAGAAGGAATACGTGGAATGGTTCCTGCCGTTTGCGGAGCAGATCAAACGGGTCTTGACACCGCATGGCAGTTTCGTCTTGAACGTCGGCGGCAGTTGGACACCCGGCGCGCCGATTCGGTCCCTTTACCACTTCCGGCTGTTGCTCGCGTTGTGCGATGAAGTGGGCTTTGAGTTGTGCCAAGAGTTCTTTTGGTACAATCCCGCCAAGATGCCCGCGCCGGCCGAATGGGTCAATGTCCGGCGAATCCGGGTCAAGGATTCTGTCGAGTACATTTTCTGGTTGTCCCCGTCCAAATTCCCCAAGGCCGACAATTCCCGCGTTCTCCAAACCTACAGCAAGGATATGGAGCGACTAATAAGGCGAGGCATTAAGCAGACGAAGCGCCCGTCGGGCCACAATATCACGCCCAAGTTCTCCCAAGATCGTGGCGGGTCGATTCCAGCCAACATCATTCAGTGCGGGAACAACGAGAGCAACAGCGATTACATCAAGCAATCCAAGAAGCTGGGCAAGAAGATTCATCCCGCCCGGTTCCCGGCAGAGTTGCCCCGGTTCTTTATCGAGTTCTTGACCGAGCCGGGCGACTTGGTGCTGGACCCATTTGCCGGATCGAACACAACGGGCGCGGTTGCAGAGCAACTTGGGCGCAAGTGGATCGCAGTCGAGAAGAGCCGAGCTTACGCCAAGGATTCGGAATTGCGTTTCCAGTATCGAGAACGCGGCAACGGGAAAGCCAAGGGTCAGCCGTTACTATTCGATCTGGCACCAACTGCTGAGTGAAGTGGCGCAATGATTTTGCCCAGGATGCTAGCATGACTGACTTAGTACGCTCGATTCTGTCGTCGGCTGCGGTAAACGTTTTGCTGACGGCGGGGTTAGTCTACCTGGCAAGGACCTGGATTGGTGAACGACTCAAGAAGTCGATTGAACACGAGTACCTTGTTGCCTTGGAACGGCTGCGCGCGGACAATGCGCAATATCAATCAGTACAAGCAACGGCCATGAGCTCCTTCTCGGCAAGCCGTCACGCTGCAATTGAACGGCGGCTTAATTCCATCGAGAAACTTTGGTCTGCGATTCTAAAACTAAAGGCAGTTACTCCGGCGGCCGTCGCCTTCGCCGACAATCTTTTGGCAACTGAATACGAGGAGTTTCACAAGAATCGGAAGTTGGTCGAAGTTCTGCAATATGTGTCACTCCACGAAACGACTGAGGAAATGAAATCCCTAAGCGAAGTGGAAGAGTGCCGCCTGTATATCGGGGAAACTGTCTATCTGTTGTTTTTCATTTATCGCGCGGTTACGGCACGCCTTGTCTTCCTTTTTGAGAAGGGACGGGGAAAAAGGTGAGCTACGTCCCTGGTACCAAGACTCTGGTGTACGGCAGCTTCTGGGAAGTGTAGCGACTCAAGAAGAACTGCGGGCATTCGATAACCTAAGAGTCGGGCAACTGGCGTGGGTTCAATCGCTGTTAGAGAGCAAGATACTTCAACATGCGAATCGCATTGTTTCAGGAGAAGAGTCGGCAGATTTTGGATTCGCCCAGGCGCAAAGGATCGCTAAATTGGCTGCCTGCAAGAATGAATAGCCGCGTAGCCGCGCTGCCGTACCGACGGAAATTCGCCAACGGCGTGATTCGTTATGAGATCCCGGGACCAAGACCTATATCACACACGGACGTTTGCCGAAATCTTTCTCCCCCGGCGCTAGGCTCACGGTGAATCAGTCTCCGCAGATCGTATCTTCGCAAGGCGCCAGCATCCGGGAGCCTACTCGGCCGCTCGGTTAACCACCCCCGCCACCCGCCGAACCGCCTGTTCGCTGATGTCGGGGTAACAGGGCAAGGAGAGCACCCGGCCGGCCAAGCGCTCGGTGTGGGGCAGGTCGCCGGGCTGGTGGCCGAGGAAACGGTAAGCGGTCATCAGGTGGATCGGAGTCGGGTAGTGGATGCCGTAGCCGATCTGATCGGCTTTCAAGGCCTCGATCAGCCGGGACCGGTCGTCGCCAAGGATCACGTAGAGGTGGTAGGAATGGTCCGCGCCGGGCGCGGGGCGGGGCCGCGCGATCAAGGGTGACAGATAAGCGTCGTACCAGCCGGCGACGCGGCGGCGCTTTTCCAGCCAGGCGGGCAGGTGGCGGAGCTTGACGTCCAGGATCGCGGCCTGCAGCTCGTCCAGCCGGCTGTTGACCCCTTCACGCTCGGCGTAATAAGTCTGACCGCAGCCGTACGCGCGGATCTGGCGGATGGCCTCGGCCAGGGCCGGGTCGCGGGTGAACGAGAGGCCGCCGTCGCCGTAGGCGCCGAGGTTCTTGGTGGGATAGAAGGAGAAACAGCCGACGTCGCCGAAGGTCCCCGTGGCGCGCTCCCGGTAACGCGTGCCGCACGACTGGGCGCAGTCCTCGACGACCTTCAAACCATAGCGGCCGGCGATCTCCAATAGCGGCGCTAGCGGCGCGGCGTTGCCGAAGAGATGGACCGGCAAGAGGGCCTTGGTGCGGCTGGTGATCCGCGACTCGACCAGGGCCGGGTCCATGAGGCAGGTTTGCGGATCGACGTCGACCAGCACCGGCGCCGCGCCGGCCATGCGGATGGCGCTGACGGTGGGGATGGCCGTGTTGGCCACGGTGAGCACTTCGTCGCCCGGCCCGATGCCCAGCGCCCGCAGGGCGACGGCAATGGCGTCGGTGCCATTACCCACGGCCACGGCCTGGCCCGGCACGCCGAGGAAGTGGGCGAAGTTCTCCTCGAACTGCCGCACCCGCGGACCGAGGATCAGCGTGCCGGAGTCCAACACCTCGCGGATCGCCTGGTCGATCTCGTCGCGGATCTCGGCCAGTCCCTGGCGGTAGTCGAACATGGGGATCGGGTTACCGTTCACCGCGTGGCTCCTTCGTTACAAGCGGGTGGAGCATGGACGTAGCGTGGGCTTCAGGCAAGTAGGGTGGGACAAGCTCGCGCCAGCGAGCGCCGGCCCACCAATCCTGCCCTTGGTAGGCCGGCGGCCGCCACGGCGGCCTTGTCCCACCCTACCCTTACCAGTAGGCCTCCTTGTGGCTGCGGAAGAAGGCGATGGTGCGGGCGAGTCCTTCGTCGAGGTCGATCCTGGGCTCCCAGCCGGTGGCCGCCTGGAAGCGGGAGAAATCGCCGTAATAGTCGCCGATGTCGATGATTTTCGAGTCCTCGGGGAAGGGGACCGCGCGGACCTCGAAGCGGCAGAACTGCTGCAAGGTCTCCACGAAGTCGACCAGCGAGCGCGGCGGGCGGAAACCGAGGTTGAAGAACCGCCCCAGGCAGTGCGGGCTTTGGATCGCCCGCAGCATGGCGTCGATCACGTCGTCGACGTAGTTGAAGTCGCGCAACTGCCGCCCGCCGCCGTAGAGCGAGATCGGCTGGCCGCGCAGCGCCTGGTAGATGAACACGCCGGCGAAGCCCTGCCGCGGACTGGAGATCTTCTGCCGCGGGCCGAAAGTGTTGGTCAGCCGCAAGACGGTCGAGCGGACGCCGTAGGTGCGGTGGTAGAGCAGGTGATAGTACTCGGCCGCCAGCTTGTTGATGCCGTTGACGTCGATCGGCTCCGGCACGTGCTCCTCCGTGACCGGCAGGGCCTTGGGCTTGCCATAGACCTGGCGGGTGGAGGTGTAGAGCATCCGCACCGACGTGTTGTGCTTGCGGCAGGCCTCGACGAGGTTCATCGTCGAGACGCAGTTGACGCCCAGGTCGAGCTGCGGATCGCGCATGCTGTCGCCGTGGCTCACCTGGCCGGCGAGGTTGAAGATGAAGTCCTTGTCGCGGACGAGGATCTCCAGCGAGGGGCAGTCGCGCATGTCGGAGATGTTGACCGTCACCCGGTCGGCGATGGGCTCGATGTTGGCGAAGTTGCCGCCGAACTGCGGGATCAGGGAGTCCAGCAGCGTGACGTCGGCCCCCTGTTGGACCAGCGCGATGGCCAGGTTGCTGCCCAGGAACCCCAAGCCGCCGGTGATCAGCACGCGGCTTCCGCGGAACTCTTCAAGCGGCTTCACTGCGTTTCCTTGGCGCCTTTCCTGGATTAACTCCGCCCTGTTGTGGTGCAGCCGTCCCGGCTGCTGGGGCGAGTTCTTCTCGCGCAGCGGTTGCGGCTGCTCGGGCAGGCGGGACGCCTGCACCACAAGATGGTTTCGCACGGTAGTAACGCTCGCGGACGACGAACTGCGGCTGGCCGTTGTCCTTGAGGAAAAGCCGACCGAGATACTCGCCGATCATCCCCAAGGCGAAAAGCTGCACGCCGCTAGTGACGAACAGGGAGACGATCAGCGACGCCCAGCCTACGGGCAGATCGGGATGGCGGAGCTTTTCCACGGCGAAGCAAGCCGCCCCGACCAGTCCCAGGAAGGCGAAGAAGAATCCGGCGCAGGAGGCCAGCCGCAAGGGCAGCACCGAGAAGTTGGTGAACATGTTCAGCCAGAGGCCCACCAGCTTCCTCAGCGTGTAGCCCGAGCGGCCCTCCGCCCGCGGGTCGTGCCGGACCAGTACCCGCGAGTAGTTGCGGGTGAAGCGGAGGATCAGGCCGTCGATATAGGGGTAGGGGCCGGTGTACTTGATCAACTCGTCGACCGCGAAGCGGCTCAAGGCCTTGAAGCTCGACAAATACAGGTCCCGCGGCTTGGTCAGCAGCAGGCTGGCCACGTAATTGTTGAAGCGGCTGCCCAGGTTCCTCAGCCGCGAGTGCCGCTTCTTCTCGTAGCAACTGAAGACCACGTCGTAGCCGCGGCGGAGCTCCTCGACCAGGCGGCCGACTTCCTCGGGCGGGTTCTGGAAGTCGTCGTCCATGATCACCACGCAGTCGCCGCCGGCATGGTTCAGTCCGGCCATCACCGCGTTGTGTTCCCCGAAGTTCTTCGAGAGGTCCAGGAACCGCACCTGGGAGAATTCGTCGGCCAGCTCACGGCAGACCCGGCCCGAATCGTCCGGGCTGCCGTCGTTCACCAGCACGATCTCCAAGTCGTACGCCTGCCCCAGCGCAGCGACCAGTCTATCGACCAGGGGACCGACGGTCCTCTCTCCCCGATACACGGGAATGACGATCGAGACGCCGTAGCCGCGATCGGAGCGAGGGTCGGGGCGCGGGCGATCCATCAAGGGACGAGGCATGTTATTTCGTTTCCCTCTTGGTCGCCGAGACCACCCACGGCGGAGCGTCGATCCGCCGGCCGATCACCATGGTCGACCGTGGATACTGTATCGGGTAGCGCTCGCAGCTAATCTCGGCGACCTGCTCCCAGGCGAAGGGGACCTCCCGCTCCAGCCCCCCCAGCCGACGCTCAAAACAAAAGTAGCGGACGCGCGGATCCCAATCGGTATCGCCGTCGGGCCAAGGCTGGACCTTGATCGGGTCGCCGAAATAGTAGGCGAACTGGTGATGGGCGAAGCCGAAACTGACCATTGGCTCACCCGGGGGGATCTGCTGCTTCAGCCGGGCCACCGCCGCAGCCATCCCGTTGTCGGCCTGTACCAGCCTATTGACCCACGGGCCGTTGTACGTCAGACCGATGAAGCTCGCTACACAGAGCACGACCGCCTTCTGCACGGGCGCGGCCGTTGCTTCGCGCAGGCGAAACCAGGCTGCCGCCAGCCCGAGGCAAATCAACCCATAAGCGATCATAAACCCTGCCGGCGGGAGGAGCTTCGTCTCGGCCGCCAGATCGTGGACGCCCACCCCCAGTCCGGCCAGCCCCAGCAACGCTGCACCTACCGCCAGAACCGCCAGGTACCACGCCCAGAGCTTTTGCCATCCAACGGCCGCCGAAGTTTCGCAACACCCTTGGACCACCAGGCCGATCAGGCAGGCCAAGCAGGGAAAGGCCGACATCAGGTACCGCGGCCTCGCGGTGGGCACCAGCCAGCAACTGGGAAAGACCACCAGGAACCAGACCACCAGGAACAGCACCTGAGGATCCGCCGCCCGCAACCACCGCCGGAACCGGCCGCTGGCGAAGGCCAGCAGCATGACCGACCAGGGGGCCATGTAGAGGAAGACCTTCGCCGGGAACGCGACCAGGTGCAGCGGCAGCGACCCATCGAGAATTCCTCGAACGCGATCGGCCAGGCCCCCCTTCTCGCTCCAGACCTTGGCCGTGGCCTCCAGTCCGGTACGCAGGGTGAAGGGAATCTGCCACGCGCCGACCACTGCGGCCAGCGCCGCGATGCCCGCCAGGTGCGGCAGGCTCAGCAGGTATCGCCAATCTCGCCGCAGCAGCAGGAAGATCAGGACCGGCCCCAGGAAATAGATCGGGCCCTGCGGACCCTTGGTCAAAGCGGCCAACGCGGCCAGCAGGTAGCCGCTACACCAGACACACACCGGCGGCCACTTCCGCGTATAGCCCAAGTGCCATACCAAGAGCGACGCGGCCCCGAAGAGGCTGAACAAGGCATCGCTCTCGGCGAAGCGCCCGAGCTGGAGCACCTGCGGCGCGGTCGCATAGGCCGCGCCCGCGGTGAGCGCCCCCAGCCGCGAGAGGAACGTGCGGCTGTAGACGTAGACCAGAAGCGTGGTGAGCAGGGTGGCCAGCGCCGTGGGCAGCCGGATGGCGAGCCGGTCGAGGCGGCCGGTGATCTCGTAGATCAGGGCCATGCACCAGCTATTCAGCGGAGGGCGGTCCGCGAAGACCAGCCCTTGCTGCCGGGGAACGATCCAATCGCCCGACCGCACCATCTCCCGCGCCACCGTTGCCCAACGCGACTCCTCGCCCCGGATCGAGACCAACGTCAGCCGCGTAAAGTAGATCCCCAGGACCAGCAGCAACAGCAGGATCGCTTCCAGCTCGAAGAACCGGTGCTTCGCACAGAAGGCGTCTGTCCCTTTTTCCCGCTCCGAAGACTGGAGTGTCGAAGTCCCCACCCGTGGTACTCCCATCGGCCAAGTTGATGACGGCGGGAGTTTAGCACAAACGCCGCAGCGATGCAGCATCAACTACGCTTGAAACTCGCGTCCCGTCAACCGCAGGTAGGCCTCGACGTACTTCTCGCGGGTCCGGGCCACGACCTCGTCCGGCAAGGCAGGCGGCGGGCTGTTGCGATCCCAACGGCTGGCCAGCAGCCAGTCGCGGACGAACTGTTTGTCGAACGAGGGCTGCCCCCCGCCCCGCCGATACTGGTCGGCCGGCCAGAAACGCGAGCTGTCGGGTGTGAGAACCTCATCGACGAGGATCAGCCTCCGGTCGATCTGCCCCCATTCGAATTTCGTATCGGCGATGATGATACCCCTCTCCAAGGCGTACTTTGATCCACTCTTAAAGAGAGCCAGACTGCGGTCACGCAGCTCTGCGGCCAGATCGTTGCCCACGAGCTTGGCCGTTTGCTCCAGCGAGATGTTCTCGTCGTGCCCTGCTTCTGCCTTCGTAGAGGGGGTGAAGATGGGCGCCGGTAAGCGGTCGCTTTCGACCAAGCCCTCAGGCAAGGATACCCCGCAAATGGTGCGGCTCTGCTGGTACTCTTTCCAGCCTGAGCCGGACAAGTAGCCCCGCACGACGCACTCGATGGGGACCACGCTCGTCTTCCGCACCAGGCTGGAACGGCCGGCCAGCAGGGTTCGATCGACGCCGGCCGGGAGGTCCATCCGGTCAACGTCGGTGGTAATCAGGTGGTGCGGCTCGCCCAAGAATTCGAACCAGAAGGCGGCGATCTGGTTCAGCACTCGCCCTTTATCGGGAATCCCCGTCGGCAGCACCCAATCGAAGGCGCTGATCCGGTCGGTGCTCACCAGGAGCAGCCGATCGCCCAGATCGTAGATATCCCGCACCTTACCCCGCCGCACGGGCAAACCGGGCAACATGGTTTGCCGCACCACTGGTCGATTCATGATCGCCTCGCTTCTCCCTAAGTTGACCGCGCAGCGTCTCTCGGCAATATATCAATCCCGCGGTCGATTGGCCAGCCGCCGCCTCCTGCAGCGGTCTTATCCACCTCGCCAGGGCGGATCGCTTGAAGATGTTCGTCTGGCCGGGTAGACTCCCTTATGGGAGAATGGGTAGGCCGCGTCGCGGTCTGGCCGGCAATCTACGAAGGGTCCTGCGCCGATGGGTTTGATGCGCTTCATCTTGCCGCCCGATCGCATCAGCGAGGAAACGGTGCTGCAGACGTACCTGTCAGGTATGGACCGCGTCCCCTGGCCCGCCAAAGTTCGCCAGGGCGATGGCGAATTGGTAATCGAGCGGGCCGCCTCCGACTCAGCCAATTTGTACATCCCCTGGCAGGTCCAGGGGCATGGCTTGGTGACGCTCTCCACCGGCACCCTGATGGAGCGGTCCGATCCCTACTACTTACCCTTGGAACTGGCCCGCGGTAAGGTCGGACAGGTCCGCAGCCAGTTGGCCGATTGGCGAACGATCGGGCTGGTGATCCCCCCCGAGGTGCAACAGAAGCTGGCCGACGCCACGGTTTGTCTCAGCCGGTCCGCCGTCGAACCCCAGGGCACGCCGGCATCCATCGAGCACGCCGATTTGGCCATCCGCACCGCGCTGGACGCGGCAGACCTCTTGGCCGGCTGTTACACCGAGCAGGCCCTATCAATCCGCCGCCGCAACGCCAACAAACTTAGCTCTTTCTTGGGCGCTGATTTGGGCGTTTCGCTCCTTGACGACTACACGGCCCGCGAGTTCCTCCAAACCTTTAGCGCCGCCGGAGTGCCTGTCTCCTGGCGGGAAGTCGAGACGGGCGAGGAGACCTTTTCCTGGGACATCAGCGACAAACAGGTGCAGTGGTGTGCCGCGCACGGTTTGCGGGTATGCGCAGGCCCGTTGTTGCCCTTGGATTCGCGCGGCATCCCTGATTGGCTCTCGCTTTATGAGGAGGACTTCGATAGCGTGTCGGCCTTCGCCACCGCGTTCATCCAGGCGGCGGTGACCCGCTACCGTGGCAAGGTCGACCTCTGGGTCTGCGCCAGCCGGGTGAATACCGCAAAGATTCTCTCGCTTACCGAAGAGGAAAAGGTGCGGCTGTCGGCCCGGACCATCGAACTTATCCGGGGTATCGATCCCCGCACGCCGGTCGTCGTCTCCTTCGACCAGCCCTGGGGCGAATATCTGGGCCGCAGGGAGATGGATTACCCGCCCCTTCACTTCGCCGACGCCTTGGTCCGGGCCAACCTGGGACTGAGCGGGCTGATGCTGGAGCTCAACGTGGGCTACACGCCGGGTGGAACGCCGCTTCGCGATCCCTTAGAGGTTAGCCGGCACTTGGATTATTGGAGCATGTTGGGAGTGCCGCTGTACATCTCGCTTTGCGTGCCCAGCGAAAGCCACGCCGATCCGCTGGCCCTGAAGCAGGCGCGGGTTCCGGCCGGCAGTTGGGGCCCTAAGGCCCAGCAGGCATGGGTCCAGCGTTATGTCCCGCTGCTGCTGGCTAAGTCCTACGTCCATGGCGTGCTCTGGAACCAGCTCCGCGACGCCGAGCCCCACGATTTCCCCTACGGCGGGCTGTTCGACATCCGTCGTCATCCCAAGCCGGCCCTTCGCCTCTTGGCTTCGATCCGCACGGCACACCTGAAATAGTAATCCGTCCTACGCGGCGGCGCGTTGGGCAACACGCAAAGGCTTGCGGCCGACGAGAATCAACGCTTGGCCACGCGACGGCAGAAGGCCGTCCAACAACCGCATCAAGGGCACCAACCGATCGGCCCAGGCCGCTTGCCGCGGGCTGCAAGGGCGCCCGCCGCCACCCTGCCCGGCGCAGGCCCGGCTGATGCCGCCCAGTTTGTCGAAGCGCCGCGCGGCGACAATCTCGAACCCGGCCGCCGCCATCCGCGCCTCGATCGGCTCGGCCGACGCAGCCAGGTTCGTCCCGGCCGGCAGCACCAGAATGCAATGTCCGCCAGGTTCCAACAGGCGGAAGAAACCCTGCAAGGCGTCATCGGACCGGCCTTGCTCGGACCAGCGGGAACAGACGATCGTATCGAGCCGGTCCGCTTCCCATCGCTGGAAATCGCCCGGCGCAAGGTCGGCCCGATCGATGCGCACGTTATCGCGGTCGCCGAATCGCTGTTCGAGCACGGCCGTGCACAGCGGCTGGTCGTCTGCCAGCACCAGGTGCGGGCGTTTGACGAGCATGCCGCTGATAACGCCGACGCCCGCCCCGGTCTCCAACAACCGCTGACCCAAGAAGGGCTTGATCTGCTCGACGATCCAACGATGGTAGCGGTGCGCCCGGGCCGAGGCGGCCAGCCGATAAAACGCGGCGTGATGCGTGAATTGCGGGTCGAGGAACCGCGAGCGCAAGATTTCGCCCAAGGCCAGCAGCCCGTCGCGGGGGCGGATCTTCTTGCCGTCCAGGTACGTCCGGCTGCTGTAGCTGATCGGCACCTGGTAGATCCGCGCGCCCCACTGGGCCAGGCGGCAGGTCAGCTCCGGCTCGAAGGTGAAGGACTTGCTCCGCAATCGCAGTTGCTTGAGGATGTTGGAGCGAACGAGCTTGTAGCAGGTCTCCATGTCGGTCAGATAAAGGTTGTTGACGATGTTCGACAACAGCGTCAGTCCCTTGTTGATCATCGTATGCCAGAAAGGCGACACGCGCCGCGCCGCGCCGGCATAACGCGAGCCGAAGACGGCATCGGCCTTGCCGGCCATGATCGGCTCCAACAGGAGATGGAAGTCGCGGGGGTCGTATTCCAGGTCGGCGTCCTGGACGATGGCCACTTCGCCCGTGATGTGCTCGATCGCGGTCCGCATCGCGACGCCCTTGCCGCAGTTGCGCTGGTGGCGCAGGGGCTTGATCCGCGTATCGGCCGCGGCAAGCTCCTGGAGCAATTCCCAGGAGCCGTCGGTCGAACCGTCGTCGACCACAATCAGCTCGATCTCCAGCGGCAAGGGCGTGCTGAGCACCCGGCCGACGATCGTGCGGAGCGTCCAGAACTCGTTGAAAACCGGCATCAGAACCGAGAGCTTGCGGACCGGCGGCTGGCAAGTCGCGGCATGGGAAGGACCTTCCTGGTCCGTTGGAGCTATCTTCACCGTCGCCTCCCTCCCACTGCTTGTCGGGGTATATCGGGGGAGAACGATACCCGAAGCGCCAGGCTGGGTAAAGGGCAACCTTTTCGACTTTAGGCAGCCGCTGGGCAAACGCCCTTGACGCGGGCTTCCCCGGGCGGCTATCCTCCGGCGTCACGGGCGTGAAGATGGGACGCTCCGCGCCGCTTGGAATTCCCCTGGTCAGGGACGATCTTGCGATGCCAGAAGTCGCCAACCCGCAATCGCGGCCGCTCCGGCCCGCGCCCTTGGCCCCCTTGGAGCTCTTTCCCGGCCAGCCCGAACTGCTTTCGCCCCAGGCCCAAGCCCGTTGGTTTTGGACGTTCTTGATCATTGGCCTCTCGCTCCGCCTGGTGCGATACCTGTTGCGATTCCCGCTCTGGGAAGACGAGGCCGGGCTTTCGGCGAACCTCCTGGACCGCGGGTACCGCGAGCTGCTCCAGCCGCTGAACTATGACCAGATCGCCCCGACGCTGTTTCTTTGGGGCGAGTTGACCGTGGTCCGACTGCTGGGATTCAGCGAATACACGCTGCGGCTGGTTCCCTTCCTGTGCAGCATGGGCAGTTTGCTGTTGTTTGGCCATGTAGCGAGACGATTGCTCCGCGGCGTGACCCTCGTGCTCGCCGTCGGGCTGTTCGCGGTCAGCTATCCACTGACCCGCTATGCGGCGGAAGTGAAGCCCTATGCCTGCGACCTGTTCCTCGCGCTGGCGATGCTGGCGTTTCTCGTGGAGTGGCTGGGAGGTTCCGGGCGGAAACGCTGGCTCTGGGCGCTGGCGGCGATTGTCGGCCCGGCCGTGGGATACTCGTACGCGGCCGTCTTCGTAGCCGGCGGGACCAGTCTCGTCGTCGCCTATCGGCTTTGGCGGTCAAGGTGGGGCGGTTGGTGGCCCTGGGCGGTCTTCAACCTGGTGCTGGCGGCGAGCTTCGTGGCCTTAATGATCGTGAACCGCTCGGCCGTGAGCGGCGCCGAGCAACAGAACATGGATCACTGCTGGGTGGACAGCTTCCCGCCGCTTGCACATCCCTGGAAGTTGTTCGCTTGGTTCTTGCGGATTCACTGCGAGGGCATGTTGGGGTATCCCGCCGGCGGCCCGAATTGGGGCAGCGCGGTTTCGTTTCTCCTCTGCCTGGCCGGCGCGGTGATTCTTGTCCGGCGGCGGCGAGGGTTCTTGCTGGCCGTGTTGCTGGCCCCCTTGGCGTTGAACTTCGTGGCCGCCGCCATGCACCGCTACCCCTACGGCGGCCACGCGCGGATGACGCTCTTCATGGCCCCGGCGTTCTGTATCCTCATCGGCCTGGGCATGGCCGCTGGAGCCTCGTGGGCGGCGGCCTTGCGGGGCCGGTTGATGCGGCGGGCGGGCGCCCCGACCGCCTCGAACCGGCGGTACGCCCGAACTGCGGTGCTGGCCCTGTTTGGCTTCTTCCTGGCCTTCGGGGCCGGGATCCTCTTCCGCGACCTGTGGTACCCCTACAAATCGGGGACCACGCTGCGGGCGAAGGAGTTCGCCCAATGGTTCTGGTCCGACCTGGCGGTGGACAGCGAGTTGGTCTGCCTGGAGACCGACCTCAAAGCGAACCTTTCGCCCGGCTCGTACGAGCACGGATTGGCGTCGCTGTATCTTTGCAACCAGCGGATCTACTCCCCGCGCCATGCTCGCGGGGAACCGCCGCGATGGGATCGCCTCTCGGCCGAGCGGCCGCTGCGCTGCGTCTTGTTTCGCTCTACGACGTGGGAGCGCGACGCGCGGCCCTTGGAAAGATGGCTCGATGGTGTGCAGCGAGACTATCGACTCGTCGCGCACGACAGATATCCCGCCCCATTCTATGACAAGTGGGACCGCAGGCCGGTAACGGTCGACTTCATCGAGGTCTTCAAGTTCGTACCCAAGGGTGCCGTCCACGGGGGCATCACGGTCCGGTCCCCGGTCCCCTCCGGGAGAGGGACGGGGTGAGCGGAACCCGCCAGACCAACATGCGGCGCTCGGGGCGGCGGACGGGAGGTGGCGTTGCGGGCGTTTGTCGAGAATGGGACTACCTACCTTTCTCCCATTTTTCGCTTATAATCGGTTGACCGGGGCTTATGGGCAATCGCCTCGCCCGCCCGCCGTTTTGGTTGCCTGCCTGTCGCCTTGGCCCGCCGATGATTACTTATGGCATCTCCTAACCTCCGTTGTCCCGGCCGGCCCTTTTGGATGCGTTTGCTGCTGGGGGGTGCGGAGACCTTGGCCTCGCTCAAGCTGGCCGTACTGGTGATCGCCGCTTCGGCCTTCGTGCTCGGCTGGGCGACCTTTGTGGAGCGCGAGTACGGCACCGCGGCCGTCCACTTCGGCATCTACGGCACCTGGTGGTTCGCCGGCCTGTTGGGCCTGCTGGGGCTCAACGTGCTCTCCGCCGCGCTGATCCGCTTTCCCTGGAAGAAGCACCAGACCGGCTTTGTCATTACTCATGCCGGCATCATCCTGCTGCTGATCGGCTGCCTGCAAAGCCGCCTGGGCGGGATCGACGCGCAGTTGCCGATCTTCGAGGCCGACACCGGGCACGTGGCCTTCGAGGACAAGCAGCACTTCGAGCTGCGGATCGAGCCCACCGGGCCCGCGGGCGGCAGGGACAACTTGCGGCGGAGCCGCGGCGGCAAGCTGGTCCGCATCCCCTTCACGCCCGGCCCGTTCAATTGGCGCGACTATTCGGCCGACCTGGTTCGCTGGCCCTGGCAAGACGACGGCACGCTCTTCTGGTTTCCCTGGCGGCTGGCCTACCGCGACTTCGGCCCGATCTATCGCGGCAACGGCCTGCAACTCTCCGTGCTGGACTACCTGAGCGACTCGCAACTGCGGCCGGCCTCGCCGCACGATCAATCAGGGGCCTCTATCGTGCCGGTGCCGTTCGACAAGAAAAAGGACAAGGTGCTCAAGCAACGGCGGGTTCGTTTGCGGCTGTCGATCGATGGCCATACGGAGACCGCCTGGCTCGACGGTCTGCCGATGATCCCCGCCGAGCTGTTGGGCCCGTCCTTCCGCGAGGGCCAGCAGTGGACGGTCCAGGGCAAGGACCGCCGGGTGAAGATCAGGCTGGTCTGGGACGAGATCGACACGGGCTTCCGGCTCTACCTGCACCACTTCGACCGCCGGCTGGACCCGGGCACCAGCCAGCCCTCGCATTACTCGAGCCTGGTGAGCAGGCTGCCGCCGGAAAGCGCCGCGGAAGTCGAAGCCCGGCGCAGCGACCGGGCGGCGGCGGCCGCGGAGGACCGGGCGGCGGCGGCAGAGGCCGAGAAGATCTCGATCACGCTCAACGAGCCGGTGAACTTCGCCGACCCCAGGACGGGCCTCTCCTATCGCATGTACCAGGAATCGTTCCAAGGCCCTTTCAGACCGGGCAACGAGACGTTCGACGAGCTGGCCGGCCCGACCGATCGCGACGAGCTTTGGGAGTCGGTGCTCACGGTGAACTACGATCCGGGCCGGGGCTTGAAGTATTTTGGCTGCCTGCTGGTCGTTGCCGGCATCGCGACCATGTTTTACATGCGGGCCTACTTCTTCCGGCCCGCCTCTACCACGGAAACACGCATGAATGCAAAGATCGCAATCGGGGCTCTGATCTTCCTGGCTTCGTTGGGCGCCGTCGATGCACTGGCCGAGCCAGTGGCGCCTGCACTGGCCGAGCCAGTGGCACCCACCGCGCCATCCGCTGCCGCGGGGATGGACTGGTCTGCCTGGAAGCACATCCCGGTCTTCGACAATGGCCGGATCATGCCCGTCAATACCTTCGCCATGTCGGTTGTGGAGACCGTCTGCGGCACCGAGAGCCCGACGCTGGCCCTGGTGGGCACGGCCGACGGGCAGGGGCAGGAGCCGGAGAGCCTGGCCGCGGCGAAAGTGCTCTTCCCCGACGGCAAGCCGCGGAGGTTCACCGCCCCGGAGTTGTTGTTGAGCTGGCTGGTCGAGCCGCAGCGATGGGAGAGCGTCCCTTTCCTGCAGGCCGGCCATGAAGGTCTCCGCCGCGACGTTTTGGGACTGCCGATTGCGGCCAAGGCCGGCCGCCTGAAGTACGTCTCGCCCTGGCAGGTGATGCGATCCGAGGGCTTCCGCAAACAGATGCTGGCGATGGCCGAGAGCCAGGCCCTGGCCGACAAGCGGATGCAGCCGGCGAAGTTCACGGCCGTCGAGGAGAAGACCAAGAGTCTTTTCGACGCCATCAGCATGTTCCGCCTGGTCGCCTACGATCCCAGGGCCGACTTCAGCGCGGGCAGCCGCTTCGACGACCGGCTTACCAGCCTGGCCCGCACCTGGCAGGACCTCGGCCCGGGCGTGCGGGAGATGGCCGAGATCGGTCTGGGCGACCGCCTCCGCGAGGCGGTCGACGCAACCGGCAAGTCGATCGTGAAGCTGGTGGACCTGGCCCAGAAACAGGAGTTGACGCCCAAACGGGCGGAGCCGATCCTGGTGGTCTTGGAGAGATCGTCGGCGGTGCTGGCCCAGCAGTTGGCGGAGGTCAAGCGGGTGAGCCTCGCCGGCAGTCCCGGCGGTATCTTGCCGAAGGACCTTGACGCCATTCGCACGCGGATCCACGCCCTGTCGGCCAACGGCGGAGACTTGGCGCGGCAGGCCCGGCAGGCTCACTACGCCCTCTACGACACCGGGCACGCGCTGCGCCTGGTGCCCGCATTGGACCCGGCCGCCTTGGAAAAGAACCGCGACCCCAGCGACGACATCCCGCCTTGGCTCGCCTTTCAGACGCTGATCTACGGCTCGCCGGACGTGCTCCGGGGCTATCCGCCCGACCTGCTCCAACAGGTCCGCGCGAGCTTCCACGGGGCGGAAGCGGCCTACATCGACCGCGGCAATCCCCAGAGGCCGGCGACCTTCAACGCGGCGATGAACGACTTTGCCGCCTCGCTGGGGCGGTTGGGGCGAGCGATCGAGCCGGCGCGGAGGGAGTTGCCCATCCAGCAGCGGGACGACGATCTGATAAGGGTCACGGCCTATCCGCCTGCCGGCGCCACCGCGACCGAGGTCTTTTACAACGATCTCGATCCGTTCTTCTGGTCGTGGGTGGTGAGTTTCGGGGCCCTGACGGCCTTCGCCCTGGCCCTGGGCGTCTTCCGCAAGCCGCTGCTCTGGACAGGGCTGGCGATACTCCTGCTGGCCCAGGCCTTCACGATCGGCGGCATGGCCCTGCGGATCGCGATCACCGGTTGGGCCCCGGTGACCAACATGTTCGAGACCGTGATCTTCGTCGCCTTGGTGGTCGCCCTGTTGGGGATCTGGTTCGCCTTGCTGCCGCTGAGCTGGCCGGGCCTGAGCAGCAGTTGGCGGATGACGGCCATCCCCGGCTCCTTCGAGGCCACGCCGCTGGGGCCGGAGCTGATGAGCGTTGGCGGCGAAAGCTATTATCGCCGGGCCGGACTGGCGCTGCTGCTTCCCCGCATGGCCTTGGCAGCAGGGCTGGTCTATCTGCTGGCTTTCAAGAGCTACGGCTACGGCAAAGCCGGTACCTTGATCGCGGTCTGGCCCCGGATGGACGTTGGCACCTCGCTGCCGACCGTGCAGAACCTGCTGGTCTGGGCGGTCGGTCTGTGCATGGCGTGCCTGGCGGCGTGGGTATTGCCGCGGTTGGCCCTCTCGCTCGCGTTAGGCGTGGCGAACGTGCCGTACACGCTCTGGAAGCAGGGCTTCGCCCGGCCGCTGGCGGAGGTGGTCGCCCGGAAATCGTTCTTGCTGGCGGGCGCGAGCGTCTCATTCCTTGCCGCCTACGTGGCCTACCTTTTCTCTTCCGATTATGCGCCCGTGTTGAACAGGCACATCAGCCCGCTGCAGCCGGTGCTGCGGAGCAATCTCTGGCTGACTTTCCACGTGCTGACGATCACTTCCAGCTACGCGGCCGGCGTGTTGGCCTGGGCGTTGGGGAATATCGCGCTGGCCTGGTACCTTTTCGGCCGTTACCGCCAGCCGAGTGGCGAGTGGCCAATGGCGGGTGGCGAGTTCCGCACTGCCGGAGATGCCAGTAGTGGCACCCATGCGGAGTTCGCAAGAGTCGAATTGGCCGAGTCCCTCTCGCAGCAGTCACCGGCGACGCTGTTAGCCCCGGCGGCCACGCCGGCTGCACCGGGTGCCCTGCCGCGGCTTCCGCCGGAGATTTGCGAGACGCTGGGAAGCTTCCTCTACAAGGTGATCCAGGTGGCCGTGCTGCTGCTGGCCGCCGGCACGATCCTCGGCGGGTTGTGGGCGGACGTTCTCGTGGGGCCGCTTCTGGGGTTGGGACCCGAAGGAGGTCTGGGCCCTGGTGTCGTTGTTGATCTACCTGGCCGTGCTGCACGGCCGCTACGTCGGCTGGTTCGGCAATTTTGGCCTCGCGGTGGGCGCGGTGGTCGGCGCGTGCTCGATCCTCATGGCCTGGTACGGCGTGAACTTCGTGCTGGGAAGCGGCCTGCACACCTACGGCGAGGGCGTCGGCGGCGTACAATGGGCCTTGATAATCGTGGGGCTGAACTGGACCTTCGCCATCCTGGCGGCGCTGCGCTATCGCCTGGAGACCGGCTTTGTACCTGGGCATTGAGATTGGCGGCACGAAACTGCAACTGGGGGTCGGGCCGGGCGATGGCGGGCCCTTGGTTGCCCTCCAGCGACTCGACGTTCGAGCCGGCCCAAGGGGCCCAGGGGATTCTGCGGCAGATCGCTCGCACGGCCGCGCCGCTGATCCGGGAACATTCGATCCGGGCCATGGGCGTGGGCTTCGGCGGGCCGGTCGACGGCGCCTCGGGGCGGACCGTCGTCAGCCACCAGGTCGAAGGCTGGCGCGACTTTCCCCTGGCCGATTGGTGCCGTCAAACCCTGGGCCTGCCCGCGCTGGTGGCCAACGATTCCGACAGTGCGGGCCTGGCCGAGGCCCGCTTCGGCGCCGGCCGCGGACGCCGGATTGTCTTCTACAGCAACGTCGGCAGCGGCATCGGCGGGGCGCTGGCGATCGGCGGCCAGCTCTACCAGGGCGCCGCGGGGATTGCCTCGGAGATCGGCCACTTGCGGCCCGGTCTGCACGCCGAGCGGCCCGACCAGACGGTGGAGGCGCTGGCCAGCGGTTGGGGCATCACGGCCGCCGTCCAGTCGCGGCTCTCCGACCCGGTCTCCCACTCCCTGGAATCGCTGGTTCGCGGCAGCCGGCCCGCGGAGCCCGACGCTGTGCGGCAGCGGCTGGCCGAGCTGGAAGAGGCGGCCGAGCGGGACGCGGCCGACCTGCTCGAGCGGTGCGGCGGGAAAGTGGAGCAGCTCGACGCGCGGATCATCGCCACGGCTGCCCAGCACGGCAACCGGCTCGCGCGGGAGGCCTTCCACCACGCCATCCAGGCTTTCGGTTGGGCCCTGGGGCAGGTGATCACGCTGCTGGCGCCCAACGTGGTGGTTGTCGGCGGCGGCGTATCATTGGTGGGCGAAGATCTCTTTTTCCGACCCTTGCGAGTCCAGGTCCGCCGCTACGTTTTCCCGCCGCTTTGCGATGCTTTCGAGATCGTACCCGCCGCCTTGGGCGAAGAAGTCGTCGTCCACGGCGTGCTGGCCCTGGCCGCGGAGCGGTTTCCCATCGAGTTCGCCTCACCCTCCGGGGAAGGGCCGGGGTGAGGGGAAGCGGCCACAAACCAGCAGGACGCTTCGCATCCGTGCCGGGTTTACTGACCTGTCCGTTTGGCCGCTTCGATTCGTTGCTGCCGGAAGAAATCGAATCCCCCGCCACCTCGCCATCCCACCAGTTCAGAGATTCCCGATTCGTCGCCATCTACAACAAGCTGCAACCTCTCTGAACAGTGAGTCACGGCATGCTCGCCTTGCTCGATGCCGATGTACTGCCTGCCGCACTTGTGGGCCACAGCCGCCGTGGTTCCTGATCCAAGGTAGGCGTCGAGCACGAGATCGCCTGGCGATGTTGCAATTTGAATGATGCGGTAGATCAGCGTCTCCGGCTTCGGCGTGTCGAACACGTCCTTGTCGGGAAAAAGCTTAATCAGGTGCTTCTTTGCAAAGTCGTTGGTTCCAACCTCTTCCGCGGTCCACAAAGTGTGTGGCGTTAGACCCGCCCGCGCCGCCGAAAGAAATCGCTTTATTCTCGGAACCCCGTTGCCGTCCTTGCCGAACCAGACATTGCCCGCCTTAATCTCTTTCTCCATTTTCTTCAAGCTATAAATCCAGCACCTCCCGGGAGGCGGGTAAAATACCCTACCACTCGGGCTAGCCAGCTTGTAGAATTGGTCTGGCGTGCCATGACCTGATTGAGCGTTCGCCGATACTGACTGCCACGGTCCGCGGGGATCGTTGTCCGGATTCTTGTACCTCGCCTTGACCTCCGGGCTAAGTTCAAGACCGTTCCGCGTCGCATTGAATCGTCTTAAGTCCTTCGCGTAAACCAGGATGTACTCATGGTTGTTGGAGAAAACCTTGCGGTTCTCTCGTGTCGTCCGCTGCTGCCAGACGACTGTTGTCACGAAGTTCTTGCGCCGAAGAATCGCGTCACAGGCGACCTTGAGGTAATGGACCTCCCGGTCATCA
This sequence comes from Pirellulales bacterium, assembly GCA_963843465.1. GTDB lineage: Bacteria > Planctomycetota > Planctomycetia > Pirellulales > Thermoguttaceae > CAWJKP01. The sequence continues at coordinate 1,082,062 of CAWJKP010000002.1, forward strand.
ATCGAAATCCACAGGCTCCCGTCATCGCGCAAAAACTCTGAAAGCAGCTCGACCCTCGCGGTTGTTTCCTCTAGCCACGTTCGGTGATCGCGTGAATCCTGATAATGGTAGTGTCTCTCTTGGTTGTTGTATGGTGGGTCGATATAACAGCACCGTACCGTTCCTTCGAAGCGAGGCAGCAATGCCCCGAGCGTTGCGAGGTTCTCACCCTGAATAAGGGTGTTGCCGGTGTTCCGAGCACCGTATGCTAGCTTTGGGACGTGCTGGAGGCCCGGAACATCGAAGCAGTCGAGCCGCGAAAACATGCGCCGTTTCGGGATCGGTGGCATAATATAGTCCTCAGGAATTAGTGTAACGATGTCCGCTGGAATCGACAATAGACGGCGAACGTTCCGCGAACTCCCCGGCGAAGTTTGGAGGCCTATTCACTATCTGGGCAGCAAGCTTCGCCTAACCGAATTAATTTGCCAGCTACTCGATGAGCTCGCAGACGGCCCGGTCTGTGATTTGTTTGCCGGGTCTGGAACCGTGTCCCTCGCTCTCTCGCGCTCGCGAGACGTAATCGCGGCAGACATTCAGGAATACTCCCGCGTTATCTGCACGGCGCTTCTTAAGCCCTCTCTAATTTTCGACCAAGACGTAACCGACTTCCTCAAGCGCAGAACTCAGCCGAAGCAAATTTGAGGTTTGGCTGGAACCGCTCTTGGAATACGAGCAACGCGCCGTTGAGCGGTCCGAGACTGAGCCGGAGTTGCTTTGCGAGCTCGTCGAGGATGGTTCGTTGATCAGCGGGAAAGCAAATGGTTGTCTCGCCAAGGCGATGAAGGCGACGAAAAGCCGATTGGAACACGCGGAGGCCGCGCTCGTCGCAACGCGTTATTTTGGCGGGCGGTACTTCTCATTTCGGCAAGCCATATTCATTGATAGCATTCTCAATGAAAGCAAGGGAGAGACATACCTCGCTGCTTTGCTCAGTACCGCCAGCGCGATCGTTAACTCTATCGGCAAACAGTTCGCCCAGCCCATGCGTCCGAGGCGGAAAGATGGCACGATTAAAACGCACCTCATCCGGCAAATGTGCCGTGACCGCTGCCAAGACGCAGGCGAGGTATTCTCCGACTGGCTCGTTCGCTATCGCGGCGTCACGCAAGATCGCCCCCACCGCGTCGTGCGAGGCGATTACCGCGACGTTCTGTCGCGTGAAAAGGATTTTGCAGTTATCTATGCTGACCCGCCCTACACTCGTGACCACTACAGCCGGTTCTACCATGTCCTCGAAACGCTGTGCCTCCGAGACTGTCCCGAGGTCTCAACAACGTTCCTGACCGGCCCGACCAGTCGCGGGCTGTACCGAACCGATCGACATCAATCACCTTTTTGCATCAAATCAAAAGCGCCCGGAGCATTCGCGGAGCTTTTTGCAGGAGCGAACGGATTGCCGATGTTGCTGTCTTACTCGCCCTTCGTCAAGGACGGACATCCACGGATGATGACGATTGACGCGGTCACCGAACTAGCCAAGCAGCACTACCGCGAGGTGAAGGTCGTTTCAGCGAGGTTGGTGCATAGCAAGCTCAACAAAACAGACCTTCACCGGGGCGCTTCAGAGGAAGCGGAGGTTTTCCTCCTCTGCCGCTAAGCGGTAGCAGGCAGACGCCAAAACGGCGACGTAGGCCACTCCCGGCGAAGGTCCTCCACCGTCATTCGCTCTCGCCGCATCCGGTCGGAGCGACGTGCAGTCCCAGCCTTTCGCTCAAGAATTCGCCGAAGGTTTCTGAGCGGCACGGCAGCCAATCTGGCCGATAAACTTCCGAAGCTGTCGCCGACCGTCGATTATGGTTCCGCGCCCTTGATCCAGCTCGTCGAATCCCTCGGCGGCCAATGCGCGGAGCAAAGCCAATTTCTCTTGCTCTTCGCGGTTCTGCTGTTCGAGTAAGCGGAGTCCAGCCCGCATGACTTCACTCGCATTCCAAGGCAAAGGAACCGGCTACTTGGCCGGTCCGGGATGATCGTCCGCCGGCGCCGGCTTCTCGACCGGCGGCGGATTCTCCGGAGGCGCGGCGGGGGGCTTTGCCCGGCGGAAAGGCCACAAGCGGGGCCGCTGGACGGGCACGTCCCTGGCTTTCATCTTGTCAAACGAATCCTTCTGCTCGGGAGTCAATACCCCGAGGGCCTGCTCGACCGCCTGGTCGCGGAGCTCGGAGGCCTTGGCCTCCAGATCGCCTTGGGCCGGGGAATGTTGTTGACGGTGATCCTGCCAGGCGGAGCGGACCTTCTCCCCGGTGGCTTCCTCGATCGCCTGGATCTGTTTCCTCTGTGCGTCGGTGAGCTTCAAGGCGTTGGCCACCTGCTCGTCGACCAGGGCGGCCAACGGGCCACGGAGGTACAAGCTGATCTGACCCAATCGGTTGCGTTGCTCGGGCAACAAAACGGCGTCGATCTTTTTCCTGTACTCCTCCCGGCTCTGCCTGGCCTTGGCCCGCAGTTCCAGCACCTTGGCGCGGCGCTGTTCCGGTGTGGCTCCCGCCAGGGCTTCGATCTGCTTCCTCCGCTCGGCGCGGAACTCCTCGTTGATCGCCTTGAGCTTGTCCTTTTGCTCGGGGGTCAGCTTGAGATCCTTTTGCACGTGTTCCGAATCGAGGAATCCCAAAGGGTTGGCGCCGAACTCGCCGGCGGCGAAACGACTTGCCTTTTGCCACAATTCGTCCAGAGTCCCCATTCCCTCCAGAGGATTGGCAGGCGGCGTCGGTTGCTTGGCGTCTACCGCAGGGCCGGCCTTCGGTGGGACGTCCGCAGAGGGAGACTTCTCGGCGCAGACGGCATTCGCCCCGGTCGCCAGGGCAAGGGTCGACAACGACACTATCCAGAAAGCACGTCTCATGTGAAATCCTCCTTTCGCGTATAAGTAGCAGGCACACGCCGTGTGCCGTCCGCTACGGCACACGGCGTGTGCCGTCCGCTACGGCACACGGCGTGTGCCTACTACATTGCGGTGCGACAGTAGTTGCTTCGCCGGTCCTTACTCTCCCGGTTCCGCGGCCTCGGCCCGGGTCGCGGCCTCGTTCAAATGGCGGATCAGCTCGTCGACGACCTTCTCGGTCTGCATGTCGACGGCCACTTCCATATTATGGCGCCAACTCGGCAATCGGCGGCGGTCAAAGACGGTCGCGCCCAGGGTCAGTTGGCCCATGGTCTCCACGTCACCGCCCATCTCGACCATGGTGAACAACTCGGGATGGATCACCGACATCAAGGCCAGCGAGTCGTGGACGTGGATCCCTTCCAGCCCGAACTCCTGGCGATACGCGCGGAACGCCGGCGGCAGGATCTTCCGCAAGAAGCCGCCGATTCTGGTGTTCTCGTCGGGCAGCCGGTTGAAGAGGTCGTAGGTCAGCACGACGCGGTTGGTGAGGTCCAGGGGGATCAGGGTCTTGGTGGCGGGGGCGCGAAAAACGGCCTGGGCCGACTGGGGGTCGCAGTACATGTTGAACTCGGCCGCCGGCGTGATGTTGCCCGGTCCGCTGAGGGTCCCGCCCATGATGGCCACGCGGCCCACCAACGAGGCCAGATCCGGGTCCCGCTTCAACGCCCGCGCGATGTTGGTCAGCGGACCCAGGGCCACCAGGGTCACCGCTTCGGGGGCAGCGCGGACTTCGTCGCAGATGATCTTCTCCGAGGGGTGTTGCGTGAGCAGCTCGGCCACACGGAGGTTAATGCCTCCCAGCCCATCGATCCCGTGCAGGTGCCGGCCGTCGACCGGCAGGCCGTTATCCGGCGGCGAGGCAGCTCCTACCCGGGGCCAGCGCGGCGGATCGACCTGCTCGATGATCGCCTGGACGTTGCGGGTGGCCAGTTGCGGGGGGACGTTGCCACCCACGGCGGTCACGGCAACGACCTCAAGCGTCGGGTCGAACAGCGCCACACAGAGGGCCATGGCGTCGTCGATTCCCGGATCGCAGTCGAGAATCACCTTCTTGGACATATTACCCCCGATTCTACCGCTCCCCTCCCCGGAGGGCAAGACGCTAGCTGGCCGGCAACCGAATCTTGCCCGCGGCGCGAGGAAACAGGCCGCAAAGAATAGTACAGCACGAGGCGAAATTGTTATGCTGAAGCATAACCTACTCCTAACTCCTAGCTCCTAGCTCCTAACATGATCGAGGCAATCCTCGCCCAAGTCGAGGCCGGCGGCGACCTGGGCATGGAACAGATGGCCCAGGCCATCGACGAGGTCTTCCAGGGACAGTGCGACCAGGACCAGGTGGCTCGGCTTCTGCTGGCCCTGCACGCCAAGGGAGAAACGGTGGCTGAAGTGGCCGGCGCCGCCCTGGCCATGCGCAAGCGGATGACCCCCATCCGCACCAGCCGCAGCGGAGTTCTGGATACCTGCGGCACGGGCGGCGACGGGTCGCGGACCTTCAACATCAGCACGGCCGCCGCCCTGGTCGCTGCCGCGGCGGGAGTGCCGGTGGCCAAACACGGCAACCGCCGCGTCAGCAGCCGCAGCGGCTCCGCCGACGTGCTGGCAGCGCTGGGCGTGAACGTCGAGGCCGGCGTGCCGCTGGTCGAGGCCTGCCTGGAAGAGCTGGGGATCTGCTTTTGCTTCGCCCCCTTGCTGCACGGCGCAATGCGGCACGTGGCCCCAGTCCGCAGCCGCCTGGGCGTGCCGACGATCTTCAACATCCTCGGACCCCTGGTGAATCCGGCAAGTGCTCCCTTCCAGCTTCTAGGCGTGGGCCGGCGGCCTCACCAGTTGCTGCTGGCGCAGGCCCTGATGTTGCTGGGCGCCCGGCGGGTGCTGGTGATCCATGGCTCCGACGGACTGGACGAGGTCACGCTTCGCGGTCCGACACACGTCGTGGAGGCCACGCCCGGCGGCCTTCGGCCCTTCGACGTGGCTCCCGAGGATTTCGGCCTGCCGCGGTCCAACCTTGCGTCGATCGAGATCGACGGGCCGCAACAGAGCGCGGCCCTGATCCGCCGGGTCTTGGCGGGCCAACCCGGCCCGGCCCGCGACATCGTCGTGGCCAACGCCGCCGCCGCGCTGTGGACCGCCGGCCGCCACGACACGCTGGCCGCCTGCGCACGTCATGCCAGCGAGGCGATCCAGAGCGCCGCCGCCGCCGGGCTCTTGGCCCGGCTGGTGGAGAGAACGCAACGGGGCTAGTCATCCGCGCATGGTGTCGAAGAGGTTATCGAACTGCTGCTTCAACTGGCCGCCGAGGGTCATGACCTGGGGATAACGGGCGCGGCTCAAACGCTGCAATTGGGTCTCCAACCGCCGCCAGGCGCCCAGGGACTGGGTTGCCACGGACTGGGTAATGTCCGGTGTGGCCCGGCCCTGGAGCCAAAGCTGGAGCCCGCGGGCCGAGTCGGCGAAATCCTGGGCGGCAAAGACGATCCCCGAGTTGTCGTCGCCCAGATCGACCGTAAGCTGATCGACCAAGAGCGACGCCAATTGGGTGACGCCGGCAGCTATCCGCTCCCGTTGCTGGATCATGGAGTAAACGGGCGGGGTAACCGTCAACTCCTCGTTCAAGGCGGTCGTGATCTGCTGGAGCTGCCCGGCGACCAGCCCCACCCGCCGCTCGATCCCCGATGATCCCTGGCCGTAGAGGGCCATGTTGCTCAGAGCGTCGTTCCACTGGCGGTGCTCGCTGAGGACCACGGTGAAAGCGGCGTCCTCTTGGACCGTCTCCAGCAGATCGGCCGCGTGCTGCTGCACCCGCAGGACATTGCGAAGCAGCGGGGCCAGCGACGGCGTGGCGGCCGCCACGCCTTTAACCTCTTGCAGGAGTTGTGCGGAAATCTCGGCCATTTGGCGGGCCATGCCGATCACGCGGACGCGGTTGTAACTGGTGCCTGGAGCCGCGGCGAACATGGCCTGGAGAAACTGCACGTTCTGGTCGATGTTGGCCAGGCGGGTGGCCATCCAGTCGTCGGCCGGGCCCATGCCGCGGACGCCCAGGGCCAATTGGTGGTAAGTGTTGTCGAACTCGTGGAAGGCCGCGACCAGCTCCGCGACGGGCCGTCGCTGGGCGGCGGTCAGCGAAAGCCTGGCGCTGGCCGCCACCGTGCGATCGGCGTCCCGGACCAGCGTGGTGGCATTGGCCAAAGCCAGCCGAAGCCGCATCTGCTGGGTCCACCCTTCCACCTGCGTGCTCAACTGGTAGGCGTCCTCATGAATGCCCGGCGAGGTCATCGTGCCGACCATCCCGGGGACCGAGCCGATGCCGGCCACCGCGCCGGGCAACGACAGCGGCCGTGGCGCGACGACCGGGCCGGGCGGGACCACCAACCCCGGCGCCTGGTCCGAGATCGGCAACGGATTTGCCTCGGCCAGCCGAGCCGGGTTCTGCCCGCGGGCCGTGCCCAATCCGCCGACGGCCAGTAGCCCCGCAACGCCTGCTAGAACGATTATTTCCCGTCTCATGCTTCTTGCTCCTAATCAGAGTCTTCGCCAAGAAAGAAAGGTAGGGCGGGTCGAGCGCAGCAAGCCCCACCAGAAGAACGCCCAAGAGTAGTAACGTGTGTTGCAATTCCCGTTCCCGTTCCTGCTTCGCTGGGCGACGGGTCCCACTTTCGTTGCGAGAATGCCCATTTCGCGGGCTGGCGCCGATCGGGCCGCGAAAATTGGGACCCTCCCCCATGAACGGTGCGGAGGAAACTGGTACAATTATGTCGTGCCGGCAACCCGAAAGAGTGATAAGCGGCCGTCCGCCCTGGTCGCGGCGAGTGCGGGCTGCCTTCCCAGTTCGGCGCGGCAATGGTAGAGTAAGGGATTCCCGATTGAGCGTATGCAGTCAGGTATCCCAGGAAGAAAGCTGGTGCAGCATGGCCAAACCTCATCGCAAACCGAAGAAGGCCAACCACGGGAAACGTCCCTCCAACGCCAAGGGCCGCAGGGCGAAGCGGCGCCTCGTGAAGACCTGAGGCTGCCAAGGAGCGAGGCGTGCCCAAGAGAACGCTGATCCTCGACCCCTCCCAGTACGACCTGAACCACATTGTGGCCGACCAGGAGGCGATTCGCCGCTACAACCGCCAGCGGTACGAGATGGAGCAACTTACGGCCATCGTCTACGACGACCCGCAGAACCACATCTGCGTGGGCTACAAGGACTTGGGTCCCAACGAGTTCTGGATTCGCGGCCACATGCCGGGGATGCCCATCATGCCCGGCGTGGTGATGTGCGAGGCGGCTGCGCAACTGGCCAGCTACGCCACGCAGAGGTACGGGCTGATGGCCGGGAAGATCGTGGGCTTCGGCGGGCTCAAGGACGTGCGGTTCCGCGGCGTGGTCCAGCCGGGCCAACGGTTTGTGATCGTGGTCAAGCTGTTGAAGATCCGCAGCATGATGTTGACCAGCGAGTTCCAGTGCCTGGTGCGGGACAACGTGGTCTGCGAAGGCGAGCTGATGGGGATTCCTTTGCCCGAAGACCTGTTCAAGCCGCCGCAGGCATGAGCCACCACCGCCTAGCCGCATCGTACTCGTCACGCTCCGCGTGACGCCGGGCCTCACGCGGAGCGTGAGGAGTACCATGGCCCGTCGAGCCTTGCGAAAACTCAAGACCCCGCTGGACTTCTCGCGGCACTTGAAGCGCTTCGAGGAGCTGCCTTTCCCCTGGGACGCCCAGCCGCTTTTCGGGCGGCGGGCATCGCTGGAGGTGGAAGTGGGCTCGGGCAAGGGCCTCTTCCTGCAGACGGCCGCGGCTTCCCGCCCGGCGACCGACTTCCTCGGCATCGAGCTGGCCCGGACCTACGCCGAGCACGCCGCGGCCCGGCTGATCAAGGCGGGCTTGTCCAACGCCGTCGTGGTCTCGGCCGACGCCTTGCGGATCTTCGCCGAGCGCTTGCCCGACGGGTCGCTGGCCGCCGTCCACGTCTACTTTCCCGATCCCTGGTGGAAGCAGCGGCACCGCAAGCGGCGCGTGATGCGGGAGTCGTTCTTGCGCAACGTCCAACGGACGCTCCAGCCCGGCGGATTGCTGCATTTCTGGACCGACGTTGAGGAGTATTATCGTTCCGCGCTTGCGCTGCTGGCGGCGACCACGCAGCTTGAGGGCCCCTTCCCCGTGTCGCAGACGGATCCCCGGCACGAGATGGACTACCGCACGCACTTCGAGCGTCGCACCCGGCTCGAAGGATCGCCGGTCTACCGCGCGGAGTTCCGCAAGACCCCGTAAGGATCATCCTTAGGCGGAAAAAGAACCGTGCGGCGAGTTCTTCTGGCGATTGCTGTCATCGTCGCGTACATGTCGTTCGTGGTCCCGCCTTTAGGCGGTCTCGCCGGGGATTTCCGGCTAAAGCCGGTACTACGAGCTTGTGTCATTTCGTCTTCGTGCCGGTCGCGCTACACTTCCCAACCGGCGCGGTACTGGCGCCGCAGGAACTGGTTGCTCTGGGGCCGGTTGGCGCACTGCATCTTCTCAACGTCCCACTCGATCTCGCTACCGATGCCGGCGTACTGGGCGAGGTGCCCGGTCAGGGCCATCGAGGTAAGCGGGCCGGCCCGGTCGATGAAATTGGAAACGGGCACGCCGCCGGTGCGAATGCAGGCGTAGAGGTCCTCGATGGGGCCGCCGGCCTTGGCGCGGATGAGCGTCTTGGGCGGCACCGGGAACTTCTTGTGCTCCGACTCGGGGATGATGCGGGAGTGGTTGTCGAGATAGCCCTTGGTGCCCGACGAACAGCGTGGACTCGTCGGACCACTTCACCGAATACCTCTTCTCCAACTCCTTCATCACCTCCGGGCGGAGTTCCTGGTGATCGTAGACGTAGCACTTGCAGGCCGGGAAGCTGTCGCGCGCGGGGATATGGTAGCAGACGACGTTGTCCTGGGGATACTTCTCCTCGCTGCCGTTTCGCGTGTTGAGGCACTCGACGGTGAACTTCTTCACCTCCCAGAGCCTAAGCGCCATGAAGGGGAAGGCCAGGCGATGGCAAGCCATGTCGCCGATGGTGCCCGTGCCAAAGGCCTTCCAGTCGCGCCAGGAGAAGGGGTGCAGGCCGTCATGGTAGTCGCGATAGGGCGCCGGGCCGATCCACTCGTCCCAGTGCAAGCCGGCCGGAACGGGCTTCGAGGGCGGCCGGCCGCCCGTGCCGCCGAAGTTGCGGTCCAGGATGGTGTGCGTTTCGAGGACGTCGCCAATGGCGCCCGCAGCGACGTACTCGGCGACGCGGCGGATCGCCTCGCCGCAATAGCCCTGGTTGCCCATCTGCGTCAGCACCTTCTTCTGCCGGGCGGCATCGGCCAGGGCATAGCACTCGGCGATGTTGTGGGCCAAGGGTTTCTGGCAAAAGACGTGCTTGCCGTCGTGGATGGCACGGATGGCAGCCGGGGCATGGTGATGATCGGGGGTGGCGATGAGGACCACGTCGAGGTCGTTGTGGCACTCGTCGAGCATCTTGCGATAGTCGAAGAAGATCTTGGGCTTGGCCAAGTCCTTGACGCTCTCCCTCATGACCTTGGCGATGTTCTTCTCGTCCACGTCAGCCACAGCTACAAGCTGCTCGCCGAGCGCGCAGCCCACGCTGTAGGCGCCCATGCCCGCCGCGCCGATCACGGCCACGCGCAACTTGTCGCGCGGCGACTGCCCAGCCAACACTAGCGGCCCCTTGGATACGCTCGCCATCGCGGCGACGCCGGCCGCAGCCGCAGAACGTTGGAGAAACGTGCGCCGTGAGAAACGTTTGGACATGATTGCCAACTCCTTTCAACGGGGATTGCCTGCTTGCAGCGTGACCGGATGCGTTGCCGCCCACAATTACCCATCTTAGTTGAAAGGTGCTGGACTCTCAACGCGCGCCGTTGACCGTGTTGTCCCGATGCGTGAGTGGCTCCCAAAACCGTGCCATCGGGGCCACTTGCGCCTCAGCAAGAATCGTTACTCTTCGTCCGATCCCTGGCAATGTGGGTCTTTTTTCGCGCTGACCATGCTTACTTGCGGTGGGGCGTTGATGCGCACGATCGCGTTGTTGCCTTCGATCCTCAGGAGTTCGATCTCAATCAAGTACTCCTGAGCCTTGCCGCAGTTGCCGTCGCGATCAATGGAGGCGTTGGGCTCCCTCGGGGCAAAGAAACCCGTCCAGTACAAGTGCATTGCGTGCTCAGGGCACCCTGCCTTGAGGCTTCGCACCAGCCCTCCCGTGGTAAGGATAAGGATAGCGTGTGTCACGGTGAATCCTCCTGACTCTGCAGAACCTAAGTCCTTGGTATGACACGGCTTCAAACGATTCTGATGTGGGTCCGAACCGTTCAGGCCGACTCGGGTGGTAATCTACTCGCGCGATGGTTATAACGCGAGGCCGTCTTCTTATACCTCCGACCTGATGTCCTATAACATTGACACACAAGGAGTTACACCACAGAGTCCGAACGCGCGACTGGTCTTGCGTTATGCGCGCATAACAAGGTAAAATGATCGCGCCCGACCGTGTCCCGCTTCCCAGCCATTCCTGAGATCGACCCAGGTGTCAACAGGCGTTCCAACGTCCGAAACGATCCCGCAGGCCGCAACCAACCTCCTGGCGGTGTCCGTGGAAGCGATCCTGCGAGCCGACCTGGGAAAGCCGATTGACGATTGGCTGAAGGCGCAGCATGATCTCGGCAAAGAGAAACAGCGCCACGTCGTCCAGATCCTGCGATTCCTCGACGTGTTGGACGATTCAAGACGCCTGATTGCAGAATCGCGGGTATGGCGTTCTGACCACGAATTGCTATTCGAGGCACTGGTTCTGCGGGTCAGACGTGGCTACACATCCGCAGGCTGCGATGCGAGTCAGGCTGAGTTGATAGGCAACCGCAATCTGAGCAAAGAGGCGCTGCGCCGAGTGTTGGAAGACGAGCCCCCCTTCCAGAGACTAAAAGAAGACTCAGGCACTCGCGGCAACGCGGTCCGGTTTGTGCGTCATGTCCATGAAGCGATCGTCGAGAAGACGTTGATCCCACAACACGATACCCAAGGAGATGCCCCCCATCGAGACCAACGCTCTGGTGAGGGCGGCCAGGGAAGATTTGCGTCGTCAGGCGTGCAACCCCCGCCAGCATTTAAGGATCGAGGGACGATATTCGATCCAGAACAATACCGCGTTGATCGCGCCCAGGACGATCTCTGGGTCTATGCCACGGTGAAGTTCGAGATTCCGCAGGGTTTCGCTTGGCTCAGCACGCCGGACGCCGACAAACTAGCCCAGTGGAAGGAACGGCTGGCGGCGGCATTGCTCCAGGACGTAGATTCTGGCAAGCGCCGCGTCACAACACGTTGATCGATCGCCCTCTACACGGAACGCCCTCTCTGGCGTTCCGCCGCGAGCCCGCATCTCCCGGAGAGAGAGGGGATTGTTGGTTATCTTACCCATCTTAACGGGCATCGCGTGGAGCGTACCTAACGCCCTTCCACGAGCGCTTCTCTTTCGGGCAGCCTGCCGACGACTGGGGTGGACGCAATTTGGCTTTGTAACTATCGTGTGGCTCACGACTATGGTATCGAAGATCGCCTTCCCACCTCCCGCCCACGACTACCCGAATGCCTTGCTCGCAGCCGAGCCGGGGCGCTGGGCTAACTCGCCGCGCTACCTCTGGTTAGCCGGCCTGTTGTTGGTTTGTCTTCTCCCGCGGATGCTGGTGGAGAGCCCGGTGGAGAGCCTTTGCCCGGACGGAATCATGTATCTGTCGTTGGCCAAGGCGCTGGCAGCGGGCGATCTGGCCGGGGGGCTGCAGCGCATGCACTTGAACACCTTCCCGGTGATCCTGGCGGCCGTGCATCGCGCCGGGATTCCCTGGGAAGCGACGGGCAAGGTTTGGGGCGTGCTGATTTCCACGCTGCTGGTGCTGCCGCTTTTCGGCTGGGTGCGACGGCAGTTCGACGATCGCGTCGCGCTGATAAGCTGCCTCCTCTATGCGGTGCATCCGCAGTTCCTCCGCTGGAGCCCGGAAACGATCCGCGATCCCACCTTTTGGTTCTTCTTCGCGCTGTCGCTGTATTGGCTTTGGCGGGCGGAAGTGGAGGTCCGGCCGGGCCTCTTCTGGCTGGCCGGCGGGGCGATCACGCTGGCGGCACTTAGCCGCACGGAAGGTCTGCTGCTGCTGATCCCCTTGGGCTTCTGGTCCTGGACGAGGCACCGGGCGCTGCGGCGGGGACGGAAAAGCCTGGTGCTGGGCGTGCTCGCCTGCTTGTCGGTCGCGCCGTCGCTGGTGCTGCTGGTGAACCTGACGCTGCTGCACCGGCACTCGCAGTGGGAGCTGGCCCGGCTCGAACCCCTAGACTACGTAAGGACCTGGCTGCGGGCGCAGGCCGCGTCGGTTACCTCGGGGGAGGCGTCCGCCGCCACTGCGGTCGGGCTGAGCCTCAGAGCAATGCTGCGGGAGTTCCTGCCGGATCTGTACAAAGGATTCTGTCCGGTCTACGGCTTGCTGATGCTCGGCGGCCTGGCCGCCTGGTGGCGGACCTGGCTGCGGCGGGATCATCAGCCTTTGTTCTATACGTCGTTGGCGATGTTGGCGAGCATCTGGTGTCACCTTTGGTTCGGGCACGCGACCTGCCCGCGCTACGTGCTGCCCATTGTGATCATGGCCTCGCCCTTCGCGGCCCTGGGACTGTTGGGGTTTGCCGGGCAGCTTGCGGGGGCGGCGGACCGCCTGCGGGCTCCGGCCGGCCTTGCGCGTCTGGCGATCGCCGGGTGCCTGGCGGGAGTGGCCGTGGGCGAAGCGGGAATAGCCCTGAGGAACGATTTCCGGCAGCGGCGGGTGGAAGTGGAGCTGGGCCGCTGGCTGCATGAGCGGTGCGGGCCCAACCCGGTGCTGGTCGGTCCCCAGGGTCTGGCCGAGGTCGTCAACTATTATGCCAAGGGGTCCTGCCATACGTTTCCCTTGTACGCCGCGCCGGATGAGGTCCTGATCGCCGTCGGCCAGTCGCACCCCGACATGTTGTTGCTGGTCTGCACAGGGCATCGAGACTATCGCAGGCCCGAAATTCTCGACCAGATCCATCGTGCCGGCCTCCAGCCGGTCGACGATCCGCAACTGCTCAGCGGTTGCAGCGACCTGATGCTCTTTGTCCGAGAAGGTTCCGGCAAGGGGAGGTTGCGGTGATGGCTGCGCCCATCGAGCTGTCGGCACGGCCGGCCAAGCCGGCAGCGGCAGCCAATTCCGGCACTGAAGCGGCACCGTCGCCTGGCAGCGGTTGTTCTCGATGGGCGGCGCCGGTGATCGGTCTTTTGCTGCTTTCGATCGCCGTCCAAGTGCTCATCATTGCCCGCGCGGCGGTGCCGGAGCTGGACACGGTGCGGTTTGTCGAGGCGGCCAGGCAGTTCGACGAGCAGGGCTTTTTCGCCGCCTTGCGCGGCCGGCAGGATCAGCCGTTGTTCCCCCTCTCGGTGTGGCTGGTCCACCGGCTGCTGCTGCACACGACGGGCGACTTCCCCGCGGCCTGGGCGATCAGTGCGCAGCTTGCCGCGGCGATTCCGCTGGTGCTGACGATCGTGCCCGTCTACTTCCTTTCGGTGCGACTGCTGGGAACCGCCGCCGGACTGGCCGGCGCGGTGCTCTTCGGCCTGCTTCCCAAGGTCGCCCAGTTGGGCGCCGACGGGATCAGCGACAGCAGCCACCTGTTGTGGTTCTCGCTGGCATTCTGGGCGGTGGTGGTCTACCTGACGGAAGCCGACGACCCGAGCCGGCGGCGGCCCTGGCGGCTCTTTTGGGCAGGCCTGGCGACGGGGATGGCGCTTTTGGCGCGGGTCGAGGTGCTGGTGCTGGGGAGCACGCTGCTGGGCCTGTTGCTGTTGGCCCAGGCCTTTCCCCGGTACCGCATGGCCTGGCCTGCCCTGCTGGCGGGCATCGGCTGCCTGGCGCTGGGCACGGGGCTGCTGTTTGGAAGCTATCTGGCGGTTGTCGGCGTCAGCCGGCCCCGCGACGTGCTCGCGCGCGCGATGGGGCGTCACGTGCCGCCGGACGAGGCGTCACCCTCTCGTTCGGCCCCGCCGCCGCCGGCAGTTCCCGCAATCTGGCGACTGGAAGACAGCCAGCCGATGTCGTTCGCGCGGCGGGACCCCAGTCTCAGCCTGCGCCGGCACACGGTTGCGGCCGCGCTGGAAAAGTCGGTCGTCGACCTGGCCAAGGCATTTAACATGGGGATCGGCCTTTTCGCGCTGGTCGGATTCTGGCAGATCCGCCGGCGTCCGTTGCGCCCGGTGGATTGGTGGGTGCGGACGTTCGTTATCGTCTACTGTCTGTTGGCAGCCGGGTTCGCCGTCCGGGAAGGCTACGTCTCTCCGCGGCACTTCCTGGTGGTGATCGTGGCCGCCATCGGCTGCGCGGGATATGGGCTGGTGCAGTCGGGCGTCTGGCTCGCCTCGTTGAACATTCTGGATTTTCGATTTTGGATTTTGGATTCCGTTTCCAGCCACAAACCTCAAACCCCAAGACCAGAATCCAAAATCCAAAATCCAAAATCCAAAATCCACCTGGCCTGCTCCTGGTCCTTGGTTGCGCTGGCGGCGATCACCTGCCTGCCTGAAGACGTGCTGCCCTTGAGGGCTACCCGCTTGGGCCACCGCCAGGCGGGCCAGTGGTTGGCCCGGGCCGCCGCGCCGGGCTCGGTGCTGGAAACCTGGGGGCTGAGCGGTTTCTATTCGGGCCGGAAGACCTGGGGCTTCAACGACGCGCAATGGCTTTTCGGCAGTGCGGACCTGGCGTACGTGGTCCTGCAGGAGCGGGAGTTGACCTTCGCCACGACCCGCAGCCGCACGCTTCGCCGGCTCTTGGAGTTGGCGGCGGAGCCGGCCGCGCGCTTTGCCGATCCATGCCCCGTTGGCGGCGGAGTCGGGGAATCGGTGGTCGTTTACCGCTGGTATCCCGAGAGGTTCTCACGAGCGCTCAGGTCGCTTGCGACGCCGCACGCGCCGAGGCCGCTGGGTGAGAAATCCGCACTTGACCGTCTTGGGCTTTACCGTTAGAACTCCAGCCGACAGCCGACCAGCTAGTCCGCAAGATGTAGGGTGGGCACGGCCGAGCGAAAGGCCGGCGAAGGGACCAGACCCCGATGGGCGGCCCGGAGGCGAGCATGGAAGCGCGGCGATTGCCAGGAACGACCAGCGACGGCGTGCTGCCGGCTGAGACCGCAGGCGACCCCTGCGACGGTCCCGACATCGAGTGGGAAGAAACCGCGTGTTTGCTTTGCGGCGGCGGGGAATCGTCGTTGTTCCTGGAAGCGGCTGGCTCCGGCGCCTGCGGCTCGTCGCTACGATTCAAGGTGGTGCAATGTCGCAACTGTGGGTTATGTTTTACCAACCCCCGGCCTAGCCCGGCGTCGCTAGGCCGTTTCTATCCACCCGAGTACAACCCGCACGAGGGATGCGGACTTACCGAGCGGCAGAGGCAGCGGGCGCGGGCGAGAGCCAAGATGCCCGCCTTCTGGCGCGCTAAGAATCCGTTCCGGCGAGGAATACCTCTGGATGGGGGGTCGCGGCTGCTGGACTTCGGCTGTGGCCAGGGCGCGTTCTTGGAGCTGATGTACCTTCAAGGCTGGCAAGTGACGGGGCTGGACATGTGCGCCGAGGTCGTCCAGCGGATACGGCGCGAGTTGGACTTGCCTGCGTTGGTGGGGACTCTCCCGCACCCGGAGTTGTCGCCGGCCCAGTTCGACGTGGTGACCATGTGGCAGTCGCTGGAGCACGTGCAGCGACCGCTGGCAACCTTGCAGCACGCCTACGACCTGCTGGTGCCGGGCGGGAAACTGTTGGTGAACGTTCCCAATATCCAGAGCGGCGCCTTTGGCTGGTTCGGCTCCGCCTGGTTCAACCTGGAACTGCCCATCCACTTGACGCACTTCTCCCCCCAGACCCTGCGGCAGATGGCCCAACGGGCCGGCTTCCGCGTCCAGCGGCTGCAAATGATCCGCAACACCGACTGGCTCTGCCAGTCGGCGTTGCTGGCTTGCCAAAAACGATTGCCAGGCCCTCGGTGGCTGCGCCGGCGATGGCTGGCGCGGCTCACAAGCTCGTACCTCTGCTGGACAGGGCGGTCGGATTCGATGCTGCTGGTGGCCTGCAAACCGACCCTCGACGAAGACCGCCGCTTTCCGGCAAGACGTGCAAGCTGACGCCCGGACTCTTTCTGCTTCACGCCACCCGCCGGCCGCAGATCGTCTTCACGCCGGTCCAAACGGTCCGCGCGGCGTCGGAGATCGAGAGAATCGCACGCCGCCTGAAGCTGTTGACCAGCTCCGGGCGGGCCACGGCCTGGAACCCTTGTAAGAAGCGTGGATAGTCCATGCCGCCCAGCACCGGCTGCATCTTGGCATAAAGATATTCGGGATCGCGCACCAAGCGCGGGAAGTGCAGCAGGGTCATGGGCACATCGTGTTCGGCGATCGTGTAGATCAGCGAATAGAGTCTCTCCGTCAGAACCGCTTCCTGCGATTCAGGCGTCGAGGTGCCCCACAGGCCGCCGGGAATCTCGTGCTTGTAACGCGCGCGATCAGTTTGTTCCGCCACGTGGCGCCGGCTTTCGGCCGCCGAATAGAGGTCGCGCATGGGAATAAAAGCGTGGTCGAGCACTACCTCGCCGCGATCCAGAATCCGCTCGAGATGCTCGCACAGCAGAGGATTCTTGACGATGTACGGCGCGTGGCGATCGCGAAGGTCTTTTTCCATTCCGGCGTGGCAGTTATCGTACAACCCATCGCTGGGGCTGGTATAGCCGGTGTCCAGGCCCAGAACCGTACACAACTGAACCAGGAATGTCGTCCCGGCACGTCCTGTGCCGGAGATGATGACATGATGTCTCGCCATACGGGTCTCGCATTCCCTTGAAAGACATTGCGGCTGGCGGATGGTACGGTCCTTATAGGCGATATGGTGGGACCGGTCAAGGCGTGTTCCCCCAGCGAGTTGCGCGGCGGGCGCGCTCAACCCTTGTCCGACCGCACTTCCACCTGCAAGGCCCCCAGCATCCGCGTGATCTTCTCTTCCTTCACGCGGATGAAGGGAACGTTGTCCAGGACGATCGGCCGGTGCTCGCTGCTCTCCTGGATGATCAGCCGCCCGGAACGCAGCAGGAGGTACTCGAAGACGTCGGTGATCTCTTCGTCGATCCGCAGGTTCGGCGCGGCGTAGCGCTCCAGGTTGCTGAGGAACCCATGATGGTGCAAAAGCTCGTTGGGGCGGACTTCCCAGTAGTCGAAGCGGGCCACCAAGAGCACCAGCAGCAGGATCACTCCCAACATGCCGCCAAACCCCCAGTAGAAATGCGGATTGGCCAGCGGCCGAAATTTCTTCAGAAACTGGGTAATCCAGGGAACGATCCCCGGGTAGAAGGTGAACAGCAGCAGGGCCCCCAGAACCAGGGCCACGGCGAAGAAAAACAACGCCAACGACGTGGTCCGGGGAAAGTCGAAGGCCAAGATCACCAAGTTTACCCCCAGCAGCGCCAGAAAGACGATCGACACCGCGCCGTCGACCCTGCTGGCCGGGTTGAGGGGATCGTGTACGAAACTCAAGATCACGGCGGCGACGATCGACGCGATCAGAATGGGGTACATGAAGATGATTTTCGGATAGGGCACCAGCAAGACGCGGCTGGGCAGTTCATCGGCTCTCGATCGCGCGGCCGACTTCCCCGACGTTTCGACTTGTTCCGACATGGCTTTCCCCCCTGCGGTATTGGCGAGTAGGGTGGCGAGTAGGGTGGGACAAGCTCGCGTAAGCGAGCGCCGGCCCACCGATCCCGCTCTTGGTGGGCCGGCGGCCGCCACACGGCGGCCTTGTCCCACCCTACGATTGCCAGAAAGTTCGTCCTATGGCCGACCCTTAGTGTATCGCTTCCCCGGCGCACGCCAAGACGGGTAGCCGGGCAGCAGGACCTGCGGACCGCTATAGCGGCTGATTGCCCGAAACGCTATCCTACCGCCCCGATCTTGAAACGATGGGTGCAAATCCTCGCAGGTTATGCTTTAGCATAACGTAACGCCTTATAGGGCAAAGTGTTATGCTGAAGCATAAGCTACTCGCCCAACCCCTCGCGCTAGGGCTGACGGAGTGTAACCAGTCTACGTAGTCTTCGTAGTTTTTGGTATCAACAAAGGGACGATCCGTGTCGAACCATCGAAATTTGCCCTTGGCTATCCTCAAATCGCCCATTGTTTGGGGGTTGCTGGCTGCCGCCGGTTTTTACGGCCTGGTGCTCAGTGGGACGCTGAACTCGTTTTTGCCGACGAAGTTGTCGGAAGCGATGACGCGCTACTTCACGCATCACCCGGTCGAGTACATGGAGACCGCGCTGTTTGGCATCGGCCTGGCGGCCCTGGTGCTGAAGATGATCGAGATCGCCGGCCAACGGCCGACGCTGCGGCAGTCGCTGTTGGGGCCGGTGACGCGGGCCTACGAGCCGTTGAGCCAAATCTGCCAGGAATTGCTCCAGCGGCTCCACCGCTTGCCCGCGCCGCGGCGCTGCGGTTACTTTCCCCGCCGGCTGCAAGCGGCCGTGGAACATGTCTTCCGCAAAGGGTCGGCCCAGGACCTCGACGACGAGCTGAAGTACCTGGCCGACGTCGACGCCACGCGGCAGCACAACAGCTACGCCCTGTTCCGCGTGATCATCTGGGCGATCCCCATCCTCGGCTTCCTGGGCACGGTGATCGGCATCACCATGGCGCTGAACGGCGTGCGGACCGACGCCCTGGAGCAGTCGATGAACGACGTGGTCACGGGCCTGGGCGTGAAGTTTGACACCACGGCCCTGGCGCTGGCGATGGCGATGATCCTGATGTTCCTGCACTTCTTCGTCGACCGCTGGGAGAACTCGTTGCTGGAAGAAGTGGACTTGCGGACGCAGGGCGAGCTGGACGGCCGCTTCCCCCAAGCGGCGCCGGCCGGCGAGGGCGCCGGCGCGGTGCTGCGGCAGATGACCGACGCCGTGGTGCTGGCGATCGAGCGGATGGTCCAACGGCAGACCGAGGTCTGGCAGGCCTCGATGGACGCCGCCGCCACCCGCTGGGCCCGCATCGCGCAGACCGCGGGCAGCCAGGTGCAGGAGTCGGTGGTTCAAGGGCTGGCCGAGGGCCTGCGGCAGCACGCCGAGCAACTGGCGGCGGCGGAAGAGGCCGCCACGGCGGAGAATCGCCAGCGCTGGGAAAAGGCCCACCAGGGCCTCGCCGAGAACGTGACGGCCCTGGCGGCGCTTCAGGACGGCATGATCCGGCAAGCGGAGGTGCTGGGCCGGGCCGTCGAGGCCAGCGGCGACGTGATCCGCTTGCAAGACGCCCTGAACCACAATCTCTCGGCCCTGGCCGGGTCAAAGCACATCGAGCAGAGCGTGCTGGGCCTGGCGGCGGCGATCCACCTGCTCAATTCCCGGCTGACGGACTCGCCGGGCGACGCTTCGGCGATCCAACTTGACAGCACCCGGCCCAACCCCCCAAGCGCCGGCGTGGCCGCCGGGGCTAACAAGGCGGCATGAAAGTCTCGCGGTTGACCAAGAACCGGCGCGCCCGGCGGGGCTCTCCCCGGTTGTCGCTCTTCCCCTTCCTCGCCGTGCTGATCTGCACGATGGGGGCGCTGGTGCCGTTGCTGTTGGCCGTGATGCGCCAGGCGAAGATCCAGGCGGTCCGCGAGTCGGCCGCCAAGGCCGCCCGGCAACAGCAGGACCGCACGGCCGGCGTCCAGTCGCAGCGCGAGCTGGCCCAATGGCGGGTGGAACAGCTCCGCCAATCGCGGCAAGCCACCGAGAAGGACCTGGCCGACTGGCGGCTCGTCTTGGGCCACCTCGAAGACCACGGCCGGCGGCTCCGCGAGCAATTGGCCCGGCTCCAGGCCAACAGCCAGTCGCTGGACCTTACTGGCAACGACCTGGCGCGGCGGCGGATGGGAACGCAGCAGGATCTCGAAAAGCTCCAAGCCCAGGTGGCCGAGGCCCAGCGCCGCGTGGACCAGGCCCGGCAGGAGGCGATGAAAAAGCCTCGTTCCTACGCCATCATTCCCTACCAGGGTCCCCAGGAGACCCACCGCCGGCCGATCTACTTGGAGTGCCGTGCGGACACTGTCGTTTTGCAGCCGGAGGGGATCGAGTTCGTCGAGGACGATTTCGACGGTCCGCTGGGGTCGGGCAATCCGCTGGCCACGGCGCTCTGCGCGGCCCGCGAGTACCTGATGACCCAGGGCGGCTTCGATCCCCAGCGGGACGGCGAGCCTTATCCGTTGTTGCTGGTGCGGCCGGCCGGCATCAGCGCCTACTACGCGGCCTTGTCGGCCATGGAGTCCTGGCGGTCGGAGTTCGGCTACGAGATGATCGGCGACGACTGGCCGCTGGTCTTCCCTAAGCCCGACCCGCAACTCGCCCGGACCCTGGACCAGGCGGTGGCCGGCGCGGATCCGCCAGCAGGCGATCGTGGCCGCCGCCCCCAGCCGCTTTCGCAGCGCATCGCCCAGGCCGAGCTATCGCGTGGCGGACAACGGCACCGTGGTCCGCGACAACAGCCTGTCGGGCGAGGGCGAGTCGGGCTATCGCAGCCAGCCCTCCTCCCCGCGACTAGCCAGCTCCTATAGCCCGGGCGGCGGTGGCGGGCAAGGCGGCTCGGCCGGCTCGGGTCCCGGCGGTCCGGGAGGCGGAGGCATGTCACCCGGCGGACCCGCGGCCGGCGGACCAGGCGCGGGTACACCCGGCGGTGGAAACGGCAGCGGCGGATACGGAACGGGAGCCTACGGAAACGGAGGCGCCGCTCCCGGCGGTCCTGGAGGCGTAAGTATGTCAGCCGGCGGCGCATACGGCAACGGATACGGAACGGGAGCCTACGGAAACGGAGGCGCCGCTCCCGGCGGTCCGTGGGGCGTAAGTATGTCAGCCGGCGGCGCATACGGCAACGGATACGGAACGGGAGCTTACGGAAACGGAAGCACCGCTCCCGGCGGTCCGGGAGGCGTAAGTATGTCAGCCGGCGGCGCATACGGCAACGGATACGGAACCGGAGCCTACGGAAACGGAGGCGCCGGCACGGGTTTCGCCGGGATGGACCCCGGTGGAATGGCACCGGGCGGTAACCCGGTTGGCGCGCCCGGCGGTTTCGGTGTGCCCGGGTTGGCGAGCGTGGGCAACGGAGCCGGCGGAGCCGGCGGCAACGGAGGGTACGGCAACGGTGCAGGCGGCAATGGTGCAGGCGGCAACGGTGCAAGCGGTAATGGTGCAAGCGGTAATGGTGCAAGCGGTAATGGTGGAAACGGCACGGGCGGAAGCAGTAATGGGACTTCCAACGGCGGATACGGCAGCGGTGGAACGCAAGCACCCGGCAGCGGTTACGCCGTCAGCGGGCAAGGGGTTCCCACAGGCGGCGCCGGACCATCGTCCGGCGGCCCGGCGATGGCCGGCAATACAAGCGGCAATGCGAGCAGAAATACGGCCGGCGCTGGCCCGGGCGATGGCTCGTCCTCGGGCGGGCAGGGCAAGCCCGTGGAGATACCGGAGGGCTATCTACCCGGCCAGCCTAGGGACGGTCCGCCGCCGCCCCGCCCCGATCCGCCCGCGGGCGCCGGGCCCGGCTCGCCGCTGCGGCCCGGGGAATGGTATCCCAGCCCGGAACGTACGGACGATAAGGACGACGCCGAGGCCCGCAAGCAACAGAGCCTGGCCAAGAAGCGCGGCCGCGACTGGGGCCTCCGCGACGCCTCGGAAGCCGCGGTGCCGGTGACGCGTCCGATCCGAGTCGACTGTTACGCCGATCGCCTGGTGTTGGTCCCCGAGCAGGGCAACCATAGTCCTCGGACCGTGCCCTTGGACGGACCCGCGGAGGGCTCGATCGACAAGTTCATCTCCGCCGTCTGGGAGCACATGGACTCCTGGGGCATTGCCGGCAAGGGCATGTACTGGCGGCCCGTGCTCAAAGTCCGCGTGGCCCCCGGCGGCCAACGGCGGTTTGCCGAGATCAGCCGCCTGTTGGAGGATAGCGGTCTGACCGTGGAACGAAAACTCCAGTAGGTCCCTTCCGCCGGAAGGGACTTGAGCGGCGAACGGACTCTGTCGGTGCGCAATGTCCCGCTCGGCAAGCGGGACCTACCACGGCAGAGTACAGAGACGAGAGGACGACCGCCATGGCGCAAGCGCGTGAGATCGAGACCGAAGCGGTCAACGCCGATTCGTTCCTCGACATTGTGGCCAGCGTGGTCAGCATCTTGATCATCTTGTTCGTGATGACCGGACTGAAGATCAAGAACACGCCGGTGGAAATCGCCGCCGGGCTTTCGGCCGGCGCCGCGAAGACCGGGGCGGCGTTGGCCGGCGATCTGGCCGCCGAGCAATCGATGCGGGAGGACGTGCTGAAGACGGCCCGGCAGGTGCAGGAGGTCCAGCGCCAGACCATCCTGCGGCAGCAAGAGCGGGACATGCTGGCCACGGCCGTGGCGGCGATCCTGCGGCAGACGCAGGGGAGCCAGCAGCAAGTGGCCACCCTCTCGCAGCAGGACTCCGAATTGGACCGCGGCATTCTCGACGCCCGCTTGCGGTTGTCCGACCTGGAAAGCCAACGGCGGACGATCGCGTCGGCGCCGGCCGCGCCCGTCCAGATCGAGAGCTACCCCACTCCGCTGAGCCGCGCCGTGGAAGGGCACGAGATCCACTTCCAGCTCCGCCGCGGCCGGCTGGCCTTGATTCCTTTAGACGCTCTCATGGAGCAGTTCAAGACCGACGCCGAGCACAAGCTCTACAAGATCCGCGACCTGCCGGAGATCACCGAGACCATCGGGCCGGAAGGCGGATTCCGCCTGCGCTATACCCTGGAGCGAGTCGACACGCCGCCGGAGGAGGCGATCAAGACCCGTCACGGCGGCTCTTACGTCCGGCTCAAGCATTACACCTTGATACCCTCCTCCGACGATCTGGGCGAGACCCTCGACGAGGCCCTCCGCGAGGACTCACGCTTCCACCAGGTGCTGGGCAACCCGCGGACCAAGGATTCCACAATCACGATCTGGGTCTATCCGGACAGCTTCGACGCCTTTCGCACGCTCCGCAAGGAGCTTTACCGCGCGGGCTTCCCCGTGGCCGCCCGGCCGCTTCCCGAGGGCAAGCCCATCGCCGGCTCGCCCGAGGGCAGCAAGTCGGCCGCCGAATAAGACTCCCTCTCCCTCCGGGAGACGGTTGGGGTGAGGGGCGCCGGAGAAACCTGCAACCACGCGGGTTCAGTGTTCCGTCACCAAGATCATCTGCCGCGTGCCGGTGTTGTAAACGACCATCACCAGGCAGGGCTCGTCCGTGGTGCGGGCCATGTGCGGGACACCCTGGGGGATCCGCAGCGTGTCGCCGGCCTTCATCGCCAGCCAGCGGTCGCCCAGGCGGTGCCGGCAGGAGCCGGAGAGCACGTGCAGATACTCCGCGCTGTTGGGGTGGATGTGCAGCGGGTTGGACTGGTTCGGCTCGATGCGCACGATTCCCAAGGTCATCTCGGCCGCCGGGTCGAGCTGGGCATTCATCAGCCAGCGGATCCAGCCCCAGGGGAACTTCTGCGGTTGGATCTTTTCATAGGGCTGGAGACCGACCTGCGCCGGCGGCCCCTCCGCCTGCGCAGTTTGCCCGGTCAGAACCGCGGTGCCGGCCGCCAAGGCGGCGCCGGAGAGAAAATCGCGTCGCCCAATCGTCGTCATAAGCTACTCTGGGAGCAATTGAACCAGGGAGGTAAGACTTCACGGCAACCATTGTTGCATCCTTGGCGACCTTTGTTAAACCCCTCTTATGGGTGAACAAGGTTGCATCGCTCGACTTCCGCTAGGGACGGCTTGCCAATCGTCCGATTAGTGGTTAAATTACATGTTTCCCCGTTTCGGGGCCGGCTCTGTTGGGGGGCCTCCCGAGCGACCTTCTCCGTGGGCAACCCCGGGAAACAACCGTACAGCGAGCGAGTTGGCGATGATCAAGACCCATATGGCCAATGCCCAGCAGGAGAGGACCGAGCAGAAATGGTGGCTGGTCGACGCAACGGGCAAGACCGTGGGGCGGCTGGCCAGCGACATTGCCGTGATCCTCATGGGCAAGCACCGGCCCGACTACACCCCGCACGTCCTGATGGGCGACTTCGTCGTCGTGCTCAATGTCGAAAAGGTGGTTTTCAGCGGCAAGAAGTGGCAGCAGAAGACCTATGCATGGTACACCGGCCACCCCGGCCAGCACACGGTGACGGCGCAGGATCGCCTGGCCCGCGATCCCCAGAAGATCCTCCAGGAGGCGGTCCGCCGCATGTTGCCTAAGAACAAGCTGGCCTTCAAGATGCTGGCCAAGATGAAGCTTTATTGCGGCGATCAGCATCCGCACCAGGCCCAGCAGCCCGAGCCCATCGAGTTGGGCGTCAAGTAGGATCCACGAGGCGTAGAGAGCATCCATGTCAGACGCGACGATGATTCCCGCCGCCAAGCCCACGGGGGTTGCCCTGGGGACGGGCCGGCGGAAGACGGCGGTGGCCCGGGTCCGCATCCGGGCGGGGGAAGGCAAGATCGAGATCAACGGCCGCCCCTTGGAAGACTTCTTCAACAACGAAAAACAGCGGCAGTTGACCCTCGCTCCGCTGATCAAGACCGGCGCCCGGGATCGGGTCAACGTCTGGATCCGCGTCAACGGCGGCGGCATCACCGGCCAGGCCGACGCCTGCAAGCTGGGCATCGCCCGCGCCCTGAAGCGCTACGAGCCCGAGTTCGAGCCGGCCTTGCGGGAGTTCAACCTCTTGACCCGCGACAGCCGCATGAAAGAACGCAAGCATTACGGACTGCGCGGCGCCCGCCGGGGAACGCAGTTCTCCAAGCGTTGATCTTGCCGGTCCGAGTCTCTCAGCAAACCCCGATATCTTAGGCGGGCCCCCCTGGCGAAGGAGAAGCCGTAGGCCAGCAAACGATAAGGCTGCGCGACGGCTGTTGCGCAGTTCGTTTGTTTCGGATATTGCTTTTGTTTCGTTTGTGAATTAGAATTCCGGAGGCTGATGAATAGAGGCAAGTCTAGCGACTACAGGTGTCACCATGTCCGGCGTATCGTCCATTTTTCCTGAGACCGTTACACCCAGCGAGGCCGATACTCGGCTTGCCGGGGAATCGAGCCGCCGCCTAGCTCGCTTGCTGGGGAAGCGCCGTCGGAGTCTCAGTCTCAGCGTCCAGGCCGACGACGACGTTGAAGAGACCGTCGCCATTCCCGTTGCCGCGTTCCAACTGCTGACGGACATTCTGACCCAGATGGCTCAAGGCAACGCCGTGACGCTCATGCCCGTCCATGCGGAACTTACCACGCAGCAGGCGGCCGACCTGTTGAACGTCTCACGACCCTTCTTGATCCGGCTGATTGAGGAAGGCCAGATTCCATTCCGCAAGGTCGGCACGCATCGGCGGATTCGTTTCGACGACCTGATGGACTACAAGCGGAAAGTCGATCAGGACCGGCTGAAGGCCCTGGAGGAACTGGCTGCTGAAGCGCAGAAGCTCGGGCTGGGCTATTGAGCGTGAGCCAGTTCACCGCCATTTTCGATGCGTGCGTCCTCTATCCCGCCTCGCTCCGCGACCTGCTCATGCACCTGGCCCTCACGGACCTGTTCCGCGCCAAGTGGACGGAGGCAATTCAGGAGGAGTGGATGCGGAGTCTCTTGCAGAATCGCCAAGACCTCACCCGCGAGCAGTTGGAGCGGACTCGGCAACTGATGAACGCTCATGTCCGGGATTGTTTGGTCGCCGATTACGAGGACCTGATCCCGGTGTTGACGCTGCCCGATCCCAAGGATCGGCACGTCTTGGCTGCGGCAATTCGTTCCGGCGCTGACGTGATCGTCACCTTCAACCTCGGCGACTTCCCGCGGGAGACTTTGAAGAAGTGGGGGATCCAGGCCCAGCATCCCGACGACTTCATCAACCACCTGCTGGACCTCGCCCCGCACGTCGTCTGCGCGGCCGCGAAGCGGCAGCGAGAGAGCCTCAAGAACCCGCCCATGAGCGTTGCCGACTTTCTGTCGGCACTGGAGCGGCAGGGATTGGCCGAGACCGTTGCGGTACTGCGGCGGTTCGCGCAACTGATTTGAGCATTGTTGGGCTGGGCAATAGGCCCTCTACCGGCTCAGCAATCCCCGGACCTTCTCGATCTGCTTCGTGAGCCCGTCCCGCGCAGGAACTTCCTGCTGGAACGGCGCAAAGGGGTCGGACCCCTTTGCTGGTCTCCGAATCCCCGAGGGTTGTCAGGTGGCCGGCTTATCGAAATCTGGAAACGCCTTCTTCAGCCGCTCGACCGTCGTAATCCATTTTGGGGAGGTTGGTTTGCAGACTGTGTACTTGTAGAAGAAGAGCCCGATATCATTTACGGCCCGCTCCAATGGCACCGTCTGTAGCCACTTCACCCGCACGAACTGCTCGCAGCGATCCGGATTATTCATGAACTGGCGGTTGTAGTTGCCGTCCTTGACAGCGTCAAGGACTGGGACGTCACCTTCGGGCGTCACGACGTTAAATGCGGTAGCCGGTTGCACACGGTCCGTAACCCTCGCGACGCCGACGAAACCGCGGCCGGGCACCCTGACCCACACGCGGCATCCGGGCTCCAAAAGCCGAAGCGTCCTGGTGTAGAAAGGGCCGCCGCCTGCGGACACGAAGCCGAATTGCACGGCGTCGCTCCACGACCGATCGTCCCCATGGCCGTAATTGCAATAGAACTCCCCGTTCCACACGTGCCCCCGTCCGCCTGGTCCCGACCCAGCAGCGACCTGCGTTTGGATCGGATCGAGTAACCATGCGCGACAGATCAGTTGTTCGTTGCCGTACGCAAAGACCTGAAAACACAGGACGTTGATTGGTATATCGCGGTCGCTGAGGTAGGAGACGATCCGCTCGGTGCTGTCGTCAAGCGAAGAGGCTACGATGATAATCTGGTGGTTCTGGTTCAGCGATTCCTCATCCAAGTCCTCCTCAAAGCGTTCGCGGAAATCGTCGGCCAGACTCCGGCCAGGCGCAAAGCGGGCGTAGATGGCGGCGATGTCCTCCGGGCGAAGTCTATCTACCCACCAGGCATAGTCGAGCGACTGCGCCACCACGTCGCGCGGGGTGCGATCGCGCTTGAGCTCGACCAGGACCAAAGAAGCGTCCGGTGTGATGGCCAGCAGGTCGATACGCCCGTTCAAGCCGGTATTCTCCTGCCGGCCAATGAGCATCCAATCGTCGGAGAGCAGACGTGGGTCGGCAACGATCATATCTTCAAGAATTTTTCGTTCGCGAGCGACGATTCGGCGAGCGGCTCGGGTTTGGCGCCGACTTTCCAAATAGAAGCGCGGATAGGCATGGAGGGACCCGAGTGTTTTGCGTTTAATGCCTTCCGTGGCCGGAATGCGACGGCTGACAGCCTCGTAGGTTATGCTTCAGCATAACGCCCTGGCATCCGTTATGCTGAAGCATAACCTACTTGCTGAAAAACTGCAACACCGGAAAGAGCCCCAATTGGCTGCCCCCGCGGGCCGCCTGCGGCCAGCGGCCCGAAATGTGGCAAGAGCCGCGGGAGATGTCCGGGTTCTTGCAGGCACAGACGAGAACCTCCAAGCCGTAACGATCTGCGATAGATTTCAGACGCTCGATGATCTCAAGACGCGCTGAAGTCGGAAGCGCCCGGACCCGGCTGTTGCCCGCATGGATCGTCAGAGGCTCGCTTCTGGCGAAGCGGTCCAAGAGCCTGTTGAAAACGAGCTTGTCCTTGACGTGCCGCCGCAGCGATCCGATCACCGCTGGTCGGAGAAAGAGGACGCTGGCGGTAATCTTGCGCACGCCGATGCGGGCCAATGCCTCACAGAGCGGCTCCAGGCAGTCCGCGCCGTCGGTCACGCCGGGCAAGATAGGGTCGAGCCTCGCCTCGACGAGGACGTGCGCGGCGATCAAATCGGCCGCTTGTGCGAGCCGTTCTTCCGGCGTCGCCGCGTGGGGTTCAAACGCGGCGGCGGTTCTCGGATCAAGCGTAATCAGCCCTATCCGTCCCTGGACCAGTGGTGCATGGGCGGCCAGCAGGTTGCGGTGCCGCTCGGGAATCCGCCCTTTGGTGACGAAGGACACCCCGATCCCCGACTCCAAGAGGAACCTGAACACGTCGTAAGCCGTGTTCAGGACCTCGGGAACCGGCTGAAAGGGATCGCTCGACGGGCTGAAATAGACCGTCGTGGGCTTCTTGCGTTTGCGGCGCAGTTCCTCCCGCAGCCTGGCGAGCGTGTTCGTGTAAAATGTTACCTTGCCTTCGCCAGGGTGCGTCAAGTAGCCGCGGGCGTAACAGTAACAGCACTCGTGGGCGCAGCCCGCCGTCAGGTTGACCGTCGGAACGTGTGCCAGACAAGCCAAGCTGGAGGGCGTGAGCACTGCCGATTTTCGCTCTATTCGGATTACTTGAGTCACGGTGGTCAAGTTTCTGTCAAAGCAAGCAGTCGCTTCCACCGGCGAGCACGATCCTGGAAGGCCGAAACAACGGCGCTGGCCGCGGCCGATGCGCTGCCAAGGACTCAGCGACCACGAACATGGGGCACCCTCTCCCCTTCTTGACACACCCCGAACCCAGCCAGAACATGAACGGCCGTATACTATATCAGGACACGCCGGTTTGTTCAAGTAGCTTTCTTGACGGCCGGACATTTCCACACGATACTTGCTTCATGCGGCAGCTTCGTTCCTTACCCACGACAGCGTGAAAAGCTGTCGTTCCGGGGACACAATCAGGGACAGCTACCGCTTAGTGGAAGGCGCAACTACAGGTGTTGCAACAGGTTAAAGCGCGTATAGTGTAGCGGTAACACGACAGCTTCCCAAGCTGTAATCTCGGGTTCGATCCCCGATACGCGCTCTTCGGGGCGGCGACCTCGAGATCATAAGGGGTTGCAATTGCGAGGCGGTAGCGCATGAGGCCGGACGACGTTCTACAACTCCTTCGTGCCAGGCCGTTTCAACCGTTTCGGATTTCGCTATCCGATGGCCAAGGAGTACGAAGTCCGTCACCCGGAAATGGCCATGGTCTTGCGTTCGACGGTTCTGGTGGGCATTCCCGGGCCTCGCGGCCCGGATGGTCCTATCGAGCGAGTCGTCACTTGCGCTGATGCACATCACACGCATGCAACCCCTCGACGGCGCCTCGACGGCCACGTGATCCTACGCACTGGTGTACTCCTGCACGGCCCGGATCAACGCCAGCACGTTCTCCACGGGCGTTTGCGGGAGCACGCCGTGGCCGAGGTTGAAGATGTGGCCGGGGCGGCCGGCGGCCTGATCGAGGATCTCCCGGCGCGGAGCCTGATGGTGGCCGTGTCGGCCAGGAGGATCGCCGGGTCGAGGTTGCCCTGGATCGCTTTTTGTGGCCCGATCGCCTGCCAGGCGTCGGCCAACCCGATCCGCCAGTCAACGCCGATCACCGCGCCGCCGGCCTCGCTCTGGAGGCCGAGCAAGGCCGGGTTGCCGGTGGCGAAGTGGATCACCGGGGCCGCCGGATCGATCTGGCCGATCACCGTGCGGGTGTGCGGCAGGACGTAGCGGCGGTAGTCGTCTGGGCCGAGGCAGCCCACCCAACTGTCGAAAAGCTGCACCGCCTGGGCGCCGGCCGCGATCTGGGCGTTTAAGTAGCGGGCCACGGCGCGGGCCAGCCGGTCTAGCAGGGCGTGCCACGCGCCGGGGTCCTGGTACATCAGCGATTTGACCCGGCGAAAACTCTGACTGGAGCCCCCTTCGATTGCGTAGCTGGCCAGGGTGAACGGCGCGCCGGCAAAGCCGATCACGGGGAGCGTCTCGGGCAAGCCGGCCCGGGTGAGGCGAACGGTCTCCAGGACGAAATCCAACGAGCCGACGTCGGCCAACTCCTTCAGCCGGTCGACGTCGCCGGGCTCGTGGATCGGGTTGCGGATCACGGGCCCTTCGTCGGCGGTGAACTCCAACTCCAGGCCCATCGGCTCGAGGATCGGCAACAGGTCGGCGAAGATGATGGCCGCGTCGACTCCCAGCCGCCGGACCGCCGTGAGCATTACTTCGGCGGCCAGCCGGGGGTTCTTGCAGAGCCCGAGGAAGGAGACCTTCTCGCGGACCGCGCGGTACTCGGGCATGTAGCGGCCCGCCTGGCGCATCAACCAGATGGGGGTTCGATCGACCGGCTGGCGTCGCGCGGCGCGGAGAAAGCGGCTCTGGTCCCAGGGTCGGCGTGGGCCGGCGGGCTCGGTCGTCATGGGCGAAAGCACCTGCGGGATGGCTGAGGGTTCTGCTGAGATTCTACACAATCCCGGCACAGAAACGGCAGTTTCGGCACGCAGCCCTCAAGAAACGAGCCTGCCCGGGAAGGTTTCCCGGGCAGGCGAAAGGTCTAACGTGCCCTCGACGGGTCAGGAGTTACTCCTGGGCGAAGGCGCTGCTGGCCTGATAGATGCTCCGGCTCCGCATCAACGACGCGGAGGGATCGGCCTTGGGGGCCGCCGGAAGCGGATTGGCCTGGGTGGCCGGAGCCGCCGCCGGAGCGCCGGCGGGAGCCTCAGGAGCCGCAGCGGGAGCTTCGGGAGCCGCTTGGACGGGCGCCGCGGCCGGAGCCGGGGCAGCCGCCGGGGCAGCAGCACCGCAGCCGCCGCAAGCACTACAGCCGCCACAAGCACCACAGCCGCCGCAAGCGGGGGCGGCGCAGGTCTGGCAACCGCAGGTCTGGCAACCGCAACTCTTCACGACGAAGCACTTGTCGTTGCAGCAGAAGGTGTCGCGGAGGAAGTCCAGCACCGGATGGCAACGGCAGCACTTCTCCTTGCAGCACTTCTGCTTGCAGCACTTCTGCTTGCAGCACTTCTGCTTGCAGCACTTCTCACAGCCGCAAGCCTTCTCGCAGCAAGCCGGAGCCGGGCAAGCCTTCTCGCAGCAAGCCGGGGCCGCGGCACAGGTCGTGCAGGGAGCGGCCTCGCAACACTTCTTGCAGCGACACGTCTTCACTTTGCAGCAGGGCTTGCAAGTCTGGCAAGCGGCACAGGGAGCCGGCTCCGGGCGCAAGTCTTGCACTCGCCGCAAGCCGCACAGCCCTCGCAACGGCGGCAAGCGAACAGGTCCTTCAGACCCGAGAACAAATCACAACGCTTGCAGCAACTGGAGCAGCCCGGCGCTGCGCACGCGGCGCAGGGAGCCGGGGCCGCTGCGCAGGCAGCGCAAGGGGCCGGCGCGCCGCAGGCGGCGCATCCGCCGTCCGCGAAGGCCTGGCCGCAGAGAGCGGCGCTGAACAAGAGCGCTCCAAGGACGATTGTGCATTTCATTGAGAAAACTCTCCTTTACCTGGAACTGGGGTGCCTGCATCCCGGGGTCTCTTGCGACCACAAACCGGAGCACCGCACACGGCCGAAGCGCGACGCGTCTTTTCCGTGGGTGGGTTCTCCCATGGGCTAGAACCGACTCGGGATGGTCTGTCGATCGCGGGTGGGGATAGTGGGTCAGCCCCCTCAGTTCATGTGGATCTACGCCAGGCCCGTCGAGCCAATCCTTAGCTCGATTCTCCCGGTGCGGATACCTGACGCTCAACGCCCCCTGAAGCGCGCTTTCAAACGCGCCTTTTCTCTCAAGGATCAAAATCCGTATCGGCACTGCCGCGAAGAGCCCTTGAATGCGCGGAAGTAATTTTCACCAAAAGGTTTACTGCTCCTAAGGCGCAAAGATTTCCTCTTCCGAAGATCAGTGAACCTAGTCCGACTCTGCGGCCCTTCGAGCCCCACAACCCCCGCACAACGTTTCTCTAACCGGCAAACTTCCTGCATTTGGCCATCCCCCCGATGGTGGCTTCAGGTTAGGGCCTCAAAAGCCATAAGTTGGGCAAATAGGAAAGAGCAACGAAGCTCTAGCGCCGTTGCTCTTTCATCGGTTGGCGTGCGAGAAATGCCAAGAACGCCGGGCGGAAGTGAAATCTCGGCGACGGTCTGGC
Organism: Pirellulales bacterium; assembly: GCA_963843465.1. Lineage (GTDB taxonomy): Bacteria > Planctomycetota > Planctomycetia > Pirellulales > Thermoguttaceae > CAWJKP01. The sequence continues at coordinate 1,113,944 of CAWJKP010000002.1, forward strand.
CTGGGCGGCCGAACCGCTGCGCCGGCGTCGGCTCTGGCGGGCTTGTCCCAGCCGACGCGGCTAGGCCGGGTTCGCGCTGGCGCGGCGCATCTTGCTGCGGGCGCGGCTGAGGATCGGGCCGATGCTGTTCTCGGAGACGCCCACCGCGGCGCTGATCTCCTGGTAACTCTTGGCCTCCAGGTGGTACATCCGCACGATCTCCGCCTCGTGATCCTCCAGGCCGCTGAGCAGCCGTTGGACTTCCTCGTGGTCGCTGAGCCGCTGCTCGGGGCCAGGGCCGTCCGCCTGCTGCGAGGCACGATTCACCCCCGCCTCGTCCAGCGGCGAGGCCGTCTTCCACGGCACCAGCCGCTTGACCACGATTCGCCGGGCAACCACCGTCAGATAGGTCGCCAGGCTGCTCTGTCCGCGGAAACGTCGCAGGATGGCGAAATCGTCTCGGATCATCTGGAGAAAGACCTCGGCGCAAAGGTCGTCGCGGTCTTCCCGCGTCAGGCGGATGCTGCGGGCTTGCGCGGCGTGGTTGACGACGTGGACGACCAACCCCATGAACCGGTCCACGAGATCCTCCCACGCCCGCGGCTTGCGCTGGAGGCAGCGGTCCAAGAGATTCCTGTCGATTTCCGAGAGTGCCACCAGCGGATCCCCAGCGGTAAGCGAGTACCGGGTATCATCCTTGCCCTATCGAGATCGGTGCGGCATCCGCCACAGGGGCTAAATCGGGCCAGTTCACATAACCATTTGATTGTAAACCGAGGGGGGAATCAAAGCAAGCGCCAAGCCGGCCGTTCCACCACGCCGGCGGCGGCAGTCAGCATTGACTCTCCTCCGGCGGCCACCTAGAATAGTCCTGACTTCCCTCAATCTCCTAGACTCAAGTTATTGGCATACAAGCACTTCGACACTCCATTCCAGGATCGCCAGGGAGCCTGCCATCCATGACCCATGTCGTTTGCAAACCGTGTGAGAACTGCAAGTATACCGACTGCGTGGTGGTTTGCCCGGTGGAGTGCTTCTACGAGGGGGAGGGGATGCTCTACATCCACCCGGACGAGTGCATCGACTGCGAGGCCTGCGTTCCGGAGTGCCCCGTGGAGGCCATCTTCCTGGACGAGAACGTGCCGGAGGAGTGGAAGGAGTACATCGCCATCAACGCCGAGATGTCGGCCAAGTGCCCGGTGATCACGGAGAAGAAGAAGCCGCTCTGTGAAGAGTAGGTGTACTCCTCTCGCTCCGCGAGAGGGATAACGTCACGCGGAGCGTGACGAGTACCTTGGCGGTGGAACAGGACCGCCCGCCCCTGTCAAGAGAAGTTGGCCGCGAATTCCCGCAAAAAATCCGGCGGCAAGAAAACGCGCGAGGATACCTTGCCACGGCAGCGTCCCAATCGCTAGGATGAAGTGGTTCGCTGTGGCTTCACTTTTTGCGGAGTCGGCGTCTGCCGGCTTCCATGGGGGTGTGTCAATGATCAGTTACTCGTGCGACCTCTGTAAACGGACCATCGATCCGGAACAAGATCTCCGCTACGTCGTGAAGATTGAGATCAGCGCAGCCTTCGATCCGACTTCGTCCGAGGAGGAGGAAAACGATCGCGACCATCTCGAAGAGATCCAAGACATTCTCCAGCGCCTGGAAGACGGCCAGTGCGACGAGATCAGCGAGGACGTTTTTCAGCAACTCCGTTTCGACCTTTGCCCCGACTGTCGCAAGAGGTTCGTGAAGAACCCGCTGGGCCGCGAGGCGGCCAAGCTTTTCGGCTTCAGCAAGAACTGATCCGGGTGACAACTGCCCCACGACCAAGCGAACCGCCGCCGGCGCCCTTGGCCGAACGCCGGCCGTGGCACCCGCGCGCCCACGGCAGGGCCTGGTCGAAAGGCGCGGTTGCCGTGGCGCTGCTCGTCGCGGGCGTGCTGCTCCGCGCCTGGCAGGAGCACCGGCAGCCGCAGCCTCCCGAGACGCTCGCTGAGGGCCTCTATCGCGTCCAGCGCGTCGTCGACGGGGCCACGTTGCGATTGACCAATCAGGCGACGATTCGCTTGCTGGGGATCGATGCTGCGACGACGGTCCCCCGCCGCGGCGGGCTTGCCCCGATCGCTCCGGCGGCAGACGCTTTCACCCGACGCTTCGTCACCGGGGCCGGCGGCCAGGTTCGACTGCGACTGGACCGCGAGCGGCTGGACCGTCAGGGCTGTTTCCTGGCCTATGTCTTCGCCGGCGATCGGATGCTCAACGAGGAGCTGCTCCTGGCCGGCCTGGCACGGGTCCAACGGGAGTGCCGTTTGTCGGCCTCGATCAAGAACCGTTTCCTCAAGCTTCAGGCCCAAGCCCGCCAGGCCCGGCGGGGCCTCTGGTCCACGGCCTCCGCGGCCAGTGACGAAGACCTGACATCCGTCGACGCCCCGGCCGACCCGCCGTGAGGGGCGATCAGGGCCGGCCAAGGAATGACTTTCCGGCAATCGTAGGGTGGGACAAGGCCGCCGTGGCGGCCGCCGGCCCACCAAGAGCCGGCCAGATCGGTGGGCCGGCGCTCGCTTGCGCGAGCTTGTCCCACCCTACGCGTCTCTGCCGTTCATCCCATGCTCTTCTGCCGGCAGGTGGATGGTAAACAGGCTGCCTTCGCCGACGGTGCTTTGCACCGCGGCATAACCGCCGTGGGCCTGGGCGATGTGCTTGACGATCGACAGGCCCAGGCCCGTGCCGCCCAACTCGCGGCTGCGGGCGCGGTCCACGCGGTAGAACCGCTCGAAGATCCGCGGCAAGTGCTCGCGGGCGATGCCGTAGCCGTGGTCTTCGACCGAGATCACCAGCTCGCCCTCCGCGCAGACTGCGGCGATGCGGACCGGCTGTCCGGCCGGGCTGTACTTCACGGCGTTGTCGATGAGATTCAGCACGGCCTGCTCCAACAGCGCGGCGTTGATCCGCGCCGAGAGCCCCTCGTCGCACTCGATTTCCAGGGGGATATTCTTGGCCTCGGCCTTCAGCCGGCAGATCGCGGCGGCTGCCTCCAGCACCTTCCGCACGGGGGCCGGGGCCGTGGCGATGGCCTCCTTCTCCGCGTCCTGCTCGAGCCGCGAGAGGGCCAAGAGATCGTCGATGATCGATTGCAGCCGGTCGGTCTGCGCGGCGACGATCCGCAGGAACCGCTCGGTGTCCGCCGGCTGGTGCATGGCGCCGTCCAGCAGGGTCTCGACAAATCCCTTGATCGAGGTGACGGGCGTTCTCAGCTCGTGCGAGACGTTGGCCACGAAGTCGCGGCGAACGCTCTCCAAGCGGCGGAGCTGCGTGATGTCGTGCAGCACCAGCAGGGCGCCTTGCGGCCGGTCCTGCGGGCCGCCCAGCACCGTCCCCTGGGCATGGAGCTGTCGTTGCTGGCCCTCGCGGGTCAGCACGCTCAGCTCGGCCGAGGCCGGCCGTTGGCTGCCCAGCACGTCGGCGGCCAGCCGCTGGAGCTCGCCGTTGCGGACCACTTCCTGGAGCATGCGCCCCTGGACCTTTTCCGGGTCCACGCCCAACAGCGCCGCGCCGGCCTGGTTGACGCGGATCACCCGCTCCCCTTCGTCGATGGCCAGCACGCCCTCGACCATGCTGGAGAGGATGGCCTCCCACTCGTTCCGCTGGCGGATCACGTCCTGGGTCCGGGCGTCGAGCTGGGCGGCCATCTCGTTCATCGCTTCGGCCACCGCTGCGGCCTCGGTCGAGGCGGGGATCGGCAGCTTGTGACGCAGGTCGCCGCGGGCCAACTGCTCCGCCCCGCGGCGAATCTCCTCCATCGGCCGGCTGATCCGCTGCGAGACCCAAAGGCTGATTGCCGCCGCCACCAAGGCCACCACCAGGCCAGCCAGACCGACACGGGCCTCCAGCGCCGCCAGGTCCCGCTCCAGGTCGGACGCCGCGGTCGCCGTCCGCACAACCCCCAGCACGCGGCCCTGCTGCTGGACGCGCGCGGCGACGTAGAGCATCTCGTGTTTGAGGGTATAGCTGTATCGCAGCGAGTTTCCCAAGCCGTCGGCCAGCGCCTGGCGGATCTCTTCACGGTCGCCGTGGTTGTCCATGGCCGGCGGCGACTCGTCGGAATCGGCCACGACCTGGCCCGAGGGCAGGATCACCGTGATCCTCATGCCGGCCTGCGAGCGGACCCGGCGGCAAAGCTTGGCCAGCGCCGCGAAGTCCTTGGCGGCCAGCCTTTGCTCCACCTCGTCTTCCAGGGCCTTGGCGACGGCGGCCAGGCTTTGCCGCTGGCGCTCGTGGTAGAGGCCCTCGATGATCGACTTGGCATAGAACCCCACGGCCGCCAGCGAGGCCAGCGTGATCAGCAGGAACCGGGGATAGACCTGCCAGAGCAGTCGTTTGGTCCGCACGTCTACTCCTTGAAGCGGTAGCCCACGCCGCGGACGGTCTCGATATACCGCCCGGCCTCGCCCAGTTTCTTCCTCAGTCCGACAATCTGCACGTCGATCGACCGGTCGGTGACCATCACATCGCCGTCGTGGACCTTGTCGGCGATCTGGTAGCGGGTGAAGACCCAGCCCGGCCGGCCGGCGAGGAAATGGAGCACGCGGAACTCGGTGCGGGTCAGCGGCACGAGCTGGCCGTCGAGGAGCACCTCGTGGCGCCCCGGATGAATCACCAGCTCGTGGATCTTCACCGTGGCTTCGGGCTCGGCCGGCTTGCTCGTGCTGCGGCGGAGCACGGCCCGCAGCCGCGCCAAGAGCACGCGAGGACTGAAGGGCTTGGGGATATAGTCGTCGGCCCCCAGCTCCAGGCCGGTGACAATGTCGGCCTCTTCGCCCTTGGCCGTAAGCATGATGATGGGGATTTGCCCGGTGGAAGCCTCGCCCTTGAGCTTGCGGCAGACCTCCAGTCCGTCCAGTCCGGGAAGCATCAGGTCCAGCACCACCAGGTCCGGCGGCGCCGACCGCACGGCCCGCAGGGCCTCCTCGCCCGTGCCCACGCATTGGACGGCATAGCCTTCTTTGGCCAGGTTATAGCGAACCAACTCCTGGATGTCGCGTTCGTCTTCGACGACCAGGATGCCTTCTCGCGCCATAAGATGCTCCCTTCGCCCTGCCCGCGCTTCTCGATCCCGACGCCTGCCGGTAGGTTATGCTAAAGCATAACCTACCAAGCTTCCCCCTCTCCCTCCGGGAGAGGGTAGGGGTGAGGGGGAATCGCCAACGATCCCACCACTCCCGCCAACCCCGCTCCCAAAAAACGACGCCCGGGAATCGCCGAGTCTCCGGCGGGTTCCCCTCACCCTAACCCTCTCCCGGAGGGAGAGGGGACCTCGATCTCCACGACCGCCTCGATCTCCACGGCGGCCCCCAAGGGCAGCGAGCCGACGCCCACCGCACTACGGGCGCCGACCCCGGCTTGCGGACCGAAGACCTCGGCCAGGAGCTGGCTGCAACCGTTGATCACCGCCGGCTGCTGACGGAAATCGGGCGTGCCATTGACAAAGCCCGAAACCTTTACCACCCGGCGGACCCGGTTCAAGCTTCCCAGTCCCGCGCGGAGCGTGGCCAGCAGCCCCAAGCCGGTTTGCCGGGCCGCCTCATAACCGGCCGCCTGGTCCAGGTCTTCCCCAAGCCGGCCCGTCAGCACCGAGCCGTCCGCACGCAGGGGAAGATGGCCCGAGGTGTAGGCCAGATTCCCCACCACGATCAGCGGCTTGTACAATCCCTTGGGTTCGGGCGGGGCCGGCAAATCGAGCCCTTGCTCGGCCAGCACGCGGTTGAGGTTCTCGTCGAAACTCATCTCAACAACCTTGAGTGATTCCGGGAGCGGGCAGATGAGGGATAAGGGATAAGAGACAGGGCGAACGGGAACATCACGCGCTATGTCATCCCTTATCTCTTATCCCTTATCTCTCATTCAATGCTTCCGCACCGCAGGACCGTGCAAGCCTCGCTAGTCGATGACCTTCGACAAGGGATACTCGACGATCCCCCTTGCGCCAGCCGCCTTCAGCCGGGGGATGATCTGACGGACGATCGCTTCGTCGAGGATCGTGTTCACGTCGACCCATTGCTTGTCGGCCAGGTCGGAAACCGTGGGCTGCAAAAGCGCCGGCAGCAGGGCCAGGACTTTCCCCAGGCACTCGCGGGGGACGTTCATCATCAGGCCCACCTTGCCCTCGGCGGCCATGGCCCCCTTGAGCATCAGGGCGAGGTCGTCAATCTTCTGTTTCTTCCAGGGATCGGCGTACGACTGATGGTTGGCGATCAGACGCGTGGTGCTTTGCAGCACTTCGGCCAGAATCCGCAGGTTGTTGGCCCGCAGCGAGCTGCCGGTCTCGGTGACCTCGACAATCGCGTCAGCCAGCCTGGGCGGCTTGACCTCGGTTGCGCCCCAACTGAACTCGACCTTGGCCGTGACCCCGTGCTGTTGCAGAAATCGAGTGGTAAGTCCCACCGCCTCGGTGGCAATCCGCTTGCCTTGCAAATCCGAGACGCTCCGCAGGGGCGAATCCTCCGGCACGCAGAGCACCCAGCGGACAGGCCGCCGGCTGACCTTGGAGAAGATCAGCTCGGCCACCTCGTAGACATCGGCGCCGGTCTCCATGATCCAGTCGTAACCCGTCAGCCCGGCGTCGAGGACCCCATCCTGGACATACCGGGCCATCTCCTGGGCACGGATCAGCAGGCACTCGATCTGGTCGTCGTCGATGGTCGGGTAGTAGCTTCGGGAGCTGAAGGTAATCTTGTAGCCCGCCCGGCGGAACAGTTCCCCGGTCGCCTCCTGGAGGCTGCCGGCGGGAATCCCCAGTTTCAGCACGTCGCTCATGTCTTGGTTCCCTTGTAGACCTGGGCCGGATCGAAAACCTGCTGGCCGACGACTTTCAGTCCCTGGGGCGTCACTTGGCGGAAGAAGCAACTCTTGTAGCCGGTATGGCACGCCGCACCACCGATCTGCTCGACGGAGAGCAGGATTGTGTCGTTATCGCAATCGACGTAGACCGCCCGGACCTTCTGCACGTTGCCGCTTTCCTCCCCTTTCCGCCAAAGCTTGTTGCGGCTGCGACTGTAGTAGACGGCCCGGCCGGTGGCCAGGGTCTCGGCGTAGCTCTCGGGGTTCATGTAGGCCAGCATCAGGACTTCGCCGGTCAGGGCGTCCTGGGCGATTGCAGGGAGAAGCCCCCCTCCTTTGGAGAAGTCGGGGACGTTGGGGACTGCTTCGGTCGACTCGGACATGGCTCGGTTCCAGGGCCCTTGGGGCCTGCAAAACAGTAAGTTGGGCAAATTGGCCCTTGGAAATTGCGGTAATCTCGCCGCAGGGATCAACTTGGTAAAACCAAGCATAACTCACCCGAATGGTTCGGGCAACACGAGCGGAAATTCCCTTGACTCCGCTAAGAGTTGCGCAAGAGCACTTCTTGCCGTTACGCTCCAGTCGGCTTAGCGGCCGGTCCGAAACTATTTGCGGCGCGATCCGCACCGCCTCCCCCCATCAGAGAGATCCTGCCTTGGAACGCTCGCTCAGTGTGCTCTTGCCCGTCCGCAATACCCAATCGACGCTCTACGCCCACGTGGAGCAGATCCTCGAAGTCCTGGCCGAGCTTACGGCTTCTTTCGAGCTGATTATCATCGACGACGGCTCGACGGACGCCACGATCGAGATCGCCGACGAGTTGACCCGGCGTTATCCCCAGGTCGTTGTCGTCCGCCACGGCATCTCCCGCGGGTCCGCCGCGGCGGTCCAGAGCGGTTTGCAGCACAGCAGCGGCGAGGTCATCTGTGTGAAGGACGAGCACGGCGGACTGCCGTTGGACCAGGTCCCCACCATGTGGCGGGCGATGGACAAGGCGGTGGCCGCCCACCCTACGACCGGCAGGCCCCTGAGCGAACTAGTTTCGGCACGTCGGCGGCGGGCGCTGCCGGGTGGTTTTCAGATCATGCACCGCAAAGCGATCGGACCGCTGGGGGAGATCGCGGCCCACTTCTGCGACGGCGAGCTGTCTGCCGCCGCCACCGCCTGCCCGAGTCGCCCCGCCCGGCCGAATTTCCTGCGTGCGGCGCGGGTTTCCTGAGGGCCGGAATGTAGCAGGCCACACGCCGTGTGCCGTCCGTCCAAAGAGCTGGGGACAGCGGACGGCACACGGCGTGTGCCTGCTACATGGAGCGTCGCTCCCTCGGCGATGCGACAATTGCCGACGGAAAATGGATGCTTTCGGCGTGGACAGCCCTTGTCAAGTTTCCAGGCTTCGGTTAGCATGGAGGCCGAACGAGCGTGGAGCAAGGCGTGGGGGGATTCTGGGGTCGCATCGCCCGCGCTCGTTGCGGGCCGCTAGTCACCGCAGCGATCTCTGGGCAAGAGTCGCCGCCTTGTCGGCCGGATAAGTGAGCGAGCGTTTGGTCGGCGGCGGACTGCTGTTTTTCATCCTTCGTCCTCTTCCGCATGTCGCCCGCTTGTTTCTGGCCCAGCAGCGGATCTTCGGGCGGCTGCCGCAAGCAGCGTGGTTCCTAACGACTTGTCAATGCGCGTCCTATTCATTTCTCATCTCTATCTGTGGGTTCACGCCTCGGCGTGGATCAGGAGCAAGGGACTATGAGCCTCAGGGACTGCAGCGTCCCCGAGACGGGCGTCGGGAATGAGGCGGTGGTGAAAATCGCCGCCGGGAAACGAGCCCTGCATCGGCTCGAGGAAGTTCGCCGGCAGCAGGGGGTCTCCCGCCGCACGCTTGCGCGGCGGCTGGATACCGATGTGAGCGAGATCAAGCGGGAAGCGGACCAGCAGAGCGACATTCCGCTGAGCCGGCTCTACCAGTGGCAAGAGATTCTGGAAGTCCCGCTCGTGGACTTGCTGGTAGAGAGCGAAGAGCCGTTGTCCGCCCCCGTGCTGCGGCGGGCGCAAATGGTCCGCCTGATGAAGACGGCCTCGGCGATTCTCCAGCGGAGCCAGCAACTTTCTGTCCGCCGGATGGCCCAAATGCTGGTCGAGCAGTTGATCGAGGTCATGCCTGAGCTGGCCGAGGTCAGCGCCTGGCACTCCGTCGGCAAGCGGCGGACGCAGGGCGAGGCCGGCAGGGCCGCCGCACAGTGCATCTCCTTCCTGATTTCCCGCGAGGAGTTTGCCGAGTGACCGCGGGCGGCAGCTTCGCCGAGAGCAACATCGTCCTTCTTGTCAGGGTGGCGCAACGCTGTGCCTACGGAAGCTTGTCCGCGTCCGCCGCATCTTGCGGTGGGAGAGGCAGCCCGAGCACCTCGCGGCGGAAATAGTCCTGGATGCGGGCCAGGTCCATGCGGTTGAGGAAGTTGGAGAAGGCCATCCAGGCGGCCAGGCCGTCGAGGTCGGAGAACTGCCGGGGCAGGTAGCGCGGGGCAATGAGAATCCCCTCCTTCAGCAACTCGAAGAGCACCGGGATGTCCTCGAGGGTCAGCTTTCCGGCGAACAGCAGGGGGATCAACTCCGGGCGTCCGAAGCGGATGGCGCTGCGGAGGAAATTGTAGATCAGCACAAAGCCCTTGCAGTAGCTGATGTCCTTGGTGAAGGGCGCCCCGCCGGTCAGCACGCCGCCGCGGAAGATCCGCTGGGTGTGCATCAGGGCCTCCGCCGGCGTACAGTCCTGCTGGCGGAAGTAGTCCAGGATCTCCACCACGTTGGCGCCGTCCTCGACCATGTCGCAGGCGCGGATGCGGTTGTTCAGCCGTTTGACCCGCGAGGGCAGGGAAACGAAGGTGAAGATCTCCATGATCACGGTCAGGCCCTCCTGCGTGGCCGTCACGCAGGGCGGACCCTTGGAGAGCCAGCAGGCCCAGGGCTGGAGCTGCCCGTTGATCGTGGTGCCCACGTGCACCCAGCCCTCGTGGACTTCGAGGATGTCGATGTCGCGGGTGCTGAACAGCGCGCCGCGCTTGATCTTGATGTAGTCCGAGCCGGCGGCGGCGTCGGAGACGATGCCGTCGTCGAGCTTCACGTGGACGGCGTTCTCATGGAAGTAGCCCGCCAGCCGGCGGTTGAGCTCGCTGACGACGTCCTCGGCGGGGATCAGCTTGGGGTAGTTCACTCCCAGCCGGGTCTTGGCGATCGAGGCCAGGATCTCGTCCAACAGCAGGCTCAACTGCCGCAGCGTGGTCAGGCCGTCGCCCAGCACGTCTTTGGGACTGCCGTAGAGCATGCGGGCGTAGCGGTAGAACTGCGGCGTGCCCCGGGCCTGGAGCATGCGGACGGCGTCTTCGAACTCGCGGCAGTTGCGGGCGAGGATCTCGCCCACCCGGTCCCGTTTGCCCAGGAGCAAGCGAATCGAGCGGCGGATCTCCTCGAACTGGCGGATTTTCGCGTCCGCTTCGAACCGCAGCGGGATCCGCTCGTAGATCTCCGGACCCCAGGGAGGGATCTCCTTGAAGTCGGTGCGGACGAAGAAGTCGCAAACCGACTCGTCCCACTTGATGGCGTCGAGGATGCGGATCGGCCGCTGGGCCTCGACCAGCCGCAGCGAAAGTTCGCGGATATGCTCCCGATATGCGTGGGTCATGGTCCTCAGAAACAGAGAAATGGGTCAAGACTAATGGACATTGGTTACCAACCCCTGTACGATCTGCAAGGTGCAACTTGCACCCGGCAGCTTCATCGCCCGGGTCGATCCGTTTGGCAACACGACCCCCTATGGGTATGATAACCATAGTCGGCAGTGCATTGAATGGGGAGCGTTGAACGCTACAGCCGCTTATATTGGGGATTGTTGGGGAGACGGCATCAATCACAGCACCCCAACCTACCCATTATATGCGCGTGTCCCCTTTATCGTTTCGGGAGGGTTATGAATGAGCTTGACACGGATCACGGTGAACCCGGGCCAGATGGGGGGAGTGCCCTGTATCCGAGGCTTGCGAATTCCCGCGGCCACGGTCGTGGGTATGGTCGCGGAAGGAATGACGACCGACCAGATCCTGAAGGCGTATCCCGATCTGGAGGCCGAGGACATCCGCGAGGCGATGGAGCTCGCGGCCAACGCCGTGCGTGAGCGAGAGCTTCCTTTGCTGAACACGCCATGAAATGGCTTGTAGACAACGCGCTGTCTCCCGCCATCGCGGAAAGACTGCGGCAAGCCGGTCACGACGCCGTTCACGTCCGCGATTACGGACTCGCCGCCGCCGAGGATGTCGAGGTCTTCGAGCGCGCCGCGCATGAGAATCGCATCGTCGTCTCCGCCGACACCGACTTCGGGACTTTGCTCGCACAACGGTCGCAAACCAGGCCGTCGCTTGTTCTCTTCCGCGGTGCTTCCCCTAGGCGGCCCGAGAACCAGGCCGCGTTGTTGCTCGCAAACTTGGCGACGATCGCGGATGATCTCAACAAGGGGGCCGTAGTGGTGATCGAACCCAACCGCTTGCGCATCCGGGCGCTACCGATCATTCCCAGGGCGTAAGGGCTCCAGAAAAGCGGTGAGAACTGTCTTACGGCAACGACGCCTCGCCCGGGACGTAGAGCTAGTTCCTACCCGTCCCTTCCTCCCGGTCAACGTCCATGCCTTTGTACATCGAATAGAACACGGTCACGAAGACCGCATAGAGTAACATCCACGTCCCAGAGAAGATTCGCGTAGGATATACGCGAAAACGTTCGTATTCCTCGGCGCTCAAGCGGCGGATAACCGTGCCGTGGCACACAAGCACTTCCCTTCCATTCTGAATCGCCGCGGCACCGCCCTCGCTGAGCACAAGAGCCGCAAGAAAATTGAAAACGCCGTATATCACTAGCGCGATCGTTAGTGCCTTCATCCACCTCGGCGCAAAGCGCGTCATACGGCGCCACGTCAGGCGGCGTCCCGATTCTTCAGCAAGCACCGCAAGGCACTGAACACCAGTAGGGCGCCCAGGAACATTACCAACAAATGGGGTCCCCATAAAAGGGCGGGAAATGGAGCAACGAAGTCGATGCCGACGAAAGTTGCCAAATGGTCGACCGTACTAACCACGAGCCCAAGAACGGCAAGGAAAAGCGGCAGCATCATGGGATTCCCCATCGCCGGTCCAGAAAAGGGGTCAGAACGATTTTCCGGCGACGACACCGCGCCGGGACGGGGAAAAAATTTCTGACCCTATTATCCTCCGCAATTCTTCAGGAGGAACAGGATACGCATCGGCCCATCAATTCTACTTGACTACGGCTCAGTTGGCCTGTTTGCGGGCGATCAGCGCGCGGACCTCGGGGGCCAACTCGGTAGGCACGGCCATCAGGGTCGTTCCCTCCGCTTTGCGGGCAGCCTCGATCTCGGCAAATTGTTCGTCTTCGCTCTGGTTCTCGTAGTGCGCCAGAACGTCACGCACGCGCTGGGCGTCCCAACCGGGTGGAAACCTCTGCTGGCTCATCGCGGTCTTCTCCGTTGACGGCGGCGGTAGGCGGTTCTCGCCTTGCCCCGAAGTTCGTAGGCGGATATCCATTCGGCCGGCTCCGGAGTGCGGGCCCGCGGCCTATTGACCAGCACGTCCACGGTTTGCAACCGCGCGCTCTATTTTATGCGCAAACCGGGTCAAACGCAACTGCGACCGGGCCCGGGTGCAGGTCGTACTTTGCAGGGTTGTTTCGCTGACTTGGTCGAGAGGTTGGAAGCTCCCATGCCCGTTCACGGGCATTCCCGCCGGAGGCGGTATTAGGCCCGTGCTTTAGCACGGGTCTGCGCGACCGGTTTGCCTTGATTTTCACTTTATTCCCCTGTCCGCCGCCTTCGGCGGCGGACAGGGGGAATAACGATCGGTTTGTTATTCTCCGTTACCCGACGTAAACGTCGGGCCTAATACCGCCTTCGGCGGAAAGGGCCGTGAACGGCCCTGACAATGTGCGACTTACACCCGTTCGCCCCCTTTGGCGGGTCCCCTCTTGCTTTCCTGCCCGTCCCCGGGGTATCCTGCCGGTTGGGGCTCCAAGGCGGAAGAAGTACACAATGCCTCTATCCTGGAACGAAATCCGCCAGAAGGCTATCGCATTTGCTTCGGAATGGGCCGGTGCTAAGAGCGAGAGTGGCGAGAAGCAGACGTTCTGGAACGAGTTCTTCGAGGTCTTCGGGATGCGCCGCCGGGCCGTCGCCTCATTTGAGGAGCCGGTAAAGCAGATTTCGGGGAAGTACGGCCATATCGACCTTTTCTGGAAAGGGATGCTCCTCGTCGAGCACAAGAGCCGCGGAAAAGACTTAGGGAAAGCGGAGTCTCAGGCTTTCGAGTACATCCAGGATTTGCTCCGCGAGGGACGGCAAGACGAGGTTCCCCAATATGTCATTGTCTCTGACTTCGCCCGGATCGCTATCCACGACTTGGAGCCGGATGCGCAGTTAGTGTTACCCCTGTTCGCTGGGATGCGTGTCGAGTCCAACGAGTTCGGGCTTGCCGAGCTTCACGGCAATGTCCACCTGTTCGCGTTCATTGCCGGCTACCAGCAACATCGGTTTCAGGACCAGGACCCGATCAATCTGCGAGCAGTGAAGATAATGGACGATCTTCACGACACGCTGGAAGCTGGCGGGTACAGTGGCCACGAGCTTGAACGGTTCCTGGTGCGGATTCTTTTCTGCCTGTTCGCTGAAGACACGGGCATTTTCGACCGCGAGGCATTTCGGCTCTACATCGTAGATCGAACGCAATCGGACGGTTCTGACCTCGGGATTCACCTGGAGCGATTGTTCGCGGTTCTCAACACCCCGCCAGCCAAACGACAGAAAAACCTTGACGAGACTCTAGCCGCCTTTCAGTACGTCAACGGAGACTTGTTTGCTGAGCGATTAGGGTTCGCCGACCTAAACCGCGACATGCGCAACAGTCTATTGGCCTGTACTGCTTTCAACTGGTCGCAAATCTCCCCTGCCGTCTTCGGATCGCTGTTTCAGGGCGTCATGGAGCCACGAGACCGGCGGCAGATCGGCGGTCACTATACCAGCGAACGAGACATCTTGAAGGTCGTCCGATCGCTTTTCCTTGACGACTTATGGAGCGAATTCGAGTCGATCAAGGGCAGCAAGGCCCAATTGAGGCAGTTTCAGAACAAACTAGCTGGGTTACGTTTTCTCGACCCCGCGTGCGGTTGCGGGAATTTCCTCGTTATTACTTACCGTGAGTTGCGGCTGCTGGAAATCGAGTTGCTCAAACTTCTCGCCACAGGCGAGCAACAGAAGCACATTGACATTCAAACCATGTCGAAGATTGACGTGGATGCCTTCTATGGCATTGAAATCAGCGAGTGGCCGGCAAGGATCGCAGAGGTCGCTATGTGGCTCATGGACCACCAAATGAATGTGCGGTTGTCCGAGGCATTTGGGCAATACTACGTGCGGCTTCCCTTAACGAAATCGCCGACCATCGTCTGCGACAACGCGCTTCGCCGCGATTGGAAAAAGATCCTCCCGCTGAAGCAATGCAGTTATGTACTCGGCAATCCGCCCTATGTCGGAAAGAAGGCGCGCGATTCGGAACAAAAGGAGGACATGGAAAGAATTTTCGGCACAAGCCCGGGGACGGGAGTTCTTGATTACGTGTCCTGTTGGTATCTCCGGGCCGCTGAGTACATTGCCGGCACGCGGGCAAAGGTGGCGTTTGTTTCGACAAACTCGATAACCCAAGGTGAACAGCCAGGCATCCTTTGGCCTATTTTGAGCAAGCATGGAACGGTCATTCATTTTGCCCACCGAACGTTTGCATGGGAGAGCGAGGCCCGGGGTAAGGCTCATGTCCACGTCGTCATTATTGGTTTTGCGGCCTTCAATGCGAGCGCGAAGGCAATATACGATTACGAATCCGATGGGGAGAATGTAACAAAGAGTGCGGTGCGCACGATCAACCTCTATCTCATCGAGTCTGGCGTCTCTGCAATCGAAAGTCGGGAAGCTCCAATCTCTGCGGTGCCGCAAATGCAGTTTGGGAGTATGCCGAATGACGATGGAAACCTTGTCCTTTCCGATGAGGACAAGCAGTCGATTCTCGCATCAGACCCTGGGTGTGCGCCGCTAATCCACCCCTTGCTTAGCGCCCATGAATATCTTCACGGCGAGAAGCGGTGGTGCCTTTGGTTAAAGGATGCATCTCCCAATACGATCAAAGCATGTCCAGAGGTCAAGCGGCGCGTCGAGGCCGTTCGTGCCTATCGACTGAAAAGTTCGCGTGCAACCACGAAGAAGCTTGCCGATTACCCAATGCTGTTCGGAGAGATCCGCCAGCCTTCCAGTCGCTTCATCCTGCTGCCTCGCCACACGTCATCGGGTCGTCGCTACATTCCGTTGAGCTATTTTACGCCAGATTTTGTTCCAAGCGATAGTTGTCTTTTCCTTGAGAACGCGACCCTTTACCACTTTGGCGTGTTGTCATCGGCGATGCACATGGCTTGGGTGCATCAAGTCTGCGGGCGGATCAAGTCCGACTTTCGGTACTCAAGCAAACTCGTCTACAATAACTTCCCCTGGCCGGAAGCCCCTACGGACAAACAGCGGGTGGCCGTCGAGGATACAGGAAAAGCCGTGCTGGAAACTCGGGATAAGCACGTGAAGGCCGGGGCGGCATTAGCGGACCTCTACGACCCCCTTGCTATGCCGGCGGAGCTTACGAAGGCCCACGCACAGCTTGATCGCGCCGTGGATAAGTGCTACCGGACCCAGCCATTCACCAGCGATCGGCAACGGGTGGAGTTTCTGTTTGACCTCTATGCAAAGCTGACCAAGCCGCTGATCCCCTCGACTAAGGGCAGGCGGCGCAAGTGAGGGGTGGTTGGATTGCCCATCTTAGCCCGCACCCCCGCCGGTGTAGCAACACAGTCCTAGGACACTACCCCCCAAGGGCAAAGAGGGCAAAGCATGGCGCTTCCCTCGCGTGCGCTGCGCGCTTAGCGTCGTTCCTGGCCGCGTGGTGCATCATTCCGCACGTACTTCTTGCCGCTTGAACGCTGGAAGCGCCCGCTGCGTCGGGAAATGTCGCTGGAAACGCATCGCGGGGGCGGAGCCTGCGCCAAGCTCGCCAGAAAACGTCGCACCAGACGCACCGGCGACCCGGAAAACGCGCCTTCTTGGACGCCATCGCTTCAATTTGCGCCGCGGGAAAGTGGACAGGGCGCCAATTGGCGCCGCTGCAAGGTGGACAGGGCCTCAATTTGCGCCACTGCAAAGTGGACAGCGCCTCAATTTGCGTCGCGCCGAAGGCGCCATCGCGCCGCTTGCCGGCGCCAAACGCGGCGTCTACTGTCAGACTCGCAAAACGGGCGCCGGGACCTTAATCGTTGTCCGCAAAACAGATGCGCTCTCCGGCCGGCGACAGCGCGGCCGACGGCCGGGGAGCGAAGAAAAAAAAGGGGAACTCGTGCCTCAGGAGGCGTACAAGTCTTTGTAGCGGCTGCCCTCACTGGATCGGCGGCGGAAGCGGCGCCTGCGGCGCCGGTGGCGGGGGATACGCCGGGGCAATGGCTGGCCCGGGAGGATATGTCGGGGTGGCCAACGACCCGGGGGGAGGATATGCCGGGGCGGCGGCCGGCGCGGCGGGCATGACGGTCATCGGCAGCGGGTTGGCCGCCGCGCCGTCGCCGCGGATCACCACCAGCTCGGCCTGGGCGGGGCTGGCCAGCGGCAGCGTGGGCATCTTGAACTGCACTCCCAGGTCGTACCAGCCGGCGATCTCCGCCTGCATCTCGACCCCGCCCAGGTGGACCATCAGTTGGCCGGGCTGCGGACCGAACCCTTCCCCGGCGATGATCAGCGTGCCTGTCGCGGCGCCTGAGCGCGTGTCGATCTCAAACGACGCCGGATCGATCGGCAGGATCTCCTCGCGGGCCAGGCGGGCGCCGTTGTTCGTGGGATAGACGTCGGGGATCTCCCGGTTGGCGTCGACCAGCACGGTCAGGTTCGAGAAAGGGATCGGGCTCCCGTCCGGGGCCCTTCCCATCGCATTGACCTCGACCGGCAAACGAATATCGACCGACTGCATGTCGTTGGCCGCGATCGCTCGGACCCGCACGCCCGCCTGCGGCAGGCCCGGACGCAGCACGGGGTCGTTGGAGGCCAGGGCCACGACGTTGAATCCGCGGGTAATCGGCTGGGGACTGTTGTTGCGGTACCAGACGCGAAACCGTGGGCCGCGGCGCTCTTCGGGATGGCCCGGATCGACGAACCGCACGGCCAGCAACTGCAAGTCGTACTGCAACGGCGGCACGGCCACCGGCGGCACGTCGACCCAGGTGCCGCAGCTCACCACCGGCATCGCAACCCAGACCGGCGTCGGCTCATAGACCCAGGGCGGCGCCGGATCGTAATAGACGGGCTGGCACCAGTACGGCCGCGGATCCCAGTAAGGATTCGGCTGGTAGCCCCAGGACCACGAGACCCAAGGCGACCAGTGCGGGTAATCGACGTATTGCGGGTAGAATCCCGGACCGGCGTAGTAGCCGTGGATCGCGCCCACGCCGAACGAGACGCTGACAACTCCATGATAAGGGAAGAATCCGATGTCGACGTGCCGGCGGAAGTCGGGCGAGTGGACGCTGTTGAACCTCGCGAAGCCGGGGCCGTGGAATTGGCTCACGTTCCGGTAGAGGTCCATGCGCCGGGCGACGTCGCCCTGCTGCGCAAACTTGTATTGCTGCGAAAGTTGAAACTTCTGGCCGACCTGTCCCCTGCTCAAGGCGTCGAACTGGCCGGCCTTGACGCGGTCCGGGAAGCGAGCCGCGCCGTTGGGCAGCGACCCTGGGCCGGCCGGCGATCGCGGGGCAAAGGCCGGGTTGGACGGCCTATACGCCGGCGAACCGGCTGGGCCGCCGGGAACCCCGGGACGGTAAGGGTAGACCGTTCCGCGAGGTGGCGTAGAAGGTTGGTTGCCCCTGGGTGGGGCCTGGCGCGTGTCGGGTTTGCGACGTGGCTCCGGTTCGTCTGCCCGGGCAAGTAGCGCCGGCGCCGCCGCCAGCATCACGCCAGCCAAGGCCCACCCGACGACTCGCATAAGTCCCGCCTGTCTCGAAGTATTCATTCCTTGTGCCTCTGCTGTTTTGACCCGCGGTATCGCCCCCCATGATATATTTAATGGTTAGCAGCGGGCAACAGCGGTTTACCCCGAGAGGTCCGCTTCCCATTTTTACAAGAACAGTCTATACTGACGCTGCCTGGAAGACAACTCGGAATGGAGGGCGGCGTTTTTTGCTAAACCATTGCAGAACAAGAAGTTGTAGCTTATGACCGACGAAGGAAAAGCAGACCATTGGGTCACGCTGGCATCGCTTTTGGGGACCGAGCCTCCACCCGCCGACCAACCCGCGGAGAGACCGCCCCAAACGACGCCGCCGGCAGCAGAAGCGGAGCTGGTCGAGTTTCCACAGGCATCGCGGATGCTCGTGGCTCCAGCCGCCCAGCGGACCGCGAGCGACTGGGGGCGGCTAGCCGAATCGCTGGGGATTGCCGTGCCGCTGGAGGTGCCCCAGCCGGCTCCGCCCGCCGCGAGGCAGGTTGCCCGGACCGAGGCGGTGGACATACCGCTGCCGGAAGAGGTGCCTGCCTCGCCGCCGCTGGTCGCGCTGGAACCGGTCTACGGCGAGTTGGAGAGCGTCGAGGTAACGGAGATCTTGCCCGCGGGAGGCGAGGTGCCGGCCGGCCTTTTCGGCTCGGTGGACACGGAAGCGGACAGCGTCGAGGCGACGGATCGTGAGGACCGGGAGAGGCCCGGCAGGCGACGTCGGAAACGGCGTCGCCGAGGGCGTCGGCCGGACGATGCGACCGCTGCGGCGGCCACGGAAAGCGGAGACGTCGAGTTGGAGTTGCCGGAGGTGCCCGAGGAGGGGGAAGGATCGGTCCCCTCGGAGGAGGCGGAAGATCTGTCGGAAGCACCTGCGGTGGAGCGGGAGGAAGAAGAAGGCCCCGAACGGCCCCACCGGCATCGGCACCGCAGGAAACGCAAGCTTCCCGCCCGCAACGAGGAAGCCGTGGAGTCGGGGGAAGATCCGCTGGAGCAGCCAGCCGACGCCGGAGCGGAACTGGTTGTGCAGGACGAACCGGTCGAGCGGGAGGAGCCTGGCCCCGTGGCCGAAGATGAATCGTCGGAGGACCTCTCGGATCTCGACGACGAGGTGGGAAGGGCCTCGCATCACGGGATTCCGACCTGGCAGGAGGCGGTAGGGATCGTAATCGCCGCCAACATGGAAGCCCGGGCGAAGAACCCCGGCGGCTCGTCCCGCAATCGCGGCGGACGCGGCCGAGGCGGCCGCAGTTGACAGCGGCCGGTCGCCGGACTACACCTGAGAGCATGCACCGGCTACTGCCCCGACAAGGGACAACCTCAGTAGGATGGACCTCCAGGTCCGTCCGGGACGGACCTGGAGGTCCATCCTGCGTGGTTTACTTTGCGGCCGGGGCAATACGAAAGCTTTGCCCACCAGGAGATCTGCAACATGAGGCGACCCATGAAGAAATCGTTGTTGGTCCTGTTCGGAGTGCTGGCTGCCGCCGGCGTCACCCTGCCCATGCTCGCCGCCGAGTATCTCAGCGGCAAGGTCTGGCCCGAGCCGCCGGTCGTTGATCCGGGTGCGGCGGGCGGGCCACCCTCGGACGCGATCGTGTTGTTCGACGGCAAGGACCTCTCCCAGTGGAACGGCGGCGACGACTGGAAGGTCCAGGACGGCTACGCCATCTCCGCCAAACATAACATCACCAGCAAGGAGTCCTTCGGCGACTGCCAGCTCCACGTGGAATGGGCCGAGCCGGAAAAAGTCGAGGGCAGCGGCCAGGGACGCGGCAACAGCGGCGTGTTTCTCAACAACATCTACGAGGTGCAGGTCCTCGATTCCTACGACAACAAGACCTATTACGACGGTCAGTGCGGGTCGCTCTACAAGCAGTGGCCGCCGCTCGTGAATGCCTGCCGCAAGCCGGGCCAATGGCAGACCTATGACATCGTCTTCACCGCCCCGCGGTTCGACGATTCCGGAAAGCTCGCCCGGCCCGGCTACGTCACGGTGCTGCAGAACGGCGTGCTGGTGCTGAATCATGCGGAGATCCTCGGCGACACTTCCTGGGACCATCCGCCGGCCTATACGAGCCACGTGCAAAAGGGCCCCTTAGGGCTGCAATTCCACGGCAACCCGATGCGTTTCCGCAACATCTGGATTCGCCCGCTGCCGGCCGAGCCCCGTGAGCCCCTGAGCATCGATCCCAACCCGAAGCCGGTCCATTAGTCTCTGTCGCGGACCTGGATGCGAATTGGGAGAGTTCCGTAGGACGGATTGCTAATCCGTCCACGATTTGCGGACGGATTGGCAATCCGTCCTACGGACACATCCGGCAGATTTTGGCTCCTCGGCAGAATTCGTGGGCCAGTTTTGCGCGGCGAAGGGCGGGAAATGGCGGAATCCCCAAGAAATCACGTCGGGAAACATGAGACGCTTTCGAGCGCCTGAAAAGTCGGAACAGAGAAGAGGAAGTATACTTTTCCCAAGGAAGTATAGTTCCTCTTCTCTGTTCCCGGTTCTTCCCGGCAAAAGGCGCACATCCCGGGCGCCGGGTGCTGCACTTCCCGTGCGTACCGCCCTGATCTCACCCACGAATTCTGCTGAGAAACCGTTGTTTTTTGGCGGCGCCTTACAGCCACTTGTGCCGAACGGGGAGGTGTACGACGGCGTCGGCATTGGGCTCGCCCGGCACCTTCAGCGCCTCGCTGTCCCAGGCGATCGTGGAGAAGGTGTTCACGCCGGGCTTGTAGCGCATGGCGAGCATGCCCACCATGGTGATCTCGGCGACCATGGCGCCGGTCTCGAAGCCCTGGAACGTCTTGGGGCCGCCCTTGCAGGCACGGAGCCATTCCCCGATGTGGCCGGGCGCGCGGCAAGGTGACGGGCACCGGCTTGCAGGCCTCGTGGTCCTGCACGCCGCGGCACTTGGCTTCACCCTTGAGCTTGACGACGCCGCCCACGCCCCAGCAGTCGGAGCAGAGGAGGCCCTTGCTGCCGGCGAACAACACGCCGTTGCCCGGCACTCTCCCGTAGGTCGGCACCAGTTCCTGGCAAAGATGCTTCGGCGGGAGCTTGCCGCCGTCGTGCCACCAGACCTTCACGGCCGGCATGTCGCTCCGCGCGGCGAAGTCCCAGGAGATGTCCGTGGCCGAGGCGTAGCTGTCCTTGATCGGCTCGGGAACTTTGATCGAGCAGTTCAGGGCCGCGCCGAGCTTCAGCGCCCGCCAAGGCAGGTTCATGCCATGCGCGCCCATGTCGGCCAGATGGCCGTCGCCGAAATCCAGCCACGGTCCCCAATTCAGGCAGAAATTGAGGTAGTGGTTCTTGAACGGCAAGACCTTCGAGGGGCCGCACCAGAAGTCCCAGTTCAGCTCCGGGGGAATCGGGTCGGCATTCTTGTCGTAGTTTCTGCTGGGCTCACAACCGCGGTCCATCCAGACGTGGACTTCGCGAATCTCGCCCAGCACGCCCGCCTGGATGACTTCCATGCTGCGGCGGAAGGTGTCGGTCGCGCCGCCCTGAGAGCCGACCTGGGTCGCCAGCTTGGGGAGTTGCTTGGCCAACTCGCGGATCTCGCGGGCCTGGGCGCAGCTATGGGCCAGCGGCTTCTCGCAGAAGACGTGTTTGCCGGCCAGCAGCGCCCGCTTGCTCATCGGCACGTGCCAGCGCTGGCCCGGGGCGATCAACACCGCGTCGAGCGACTTCTCCTCGTCCAGCAGCTTGCGGTAGTCCTCGTAGACCTTGGCCTTCTCAGCCATCCCGTGCTGGGCGAGCTCCTTCTTGGCCTCGGCGACCTGGCGCTGATCAACGTCGCAGATGGCCACAATGTTCTCGCTTCCCATTAACCCGTTCAAATCGTCGCGGGCGCGCTCGCCGCAGGCCAACAGGCCGATGTTGAGCTTCTTGCTGGGGGCGTCCGCGCCGAACACGCCGGACGGCACCATCTGCGGCAGCGCCACGGCGCCGACGCCGGCCGCGGCAAAGCGTTTCAGAAGCGTACGCCGAGTGATCTGGGATGGGTGTTTCATGAGGGCAGGCTCCTGTGGGGGGAATGAACTGGCAGGTCTCATCTTGACTCTGCGCGGATACGCTCCGAGCAGCAACCGGCTTCCATGTTAACAAAGCGGCTCACGACCTGCCAGTTGGTGCGCCGATTCTCGCTGCGGAATTGGGCCCCTCGGGGGGTCTCGACGCTGGAGCCCCCTCCGCAGAGGTACGCGGCACGGTTCGCTGCCCGAACGGGCGCTCATTGCCTCTTTCTTGCCGCCCCGATTCGTAGTATGATTGCCACACCGCGCATGGGCGGGGCCATTTTCCTTGAAGGAGCCAGCGATGGAAGAGAAGCAAACCGCGAAGAAACCCTTGAACAAGACCGAAGTCCTCACCGCCCTCAGTGAGGCAACCGGGCTCACCAAGCAGCAAGTGGGCGAGCTGCTCGATGAACTTTCCAAACTCATCGGCAAGAACCTGGGCAGTGACGGCCCCGGCGCCTTCGCGCTGCCCGGCTTGCTGCAAATCAAGGTCGTCCGCAAGCCCGCGACCGAAGAGCACAAGGGGATCAATCCCTTCACCAAAGAGGAAATGGTCTTCAAGGCCAAGCCCGCCAAGAACGTCGTCAAGCTCACCGCCCTCAAGGGCCTGAAGGACATGGTTTAGCAGGACCGTGGCGGGAGGGAAGGTTGCGGTCCCTCGCTTTGCCTCCGGGCGTCCACGAGAGAATCTTTCCCAACGGGCGTCGAGAAACGCTTGCGGAAGAACCATCGCGCATGCGCGACGGGCCGCGGTATCCCGGATTATTCACGGGCGCATCGTAACCCGAAGCGTAAGCGAGGACGCCTGAGGAGCTTACCCTCGCTTACGCTTCGGGTTTCGATTGCGCTCTGCGCCGTTTACATCACGGGGTGTGAATAGTCCCGGGGTATAATCGCCGAGGCAGTTCGCCCAACTTTTCCTTTTACAGGCCCTTACCGCGGCACGGTGCGCTCGGTCGCGTACAACGTCACCGGGCCGAGAAGCCCCGATTCGTGCAGCGGTGCGCCTTTCTTATAGAGCCGCCAGGAAGTGAACGTCTGCCGGCCGGTAGGACTCGACTTGCCTTCCAGCAACCACTTCGGCCAGGCCTTCAGCGTGCCGTCGCCGTTGCGATCCGAATCCTCGGGCAGGTTCTCGTCGCCGATCATGCGGTTGATCCAGAGATTCGTGACTTCGATCTCCAGCCTATTCTCGCCGGCCTTGGCGAACCGGTCGATCTCCACGCGATAGGGGGCCTTCCAGAGCACGCCGAGGTGATGGCCGTTGAGCTTCACGCCGGCCATGACCGCCACGCGGCCGAGATCGAGGTAAAGGCCGCGATCCTTGCCCAGCCACTCGGTGGGAATGGTAATGGCCTTGACATAGGTCGCCGTGCCGGAGAAATACTTCACGGCCTCTTCCGGCTGGAGATCCCATGCGACAAGCGAATCGAGCGTAAGCTGTTTCGGCGCCCCGGACCCGGCCGGGAATTTCAATTGCCAGGGTCCCGCCACGGTTTGGGCGGGCGGAAGGCCCTGGACCCTGCTGGCCAACTTGCGGCCGGACGCCGTGGTGAGCTCGAAGCGGCCGTTCTGCCAAGCCTCCAGCGATACGCTGCCGTCGACGGCGCCGGTGAGCGTGGCCGGGGGTGGCGCGTTGGCAATCATCCCGGGAACCAGGTAGATGGTATCGGGATCCTCGCCGCTGGCCGTGTGCGGCTTGCCGTCGACGGTGTACTGGACCGTGAGCGTTTTCACGACGCCAAACGCCGGATCGCCGCCGGCCGCCAGGCTCGCGACCTCAAAAGACGTCACGCCCTCGTCCAGCAGCTCTTGCACGGCGGACTTGACGTTGCGGGTTCGCGCGGCGTCGCCGGGAACTCCGTAAGTCGCGCTTTGCACCACATAGCTGCCCTTCACCACCGCGGCCTTCACCGCCTTGGGAGGCGCGGGCGGGAACGCCCGGCCGTCGTGCGTCATGGCCACGACCGGATCGAGGCCGCGGGGTTCCGGCCGGAAGACGACGAATACCGATTCGGCCGGTTCGAGATAGAGCGGCACGCGGGTCACGCCGTCCTTGGCCTGCCAGGCGGCCGCGAGCTGCACGCCGCCCGTTTGCGGCCACCAGAACTCGGGCCGCTTGCCCTGCACGCGGAAGCCGCACGTGCCGGCGACCGGCGCCTCGCGCTTGTTGGCCACGAAGTAAAGCTCCGTGCCGTCTTCCAAGGTGCGGTGGATATAACGGGGCTTGCCCGTCGCGGGGCCGTCGAAGCTGAAGTCGCAGGGCACTTTCATGCCGGCCAGGACCTGCTCGGGCGTTTCGCCCCAGACGACGCGGCCCTTGCCCAGCGCGTGCCGTTTGATCTTCTGGCCGTCGCAGTCGCCCCAGAGCCTATCGGCCAGCTTCTTGACCTCCTCATCACAGGCGGGAAAATTCTCCAGCGCCGGCGACTTCTGCGGCCGGGGACCGACGACCGTGGCGCCCGCCTCGACCAGCTCCACGATCTTGGCCAGCAAGCGCGGCCTCATGGTTTGCGAGTCGGGCAGCGCCAGCAGGCGGTAACTCATGCCGTCGGGCAGGACGATACGGCCGTCCTCGACCGACATCCGCGTCAACACCACGTCGGGCGAGCAGCCGTCGAAGTCGTAGGCCGGGCGGTCGGGCGGATTGCCCGTGCGGGCGACCGGCGGAGCAAAAGCCCGCGGCGACCCTTCCGGCTGCAAGTAGCAGATGTCGGCCACGAACAGGCCTTGTCGCAAGAGATGCTGGCAGCGGGCCAGGTATTGATGCCACCCGACGGATTGTTCCCACCAGGTTTGCGTGCGCTCATAATGCAGGCCCCAGGGGCCCATCGACATGCCGGGCCGGGCGTTGAGCCAGGGCTGCATGGCGTAGCGATGGAAGACGAAGCGATTGATCCCTTCGCAGAAGGCCCAGTCGCCCAGCGTCTTGATGTTCGCCGGATGACCTTGCCATTTCTCGGCGTCGGTGGCGGTGAAGGACTCGGCGCCGATGATCCGCTTGCCGTAGACGTGGCCGGCGGAGGTCATCTCCGTGACCGATTCCGCCGCGCCGCCGTAGGCCCAGGACCAGAACTCGCCCATCGGCTCGTCGCAGCGGCCAGCGTAGGTCACGTCGTCGAAAGCCCCGTCGCCGTAGGCCTCGATCGAGAGCTTCAAGCCGTTCTTCTGAGCGAGCTCGCGGAAGTGGCCGGAATAATTCTCCACCAGCAGATCGCAAATCGTCTGCCGCAGGTCCCAGAGGAACCGCTCGGAGACCTCCACGCTATCGACGATGCGGCCCGTGTAGACGGGGAAGTAGCGGTAAAGGTCGTAGCCGCGGCGTTTCTGGAATTCTTCGCGCATCCGCGGCGTCCAGTCTTGCGAGTGGACTTCCCAACTGTCGATGTGCGTGGTGACGAGCGTCTTGCCGGCCAGCGCGGGGCTGTCGGCGATGATCTTGCCCATCAACCCGGCGAACATGGCGTCGACGGCTTCCGCGCTCAGCTTGTCGCATTCCAGCCCCCGGCCGGAAGCCGGGGCCGGGTGGTTGTCCTTGCCGGTCGACGTGTGGCCGATCCGCAGCACCGTCCACTTGCCCGCCGGCGCGTCCCAGCTCAAGCGGCCGTTCTGGAAACGGGCGGAGAGATCGACGATGGAATCGCCCTTGA
The DNA here is from genome assembly GCA_963843465.1 of Pirellulales bacterium. Lineage (GTDB taxonomy): Bacteria > Planctomycetota > Planctomycetia > Pirellulales > Thermoguttaceae > CAWJKP01. The sequence goes on from CAWJKP010000002.1 coordinate 1,139,517, forward strand.
CGACCTGTTCGGGCGGCGCTTCCGCATACTTGGCCGGGGCCGGCGGCTGATCCTGGCGGTCGTGGCCCGTCTTGCCGTTGATCTTTTCGATGCGGGCCTTGCCGGCCGGGGTGGGGAAGGCCAGCACGGTGATGTCGCGATAGTAGTTGGCCGTCCGGCCCGGCTCGGGCAAAGCGGCGTCGAAATGCTTGCCGCCTTCCACGCTCGTTTCCGTCCAGACGAGATACTGCATCGACAGCTCGGGCGTGATCCAGGGCCCGCCGCTGCCGCACCATCCGGCGTCGTTGCACATGTTGACCTCCAGGCCCAACCGGTTGGCCTCGCTGAGCATGTGCTTGAAGAGTTCGCGCCACTTTTGTCCGGCAAAGGCTACGGGGCCTTGCGGGGCGCCTTGATCGACCTCCATGATCAGCACGCCGCCGATGCCCACGCGCTTCATGGCCTCCAGGTCGGCCGTGATGCCTTGCCGGTTAATGTTGCTGTTGAGCCAGAACCAGTAGACCCAAGGTCGGGCCGCGGGCGGCGGGGTGACGAATTCCCTTTCCAGCACGCAAGGTTCCGCGGCGCGTGCCGCGGCACAAGCGGCAATCACCAGGAGGATCGCAAAGAGCAGGCGTTTCATGGGAATGACTCCGTAGGCTGGTGACACGATTCAGTCCGAACATCAGGCGGGAAAGCAAGGGCAAGCGTTCACGGCCACGTCGGGGACTGGTCCATTTTTCGGCGAGAAAGCGCTTTTCGCCGTTGGACGTAAGGCCGAAAACATGGACCTGTCCCCCTGGCAGTGCCGAAGGGGACAGTCCCATTTTCGCGGCGATCACGGCCGTTTGCAAGGCAACACCGTCTTCGCCGCGAAAATCGGGACAGTCCCCGTGAACGCTTACGCTGGCTCCGTGGCGCAAGCCGGTGTGGCATAAGCAGAAACGTTCCCGCCACGGTGCCTGTCCCCTTGGCCGAAGGGGACAGTCCCATTTTCGCGGCGATTTGGCCACTTTGCTGCGGTATCATCCCTCACGCCGCGAAAATTGGGACAGTCCCCCGTGAACGGTTACGAGGCTCAGGGGTTCGACTGCCTTCGGGGTATTGCTTCCACCACGCGCACTTCGAACGGTTGAAGCTCGATGCGATAATCCGCCTCCGCCGCGAGCGATTGCGCCGGCAGCCCGGCATCGGCTTTCCAGGGGCTTCTCAGGGTGTATCGGCGCGGGGCGTCCGCGGGAAGCTCGAAGGCATCGGCCAACTTGAGCGAGAGCGTCTTCGGCTCGCGGCCGGGATTACGCACGCAAAGGATCCCTTTGCGTGGCGACCAGGATGCATAGCCGTACGGCTCGCTCTTGCCGGCGTCGCCGCCGATCCAGTGCGTATCGACCAGCACGTCGGAGTTGCTGCGCGACCAGGCGGCCGCTTCGGCCAAGGCGTCCCACATCGGCGGCGTCATCATTTGGGGCGTCATATAGAGTTCCTGCAATTGCGTGCCGCAGCCGAAAAACATGCGGAGCTCGTCGACGACGTCTTTGAGGTCGTTTGCCATGCGCGCGGCGGTGCCCAGCTTCGCGTAGGTGACGCCCTGGTTCATCACCGAATTGAGCGGGAACAGGGGACCGCGGCGCACGACCATTTGTTGCGTGGTCGCGTCGCGGTAGTTGATCCACTGCTGCCGCTTGGATCCTTGCCCGCAGAATCCGCAGTCGTCGCCGTTGCGCCAGACCGAATCGCCGTGCCACAACCAATAGGGCGAGGGCCATGTGCCGGTGGTGATGCTGAGGTACAGATCGGGCCGCAGCCGCCTCAGCTCGTCGGCCAGGCGCATCAGGGCCACGATGTCGGCGCGCTGGTCGGGGGTGAGCTTCTCGTAGGCCAGCCCGGCGCCGACGCCGTCGAACTTGAAGAAGTTCACGCCGTAATCCTCAATCATTTGCCGGCACCTGTCACGAAAACGGGCGTAGTACTTGGGCCCGGCCAGAGAGAAGCCGGCCGCGTTGATCTCGTAGCCCTGCGTGCGGCCGTACTTGAGCCGCTCCGCCTGGGCCGATCCGTAACCGCCCCAAGGCGACAGCCACACGCCGACGCTCGAGCGGCATCGGCCGGCGGCGTCCCGCAGCGGCGCGAAGCCGTTAGGGAAGCCGGCATGGAAACCCCAGAGGGTCCGCGGGTCGTCCCAGCCGTCGTCGAAGACGAAGGAGTCGAGTCTCACGCCACGTTTCTGGAACAGCTCGCGGTCGAAACAATAAATCACGTCCAGCGCCTGCCGCTCGTCGAACTTCCGGTCGCCCCAGGCGATGTCGTACCAGGAGTTGTAGTGTAAAAACGGCCGATAAGGGCGGGGCCGCTCGCGCTCGAGGTAGTAGAGGAAGGCCCGCCGCATCTGGCCCGGCGGAGCGACACCCGCAACCGAGGTGCAACGCAGCGTCTTTCCCGCCGTCAACGGCTTGCCGCACTTCAGCGCGCAGCGGATGCGGCCGCCTTGTCCCCGGTTGTCGGCCAGCGGGTCTTCGCAGGCGAAGAAGAAGTTGTCGCACGTGACGGGCGAACCCGGCACCGTGCCGCAGGTCCGGGCGCCCTCGGCCGACAATTCGACGAGCACGATCTCGGCCAGCGGCAGGTCCTTGCCCCGGGACCGGATCGCCAGTTCCTGGCGGACATAGTTGCTCCCGTCCCGCAACACCGCCTGCCACCGGACCTCGATCGCACCGTCTTCGCCGGCCAGTGAAGCAGCGAGCCGCTTGCCTGCGCCGTGGTCGGCTGACCGCAAAGCACTCGGCTCGGCCGGCAAATCCTGGCAGGCCACGGCGCCCATGATTCTCAGATCGGACGCATGGACGACACGTCCGCCGTTCAGCACGAGGGAGAACGCCTCGCCGCTTGGAGCAATGGTCTTTCCCGACTTCCGGTTGACCACCGGGCCCGGCCGGAGACGTCCCTGGACGACGTGCCACGACATGCCGATGACCCCGTTCTCCAACCGGCACGACTCAGCTTCGACGACGGCGGCCGCCGCTTTCACCGGCGGGCCGGGAAATTCCATCCCCCGGGCCGCCACGGGCAGAAGGGAAAACCCCGCCAGTACGCCCCAGAAACGCCACTTCATGGCAAATCTCCACTTTCGATGCCCGCGCATTCGCGGGAAACCCATGTCCTCGAATGGTAACCGTTCACGGCCCGTAAAGTAGCAGGCACACTCCGTGTGCCGTCCGCCCAAGGCGGAGGAGGGAGCGGACGGCACACGGAGTGTGCCTGCTACTTTGGCCGACGGTCTATGGTATTCAACTCCAGTTCTGGCGATATGGGACTCGAAGGTACTGATCCGCTTCGGGGCAGTTGCTGGCCCGCAGCGCCGCCGGGTCCCACTGGAGCTTCTTGCCCACGCGGTAAGCCACGTTGCCCAGCAGGACCGTTTCCGCGAGCGTGCCGGAGTAATCGAAGTTGCAGGTGGTCGGGCCGCCCTCCTTGCAGGCCCGGATCCACTCGGCGTGATGGCCGATCGAATTGGGGATGGTCGGCGCCGGCGGCTGGAAACCGGCGAACTGCGATTCCGGCAACAACTTGTGCTGACCGTAGTCGGCAATCAGCATCCCGCTGCGGCCCACAAACAGCACGGCGGCTCCCCAGGCGGGAATCTTCCGCTCGGCCAGCAGCGGAGGCCGCTTGCCCCCGTCGTACCAGGTCATTTTCACGGGCGGCAGCTCGTCCCGCGCAGGGAACTCGTAGCGGACGATCAATCCGGGCGAGGTGTTCTCCACCTGCACCGGCGGCCCCTCGGCTTCGATCGCACTCGGGTGCCGCAGCTTGAGAGCCCAGTAGGGCAAGTCCATATAGTGGCAACCGAAGTCGCCCAGGCCGCCGGAGCCGAAGTCCCACCACGAGCGCCACGCGCCGGGCAAATAGCAGGGATGATAGGGGCGATAGGGCGCCGGACCGAGCCAGAGATCCCAGTCCAGCTCCTTGGGAACGGGGGGCGTCTCCTTGGGCCGGCCGCGGCCTCCATAACTCACCGGATGCCAGACGTGGACCTCGCCCACCGGCCCGAGGACGCCCGACTGCACCAACTCCACGACCCGCCGATAGTTGGCGCCGGCATGGATCTGGGTGCCCATCTGGGTCGCCAGCTTGCTGTGGTTGGCCAACTCGATCATCGTGCGTACCTCGTGGACCGAATGGGCCAACGGTTTCTCGCAGTAACAGTGCTTGCCCATTTTCATGGCCATCAAGGCGGGCGGAGCATGGGTATGATCGGGGGTGCCCACGACCACCGCGTCGATCTGGCGGTCCATCTCCTCGAGCATCTTGCGGAAGTCGCGGTAACGTTTCGCCTGGGGGAACCGCGTGAAGCTCCCCGCCGCGGAGCGGTCGTCCACGTCGCACAGGGCGACAATGTTCTCACCGGCGCAGTTGCCGATGTCCCAGCCGCCTTGGCCGCCCACGCCGATCCCGGCGATGTTCAGCTTCTCGTTGGCTGACCTCGTCGCGCCCAGAGCCCCGCTATTGGCAGCCGTCCAGATGCCAATTCCAGTCCAGGCGGTGTTCCGCAGCATTTCACGTCGGGTGAGTCGCTTGGACATGGTTGGTGCTCCCGGCAGAAGAAAGTGGTTTCCTGTTCGCTCAGGCGACCCTATCCATAATCCGGCGATCGTTTCCTGTCAACGGGTCGCGGCAAGTCAGAGGCAGGCGTCCAGCGTCGGCCCGATTGACAAGTCACATTCCGCCGATCAAGATCAGAGTCGTGCCAGCCGGGAAATGCCGGCTTAGGACCGGCGAATCAATATCTGTCGGATTGTCGCCTTTCGCTCCGCGAAAGCGGCGTTCTTTCGCAGAGCGAAAGGCGACACTTGTTCCTGCGTCGGTCCTTGCAGCAAAGGTCATGGGAGAGGGTCATGAACAGAGCGGTTGGAAGAGCGGCGGTTGGCTTGTTCGTCTTCTCGATGGCGCTGTGGTGTGCGGCTGCGCAGGGCCGGGCGACTTCCAACGACAGCGCTCCGGCTGTCGTGCTCGATACGCTGAGCGTCTGGCGGATTCATGAGACCCTCAAGCCGCCGCTGATCCAGCTTGCCGACGGCCTCAAGCCCGTCACCTCGACGTACCAGTGGCTCGACCGGGAAACCGAGGCGGCGCCGGCGGACTGGACGAACCGCGAGTTCCCCGACGGCCATTGGCCGCGCGGGAGCGCGCGGGCGGCCTCGCGCACGCCCTACGTCGCCAAACTGTGCCTGCGGGCGCGGTTCGAGGTGACCGAGCCGGCCCGGGTGAAGGACCTCAATCTCTCGCTGACTTACTACGGCGGCGCGATCGTGTACGTCAACGGCCAGGAGCTTGTCCGCGGCCATGTCTCGAAGGAGGGCGCGCCGGCCATGGCCGACGGGTATCCGCCCGAGGCCTTCGTTGCGGAGGATGGGAAGATGCTGCCGGCCGCCAGTTGGCAGATGGACAAGTATCCCAAGGCCCTGGCTGCCCGCGCGGACCCTGGCGGACGTGGCGATCCCCGCCAAGCTCCTTCGCAAGGGCGTGAATGTGCTGGCCATCGAAATCATCCGCTCGCCCTACCACAAGATTCTCGACGAGAAGAAGAATCGGGCCGCGGACAAACGCGAGCTGGCCATGCGCAACTGTCCCTACGAGCTTGCCTGGAACACTTGCGAGGTTCGGCGGGTCCAACTGACGGCGGCCGGGGCAGCGGGCCTGGTGCCCAACGCCTCGCGTCCCAAGGATCTCCAGGCCTGGAACAGCGACCTCTTGACCGCCGACTACAGCAGCGACTTCGGCGACCGCTGCGAGGCCCCGCAGCCGGTGGAGCTGAGGGGGCCCGGCAACGGATACCTCTCGGGCAAGATCGTGATCGGCTCGCCCAAGGCCATCGAAGGCCTGAAGGTCACCTGGAGCGACCTGAAACAGGGCGCCGCCGTCATCCCCGCCGCGCACCTGCGGGCCCGCTACGCCGTGCCCTTCGGGCGCACCGCCTCCAACGGCGATGACCACGCCAACAACGCCGTGGAACTTGACTGCCTGCTGGAGACCCCGCTGGACTCGTTCCCGGCCACCACCGCCGGCCAAGGCGCGGTGGTGCCGATCTGGTTGACGCTGAAGGCGCCGAAGAACGCCAAACCGGGCGTCTACAGCGGGCAGGTGAACGTCGAGGCCGAGGGCCAGCAGGCCCTCACCGTCCCCGTGCGCGTCCAGCTCGCCGACTTCTCCGTGCCCGACACGCAGGACTACCGCACCTGGATCGAGCTGGTGCAGTCGCCCGACACGCTGGCCGTCGAATACAAGGTGCCCCTCTGGAGCGAGAAGCACTGGGCGATGATCGCCGACTCGATGCGCTACATGGGCGAGATCGGCAGCCGCGTGGTCCACGTCCCGCTGATCGCCGAGACCAACAGCGGCAACGAGCAGTCGATGGTCCGTTTCATCAAGACAGCGGACGGCACTTATGACTATGACTTCTCCATCGTCGACAAGTACCTGGACAGCGCCGAGAAGTGCATGGGCCGGCCGAAGATCACGGCCTTCATCGCCTGGGAAATCTACCTCAACGCGCCCAAGCAGGAAGTGAAGTTCACGGGCAAGGAGGGGGTGCCCAATCACGAGTTCGAGCGAGAAGGCGCCTGGCAGGCCGCCCGCTGGCAGCTTCGCGGCAAGGGCCCCGCCGTCACCGCCCTGGACCCCAAGACCGGCCGGCTCTCGACCATCCATCTGCCGCGCTTCGAGGACCCCGCCGCCAAGGCGATCTGGAAGCCGCTGTTCGACCAGTTGCACGAGCGGATGGCCAAGCGCGGGCTGGAGAAGACGATGGCGCTGGGGATGGCCTCCGACCAATGGCCGAACAAGGAAGAGATGGCGGTCCTCGAGCAGGCTTCCGGCAATCTGCCGTGGATCAGCCACACGCACGGCGGCGGGCACGTGGGCATGAAGCTCAACGGCCTGGCCACGGTGGCCTACATGGCCTACGTTTGGAACGTCCAATACCCCCAGGCCCTTCCCATCAACGCGGATCCGCCCAAGGGGTCCGACACCGGGCGGATGTACGGTTGGAAGCGGCCGGAGCTCTACGCCGAGTTTCGCCGATTCACGGCCCTGAACGAATGGCCGCTGTCGACGATCCTCCTCTTCTCCGAGCTGCAGATTACCGGCAGTCAGCGTGGGCTGGGGCGCGTGGGGGCGGACTTCTGGCCGGTCTACAAGGACCAGCAGGGCCGCCGCCGCGCCTGGATCTGGGACCGCTATCCGCAGAGCCTCTGGCATAGCTGCAACCTGATGAGCCACATGCTCGTGCCCGGTCCCGCCGGCCCGGTGGCCTCCACCCGCTACGAGCTGATGCGCGAGGGCATCCAGGAGTGCGAGGCCCGCATCGCCATCGAGAGCGTGCTGACGGACGAGGCGAAAAAGGCCAGGCTCCCCGCCGAGCTGGCGCAGCGATCGCAGCAACTGCTGGACGACCGCGTCTGGCAGGAGTTGAAGGCCTTCGGCGACATGCAGCTTACGGGCCGGTCGTACGCCACGGCCAAGGACACCTGGTACTATGGCTGCGGTGGGACGGCGGGCCACTACTGGTACGCCGGCTCCGGATGGCGGGACAATGCACAGAAGCTCTATGCCCTGGCCGGCGAGGTGGAGCGAGAACTGGGCCGGAAGTGAGCCCGGTTGATGATTATCGCTGATGCGCCAGTTCCCTTTACCCAGGAAACGCCCATGAGAATTGCCGTCCCCTGCCTCTGCGTTGCGCTTGCCGCGGCAGCCGCAGCCCACGCCGAAGTGGGCGATCCGCAGGTCAAGACCGACCATCCCTGGTATCCGGGCGAGTTGTCATGTTCAACGTTCGAGCGGCTCTTCCAGAACCAGGCCGAAGTCTACCAACGCGTCACCGGCAAGAAGGTCGAAACCGATGCCGACAAGGCCCTGGCCTCCTGGTACTGGCGCAACTGGCACGTGTTCCATAACTTCGCCGGGCAGCGCGACTTCACCGGCAAGGGTTTCGACGACCTCGAAGACCACGTGGAATATCCCCGCGAATACTGGAGCGGCCTGTTCGCCGACGGTTTCGCCATCTGCTATGCCACCCACGCCCAGTGGTGCGGCGAAATGGAAAAACTCCTCGGCCACGGCCGCTGTCGCGCCATGGAAATCGAGGGGCACACGACGTTCGAAGCCTACCTCACCGGCGGGGCCTACGGCTCGGGCCGATGGGCCCTGCTGGATCACGACATCTCCACCGTGATCTTCACCCCCGACGGCTCGCGCCTGATGTCGCTGGCCGAGATCCGCAACGACCCAACCGCACAACATGTGCGCACCATCTCCCGCCGGCGCCAGCACGGCTGGCTGCCGGCCGGGTTGTATGCGGACGACATTCCCTACTCCGCCTGGCGCTGGGCCAGCTACGCCTTGGGCTACGCGGGTCCGCCGCCCATGCTGCACCTCCGCGCGGGCGAATCCGTCCGCCGCTGGCTTGCGCCCGGGCTGGAGGACGGAAAGACGTTCGTCTACTGGGGCGTAAACTACTTCATCGACGGCATTCCCGGTCCGGTGCGCGATCGCACGTGGGTCAACCAACCGGAAAAGATGTACCAGGCCCAGGACGTCACGCCGCATCCCTGCGGTCAGGCCCGCTTCGCCAACGCCGTCTACACCTACAAGCCCGACTTCGCCGCCGGCAAGTACCGCGAGGGGGTCGTCCGGGAGCGCGACGACCAGGTGACGCTGGAGTTCTGCACGCCGTACATCATCGGCGCTGCCCCGCCCGCCGCGGCTGCCAAGCAGCAATGGGGCGTGGCCAGGCCCGGCTGCACCGGCGGCCTGATCCTGCGCGGCAAGATGACCTGCCCCGTGGCGATCTCCACCGATCACGGCAATACCTGGAAGCAGGCCGGCAACGCCTATGACGGCATGGACTTGACCGACCTGGTAAAGAGCCGCCAACAGTACTGGATTCGTTTCGGCGCCGGGGCCAAGGCGCTGGCCGGCAGCGACCTGACCATCCGCACCGTGTGCCAGGCTTCAACGTGCATGATCCCCCATCTCAAGGCAGGCAAGAATCAGGTCGCCTTCGAGGCTTCCGGCAAGGCGCTGCTGTCGGTCGGGCCGGAAAAAGACTGGGCTGCCACCCACGTCGCAGCCGGCAAGCTGGACAGTCCGGCCGTAACTCTGGAACTGGCCGCGCCCCGCGGCGAAAAGGCGGTCGGGCTGTATGTCGTCGCCCAGCAAATGTCGGGCGTCCCACCGGCAAAATGCTGCTACAACGTCGATTATTCCACCGACGGCGGCAAAAGTTTCCGGCCGGTCGTCAAGGATTGGCAGATCATCCGCCACCAGCCCGAGCCGAACGACTGGCTCCCCAGGAGCTACCTCCAAGGCGACGTGGCCCTGGACGGCGTATCCGGGCCGGTCCAGGTGCGCTATTCCAACACCGGGGCGCGCGACTTCACGCGAGTCGAGGCCCACCTGGTCTATCAGACCCGGAACACCTCGCCGCTCAAGGTCACGTTCGCCTGGAACAACGGCGGGCCCTTACGGACCGCCACCCACGTCTACCAACCCGCGTCCCACAAGGCCGACGAGAGCTGGACGATCGATGCGGCCCAGAAGCCCCAGACCGTGTGGGTCGAGTACGCGGCGGAGTAACGATCGAGGCCGCACCGTTCAGCAGACCCCCGTCACCCGCTTGACGAGGCTGACCGAAGGGATGGCGATGAGAAAATACGCCACCAGCCACGGGGGCATGAGCAACCAGTCGATGCCCGGCACAAGGCCGAGGAACTTCACCGGCTTCATCTCGATCTGCGCGCTGAGGATGGGATGGTCGTTGCCGTAGAATTTCACGTCGGGCGAATAGACCGGCTGCCCGACGAGCAACTCCTTCTCCACGGTGACCGTCTTGTAGCGGATCTGCAGCGCATACGGCCCGGGCCTTGCCCTGGCCTGGATCTTCCAGGTTGCGATTCCGCGGTTGGCAATTCCGCCAGCGCCAGGGACGTCCTTGGTGATTTCCTGGATCCAGCGGCCGCTGGCGCCCGACTCTTCTCGCGACACCTCGCGCAGGCCCTCCTGGGGTACTAAGTGGGCCAATTCACCGACCGCCGAGACGGGAAAATAGGCCCTCACCGACACGGTCTCGCCGGCACGCGGCGGCACGAAGGCCAATCGCTGGAAGCACCACGTACCCAGGATCGCAATGGGCACGACGGCGGCCAGCAGCGGCCAGCCTTCCTCCTTCATGGTCATCATCCCGATCATGTTCCGCGTGGTGCGATAGCGTTTGACGGCCTCTTTGTCCTTCTGCCGCTTCGCCTGGCGAATCAGTTCCTTCAGCCGCTTCTTGTCCTGGTTGCACCGCCGCAGCAGGTCCTGGTTGGTGGTGAAGAGGCGCGACAGCGCGATGATGGCCCCGGTGCCGACCGCCACGATGACCAGGGCCAAATCCGTGGGCAGGCGCAGCAGCCAGTCGAGCAAAGGGTCGGCCAGAGCGAGGATGGCGCTGTTGACCCAGTCGAGCATGGCTCAGCTACTCTCCATCAAGTGAATCATCCCGCGGTTTCCGTCCAGGCGGAGTTGGCGCCGTCCTCGATGCGTTTCGTAGCGCCCGGGCAGACCACGGCGGGAATGCCGAAGTCGCGGGCCACGATCGCGCCGTGCGACAGCACGCCGCCGCGCTCCACGATCAGCCCGCGTGCATTCACAAATAGCGGCGTCCAGCCGGGATCGGTCGAAGGGCAGACGAGGATGTAGTCGGCGCCCAGGTCGCGGGGCTCTCGGGGGTCGAAGACGACGCGGGCCGTGCCGGAGGCCACGCCCGCCGCCACCGCTTCGCCCTTCAGCTCCGCCGCGCCGGCGTACTGCCGCGGCAGGCCGAGCTGCTGGAGTTCGGCGGAGTCGATCACCTCGGGCATGTCGAGCCGCTGGAGCGACTGCCAGCGGACCTGTCGCCGGGCCGCAGCCGCCAGGAGTTCCTCGCGGCGGGCCTCAAAATGCTCCAGTTCCTCGAGGCGCAGAAAGAACACCTCGCGACCCAACCGCCAGCGCCGCGCCAGTTCGAGGATCGCCGCGCGGATCAGCTCGTAGCCCAGCATCAGGTAGTGTTTGCCCGATTCGCGATAGGCCAGCAGCCGCTGGGTCTGGCGGATACTCGCCCTGATCGGCTCACGGAAGGAGCTGCCGCCCCAGCGCGCCAGCAGAGCGGGCAGGTCCTTTTCGACCTCCGCCCGCCGCCGGGCGTGCTCCTGGTGGATTTGCTCGGGCGAGCGGTCGCTGCGGCGCATGGCCTGCAAGGTGGAGTCGAGCTGGCGAGGATCCTCGCGGTAGCGCGGCTCGGCCAGCTCCATTTCGCCGGCCGTGCGATGGCCGTAGGCGTCGAGGAACTGCTGCATGGCGACCTCGCCCCGCGCGACGCGGTAGAGCAACTGGTTCTGGGCGACCGTGGTATCGCCCTCCAGACCGGCGGTGAGCGCCGAGGCGAGTTGGCCGCCCTCGGCGTCGCCCAGCAGTTGCCCGAGAATGCGGCGCAGGTCGGTGAAGGCCAAGGCCCCGAAGAAGCCCGGCTTGAGCGACTCCTTGCCGAACTCGTCCAGCACGCGGACCGAGCGGGCCCGCAGCTCGGCGCAGACCTGCGGAGTCTCCAGGCCGCCGAGATCCTCGCCGCGCTTCCAGCGGACGTAATCGAGGTACGGCGGCAGGACCTTGTTCTCGAAATGGCCGCGGATCGTGCCCCGCAGCCGTTTGGAAATCCGCCAGCAACGGAGCATCGCGCCGAGCATCCCGGGCAGCTTGAGGAGGAACGTGCCGTCGGCCTTGTTGGGATCGAACTTCCCCGGGGCCTGGTCCAGCAGGGTGTTGTCCGCCAGCACGGCTTCGAGATCGTACTGCAAGGGGCTTTTGCCCCAGAACAGTTGTGCGAGTCGCTCCGGGTCGGCGTAGATCCGCTGACCGATCAGATCGAGGAAGCCTTCCTCGCAGACCTGGGGCGAAGGCCGGTAGCCCAGGTCGTGGTAGAAGCGGCCGAAGCCGCCCTCGCCGCTCATGAAACGGCGGATGATGTCCCAAGTGAGCGGCGTGGGGGCCGCGAGCGTTTCGCCCAGGTTGTGCGCCACCCAGATCCGCCGGCGACCGCCGGAGAGGGCGGCCAGCCGCCCAATCTCCGCGACCCGGCCGGCCTCCACGTCGCCGGCGACCTCCAAGCCGCGGATAGGCCGGGCCTGGAGCACCGCGAATTGCCCTGCGACCATGGCCCATTCGATATCCTGGGGCGCCCCGTAGTAAAGCTCGATCTGCCGCCCAATCGCAGCCAGGCGAACGACTTCGTCGTCCCCCAGCACCCGCGCGAGGCGGCGGTCGTCGTTGAGGGCTACTTGCCGGGTTCCATCCTCCGTGACCGCGGTCATGGCGGCCTTCTCGGAGACGGTCAGTTCCTTGATCCTTCCGCTGGCCTTTTCCACGACCACGCGGTCCGGCGTCACCTCGCCTCCCACGACGGCCTCGCCCAGCCCCCATGCCGCGTTGATGATGATCTCGTCCCGGGCGCCGCTGACGGGGTTGGCCGTGAAGAGGATTCCCGCGGCGTCCGCCATGACCATTTGCTGCACGACGACGGCCATGGCCAGGCCCTCTGCGGGAGTCTTCTGCTTGGCGCGGTAGGCCACGGCCCTGGCCGTCCAAAGGCTGCCCCAGCAGGATTGCACCGCCTTGAGGATCGCTTCCTCACCGCGGACGTTGAGGTAGGTGTCTTGTTGCCCGGCGAAGCTTGCCTCGGGGAGGTCTTCGGCCGTGGCCGAGGAGCGGACGGCGACGCGCTCCCCGCCGGCATCCCGCAGCCGGCGGTAAGCCTGGAGAATTTCCGCGGCGAGCGATGGGTGCATCGGCCGCCCGGTCAGCAGCCCGCGGATTTGTGCCGAGACGGCCTCGATCGCCGCCGCGTCGCCTCCCTCGATGGACGCGGCAAGCTCGCCGATCCGTGCGCCGAGGCCGTCCTGTCCGAGGAAGTCGAGATAGGCCTGCGTGGTGACGACGAAGCCCGGCGGAACGGGGAGTTTCGCCCGGGCCAGTTTGCAGAGGTTGACGGCCTTGCCGCCCACGTCGGCCAGCGCGGGCAGGTTGCCGGCGTCGCTGCCGAGGCCGAAGAAGCGGATGTGGGGCAGGTCGCAGCCCGGGGTCTGCACGGCGGCGTTCATCGCATGGCATCCCTCGCGCTGGCCGAGACAAGGCCTTTCTTCGCCGTGGCGAAGTAGACGCGGGAATTGGCCATCACCGGCGGCGTACTGAGCTCGCCAAGCCACTGGGTGTTCATCCACAGCCGCAGCTCGCCGCTGCCGATGGTGTACGACATGAGACCTTTCTTGGTCGCGTAGACGAGGGCCCCGGGCGGTGCCAGCGGCGCGATGCCCGCCCGCGCCGGAAAGCGTCTTCTCCACGCGGCCGTCCTCCAAGCCGACGACGACCAATTCCCCAGCCGTAGTGACGTAAGCCAGCCGGTTCTTGGCCAGTACGAGCGGGGTGCTGGGCGGTCCGCTTTTGGCTTCCCAGATCCGCCCGCCGTCGGCCAGGCGGAGCCCGGTGACGCCCGACTTCGTGCCCAGGTAGACGGCGTTCTTGCGCACCAACGGGGAGGCGGTCGGTGGCGCGTCCAGGGGCACACGCCACAGGGTCGCGCCGCTGGGGCGATCCAGAACGAGTAGGGCTGGCGGCCGCTCGGTGGCGACGGCCAGCAGGGCGTCGCTGGCGGCCGGCACGCCGCAGACCTTCCCGCAGTCGGCCCGCCAGGCCACCTCGCCGTTTTCGCGGAAGCAAGTCAGTTGTTGCGGCCCGTCGGCGATCAGCCCGCCGCGGTCCAGCAGGACGAACTCGCCGGGGGCGCCCGCGGCGACCGGGAGCTTCCAGCGCTGGGCGCCATCGGCAGGCGAGACGCAGTGCAGATGGCGGCCGGCATTGCCCTTCCGTCCGTCGACGAAGAAGACCGCTTGCCGGTTAGCGGCTGGCGAGAGCCAAACCCCGTTCGGGGCGGCGGCGAACCAGGCTTCGCAGGGCTCGTTTCTTCTCTTGGGATCTTCCCGCACGCAGACCAGCCCGTTGCGGCCGCCGTGTACGGGAAGGTAAAGCCATCCGCCGAGACAGGCGGGCGGAGGCGCTGAGTTGCACTTCGGAGGGCCGTGGGCTGTCTTCGGTCTTGGGAAAGCGCCAGGCGAACTTTCCTCTCTCGGGGAGCGGTTGGTTGTCGATCGCGCCACCGCATCCCGGGCCCCCCAAGCCGCCGGCCCAGCAGGGCTCTTGCTTCCGGCCGCCCGGCTTGCCGACGCAGAGCAGGCCGTCCTGCTGCGAGCCCACGTAGACGTGGCCGCGGGCGACCGCGGGAGAGCTGAGAAACGGACCGCTGAAGCCGAGGGTGGTTTCCCACACCAGCTCCAGGTCGTCGGCCCGCAGCCCGTAGAGTTTCCCGGCCTCCGTCACGACGTAGAGCCTAGCGCCGCTCAGTGCTGGCGAGGCGACGATCGGGGCGTGGGCGTTCCAACGGCCCAGCTCTTTTCCGGCGGTGGAGAGGGCGTAGACGTAGCCATCGCGGGCGGCGAAGAAGAGCCGGTCTTCGCCGGTGGCCACCGCCCCGAGGACCACGTCACCGGCAGCGAACTTCCATTGCACCCGGCCCGTCTTCTCGTCGAGGCACCAGACTTCGCCGGCCGGGCCGAGGGTCTTCTCGGCGGCGGCGATCTCGGCAGCGCTCTTGCCCTGCTTGCGGAGTTTGTCGAGTTGTTTTCGTTTGACCTCCTCGGCCGACTCGACGAAGTTCCCGTTGCCCATGCCCACCACGACCCGCCCGCCGACCAGGGTGGGCGCGCCGAAGACCGGATACGGGGTGGCAGCGCGCACAGCTCGGCCCCGGTATCGGCGTCGAGGCAGCAGATGGCGTTGCCGTCCATGCCGCAGCCGACGACCACCCGACCGTCATGCACCGCCGGCGAAGTGTCGGCATCGGGGCAGCGCTCGTGCGGGACATGCCAGAGCACCACCGCCCGGCCCTTGGCGTCGGGCTGGAGGCGGAAACAGTAGTAGCCGTCGTCGCCGGCGCCGACATAAGCCCGGCCCTTGTCAATGCAGGGCGTGGACTCGACGTGGCCGTGGGTGGCGTAGGTCCAGAGGACCTTCTGCCGCAACACGTCCATGCAGAACACCCGCGCGTTGAGCGTGTAATGCAGCCCCTCGCCGCAGACCAGGAACCGGCCGGCCACCACGGGAGAGGAGAAGGTGGCGACGTAGCCGCTGGGGGCCGCCTTCCAGACCAGCCCGCCCCCATCGGCGTCCAGGCAGTAGACGGCGCCGCGGTCGCGCAACGGGCCCTTGTCGGCCGAGCTGACGTAGACCCGGTTGCCGACCACGGCGGGGCTGGCGAAAAAGGTCTTCACGTCGGCGGCGTAGCTCCAGACCAGGCCGCCGTCGGCGGGCGGCTCGCCGCCCCCGCCATTGCCGCGTCGCCCCGGATCGCCGCGGAACATCGGCCAGTCCGCGCCCGCGACTTGCCCGCTCCTCGGGCCGCCGCTGGAGGCGAAGCTGCGCACCATGAGGACTGCCCCGGCAACAACGCCCGCAATGGCGGCCACCACGACTTTCTGCCGCCACAGCAGTCTCACGCCCGCCCACATCGCGCGCGGCTTGAGCAACGCGGCGATCAAGCCAGCCAGGGAAAGCAGGATCGCCGGCAGGATGGCAATAAGAACTTGCAGCGGGCCGATAACGACGGGGACGACGGCAAAGGGCAGGCTGTTCATAGGCGTGTGCGGATCAACGGTCTTCGCAGTTCCCGGTAGTGCTTGACGATATTGGTAAGAAGCTGTTTCAACACCCCGGCAGCCACCGTCGGGCAGGAATGCCCAACCTACAGCGGCCGTAGGACGGGCATTCTTGCCCGTCGCCGCGATTCGGTCTTGAAACAGCTTCTCAAGCTATTGGGAAACTGCCGTACTTCGTTGCCAACATCGTATCGTGCTACCCAGTCTATCAGTTCTTACCCAGCGCGCGCTGGACGTCGGCGGCCGCTTCGAACAACGCTCGCGACCGGTCCTGCCAGCCGGATGCAGCATACCACGGATAGCTGGCGCCCAGGCAGGGATATTGCCACCAGCCGTGCGGGTTCTGCGGATACTTCTCGTAGACCAGCGGCGAAAGCACCAGGTCGTTGACGCCGCGGAGCATCGCTGCGGTGCGATCGTCGAGGATTGTCTGACAGCGCTCGGCCAGCGCGCCGTCAATTCTCTTTCCCAGCAGCGCCTTCTCGATGAAGATGCGGGCCTCGGCTTCCTGAATGCCCTCTCGCAGCGTCTCGAATCGGTGCGTGCCAATGGCGCCATTCCTGCCCGCGGAAAGCACGGACGTTCTCGATGTCGAGGTTGCGCCAGGAATTGTAGCGCGTGCCGAGAGTGCCGACGCAGAGTCCCTTGCTGTCGGGAAAGACCGGCCAGAAGTCGGCGCCCAGGCGGCCGAATCCGCGCTGGTCGCCCGCCACGTTGATCTCGGCGAGGAACCGGTAGGTGACGAGGTAATCGTCGTTGTGCCGCCCGCGCATGAAGTGTACTTTCAGGTCGGGCCGGTTCCAACCGTAGCGCCGGCTCTCCGCAGGGTCCTCCGCGAAGCGCGAGGACCACACGTTCGCGTAGTACCCCAGCCGAAGAGACCGCGCCACAGTTTCCGCCGCAGAGCCATGACTGTCGACGATCCAGGGCGTGCCGGGCGAAAGCGCCTTGAAAAAGCCGACGGCCTCGCGGTTCGGCGTCGTATCGCCGCACACTCCGAACATCATCGCGCCCTCCAGCCCGCGCGCTCGGAGGCGCTGGCGTATGCCGGCAATCACCGGCTTCCAAAGCTCCACGCTCCGCGGATCGGAGTACTTGGGAAGCTGGATCGTCTCCATCTTACCGTCGGGGGAAAGGCCGGTTACGGGAATCTCTCCGTCGTTGCAGTGATAGTCCCAGATGTAAGTACAGACGATCTTCGGCTTGCCCTGGTGTTGCAGCACCGCATCCAGGTACATCTCCAGAAGCGCGTAGTCGTGGCGGTAGCCGCCGCCGGGCTGCCTTATCCAGCGGACCAGGGAGTAATCGTTGCCCATGTTGGTCCGGCATACGACGGGAAGATAAGTGGTCGGCGAGCCGACTTGCCCGAGGAAGGAAAGCGACCTGCCGATGAGCGCAAAATGTTGCTCGGACCAGAAAGGGACATGGTATTTCCACGCGACCGTCTCGGGCGACTGGATGAGCTCGCAGAACGACACGAAGTCCTGCGGGTCGGGAACCCGCCAACCGCAGACGTGCAGCTCGACGGGGACCGGGAAGGTCCGGCCGTTGGCGGCAATTTCCAGTTCGCCCGTGTAGTCGCCCGGCCGCGCATCGGCGGGCACTTTCACGGTGATCCACACCGGCTGCACGGCGCCGTCGACGTGCGGCGGCTGGCCCGGCGAAACCCAGTTGCCGCGTCCCGCTTTCTTCGCGCGCACTTCCACTTCGGCCGGAGGAGTCTCCTCCAGCCCGTCGAAGGCCGTGACCGCCGCCGGATAATACTGCGACGCGCCGTTCTCCCAGCGGTCGGCTGTCGCGTAGCGGATGAGCACACCGTCGGCGGAAATCATGCCGCCCTCTTTCGACGCCAGGTCGCTGATCCTGGCCGAGAGCTTCCGCACGGGCTCGCTGGCACCGAGAACGACTTTGCCGGAAAAAACGCCGTTCCGCGCCGACGAGGCGTATCGCCGCCAGCCTTTCCTGCGGATCGCCCCAGTCCAAGTCGAAGTCCACGGCCAAAGGGTTGCTGTTCCACGCCTGCAATCCCTTGGGGTGCGCGTAGTTGGGCACGACCTCTCCGCGGGCGTCAAGGCGCACGCTGGACAGACCGCACGTGCTCCACAAAACGAGGAACGGCTTCTTCTCCGCCTGGTGCGCCAGCACCACTTCGTGATGCGGCGCACGGTGCACCGAGATCGCCAAGACATTGACGCCTTTTCGCAGAAAACTCGCCGGGATCGCCGCGTCCTTCAGTCGGCGATTGTGCAGCTCGCAGCGGGCGCGGTCGCTCTCCCGCTGTTCAGCCGACAGCAGCTTCCCCTTGGCCGCCTCGAACGCTTCCGGCGGGTAATCGTTGGCCAGGGTCTCGCGGCGGATTTCGCCTGTGGGCATGTCACCCCGCGCCACCTCTGTCCCGTTCAGATAAACGACCACCCCGCCGCGGTAAGCAAGGGAAAGCGAGAGATCGCCGGCTCGGGCAGGGTCCGGCACCGTAAACTTGCCGCGCATGGCAAGGTGCGACAGATAGACCGTGCTGTAATCCAGCTCCGAGAAGCCGAAATCCAGGTCGGGAAGCTTGAGCCACTCCAGCCGCCGTACGGGAAAGACCGCCCCGGGGCTGCGCCACCAGGACGAGTCGTCGAAGCCGACGTTCCGCCAATCGTCGGGCGGCGGGGTCGTGTCGCGGTTGAGCCACAGGCAGCGAGGCTGCACGATGGTCTGCAATCCCGCCGCCGTCTTGACGACAGGCGGCCGAAGCGTGTAATGGACTCTCCAGAAACCGCTGGTATCGAGGATCGTCCTGCTGATCCCATCTGCTGCGGAAACCCGTGAGCAAAGAAAAGCGATCGCGACGAACAGGGCATAGTATACCCGCCGAGACAACCGGTCTTTTCCTCGAGACGTCATTGTTGTCTCCAAGCGGCATCAGCACGGGGATTGCGAACCGCTACTTGATTTCCACTTTGACGGTTCCCTTTTCCACGACGACCTCCTTCTGTTGCTCCTTGCCGCCCGGCAGACGCCACTTGAGCGTAACGGGGCCCGCCTCCCTGCGGCCGAAGAATGCCTGGCTGGCGCCGGGCAAGACGTTCCACGCCCCCAGACACCGTTTCCCGATCCAACCCGTTACGGTCACCGGTCCTTGGTACTGGCCGCCGACAGGCAGGACCGCAACCACGCTGCGGGCCTCACGGTCGTCGTTCTCGCGGTAGAAGATCCAGATCTCGCCGTTGCTCAGGGCCAGCACCATGTCCTGCGCACCGTCGCCGTCGAAATCGCCGAGGCACGCCGACTGCTGGCCTTGCTCCGCCGCGGGGAGCAATTGCCGCTCGGCGAGATCCAACGTGTGGGCATGACCGAAACTCCGGTAACCGCGGTTGAAGAAGAGTTGCGGGCTCATGGCGGCGTAGGCGATCAAGGCATCCTGCCGGCCGTCGTTGTTGATATCGCCGGCCAGGCAGTCGATTCCGCCGGGCTTGCCGATGTAGGCGATTTCGCCCGAGAGGTTCAAGGCATCGGTGAACTTGCCGTGGCCTTCGTTCTGCCAGAGACGGAGGCCGTCCGTGCCGGCGCAAAGAATATCCAACCGGCCGTCACCGTCGAAATCGGCCAGGCACGCGCCCGACCGGCCCGCGCCGAGTTGTACCGCACAAGCGGCGCCTGGCGCGAACTTGCCGGCCGCCAGTCCGCGGAAGAGCACGCTCCCTGCGGCAAACGGCGCCAGAACATCAGCCACGCCGTCACCGTCGAAGTCGGCCACCAGGCAAGGCCCCGCCGCGCCGAGTTTCTTCCGATCGACTCCCGTGGCCGCAAGCGGGGAGAGCGACGGCCTGCCCCGGGCATCGAACGAGACGAGCACGGGCCAGGAGTTGGTGCTGACCAGCAGGCCGGACTTTCCCTTGGTGCCGCAATCGAGCGCCGCCAGCCCGGTGCAGCCGTTTTCCAATGCGCCGGCAAGATCCAGCGTCCGGGCCTGGAACGTGCCGTCGGCCTGTTGCGCGTGGAGAGACAGGGTCTTGCCGTCGAACGAGATCAGGTCCAGCCGGCCGTTGCCGTGGAAATCGCCCCAGGCAAATGCCTGGGACTTCGACTGCAAGCGGCGCAAGGCGGTGATGTCGGTGAACTTCCTGCTCTTCGCATCACAGACCAGCAAGTGGTCCCCCTGGCCCCGCGCGACGAACAACAGCAACTTGCCGTCGCCGGCCAGGTCCATCGGCCGCACGGCCCTGATTTTGCCCGTGAGCGTGGCGATTTTCTGCGGGTCGCTGCTCCAGGAAGCGCCGTCGGTCACCGGCACTTCGGGGTCGTCGTCCTGGAGGATGTAGTCCACGGCCCGGCGGAGCATGTCGGTGCCGCCGGCCCAGACGCCCTGGCTCTGGGCGTCGATCCGGTTCAAGGCCCAGACGCCGTCCTGGCCGCCCTCGAATTCCGCCCATTGGCCGGAGACGTGGAGAAGACCGCGGCTTTTCGGCCGTTCGCCGCCCTGGCCCTCCTGCTCCGGGGCGAACTCGCCCACAAAGAACAACGCCGGCTTCGCGGCGGCCGCCAGGTCGCGCAGGGCATCGGCGTTCTGGGGGTTGATCGCCTTGGAGAGGTCCAAGCGGAGCGACTTCAGTTCCGTCTTGCCTTTGAGCACTTCGCGGATGACGGCGGCGTACTGGTCCTTCGCTTGCCCCTGCTTGAGGTCGACCGACACAATCAACGCGGCCTGCTGCACCAGGTGGACCGGCGTGAAATGGGGGTTGATCATGGCCTTGGCCAGGCACGGCAACGCGGCAATGGCAACCAGGACGGTGAGGCAACGATAGCGATTCATGGGAGTCTCTCGGCGGCTGACGACGACTCTGATCTTGACCGGCGAAATCCGGCTTGTCAACGCTGAGCTTGCCAATGGCTGCGAGCAACTGCGATAGGGATTGCAAAGGGTCCGGATCTTGATAGAATCCTATCTAAGATACTTGTGCCCAAAGGCTTACCGGCTTTCTTGGTGTGAGTGGAGCTGCTTTCTCGGGAGCCAAAGGTCAGAGGTTCGAGCCCTGTCGGGGATACTTCAGAAGTCCTTGTTGGATAAAGAGTTCCGGCAAGGTTTCTGTTGTTGAGTTCGCCGGTGCGAATCCTTCCACGAGGAAAACCCGTGCAATACCTGCTCTCTTCCGCAGCGGTCTTACTGGCCGCTGACCCCCCCGCCAACCAGTCGGGTTCCGGCAGTTTCCTGATGCTCCTGTCGATGGGCATGATCGCCCTGGTGTTCTGGTTCCTCTTTCTCCGCCCACAGCGGAAGGAACAGCAGCAGCGGCAGTCGATGATTTCCACGATGAAGAAGAACGATCGCGTGGTCACGGTGGGCGGAATCTACGGCGTGGTGACCAACGTCCACCGTGAAGCGGACGAGGTCACGATCAAGGTGGATGAGGCGACCAACACCAAGCTGCGGGTCACGCTCGGGTCGATTTCCCGGGTCCTCGGCGACCAGCCGTCGCCTGCAACGACCGCGGACCCCGGCACCAAGTAAATCCTTGCCCCCAACTCGCAGGAACGTGTACTCATGTCGTCCTATGTTCATTTATTCTGGATGATGGCCGCCATCGTCGCTGCCTTCGTCCTGGGCGGCCGGCTGGCGAGGAAATCCCGTGATGGGGGGCTGACTCGGCTGGCAGGAGCCGCGCTGTTGGGCCTGGCGCTGTTGGCCACGGCAGGCGTGGTCGGCTGGGGCGAGCCGCTAGTCGGTCGTCCGGCCGCGGCGGTCGCCGCCGATCCGAAGTCCAACGTCCCCTCGGCGCGCCTGGTCCCCCCCGTCGACGAAGAGGACGAGGGCCCCTCGACCACGCAGTTCACGCAGCCCACCGGCCCCAAGGCCAGGCCGGGCGACATCCGCCAGGACTTCTGGGTCCAACTCGTCGTCTTCGGGGCGGCGATCGGCTTGCCCTTCCTCATCGCCGGGTTTTGCACGCGCCACTGGCGGATGCCCGATTATTACAACAAGTTCGTCCTGGTCTCGATGGCCTTCCTGCTCAGCGCGGCGATCATCGGGCTGAGGTGGCCGCCGAAGCTGGGCATCGATCTGCGGGGCGGAGTGATCCTCGTCTATGAGGTCAAACCGCCGGAGGCCAGCGCTTCGGGCCCGCTTCCGGCGGCTGCCAACCAGCAGACCAGCTCCAGCTCCCTGACGAAGGAGAACATGGACAAGCTGGTGGCCGCCATCAGCCGCCGCGTGAACCCGGGCGGCGTGAAGGAAGTCACCGTCCGCTCCCGCGGCTCCAACGAGGTGGAGATCATCATCCCCGAGGTGGACCACGCGGAAGTCGAGCGGATGAAGGGAATCATCAGCAGGCTCGGCAGCCTCGAGTTCCGCATCCTGGCCAACGATCACGACCATAACGGCTTCATGGAGAAGGCCAAGGCGCTGAAGCCGGACGTCAATAAGCTCTATTCCAGCACCGGGAAGCTGGAGGCCTGGTGGGTGCCGGTGGACCCCAAGTCCAGCAAGGAATTCAACTACCCCGAGATCGCCCGGCGGATGGGAATGCGCAATGGCGAGCAAGCGCTCCAGATCCTGGTCACAAACGATCCGTTCAACGTCACCGGAAGTTACTTGACCCACGCCGCCTCGGACATCGACCAGAAGGGCCGGCCGGACGTGACCTTCCAGTTCAACTCCCTCGGGGCCAGGAAATTCGGCGGGCTCACCTCCTCCAACCTGCCGGACGAGACCAGCGGCTTCACCCGCAAGCTGGGCATCATCCTCGACGGCTACCTCTATTCAGCCCCCTCGATCCAGAGCACGATCCACGACCGCGGCGAGATCACCGGCAGCTTCACCAAGAAGGATACCGACGACCTGGTGAGCGTGCTCAACGCGGGCGCCTTGCCCGCCACGCTCAGCGACAAGCCGATCAGCGAGCTGTTCACCGGCCCGACCCTGGGCAGCGACACCATCGTCCAGGGCCGCAACGCCATGGTCCTCGCCACGGTGGTGATCCTGGTGTTCATGCTCTTTTACTACCATTTTTCCGGGCTGGTGGCCGACATGGCCCTGGCCCTGCACCTGTTGATCCTTTTTGCCCTGATGCTCCTGTTCAAGGCGACCTTCACCCTGGCGGCCTTTGCCGGCGTGGCGCTGACCGTGGGCATGGCCGTGGACGCCAACGTGCTGATCTACGAGCGCTTCCGCGAGGAGATGGACCGCCAGACCACGCTCCGCATGTCGATCCGCAACGGATTTGCCCACGCCATGTCGGCGATCGTCGACTCCAACGTCACCAGCCTGGTCTCCGCGGCCGTGCTCTACGCCGTGGGCACCGACCAGGTCAAGGGCTTCGCCGTCACGCTCTTTATCGGCGTCTTGACCAACATCTTCGCCTCCGTCTACTGCACCCACGTGGTCTTCGACGTCGCCGAGCGGCAGAAGTGGATCAGCCGGCTGAAGATGCTGCGGGCCTTGTCCAAGACCAGCATCGACTTTTGGGGCATCCGCCGCCGCTGCTATCTGGGCTCGTTCCTCATGATCACCGTGGGCATGATCGCCGTCGGCTTCCGCGGGGCCAGCCTGCTGGACATCGACTTCACCGGCGGCGTCTCCGTGGAAATCGCCCTGAAGAAGCCGGAAGACATCAACAAGGTGCGGAAGAAACTGGCCGATCTGCCCAACCTGGTCGTCAGCGACGTCCATCGCGAGGGCGAGCGGGCCAACCTGCGGTTCGTGGTCAATACGGCCACCCCGGCCGGCACCAAGGATGCCAACCAGTACAAGGCCAAGGTCCAGAACCGCATCCAGGAGGCCTTCGGCGACAACCTGGTCGGCAATAGCCTGACCGTCGGTCCGTTGACGCCCATTCCCGGCGCCCGCAAGCTGAGCCAAGATCGTACTCGTCACGCTCCGCGTGACGCCGGCCCTCACGCGGAGCGTGAGGAGTACGTAGGGTGGGACCAGGCCGCCAAGGCGGCCGACGGCCCACCGGAACACGTAAATCTGGTGGGCCGGCGCTCGCTCGCGCGAGCTTGTCCCACCCTACTTCGCTCCTTGGGACGGCTCCGCGCGGACCTTCCGCCGGATAGCATGTTGGCCGCCGCCGATCGCTCCTCGGTGCTGTTGGCCCAGGCCCCCAAGCCCTCGACGCCGCCGAGCAAGGCGACTACGCCGGCTAGCACGCCGGCGGCCCCTAAACCGGCGACGGCTGCCAAACCCGTGGAACCGGCCAGCGGCGCGGCAAAGCCGGCGGCCAGCGCACCGGCAGCGCCGGCGGCCCCCAATCCGTTTGCCGGCGGCACGCAGGCCGAGCTGAAACTCGAGCAGAAGCTCGACCATGCGACGCTGGCCGGCGTCTTCGACGAGGTCATCCGCTCGGGCAAGGTGGTCAAGCCGGCGGTCCGCTACGACCTGACCAACCCCAGCTATACGGAAGAAGACACCGCGGCCTACGACCACTGGACCGTTCGCATGGAGCTGCCTGCGGAAAAGGCCCAGCGACTGCTGGATGCGGTCAAGGCCCGGGTGGCGGCCATGCCTGTCTTCCCCTCTTCCAATACGATCGGCGGCAAGGTGGCGGGCGAGACGGAGGTCCGCGCCTTGTACGCGATGCTCGGCAGCATGATCCTGATCACGCTTTACCTCTGGATCCGCTTCCAGCGGGTAATCTACGGCATTGCGGCCGTGGTGGCCTTGATCCACGACAGCCTGACGACCATCGGCGCCCTGGCCCTCTGCTATTACATCGCCAAGTGGTGCCCGCCGCTGGCCAGCGTGTTGTTGATCGCGCCTTTCAAGATCGGCCTGATCGAGGTGGCCGCCGTGCTCACGCTCATCGGCTACTCGGTGACCGACACGGTGGTCGTCTTCGACCGCATCCGCGAGGTGAAGGGCAAGGCCCCCTTCATCACGCCGGCGATGATCAACACCAGCGTCAACCAGACCTTGAGCCGCACGATCCTCACCTCGCTGACCGTGTTCCTCGTCTCGGGCGTGCTCTACGCCCTGGGCGGCGCCACGATCCACGGGTTCTCCTTCGCGATGCTCTTCGGCGTGGTCACCGGCACTTACAGCTCGGTCTACATTGCCGCTCCGCTGCTGCTGGTGGGCGCCCCGCACGTAAAGGGCGCCGAGGCGGCTGCCGCAAATCAGAAGTAGGTGCCGAGCCCTGAAAGGGCGCCAACATACCAGCCCAGGGCCAGCGCAGCGCCGCCCTGGGTTCAAGGAAACGTAGACGCGAAGCCCTGAAAGGGCGAAACAGGCGGGATTGCCTGGGACCTGCAGGGATGAACCGCGCGCCGCCATTCCGACGGCACGGAGCCCAGCTCTTGTCGCGCCCTTTCAGGGCTTCGCACGTTGGGCTCTTTCCACCCAGGGCGGCGCTGCGCTTGCCCTGATTCCATGAAAGAGAGGTCCTCCTGGTGCTATACACGGTGTAGTGCGTTTTTTCACTCACCAAAAGCACAAACAGGAGGACCGACTATGTTGTACCTTGCCATCGACCAGCACCGCAAGCAGTTGACCGTGAATCTTCGCAATGAGGCCGGAGACGTGATCCTGAAGCGTCAGGTGAGCACGGAATGGGCGCGCGTGCGGGAATTCATGGAGGAAGTGCGCGATCGGAGCGTGCCGGAGGGAGGGTTTGTCGCGATCGTGGAAGTCTGCGGGTTCAACGACTGGTTCTTGAAGCTGCTGGCGGAATACGGCTGCAAGGATGTCGTGCTCATTCAGCCGGAAAAGCGGACCAAGAACAAGACCGACCGCCGCGACGCCAATGCCTTGGGCGAACTGCTGTGGACCAATCGCCGGCGTCTGCTGGCGGGCAAGAAGGTGCAGAACGTGCGGCGGATCGTGCCGCCTTCGCCACGCGCTGCGGAGGACCGCCAGTTGACCGCGCTGCGACAGCAGATGGGCCGGCTGAGAACGCGGGCGATCAACCGGGTGCAGCACCTGCTGTTGAAGCACAACTTGCAGCAGGAGTGTCCGACCAAGGGCCTGCAAACCCAGGCGGCCAGGACGTGGCTGGCGAAGCTGCCGCTGGGCGCGATTGACCGGATGGAACTGGACCAACTGCGCACCCCATGGAAACTCTTGGACCAGCAGTTGAAGGAGCTGGAAGTGAAGATCGTCGAGCGTCAGGCGGAAAGCCAGACGGCGACGATCATCGCCACCATCCCCGGCGCCGGGGCTTACGGCAGCCTGGCTTTGGCGTCGCGGATCGGGTCGATCGAGCGATTTCCTCACGCCCGCAGTCTGGCCAACTATTTTGGCCTGACGCCCGGATGCAGGAACTCCGGCGACGCCACGCGGCGGCTGGGCTCGATCACCAAGGAGGGCAGCGCCATCGCGCGATTCATCCTCGCACAGATGGTGCTGCACGTCCTACGTCGCGATGCCCGCATGAAGGCGTGGTTTTGCCGGATCAAGAAGCGTCGCGGGGCGAAGATCGCGCGAGTGGCAACGATGCGTCGCTTGGCGACAATCATCTGGCACCTGTTGAAGCACCAGCAAGCCTACCGGCCAGGCGGCCAGCCCGGGGAAGGAAGCGGCCCTGACGTGAGCTGCCTGCCGCCGAACCGAGATG
Source organism: Pirellulales bacterium (assembly GCA_963843465.1). GTDB lineage: Bacteria > Planctomycetota > Planctomycetia > Pirellulales > Thermoguttaceae > CAWJKP01. Next base: position 1,165,804 of record CAWJKP010000002.1, read on the forward strand.
CGTTTTTGCAGGCATGGCAAGAACGTTCAAGGGGAGAAAAACAGAAAGGCCGCCCGGGTGTTGTCACCGAGGCAGCCGTGCGTCCTTGAGGCGTCCCTGACCTGGTTTAACCCTTGTCGGGTTGCTCGCCAGCGGAGCCCGACTCCGTTTGACGAGGTGAAGATACTATAGTACAAGCAGAGGAGAACGAGGGGAGATACGGTTGCATCGGCCCTTCTTCCTTGGAAGGAGAGGCCCTCGCGGCGTAAGGCCAGCCTGAACAGCCCAGTGGACCGGCGGCATCCGCCGGCGTTGCCCTGGGGTGCAGCCGCACGTGAAAAGAACGGCTCGACAACCTCGCAAAACAAGACCGCGACGACCCGACTCCCGGCCCTACTCCTTGGGAACATGAACATCGACCGAAGGAAGCCTCTTGAGACTTCAAAACTCACGCTATGCGCACAAAACGTCACTCACCGAAAAAAAAATTCCAGGACCGACCCTTGACAGCCAAACCTCTTTCAGGGACGGGGCTGAGCAGATCGCGGGAGATGCCTTCGGTTTCCGTCAGGTCCAATCGCTTCCGCCCACCAGCATCCCGCACCCCCCGCCAATATCCTGGCCGCCGCTGTAACGCCGGGCCACCGGCATGGCGACCAGGGCCCGAAGGTCGTCGCGAAAGCTGTCGAGCTCCTCGCGCGAAGGCGGACGGAAACGGCCGCTAGGATCGTTAACGTCGATCAGGTCCAGCGTGATCGGCAAGCCGTCGATCAATCGGGCCAAGGCCTGCGCGTCTTCCCGCCGCGTGTTCACGCCGGAGATCATCGTCCAGGCCAGGGTCACCCGCCGGCCGCTGGCACGATGATAGTCCCGCACGGCTTCCATCAATTCCGCCAGCGGGTAAGCCTTCTCGATCGGCATCAGCTCGCCTCGGCAAGCGGGATCGGCCGACGTCAGCGAGACGACCAGCCGGTAGGGATGCCGCTCGGCGGTGAAGCGGCGGATGCCCGGCACGACGCCGGCCGTGGAAATGGTGATGGCCTTGCCGGAGATCGCCAGCCCGCAGGGATCGCTGAGAATGCTGGCCGCCCGCAGGACCCGATCGTAGTTGAGCATCGGCTCCCCCATGCCCATGAAGACCACGCCGCGGACCGGATGGGGCGAGTCGGCACGGATCTTCACCACCTGGTCGACGATTTCCCAGGTGGCCAGGTTGCGGCGGAATCCCAGCCGCGCCGTGGCGCAGAACGCGCAACCCAGGCCACAGCCCACCTGCGAGCTGACGCAGACCACGTATTTCGCGTCCTGCGGGCGGTGCAACAGCGGTATCCGCACCGCCTCGAACGGCTCGCAGTCCTCTCCTCGAAAAAGATACTTGGCGAACCCATCCTGCGACGAAACCGACTTTTCCAATAAAACAAGGTGCGGAATCTCGGAGACTTGGCGAATCGCCCGCAAGAGTTTCGAGGAATGCCCCGCCAGCCGCTCGGGTACCTCTCCCCGCCGCAGAGCGGCGATCTGCACCTGCCGCGTCAGGGCGATCGAAACGCCGAAAGTCGCCAGACGGTGGTGGAGTTCCTCGGTGGTCAGATCCTTCAGCCGGCACATAGGTCCCAAGTTCTCTGCTTTCCCGTTGGACATGCCTGTCAGTTTACCTAATTCCGACAAACGGCAGAACCGATATATGAGGATATCGCCGCAAAGTCGGGCTAGGCGATACTACGCATACCGTTGTAAACCTTTGCCAAGCCGTTGTTATCGGCGCGTGTCCTGGGGGGGACGCACATGCGAGGACTTGCGAAGACCCGGGTAAACAGGTCCTGGGCAGTGGGCCTCATGCCGCTGGTCTTGGCTATGGCGATTGGCGGCTCGCACGCCGCCCGCGCGGACCAGGACAGCGATCCGAACTATCCCGTGCCGGAGAGTCTGCCGAACGTCGGGCAACCGGTCCAGCAACCCATCCAGCAACCGCGTTTTTGTGGTGCGGTCGTCCCGGCTGCTCGGGCAGGCGCGACGCCCGCACCACAAGACGCTTGGGCAGGCGGGACGCCTGCACCACAAGACGTTTCTGGACAGGCACAAAGCATCCGCTTCGTGCCTCAGGCAACGGCTGCCAACTGGCAGTCGCCGGAGCCGGTGCCCGCGCCGTCCGTTGCGCCCGAGCCCATCTTGCGTTCGCAGGGCGTGCCCGTGCCGGTTACCAGGCCGGTGCCCCGCCCGCTGGAGCTGCCGCCGGACCTGCCGGGCAGCTCGGCCCCGGACATCCATCTGCCGCCGCTGGCGCCGGGCGTCTCACAGGCCCAGCGGGAGGCGGCCATCAACCGGCTTTACGAGAAACTGCCCGTCGCCGAGGTCGAGTTTCCGCCGCCGGGTGCGGAAGAGCATCCTCTCACGCTCTGCGAACTCGAACAAACGGCCGTCCAGCAGAACCCGCTGATGAGAGAGGCGGAAGCCGACATCCAAACCGCCAAGGGCAACGCCATCCAGGCCGGCGCGTATCCGAACCCGACGCTGGGCTATGAAGGCGATACGATCAATACCGGCGGGACCGCCGGTTACCAGGGCGGTTTCATCAACCAGCAGATCGTCACGGCAGACAAGCTCAAACTCGCCCGGGCGGCAGCCGAAGCCGGCGTCCGCATCGCCGAGATCAAGTACAAGAGCCAGCGGATCAGTCTCGTCTCGCAGGTCCGCAGCCAGTATTATGCGGTGCTCGTGGCCCTGGAGCGGATCCGCGTCTTCAAGGCGCTGGACGAGTTCGCCAACCGGACGTACACGACCCAGATCGAGCGGGTCAAGGGGGGCGAGGCGGCGCCCTACGAGCCGCTCTTGCTCCGCGTCGCCGGCGTGCAAGCCCGCGCAGCGCTACCAGGCGGAGCACGCCTACGCCGCCGCCTGGCGGCAGTTGGCGGCCACGCTCTCCTGCCCGGACATGAAACCCAGGCGCCTGGCCGGCCGCCTCGACGGCCCGATCCCGCGAGTCGAGTATGACGCCGTCCTGGCCCAGGCGCTTCGCGTCAGCCCGGAGCTGATGATCGCCGTCAACCAGGTGACGCAGGACCAGTACAATCTCAAGCTGGCCCGAGTCACGCCGATCCCCAACCTGACCACCAACACCATCGTGCAGCACGACTATTCCACGCCGCCGTTTCTGACCGTGGCCAGCTTCCAGCTTTCCGTACCGATCCCCATCTTCGACCGCAATCGCGGCAACATCATGGCGGCCGACGCCACCTTGAACCACGACTGCCAGGAGCGCGACCGCATCCGCAACGACCTGGTCAACACGCTCGCCGACGCCTATAACCGCTACCAGTCGAACCACCTGCTGGTGGACTTCTACCGCGGCGGCATCTTGGCGCAGCAGATCGTCGTTTACCGCGGCACCTATCGCCGGCATCTGGAAGATCCGGACGCCGTCGGCTTCAACGACGTGGTGACCGCCCAGCAGTTGATCGCCACGAACCTGCAAACCTATATCCAGGCCCTCTCGGACCAGTGGCAGGCGGTGATCGACCTGGCCCGCCTGCTCCAGGCGGACGACCTTTACGGCATCGGCCCGCCCATGCCCGTGGCCGAGATTCCCTCCTTGGCGAACTAGGGGTTGGGGGATGGGGGTCGGGGGTTGGGGGTTGGGGCAAGGGGGCAAGGTTCAAATAAGGAGCGAGTCACGATGACAATCAGGAGCTTTCGGGACCTGCGGGTCTGGCAGGCAGCGATGGACCTGGTTGAGCACGTCTACCGGATAACGGATTCCTTTCCGAAGGCGGAGACGTACGGACTTACGAGTCAGATCCGCCGGGCGGCTGTGTCCGTTCCGAGCAACATTGCCGAAGGCAACGCGCGGCGCATACCAGTGAATACCTGCATCATGCGTCGTACGCACAGGGCTCATTGGCGGAAATTGTGACGCAAATCGAAATTTCACGACGGCTCGGCTACATGACGGAAGAAAAGGCGTCGCGCATCCTCGCGGAGAGCGCATCGGTCGGACGGCAACTCTACGCCCTCCGCAATTCCATCCTCCGCAGATCCGATCCGCGTGGCTCCTAACCCCCAACCCCCAACCCCCAACCCCCGGCCCCCGGCCCCTAATCGCTGTAGTACACTCCCAATGACGAGATCGCCGGCGGGGCGAGCGATTTGTCGATCGAGAGGCGGACCCGCTGGGCGGTGACCGTGGGAAAGCGGACCAGCCGCTTATGGCCAATGGTCGATCCCTTGGCAACCGTCTTCCATTGACCGGCGTCGAAGACCTCCAAGCGGAAGGCCTCGACCCGCTGGCCCAGGGCGATCGGCTCCTCGATCCGCACCACGTTGATCCGCTCGGGCGCGCCCAGATCGACTTCCAGCCATTGGCCGCCGTGGCCGTCGGCGGCGGCCCAGTAGGAGTTGGGATCGGCGTCGACGGCCCGGGCGGGGGCAAACGCCTCGCCTGGCGCGTGGACGCTGCTGGCGACGGCCCTCTCGCCGGCGGCCAGGTCGGTCTTGAAGATCGCCTCCAGCCGCGCGTGGAACTCGGCCAGCCGTCGGACGTCGCCATCGGAGAGTCGCCCGTCCTTGTTGGGCGGCACGTTCAAAAGCAGCAGGCTGTTGCGGCCGACGGATTTGAAGTACAAGTCGACCAGGTTGTCGACCGACCGCAGCTTGTTGTCTTCGGCGGCGTGCCAGAACCAGCCCGGCCGGATGGAGACGTCCGACTCGCCCGGCCGCCAGACGGAGCCGCCGGGCAATCCGTGCTGGAGCATCTCGTGGATGCCCGAGCCGTTGGCGCCGGGATAGGGGACAACGGCCGGGTCGACGATGGCCCAGCAGGGATCGCCGGCGGTTCCCTCTTCGTTGCCGATCCAGCGGATGTCCGGCCCCGCGTCGGAGAAGATCACGGCCTGCGGCTGGAGCCGGCGGATCACCGCGATGAAACTCGGCCAGTCGTACTGCTGCCGTTTGCCGTTGGGGCCTTCGCCGCAGGCGCCGTCGAACCAGACCTCGGCGATCGGTCCGTAGTTGGTCAAAAGCTCGGTGAGCTGGTCGCGATAGTGTTGGTTGTAGCAGGGCGAGTCGCCGTAGCTCTTCTCGTGGCGGTCCCAAGGAGAGAGGTAGAGGCCCAGTTTGAGCCCCTCCTCGCGGCAGGCGTCGGCCAACTCGCGGACCACGTCGCCTTTGCCGCCGCGCCAGGGGCTGTTCTTCACGCAGTGCTCGGTGTACTTGCTGGGCCAGAGGCAGAAACCGTCGTGGTGCTTGGCCGTGAGGATCACGGTCTTGAACCCGCCGGCCTTCGCCGCGCGGACCCACTGCCTGGCGTCGAGCCGGGTGGGATTGAAAATCTTCTCGTCCTCGTTGCCCAGGCCCCATTCGCGGTCGGTAAAGGTGTTGACGCCGAAGTGCAGGAAGAGCGTCAGCTCGCCCCGCTGCCAGGCGATCTGCTGGGGCGTCGGTAGCGGCCGCAGCGGCAGGATCGCGGGCCCCCGGGCGGCGGGCTCCGAGGCCGCGGCTGGCCCGGCGTCCCCCTGCCGGGCCGGGGACGATAGGAATAGGAAAAGGGCTGCCGAAACGAGCCGCATCAGGGCGGTCTTTCTCATGGCGCGGGGCTCCAGGGTGGTTGACAACGCGTAGGGTGGGACAAGCTCGCGCACGCGACGCGCCGGCCCACCGAGAGGGAGTGGCCGGAAAGTTGTTCCTTGGGCGATCCCCAGTCTACTCCAGCACGGTCCGACTCGCCAGCCAGTTCCTCTGGTGGGGCTCGCTACGCTCGACCCACCCTACACCCGGCGATCCATTCCGCGACGGAAACGGATTACCGACCACCAACCACCGACCACCGACCACCAGGCTCTTGAATGGCGGCCCTCCGTACGCCATGCTAAAGGCTGCCTAAGTCACCAGGTTCGTCAGGTTCTCATCGCAGGAGGAAACTCGCCCGTGGCCGGAGTCTATATTGGCGTGAACATGGAGTTCGTGCGACACGAGGACAGGTCGTTCGAGTGGGGCGTCCAGAAGGCCGCCCAGCTCGGTTACGAGTACGTCGAGCCGATGGTCCATTGGGGCCGCGAGTTGTTGAGCGAGGCCGGCTACTTCCACAGCGTCTCGATGTTGGACGATCCTTACCGCATCCGCCGGGCCTGCCAGCGGGCGGGGATCCGCCTGTCGGCACTCTCGGCCCATTGCCCGCTTTGCAAGCCGGAAATCAGCACCGAGTATCTCAAGCAGGCGGTCCGCTTCGCCGCCGAGTGCGGGGCCCGGGTGATCAATACCGACGAAGGACCGAAGCCCGACTGGACCACCGCCGAAGAGGACCACGTGCTGATGAGATACGTGCTCCGGGAAGCGGCGGCGGCGGCCGAGCCGCGGGGCATCCGCATCGGCCTGGAGCCGCATCAGCAATACAGCAAGACCCCGGCCGGCCTGGACCGAATCTATCGGCTGGTCGATTCGCCGGCGATCGGCATCAATTTCGACACCGGCAACAGCTACCTGGCCGGCGAAGACCCCGTCGCCTGGCTCCAGCACGTCCGCGACCGGCTGGTGCACCTCCACGCCAAGGACATCTCCGTGGAGAAGTCGCAGGCCGAGCGGGGCAAGGTCACCGGCACGCCGGTGGGCTGCGCCTGCGGCGAGGGCGTGATCGATTGGGCCCGCGTGATCGAGGTCTGCCAAGGACGCCGCGCGACATCGTCTTGAGCGTCGAGTGCGGGACCGTGGCCCAGGCCGAGTCGAGCCTGAAACACCTGAAGAAGCTGCTTGTGGTTTCGTGACTGCTTGAACATCTCCAAGGAGTATTGTCATGTTGAACTCTCTGATTCGTTGGCCCATCGTACTCTTGGCCGCCGGCGCGGCGATCGTGCTTTCGGACGTGTCCCCTGCGGCGGAACCGGCGGCGACCGGGTCGTCGGCCTTGATCGCCATTCGCCATGACGGCACGTCGACGCTGGTCACCTGCTTCGGTCGGACGCTGATGGACTATTGCCGCGTGGCCAACCCCGCGAAGCCTTATGTCCGCCGGCTCTACACGCCCGGCGGCGTCAACGTGCTCCGCGACCAGGTGCCCGACCACAAGCACCACCACGGGTTGATGTTTGCGATTGCCGCCGACGGCGTGAATTTCTGGGAGGAAGCGCCTGGCTGCGGCCGCGAGGAGCCCCAAGGAGGATTGTCTGCGAGCGCCGACGCCTTCAGGGGCTCGGCCAGGGCTTCGCTCAGCCAGGAACTGGCCTGGATCGGGCCCAAGTCGCCTTCGCCGATTATGTTGGAGCACCGCTCGATCGTCGTCGCGACCAAGGACGGATCGGCCACGCTGCTCACATGGCAATCGACGCTCTCCGCGCCGCCCGGGCGGGAATCGGTGAAACTCAGCGGCAGCCACTACTACGGCCTGGGCATGAGGTTCGCGGTCTCGCTGAACAAAGGAGGGCGGTTCTTCTTCAGCGCCGACAAGAAAGCGCCGACGATCGTCAGCGGCGACCAGCAGGTTACGCCGGCCCGCTGGTCGGCCTATACGGCCTCGTCCGAGGGCAAGCCGGTCACCGTGGCGATCTTCGAGAGCCCGGCCGATCCCCGCTTCCCCTCGCCGATCTTCACCATGCTCACGCCCTTTGCCTACCAGTCGGCGACGCTCAACCTTTGGAAGGAGCCGCTGCTGCTCAATCAAGGCCAGCCGCTGGAGCTTCGCTACGGCGTTGCCCTTTGGGACGGCCAGACCGAGCCTGCCGCCGTCGAAGCCCTCTACCAGCAGTGGGTCGCGGGAGAGGCAAAGGGGAAATAGTTTGCGTTCCGGAGAGTCCCGTTTTTCGCCCCAACGGGGCGGCAGTTCTTTCAGCCCAGGTTTGTCCCCTTTTTCGCCCCAACGGGGCAGACGTTCTCTCAGCCCAGGGCAACGCCCTGGGGACGATGGCACCCGCGCGCGGTCCCGCCGGCCCAACGGGCCAACCGTTCTTTTTCTTGCCGCCCAAGAAAGGACCCCTGCCGTGCCACAATCTCTCGCACGCGTCTGGGTGCATCTCGTATTCAGCACGAAGGAGCGCCGCGCATACCTTCAAAATGCCGACCTCCGCGACGAAATGTTTCGGATGCTCGGCTACCATGCCAAGCAGGCGGCGTGTCCGCCGGCCCGCGTCGGCGGTTGGAATGACCACGTCCACGTCTTGTGCGGGCTGTCGCGCACCGTCACGATCGCCGACTTGGTGGAGACGCTCAAGTGCGAGACCTCGAAATGGGCAAAGGACCGCGCGGCGGACCTCCGAACATTTCATTGGCAGAACGGCTACGGAGCGTTCTCGGTGAGTCAGTCCATGGTCGGTCGGGTCGTCGCCTACCTCGATCGGCAGGCCGAGCATCACCGGCGCGTCACATTTCAGGACGAATTTCGCGCGTATCTGCGCAAAACACGAAATCGAGATCGATGAGCGCTATGTCTGGGATTAGGGGAACGATTGGCCCGTTGGGCCGCCATAACGGGTCAGTTGGCGTCCCGAATCCCCAGGGCGTTGCCCTGGGCTGAGAGAACATCCGCCCCCTTCGGGGCGGGCCCTGGGCTGAGAGAACGTCTGCCCCTTCGGGGCGGGCCCTCTCGCCGGATTGCGAGCAAATCGGATAACATAGGTTTAGGCCAGCATCGCACATTTTCGCCTGCCCGCCTTGAAAACGACATGAGCCAAACCGAGCCCCAACCCGCTGCACCGGAACCCAATCGCCCTGGGTCCCAATACAGCCTGCAAACCCTGCTGTTGCTGTTCGTGGTGCTGGGGTCGTCGCTGGCCGTGTTCGGGGCATGGGGCATCGTTGTTTTCGCGCTGACGGTCGGACTGGCAATCTACCTTCACCGGGTCGAATCCTTGTGGTCGCTGACGGAACTTGCGTTGGTCGTTCTTTGCCTGATGTGTCTACTAACTTGCCTACTGCTGCCCGCTGTTCAGTCTGCCGGCCGGGTGGCTCGCCGTGCGGTGTGCCAAAACAACCTGAAGCAGATTGCCCTGGCGTTGCTGTACTACCACCAGACGAACGGCTGTTTCCCCCCGGCATACCTCGCCGACAAGAACGGCAAGCCGATGCACAGTTGGCGGGTACTGATACTGCCGTACATGGAGATGAAAGCTCTCTACGACACTTACGACTTCACCGAGCCTTGGGACGGGCCGAAGAACAAGAAGCTGTCGGCCACCTGGCTACAAGGGTATGTCTGCCCAAGCGAAACCAACGCCTACGGGCCAGGCGCCGCCCGCACAAGCTACGTTGCCGTGGTGGGACGGAACGCGGCTTGGGCGGGCACGAAGTCGAGGAAACTGGGCCCGGTCGATTTCCCGGGAGGGGCGAGCAACACGATCATGGTCGTCGAGGTGGCCAACTCCGGCATCCCCTGGATGGAACCGAGGGACTTGTCGCTGGACGCCTTGGCGGCGGCCGGGGCCAAGTCCCCCGCGTTGACGGTGTCGAGCAACCACGGCCAAAGCGAGGATTTCTTCTTCACGTATGACCCCTGCTGCGGCGCCCACGTGGCGATGGCCGACGGCAGCGTGCATTACCTGCCGCCCGGCAGTCTTTCCACCGAGAACCTCCGGAAGATCCTGCAAGTCGGCGGCTACCGGGGGGAAGAGAACCGCCCCGGCGATGTCCCATACGATGCGGGCCGGCGTCTGAACTGGCCCAACATTGCGGCGCTGGCCGTCTGGCTGCTTTCGGTCGGCGCGCTGCTGTACCGCGCGGTGCGAAGCAGGAAAGCCAAGCTACCGCCGGCCGCGGCGGGTAACAGCACATGAGGAAGAGAAAATGTCAAAGTGAAAACGGTGATAGTGAGTGACCACACTCGCAGAGCTTTGCCCCGTAGGGGCAGTTGATAATAGCCCAGCGATTTATCGCTGGGACAACGTGGGGCAATGATGCCCGCGTCCCGTAGGGACGCCTGAATCGTGGCCGCCCGGTATGGCTTCAGGCGTCCCTCCGGGACGCGCCCCGACCTATATTGACCGTCATCCCAGCAGTAAACTGCTGGGCTATTATCAAACGTCCCTACGGGACAAACCCGGCCCAATTCCTTGAAGGACTCATGGCTATGCACGCTAGACCGCAATCTCACCTCGCCCTCGTTGCAGCCTTGCTCGTCGCGGCGGCTTCCGGCTCCCAAACCCGCGCGGAGAACTGGCCACAGTTCCGCGGGCCGACGGGGCTGGGCTACACGAGCGACGCCGGCCTGCCGATCCGCTGGGGCGGGCCGAAGGGCGAAAACGTCGCCTGGCACTCGCCGCTGGTGGGCGAGGGACACGCCAGCCCGATCGTCTGGGGCGATCGCCTCTATGTCTCCACGGCCTTGTGGCGCCCGGAAGTCACGCAGCGGGAGAAAGTGATCCCCGAGCATCACGTCCTCTGCTACCGGACCAGCGACGGCCGGCTGGTCTGGGACAAGCAAGTGCCGCCCGGCCCCTGGCTGCGCAACGATTTCCGCAGCGGACCCGCGGGCGGATACGCCTGTCCCACGCCCACGACCGACGGCCGCCTGATCTATTCGGCCTTCGGTTCCGCGGTGCTGGCCGCGATGGACCTCGATGGCCGCATCGTCTGGCGGAAAGAGCTGGTGCCGTACACTTTCAACGTCACCGTGGGCGGCAGCCCGATCCTCTACCGCGACACGCTGATCCTCTTCGAGGCCATGACCAACTTGCAGGACTCCCGCGTCGTGGCCTTTGACAAGCGGACGGGCCAACTCCGCTGGCAGACGAAGCTGCCGGAGACGGGCTTCGGTCACAGCACGCCGACGGTGGTCCGGGTGCGGGGCGCGGACCAGATGCTGTTAGCCGCCGGGGGGATGGGCCCGGTGGGCGCCGCGATCATAAGCGTGGACCCGGCCGGAGGCCGGCGGCTCTGGTGGTGCCGCGGGTCCGGCGAGACGGCCTCACCCGCTTACGGCGCCGGAATCGTCTATTTCGACAGCGGGCGGGGCGGCCCGGGCACGGCCGTCGATCCGACCGGCCACGGCGACGTCTCCGCCAGCCACGTGAAATGGACCATCGGCCAGGTCCCCGAAGCCCTCAGCTCGCCGACCATCGTGGACCGCTACGTCTACCGGTTGCACTCGCCGGGCGTGCTCAAATGCTGGGACGCCCGCGACGGCCACGTGGTCTATGCCAAGCGGCTGGACGGGATTTTTTCCACCTGGGCCAGCCCGATCGTCGACCCCCACGGCCGCCTCTATTTTGCCACCGCGGGCAAGAGTTACGTGCTGGCCGCCGGGCCGGAGTTCAAGGTCCTGGCCACCAACGATCTGGGCGACGGCAATCACCCCTCGCCCGCCCCCTCCGGCGGAAGCCTCTATTTCGTGGGGATGAAGAACGTCTGGTGTGTCCGCGGGAAGTAGGAGTGTGCGAAAGAATGATAAGGTAGCCGGCACACGCCGTGTGCCGTGGCGGACGGCACAGGGCGTGTGCCGGCTACTTTTTACCCGCCGGCGGGCACCGGCGCGGCCAACGGGGACGCGGACTCGTCGATCTTGGCCGGGGGAGACGTCTCGAAGAAGCGATCCACAACCTCCCGTGCGGGCGGGCGAGTGAGCAGCGAAACGACGACCAACGTCAGGGCCGAGGCGGCGAAGATGGTGGCCACGGGCATCATGCCCAGGAACAGGTAGTCCGGCTTGGCGCCCCAGTGCGAGTCGCGGAAGAGCAACACCCAGGCGACCGCCGTGGCCACGATCGAGGCGATGGCGCCGGCCGCGGTCACCCGCCGCCAATAGAGCGAGGCGAAGACCAGGGGGAACAAGGCGGCGAAGCCGCTGAAGCACCAGACGCCCAGCGGATAAATCGACTTCGTGGCAAACAGCGAGAGCACGTAGGCCACGGCCACGACCGCCACGACCAGCGTCCGGCCGGCCCAGATCCGCTGCGTGTCGCTCATCCGCCGCTCGCCGAAGACCCGCACGAGGATGTCGTGGGTGAACATGCTGGAAAGGGCCAGGAACTGCGAGTCCAGCGACATCGTGGCCGAGACGATTCCCACGCCCAAGAGGCCGGCTACCACCGGGTTGGTGAGCTTCTTGACCAGCATCCCCAAGACGGCGTCGGGCACGGTGCCGGCGGGAATTACGGGGTGGCCGTTGATGGTGGCGACCGCGGCCCAGATGCCCATCAGGATGCAGGGGGCCCAAACGATCATGATGAATATCGGGTGCAGCAGCACCACCGGCCGGAAGGTCTTCGCGCTCTTGGCGGTCATCCAGTGCTGGAAGAGGTGCGGGAACATGCCCACGGACAGGGGCACGAAAAGGTACGTGAGAAACTCCAACTGGCCGATGTGGGCCGCGGCGTGGGCCGTCGCGCCGCGGACCAGCAGGTCGGGCCGCTTCTGGGCCACCAGCTCCGAGGCCGCCACCGGTCCGCCCAGCTTCCCCACCACCAAAAACAGCGTGGTCAGGCCGAGGATCACCAGCACCGTGGCGTGCAGACCGTTGGCGAAGGCCAGGCTCCTCATGCCGCCGCCGAAGACATAGATCAAGACCACCAGGCAGACCACGCCGGAGCCGAGCCAGGCGGGAATGCCGCCCGCGGTGGCCGCGAACCATTGGGGAAAGGTGCCGGCGGTGACTTTCTCGATCGTCGCGCCGGAACCGAGGATGTTGATCAGCACGTAGGGTATTACCAGGCCCACGAGGATTGGAAAGAGGATCATGGCCAAGGCCGGGCTCTGGAAGCGGTCGCGGAAGAACTGGATCTGCGTGCTGTAGCCGAACCGCTTGCCGTGGTACCAGAGCTTCACGCCGATGAGAAAGAAGCAGGCGGAGTGGATCAGGCCGGACCAGGAGGCCATCATCCCATAGATGCCGATCCCCCGTTTCGAGGCCGCCCCCGTGCTGCCGACCAGCGCGAAGGAGGTCATGGTCGTGCCGAAGATGGTCATCAGCAGCAGGAACGACCCGCAGGTGCGGCTGGCCAGGAAGTAGTCGGCCGCCGTGTGCCGCCAGTGGCCGATATATCCCAAACGGCCCACCCAGAGCAGGGCCAGCAAATAGACGACGATCATCACGAAGGGCACGTAGGGCAAATAGTGGGCCACGGCGGTTGCTCCTGGAAGAAGTCAGAAGTTAGGAGTTAGGAGTTAGAAGAAAGGGCAGATTCCACAATTTGCGGGCGGGGCCAGCTCCCTATTCACCACCCCTGACTTCTGCCTTCTAACTCCTAACTTCTAACTCCTAACTCCTGACTTCTAACTCCTAACTCCTCGACCTCCGCCGGCCAGGCGTAAAGGGCCGCCCAGCCCCAGAGCAGGCCGGCCGCAAGGGAGATCAGGACCTGGTAGCCCAACCCCACCGGCAGAAACCCGAACAGCAGCCGGCCGTCGGACCAGAACCACCAGTCGTGGTGCAGGACCGCCAGCAGCAGGAACAGGCCCCACATGATCTTGCGGTTGCGCGAGTAGTGTTGCGACATGGATTTGTCTCCAAGGGATTCGGGCAACGTTTACGACAGGCTGGCCCCTTTGGAGTGCGGCGACTTGTCGCCGCTTTCCATGCGGACAGACGCCACATGCCGGCTAGAAAGCGGCGACAAGTCGCCGCACTCCAAAGGCCTCGCCCGGCCACCGTCGAACTCCTCAAGCTGGAAGGCCCGCTGCTGGTACAAATGGGCAAATATATTCCCTTCGTGGGGCTGGTCCCATTGGAGGACCGTCGTCGGCAGCGGACCGAGGTTCAAGCGGCCGATCCGGGGCGATGCCATCAGCTCCTGCCGGACGCCCGGGTCCTCGGTCAACGCCGTGACGACCAGGCTCGGACCAAGCGTGGCGACCAGCTCTTCCCGCGGCACTTCCAGCACGCTGACGAAGGGGAAGAGATACTCCTGGTTGGCCAGCGGGTGGTCCGCGTCGCGGCAGTAGATCACCGTGGGCAGCAGGTAGACGCCGCCTTGGAACTCGGCCAGCCGCGCCGGGCCGCGGAAGCGGGCCGTAAGGTCCTCGGCCCCGCCCTGGCTCAAGGCCCGCCCGATGGCCGCGTCGATTCCTCGCGCCACGTCGCCGTCGGGGAAGGCCGCCAGCAGGGCCTCGTCGTCCTCGCGGGGCCGCGGGACAATCGCCGCAAGCCGTTGGGCCAGAGCCGTCGCTAGTTCCAACCCTTCGGACGTGGTGCGGATGCTGGAAGCATTGATGCACGACCGTCCGCCGTTGCCGGCCACCGAGGCGACCAGCAGGTCGAGGAAGCCTGTCCAATCGCCGGCCCTGTCGGGCCCCAAGACGATCTTGCTGTAACCGGGGCCGTGGATCTCGATCCGCGGGTCGTCCCGCCAAGGGCGGACGGTGGCCCCGGAACCGAAGAGCATCGCGGCGCCGCACTTCCTCAGGATTACGCCGGCCCCGTCGTGCCCCGAGGGGTAAAACCCCAAGCCCGACTCGGGCAGCCCGGCGGCACGGAGCGCTTCGAGGACCCGCAGCGGCGTCCAGGGCTCCCGCTGACCGGGCTTCAGCGCCACGGGGATCTTCAAGGCGATTACCGGCAGCCAGAGGGCGTGGACGCCCGGCGAGTTGGCCGGCAACACCGCGCCGAACCGCCGGGCCTTGGCGACGTAGCTGACCACGTGGCCGTCGCGGCGTCCGTGCCCGGCATCCAGCGCGGCCAGCTCCAGGCCGCCGGTCAGCCCGTCGAGAATCCCCGCCATGCCGGTCAGTGCGGCCGCAATCTTGCTCATGTTCTGCCGGCAGAGGGCATGTGGCAGGCCCGTGGTGGCCGACTGCAAGGCCACGAACTGCTCGGGCGATTGCGGGGCCTCGCCGGCGGGCAGGTCGGCCCGCAGGAACAGTCCGGCCGCCGCGCGGAGCCGCCGGAGAATGTCGTCCATCGAAAGGGGCTGCCAGGGGCTCCAGGCGTCGGCCAACAGGTCGCGGGAGATCAGGCCCGGATTGGCCTGGCTCACCCGGGCGACCGGCTCGCCGGTGGCGTAGTCGCAAAGCGTCAGCGTCTCCTTGCTGAGGTACGGCCGGCCGGCGCGGAGGATGGGGACGTCGATCATATCAGTAGACGCCCTCGACCACGTTGACTTCCATCTTGCGGAAGGGGCGGACGTCGCCTACGCCGTCCCAGGGATAGCGCGGGATGGGCGGCGTGCGGATGGCCTCATCCCGTTCGAGGAACCCCGGCACGAAGAACTCCTTGGTCAGCGTGGTGAGCTTCACGCGGCCCCAGGCGCCGTAGGCCACGAGGCGGTCGGGGCGGTCCGGATCGACCACCTGGAGCACGGCCCGGGGCTGCGGCGCATGGTAGATCACCTGGTAGTCGTCGGCCGGATCGAAGGGCTTGTGACAGGCCAGGCCCATCAGCGTGTTGCCGTAGGTGGGGGCGAAGTCGGCCCCTTCCAGCAGCTCCTCCCGGGCGAAACGATGGAACTGCCGGGTCATCTCCGTCCCGCCGCAGAAGACGCCGCGGATGCCGACTTTCGCTAGCGACACTTTCTCGCAGAGGGCCTCCAAAAGCTTGGGCGTGGTGAACATGCAGCGGATGTCGTGGTTGGCCCGCAGGATCGTCAGGGCCTGCTGGATCACGTGCTCCTTGTACTCCTCGACGATCGCCGTCTGGCCCTGCTTGATCAGCCGGATCACCCACCGCGGATCAAGGTCCACGCAAAAAGCGATGCCGCCCCGCACCTGGGCCAGGTGCTCGACGGCCAGCCGCAGCCGCCGGGGGCCGGAAGGGCCCAGCATCAGCCAGTTGGCCCCGCGGGGAAATCCCTCGTCGCTGAGCGTCTGGCTGAACATCGTGTAATCGGTGCGGAAGTCGTCGATGTTGATACGGCTCTTGGGGATGCCCGTGCTCCCGCCGGTCTCGAAGACATAGATCGGCCGGTCGGCGAAGGCCCGGGGCACCCAGCGGCGGACCGGCCCGCCGCGGAGCCACTCGTCCTGAAAGTCGCCCAGCCGCGGCAGGTCGTCGAAGCCGGCGATCTCGCGACGGGGGTCCCAGTCCAGCCGCGCGGCGAAGTCCAGCCAGAAGGGCGTGCCGGTCTGCGGGTCGAAGTGCCAGGCGACCACCTCGCGGACCCAGGCGTCCAGCCGCGCGCGGGCCTCGGCGATGCAGGATTCCAGGTCGACGCCCGGCGAAGCGTGGGTTGGTTCAATGGCGAGGCTCATCAAAATCATCCTCGATTCGTGGACGACTCGTAGGGTGGGACAAGCTCGCGCAAGCGAGCGCCGGCCCACCAATCCTGCCGGCTCGTGGTGGGCCGGCGGCCGCCACGGCGGCCTTGTCCCACCCTACGGTCAATTCACCTTCGTGGGATCGCACGCGGCTCCTTCCTGGATGGCATAGAGCCGTTCCTTGTTGGCGATAAACAGCGCGCCGTTGGCCGCGACGGGCGTGGTATAGACCGAGCTGCCCATGTTGACCTTGTTGAGAATGGTCTTCTCGCGGCCGGCCTGGAAGATGGTAACGTTGCCGTCTTCGTCGCCCTGGTAGACCTTGCCGTCGACGTAGGAGGGCGAGCTCCAGACGGCGGAACCGAGGTCGTGCTGCCAGAGGACCTTGCCGGTTTCCGGATCGATGGCGCGGAAAATACCCGAGAGGTCGCAGTGGTAGAGCACGCCGTCGTGGATCGCCACGGTGCTCAGGGAGCGGTTGACTTCGGTATTGTGCCAGACGGCCCCGGTCTTGGTGATGTCGCCGCGCCGCGTGGCGTCGATGGCATAGAGGTGTCCGGGGCCTTCGCCGTGCTCGGGGTCCTGGCCCATGGAGAAGTAGACCTTGTCATGCCAGATCACCGGGGTGGCGATGATCTCGTTCTTGGTGCCCAGGCCGCCGAGCTTGTAGACGGAGCCTGGCGGATTGGCCTGGAAGGACCAGAGCAGGTCGCCGGAGTTGGGCGTGAAGGCGTAGAGCCGGCCGTCGCCGCCGGCGAAGATCACCTGGTCCTGGCCCGCGATCCGGCCCACCGTGGGGCTGGACCACTGGCCGTGCATGATGTGCGCGCCCGGGTTGTTGCGGTCCCAAACCACCTCGCCCGTGTGCTTGTTGGCGGCCACGAAGTCCGGCGCTTCGGGGGCGGGAATTACGATGTGGCTCTCGTCCACGCCGTTGCCGGTGATTACGAAGACCAGGTCGCCCCAGATCACCGGCGAGCTGGCCGACATGTTGTGGGGGTGAACGCCCAGCTCTCGGATCATGTCCAGCTTCCAGATCACGTCGCCGTCGTTGGGACCGGTGTAGGTCTCCGCGGTGTAGGGGCCGTGGTTCTTGCGGTCGTGGAAGCCTTCCGTGTCGGCGCAGACGCAGCTCGCAGCGGTTGCTGACGTAATAGACCCGCTTGCCCTCGACGCAGGCCGACGAGCAAATGCCCTGGCGGGGCCAGTCGTTGACGCGTCCGGCGGCCAGCTTATCGTGGGTCATCTGCCAGAGGAACTTCCCGTCGGACGCGCGGAAGCAAAGCTCGACGCCCTTGTCGCCTTTGGCCTTGGGCTGCCGCCCGGCGGAGTTGTTGGTGCCCACGAAGACCTTGCCGTCGGCGACCGTGGGGCAGCCGTAGGACTGCGAGCCGAGCTGGGCGATCCACTTGATGTTCTTGCCCGTCTTCACGTCCCAGGAAACGGGGATTTGCTTCTCCCAGGTGTTGACCATGTTCCGCTGCGGGCTGCCGCCCCACATCGGCCAGTCGGCCGCCCCGGCCGCCGCCGGGATGGCGAGGCAAAAAGCCATGCATACTGCCGCGTGCCACAATGCACCGCTCGTCATGTTATAGGCTCCACAATTTCGTACTCCTCACGCTCCGCGTGAGGCGGAACCGACAGAACCTCACGCGGAGCGTGAGGAGTACATTTCTTCACTTACGCTCCACAACGCCGGCGTGGCCGCCGGGGCTAACGCTCCTGTAATGCGGCGGACGATAGATTTTCACGTTGTCGTAGTACAAGGGGACCGGCTTCGAGTTGTCGTAGGTCCCCGAGTTGGCGTAAATCCCCGCGGAGCCCTCGCGATTGGGCTGGGGATCGACCGCCTCGATGGTCCAGGCGGCCGGCTCGGGCTCACCGCGGGGCCAGGCCTTCGCGTACAACCGCGCGTCGTCGCCGACCAGGTCGACTTGGAACTTCAAGTGATACCAGCGGCCGGCGTCCCAGGGGAAATCGACCTTCTTCTCGAACCGCGGCGCGGGGATCCACGACATGACCCGCATCTTCTGCCCGCTTTCGAAAAGCTCCAGGTCGTAGCGGTCGTTGATCAGCCCCACGTCGCTGCGGTGGCGGCCCTGCTTGGTGCCCAGCACGTCGGCCTCGACCACGTAGCCGGGCGCTAGCGGCGGGGTGATGAAGACGTGCGAGCGGTTGAAGATCGGACCGCGGTCGTCGGAGAGCTTCTTGAGCACCTTCGAGCCGTCGAGGGTCTCGATCACGTGCTTGGCCTTGGAGACGCCGATCCACCAGCCGATCACGTCGCCGTCCTTGTAGGACTCGAAGTCCTCGGCGATGGGCAGCGCCGGCACGATCCGCACCCGGGCCTCGCCGCCGAGCGAGCCGCTTCGGGCGGTGACCAGGCCGATCGCCCCCTTGGCCCCCGCCATAAACTCGGCGCGCACTCCCGCATTGTCGGTAGCACGGGCATTCTTGCCCGTGTTTTCCCGTCCCACGGGCAGGAATGCCCGTGCTTCAGGGCGGATCGTGCTGCCCTTGCCGGAGAACGCCCATTGGGCCTCGACCGGCCCGATCTTCCGCCCGTGCCGGTCGTAGGTGATGGCCTCAAATTGCACGCTCCGGCCCGGCTCGAGGAGCACCTCGGCCGGGCGGACCAGGAGCGTCGCGGCGACGGCTTCGACGGGCGATTCCTCCGGCAGCGGCGGCACGGCGACGGGCCGCGGCCCGGGGTCCTTGCCCAGGCAGAACATGTCGGTCGTGTCGGTGAAGACCACGCGGCCCTCGGAGACCGATGGCGAGCCGAACAGCTCCAGGTTGCCTTCGCGTCCGCCTTTTCCCAACTCGAACGACATCGAGTCCAGGCGGCGGCATCGGCTGCCCAGGTCTTCGAGGATCTCGAAGGTGCCGTTGGCGGTCGTGAGGTAGATCTTGCCGTCGCCCCAGACGGGCGAGCCCTTGCCGACCCGTCCGGCGACAAACTTCCAGATCGGCTTGCCGCTTTGGGCGTCGAAGCACCGCAGGATGCCGTTGTTGCACATCACGTACAGCCGGCCGGCGTGCAGCAGGGGCGAGGCGTAGCCGGCGTCGATGCCCTCGGCCCGCCAGATCTCGCCGGTCTTGGTGATGTCGCCCGTGCCGCGCCCGTCGATCGCCACCACGCGGCCCATCTCCGTGGAGTCGATGTTCTCCTCGCTGTGCGAGGCGTAGACCTTGTAGCCGTCGACGACCACCGAGGCGTTGATCCCCTGCTGGCTGAGCTGGAAGCCCCAGACCTTCTCGCCGGTGCGGGCCTTGATGGCGTAGATCCCGCCGTCGGCGTTGCCGCCGATGAGCAATCGCTGGCCGTTGATCACGGCCACGACGGGGGTCGAGTAGGTGGTGTCCTGCGGCGCTTTGCCGGGCGTCGACCACCAGAGGATCTCGCCCGTCCGCTTGTCCATCGCCAGGTAGCGGTGGGCGCCGGGGGCGTGGGAGCCGAAGCTGGAGTTGACGAAGCTGATGATCACCCGGTCCTCATCGATGATCGGCGTGTTGGTCCGCCCGCCGAAACCGGAGAGCCGGCTGTACAGCTCGGTGAGCGACTTGGACCAGAGCAGCTTGCCGTCGCGGTTGAAGCAGAGGAACATGCCCTCCACGCCGTGGGCGTAGACGTTGCCGGTTTCCGGGTCGACGGCCACGTTGGCCCAGCCCACGCGGGTGTCGGGGATGTCGGTGTGAAAGACGTTGAAGCGGTACTCCCAGAGCGTCTTGCCGTTGGCCAGGTCCACGGCGAAGACCCGGTCCTGCTCCATGACACCTTCGCCCGCCAGGTCGATGCCATAGACGCGTCCAGCGAAGATCGCCGGGGCCGATCGGCCGCCGAAGTGGGCCCGCCAGAGCAACTGTTTCGTCGAGTCGGGAAGCCCCTTCTCCAGCGACACGCCGTTTTGCGACGGCCCCCGCCAGCTCGGCCAGTCGCCGCCGCGGGCCCCCGACGCCAAGACCAAAAGCGCCGTGATCGTCGGGGTTATTCGTCGGTCAATCCTCACCATCGGCTACCTCTTGAGGAAATCGTAGGGTGGGACCAGGCCGCCTTGGCGGCCGCCGGCCCACCAGAACCACGCAGGGTTGGTGGGCCGGCGTTCGCTTTGGCGAGCTTGTCCCACCCTACCAACCACTGACCAGGAATTGTACGCGCAAACGTGCGGAGTCAAGGTCTCCCCCTGATAAGGATTCGCCGGGCCTTCATCTCGAACCGCGGAAGCGTGCCGGGCGGACAGAGACTCACCGGCACGCGGAGATGGAACAGGCTGCGAAATCGCGACTCGATCTGCCGGACCAGGCCCTCGCGGTCGCCGCACTCGGCCGACGGCTCCACCCGCAATCGCACCTCGGCCATCACGCCCTCGTTGTCCAGCTCCACCTGGTACTCGGCCACCGCGGGGATCGACCGCAGGACCTCGTCGATCGCCGTGGGGTAGACATTGACGCCGCGGACCAGCAGCATGTCGTCCGTCCGCCCCAGGATTCCTCCCCGCAGCGCCAGTTGGCAGACGCCCTGCTCGCCGGCCGCCTCCAGGTCCTCCCGCACCAGGTCGCCCGTGCGGTAGCGAAGCAGCGGAGAGCCGAGGCGGCCGAGCGTGGTGAGCACCAGCTCGCCCGGCTCGCCGCGGACCACCGGCTGCCCGCTCCGGGGATCAACGATCTCCGCCAGGAAAGAGTCCTCCATGACCACGAGCGTTCCGGGCCGGCCGGGACACTGGTAGCTGACCGGGCCGACCTCGGTCATGCCGTGCTGGTCGAACAGCGCGGCGTGCGGCCAGAGCGACTCGATTCTCCGCCGCATCGCGGGGACGCTCCCGCCCGGCTCGCCGGCGACGATGATCGATCGCACGGACAGTGGCTCCAGGTCGATCTTCTCCGCCCGCGCCACGTCCGCCAGCCGCAAGACATAGGTGGGCGTCGCCAGCAATACGTCGGCCCGATGGTCGCGGATCGCCTCCAACCGCGCGAGGCTGCTCAGACCGCCGCCGGGAATCGCGCGGCATCCCCACTGGCAGGCCGCCTCGAAGGCCGTCCAGAAACCCAGAAACGGCCCAAAGGAGAAGGCGAAGTAGAGACAGTCGCGGGGCGTCACCCCCGCCGCCCGGTAGACCTGCTTCCAGTTGTCGAGCATCCCCTGCCAGCTTTCCGCGGTGTCCAGCCAGCGGATCGGCATGGCGGTGCTGGCGCTGGTCTGGTTGAAGCGGCTGTACTCGGCCAACGGGTAGGTGAGGTTGGTGCCGTAGGGCGGGTGACGTTTTTGATCCGCGACAATCGCTTCCTTGCATGTGAAGGGCATCTTGCGGAAGAACTCGTCGAGATCCTTCACCCCATCGGCCAGCCCCGCCTGCCGGAGGATCGGCGCATAAAACGGATTGCCCGCCACCGCCGACAACAGCCGCCCCAGCGCCCGAAGCTGATGCGCGGATCGCCTCGCGATTGGCAAAACCCTGGCAGATCATCGGTTCGCGACCATGCCCTGCGGTTGAAGGTGAGGGGCCGGCGCCGCCGCGCGGATCTTGACGGGGGCGTGGGCCGGGCTGTAGAGCGTGACCAAGGCCGCGCCGCTGATCGCCAGCGCCATGCCCAGGTAGAACGGCCAGCGGATCGCCGCCAGGCCGCCCTCGGGTGGCTCCAAGAGCAGGGCCACAACCGCGTTCACCACGGGCGCCCCGGCGAAGACGATGGTCATCACCACGCTGGGCGTCCCCTTGGCGCCAAAGGCCAAGAGCACGCAAAAGGCCCCGACCGCCCCCACGATCCCCGCCACCAGCGACCAGATCGAGCCCCCGGCCGTGAAACTCCAGGTAGACCCCTTTAACCAGAGGAAAACCAGCGGGGCCAGCACGGCCGTGAGGAAGTAAGCGATGCCCACGAACAGGAACGCTTTGTAGCGCCCCATCAGCGGGTCCTTCATCAACAACTGGCCGTTCTTGAGAAAGATCCCGTAAACGCCCCAAGCGGCCACGGTCAAAAGGGCGTACGTCAGCCAGGCCAGGCCGCCTTGGCCAGGGTGGGTCGATGGCATGGTTTCAAGTCTCCTTGTTTACGAATCGCGGCATACTAGCCCGAAGCGCAAGCGAGGGAGGCACAACGTTTTCCCTCGCTTGCGCTTCGGGCTAGTGTTCGGTGCGTATACCGGTTTTGTTGGTCAAAAGCCATCGGTGTTTTCTCGCATCACCGTGTTTTCTCGCATTGGCCGTCTCCCGGAGGGAGAGGGGACAAGAGCTCTGGGGGCGCAACCTCGATCAGCCGATCGATGGACTCGGGGATCGCAATCGGCGACATTTTGCCGTTGGCCGGATCGATCTGGACGCACACTGCGGTGAGGGACCCGCAAGCGACCCGCTCGCGCGAATCGCAATTGAACAGGTGGAACTCGTAGGTGATCGCGCTGCGCCGCTTGTTGCGGACCAGCAGGCGGACCTCGACCTCGTCCTCGAACCGCAGCGGGGCCTCGAAGCTGCACTCGGCGCGAACCCGCGGCCAGGAGACGGTCCGCCCCGGTTCCACCTGGTGTACCAAAATGCCCAGGCTCCGCAAGAACCCGTGCTCGGCCGCCTCCATGTAGCGGAAGTAATTCGAGAAATGGACGATCCCCGCCATGTCCGTCTCGGAGAACTCGACGCGATGATAGTGACGGTGTTCGTACACGAAGGGGTTGGGGTTCGGGGTTCGGGGTTCGGGGTTCGGGAGTCGGGGGTCAGGGGTTGGGGGGACGGGGATTAGAGGTTAGGGGCTGGGGGCCGGGGTCGGTCGAACGTAGCGAGCACCGGCTTTTTGGGAGGGCAGTATCATGGTAGGGTTCGCTGCGCTCGGCCAACCCTACCTTTCCGACCCCCAACCCCCGACCCCCGGCCCCCGACCCCTGACCGCCCTTCAGCAGCGGCCGGCCGTGGGCCAGCGCCGGGGGAATGGCCGCACGCTGCTCGACGGCGGCGAACAAGCGTTCAAAGTCCTTGTTCAGGTTGCCGATCAGGCAGTCGGTCAAATCGCCGCGGATTTCCGGGTTGGCACGGACCAGTTTGCCGAAGCTGAAGGCCTTGTCGTAAAAGACGTAGACCAGCTTCCGCATGGACTCGATCTCGTGACACATCCGCTCGGCGTAGCCGGCGAACCGCTCGGCGGAGACGTCGTTGTCCCGGAGGGCCTGTTGGACGTGGTCGGCCGCCAGCTCGCCGCTTCGCAGGGCCAGGTAGACGCCCGAGGAGAAGACCGGGTCGAGAAAGGCGAAGGCGTCGCCCGCCAGCACCAGCCCGTCCTCGCCGCAGTGCTGAGAGCGGTAGGAGAACTCCTTGGTGACGCGGTACTCGCCCGTCGGCGCACCCACGGCCAGGTGATCGCGGATCCAGGTGTTCTTCCGGGCTTCGCGGGCGAAGATCGCGGCCAGGTCGTTTCCCTCGTCGAAGAGGTAGTCCCGCTCGGCCACCACGCCCACGCTCACCAGGTCGTCCAACAAAGGGATGTACCAGAACCAGCCGCGATCGGGCACGTAGGCCACGGTGGTCGAGCCTTCGTCGATTCCCGGGTCGCGCAACGCGCCGCGGTAGTAGGTCCAGACGGCCACCTTGTTGAGCACCGGGTCCCATTTCCGCCAGTCGTTCTGCTTGATGCCCAGCGCCCCGCGTCCGCTGGCGTCGATGGTCATCGTGGCGCGGACCTCGTAGCGGGCGCCGCCGTTGGGCTGGGCCGCCGCGCCCGACACCCGGCCCCCCTCGCGCAACAGGCCCACCGCCTCGGTCTCCTCGCGGACCTCGACCCCTTTTTCCCGGGCGTTGTCCAGGAGCATCTGGTCGAACCGGCTCCGCAACACCTGCCAGGTGACGGCCGCCTCGTGCTGCATGTGTTTATGGAAGTAGAAGGGGGCGGAGACTCTCCCGTCCTGGCTGACGAACTGCACGGCGTACTTCCTGGGGAAGGCCGAGGCTTTCATCCGCGGAATCATGCCGATCCGCTCCAGGGGGAAGTAGCAGAACGGCAGCAGCGACTCGCCGATGTGATAGCGGGGGAACTTTTCCTTTTCCAGCAGCAGGACGCGGCGGCCGTGCTGCGCCAACACGGTCGAGGCGGTCGAGCCGGCCGGCCCGCCGCCGATCACCAGCACGTCGTAAGGCGAGGGCGCGTGAATCATGGTTTTGCTCGGGGTTCGGCTCAGGGTCGGCCAAAAAGTGAATTGGGGGAATTCCGTAGGACGGATTGCTAATCCGTCCGCGATTTCCGGACGGATTAGCAATCCGTCCTACAAGCAAATTCTGAAATTATCCTTCCGCCGGTCCTAACTGGTTGTTCTTTCGCTCCTTGGCCGGCGTGGCCGCCGGGGCTAACGTCGCGGCCGGCGGCAGGATCTCGATGACTTCGGCCATCGTTTGCCCGTCGGCGTCGGAGAGGCAATTGCAGCGGCCGTAAAGCCACTTCGGCCCATCCATCTGCAGGGATTCGTCGATCAGGGCGTTGGAAAAAATCTTGAAATAGGCGCCCGGGCAGCAGCGGAAGGTGATGCCGTGGGCCGTGAGGATTCCTCCCAGCGGTCCCCGGGCCTGGAGCACTTCGGTCTGCGCAGCTTCTTCCAACAGCGGCAGGCTGACGCGCATCGCCCCATATTCCGCCGGCCGCCGGCTGTGGGCCGTCTCCAGGACGATGTGCCGGCGGTAATGGTCGCGGCTCAGCTTGCAGTCCAGCACCCGCAGCTCGATCGGCTCGCCGTGGAAACGGGCCAGGGTCGAGGTCATGTCGTGATCGTGTACCAACAGCGACCGCTGCGGCTGGGGAATCGCCTCGGGCACGACCATCATGGCGTCGATCGCCAGCGGCGCCGCCATCTCGCTGTAGAACTCCGCCAGGAGGTCGAGGAACTTCGGGCAGGTGAGTACGGGAACGTACATGGCCGTGCTTTCCTTCGATTCGTGCGTGCTGCCGCCACCGCCGGACAGGCCGGCATTGGCGCCCGGCGCTTCAGGTATAGCGTGCATGTTGGTGGTGTGGAAGGAAAAACTCCTGCAAAAGCTCGTCGACCCGCAGCAGTCCCGGCCGGGCGACAAGCACCCCGTCGGCGTCGATGGAGACATAGCCGGACTGGCGGAGCCGGTCCAGGGCCGGTGCGAAGCGGCTGAGGATGTCGGTGGCGAATTTTTCGCGGAAGTAGGCCCGATCGAGGCGCCCGCGCTTCATTTGCAGGATCACCTCGCGGACCAGCTTCTCTTCCTCGGTCATGCACAGGGCTCGTTGGATGGGCAGCTCTTGCCGCTTGAGGCGATCGAAATAGGGCTGGATGTCCTTTTCGTTCTGGTAGTGCGTGCCGTGGAGATGGCCGAAGGAAGAGACGCCCAGGGCCACCATGTCGGCGCCTTGCCAGAGGTAATCGCGGTAGAGGAAGCGGAAGGTCTGCGGGTTGCGGACGGCCGTGTAGGCGCTGGTCACCGTGTAGCCCGCCCCTTCCAACGCGGTGAACGCGTAATCGACCCAGGCCCGCTTGGTGGGCCAGTCGGCCACCGGGGCCACGATCTGGCCCTGCTCGTGCATCTGCTGGTAGATCGTAGTGTTGAAGGGGATCTCCATCTGGTAGACCGTCACGCAGTCCGCCGCCAGCGCGATCGCCTTGCGCACGCACTCTCTCCAATTGGCCTCCGTTTCGTTGAGCATCCCGGCGATCAGGTCGATGTTGATCTGCTTGAAGCCGATCGATCGGGCGAACTGGTAGGCGCGGTGGATCTCCTTGGAAAGGTGCGCCCGGCCGTTGCTGCGGAGGATCTCGTCGTCGAAGTTCTCGATCCCCAGGCTCAGCCGCGTCACGCCCAGGTTGTGAAGCGTGCTGAGCTTCTCGTCGTTGAGCGTTCCCGGCTCGCACTCGAAAGTCACCTCTTCCACGTCGTCCCAAGGCAGCAGGCGCTTCATGCCGTGGAAGAGATGTTCGAGCTCGTCCGGAGAAAGGAACGAAGGCGTGCCGCCGCCGAAGTAGACGTAGCGGGGCCGGCGGCCGGCAATCAAGGGGCTTCGGGCGTAGATCTCCAACTCGTCCAGCAGGGCCTCGACGTAGGCCCGCACGCGCTGGTTCTTCGCGTCCCGGCCCGTGTAGACCTTGAAGTAACAGAAGTGGCACCGCTTGCGGCAGAAAGGCAAATGCAGGTAGACCCCCAGCGGCGTGCCCGGGCTCGGCGGCTGCGCCAGCGCGGTCAAGGCTTCATCCTTCCGCTCCGGGCGCCAGAAGGAAAAGGGCGGATAGTTGGCGACGAAGTAGTTGCCGGCCGTGGTCTTGGCGTCAGGCGTCGCCGTGGTTGCGGTCGTGGACAGGGTTTCCGCCGGGATGGTCATGGCTTACGTCTCCCCAGAGTCGCCGCCCCCGAGCACGGACCGGTAGAGGTCGACGAAGTCGGCGGCTGTCACGGAACGAGGATTGAAACCGGCCGTCCACTGCCGGGCGGCGTCGTCGGCCAAGGGCTCCAGGTCCGCCGCCTGGACACTTACGGCGGCCAGCGAGCCGGGCAGGCCCGACCGGCGGCGGAAGCGCGTCAAGAAGTCGGCCAGTGCCGCCGCCCCGGACGAGCCGTTCTGCCCGGCTCCCACCAATCCCGCCTGGAGGGCCAACTGCTGATAGATCTCGCGGGCCTCCGTGTCCTGGGCGTTGAACCGCACCACCGCCGGCAACATCAGACCGATCGCCTGACCGTGTACCACGCCGAAGCGGGCGCTGAGCGGGTTGGCCGCCGCATGGGCCGCCCCCAACATGCTATTCTCGATCGCCAGGCCCCCCAGGGCGGCGCCCAGCAGAACGTCGCCTCGGGCCGAAACGTCCTTGGGGTCCTCGAACACCCGGCGCAGCCCTCGGGCGCAGAGCCGAAAAGCCTCGCGGGAAAACATCTGCGACATCGGACTCCGCCGCTTCGTGACGGCCGACTCCACCGCGTGGCTCAGGGCGTCCATCCCCGTGCTCGCGGCGACGGCGGGAGGTTGGCTGAGCGTCAGCTCCGGGTCCAGCAGGGCCACCTTGGCCGCGGCCTTCACGTCGCCGCAGGCCATCTTCACGTGCGTCTCGGGCTGGGCGATCAGGGCGAACGACTGGCACTCGCTGCCCGTGCCCGTCGTGGTCGGCACGGCGATCAAGGGGAGCATCGGTCGCGAGGCCTTGCCCAGGCCCCAGTAGTCCTCCATCCGGCTGCCGTTGGACAAAAGGAAGTTGCAACCCTTGGCCGTGTCGATGCTGCTGCCGCCGCCCAGGCCGACGAGGAAATCGATGCTTTCTTGCCGGGCCAGCGAGAGACAGTCCTCGACGGTGCGCGTGGTGGGGTTTTCCACGACCCGGTCGAAGACCACGTGCCAGACCCCGGCCGCCCGCAGCGATTCCTCCGCGCTGGCAAGATGCCCGGCCCGGACGATTCCCGGGTCGGTGGCCACCAGCACTCGCGTCGCGCCGTACTGGCGGGCCAGCTCTCCCAAGCGGCCGATGGTTCCCGGGCCAAACACGATCCGTGTTCGCGGGGCAAAATCGAACTCCGACGTGCTCGGGTAACCCACGGGTGAAGGCTCTCAGAACATGCTCGGGCAAAGGCAGGTTGTGCGCCCGAACCGCCCCAAGCGGCCGCATCGCGCGCAGTTGCTACGGCGTGGTTTATCATGGACCTCCGGAGTCAGTGTATTCGCCCCGGTGGTGATGAATCATTGGAGGGAGACCTATGCGGGTCAAGAGCGTGGAAAACCCGGTCTTGGGGTTCAGGAGTTCCCTTAGGGCCGGCGAATCAATATCTGTCGCATCGTCGCCTTTCGCTCCGCGAAAGCTGCGTTCTTTCGCGGAGCGAAAGGCGACACTTGTTTCCTTGCCGCTCCTTAGCTGCGCTAACAGCCCGGAGGTATGCCTATGCCTCCGCACAGGCTAACTCCAGAGAGTGCGATGATACCACGCTTGGGCCTTTCTTGCAAAACGTTTCGGCAAAGGTTGTCGTCGCCTGGGCAGAAAGAGGCATTTCCGATTCAGCGATTGTTTTTTTGCCCTACAAGAATGTCCAGTTCGCCGGCGACGCCCGCAAGGATCGGAAAAACCGCGTAGCAGCCGGGTTTTTCCGTTTGGGGAAGGGACTAGTGCGCCGTCGGCCCCACTCGACGGGAGACGCCCGCGGGGGCGGCGCGCCTAATATGAAGAAGGAGCGAATCCTTCCCGGCGGTATGCGAAGTGCTCATAGGGATTGCGGCCAGGGGAAATCTCTTCGGAGGCTTCCGAGGAATGTTCTGCGAACCGGGAGATAGTTGTGGTTGTCTGGTTGCGCGAGTAGCTACGTCTGGTTATGGACCCGTTAAGACTCGCTGTTATGATGCACTGGTCGTTTCGAGGAGGCGAGCGATGGCCATGATCTGGCAGGAAAGTGCTGCGAATACATGGGAGGCGACGCCGCTCAAGGGCCGGCAGTTCTGCCTGGGACCGGGCGGATTGGCCGATCTCTCGTCCGCCGCCAGGAATCGCCCACAGTTGGCCGCCGTGCAACTCCTCCGTGGCACAACGGGTGGCCAGCCTTGGATTCTCTTGGCGGCCGGGGGCTCGGGCGTTCGCGTGAACGGTCGGAGTCTGGAGCTTGGCATTCGGGTGCTGCGGAGCCGGGACGAGATCTTCCTGATCCGCCCGCGTCGCCGTTTCTTCTTCTCCACCGAAGGGCTCCCTCGCGTCGAGCGATTCCCTCACGACCTTCGCGCGGCAAGCTGCTCCCGCTGCCACCATTTAATCCATCCGGGCTCGCTGGCGGTCCGCTGCCCCAACGAAGAGTGCGGCGTTTGGCACCACCAGTCGGCCGATTGCCCCTGCTGGACGGAAGCAGAGCAATGCGCGATCTGCGAGACTTCGACAGAGTTGCGAGCCGGCTTCCGTTGGAGCCCCCAAGATTTATGAACCAGCTATGAGCCACCTGTTTATCCTCAACGAAGCATCGATGGCCGATTTGCTCGGCCGGCACGCGGATTGCGTGGAGGCGACAGGCCGGCAACGGTGGCAATTCCGTCTGGGTCGCGGGGCCGAGCCTCGCGCCAGCCTGCGTATCGAGCGCGGGTGGCTCCAGGTTTCCGCTCCGTTGGAAGGCGACTCGCCGCCGGAAGCCGCCGATCGCACGGGCGGCATTTCCGCCGACGGCTTGCAGGCCATGTTGGCGGCCAACGCCCGCCTTCCCGGCGGCGTGAAGTTTGTGCTGGCAGACAGCCCCGCAAGCACCGGTCCGGAAATGTCTTGTGGTGCAGGCGTCCCGCCTGCCCGGGCAACCCGGAAGGCCGCACCACAAAAACGCGGAGTTCAGCGTGGACCGGCACTAAGGCCGCTTTTGGCAGCCGAACTTCCCCTATTGGCCGACGACGATTTCGAGTTGGGCGAGAGGATCGGCCAGCTCTGCCGGGGCCTGAGGCAAGGCGCAGCGCCAGTGGCGCCATTTGCTCGCAGAGCCTGGAAAGCTGCCGGGCGACGTCCGTCGGTCGGCGCCGGCGGCGCACGTGGAAAACCGATTCGAGGAGATCTGCCGGGAGTCGGGCTGGACGATTTCTTCCCGGCGGGCCGACGGCCGGTTCGCCGTGCGGCTGGACGTCCGCGAGACCTTTTATCAGGCCCTGGTCGAGCCCAGCGAGGAGGGCTGTCGGCTCTGCGTAGTCCTGGGGCAGTCGGTCCCCGACGTTGACGTCTGCCGCCGTGCGGCCGGGGTGCTATTGCTCTCGGCCTGCGGCGTGGTTCGCATGGCGGCGGCGACGGTCGTTCCGGGGGAGGCCGCGCGGCAATATCGTTGGGAGGCGGCGTTGGACGCCGCGTCGCGGCCCAAGGAGTGGGACCATGCCCTGTCGGCGCTGACCACCGCCTGCCAGACGACCGCGATGGAGTTGGGGGCCTTGCAAGAGCCGGCGCTGGCGGAAGCCTATTTGCAATTGCAGGGAATGGGGAGGATCTCGCCATGACCATTCGAGCGGATGGGCCGTCGCTGGCGGAACTCGCCTGGTTCGAGACCGTCGTCAATGGCCGGGAGGGCGGCGCCCGCGGGGACCAGCGGCTGGAAATGCTGGTCCGCCGCCGGGCCGAATCACCCGAGCGGAGCGCGCGGTTGGACCAGATGTTGCTGGGCGAGCTGGAGCGACGGGACCAAGGCTTGCGGGAAGCGTCCGCCAATCTCGACAAGCTCAAGGAAATCATCGACAAGCTCACGGACCCGCCCTGGCACACGGGCATCTACTTGGGAGCCGTGCAAACCGATCAGGGCCTGCGGCCGATGGTTCAGTTCGGCAGCGCGCGGCACGTGGTCAATCTGGGCGAGGCGGTGTCGCTTGACAAATTCCTGCCTGGCGACGAGGTGTTTCTCAACCACGACCTCACGGCGTTGACGCGGCGCTCGCCTTTCGGCGTGCCGCAGGTGGGCGAGACGGCCGTCTTCGACCGGCTGACGGAGGATGGGCGGCTGGTGGTGCAGTCGCGCGACGAGGAGCTGATCCTGAGCGCGGCGGGCGTGTTGGACGCCCGGTCGCTGAAATCCGGCGACCTGGTTCGCTGGGACAAGGGTAGCTGGATGGCCTACGAGCGGGTGGAGCGCGCGGCCGGCCGGCGTTACTTCCTCGACGAGGTGCCCGACGCCCGGCCGGAGCAGGTCGGCGGGCAGCGGGCCAGCTTGCAGATGCTGCTGGGGGCGCTGAAGGCGAAGCTGGTTGCGCCGGAGCTGGCGCGGCGGTACGCCTTGGAGGGCCGGGAGACGATCCTGATGATCGGCCCGCCCGGCTGCGGCAAGACGTTGTTGGCCCGCGTGGCGGCGGCGGAGATCGCACGGATCAGCGGCAAGAAGTGCCGTTTCGCGGTGGTCAAGCCGGGCCAGTGGGAGGATCCTTACGTGGGGGTCACCCAGCGCAACATCCGCGACTGCTTCGAGGCGCTCCGCGAAGCGGCCCAGGACGGGTTCGCGGTCTTGTTCTTGGACGAAATCGAAACCGTCGGCCGGCTCCGCGGCGCGTCGGCCAATCTTCACGGCGACAAGTTTCTGGGCGCGCTGTTGGCCGAGCTCGACGGGTTCGCCGGCCGCGAATCCGTGGCGATCATCGCCGCCAGCAACCGCAAGGACCTGGTCGACCCCGCTTTGCTGCAGCGGTTGAGCGGGATCGAGATCGCCGTCAGCCGGCCCGATCGCCGCGGCGCCAAGGAGATCTTCGGCATCCATTTGAACCCCTCGATCCCCTACAACCCCGATGGCGAGGCGGCGGTGGAGACGCGGGAGGAGATCATCGACCGCGGCGTTTCCCAACTCTACTCTCCCAACGGCGAGAACGAGCTTTGCACGCTGCGCTTCCGCGACGGCATGACGCGAGTCGTGGCCGCCCGGGAGCTGGCCAGCGGGCGGGTGATCGAGCAGATTTGCCGCGACGCGCGGCGGTCGGCCTTCCAGCGGCACGTCGATGGCGGCGAGCAGGGCCTGACGGTCGACGACATGAGTGAAGCCGTGTCCGCCGCCATCGAGCGGATGGCCACCACGCTGACGCCCGGCAACGCCCACTCCTATTTGTTCGATCTGCCCCAGGACGTCGACGTGGTGGCCGTCGACGCGGCCGCGCGTCCGGCCGGCCGGAGCCATCGTTATCTCCATCGCAACTGATCTTATTCGTGAGGAACTGAGGAACACGGTGTGAACGACGCCTTCGGACCCCCCAACGGCGAGCAGCGGCGCGATTGCGACGTGCCCAAGCTTTGCGGCGCGGACGCCGAGCTGGGCAACTTCGTGCTCGGCGTGCAATCGCCGGAGGGGTCCAGCGGCATCGCCTCGCGGCTGTTGTTGCGGGAGATCGACGGGTTGCCGCAGAACGGGTCGGGTTACACGTGCGGCTGCTCGACCTACGCCGGTCCCGGCGGGCTGGTCGATCTCGAGCCGGGCGACGTGCTGCGGGTGGCGGCGGGGGTCTACAATCCGCAGGACTGGGGCCGCAAGTTCCTGGCCTCCAACGGCGGCTGCGCGTACATCGATCTGAACCACCTCGAGCTTTGCATTCCCGAGGTCCTCAGCGCCTACGACTACGTAGCCGCCTGGCACGCGATGCTGCGGATCGCCGCCGAGGCCCAGCGGTCGGCCAACGCCCGGCTGCGCCCCGGCCTGCGGATCGAGGTCCTGGTCAACAACAGCGACGGCCTGGGAAATTCCTACGGCAGCCATCTCAACTTTCTCGTCTCCCGCCGCCTTTGGGACCAGATCTTCCGCCGCCGGCCGCACTACCTGACCTACCTGGCCTCGTTCCAGGTTTCCAGCATCGTGATCACCGGGCAGGGGAAGGTGGGGGCCGAGAACGATACGCCGCAGGTGCCCTACCAGATCTCCCAGCGGGCCGATTTCTTCGAGACCCTTTACGGCTTGCAGACCACCTACCGCCGCCCGATCGTCAATACCCGCGACGAGCCGCTCTGCGGCCTGCCCAGCTACGGGGTGGGGCAGTGGAACAGCCGCGCCCGGCCGCGGTCGCGGCTGGCCCGGCTGCACGTGATCTTCTACGACAGCAACCTCTGCCACGTGGCCTGCCTGCTGAAGGTGGGCATGATGCAGATCGTGCTGGCGATGCTCGAAGCCGGCGAGGTCAATCCGCAGTTGATGCTGGAAGACCCCCTGGAATCCGTGGTCCGCTGGAGCCACGACCCGTCGCTCGCGGCCAGGTCGCGGCTGGCGACGGGCCGGCGTCTGACCGCAGTCGAGCTGCAACGAATGTTCCTCGAAGAGGCCGCGAAGTTCATCGACCGCGGCGGCTGCGACGGCTGCGTGCCCCGCGCCGGCGAAATCCTGGCGCTTTGGGCCGACACGCTGGAGAAGCTCCGCGCCGGCGACCTCGACGCCTTGACCGGACGGCTGGACTGGGTGCTCAAGCTCCGCGCGCTGGAACAAGTGCTGCGGCAGCGGCCGGACCTGAGCTGGACGTCGCAGGAGATGAAACACCTGGACCACGTCTACGCCAGCCTGGAGCGGGACGACGGTTTGTACTGGACCTACGAGGAGGCCGGCGTGGCCCAACGGGTGGCCACGCCCGAGCAGATCGACGCGCTGGTCCACCAACCCCCCGACGACACCCGCGCCTGGACCCGGGCGATGACGCTCCGCCTGGCCGGGCCTGCGCGATCCAACACCTCGATTGGGACTCCCTCAGTTTCAAGGGAGCCAGCACCGCGGGTTGGCCCCACTATCGAACCCTGGGACTTCCCAACCCGCTGGAACTGACGCGGGCCGAGGCGGAGCCTTTCTTCCGCCAGGGCCGCACGCTGGAGGAAGTGCTCGATGCGCTTTCCGCGTCGCCCTCCGGCGGCTACGTCAGCCACACCACGTGGACCCCCGTGAGCAGCCACTCGTACCAACAAGGGCCGGCGCCGTTGCCGGCGCCGCAGGATGCAGTGGTGGACGGCGGCGATGCCGTCGCCGTCTACGATTACGATCGTTTCCCAGAAGACCTCGATTGGTGAGGAAGGAGAAGCAGCGATGCAAACGCAAGAGTTCTCAGGCGGCACGGCGACCTTGGAGTACCTCGGACCGCCGGAGACCTTCGGTGAGGAGGCGGATGCCCTCCGCAATTCGGCCGAGGAGTTCCACCGGACCGGCGCCGACGCCATCCGGCGGGCGCTCTCTCGCAGTTCCTTGGAGTTCATGCACGCCGTGAGGCAAGAGCAAGGGGAGTAAACGTGGCGGAGCGGATCTTCGGTTTGGAGACCGAATACGCTTTCGCCGCCCTGGGCCCCCGTGGAGAACGGATCCCGTCGGAACCGGTCCTCAACCGGTTCATGGAACTGGCCAAGGAACTGCCGCACTTGGGCGGCAAGGATTCCGGCGGGATATTCCTGGAAAATGGCAGCCGGTTGTACATCGACACCGGTTACCACCCCGAGTTGGCCACCGCCGAGGTCGCCAACCCGTGGGATGCCTGCCGCTACGTCCTGGCCGGTCAGCGAATCCTGGCCGGTCTGGCCGAGCGGCTGGCCGCCCGGGAAGGCCACGTGCGGCAAGTCTACCTTAGTTGTTGCAATTTTTCCTACGCGGGGCGGCCGACAACCTGGGCCTGTCACGAGTCCTACTGCCACCAGGCCGATCTCCACCAGATCCCCATGCAGTTGATCCCGCACCTCGTCTCCCGCTTGATCTATAGCGGCAGCGGGGGCTTCAACAACCGTTCCGCGGGCATCGAGTTCATGCTCTCGCCGCGGGTCGCCCACCTGACCTGCATCTCCTCCAGCGATTCGCAGCGGAGCCGCGGGATCTATCACGACAAGGACGAATCGCTCAGCCGCGAGGGCTTCCACCGCCTGCACGTACTCTGCGGAGAGAGCGTCTGCTCCCAGCGCGCCGCTTGGCTCAAGGTGGCCTCCACGGCCCTGATCGTGGCCCTGATCGAGGGCGGACTGCTGGGCGGCCGCGTGATGCAGCTCCGCAACCCGCTGGACGCCATGCTGACCTTCACCGCCGATCCCACCTGCTCCGCCCGGGTCCGCGCGGTCGACGGCCGCCTCTGGAGCGCCGTCGAGATTCAACGCTTCTACCTGGAACAGGCGGAGGCCAACGCCGAGAACCCCCTGATGCCGCCTTGGACCCGGCAGGCCTGCGCCGGTTCGCGCGAGATGCTCGATCGGCTGGAGTACGCGCCGGGCTCGGTGGACAAGATGCTCGACTGGGCCATCAAGCTCTCCCTCTATCGCGACTACGTACGGGGCTTCGGCGTCGATTGGGAGATCCTGCCCCGCTGGAACCCGATCCTGACCCAGCTTGACAAGGCCCTTCAAGAGAAGATCGAGAGCGAGAACCCGGTTGAGCTGACGGCCGACGTCCTCCGGCCGGGCAGTCCGATCGCCGACGAGGTGACCCGCTTGACCCCGGTGCTTGTCGCTCAGGGCCTTTCCTGGGAAGGGCTCGCTGCGGTGATCCGCCTGCGGCAGGAGCTGTTCGCCGCGGAGACCCGCTTCGGCCAGATCGATAACGAGGGGATCTTCGCCTCGCTGGACGCGGCGGGCGTGCTGGACCACCGCGTGCCGGGCGTGGACAACATCGAGCAGGCGATGACCGACCCGCCCGAGGGGAGCCGTGCCCGGCTCCGCGGCCGGTGGGTCAAGCGGCTCCACGGCCGCGCGGCCCATTGCCGCTGCGATTGGCGGGGCGTGTGGGACTTCGAGCAGAACCGCTTCCTCGACCTGTCCCACCCGCTGGCCGACGACGAGACCTGGCAGAACCTGGCCGACGAGCGGCCGGCGATCGAAGACCCCTATCCGCGGCTTCTGACCACGCTTTTGCGGCAGGCGTTCCGCGCCTACGAGTGCGGCCGGTTCGAGGAGGTCCACCACCACCTGGAGCGGATCTACCCGATGGCCAACCTCCTCGATCGCCGCTCGCAGATCGACGTCACCCGGCTGACCGCCTGGGTGCGGAGTCGGCGTGGGGTGCCCGGGGGCGAAGATCTCCTGGACACCTTGCCGGAAGAGCGGCGGGAGTCGCTCTGGGGCATTTTGGACTACGTTTCCGTCTTTCGTTTCCGCGGCCTGTCGCCCCGGCCGGAAATGGCCTACTGGGTCCAACGGGGCATCCAACGGCTGGCCCAAACCCAGAACCCCAATCCCGAGGCGGTCACCGCGCTGGTCGAGCACCGCGGCTACCTGCAGTTGACCGAAGGCCGCCTGGCGGAAGCCAGCAACCTGCTGGAAGATATCTGCCGTCCCGAGCGGCAAACCGCGCGGACCTTCCGGCTGATCTGCCGGGGACGGGCCACGCTGGGAGAGGTTTACCGCCGCCTGGGCGACCACCGCCGCGCCGAGCGGCTCTTGGAAGAGGCCAGCGCCAACCAGGCCACACACCATTTCGAAGGCGAGCTGGCCGACACCTCGCTGACCTACCTGGCCAAGCTGCAGGCCGACCGCGGCCGTGCCCGGTCGCTCCTGGCCGAGGCCCGGCGGATCCAGACCAACCTTGCCAATCGCCAGGCAGAGGCCAGAACGGTCCTCTTGGAGGCCCGGCTCTCGTCCGACGGCACGGGGATCGCCGCCGCGTACGACCGCATCCGCGATCTCAAGCAGCAGGTGCCCTCGTTGTCCGTCTGTCCCTTGCTGGCACGGATCTTGGCGCGCTGGGAGCAGTGGACCGGCGGCGCCTTTCTCCCCGATGCCGGCGGCGACATTTTCTGGGGCGTGTAATCGTTTCGAGGAGGTTCGTGATGTTGGTCATCTCGCGAAAAGTCAACGAATGCATCGTGATCAACGACGACATCACGATTAGGGTCGTGGAAATCCGCGGCGACAAGGTGCGTTTGGGAGTCGAGGCGCCGCTTCAGGTGCCGGTCCATCGCCGCGAGGTCTTCGACGCCATCCATCGCCTGGAAGCCCAGCCGGCGGCCACGCCGCCCCAGCCTGCCGACGGCTGGATCGAAGAAGACCCGTTCTTCGGATGATCGCCGACCGTCAAGAAACGACCCTGGCGGCCATGCGGGAATAGATCCACGTGAGCCGCCAGGGTTAGACCCGTCCTACCCGGTCCTCGAACAAAAGTCGCTCATCGTCTCCCTGAAAGCGTCTGTCGCCCGCCAGGGCCCCGCAGGCGCGCGGCGCGGAGGAAGAAATCATTTTCCCTAGCAACATCCAACAAGAAGTTCGTCTCGCCGTCGCTGACGAGTTCGGGTGGGAGCACTTCAAAAAAGTCCAACGCAATCGCTCGTCGAAGATCCTTATCGACCGCTGACTTCGCTTACTCAAGGCGCCCTTGGACGGCAGGAACATGCGCAATAGACACGCGATTCCACAGTACCGGCGAAGCTTCTCAGGCCGGGTCCCCGCCGTGGCGGAGTCTAGCGAAGGTAGCGGTTGCGCCGGGTGCCAGGGGCTGGTAGGTTATGCTTCAGCATAACAGCGAGCTGGTAGGTTATGCGTCAGCATAACAGCGAGTGACAGGCAATCGTTGCTTCGGGATTCCGTTATGCTAAAGCATAACCTACGGGTCTGGCTCACTAGCTAGCCGAACGCCAGCAGCAGGGCCAGCAGAAGCAGCGGCAGGTAGACCACCGACGCCCGCAACACGGTCCGGGCGGAGCGGTCGTCACGCCGCACGAGGAAGCCTACGGCCGAGCCCAGATAGCCCAGACCCAAGATCAGGGCCGCTAGCGGGTAGCCCATTCCAGCGGGCCGGACCAGCGACGGGACCAGGCTCACCGGCAGCAGCACGACGGCCCCCATCAGCGACAGCAGCGCGGCCGATCGGCCCGATGGATCGACCACCGTGGGCAGCTTCACCTCGGCCGAGGCAAACTGGTCGCGATAAAGCCAGGCGATGGCCATGGCGTGAGGAAACTGCCAGAAATAGACCACGCCGAACAGGGCCAAGCCCACGGGGCTTTCGCTCGCGCCCGCCGCCGCGGCTCCCAGCAGCGTGGGCATGGCCCCGGCCACGGCCCCGATCGCCGTTTGCCACGTGGTGAGCATCTTGGCCGGCGTATAGACCCAAACGTAGATCACCCAGCTCACGCCCGCCAGGATCACGATCGGCCCCTTCACCAGCAGGGCCAGCCAGACCAGTCCGGCCACGGTGGTCGCCATGCCGAAGCTCGTCACCTGCCGGGGGGTCAAGCGGCCGGCGGGAAGCGGCCGGCCCACGGTCCGCGGCATCTTGGCGTCGCTCACAAGCTCCAAACGCTGGTTCAGAGCGATGGCCCCCACGATCACCAGTCCCGAGCCCAAAAGCGAGTTCAGCAGAACCGGCCACGAGGGCGCCTGCGGGCCGGCGATCAGGGCCGTGATGGCCATCGTAAATAACACCAGGCCCACGATCCGCGGCCGGCTGGCCTGCGCGTAGTCCCGCAGCACGGAGAGCCAACCGCCGGGGCGGTACTTGATCGAGGTGCCAGAGCCGCTCCGGTCGGTTGCACTTGCCACGTTGTTGCGGGCCTTTCCTGAAGAAGTTGAGAATCACGGCCATTGTATGCAGCCTGTCCGGTAAAGGGCAGTCCCCCTCTCCCTCCGGGAGAGGGTTGGGGTGAGGGGAACCCGCGAAAGATTCGGCGATTCTCCGGCCTTAATTATCGTGAACGGCAGACGCCGGCTCACACGGGGACCACCCGTCTTGAATCCCCTTTGCGTGTGGTACAATAGGGCGCGGTGAAAGGGTCCGCAGAACCCGCGGGAAGGGAGCCCGCTTCGCGACCCTCCCGGTGGACAGGGTGCGGTTTGGAGAATCGTTGGTCAAGCTGGCAACAAGCAAATGGCGCTCGAGTGGAGATCGTGAGCCTGCGTCGGATACTTCTGGTAACTTTGTTTCAAGTCATTGCGACACTGCTCCTGCTGATCGCGTTTGCCGCTTACATGGCAACAACTATCACTTCACCGTTGTTTGCGATGCACCCACTTTTCGCTTGGGTCACGTCCTGCATCTTCGCCTTGGGTGTGTTCCTGCACTGGCTCATAGCCAAGACGACTAAGATTTATGCTGGTTGGGCTTACTGGCTCATCTTCGTGGTTAGCTTGTTCGTGTTGTTTTCGCCAGGGGGCCTCGTTGGAGTGATTACAATCTTCGTCCTTCTTACTTCGAGTACGTTCCAGCAAATGAGAAACGGCACGGCAACACCGCCAGAAAAGCTGCCATGCCCTGAATGCCATCAGGTGCGGGGAAACAAGAAATCCGGGAAAATGACGATGCAGCAAGTCTTATGGGGCGGTTGGACGTGCCCGACGTGTGGCTGTGACGTGGCTCGAAATGGCAATCAGCGGACTAGCTGAGGAGGGAAGCCCGCACAAGCGGTGCCGAGATGAACGTGATCGAAGAGTTGAAACCAGGCAGCAGGGCGCACCGAAACGGACAAGCTCGGCCGGCTGGCCTGCCCGTAGTCGCGCCACCAATGGGGCATTCACTCCTACAATCCCAACTCCTTTCTTACATCGTGAAGCGGGACACTGGGTTCAGTTGCTTCCTTGGCTTTCGCGGCGCGCAGTTCTTTGAGGTCCTCAAACTCTTGGAGTTCCTCCTCGATCATGACGAACTCCTCATAAGGAAGGACCACGAAAGCTTTCTTGCCGTCGCGTTCCAGGATGTTTGGATGAATCGTCACCATCATCACTCTCCTCACATTCGATAAGAATCGCGTCGGTGGCGCACGCGATAAACAACCACGCGATTGTTCTGTTCGATCTCAAACAGCACCCTGTAATCTCCCACCCTCAGTCGGTATTCCGGGGCGAAGTCCGTGAGACGTTTCACGTCCCCCGTGAGGTCGCCTCCCAGTTTTTCCAGCGCATCAATAATCCTCGCCGCATCGGGTTTAGAGATTCGGTGCAGATCCTTCCTGGCACGCGGCTTCAATTCGACTTCATACCGCATGACCTAAGTGTACCGTTCCGGGTCGTCTTCTTCAAGGAAGTCATCGCCCAATCAACCGCCGGGTCCATAGCGTCAGCGACAGCGCGGCCGCCAAGGCCAACGAGCCCACGCCGACGTGGGCCGTCCGCGTCAGCCCTTGCCATCGGCCCCCGGCCACCACCGTGTACTGGACCGCCCAGACGTGTTCGGTGAACCAGGCCGGCAGCCCGAAGCGGGTGACCCAAACCGCCAGCCCCAGGCAGAACTGCACGCCCGACAAGCCCAACAGCAGCCACGCCCGGCGGCGGAGCATGGGCGGGCCGCCGGACAAGTGCCGAAGGAACAACACCAGGGCCGCCACGCCGGCCACCAGCACCAAGGCCAGTACCAGGTGCGGCCAGAACCAGAAGGAAAACCAGAATGGCCGGGCCGTTAGCGGAAGGTGCCGGATTTGCGCCCCCAGCACGATCTGGAAGTAGATCGCCAATAAGGTTGAAAACGCCAGTCGCCCCAGACACCGCGCCCGGATGAGGTTCGGGCCGATCGGCCGCTTGCCAAGGGGCCGAGGTGAAGACCAACAGGCAGACGCACAGCGCGAAAAACAGCGGCGCCGTGCAGCCGTGCAAATCGGCCAGCAGGAGCGACCGCTGCGTCACTCTCAGTCCGCCCAGGACCCCTTGGCAGCAAACGCCCACCAGGGCCGCCACACCCAGCCAGCGGACCCAGCGGCGGCGGTCGCAGGCCCAGAGCAAGATCACCAGCGCAATCGTGATCATCCCCACCGACGCGCCGATCAAGCGGTGGCTGTGCTCGAGGAACACGTCCCACACGTGAAGCCAACTGGCCAAAGGGTAGAGAAACAGGTTGTAGCCAAAGGTATTCGGCCAGTCGGGAACGGCCAGCCCGGCGCTGTACGAGGTGACCATGCCGCCCATCAAGATCAGCGGAAACGTGCCGCAGGCCAAGAGCCAGGCCGCGCGATGCGGCCAGCGGAGGGATGAGGGATAAGGGATAAGGGATAAAGGATGAGGGATGAAACGCGGGTCAGTACACATGTTGTTCTTTCGTCCTTCTTCGTTCGTCCCTCATCTTGCCCGAGACTGAATCGCCAGCCAACGCACATACGTTGCCAGGTCCCAAATCTGCGCGGGACCAAGGGCCCCTTTGCCGGCCTTGCCGGGACCGGCGGCGGGCATGGGGGTGCCCTTGATGCCCACGCAGATCCGCCAGTAGAGGTCGATCGGCCGGCTGCCGCCGTGGAAAATGCCTTTGTTCCAATCGTCGTAAAGGTCCTTCTGTTGGCCGTCGCCCCGCCCCTCCTGCCCGTGACACCTGACGCACTGCGCCTCCTTGCTCAGAAAGATCCGCCGGCCTCGGGCAATGGAGGCCAAGTGCTCTTCCGGCGCGTCGGGCGGCGGCGGGGGCGGTTGGACCACCAGCGACGGATCACGCACCGGCGCCTGCCAGGCGTCGTCGATGGGCTTGACCCCGTCTTCCCTTACCTGCTCCAGGTCCAACGGCAGCCGTTGGCCTTGGTCGACGACCAGGCTCAGCAGGTAAAGCTCGGTCTCGCCGCGGATACTCAGGTACTTGACGTATTCCACCAGGGCGTCGATGTCCTGGTCGGCAAACTGCATGAAGGAGGGCATGGCCGTGCCGGGGATGCCCCGCCGGAGCGTGCGGCCCAGATCGTCGCCGGTCGGTTTGGCGCCGTCGCTGGTCGAGGTGTACTTGAAGATTCCGCGGCGGAAGTCGCGGGGATAGGGACTCAAAAACGCGGCGTTAGGCCCGGCTCCACTGCCGCAGATACCGTGACAGGCGACGCAGTGCTGGCGGTACAAGCCCCGCGGATTCCCCTGGGCGTCGTTGCCCACCGGACCGGCGGCCCGCCTCAGCAGTGCCGGGTCGAGGTGGACTCCCGCGGGCACTTGCGGCTCGTCGGGCGTGCCGAAAAGCGCGGCGAGGGTCTCGGCAAGCGATGCTTTCCGCGCAGCCGTAATCTTGGCGGCATCCCGGCCTTCGAGATTCAACTCGAACTGCGGCGGGTCGTTCAGCCCGCAGCCCAAGAGCAGGGGCAAGAGCACAAGCAGCAGCCGGCTTAGTCGCGAAGGGCCGAATCGCGCCACCGTGCTTGCTGCTCGCCGACGCGGGCGGCTCATGGCTGCCCCTTCTCCGGTTCTTTCGTCCGTAAGGGAGGGATATCGTCGAACCTATGCTCGATTCGAACTATAACCAGATCTTTCAGTGCTCCCGCATAGTAAGCGTTCAGATGCCCCCTTCCCAGTTTGTGAAACGTCCCCTCCAGCGTCAGGTATTGCAGGTGACATTTCTTCACCGTTGCCCGAGGATCCTCCTTTGCTTCGGAGGAGTGGACGCTCCCGTCAAGCACCAAACCGTTATAATGGAGGCCGAAAAAGGCATCTTCGCGGGAAATATAGAGGGCTTCATGTTCGTACGCAAAGACGAAAAACCCCTGGGTCGCCACCCTCTTCCCATCGTACCGTTCCGGCTCTGCGATCAGCCGCACCAACGATACACGCTCGGGCGGAGGCGGCTGGCCGACGATGCGTGGCTCCCCGTTCTCGTCAATATAAAGCGTCCCCGGCTCTCGCTTCTCTTGCGATCGCGCCGTCACCGCAAGCCATGAGATGCCCACTAGCGCAAGAACCCCCACGGCAGAGAGGACGCGCTTGCTGAGTAATGTCATCTTCACTCCTCCCCGCAATGTCGCCGGCCGCTCAGCCTGCGCTTGGCGGCGACGCCGCGCGAGGCTTCTTGGGGTCAGTCTCGTAAAACGTCCCGTTTCGCTCGATGATGAACGTCCGGAACTGCTTTGTGACGTCGTCGAACTTCATCATCATACCAACAGCGCCAGCGTCCTCCAAGTCCTTGCCCGAAGGGTGCGGCTCGCCTGTAACCAGCAGGCCCGTGCTATCCGTCGCCCATCCATTGATGTGAGTATGCCACCAGAACCTAACCCGGTAGTCGGGGTCGGGTTTCGTCCCTGGCGGAAGCTTGCCGACGTCAAATGATCCGAAAGGCGCGCATTTTGGAACGAGCGCGCCATCCCACTCAGCGCCCGTCTTCGCCGGCCATGCCTTGAGATCGATGCCGTCCGGTTTCGGTGTCTTGGGCACTTCCTCCACAACCTTGTACTTCGGGCCATCCGTTCCTTTAGTCCGGATCAGGATGAATCCGCCGCGCTCGACTTTCGTACTCGCCTTGGCAGTTTTCTCCAGGTAGTCGCGTATCGCGGCATTTTCGCGAAGCAGGTCGTTCAACTCCTTGGCTTCCTTCGACACCCCGGGCCGCGCGGCGCAGCCCCAGGAGGCGGTGCCTGGGCAACGACCTTGGTCCATCGGCCTCGCTCATCCCTGGGCTCGTCCTTGTTAAACCTGAGACAAAGAACCTCCGCGGCAAGGGCGGCGCTCCCGGGACTGTCGTCGGCCAGAAGAGCCGCCAAATAGGCGCCGACGGTCGGCGAAGTGCGTGATTTCGTTGTGCGCATGAAAGTTCTCCTGTGATGGCGTCGAGGGGCAGTCCCGGTATCGGTCCCAATTTGCACGTCCGCGCGAACCGCAATACCGTTTCTCGGCCACCCCGCCAGGGACGGAGCCCGTCGCCTGAAGAATATGCTCGCGGGAGCGTCGCAAGGGGTGCGAAAAAGCATCGGATGGTCGCTCTGAGCGGGCTAAAGCCCGCCCTACTGATCGGAGAGGAGATCCTCGCCGTAGCCGGGCGGGAAGGGATTGTCGATGGGCGCGGACGGCCCGGAGGAGGACTCGTCGAGGAGATCCTCCAAGGCCGACTCGCCGCCGAACTGGCTGAGCCAGACCTCGATCTCCTCCTGGTCCAGCGGAAGCCTGGGACTCGCCGGCCCCGCACAGCGCGGCGCGGCGGTCTGGCGGCGGTGGAGAATCTCGCCGTACCAGACGTCGCTGTCCACCG
The DNA here is from genome assembly GCA_963843465.1 of Pirellulales bacterium. Lineage (GTDB taxonomy): Bacteria > Planctomycetota > Planctomycetia > Pirellulales > Thermoguttaceae > CAWJKP01. The sequence goes on from CAWJKP010000002.1 coordinate 1,209,102, forward strand.
CCCGGGCCCGCCGGCGTTTGGCGGCCCGCTGGACGCGGTGGTCGCTGGAGACGACCGTCAGCCGGCGGGGCGAGGTATCCTGGCGGATCAGATCCTCCAGCAGGCTGTCGGCGTCGCTGGTGCGGGGGGCGAAGCGGACCGCGAGGCCCCGATGCGCGAGTTCTCGCGGCAATCCCGGCGGGGCGCCGGCGGCGTCGAAGACCACGGTGGTCTGGGCGATCTCCTGGGCGTCTAGCGATTCCACGAGGAAGTTCAACAGCGCGACCCGCGAGCGATGGAGGCTAGTCGTGCGGCTGACCCGAGCGGTGACGCCGGCGGCAGCGTCACCTGGGCCGGTGATGCCGACGGCATTGAGCAGGTTGTAACCGTCGATCAGGAGGGCCATAAGTACTCCTCACGCTCCGCGTGAGGGTCTGCGTCACGCGGAGCGTGACGAGTACGATCTGAATTTCACTTTCCCGCCCACCAACACGGTGTCGGCGCGGCCCTTGAGCTCCCAGCCGGCAAAGGGCGCATTGGTGCTCTTGGAATGGAATTGGGCCGTGTCCACGGTCCAGCGGACGTCGGGGTCGATGATCGTCACGTCGGCCTCTGCGCCGAGGGCCAGAGTGCCCTTGGGAATCCCCAGGATGCGGGCCGGATTGACCGTCAGCAGGGCCAGCGCCCCGGGCCAGTCGAGATGGCCCGGCTCGATCAACTGCGTGACCACCAGGCCCAGCGTGGTCTCCAGGCCGATGATGCCGAAGGGGGCACGCATCAGCCCGCGGAGCTTTTCTCCTTGGCGTGCGGGGCATGGTCGCTGGCGATGGCGTCGATCGTGCCGTCGACCAGACCCGCGATGCACGCCTCGACGTGCTCCCGGCTCCGCAGCGGCGGGTTCATCTTGAAGTTGGCATCGCGACCGCGGAGGCACTCGTCGGTGAGCGTGAAGTGATGCGGCGCGCACTCGGCGGTGACGCGGACCCCGCGGCGCTTCGCGCTGCGAACGGCGTCCACGCTGCCGGCGGTCGAGACGTGCATCATGTGCAGCCGCCCCCCGGTGGCCTCGGCCAGCGCGACGTCGCGGGCGGTCATCAGGTCTTCGGCGGCCGCCGGAATGCCCGGCAGGCCGAGGGCTTTCGAGACCTCTCCCTCGTGCATCACGCCGCCGCGGGACAGCTCGGGCACCTCGGCGTGGTTGAGCACGGGCTTGTCGTACAAGCGGCAACACTCCAGGGCCCGGCGCATCAATTCGTCGTCGTACACCGGCGCCCCGTCGTCGCTGAAGGCCACGGCCCCGGCGGCCGCGAGCCGGCCGATCTCGGCCAGCTCCTTGCCCTGGCGGTTCTTGCTCACGCAGGCCATCACGTAGACTTGGCACCGGTCCGCCCGGGCGGCCTGGCGGAGGATGAGCGCGATGGTCTCCGGGCTGTCGATGGGCGGCTCGGTATTGGGGCAGCAGACGATCGAGGTGAAGCCGCCGGCCACGGCGGCTGTGGCCCCGGTTTGCACGGTCTCGTCCTCTTCGCGGCCCGGCTCCCGCAAGTGGACGTGCATGTCGATCAGCCCTGGGGCGACGATCTTGCCGGAGGCGTCGATAATCTGCTCGCCGCCGGAGGGGAGCGCGTCGTAAGCGGCGATCCGGCCGTCTGCCACCAGCAGGCTGGCCATCCGGTCCAGCGATTGGCTGGGATCGATCAGCCGGCCATTTTGGATCAGGATGCGGGACATTATCGAATTCTAGGGAGCCCAGACAGGCCTCGCAAGCAAGGGTGGCCAGTACAGAGGAGAAGAGGAGAGGGGGAGAAGAGGAGAAGAGGAGAGTGACCGTTCACGGACCGCTGCTGGTTTAGTGGGGATTTGGCGGAGAAAGTCGCCTTTCGCTCCGCGAAAGTGGCGCGGCTTTCGCGGAGCGAAAGGCGACTGTGGAGGCCTGTGAACGGTTACCGAATCTCCATCTTTGCCTCTCCTCTTCTCCTCGTCGCCGCGCGGTGCCCGGTGGCCTTCGCAGCCGACCCCTCTGTAAAGGCAGTTAGGGTTGGTAAATCGGGCCCAGGCGGTGCCTTCCTCGCCGCTCCCCCGGAGAACCAGGGAAAAGTCCCGCGAATTCCGCCGCCTGGGGGTAGAAGTGGAAAGTATATTCTATTTTGGAGTCGCCCTCTATCGTCTGCTTGGAGAGAGGTTGGGCAAGGAATAGGAATATGTCGCCGGTGATGATCGATCTCGGTTTTGCGTTGGTCGTGGCAGCCCTGGGAGGCGTCGGCGGCTGGTGGCTGCACGGCAGCGGCGTCCGCCGGGAATCGAGGCGCAATGGCGCCGACGGGCGGCGGAACCGTGAAGTCCTCTCGCGGCTGCACGAATTGGCCGCGAGGGTGGCCAACGACGTGGGACAACACCAGAGCCGCGTCGAGGAGATCAACGAGGAATTGGTGTCGGCCAAGGCGCCCGAGTCGGACGTCGTGGTCACGGCCGTCACCCGGTTGATCAAGACCAACCAGCAGATGCAGCAGCAGCTTGCCACCGCCCGGGAGAGGCTGCGGGAGCAGGCCAAGCAGATGGAGTGCAGCGCGGCCGAGGCGCGAACCGACGCCCTCACCGGCCTGGCCAATCGCCGGGCGCTGGACCAGGAGCTGGCCTGTCAGTTCGAGGCCTTTAAGCGGCACGGCCGAAAAATGGCCCTGATGATGATCGACATCGACCACTTCAAGCGGTTCAACGATACCTACGGCCACCAGGTCGGCGACTGCGTGTTGTGCGGCCTGGCCGGCGACCTGCTGGGACAGGCAAGGCCCAACGATCTCGTGAGCCGTTATGGCGGCGAGGAGTTCGCCCTGGTGCTGCCGGAGACGAACCTGGCGGCGGCCTGTGATCGCGCCGAGCAGCTCCGGCAGGCCGTCGAGGCCGCGCGATACCGTGACGGGGGAGCGGAGTTGCAGGTGACGATCAGCGTCGGCGTGGCCCTGCTGACCGCCGGCGACGATCCGGCCGGCCTGATTCGCCGGGCGGACGCGGCCCTGTATGCCTCGAAGGAGAATGGGCGGAATCGCGTTTCCTGGCACGACGGCGGGCAGATCCACGGCCGGCAGCCGCCCGAGCCGCCGGCCTCACCGGAGTCGGAAATCGTGGAGGCCAAGCCGCCGGAGGGGGAATCCGCCGGGCCAGCCCGTGATCTCTGCGACCGGGCGGCGTTCTGCAAGTTGCTCCAGCGCCGGCTGAGCGAGTGCCGGCAAGCAGAGCAGCCGGTGTCGCTGGTGCTGCTCCGCGTGGACGGCTTTTCAGAAATCCTGGCCGCTCAAGGGCAGCAGGGCTGCTGCCTGGCCACGCGGATCACGACGCAGTTTCTCGGCGCCTCGTTCCACGGGACGGACGTGGCCGGCCAGTTGCAGCCGGATACCTTCGCCGCCCTCCTGCCCGGTACGCGGACTGCCCAAGCGGTCGCCTTAGGCGAGCGTCTGCGGCTGGCCATCGCCCGCTGCAAGTTTCCCCTGGCGGGGCAGCCGTTCCGGTTCACCGTGAGCGTGGCCGGCGCCGAAGCCAATCACCGCGACGATCCCCAGCGGCTGCTTTCTCGCTTGGAAGAGACGCTCGACGCAGCCGCGGCCGCCGGCGGCAACTGCACGTTCCTCCATACGGGCCAGTCGCCCGAGCCGGCCGACATCCGCGCTATTGCTGCGCCAGTCGCCAGCGCATGTGGAACAGCCGGGTGATCAGCCAGAGCACGGCCACGTCCAGCCAGGCGTAGAACGCCAGGAAGGCGATGCTGGTCCAGGGCCACCAGCCGACGGCCGCGGCGGCGGTCGTCGCGACGGCCCCATCGCCCGCGGGCTCGACAAAATGCAGCGGCAGGCTGAAGACCGCCGCGAAAGGGCTCACAAACACCGCCCGCTTGACCTGCTCCACCAACTCGCTGCGCGGGAAGAGCAGCTCGCACAAAAGCTTCGCCACCACCGGCATTGCAAACAGCAGGATCACCACCAGGTACGACGTCAACATGCTCACCGAGGTCTTGCGGAAGAGGACCGAAGCGAACATCGCCAGCGTGGTGGTCGTCAGGCAGGTGAGCAGGATGATCGCCAGGTAGCCGATCATCGTCGGCGTGTCGGCCAGGTAGGTCCAGGGCGGCAAGAGCCAGGCCAAAAGCAGCGGCCAGGTGAGGAAGCCTGTGAGCACCATGGAGATCCGCAGGCTGGAGACGAGCTTTCCGCCGAGGATCTGCCAGGGGGAAAGCGCCGTCGTCAACAACAGCTCCAGGGTCTGCCGCTCCCGCTCGCTGGTGATCGCGCCGGCGGCGAAGACCGGCCCGACGAGCATGTTGAACAAAAGCGCATAGCTGGTGTACCAGGCGGCCCACGGCGGCTTGATGTAGAGGCAGACGGCCATCACCAAAAGCGCCAGCAGCATGCTCATTTGGATCACCAGCCGCAGCATGAGCGTGCCGTGGCCGAAGATCTCGCTCCGCATTTCCTTGTCGTAGACGGGGTTCAGCCCGTCGGCCATGAAGTCCTTCCGCTTGGGCGGGGCGAAGAGCTTGTCGGGAAAGTGGTCGTTGCGGATGATCATCCCCACCGCCTCCCGCTGCTCATCGTCCAGGTCGACCACCTCCTGGGCCTCCGCGCCACGTCCGGCGGGTGCATCAGCCGCCGGCTGACCAGCCGGGCCAGGACCCCGCTGACCGCCAGGCACGCCGCCGGGAAGACCAGGGATAGCACCACCAGCCGGAATTCGGCCGCCGCCTCGAAGATCACGTAAAACAGCACGCCCATCAAGGCCAGCGGCAGAATGATCAGGTAGGAGACGACCAGCGAGGCGACCGTGCGGGTAAAGTAGCTGCCGCAGGCCAGGCTGATCATGCCGAAGGCGATCACCGAGGCGGTCATCGCCAGGTACGTCGCCAGAACTTCGTAGAGCGACGTGCCGCCCAGCGGCAGGCAGAGCATCACGATCGGCAGCGAGCAGAAGACCAGCACGCCCAGGTGTGAGAGCGAGGCCAGCAGCTTCCCCACCACGATCGCCATCGGCCGCATGGGGCTGGCCAGGAGCATCTCGTAGGTCTTCCGCTCCTTCTCGCCGGCGATCGCCCCGGCGGCGAAGCTGGGCGCGATCAGCGACATCAGCACGTACTGGCCCAGGAAGAACATGTTCACCAGCCGCCGGGCCTCTTCCGATCGCCCCACCAGGTCGAGCTTCTGGCTGGCCGGCCAGGCCGCCAGCACCACCAGGCCCAGCATGGCCACGTAGAACAACAGCAGGAAGAACGCCCGGTTCATCCGCAGGTTGACCAGCAGCTCGCGTTGCAGCACGGGGTTTTCCAACAGGTACATGGCGGCGGGGAGTGGCTAGTGGTCAGTGGCTAGTGGCTAGTGGCTAGTGGTCAGTGGCTAGTGGTTAGTGGTAGTGGTTAGTGGTCAGGAAGAGAAAGTGGTCGGTGGTTAGACGTTGTTGGTCCGTGACGCAGTCGGAATCATGGAGAAAGCGTCTTGAGATTTCACTTGCGGGTCAAAGCGCGTTGAAGGCCGTGGAGAAGGCGACCAACCTCGGCAGAACGGTCCAGCGGGTCGGCAACGACGGCTGGCGGTAAGTAGTGAAGCCGTTGGGCGATGAGGAGTTGCGTCTCCATTTCGCATAGCGAGCCGGCGGCGATGGAAAGGAAATTGAGAAAATCACGGGTAGATGTTCGCCCCTGGCCCTCGGCGATGTTGGAAGGAACGGAAACGGCCGAGCGCCGCACCTGGCTCGTCAGGCCATAGATCTCCTCTTTGGGAAAGCAAGCGGTTGAACGATACACGACCTCCACCAAATCCATCGCCTTCTGCCACGCCACCAACTCCCGATAGCTCTTGACCGCCATAACACGGCTCCTTGTTTCTTGTTATCCCTCTGACCGCTGACCACTCGCCACCGACCACTGACCACTCGCCACCGGCCACCAACCACTAGCCACCAACCACTAGCCACCAACCACTAGCCACCAACCACTAGCCACCAACCACTAGCCACTGACCACTAGCCACTGACCACTAGCCACTAGCTTACTGCTGGATCGTCCACTCCGTCCCGCCGGGACGGTCTTCCAAAACCACGCCGATCTCGACCAGACTGTTGCGGATGCGGTCGGCCAGGGCGAAGTTCTTCGCCTTGCGGGCCTCGGCGCGGAGCTCGATCAAGAGTTTCAGCAGCTTCTCGGTAAGCGCACTGCGCCGGTGGGGACCTGCTGGCGGGGAGGCTTGCGGAAGAGGCCCAACGTGGCGCCCAGCTCGCGGAGCGTCTTGGTGCCCTGATGGATGGCGGCGATCTTTTCCGGCGTCTGCTGCTTCTTGTCATCGAGTTTCTCGTCGTCGGCGTACTTGTTCAAGCGGCGGACCAGCTCGAAGAGCACACCGATGGCCCCGCCCGTGTTGAAATCGTCGTCCATGTCTTCGAGGAACTTGGCGCGGTGCTCGGCGACGGCCACCAGCAGCGGACTGCCGCCTGGTGGGATCTCACCTTCTTCGCGGCGGGCGGGAAAGGCAAGCTGGTAGAGATCGCCGTCGGTGATCCGCTGGTAACGCTTGAAGTAGCGGTAGAAGGTCTCCATCCCGGCCCCCACCTCGCGGATCCGCTCCTCGCTGAAGTCGATTGGGCGGCGGTAATGGGTCGAGAGCAAGAAGAAGCGGATCGTCTCCGGCTCGAACTCGTCGAGCATCTCGCTAAAGGGGCTGGCGCCCCGCGACTTGCTGAGCTTGCCGATCTCCTGCGCTTCCCGGTCGCCGGCCGCCGGCCGCGTGGCACGGCCGCCGAGCTTGCCCGCCTCGTCGGAGGCCTGCATCAGCCCGTTGTGCAGCCAATACTTGGCCATGGGGCGGCCGTGGAGGCACTCGCTCTGGGCGATCTCGTTTTCGTGATGGGGGAAGACCAGGTCCAAGCCGCCGCCGTGGATGTCGAAGGTCTCGCCCAGGAATCGCTGGCTCATTACCGAGCACTCGATGTGCCAGCCCGGCCGGCCGGGACCCCAGGGGCTGGGCCAGGCGGGCTCGCCGGGCTTGGCCGACTTCCAGAGGGCGAAATCGCCGGAGGACCGCTTCCGCTCCGCCGTGCCGCCCCCTTCGCCCTGCATGGCGTCGATCGTGCGGTGGCTGAGCTTGCCATAGTCGGGGTCCTTGCTGACGTCGAAGTAGACGTCGCCTTCCGACTCGTAGGCGAACCCCTTGGCGATCAGCCCGGAGGTGAAGCGGATGATCTCCTCGATGTTGTCCGTGGCGCGGGGGAAGATGTCGACGGTGTCGATGCCCATCGCTTCGAGGTTCCGCATGTAGTCGGCCGTCATCTCGCGTGCCAGCTCGGGCATGGCAATGCCCCGCTGCTGGGACTCGTGGATCAGCTTGTCGTCGACGTCGGTGATGTTCACCACCCAGGTGACCTCGAAACCGTTGTAGGCGAGGTAGCGCTTGATGGCGTCGAAGATCACCGGCCCCACCATGTGGCCGATGTGGCTCGGCTTGTAGACCGTCGGCCCACAGAGGTAAATGCCGACCTTACCCGGCCGGACGGGCTCGAAAGGCTCTTTGGACTTGCTGAGGGTGTTATAGACGCGGATCTTGGTCATCATGGCCCAACCGTTTCCTTTCCCGACGCCACAAACCCGGCGTGGCCGCCGGGGCTAACGGGTGCCGCTCTGTTAGCCCTGGCGGCCACGCCGGCCCTAGCCCTCTCCCGGAGGGAGAGGGGACAATAGCACCACGCACTGGGCGGCGATGATCTCCTGGCGACCCACAAGGCCAACCTCCTCGCCGGTCTTGGCCTTCAGTCCGACCTGCTCCGAGCGGATCCCCAGGACCGCCGCAATGCAGTCGCGGATCCCCTGCTTATAGGGGGATAGTTTCGGCTTCTCAGCCAGGACCAGGCAGTCGATGTTGGCGATGGCCCAACCGGCCGACCGCACCTTCTGCCAGGCCGTTCGGAGCATGTCGGCGGAGTCGCGGCCGCGGTTGGCGGGATCGGTATCGGGGAAGAGCTCTCCGATATCGCCCAGCGCGGCCGCACCCAACAGGGCATCCGTCACGGCGTGCAGCAACGCGTCGGCATCGCTATGGCCGACCAGGCGGCGGTCGTGAGGAATATCGACCCCCCCCAGCCGCAACGGACCTCCCGGCCGCAGCCGATGTGTATCGTACCCGATTCCGACGCGCCCGACAGACGTGGCTTGGTCTCCCGTCCAGGTCGCTGGTGCTCAATCCATCAGACGGCGGATTATACCTCGTGCGGGCAGGCCGGACAACGCGGGCCGGGGCCGCAATCCCCTCCCCTCCGGCAGCAGGAGTTAGAAGTTAGGAGTTAGAAGTTAGGAGTTAGGAGTTAGAAAGGAGCCGCCGCTCTTGCATCGCTTGGCGAATTGCTCCCAACGCGTGAACGTGCGTTCATATAAAAGGGGACGTGTCTTCGGGCGCCCGCTTCTTATTCCAACTCCTAACTCCTAACTCCTAACTCCTAACTTCTATCTCCCAACTCCTACCTATATAATCCTAAGACTATGGCTGTCATCGAGATCGCTGGGCTGGCGAAGTCCTATCGGGTCTATCAGAAAAGCGAAGGCTTGCGGGCCTCGATCGGTGGGCTCTTTCATCGCCGCCATCGCCTCGTGGAGGCCGTTCGCGGCATCGACCTGACCATCGAGCGGGGCGAGTTCGTGGCCTTCCTCGGCCCCAACGGCGCCGGAAAAACGACCACGCTGAAACTGCTCTCCGGCGTCCTGACCCCCACCTCCGGCTCGGCCTTGGTGCTGGGCCACGTGCCTTGGAAGCGGGAGAACGCCTATCGCCGGCGGTTCGCCCTGGTGATGGGACAGAAGAACCAGCTCTGGTGGGACCTGCCGGCGGCCGAGTCGTTCCGCCTGCACCAGCAGATCTACCGCATCGAGCCCGCCCAGTTCGAGAAGTCCCGGGACGAGCTCGCCGCCCTGCTCTCGGTCGGCAATCTGCTCTCGCAGCCGGTGCGGGAGCTGTCGCTGGGGGAGCGGATGAAGATGGAGTTGATCGCCGCGCTTTTGCACTCGCCGGAAGTGTTGTTTCTCGACGAGCCGACGATCGGGCTGGACGTGGTCGCCCAGTACGCCATCCAGAGCTTCCTCCGCCACTACCAAGAGGTCCGCAAGGTCACCATCCTGCTGACCAGCCACTACATGAAAGACGTTGCGGCGCTGTGCCGCCGGGTGGTGATCATCGCCGCGGGAAAGATCATCTACGACGGCTCGCTGGGCGGGATCATCGACCGCTTCGGCGGCCACAAGGTGATCACGCTGCAGTTTAGCGACGGCCTCATCCCCGGCGACCTCCAGCGGTACGGCAGCGTCGTTTCGCGGGAGCCGCCGCGGGTGAAGCTGCGGGCCGCCCGCAGCGTCGTGCCCGAGGTGTTGGCCGCGATCCTGGCCCGGCACACGGTCGAGGACGTGACCGTGGAGGATCCGCCGCTGGAGGAGGCGATCGCCGAGATGTTCGCCCAGGCCGCCCCCGAGGAGCCGCCCGAGCGGCAGCTCGGCCAGGTGCCGGAGCTGTTACAAGAAGAATGATCCGAAGCGGAAGAGCAGCCGCAAGAAAGCCACGCGCGCGTAGCAGAATTCGTGAGAATTCTGCCAAGGACCGCCGTTCGCAGCGTTCTCCCTCAGAACTCTCACGAGTTCTGCTACGCTTCTTCGACAACGTCCGTTACCGGTTCATTCCGAGAAGTTGGAGGACCTGTTGTTGTTAGCACGGACTATGACCTGGTGGACGATCCTGCGGATCAGCCTGGAAGAGCGGCTGGTCTACCGGGGCGAGTTCGCGCTGGGCACGCTGATGCGGTTCTTGCCGGTCGTCACCCAGATCTTCCTCTGGTCGGCCGTCTTCTCGGCCGTCGGCGGCTCCGGCGGGCAACCGGGTGCGCGCTCGATCATCGCCGGCTATACCTACCACGACATGATCGCCTACTACCTGCTGGCGATGATCACCCGGGCCTTCTCCAGCATGCCCGGGCTGGCCTCGGGCATCGCCCGCGACATCCGCGAGGGCAGGGTCAAGAAGTACCTCATCCAGCCCATCGACATGGTGGCCTTCCTGCTGTTGTACCGCGTGGCCCACAAGCTGGTCTACTACGTGGTCGCGGCCGTGCCCTTCGCGGTGGTCTATTTCTTCTGCCGCGGCTACTTCCACGGCTGGCCCGACGCGGCCACGATGCTGGCCTTCCTGGCCTCGCTGACGCTGGCCTTCCTGCTGGGATTCTACCTGGAAGCCACACTGGGGATGATCGGCTTCTGGTTCCTCGAGGTCAGCTCGTTGTTGTTCGTCTACATGCTCTTCAACTTCTTCTGTTCGGGCCAGATGTTTCCGCTGGACATCGTGCCGGGCGTTTGGGGGTGGTTGGTCCGCGGGCTGCCGCTGGCGTACCTGGCCTATTTCCCCGCGGCCGTCTTCCTGGGTAAGATCCAGGGCGCCAAGCTGGCCTGGGGACTGGCGATCGAGCTGGCCTGGGTGCTGGTATTTGTCGCCACCAGCCGGCTGGCCTTCCACTACGGCGTCCGCCGTTATAGCGCCTACGGAGGATAAGGGCGGTGAGCGAGCATCCTTCCTACGGGCAGGTCTTCCTGACTTTCGCCCGCAACAGCCTGGTGCGGGACATGACCTTCCGCGCCAATTTCATCATCGACATGGTCTCCTCGCTGGGCTGGATGGTGATGAACCTCGCCTTCTACCTGCTGATCTTCCACTACACGCCGTCGATCGGCCGGGGAACCGGCTGGGGAAAGTACGAGTTCTTCGCCTTCCTGGCCACGGGCCTGCTGATCAACAGCAGCGTGCAGACCTTCTTCATGACCAACGCCGACGAATACAGCGAGCTGGTCCGCAACGGCACGCTGGACTTCGCCCTGCTGAAGCCGATCGACACCCAGTTCCTCGTCTCGCTGCAGCGGGTCGACTGGTCGTCGCTGGGGAATTTTTTCTTCGGCCTGCTGTTGCTGGGTTACGCCTTGTTGCGCCTGCACCATTGGCCGGGGCCGCTGGAGCTCGTGCTCTACCCGCTCTACGTGGCCTGCGGGATCGCCATCTTGTACAGCCTGATGTTCATCCTGGCGGCCTCCAGCATCTGGCTGGGGCGGAACCAGACGCTCTACGACTTCTGGTTCTACATCACCAATTTCGCCCGCTACCCCCGCGAGATCTACGAGGGCCCGATCGGCACGCCGCTGCGGTGGGCCTTTACCTTCATCATTCCGGTGCTCGTCGTGATCAACGTGCCGGCCCGGGTGCTCACCTGGTCGCTGCACCCGGAGACGCCCGGCGACTGGCTGCTGCCGCCCTTCGCCCTGCTGGCGACGCTGGCCAGCATGGCCGCGTGCCGGTGGGTATTCAACCGGGCCCTTTTGAGTTATCGTAGTGCTAGTAGCTGAAGTAGGTAGGGTGGGACAAGGCCGCCGTGGCGGCCGCCGGCCCACCGAGAGCCTGGCCATCGAAATTGGTGGGCCCGCGCTCGCTTCCGCGAGCTTGTCCCACCCTACCCATCTCTCGAAATCGTACAACACTTGCGGACCCCTATGAAGTTGGCATTCAGCTCCAACGCCTACCTGCGGTTCTCGGTGGAGGAGACGATCCGGCGGATCGCCGCCCTCGGCTACCGGGGGCTGGAGCTTCTGGCCGACGTGCCGCACGCCTGGCCGGCCGGTCTGCTGGAGGAGCGGAAGCAGTCGATCCGCGACGCGCTGGCCCGGCACGGCCTGGCGATCTCCAACATCAACGCCTTCATGATGAACGCCGTGGCCGATCCGCGGCAGCCCTACTGGCATCCCTCCTGGATCGAGCCCGACCCGGACTATCGGGCCATCCGCCGCGAGCACACCAGGCGGGCCTTGTTGTTGGCCAAGGAGCTTGGCGCCCCGGGCATTCAGACCGAGCCCGGCGGGCCGCCGCGCCGGGCAGTCGTGGGAGGAGGCGGCACAGGTCTTTTACGACGAGCTGATGCCCTGCGTCGAGCTGGCCGAAGAGCTGGGCGTGAACCTCCTGATCGAGCCCGAGCCGGGCCTGCTGATCGAGACCTTCGAGCAATACCTGGAGTTTGCCGGGCGGATCCAGTCGCCCCGGGTGGGGTTGAACTTCGACATCGGCCACGCCTTCTGCGTCGGCCAGGACCCGCAAGACTGGATCGCCCGCATGGCCCCCCACACCCGCCACTACCATATCGAGGACATCGCCGCCAGCCGCGTCCATGCCCACCTCGTGCCCGGCCGCGGCGCGATCGATCTGGCCGCGACCCTGCGGGCGATCCGCGCCAGCGGCTACGACGGCTGGCTGACCGTCGAGCTCTACCCCTACGTCGAAAATCCCGACGACGCCGGCCGTGAAGCGCTTGCGCATTTGGAAGGGCTATTGTCTCCCTCTCCCTCCGGGAGAGGGTTGGGGTGAGGGGAAGCCACCATGGACAAGCCAATCTCCGATGACCCGGCCGGCGTGGCGAGCTTGCCGCCAATACAACACAGCAGAGCCATGAGGCGCATTGCCGTAATTGTTATCGTCGTATCGCTTGTGGCGCTGGGGCTCGCGCTATGCCCGGTTTACGTTTGGCATGGCTGCGTCACGGTGAACGTGAACCTCAAGTCACGGTCATCCTCGCCGATCCACCAAGTCGCTTACGCGGTTGCCCGTCGGCGCGAGCAGGCCGATTGGATATCCAAGAATGAGCGCGAGTGCCCATTCGAGGCGGTCAAGGACTTCGATGGTACGAAGTTCGTAATCGACTTGTCATGCGGGGGACGAAGGTGGCTTGGGATTGACTATGGCTACGTCGAGCCGAAAGGGTTCGTAGTGCTGCTTGTTGGCTACGGCAAAGAAAAGCGATGGACGACTGTCACGGAAATCCCGAAAGGGCCAGGACCACGCAGTGTGACCGTTGAGATTCCCTAGCAATGCCCAAAGGTTCATTCGCCCTCACCAATTCCCCCTCACCCTAACCCTCTCCCGAAGGGAGAGGGGACAAGCCCAATGACAACCGAACCCGAAATCGTACCCCCCTCCCCTGCCGAAGTCCTGCGGGCCTACCTGCAACTGCTGCGACTGCCCAACATCTTCATGGCCCTGGCCGACATCGTGATGGGCTTCCTGCTGACGCACCGGCTGGCCGATCTGGGTGCGGGCCTGGGGTTCTCGGCCCTGCTGGCGGAACTGGGACGCCGGCACGGACTCCTCCTCGGCCTGCTGATGGCCTCGTCGGCCGCCCTCTACGCGGCAGGCGTGGTCCTCAATGACGTCTTCGACTACGACGACGACCTCCGCCAACGGCCCCAGCGCCCCTGCCCTCCGGACGCGTCCCTCTCCGCCGCGCCCGATTCCTCGGCTGGCAGTGCCTGATGACGGGCGTGATGTTCGGCTGGCTGGCGACGGTCATCACCCACAACTATCGCTGCGGCCTGGTGGCCACGCTCCTGGCCGCCTGCATCGTGCTTTACGACGGCGCGCTGCGGCGGACTCGGCTCGGTCCCGTGGCCATGGGCAGTTGCCGGATGCTCAACGTCCTTTTGGGAATGAGCGCCCTGGCCGGGCCTTGGCAGCCGCACCACTGGCTGGTGGCCGGGGCGGTCGGCCTGTACATCGTGGGCCTCACCTGGTTCTCGCGGCAGGAGGCGGAGGCCAGCCGCCGCGGTCCGCTGGTGCTGGCCACCGCGATGATGCTGGCCGGCGTGGTCCTCTTGGGCCTCTTGCCGCTGACGACCGACAAGGTAATCCCCGTGCTCCTCCTCGAGCCGTCGCGGTGGGTGATCTTGATGCTGATGCTGGGTGCGATCATCTTCGTCCGCTGCCTCTGGGCGATCGGCGAGCCCACGTCCGGCCGCGTGCAGATGGCCGTCAAGCAAGGGCTCTTGTCGCTGGTGATCCTCGACGGGGCCGCCGCCTTCGCCGTCGAGGGCCCGCTGGCAGCGCTGCTGGTGCTGGTCTTCCTGCTCCCCGCGACCTTGTTGGGAACCTGGATCTCTTCCACATAACGTCCTCGAAGATAATCATTGAGCGAATTTCCGTAACAAAATCCCTGTAGGGAACGCCCTCCGTGGCGTTCCGAGCGCGACCATGCGCGGCGAGCGGTGTCGCGGAACGCCACGGAGGGCGTTCCCTACAGACGAGAACTGTTCTTGCTCTTACTGCGTGCGCGCATCGCATGTTCATAGGCTACAACACCAACGGCCTGGCGCACCATGACTTGCTGGACGCCGTCGAGCTTCTGGCGCAGATCGGCTATCGCAGCGTGGCGGTGACCATCGACCACGGCGCGCTGTCGCCCCGCGATCCGGCCTGGCCGCGGCAGCTTACCGCCCTGCGGCGCCGCCTGGGCGAGCTGGGAATGCGCTCGGTGATCGAGACCGGGGCCCGCTTCCTCTTGGACCCGGCGACCAAGCACGAGCCGACGCTGGTCACCGCCGACCCCGCGGCCCGGGCGCGCCGCTTGGAGTTCTACCGCCATGCCATTGGCTGCGCGGCCGAGTTGGAGAGCGACTGCGTTTCCCTCTGGTCGGGCATCCTTCGCGACGCGGCGCCGCAGGAAGCGGCCATGTCCCGCTTGGTCGACGGGCTGGAGGAGGCCCTGGAATACGGGGCGCAGCACAAGGTGGCGATCGGGCTGGAGCCCGAGCCCGGCATGTTCATCGATAGCATGGCCCGCTTCGAGGAGCTTCTCGCTCGGCTCCGCAGCCCAGGCCTGAAGCTCACGCTCGACGTGGGCCACCTGCACTGCCAGGGCGAGACGCCCATCGCCCCGCAGATCACTCGCTGGGCCGGCCGGCTGGTAAACGTTCACCTGGAGGACATGCGAGCGGGCATTCACGAGCATCTGATGTTCGGCGAGGGCCAGATCGACTTCCCGCCCGTGCTCGAGGCCCTGGTCCGCTCGGGCTACCAGGGCGGACTGCACGTCGAGCTCAGCCGCCACAGCCACGACGCCGCTGGTGCCGCAAGGCAGGCGTATGCCTTCCTGGCTCCGCTGCTGCGAGCATGCCCGTAGGTTATCCTTCATCCCTCATCCTTCATCCTTCCGAACCACCATGTCCGAATATGTCGCGCTGTTGTCGATCCCCGGGCTGCGGGAAAAGGACGTGGCCGTGATGCACAACCTGCGGGAGTTGACGGCCGGCGGGGAGATCGCCGAGCTGACGCCCAGCTTCCCTTGCGTGACCTGCCCGGTGCAGGCCGCGATGACCACCGGCAAGCTGCCGCGGGAGCACGGGGTGGTGGCCAACGGCTTCTACTGGCGCCAGCGACAGGAGGTCGAGATGTGGACCTCGCCCAACGGCTGCTTCGAGAAGCCGCAGCTTTGGGACTTGCTCTACCATCACGAGGAGGGCCGGACTTCGGCCGTCTGGTTCGCGCTGCACAGCCGCCAGTGCGAGGCCGACTTCGCCTGCACGCCGGCGCCGATCCACCACGCGGACGGCTCGGAGTCGGCCTGGTGCTGGACGCGTCCGCGGGAGCTCTATGACAAGCTGCGGGGCGAGCTGGGCCATTTTCCCCTGCACCATTTCTGGGGCCCGCTGGCCAATCTGAAATCGACGGCCTGGATCGTCGACTCGGCGGTCCGCCTGGCCCGCTGGGAGCGGCCCAATTTCTTCTATATTTACCTGCCGCACCTGGATTACGCCGCCCAGCGGACCGGCCCCGACAGTGCGGCGGCCCAGGCGGCGGTGGCCGATCTGGACCGGCTGATCGGCACGCTGGGCCCGGCGTTCCGCGAGGCCTACGACGCCGAGCCGCTCTGGCTGGCGGCCGGGGAGTATGCGATCGTGCCGGTGAGCCACGTGGTCTATCCCAACCGCGTGTTGCGCGAGGCGGGACTGCTCGCGGTCCGCGAAGGGGCCGACGGCGAGTATCTCGACCCGGCCGCCAGCCGCGCCTGGGCCCTGGCCGATCACCAGTTCTCGCATGTTTTCGTCGCCGGCGGCGACCGCATCGCCGGCGGCGACCGTGAGGTGATTGCCCGGGTGGTGGACCTCTTCCACCACCGGCCGGGCATCGCCGAAGTGCTGGTGGGCGACGAGCGGAAGCGTTATGGGCTGGACCATCCCCGCAGCGGCGAGGTTGTGCTGATCTCCGCGCCGAGAGTTGGCAGGCCTATTATTACTGGCTGCGAGACGACCGTGCGCCGGCCTGGGCTCGGACGGTGGACATCCATCGCAAGCCGGGCTACGACCCGGTGGAGCTCTGCTTCGATCCAGCCTCAAAAAGCATCCCGCTGCGTGCCGAGCTGGTCGCCGGCTCCCACGGGGCGCCCGCGGTGGACCCCAGTCAGAAGACCGTTTTGTTGGCCTCGCAGCCCGGACTGTTCCCGCCGGGGTCTTTGACCGATACGATGGTCTATGACATTGTCCTGCGGCAGTTCGGCATCACGATGCGATGAGTCGCCGTACAAGAAAATGCCGGCGGCACATGCACGGGTTCCGTGCCGACGCCGAGGATGTCCTAGTGGACTTGACTTTTTTGTCATAGACGGCTAGAGTTGGGCGATGGTCCGACTAACTGCCACGGCCCGAGAGCAGCTTGAGCAACTTCCAAAGTCCGTTCGAGCGAGGATGTATAACCTGTTGGAACGGCTGGAGAAATGGCCAAACGTGAGCGGGGCCAAGCCGTTGCGAGGAAACCTTGTCGGTCGATATCGCTTGCGAAGCGGGGATTACCGATTGCAGTTTCAGGTAGTCAACAACGTCGTCATCGTCGAACAAATTGGACATAGAGATGGATTCTATGAGTAGAATAACCATTGACATCATGGGTACGCGCTTTGTCTTGATCCCCGAGGCCGAGCTTGCGGCCATCGAAGGGCCGGATTTCCCGCCCATCGACAAGGACGGCACTTGTGAAGCGTTGCCGTTCCTGCGTGCTTCGATTGCCAGGGACATCATCAGGGAGCGACGGGAACTGGGGATGACTCAGGCGCAATTGGCCAAACTGGCAGGGATTCGCCAAGAGACGCTTTCTCGTTTGGAATCCGGCAAGCACAAGCCCAACGTGCGGACTGTCGAACGGATCGAGGCTGCTCTGAAACGGAAGCGGCGTTACCGCCGGGAGGAGTAATTGTGACCCGCAAGCAGCCCGCCAAGCGCTATCAGGAGATGAACGCCCGCCAGTTGGCCAAGGCCACCGCGGTGTTCGACAAGGAACTGGTGATCGACCGTTCCCGCGAGCTGACCGACGAGGAGAAGAACCAATGGCGGCGGGCGCGGCAGAAGGTCGGCCGGCCGAAGGTGGGCAAGGGGGCCCGGATCGTATCCGTTTCCATCGAGAAAGGCTTGCTTTCCCGCGCCGACCGGCTGGCCCGCAAGCTCCAGTTGCCGCGGACGCAATTGATCGCCCTCGGGCTGGAAGCACTGCTGGAGAATCCTTCGTTGATTCAGCAGTGAAGGGACTCCGCAGTCAGGGGAGGTACGACGATGGATGACAAAGTTCCGCCTACCGTGTCCGATCCGGTAGTCGAGGCGTACATGGTGGATATCGACCGCACGTTGCTCCAGGCGAACCTGAAGCTCTCCGTCGAGGATCGCATCCGCCAGCTTCAACAGTTTCAGAAGTTCGTCGTGGAACTCCAACGCGCCGGCCGGGAAGCCCAAACATGGAAGCGCCCCGACTGCCCGAAGGTGACATTCCATGTCTGAGTCGTCGTCGAAGCTATGGGTTGACCCGGTTGTCGAGGCGTACAAGCGTGACGTGGATCGAACGTTGCTCCGTGAGGCGCTGAAGCTCACACCGGAGGAACGCCTGGTCGAACTTCAACGGCTTGTCGAGTTTGCCGAGGAGATGCGGAGGGCGGGCAGGGAGGCCAAGAGACGGCCATGACGGATTTTGCGGGGTTGTTGCGAGTTCTCCATGAGAACGAGGTGGAGTTCATTCTCATCGGAGGCGTTGCCGCCGCAGTCCACGGCGCCATTCGCACAACGCGTGACCTCGATGTCGTTTACGCCCGGACTCCCGAAAACTATGCGCGGTTGGCCCGAGCACTCGCGCCTTTGAATGCGTATCTGCGTGGTGCTCCCCCGGGGCTGCCGTTCCATTGGGATGCCGAGACCATCGCCCACGGTTTGAACTTCACCCTCGACACTTCCCTCGGCGAAATCGACGTGTTGGGGGAGATCGTCGGAGGTGGCTCCTATGACGAGCTCAAGCCGCACTGTATGAAGGTGTCGGCCTTTAATACGGATTGCCTTTGCCTGGATCTGGACACCTTGATTTGGGTCAAGCGCGCGGCAGGCAGGCCGAAGGATTTCGAGGCCATCGCCGAGCTGGATGCCTTGCGGGAGGAGCAGAGCAATCAGTGATGTCGCCGTTACAGCTCCTCGGCACTTTGTTTCTCCACGTTTCCAAACCGTTCAACAGAAACGCGAATCCATGAACCACCTGACAGCCGCGATGCTAATGCTGGGCTTGTCGCTCCCTCCCATTCTCGGCTGTGGGGCAGGGCCGAACGCTGACCAATCAAGGGCGATTGTCGAAATCGAGAAGATGGGTGCTAAGGTCACCGTTAACGAACAGAATGGGCAAGCGAACATAGTAGATTTGAGGAGAAGCAAGGTGACCGACGCTGGATTGGTACACCTTGAACGCTTGGCCCAACTCAATTCGCTGGATCTTGGGTTTACCAAGGTCAGCGATGCTGGGCTGGTTCACCTAAAAGGCTTGACCAATCTCCAAACTCTCGACCTGTGCGGAACTAAGGTCACCGACGCTGGATTGGTCAACCTCAAGGGGCTAAACCACCTCCACACGTTGATGCTTATGGCGACCAAGGTGGCCGACGCCGGGTTGGAACATCTCAAGGGGTTGAGCGAGCTACAAATGCTGAGCCTCGATGGCACGCAGGTCACCGACGCTGGGCTGGAAAATCTCAAGGGGTTGAGCCAACTCCACACTTTGATCCTTGGCAGCCGTATCACCGATGCTGGCTTGGTCCACCTCAAAGGGTTGACAAAACTCAAAGTGCTATACCTGGGGACAACCCAGATCACCGACGCTGGACTGGCACACCTTGAAGGGTTGACCCGACTCAAATCGCTGTCCCTGGGCGCGAACCAGGTCACCGACGCTGGGCTCGCTCACCTCAAAGGGTTAACCAATCTCCAAGATCTCGTCCTCTGGGACAGCAAGGTGACCGGCTCTGGACTGGCATACCTTGAAGGGTTGACCCAACTCAAATCGCTGATGCTGAAGGCGACCAGGGTGACCGACGCTGGACTGATTCACCTCAAAAGGTTGACTCAACTCCACACGCTGATGCTGGGAACGCCTCAGGTGACGGACGCTGGACTGGAATATCTCAAGGACTTGACCCAACTCAAATTGCTGCACCTTGAAGGAACCCAGGTCACCGATGCGGGATTGGTCCACCTAAAAGCGTTGACCAGACTCACAATGCTGGGCCTTTGCAAAGCTGCTGTGACCGACGCTGGACTGGAACACGTCAAAGGGTTAACCAATCTCCAATATCTGGACCTCCAGGGAACCAAGGTGACGGACGTTGGACTGGAACATCTCAAAGGGTTGCTCCAACTCAGAGTGTTGGAACTGCGGGGAAGTAAGGTCACTGACGCTGGGGTGCAAGGTTTTCAGAAGGCATTACCGGACTGCAAGATCATTCTTCACAAACCTTCCCGCCCTGAAACGATCCGGGTAGATGGTGGTGCCGTGACCGTGAAATGATGTTTTTGGCAGGACCAATCGCCGTGACTCGGTAATCCAGTTCCACCAGGACGCAGGAGCCCTTCCATGAACCCGCCTCAACCGCGCCGCTCGATCCTCCTTTTCTCCTTGTGTTTCCTCGTCGGCTTCCCCGCCTGGCAGGCCACGGCTGCCGACAAGGTCCCCGACCCGGTGCTGGTCGAGAAGTACGCGGCGCTGCTGCCCGAGAAGCCCCAAGGCGTGGGCCGGCCGATTGGCGACCGGCAGGCGTGGCAGGCCGTCGCCAAGGCGCCCGGCTTCCAAGGGGTCGTCGCCCGGGCGGAGAAGCTCCTCAAGACGCCCATGCCGGAGCTGACCGACGACGATTATCTCGACTACTCCCGCACGGGCAACCGCAGCCGCGGCGAGCGGGTGCTCGGCCAGCGCCACTCCCGGCTCCCGCAATTGGTGCTGGCCGAGTGCATCGAGGACCGCGGCCGGTTCCTGCTGGCGATCGAGGCCACGATCCGGGCGATCGCCGCGGAAAAGTCCTGGACGCTCCCCGCCCACGACGGCAGCCTGAAGAACTTCTACGGCACCGAGCGGGACATTGATCTGGCCTCCTCGGCGCTGTCCTGGAACCTGGCCACGGCCGACTTCTGGCTCGGCGGCAAGCTCGATGCGGGCCTGCGGAAACTCGTCCGCAGCGAGCTTGACCGGCGCTGCTTCACGCCCTTCCGCGGCTACGTGCTGGCGGGCAAGCCCAAGCTCTGGTGGGCAACCGCCACCAACAACTGGAACGCGGTCTGCCTGGCGGGCGTCGCCGGGTCGGCCTTGGCGATTCTCGACGCGCCCCACGAACGAGCCTTCTTCGCCGCCGCCGCCGATCAGTATATCGACAACTTTCTCAAAGGCTTCGCCGCCGACGGCTACTGCGGCGAGGGACTGGGCTACTGGAACTACGGCTTCGGCCACTTCCTGCTGTTGTCGGAAACGCTCTACCAGGCGACCGGCGGCAAGGTCGATCTGATCCAGCGGCCCAAGGTCCGCCAGATCGCCCAGTTTGGCCGGCGGCTGGAGATTCTGCCGCGGATCTACCCGGCGTTGGCCGATTGCGACGTGGCGGCCCAGCCCAGCGCGGCGATCACGGCCTACGTCAGCCGCCGCTTCGGCCTCGGCTGGCAGGACGAAGAGCGGCAGGGCTTGCTCTTGGCCCGGGGCCCGACGGGCAACCTCTTCGAGCTCGGCTTGATGGGTTTTGCCAATTCGGCTTCCGCCCGGCCGCCCGCCGCCAAGGCGGCGGACCGGCCGCTGCGCGACTGGTTCGCCGACGCGGAGATCCTCGTCTGCCGCCCGGCCCCCGGCAGCCGCCATGCGCTGGGCGTGGCCGTCAAGGGCGGCCGCAACGCCGGCAACCATTGCCACAACAACGTCGGCTCCTACGTGGTGGCCCTGGGCCAGTCCGTTCCGCTGGTCGATCCCGGCTCCGAGGTCTACACGGCGCGGACCTTCAGCGCCCGTCGCTTCGACAGCAAGGTGCTCAATTCGTTCGGCCACAGCGTGCCCCGCGTGGCCGGGAAGCTGCAGGAGTCGGCGCAAGGCGGCCGCCCGGGAGATCCAGACCGAGTTCACGCCCGCGTCCGACGCCTACCGCATGGACATCCGCTCGGCCTACGCCGTCCCGGAGCTGACGAAGCTGGTGCGGAGCTTCGTTTTTTCCCGCCAAGGCGAGGGGAGCTTGCAGGTGACCGACGAGGTGCGCTTTGCCGCTCCCCAGTCGTTCGGCACGGCGCTGATCACCTTCTCTCCGTGGAAGGAGTTATCGGCGGGCAAGCTGCGGATCGGCCAGGCGCCCGACGCCGTCGAGGTGACGATCGCCACCGACGGTCCGTCCTTCCGCCTGGTGCCCGAGGAGATCCACGAGAATCTGCATGGCAACCGCGTGCCGATCCGCCTGGGAATCGAGCTGGTCGAGCCTGTAAGCACGGCGAAAGTGACGGTGACGATCCGGCCGGCGGGGGATGGTTAGGCGTCGCGCCAAAATAAGTTGACGGAGTTTCTTGTGGTGCAGGCGTCCCGCCTGCCCTGAAAATGCACGTGTCCCGCCTGCCCTGAAAATGCAGGCGAGACGCCTGCACCACAAGCGAGAATCGATCAACTTATTCCGACGCGGCGGCTCAGTAGAGGCTGCCCGGGGTCGGCGGCTGGCGGGGCTTGAAGATCGGCGAGACGGAATTGCCGGTGCTCTTCGGACCGCCCTCGGGCGGCTTGGCCAGGAACTGGTTGGGATCGGCGCCGGGACCGAAGTGGGTCACCGGCGTGGGGTTCTTGTAGTCGATGCGGCGGAGGAAGTCGGCGAGGCTGATGTTCTGCACGCCCAGTTTCTCCGCCTCGCGGAGCATCGCCGTGCGGGCCTTGCTGAGGACTTCGGAGGTCTTGTCGGTCTGCTCTTTGCCGACGATCAGGAAGCGGGTGTTGGCGTCCATCTGTCCTTTCCGTTCGCCCTTGTCGCTCAGCTCGGCGACGACCTCGCCGCCGGACATGGTGATCAGGTTGCGCAGGGCGTCGGGCCGGTCGGTGCCGTCGCCGTCGATGTCCATGCCGTCGGTGAAGGCGAACTTCTCCCTTACGCCCGGCGTCCAGAGCGGCGTATGGACCACGTCGCCCGGCAGCAAGGGATCGGAGATGTTGTCGTCGACGATGCGGCATTCGGAGAGGTGGTCGCCGAGGATCTGGCTGACCTCGATGCCGCCCTTCTTGGCGGCCGACGTCACGTTCTGGGTGTTGCCCGAGAAGACGGCAAAGGTGAGCTGCCGGGGCAGCGCGTCGGCGCGCCCAGATCGATCCAGACCGTCCGCTCGCGCTGGTTGACCCAGCGGATCTTGCCCGACGGCGACTCGAAGGTCGTGGCCGTAAGCTTCTTGACCTGTTCGTTCTTGAGCTGTTCGTTCTTGACCGTCGACGCCAGGAGCTCCTCCGCCTTCTTCAGCTTCAGTTGGGCCTCTTTGGACACCAGGTCGGCCCCCTTCTGCGTCTTGACCAGCGTGTCCTCGATCGTGGTCGTCTTCCCGGTGAACGCGCCGCGGTCGGTATTGAACTTTTCCCTTTCGCTCGCCAGGTCGGCGATGGCCGCCTTCTGGCCCGCCTGGGCCTCGTCGATCTGCGGCTGCTTGACGATCTCGACTCGCGCGAGGGTGTCTTTCAGCTCCTGCACCGACTTTAGCTGCTCGGCCAGGGCGACGTTCTTCTTGCCTAGCTCGTCGTTCAGATAAGCCAGCACCCTGCGGTAGTTGCGGGTCGCGGCATCGAGGGTGCTGGCATAGGTCTCCATGTCCTTGTTGAAGTCGGCAGTGATCGCATCCATCTTTTCGCTGGGCAGGAAGCCGAGCATATCCTTCATAAGCGTGTTTTTGTCGGCCTGCACCAAGTCGCAGTTCTTTTTGGCGGCGGCCGAATCGTCGGTGGCCTGCTTGGTCTTGAGCGTGAGCTCTTCCGTCTTCTTGTAGAGCATGAAGGTCGACACGCCCAACCCGATGGTCAGGATGACGAAGACGATCAACGCGATCTGCAGCCCTTGAGTTTCCTTCACCATGAGAATCATGCTCCTGTGCGGTCAGCCCCGAGGGCAGGCAAACTCCGCGAAAATGAACTACCACCCTTCCGCCGACCGGCAAAGGGTGGACGAAGCGCCGTCGCTACACCGTGAGGGGAAAGCAGCCCAAGATCAATTCTAAACAGCCAAAACTTGGCTGTCAACGAAAATCCCCCCCGGCAGAGGCAAAGAGTTGAATCCCCCGTGTCCGCGGGAAGGCCGGGGCGTAGGGTGGGCTTCAGCCCGCCGTCGTTTTTTCCGTACTCCCACCCTTTGCCTTCGCGGCGTCGCAATCACGAAGGCGGGCTAGAGCCCACCCTACGCCTCCTCCGGATGGGTTATCCTGCCGGAACGTCCCGCAAAAGGTCGTCCCACTGTGCGAGGCGAGGATCGCGCGGGCCGTAGATCGCGACGAGTTGTTCCCCTACCCACGCGCGGTCAAATCCTATCCCTTGGGTGCGAAGGATTTGCTCCACGTCGGCGAGATCCTTGCGACGGAAGAACATCATTTTGAACACCGCCAGCGATTCCGCGTCCCACACCATAACGGACCGCCCACCAAGTTCCACCTGTTTGCGCCGCCCCTGCGCTGTTTCATAGAAGGGAACAATCGGCAGGAAAACGTCTACGCGCACTCCGCGGAAGGTAACACGGCAGAAGCCGTGCTCGCGCAGCGATTCGGCGGCTTCCGTGGGAGAGAGATGGCAACCGATCTCCTGCAAGAGCCAGATGCACTCGGACGGACGTTCGGGAGGCAGAAAAATCGTGACGTCAACATCGACCGTCCCCCGGGGAGCGCCCCAGTAGCCCAGGGCGATCGCGCCGCCCAGGGCATAGTTCTGGCCCCGCAAATCGAACTGCTCCGCCAGTTGCTCCGCGACCGCCGCGGCGTTGGCGGGCGAATTAGGCTCGGACACGGGCGGCGCGCTCCTTGAGAAACTGCCATGTGGAAGCCGGCCAAGGGGCCGGTTCAATTTCTCCCAGCCCTGCCGCCAGTCGACTGCGACGGATGGCGGCGGCTGCCTCACATGCCGACGCGATCAGCTCGGCCCGTTGGCGGACGCTGAGCGTTCGCAGGCGTACGAGCTCCTCGCCATCCAGTTGGCCGTGCGCGCTGGTCAGATCGTCCATGATATTGGCCGACTGGCGAGTTGTTGGTTCCATGCCATTCGTCTCCGGCTTACAGAACGGGCCTCCACAAGCTATTGTACCGTTCTTTCCACCTCGCCCGTTAGGAGTTTCGCTTCACGCGACCAGGAACGACACTAGCCCGAAGCGCAAGCGAGGGCCAAAACCTCGTCCCTCGCTTGCGCTTCGGGCTAGTGTGCGTCGTCTGATTTCAGACCGTAAGCGGTGTAACTCCTAGCTCCTAACCTCCTCGACGGAGGGGGGTGGGGGCTCGAACCATGAAACGTGTCCCCACCGTGCGGGATGTTCCGTGGCGTCCCAGGCGCTGAGGTCCCAGGCGACGAGGTCCAAGGCGGCCCGGGTGGCGTGCAGCTTGGAAAGGACGTGGGCGGTCAGATCCGACTCGACGGGCAGGGCGGACGCATGCACGCTGGAGACGCTGGGATTGGCCAGCGCTTGCACGATGCGGTTGGCATAGGGACTACCGCGGCCGGTGACCAGGTCGTAGCCGGGACCGGCGCTGTAGCCGTTGAAGCCGACGGTCACGTCGTGGAAATCGGCGATCGGCAACTGGTAGAGATCGGCCACCGCCGCATTGAGCGTGGGCAAGCCCGAGGTGGCGCGGCCCTGATTGGCGATGGCCAGGATCGCGGCCCATTGCGGAGTGCCGACGCTGGTCCCGCCGATCACGTCCCAGCCGCCAGTGTAGGGATCGAGGCTGTCGTAGACGGCGAAGCCGGTGTTCGGGTCGGCGTCGTAGGCCACGTCGGGGGTCGTGCGGGTGCCGCTGGACTGCACGCCGAGCTGGTAGCTGGGCTCGCTCTCGAACTGGCTGAGCCCGCCGCCGCTGGAGTTCCCGCCGGAGTTCCAGCCAATCTCCGTGCGGTAGCTGCCGGAGGCGGTGGTCTGGAGGGTCGTGCCGCCGACCGCCACCACGTTGGGCGAGAAGGCCGGCCAGAACCCTGGCACGCCGTAGTCGCCCGTGGCGGAGACGAAAGAGACGTTGACGTTGCCGTGATTGGCGGGCGTGGTGAAATAGCCGTCCAACTGGGTCTCTTGAGGAAACTCGCTGAAGCCCCAGCTCATGGAAACGACGGAGACTCCCCGCCAACTCGCGGCGGTGCCGATGGCCGTCGTGAGATCGTTGATGTTCCAGTCGCTGTTGGCCTCGACCAGGACAATGTTCGCGCCGGGGGCCATGGCATGGGCCCATTCCACGTCCAGCGATTCCTCCACCGTCCAATCGTCGCCAGGCGGCGAGGCCGAGGGAAGAAGGCTGGCGCTGCCCGTCTGGCCGACCTTGGTGAAGCTCGGAGGATCGGGCAGGCCGAACTGGACGTCGAACTTGTGCAAGTCGCTGCTGGCAAAATTGGGGCTGCTGCTGCTGACCAGGCCCGCATCGTCGTAGGCGTCGACGATGGCGATCGTCTGGCCCCAGCCGAGTTGGTTGGCCGCCTTGCCGGCAAAATTTCCCAACTGGGAGAAGCTATAGGCTTGATCGACCTGGGCGGGCGAGAGACCGGCGACCCCGGGGACGTCCGCCAGTCGCGCGGCCGTGGGCTGGGCGCGAATAGCCGCCAGGCCGGCCACCGAGAGCATTTCCCGCGGCTCGAGGCGTTCCAGGCTACAGACCCGCAGACCGCGCCGAACTGCGGGTGACGCGGGCATCCTCTTGGGTATTCCCAACATCAGCGTCGGTCCTCCGTCAGTCGTGGTAAGCGCTGGCGAGTAAGCGGGTAATCAGACGAAACTCAATACGACATGGCCGCGGCAACCCGTACACCGACCACGCCGATGGCATCCTGAGTGGTCTGGGTTTGCTGCGGGAACGAGGAGCCGAAGACGCTGGCGCAGTTGGAGGCGTTGCCGCCGCAGAACCAGATCTGCCCGACCAACGCCGTCTCCAGCGCGAAGCGATAGGCGCCCAGGTTGTGGCCCCAATCGGCGCCCAACTCGAACTCCAACACCGGCAGCGTTCCGCCGAGCGACTGCGAGTTGCTGGTGAGCGTCTGGCTGGGCGGGTCTCCGTAGGCATCGGCGTCCAGGGAGACCATGTTGGCCGCGGCGGCTCCCGTGCCGAACAAGAGCGAGCCGCGGGCGCTGCCGGTGACCCGAAATCCCGTCTGGCCCAGGGGATAGGCGGCTTCGACCGAGATCACCGGTCCGAGGCCGTTGAAATCGTGGCCAGAAGTGAGGGTCGTGGTGTACGTGTCCTGAGTCGGGTCCAGGGGAGTCGAGACCCAGGAGGCATTGTAGTTTTGCGCCAGGTGCGCGTATCGCACGCCGGCGCCGAAGACCAGCGAGCCGCGGGCCGGATGGACGTCCCAGAGGATCTCCAGGTCGGCCACCTCCATGGTCAGGTCGCTGCCGAAGACGAAAGCGTCGTTGTAATTGGGGCTGGAGACCGCGGCAAAGCCCACCGACGCCGGATAGGCCGAGTAGGTGGTGGTGGTCGTCGCGTCGGTCTGCGCGGGACTATTGAGCGGAAGGCTGGTGCTATCGGAGAGCTTCGACCAGCGAGCGCGAATCCCAAGGCCGTTGTCGCCGACGTATCCCAGCCAGACCAGCGGCGCCGCCGCGGCGCCCATGTTGAAGTCGGTTTGCACGTTCGTCTGGAGCGTTTGCGTGTTGCTCGAGTTGGAGCCCAGCCGGTCGTAGGCCGGATTGCTGCTCCAGCGAGGTTCGAGGATCAAGACCCCCGCGCCGGCGATCCAGCCTCCGTCGTAAGCGGCGGTGGGAATCGTGGGGTGGCTCCCGCTGGAAGCTGCGGGAGATGGCAAGGGCACGTATTGATTATCCGGGCTCATCGGCGGCCCGATGACCTGCACGCTGGAATCGACCGGTCCGCCGCCCGGCGGATCCAACGGCCGCGCGCCCGGGGGCGGATAACCGGAGGGCGGATAGCCGGAGGGCGGCGACCCGGGAGACTGGTAACCCGAATAGGGCAAGCCCAGAGGCTGATAGCCCGAAGACGGAGCCGAGGGGCCGTAGCCGCCGCCGGGGTTCTGGAAATCCTGGGCCAGCGCCGCCGACGCCGCCAGCACTGCGGCAATGCCTAGTGCGAACGTAAACTTCATGGGAGTCACGGAGAAGCAAACGGCCGTCTTTACTGCCCAACGCGGGAACCGGAATAGGTCTATCGCGTCAGGTGATCTCTGTACCGTGCCGCGGACTCTAGCAGAGAACCCCGCCAGGGGCAAGGCAGATTGCTGGGTTGCGGGAGTCCCGGGCAGGTAGGTTATGCTTTAGCATAACACCTTGGCGTGTAATAGGTTACGTTATGCTGAAGCATAACCTACAGGCTACACGCTGGTCCCACCCTACTGGCCAGCCGCCTTCTCGATGGTCACGTTGTTCTGCTTGGCGTTGCGGCCCTGGCGCCGGATCAGCTCGTAGAGCAGGTCGGCTTTCTGGCCGGCCTTGACGGCGGCCCGGTACTCGACGGTCTGGTAGTCGTGGTTCTTCGCCTCCAGCCCGCTGCGGAAGATCACGTCCCCGGGCAGCGTGCGGCGGACTTCCACCTCGATCGGCTTGGCCGAGTAGTTGCGGACCCGCTGGTTGTAGAGCGTGTGCTCGTCCCAGCCGGCGACCGTGCTGTTGACCTCGATCTCGACCCCGGGCGCTCCCACTTCCCGGAAGACGTTCAGCCCGTGCACCTGCACCCAGATGGCGTCCCGCCAGACTTTGAGCGGGACCAGCTCGAAGATCACCTCCGGGTCGGGGCCGAGGTTGAGCTCGATCTTGTCGCCGATGGGCACGTACTTGATCGCCTGGGCCACCAGGAAACTCAAGCCCTCGCGACCGCTTTGGCGGAAGACGCGGACCACGCCGTCGGGCAGCGGCGTGCTGCCCAGGTGCGAGTCCTTGTCGTTGGTCAGCAGGTACATCCGCACCAATCGCGCGCCGTATTCCGGCTCGCGGTAGCGATACTGGATCTTGAAGGGGACGGTCGCGCCCTCGAAGCTCCTCATGCGCTTCGACCAGCCATTGCGGATCGTCTCGGTGCCTTCGATGGTGTAGATGAAGTATTCGCTCAGGCCCTCCTTGATGATCTGCTTGGGGGCGAGGTGCCCAGACCCGCTGCGGTCGCCCAAGGCCTCGAAGTCGTCGATGGCCAACGCCAGATTCCGTTCCTTGGCGACGGCCACCTTGTCGATTTCTTCCTTCGGCCGCGCCTGGGGCTGCGCCAGCCGGGCGATCTTCTCCACGAGGTTGATCCGCCCGACGACCAGCCGCACCTGGGCGTCCTCGTACTCTTCGCCCGAGTTGTT
This sequence comes from Pirellulales bacterium, assembly GCA_963843465.1. Taxonomy (GTDB): domain Bacteria; phylum Planctomycetota; class Planctomycetia; order Pirellulales; family Thermoguttaceae; genus CAWJKP01. Next base: position 1,237,697 of record CAWJKP010000002.1, read on the forward strand.
CACGACCCGGACGAAGCCTTCGAGCTTCGTCTCCGTTTCGTCGCGGTTGGCGACCGCCAGGTAGTCGGCCGACCAGCTTATGCCGCTGGTAAAATAGGTGATCTCGACCGCCGCCTCGCCGTCCAACTCGCTTTGGACGCTCCAGTAGAGCATCTGCGGCTTGGCGTGCGGAAAAGTGGTGTCGAGGACTTCGAGCTGGTCGGGATGCGTGAGGAAGCGGAGGCGGACCGAGGTCGGGTCGATGAGCGTGTTGGCCCAACTGAACTGCAAGGGGTTGTCGCCCTTCTTGAAGCTCACCTTGCGGGTCTCGCGGACCAGGGTGAGATCTTCCGAGTTGTAGATGGTCAACTGCACGCTCTGCCGGTCCGGCACCGTGGACAAATCCACGTTTTCGGCCCGGACCAGCCCGCGACCGGCGGCAACCAATGCAAGAGCGGCTATCCACGGCACGGTCTGCGGACGCATGACGTTCCTCGTACGTCAGGCTTTCCAGCCTGACCTTTCTGCTTTCTCAGCTTGGAAAACCCGAGCCTTTTGCCCAGTCAGGCTGGAAAGCCTGACGTACTTTCGGGTCCGCGGCACCGGACTGGCTAACGGCTTTGCTCGCCTCACTCTTACCCTTCCCCAGCGGAAGTAGGAGATCGCTTCTCGACAGTCACGTTGTTCTGCTTGGCGTTGCGGCCCTGGCGCTGGATCAGCTCGTAGAGCAGGTCGGCTTTCTGGCCGGCCTTGACGGCGGCCCGGTACTCGACGGTCTGGTAGTCGTGGTTCTTCGCCTCCAGCCCGCTGCGGAAGATCACGTGGCCGGGCAGCGTGCGGCGGACTTCCACCTCGATCGGCTTGGCCGAGTAGTTGCGGACCCGCTGGTTATAGAGCGTGTGCTCGTCCCAGCCGGCGACCGTGCTGTTGACCTCGATCTGCACGCCGGGCGCTCCGACCTCCCGGAAGACGTTGAGCCCCTGGAGCTGCACCCAGATGGCGTCCCGCCAGACCCGCAGCGGGACCAGCTCGAAGATCACCTCGGGGTCCGGGCCGAGGTTGAGCTCGATCTTGTCGCCGATGGGCACGTACTTGATCGCCTGGGCCACCAGGAAGCTCAAGCCGTCGCGGCCGCTCTGGCGGAAGACGCGGACCACGCCGTCGGGCAGCGGCGTGCTGCCCAGGTGCGAGTCCTTGTCGTTGGTCAGCAGGTACATCCGCACCAGTTGCGGGCCGTACTCCGGCTCGCGGTAGCGATACTGGATCTTGAAGGGCACGGTCGCGCCCTCGAAGCTCCTCATGCGCTTCGACCAGCCATTGCGGATCGTCTCGGTGCCTTCGATGGTATAGATGAAATACTCGCTCAGGCCCTCCTTGATGATCTCCTTGGGCTTCTCCCTTGCGGCGGCGGCGGACGAAAGCTCGACGGGCGCCGGCGCCTCGGCCAGTCTCCGCAAGGCCTCGCCGCGGAACTTCGCCTTCTCGTCCCGTTGCATCCCTTCCACCGTGAACATCGGCACATGGGCCAACTGGGCGATCTTCTCCACCAGATTGATCCGCCCGACGACCAGCCGCACCTGGGCGTCCTCGTACTCTTCGCCCGAGTTGTTCGCCACCCGGACGAAGCCTTCGAGCTTCATCTCCGTCTCCTCGCGGTTGGCGACCACCAGGTAGTCGGCCGACCAGCTTATGCCGCTGGTGAAATAGGTGATCTCGACCGTCGCCTCGCCGTCCAGCTCGCTCTGGACGTTCCAGTAGAGCATCTGCGGCTTGTCGTGGGGAAACGTGGTGTCGAGGACTTCGAGCTTTTCGGGATGCGTGAGGAAGCGGAGGCGAACCGAGGTCGGGTCGATGAGCGTGTTGGCCCAACTGAACTGCAGCGGGTTGTCGCCCTTTTTGAAGCTCACCGTGCGGGTCTCGCGGACCAGGGTGAGGTCTTCGGAGTTGTAGATGGTCAACTGCACGCTGTCGCGGTTGGGGACCGTGGAGAGGTCCACGTTCTCCGCCCGCGCCGCCCGCAGGCCGGCCGCCGCAACCAGCGCGGCCGCCAGAACGAGGCCGCCGGAAGTCAGAGATGATCGCATGGTTCTCTCCTCGATTACCACTCGTTCTTGATTACCAGGTGCAGTTTCTGGATGATCTTGGCGGCCTTGGCGTCGGCGCCGCGGGCGGGAAGCGGGACGTGGAAGACGAGGTGGTCGTAGGTGCTGTCTTCCTTGTCCGGGCCGCCTTGGAAGGTGGTGTCCTTGGCCAGCTCCCATTGCACGTCGCGGCCCGTCTCGCCGGCCACCTCGTTGCGGATGCCGCGGACGCTTTCGGCGACATCCAGGGTCACGGCCTTGTCCTTGAAGTTCTCGATCTCGTACTTCACGATCACGTCGCGGTTGAAGAGATTGCCCGCCACCCGCTGCTGTTGGTTCTTGTCGATGGTCCGCTTGACGACCACGTCCTGGGCCGTGCCCACGTAGAGTTTCATCTGGTCGTCCAGCGGGGTGAATTTGCCCCAGTCCTCGCCCAGGAAGGCCGTGCTACCGCGGCCGTCGTCCTGGAAGATGCGGACCTTGCCGTAAGGCAAGGGGGCCGCGCCGAGGTGCTCCGCCTTGTTGTTCTTGAGCACGTAGTGCATGGTCACCAGGAGCTTGTTCTGCGGCCGGTCGATGTAGCCGTAAGCTTGCGGGTCGCAGGTGTAGGTCTTGCGGACGGGGACCTTGTCGAACTTCTCGACCAGCATTTCCTTGGTCTCGTTCAGACCGATGGGCCGGTGGAAGCGGGGCCCGATGCCGGCCCAAAGCTCCGTCGAGCCGAACGACTCGTTGGCCAGGTTCTGGATGCGGACGTATTCGGAGAGGGTCAGCGCCGATTCGTCGTGCGAGGCCACGGCGCGGTAGTTGAAGCTCTTGGTGAGGTTGCCCAGCAGGTAGCTGATCCGCACCCGGGCGCTGCCCGAGCCGCTGGAAGCGACCTGCCAGACCAGGGCCGACTCGTTGGGCGGATAACTCACCGAGAGGACCTTGATGTCCAGCGGACCGCCCTCTTCGGCCTCCGCCTTGGCCGCGACTTCCTTGACCGTGTTAGCCCCGGCGGCCACGCCGGCCTGCTTGGCAGGGCCTTCGTCGCGGGGCAACACGCGGAAGACGATCGTGTTCGGATCGATCTGCGTGTTGGCCCAGGAGAAGTCGACCTGGTTGAGGCCCTTGACCAGCGGCACGATCCGCTCCTCTTCCACCAGCGTGGCGTTGGGGTTGTCCAACTGGATTTCCACGCGTTGGCGGGGCGGAAGCGTGATCAGCTTGATCCTCGCCGAAGCCAGCGGCGGCGCCGCCGTCAGCACCGCCAGTCCCAAGAGTCCGATGGCCCAAGCACGTTGTCGCATAGCAATGCTCCTTGATTTTCCCGGCACGCCCTAAAGCCCGCTCGGCCGCCTCGTCCTAGTAGACGACGCCGTCTGCGGCAAAGTTCCGCTTGCAGAACGGGTTTTCCCGCTCGTCGCACGAATATAGCTTACGTCAAACCATGCGGCCGAATATACCCTACCCCCCCTGGCGAGTAGGCATGAATCCGGGCCGGACGAGGAACAAATTGGCGGAATTCCGTAGGACGAATTGCTAATCCGTCCACGATATCCGCGGACGGTTCCCGCAATGCGACCGAATCACGCCCTATCGCTTCTCAACCTCCTCGGAGGTCGGCGGGGCGTTGCGGTTAGTCACGCTCCCGACAAACCGGCCGATCGCCTGGATGACCTCGGCCGGGACGACCACGTGTGCTTCCACGTCGTCGGGGCCGGTCGTTATCGCCATAGCGACCGGCGGCGTCGGGCCGAACTCGGGGATTTTGACGCCGCTTCCGGGAGGCAGCGCCGCGGCCATCGTCCGATTGAGAAAATCGAAGAAGCCCTTGGGGCTCACGTACACGCTGCACGCGGCGCCGGGCGGCAGCAAGGCCGCAACCTTGGCAATCTCCGCATCGCTTGCCAGGCCCGGCTTGCCCGCCTTGATTGCCGCGATCGCCCGCAGCAACGGCTCCTGGCTCATGTAGCCGGCGACGACGGTGTGCTCGTTGCAGGGCACCATCCAGGCGACGATCTTGCCGCCGGGCCCGTACATCTTTTCCATCATCTTGTGCTTCTCGGGCGGCATGTTGGGCATCTGCGGCACGCTCATCGTGATCTTCAGCCCGTGGGCCCCGTCGATCTCGGTCTTCTCAACCTTGGCAGGCTGAAACATCGGGCTCTTGATCTGCTCGGCAATCCGGCTATAGCTCGCGAGGTACTTCTCATAGTCGGCCACGAACGTCTGGCTGTTCTTGACGCGCATGATGACCACCATCGGTGCAAGGATCGACTCGCCGCCTTGGCCCGCGCCGAGTACGAGGGAAAGGCCGCGGATTCCCCTGGGCTGTTCTTTGGAAAGCTCGGAGAACGTCTTCACCTGTTCGTCGCTCAGCCCGTACATTTCGCGCAGGTTCTTCACCAGGCCGAAAGAGAAATCCATCAGCTTGCCCATCATCGCCTCGGAGAGCGCTCCGCCGCCGGCGATCACGAAGGGCTCGTCCGGCAGCCCCGCCAGGACGTTGTGTTTCGACGGTTTCAGCTCTGCGAAAAACGCGGCCCAATCCCCGCCGGGCGCCAGCCGGGCCCGCTCCGAAATGCGCAGCACGCCTTGCGCATCGAGCTCCGCGCCGAGGCCGTAAGACGCGACCTCCTTCTCGGCCGCCTGGAAGAACGTCACGTACACGTCCAGACCCGCCGCGGCCTGTTTCATTTGTCCGCCGGCCAGGGCCAAAGTCGGCTTGATGCGGGCGATCCCCTCTTGGACCTTGGCCGAGATCCAGCGGATTCCCGCTGGCAAGACGACCACGGCCGCGTCTTTCTCCGCCAGCCAGGTCCGCCAGGGGGCCAGGGCGGCAGGGACCTCGTCGGCCAGCTTTACGTCTTTCTCCAGGACCTCGCGGCAGGCCAACTCGGTGATCGCTGCGTAGCTGCCGACGCTGCGGACCACCGCGGGGGCGTCCAAGAACTCAATCTTGGTCACGCCGGACTGCGTGCCTTCGGACTTGAATTGCTCAAGGAATTTGGCGTAATTGGTCACGGGGATCAACGCCAACGGAGTCAGCGGACCCTTCTCGTCCGTGGGCGGAAGCGCCAGCAGGGCGATGGGCCGATTCTTGTCCAGCCCTTCGCGGATCCCATTCGGACCCTGCAGCTTGGCCAGCAAGCTCGGGATCGGCAGCTTCATCTGCTGGCCCAACTGCTGGAGTTTGGCGTCCGCGGCAGCCGGCCGGTTGACGAGCACCAGTCCCAGGGCCTGCTGGGGAACCAGCTTGAGGATCTCATCCTCGGCCCGGGCGTTGGCCGCCCAGAAGAGCAGCAGGGAAAACAGCGACGCCAGGGTCACGGTGACGGGTCGTATCATGGCAGGCTCCTCAAGAATGGACGTTGTTGAACCGCCGTACACGCCGGATCAAGATATCACCCCGCCGACCGTGCGGCAAGAGGCTGGCCCTGGTAGGTTATGCTTCAGCATGACGGGCGAATGGCAGGCAACCGTTGCCTCGGTATTCCGTTATCCGCTAAGACGTAACCTGTTATGCTGAAGCATAACCTACGGAACTGCGTGTTCCGGTGGGCCAGCGGCCGCGAAGGCGGCCTGGTCCCACCCTACCCCCTAAGGACGCCGCCGTTGAGCAACGACACGTCGATGGTAGACCTCTACCGCAAGAAGTCGATCTCGGTCGCCTGGTGGGGCAGAAACGTGGTCCTCGACCTGCCGGTGGACGTCTTCAGCTCCTTCCAGTTGGACGGGGGCACCGGGCTGTTGCTGCGGACGATCGTCGACGCCCGCCGGCAGTGGTCGCGGGTGTTGGATCTGGGCTGCGGCTACGGCCCGATCAGCTTGTGCCTCTCGGTGCTCGGGCTGGCGGAGCGGGTCGACGCCATCGACCGCGACGCGTTGGCCGTGCTATTGACGGCCTGGAACGCGCGGCAGAACGGCGTGACGAACGTCGCCGTGCGGGGCGGCCTGGACTACGCCGGCTGCCCGGCGGGCGGCTATGACGCCGTGGTGGCAAATCTGCCCGCCAAGGCCGGAGAGCCGGTCCATCGCCAGATGCTCTACGGCGCCGCGGACCACCTGGCGCCGTGCGGCGAGGTCTGGATCGTCGTCGTCCGGCCCTTGGAGGCATCGATCGACCGCATCCTGTCGCATCCGGCGGTCCGCGTCCGCGACAAGGTACAAAAGGCGGGGCACGTGGTCTATCGCTACGCTTTCCACGGCCGGCCCGAGATGCCCGAGACGCCTTACCGCCGGGGCATCGAGCGCTTCACCTGGAGCAGACATGAATATGTCATCTCCGCCGCCTGGGGGCTCCCCGAGTTCGATACCCGCTCCTTCGCCACCGACCTGGTGCTGCGCGACTGCGAGCGATTGGGCCGCGAGTCCGCGCTGCGGCGGGCGTTGGTCTGGAATCCCGGACAGGGCCACATCCCTGTCCTGCTGGCGCGGATGGCCGCCTCGCCGCCCTCGCTGACCATCGCCTCGCGCGACCTGCTGGCCCTGGTTACCACGCGCAGCAACCTCCAGCAGTACGGCTGCGCGGCGCGATCGTCGGGTATCATACCGCGGGCCTGGCCGCCGTCCCGGCGGACGACGGCCTGGAACTGGTGATCGGCACGCTCAACGAAGGCGAAGGATTCTCCGTCTGCCTGGAAAACATGCGACGTGCGGCCGGCCGCCATGCCGGAGTGCCGATGCTGCTGGGTTGTTCTTCGTCGCTCTGCTCACGTCTGGCGCCGGCGCTGAGGAAAGTCGGCCTTAAAGCCCGAGTGCTAACCCGGCGAAAGGGTTTCGGCAGCCTCTTTTGCCGCTTGGAGCCTGCAAAACAATAAGTTTGCCCAACTTATTGTCTTACAGGCCCTTGGCAAACGGTAAGCAGGACGGGCATCGGCCGGGGTGACGGAGTGGCATTTGCCGAAAAAATAGAATGAAGTAACTGTGCCGACTTTGCCGATCCTAGAGAATATACGGCCTGAGATCGATGCGCCGGGGGGAAATCCGTCCATTGCCGTCATAATGGGTGGTTCGTTATGGAAGCGATCGTACCCCCGGATAGGGTCTGGTGATGAGGGTAGACTCTGCCATCCGTCCCTGGTCGGCCGCTCGTGGGGGAATACTCCTGGCCTTGGTGCTGGTTCCCGCCATGGTGGCCTCGGCGGACGAGCAACACCCGCCGCAGGCCCCCCAGGGTTCGGCAGTTGCCCCGGACCTGCCGGTTGCGCCGGATCCGCCCCAGGGCAGCTCCTCGGAGCAGTCGGTCGTCGTTCCGCGGGCCGCGCCTGGCGCTGTTCCTCCGGCCTTTCCGGCGATCGTCCCTCCGGCCGTTTCTCCCGCTCCGAACTTCGTCCCCGGTTTTCCCGGCAGCGGCTTCTCCGGCCCGAGTGTTGCGCCGGTGAATCCGGATGCGAGTTTCCCGACTTTCCTGGGCGCCGTCAACCGCATCCTGGAATGGACAGGGCCGGGCTGCTGCCCGACGCCGAGCTTCGGCAAGCACACGCTGTCCGGCGGAAACTGCCTCTGCGACTCGCAGGACCTCGACGCTCCGCCGCTGGAGTACGCGCCGAACTTCCTGGGCGACCTGCAGAGCCCCGGCGCGTATGTTTTCTTTTCGAGCAATCCGCTTTTCGCCAAGTACATCCCGCTGCCGATCGCCGCCGGCAACGGCGGCTTCAAGATCTCGGACAACGACAACCCCATCCCCACCTCGCGGCTGTTCTTCGACTACAACCACGCGGCCAACGCCTTGCAGGATACGGCCCCCGGCGGCAAGATCAACTTCGATCGCTATACGCTGGGCATCGAGCAGGTGTTGTTCTGGGACAGCGCCTCCCTCGAGCTGCGGCTGCCCGTCGCCGCGGGGCTGATTTCGGACCTCAGCCCCGACGAAGCCTCCGGCGCGGCCTTCGGCAACATTCCCATGGTCTTCAAGCAGACGTTCTACAGCGAGGCGGACACCTTCCTGTCCGGCGGCCTGGCCGTCGTCTCGCCGACGGCGCCCGAGGCGGTGATCCAAACGCCCGCGCCAGATCGCTGACTTACGTGGTCCGCAACGAGTCGGTCCACCTCGGACCATTCCTGGGCGTGCTCTTGAAGCCGGATCCGCGGGCCTTTCTCGAGGGCTTCCTGCAAGTGGACTTCGTCACCAACGGCGACGCGGTCTTCCAGAACGTCGGCGGCACGCTCACCAAGCTCGGCGTCTACCAGGCCCAAACGTCGATGTCGGTCGATCTCAAGGCCGGCTACTGGCTCTACCGCGGTCCCGAGGCGGGCTACTTGATGGGGATCGCTCCCAGCGTCGAGTTCCACTACACCGCTGCGCTGCAGAAGGCCGACACCGCCGGCCCGGTGACCAATCCCTTCAGCGCGGACGTTTGCGACGTTACGGCCGGCCTGCACGCCGAGATGCAGCACGGTACGGACCTGGCCGTCGGGCTGTCGGTCCCCTTGATGTCGCCGGGGGCCGACCGGCCCTACGACAGCGAGGTCATCGTTCAACTCAACCAGCGATACTAAAATTTGCCTTTCCCGTCAGGCGCTAGACACCGGGGGCGCGCCTGTCTAAGATGGAAGCCCGGTGAGCCTGGATTAGCACCAGGCACTCTGGAGAGGGGCATCGTCGTCCTTGGGCTTGGAGAACCATATTGTCTGCGACTATCCACATGCCGGACTGCCCGGTGTATCCGCTCGGATCGCCGCGCGTGCTGCTGACGAGCGTCTTTGGCCCCTATGCCCGAGACGATCAATACGGCAGCCGCCTGATCAATCCCATGGAGCTGTTTCACAACCAGGTGACGCGGGTCCAGGGGCCGTTCTCGTTCCGCTCCTTCTATCGCTCGTGGGGCCTGATGTTGATTCAAGTCAACCTGGAGGCCCCTTGCACGCTGCTTGACTTCCCCTCGGAGAAGCGGTTCGTCGAAGAGATCCGGTCGCAGCAGTACGACGTCATCGGCATCAGCTCGATCATCCCCAACCTGTTGAAGGCGCGGCGCATGTGCCGGCTGATCCGCAAGCATCAGCCGCACGCGACGATCGTCGTCGGCGGGCACCTGGCCAACGTGCCCGATCTGAAGCGATGGGTCGACGCGGACCACGTCGTCCGAGGGGACGGCGTGCGATGGATGCGGCGGTTCCTGGGCGAGGATGAGAATTCCCCCGTCCGGCACCCTCAGGTTCTGACAAATACTCGCCCCCGCATCCTGGGCGTGCCGCTGGGCGATCATGCCGGCCTGGACTATGCCACGCTGATCCCCGGCGTCGGCTGCCCCCTGGGCTGCAACTTCTGCTCCACTTCCGCCATGTTCGGCGGCAAAGGCCACTTCGTCGAGTTCTACAAAACCGGCGCCGAGCTGTTCGAAGTCATGGCCGCGCTGGAGTCGAACCTGGGCGTCCGCGGCTTCTTCGTCATGGATGAGAACTTCCTGCTGGACCGCAAGCGGGCGCTGCAGCTCCTCGACCTCATGGAGAAGCACGGCAAGTCGTGGTACCTGCAAGTCTTCAGCTCGGCCAACGTCCTGCGGCTGTACAGCATGGAAGAGCTGGTCGGGCTGGGCGTCAACTGGGTCTGGCTCGGCATGGAGGGGAAGGACTCTCAGTACGCCAAGCTCGCGGGCACGGACACCAGGTCGCTGACCCGCGAGCTGCACGAACACGGGATCCACGTGCTCGGCTCGAGCATCATCGGACTGGAGGAGCACACGCCGCAGAACATCGACGAGGTGATCGACCACGCCGTCAGCCATAACACGGACATGCACCAGTTCATGCTCTACATGCCCGTGCCGGGCACGCCGCTCCACGCCGAGCACGAGATCCGCGGCACCTTGCTCAGCGAGACCGAGGTCTCGCCGGGAGACGCCCACGGACAGTCGACGTTCAACTACCGGCACCCACACATCCATCACGGCGCGGAGGCCGAGATGTTGTTGCGGGCCTTCCAGCGGGACTTCGAGGTCAACGGCCCCAGCGTGGTCCGCATCATCCGCACGCTGCTTGCGGGTTGGCGGCGTTACAAGCAGCACCCCAACGCGCAGATCCGCGCCCGCTTCGCGCACGACGCGAGCAATCTGCCGGTCAACTATGCGGGCGCGCTCTGGGCGTGCCGGCGGCGCTACCGCGACGACCCGCATCGCCGCCGATTGATCGGCAAAGTGCTCGTCGAGTTGTGCGCCGAGTTTGGCGAGGTGGCCCGCCGGGCTGCCCCGATCGTCGGCCGCCGCTTCTACCGTGCGCTGCGATGCGAGGAACGTCGCTTGCAGCAGGGCTGGACCTATGAGCCGCCGACATTCTACGAGACCAACTCGGCCGACGGCCCGCCCGCCGCGGTGCGCGTCGTCGGCATCGCGCCCTCAGTCCCGAGCAAGGCTCGGGCGCCTCTTGGCGAGCCGGCGTCCGCCAAGGCGGCCTCGTCCTAGCCGGCATTTCTCACCACACGGGGAGAATTGCCGACGAAATGCCGGCCGACGTAGCATGGGCATTCTTGCCCGTGTGATGCAGAAAACACGGGCAAGAATGCCCATGCTACGAAGAACTGGTGAGAAATGCCGGCTAGCCCCGCGTGGAGAAGCCACCTCCCAACTACCCGGCGGAGGAGGCTGAAGGTAAGCTGCTCCGCCTGCCGCCGCAGCGGCGTGCAAGGACGGCGTACGATCTTTTGCCTCGATGCCGGGTCCGTCGGGAGGCTAATTCGTTTCTGTCGCGGAAAGAACCGGCGGGCTGGATTGTCGCCTTTCGCTCCGCGAAAGTAGCGCTGCTTTCGCGGAGCGAAAGGCGACAATGGGCTTTCCGCAACAGAAACTAATTTCTACCTGTTGCCTAAGCGTCTAGGTACCCTCTCCCCCTGGCAATGGTGACCGGATCGTGACCCGCCAGGGGCTTGCCAAAGGCGGCTGGCCGGCGTGAAGGAACCACCGCTGGACCACCACGCGGCGGACAAAGCAGCGGTTGGCCAAGAGCCGCATCCCCAGGAATTGTAGCAAGCGGGGGGGGGAAGGTCAGCCCGCCCGCGGCGCCAACATCGCCGGCCAAAACGCCAGCCGATCAGCTCGCCGTAGGCCGCCAACCGCTGCCGGCGGTAGTCGCCGGCCGCTTCGAGGATCACGCCGGCGGCCAGCAGTCCCGACTCGATCGCCGGGCGGATCCCTTCGCCGCTTTGGGTATAGGCCAGTCCGGCGGCGTCGCCGACCAGGACGGCCCCATCCTCCAGCAACTTGCGGGGCGAATGCTGGAAAAGCAGGTAGGCATGGCCCCGCATTCGACCGGGGGCGTCGCCAGGGATCCGGCCCTCGCGCTTCAAGTAATCGCAGAAGGTGCCGACGTGCTCCGACAGCCGATGGCGGTCTTCCCGTCCCAATCCCACGTTGAGGAAATCGCCTTTGCGGAAACACCAGCCGTAGCCCATCAGGTCGCGGCAGAAATAAAGCTCCGGCCGGTTGCCTTCCACAGGGCAATGCTCCTGCTGCCGGGCGTCCAGCGGGAACTCGATCTCCTGCGCGGCCACGACCGGCTGCGGCAGATCCGTAGCGTTGCCCAGCCTTTGGGCTACCGGGCAGAAATGACCGCCGGCGCCGACCAGCATCGGGGCTCGGTAGCGGTCGTTCACCAGCCAACCGTCCTTTCTACGTTCCAGCGTCTCCAGCGGTTCGCCCAGCCGCAGCCGGGCGCCGCAGCGGGCCAAGAGGTAGTGGTCGAACTCGCAGCGGCGGATGCCGAAGCTCACCGGTTGCGGGAAGTCGACGTCCACCAACCGCCCGCCGATGGAGCCGGCGCGAAAGGCCCGGATGGGCTGGAAGACGCGGTCCCGGGCGTATTCGGCCGGGTCGAGCCCCAGGGCCTGGAGAATCGGCGGCGTGATCCAACCGGCACAGACTTTGTCGCGGGGAAACTCGGCCTTGTCCAGCAGCATCACGTCCAGGCCCGCCTCGCGGAGCCTGCGGCGCAGGAGGACCCGGCGGGACCGCCGCCCGCCACCAGCACGTCGCAAGACTCGATCATTGGGCGGGGGTCCTCTCGTACCCGTCACGCTCCGCGTGATGTTATCCCTCTCGCGGAGCGAGAGGAGTACCGTGCGACTGGTAAAGGTGCGCCCGCGTCCAGGGAATCGCATTCGAGGGGTGGCGGGCGAAGACGAGCTGGAACAACTGGAGGCTGCCGCAGAGGAAGGCGGCCTGCGACCCGGTCAGGTAGAGCCGCCATGCGCGGACGAAAGCCGGATCGAACATCCGCATCACCCGGTCTTCGGCGGCGTTGAAGCGGGCCAGCCAGTGGCGCAGCGTCTCGGCGTAGTGCAGGCGGAGGTTCTCCACGTCGAGCACGGAGAACGGCCAGGGCTCGAACATCGCCGCCATCTCCCGCAGGCTCGGCGGATAGGCCCCGGGAAAGATCCGCCGGCGGATCCAGGGATTCAGCGGCACGCCGGCGACGTTCTGGCCGATGGAATGGATCAAGCCTCTGCCCGCCGGACCGAGCACGCGGTCGATCGTGCGGACCAGGTCGCGGTAATGGTCGCGGCCGACGTGTTCCAACATGCCGACAGAGACGAAGACGTCGTAATGGCCGCTCATGTTGCGGTAGTCGTCCTCGACAAACTCGACGCGGCCGTCGAGCCCCTCGACCTTCGCCCGGGCGCGGGCATAGACGATCTGCTCGTGGGAGATGTTGAAAGCCCGGACCGATGCCCCGTGGTGCCGCGCCAGGTGCAAGGCCAACGAGCCCCAGCCGCAACCGGCCTCGGCCACCCTCTCTCCCGGCTTCAGCCAGACCTTCCGCGCCACGTGGTCCATCTTGGCCCGCTGGGCCTCCTCCAGGCTGGCGGTGGGCGTGGGAAAGTAGGCGCAGGTATAGAGCAGTTGCTCGTCCAGCCAGAGTTTGTAGAAGTCGTTGCCGATGTCGTAATGGTGATGGATGTTCCGCTTGGAGCCTGCCGGCGTGTTGGCGTGCAGCCAGTGGCCCAGCTTCCAGAGGGTCCGCTGCGCCAACCCCGCCGCCCTCTCCCCCTGGGCCATCGATCGGTAGACGGCCATCAGCAGCTCCAGCAGGTCCCCTTCGACTTCCAATCGCCGAGAGCTGTAGGCCTCGCCGAACTCCAAGCGAGGGCGAGCCACCAGCCTCACCAAGGTGCTGCGGTCGCGGATCCACAGCCGGGCGACCGGCGGCGCGGCGGAGGAAGCGATCTCCTCACCGTTCCAAAGGACGATCGAGAAGGCCGGATTGCCCAAGCCTTCCAAAAGCCTGCGGACCAGCCAGCGGTCCGGCGCAAAGGCCACGCCCGTGCCGCCCGGGCACGGGGCCGAAGTTTCCGCCGCTACGGCACGGCCAATGTCAGCCTCGGGCTCTCTCGGTGCGGAGGCAACGGACGCGGTGGACACCGCGTCCCGCTCCGCCTGCCGCGCGCCGCGATCGGGCGATAGAGCATGAGACATAAGGTTTTCTCCAAGAGACTAATCATGCGGTTCACATTTTCTGTCGCGTGGAGACACCCGGTGATTCCGGCTTGCCCCGTTACCGTCCGGGCTACCAAGAGGGTAGACGCCTACCATTATAGCGCCGTCGCGAGAATGCTCAACGCCCATTATTGCCACCACCGGGCCAACAGCAGACCAGCCAGAAGAGGTCTTAGGTCTTGGGTCTTAGGTGCGACGAAAAGACCCAAGACCTAAGGCCCAAGACCCAAGTCATCGCCGAGGAGCCTATCGAGAGCCTCTTGAAGTTATGTTATGCTAGAGCAAAATCTACAACCTGCAAGCTGAAGCATGAATGTCCCGTCAGCCACGCATCTACCTGGATAATGCGGCTACCACCTGGCCCAAGCCGGAATCGGTCTACGCGGCCGTCGATTACTATCAGCGCGAGCTGGGCACTTCCCCGGCCCGCGGCGTCTATGCCGAGGCCGTCGAGGCCGACCGCATCGTGGACGCGGCCCGGCGGGCCATTGCCGAGATCCTCGGGGCGGAGGGCCCGCAGCGGATCGCCTTCACCTTCAACGGCACCGACGCGCTGAACCTGGCCATCCACGGCGTTTTGCGGCCGGGAGATCATGTGGTCACGACCGTCGTGGACCACAATTCCGTCCTGCGTCCGCTCCGCTGGCTGGAAGAGCGGCGAGTAATCCAGGTAACCCGGGTAGGTTGTAACGCCTCGGGCATCATCAACCCGGCCGAGGTCCGCGCCGCGCTGCGGCCCCAGACGCGGCTGGTCGCCGTGGTTCATGCCTCGAACGTGACCGGTGCGCTTCAGCCGGTCGCCCAGATCGGCCGGCTGGTGCGGCGGTCTGGGGCCCTCTTCCTGGTCGACGCGGCGCAGTCGCTCGGGCATCTGCCGATCGACGTGCGGGCGATGGACATCGATCTGTTGGCCGCCCCCGGTCATAAGGGGCTGCTGGGACCCTTGGGCACCGGGATCCTCTATGTTCGCGCGGGCCTGGAAGACCGGCTGGACAGCTTCCGCCAGGGCGGCACGGGCACCCACAGCGACGAAGACCGCCAGCCGCAGTCGCTCCCCGACAAGTACGAGCCGGGCAACCACAATGCGGCCGGCCTTTGCGGGCTGCGGGCCGGCGTGGCTTACCTTCAAGATCGCGGCCTGGATGCGCTTTGCGCCGAAGAGATCGAACTCACGGGCCGGCTCATGGACGGACTGGCAGCGATCCCCGGCGTTCGCCTCTACGGGCCTGGGGAACCGGCCGGGAGGGTCGGCGTGGTGAGCGTTGCGCTCCAGGGGTATTCGCCCCAAGAGTGCGCCGCGGCGCTCGACTTTCACTTCCGCATCCAGGTCCGCGCGGGCATCCACTGCGCGCCCTTAATGCACCGGGCCCTGGGAACGGCCGCCGGGGGCGGCACCGTCCGTTTCAGCCTGGGACCCTTCAACACGGCCGGCGATGTCGACGCGGCGGTGGCCGCCATGGGCGAGCTTGTCGCTCATCGCATCGGCAGCGAGACCACGGTAGCCGCGCCGACGGCCGACTCCAAGGAGCTCCCCGGCTCGTTGTGACCGCGGCGGACGTAGCCCAGGGCGACGGCCGTCTGGCGGGCCGGGGAGAATGCGGCCGACGTGACCTCCCCCACCACGGCAGTGCCCGCGCGGAGTTCCGCCCCACTTTTCGGCGCCTGCGGCGATGCGAAGACGAGCCCCGTCAGAAGCCGGTTCACGTGGCCCCGCGAATCGATCCGGGCCACCGTTTCCTGGCCCAGGTAGCAGCCCTTGGTGAAGGAGATGGCCAGCCGGTCGCGGCCGACTTCCTGGGGCAGGTTGTCCTCGGTGAGGTCGCGGCCGTAGCGCGGCCAACCGGCTTCGATGCGAAAGGTCTCCATCGCCTGCTGCCCGCAAGGCCGCGCCGGCCGCCCGCAGGGCTCGCCAGACGCCGGGCAACTGCTCTGCCTCGACGATCAGGAGGTAAGCGCTTGAGTGGCTGGCGTAGGGTGGGACCAGCCCGCCGGGGGCGGGCGCCGGCCCACCGTGGGCGTGTAGCGGGAAGCCGGCGTGGCCGCCGGGGCTAACGGGTGCAGTTCTGTTAGCCCCGGCGGCCACGCCGGCCGGCCCACCAAGCGGCTCCGAAGGTGGGCCGGCGCTCGCTCGGCGAGCTTGTCCCACGTCTTCTCCTCTTCTCCCCCTCTCCTCTTCTGGTGGGCCGGCACTCGCTACGCGAGCTTGTCCCACCCTACCCGCCAGCGACTCCAGACAACAGAGGCACAGGGGACTTGTCGCCAGGCTTACCTCGACGTGACGGAGGTATTGCTCGGGGACTGGCGCAGCACTGCCGGGCCAACAGGGTAGGAGCGTCGGGGCCCGCCAGGATCAGGGCCGCCCATTGGCGGCTGCGATCGTGAAGCTCGACCCGGTCGCGGATCAAGTAATGATCCAGATGCGCCAGCAGCTTGCCGGGCTGGCCACCGGAAGTCAACAGCAGCAAGGAGTCGGGCCGGTGGAGCACGGCGACATAGTGCAGGATGTGGCCCTTGGCATTGGTCAAGAAAGCCTCGCATCCTCCACCGACGGGGAGGTCGTCGACCTTATTCGTCGCCAGCCGGTTGAGGAAGGCGGCCCGGTCGTCGCCGGTCATTTCCACCAGCCCATGAACGAGGTCGTGGGCCATGCCGGCGTGACGGGTCAGGGCGGCGTACTCCGCCTCCCAATCGCCGTAATGGAGGTCCCACGGCCGCCCCTCGTGCGACTCGATGACCGCCCCCTCCGATTGCATCAACTCTTCCCGGGTCATAGTCTGCATCGCTCCGGTCGTTTCTCGAACTGTTCCGTACTCGTCACGCTCCGCGTGACGTTATCCCTCTCGCGGAGCGAGAGGAGTACACGGAAGGCACCCCCCCTAGAACAGGATCAGGTTGTTCCCGATGGGCGGGCCCTTTGTCTATCCGCCAGCTCGCGCCTAGCATTATACGGCGGGAAGATTTGGGTCACCTTGAGGAGAAGCGACTGCATGGCAATCACGCTGACGGAAAGAGCGGCCGGCGAAGTCAAGCGAATCATCCTCCAGAAGCAGATGCCGGAGACGACGGCGCTTCGGGTCGCGGTTGCGGGCGGGGGTTGCAGCGGCTTCGAGTACAAGCTCGAATTCGACGCCCAGCCGGGGGGCGAAGATGACCAGGTGAGCCAATCGCACGGCGTTCGCCTGGTGGTGGACCGGAAGAGCCTGAAACTCCTCAACGGTACGGAGATCGACATCCACGAGGGGCTCAACAAGCGAGGTTTCGTCTTCAACAACCCGTTGGCGGTCCGCACCTGCGGTTGCGGAACCTCCTTCGGGGTATGAGAGGGCCGGGCGGCTCTAGTGGCCGCCGCAAACAGGAAACACCTCCGGAAAGAGCAGCCAGACGCCGCACGGGATCGCGTGCCGGCGTCTGGGCTGCTCTTATTTTTTTTCTTGCGTCTGTAGGGAACGCCCCATTGTCGCCTTTCGCTCCGCGAAAGAAGGCGCACTCTTTCGCGGAGCGAAAGGCGACAAACTACCGATCTTGTCCGTCGCAACTCACCAGCCTCACACGTCCAGCGATTTCCGCTTCTGCTCGATGAAGCGGAGATGATGGGGAATGTGACCGGTGATCCGGCGAAGGAGCGTCTCCAGGGCGATCGGGCCATCGCTGGAATGGATACCGGTCCGCTGGAACGTCTGCGGGGGGACCGCTTGCAGAATCCGGGCCATCTGCCGCCGGGTCGTCTCGATCAGTGTCAACTCCTCGTCGAGATCGCGCGACTGGTAGGCCAGGCTTGCCGCGAAGAGGTCCGGGTCGCCGCTCCGCAACGGCGGCTGATCTTCCGCGATCACGCGTTTCATGCGGTCGGCGTACACCGCTTCGAAGTCGGACAGGTGGCAGACCACTTCCAGCGTCGACCACTTTCCCGGAATCGGCTGCGCCCGGAGTTGCTCCGCACTCAAACCGGCCACGGCACGCCGCACGAGCGAAGGGCCGGCAAGATACTCGTCGATGAGCTGATCCAATCCTGTTGCCATCGTAAGACCTCTTTTCGTGCCCTTCGGGTAGGGTTCGTTAAGGTTCATCCATCATGCGTCCGTCCTGGGCGCCACTGCCGGCTTGTCCAGCAGTGCCGGCGGGACGCTCCGTACTCCGCGGTCCGTTTTCATCCTCACGTTTCCGGAATCCAAAGAGCCAAACTGCTGCGCGGCAAGGCACGTACATGAGCATGGCTATCAGCCACACGCCAATGCACAAAACGATGAATACGGCTATCGCGGACCCAAGCTCAACCAGGCCGGACCCAAGCTCGCGCCGGCCGTCAGGACCTATGCCCTTGATGTAGGAACAGACTATTGCGAATGCCGTGACAAGGGCCATAAGCGTGCCGAGGGTAAACTGGAATCGCTTGTGCGGCATGGCCTTTCGTCCCGGTTCTCGCGTCCCCGCACCCCAACTCTCTCTCGAAGGGAGAGGGAGTTATTCTTGTAGTCCCTTACCGCTTGCCAACGTCCTCCGCGCCGGCCAGCGCCTTTTCGACCAATGCCCGAGCTTCGACGGACAGCGGCAGTTGCAAGGCGGCCTGTTGGCCTCGCGGCGACATCTTCCGCCACGTCTTCTGCAGGATCGTGATCAGCTTCGCTTCGTCGTGCTGGCGGGAGAAGTCGGCGAAATAGTTCTCCAGGAAAACGAGGCAGATCACGTCCTCCAAGAGCTGCATCTCCGGGTCGGACTTGATCCGCAGCTTCCTGAGCAGCTCCTCGACCCGGGCGATCGTCGCCGCATCGTAGCCGACCTGGCGGAGGATTGTGCCGGCCTTCTCGGCGTGGAAAGCGTAGAGCCGCGTCCGCCAGCGATAGTAGCCCGCGCGGTCCATCGGGTACTGTTGGCGGGGAATCTGCCATCGGCAAAGGTGCTGACTGCGGGCGGCCAGCCGCAAGGGCTCGGAGGCCTCGGGGGCGAGGCGATCCAGCCAGTGGGTCATCCGCTGGGCGTAGAGCAACTCCCGCGGATGCTCCCGGCCCTCGAAGACTTCCCGGTTCGGGTCCGCGCGATTGGCGTCGTCGAACCGCCGGATCGCCGCCTCGAAGCGTTGGGGCTGGGAGATCATGGGCGGTGGGCTTGACTCTCGACCGGCGGTCTCCGCGGGTGACGGTGCCACAGGCGATGGCGCCGCGCGTGCGACCAGCCGAGGATCTCGCCGCGGCAGTTTCGCAGGAAGTATTCGCGGCAGTAAACGCTCACCAAGACCCCCGCCAAGCCCCCGGCCAGAACGTGGCCGGGCTGCAGGCACAGGGCGATGGCCGCCCCAAGGAGAAACCCCGCCACCAGGACGACCGCTTGCTCGATGCGATAACGGTTCATGGTTCAGCTCCCGATTGCGATTGGCCGATCCCTACTCATTGTAGTCCGGGCCGACCAGGGATACCATCCACCGGAAGTGGGTCCACAAGACGCGGGGACGCGGTGACACGGGGACGCGGGGATGTCTCCGCGTCTCCCCATCCCCGCGTCCCCGCGTCTCCTGCAGGTTCGTGTGCCGCGCCCAGCTCGGAAGAGTCACATGGTCACGGTGCCTTGCCGGGGCCCTCCAGCCCCGCCAGCCGGCGTCGCAGCTCGTCCTTGGCCTTCTTCAACTGTTCCCCTTCGGCCGAGTCCTTGTAATGGGGGTCCAGGGGGAAGCAACCGCTGGGCAGCCCGTTGCGGGGCGCGGTCGTACAGTCGCTGAAGGTACGGCAGATGCGGCGGGTTTGCAGCGGACGGCCTTCCAACACGTCGGCCGGCAGGTCCCAGTAGCTCAGCACCATCCGGCCCACGCCTACCACGTCGGTCCACTGCTGGCGGACCACCGCCTGGGCCACGTGCGGCAGGTACTCCTGATAATACGAGTAAGCCGTGCCCACGATCGGCATCCCCGGCACCTGCTGCTTGACCGCCCGTACCGCCTGGATCTGCCGGGCACAACTCAGCAACGGGTCCTCGGGCGGCTGGTAGCCGTCGGAGGGCGGGTAGTAGGCCGGCCGCTGCACGTGCGGATTGTAGTAGGGCGAGCCGGCCGTGAGGTTCACCAGGTCGATCCGCAGGTCGTCGCGCATCATGCGCACCAGTTGCATCGGCTCTTCCAAGTCGATCGCCAGGGGATCGTCCGCGCGGCAGCCGAAGGCCGGATAGGGTCGGGGGCAGTCGTGAGGGATGCCCGGCCCGAACTTGCCGCCCTTGGTTTGGGCCGGGTCGGGATAGAAGGGGGCCAGGTCGAACAGCGATAACCGCACGCCGATCCAGAGCCCCCGACACTCGCTGCGAATCCCCTCGACGATCCGCCGCAGGAACCGCGTGCGGTTGGCCAGGCTGCCGCCGTACGGGCCGGGACGTTGGTAGGCCGAGAGGAACTCATGGCCCAGGTAGCCGTGGCAGTGCTTGACGTCGACGAACTGGAACCCCACCCGCTGGGCCATCCGCGCCGCCGCCACGTAGTCGTCGATCAGCCGTTGGATTTCGGCGTCGCTCAACAGCGGCGAGTCGTCCGCCGGATCGATCTGGAACTTGCGGTCCAGCACGGGATGATGATAGACGATCCGCGGCTCCAGCCGGCTCTTGTCGGTGGGGCGGCAGAAGCGGCCGGAATGGGTAAGCTGCAAGCCGATCAGCAGGTCGTCGGCCGCCCGGGCGCCGAACCGTTGCCGGTGGGCGTCGGCCAGGGCTTGCCGCAGGTGGCCGATGGAATCCTCGTTCTCGGGCCGGAAAAAGAGTTGTTGCGGGTTGGCCCGGCCGTCGCGGCGGACCGCCAGGGCCTCGCCGCCCCAAATGAGCTTGGCGCCGGACAGTCCGAAGTGCTGCCAGCGGCGGACCGTGGCCGGCGTCGGCTGGCCGTCGTCGGTGCCGTCCCAGCCTTCCATAGGCTGGATGCACCAGCGGTTGCCCACGCGGAAGCCGGCCACCTCGATCGGCTCGGCCAGCGGCGAGCCCTCCGCCGCCGAGAGCGCCCGATCGTCGCAGGGCACAGACGCGCCGATCGACTCCAGGTGGTCTCGCAGTTCTTGGGCCGTATGGAAATGGGTGACGTGGGGGTAATGCATTCTTAGATCGGGCGAGAAAGCCTCTGTTCGTGGTGAGAATTCTGTTGGTAGCAATTCGTAGTTCGTAGCAGAATTCGTGAGAATTCTGTAGTAGTAGCAATAGTAGCAGTAGTAGCAGAATTCGTGAGAATTCTGCCAAGGACCGCCGGTCGCGGAGTTCTCGCTCAGAACTCTCACGAGTTCTGCTACGTACCCGCTACGTAGCAGAATTCGTGAGAATTCTGCCAAGGACCGCCGTTGGCAGAGTTCTCGCTCAGAACTCTCACGAGTTCTGCTACACCTCTTCGACAACGTCCGTTACGGATAGACCATGTTGACACAGCCGTCCGTACAACCTCCAGAACCGGTCCCAGTAATCGTCTTGCCAGGGTGACAGATCGGGATAGCCGGGCACCAAGCAGCCCGTGTAGCCGTAGCGGCGAAAGCCGTCCGCCGGAACCAGCCCCGCTCGCTCCGGATTTCGAGCGATGTACTCGGCCACCGCTTGGAAGGCGGCCTCTTGCCGCTCGTCATCGCGCAACACGTGATCATACGCCTGCTTCTGCAGCGAAACGGCCAGCCGCGCCATGGGAACGTTCATTTGCCGACGGAAGAACCGCGCCGCGTTGCGCTGATCGCACGTCTCCAAAATTCCCGTCCAGAGCAGGTGCAGGTGATCGGGCATGCAACAGTAGATCGGACATGCCAAGCCGTACCGGAAGGCGGTGTGCGTCAGAATCTCCCGGAACTTGCAATACAGGGGCGGGACCAGCCAACCCGTCTTCCGCTCGTCTATGGTCATCGACCAGTGGACGTACGCGCGGCCGCGGTAATACTCCGGTGGCAGTCGCCGTAGATAACTGTGCGGCTGGTCCGGTTCGTTCGTCATGCTGGGCCTCGATCCGGTGGTCGAAGGAAAACACGGCTACACGGCGGAATTCTCACGAATCCCGCTACGTATCCGCCCCGTACCCGCTACGTAGCAGAATTCGTGAGAATTCTGCCAAGGACCGCCGCTGGCAGAGTTCTCGCTCAGAACTCTCACGAGTTCTGCTACGCCTCTTCGACAACGTCCGTTACGGATAGACCCTGAAAAACGGCGGAATTCTCACGAATTCCGCTACATAACTACCGCTACATAACTACATAACATGAATCCGTCGTTTCGTCACTTCACCAGCTTCCACCCCTCTGCCGTGACCTCCAGCCCCGTGTGGCCCCGGTAGCGATCGTAGACCTGCTGCATCTCCTCGATCGAGTCGAAGTAGCCGACTACGAAGGCCGCCTGGAACGAGTCGCCGGGCCGGATCGGACGGCCGCCGATCTCCTCGATCATACACACATAGCCCCGCTGGTGGCACCAGGCCTCGGAAACGACCGAGGGTTCAAGCGTCATCCCGGCCAGCCACGGCCCCGGCTTTCCCGACTGCGGATCGCGGAGATGATAGGCGCGGATCATGCGGTCGGGCACGCGGTCCCGGTCGCGGCGGTAATCGAAGCGGGCGTCGGGCGGGAAATCTTTCGTGAACTCGCTGGACGGGATCGTGCCCCGGTAGCTCAGGTAGACCTCGCTGAAGGTGTCGCCCGCGTGGTGGCGGATATGGCCGGGCATGTCCAGCCGCAGGAAACCGGCCGGGCTCTCATTGACCGAGTCGATCTTGTCCATCGAGAGGAACCAGCGCGCGCCGGGCGGAAAGACCAGCCACTGCGTCCAGACGGAGCCGGCCTTCCGGCCCGGCGCCGCAATGCGGTAGCGGTACTGCTGCTTTACGGCGACGAAATCCTTTCCCCGAACCACCTGCGGCTGAAGCTCCCCGGCCCTGACGCAGATCTGCGGCCCTTCGATCGACCGCTTGGGCCGCGAGCCGTGCCAGGCATTATGGAACTCGTAGACCAGTTCGGGGCTCAGCTTTTCCCGGTACGACTGGTCGCTGCCCGGCTCCATCAGCCAGTCGACGATGTCCAAGCCGAAGCCGGCGTCGTGGAAGCCGGTCTTGCGGTCGAGCAGCGATCCGGCCGCCACCCCGGTCACGTAGTCCTTTTTCCGAATCGCCGCTTTCAGCTCCGGCGTGGTGATGCTGATCCGGTCGCCGCTCTCGGCAACCTCGTACTCCGCGCCGCGCAGCGCCGCCGCCATCGACAGCCCAAGACCGATTGCCGCGATCCAACGAATCCAGCGAGCCATGATGCACCTCCGCTTCGAGACATCTTTCCCTCCGAAAGAGGGTTTACCGTTTGAATATAAGGATGTCGGCGGGGCCAAACAAGGGACTCTTCAGGATTCATCGCTGGGGCTTCAAAAAGGTTAGCGGACCATGAGAACCGGGCGATTGTGGCCGTCTCGTTAAACGTGGATATGCTCCCGGTTAGCGAATGGATAGATCCGGGCTTTTCCAGTGGCATCATCTTGTCGATAGGCGTTCCGGCAGGTTAAATGAGACGCGGAGGGTTCTCTCGACCGTGGATCACTGGAGCCGCTTAACAACCCGACGGCGACTGGTACTCCTCACGCTCCGCGTGAGGGCGTCCGTCACGCGGAGCGTGACGAGTACGATTTCTGCGACACTTCTTACGGCGGCTTTGCTCGGCGCGCCCGGGCTGCGGGCGGCGTCGGCCGCCGAGCCTTCGCGCTCGAAGGTCGAGTTCGGCATCGCCTATGGGACCGAGAAACGTCATTGGCTGCAATGGGCCGTCAAGCAGTTCTCGGAAAGCCCGGAGGGCCAGGAGATCCAGGTCAACTTGCTTCCTTTCGGGTCGATGGAGGGGGCCCACGCGATTGTCGCGGGCGACGAAAAGATCCACGTCTGGGCGCCGGCCAGCAGCATCTACCGTGATATCTTCCTCCGCGACTGGGAGGCCAAGCACCCGGGCAAGGCGATCCTCAAGGAAGAACAGCTCGCCTTCACTCCCATGGTGATCGTGATGTGGAAGAGCCGCTACCAGGCCTACGTGGCGCGGTGCCCCGAGGTCTCGCTGCGGACGTTCACCTTCGCCATGCACGCCAAGACCGGCTGGGGGCGGATCGCCGACAAGCCGGAATGGGGCTGCTTCAAGTTCGGCCATACCCATCCCCTGCAATCGAACTCCGGGCTGATGACGCTCATCGTGCTGGCCTACGAGTTCCACCGCAAGACCGCCGAGCTGGCCGGCAGCGACATCATGTCGGCCGCATTCCTCGAGCACCTGGAACGCTTCCAAAGCGGCGTTACCGGGCTGTCCAACTCCACGGGCAACATGATGGAGGAGATGCTCACCAAGGGGCCGAGCAGCTACGACGCGCTGATGGTCTATGAGGCCGTGGCCATCGACTTCTTCAAGAAGGCCGAGGGGCGCTGGGAAGACTTGCAGATCATCTATCCGGAGTACAACCTCTGGAACGACAATCCCTACTACGTGCTCCACGTGCCGTGGAGCACGCCGGCGCAAGAGAAGGCAGCGGAGACGTTCTTGAAATTCCTGATGAGCGAGCCGGCCCAGGCGAAGGCCTTGGAGCACGGGTTCCGCCCTGGAAACCCGGCCGTGCCCATCCGCGGACCGGCCAGTCCCTTCGGCCGTTATGCCAGCAGCGGCTTGAAGGTGGAGATCCCGGACGTCTGCGAGGTCCCGTCGCCCCAAGTGATCGAAGGTCTCTTGCAGGCCTGGACCGGGAAAGCGGTGCCGCGATGAGCGACCGCAGGAGAACAGCCGGCTCCAGCGAGGAAGAACGATGAGCACCAGCGGGAGTTTCGACCCCTATGA
The DNA here is from genome assembly GCA_963843465.1 of Pirellulales bacterium. Taxonomy (GTDB): domain Bacteria; phylum Planctomycetota; class Planctomycetia; order Pirellulales; family Thermoguttaceae; genus CAWJKP01. The sequence goes on from CAWJKP010000002.1 coordinate 1,261,943, forward strand.
AAAGTGGCTGGGAATACCGCCTCACCAGCAGCCGCCCGACCACTACCGCCTGCTGGGCCTGAAACCCTTCGAGCAAGACCGCCAGGAGATCCAGCGGCACGCGGAGCAACGTCTGCGACAGGTGAACATGTACCGGCGGGGTCCGCACGTGCGGCTCTGCGAGGAGTTGATCCACAAGATCAACGTGGCCAAGGCCTGCCTGCTGAACCCTTCGCTCAAGCCGAGCTACGATCAGAAACTCCAGGGCATGTCGGCCGATGCCCGGGCGGCCGTCGATGCCCCGGCGGGTGCGGCCGCGGCCGCGGCGAAAACCGTCAGCGCCGGCGCCGCGTCCGCGACGGCAGGCTTGCCGGCCGGGAAACCGCCAAGCGCCTTGCGGGCCCAGAAGCGGGCCGGTCCGGAAAGCCTCGCCGATCTGACGTCCGATCCCCTGGCCCTGGACAAGCTCTTCGGCCCCGCTCCGCCGTCGCAGCCCCGCGCCGCACCGCTGCCGTCGTCGCCGGCGCCGGCCGGTGACCCGTTGGACCTGGATAACCTCTTCGCCCCAGCCCCCGCGCCGCGGCCCAAGACGATGGCGGCGGCATCCCCATCAACTCCCGCGGAAGAGGCGGTGGACCCTCTCGATCTGGTGCTCGACAACGACGGCATCGGTTCTTTGGACGAGGACCTCGTCGAGCCGGAATCCCCACGCGCAACGAAGACCAATCCGCCGGCGCCCGCTGCCGCCAAGCCGGTGGCGGCCGCCAAGCCAAGCGGTGCCGCCAAGCCGAAGAAATCTCCGTCGCCGGCCGGCGGCTCCAAAGGGGGTAGTCAAGTTCTCGCGGCCAGGACGTCCATTGCCGGGGCGACGCAGGTGGGGCCGCGAAAATCGGCACAGCCCGCCCGTCGGCCGGCGCCGGCGAAGAAGCCGCCTGCCGACGATCCCGGCTACGAGGTCCTGGACGCCGACGATCCGGCCGCGGCGCCGGACGATGCCGGTTACGAAGTGGTCGCCGACGGAGACGAAAGCCAGACCGAGGAGGGTGCTGGCCGCCGGCTCGCGGCGCGGTGGAAATTCTTGACGGGCGCGACCGAGGCGGGCGCCGGCCGAATGCCCGCGGCGCGGTCGAAATTCCTGGCCGGCGCGGTCGTCCTCACGGCAATGACCGCGGCCGTGCTCTACTTGGCGATCGCCATCTGGTCGCACACGCCGTCGGCGTATTCCAAGCCGATGCCCCGGTCGGAGATCGTCGCCCGCAGGCGATCGTCGCAGGGCGTCGAGAGGGCGCTGTCCAAGGCGCCGGCCGCCCCGCAGTCGCCGCCGCAAAAGCCGGCCGAGCCCGCGGTCGCGGCGCCTCGGCCCGAGGCGGTGGAAGCTTCCCAAGGCGATCCGCACAATCCGATCGAGATCGGCGTGGCCTACGGCACGGAGAAGCGGACCTGGTTCGATTGGGCCGTGCAGGAGTTCGCCTCGCGGAAAGAAGGGGCGGGGATCCAAGTCAACCTGCTCCCTATGGGATCGGAGGAAGCGGCCCACGCGATCCTCGACGGCGACCGGCGAATCCACGTCTGGTCGCCGGCCAGCAGCCTCTACGGCGTCATCTTCCGTCGCGACTGGGAGGCCAAGGGCCGCGGCTCCCCCTTTGCCAAGCAGGAGAAGCTGGCGTTGACCCCCATGGTGATCGTGATGTGGCAGAGCCGCTACCAGGCCTTCATGGCCCGATGCCCGGAGATCTCCCTGAAGACCATCGACTTCGCCATGCGGGCCAAGGCGGGCTGGGCCCACATTGCCGCCAAGCCGCAGTGGGGCCGCTTCAAGTTCTCCCACACCCATCCCAACCAATCGAACTCGGGGCTGATGACCTTGCTCTTGATGTCCTACGAGTATTTCCACAAGACCTCCGAGCTCGCGGTCCGCGACATCATGACCGAGGGCTTCCAGGACCACCTCGAAGGCTTCGAGCGCGGCGTGACCGGCCGCTCGGACTCGACCGGCGGCCTGACGAAACTGCTCTCGCACTCCACGGGCGACCTGATGAAGGAGATGGTGCTCGAAGGGCCCTCGCGCTACGACGCGCTGTTGGTCTACGAATCGGTGGCCATCGATTATTTCCAAAGCGCGGAAGGGCGATGGGAACCCTTGCAGGTGATCTACCCGCCCTACAACCTCTGGAGCGAAAACCCCTATTACGTCCTCGATGCGCCCTGGACCACTCCCGCCCACCAGAAGGCCGCCGAGGCCTTCTTGAAGTTCTTGATGAGCGAGCCGGCGCAGGCCAAGGCGCTAGAGCACGGCTTCCGGCCGGGCAATCCCGCCGTGCCGATCAAGAGACCGGATAGCCCCTTCGTACGCTACGCGGCCAACGGTCTATCGATCGAGGTGGCGTCGATCTGCGAAGTGCCGTCGCCGGAAGTGATCGACAACCTCCTGGAGAGCTGGATCCGCAATACCGCGCCGGCGGCCCGCTAGCTCGGATGATTCATGGCATTCCCCTGTCCGAACTGTGCCAGCCCGCTGAGTCTGTCGCCCTCGTTGGACGGGAGGCGATTCCGCTGCCGGACCTGCGGCTCGATCCTCTCGTTGGCCGTCCGGCGCGGCCGCGGGGCAGACGCCGCGGCACGATGGTCGTGAGGCTGGTGTCGACCGACGAGCCCTGTCCGCACTGTCTTGCGCCGTTGCGCCTGGTGCCCGCCCTCGAAGACCGGCGGATCCGCTGCCGCGGCTGCAAGAGTCTCTTGGCCGTTTCGGTGCGGCCCTGGCGACTGTCGCTGGTGAACGAAGAGAACTCCGCGGACAACGTTGACGAGGCGGTCGGTGCCGACGTGGGACGGATTGCTAATCCGTCCAGCAATGAGGACGATCTCTCCGACGGATTTCCAATCCGTCCTACAGGAGAGCCGCCACCTTCTTTGTCGCCGGTCCCAACCGCGCCGTCGGCACTGCCGGATACGCCGGCAATAGCACCCAATCCTGCGCCCGAAACGGCCCCTGCGCCCGAGGCGGTCCCCGCGCCGAAGCGCCCACCGAGCCGCCGCGCAAGCCGTCGATCAGCGTCCCCACGGCGGCGGCGATCCCTTTCAGCCGGCACGCCATCGACGAGCCGCGGCGCAATCCACGCGCCCTGGGGACCGGACTTGTGGCGGCGGCCGTCGTCGCCCTGGCGGCCGGTGCTTGGTGGCTCTTCTCCGGTCCGCGGATTCATCGCGAGGCCCGCTACTTGCCCGCGACCTGCGAGAGGTTCATCTCCATCCGCTGGAGCCTGTTGGCCGGCACGGGTATCGATCCGGCGTCGGAGGCGCCGGGACTGATCCCCATCCAGCGGTGCCGGACCTTCCTCAAGAATGCGGCGATCGAGCCGGCCCAGGTCGAGCGGATCAACGTCGGCGTCGCCGCGGACGGAGAGGGCACCCTGCTGGTCTACCGGTTGACCCGCCCCGTTCGCGCGGAGGCGATTCTCGACAGCGCGCCTTTCCGCGACCCGCAGAAGCGTTCCCGCCTGCCCGAGACGGTAGGCGGCGTGGCCCTCTACTCGCTGGGTCGCACGGCGTTGGCGTTTCCCGACTCGCGGACCATCGTCAACGGCGAGACGGATCTGTTGAGAGAGACACTGGCCCGGCGTGGGACGGTCTTCGCCGATCCGCTGAACCGGCTGCTGGGGACCCTCGATTTCTCTGCGCCCGTGGTGATCGCCAGCGTCGGTGTCGGCGAGCCGATGCAGTCGCTGTTGGAAAGATCCGGCGTGAAGAACGAAGCCATTTCCGCCACCACCGACTGTTTCCAGCCCGGCCCGACGGTTCCCCTGCTTTGCGTGCTTCACCTCCGCGACCGGCGGTCTGCGGACTCGGTCGCCGGGGCTTTGAACAGGGCGCTGCTGGAGGTCGCCCAGGATCCCGCGACGGCGGAGCCCGTCCGCCGCCTGCTGGCGGGCAGTCGCGCTTGGGCCGCCAACGGCAAGGTCCAGGTGCAATGGACCGTGCAAGGCGACCTGGCCTCGGTGCAACCGCTGGCACTTCTCAAGCCGCTGTTCTATTGACGGCCGGCGGGCGATGGGGTCCAATAATACTGCTCGGGTTGTGTGCAAACCACTATTGCTTCGAAGCCGTTTCCAGGCGGGTCGCGGCGACGGGCAAGAATGCCCATCCTACGGCCGCTGTAGGTTGGGCATTCCTGCCCGACCGCGACTCCCGGTGTCTTGACAAACTTCCTGCGTTTTGTGCCCTTTGTGGTTGTTCCTTGCCGTTCGAGATATTTCAGGCCCCGATCCCGTCAAGCCCATGAACGTCGCATGCCCCCCGTCGCGTTGAAAGACTTCTCCTGGGAAAGGATGATTGCCGCCGTGGACGCCGTACGAGAGCGGGCGCGTTGCGCAACTTCCGCCCTGGCTCGGGCGGGAATCGAGCACGTCGTGATCGGGGGCAACGCCGTTGCCGCTTGGGTGTCGCGGGTGGACGCGGAGGCCGTCCGCAACACGAAGGACGTGGACTTGCTGGTTCGGCGGCGGGATCTAAGGCGCATCGCGGAGGTGCTCCAGTCCGTAGGGTTCGTGCATCAGAGTGTGGCCGGCGTCGATCTGTTCCTGGACGGACCGGAAGGCTCAGTTCGAAGCGCGATTCACCTCGTCTTCGCGGGCGAGAAAGTGCGGTCCGACGATGTGCTTCCCACGCCCGAGGTGACCGAGTCGGAGCCGGGGCCGGAGTTCTCCGTACCCACCTTGGACGCCTTGGTGCGAATGAAATTGACGTTGTTTCACCTCAAGGACAAGCTCCATCTGCTGGAAGTGGGGCTGATCGATACGGGCTGGTGCGAGCGGCTTCCCCCGGAACTCGCCGCCAGGTTGCGGGAATTGATCGATTCGAGGGAGCGCGAAGCCTGATGAAAGCCTTCATTACAACTTCCGTGCGTAACGTCTTACCGTTGGTCTTGCTTTCTGCTCTGTCTTGCATGGCCGCGCGGGCCGAGACGGCGCCCGGCCCGGCGAGTGAGCCCTTGCTGGAGCGGGTTTCCTGGTCCCAGGCGGCGGCGTACCTCGACGCCGGGCGCATGCCCACGAGAACAACTGCTTCGCTTGCCACGCCACCTTTGCCTACCTGGCGGCCAGGCCGGCGCTGGCTGCGACGGCTTCGGTGCATCAGGAAACGCGCCGGGCCTTGGAACGGTCGGCCGCCAAATTCGCGGCTGAGAAACTCAGCCCTGGAGACAAGCCCGACCGCGTTGCCGCCGTGGTGATGACGGCGGTCGTGCTCGCCGGGCACGACGCAGCCACCAGCGGCAAGCTCCAACCCCTCACGCGCCGGGCCTTGGACCGCATCTGGGACTTGCAGCGGGAAGACGGCGGCTGGAACTGGATCAAAGCCGGCAACGCGCCGTCGGAAATCGACGATCACTTCGGCGTTACGACGGCGGCCATCGGCGTGGCCGCGGCGCCCGACGGATATGCCGCCACGCCGCAGGCCCGCCGCGGCCTGGACGGCATCCGCCGCTACCTGCACGCTCACCCGCCGGCGACGGTGCACCAGCGGGCCATGCTCCTGCTGGCCTCTGCGCGTGGACGGACTGATGAGCCGGCGGCAAACGCGGCAAACGGCGGACGAATTGTTTTCCCTGCAACAGCCCGACGGCGGCTGGGCGATGGCCGGCCTCGGAGACTGGAAACGCGTGGACGGCGGACCGCTGGATCGCACGGCCAGCGACGGCTACGGCACCGGGTTCGTGCTCTACGTGCTGCGCCGGGGCGCCGCGGTTCCCGCCGAGGACCCCCGTCTCCACAAGGCGGTCGTCTGGCTGGAAACGCATCAACGGGCCAGCGGATGCTGGTTCACCCGCTCGCCGCACAAGAACGACGAGCTGAGCACCTATGTGGGCACGGCCTACGCCATCCGGGCCCTGGACGCCTGCGGGGAAATCCAGCAGCGGTAGGGCGGGGCTCGCTGCGATCGGCCCCATACGCACGAAGTTAGGGGATCTTTGATTTATCCGTCAGAAAGAAGAGCCAAAAGACGGAACACTAATCTTCGCTAATCTTCGCTAATTCACCATATTAGCGTCGATCAGTGTCAATTAGTGTTCCCGCTGCTTGTTTCTTTCCAAGGACGTACTGCAAAATTCTTTGACTGCGCGCCTAGGGGGGCTCGCTGCGCTCGACCCACCCTACTCGCGGAGCATCGCCAGGGTGACGTCCAGCGAGGGGACCTCGACGATCGCCACGGAAGGACGCGCCGCGCGATAGACCGCGCCGGGATTGACGAGCTTCGTGGACCCTCGCTGGGAGATCTCCGCCACGTGGCTGTGGCCGAAACAGACCAGGTCCCACTGGCCGCTCTGGACCGCCTGGCGGAACAGGTCGCCTTCGTCGCCGTGGAGAAAGGCGATGTGCCGGCCTTCCAACTCGATCGCCCCGAAACGCTCGTGGCAGACCTTCCCCAGGCGGGCAATCGCCGGCCGGATCTCGGCCGGGTCGTCGACGTTGCCAAAGACAAAATGCGCCGGCCAGGGGGCCAGAAGCTCGACGATCTCCGGCGAACCGATGTCGCCGCAATGGATCACCAAGTCGATCTGGCGCCGGCGGAAGATGTCGACCACGCGCTCCGTCTTCGCCCGGTGTCCGTGGGTATCGCTCAAGACGCCGATCCGCATCGTCGCGATCAGGAGTTAGAAGTCAGGAGTTAGGAGTTAGAAGACGCGCGCCGGAGGCGACTTCTATCTACTGCTTCTAACTCCTAACTCCTAACTTCTAACTCCTAACTCCTAGTTTGAGTCCAGCTCGAAGGTGCAGCAGGGAGCCCCGTCGTGCCGGCAGCTTGTCTGGCGGACCGACGCCCCAACCACTAGGCTCATCATTTGCTGGTCCAGGAAGCAGACCGATCGGGCGGGGTCGAACATGGCGATGAACGGGCAGCTCCGTCTCCGCAGGACGAGTTGTCCCTGGTCGTCTTCGCTGACGTCAACCAGCATGCCTTCGTCGCAAAGCAGCCGGCTCATCTCGTTAAGCCGTTCCGCAGGGGTCGTGCCTTGCAGACGACGGCTATAGTGCTCCGCCAAGGCCACGCTGACCCGGCGGAGGACCTCCTGGCTCAACGGGCTGCCGCCGATCTCTTCGATCGCCCGCCAGATCGCCGGGACGACGATCCGCTGGTTGCTGGCGAACAGCAGCAGCAGGGCAGCCTTGGTGGCCGCGAAGAGGTGGCGGGGCCGCCCCCGGCCCGCGGCTCGTTGGGTGAATCGCTCCACGAAACCGGCGGCCAAGAGCTCGTGGAGTTGCGCCACAATAGCGGTCTTGGTGACTCCCATCACGCTGGCCAGGTCGCGGATCGACTGGGGCGGATTACCCACCAGCGCTTTGACGAGCCTCAGCCCTGTGGCGGTGATCGAGGTTTCGCTGATCTGGGCCGGCTTTCTGTCGGGGTCGTCAACCATAAGGCCCGACCTTGGAGAATCCCAGGGAAGAATGGCAAATATCCCCCACTTCGCCCGGATTATTCTCGGGCGCATCGTAAGCGCGAAGCGTAAGCGAGGAGGCCGAAACGAATTACCCTCGCTTACGCTTCGCACTTTCGATTGCGCGCTCTACGCCGTTTGCATCGCGGGGCGTGAACGACCCGGGTTAATGCATAATAGCGCGGTATACGGTGGTCTGCAAATCCACCTTCGGGGGGGTGGCGGGGGCTCGTGGGAAAAACGGCGCTTGACAAGGCATGTGCGGCGACGTAGAACGGAACTGACTGGTCAGTCCACCAAGGAGTCGCCCAACGGCCGTGACAAAGCACCTCGCCAAAACCAGATCCGCGCCGCCCGCACGCCCGGAAGCCTGGCAACGGCGGCAGGAAGAGATCCTCGAAAAGGCGGCCGACCTCTTCGCCGAGCACGGTTATTCCGACACCGACACGCAGTTCCTGGCCGACGAGCTGCGGGTCGGGAAGGGAACGCTCTATCGCTACTTTCCCCACAAGGAAGACCTGTTCCTGGCCGCCGTGGACCGGGTCATACGGAAACTGCACGAGCGGGTCGACCTGGCGATCGCCGAGGCGCAAGACCCGATGGATCGCATCGGCCAGGGAGTTCGCGCCTACCTGGCGTTCTTCGCCGAGCATTCGCGATACGTCGAGTTGTTGATCCAGGAACGGGCCCTCTTCAAGGACCGCCGCCAACCCACCTATTTCCAGCACCGCGATGCCTACGCCGAGCAATGGCGGGAGCTGTACCGCGGCCTGATCGCCGCGGGCCGCGTCCGCCCGATCCCCATCGAGCGGATCCGCGAGGTGATCAGCGACTTGCTCTACGGCACCATGTTCACCAACTACTTTACCGGCCGCCGCCAGGACCCGGCGGAGCAGGCGGAAGACATTTTGGATATCTTCTTCCACGGGATCCTCAGCAACTGGCAGCCTTGCCCAACGACTGGAGTTTTGCAAAATGCAGTTTCGAGTTCTCCCTCTCCCTCCGAGAGAGGTCGGGGTGAAGCGGGATCGCCAACGGTCCCACCACTCCTGTGAACGGCATCCGGAGTGGCCGCCGGGGTTAACCGGCGCACCCTGCCCGCAAGTACGACCGCCGGCGGCTTGCCGGGTCTTGGACGGCTTTCCCTCACCCCAACCCTCTCCCGGAGCGGGAGGGGGACTAGCGGTTTTCCTGCTTTTGTGTCTTGCGGCCTACGGTTGCGGCGGTCCTCCGCAGAAGCCCCCTGCCCCGTCGTCGGCGGACGTCGAGGTCAGCCTGCCCGTGATCCGGCAGGTCGTCGATTACGAGGACTTCACCGGTCGGACCGAAGGGATGAAGAGCATCGACCTGCGGGCGCAGGTTACCGGATACCTGGACAAGGTGTTGTTTCGAGAAGGGTTCAACGTCAAGGAGGGTGACACGCTGTTTTTGATCGACCCGCGGACCTACCAGGCCGAGTACGACCGGGCGGTTGCCAACCTGGCCCAAGCCAAGGCCCACCTGGCCCGCCTGGAGAGCGATTTTCAAAGGGCGCAAGCGCTGATCCAGAGTGCCTCCATCGCCAAGGGCGACTACGACCTGGCCCTGGGCGATCGCAACGAAGCGGCGGCCATGGTCGGGGTGGCCCAGGCGGCCCAGAACACCGCCAAGCTGAACCTGGACTTTACCAAGGTCACGGCCCCGATCAGCGGCCGCATCAGCCGGCAGAACATCGATCCGGGCAACCTCGTCATGGCCAACGTCACGATCCTCACCACGATTGTCTCCTTGGACCCGATCTACGCCTACTTCAACGTCGATGAGCGGGCCACGCTGCGGTTCCGCCGCCTGTTGGAGGCCGGCAAGGTGAAGTCGGCTCGCGAGGGCAAGGCGCCCGTCCTCCTCGGGCTGGCGGACGAGGACGACAAGTATCCACACGAGGGCATGATCAATTTCGTCGACAACCGGCTCGATCCCTCGACCGGCACCTTGCGGATACGGGGAGTCTTCGACAACCACACGGCGTTCCTCGCCCCCGGCATGTTCGTGCGGATCCGGGTGCCCATCGGCCAGCCCCATGCGGCGATCCTGGCTACGGAGCGGGCCATCGGCTCCGACCAGGAAAAGAAGTTCCTTTACGTGGTCAACGACAAGAACCAGGTCGTCTATCGCGAGGTGCAGATCGGCGCCATCGAGAACGGATTGCGGGTGATCGACAGCGGACTTGCGGCGGGCGAGCGCTTCGTCGTCAACGGCTTGCAGCGGGTCAAGGCGGGGGACATCGTCCGGCCGAAGCTCGTGCAAGGGGCCGGGGCCGGGGCCGGGGAAAGCGTCTGGCCGAAGCTCGTCGCGCAGGTCGAGCAGGCGAAGACCGTTCCGACGAAGGTCGTGCCGCCCCCCTCTGCCTCCGGGAAAGGGCCGGGGAGAGAGGAGACCGCGCTAAACATTGGAAACGGAGGAGCACCTCCGGGCTCCCTTCGCCCCGACCATCAGCCGCGTGGGGCAGGAAAGCGGCGCTAGACACGCGCCGGGCAAAAGCAAGAGAAAAATACTCCGCGCCACCCCACCATAACCCTCTCCAGGGGAGAGGGCCCTCTGATCTGCACTTGGTAACGGTCCTGACATGTTCTCGCGGTTTTTCATCGATCGCCCGATCTTCGCCACGGTGCTGTCGATCGTCATCACCTTGGCCGGCGGGCTGGCGATGTTCAATTTGCCCTTGGCCCAGTACCCGCCGGTCACGCCGCCGACGGTGCAGGTCAGTTGCACCTATCCGGGCGCCAGCGCGGAGGTGGTGGCCGCGACGGTGGCCGCGCCCATCGAGCAGCAGGTCAACGGCGTGGAGCGGATGCTCTACATGGAGTCGCAGTCGGCCAACGACGGCTCCTACAGTCTCCAGGTGACCTTCGAGCAGGGGATGGACTTGAACCTGGCCCAGGTGCTGGTGCAGAACCGCGTGAACCTGGCCTTACCGATGATGCCGGACGTCATCAAGCAGACCGGCGTGACGACCCGCAAGCGGGTGCCCGACATCCTCATGTGCGTCAACATCCAATCGCCCCACGGCCGCTACGACCAGCTCTACTTGAGCAACTACGCGCTGATGTACATCCGCGACGAGCTGTTGCGGCTGCCGGGGACCGGCGACATCTTCATCGCCGGCGAGCGCGATTATAGCATGAGGATCTGGGTCGACCCGGGCAAGCTCGCCGCGCGGAACCTCACGGCGGGCGACGTGGTGGCTGCCTTGCGGGAGCAGAATGCGGAGGTGGCCGTGGGGCAGATCGGGCAGCAGCCGGTGCCGCGGGGGCAGCAGACGCAGATCCCTTTGACCACGTTGGGCCGGCTGAAAACCCCGGAGCAGTTCGCCGACATCATTCTCCGCGCCACGCCCGACGGCCGCATCATCCGCATCCGCGACGTCGGCCGCGTGGTGCTGGGGGCCAAGAACGAGGACCTGAGCTGCCGCTGCAACTGCCTGGACTCGGTGGGCCTGATCATCTTCCAGTTGCCCGACGCCAATGCCCTGGCGGTGGGCGACGAGATCCGGGCGAAGATGAAGGAGCTGGCCAGGAACTTCCCCGACGACATGAGCTACGTGATCCGCTACGACACCACGCCCTACACGCGGGATTGTATCGAGGAGGTGAAAAAGGCGCTGCTCGACTCGGTCCTCCTGGTGGCCCTGGTGGTGCTCTTGTTCCTGCAAAACTGGCGCTCGGCGATCATCCCCCTGATCGCCGTTCCCGTGGCCATTATCGGCACCTTCGCCGTGATGAAGGTGGTGGGCTTCAGCCTCAACAACCTCACGCTCTTCGGCCTGGTGCTGGCGATCGGCATCGTGGTCGACGACGCGATCGTGGTGGTCGAGGCGGTCGAGCACCACATCGAGAACGGCCTCTTGCCGCGGGACGCCACGATCAAGGCCATGAGCCAAGTGTCCGGGCCGGTGGTCGCCGTGGGCCTGGTCCTGAGCGCGGTCTTCGTGCCCTGCGCGTTCATCAGCGGGATCACCGGCCAGTTCTTCCGCCAGTTCGCCGTGACCATCGCCGCCTCGACGGTGATCTCGGCCTTCAACTCGCTGAGCTTGAGCCCGGCGCTGTCGGCGCTGCTGCTGCGCCCGCGGGAGAAGGGCCAGCGCGAGGTGCTGCCGCGGCTGGTCTACGCCCTGGCCGGCGGCTGGCTGGCCTGGAAGCTGCTGACGCCGGAAGCGGCCGGGCGGCTGGCCGAGCGGCTGGGCGGCCGCCTGGCGCTGGACGCCGGGACCCTCGCCCAACTGGCGGCCGCCGCCCCCTGGATCGCCGCCGTCTTGGGGGTGGGGGCCGGCTGGGCCCTCGGCCGGCCGCTGAACGCCGTGCTGGGCCGCCTCTTCCGCCTGTTCAACGACGCCTTCGGCCGCGCTACCAGCGCCTACCTCCGCGGCGTGGGCATGCTGCTGCGGACCAGCGCCCTGGTGCTGGTGGTCTACTGCGGATTGCTCGTGCTGACCGGCTGGTGCTACTTCCGCACGCCCAAGGGTTTCGTCCCCACGCAGGACATGGGCTACTTGCTGATGGCCTTCCAATTGCCGGACGCGGCCTCGGCCGAGCGGACCGCGGCGCTGACGCAGCGGGTGGAGACGATCTGCGCCACGGTCAAGGGCGTCTCGAACCTGGTGGAGTACAACGGCATCAACTTCCTGTTGAGCGTCAACGGCTCCAACTTCGCCACGATGTTCGTGATGCTCGACGATTTCGACAAACGGCGGACGCCCGAGCTGTACGCCGACGCGATCGCCGAGCGGCTCCAGCGGCGGCTGATGCGCGAGGTGCCCGAGGCCAACGTGATCGTCGTCGGCGCGCCACCTATCCGCGGCGTGGGCCGCACGGGCGGGTTCAAGTTCGTGGTGGAAGACCGGGGCGACCTCGGTCTGAAGACCTTGGAGCAGCAGACGGCCAAGTTGATGGCCAAGGCCCGCACGCTGCCCGCGATCAAAGGCCAGCCGCCGCTGCAACGGCTGGGCAGTGTCTTCCGCGCCAACGCGCCGCAGCTCTTCTGGGACGCCAACCGCAAGCAGTGCATGGAGATGGGCGTGCCGCTGGGCGATCTGTTCAACACCCTGCAGATCTACCTGGGATCGCTCTACGTCAACGACTTCAACCTCTACGGCCGCACCTGGGAGGTGATCGTCCAGGCCGACGCGCCCTTCCGCACCCAGAAGGAGGCGGTGGGCCAACTGAAGGTCCGCAACCGTGCCGGGGGCATGGTGCCCGTCGGCACCCTGGCCTCCGTCAAGGATGTCAACGGCCCCTTGATCATCAGCCGCTACAACACCTACCCCGCCGCCTCGATCAACGGCAGCACCGCGGCGGTGATCAGCTCCCGGCAGGGGATCGACCTGTTGGCCCACCAGGCGGACAAGGAGCTCTGTAAGGGCATGTTCTACGAGTGGACCGAGATGGCGTACTTCGAGGTGCAGGCGGGCAACAAGGCGATGGCCATCTTCGCCATTGCGGTGCTGATGGTCTTCCTGGTGCTGGCCGCGCAATACGAGAGCTGGTCGCTGCCCTTGGCGGTGATCCTGGTGGTTCCCATGTGCCTGCTGTGTGCGATCGTCGGCGTCTCGGTAATGCCCCTGCTGCTGCCCAAGTCGCTCGTGGGCGGCGGCACCGTGGCGGACATCAACATCTTCACGCAGATCGGCTTCGTGGTGCTGGTGGGGCTGGCCAGCAAGAATGCGATCCTGATTGTGGAGTTCGCCAAGCACCAGCGGGAAGGCGGCGCGTCGGGGTTCGAGGCGACCCTGGCGGCCTGCAAGCTCCGCTTGCGGCCGATCGTAATGACCTCGGCGGCGTTCATCCTCGGCGCCCTGCCGCTGTTGGTCGCCAGCGGCGCCGGCGCCGAGATGCGGCGGACGCTGGGCACGGCCGTCTTCTGCGGCATGTTGGGCGTGACCCTCTTCGGGATCTTCCTCACGCCGGTCTTTTTCAGCGTGATCGATGCGATGGGGGGCGCAAAGTGGTTTCGTTCCCGCTTGTTCCTCTCGATTCTCCTGGTCACGCTGGGAATCTCCGCCCTGGGATTGTTCTGGGTGCTGTGGCAGTGGAACCGCGCTCTTGCGTTGGTCATCCTTGCCCTGGCGCTGGTATGGGTCCTGCTGCGGTTGATGTGGTTCCTGGTCCGGCTGGCCTGGCGGGAAGGCCCGGGCCGCCGCGGACCGCGACGACTCCGCGACGAGTAATTGAGCAGCGGAAAAAAAGAAAAGAGACAGGAAGATTGAAGACGGGAAGATTAAGAAGCTGTTTCGAGACCCGGGGGGCCTCCGTCGGGCAGGAATGCCCAGCCTACCGCGGCCGTAGGATGGGCATTCTTGCCCGTCGCTCTTGTTTGGAAACGGCCTCTAAGGAAAGGAAGGCAGACAGAGGAAAAATTGGGTTGGGCAAGTCAAGTGCCATCTTCCCTCTCCCTATCTTCCTGTCCCTTATTTTCCTGTTTTGTTCGTCAAAACTCATCCGAGTGTGGCCCTGAGGACGCAGCGTGTTTTCCCGCTTTTTCATCCATCGGCCGATCTTCGCTTCGGTGCTGTCGATCATCATCACGCTGGGCGGGGGAATCGCCGTCTGGGTGTTGCCGGTGGCCCAGTATCCGGAGATCACGCCGCCCACGGTCGAGGTCTCGGCCTCTTACCCCGGCGCCGACTCGCAGGTGGTGGCCGACACCGTGGCCGCGCCGATCGAGCAGCAGGTCAACGGCGTGGAAGGCATGCTCTACATGTCGTCGCAGTGCACCAACGACGGCAGCTACACGCTCACGGTGACCTTCAGGCTGGGGATCGATCTGAACATGGCCCAGGTGCTGGTGCAAAACCGCGTGGCCATGGCGCTGCCGGTGCTGCCCGACCTGGTCAACCGCAAGGGGGTGACGGTCAAGAAGAAGTCGCCCAACGTGTTGATGATCGTGAACCTCTTCTCCCCGCCGGAGCCGGGGCACCCCGAGGGCATCCGCAACAACCTCTACTTGAGCAACTACGCCACCATCCAGATCCGCGACGAGCTCTCGCGGATCCCCGGCGTCGGCGACGTCACCTACCTCGGCCAGCGCGACTACAGCATGAGGATCTGGCTCGACCCGCAGGAGATGGCCTACCGCGGCCTGGCCGCCGGCGACGTGATCCTGGCCATCCAGCAGCAGAACGCCCAAGTCGCGGCCGGCCAGATCGGGCAGCCGCCGGTGCCCAAGGGGCAGGAATTCCAATACACCATGACCACCCTCGGGCGGCTGGTCGACCCCGAGCAGTTCGCCGACATGATCCTCAAGAGCGACGCCCAGGGCCGGCTGGTCCGCATGCGCGACGTCGCCCGCATCGAGCTCGGCGCCCAGGCCTACGATCAGACCTGCACGCTCGACGGCCGCCCCTCGGTAGCCCTGTCGATCTACCAGTTGCCGGGCTCCAATGCCTTGAAGACCGCCGGCCTGGTCCGCGCCAAGATGCAGGAGCTGAAGGGGCATTTCACCCAGGGCGTGGACTACAAGATCGTCTACGACACGACGCCTTTCATCAACGAATCGATCAGCGAAGTCTTCATGACGCTCCGCGACGCCGTGCTGCTGGTGGCCTTCGTAGTGCTCCTCTTCCTGCAGAACTGGCGGTCGGCGATCATCCCCCTGGTGGCCGTGCCGGTGGCGATCATCGGCACCTTCGCCGTGATGGCGGCCATGGGTTTCAGTCTCAACAACCTTACGCTTTTCGGCCTGGTGCTGGCGATCGGCATCGTGGTCGACGACGCGATCGTGGTGGTCGAGGCGATCCAGCGCCAGGTCGACGAGGGCCTGGCCCCGCGGGAGGCGGCGCTACGGGCCATGAGCCTGGTCTCCGGCCCGGTGATCGCCGTGGGCCTGGTCCTGAGCGCGGTCTTCGTGCCCTGCGCGTTCATTACGGGCATCACGGGCCAGTTTTTCCGGCAGTTCGCCCTGACGATCGCCGTCTCGACGCTGATTTCGGCCTTCAACTCGCTGACCCTCAGCCCGGCGCTGGGGGCGATTCTGCTGCGGCGCAGCGCGGAGGGCGCCGCCTACGACGAGGTCTTGCCCCCGGTGGTCTTTCCCCTGCTGGGCGGCTGGCTGGGCTACGAATACCTGGCGCCGTCGCTGGCCCGGCTGCTGGTGGACCATTTGTGGCTGTATTTCGGGCTGTCCCTGCCGTCGCCCCGGATCGTGCCCGTGGCGACGGCCGCCGCCGCGGCGCTGCTGGCCTGGTTTTTCCGCCGGCCGCTGAACCGCATCCTCGCCCGCTCCTTCCGCCTGTTCAACGTGGGCTTCGACCGCTCGACCAACGTCTATACCCGCTCGGTGGGCGGGCTGTTGCGGGTCAGCGTGCTGGTGCTGGCGGTCTACGGCGGCTTGCTGCTGTTGACCTGGTGGGGGTTCATGAAGTCGCCCTCGGGGTTCATCCCCGCGCAGGACAAGGGCTACCTGCTGGTGAACGTGCAGTTGCCGGACGCGGCCTCCGTGGAGCGGACCGAGCGGGTAATGCACCGCATCGAGGAGCTGGCCCACACCAACCCCGGCGTGAAGAACACCGTGGCCATCGCCGGCCAGTCGATCCTGCTGGGCGCCAACGCGCCCAACTTCGGCGCGATGTACGTGATGCTGGACGACTTCCACCGCCGCGCCGCCCGCGGCCTTTCCGGCGAGATCATCGCCGCGCAATTGCAAGCCGATTTCCAGCAGGAGATCAAGGACGGGCTGGTGAACGTGCTGGGCGCCCCGCCGATCGACGGCCTGGGCACCGCGGGCGGATTCAAGATCATCGTCGAGGACCGCGGCGACAACGGCCTGTCGGCGCTGCAGAAGGTGGGCGAGAAGATCGTCGTCGACGCCGGCCGCATCCCCTCGCTTGCGGGCCTGTTCAGCAGCTTCCGCGCCGACACCCCCTGGATCTCCCTGGACATCGACCGCACCCAGGCCAAAGTCCAAGGCGTGTCGATGGCCGACATCTTCGCGACCTTGCAGGACTACCAGGGCTCGTTCTACGTCAACGACTTCAACCGCAACGGCCGCACCTGGCAGGTCAACGTGCAGGCCGACGCCCGCTACCGCAAACAGGTGGACGACCTCAAGCAACTGAAGGTCCGCAACGACCGCGCCGGCATGGTGCCGCTGGCCACGGTCGTCAAACCCCCGCTGGATCAGCGGCCCGGTGATGATCCAGCGCTACAACATGTATATCGCGGCGCCGGTCAACGGCGCGCCGGCCCCGGGCGTCAGCTCCGGCGAGGCCATCCGGCTGATGGAGGATTCGACCCGGCGGCAGCTCCAAAGGGTGCACGCCATGAACTACGACTGGACCGAGCTGGCCAAGCTGCAGTTGGACACCGGCAACACGGCGATGCTGGTCTTCGTGCTGGCCGTGGTGCTGGTGTTCCTGGTGCTGGCCGCGCAGTACGAGAGCTGGTCGCTGCCGTTGGCGGTGATCCTCGTGGTCCCCATGTGCCTGCTCTGCTCGATCGCCGGCGTGGCCGTCGCGCGGATGGACGTCAACATCTTCACGCAGATCGGCTTCGTGGTGCTGGTGGGCCTGGCCTGCAAGAACGCGATCCTCATCGTGGAGTACGCCAAGGCCCAGCATGAAGGGGGTGCCGACAGCTACCGGGCCACGCTGGCCGCCTGCCATCTCCGGCTGCGGCCGATCATGATGACCTCCTTCGCCTTCATTCTCGGCGTGGTCCCGCTGGTGGTGGCGGTGGGCGCCGGCGCCGAGATGCGGCGGACCCTGGGCACGGCGGTCTTCAGCGGCATGTTGGGCGTGACCTTCTTCGGCATCTTCCTCACGCCCGTCTTCTACTACGTGATCCAGCGCAAGCGAGTGGCGACGCGCCAGCGGCGCGGGGCGGGCTCTCAGTGGCGAGGGGCGAGGGGCGGGGGAACAGTAACCCGGCCGCCAGCGTGTTAGCCCCGGCGGCCACGCCGGCCCGAGAATAGCTCCTCGGCGGAATTCGTGGCTTGTCCGACTGAACCGTGCAGGTCCCGATGCTCCGCGAAAGAACGCGCCTTCTTTCGCGGAGCGAAAGGCGACAAACTACCGATCTTGTCCGTCAAAGCTCATCAGGGGGGAGGTTATTTTTCGGCCGAACCTTACCGGCGTGGCCGCCGGGGCTAACACGCTGCTCGCCGGTCACTCGCCACTCGCCACTCGCCACTGGCCAGTCTCAGAACTGGCTGCTGTCCAGCGGTTGGCCGTCGCGGCTGAGGTTGAGGCGGTCCCAGACGGAGAAGGTGGGCGGGTTGTCCGTGATGCAGCCGCTGCTGATGTCGATGTAGTCGTTGATCCAGCGGACGCTGCCGTCGCAGAGGGCGACATTCACCCCGCCCCCGTGCATGCTCCGCGCCGTCTGCTGCCAGTTGGGCACGTCGCCGTAGTAGCAGGCCATCCCCATATTCTGCAACGCCGCTTCGCCCCCGCTGCCGCCACCGCTGCTGCCGCCTATCGCGCTCTGCACGTCGCTACAGCTAATCAGGTCGTCGGCGCGGGGCTGGTTGCCGTTGGGGCCGTTGTCGTCGCCCCCAGTGCCGTGGGCCCAAAGCGCGCTGGCACAGGCCCCGCTCATCGCCCAAACGCCCCGGCAGTCGTAGGAACGTCAGTCCCGCGCGGATCTCGCCCAACATCAGCGTGTTGCTGGTGCCGTCCTTGATCCCTTCTATGTTCAGCGAAATGTTGGCGCCCATCACGCCGCAGTTGACGCTTTGCGTCCAGTTCGACGGGTTGGCCGCGCCGCTGTTCTCCATGAATCCCAGTCCGGCGTTGGCGGCGTAGTTGCCGCGGGCCCAGCCGTCGCCCATGTTGCTGGTGCCCTTGCTGGGAGCCGACGAGCCGTTGAAGGGTTTCGAGTTGTAGCGATCGCTGGGGCAGAGCATCACGGCAAGCTGGGTGCCGCGTGCAGCCGCGTTGAGGGGATCCGTAATGTAAACGGTGGCTTGGGTGTTCGGGTTCACGAAAGTGAAGGAGTTGAACAACGCCTGCTGCTCCAGAAAGGGCAGGATCGCAATCACCCAGTTGGGGCTGAGGCTGGCCGTGTTGCCCGAGTCGGCGGGAATGCCGTTCCAGTTCGAGCTGGGCGGGAAATACTGATAGGCGCCGTGGTAGTTGTGCAGGGCCAGCGCCAATTGCTTGAGGTTGTTCTGGCACTGCGACTTCCGCGCCGCCTCCCGCGCCCCTTGCACGGCGGGCAACAACAGCGCAATCAAGATGCCGATGATGACAATCACCACCAGCAGCTCCACCAGGGTGAACCCCCGCCCCACGCGACGATCCGAACGCATAAAATCACCTGGCCTTCGGCTTGGGAACCTTGATCTCGAAAGGCGAGTCCTTGGTATTGACGCGCAACGGCGTCTTGGTGACATTCGAATACTCTGGCGGCACCAGGGGAAGGCGGCGGTCATTGTCCGCAATCGCCTCGACTATCACCTTGTGCTCTCCCGGAACGACCCCGTCGCCGCGGGTATGACTGGTCACGACCTGGAACTTGCCCGTTGCCGGGTCGACCTCGGCCACGCCCGGGCGGGGAAACGTCTTACTATCCGCCGGCGGCGTCTGCGAAATAAAGGTCACCCTGACCTTCGGCGCCGGGATCAGCGTGCCGTCCTCATAGGTCACCCGGCCCGAGACCTTAACATAAGGGAACGGCTCCCGGGAGCAGCCGGCAACCAATACCACGACAGCCAATAACCCGATCGTCGCCGTGGGTAGGGCAGCGGGGAACGACTCGATGCGACGTGAAACCATGACTCCCTCGGAAATGGCGGAATCTCTTGCCCGGCACTTCGGCGTAGCACCAACCCCGAATCCGCGTCGGACGGACAACGACATCTATCCTAACACGGTCGTACAAGGCGAACAATAGCCGGGTGGGACGCAGGGGCGCTCAACACTAGCCCGAAGCGCGAGCGAGGGTAATTTATTGTGCCTCCCTCGCTTCGGGCTAGTGTAGAAGGGTGAATAATCCGGGCTAGGGGCCCTTGGCGTAATCGTTTACGGGGAGTCGGCCAAAGTAGCAGGCACACTCCGTGTGCCGTCCGCTGCCTCCTCCGCCTTGGGCGGACGGCACACGGAGTGTGCCTGCTACTTTACGGGCCGTGAACGGTTACCCCTTGGCCACGCTGAATTTGTGGACCGTCACCTGGTGATAGGTTTCGCCCGGCCGGAGGATCGTCGAGGGGAACTGCGGCTGGTTGGGCGAGTCGGGATAGTGCTCGGTCTCCAGGCAGAAGCCGTGGTGCTTCTGGTAGCTCACGCTGCTCGCCGGTCACTCGCCACTCGCCACTCGCCACTCTCAGAACTGGCTGCTGTCCAGCGGTTGGCCGTCGTTGCTGAGGTTGAGGCGGTCCCAGACGGAGAAGGTGGGCGGGCTGTTGGCAATGTTGCCGCTGCTGATGTCGATATAGTCGTTGATCCAGCGGACGCTGCCGTCGGCCAAAGCGATGTTTACCCCGCCTCCGTGCATGCTCCGCGCCGTCTGTTGCCAGTTGGGCCAGCAAGAAGGCCCGTTGTCTTCGGAGCAGGCCATCCCCATCTGGGCCAACGCCACGCTGCCCCCCACTGCGTTCTTGATGTCGCCGCAGGCCAGGCAGTCGTCGGCCTTGGGCTGGTTGCTGTTGGGGCCGTTGTCGTCGCCCCAGGAACCGTCAGCCCAAAGCGCGCTGGGGCAGGCCCCGCTCATTGCCCAGACGCCCCGCGAGTCGTAGGAGGTGACTCCCGCGCGGATCTCGCCCAACAGCAGCGTGTTGCTGGTGCCGTCCTTGATCGCTTCCATGCTCAGCGACATGTTGGCGCCCATCACGCCGCAAATGATGCTGGTCCGCCAGCAGGACGGGTCGGCCCCGGTGCCGAGCCCCGAGCCGCCGGATTGCATCAGCCCCAGTCCTCCGTTGGCGGCGTAGTTGCCGCGGGCCCAGCCGTCGCCCAGGTTGCTCGTGCCTCCGCTGGGAGCCGACGTGCCGTTGAAGAGCTTCGAGTTGTAGCGATCGCTGGGGCAGAGCATCACGGGAAGCTGGGTGCCGCGTGCAGCCGCGTTGAGGGGATCCGTAATGTAAACGGTGGCTTGGGTGCTCGGGTCTGCGAAAGTGAAAGAGTTGAACAACGCCTGCTGCTCCAGAAAGGGCAGGATCGCAATCACCCAGTTGGGACTGAGGTTGGCGTTATTGCCCTGTGCGGGCTGGGGAGGATTGCCGGTCCAGTTCGAGCTGGGCGGGAAATACTGATAGGCGCCGTGGTAGTTGTGCAGGGCCAGCGCCAATTGCTTGAGGTTGTTCTGGCACTGCGACCGCCGCGCCGCCTCCCGCGCCCCTTGCACGGCGGGCAACAACAGCGCGACCAAGATGCCGATGATGACAATCACCACCAGCAGCTCCACCAGGGTGAACCCCCGCCCGACGCGACGATCCGAACGCATAAAATCACTTGGCCTTCGGCTTGGGAACCTTGATCTCGAAAGGCGAGTCCTTGGTGTTCACGTGGAGTGGCGTCTTGGCGACATTCGCGTACTCCGGCGGCACCAGGGGGAGACGGACGTTAGTCGACGAAAGCGCCTCGACCAGCACCTTGTGCTCTCCCCGAACGATCCCGTCGCCGTAGGTGTGACTGGTCACGGTCTGGAACGTGCCGGTCGCCTGCTCGATCTCGGCCACGCCCGGACGCGGGACCGTTTTCCCATCGAGCGGCGGCGCTTGGGAAACAAAAGTCACTTTGACCCGTGGCGCCGGGATCACCGTGCCGTCCTCATAGTTCACCCGGCCCGAGACCTTAACATAAGGGAACGGCTCTTTGGAGCAGCCGGCGACCAAAACCACGACAGCCAATAACCCGATCGTCGCCGTGGGTAGGACAGCGGGGACCGCTTCGATGCGACGTGAAACCATGACTCCCTCGGAAATGGCGGAATCTCCTGCCCGGCAATTCGGCGTAGCACTGACCCCGAATCCGCGTCGGACGAACAACGACATCTATCCTAACACGGTCGTACAAGGCGAACAATAGCCGGGTGGGACGAGCAGGGGTGCTCAACACTAGCCCGAAGCGCAAGCGAGGGTAATTCATTGTGCCTCCCTCGCTTCGGGCTAGCGTAGAAGGGTGAATAATCCGCGCTACGGGCCCTTGGCGTAATCGTTCACGGGGAGTCGGCCAAAGTAGCAGGCACACTCCGTGTGCCGTCCGCTGCCTCCTCCGCCTTGGGCGGACGGCACACGGAGTGTGCCTGCTACTTTACGGGCCGTGAACGGTTACCCCTTGGCCACGCTGAATTTGTGGACCGTCACCTGGTGATAGGTTTCGCCCGGCCGGAGAATCGTCGAGGGGAACTGCGGCTGGTTGGGCGAGTCGGGATAGTGCTCGGTCTCCAGGCAGAAAGCGTGGTGCTTCTGGTAGCTCACGCCGCCGGCCTGGAGCTTGCCGTCGAGGAAGTTGGCCGTATAGAACTGGATCGCCGGCTGCGTGGTCCAGATCTCCATCACCCGGCCGCTGGCGGGCGCGACCACCTTGGCGGCCAAGGTCAACTGGCCGGGCTTCTTCTGGTTGAGCACGTAGGCGT
The DNA here is from genome assembly GCA_963843465.1 of Pirellulales bacterium. Taxonomy (GTDB): domain Bacteria; phylum Planctomycetota; class Planctomycetia; order Pirellulales; family Thermoguttaceae; genus CAWJKP01. Next base: position 1,283,900 of record CAWJKP010000002.1, read on the forward strand.
GGTCGTAGCCGCCCGCGACCTGGTCGATCCGCGAGCCGATCGCCGTGGGCCGGGTGAAATCCATCGGCGTTCCCTTGACCGCGGCCGGCTCGCCGGTGGGGATCAGCGTGTCGTCGACCGGCAGGTAGTGGTCGGCGTTGATCATCATCAGCTCGTCAAGGATTCCGCCCTTGGCCCGGCCGCCCAGATTCCAGTAGGTGTGATTGGTGAGGTTCAAAGGCGTGGCCTTGTCCGTGGTGGCCGTGTAGTCCATCTTCAGCTCGTTGTTGTTGTTGAGCCAGTAGACCACCGTGGCGGTCAGGTTGCCCGGGTAGCCCTCGTCGCCGTCGGGGCTGAAGTGGGTCAACTTGACGCCCACCAAGTCCTTGCCGCGGACTTCCTCGGCCTGCCAGACGGCCTTGTCGAAGCCCTTCCATCCGCCGTGGAGGTGGTTGGGGCCGTTGTTGGTGGCCAGGGTGTATTGTTTGCCGTCGAGGGTGAACTTGCCCTTGGCGATGCGGTTGGCGTATCGGCCGGCGATGGCCCCGAAGAAGGGATGACCGGCAAGGTAGTCCTGGAGCGAATCCAGGGACAAGGTGATGTTGGTCATCTTGCCCTGCCGATCGGGCGTCTCGACCGAGGTCATGATGCCGCCGTAGGTCATCACCTTGACGACCAGCCCGTGGACATTGGTCAAAGTGTACTCGTGGACCTGCTTCCCGTCGGCCGTGACGCCGAGGTTCTTCTTCTCTAAGCTCATCTTCTTCTCACTCCCCCAGCAAGTTTGCAGGGCCCCCAGACCGGCCAACACCGCGGCGCCTGCCAAGGTAATACCAAGTTGCCTTACCCATCGGGTCATACCAGCGATCCTTTCCCTTACCAGTAGGGTGGGACAAGCTCGCGTTAGCGACGCCGGCCCACCATTTCCGCCAGGTCCCGGTGGGCCGGCGGCCGCCGAGGCGGCCTGGTCCCACCCTACCAACCCCTACACCGCGCAGTATATGGGGGCAAATCCCAAGAGAGCAAGGCCCTGCCCCGCGAGAGGGGGTCACGGAAGGTTGCGGATGGGACCCAGAAGGCCGCGGCCGCGAGGGACGAGGATGGCGACCAGGCGTCCGGCGGCGTCCAGGGCGGCCCATTGCGTGGCGCCCGCTGGCAAGGCTTCGCGGGCGATGGCCTGGCCGGAGCGGATTTTCTGGACCTCGGGTCCGGTCAAGCTGATCGGGGGCAGCATCTCGGCGGCTCGCAGGGGCGGCAGAAGATAGACGGGCCAGTTCTCCCGCGTGAGTGCCGCGGGGTCGATCGCGTCTTGGAGGCGGAAGCTACCGATGGCGGTCCGCTCCAGGGCCGACATCACGGCGGCCGTACCCAGCGCCGCGGCCAGGTCTCGACCCAGCGAACGGATGTAGGTGCCCGAACTGCAATCGACGCGGAGTTTCAACTCGGGATAAGCGTAGGAAACGATCTCCAACCGGTGGATCTCGACAGGGCGCGGCTGGAGGTCGACCGGTTCGCCCCGCCGCGCCAGGTCGTACGCCCGGCGGCCTGACAGCCGCAGTGCCGAATAGGCCGGAGGACGCTGCTGGATGCGGCCGGTCAGGGCTCGGGCCGCGGCCGACAGTTGATCGAGCGTCGGCACCGGCGGGTCGGACAACTCGGCCACCTCGCCCGCAACGTCCTCGGTCGGGCTCTGCCGCCCCAGCAGAAACGTGCCGCAGTAGCTCTTGGGCATCTGCTGCACGAACTCGATCAGCCGCGTGGCCGGTCCCACGCCGACCACCAGCACGCCCGTGGCCAGCGGGTCGAGCGTGCCGGCATGTCCCGCTTTTTGGGGCCGGACCAGCCGCTGGACCTGGTCGACCACGTCCCGCGACGTCGCCCCCGCCGGCTTGTTCAGGTTCAACAGTCCGTAAGTCATGGTGTGCCTGCTAACCCCCGATCCAGCGGCGGAGCACCTCGGGCATCCGGCGGCCGAAGCGGAACGACCGCCCGGTGTCCAGGTTCGCCAGCGTAATCACGGCCGGGCCGAACAGTTGCGGATCGATGCGGTAGAAGTCGCGGTCATAACGTTGGAAAATCTCGGCGAAGGGCCGGCCATGGTCCGGCGAGGCACTGCTGGGAACCCGGGAGCCGAAAGTCGCCCAGGACTGGTCCTCGCCGTGGACCCAGAGCGTCACTTCGCCGCCATAGAGGATCGCGTCATTGGTGCGGCCCATGGCCTCCAGGTCGTCGCCGCCCGCTGGAGGAAGCGGGGCGGCGCCGAAAGCGGACTCGATCCGCGACAGGTCGGCCCCCAGTTCCAGGAGCTTGTGCATCGCGGTCTCGATCGAGCGGGCGACGATCTGCACGCCTCCCGCCTGGCTGGCCGTCCTCGCCACCGCCAGGACCAGGTCCCCCGCCGGCACTCGGCAGGCGGCGGCCAAATGCTGGCAGACTTCCTCGGGCGGAAGGCGGGAACTCTCCAGTACCCCGACCGCCGCCGCTACGCCCTCCGCCGGGCCGATCTTGGTAAATAGCGGCTCGTCGGCGGCCAGGGCACGCATCGGCCCGGAGCCCATGGCAAAGTACCCCTCCCGCGATATCCGCCAACCGGCATATTGCGAAGCCATGCAGGCGGCAAGCGGATGGTCGGTGCGAACCACGACACCCGGCGCCGATAGCCCGTCGCCGCAGAGCGGGAAAAATCGCACCTTACCTAGCCCGCCCAGACATACTTGGGCCAGCAATCGCCCGGCCTCCAGGCTGCCTGGGACCTTCACCCCGCAATCAATGACTCGGGTTCCGCACCCGTAACGGTGTACTTCGAGCCGTAGCCGCGGGGCCGCCCGGATCATCCGCTGACAGAGATTCGCCACAATCTGGTTCAGTTTCACGAAGTGTCCTCGCCGAGTTTCCCGGCTTGGGGCCTGCAAGACAATCAAAGGCAGTCTTGTGATAGCGTAGCCCATCGGCGATTACCTGGGGAGGGGGCCCACGCGGAGGTTGGGCAAGTTGGGTGTCGCAGGTGGTCGCGTACTCCTCTCGCTCCGCGAGAGGGATAACGTCACGCGGAGCGTGACGAGTACGAGCGGCCGAGGATCGTTTGCCGGTCCATGACCCGGCTCTAAAATTGTCCGGCGGGAGGCCGTGGGGTTTCTGTTGCCAAAAGGTGCGCTCGGCGCCGATCCAGGAGTGGGGGACCTTGGCTAGTTTGACGGTGGAGAATTACGTCAAGGCGATTTTCAAGATCTGCTTGACGGAGAACAACCCGCGGGCGACGACGGGCCAAGTTGCCTCAGCTCTGGCGGTGTCGCCCGGCACGGTCACCAGCATGTTGAAGACGCTCAGCGAGAGTCGACTGGCGACCTACACGCCTTACGAAGGCGTGCGGCTGACGGAGGCGGGCAATCAACTGGCGCTTTCGATCCTTCGCCGGCATCGCTTGATCGAAGCCTTCCTCGCCCACGCCCTGGAACTGGGATGGGACGAGGTCCACGACGATGCCGAGCAGATGGAGCACGTGATCAGCGACAAGCTGATCGACCGCATTGCCGCGCGGTTGGGCCATCCCCAGTTCGACCCGCATGGCGACCCCATTCCCACCGCCGATGGCCAGATGCCGGTCGTGGAGACCCGGTCGTTGGCCGACTGCCCGGCAGACACCCGATTCCGTCTGGCTCGGGTCATGGATCAATCGACCGATTTTCTTCGCTATCTTGCCCAATCGGGGCTCCCTTTGAACGTTCAGGGCCGCGTCCTCATCCACCGGATTGAGGCCGGTGCGATCACGATCGACGTGGAAGGCCGCCAGATCACGCTGGGTCACGAGGCCGCGGAAAAGCTCCAGGTCGCGGTAGGCACGGATTTGGCGATCCCCGATCGTGTCCGGGTCATTCCCGGCCCCCATTTTGTGGAGCAGAAAACGCGGGTCAGGTAGTAGCCAACCTTTGAGGGGCAGTGATGTAACGGGGGCTGTTCCGGTCTTAGGTGCAAACCGGGATGGGTAAATACGCTCGTAGTCCCGCCTTTAGGCGGACTTCCGCCTAAAGGCGGGACTACGAACCGGCGTTTCACGACTCTTGCATCTAGAGACGAAAGAACTGTTACTTTCCCGCCCTTGCGACGCAAATCCGCCGCTTTCGCAACTTTCTCCGCGCCCCGCTAGCGTGCCCTTCCGGCCCCGTGGTATGCTGCCGCCGCGTGCATCCGAAGCGGAGTCGGAAGCGGCAGGCGATGGCATGAGCAAGACTTTTGAACAGGGCAAAGAGGAAGTCGCGCAGTTGTGCCAGTACTACGCGACCAATCGCCAGGCGTTTTTCGCCCCCGGCGTCAAGGAAGCCCACGTTCGCCAGACACTCATTGACCCTTTCTTGGAGTCCCTGGGATGGGACGTGCGGAATGCCGGGATGGCCGCGCCCCAGTGCCGGGAGGTTATTCCCGAAGACAGCCTTGACGTAGAAGGCCAGCAGAAGGCCCCCGATTATGCTTTCCGCGTCGGCACGCTGCCGAGGTTCTACACGGAAGCGAAGAGTTGCGGCGTCAACATCGGCGCGGACCCCGGGCCGGCCTTCCAGCTTCGGCGCTACGGTTGGAGCGCCAAGGTTCCGCTGTCCATCCTGACCAACTTTGAGGAGCTTGGCGTTTACGATTGTACCCTGCGGCCCCGTGCGGCCGACAAGGCAAGCCACGCCTGCATCCAGCACTTCCGCTTTGACGAGTACCCCGACCGCTGGCGAGAGTTGTGGGACGTGTTTTCGCGCGAAGCGGTCTGGTCCGGCGCGTTTGACCAGTACGCCGCGTCCAAGCGTAAGCGGGGCACGTCGGAAGTGGACGTAGAGTTTCTCAAGGAAATCGAGGGCTGGCGGGATACGCTTGCCCGGAACATCGCCCTGCGGAACCAGGGACTTTCTTCGGACGACCTGAATGCGGCCGTGCAAAGGACGATTGACCGGGTGGTTTTCCTTCGCATGGCGGAAGACCGGCAGCTCGAGCCTGACGAGCAACTGTTGAAGCTCTGCGAGCGTGACGACATTTACCCTCGTTTCATGCGCGACCTGTGCCGCAAGGCGGACGAAAAGTACAATTCCGGCCTGTTCCATTTCCAGCAGGAGAGCGACGTATCGGAAGAGCCTGACCGCATCACGCCGAGGCTGGCCGTTGACGACAAGGTTTTCAAGCCGCTCCTGGAAAGCCTCTACTTCGCCCACGGGTCGCCCTATCACTTCGGCGTGCTGCCCGTCGAGATTCTGGGGACCGTCTATGAGCGGTTCTTGGGCAAGGTGATCCGGCTGACGGCCGGCCACCAGGCGAAGGTTGAGGAGAAGCCCGAGGTTCGCAAGGCCGGGGGCGTGTACTACACGCCCTCCTATATCGTCGATTACATCGTCCGCGAGACCGTCGGCCGGCAGATCCAAGGGCGAAGTCCGGCCCAACTGGCCGGCCTGCGCAATGGAAGGCAGCCGCTGCGCATTCTGGACATGGCGTGCGGCAGTGGCTCCTTTTTGCTGGGCGCTTACCGGTGCCTTCTCGACCACTGCTTGAAATGGTATGTCGAGCACCAGCCGGGAAGGTTCAAGAAGGCCGTTTACCAAGACCCCCGCAATAGTCATTGGCGGCTGACGATCGGCGAAAAGAAGCGGATCTTGACGACGCACGTCTTCGGCGTGGACATCGACGCCCAGGCCGTGGAAGTGACCAAGCTGTCGTTGCTGTTGAAGGTCCTGGAGGGTGAAACCGACCAGAGTGTAAGCCGGCAACAGCAGCTCTTTCACGACCGGGCGCTGCCGAACCTCGCGGACAACATCAAGTGCGGCAATTCGCTGATCGGTTCTGACTACTTCGCCGACAAGCTGAATCTCGACCCCGACGAGAGAAAGCGGGTAAACCCGTTTGACTGGAAACAGGACTTTCCCGCCGCCATGAAGGCCGGGGGCTTTGATTGCATCATTGGAAATCCGCCATACGTCCGTATCCAAGCGATGAAGGAATGGGCACCGCTGGAGGTCGATATCTACAGGGAACTGTTCAACGCCGGCAAGGCGGGCAACTACGACATCTACGTTGTCTTCATCGAACAAGGCTTGAAGCTGCTGAGTCCCAAGGGCCGACTCGGCTTCATCTGCCCGCACAAGTTCTTCAACTCGAAGTATGGCGCGCCACTTCGGTCCATCGTGGCAAACGGGCGCCACTTGGCCCATGTCGTTCACTTCGGCGATCAGCAAGTCTTCGACGGACCGACGACCTATACGTGTCTTCTGTTCCTGGAAAAGTCGCCAGCCGCGCGATGCCGGTTTGCCAAGGTGGATGATCTTATCGCCTGGCGAGCCACTGGAGTCGCCACCGGGGGCGTGTTGAAGGCTCGCCAGGTTACCGCCGGGGAGTGGAACTTTGCCGTTGGGCGAGGCGCCGAACTCTTTGCGAAGCTTTCGGCAACGCCTGACAAGCTTGGTGACGTGGCCGACGTCTTTGTCGGGCTTCAGACCAGCGCGGATGACGTTTACATCATGGATTTCGTCCGCGAAACCGACCGGACGTATCGCCTAATGTCCAAGGCACTTGGACAAGAATGGACCTTTGAGAAGGACCTTGTCTATCCCCTTCTGAGCGGAACAGACGTAAGTCGATACGGCGATCTGGCCAACCGCCAGTACATCGTTTTCCCCTACACCGTCGAGGAGAAGAGGGCCTCGCTTATTGAGTTCGAGTCCATTCAACGCGACTGGCCCAAGACGGCGGCCTACCTTCTTGAAAACAAAAAGCGGCTGGAAGGTCGGGAGAACGGCCGGATGAAAGGACCGGGCTGGCACGGTTACATCTATCTGAAAAACATGGCCCGCCAATCACTGGTCAAGCTCTGCGTGCCCAGACTCGTCGAGCAGCTCCACGCCGCCTATGACCGTGACGGAAGCCATTTCCTCGACAACGTGGATGTTGGCGGTGTGAACCTGAAGGCGGCGCACGGCCGGCAACGTCTTGAGTATCTTCTGGTGCTGCTGAACTGCCGGTTGATGCGATGGTATTTTCCGCAAATCAGCGCGCCCTTCCGGGGCGGCTGGATGTCCGCGAATCGGCAATTTCTGTCTTTGCTTCCCTTTCACGTGATCGACTTCAACGACGGCAAGGATGCGGCGATTCACCATCAACTTGTCGGTTTGGCGGATTCGATGCTAATCCTGCACAAGCAGCTTGCCGCCGCCAAGTCGGCAGCGCAGACTGGCGTCATCCAGCGTCAGATCGATGCCGCCGACGCGGAGATTGACCGGCTGGTCTATGACTTGTATGGCCTGACTGACGAAGAGATTGCCGTCGTGGAAGGCCGGAGCACCTCACACTAGGCGGTTGCCGCCCGGCCGCCCATCACCTGGTCGAAGAGCCTCGCGAACGCCCAGAGGCTAACCTATATGGAGGGGGCTCAGGGGTTCCGCTTTGCTCCTCGAAATCTCTTGGGCAAACTGGACCACTACCCTTTGACGAATCGACACCCAGACCGTACAACGACTGCATGGGAATTGCGGAACATCGGCTTCCGATGAGAGGCCCCCACAATGGGGAGCTGTGAACCTGGTCAGGGGCGAAAGTCAGCAGCCATAAGCAGTCGCCTCCATGTGTGGCGGGCCTCTCATCGGCAGCCGCTTTCCTAATGTAGTAGGCACACGCCGTGTGCCGCTCTGGACGGCACACGGCGTGTGCCTACTACATTCGCCGGTCCTTCGATACAGATTGACTTAACTCCGCATGGCTCCCGCGACGAACTCGCAGCTCCCGCCCGGCAAACCGCCGCAGTATGTGGTCGTCGCCCGCCGCTACCGCCCGCAGACCTTCGACCAGCTTGTGGGCCAGGAGCACATCGCCCGGGCCTTGTCCAACGCTATCCAGACGCACCGTGTCGGACACGCTTATTTGTTCACCGGCGCGCGGGGCGTGGGCAAGACATCGACCGCCCGGATCCTCGCCAAGGCCCTCAACTGCGTACGCGGCCCGACCGCCGCGCCCTGCAACGAGTGCGACAGTTGCCGTAGCATCAGCTCCGGGGAGGACATCAACGTCCTGGAGATCGACGGGGCCAGCAACCGCGGCATCGACGAGATCCGCCAGTTGCGGCAGAACGCCAACGTGCGGCCCAGCCGCTCGCGGTTCAAGATCTACATCATCGATGAAGTCCACATGCTCACCCGCGAGGCCTTCAACGCCTTGTTGAAGACCTTGGAAGAGCCGCCGGAGCACGTGAAATTCCTCTTCTGCACCACGGAACCGTCGAAGATCCCCGTCACCATCCTTTCCCGTTGCCAGCGCTTCGATTTCGCCGGGATTCTCACGTCGTCGATCGGCCAGCGGCTGCGCGAGATCGTCGAGGCCGAAGGGGTCGAGGCCGAGCCCGAGGCCCTGGCGATTCTCGCCCGGCGGGCTGCCGGCTCGATGCGCGACGCCCAATCGCTGCTGGAACAATTGCTGGCCTTCTCCCCCCAGAGAATCACCGTGGCCGACGTGCACGGCATGTTGGGCACGGCGGGCGAAGAACGGCTCACGCGGCTCTTGGGCTACATCGTCAGCCGGCAGCCGTCGGCGGCGCTGGCCGAGCTGGATGCGGCCGTCCAGGAAGGCGTGGACGTGGGGCAGTTGATCGAGCAGCTCTTCGGCTTCCTCCGCGACGCGATGGCGACCGCCGTCGGCTGTTCGGCCGAATCGTTCCTTTACGCTTCGCCCGTCGGTCGCCAGCAGGTGATCTCCGCCGGCCAGGAACTCGGGTTGGAGACGATCCTGGCGGCCATGCAGATCCTCGACCAGACCCTGTCCCGTCTGCGTTACAGCACTCAAGGGCGGATTCTGGCGGAGTTGGCCCTGGTGAGGATCTGCCAGCTTGAGGATCTGGAGGAGCTGCCGGCGCTGATTGCCCAATTGCAAGGCGGCGGCCACGCCGGGCCGGAGTCAGTGTCTACCGCTGCGCCGCCTCCGGCGGCAAAAAAAAAGCTGACCCAGACGAGTCTCTCCCGCCGGCCCTTGAGGCGCCGCAGGAGCCCGCAGGCGAGCCACGGCAAAAGCTTGTGCTGGACGGGGATAGCGCCGCGTCGATCTGGGACCAGGTGGTGGCGAGGCTGGGCGGGATGGCGGCCGGTTCGGCTCGGAATTACAGTCGTGTAGCAATTTCCGCGCCAAACAACCTGGTTGTTCACCTGAAACCGGGGTATACTTTTGCCAAGGCGATCTGCGAGCGGCCCGATCAACTCGCGCAGTTCCAACGGGCGTTGGCCGAGCTGACCGGCGAATCGATTCGCGTCCAGTTCGCCGTGGAGGAGGTTGCCCAGGCGCAAGAGCCCGTCGCGGCGGTCCGGCCGGCCACTGCGCAGCAGAGATTGATGGAGGTCGCCGACCACCCGATGATCCGTCGGGCGGGCGAGTTGTTCGGGGCGCAGCCGGTCCGCGTCGACGAGCCGGCCAGTGCGAAGGAGACGTGAACGTGTTCCAGGGATTATCCGGCCTGGGATCGCTGCTGAAGCAGGCCCAGGAGATCAGCGGGCGGATGAAAGGGCTCAACGACGAGCTTCGCGGCCGTCGCGTTTCCGGCACCTCCGGCGGGGGCATGGTCGAAGTCGAGGTCAACGGCCTTTTGGAGGCGCTCCGCGTCCGCGTCGATCCGCAGTTGTTCGCCCAGGAAGATCGCGAATTGTTGGAAGACCTGATCCTCACGGCGGTCAACCAGGCGCTTTCCAAAGGCAAGGAGCTTCACAGCGAGGCTCTCAAGGCGATCACCGGGAGCGTCGACATGTCGGGCCTGCAAGAGACGCTGGGTAAATTCCTCGGTCAAAGCGGCCCAACGACCACCTGAGGGGGATTACCAGCGTGCCGCTGCTCACGGAATCGGTCAACGTCCTGGTCAACGAATTTGCCAAGCTGCCCGGCATCGGCAAAAAGACGGCCGAGCGGTTGACCTACCACGTCCTTCGCGTCCACCGCGCGGAAGCCCTGGCCCTGGCCGACGCGATCCGCAACGTCAAGGACAACGTGCGGTATTGTCGCACCTGTTACAATTTAGCGGAGGGCGAGGAGTGCTCGATCTGCCGCGATCCGCGGCGCCAACGGGATCTGCTCTGCGTGGTCGAGCAGCCGCGCGACCTGATGGCCCTGGAACAGACGGGCGTCTACCGCGGGCTGTACCACGTGCTCTTGGGGAGGATCGCCCCCTTGGAGGGTATCGGAGCGGATCAACTGACGATCGAGGGCCTGGTCCGGCGGGTCCGGGCCGGCGGGTTCCGCGAGTTGATCATGGCCACCAATCCGACCGTGGAAGGCGACGGCACGGCGCTGTACATTTCCAACCAGTTGGCGGAATTCCCCCTTCAGATCACCCGCCTCGCCCGGGGGATCACGTCGGGCAGTGTGCTAGAATTTGCTAATAAGGAGATCCTCAGCGACGCGATGGCCGGGCGGCAGAAGTTCTGAGGTCCCTCAGACGTTCGATAGATAACCGTTAGCCCCGGCGGCCACGCCGGGATGGTGCCGAAGAAGATCGGAACAAGCCATGCGACTTTCGCTGGGTCAAGAACTTCGACTGGTTCAGAAACAGGTCCTGGCTCCGCGGATGATCCAGTCCATGGAGATCCTGCAACTGCCGATCATGGCCTTGCAGGAGCGGATCGAGCAGGAGATGCAGGAGAACCCGATCCTGGAGCTGCGGGAGGAGGACCCCGACCTGCCCGCCGAGGAGGTCGAGCAGGAGGCGCCGGACTCGCCGACCGAGGAGGAACGCGAGCTGGTGATCGACGAGCGGCACGACAACGAGCAGGACTTCGAGCGCCTGCTGAAGATGGACGAGGAGTACCCGGACCGCTTCGAGGAGCACAGCCGCCCCTCGCGCAACCGCATGGACGAGGAGGGCGACCGCAAGCACGACGCCATGGCCAACATGGTCTCCCGGCCGCAGTCGCTGCAGGACTACCTCCACGACCAGCTCGGCTGGTTCGACCTCGATCCGCAGATCCGGGCGATGTGCGACCGGATCATCTACAACCTGGATCCCAACGGCTACCTGCAGAGCAATCTCGACGATCTGGTGGGGGCCGAGGCGGCCGAGGAGGATCGCGCTGATCCAGAAGGCCCTGGCGGTCGTGCAGAAGCTCGACCCGCCGGGCATCGCCGCGCGCGATCTGCGGGAGTGCCTGTTGCTCCAGTTGCGCCAGGGGCAGCCCTGCTACGAGCAGCTCCGCACGCTGATCTCCGCCCACCTGGAAGACCTGGAGCACAATCGCCTGCCGCTGATCTCTCGCATCACCGGCTTCTCGATCCCCGTGATCCAGGAGGCGCTGGAAGAGCTGCGGAAACTGAATCCCAAGCCGGGCGCCGAGTTCAACGAGGCCTTCGTCCCCACGGTCATGCCCGACGTCTTCGTCGAGGCGGTGGAAGGCGGCTACAAGGTCCGCCTGGAGGACGGCCGCACGCCGAGCCTGTTCATCAGCCCCTACTACCGCAAGCTGCTTTTGAGCCAGGACGCCAACGAGGAGACCCGCGAGTACATCAAGCGCAAGCTGAGCTCCGCGCAGTGGCTGATCGATTCCATCGAGCAGCGGCGCAACACGCTGACCCGGGTCGCGCAGGCGATCGTCGACCACCAGAAGGAGTTTCTCAACAGCGGGCCGGAGTCGATCGAGCCCTTGAAGATGCAGCAGATCGCCGACAAGGTGGGCGTCCACGTGACCACCGTGAGCCGCGCCGTGGACGACAAGTGGATCCAGACGCCCCGCGGCATCTTCCCGCTGAAGCGTTTCTTCTGCGGCGGCACGGTCAGCGCGGACGGCGAGGAGGTGGCCTGGGACACGGTGCGGCTAAAGCTCCAAGAGATCATCGACAAGGAGGACAAGCAGCACCCGCTGAGCGACGAGGACCTGGTCAAAGGCCTGGCCGCGCACGGCATCACCGTCGCCCGGCGGACGGTGACCAAGTATCGCAAGGCGATGCAGATCCCCAGTTCCCGCCAGCGTCGCGACTGGAGCCTGGCCGGCGACGCCCAGCCGGAAAGCGCCGCCGTCGAGGAGGGCGAGGAGGCGGAGGAGGAGGGCTAGGAAGGATTTTGGATTTTAGATTTTGGATTGGTTTCCAAGCCCAAAATCCAAAATCCAAAATCTAAAATCCAAAATCATCGTATGACCTCCTCTCGCCGCAATGTCCTCCTCCTCCAACTCCCCATCCCTCCGCCCGGGCCGCAGGCGATCCGCGGCAATGTCCCGCTGGCGGCCGGCTATCTGAAACTCTTCGCCCGCCGGCGGGGACTGGAGGAGTTTTATCGGATCGAGATCCTCCCCAGCGGGCCGGCCAATACGCTTTCGGACCAGGGCGTCGTGGAAGCGATCCTGACTCGGGACCCGTGGATGGCGGGCTTCACCTGCTACGTCTGGAATATCGAGCGGAGCCTGTGGGTCGCCCAGCGGCTGAAGGCGGCCCGGCCGGACTTGAAGATCGTGCTCGGCGGACCGGAGATCACGGCCGACAACGGCTGGGTGTTTGCACATCCGGCGGTCGACTTTGCCGTCATCGGCGAAGGCGAGCAGACCTTCTCGGAGCTGCTGGACGCCCTGCGCCGCGGCCCGGCGCCCGATCGCGCGATCGACGGTCTGGCCGTGCTGCCGGGCGGGAAGCTCCCCGCGTTTCGCAAACCGCTGGCCAACCTCGATGAGATCTGCTCGCCCTACCTGGAAGGCATTCTCGATGCGGCCGACCAACGGCTGATGCTCCTGGAGACCATCCGCGGGTGCCGCTTCCGCTGCAAGTTCTGCTACTATCCCAAGAGTTATGACAGCCTGTACGTCTTGTCCGGCGACAAGGTCGAGGAGAGTCTCCGCTACGCCCGGGAGCGCGACGTCGATGAGGTGAGCATCCTCGATCCGACGCTCAACCAGCGGCGCGACTTTCTCGATTTCCTCCGGCTTCTGGCCCGCAACAACCCGGACGGCCGCTTCACCTATACGGCCGAGCTTCGCGGCGAGGGGATCAACGCCGAGAGTGCCCGGCTGCTGAAGGAGGCCAACTTCACCGAGGTGGAGATCGGGCTGCAATCCATCGATCCGCAGGCCCAGGAGCTGATGAGCCGCAAGGTCCACCTGCCCGCCTTCGAGCGCGGCGCCCGGGCCATGCTCGACGCGGGCATCCGCGTCCGCACGGACCTGATCCTCGGACTGCCCGGCGACACGGTCGATTCCATCCGCCGCGGGATCGACTATCTGGCCGAAACGCGCCTGTTCAGCGACATGCAGGTTTTCAACCTGGCCGTGCTTCCCGGCACGGCCTTCCGCCAGGAGGCCCAGCGGCTGGGCCTGAGCTTCCAGGCCCGGCCGCCCTACTATGTGCTCCAGACGCCCACGCTGAGCCTGGAGCAGTTGTACCTGCTGATGGAAGAGGCCCAAGAAGCCTTCGGCATCGAGTTCGATCCCTTCCCGCCGCCGCTGGCCAATGGCGAGTGGCGAGTGGCGAGTGACAAGTTGCCGCCGCGGGCGGATGGGCTGGCGGAGATGTTTAGGGTGGATCTCGACGCAGCTTCGCCAGCAGCCGTTAGCCCAGGCGGCCACGCCGGCTTGGCGTGTGGCGAACTCGACGCGGCATTGCCTCCCCCGGAGCGCAGGACGCAGGTCTTCACCCTCTGGCTCCGCGGACGCGACCTGGACCGCCGCCGCCGGCCTGCGGCCAAGTTGATCCGCCGCCTGTTGGACGACAACCCGCACAGCACGCTCCAGGTAGTGATCGAGCCGACCGCCGCGCCTTATCGGCTCTCCTTGGAGACGCTCGAAGCCTTGCAGGCAGCCTGTTTTCAGAGCGCCAGCTACCTGGACCTCTATTACAGTCTTCACCCCAATCGGCTGCTGGGCGCGAAGCGGCTGGTGGTGCTGCTGCCCGAGGAGGCCCGCCCGGGGATCGGGCTCGACTGGATCCAGCAGGCCGGCGATTATGCCAGTCTGGCCTGGCTCGGCGGGCAGTTGTGCGAGGACACGCTGGAGTCCCACGAGCACGTCGTGCCGCTATTGTAGTAGGCACACGCCGTGTGCCGTCCAGAACTGCACACGGCGTGTGCCCACTACTGATTCGGCGACACTTATTGATTCGCCGGGGCTACCGGGTGTGGTTCTGTTAGCCCCGGCGGCCACGCCGGTGGTGTGGTGATAGAATGGTACGTCGATGGTAGATCCCCTCACCCCGGCCCTCTCCCGGAGCAACATTATGCATCAGCTAGCATTGACAGCCAAATCGTCTTGCCACATCGGGAGCAATCGACCCAGACTACCACGATTGGTCGCCGACCTGGCGCGAAACTTCACGCCTTGTTGACGTAAGTCCTTATTTGACGGTCGAATTCTGCTAGCAGTGATAGCTGATGCATAATGTTGCGGAGGGAGAGGGGGACTTGATGCACGTCAGCGTGAAGGAGGTGCAAGCATGGGAGGCTGTTGTCTGGCTGCTGGGGCTATGCTGCTGGGCCCGCGAGTATTCTTGATTGGCGTGTGGCTTCTGACAAACTGGTATGCCGCCTTCGATTCGAGATTGGTCGCCCTGCTGGGGTGGCTTTTTCTGCCCTACACCTCCCTGGCATGGATGTATATCTACTTCCACAACGCAGGCCAGGTCCAAGGCGGGTACCTGGTCCTGCTGATCCTCGGGGTCCTCCTCGACCTCGGGGCCTTCTCCGGCAGCCATCGCGCCGCGAGGAGATGGCGAGAGTAGCAGGCTCGCTCGCATATCAATGTAGTAGGCACACGCCGTGTGCCGCTCTGGACGGCACACGGCGTGTGCCTACTACATAACACGTCCTACCAGTTCAGCTCGGTCGCCTCTTCCCAGTGGGCGTAGAGTTGTTCGAGCACCTCCTGCTGCTCGGCGATCTGCTCCTTGATCTGGCGGACCCGTGGGCCGTTGCGGAGCGTTTCCGGGTCGGCCAGGTCGGCGTTGAGCTGCTCCAGCCGCGTCTCGCGCTGGAAGATGTCGCGTTCCAGGTCGGCCACCTTGCGGTAAGGGAAACGCCGCTTCAGCCGGCCCTTGCCCTTGCCGTCGCCGGGGGCCGCCGGCTTGGCCGGTAGATCCCGCCTGCCGGGCGAGACTCCCGCCGGTCTTGCCTGGGCCTTGCCCTTGGCACGATGCTTGGGCGAGCCCTTGGCAGCCGTCTTCGACCCCGGCTTTCGCGAGCCGTCGCTGGCCCCGGACCCGGCGCGGCCGCCGGGGCTGACAGGGCTGGGCTGCGGCGACGCTCCGCGGCGGAGCTGATCGAGATAGGTGCTGTAGTTCCCCTCCACGACCAGGCCCCTGCCCTGCTCGACCACGATCAGGTGATCGGCGATCTGGTTGACAAAATAACGGTCGTGGCTGACGAAGAGCACGGTCCCGTCGAACGCGCGGAGCGACCGCTCCAGGGAGTCCCGGGCCCAAAGGTCCAGGTGGTTGGTGGGCTCGTCGAGGACGAGGAAGTTGGCGTCCGAGGCGGCCAGCCGGGCCAGGGCCACCCGGCATCGCTCGCCCCCGCTCAGCCGGGCCACCGGCTGCAAGGCCGTATCGCCCATCACGCCGAAGCGGGCCAACAGATCGCGCCGCTTCTGCTCGTTGAAATCCTTGTGGTCGGGCCGAATGGCGTCCACGGCCAGGGCGTCCTCGCGGAGCGAGGCGAGGTGCTGATCGAAGTAGCCGACCTTGACCCCCTGCCCTAACCGGGAGACGCCGGCGTCCGCATCGAGCTGGCCCAAGAGGCACCTCAAGAGCGTGGTCTTGCCCGAGCCGTTAGGTCCCAGCACGCCCCATCGCTGACCGCGGATGATGTCCAGGGAAACGTGGGCGAACAGCGGGCGGTCGTAGGCCTTGGCAAGCTCTTCCGCCCGCAGCACCAGGTCGCCGCTGCGGCTGACCTCGGGAAAGCCCATCACCGGGGCGGCGATCTCGCGGGGCGGTGCCACCAGGTCCTCTTCCAGCCGCTGGAGCTTCTTGCGGCGGTCTTCGGCCTGCGCGTGCTTCTGCCCGTAGGCGTTGCGGCGGATGAAGTCCTTGGTCTTGTCGATCTCTTCCTGCTGCTTGACGTAGGTCCGCGTCTGGACCAGCAGCCGCTCGGCCTTCTGCTGCCAGTAGGCCGAGAAGTTGCCGGTGTAGGCCTCGACGGTGCCGTGGAAGAGCTCGAAGGTGCGGTTGGTCACTCGGTCGAGGAAGTAGCGGTCGTGGCTCACCAGGAGGATCGCGGCCTGCGTTTCGCAGAGGAACTCTTCGAGCCATTCCGTGGCCTGGATGTCGAGGTGGTTGGAAGGCTCGTCCAGCAACATCAGGTCCGGTTCGGCCAACAGTAGCTTGGCCAGCATCAGGCGGTTCTGCTCGCCCCCGCTGAGCGACTCGACCGGCAGGGAGAACGACGGACGGCCCAGTCCCAGGCCCTCCAACACGCGCTCGATCTTGTGGTCCAGGTTGTAGGCGTCGTGACGCTGCAATTCCTGCTGGAGGAAGTCGAAGCGGGCGGCCAGCCGGCGGTGCTCGACCTCGTCGGTGTTGGCCGCCAGGGCATGGGCCACCTCTTCCGATTCGTGCTGGTAGGCGATCAGCGCCGCCAGGGCGCTGAGGGCCTCTTGCCAGAGTGTCCGGCCGGGCTCGATGATCGGCTGCTGTTCGAGGTAGCCTACTACTACGGAGGGGTGCCGCTCGAAACGGCCGCCGTCGGCATCTTCTTTGCCGTCCAGGATCTTCAGCAGCGTGGTCTTGCCCGTGCCGTTGGGGCCGGCCAGCCCGATCCGCTCGCCCGGATGGATCTCGAAGGTCACCCCGTCAAGCACGGGCTCCGGGCCGTAGTGTTTGCGGATTGCCTCGGCAGAAAGGACGATCATCCCGGGTTCCTGGTGCTCCTCGACGCCAAACCTCGTTTATCATACCCTGCGGCAACCCGGCTCGGGCGTCCGGCCGTGTCCCACACCACATCTTAAGGGGGGTAGTGGGCTCTAAAGTCCTCACCCTCCATAGCCCCCACCGGCCTTGTTGCGCAAACGGAGCAAGGTCGATTTGCACGGCGAGGGTGTCGAGAAATGAGTATTGACGGGGGGGTAGGCTCAGCTATACTTTCCCTAGCGACCAGAACGAGCCGGTTCCTACCGACTCAGGACAATGTCCCTGGCCGCTTCTTTTTTTCCTCGGCGGTATCCACTCGAGCACGTCTTGCCAGGCTTCGTCACCACGGTGAATCAGCGGCTCCAGTAGGACAATCCCGCTGTGGTGCAGCGGGTTGTCGCGGAAGCCCGCCTGAGCCTCTTCGTGCTTCCGCAGGGTGAGGGCGCACAGGTCGCAGAGTTGGAGAACGACACTCTTCGACGAGTCGATAAAGAAACCCTTCTCGATGATTTGGCCAAGCTTCAGCGTTCCCTCGATGCCGCGAAGCACCTTGATCAATTTCTCCACGTCGCGGACAATTTCCTTGTTCTCATCAGAAATAAATATCCCTAGCGGGCAGCCAGGCAACGACTTAAGCCAGTCGTCAACGACGCGTGCAACAAGAGGGAAAGCGGCGACATGCGGACATTGAGGTTGTTGCCCGTGTTGCCGGATTCATCGAAGTAGATAAGGTACATCCGATTCACCCTGCTGGGATTCTTGGCGCCTTTGCGCGAGTCGCTCTACAGCGACAAGACGAACTCCACCAGGTCGTTCAACTCTTGCTCGCTGAGCTTCTCCACTCGGCCGCGATCGTTTCCGTGCCTGCCCTCCTTGAGCAACTCCTTGATCGACAGCCAGTGGCCGTCGTGCAGGTAGGGGGCCGTCCGCCAGCACTCGACCAACGTCGGCGTGTAGAACTTCCTGTCGTTGCGGTCCAAGGGGCCCGCCGAGCCCACGTCGTGTGCGTGCAGGTCGGTGTAGAGCGGGGCGGGATGGCACTGGGCACAGTCAATCCGTTTGCTGGTGAACAGTTCCTTCCCCCGCCGGGCCGATGGGCTGAGCTGGCCGTGGACCAGGTAGGGGCTGGGCACCGGCTCCAGCGACTTGAGGTACTCGTCGATGGCCGCCGCGTCTTCCTCCGGCCGCACGGCGAACTGGATGTGCGTGATTCCCGAACGCACGGCCGATTCGGCGTTGGGCCGCACGCCCAGCCACATCGAGGGCGGGGTCTTGTGGGCCCAAAGCAGGCTCTTGGCGTTCTTGGGGTTGCCGATGCCGTCGTTCATCAAGTCCCAGTTCAGCCCGTCCATGCGGGCGTCGGGATGGCAGGTGGCACAGCTTTGCCACTGCTGGAAGCAGAGGCCCGCGTCGTGGAAAAAGATCTGGCCCTTGCGGACCACGTCCACCTTCGGCGCCGGGCCCAGGGCTATGGAGGCGCCGGGCCGCTGGGACTTCGGACTCAGGTCGACCACGCCCAGCGTGTCGCTGAAATACATCGCCACGTAGGCCCTGTCGCCGACGATCGCCAGGCCGCGGGGACCGTTGCCTTCGAGCTTCATCCGCGTCCTCAGATCGACCAGGAAGGCGAGGTCGTTGGGGATGTCGGCCTGCACGGCGGAGGCCGACGCGCCGGTCGGGTCGTAGCCGCGGCCCTGCGCCTGGGCGGTTTTCTCGTCGGCGGGAATCTTGGCGATCTTCTCCAGCACGCCCGCCGCGTTGACCAGGCTCAGCTCGTGCGAGCCGGCGTGGCTCACGGCGATCAGGCCGCCGTCGGCCGTGCAGGCCACGCCCCAGGGGTTCGCCGCCCCCAGGTCGACGTCGTCCAAGAGCACCGTGTTGATCAGCTTCTTGGCCGGCCCGTCGAGGATCGTAAGGGCGTTGGTGTTCATCCAGCCCCGTTCCAGTTGCGTGGTGGGCATCTGGTAGCGGGAAAGGACGTGTACCACGTAGACGTACTTGCCGTCGGGCGAGACCGTGATCCCGCGGACGTTCGTGCTGCCGTTCAAGAGCCGGATCGCCGACACCTGGTTGCTGGCCGTGTCGATGACGTTGATCGTCGCGGCAACGTCGGCGCCGTCCGAGCGGTCGTTGGGCAGCAGGTTGGCCACAAAGACCGACTTGCCGTCCGGCGTGACCACCGCCTCGACCGGCTCGCGGACCACGGGCAGCCGCGTCAGCTCGCGGTTGGCCTCCAGGTCGATCACCGAGACGTTGTTGTTGAAGCGATTGCAGACGTAGAGCCGTTTGCCGTCGGGCGCCAGCGCCGGCCCGCAGGCCGTATGGCCCACGGGAATCGTCGCCGCCACCCGCCCCGAGGCCGCCTCGATCACGGCCACCGAGCCCTCGGGCGCGGCGCAGGTCACATACAGCTTGCCGCCGTCGGCGCTGATCGCCACGCCGGTCGGCCGCACCGGGGGCGTGATCGTCCGCAGCACCTTGCCGGCCGCCGGATCGACGACGGCGATCTGCCCGGCGTCCACCTCCAACACGTAGAGCGTCTTGCCGTCTTTGGCCGCCACCACCTGGTTCGGACCGAGGTAGTCGGCGGCCGTGGCCGCGGCTGCCGGCGCAGCCGTCGCCAGTAGCGCGAGCACAAGAGTCGCCAGATGACCGCGGCAGGGCTTACGGCGATTGGCAACGATCGGCCGTTTTGCGGTGCAGGCGTCCCGCCTGCCCGAGCAGCCGGGACGGCTGCACCACGAAAACGCGGCGTTGATCTTGGACAGGCACTTAATCATCGACTTGCTCCTCTGGCAGGCTGGTGGCCCGGCAAATGGGGACTGTCCCCTTTTCCCGGGGATCCTAATCGGTGGAGAGGTCTCGGAAGGACGAACGATCGCGCCGGGATCGCCCTTCCCGCGTATCGCCGCAAAGGAGGGGGGCGTCCGTGTGTGTTCTAGTATAGTTCCCCACTGCCCCATTGTCGATGCGCCGCCGGGTGGATCGAGCGGGGCGGATAGAGTATGATCCTGGCATGGATATGCCTCCGCCCGACGACATCGCCCGATATCTCGGCAACTTGCAGCACGAGATCGACGCCGGGATGATCTACCGCACGCTGGCGGAGACCGAAAAGCAGCCCCAACTGGCGGAACTCTACCGGCGGCTGGCGGAGACCGAGGCCCAGCACGCCGGCTTCTGGGAGGAGAAGATGCGGGCGGCGGGACAGACCCCGCCTCCCAGGCGGCCAAGCTGGCGGACCCGGGTGCTCGTCTGGCTGGCCAAGCGGCTGGGCCCGCAGTTCGTGCTGCCGACGATGATCGCCCAGGAGCGGGCCGACCGGTCCAACTACGATGTCCAGGCCGATGCGCGGGAAGCCGCCTTTCCCGCGATCGAGCGCTCTCACGCCCGGCTGCTGGAGACCATCAACGGCACGTCGGAGGGCGGGATGGGCGGCGGACTGCTGGCCCGGCTCGAGGGACGCCATCGGGCGGTCGGCGGCAACGCCTTGCGGGCGGGAGTGCTGGGGGCCAACGACGGACTCTGCTCCAATCTCAGCCTGGTGATGGGAGTGGCCGGCGCCGTGGCCGCCGGCAAGCTCGAGCCCCGCGCCATCCTGGTCACCGGTCTAGCCGGGCTGTTGGCCGGGGCCAGCTCGATGGCCCTGGGCGAGTGGCTCTCGATGCAAAGCTCGCGCGAGCTCTTCCAGCGGCAGATCGCCGTCGAGGCGGCCGAGATCGCCGAGGCGCCGCAGGAAGAAGAGGAGGAGCTGGCCCTCATCTACCAGGCCAAGGGACTCGCCCAGGAGGACGCGCGGAAGCTGGCCGGGCGGCTGATGTCGGACCACGAGCACGCCTTGGACACGCTCTCGCGGGAGGAATTGGGGATCGACCCCAACGAGTTGGGCGGCTCGGCCTGGGAGGCGGCCATCACTTCCTTCTGCCTCTTCGCCGCCGGGGCGATCATTCCCGTCTTCCCCTTCCTGTTTCTGAGCAGCAACGCGACCGGGGGCGCGAGTACGGTGGCCGTGGGCACAAGCGTGACGCTCAGCGCGCTAATGTTGTTCCTGATCGGCGCCGCCATCACCCTCTTGACCGGCCGCAGCGTGTGGTACTCCGGCATGCGCCAGTTGCTGATCGGCCTGACCGCCGCCGCGTTGGTCTACGGCGTCGGCCACCTGCTGGGCGTGACGCTGTCGGGGTGAGAACAAACCTGTCGCATGGAGTGCTCCTAAGGCGATGAAAAACGACCCGCTCCCTCGGTTGGACTTGGCTACGGAAATGCGCGAAAAATTGCTTCCGCATTGCCGGCTTCAGCGGGGAGAGGTCTGGGATGATCCCCTCGGCCGACACCGTGTCGCGTGTATTGACGCCGCGGACGCGGCCGACGTTGATCGCCTCATGGCCGGTAGTCGTGCCGCGCTGGCCATTCAGGACCCGCCCTACAATCTCGTTGCCTTTCAGCGGCGAACGATTGAGGAGTACCTTCGGTGGTGTGAACAATGGGTCCAACTAACCCTGAATCGACTTGCTGACCATTCCGCCCTGTACGTCTGGCTGGGCGCGGACCAGAATGACGGCTTCCAACCCTTAGCCGACTTCATGGTGATGATGCGAAGGTTCCCGGACGTTCGGCCGCGGTCATGGATCACCATGAGGAACCAGCGAGGCTATGGGACCCAAAAGAACTGGATGGCCGTGAGGCAGGAGCTTCTCTACTACGTCAAAGGAGACCCGGGATTCACGGTGCAGTACACCGACATTCCCAAGACGCTCCGAGGCTACTACAAGGAAGTGGACGGAAAAGTGACGGAGAACTTCGAGCGGAGCAAGTCCCAGAACATCCGGGCCGGCAACGTCTGGATCGACGTGCAGCAGGTCTTCTACCGGATGGAGGAGAACGTATCCGGGTGCTACGCCCAGAAACCACTGAAGTCCATCGAGCGAATCGTGAAGGCAAGTTCCGCGCCCGCTGACCTCGTGCTTGACTTCTTCTCGCATTCAGGCACGACCCTTCTTGCCTGCGAGCGATTGGGACGGCGATGCTTTGCCGGCGACGTTGATCCGCTGTACTGCGAGATTACCATCCGGCGGATCGAGTTGTTTCGTTCGCGCGGCCGGCTGGGATGGCAGAACGGGCATCCCTTCGAGGATGTCTTTACGGAGGCGGACGAAGGAGGTAGGAGAAACGAGAGGATTCACGGTAGGCGCAAGCGTCGCCATCAATTCGTCTTTACAGGGAGTGTACATCTGGACAGCGAGCCGGTAGACTTACCTCCAACCCTCGATATCGATCGGCAGGATCGCGAAGAGAGGTGAAAGATGGCCAAGACTGAGCTGACCATCCCCTTATTGTGTCAAGAAGCCGCGGCCTTCGCCGACGTCGAATCCAGCTATCCCGAGCCAACGCTTTACGGGGTGACGGACGGCAAGGCTATCGGAACGTACCTTGAACACAAGTTTCGTGCCCATCTTGAGGGGAAGTACACCTTCACGCCCTGCAATTCAGCGTCGGGCATCAATTTCTCTGATCTTCAAGTGGACATGAAGGTCACCGCCATTACCCAACCGCAATCCTCCTGTCCATTCAAGTCGGCTCGGCAGAAGATCTTCGGCCTCGGGTATTCGGTCCTGGTGTTCGTCTATGAGAAGAAGGACGACCCAAGCACGACCACTGCCGTCCTGAACATCCTGCACACGGTTCTTGTCGAGGCACATCGAACCGCCGATTTCACCATGACCCGACTCATACGCCAGCACCTCGATGCGGGGTGCAACGCCGAAGACCTGATCGGGCTCATGCACGACAAGAACCTGCCGATTGACAACGTCGAGGCGAACGACATCGCGGAAGAACTGCTCAAAGAGCCCTGCGAGCAGGGCTACCTGACTATCTCCAACGCCTTACAGTGGCGGCTCCAGTATGCGCGGGTCATTGAGCAGGCCGGCAAGGTGGATGGAATTCTGAAGCTGAGGTAAGAGTTGGGCAACGCAATGGGAAGCAAGACGAAACAGGTGGCCGAGTACGGCGACTTTCAGACGCCAGAAAAGCTTGCGCACGACGTGTGTGCCATGTTGACTGAACACGGGGTACGTCCTGCTTCCTTGCTGGAACCAACGTGCGGCCTAGGAAGTTTCCTGTTCGCTGGCCTCGACCACTTCGAGAACGTCAAGAATGCAATTGGCGCCGATATCAATCCGCAATACATCAAGCGCACCAGTCCACTCTTCAACGAAGACAAGATGCCGACAAAACACAACTCATGGCAGCGGACTTCTTTCTTACAGACTGGGAGAAAATGATTTCAGAGCTGCCCGAGCCCGTCTTGGTACTGGGTAACTTGCCGTGGGTCACCAGCGCCGATCTCAGCACGCTGGGTAGCGAAAACCTGCCCGCCAAGTCGAACTTCCAGAACCGCAACGGGCTCGACGCGATCACGGGCAAAGCGAACTTCGACATATCGGAATGGATGCTAATTCGCCTGCTTGAAGCCATGAATGGCCGGCGCGGCACGCTCGCCATTCTGTGCAAGGCGTCGGTCGCGCGGAAGACTTTGTTGCACGGGTGGAAGAATGAGATCGCCCTGGAGCGGTCGGCGATTTGTCGGATCGAAGCCGATCTCCATTTTCACGCTGCTGTTGACGCCGCCCTCTTGGTGACACACTTCAGGCCGGGGGCTCACGACGCGGAAGCCAAAGTCTATTCCCGTCTGAACGACGCTGGCGAGGAAACCGTGATCGGGTACGAAAACGGCATGTTGTTCTCGAACATCGGGGCCTACCACCGCTGGAAGCATCTTTGCGGCGAAGAGATTGTCAAGTGGCGTTCGGGGGTTAAACACGACTGTTCTAAGGTCATGGAGCTTCGCAGGGAAGGGAAAAAGTACCGTAACGGCCTCGGCGAGATCGTGGACCTTGAGGAGACCTATCTCTTTCCGATGCTGAAAAGTTCGCACGTGGCGAAAGGCGGTACGAGCCAGAACCGATACATGCTTGTGACGCAGCGCACGGTCGGGGAGGATACGGCCTGGATACGACAGTCAGCGCCCCGCACGTGGGACTACCTAAGCGCACACGCTGGCCTGTTGGACAAGCGGGGCAGTTCGATCTATCGAAACCGACCTCCGTTCTCGATATTTGGCGTAGGCGCCTATACCTTCGATCCCTGGAAGGTCGCCATCAGCGGCTTCTACAAGAAGCTGGCGTTCGTAATCGTCGGGCCCGCCAACGGCAAGCCCGTCGTCCTTGACGACACTTCGTACTTCTTGCCTTGCCAAACGAAAGCGCAGGCGGAATACGTCGCATCGCTCCTCAACTCTAGAGAGGCACAGGCTTTCTACGAGGCGTTCGTGTTCTGGGACACCAAACGCCCTATTACCGCCGACCTGCTGCGGCGGTTGGACCTGCGGCGACTCGCCAAAAAACTTGGGTCCGAGGATAAAGTTTGCGAGCATCTGGCGAAAGTATCGCCGAGGAAGCCAGCCGAGACACAAGTTGAACTTTGGCCGAGCTAGGCACGTAGTAGAGAGAATCCCCCGTTTCCTTTCGCCGACGATCGTTTGAAAGAACGCTTTGGCAGAAAAGTCTCTCGGAGCTAGCCGACGGATGAACCGCTTCCTCGCCCTCACCTTGTTCCTCCTGGCGGCCATAACCCCGCCCGCTCACGCAGCCTCGATTTTCCCCTACCGTCACGACAAGAAAAGCGCTCCCCAACGGGCTGACCGTGATCCTGATCCCCATGGACAGCCCGGGACTGGTGGCCTACTACTCGATCGTGCGGACGGGCAGCCGCGACGAGGTGGTGCCGGGCCGCTCGGGCTTCGCCCATTTCTTCGAGCACATGATGTTCCGTGGCACCCAGAAGTACCCCGGCCCGGTCTATGACCGCATCGTCACCGCGATGGGCGCCAAGGCCAACGCCTATACCACCGACGACTACACGGCCTTCCACCTCAACTTCGCCAAGGAAGATCTTCCCCGCGTGATGGAGATCGAGAGCGACCGCTTCCAGAACCTGCACTACGAGAAACCGGCCTTCCAGACCGAGGCGGGGGCCGTCTACGGCGAATATCGCAAAGGCATCACCCAGCCCTTCATCCTCTTGAACGAGAAGGTGCAGGACCTGGCTTACGATGTCCACCCCTACAAGCACACCACGATGGGCTTCGAGGCCGACATCAAAACGATGCCCGAAGCCTACGATTTCAGCCGCGCCTTCTTCCGCCGCTTCTACCGCCCGGAGAACGTGGTGCTGCTGATCGCCGGCGACATCAATCCGGCGGCCACGCTGGCCTTGGCCGCCAGGTACTACGGTCCCTGGAAGCCGGGCTACCAGCCGTCGCAGATCCCCGCCGAGCCTCCCCAGAAAGCCCCGAGGCAGGGCGAGGTGGCCTACCCCGGCCGGACGCTGCCGATCCTCAGCATCTCCTACAAGGCCGACGCCTTCGACCCGGAAAACCGCCTCTACGTGGCAGCCGACCTGCTGGCCGAGCTGGCCTTCGGCCCCAACAGCCGGCTCTACAACAAGCTGGTCCTGGACGAGCAGAAGGTGCAGATCCTCGGGGCCGAGGCGCCCATGAACCGCGACCCCTCGCTCTTGGGCGTGGTGGCCATGGTCAAGAAGAAGCGGACCTGGATTATGTCCGGCAGGAGATCTACCGGACCATCGACCGGTTCCAAACGCAGCCCGTGGAGCAGGAGAAGCTGAACCAGTTGAAGCGCCGCGACAAGTACGCCTTTTTGATGTCGCTGGACACGCCGGAGCACGTGGCCGGCGGCCTGGCGCGTTTTGTGGCGCTGAGCGGCGGGATCGAGATCGTCGACCGTTATTACGCGGCCCTGGAGCGGGTCACGCCCGACGACATTCGGGAAGCGGCCCGCAAATACCTGGTGCCCGAGCGGCGGACGGTGGTCGTGTTAAAGGGAGCCCGATCGTGAAAAGCGTGCGATGGATATTGATGGGTTTGCTCTGGCTGCCGGCGTTTTCCTGGGCGTCGGAACCGGCAGGTAGCGCCCTCGGTGGCGTTCCTGTAGGGAACGCTCTCTGTGGCGTTCCTACGCAGGAAGCGGTCCATTCTGCTAAGAAGCTGTTTCACGACCGGAACGTGGCGACGGGCGAGAATGCCCATCCTACTGCCGCTGTAGGTTGGGCATTCCTGCCCGACGGTGGCTCCCGGTGTCCTGAAACAGCGTCCAAACCCGGAACACCACCGAGGGCATTCCCGACAGCCGCAACGGCGAAAATCCCCGAGTCGGCCCTGGTGCTGGTGCCGGTGGCCAACGACCCGACAGTCAGTTTCCGCATCTGGTTCCAGGTCGGCTCGCAAGACGACCCGCCGGGCAAGGAGGGACTGGCGGCCCTGACCGCCTCGATGCTGGCCGAGGGGTCTACCCGGCAACATTCCTACCAGCAGATCGTCGACTTGCTCTACCCCATGGCCGCCGAGTACTCGGCTTCGGCTTCGGTGGAGATGACCGTGATTTCCGGCCGGGTCCACCGCGACAACCTCGGCGGTTTCTATCGCCTCCTGAGCGAGGCCATCCTCTCGCCCGGCTTCCGCCAGGAAGACCTCGACCGCCTGAAGGGCGACACGCTGAGCTTCCTCTCCAACAGCCTCCGCTATGCCAGCGACGAGGATCTGGCCAAGGCCGTGCTCTACCAGGAGATCTTCGCCGGCACGCCTTATGGGCATCTTCCCGCCGGGCTGATCCAAAGCGTGCAGTCGATCACCCTGGACGAGGTGCGGGCGTTCTACCGCGCGCATTACGCGCGGGACAACGTGGTGATCGGCCTGGGCGGCGGCTACGACTCGGCGATGGTCGATCGGCTCCGCAGCGACCTGGCGAAGTTGCCGGCGGGGAAACCTCCGGCGGCGCCGCCGCCGTCGCCCCGGCCGATCCGCGGCCTGCACGTGACGATTGTCGAGAAGCCGACCACGGCCACGGCCATCAGCCTGGGCTACCCGATCGACGTGCTCCGCGGTCAGCCCGACTGGTACCCGCTGGCCCTGGCCAACTCCTGGCTCGGCGAGCATCGCAACCCGTCGAGCCATCTCTACCAGGTGATCCGCAACGAGCGGGGACTGAACTACGGCGACTATTCCTATATCGAGCACTTTCCCCACGGCGGCGACCTGGTGATCCCGCCGCAGAACGTCGGCCGGCGGCGGCAGCTCTTCGAGATCTGGATCCGCCCGGTGCCCAACGAGGCGCGGTTGTTCGCCTTGCGGGCGGCGATCCGCGAGCTGGCC
The DNA here is from genome assembly GCA_963843465.1 of Pirellulales bacterium. Taxonomy (GTDB): domain Bacteria; phylum Planctomycetota; class Planctomycetia; order Pirellulales; family Thermoguttaceae; genus CAWJKP01. The sequence continues at coordinate 1,310,913 of CAWJKP010000002.1, forward strand.
CTGCTGTCCGAGCGGGGGCTCAGCCCGGAAGAGTTCACGCTTACCAAGAGCTTCCTCGGCAAACACGTGCTGCACTACGCCGCCACGACCATGGAGCGGCTGGGCTACGCGATGGACGACCGCTTCTACCACGTGCCGGGCAGCCATATCGATTTGTTTCACCGGCGGATGGGCGACGTGACGCTGGCCCAGACCAACGCCGCGGTGAAACGCTATTTGCAGGCCGACAATCTCCAGATCGTAATCGTCACCCGCGACGCCAAGGCCCTGGCCGACGCCCTGGTCCGCAACACGCCCAGTCCGATCACCTATCCCTCGCCCAAGCCGCCGGCGATCCTGGCGGAAGACCGCCTGATCAGTAGCTACCCGCTGAAGATTCGAGCGGAGAACGTGAAGATCGTGCCGGTGGATAAGCTGTTCGTGAAGTAACTCAAGCGGTAAACGCCACCGCCGGCCTTGTGCCGGCGGGGCGATGATTGGCAACTAGAAATGCCCTGACACCAACGCCCGATTTTTTGGCTGCCGCGTACGAGCAGAACCTGCTAGAATACTGACATGACAAGCGTCGGCTACCCTCACATCTCCTTGGATTCGGCAAACGTCCCGGTGCTAACGGGTACGCGCATTAAGGTCGTCGAGATCGTCTTGGATCACTTGGCACACGGAGCCGATGCCGAGGAGATTCAGCGGCAGTTCTCTTTCTTGACCTTGGGCCAGATCCACAGCGCCCTGGCGTATTACTACGACCACCAAGAAGAGCTCGATCAGGATATTGCCCAGCGACTGCGTAAGGTCGGTGAAATCCAGGCGCGGCTCGGGAATTCCCCCCTTGCCGGCAGGCTCAAAGGGATCAAGAACCAGCCGTGAGCCTGCCGCTTTACATGGACCACCACGTTCGCGGCGCAGTTACCAAGGGGCTGCGAAGACGCGGCATCGACGTTCTCACGGCCTTTGAAGACGGACACGCCGATGCCCCCGATGAGCAGGTGCTCACCCGCGCCACCCAACTGGGCCGCGTCGTGTTTACGCAAGACGACGATTTCCTGGCCCTTGCCGACCAATGGCAGTCGGCCGGAACGTCACTTCGCTGGCGTCGTATATGCGCACCAACTTCGCGCGACGGTTGGCCAGATCGTCCGGGACCTGCAACTGATCCTTGAGAACGTCGACTCCCGCGGAGCTTTGTGACTCGGTCTTGTTTCTTCCTCTTTGACAGAACAACATGGCCAACCCTGCCCCCGTCAACGCCAACTGGTACGACTATCCCCGCTACTACGACATCGCCTTCCGCTCGGAAACCCGGCGGGAGGCCGATTTTCTCGAAGCGGCTTGTCGCAAGTATTGTCCCTTTACGGTCCGCCGGCTGCTGGAGCCCGCCTGCGGCACGGGCCGGCTGGTGACGGAACTGGCCGCCCGGGGCTACCGGATGTCGGGACTCGACTTGAGCCGGCCGTCGCTGGACTTCCTCCGCCGTCGGCTGGCCCGGCGAGGGCTCCGCGCCCGGGTGATCGAGGCCGACATGGCCGATTTCCGCCTTCCGCGGCCCGTCGACGCGGCCTACAACACCTTCGACAGCTTCCGCCACCTGCTAAGCGAAGACGCAGCGCGCCGGCACCTGGAATGCGTGGCGGCGGCACTACGGCCCGGCGGGATCTATATCCTAGGCGTTCACCTGCTGCCGCCCGACGCGGACAAGGAGTGTACCGAGCGCTGGACATCGCGATACCGCGGCACGCAGGTCACCGTCACGCTCCGCGTCCTGGCGACCGATCGCCGCCGCCGGCTGGAGACGCTTCGCGTGAGCCTGCTGGCCCGTCACGGCCCGCGGGAGGTTCGCCTGCGGCACGAGTTCCCCTTCCGCATGTACACGGCCGCCCAATTCCGCCGCTTGCTGGCCCGAGTGCCTGGCCTAAAGCTGTGCGGCGTCTACGATTTCTGGTATGAGATCGACCACCCCCTGGTGCTCAGCAACGAGCTGTCCGACACCGTCTTCATCCTAAGGCGTCGTGTCACAACAAGTTGATGAAGTCTTGTGGTGCAGGCGTCCCGCCTGCCCTGAAAATGCAGGTGTCCCGGCTGCCGTGCGAATGCAGGCGGGACGCCTGCACCACAAACGAGGATCGACCAACTTATTCTCACGCGGTGAATGAGGAAACGATGATCTTCGACGACCTGACCAACGTCTACGAAGTGATGATCGACTGGCCCAAGCGGCTGGCCAACGAGGAGCCCTTCTATCGCCGCTTGATCCAACGGACCGGCGCCACCAGCGCCATCGACGTGGCCTGCGGCACGGGCCGGCACGCCGCCATGCTGCACGGGCTTCAGTTGCGGGTGGAAGGGGCGGACGTCAGCCCGCGGATGATCCAGCGGGCCCAACAGACCTTCGGCTGCTCGGACACGCTGCGCTGGGTCGTGCGGAGCTTCGATCAACCGATCGCCGAGCCCGGCACGTTCGACCTGGCCCTCTGCGTGGGCAATTCCCTGGCACTGGCCGGCGAGATGGAGATCGTCCGCCGGGCGATCCGGGAGATGCTCCGTGCGGTCCGCGACGGCGGGTCGATCGTGGTCCAGGTGCTGAATCTCTGGCACCTGCCGGACGGACCCTGCGTCTGGCAGAAGTGTCGCCGCACGGCGCTTGCCCAGCGCGAGGTGCTGATCATCAAGGGCGTTCATCGCTGCGGCACGCGGGGCTATGTCGACCTGGCGGTCACGGCGCTGGACGCCGGCGCGGAAATGCGGTCCGAGTCGGTGCCCTTCCTCGGACTGGAGGCCGCCCAACTCGAGCAAATGGCCCGGCAGTCCGGCGCCGGGCAGGTGAGCTTTGCCGGCGGTTACCAGGAGCAGCCCTACGACCGGCAGGCGAGCACCGACCTGGTGATGGTCGCCGAGAAAGAGAGTGGTCAGTGGTCGGTGACTAGTGGTCAGTAAGCGTCAGCCCCGGCGGCCACGCCGGGTGCGAAGGACTGGGCACTCCGCTCCCACTTCCGCTTCTTACCGACCACTTGCCACTGATCGTCGGCCGCTCGTCACTGGCCACTGGCCACTGACCACTGACCACTTACTACTGCGCCTGCCCCGCCAGGTCCTTTGCGGCGCCGATCAGCCGCAGCAGGCCCTCCTGGAACTCGATGCGGACTTGCACGCCGCCGGGGATCGGCACGGGGGTCAAGGTGACATGGGCCTTGCCCGGCGATTTCTGCAGGATGCCGAGGACCTTGTTGGCGACGGGCTTGTCGTTCTCGTCCAAGACGCCGGCCGCCAGCTCGGCGATCGGCGCCAAGTCGACCGCCACCTCCGCGGGCCCGGTGGACTTGCCGGGCTGGGCCTGCGACTGCTGGATCACCTGCTTGAGCTTGGCCACGGGGTCGCGGCCCGCGGCCAAGTAGACCGAGTCCTCGCCGACGGCCACGACGACCTCCAGCGACTCGCCCACCAGCTCGCGCAGACGGGGCAACTCGCCCAGGTCGTTCATGGGGATGCTGGCCGTGTGGAAACGGAAACCAAGATAGTTCTCCGCGTCAAGCTTGATCATCCCGGCGGTGTCCGGGTCGTCCTTGATCGCCTGGGCGGCCACTTCCCTCAAGAGCTTGTCGAGCTTGGCCGTGTCGACCGCCCGGCTTCCGGCGACGACCGTCAAGAGCTTTGCGTTCATCCAGGCAGCCACGCCCACGTCCAGCTTGCGCCCGGCCACCGTTTCCTTGGCCATGTCGATCATCTGGCCCAAGAGCTTCTTGGCCTGCTGGACCTGATCGTCGCGGAGCCCTTGCTTCTCCAGCTCCTGCAGGGCGTTCTGCTTGGCGGAGTCGATCACGCCCTGGATTTGGCGGGCGTCGGAGGACGACAGCTCACCGACGTTGTAGGCCACCACAGCCGCGTCCTTTTGCCGCAGGCCGGCCAGCGCGGTCTTCAGCGATCCGTGGGAGGCCGCCGCCATCTGCTGGGCCGTCTTCGTGCCCGGCAGGGCGGTGAGGGAATAATCCAGCCGCGCGGTGGCGCTGGCAGGATCCACGGCGATGCCCAGGATGAACGTATCCAGGTCGCCGAGGACTTGCGTGACCTGCTCCAGGGCCTGCCGGCCGACCTTCGTCCGCACGTTGTATTCGTCGTCGGTCTCGCCGGGCCGGCGATCCATCCCCTGCTGGAACCCGCTCTGCAAGGGCGCCATCATCATCATGCGGAAGATGGGGGGAATGTTCTTGAAGGTCACCTGGACCGCCAGGTCGTAGGACTTGTTCAGCCCTCCCAAGAGCGCCAGCGGATCGGCCGGCGTCTGGGCCAGGACCTCGGGCGAATTGGCGATGAAGGCCCAACCCTTCTTTTCCTGGATCAGGAGCCGAGTATTGTGAAAATCGACCGAGTAGACGCCCTTCTCCTCTTCCGCCTTGCCGAGCATCGGCTCCAACGACTTCAGTAGGGCCTTCAGATCGGTGACGGGGACGAAGCCGAAGACGGGAAACTGCTGCTGACCGTCGGTCTGCGCCACCACCCCGCACGGCCTGGTCTTGTCCAATCCGGCCAGGTCCTCGGTTTGCAGTGCCTGCTTGAGGGCCGCTTGGGCCTCTTTGCCCAACTCCGGGTCGCCACCCAACTGGCCGATGAAAGCGATGTCTTTGAGAATCTGGTCGTAGCCGGAGACGGAGACCACAACCAAGGGCTTGAGTCCTCCGCCCGTCCCCTCGGCCGCCCGGCCGACCAGAGGGACGCACCCCAACAACCCGACGACCAAGGCCGACCATAAGGTTCTTCTCACGCTTGCACTCCTTCGAGCTCGAGGGACTTATTGTCTACAGGTCCTTGGGAGGATTATAGGGCATGCCAGGGGAAGGCGAAAGGCAGAAGGATGAAGGAGGAGGGATGAAGAAGGAGCGGGGAAGGAAGAAGAAGGACAGACCACGTCGGCGATAGGGGTAAAGAGGAGGCAGAGCAGGGTGTCAATCCACTTTTTGTTCCAAATAGTTCTTGCACCCACTTTCGGCGGGAGCGCACCGCCGGGGACCGTCAGCGGATGGCCGTGCTCTTGAGCAAGTTCGAGGAAATGAGTTATGCCGACATCGCCCAGTCGATGCAAATGTCCTAACCGTTCAGGGGTCGGGCGGGGACTGGTCCATTTTTCGGCCAAAAGGCGTATTTGGCCGCGGGACGTAAGGCCGAAAACATGGACCTGTCCCCTTGGCACTGCCCGAACCGTTTCAACCGCCGGAATGTTGTGCAGTGCTGGGCAGGGTAACCACCGTCAGCCAAAACTGCTCGATGGACTTCACCACGTACAAGAACTGCTGGAAATCGACGGGCTTGGTGATATAGCAATTGGCGTGAAGCTCGTAAGAACGGAGCACGTCCTGCTCGGCGCGAGACGTGGTCAACACGACGACCGGGATCATCCTTAAACCCGCGTCTTGCTTCAGCTCCACCAGCACTTCGCGGCCGTCTTTGCGGGGCAGGTTCAGGTCCAACATGATGAGATCGGGACGCGGAGCCTCGGCATACTCGCCCTCGCGACGCAAGAACTGCATCGCTTCCACGCCGTCCTCCACGTGGCTCAGACGATTGGAAATCTTGGCCTCGTGCAAGGCTTCGATGGTCAATTGCGCATCGCTTGGGCTGTCTTCGATCAACAGAATCTCAATCGGCTTCGGTAGAGTCGATTCGGTCACTGACGTTCTCCTCTCTCGGAAATGGTGAAGTAAAACGTGGCTCCCTGGTTCGGCTGCGACTCGACCCAAATCTTCCCGCCGTGGCGTTCCACGATCTTCTTGCAGATGGCCAACCCGATGCCGGTGCCGGCATACTTGTTCCGCGTGTGCAACCGCTGGAAAATCAGGAATATCCGCTCGGCGTACTCCGGCGCGATGCCAATGCCGTTGTCTCGCACCCAGAAGAGCCACTGGTCCTGCTCGCGGCGGGCAGCGACGTGAATTTCCGGCGGCCGGTCGCCGCGGAACTTGACGGCGTTGCCGATAAGGTTCTGGAAGAGTTGGGTCAGTTGCAGCGCATCGGCCGGCACAATGGGCAGGGGATCCGAGGTAATGACGGCTCCGGCATCGCGTATGCTCGCGACAAGATTGCGCAGAGCCTTATCCAGCGAATCCCGGGCCGCGGTCGGAGCCAAGGTCCCGCCTCTGGTTCCTACACGCGAATACGCCAGCAGATCGCTGATCAACGATTGCATTCGTGCTGCGCCGTCCACCGCATTGGCAATGTAACCGTCCGCTTTCTCGTCGAGCTTGCCCTGGTATCGTTGTTGAAGAAGGACCACGAAGCCCGAAACCGCGCAGCGGCTCCTGAAGGTCGTGCGAGGCCACATAGGCGAATTGTTCCAAGTCCTTGTTCGACCGTGCCAGTTCTTCCGTCCGCTGGGCGACCAGCTCCTCCAAATGCTCGCGGTAGTGGTCGAGTTCCTCTTCGGCCCGCTTCCGCGCCGTGATGTCGCGGGCGGCGGCGAACACCCCCTGCACCTCGCCGGCCTCGTTCCGGTAAACCGTGGCGTTGTAGAGTACGTCGGTCGTGCGGCCTGACGTGTGACGAATCGTCAGCGGATAGTCGTTCACCTGTCCGGCGGCCAAGACCTTCTGATACCCCGCACTGGCTTTCTCAGGCTCGGTAAAGTAGTCCGAAAAATCGCTGCCGACGAGAGCCTCGCGGCCAACGCCGGTCACCAGCTCCGTGGCGTTGTTCACGTCCGTGATCTGGCCGCTGGGGCTGATCGTCACCAGCGGGTCGAGGCTGGCCTCGAGCAGGCTGCGGGCATAGAGAGAGGCGATGCGGAGCTCCTCTTCCATCCGCTTGCGCTCCGTAACGTCGCGCGCCGCCGCGAAGACTCCCTGCAGCTGGCCGGCCTCGTTGTGAAAAACCGTGGCGTTGTACAGCACTTCCGTAACGCTGCCGGAAGCGTGGCGGATAACCAGGGGATAGTCCTTGACGAATCCTTCGGACAAGACCTTTTGATACCCTTCGCTGGCCTTGCGAGCATCGGTGAAATAGTCGGAGAAGTCGCTGCCGATGAGGCGATCTCGGGCAACGCCGGTCACCAGCTCCGTGGCATTGTTCACGTCCGTGATCTGGCCGCTGGGGCTGATCGTCACCAGCGGGTCGAGGCTGGCCTCGAGCAGGCTGCGGGCATAGCGCGACTTGGCTCGCAGCTCGTCTTCCATCCGTTTGCGCTCGGTGATATCACGGGCAATGGTCGCGGCGCCGACGACCTGTCCCGACTGGTCCTTAATCGGAGAAACCGTCAGCGACACGGCGATATGACGTCCGTCTTTGCGGACGCGAACGGTTTCGTAATGCTGAGCGCGCTGCCCTTGGCGGATCTTCTCCAAAATCTTGGGTATCTCGTTGGGACGGTCGGGGAGAATGATTGCCTCGATAGATTTGCCGACGATCTCCGCGGCGGCGTAGCCGTACATTCTCTCGGCCGCTGCATTCCAATCGGTGACGAGGCCATCCAGCGTCTTGCCGGTGATGGCGTCCTCGGAGGATTCGACGATTGCCGCCAGTCTGGATGCCATCTGCTCCGATCGGATACGCTCGGCAATCTCCCTTTGCAACGATTCGTTCGCTGCTCGCAACTCCGCCGTCCGATCTTGCACCCGTTGTTCCAGCAGTGCCGATTCCTCCTCCAGCAACCGGGCATGCTGCCGCAGGCGTTCCTCGCTGGCCCGCAGCGCGTCCTCCGCCTGCTTGCGGTCGGTGATGTCGTGGCCATAGAGGTTCACGTAACCGCTGTCCGCGATAGGCGTAAGGAGGAAGGACAAGACCCGGCCTCCGGTTTCCACGTCCACCTGCGTGGCTTGCTCACTGTCCAACGTCTCTCGGACGCGGCGGGCGAAGGACTCGGGGGCGGGGCGGCCCATTTCGCAGCGCCACTGGCCGGACAGCGTGGTGCTGGACTGGTTGGCGTAGAGGACGGACCCCGCACGGCCGATGCGCATCACGGGATAGGGATTCTCGTCGGGGAACTGGGCGACGCTCCGCAGTGCCTCCTCGGCCTTTTGACGCTCCCAGAGATGACGTTGCAAGAGATAGACAATCGCCGCGACCATCCCCAGGCCCAAGACAAGGGTCAAGAGCTTCGTGAGAACGGCCACCAGGTAGCTTTGGCGCGATTGTCGCTCGCGGACGATGAGCAGGCCCCGTTCCTCTTGTTCCATCTCCCGGACCTGCGATCGGATCGCGTCCATGACCTTATTGCCTTCGCCGCTCAAGACGATCTGCCGGGCCGCCCCGGGGTCCTTCTTCCTCAAGGCAATGGTGCGGCCCTCGAGCTTCAGTTTGGCCGAAATCTGTTCTTCCAGCAGCGGAATGCGGGCTTGTTGCCGGGGATTGTCCTCCGTCAAGTGCTTGAGACGCTGAACGCTTTTGTCGATGGCAGCCACGGCGGCGTTGTACGGTTCGAGGTAACGGTCGTCGCCGGTAAACAGGTAGCCGCGCTGGCCCGTCTCGGAGTCTTTCATCGTCGAGAGGAGATCGTCGAAAGCGTCCAGCACCTCATGAGTGCGGGTGACCGAAGCATCATTTTCGCGCAGTTGGCCTGCACTCCACCACCCAAGCCCGGTGCTAAAGACCAGCAGGGCCACCAGCGCCCCGGCGCCGATCGCGAGTCCCTTTGGGAAAGCGGGACGGCCACCCACCTTCTTTCGAGTGAAAACGGCAGCGTTCATCAAACACTTCCTCGGGAGTGGGGGCGAAGAGAGGGAACGCGCGTGGTGCCGGTGCCGGCGGCACCCGTGTGAGGGGTGTTATTCCTGGCCGATTCGACAAAAGCGCAAGGAGCAAGCACCAGGGAGCCTACTCCCACGCGTCCAGTATGTCAGAATCACCCGAAAACACAACTGGCACCGATATTTAGTAACCGTTCACGGGTCGGGCGGGGACTGGTCCATTTTTCGGCCAAAAAGCGCATTTGGCCGCGGGACGTAAGGCCGAAAACATGGACCTGTCCCCTTGGCACTGCCGAAGGGGACAGTCCCATTTCCGCGGCGATCAGGCTGGCTTGTCGCCGCAGCGCCCCTCGCGCCGCGAAAATCGGGACAGTCCCCGTGAACGCTTACCCAGAAATGAGATCAAGGCGCCGCCCATTGCTTTGCCGCCCTTGTCCCTAACCATCGAAGCATGATGTTTGCGCCAGAATCGCCCGCCCCGAAGGGGCTTGGTTCTCCCAGCCCTGGGCAACGCCCAGGGGAACGGTAAGAGCAAGGGTTCGTTTTGCGGCCCAACGGGCCAACGATTCTCCAGGCACGCGCGGCGAACCATTGGCCCGTTGGGCCGCCGGCGCATTCCATGGGCCACCGGCGCCTCTGGGCGTTGCCCAGGGCTGGGAGAACTGCCGGGCCTTCGGCCCGTTCCCACGCAACTGCTTCCGCGCTGGTCGTCATTCGCCGTTGGCAGAAACACTGGCCGCACACCCTTTTCCTCCCGATGAACGTACGATTCTCGGCGCCACACAACCGGCGTGGCCGCCGGGGCTAACAGAGACTGCATCCGTTAGCCCCGGCGTCGTGGATTTCTGGCTCGGCGAGGTTCTGCTGTACGCGGGGCTAACAGAGACTGCATCCGTTAGCCCCGGCGTCGTGGATTTCTGGCTCGGCGAGGTTCTGCTGTACGCGGGGCTAACAGAGACTGCATCCGTTAGCCCCGGCGGCCACGCCGGCCCATCCCTCTCCCGGAGGGAGAGGGGACGTCGATCTACTCGGCGACCACCGGGTTGCGCAGCACGCCCAAGGGCGGGATCTCGACCTCGACCACGTCGCCGGGCTGGAGGAAGACGGGCGGCTTGCGGGCCATGCCCACGCCCGGCGGTGTGCCGGTGAAGATCAGGTCGCCCGGGGCCAGCGTCGCCACGCTGGAGACGTAAGCCACCAGCTTCTCGACCGAGAAGATCAACTGCCGCGTCGACGAATCCTGCATCGTCCGCCCGTTGAGCCGCAGGCGGACGGCCAGATCGCCCGGATCGTCGACCTCGTCGGCGGTCACCAGGGCCGGGCCGAAGGGGGCGAAACCGTCGAACGACTTGCCCAACAGCCACTGCCCGCCCGGCTTGCGAAGCTGCCAGTCGCGGGCGGAGACGTCGTTGCCGCAGCAATAGCCCGCGATGTGCTGCCGGGCTTGCGACTCGGGGATCTGCCGGCCGCCGCGCCCGATGACCAGCACCAGCTCGGCCTCGTAATCCACTTGCGTGCTGAGCCGCGGCAGCACGATCGGCTCTCCGTCGGCGGACGCCGCGGTGGGAAACTTGGCGAAGAGGATCGGCTCCGAGGGCGGCCGGGCGTTGGTTTCCCGGGCGTGGTCGGCGTAGTTCAGACCCGCGCAGATGATCTTTTCCGGCCGCGGCACGGGGGCCAAGAGCTTGACCTCCCCCCGCGCCGTCGCCCGGCCCGAGACCAGCGCCGCCCGGGCCCGCGCCAGGCCCTCGGGCCCTTGGGCCAAGAGGGCCTTGATCGAGTGCGGGACGGCCGCATCGGCCGCGTGGAGGTCGACCAGCCCGTCCTCCCGCACCCCCGCCACGCGAGGCCCCTGCGGGCCCTGGTAGCTCACCAATCTCATCGAGCAGTCCTCGTTGCAGTCGTTCGTAGTCCCGCCTTCAGGCGGTCTTGCAGTCGTTCGTAGTTCCGCCTTCAGGCGGTCTTGCAGTCGCTCGTAGTCCCGCCTTCAGGCGGTCTTGCAGTCGCTCGTAGTCCCGCCTTCAGGCGGTCTTGCAGTCGCTCGTAGTTCCGCCTTCAGGCGATCTTGCCGCGGATTTCCGGCTAAAGCCGGTACTACGAACTTGGATCAACTTGTCCTGACGCGGCGTCCAAGCGCCGGCCATCTCCAATTGCGGAACAGGCGGACCTCGCGGACCGCGGTCAGGGCCATGCGGTCCTCGAGGTTCGGACGGAAAATCGTAAGGATCAACAGCGGCAGGTACCAATCCATGTAGATCCCGGCATAATGGGCGTGCCAGAACTGTGTCCCCAAGAGCACCGCCGCCGAGCAGCTCAAGAGCGTGCCCAGGTTCTTCTGGGCGGGCCACAGCGCCAGGCTCACCGCAAGGGCGAAGAACGCGGCCATGATCGGCATGCGGTAGGCCGGGTCGTGCAGCGCCCAGAAGCCCTCGGCATTGGCCAGCGAGAGGCTCGTGAAGCCGAACATCGTCTGTACCTGGTCGGAGAAGGCGTGCAGGTTGCTGGTGCCTAGCGCCAGCGAGGCCGCCAAGAGCGCCAGCGCCCCCGCCGCGCCGGCGAGGAAGCGGACCAGTCCCCGCCGCCAGTAGAAACCGCACCAAAGCGGCAGCAAGAACAGCGGGTAGTAGATGGCGCCCGCCGCCAGGCCGGCCAGCATTCCGGCCGCCAGCGGGCGACGGTAGGCCACCACCGCCCAGACCAACAGGGCGCCCGGTATCACATGGTCGATGCGGCCGGTGAACTCGGCCGTGTAGGGCAAGAGCAGATACAACGAGGCCGCCGCCACGCCGGTCCGGGCGCTGCCGAAATGCCGGTGGCCGATGAGAATCAGGCCGATCAGGATCGCCAGGTGACCGAGAATCGCCGTGGTGCGGGTGACGACGTTCCGCAGCAGCCGCTGCCGCGACAGGTCCGTGGGACCAGCCGCAGCGGAGGCCGGCGTCTGGCTGGAGAGGTCGGCGAGGGCCCAAAAGGGCGGATATCCCGGACCGGGCTGCACGAGGCGGTTGGGATTGCCGGCCGTCGGGCCGTAAAAGGCGTCTTCCCACCGCTCCACGCTGCGACGGCCGCCCTCGACCGCCGGCTTGGTGATCACGTTGGCCAGCAAGAACAGCACCAGCGCAAAGCAGGTGAACGTCAGGCCGCTGGCCGAAAGGTTGGGCTCCAGCAGGGGCCGGCGGACCATCACCGGGTCCAAGAGCAACCGCACCAGAAAGAACCCGCTGAGGGAGAACAGCCACAGATAACCCGCCGGCTGCTGCCCGTGGGTGATCAAAAGAAAGCCGGGGGCAAACGACATCAGCGCGATCAAGTCCAGGTTCCGCACGCTCCAGAAGCGGTGGAACTTGAAATAAATGCCGATGATCAACAGCGACGACACGTACACCCAGGTCGTCGCGTTCATCCGATATTCAAAGAGAATTTCAGGCATCAGACTCGTCGCTTCTTCGAGTAGGGTGGAACCAGCTCGCGTAAGCGAGCGCCGGCCCACCATTTGTGCCAGCTCTCGGTGGGCCGGCGGCCGCCAAAGCGGCCTTGTCCCACCCTACATCTCCGTTGCTGTTTCGAGTTTCGCGGGCTGAAGCCCGCGCTACCAGCGGCGCCTGGATTTGGTTGCCGCCGGTACGACTTTGGTCACAGTCTCACTCCCTCATCCGGCCGGCTTTCCCGCCCAAGCGGTTGCGGGCCTGCTCCGCCCAGGGGCTGTCGGGGGCCAGCTTGAGAAACGCCCGCCAATGCGGCGACGACTCCTCGGCGCGTCCCAGGTCGTCCAGCAGCCGGGCGAGGTGAAAATGGACGTCGGCATAATCGGCATGGAAGGCCAGCGCGCCGCGAAAGGCAGCCAGGGCCAACTCGTGCTGATCCATCTCCACCAACACGCAGCCCAAGTTGGCCCGGGCCTCGACGTAGTCCTCATCCAGCTCGACGGCCATGTAGTAACGCTCTCGCGCCCCGCCCAAGTCGCCCAAACGATAGAGAATCTCGGCCACCTGGAAGCAGACCTCGGCCGAAGGGCCGGCCGCCGCCATCGCCGCGCGATACATCTCGGCCGCCAGCTCCAGTTGGCCTTCCTCTTCCAACTCGGCCGCCAGGCGGCACATCCGCTCGGGCGAGGGCGACTGGCCAGCCGGGGCAACCTGGCCAGCCGGGGCAACCTGGCCGGCCAGGGACAGGACCGACTCCGGCGGACTTTCGCCCGTCGCCTCCTCGTCCGGCGGAGAGCCGGCGGCGGCGGCAGCGAAGTCGAATCGCAACTGCCCCCCCGGCTCGACCAGCCCGTCGCCCTGTCGCAGCAGGATCTCTTGGCCCTCGATGATCACCGACAATTGGGCCAGCGGCCTCTCGACCCGGGGCAAGTAGCGGGCCAATTCGGCCAGTTTCTTCTCGATCGCCGCCGGCGACATCCCGGCCGCCAGCAGCTCGGCCAATCGCCGCGCCGTGGCCACCTCCTGGAAATCGAAGTAGGCCAGCTTCCGCACCTCCCGCACCGGCACGATCAGTCCCCGGCGGTGCCAGCGCCGGATGATCTCGATCGGCAGGCCCAAGAGGTCGGCCAGCATCGCCGGCGTGTAGAGCCGATGAATGTCCTGCTCGGCCTCGACCAGGCCCAGCCGCTGCCAGAGCTGCGTCTCGGTAATCACTTCGATCGACTTCCGCTCGATCGCCTGCCGGACCGGTTCGTCGAACAACTCGTCCCGGTCGTCGGCCGTGATCGGCAGTCCCTCTTCTCCCACGACGACGAGCTGGACGGACGGGTCGATCCGCTCCACCACCACGGCCCCGCAACTGCGGACCAGTTGCGCGGCGCTGCGGCGGGACATGCTGGCCAGCTTTCCCAGAAAAGCTACCCGCAGGTCCTTCAGCCCGGCCGACGATGGATCGCTAGCGGCAAGCAAGATGCGACATGGCTCCTGGTCCCGAACCACGATTGTAGCACGTTTCGCCGAAAGCGGTTAGCCCCGGCGGCCACGCCCGCTGCGCGATGGTTCGTCGTTCGGGTCCCTTCCGGCAGAAGGGACCTGCTCCGGGCGACTGGAAGCCACGACGCGGCTAGACGGCGGGCTAGGTCTTTTTGGGAGGACTAAGAAGGTCTGGATAGACTGATGACGGCGGCGCCGAAGGACTTGCCTTGGGCACGGGAGCCGGAACGGGCGCCGGTGCCGTGGCTCCGGGGTTGGCCGGCGGCGGACTCACCAGGGGTGACGTCGAACTTTCGCTCCCCAAGGGGCCCGGCAACTTGTTACCGGGCCCAAGCGACGGCGCCACGTTGGCGTTGTCGCCTGCGGCGCCGGGCGCGGGCGTCGGCTGCGGAGCAAACGGCGTGGGTTGGCCCCCTACCGCCGGCGGTGTCCCGCAAGATCCATCCGCACACGGTCCCGCGGCACTCGGTCCCGCCGCACAGGATCCATCCGCACACGGTCCCGGACACGTCACGACCACCGGCTCACAGGGCTCCAGGGGGATGCGGCAGCAGACGACCCGGGGAACGCAACGGGTGTAGGTCACCGGAACTTGCCGCTCCACGAACCGCGGCACGCGGACCGCTTCCTGGTAGGCCACCATCCGGCAGACCTGGTAAGGCACCTGTTCCACCCGCTCCTGGCTGACCATCCGGCAGGTCTGCACCGGGACGCGGCAGACCCGATCCTCGGCCACCATGTGGCAGACCTCGTAGGGCACCTTCTGCTCGACCCGTTCGCACACCGGCCGGCAAACGGTCAGCGGAATCTGCCGAACGTGCTGCTCGGGCACCAGCCGGCTGACCTGGTAATTGATCGTCTCGCAGACCTGTTCGGGCTGGTAGGTGCAGACCTGCACGGGGACCTGCCGCTGGACGGTCCGCGGGACAAGCGTCGTCACGGCGACCTGGCGGGCGACGATGTTCGGCCTCCAAACGTGCTGGACCTCCTGGCGAACCCGCGGCACTTGCACCCAGTAGAGCCCCCCGCGGTGATAAACGCTGGCCCCGGTCACCGGGTCCACCGCGCAGCCGGCCGGCACCCACCTCAGCCGCGACCGCGGACGCTCCTGGACGCAAACCACGTGGTTCTCAACGCAGCCCTGATCGGCATATTCCGTGTGGCACGTGGTCACCGGCTCGTTGACCGTGTAACACTCCGTGTGGAAGACCGTCTGCTGGATCGGCCGCAGCACCGTGTGGCTCTGCTGGCACTGCCGCATCTCCGTCACCGGACGCAGCACCGTATAAGGCTCTTCCCGCACCAACGTCTCCTGCACATAGCGGACCCGGGTGTAGCTGGCGTCGCGCAACTGCGTCTCGACGACCGGACGCATCACCGTGTAATGATCCTCGCGGACAGCCGTCTCGAAGACCGGCTTGACCACCGTGTAGTGGTTCTCCCGGACCGCCGTTTCCCAGACCGGCCGGTAACGGGTCACCAGGTGCTCCTCGCAGACCGTGTCGTACTCGATGCGGAAGGCCGTCACCTGCTGTTGATCGAACACCGTCTGGTAGACGATGCGATACGCCGGCCCGCCCGCGCAGGTCATGCAGGCCGCGCTGGGCGAATAGACCTGGTAGACTTGGGCCTCCGCCGTTCGGGCCGAGGGCCGAGCCAGGACCACCGACAGACCAAAGATCGCCGCCAGAGCCACAGGATGACGCAGGATCATCTTCTTCACCTCGCGGGCCAGAAGGGCCGCTTCATTAGACCAGACCCTTACCAACATCGCGACTGCCGCCGGTAGACAATATCGCCGTGGCGCAGGCGCAATGCACCTCTCCTTATCAGTTTGGCGGACAATTGACGGGAGGGCAAACGTCAAATCTTGACATTTTCCGCCCCGTTGTCCTTACTCGAAGCGCCGCAAGGAAATAAAACTTGGAAAAATCTTTGAAGTTTTCCGGACCCTCCTCCGCAGAGGCAGAATGATAGCAGTAGCGCAAATATGGCTGGCGACAGCTACTTGCGATGCAAGTTTGCCTAACCGCTACAACCGGACAGCTTGGCGGCATGTGGGTGCTAAATGACTTTGCGTAATTCCAGGAGGAACGAGTCAGCCCCGGAGGGGCGCTATGCAATAGCCAGGGGCGTCAGCCCCTGGTCGCAGGAACGAAACCTGTCGTCAAGCCCCGGAGGGGCGACAGCTCCGGAAACCGTTGTCGGTGTCGCCCCTACGGGGCTCTTGGTGGTTGCGTGATCTGCTCCCAGGGGCTGACGCCCCTGGCTATGGAATGTCGCCGCTCCGCGGCTGACACTCGCGGTGAAATCCTGCTGAAATCACGCAAAGTCATTTAATCGTATTCCTTGGGACTAAAGCTCTTCTCCATTCGCTTCCCGTCGCGTTCGATCGTCACCTGAACGGCCTTGCCCTCCGTCGTGAGCAAACGACCGGCCTCCGACGGCTTCCACGCTGAGATGGGCTTGCCACACAGCTTGACGATAACATCTTTGGCCCGCAGGCCAGCAGCGTAGGCAGGACTTTTCTCATCGACGGATTCAACGTCAAGTCCAGTTGCTCTGTAAAAGTATCGCAACCCGCATGTGTTCCCGACGTCGCGGCCCGCAAAGCGCTTCCCCTTTGTCAGATAGAGCCGTTCGTTGGGGAAGTCGATCGTCACCCGGTACCGGGACAGGTAGTCCAACCCAAGGACATTTTGATTGCCGCTCTTGAACCGGAGATTCTCATGCCGGAAGGGTCCGACGCAAAGATGCGAGAGTTTTGCAACTCGTAAAGGGTGTGTGCCGGAAAGGTCCACGGCTTTTGAATCGCCGGTAACCCGAGCCTCGTGCGACCTGACGAGGCGAGTCAGAAGCGAATTTTCGAGACGGCCCGTGTCCGCATCTCCCGTATCGACCTCAAAGGCAGTCCGCACGTTGTCGCCCGCTGTGGCCAGAATACACGCTATTCCACTCGCGTCATGTACGAACGGCAGGCTCTCGCCCCAACTGGGATCCCACTTGGTTCCCGGGAGCAAAAAATCAAGGCGGCCCTCATCGAAGTCGATGGTGATGATCCAGTCCTTTAAGAAATCCATACCGACGATACCGTAAAGACTGCAACCGGACGCTTCGCGCAATAAGGCACAATCGTGGCACACGACGGGGCCTCTTGTAAGCACCAACGAGCCGATGCGAGTATTCGGAGGAGAGTACAATTCACGTTCCACGTCGCCGCCTTGGGGAACCGCTACGTGTACAGAACCAACGCGCGGCCCTAGGTGCGGTCGCAAGGAGACATCGAAGACGCTAAGCGCGAATCCAGTGTCCAGGACGAACTGATAGTTTTTGGTGCCCACGCGTACGGGAATGAGCACCAACCGTTCCTCTGGATCGAACTTGAATGATTCATAAGCAGCCGCTCTTGAGGCGTTCCCAACCGGTTCTGCAGCGTTGCTCAACACCGGCAACTGGGTCCAGGCGACCAGCATCCCAACAACACTCGCAAGTCCGGCGTGAAGTCGCATGAGACGTGCCCTCCTTCGGTAGCGTTGGCAAATTGCAGTGGCGCCCGCCACAAGTAATGAAACCAATTCGACGCGCGGCCGGTCTTCTCGTCCCGGAGGGACGTTCGATAATAGCCCAGCGATTCATCGCTGGGTAGACGGACGCCTCGAAAGCCCGCGCGTCCCGGAGGGACGCCTGAAACACCGTCCGCGGCTCGCGTTCGGGCGTCCCTACGGGACGCGCCGCCGTGGCTGGCTTTCGCCATCCCAGCGATAAATCGCTGGGCTATTTTCAGTTGCCCCTCCGGGGCAAGCATTGGCCAATCCCGCTCGCGTCTCCGATTGTCACATATTTTGGCGCCAAGGTGTAGGTGTAGCGTGCGTCGAGCGCAGCGAGCCCCACGATTCGACCTCATCCCTCATCCTTCATCCCTCATCCTTTCAACCGCACGTACTCCGGCAGCGGGCCGATGAGCGGTTCGAGGTATTCCAGGCAGGCCGGTGTCACATAGTTGCCTTCGGGGTCGAGGTACGCGGCCGGCATTGGCTTGGCCTGGACGGCCACCTCGGCCAGCGAGGCCGTGCCCAGCGACCAGCGATAGGGCCGGCTGGACTCCCGGACAATACTCACCATCAGGCCCGAGGCCCCTTCCGCCGCCAGCTCCACCGCCCGGCAGCCGCAGGCATAGGCTTCTTCCAGGTCCAGCGGGCTGGTGCGATCGGCCGCACACATGGCCAGCGACTCGCAGACCTGGAACTCGCCCCGCCAGCCGAAGGTCTCGCCGATCAGGCGGTGCAGCATCATCGCCGCGCTGCCGCCGCCCATGGCGCCGAACTCGACGTTGGCGAACTTGTCGGTGGTCTGCGACTGGCTGATCGGCCGGCGCTGGGCGTCGCAAACTCCCTCGCCGACGACAATGCTGCACCAGCCGAAGCGATCGTAGCAGCGCTTGACGCCGGCCAGGAAACGCTCGCGATCGAAGGGCAGCTCGGGCAGCAGGATCAGGTGCGGGGCGTCGTCCTCGGCCGACCGGGCCAGGGCCGCCGCCGCCGCCAGCCAGCCGGCCGACCGGCCCACCGTCTGGAAGATCACGTACTGATCGACGTGCCGCATGTCGCGGGCCAACATGCCCGCCTGCTTCACCGAAAGCGCCACGTACCGGCCGGCACTGGGGAACCCGGGCGTATGGTCGGTGCCGAAGAGGTCGTTGTCGACCGTCTTGGGCACGCCGATGCCGGCCAGGTCGTAGCCGTGCTGCCGGCAGTAGGCTTCCAGGCGATGGATCGTGTCCATCGTGTCGTTGCCGCCGATCAAGAAGCAGTAGCGGATGCCGTAGCGGCGGAGCATGTCGAGAATGCGGGGAAAGTCGGGCTCGCGGAGCTTGTAGCGGCAGCTTCCCAAGGCCGAGCTGGGCGTGAGGCGGAGCTTCTCGATGGTCAGCGGGGGCTCCCGCCCCAAATCGATCAGGTCGCCTCGCAGGAACCCTTCGATGCCGAACCGCATCCCATAGACGTGCTCGATCGCCCGCTGGTTCAGGCAGGACTGGACGAGGCCGCTGAGGCTGGCGTTGATGACGCTGGTCGGGCCGCCGCTTTGGCCCAGGATCGCATTGCCGCGGAGCATCGTCTCGGTTCCTCGTGATGGGGTGGTAGGTTAGTGGTCAGTCGAAAGGAGGGACGCGGGGAGGAGAAGAGGAGAAGAGGAGAAGGGGAGAAGAGGAGAAAGGGAGAAGACGAGAAATCCCGCGTCGCCGTGTCCACGTGTCTCCTCCTCTCCTCCTCTCCTCTTCTCCCCCTCTCCCCATCTCCTCTTCTCTCCATCTCCGCGTCTCCCCGTCCCCGCGTCACCGCGTCTCTTCTCCCAGCCGGCCGGTCCAGTCGAGTAGATTTCGGAAGAACTGGGCGTACCAGTTGCCGACCTCGATCTCCGCGCCGGCCACTTGCTGGACTATCCTGCGATCGCCCCAATCGACCAGTCCGCCGACCCAGTGCGGCGCAACGTCGGTTGCCAGCGCGGCCGTTCGACCTTGGCCGTATTGGCCGACGACCAACAGCGGCGACTCGGCCCGGGGGGTAAACTCCAGCGCATCGCCGGCCCGGTGGACGTCAAACTCCCGGGCCACCAGCAGCGTGGCCGCGTCGGGCTTGGCCGCGATCGCGTTGAAACCGCCGATCGAGGGCGGCCGGTCCCAAGGCAGTCCCGCAAGCAATGGGTGATCCGCCGCCTGCCAAACCAGGCAGCTTTGCGGGCAGTTCCGCCGATCGTCCCGGGTCTGCATGACTACGGGCAAGACCTCGGCCAAGGGCGAACCCTGATACTCGCCCAGCCGGCCAAAGAAGCTTCTCCCAGCCGCCGATCATCAGCAGGCCCGAGCCGCCGCGGACGCAATCCACCAGGTGGGCCATCTGGGCCGGCTGGAAGTTGGCCGCCGGGTAGTCGCTGATCACGTAAAGCGCGTATGGCCGGTCCGCAAACGCCGGCTCCAACGGCTCGCCGCTGGGGAAGTGCTCGAAGGCGATCTCAAAATGCGTCATCACCGCGGCCAGGTAGCTTGCCGCCCCGGTCAGGTCGCCGTCGCCAAGATAGCAGACTACCATCACGAAAGCTCCCGCAACTGTTCCCCCTCTCCCTTCGGGAGAGGGTCGGGGTGAGGGGACGCAGGATCAAGCTGCAACGAATCTTTGAACTCAGACAGATGCGCTCCCAGCAATCCAACTTTGTGTCCATTCTGTCGCAATACGGCCGTCGCCCTGCCGTTCACCACCAGCAAGACGAATAAGCCAAGGCAAGGTACGAGAGTGAGCATCGCCAACAGAATCCCCGTCGTCGTACTGTACACCTTGAGGGACAGCGCAAAGGCGAAGACCATGGCGACAAGCATCGTGGCCAACAGCGCTGATACAAGGACTTGACCTGCCAATTGAATTACTCTTACGTCTCGTGTCGGAAAGCAGAAATGCATCGCTACGAGCCCAGTCCAGGCGACGTTTCCAAGAAACTGAATCAGCAGGGAGATGATTATTCCTTTCTGATAAACGGCGATGGTGCGCACGTCTTTGGGCTGGCGACTCTTGGGAATGACCCCCTGGAAATCGGCCAACGGAGATTGGAAGGGGTTCTCGCTCGTGGGTCACCTTCCTTCTTGGTTTGATGCCATGTGGGTGAGTCGCTGTTTACGCCCTTGCACGCCCCGAAGGGGCGTAACATAACCTGCACGCCCCGAAGGGGCGTAACATATCAGCCCAGGGCAAGCGCAGCGCCGCCCTGGGTTGTGGAAGACCTGCGGACGTAAGCCCCGAAAGGGCGAAACAATCGAAGCCACATGGGACCGACATGGTTCGGTCCGCTGCTGTAGCGCCCTTTCAGGGCTTCGATGGTCCCGAAATCCTACCCAGGGCGGCACTGCGTGGCTACGCCGCCGCAGCTCTGCCCTGGGCTGATATGTTACGGCCCCTTCGGGGCGAAAACAAAGGTCCGATGAGCCGAAATGCATGTCAATGTCAAATTCTCTTCAGCTCGCTCCGATCATGTCCCGGGTGCAGCGCCGCCGGTACATCAGCCGGCGTGGCCGCCGGGGCTAACAGGCTGAAACAGCTCCTCGTACTGTCCCGGGTACAACACGTTGAACTCGACCTCGCGGAGGTATTCCACCGCTCCCGCCTTCCGCTGCACTTCTACCAAGAGGTCGATCTGTTCCTGGCTGGCATAGGCCCGGATGCCGGCAAGCTTGCGCTCGACCAGCGCCTCAGGCACCGCCACGCGGATCTGCGGCGGTGCGAGGAAATCGCAGTAGGTGGCGTACTCGTACAACACGGGAATCCACGCCAGCGGCTCGCCCAGCTCGGGCCAGATCCGTCCCTGGGCGTGGTACAGGCTGATCACCATCTCTTCGTGGACGATGCGGTGGTCGGGATGGATGTCGGTGATCGAGGAGAGGAAGACGCGGGTCGGGTGGACGCGGCGGAGCAGGTGCGTGAAGGCGTTCTGCAAGCCGGTGGCCCCTTCGAGCGCGGTCGGGTCGTCGGGAGTGGTGAGGCGCCGCCCGCGGTAGGGGCCGAGGCCGCCGTCGGGGAAAGGCAATTGATGCAGCCGCTCGGCGGGCAGGCCCAGCAGCCGGTACGATTGGCTCGCCTCCCGGCGGCGGATGTCGGCGATAGACTCCCGCTCGGCGAGGCGGCAGTAGCCCATGCGGCCGTCGGTGGCCACCACGGCGTGGACTTCGATCCCTTCGCCGATCGCCGCCTGGAACGACAGCCCGCAGCCGAGGACGATGTCGTCGTCGTGCGGGCTGACGAAGAGCCAGCATTCCCGCGAGCTGTTCCAGGGGGCGAAGATCTCCGCGATCTTCTCGCTGGAAAGCAGCTTGCCGGCCGTCCGCCGGCAGTAAGTGGCTTGCGTCACGTGCGGATCTCCGTTCTGTAGTAGGCACACGCCGTGTGCCGTAATTGGCGGACGGCACACGGCGTGTGCCTGCTACCCTAACCGAGGAACTCGTTGCCGATCTTCCGCGCCCTTTGGGGGCGGTCGAGGTTGATCTTCAGCGCCACGCCCACGCTCACCAGCAGGTTCCAGCCGGCCAGCAGCTCCAGCACGGTCTGGTAGCCCTCCACCGCCGGCACGGCGATGGTGGGGAAGATCGTCGGCTGGCTGCTGACGGCGATCACCCGCAGACCCACGCCGTCGACCAGCACCTCCTTGAACTTCCGCGCCTCTTCGGGGAAGGGGTCGATCACCACGACCACGTCGCCGCGGTCCATCACCTCCTCGACGCCGTGGACGGCGTAGGTGCCTTCGAGGTAGTCGCTTTTCTTGCGGGTAATCTCGTTGGCCTTCAGCGTAAGCTCTTCCGCCACGCCGTTGTTGCGGCCGGCGAAGTAGATCGTCGCGGCCCCGGCGACCGTCTGCACGATCTCCGCATCGATCCGCGTCTCCAGCGCCTCCCGCGCCTGCTCGGCGGCGGCTCCTTGCCGGGCCAGCAGCGGCGAGCCGTCCTCTTCATAAACCAGCGACAGCGAGCGGTAGAAGAGCGCCTGCTCGATCACGCTCTTGGTGGCCGCCACCGCCTGCTCCTTGCCGCAGGAGAGCGTGAACAAGCGGGTCGAGACCGACTCCAGCCGCGTGTTCTGGTTGGCCGTCAGGCCGTAACGCTGCGGATGGCCCTGCTCACGGAGACGGCCGAACAACGAGATCAGCTCCTTGGTCTGGCCGCTGTTGCTGGCCCCGAAGACGGCAAACGGCGAGAGGTCGTACTCGTGAGCCTGGCGGGCGCCGTCGGTGGCGACGTCCAGCGGCAAGCCGAGTTTCATCAGGTGGTAGATCAGGTTCTTGGCGGGAAAGATGCGGCTGGAGCCCTCGCCGGTGAGGAAGAGGCGGCCCGTCTCGCGGATCGCCGCGGCCACTTCCCGCGAGCGGTCGAAGTCGAAACGCCGGAGGATCTCGGGCGTTTCGAGCATCTCGCGCACCAGCGCGAAGGTCTTATAGGGGTCGTCCTTGAGGTTCATTGCGGCGTCTCTCGGGGCGGAAACAACTGGTCGATTTGCGATAGCCTGCGTACTGAAAACAACGAGTCGATCTGGCCGGAAACCGGCTCGTACTTCCCGTCGGACCGCTTTTTGAGGAACAGCAGGTAGTGGGGCATGCCCTCCTCGACTTTGGCTTTGTGTTCCACCCCATCTACGGACTCGATTCCCAACCGTAGACCCGTCTTCCGAAAAGATGCGAGCAACGGGCCGTTGTCAATTAGCACGCCCCCATTCTCCCGAAAATGAATCACCTGGACCTGCTTCTCCGAAACCTCCCCCTTGAATACCGTCTCGACATCGAAAGTCGTCAACCGTCCTTCGAGGTACTTCCCGAACGGACCATCTTCCACCTTTTCGTTCCACGGGCCCTCCGAAGCAACGGTCACGACGACGACGGCATCCGCGGCGTCTTTGAGTCGTTGAAAGCTCCACGATTCGACGAGCCGGGCATCTGCCTGCGGACAAAGCAGGCAGGCCAGGGCCATTGCCATCCAAATCGACCGCCGGTTTGGTCCCATTCTCAGTGCCTCCTCGCCAGTTCCTTGGGATGAAGCTGCTGATGGCTACGATAGATCATCTCTCCATCTTCCGCAAGCACCTCCGAAGGGACCGCCGCCCGTTCACGATCCCAATCCTGCCGCGTGGCGGCGGTAGCGGTAGTAGGCGGCGCAGGCCCCTTCGGCGGAAACCATCGGGGCGCCCAGCGGGTGGTCGGGATGGCAAAGGACGCCGAAGGCCGGGCATTCGTGCGGCCGGCGATGCCCCTGGAGCACCTCGCCGGCCAGGCACTCGGCCGGCTCGTCGGCCGTGATTGTCGAAACGCCGAATCGCGACTCGGCGTCGTACGCGGCGTAGAGCGGACGCAGGCCAAGGCCGCTCTGGGGTATCTCTCCAATCCCCCGCCACTTCCGCGAAACCGGCTCGAAGACCTGACGGACGATCTCCATCGCCGGCCGGTTGCCTTCCGGGCGGACGGCGCGGGCGTACTGGATCTCGGCCTCCGCCCGGCCCTCTTCCAACTGGCGGACGCACATCAAGACTCCCTGGAGGATGTCCACGGGCTCGAAGCCCGTGGCCACGATCGGTACGTGGTACTGCCGGGCGATGGGGCGGTACTCCTCGATGCCGGTGATCGCCGCGACGTGTCCGGCGGCCAGGAAGCCCTGCACGCAGCAGCCGGGCGCCTCCAGCACGGCCCGCAGGGCCGGCGGCACCAGCACGTGCGAGACCAGCACCGAAAAGTTCTTCACGCCCAGCCGTGCCGCCTGGTAGACGGCCATGGCGTTGGCCGGGGCGGTGGTCTCGAAGCCCACGGCGAAGAAGACCACCTCCCGGCCGGGCGTGTTGCGGGCAAGCGCCAGCGCGTCCATGGGGGAGTAGACGATCCGCACGTCGCCCCCTTCCGACTTCACCGTCAGCAGGTCCTTCTTCGACCCCGGCACCCGCAGCATGTCGCCGAACGAGCAGAAGCTTACCTCCGGCCGCGAGGCGATGGCGATCGCCTTGTCGAGGATCTCGATCGGCGTGACACATACCGGGCAGCCGGGCCCGTGGATCATCGTGACCTGCGCCGGCAGCATCTCGTCCAGGCCGAAGCGCACAATGGCGTGCGTCTGCCCGCCGCAGACCTCCATGATTTTCCAGGGCCGCGTGGTGAGCCGGGCGATTTCGCCGGCCAACCGCCGGGCCGCTTCGGCGTCGCGATACTCGTCGACGTATTTCATGGCGGCGGCTCCACCGCGTCCCCGGCCGCGCCCCCCTCGTGCAGGGCGGCGGTCCGCTGGATCTGCTCGTCGATTTGGCCGATCTGGTCGAGGTACGAGAATATCTCCTGCGCCTCCTGCTCATCGATGCGGCTGATGGCGAAGCCCACGTGGACGATCACGTAATCGCCCACGACCGCTTCGGGCGTGTAGGCCAGGCAGATTTCCTTGGCGATGCCGCCAAACTCCACCTTGCCCATCGGCAGCCCGTCCTGCTGGTGGACCTCCAGGATCCGCCCCGGTATTCCTAAACACATCTTCGCGACTCCTCCCAGTTGGTCCCGGCTGCCCGCCGGGACCCGGATAAACCCTTAACCAAAACGTCCCGCCCGGCAGGCGGGACCTACCTTCCCCGCGCCACCATCACTTGCCCCAGGGCGATCCCGCCGTCGTTGGGTGGGACCTGGCGATGGGCGTGGACGCGAAAACCGGCCTCCAGCAGCCGGCGGCGAATATCCTCGGCCAGCCGTGCGTTCTGAAAACATCCGCCGCTCAGCGCCACGTCCGATAGACCGGCCCGTCGAGCCAACACCACGGCTAACTCCGCCAAGGCGTTGTGGAACCGGGCGCTGATCCGGCCCACCGACGCCCCGGCCGCGCGATCGGCCAGCACGGCCCGCAGCATCGGCTCCCAGTCGATGATCGCCGGGTCGCCGTCGCCGACCGGCAGCGGATAAGCTTCCGACCGGTCTTCCTCGGCGGCAAACTCCAGCGACATGGCCGCATGTCCCTCGAAGTGGACCACTGCCGGCAGGCCGCAGATCGCCGCCACCGCGTCGAACAGGCGGCCCATGCTGCTGGTCCGCGGACTGCGGACCCGCGCCCGAGCATCGCCAGCAGCGTTTCCGCCTCCGCAGCCGTGAACCAGGCCCCGGCGGTCCCATGTACGTCAGGCTTTCTAGCCTGACCTGCCCCTTCCTGACCTGCCCCTTCCTGATTTACCCCTTCTGTCAGGCTGGAAAGCCTGACGTACGTCGCGTAGTCGATCGCCCGCGGGCCGAGGATCTCGTGGAGCAGCCCCAGGGCCGAGCGGCGAGGCTCGCGCGACGCCCGGTCGCCGCCGGGCAAGGGAAAGGTCCGCAAGTGGGCCAGCCGGCGAAACTCGGTCCCCCGGCAGACCAGCACCTCGCCGCCCCAGACCGTGCCGTCGTCGCCGTAGCCCGTGCCGTCCCAGGCAAAGCCCAGCACCGGGCCGTCGAGCCGATGCTCGGCCATGCAGGCTGCCACGTGCGCGTGGTGGTGCTGCACGCGGACCAGGGGAAGATCCCAAGCCGCGGCCAGGGCCTCCGCATGATGCGTCGAGGCATAGTCGGGGTGCAGGTCGCAGGCCAAAAGCTCGGGCCGGAGATCGAAGAAGTCCAACAGGTCGCGGATCGCCCGTTGGTGGACATCGACGCCTTGCGGGCTGTCCAAGTCGCCGACGTGGGCGCTGAGGACCACCTGCGAGCCGATAGCCAGCGCCACGGTGTTCTTCAGGTGTCCGCCCACCGCCAGGACCGTCGGCCCCGATCGGCCCAGCTCGATCGGCAGCGGCGCATAGCCCCGGGCGCGGCGGAGCAACTGGAGGCCGTCCGGGCCGACCCGGGCCACCGAATCGTCCACCGGACGGACGATCTGTCGGTCGTGGGTCAAGAAAGCGTCGGCCAGCGGGGCAAGCCGCTGGAGGGCGTCTTCCGTGGCCACCGCCATCGGCTCCTCGGAGAGGTTCCCGCTGGTGCAGACGAGCGGTCGCCGGACCGCCGCCACCAACAGGTGGTGCAGCGGCGTGTAGGGCAGCATCACGCCCAGGTAGGGGTTGCCGGGGGCCACGGCTTCGGCGATGTCGCCCGTAAGGTAGCAGGCACACGCCGTGTGCCGTCCGCTGCCTTCTTCCCCTTGGGCGGACGGCACACGGAGTGTGCCTGCTACTTTACGACGCCGCAAGAGGAGGATCGGGGCCTGGGCCGAGGCCAACACACGGGCTTCCTCCGCGCCGACGTGGCAGCGGAGGCGGACTTCATCCAGCGTGGCCAGCATCACCGCCAGCGGCTTTTCGTACCGCCGCTTCCGTTGGCGCAATAGGTCCACGGCTTGCGGATTGGCGGCATCGACGATCAGTTGGAACCCGCCCAGCCCTTTCACCGCCAGCACGCGGCCCGCGACCACCATCTCGGCCGCCCGACACAAGGCTTGCGGCCCCAGGGCCAGCTCCCCGCCCTGCGGGTCCAGAAGCTGCAGTTGCGGGCCGCAGTCGGGGCAGGCAATCGGCTGGGCATGGAACCGCCGGTCGGACGGATTGGCGTACTCGGCCGCGCAGGCCGGGCACATGCGGAACCAGGCCATGCTGGTCCGCGGACGGTCGTAGGGCAGGTGCTCAATGATCGACCAGCGAGGCCCGCACTGGGTACAATTGGTGAAGGGATACCCGAACCGCCGCTGGCCCGGCGTGCGGATCTCCTCGCAGCACTCGGGGCAGGTCGCCAGGTCGGCGGGGATCGTCGGCCGGGGCATCCCCTGGTCCGGGCTGCTGCGGATCTGGAAAGCCGCTTGGCCGTCCACCTGGCAGGGTTGCGGGTGGATGTCCAGCGAGTCGATCCGTGCCTGGGGCGGCGGCGAGCAGCGCAACTGGTCGAGGAACGCCTCGATGGCCGCTGGCTCTCCCTGAACCTCGATCCGCACCATGCCGGCCTCGTTTTGCACCCAGCCGGTCAGTCCGCGGGCCAAAGCGGCGTTATAGACGAAGGGCCGAAACCCAACCCCTTGGACCACTCCCCGCACGGCGATCGCCAGGCGCTCGGGCGACGACCTCATGGCAGGGCTGTTGTGCATACGCGGCAAGAATGGGGTAGGGCAGAGGAAAGAGCGGAATCGGGGCGCGGCCCCGCGCCGTGCGGCCGCAAAGGCCGATACCTTCAGTTTAACGGAAATCACCGCAGACGGTAAGCGGCCGCCGCGAATCCCGTCGGGACGTGCAAGAAAGAGAGACGCGCCAAGGGCTGGCAGGTGAAAACGAGGAGATTGGACCCGACCCAATCCCCCCAAGCTTTTTCGGGTCTTCCGGGATTTGGGTGGGCCGGACGGGGTGGAACTGACGTGCGGAACACGGAGTTGGGCCACGCGACGGCGCCGAACAGAGAAGAGGAACCCGTACCCGGCACCAAGAAATACGGGTTCCTCTTCTCTGGTTCCGTCCTCTCGGTTGTCCGTGCCACCCACCCAAATCTCGGAAGACCCGTTTTCTCAGGGCTCCACCCGCCGCAGATAGTACCAAGTACCGACCCCGAAACAGGCCGGGGCGACACTGAGGCAGAAGATGGTGTAGAAGAAGCCGGCATATAAGTCCAGCCACCGTTCAGTCCCAAGAAGGTACGCAATGAAGGAGATGGTTGCGAAGAAGACCAGCGGCACGGCCAAGGCTCCGCAGATCGAGAATGTGGGACTGGCGAACATCGATGATAAGAACCAGGCGACGCCGAAGAAGAGCAACCCCGTCAGTGCGGTACAAGCAAGTATTCGGAGACCATCTTGGTAAGCATTGGGTTCCGGACACGCCAACGGATACCAGCAACATAAGGGAATCGCGTTGAACAGCCAAATGGCGGCGATGATTGCCAGGGACAGAAGCAGCTTGCTGGCCAGGATCCTCCCGCGCGTGATGGGCAAGGAGGCGAGGAATTCCGCCGATCGATCCACGCGCTCGCCTGCAATCGCGTTGCCGCCAATCACGGCAACGGTCAGTTGCGAAAAACAGAGGCTGTAAATGGCCGCAGCGGCGAAAAACTCCCGCCATCGCCCCAGCTCCGGCCTCGTCGGCCAGAAGATAACACCAAGTACAATCAGATACGGCGCCAAGAGGAAGAACAACCCCGCAATCACCACCGGCCGGTTGTGACGATAGTCTTTCCACAGGAGCCATCTCATGGGGCTGCCCTTTGTCCTCGAATGAAGTCCTTGAAAAGCTCCTCCAGCCCCAGGTCAACCACGCCGACGTGCTCCACGCCGTCCAGGGCGCGGACTTGCTGGACCTTTTCCGGGGTGAAATCGCGGACGGTGAGCGTCCACTGGCGGCCCTGGATACGCTCCCAGATCGTCCCCTCCGGCCTCTGTTGGGGCCGGCAGCCGTCGCGGAGCGTGGCGCAAATGCGCTTGGTCGAGCTCAGCAGCGCGTCCAGCTCGCCGTGCAACAGCAGCCGCCCCTCGTGCAGAATCCCCACCGTGTCGGCCAACCGCCGCACGTCGTCGAGCATGTGGCTGGAGATGAGCACCGTCTGGCCGCGGTCGCAAATGGTCCGCAACACGCCGTCGAGAAAGTCCTCGCGGGCGACGGGGTCCAGGCCCGACAGCGGCTCGTCCAACAGCAGCAGCTCCGGATCGTGCGAGACGGCCAAGAGCAGCGCCAACTTGGTCAGCATCCCCTTGGAGAGATGCTTCACCTTCTTCTCTGCGTCCAGCCCGAACAGGTCGAGCATTTCCCGGCAGGTCTGGTCGTTCCAGGAGCGGAAGCACGACTTGCAGAAGCCGACGACCTCCCGGACGCGCATCCAGCGGTAGATGTACTGCGCTTCGGGCACGTAGCCGACCCGCTGCTTGACTTGCGCCGGCTCGGACTGGACGTTCGATTCCCAGCACGCGGGCTTCTCCGGCGGTGATGGAGAGCAAGCCCATCAGCATCTTGATCGTCGTGCTCTTGCCCGCCCCGTTGGGGCCGAGCAGGCCGAACGTGCTGCCGCGGGGAATCGTCAATGACAGACCACTGACCGCCACCGTGCGGCCGAACCGTTTGGTGAGCCCGGCAAGCTCGATGGCGGGACCATCGGGAACGGATGTGCTCATGGCTGTTTGACTTCCTCTTGTGCGGTGCCTCGCAGGGCCTCGTCGAAGGCTCCCCGCATCTGGTTGAGGGTCATGCCGGCGGCCCGCCCGGCGCGCACGGCTTCGTCCAGAGCGCGGCGGACGCCGTCGCCGGCAGCGGATCGCGCGGAGGCGGCGCCGCGCGGGCTGACGAAAAGGCCCCGGCCGCGTTGCGAGTCGATCAGGCCTTCCCGGCCCAGCTCGTCGTACGCGCGTTGGACCGTGTTGGGATTGACGTGGATCTCGGCGGCCATGGCTCGCAGCGAGGGCAGCGCCTCGCCGGACCGGTACACGCCCGCGGCGACCGCTGCGCGAATTCCATCCGCGATTTGCAGGTAGAGGGGTACATGGCTGCCCGGATCGATTCGCATCTCGGCACCCGAACCGCACTAGTCAACTAATGCACATAGGCAGTATAGCGGGTCTTGGCTTGGGACGCAAGAGATCAGGAGCTTCGATCGGCGCCCTTGGTTGCCTGCCCCCCCTGGGGTGGGTTAGGGGGATGGGGGGGAACGTCGTCCCGCACCCCAGCGGAACGCCACCCAGCGCGTTCCCTCCAGAGGGACACACCCGCGCCGGCACGGCCCAGCCTGGATGGCAGGCGGTGGTTATGCTAGCCCCTCGACTGGTGGGCGGGGCATTTGCTAGCAGGTGCCGGTCAACTATAATTCCTGGTTTAACTCTCACTCCTCGGGGATGATCGGGCCATGACTGAAAAAGCGACGCTCCAAATTGGCGACCAGAAGTACGAGCTGCCGGTTCTGGTCGGCAGCGAGGGAGAGCGGGCGATCGACATCGCCAAGCTGCGGGAGCAGACGGGGATGATTACCTACGACCCGTCGCTGGGAAACACCGGCGCCTGCCAAAGCGCGATCACGTTCGTCGACGGCGAGAAGGGGATCCTCCGCTACCGTGGGATTCCCATCGAGCAGTTCACGCAGAAGCCGAACTTCGTCGAGGTGGCCTGGCTTTTGATCTTCGGCCGTCTGCCCAACAAGATGGAGCTGGCGCAGTTCAGCGCCCAGCTTACGGAGAACGAGTTGTTGCACGAGGGGCTCAAGCACCAGTTCCAGCACCTGCCGGTGGACGCCCCGCCGATGGCGATCCTCTCGGCCACCTTGAGCAACCTGGCCTGTTTCCACCCGCACTTCTTGGCGGTTGAGGACACCGAGTCGCTGCTCCAGGCGGCCGCCCAGTTGATCAGCAAGGTGCGGACCATCGCCGCCTTCTCCTACCGCCGCAGCCAGGGCATGCCCTTCGCCTATCCCGATCCGCATCTCCGCTACTGCGCCAACTTCCTGCACATGATGTTCTCCATCCCCTACCGGCAGTATATTGTCACTCCGGAGATCGAGGACGCCTTGAACCTGATCTTCATCCTCCACGCCGACCACGAGCAGAACTGCAGCACGTCCACGGTGCGGGTGGTGGGCTCGGCCAAGGCCAATCTCTTCGCCTCCTGCGCCGCCGGCGTCTGCGCCCTCTGGGGCCCGCTGCACGGCGGGGCCAACGTCGAGGTAATGGAGATGCTGGAGCAGATCCGCCAGGGCGGCCTGGCCCCCGAGGACTGCATCCGCGACGCCAAGGACAAGACCAAGCCCTTCCGCCTCTTCGGCTTCGGCCACCGGGTCTACAAGAACTACGATCCCCGGGCGAAGATTCTCCGCGAGGCCTGCGACAAGGTCTTCGCCCGCATCAAGCGGCAAGACCCCCTCCTGGACATCGCCCGCAAGCTCGAAGAGCTGGCCCTGAAAGACAGCTACTTCGTCGAGCGCAAGCTCTACCCGAACGTCGATTTTTACAGCGGCATGTTGCTCCGCGCGATGGGCATTCCCACGAACATGTTCACCGTCTGTTTCGCCATCGGCCGGCTGCCGGGCTGGATCGCCCAGTGGAAGGAGCAGCACGAGGACCCCGGCAGCAAGATCATGCGTCCCCGCCAGATCTACACCGGCCCGAACCAGACCGATTACGTACCCATCGAGAAGCGGCCGATGTGAAAGGAGTTAGGAGGAAGGAGTTAGAAGTTAGGAGCTAGAAGTTAGGAGCTAGAAGTTAGGAGTTAGAAGTCAGGAGTTAGAAGTCAGGAGTTAGGAGAAAGTTTTCCGCCCCGAAGGGGCGCGAACATATCAGCCCAGGGCAAGCGCAGCGCCGCCCTGGGTGGCAGGTGGCATGAATCGGCAGCCCTGAAAGGGCGAAACAACCTACAGGTCCGGCGGCAATGCTGGGTCAGGTCCAACGTAATCGTCGAAGCCTCCGCTCCTGGGCGGGTTGGATACTACTGTTCGGCGGAGCCCTTGCTTGCACGGTCGGTGACGCGCTCTGCGACCCGGCTTCCCGTTCACCGCTCAGGGTGGCTGTTGCCGTGACCCTTTGTAGCGTGGGAATTGCGATGGTGGTTGTCAGCGTCTGGATGGCCATCGGGCGCAATTGCGCCGGATGCCGCAACTGGATTCGGAGGCCATGCGGCATGAAAGAGAAGGAAGAGGATCACGAAAACCCGAAAGAACGAAAACGCCAGAATGAAAAAGGGCGTCTCGAATTAGCCGCGAGTCGTTTTCTTTCGCCCCATTCCTTTGCTTTTCTTTTCGCGTTTTCCCTTCTTTCGGGGTTTCGTGATCTCTTCTTCTCTTCCTCCGGTGGGCCGGCGCTCGCCAAGGCGAGCTTGTCCCACCCTACGTCCTTTCCTCACGAAGGATTCACTTGGCCGAGCGGCAGCAAAAGGCCTTGGCCGGGCAGACGATGACCAGGAAATCTCCCTCGCGGCGGACCGGTTCGCGCGAAAGGACCCGCCCGTCTTCGGCGAGAAACTCCCATTGAGTCGGCTGAGGAAGCTGCCAGGGGAGCGAGGACCAGTGGATGCGAACCTCCAGCGGCCCCGACCCCCGGGACGGCAGCGGCGTGACCACCAGCCGGTCGCCGTCGCCGCTCAGGCGGCAGCCGCCGCGGGTGACCAGCGGGCCGAAGTCCACGGGCTTGTCCTGCGAGCTGCCGCAGCCATTGACATACAACTGCCCAGGTGAGCGGGCCATTTCGACAGTCCGCCCCTCGCGCCGCCAGATCGAGGCCTCGACTGGCCCCGCCGCAGTCGGCACCCGGGCCAGGAAGCCGTACTCGGGCAGCGTCGCGCCGGCCACGTTCCAATCGGCCGCTCCGCGATTGACCCAGGTCTCGCCGCCGCCGCTCCAGAGGACATGCTGGCGGTGCAGATCGCCTGCGACGTACTCGACCGCCTCGATCCGCCGCAAGGCCAGGGCCCGCATCAGGTCGTGAAGCAGCCAATACTCGCGGACCACGTTGCGGTCGAAGGCCTGGGAGACCATGGCCGGGTGGCCGTCGAGGACCTCGGTGGCCATATAGTCGTCGCTGTAGATGCCGTGCGCGGCCGAGTCCAGCCCGCCCTCGTAGCGGCCGGGATAGCCGGCGCCGTGGAGCACGAAGCGGTCGTGATGGGCCGCGTCGTGCCAGGGCGTCCGCTCGGCGTCCTCGCAGCCGAGGTTCCAGAGGCACCAGCTCGGTTTGCCGGGGATCGGCCGGCCGACGCGGAGATGGTTGGTCTGCGCCCCGTCCAGCCAGCCGACGAGCTGGTCGTGGCCGCTCTCGGAGATCTGCGGGGCGTCGCCGCCGAGGAAGCGGCGGATCCAGGCGAACTGCTGGCCCCAGGTGGTCCGCGTGGAGACGCGGTCGAAGAAGCGGCCGTCGCTGGTCCAGTAGTCGTAGGGGCCGATGCTCGACCAGACATCAATGAAGTAGGCCGTGGGCGCCAGGCCGTCGCGGACCTGCCGCAGGTTGGCCTGCAAGAAGGGCTCGACCGAATCGGCGCGGAAGCGGTACGACTGCGCCCCGCGGCCTTCGTTGAGCCACGCCCGCACCGGCTCGCCGGGGGCGTGGAAGGCGATCTGGCGGTCGTAGGAGAAGCCCTCGGCGTCGGGATAGAAGTCGATGTAGTTGTCGTGCGGGGCGAAGAGCACGCCGGCCTGCTTGCACGCCCGGGCCAGCTCTTGCAAGTCGCTGAGGGTCCCCGGCCCAGGCTGGGGCGGGTAGATTTCCGGCAAGCGGTAGTCGTAGCCCCAACGCTGCCAGACGTGCCAGACGACCATCGCGTCGGTCACCCCGTAGTGGAACGCGCGGCGGAGCTGGGCCGCGGAATCGGCATAGCGTCCGCCCCAGAGATCGAACACAAAACGCCCGGCCGCTTGGGAAACGCCGCCGGCCGGCTTCAGGCCGTTGACGTCGTGCCAGACGCGGACCGCGTCCCAGACGTTCTCGGCCGGGATCAGCGTCCAGGTCGAGGCGTGCGGGACGTGGAGCGTGTAATGCCGCTGGGAGGGGCGGACCTGGAAGCAGTCCGGCGGCACGTCAACCCCTTCGACCAGCGAGATCCCGCTGTCGAAATCCAGGCCGACGAAGGACGTGGAAAGCTGGTGGCCGTCGAAGTTCAAACGGAAGGTCTCCGGCCGGCGGATCACGTTGCCCGTGCCGGCGTAGACCTGCGCGGCCGCCTGGCTGAAGGGGCCCGCGGCCACGTCCTCCAGGTAGACCACCCGCCACGGCTGGGGCTGAGGCGTGTTTTCCAACTGGAACCGAGCCCGCAGCACGTCCCGCTCGATCCAGAGCCGGGCGACCAGGTCGAAGGGGCCCATCGCGCTTTGGAAACGCTGCCGCACCTGGCAGCCGCTCGGGCAGGGCTCCTCTTGGGATTCCGCCAGCGCGATCGGCGAGCGGGGATCGTCCAGCCGCCCGCCCGCCGCGCGGACCTCGAAACCGCGGAAGAAGAGCGTCTTGGCGCCCCAGGCAAAGCCCACCGCCGCATCCAAGAGCCCCCGCCGGCCGGGCCACAGACGCACGTCGTAGGATTGCCGCCCCCGCTTGAGCCGCCCCAGCAGCCGCGAGCCGGATTGGCCGCTGGGCGGGAAGGCGGCCGGCGCTTCCGGCGTTCCGCAGACCAACGTGGGCTCGGCCCAGTAGGAGTGGTCCCAGCCGGTGTCGTTCTTCGGCCCGGGATTGGATTCAAGCTGCAGGCGGATCGACTGCCCGGCATAGTCGCTCAGGTCGACAAGGCCTGGCAGCCAGGTCTTGATGACCGTGTTTCGTTGGAAGACGATCTTGCCGAGCCGACCTGCGGGCGCGTCCAGGGGGAGCACGCGGACGCGGAAGGTCACGCCGTCGCTATGTCCCTCGGGGACCAGGGCGTTGGCGAAGCGCAGCCCGATGGCGCCGGTCTTGGGCAAACTCAGCGGGAACTCGACCAGGGCCGTCCCCACGCGGCCTTCCTTCCAGGGCGGATGAATGCCCAGCACGCTCCGCGCCTGCCCAGCCAGGCTCACCTGCTCGACGAGCGAGAGGGCCCCGGTCCGCGGATCGACTCCCTGCCAGCCGACGGGCGTGGTCCGGGGTTCTTCGCCGAAGACCGCGATCACCGTCCGGCGGACCGGCAATTCCCAGAGGGCCAGTTGGCTGCGGTCTGCAAGCGAGATCGGTTTCCAATCCAACGCAGCGGCCGGGTGCGGAACGGGAGGCAACTTCGTCGAAACGATCAGCACCGGATGGAGCACCAGCGGCCGGCCGTCGACCGTCAGCCGGGCAAAGGCATGGATCGGATAGAGGGCCGAGTAAGCCGTCCTGCCGACGGTGACGCGAAACTCCCGCGCGGCCGTCTGCTTGGGCTCGACCCGCACGGGCACCGCATCGCCCGGCTTCGCCTCCCAGGGCTCGACCAGTCCCAGCCGGACCGTCCCTTCGACCACCCGCTCGCCCTGGTTCTCCACGATCACGCGGACCGCAAGCGGCGCGTCGGCCTGAGTGACTTCCGCCGGCCCCTCGATCCGCACGCGGACCCCTGCCGACGCATCAGTCGGCGGGCTGAAGGCTTTCGCCGCGGCGGCCAGCGAGAGGATTACGGCCAGCAGAAGAGAGAAAGAGAATTCGCCGAGGGCGGCTTTCGGACGGTGGTTTTTCATGGTGACTCTCTATCTGGTCGCCACCTGTAGGACGGAATGCCATTCCGTCTTACCCTGTAGGACGGAATGCCATTCCGTCTTACCCTGTAGGACGGAATGCCATTCCGTCTTACCCTGTAGGACGGAACGCCATTCCGTCTTACCCTGTAGGACGGAATGCCATTCCGTCTTACCTCTGCGGGGCGCCGGGGACTCCGATTCCTGCCGGCCGCCTCACCTGCGGCGAGAACTTCGGCCGACCCCAACAAGATACCCCCGATTCTCCAGATTGAGCAAGCCAGGCACGATCGTCTAGCAAGGGGGCTTCGCCGAATTCCGCTATTGTTCCAGGAATAGGGTCCGCTTATGCTACTGCCGCCTCGATATCGGGGATAGCTTCCAGACGAGGCATCGGAGGGCTTCCGGCATGGCACGCGTCCTTCTCGTGGTACCGCCCGTTCATCCCCATGAG
The DNA here is from genome assembly GCA_963843465.1 of Pirellulales bacterium. Taxonomy (GTDB): domain Bacteria; phylum Planctomycetota; class Planctomycetia; order Pirellulales; family Thermoguttaceae; genus CAWJKP01. Next base: position 1,346,510 of record CAWJKP010000002.1, read on the forward strand.
CTCTTTCCGCGGGGGGTGAAAACATCGGCCAGTTTCACGCCGCCGCTGGGCCTGGCGTACATCGCCTCGTATCTCCGCGCGGGGACACGAGTGCCGCATCCACGACGGCATCGCGGAGCCCGTCGATCTGGAGCGACTTGCCGCCACCGCCTGCCGGTACGACGTTGTGGGCGTCACCGCGGTGACGGCCTACGTTCTGCGGGCGATCGAGCTGGTGCAGGCGATCAAAGCCCGGCCGTCGTGCCCGACGGTGGTCGCCGGCGGCCCGCACGTCAGCGTGCTGCCCGAGTCTCTCCTTGTTCACGGGGCCGACATTGCGGTAGTCGGCGAAGGCGAAGAGACGATGGGCGAGCTCGTCGAGTGCCTGGCCGCCGGCGCGAGTACCCGGCGGCTGCGCCAGATCCGGGGGATCGGCTTCTACGACGAGGGGAGATATCACTACACGGGCAATCGCCCGCGGATCGAGCCCCTGGACGCCGTGCCGCTGCCGTCGCTGGACTTGCTGCCGATGCACCGCTATTTCAGCAGCATCGCCCGGGCGACCGCGCAGCCCTCGCTGCCGCTTCTGACCTCGCGCGGCTGCCCCGGCGTGTGCAGCTTCTGCAGCAAGCGAACCTTCGGCACCAGCGTGCGCTACTTCAGCATCGAGCGGATCGTGGAAGAGTTCTTCCTGCTGCGCGATCGGTACGGCGCCCGGGACGTGGCCGTCTGGGACGACAGCTTCGTGGCCGACGAGCAGATCGCCGGCGCCGTGTGCCAGTCGCTTCGCTCGCGCGGGTTCGACCTGAGCTGGTCGGTCGAGGCGCGGATCGACGGCGTGGACCGGCCGCTGTTGCGCAGGCTTCGCCAGAGCGGCTGCACCTACATCGCCTACGGCATCGAGAGCGGCAGCCAGCGGGTCCTCGACCGGATCGACAAGAGGATTTCCAAGGACCAGGTCCGCGAAACCGTTGCCGTCACCAAGGAGGCCGGGATCCGCATCCGCGGCTACTTCATGCTCGGTTTCCCCGGCGAAACCGCGGCGGAAATGGAAGAGACGATCCGCTTCGCCATCGAGCTCGACGTCGATCTTGCGTCGTTCACCCTGCTGGTCCCGTTGCCGGGCACGGTCGAATATCGCCGCGCCCGGGAAAGCGGGACTTTCGATCCCGAGTACTACCTGAAAGGGATCACGTCCGAGTTCAACTTCCTCGATTGGCCCGTCTACGTGCCCGAGGCAGTGACGGCCCAGACGCTGCTGGCCATCCATCGCAGCGCCTACAAACGCTACTACTGCCGGCCCAGGGTGATTCTGAAAAAGCTGGCCTCGATCCGCAGCGCGGGCGACGCATGGAACCTAGTCCGCGGCGCCTACACGCTGGCCTCCAAAGTGGCCTGAGCGTAGTCCGCACACGCCGTGTGCGGAAGGACGGCAACGTAGTCCGCACACGCCGTGTGCGGAAGGACGGCAACGTAGTCCGCACACGCCGTGTGCGGAAGAACGGCAACGTAGTCCGCACACGCCGTGTGCGGAAGAACGGCAACGTAGTCCGCACACGCCGTGTGCGGAAGAACGGCAACGTAGTCCGCACACGCCGTGTGCGGAAGAACGGCAACGTAGTCCGCACACGCCGTGTGCGGAAGAACGGCAACGTAGTCCGCACACGCCGTGTGCGGAAGAACGGCAACGTAGTCCGCACACGCCGTGTGCGGAAGAACGGCACACGGCGTGTGCCGGCTACCTTCCTCCGCTGGTTGCCTTCCCCCGCCCGCCGGCATACCATTAGCTGTTGGGGTGCGCGCAGCCCTGCCGGTCGTGCGAGGCAGTGTGCGGCCCGGGAGGCCCGCCTTGGCGGAAAACCGCTGGATCATTGCCATTACGGGGGCGTCGGGGACGATCTACGCCCGGCGGCTGCTGCGCGTCTTGGTGGAGCGCGTCGACGACATCCATTTGGAGGTCATCGTCTCGCCGGCTGGGCTGCGGGTGCTGCGCGACGAGGAGGGCCTCGCCGTGTCGCCCTCGCGTCTGACGGTGGAATCGCTCGCGGGAATCGCCACCGATGCCGTGACCGTTTATTACGATGAGCCGCGCCGGGTGACGATGCACGACTACCGCGACATCGGCGCCGGCGTCGCCTCCGGCTCGCATCCGACCCGGGGAATGGTCATCGTTCCCTGCAGCATGAAGACCCTGGCGGCCGTGGCCCACGGGTACGCGGAGAACCTGATCGCTCGGGCGGCGGACGTGGTGCTCAAGGAGCGGCGGCGGCTGATCCTCGTGCCGCGGGAGACGCCGCTTTCGGCGATTCACCTGCAGAACATGCTCCGCCTGGCCCGGCTGGGCGTGGCGATTGTGCCGGCCATGCCCGCTTTCTACCACCGCCCGGAGTCGATCGACGACCTGGTCGAGATGATGGTCATGCGGATTCTGGACCAGATGGGATTCGAGCTTGACCTGGCGAAACGATGGAGCGGCTCCAGGCCCTAATAACCTGTGCGATCACAGTTGTGGTGCAGGCGTCCCGCCTGCATTTTCAGGGCAGGCGTCCCGCGTACGACTTCCAGGCAGGCGGGACGCCTGCACCACAAGGAAATTGGACAACTTAGTGTCCTACAGCGCCCGAGGAGCAGAGATGATGTACGACGCGGACTTGACTCGGATCGCGGAGAAACTCGATGCGGGCGAGCGGCTGGGGTTCGACGACGGCATGCTCCTCTCGGAGCATCCAGACCTGCTGACGATCGGCCGGCTTGCCAATCGCGTCCGCCAACGGTTGCACGGCAACGTCACTTATTACAACCGCAACCTGCACCTCAACAGCACCAACGTCTGCGAGGCCGACTGCCTGTTCTGCTCGTTCGCGCGGTTGGAAGAGGGGATGCCCAACGCCTATACGATGAGCCCCGAGGAGGCGATCCAGTGGATCGAGGATCGCTGGCGGCCGGGGATGACCGAGATCCACGTCGTCAACGGGCTCAATCCCAAGCTGCCGTTTGACTACTATACCGGCCTGCTGCGGGCGATCCGCCGGCGTTTCCCCGGGCTGCACTTGAAGGCCTTCACGGCGGTGGAGATCCACTATTTCGCGGAGAAGTTCCGGCTCTCCTACCGCGAGGTGCTCCAGCAGTTGATCGACGCCGGCCTGGGCTCGCTCCCCGGCGGCGGCGCCGAGATCTTCGCCGAGCGCGTCCGCCGCAAGACCTGCCCTGACAAGGTCGACGCCGGCGGCTGGCTGGACGTACACCGCACGGCCCACCGCTTGGGCCTGAAGTCCAACTGCACGATGCTCTACGGCACCATCGAGCGGACCGACGAGCGGGTCGACCACCTGCTGCGGCTCCGCGGCCTCCAGGACGAGACGGGCGGGTTCCAGGCCTTCATCCCCTTGGCCTACCATCGCGAGAACAACCGCCTGGGCACGCTGCCGGAGCCCACGGCCGCCGACGATCTCCGCGTGATGGCCGTCAGCCGCTTGTTGTTGGACAACATTCCGCACGTCAAGGCCTACTGGGTCGTGCTGGGCGTGAAGACGGCCCAATTGGCCCAGCGCTTCGGCGCCGACGACATGGACGGCACCGTGGTCGAGGAGAAGATCTATCACATGGCCGGGGCCCAAACGCCCGACGGGCTTTCGGTCGACGAGCTCTGCCGCCAGATCCGCGCGATCGGGCGCGAGCCGGTCGAGCGGACCACGACCTATGAGCCGGTGCCTTGCTCAAGTGATCGGTAAGCCCACGTCGCGTAGCGACGATGCGACGGTAGCCGTGGGTTTTAACCCACGGAACGTGTGGCCCCACACCTTCCGTTCGTCGCGTAGCGACGATTGAATCCGATCCGTGGGTTAAAACCCACGGCTACCATCATAACGTCGCTACGCGACGAACTTGAGTCAAGTGGATAACCATTATGGGGAATGACACACAATGGCCATGTACTGACAACTTCGAGGCAAAGCACTGGCGGAGCCAGTGGCACACGCCGACAGTGCCACCCGGCGTAGCCGCCGGGGCTAACGGGTGCAGCTCTGTCAGCCCCAGCGGCCGCGCCTTCACTAGCCATTGACCACCGACCACTAGCCACTCGTTTCCCCCGCCGGCTCGACGTGGATCACCACGCGGCCCAGGTTCGGCACACTCTTGCGGAGATGCGTTTCCAGCCGCTCGGTCAGATCGTGGGCCGCGGTGATGGGCGTCAGGGAATCCAGAGTGCAGTGCAGAGAGACGGCCAGCTCCCCGCCGGAGGCTTGCACCCGGAGGTCGTGCGGCTCGATGGCCAGAAGCTCGGATTGCAGGAACTCGTCCAGGGAAGCGCGGACCATCGCCTCCTCCGCGGGCTGGGCCTGGCGGGTAGCGGCCTCGTCGCCCGACGGTTCGAGATGGGTAACGACCCGCCCCAGGTCCGGGATCGCTGCTCGCAACGCCGCCTCGAAAGCCGAAGCCTTGCGGTGGGCCTCCTCCAGGTTCAGCGACTCGCTCACCTCCAGGTGCAATTCGGCCGACCGCCGCCCCTCGGACTCGTAAATCCGAATGCCGTGGGCGCCCATGCCGAATCGGGCGGCCAGCACGCGGATCGTGACCGTGGCCCCCTCAGGCGTCGAGCAGTCCGGCTCGACGTGGATCACCACGTCGGCCTCGGGCAGCACCGCCCGCACGGCGTCTTCGGCGCTGCTGGCAATCGCATGGGCGCCCTCGATCAGCGCGCCATGATCGACCGAGAGCGTCACGTCGGCGAAGAAGGCCGGGCCCGCGCGGCGGACGCGGACCTGGGTGACTTCCTTGACCCCCTCGACCGACGCGGCCGCCGCGACCCGGGCCTGGAGGTCGCCGGGCACACGGTCCAAGAGGTCGTCCAGCGAACGCCTGCCCAGCTTGATCGTCACCAGGATCACGATCGCAGCCACGCCCAGGGCCGCCACCGAATCGGCCAGTTCCAACTGCTTGATCTGGAACTTCCGCGAGGCCAGGATGCCCAGCAGTCCCACCAGCACCACGCCCGAGGACCAGATGTCGGTGGAGAAGTGCAGCGCGTCGGCTTCCAAAGCCTGGCTGCCGTATTTCCGGGCAGTCCTGCCGAGTATGCGAGACCGGCTGAAATCCACGGCGATCGACAGCACGATCACCAGGAACGCCCATACGCTGGCGTGGACCTGAACCTGCTCGGCAAAAAAGAGCCTTCGGCAGGCCTCGTAGACGATCCAGACGCAGGTGCAAAGCAGGAGCAGGGTCTCGGCCAGCGCGGAGAGATTCTCGAACTTGCCGTGACCGTAGGTATGTTCCCGGTCGGCCGGCTGGCCAGCGGCGCGAACCGCCCACAAGCTGAGGCCGGCGGCCACCAGGTCGAGCCCCGAATGGGCGGCTTCTGACAACACTCCAAGGCTATTGGTGAGGATGCCGACCACGATCTTGAAGGTCGTCAACACCAGCGCCGCCAGCAGCGACCCTAGGGCCGCCCGGCGCTTCTCGCGGTTGGCTTTTGCCGTGGTGTGGGGCATGGGAAACGATTCCGCCAGGAGCAACCATCCTCCAGGAGTGTAACAGCAGGCAGCCGCTGGGGAAATAATACCCTAGTTATAGCGATCAGCGACCAGCGGTCAGCGTCGCTTGCTGATCGCTGATTGCTGATCGCTGACGGCTCTTCTATCATGAAGTTCTCCCTGAACCGGACGGACCTCTCCCAGAAGGCGTGAAACCGTGGCGGAATCCATCGCGGCGTGCGCGTCGCCCGGCGTGCTGAACGTCGCGTCGCGGTTGTCGGCCATGGCGCGGATGATGCCTGAGGCCGTCGCCGTGGTCGAGCCCTTGGGTTACGACCGCCGAGGCAAACGCCGCTACCGGCAGGTCTCCTTTCGCCAACTGGACGAGGACAGCGATCGGATCGCCCGCGGATTGGGCCGCATGGGGGTCCGGCAAGGCACGCGGCTGGCGCTTTTGGTGCGCCCCGGCGTGGACTTCATCGCCCTGGTCTTCGCGCTGTTCAAGGCCGGGGCCGTGGCCGTGCTGATCGATCCGGGCATGGGCCGGCGCAACGCGATCCGCTGCCTGGCTGAGGCCGAGCCGGAGGGTTTCGTCGCCGGCGGCCTGGTGCAGGCGATCCGCTCGCTGCTGGGGCATCGTTTTCCCAAAGCCCGCTACAACGTAACGGTCGGCCGCCGATGGTTCTGGGGCTCGGTGACGCTCCAACAACTCCGCCGCCCCTTGCCTGCGGACCGCCCGCAGATCCCGGCCGACACGCAGCCGGCGTGGCCGCCGGGGCTAATGGGCGCCGCGGCAGCCGCGTTAGCCCCGGCGGCCACGCCGGCCGGAGTGGGATGGCCCGCAACCGGTCCCAGCGACCCGGCCGCGATCATCTTCACCTCGGGGAGCACGGGGCCGCCGAAGGGTGTGCTCTATTGCCACGGCAATTTCGAGGCCCAGGTGGACGAGATTCGCCGGCAATACGGGATATGTCCCGGCGAGATCGATTTGGCCGCGTTCCCTCTGTTCGGGCTGTTCAACTGCGCGATGGGCGTGACCACGGTGATCCCCGACATGGACCCTTCCCGTCCGGCCCGGGTCGATCCCCGCAAGATCGTCGAGGCGATCGACGACTGGAAGGTGACGCAGACCTTCGGCTCTCCGGCGATCTGGGACCGCGTGGGCCGCTATTGCCAGGAGCAGGCGATCCGGCTTTCGACCGTCCGCCGGGTGCTCTCGGCCGGCGCCCCGGTGCCCGCCCACGTGCTCCAGCGGATGAAGTCCTGCATCCATCCCCAGGGTGACGTTCATACTCCTTATGGCGCCACGGAAGCGCTGCCGGTGGCCACGCTGGCGGCCAGCGAGATCCTCGGCGAGACCTGGCAGCGGACCCGGCAGGGCGCGGGCGTTTGCGTGGGACGCAAATTCCCGGGCATCCAGTGGAAGGTCATCGCCGCGGTAGATGGCCCGATCGGGTCGCTGACCGAAGTCCAAGAGCTTCCCGCCGGCCAGATCGGCGAGCTGATCGTCCGCGGCCCGGTGGTCACCCGGGAATACTTGACCGGCCGCGACGCGAACTTACGGGGGAAGATCCCGGAAGGGAGTGATATATGGCATCGCCTGGGCGACGTTGGTTACCTCGACCACGCGGGGCGGTTCTGGTTCTGCGGGCGGATGGCCCACCGCGTGCTCACCGCCCGCGGACCGATGTACTCCATCCCGTGCGAGGCGATCTTCAACCAGCATCCGGCGGTTTACCGCAGTGCGTTGGTCGGAATCGGGCCGCCGGGCAGCCAACAGCCAGTGATCGTGCTGGAGCCGCAGCGGGGCCGGATGCCTCACCGGCCGGCCGAGCAGGAGGCCCTTTTGAGCGAGATTCGCCAGTTGGCCCGAACCAGCCCACTGACCGAGAGCATCGAGCGTTTCCTGCTGTACCCTTCGTTTCCCGTGGATATCCGCCACAATGCCAAGATCTCGCGGGAGAAGTTGGCCGTTTGGGCATGCCGACAGGTGAGGGCAACATCGTAGGGTGGGAAAATACCAACCTTTATTACCGGGAGATGGTCCCCTTGGCAGAAGGGGACAGTCCCATTTTCGCGGCGATTTGGCCACTTTGCTGCGGTATCATCCCTCACGCCGCGAAAATTGGGACAGTCCCCCGTGAACGGCTACGCCATTTTCGGCGCCACACAGCCGGCGTGGCCGCCGGGGCTGACAGAGTTGCAGCCGTTAGCCCCGGCGGCCACGCCGGCGCTTGGCTGCTTAGCAACCTGTTGCACCCTGCTCCCGGACCCCTATCTATCCGGTACAATGGTCAATAGGGGCCGAATCGGCGGGCAGGGGACCGGGTTTTCTGCTGGAACAAACGATCGGCAATCGCTAGACTGGAGTTGGGGGAACTTCGACGAATCCCCTTGGCGACATCGCTCGAGAAAGCCATGGCGGTTGAGTGGTATCTGAAAATTGCGGACAAAGAGGTGGGGCCTCTTTCCGCGCAGCAGTTGCGGACGATGGCCGGCAAGGGGCAGATCGGCCCGGAAGACCTCGTCCGGCAGGGGAACGAAGGTGGCTGGGTGCCTGCCAGCCACGTTAAGGGGCTGCTCGCCGCAGCCGGTTCCGCTGGCCAGACCCCCTCCGAGGTCATTCCGGTGGCCAAACTGTTGACGCCCGCGGACGGAAAATCGTCCAAGGCGAAGACGCCGTCGACGGCAGCGGCGGTCCGCAAGAAAAAGCCCGAGCCCAGCAAGGCGGCCAAGGCGATGGAAGAGCCGGCCACGGGGTCGAGCTTGCCCCCGGTGGTGGCCAAAGGCTCGGTCCCTCCGCCACCTCCTCCACCGCCACCGCCGCCGCCGCTGCCGGTGCCTCCGGTTGCCGGCGTGCAGGCGGTCCACGAAGCGGCGGCCAGTCCGCCGGCCGGCTCGGAGCCTGAGGCGGAACCGGCGATGGTGCCGCCCGGCCGCCACTCGCCGGGGATCGAACTTCCCTTCGACGTGTCGCCGCCGACGGGCAGCGGCGCCCATGCCAAGGTCGCCGCGGAAAAGACCTCCGCTGCCGGCCCCGGCAAGCGCCCGCGGCCAAAGAGAAGCCGAAATTCGAGATCAACTATACGATCGTAGCAGTGGCCGTGGTGGTCGTGGCGGCGGCGGGCCTGTTCATCTTTGTCTCCATGTCCGGAAGCGATTCCAAGGCCAGCAAGAGCGGCAAGCAGACGGCCAGCGCGTCGACGGAAAAGCCGCCGGAAGAAGGGCCGAAGGAAGCCCCGACACCGCCCGAGGGGGCCAAGCAGCCATCGTCGGAGGACCCCCTCGCGGGCATGGTGCTGGGCCCAAAAGGTAAACCCGTGGGCCCCGCCAAGGCGCCTGCCCCGTCGTCCAAGTCCCCAGACAACAAGAAGCCCGACAACACGGGCGGCGCCGCCAGCGACAAGTGGGTTGACGCCTCCAAAGGGCCGGTTGTGAGCAAGAACGTCAGCATCGCGGTGAAGTCGGCGAAACTGGGAAAGTTCATCCAGGTTTCCCGATCCAAGCGTATCGAGGGCATGAAGGTGACCCTGCAAATCACCAACAATATCGAAAATCGGCGGCTCAAGTGCCAGTGGCTGGCCCTGAGTCAGGCCCCGCCGGATTCGTTGCTCGTCGACAGCTTCGACCAGCCCAACACGTATGCGCTGAAGAAAATTGCGCCCAAGTCGGATGACGCGATTGATCCCAAAGATTCCTTGGACGTGGATCTGATCTTTGAGAAACCCATCAAGACGGCCAAGTACGTCCATCTGAGGCTTCCCGGGGCGATTTTCAACGAGCCGGACCCCATCAAGATCGAAATCCCCAAGGACATGATCCAGCCGGCCGACGAGAACGCGGACGAGAATCCCGAACCGGCTACCCAAGGCCCGCCGGATCCCAACAAACTCCCGCCGGTTCCGTCCGACCAGCCGAAGCCTCCCAAGGGCGGGGGCGATGCGCCGGAAATTCCGGACATCGGTCTTCCCGCGCCGCCGAATACTCGCTGGCAACCGCGTGGCAGTAGCGACATGGAGTTGGCCGACGCCCAAGGCGGGCGCCCGGCCGCTGTCCGCGAGCAGCGGATCACCGACTTCGACGATGATCCGGAGACGGTCGAGCGTTTCGGTCAGCCCTCCACCGTGCGCGACCCGGATCGCAGGGAGAGCCGGCATGCCGTCCGGCGCTAATCGTACTCGTCACGCTCCGCGTGACGTTCGCCCTCACGCGGAGCGTGAGGAGTACGAACTGCCATGAACGCCCTGGTCACCGGCGGCGGCGGTTTCCTGGGCCGCTCGTTGGTGGAACACCTGGTCCGGCGCGGCGATCGGGTGCGGGCCCTCTGCCGGGGCGACTACCCGGAATTGATCGCCCTGGCGCAGAAATCGTCCGTGCCGACGTTCGCGACCTGGGGGCGGTGGCGAGGGCCTGCCGCGGCATGGACGTGGTCTTTCACGCGGCGGGCGTGGCCGGCATCGGCCTGCGTTGGCGAGACTTCTACAACGTCAATACGCAAGGCACCCTGAACGTGATCGGAAGCTGCCTGGCCGCGGGCGTCGGCCGGCTGATCTTCACCAGCAGCCCCAGCGTCACTTTCGACGGCAGCGACCAGTGCGGCGTCGACGAATCGGCGCCTTACCCCAAGCGTTGGCTTTGCCCCTACCAGCAAACCAAGGCCCTGGCCGAGCAGCACGTGCTCTGGGCCAACGACACCGGCCGGCTCTTGACCTGCGCGCTGCGGCCCCATCTGATCTGGGGCCCGCGCGATCGGCACCTCATTTCCCGCCTGTTGGATCGGGCCCGGCGCGGACGGCTCCGCCGCGTGGGCGACGGCAGGAACCTGATCGACACGATTTACGTCGACAACGCGGCGGCCGCCCACCTTCAGGCCGCCGACGCCCTCTTGCCAGGCGCTGCGTTGGCCGGCCGCGCCTACTTTCTCAGCCAGGGGGAGCCGGTCAACTGTTGGCAGTGGATCGACCAGGTCCTGGCCCTGGCCGGGCTCCCGCCGGTCCGCCGGTCGATCTCCCTGGCCGCCGCCTGGCGGATCGGCCGCCTGATGGAACTGCTTTACGGGTCGCTGCGGTTGGCGGGCGAGCCTCCCATGACCCGCTTTCTGGCTGCCCAGCTTGCCAAGTCCCACTACTACGACATCAGCCGGGCCCGCCGCGATTTCGGCTACCAGCCCCAGGTCTCCATCGCCGAAGGGATGGTCCGGTTGGGGGAGTTCCTAAGGGAGATCCAATAACCCGACGCGCGCGAGCGCCGTAAGTCGTTCCCCCGCTTGCGCTTGTGGTTACTACGAGATGTGCCAACCTCAACCGTGAGTAGTATAACGACTCCTCGTCCGTTCATTCCTCAAGGGTCGCGTCATCGCGGCTACTTCCCCAAACAGTCGAACGCGGATACACTGAATCCAAGTCGGCTAATAGTCAACTCACCGTCTGATGGGTTCTGCTGGCTATGCGTTGATCGGGGCCGTATCATTCGGCGTAACGTCCGAGCACTTCATAATGGCTGAAAGTGAAAAACCGGACTTGGAACCCGAAGATACAGGCGAGGGTGCCCTGGTTCCTCAGGTTAAGGGCAGGCGCGCCTTTTCAAGACTTAGACGCGAGCTTTCCGATGAAGAGCTGGCATCGCCTGCTGTTCAGCGTCTATTAATTGACGAAATCGAGCGACTCGAAAAGGAAAATTTTGAAGCGATCGAATATCGGGATCGATACCATGAAGCCGACAAGAAGGCGGCTATTGTCGAGGAAAAGCTCAAGACCAGTGTCGCGCAAGAGGTAATTTTTGGCGTGTGCCTAACTGTCGGATCGGCAGCATTGGGCTATGCGCCTCTGTGTGGAGTACTCAACCGACAGGTTGGATCTCGATTGCGTTTGGCGTGGTGCTCATTATCGGCGGGATCGCTTCCAAGGTGGTGAGGCGATGAAAATAGAAATTCAGTCGGTCGCAGATAAGGGAAACATCGAGAAGGAGCGTCTCGTGCTCAAGGTGAAGTCTGCTACCGACATTGGCGATTACGTCGTCATACAGGCTGGATTCTCCGGAGGCGAAGTTACTGCGCAAGCCCACAATTCATACTGGTTCCCCTACAAATCAGTATCTGCCGGTGACCTTGTTGTTCTGTATACCAAATCGGGCCGCGACAAGACGACGCAACTGAGGCAAGGAGGTCGAGCGTACTTCTTTTATTGGGGACTTGAGTCCGCAATCTGGAACAGAACAGACAGGGCTCCGGTTCTGCTTCACGCGCCGCAGTGGATTAGCAAGACGCCCGCTGAGGTCTGACGGCCGGAACGTACCGCTCAGACCCATGATCCAGCCCTGATGCTTCGCCTCATAGTCCGGATCGAGGGAGAGTCGCCCTAACATCCTGTCCTATAAGAGGTTATGTTATGCTAGCGCATAACCTGCTGGATCGCGATCCTTCGCTTCAGGATTGACGGACCGCTCGGAGCCCGCCCTGAAGGCCCCCTTGCCCGCCTTGGTCGCCGCGCAACCGCTTGCCAACTGGGCGACAAAACGTTAGTGTCTTAGGTTTGCGGTGCAAGGGATGGGTTGATGATTGCGGATCGGTTGGAGCGTGATCGGGTCGTAATTACCGGCGTCGGGCTCACGGCGCCCAACGGCAATACCCTGCCGGAGTTCCGCCAGAGCCTGCTGGCCGGCCGCAGCGGCGTGACGGCCTACGAGACCCGCTATTTTGGCCCCACCTTGGCGGGGGTCTGCAACTTCGATGAGCTCCGCTACCAGCGACGCAAAGAGCTCCGCCGCGGCACCCGGGCGGGCAGCGTCGGCATCTTCTGCACGCGGGAAGCCATCGCCGACGCCGGGCTGGACTGGGAGAACATCGACCGCTCGCGGGTGGGCGTCTACGTGGGCGTCACCGAGCACGGCAACGTCGAGACCGAGAACGAGATCTACCTCATCAAGGGCTACAACTACGACACCCAGTTCTGGTCGCACCACCACAACCCGCGGACCGTGGCCAACAACCCGGCCGGCGAGATCACCGTGAACCTGGCGATCACCGGCCCGCACTACACGCTCGGCGCAGCCTGCGCCGCGGGCAATGCGGGTGTGATCCAGGGGGTGCAGATGTTGCGGCTGGACGAGTGCGACCTGGCGCTGTGCGGGGGCGTGTCGGAGAGCATTCACACCTTCGGCATCTTCGCCAGCTTCCACAGCCAAGGCGCGTTGGCCCGGCACGCGGATCCCGCCAAGGCTTCGCGCCCGTTCGACGCCGACCGCAACGGCATCGTGGTGGCCGAAGGGGGCTGCATGTTCGCGCTGGAGCGGCTCTCCGACGCTCGGGCACGGGGGGCCAAGATCTACGGCGAGGTGGCGGGCTACGCCATGAACAGCGACGCCCACGATTTCGTGCTGCCCCACCCGGGGCGCCAGGCCGAGTGCATCCGCCTGGCCCTGCGGCGGGCACGGCTGGACCCGCAGGACGTGGACATCGTCAGCACGCACGCTACGGGCACCGCCGGCGGCGACGTGCAGGAGTGCGTGGCGCTGCGGCAGGTTTTCGCCGGGGGCGGCCCGACGCGGTTCAACAATACCAAGAGCTTCATCGGCCATGCGATGGGCGCCGCCGGGGCGCTGGAGCTGGCCGGGAACCTGCCCGCCTTCCAGGACGGCGTCTGTCATGCCACGATCAACGTCGACCGGCTCGATCCCGAGTGCGCCTTGCCGGGCCTGGTGGTCAACCAGCCGCAGGAGGCCGGCAACGTGGAAGTGGTCCTCAACAATTCCTTCGGCATGTTGGGGATCAACTCGGTGGTGATCGTCAAGAAAGTCTAGTATTCGTCACGCTCCGCGTGACGTTATCCCTCCCGCGGAGCGAGAGGAGTACAGGGAGAACCTAGCAGTGACGGTGGATGAAATCCGCGCGGCGGTCGTGGCGATCCTCTCGGATATTACGCCCGACGAGGATCTAAGCCAGTTGAAGGAAGACGTCCCCTTCCGCGAGCAGCTCGAGCTGGACAGCATGGACTTCCTCGACATCGTCATGGAGCTCCGCAAGCGCTATCGCGTGCAGATCCCCGAGACCGACTACCCGCAACTGGCCAGCATGCAGAGCACGGTCCGCTATCTGGAGCCGATCATGAAGGACGTCCCGGCGGTGTGAGGGGATTTTGGATTCTGGGTTTTGGATTTAAGATTTCAGATTTCAGATTTCACATTTGAGATTTGAGATTCTGATCTTGGAGCTTTGCATGGAATCCAAAATCCAAAATCCAAAATCCAAAATCGGCTGCGGCGACAGCTACGACGTGATCATCATCGGGGCCGGCATGTCCGGGCTGGCCGCCGGGATCCGCCTGGCCCATTACCAGAAGCGGGTCTGCATCCTCGAGCGCCACACCACCATCGGCGGCCTGAACTCCTTCTACCGTCAGGGCGGACGGGACTTCAACGTCGGCCTGCACGCCCTGACCAACTACGCGCCCAAGGGAGACCGCCGCGGACCGTTGGGTAAATTGCTGCGGCAGCTCCGCTTCACCTGGGACGAGTTCGCCCTGGTCCCGCAAGTGGGCTCGTCGATCCGTTTCCCCGGCGTGCGCTTGGATTTCGACAACGACTTCCGGCGGCTGGCCGACGAGATTGCCGTCCAGTTCCCCGCCGAGAAGGACGCCCTGGGGCGCCTGGTGGGCCAACTGGTGGACTACCAACACGTGGGCGGCGCCGCGGGGGAGACCTCCGCCCGGAAAGTGGTCGGCCGCCTGATCCGCGACCCGCTGCTGGTCGAGATGCTCTTTTGCCCGTTGTTGTACTACGGAGGCTCGCGGGAGCGGGACATGGACTTCGAGCTGTTCTCCGTGCTCTTCCGCTCGGTCTACCTGGAGGGACTGGCCCGGCCGCTGGCCGGCGTGCGGCTGATCTTGAAGAACCTGGTCCGCAAGTTCAAGGCCCTCGGCGGGCAGTTGCGGCTGCGGGCGGGGGTCCAACGGATCGTGGTGCGGGAAGGCCGGGCGGAAAAGGTGATCCTCGACGACGGCACCGAGCTGGCCGCCCGCTACGTCCTCTCCTCGGCCGGCTGGCCGGAGACGATGCGGCTGTGCGATGAGCCGCAACCGATCGAGGTGCTCCCCGGGCAGCTCAGCTTCGCCGAGACGATCTCGATCCTCAACGTCCAGCCCCGGACCCTGGGCCACGACCGCACGATGGTCTTTTTCAACGACTCGGAGCAATTCGACTACGCCCGGCCGGACGAGCCGGTTGATCTCCGCAGCGGCGTGGTCTGCTCGCCCAACAATTTCCTCTACGACGAGCCGCTCAGCGAGGGCGTGGTGCGAGTCACCGTGTTGGCCAATTTCGATCGCTGGGCATCCCTCGAACCGGACGCCTACCAACTGGCGAAACTCGGCTGGTACGATAAAATAGCGGCCGCCGCGGTGCGGTTCGTCCCCGATTTCCGCTCTGCGGTGATCGAGACCGACATGTTCACCCCGGCCACGATCCGCCGTTTCACCGGCCATGACAACGGCGCCGTCTACGGCGTCCCCCGCAAGCGCCGCGACGGCACGACGCACTTGAGCAACCTCTACGTCTGCGGCACCGATCAAGGCATGGTGGGAATCATCGGCTCGATCCTCAGCGGAATCACCATCGCCAATCGGTATATGCTCTTGAACGATGAGGGATGAGAGATAAGGGATAAGAGATGCGAAATGAAAAATGAAAAATGTTAACTGTTTAGCTGAATGGAGGAGCGACCCCACCGGGCTGGCCCCGGTGGTGAAGGAGATTGAAGGCTAGCGCAGGATTCCCGCGACGCCACGACCCCTTCGAGCTTGCTCGATGGTGAAGGAGATTGGCCGGCTAATGGGCACGTAGCTTGACAATCTCCTTCACCACCGGGGCGAGCCCGGTGGGGTCGGGGAAACGGTCGACGCGAGCCGGGCTAGCTTGCAATCTTGTTCACCATCGAGCAAGCTCGAAGGGGTCCGCTTCTCCAGTCTGCTAAAGAGTTGCGAAAAATGAAAAATGAAACAAACGCGAGCGTCTTATCCCTCATCCCTCATCCCTCATCCTTTTGCCCACTGAACACTAAACACTGACCACTGACCACTACTTCCTTCCCCCATGCCCAGAGACTTCCTTCAAGGCGCCGCCGACGAGTACGACGTGGTGGTGATCGGCTCGGGACTGGCGGGGATGACGGCCGCCAACACCCTGGCCCGCGCCGGCCATCGCGTGTTGCTCTTGGAGCAGCACTACAAGCTGGGCGGGCTGGCCACCTGGTTCCGCCGGCCCGGCGGCCACATCTTCGACGTCTCGCTGCACGGCTTTCCGGTGGGCATGATCAAAAGCTGCCGCCGCTACTGGTCCCGCGAGATCGCCGACTCGATCGTGCAGCTCAAGAACATCCGCTTCGACAACCCGATGTTCTCGCTGTCGACCACCTTCGACCGCGACGACTTCACCCGGCTCTTGACCTCGCGGTTCGCCATCCCGGCGGCGACCGTGCAGGCCTTCTTCGACGCCGCCCGGGCCATGAACTTCTACGACGACCAGGCCCTCACCACCCAGCAGCTCTTCGACCGCTTCTTTCCCGGACGGGACGACGTGGTGCGGCTCTTGATGGAGCCCATCACCTATGCCAACGGCTCGACGCTGGAAGATCCCTCGCTGACCTATGGGATCGTCTTCTCCAACTTCATGTCCAAGGGCGTCTACACGTTCCAGGGCGGCACCGACCGGCTGATCGGCCTGATGGCCGCCGAGATGCGGCAAAACGGCGTCGACGCCCGCATCCGCTGCGACGCAGAGAAGATCCACGTCGAGGGCCGCCGCGTGACCGCGGTGACCGTGGCCGGACGGACGATCAAGACCCGGGCCGTGATCTCCAACGCCAACGTGGCGTCGACGATCTTCCGGCTCGTCGGGCCCGAGCATTTTGCGGCCGATTTCCTCGACCAGGCCCGGGCCGTGCGGCTCAACAACTCCAGCACGCAAGTCTACATGGCCCTCAGGCCCGGCGAGCACATCGACGAGCAGTCCTGCGGCGACCTGCTCTTCAGCTCGACGGCCCCCGTCTTCCGCACCGACCTCTTGCTCAGCCGCAAGATCACCAGCCGCACCTACTCGTTCTACTATCCCAAGACCCGGCCCGGCCGCGACCGCTCGCTGGTCGTCTCCAGCACCAACGCCCACTGGCGCGATTGGGCGGGCCTTTCGCCCGAGGAGTATGCCGCCAGCAAGCGGGACCTGATCGAGAGTACGCTGGAAGCCCTGACGAAGTACGTGCCCGACATCCGCGAAAAGCTCGACACGGTCGACTGCGCCACGCCGCTGACCTTCGAGCGCTACACGCACCATCCCTGCGGCGTGAGCTTCGGCACGAAGTTCGAGGGGCTGGCCGTAAGCCGCGCCCTGCCGCAAGAAATCGCCGGCCTGTACCATGCCGGCAGCGTGGGCATCATCATGTCCGGCTGGCTGGGTGCGATGAACTACGGCGTGATCGTCTCCAACGACGTGGACGCTTTCTTGTTAAACAGAGCGTCAAGGATAACAATGACAAATGAGGAATGCAGAATGAAAAATGAAAAATGAGGCTGCAGGGGGGGCGAGCCGACCGATCCCCACCGTTTTCACTTTTTCATTTTTCATTTTTCATTCTTCGTGCTTCATTTTTTATTCGCATGAGCAACTGGACCCATCAGCAGATTCTCGACGCCATCCCCCATCGCGATCCGTTCCTGCTGGTCGACGAGATCGTGGACTGGACCGACTCGCGGATCGCCTGCACGAAGGTCTTCCGCGGCAGCGAAGACTTTTTCGCCGGCCATTACCCGTCCTATCCGCTGGTGCCCGGGGTGCTCTTGTGCGAGGCCGCGATGCAGGCCGGGGCGATCCTGCTGTCCCGTCACCTGGCCCCTAGCGAGGGCAAAGTCCCCGTGGCGACGCGGATCAACGACGTCCGCTTCAAGCGGATGGTCCGGCCGGGCGAGACGATCCGCATGGAGGTCGAGCTGACCGAGCGGCTGGCCGACGCCTTTTTCCTCAAGGCCAAGGTAACCGTCGAGGGCAAAGTGGCCGTCCGCTTCGAGTTCGCCTGCACCGCCGCGCCGACGGATGCGCTCAACGAAGAAACGAATCACGAAAACCCGAAAGACGCGAAAAAGCCCGAAAGAGAAGGCAGTCGGTGACGGGTGAGCACACATCTTCCTTTTCCTCCTGTTCTTTGGGCTTTCGTCCTTTCGGGTTTTCGTGATTGCCCGATTTCTATGCTGCAGTTTCAATCCAAAATCTAGAATCCAAAATGCAACCGCCCGACTTTCTCCAGCTTGCCGGCAAGCCAGTCCTGATCTTCGGCGTGGCCAACCGCAAGAGCGTGGCCTACCATATCGGCCGCGTCTTGACCGAGGCGGGCGCCGAGTGCCTGTACGTGGTCCAAAACGAGGCCGTCCGGCAGGGCGTCGCCCGACTGCTGGGCGACCGGGAGATCTACCTCTGCGACGTGGAGCACGAAGAGCAGATCGCCCGGTTGAAGGACGACCTAAGCACCGGCAGACGGTGCTGCACGGCCTGGTACACTCGATTGCCGCGGCCGACTACTCCGAGGGCGTGAAACCCTTCCACGAAACGCCCAAGAAGGCCTTTTTGCAGGCGATGGACATCTCCTGCTTTTCGCTGCTGGCCGTGAGCCGCACCCTGGCGCCGCTGTTGGACCCGGACGCCTCGGTGGTGACGATCTCGATCTCCACGACCCGCATGGCCAGCGAGAGCTACGGCTACATGGCGCCGATCAAGGCGGCGCTGGATTCGTCGCTGGCCTTTCTGGCCAAGTCGTTCAGCCGTTTTTCCCGGGTGCGGTTCAACGCCGTCGCGCCGGGCCTGCTGAAGACGTCGGCCTCGGCCGGCATCCCGGGCTACGTCGACTCGTATCTCTATGCCGAGCAAGTGATTCCCCGCAAGCGGGCCGTGGCGACGGAGGAAGTGGCCAACCTGGCGGCCTTCCTGCTCAGTCCGCGATCCAGCGGCATCAACGCCCAGCGGATCGTGGTCGACGCCGGCATGTCGATCAACTATTTCGACCGCGATCTGATCCGCCGCGCGTTACGGCCCGACGACGCCGACAAGGGGTAGCGATGGGACCTACCCACGAAGCCAAACGGCGGCTTCCTTGGCCCAGTAGGTGAGGATCATGTCGGCGCCGGCGCGGCGGATGGCGGTCAGGGTCTCCAGGGCGATCGCCCGGGCGTCGAGCCAGCCCTGCCGGGCGGCCGCCTTGACCATGCTGTACTCGCCGGAGACGTTGTAGGCCGCCAAGGGCACGCCGGGGAAATGGTCGCGGACCTGGCGGATAATGTCCAGGTAGGCCAGCGCCGGCTTGACCATCACCAGGTCGGCCCCTTCGGCCAGATCCAGCTCGACTTCCCGCAAGGCCTGGCCCGCCGAGGCCGCCGGGTCCATCTGGTAACCGCGGCGATCGCCGGACTTGGGAGCGCTTTCGGCCGCGTCGCGGAAGGGGCCGTAAAAGGCGCTGGCATACTTGGCGGCGTAACTCAGAATCGGCAGGTGGGCGAAGCCGGCCTCGTCCAACCGCCGGCGAATCGCGCCCACCATGCCGTCCATCATGCCGCTGGGGGCGACCACGTCGGCGCCGGCCCGGGCGTGGGCCAGCGCCTGGCGGCCGAGCATCACCAGCGTGGCGTCGTTGTCGACGTCCACCCGGCCGCCTGTCTCCGCCAGGGCCCCGCAATGGCCGTGGTCGGTGTACTCGCAGAAACAGACGTCGGTGATCACCAGCAGCTCGGGCGCCGCCTGCTTGGCCGCGCGGACCGCCTCGGGGATGATGCCCGCGTCGCTCATCGCATCGCTGCCCAGGGCGTCTTTCTGCGCCGGGATGCCGAACAAGAGCACGCCGCCCAGACCGAGGTCGGCTGCCTGGCGGACCTCATCGCCCAGCAGGTCGGGCGAGAGCTGGCAGTGGCCGGGCATGGAGGCGATCTCTTGCCGGAACTTCTCGCCCGCCCGGACAAACAGCGGCAGCACCAGTTGCGACGCGGAGAGAGTTGTCTGGCGCACGAGCCGGCGGACCGCGGGGTTCAATCGCAGTCGCCTCATGCGAGTGATCGGAAAACGGCCGTTGGGGAAAGTCATGCGAGGATCTCCTTTTAGCGGTCAGCGATCAGCGGTCAGCGGTCAGCGAATGCGGGATGAAGGCTGAGGATCGGCGCAGAAGGAAGTGTCGCCTTTCGCTCCGCGAAACAGCGCGGCTTTCGCGGAGCGAAAGGCGACAATCCGACAGATATTGATTCGCCGATCCTAAGGGATGAGGGATAAGGGGTGCAGACGCCCATGTTTTCGCCTTCGTCCTTCATCTTTAATCTGAAGTCTTTCATCTCAAATCTTTCATCTCCCCATCTCCTCTTCTCCTCTTCTCCTTCCCTTCCCCGGGCAGGGCCTTCTTCGCCCGCTGGACGACGGGCGCTGCCCAGTCTTTGTCCTGGTAGAGCTCGATCACGGCTCGGCGCATGGCGCGTGCCGCGGCGGGTTCGCGGGCGCTGATCTCGTCCGCCTGGTCCAGCCGACTCTGGATCCACGCCAACTCGATCGCGGTCGAGCGGTCGATCTGCTCGCCAAGCTGCTTCAGCCGGCGGCGGGCCAGCTCGAGGCACTGGGCGGTGGGCCCGGCCTGCTCCGTGCGCCGGCCCTTGGACCCCGCCTGCTGCGGGCCAGCGCCGAACAGGTCCAGCAGCGCCTGAAGCTTGGCCGCTCCCCGCGAGGGATCCTGCTTGGCGGAGTTGATCGCTTCGAGATAGGCCGTCTCGATGGGCAACAGCGATTCGGAGGCCAGCAGTCCCTTGGCCCGCAACTCGAAGCGGGTTTCGAGCTTGTCCAGCTCGATCTCACGGGAATACTCTCGCAGGCCCGCGGCCCGAGGGTCGTGCGGAAATCGCATCAGGAACTCGCCGATGTCGTCCTCGGCCTGGCGGTAGGACTTGATGGTATGAGCGGCCGTCGTGGCGACGATCCGCTCGTAGAGGGCGTCGGCCGAGGCCGGACGCAGCATGTACCAGGTGGCCAGGCCGACGATCACTAGCGCCGCGGCCAGCACCCAGGTGTGCAGCGAGACGAGCGGCCTCTCGCGGGGCTCGTCGCGGTGAATCTTCCCCAGCTCCTCCTCGGGGACGCTGGTGAAGCGATCGACCGAGGCGGGAGGCTCGGCGCAGTAGGTCCCGCCTGCCGGGCGGGACTTGCTGGCGGCTGGATGGGCGGAACCGCCGGCGCGAGGGCCTGGAAGGCCGAGGTCTGCTTGGTCTCGGGCAGGTCGTCAGCCTGCGCGACGGGGTGGTCGATCGTCGCGGCCGGATCGGGCAGGTCGTCGGAAACGCGCGTCGGCAAGAGTGGGTCCAAAGGGGCCGACGCGGGGACGCGGGGACGCCCAGACGCGGGGACCGGCACTACGTCAGCAGTGCTGCCCGGCGTTGCCGCCGGGGCTAACCCCCGCGGTGCCGCCGTCGGATCGGTTTCGCTGCCGACGCTCCCCGCAGGCCGGCCGAGCGCGTGGATCATGGCCTCCAGCCGCCGCGCAAGGATCGCCGCATTAGGAATGCGGGCCTCAGGGTCCTTGGCCAAGAGTTGAAGAATGATCTCGTCCATCTCCCGGGGGACGTCGGCGCCGCAGTGGCTGGCGGCCTCGGGCCGGGCCGACCGTTGCTTGTCGAGCATTTCGGTCAACGACTTCGCCCGGAACGGCGCGCGGCCGGTCAGGAGGGCAAACATCACGCCGCCGAGACTATACAGGTCCGCCCGAGGTCCGGTCGGCCGGGAGTCCGCCTGCTCGGGGGCCATGAACTCCACGGTGCCCAGCACGTTGCCCGCCGTCGTCAGCCGCGAGTTGCCGAAGAGCCGGGCGATGCCGAAATCGGAAAGCTTGATCTGATCCGCAGCCGTCAACAAGAGGTTGGCCGGCTTGATGTCGCGATGGATGATGCCGCGATCGTGGCGCATGGCGCAAGGCCCGGCACGTATCGATGCCGATGCGGGCGGTCTCCAGCCAGGTGAAGCGGCGACCGCTGCGCAACTCCTGCTCGAGGCTCGGGCCATCGACCAGCTCCATGGCGTAGTAGAGGAGCCCTTCCTGCTCGCCGAAGCCGAACAGCCGCACGATGTTGGGGTGGCGGAGCATTCGCAGGGCCTCGATTTCCGCCTCGAAGCGTTGACGGAAGCCCTCTTCGGAGGCCAGCGAGCCGGCCAAGATTTTCACGGCCGCCGATTCGCCCGTCTCGCCGTTAACCCCCTCGTAGACTGCTCCCATGCCGCCACGGCCAAGCTGGCGAATGATCCGATATGGTCCGAGATGATCCGGCTGCATGCAAGGAGTTAGAAGTTAGGAGTTAGAAGTTAGGAGTTAGGAGTTAGGAGTTAGGAGTTAGAAGCCAGGAGCCAGGAGCGATGCTGGGAGCGCGCGAGTTGATCTCTACTCCCACATTCTAACTCCTAACTCGTGGCATCTATAGGGGCCCTGGCGGACACCAGAAGCCCTGAGCTGATCTCCATTGCTGCATTCTAACTCCTAACTCCTAACTCCTAACTCCTAACTCCTAACTCCTAACTCCTAACTCCTAACTCCTAACTGCCCGGCGGGCGTCTCGGTGCGGAGTTGCTGGATCATCTGCCTGGTGGCCGCCTCGACGGCCTCTTGCCAACGCGCGGGTCCAAAACGCTCCGCATACTCGCGGCGCTGATGGGCGAAAACGATCCCCCGCGAGTTGTTGATGATGGCCCCGAGTCCATGCGAGTCGAACGCCGCTGCCACGTCGCCGGCCGTGCCGCCCTGGCTGCCGAAGCCCGGCACGAGCAGCCAGGCGTGCGGAAGATCCTCGCGAAGCTCGGCAAGCTGCTGGGGATACGTGGCGCCGACCACCGCCCCCACCGATCCGTAGCCGCAATCGCCTTGGGTCTCGTCGGCCAACCGCCGGACGAAGGCCGCCACATGCCGATAAAGGGGGCGGCCCTCGACAATCAGGTCCTGGAACATCCCTCCGCCCGGGTTGGACGTTTTTACCAGAACGAATAGTCCGGCCGATCGCTGGACGGCCGTTTCCACAAACGGCTGCAGGCTGTCTTCACCCAGATAGGGGCTTACGGTCAGGGCGTCCGCTCCCCATGCGCTTTGCGGCTTGGGACCGAGGATCCCCTGGGCGTAGGCTGCGGCCGTCGAGCCGATGTCGTTCCGTTTGCCATCGAGGATCACCAACAACTTCTTCTCATGGCAGTAGTCAATCGTGCGGCCCAAGGCGGCCATTCCTTCCGGTCCCAACTCCTCGAAAAAGGCCGCCTGCGGCTTGACGGCCGGGACCAGCGGGGCGACGACGTCGACCACGCCGCGACAAAAGACCTCGTAGGCGGCGGCGCGAGCCGAAAGCGAATCCGTCCCACCCGGCGGACTTAGAACGGCTGGGAGAGATTCCCATCGCGGATCAAGCCCCACCAACGTCGGGGTCCCCTTGGTCCGGACGGCCACGGCAAGTCGATCGCCAAACGAGATCATGGGCGGGAAAACTCCCTGAGTGCAGTTGCCGCACAGCCGGCGTGGCCGCCGGGGCTAACAGGTACCGATATTGCACCCTCGTTAGCCCCGGCGGCCACGCCGGCGCCTACATTGTGACCGGCCAGCCCGCAGAACGCGAGGGGGTCAGTTGTAGGGTGGGACAAGGCCGCCTTGGCGGCCGCCGGCCCATCATGATTTGGCAGAGCCGGTGGGCCGGCATCGCTCACGCGAGCTGGTCCCACCCTACCCGGCCGCCGGCCCACCATGATTTGGCAGAGCCGGTGGGCCGGCGCTCGCTCACGCGAGCTGGTCCCACCCTACCCGGCTACCAGCCTCTTAGTCACGTTGCGACTACGGGCGTCTGCCGTTATAATGGGCCCTTTCTCCGCCAGCAGCGCGGACTCCCTCTAAGCCCGGTCTCCAAAGGAGGATAGCCTCGTGGCCAAGGGTAAGTACCTGTTCACCAGTGAAGCAGTCAGCATGGGGCACCCGGATAAGCTGGCCGACCAGATTTCCGACGGGGTGCTGGATGCCCTGTTTGCCCAAGATCCCTTCAGCCGCGTTGCCTGCGAGACCCTCGTCACCACGGGCATGGCCCTGATCGCCGGGGAGATCACTACCCGTGCCCAGACCAATTATGCCGACGTGGTCCGCGACGTGATCCGCAAGGTCGGCTACACGGACGACGAGATGGGCATCAGCGCCGAGACCTGCGCCGTGATGGTCGCCCTGGACCGGCAGAGCCAGGACATCGCCCTGGGCGTGGACGAGAACCAGGCCCAGGGCAAGGAGATCGGCGCCGGCGACCAGGGCCTGATGTTCGGCTACGCCTGCAACCACACCCCCGAATTGATGCCCCTGCCGATCGCCCTGGCCCATCGCATCCTCAATCGCCTCACCCAGATCCGTGAAAAGGGAGAAGTCGCCTGGATCCGGCCCGACAGCAAGAGCCAGGTGACCGTCGAGTTCAACGGCCACCAACCGCTACGGATCGACACGGTGGTGGTCTCCACGCAGCACGCCCCGGAGGTCAGCCAGAAAGAGATCCGCGAGTATGTGATCGACAACGTGGTCAAGCCGGTGCTGCCCGCCGATCTGCTCAACGGAAAGATCACCTACCACATCAATCCCACGGGCCGGTTCGTCACCGGCGGGCCGCACGGCGACTGCGGGCTCACCGGGCGGAAGATCATCGTCGACACCTACGGCGGCTGGGCCCGGCACGGCGGCGGGGCCTTCAGCGGCAAGGACCCCACCAAGGTCGATCGCAGTGCGGCCTACATGGCCCGCTACGTCGCCAAGAACATCGTCGCCGCCGGCCTGGCCGATCGTTGCGAGATCCAACTGGCCTACGCCATCGGCATCGCCGAGCCGGTGAGCGTCCACGTCGACACCGAAGGCACCGGCACGATTCCCGAGCAGCGGCTCTGCGAACTGGTGCGCGAGATCTTCCCGCTGACCCCCGGCGGGATCATTCGGCACCTTGATCTCCGCCGGCCGATCTATCGCAAGACGGCCTTCGGCGGACATTTCGGCCGCTGCGAGCCGGAGTTTACCTGGGAGGAGACCGACAAGGCCGCCGAGCTGGCGGCAGCCGCCGGGAAACAACTGGCGGCCACGTAGGGTGGGACCAGGCCGCCGCGGCGGCCGCCGGCCCACCATGTGCCGGCGGAATTGGTGGGCCGGCGCCGCTCGCGCGAGCTTGTCCCATCCTACAGGCGGAATGAATTCCGTCCTACGAAGTTTTTCTTGGACAGGACCTGAGCGTCCCATGAATCCGCCCGCGACAGCTCGCCTGACCGTTTGTCGGGCTGCCGACCCGGCTCGCGGCGCGGCGGTCGCCTTGTTGGGCCTGCTGGTTTCCATCGCGGCGATCCTCGGCTGGCGCCGTGCAGCCGGGGCGATCGTGCTGCCGCTGGACCTCCCCGGGTTGCTCGTGTCCGCCCTGTTGGTCGCCACCTGTGCCGCCGGCGCCCGCCTGGCCTGGCTCTCCGCGGCGAGCGGCGCATCGGCGGGGTCTCGCCGGGCCGCATCCCGCGTCGATATCGCTTTTGCCGCCTCGGTCTCCCTGGTCGTTCTGGCCCTCGGCCTGCTCGTTTGTCTGCCGGGCACCACGGTCGCCGGCCGCCTGGTGCTCTGGATCGCCTTGACCGCCGAAGAGCTGTTCAGTTGGCGGCTGCTAGTCAGCCCCGGCGCGGAAACAAGTGTCGCCTTTCGCTCCGCGAAACAGCGCGGCTTTCGCGGAGCGAAAGGCGACAATCCGACAGATATTGATTCGCCGGTCCTTAGCCCCGGCGGCGACGCCGGCATGACGTTATCAGTCGCCGCTGCCGGCTTGCCCAGCAGTGCCCGCCCGGGACAGTCCCCGCCGGCCGGCATCCCGGCAGAGGAGGTGCTCCAGCAATTGACCCGCAGCCGCACGGCCGACGGCGGCGAGTTGCTCAGCGGCTGGCTCCGCGTCGATCTGGCGGCCGGGCAGCGGACGGCCAACCTCCACGTGGCCTTCTGTCCGCCCTTTGCCCGGGCGCCCCGCATTTCGGTGCAACAGATCGGCGGTCCGGAGGCACGTGTCAAGACCGCGCAGAGCTTGCCTTACGGGGTCCGTTTCGACGTGAAAGTGGCCGAGGAGGGATCCGAGGCGTCGATCCTGCTGTTGCAGTTTGCCGCCACGGTCGCCGGGGAAGCCGGCTGATCGCGGAATCACGAAAACCCGAAAGCCCGAAAGACAAGTTTGTTCTATAATGTTATGCTGACGCATAACCCGCGGGGATTCCTTTCCAACCGACAGCGTGGCGATCATGGCCGGCGCGATCATCCTGGAAGAGCAAATCGAGATTCCGATGAGCCTCCGCTCACTGGCCGAGTTTCGCGTCTGGACCGCGACCGATGCCTTTCCCGAGCGCGGGCGGATCGACTACCTGGCGGGCCGCATCGAGGTGGACATGTCGCCGGAAGATCTTCACACCCACGGCAAGCTCAAGACGGAAATTGTCAGTGTCATCTGCCGCCGCGTCAAGGATCTCCGCCTCGGCGAGGTCTACACGGATCGGGGTCGCGTCTCCAACGTGGAAGCCGACCTTTCGGCCGAGCCGGACGTGGTCTTCATTTCCGACGCGTCGTTGAACGTTGGCCGGGTCAGGCTGATCCCTCGCGCCGGCGGCGGCCCGGACCGCTACCTGGAGTTGGAGGGCTCGCCCGACCTGATCGTTGAGATCGTCAGCGACTCCTCGGTCGTCAAGGACACCCAGCGTCTCCCCCAGGCCTATTTTGCCGCTGGCGTCGCCGAGTTCTGGCTCCTCGACGCCCGCGCGGCCGACCTCCTCTTCCGCATCCACCGCCGCGGCGCGACCGCCTTCGAGCCGGCCGACCTCGACCCGGAGGGGTATCAGCATTCGGCGGTCCTGGCCGCCTGGTACCGCCTCGATCGCTCCCGCAACGAATTCGGGCGGATCTGCTTCGATCTGCAAGAGAGAAGTTAGATCATCCCCCGCCGGGCCGCCTGGATCGCCGCGCGCTACTTCTTGGGATCCGTCAATTGGAACGAGGCATAGAACTTGTCCGCTTCCTTCGATTTCACCTCTTCCTTGGTCTTGCCTTCGACCAGCGCGTAAAGCACCCAACCGCCGATCAGGTAGATCCTCATGCGCGTGACCTGCGACGACCCTTCCAGGTAATACTCCTTGCCCGCCACAGATGCTTGCTTAATGTCCCGCTCCTCGACGACTTCTCCATGGACTTGCGCCGCGATGGCATCGCGAACGATGGTGAATCGCTGATCCGGCGGGACTTCGCGCATGACCACCGCCGGAATCCCCACCGACGCGGCCGTATAGGTGACGTTGCCGTCCTGGACGCTCATCCCTTCGACCGGGACGTTGACGCCGCCGTCGTGCGTCCCTCCGTGCGGCCCGGGGTGTGGTCGCGGCCGGCTCGCAACGCTCGCGCCCGCACTCGGCTTTTTTGCGCCCCCGAAGTGAAGGACCTTCGTAAGCTCGGCCTTCTTGTTTCCGGCGGGCATCATGACCGTGAATCGCCCGTTCCTGGGCGAGTATTCCGTGGCCGCTTGACTCGCCGCGGAACTTGACGGGCCGGAGTGCGGGACGGAGGGCGCAACCTCGGCGGGCCGTGAAGGCGGCCGGCTGGCAGCCGGGGGAGTCTGGGTCTCTTGTGTGCCGGGCTCGACCGGCGCTCCCGTCAAGATAAGTCCCACGCCCGACAGGTTCTTGCGTTTGTTCTCCTTGAACAGGATGCCGATCACGGGCCGGCCGTCGCCCAGGCGCACCTTCGGACGCGCGTCCGACAGGCCGACCCAATCGCTTTCGTAGGCATCGTTGGCATTCAGGCCCCCGTTGGCAAGCTTCATGAACGTGAGTGAGAATCCATCGAGGCCCAGGCCCGGCTGGCCGGTCAGCGCGCCCACGGCATAGCCGTCCTTAGCCCTGACGACAAGCGGCCGGCTCCATTCCGTTCCGTGCTTGGCGCCGCGGATCTCTTCTCCGCGGGAGTTGCGGTAGATGGGCAGAATCGCGTGAACCACGTCCTTGTTGACGAACTTGCCGATGCCGACCTCGAATCCGACGAGCACGGCCCCCCCGGGTGCAACGTCCTCGCCCTGCGGATCGAAATGGAAGCCCAGGACTTCGGTTCGCCCGTCGGTGACGGCTCCCTGGCGAACCTTCGTGGAACTTTGCGCCGGGCCGCTGGGGGCGGCGGGCAGCCGGGCCGTCTGGGCGGGCTTCGCCCCGATCGTTTCCACCACGCTCTCGCTGAGGCCCGGCCGTTGACCGCCGTTGACCCAGACGCCCTGGTACAACAGGGCCACCTCCGTGACGCCTTTCTTCAACTGCAATTCTCCCGTGGCCAACTGCTCCTCGATTTTCAGAGGCAGCTTCCGGCAACCCCGCAACGGCTCCAGCGGGTCGCTCGGCTTGAGCTTGTCCTGCACCTGTTTGGCGGCGAGGTAGTACAGGACGACCGACTTGATCTTGTTCAAGGGGTCGATCAGTCCGGCCTCGACGTGGATGGTTACGATGCCTTCGCCGTCCTGAGACGCGTAGAGGTGGACCTTTCCCAGCCGGCCCTGCAACATCCGCGTCAACGCAACGGCGGGAATGGCCATGCCGATTCCGCTGGCGCCGCGGATCGTGGCCTCGGCCACGCCGACCAGCCGCCCCTGGGCATCGACGACCGGCCCCCCGCTGTTGCCCGGGTTCAGGCTGCCGTCGATCTGCACCAGGGCCAGCTCGCCGTTGTCGTCCATGCGCAGACTGGAAATCGAGCCCCTGCCCACGGTGATCGCGGGACTGTTCTTG
Organism: Pirellulales bacterium; assembly: GCA_963843465.1. Taxonomy (GTDB): domain Bacteria; phylum Planctomycetota; class Planctomycetia; order Pirellulales; family Thermoguttaceae; genus CAWJKP01. Next base: position 1,374,778 of record CAWJKP010000002.1, read on the forward strand.
CCGGTGGCCAGGCTCTCGCCAAAGGGGAATCCCAGCGTGTAGACCGGCATCGTCTCCACGAGCTTGGGCTCCCGATTGATCTCCAGCGCCGCCGGTAAATCCCGCACGCCCGTGACCTTGAGCACCGCCAGGTCCCGCGCGAAGTCGGCCGCCAACACTTCGCCGCGGGCCGACTTCTCTCTCGGGGTGCCGCTCTGGAAAACGACCGTCACGGTGCAGGTCTTGAAATGCCTGGTGATGAGTCGCGGGTCGGAGTCGGGAGAAGTTGCGTCGGAACCGACCCCGGAGCGGGCACTGGACGTTGCGCGCGGCCGGCGATCCAGGAGTCCGAAAATCGCCGGGTCGACCACGTGGTGATTGGTCACGATGTAGGCGCTATCGCCCTCCGTCTTGATCACGAAGCCGGAGCCGCTGCCCGAGCGGTCCTCGGAGTTGAACTTGACCTTCACTTTGACAAACACCGTGCCGCTCTTGATTGCCGCAAGCGTCTGAGGCGGAATGGCATCGTCTGCGTAAGCGGCCATCGCCACGAGCGTGATGGCAGGCACCGTGAGCCATAAAGTTCGCATACTCGGCCCTCCCATTCTGGACTGTCGAAACCGTTGTCCTTAGTGTTTCCTGTACCGCGTCAGGCCCGTGAAGTCCTTCCCCCCCCGCGGAACGTGATAATCCCCAAGCTACCAAAACCGGAGCCTCAGGGAAAGCGCCCCTAGGGGGTTATGAGAGGCCCAACGGGGGCTACGATGCCCACCTCCGGCAGAGGGTTAGCGCCGGCGTGGCCGCCGGGGACGAGTAGAGGGCTGGTGAGGCCGACTTGTCAAAGGTAGAATTGCTCGGGTGGGCGCGATGGCGGGCCACCAACACCGTAATGGGAATGGTTTCATGGCGGTTACGACGAGAGCCTATGAAGAAGTGGTCGATTTCATCGCGGCCGGCAGCAGCCCGGACGACGTGATCGGGTTTCATCCCTCGGAGGCCGCGCCGGCGCGTGATGGACCTTCTGGAGCGGGCCAAGAGTTCGGGGATCACACCGGACGAGCAGTCCGAACTGGACCACTATTTCCAGTTGGAGCACCTGATGAGGCTGGCCAAGGCCCGTGCTCGTCGCTTCGCGCGCCATGACTGAGAGCGTCAGCGACGAGCTTCGCCGACTGGTGTTGTCCCGCGCCGGAGGGGTCTGCGAGTATTGCCTGATCCATGCTGACGACACCTTTTTCGGCTGCGAGGTGGATCATATCATCAGCCGCAAGCACGGCGGGCCGACGGAAGCAGAGAACCTGGCTCTTGCCTGCCTTTTCTGCAACCGGCAGAAAGGTACAGACATCGGCTCGACCCTACCCGGTTCAGACGAGTTGGTTCGCTTGTTTCATCCGCGAAGAGATTGCTGGGGCGAACATTTCCGCCTGGAGGGACCGATCATCCGGCCCATGACGCCCGTGGGTGAGGTGACGGCGAGAATCCTCCGCCTCAACATCGGCGACCGGCTCTTAGAGCGCCGACTCTTGATCGCTATCGGCCGCTATCCCACGCCGGCTGCGCTCAGCCGCATCGCCATCCTGCGGAAATCGCCATAATTGGTTGTGCGTCCCTGGATTGCCCCCGAGGGGTTACGGGGGCCAGGCAAAAGCGATTGCTTGCAGCCCGCCCTCGCCACAACCATTGCCTGTTGGGGAAAGGAGGCGAGTTTCTCGTGGCAGCAGGTTTGTCGGACGTCCCCTCATCCCGACCTTCTCCCGGAGGGAGAGGGGGCGGACGGCGTGCTCCGCAACTCAGCGAGCCGGTTTTCAAACTGCTGGATCTGCTGCCGATAGGGCCCGATCCAGGACGGGTTGGGCTCGACCGGATCGCGGAAGCGGACCAGCCTCGCCACGGCGTCGGCAACCGTGAAGGGGTCTTTGATCCCCTTGCCAGCCCGAAGGTGCGTTTCCAGGGCGGCCAAGGCCGTGACGGCGGCGCCTAAGGCCGGGCCTTCGTCCGACTGGAGCCGCTCCAAGCGGTGGTCCAACACCGAGGCCAGGATCTGGCACATCAGGTCGCTGCGGGCGATGCCGCCGGAGACCGTGATCCGACTGATCCGCTGACCGGCCGCCTCGTGGGCCCGAACGCCCAGGGCGATGAGATACGCCAGGGCCTCCAGAGCGGCCCGATATTTGGTGCCCGGCGAGGCGCCTTCGGCCTGGCACCAACGCAGGCCGGTCATCGAGGCGTCGATGCCCAAGGAGGGCTCGGGGCGGGTGAAAGGGATCACGGCCGTCCCGCCGCAGCCCGGGGAAAGCGGCCGGGCCTGGGCTTCCAGGGCCTTCCAGTCGGGACTGGTGCCGACCACCTCGTCGAGGAACTGGGCGCCGTTGTTGTAACACCGCATCCACAGGTATGGACCCCAGTTCAGCCGCATCACGTCGAGCTGCTCGCCCGCGGGCAGGTGCTTCGAGGAGGAATTGACCACCGCCGAGTTGCCCAGGATGATCGCCATCTGCCCCGCATCGACCGCCCCGCCGCCGACCAGGCCGGCCTGCTGATCGTCGGAGGTGGGGAAGATCAGCGGACGCCGCTTCGAGGCGATCCCGGCCTCCCGGGCCAGGTGCTCGGCCAGCGGGCCGACCGGCTGGTAGTGGTCGACGATCTCGGGCAACTGTTTCCAGGCCAGCTTGCGGTGGCCGGGCGACTCCAGGGCCCCGAGCATGGCCTTGGCCCATTTCCGTTTCCGCAGGTCCATGATGCCCGTCGAGGCGGCCACGGAGACGCTCGCCACGTCGAAATTGCCCGTCAGGTAGCCGGCGGCCAGAGCCCCATGTCCGAGGATTCGTCTGGTCCGCTGCCAATCCTTTTCCGCGAGCGTGGCCTCGTCCTTGACCAGGTGGCTGAGCGAGTAGCGGATGGCCCAAGGGCCGCCGATCAGTTGGCAGACCTTGTCCTGCCCGCCCAGCCGCTCCAGGCCGATGCGGTGGTACTCGGCCAAGGTGGCGTCGTTCCAACAGATAGCCCGGCGGACCGGGTTCTGGTCGGCGTCGATGCGGCCGGCCGTATGATGGGTGGCGGAGATGCCGCCGGCGACCCAGTCGTCCAGCCGGCCCAGCTCCCTCAGCCGGTTGGCCATCGCCCGCACGCTGGCCCGGGCCTGACCCTCCAACTGCATCAGGTTCAGCTCCGACATGCCGGGCACGACCGGGTTGCCGTACCAGAGGTCGGTCGGCAGGCGGACCTCCGCCAGCACCCGGCCTTCCAGGTCGAAAGCCAGGCACTTCACCGCACCCGTGCTGAAATCCCAGCCGGTGAGCACGCTTTGGGACTTGACGCGACGCAGCGACTCGGCCATGGCAGGCGATCTCCTCGCGTGGTTTCTACGATCTGGAGTAGGTTCGTAGTACCGGCTTTAGCCGGAAATCCCCGGCAAAACCGCCTGAAGGCGGGACTACGAACGGCGCATTTCCAACCGCGTGCAAGATACTACGGTCCGCTTCGACCGCCCAATGTAGCAGATGGCCCCCGATCGCTCAACGTGCCGGCAAACTGTGTGCCGGCAAACTGTAGGGTGGGACAAGGCCGCCGTGGCGGCCGCCGGCCCACCAGGGTCCTGTTGCCTCGTGCCGCTTCGGATTATACTCGGAGGGTACTTCGCGCCATTGGGGGATTGAACACGAACCACTCCTCCGCAGCCGGCGTGGCCGCCGGGGCTAACGCTTGCTGACCATTGACCACTAGCCACTGACCACTAGCCACTGACCACTGACCACTTCTTCCTTCCTCCTCTGGAGTAGACAACACCATGCAACGCCGTGATTTCCTTCGCGCCGGCGCCGCCGCGCTGGCCTGGTCGACCGTGGGCAGGTATGCCGTCTCGTTGGATCGCCGAAAGCCCCGCCGGGTGGGCCTGATCGGCACCGGCTGGTACGGCAAGATCGACCTCGTGCGCCTGATGCAGGTCGAGCCGGTGGAAGTGGTTTCCCTCTGCGACGTGGACCGGCGGATGCTGGCCGCGGCTGCGGAGATGGTGGCCGGCCGGCAGGCCTCGAAGAAGAAGCCTCGGACCTACAGCGACTACCGCCAGATGCTCAAAGAGAAGGACCTGGACATCGTGCTGGTGGCCACGCCCGACCACTGGCACGCCCTGCCGATGTTGGCGGCCGTGGAAGCGGGGGCCGACGTCTATTTGCAGAAGCCGATCAGCCTCGACGTGGTCGAAGGCGAGGCCATGCTGGCGGCCGCCCGCAAGCACGGCAAGGTGGTCCAGGTCGGCACGCAGCGGCGGAGCACGCCGCATCTGGTCGAGGCCCGGGAGACGATCATCAAGCCGGGGAAGCTCGGCAAGGTGGGGCTGGTCGAGATCTACTGTTACTATCACATGCGGGCCACGGGGAACCCGCCCGATCAGCCCGCCCCCGACTATCTCGACTGGGACTTCTGGACCGGGCCGGCGCCGCTGCGGCCCTACAACGCCTGGGCGCACCCGCGGGGCTGGAGGGCGTTCAAGGAGTACGGCAACGGCATCCTGGGCGACATGTGCGTCCACATGCTCGACATGACCCGCTGGATGCTCGACCTGGGCTGGCCTAAGCGGATCGCTTCCACGGGAGGAATTCTCGTCGACACCCGCAGCAAGGCCAACATCCCCGACACGCAGACCGCAACCTTCGACTACGGCGACCTGTCGATCGTCTGGCAGCACCGCACCTGGGGCGATCCGCCCGATCCCAAGTATGGCTGGGGCGCCACCTTCTACGGCGACCGGGGAACGCTCAAGGCCAGCGTCTACAGCTACGACTTCATTCCCTCGGGCCCCGGCCAGCCGGTCCACCGCGACGTAACCTACGAGTTCGACAAGTTCCCCGAAGACCGCACCGAAAAGGACCTCGAACGGCACGTCACGCCGGCCATCCGCCGCCACATGCAGGATTTCCTGCGTGCCGTCGACACCCGCGGCCGGCCCGTGGCCGACATCGAGGAGGGCCACATCTCCACGGCAAGCTGCATCCTGGCCAACCGCGCGTTGGAGCTCGGCCGGACCTTGACCTACGATCCCGTGAAACAGCAGGTGGTCGGCGACGCGGAGGCCAATCGGCTTTTGCGGCGGCCGTACCGGGGACCGTGGAAGCATCCGGAGCCGACGTAAGCGGTTAGCATTTCCGCAACTCTTCAGCGGACTGGAGAAGCGGACCCCTTCGAGCTTGCTCGATGGTGAACAAGATTGCAAGCTAGCCCGGCTCGCGTCGACCGTTTCCCCGACCCCATCGGGCTCGCCCCGGTGGTGAAGAAGATTGTCAGGCTACGTGCCCATTAGCCAGCCCACCCGCCAAAATCGGTGGCCTATATGGCTCTCCCTGATGGGCTGTGCTATAATGCCCCCCGATTCTGGCGCACGTTGTGCCGGGCGGCAAATTCGCAAAGAGGGACATCCATCATGAGCGCTTCACTCCTCTTGGTACAAGGGTTGCTCGCGATCCTTGGCATTGGATCGCTGGTCTGCTTCATTCTCGTCTTGATCAAGATGTTCCAGCAAGGCCAGACCGGCTTAGGGATCGCCTGCATCGTGCTGGCCTTCTGCGCCGGGATCGGTGTCTTGATCGCATTCATTTACGGCTGGTTCAAGGCCCGGGAGTGGGATCTTCAGAAGGTGATGATGGTGTGGAGCGGCATTTTGGTTGCACACGTCCTTCTGGTCATTATCTTTATGGTCCTAGGCGGGTTGGGCGCCCTGAACCAACCGGTGCCAAACGTTCGGTTCTGATCCGCTCACCGTCGTGCCCAACCGGATCGCTTAGGGTCTCGCCGCCGCATGCGCGGTCGCGTTGTAACCGTTCACGGGTCGGGCGGGGACTGGTCCATTTTTCGGCCAAAAAGCGCATTTGGCCGCGGGACGTAAGGCCGAAAACATGGACCTGTCCCCTTGGCACTGCCGAAGGGGACAGTCCCCGTGAACGGTTACGTCGCGTTGGTCCAGCACGAGCCTGCGCCGCGGAAGTGGCCCAGCCCGCGTGGTCAGGCCCTTGCTTCCATGCTATAATGCGTTGTGGAACAATAACCTGCGGGTCGCCTTCCCACAAACCGCGTGCCAATCATGGCCAACGCGATCATCTTCTTGTTCGACAATGGAGAGATTCAGATTCCGATGAGCCTCCGGTCGCTGGCCGAGTTCCGCGCCTGGACCGCGACCGACGCCTTTCCCCAGCGCGGGCGGATCGACTACCTGGCAGGCCGCATCGAGGTCGATATGTCGCCGGAAGATCTCCACACCCACGGCAAGCTCAAGATGGAAATCGCCGGCGTCGTCTGGCGCCGCGTCAAGGACCTCCGCCTCGGCGAGACCTACACCGATCGGGCCCGCCTCTCCAATGTCCAGGCCAACCTCTCGGCCGAGCCGGACGTGGTCTTCGTCTCCGACGAGTCGTTGAACCTCGGCCGGGTCAGATTGGTCCCTCGTGCCGCCGGCGGCCCGGACCGCTATTTGGAGCTGGAAGGCTCGCCGGAGCTGATCGTGGAGATCGTCAGCGACTCGTCGGTGGTCAAGGAAACCCAGCGTCTCCCCCAAGCCTACTTTGCCGCCGGAGTGGCCGAGTTCTGGCTCGTCGACGCCCGTGCGGCCGATCTCCTCTTCCGTATCCACCGCCGCGGGGAAACCGCCTTCGAGCCCGCCGACTGCGACCCAGAGGGGTATCAGTATTCCGCAGTCCTTGCCGCTTGGTACCGCCTCGACCGCTCTCGCAATGAGTTCAGGCGGATCTGCTTCGATCTCACGGAGAGGCGGTGATGACGATTACGTCGGGCGATCTTTCGTGGGCAGCCCCAGCCGTCGCCGCACTTCGGCGCTGGAGACGCCGCCCTCCGATTGGAGGCGTCGCTCCGAGCGATCGAGAATCGCCTGGAACTGAGGATTTATGCTCAAGAGCAGGTTCTCAACGTCCCGCTCGTCGCCAGGAAAGACGGCGGCGACGGCCTCCCCGTCCCGCGTCAGGATGACCGGCTCGGAAGCCCCCGGCTGAACGTAGGGAGCCAACGCGGAAACTTCGGAGAGTTCGATGGTCTTCATCATGTAATCTTCTCCTACCCAATCCAAAGTTTCGTAGGTCAGTTACGGTAGTGCCTGACCTACGTGGCTACCGAGGGCTCCGACGAATTCGTTGCCTCTTTCGCCCCTTCGGTTGCTACTGGGCAAGCGACCCTTCCCAGGCGGGACTCACGCCCGCTGAAACACACACGCATTCACGGCGCACGGCCGCGAGTTTTTGATTCATGATTCGCGCCAGGACAAAGACACCCGACGCCTTTGAGCGTCTCTGCCGTCCGCGGATGTACGCGCGGATGATCTCCTGATGCTCTTCCAACGCCTTGCGGGAGATGTTCTCCAAGTGCTGGCAGACCAGTGCTTCGCGTTTTCTCATGCTACGACTCCCGGCTAAACGCCCGGTGTAGGAGGGACTGGAAGAGGTGCTCGGCCTGGCGCAACGCCTCCCGCTGTACCGCGCAAGGCGCTCGTGGCGGGCCACCAGCGACGCGAACTGCTGCTGCAACGGCAGGGGAGGGACGGGAATCCGAAGGTCTGCCAAGCGGCCCGTGTTCATAAACGTGTAGGCGTCTTCTTGCCCGCTCTTCAAGCGGCCAACCCGCGCCGCGAAGAAAGTCATCAGCACCGTGAAATAGACTGGCAGACAGCGAGACGAATCGAGCGACAAACGGATCATGTTGGTGTGGATTATTGACCGTGGGTGCTTGGTCTCGACAATCGCCATGCGGCCCACGGTTCCCGCACGCGAGATGAGAATGTCGCCGTTCCTTGCGTCGTAAGCCTTCAGTTCCTCAAACTTGGCCGGTGTAATGTGGAGGCACCCTTCTTCCCGGAACTCGTTCTGCCCGACATTTTCCATCGTCCAGACGGGGATTCCTTGGGGCACATACTCGTGATTCTTCAGGGCGCTGCCAAACGGCCCACACTTGGCACCTGCACGTTGCTTCGAGAACATGCCACCGACCGTCTCCATCGGGAAGCCGATTGGATTGGTTGCTGGGTCGCCGAAGAGTTGGAGGAAGGCGGCCGGGAGGGTGGTGTCGCTAAGTTCGACGGCATAGCGGCGGGTGCGGCGCAGCCGGTCCGCCTGCTCCAATTGTCCTGCGATGCACCGCTGCTCGGACAGACTGGGCAAAGGAATCCGCGTTTCGAGGACATCGTTGTCGGTGACCGCCGGATAGCTTGCACCTGTTGAAATCCTCGTCAGGTGAGAGACGAAGCGATTTGTTTGGGCGAAGTAGAAGAGATACTGCGGGTAGACGCGGTCTTTGAAGGGCCGCAAGACGCAAAAGCCAGTCGAGGCCACCTCGCCGTCAAATTGTCGTGGTACGACCGCGACGGCGTTAAGATTTGGGCGCACCGTTGAGATCAGCACGTCGTCGCCGTACACCTGTTGGCGAGCCCTGCTTGGTGCCAAGCCGACTGCGATACGTTCGGGAGCAACAAGTCGCTTTGTCTCCCTGTCTACCGAGGAGATGTCCAGGTACGTAATCGACTCCCTGCCCAGCTTCGTAGGTTGGCACTGCGTCACATGGCCGACGAGATCGCCGATACGCTCGAACTTCATTTCAGTGCCTTCTCCAGTTCTTTCACCACACCACCCATGAACGTGTCGAGTTGCCGCATCCGCTCCAGCGTAACGGCGGGTTTTTCGTAGAAGACCTCCTCATGTTCGACCCGCCGATACTGGCTGGCCGAGAGGTCATAATTCTGGGCGGCGACCTGTTCCTTGGTTACCCAAAACTGGCGGCCGAGTTGGTTGATTTCATTCTCCAGCGGGGCGATCCGCTGATTCAACTCCGCCAACTCGGCTTCGGCCCTCTCGCGGGCGGTGCGGGCCTTGTCGCCATCGTTGTTGGCCACCACTTCCTCGAACTTCAGCCGGTGGATGATCGCATGGTGCTTGAGTCGGTCGGCTTTGAGTGGGGCAATCCGCCTTTGCAGATCGGCCAGACGGACATCGCGCTTCTTCTGGAACTTCGAGTCGTGGCGTTGTTGCCAGCAGGCTAACAGGTCGGGGATGTCGTTTTCCGGCACAGGCTGGCGCTTGTCGTCGAGTGAGAAACCATCATGCTCCATATCGTAGAACCAAATCCGCTCCGTAGCGGCGGCTTTCGTGAAGAGCAACACGGCGGTGGAGACCCCCGCGTAAGGCCGGAACACGCCGGAGGGCATTGAAACCACGGCGTCGAGCCGGTTTTCCTCGATGAGTTTCCGGCGGATTTCCACGTGGGCATTTGACGAGCCAAACAGGACCCCATCAGGCACGATCACCGCAGCACGTCCGCCGTTTTCCAGCAAGCGAAGGAACAGGTGCAGGAAGAGGATTTCGGTCTTCTTACACTTGGTCGGGAGCGACGGGTTCACGTCGCCGGAGTCGATGGCGCCCTTGAACGGCGGGTTGGCCAGCACGATGTCGTAGGCCCGCTCTTCGTTGAAGCCTTTGGAGAGCGTGTCGGTGTAGTGGAAGCGGGGCGAGGTAAGGCCGTGGAGCATGAGGTTCATGCTGCCGATGCGAAGCATGGTCATGCCGGAGTCGCTGTCGTAGCCGGTAAAGGCCCGCTTCTGGGCGAAGTCCCATTCTTTGCGTTCCAAGCGGCTGCCGGTCAGGCCGTGGGGCCAGCCTTCCTCGTCAAAGGCGAGGTCGCGGGGGTCGGTGTGGGTCTCCAGAAGGTGCTGCCAGGCGTTGACCAGGAAACCGCAGGTGCCGGCGGCCGGGTCGCAAACACGCTCGCCGGGACGTGGGTCCAGCATTTTGACCATCATGCGGATGATGTGCCGCGGGGTGCGGAACTGGCCGTTGGTGCCGGCAGTGTTGAGCTTGCCGAGGAGGTACTCGTAGAGATCGCCCTGCACGTCCTGGTTCTGGCCGGAAATGTCCGTGCCTTCGATGGCGCGGCAGGCTTCGATCAGCAGGCTGGGCTTGTTGATCTTGAACTCGGCGTTCTCCATCTGTTCGCCGAAGGAGCCGGCCTTGCCGCCAAGGTTCTTCAGGAAAGGGAACACCTCTTCCTTCATGTGCTTGAGGGCCTTCTCGGCGGGAAGTTGGCTCCAGAAGGTCCAGCGGAGTTTCTGGCCCTCCTCCGTCTTGGGGAAGAGAGGCTGATACTCCCTGCCGCGGCGCCCGGCGCGCTCGGCGTCCTGTTCGCGCTCGTCGAGTTGCTTGAGGAAGAGCAGGTAGGAAAGTTGTTCGATGGCGTCGAGCGGATTGGAGAGGCCGCCGGACCAGAGCTTGTCCCAGAGCGATTCGACTTTGGAGCGAAGTTGCGGATCGGTGAGCATGGTCTCCTCAAACGGCCAAGTAGTCGGTCAGGGCCACGATGTCCCTGATTTCTTCCGGGGTGAAGAACCGCTCCACGGCGTTGCGGCCGAAGTTCGTCAGGGGCGCTTCGTAGAGGTCGGCTTCCGCCAGGCCGTGCTTGGCCAGAAACACATCCTGGACGGCGCGGAGGAAGCGAATCTGGTCGCCGCTGTAGTTGTGGCGGGCGATGTGGTCCTGGAACCCGCGTGCCACGACGGCCTCGTAATCGGGCACCGCGTCCATGTCCAGCACATGCCTGACGAACCCCAGGAAGCCAAGGCGATTATCCAACCTGACCCCGTATGCCTGCCGGGCGGTCCTGTCGGAAAGCTGGATGTCGCCCGCGGTGAGTTCCTGGTGCAGCAACCGTTCCAGGTCCACGAGCTGACCGCCTGTCGGCTGGCGGCCCTCCCGGATGGCAACCAGTGCAGGATGGGTCTGGGCAATATCGAGAATGCGCTGCTCCACCCGGCGGCGGTATTCCTCGACGTGGATCGGCTGGCCAGACGGGTCGATGAGGACGTAGCCCTTGCCGGCGATGAAGTCGGGCAGGTCGATCTTCAGGAAGGTGCTTCCCGGCCGGCGCTTGTTCTTCATCTCGCCGGCCAGGTCGGCGATGAGTTGTTTCAGTTGCGGCGGCGTCGCCTGGGCCAGATCGGTGGAAAGGGCCAGACGTACTGATGCCTGCTGGGCCGCGTTCTCGCGGACGTGTTGCGGCAACAGGCTGACATCCTCGGCGACGGACTGGAGCAAGTCCGGGGAAGGCTGGCCTTGGAGGATCTGGAGGTTCAGGCGTTCGACCTTGCAGGCGAAGGTCTCGGCGAAGACATCCACGTCGGGCACGAACCGAAGCAGGGGAGCAACTTTCAGCCGCAGGAACGTGATCTTATCGAGGGTGACACGATCCCAGAACTCATCGCTCCAGGCAGTTTCGACCTCAGCCCAGACTTTGCGCACCAGGAAAGAGTCTTTCCGCACGCGGGAGAGCATAGCCCGGCAATCCACCAGCGCCTGTTGGTGGCCTGCGCCGTCGCGCTGGTTGAGCGTGGCGGCGAGGATCTCCAGACGGATGTTAAACAGCCGCACGAGAACGGGCAACTCCGGCGGCACGGGGTCGTCAGTCTGCTTGCCGAAGTCGTTCTGCCAAAGGTCCAGAATCAGAAACTCGATCTTCTCGCCATTGGGCAGGCGGTCGAAGAAGCGGCACGCCTCCTGGTTGCGTGTGCCGCGGCCGATCATCTGCCAGAGCTTGATGCGGGACTGCACCGGCTTCATAAACACGAGGTTCACCACTTCGGGCACGTCGATGCCCGTATCGAGCATGTCCACGGAGACGGCGATGCGCGGTTTGTCCTGCTTCTTGAACTTCGTGATGAGTCCGTCGCCGTAGGGCCCATCGTGGACCCGCTCCATACCGGAGTAGACCACTTGCAGCAAGCCGACGTGCTCGGGGAACATTTCCTCGAACACGTCGCGGATACGCTCCGCGTGCTCCTTGGTCATGGCAAAAATGATGGTCTTGCCGGGCAGGTGGCCGCCGCGGTCCTTGATGCAGACCTCCATGATCTCTTCCCACTGGCGGCGGAGCGTGTCCTTGTTGCTAACGAGCACTTCCAGGTCGGTGCCGGCGTAGTCAAGATTGTCGGGGTCAAGGCCCTGCGCCGTCAGAGTGGCGCGATCCTCTTCGCTCAGGTCGGCGCCCTTGATTCCCTTACGCTGAAAGCCGGTCTGGGCCTGGTAGAGGCGGAAGTCCACCAGCCGTCTTTCCGCCACGGCCTGCTGGTAGGTGTAGAGGAACGTCGGGGCTTGGTTGCGACAATCAAACGTGCGGAAGGTGTCGCGGTCGATGAAGTTCGCGGGGGTAGCCGTGAGGCCGACCATCCGGGCGTCGAAATACTCGACCACTTCGATGAAGCGGTTGAAGATCGAGCGATGGGCCTCGTCGAAGACGATCAGGTCGAAGAAACCGGGACTGAACTGCTCGAAGCAGCGAGCCATCGTCTGGATCGTCGCCACGTAGAGGCGTTTGTCCGGGTCGATGCTGGCCGTGTGGACCCGGACGCGCGGTTCGTGGGGCAAGTGCGCCTTGAAACCGTCGCTGAGTGCCTGCTCCACCAGTGCGTCGCGGTCGGCAAGGAACAACACTTTCTGCGCCCACGAACTGCCGAAAAAGAGGTCAATCAGGCCCATCACCGTGCGCGTCTTCCCGGTGCCCGTGGCCATAACCAGCAGGGCGCGGCGTTTCCCCGCGGTGAAGGCTTCCGCCACGCGGCGGATGGCCTCGTGCTGGTAAGGACGATCCACGATGGCGGTATTGATGGGCGTCCCAGCAAGCGGGGTACGCTGCTGGCGGATGAATAGCTGGCGTTGAAGGTCCGCCGGGGTGAAGAAGCCGGCCACCATGCGCGGATGGGCCAGACCGACCTCCCAGAACCAGGTGGTCAGCCCGTTCGCCATGAAGCCAAAGGACGCGAATGGTTGCTGTCTGGCAATCTCCTCGACGTAGCCGCGGAGTTGCTCTTCGCCTTCCCGCGGGCTGCGCGATGTTCGCTTGGCCTCGACCACACCCAGCACGAAGCCGGATGGCTCATAAAGACAGATATCGGTGATGCCCGGGAAGAGCGTGAGATCGTAGCCTACGACGGGGACCTCGAAGCGAACCTAGCTACGATCGCTCAGTTTCCATTTCGCGGCCTCAAGCTGAGGATGGATCAAGGTCGCGCGCGTTTGTGCCTCGTTGCGATCCATGTTCCAACTGCCGTTGCTGGCTTCAGCGCCATCCTGCTCCCGGCAACCCTACTGCCCGCGGCAGCGAGTCCGGTGGTCCCACCTGGGGCCATCCCACCGATCAAGGGGCTGGCTACCAGTGTATCAATTGGCGAGCCGTGGCGAAAGAGGCCGGCTAAAGGGGACAGGCGCATATAATGGGGAACTTCGATAAAATGCTTGGAACATGTTTGCGCATATTGCCTCATATACGCGCGGGTCCCCTTTAGCCCGGATTATCCCCGGCCCGCGATGTAAACCGCGCAAAGCGCGCAATGGAAACTCGAAGCGTAAGCGGGGGTAAGTGCCGTCGCCGCCCTCGCTTACGCTTCGGGTTACGATGCCTCCGCGAATAATCCCGTTAGCCCTTTATTGTCCTCAAGGCTCGTCTGTCCCCCTTCTCCTTTCCACCACACGCCCCCCAAAAAATCGGTTGCCCGCCCTCAGCGGGGCCTTTGCCAGACCGTAGCGGACCTGGGCGGGGGACGCTGGCCGGTGAAATTGCCGCCGCACTCGCACTCGCCGCGATGCCACCGGGAGGGCGTGCGAACGCCAAATCGCTCCAGCACCCCCGCCAGACAGGAGACGCAAGGCAGGTAGACCGGCTCCCGGCAGGCACGGCACCAGCCCACCTCATCACCACGCTCGTAAGACATCGCCATGTCCCACAACTCCAACAGCCGCACCACCTGCCGCGGCCGGAAGCGGCGCGGCTTCCAGTCGCCGTGGAGCACCTGGGCGATCGTGCTCCGCGAGACCTGCAATTGGCGTGCAATCCAAACTTGCGTGCGACCCTGCGACTTCAGTTCCTGGATCCTCATAGCCGTGGTCTCGGAAATCATGCAGGTGCTCCTTGTAGGAAAGACGTTGGGGATAACCGTTCAGAGGCAGGCGCTCAATGTAGCAGGCACACGCCGTGTGCCGTCCGCTGTCTCAGCCTGCATGGACGGACGGCACACGGCGTGTGCCTGCTACATTGCGAACCGCGAAAAGTTATTCAGACGCGCATCGCGGGGGCGGAGCCTGCGCCAAGTTCGCCGGAAAACGTCGCTCCAGACGCACCGGCGACGCGGAAACGGCGCGTTTCTTGGTCGCCATCGCTTCGGTTTGCGCTGTTGCAAGGTGGACAGGGCGTCAATTGGCGTCGCTCCAGGGCGGACAGGGCGTCAATTTACGTCGCTCCAGAGCGGGCAGGGCGTCAATTTGCGTCGGGCTGAAGGCGCCAGCTCGCCGCTTGCCGGCGCGAAACGCGGCGTCTACTGAAATACTCGCAAAACGGGCGTCTGAACCTTAATGGTTGTCCGCAAGAGACATGCGCGCCCGGACCGGCGGCGAAAGGGCGGCCGAAGGCGCGGGGCGGAGAAAAAAGGGGAGTCCGCGCTACAGAAAGCGTCCAGGTCTTTGTAACGGGAACGCAGCTCGTGCTGACAGGCCTGGCGGGCTAAAGCCCACCCTACGTCCGCCGATCGCTGAAAGCTGACCGCTTACTGCGCCGCCGCGATCTCTTGATTGAGCTTATTGTAAAGCGTCTTCAAGCTGATGCCCAGCTCGTCGGCCGCCCGCGGCTTGTTGCCGGCGTGCCGGGCCAGGGCCTCGCGGATGGCCTGCATCTCGATCTCCCGCAGGCATAGGCCGGCCGTCTGGACGGGCTCGATCCGCCGGGGCCGCCGGGCGGACAGCCGCTGGGGCAGGTGCTCGACGGCGATCGGCAACCGCTCGCAGAGAATCATCGCGTGCTCGATCACGTTGGCCAGCTCGCGGACGTTCCCCGGCCAGGTGTGTCCCTCCAACTCGGCCAGGGCCTCGGGCGTGAGCACGTCGATCGCCGGCGGCAGGTTGGCGCGGTAGCGGGACGCCAGGTGGCGGACGAGCTGCGGAAGGTCCTCGGTCCGCTCGCGCAACGGCGGCAGGCGGATCTCGAAGGTGTTGATGCGGAACCAGAGGTCCTCGCGGAACTCGCCGCTCTCGACCATCTGCTCCAGGTTGCGATGGGTGGCGCAGACCACGCGGACGTCGCAGGTGAAGGAGTCGTTCTCGCCCACGCGGCGGATCTCACCGCTTTCCAGGAACCGCAGCAGCTTGGCCTGCATGGCCTTGGGCAGCTCGCCGACCTCGTCCAAAAAGAGCGTGCCGCCGTTGGCCACCTCGAACAGTCCCACGCGATGTTCGTCGGCGCCGGTGAAGGAGCCTTTGCGGTGGCCGAAGAGCTCGCTCTCGATGAGGTTTTCCGGCAAGGCCCCGCAGTTGATGGCCACCAAGGGCATCTCCGCCCGCGGACTGCCATCGTGGACCGCCCGCGCGGCCAGCTCCTTGCCGGTGCCGGTCTCGCCGAAGATCATCACGGTCGAGGGGGTGGGAGCGACCTTGGCGATCAGGGCGCGGACGGCCTGCATGGGCGGCGAGTCGCCGATCAGGTCGGAGCGGCCTTCCAGCCGCTGGAGCCGCTGTTTCAGGGCCCGGTACTTGTTGGTCAGCTCGCGCTTGTCGGCCACCCGCGCCAAGAGCCGCTGGAGGTCGACCAGTTTGCAGGGCTTGGTGAGGTAGTCGAAGACGCCGTGGCGCAGGGCGGCGACGGCCGTCTCCAGTGACGACTTGCCGGTGAGCACCACGGCCTCGGTGTCGGGGGAGAGCTTCCTGGCGCGGGCGATGACATCGATGCCGCCCAGCCCCGGCATGTCGAGGTCCACCAGGATGCAGTCGTAGGTGTTCCGCTCCAGGGCAGCGGCGGCGGTCAGGCCGTCGGGGCAAACGGTCACTTCGTGGCCCATGCGGGGCAGCTCCAGGCGCATCAGCTCCTGGAGCGACTTCTCGTCGTCGGCGAACAACAGCTTGAGGCGTTTATGCGGCACGGCGTTGATAGCTTTTCTCCTTATCCCGCGGGGCCAACGGCAAACGGACGCGGAAGGTCGAGCCGCGTCCCGGCCCGTCGCTCTGCGCGTCGATCTCCCCCCCATGATCGGAAACGATGCGCGAGGTGATCGAGAGCCCCAAACCGGTCCCCTGGCCCTTGCGGCGGCGGGTAAAGAAGGGCTCGAAGACGTGGCGCAGCACCTCCGGCTCCATGCCGCAGCCGTTGTCCAAGAAGGTCAGCTCGGCGAAACCGTCGCGGGCCGAGAGCCGTACCCGCACCGTGCCGCCGTCGTCGAGACTGTCCAAGGCGTTGGTCAGCAGGTTGAGCACCACCTGCTTGGTTTCCTGCGGGTTGACCGGGGCGATCACGGTCCCCGGGCTGGCAAACTGGATCTGCATCTGCTGGTACTTGCCCAGGTGGCCGATCATCTCGATCACGCCCTCGACCAGCTTGCCCAGGTCGGTGTTCTGCCGTTGGACCGGCCCGATGCGGGAGAAATCCAGCAGCTTCTCGGTGATGCCTTTGCAGCGGAAGGCCTCGTTCTGGATCATCTCCAGGTAGCGGGCGATGACGGCATGGTCCGGGTTGGCCGGGTCCAAGAGGCCGCGCAGCCGGCTCTCCAGCGACTCGGCCCCCAGCGCAATCGAGGCCAGCGGATTGTTGATCTCGTGGGCCACGCCCGCCGCCAGGAACCCCACGCTGGCCAACTGCTCGCTGCGGACCACCTGCCGGGTCCGCTCCTGCACCTGCCGGTCGAGATCGTCGCGGATGGTCTGGAAGCGGGCGGTCATGTCGTTCATCGCCTCGGCCAGCTCGGCCATCTCGTCGTTGGTCCGCAGCCGGATGCGATACTGGAACTGCCCGGCCGCCACGTGCCGCGAGCCGTCGATCAGCACCCGCAAGGGGCGGAAGATCCACTCGTAGAAGAGCTTCACGAACAGCGCGAAGACCAGCGCCGCCGCAAGGCTCATGATCCAGGTGCCGACGATCAGCGTCCGATACCGGTTCCTGACCTCGTCGGCAAACCCGCTGAGCTTGTGGTGCAAATGGCTGGGCAGGTCCACCGCCAGCGATTGGAGATTCTCCAGCTCAACGTCCAATTGGTCGATCTTCAACTCGTCGAGGATCCAGTCCTCATCGTGGTTCGCCTCGCGGACCCGCCCGAGCGCGATCTCGATCTTGTGGACGGTTTCCCACTCGGGCTGGTTGTCGGCGATGGGCAAGCCGTCGCGGACCTTGCGCTCCAGCGCCTTGCGGTAGTCGGCCAGGGTGGCGTCGACCGCGTCCAGCCCGCTGCGGAAATGATCGCGAACCATCCAGGCCCGCGATGGAACATGGAGCTGGTCGTCGGAGGGGGGAAAACTGCTCGCCCGCAGCCCGCGGAACTCGCTGAGCGTCATCCGCACTTCGGCCACCTGCCGGCTCAACTCGGCCGCCAAGGGCAGCTCGACCGCTCGCCAACTCAGGCCCTTGGCCAGACTGCGATAGGCGTAGGTGGCGTACAGGCCGCTGCTGGAGAGGATCAGGACCAGCAAGAGCAGGAGCCCCAGCCCGACCAGCACCTTGACGCGAATGGGCCACTTGGCAAGCAACGGCGACCTCCTTGTCGCGGCGACCTCCCTGTCGCACGGCCACCGGTTTGAACCGGCGGGAATCCTTCCGTGTAGGTCAGGCTTTCCAGCCTGACCGTCTTTTCTGTCAGGCTGGAAAGCCTGACGTACTTTCGTGCCAGGGTAAGAGCCCCGGCGGCCACGCCGGCGAACTCGCTTCCTGACGAGCGGGCGAAGTGTAACATTCTTCGCGGCCCCGAGGCAATGCTGAAAGGAAGGCAGAGGACAGGAAGAGCGGGGCGGGAAAATGGGGGGGAAGAGAAGGGAAAGGGGGAAATGGGGAAAATCGAGTCTCCCTTTCCCTCCGGGAGAGGGTCGAGGTGAGGGGAAACCACGGTGCAACGGTTTCGCTGCCCTGTCAACGGCTCCCTCTCATGGGAGCATAGACCGCAGGCGTGGTTGGTCTTATACTGTAAATTCCTCCTACGTATCGGTTAACTGGTGTCCCCACCGGGTGCAGGGTGGCGGAAGGGGGTTGACCATGTCCGACGCCTTCGACCCGTATTACAAGTGGCTCGGTATCGCTCCTGAAGAGCAGCCGGCCAGTCACTACCGATTGCTGGCCATACGGGACTTCGAGCCTGACCCGGAGGTGATCGACTCGGCGGCCGACCGGCAGATGTCGCACGTGCGGTCGTTTCAGACCGGGGCCCATTCGGCCGATTCGCAGCGAGTGCTGAACGAGCTTTCGGCGGCCCGGCTGTGCCTGTTGAATCCGGCCAAGAAGCGCTCTACGACGGGCAACTGCGACGCTTGTTGGCCGCCTTGAATGCGGTGGACGTTGCGCAGCCGCTTCCCGAGGCCGTCGTTCCCGCTCCGCCGCCTCCCGGGGCCGTCCCTCCGGCGCCGCCGCCTCCCGCAATCGTCGACAAAACGGAGGTGCTCTCCGATATCATCGCCTCGTCGCCCAGCAGGGGGACTCAGCCTGTTGTCGTCGAAAAGACGCCATCTTGGCAAGGTCCCGTGGTTGCCGCGGCGGTGACCACCGCGATCATGGTCGCACTGTGGATAGCGTATCGCCTGATTTTTTCTCCAGAACCAGAAGATTCCGCCGCGCAGGTGTCGTCAAGCGAGGCGAGCCGGGATCGCCAGGAGGATGCCCGGCAGGCGGAAAAGCTCAAGCAGGAAGAGGCCCAGCGAGAGGAGATCGCCCGCAAGGCCGAGCAAGACCGGCAACGGGAGGCGGCCGAAGAGGCGCAAAAGAAGGTTGCGGAAGAAGAACGCCAGCGGCAGGAGCGTGAGGCGGAGGAAAAACGCCGCGAGGCGGCGGAGGAGGCCCGGCAGGTGGCGAAAAAGCCGCCGCCGACCCACCCCTCGCCCCAAGTGGCGGTAGCTGCCCCGCCGCGGCCCGACGCCAACGCCTGGAAGACCAAGGCTGAGCGTTACGCCCAGGAGCACTTGGGCCGATTGATCGGCGGCGAGCGGCTCGTCGACGGCAAGGCGGAGATCCCCCTGGACAGTCTGCCCCCGACGCCCGCCACGCGCACCTGGTTCCTCGGCGTGGGACGAATCTATTTGGACAGCGGCACGTATGCCTTCGGCGAAGGCTTCGACAAGGAGCCGCCGGACGTGCGGTATGAGATCCCCGCCTTGGCCGCCGATTTGCACCTCAAGTCGGCCTTCGTCGTGCTGCACCAGCAGGGCGACGTGCTCCAACTTGTGGTCGGCGGCGTCGCCGCCGATGCGTCCGGCTCAAGCGCCGCCGAAAAGAAAGCCCGCATCGCGGAACTCGAGCAGCGGATCAACACGCTGATGGCCATGCGCCGCACCCATCGCGCGGCGGACGACCCTGACGGGGACGAAGACGACGCATCCAGTGCCGTGCAAGAGTTGCGGGAATGCCGGGAGGAGCTGGAGAACCTCAAGAACGAGTCGCATCAGGCGATTTCCAAGACCCGGCGCGGCAACAACCAATGGTTGGCGGCCTTGAAGCAGCGGTGCCGGTCGGTCAGCGCACTGATCTACCAGCCGGTGTTGCGGCATGGGGGGCCCGCCGCAGCGCCCCCGTCTAATCCTGCCGGCCGGGGCGGCAAGAGCAGCAAGCAGATGGTTGCGCCGCCGGCCACGCCCTAAGAGAAGTTTGCGCGATCATGGCGCATAGACCGAAGGTGTGGTAAGTCTCATAGTGTGAATGCTTCCCACGTATTGGTTGACTGGCATCCCCGACCGGTGTAGGGTGGTGGCGGAGCGTTGGCCATGGCCGAAGATTTCGACCCCTATTACAAATGGCTCGGCATCGGTCCTGAGGAGCGTCCGGCCAGCCACTACCGATTGCTGGCCATCCGGGAGTTCGAGCCGGACCCCGAGGTGATCCAGTCGGCGGCCGACCGGCAGATGTCGCACGTGCGGTCGTTTCAGACCGGCCCCCATTCGGCGGACTCGCAGCGCCTGCTGAACGAACTTTCGGCGGCCCGGCTGTGCTTGTTGAATCCCGCCAAGAAGGCCTTCTACGACGGGGAATTGCAGCGCTTGCGGGCCGCCGCGCAAGCGGCGGAGGTTGCCAAACCTCTTCCGGTGGCGATCGTCGCGGCTCCGCCGCCCTCCGCAACCGTCGAAAAGAGGGAAGTGCTCTCGGACATCATCTCCTCGTCGCCCGGCAGGCAGACTCACCCCGCTGTTGAAAGGACGCATTCTTGGCGAGGCCCGGTGATCGCCGCGCTTGTGACAACGGTGATGGTTCTTGGAGCGGGATTGGCGTACCGCCTCATTTTTTATCGAGAGGTCTCGGTGGCGCCAAGAGTTTCCGCCAAACGGGCGTCGTCAGGCGAGCCGTCACAAAGCCGCGACCAGACGGCCGGCGAAGCGGCGGGAAGTAAAGCTGGCAAGCTGGAGCCCGAGGGTCGGGACGAGAATCCCGCTGCGCTTTCAGCCACGAGCACCGACCTGGTACCGCCGCGGCCGGCTGAAGATACTGGATTACCGGAAAACGTTTGGATTCGGATTGTCAACCGAAGCAGCCGCATGGGGATTGGCGTGCGCGAGGACAAGAAGTCGCCCGGAACAGACGTGATCCAGTGGGATGCCGGCGCCGAATGGATCTTGCGCCCGCAAGGAGATTTCTGGAGCATCCGGGACCGCAACAGTGGGCTTTATTTGGCCGTGATGAAGTCGTCTCGGGAACAAGGGGCGGCTATTTGCGTGGAATCCAAGGGCAACGCTTCAAGTCAATGGACAATTGAACCTACGGACCCGCCTTTTTGGAAGATCCTCAATCGAAATAGCGGGCTTGCGCTAGCGATCCCGCAAGGGCAACGCAATCGCGGCGCAGTCGCCTGCCAGTGGCCTTCTTGGTCAGGCTCAGACCAGCAGTGGGAGTTTAAGGTCGAGGCGCCGGGGAGCAGCGAGCCGCTCGCCAAGAGCGCGTTTGACGTCAAGCAGGCGCAGGAGTATCAGCAGCGTTGGGCCCAGAAGTTGCGTGTGCCCCTGGAGATCACGAACTCCATCGGAATGAAGTTGGTCCTCATCCCGCCGGGCGAGTTCGAGATGGGATCGCCCAAGGAACTAACCGAGGAGGAGTCGAACAGACCTAATGTCGAGTGGTTTTACAGGGTTCGCCTGCCGGGCGAAGGGCCGAGGCACCACGTGCGGATCACCCAGCCGTTCTACCTTGGCGTGTACGACGTGACGCAGGGCGAATACCAGCACGTTATCGGCGCGAATCCCAGCGAGTTCTCGGCCACCGGCAAGGGCAAAGACAAGGTTGCCGGGCGGGACACGAAGCGGTTCCCGGTGGAGAACGTGTCGTGGGACGACTCCGCGGAGTTCTGCCGGAAGTTATCAGAGCTACCTGCGGAGAAGGCGGCGGGGCGGCGGTATCACTTGCCCACGGAGGCGCAATGGGAGTACGCGTGCCGCGCGGGGAGCACCGGCCGGTTCGGTTTCAGCATGAGCAGCAGGACAATATCCAGGGAGGACGACGAGCAGGCGCTGGAGGACTACGGGTGGTTCGCGAGCAACTCTGGCGGTGTGACACACCCCGTTGGGCTAAAACGGGCCAACGCCTGGGGGTTGTACGACATGCACGGGAATGTTTGGGAGTGGTGTCAGGACTGTTACGACACGGGCTACTATGGGAAATCGCCCGTGGATGATCCGAGCGGCCCTCCCGACGCCGCCAGCCACGTGAACCGCGGCGGTAGCTGGCCGTACCCATCGAGGTTCTGCCGTTCGGCGTGCCGCGACGGCGGCAACGCTGGCGACGCCGGGGACCGCACCCGTGGCTTGCGCGTTTCTTCAGTCACGTTGGACATGATAGGGAAGGCTGAGCAGAAACGTCCCGCGGCAGCCGAGGACGGCCATCGCAGTGCAGCGGATAGCGCGGTTGGCTTACCCAGGAGCGACGCCGACACGGCTGCACAAGCCGCAAGCGGCTCCCGCGCGCGACGCAGCCCAAGGTGTTGCCGCCGCTGGTGATCGATCTTCAAGAACCGCTTGCGCACTGCACCGTGGAAATGGACGAACTGCCGAAAGGCACGATACTCCTGGAAATAACCAAGCTGGAAGGCTCCGGGGACTTCGACAAGGACGTTACCATCGAAAAACCCAGACCGCTGCGCCCGGGCTCGTCTGGCAGTCTGGGGCTGGCGTTAAAGGGTTGTCCCAACAAGGTGAGTCTTGCGCTAGTGTTCGCGATGAACACGGAAGGGAAAGGATTCGACATAAGCCTGAAGGTGGGGCCGAAGATCGTGGCCGCGTGCAAAAATCCCCCCGCGAATATCGAGGCCGCCAAGAGCGACATCCGCAGGAAACGGGATGTCGCGCGCGGTAATATGGAAAGGGCCAAGACGTCAAAAGAGAAGCATGCGGTGGCGCACACCGTTGAAGCGTATGATCGTGCGCTGGCCTCTCTCCAGTTCTTCAGCGAGGTGAATAAGGTCAAGGTCCACTTCCGCGTTTGTCTTGATGCCGGCGACGGAAAACAGACGGCGCTTGTCACGACAGAGGCGCCATGACCAGTTTGTACAAAGTGCGATCATGCCCGAGTACCTCCAGGTGATGACGACCGTGGCGACCCGAGAGGCCGCCGACAAGATCGCTGCGAGCCTGGTCGAGCAGCGGTTGGCGGCCTGCGTGCAGGTCATGGGACCGATCAGCAGCACTTACCGCTGGCAAGGGGCGGTCCAGACGAGTCAAGAATGGCTTTGCCTGGCCAAGAGCCGGCGGGATCTCTATCCCCAGATGGAGGAAGCCATTCGCCGGATCCATCCCTATCAAGTGCCGGAGATCCTGGCGATCCCCGTTATTGCCGGCAGCCCGTCCTACCTCGCTTGGCTCGATGCGTCATGTACTCCTCACGTTCCGCGTGAGGGCGCGCGTCACGCGGAGCGTGACGAGTACGGTTCACGCGAAACGAGCTGAGCCGTGCGGCGCCGGAACCGTCGTACTCCTCACGCTCCGCGTGAGGTCGGACCGGCCAAACCTCACGCGGAGCGTGAGGAGTACGCTTGCCGACGAGTCCCAGACGGATTATCCTGGAACAGCTCTCTCCAACCGCTTGCCCACCCCGACGAAAGGAACCACTTGTGAACGCCTGGATTCGAGCTCTTCTCACACCGGCGGCGATAGCCGCCATGCTCCTGACCGGTCCCGAGGCAGGGTGGGCGGAGGGCCCGGCCGCCGGCGCGGTCGGCGTCGTCAGCCACGTGAAAGTTCTCTGCGACCACGTGCGCAACGTCTCCAGCCTGGCGGCTTGGAAGCGGTCCTTCATCCACGACGGGATGACCGACGAGCAGAAGGCGCTGGCGATCTGGCGGTCGACGGTCATGTTCCGCTACCAGGACCCGCCTCCCTTGGAGTTCCTCGAGGAGGACTGTGTCCACGACCCGATCAAGACCTTCAATGTCTACGGTTACGGGATGTGCTGCTGCGCCTCCTCGAACATCGAGGCCCTGGCCCGCTACTTGGGGCTGGAGGCCCGCGGCTGGGCGGTCAACGGCCACAGCCTGCCGGAGGTCAATTACGACCACGCCTGGCACATGCTCGACGCCTCGCTGGTCAACTACTTCCCCAAGCCGGACGGCAAGATCGCCAGCATGGCGGAGCTGGTGGCGGCGGTGAAGGGTTGGCTGGCCGAGCATCCGGAGTTGAAGCAGAACGACGCCAAGCTGCGCCAGCTTCACCAGTCCCAGGGCTGGCTGGGCTGGAAGCAGGGGCCCGCGCTTCTGACCCATTGCCCGTTCTACGATTGGTCCGGCTGGTGGCCGGCCAAGACGCACGGCTGGTACTCGACGATGCAGGAGTACGACGGCAGCCACAACACGCCCTTCCCCTACGAGTACGCCTACTCGCAGGGCTACGAGGTGAACATCCAGCTCCGCCGCGGCGAGAGGCTGACCCGCAACTGGTTCAACAAGGGACTGCACATCAACGGCATGACGCACGACGGGGACGCGCCGGGCTGCCTGCACGGGAAGATCGGCTCCGACGCCATGGCGTACCTCACCGGCTACGGCGATCTGGCCTCCGGCCGGATCGGCAGCGGCGCCCTGGAGTACGACGTGCCGCTGGCCGACGGCGGCTTCCGCGGCGGGGCCTGGAAGGCCGAGAATCTCGCCTCCAAGGCCGAGGAGCCCGGCGCGGCGGTGCACGTGAAAGATCCTGCTGAACCCGGCGTGCTGGAGATCGAGATGCCCTCCAGCTACGTCTACCTGGCCGGCGAACTGGCGCTGGACGCGGCCGTCGGAAAGGGCGGCGACATCGAGGTGCTCTTCTCCGCCAACAACGGGCTGGACTGGCGCCAGGTCACGGACATCCTGAAGTCGGGCAAGCAGAAGATCGACCTGGGCAAGCTCGTCCTGCGGCGTTACGACTACCGGCTGCGCTTCGTGCTCACCGGCCAGGGCACGGGACTGGACGCCCTGCGGATCGCCGGCACGATCCAATGTTCCCAGCGGGCCCTGCCCACGCTCGTCCAGGGCGACAATACGATCAGCTTCTCCGCCGGTCCGGCCGAGGGCACGGTCACCGTGCAGGGCAGCAGCACGGGCCGCGGCAAGGGCAAGAATGTGACGCTGGCGGACTTCAAGCCCACGCTGGTCGGCGTCGAGCCGCAGTTCCTCCGCGTCCACGGCTCGCCAGCGGAAGTGACCGTGGGCATCGCCACTCCGGCCGACATGACCCGGCTGCGCTTCGGCGGCCACTACCGTGCCCGCGACAAGGCCGACCGCTGGGACGTGTCGGTCTCCTTCGACGGCGGCAAGAGCTTCCGCGACGTGGAGCCCTACCTGGGGCCCACGCAGGGCAAGTGTCAGTACGCGACCGTCTCCGAGATCCCCCCCGGCACGCGAGCCGCTTTGGTCCGCTGGTCCGGCCATCAGCGGAACACGACCTGCCTCTTTTTTGTCCGCATCGACGCCGACTACCGTCAGTCCCAGGGCGGGTTCCGTCCGGTGAAGGTGACCTACGTCTGGCAAGAGGGCGGCGCGGAAAAGAAGGACGTCCACGTATCGAGGCGGCCCGACGAGACCTACCACATCCCCTGCGCGTCGAAGCCCGAGATGAAGAGCATCGCGCTGGAGTGGGAGTAGCTACTGCAAGAATCGCTGGTACTTGTTGGGCTTGGAGTTGGCCGGCTTGCCGGGCGGCGGCATGTCGTTCAAATCGAGCTGGTCGGCGCCGTCCACCCGCAGCCGCTCGTCCGACGATCGAGTAGCCGGCCAATACTCGATCTTCAGCGCCCTGACGCTGGAGATCGGCGCGGTGGGATACTTCTGGCGAGATAGCTCGGCCTTCGAGCGGCCGTCGCCTTCGAGGATCAACAGGCCCTTGGCCTGGGTGTAGCTGATGCGCACCGCGCGGGCGGTGAACTTGACGTTCTCCAGCAGCGCGTGGTCGAGGGCCACCATTTCCATCGCGGGCTGCGCACTGCCGGGCGTAGACATCTGCGCGACCGTCAGCTTCCCGCAGTGCAGGATCATGCCGCGGTCGCCGAGCGACTTGAGGTCATTGGGATCCAACACGGCGTCCCACGAATCGACGGGCCCGTAGACCGTCGCCACGTCGTCCTGAAAGGTCATTTCCCGGCTGTGGATGTTGCCGTCGATCAAGGCGTGGTAAGCGACGTTGAGGTAGGTCAACTGGTTGGGATCCCCCGGGGTAGCCGCGGGCGGCGTGGCAGCCGGCGGCCCCGCAGCGCCGCTTTGCAGGGGATCGCCCGAGCCGCGGCGCCAGGTGGTCAGCCATCCCGGCCCGCCGGCGTGCGTGCGGCCGGAGAGCATGTTGACCGTCAGGTCGGGGGCCTGGAGGAACTCGATGGATTGCGGCCCTCGCTCGTCGAAAGTGCGGCCGTCCAGGGTGACGCCGCCGCTGCACTGGAGCTGGCTGACCTGCGGCGGCGGGTGGTTGGCGGCGTCGGCGAAAAGGATCGGCTGCTGGAGACTGACGTCGAGGGTCTCCGTGCGGAGCTGCCGGTTGGGCATCGTGGCCAGCACCGATTCCTCGAACCGCGCCGTGCGGCCGTCGAAGTTCATCTTCCGCTGCCAATGGACTTGGACCGTCCCGGGATGGTCCACGGGGTGGCCGTCGAGGTCTTTGTCCAGGGGCAGGTCCATCTGGCCGGGACCGTCGACCCACAGCCGATTGGTGCCCCGGTTGAGATTGATGTTGCTGCCGTCCAGCGACATCCCGCGGCCTTCGAAATGGGCCTTCTCGCCGGTCACCATGACCGCCGTGCAGGGCTTGTTCACGTCGATCATCTGCACCTGATCGCCGATGATCAGCATCTTCCGCTCCTCGGGAGCGGCAGTCTGGGTCTCGCGCACCCGCACCGCGCCCTTGACAATCAGCTCGGCCACTTCCGACTGGTCGCCGTGCGTCAGCACCCGCGCTTGAAGCTGCCGGCCTTCGACGTCGAAGTGCCGCTGCACCGGAGCGGGGGGCGACGCGGCTCCCGTCGACTGGGTTGCCCCGGGCCCTTGGTCGGCGGCTTGAAAGAATGAGGTTCGCTCGTAGGACGGATTGGCAATCCGTCCCACTCCGCCGGGCCCTTGGTCCGCGGCTTGAGAGAATGAGGTTCGTTGGTAGGACGGATTGGCAATCCGTCCTACTCCGCCGGGCTCTTGGCCCGCGGCTTGAAAGAATGAGGTTCGCTCGTAGGACGGATTGGCAATCCGTCCCACTCCGCCGGGCCCTTGGTCCGCGGCTTGAGAGAATGAGGTGCGCACCAGCGGGAGGGCATCACCTTGCCCAGGGCAGGGAACGACACTAGCCCGAAGCGCAAGCGAGGGCCAGGACTCGGTCCCTCGCTTGCGCTTCGGGCTAGTGTGCATGGTCTCATTTTGAGCCGTCAGCAACGGCGCCCCCGGCGGCGCTTGGGGCTGGCGGAGCAGGCCCAGTTTCGGCAGGCCGCCGGCGGCTGGCGCCGCTGTCTCTTCCACGAACCAGACCGCCAGCTCCTCGAACCGGCCCGACATCTGTGGCGACTCCAGCCGCACTTGCTGCCGGGCCATCATCCGGTCGGGACGCAGCTTGGGCTGGTTGCCGGGCGCGTCTTTGGGAAGCTCGAACAGCCAGAACCAGATCTCCTCCGCGGCCAGTTCGCCCATCCCGTCGACCTTCAGACCGGCGTCGCCGATCAGCGAAACCACCTGCTGCTGTTGGTAGGGCTGCACCCGCAGTTGCCCCGCCCAGCGGGCTTCGAGAATCTGGGGCGGCTTGTTAGCCCCGGCGGCCACGCCGGCTGGACCTGCCGGGCATAGTTGGTCTGCCACCGGCGTGGCCGCCGGGGCTAACACGCCGCCGGTGGGACGCACGGGGTACATACCCGGCTTGTCGGGCACCTGCCCGCGGAGCCAGCCTGGCCCGATGGCGGTCACCCGGCCCAGCTTTCCGGGACCGGCCGATTGGTACTGCAGGTTGCGGCAGTGGATCTCGTTGTTCTCCTGCTGGAGCCAAGCCTCTTGACGGTCTTCCAGCCCAAGCTGGCCGGTGATCAGGTCGTATTCCAGCCGCTGGCCCCGGCCGTTGACGCCTTGACTGGGCGCCGGACGACGACCGGGTTGCCCTTGGCCTCGAACCTTCGCGGCTGCAAATCGAACATGCCGCCGGCCTTCTTTTTCGACCCGGCCTTCGCTGCGGCGGCATCCCCGGCCGTATCGCTCCGCGGCCGGGAAAGGAAGATCGTCAACAGCTCACAATTGAGCTGATCGCTGGGACCGGCGGCATTGGTCCGCCGCACGTCGACGCGGTCTTCCAGCGTGATGAACTGCTGCACGGGATCGAAATGGAACGGGCCCTGGCAGGTGACCTCGATGGGAGTGCCGTCGGGGATCGCCAGCGGCAGGCCGGTCGGTCCGCCTCGCCCGGACCCCGTCGCTGGACCTGCGGCGGCCGCCGCCGGCGCTGCGGCCCCGTGATTCTTGTCGTGGACCTCCAGGTGCATCTGCACCTGCCGCCGCAGCTCGAGCGACTGCATGCCGGTGATGTTGGGGCCGCCGCGTTTTCGGCCTTCTCCTTTCAGCAGCTTCATGAGCATCCCCTGGCCGCTGCCGGAGTTCGCTCCCATCCAGAACTCCACCGGCTGCAAGGTCTTGATCTCCTCTTCCGAGACATCCAGGTCCCGGGTGAGCACCAGCAGATGATCCTCGGGGCCGCGATGCCTCCCCTCGCTGCGGATGGTGATCGGCCCGTGGAGTCGGCCGTTGATCAGCCGGCCGATGCGGGCCTTTCCCAGGTCCAAGGGTTGATCGAATTGCAACAGCGCGCCCTCGGGCGCTTCCAACACCACCGCCTGGCGGATCCGCTCCTCGGGACTGAGGTCCGGGTTGTCGGGCGTGTAGATCATCACGCAGGGATTGATCTGCACGCGGCCGTCGCCGAAATTGGTGTACTCGCTCAGCAGCAGCTTCACCTGGTCGCTCTCGAGCATCTTGGCATTCTTCAGCAAGGGGGCGCCCGGAGGGAAAAGCGGGGCCAGCACCGCAAGGCGGTTGGCCGGGTCGCTGTCGGCGTCGTTGAGGTCCCGCTGCGAGGGCCCGCCCGCGGTTTCCCGCCGCGCGGCGGGCTCGATCAGCGGAACGGCGATCAGCGCATAGGCCCAATAGACGACCAGCAGCGCCGCCAGGCTGAGCGCACTGCGCAAGATGCGAGAGTTAGGGCCTGCCAAACAATACGTTGGGCAAATGGGGTCCAAGCGGCGGCTCACGTCAAGTAAGGATGAATCACGTCGTCCCAGCGGCGTTGCGCCTTGAGGATCCTTTCCAGGGTCTCGCGGACCGCCCCTTGGCCGCCCCCCAGGCAGGTGACGAAGTGCGCCGCCCGGCGCACTTCTTCGCAGGCGTCGGCCACGGCCACTCCCAGCCCCACCGCCCGCATCACCGGCAGATCAGGCAGGTCGTCGCCGATATAGCAGGCCTGCGCGGCCGAGAGGCTCAATTCCGCGAGGACTTCCTTCAAGGTAGCCAGCTTGTCCTGCGTCCCCTGACGAATAATGGTCACATTCAGCTCCGCCGCCCGGAGCTTCACGATCTGCGAGCTGCGCTGCGTCACCAGGCCGAACTTGTAGCCGGCCTTGTGCCAGAGCTTGATCCCCAGACCGTCGCGGATGTGGAACCGCTTGGTCTCGATCCCCTGGTTGTTGTAAACCACCTGGCCGTCGGTGAGCACCCCGTCCACGTCGGCCAGCACCAACTCGATCGGCTCGCAGCGTTGATCCAGGTCCATGCAAAACTCCGGTTAGCGGCAGGCACACGCCGTGTGCCGTAGGCGGACGGCACACGGCGTGTGCCTGCTACAAACTACGCGGGCGATGGGTCGTCAGGTTCGCAAAACAAGCGGTATTCAGCTTTCGCGGCAGGCTCGGCAATAGGGATGGACTTTGCCGGGGCCGATTCCGCGGCAAGTTCCCCGGGGAAGAGGCCCAGCACGTCGGTCACGTCGATCAGGCCCACCGGCCGGCCGTCGCCGTCGACCACCGGCAATTCGCTGATCTTCCGGCCGGCCAGGATCGCCACCGCCTCCGTCATCCGCGAGCCCAAGGCGATCGATAGCGGATGCGAGGTCATCAGCCTGCGGATCGGCCGGTCCAGCTCGGCGTCGCGGCGCCGCTCGAAGAGCCGTGCCAGGTCGCTGTCGGTAAAGATCCCCGTGAGCCCGCCGTCGGCCCCGACGAGCATGATCGCACCGGTCCTCCGGCCGGGCACGCTCAGCTCCACGAAGACCTCGCGGACGGTCTTCCAGTCGCCGGCCACCCGGCATTGTTCCAGAGGCCGCATGTGGTGCTCCACTTTGGCCAGTTTCCGGCCGAGGCTGCCCGCCGGGTGAAAGCGGGCGAAATCCTCGGCATTGAAGTTGCGGATCTGGCTGGTCACCAAGGCCAAGGCATCGCCGATGGCCAGCATGGCCGTGGTGCTGCTGCTGGGGGCAAGACCCAGCGCGTCGGCCTCTGCGACGAACCCGATCTCCAGCACCACCGTGGCCGTACGGCCCAGCGTGCTCTGCGCCCGGCCGGTGATCGCCACGATCGGCACGCCCAACTGGGCCAGCGAGGGCAGCAATCGCAGCACTTCCTCCGTCTCGCCGCTTTGCGAGAGGATCAGCATCAAGTCGTCGCGATGGACGCGGCCCAAGTCGCCGTGGACGGCCTCGGCCGGATGCAGGCAATGGCTGCGGGTGCCCGTCGAGGCCAGCGTGGCCATGATCTTCTGGCCGATCAGCCCGGCTTTCCCCATCCCTGAGACAATGACGCTCCCCTGGCAGCGGAAGACCAGATCCACCGCCCGGCAGAACTCCCCGTCCAACCTTTGGGCCAGATCGGCCAGCGTCCGGCTCTCGCTCAGCAGGATCTGCCGTGCCGAGCGGAGTTGCTCGAAAGGACTCCATCCATCCGCGAACCGGACAGCTTCCGTGCTCATCGCTTGTCAATCCTTGACTTGCGCCAAATTCTGGGCAGAGGGGAAATCGCCCCGATTGTAGCCCAATGCGCCACCCGCGACAACGCCGAGTGAATTACCATTATGGGGGGCCGAGTTCTCGTAGGTTATGCTTCAGCATAACATGCGCTCTATGGGACTTATGGGAGCTATAGTCCGCATTATTCATGGCCTAATCGAAACCCGAAGCGTAAGCGAGGGCCGTTCAACGACTTACCCTCGCTTACACTTCGGGTTACGATCTCGCGCCCTGCGCCGGGCTCACTAGGGACCGTGAATAATCCGGAATAGGACCTATGCGTCCTACGGGGCCAAGGTGTCATGCTGAAGTATAACCCACGCAATGAATCCCCTTCGTTCCCAGTAGCTCTGCAATCGGTATCGACCGGACGCACGTCCGGGCCGGCCCGGCTCGGGACCAGGGGTCATCCCCGTCCGGGGGGCTGCACCTTGCCGCCATAGAGCCCTGGCCAATGGCAAGCTTTTCCCATAGAATCGCGGCTTACACTTGGCCGCCCAAGGCGCCGGCCGCTTCCTTTCTGTTCCCCAGTCGGCCGCAAGCGTGCGGACCGGAGGAGTCGAGATCGATGATCGTCACTACCAACGACCTTTTCCGACATGCTTACGGGAAGTATGCCGTCGGAGCGTACAACATCAACAATCTGGAACAGACCGTCGGCCTGTTCCGCGGCAACTTGGGCAAGTCGAAGTCCAACGAAGAGCCCTCCAACCCGGCCCTCGGCGCCCCGTTCATCATCCAGATCTCCCGCGGCGCCCGCAGCTATTCCGACAAGCGGTTCCTGGAAGCCATGATCCGCACGGCGGAAGAGGTCTTTCCGCAAGCGATCTTCGCCGTGCATCTCGACCACGGCACGGAAGAGGCCTGCTACGACTGCATCGCCAGCGGCTTTTACAGCTCGGTGATGATCGACGCTTCGCACGAGCCGCTGGCCAAGAACATCGAGATCACCCGCCGCATTGCCGATAAGGCCCATGCCAAGGGGATCGTCGTCGAGGCCGAGCTGGGCCAGCTCGGCGGCGTGGAAGAGGATGTCGTCGGCAGCGTCTGCCTGACCGACGCCGGCCAGGCCGCCGAATTCGTGGACCGCAGCGGCTGCGACTCGCTGGCTGTGGCCATCGGCACCTCGCACGGGGCCTACAAGTTCGCCGGCTCGCAGTCGTTGCGTCTGGACCGCCTGGCCAAGATCCAGGGCGTGCTGCCCAAGCGTTTCCCCCTGGTGATGCACGGTTCCAGCAGCGTACCGAAGGATTGGGTGGACCGCATCAACAAGGCGGGCGGGCAGATCAAGAACTCCAGCGGCGTGGCCGAGGACCAGTATCTGCCCGCCGCCAAGCTCGGCATCTGCAAGGTGAACATCGATACCGACGGCCGGCTGGTCTGGTGCGCGATCCACCGCGAGGCCTTCCGCGACGATCCGGCGAACTTCGACCTGCGTCCGCCGGGAAAGGTCTTCATGGCCGCCTACGCCCAGTACATCGAGCACAAGAACCAGAAACTGGGTTCCGCCGGCCAGTTGGAAGCGGTCCGTGGTTGTCTGAAGTAGGATGTCCGATCCATCGTTCGATCTGGCTCGGGAGACGATGCTCCGCAAGCAACTGCGTCGCCGGGGCATCCACGATCGGGGCGTGCTGGGCGCCATGGCGAGGGTCCCGCGGGAGCGGTTCGTCGCCCCGCCCGCCCGATCCCTGGCCTACGCGGACCGGGCGTTGGCCATCGCCTGCGGCCAGACCATCAGCCAGCCGTACATCGTGGCCCTGATGACGCAAGCCTTGGAACTGACCGGCAAGGAAAACGTCCTGGAGATCGGCACCGGCAGCGGTTATCAGACGGCGATTCTCGCCGAGTTGTCGCGGCAGGTCGTGACGTTGGAGCGGCACGCGGAACTGTCGCGATCGGCCGCGGCCCTGCTCAGCGACCTGGGATACCGCAACGTGACCTGCATCTGCGGCGACGGATCCCTGGGTTGGCCTCCCGCCGCTCCCTACGACCGGATCATCGTCACCGCGGCGGCCGCTAGCTGCCCGCCACCCTTGTTGGCCCAGCTCGCCGACCCCGGAGTGCTGCTGATTCCCCTCGATTGCGGCGACTGCCAGGAGCTTCAGGCGATACGTCGAGAAGGCGCGAATCAGACCGTAACTCACTTATCGCATTGCCGTTTCGTGCCGCTGATCGCGGGTGAATAGGCCATCTGCAATTGGTTAAGATCTCACCATTGCAAGCCTCAGGAACGGTCGGGTGTTCGCGGTCACAGACCTAACCCGGATTCTTCACGGCCCATCGTAACCCGAAGCGTAAGCGAGGACGGCGAACGGACTTAGCCTCGCTTACGCTTCGGGTTTCGATTGCGCGATCTGCGCCGTTTACATCACGGGGCGTGAATAATCCCGGCTAGTCGTCCCCCGGGCTTCTCCGCCGGGCTTCTCCACCGGCGTCCCGCTGGGGGCTCTTACACGCACGCCCCCGCGGATGGTTCTCGGGATTTCCAAGAAATCTGTTGGCGGCAATGTTCGCCCCGTGTCGGCAAAAACGTTTACAGATCGGTGGGAGATACGGAGCTTGCGAGAACGTCCGCCAACAAGAAACCTTGGATACAGGAGATCAACCATGTCCTTGTTAGACCGCATGTTGGGAAAAGTGTTTGCCGGCCGCAAGAGCGGACGTGGAAATCGCAGGTCGCCGTCCCGGAAGCAACAGCGGCGGCTGACCATAGAACAGATGGAGCCGCGGGTGATGTTTTCCGCGCCGCAGCTTACGGCCACGCCCTATTCCACCACGCAGATGGCCCTGGTCTGGACCACCGTGCCCCACGCGCTGGACTACGTGGTCGATTACCGGACCATCGGCGGCACCTGGCAACAGGAAGGCCCGTCATACAACACCGACAACCTCACATTCACCGGCGCGTTGAATCCCAACACCAAGTACCAGTTTCAGGTGGGCGCACAGATGACAGCAGGAACATCCCGGGCCCCGGGACAAGCGTCCTGGTCCAATGTCGTCACCGCTACGACCGGCACGGGGATCGCCCTTCCCACGGCGACCACGGCCTATAGCAACTTCGGCACCGCGAGCTACGGCGGCTCGTTGTTCGGCAAGAATGGGCCGTCCTACCTGGACGTGCAGCAGGGGGCCGCGGGCGACTGCTGGCTGCTGGCGAGCCTGGCCGAGGTGGCGGCCCGCGATCCCCAGGACATTAAGAACATGTTCAGTTGGGCCGGCACCGCCGTGGACCAGAACGGCGTGGTGGACCTCTATACGGTCCGTTTCTACAACAGCAAGAACGTGGCCGAGTACGTCGCCGTGGACGCGGAACTGCCCGCCGGCGGCGGAACGTACGACCACCCGGTCAACGGCGTTCCCTGGGTGGCCTTGGCCGAGAAGGCCTACGCCGAGGCCAACTCGCTGGGTTATGTCACCACCCAGCAGACAGGCAAGGACTCTTACGCCGCCCTCAACGGTGGCGACCCGGCCTGGGCCTTGCAGGCCATCACCGGGAAGCCGGCCAGCGACTTCGCCGTCAACCCCGCCAACCTCGCCACCGCGTGGAACAAGAACGAGCTCATCGTCCTGGTAAGCGACAGCAAGCCGGTCAGAACGGACGTGGTGGCCAACCACTGCTATGCGATGGTCAACTACAAGCCTTCTGAGGTGGTCCAGGGGGACAGTCTGCCCTACCAGTTGTTCAACCCGTGGGGAGCCAACTCTGCAGGGGATGCCCCTGATGGGATGTTGGGCCTCTTCTACGCCGACTCGGGTTTTATCTCGCAGAACTTCAACTCCCAGTGCCTCGGCGCCGGGGCAGCACCCGAACTCCAAACCAGAACGCAGCGTGCGGCGGAAGCCGCGACGGATCTGGTATTGGCAGCTTGGGGCGTCTGAATACCAACCGCACGCGACGCGCCGGGAACTGCGGTGCGGCTAGAGCCACTTCTTACGCTGCTGAAGGTGGACGAACCGCTCCGCGTCGGCAAGGCCTTTGACCTTGAGGGCATCGCTGTCCCACTCGATGGGTTGACCGAGGCGCATGGCGACCATGCCGACCATGGCGATCTCGGCCACACAGGCTGCCGTGTCGAAGCCCTGGAAGGTCTTGCCTTCGCCCTTGCAGGCGTCGAGCCATTCGCGCATGTGGTCCTTGGCCCTCGGCAGGGTCACGGGGATCGACTTGGCGGCCTCATGGTCCTTGACGCCGCGGCACTTCGCCTCACCCTTGAGCCTGACCACGCCGCCGACGCCCCAGGCGTCGGAGAAGAGAATGCCCTTCTCGCCGGCCAGCAGCACGCCGTTGCCCGGCACCTTGCCGTAGGTCGACAGCAGCTCCGCGCCCAATTCCTCCGGCGGACCGGCCTTGCGCCCGTCGTGCCACCAGACGGCCACGGGGTCGAAGCCTTCCCGGGCGGGGAAGTCCCAGCGGAAGTCGCTGGCCGAGGGATAGCTGTCCTTCAGCGGCTCGGGGATCTTGACCGACGCCCGCACCGGTGCGCCGAGCTTCAACGCCCGCCAGGGCAGGTTCAGGCCGTGGGCGCCCATGTCGGCCAGGTGGCCGTCGCCGAAGGGCAGCCAGCGGCCCCAGCGCAGACAGGCCACGGCGCCCGGGGCCGCGAGGTAGTAATTCTTGTAGGGCAACAGCGGCGACGGGCCGCACCAGAAGTCCCAGTCCAGCCCGCCGGGGATCGGGTCGGCCGTGGTGTCGATCGGCGCACTGGGCGGGAAGCTGCGGTTGATCCAGCAGTGGACCTCGCGGATCTTGCCCAGCAGGCCCGCCTGGACCACCTCCATGCTGCGGCGGAAAGTGTCGGTCGAGCCGCCCTGCGAGCCGAGCTGCGTGGCCAGCTTGCTCTGGCGGCCCAGGTCGCGGATCTCCCGGGCCTCGGCGCAGCTATGCGACATCGGCTTCTCGCAGAAGACGTGCTTGCCGGCCAACATGGCGGCCTTGCTCATCGGCACGTGCCATCGCTGGCCGGCGGCGATGACCACCGCGTCCACGGGCTTCTCCGACTCCAACAGCTTGCGGTAGTCCCCGTAGACCTTGGCCCCCTTCAGCTTGGCGCCGAAGCCTTTCTTCAGGTGTGCGATCTGGCGGGCGTCGACGTCGCAGATGGCCGCGACGTTGTCACCTTGCTGGAGGGCCGAGCCGAGGATCTGGCCCATGCGCCCGCCGCAGCCCAGCAGGGCCAGGTTCAGCTTGCGGTTGGCCCCCTCTCCGGCCAACGCCCGCGAAGGCACCAAGTACGGCAGCCCGCAGGCGCCGACGCCGGCTGCCCCGAAAGTCTTCAAGAGTGAACGCCGAGTGATCTGCGAATGCTGGTCCATGTTGGGTGGCTCCCAGGAAGGCGCGGATAGGTGGGACGAAGAAACGGCGGGAAACTCCGGGGGACACAAGTCTCCCGGAACGCGCCCGATTCTAGTCGCCGGGCAGAGGAAGGTCAAGCAGGCGCTCACCCGCTGCTTGCAAGCGATTCCGGTGGACCGGCCAGCGCGCGGACGACCTTGAGCCCGGTCGCTTGGGAAAGATCGACAATCGGCAATTCGCCGTTGTGCGGCGACTGGCCCACCACTTCGACCACCGGCCGGTCGTATGCAGGACCGTTGCTGCGGATCACTCTCCCCACGCGATCGTCGCTCAAGGCCACGAAAGACCCCAGCGGGAAGAGCGAGACCGTCTCCAGCAATGCGCGAACGAAGCGGTGGTCGAAGAGTCCTTGCCGGGAAAGCTTCAACATCGTCTCCATGGCGCAGTAAGGAATCACCGGCGGCCGGTAAGGACGTGGGGAGACCAGTGCCACGAAGGCGTCGGCCACGGCCGCGACGCGCGACAACTCCGTGATCTGGCCGCCGGCGCGGCCGCGAGGATATCCGCTGCCGTTGCAACGCTCGTGGATCTGGTAGGCGACCATCCGCGCCGCCGCGGGAATGCGGTCCCAGTGGTGCTGCAACAGGTCGAAGACTGCCACGGGGTGCCTGGCGATCGCCTGATGCTCCTCGAACGAGGCAATACGGTCGTGCCAGTAAACACCCGGATCGATTCCCAGCATTCCCAAGTCGTGCAACAGACAGCCGATCCCCAGCGACGCCAGCGTTCGCTGGTCGTATCCCAGCTTGATGCCTATGGCCAGGGCCAACATGGCGCTACCGAGACTGTGGCGGTTGGGATAGCCATCGGCGGCCGGGCTGATGCCCAAGGAAACGAAGAGGTCGAAATCGGCGACCGCTTGCTTCAACGCCTCGCGGCAGACCTGATCGGCCGGGCCTAGATCGGAGCCCCTGTCGACCTGTAGACAATCGAAAAAGGTCGAGAGTTGGTCGGCACAGCGGTCCGCCTGTCCGGCGAACTGCAGGGCCAGCCGCGGGCTGACCGGCGCAGCCCCGTGTTTGACGACGTGCCGGGCGAAAGGTGGACCGTGGCTGGGCAGTTCCAAGCCTTGACCTGCCTCGACGTGTGCGTCCAGGTCTCGCGTGAAGCGCGATTCCGCGGTGGAGACCACGGCCGGCTTGACGGGCGGCGCCTCCGACAGCCGAGGGGCCGACGCTGCGCGGACCAGGTCGGCAAAGTCCCCAGGGCTGTCCCATTTCTTGGCGAAAAGACATTCTCGACGAGTTGCGTCGGGGCCGATTACCTTGACCTCTCCCCTGCCGCCTCGCCCGGGCGCCGCGGGCAGTCCCAGCGGGCGGACGTTCCTCCGCACGACCAACGCACTCTCTTCGGCCATGACCGCAAAGTAAACGGCCCCACAGCGAACACATTCCCAGTCGCTGCCCACCTCGCCTGCTCCGGCAATCCGCAACGGCAAGGGACACCCACAGGCAACACAGTCGCCGAGCCTGGACGCCGGACGGGTGAATTGCGAGGCGGGCATACCGTTGAACCGTGCCTTAGGGCCGCTCATGGGTATATAGCTCATGGGTCCCGGTCTGCGGCAACACCTGTTTGATCCCCACGGAAGCTCGAAAAGTGCCCTTGGCCCTGAAAGGATTGGAAGCAACGTAGCGTTCAAGCACACGCCTCCGGGGGGCGTGATTGCTCAAAGGGCGGCGGACAGCAGCTTGTCGAACCGTTGGCGGAGCCGGGCGAACGCCTGCACGCGGTCGGCGGGCGGCTTGCCGCCAGCCTCGATCAGCCACCAGCCGCGATAGCCGGCCCGTACGAAAAGCTTCATCAACTCGGCGAAGGGGTATCCGTCCAGGGCCTTGACATGCGCGGTCGCCCCCAGACGGTTCTTGACGAGATTGAAATTATACTCCAGGCCCGGGCGCTCCAGGTCGGAGCCGTTGGAGTTCCAGCACACGCCCACGTTAGGATGCGTGGCCACGTCCATGATCTGCTTGATGATCGGCAGCCGCGCACAGCCGCCGTGCACTTCCAGGCGGATTTGCTGCTGATAATCGGCGCCGAACTCCGCTGCGGCGTTGAGCGACTCGCCGATCTGCTCGATGGTCTTCTCGGCCGGCACGCCCTTGGGCAGATCGTTGGGCCGCACCTTCACCCCGCTGCCGCCCACGTCGTGGCTGAGCTTGACGTAAGCCTTGGTGTTCTCGATCGCCTTGGCCAACTTCTTCGCATCGGGACTATGGAACTCCTCGGCGCTGCCGATGCCGACCATCTTCACCGGGCTGGCCGCAAAGCGCTTGCGGACCTCGGCCCGCTCCGCCTGATTGAGACTCAGCTCGACCCCGTGCTTGTGTCCGCTGCGCAGCTCGACTCCCGCCAGCTTGCCCTTTTCGCAGGTCTCCAGCAAGGTGGGCAGATCAAGGTCGGCGCCCCACATGTAGGTCACCAGCCCGAGATGGATCTCCGCGCGCGGCGCGTCAGCGGCCCGGGCACGGGAGCGCTCGAGCGCGCCTGCGGCCAACAGCGCGGTTCCAGAGTAAGCGGCCGAACGCAGGAACTGACGACGCGAAAGATCAAACATGGGAACGACTCCTGGATTCACGTTAAACCGGAGAATGCGCGGATTCCAACGGGAACCGAGCAGAGGACGA
Source organism: Pirellulales bacterium (assembly GCA_963843465.1). Lineage (GTDB taxonomy): Bacteria > Planctomycetota > Planctomycetia > Pirellulales > Thermoguttaceae > CAWJKP01. The sequence goes on from CAWJKP010000002.1 coordinate 1,413,174, forward strand.
CCCATCCATGCCCATCGTGCTTGGACATTTCCTCGACCGCGCGCTGCCTGTCATCGAACACTCGGAATACCGCCCTGGGAGGCAATCTAACGGGTCGATACGGCTTGCCGTACTTCCCTGCCTCCCTGCGCGCCGCCTTCATGACCTGGACCATGACTCCACGGAAACGTTTCGAGATCTTCTCGGCATGGAGAAAATCGAGAACGAAATCGCAGTGATGCTCGTCGATCAAGCGTTTCAGTTGCTTCTGCACCGACTGGCACTGTTGCAGGGTAATGATGTTGTCACGCAGCTTGACGACGATGATCTCCCCAACTCGTTCGCACTCAAGAGGGGCCGGCCTTGCCTGGCCTCTCGGCATATAGACTTCCGAGAGAAAGTCCATGATCCAACCGATAACGACCAATTCCCCCATGTAGACAACAACGCTTAGCCCCGAGAGGACGAGGATCGTCGCCACAATGAGGGTTTCGATGGGAAAGCGTCTGAAAACGTGGGGCAACACCGCACAGATCGTCAGCGCCAACAGGAACAAGACCAAGATGGGCAGAAGGGCCTTCAGAAATCGGCGGCAATCGCTGAAGACCGTCATTGGCACTGCTCGCTAAACCCGCTGGGCACGATTTTACAGGAGTCTCTGCCCTTCTTGCTCATCCCTTGTCCCTACTCATAACTCCGTACTCGTTTCCCGTCAAGGAGTTACGGGACTTGGCGCCCCCTCGGTTCTCTTCGTCTATGCACGTTGGTCTTCCCTGTTCCCCTCAGATGAGCTTTTGGGGAAGGACCGGTGATTTGCCTTGGCGGCCGATTCCGGTTATCCTGGCGTGCAGAACTCCGACCACCTGGGAAATTGGGTATGCAGCACTACGGCAATGGGCCCTCGACGGGACTGGAACAGACGCCGGCCGGCAAGATCACCACCGGCTTCCGCCCGGACGACGTTTTCCTTGCCCGCCCCGACCGGGAGATTCTCGTGCGCCTGGCCGAGCGCGTCGCCCAGCTCGCCGCCAGCCCCCGCATGGCGGAAACCCGCCGGCTCTGGCAGCAGCACAACCGGCTGGAAAAGACCCGGCCGGTGGTTTTCTGCGACCCGGAGAACGGCTGGAACGAGATCCTCACCGAGGCCCAGGTGCAGTGCCGAGGCAAGCTCGCCCGGCGATGGGAGATGGACCTCCGCAAAGAGATCTTCTGGGCCGAGGAGATGGGCGACGACAAGCCGTTGGACTCGTGCTTCGATGTCCCCTACACCGTCTCGGCCGACGACTGGGGCCTCCAGACCGTCTTCCACCGAACGGAGAGCCTGGGCTCGTGCGTCTGGGACGCCCCGCTCAAGGACTACGACGCCGGCCTCAAGAAGCTCCACGCGCCCCGCTTCGAGATCGACTGGAAAACCACCCGCGGCTGCCTGGATCTGGCTGGCGAAGTCTTCCAAAGCATCTTGCCGGCCCGGCTGAAGGGGATCTGGTGGTGGTCGCTGGGAGTGACCATGCCCGCCGTGTTTCTCCGCGGGCTGACCAATCTGCTCTACGACCTTTGCGAGAACCCCCAGGGGCTCAAGGAGCTTCTGGCCATGATCTCCCGGGGTCACCTCGAGAAGCTCGACTATCTCGAATCGAATAATCTCCTGAGCCTGAACAACGACAGCACTTACGTGGGATCGGGTGGATTCGGACTTACCGACGAGCTGCCCGGCAAGGGTTTCAGCGGCCCGGTGCGCTGCCAGGACCTGTGGGGCTTCACGGAGAGCCAGGAGACGGTGGGGGTGTCGCCGGAGATGTACGAGGAATTCATCTTCCCTTGCGAGAAACCGATCATGGACCGCTTCGGGCTGACGTGCTACGGCTGCTGCGAGCCGGTGCACAGCCGCTGGCAGGTTGTCAAGCGGCATCACCATCTCCGCCGCGTGTCCTGCTCGCCTTGGGCCGACCTGGAAAAGATGGCCGACTACCTCCAGGACCGCTACATCCTCTCCTACAAACCCAATCCGGCCGCGCTGGCCGTGCCCCAGATCGACGAGCCGGCGATCCGCGCAGGGCTGCGGCGGGCGTTGGACGTCACGCGGGGCTGCGTCGTGGAAGTGATCATGAAGGACAACCACACCCTGGCCGGGCGGCCGGAAAACGCCGTGCGCTGGTGCCGGATCGCCAAAGAAGAGGTCGAAAGGAGCTTTCCATGAAACTGGGCGTAGACTCTTACTCCACGCGGAACTCGGCACTGGACGCCGCCGGCGTGCTCGAGCTGGCCGGCGACCTGGGCTTGCAGGGGGTGCTCTTCGAGCTGTCGCCCTTCAGCTCCTTCCACGACGCCGAGCTGGAGAGAATCCGCCAGGCCGCCCAGCGCCGCGGCCTGTACGTGGAGATGGGCATGGGCTCGATCTTCCATTGGCATCCCATGGCGGCCAAGGGCCGCGAGCTTTTGGCCAAGGCCGGCTGCAACGTCAACGTCTCCGACGCCCAGATCGTCATCGAGCATCTCCAGGTTGCCAAGAAGCTGGGCTCGCCCTTGTTGCGCTGCGTGGGGGGCAACCTTTTCACCCGGGACGAAGGCCACGACATGACGGCCCTGGCCGACGCGGCCGTGGCCATTCTCCGCGAGGCATCCAAGGCCGCCGAGGCGATGGGCATGAAGATCGCCCTGGAGAACCACGCCGACTTCACGGTGCGGGAGCTGGCCTCGATCCAGGCCCGAGTGAACAGCCCGGCCTTCGGTTTCACCCTGGACTGCGCCAACCTGGCCTTTGACCTGGACGATCCGCTGCGGTTGGCCCGGATCATGGCCCCCTACGCCCTGACGACGCATTTCAAGAACTACCGCGTGCTGCGCACTTCTACGGGCCTGGCCCTGGAGAATTGCGATCTGGCCGGCGGCGAGATCGACCTGGTCGCGATCGCCCAAACCCTGGCCCGTTGGAATCCGCAGATCCACTTAAATATCGAGATCCATTCGCAATTCGCGCCCTTCAAGCTGGACATTCTCGAGGAGACCTTTTTCAGCGCCACCCGGCGCCGCCGGGCGACGGCTTGGCCTGGTACCTGAAACAGTCGTGGACCAAGCCCATGCTGGCCGAGCACCCGGCCAACCTGGCCGACGGCCCGCAGTCCTGGGCCCTGGAGCTGGAACACCTGAAGGCCTCGGTCCGCTGGGCGCAAGAGAAGTTGCGCCCGCTGTTGTCGCCCTGACCCAAAAGACAAGTAGGGTGGGACAAGCTCGCCCACGCGAGCGCCGGCCCACCAATTCTACTCCTCGGGAGGAATCCAACCATGACGGTCAAAGCAAGCCAGCCAAGCCGCAAAGAGCTTCGCCTGGGCGTGCTGGGTTGCGGCTTCATGGGGAAATGCCACACCAATGCCTACAAGAAAATCCCCTACATCTACCCGGCGGCCGGCGTAGCGCCGCGGCTGTTGATGCTTTGCGACAAGCAGGAAGAGAAGCTGAGGGAGGAGGCGGCCCGGTACGGCTATGAGGAGTATACGACCGATTGGCGCGAGATGGCGGCGGACCCGCGGATCGACGTGGTCGACAACTGCGGGCCCGATCCCGTCCATCCCGATCCGTGCATTGCCGCCTTGGCCGCCGGCAAGCACGTGATCTGCGAGAAGCCGATGGCGGTGTCGGTCGCCGACGCCCGGCGGATGCGCGACGCCGCCGCCGCCGCGCGCAGCAAATCCATGTGTACCTTCAACTACCGCTTCCTGCCCGCCGTGCGCCTGGCCAAGGACCTGATTGCCGAGGGCAAGATCGGCACGATCTACCAGGTGCGGGTGAATTACCTGCAAATGGCGGGGCACGACCCGGCGCTGCGGCCCGAACAGTGCTGGTATTCGGCCTGGCCGCATTCCGGCGGCCTGCAAGGGATCGGCAGCCACGCCATCGACCAGTGCCGCTTCCTCGTCGGCGAGATTGCCTCGGTCTCGGCCCTGGTGCGGACCTTCAACCGCCCGAGGGCCATCCCCTCGGCCGGCGACTCCGCTGCCTCGGCCGACGAAGGCACGGCCGCCCTGCTGGAGTTCGCCGACGGGGCCATCGGCGTGATGGAGTCCTCCGTGGTGGCCACGGGAAGAAAGAACTTTCTCTCCTGGGAGATCAACGGGTCGAAAGGCTCGCTCCGCTGGGACCTGGAGCATCTCAACAGCCTGTACGCCTGCCTCCAACAGCAGGGCGGCTCGAAGCTCCTCGGCTTCAGCGAGATCTCCGTCACCGAAAGCGACCATCCCTATGTCGGCCCCTGGTGGCCGCACGGGCACAACCTCGGCTGGGAGCACTGCCAAATCATCGAGAAGTTCCACTTCCTCGATGCCCTGGCCCATGACAGGCCGCTCGACCCGCACCAGGCCACCTTCGAGGACGGCTACCGCGTGGCCGTGATCATCGACGCCATGAGAAACTCCAGCGCGTCGGGCCAGAGGGTACAGGTGTGCTATTGAGTCCCGCAGGGTCCGAAAGAGTTCCAGCGTCAGGAGTCTTTGTCCTGTGGGCGATTTGCTGCCTGCCGACACCAGCCTGGGCGGAGCAGGCAGAAGGGAAGCCCATGAACACGGTCGCCATCGAGAAGGACCGCTTCGGCGCCACTGCGGACGGAGTGGCCGTGGACCGCTACACCCTTCGCAACTCCGGCGGGATGACGGTGCGGCTCATCACCTACGGCGCGACGGTGACCGAGCTGCTGGTGCCCGGCCGCAACGGGGAGCCCGCGGACGTTGCGCTGGGTTTCGATAACCTGGCGCAGTACGAGACGCAGAGCCCCTACTTCGGCTGCACGGCCGGCCGGGTCGCGTTTCGCATCACCGAGGGGAAGTTCACTCTCGACGGCAAGCCCTACCGCCTGACGATCAACGCCGCGCCGCACCATTTGCACGGCGGCACCAAGGGCCTCAGCAAGGTGGTCTGGCGCGCCGAGCCGCTGGCGGGCTCCGCCGCGCCGGCCGTGAAGCTCACCCACAGGAGCCCCGACGGCGACCAGGGCTATCCGGGCAATCTCGACGTGACCGTGGTCTACACGCTCACCGGCGCCAACGAGCTGAAGATCGAGTATACCGCCGTCACGGATCGGCCCACGCCGGTCAACTTGACCCATCACACCTACTTCAACCTCAACGGCGCCGGCAGCGGCGCCGTCCTGGACCACGTGCTCCAGGTCCGCGCCGGCCGCTACACGCCCCTGGACGGCAAGGGCATTCCCAGCGGCCGCATCGCCCCGGTGGCCGGCACGCCGCTGGATTTCCGCACGCCCACGGCCATCGGTGACCGCATGAAGCCGGGAAGCGAAACGGCCGGCGGTTACGACGCGAGCTATCTGGTCGATCGCGCGGGTCCCGGGCCGGTCCTGGTGGCCACGCTCGCCGCCCCCGCCAACGGCCGGCGGCTGGACGTCCTCTCCACCGAGCCGGCGCTGGTGCTCTACACCGGCAACTACCTGGACGGGACGCTCCGCGGCAAGCAAGGGGCCGTCTACGGCAAACATGCCGGCGTCTGCCTGGAAACGGCCCATCTGCCCGACTCGGTCAATCGCCCCGAGTTCCCCTCGATCATTCTGCGGCCCGGCCAGACCTACCGGCAGACGTGCATCTATCGCTTTTCCGTACGCTGAGCTCATGTAGCAGGCACACGCCGTGTGCCGTCCGTCGATGCCGGCGGAGACAGCGGACGGCACACGGCGTGTGCCTGCTACGAAGACAGCGGACGGCACACGGCGTGTGCCTGCTACATTGAGCGACTACCCGTGAACGGTTACTCGGGGGAGCCGGTCGCCGAAATGCGACAGACGGGCGGCACGTATTGTCGCAGCCCTTCCCGTTTTTTTCCCGCTGGCCCATTCTGGGGGGGCGCCCGGCGCTCGCCGCGGCCTGCGCTCGCCGGCGCAAACTATTGGTGGATAATCAGTAAAGCCAAACTGCCCGTCTTGCGAGTGTAACAGTAGAGGAAGGCAGCCGCGCCGACAACCGGCGGCATGTCACCTCGGGCGCGACGCAATTTGTCGCGCGTGGCAACACGGGCCGACACAAAAAGTAGCGCGTGGATCCCCCAACGAACACTTTTTCCCGCACCTGCTCGCCCGGAGCGACACTTTTTGGCGCAATTTCGCCTCGCCCGGGCCTTGCCTTGTGCCGTGCCTCTTTTCCCGGGGGCCCGTCTTGGCGCACGATCCTCTTTCCGCTCCTCGATTGCGACGCCCTGGTCTCAAAAAACTCCACCTTTGCAACCGCCATGCCAGAAAAAAGGGCTCTTCTGCTTCCGGGTGCAAGAGTCGTGAGACGCCCGTTCGTAGTTCCGCCTTCAGGCGGCATACTTGCCCTGCGTTTCCTGTCTGGCGGGGTTGATCGATTCCTTGGGGGTGCCAGCGCCCGCCAAGTGGTTTCGCGGCGAGTGCCAGTGCGGGGGCAATTTCACCGGCGTCCCCCCTCCGCCCCGCCGCGAGGCGGTGTGGAAAAAGAGGGAATATGGCCAGGCAATCCTATCCTTCACCAAACCGCAGCCGCGGGCTCATCCTGATTTGGCCATGTCGGGGTGCGTCCCCTCGCTGCAAGAGCGGAATCTCGATCGCGACATACGTCCCCTTCCCCGGTTCGCTTTCGATTGTCGCCGTGCCTTCGAGCAGCTTGAGTCGGCGGGAAGCTCTGCGCGGTCCGAAGCGCCCTGGCGCTGTCCTGTCCGGCTCGAAGCCGACTCCCCAATCCCGGGCGTGAATACGCAGTGTGTCCCCATCCAGTGTCAACTCCAGGAATAACCGTTTGCACTTGCTGTGGCGGCAGGCGTTGGCGAGCGATTCTTGCGTGATGCGGACGGTCGCCTGCTTCCACTCCGGAGGAATCTGATCCGCGTCGATGGCGTGTTGGCAGAACTCCATGTCAGGACCGGCCGCAGTTTGGATTTCCTCAATCAGGTACGCCATCGCCGCCGGAAAACCGCCCGCCGCAAGCAGGGTGGGCTGAAGGCTGCGGACCGGCCGCCGCAGTTCCTCGATCGTCTGGTCGAGGAGTCCCACCGCCGTGTTGAAGCTGCTCCAATCCAAGCCCGCTTCCGGTTGCTGGCGCCGAAAGGCCTCTAAAGCTGTTCGAGCCGTAATCGCGTGCTGACACGCGACGTTTTGAGTTTCGTGAGTCATAGACTTCTCCTTTTGTTGTCAGACACTTTCAAACGCCCTTCACGATTTGGTCGCCTTGGCATGTCTTCAAACGCTCGCGCTACTCCGCCCTGATGTGCTCGCCCTTCTCGGCCACCGAGCGCTTCATCAGCAGTACCAGAAGGACGAGTGCCACCGCCAGGACGCGCACAGCCAGAAGATGTCGAAGAAGGCGAGCGCCAGGGCCTGCTGTTGGCGGAGGCTGTCGAGCGTCTTCAGGCTCATCTGCTGTGACCGGGCCGGGTCGCCGGTCCACTGCTGGAAGACCTGTTGGGCCTGATCCATAAACGACTGGACATGGGAGTTCAGCGGGCCCAGGTTCTCGGCCAGGCGGGACAAGTGGAACTGATCACGGCGCGCCTGGATGGTCTGGGCCATCGAGGTGCCGACGCTGCCCCCCTCGGTGCGGAGCAGGCTGAGCAGTCCGACCGCCGCCCCGCGCAGATGTGCAGGAGTGTACTTGAAGGCGGCCATGTTGACCGGGGCGAACAGTATCCCCCCGCCGAGAGCCATCAGCATCCACGGCCAAACCACATGCGTGGGGCTAATCTCGAGATTCAGCCGTGCCAGCCAGTAGTAAGCTGCGGCCATGACCACCAGGCCGCCCGCAATCAGCCAGCGGGCGTCAACCTGCCGGCCCAGCAGGATGCCGGTGACCACCATCGCGGCCAAACAGGAGACGCCTGACGGGGACATGACCAGCCCCGAGGCAAGGGCGTCGTAGCCCAACAGCGCCTGGAGCAGCGACGGCAGCGCGATGCTCCCGCAGTACACCACGACCATAGTAGAGAACATGATAATGCAGGACATGGCGAAGTTCCGCTCGCCGAGCGCCCGAAAATCGATGATCGGGCTGGCGGTCCGCATTTCCCGGACGATCAGCAAGATCAACCCCACCACGAACACGATCAAGAGGGTCTGCACTCGCCCGAACGGGTCGCCCAGCCAGTCAAATTCCTGTCCCTTGCTGAGCATGACTTCCCAGCAGGACATGATCAGCACCAGTAATCCCAGGCCGATGTAATCGAAGTTCAGCGGCTTGCCGCGGAACCCGGCCCGCTCCTGCTTGAGATAGTCGGGATCATTGACCACGCCGTACGCGGCGACCAGCGCCACCAGCCCGATCGGGACGTTGATCAGAAAAATCCACCGCCAGTTGTAGTTGACGCAGAGCCAGCCGCCCAGCGTCGGACCGACGATGGGCGCGATCATGGCGGCGACCCCGAACAAGGTCATTGCCGTGCCCTGCTTTTCGGGCGGGAAGGCGTCCAGCAGGACCCCCTGACTGCTCGGCTGGAGCCCGCCGCCGGCCAGCCCCTGGAGCACGCGGAACAGGATCATCTGCCACAGGCTGGTGGCGAAGCCGCACATTGCCGAGGCGAGGGTGAAGACGGCGATCGACAGCAGGAAGTAATTGCGGCGACCGAGGTGGGCCGACAGCCAGCCGGTGATCGGCAGGACGATGGCGTTGGCGGCCAGGTAGGCGGTGATCACCCACTCGGAGTCGGTTTGCGCGGCGGACAGGCCGCCGGCGATGTACCGCAGGGCCACGTTGGCGATCGTGGTGTCCAAGACCTCCATGAACGTGGGCACGAGGACCACGGCGGCGATGATCCAGGGATTAACCGCCGATCGACTGACTGCGGTGGGGCTCAATGCCATGGTACTCATAATGCGTCCTCCTAATAGGCCCGTTCTCCGTCGGGAAGTGGGCGCTTCTTTCGGGTCAGGGTCGGGGGGCGATAGCTCTTGTCGGAGGGGCGGCCAACGGTTGCAGGACCTCCCCCGCGTGCGGCCCCGTGGGCGGTTCCTTGTAATACACGTAGGGCGTCACCGTCACACCGACGAACAGCGGGGCCTTTTCAGGGTCGTAGCCGGGCAGCTCGACCCGGACCGGCAGCCGCTGGACGATCTTGACGAAGTTGCCGGTGGCGTTCTGCGCCGGCAGCAGGGAGAGCGTTTGACCGGTCCCCATCGTGAAGCCGGTGATCCGGCCCTCGAACTCCCGGCGGCCGCCGTACATGTCCACCTCGCACCGCACGCGCTGGCCGATCCGCAGGTCGGCCAGTTGCGTCTCCTTGAAGTTCGCGTCGATCCAGATCTCCTTAAGCGAGCGGACGGCCATCAGGGCTTGCCCCGCCTGGACGTTGTTGCCGGGGTTCACGTTCCGGCCGACCACCACGCCGTCGATCTCGCTGACGACGTCGCAATAGCGGAGGTTCAGCTCAGCCTGCTCCATGTCATGCCGCGCCTGCTCCAGTCCGGCCTTGGCCTGGAGCACGGCAGGCGCCTTGGGGACCAGATCCTGAAGGATCTGGTCAGAGTTCCCGTTCTTGTCAAGCCGGCGAAACTTTTCGAGCGCCTTGGTGGGCGTCAGCTCGGTGGACGCCAGCGGCTGCCCGAGCATGGTCCACGTCAGCATACATTCGGCCAGGGCCGCTCGGACCGAGGAGAAGGTCTGGTTCAGGTCCGGCGGCACGTCGCTGAGGCTCTTGCCTTTTTCCGGTTGGGGCGCCAGTCCGAGGGAGACCCGGATCTGGGCGATCGCCTCCTGCGCCTGGGTGACGGAGGCTGCCGCGACCCGCAACTGCTGCTCAGACAGGTCGTAATCCGCACGGGCGATGAGAGCCTCCGAGGACAGCGACACGGCGCGGTTGTAATCGGCCCGGGCTCGGACGAGAATCGCCTCCTGACTCCGCAGGGCGGCCACCTGGGACCGCAAGAGGGCGACTTGGGCATCGACCTGTTCGGAGGCGTTCTGGAGCTTCCAGCGTTGGGCGCCGAGTTGGGCCTCCAGGCCGCGGGCCGCGGACTCGGCCGCCGCCAGGTTCGCCTCCGCCACCTGAACGGCGGCGCGCTTCAGTGCCACCTGCACCTGGATAGGTTCCTTGTCGAGCTGGACGAGCAAATCCCCCTTCTTCACGCGCTGGTTGTCATCGACCAGCACCTTCATCACCTGGCCGGGTACGCGCGGGGCCACCAAAGTGACGTGACCGTTGACGTAAGCGTCATCGGTACTCACCGTGCTGAGTGCCGTAGTGACTAACGGGACCAGGAAGCAACCGCCCACCACCAGCGCGGCCACACTTCCGGCCCACAGCAGCCACTTACGGTAGCGATACCCAGGCGGCGCGCTGACGGGCGGTTGGCGCTGGGTGACGGAAAGCGAACCGTCGGTCGGCGCGGCAGTCGCGTCGGGGTGTGAGGCCGGATCGGCCGCGGCAGCCGACGTACCGTCCGGCACTCGCGTGAGCACTTTGTCGGGAGGGGCTGGCGTGGCTGCGGTCGAAACGTGAGCGTCTTGAGTATCCTTGCCGGCTATCGTCTTCACGATTGAACTCCTATGTCAGATCGTACGAGTGTGAGAGGAAATACGGTTCATGCGGCCGCGTCACCGGCGGCGGCTTCGCGAAGTCGCAGAGCTGTCAAGCGGCTCAGACCGACCTTGGCGAATCTCGGCCACAATGTCTTTTGTCAGGCAGTCGGCGGCAACAAGTTCGGCCCCCTGGCGGTACAAGGCCGCCAGGCAGGTCTTACCCGCGTCGTCGATGAAGGTCACCCCCGTGAGGTCAACACGGAGGATTGGTTTGCGCTGATAGTCCAGGGTGCTCTGCCAGCACTGCTCGACCTCCTTCACCCAGGTGCCTGCCAATCTCCCTTCGAGCTGGAAGGTGAGGGCCTGCGGATTGTCGTGGACCGTGATTCGCAACATTGCTCGCACCTTCATCTCGCCGTGATGTGACGGATCACCACTGCCTTGGCAATAGTTCGTTCCGACAAGCGGTACTGAAGTCCTTGAGCGGGTCGATGTCATCGAGGCCATGGGCCTCGGCGGCTGCGCGGATCTGATCTGTCGTTAGATTGGGCCGCCCATAAAGTTTGATGATTCGACGACAACAAGCCTCGCCCTGGCGTACGACCTCTTCCCCGGACATGAGTCGAATGCAACTCAGAATCCCGTAAAGGGCCATAAGCTTGTCCGTCCCTTCCAGGGAATGGGCCAGTGCATCAACGGCCAGGCGCGAAGCCTCCGTGATGAACTTCTTATACAAAGACTCGCGCTGGCGCAGCTTCCATTCCGAATCAGCACGAATGGTCTGCGTGCGCTGTGTGATCCAAGTCGTAGCAATGGAAGCAGCGGCACCCACCAAGGAACCCAATGCCGCAGCCGTTGCAGTAACTACTGTTGAATTCATCGTTGCTCCCGCCTCTACCGGCGTGGCTCTATAGCAGGGGGCGTGCCGGAGACGTCCACTTCGGCGATTCATCTCGAAAAGCAACCACCAGCAAGGACTTGGGGGTCGGACGGGACGAGACGGCCGGTGGGACGGAGGGGGAGTGTCAACGGTGGCGCGCCAACGGGCGGGCGCGGGCGCCAGCGGGCGGGCGCTACTCGGGTCGAGAGACGCCGAGCTTTTTCATCTTCCAGAGCAACGTAGAACGCTTCATCCCCAGGCGGGCCGCGGCCCCCTTGGGTCCGCCCACCACCCAGCCGGCCTCGCGAAGGGCGTCGAGAATGTGCTCCCGCTCGGCGTCGGCCAGCGTGACGGCCTCGCCAGTCGCCGCCGGGTCGTGCGCGGCCGCAGATTGCAGGTCGCCCAGCGGGACCTGAAGCGACGAGCCGTGGGAGAGAATGACCGCGCGTTCGATGACGTTCTGCAGCTCCCGGATATTGCCCGGCCAGGGGTAGCGAACCAGGGCCTCCATGACCGCGGACGGGATGGTCTCGATCCGCCGGCCCATCCGCCGGGCGAACCGCTGGGTAAAATGGCGGACCAGCGGCGGGATGTCGTCAGAACGCTCGCGAAGCGGCGGTAGCACGAGTGGGAACACGTTCAGGCGGTAGTAGAGGTCACTGCGGAAGCAGCCGTCGGCGACCATCGCAGCCAGGTCGCGGTTGGTGGCCGCCACCAGGCGGACATCCACGCTGATTGTCTTGGTGCTGCCCAGGCGCTCGAACTCCTGTTCCTGCAGCACGCGGAGCAGCTTGGGCTGCAGCTCTGGCGGGATGTCGCCGACCTCGTCGAGGAACAGCGTGCCCTGGTGCGCCAGCTCGAAGCGGCCGACCTTCTGGCTGATAGCGCCGGTGAAGGCGCCCTTCTCATGTCCGAACAGCTCGCTCTCCAAGAGCCCCGTGGGGATGGCCGCGCAGTTGATCTTGACGAAGGTGCGCTGGCGGCGCGGGCTCAGGTCGTGGAGGGCACGGGCGATGAGTTCCTTGCCCGTGCCCGTTTCGCCACGAATCAGCACCGTGGAGCCGGTGGGGGCGACGGTCTCGACTTGCTTGAGGACTTGGCGCAGGGCGGCGCTCCGCCCGACGATATCCTCGAAGTTGTGCTCGGTGCGAGCCTCCTCCTCCAGGTAAGCCTTCTCCTTGGAGAGCTGGTCCTTCAGCTCCGAAATCTCCTGGAAGGCCAGGGCGTTATCGATGGCCACGGCCACCTGATTGGCAACGAGCTGCAGGAAGCCCACGTCCGCCGTATCGTAGGCGGACGCCTGCCCGCACGCGAACACGAGCGCGCCCAGCCGTCGCCGGGCGGTGGTCAGCGGAAGCCAGCAGAAGCTCTGGAGTCCGTACGGCTGCACGCGTTCCGTGAACCCCGGCCAGCGACTTAGCTCGTCCGCGCTGGAGGTGATGAGTGGCTGCTGGGTCTGCCATACCAACCCCGCCGGGTCGACTTCAACAGGAAAAACTAGCGCCGGCTGGTGCGGGATGGGTTCGGAGGTATCCAGGATGTGCAGGCGCATGGTGTTGCTCGCCGCCTCGTACAGGACCAGGGCGACGTGCTCGAAGCGCACCACGGGACGAAGCCGGCCGGCCAATTCGTGGAACAGCACGGGCAGCTCGCGGTGCGCAACGATGGCTTCCGAAACGGCCAGCAAAGCGCGGTACGCATCGGACGCGGCATTTGCCTGCCCGTCGATGGGAGTGCTTGTCATAACGAAACCCTGATCAGTCGTCCATCCGCAACCGGCAAGCGGCCCACCAGACCGCTGGGTCTTCGAGGCCGCTTGCGCGAAAACATTCTACCAGGTTTCAGGGCAGCGAGCATCGCACCGGCCTACGGGGGCATCGCGCGTTGGTAGACACACTGGCGCAGGGGGGCGCTCCGCTCGACTTTTCGCCGCAAATGTGCGGCAATATCGCGCACGTGAGCCTTGGGGGGCGAAACGGGGCAGAACTAGGGTTCATCCGACTGAAGGATGCGCGGCCTTCAGCCCCGAAGGGGCGGCGACATATCAGCCCAGGGCAAGCGCAGCGCCGCCCTGGGTATTCGTCGGCATAGATCGGAAGCCCTGAAAGGGCGATACAAGCGGTTCTTGACCTGGGATTGCCACCGTGGGCACGTTACGGTTGTTTCGCCCTTGCAGGGCTTCTCCCCTGGTGAACCACGACCCCAGGGCGGCGTTTGGCGGCTCACGCCGCCGCACTTGCCCTGGGCTGATATGTCGCGCCCTTTCAGGGCTGAACACGACCGGCCGCCGCAAGGCCGCCAACTCCGCCTCGCTCTCCGGCGACTGCACATAGCGTCAGCCATCGCATGAACTCCCGACCCCTTTACAGCGCCGATCGGATGATCTTGGCTGCCGCCTCTTCCTGCCGCGGGGTGAGCCGCGAGGGGATCGGCAAAAGGATGGAGCGGGCAAAGAGGGCGTCGCTGCGAGGGCAAGCGCCCTTGCGGTAATCGCAAACGCTCTGCTTGTTCTGCGGCAAGTTCCAGGGGTTGCCGGCCGGCGAGAGCGGCACTTTGCCCACCAGTTGCTGGACGTTGTAGTAGATGTGCAGGCCGTACTCGGCCAAACGAACGGCGCTGGCCAGTCCCGCGGCCTGCATCCGCCCGACCAGCCGCCGCGCCCGGGGCTCGTCCTCCAGCACCAGGACCAGGAACGCTCCGGCGTCGCCGGCCGGGTCATTGAGCCGCCGGAAGCCCAGCGCGGGCGTGCCGGCCAGCGCGGCCTTGATCCGCTGCTTGGAGGCCCGCATGTGCCGCACGATCGCCGGCAGCTTCTTGAGCTGCTGCGCGGCGACGGCCGCCGTCAACTCGCTCATCCGCCGCCCGCCGCCCCAGGTGACCGCCCCCGCCGGGTTGGGCTCGCTGCCGACCCAGGGGATGCCCAGATCGTGGGCGGCGTTGGAGCGCTCGTAGAGCTTGGCGTCGTTGGTGACGATCAGCCCGCCCTCGCCGGCCGTGGCGTTCTTGTTCCATTGCAGGCTGAAAATGCCCAGGTCGCCCAGCGAGCCGAGCTTGCGGCCGTGAAAGCTGCCGCCGTTGGCCTGGGCGCAGTCCTCCAGCACGGGGATTCCGTGCCTGCCGGCAACGGCCATGATGGCCTCCATGTCGCAGGCGCGCCGGCCATGTGGACGGGGACGATGAGCATCGTGCGGGGAGTGATCTTCCGCGCCAGATCCTGGGGATCCATGCAGAAACTGCCGTCCACTTCGCAGAGCACGGGGATGGCGTTGGCCTGGACCACCGCGCCGGCCGTGGCGACCCAGAAGAACGCCGGCACGATGACTTCGCAGCCCGGCCCGATCCCCAGCGCCGTCATGGCGGTGGCCAGGGCCCCCGTGCCGCTGTTGACGGCCAGGGCGTGCTTGACGCCGTAGAACTTGCACGCGGTCTGCTCCAGCATCTCGGCGTACTTCGGCTTTTTCAGTCCATAGTAGCGGAACAGCGAGCGGCGGCGGAGCACGTCCAACACGGCGTTCTCTTCGCGCTGGTCGAGCCAGTAAGCGCCCGGAAAGGGCTCAGGCCACTTGATCTTCATTTTGCTTTCTCCTGTTGGTCTTGTGGTGTCGGGGATGCGGTGATCGTCTCTTCATCGGGGACGGTGAACTCGATTTTGCGGCGGAACCCCTTGGTCTTCCAGGCGCCGTAGAGCAATCCGGTGACAAGCCAGCAAAGGCCGACGATCTTGGCCAGCGGGGCCAGGCTCCACCAGAGATAGAGGCAGGTGAAGAAACCGGCCAGCGGCAGCAGCAGGTTCAGCGGATTGTGCCTGTTGCCGCGGAGGAAGTAGCGGACGAAGGCGGAGAGATTCACGCCCATGAAGCCGATCAGGGCGCCGAAGTTGAGCATCTCGCAGCCGAGGGCGAAGCTGACCGCAAACGCGCCGGCCAGCGCCAAGGCGCCGACCAGCAGGATGTTGTTTCGCGGGATGCGGGTCCGCGGGGCCAGGGCCGCGAAGAAGCGGCTGGGAATGGCGTTGTCCCGCCCCATGCCGTAGAGCAAGCGGCCGGCGGCGAGGTGGGCCCCGGCGCCGGAGCAGGTCTGGGCCACCAGCAGCGCCAGGCCGAGGGTGGTCATCAACAGCGGCCCGCCGGCCCGGCCGGCGACATCGACGATCGCCGTGTCGAGGTTCTTGAAGCTTGCCGCGCTTTCGGGCCAGACCAGTTGCGCGGCATAAACCTGCGCGCCGCAGAGCAGGCCGGTAATCAGGCAGGTCAGCACGGTGGCCAGGAGGATGTTGCGGCGGGGGTGGTGGGCCTCCTCGGAGAGCGTGGAAATGGCGTCGAAACCGATGTAGGTGAGCATGGCCAGCGACGCACCGTGGGAGACGGCCGCCAGGGAGAAGGTTTGCGGGTTGTAGAAGGGCAGCAGGAACCGGCCCGGCGACGGATCGGAGACGCTCCAGATGTGGCGGACCGCGGACGCCAGGAAGACCGCCACCACCACGGTCAAGCCGCCGGCCATCCACTGATTGGTGCGGGCGCTGGCCTTGATCCCCCGCAGGTTCAGACCCGTGAAGAGGGCGGCGAAGAACACGGCCCACAGCGGGTAGGGCAGCTCCGGCAGGAACTTCATCGCCTCGCCGCTGCACCAGATCACGCTGATGATCGGATTGAGCACGTAATCGAAGACCATCGCCCAGCCCGTGAGATAACCCAGCGAGGAGTGCAATTCCTGGCCGACATAGCTGTAGGCCGAGCCCGCCGTGGGATAGGCGTTGGCCATCCGCCCGTAGCTCACGGCCGTGAAGAGCATGGCCACCATGCCGATGAGGATCGTGGTGACGACGTGACCGTGGGCATCCTTGCAGACGTTCCCATACAGCGGCATGGCCGCCGTGGGCTGGACGAGGATGATGCCGTAGAGCACCAGCTCCCTCAATCCCAGGACGCGTTTCAGCCCCGGTTTGGCGGGGGTAGTTCCGACGGACATTGCAGGGATATTGCCTTCAGTCCAAGAGAATACGTTGGTGGATCGCTACTTTCAAGACCGGAGCGTGGCGACGGGCAAGAATGCCCATCCTACGGCCGCCGTAGAATGCCCATCCTACGGCCGCCGTAGGTTGGGCATTCCTGCCCGACGGTGGTCCCCGGGGTCTTGAAACAGCTTCTTACCACTCCTTTGGTCCCGCCCGGCAGGCGGGACCTACTTGACTTGGAACTCTCCGCTGAGCCGGATGTCTTCCGAGGAAGAGCCGACCATCACGCGAAAGCGGCCCGGCTCGACCACGCGTTTCAAATCCACGTCGTAAAGCGCCAGATCGTCGGCAAGAAGCTTGAAGGAACAGGTCTTGGACTGGCCCGGCTCGAGGGCCAGCTTGACAAAGCCCCGCAGTTGCTCGACGGGCGTGGAAACGCTGCTCACCGGCTCTTCGACGTAAAGCTGGACCGTCTCCTTCCCCGGGCGGCCGCCGGCGTTTTTCACCTGGAGTCGCACCTCGACGCCGTCGGCGGGGCCGATTTCCTTGGCGCTAAGCTGCAAGCCGCTATATTCAAATCGCGTGTAGCTCAGCCCGTGGCCGAAATGATACAGCGGCGTGGGCTCCAGGTCCACGTAGGCATGCCCCCAGCCGAACCGCTGCCAGTAGCGCTTCGACTTCTTCATGTTGTAGTAGACGGGCAACTGGCCGGCGTGCCGGGGAACGGTCACGGAAAGCTTGCCGCTGGGATTGACGTCGCCGAAGAGCACTTCGGCCACCGCCTGACCGCCCCTTTCGCCCGGCAGCCAGGCCTCGACGATCGCGGCGGCGTGCTCGGCGATCCAGCGCACGGCCAGCGGGCGGCCGTTGATCAAGACGACCACCGTGGGCTTGCCGGCCGCCTCGACGGCCTTCACCAGCTCCTCCTGGCGGCCCATCAGTTCCAGCGTCGCGGAGTCGCGGCCTTCGCCGTCGGTGGACGGTTTTTCCTGGCCCCAGTGGTTGCTCTCGCCCACGACCACGACGGCCGCGTCGGCACGTGCAGCCGCTCGTTTGGCCTTCTCGATCTCGTCCGGCCCCGAGCCGGTCACTTCGCAGCCCTTGACGTACGTCACCTCGGTCCCCGCGGGGACGATCTGCCGGATGCCTTCCAGCACCGTGACCAGGTGCTGGAGGATCTTGTGAGGGACGTAGTCGCCGAGTTGGCTGTGCGAGTCGTCCGCATTGGGCCCGATCACGGCGATCGACCGCAGCGTCTTCTTCAGGGGCAGCAGGCCGTGGTCGTTCTTCAACAGGACAATCGCTTCCCGCCCGGCTTCCAGGGCCAGGTCCTGGTGCTCGCGGCGATGGACCGTGCGGACCGCATGCTCCGGGTCGGCCAGCGGTTTCTCGAACAATCCCAGGCGGAACTTCTGCTTCAGCACGCGGCGCACGCTGCGGTCCACCAGGCTGATCGGCACCTTCCCTTCGCGCACGCCGGCCAGCAGGTCCTGCATGTAACCGGACTCGAAGGAGATGCCCACGTCCACGCCGGCGGCCAAGGCCAGCGCGCCGGCCTCCTTTTGCGTCGCCGCCAAGCCTTCGTAGACGAGCGTCCCGATCCCGCCGCCCTCGGAGAGCACCAGGCCGTCGAAGCCGAATTCCTGGCGGAGGATGCCGGTCAGCAGTTTCTTCGAGGCGTGGGTGGGAATGCCGTCGATCGCGGGGTAGGTGGCCATCACGCCCAATGCCCCGCACTTCTGGATGCCCGCCTGCCAGGGCGGCAGGAAGACTTCCCTCATGCCACGGTCGGAAACTTCCATCGCTCCGCGTTCCAGGCCGCTGACGGGCTGGCTCTGGCCGGGATAGTGACACAGCCCCGTGACCACCTTGTCCGCGGCGGAGACGTCGCGGCCCTGGGCCGAGCGAACGATCGTCTCCGCGATCCGCGCAGAGAAAAGGATCCTCGCTGAAGGCCTCTTGATTGCGGCCCAGCCGTGGGTCGCGGATTGGCTCGACAACAAGGGTGAAGTTCTGGTGGACGCCGATCGAGCGGGCTTCCCTGGCCACAGCGGCGTAGACGCGGCCCAGCAGTTCCATGTTCCAGGTGCTGCCCAGCGCGGGGCCTTCGGGGAAGATCGTGCCGCCGGAGCACATCAGGCCGTGCGTCCCCTCCTCGCTCTCCAGCAGCGGAATGCCCAGCCGGGTGCCGGCGGCGATCTTCTGGAGCCGGTTGAGGAA
Organism: Pirellulales bacterium; assembly: GCA_963843465.1. Taxonomy (GTDB): domain Bacteria; phylum Planctomycetota; class Planctomycetia; order Pirellulales; family Thermoguttaceae; genus CAWJKP01. The sequence goes on from CAWJKP010000002.1 coordinate 1,431,664, forward strand.
CTCGGCCTGTTGCCGCGAGCCTTCGTGCAGGATCTCGTTGGAGAGGGTGAAGAATCCGCCGCCCGGGCCGAAGCCTTGGATCAGCGTGCCCGCGGCGAACTTCTGCACCCCCTCGGTTTTTTCCGCGATGGTCTTGCCCAGGCCCCCTTCGTAGACGCAGGGCATGTTGATTTGCCCTACCTTCTCTTCGAGCGTCATCCGCCCGAGCAAGTCCTCCACGCGACGGTCGATGGGCTGCGAAGCGTCGCGGTAGAGCGGTTGGGCGGGCTCGCCGCCGCGTGTCGAGGCGGCCGCGGACAACAGTGTTGTACACAAGACCACAAAGCGTGTTGACGGCGTCATGGTTTGTTCTCTCAGGTAGGATGAGCCGAACAATGATTTCCGGCAATCGTAGGGTGGGACAAGGCCGCCGTGGCGGCCGCCGGCCCACCAAGCAGTGGTCAGTGGTCAGGGATGAGAGATGATCAGGACGCGCTTCTCCCTCATCGCCCATGCCTCTTCTGACCACTAGCCACTCTCACTTGGTGGGCCGGCGCTCGCTTGCGCGGGCTTGTCCCACCCTACCGCTGACAATTGTCTCACAATTCCCGCAGCATTCGCACCGCCTCTTGGACGACCTCTTCGGCCGCCTCCGGCGCGAAGGAGCTGCTCTGGACCTCGTAGCCGCCGTCAGGATAGGCCTCCTTGGTCGGCAGGTACCCTGCCGCCCCGTTGCAGTGCGTGATGATCAAGGTGTGGGGAAAGGGCGAAGCCGTCTTGATGGCCTTGCCGATCGCGTTGAACGCCTCGCCGCCGAGGCCCACCAGGGCCACGTCGCCGAGGCGGCCCACCGTGACGTTGAACTCCGGCGACTCGCCGCCGGTGGCGGCGTTGATTGCCCCTCGTTGCTTTCGCGGCAGGGCGAGCGCCTTGAAGGCCGTCTTGATCGGGCCGGCCGGGCAGGGCTTCTTCATGCCCTCCAGCACGTGGACGACCTCCTCGCCCAGCATCGTGCCCAGCAAGACCGGCTCGGGAATCCAGCCCTTCTCCGTGTGGAACTTGGGCAGCACGCGGAACCAGGGGTCGATGTCGCCGGATGCGCCGGCAAAGCCCGGGGCAACGACTCCGCCTTCGAGGTACTTTTCCAGGAACTGCGCCGCCAGGCCGTGGACGTCGCCGCTGACGAGGTAGTTTCGCGGGCCCATCGCGGTGCTGTGGGTGGCATAGGCGAAGACCACGGCTGCCGCCTCGCCGGTCTCCACGCGGGAAACGCGGAGCACCTGCACTTCGCGGTCCGTCAGCACCGAGGGATTGCGGCCAAGTTGCACCCGGGTCTTCCCACTGGCGTCCTTCACGTACTCGCGCCGGTTCGCGCCACGGGAGAAGAACCGCACCCGACGGCGATCTCGACGGGGACCGTGTGGGCCAGCGCCTCGCGCACGGCGGCGACCAACTGCGTTTCCAGCGTCTTGGTGTACTCGACGTTGTTCGGGTGGGCCTTCTCGCGGCCGAGGGTGAGCGTCGGAGCGCTGTGCGTATGGATCGCCGCCAGGAAGAGTTCCGACGGCTGAAGCCCACAGGCCCCAAGAATCGCCTTTCTCATGCTCGCGGCGGTCCCGCCGTAGAAGCCGAGGACGTCGGTGGAAACGAGCACGAGCTTCTTCCCGCCCTGCTGGAAAGCGACCACGCGGACCGAGATCGGATCGTGTACGCCTTGGGAGAGGTCCTTCCGGCTCCCGTATCCGTCGAGCATCACCGGTCTTGCCGGCGTGATCTCCTTCCTGGCGGTCCCGGCCCGCAGCGCGTCCGCTGGTTCCGCCGAGACCGCGACGCCCAACAGCAACAGCCAGGCGCCGAGGGCCGCCGCGGCGATCTTGGCCGCACCCCACTCTCGCAGCCGGTTCATGGGTAGGTCTCTCATGACAGGTACTCCTTCATCATGGCCAGGTAACGTTTACAGGTGGCCTGCATGGCGCCCGGCGGGTCGCCCGGTTGGCCGTCTTGTTCCAGGGAGAGGAAGCCTTGGAAGCGGACGGCCTTGACCGCTTCGGCAATCGCCTTGAAGTCCATCACCCCCTGGCCGGCGTGGACGAATCGCCGCATCAGGCCGTCGATGTCGCGGGCATGGACGTTCATCAGGTGCTTGCCCGTCTTGTGGACGGAGACCGGCGGATACTCGCGCTCCAGGGCGATCCAGCCGGCGTCGAGATTGATGCCCAGGGCCGGGTCGCGGACGGCGTCCCAAAGGCGCAAGAAGGCGTTGGTCTCGGACATCATGGTGTGCGTGTGGTTCTCGATCGAGAAGCGGAGCCCGTGGGCCTTGGCACGCTGGAGGCAGCCTTGGACGGTGCCGACGAAGGTGCTCCACAATTGCTCCCAGTCGTAGCCGGGGGCGATGTCGATGTGAAACTTCACGCCCGGCTTCGCGTCGGCCACCTCGTAGTAGCGGGGCAGGTAGCCGCCGCCGGGGGACGTAAGCTCGCGGGCCCAGGGGGCGACGATGTTCACGATCGGCGCGCCCAGCCTGGCGGCGATGCGGCAGCCCGCTTCAAAACGATCCAGGGCCTTGGCGCGCTCGTCCGCGCTGGTGCTGGTCAGCTCTTCGACCACCGGCTGAAAGAGGGCGAACTGGGCCACTTGCAGCTTGTAATGATCCAGCCGCTTGCGGATCCTGGCGATGGTCGCGTCGGTCCAGTAGGCGGCGATTTCGGCCCGCCCGGTGAGGATCAGCTCGATGCCCTCGAAGCCCATCCCGCCGATCAGCTCGATGGCCTCCTCGGGACGCGTGTGGCCGCCGCCCAGGTTGTGAAAGTTCCAGCTTACGGAGCTGATCCGCGGCCGGGCCGCGGGCGCCGGCTGGCTCGGCGCCGGTTGCTCGGCGGCCTGGGTTCGCGCGGCTGCTCCGGCCGCCGCCGCCAGCACGGTTCCCGCGCTGAGCTTGACAAAATCGCGTCGCGTGCAGTCAAGGCTGTTGTGCATCGGAAGGTCTCCTGGTTCGATGGTACTCCTCACGCTCCGCGTGAGGTTCGGTCGGTTCGGCCTCACGCGGAGCGTGAGGAGTACGACAGGCGGGTAGGGTGGGACAAGCTCGCGCAAGCGAGCGCCGGCCCACCAACTTTGCCCGCTCTTGGTGGGCCGGCGGCCGCCACGGCGGCCTTGTCCCACCCTACCATTGTCGGAAAGTTATTCTTTGCCCGATCCTAGCCGGGCCTGGAGCATCAGGTAGTAGGGCGCGGCGCCGAGTCCTCCCCAGCTTTCCGGCTTCGTGCTCCGCTCGAACTTCTCTTGGATCTCCGCGCTGTAGGGCACCAGCGCATCCCAGTAGCGCTTCTCGGCCAGCGCGGTGGCAACGAGGTGCTCGATGTCCTCCCGGCTGAACACCAGCCCATGTTGGTAGGCGTCGACGATGGCGGCGACGTCGATCTGGTAATAACCGGGGTTGGGATGCACGCCCACCCAATGCTTGGGCGAGCCGTCGGGCTTGTAGTCCCAGGGTCCGGCCGGCTGCCAGTAGTTCCAGATCTGGTAGGTGCCGTCGGGCTTGAGCTTCATCCGCGACTTCATCAGCTTGAACCAGCGCTCGGCCCGTTGCTTGTAAAGCGGCTTGCCGGTGGCGTCGGACATGGCCAAGAGCCAGCGGGCGACGAGGTTGGCCTTGTTGTCGGGGTGCGAGAAGCCGTTGCCGGGGGCGTTGCGGGTGGCGTAGCCGGCGGTCCAATGGCCGCTTTTGCCGTCGATGCCGAAGGGGAGCACCAGGCTGATGCAGCCGCCGTCCTTGGTTTCCCGCCAGCCGCCGCGCCGGTCCCACTTTTGATAGATCTGCTCCGCGAGTTTGAGGTAACCGTCGGCCTTGGCGGCGTAGTTGGCTCGAAGCGCGGGAGTCTTGCGGATCTCGGCGGCCAGGAGCACGGCCGCGCGGATCGCCATCGTCTCGCCCAACATGCTGTCGGCGTTGAAGTCGTCGAGGTTGTCGACCTTGGTCCCGGCCGCTGCCGGGCTGGGCCAGCCGAGGAAGCCGTCCGGCTCCTTCACCGCGCGCTTGACCCAGGAGTCGGTCCAGTCCATCAGCATCCGGGCCCACTTGGGATCCCGGGTGGCCATGTAGCCGTAGTAGAAGCCGTCCGTGAAGGGCGTCACCAGCCAGGCGATGTCCTCGCCCAGGGCCTTGTCGCAATAGCGGTTGCGGGCGTCGCCGACAATGTTCTTTTGCCAGCGCGTCAGCCAGTCGTTGAACTTCGCGTCGTCGATCTTGACCATGGCCCCATGTTTTTCCGCCGCTGCCGCCCCCCAGGCCGCCGGTATGGCCCCGAGCGACGCCCCCAGGCACAGAAGAGCCGCCAGCGAAACTCGCATCGCGTTCATGGAATCCCCTTTCGCTACCAATGTCCACCGGCTTCAGTCCGCCGAAATTGCCGGTTGCCTAGTACGCACCTGCCTCTTATCGTAAGGACGGTACAAGGGACGGTCTACAGCCATTTCGCCTGTTTCGTAAAGTAGCAGGCAAACGCCGTGTGCCGTCCGCCCAAAGCGGAGGAGGAAGCGGACGGCACACGGCGTGTGCCTGCTACTTTGAGTGCGGCAAGCGTGCGCCGGCTTGCCGGCGGCCGGCCCGCGGGTTACCCTAGACAGTCGAGAAGTAGGAGCATCTCCCGATGGACGGCAAGGGTGCGGGCTTCGGCGTCTGGGATTGGACGGTGCTGATCGTCTATTTCGTGGGCTGCACGGCCCTGGGGCTGTGGGTCTCGCGAAAGGTCCGCACCAGCGGGGGCTATTTCCTCGGCGAGCGAAAACTCCCCTGGTGGATCATGATCGGCCAGGCGTTCGGCACCGGCACCCACGCCGAGAACCCCGTGGGTCAGGCCGGGGCCACCTTCCACGCCGGCTTCGCCACCATCTGGTACCAGTGGAAGAACATGCTCATCACGCCTTTCTACTGGCTGATGGCCCCCTGGTACCGCCGCAGCGAGCGGACCACCCTGGCCGAGATCCTCGGCGACCGTTACGGGCCGGCCCTGGCCCTGACCTACACGCTCTACGCCTTCACTTTTTTCGTCTTCAACCAGGGGGTGATGCTCAAGGGGGCAGGCAAGATCATCGCCGTGGCCACCGGCGGCCAGCTCATCTCGCCCAACGGCGTGGTGGCGGTCATGACCGTGGCCTTTCTCCTCTATAGTTACTTCGGCGGCCTGGTGGCCGCGGCCTACACCGACTTCGTCCAGGGCTTCCTGATCATCGTGCTCTCGTTCATGCTGATTCCGGCCGGGCTGTCGGCGGTGGGGGGCTTTGCCGCGATGCGCCAGACCCTGAGCAGCCCCTCGGTGGCCGCGTATGCCCGGCACGTCGAGGCCCAGTACCAGGCGGCCGCCGCGAGGGACCCGGCCAAAAAGCCCAAGCCGCCCGTCATCCCCGGCGGCGGCAAAGGGACCGGCGGCTTCTTCGAGCTCTACAACGAGGCCAGCGGCATCAATGCCTTCACCATCCTCATGCTCACGCTCAACGGACTGGTGGGCATCACCGCCCAGCCGCACATGGTCGCCATGAACGCCACCGGGCGGAGCGAGCGGGCCGGACGCGTCGGCCAGACCTATGGCTCGATGGTCAAGCGGATCTGCACCATCGGCTGGGCCCTGACCGGGCTGATCGTCGCCGCCCTGGTCGTGCGGCAAAACGCCTATCTCCGGGACGGGGAAGACGCCTTCGGCTACGCCTGCCTGCGGCTGCTGCGACCCGGCTGGGTCGGCCTGATGGTCTCCTGCGTGGTGGCGGCCAACATGTCGGCCTGCTCGAACCTGATGGTCAATGCCGGGGCCCTCTTCACCCGCAATATCTACAAGGAATATCTCCACCCGGCCGCCGGCGACAGGGCCCTGCTCTTGACCGGCCGGCTCTCGGGGTTGAGCTCGACCCTGGCCGGCGTCGGCTTCGCCCTGCTGATCGACCAGGTCCTGCAGGCATTCCTCTTCACCGAGACCATCGCGGCGTTCTTCGGCATCGTTGTCATGGGCGGGATCCTCTGGCGGCGGGCGAACCGTTTCGGGGCCGCCGCCGCCGTCGTCTCCTCCTTTGCGATCTACTACGGTTTGAACTACCGGGCCGCCGGCCAATGGCAACTGGTCTACGTCTGGCAGGCCGGCATTTTCGGCTGGGCCATGGCGGCCGGCTTCACGTCGCTGATCCTGGTGAGCCTGCTCAGCAAAGCGGAGGCCCCGGAGCGGATCGAATCGTTCTTCGACAACATGCGGCGCTCGACCGACGCCGAGGGCCTGCCCGACGGCCAAGCCAAGCCCCTTGCCGCCGAGCGCGGCCAGGACCTGTTGCTTTTGGACCTCCCCGGCTGGTTCACCGCCCGGCGGTGGCAGGGCTTCTTCCACCGCTACCGCGAGGACCTGCTGGGCTTCCTGCTCGCCTGGGGCGTGGTCGGGCTGCTGGTGCTGGCGGCCTGGGGCTTGATGCGGATCGGGAGGTAGATGATGCAACGCCTTTCGCGATCCTTGCTCCAGCGGCGTGCCGCCCCCTGGCCGCACGTCGCCGTAGGCGTGTTGGCGGACCTGCCGGAAACCATCGTGCAGTTCGGCGAGGGGGCGTTCCTGCGGGGATTTGTCGATTGGATGGTGGATATCGCCAACGAGAAGGGACTGCTGGGCGGCAGCATCGTCGTGGTGCAGCCGGTTCGCCGCGAAATGGCCCGCCTCCTCAACGAACAGGAGGGACTTTACACGGTGCTGCTCCGCGGGGTGCAAGACGGGCAAGTCGTCGAGTCGCGGCGCATCGTTACCGCCGTCCGCCGCGCCCTCCAAGCCCGTGAACAATGGCAGGAGTTGGCCGAGTGTTTCCGCAGCCCCGGCGTGCGGATCGTCGTTTCCAACACCACCGAGGCCGGTATTGTCTATGTCGAAGAGCCGTATCGCCCGGGGATTTGCCCCGAGTCGTTTCCGGCCAAGGTGGCCGCGCTTTTGGTCGAGCGTTTTCGAGCGGTCGAGGGCGACCCGGCCAAGGGCCTGATCTTCTTGCCCTGCGAATTGATCGACCGCAACGGAGACACGCTGCGCCTTTGCATCCTGAGACACGCCGAGGCATGGAACCTGGGCCCGGACTTCCGCCGCTGGATCGACGAGCACAACCAGTTCCTCAACACCCTCGTGGATCGGATCGTTACCGGCTACCCCCGCGACGACGCGGCACGGTTGGCCGGCGAGCTGGGCTACGAGGACAAGCTGCTCGACGCCGGGGAGCCCTTTCACTTGTGGGTCATCGAGGGGCCGGCCCGCCTCGCAGCGGAATTGCCGCTGGACAAGGCGGGGCTGAACGTCGTCTGGACCGACGACTTGACGCCCTATCGCACGCGAAAGGTCCGCATTCTCAACGGCGCTCATACGGCGGGCGCCCTGATCGCCTTTCAAGCGGGGCTCGACACGGTGCAGGAAATGATGCTCGACCCCTTGCTCGGAGCCTTCCTGCGGAAGGCCGTGCTGGAGGAAATCCTGCCGGCCGTGCCGTTGGGCGAGCGGGAGAAACGGAAATATGCGGAGACCGTCTTCGAGCGATTCTGCAATCCCTTCTTGAAGCACGCGCTGCTGAGCATCGCGCTCAACTCCGTCTCAAAATGGAGAACGCGGGTCCTGCCCTCCCTGCTCGATTTCCTCAAAGCCAACGGCCGGCTGCCGCCAGCGCTGACGTTCTCGCTTGCGGCTCTTGTCCACTTCTACCGCGGCCAGCGCGGCGACCCGATGGAGCTGCGGGGGCGCCGCGGCGACTCGCCGTACCCGATCCGCGACGAGCCTGCCGTGCTCGACTTCTTCGAGAGGTCGTGGGCCGCGCACCGCGCAGGCCGCAGCACCCGCGAACTGGCAACCGCTGCTCTCGCAAACCGCGCGTTCTGGGACGCCGACCTCAACGCCGTGCCCGGGCTGACAGAGACCGTGGCGGCGGGGCTCGATGCGATCCTCGAGCATGGGGCCCGCGGCGCGGTGAGCATGGTCCTTGAAAGTAGCAGGCACACGCCCTGTGCCGTCCGCCCTTCACAGCCCACCAAGTAGCAGGCACACGCCGTGTGCCGTCCGCCCTTCACAGCCCACCAAGTAGCAGGCACACGCCGTGTGCCGTCCGCCCTTCACAGCCCACAAAGTAGCAGGCACACGCCGTGTGCCGTCCGCCCTTCACAGCCCACAAAGTAGCAGGCACACGCCGTGTGCCGTCCGCCCTTCACAGCCCACAAAGTCTACCGGGTCTCCACGAGGCGAATGATGGTTTCGTAGTTGCGGATCGTCAACGCCGACACCTCGCGGCCGAAGGGCGCGGCGGACGGCATGAGCACGAAGCCGCGTCCCCTGCCGGCCGTGCCTTCGTCGACGCCCGTTTCACCTTCTCGGCGAACCGGGGCGTGGGCAGCGTCTCGATGTCGGCGATTTCCAGGTTGCCGAAGAGCACGAGCTGCCGGCCATGGCGCCGGCGCAGCGTCGCGCAACTCCACGTCGCCCTGCGGCGGCGGCTCGATCGGGTCCAGCCCGTCGGCGCCCATGCCGGCGATCATGTCGAGAATGTTTTTCAGCCGGCCGTGACAGTGGATCCTGGCGTAGCCCCCATGGGCGTGGATCGCGCGGATCATCGGCTCGACGTAGCGCACCACGTACTCCCGAAACATCGCCGGCGGCAGCAGCGGCTCCGAGGCGTATTCCGGGCCGTAGATCCGCCAGAGCCGGCCGGGAAACCGCCGGCTGACCTCCGCGGTCCGCTCGTGAATGCGGCGCACCGTCTTTTCCAACAAACGGTGGAACAACGCCGGCTCGGTAAAGGCCAGCACCGTGTAGTCCTCCATGCTCAACAGCGACGCCGCGGCGCAGAGCGGGTCCTCGCTGTCGACCATCACGATACCCCGATCGCCCAGCGCCCGTTGCTCGGCTTCCAGGGGCCCGAGGTCGATGCGCTCGGCCAGCGCGTCGTCCGGGACCGCCAGATACGCCTCCACGTCGGCGGCGTCCTTGAGCAAGGCTTCGACCGTCCAGACCGTGTTCGTTTGCCGCTGGCGCCGCGTGGTTTGCGTCATCGTCCGCCCGGCCACGGTCAAGCGGGTTCGAGTCTGCCGCGTGCGGCCGTCGTCCTGCGTCTGCTCTCGAAAGAACTCCTGCCAGCGCACGCGGCCGCCGACCCGGTCGGATCGATCGACCGGGCGCGGACGGGACTCATCATGCGGATGATGTCGGTATGGTCGTCTGCAAGTTTCAGCAGCGGTTGCCAACCGGGCGAGTTGTAGATGTTGTACACGTCCGTGTCGGCCGGGTCGATGATGAAACCGCCGATTTCATAGAAACTGACCGCCGGACGGTCGACCGCCTCGCCGCGCAGCGTGGCCATCAAGCGCTGGCGTCGGGTCATGATATTTTCCATGGGGATTCCGCTCGGATTCGCTACGAGCGAGCATGCATCAACGATTCACCGCAGAGGCGCAGAGGAGTTGTTCTTCCGCTGCCATCGTAAGCGCGAAGCGTCAGCGAGGGAATCGGTCCTGACCCTCCGTCACGTACAGGATGGCCGCTTCCAGGCTTACGTCAGAAAGTAACCGACCGGATCGTCCATAGTGATCTCCCTCGCTGACGCTTCGGGTTGCGATTGCTCGCCCACGGTCTCTGGAAATCCGGAGATCATTCCTTGGCCCATCCTAACAACGTGGCGTACGCCCTTCCAGTCGGCGCACCGATTCCCGGTCCAGCATTGACACTTGGGTCCCGGCTGATTATTTTGTAACCGTTCACGGGGGACTGTCCCAATTCTCGCGGCGCGAGGGATGATACCGCAGCAAAGTGGCCAAATCGCCGCGAAAATGGGACTGTCCCCTTCGGCCAAGCTACGGCCCACCTCAAGTCCGGAACCAAGCCATGAAGCGAGCAACACGCCGGGAGTTCTTGAAGAGTTCGGTCGCCACGGCAGCCGCATTGGGGCTGCCAAGCCTTGCCCTCGGCGGCGATCCGGCCTCGAAGGGGGGCGGGGCCAACGCCGAGATCCGCATCGGCGTCGTGGGTCTGGGAAATGTCGCCGCGATCGGCGGCGTCGGAGGGCGGGGGCACCAGCTCATCCACGCGCTGGGCGAGGTCCCGGGAGCAAGGATTGTCGCGCTGTGCGACGTGGACCGCGCCCACCTCGACCGTGAAGCCAAGCCCTTCCAAGACCGCGGCGCCGACGTGGCCGTCTACGGCGACATCCGCAAGTTGTTGGACAACCGCAATATCGACGCCGTCCTCGTCGCCACGCCGAACCATTGGCACGCCTTGGCCACCGTCTGGGCATGTCAGGCGGGCAAGGACGTCTATGTGGAAAAGCCGCTGGCCTACAACATCTGGGAAGGCAGGCAGATGGTCGCCGCGGCCCGCAAGTACGGCCGCATGGTCCAGGTGGGCACGCAGAGCCGATCCAGCCCGGCCCTCCAGCAGGCGTTCCAGTACCTCCGCAGCGGCCAGCTCGGCGCGATCCGCTGGGCCCGCGCCATCGTTTACCGCCCCCGAGTCGGCATCGGCAAAGTCAGCTCGCCGACGCCGGTGCCCGCCACCGTCGATTACGACCTCTGGTGCGGCCCGTCGCCCAACGCGCCGCTGATGCGCAAGCAGTTGCACTACGACTGGCACTGGTTCTGGTCGACCGGCAACGGCGAGATCGGCAACAATGGGATCCACGTCATCGACCTCTGCCGTTGGGCGCTGGGCCAGAGCAAGCCGGCCCCGCGGGCGATCGCCGTCGGCGGCCGGTTCGGCTTCGACGACGACGGCGAGACCCCCAACACGGCGGTTGCGGTGCTGGACTACCGGCCCGCCCCCCTGATCTGTGAAGTCCGTAACGTCCGCATCACCAAGGAGCCGAGCTCGATGGGCACGTACCGCGGCAGGGACCACGGCGTCGTCATCGAGTGCGAAGGCGGCTACTATGCGGGCGACGCCGGCGGCGGGACGGTCTTCGACCGGCAAGGCGGGAAGATCAAGGACATCCCCGAGGGCCGCTTGCCCGACTTCCCCGACGCCGCCCACCTGGCCAACTTCGTGTCGGCCGTCCGCAGCCGGTGCGCCGGCGACCTCCATGCCGAGGTGCTGGAGGGACACGTCTCGACCGCCTGCTGCCACATGGCCAACATCTCCTACCGGCTCGGGAAACGCTCCCCGCCCGGAGCGATCCTCGAGGCGATCCGGGGCAACTCGGAGCTGTCGGACGCCTTCGATCGGTGCCGCGATTACCTGCGGGCCAACGGCATCGATCTTGCCGCGACCCGGGCGGCGCTCGGACCGTGGGTGACTCTGGACGGCCAACAAGAGCGCTTTGTCGGCGAGTTTGCGGAGGGGGCCAATGCGCTTTGCCACCGTGCCTACCGCGAGCCGTTCGTCGTGCCGAAGGTGTCCGCATAGAGCGGATTATTCAAAGCCGCATCGTAAGCGCGAAGCGTAAGCGAGGCCGCCTAAGGGACTTACCCTCGCTTACGCTTCGGGTTTCGATTGCACGCTCCGCGCCGTTTACATCTCGGGGCGTGAATAATGCGGGCTAGACCAACCCCTTCAGAAGGCCCTTGTCGACCCGGGGATCGCGCAAGCGTAGAGTCCGTCAGGCCCCGGCTTGACCGGGGCCTCGGCGTCCCAGGCGAGTTGCTTCGGCCCGAGATCCAACTCCGACTGGGCCGCCTCGTCCCAACTGACGACCTTGCCCGAGTAGCTGGCCATGCGGCCCAGCACGGCGGTCAGCGAGCTGGCGGCCGAATAGGCGGCCTCGTTGTAGGGCTGACCGGCGGCCAAGGCGGCAAACAGGTCGTTCATCTCGAGCTGGTGCCCGTCGGGACCGCGCTCCCAACGCTGCGGCGATTGGCCGTTGACGTACAACACGCTCCGCCCGTGGCCCTCGATCTCGGCTCGGCCCAGCGGGCCGTGGGCCGCCTCGAAGAAGGCGCCCCAGGTGTTGGGCATGTGGCGGCAGACGCTGAAGGCCCGCGAGCCGTCCGGGTACTCGAACTCGACGCTATGGTGGTCGAAGATCTCGCCGTACTCGGGGCCGATGCGGACCTGCCGCCCGCCCATGCCGTTGGCCCGCACCGGATGCCGGTCCTTCTTGATCCAGTTGGCCACGTCGATGTCGTGAACGTGCTGCTCGACGATATGGTCGCCCGAGAGCCAGGTGAAGTAGTACCAGTTGCTCACCTGGAACTGCATCTCGGTCTGGCCCGGCTGCCGGCGCCGGACCCAGACGCCGCCGGCATTGAAGTAGATCCGCTGGAACTGCACCTCGCCGATGGCCCCCTGGTGGATCCGCCGGATGATCTCCTTGTGCTTCACCTCGTGCCGCAGGTGGTGACCGACGGCCACGGTCAGGCTCTTCCGCTTGGCCTCCTCATTGGCCGCGAGGATGCGGCGATACCCGGGGCCGTCGACGCAGACCGGCTTCTCCATGAAGACCTGCTTGCCGGCCTTGACCGCCGCCTCGAAATGGCTGGGCCGGAACCCGGGCGGGGTGCACAAGAGCACCAGGTCGATGCCGCAGTCGATCGCCTTCTGGTAGGCGTCCAGGCCGCTGAACCTCCGCTCCGGGGGGGCGTCAACCCGATCGGGGCAACTCGACTGGAGCGAGCGGAGGCTCGACTCCAGGGCGTGCGGGAAGGCGTCGGCCAGGGCCACGAGCTTCACGTTCCTGGCCGCCTCCAGGGCGTTCATCGCCGCCCCCGTGCCGCGTCCGCCGCAACCCACCAGGGCGATGCGGATCACGTCGCTTCCCGCGGCATGGGCGCTGCGGGCGAGGCTCAGGCCGCCGGCCAGGGCTCCGGCGGCGATGCTCTTGACAAACGTGCGGCGCGGCGCGGGCCGTGGATCGTGTTTCCGGGTGGGGTCGCTCATGGTCCTACTCCTTGCGCTGGAAGGTTAGCCGACTCGACGAGACCATTTTAGTAGGGTGGGTCGAGCGTAGCGAGCCCCACCAGAAGAATTCGCCTAAACTCATCGTACTCGTCACGCTCCGCGTGACGAAACCGCATCACGCGGAGCGTGATGAGTACATTCGCCCATTGACGCTGGGGGCGAAATGGGCAAAATGACGGGAGGTCCGCAGTTCTCGGCCGCGATTCTCTCTAGTCAAGAAAGCTGGCGCCATGTCGGACAAAAACGTGCCGGAGGTGTTGGTGGTCGGCGCGGGACCGGTGGGGTTGTTCGCCGCCCTCTCGCTGGCCAGGCAAGGGGTGTCGGTCCGAATTGTGGACCGGGACTGGCGAACGGGAGCGCACAGCTACGCGCTGGCGATTCACCGCCGGTCGCTGGCGCTGTTGGACGAGCTCGGCCTCGGCGAGAAAGTGCTCGAAGGGGCCTACCCGGTCCACAGCGTGGGACTCTACGACCGCGCCGGCCGCCGCGCGGAGATCGGCCTTTCCACCGGCAAGGCCGGCGACCTGGGCCTGGCCACGATCCGCCAGGACGTGCTGGAGCAGATCCTGGAGGAGGCGCTGCGGCAGTCGGGCGTGCGCGTGCAGTGGAACCACGAGGTCTCGGGCCTGGCGGTCGAAGACGACGGCGTGGTGGCCTCTGTCGACAAGCTGGAGAAGGACTCCGTGGGCTACGCCGCGGCGCACACGGAATGGGTCGTGGCGCGGTCCACGCGGCTCAAGGTGCCCTACGTCATCGGCGCCGACGGGCACCAGTCGACCGTGCGCAACGCGCTGGGCATCGAATATCCTCGCGTGGGGCCGCCGCGGCACTTCGCCGTCTTCGAGTTTCAGACCGATGCGGTCTTCCACCACCAGATGCGGATCGTTTGGGATGACGCGGCCTCAAGCGTCCTCTGGCCGCTTCCCCAGGGCTATTGCCGCTGGGGTTTCGAGCTGGTGGACTTCACCGCCCGGACCGGCCCGCGGATCAAAGACCGCCTGGCGGTCGAGCTCGGCGGCCAGGCGTTTCCGGTGTTGGGCGAGGAGAGCCTCGCCAAGCTCATCGCCGAGCGTGCGCCCTGGTTCGACGGCCGCATTGGGGAGATCCGCTGGAGGATCGTGGTCCGCTTCGATTCCTGCCTGGCATCGGCGCTGGGTCGGCAGCGGGCCTGGCTGGCCGGCGATGCGGTCCACATGACCGGCCCGATCGGCATGCAGAGCATGAACCTCGGTTTGCGCAAGGCGCACGAGCTGACCGGCACGATCGCCGGTCTGCTCCGCAAGGATCGGCCGGTCCCGTCGCTGGACTCCTACAGCCGCCGCTGGCTCTCGGTATGGCGATCGCTCCTGGGCCTTGCCGGCGGACTGTCCGCCGGGGAGCGGACTGACCCCTGGGTCCGCCGCTACAGCGACCGCTTCCTGCCCTGCCTCCCGGCCTCCTTCGAGGAGATTCCCGAGTTGCTCCGGCCGCTGGACCTGCACCTGCCGGCAGAGGAAGTGGTCAGTGGCTAGTGGTCAGTGGCTAGTGGTCAGTGGCTAGTGGCTAGTGGTCAGCGGCTAGTGGTCAGCGGCTAGTGGTCAGTGGCTAGTGGTCAGCGGTCAATGGTCGGCCGTCAGCGGTCGGCGATGAAGAGGTGAGAGAAGGACGTGATTATCCCTCACCTCTCATCGCTCTTCTGACCACTAGCCACTGACCACTGACCACTCTGCCACCGACCACTCTCTTCCGACGTGCATCAATGTCCGGTCGACGTGCCGGGCGAGGAGTGCCCTGAGCTCTGGCCGCCCTGCTGCTGGCTTAGGCTGTGCAGGAACGAGCGCTCGTCCTGGCGGAGCTCGTGGCGGTCGGAGGCCCAATGCTGGGCGTCGCTTTCCGTTTTCGACCGCTCCTGTTGCAACTGCTGCCGGTCCTGCCGGAACTGCTGGACGTCATTCTGCAATTGGGCCTGGTTGCCCGACGCCAGGTCCTGCTGAATCGCCTGGATGTCCTGATTCAGCTTGGAGTGGTCTTGCTGCATCTGCTGGCGGTCCTGGCTGAGCGTCTGGTCGTCGGCTTGCAAGTCCTGGCGATCGTGCTGGATCGCCCCGCCGCTGAACGAGTTGCCCGAGGAGCCCGACTGGCTGCCCGAGCCCGATTGGCCGCCGGAGCTTTGCTGCCCGCTGGAGCCCGATTGGCCGGACTTTCCCGATTGGCCGGAAGAGGTTTGACCCGACGGCTGGTGGCCCTGCTCCCCCTGGTGCAAGTCCTGTCCCAGGTTGCGCTGGTCGTGCGAGAGTTCCCGGCGGTCGGAAGCCCAATGCTGGACGTTGTTTTCCGTTTGCGAGCGGTCCTGGTGGAGCTGACCGAGGTCTTGCCGCCGCTGCTGCTCGTCCTTTTGCAACTGGGCCTGGTTGCCCGACGAGCGATCCTGGGAGATCTGCTGGTCAACCTGGTGGAGGTTCTGCCGGTCCTGGCTCAGATCGCGATGATCGTTGGCCAACGACTGGCGGTCGCTTTGCAAGTCGTGCCGATCGTGCTGGATGTTGTGGATGTCCCTATGGATGGGATGTTTCGCGGGCGAGGCGTTGGCGGGCTTCTTGTGCTGGGACTGGGCCTGGGCCGGTCCCGTCAGCCAAAGCAAGCTCACGGCCACTACAATCGCTACCAACGACTTGATCATTGTGTGTCTCCCGGTGAAAAGAGAAGAGAAGAGAGAAGTTTGCCACAAGAAACTTAGCTTTCTTGCCGGGCCCAGGCGCCCGTTTTTCGCGTATTCGTTCTTTCGGGTCTTCGTAATTCCCCGTACAGTGTAGGGTGGGACAAGCCCGCGACAGCGGGCGCCGGCCCACCGGTCCCGCGAGAAACGGTGGGCCGGCGCTCGCACGGGCGAGCTTGTCCCACCCTACCTCAACCACCCTACCTCAACCGCGAGGAACCCGTCATGCCCGAGCCAGTCAGCGATTTCCGCAGCGACACGGTCACCCGGCCGACGCCCCAGATGCGGGCGGCCATGGCCGCCGCCCCGGTCGGCGACGACGTTTTCGACGACGATCCCACGGTCCACCGCCTCCAGCAGCGGGTGGCGGAGATGCTGGGCAAGGAGGCGGCGATCTACGTCCCCTCGGGCACGATGTCCAACCTCATCGGCGTGCGGCTCCACTGCCGCCCCGGCGACGAGATGATCTGCGAGTCGGGCTGCCACATCTATCATTACGAGCAGGGCGGCTACGCGCAGCTCAGCGGCGTGGCCGCCCGGCCCGTCGAGGGCCGCTCGGGCGTGATCGAAGTCGGACAGCTCGAAGGGCTTGTTCGGCCGCAGAACGACCACTACGTCCGCACGCGGCTGGTCACGCTGGAAAACACCCACAACCGCGGCGGCGGGCGGATCCAACCCTACGCGACCGTGGAAGCGATCTGCCGCTGGGCCCACCAACAGGGCCTGGCGACGCACCTCGACGGCGCACGGCTCTGGAACGCCGTGGTGGCCACCGGCATCCCGGCCCGGCAATGGGCCCAACACTTCGACACCGTGAGCGTCTGCTTCAGCAAGGGGCTGGGCGCGCCGATCGGCTCGGCGCTAGCCGGCGAGAAAGCGCTGATCGCGGCGGCCCGGCGGCACCGCAAGGTCCTCGGCGGCGGCATGCGCCAGGCCGGCATCGTTGCCGCCGGCGCCCTGTACGCGCTGGAGCATCACCTCGACCGCCTGGCCGACGATCATGCCAACGCGAAGCGGCTCGCCGAGGGGATTCGCCGGATTCCCCGGCTGACCCTGGCCAGCGAGCCGGTGGAAACCAACCTTCTCTTTTTCCGCGTCGACACGGCCTGGGGCACCGCGGCGGAACTCTCATCCCGGCTGGCCGAGCGGGGCGTCTGGATGCACGTCACGGCCCCCGACACGATCCGCGCGGCGACCCATCTGGACGTTGATCGGGCCGACGTGGAACGCGCCCTGGAAGTCCTCGGGGAGGTCGCCCGGTAAAGTCCAAAACGAGAAAAGAAGCCAATCACGAAACCCCGAAAAGACGAAAACTCGAAAGAAGAGGAGCAGAGAGAGGAGAGAAGAAGATGCCTAAACGACGACACGCTTTACGACAAGCGTGGCGGAGTTGAAGTTCATGAGCAGCCCCACATGTAAGCCCGTCGCCTTGAGATAGGACTTGAGCTTGACGAAGAAAATGCCTTCAAAGGCTTTGACGGCCTTCAACTCGACGATGATCTCGCGCTCAACCACCAGATCAAGGCGATGGCAACCTACGTCCTCGCCCGCGAAACAGATACGAACCTCTTTTTCGGTCTCATAAGACAATTTTCGGGTTTTCGTTCTTTCGGGGTTTCGTGATTCTCTTCTCTTGCGTCGCCATCAAATCCGTGGCAACGATTGCCTTTTGCTTCGCCGTTATGCTGAAGCATAACCTACCCGGTAAAGTAGATATACGCCCCCACGATGCAGGCCAGGATGAACAGCGAGGCGGCCACGTCGCGCCAGTCCCAGCTTCCGCGGGTCTTGCCGCGGTCCTCGGCCGTCGCTGTGCCGTAGGTCAGACCGCCGATCTTGGCGTAGTCCGG
This sequence comes from Pirellulales bacterium, assembly GCA_963843465.1. Lineage (GTDB taxonomy): Bacteria > Planctomycetota > Planctomycetia > Pirellulales > Thermoguttaceae > CAWJKP01. The sequence continues at coordinate 1,449,063 of CAWJKP010000002.1, forward strand.
CCGCTTCGTCAGATAACTCACCGCCACCATCACCACGGCCGATATCAGCGTGATCAAGATGCTGAAGTACTGGAAATTGATCTTGCTGATGATCCAGAGGTTGGAACCCTGGGCATAGTAGCTCTGGACCCAGGGAGGGAACGCCTTCAGCCCGAAAATCACCGGCGTCTCCACCGCCAGGCGGAAGATCCCCAACAGGAAACCGACCACCATCGCCGCAAGGCACCCCTGGGCGTTCAAACGCTTGAAGAACACGCCGAAGAAAAAGACCACGAAGATCGGCGGCGCCAGGTAGCCCTGCACCTTCTGCAGGTACTCGTAAAGACTGGAGGCATTCTGCACGATGGGTATCCACGCCAGGGCCACCAAGACCATGATCGCGGTGGCGATGCGGCCCGTGCGGACCAACTGGTGCTGGCTGGCCTTGGGCTTCCATTTCTGATAGAGATCGACGGTGAACAGCGTCGAGCAGGCGTTGAACACGCCGGCCAGCGACCCCATCAGGGCCGAGAGCAGCCCGGCCACGACGATCCCCCGCAGCCCGTGCGGCAACATGCAGGCGACCATCAGCGGGAAGGCCCGCTGGACCTGCTGATTGATCGGCTTTCCGTCGGCGCCGAGGATGTGCTCCAGGCCCGGCACCTTGCCGCTGCGGGCCAAGGCGAAGCAGATCAGCCCCGGGATGATGAACAGGTAGACGGGGAAGAGCTTGAGGAAGGCGGCGAAGATGCTGCCCCGCCGGGCGATCTGCTGGTTGGGAGCGCCCAGGGCCCGCTGGACGATGTACTGATCGGTGCACCAATACCAGAGTCCGATCACCGGTGCGCAGATCGCCATGCCCAGCCAGGGGAAGTTCTCGTTGAAGTACCAGGCCTCCTTGAGGATTTTCCCGTTCTCGCCGGTCACCAGGATCGGCGACCAGCTCCCTTCGACGCCGGCGGGGATCAGCGGCTTCCAGAGGTTGAACATGTCCGAGCCGCAGATGCGGCGAAGCTCGCCCCAGCCGCCGAGCACGTGCAGCCCGTAGATCGTCAACACGGCCGAGCCGGCGATGAGGATGATCGTTTGCACGGCGTCGTTGTAGGCCACGGCCCTCATGCCGCCCAGCGCGGTATACAGGCCGGTCAGCAGGATCACCAGCACGGAGCCGATCCAGAAGCTGTTGATTTCGAATCCTGTTTGCGTCAACTCTTGGGGGAACGCATCCTCCAGCAGTAAGCGGTTAAGCCGCGGCGTCTCAGCGGCATCGGCCGGCGTTCGCGTTGCCAGCGACCGTGTCTTCGATCGCAGGGTCACGGCGCGAAAGCGCTCGGCGTCGAACAGGTTGGGATCCCGCAGCACCTTGTTCAGCTCTTCAGTCAACAGGGCTCGTCGCCGTTCGGGGGACAATCGCGCGTTGGCCAGTGCGTGCCGCGAGGTCTCAGAGAACTGAGACAAGACGTAGGTTGCCACGGGGCTCGGGCTGTGCCGTATTCGTTGCTCCAGCGCGGCCGGATTCTTGATATCGCTGCCGGAGAACGGGGTGGGAGTTCCGAAATACAGGAACATTTCCGGTAGCAGCGTCGAAAACACCACGCCGCCGGCGTAGATGCCCACGGCGATCTTCGAGACCACGAAGGTGATCAGCGAGATCACGGAGAGCATGTAGCGCGAGCTGGCCGAGAAGCGTCTTTCGAGGAACTCCGGCATGGTGAAGACCAGCGAGCGGGCGTAGAAGGGCACGAAGACCCAGGCCAGCACCAGCAGGCACCAGGCGTGCAGCTCGTAGTGGGCCATGGCCACGCCGTCCTTGGCCCCCGATCCGGCCAGGCCGACGATGTGCTCCGAGCCGATGTTGGAGCAGAAGATCGAGGCCCCGATGACCCACCAACCGAGGTTGCGGCCGGCCAGGAAGTAGTCCGCGGCCGTATCCTTGGACCTCCGCACGACCCACCAGGCGACGCTCGCCAGGATGCCGAAGTAAATGGCGATCATCAGCCAGTCCGGCCCGCTCAGCGCGTTCGTGGTCGAGGCGGGCGGCGCGGCAGCCAGCAGCAGCGGGAGATTCATGGTCTTGGGCCTTCGGCGGTAAGAAGATCACGAGAGCTACCAGTCTAAAATGGCCATTCCCCCGCGCCAAGAGGCGACGAGACGGGGAGAGAGAAAGAAGAGGAGAGGGGGAGAAGAGGAGAAGAGGAGAGACGCGCCCAGCGTCCGAATTGCGAAAGGTTCGTCGGCCAGGCCCGTGTCCCCGTGTCTAGGCGTCCCTGCATCTCCCCCTCTCCTCTTCTCCTCTTCTCCCCCTCCCCGTGTCCGTGTTGATCCGTGTTGCATCCGTGGCTAGGTTGTAGGGTGGGACAAGGCCGCCTTGGCGGCCGCCGGCCCACCAGGATTGGGCGGAATTGGTGGGCCGGCGCTCGCTCACGCGAGCTGGTCCCACCCTACTCGTAAAGGCCAGCCAAACCATGAGCATCCTCCTGGAGCACCTGGAAAAGCGGTTTGCCGGCGGTTGCCGCGCGGTCTGCGACCTCTCGCTGGAAATCGCCGACGGGGAGCTGTTCGTGCTCGTCGGACCGTCCGGCTGCGGCAAGACGACCACCCTGCGGATGATCGCCGGCCTGGAGCAGCCCAGCGGTGGCCGCATCACGCTGGACGGCCGGGCGATCGACAACCTCGCGCCCAAAGACCGCAACCTGGCCATGGTCTTTCAGAACTCCGCCCTCTACCCGCACCTGAGCGTCTGGGAGAACCTGGCCTTCCCACTGAAGCTCCGCCGGGCGCCGGCCGCCGAGATCGCCGCCCGCGTTCGCCGGGCCGCCGCGATGCTGGGCGTCACCCGCCTGCTGGACCGCCGCCCAGGCCAGCTCTCCGGCGGCGAGCGGCAGCGCGCGGCCCTGGGCCGGGCGATCGTCCGCCAGCCGGCCTGCTTCCTCTTCGACGAGCCGCTCTCCAGCCTCGATCCCCATCTCCGCGCGGAAATGCGGCTGGAGCTGCGACGCCTGCACGGCGAGCTGCGGACCACCTCGCTCTACGTGACCCACGACCAGGAAGAGGCCCTCACCTTGGGCCACCGCGTGGCGGTCATCGAGCGCGGGCGGCTGCAACAGGTGGGCCGGCCTCTGGAGGTCTATCGCCACCCGGCGAACCGCTTCGTGGCCGCCTTTCTCGGCCGCCCGCCGATGAGCTTTCTGGACGGGACCCTGGTGGAATCCGCCGGCCAGCTTTGGCTGGAAGGTACTCCTCACGCTCCGCGTGAGGGCGTGCGTGACGCGGAGCGTGAGGGCCTGCGTGACGCGGAGCGTGAGGGCGCGGGTGACGCGGAGCGTGAGGGCGCGCGTCACGCGGAGCGTGAGGGCCTGCGTCACGCGGAGCGTGACGAGTACGATTCGGCCGATCCTCAGGTGCGGATCGCCCTGCCCGCCTGGGCGGCCGCGGGGCTGGCAGGCCGGCAGGGCCGGCCGCTCTGCCTGGGCGTCCGCCCGGAGGATGTCTGGCCGCTGCCCGACGGCTCCCGTCCCACCGCGGCGCTGGCGGCCAGCGTGCAGCAGATCGAGCGGCTAGGCGACCGCACGCACGTCTACCTTTCCGCGGGCGGCCAGCGTCTGACGGCAAGTTGGAGCGCCCGCTCGCCGGCCGCGGTGGGCACAGCGGTCCAGGTCCACGTCGATCTCAACCGCGTCCACTTCTTCGCCCCCGACGATCCGACCGCCGGCCGCTGGGGCGAGAACCTCTGCCTGGACTGCGAGCCCGATCGGTAGGTTATGCTTCAGCATAACAGAACATCTTGTATCGCAAGGTGTTATGCCAAATGGCCTTTCGCGATTCGAGGAGGCTTTCTTGGTAGGTCCCGCTTGCCGAGCGGGACTTTGCGGACCGACAACGTCGGTTCGTCGCTTTAGTCCCTTCCGGCAGAAGGGACCTACCGGGGCGTATCCCGTTGATCCGGGAAGATGGATGCCTTAGACTGCCCGTTGGCGACTGGCGTTGCTCCCGCGCTCGGCGGAGTGTATCGCGGTCACCGCACGAGCCAAGGCAATTCTCTGGGAGGGCTTCGTCATGCGTCAGGTCTTGTTCCTGAGCGTCGTCTGGCTGGGATCCCTTTCGCTCATCGCGCTGGTGGCGGAAAGTGCCGCTGCGGCGTCAAGCGATCCTCCGCAGGGGTGCGTGAAGATCAGCAATCCAAGTTCTGGTGTCCGCCTGGGCCTGCACCACCACACCGCGTCGGAAGACGGCGGCGAGGCCGCGCGCTGGCACTTGGAGCCGGCCGGCGAGTATTACAAGCTGCGCAACGAGAAATCGGGCCAGTATCTCGGCCTTCCCGAGAGCTCGAAGCGGAGCGGGGGCCCGACCCTGCAAATGCGTGACAGCCCGGACGCGGCCATCTTCTGGAAGCTCCAGCCGGCCGGCGACGGCCTGTGGCGGATCGTCAACCGCGATAGTGGCACGTGCCTCGAGGGGCACGACAACAACGGCTCGACCCTGGTGCGAAATGCCGCCGTTCACGAAGGCGCCGCCGAGCAGCAGTGGCGAATTCGCGCCGCCGACGCCCCGGACCGCGAAGGCTCGAAGTCGACGGCCAGGCGCGAATCGCCGGGAAAAGAGCATGTTCGCTGGCTCGATTTCGCAAAACTGCAAACCGGCGACGAAGGGAGAATCCGCTATCCCGTGACGGTGCTGACCTTCGTCGACCCGCAATCCTGCGTGGTGGTCTTGAAGTCGCCGGAGACGTATCCGCCGCTGTTGCTGAAAAACGCGGTGACCCAGGACCTCGTCAGCGGGGGCCAATACACGATCCATCAGGTGTTTCGCGTCACCGGCACCGCCGACTTCAAGACGTCCAAGAGCTCGCACAGCGCGCTGGTCCGCATTCACGTGCTGGAGCCGGTCATCGTGGAGGGCACGGCCCGGCCGGCCCAGCGGTCGGCGACGGCTTCCCGGGAGGCGCCGTCGGCTCGGCCGGCCGCTGCGTGGGCTTCCGCAAGCGGCCCGCTGCTGGGCGACGTCACCCAGATCGTGGCCAAGGTCGACCCGGCGGTGGCCACCATCCGTTGCCCTCACGGCACCGGCAGCGGGTTTGTCGTCGACGATCGCGGGATGCTGATCACCAACTGCCACGTGGTGGTCGGCGAAGGGGAGGCGGTCGCCGTCTTCCCCGACAAAACCGCCTACCGGGTCCTCGGCGTGCTGGCCTTTGTGCCGGGCAAGGACCTGGCGTTGTTGAAGATCGACCCGGGCACGCGAAAGCTGACCAGCCTCCGCGTCGCCCAGACCGCTCCGGCCAAGGGGGAGAAGGTCTACGCCTTCGGCGCCCCGCTGGGGATGTCCGGCTCGGTGTCGGACGGGCTGGTGGCGGCCGTTCGCCGCGGCCAGGAGGTTCGCCAGAGCCTCCAGGACTTGAGCGGCCGCGACGTTTACGTCCAGGCGATGCACTACGATTTGGATGCCGGCTGGATCCAGACCACCGCTCCCATCTCGCCCGGCAACAGCGGCGGCCCACTGGTCAACGGCCGCGGGGAGGTGGTGGGCGTGAACACCTGGCACGTGCCCCTTGGCGAGAATATCAATTTCGCCGTCTCCGCCGAGCACATTCAGCAGATGTTGCAAAGCTGCGCGACGGTTCCCCGTCCCCTGAGCGACCTGCCCGCCCGCCGCGCGCCGCCTCCGCATCGTCCGGGCAGGCCAGCGGAAACAGCGGCGGTCCCGGCGACGGTCAGGCCGGCGGACAAGGCGGCTATGTGGCCTCGAAGAACTCGAAGGTCTTCCATCGGCCCGACTGCAAGGCGGCGGAAAAAATCTCGCAAAACAACCTGGTCCGGTTCACCACCAGAGAGGCGGCGATCCAAGCGGGGAAGAGGCCCTGCACGGAGTGCAAACCCTGACCACGTTTCAGATTCTGCGCGGCTGTCGTCGTCAGCGAGTTCTTGACAACATTCGTACAGGAAGCGGAATTGGTGAACGTCCTGGAAACGGTGACCGAGTGTCGTGACCCGCGGGACAACAAGTTCCTGGAGTTGGCCGTTTCAGGCCGGGCTACGCATATCGTCACTGGCGATTCCGACCTTCTCGCGCTTCACCCATTTCGCGGCATTATCGTGGTTTCGCCGAGCTCGTTCCTTGCGTTGGCATCCGCTGAAAGGCATTGACAGATTCACAGTTTACCCGAGCGAACGATCTCCTTTAGGCCCTTCGGAGGCACTGGCAGAGCCAGTCGCACCCGGCGCCGGCTTTCCCGGCTGGCCGCACTTCGGACAGCATGTGGTGGAAGCCTCCGCCGGTGCCTTGGCCGGGTCCGCTGCCACGTGCTCTTCCAGCAGAAATGCCGCTAACTCCTTGCCGAGACAGACGGCCATGTCCTCCCGTTCCGCAAGCGTCACCAGTTCCGCGTGGCTCTTGCCGCCGAACATCCGTTCATACGCCGCCGCTGCCCGTGCCAGCCACCGCTCATAACGCGTCCTTCTGCTTGCCATCCATGGCGAACCTCCGTCTTGTGCAAAGCCCCTACACCGCCCCGAAAGAGCCCCAGTCTACCCGAAAACCGGCCGCGCAGAAACGGGAACGGACCCGAGGCGGGCTTCACGCTCGACTTGTTGTGCGATACAATTTCAACTAAGGCATCGGCGATAGCACGAACTAGCAGGAGGAGGGCCAAGCGATGATCGACGCGATGACCGGGAAGCCGGTGTACGTATCAACTGATGGAACTGCTGGGCCTTATATCATGGTGCCGGTCGGCCGACTCGCTGATCTTCGCCAACTTCTTGAGAGGCATGGGATCCCGTACTCGGTGGAGGAGCACGCCATTTCCCTGGACGGCGCACCGGAGATCGCGGTTGTTGATCTTGGGCGTGGGGCCGATGTTCGTGCTGTCCAAGCCATCCTCGACAGCGTCCGGTGACCGGAGCCAAAAAGATATGGCCTTGTCCGACGATATCCTGACTCTTCGTGACCAAGTGCCGGCCGAGCTGGTGGCTGCTCACGACTACTACACAGACACAAAGATCGCTTGGCAAATGGTCCACAAGATGATTTTGGCCGGTCATACCGTCACTATCCGAAATATGACTACCGGGACAGTCACCACCCAGGTTGAGCTTGCGACCAAGGCACGTCGGTATGTCACGGAACAGCTTCCTGAAGCAACTTTCCAACAGTTCATTTCAGTGTTCGAAGACTTTTATTTCAATCTGCTCCGCCTTTGGCTGACCGCATATCCGCAAAGCCTGGGCAAGAAAACGGTGGATTTCAAAACGATCCTGGAACTGCCGGACAAGGACGCAATTACTGGGCTGGTCGTTAGAAAAGAGTTGAACGAAATCTTGTACGATCGACCAACAGAGTGGTTCGCCTATCTGGAGGACAAGGCGAAGCTCGGTTGCCCCACTGCAAATGAGATCGAGCGTATCTCGGAGGCCAAGGCTTCGCGTGACGTACTTGTCCATAATGGGGGAATTGCGAATAAGATCTATGAATCAAAAGCGGGAAATCTCGCCCGATTTCATGAAGGTGACAGGATTAGCATCCCCGAGCATTACCACCGGGAGATCTGGGAACTGGTTCGCAAAGTTGTCTCCGATGTCTCCAACGCTGCCATCGCGAAGGCATCGTAGTGCTTTCCGGCCCTGTCACAAGGGCGCTGCCTAACCTCCCGCTGCATCGGATCCATCCCACTGGGCGGCAACTCGCCAGCGGGAAGGCGCTCGGCAGCCCGGTCCGCCAAACTTAGGCGTTACGCACGCAAATCGAACCGGCTGGCAAGCCGCCGGGTGCCGCTGGCTCTGCCAGTGCCTCTGTAGTACATATCGGGAGATGGCCCGGCCTGGTAAACCGTGAATGTTTCAATGTACGGCTGCCTCTGCTAACCACAACGCGACGGAACATCAATCCGCCGGAAGCACTGGCAGAGCCAGTGGCACTCAATCACAGCCCGTTCCGTCAGTGCCACCCGCCCGATCAAGCTGGTTTGTCGCCGCAGCCCCTTTGCGCCGCGAAAATTGGGACAGTCCCCCGCGAGGGCCACAGGAAACCCGGATGCGCAAGCCACCCGTGGTGCCACGCGAGAATGGTTTGTCCAGCGTAGCTCCCCTCACCCCAACCCTCTCCCGGAGGAAGAGGGGGGTCTGCTCAGGGCGACTTCACGCCCGAGCGCTTGAGATCCTCGAAGTCGGCCGGCGTGAAGGTCTCTTGGGAGGGCTCGGCGGCGTGCTGGTGATCGTGATCGTCGTCGTGGTGGTCGTGATCGTGGGCGTGCTCCTTGCCCTCGTCCTTCTTCTTCTTCTCCTTCTTCTTGACGATCTTCTGCCGGCCGAGGTGGACCTTCTGGTAGACGTTGTCGGCGATCACGTAGTACCAGTCGGCGAAGCGGGCGTTGAGCTTCTCGACGTGCTCCTTGCCCTCCTTCAGTTGGCGGTCGTAATCGTCCAGCTTCCGCTTGTTCTCCTTCTCGATCCGCTCCTTCTCCGCCTTCCACTCGGCCTTGGGATCTTTCTTGGCGGCGGAGTCCTTCTTGTCGCCGGGATTCTTCTCGGCGGCGGCCTTCTTCTCGGCCGGCTTCTTCGAGGCATCGGCCTTCGCGGCTTTGGGCTCCTCCTTGGGCTCGTCGGGAACCTTCTCCTTGGCCGGCTTGGCAATCGCGTCGCGGTTGAACTCGGCCATCACGAAGAGGTAGCGGTTCACGCCGGCCGACTCTTCCTTCTTGGCGTCTTTCCCCTTGCCCTTGGCCTTGGCCTCGCCTTGACCGGCGATCTGGCCGAAACGCAGGATGTACTCGACGCCGTCTTTCATCCCCACGTGGACCTCGCCCTGGTCGGACAACACCTCGTAGGTTCCTTCGACGGGCACCAGGTAGAAGCCGCGGTCGGAAAGCGACTGGGCCATCTCCTGGCTGGGTTTCATCTTGCCCGTGGTCTTCAGGTCGGCGCTGAGGCCGGCCGGCTTGCGGTTGACGTCCACGATCTTCAAGTCGGCCAAGGCGTTTTTCAGGTCGTCCAGCGTCGTCGTGTTCAGCTCCTCGTCGGCGCCCAACGGATTGGAGACCAGCTCTTTGCCCTTGAGGCTCTTGTCCTCCACCAGCTTCCACTTGGCGTCGGAAGCCGTGTCGTCGAAGGTCAAATGGAGCACGCCGCGGACGTTCTGTACGCCCCTCGCCATGTCGATCGAGTAGTCCTGGATCTCCAGTTGCTTCATGTCGAAGGCGTTGAACTTCAGCAGGTCCTTCTCGATCCAGTCGCCGAAGCGCGCCGTAAGCTTGTCGGTCTTCAGCGCCACCACGTAGACCGGGTCCTGGCCGCTGCGGCGGACGTAGCGCAGGCCGTCGCGGCCTGCAACCGCCTTGCCGATCACCATCGACAAGAGCGGCTTGTCGCCCTTGTCGCGGATCGAGACGCGGGTCCCCACCCCGGTGGCCCCGGCGGGCAGGGTCTTGGGGTCGGGATCCAGCACGCCGTACAAACTGTGATCGCCGCGGGCGTCGCTGGCCACGTCCAACACCTTCAGGCGCAACAGGCTGCCGGCCGCTTCGGCCAACTGGTCCTTGGCGTCGGTGGGGTAGTCGTCGTGGGAGGGGATCGACCAGCGGCCCTTGACCTGGGCCACCTTCAAGGGCCGCGGCGTGGCGGTCGCCTCGTCGTATTCCACGATCTCCAGGCTCGCCGCCTGGACCGCGTTCTTGAACTCGGGAAAGAGCAACTGGTCCCGCATCTCCCCCGGCGATGCTGCCTCCGGCAGGTTGGAGCGATTGAACCAGGCCGTCAGCGCCAGCGCCGCGGCCACGGCTACGAAAATGCCCGTCTTTGCTGTCTCGTTCATAGCAACCTCGTCACTGGTTTTCCGGGAGAGTAGGGTGGGACAAGCTCGCGCGAGCGAGCGCCGGCCCACCGTGTCGCCGGATCCTGGTGGGCCGGCGGCCGCCAGGCGGCCTGGTCCCACCCTACCTCTCGTCCCTCACTTCTCATTCCCCACTTCTCACCCCTCATCTTTCGCCTCTCACCTCTCATCCCTCATCTCTCATCCCTTGTCTCTCATCCCTTATCTCTCATCCCTCTTACGACCGCAGCCGCGACTTGCTGACCCCTTCATGCTCCTTGGCCCGGCGGACGAAAAAGACTCCCGCGGCCAGGACCAGAAGCGGCAGCGGCGGCAGGACCACCGCCCAGAACTTGTAGCTGTTCTGCACCCGCTGGACTTCGAGATTCAACTCCGTCTCGTTGCGCTCGATCTTCTCGTTGGCCTCCCGCTCGGCCTGCTCGACCTTGGCCTTCATCCGCTGCTGGCCGTCTTGCATCGCCATGCCCAGGCGGTTGGCCACTTCGACCGCGCCCAGGTTTTGGCTCTGCCAGTCCTTTTCCAGTTTGGCCTTGGAATCGTCGAGTTTCTTTTGCTCCTCCTCGCGGGTCTTCTCCATGTCGTCGCGGCACTCGGCGATGGCCTGATCGGTTTTCTTGCGGGCCTTCTCGGTGGCCTTATCGATCATGGTCAGCGTGCGGTGTTGCGCGCGGCGTTTGCGGAGATCGAGGAAGCGGTCGTCGCCGGCCAGGGAGTCCAGCGTGTTGAGCACGAAGGAGACGTTGTCGAAGTCGAAGAAGACGCCCGCCTGCGGCATGTCGCCCTGCTCGCGGAGGCGGAAGAACAACTGGTGCAGCATGTCGATGTCGGCCACCAGCACCACGTTGATCGTGGAGTCGCGGCCCGCGGCGGCCTTGACGTCGGCCGGCTTCTGGTCCTTGTCGTCGGCCATCATCGCCGTGGGCTTGAGTTTCCCCTGGATGTGGGCGGCCAGCACGTAGGAGATGCTGCCGGGCCGGCGGCGCGGATTGGGGTTCAGATCGCCTCCCCCGAAGGGCGTCATCTGCATCAGGTCGCTGAAGTCCACCGTGCCGCTGTCGTGCCCGGTGGTCACCAGCGGCGTGAACTTCAACCCCGAGGTCCTCCGCTGGGTGATGTATCCGGGATAGGGGAAAAGGATGTGCTGGAGCTTCGAGGCGATCGGATCCGTCTCGCTGAACGGCTCCTCGGCCCCGCAGCCCTTATCGACGAAGACGAACTCCTTGGGCAGCCGGGCCAGCTTGGGGAAGGGATTGTAGGACTGCCAGATCACCTCGTTGGGGAAAAACTCGACTCCCAGCACGTCCCACAGCGGCTGGATGTTCCCCTTGGGCATTTGCTGCTGCTGCATCATCATCGCCTGCATTCCCCCCGGCGGGCGCCGCGGGGCGCTGGTCGCCGGCACGTCGCTGGCGAAAACCGGGAAGGGATCCTCGAAGATCGCCGTGGGCTGACCGCCGCGGACGGCGGCGATGAAATGCTCCATCTGCTCCGGCCCCAGCGACGAAGGCTGCACCGCCAGCAGCACGTCGTAACGCTCGGTGATCGGCTTGCTGGCGTCGACCTGGGCCACCTCGTACTGCTTCTCCAGCTCGTCGACGATCGGCCAGTTGCCGCTGGAGGACATGGTCTGGAAGTTGAACTGCCCGTAAAGCTGGGCGTCGGTCTGCAGGATGCCGATCTTCTTCCGCTTCTGCTGGGTGACCGTGGCCAGCGAGCGGACCAGCTCGTACTCGGCCGGGATGCCCCGGTCGATGAAGGGCAGGATCACCTTCTCCATGCCGCAGGTGAAGGCCACGCCCAGATAGATGTTGTCGTCCTCCATCTTCCCGTGGCTGGTCACCGGCACGCGGCGGGCCGTGATGTTGAAACGCTTCTCGGCCAGCGAGGCGTTCTCCGTGTAGCGGCTGGTGGGATTGATCCGCACCGAGACGTTCTTGCCCCGCGCGGATCTCCTCCAGCCGGGAGATCAGGTCCAGCCGCGTCTGCACGTACATCTCCGGCACACTGGGGCTGATGAAGGCCTCGATGTGCACCGGACGCTGCGGGTTGATCTCGCCCAGCAGCTTCAGCGTCTGCGGCGCCAACGTGCTGAGCTTCTCGCTGGTCATATCCCAGCGGACGTCGTGGCGGTGGCAGAGGAACGCCACGCTGGCCGCCAGGGCCACCAGCGCCAAGAACCGCAGGGCGAAGTGGACCGGCAACAGCGATACCCCCCGTTGGACAGCCGTCAGGCACCAGACGAAGGCAACCGCCAACAGCCCCGCCAGACCCAGCGCGGTGATGATCTTCACCGGCCCCGCGGGCTGGGCCCCGTGGGAGGCCAATGCCAGGCCGACCACCGTCGTGGTGAAACAGGCCGCCAGGGCCAGACCGAAATAAAAGACCGTGAGCCAGGGCATGTAGCGCCCGCGGACCCAGTGGCGGCGGCCGATCAGCACCAGGCTCAGGTAAAGCAGCACGGCGGCCACGGCCACGAAGTAAATCATCCCCCCGAAACTGAAGATCCCGCGGCCGAAGTCGCGGAACTGGTCGACCAGGCTCCACTGGGCAATCCGCGGAGCCCACTGGCGGCCGAAGATCACGTCGGCATTGGCCAGAAAGACCAGGGGGACGTTGAAGACCACGCCCAGCACGTAGGCCACGGTGAGGTTCGCCGTGAGGAACGAGGCCGCCATTCCCACGGAGAGCATCGTCAGGCCGATCAGCCAGTAACCGGCGTAGGTGCCCAGGAACAGGCCGGGGTCCGGGTCGCCCAGCGTGGCCAGCACGATGTAGTTGCAGGCCAGGGAGAAGCCCAGGGCCACCGTGTAGATCGCCACCGTGGCCAGGTACTTGCCGACGACCACGTCCAGGTCGCTGGCCGGCACGGTCAACAGCAGCTCGTCGGTGCCCTGCTTGCGCTCCTCCGCCCAGACGCCCATGCTGATCGCCGGGATGAAGAACAGCATGATTAGCGGGAAGGTGGCGTTGAGCTGATCGAGGTTCGCCAGGTTGGTGGTGAAGAACTCGTTCGGCCAGAACGCGCTGATCCCCCCGACCAGCACGAACAGACAGATGAACAGGTAGCCCAGCGGGCTGGCGAAATAGCTGACGAAGTTACGGCAGAAAACCGCAAAGGAGACCTTGACGTTCATGGGTGCTACCGAAACCTGACTATTGCGTGGGCCTGTAAAACAAGGATAATGTAGCAAGGAAAGCGGGAAATCACGAACGCCCGAAAGGACGAAAGCTCGAAAAACAGACAGAATCCATCCAATTCATCCTTTTTGTTTCGCTGACCTCTTTGCTCTTTCGGGTTTTCGTCTTTTCGGGATTTCGTGATTCCTTTTCCTGGTACTAAGTTCTCACGTGGCCCCGGCGGCGGCGCCGCTGAGCTCGCGGAAACGCACGTCCATGGGCTTGCCGGACATGAATTCCTTGGTGCTGCCGTCGAATCTCAGCCGCCCCTCGTCGATGAACAGCACGCGGCCGGCCATGGCCTCGACTTCCTGAAGGATGTGCGTGGAGAGCAGGATCGTCTTGGCGCGGCCCAACTGGCGGATCGTCTCGCGGACCTCGTGGATCTGGTTGGGGTCCAAGCCGGCCGTGGGCTCGTCGAGGATCAGCACGTCCGGCTCGTGCAACAGCACTTGGGCCATGCCCACCCGCTGCCGATAACCGCGGGAGAGCTTGCCGATGGGCTTGCCGATCACGCTGCCCAGCCCGCAAAGCTCGACGACTTTCTCGACCCGCTGCTGCTTGCCAGCGCCGCTCAAGCCGCGGGCGGAGGCGAAGAAGTTGAGCAGTCCGCGAGGAGTCATGTCGGCATACAGCGGACCGTTCTCGGGGAGATAACCCAGGCGGCAGGCGCCGGCCAGACGATCGGTGGTCATGTCGTGGCCGGCGATGCGGGCTACTCCGGTCGAGGGGGCGAGGTAGCCGGTCAAGAGTTTCATGGTGGTGCTCTTGCCGGCCCCATTGGGTCCCAGAAAGGCCACCACCTCGCCCTGATGCACCTTGAAAGTGACGTTCTCAATCGCGGCAAAATCGCCAAAATACTTGGAAAGCCCTTGGGCCTCGATCATGGCGGGACCTTGCGGCTGCGTCATCGCGTGCGCTCCGATCGGTGAAAAACATCGCGGGAAGGACTTCTTCGCCGGGAAAAGGGGACAGGCACCTTTTGTGCGAAGCACCCGAAGGGCGGGCACAAACCGAAGGTTGGTCGCGGCAAAAGGTGCCTGTCCCCTTTTCCCGATGTGGCGGGAAACAGGCATTATAAAATCGCCCCGGCCGCACCGCCAGGGTCAAAGTGCCTGCGGACACCCCAAATCCCGTATTTTCAAGGGGAACCAATCCTGCGAAAACGGAATGCCGCGACGGCAGGGGCTCCCGTTGTCCGCTTTTCGGTTACGGAAGGATTAGATCGCTGGTTCGCTATCCCGGAGAAAAATTCTCGTAACCGTTCACGGGTCGGGCGGGGACTGGTCCATTTTTCGGCCAAAAAGCGCATTTCGCCGCGGGACGTAAGGCCGAAAACATGGACCTGTCCCCTTGGCACTGCCGAAGGGGACATGTGCTGACCACTTCATTCCCCCGCCGGAGCTGAGGCCAACTGCTTCAAAGCGTCTAACGCGGCCAGCACTTCGCCGCAGGAGATCTCAGTCCACCCGGTCAGCTTGTGGGCGAGAATCGCCAGCTTGAAGCTCTCGAAGGCCTCGGCCAAATCGTCCGGCAGCTTGCCCAGATGCTCAAAAGGCCGCACCGGCTCTACCGGCGAGGCCGGCTGGGATCCTCCCGTCTCTTCCCAAGGCACAGCGCCGGCGGCGCCGCCAGGGCCGGGCGCCTCGCTTTCATCGCCAAAATCGGGCCCCTCGACGATGCTCATCGAACCCTCGATCGACGACGGCCGCGACGAGATCGCCGAATCCTCGGCCGGGCCGAGATCATCGTCCGGCTCGCCCGCCGAAAGGCCCTCCTCAGGCGGGCGCTGGCCTTCCGGCCGGCCGAGGGCCTCCCACCGCTGGGCTCGCATCTGGGCCACCGACCAACTGCTCTGGACGGCCCCTTCCAGCCACATTTCCGCGTCGGGCCAGTCCAACACGGCCTGGAAATGGCTCCAGTAGAGTCCGTGGTACTGGGCATAGACCTCGCTGAACTGCTCGTAAACCCGGCGCAAGCGGCCGACGTGTTGCCCGCTGACGCTGCCCACCCGGCGGCTCCAGGCCTCGTCGGAATAGGCCTGTTGCCCCGCGCCGGCCTCCATCAGCCGTCGCCGCCACTGGGAGATGATGCGGCCCTTCTCCCAGTTGGTCGTGCTGACCAGGCGATTCCAGTGTCCCAGGTACTCGGCAAACGCTTCCTCGATCAGGGCGGCTGCCGGCCCGGCCATCTCCGCTAGTTCTTCGGCCACGAGAGGTTCTTCCAGGGACTGCTTTTCAACAAGTAGGGTGGGACAAGCTCGCGTACGCGAGCGCCGGCCCACCAATGCTGACGGCTCTCGGTGGGCCCGCGGCCGCCACGGCGGCCTTGTCCCACCCTACGATTGCTACGACTGGCGCAGTATATCAAGAGCGGCAGACCAGTTTCCAGCCAAAGGGAGCCGCGTCTGCGGCGGCGTTGGAGCAAGTGCGGTGCGCCGGA
The DNA here is from genome assembly GCA_963843465.1 of Pirellulales bacterium. Lineage (GTDB taxonomy): Bacteria > Planctomycetota > Planctomycetia > Pirellulales > Thermoguttaceae > CAWJKP01. Next base: position 1,464,483 of record CAWJKP010000002.1, read on the forward strand.
GGAGATGCGACCGATGGGCCTGACCCGCGAGCCGGCCCGCTCCACTCGCCCGGCCGGGGAAAAGGTGTTCATGAACCCTACTTCGAGGGCGCGGCGGCCGGTGCAGCGACGGGAGCCGGCTCGGCGGCCGGATCGGCCGGCTTGGATTCCGCCGGCTCGGCGGACTGCGGGGCGCGATCGGTGAGGGCATTGCCCGCGGCGGAGGGCGCCGGCGAGACGACCCGCAGAACGAAGCGGACTCGATAGGTGGGAGCGGGCTGGCCGCCCAGTTGGCCGCCCAGGGCCGATCCCGGCGGTTGTCCGCTGGCCGACACCGAGGCCGTGCTGGGCATCAACGTCAGGCCGGCCGTCGGCGGCGCCGCCTGCGGCGTCTTCTCCTGCTCCGCAGCGTTGCCCTGCTGAGACGCGAGGCTTTTCCGCGGTTCCCCGAGGTTCTGACGCTGGCTCTCCTCCCTAGGGCGATCCGCCACTGCCGCTTTCTGCACCAAGACGGACCGGGGCGACGCGGGGGCCGGGCCGGCTTTGGCCGCCATGCCTTGGTATTGGATGGAACCGCCCATGCCGAAAGTGGCTGGCGCCGCAAAGCGGCCTTCGTCGACTTGTTTCTGCTTGACGCCGTCGCTGGCTGCCCGCTCGCCTTGGTAGCGCAGTTGCTTGACCTCGGGCGACGAGGTGACGGAAGGGAAGTCCTCTCGCCGGGCCTTGAGCCGTTGGAGGATCGCCCCGAGCTGTTGGGGCGTCGCCTCGACCACGAAAGACCGCGTTTCGGCCACCTGCGCACGCTTCTCTGCGGGGCCGGCGGGCCCGGACTGTTCGAGCGCTTCGACCTTGGCGGCTGCCGGCCACCTTGTCGGCGTCCTTCTTCGCGGCTTCCGGCAAGCTTCGCCTGTCGCTGGCGTCCGCAGACTTGCCTGCCGCCAGATGGTCTTCCGCAGCGCCCTGGCCGGCCATGGCGCCTCGCCGCCGGTAATCCGCCAGCTTACCCGAAAGCTGCTGATCGGCCAGCATCTTCTCGAAGACGTGTTCGCGGGCCGCGTGCAAAGTGACCTCACACTCCACCAGCAGCACTTTCTTCGCCGCCTCGCCCTTCAAGGCGCGCAGCGAGCCTTTCGCGGGACGGGGCGCTGCCGCCGGCGGTGCGGAAGGCATTTGCGGGACACTCTGGAGGGCCGTCCTCGCAAGCTGATTCTCGCCCCCCTTTGCGCGAAGCGCGAGATCGTCGGCCGCTGCCTTCTCATCCCGACCGCCCGGTGGGGCCGCCGCCGACACGTCGGCTCTTTCGGCAATCTTGGCCACAGCGGGGGCGCCCTTTCCGGCCTGTCCGGCAGTGCGGAAATCACCGTCGGGCGAGGCAACCGTAGCACCCGGTTTCCCGCCTCCTGCGCCTAAACCCGGAAGAGCGGGCATTTCGGAGGGAGCCACTCCGCTCGCCATGGGCTGACCGCTCGGAGCGGCCGGCTGTCTGTTGCCGAACGTGCTGCCGGGCACGCCTTCCTCTTCCTCGGCCAACGCGTGGGTGCCACTGCCGGCTTGTCCGGCAGTGCGGAGATCACGGTTGGGTAAGCCAACCGTGCTACCCGTCTCCCCGGTAGGCAGCGTTTTCCCGGCAGGCGGCGACGCCATTGTCGCACGCTCCACCTCGCGGCGGGGAGCGGGCTTCTCGGGAGCGTGGATCGAAGGCGGCTCCTCCACCCTACCGGGCGCCGGGGCCATCGCGATCTGTTGGCCGTCGTGGAGCCGCGCGGCAGGCGGGTTGGGTGGACCCGCCTCCCGCAAATGGAGGAACAAAGCCACCAGGAAGATTGCGGCCGCCCACAAGAGGGACCGCGGCCGAAGAAGCCGTTTCCAGAGATCCCGCCCGACGATCGAGGCGGGCGACGGTACCTGCTCCGGCGGGGGTTCGTCCCTCTCTGGGCGGACATCACCGCCAGATAGTATCTGCCTCTCCGCCGCACGCAGCACCCGCTGGCTGAGATCGACGCCCGGCTTGTGGACCGGAAGTGCTTGGAGGGTCGAGCTCAGGGTCCGCAGCTCATCCAACAATTGCCGTGCCGCGGCGCTGGTCGCCAGCAACTGTTCTACCTGCGCTTGCTCTTGGGCGGTCAATTCGCCGTCGAGATAGGCGCTGAGCAGTTCATTTTCCGGCAGATCGGTCATAGCCACACCCAAAGACGCCCCAAACGCCCCCCACATGCGTAGGTTATGCTCTACCATAACATCTTGGCGCAAAAGATGTTATGCTAAAGCATAACCTAGCGGTAACCTCTCTCACAAAATCTTAGACTCCCGTGCCTGACTTCCAGTTCCCGCCAAATCGTCGATCATCGGTCTTCCCCGAGGAAGTAGGGTGGGACAAGGCCGCCTGGGCGGCCGCCGGCCCACCAGCGCTGATCAGCGGTCGGTGACCAGTGGCTAGGGACGCTGGGCTCTGTCAGTACTGACCACTAGCCACCGACCACTAACCACTCTGTTTTGGTGGGCCGGCATCGCTCACGCGAGCTGGTCCCACCCTACTCGACTTGTAGTTCCCGGCTAATCATCAATCATCAGGACTTCTCGGAGCAGGCCGCGGAGTTGCAACCGGGCCCGGTGGAGGCGGCTGCGGACAGTGCCCAAGGGCAGCTCGAGGATCTCGGCGATGGTCTCGTAGCAGCAGCCATCGATCTCCCGCAGGACCACCACGGCGCGGTACTCTTCGCTCAGTCCGGCGATGGCCTGCCGGACCTGGCGGCTGCGCTCCAGTTGTTCGAGGTGTTCGCAGGGTCCGCTTTGCCCATCAGCGGGTTCCTGGCCGCTGGTTTCCCGCCTCTGTTCCAGCGAAAGGGTGGGGCGCTTCCGGCGGCGCTGGCTGGCGGCCGTGTTGAAGGCGATGCGGTAGAGCCAAGTGTAGAAGGCGCTGGAACGCTGGAACGTTTCCAACTTGAGGAACGCCTGCACGAAGGCGTCCTGGACCACGTCCAAGGCGTCCTCGGCGCTGCCGACGACGTGGACGATCGTGTTGTAAAGGCGATCCTGGTACTTTTCCACCAGTTGTCCGAACGCCGCCGAGCGACCCCGTAAGGTCTCATCGATCAGTTGGGCATCGTCGATCACAGGAGGTTCACCGTTCCGCCGCGCCAAGGCTGCGCCGAAAGTTCCCCGGCCGCCGACAGCCTTCCGGGAAACGGGCGATCCTCCGGCGGGTATCTCCTTATGATCCCGTACCCGCGCGGTTGTCAAACCGCCGTTACCAAGCGGTTACGCCGGGCTCGTCCCGGTGGTAATTGATTCGTTTTTTGTGGTGCGGGCGTCTCGCCTGCATTTTCCAGGCAGGCGGGACGCCTGCACCACGAAAAGCCTCCGTCAGGTTACTCTAACGCGAGGGCTTACGGCTCAACGTCCGCGAGGCTCTCGGCCTCTTGGAAGGGCTCTTCGATGGGATCGAAGTTGTTGGCCAGGCAATCCTTCTCGGAGAGGAACTTGCAGTATTGGCTGGGGTCTTCCGGCGAACGGCCCAAAAAGGGGTTGATCTCCCCGCCGCTGAGAAAGCCCAGGTTGTCGCCGCCGGTGAGATCCTCCAAGGTCACGTCCTCGGTCACCTCGCCTGCAAAGCCCGCGGGACGGGGATCGCTCTCAAGGAAGAGGAGGGTCTCGGTCTTGGGATGCCGGATGAGATACATGTGGGACCTCCCGGAGGTGGTAGGTGAACGGCACGGTCGCTAACCTTCAACACATGGCTCGTTCGTTACAGGTGGCTGGAGCATCAACGTAGGGCGGGCTTCAGCCCGCCACCACGGCCTTCCCATCGTTCCTCCCGCTCTGATCTTACCCGCTGGAAGATGTTGCGTCAATTCGGGGGGAGCTAGCCGACCAGCAATACCACCAGCCGCTTGGGACCGTGGGCCCCGAGAATCAGGATCTTCTCGATGTCGGCCGTGCGGCTGGGACCGGTGATGAAGACGAACTCGCCCCGCAAGGCCGGGTCGGCCGCCCGCCGGGCCACGTCGTCCCAAATGGCCGGCAGATGCTCGGCCAGACAGTCCACGCCGGCGATCACCACGCAGGCCGGCGGCAGGTAGCAGACGAGCCGCTCTTGCGGCGTGCCGCAGGCGATCATCGCCGAGCCGGTGTCGGCCACCAGATAATCAGCCTGGACGACGCCCAGCGACAGCTCGGCCATGTTCTGCGGAGTTCCTTGGGAACCCGCCCAGACGATGCGATCGGGGGCAATTTCGCTCAAGAGCCCCCGGCACAGCGGCCGGTCGACCGCGCCGATGCTGCTCCAGCCCGACGCTTCGGCCAGCTCGGCCAGCTTCCTGCGGGCGTCGTCCATCGAGGCCAGGCGGAAGGCTTCTCCGTGGACCTCGGCCAGCTCTTGGGCGAACCGGCCGGCCATCGCCTCGGCGCCGGGGTTCTCGCGGGGCCAGACCTGCGGCACCGGCGGAAGCTCGCGCGGCGGCTCGTGGGCCAGGGCGTTGCGGATTCGGCCGAGGATCGCGTCGCGGCTGCTCATGGCTTGGACTCGCGTTATAGGTAGGGTGGGCTTCAGCCCGCCACGCAAGGCGGGCTAAAGCCCACCCTACATTTCTTGCTTCCGGTGACTGTGGAACTGCTCGCCGTGCTGTCGCCACCAGGCGCGGAACGAGGGGCCGGGAGGAACTTGCGGCAGCTCTCGGCCGCGGGTCCAGCCGCCCAGCTTGCCGGGGTGCCAGGGGAGGAAGCGGGCCATCCGCACGCCCAGCTTGACCAGGCCCATCGCCAGCCGGTAGCGCTTCGGCCCGGCCATCATCCAGGCCCAGAGCTTCCAGGTCAGCCGCTCGCCGGCGGAGTTCATCGGCGACCGTTCGTTGACCGCGCGGTGACGGAGATGGACCAACTGGTGCGGGATGTCGATCTTCACCGGGCAGACCTCGCCGCAGGCCCCGCAGAGCGAGGACGCGAAGGGCAGCTTGCCCGCCTGCTCCATGCCCGCCATGTGCGGCGTGATGATCGCGCCGATGGGACCCGGGTAGACCCAGCCGTAGGCCCAGCCGCCCGTGCGGCGGTAGACCGGGCAGGCGTTCAGGCAGGCCCCGCAGCGGATGCAGAAAAGCGACTGCCTCGCGGCCGGATCGCGGAGGATCTCCGTGCGGCCGTTGTCCAGGATCAGCACGTACATCTCCTGGCCCGGCGCCGGGCCGTGGAAGAGATGCGTATAGGTGGTCAGCTTCTGGCCCGTGCCGCTGCGGGCCAGGAGGTTCAAGAACAACGGCAGATAGCTGATCCCGGGGATCACCTTCTCGATCCCCATGATCACCAGGTGGACCGGCGGGGCGGAGGTCGACAGGCCGGCGTTGCCCTCGTTCTCCACCACGCAGATCGTGCCCGTGTCGGCCATGCCGAAGTTGCAGCCGGAGATGCCCAGGTCGGCGGTGACAAAATCATGCCGTAAATGGCGTCGGGCAATGGACGTCAACTGCTGGTGCTCGGCCGAAAACGGCTCCCCGAGCTTTTCCTCGAAGAGGCGGCCCACGTCGGCGGCCGACATGTGCAAGGCCGGCGTGACGATGTGTACCGGCCGCTGGCCGGCCAACTGCACCAGGTACTCGCCCAGGTCGGTCTCCACCGACCGCACGCCCTGCGACTGGAGCACCTGGTTCAGCTCCAGCTCCTCGCTGACCATCGACTTCGACTTGACCACCGTCTTGACGCCGTGGCGGCGGACGATCTCCAGGATCTGCCGGTTGGCCTCCTCGGGGTTCTCCGCGTAGAGCACCTTGACGCCCCGGGCGGCGAGGTTCCGCTCGAACTGGGTTAGCAGCCGGTCGAGGTTGGCGATGGCGTACGCCTTGACCTCGTGGGCCGCCTGCCGCCAGTCCTGGAAATAGGGGATGGCCGCCGTGATCTCGCGGTTGTGCTTGCTGGATCGCTCGGCCGCTTCGGCCAGCGATTTCGAGCCTGCGGGCTCGTAGAGCCCCCGGTTCTCTTCTTTCAAGAACCGCGCCGGACAGGTGCGGGGAGTCGTGTGACATAGGAAGCTTCTCTAGGGCTTAGCCAAGCAAACTACCTTTGGAGTGCGGCGACTTGTCGCCGCTTTTTCGGAGTACGTGCCGCCCAAAGGCTACGCGGCAACTCACCTGAAATTTGTCTCCCGATCTCTTTCGACCGCTCACAAAAAGCGGCGACAAGTCGCCGCACTCCAAAACTTCGCTTGGTCTAGGCCGGCGGTTGATCCCATCCGGCGACCAGCAGCTCGGCGATGTGCAGGGTGCGGATGTGCCGCGTGGCCGGGTCGCGGCGAAGGATGCCGCCGACGTGCATCAGGCAACTGATGTCCACCGACGAGACCACCTCGGCCCCGCTGCGGACGATGTTCTCCAGCTTGGTGCGGCCCATGGCGATCGAGGTGCCGGGCATCTTCACGCTGAAGGTCCCGCCGAAGCCGCAGCACTCCTCGACATTGGGCAGCTCGCAGTAGGTCATCTCCCGCACGTGTTTCAAGAGCGTCAGCGGCTGCTGGACGATGCCCAGCTCCCGCCGCCCGTGGCAGCCGCTGTGCATCGTCACCTTGTGTGGGAACGTGGCGCCCGTGTCCGAGACGTGCAGCACGTCCACCAGGAACTCGGTGAGCTCGAAGACCCGGCGACCCACGCCGGCGATCCGGGGGCTGGGATCGACCTGCTCGAAGAAGACCCGGCACATGGCCGTGCAGGAGCCCGAGGGACAGACGATGTAGCGGTACGGGGCGAAGACCTCGCAAAAGTGCCGGATCACCCGCCGGGCCTCCTCCCAATAACCCGAGTTGAAGGCCGGCTGCCCGCAGCAGGTCTGCTCCTCGGGAAAGACCACCGACACCCCCTGCTTGGCCAGCAGCCGCGCGGTCGCCTGGCCGATCTGCGGGAAGAACTGGTCGATGTAACAGGGGATGAAGAGGGCCACCTCCTCGCCGGACTTGTATTCGGGGCACTGCCAGGAGGGCTGGGACGCGTGTGGGGGCTGAGTCATTCGTCGGTTGCCGGGAGGCCAGTCAAAGCGCAGTATCCTACGTTATCTCGCGCCGGTGGGGAAGTAGGTTATGCTTTAGCATAACACTCCCGGCGGTTATGCTGAAGCATAACCTACACGGCTACGTTATAGTCGCCGGCCCCGCCGCGTGTCCACCGGGCAGGGCCGCGCAAGATGAAAGGAGGATCCACCGCCATGCAAGTTACCACAACGTTCTCCATCGAAGGCTATCGGATCAAGGAGTACCGAGGGATTGTGCGAGGCATCATTGTCCGGTCGCCGACGATCGTGCAAGGCATTGTCGGCGGCCTGAAGAACCTTCTGGGCGGCCGTATTGGGGCCTATACCGAGATGTGCGAACAGGCCCGCTCCCAGGCCTACGAACTTCTCATCGAGCACGCCCAGCAAATGGGCGCCAACGCGATCGTGGGCGTCCGTTACGACGCCTCGGAAGTGGTCAGCAAAGGCTCAGCCACGGAGGTTCTTTGCTACGGCACGGCCGTGGTGATCGAGCCAGTGACCGGACACAACGTGCCGCCCTCGGCCGTATGACCCGCTGGACGCTTCATCCCTTGTCTCGCGGCCCTGTTCCCTCCGTCTTCTGCCGGTAAATCCGCGTCAGCATCTCCTGATAGCCTTCGACCATCCGCTCAATCGACCAATGGGCCACCACCTCCTCGCGGCCGGCCTGGCCCAGGGCCGCGGCCCGGACCGGATCGCCAAGCAGCTCCAGGACTTTCGCGGCCACCTCGTCGGCACTGCCGGGGGCCACCAGGTAGCCCGTGCGGCCGTCGAGGACCGTCTCCGCAACCGAGCCCACCCGCGTCGCCACCACCGGCTTCCCGCTGGCCATGGCCTCGAGGATCGAGACCGGATTGGCCTCCATCTTCGACGTCAGCACGAACACGTCGATCAGAGCCAGCAGTTGCGGAACATCGCCGCGGGCGCCGAGGAAGTGGACCACGCCGGCCAGCCCCAGATCGCCAGCCAAGGCCTCCAGCGTCGCCTGCCGCGGGCCGTCGCCGACGATCAGGTAGCGGCACTCGGGCGATTGGCGGTGGACCAGCGCGGCCGCGTGCAAGAACAGCTCGTGCTGCTTCTCCGGCCGCAGCGCGGCGACGATCCCGATCACCGGTGCCGCCTGGGGAAGGCCCAACGCGTCGCCGAGCGCCGCATCGGCCGCCGCGGGACGGAACCGCTGGGCGTCGACCCCGTTGGGGATCACCACGATCCTCGCGGCCGGGCAACCCTCGTGCTCGGCCAGGTAGCGGCCGTGCGGCCCGGCCACCGCGACGAAGGCGTCGGTGATCGGCGCCAACAGCCGGTTGAGCGGCTCGACGCGGTCGGGCAGACCGGTCGAGTGCAGGGCCGAGCAGATCACCGGGATACCCGCCAGCCAGGCGGCCAGCCGGCCCCAGAACATCTTGTCGCCGCCGGTGCCCACGGTGACCACGGCGTCGATCCGGCGCTCGCCCAGCAGCCGCCGCAGCCGCCCCAGGACGCGGACGTCATATTTGTGCCGCAAGAGGCCGGTAAACGCCGGTATCTCCGCGGCCAGCACTTCGCCCAAGGGTCCCAGATGTTTGAGGCAGCAGAGCTCCGGCGAAAACCGCGCGCGGTCCAGCCGCCGGACCAGCTCGACCAGGAGCGTCTCCATCCCGCCGACCGGCATCGAGGTGATCACGAACATCACCCGCAGCGGTCCGCGCTCTTCCAGGGCCGGCAGGGAGGTGCGTTTCACGGGCTCTCGCCCTGACGATGAGACCTGACATACGCTTGGATATGACCCAAACGCCGCTTAATCAAGATTGTGCCCAGGAAACGGAGATGGCTTTCAGCCTTCTGCCGATGCTGCTGTGCGTTGCCCATCGTGGTATACGAGTATGGATTCGAGGGGGTCGAAAAAGACCCGTATCTCCTCGGGAGACTTTGCCGCGATTTGCAGAATGTCAGCCCGCCATCCCTTCTTGCCGAGTTGCGATTCCAGATCTGCAATCAAGTCACTTAGCGCGAAATCATATCGCTCCGATCGCGTGACCACAAAAACCTTGATGAAGATGGTTGTCAATGGGGCAACGTAGCAAGACTGGACATGAGCCTTTTGCTCCTCGCACCACTCATGCAGGGGGGTAAGAAACTGGTCTTTGAATTGGTGGAGGTAATGTTCGATCGCCACGGCGTTTTGGCACGCCGTAATCGCGGCCCCCGCAGCTAGGACGAATCGACTTTCGTCCTCGGGCGTAACCACCACCTGTCCACCAGCCCAGTGGAGCTGGATCGGTCGCCTGGAAACGTCAACACCGGATGCAGGAGTCATTTTCTTCCATCCAACTCGGAGGGGAACCGGTCTGCACAACACACTGGAGTGTAGCTCGCTGCACACACAGATCAAGAGCCCGCGTGCCCGTAGAGGTAGTGGTCCACCTGGCGCACCGCATCCGTCGGCAGACCCTTGGCCTTGCCTGCAAGTCGCGACAATGCCCGCCTCACGGTCGGCTGCTTGCCGGCCTCAACCTTCCCACCGCGACGCAAAAGCGGCTTGACAGCCACCTCCGTCCCCTCGCGCAAGGCCTGCGGGGCCTCCAGCACCACCACGCCGTTCTGCACTCGCCCGCGAATCATTCTCCAGTTCCTCGCATTGCTACAACCACCGTGCATCGAACGTCAACCCAGCATCATCCGGGTCCATTATATCGCACTCGGTTATCGCCAGAAATACCTGCTTTCTTGGAAACGAAAAGCCCACGGGCTGCTCACCCGTGGGCTATGGACCACTTTTCAACCCGGCGATCGCGCGGACCGCGGCTTAATGGCCGCTTTCGTCCGTGGCGTCCAGCGTGCCGACGATCTCCAACATCTCGGCCGTCTCATGCTTGCTGCGGTAGACGGCCCAGAGGATCAACGCCACGCAGACCACGACCACCGCCAGACCGATCGGCCACTCGGTGGGCAGGTTCGACAGCACCGTGGTCACCTTCTGGTCGGGACTGAAGGACTTGACGTCCGGGTGGACGCCGGCCACGTTGTAGGCCAGCACCAGGCCCAGGCCCAGCAGGCTGACCATGTTCATCACCTTGACCAGCGGGTTGATGGCCGGGCCGGCGGTGTCCTTCAGCGGGTCGCCGACCGTATCGCCGGTAACGCTGGCCTTGTGGGCCTCCGAGCCCTTGCCGCCGTAAATGCCGTCTTCGATCATCTTCTTGGCGTTGTCCCAGGCCCCGCCCGCATTGGCCATGAAGACCGCCAAAAGCTGCCCCACCAGGATCATGCCGGCCAAAAAGCCGCCCAAGGCATAGGGGCCCAAGAGGAAGCCCACGGCAAAGGGGGCCAGGATCGCCAGCAGCCCCGGGCCGATAAGCTCTTTCTGGGCCGTGCTGGTGCAGATGGCGACCACGCGGCCGTAGTCCGGCTTCTTCGTGCCGGCCATGATCTGCGGGTCCTTGAACTGCACCCGGCATTCCTTGACGATGAAGAACGCCGCCCGGCCCACCGCCCGGATCAGCATCGAGCTGAAGAGGAAGGGGATCGCCCCGCCGATCAACAGGCCGATGAGCACCAGGGGGTTGGCCACCGTGAGGAAGCCGGAGAAGTAGTTGTACTGGGCCTCGGTCATCTGCTGGAGCTTGTCCTCGCTGCCCACGGCGATCACGGCGATAAAGCTGGCGAACAGCGAGACGGCGGCGATCACCGCCGAGCCGATGGCGATGCCCTTGGTCTCGGCCTTGGTGGTGTTGCCCACCGCGTCCAGGTCGGCCAGGATCTGCCGGGCCCGCTTGTAGCTGCCCGGCTCGGCGGCCTCCATGGCCTCCTTGTCGTAGCCCATCTCGCCGATGCCGTTGGCGTTGTCGGCCACCGGCCCGAAAACGTCCATCGAGATCGTGTTGCCGGTCAGCGTCAACATGCCGATGCCGGTCATGGCCACGCCGTAGGCGATGAACACCGGCGGCGCGCCCCAGTAGACCAGCACCGAGAGGAAGATCGCCGTGGCGATCACCAGGATCGCGGCCACGGTGCTCTCGTAACCCACGGCGAAGCCCTGGATGATGTTCGTGGCGTGGCCCGTCTGGCAGGCGCGGGCCAGCGACTTGACCGGGCTGTGCGAGGTGTGGGTATAGTAGCTGGTGACCTTGTTCAGGGCGATCGCCAGGAAGACGCCGATCAAGCAGGTCAGCGCCGGACGCATGTCCAGGCCGGCGATGCCGAAGTTCTCCCAGGCAGGCAACAGCGACGGGCTATGGCCGGGGAATCCGGCCGCCGCCATGGGGTACAGTTTCAGATAGTCGGCGTCGAAATAGAGATATCCGAAACCGATGGCGAAGAAACCGGCGATGGAGATCAGCGAGCCGATCCAGAAACCGCGATGGACGCTCTTCAGGGCCGTGTCGGAGGTGTCCGAAGCGCCGGCCTTGACGGTGTAGGTGCTGATGATCGAGCCCAGCACGCCCACGCCGCGGACCAGCAGCGGGAAGATCACGCCCTTGTGGCCGAAGCTGGCCAGGCCGAGGATCATCGCCGCGACGATGGTCACTTCATAGCTTTCGAAGATGTCGGCGGCCATGCCGGCGCAGTCGCCGACGTTGTCGCCGACGTTGTCGGCGATGGTGGCCGCGTTGCGGGGATCGTCCTCGGGAATGCCCGCCTCGACCTTGCCCACCAGGTCGGCGCCGACGTCGGCCGCCTTGGTATAGATCCCGCCGCCGACGCGCATGAACAGCGCCAACAGCGTGCCGCCGAAGCCGAATCCCAAGAGGGCCTCGTAAGCGTGCTCGCCGTAGACCAGGAAGATGCACGTGCCGCCCAAGAGGCCCAGGCCGTCGGTCAACATGCCGGTGATCGTGCCGGTGCGGTAGCCGAGCTGCATCGCCTCGCCGTAACTCCGCTTGGCGGCCGCGGCGACGCGGAGATTGCCGGTGGTCGCCAGGCGCATGCCCACGAAGCCCACGCACCAGCTAAACAACGAGCCCAGCAGGAAGGCACAGGCGCGGCCGTAGGCATACTGGGGCTGGGTGTACTTGGTGGCCCACAGGGCGACGGTAATGACGATGATCAGCGGGCCGATCTTGCGGAACTGGGCGGCCAGGTAGGCATTGGCCCCTTCCCGCACGGCCGCGGCGATCTCCTGCATCTTCGGCGTGCCCTGGTCGGCCCTGCGGACCTGCCCGACGAGCATCATCGCGTACAGCAGGCCGGCCACGGCCACGCAGAGGATCACGATCAGCGACGCCCGTTCGAGGGGCGTGTACTTGATCGAATCCATAAAGGGCGCGAACCACTGGAATCCGCCCTCGGCGGCCTTGGCGGCCGGTTTGTCGGGCGTGCCCACCTGCGGGCCGCCGGTATCGGCCGAAAGGACCGGCAACGCATAATAGGCGCCGGCAAAGAGAACCGCCATGATCGCCAGGTAGGCGACCTGGACCTTCCTTTGCCTCCACTTCTGACGAAATGCTTGAAACATGGAAACTCCTGCGGAAAAAGACCTACGTACCTTGGCCCTAAAAGCTACCGCAAGCGTCTCTGCATGTCAAAGGGGGTGGGCTCATGCGCCCGCCAACGGTGACGGGGGAGCCGCCGGCGGCAGCGTCGGAGGCGTCGCGGCCGGCGGCGGGTTCTGCCAGGCGTCATACCGCAACTGGTCCGCCGTGGTCTGACCGGACATGGCCAAATAGAACATCGCGTGCAGAAGCATGGCGTAGGGACCCACGCCGAAGAGGAGCCCGATCCCACAGGTCAGCGGGATAGCCGCAATCGTCAGCAGGCCGATCAGCAGGTAGCTGACGAAAAGGATGAGCTTGTTCCCATTGGTGATTTGCCGTGAAAGGCCGAGCGACTGGACCGCGTCGGCATTGCGGTCGACGATCAAGCAACTGAACTGGGAGAACATCAGGCCAACCACGGCACAGGGGATGCTTGCCAAGACGAAGGCGCCAACCGCCGCTACGATCCAGCGCTCGTTGCCGCCGCCCTGGAAACCGAGGAAGGCCACGGATCCGGCAACGGCCACCCCGACCAGCACGATTCCCCCGATGATCAGACCCAGGAGGATGGAAGCGAGGATCGCATGAAGCAGATACGGACCCCCGGAAAAGAGCACCCCGACCAACGTCGGCTCCCCGCGCGCAATACTGATCATGCCACGGAGTTGCCCGAGGCTGATCCAGATGCCGAAGATCATGGACGCCAACGTCATGACAATCGTGACGATCACGCTGACCGCCGGATCGCGTGCGGCGACGTGGGCAACCCCCTCAACGACCTGGACGACGATGTTCGCCAGGAAACTCAGCCCGAAGGTGGCCATGTACAGCCCCAGGCAGATGCCGTACTGATCTTTGAAGACCTTCCACGTGCGGCTGAAGAGGTCGCCCACTTCGACGGTCGTGGGAACGATCGCTCCCTGCGGACCCGGAGGCAGCCAACTGGGCGGGCCGCGGAAATCGCCGGGCGACTCGTAAGGATTCACCGGTCCGCCCGGGCCTTGAGGGCCGCCGGGCGCCGCCCCGGCCCAGGGCGAGCCGAAAGGCGTCGCACCAGGCGACTGCGGGCCGAAAGGCGTCGCACCAGGCGACTGCGGGCCGAAAGGCGCCGCACCAGGCGACTGCGGGCCGAAAGGCGCCGCACCAGGCCATGTCGAGGCTCCTCCCGCGGCCGGCGGTGCGCTGGCAGCCCCGGGAGGGGCCGCCGTCCCGCTCGCCGCAGCCGGAACCGTCAGCACCAGTCCACAACTGGGGCATTTTGCCTGTTTCCCCGCCGCGTCGTCGCCGGTCCGCAGCAGCCGATTGCATTGAGTACAGCGAAATTCGATGGCCATGATGGCACCAGTCTAGCGGCAACAGACCGCCGAGAAAAGGGGGCAAAGCGAGTAGGGTGGGCTTTATTGATCCTCAGGTAAGTAATGCCGGGCAGACGTGGGGCAGGTTGCTAACCTGCCAGGCAGATTGGCAATCTGCCCCACGGCATTACTTACCTGAGGATCAATAGCCCGCTCTTGTACTCGTCACGCTCCGCGTGACGTTATCCCTCGCGCGGAGCGAGAGGAGTACAGCATCGGAAGGGCGGACTGAAGTCCACCCTACGTGCCAGGTCTACTTCCTTTGCGAGCCTCCGCGGGCCCGGTCCAACAGCGCCTTGGCGCGGTCGGCCGCGCCGCTATCACCGGCGGCGAGCACCTCTTGCATGGCCTTGGCGACCGCGGCCGGGTCCTGGCGGATCAGCTTCTCCGCGATCGCCACGGCGACACGGCCCGCCTCTTGCTTCACGTCGGCCTGGGCCAGGAAGGCAACGGCCAACGAGAGCGACTCGGCGCTCGGATGGCGCTGGAGGATCTCCAACACGAGTTTCTTCTCCTCGTCCCGCTGGCACAGGGCCGACGCCTCCCGGCACATGGCCAACTGCTGGGCCACCGGCAGCTTGAGCTGCCGGGCGATCCGCAGATAGCCCCGCAGGGCGCGGGTCTTGTACTTGGCTTCGGAGGCCGACTTCGCCACGTCCAACAACACCGGCGCCGCATCGGCCGTCATCCATCCGCCCAGCAATCGGCTGGCGGCATCCTGGAGCTGGGGATCGGCCGCTTTTGCCGCGGCCCCCAGTGCTTCCAGCGCCGTGGGACCGCCCATCGCTCCGAGGATCTCCAGGAACTTGCACTTCACCGCCGCCGGCGCCCGGCCATGGCGGCCACCAGTTTCGCGGCGCACGCTTCCCGATCCGCCATGCGGACACATGCCACGCGCAAGGCCGCCTCGGCCGCTGCGGCCTCCTCGGCTTTCTGCGGATCGGCAACCCGACGCAGCAAGAGCGGCAGGTCGCTAAGCTCGATCGTGGCCCCCAACGCCGTCAGGGCGGCGGAGCGGACCTGGGCGTCGGGATCGTCCGCGGCCTTCAAAAGCGCGGCCGCGGCGCCCTCGATCCGCCGCCGTCCGGCAAGTTGTATGAGGATCTGCCGGTCCTTCCCTTCCGCCTTGGGCAGCCGGGCGGCCAGCTCGTCGTCCACCTCCTTGCCGGGCAGGTCCGCCAACACCGTCAGGGCCGTTGCCGACACGTCCGTGTCGCTTTCTTTCGCCAGTTCCCAGAGCGCCGGCACGCACGACGCGTTACCCAACCTCGCCAGCGCGCGGATCGCCACCCGCCGCGCCTGCGGCGGACCGCTCTTGGCCGTCTGCAGCACGGCGGGCAGGGCCGCCGCATCGCCCCGGTCGGCCAGCGCGAGGATCAACAACGCCTGCCGATCCGGCGACGCCCGGCCCAGCTCGGCCACCAAGGCGTCGGTCGCCTCGCGGCCCGACATCTCGCGGGCGGTACGCAATCCAATCGCAAAGAGCGACTTGTCCGCCGACCGCAACTGCTCGACCAACAGCGGCAGTCCCGTCGACTTCCGCGCCAGGATCGCTCCCCGGACCGCTTCCAGAATTCGCTGCTTGGGCACGTCCGCCTTGCGGACCAGGTCGTACAACCGCACGGCTTCGGCCGACTTTCCTTCGGCCAAGTACCGCTCCGCGCAGAGAATACAGCCTTGCGCAATGGCCGAACGGGCTGCGGCCGGCGCGCCGGCCAGCGACCGCTCCAGGGCGCCCGCGGCCGCCGCGCCGCCGATGCGACCCAGGGCCACGGCGGCCGCCGACGCCACGCCGGCATCGGGGTCCCTCAGCTTCTCGACCAGTCCCTTGACCGCCTTGGGATCGCGGCGGACTGCGATCGAATTGATCGCGCCGATCAACAGCCGGCCCTGCAATTTGCCCATCGCTTCACGCAGGGCGTTGCCGGCGGCCGGATCGGGAATCGCTTCCAAAGCAATCCTTGCCCAGGAGGCCAGATCCTTGTCCGGCAAGAGTGCGGCCAGCGCGGGGACGGCGTCCTTGGCGCCGTAGATGGCCAGTTGCTTGCAAGTGATCGCCTTTTGGGCCGGCGGTGCGTCAGACTGGAGCACGCGGATCAATGCCTGCTCCTTCTCCCGGGTCGTGCCCTGGTTGTCGGCCGCGGCCGCAACGGCTTGCGCGAAGACCAGCCAGGAAAGCGTCGACGCAATGCCGAACGCTCCGACGGCGAGATAGCGAATCTTGAGTATCATGGTGGTTCTCCCTGTCAATTGTCTGTTACGTAGGATGGGCATTCATGCCCGTCGCTGCCCACTTGTTCTTGATCTGGCGGGCCATCGTTCAGGTCGGGCAGGAATGCCCAACCTACAGCCGCCAGGGCTCGCGGAGGGCCTCGGACCGCAGCCGGTTGGCCTCTTCGTCGCCGATGAACTCGTATTTCTTGGGATCGAAGGCCAGCTTGCGGCCCAGGAAGATGGCGATGTTGGCGGCGTGGCAGGCGATGTGCGAGTGGCAGGCCACGTCGGCGTTGGCGCTCGGCTGGCCGCGCGACTTGACGCAATCGAGGAAGTTGCGGACGTGGAACGTGGCCGGGTAGCCACCGATCTCCGCCACCTTGCGGCCGGCCAGCAGCGCCGGCGAGCTGAGGATCAGCTTGCCGCTGTCGCCCGCCTCCACCCAGCCCGTCTCTCCCTCGAACCGCACCGGGCAGGAGCCCAGGGGCAGCCAGCCGTCGTTGCGGAGCACCAGCTTCACGCCGCTGGCATAGCGGCAGACCACCTCGCCGTGCTCGGGCGGGTTGTATTCCACGGGGTCGGTCTGGTCGGCGTCGGCCGCCCATTGGCAGAGGTCCACGCAATGGGAACCCCATTCCAGCACGCCGCCGCCGACCATCCCGCCGCCCTTCTCGAAGTTGAAGCCGTCCAGCAATCCGCGATTGAAGGGCCGCCAGGCCGCCGGCCCGAGATACAGATCCCAATCGACCACCTCCTTGGGCGGCTCGGGCTCGGGCGCGGCCCAGCCGCTGCTGACAGTCCCCATCCCGGCCGGATGGGCATAGACCGTTTGCAGCTTGCCGAGCTTTCCGCGGCGGGCCAGCTCCACGGCGAAGGCGAAGTGAGGCAGGTCCCGCCGCTGCGTGCCGGCCTGAAAGACCCGGCCCGTGCGACGGAACGTCTCCGCCAGGATCAGGCTTTGCGAGATGTTCTTGGTGCAAGGCTTCTCGCAATACACGTCCTTGCCGGCGTTGGCCGCCAGGCAGGCGGCCGTCGCGTGCCAGTTCGGACCAGTGGCGATCAGCACCGCGTCGATGTCGTCGCGGGCCAGCAGCTCGCTGAGATCGCGGTAGGTGGAGCAATCGTGGTTGCCGTATTTGGAGTCGGCCATCCGCTTGACGGCCTCGCGGCGAGCCGCCTTGACGTCGCAGACCGCCACGAACCGCACGTCCGGCTGTTGCAGGAAGCAGCCCAGGTCGTAGGAGCCCCGGTTGCCGATGCCGATGCCGCCCAGGGTGATCTGTTCACTCGGGGGCGCCGCGCCGTCTTTGCCCAGCACGGCGCCCGGGATGAGTTGAGGCAGGGCCAGTGCCGCCCCGGCCCCCAGGGCCGTCTTGAGAAACTGACGCCGATCATGGTGTGCTCGCGGTGCAGACATCTTGGGTTTCCTCCGGGCTCGGCAAGAGGGTGGGTAGGAGATACGCGGTGGGAAACACCAGCATAACACGCTCGCACAGCCAACGCGAGCGAAATCCACCACCCGAGGGGTGCCGCGGATTTCCGGCTAACGATCGGAAAATCTAATGAGTGTCGCCTTTCGCTCCGCGAAAGTAGGCGAGCTGCGGCGGGATAACCCGGGATACCGCAGCTTTCGCGGAGCGAAAGGCGACAGTTGTTTACTCGCCGATCCTACAGAATGGCGCGACTACCTGGGCCCGAAGATGGGCATGGGGTTCGCATCGCTCGGCGCGGATCTGTCGTTGGTCAGCGGAGGAGGAGGCAACAGCGGCGGCGGACTCGACAAGCGGCGATCCGCGATCCGCATGCCCCAAGGATGGGCAGCCGGCGCCTGCGTGGCCGGCGGCAGGGCCGGCCCGGAGAGCTCCGCCGCGCCGTAGAAGTGGGTCGTCTCCTCGCTCACCAGGCGGCTGCCCAGCGGCTTGCAGTAGACCTCGGTGCGGAAAATGTGATTGCCGGGACTCTGCGCCCTGGCGCGGACTTTCAAAGCGGCCGTCTTCCCCGCGGCGATCGAGGGGATCCTGTCGAACACCACCTGGCCGGGAGCCATTTTGTACGCACCGCCTTCGGCCGTGGTGGGCTCGACGCCCTGCGAGAAGTAGACCACCACATCGATCTCCTCGGCGCTCTTCGTGCCGCGGTTGCGGACGTGGATCTCGTAAGCGGCCTCCGCGTCCACGGCCACCGGGCCGGTCGGATCGACCACTTCCAGCCGCAGGTCGGCTACGGCTTCCACCTGGGTCAGCGCCTCGCCGGAGGCCGCAAGCTCGCCGTCGGCGGTGGAAGCCACCTGTAGCCGGCGCAGCCCGGACTGCTCCAGGACGCAGGTCATGGCCAGGTTCTCGTCGCCGGCCGGCGGCAGCGCGGCCAACGTCCAGGCGACCTCGCTGCCGGCCTGCGAGAGCCGGCCGCCCTTGCTGGCGGCGACGTATTTCATGCCGGGCGGCAGCGCAGCGGCGATCTTCACGTTCTTGGCCACGGCGTTGCCCGTATTGCGGACGCAAATCTTGTACCCCACCTCGCCGCCCACGAACTGCATCCTGGGGGCCTCAACGTCGACCTTCAACTCGGCCCGGCGGACCAGCACCTGCTGGGCCAGGTGGGCCTCGAAGCCGCCGTCCGAGCGGGCGTCGACCTTGATCGTCAGCGCGCCGGTCTGCCGGGCGGTCAGTTCCACGTCGATGACCTTCTTGCCGCCGGCGGGCAAGGTGCCCAGCCGATGGCTGGCGGTCTGGTTGTCGCCGGTGCCCAGGGGCACCAAGGAGATCTCCACTCCTTCGGCGTCGCCGTTGCCCACGTTGCTCATCTCCAGGCGGTAGACCTGCTTCTCGCCGAAGAGCACCTCCTTGGGACCATCGAGGTGCATCTGCAGCTTGGGCTCCTGGACCTCGATCATCGCCTGGGAGGGATCCGAGGCATAGTCCCACTTGACGGCCAGGTCGAACGGCCGGCTCTGCCGCGGCACGATCCGCAGCGAGAGCTTCTCCTGCCCTCGGCCTTCCAGCCGTCCCACTTTCCACAAGAGCCGCTTGCCGGTGGGAACCCTCGCATCCGGCGAGACGGCGCCGGCGCTGGGTTCGGAGGCCCGGACATCGGCCCAGCCGGGCAGGTCGACGGTGACCGTCACTTCGTCGGCCGCCACCTGGCCGGGGTTGCGGACCACGACCTCGTAGGTCGACTCGCGGCCGACCATGATCTTCCGCGGACCGATGGTCTTCACGTCCAGCACCGGGCTCTGCCTGGTAAACAGGGCCCCGGACGATGGCACCCCGGCCGCCGCACCGCCAGGAGATGTTTCCACGGCCGACGGCTTGGGCGAGTCGATCGCCGACTGACCCACCAGCGGTGAGACGGTCGCCGTCTTGGGCGTCGGCGGCGCAAGCGTCGGCTCGCCGAACATCGACCCGCCTTGCAGCACGGGGCCGGCCGACAGGTCGGCGGCTGCCTCGGGCTGCCCGCTCCGCCGCGCCAATCTGCTTCCCGTAGCCGGGGCGTTGGCCGCGCCAGAGCCGACCGGCGGCGGCGAGACCGAGCGGGACGAGTTGGTCGAGGCGTCGGGCACCGGCGTGATGTACGCCGGCTGCTGGGGCCACGAGCCCAACGACCCCGGCGCGGCGTCCCCGGCGCTCGCCGGGGCGCTGAAGGCCGAGTCGCGGAAAGAGAGCAGCCGCTCGTAGAGTCTTGGCGTGCCGGATTGGCCGCTGCCGGCCGCGCTGCCGGCACTTGCCGAGCCGTTTTGAGGACCCACGCCGGTCGTCGCGGCTGCGGCCTGCGGCGAAGCTGGACGAGCGATGACCACCGGCGGCGTAATGATGCTCGCCGCGGACGAAGGCCGCTGAACGGCGACTGTCGAGCTGTTGCTTTCCGCCTGATAGGTCGGCGGCCGGTAAGCGCTTTTCGTCGACCCCTGGGATGACCCATTCGACGGGGTTGAATACCCACTGTTATTGGAATTATTCGACGGGGTTGAATACCCACTGTTATTGGAATTGTTGACCGTTGGCTGCTGGCGTTGGGGCGGCTTGGAATCCGGGTCGCCAAAGATAGATCGCCCGAGCTCGCCTAACTGGTCCAAGAGCGGCGTGCTACTACGTCCGGACTCCATGTCCTGCGCTTCCGCGCGAGGCAGATTCCCCAGGACAACCGGCATCAACACGATGCACACTAGGCAAGACCATCGCATGGCGGATTCCCACGCAAACCGAAGAGCCGGAATCGGAACGTCATCAAGCGGTATCGGTCGGAACGATTTTAGGGGTTTAGCCAACTTTTCAGTTTGGTGCGATGATTTGGAGTGGGGGGCAATGATATGAATGGACCAACGGCCATTTATGGGAAAGAGGGGCGTTCTGGGAAAGCAAGCCCCTACCTACAGCCGACGTTTGGGTAAATTCGGCACCCCTGGAGGTAGATGGCGGAGACGTGGTGGACGGATTGGCAATCCGTCCTACGAAATCCCCGCAAGTTTTTCTTGGACCGATCGTTAGAGCTTCTCCCCATAATAGCTGCTCAAGGCCCGGACCCGCTGAACGAGATAGGCAACCGTCCCGGCCAGCACGATCATCGCCACGATGAAGATCACATGGCGATCGCAGGTTACCGCCATTTGGGTCCGCAGCGCGGCGTGGCGCCAAACATAGAAGTCGATCAGCAGCACGCCGTACGAGACCAGCGCAAGCGCGGTCATGAACCAGACGAACCGCACGCGGAACCAGAGTCCCGAGCCCGCGATCAACAACGGGTAGCCGACCATCAAGGAACTGGTCAGCCCGTTACCGACCAGGAGCATGGCCAAGAGCACGGCCGCGTCGAGCGTACCCCAGACGAACCTTGTGGGGATGGACCAGCGTTGGATTTTCAATGCCTGTTGGAGCAGGATCGAGCTGGTGGCCCAAACGGCGATCAGCAACGACACGTCGCGATGGAAGACCGCGTCGCGGACGATGCCCAGCCGGTAGTTGACCACCTCGACCAGGTAGAAGACGCCGAGCGCGGCCAGCCGCGAGGCCAGGGCCGGCTCGCGCCGGCTCCAGATCCCGAGCCGCTCGGTGAAGCCCGGCGGCCGGGCCTGGATCGCTTCGCCCTTGAGGAAGCGGTCCAGGTCGTCGGCCAACGCGGCCGCCGAGGCGTAGCGGTCGCCGGGCGATCGAGCCAGACACTTCATGCAGATGGTCTCGACCGGCCGGGGAATGTGGGGATTCCACTGGCGCGGCGGGGTCGGCTCGCCGGCCATGACCGCCAGCAGCGTGTCCAGCGGGTTCTCCTTGCGGAAGGCGGGCCGGCCGGTGAGCAATTCGTAGAGGATCGCTCCCAGGCTGTAGATGTCGCTGGCCGGCCCGACTTCGGCGCCGTGGCCCGAGGCCTGCTCGGGGGCCATGTAGCTGGGCGTGCCGGCGATCACGCCGGTGGCGGTCATCTCCGAGCCCGGTGCAAAAACCTTGGCCAGGCCGAAATCGGTCACATAGGGGGTTTCCGCCTCGTCGAGGAGAATGTTCGAGGGCTTGAGGTCGCGGTGTACGATGCCGTGCTGGTGCAAATGGGCCACCGCCCGCGCCACTTGGGCCATCAGGCGGACGGCCGTCTGCGGGTCCACGGGTCCGCGGGCGATCCGCTGGGCCAGGCTGCCGCCCTCGATGTATTCCATGGCGAAGAAGTGCTGCCCGTGTACTTGCCCGACCTCGTGGATCTGCACGATGTGCGGATGCCGCAAGCCCGCGGCCGCCCGGGCTTCCACCTGGAAACGCCGCACGTGTTCCGCTGAGGCCAGAAAGCTGGCCAGGATCATCTTCACGGCCACCATCCGCTCCAGCCCCTTTTGCCGCGCCGGTAGACCACGCCCATGCCGCCCCGGCCGATCTCGGCCACCAGCTCATAGGAGCCGAAGTCCCGCGGCAGGTCGTCCGGGCTGTCGGGCAAATCGAGCGTCACGTCGCCTGCCGCCCCCCCCGTCGAAGGCGGCGCCATGCCTTCCAGGGCGTCGAAACACTCCAGGGCCGAGCGAAGCTGAGGATGGGCCGCCAAGAGCGCCTCGCGGTCGGGACGCTCGCCCCGCTGCAACCGCTGGAGATAATCGTCCAACAGCGCCACGAGTTGCGGGTCTTCGGGGATCTCGGCCATAATCGGTGGTCAGTGGCTAGTGGCTAGTGGTCAGTGGCTAGTGGTCAGAACTGGCGGCACCCTGCGTGGCTAGCCACTGACCACTGACCACTAGCCACTCGACATGCTGCTGGCGTCGCCGAGCGTTTCTTGGAGTTTCTTGACCGCTCGCATCCAGAGCATCTGCACGGCCGGCCGGGAGCGGCCCATCTGTTCGGCCACCTCGTTGAAGGCCAGCCGCTGGAGATTTCTGAGCACGATCACTTCCTGGTAGTCCGGCGGCAACTGGGCCAGGGCGGCCGCCACCCGCAGCTCGCTGTCGATCCGCAAGAACTCCTCGCTGGGCGTGTCGCCCGGGGCGATCGGCTCGGGAGCCCCGTGTTTCAGGCCCGTGTCGGAGAGGTCGCGGAAAGAAACCTCGCGGCGGACCTGGCGTTTGGCCGTGCCCCGGAAGCGGCGGATGAAGTCGGCCACGTTGTGGTCCAGGATCCGCCGCAGCCACGCCAGCCATTCCTGTTCCGAGCTTCCCTGGAAACGGTCGAAATCGCGAAACGCCTCCAGCAAGGTTTGCTGCACCAGGTCCGAGGCGTCGACCTTTCTCTTCAGCCAGCTTTCAACCTGTGCCCGGGCGGAGAAACCGAGATAACTGCGGCAGAGCTCGAAGAGCTGGTCCCGGCATTGCACGTCGCCCTGCCGGGCCTTTTCGATCAGCCGGCTCACATTCCGCTCGCTCTCGGACATTTCCCCACCGCAACCTTCCGGCGATCGTAGGGTGGGACCAAGCCGCCTTGTCGGCCGCCGGCCCACCAAGCGTCGGCAGAACTGGTGGGCCGGCGCTCGCCTCGGCGAGCTTGTCCCACCCTACGCCCGGCAGTTTACTCCGGCTGGGCGCGAATTTCCAGGGGCGGGACCCGCGCTTGGGTCTTTCCCTACCTCGTGCCGGCGGGTTAAATTAGAGGGAAGACCACGCCCGCGGAGGATTGCCTATGCCCGTTCACGACTGGACCCGGGTGGACGCTGCAACTTTTCACGCCTTTCACACCGCCTGGATCACGCATCTCAGCGAAACGCTCAATGGCGGCCTGTTGCCGCCAAACTATTACGCGCTGCCCGAACAACACGGCGGGCGCTGGATCGCCGACGTATTAACACTGCAAGTCCCGCTGCCGGCCCCGCCGCCTCCGCCGGCGGGCGACGGGGGCCTGGCGGTCGCGGAAACGCCTCCCCAGGTGCGACGTAAAGTGTCGCTTTCGCCCGCGACGCGGGGAAACCAGCGGACGTTGACCATCCGCCACGTCAGCGGTCACCGGATCATTGCCCTGGTCGAAATGGTGTCACCCGCCAATAAAGACCGGGCGGCGCATGTTGCGGAGTTCGCCGACAAGGCGGAGGCAGCTCTCTGGCAAGGGATCCACTTGCTGTTGGCCGACCTCTTCCCGCCCGGTCCCCACGATCCCCAGGGGATGGACGCGGCGATCTGGCAGCGCTTCGACGAAGAGCCGTATCTGCTTCCCCCGAACGAGCCACTGACGCTTTCCTCCCACGTTGCCGACTCGCCTCCGGTGGCCTACCTGGAGCATCTTGCGGTAGGTTCGCCGCTGGTAGAGATGCCGCTCTTCCTGAATCCGGACCGCTACATCAACGTGCCGCTGGAATCGACCTACCTGGACGCCTATCGCGGTCACCCCGGTTTTTGGCGCGGCGTATTGGAAGGACGCCAGCCGCCGCCGGGCGGGAAATAGAGGAAACAAGCATACCGAACTACGCCGGACAAATTGCGCTTTGGGCCGTCAGTTTGCTGGCCGGGGTTGGTGGTTGGTGGGCAGCGGGATTCACCTCTCGGTTGACGCGGCACATCGTTCGCGCGGTAGTTGTGTCGATCTTGCTCACGCCCGCCGCTATCGAGAAGTGCGACAGATGGATCGTTCCCGCATGGTGGCCCGTGCTCATCGCGCCAATTCTGCCGAGTATCCAGGAAGTCGTGAGCGCGGTTGCGATTTTCGTAGTTTCGCTCGTCGCCAGTATTTTCGTGGGACGAGGTCTGTAGGGAACGCCCTCCGTGGCGTTCCGCGGCCACAAAAAACGGCGTTCTGCCGCACCCCGGAACGCCACGGAGGGCGTTCCCTAATGACTTATGACGAGCAGAACGAGCAATAATCCGGCGGCTCGGTTGGAGTTCCGCCTTTAGGCGGCCCTCGCCACACGCCGGCTAAAGCCGGAACTCCAACTTCGCACATTACCGGAACTCCAACTTCGCACATTACCCGTTTTGTTCGTCAGAGTTCATCAGACGACAATTGATCATCCTATTTTGACGCCACCCCCTTAGCCGGGCACGATCTCGAACCCAAGGTCCTCGATCATGCGGTAGTCCTCGCAGGGCGGTTGGCCCTTGGTGGTGAGGTAGTCGCCGACGAAGAGCGAATCGGCGGCGAAAAGGGCCAGCGGCTGCAAGCTGCGAAGCTGGACCTCGCGGCCGGCGGCGATCCGTAGCTCGCAGCGGGGGTTGGTCAGGCGGACCAGCGACAGGACCTTGAGACAGTAGGCGGGCGTAAGCGGCGGGACCTGCCCCAGCGGCGTGCCGGCGATGGGGATCAGGAAGTTGATGGGCACCGCCTCGGCGCGGAGCTCGCCCAGACGCAGCGCCAGCTCAACCACGTCGACGTCCTCCTCGCCCAGGCCCACGATCCCGCCGGAGCAGAGCTCCAGCCCGGCCTGGCGGCTGGCGCGGAGCGTGTCCAGGCGGTCCTGGTAGCTGTGCGTGGTGCAGATCCGCGGGTAGAAACGCTCGCTGGTGTTGAGGTTGTGGTTGACGCGGTTGACGCCGCACTCTTTCAGCCGCCGGGCCTGTCGGCGGTCCAAGAGCCCCGGCGAAACGCAGATGGCGAGCCCATAGGCCTCCTTGATCCGCGGCACCACCGAAGCGATCACGTCCAGTTCCCGCTCCTGGGGCGAGCGGCCGGCGATCACGATGCAGTAGGTCTTGGCTCGATGCTCGGCGGCCACCCGGGCGCCGTCGAGGATCTGCTGCGGGTCGAGAAGCCTGTAGCGGGCGATTTTCGCATCGGAGACCTTCGATTGCGAGCAGTAGGCGCAGTCTTCCCCGCAGCTCCCGCTCTTGGCATTGATGAGGAAGTTGAGGTGTACGCGGTTGCCCCACTGCGCGTAGCGAACCCGATAGGCGGCCGAGAGGACCTCCAAGAGCTCGCCATCTTCCGACCGCAGGATGGCCAGCCCTTCCTCGACCGTCAGCCGCTGACCATCGAGGACCCGGTCGGCCCACGTGCGCCAGCGGCTGGAATCGGGGAGCCGTTGTGGAGTTAATGCCTCGGACATAGGGCAACGTGTTATGCTCGAACAAGAAGAGAAACCAATCACGAAAGCCCGAGAGAAGAGTGGGAAAGAGAAGGAGAGCTAGACGACGCCATGTCTTAGTTTGAGCGGCATTGAAGAAAAGAAGATGATGGAAACGAACAGAGGATTTCCTACGCGATGCCGTGCCCCTGCTCATAGGCGGCGATCTGGTCGGCGTGCCCGAGGGTCAGGCCGATGTCGTCCAGGCCGTCGAGCAGGCAGTGGCGGCGGAAGGCATCGACCGTAAAGGGCAGGGCCAGCCCGCAGGCGTCGCTGAGCCGCTGGGCTTCCAGGTCCACCGTAAGCCGGTAGCCCGCGTGGCGATTGGCCCGGGCGAAAAGGTCGTCGACCGCGGCCTCGTCCAGGGGCAACGGCAACATGCCATTCTTGAAGCAGTTGTTGTAGAAGATGTCGGCGAAGCTGGGGGCGATGACCACCCGGAAGCCGAAATCCTCCAGGGCCCAGGGGGCATGTTCCCGGCTGGAGCCGCAACCGAAGTTCCGCCGTGCCAGCAGGATCGTCGCGCCGCGATACTCGGGGCGATTCAAGACGAACTCGGGGTTGGGCGAACCGTCGTCCAGAAATCGCCAGTCGAAGAAGAGGAACTGCCCGAAGCCGGTCCGCTCGATCCGCTTGAGGAACTGCTTGGGTATGATCTGGTCGGTATCGACGTTGGAGCGGTCCAGGGGAAGCACAAGGCCGGTGAGGCGGGTAAAGGCTTTCATACGTAAGTCCTAAAGAATGGGGCGAGCTTTGTAGGACGGATTGGCAATCCGTCCTACGAGCGATACGGCCACTGGCGGACGTTGACGAAATGGCCGGCGACGGCGGCCGCCGCGGCCATGGCGGGCGAGACGAGGTGCGTCCGCCCGCCCTTGCCTTGACGACCCTCGAAGTTGCGGTTGCTGGTCGACGCGCAGCGCTCGCCGGGCTCGAGCTTGTCGGGGTTCATCGCCAGGCACATGCTGCAACCGGCCTCGCGCCACTGGAAACCCGCGGCCGTGAAGACCTGGTCCAGGCCCTCCCGCTCGGCCTGCTGCTTGACCAGTCCGCTGCCGGGCACGACCATCGCCTGGACGCCCTGGGCCACGCGGTGTCCGCGGACCACGGCCGCGGCCGCCCGCAAGTCCTCGATCCGGCCGTTGGTGCAGGAGCCGATGAAGACGCGATCGATGCCAATCGCGACGATCGGGGTGCCCGGCTCCAGGTCCATGTACTCCAGGGCCAGGGCGGCCGATTTCTGCTCGGTTTCATCGCCGAAGCGGGCCGGATCCGGCACCCAGCCGCCGACGTCGGTGACCTGGCCGGGGTTGGTCCCCCAGGTGACCTGCGGCTGAATCTCGGCGGCCTGAAAGACCTCGACGCGGTCGAAGCGGGCGCCGGGATCGCCGGGCAGCTTCCGCCACCGCGCCACCGCCGCCTCGAAGTCGGCCGGCACGAAGGGACGCCCGCGGAGATACGCGTAAGTCGTCTCGTCGGGGGCGATCAGCCCGGCCCGGGCGCCGGCCTCGATCGACATGTTGCAGACCGTCATCCGCTCTTCCATGCTCAGGCCGCGGATCGTCTCGCCGCTGTACTCGATCGAGTAGCCCGCGCCGCCCTGGGTGGAAATCCGGCCGATGATGTAGAGGATCAGGTCCTTGGCCGTCACCCCTTGGGCCAGCCGGCCGTCGATGCGGATCTCCAGCGTCTTGGGCTTGTACTGGAGCAGCGTCTGCGTGGCCAGGACGTGCTCGACCTCGCTGGTGCCGATGCCGAAGGCCAGCGCCCCGAAGGCCCCGTGCGTGGCGGTGTGGCTGTCGCCGCAGACAATGGTCATGCCCGGCTGCGTGAGCCCCAACTCCGGGCCGATCACGTGGACGATCCCCTGCTGGGGGTCGTCCAGATCGTAGAGCCGGATGCCGAACTGGCGGCAGTTCTCCCGCAACGTCTCAACTTGCAGCTTGGAGACCGGATCGACGATCGGCAGCAAGCGGTCGGTGGTGGGCACGTTGTGATCCAACGTGGCGACCGTGCGGCCCGGCCGCCGCACCTTCCGGCCCGCCAGCCGCAGCCCCTCGAACGCCTGGGCACTGGTCACCTCGTGGACCAATTGGAGATCGACGTAGAGGATGGTCTGCTTCCCCTCTTCGGCATGGACGACGTGGTCGTCCCAGATCTTCTCGAACATCGTCCGAGGGGCGCTGGATGCGGTCATACGGCTTCGGGATCGCTGGGGTTGAAGAGCTTACGGGAGAATTTTCCCATTATAAACCATGACGCGGCGGATGGCGACGGCCCGGCTTGCCGTTCGGTGACGACAATAACCTCTGATTCGGGGACGTTTGTAGGGAACGCCCTCTGTGGCGTTCCGCAGCCAAGGAAAGGGACATCCCCAGTTCGCGGAACGCCACGGAGGGCGTTCCCTACACGCGGAAGGGATTTCACGGTCGGACCCTACGCGGCCCGGCGGCGACGGGCTGCCTGGACGAATTGATTGATCTGGCTAAGGCCCGTTTGCCGCAACCGGCTGCCGCCCTCCGCGCCGGCCTCGACCAAGAACACCCGCGACTGGGCGTGGAGCATCCGCGGGACGAAGTCCCATGCCTTGGCCAACGAATCGGGGTCCTGACCCGCGCTAACCACCAAGAGATCGGTAGCTGCCAGCAGGTTCGCCGCGCCTGAAAGCGCCGTGAAGGGGTCGCCCGGGATGAGCCGTATCCGGGCTCCCGTGGCCCGCAATAACTGGAAGGCCCGTTTGAGCGTAAGCGGGGGGCCGTCACCCGGCCTGCGCGTCTCGAACAGGTCGATCCCCGCATAGCAGATCTCGGCCGGCGGGCAGTGAATCCCCGCGATTTCGAGCATACGAAGTGTTCGCTGGCAGTCTCCAATCCCCAGTTCGACGATCTTCTTGACGGGTCTCTGGCGGATGGCCCGGTAGATGGGGCGGTCGATCGCCGGTTGGGAAAAGCGGGAAAGATACAACAACCGCAATCGGCTGGGACCAGACAATTCCGTCCTCCCTGACGAAAAGCGAGTTCTTGATGGTGACATCACCAGCCCGAAGCGCAAGCGAGGGAAACACAAAAACTTACCCTCGCTAGCGCTTCGGGCTAGTGTTATAGATTCGGCCAGCCGCCTTGGGCAAATCGAGGGAAAAGGGGGATATTTCCCGCCTCGTCACGGGCTCTTCTCGCCGGCCTTCAAGAGATCCCCGAGTCTGGCATTCAGCTCGGCCGGGACTTCTTTCGGGTTGGCCCCCAGAGCGGACGGCCGCAGCATGGCCGGGGTGATTCGGGCCGTGATCAGTTTCGTGTGAAACAGGCCCGCCTCGGCAAGCGTCTCGCCGCGCGGGCTCATGATGAAGCTGTCGCCGTAGCCCAGGCGGTCCCCTTTCTCCGTGACCACGACGTTGGATCGCGCCACCACCATCTTCATCTGGCAGGCCAGACCGATGTGCGTATTGCGGACCCATTTGCGGTGTTCGTCCATGGCCTGGGTAGGAATGGCATTGTAGTGCGGGGTAAACAAGATCTCGGCGCCTTGCAGCCGGGCCATCATCGCCGGCTGGGGAAAGGACGTGTCGTGACAGACGTTCACCGCGAACCGCACGCCATGGGCCTTGAAGACCGGCACGCACTTGCCCGGCAGGATGCCATACTCTCGCCGCTCGCCTTCCAGGAGCATTACCTTGTCATAAATCCCCAAAAGCCGTCCATGTTCGATCACCAGCACGCTGTTGTACATGCCCTCTTTCTCGATTCGGGTCATTCCCACAAGGACGACCAACTCGTGCGCGGCGGTCTCGTCGATGAAGGCCCTCAACTCCGCATCATCCAGGCGGCGAGCCCCCTGCTTCAGATGCGCGAAGGTATCGCACCCGGAAAGAAAGGCCTCGGGGAAGGCGAGAAAATCGCACCCCCTGGCCCGCGCCTCGGCGACCACCCGCCGCACCGTGGACAGATTGGCCGGAAAGTCTCCGTCGCGGCAGGGTCCCTGGTAGACGGCGATCACCACGTCGTGGTCCAGCGCCATCACGGTCCCGCAAACGAGCCACGCGGAGGCAAGGACCAGGAAGGCCGTCGCCCAGGACCGGCGAATCAATATCTGTCGGATTGTCGCCTTTCGCTCCGCGAAAGCCGCGTCCTTTCGCGGAGCGAAAGGCGACACTTGTTTCTGCGTTGGTCCCAACCGCAGTTTCGCAAGGCGCACGCTCATGGTTATTCCTCGTCTTCGTGATATCGCAAGGCGACCAGCACGCACGGTCCGCCGCCGATGGCGCTGAGCCCCAACCGCTCGGCCTGCTGCTGCCAGCCCGGCCCTTCCGCTCCCGGCTGGAGCCAAACGTTGCGGATCTTCGCCTCCGCGGCCTGTTGGAGGACCTTTTCGCTCACGGCGGGCGGGGTGACGATCGAGACCCCGTCGACTGACTCGGGGAGGGAGGCCAGATCCGGATAGCTGGGCACCCCTTCGATTTGCTTCTCCTTGGGATTGACCGCGACCACCTGCAGACCTTGCTGGAGGTACGCCCGCAATACCTTGTTGCCGTACTTCGACCGGTCGCTCGACGCGCCCACCACGGCGAAGCTCCGGCCGCGCAGAAAACGACGGATTGTTTCTTGCTCATCCATGTTGGAATTATAGGCGTCGGAAGCCTTCACCTGACAACGTTGGCGTTGGCTGCGCCCAGCGCACTCCTGCGTCACTTTGAACGTCGGGCGAGCACCCCCATGTGTTTCGCGAGCCTATCGGTATGTCCATGCAGCGCTTTGAGTTCCGCCAAAGATGTAACCCCACGCTCGAACTCCGTGCCATCCGAGTACGTTATCTGGTACAAATAAGTTTCCACGGGGCTGCTGAAATCAAAATCGGCCCGCTCCAGGAAAGCCGTGGCGTCGGTGATTTTCTTGAAGACGCGCGGTGCAGAATCGTGACGTCCAAGGAAACGGATTTCTTGCGGAAGCGCGCCCATAGCCGCGCGGACCCTGTCGATGTATGTCTCGATAGCCGGCAACCCTAGCAGCTCCCGCAATCGGTCAGCCGCCTCATGCTCAAGATTGTCAGAGAGTTTCCGTTGAAAGTCTCGCACCAGTTTCTGTTTTTCCTCCTCGGGGGCCTTGTCAGGATAATCCACTTGCAACCCGAGGCTTTCAAACGCCGACAGCACCTTCTCTTTCGGCGCGTAGAAAAGGTCAATCTCCCGGTTCTTGATGAGCTGGCGAGCGGGCAAGGTGAAATTGCCAGCGGCGATAATTCCGAGAAAGCGGGCAGTTGGATGAGTCGACCTCATGGGGAGCAATTTGCCACTATCGTCTCGCGCTTTATCTTTCGAGTGCCTTGAGCCTCGCCGCCAGAAACACTCGAAGAAAGCAACAGGAATACCGATTTCGGACTCGGTGCCGTCAAGCTCCATCACGAAATCGTAGTCCACGGTGTTACCCTCTTCGTCTTTCCAAAGCAGCTTCTCTCCGCGAGCTTGCCTGACTCGGTAGGCGCTGTCCAGGTAGAGCTGAAGTTGGTTGGCAACGCTCGCCAGCAGTGGGAATACGAAGTATTCGGCGAACCAATCGCCGAGCATTTGGCCTAGTTTGTGGCCCGCTGAGGCATTCTCACTGTCGAACGACGCGTTCGCTCCCATTCATCCCTCCACCCACAGTCGTCCTTCACAAAGCGGAACGCGGTGCTTTCGATTCTTCCATTTGATGTTGCGCTGTCGAGTTTGTTCGAAGGCAAACGATTGGAAACCGGCCGCAATGGCGAGTTTACCGAGCCATTCGATCACCGGCACGTAAACGGCATATGGTGCCGAGTCCCCGACGACGAAACATGCGCGGGACGGCGTATCGCAAACTCGGCGCAACGCTCGCCAGACCTTGGCAAGGTCCAAGAAGTAGCAGGCAACCATGAGATGGTACGTCTTCTTTCCGCCGTGTGTCAGCCTGACCTTTCCAAGCTCGTGGCAGACGGCCGATAGCTCCTGACGAATCGGTTCTAGTTCAGGCTTGCCAATAACCTCGTCGAGGTCCACGGCCTTTTCGGGAACGTGCTGGGAACACGACCGGACCAGGTGGCGTCTAACGCTCTGCTGTAAGTCGCCCCACCCCTTGATCTGTTGAAAAAAAGACATCTCCAATCGCGTGGCGTCCGCGTAATCGTAGTTGTTCGGATACGGTGGCGAACAGACCACGAGTTGCGCAAATTTGTCTGGAACGCCTTCGCATGTCCGGGCGTCACCCAAGATGAGTTTCGCTCTTGGTCCGACCAGGGCTGCCGACTCGGCCATGTCGTGACGGATTTGTCTTGACAACGCCTCAAAAGCGTCAAACGGGTCAACAGGGTTCTTCTTTGGCTTGTTCGGCAGGACATACTGCCATTGGGCGGTGTTGACGCGTGAAGTCTTCCGCAAAATCCCCACGAGAGTAAGCCAAACGAGCTCCGCGGCGGGAGTAGCCTCGTGCACCTCCTCAACGGCGTGACGTAGCGCGTCTAAACGTCCCAGGGTCTGCTCGTCATAGCACTTGTCAATCAGTTTCGGGTACCCAGTCAAGCCATTCGGCTTGCGGCGTTTCGCACTTGCCAAAACGCTCCTAGCTAGTTCCTCGTAATCCCTGGATGAGGAACGCCGCTCAAGTTTGGCAGACGCAATTCGACAGAGGAACGGATGGGCTTCGACGCCGATGCTGGAAGCCCCTGAGTTCTCGGCGGCTAACAGCGTCGTGCCCAACCCAGCAAAGGGGTCGAGGACGTTGGGACGGTTCTTGCCACCGAATGACGCAATTACGTACTCGACCCAATCCGCGGAAAAGCCGGCGCTAAATCGAAACCAACGATGGACAGGCAGCGTCATGTTATTGGTGAACGTAGACGACGTTTCGTCGCGCACTCGCGGCGGACATTCGAAAACGTCAAAAAGAAGTTGCTGCTTGCTCATTCGGGAAATACCTGGGCCCGTTCGTTGGCCCGCGAGATTACGCGATGATCCGTTCGCTTCCGGCCATGCACCGAATTGTATGCCTAGGCGGCGAAAGTTACTACCCTCCGGGACAGTCTCACGCCCCGAACTTTTCCAGCCGGCCGGCGTGGGCCAAGGCCAAGGTCATCAGGTACTTGGCCTCGAAGTGGCCCAGGCCGCCGGCCAGCGCGGCCCTCTCGCCGAAGGTCTGGCAGCCGTCCGGCCGGCAGGTCTTGGCGACCAGAACCGTGGGCACGGGATGCCAACTATGGCTCTTCATCGCCGCCGGCGTGCTGTGGTCGCCGGTGACGATCAGCACCGCCGGATCGAGGGCCTCGACCCGCGGAACGATCTCGTCGAACTTCTCGATCATCTCCACCTTGGCCGGGAAATTGCCGTCCTCGCCGCGGCTGTCGGTGTACTTGAAGTGGAAAAAGAAGAAATCGAATTTCTTCTGTTGGTTCTCCCAATTCTGCTGGAGGACCTCGACCTCTTCGTCCAACGTCGAGGGCTTGCCGAGGATCTCCATGCCGACCAACTGGGCCAGCCCCTTGTACATCGGGTAGACGGCGATCGCGGCCGCCGTCAGCCCGTAGACCTCGCGGTAACTGGGGATGTCGGGCTTCGCCGAGAACCCCCGCATCGTCAGCCCGTTGGCCTTGGGATGGCCGGCCAGGATCTCCCGCGCCTGCGCGACGAAGGCCGTCGCCACCTCGGCGGTCCGCTGGCTGTGAGGCTCCAGCGCCTCCGCGTTCAGCGGCGGCACGCCGGTTTTCTGGGGATCGGTGTCGGTCACGTTGCCGCCCAGCCCTTCGGCGCGGAATACGACCACGAAGCGGTGCTCCTTGACCGGCTCGACAAAGACCTCGACGCCAGGAATCTTCACCTTGCGGAGCTTGACGGCCAAAGGGCCGCTCTCCTCGGTGGGGATCCGGCCGGCGCGACGGTCGGTGATCCGGCCCTCCCTATCCAGCGTGCAGAAGTTGCAGCGAATGGCCACGTCGCTGGGTCCCACGCCAAAGCCCACGCCCGTGGCCTCCAGCACGCCGCGGCCGATCACGTATTTCAGCGGGTCGTAGCCGAAGAGCCCCAAATGGCCCGGGCCGCTCCCCGGCGTGATCCCGGGCAGGATCGGAATCATGGACCCCGAAACGCCACGCTTCGCCAGACTGTCCAAGTTGGGCGTTCGGGCGGCCTCCAACTCGGTCGGGCCCCCCGGCTCGATCGGCAGGCCGCCCAGCCCGTCGGCCACCAGCATCACAATCTTTCCCGGTCCGCTGGTCTTGAGGGTGCGTGTCAGGTCTTGGATGTCCATGAGGGGGGTTCCTTGTCGATCTTGCCCCGCATATTGATTCTCGCACAAGCCGCTGGTTGTATGAACTCTCTTGGTAACAAATGGTACCCGTGCCGCACAAGGGGGCGGGGGTACAATTTCCAGGAGCGAGGAGGCTTCTGCGATGGCAAGCGAATTGACCTGGTTGGGACACGGCTCCTGGTCGATCACCAGCGGGGGGCAGCAGATCCTGCTGGACCCGTTCCTCGACGATTCACCGGTCGCGCCGGTCAAGGCCGACCAGGTGGCGGCCGACTTCATCCTCATCTCTCACGGCCACTTCGATCACGTCGCCGACGCCCAAAAGATCGCCCTGCGAACGGGGGCCACGCTGGTCTCCAACTTCGAGATCTGCCAATGGTTCTCCTCCAAAGGGGTCACTAAGACCCACGCCATGAACATCGGCGGTGGGCACGCCTTCCCCTTTGGCCGGGTGAAGATGACCATCGCTCACCATAGCTCGACCTTACCCGACGGCTCCCACGGCGGCCAGCCGGCTGGGTTTCTGCTCTCCCTGCCCGAGGGGAATGTCTATTTCGCTTGCGACACGGGCCTGTTCTACGACATGAAGCTCATCGGCGCGGCGGGGATCGCCTTGGCATCCCTGCCCATCGGCGACAACTTTACCATGGGCCCCGACGACGCCCTGGAAGCCGTGAAGCTCATCACCCCCCGGCGGGTCGTGCCGGTCCATAGCGGCACCTGGCCCGTCATCGCCCAGGACGCCAACCGCTGGGCTCAACGCGTCCGTGCCGAGACCTCCGCCGAACCCGTCGTGCTCCGCCCCGGCGAGAAGATTCGGCTGTAAGGCGAGGCAAGATTTAGGCGCGACGCAAGAGAAGAGAATCACGAAACCCCGAAAAGACCAAACCCCGAAAGGGGATTGAGGAATGCTTACGAACTTCAACCCTACCTCGCTCATCGCAAGACATGTTGCCGTCTCGTCTAGGGATCTTTCTCCCCCTGCCTTCTTTCGGGTTTTCGTTCCTTCGGGTTTTCGTGATTAGCTTTTCCGAAGGCCGGGCCGGCGTCGGGGCTTGGCGGCGGAATGCGGACCTGGATCTGGTCGCCTTCCACGCGGACCTCGAAGGTCTCGGCCGCGAGCCGCGGGACGTCCAGGCACACCCCGTCTTCGAGGCGAAAGGCCCACAAGTGCTGGTTGCAGACCACCGCCCCGTTGTGGACCTCGCCGCTGCCCAGCGACGCGCCCATGTGGGGACAGTAGTCGTCCAAGGCATAATACCTGCCCCCGACAAGAAAGAGGGCCACCTCCCGTTGGCCGACGACAAGCCGCTGGCCTCGCCCCTCGCGAATCTGGCCCACCCGGGCTACGGTCACAAACTCCGACATCCACGGTTCCAAGTCAAGTCAATCCGCCGCCGTCTGCCAGAGGGATCGTCCCTTTGGCAACTGCCGCTTGCCTCTGATAGCAGTTATACGATATACCACACGCGGGCGAGACTAATAGTAACCCGAAGCGTTAGCGAGGGATGTACCTTTTACCTCGCTTACGCTTCGGGTTACAATCCCCGCGGCGGAAACGTCTCATTTTCGTCCGCGCAGTATAACTTGGCGGCTGCCATCCACGCAATCCGCCACGCGAGCCGTCACTCACCGTCGCGGTCACGCGGCGGAGGCGGCGGCAAGTTCTGGCGCAAGAGTCGTGAAACGCCCGCTCGTAGTTCCGCCTTCAGGCGGTATTCCGCCTAAAGGCGGAACTACGAGCGTCAGCGGCCCCTCCGGGTTGGCACCTAGAACCGGAAGAGCCCCTTTTCCCCAACAGCGGCTTCGCCACCCGAATAGATGGATAGGGACCTCAGCCGTCTTCTGGCAACGGTTGCTGTTCTTAATACAGACGGGTAGTATGGGGGGCAAGGAGCAACTTGCTTTGGAACCGCTCGACGGGTGATGCCATGCCGATTACCATCCGATGTCCGAACCCGGACTGCGGACAGAAATACACTGTCCGGGAGGAGAGTCTTGGCAGCCGCACGACCTGCAAGAAGTGCGGCAAGGGCTTCACCGTGGAGATGAAGACCGACGAGACGGGCGCGCCCAAGCCGCCGGCTTCCCCCGGGTCGTCCGCCGGGGAGCGTGGCGGCCCCGTCGAGAACCGTGCGAAGATGGTGGTGCCGCCCGGGCTGGCCTCGCCCGTAGCGGGATCCCGACCCCCGACCCCCGGCCCCCGACCCCCGGCCCCCGACCCCCGACCCCCGACCCCCGACCCCCGGCCCCCAACCCCCGGCCCCCAACCCCCGGCCCCCCACCCCCGGCTTCGGCGCGCCGCAGGGGGTTCGCCGCCGGAGAAGATCGGACCTTACACGGTTCGCCGAAAACTGGGCCAAGGCGGCATGGGCGAGGTCTGGCTGGCCCGCGACCCCTATCTGGACCGCGACGTGGCGATCAAGACGCTGCCGGCCCGCTTTGCCGCCAAGGAAGACCGCCTGAAGCGGTTTCTGCGCGAGGCCCGCCTGGCGGCCAAGCTGCACCACACCAATGCGGTGACGGTCTACTCGGTCGGGCAGGAGGGCAGCCTGGTCTATATCGCCATGGAGTACGTGGACGGGCAGTCGCTGGACAACGCGGTGAGCGAAGGCCGGCCGATGCCCTGGCGCGAGGCCACCCGCGCGATCCGCGACGCGGCCGCCGGCTTGGAGGCGGCCCACCGGCTGGGCATGGTGCACCGCGACATCAAGCCGGCCAACCTCATGCGGACCCGCGACGGGGTGACGAAAGTGGCCGACTTCGGCCTGGCCCGTTCGCAGTTCAGCGAGAGCCGGCTGACCCAGGACGGCTCGACCCTGGGCACGCCGGCCTATATGTCGCCGGAGCAATGGCAGGGCGGCAAGTTGGACGGCCGCAGCGACCTGTACTCGCTGGTCTCGGCCTACTACTGCCTGTTGACGGGCCAGGACCCCTTCGGCAACGTCGCGCCGGGGCGCTGGGCTACATGCACTGTCACCAGCCGGTGCCCGACCCGCGGCAGTTGTCCCCGCAGTTGCCCGACGGGGTGTGCCGGATTCTGGCCCGCGGGCTGAAAAAGAAGCCCGAGGAGCGGTATCAGAGCGCCGGGGAGTTGACGGCCGAGTTGGAGGCCCTGCTGGCGCTACCCGAGACGTCGCTGACCTCTCGGAATTCCTGGGAACAGTTGCAGGCTTCGCCGAGCATGGCGGGCGGGGCGACGTCGCGCGTCGGCGTGCCCGCCGTGCTTGTCCGTGCGAAGACGGCCGTTTTGCGAGGCGCCAGCGCGTTGGCCTCCGCTTGGGGGCGTGGCGGAGCGCGGTGGAAGTGGCTGGCCTTGGCCGGCTTCGCCGCCGCCGCCGGGGGGTTGCTCGCCGTGGTGCTCTCGATCCAAACCGGCAGCGGCACGGTGAAGATCGAGCTGAGCGACCCCAAGGCCCAGGTTACGGTGAAGGTTGACGGCGACGTGATCGACATCGCGGGCCTGAAAGAGCCGCTGCGGTTGAAGGCGGGCGGGCACGACCTGCTGGTCACGTCCGGCGACTACCAGTCGGTGAGCAAATCGTTTTCGGTGCGGCAGGGTGACCAGGAAGTCCTGCGCGTGACGCTGGAGCCGAAGACAGTAGCAGGCACACTCCGTGTGCCGTCCGCTCCGTCGCACGCGGAGGGCACACTCCCTGCGCCGCAAAACAAGCAGCCCGGCCCATCGACGACCCAGCCCGCGGCGCAGGTGGCAACCTCTGGGAAAACCCCGCCAAGCAATCTTGCCACGAATTTGAAGGAGATCAGCGTCGAGTTGGGCGGCGGGATGAAGATGGAGATGGTGCTGATTCCGGCGGGCGAGTTCATGATGGGCTCGCCCGATTCGGACAAGGACGCGCAGCCAAACGAGAAGCCGCAGCACCGGGTGCGGATCAGCAAGCCGTTCTACCTGGGCAAGTATCTGGTCACGCAGGAGCAGTGGGAAGCGGTGATGGGTAGCAGTCCGAGCAACTTCAAGGGGCCGAAGAACCCAGTCGAGCAGGTGAGTTGGGACGATTGCCAGGGATTCGTGGAGAAGCTGAACGCGAAGGTGGGCGGCGGGAAGTTTTCGTTGCCGACGGAGGCCCAGTGGGAATATGCCTGCCGGGCGGGAAGCACGGGCAAGTATTGTTTCGGGGACGAGGAGTCGGGGCTTGGCGAATATGCGTGGTATAGCGCGAACTCAGAGAGCAAGACGCACGCGGTGGGCGAGAAGAAGCCGAACGCCTGGGGGCTCTACGACATGCACGGGAACGTATGGCAGTGGTGCCAGGATTGGTATGATGGGGGTTACTATGCGAACTCGCCGACGGACGAGCCGACGGGGCCCTCGGGGGGCGCGTTCCGCGTGCTCCGCGGCGGTAGCTGGGCCGACCCGGCGAGGGGCTGCCGGTCGGCGGACCGCGGCAGGTTCACGCCCCAGGGCCGCGGCAACAACCTGGGCTTGCGCGTCTCCCGAGTTCTGGCGGACAAGTAGGGCGAGCGAGCGGAGGTCGAAAAGACGCCACGGCGTGCCTCGCGGAGCGAGGCCGACCGGAGGGAGAGCCTGGCGTCTTTTCGTACCGTAGCGAGCGAGGGGGCTAGCGAGGTGCTCCTGGGGTCCAGGGGCGAAGCCCCTGGCGAAATTGGGGCGGCAACCCGCTAAAATGGGTAAATTACGAAATGCAGTTCAAGTTGTTTTCCCTAGCGGCCACGGGGGCGGGGAGAAGTTCCAGGTGCAAACCCGGTGGGGTCGCAGACGCTCGTAGTCCCGCCTTTAGGCGGAATGCCGCAGACGCTCGTAGTTCCGCCTTTAGGCGGCATTCCGCCTAAAGGCGGGACTACGAGCGGGCGTTTCACGACTCGTGCACCCAGAACCGGAAGAGCCGAAAGTCTTACAAGCTGCCGCAAGCTGCCGTGGAAAAACGCAACGTCATCCGCCTGGTTCTCCAAGGGAAACGTCCCCCCTACGTGCCTTGGTCCATGGGCTTTACCAAGGAGGCCAAGGAGAAACTCCAGCGGCACTACGGTTGCGACGACATCGAGGTTCCGCTGGACAACCACCTGTTGAAGCTCGGCAGCGACATCGGTTTCTTCACCGAGCTGGGCAACGACCGCGTGCAAGACGTGTTCGGCGTCGTCTGGGACCGGAGCGTTGACAAGGACATTGGCAACGTGGAAGGTCGCGTGCTCGCCAGGCCGGCTTTGGACGACTATGCGTTTCCCGATCCGCTGGACTGCCGCTTCTTTGCCGACACTGCCGGCAAGATCGCACGGTTTCCCGACCGCTTCCGCGTGTTCCAGATAGGCTTCTCGCTCTACGAGCGGGCGTGGACCCTGCGGGGCATGGAACCGTTGATGATCGACTTCCACGACCACGCCGACTTCGTCCACGAGTTGTTGGGGCGGATCGCCGACTACAACATCGCCCAGGTTCGCGCGGCACTGAAGTACGACATCGACGCCGTCTACTTTGGCGACGACTGGGGTCAGCAGCGCGGCCTGCAAATGGGTCCTCGCCTGTGGCGCGAGTTCATCCTGCCGCAACTGAAGCGGATGTATGCCGTGGTGCGGGAGGCAGGCAAGTTCGTCATGATTCACTCCTGTGGCGACGTGGACGAGTTGTTCGACGACCTGGTCGCTATCGGCTTGAGCAGCTTCAACCCTTTCCAGCCCGAGGTGATGGACGTCTATAGTCTGCTGCCCCGCTACCGTGGGCGGCTGACGTTTCACGGCGGGCTGTCGACCCAACGAACGCTGCCGTTCGGCACGGTCGCCGACGTTCGGGCGGAAGTCCGCCGGCTGCTGGAACTGGGGCGCGACGGCGGCTACATCTTCGCTCCTGCCCACGACGTCGAAGGCGACGTGCCGCTGGAAAACATGCTGGCGGCCATCGAGCTGGTGCAAAACCAGCCCGCTTCCCTGAGCGAGGGAAGTTGAAGATCGTTGTCCAGGCGATGCGCGGATTGGGCAAGTCGGACCGTCAAACCCGAATTATTCACGGCCGCATCGTAAGCGCGAAGCGTAAGCGAGGCCGCCTATGGGACTTACCCTCGCTTACGCTTCGGGTTTCGATCGCGCCCTCTGCGCCGTCTACATCGCGGGGCGTGAATAATTCGCGTTAAACCCGCATGAGTGTCAGGGTGTATCCTCGTTCATCAGAATTACTCTTTGCAGCGCGAATTCTTGCGGCGCTACGCGATGTTCACCTTGGATTTGCAGGACTCGGCTCTCGCTTGCGGCACAACAATCCTTCAGCAGCCGCGTCACCAGCGCGGTCCAGCCCGTCTGATGGCTGGCCCCAAGCCCTTGGCCCGAGTCGCCGTGAAAGTATTCGTGGAAGAGTAGCAGATCTCGCCAGTGCGGATCCGCCGCGAAACGCGCGTCCGACCCGTAACAGATACGCCGGCCACGCTCATCGGCTCGAAAAATTTGCGCCAGCCGAGCGGCCAGTTCGCGTGCCACCTCCTGCAGATTCATGAGCCGGCCCGAGCGGGTGGGACATTCCACCCGCAACGTGTCGCCGTAGAAGTGGTGGTATCGCTCCAACGCCTCCACGAGAAGGTAATTCACCGGCAGCCAGATCGGCCCACGCCAGTTCGAGTTGCCGCCGAAGAGTCCCGTGGTCGAGTCGCCCGGCTCATAGTCTACGCGCTGCACGGCCCCGCCGGGCGAGCAGGTGTAAGGCCGGTCCTTGTGGACGCGCGACAGGGAGCGGACGCCGAAGGGAGACAAGAACTCATCCTCGTCGAGAACATAGCGGAGGATGCGTTCCAGCCGTGGGCGCGAAGGAATGGCCAGCAGCCGGTGGCCATGGCCGCGTGGGCCCTGAGGTTCCAGGTAGGAGACTTGCCCGGCGAGGTCGCGGCGGTTGTCGAGAAACCACTGGAGGCGTTTTTGGAAGCCGGGGAGCCGGGCGATCGTCTGGTCTTCCAGGACCTCCACGGCGAACAGCGGAATGATGCCCACCAGCGAACGAATGCGCAAACGGACCGGTCGGCCCCCGACCTGGAGCTGATCGTAGTAGAACCCGTCCTGTTCGTCCCATAGGCCGGTCCCGCCCAATTGGTTCATGGCGTCGGCGATGGCCACGAAATGCTCGAAGAACTTCGAGGCCACGTCTTCATAGGCCGGATCTTCCTTGGCCAGCTCCAAGGCCATGGCGAGCATGGTGAGGCAATAGAAAGCCATCCACGCGGTTCCGTCGGCCTGCTCCAATACCGCGCCGCTGGGCAACTGCTTGGAGCGATCGAAGAGACTGATGTTGTCCAAGCCCAGAAAGCCGCCCGCGAAGAGATACTTGCCCGTCACGTCCTTGCGGTTGACCCACCAGGTGAAATTGATCAGCAGTTTCTGAAAAGCGCGCGCCAGGAAGAGGCGGTCGCGCGCCCGCGCCGCCCGGTCATCTTGTAGACCCGCCAACAGGCCCAGGCATGGACGGGCGGGTTGACGTCGTCCAGCGCGAACTCGTAGGCCGGCAGTTGCCCGCTGGGATGCATGTACCACTCGCGCAGAAAGAGGATCAGTTGCTCCTTGGCAAAACGGGGATCGATCTCGGCCATCGGGATCATGTGAAAGGCCGAGTCCCAGGCGGCATACCAGGGGTACTCCCACTTGTCGGGCATGGATATTACGTCGCGATTGAAGAGGTGGCCCCAATCCTTGTTGCGCCCTTGCCGGCGGCCTGCGGGCGGCGGCGGCTGGCCGGGATCGCCTTCGAGCCAGTCCTTGACCACGTAGTGGTACAACTGCTTCGTCCAGAGCAGGCCGGCATAGGCCTGCCGGCTGATGCGGCGGTCTTCGTCCGAGGCACCCCGTGGGATACGCCTTCCGTAGAACTCCTCGGATTGGCTGGTCCGGTCCGCAAACAGGCGGTCAAAATCGGCACCAAAGGGCACTGGCGGAGCCTCTTCTTCGGCGAAGAGTCGCAACTCAACGGTTGCGGACGCCTGCGCGGCGATGTTCAGCACGTAGTGCGCGGCGGCCTTCGTGCCGGTGGCCGCAGGATTGATTGCGTCCGACCGTCCGCGGATCACGTACTCGTGAAATGCGTCTTTGACAAAGGGGCCTTCGCTGGGGACCTGGAAGAGCCTTTCGTTATTCGTCAGATTGTCGGTAAACAACAGCGCCGGCACGCCACCGCCGGGATCGGCTGCGGCGCGAAAGTAAAAGCGTCCCAGGGTCGGGTGCTCGCATAGCACCGCTCCTTCCCCTACCTGGCGCAATTCGGGCTTTGGCGTACAGCCTTCGTGCAGGCAACCCCAGGACCACGTGTTGCGAAACCAAACGGTCGGCAGCAAGTGGAGCGTCGCCGCTTCCGGGCCGCGATTGGCCGCGGTGATCCGGATCAAGATGTCGTTCGGCGACGATTTCGCGTACTCCACGAAGACGTCGAAGTAACGATCGTCGTCAAAGATGCCGGTGTCCAACAACTCGTACTCCGGCTCCTTTCTGCCCCGCCGGCGATTCTCTTCCACCAGCAGCGCGTAAGGGAACTCGGCCTGGGGATACTTGTAAAGGGCCTTCAGGTAGGAAGAGGTGGGCGTCGCATCCAGGTAGAAATAGCACTCCTTCACGTCTTCGCCGTGGTTGCCCTCGGCGTTGGTCAGGCCGAACAAGCGCTCCTTCAGGATCGGGTCCCGGCCGTTCCACAGGGCCAAGGCATAGCAGAGACGACACTCGCGGTCGGTGATCCCCAGCAGACCGTCTTCCCCCCAGCGGTAGGCGCGGCTGTGGGCGTGCGAGTGCGGAAAATACTCCCAGCATGACCCGTCGGGCGAATAGTCTTCGCGCACGGTGCCCCACTGGCGCTCGGCCAGATACGGGCCCCACCGTTTCCAGTTCTTTTGCGCCGGGCGTCGGCCGCGAGCCGCTCCGTCTCGGCGTCGATGGATCGTCCTCCAGCCATGCGGCTGCCAGCCGCTCGGCCCTCTTTCCCGGTCTTATTCATGCGAGACCTGCGCGCCCTTCTCCGCCACCGATCGCTTCATGAAGAACACCAGGAAGGCAAGACAGAACGCCACGACGGCGAATGCCCAAAAACAGTCGAAGAAGGCCAACGATGACGCCTGCTGCTCCCGGATGTTCGCCAACACTTGCACCGTCATGCGGTGAGACAAGGCCATGTCGCCCGTCCTCTGGAAAAACAATTCCTGGAGCCGCGTCGAATACAAATTCACCGGCTGATGAAACTGGTTGAGCCACTCGTTCAGCCGCAGGTCGTGAAATTGCTCGCGGCGTTCTTGAAGCGTCTGGGCGAGCGAAGTGCCAACGCTGCCCCCCTCGTTGCGCAGCAAGGCGAACAGCCCCACCGCGGCGCCGCGGAGCTCGCGGGGGACGTAGAGGAATGCCGCCACGTTGAGCGGCGCAAAGAACATCGACAGCCCGATGATCATCACCACCCGCGGCCATACCGCCTGCCAGGGACTGATCAACAGGTTCATCCGCGACATCCAGAAGTTCGCCACGGCCACCACCAGCAGGCCCGAGCCGATCAGCCAGCGGGCGTCCCAGCGACGGCCGATGAGGAACCCGACGACCGGCAGGATCACGACGGCGGAAATGCCGGAAGGCGACTGTACCAGGCCCGAGGCCAGCGCGTCGTAGCCGAAAAGCGATTGCAACAATTGGGGGAGCGAAGTGCTCGCGCCGAGCAAAATCGCGTACGCGCCAAAGATGAATAGGCAGGAAAACGCGAAATTCCGTTCCAACACGGCCCGGAAATTGATGATGGGATTGTCTTGATACGCCTCCCAAACGATCAGTCCACCCAGGCCCCCAACAAAGAGCAGGGCCAAGGTCTGCACGCGCCAAAAGGGGTCGCCGAGCCAGTCCCACTCTTGCCCCTTGCTGAGCATCACCTCCCACGAAGCCATGGCGATGACCAGCATGCCCAGGCCGATCGTGTCGAAGCGGACCTTCTGCCTTCCGGCTGCGGCCCTTTCCGCCTTGAGATACTCGGGGTCGTCGACCAGCGCGTGACAAGCCAACAGCGAGAGCAGTCCCACCGGCACGTTGATGTAAAATATCCATCGCCACTCGTATTGAACCGTGAGCCAGCCGCCGAGCGTCGGACCGACGACGGGCGCCAGCAACGCCGCGACGCCGAAGAGCGTCATCGCGGCGCCCTGTTTCTCGGCGGGAAAGGCGTCCAACAAGATGCCCTGGCTCGACGGCTGAAGGCCGCCGCCCGCCAGGCCCTGCAGGGCGCGGAAAAGGATGATCTGCCCGAGACTGGTGGCCATGCCGCAGAGGCCCGAGGCGATGGTAAACACGGCGATCGAAAGCAGGAAGTAGTTGCGGCGGCCGAGGTGTACGGCAAGCCATCCGGAGATCGGAACGACGATCGCGTTGGCGGCCAGGTAGCTGGTGATGACCCATTCGCTGTCGATGACCGCGGCCGACAATCCCCCGGCGATGTAGCGCAGCGAGACGTTGGCCACCGTCGTATCGAGCACCTCCATGAACGCGGGAATGACCACGACCCCGGCGACCAACCAGGGATTGGTTGCCTTTCGGGCCAGAG
Organism: Pirellulales bacterium; assembly: GCA_963843465.1. Lineage (GTDB taxonomy): Bacteria > Planctomycetota > Planctomycetia > Pirellulales > Thermoguttaceae > CAWJKP01. Next base: position 1,508,686 of record CAWJKP010000002.1, read on the forward strand.
GAAGCGGCAGGGCAACGGCGCTCATCGCTTCGGCTCCGGAGAGCCGGGCGGCGTTCGGCCGGCCACCAGCGGCGGCAAATAAGGCTGAAGGACTTCGCCGGCATGAAGTCCCGTCGGCTTCCGCCGGAGATCGACGTAGGGCGTCACGGAGAGGCCGATGAACAACGGATCCTTGTTGGGATCGTATTTGTCCAACTCGATTCGCACGGGGAGCCGCTGCACAATTTTGACGAAGTTGCCCGTGGCGTTCTCCGGCGGCAAGAGGGCGATGGTCGATCCGGTGCCCATCGTGAATCCGGAGATGTGGCCCTTGAGCGTTTTCCGCCCGCCGTACATGTCGAAGTAGAGATCGACGTGCTGGCCGATCCGCAGGGCGGCGAGCTGCGTCTCCTTGAAGTTGGCGTCGATCCAGATGTCGCGGACCGACTGCAGGGCCATCAACTGTTGGCCCGCTTGAACGTTGTTGCCCGGGTTGACGTTGCGGCGGCTGACGACGCCGTCGATTTCCGCATAGACGCGACAGTAGCTGAGATTGAGATTGGCCTGGTCGAGATTCCGCTGGGCCTGGAGGAGCTTGGCTTCGGCCTGTTTCACGGCAGGCGCCTCTTTGACAATTTCGTCGTAGATGCGATCGATGTTCCCTTGCGGATCGCGGCGAATGAACTCTTCGATCAATTTCTTCGGCGTCAGGTCGTAGGAAGACGGGACAATGCCCAGCTCGGCGGCCGACTGGAGCAATTGCGACTGCGCTTGGCGGACGGTGGAAAAAGTCTCGTCGAGACTGGCGGGCACGTCGGTCAAGTCCTTGCCTTTTGGCGGGAGGGCCGGCAGCCCGAGTGAAACCCGCGACTGGTAGACGCCTTCCAGCGCCTGTTTGACCTGGGCCTCGTCAAGCGAGAGCGTCCAGCGCGCTTTATCGTAGTCGGCCTGGGCGATGGCCGCCGAGGCGATGAGGTTTCGGGCCCGCTCGAAGTCCGCTTGGGCAAGCCCCAGCGCGGCCTTTTGGGATTCAAGCGTCGCCACGTTGGCGCGCAGCACTGCGATCTGATTGTCGACCTGCTCGATGGTATGTTGCAGGTTGAAGCGGAGGGCCCGAGTTTTTCCTACGATGCCACGTGCCGCCGCCGTCGCGGCCACGAGATCGGCCTTGGCGGCGGTAAGGGCCGCGCTCGCGATATCGACCTGCACCTGGTAGGGCGTCGGATCGAGTTCGACGAGGACATCGCCCTCGTGGACGCGGTTGTTGTCATCGACAAGGACCCGAACGACCTGCCCGTAAACGCGCGGCGCCACGAAGGTCACGTAATCGCTCACGTAGGCATCGTCCGTCGAAACGGTGTTCAACGCCCGGTACAGCCACGCTATGCCGAACCAAAGACCGATCAACAGCAGCGGCGTGCCGCCAGCCATCAGCAGAAATCGTCGCGAAGGCCAGCGATGTGATTGCGGCGCGGGGGCGCTGCGGGGGGCGTCGGCGGTTTGGATTCTTCCGCCGGCGCCGCAGTTTTGGGAGCCTCATGCGACATGATGAGTTTCGCACGTTTAGGGGAAGTTACCACGTGCCGCACCCAGGGTGCCCGGGGAATTGTACGCCCGCCCGCGAGACTCCGGCAAGGAACCGCGGTTGGAAGGGAAGTCACTGCGACGAATCGACATAAGTGGTTCCGCCGATGGTCATCGGGGAACTACTCGTTGGAAAGCAGGCAACCCATCTCGGCTGCCATACCCTGCCGCGTCAAATGGATGGCAAGGTCTTGGTGACCGGCAACGGCCGAATGGAGGCCCGGCAGCGTCAATGATCTTGACCTGCACCCATATAATTGTGGCAAACCTTCAACAAGGAGGCCGCTCATACAAGCCTGAGCGGGTCGAGGCCGACACCCGCAGGGCCATCGCGGAAGCCTCCGACGCGGCAATGGAATTCGCCGGAGAAGTGGCAACGCACGTGTGAGCCGGGTACTTGCCCCACTTGTCCTTTTATAGTGACCGTTCACAGGCCGTCACAGTCGCCTTTCGCTCCGCGAAAGTAGCGCTGCTTTCGCGGAGCGAAAGGCGACTTTTTGTGCCCAATCACACGTAGGCCACCGGCGGCCCGTGATCGGTTACCTTTTACAGGCCCTTGGCGTGCGGCTCTCCGCGCCACCAGCGACCCGTAACCGGAGCGTCGGAATCCAGCAACAGATCGTAGGGGTCCGCGTCGCGATCTTCCAGCGCGACAATCGTCAGGTGGGCCAGCTTCCCCGGCTCGATGGTGCCGACCGAGCGGTCCAATCCCAAAGCCTGCGCACCGCCGAGCGTGCCCAGACGCAGGATCGTGGGCCGGGCGATCTCGGGATGCTGCCGGGCAAGGAACCGCATCTCCGCCAGGATGCTCAGATCGGGCGAGGAGGCCCGGCTGTCGGTCCCCAGGGCCATCGTCACCCCGCACTCCAGGAGTCGCGCGAGCGGATAGGGGGCGTGACGGAAAAAGGCGTGCGTCCGCGGACAATAGACCAACGACATCCGCTCGGCCCGCGCGGCGAGAAAACGGATTTCGTCCTCGCGGAGGTAGTTTCCGTGGATCACCAAGGTCCGCGGGGCTGCGGCAAGCTCCTCAAGGTAGTCCAGCGGACGCCGTGGGCCGGGGAATTGCTGATCGTCCCAGGCGCCCATCTTCCTCAGCATCTCGCGGAAGGGACCTTGCCCGGTTTCCAGCAGCTCCAGCTCCTCGCGGGACTCGGCCAGATGAAAGGCCAACGGGCTTTGCTCGGCCTGCGCCAGCCGGACGACCTGCTGTAGCAACTTGGGATGCACGCTATAGGGCGCGTGCGGGGCCAGTCCCAAGCCGTACTCCATGTACTCCTCACGCTCCGCGTGAGGACGTGCGTCACGCGGAGCGTGACGAGTACAAATGTGCCTGCGGGCCAGCTCGAAAACCGGATCGGCTCGCGCGGCGGTCGGGGCAATCAATTCGAGGAAGACCGTGGCGTCGATGCGGCCGGCGCTGAACAGCTCCGCCGGCCAACCCGGCTGGGCAATCTCGCCCAAGCTTGTGGTTCCCAGGCGGCGGCTCTCGGCAATGCCCTTGGAGTGCGGCGATGGGGGCCCAGCCGCTCCCGTGAGATTTCGTGGCGGAAATCGTGAGATTTCCGCGGCCTCCAAAGGGCTCGGCGATTGGGGCCCAGCCGCTCCCCGCGCTCTCCGCTGACGGTGAGCAATCACCAGGCCGATCCAATCGACCAGGCCCATGCCCGGCGTGCCCAAGGGAGCGTCCAGGTCGCTCAGCTCCAGGTGAGTATGGGCATTGACCAGACCGGCAACGATGGCCACGTTGCCCAGATCCTCGAGGTCGCCACGAGTCTCCCGTCCGACGGCGATGATCCGCGGGCCGCAAAGCGTCACCGTGCCTCCGGCGATCGGCGGGCCGAGGCCGGTGAAGACGTAGCGGGCCCGCAGGCTCCGATAGGGAAACTCAGCCATCGGCCTGGATCGCTTTGAGAATCGTTTCGCGGCGCTCTTCTTCCTCGGACCTCTGCCAAGACATGCGGTGGAAGCCGTAGAGCACCAGCGCGGCTGCCAGCGTAGCGATTGCGGTCAAGATCCAGAATCGCACCGGATGGCCGGCGTCGCGCCAGCAGGTCGTGGAGGATCGTCGGGGGCGGCCTCGTCGCGATCGGCAACGGCAAGGGCGTCGGCCGGGCCACGATCACGGCCAGCGAGTTGTTGACGACGTGGAAGAGCATGGCCGGGAAGATGCTGTTGCTCTGCACCGCCAGGTAGCCGATGACGATGCCCACCAGGCAGGCCACCAACGATTGCTGGAGGATGGCGTGGGTCAGCCCGAAGAAGAGGGACGTATAGACGATGGCCCGCCACTTGTGTCCCAGGTGGCGGAACCCCGAGAGAATGAAGCCACGGAAGGCCAGCTCCTCGCACGCGGCCGGCACCACGGCAAACAGCAGCAACACCTGCCAGCAAGGCGCCCGCAGCCAGGACTGCTCCACGGCACGCAGCGACGCGGCCACTTGCTCGTTCACTGGGTAAAGTTCCATCACCGCATCCTCCAGCAGGCGGACCAGCGGGTGCAGCAGCACGGCCAGGAGGCCCGCCATCGCCAGGGCCGCGGCCGACGGGCAACGCAGGCCCAGCGTCCGCCGCGGGCTGTAGGTGAAGAGGGCCGTCATCAAGAGCGTGGGGGTGAGGATCACCGCCAACTCCATGACCAGCGTCTGCCTGGCGAGGCTGTCGAAGTCGGGCTCGGCCAGGCCCGCGACGGCGAAGGTCATGAAAAAGCGAACCAAGAGGATCACGATCCCGCAGAAGACGGCCCCGACCACCGTAGGCGTCGGCTGCCGGTCCTGGAGCAGGTGGTGCAGCCAGAGTCCCACGTCCAGCCGCTCGCTCTCGCGGAACAGTACCGTTTCGGAGTTGAACTGGTCGATCGCCCAGCGGATCGCCAACAGCGCCCCGGCCGCGGTGACCATCAGCACCGGCGGCAGGAACCGCAACATCAACAGGTAATGTCCCTCCAGGGCCGTCTTCAACAGCAGCACCACCCCCGTGACCGGAATCAGGCTGTACCCCAGGTTCAGCTCCACGCCGGGCGCCATCGGCAGCACGACCAGGGGCATGGTCACCAGCAACAGCGGCATCAGGTAGTATTGGCCTTCCTTGCTGCTGCGGGCGAAAGCTGCCAGCGCCAGGCAGAGGGCGCTGAACAGCAGCGACATCGGCACCAGCGCCATCAGCAGCCAGACCGCGGCGCCCCAAGGCGGCGGGCCGATGCCGTCGATCTGGCCCAGGATCAGCCAGCCGGTCAGGCCCATGCCCAAGACGTTCAGCAGGGCCGTGATCATGCTGAAGAGCATGATCGTGGCCAGCTTGCCCAGCACGATCTCGCCCCGCGCCGCCGGGCTCGAGAGCAGGGTTTCCAGCGTGCCCCGCTCCTTCTCGCCGGCACAGAGGTCGACGGCCGGGTAGAAGGCGCCGGTCAAGGCCCAGACCAGCATCATCACCGGCAACAGCTTGGGCCAGAAGGGCGAGATCTCCCGGCCCGTCTCCACGGCGACGTCGGTCTTCTGCCACTGGAAAGGCTCGGCCGCTGCCGGAGGAAGGCCCCCGGCCGCCAGGTTGGCCAACACGATCTCGCGCCGCCAGTGCTCGAACACCTGCTCCAGCCGCAGGCTGGCCACCTGCGACTTGTCGCTGGATTTCGACCAGAAGATCTCGGGCTTGGGGACCTCGATGGCCGGCAGTAGGTCCTGCCTGCCAAGTAGGTCCTGCCTGCCGGGCAGGACCGCGGCTTTGTCGCTTGGCAGGACCGCGGTGGTCCCGCCCGGCAGGCGGGACCTACTGCGGGCGGCCGTCATCAGCCGATGGAACCGATCGAGCTGCCCGGCGAAGTCGGGAGGGATGAAGACCACCGCGTCGTAGTCGCCCGACTCGGCCGCCTGAAGCGCCGCGTTTTTCCCCTGATTCCCCCGGCCAGGAGCCGGCGTCACGCGCAGCAGGCCGACCTGCTCGGCGCTGTCGAACAGCGGCGCGGCGAAGTGGTCCCCATCGATCAGCCGCGGCGACGGCGGCAAGTTCTCCGCGCCGAAGACCGCCACGCTCACCGGGTGCTCGTGCATGAACTGGGAGATTTGCAGGAAGCTCATTCCCAGAAGCGGGTAGAGCAGGATCGGCAGCACGGCCATCATGAACAGCGTGCGGCGATCGCGGAGCTGGTCGCGGATCTCCCGGGCAAGGATCAGACGGACGTTGGTCCAGTTCATGGGGCTGGCAAGATGAAGAAAGAAATCACGAAATCCCGAAAAGACAAAAACGCGAAAGAAGTCAGTGAAATTGATTGAGTCAATTCGATCCCGGGAGAGTCAACGTCATGTTTCGATCCACCCAGTTTTGCAGTCGGGTCGTTCCGAGCAATTCCGGGCGCACCGGCCGAAAGAGCAGTGAGACTGTCCAGTTACGCCGAAAATATTCGTTCCACCGAACTCCTGTTGGCAACGATGGATCATGTACCCATCCCCTGTAAAGGACCACCGCGTGGCACGGCCGCAAACGCCATGGCCGCCGGATTATTACGAGAACCGGCTCTTTATGCATTCGAGAATCATCACGACGACAGACCGTCTCGAATTGGCGGAACCAGCCGTCACAAACTCGCCACTTTACATGCGTCAGACGTCGTAGAAGCCCCGGTATTCTGCGGCGAGGTATCCCTCGTCGTGGCACCCACCACGGGATCGCCGCGAGAACTTCGTCATACGTTACGTTCGCCACCATCGCGGTGGCCGCGACCGCGCAGTCCGGCAGGTTTGGCTTCTGCCGGACGTGTTCCACGTTAGTCATGGCAGAGGCTTGTACGCAAAGTGGGTTCTCGTGATTGCCTGTCTTCCCTGCGACGTTACCTGCTTCTCCCAGCTCATCTTTCGGGCTTTCCGTCCTTTCGGGGTTTCGTGATTCCCGCCTTCCTTCTTCGTTCCTTACTTCAGCGCCAAAGCCGGAGGATGACGCTGGTCGTGGCGCGAGATCAACTGGAAGAAGAGCTCTTCCAGGTCGTGCTCGTGGTGCTGGTCCCGCAAGGCTTCCAGCGTCCCCTCGGCCAGTATCTGCCCGCGATGCAGGATGGCGACGCGATCGCAGAGCTTCTCCGCCTCGCGCATGATGTGCGTGGAGAAGAGGATGCACTTGCCGTGGTCGCGCAACTCCGAAACCGTGTTCAAGAGGGCCCGGGCGACCAGCACGTCCAGGCCCGCCGTGGCCTCATCGAAGATCAACACGGGCGGATCGTGGACGATGGCCCGGGCGATGGAGACCTTCTGTTTCATGCCGCTGGACATCTTCGCCCCCAGCAGGTCGCCCAGGTCGTCCATCTTCAGCCGGGTGAAGATCTGCTCCATCCTCGGCCGCAGCGTCTCCTCGGGGAGTCCGTGGAGCCGGCCGAAGTACTCGACCATTTCCCAACCGGTCATGCGGTCGTAGACGGCCGTGTTGGCGGAGACGAAACCGATCTGGCGCCGCACCTGGGCCGAATGCGTGACGACGTCGAAGCCGTTGATCGTCGCCCTGCCCGAAGAGGGGGCCAACACCGTGCTCAGGATCCGCAGTGCCGTCGTTTTGCCGGCCCCGTTCGGCCCTAGCAGCCCGTAAATCTGACCCGGGGCCACCTCAAAGTCGATCCCCCCTAGGGCAACAAACCTCCCCCGCCGCAGATCGGTATAGTATTTAGTCAGTTTGGAGACACGAATCATCCGATCGTCCTGTCGCGGGATGTGCAGCTTCCCTTCCGGTAGCTTACCACACGCCAGGGCCGCTTCCAATCGCACGCCATATCAATCTTCAGGGGGGTGTTTTTGGGGAATGGATGAGGGGGAATCATCGCTGGACAAAGGGCCCACCCTCAGCGTCACGAGCCTGCGGGCAAGCGGCGCGCCGCGAGCAACGTACCGTCAGTGGCGGCAGCAACATGCCGCGGACCTTGAGGCTGTCGAGGTAGCGGAGCCGATCGACAAAACCCTGCTGCTGGCCGCCGGCGCTGCCTTGGACCTCCAGACGCCAGGCGGTCTGGTTGGGGTCCTGACCGGGCGCCAGCTCGCTGGGCACGTCGCCGATGGCCACGCCTGAGGCCGCTTCGAGCTTGTCCAAAATCCGTTGCGCCAGGTAGACGTTGTCCAGCTTGGCCCCGTTCTGGTCGATCCCCTGGCCGAAGCTGGGATAGTGCAAGAGCAGATAGGCCCCGGCGATTTTGCCGTCGTAGCGGGCGGCCACTTCGTTGGCCTTCCGCCAATTCCCGGGCCAGGGCGATAGTCGGGTCGCGGCGTATGCGGCGGTAGGTCTCGTAGCCGGCGCCCAGCCGCGGCGCGGGCCGACCGTCGGCCATTCGGTCCCGCCGCCCGCGTAGCCGTCAGGCACGGAGTGCCTTACCTACCTGGCTTCTCGCGGCTGAAGGCTGCACGCCTCTCGACCGTTTTAAGCAGCTCCGTGGACCACGCGCCCGTTGGTCCGTCCAGCGCAGCAACCATTCTGGCCGACACGGCTTGTTCATTCGAATCGTCGTCTACGCATAAGAAAAGATAATAATAAGCCTCCGGATTACCAGGTTCCAGTCGTATGTATCGTCTTAGTAACTGTTCCGCCGCCACAAGGTCTCCCTGCGTGAAATCCAGCACGGCCTCGCGCAACATTGCGACGGAACCCGGCGGGGCAACGCGCTGCGCCTTCTTGTAAGCAGCAAAGGCACGGGCTGAATCGACTAATCCTTCGTAACTTTCACCAAGCAGGACCAGCTTGAGCGATTGTTCTTCCGGCGCGTCCGTCCTGATGCTGTCAATCTCGGCGACAGCCTCGTGGTACTTGCCCTGCGAAATCTTTACCTTCGCTTCAACGAACTGAATGAACTGATTTGACGCGAGCGGCGTGGGATCACTATCTGCCTCGCGAGTCGCGGACTTTGCCGCTCCCCGCCGATCGCCAACGTCCTTATTGCCGCCACCTTGCCTTACGCAGCTTGCGCAATGCGCCGACAACAAACAGATCAGCAATGCCCAAGACAAACGCTTCACTTGTCAGACTCCTGCATGGGATTCCCGGTTACTTTGGACAGTTCCTTGACGCTTCCAACCGTCACATGAATGGCGCCCTTCCCGTCGACAAGGAAGGCGAATTGCAGCACATGATGGTATTTGTCCAGGAATTGGTGGGCGTTGGATTCCGAACCGCTATAGCCATGCGGCGCTCCGGCGATCGGTGTGAGAATGTTGCGAGCAGGACTGCCGGGCGACATGTCTTGAGGCGTGTTCGACTCGAACGTGTGGTACATCACCGCGGCTCCGTCTACCTTCAACGCCTCGTTCAAAAGCGGCGTTGCCCGCTGTTCCACCTGATGCATTGCCTTAGCAAACGCGCTGATATTATCTTTAGTCACGGGATCAGAGTCATGACCGCCAAGTGCCTCACCTTCGAGCTCATGAGTCTTTTGGTTGAATTCACGAATTTCGGCGCCGAGCGCGGCAGTCGTCGTGTTCCTCGGAATAATAACGTGGCCGTGGTAGAAGTCCTTAACGTTGACCCCCTCGGTGCGAACGGGGTCCTTGGAGGTAAGCACCGCGTCAAGTGTTCTCTTCAAGTTTTCCTGCAATTGCTTCGGAAACCAGCTACTGTCTGATCCAAACGTGAGGCTTCGCCCGGCCTTCTTGAGCGCTTCGTACTTGGCAGGCGTGAAGTCCCAATCCCCCGGGCCGGAGGATTTCGGGGGAGGCGTTACGGAATTGCCCTTGCTGCCAGGGGCCGTCCGCGTCCCCGCAGGGGAACCAACGCCGTGGCGTGGCGGCGGGCCTTCCGCCAACATGCCCTTCGCACGCTTCGCCGCGGTGGACGCCGCGCTGGACCCGTCCTTCGTCCACTTGCCATCTTTGTCCCTGGGCTGGTTCGGGTCGAAGTTGTGCAGGCGGAGCGCGTCGGCCGCATCGCCTTCAGTATGCACGTCCTGAGACTGAACCGCAAGGTCTTTGCTGGGCGACTCCGCCGTGGAACACCACTCCCGGCGGGTCGTCGACTGCGCCGTCGCTTCTTCAACTCCCTCCAACGCCTCGCGATGAAGTTGCCCAACCGCGGAGAGGATTGCCGACAGACCAGAGGGCGCGGCGGATGATGCCTTGATCTGGGGCAGCCCGACGGCGTCGAAGATCGAGGACCAGTCGGCACGGCGGAAGAGATCGGCGAAATCCTTGGGGTCGGCGAGAACTTGGGTCACAAGCTGACGCAAAAAGCTCTGGTTGGCGTCCGACAATGGCGCAGCTTCGAGACGGACCTTGCCGCGATAGGCGGGACCCCAATTGGCCTCCAGCACGGGATCGACCGCCTGGCGGTTGATCTCGCGGGTGAGATGGTGGTGGACCAACTCGGCTTGCAGCAGGGCCAGGTCGCCCTGGGACTGGGACTCGGCCAGCGTGCCGTGCTGGCCTTCGAGAATGGCCCGCTCCGGCAGCAACATGCCGCGGACCTTGAGACTGTCCAGATAGCGGAGCCGGTCGACAAAACCCTGCTGCTGGCCGCCGGCGCTGCCTTGCACCTCCAGACGCCAGGCGGTCTGGTTGGGGTCCTGACCGGGCGCCAGCTCGCTGGGCACGTCGCCGATGGCCACGCCTGAGGCCGCTTCGAGTTTGTCCAAAATCCGTTGGGCCAAGTAGACGTTGTCCAGCTTGGCGCCGTTCTGGTCGATCCCCTGGCCGAAGCTGGGATAATGCAAGACAAGGTAGGCCCCGGCGATCTTGCGGTCGTAGCGGGCGGCCACCTCGTTGGCCTTCCGCCAATCGTTCCAAGCCTCGCGGACGTTTTCCAACAAGGGCTCGCCGTAGAGGTTCGAGCCCTCGCCGCCGAAGGACACGAGCATGGCACTGGTGCCGGTCAGCACAACGTCGTTCTGCCGGGGAAAAGGGGACAGGTCCAATTTGCCGGACCAACCTGCGGTCGGTGCCCGCCCCGAGGGTGCTTCGCACAAATTGGACCCGTCCCCTTTTCCCCTTTGCCGCAGGCCGGCCAGGCCGCCGTGGCCGTCGATGAGGATCTCGGTGATGTCCGGCAGCAGGGGCTTGAAGCGGACGACGCACTGCCGGCCGTCGGCGTCCAGGCCCCAGATGAGCTCGAAGCCCTGGTGACCGAAGTCGACGTAGCCGTGCTTGAGGATCGTCTCCAGGAGCGGCTCGCGGACGGTGAGGAACTGCTTGTCGATCCAGCCGCGGACTTTCTGGGGGACGTCGGCGTCGGCCCGGACGGTCCACTTGCCGGCGACCACCGGGGCCACGGCCAGGGCCCGGGCCAGGGCGATGGTCGGGTCGCGGCGCATGCGGCGGTAGGTCTCGTAGCCGGCCGCCAGCCGCGGGGCCAGGTTTGCCGGGCCGCCAAGGGCTCCCAAGCCGGTGGCGCCGATCACTTGCGGGCCGGTCCTTCCACCGGAAGCACTGGCAGAGCCAGTGGCACTCGGCGGGAAGGAGGGACCGTGGGACGGATTGGCAATCCGTCCTACCAACGCGAGGCGGCCTAGGAGGCGTTGAAATTCTGCAATCATGCTGGCTCCCTCGAAATGTGAAGTAACGACACTTCCAGCGAGGGTTTCAGTTTGCAGATTGTGGCTCTGGGCCACAACGCCATTTCTTGGCCACCTTGGCTCGCCTTACCGTGGCGGTGGGGTTGGCCCGGAAGGCGGGGTAGCCCGAGGCGGGCCGTAGCCGCCCGGCGGCGGCGCCGGGTAGGCGCCCGGAGGCGGCCCCGGATAAGTGCCCGGCGGCGGCGTGGCCACGGGCCGCAGGGGCACGGGCTGCGGGCCGCGGGGAGGAGAATACGGGTATTGAGGCTGGCCTTGCGGCACCGCCTGCGGGACAGGCTGCGGCATGGCCGGCGGAACCTGGGTTTGCGGCTGGGCGACGGGCATCGGACTGGCCGGCGCCGTGGGCGGCATGGGAACCGGGCTGGCGACCGCCGGCGAGGCCACACGCTGCTCTTCGCTGCGGCCCGCTGCGGCGCGCCTCGGCGCGGGGCGCCTCGGGCTTGGGCGGCGACCGCCTCGCCGTAGGTCGGCTCGGAGATCGTGGCCACGATCTTCTCGATCACCTGTTCCACGTCGACCCCTTCGGCGTCCGCATTGAAGTTGGTGAAGATGCGGTGCCGCAACACGGGGAAGGCCATCGCGCGAAGGTCCTCGGCGGTGACCGCATAGCGCCCGTGCAGGATGGCCCGGGCCTTCGCCGTGAGGATGATGTTCTGCGCGGCGCGGGACCGGCGCCCCAGGCCAGCCAATTCTTCACGAAATCGGGGCTGGGCGGCTCCCGCGGCCGGGTCGCGCGGACCAGGTCCACGGCATAGTCGACCATGTGCTGGCTGGCCGGCACCTGGCGGACAAGCTGCTGGATCCAGAGGATATCGCGGCCCTGGAGGACCGGATGGATCTCTTTCTTCATGCTCTGCGTGGTGGCGTTGACGATGTCTCGCTCTTCGCTCCGCGTCGGGTAGCCGATGCTGATGGAGAGCATGAAGCGGTCGAGCTGGGCTTCCGGCAGGGGATACGTGCCTTCCTGCTCGATGGGGTTCTGCGTGGCCATCACGAAGAACGGCGGCTCGAGCTGGTAGGTCTTGCCGGCCGAGCTGACCTCGTACTCCTGCATCGCCTGCAGCAGGGCCGCCTGGGTCTTCGGCGGCGTGCGGTTGATCTCGTCGGCCAGCACGATGTTGGAGAAGATCGGCCCGCGGACGAAGCGGAAGTTCCTCTGCCCGGTGGACTGGTCCTGGTCGATGATCTCCGTGCCCGTGATGTCGCTGGGCATCAGATCCGGGGTGAACTGGATGCGGGTGAACTTCATGTGCAGGGCCTGGGCCAGGGTCGAGACCGTCAAGGTCTTGGCCAGCCCCGGCACGCCGATCGTCAGGCAGTGGCCGCGGGCGAAGATGCAGATCAGCATCTGCTCGATCATCTCGTCCTGGCCAATGATCACTTTATGGACTTCATTGACCAGCATCTCCCGGGCCTGGGCCACGCGACGGACGGCCTCTTCGGGGCTCATTTGGGGGGTGCTGGCCGGCGCCGCGGTCGACATGTTCTCCGCTCCTTGCTTCCATCCTCTTGGTTAACACCCGTAGCCGGTAGGTTATGCTTCAGCATAACAACAGAACGTGTTATGCTGAAGCATAACCTACGCGATTTGTTTGCCGGGGTAATCCATGCGAACGCCCATTCTTATCGTTTTGATTATGGGGATCCCTTTGCTGGGGCCGGCCTGGCTGCCTGCCCAGTCGTTCCGTAGAGGGGGTACCGAGTTCAACGCGCTGCGCGAAATCACGGTTCCCCCCGACAAGGACCACGGCATTGTCGTGGTCCAGTTCTTCCATCATGGGGAGATTAAACCGGACGGTAAGAACGTGGCCGTCGCCGCACGGGAGGAACTCGTTCCCTGCCGCATCTTGCAACTCGGTCCGGGCGACTACTGCCGGCTGGCCTTTCAGACCAGCCGCGGCCAGAAGAACTACGAGGTGCTCTACGGCGGCGATGCGGTCCCCGAGTCCCCCGAGTGGACCAATAAGGACGGACTGCTCCTGGAGACCCGCGTCTATAAGGACTGCAACCTGAATAGTCTGGAATCGGTCCGCGACGCCTTTCGTGCGGCCCGGCCGATCGGGGCCGACTACGTCGAGAGCGTCCACCACGCCTGCAACCCTTTTGCCGAAAGGCCCGGGCCGTTTTTCAGCCGCTACAGCGGCAGCCTGATGGTCAACAACAGCGGCAAGTACGGTTTCTTCACTTCCAGCCGCGACTGCAGCTTCCTCTTGATCGACGACAAGCTGGTGGTCGAGGCGCCTGGCGTCCACGGACCGGCCTACGATACCCGCCCCGGCACCCGCAAGGACATTCAGCTTTCCGCCGGCCGGCACAAGTTCGAGTATTACCACGCGGCCATCGGCAGCGAGGCGATGATGATGGCGGCCTGGGAGCCGAACCCCGGGGATCCGAAAAGGCCAAGCCGCAGGCCATTGGGCCGGAGAGTTTCCACGCCGCCGCGGCGAGCCACCTCCTGCCCGGCCCCGTGTCCACCCGGGCGGTGAAGGTCGTGCCCGACTTCCTCCTGGACGTGGCCGGCGACGTGCCCCTGCCGGACAACGACGTCCACCTGGTCGGCGTCCGCTTCCCCGACATCACGCCCAAGGTGCTGACCATGAAGGGCAAGCTCTTCTGGGACTTCGGCGACGGCCAGACCTACGAAGGCGATTCGCCGGTCCACGTCTACCTGCACCCCGGGCTGTACACCGTGACGCTCACGGTGAAGCTCGGCTCCAAGCCTTACAGCATGACCAACCGCGTAGCGATCAATCCGCCGGTGCTGTTTGCCAAAGACAAGGAAAAGCTTCATACCCTCGACGACTACCTGCCCACGCTGAGGACCTACAACCCCACGACGCTCGACAGCCAGTCGATCCGCCAATTGGTGGCCGCCTATCAGGCGAAGATCGACGCGATTCTGACCTTAAGCCCCGAGGAAGAGGCGGCCGCGGCCGGCATCGCCCCGCCGGAAGAGAAGAAGGATGACGCGGCGGAGGCCCGCCACAAGGAGGCCAAGCACGAGTCGCTGGCGAAGAAGCGGGCGGAAGCGATGAAGTATTATGAGCTGGCCGTGGCGGCCGGCAAGGCGGCTTTCGAAGAGGGCTCGGCAGCCAAGGCAGAAGCGGACCTTTTCCCCCTGGCCCTGAGCGTCGGCGCCATGGCCCGCGACCACCTGGGCAAGTCGCTCCTGGCCGCCCAGGTCTACGTCGCGGCCGCGGGGAAGATCCAAAAGCCCGAGTGGCAGGCGGAATGCCAGATCGAAGCAGCGGACATCGCGGTCAACGACCTGGGCAATGAGAAGGGCGCCTTGGCGATGTTGGAGGCCGCCAGCAAGCGTATCAACGTCGCCCTTTCGGGCACGGTCCCTGCGCGGCTCAAGCGGGTTTGGGGCGACTACTACGCCATGATCGGCAAAGGCGACGAGGCCCGCAAGGCCTACCGCGTGGCCGAAGAGATCAACGCCAACAAGTCCCTGGCCGAGCGGACCGCCTGGCAGGGCGCCCATAGCCGCTCCACCGAGCAGTTCCTCAAGACCAAGGAGTTGGACCGCGCGATCGCCGAGATCCGCGCCTGGCAGTCGGACTTCCCCGCGGAGAAGGTCGGCGGCTACCTGACTTACCTCTACGCCCGCTACTGGGCCGCCCGGGAACTCTATCCTCAGGCCGTCGCCCTGTGCGAGCAGCTCTTGACGGTCAACAAGGATTCGCCCTACATCGACGTGATGTTGGCGCTGTCGGCCAAGTGCGACGTGAAGCGGGGTAAAGTCGACGGCGCCGTGGCCACGCTCAGCTCGCTGGTGAAGAACTACCCCGGCAGCCCTACGGTGCCGGCGATCAAAGAGGCCCTCAAGCGGCTCCAGTCCGGCGAGAGCGACGAAGCGCTGGCACTGTTGGACGCGGTGGAGAACGGCAACTACAAGGAAGTCCTGGAGAACGTCGACCAGCCCGCCAAGAAGCCCGTCCGCACCCGGCGCTCGTAGCGTGTAGGGTGGGGCGACGGGCACCGACGCGAAGCGTTGGTCGGCGAGCCCCACCATTTTCATCCTTCATCCTTTATCCTTCCTCCTTCATGAACTTGATCGGACATCGCGGCGCGGCGGCGGTGGCGCCGGAAAACACGCTGGCCGGCATCCGTCAAGGCTTGCAAGACGGGGCCGACGGACTGGAGATCGAACGTCCGCCTCAGCAAGGACGGCCGGATCGTGGTGATCCACGACGCCGAAACCGACCGCACCACCGGGCAGCCGGGCCGCGTCGCCGAGCAGACGTTGGCCGAGATCCAAAAGCTCGATGCCGGCTCCTGGAAAGGGCCCGCCTGGGCCGGCGAAAAGATCCCCACGCTGGAGTCGGTGCTGGCCGCCGTGCCCGGCGGCAAGCGGCTCTTGATCGAAGTGAAATGCGGTCCCGAGGTGCTCGGCGAGCTGGAGCGGCTCCTGGCGGACTGCGGCCGGCGCCCGGACGAGACGGCCGTGGTCTCCTTCGACCTTCCCACGATCTGCCAGGCCAAGCGGCGAATGCCGCGGCATCCGGCCTGGTGGATCCAAGGGACGACGCCCCGGTGGGATGCGCTTGCCGGCCGGCCGGCCGGCTCGGTCGACGAGCTGATCGAGACCTGTCAACAATCCGGCCTGGACGGTTTGAGCCTGGCCCGCGAGAGCGAGATTGCCCGCCGGCACGTCGACCGGCTGCACGAGTTGGGCAAGACGATCTGCGTCTGGACCGTGAACGACGCCGCCGCGGCCCGGCGGCTGTTGGCCCTGGGCGTGGAAACGATCATCAGCGATTGTCCCGGGCGGTTACGGGCGGAATTGGCGGGAGGATAATTGGGCAGGAGGGGAATCCGATTGACTCAGGTGAGTAAGCGGGATAGGGAAGGTGGTCGGTACAGAGGGTAAGCGTTCACGGGGACTGTCCCGATTTTCGCGGCGAAGACGGTGTTGCCTTGCAAACGGCCGTGATCGCCGCGAATGGGGCACTGCCAGGGGGACAGGTCCATGTTTTCGGCCTTACGTCCAACGGCGAAAAGCGCTTTCCCGCCGAAAAATGGACCAGTCCCCGACGTGGCCGTGAACGCTTGCGTGCAGAGGACGCGGGGACGTTTCCGCGTCGCCGCGTCACCGCGTCTTTCACGATTCAGTCAAGTTTCTCTGCGGAGATGCTCATGCAAGTCGCTCGTACTGCGTTGGTTGGGATTGCGGTACTGGTGCTTCTAGGGACGGCCGCCGGCGTTGCGCGGGCGGCGAAGGTGACCGTGGACCTCGGCAAGGCCGAGGGGATCACGCTGGTCGGGGCCTTCGACCGCTGGGACGAGGAAGGCAACGCCCGCAAACTGCTGGACGGCAAGGAAAAGCTGGACATCCCCCTGGTCGCCTTCAAGGCCGCCAACGCCGGCGACGGCACGTGGGTCTTCAAGAGTCTGCCGCCGGGCAAGTACGACCTGGTGATTATGGGCGACGGCCGGCGGCGGATCGAGGGTTTCACCTTCCCGCCCGTGCTGGAATACGATCCCTTCTTCACCGTCGCCAACAAGCCCGACGAAGACGCGGCGGAGTGGATTCTCAACGACATCCGCCACTCGCAGCACTACGAGAACAAGGTCCAGCCCTTGTACCAGGGCGGCGACGACAAGGCGGTCCGCACGCTGATGATGCTGATCCGCGACCGGGAAACCAGCTACGAAGGCGACATGCCCGGCGCCGCCACCATGCGCTTCGAGATCTGGCAATACGACTTTAACTACGGCGGCTGGGTGAAGAACAAGCGGACCGTCGTCTTGCACCGCGCGATCCTCACCCGCGGCGAGCTCCGCCAGTGGACCTGGCTTTGGGATCCCAAGCTGGGCGGGATCAAGGTGGGGAAATCACCCCTTGCGATCAAGTACGACGTGCCCTCGAAGACCGACAAGTCGCTCAAGGGCCTGTACCCGTACTGAACCGCTGCGCGTTCCGGCAATCGTAGGGTGGGACCAGGCCGCCGTGGCGGCCGCCGGCCCACCAGCGGTGGTCAGCTCCCTTTTGGGGTTCATCCGGCGGAAGCGTACTTGAGTCGGCGGAGGACTGTACAGCCGGGAAGTACCGGTGCCTCCTCTCTGATTCCAGCCACAAGCTTCGAGATTCGGCGCGATACGCGGCAACCGTGGTTTGAACGAACGGCAAGACCCGAACAGAGAGGAGGCACCGGTACTCCTTCTGGTGGTTGACCTTGTGCCACAATCCTCTGTCGCGCGCTTCCGTCGGATGAACCTCTCTGGTGGGCCGGCGCTGGCTTACGCGAACTTGTCCCACCCTACTCCTCCTTTGGCCGGATCGACTCGAAATACTGCCGCAGCATCTGCCGATATTCCAAGGGCAGCAGCTCGCCCTGGTCGGCCGCGGGCGCGGCGGCGGGCTGCACCGGGACCGCGGGAGTCGAACCGGCCGCCCCTGCGCGGGTCGCCTCGGCGAGGGCCTGCTCCAGCGTCGGTCCGGCCCCGAGGCTCGCCCGGGCCGGCGTCACGCGGGCCGCCGGCGCCGGCCCCCAATGCGGATCATGGGGCGTCCTGGACGGCGTCTCCGCCACTGTCGGTGGTCGCGGGACGCGGTGGTCGCCTCTCGTAGCAGGCACACTCCGTGTGCCGTCCGCCGGTTGCGGCACACCGTGGTCGCCTTTGGTAGCAGGCACACTCCGTGTGCCGTCCGCCGGTTGCAGCACACGGAGTGTGCCTACTACCATGGACCTATTCGCCGGCCCCAGCCAGCCCCAGGCGATCAGTCCGCCGGCGGCCAGGCTCAACATGACGCCGGCTAGCAGCGACCGGTTCGATGCGGCCGCAAAAATCTCGGCCGGATCGACCCGCCAAAGATGGCCGGCCGCCTCGGCGATCTGCAGCTCCTCGACCGGCTTGCGCTCCGCCTTTTCGAGAAACTCCAGCGCGGTCCGCAAACGGTCCTGCAAACGGCACTGGGCATCGACGAGCGCGGCCACCGGTGCCAGTCCGGCCGGCAGCCGCGGGCGTCGGGCCACGCCCAGTACCACTCCGGCGACCACGGCCACCCCAGCCAGACACGATAGCACGACCAGCACCCAGAATCGGCCGGGCACCGCCGGCAGCGGCAGCCAAAGAGTTGCTGCCGCCATGCCGGCGAACGTCAGGGCTACGATCGAGCCCGCGAGCAGTCCACGTGCCAACGAAGCGACCACCAGCCGCTTCTCCTGCCGGTGGCGGATCGCTTTCAGCCGTGTGATGATTTCGTGTTGCATAAGCTCAACCGCCGACCGGGGTCTCCTGTTTGCGCCAGGAAGCATTTTCAAGCAACCACCCGCCAGAACATCAGAACCTGCGAAAGCAGGAACACTAATTCGCACTGATCTCCACTAAAGAAGAAAACGGGCAGAATCCTTTTTTGTCCCCTTCGATTAGCTCGTATTAGTGTAGATTAGCGTTCCAGCTTGCGGTCAGTGAACGGTTTCTGACATTCCGGCGGGTCGTTGTTTTCAAGCGGAAATGCTCCTGATACCTTTTCCTGCCTGCCCTCCCCTTCTTAGTTCTGTTTCTGCTCGATATCAATGTGCAGGAGTTGGGCGAGCGCTTTTCGGACGACGGCGCTACGGTTGGCTAGCGCGTGGTTGGCCGCGTATTGATCGATGGCCCGGACGACATGGGCCTCTTCCTCACCGAACACCGTACCGACGGGTATGCGGCCGGCGTCACGCGCCGCCGCCTCGCGTGCCCATCGTTTCAATTCCGGCAGTTCCTCTTCGACCTGCTCTCGGATTTGCCGGTGCCGCTCCTTCTCTTCCGGCGTCGCCGGCCGCACAATGCGCTGGCGAACTTCGCGCGGCATCGTTCGCTCCTCGTCATGTTGGTCCATCTAGTCCGTTACCTGGTAAGCCGTGATAGGATCAAGATCACCAAGACAAACGAATACCTGCTGAGTTTCATTGGTTACTCCTCCTTGGCCAACGGAAACCGTGCTCGTCACACGCAGCGTGGTGGCCGAAGGCCACTTTGCGAGCTACGCCTTCTTGGCGGGATCGTCTTTGAGGAGCCCGAAAGTGCAAATCACAAACACAACGATGATTGCGAGTGCTAATCCGGCAACCGCGTAATACAACCAAATTATGCTCCTGATCATACCGAACG
Source organism: Pirellulales bacterium (assembly GCA_963843465.1). Taxonomy (GTDB): domain Bacteria; phylum Planctomycetota; class Planctomycetia; order Pirellulales; family Thermoguttaceae; genus CAWJKP01. Next base: position 1,527,875 of record CAWJKP010000002.1, read on the forward strand.
AGTCAGCGACATTATCAGCGGCCCTTGCATTCACGCGGGCGTCCTTCGTGGTGTTCTTCTCGTTTGCGCTACCGGTATGAGTGGCATCCTTCCATGGAACAACTCCGCCTTTCGCCCGGTATTGCAGGTAGATAATCCGCCAACTAAGCTCTTGCTGAGCGGACTCAAAGCAGTTGAGGCACCAAACCCGCTCTGGAAACACGTCGCGTGCGAGCGTAGCAAACACGATCGCGGCTCGATAGGCGCCTGCCTTTTCACTTACATGAGACGCCTGGATGGAAGTCGTGTGCGCGTTCTCCGGGTTAAGCAGCCAGAGGATCAGGATCGCAACCGTCGAAAGCAACTTGGCCCTTTTTCGTGCCCAAGATACGATTCTCGCCGCGCACTTGATTGATGATCGGACGATTAGTCGATGTCCATCGTTGCTCCAAATCAGAAATAGCCCGATGGTGGTGATCATCAGGATGAGTATCGCTCGGTCGTCGAATTCGAACAGCAGCCCCGCGAAGTTGCGAACGAAGTGTGGCACGCAGCTAAGGAGCCAGGCACTGGCAAAACACCCTATCACGATTCTCGGGATTGCGTGTAGTAGTCGCGCCGGGACCAGCCAAAGAAGCCCGAGGCCGAGGACCAGTCCCATGAGCCCAACCTTCTCCATCGGCCAACTAAGCCCTATGAAGGCGGCGAGGATCGCGAACCTCAGGCAGGGCGCGGCACCCCAGGTTATGAGCACCAAACCAACAACGGTCAGCACTGCCTGCCATCTGTCGATCCGGCCAATGCGGTAAGAATCCGGCTCAATCTGTCGAGCACTGTATTCCATCATCGCCAATTCAGTATTCGCCCAGAAACCGGCCCCTGTCAAGGGCCTGCCAGTGCCAAACAGGATCGGTGGGCCGGCGCTCGCTTACGCGAACTTGTCCCACCCTACAATCTTACGGTTCTCCGAATTGCAACGTCAAAAAGCAAGATCAACATCGCCGCGGCGAGGAAATAGCGCCACAGCTCCTCCGTTCGCGGCACGGTCTGCGACGAGGGAGCGAAGATCGCCGCGGCCGACGGCCGATAACGGCCGCCGCTCAGCGAGGCGATCGATTGCAGCAGCTCCTCGTTGGCCGGGTGGACCCGCAGCTCGTCGGCAAAACCGGTGGCCAGGCCGCGGCGCTCGAGGTAGACCAGCCGGCCCTGGTACTGCAAGCGGATCTCGAAGCAATAGGTCCCCGGCGTCGCCGCTTCCAGCGAGGTCGCGTAGCGGCCCGGGGCGACTTGCGGCACCTCCACGTCGCGGGCCCCTGACGGAAAAGGGGACAGCCCCCATTTGCCGGGACCAACCTTCGGTCGGTGCCCGCCCGAAGGGTGCTTCGCACAAATGGGGACTGTCCCCTTTTCCGTCTTGCGGGCCGATGACGTGCAGCGTGGCCGTTGCGCCGTTGACGAACGAACCCGCCGGATCGACGGCATCCAGCGTCAGCTCGATCCGCGTCCCGCGGCGCTTCAGGTCCAGGGCGAAGTTTTGCGCCTGGTCCCTCCGCAAGGCGTGGTGAAGCAGTTGGCCCCAGAAGCGGCCCAGACCCGGCCAACGCAGCCAGGGCGCCGCCCAGCGGCTCTGGAGGTCCGAGGTGAAGGCCACGCTCACGCCCAGGCCGTACCGCCACCAGATCAACAGCGGGTCGCCCTCCAGCGAGGAAAGAATAAGCTGGCTGCCGGGCTTGGGCCGCGTCCCCACGTAGCCCAACAGCGACGGCGCCGTGCGGATCTCGCTGGCCGACATCGCCGAGCCGTCGCCGACCAGCGTGGGGAAAAACGGCTGCTCGACGATTCCTACGCGGCTGGCACTGGCCGTCTCCATGGCGAAGATCCGGGGGATGTCGGCCGGGTCGACGCAGAAATAGTGGCGCCCCTTGCCCAATCGGGCGATGTCCTCGGCCTCCTCCCGGGCCGCCTGCGGCCCCAGCGCCACCATCGAGACCGTGATCCCCGCCTCGGCCATCTTCTTCGCCTGGCTCTCGAAATCGCCAGGGTGCGAGACCCCGTCGGTCATGATGATCACGTGCTTCAGCTTCGCGAAGCACTCGTTCAAGGCCAGGTAGGCCTTGTCCATCGCCGGACCCATGTCGGTCTCGCCGCCGGCCGTGATCGTGGCGATCTTCTCCAGGATCGGCCGCTTGTCGACGCAGGGAGCGATCGGGCTGATCCAGCGGGTCGTGTCGTCGAAGACCAGCACGCCCACCTGGTCCGTGGGCTCCAACATCTCCACCGCCCGGCGTATGGCCTCCTTGGCCAGCCGGATCGAGCTGCCTTCCATCGAGCCCGAACGATCCAAGACCAGCACCATCGCCAGGCTCGGCCGCTGTTGCCGGCGGTGGAAGTCGCACCAGACGGGCAGGACCTCTTCCAAGGTCGTGCCGTGGTAGCCGCCGGGCGTGAAGGCCTGCTCGCCGCCGATCACCACCAGCCCGCCGCCGAAGTCCCGCACGTACCGCCGGATGATCTCCTGCCGGTCCTGGGGCAGGTCGGCCGCCGGCACGTTGGCCAGGATCAACAGGTCGTAGTTCTGCAACTCTTCCAGCGTCCGTGGCAGGCCGGTGCGCTGGCCGGCGCCTAGGGTAGGACGGAAGTCGAAGTCAATCCGCTCGCCGGTGAGGACCGGTCCGAGGTGCTGGACCGACGAGGGGTCGTGTGCCAGCACCAGGGCCTTCGGCCGGCCCGTGGAGAAGACCATCGCCGTGGCCGAATTGTTTTCCGCGATCGTGTCGCGGAAGCCGTCGATCCGCGCGGTCAAGACCGCCGATCGCTGCCCGCGGACCGTGCAGGTGAAGGGGATACGGTTGTCTCCCGGCACGACCTTGACCTTCCGCCGGCCAACCGGCGTGGCGGTTCGTTGTGGTGCAGGCGTCTCGCCTGCATTTTGCCGGGCAGGCGAGACGCCTGCACTTCCCCGGGCAGGCGGGACGCCTGCACTTCCCCGGGCAGGCGGGACGCCTGCACTTCCCCGGGCAGGCGGGACGCCTGCACTTCCCCGGGCAGGCGGGACGCCCGCACCACAAGAGGCGAACAACTGCACCGTGCCCTCGTCGTCGTGGTCGGAGTGCACCAGCACGTCGACGGCAAAGGGTACGCCGTCCTGGACCTGGCCCGGCGTCCGCACGGCCGCCACGTAAACCTCCGGCTCGCCCGCGGAAGCCAGCGGCACGACGTTCGATCGGCGCGCCGGCGCTGCGGACGGCCCGCAGAACGTCGCCCTCGGTCTGGTTCCCGTCGGTCAACAACACGATGCGGGGGACGTAATCGGCCGGAATCTGCGTCCGCGCCGCGATGACGGCCGCCGCCAGGTTGGTCCCCTGCCGGTCCAGCTTGATCGGGCCCCGGGGCAACTCCGCCTGCACCGGGCCGGCCGAGGCCGCAAACGGCAGGTAGGCCACGCGGCTGCCGTGGGCTTGCCAGCCAGCCTGTTCCAAGAACGTCTCAGCCTCATGCCGGCTGCTCTGGGGAATGCTCGCGCTTTGGTCCAGGGCAAAAACGACCATCTGCCGGCCGCTCAGCCAGGTGACCTTCAACTGGCACAGCGCCAGCAGCAGGGCGACCAGCAAGAGCACGCGGGCCGAAAGCAAAAGCGCCCGCCGGCCGCGCGAAAGCCCAGCGAGACTCCAGCGGCAGTAGAACACCACCAGCGGCAACAGGGCAAGCCCGGCCAGCCAGGCAGGTTGGAGGATCTCGAATTGCCGGCCGAAGATTTCCATCTCAACAGGTCCATCGCCGATGATAGAGACACCATTCGGCCGTCAACAGCAGGCCCGCAAACCCCACCAGGCAGGTCCAGAGCGGAAACTCGCGGTCCTCCGACGCGACCGTCTTGCCGACAAGCCGTTGGGGAACACGGATGTCGCGTTCTTGTGGTGCAGCCGTCTCGGCTGCTTCGGCAGGCGGGACGCCTGCACCACAAGATGTTGCCGGACAGGTTTTAAGTCGACCGTTCCCCTCGCACGCGGCGACCCAATCCAGGGCGTTGGCCAAGAGGATCGGGAAGGCCGTCCGCTGGGGCCACTCGCCTCCTTCAAGACTCCCGGCCAGCACGATCACCCGGCCTTCCACCCGTGGAATCGCATAGGCCAGCGGCGAGCCGTCGGCCGCCCAGGCCAAAGGCTGGGCCAGCGGCTCCGCCTTGGGGCGCAGCAAGAGCTTCCGCGCCTCGGCCAGCCGAATGCCGACCAGCCGCACTCCGCTCAGTAGCGGCAGGTCCTCGGCCTGGCGAGCCACGACCGGCTCGGCGATCGCATCGCCCGGTTGCCAGAGATCGCACGGGCCCTGGGGATGCAGCACCAACAGCGGGCCCGCCGGGAGCGTCTTGGGCACCGGCCCATAGATCACGCGGACGGGAAAAGGGGACAGTCCCCATTTGCCGGGACCAACCTTCGGTCGGTGCCCGCCCGAAGGGTGCTTCGCACAAATGGGGGCTGTCCCCTTTTCCCTCCGCCGCGCGATCGCCCGGGCCGAAAGCGACCCGGGGATTGGCCGCCAATGCCTTTTCCAGGTACATGTTTTTGTCACCTTCGAGGAACACCTGGAAGCGGCGGCCCCACGGCACGATGGCCGTCGCCCGGTCGGGAAAAGGGGACAGTCCCCATTTGCCGGGACCAACCTTCGGTCGGTGCCCGCCCGAAGGGTGCTTCGCACAAATGGGGACTGTCCCCTTTTCCCTCCGGATGTTCGAGCCGGGCCGTGAGCTGGCCGCCCCCGGCTCGAGTGGTCTGGAAGACCTGCCGCCACTGCCCGCCGGCAGGAATCTCGATCGATCGCCGCTCCAGCGGCTCGTCGTCCCAGAACAACTGCAAGGGGCAGATGACCGGCCGGTCGCAGTAACTGGTCACCTCGACAAACACCTGGCAGCAAAGCGGCGCGGACAAGTTCCGCCGGGCCGCCAACCGCGTGATCCCCACGTTGTCGCCACGCCCGCCGAAGCTCACCCATTGCACGCCGTCGGACGCCGCCAGCTCCGCGGCCCCAGGGAAGCTGCCGTCGCTGAGCACGAGGATTCTCCCCCGTGGGTCGCCCGCAAGAATCTCCCGGGCGATGGCCACGGCCTCGCAGACGTGCGACGGCCCGCCCGTGGCCGTAATGCGGCGGATCGCCGAGCGAAGGATCTCGGGCCGGCGCGACCAGCCGCAGCAGGCCCCTACGCCGTCGCCCGCGGTGAGGATCGCCGCCTCCTCGTGTACGGCCATCTCGTGGGCCCAGCGGTCGGCCCATTGCCGGGCCTGGTCCAGCCGGTTCGGCGAGGCATCGGTGGCGTTCATGCTGGCGGAGTTGTCGATCACCAGCACCGTCCGACGCGCCGCCCGCAGCGAAGGGTCCGCCAGCGCCAAGACCAACAACAGCAGAACCAACAGCAGCAGCCCCAACGAGGCCGGTCCCCGCCACAAGAGCCACGGGGCCGTCGCCGGAGGGCCCAGCACTTCCTGCCAGAGGAAACCGGCGCCGATCGGCTGGACGGCTGTCCGGACCTGCCGAAGGTAAAGCATCGCCAGCGGCACGGCCAGCAGTGCCCAAAGAAAGGCCGACGGATGATGGAAGGTCAAGGTTGTCATGTGATCCCACGGACGGCCCGCTCGGTCAGCTCTTTCTCGGGCAACGTCGAGGGCAGTTGCAGGCAGGGAATTCCCTGGCCGGCCGCATAGCTTCGCAGGCGGTGATGAAGCCGCTGATAATATCCAGTGTACTCGGCGATCTGTCGCCCGGTGAGGGTGACTCGCCAACGGCTGCCGGTCTCCACGTCTTCCAGATCGGCATCGCCGGCAGCGACGGGGACCGCGTCGTGCGGATCGTAAATGTGGACGATCCGCAACGGATAGCCGGCGCTGCGGAGGATCGCCAACCCCGGCTCGCAGCCCGCCGAGTCGAAGAAATCGCTGAGCACGACCAGCGGCCCCCGCGGTTGTCGCCGCACGCTGAACTGCCGGGCCGCTTCCAGCAGCGAGGTGCCCTGCTCCCGAGGCGTCAGCCTGTCGAGAAAGCGCAACAGCGAGACCACGCCCCGATCCGATCCCTGTGGCGGAAGATCGTCGATCAACCGATCGGCGAACGCTGTCACCCCGACCCGGGCCAGGCCGGCCAGGGCCACGTAGCCCAGTGCCGCGGCTACCTGCCGGGCGGCGTCGAACTTCGGCGGCCGGCCCGGGGCCATGCTCCGCGAGCCGTCCAAGAGAAGATAGACGGGCGGCGGGATCGGCTGGCGGATCTGCCGCACCAGAAGCTCGTCGTGCCGTGCGCAGACGCTCCAGTCCACCCGCCGGTAGTCGTCCCCCGGACTGTAATCGCGGTGTTCGGCCAGTTCCACGCCGGTCGCCGGGAAGCGGTCGCCGGGCAAGCTCAAGAACCCGCCGCCGATCTGTCGGGCGATCAACGGCAGCCGCCGTATTCGCTGGAGGAACTCGTGGTCGAACATGACGTTCAGCGTTTAGCGTTCAGCAATCAGCATTCAGCAGTCAGCGGTCAGCGTTCAGCGGTCAGCGGTCAGTAGTCAGCGGCCGGCGGCCGGCGGCCAACCTCGCTGGCTGACCGCTGATCGCTGATAGCTGATAGCTAACTGCCGAGGATCTCGGCGATCAGGGCGTCGCTGCGGACTTCTTCGGCCTGGCCCTCGTAGTTCAGCGTCAGCCGGTGCCGCAGCGCGGCGTGGGCCGCGGCGCGGAGATCGTCGTCGGAAACGTGGTACCGGCCGTCGAGGATCGCCCGGACCTTGGCCGCCAACACCAGGGCCTGCGCGCCTCGCGGGCTGGCGCCGTAACGCACGTAGCGGCGGACCGACGGCGGGGCCTGCGGGTTGTCCGGACTGGTGGCCGCCACGATCGCCACGGCCCGACGGCGGATCTCCGCGGCCAGCGGAAGGTGCCGCACCAGTTGCCCCATCTCCAGGACCCGCGGCCCGTCCACCACCGCGCAGAGTTTCGCGGGCGTCGCATCGGTGGTCATTTCCAAGATCCGCTCCAACTGCTGGGCGTCGGGAGGGCCCACGAGCAGCTTCAGCAGGAAACGGTCGACCTGTGCCGGCGGAAGCGGGTAGGTCCCTTCCAGGTCCAGCGGGTTCTGCGTGGCGATGATGAAATACGGCTCCGGCAGGCGGAAGGTCTCGGTGGCCACCGTGATCGCCTGCTCGTCCATCGCCTCCAGCAGGGCCGACTGCGTCCGCGGCATGGCGCGATTCACCTGGTCCAACAAGACGAGGTTGGCGAACAACGGCCCTTTCTGGAACTCGAAGGTCCGCCGCCCTTGGGGTGTTTCCATGATCACGTAGGTGCCAATGGCGTCGGCCGGCATGAGGTCGCTGGTACACTGGATCCGCTGGAAGCCGACATCGATCACTGCCGCCAGGGTCCGGGCCAACTCCGTCTTTCCCAGTCCGGGCAGGCCCTCGACCAACACGTGCCCGCCGGCGACCAGGGCCGTCAGCACCAGGTCGACGGTCTCCTCCTGGCCCACGATCCGCTTGCCGACTTCGTGCCGCAGGGCGTTGAAATCCTCGCGGAAGCTGGCGAGCTTCTGCTCCATCTCGCTGGCAACACTCATGGATCAGACTTCCTTAGTTTCTATTTCAGCAGGGTGGGGCTCGCCGACCAACGCTTCGCGTCGGTGCCCGTCGACCCACCCTACACTATCCTTGCCCACGCCGGGATGGTCAATCGTTCATCGCAGCGAAGTGTCCAGTTCGGGGCTCCTGCCCCCTCTGCCTCTAGGGGAGGGTTTGGTGAGGGGAAGCTGCGTTAGGAACAGAAGTAAACCCCTATCTAAGAGGGGTATGTGGCAAGAAACGGAGCCCAATGCCACGCTCGCGGAAAAAACTGCAAGAATCACTGGCTCGCGTTTTGCAATTGACAGGGTGTTTTGATAGACTGACAGAGGAAAATCAGCCACGCGCGGTGTCTGTTTGCGGAATCCAGCGGCCGGTCGAGAAAGCTCTTGCGTGGTCAAGTTAGGGAACGCCGATAGGGTTAGGGGCGTCGAACGTTGGCGGAACGAGTAATGATTGGCACGGGGAAGTGTTGGCGCTGTCGCGATAACTCACGAGAAAGGAGTGGCGACATGAGCAGAGGCATGGCTCTACTGGTCGTAGCAGCATTGCTGCTCGGTGTCTCGAATCTCTGGGCACAGCAGTCCGGCTCGAAGGACTCTGCACCCGCCAGCGCGGCAAGCTGGCACGTCTCCAAGGTGTTGACGCTCGACCGCGCCCGGGCGGGTGATGCGGCCCAGCCAAACGGCGGTCCGCTGAAGTACCTGCACGTCCAGATCAACTTCAGCCCCACGGCCGCCGACAGGAAGTTGCACAACTTCCGCGTCACGGACGAGCGGGGCAACGCGGTGGGCGACCTCTGGGGCTATAACGACAACGAGTCGCTGTTGATCTTCGAAGGCGAGCAGCCCTGGAGCAGCCTGACGGGCCTTTACCTCGACGGGCAGGGGCACCGTGAGCCGCTCTTTGCGCCGCCGCCGGTTGCGGTCAAGCCGGCCGTGCTTGCCAGGCCGCCGTTGGCGGCTGTGGTTGCCGCGCCGCCTGTGGCGAGGCCGGCGACCGTCGTGCCGAGGCCGGTGGTGGTTCCCGTGGAAACGCCGGCAGCCCGGGTCGTGCAGGCCCCGACGTTCATTCACACGCCCACGTTTGTGCCCTCTCCCACGATCGTCCAGGCCCCGCAGGTCCGCGTCGTCGAGACGCCTTTCGACACGGTGGTTCCCGACGTGGTAGTCCGGGCTCCGAGAACGGTCGTCGAGGCCCCGGCACGTCGAGTCGTGGTGGATGATGCGGACGTCGTCGTTCGCGCCGACCAGGGTGGTGGGCGGACGCGACCGCGTTGTCGTGGACGATCGCGACGTCGTGATCCACGACGGAGGGGATCGAGTGGTGGTTCACGACGATGGGGATCGAGTGGTCCATGTCCATCACCACCACCATGGCGTGACCCGAGTCGTTGACGATGGGACGACCGTGGTAGACGGCGGGAAGACGACCGTGATCGAGGACGGAACCAAAGTCGTCGAGGGTGGAACCGATGTCGTTGACGCGGGAACCGACGTTGTCGCTCCTGGCGTGGACCGGGTGGCCGCCGCGGCGGACGTGGATGTGGATACCGATCTGGGCCCCGGCCCGGGCCCCGGGCCTGGGCCTGGCCCCGGTCCTGGCGTGGACGTGGCCGCCGCAGGGCCCGGCGATGACGTTGGTCCCGGCCCTGGTCCGGGTCCTGCCGCGGATGCGGCGCCTGGCGCCGGCCCGGGAGATGCTCCGGCTGCTGATGCTCCGGCTGCCGACAAGGTTGCCTTGGACAATGCGCAGGCTCCGGGCCCCGGAGATGCTCCTGGTCCGGCCCCAGCCGATGCGGCCGATGCGGATGCGGGTCCGCTGCCGGGCATGGCGCCTGGCCCCGGTCCCGGCACTGGCCCCGGTCCGGCCCCTGGCCCCGGCCCTGGTGACGCTCCCGGTCCGGGCCCTGGTCCTGGTCCGGCCGATGCTCCAGCTCCTGGACCGGGCCCCGGTCCAGCCGATGCTCCGGCGCCTGGCCCTGGCCCTGGTCCGGCCGATGCTCCCGGTCCTGGCCCTGGTCCGGGTCCGGCCGATGCTCCCGGTCCTGGCCCCGGCCCTGGTCCGGGTCCCGCGGATGCTCCTGGTCCGGGCCCTGGTCCGGGTCCTGGCCCTGGTCCGGGCAGTCCTGGCGGCAGCGGTGGACCGGAGGGGGTCAATCTTGGCCCCAATTATCAGAACTTGGCGCCGGACTTTGGACCGATCTACCGGAATCTTGCTCCGCAGTTGCGGGTCCCCCAGTTCCGCCGCCCGGTGATCAACTACTACAACCCTGAGATCCCCTATTACGATCCGCGCTATCCGCAGTTCTACTACAACTACAACTATCCGAACTATCCGGGCCAGCCGGGCGGCGGTGGCCCCGGTGGGCCGGGCGGTCCGGGAAACAGCGAGCTGGCCAAGATGGGGCCGCTGCCGGATTTGGCGCCGCAGCCGAAGATCCCGGCCATGGTGCTCTATATCTCCTGCGGCGAGGACGCCGGCCCGGGGCGCGTCTACCAGGTCGACGACAACGGCCGCGTGCTGGGCATGGTCAATCTGCCTTACACGGCCACCGGCTTGGCGCTGCACCGCACGCACGGCCTGGTCTGCGCCCTGCCGCGCGACGGCGGGCGGTTGATGCGGATCGACGATACGGGCAAAGTCGCCACGATCCTGGAGAAGGACCCCACGCTGGTCCACCCGGTCGACGTGGGCGTGGGGAACGAGTCGGATACGATCGTCGTCGGCGACAACATCGCCCACGTGCTGGGCGCCACGACCACGGCCGGCGACAAGCCGAAGATCTACCGCAAATTTGACGACCAGAAGTGGGCCGAGCCCGACATGTCGGTGGCCGTGACCCGCGACAAGCACGTGATCTTCGGTTCCAACGGGCCGGAAGGCATCTTCCGCTATTCCGGCGACAACTTCTCGGCCTCGCAGCAGCCGCTGTTGCCCGGCCGCGGCGGGGTGGCGGCCGACACCGCCACGCTGATGTGGGCGGCCACGCAGAATCCCAACCAGGTCTTTGTCTTCGAGGGCGAAGAGCTGGTGAAGAAGTTGCGGCTGCCGCCCAACAAGGCGATTTACCGGCAAGGCCTGTTGTCGTTCGCCCCGGCCGGCAAGCTGGTCGTGGCGACGCGGCCTGCGGACGATCCCGAGGGCGAAGTTTGGCTGACCGAATACGAGACGGACAAGGCGAAGGACGGGGTCCGCAATCTCTTCCCCTGGGGCAAGGAGCGGATGGTCGATTTCGTCGTCGGTCCGCGGATGTTCTGGGACCGGCACTCGCCCAGCACGTATAAGAGCATCTACTGATGTCGTAGGTTGGGCATTCCTGCCCGACGTTGGGCATTCCTGCCCGACCTGGAGGAATGGCTCGCGAGACAGAAAGAAAGGGCAACGACGGGCAAGAATGCCCATCCTACAGTTTGAAGACGGGGCGGAGCTGGTGGGCCGGCGCTCGCTCACGCGAGCTGGTCCCACCCTACGGTAGAGAGTCGTGATGACGAAAGCTTTTCAAGGATGGTGTGCGTTGGCGGTGCTCGGGCTGTTTTCGGGCACTGCCTGGGGACAGCAGCAGCAGGTGACCGTGGAGCTTCCCACCTTCTCCTTCTTCAGCGTGGATACCACCGTCTCCGTGCCCGACGGCGGCAGCACGTATCTGGGCGGCGTGAATCGGGCCTCCTCGGGCAGCAGCCAGTTCGGCGCCGCCCCCTTCCTGCCCTTCACCAACCGCTCCATCGGCAGCCAGCAGAGCGCGTCGAGCATGAGGGTCTCGGCCTACATCCACGACTTCCAGGCCATGGACGAAGCTCTCCTCAACCAACCCACGGCCTTCAACCGCGGACTGACCCAGCCGCAGCTCCAGGTGGCCAGGGCGATCGGGCAGCGGGTCCAAAGCGCCCAGGCGGGGCGCGGGGCCTTGGACGTGGCCGGGCTTCGCGCCCAGCGGCTCCAGGAGGAGCAGGCCCGCAGCAGCGAGTCGGCCGGGCTGTTGGAGCGCGGGCAGGCGGCCGAGGCGGCCGGCAAGCTCAAGGTGGCCCGGCTCTATTACCAGATGGCGTATCGCAAGGCCGAAGGCGACCTGAAGGCCCAAGCCCTGGCCCGGCTGGAGGCCCTTTCCCCGACCCAGCCCCCGGCCCTGGCCGAGACCGGCCGGTAGCGACGGGTGGCCCCGATAGCGCCGCAATCATTCCAAGCCGCGTTATCGCCTGGAGAGGTGAAAAGGTTCCGCTTTTGTCAGGATTGCGGTTACCAGTTGTGTTCCGCTTCACGATCGCCCCCTGGGAGGACGCTATTAGACTGCACCGCGACCAGGCGAAGGCCGCCGTCAGGCGCTGCCTCGAGAATGCTGTCCAACTGGACCAGGCCAAGAGAGCCAAGTACCGTGCGGCAGCAGAAGCGGTCCTTGACGCCATGGGGCCGGCGGCGTTGAAGCGATGGAACGAGAACGTACGGTCGATCGCGTTCTACCCGGACACGGAGAGTGTCGATCGATGGGCGCAACGACGTTGGCCCGCAGAGAAACCGTACCAGGCCTATGCGTTCGCAAAAACCGGCCTGATAAATACCCGCATTGCCATCTGCACTTGAATGGTGGAGAAGAGACCGGGAACCCCGGGCCCCTACGTCTCGAGTGATCTATGCGCACGAGTTCGCCCACGCGATCGACGTTGGGCCGTCAACAACCGGCCGTTTGTGCTTAGCGAGTCTATTAGTCAACCTACGGCTTCCTTATTCGCCATTTCCAGAAGCTTGTGAATCAAGTCGTGATGCTTAGCCAAGTCATCTCTCCCAATTTGTGGACGATACCTGCCGTCCTTATTGGGCAGTCTGTCTAGCCCCGCCTGGTCAATCTCTTTGTCAAGCTCTGTCGATTGCGGAAGCCTAATACATACCGTGACGTAGTTTTTGCATGGGATGAAGTAAACGAAGTTGTTTGCTCTTCCCTCACGCGTAAGCCCAATGAAAGGCTTGTTGTATTTAAGCTCTAGGCTCGAATCGAAAGACTTGAGTGCCGCCAACAACTCATCGGTGACTTCCAGCATTGCTTTACTGCCTCGTTCTTCCCAGTACGCCCGGTCAACCCCTTCTACCGGGTCGGGACCGTCATCCAAACCCCGCCTAATCTCATCTACAACCCGTGTGAACGTCAGCGTAAGATGCTCACCTACTTTAAGGGCAGTCACCTGCAAGGCTATTAGTGGGATGGAACCACCGAAAAGCCCAATGACGTTGAGAAAACGCCCCGTAATCTCTTCCGCAACGATGACGGCGCAATGGTCATATTGGGGAGACCGCTTCCTTTCAAAGTCCCAATACTCGATTGTCCTGATGATATGGCTTGCATCAGTCTTGCCAAGTTGTATCTCGACCTCATAGCGCTTCTCTGCATCGACATCAGCGCTCTGCAAGAGAAGGTCTAATCGTCCTGCCCCCGGCTGGATTACCTCCCAGCCCCTAACAATCACGGCCCCCAGCCCAAGGATAGCCGGATCGGCTGCAATCAGGCGTTGAAGCCACTTTTCGTCTAGCTCTGGGTGGTTCTTCATCCGGATTTTTTCGGCCTTCTGATAATTGTCCATTTCGCCTCCCGTAGCACGTATGCTTTCCGTTTCCAAAACCTTTACACAACATTGTAGCAACGTATTCCGGGGTTCGCAACGGCCCAAACTTGACCACACCGGGCAGGGCCAGAGCTAACTCTGGGCTGTCCGAAGGCGAACGCACCGCCTGCCAGTGTAGGCGTGGACCGGCAAAGGGGACCGGCAAAGGGGTCGGAAGTCGATTCCAGGGCCGAAAAACGACTTGCAACCCCTTTGCGCGTCCCCAACCGTTTTCGCGTCCCCGCGGACTCTTCCATCGCTTGAAGCCGTAATGCCTCTCGCCGATCGTAGGTGTCAACGTGAACGAGGCCGATGTCGGTCATCGCCTCGACACAATCGACGGCTATCGAGCCCAACCCTCTATATTTTGTCTCACCGTCTTGTGGCTTACGAGAATGGTTGCTGCCGGAGGCGATTTCGTCCAGAATAGTAGGCAGCGCGCTGCGCGGCGTTCCGATTATCGGTGCGACCCGCGCTGGCTGCCCAAGATGAAGCGACGCGGCGGAGGTTCGGGCAACGGGGGCGCGCGCTGGGAGGACGCCATTAGACTGCACCGCGACAAGGCAAAGGCCACCGTCAGGCGCTGCCTCGAGAATGCTGTCCAACTGGACCAGGCCAAGAGAGCCAAGTACCGTGCGGCAGCAGAAGCGGTCCTTGACGCCATGGGACCGGCGGCGTTGAAGCGATGGAACGAGAACGTGAAGTCGATCACGTTTTACCCGGACACGGAGAGTATCACTGCGTTTGCTCGATCGCTTGGGCTTGATCCCAACCATGTCAAAACATTTCGCGGTTTATGTCTTCGCGAGAGAAGAAAGCCCTGGAACTGTCATTTGCATCTCAATGGAGGCGCGGATACGGGTGATCTGTTTCCCAGAGACACATCGGACGGATACGCCCATGAGTTTGCTCATGTAGCGGGCTGGGTGCAGGGACAGATTGCCCCGCTTTCGTTGACACGAGCTTGGAGAGAAGCGTGGGAGGAAGAAAAGGCCGAAGTCAACGACCGCGTAGGCGTAACCGACAGAGGCTCAAACGAGGGCTTTGGAGATTTTGCGATTCTGGCGTGGCTCTATCCCGAAGATGCCCGGCGACACTGCCCCAAGTGTTGGAAGATCTGGAAAGATCAGGGGTTGGCCGGCGAGTCTTGAGACTTGCGCTTTTCCTCGTTGATCCGCTCAGCTTCGACAGGGTCAAACCACTCTGCGTGAACCAGATAATCGCCGATCACAACGTCGTCGCAGCCCATCGTCAGCTTGGCACGCGTTTCCACACCCCCTTGTTCTTGATTCTCGTCCATGGCAACCACCTAAGAGAGTTACCTCACCCCTCTGCCTCGGTCCGCTTCCATTATCGGCCTGTCGACCAAGGCAATCAAGAGAAATCCGCTCGGTACCTCCCCTTTTGGCTTACGAGACGGTTGCTGCCGGAGGCGATTTCGCTCACAATAGAGTTATGAGCCAGAATCCCCCGGGGCTCCAGACCAGCCCGCTACCTCCGCCGCCGCCCGGTCCGCTGGGCCCGCCGAAAGTCGACATGATGGCCTCGCGGGAGATGCAGGCCTGGATCGCCCGGCTGGAGGCGCAGCACAAGACGGTCGGCAAGCGGAACCGCTACCTGGCCGTGGCCCTGGCCCTGGGCATCGCGATCCTGCTGGCGGCCCTCGGGGCCGTCTACCGCTCGGCCGTGGGCAGCTACGCGGGCATCGACGGCCTGACGGTCACGCGGGACCCGGCAAGCCAGGGCCGCATCGGCATCCGTTTCGACGTGCGGTCGCCGGGCAAGGTGGTCTACCAGCGGACCTCCGGCAAGATCCAGACCGAGGTGGTCGACTATTTCAGCAAGACCGGCCCCGTCCAACGCTGGTGGAGCTGGGTCTACGAGCCGGGCAAGGACATCAACGTCACGCTCTGGTACCGCAGCGGGCTGTTGCGCACCAGTGCGACTACCGGCAGTTCCCCACCTCCAGCCGGGCGGACATCGTGATCCTCATCGACACCACCGGCTCGATGGACCGCAGCATCGGCGACCTCAAGGACAAGTGCCTCGCCTTTTGCGAGAAGCTCAAGCAGCAATCGCTCGATCATCGCATCGCGGTCATCGGTTTCGGCGACGTCCACGACCAGCCCTGGCTGGACAAGCACGATTTCACCAAGGACCCCGCGGAGTTCCAGAACGCGGTGACCAACCTGCCGCGGTTCGAGCGCAGCGGCGTGCACCAGTCGGCCCTCGATGCGCTGGAAGAAGGGCTCTCGCTGCCGCTGGACGAGAGGGCCATGCACCTCTTCTACCTCGTCAGCGACGCCTCCTATCACGAGCCCAGCCGCAGCGGCGCCAAGGCGGCCGACATCGCGGCGAAGCTCCAGCAGGCGAAGGTCCAGTTGCAGGTCTTCTCGGAGCCGGAGTACGAGGCGGACTATCGCAAGGTGATCGTGGGCGGCGGGAAGTTTCAGGCGGTGGAGAATTTCGGCAAGGTGTTGAGCGAAGGTCGCGTGCTGGAGGATTGAGATGAATCGCTGCCGCTATTGCCAGAGGGAGATTGCCGATTCGGCCAGCGTTTGCCCCTACCCGGACTGCGGGCGCTTGTTGGCCGTGCCGGGAGGCCTGGTGGGCAACATCCCGTCGGCTCCGCCACCGCCGGGCATGTGGGCGCCGCCGTCTGCCGGTCCGCTCGCGGGGGCGCCGTTGGCTCCGCCCGCGTCGAGCGGGACACAGGCGGACAAGCCGCCCGTGGCCCGGTGGAGAAAGCCGCCTGTGGCGACTGGGCAGGAATACAGTTGCGATTGCCCCGCCACCGCCTCCGCGGTAGCACTCGGTACTCCGGCGTGGCCGCCGGGGCACTGGCCTGGCCTCCGGTTGCTGGTCAGCCAGTCGCCCAGCGGAGCGACGGGATTACTGAACCAAGCCGCCCGTGGCGCCCGGTGGAGAAAAGCCGCCTGTGGCGACTGGCCAGCAATACAGTTCGATTGCCCCGCCGCCGCCTCCGGGTACACTCGGTACTCCGGCGTGGCCGCCGGGGCTAACTGGCCTGGCGCCTCCGGCTGGTGGGCAGTCCGCGGGGGTGCCACTGGCTCCGCCAGTGCCGAGCGGAGCACGGGCGGAGAAGCCGCCCGTGGCGCCCGGCAGAGTGGGCGAACAGGTTTCGGCGGCCCCGCCGCCTCCGCCCGGACTGTCGCCGCCGCGGCGCCTGGGCTCGGGGGCGACTGCCGGGGCGGCGGTCGATCCTGCGCTGCAGCAGCGGCTCAACGGGCTGCAGAAGCAGGTTCGCGCCGGCCAGCGTCGCAGTTGGTGGTTGGCCTACGCCACGGCGGCCGCGTTGTTGGTAGGGCTGGCCTGCTGGGCCGGCTATCATCTCAGCGAGATCTACCGCTACGCCGAGCTGGACCCCAAGCTCGAAATTGGGCGCGACCCGACCGACGCCGACCGGTTGTCGCTGGTCTACTGCCCGGTGAGCCGCGGGGAAGTCGGCTTCCGCCGCACGGACGTGGACCGGGAGACGGAGTTGTTGGATCGCGTGGGCTCGGCGATGACGGGCAAGAGCCAGACGTTCCAGTGGCGCGTGAGCGGGGTGAAGTCGGGCGACCCGATCCGCGTGACGTACCGTCAAGGACTGTCGTTGGTCACGCGGGAGTTGACCGTGCCCGACCGCCCGAGGAGCGCCGTCCGCGGCGACGGCCTGTTGAGCGGCCAGATCGTCAACGCCTTGGATAAGAGTCCGGTGCCCGGGGCGAAGGTCTGCATCCCCGGCACGCAGTTGTCGGCGGTCACCGATGCCCAAGGGCGGTTCCGGCTGGAGGGCGCGCCGACGGGCAGCGTGCCGATCGAGGTCTCGGCCGAGAAGTTCACCACGGAGAAATTCGAGCGGAAGCTGGAAGACCACCGGGAGACGGCGATCCGCGTGGTGCTCAGCCCGGGGATGAAGGCCGGCCAGATCCGCATCGTGCTCACCTGGGGCAAGGAGCCGGCAGACCTGGACGCGCACCTGGAAGGCCCGCTGCCCAACGGCAAACGGTTCCAGGTCGATTATCGCGACAAGGGCGACCTCTACAGCCAGCAGTTCGTGAAGCTGGACACGGACTGCCAGACCGGCGAAGGGCCGGAAACGATCACCGTGCTGGGCGTGGTTCCCGGGACCTACAACTTCTTCGTCCACGATTTCACCAACCGCGACAATCCCCACAGCAAGGCCCTGGCCGGCTCGGGCGCGGAAGTGAAGGTCTACCAGGGCGGGCAGAAGTACACCTTCCACGCGGGCCACGAGATGGTGGGCAACATCTGGAACGTCTGCTCGATCAACGTCAACCCCACGGGGGCCTTCTTGAAGAAGGTCGACCAGTACGAGACCAAGGGGTCGAAGGAGATGGGCCTCTACGCCAAGCGGACCCAGGCCAACCGCCTCGGCTGGATCGGCCAGCTCGGCGGCAGCCCGGCCAGCGAGACGTCGGTCTCCGAGGCCCTGGCCTGGCTGGCCCGGCACCAGGCGCCCGCGGGCCGCTGGTCGGACGAGTGCCTGAAACCCGGCTCCGCGGCCTTCTGCTGCGACGAGGCCGCTGCCTGCGGCGACCCGGGCGGGCATTTCGACATGGCCTATACGGGGCTCTCCGTGCTGGCCTTCCAGGCGGGCGGCAACTACAACTTCAACCACAACAAGTATTCCCTGCAGGTCCGCAAGGGGCTGGATTGGATCGTCGACCACCAGATGCACAACGGCATGCTCTCGACCGGCGGGACGCACCACGATTTCATGTACGAGCACGGCATCTCCGCCTTCGCCTTGGCCGAGGCCTGCGCCGTGGCCAGGGCCTCCGGCCAGCCGGTCGAGCCGCGGTACCTCGAAGCCGCCACCAAGGCGGTGGAGTATATCCAGAACCACCAGTACCAAGACGGCGGCTGGCGATACTGGGAGAATCCCGGTCCCCGCGAGGCCGGCGACACGTCCGTCACCGGCTGGCAGGTGCTGGCGCTGAAGTCGGCACGGGAGGCGGCCATTCCGGTGGACAAGACTTGCGTGGAAAACGTGCGGCGCTACTTCATCCACCGGGAGCTGGGCGACCACGGCCGCACGGGCTACACACCGCCCCCGGCCTTCAACACCGAAGCCACGACCGGCATCGGCATGTTGGCCAGGCAGTTCCTCCTCGACGAGCCCGACGCGCCTCTGATCCACCAGGCGGCCGACTACCTGCCCGGCTATGCCGAGAAGAGCTGGGGCGACCTTCACCACCGCCAAGAGAGCGACTTCTACACCTGGTACAACTGCTCGCTGGGCATGTTCCAGGCCGGCGGTGAACCCTGGGACCGCTGGAACCATGTGATCCGCGACGAGTTGATCCGCCTGCAGCGCCACGACGGCTGCGCGGGGAAGCTGGGACCCGAAATGCAAGTGGGGAGAGCAAGGGGGGCGGATCCTTGCCACCGCCCTGGCGGCATTGACGTTGGAAGTCTATTACCGCTATGCGGGCCACCACGAGGATCGCGGCGCGGCGGCGCCGGTGGTGACGACGGTGGAGACCATCCCGCCAGCCAAGCCCTCGAAGCCGGTCGAGCTGAACGCCCCGGACAAGTCCGTCGAGCTGAACGCCCCGGACAAGTCCATCGAGGTCAAAGCCGCGGATAAATCGGTCGAGCTCAATGCGCCCGACGGCGCGGCCAAGCCCAAGAAGCAACCGAGTCCCATCGGGGAGAATCGCCCATGAGCGACCTTGTCGATCTGCTCCGGTCGCAGGAGGCGCGGATCCGCGAGGAGTTCAGCGAGCGGATCGGGCGGGCCGACGCGGCCGATCTGGCGCAGACGACGGGGGACGATTGCGGCCCGATGCTGGAGGCGGTCACCGCCTATCTGGCTCAGGACGATGGGCAAGAGGCGGCGGTCCGCTGGGCCCGGCAGCTTTCCTCGCAGGCGCCCAAGGCAGGGCTTTCGCAGGGGTGGGTCTTGGCCGGCCTGAGCTGCTTTGCGCAGGCCGTGCGCCATCAGGCCGTGCTGCAGTTGGACCACCAGGTGGTCCTCTTGGCCGCACTCCAGGATTTGGACGAAGCGGTCGACGCCCTGCGGCGGGCTTACCTGGCGACCCGCAACGGCGAGCCGGAGATCTCCCTGGAGCGCCAGGCCCTGGCCCAGGTGGCCGAAGAGAGCAGCGACTTCATCTGCCTGGCCACGCGTCACGGCAAGCCGTTTTACCTGAACCGGGCCGGCCGCCAGTTGGTCGGACTGGAGGAGAAGACCGAGCTTTCCTCGACCCTCCACGACTACCACTCCGACGCCTCTTGGGAGCGGCTGCGGGACGAGGCGGTGCCGGCCGTCAACCGCTGCGGCCGTTGGGAAGGGGAGTGCCAACTGCGGCACCGCAAGACGGGCGGGCTGGTCGAGGTCCGCACGACGATCCTCCTGGTCCGCGAGCCGGCCGCGGGAAAGCCCCGCAGCCTGGCCATCGTCCATCGCCTCGGCGGGAAACAGCGCGAGGAGACCCTGGCCGAGGCCCTGGCCGAATCCGAGGCCCGCAAGCACGCGATCCTCGAGTCGGCCCTGGATCCCATCATCACCATCAACCACGAGGGCGTGATCACCGAGTTCAACCGGGCGGCGGAAAGCGTCTTCGGCCGCCCCCGCAACACGGTCCTCGGCACGCGTCCCTCGGAAGTCCTTTTCCCGCCCGCGAGCATGGCCGGCCAGCAGGTCCGCATCGACCGCTACCTGGAAGCCGGCGAGGGCTCGATGCTCGGCAAGCGGACCGAGGTCACCGCGATCCGCGCCGGCGGCGAGACCTTCCCGGCCGAAATGGCCATGACGCTGAACTACGAGCACGGCAAGCCGCTGATGACCTTTTTCATCCGCGACATCGGCGACCGCAAGCGGGCGGAAGACGAGCAGGCGCGGTACGCCGCCGAGCTGGAGCGGTCCAACCACGAGCTGGAGCAGTTCGCTTATGTCGCTTCGCACGATCTCCAGGAGCCGCTGCGGAAGATCCGCACTTTCGGCGATCGCCTGGCCACAAGCTGCGCCGCGGCGCTGGACCCTACGGGACGCGAATGCGTGGAGCGGATGCAGACCGCCGCCGAGCGGATGCAGAGCCTGATCCAGGGCTTGCTGTCACTCTCCCGGGTGACGACCAAGGGGCAGGACTTCGTCCCCGTCGACCTGGCCGCCGTGGCCGCCGAGGTGGTCTCGGACCTCGAAGTGCAGATCCAGCAGGTGCAGGGCCGGGTGGAACTGGGCCGGATGCCGACCATCATGGCCGATCCCTTGCAGATTCGCCAACTCCTGCAGAACCTGATCGGCAACGCCTTGAAGTTCCGGCGGGAAGACGAGCCGCCGGTGGTCCGCGTCCATGCCCGCTTCGTGGGCGGCCGCGAAAGCCGCCCCTCGCGCGGCTCGCCGGCCGACGAGCAGTGCCGGCTGGTGGTCGAGGACAACGGCGTGGGCTTTGAAGAGAAGTACGCCGAGCGGATCTTCGGAGTTTTCCAGCGACTGCACACCCGGGAGGCGTATCCCGGCACGGGAATCGGACTGGCCATTTGCAAGAAGATCGCCGAACGCCACGGCGGCTCGATCGCCGCGCGCAGCACGCCGAGCCAAGGCGCGGTCTTCACGGTCCTGCTGCCGGCCGTCCACCGCAAGCCGAAGAGTTGAGCCATGGACGCACTGCCCCGATCCTTCACGATCCTCATGGCCGACGACGACGACGAGGACTGCCTGCTGGTCCGCGATGCGCTGACGCTGAACGTCATCCCGCACGACCTGCGGACGGTTGCCGACGGCGTGGAGCTGCTGGACTATCTCGATCGCCGCGGGAAGTACGAAGACCGCCGCCAGTCGCCGCGGCCGGACCTGATCCTGTTGGATCTCAATATGCCCCGCAAGGACGGCCGCGAAGTGTTGGGGGAGCTGAAGGCCGACCGGCGATGGCGGCAGATCCCGGTGGTCGTGTTGACCACCTCGACCTCCGACGACGACGTCAGCTTCTCCTACCGCACCGGCGCCAGCTCCTACATCGCCAAGCCCTCCACCTACCAGGCCTGGGTGGAGTTGGTCCGCACGCTCCACAAGTATTGGTTCGAGTTGGCCCAGCTACCCAGGTGAGCTATGGAATACCGGCGCGTGAAGATCCTGCTGGTCGAGGACGATCCGGACAACGTCTGGATCCTGCGGAGCCTTTTGGACGAGCGCTGGGACGGGCCGCTGGAGCTGATCCACGTGGAGATGCTCTCCTCGGCCCTGGAGGCCTGCCGCCGCGGCGGATTCGACGTGCTGCTTCTGGACCTCTCCCTGCCGGACAGCCAGGGGCTGGAGACGTTCCTCAAGTTGTCCGCCCAGGCGGGCGAGATCCCCATCGTGGTAATCACCGGGCTGGACGACGAGCGGACCGCGATCAAGGCGGTCCAGGCCGGCGCAGGACTATCTCATCAAGGGACAGGTCGACGACAACCTGCTGGTCCGCGCGCTCCGCTACGCCATCGAGCGGAGCGGCCGCGACCGCGCCGAGCGGGAGCTGCGGGTGACGTTGGAGGAGTTTCGCATCGCCCAGGAGATCCAGCGGCGGCTCTTCCCGGCGGAGGCCCCGCACCTGGCAGGCTTTGACATCGGCGGGGCGGTCTACCCGGCCACCGCCACGGCCGGCGACTACTTCGACTACATCCCCCTCATGAACGGCTGCCTGGGGGTCGTCGTCGGCGACGTGAGCAGCCACGGCATGGGGCCGGCCCTGGTGATGGCCGAGACCCGGGCCTGCCTGCGGACGCTGGCCCAGTCGCACGACGACCCCGGCGAAATGCTCACCCGGGCCAACCGCCTCTTGGCCCGCGACACCGACGAGCTGCACTTCGTCACCCTGGCCCTGGCCCGGCTGGATCCCCAGACCCGGCAGATGACCTATGCCAGCGCCGGCCAGCGGGGTTACCTCTTCGACTGCGCCGGCAACGTGCGGGTCCTCGATGCGACCAGTGCCCCGCTGGGGATCGAAAAGGAGTTGGTCGTCCCCGTCGCCCCGGCGGTTAACCTGGAACCAGGTCAGTTGCTGGTCTTCTTCACCGACGGCGTGGTGGAGGCCGAGTCGCACGGCCGTGTCCGCTTCGGCGCCCACCGGGCCGTGCAGTTGATCCAGAGCGAGCGCCAGAAGCCGGCGGCCCAGATCGTCGCGGCGATCTACCAGGCGATTTGCGACTTTCGCGGCCATCGCGCCCAGTTGGACGATATCACGGCGGTAGTGGTCAAGGTGCTCGAACCCGTGGAATAATGACGACGAGACGGGTAGGGTGGGACAAGCTCGCGTAAGCGATGCCGGCCCACCAACTCCGTGTTCGAGGGAACCAAGCAGAGGAATCACGAAAGCCCGAAGAGAAGAAAACCCGAAAGAGGCGCGAGCGACCATGTTGGCGAACGTTTGCGGCGATTCTTTGGAAAAGGGGTTTGCGCTCAGCCCCGAAGGGGCGTAACATATCAGCCCAGGGCAAGCGCAGCGGCGCCGGCCGCGAAGCGCCGCCCTGGGTGCGGTCATTATCGAAGGCGAAGCCCTGAAAGGGCGACACATATGCACGACCTGGGCGAGCTAGTGCGCGAAGCGTTAGAATGCCGGCGTATGTCTCGGCATCGCTGCATTGTGAGCAACCAGGCAGCGGACGATCTTAGCCATTACGGAATCGACGCACTCGAAGCCATTGAAACCGGCGTGCTGTCGTTGGTAGCTCCAGCATGCGGTAGTGGACGTGCTCCCGCCGAATGCGGGTTCGCCGGAACGGTGCACGTCATGGTTAAGTACTTCCGTCTTCTCTACAAACACGAAATGATCGCGCGGGGTCGAGATTTCCTTGCTAAGCTGCCGCCGTTGGTTCTAGTGGACGGACTGCACGGGCTGTTCATCGTGGAGGGAAACTGCGCTGCAAGCAAATATCAGTTGACCGAACCATTACAGACATTCATTGAAGAAATAGCATTCGATTCGACTGCGGATCAACGGCTTCGTGACCTTATTTGCCGAAACTGCCGCCTGCGTACCTGCTAGCAGGCCGGGGCTGCAAGGCCGCCGCCCGGCCGGCGCTTGGTAATGTGACCTGGGCGACGGCGGTAGAATAGACGGTGGCTCGGAGTGTGATAGCGCTGGAGGCTGCGGCGGAAGTCCGTTTCGCCCTTTCAGGGCTGACGACGTTTATTCTACCCGCCACCCAGGGCGGCGCTGTGCTTGCCCTGGGCTGATATGTTGCCGCCCCTACGGGGCTCAGGGCGAGCCAGAACATGCGAGACAAATATCGAACGGGGAGTTTGAAAATGAGGCTCGCGCGTATTTCGCAGGTTACATTAACTGCGGCCCTGCTGATCGGGGCGGTCGGCGGCGGACGGCTTATCGCTCAGAACAGCGCTTCCGATGCGGATCGCGAGAAAAAAGCGCGGATGATCCAGTCGATGCTGCGGGGCGATCAGACGTTGGATCTCCACCAGGCGCAGCTTACCCTGGCCAACAACGGACAGAGCCGGACGGTTGCCCTGGGTTACCCGATCTTCGTGCGCCTGGCGGGAAACCCGGCCAACGGTTACCAGTGGCGGTTGGACCACATCGAAGGCGAAGCGATCCGTCAGGACGGCAAGCCGGTCTACTATCCCCGCGAAGGGGACGCAGGCGTGGCGGGATCGTACGTCTTCAAGTTCATGGCGGTCAAGCAGGGCAAGTCGAAGATCCGGCTGGCCTATCAGCGGCCCGGCCAGAAGCGCGAGATCAACCATTTCACGGCGACCATTCTCGTGTCGACCAAGCCCGTGGGGACCAACCCCAAGACGACCGAGGTCCCCACCAAGGACTCGCCAAGCAAGTCTCGCCAGCCGGGCGGGACCTGACTCCTCCGCAAAGGGTGGCGTAAAATGGACTGCCGAGAAGAGTTCGACGATTCGTTCCTCGACCAGCAGCCCTTGAGTTCTCTGACCGAGCACAAGTTGGGCGAGACAGTCGCCTGGGTAGGAGGAGTGATTGCGATTGTGTGGCTGGGTGTGCTGGCGGCTTTCGTCCCCTTTGCCTTGGCGGCACCGCCCGGCAACGCGGAATTGAAGGTCGCCGTATCCGACCGGGTTGTGGACGACAAGGCCACAGGGACCCCACGCATTACGCTCGATCACCAACGGAACGAGTACTTCCTGGGGGAAAACATCCTCATCGACTACCGCCTGGAAAACACCGGCCCTGGGCCGTTGCGGTACGAGAAGGGCGGATTCTTTCCTGGGCTTCGCCGCAATGACGGCTACCGGGTGACCGCCGTGCCTGTCGACGGCGTCGGAAAGCCCATAGGTCCGCCTGCGGAGACATTCGCGGACCCGGAAGAATCGCGAGAGGGGTCACTCGCTTCATGGGAATTGGCGCCGGGGGAGGCATATCTCCAGACGCTGTATCTTCCCCGCTATGTCAAGCTTGAAAAAGCGGGTCGGTACTCGATACGGATTGCCAACGTCGACCGCCTCAATCCGGAGACGCAGTTCTCGGCCGGCGAGACGCTGATCACACTCAAGGAGCCGGCACCCACCGACGCACGGACGATTTACCAACGGATGAAGAGACTGCCGCGGGAACCGGTCGCCGAGATCGGCGAGAGCAGCAAGGTGCCGATCGCCGATTTCCAGGCCCTTCTGGCCCCCGTCTACGTGCCTGTCCTCCGTGAACACGCGATGGAGGGCGATCGGGATGCGCTCGATGGCTTGGGCAAGATGTCCACCGCGCGGGCCAACGCTGCCTTGATCGAAGCCGTCGACCGGGCAGCCGCCAACGACGAGCTGGATTTTGCCCTGGCCGCCTATCATCAAGTGAGCGGACATGTCCGAATCCCAGGTTCTATCCGGGATTCTACCCCGGATTCAAGGCCGACAGCCCGGATTGCATTGCCGGGCGGGCCCTTGTGGAGCGGGTGTGGCGGCCGGAGTTCGTCGATCCGCTCCGGCGGTTGGCTGCCCGATTGGCTCGCGATCCCAAGCCGGTTGGTCTGGCGGAAATTGAAGAGATTTACGCGGATGTGGGGACGCCGGATGATATGCCAAACGTGATGCTCGGCTACACGAAGGCCATCGAGTTGACCCGGACGCTGCCGCCCGAGACACATCAATACCCTCGCCCGCGCGGCGCGGCCTATGTTTACCCCATTGCGGTCCGCATGCTCTTGAAAAGGGCGCGAAAGCCCCGACCGATCCCAAGACGCCAGGCGAGATCGGGGCGTCCTTGGTCGCCCTGCGCTGGCAGAGTGATTTCCGACCGGCGGACTGGGCCGAGCGGCTTGTGCGATGGTTGGACCACCCGATTCCCTACGTTCGGGAGCTGGTGCTCGAATGGGTTCCCGAGCCGGTTCCGCCCACCCTGCTTGACCGCTTGCCACGTCTGCTCGCCGGCAACGGTGGGGACCTCCAAATCGCCGCATGTCGGCTGGCGCAAAAGCATCCGCGCGAAGCCTTCCGAGACCCGCTCCTAGAGATCCTCCGCCAGGGGCGTGCAAGTAAGGCGGAATACCTGCTCGAAGAGTACCTGCTCAATGCGGCTGTCGACGCCGCGCGAGCCAACGGGATTGCGCGCGACCAACTGGCCGAGATCTGGCTGAGCCGAATCGACCCTTCCGATTTGGGGGTGGCCGGCATTCGCCGCTTGCTCCACACGGCGATCGATTACGACGGGGCAGAAGGCTCGCCGGGAGAACTCTCGCCTAAAGACACGGCGGCAGCAACCACACGCTGGAAGCGATTCATTGACGAGCACCGGAACGAGCTGCGCGAGGGCCATCGCTTCAAGTTGGGCGATCCGGAGATCACGCCGGATCTGTTTCCGCCGGGTTTCAACTTCTACGCGCAGGGTCGGCCATCGCAGCGCGACAGCAATCAAGCTCCTGGTGCGCCAACTCCGCCATTCAATACGTTCTTCATCCCTCGCCTGGCGGCTGAACTTCGTCGTACCTCGCTCGACGCTGCGCATTTTGGCCGCCAAAAACATCATCACTCCGCTCTCGAAGCGGCGGACTAACGGACAGACGCAGGTTTTGGAATTGCCCATCCGTATCGAGAATCACTCCGCTCGCACAATCACCGCCAACATCGCACATGAATGGTTCGGTGGAATATGGCCGCCGACCGACTTGGGTGCGGCCGTTAGGCGAATGGAGCATGAGTCGCGCAAGTGGCGAGCGTCGGAGGTTTA
The DNA here is from genome assembly GCA_963843465.1 of Pirellulales bacterium. GTDB lineage: Bacteria > Planctomycetota > Planctomycetia > Pirellulales > Thermoguttaceae > CAWJKP01. The sequence goes on from CAWJKP010000002.1 coordinate 1,554,178, forward strand.
TCTGTCCGGCGAGCTTGGCAGTCAAAATAAAGCCACGGTTTGGAAACCGGGCGAGAGCCACGACCTCGTCCTGCGCGTGAATTGGCCCGGCACGGGTTCCCGTGGCGCGGAGCCGCTGATCCACGCCGACGTGCCCGGCAAGTACGCGGTACGTGTCTCACTGGTTTTCAAGGCCAAGGAAACGTCGGAGTACGTCGTCTCGCCGCAGATGGAGATCGAAGTCTTGGAAAAGCCGCGTGCAAAGGCTATGAATCAATCATCGGCCCAAGACCCACCGTAAGCCGATGCCGGAGCTTCCTGAAGTCGAGACGATGCGGCGGGGGATCGCCGGCGTGGCCGGGTGCCGCATCGAGAGGGTGGATGCGCCCCGCACGGGCCTCCACCCGATCCAGATCGACCCGGCCCTTCCGGTCCTTCGCCGCCGCCTTGTCGGCCGGCGGATCGAGGCCGTCGACCGCCTGGGAAAACGCGTGGTTCTGGTCCTCGACTCCGGCCAGCGGCTGATCATCGAGCCCCGCATGACCGGCCGCGTCCTCTTGGAAGATCCTCCCAACCGCTCGCACCTCCGGCTCGTGCTCCGGCTCAGTGGGGGCAGCCAGCGGCAGTTGCTCTTTTGGGATGTCCGCGGGCTGGGGGTCGTCCGGCTGCTTACGGCGGAGGAGCTGCTGGCCCAATTGGGGCCGCAGAAGCTCGGCCCCGACGCTTTGGAGATCTCCGCCGACGAGCTCCGCCGGCGGCTTGCGGCCAGCCGCCGCCCGATCAAGGTCGCGCTGATGGATCAGCGGGTCTTGGCGGGCGTGGGCAACCTCTACGCCTCCGAGATCCTGCACCGCGCCGGGCTGCACCCGCAGCTCGGCTGCCGCCGGCTTCGCCGCGGAGATTGGGCCGCCTTGACCGACTCGGTCCGCGAAGTGTTGCAAGAGGCCATCGCCGCTCAGGGCTCGACGCTCGCCGACGGGACCTACCGCAACGCCCGCAACCAGGCCGGCGGATATCAACAGCGGCACCGCGTCTATCAACGGGACGGCGAGCCGTGCCTGGGATGCGGCGGCGAGGTCCTGCGGATCGTCCAGGCGCAGCGATCGACATTCTTTTGTCCGATCTGCCAGCCGCGGCGAAAGTCCCCGAAAAGTACGTAGTCCTCTGTAGGGAACGCGCTGCGTGGCGTTCCGGGAAAATGCGCAGCGCGGCGTGTCAGGTGGGGAAAGGCGTCGTTCAGTGATCCAAAGGACGTAGGGTGGGACAAGCTCGCGCAGGCGAGCGCCGGCCCACCAGTTCTGCCGAATGATGGTGGGCCGGCGGCCGCCGAGGCGGCCTTGTCCCACCCTACGATTGCCGAAGAGTTATTCTTTTGGCAGTCCAAAGGTGAAAGTCGGGGGATTGCTCGCACGGCCTCTGGCTCTAGAATTGTTGCCAACCGGGGCAACGATTTCCTAACAAGCCAACCTTGACTACCACCGCAGGAAGCTCGCAAACGCATCCTGTCCCGCATCCCGCTTCCCGTTTCGCCATACCGACACCCAACTCAAGCTGGGTTTTCCTTAACTACCGCAAGCTGTAGGGTGGGACAAGGCCGACGTGTCGGCCGACGGCCCACCGAGAGCCGCATTGGTGGGCCGGCGCTCGCTTACGCGAGCTTGTCCCACCCTACCCGCTTTCCCTGAATCGGGAAATTTAGAAACGAGGAGCGAGCCATGAGCGGATGCCAATGTCCGGGGAACCCCTTGTCCAATCCCAATCGCCGTGAGTTCCTCACGGTCGGCGCGTTGGCGGCGCTGGGCCTTACGCTCGGCGACCTGCTGCGCCAGGAGAGCCTTCGGGCGGCGGAGGCGCCGGCCGCGGAAGCGAAGGCCAAAAGTGTCCTGCACGTTTTTCTGCCCGGCGGCATGGCCCATCAGGAATCGTTCGATCCCAAGCCCTACGCGCCGCTGGAATACCGCGGCTCGTTCGGGGTCGCCAGGACGAAGATTCCCGGCGAGGTCTTCTGCGAGGTGCTGCCGGAGACGGCCGCAGTGGCGGACAAACTGACGGTGGTCCGCTCGATGACCCACGGCGAGGCGGCCCACGAGCGTGGCACGCACAACATGTTCACCGGCTACCGTCCCAGCCCGGCGATCACCTATCCCAGCCTGGGCAGCGTGGTCAGTCACGAGCTCGGCTCGCGGGAGGACCTGCCGCCCTACGTCTGCATTCCCAACCAGCCCAATCCCTATGCGGGCACCGGTTACCTGAGCTCGAGCTACGGGCCCTTCAGCCTGGGGTCCGACCCGGCCTCGGGCGGATTCAAGGTCCGCGACTTGAGCCTGCCGCCGGGGATCGACGAGGCCCGCTTCGCCCGCCGCCGCAGCGCCGTTGAGGCGGTCAACGCGCACTTCCAGAAGCTGGAGAAGTCCGACGCGCTTTCGGCCATGGACAGCTTCTACCAGCGGGCCTACGGGCTGATCAGCTCGCCCAAGGCCCGGCAGGCGTTCGACATCCAGGCCGAGCCGGCCGGCCTGCGCGACGAATATGGCCGCAACGAGGCCGGTCAGCGCTTGCTGATGGCCCGGCGACTGATCGCCGCGGGCGTGCGGGTGGTGTCGGTCACCTATGGCGGCTGGGACTTCCACACGCAGATCGTGCCCGGCACCCGGCGGACCATGCCGCCGCTGGACAGGGCCTTCGCGGCCCTGATCCGCGACCTCGACCGCAGCGGACTGCTGGCCAGCACCATCGTGATGCTCTCCAGCGAGTTCGGCCGCACGCCCAAGGTCAACGGCGGCGCGGGCCGGGACCACTGGCCCAAGGTCTTCAGCGTCGTGCTGGCCGGCGGCGGCGTCAAGCAAGGGCAGATCTTTGGCAGCTCCGACGCCACGGCCGCCGAGCCCGACTCCGAAGCCCTCGAGCCGCCCGATTTGTTCGCCACGATCTATCACCTGCTGGGCATCGAGTACCAGAAGCGGCTTCTGGCCCCCGGCAATCGGCCCATCGACATCGTCCGCGGCGGTAAAGTCCGCCGCGGTCTGCTGGCTTGAGTTTTGGTTGGGCAAGAAAAGTAGCAGGCACGCTCCGCGTGCCGTCCGCCCCAAGTTGAGGTTGCACTTATGACGCGGGTTGAGGCACAAACGTCGTTCCAGCGCGGACGGCACGCGGAGCGTGCCTGCTACTTTCATTTCAAACCGCTCGTGGCGATGATCGCGCTTCTGGCGCTCTGGCCGGCCGCGGCGCCTGCGGCCGATCCGCAAATCAGCCGCATCGTCCCGGCGGGCGGGCAGCGGGGCACCCAGCTCGATCTGAAACTGGAGGGCCCGCGGCTGGCCGACGCCCAGGGCCTGCTCTTCTACGAGCTGGGGATCGAGGTCAAGCGGTTCGAGGTCGCCGGCGGCAAGCCCCTGGCGCGGCTGGCGCTGGCCCCCGACTGCCGCGTCGGCTATCACGCCTTGCGGGTCCGCACCGCCTCGGGCATCAGCAACCTCGTTACCTTCAGCGTGGGGACGATGCCCGAGATCGACGAGGTGGAGCCCAACAACGATTTCCAACACGCCCAGAAGATCCCGCTCAACGTGACGGTCAACGGGGTCGTGGAGAACGAAGACGTCGACTACTTCGCCGTCGAGGCCCGCAAAGGCCAGCGGCTCTCCGTGGAGATCGAAGGGCTGCGGCTGGGCGAGACCTTCTTCGACCCTTGCGTGGCGATCTACGACACCAGGCGGTTCCTCTTGGCCGGCGCGGACGACACGCCCTTGGTCTGGCAGGACGCGGCAATTTCGGCCGTCGTTCCCCAGGACGGCAGCTACCTGATCGAGGTCCGCGAGAGCTCCTTCGGCGGCTCGGACCGCTGCCGCTACCGGCTCCACGTGGGCACGTTCCCCCGTCCGCTGGCCGTCTTTCCGCCGGGCGGGCGGCCCGGCGAGTCGCTCGAGGTCCGCTGGCTGGGCGACGCCGCCGGCCCCTGGACCGAAAAGATCACGCTCCCCGGAAGTACTCCTCACGCTCCGCGTGAGGATATGCGTCACGCGGAGCGTGACGAGTACCAAGGACCAAACACGGCGTTCGGACTGTTGGCCCACGACGATCGCGGCACGGCCCCTTCGAGCAATCCGTTCCGGATCTCGGATCTGAAGAACGTGTTGGAGGTCGAGCCCAACGACACGCCCGCGCAGGCCACGCCCTTTGAGGCCCCGGCCGCCTTGAACGGCGTGATCGCCAAGGACGGCGACGTGGACATGTTCAAGTTCAGCGCCAAGCAAGGCCAGGTCTACAACGTCCGCGTCTACGCCCGCAGCCTCCGCTCGCCGCTGGACTCCGTGCTGGAGATCCGGCGTTCCAACGGCGCGGTGATCGCCGCCAACGACGACACGACCACGCCCGACAGCTACCTGCGACTGAGCGCCCCGGCCGACGACCAGTATATCATCGCCATCCGCGACCACCTGGGCCGCGGCGGCCCGGAGTATGTCTACCGCATCGAGGTCGCGCCGGTCCGCCCGCGGCTGACGCTGGATCTGCCCGAGCGGCAGCAGTATGTCGATGTGACCGCGCCCGTGCCCAAGGGGAACCGCATCGCGCTGATGCTCAACGCACAGCGGGAGGACTTCGGCGGGGAAGTGACGCTGGAGGCCAGGGGGCTGCCCCAGGGAGTGAGCGTCGAGATGGCCTCCGTGCCGGCCGACCAGAACCGCGTGCCGGTGCTCTTGACCGCGTCGGACGACGCCCCGCCGGCCGCGGCGCTGGTCGATCTCGTGGGCCGCGCCAAGCAGGGCGACCAGTTGATCGAGGGCCATTTGGTCCAGCGGACCGTGCTGGTCCGCGGCAACAACAACAACGACGCCTGGGGCCGCACGGAAGAGCGGATGGCGATGGCCGTCGTCCAGAGCGTGCCGTTTGCGGTCCAGATCGTCGAGCCCAAGGTGCCCTTGGTGCAGAGCGGGTCGATGGAGATCAAGATCGTGGCCCGCCGCAAGAGCGATTTCAAGGGCCCGATCAACGTGACCATGCTCTACGACCCGCCCGGCGTCTCCAACCCCAGCTCGGTGACCATCCCCGAAGGCAAGGACGAGGCGGCCCTGCCCGTGACGGCCGACCGCCGCGCGCCGCCGGGCGTCTGGAAGATCGCGGTGATCGGCGAGGCCGCCGTGGGCGACGGGCAGGTCCGCGTCTCCTCGCAGCTTGCGCGGCTGGAAGTGAGCGAGCCGTTTTTCAAGTTCTCTTTCCCCTCCGTTGCCTGCCAGCAGGGGCAAGAGACCGAGCTGGCGGTGAAGGTGGAGAAACAGAAGGACTTCGAGGGCAAGGCCACGGTCGAGCTGCTGGGATTGCCCAACGAGGTGACCAGCCGGCCGCAAGAGTTCAGCAAGGACTCCGCCGAGGTGGTCTTCCCCATCAAGACCACCGACAAGTCGCCGCCCGGACTGCACAAGACGCTGGTCTGCCGCGCGGTGGTGACGGTCTCCGGCGAGCCGGTGACGCACATCCTGGGCAACGGCGAGCTGCGGATCCAGCCGCCGCTGGTGAAGAAGCCGGCCGTCCAAGCGGTTGCCGGCCCGGCCGCCCCGCCACCCAAGCCCGAAGCCAAGCCGACTCGGCGCCTCAGCCGCCTGGAACAGTTACGATTGGAGAGCAAGTAATCCCCTGCAGGGAACGCACTCCGTGGCGTTCCGCAGCCCGCGCAGAATGGTTGTTCCGAGTTCCCGGAACGCCGCGGAGGGCGTTCCCTACAGGTGGGAGAGAGGTGAGGAAAACTGCGATGTTGGACGAGACTTACGGCATTGGTTTCTGTTCCGACCAGGCCCCACGGCTCGGTTCCGATCCGGTGCCACGGCTCGCCCCGAAGGGGCAGGCGTTCTCTCAGCCCAGGGCAACGCCCTGGGGATTCGGAACGCCAAGTGAGCGGTTGCGGCGGCCCAACGGGCCAACCGTTCCCCTAATCCCAGACATAGCGCTCGTCGATCTCGATTTCGTGTTTTGCACAGAGAAGCGCGAAATTCGTCCTGAAATGTGACGCGCCGGTGATGCTCGGCCTGCCGATCGAGGTACGCGACGACCCAACCGACCAGGGACTGACTCACCGAAAAGCGCCGTAGCCGTTCTGCCAATGAAATGTTCGGAGATCCGGCGCACGGTCCTTTGCCCATTTCGAGGTCTCGCACTTCAGCGTCTCCACCAAGTCGGCGATCGATATCGTGCGCGACAATCCGCACAAGACGTGAACGTGGTCACTCCAACCGCCGACACGGGCCGGCGGACACGCCACCTGCTTGGCGTGATAGCCGAGCATCCGAAACATCTCGTCGCGGAGGTCGGCATTTTGAAGGTACGCGCGGCGCTCCTTCGCGCTGAATACGAGATGCACCCAGACGCGTGCGAGAGATTGTGGCATGGCAGCGATCCTTTCTTGGGTGGCAGCAAGAAGAACAATTGGCCCGTTGGGCCGACGGGACTGGCGCGGGGCGCCTTCGTCCCCAGGGCGTTGCCCTGGGCTGGAAGAACCTCTGCCCCTTTGGGGCGGAATATGGAGCAGAATCCCGAACCGCCATTCTAATTAGGGTGAGCTCGTGGAGCCAATTGCTATGAAGATTTCCTTGGCGATTGTCCCCGTCGCCGTCGTCCTGATGTTAACCGGCCTTCTGCCGGCAGCCGCCCTGGGAGATACGGCTCGGTTGGACGTTTATCCGCCGGACGTCCAGCTCGACAACGCCCGCGACCGTCAACGGTTCATCGTCGTCGCAACGCGCGCCGACGGGGTCACGCAAGACGTTACGGCGAAGGCCAAGGCCGTGGTGGCGGACGCCAGGTTGGCCAAGCTGGAAGGGACCACGTTGGTCCCGCTTGCCGACGGCCAGACGCGGCTGGAGGTGGAGTTTGCCGGCCAGAAGGTCTCCGTGCCGGTGACGGTCCGCAGCGCGTCGGCGTCCGGGCCGCTGAGTTTCAAGCTCGACGTGATGCCGGTTTTCATGCGGTCGGGCTGCAACAGCGGCTCCTGCCACGGCTCCGCCCGGGGCAAGGACGGATTCCGCCTGTCGTTGTTCGGTTTCGATCCCGACGGCGACTACTACCGGCTGACCCGGGAGCTCGGTTTCCGCCGCATCAACCTGGCCCTGCCCGAGGAGAGTCTGCTGCTGGAGAAAGCGACCGGCGCCGTTCCACACACCGGCGGCAAGCGTTTCGACGCCCAGAGCCCGTACTATGCCACGCTGCTGGGGTGGCTCCGCAACGGGGCGCCGAGCGACCCAGGGCCGCCGCCGGAGGTCCGCAGCCTGGAGCTTTTTCCCGCCAGGTGGTGCTGGAAGGGGAGCAGAGCCAGCAGATGATCGTCCGGGCGAAGTATTCCGACGGCAGCGACCGCGACGTGACCGACCTGGCCCTCTTCCTTTCCAACAACGACAATTCGGCGCCCATCGGCCCGACGGGGCTGGTGAAGTCGGCCAAGCGGGGCGAGGCCTTCGTGCTGGCCCGCTTCGCCACCAAGACCGTCGGCAGCCAGGTGCTCGTGCTGCCGGCCGGCCTGGACTATGTGCCGTCCCAGGAGCCGCCGGCCAACTATATCGACGAGCTGGTGGGCGCCAAGCTTCGCAAGCTGCGGATCCTGCCCAGCGGCCTATCGAGCGACGCGGTCTTCCTCCGCCGCGTGACGCTGGACATCACCGGCCGCCTGCCGACGGAGGACGAGTACCACGCGTTCCTCGACGACAAGGACCCGGCCCGGCGGTCGAAGCTCGTCGATCGCCTCCTGGAGAGGAAGGAGTTCGCGGAGATTTGGGCCATGAAGTGGGCCGAGCTGTTGATGATCAAGTCCACCGGCCAGGTGAGCCGCAAGGCGGCCTTTCTCTATGCCAACTGGCTGACGGAGCGGATCTCGCGGGGCGAGCCTTTGGACCAGATGGTCCGCGAGATCCTCTCGGCCCGCGGCGGCACGTTCGACAACCCGGCGGCCAACTTCTACCAGGTCGAGACCGACACGCTGAAGACGTCGGAGAACGTGGCGCAGGTCTTTCTGGGCTTGCGGATCCAGTGTTCCCAGTGCCACAACCACCCCTTCGACCGCTGGACGATGAACGACTACTACAGCTTCGCCGCCTTCTTCGCCCAGATCGGCCGCAAGCAGGCGGAGGACTCCCGCGAGACGATCGTCTTCAACCGCGGCGACGGCGCCGTCACGCATCCCGTCAGCGGCCGGGTGATGGAGCCGCAGTTCCTCGGCGGGCCGCCGGCCGACTGCAAAGGCCGCGACCGCCGCGAGGTGCTGGCCGAGTGGCTGACCGCGCCGGACAACCCCTATTTCGCCCCCAGCATCGCCAACCGCATCTGGGCCCATTTCTTCGGCATCGGCATCTGCGAGCCGGTGGACGACGTCCGCGTGAGCAACCCGCCCAGCAACCCCGAGCTGATGCAGGCCCTGGGCAAGAAGCTGGTCGAGTACCAGTACGACTTCCGCAAGCTGGTCCGCGACATCTGCAACTCCCGGGCCTACCAGCGGACGACGCAGCCCAATGCGACCAACGCCGACGACCAACGCAACTTCGCCCACGGCCGCGTCCGCCGCATCCAGGCGGAGATGCTGCTGGACTGCATCAGCCAGGCCACCCAGACCAAGGACAAGTTCCGCGGCCTGCCCCTGGGCGCCCGGGCGGTGCAGATCGCCGACGGCGAAACGAGCAACTACTTCCTCGCCACCTTCGGCCGCTCGCGGCGGGAGTCGGTCTGTACCTGCGACGTGAAGACCGACCCCACCCTCTCGCAAGCCCTGCACCTGCTCAACGGCGACACCGTGGCCGAGAAGATCCGCGCCGGCGGCGCGGTGAAACAGTTGCTCGACGCGGGCCGCTCGCCCGAGGACGTGATCCGCACGCTCTACGTCCGCTGCCTCTCGCGCGAGCCCGAGCCCGAGGAGCTGCAAAAGCTCGTCAAGCTCGCGGAGAACGATAAGAATGACAAGAAACAGCAAGCCTTGGAAGACGTCTTCTGGGCCCTGCTCAACTCCCAGGAGTTCTTATTCAACCATTAGCAGAGGGTGGGACAAGGCTGCCCTGGCGGCCGCCGGCCCACCAGAATCTGGTCGGATTGGTGGGCCAGCGCTCGCTTACGCGAGCTTGTCCCACCCTACGACTTGCTTTGTCCCGGTCGCCGGAGTAGTTTGATGGGAAGAAGGGTGGTCGTGGTAACAGCATGAGCCTAGTTGAGCGGTATCAGATGGCCTTGGATGAAGTCGCCCGCCGCATGGAGCGGATTTGCCATGCCCTGGAGCAGGGCCGCGTGGAGTATGCGCTGGTGGGCGGGCAGGCGGTGGCATTGTGGGTCGCCACGCGGGACCCGGACGCCGTGCGAACCACCAAAGACGTCGACCTGCTGCTGCGCCGCAGCGACGTGCCCGCCGCGCGGGCAGCCGCCCAGCCGATCGGTCTGGATTATTTTGAAGTGCTGGGCGTAGGGATGCTGCTGGAAAGGAGCGATCCTCATCCGCGGCGGGGCGTCCATCTGATCTGGGCCGGGGAAAAGGTCCGCCCGGAGTACGACTTCCCCGCCCCGCAAGTCGGCGAAAGCCTGTCTCTTGCCGAAGGAATTCGCGTCGTTGCGCTGCCGGGCCTGGTGCAGATGAAGCTCACGTCCTATCGCGATCAAGACCGCGTCCACCTCCGCGACATGATCGAGGTGGGCCTGATCGATCGTGTACTGCTGGCCCAACTTCCTTCCCCACTGGCCGCGCGGCTGGAGGGGCTGCTCCTGGAAGCCGGCCGCTAAGAGAAACGGATGAGGGATGAAGGATGAAGGACGAAAATGGCGGCGCTCACTACGCTCGACCCGCGCGACATTTTTCATTTTTCATTTTTCATTCTTCATTTTTCATTCTACGTTGAGAGGACATTGTTCCCGTGACGCTCGCTCGTTTCGCCGCCCTTGCCGGCCTCGTCGTTTTGGCCTTCGCGCCGTGGAACCCGTTGCGGGCCGAGGAGCCCAAGCCGGGGCCGGCGCAGGGCAAAGTGACCTATATGGACCATGTCCGGCCGATCCTCCGCGAGCACTGCTTCCACTGCCACAACCAGACCAAGAAACAGAACGACCTGGCCTTGGACCGCTACGAGACGCTGATGGCCGGCGGGGCCAGCGGCGAGGTGATCAAGCCGGGCGATCCGGACAACTCCTACCTCTACGCCCTGGTGACCCACAAGGACGCGCCCCACATGCCGCCCAACCAGGACCGGCTGCCCGACGCCAAGCTGGAGGTGATCCGGCAGTGGATCGCCGGCGGGGCGTTGAAGGATTCGGGCTCGACGGTGAAGGCGAAGAAGGAGCCCACCGTCGAGTTGGCGCTGGCCTCCGGCGCCGGACGGCCCGGCGGCACGCCCGTCATGCCCGAAGGCGTCGCGCGGCAGCCGGTCGTCTACACGGCTCGCCCCGGCGCCTGCACGGCGCTGGCCGCAAGCCCTTGGGCGCCTCTGGTCGCGGTGGCGGGCCAGAAGCAGATCGCGCTCTACCAGAGCGACAGCCTGGAGCTGGCCGCCGTGCTCCCCTTCCCCGAGGGCATCCCTTATGTGCTCAAGTTCAGCCGCTCCGGCACGCTGCTTTTGGCCGGCGGCGGACGCGGCGCCGCGCAGGGCCTGGCAGCCGCTTACGACGTCCGCTCGGGCAAGCGGCTGTTCGCCGTCGGCGACGAGCTGGACGTGGTGCTGGCCGCCGACATCACGGCCGATCATCGCCGCGTGGCCCTCGGCGGGCCCCAGCGGCTGGTCCGCGTCTTCCTGGCCGCCGATGGCTCCCAAGCCTACGAGATCAACAAACACACCGATTGGATCACCGCCCTGGAGTTCAGCCCCGACGGCGTGCTCCTGGCCACCGCCGACCGCGCCGGCGGGATCTCCGTCTGGGAAGCCGCGACCGGCCGCGAGTATTCCACGCTGGCCGGCCACAAGGAAGCCGTCAGCGACCTCTCCTGGCGCGCCGACTCCAACGTGCTCGTTAGCGCCAGCCAGGACGGCACGATCAAGTTCTGGAACATGGAGGACGGCAAGCAAATCCGCAGCATCAACGCCCATCCCGGCGGCGTGACCGGCGTCGAGTGTACCCACGACGGCCGCCTGGTCTCCTGCGGGCGCGACAAGCAGGTGAAGGTCTGGGACGCCTCCGGCAAGCAGCTCCAATCGCTTCCTCCCTTTTCGGACGTTGCCCTGCGGTGCGTCTTCAGCCACGACGGCGGCCGCGTGGTCGCCGGCGACTGGACCGGTGAGATCCGCGTCTGGAACACGGCCGACGGGAAGCTCCTCGGCAAGCTGGCCGCCAACCCGCCCACGCTCCAGATGGCGGCCGCGTCCGCTGCCGACGCCGCGCGAAAAGCGGCCGAGCAGGCTGCCGCCGCAAAGGCCGAGGCCGATAAGCTGGCCGCCCAGCTCGCGCCTTTGGAAAAGCAACTCGCCGAGAAGACCGCCGCGGCGAAGTCCGCCGCCGCAGCCGCCGCCGCCGCCAAGGCCGTTGCCGATAAGGTGATCGCCGAAAAGACGGCGTTCGAGAAGACCGCCACCCATTGAGCCGACTCCCGTTAGCCCCGGCGGCCACGCCGGCGGTGGGCTCTGCAGAGCGGCCCGAGCGCAGCGAGCCGCGGGTAAGAAGGTTTCAGGAACCGTTTCACTTGAGAACCGTTACTGGCGCTCTTCCGCTTCCCCTCGACCTGCGAACGGCAACCAGTTGACGCGAAGCCGGTCGCAGCTTCTAATCAGCCAGACGCCGCCGGACCGCTCACGTATCACAGCGAATGCCCGAGCGCTGCCCCCCATCAGAGCGTCAAGACGCGCCCGGCTACTCGCGTAGCCGGGTGCGGTGTGCGGGGGTGGTGGAATTGGCAGACACGCTGGACTGTCAATCCAGTAGCGGTCACTCGCTGTGCGGGTTCGAGTCCCGTCCCCCGCACGCTTTATTATTGACTGGCGCTAAACAGACGATATACTATACGGTCGAGTGACCGTTACTGGGTTGGCTGTCCAACCTGCGTGTCTGCCCGCCCCCCGATGACAAGGGGGGCTCTTTTTGCGCCATGATTCATGGGTGAGACGACTGCCGCCCGGGTGATTTTCGGCGTGCCGGCAGGTCCCGCCTGTTGGTAGGTCCCGCCTGCCGGGCGGGACTTGCTGATTCACGGCTTCGCCCCGGTTAACGCTCGTTCCCGGTCCCGTCCGGCAGACGGGACCTACTTGACCGCCTTGCGTACGTACACCAACAGCACCCCGGGCGCGGGCAGGTCCTGGACGATCTCGACTTTCGCGTCGTCCAGCGTTCGCTTGCCCAGCGGCTTCAGATCGTTGGCCTGGTTAAGGAGCAGGAGTTCGCACTCCGTCGGACCGGTCCAGGGGAGATTCTCCACCACCAGTTCCATGCGGCCGTCAGTGGACCGGTAGTTGCTGACCACCAGGGCCAGCTCGCGGCCGTCGGCGGTCATGCCGGCAGCGGCCGAGAGTTCGCCGGGCTTGCCGCCCTCGACGGCCCGCCGGTTGGGATGATCGACCAGGGCCTTGAAGGCGCGGAAGGCGTGGTAGGTCTTCTTCGGCACGCCGTAGACGTTGAACAGCCCCCAGCAGCCGTTGTCGCCGGTGTAGAAATTGGCCATATCGATCGGGGCGTCCTGAAGCTCCAAGAGCACGCAGGCAGCGAAAGCAGCGCCCCGCGTGCTGCCGGCTTCCGTGAACCACTTCTCCAGCGCGGGACCGTTGCGGCTGAGCATCGGCCCCCAGTTGTTGTCCGGCAAGTAGTTCCACTCGTTCAAGTGGCTCTCGGTCTTGTTGAATCCCAGCTCGTCCAGCACGCGCCGCAATCCGCAGGCGCCGCGGGCGGGGGCCGTGGCGTCGGCCGTGTACATGTGCCAAGAGAGGAAGTCCAGGGGCGCGGACTGCTGTTTGCAATAGCGGAGAAAGCCGCCCAGGAAAGGCGACGGCTTAAGCGACTTGCCCTCCAGCCGCCCGAGGCCGGCCGCCGCCGGACCGCCGATCCGCAGCGCCGGATATTGCGCCTTGATGGCCTTGGCGGTGGTGACATAGAGGCGGTAGTAGTCCTCCGCCGAGCCGTCCCACATGGGCGGGCCGATCTCCGCCTCGTTCCAGATCTCGAAGTAGCCGAGGTGGAGATGGAAGCCGTCGGCCCAGCCCTCGTTGTAATGGCGGATGATGCCCAGGCAGATTTTGGCCCAGTGGTCGAAATCGGCCGGCTTGTGGACGTAGTATTTTCGCGGCGTGTGCTCGATGCTCTCGCCCAGGCGATACATGACCTTCGAGCCGGCCGCCAGGATCGACTTCAGGTAGTCGTCGGTGGGCGCGAAGCGGTAGCTTGCCGGCGAGTAGGCGTCGGCGTAGAAATCGGGGAAGATCGCGTGGACGTCGACCACGTCGCGGGCCGGCCAGTTGGCGTCGTGGATGCGGGTCAGCGGTATGCCCAGGGCCCGGTGGTAGGGCGAGAGGTCCACGATGCTGCCGTAGCAGACCGGGCCGCCGTTCACTCCCTGGATGGCCCGCACGGCGCCGACGCTTCGGCCCGCGTCGACGCGGATCGTCGCGGCCGGACAGGCCGCTTGCGGACAAAGGCCCGCCAGGCTGACCATGCCGCCGAAGAGGATGGCAGCCGTTGCGAGTCGCAACTTGCTCGAACGCGCGATCATTCTTGGGGTCTCCTTGGTTCGATTATCCTTGGTACTCCTCTCGCTCCGCGAGAGGGATGGCGTCACGCGGAGCGTGACGAGTACGGCGGCGAGCCGGCCCTTGGTGGGCCGTCGGCCGCCACGGCGGCCTTGTCCCACCCTACGTTGCCGCCCGCGGGTCTCCGGGGCCGCCGTCGGGTTCCGCCAGGCCATTCCCCACGGCGGCTCCCTCGGCTATGATAACCAGTTCCCTGGGAATTGAAACCAGCGGGAGCCGAAATCATCACGAGGACTGGACCCATGAGAAACGCGCGAATCTTCACCCGCGGGATGGCGGTGCTCGCCTTGGTGGTTGCCGGCGGAACCGTCACCGCACGAGGAGACGAGGGAATGTGGCTTTTCAATAAACCGCCGAAAAAGATCCTCCAGGAGAAGTACGGCTTCGAGCCCACCGACCCCTGGCTTAGCAATCTCCAGCAGGCCTCGGTCCGCTTCAACAGCGGCGGCTCCGGCTCCTTCGTCTCGTCCGACGGGCTGGTGATGACCAACCATCACGTCGGCGCCGACGCCCTGCAAAAGCTCAGCAGCAAGCAGCGCGACTACATCGCCACCGGCTTCCACGCCCGCTCGCCCGAGGAGGAGATCAAGTGCTTCGACCTGGAGCTCAACGTGCTCGTGAGCATCGAGGACGTGACCGGGCGGATCAACGCCGCGGTGAAGCCTGACGCCAGCCCGGCCGAGGCCCAGAAGGCCCGCCGGGCGGCCATGAACACCCTGGAGAAGGAGTCGGCGGACAAGACCGGCCTGCGCTGCGACGTGATCACCTTGTACCGCGGCGGGCTCTACCATCTCTACTCCTACAAGCGTTACACCGACGTCCGCCTGGTCTTCGCGCCGGAGATGGCGATCGCCTTCTTCGGCGGCGACCCGGACAACTTCGAGTATCCCCGCTACGACCTCGATATCTGCTTCTTCCGCATCTATGACGGCGGCCGGCCGCTGAAGGTCCAACACTACCTGAAGTGGAGCGCCGAGGGGGCCGGCGACGGCGAGCTGGTCTTCGTTTCCGGGCATCCGGGCCATACCAACCGGCTGGACACGGTGGCCAACTTGGAGTTCCTCCGCGATCGCGTCTATCCCTATTCGCTGAACCTCATCCGCCGCCGCGAAGTGCTGCTGGCAACCTACAGCCAGCGCGGACTGGAGAACGCCCGCCGGGCCCAGGAAGATCTCTTCGCCATGCAAAACGCCCGCAAAGCCCGCACCGGCGGCCTGGCCGGGCTCCAGGACCCGGCCGTGATGGGCGGCAAGCAGAAGGCGGAGAAGGAACTCCGCGACGCCGTCCAGTCCGATCCCCGGCTGAGGCAGTCCGCCGGCGAGGCCTGGAGCCAGGTGGCGTCGGCCGTGAAGACCTGGAACGAGATCTTCTACCGCCATGAGCTGTTGGAAGCCGGCCACGCCTTCCTGAGCAAGAAGTTCCAGATCGCCCGGTTGCTGGTCCGCCAGGCGGAGGAATCGGCCAAGCCCAACGCCGACCGGCTCCGCGAGTACCGCGAGTCGAATCTCGAATCGCTGCACCTGATGCTCTTCTCCGCGGCGCCGATCTACGACGACCTGGAGACCGTCAAGCTGGCCGATTCGCTCAGCCTGTTCCTGGAGATCGCCGGGGCCGACAACGAGCTGGTCCAAAAGGTGCTCGGCGGCCGCTCGCCCCGCGATCGGGCGGCGGAGCTGGTCCGCGGCAGCCGGCTGGCCGACGTAGCGCTGCGCAAGCAGTTGGCCGAGGGGGGCCTGAAGGCGATCCAGTCCAGCAACGACCCCCTGATCCGCCTGGCCCGTCTGGTCGACGAGCCCGCCCGCCGGGTCCGCAAAAGCTATGAAGACAAGGTGGAAGAGCCGCTCCGCCAGGCCTACGCCAAGATCGCCGACGCGCGGTTCGCGCTGAAAGGCACCGACGTTTATCCCGATGCGACCTTCACCCTGCGGCTCTCCTTCGGGCAGGTCAAGGGCTACACCGAGCTGGGCGTCCAGCTTCCTCCCTGGACCACGCTCGGCGGGGCCTACCGCCACGCCGAGGACCACGGCAATCGCGATCCGTTCGTCCTGCCGCAAAGCTGGATCGACCGCAAGGGGCGGCTGAGCCTCGACACGCCGCTGAACTTCGTCTTGACGGCCGACATCATCGGCGGCAACTCCGGCAGCCCCGTGGTCAACCGCCGCGGCGAGCTGGTGGGGATCATTTTCGACGGCAACCTGGAGTCGCTGGTCTGGGACTTCGTCTACACCGAAGAGACCGGCCGGGCGATCGCCGTCCATTCCAGCGCGATCCGCGAGGCCCTGCGCAAGGTCTACGACGACCAGAAGCTGGCCGACGAGCTGGGGCGATAGCCACTTCTCCCCCTCTCCCTCCGGGAGAGGGATGGGGTGAGGGTCGCCAGACGAATCTGTGACCACGCGATCCTTGCGCCCCCACTCTCCGGATGGTTGGGGGGAAGTTGCGTTCGGGACAGAGAGCACTTATCATGGCGATTCAACAGGGTTATACTTTTGGTATGGAATCCACTTCATCTCGCAATGTGAACGAACTGCCAGCGACCGAGCGCCAGGTGCTCGAGGGGATGCTGGGCCAACCGCTGAGTCCGGACCAGCGGGTCTTCATCATGGCCTACACGCCGAGCGCCGTGCCCGAGGAGTCGGTCCGCGAGGCGGCGAGGGAGCGCCTCCAGAGCACGTTCGAGAAGGTCGATCAGAATGCGGCTGCGCGGCGTCACGCCGGAGGAGGCGGAGGAGGCGATCGAAGAAGCGATGAGGCACGTCCGCCCGCGTAACGGCTGATGCGCATCGTCCTTGATACGAACGTGTTGGCCCGCGCCGCGATTCCAACCTCGGGGCTAGCGCGCGAGTTGCTGCTGCGTTGCACCAAGAGCCCCCACGTCGTCGCGCTATCTGAGTTCATTCTATCGGAAGTCAGTCGCGTTCTTCGCTATGCGCAGATGCGCAAAGCACACCGTTTGACGGATCAAGATATCGAGGCCTATGTGGCCGATCTGAAGTCGGCATGCGTGACGGTGTTGCTGCCGGAGGAGCCGCCTCCGGCGATCGTAACGACGGACCCGAAAGACGACCCGATCCTGGCGACTGCGATTGCCGGCCAAGCAGCCGTGCTCTGCTCGCTCGACCGCCATCTGCACCGGCCGGAAGTAGTGGCCTACTGCCGCGGTCACGGCATCAAAGTGATGACCGACGTGGAGCTAATGCGTCGGTTGCGAAAAAGCGGCGAGCAGGCCGAGGGCCTCTGACGTTACTTGGAACGGGAGATCCTTGCGGAGGGCCGGCGGATCAAGGCCGCCCACAACCGGGTTAAGGTCGCCGCTGGCGACGCCTTGAAGTTCCTCAAGGCCCAGCGGCAAGCGCAGGGGTTGAGCTTGTCCGATGTCCAACAGAGAACCGGCATTAGCCGCCCCGCTTTATCTCGGTTGGAAAACGAAACCGAGCCCAATCCTACCACGGTGACTCTGATCCGTTATGCGGAAGCCCTCGGGAAAAAGCTGGTGGCAAGCTTCGAGTGACTCGGCGTCGTCGCCAGGTTGCCGGCATTTCATTCCGCCCCACGCCTGGATTCAGGACGTGAAAGACCATTCCCCGGGAGCATAGCGTCGAGGATGCGCCACGCCGGGGTCTTACCCAAACCTCGTGGTCTTGTGCGTAGTGTCCTAAGAGTGTTCCTACACTGGCGGGGAGTGGCTTACCGGATCGGCCACCCGCCATGCTGGTCGATTACCTTGTCAATCTCCCCCATGAGTTGGATTGTCTCATTCAAGGCGACCACAATCCGCTGGTAGTGCTGTGTGTCGTCATAGGTCAGCTTCCGGCCTTTACGGTCCTTCAGCCACTTGTGGCAGACCTGGTAGCCGCCGATGTGGAACTCCCAGACCGCCTTGGGGACCCCGCCGAAATACTGGGTCTTATTTATTGAGACACGGCCGCCGTTCTCGGCGTAGTCCACCCTCTCGACTAGGTTGTCACCTTTGATTGGCCAATCGGTTAGGAGGTCGTCCAGCTTGGGGGATTCCAGTAGGTGCAGGGCGACCAGTTCGGCCCCGGCGGTTCCGAGGGCACGGAATAGTTCCATGTCGCTCGTCAGAGGCAAATGAGGGAAGTCGATCTTCAGGAACTCGGCATACCGTGTACGGTACGTCGGGGAGTGGAACACGGCGTAGGCGTAATGGAAAATGTCTTCCGGCGTTACGCCCCGAGGCAACCCGTTAGGATCTTCTTGCGATAGGTCAAGTTTGCCCGCTAACGCCTTTAGGAACGCGGGGCTGAGATTTGGGCTACGGTCGTGTGCGTATCCGAGTCCACGTTGTGCGCTCTTCTTTTCCGCATACAGATACAGAGGGAACAGCGGAGCGCTGTTGCCCGGTCGTGTGGCCATGATTCCGAATTCGGCCATATACTTTGTTGCCAGCACATCTCTCCAAGCGATGGGACCGTACACCGTGCGCGAACAATGCAATCCAAGGTTTGGATCACTCGTCATGTGGTGCATGGCCGCATAGCCGGGCGTTCCGATGAACCCTCTGGTCTTTCCGCTATACCAAGTGTAGCGAATGTCGAACGGTCGGTAGAGAATAGGATGGAAAAATCCTTCGCCGCGGTTCTTGCGAACATCCGTCTGCGCGTTCGCCACTTTCCAATCACGACTATCCTTTCCGAGCTGATACTTCCCCCGCAATGCGTCTTCGTCCAGCGTCCTAAAATCCTCCACCGCTTCCTCAATACCGCCCTGAGTGAAGTGAATGCTAACGCGGTCTCGCTCAGTCTTGACGCATTGTCCAGATATGACAAATACATCGGTGATACTCGGAAATGATGTATATTCTGCACCAACCCTGAAATCCTTTGGCACAAAGAAGAAATTTGGTGAAACGGGTCTGATTTCTGCCCAATCCGTCTTCGATGAATCAGTTCCCCAAAGGAACGTATACTTCGCGTCGCGCTCTCCCCAGAGGTTGGAGTGGAACACTCGACAACCCTTTGTGCTGGGTATCTTGACCAGAAGCGTGATCGCAACTCCTTGTTGAATATCAAAGACGTTTTCGTCCTTCGATCCATCAGGAGATGTTTCTTTCCTCTTCGTGCTTCCGTGGAGGTCGAGAATGTAAATCTCGTTGAACGTCTCCATCAGGCACTCACGCATTCGGCGATGGGTGATACCATCAAGATAAGTGTTATTTGTGATTAGACCGACAATGCCGTGCCCAGTACGCTCAATTCGCCACTGAGCGAAACGAATGAACTTGATGAAATCATCGTCGAGGTTGAGCTTCTTCTCATTCAGGTTACGCTTGTAATCGTCAAGCAGGGAGAGAATCAACTTGCCGCGATTCATACGGCCATAATTGGCGTAGGGGGGATTTCCTAGTACAACCAGGATCGGTTTCTCGCGTTTAATTTCAGCGGCGGCATTTGCCTCTTCGGCAACCCATCTGGCCCAAAGGTGCTCGCTTTGTTGTATCGCCTCTTCCAGCGTATTGGTAAGGTATACGCCCAAACGCTCGTCAGAGTCGAAATGGTAGCCCGTCGCCTGCAACTGCATTCCGAGTTTTAGGTGTGCTACCGCATAGGGTGCCATGAGCAACTCGAATCCGAAGACGCGATTCAGTAGGTGCTTAGCAACATAGTCGTCCCATGCCCCGGCTTGCTTGGCGAACTTCCGGCGAATCTGCTCAATCACAAAATACAAGAACGTGGCTGTGCCGGTTGCCGGGTCGAGAATCATCGTATTCTCGTCGGCCAGCCCCTTGGAACGGTGGAATCGCGTCTTCAGCAGGTTGTCGATAGAGCGGACGATGTAACTGACGACCGGCTCGGGTGTGTAGTAGACGCCGCGCAACTCCCGCATCTTTGGATCGTATGCCGCCAGAAACGTTTCATAGAAGTGGACGACCGGATCGTCCTTGCCTTTGCCCTTGCCAAAATCCTCAAGGATTTCTGCCATGTCGGCGTGCTTGAGCAATTCCACAATGTCGTCCACGGCCCAGGCGAAAGAGTCGGGCATATTTACGCCCGCGATCTCCGCGAACAGCTTGCGAAGGAAAGGATTGGTCTTCGGCAGGTCGTATGCCGCCATCTCGCGTGAAAACGGCTTGCCAAGTGGTGCGTGAACCTTTGCGGCGAACAAACCATAGGCCAATGTCTGCGCGAACATGTCGGCAAACTGCTTCTCGTCCAAGTCAGGAATGAGAGTTCCGCGGAAGGCAGCAAGCCAATCATGCAACCAGCCATGCTCTGCCTCGTGGTCGAACGCATTCACGATCAAACCGCGGATGATGCGCGTCATGCCCGCCATGCGTTTGGCTAGATCCTTGGCAGAGGCGACGGTCAAGGCGGGCTGGCCGTAGAACGCGGCCAGCAACTCCCCTAGCTTTTGTTCACCCTCGGGAAGTTCCTTGACCTTGCGTCTGGCGTCTACCTCGGCAACGCGGACCGTCAGCCGTTTCTCGCCGCCGACGAACCAGCGGAAATCCAGATAGTCAGTCAGTATCCAGTTCGGCAGGCCGTCGCGGTAGCGGGTGAATTGCTCGCCGCTGGGGCCCTTCCCCCGTTCCATTTCATCGAGATTGATCCCGATGTCCTTGGTCTCGACGTGGCCAAGAGGGACGCCCTTGCGCGTAATCTGAAAGTCTGGGCTTCCACAAGCGATCCGCCTTGGTTCGTTGGTTGCCACGATACCCTTGCTGGCCGATTCCAGAAGGGCTTTCAAGGCGGGGCGGTGGGTGTGCTCTGTCGCGTCCCCGGCAGCGTATGCGTTCCGAATCGCGGTTATGTACCCAAGGAAATCCATCATTCACCTCCCGCCTTGGAGCCCCAGGCGGCAAGATACCCCGGGGACGGGAAGGAAGGCAAGGGGGGCTCGCTAGAGGGGCTCGTACCTTCGGCGAGTGGCACTGGCTTGCCAGTGCGTTTTCCCGTTAGTCCTTGCAGCATGGCACTGCCAGAGACGTGTTCCCGCGATTCGCCGCCGAACAGGGAGTCTTCCGGCAGGGGCGCAGCAGCCGCGGCGGCGGGCGTCACGCAGCGGGCCCTCAATCCATTAAACCTGCCCTAGCCAGCGTAAGCTGCCGGACGGGGTACGGCGGACCGCGGAGGCGGCAGCGGACGGCACACGGAGTGTGCCTGCTACTTTGGCCGACTCCTCGTGAACGGTTACCAATAATCGCCCCGGAAAACGGACGTCGTGCCACGAATCGCCTGGAAGAAAGGGCTTCTTGCCAAGAATCGCGTGAAAGAAAGGACTTCTTGCCAAGAATGGCCCGGGGGAAAGGACTTTTTGCCAGGAAGCGTCGGTCAAACGAAACCCGTGCCGCCTGCTCGGCGCGACTTCGTTTCGTCTACTACTACGCTCGTCAAACGGCTGCCTTGGCCTAAGTGGTTGACCGGCAAAAAGATCGGCCGACGAGCGCGGCCGGGACGAAACCATCCGGGGGATGGCGACGATCCCCGTTGGCGAAAAAAGGGAATTCGTTGTCTCAGAATCTCGTCTCGACGTGAGACATTCGACCGAGAAGCCCGCCCGGTTCGGTAGGGACGGGGGACGGAGGACGGGGAGAAGAGGAGAAGGGGAGAAGAGGAGAAGAGGAGAAGGGGAGATAGGGGAGATAGGGAGAGCCGGCGGGTGAGGAGAATTTCTCGGCATCCCCTCACCCCAACCCTCTCCCGGAGGTAGGGTGGGACAAGGCCGCCGTGGCGGCCGACGGCCCACCAAGAACCGGCACGACATGGTGGGCCGGCGCTCGCTTGCGCGAGCTTGTCCCACCCTACCTGTCCTCTCCCGGAGGGAGAGGGAGGAAACGTCCTTTCGCTTCCGGACGGGCCCCCCGTCCGCCGAAACGGTCTTTCGCGGCCGGACGAGCCTCTCTAACATGGGCGCATGACCGGGAAACGGCGAAATCCACTCACCGCCGGCGTCAAGATCACCAGTCTGGGCACGCTGGTCAGCCGGGTGCTCGGGCTGGCCCGGGAGGTGGCCAACGCCAACGTGCTGGGCATGTCGCAGGGAGGCGTGATGGACGCCTTCGCCATCGCCTTCCAGATCCCCAACCTCTTCCGCGGACTGTTCGGCGAGGGGGCCCTGGCGGTTAGCTACCTCCCCGTGGTCACGACCCTGCTGGAGCAAGACCGCAAGCGGGCCTGGCAGTTGACCAGTGTCGCCCTGACCTGGCTGACGGTGATCCTCGCGGGCCTGGTCGTGCTCGGCGAGGCATTGTGTGGACTGGTCTGGCTGGGCTGGGGCTCGCGGCCGGGGATGAGCGCCCTGGTGGGGCTGACCGCCGTGATGCTGCCCTATCTGCTGCTGATCTGCCTGGCGGCCCAGGTCGCCGCGACGCTCCAGGCCCTGACCCATTTCAGCACCCCCGCCCTGGCGCCGGCCCTGTTGAACATCTGCTGGCTGATCGGCGCCTGCCTGATCGCCCCGCGGCTGGCGCCCAACCGGATGGCCCAGGCTTACGCGATCGCAATCTGCGTGCTGGTGGCCGGGGCGCTGCAGCTTGCCGTGCAGCTTCCCGTGCTGCGAAGCCTCGGCTTCCGCTACGACTACAACTGGCCCGCCAGCCGCGAGGCGATCGGCCGGATCGTCCGCACCATGCTGCCGATGGTGGCGGGCTTGGCGATCACCCAGATCAACACCCTGATGGACCGCCTGATCGCCTGGACCTTGACGGCCACGGCGGGCGGGCCCACGCGGATCGGCTGGCTGGGCTTCTCAATTCCGCATCCGTTGCGGGCCGGGGCGGTGGCGTCGATCTACTATGGCGAGCGGCTCTACCAGTTTCCGCTGGGCATCCTGGGCATGGCCGTGGCCACCACCATCTTCCCGCTCTTGAGCCGGCACGCCGCCCGGGGCGATCGCCGCGGCCTGGGGGCCGACCTGACCCTGGGGCTCCGCATGGTGATCTTCCTGGGCGTCCCGTCCGGCTTGGGGCTGGTGATGCTCTCGGGGCCGCTGGCCCGGCTCCTCTTCCAGCACGGCCAGTTCACCGCCGACGACGCCGCGCGGACCGCCCGCATGATCGCCTGCTACTCCAGCGGCGTTTGGGCCTACTGCGCGTTGCCGGTGGTGGTCCGCGGCTACTACGCCCTGGGCGACCGGCTCACGCCGCTGAAGGTCGGGGCCGCCGCGGTGGCCCTGAACCTGGCGATGGACCTGACGCTGGTCTGGCGGATGGCCGAGGCCGGACTGGCGACGTCCACCTCGATCGCCGCCGGGTTCCAGGTGCTGGTGCTGGTGTGGATCTTCTCTCGTCGCAACCGGGTGTTGGACTGGTGGGCCTTGGCAGCGACCACCGCGCGGACCCTGCTGGCCACGTTGGCGATGGCGCTGGCCGGCTATGCCGTGCTGGCCCGGCTCGGGACTGCGGCCGGGCCGGGACACAAGTGGGCGGAAGTCGTCCAGGTGGCCTTGCCGCTGGCGGCCGCCGTGGCCGGCTTTTTCGCCGTCTACGGTCTGATCGGCCGCCGCGAGCTGCGGGATTTCTTCGTCGGTCCGCAAGCGCGGGACGGAGAAACGTAGGGGTAGGGTGGGACAAGCTCGCGAAGCGAGCGCCGGCCCACCATGAGCGCCTTCTCTCAAGCGCCTGCCCGCCAGCGGTTACTTTCCGTAACCGTTCACGGGCAGGCGCTCAATGTAGCAGGCACACGGCGTGTGCCGTCCGCTGTCTCCGCCCGCATGGACGGACGGCACACGGCGTGTGCCTGCTACATTCCGGACCGTGAACGGTTACGAATCAGCGGGAATGCCCCGTTGCGATAGTCAACCAAGATCTGGCCAAAGCAGCTCTGCGTTTTGGCGTCGCGATTGTTTCCGTGATTATCGCCTCGGCCGAAATCGATCCCGCCCTGCATCGTCGAATCGGGCACCGAATCGGCGACGACGGTAGCGCCTACCTGGGCAAAGGCCATGTCGGGATCGAAGACCGCCACCGACGTTTTTCCCGCCGAGCCGTCGAAGTGCAGGTTGATCCAGTAGGTCTTTCCGGAAACAACCGCGATATGGCCAGGGCTGAAAGTCGTCTTCCAACCCGCGGTACAGCTATGGGCGCGAATATAAGGACCCTTGGCGTCCTCTTTGGTCGTCTGAAGGACGGCAAATCCCCGGTTGCCGGACATGATGATCGTGTCGAATTGGTTCCAAAAACGCACCGTCACGCCCGGGGTGTAGTAGCAAGCAACGGTGATTCGAGGATAAGAAGAAGCGAGAGTGACCCGGGCGAAGTTCTTGGCGCTGTTGTCGTTGAACTTCCAGGTGCGGGTAGCGGTCGCGCCGGGGTAGGTTATCCCGCCGACGATCACGGGCCCCGGCAGATTCCTGGAGTGCTCGTTGGAGACCCACATGCTGCCGGTGAGGTTCCAGGTCGAACGGGCGCCATGGCTTGCGGCGTTCATGAGATTCGGCGTCAGAAGGTCGCCGTCGTTGCCGCTCTCCATGTCCTGATAAATATCGACAGGAGTCGCCGCAAGAGTATCTGAATTGAACAGCAACGCGACAAAGAACACGGTGCACGATCGCATGGGGGATCTCCTGGTAACGGACCAGCCGCCTTGGAGTGCGGCGACTTATCGCCGCTTTCGATTGGCGCGGACGCCGTACGCCGGCCAAAAGCGGCGACAAGCCGCCGCACTCCAAAGGTCTCGCTCAGCCGGTTTTGGTCTAGAGCCCCGATTTCCTTGCTACGGGGTCTTCTTTTTCGGCCGTTCCCTACAGAAGCGTGGTTACTTCCTCGCTTCGGCAAGGGCCGGCATTTCCAGCGTGCGGCTTTGCAGTCCGATCAGGGCCAGGAGCAGGTAGAGCACGAAGCCGACGACGATCGCGGCCACTGGCGGGCAGGGCATCTGGAAGTCGACGCGGGACAGGTCGGCGAAGAAGGCTTTCCACGCCCCGACGTGTGGGGAATGCGCCGCGATCGCCATCAGCGACCGGAACAGGTCGGCGAAGAAGGCGTTCCATGCCCCGACGACGAAGCCCACGGCCCAGGAGATCCAGCCGGCCGGATTGAAGCCGGCCCGCGGACCGGGCCACTTGCAGCCCGCCAGGAGATAATCGGCCGTCATCGCGCCGCAGATCGGCCCGAAGGAAGCGCCGATAATGCTGAAGACCCCCGCGGCATTGCCCGCCTTGCCCGAAAGCACCAGCGCGATCGAGGCCGCCGTGCCGATGCCGCAGGAAATGAACGGGTTGACCTTGGGCAAGGTGTTCCTGAAGCTGGCGGCCGCAATCAACGAGCTGAAACAGGCCGGCGGGAAGGCCGCAAGGGCCAGCAACAACCAAAAGACCTGGGCCGTCCCTTCACCCATGATCCGGCTCATCAACACTGTCGGCTTGAGAATGACCTCCTTCTCGCCGGCCATCAGGCCGCCGCCGTACGTGCCGGCCACGATCAACAGGGCCAGGCAGCCGGTGAAGATCGTCGCTCCGGCGACGCCCACCAGGCCGCCGAGGTGTACGTCCCTGGTGCCGCGATTGCTGGAGGCGATGTCCACGCCCGCGGCCCCGGCCGTCGCAAAAAAGCCGACGATATTGGCAATGGCGAACAGCGCCAGCTCGAAATTGCTTGGTAGAGGCGTTGTTGCAGCGACGTTGAGCAATTCCGGCTTGAAGTTGGCAACTCCCGCCAGCGTCTTCGCCGCGAGGACCAGCAAGATTACCAGCGGGATCAGCGGCAGGAACGTGGCCACTTTGGCCACATAGCGGATTCCCTTCAGACCCACCAACGCGGCCGCCAGGCACCACGCGGCACCGATCGCCATGTGCACTGGTGCGATGGGGTGATCCGGCGTCATCGTCGGCTGATGGGCCAATCTGGCAAGGAGTTCGGCGGAGAAGAAGGCGTTGACCGCCAACCATCCGAATTGCAGGATGCCCATGAAGAAGCCGGGCATAAGGAACCCGCCGTAGACGCCATAGGTTGAAGTGCCGACCACCGCCAGCGGCAAGCCGGTCTTCATGCCCATCAGCCCGGGCGCAAGTAGCTGGCGAAGTGGCAGATCAACGCCGCGGCAACCACGCCGGCCACCGCCGTCACCAAGCCATGGGCCAGGATACCGCCTGGTCCCGCCCAACTGATGGGCACGCTTTCCCAGAAGACGAACCAGAGCATGATCCCCGCGTAGGTCTGCGCCGTGCTCTGGTACCACGCGGTCCGGCTGGTCAGCGGCACCGGTTTGGCCGACGCCACATAGTTGGGAAGATGGGAAGCCATAGGTTCCTCCTGCAAGTGAATCTCGGACTCGGCGGATCGGAAAAGGGAGTCCTGAGTATACTGAAACGGGCGGGGAGGAGTCTACGGGGCTGTCGTACTCCTCACGCTCCGCGTGAGGCCGAACGGACCGAACCTCACGCGGAGCGTGAGGAGTACAGCTCACTCAGGCAGGCGGAAGCGAGGGCGAGGTCGCCAGATCGCCCGCCCCGTGGGAGTGAAAATCGCTGTCGCCCAGAAAATCCAAGACCGCTTGCGCGTCCTTCAGAACCTCGTACATCAATTCCTTCCCCAGGAAATCGCGGACCGCCGATTTCTGGTCCCGATTGAGCGAGCCCGGACCGACAATGCGGGCAAGGATGCGGTGGTCGCCCTGACTGAGTGTGGTCAGGGCCCAGTGACTGGCCAGCTTGTAGCAGGCCAAGCCCCGCAATCGCAAGCCATGATCCGTAATGCTCATCATCAGTTCCACCAACACATATTCCCCCAAGTTGGGGAGCTTGTCGGGGTTTCGTGCGGCGCTGATGTAGCCCTCTCGGAGCTTCAACTGC
Source organism: Pirellulales bacterium (assembly GCA_963843465.1). GTDB lineage: Bacteria > Planctomycetota > Planctomycetia > Pirellulales > Thermoguttaceae > CAWJKP01. The sequence goes on from CAWJKP010000002.1 coordinate 1,580,574, forward strand.
CAGCCATCCCGGCTGGTCTCCCAAAGGGCAAAGACTTTCTCCCGGTCGAGGATCAAGTAGCGGTTCGTCCGCGCCAGCCGCTCCGGGGCGGGAAGATGCGGCAATGGTCCGGCCCGATTGACCTGGAGCTCTCCAGCGGGCGTCGGCTCCTCAACAGGATTACCGCTACTACTCGGAAGGGGGATCGCCAGCGGGTTTCCACACTTGGGGCACTTCCGCGACTGCCCCGCCAACTCCTCCTTGGCGTTGAGCTTACTTTGGCAGACGGGGCACACCATCCGGATCATGATCTCGCTCCTCGTGCATCGCTGCGCCTGATTATACCGCCATTTCGCAAAAGCCGCCCTGAATAATGCCCCTCGAAAGTCGGGTTGCTCGGGCTTGCGGCCGCGTAACGATTGAGTAGACTACGCGGTTATCGTAAGATGTGTCGAGATAACTGGTAGTGAAACCTTTGCGTTTAATTCCAGTTGGGCTTTCCTCGGGGACAAGGATTTTCCGAAGCGATCTTTAGGAGTTTTTCAAGGCCGGACAACGGGAGTTTGAAACCGTCGTGCACCTCGACCAGTTGCCAGGGACTTTCTTCGGTCCAACGAATCTCGTGGAACTTGTCCGCCACCGTGCCAAGTTCCAGCCTGACCACGTCGCCCTCGTTTACCTGCTGGACGGCGAAAATGAACAGATCCAACTGACTTACGGCGAGCTGGACCGGCAAGCCCGAGCCATCGGGGCTTGGCTGGAGTCGTTGGACCTTGTAGGCCAGAAGGCCCTGCTGCTCTATCCGCCGGGCCTGGAGTTCGTGGCCGCCTTCTTTGGCTGCCTTTATGCCGGGGTTGTCGCCGTTCCGGTCTATCCGCCGCGGCGGAACCGCTCGATCTTTCGCATCCAGTCGGTGGCCAACGACGCCGGCGCGGGTGGCGCTGACGACCGACGTGGTGCTGAAGCGGGTGGAACCGCTGATCAATTCCACTCCCAGCCTGAAGGAGCTGAGGTGGCTTGCCACCTGCCACGTTCCCCAAGGCATGGAAGGCAACTGGCAGCCGCCCGATATCCACGCCGACACGCTGGCATTCCTCCAGTACACGTCCGGCTCTACGGGAACCCCCAAAGGCGTGATGCTCAATCATGCCAACCTCGTCCACAACTCGGCCTTGATCGCCCATGCCTTCGAGCACACCCGCTCCGGCAGGGGTGTCTTCTGGTTGCCCAGCTATCACGACATGGGACTGATCGGCGGCATCTTGCAGCCGCTTTACGTGGGGCGTCCCAACATTATCATGTCGCCGATGTCCTTCCTCCAGAAGCCCGTCCGCTGGCTTTCGGCGATCACCCGCTTTCGAGCCACGACCAGCGGCGGGCCCAATTTCGCCTACGACCTCTGCGTCCGCAGCGTCACGCCGGAGCAGCGGAAGAACCTCGACCTGAGCAGTTGGAAGGTGGCCTTCAACGGCGCCGAGCCGGTCCGCGCGGAGACGATCCAACGGTTCAGCGAGGCCTTCGCTGCCTGCGGGTTCCGCCCGGAGGCCTTTTATCCTTGCTTCGGCATGGCCGAGACGACGTTGATCGTCTCCGGAGGGTTCGTGGAGCAGCCGCCGGTGATCCGCTGGTTCGACGCCGCCTGCCTGGCTGCCCACAAGGTCGTCGCCCGGGATTGCGGTGCGGAAGGCGCCCGGGCCCTGGTCGGCTGCGGCGAGACGCTTCCCGATGAGAAGATCGTGATCGCGGATCCAGAAGCGATGACCCTCTGCCCGCCCGGTCAGATCGGCGAGATCTGGGCGAGCGGCCCGAGCATCGCCCTGGGTTATTGGGGCCAGCCGGAAGCCACCCAGTGGACTTTCCAAGCCTACTTGAAAGACACCGGCGAAGGGCCCTTCCTTCGCACCGGGGACCTGGGTTTCATGCAGGAGGGGGAATTATACGTCACCGGGCGGATCAAGGACCTGATCATCCTCCGCGGGGTGAACCTCTATCCCCAAGACATCGAACAGACCGTCTCCCGCTGCCATCCGCGACTGCGGCCCGACGCCGGAGCCGCGTTCACCATCGACAGCGATGGCCGGGAGCGGCTGGTAATCGTCCACGAGCTCGAGCGGCGGACGAAAGGCGACCTGGCGGAAGTGTTCAGCGCCATTCGCCGGGCGGTCTCCGCGGAACACGAAATCCAAGTGGAAGCGATCATGCTGATCAAGGCGGGCAGCATTCCCAAGACCTCCAGCGGCAAGATCCAGCGGCACGCCTGCCGCAACGGCTACCTGGCCGGCTCCCTGGATATCGTCGGCCAGTGGCAGATCAGCGAGCACGAGGCTGCCCCGCCGCCGCCCAAGGAAAGGGCCCGAGAGGCCGCCGACTTGCCGGGGCCAGCCGCGGAGAAGGCCGCGGCGGCGCCGCAAGACGAACCACCGTCGCGCCCCGCTGCCGGCGTGGCCGCCGGGGCTAACGTGGCCGCCGGGGCTAACGCGGCCGCCGGGGCTAACGCGGCCGCCGCGTCGCCCGCGGCCGCCGTGTCGCCCGCGGAGCCCGGGGGGTCGCCCGCTTCAGCCGTGGCGGAACCCGCCGCCGCTAGGGCCGGGAACGGAGCCGGTGCGAAGACCGCCGGCAACGGCCAGACCAAGGGCGTCGCTGAGCTGGTGCTCCAGGAGGTCCGCAAGATTGCCCGGGAGCGTGCGGCCAACATCACGCTGGATTCGTCGATCCTGGAGCTGGGGCTGGACTCGCTGGAACGGATGGAGATCCTGGCCGCCCTGGAAGAGCGTTTCGGCGGCCGATTCCCCGAAGAGATCCTGCCCGACTTGATCACCAGCCGCAACGTCGTCGAGGCCGTGGAGAAATATCTCGGCAAGGAGCCCCGCCTGCCCGCCGAGCAGGCTGCGGACAAGCCGCTTTCGCCGGAGTGCTACCGGATCGAGCAGTTCCCGGAGTACGTCAAGCTGCGTGAGAATCTCGATCGGCTCGAGAACACGGGGGTCGGTAATCCCTTTTTCACCGTACACCAGGGAGTAACCGCCGACCGGACGGTGATCGCGGGCCGGGAGCTGATCAACTTTTCCAGCTACAACTACGTGGGGATGTCCGGCGACCCGGTGGTGACCAAGGCCGCTCAGGAGGCCGCCCGGCGCTATGGCACGAGCGTTTCCGCCAGCCGGCTGGTCTCCGGGGAGAAGCCCGTACACCGCGACCTCGAGCGGGCCATTGCCCGCTTCCTGGGCACGGAGAACTCGATCGTCTTCGTCGGCGGACATGCGACCAACGAAACGGTCATCGGCCACCTCCTCGGCCCGGGCGACCTGATCGTACACGACGCCTTGGCGCACAACAGCATTCTCCAGGGCGCGATCCTCTCCGGGGCCCGGCGTCGCTCCTTCGCCCACAACCAGCCCCAGGCGGCCGACGAGATCCTCCAACAGTACCGGCGGGAATACCGCCGCGTGCTGATCGTCATCGAGGGCGTGTACAGCATGGACGGCGACATCGCCAACCTGCCGAAATTCATCGAGCTGAAGAAGCGGCACAAGACCCTGCTGATGATCGACGAGGCCCACTCCGCCGGGACCCTCGGCGCCACCGGACGCGGCATCGGCGAGCACTTCGGCGCCGACCGCCGCAGCGTGGACGTTCGGATGGGAACGCTGAGCAAGTCGTTCGGGAGCTGCGGCGGCTACGTGGCCGGTTCGCAAGCCCTGGTGGAGTATCTCAAGTACACCGCCCCCGGCTTCGTCTACAGTGTCGGCATGACGCCGCCTTCGGCCGCCGCGGCCCTGGCCTCGATCCAGTTGTTGGAAGCCGAGCCGCAGCGGGTCAAGCAGCTCCAGGAGCGGGCCCGGCTGTTCCTCACGCTGGCCAAGGCCCGCAACCTCAACACGGGCTTGAGCAAAGATTCGCCGGTGGTGCCGGTGATCCTGGGCAACTCGATGCACTGTTTGCAGTTGTCGCAGGCGATGTTCGCCCGCGGCGTCAACGTGCAGCCGATCCTCTACCCGGCCGTCGAGGAGAAGTCGGCCCGGTTGCGGTTCTTCATCACCTGTAAACATACCGAGGAGCAGATCCGCTACACGGTCGATATGATGGCCGAGGAGTTGGAGAAGATCATCTCTCGCAGCCTGGTGGAGGCCACGTAGGGTGGGCTCTGGCCCGCCACGACTTGCCAAGCAAGAATCGGGTTTTGCTGTTGCTTCCCTGGTCCCGGCGCTCTACAAATAAGATTAGGAAGAGAAGCGGGCAGGCAACGGTGTTCGACCCTCGCAGGATGGAGGATCGCACCTCACTCTTGGTAAGGGGTCAAGCTTGCTTACCGAACAACAGATTAGCCGTAGTTGGCGAAAGCTGTTCAGTACGAGTCCCTTGGACGAGCAAACCTTTGAAAAGGCCGAAGCACTCTTGGACGAATTGCGTCCCGAAAGCCCCCTTCGGCACCGGCTCGGAAACGAGCTGCACGAGCTTCGCAAGCGGAAGCTCCAAGAACAGAACTGAGTGCGTGGATGCCGGCCGCAGGGCCGACCTGGATTGACGTTGCCGGGCGGAAATGTCAACCTATACATTGGTTTCCGCTTTGGTTGTCGACCCGAGGTGCTCCGCATGTACCTATCCCCCACTCTAATGGTGTGCTTGCTGCTGGGTCAGGCGGCAGGCGACGGTAGCGCCCGAGTCGCTCCCGTCCCGGCCCTGCCGAAAATGGCTCCGCCGACAGTGCTGCCGGAGCCGAAAATGCCGGACTTGCCCGGCACACCGGCGCCGCGGAACGATTTGTCGCCTGCGGAGCCCTCCTTCATCCCCAAAACTCCTGGTGAGATCGCGGACCGGGCCGCCAACCCGTCTCCTCCGCGGGAGTCGCACCGCGCGACGCCGGCCCAAGAGGTCGCGGCCCTCTGCCGGCCGGCCGAGGACGCGACATCCGTGGGCGGGAGGCTCTCCCTGCTCCAAGCCATTTCCAACGCCAGGGACCGCAACCAGCAGGCGGCCGCGATCCACGCCTATTGGCGGCTGACGCAGGCGATGGCGGAATACCGCATCTCGTTCGAGGCCCAACGGCGACTCAGTCAGATCCAGGCGCGGAACGAGGCGGCAGCCATGCTGTTATCGTCCCAAGCGGCGGGGATGGCCTCCGTCCAGGCGGCCAAAGTCGCGCTGTTGAAGGCCCAGTACGACCTCGCTGCCGCGGCCCAACTTCCCCCCACCGGTGCTCCTCCGCTGGCAGCCAACCTGCCCCATGCCGGCCCCTACCGCACCGTGTTCGATCAAATCGCTTCCCGTCCGTCGATCCCGCCGGCCGCAGGGCTCTTGAACCGCACGCTGCCGGATAACTACCAGGCCATCCAACGGCGGCTGGCCGCTCTCCACGAGGCCGACAACGCCCTGGCGGCGGCAACCGAGGTCTATCAGGCCGGCCAAGGCGACCTGCCGGGCCTGCTCCGCTGCCACGACGCCTTCGTCTCCCAGCAGCGGATCTTCATCGCCGACGTCTGCGACTACAACCACCGCATCGCCGACTACGTGCTCTCCGTCCTCCAGCGGCCGACGACGATCCAGGCCCTGGTCGACATGCTGATTCTCACCGGGCACGGCAGCGGCGCGCCCGCCGGCGAGCCGGCAAAGTCTGGTCGCAACGGGACGCCGCCGGGCAACTTGGGGCTGGACGCGGAACCGAATGCCGTCCGCGCGGCGTCGGGCCAGGAACCCCTTTCCGGCGATTCGCCCTTGCCGCGGAAGGGACCAAAGTCGATCCTGCGGCGGCCCAGCGACGACCGGGCCGCCGCGGCCAACCCCGCCGGTCGCCTCCGCGACGCGGGACCCGCCGTTGGCTTAAATGTCGCAGACAGTCCCGCCCGCGCCGGCCCATCGCCCGGCGGACGACGGAGTCGCGCCCTCGCTCATGGCCCAGCCCGCCGGCCCACTGGTGCCGGTGCCGCCGTCGGCGCCGGCGGCGCTGCCAGGGACTCGCACCGCGCAGATGCAAATCACCCGCACGGACCCCAAGACCCTGGAGCTCTTTCCCGGCCTGACCGAGAGGCCGCCGGCCAGCCGCGCCCAGGAGTTGTCCGCGGCCCTGCACGCGACGGCCCAGGCCAGCCAGACCGGCGTCAAGGCGGTCGAGTTGCGGGAGTGCCTGCGCAGCGCCCGCCCGGCTGATCGTCGCGAGGTGATCGCCGCCTACTGGCTCGCCCGGCAGCGGGCGGCGGAATACAAGTGGCTGTTGATCGAGCAGGCGTGGCTCGAGCGGTTGGACCAGCCCGCCCGCGACCACCGTGCGGCCTCGTCGGCCGGTCCCCTGGAGACCGTCCGCGTGCTTGCGGCCCGGGAAGCGGTCAATGCCGACGTCCTGGAGTCCTCCATCGCGCTGTTGGAGGCCGAGTTCGACCTGACGCGCCGCTGCGGGGCGCCCGCGGGCTCATCCTGGTTCCTGCCCGTCACCCCGCCGCACGCGGGACCCTACGACTTGAAGAAAGGCAGTTTGCCGCCGCAGTTGTCGCAGGCCTGGGACGTGCGCCGGCTGGTGGACGTGATCCCCGGCTATCTCGACGACTTGCAGCACCGGGCCCAAGCAGCCGTGCAGGCCGACGTGGCCCGGGCGGCATTCACCGCAGCCTACCAGGACGGCAACGCTTCCATCGAGTCGATACTGACTCAGATCGAAAAGGAGACCGCCGAGGTCCGCTCGTTCCTCGAGACGGCCACGAAGTACAACCAGAGCATTGCCGAGTACGTGCTCCGCGTCGCGCCGCCTTCGATCGATGCCGAGACGCTTTCCCGCGCCCTGGTGATCCCCCGCACCGAAGCCCCGGCCGGCAAGCCGTTTTAGATTTTGGATTTTGGATTTTGGATTGGAATCCCAGATCGGCGATTTGAAATCTGAAATCTGAAATCCGCATGACGGTTGCCTCGATCCAGACCCTCCGCGCCCGTAATCCAAAATCCAAAATGACCCTGCTCCGGCCGCTGAAGATCGGACCGGTCCTCGTCGACCCGCCGGTGTTGCAGGCACCGATGGCCGGGTTCACCAATTACGCCTACCGGCAGATCGTGCGGCAGTTTGGCGGACTGGGGCTGCCGGCGACGGAGATGATCAGTGCCCGGGGATTCTTGGAGGTCGACGCCCGACGGGGAGAAGACCCGGACCGGCTCTGGGGCGTGCGGGAAGAGCCCCGGCCGCTGGCCGTGCAGATCTGGGACAACGACTTGGACGACCTGGCCGCGGTTGGCCGGCGGCTGGTCGACGAGTATCGGGTCAGCGTCGTGGACATCAATTTCGGCTGTCCGGCCAAGGTCATCACGGCCAATAAGAGCGGCTCCTACCTGTTGCGGGACCCGCAGCGCGTGGGGACGATCGTGGGCCGGGTGGCCGAAGCCTGCCGGCCGACGCCGGTCACGGCCAAGATCCGCCTCGGCTGTACCCGGGATACGATCAATGCGATCGACGTGGCCCAGGCGGTCGAAGGGGCCGGCGGGGCGGCGCTGACCGTCCACGGCCGCACGGCCCAAGACATGTTCCGCGGCTTTGCCGATTGGCAGCGAATCGCCGAGATCAAAGGCCATCTCCGCCGCATCCCCCTGATAGGCAATGGCGACCTGACCTCGGCCGCCGCGGTGGTCGAGGCCTTTGGCCGCTATGGTCTGGACGGCGTGATGATCGGCCGGGCGGCATTGAACCGGCCTTGGCTGTTCCGCGAGATCCAGGCCGCCTTGGCGGGCGAACCCATCCCGCCCGAGCCGTCCCTCCTCCAACAACGGCAGCTCCTGCTGGACCACTACCGGATGCTGGCCGATCGGTTCGGGCTGGAGAAGGGCACGATCTTGATGCGGAAATACGCCTGCTGCTACGCGGCCGGGCGTCGCGGAGCCCGCACGTTTCGCAGCCGCATCTCCCAGGTCCGCACGCCCGAGCAGTTTGCCGAACTGGTCCAGCAGCATTTTCCCCGCGAGCCCGTGGGGCAGGTAGGGTGGGACAAGCTCGCGTAAGCGAGCCGGCCCACCATTTCTTCCGGCAGGTGGTGGGCCGGCGGCCGCCACGGCGGCCTTGTCCCACCCTACGTATCCGTTGCTGGCTGACGTAGCGGCAAGGTCACGGTGAAGCGGGCCCCCTGCCCCGGCTCGCTCTGGACCTCTATCCGCCCGTGGTGCAGGCCGACGATACGCCAGCACTTCGACAGTCCCAGGCCCAGGCCGCGTCCGGCCTGGCGGGCGGAGTAGAAGGGATCGAAGATGTGAGGGCGATGCGCGGGCAGAATGCCGGGGCCGTCGTCGGAGACGACGATCCCCACGAAATCGTCCAGGCGGCAGAGATCGATGCCCACGTGGCCGCCGCCGGCCAGCGCCTCGAAGGCGTTGGTGGCCAACGCCCGCACGGCGACATGAAGCTGCACCGGGTCGGCCTCGATCTCCAGCCGGCCTTTTTCCCCGGTCCGCGTGAGCGAGACGTGCTGCTCGGCCGCGGCGGCGGCCAACTCCACGACCAGCGAGTCCAAAAAGAGGCCAGCTCGACGGTCTTCAGCTCCGGGCGCGGCGGCCGGGCGAAGAGCCGCATGTCGGCGATCATCTCGTAGGCCCGCTTCACCTGGGCGTTGATCAGGGCCAACTCCCGGCGACGTTCCGGGTCGGTCTCGTCCCGCAGACACAACTGGGCCCGGCCGGCGATGATCGCCAGGGGGTTGTTGATCTCGTGTCCCGCGCCCGCGGCAAATTCCGCCATCGCGGCCAGCTTCTCCCTCTCCACCGTCTCCGCGAAACGCCGCTCCAACTCGTCGAGCCGGGCCAACCGGGCCAACAGGACGGGCAGTCGCCGCCCCGGGCCGGGCACGCTCTCCAACCAGCGGCGGCGTCCCTCGGCCGCCTGCCGCCGGCAGGCCTCGATTTCCGCCCCCAGCTCACTCGCGGGCAAAGTCCCGGCAAGATTCTCCATCGCCTCGCGAACCCGCAACGTGGCCGGACCCTCGGCCGTAAACCACTCGGGCAAGTGCCGCGAGGCGGACCGGGACAACCGGTGGCCGATGGCCGCGATCCAATCGGCGGCGTTTGCCGCCAGGCCCATCAGATACGCCTTGTCGGCGACGGCCCGACCGTCGGCTTCCGCCAGCAGGGCTGCCAGGCTCGCCACCTGAAGGCTTTTGGCCACCAGGTCGGCGTAGCGGTCGCCCCGGGCAAGCTGCGACGGGTCGAACTGGGCCGGTTCGCCGTCGCTTAAGGGAAGAGCTTCCAAGGCGTGTTCGTAGAGCCAACGGGCAAGGTCTTGCAGCGATTCGGGCTGGAGCTTGCCGGCGGACCGACAGCCGGCCCAGATGGCAAGCGGCGGATCCGCGGCCAGCGTTTCCGCCAGAAGCGAAATCGCCTCGGCCGGGTCGTTGGTCAGAAGCGCGTCGACAATCGCCGTCGCCGACCGGTCGGAGATCGGCAGCACCCAGCGGGCGGAGCCGGCGGCGAGTGCGGGCAAAGGGCGCATCAAGCGCTGGAAACGGACTCGATATCCAGCAACTGGCACATGCGATCCAGCAGCCGCTCGACCTCGAACGGCTTGTGCATGAAGTCGTCCGCGCCGGCCGCCTTGAGCTCGTCGACCTTGTCTTCCTCGACCATGCCGGAGATACAGATGATGCGGACGTCGTCCGTGGTCTTATCGTTGCGGACCCGCTGGCAGACTTCCTTGCCGTTGATGTCCGGCAGCATGATGTCCAGGACGATCAGGTCGGGGCGATACTCCTTGACCATCATGCCCGCGTCGAAACCGTTGTTGACGCTGCGGACCTCGAAACGGCTATCGCGTTCCAGGACGTCGGTAATCAACTCGACCAGCTCGTGATCGTCGTCGACGATCAGCACCTTGCGCTTGCCGCTTTCCAAAGCGTCGGTGGGGATGCCATTATCTCGCATGAAGACGAAAAGCTGCTCCCGCGGAATGCGGCGGAAGCGGCTGCCCGGCACTCGGAATCCCTTCAACTGGCCCGAGTCGAAGCAACGAATGATCGTCTGCTGGCTCACCTTACAGATCTTGGCCGCCTCACCGGTGGTAAAAACAGTCTTCGATGCCATTGGTTGTTGACCGTCCCTCTCCCTAGCCACCTTAGGACTAGGTATGTCAGCGAGTCCCCTGAGCAGACCTCGGCCCGCCCGTCAGGGGTCTCTAGGCCTCCGTGACAAACGACAAAGAGATAAGCTACCAGTCCGCATGGCCCGCAAACTTCTTACCTCCCGAAAGTGCATACAATCAGCAATTTCATCCGGTTCTGCCGACTTTACCGAAATTGCCAATTGGCACCAATTATAACTATCTTCCCGTAGGAGTCAATACAACTCCTGATTTTTTAACTTATTCCAGCATAAGCAGTTACGATCACAAAATCAAACTCCCTCCTGCTGGCACTTGGCGATTCGGACGACGTTGGCGCCATCGCCGAAGTCCGTAGAACATACGCAGTGCCCGCAGACCCATTCCCCTTGGCATCCGCCTTAGGCTTCGTAGATGCTCTAGCCGCGGATCCTCGGCCCCTGAAGGTGGGCCATGAGCACGGCCAAGTCGGCGGGAGTGATCCCGCTGATCCGGCCCGCCTGGGCCAGGTTCGATGGCCGAATCCGCGCGAGCTTTTCCCGGGCCTCGGCGCGAAGATGAAGGACCGCGGCAAAATCGAGGTCCGCGGGAATGCGCCGCTCGGCCAGTCGCCGCTGCCGGGCAACGTCGATTTCTTCCCGATCAATGTAGCCGGCGTATTTCGCATCGCAGGTAATCTGCTGCGCGACGACCGGGCTGACCGCCCCGAGCTCGGGCAGCCGCTGGACAAGGTCGGCCCAGGTTATTTCCGGCCGGGCAAGGAGCCGTGCCAGGGTCGGCTCTCCCACCAGCGCCACGCGCGCCAGCAGACCCCGCACCCTGGCAATCTCGGCTTCCTTTCGTTGCAACCTTTCCCAACAGGCGTCGTCGACCAACCCCAGGCGGCGGCCCAACGGGGTCAGCCGGCGATCGGCGTTGTCGTGGCGCAAACGCAGTCGATATTCGGCCCGGCTGGTAAACATGCGGTAGGGCTCGTCGACGCCCCGGGTCACGAGGTCGTCGATCATCACGCCGATATAGGCCTGGTCGCGATCCAACACCAACGGCCCACGGCCTTGCAGGGAGAGAGCCGCGCTGGCCCCCGCCACCAGGCCCTGGGCAGCCGCTTCCTCGTAGCCGGTGGTGCCGTTGATCTGCCCGGCCAGGTAGAGCCCGGCAACCCGCTTGGTCTGGAGCGAAGGCTCTAACTGGTCGGGCGGCACGTAATCGTACTCGACGGCGTAGCCGTAGCGGACGATCTGGGCCTTCTCCAACCCGGCAATCAAGGGGATGATCGCATCTTGCACGTCGCGGGGCAGGCTGGTGGATAGCCCGTTGACGTACACTTCGCTGGTCCGCCGGCCTTCGGGCTCGAGGAAGATCTGGTGTCGATCCTTGTCGGCAAAGCGGACAATCTTGGTTTCCACCGAGGGGCAGTAGCGCGGCCCGGCCGATTGGATCTGGCCGCTATACATGGGAGCCCGGTGGAGGTTGGCGCGGATCAGGTCGTGGACCGCCGGATTGGTTCCGGTGACCCAGCAGGGCAATTGCCGGCAATCGATGGAATCATTGCGAAAGGAGAAAGGGACCGGCTGCGGATCACCGGTCTGCACCTCGGTCTTGCGGTAGTCGATGGTGCGGCCGTTGAGCCGCGGCGGAGTGCCGGTCTTGAAGCGTGCGACGAGGAAACCCAGCCTGGCCAGCGCCCGGCTGATGCCCGTGGCCGCTTCGCCGGCCCGCCCGCCGGGGAGCGTCTGGTCGCCGTAGTGCAAGAGGCCCTGCATGAAAGTGCCGGCGCAGAGGATCACGGCCCGGGCGCGGTAGACGGCGTCGCCGCGCACGCGGACGCCGGCAATCCGCGGCGATGACTCGGGCCCTTCGACCAGCAGGTCTTCGACCGTTTCCTGGCGCAGGGCAAGGTTGGGCTGAAGCTCGACCAACCGCTTGACCTCTTCCTGATAGGCCCGCTTGTCGGCCTGGGCGCGGGGACCGTGCATGGCCGGGCCTTTGCTGCGGTTGAGCAGGCGGAACTGGATGCCGGTCGCGTCGATGGCCCGGCCCATGACGCCGCCCAGGGCGTCGATCTCACGGACGATCTGTCCCTTGGCCACGCCGCCGATCGCCGGGTTGCAGCTCATTTGGGCGACCGTGTCGAGGTTGGTCGTCAGCAGGGCGGTGGCGGCCCCCAGGCGCGCGGCGGCCAACGCGGCCTCGGTCCCCGCGTGTCCGGCCCCGATCACCACCACGTCGTAGTCATAGCACGATGCGGACATAAACGGGCCCTGTAGGACGGATTGCCAATCCGTCCGGAAACCGTCGACGGATTAGCAATCCGTCCTACGGAATTCCCCCAATTTGTTCTTCAGCCGATCTTTACTCCGCGTCCTCGCGTTCCAGCTTGCGGATGGCCTTGAGAAATTGCTGCACCGATGGGCAGCGTTTTTTCAGGTCCGGCTGGATGCAGGCGTGGATCGCCGCGGCCAGGTCGGGATGGATCCGGGGACGGTACTGGCGGATGTCGGCTGGCGGCTGGTCGTGGGTCATGGCGGCCTGCCCGGTCGTGCCGCAAGGCCAAGGAAGCTCGAAGGTACACATTTCGTAAGCCGTTACGCCGAAAGCGAAGATGTCCAGCCGCGCGTCGGTCGATTGGCGGCGGACCAGCTCGGGGGCCATGTAGTTGGGCGTGCCCGTGCGGTTGCCCGGCTGGAGGAAAGGGGGAGTTGCCGGAACGCTGAGGCCGAAATCGGTGAGTTTCAGGGTTTCGGCGTCGGCGGTGAGCATCAGGTTCCGCGGACAGACGTTGCGGTGGATGAAGCCGGCCTGGTGGACGGCGTCGAGGGCCTCGGCCACCTGGCGGAGATACTTCACGCGGCCGCCGTCCAGCCGGCCGCGATCTTTGGCCACAATCAGGGAGTTCATGCCGGGCCCGCCGAGCAACTCCATCACCACGTATTGGGCGCCCTCGGTGGTCAGACCGTATTCCAGGGTCCGCACGATATAGGGGTGCTGCAAGCGGGTGCCGATTTCGCCTTCGCAGGGCTTATTGAGCCCCTTGAAGCGGGCCTCGAACTGGGCCGTCTTCTCCAGGTCGAGAATCTTCAGCCCCACCATCTCGCCGGTCTGACGGTCTTTGGCGACATAGAACTTCGACATCGTCCCCGAGATCGCCTCCCGCACCAGGATAAACCGCTTGCGGACGTTGAGCCGGTCTCGGCGCAAGAGGCTTCTTAGCCGATCGAGGAAGGCCATAGGTCAAGACGCCGTTGGAGAGGCCTGGGTAATCGCCGACGGGTCGGCATGAGGGTAGCAAGAAATATCGAGGGATTTGCAAAACTCCCGTTATCATATCAATCAACGGCCCGGCTTCCCAGGGGCGCGGGAGTTCGCCAGCGGACAACCTTCCGCTTCCGCTGCTGATTGACTCGCACCGAGATCTCTCCTAACCTTTCTTTAGGCCCGTCGAGAGGCTGCAGGCTTGTGTTTGGCTAGAACCCGATTTGGCGTGAAGGTCGCGAATCCAGGAGCGTAACCATGAAAACGTTAGTTAGGGCCAGTTTGGTGGTGTGCGGGGTGATGGTCTTTGGGGTCCCCAGCTTGCCTGCCCAGATCCGCATCGGGGTGGGTGGTTTCCCCGGGGTCGGCGTGCGTGTCGGTCCGGGCGTGGGAGTGAGTGTGGGCGGCTTCGGGTTCTCGATCGGTGGCGGCTACGGTTACCGCCCCTACGGCTACTATAATAGGTACCCCTATTCTTATGGTAGCCCTTACTACGGCTATTCGAGCGGCTACTATGCCGGCTATGGGGCAGCGCCGGTTGTGACGGTTCCGGGCGCGGTGGTGGGGAGTTATGCCCGGGCGACGATCGTCAATCCGGCCAACACCGGTGTGGCGCTCGGCTTCCAGGTTAATGGCCAGCCTTTCACCCTGGCGGCAGGGACGCAACAGGAGGTGATGGCTGGACCGGGCGTGGAGATTGTTTTCGACCGTGGGGGACAGCTTGGCGTAGCCAGGTACTCACTGAACGGAGGCGTCTACGCCTTTGCGCCAACCCCCGGCGGCTGGGAGTTGTTGCAGCAAACGGCCGAGCAGGTCCCCGCGCCCGCCGTTCACTCGATCCTTCAGCCGTTGCAGTAGAAGGGTAACGCTCGGCAGTAGCCCGCAAGAGGGGTATCGAAGAATCTTTGATTGGCGGCACATCCCCCATTTCCAACGGGGCTTTCACATGATAGAACTAGATCCATAGCGCTGAGAAGCGATGTGAGCCCCAGCTCTCTCCGAGTGCACTCGTTCTGGTCAGTCTGCGATGGGCGTAGCGGTAGCCTGGAAAGGTACCTGTCTGCTGATTGCGGTTGATCTTCTCTCGCTACAGTTGGGCCGCAACTTCCTTGACGGGAAGGGGCTCTAGGAGAAGACACTGCGGCCCGGGTACGATTTCTGGCTTTTCGTGAGGAGTGGGGACATGCCGCAAGGTACTGTCAAGAAGGTGCTGGCTGACAAGGGGTTCGGGTTCATCGAGGGAGAACGCGGTGATCTGTTCTTCCACCACAGTGCCGTGGAAGGGACGAGCATCGAGGCGCTGCGGGTGGGACAGAAGGTGACTTACGAGGAAGGGCGCGGCCCGAAGGGGCCTCGCGCGGAACACGTCAAGCCCGTCTGACGTATCGGGCCGCTGATTGAAGCCCCTAGGGGTTGGGGAAGGGGTGCCGCTGTCGGCCGTGTCCGGCAGTGCCGCGCAGAGCACGGGTGGAGCATCCGCCCGTGGCACCCTTGTTCCTCTTTTTGACCCCGCGGCTTGACTCCGCCGCACGCACGGTCCATAAAAAGACCCGCCGTAGGCGGGGCAGGGACCTACGGCGGGCTAGATGCAAGATTTCTCTTGCTAAGGTTACTCTATTGCGCAATCTTGCCGCCGTCAACAACCGCGCGAGCGATTCTTCTCGCAAATCCCTCGTACAACTCTTTTGAGGTGGTACCTTGGCCTTGCAGAATGGGGAGATCATCCACCGAGAGGACGGACCATGAAGTCGCACACTGAGTACCTGACGTTCAATATCCCCTCCAAGATGGCCTTCCAGAACGTCACGCCGCAGGTTGAGGCTGCGGTGAAAAAGAGCGGGGTGAAGGAAGGGTTAGTCCTGGTGAATACCTGGAATAACTCGTTACTGCTGAATCCGAATCCTGGAGGGTTCCGACGGCTTGAATCCGGCCACGGATTTCGTACCGCCACCGCCGATGCTTGCGGTTCCGTTCCAGTTCTAAGGGAATGACGTAAACGCCCATCCGACAGCCATCCGGAGTGAGTCCGCCGAACACGTCCTGGACCAGCACCCGCTTTTGTTCGTAAGTCATCCGCTCGGGGTCTTCGGCAGCCCGCATCAAGTCTCGCCGGCGAGAGCCTGTTAGTTGGCGGGCAATAGTCACTTGCTCGGCCAGCCGTTTCCGATCCTCCGGTGAGAGTGTGCCGGCAAGCTGCGAGCGAATTCGCTCGGCGTCATCAGACAGTGACGTTTCCCGTCCGTTTAACTCTGTCAACTGTTGGTCCGCCTGCTCTTCGCTGATAGTGCCCTTGATGATGTACCGCATAAGCCGTTCCCGGCCGCTCTTGCTCTTGGCGATTTCGTTTTCGATCTGTTCCAATTGCTTGCGGAGTTTGGCAATCTCATCCCTATTTGGCTCGGCCGCAGCCAGTGCCTCTTCGATGGCCTTGGGGTTGCCCCAAAAGTCCAATAATTGAGATAGCACGGTTTCTTCCAATAGTTCTGCCGACACCCACGGGCGGAATGGCAAAGGACATTCGCACGCCCCGCCGCGGAGTGGATGGCGGTAGTAGCGCTTGCCGTGTCTTCCTGCTTGGCCAGTCATCGCGTATCCGCACCTCCCACAGAACACTACCCGCGCGAAGGTGTATTGGTGCTTGAGGTGCCCGTGGCAAAAGGTCTTGTTGGCTGCTGCTCTCCGCAGGACGGCCGCTATGGTCTCGGGTTCAAGTAGGGCCGGTATGGTAATGGGGATAGTCTCGTCAATGCGAAGTTTGGAGGACGACAAATGCTGGACCAAAACCCTCCCACACCTTTGCGTCAACGTCTTATGAAGAAACGAATGATTGATACCGTACTCGTTGGCGAGGTTTGCCATTGATTCGCCAGCTATGTAGCGGGCGGCAACGTCCTGTATCATCGCCTGCTTCGTCCGGTCGATCACCCAGTTATGACTTGCCCGATCAAACGTGCGACCAAACGGAAGCTTGCCACAAGTCGGCCATCCCCGCTTGGCCCGCTCGATTCGGCTCTCCAGGCTCTTCTTGGCTTGCAGGCTCGCCTGGTAGCTGCCGATGCTGGCTGCCATAGCCAAATGCAAGCAGGTAGTGGGATCGAAAAGGTCCTGTTCCTGGGCGAGGACGAAGAATCGGACGCCATTATCCCGGAGAACCTGGAGCCCTACCAGGGACTGGCCATTATCGCGGCTCCATCGGTCGGGGTGAACAACGATCACCGCATTGAACGGCTGAGGTGATTGTTGAGCGTCGGCCAGCAATTGGTCCAACTTCTGCCGCTCCCACCCGGCCGTGGCGTGCTCTTGTCCAGCGTAGTGGCGGGTGATTCTTCCACCCAGTTGTTCGACCGCGGCCCTGGTTTGCAAGTCTTGTGTCCGCAAGGAATCGCCCCGTCTCTCTTGTTTCTCCGTACTCACGCGGATCAGTGCCGCAAAGCGGAGTGGTGTGGCTGTGTTCGACATGCCTCCTTGACCTTTCCCTTGACCGGGTGTTGAAGGAAATGGGCGGCGTGGCTGACCGGTCAAGGTAAATCAGCCCGGGTCGGGGGATCAATCCCTCACCGTGCCGCCCGTCTATCATACTGATAGGTAGCGATGAACTGTCATCCGAGTGACGTTCAGGGCGGTGGCGATCTCGTCCATCGTAAGGCCCTTCTCGCGTAACTGCTTTGCCCGATGCGGCTTGGCCTTGGTCGTGCCCCGCTTCCGCCCCTTGTAAACCCCCTCGGCCTTGGCCGCTTCGATGCCATCCCGCTGTCGCTCCCGCCTGGTCTCTTGTTCCATTTCGGCCACGCCGAACAACACCGCGGCAATCATCTTCCCGATGCTGCCGTTGAAGTCAATTTGCTGGGTGACGGAGACCACCCGCAACTTCTTGTCGCACCACTCGCAAAGCGTGCTGATCCCGTCCCGCACCGAGCGGGACAACCGATCCAGCTTGTAGACAAGGACCAAATCGTGCTCGCCGTTGAAGATGGCCGCCTGAAGCCTCTTGAACTCCGGGCGGTCAAGGTTGTCGCCCGTCTCCTTGTCCACGTACCACTCAACGTCCGTCGAGCCGTTTCCCTTCAACCACTTCTCGATCTCGTTACGCTGGCCCGCCTCGTTTTGCCCCACGGTACTGACGCGGACGTAGGCCGCCGGTTTCATCGCTCGCTCTCCTCTAAATAGGGGTAATTGAACCACTAAATAGAGTATACCCCAATAGTTACAGTTCGGGAAGCCCTGAATCGTGGGAAAAACAAACGCTTTTAGACCAAATTGGCTGGCCGACCCTATTCGTTACGTTGGCTTTGGCCGGTTTTCCGGCGGTGGGTATAGTGGACCCAAGAAACTGGACCACGACTTTAGGTCGAAATCGTGGTAGGATTGGTCCAGACTTGGGAGGGTTACATGGGAGCGAAACGACGGCGGATCGAGGCTGGCGTGAAGGCGAAGGTGGCGTTGGCAGCGATGCGGGGGGACCGCACGACGAGCCAATTGGTGTCCCAGTTCGGCGTTCATTCGACGCAGATCGGTCAATGGAAACGGCGTCTGCTTGACGGTGCAGCGGAGTTGTTCTCCGACGACCGTCGCCGCGAGGTCCAGGGCCAGGACGCGTTAATCGCCGAGTTGTATGAGCAGATCGGGCGGCTTCAAATGGAGGCGGCCTGGTTGAAAAAAAAAGTTGCCCGACTCGATTGAGTTCAAGCGGGAGTGTATCGAAACGGACCATTTGCGGCTGAGCGTTCGCCGGCAATGCGAGCTGCTGGGCTTGAACCGATCAAGTTGGTACTACGAGGCGGTGGGCGAGTCGCCGGAGAACCTGGCGTTGATGCGTCGGATCGACGAGCAGTACCTGAGGAAACCCTACTACGGCAGCCGGAAGATGGCGGAGGTGATGGGCATCGATCGCAAGCGGGCGCAGCGGCTGATGCGGTTGATGGGCCTGGAGGCGATTTACCCCAAGCCGCGTCTGTCGCAGAACACGAAGGAACACCGGACTTACCCCTATTTGTTGCGGGATGTGAAGATCGTGCGCCCGACCAGGTGTGGTCCAGCGACATCACCTACGTGCCCATGCCCCAGGGCTGGATGTACTTGACGGTGGTCATGGACTGGTTCAGCCGTTACGTCCTGTCGTGGCGGTTGTCGAACACCTTGGATGGATGGTTTTGTTTGGAGGCGTTGGAGGAAGCATTGGGCGGCGGCACGCCGGAGATCTTCAACACGGACCAGGGCGTGCAGTACACGGCCGAAGCGTTTACCGGTCGCCTGGAGAAGGCGGGCGTGGCCGTGAGCATGGATGGGCGTGGCCGCTGGATGGACAACGTATTCGTGGAGCGTTTGTGGCGGACGGTGAAGTATGAGCACCTCTACCTGCACGACTATGCGACGCCGCGAGCCTTGCAGGCGGGCCTGGCGGCCTACTTTCCGGACTACAACGAGGAGCGGATTCATGCGGCCTTGGACTACCAAACGCCGATGGCGGTCTACCATGAAACAACATGAGCCGACGATAATGTGTCATCATAATGACTCACTTTCGCGCACAAATGGGAAAATCAAACGGTACTCATAGCGGTGGGTGCGACTCTGCGGCCGCGCGAGACCTGGGAAGGGTCTCGCGGGCCGCCAGTCCTCTCTACCTAAGAAATCGCGTTTCGTGGTCTAGACAAACGGGTCCACTTCAGGGTAAGGGGCTGGCGGGCTGTTGGTCTTCTCCCGGCCTCCGGCTTGTTATACTCCCCAGGGCTTGCAAATTCGGGGCAATTTCTTTCATTTTGTTCCACAGTAACGCTGTCGATCCAAACGCCTAATGATGATTAGGGGCTTTACCTCTTGTGGGTGGTACGTTAAAATCGTGATATTCCGAGGAGCACTTTCATTTACCAGACTTGCTCCAAAAGCCCCCATTTCAAGGAGAACGGACGATGGCGAAGAAACCCACCACTCCCCAGCCGACGGCCCCCAAGCCCAAGAAGTTGAGCCGCATGGCTGCCGCCGCAATGGCCATCCGGGGCATGACCGACCAGACCACCACGGAGGATTTGGTTAAGGCAGCCGACGCCCTTTACACCGAATCGGGCGGCACCAGCGACATGCAGAAGTCGCGGGACTGGGTCAACGAGGTCCTGAAAGTGGCCCAAGCGTTGGGCGTGATCGTGGTGGAAGAGGTCCGCACCAAGACGATCAGCCGCAAGGCGTCCTAGGCATCCAGGGCACAGCGTTGAGCCCGGCGTGGCCCGCCTTGGCCAGCTAGGTGAGGCGGGCCTTTTCCGCTTCCATAACGCGGCGGGGGGGGTGCGATTGCTCCCCTAGTTTGCACTTCCCCGGCGATGTTGCTAGACTGATTGGTGCTGGGCTTGTTTTTCGGCCCCGCTCACGACCTGAAAACCGGAGGTGCCGATCTAACCAACACGACAACCAAATAGCCATACCTCTTCGCCGTCTCGGGAAAACTGCAACATTTTCAAAGCAGATAGGCGTCTGGGCTGGCTCCCGCAAGGGAGCCACTGGACGTTGTTTCTGCTTGGCCTGTTGCAGGGCTTCCCGGGAGCGCGGACGGTGTGCTCCCTGTTTTTTTTGGCTAAGCAATCAAGCAAATTGGTGCGGTGAAGACCATGAGTGCCTTATCTGAAACCCTCGAATCGATTCGCGCAAAGATTGCGGCGGTTCGGGCTAAGAACCAGAACTTGAGCGAGGAGGACACGAAGCTTGCCCTTATCAATCCGGTTCTTTGTGCGTTAGGGTGGACGGTTGGCAACCTGGAGGACGTGCGGTGCGAGTACAGGCGGACCCCCACCAGCAATCCTGTTGACTATGCCCTTCTGGTTCAGACAGACCCTAAGCTGCTCTTGGAGGCTAAGGCCCTGGGGCAGCCTGTGGAGGGTGGCAAGTGGGGCGACCAGATTATGGGATACGCCGGCAATGCTGGAATCGAGTGGGTGATCCTCACGAACGGCGATGAGTACCGCATTTACAACGCCTGCGCGAAGGTGCCTTTGGAGCAAAAGTTGTTTCGCAGTGTGCGTCTTACCAACCCTGCCGATCCGACCGAGGAAACCCTGGCTTTGCTCTCCAAAGAACGGTTCAACGCCCTCCCGGCGCAATGGCAAATGCACTTTGCCGACAGGCAAGTTCATGCCGCGATTAAAAACCTGTTCTCGGAATCTCCCGAGTCTCTTTCTCATCTCGTTTCTTTCGTCAAGAAGCACGTTACGGGACTGAACCCCAAGGAGATAAAGTCGAGTCTAGCCCGACTGCGGGTTGGATTTCTAACCCGACTGCGGGTTGAATTTCCGGTTGACCACAGCAAGCCCGCTGACGAACCCGAGCCGAGCAAGTCGGCTGAGGGTGTGGCCCCGGTAGACTACATTGCTTTCTGGAAGCCGATCCGAACCGAGAGCAACGGATTGTTCGCGGGGAAGCCGGCTGACAGGCGGTGGATTGCCAAATGGATTCGGGGAATCTGCCTCTCCCTGGTAGTCCTCGACCACGAGTGCCGCGTGGAGATCGAGTTCAACGACGAGAACAGGCAAAAACAACGAGACAAAGTCTTGGAGCTTCTCCGGGCCGGCAAGTATCCACGTGAACTCCACGAGTCGCCGAAATGCGTCTCTGTGCGTTTCAGCGTTCTCGACAAGGGGATAAAGGACCGCGACAACTGGCCTGAGATACACGAGAAGCTCAAGTCGCTCGGTGAGCAAATCCACAAAGCGCTGATGGAATCGGATGTTTAGCTTGCGGCTCGACACGTGACTTACAAATCGTTGCGATTGGCGATTACACCCAGCACGCCAACCATAAAGGGAGGGTACTCGTTACTTTGTCAGTCCGATCCGTCCTTATAGTGCGTGATAGTTGGGTGGTCGATCCGCTAAATGACGGCCCAGTCATGTCGTCCCGGCCAATCCCGTTCCGAGGAGGTCTTTCTGTGGCTCCGAGGCTGGTTCGGAGAGACGGGCCGGATCGCAGTCTGGACGCGTGGTCGGCTTTGCCTGCGGCTGGCAGATTTGGCTCGGAGACTCGGGACCAGACCTCGGACCGTTTCCAAGCAATTGACGTTCACGTCACTTGACGAGCAAGGGTAAGGAGAAATGAAATGACCGCAGTTCTCGTGTGTCTGTTGGCAATCGCTCAGGCTCCTGTAACCGCCGACTCAATCAATGCCGGCCTGATGCCCGGATTGCAGAAGCAGGGGGTTCCGGCTATTTCGAAGGGACCTCATCAGAGGCCAGGCAAGCCCCCCCGCGTTGCCAGGATCTGGACAGTTGGCGAACTGACGAAGAAGTTCGGCGAGCCGACAAGCAGGACTTCCTGGCATGTTGTCGAGATGCTGAACAAGACGGGCAAGCACGACAGCTATCCTAGCGAGCGTTGGGAGTGGAAACTGGACGACGGCACTGTACGGGCTGACTTTGCCATTCGGGGCTATGGACAGAGCAACAAGGCCGAGACACTGCGGTTGCAAATCTACACCGTTTCGCTCATCCGCCCCAAGTGACTCTTTGTAGCAGGTCAGCCAAGGGGCATGCGTTACCCCCTAACCTCGTCGTACAGCCGCTCGAAGTCCCACAACTCATCCACGATCCCCGCGACCATCGCCGCCGGCAGCCGATAGCGGTAGCTGTTTTCTAGCGCCCAAGGGCACCCGAGTCAAGGTGCTTGATTGGAGGATGGGGGGTGGGCTCCAAGTTCTTGTACTTGACGGCCCGACCATCGGCCGAAAGGGCTGGTTGCCGTCCGAATTCGTCCGGTAAGGTGGCGGGCGGGCAGCTTACCATAGTTCACTACCAAGGAGCGTTGAAATGAGAAGGTTAATTCTGTGCTCGTGTCTGACGTTCGTGTGCGGTTGTGGCAGTTCACCGACCCCCGCGGTGGCTCCGGCTCAACCGGCCCCGGCTGCCACCAACAGAGCCACAACGAGTACGCCGGCCCCTGAGTTTCCCAAGCCGGCCCTCGATTGCGACACGTTCAAGGACCGGGTACTCAAGGACCGCGGTAAGGTCATAACCAAGCAGGCGTTCTATGAGAAGTTCGGGAAGCCGGCGTCCCTCCGAGATGTTGTGCAGCACTCTCAGCCCCACTATGGCTCTTACTCAGCCCAAGACGCTGGGAGGGCGATGCAGCAGGCTCTCTTGGCTGGACCCCCGAGCATTATCCTAACGTACAACTTGAGCGATGGTGTCGCCGAGGTCTCTGCGGTCGTCGTCAAGGGCGGATGGCGTGTGTCTACAGCAAAACAGGTTCAATAAGGAGCGGCG
The DNA here is from genome assembly GCA_963843465.1 of Pirellulales bacterium. GTDB lineage: Bacteria > Planctomycetota > Planctomycetia > Pirellulales > Thermoguttaceae > CAWJKP01. The sequence continues at coordinate 1,603,098 of CAWJKP010000002.1, forward strand.
TGATGAACGACAATCTGGACTGGTAATGAGGTAACAGGCAAACCGCCTTCGCATCCCACAAAGTATGGGTGGCTGCCCATTGTTCCCCTCGGTGTACCATTTATCACTACCCTGCGTCTCGCAGGCTCAATTGAGGTGGGGGTTCTTTTGGTACTAGGTTGTGGGGTGCCTACAGCCTGGTACGATTTTCGACATTCTGTGTTGGGTAGGGTGGGTGTACAGGTAATGGTCTCCCTTGGGCGGCACAGGCACCCGTCCGGTGTCGGGGCTGATTGGCCGTCGCCCGTCCCATTGCCTTTTCCCGTTCCCTACTAACCGTGCTTCTTGTTCAGCCCTTCCATTCGCTTCCAAAACACTTTCAGCAATGCGTCCGCGTGTTCAAACGGGTCAGGCTCCCGACGATAGACCAGCTCGTGGCAATGCCGGCAACCGAAGTAACGGGCATCGTCCGGCAAGTAGAGAATCCCCACCCGCCGGTTGCACGGGATGCCGCCAACGACTAGCGGACAGGTGAACCACCACCGCTGACCGCCATAGTATGGCTGGCTCGTCTGTAGCCGGATCGGAAGGGAAACATCCTCAAAATCGGCACCATCGGAATCGTCCCAAGAATCATTCCAGCGGTAGGAAATCAGAAGGAAAGGTCTACAATAATGGTCGAGAACGGTTGAGAAGTCTACGCGGAAAGGCTGCTCGCCGAACTGGTCATTCCAAGAGCGAGCGCCCGTCCGCCCGACGTAGAGCATCCCATTTCTGGCCAGGTCGCCTACGTCGATCGTGTAGCACTCTTCGACCGACGTTTTCCCCGAATGCCGATCCCACCTTCCGCTGCCGGGTCCGCCCATGCCTTGTACCTGCTTTTTTGCCTAAATCGTTAAGAAGTCACGCCCCGCGGATGTCGGAGGCTTCATGTCTGATTTGGCCGGTGCCCGTCCGATTGCCTCTCTGTCTCGTCATACCTGTGTATACTAATGGTTTCTGGGTGGGCAAAAGGCGGTCTGTAGACACCCCGAAAAGCCCTGTTTTCAGGGGTGAAAGTCAATAAATGGGCATCGGAAAGCCGCGAAAACTTATACATACCTTCTTTCCACCAACCTTGTACACGTCGTTTCAGCCAGTCAGTCGGCATCGGGAACCCACCAAAACTTATACACGTGCTTTCAGCCAGTTGTAGACTGCCAGCGACGAAAACTTATACGCCTCGTTTCAGCCAGTTGCGGACCGTCATGTGAGTGACATTGCAGTAGCCGTCACCTCTCGCGTTCAGACGGTCGGCAATCTGCCGAAATGGCAGACCGGCTTCTCGCATCTTTCTCGCAAGATGAATCCAAACTAGCCTCCGTTCCTTCCACTTTCGCTTGGCTGGCCGGCCGCCGCGATTGCCCTTGGCCCTCTGGCCCCGTTTGATCTGGTCGCTTCTCGCCGCGGGGTCGTCCGGGTGTTGGATTGTCGCTAAGGGCACATCACGGGCCAAACGTAGAAGTTGAACGTATTCACTGACTACCGGAAGCTCATACTGCCATGTTGGATCAACAAACCGATTCCGCAAGAGCCGATCGCGGTGGACCGCAACAAGGATGGCCCCCCGCTTCCGAGCTTCTTCGATAGCTCGCTCCAGCAAGAAGCGATCATCCTGGAGACGGCTGGACTCGACCCCCTCAAAGACAATGATATCGCGGCCGAGCCTGAAGCCCATTTTCAGTAGCTTTCGCAGGGCATCCATTGTCTGGTCGTCGAGGTTCCCACTTTGCTCCTGATTTGGGTGAGACACGCGGCTATACAGAACTACTACGGGGAGCTTACCAATCCGCTCGATGAAAGCGGACAGATGATGTATGAACTCACTGGCGATGCCCGGCGTGCATCGCCACAGATTAGTCTTTCTGCCCTGCCTGTCGATCCGATACGCCTCATCGCTGTACTTTGGTTCCCTCATTACTCACCATCCATTCTGAACACGGGCTGATTGGCGAGCCTTGGAGGCGATGGTGGATTCCCCTTCGGCTCGCCAATCAACGGCGGAAGCTACCCGCCTGCCCGTGTGTTCTTGCCCGCCTCGTTACAGTCCTGGAAATAACCCGAGAAGGCCCCTAGACCCCACCAGGATTTGGTCAAATCCAGTTTACGTCGATTCATACCGCCCTACCAAGAGGAACAAATTCCAGGGCCGTTCTGGGCTGTTTATCCCCAGTGTTTTGGCACATTCCAGGCAACCCCTGTCCTCCCATCACCAGCTAGTTTGCCACTTCTATCATGGCAAACACGCAGTCTGTACAATCATCGTTTCCCGTCGTTCTCGTTCCCTTGACGAAACTGGGAGAGTCCAGTGAAATCGTATCGAGAGACCTTGACCTTCACCGTCCCCCAGCGGATGGGGTTTGTGAACATCACGCGGCAAGTGGAAGCCGCGGTCGCGAAGAGCAATATCCGCGATGGCATTGTACTCATTAACGCGATGCACATAACCGCATCGGTGTTCATCAACGATGACGAGCCCGGGCTGCACGAAGACTACAAGCGGTGGCTGGAAAAGCTGGCTCCCTATGACCCTTCGCCGCAGACCTATCACCACAACCGCACGGGGGAGGACAACGGCGACGCCCATCACAAGCGGCAGATCATGGGCCGCGAGGTGGTCGTGGCGATCACCGAAGGTAAGCTCGACTTTGGCCCCTGGGAGCAGGTGTTCTACGGCGAGTTTGATGGTCGTCGCCCGAAGCGGGTACTTATCAAGATTATTGGGGAGTAGCATACTCGTTCTCCCGACGTGTGGTCCCCGCAAGCAGAAATGGGGTGCAGTTACTAGATATTCCTGGTGAACAGCATGCATATCACCAGCAGCATATTCATCAACGACAACGAGAGGGGGTTGCACCACGACTTCGGCAAGTGGTTGGAGAAGTTGGCCCCCTTCAACCCCGATCCGAACGTCTACCACCACAACCGCACCGGCGAGGACAACGCTGATGCCCACCTTAAACAGCAGGTGATGGGCCGGGAAGTTGTGGTGGCCGTCACCAATGGGAAGTTGGACTTCGGTCCCTGGGAGCAGATTTTCTATGGGGAGTTCGATGGAAACCGCTCCAAGCGGGTGCTGATCAAGGTCATCGGCGAGTAGGCAAGAAAACGACTCGGGCAGCAGTCGCCTGCTGCCCGAGCGGAGCCGTTACGAGCACGAGTGGTCGGCAGGGGGACTATCCGACGGTTTTTCTCGTACCCCGCGGCACAATCAGAAGCTATACGTCAGCCCGGCGAAGGCCCCGCTGAGGAGCATGTCGCTGCTGTGCTTGATGTCGGCGATTCCCGGCAGGTCCACGAAGTACTGGGGGAGCTGGTCGTCGGCCAGCCCCATGCCGGTGGCGAAGACCAGGCGGTAGCCGACGAAGGCATCCCAATGGCAGGCGAACTGCCATCCCAGGCCGATGTCGACTTGGGTCATGAAAGCCAGGCCGTCTTTACTCGAGTTTACCGGGTAGCCGCCCGGCACGTTGGGATCGGTCGACACGGCGGAGACGCCGCAGCTATTGGTCAGGTTGTAGTTCAAGTTCATGTGGTTGTCGTAGATGCCGATCTTGGGATTGACGAAGAAATGGACGTTGCAGCCCAAGTTGTAGTTCACGTCGGCCCCGAACTGGAAGCCGATGAGGTTGTTGACGATCCGGTCGGTGAGCTGCGCCTGGTCGAAGGGAGGCGCGTAGTTGGTGTACGAGGTGAAATCCAGCTCGTCGCTGAAACGGAAGTAGCGGACGCCGGCGGAGAGGCTCACGTCCATTCTAGGACCGCAACAGCAATGGTTGCTGAAGAAGTTGATTTCCACGCTCTGCACGTCGTTTTCCCGCTGGATCGCGTGCGCGACCGCGCCGTCGAACATCTGCTGCCCGGTGTAGGTGACCCCGTTTTGGGTGAAGGCGAGGTTGTCGTCCTGGAAGGTGAGGTTGACGGGGCCTTGCGCGGGAGTCGTGGCGGCCTGGCCGCCGAACTGGGCCAAGCCCCAATATTCGGCTTCCAAGGAGTATTGGCCGCAGCAGAAGGAGTGGCCGAGAACCACGTCCCAGCCGCCGGTCCAGTTCTCGTTGACCTGGGTATTGAGCAGTTGGTTGGCGTTGATCACCGAATTCGCGCTGGTCCAGACCTTGGGCTCGTCGCCTCGGCCCATCACCAGGCCGCGGACGGAGGCATACCATTGGTCGGCGCTGCTGGCGCCGACGAAGCCCTGATCGCAGGGGCTGGGCCCATAGACGCCGGGCGCCGGCGCCGGGGCTCCGCCCGCGTTGCCGTAGCAGCCTGAGTCCTGGAGCATTTGGTTGACCGTGCCGTTGCCCGACGCACAAGGATAGGCACCTGGAGTCGCCGGCTGCGGTGCGTACATGCCTTGGGCAGCGGACGGCGGATTCATCGCGGGTCCACCGCCGGGCAGCATCGTGCCGGGCGGCGGCGTAGCGAGCGTGGGCTGGCCCGGCCCCGAGGCGCTCGGCGGGGACGACATGCTCACGTCGCCGATCTGCTGGCCGTAGGCGTCGCTGGGCGGCAGGTACCCGGGTTGAGACACCAAGGCCGTGTGATACACCGACGGAGAGGGCGACGGCAGAGGCATCGCGGACGTGCTCGGAGAGCTGTAGGAGGGAGCCGCTTGGGCTTGCGGCAGGTCGAGCATCGCCGGCGCACCATACAGGCCGCCTTGAGCCCGGACTAGCGACGTCGCCAACACGACGCTGCTAAAAAGGGTTGCGACGAGAAGGTGTTTCATGGCTACGAGACTCCTTTCCACAACAGTCCACTACGTCCCACTAAACGAATCGTCCGCCGGCAGAAGACGATCGGCAGAAATCCGCGATTCCGCACGGGTTTTGCTCAAGAGCCCCCGCGTCAATCGTCTCTTTCGCACCGACCCGCATATCGCGGTATTCGGCGAGAAAGAAGTATTCCCTCAGAACCGGCAAAGCCTCGCGCCCGGCTGTGGAAGTCTACTGTCATTTCGCGCAAAGTCGCCCGTGCGCGAAGGCTTCGGCAGTCGGCGATTTGCCCGCGAGGGAAGTTGTAGCGTCCGGCGAAGCTTTCGCGCGGTATTCAAACCCTGCCGCTTGGGACCGGCGTGGCCGCCGGGGCTAACGGGTGTAGATCGGTTAGCCCCGGCTGTTGCCGCCGTCCTTACAAGCCGGTGAAAAATTCCGCCGGATCGGAGGCCTCGGACGACGACACCGGGACGAGACTGACGGGCAGTCGCTCGCTCAGCAGATCCAAGGCCAGCCGGGCGTCGTGATCGAGGTAGGTCCATTGGTCGGCCGCGTCGACCAGACTGTCGAAGTGCTCCGCAGCGCGATCGGTCAGGTCGGTCACCAATTCGAAACCGCTTTCCGATCCCGCCGGCTCGGTCGACAGCGTCGGGCTTGCCGACGAGGGGGCTGGAGGACTCGGCGCCTTGACCACGACCTCGGGCCGAGCCGGCTGCCGGTGCGGCCCGAGGAGAGCCGCCGCGGCCAGCAGCGAGGCGGCTGCGGCCATTACGCCGGCCAGGCCCAGCGATCGGCGGAACCCCCGGCGGCGCCCGGTGCCACTGGCTGCTCGCCGGCCAAGGTTGCCTGGGCCGGTACCGGCGGACAAGCCGCCGGTGACGCCTGGCGGGGGTGCGTGGAGCACGCCGCACTGCCAGACCGCATCGCAGATCCGCGCGTGCAGCGCTTCGGAGAACGCCGGCCGGCTGTCGCAAGCCTCCGCACGCAGCCGCTCGGCGAGGACAGTCCGCGGGTCGATCTTCGTCGGTCTAACCATGAGGCACCTCGATCCCCAACATCTCAGAAGGGGACAGCCATCCGTCGCTTGCCAGGTCCGAAACCAGCGGCAGGAGCCTCTTCCGCGAGCGGAAGAGCATCGTTTTCACTCCCACCCAGGAACGCCCCAGCACGGCGGCAATCTCCCGGGCCGGCATCTGTTCGACATAAAACAGCCAAAGCGCCGTCCACTCGTCGGCCGAAAGCACGCGGGCCGCCAGACGCCACAACCGCTGCCGGGTCTCCTCCGCGACCAGCACCTGGTACGGCTCGGGCGCCTCGAACGCGGCCGATTCCCACGACGCCTCGACGACCGCCGGCCGGCTTTGGCGGTGATGGTTGATGGCCACGCGGCGGGCGATCGTAAACAGCCAGGTGGCCAGTCGCCAGCGGGGGCGGTAGCGGTGCAGGTTGGTATACGCCCGCAGGAACGTCTCTTGGAGCAAGTCTTCCGCGTCGCCCCCGGCGCCCTGGCGACGCAGGAAGTGCAAAAGCGGGACCTGGAACCGCCGTACAAGCTGCTCGAAGCTGGCCGCGCAGCCGTCACGTGCAAGCCGTGCAAGTTCCTCGTCGCTCGACAAGGACGCCGGTGTACGCAGCATGGATCGAGCCTCTCACGAATCTATACAGCGGATCGCGTCCGGCGGTTACAAAAAACGTAACCGTTCACGGGTCGGGCGGGGACTGGTCCATTTTTCGGCCAAAAAAGCGCATTTCGCCGCGAGACGTAAGGCCGAAAACATGGACCTGTCCCCGTGAACGGTTACCAAAAAACGTGTCTCTCACCTTCTCCCGGGGGCACCAAGGATCTTTTGCGCGGTCAGCCACTGCAAGCAGCCCGTCTGCCAGCCCGCCCACATCGGGCCCTGATAGCCGTTGAGTCCGTGGCCGCCCTCGGGAAGTTCCAGGTATTCCGCGGGCACGTGGTGCGCCTTGAGGGCCTCGTAGAACATGCGGCTGTTGTCCGGCGTGACCAGCGTGTCGTCCTTGGCATGGGCCAGGAAGGCCGGCGGGGTGCGATCGGTGACCTGTTTCTCGTTGGAGAAGAGTTGCACCATCGCGGGCAGGGGATGAGGGCCGAGCAGGTTTTCCCGGCTCCCCTTATGGGTCTTTTCGCCCATGCTGATCACGGGATAGATCAGCACGAGAAAATCGGGGCGGCAGCTCATGCGGTCAATGTTGTCGGCCGCTTGCGGATCGCCGGCGTCGAAATGCGTGCCCGCCGTGGAGGCTAGGTGGCCGCCGGCGGAAAAGCCCATGATGCCGATGCGGCCTGGGTCGATGCCCCAGCGCTTGGCATGGAAGCGGACCGTGCGGACGGCCCGCTGGGCGTCCAACAAGGGGACGAAAGGTTTGCCGTGCGGAAGCCGGTACTCCAACACGATACCCGCGATGCCGTGCCGCATCAGCCAAAGCGCGATGAGATGTCCCTCCGGGCCGACCACCAGGCCCCCGTAACCCCCGCCCGGACAAATCACGGCCGCGGTCCCGGTGGCCCTCTCCGGAACCGGCCGGTAGACGGTGATGGGCACGTCGGCCGCGCCGAACTGCCCGTCGCCCAGCGGCGCTGTCTGGGGCCAGAGCGAGAGCTTTTCAGGTTTGGGCGGCGCCATCGGGGCAGCCCGGACGGGCCACGCCGAGAGCACCCCCAAGGCCACTGCGGCCGGCAACCAGAGGTGAAACGTCCTGACCAATGACATAATTCTATTTCGCCTTCACGTCGAAGCAGTAAAGGTGCGTGTCGTAGCGGAGATAAAGCCGGCCGCCGACGACCACCGGATGGGCCCAGCTTTCACCCTCGCCCTCGACTTGGAACTGGCCGCGAATCTCCAGGCCCTGCGGAGAGCAGGTGGCCAGGGCCGCCTTGCCGCCGCTCTCGGAGAAGAGATAGAGCATGTGGTCGGCCCAGCAGAGGGAACCCTTGCCGACGCCCCGCTGCTTCCACATCGTCTTGCCGCTTTTCAGATCCAGGCAGGCCCACTCGCCCTCGTGGTTGCCGTAGACGTAGCCGCCGTCGAGGATATAGCCGCCGTGGTGGCAGACCATGTCGTGAGTGGTCCATGCCTCGGACGCCGCGCCGTTGGCGGCCAGTCGCAGGCAGATCCCGCCCTTGCCGTAGCCGTTGGCCCAGAAAAGATAACCGTTCTCATAGGCGGGCGTGGGGCAGTTGGCGATGTTGCCGGCGGCGAAACGGTTGGTCCAGACCAGGGCGCCGTTGCGGCTGTTGACGGCGACCAGGCCCTGGTTGGTGCCGGTGACGATAAGCGTGCTTTTTGCCAGGGTGATTGGCAGGCAGGAGCTGTATTCCGGCCCGGCGGAGAAGCCGCGGCTGGCCCAGAGCTGGCGACCGCTCGTCTTGTCCAGCGCGACGATGCAATTGGACCCGCCCGGCTTGAAGATCACGAGGCTTCCCAGCACCAAGGGCGACTCGGCATAGCCCCACTGGTCGGCGTGGCCGCCGAACTCCTTGGCGTCGTGGACCCACAAGCGGCGGCCCGTGGCCGTATCGAAACAGCCCAGCAGTCCGTCGTCCGAGAGCAGGTACAGCCGGCCGCCATCGATCGTCGGCGTGCCGCGGGAGCCGGGATGGTCATTCCATCCCCTGCCATGCTCGACCTGCCATTTCTTCTCGCCTTCCATGTCGAAGGCAAAGATCAGCAAGCGGTCCTTCTCTTCGCCGGTGATGTAGACCGTCTTGCCAGCCACGGCGACGCCGGAGAATCCCCGGCCGATGCCGTCGGCCTTCCAGACCAACGGCGGCCCTTGCGAGGGCCACTCTTGCAGCAGTCCCTTGTCGGGCGACTTGCCGTCGTGGTTCGGCCCCAGCCAGCAGGGCCACTCGCCTTCGGCTGAAGCCGCCCCGCCGGCTGCGGGCGTGAACCGGGCAAGCCATTTCTGGTCCGCCTCGCTGAGCTTCTCCAAGGCGATCGTGATCACGCGGCCGTCGGCCCTCTCCAGCCGCACCTTGCCGTCGGCAACGTCCACAAGTTTGGCTCGCAGCTTGTATTGGCCCGTAGAGTCGGTCCAGGTCCGCACGGTCTGGGCCGGCACGCGGGGTGGCCGGCCGGGGCTCGGCCGTAAAGCCGGGGTTGGACAGATAAACCAAGATTAGGGCGAGCACGGCGCCGATGGCCGATCGTGCGAGCATCACCGCATCCTCCGCAGGTAAAGTAGTCGGCACACGCCGTGTGCCGTAAGTCGCGGACGGCACACGGCGTGTGCCTGCTACAATTTGCCGGCTCCTTACAACAGATCAACCGCGCTGTCGTCGCCAGGGCGATGGCGGCCGCGCTGGTTCTTCAGCTCATTCATCAAGAAGCTGATGGCGTGACAATACTCGCGGATCGCCGGGGCAAGCTCGTTGGCCTTGGCGGCCGCGGCCCCCTGCGACGCGTGAGCCTCGAATCGCGCCCAATCGACGGCCCAGTCTTCGGCGCGGGCCGCCTGGCGGAGTTCCTCGGCGATCTGGCCCAGCCGCGCGACAAACGCCGCATCGGGGACGCAATCGCTGGCCGTATAGGGACCTTTGCCCAGCGGCCGGCCTTCGTAGCGGTTCTCACCGCCGCCGTAGCGCTGCACCAGGGCCGCAATCCCGCTGCCCGCCACTCCCGCCAGCGCCACCAGGGCCGGCAGGTAATAGCGGGCGGCTGCCAAGCCCACCGCGGCCAGACCGCAGACTCCCAAAAGGCTCCAGACCAGCGGATGCACGGGCCGGGCGGGCCTGCCGCTGGCAACGGCGTCTGCCCGGGCCGCCAAAGGCGCGGTCACCTGCACCACGATCACCGTAATATTGTCCGGCCCGCCCCGCAGGTTGGCCAAATCGACCAACGCGCGGACCGCCTCGTTGGGCTCAAGACAGCCGAGGATCTTGCCGATCTCGTCGTCCTGCACCTGCCCCGAGAGTCCGTCGCTGCACAGCAGAAATATGTCGCCCACCTGCACCGGCGCCGGACCTTCAAGGTCGACCTGAACCTGGGGATTGGGCCCCAGCGACCGGGTAATGATGTTCTTGCGGACGTAACTGGGGACTTCCTGGTCGCCGAACTGCCCGCTGGCCCGCAGCTCCCAGACCAGGCTATGGTCGAAGGTGAGCTGCTCCAGCCGGTGGTTCCGCCAACGGTAGACGCGGCTGTCGCCGACCTGCGCGACCAGGGAGCCCTGGGGCAACAGCACCAAGGAGCTGAGCGTGGTACCCATCCCCCTGAAGTCGTCGCTCGCCTGGCCCCGCGTATGGATCTGGGTGTTGGCCTCATGGACGGCCGCCAGCAGGGCCTCGGGGGCGGTAAGGTCGGCAAGTTTGTAGTAGGAAAGGGGGATGATATCGCTCGCCAGCTTGCTAGCCAACTCCCCGGCGGCGTGGGCCCCCATTCCGTCGGCTACCAGGAACAGGTGGCCCCGGGTTTCCCATTTCTCCCTGCCGCTGGCCAGGGCCACGGCCTTGGAATCCTGGTTATTGGCCCTGCGCAGCCCCAGATCACTGGCAGCCGCCACTTGAAGGCAGTGGTCCCAATTAGTTGCGGTCGGATCCATATCTTTTCTATTCTAACGTGCCCCGGATCGTCCAACCAGCCCGGGGGCGGGTTGCTCTCCCCGAGCGGTCAATTTCGCGGATTCGGCCTAGGATCGCCGGCCCCGGCGTACTATACTCCGGCGGTTTTTTTCCGGCGGCGGCCGTCCCCTTGCTCCTCTTCCAGGGCCGGGAAAACGAGAAGTTCGGCAATCCCATGAAGCGACGCACCGTGAGTGCCTGTTGGCGGCCGCAAAGGCTGGCCGTGCTGGCCGCCGTGGCCCTGGCCCTGGCCTTGCCCGGCTGTCTCCATCGACGCCTGATGGTCCGCAGCGATCCGCCCGGGGCCGTGGTCTTCGTCGACGATTACGAGATCGGCACGACCCCCGTCTCCCACGATTTCATTTACTATGGTACCCGCAAGATCCGCCTGGTCAAAGACGGCTACGAGACGCTGACCGTGCTCCAGCCGATTCCCGCCCCCTGGTACGAATGGCCGCCGATCAATTTCTTCTCCGAGAACTTCGTCCCGGGCGAAATCCGCGACTATCATACGCTGAGCTACCGGCTGACGCCACAAGTGGTCGTGCCGGTGGACGAGCTCCGCCAGCGGGCGGAACAGCTCCGCCAGGACGCCCACAGCCAAGGCGTCAACGTCGCCGGCCCTCAGGCGATGTTCCAAGTGCCCAATGTCGGGTTCCCCCCGCCGCCCGCCAGGGAGCCCTACCTTTCGCCTGGCTCCCCGCCGATGGTGTCTCCTCCCGGTCCCCTCGGATCGTTCACCCCCCCGCCCAGCAACGCCGGGCCCTGACGAAATACCAGTGGCTTGCGCGAATTATGCATAGCTCAGGTGTTGGCCGAACCTGAAACGGGGCGTCGGTGTCCCGAGGGAGAATACCCTCAACAACGAGGACCACGAAAGCCATGATGAGTATCCCCTGGGCGAAGGAGTTCCCTGGCGACATCACGGTCTGTGACACCGCCGGGGTGATTTTGGAAATGAACGACCGCGCGGCCAAGACCTTCGCCAAAGACGGCGGCCGAGGGCTTGTCGGCACCAACCTGCTGGACTGCCATCCCGAGCCCTCGCGCAGCAAGCTCCAGGAACTGCTGGCAGCGGGGAAGGTCAACGCCTACACGATCGAGAAGGGCGGCAGGAAGAAGCTCGTCTATCAGGCCCCTTGGTACGAAGACGGAGAGTACCGAGGTCTCGTCGAAGTGACGCTGGACTTGCCCGACGCGCTGCCCCACTTCGTCCGTGACGGTGGTTGACCGGCGGGGCCTCAACAGGGCCTGGTACTGACCGCGTGCCACCGGCCGCTGACCACTACCTCAGTCGCCGAGAAGATCGGGCCGGTTGGTCCGCAGGTAGCCGAACAGGCCGTGGATGCGGAAGCCGCCGCCGACGCCCAAGAGGCGGGTGATCTTCGCGTGGCGATGGGCGCGGGAGAACTGGGCGAAGGCCGACTCGATCTGCTTGGCCAACTCCTCGAAGACAGGCTCCAGGATCTGGTAATGCGCGTAGAGCGATTCCGCGCGGAGCGGATCCCGCAGAAGCTCTTCGGCCTGCGCCAGGGTCAGATGCTGCTGGCGGACCAGCGCCTTGGTGAAGTTGTTGCAGCCGAAGCCCGAGCCGTGAAGCCAGACCAGCCGCGGCGAGCCGATGAGCACGTTCATCGCGTCGCTGCCCAGATCCAGCACGGCGGTGACCTCGTTGACCCGCTCGGGCGAGGTCACGGTGTCGCCGAAGTAATCGTAGGCCAGGAAGTTGTACAGGGCGATGGCGTCGCCCTGCACGACGTCGACGGCCATGCCGGCGCTGCCCAGCCGGCTCAGCCGGTCCTTGAGCATGATCCGCCGCGCGGCAACGATCACCACGTCGTTCTTCTTCGCCGAGACCGGCTCGTCGGCGCTCTCGCTGAGAACCTCGTAGCCCCAGACCAGGTCGTCCAGCGGGATCGAGACTTGCCGCCGCATCTCATACCGCACGGCACTGGCCAGCTTCTTGGGATCGATGGTCGGGAGGCTGAGCTGGCGGACGAAGACCGTCCGGCCGGGCAGTCCCAGGCCGATGCGGCAGCCCTTCAGGTCGTTGCGGGAGAGGAACTCCTTGACGGTCTCCTCGATCAGCGCCCGCTCCTCTTCCTCGTTGACCGCATCGCTGAGCAGCTTGCGGTGAGCAACCAGGTCGCAGGCCTCGATGGCCAGGTTCTGCTGGCTCTTGTCCATGCTCAGGCGCAGGGCCTTCAGGCCGCTGGCCCCCAGGTCGAGCCCCCAGGCCTTGAGCACGGGCCGCATCTGCTGGAGCTTGCGGAAATGACCCCTCAGGCTGGGATCGCTCGGGTGCAAGTTGATTCTCGTCCGCGACAGGCGAAGGCTCTGGAGCGCCAGCCCGCAGGCCGCGAAGAAGCTGCCGGGATTGGCCGCGAGCACGGCCGGGTTGAAGTTCTCGTGAAAGTGGAAGCGGCGGAAATCGGTAAGCCAGTCCACGGGGCAGCCGATCCGCGTCTGCTCCTTCGCCGCCGCCCAAGGCACGACTGCGCGCCGCGGATCGCCCTCGGCGATCTTCCGGCGCCGGCGGACCTCTTCCAGGGCCTTGGCCGCCCGGGAGTCGCGGGGAGAAAGCCGCAAGAGGCGCTCGGCCAGGGCCGCCAGCGTGTCGTCGGCGACCGGGGCGCTCTTGAGATCCGAGACCAGCCAGATCAACTCCTGGACCTGGCCCAGGACCGCCTCGAACTCCTCGCCGCGGACCTGCCGCGGCACTTGCTCCAGCAGCCCCAGCGCCGCCTCATATTGGCAGGCCGCCGACTTTTCCTTGGCCAGGAGGAACAGCCGCTGCTCCAGCCGCTGGGCAAGCTGGGTCGCCTGGGGGTGGTCCGGCTTGATCGTCAACAGCCGTTCGATCTTGGCGAGCAGGTCGCCCGTGCGCCCGGCACTGATCGCTTCGGCGATCTCGCGGGTCAGCGAAAGCACCTCTTCCAACAGCGCCGAGGCCTCGCCCAAAAGCCGCCGCAAATTGTCGTCGCGAAGCGGCTCGGGAACGTTTTCCAGCAGGCCGACCGCCCCCTGGTAGTCGCAGGTCTCGATGCAGCGCCGCGCTTCCTGCCCGAGGATCTCCACCTCCGCCAGGCGGGTTTGACGCTCGACCCCAACCTGCCGGATCACCTCGATCGCCTCGCGGGCCTGGGATTCCAGCCGCGGGTGATGGACTTTCGTCAGCGGGCTCAACAGCGCGATGGCATCACCGTAGCGGCATTCGAATCGCAGCTCGTCGGCCTGCTGGAAAGCCTCTTCGAACTGCTGAACGTGCTCTTCGAAATGCGACTTTCAGGTCGGCCCCGCACGACCCGCAGTACGGCTCACCCGACAGGCAGAGCGTCTGACACTGAAAGCAGGGCTCCCAGAGGTTGAAGCCGCACTGGCCGCAGAACTTCCGGTTGGCAGGGACCGGGGCGCCGCACTGCGAACACGCCAGCACGTGGGCCTCGCCGTTGGAGCGGCGGCCGACCTCGAATTTCCCGGAGGCGATAGCCCCGGCACGGTCGTCGCGCCGGATGGCGTTGTCGTACTCCTCCTTGCGGAGAGGATCCAAGAGCAGGGCAATCGCTTCCTCCAGCTCGCCACGGACCTGTTCCCAGATCTGCGGCGACGCCCCGAAACGCTTGGCATCGATCGCCGTTCGCTGCACGCCGGCGGCCGTGCGGATCAACTCCATGTCGCTTTCCAAGGTCGCCAGACCCAAGAGTTGATACGCATTCAAGGGCCGGCGGAGCTCGCGGACCCCCAACCACATTCGATAGGGGTCGAAGCCCCCTGCGTTGCCGTTCGGCGCGGCGGCGTCCCAGACCTGCTCAGAGGCTTTCGCTGCGCTCCAGGAGCCCTGCATGGGATCCGGCACTCCCTGGGTTGTCGTCTCGGTTGCACGCCGAAACCGCACCGGCGCTCTAACCGTAAAGGATTCCGCCTCCGCTGTTCCCGCCACGAACGGACTCACCTTTGGCTGAAATTGCCCCTTGGATCGTAGTCTGAAACGGTCAGAGGATGGTTAGCGCCAAGTTAGGTTTGCGCAATTCATTCCTCTTGCTGCGGAGGGTAGTGGCTGGTGGGCCGGCGGCCGCCACGGCGGCCTGGTCCCACCCTACTGCCGACCACGGTCTTCAGTAGGAGGCCACCGCCTTGACCTTTTCGAGGAACATCCCACTATAGATCTCGGCCGCGGGCAACTCGATGATGCCGGATTGGTAGCCCACGGTCGGGCTGGCGGTGGTAACGGGGAAGCCGGGGTTGAGGTATCCGTCGTTGTCTTGATCGGTAAAGTTCTTCACGCTGCCATCGGCCATCAACACGTTGCAGGTGCCGGCATGAACGGCGCCCCAGGCGCGGGTATCCTGGAGCCAGCCGTGCCCGGCAGCGTTGTTGGCTGCCGGACAGTTGCCTCCCAACCGTTCGCACTGGACTTCGGCCGTCACGTCGGTCGCTTGCCCAGTCGCCAGCGGCACGATGCCCAGGCTGGGGTCGTAATAGGCTGGGCCGGGATTGTAAGAGCCGGCCATCGGCGTGCCGGCCAGCATGAAAGTCTTGACGGTGGTGTCCGCGGGAGTATTGGTGCTGGCGTTGTAGGCGTAGTAGTTGACGGGGTTCTTCACGATCCCCGGGTTGCCCATGATGGCCTCGTTTACGTTGAGGTTGCTGCCCTGCGCAGCGTCGGCCAAAAGCGGGATAATCGAGCTGGGCGCCACGGAGTTTCCCAACACCCGCTTGGTCAGCGGGCCGAGGGTCGCCCCAGGTCCTTTGGCGCTGTACGTCCCGGTGAAGACCCAAGAGTCGCTCGTGGTTCCCTGGGCGACCTGGATGCCGCCGCGGACCAGGTACCAACTCGTTGCGTAATTCGTGTTATAGCCCTTGCCGGCCAGGAAGCGGGCCAAGTAGTCCGACCGCTGCAGCGAGTCGTTGGAGGTGGCGGCGAACAGGCCGGTCCACGCGGTGCCGCTAAACGATGCGCTGGTGCCGCATGTGCCGCTGCCCATCTGCTGGGCGATGCCCCCGTCCACCGGCGACGCGGCGATCGCCCCGCCCATGCTCAACATGGTCTGGAAATTCCCCAGGCCGGACTCGGGACTGCTCGGGTCGAGCATTTGCCCGGGAAGGCAAGCGCCGATGTTCACCAGGTCCGCCACCCAGCCCCAGGTGTCCGGGCAACCGTCCCGCTGGATGTCGAAAGCGCCCGTGCAAAGCCGTCCCTGCGGGTCATGGTCCGCGAACGTGGTCAGGCCGATGCCGAATTGGCGAAGATTGCTCGTACATTGGGCCTTGCGGGCCGACTCCCGCGCCCGCACCAGGGCCGGAAGCAACAACGAGGCGAGAATGCCGATGATTGCCACCACCACCAACAATTCGACCAGCGTGAAAGCAGAATTCCTGTTCCTCATGGGGCTCTTCCTGTCACTGTCAGGGACCAAACCTGGCCATGTCCACCACTCACCGAGGATCACGGAGCGGTATTCTAGCGGTGCGGCATTAAGCCGGCATTAGCGGCCGGTTAGAAACCGATGGCGGTCGAGAACGGTTACTGAACACCGTGCCACCGGGATCCCCCAAGACCCTCAGTCGGCCCACGAGGATTCGCCCGGCAGGCCGACCAGCTACAATGAAGGTCTCTCTCGCGGTACCCTGGAGGCCTCTTTCGAGAAGGCAAACGGCGCATGCGGGTGCTCCTGGTGACTCACTATTTTCCCGGACACGGCGGCGGTGTCGAGATCGTCGCTGGAGAACTGGCGGTCCGGCTTGCGCGGCGAGGCTTTTCCATCACCTGGGCGGCCAGCTCCCCAGCTCCGACGCGCCCGGGCGACGCCGTCAGTTATCTGCCGATGAATGCGTGGAACGGGACCGAGCGGCACTTCGGTTTTCCATATCCCCTTTGGGGTCCGGCCGGACTTGCTCGCCTCGGCTCGGCAGTCAAAGAGTGTGATTTGGTCCACCTCCACGACTGTCTTTACCAGGGAAATGCGGTGGCTCTGCTTCGGGCATGCATGGCCGGCAAGCCGATTGTCGTTACCCAGCACGTAGGCGAAGTTCCGTATCGTCAGGCGCTATTGCGTGGGTTGCTCGCAACGGCCAATCGGACACTGGGCCGGATGGTGCTTGGCGGGGCGACGCAGACCGTCTTCATCAGCCCGAAGGTGCTCGACTACTTCCGTCCGATCGTGCGCTTTCGCCGAACCGTTGTGGATACCCAATGGGGTCGACACGGAGGCCTTTTGTCCCGTCGGCCCTGCGGAGCGGAATCAGCTCCGATGCCGATTCGGCGGTCAGGACGGGCGCCCAACCTTTCTGTTCGTCGGCCGTTTTGTGGAGAAGAAGGGCTTGTCGCACCTGCGGCGTCTAGCGCAACAGTTCCCCCAGATCCAGTGGCTCCTGATCGGCTGGGGGCCGGAGGATCCGTCGCAGTGGAAGCTCCCCAACGTGCAATGCATCGGGCGAGTCGATCATGCCGATCTGCCGCCCTATTACCGTGCCGCCGACCTGCTGATTCTGCCCTCGGTGGGTGAAGGTTTTCCTTTGGTCGTTCAGGAGGCCATGGCCTGCGGTACTCCGACGCTGATCTCGGACGATACGGCGCCGGGTTCGCCCGGGATCGAGACCGTGGCGCTCGTCTCCTCGCTGCAAGCGGACGCTTTGGCGGCGGCGGTTCGCGACTTCCTCGAATGCCGCTCGCACTGGGATCTGCTCCGCGGCCGGTCCGCCCAGTACGCTCGGCAGTGGAGCTGGGATGACTGCACCTGGCGATACGCCGAGATGTTCGGCCGGCTTATACGCCGGGGAACGTGATTGGCCCAACTTATTGTTTTACAGGCCCTAACGAGCCGCGCGATCGCCGCGATTTGCACCCGGCGCATCCTTGATCCGCTCGAGATGAACGAGCATCGCCCGCGCCTGCGGCCAGTTCGGGTTCACGCTCAGGGCTTTGCGCAGATGTTCTTTCGACTCGGCATACCTTGCCTGCTGGGCCAGCAGCATGGCCAGGTTGTAATGGGCGTAAGGGTGATCGGGTCGCAGCCGAAGCGCGGCCCGATACTGTTGCTCGGCACGGTTGCGATCAATGGGAGTTATCACTTGTGCCATGTTGAAGTGCGCGTCGGCGTCTTCAGGCCGCGCTCGTAAGACGATTTCGCTGTGCCCCAGGGCCTCTTGGATATCCCCTTGTCGCGCCAGCAGCGTCGCCAGGTTGTCGTGAGCATCGATGAACTCCGGTTCGCACTTCAGAGCGACACGGTAAAGGCGAATGGCTTCCTCCGGCTCGCGATCTGCCAGGATATTCGCCAAGTTGAAATTGACTGCCGCCATATCGGGAGCCAGGTGCAGGGCTTCGCGATAGAGTGCCCGGGCATGGCTCAAGTCCCCCTCCGCCTCAAAGGTGTGCCCGAGGTTGACATAGCCCCTGGGGTTCTTCGGCACCTTCTGCACCGTGTCCGACCAGAGGGTCCGCTCGCTTTCGTAGACCTCGTTCCGCAAAGCCGTTGTGACCGTCAGTGCGACGGCGACGGTGGCAAGCGCCAGGCCTCCGGCAAGCGGTCGCCGGGACCCGAGCCGGTCCGAGAGCCACGCCTGCTGTAGCAGCTCATACGTCCCGAAAACGAGAATCGCTACGACGGCAGCCAGCGACAGGTACATGCGGTGCTCGAAAGCCAAATCGCAGATCGGCACGACCGTCGAGGTGGGCGCCAGGATGATGAAAAACGAGCCTCCGAGGAAGCCTAGCGAGGGTCGGTGTACTGCACACCATAGCGTACAGGCGACGAGTACGCCGATCGTAAGGGCCGGCACGACCATCTCGGCCGTGCCGTGGGCGACCGGCCATCCGTAATCAATGCACTGCCCCGCCGGCCAAACGCTCAGCCGCAGGTAGTGCAGGATCACTCCCGGCTGGGAGGCCGCATACTGCCACCAGGAGATACCCTTGACGGTCCCGATTCCTCCGCCCACGTACATCGGCCAGCGCCACACGAGCACCGACGCAGCCGCGAAGAGCACCACCAGCATGGAGACGTAATAGGCCCATCGTTTTCTCGCGATGTCGATCCAACTCTCCGCGAGGAAAGCACGGTCATACCACAGGATTACCAAGGGCGCCGTCGCGGCGACTTCCTTGCTCCCCAAGGCGAGCAGCCACGCCCCCAAGGAGGCCGCGTACCAAGCCAGGGGTCGCCGGGCCCGGCCCGCACGCTCGAAACAGTACAGCGCCGTGAGGAAAAAGAGGCCCATGAGCGATTCCAGCCGCTGGTAGACGTAGGTCACACTCTGCGTCTGCAAGGGATGAACGGCCCAGAGCATCGCCACGGCCAAGGCCAGGCTGCCGGCATGTGTCCCATACCTGGCCGCCAGGCGAGGGCTTGCCAACGTGTCGCGGATGAGGGCCAGAAGCACGCAAGCGGCGAGGACGTGAATCGCCAGGTTCACGGCGTGGTAGCCCCACACCTCGGTGCCGTGCATGGCGTAGTTCACGGCGAAGGTGAAGAACACCACGGGTCGGTTCGTCGCCAGCCAGCCCGACGGAGGCCAAAGCTGCCGGATCCCGGCGTACTCGTCGATGAACTTCAGCCCATCGAAGACCTGGGCCGCGGAAAACGAGTTTGCATAGGCCATCCCGGTGGCGGCGGCAATCGCCGAGTACCCGAGCCATCCGGATCGAAACATCGCACCGGACGACGCGCCACGATCATTCTCGCGCCTTTGGGTCGCTCGGCGACGTGGTCTCGATGCCAAAGTGGCCTCCAAGGCAGAAGAACGTCAAGGAATGTATCGGCCGGCAGACGCGTCCTCGCTCCGGGACGCCAAGATCATCCGCGAGTTCCTGCAGAATCGGCCTTGGCTTCGCCCTTTTCGAGCATTTTTCCGCAGGCGCTCTCCCGTGGGAAATCGAGGATCCCCACGAGGAATGAGGTGAAGATCACCTCGATGCCCAGCGTGGCCAGCGTGCCCGCGAAGATCCATCGCGCCGGAGAGGCCACCTGGCTCGTCGAAAGCCAGGCGATGAGCACGGGCAGGCCCACGCCCAGGGCCGAAGCGATGAGAAAACCTCCCAGGAGAAGCCCGCGTTCCACGGAGAACAGCGACAAGGCTTTGGGGACACGGGGATCTTCGAACACCGGATCGATCTGATGGGTGTAGAGCTTTGCGAGAAAGCCGAAGACCAGCACGTGCGATCCGGCGATCGACAGCAGCGAGGCCGTATACATGAAGTTCGGCCCGAAGACGTCGTCGTAGACTCCGTAGCCCGCCAGCACGGCCGCAGGGATGGCCGCCAAACCCAGAAGCGTAAAGAACAGGCCGGGCAACATGAAGAGAAACAAGGGGCTGCACATGAGCATGAAGCGGAGGTGACGCCAGCCGTCGCGGAAGCTCCGCAGATGGGGACGGCGGCCGCGACCGTCGGGATACAGCACGATCGGCACTTCGTCGATTCGCAGCCCGACCAGCGAGCTCTTGATCACCATTTCGCTGGCCAGCTCCATCCCCGGCATTTGCAGCCGCATACTCCGATAGGCTTCCTTGCTGAAACCGCGCATCCCACAGTGCGAATCGCCTACTCCCGTCTTGAAAAGCACGTTCAAGAACCAGCTCAAAAGCGGATTGCCGATCCACCGATGATGCCAGGGCATGGCGCCGGGCTGGATCCGGCCGGCAAGGCGGTTCCCCATGACCATGCCCGCTCCCCCACGCAGCCGCTCGAGGAACCGCTGGAGGTCGGTCAGGTCGTAGCTCTCGTCGCAGTCGGCCATGATAATGTAGCGGCCGCGAGCTGCGTCGAAACCCTTCCGCAACGCGTTGCCGTAGCCGCGCAGCGGCTGAAACACGATTTGGGCGCCGGCTCGCCGAGCCGCCTCGACGCTCCCATCGGTCGAGCCATTATCGACCACGATCACCTCGCCCTCAACGTCCAGGGCGGCCATGGTCTTGACGGCCTTTTCCACGCAGATGCCTACGGTCCGCTCCTCGTTCAGGCAAGGCATGACGACGGACAATTCCGGCCGCCGCACGGTCGCGGCGTCCAAGGGCGCGGCGTCTCTTGCGCGCACGATTCCAAATCGTCTCGCAACTCTGCGCGACTGGCACTGCCCGCCAATCTCTCGCTTGCTGCCGTGCTCATCCTTCCCCCCGGGATTCATAGCCGAATCGCAGTCTAGCGGCTCAGCATGAGCGACGGATATTGGCGCCGTTAGCTTTGCGCAAGGCACTGGCAGCCGCGCCGATCGTTACGGGAATGTTGTCGCGTTGTTACCATCGCGCAAGGCGAGTCAGGGCCGAGAAGCTCGCTGCGCGTAAAGCGCAGCGGCAATCACTCCGCGTCGCACGACGGGAAGGGAAAGCAGGATCTCGCGCAGCCTCCAGGATAAGGGCAGTTTCATTCTGGAGAGTTCTGCATGGATAGCCCGGTTCGCGGCCGCCGCTTCCCGGTCGCCGCGGCACTGGAATCGTGCGGCATGGAAAGCCGCCGTGACGCGAACGATCGTGCGGAACCGGTCGGCGTCGAAAGCCGGGAATCTCTCGGCCCAGATTTGCGCCAATCGAAGCCGGTCCCGCAGAGCCGCGCCGGTCCGCATGAGCCGCGAGGTGTCGTTCCCGTCGAACTCCCGGTAGGAGGCCAGCATCTGCGGGCTCATGACCCCGCCGCCCAGGGCAATGGCCCGGACCCACATCTCCCAATCGGCGCTGTGCGGCAGTTGCTCGAGGAATCCGCCGTGCTCTTCGTAGAACGAGCGCCGGAGGACTACCGCCGGCGTCCGAAGGGGATTCTCGTAGAAGCAAGGGACCGGGTCCGTGGTCAACTGCTCCAGCGCTCGGAGCCTCGTGCTGGTGCCAATCCGCTTGCCCTGGGAGTTGATCACATGCGCCCGGACGGCCAGAAGCGCGGCCTGCGGAAAACGCTCGGCGAGGGCCTCCATTTCCCCATAGAACCCCGGTTCGGCGCGGTCGTCGCCGTGCAAGAGGTGTAGGTAGCGGCCGCGCGAACGGGCAACGCAGGCGTTGAAGTTGCGAATCGCCCCGACGTTCCGCTCATGGCGGTGAAACTTCACGCGATCGCCCCCGATCCGCCGGACGACCGCTTCCGGGTCATCCTTCGTCGAGCAGTCGTCGACGACCTCGATCTGCATTCGCCGCGGGCCCGGGTCCTGGTCGAGAACGCATTGCAGCGTTTCCGCCAATAAGTCCGCGCAGTCGTGCGCGGGAATCATCACGGACCATAGCGGCCGGTGCACCGCCTCGGCGACCGGCGCGATCGGCGGCCCGATCGTTGGAGCATCGCCCGCCGGCACCATGGATTGTTTTGTCGTATCACTCACGCTTGAGGATCACCGCCACGTGCGAAGTGCAGCCCCGGCGTAGAATCCGTCGCGGATCGAGTCCGCGATGCCCTGAAACTCCCACCGTGCGTAGCGTCCCACCATGAAGATACCCATCTGCTCGAGTGTCGCCAGCGACCGCTGCTTCCAGTTGGAATCGGGCCGAGCCCAGGTGTATGCAACGTCGATCCACGTCGGATCGACGACCTCCGCATCGGCGAGAAATCCCCAATCCTGAAGCTCGGTAACGGTCTCGCGGTAGCAGGCGTCCATTTCAGGCTGGGAGGGCTTGTTGGCGCCGACGAAGGCTCTCTCGACATAAATGCCGACCCGGTCCTGGTTCTCCCACGATGATCGCGGAAGAAACGTCGGCGCAACGTTGCTGTAGAAGCCCACCCGATGGAATCCCGAGCGGGTCTTGGGATGATATAGCCAATGGTCCTTGGGACATGCCGGGCCTTTTCGGCCGCCGACGTTCAGCACCAACACGCTCGTATACGGGGCCCGGGCCGCCTCATCTTTCCGGCCGACCATCTCCAAGGTCTTGTTCAAGGGCAGAGTGCAAAGCAGGCAATCGTACTGTGCAGCGGTGCCGTCAGCAAACTGCACGACGCGGGCAGTCGAGTCGATGGAGACAATGCGTTTCCCGTAGTGGATCGTCGAGCGCGAGGCCATCAGGCGAACCAAGGCGTCCAGTCCGTCGAGCGGGTAGCGGAAAGTGACGTTGTAGCCGGCCGGCGGCGCCTCGCCCATCGCTCCCTGGATCACTCTGGCCAGATCGACGGGCGATTTGTACCCGTCCTGCGGCGCGATCTCCTTGTACAGACCGGCCGTGTAGAGGGCATGGAAGGGAAGAAAGAACTTCTCGCCCAGCGTCCTTCCGAAGCATCCGACGAGCCACTCCTCCATGGTTCGTACCGCACTGCGCGGGCCGGCGACCATTTCTTGGAGGATCTTGGAGACCGTTTCGCTGTCCAGGCAACGGAGGTGGTTCTGGATGGGATACGGGGCATAGAGCTTCTCGTCGGCGAACCAGACTCCGGAAATTCGCTTATACTGTCCGTGCGGAACGGTCGATTCCAGGAACTTGAGCACGGTCGGATCGCCGCCGAAGATCCAGTGGCCACCGCCGATCTCGAAGCGGTAGGCCTCGCCGTCTTGCGGGGACCGTGCCAGCCGGCTCGATTCGCCCGGCCGCACATAGTATGACGAGCAAATGCCGCCGGGCTCGTTCAGAGCCTCAAAGACCGGCAGGCCGGAAACCATGCTGGCGGCCAGCCCGGTGACGCCGCCGCCGAGAATCATCGCGCGCACCGGATCAGGCATTCGCAGCCCCCTCCGTTGCTCGACGGCGTACTTGCGTCTGCTCTTGCTCACACTCTTTCAACGCCACGTGCGGATCCACCGATTCCTGCTTGAGACGGTCTTGCCAGAAGCCCGCGGTCGCGTAGTAGTGCCATCCTCTCAGGTATTTCTTTCTGGCCGGCCGCCAGAACGCCAGCAGAAGCAGAAGCGTCGCCAGCGATCGACCCAGGGACGCCGCGCACTCCCACAGGCAGCGTCCGACCTCGATGCCCGTTCCACGCTGCACGTCGTACACGACTGCGGTACGGTGTCCGAGGATCGAACCCACGGGCGGGCAGATCGGCACGACGGCCTTCGACTTGAGGAGAAACGCAGGCCAAAGATGTCCGCATACCGCCGCAATTCCCAGGACCTTCTGGAGGAGCCCCTCTTCGCCATGGCTATCGACGCCGGCCAGAGCGCTCGTTTCGCTCTCGGAAAGCACAACGGGGCCTGCGGGATAGGTGTTCCCGGAAAGCTGCTTGAGACGCTCTTTCATGTCCATGCGGAAGACATGATCCGGTCCTCGAAGGAAGTCCCTCACCGCCGCATGGATCAAACCGACATTCTTGTATCGGTACTCGGCGGCCCCGCGGACCATGCACCCGCACAACCTGGCAAACCCAACCAGGTAACCGACCCAGGATGTTTCCTCGGCCCGCATTGCCTGAAATATCAGCCGGTTGCGCGGGTAAAAATAGAAGTCCGCGAGCTGGGCGTCCTTGCGGTCGAACGACTCGTGCCATACGCCGATCCCGTTGAGCGTCAAGAGCGGCGCCTTGGAGGAGAGCCGGCAGCCGAACTCCGCATCGTCGTACTTGAGGAAAAAGGGAAGAGGCAGTCCGGCGGATCGAAGCAGGCCCGTCGAGGTCGCAAAGAACCACCACCCGCCATAGTCGACGGCCAGTTGGCGCTCATTCTCCAGCAGCGATTCGACCCGATCCAGGTGGAGATCTCTTCGCAGCGGTACGTGTTCGCCGCGGCGCACCAGGCCGCCGCACTCGTACTCGATGCAGCTCTCTTCCAACCGCAACATGGCGCCCGCGATTGATACGTCGGGCTTTCGCAGCAAACGAAGAAACAGGTAAAGGTTCTCGAGGACCGCCGGGTCGATCAGAATATCATCGTCGCAGATGATGAAGTGCGTAAAGCGGTCCCCTTGCCGGAGCGTTTCGAGAATGCCCCGGGCACAACCGCCGCTGCCGCCCACATTCTCATTGGGAAGGATGCGGAAAAGCGGTCCCTGCCTCGCCAGGGTTCCGCCGTTGTCCACCGCGATGAATTCAAAGGCGTCGCGCAAATCGGCGCGACTCTGCAGGAAGGAGTGAATCATCTGCTCATTGCGGCGAAACTCCGCCTCCCGCCTGAACACGGTGGTCGAGTATTGGATGCGAACCGTCGAGGCCTCGCCTTCCATCGTGTCGGTATAATAACCGCCACCTGCGAAGCACACCTCGTCTTCCAAGGCATCAATGCGCAACGACAGAATGTCGCCGAACCGGGCCGGCTCGATCTGCTTCGCCACCACGGACGACTGTGTACCGTCACCCGTTCCCGCCACATCCGCCTCATAAACAATCTCGCGCTCATCACTGCCGACGCGGTGCGACAGTATCGTAAGATGAACGCGCCCGCACAGGCGCAAATGAAGGCTAATGGTCTTGGCGATGGTAAGATCGGCGATCTTTCGGGAAGGAAGAACGTTAAAGAACGTATCGGACGACAAATGGCCTCCTCGCTCCATGACGATTCGCTTCTCGGAAGGCACGTACCGCGCGTCGGGGGAAACGTGATAGTAGAGCGAGAACGCGTCAAGGTTGCCGGCGCCGGGAAAGGCGAGAATTCTGATCGGTTCCGACCCAGGCGACTCTCGATTGCCGTGGCTGTCTGCGACAGTCATGGGGCATAACTCCCTGCGAAACTCTTAGGCCGAATCAGGTGCTTTTCCGCCCTGACGAACGAGACACTGCGGCAGACCCGGTAGAGGCGGTCTTCTGCGTAGTTCCACGCGCGGCTGCGAACCATCGGCGTGCGAATCGAAATGCCACATCTCTCGCCCGAACGGCCGACCAGGCGAGGAAGGAGACAGGGGATGCCAGAAAGGCCTTGACTACATAAACGACCGCCGTGTGCCAATGCCCGTGGTCGATGGCCGTCAAAACCCAGTCACGATACACGGCCGACCAGGTGCGTTCGCGCTGAGTCGCGTGTTGAAACTCGGACAGGATGTGGTCGCTCTCACCCCTGCGATTCAAAGTCTCTGCGATGCAGGCTTTGGCCCGCGCGTGCTGCAGATCGACCCGCGTGTAACATATGCTGTTGATGTGGTAACGATACTGCAAGATCACCTGCGGGAGATTGGCCAATCGTCCCTTTTCCGCAAGCCGCAGCCAGAGATCCAGGTCTTCGACATATTCATATTCTTGCCGGTAGCCGCCCACCGCGCACACCGCGTCACGGCGCATCATGGCCGCGGGATGGCAGATGAAATCGCCGCGGCCGCGTAGCATGCCGTGTTCAAGTTGGTCATGCTCCAGCGGCAGACGCTTCAGGCCGAGCGGCAGGCCGTGCGTGTCGATCATTTCCACCTGCCCGCCGAGCACCACGAGGTCGTGGCGATTTCGCAGAAACTCGACCTGATCCAACAGGCGATGGGGCAGCGCCACGTCATCCGCGTCCATCCGCGCCACCAAGTCCGCCCGGGCGTCAGCGATGCCTTCGTTCAAGACCTGGACAAGGCCACGATGCCGCCGGCAGGAGACGCGAATCCGTGGGTCGTATCGCGCGTATCTCCGGATGATCTCCAGCGATCCGTCCGTCGAACCATCGTCGAAAACGAGCATCTCGAAGTCGGTAAAGACCTGCTCCAGCATACTTTGGATTGCCAATCCGACGTAGCGGCGGGCGTTGTACACGGGCATAACGATGCTGATGGCCGGTCGGTCTATCATGTCACTGTGCGAGCTGTCGCATCTTCGGGACGAAGGCGGTCAACCTGCCGCCGGCAGCGAGATCAGAATGCGTCGATAGAACGCCTCTGCCCTGTCGACCATGGTCTCGACTGAGAACTTCGCCTCGTAACGCCTTCTCCCCTCTTGGCCCATCTTCTTTCTGAGCAAGTCGTCGTCAGCCAGCCTCTGCAGGGCTTGCGCAGAGAATCGACATCACCCGGCTTCGCCAAATAGCCGCTAACACCGTCTTCTATGACCTCAGGCATCCCGCCCGCATCGCACCCCACGACGGGTTTCCCAAACATCATGGCTTCCAGGAACACCAGTCCAAAAGATTCAAACCGCGACGGCGCAACAAAGATGTCGCAGTCGGCGTAGAACGGATACAGCGACGACTCGGACACCCTGCCGGCGAACGCGACCTTGATGTTCTCCGGCAGCCTGTCCTGCCGCTCGATGAACCGCTCCATGCAGCCGCCACCCGAGGGCGCAGGTACTCCCGGGTCGCCCACGATGATGTATTCGATTGGCCTCTTTCTCGGCACAACCTTGGGTATGGCATCCAAGAGAACGTCTATCCCTTTGCGGTGCTCCAACCTTCCCACGAACAGGATGCGAAGCGTTCCCTCGCCACCGCGGGCGATATACTGCGCACTGTGGTCCGGCAAACCGAGTGGTATGACTTCCACTCTCTGCGGCGGCAACGCCAGAGAGTAGACGCGCTCGTACTCTTCTACGACGGCTCGGCTACTGGCGTGAAAAAAACGGGTCCGGCGAAGTGATTCTGCTTCCAACTCGGTGACCCACCGGTGCACCGGCCGCTGAAAAGCTTCCGGCGTTGCCGTGGCCATAATGCCAAGGGACGTGTGCAAACTTAAGACCGTCGGCAGGCTCCGATCCATTAAACAATACATTCCCTCCAGGTCCCATATCGGCACCTCAATGACATCGACGGATCGAGGGCGCCGAATCTTGAGCACTTCGCAGTAGCCTGCCAGGGCGTTGTCGAGAAGACCGCGGAGATCCCAATCCAGCAAAGGCCGACGGTCGCGGAGCCGAAAATAGTCCCGCCATGCCCCGGAAGGAACGGGCGTGACGCGATGTATCCAGAGCCCATCCTCCAGATCCACGCTGGCCTCATGGTCAGCGCGCGTGATGACGTGAACCTCATGCCCTCGCCGGCTGAGTCCCAAACCAAGATCATGAACGAATCGGCCGATGCCGCCGCTGTGGGTCGGCGGGATCGTTGCCGAGAGAAAGCAGAGCGTCATCCCTTGCTTCGCTGACTCGCTTGGCGAACGATCGCAACGGCCACTTTCGCCATGGGCCTCGCCGGTGGCACTGGCATGTACACCTTGCCACGCCGCACGTTTTCCATCTGCCGAGCCGGCACCATGCGTAAATCGCCCCATGAGCGCGCGGGCGGCGTTCCACGCACACCTGGCGCATTCCTTGGGCCGATTACCAGCATGCCGAGATACTACTTGCCTGACGAGGGCTTCAACGCCTTGCCGGGCTGATTGCTGCTCGGGAATCGTTCCGGGGTCCATTTACAAGATCCTGGCACCTGATTCCGATTGACGGAATCGCGCGACGACATCGTCGGCGGGCCTCATGCTCGCGATCACGCCCCACTTGCCGACGCGCGACTGGCCTCCCCCGGCGCACCTTGGCCGCAATCATCAAATCCGCCAGGCGCCGCGCAGAGTTCTCCCAAGTAAACTTGCTTGCATGGACCGCGGCGGCCGCAAGGCAGGATTCCCGAACCGCGGGCGGTTCCACAAGAACCCGATGCATGGCGTCGGCGATGCTCTCGGGCTTGTAGGGATCGCAGTATACGGCGTGCTGGCCCGCAACCTCCGGCAGGGCACTCAGATTGGAAGTTATCACGCGGGTGCGGGCAGACATTGCCTCGAGGATCGGCAGGCCGAACCCCTCGAAGAGCGACGGAAAGACCAACGCCTGCGACCTCTGCACGAGCACAGGCAAGAGTCTGCCCGGTACGTATCCCGGCAAGTGGACTTTCACCTGGCGTCGCACTCGGCGAAGAATCTCATGATTCCAAGCAGTTGTTTTCCGATCCCCGATAATGAGAAGATCGAACGGCCGGCTTGGACGATCCTGAGCGAGGATCTCGCTGGCACGCAGGATATTGGCGATGTTCTTCCGATATTCGATGCTGCCCACGAAGACGAAATAGGCCCGGCCCGGCTCGACGCCGACGGAATGGAGGAGCGATTTCGCCTCTTCATCGCCTGCACGGGAAGCGAACCGGCCGCAATCGTGCCCAAGCGGCACCACGGCGCACTTCTGCCACAGGTCTTCTCCGAAGAACGTGCGAATGTCCGCACGAGTGTGCTCCGAGTCGCAAGGGAGCAGTCCCGACATCATACCCATTCGTCGAATTGCGCCGGCAAACAACTGCGCAGGCGGAGAGACCAATTTGCCCAGGCGCATGGGGATGGCGTCGTGCAGGATGGTCGTCAAGAGACACCGGTCGCTGACCAGGTCGAAAGAAGAAATCGGGTGGCAAGGATGGACGATCAAAAGAAAATCCAGATCGTCCAACCCCAGGATAGGGCTCCCGTTGTCCGTTGCCGGATTAAGACAGCTCGCGCCAAGGCAGGTGCTTGCTCGCGTTCCATGAAACACATGCCGGAGCTGTTTCACCACGTATTGATAAGCGTCACTAGCGGCGGGGGCCGCGAATTGTGGCAAACATTGCCAGACCACATCCTTCAGCTCCAGGAAGCGAGACCGCCTTTGTTCGAGGGGATGCCGAGCGAGCCATGGCTGAAGGCCCTCGCAGATGAAACGTGGTCGTATTTCATCGCGGATGATATGGGTGGTTATGCAGTAGGACTCGAAAACGTCAAGCGAGGCAAACTGTTCGGCCAGCGCCCGGGCAACGCGGGCGACACCCCGGGGTGCGAACTCGGTCAGTTCACTCGCCATCATGGCCAGTCGCGGCTTCGCGGGACTGGTCATCGGCTGGTGAGCGTGTGCGAAGCCACGGCGGGCGAGGCGGTGATTTCCTCCAGCGCCGCCAGCAGGTTGCGGGCACAGGTTTCCGCGTTGAAATGGGTGCGGACGAATTCCCGGCCGGCCTCCCCTTTTTCGGCGGCCTCCTCGCGATGCTCGTACACGTAACGCATGATCTTGCGCGGTGCGTCCAGATCCGGTTCGGCCCACAGCATGTCGCCTTCGTACCAGCGGATCCAGGGCATACCGCAAACCGGCGTGAGCTGGTAGGGTAGCAGGAATGCGTGCTCGGGCATGGTGAAGTCCATGTTGCCCGAGAAGCCGGTGGTGATCACGGGTTTGCCGAAGGCCATGGCTTCCAGGTGCGGCATCCCGTATCCTTCCGCTCGATGCGGCAATACGAAACAATCGCCCAAGCGATGCAGCGCACGCATGTCGTCGCGTGATAACGCCTGATCGATCAGCAGCACCGGCGGATACCGCTTGAGCCGCATCGACTCCTGGATCTCGGCGATGATCCGGCGAATTTCCCGCCGCTCCCAGAATCCAAAATTGCTGCGATAGGTCTTCAGCAGCAGGCACACGTCGCAATCGTCGCGGAACTCGGCGAAGTACGCCTTCAACAGCCCCTGCGGGTTCTTCCGCTCGGTCCATTGAAAGATCGAATAGAACTTGAAGTGGTCGCGAAAGCGGCTCAACTTATCGCCCAGCGGCTTGGCCGCGAGCTGCTCGCCCTGAAGTTTTCTTCGCAACCAGCAGACTTTGCGTCTGATATGCCCGATCCACGCGCGGGGCACCAATTCCTTGCAACATCGCCCGAGGGACAGGGGCGGAGATTTCTCCCGCTGCGCGCGGGTATTTCCACGCCGGGAGCCGCGACGCGCACCGGCACCCGCACGCCGGACCGCTGAAACACCTCGCGGTTCCAACGGCAGGGGACCAGAATCCCCTGCATCCGGTTGCACGCATCGACCCAGAGGTCGGGAATCCGCGTGGTCTCGAACATGGTGTAACCAATGTTCACGCAATCGGGCTCCGTAAGCCGGGAAAAGTGTTCGGGCGTCAAGTTGATGATCTTGACATCCGTCCGGTGTCGTTTCGTTTCCAAGCTCCGGCAAAGTGGTCCGATGGCGCCCAAGTCCGGCTGCGTGCGGTCGATGCAGACCGGTTCCACGCGCACCGATACCCCCGCCTGGTGAAGCGCCGCGATGAACCATCGCGCGCATTCGCCGTATCCGCTAGGGTCGTAGACGGGCCCGGAAAAGGTGATGTTGATTCCCATATCCATGATCCACTGGTGAAGCGGCTTTGGGGACTGAAACCTCTGCCGGACCTGGCTATGCTCAGCCGCACGCTCCGGGAGGCCGGCGCCAGGGCGGCGTTCTTGCTCCGTTGACGCCGGTAATTGGATGCGCGATGAGCGTTGCTGTTCGTCGCGCTGCCCGGGCGGCTCGCAGCAGCCATCGTCGCGGGCTGAGTATGTCAAGAACCCGTTGGTACCTGACTACTTGTCGACGTAAGCGGACGCACTCCTCCTCCAGCAGCCACAACGGCTCCAGGACCCAACCCAATCGCCTCCCGGCGCATTCCTGTCCGGCGATCTCCAGTCGCGATTTCCAGTCCGGGAGCGCGTCCGCGACGAACGGATCAGCGACCCCAGCCACGGAAGCGTGTCCCACGCGGACGGCCTCGCGCCACGCGCGGTCAATTGGCGTGCCATCGGTGAGGCGGCTGTAGGCGTAGCTCCACTGCTGGCACTCTCGCCGCCTCTGTGCGTCGAGCCGCTGCACAAATCCCCGGGTCATCCCCGCCACCACGGGCAAATCCGCCAGGCGGAATCGGTCCTGGTAACGAGACAATTCCGCAGGCAACTCGGGGTTGAATCCCGAGAAGTGAAAATACACCAATGGCTCGTCATTTGCCATCAGACGCCCGGCCGCATCACGCCGTACCGATCGACTTCCGAGATTCCAATAGGCCACGTTGTAGCCCGGCCCGCGCTCGATGCGCACGTCGGGGAAAAACGCAGGAACTTCGTCCAGCCACTGTTGATCGACAAAGATACCGGAAGGCGGATCGTTGATGCATTCTCGCCGGAGCCGCTCCGACCACCAGGAAAGGAATCCGCGCCCCCCGGCGTGCCGCTCACCGCGACGAACCCGCCGTTGAAAACTCCCGCCCGCAGGATAGTTGCTTCAGAAGGGGATCTGCCGTCTTCGGGCAAGGGACTATCCAAATGCGGTGTTAGAGCTACCGGACCGCTTCCAAGACGTTCGCGGATACCTGACAATGGCCCATAGACCAGGCCATCCGAATCCAGGTAGAGCACGCCCCGAAGACCTTCATCCAGAACACGCCGCATCGCAAACGGCTTCAGCGCGCAGGCCAACTCAAGGCCGTCATACTGGAAGGCAAACCGCTTCCAGTCGGGAGTGCCGAGCTCGTCGGCGAAGAAGACCGTGCCGGGCTCCGCCGACGGATCGTACGGTTGCGGAGGTCGATCGACCAGGCAGATATAGACCGGCACCGTCGGGTTCGTCTCCCGCACCGAGACCGCCAAGGCGCGTGCGTAATGGAGGTAATTCCTGGTAACCACGGTAACCACGGCGAGATCAGGCATGCTGCCCCTTGATCAGGGAAACGAACCGGCAAATGTTATTGTCTTGTTGAAACGGGCAGGCACCAGACGGTTCCCCGCAGCCGCTCCGGACCGCCGGCCTCATTCACGGCTTGCATCACACCGGGAAACTCCGGCGAGTAGTCGTGACCGGAAATGAGCCGTGCTCCGGCAGCTAGCGCCCAATCAATATCGCGCTTCGTCTCTTCGTATGTGTGAATTGCGTCGCAGAAGACCAGGGCGGGACGCGCACCGTCGTATTTTCGGAACCACTCATTCTTGTCCGATCGGCATTGGATCACGTGTCCTGTCTGCACCAGGTAATAGAGCACGAGCGACGTGAATTCGAAATGCGTCCTCGGCGTGAACCCCCACCGGTCCCAGAGGTAATTGTCCACCGTAATGATTTGTTTCGCTGGGGTCTTCCATATCGCCATGCGCGTGGTCGTGTAGCCGAGAAGCGTTCCGATTTCGACGATGGGCCCGGGATGCATTCCGCTCTCGTCGACCAACTCGCGCAAAAGGATTGCCTCGTCCTCCGTAACGCTCGCCTCCGTGATCGACAACCCCCCCCGCCGTCGTTCCAAGAGAAACTCGTGATAATCTGGGCGAAGCCGAAGGTAGAGGTTCAGTATCCTCTCGCGCAACCGCCAGAACCGGGAAGATTTCATCCAGGCCAGTTCGGCGTCACGCTGCACCACAGCATCGTTGAGTTCCCGTCTCACTTCAATGAAGGATCTCAGGCCGTTGGCCGAGCCGCGAGTAACCGACAGGATTCCATCCATCACCTGCTCGACAACCTCGACTTTCGGCGTGTCGTGTTCCAGCAGGCACTCGACGCTCCTTGCCACATGTATCTTGGCTCGCTGCCGATCATCCGCCATCAGCAGCAGTTGCGCGAGCTGCGCGTGCATGTGCGCAAGCGTGTGGCTAATTATTGGGTAGTATTGTGGATTCAGGTGTCTTCTCAGTTCTTCGTGGACCTGAAGAACCCCGGTATCTCGAACGACACGCGGTTTCAGGGACCAGACGCCGCCGTGATGGATACGATAGACGCCCATGAGCTCCTTGAGGAAGCCGATTTTCCCGGATTGGGCCAACACGCAGCACATAGGCCAATCGCCAACGGCCAGGGATGAGAACCAGTCCGGAACGCTTGGAAACAGGTGGCGACGGAACACGAGCGAACACGTCGCGATGAAATTCGTCCCCTGAAGCAAATCCTCAAGCGTCGAAATCGGTTTGACGCCCTCAGGAAAGCGCCGCGGCGGCTGGCTCCCGTCTTCGAACACGTATTCGACCAAGTGGCAACAAAGCGAGCACTCGGAATGCTCACTGAGAAAGTGGACCTGCTTCCGGAGTTTTTGCGGATCGGTCCAGTAGTCGTCGCCTTCGAGGCAGGCGACGTATTCGCCCCTGCATGCGGCCAGCGTTTCCGCGAAATTAGCATGCATCCCGAGGTTCTTCTCACGCGGAAGCAATTTGAGCCTCCCGGGATTCGCACTAGACATCTCTTGGAGAATGTGCCGCGTGCCGTCCGTCGAGCAGTCTTCACCGATGACGATTTCGAAATCGAAATCTGTTTCCTGGGCGAGGACACTCTCCACGGCCCGGCGGATGTACGCGTCGTGATTATAGGTAATCATGCAAACACTCAGCTTCATCGTAGTCAAGTTTCCTTTGAGACTGTTCCCAACTGCGCTGCTCGCATCGCGGCCGCCGGCGCCGGTCCCTTTGATCCGAGCCCTCGCAAAGCGGCGAGGACTTCGCCCGAGTTGCGAACAGCACAGCGAATGATCGAGCAGATCGTAGCGACATCTGCCGCTTGCACAGACGTGCCGGTCGGCAGAAGGAGAACGCGCCGCGCGACCTTCTCGGTCACCGGCAGGACGAGATGGGCGTGAGGGAAATGGGATCGGTATGGCTCCATGCGGTGGCAGCCGGGGTAGAAGTAGCGGCGGGCCAAAACGTTCTCGGCATGGAGCACAGCCACCAACTCGTCGCGGGTCAGGCGGCTACCCACTTCGTCGACATCGACCACGATGTACTGGTAGTTGTTCTGCTCAGTCTCGTCGTAGGGAAACAGCGTCAGGCCGGCGATTCCTTCCAGGCCGGCCCGGTAGAGCTCGTAATTCCGCCGATTGACCCTGCGGAAGTCTTCCAGGCTTTCCAGCAACGTCAGCCCCATCGCGGCACTCACCTCGGTCATCTTGCCGTTGGTGCCGATATAGATGACGTTGTCGTAGCCGTGAAAACCGAAGTTCTTCATCAGACGGATCTTCCTCGCCAGGAGATCGTCGTTGGTCAGCACGGCGCCGCCTTCAAAGGCGTTAACGAACTTTGTGGCGTGAAAACTCAACACCTCGGCGGCGCCGAATCCGCCGATGGGTCGCCCGCCATAGGTGCATCCCAGCGCGTGCGCGGCGTCGAACACCAGCGTCAATCCACGGCCCTCGGCGATTTCGGCCAGGGCCTCGATATTGCACGGCCGCCCCCATAGGTGAACGCCGATGATTCCCGTGGTTCTGGGAGTAATCATCTCCTCAACGCGGGTACAATCAATGGTGCACGTAATGGGATCAATATCGCAAAAGACGGGTGTAATCTCTTGCCACTGCAGGGCATGGGCTGTCGCCACAAAAGTCATCGAGGGGACGATGACCTCCCCCTTCAGGCCCAAGGCGCGAACGGCAATCTCCAACGCGATGGTCGCGTTACACATCGCAATGCAATGCTTGACCGCGCTCATCGCCGCGAGCCGGGCCTCGAACTCCTGCACAAGAGGACCGTTGTTGCTCAACCAGTTGCGATCGAGCATCTCGTTGATCCGAGCCAGCAGTCGCTCCCGGCAGCCTTGGTTGGGGCGGCCGACGTGCAGGCGCTCCTCGAACGCCGGCGTGGCGCCGAAGACAGCCAACGTGCCGTTGCGAGCTTCAGAAGTCGCCATATTCAGACATGTTCCTCAAACAGCAAGTCAATCATAGACGGGTCAACGGTGACAACTCCCTTCGCCGTATGCACAGCCTGCCGCTCGGCGAAACTGTCGTCAATCAACACGGCATCTGCTTCTCGAATGCACCCGGCCTTCGGTTCATTGGGGCCCAAGTGTACGATTTCGTCAAACAGGCCCTCTACTCGCCAAAAGCGCAATTGGGATCCCAGGTCTCCATCGTGCCTGGTCAAAAGCACAAGGCGAACGCCCCGGTTTAACCCCTGGTAGAGCAGTTTTACAAGTTCGACATTCAGCTTTCCGCGAATCACAAGCGTATCATCAAAATCCACATACAATGCCCGGTAACGGATGTTGTGCCGGTAGCGATTGACTAAAGCGCGATCAATTTCGACTGAGTAATCACCGGGCACAATTTGCACCGGCAACCGCTCCGATTCGTACAAGCTCAACAACGGCAGGTTTACAGCACGCACTCGGCTCAAGGCTGAGGTACCTCCAATGCGCGGCGCAACCTCCATTACCTTCAATACGCCGTGTCGGTCGGCCTTGGCCTGAAAAAACCATGCGCCATGCAGTTCGATCGCCCCGGAGATGTTTCCTGCGTATTGCCAGAACCGGTCGTCCTCAACCGCAACGGAATGCATTGCAATGCCCGAACGCATCCGCACCCTTTGCCGCCCGAAGGCGTACAGCAAGCCGCGCTCACGGTCGGAAAAACAGTCCACCGTGAATTCCGGGCCTTCAAGGTACTCGATGATGATACGTTCAGAGTCCTGCGTCAGCAGCGAGATAAGTTCAATGGGAGTTCTTGCCAGGGCGGTTCCTTGCGAACCTTGTCCCCGGTCCGGCTTCAAGAACACTGGCCACGTTGTGACTGCCTCCGCGGTGTCAAAGAGTTCTGGAGTTGGAACTACGCCTGATAACCGCCTAAGCGTGGCGGTTTTTGATCGCGTGAGCCGGCACGTTTCCAACGGCGACGTAATGACTCTTGCTTTTAGCCCGATGGCGTTTTCCGACAATGCTATTAGTGCATCGTCGTGGGCCGGAAAGATGTGAGTGATTTGCTGCGCCTCGACCAGAGCGGATAGTTCATCCAGCCACCTCGGCTCGTCAACTGCCGGCAGATCGAAATGCCGGGCGAAGACAAACGGGGCGTGATTCGAGACCGGGCTGCCCGCGGAAAACAACTCGACCTCCTTGCACCACGCTAGGGCCTGGCGCAGTTCCAGCGCAATCTCAGTTCCTCCCGGAAAGACAAGAACTCGCCATTTCGGATTCCTGATCGGACTGTCCAGCACTTTTGCACGAGCCTCAATCATGATGTCCCGGAGAACAAAGCCTCGCAAGACGTTAAGTCTGACTCTTCATTGTGTTCCAAGCTTAGACCGGCTGTAGGACGCCAGATTTGCGTCCCATGAAGGTATGCGCTCGCGCCTAGACGTCGACGGCTGGGAAGAACCCGATGCCTTTCTGGGCGTGCCTCACGTGACCTACTGTCGGATTAAGGCATCCAAGAGGCGAAGCCGTTGTCCCACCTGGGACTCGAGACTGAACACACGCCGGAACGCACTACGGCCTCGAACCGACAACGCGAAGAGCGCGGCCGGGTTGCTGAGAAATTGCAGAACCTTGTCGGCGACTTCCCTTGGATCTCGGGAGATGATGACTATCTCCTCACCATCTCGAAGCTCCGAGTTAAGGTCTAGGACATGTCCGTGCAAAGAACGGGTACACCGCAGAGCCCCGCCTCAATGCAGCAACCGGTGGGAAAGCCGTCAAACGCGCCAGGGGCGAGCACAAATGGCACGTTGGGCGAGAGGATGGCATCCATCCGCGAATAAAACTCCGGGAAGAAGCAGGTCGGCCGTGGGCCGTAGAACGTGATGAGAGCCGCAGCCGCCCCTAAATCAACGTCGTCGGGGCCAAAGGGGCCGACAACATGGAATCTGAAGTCCGCAGAGCGCGATACCAGAGCGCAGGCCACCTCAATGAACACATCGTAACCCTTGTCAGCTCCGCGCGGCGTGTACTTGTTGGCAACGAAACAGATGTCAAACGTACCCTTGTCGATAGGATACTTCAAGCGCGGCACATCTACCTGGCATAACTCGTTCTCCGGCGAAACGCCGCCGTAAATGAACTCGACTTGTTCTGGACAGCAGAAGCTATTCGCAAGGACGTACTCGCGCGTGATTCGCTGCGTCACGATCACTTTGCGAAAGAGCGGGCAGCGGAAAACATCACGAAGCCTTCTGTCGGAGGCTTCGACATTCAGTTGCAACCCCCGGCCAGGATAGAGAGTGAACGCAAAAGGCAAGTTGTTCTTGACGAACGTCGGAAGAAACCGGTGGGCGTTATGAACGAACACTGTGTAGGCCAAATGCGCGCGCACACGCCGCGCCGGGTTGAAGAGCGCGACGCGATCGCGAAGCTGGGGGAACCTTTGGCCATAGCCGGTCAGCACCTCTTCTTCGGACCAACCGTCCATCCCCCTAGTTTCTTGCGTAGTATAGACTCGTGCCGTCTGGAAGTGATTGAGATACGCATTGTATTCTGCAATTCGGAATGCCGAAAACTGATTAGGGAAATGGTCGTCAAAAATTACAAGATCTTCGGAGACCCGCGGATACGCAATTCTGCTCCAATGTTCAAGCGTAAATTGGCGTGCGTGTTTGAGAACGTCCCGTGCTGGAAATCCGTGAAACATGCGGAATCTCACTTCCCGTCGGCCATTTGGCCAGAGTCGGGCTCCTTTCACATGCCGGGCGTAAGCCATGGCGGGTTGACAAGCATCTCTGGAAGAGTGCTAAACAGGACATTGTCAACCAGTTGCGTCTTCAAGTGACTCCGTGCCAGTTGACTCGGAGACAAGTTCTATGGTCCATTTCAGATCCGGTCGTACGGCTCCACTCCATTTGCCAAACCAGTGTTCTCGCAGGTTTGGGTCGTCGCGGACTTCGAAAACGAGAATATCCTCGTGCTGATAGATGACCACATTCTGGTCCCGAACAACATAGAGATGAATACGATGGATGCCATTGTTCAACAAGTGCTGCGGAATTTGAAAGGTGTTCCGGAACATGCCGCGTGGAAAGGGCCGTCCATTCCACCTTGGCTCGCGAACTGGAACGGTGACGAATCTAGGCGTTCCTAGCTCGTCGGCAACGAGCACGCTAAGATTAAGTTGCGCACTCGGCACAAGATTCCAGAATGCGAATGCAACTTCAAGCGGGGTATTCACGGATATCCGTTCCGAGCGAGTTCCATCCGTTGGTCGGATTTCTGCTCGGTGAATACGCACCTGCGCATTACCGGGCGATTCCTCAAAAGACCAAATCTGCTGCGTCACGGCTGCAAATTCTCCCGCGGCTGCAAATGTGGTGTCCTGGTAGCTGGATACCACTTCGTGCGGCGACCCTTGTTCGACCAGTTGACCACCCCGCAACCACATTGCCCTGGCGCAGAGACTTTCCACTGCCACCATATTGTGGCTGACAAACAACACAGTTCGCCCTTCGCGGGCCACCTCTCCCATCTTTCCCAGGCACTTCTTCTGAAACTGTGCGTCCCCCACCGCCAGCACCTCATCCACTAAGAGGATCTCCGCCTCCAGGTGTGCCGCCACGGCAAACGCCAGCCGCATGTACATCCCGCTGGAATAGTGCTTCACCGGCGTGTCGAGAAAACGCTCGATCTCGCTGAAGGCCACGATCTCGTCGAACTTGCGGTCGATCTCCGACTTCCGCATGCCGAGGATCGTGCCGTTGAGATAGATGTTCTCCCGGCCGGTAAGCTCCGGATGAAATCCGGTGCCGACCTCCAGGAGCGAGCCGATTCGCCCGCGGATCTGCACCTCGCCCTCGGTCGGCTTGGTAATCCGCGAAAGGATCTTCAAGAGCGTGCTCTTGCCGGCCCCGTTGCGGCCGATGATGCCGACCACCTCGCCGCGTTTCACCTCGAACGACACGTCCTTCAGGGCCCAAAGGCTCGAGGCGTCGGCTTTCGGGGCACCGCCCGCATTCGTCCGGCGACCGTGGAAAAGAGCCGCCGTGGTATGTCCGAAAAGCGCAGGTAGGGCTCCCGGCTCCCCATGCGGAACCGCTTGCCAAGGTTCATCACTCGTATCGCAACGTCGCTCACGGTGCTTTTCGTCCCCGTCAAACCCAGTCGGCCAGCGTATCTTCCACGTGGCGGAAGTAGATCAGGCCGGTCGTCAGGATGACCGCCACGGCGCCCATCGACGCGGCCAGGTGCGCAATGGGCAACGATCCGATCCCGAAAAGCGCCCAGCGAAAGCCTTCGATAATGCCGGCCATGGGATTGAAGAAATACCAGAGTCGCCAACGCTGGGGCACCACGCTCGCCGTCTCGTAGAGCACGGGCGATACGTAGAACCAGAGCTGCGCCATGAAGGGCACGACATAGCGAAAATCGCGATACATGGCGCTCAAGGCCGAAAACCAGAGGCCAACCGCCAAGGCCGTCACCACCGCCATGAACACGAATAAGGGCAGCGCCGCGGCGGTCCCGTGCAGCCCCACGCCGTACCAGGCCATCAAAACGAAGAGCAGAACCAGGGCGATGGCGAAATCCAACAGCGCGGCCAGGATCGGCGCCAGCGGGAAGATCAAACGGGGGAAATAAACCTTCTTGATCAACGCCTGCTGGTCGACCAGGCTGTTGCTGGACTGGGTGAGCGACGTGGCAAAGAGTTGCCAGATCAACAGCGCACCGTAGGCCGACACGGCATAGGGCACGCCCGCCGAAACAACCCTCGCCCCCATCAGGCGGAACAAGACGTAGAAGATCAACATCGTGGCCAGCGGCTGAATCACGGCCCAGGCGGCCCCGATGATGGTCTGCTTGTAGCGGACCTTGATGTCGCGCAGCGCGAGCATCCACAGGAGGTCGCGATAACGCCAGAGCTCGACAGGGTCGATCAGGGACCAGCCCGACTCGGGACGAATGACCGTCAACGGCGGTTCAGTCCCCGGCAGGGCCGCAAACGTCCGGGGCCCGGGCAACGGCGACCGGGCGCAGGGTCCACCTTGTCCGCAAGGCTCGGCGACTCGATCGGGGTGGTCACTTCCACATCAGCCACGGGTGAGGATCGGTCCTGCGTTGGCCTGGAGCATCGCGCTCGGCGCACACTCCGTTCCCGTGGGTTGGGCGGCTGACACCACTTGCAACCTCATGAAAGCACTCAGTCGTCGGAACCAGCGGGAATCCGGCCCGGCCTGCGGACAGTACGGACCGATCAGATCCGAAGTTCAATACCGGCCGGACGAGACCCATCGACGTTGGCCATTCTACTCGCAGCAGATGGGCAATGCGTTCAGATGCCGTTAGCCGACGGCTACGCTCGTGTTAGCGAACGGCTCCGTTCAGGTTAGCACTTGATGAGACCGGTCCTCGTCATGCACGGGGGGCGTTGCGAAGACCGCGGCCAGGAATAGCAGATGACTTTCCGCTGAAGGAGAAGCGGAGTGGTTACCGTTTCTCCTTACCGATATCTAACACGTCGCTCCTTGTTGAATCCGCCGCAACTCATAGAATAAATTCGCGTCTGAGCGACAGGTTAGGCTCGGCCAGCCATCATCCATGAGCGTTTTGGCGCGTTGTGGCGGCAGCTAGACCAGGGAACACGGGATCGCCATGCCGCGAAGCGTGCAGCAGCGAAAAAGGCCGGGACGCCGCACCGGCCCGGAGTCGCGCGGTGATGCGCCTCAAGTGCCGCGATCTGCCGAGGCAACGCGCTGGACGAAGCGTGCGTCGATCTGGGACGCCCCGCGGGCGGGCGCCCTGCTGATCTGCGTCGTCGGGGCGATCATTTACTCCAATAGCTTTTCGGCGCCGTTCGTTTTCGACGGCAAGGGCTTGTTGCGGGATCGCCCCGAGATGCGCGACCTTGCGGGAAGCCTGACCCGGTCCATGCGGCCGGTGGGCATGCTTTCGTTCCACCTCAATTACCGTCTTCACGGCTGGGACGCGTTGTGGGGGTTTCACGCCACGAATCTTGCGATCCATGTCTTGGCAGCCTTGGTGCTGATGGGGATCGTGCGCCGCACGCTTTCCCAAGGCTGTCCTGCCGAGCGGTATGCGCCGGCCGCCGGAGGGTTGGCCCTGGCCGTGGCAATGCTCTGGATGGCGCATCCGCTGCAGACACAGAGTGTTACGTACCTCTACCAGCGGTTGGAGTCTCTGATGGGACTCTTCTTCCTGCTTGCCCTCTACGGTTTGATCCGCGCCCAGGACTCACGTCGGCCGTGGTGGTGGTATGCCCTGTCCCTGGCCTGCTGGCTCTTGGCTTTAGGGACCAAGGAGGTCGCGGCGGCCGCGCCGCCGCTGCTGTTGTGGTATGACCGGGCGTTGCTCGGACGCTCGTGGGGGGAAATCTTGCGTCGGCGGTGGGGATATTATGCGGCGCTATTCGGAGTGCTTGCCGTCGGCATCGCGTACGGGCTGGCGCAACGAGCTTGGTATGCCGGCGGAGGGATTCTGGCTGTGGACGAGATTTCGCCGCTGGCCTATTCGCTGTCGCAGCCGGGGGTCATTCTTCACTACTTGGAATTGAGTTTTTGGCCTGCCGGCCAGTGTTTGAACTACGCATGGCTGCCCGCCCGAACCGTCGGCGAGATCGTGCCTCCGCTATTGGTCGTCGCGGGACTGCTGGGGCTGACGCTGTGGTGCGCGTACCGGAGCCCTGCCTGGGGGTTCCTGGGCGGCTGGTTCTTCGTCATCTTGGCGCCAACGTCGAGTTTCTTTCCGATCCGCGATCTGGCTTACGAACATCGCATGTACTTGCCGCTGGCGTCGGTCGTCGTGCTGGTCGTGCTGGGCGGCTACGAGGGATTGCGACGGCTGGAGCGACTCCCCGGCACGCGGCCAAGGTTGCGGGCGCTGGCTGCCCCCGCCTTGGTTGCGCTGGCGACGGTCGTGCTGGGCGCCGCCACGTATTGCCGAAACTTCGCCTATGCCGACGAGCTGACGGTGTGGAACGACGTTGTCGCCAAAGCGCCTCACAGTGCCCGGGCCCACTATAACCTCAGCAATCACCTCTTGAAAGCGGGCGACTTTGACGGCTTTCTCCAGCACGCCCGCCGGGCCGTTGAGTTGAATCCCGCGCTGGCGGAAGCTCGCAACAATCTGGGGATCGGGCTGTTGCACTTCCATCGGCCGGACGAGGCCCGGCAACAGTTCCAGCAGGCGCTGCAAATCAAGCCTTCGCTGGTCGAGGCCTGGCTGAACTTGGGCACCGTGGAAACGGGCCGCGACCCTGAGAAGGCGGTGCAGTGTTATCAAAAGGCCCTGGAGGCCCGGCCCGATTACGTGGAAGCCCACCTTCACCTGGGCAACCTGCTCCGGGTTTCGGACCCCGAGGCGGCCCTGCGGCACTTCCAAAGCGCCGTGCAGTTGGCCCCCGACTGCGAGGAAGCGCACAACAACCTGGGCGCAATGCTCGCTCGCCGGGACCCTGACGCGGCCCTGCAGCACTACCACAAGGCACTGGCGCTGAACCCCAAGAACCCGCACGCTCACTGCAACCTGGCGAACCTGCTGGGCCGCCAGGGGCGTTTCGAAGAGGCGATCCGGCACTACCAGCAAGCCTTGGCCATCGACCCGGAATTCGTCCTCGCCAGGCAGAACCTCCAGTTGACGCTGCACATGCAGCACGAGGCCAGTCGAGCAAGACGGGTTCCGGCGGAAGTCAAGTAGGATCCGCTGGTGGGTACCGGGATGGACACTCTTAGGGCCTGTAAGACAATAAGTTGGGCAAACCCTGCTTCGCCCGAGCTGGTGGAAGCGATGAGGAGCGTGCCGAGGGGACGACATCGCGAAAGGGCACGCCGGCCCGTTACAGACCGATTTTGTCTTTCACATCATCAGCTAGATCAGGGAGGCAGATCGTATTCCGCCGCGGAGTTGACCGGCCGATAATAGTCGCCCGTCAGACGGAGCGTGCCCTTTTGGTTGAAGAGGCGGCTGCGGACGATTCCCCATTTCCACAACCGGTACAGCACGCTCGTCGCCAGGACTCCAAGTCCGTAAGCGACGGATCGCCGAAAGTTGATGGAGCTGGCCTCTGCAAAGTACTTCGTGGGACAGCTAATCTCACCAACCCGAAAACCGAACGCCACGGCTTGCGTGATCATCTGATTGTCGAATACGAAGTCGTCGGAATTCGCCAGCAGCGGGAGTCTTCGTATCACATTCGCCGAGAAGGCTCGGTAGCCCGAATGGTATTCCGACAACTTCGCGCCGACCAGGACGTTCTGAAACGCGGTGAGCAAACGGTTAGAGACATACTTGTAGAGAGGCATTCCGCCGCGGATCGCCGTCCCGCCCAGGATGCGAGACGCCAGCACAACGTCGTACACGCCCGAGGCGATCATCGCGGCCATGGGTGTCACGAGCCGCGGATCATATTGATAATCCGGGTGCAACATCACCACAACGTCGGCGCCAGACGAAGCGCTTCCTTGTAGCAAGTCTTCTGATTCGCCCCGTATCCGAGGTTCTCACGATGGACATAGGTCCGAAGGGCCAGGGACTTCGCGATGACGGCGGTGTTGTCCGTGCTCGCGTCGTCCACGAGCACGATTTCGTCGACAATGTCCCGCGGAATCTCTTCGCACGTTCGCTCCAGAGTCCTGGCCGCTTTGTACGCCGGCAAGACAACAACAATCCGCTTTCCATGGAGCATAAACCGGAACCTTTGGCGAACAAGACCTGTCGCACCAGATAGCGCGATCGCTACCGGCCTCTTCTACGAATCTATACTTGCAGCAGATCATTAGAATTTCGTGAGGCCAGATGCTTTCGACATTTTCTCGAAACCGCCTCTGCGGAGGGACGCCCATGATCACGAACGGCTGAGGGACGCCTGCACCACAACATTCTCGACTAGCGGCGTGAGGACCAGGGATCCCCCCAACCCGACGGCCTGCTGCTGTCGGCAGCCAGGTTCGCCGCAGCCGTGAGTTGCAGATCTGCCCAGAGCAGGTATACTGTGCGTTGAAAATGCCGGTTTCATGTGCGTCTTTGGTGAAGGCATGTCGGAAGCAGGACAGCCCGGCGTCTTGAGGAGGCAGACCCCCGCCGCCGTGTTGGGCGTCTGCGGGTTTCTGCTGCTGGCGGTGTTCCTCGCCTTCGGTCAAACGGTCCGCTACGACTTCGTCAACTATGACGACGATAAGTACGTCTACGAGAACCCTCCGGTAAGGGCCGGCCTCACCGCCGAAGGGATCGCCTGGGCCTTCCGAAGCAGCCATGCCAGCAATTGGCACCCGATCACCTGGCTTTCCCACATGCTGGACTGTCAATTGTATGGCCCGTGGGCCGGGGGACATCATCTGACCAACGTGCTGTTGCACGCCGTCTCGGCGGTTCTTCTTTTCCTGGTATTCTTGCGGATGACCGGCGAGTTCTGGCCCAGCGCCCTGGTGGCGGCCGTCTTCGCCGTTCATCCGCTGCGCCGAATCGGTGGCGTGGATCGCCGAGCGGAAGGACGTGCTCAGCGGCCTCTTCTTCATGCTGACCCTGACGGTCTATGAGCGGTATGTCCGGCGTCGCTTCTCCTGGCAGCTCTACCTCGCGCTGTTGGCCGTCTTTGCGCTGGGCATCATGTCGAAACCGATGTTGGTCACATTGCCCTTTCTCTTGCTCCTGCTGGATGTTTGGCCGCTGGGGCGTTTTGACCTGGGGGGCAACGCCGCTTTGCAGGCGATGGACGCTCCTCGGACGAGCTTGCGGCCTCTGGGGTTCCTGATCGCCGAGAAGATACCGCTGGTGGTCCTTTCGGCCGTCTCGTGCGTGGTCACGGTTCGAAGCCAATGGGCCGGGCTGGAGGAGCAGCTCCACGCGATCTCCTTTGGCGATCGGGCGGCCAATGCGGCGATTGCCTACGCGGCCTACGTGGCGAAAATGTTCCGCCCGGTCGATC
Organism: Pirellulales bacterium; assembly: GCA_963843465.1. GTDB lineage: Bacteria > Planctomycetota > Planctomycetia > Pirellulales > Thermoguttaceae > CAWJKP01. The sequence continues at coordinate 1,647,505 of CAWJKP010000002.1, forward strand.
TGGCCGTGCTCTACCCGCATCCTGAATCGCATTGGCAGACCTGGCAACTTGCCGGCGCCTGCGGGATGTTGCTTGCCATGAGCGTCGTGGTGTGCTGGAATCGCTCCCGGACGTACCTCGTCGTAGGGTGGCTTTGGTATCTGGGGCTGCTGTTGCCGGTGATCGGAATCCTCCAGGTCGGCAAGCAGGCCATGGCCGACCGCTACACGTACCTTCCCCAGATCGGACTCTACGTACTTCTGGCCTGGACAATCTACGACGTTGCTCGCCGTTGGCCGCACGGTGAGCGAGTGTACGGAATCGGGTCGGGCCTGCTGGCGCTGGGACTTCTCGGCTGCGCGGTCCACCAGACCGGTTATTGGCGAGACAGCGAGACCCTTTGGACCCACACCATTGCCTGCACGGCGCCCAATGCCATTGCACATTACGACTTGGGCATGTTTCTCGACGGCCGCGGCAGGAAGAATGAGGCGGTCGATCACTTCCTGCAAGTCCTCCGGATCAATCCCCAGGAATACTGGGCCTGCAACAATATCGGCGCCGCCATGATGGAGCAGGGCCGGTTCGACAAGGCGATCGAGTATTTTCGGCGGGGCCTGGCGATCCGGCCGTCCAATGCGTTGCTGCACACGAATCTCGAGGCCGCACTGCTGGCGCAACGGCAAGTCAATCAGGCGCTGGAACAGCATTGGAAGGCAGTTGCCGCCGGCAACTCCGCCGATGCCAAGGCCGAATACAACCTGGGCGTGGCCCTCATGCGACAAGGCCGGGCTCTCGCGGCCGTCGATCATTTCCGGGAGGCCTTGAAGATCGATCCGGGTTATGCCAATGCCGAGACGGGCCTGGGCGTCGCTTTTCACCGGCTCGGGAAGGTTCCCCAGGCCCTGGATCATCTTCGCAAGAGTCTCCGCCGCCAGCCTGACGCGGTCGCCGTGCTCAAGTTGACGGCCGGAATCCTCGCGACCGATCCCGAAGCGTCGATTCGCAACGGGGCCGAGGCGCTGGAACTGGCCCAACGCGCCGTGCGGATCACCGGCGGCCGCGACGCCGGGGTGTTGAACGTCCTGGCCGCGGCCTATGCCGAAACGGGGCAGTTCGCCAAGGCGAGCGAAGTTGCCCGGCGATCGCTGGCCCTGGCTACCGCCGAGAACAACCGCACCCTGGCCGAAGCGGTCCGCGCCAAGATTGACCTCTATCAGGCTGGCATTCCCTACCGCGCGCGGTAGCGCCGCAGAGCATCGACTTCGATCCCGAGAATCGCCCATGGTCTTCGACGAGACGCCTCAACGCTTCAGGAGCGAATCGGCCGCAGCGACCGTCCTGGTCGCCGTCCTGCTGGTGGCGGCCGCGGCGATCGTCTTTGGCCGGACGGTCGCCTTCGATTTCATCAATTTCGACGACCCCTATTACGTCTCCGACAATCCACACGTCTCCGGCGGCCTGACCGCTTCGGACATAACCTGGGCGCTGACCCAGCGGCACGCGTCGAATTGGCATCCGCTCACCTGGATCTCGCACATGCTCGATTGCCAGATCTACGGCCTGAAGCCGTGGGGTCACCATCTCACCAATCTGCTGCTGCACGCGGCAACGTCAGTCGTGCTGTTCCTGGTTTTCCGCAAGATGACCGGCGCCTTCTTGCCATCGGCCCTGGTCGCGGCGATCTTCGCCGTCCATCCCTTGCGGGTCGAATCGGTGGCCTGGATCGCCGAGCGCAAGAACGTCTTGAGCGGTCTGTTATTCATGCTCACCCTGGGCGCTTATCGCCAGTATGCCGTGCGGCCCTTCTCTGCGTGGCGATACGCACTGGTGATCCTCCTTTTCGCGCTGGGCCTGGCGGCCAAACCGATGCTCGTCACCCTGCCGTGCGTCTTGCTCTTGCTGGATTACTGGCCGCTGGGACGCCTGGGCGACGGCGGGGAGTCGTCCCAGGCAAAGGAGCCCGGCGGCCGCTTCATGCGCCGCCGCGTCGTTCTGGAAAAGGTACCGCTGTTGGTGCTTGCGGCCCTTTCCTGCGTGGCGACCGTCTGGGCCCAACAGGGTGCGATCCAGTCGCTCGACAGGCATCCGTTGGACTACCGCCTGGCCAACGCCCTGATCGCCTATGTCGCCTACCTGGGGCAAATGGTCTTTCCGGCCGGGCTGGCCGTCCTCTATCCGGTCCGAGCCTACGGCCTGTTGAGCCCCGGCGCGGTGCTCTCGGCCCTGCTGCTCGGCGGCATCACGGCGCTGGTTCTCTGGCGAGGCCGGCAATTCTGCTATTTGCCCGTGGGTTGGTTCTGGTATTTGGGCACGCTCGTCCCCGTGATCGGCGTGGTGCAAGTGGGCAGCCAGGCCATGGCCGATCGCTACACGTATCTGACGCAGATCGGACTGTATCTCATCCTGGCGTGGGGCGGATTCGACCTTGCCGGCCGCTGGCCGTCGCTCCGCGTGCCCCTGGGCGCGGCTGCGATGGCGGCGATCGTCGGCCTCGCGATCATGGCCGCCCGGCAGACGGGCTATTGGCGCGACAGCGAAACCCTCTGGCGCCGCAGTCTGGATTGCACCTCGGACAACTGGGTCGCCCACAACCAACTCGGCGCGGCCTGCATGGATCGACAGGCATACCGCGAGGCCCGGCAGCATTTCGAGCAGTCCCTGGTTATTCATCCGAACACGGAGGCGATCAACAATCTCGGGGTGGCCGCGGCCAAGCTGGGGGATGCCGCCACCGCGGCGAAGTGTTACGCCATTACGGTCCAGCTCGATTCCCGTTCGGCCGAGGCCCATCTGAACCTGGGCAATCTGCTTCGCAAGAGCCACCCCCAGCAAGCGATCGTAGAGTACCAACGCGCCGTGGAGATCGACCCGAACTATTCGGCCGCCCACAACAACCTTGGGGCCGCGCTGGCCAAGATCAACGTCCCCCAGGCGATCGCCCATTACCGGCGGGCCTTGGAACTCGATCCCGAAAACGCCGACGCCGACAACAACCTCGCCAACATCCTCCGCAGGCAGGGGCGGCTTGCCGAAGCGATCGACCTCTACCGCCGGGCGCTGGAGATCCGCCCCAATTTTCCCCTTGCCCGGCAGAATCTTCAAAGCGCCATGCAGCAACTCCACGCCGGCGACGGCTTCACTCGGCACTGACCGCGAAGAGCACGTCGAACTTCAGCTCCGGCACGAACGGATGATCGGTCACGATCCGCATCTTGGCATAGTCGGGCCCCATGTAGCCTCCGGGAGGCGCATCCTTGGGAACCTCCACAAGGATCACGTACAGTCCCGCGTCCGGCTTATCAATGCTCAGCGGCGCAACGCTCACGTGAAGGTAGGGCGGGGTGGTCTGGATCTCCTCGATCCGCAAATGGCGATGCTCGTCGGCCACCTTCAGGATCAGCCGCGACTGGGCGCCCTCGCCTTTCCGCAGCGGACCGATCCGCACCGTGTCGCCGAACTGCAGGTTCGGGCCCTCGACCGTGATCCGCCGGATGTCCTTGGCAAAGAGGTCCACCGTCAGCACTCGCGGGGCGGACGACTTGTCCGGCGGCTGCACCGTGACCTGGAGCCACTCCGTCAGCCTGCCCTTGGCTAGCGGCGGCAGATCCAACGATAGCGAGTACCCCGACAGGGCCTTGAGACCGCGAAGTGCCTCGCGGTCGCCGTCCGCGATCCGCCATTTCAAGTCCTTGATCGAGGACTCGACGTGGCTGATCTTGAAGCGGTCCCACAACTGCGAGTAGACCAGGACCTGGGGCGCCGGCCCGGCCTCCGCGGGGTCCGGCAGGACTACCCGCTCGGGAGAACAGCCCAAGCTCGTGCGGATCACGCCGCTGATGGTCAGGTCGAACTCGCGTTTCGTCGGGTCGTTGCTAATGAGCTTCGCGGAATGGGAGAAGAAGCCTTCCTTCTGGTGGATCTTGGACGAGATGCGGACCGCAACCGCCTTGCCGGGCAAGACCGGCTGGTCCGGCATATCGCTCACCGTACACTTGCACGACGTGCCACCCTTGACCAGTTGCAAGGGCGCCTCGCCCACGTTCCGGATGACGAAGGAGTGCGAGCATTCCTCGGTGGGATCCATCGAGCCGAAGTCGTACTCCAGCGAATCGATGGCAATCTTGGCAACCGGTTCCTGACCGCCCTTGGCGCTTTCGCCACTGGGCTTCGCGCTTTGCTTGGCCGCGGGAAGCCCCGTTGCCGTTTGCATTCGCCCTGTGGCCGAACCGCCTCCCACGGCGATCCAAATAAGGACTACACCCGCGACCGCCGCGACACCCGCCGTGATCCAAATTCCCCAACGTTTCATACACCGCTCCGAGATCTACCGTTCCTTATGCCGCGCGCGGCCGGAAATGCGCCGCTGCCTTTAGGCGGTCTTGCCGCCGCTTTCCGGCTAAAGCCGGTACTACGAACTTGACCTCAGCGTACCGGCGGGCGATTAGAAATGCTCTAGCCGAGGATTAGAAAAGCGTTACGGCGACTCCTGCCCAACGGCGGGCTGGGAGTTGCGGCCCGCGGCAGTGAGGTATTCCCGCAGGTCGGCCTCAGCTTTGCCGGCCAGCGGATATCGGACCTTCGCGTAGGTCTTCGCCCGCAGCCGCAAGAAGTCGGCCTGCCAGGGGACGTAGGGCTCGTAGGCGATCTGGCTCTCGGCAAAAGCCCCAAGGTTCACGAACGATGCGACGTTCCTCGCCGCGGCGAGCCGGTCTTCCTGGCCGGCGCCGACGGCCAGCGGCTCGCGCAGGGCCAGGTAGAGCGGCAACGCTTGGGACGGGTCGCGCCGGGCGATTTCGCCGGCCGTCCCGAAGGCCACGCCGAGGACGTCGGGGAGGACCCAAGGGCTTTGGCGGAGCTGCTGGTAAGCCCGGCAAATCGCGGCCGTCGCTTCGGCGGAGCGTCCCTGGTGCGACCGCAGACTGGCTTCTGCCACGTCGGCCTCCAGCGGAGAAAAGGCCCGCAAGCGCTCCAGGAGCGGCTTGACCCGGTCGTTGCCCTGATCCGCGTAGCAAAGGCAGAGCACGGCCAGCTCGCTGGGCGAGAGCGGATCATAGGGGGCCGCTTCCCAGGCGGCGACCGCGCCGCCGGTGTCTTGCCTCCAGTAGCGCTGGAAGACCTTGGCCCGCGTCTTCTCGGCCGCCGTGGGATTCCGTGGGAGACTGATATTCCCCGCCAACGCCGCTTCCATCACTTGCCGCTGGTCGGCGACCTGGAGCCAAGAAACTTCGCCTTGGACCGTGGGCCGGTCCGCATGGCAGCGCACGGCCGGCTCGCGCAGGTCATTGAGGGAAAAGCCGGTCTTCTTCCCCAAAGTTCGCGCGAAACCGTACTCGATCAGGTTGCGATCGTCCGTGCAAAGCTCGCGCTCTTGCCCGGCGACGGCCGCCGCCAGGCCCGGCCCGGCCACGTAGTGCGCCAAGACCGCCTCCAGCGTCGTCGCCCGCCAGGTATCCGCAAAAGCCGAGCGGAAAGGCTCCTGGCGGATCCGTTGCCGCATTCGCGCCGCATCGTACCGCAGCGGCTCGGCCGAGCAGACCAGCAGCATGTCGCCTTCCTTGGCGAACCAGACTTCTACTTGCGGGAAGACCGAGTGCAGCGTGGCCAGCACCGTGCAGACCGTCTCCAGGTCGATCTCGTACCCCTGGAGCCACTGGATGAAAATACCCTGCGGATTGAGCCGCTTCTCGACAACCTGGTAGAACTGCTGCGTGTAAAGGCTGGCGATGCCGCTGCGATAGGGGTTCGACGGCTCGGAGAAGATCAGGTCGTAACGTTGCGGGCAAGTGAGTAACACCTCGCGGGCGTCGTTGTAAACCAGGTGAACCTTGGGGTGCCGCAGCACGTTGAAGTTCACCGCCGAGCAGGCCCGCGCCATTTCGTCGATGGCCGGCTCGATCTCGGCGACGTCGACCCGTTCCATCCAGGGAACCTCCGCCAACCAGCCGGCCGTCTCGCCCGTGCCCAAGCCGACGATGAACGCCGTGCGGGCCTGGGGATGGACCAGCGCCGAGGATCCCGGAAGTGATCTGGGTGCCCGCATCGCCGATGGCGTGGCCATCGCACTTGCCGTTGATGAAGAAGGAAAGCCCGTCGCGGCAAACGATGCTCACGCTGGCCTCGACGCCTTCCGCCTGCCAAACCACGGCCCGCCGCTGCGACTGCATCCAGTCGCGCAGCTCGTTGCCCGATCCCCGCGGCAGATGGAAGCGGCCGGCGCCGATGCCGCTGTGCCTCCAGACGGCGGTCGGGCCGGCCGCGTTGAGCATGGCCAGCGCGACGGCGACCGCGCCCACGCCGGCCGCCAGGCCGAACGATTTCCCCTCTTTCCACCAGGCGGCCAGCAGGGCCGACAAGGCCAACAGCGAGAGCAGGACCACCACGGCGCACCAGGTCCCCGGCGCCGACAGCAGCGGCAAGATGCCGAATCCGCCGGCCAGGGAGCCGAGGATCGCGCCCACGGTGTTCCAGGCGAAGGCCGTGCCGACCTGTTTGCCGAGGTCTTTCTCGCCTTGGCCCAGAAGCCCGATCAACATCGGAAACTGCAAGCCGCTCACCAGCGCGGCCGGAAAGACCACGATCATGGCGATCAGCGACCAGTTGAACACCTCGCCCAAAAAGCCGCTCGTATTCGCCTCGTGGAATCGGCCGGCCAGCAGCGCCAGCTCGTCGCCCAGAGCGAAAGCCACGGCGATGGCGGCCGCTTCCAGGCCGCAGCTCACCGCAAACCCGCAAACCGTCGGCCGCAGGCGGCGGAAGAGGAGACTATACGCCGCGCCGCCCAGGCCGATGCCCAGCAGGGCCACCGTCAGGATCAGCCCGAAGGTGAAAGTCGTGCCGCCCAGGATCGGCCCCAACATGCGATACCAGACCATCTCCATGAGGAAGAAGGCAAAGCCCACGATCCCCGCGGCCAGGTAGACCAGTGCGGCTGGAACGCCGGCGGGACGCGGGGACGCGGGGACACGGGGACGCGGGGATGGGGAGGCGGAGAGACACGGGGACGCAGGGACGCGGGGACGCGGGGACAGGTGGACACTGCTCTCTCCGCGTCTCCGCGTCTCCCCGTCTCCGCGTCCTTCTTCCGTCTCCGCGTCCCCGCGTCCTTCTTCCATCTGCACGCCTGCCCTGCACGGCCGGCGTGACAGCGCCCACGCCCCGGCGGCGACCAGGAGATTGGCCAGGCAGGTCAGCCAAAGCGTGTGCCGGGTGCCCAACTGCTGGAGGAGGACAAAAGTGCTCAGGGCCGCCCCGAGGACGGCGCCCAAGGTATTCATTCCGTAGAGGACGGCCGTCGAGCGCCGGTTGCGATCGCTCGCCGTGGTGACCGCCCGGGCCGCCGCCGGCAGGGTCCCGCCCATGAGCATTGTCGGCAAGGCGAGCACCACGGCCGACAGCAGCAGCCGGACCGCCGTAGCCCCGGCGACGCCCAGCACCATCTGGCCTCCCAGACCGACGTACAGCCCGCGCGTCAGGTCGATCAACCAGGGACTCAGCGCGGTGGCCAGGGCGATCAGGCACTCCAGTTTTGCATAGAGCGCCAAGGGGTTGGCGGCGCGGTCGGCCCGCCGGCCGAGGATCGCGTTGCCCAAGCCCAGCCCGCCCATGAAGATCGCCAGCACGGCCGCCGAGGCGGGCGTGGTCGCGCCAAAGACCAGGCGGAACTCCCGCAGCCATGCCACCTGGTAAACCAACGAGCAGGCCCCCGAGATCACCAGCAGTCCGGCGACCGGCGGCAGCGACCGTCCGCCCCGCCGCGGGCCGGGCTCGCTTGGGACCGCGGGCCTCGGGGCGGGAGATGTCTGGCCGTTTTTCTGGGGGCGATCCTCGGGCTTGGGCAGGACTGGCTCGGCTTTCAAAGCCGTCGCGGCGGCGGCGAGCGCTTTGTTCCGCGATTTTGATTTGCGCATCACACGATTATCCGCGGCCGTGTGAGGAAATGATGATCCGGCGATAAGAAAGGCGTTAGAAGGAAGGTGGGGCGAGCCGAGCGCCGCGAAACCCACCGCGTGCCAGCATTGGAAAAAAACGCCCATGTTATCTGCGGCATCCGCGTAATCCGCGGTTCTCGTTCTGCTCGCCGGAAAAGCTGCGCTCGACCCACCCTAAAGACTAGAATCCAGGGGATCCAGGAAGATTGTAGAACGAATGAATCTTCACCAACTCGTTCTGCAGATAGACGCCGCTGTAAACTTCGGCCGGGGGCAGGTCGATGGTGTTGTCCTTGAAGCCGTTAACCGCCGGATTAAACCCCGGCGGGGGCGTGCCGACGCCAGGGCCGGGCAACACCTGGAAGCCCGGGTTGAGGAAGTGGTCGCCGTTGGTGTCGTTGAATTCCTTGACGGAGCCGTCGGCCATGAGCATGTTGCAGTTCAGGTTCTTGCCCGCCCCGTGGACGCAGCCATAGCTGCGAGTATCCTGGAGATAGATATCGGGGCCAGCGCCGTCCGGGCCGTCGGCGCTGGTGTTGGTTAAGGCGAAGGGAGCCGGGCAGGTACCCGCCATTTCGCACTTGGCTTCGCTCGTCAAGTCGATCCCTCCGGCCATTAACTGGATCTTCGTGTTCGTGCCGGCGGCGGGCACCATGGTTGCCGGACCATCCTCGAACGATTCGGCCGTGTTCTGACCGGCCAGCGCCGTGGTCACCGACGTAGTATCATTGAGATCGGCGGCCTGGCTGGGCGTAACCCCCGGCCAGTTGTACGTGCCCGTGCTCGGGCTCTTGGAAATGTCCATCGTCAGGATCGCGTTCGTCGGATCGCCCAGACTGGCGTCGGCCATCATCGGAATCACCGAGGTGTGGACCCACGAGCTTTCCAGGAACCTGCGGGTCAGCGGGCCGTAGGTGTAATCGATGCGCGTGAAGCCGTCGGCGTCCGTGGGCTGGGTGCCATCACCATTCGGAGGAGTAAACGAAGTCGGCGGATACCAGGGATCATTGTCGAAGTCGCCGTTTTTGATCATGCTGCGGACGAGGAACCAACTCGCGTTGTAGTTGGTGTTGTAACCCTTGTCGACGAACGCCCGTTGGACGAAGTCGCCGACGTTCGTCGTGGTAAGCCCGCCGCTCAGCGACGTGTTGCCGGTCGTGGAGTCGAACAGGTACTGGCACATGCCCTGGGCCACTTGGTTCGTGTTGGGGGTCCAACTCGTGCTATTGGAAGTAGGCTGCCCGACCAGGTCGTTCAGCTTTTCGTTGGCCTTCAGCGGGTTTGAGGGGCAGAGCATCAGGCTAGGCTTGCCGTTGCCCGAGTTGACCATGTCGGCCACCCAGCCCCAGGTGTCCGGGCAGCCGTCGCGATGGGGGTCAAAGGCCCCGGTGCAGAGCCGTTCCGCCGGGTCGTGGTCGGCAAAGATCGACATCGAGACGAAAAACTGGCGGAGATTGCTCTTGCACTGGGCGTTGCGGGCCGCCTCGCGGGCCCGGGCCAACGCCGGCAAGAGCAGAGAGGCAAGAATGCCGATAATGGCGATCACCACCAGCAACTCCACCAAGGTAAAACCGCCTCGTCCCATCGTTCGTCGCATGGAAAGATCTCCTTAATTTCAAATGCCGTGGAGCACCTGACAGTCGATTATGCACGGCCATGTCAGGGAATGATGATAAGCCTGCAAAAAAGGTGCAAAGCGAACCGAATTGACCCCCCATACGTCGGCGGGCCAGCAATCGTAACCCGAAGCGTCAGCGAGGGAGATCGTTATGGACGAGCCGGTCGGCTACTTTCTGACGTGGGCCACCCTGTATGTGACGGGGGTCAGGACCGGCGCCCTCGCTGACGCTTCGGGTTACGATTGCAGCGCACGGATCATAATAACGAAAGCAGGGCAGGCGAGCGGAATCCGCGCTCGCCTGCCCGCATAGTTCAACCATCGAGCAATTCCATCGCTCGACTAGCCGTAAAGAACAAAATCGCCGCGTGCGCGGAAACTAGTTCTTGAACGACAGCGGCTTGGCATTGACGCTGCCGTTGAGGAACACGCCGCTGAAGCACTGGGCCGCCGGCAGGTCGATCGTCTGGTCGCTGTAGCCGGTGATAGCCGGAGTTGTCGTGTTGCCGTAGAAGCCTGGGTTCAGGTAGTGGTCGCCGTTGGTGTCTTGGAACTCGACCACCGAGCCGTCGGCCATGAGCATGTTGCAAGAGAGGTTCTTGCCCGAGCCGTGTACGCAGCCGAAGTCGCGGGTGTCCTGGAGGAAGTATTGTCCTCCGCTGCCGCTGCTGCCAAAGGGCAGCCCGCAGTTGCCCAACTGCTCGCACTTGGCCTCGGAGGTCAAGTCGGTGCAATTGGACGTCGCCAGCAACGTAAGCTTAGTACCACTGCCGGCCGCGCAACTGGGCTGGCACGCCGGACCGTCCTGGAAGGACTCGGCCGTATTCTGGCCGGCCTGGGCCGTGACCACCGAAGTGGTGTCGTTCTGGGCCGCCGTGGTGATGGGGGCGCTTTCCGCGGTGAGCATCGGGTCCGTGTAGGTGCCGATGGCGGGGGACTTGGCAACGTCGACCGGGAGGATCGCATCGTTGGGGTCCGAAAGCGAAGCGTCGGCCAGCAAGGGAATGATCGACGAATTGACCCACGACGACGTTAGATACGTTTGGGTCAGCGGGCCAAGCGTCCAGGCCAGACCCTTCTGGCCATCGCTGACGCTCGGCTCGACCGAAGAGCCGTACACGGGCGGAGTCAACTGATAGGGCGCCATCGGCAACGCGGTGGTCGAAGTCTTGGCAACGGTGGTGGTGGCGAGGCGAACGCCGCTGCGGACGAGGAACCAACTCGCATCGTAGTTGGTGTTGTAGCCCTTATCGACGAAGTGCCGCTGCACCCAGTCGCCGATCGCGGGCGTGTTGTAGAAGCTGGTCATCTGGCCGTCGCTCGTAAGGCCGTCCGTGCCGTACAGGTACTGGCACGCGCCGGCGGTAATGCGAGTGGCGTCCTGAACCCAGCTTCCACCGTTGGAAGTGGTCTGCCCGACCAGGTCGTTGAGCTTCTCCTGGCCTTTCAACGGGTTGCTGGGGCAGAGCATCAGGCTGGGCTTGCCGTTGCCCGTGTTGACCATGTCGGCGACCCAACCCCAGGTGTCGGGGCAGCCGTCGCGGTGAGGATCGTAGGCCCCGGTGCAGAGGCGCCCGTTGGGGTCGTGGTCGGAGAAGGTCGACATGGAGACGAAAAACTGGCGAAGATTGCTCTTGCACTGGGCGTTGCGGGCCGCCTCGCGGGCCCGGGCCAACGCCGGCAAGAGAAGAGAGGCGAGGATGCCGATGATGGCAATCACCACCAGCAACTCGACCAGCGTAAAGCCGCGACGCTTGATCGTCGTTCTCATTAGAAGACTCCTGAAAAGCGTGGAAAAACCCGTTTCGTTACCAACTCGCGCACGTCTTGCCCCCTTACCTCCCGAACTCGCACCTCCTTTCGTCCAGGGACTTCCGCGCCCGGCGGGCCGCCATCGCTGGCAGTCCGCGGACGGGGGCCTCGAACGTACGCGCCGGACACCGCAGTGTCCCCGCGCGGTGAGATCCCCCGCCGCCCCGTTTGCGGATTGGTTCTCGCACGACCACCGGCCCGGGCTACCAGCGCCCGGTGAAAGACGGTTGGTCTTGGCGATGTAATCCCTCCTAATCGCACGAACCGTTCGGGCAGGAGCCTCGTAGAGAGAACCGTCCCGCCCGCCGTAACCTCCGTTGTCTTTCGTTGGATCAACCGCAGTTTGGAAGGACCGACCTGTCGCGTCGGCCACAAGCCCCGTCTGGGTTGCTCGTGATTATCTCCCCGGATGTCAGCAGATGATGAACTCGGGACGAAAAGCCCGTTAGAGTTTCATTTCCGTTTCCGTTTCCGCTTTCGAAACCAGTCGCCGCAGGCGTGGCGCTGGGACCGGCAAATCAATAACTGTCGTACTGTCGCCTTTCGCTCCGCGAAAGCTGCGCTGTTTCGCGGAGCGAAAGGCGACAATTGTTTCCGCGCCGGTCCTGGGCGGCTAAAGATCGGCCAAGGAATGTTGGCCAAACAGAATACTATCGAAACGCTAACTCCTGCCGAGCATTCCAGGCTTTGACACGCGTGAAATCGCCTGCTCCAATCAATGTAAATACCCCGATCCATCGCGTCGTTTCCCAGTCGCCGTCGAAGCAGGTCCAACGAGCCCCATGCCAGTGAAGTCCCGCCCACGGTCGCAAGACCGACCGCAGTTGCAGCAGGCACGTCGACGCATCGTTCTGTTCGACCGGACGAGGCTGGTGTGTGTGGGTTTGTCGGCAATTACCTTGGCGGTCTTCGGTCAGACGGTCGGTTTTCCCTTCGTCAATTATGATGACGACGCGTATGTCTACCAGAACGTCCATGTTGTCACGGGCGTCACCGGGAAGAACATCCTCTGGGCGTTTACCAGGACCCACGCCGCAAACTGGCATCCCTTGACCTGGTTGTCGCACATGCTCGATTGCCAGCTTTACGGGCAATGGGCCGGCGGTCATCACCTGACCAATGTCCTCCTGCATGCCGTGACCGTGGTCATGCTTTTCCTCGTGCTGCGGAAGATGACCGGGCAGTTCTGGCCCAGCGCGTTGGTCGCCGCGCTGTTTGCCGTGCATCCCTTGCGGGCGGAATCGGTGGCTTGGGTAGCCGAGCGCAAGGACGTCTTGAGCGGGCTGTTCTTTGTGTTATCGCTCTGGGCCTACGCCCGCTATGCCCAGCGGCCCGACTGCTGGCGGAGGTACGCGGCGGTGGTCATTACGTTCGCCTTGGGCCTGATGGCCAAGCCGATGATTGTCACCTTGCCGGCGGTGCTCTTGCTGTTGGATTATTGGCCCTTGAAGCGTTGGGACCCGGTCGCGGGGAGAATCCCTCGACGAGTGGTGCTGGAAAAGCTGCCCTTGTTCCTGCTGGCCGGCCTTTCCTCCGTGGTCACCTCCTACGCGCAGACGACGAGCATGGAGACCACGACCAATTTGCCTCTCGTCTGGCGAGTCGGCAACGCCGTGGTAGCCTACGCCGGTTATCTCGGTCATCTGTTCTGGCCTTGCGACCTGGCCGTCTTTTATCCGCATCTGTGCGCCGATCTGCCGCTTTGGCAAATCGTCGCCGCCGCGTCGGTTCTGCTGGCGATCACTGTGGGCGTTGTCATGAAGGGAAAACAATACCCGTTCCTCCTTGTCGGCTGGCTCTGGTACTTGGGAATGCTGGTGCCGGCGATAGGAATCGTTCAAGTCGGCGCCCAGGCCATGGCGGATCGTTACACGTATCTGCCGCAAATCGGCGTTTGCCTGATGCTGGTTTGGGGCGCCGTGGAAGCCACGCGTGAACGGCGATTCTTCCAGGCATTGTGGATCCCCGCCGCAGGCGTGGTCGCCGTCTTGGCAGTCTGCGCCTGGCAGCAGACGCACTATTGGCAAGACAGCATCACCCTCTGGACGCACGCGCTGGCCTGCACTCGCGGCAATCGGACCGCTCACCTCTGTTACGCCAGCGCGTTGGATTGCAAGGGCAGGTTGGCCGAAGCCGAGCGGGAGTATCTCAGCGCGCTGGAACTCGATCCCAAGGACGTTCTGGGTGCGCACGGACCTGGCAGACGTGCAGGCACGGCAAGGCAAAGTGCAAGCTGCGATCGCCAGCTACGGGAAAGTCCTGGAAATCAATCGCAAACACCCCGAGGCGCTCGCCGGCCTGGGCCTGGTCATGGCCGACCAGGGCAAGTACGAGGAGGCGCTGCGGTGGTATCACCAAGCGCTGGAGATTGACCCCAAGCTGGCCTTGGGCCACATGGGATTGGGCAGCGTCCTGGTGCGGCAAGGAAGACTGAAGGAGGCCATCCAGCACTATCGGCAGGCCCTGGAGACAATGCCCAGCATGGCGGATGCCCATTCCAATCTTGGCGTCGCCTTGGCCATGCAAGGACAGTTTGGCGAGGCTATTCGCCACTGTCGCCAGGCGATCGAGCTCCAACCGGACATTCCCGAGTCCTACGCGAACCTGGCCAACATCTTCGCCATTCAGCGGCGATGGGACGAGGCCGCGGAGGAATACGAGAAAGCCCTGGCCATTTCTCCAGGTCTGAACGTTGTCCGCATTCGGCTGGCCAACGTAATCTACCGCCAAGGACGTGTGCTCGAGGCGGTGGCCCTGACCCGCCAGGCCATCGCCCAGGCGCGAGCGGCGGGGCGGAATGAAGAGGCGCAACAGATCGAATCCCAATTGCGCCGCTATGAATCGGGCGAGCCGGATCGCGATTTGGCGCCACCCCGTCCATCCCGTCCGCTGGGTTCGTCCTCCTGAACGCCGACTCGCCCGTCTTTCCGGCACCATCGGCAAGACCTGCCGGGCTTTGCGGCCCGCCATGGGCAGCAGCCCCCACCAGGTCGCCGTGCTGCTCGACGGAAAGCACGCCGAACGACGCCTCTTGGGCGAAATGCTCCAGCCGCCGGGCCGTAGCAGACTCTTGCCAACCGTCAAGCTTGGACCCTCTGCCCGCAAATCCCTGGACATGCCGGCGGTTCCGCTTTTCCGCCGACAACTATCCAGGCGTTTGGGGCCGATATTCCTCCGAGGAGAAAAGCCGGAGTGGTAGAGGCTTTCCCCGAATGGACCGGCTACTGCACGACATGTTGGGGGAACCAACCATGCGGGTGATTCGTTGGGCGATCTGGTCCAGCATCGCGATTCTGTTGTCGGCCTCCCTCCAAGCTGCCGAGATGGAACTTGCTCCCGTCCCGCCCGGCAACGGAGTTTCTGCGCAGGGACCGCAGGATGCGGCGGCGACAGCGCCGTCTCCGGCCGGCGCCGAGGCCGCGGCGGCGGACACGGCCGTCTCGGCAGGCGCGCCGCAGGCGGCGGCGGACCCCGGCGCGGCCCCCGGACCGGCCGCGGACCCGAAACCTTGGAAACTGCCGCAGCCCTGTTTGATGCAGAAGCTGGGCATCAACGTCAGCGGGTGGCTGGAAGGGGGCGTAACCCTCGATACGCTCAGTCCCCGCGACCGTTGGAACGGCCCGGTGGTGACCAACGATCGCAGCAACGACTTCGAAATGAACCAGTTCTGGTGGACTTTCGTGCGGCCGGTGAAGACCGACGGGGACGGCTTCGACATCGGCGGGCGGGTGGACGTGGTCTACGGAACAGACTGGCGCTACGGCGACTCCCCGGGCCTGGAGCAGCGGATCGACTACCAACACCAGTTCTACGGACTGATCCTGCCGCAGATGTACGTGGAGGTCGGCATCAACGATCTGACCATTCGGCTGGGCCACTACGCGGCGGCGCTCGGCTACGAGCTGGTGCCGGCCCCGGCCAACTTCTTCTATTCCCACTCCTACGCCATGGGCTATTCCGAGCCGATCCTGGTCACCGGAGGCCGCGCCGAATACAAACTGTCGGACAATTGCAGCGTCAACGCCGGCTTGAACGACGGCTGGGGGAACTTCGAGGATCCCGACAACGCGTTGGACTTCCTCGGCGGCGTGAATTGGCAGAACGACGAGAAGACGACCAGCCTCTCCTACCAGTTGACCTTCGGCCGCGAAGGCGTCTTCGGCATGGCCCCCCCCACGGGAACCAACCAGATCTACGACGCCGCGCTGGTCTTCAAACAACAACTCACCAAGAAACTGCTCTACGTCGCGCAGAACAACATGGGTTTCGACAGCGAGGGCAACCCGCGGACCGGCGGCTTCGCCCGTTGGTATGGGCTGGCCCAATATATCATCTACACCATCAACCCCAAGCTCTCCGCGGGGTCCCGCATCGAGTGGTTCCGCGATGAAGAGGGGTCGCGCGTGGCCGGCGTGGGCAACTTGAACTACGGCTGGATGGGGGCGCCGGGGTTCGAAGGCACCTTCACCGAGCTGACGTTCGGGCTGAACTACCGGCCGAACCTCAATTTCGTCATCCGCCCGGAGATCCGCTGCGATTGGTACAGCGGTTCGACCAATCTTGCCGGCCAGTTGCCCTTCGGCGACGGCACGCGGAGCCAGCAACTCCTGCTGGCCACGGACATGATCTTCACGTTCTAATTAGTAGGGTGGAAATCTACCGAAGTCCCAAGAGGTCCTCGGCGCATTGCCGCCGCCATAGCCGCCGTAGCCGCCCCCGTTAACCGCAGGCGCATAGTACTGCGGAACCGGCGCCGGAGCAATCGCCGGGCTCGGGGGCGTTGGGATCACGGGTTTCATCGCCACGTAAGGCTGACCGGTCGACGGGGCGGCCACAGTCACGCCTGCGGTGGCCGGCGTCGGATAGTAGTAGGTAGTGGTCGGGTAGTAGTAGGCGTAACCCGAGGTCTGATAGCAGGGATAGTAGCTCCGGCCCCAGCCGAAGGCTTCCCCGCCGGAGACTCCAATCAACACCATCAGGGTCGCGATGAGGACCTGAGGGCCAGTCATGCAAGGTACCATAGACGGTACTCCTTTTTGCTCGAGTTTACCGAACGCGGCTCTTGATCTTGAATTGTTGCCTGCCGGCTCGCCGGGAAAAGGGTTAGTGGGTCCCCTCTGCCGGACGGGACTTCCATGATCCCAAAGTCGAGAAGTCCCGCCCGGCAGGCGGGACCTACGGCTACGGTCGCAACCAGAAACGGTTGTTTCAGAGCAGGTTTTCCAGCTCGTCGACCAACTGGGCGAAATAGTCCAAGGCCGTGTCCACCGGTTGGGGTTGTTGCATGTCGACGCCGGCGCCGCGGAGCAGGTCCAGCGGGTCCTGGGAGCAGCCGCCCTTGAGGAAGTCGAGGTAGGCCGCCAGCTCCGCGCGGCCGCCCTGGGTAACGCGGTTGGCCAGGGCGATGGCCGCCGACATCCCCGTGGCATACTTGTAAACGTAGAATGCCCGGTAGAAGTGCGGGATGCGGAAGCACTCCAGCGAGAGCTCGTCGTCGAGGGTGAAATCGGGCCCGAAGTACCTCTCCAGAAGCTGGCGATAGACGCCCTGGAATCGCTCGACGGTCAGCGGCTCGTTTTGTTCGGCCAGCTCGTGGGTGATCTTCTCGAACTCGGCGAACATCGTCTGCCGGTAGATCGTGGCCCGCATGGCGTCGATCTGCCGGTTGACGAGGTAGGCCCGGCGGCGGTCGTCGCGGGCGCCTTGCATCAGGTGGCGGCTGAGGAGCTGCTCGTTGAAGGTGCTGGCCACCTCGGCCACGAAGATCACGTAGTTGTAGTATTGGAAGGGCTGGTGCTTGGCGGAGAAATAGCTGTGCATCGAGTGGCCCGCCTCGTGGGCCAGGGTGAAGACGTGGTCCAGCACCTCGGGCTGGTAGTTCATGAGAATGTAGGGATCGCCGTCGAAGGAGCCGCTGGAAAAGGCGCCGCTCTGCTTGCCGCGGTTCTCGTAGCGATCGCACCAGCGTTCCCGCAGCCCCTGTTGGAGCGCGTGGCAGTACTGCCGCCCCAAGGGCGACAGGGCCGCGATCACCAACTCCACGGCCTGGTTCCAAGTCTGCCGGGTCTCGAGCTCGGCCAGGATCGGCACGTAAGTGTCGTACTGGTGGAGCTGGCGGAGCTTCATCTTCCGTTGCCGAAGCTGGTAATAGCGGAAAAGGGCCGGCAGGTGGCGGTGGACCGACTCGATGAGGTTGGTGTAGACCGCGATCGGCACGCGGTCGGCGAACAGCGCCGCCTCGAGGGAACTGGGGTAACGGCGGGCCCGGGCGTAGTAGACGTCGCGTTGGATCGAGCCGCTGAGGGTCGCCGCCAACGTCTGCTGATGCGCGGCGTACTGGCGGTAGAGCTTGCAAAACGCGGTCTTCCGCACGTTGCGGTTGGGCGAGTGGAGCAGCGTGGAGAAGCTGCCGTGGCTGAGCTCCACCCATTGGCCCCTTTCGTTCTTCACCGGGCCGAACCTCAGGTCGGCGTCGTTGAGCTGGCGGAAGATCTTGCCGGCCGCCTCGGCCATTTCCGTCTGCATGGCCAGCAGCCGCTCTTCTTTGCGGCCCAGCGTGTGCGGCTTGTAGCGGAGAATCCGCTGGAGCAAGAGCCGGTAGGGCGCCAGCCGCGGGTCGGCCAGGAACTGCTTGATCCGCGCGGTGGGGATGGCGAGGATCTCCGGGCGGATGTAGCTGGCGGCCTGGGCCGCCCGGCTGGCGGCGCCCAGGTAGCGGCCGTACATCCGCTGGTAGACGCTCTGGGCGGTGTCCTCGGCGGTCTTTAGCGAGGCGTAGCTCCCCAGCCGCTCGCCCAGGCGGTCGAAGTCCAGATCCATGGCCAGGCAGGCGGCCAGGGTCGCGAGGTCGTCGCCCAGCTTGCCCTGGAACTGCTCATATCCGGCGATCCGGCCCTCCCACTTCACGAACGCCTCTTCCCACGCCGCATCATCGGCGAACAAGCTGGCAAGGTCCCAGCAGTCCTCGGGCTTCTGCTGGCGACGTTCGGGGAGCTTCTGGATTTTCTTGGCGGTTTTCATCCGACAGGTTACTCCTCATAAGGCCCGAGGAACCGCTCGCCGTTGAAATGGATCATGTGGGATGGGGCATCGGCTACCCACACTTCCGTTTCCCATGAAATGTCACCCAGGTATTTGACCATGGCGCACCCGATCCAGGAAGGCGGTGACGAACACAAGCCCAGCCTCACAGTCGGTAAACAGCCGTTTCAGTTCGTCCCGTCGCTTACCGTCCACGGGCCCATGACTTGTTACGGCCTCGATCAACACGAGCCATTGCTTCTCGGCGTGATATACCACCACGTCTGGCATCTTGCCATGCGCATCAACTCTAACGCCGAGCCCGGCAAGCGCACTTTCATCGAAATATGCCCATTTCGTATCGGCGTCGCCAATGTAGATCGGCTTTCCGCCAGGGGTGAATCGCGGACAGAATTGTTCGACGATTTCCTTGATCAGCACGTTCTGGCCGCCGGGGGATAAGTCGATCTTCTCGCCCGTGGCCAGCGTCAGGGGGATTCGCGTCATCTTGCGTTCTCTCGCATAACGCACCTTCAGCGTTTCGACCGACGTTAACCATGTCCGAAGGTTCTTTTCCCACTGCCTCGTTCCGTGGGTGCGCAGCAACTCCAGTGCGCCTTTTTCAACCCGGTATTTAGTCTTCGGGCTGTTGATTGGCCGGGTCGGGTCGTCGGGGTTCGCTATGATGATCCCGGCTTCCATGAGTTGGTGGACGGTCTGCTTTCTGACTGTCTCGCGGGTGTTCGGCGCATAGCGCTTGCCGTAATGCTCGGCAACCCAATCCATGATGGGCGTAATACCGCGCAGCGGGGCCGACGCTTTCAACCACCGTGCATCAGGCAGCAAGTCAAGTAATGCCAGCAACGTAAGAGCGGAACGCTCATTTTGCTGCGCTTTCGGCAACCCGAGGGCTGCCAGTATACCTTGTGTCTCCTCGATGCGTTGCTTTACTTTCACCGGATCATCACCCGCCATATTCAATTCCTCACTGATAAGTGCGTCTAGCTCGTCTTGATTCGGGAAGGTATCGCCGATTCTGCCACCGAGGCGTTCTAGCGCTGCCAAGTCGGGATACTTCAGACTTCGCAAGTCAGTTGCGTTCACTTGTGTATGCCCGCTGAATTGGCGGAAGTAGGCGTCAACCAGCGTCGAGTTTAGGTAGGCCGCAAGGCCTTTGGCCAGCGCAGTGGGCAGGCCGTTGCCTCTTCGATGGAAGTAGTTCAAGTGGTTCTCAAAGCCGTATTCGTCGGCCGGTAATCGAGAAGGTTCACAAACGGCTGCCGTGACGCGCCGTCTCTCTTCCTTTGCCGAGAACCGCTTGACGAGCACATAGACCCCGGCGGGAACGAGCAGACTCTCCGTCTTGGGCGAGACTCGCAGATAATTCGGCTTCTTGCCCAGCCTAGGCCATGAAATGTATCCATTATCAAAGTGAGCGGGATAGACCAGCGGGACCGTCTCCCCGTTGGCCTCGTTTGCCAACGCGTCCTTTGCGCGGAAATCGACAACCCGCCCGGTAGACACGCGGATTCCTAGATCGTCAAGGGTTGCGGAAAAGCCTTTGACGCGTTCGGCAAAGCGTATCCCCATCCCATCAGGCACAACATGAATCAGTAACTCAGGATCATTCGGGTTGGCCAATTCAGTGGACGAGACTTCGCGCGCGTAGATGTCGGGGTCTTCCGGGGTGGCCGATGAAGAGACCACCGCTTTGCCCGCTGGATGGCCCTTGACCGCCCGAAATATCACATTCTCTTGGAGAACATCGGAATCCTTGAAAGCCCTGTTGCGCGACTCGAAAACGTGAATCCTCTTGAACGCCATATCGTGCAGAAAAGCTTCGCGGAACGGTCGGAAATAGGGGCCATTGCAGAAACTTCGCGGCGTAATCGCCACCATTTCCCCGTTTTCGTCGAGCAAGCGAAAGACAAGCCAAAGGAAGGCCGTGTAAAGGTTGCTCGTTTCAATCCCCACGGATCGCAGCGCGCAGCGCGCCTCTGAGTGGCTATTCAGCTTGCGATAGGGCGGATTCAGGATTGCACAATCGAACCTGGGCCGAGAGGCTCCCAACAACGGACGTTCGGCGAGCATTTCCACGGCCGCCTCGATGAAGTCGCCTTCGATCACGTCGGCTTGGAACGCAATTTCTTTCGCGCGGCAAACGGCTTCACACTCTTTGATCGTATGCCGAAGGTACTCAGCGAGGTGGGAGTCGGCTTCGTAGGCCGTCAAGTGAATCAATGCCGGCCCACGCTCTATTTCGCAGGCGTGGGCAACCCAGGCCGCTGACAGACTCCCAAGCCCAGCGCCAGGGTCAAGGAAGCGGACTTCCCCTCCGCTCCGTTCCGACAATTCGGCCATGAAAGAGGCAATAGAGGCGGGCGTAAAGAATTGACCCATAGCAGCGCGGCGTGCCGGCTGTAACCGCCGGCCGATGTCCAAGCGGAGGAGGTCAACCCGGTCAAGCAACCCATTTTGCTCCACGACCGACACCATGCTTCTCCCCGTCTGCCGGAAGTTAAGTCGTTTCAGCGTTCGCAGGCGGGCTAGAGCCCGCCCTAAATTTCGCTCCTCACCCTCCTCTCCCGGAGGGAGAGGGGGACTTGGAACCGGCGGCAGACTCCGCGGCCTGGGCGGCGGACCCGTTAAGGCGGTTGCCGATTTGTTGGAGGATTTGCACGGCCACCTGGTTGGGGTTGTAGCCGGCGGGCAGCCGCACGAGCAGCTTGCCGTAGCGGTCGCAGAAGTCCTTGACCTCGCCGAAGGAGTGGCTCGACCAGCGGATCGCCAGCAGCACGATCGCCACCTCGTCCCGGGCAATGTAGGGCTCGAAGCCCTCCAGCGGCTCATGTTCCCGGGTGGCGATCCAGACCAGGTCCTTGATGCCGAAGGCCGCTTTCAACGCCTGCTGGGCGTGCGGCCGGCGATCGCCGCCGATGAGCACCACCGTCTTCCCGGCCAGCCTGCGGGCCGCTTCCTTGACTTCCGCCGTGGGCTCACAGGCCGCTTCCACCTCCGCGACCGGCGTGCGGTTGGCCAGAAAACGGTCCAGCTCGCGGACCGCCAGTTGGAAGCCCGGCGGCATGGGGTCCAGCTCGGGCAGATTCTCGACGACCGGCAGCAACAGCTCGCGGATCTCGCGGTTGCTGGGCGGCATACCCGCCTCGATCATCTCTTCGATCGACTGCACGGCGACCTCCCAATCGTGCCGCGAGCCGCCTTCGGTCATGATCCGCTTGATGTGGTAGCGGACCCGCTGCACGCGGGCCTGCTGCCGCTTCTCCCGCTGCCGCGACTCCTGGAGCCGCGCGTCGAGGACCAGGATCCGGGCGGCGAGGTCCGACCAGCCGGTGGGATCGGCCACGTCGTCGATCCGCATGTAACGCTGGATGAAGATCTGCCGCTGGCCGGCGGTCGCCCGCAGCCAGCCATAGACCTTTTGCTGCTCGTTGTCGCGGGGGCCATCGATCACGTCGATCGCCCCCCGCAGCGACGACTGGGCCTCGGCCAACAGATCCAGCGCCTGCTCGAAGGCGTCGCGGTTACCTTCGAGGTCGTCCAACACCTCCCGCACCAGCGCAATGGCGGCGGCGACCGCGTCGAAGCAGCCGGCAACGTCGTCCAACAGCGAGAGGTCGGTGGGCGAGGGTCCGCTGGGGTGATTCATCCAAAGGAAGCAGTCGGGCAGGCTCTTGGCGTGCTCGATGATCTCGCGGTCCTTGGGCTCGATCTCGGTATCGTAATCGGCCCCTTCCCGCAGCCTCCGCTGGCGGGTGGCGGCCCAGCGGGCCCCTTCGGCCTTCAGCCGGCAGCGGTCCGCGATCAGCGGCAGGTCGGCGTCGGTGATCGCTTGCCGCCGATGCCAGCCGGCCGGCAGCTCGATGGCGTCGTTGCCTGGCAGCCGTTCCGAGGAGCCCGCCTCGCCCGGCGACATTCGTTCTCCGAGCGTGAGCGCCGCCCCCAGGGATTCCATGTGGATCGCCGCCACGACCGGCTCTGCCGGTTCCGCACGGATCGGGACCTGTTGTTCGGCGGGGGTCTCCGTAAGGGCCAGCAGGGCTTGGGCCAGCCTTCGCAAATTACCGCGGAACTGGGCATCGTCGGCCGCCAACGGTGCGATCCGCTCGAACACCGCTTCCAGGGCAGCCTTTAACTCCTCGGACATGTTGCTCTCCAACAACTGGTCGCCCGGCGCGCCCCTCCCCTTTCCAGAGAACAGGAAACCTGGCCCGCCGTCAAGCGGCCCCCACCCGCCGTGGGGGATGCAAGCTGACGGCTCTTCCACTTCCATCTGCAAACGCCGGCGACCTTCCCGCTGGTAGCCCCGCCTTGAGGCGGAATGCCGCTGGTAGTCCCGCCTTTAGGCGGCATTCCGCCTAAAGGCGGGACTACGAACCAGCGTTCGGCTCACTTGGCGCGTGCCCGCGCCAGGGCTTGCAGGATTCCACCGCAGACGAAGCAGGACGGCACGCGGGCTTTCCCGCAGGCGAGGACGTCGAACCCGGCGGTTCGCAGCAGAGATTCCAGCGATTTTTCGTTGAAGAAGTTCAGGTGTTCGTGGCACTTCATAACACCCAGTGGCGGGATCAGGCTCCAACGCATCCGCGCCAGCGTCGTGTAGAAATCGACCACGGTCAACAGCGGTCCCAGCCGCAGCAACATGTCGAGGTACCAGGCGAAGAATCGGCCCTTCCCCGCGAAGCGAAGATCGTATCGCTCATAAGGCAGCTCGACGTAGCAAAGCAAGCGTCGCTCGCCGCCTAGCTTCTCGCAGCTTCGCCAGCGTGTCGCACGGGTCGGAACAGTGCTCCAGCACGTGGCAGATCATGACAAGGTCGTAGGTCCGCTCTCGCAGCTCGGCATCCGAGGCAACCTTCGTCACGCCCGGAACCGGCCGCGCGTCGGACAGGTCATACACGAACTTCTCCCTGCCGATCGCTTCGGGAATGAACTGGCCTTCGTCCCCGCCGTAGTCGAGCACGCTGCGGATTGCCGCCGCGGCGGCGTGCTGCCCAAGGAAATCCGCAACGATCTGCTTGCGGGCGGCCAGCGCGCCGGGGTCGTGGCCGAGGCCCGTGTTGAATTTCCGCGTGTACCAGAATTCGTAGCGCCGCCGGGATTGGAAGTACTCTTCGCCGCGGTAGGCGGAATAGAGCTTCGCGACTTCCTCGGCAGTGAGCCGGGAGTCGAAGAAGCGGAAGGAACAGTCGCGGCATTCCAGCAGCGAGCACCGCGTCGAGGGCTTGCCGACGGCATAATGGGCGAGGAACGGCGACACAACGGCGGGATAGCGCAACACGCTCTCGGATCGGCAGCAGGGGCAACCTTGGATGGTGTACATCGGGCAGCCCGATCACGAACGGGGACATCGCTGGCGGGGAGAGACTGCGTAGCACACAACGTCGCCGAATTCGTCGCCGTAGCGCCGCAGGAACAGGCGGTAGTCGCGGCGGAGTGCGTCGATCTGCAGCGGAAGTTCCCAGAGGTGCTGCTGGCGGTGATAGACGCAAATCGCCAGCGCCGGAGCGTGCTGGGCAATGGTTCCCCGCGCCTTGCAGGGCCTTCGGCTCGGCGCCCTCGATATCCATCTTGAGGTAAGTGACAGCCTCCCCTGCCAATCGTTCATCGATCGGCTCGCACGGCACGTCCAGCGCCACCGCTCCGCTGATTCGTGAGCTCACCGTCCCGCTGGCATCGAATCGCAAGACCTCGCGGCGGTCGCTCACTGCCGAGCGAAAGACGCGAATGCGGCCGGCAATCGCGGCGGGCAGGCCGGCAACGTAGGACTCCAAACGCCGGTAATTCGCCGGGTCCGGCTCGAAGGCGAAGATTCGCTGGAAGGCGTTTGCCCGATGACGGAGAAAGGCTCGGATCGTATCGCCATCGAATGCGCCGCAGTCGACCAGCACCTCCTCGGACGACAAGCGGAATACCTCGTCCGGGAGATAAGTTTCCCGCGCATCCCGTCCGGAGAGCGCCCCGAATTCACTTGCCGCGACCCATCGCAGTTGGTCGATATACTCGCGACGGGATTCGTCGTCTTGCAGCAAAGAGAAGACTCGACGAATGGGCATTTCCGCCTGTTGAATGTATTGCGGCAAATCCAGCCGATAATGGGGTAGAAATGTCGACGGATACTTCCAGAAGAGAAGGGTAAAGGGAATCGTTCGTGCGCACCCCATCGACTCCAACTGCCCGCGGATCAGCGGCAGGCGGCGGTCGGGCCCCGGACTCCAAACCGCCACGACCACCACAACCTTGCTGCCAAATCGCCGCACGATTTCGCTCGGAGAGACCACCGGGATGCCCTCGACGTGGCGGCCCCACAAATCTCGGTTGTTGTCGGCCAGCGCCAGCGGCGACGCGCCCAAAGCCCGCAGGCCCGCCGCTGTCTTGCGCCCAAGGAACCGGCCCCGTAAATGACCAGGGAAGAGCTGCAGGAGCCGGCCAGGTCGTCGAACAGGCGACCCTCGCGCTCGACGATGCGGGGAAGCTCGCTGGAAAAGAAGACGTCCAGTTCGTGCGCCAAGGCGTCCCGATCCATCGCGCGATCACTCCTCCAGCGGCGGTATGAGCATATTGGCGAGGAACTCCTCGCGAGCCAGCAGCGGATACATGTCCTCCAACGGCCGGGAGACCATCGAGCCGTCGGCGCGCTGGCACGACGCCAGGCACGGTTGGCGGGGCTCGTCGGGCACGACGACTACGTCGCACAACGACGGGCCCGGCCTTTCCAGCACCGGCGCAGGTCCGCGGCCAGGGTCCGCGGGTCGCTCAAGCGAACCGCGTGAAGGCCATAGGCTTCGCCCACCCGGACCAGGTCGGGCAGCGTCAGGCCGCTGGCGGCGTCGGCGGCAGTCAACCGTTGGAAGTAGTTCTGTTGCGAAGATCGGATCGAGGCAAAACCCGCATTGTCGATCACAAAGAACTTGACCGGCAAGTCCAGCCGCTTCACGGTTTCCAACTCCTGGATATTGAGCTGGAAGCCGCCGTCGCCGTCGACGCACACGGTTCGCCTGCCTCCGCTGGCCAGGCACGCGCCGATGGCGGCGGGTTGCGAGAAGCCCATCGCTCCGGTGCCCTTGTTATGGAACACGCGCTGCCCGGCCTTGACGCGCAGCGCGGTGAGAAAAATTTCGCGCAGAAGCCCGAGTTGCCCGGCAACACCACGTCCTCGCCCGTCAACTCCTCGGACAGGATCTCCGAGAAAGCGTAGGTGCTGATTCCCGACTCCTGGCGGCGGTGCTCGGGCAGCACGAAGGGGTAAGCCTGTTTCCAATGGCGGCAACGTGCGATCCAGTCCGAGCGGTCCCTTTGGGATAGCCCGGCGGACTGGCAGAGGAATTCGTCGAGAAATGCGCCGGCGTCGGCCACGACCGGCAGATCAATGATGCGGCCCAACTTGCCGATCTCCGCCGAGTCGATATTCACCATGATCTTCTTGGCGGCCCGGGCAAGCCGATGGGGTGCATACGCGATCAGCGCCATGTCCAGGCGCGCGCCGAGGATCAGCAGCCAGTCGGAATTCTGCAGGGCGAAGTTTGCGCCGCGGGGGGCGATGCCGCCGGGCATGCCCACCAGCCAGGGATTGTCGCCCGGGATCAGGTCCACCCCCAAACGGGTCGTAAGCACGGGGATTCCCAGGCGCCCGACCAATGCCAGGAACTTCGCTTCGGCGCCGGCCAGGCGAATACCGTTGCCCGCCAGCACGATCGGCCGCTTTGCGGCGTTGAGCCACTCGATGGCCTGCGCCACCGGCTCACGCACGGGGCCGCCGGGTCGCGCCGTGAGCAACGCGCGCTCGACGGCGGAAACTCCGGGCAGGCAGTCCGGCTCGATGGAAGCGGCCTGCACGTCCAGCGGAATCTCGACCCAGGCTGGTCCGGGACGGCCCGTGCGAGCCAGCCCTACCGCTTTCTCCAAGTGACAGCGAATGCTTTGAGGATCAGTTACCGTGACCGCGTACTTGGTGATGCTTCGGACGATAGAGACCATGTCGATCTCTTGGACGCCGAGTTGGCGCAGCCCGGTGTCTCCTTTGAGATCGGCGCGTTTGACCTGGCCGGCGAGAAACAGGCAGGGGGTGGAATCAAGCCAGGCGGCGGCCACGCCGGTCACCGTGTTGGTCCCTCCCGGCCCGCTGGTGACCAGGGCTACGCCCAGGTTGTTGCCGACCCTTGCGTAGGCTTCCGCGGCGATCGCGCAGGCCTGCTCGTGCAAGTTGCACACATACTGAATATCCGGGCAGCGGCCGAGCGAGTCGTTCAGATGCATGGCGCCTCCGCCGGGAAGCATGAAGACATGCTTCACGCCCTGCTCGACCAGGAAGCGGATCACATAGTCGGAGAGTTTCACGAGGTCAGTTGGCTTCCCTTCCGCGGTACGCTTCGGCGGCCTTCATTTTACGGGCGAAGCCGTGGACCAGCAAGCGGTCTTCGCCGGGGTTGCCAATCATCCCCCCGCGGGGATAAACTCTAGGCTGGCGCTGAGGTGTTGCGTGGCGGTGAGCGTGGAGCGACTCTCGTGAAAGTGGCGATTCTTTGCGGCGGTCTGGGAACGCGGCTGCGTGAAGAGACCGAGTTCCGTCCGAAGCCGATGGTGGAAGTCGGCGGCCGGCCGATCCTCTGGCACATCATGAAGATCTACGACCATTACGGCTTCCGCGAGTTTGTGTTGTGCCTGGGCTATCGCGGCAACGTGATCAAAGAGTACTTCCTCAACTACGCCGCGATGAATAACGATTTTACCATTGCGCTGGACGCCACGCCGAACATCGAGTATCACGGCGCGCACGATGAGCTCGGTTTTCGCGTCACGCTCGTCGACACGGGGCAGAACACCATGACCGGCGGCCGGGTTCGCCGCGTGGCGAGGTTCGTCGACGGGGGCACGTTCATGGTGACCTACGGCGACGGGCTGGCAGATATTGATCTCGGCAAGCTCTTGGAGTTTCATCGCGGCCATGGAAGGTTGGCAACCGTCACCATTGTGCATCCCTCCTCCCGTTTCGGCATCGTGAAGACCGGCGATCGTGACAGAGTCACCGCCTTCTCCGAGAAACCGCGGATGGCAGACTGGATCAGCGCCGGGTTTTTCGTCTTCCAGCCCGGCGTGATGGACTACCTCAGCGGCGGGGATGAGTGTGTCATGGAGCGGGAGCCGATGGAGCGTCTGGCGGCCGACGGCCAGTTGGTGGCCTATCGCCACGAAGGCTTTTTCTTTGCGATGGATACGTATCGCGAGCATGAAGCCCTCAATGCCATGTGGAACTCCGGCGACGCGCCCTGGCGAGTCTGGACGTGAACGGTTCCGTCCGGTAAGACCCTTGGTATCGGGAGTATTTCCACGGTGAGCGATCCAGCCTCGGCGCTTCGCCGGCAGATTCTCGATCTGGTCGCCCGGTATCACGCGGCGGCCTTTCCCGCGGCTGAGTTCGTCCCCGGCCAGACGCCGGTGCCGGTATCCGGCCGCGTCTTCGACGCCAGCGAATTGCAGCACCTGGCCGACGCGGCGTTGGACTTCTGGCTGACGACCGGCCGCTTCGCCGCGCAGTTCGAGGACGACTTCGCCCGCTTCTTCGGGCTGCGTCACGCGATCCTGGTGAACTCCGGCTCGTCGGCCAATCTGCTGGCCGTAAGCTGCTTGACGTCGCCGGCACTCGGCGATCGACGCCTCCGTCCCGGAGACGAGGTGATCACGCTGGCTGCGGGGTTCCCCACGACCGTCAACCCCATTGTCCAGAACCGCTTGGTCCCGGTGTTCGTGGACGTCACGCTGCCCACGTACAACATCGACGTGGCGCAGCTTGAGGCGGCTCGCGGCCACCGCACCCGGGCGATCATTCTCGCCCACACCCTGGGAAATCCCTTCAACCTCGACGCGGTGACGGACTTCGCCCGCAAGCACAAGTTATGGCTCATCGAGGATTGTTGCGACGCGCTGGGGGCCGCTTACGGCGGCAAGCTGGTGGGCACCTTCGGCGACCTGGCCACGGTCAGCTTCTATCCGGCCCATCACATCACGATGGGCGAAGGAGGGTGCGTGCTCACCGACGAGCCCAAGCTGAAGCGGCTGGTCGAATCGTTCCGCGATTGGGGCCGCGATTGCTGGTGCGATCCGGGCAAGGACGACACCTGCGGCCGGCGGTTCGATTGGCAGTTGGGCAATCTCCCCTACGGCTACGATCACAAGTACACGCATTCTCACCTCGGTTATAACCTCAAGGCCACCGATCTGCAGGCGGCCGTGGGCGTGGCGCAACTGCGGAAGTTGCCGGATTTCATCGCCGCTCGCCGGCGCAACTTCGCCGCCCTCCACGCCGGTCTGGGCGATCTCCGGGAATTCCTCCTGCTGCCCCAGGCCCAACCAGGCTCCGAGCCAAGCTGGTTCGGCTTTCCGCTGGCCGTGCGGCCGGAGGCCCCTTTCACCCGCCAGCAGTTGCTGCGCTACCTCAACCAGCGCAAGATCGGGACGCGACTGCTGTTCGCCGGCAACCTCGTTCGGCAGCCGGCCTACTGTGACGTCGCGTATCGCGTGGTCGGTGCATTGCCCAATTCCGATTTCGTCATGACGCGGGCCTTCTGGATCGGCGTCTATCCGGGCCTCTCGCAGCCGATGCTCGCCTACGTGGTTGCCACGATTCACCAGTTCGTCGAGTCGTTCCGGAAGGATCCGCGCTAACCGATTCCTCACGCTTCGCTCACCTGGAACGAGCGATCGATGTGCTAGAATCCAGGCTGTGTCTGGGGATACCGGTAGAGGTTTCGTGGAGAACCAGGGTGACCGTCGCCTACCTGCTTCCCTGTAGCTGCGGAGCGGAGGTCCCCGTCGAAAGCGTACAGGCCGGCGGGAGCGTGCGCTGCGCCTGCGGCAAGGAAATCGAGGTGCCGCCCCTGCGGGTGATGACGACCCTCCGGTCGGTCGGCGTCTCGACCAGCGACCCGGAATCGGACGTTCAGGGAGCTTGGAGGAGGACCAGTCTCTTGCTGCTGCTGGTGGGGGCGCTGGTGGTGAGTGGGGCCATCGCCCGGATCGCCTTTCTCTACGCCGCGCTGCCGGCGCCGCCAAGTCTCGATCGAGCAAAGCCGGCGTGGACGATCGTCATCTGGCGCGAGCTCCGCAAGGGGGCCGATGGTCCGCTGTTTCGCGACCAGGCGAACTACCACAAGAGCCTCGACGATTGGGAGAGCCGGCGGACCAGCGCCCTGGTCGTGGCCTTGGGAGGCGTGATCGTCCTGCTGTCGGCGGTCATCATCCGGCGGCGAGTGAGTCCGGCTCGATCTTGACCGCCGCCGGTTCAGTCGGTCATGTCGCCGCGATTTCCAGCAGTTCGTAAAGCCGTCGATCCGCCAGGCTGCTCAGCACCAGTACCGCCATCGAGAAATCCTGGCGGATGCTGTGCGCCCGGGAACCGCCACGACTATGGCCCCGGCGGCGGCGGCTGAACGGCAACCGGTCTGGCTGTCCTCCAGCACCAGCATCTCCCGCGGCGCAATGCCGAACCGGGCGGCCGCCTTGAGATAGATTTCCGGGTCGGGCTTGCCGTGGGTAATATCCTCCGCGGTGAGCACGAATTGGAACCGCGGCTCCATCGCGAATCGGGAGAGGATCGCCTCCAGCGAGCGCCGGCTGCTGCTGGTGCCGATCGCCTTGCCAATCCGGGCCTTCTCCAGGGCCGCCAGCAGCTCCATCAGCCCGGGCATGGGGGCCAGGTGCCGGTCCAAGAGCGAAAGAAAAATTTCCTCCGACTCGGCCGCCAACTCCTCCCAGGTCTCGTTCAGCGAGTGCCAGCGGATCATCACCTCGAAGCAGGTCTGCGGCGGACGCCCCATCATCGCGTCGCTCAGATCCCGGCTGAAGCGGCAGCCCCGCCGGCGAAGAAGCTCCGTGCCTACCCGCCAGTAGACGTCTTCGGTGTTGAACATCAACCCGTCCATGTCGAACACAATGGCGCGCGGGGCGGTCATGGGCGGTCAATAGGAGTTAGGAGTTAGAAGTGAGGAGTTAGAAGTCAGAAGCTGTACGACCATCCGCGTCGACGGGGGACGGGACCAACCGCCGAGACGCGCTACACGCTCCAGCGTGTACCCCTGTTCACATGGCTGCAATACCCGGACTGGCAAGAAACCCCCGCCTCTGATTCCTATATTCTAACTCCTAACTCCTAACTCCTAACTCCTAACTTCTAACTCCTAACTTCCGCATCCGCCGCAGCACCGGCGCCAGGGCCCGGTATGCGATCCAAAGCACGCGGCTGCTCAACCGCGGCGGCACGGCGACCAGCCGGCCCACCTGGTACGAGGAGGTCGACCACTGGGCCAGGGCGTCGGTCATCGGACCTTGAAAATCAATCGTCTCCACGTCGCCCTCTTGGAACAGCCTCTCGATCAGCCATCCCCGCAGCAGATGCCCCGGGCCGTAGGACCGATAGTCCTGATCGTAGCCCACCCTGATCGAATGGAAGATCCTCTTGGCGGTCCACCCCAGTTCAAAGGCGATGGGACGACCCCGATGCTCGAGCGACGCCAACCGCAGGCAGGCCCACTCGGCGAGTTGCCGGCACTGGCGAACGTAGTATTCCTCCAGCCCGGAGACGCTCAGCACGCATCCGCCCGCCGCCCGCTTCCAACTGTCGGCCTCGATCTGGAAAACCGTAGCCAGCGCCGCGGACACCTCCTCGGCCGTGAAGTCCGACTTCAGGCGAAATCCGCTCGGACCCTCCCGTTCCAGGCGATGGCGGTCCTTCCGCAGGCTGCGGCGATGGTTCTGCGACAGGCTTCCCTCATAGTCGATAAAGCTTCCCTGCAAATCGACCTGGCCGATGCGGTAGCGGGCGTGAACGTCGACGGCCAGCTTCCGACGCACCAGCGCCGCGTGCAGTTGCCGCCAATGGGCCCTCTCGATCGGGATCGTCTCGGCCCAAAGCAGGGGCCAGGGAAGCGACGCGACCGCCTCGGCAAGCCGGTCACAGATCGCCGGACGGTCTGCCTGGGGGTCCAGCAACAATTCGCCGTTGAACGACCAGTAGTTGCCTGTCAGGTCGGCCACGGGCAGGACCTGCCGGACTTTGCGGCCTGCCAACGGCAGCACGCCCACCAAGTCGCCGTCGTCCTCGACCGTCAGCACGCAGAACGGCGCCTTCCGGGCGAAATGCTCCAGCCACTGGGCCGTAAGCTCCGCGCGGGCCGTCGGCAGCGAAACTTCGCTCCGTTGCCAGAGCCGATCCCAAGCGGCGGCCCGGCAGCGTATCGCGCCGATCGAGTCCAGTCGTTGGATCTCTAATCTTCCCACGCCCGTTGCCTTGCCTCCTTTGGACTACTCAAGGATGGCATTTTTCCGGACGTTCAGCCGCCTTTGCCGCCCGCTCGAATCACGCCCGGCTCCAGGCATGCGGCACAATCGCCGTCTTCGTCAAACTCCTTCGAGCCACAGTTGGGACAGACCGGGGGGCCAACCTCGTCCGGCGCTGCCGATTGGGCCTCGCCCTCCATACCCGGCAGGAAGCGTTGGCCTGGTAAGTACTTGCACATCCTCAATCTCTGCAAGGGTTTTGGCCGAAAAGGCCGCACGGCCGGTCGCCACTTCTCCTCGGTCCATTCCATCGTCGCTCTCCCCAGAGCTGAGGTATGTGGGAAGACTCTCGGGCCATCCGGCGCTACAATTCTGGCGGGGAATCGTAGCAACGTCAATCGCTTTCAAGGGAACCGTCATCATGCTGCGTACTGAGTCCAGCGCATCGCCGGCCGGATCGGCGGCCGTCCACGTCGAGGATGTCGAGGTCAGCGGCCACATCATCGACAGCCTGATCCTGCCCAAAATCCTCGACTGCATCTCCTCGGCGGGCGGCGCCTTCCGCATCAAGCAGATCGGCATCGGCCAGACCCGGAGCGATCCAAGCTACGCCTTGATCGAGGTCCAGGCCGGCGACGCCCCCACCCTGCAAAAGATCCTTACCCAGATCGCCGATCATGGAGCGGTTCCCACCGACTCCGGCGACTGCCACCTCGCGCCTGCCGACATGGAAGGGGCCTTTCCCGAGGGCTTCTATAGCACCACCAACCAGCGGACCGAGCTACGGCTGGACGGCAAGTGGATCCCGGTGGCCGACCAGGAGATGGACTGCGGCATCGTGGTCGACGCGGCCGCCGGCACGGCCCGCTGCTTGCCGATGAACGAAGTTCGCCTGGGCGAGCTGGTGGTCGTGGGCCATGCGGGCGTCCGCGTCTTTCCCGAAGAGCGCCCGCGGTCCGCAGACCTTCGAGTTCATGGGCAGCACGGTCTCCACCGAGAAGCCCAAAGGGGTGGCCATCCGCGAGATCGCCCGCGAGTTGGCCTCCAACCACGCCGGCGGCGGGCGGACCCTGCTGGTCGGCGGACCGGCTATCGTCCACACCGGCAGCGGCGAGTTCCTCTGCCAGTTGATCCGTCAAGGCTACATCGACGTGCTATTGGCCGGCAACGCCCTGGCCGCCCACGACGTCGAGCAGGCCCTCTTCGGCACCAGCTTGGGCGTCTATCTCGACCGCGGCGCCCTGGCTGAGTCGGGCCATGCTCATCACCTGCGGGCCATCAACCGCATCCGCCGCGCCGGCGGAATCCGTCCGGCCGTGGCCTCGGGCGTGCTCACCTCAGGCATTTTCTACGAGTGCATCCGCAACCACGTCGACTATCTCCTCGCCGGCAGCATCCGTGACGACGGCCCGCTGCCCGACGTGGTCACCGACGTGCTGACAGCCCAGAAGCTGATGCGCCAGAAGATCCGCGGCGTGACCTTCTGCCTGATGATCGCTACCACGCTACACTCGATCGCCGTGGGCAACCTTCTGCCCAGTTGGGTCCCGGTAGTCTGCGTCGACATCAACCCCTCGACCGCCATCAAGCTCAGCGACCGGGGCACCTTTCAGACCGTGGGGCTGGTAACCGACGTCGAGCCCTTCCTGCGGGCCTTGGTCCAAGAGTTGCAGACCACTGGCCACTAACTGCCAACGCCTACTGGACCACCACGGGAGATCGGTCAATGTCCAGTGCGCCCTCGGGCCAACGCACTTCGCCGCGGGGGGACGTTTCCTCGCCGGCCAGGTCGACCTCGGCGCTGACCGGCGTGCAAGCCTCAGCGGCCGGAGGAAGTTCCGGCGGCGGCGCCCGCGTAAGGACCGGCGAATCAATATCTGTCGGATTGTCGCCTTTCGCTCCGCGAAAGCCGCCTTCTTTCGCGGAGCGAAAGGCGACACTTGTTTCTACCTCGGCCCTGATCGCCTGGTCCGCCGCAGGTGTCGCCGGCTCCGCTGCAGCCGGGTTCGGAACCTCAAGCGGCTGCGAAGACTGGCCGGCGATCTGCGGGCCCGCCCGCTGCCGCTGGTCTTGCAGTCTCGAGAGCTGAAGCATGGCTATGGCCGCCGTGCGGTCCTTCGGGTCCGCCGTCAGCACGCGGTCGTACGTCTCCAGGGCCTTCGCGTAATCGCCCCGCTGCGCGTAGACGAAGGCCATGTTGGTGTAGGCCTGTTCTTCCGTGCCGAATCGCCGAAAGAGGTCCAAACTCTCCTTGTCGCGCCCCTGCTCGCCGAGGACCAGGGCCAGGTTGTTGCCATACGTCGCCTCATTCGGTTCCAGCTCCAACGCCCGCCGCAGGTAGCGCTCGGCCTCCTGGCTGCGGCTGCACAGGTAGCAGAAATACCCCATGTCGCCTAAAAGATCCGCCCGGTCGGGGGCCAGGGCCAGGGCACGCGTGAAACAGGGCTCGGCCTCCTTGAACTGCCCTTGCTTGGCGTACAACAACGCCAGGCCATGATAGCCGGCCGGGTCCTTGGGATGGCGTTGGATCACCTCCTCGTACAGGCGTTTGGCCTCGGCGGTCTGGCCGTGGCTGCCGCAGAGTCGCGCCATGGTCAAAGGATTCTTCAGATCGGCCGCACCGCCGGACTTCTCCGCCGCAGACGCCCCGGCATCGCGCGGAGGATCGGCCGAGCCGCTTGGGCTGGGGTCTTCGGACTTCGCCAGGAACCAGCGGTTCTGGGAACAGCCCGCCGCCAGAAGCAGTGCCGCCAGGGCCCACGCCACGCACGCACGGAAGCGGAAATCCATCATCGCGTTTCCTGCCGCTGACCTGAAAGGGTGTTTGCAAAGGCTCAAAATCCGATTCAAAGCGGTCAGCTATCAGCTTTCAGCGGTCAGCCAAGATCAAAGGGGCTGGCTTGGTATTGGTCACAACCTGCTGTAAGAAAATGCGTGCGATCGAAAAAGCTGATCGCTGATCGCTGATCGCTGTCAAAAACCGTAACCGCCGCCATAGCCGCCGTAACCGCCGTAGCCGCCATAGCCGCCGTAGCCGCCATAGCCGCCGTAGGGGCCGTAGCCGCCGCCGCCGTAGCCACCGCCGTAGCCGCCGCCGTAGCCGCCACCGTAGCCGGCACCGAAGGAAAACCCGCCGTAGCCGGCATTGGGCGCTGTGCGGGGTTCATTCGTCGGCGATTCTCCGTAACGATACTTCGGGGCCAGCGAGGGCGCCACGATCACCCGCGCCTCGGCATCGCAGATTCCCAGCGCCGTCAGCGAACCGACCACGATCTCGCGCCGCCGCAGGTCCAGCGCGGGATTGGGGTGGACGCGGTAGTGGTACGTGGTGTCCGCTCGGGCGGAGCTCATGCTCCGCTCCACCAACACCTGGGCGTCCTGGCCGGAAGCCAGCCGCGCCGCGATCTGGCGGACGTGGTCTTCGCCCGCCGTGTTGAGGATCTCCGAGTCCACGCCGAACTCGTTCTCGTAGACCACGAACTTGGACCGCTCCGCATTGGCCTCCTGGTGGGCCCAAACGCAATCGCTCATGGCCCCCAAGGGCTGCACTATCGGCTGCCGGCCGCCCTGGAGGCCGTCTTGCTGGCAACCCGCCATGCCCAGCGCCGCGGCCGCGATCGCGCAACTGCGGAGCAGATTCATCGGTGACAGCATGGCGAAAGCTCGATTCAGTTTCCTCATTGGGAGAATCCGTGGGGGCCCTCGAGGTAGCGGTCCTCCGATCGCTGGTAGCGGGCCTCCTGCCTGGCGTCGATCCGCGCCTCGCGGAGGTGTTGCAGGTCGATAGGCGCGGTGGTGCTGCGGTGCTCGCAGCCCAGTCGCCCTTCGTAGTCGCCGACGATGAGCTCGGCCCAATTTCCCGGCTCGGTCACCTCCATCCCCGGCAGCACCAAGGGCGCCTCCTCGGGCTCCAGCGGGTGGACCAACTCCGGACTGACCAGCACCAGCAGCTCCGTCTCGTCGCGGGTGACGCTACGGTTGCTGAAGAAAAAGTCGAGGTAGGGGATCTCGTCCAGCCAGGGCACGCCCGACTTGGACCCCGTCTGCTGGTCCTGGATCAAGCCGGCGATGGCCAGCCACTGGCCTTCGTGGAGCTCCACCGTGGTGACCACCGCGCGGGTATTCAGGCCCGGGATGCCGTTGACGGTGTTGGCCGTATTGAGGGAGCTGAAGGTCGGCGCCACTTGCAGCCGGATGCGGTCTTTGTCGAGGACCGTGGGGGTGAATTGCAACTGCGCCCGAATCCCTGGAAATTGGTGCTCACCGCGCCGATCCCGTTCACCCCCACGGCGGTCGGCACGGCGAACTCGCCGCCGGCGATGAAGGAGGCGGGGCTCCCGCTGAGGGTCACCAGGTTCGGCTCGGCGAGGATCTTGCCGTAAGAGTTGGTGGCGATGGCGTCGATGGTCAACATCACGTCCTTGGTGCTCAGCACGGCGTTGAACGCCCCGCCCAGGCCGAAGTTCGAGTTCAGGGAGAAATCGCCGAAATTGAGCTTCATCTGCGAGCCGATGCTGCGCAGCGCCGAGCGGCTCAACTCGGCGACGCGGACCTTGAGCATCACCTGTCTCTCGCCGGGGATGTCGAGCATATTGATGAGCGTGGTGGGAGGCCGCGCCCGCCTGCCGGGGAAGAGCGTCACGGCCGTCCCTTCCTCGATCGGCGGCCCGCCTCCTTCCGCATTGACGCCTCCTTCCGGATTGACGCCTCCTGCGGCCAGGACGCCTCCTGCGGCCGGCGTGGCTGCCGCGGCTCCCTGCGGATTGGCGGCTCCCGCCGCTTTGAGTTCCCCGCGTTCGCCGCGGAGGATGGCCATGATCTCGCCCGCCTCGCGGGAGTCGTGGGCCTCGCCGCGGACGATGAGCTTGTCGGCAACCGGGATCAACTGCACGGCGCTGTTGGGGAACAACTCGTTGATCCTCCGCTCCAACTCGCCGTATTCGATCTTTTGCTGCTCCTCGCTGCCCAGGTTGGGATAGACCCGGACCAGGTACCGCAGCATCTCCCCTTCGCCTTGCCCGCCGGCCCCGGCAAACCAGAACGTGAGGTTGGTCTGGCCGATGCGGGTGCCGATCAACTCGAACTCGGTGGGGCTGAACTGCGTGACCTCGAGCACCTCGGGATTGGTGATCGAGACCCGCGAGACGGGCTTCTTAGCCCTGAGGATCTTCGAGCGGCGTGGGTCGAGGTCCAAGGTCAGGTCGGTGCCGATCAATTCCCCGATCAGTTCCTGGGCCTTGTGCTGGGCCTCCGCCGATGGCTTGGCAGCCGGTCCCCACACCTGCGGAGGAGGGGCGCCAACTACCTGAGCCACGACGGGCCGTGCTGCCCCGGCGAGGCAGAAGCCGAAGGCGGTCAATAAGAAGCCCAGACCGACGAGTCGGCGCCTTGCTCTTGAGCAAGTGCCAGCCGAGCACCTTCTGAGGTTCGTCGTTCGGTCCATCGGGGGCGCCTTCAACCTCGCCACCTTTCCACCCAGGATCAGCCGGTTCAATTACCGGCGTTTTGGAAGTCTCGGGCAAATGCGCAGGATTGTCCGATAGCGACCTTTACGGGCCCAGTACAGACCTTCCCGCCGGGTTGGTACATTTCCCGGTTGACTTTATCGGATATAACGGATGCGAAAATTAGGGTGAAAGTGCGGGTTCTACAGGATGTGCTCTCGTGTATTACCCACCACAAGAGCTGGATCAAGCCGCCAGAACGCTGCGAGCCCTGGGACTGGAAAAGTTACAGAGACTTTGCGGAAAATGCATCAAATGTCCAATCTGCGGACTGGAGTAAATACTCATTTTGTAATGACCGATACTAACAGTGAGTGGCAGGACGGTTTCGACCTCTGCGAAAGGATTGGTCCCATGGCGAGGTTGTTGGTAGTGGTGACCGTGGCGGTCGCGTCAGTAGTCATCGCCATCCTAGAACTAGCACCATCGTTAGGTCATGCAGGCGACCAGCCGAGGGCGGACTCGGTCGCTGAAATCCTCGTGGTTGACCCTTTGAGAGCACTCCAGGCGGACCCAACCGGCCCTTTTCGGCGGGCGGTCGTAAAAGCCCACCTTCCTGAAGAGACTGTTGGGGCGGTCGGAAACGCTGCTGCTGCCGACTCCGGTGGGACGAGTGCCGTTGAAGTCGGCACTCGTGGAGATCGGCCTAAGGGAGGGCAAGCCAACGCCAGCAGCCTCGCTAGCAACGAGGCGACGATGGCCTGCACCTTGGAGAGCTATTACGGTGGGAGTCCCACAGATCGCCACACCTTCACGCCAGCCCCGCCTGCCACGATCCCAACTCCCGAGCTACCGGTCCACGCGCGTCGAGCGGACGCTGAGGGCGCTGCCCCGCCTTCCGATTTGCCGGCGGAATCTCCTCGTTCGCAGGCCATTGCCGGTTCAGGCCATGCCCGTTCTGAGCAGACTCCCTGCGGCCTTTGGCTTGCCGATCCGCCTTGCGCGGATGCTATGAACTACGAGGACCTCTCCGAGTCTTTCCTGGCCTGGGATAAGTCGCAGCTTCAAGCCTGTTTCCCCGACTGGTATAGCGACTTCAAGCAAGACCAGGCGGTAACTGAGTCCGATGGGAGGTGTGCGCTGAAGGCGCCGGCGCTCCTGCCGCAACCAGCCACGGGGAGCACCGAGCGTGCGGAGCCTGCCACACTGCGGTACCCGCCTGCCCTGGCCGTCACCCGCCAGGCCGATCCTGAAGTCCCGGCACCCTCCGAACCGGCCAAACCCGGCAGCGGCAAGGCGGTGCCAACTACCTCTTCAGCAGCGGTGGTCCCGGGACCGCCCCCCCCTGTGGTGAGCAGCCCTGTCGCCGTTGCGCCAAAGGTCCCAGGCCCCTATCCGCAATGCAGTTACCTCGGATGTTGCGACCCCCTTGCGTGTCGGGAATGCGTGTACTGCAAGGAGATTCAGCACTACGACTATTATCCTGCGATGCACGGATACTACTACTTCCTTCCGTACAACGCCAGCAACGTGCCTCGCCAGCAGGCGTTTTCGGCGCGATCCGGCGGCGACCCCCGAGCTCCGTACGCCAATGGGGTTTTCCAGACGGTGTATGCGGCATACCGGGCGGCACATCCGGCCCCGGGAAGCGACACGCCCGCCACCACACCCCCTGAGAAGATCCCATCTCCCGAGCCAACCAACCCATTCCAAGAAGCCAAGGGGCATCTCGATCCAAAGCGGGGGTGATGGCCTCCGCCAGGCGACGATTGTAACCCTGCTAGCGGTGCCTAAGGCATTGGAAAACAATAAGTTGGGCAAAAGCCTTTTCGCCTCTCCCGCAAGCGGGCGAGGAGCGGAGTGTCAGGCATTTTTGCTGCTGGCAGTTCTGTGCCGCCCGCGGGCCCATTTGACGCCCCCTGCGATCTTTCTTGCAAAACCGTCACATGCCCCCGATTTTGCTTGCGTTTCCCGCAGTTCGGTGTATTCTGGAACGAAAAGCGATCGCCTCCACGTCTCGCGGCGGCCGGCCGCCGTTCTGTACGCATGAACAGTATCGACCGTTGCACTTCTCGCCGTCTTCCCCTAGTGCAGCCGTAAAAGGTTCCATTGCGATGATCTCAGCAGCTACGCCGCGTAGGGATGCGCTCCTGGTGAGCGAGGACCAGTCGCTGGCTGACCAGGTGCGAGGCTTCCTCGAGGAGGATGCACGCTTCTCGCTGGAGATGGCCGCCTCCTACGGCCAGGCGGAACGGCTGGTGGAATTGCGGCGCCCCCACGCGGTGATGATCGATCTGCGTCGCTCGTCCGCGGCCGAGAATCCCACGCCCCTGCTGCACAAGCTGGGGAAAGGGGGCGTGCCCCGCATCCCGGTGATCGCCATTTCCGAGACCGGTTACGTCTGCGACTGGGCGGCGGTGGCGGACCTGATTGTCAGCGGGCACGTTCAGCTTCCTCTGGATCGGCAGCAACTAGCCCATCTGCTGGGCTCGGCGTTGGACGGCCCGCAAAGCCCGCTCTGCGCCGGACCGCTGTCGCCGCGGGTCTTCCGCGGAAAGACCGTGACCTTCAAGACCCATACGCCGGCGCTGTTTCCCCTGCTGGAAGAACTGACCACCATGGCCGCCCACGAGGTGACGGTGCTGCTGGTGGGCGAGACGGGGACGGGCAAGACCACGCTGGCGCGGCTGATCCACGAGTTGTCCTCGCGGCACGAGTCCAAGCTGCTGACGGTGGCCTGCGGCGCGTTGCCGCCGGACCTGATCGAAAGCGAGTTGTTCGGCCACGTCAAGGGGGCCTTCACCAGCGCCGAGCAGATGCGGCTGGGGAAATTCGAGGCCGCCCGCAGCGGCACGCTGCTGTTGGACGAGATCGACGCCTTGGGGCCTGCGCAACAGGCGAAGCTGTTGCGGGTGATCGAGACGGGGGAGTTCGAGCCGGTGGGCTCCAACGAGACCCGCACCTCCGAGGCCCGCTTGATCGTGGCCTCCAACGTCGACCTGCGGCAGTTGATGGAGCGCAACTCGTTCCGCGCCGACCTCTATTACCGGCTGAGCGTGCTGGAGCTGCGGATCCCGCCGCTGCGGGAGCGGCCGCAGGACATCGTGCCTTTGGCGTTGGATTTCGTCGACGAGTGTTGTGCGGCGCACCACGTGCTCATCCGCCGGGTGCACCCCGATTTCCTGGCCTGCCTGAAGAATTACCAGTGGCCGGGCAACGTGCGGGAATTGAAGAATCACGTCCGCCGCGCGGTGTTGTTCTGCCGATCGGGCATTCTCACGCCCGCCGAGTTGTCGCCGCGTTTTCACGGCAACCTGGCGGATGCGGCCGGCGGCTGCGGAGACTTGTCAGCCCCGGCGGCCACGCCGGTCGCAGGCCAGAGGGAGCGGCCCTGGACGAAGACGCTGGTGGAGAAGATGGCTTCCAGCGAGCGGGAGGCCCTGTCGCAGGCGTTGCGGGCGCACAACTACAACCGCACGGCGACGGCGACGGCCCTGGGACTCAGCCGCGTGGGGCTCTATAAGAAGATGAAGAAACACGGCCTGCTCGATCTCCGTGCCCGCTGACGCCCCCGCCCTCCCACCCCGTAGGGATAGGGGGCCTGCTTGCGAGCCCTATCGCAATTGGTAAGCTCTACTCCCATTGGAGCAATTGCGAGATCCGGGTATACTGGCGGCTCGTCCCGCGCAAACGACGGGAAGAGAAAGGGCGCGGCCCATGTCGACCACCCTCTTTTATGATGCCACTGGGACCCACACCCGGGGCGGACATCGCGCCGACGGACGGCCTAACGAGCTTGCGCCCCGCTATCGGCAGATCCTTCAGGAGGGGCGGCTGAACTGGACCGAGCACCACCACTTGATCCGCTTGTTGGGCTCAGGCGGCCAGGGAGTCGTCTACCTCAGCGAGCGACGCGGTATCGACAACTTCACGCTCCCGGTGGCGTTGAAGATCTTCTCCCCCGAGCGCTACGACCACGAGGCGGCCTACCATGAGGCCATGGGCCACATCGCCAAGGTCGCCGCCCAGGTCTCCCAGATCCAGCAGGACAACTTGCTGGATGTTCATAACTGGATCGATCGCGGCCGGATCCGCATCATGGAAATGGAGTGGATCGATGGTTTCGACCTGCGTCACCTGCTGACCCACAAAATGCTGGATAAAGTCCACCAACGGGTCAGCGCGAAGAGCTGGCGGCACATCACCGAGGTGGTCGTCACCTCCGGGCCGATGCAGCCGCGGCTGCGGCCGGGAATCGCCATTGCCGTCGTCCGCGATTGCCTGGCGGCCCTGGCAGCTTTGCACCGGACGCAGATCGTCCACGGCGACGTGAAGCCGTCCAACGTGATGCTCAAACGGACGGGGAACGCCAAGGTCGTCGACGTGGGCTCGGCGTTCTCGCTGGCCGAGCCGCCCAGCAGGCCCATCTGCACGCCCGCCTATGCGGCTCCCGAAGTACTCGAGCGCAACGAGAGCACGCCGCAGTCGGACTTGGCGAGCGTGGGGTACGTGCTGGTGGAAATGCTCACGGGCCGCCCGCCGTTCGACGACAAGGGCGGCTACCCGGAGCTGGTGCAGGCCAAGCGGTTCTTCGCCCAGCAGCTTCCACACCTCTTGCCGCAGGAAGTGGTCCGCAACGAGTTGTTGATGGAGTTCTGCCGCAAACTCGTGGCGCCCGATCCCGCGCGGCGCTTTTCCAGCGCGGGAGAAGCCGACCTGGACCAGGTCGGCGCGGCGGCCATCCAGCGTCAACTCGTCAAGGGCGATCTGGCCAGCGAATACGACAACGAGATCCGGCTCTGGTTGGAAGCGCTGCCGGAACTGGAATAGGTCCTAAGCCCTATCCTGCTGTACGAGTTGCTCTTGCCAATACTCGTACTGAGGGTCCCCCGGACGGAAGGTGAAGACGGCATCCGGAAGCTGACGGCCCTGTCGGGGCGTCGAATGGACCCTCACCAGAACCGCGCCCTTGCCCGCCGGCTGTACGTCCCATGCATCGAGCGCCGGCCGGGAAATCACGGTCGATCCGAAACTCAGCCGGTATTGTTCGGTCGTAGCCAAGAGCGGAATACCTCTCCACCAGGCAGGGCTAGTCGCCAGGCGCTATTTTAGGCAATGCGGTCGGCACTTCTAGCCCAAATTTACTATTCTTGCAGGATGCGGGCGCTGGTTCCGCAGAAAACGCTCCGCGATTCCAGATCCAGGAGACTCTGTTTCAATCGCAAGCCGCCATTGGCCGAATAACCTCTCAAACCGCCATCAGCACCGACCACCCTATGGCAGGGGACAATCAGAGGAATGCGGTTGCAGGCCATGCAATTCCCCACGGCCCGGGCCGATCGCGGACGACCGGTCCGGGCGGCAAGTTCACCGTAAGTCACTGTTGACCCGGGCGGGATCTGCCGGCAGTGATCGATGACCAGCCGCCGGAACTCGGTCTGGGGGCCCGGGTCGATGGCCACATCGCGGAAGTCGTCTACCACTGCCTCGGCATAGCCTTCCAGTCGCCGCACGAGCGAGCGATTCCAGCCCCCTTCTTCGGCAGTTTGCAAGAGCTTTGGAGAAAGTGCGGCAACGGCGGTGCGGGACGAGCCACCCAGGCCCAGATTTCGCACAACATTGCCGCAACCGAGCAATGCGATCCAACCGAGGCGGGTAGGGAAGACGACCAGTCGATTCTTACACTCTGCGGCCATGTTGATCTTCTCCGTTTGGGTTATCCGTAGTGGCTCCGCAGGCTTTGACAGTCGCCCCTCGGACCTTCTATACTACAGTCTGTTGCTCCCATTGTCGCGGAAGGTTGGGAAGAGATGAACCCTTACAATTCGCTGTGCGACGACTTTTACGTGAACATGAACCTGAGCACGGAGATGGAGCTCCCGGCCAATCGCGAGACCGTTCTGCATTTCTTCGAGCGGATGCAGAAGACCTACCCCACTATGCGGAACTTCTATTCCCGCGAACGGGGGGATTTCGTGCTCGAAGAAGACAAAGACCAGGGAGCCTATCGTTGGTGTACGATCGAGCCGCGGCGGCTTTGCTCGGGGCAAGTGAATCCGGAAACGATCTCCGAGGCGATCCAACAACACCGTCTGGTGCTCGAACTGGCCCCCTACTCGCTCTCCGTCAGTCCCCTGGACTGCGAAGCACTGGACCTGCTGTTTGGGTTCGACTTCACCTACCGTGGCAATCAGAATCAAGTCGTGGCCGAGGCCTTGGGCGTGGGTCCGTCTCTGGAGCGGCTGACCGAGATCCGTGGGGCAACGGTGATCAACTATGAGCCGTCGTTGACCGTTGCCCTGGACGAGGAATGCCGGCTCCAATGCCGCGTGAGCGTGGAGACCAGGACCAACGCCTACCAGATCCGCACGGGCGACTTTCCCGAGGAGCAACTGAGCGTCTACGTCACCGCCCGGCAGTATGGGAGCCTGAAAGCAAACCAGACTTTCGGGGAGTCCTTAGATAAACTCATGCAGATCTGCCAGGAGATGCTCGAGCAACATGTGATCGACAGCGTGCTGCGTCCGCTGGTGCGGACGATCGCCACGAAGTAGGTCCCGCTTGCCGAGCGGGACAACCGACTTCCTGCCCGGCAGGCAGGACCCACCTAACACTCAAGACCCCAAGGAAACGATCAT
The DNA here is from genome assembly GCA_963843465.1 of Pirellulales bacterium. Classification (GTDB taxonomy): domain Bacteria; phylum Planctomycetota; class Planctomycetia; order Pirellulales; family Thermoguttaceae; genus CAWJKP01. Next base: position 1,691,237 of record CAWJKP010000002.1, read on the forward strand.
GGTCAAGCGCGTCTTCAACTTCTCCCCGGGTCCGGCCATGCTGCCTCTTCCCGCCTTGGAAGAGGCCCAGCGCGATTTGATTGCCTTGCCAGGCGTGGGGATCTCGATCCTGGAAGTTAGCCACCGCTCGAAGAGCTTCGAGGCGATCATCGGCCAGGCCGAGGCCAATCTGCGAAAGCTGCTGGCCATTCCCGACAACTATCGGGTATTGTTCCTGCAAGGCGGGGCCCTGCTCCAGTTCGGCATGGTGCCCATGAGCTTGTTGCGCAACACGGGCAAGTCGGCCGATTACATCGTTACCGGATCCTGGTCGAAGAAGGCCCAGGAGGAAGCCAAGACCCAGGGCAAGGTCCATGTCGCCTGGGACGGCAAGAGCAGCAACTATAACCGCGTGCCGCAGCAGTCCGAGCTCGAGCTCGATCCCGACGCCGCTTACGTTTACCTGGCCTCCAACGAGACCATTCAGGGCGTGCAGTTCCCCCGAGAGCCGGAAGTGGGCGGCGTGCCCTTGGTCTGCGACGCATCCTCGGATTTCCTCTCCCGCCCCGTGCCGGTCGATCGCTACGGCATCCTCTTCGCGTGTGCCCAGAAGAACGCCGGACCGGCGGGCGTGACGATCGTGATCATCCGCGACGACCTCGTCCAGCGGTCGCCCGCCGACCTGCCCTCGATGCTCAACTACCGGCTCCTGGCCGAGGGCAAGTCGCTGCTGAACACCCCGCCGGTGTTCGGCATCTACATGGTCAAGCTGGTGACCGACTGGCTGCTGAAGCAAGTCGGGGGGCTGGAGAAGATGGAGCAGCTCAACCGCCAGAAGGCCCGGTTGCTCTATGAGGCGATCGACCAGTCCGACGCGTTCTATCAGAAACACGCCGAGCCCGCCAGCCGGTCGATCATGAACGTCACCTTCCGCCTGCCGGATCCGGCCTTGGAGGAGGGATTCCTTAGCGGGGCGAAGGCCCTGGGGTTGGTCGAGCTCAAGGGGCATCGCTCCGTGGGCGGGTTCCGCGCGTCGATCTACAATGCGATGCCGCTGGAAGGCGTGGTGATCCTGCGGGATTTCATGTTGGAGTTCAGCCGGAAGCACGGTCATGCGGGTGCTCATTAGCGGCGCCAGCGGCCTGATCGGGTCGGAACTGGCCCGCGTCTTGGGCGCCGCGCGACACGAGGTTGTCCGCCTGGTCCGCGCGCAGCCCTTGCCCGGGCCGTCGAGGATCGTCTGGGACCCGGCCCACGGCTGGCTCGAAGCGCCGCGGCTGGAAGGTTTCGACGCGGTCGTTCACCTTGCCGGCGAGAGCGTCGCCGAGTCGCCCTGGACCGCCGAGAAGAAGGCCCGCATCCAGGACAGTCGCGTGGCGAGCACACGGCTGTTGGCCGAGACCTTGGCGCGGCTGGAGCGCAAGCCGGCCGTGTTCGCCTGCGCCTCGGCGATCGGCTACTACGGCGACCGCGGCGACGAGGCATTGGACGAGACGAGTCCGCCGGGCAAGGGATTCCTGGCCGGCGTCTGCCGTCAATGGGAGGCCGCCACCGAGCGTGCGGCCGCGGCGGGGATCCGCGTGGTGCGGATGCGGTTCGGCCTGGTCCTCAGCCAACGGGGAGGCGCCTTTGCCCGCACGCTTCCCATGTTCCGCCGCGGGCTTGGCGGCCGGTTGGGAAGCGGCCGGCAGTACGTGAGCTGGATCATCCTGGACGACGTGGCTGCCGCCATCCAGCGGATTCTCAGCGACAGCTCGCTTGCTGGGCCGATCAACGTCGTCGGGCCAAACCCGGTCACCAACCTGGAGTTGACTCGCACCCTGGCCGGCACGCTCCACCGGCCGGCGCCGCTGCCGGTCCCCGCCTTTCTGCTGCGGCTGAAGCTGGGCGAGATGGCCGACGAGTTGATCCTCGCCAGCCAACGGGTCTATCCTCGCCGGCTCCAGGCCGCCGGACACGCGTTTGCCTATCCCGAGCTGGAACCGGCGATCCGCCGGCTCGTGTAGTGATACGGTCAGACCTTCAGCAGCACCCGCAACCCCCGCAGCGCCGAGGCGAGTTCGGTAAAGTTCCGCATCCGCCACAGCCGTCGGACGAGAAATTTCGGCCGCAGAAGGAACCGCCGGTGCGCCATGTCGTAGTATCGCTGCACCGCTTCCGGCGACACGGTGGGCAGTCGCAGGACCGGCTTGGCGAGGTCATAGTCGTCCCAACGCCTGGTCAGCAGGTACCGCTTTTCTTCCGCCCAGCGAAACATTTTCGTGCCGGGGTAGGGCGTGGTGATGTTGAAGATGGCCAGGTCCGGATCGAGCTTGATGGCGAAGCGGATGTTTTCCTCCATGGTCTCTTCGGTTTCCCCCGGATTGCCGAGCATGAACGCGGCACGTACCTCGAGCCCTAGTTTTTGCATCGAGCGCACGATTCCGGCGACTTTCTCCACGTCGATCTGCTTGTTGATGTTATGGAGGATCGTCGGGTTGGCCGACTCCACGCCGACCATCACCTGGTGGCAGCCGGCCTCTTTCATCATGCGGAAGGTGTCTTCGTGATAGGTATCGATGCGGCTGAAGCAGCTCCAGGTGAGGTCGAGTTTCAGCTCGCGAACGGCCTGGCAAAAGGCCTGCACTTCGCGCTTCACGGCCGAAAACGTGTCGTCGTAGAAACAGACCTCGCGGATGCCGTAGCGGTCCTGCAAGAGCTTGACTTCCTCGGCCACTTTCCTGCCCGAGCGGCACCGCAAGCGGTTGTCAAAGATGCGATAGCAGAACGTGCAGCGGCCGGGACAGCCTCGCGTCGCCAGCACGGAAGTGGCGGGGGTGCGCTTGGCGGCGCCGGCGGCCGGCCGGTATTGCTTCATGGGGAGCAAGTGGTAAGCCGGAAAGGGCAGGACGTCCAGATCGCGGATCAGTTCCCGGTCGGGATTGTGGATCACCTTCCCCTCGAGCCGATAGGAGATGCCATCGATGGCCTCCAGCGGTTTTGCCGCGGCAAGATCGCTGAGCGTCCTTTCCCCTTCGCCACGGACCACAACGTCCACGGCGGGCTCGCCCAGCACTTCCTCGGGCAGCACGGTCGGATGCACGCCGCCGAGCACGATCCGCACCGCGGGGGACTGCTGTTTCAGCCGGCGGGCGATCTCGACGGCATTGCCGATCAGCGGTGTCGTCGCCGTGATGCCGACCAGTTCGAAACGCTCACGCTCCCGGATCCAGCAGAGCACGTCGTCCAGCGAAAGCAGTGCGGCATGCGCGTCGAGGATCGAGACATCGTGCCCGTCTTGTTCCAGGACTGCGGCCAGCCAGGCGAGTCCCAACGGCGGCATGATGCTGGCGATGCTCTTCCAAACATTCTTGCGACTGTGGATGGTCCAGGGAGGGTTGATCAATAGAACGCGCACTTACCCGATCTCCTCTTGCCGGTCAGGCCGCCTTCTGGTTAGGGCCATTTGAGAGTTTGCAAAAGTCCGGCAGCCAGCTTATTTCTGCACAGCGGCCAAGGGTTTCTTCAGCGCGAACTCGTAGACCACGATAGAACTGATTTTTGGCGGCTCGCCGTCCGATTGGGCCTTGCGGCTGATGGGGTATTCGTGGTAGGCAGCGAGGTCGTACCGGCGGTTCATGGAATCGAACCAGGCCCGTAGCGCGGATTCGTCGTCGGCATAACCCCAAGCGCGATAGCGGACACAGCGCAAGGGGTGCCCGGCGGAGATCTTCGGGGGTTCGGACGGCCCAGGGTGCGCCCGCGGCGGCGTGTAGATCCGCTGTAGACAGACATACTGGGACGAGTAGTCCCACTCGAATGCCAGCGGCGCAAATCGGGTGGCAGGGTCCGCGTCGAGCAGCACCAATTCCGCGCCGCGCGACACCTCCGGCCAGAACCAGCGGGCGAAACCGCAAAAGCGGATATCGTCGTCGCATTTGCCGGGGTGGGCAAAATCGCGTACGATCGAGCCGATGGGGATGACCGCAAGCAGGATCATGGCGGCCAGCGTTAGCGCGGAGCAACGGCCCCATCGTTGGGCGAGCCGCTCCAACAACTCGCCGGCGCCGAGGCCGGCAAGAAGGCAGATCAGCGGCATCAGGTAAAGCATGAACTTGATGTGCCCGCCGTAGGGATACCGGTGCAGCACGGCAGCGATGAAGTTCAGCCCCAGCGCAGCGCCGCACAGCACCGGCAGAAGGAATTGCCGGCGGCGACAGAGGATTGCCAATCCCGCCAGGTAGCAGAGAAAGGTCGAGACCGCCAGCCCGTCCACCGGGTAGGCTCCCAGGTCGACGATGTGTCGCATCGCCAGCCAGCCCAGGAACCTGCTCACGGACTCCAGCGGCGGGAAGGCGGCCTGCCAGGCATGCTGCATCCCCTCCAGCTCGACGTTCTGACCGCAGATGCCGGCGAAATAGAATGCCAGGAAGCTTGCAACCAGGCTCAGGTTGCAGGCCAGCCAGGCGAGCCGTCCGCGTGCGCCCGGAATCGTCTTGAGCAGGAAAGCGATGGTCAGGCTGACCGCTCCGGCGACGAACACGGCCGGATAGGAGAGGCCGATCGCCAGCGGCATCAGAATGGCCAGTCCCCAAAGCCAGCGCGTTCGCTGCGGCCGTTGCTGCCACTGGAGCAGCATGGCCAGGAGGGCGAGCGTGACCAAGAGGTCGCAACCGTACGGCTTGACCTCCGGTCCGAAGCGGATTCCCGGGTAGCCGACGGAGAAAATGCCGATCGCCATCAGCAGCGACGTTCCCCGCAGAAGCCGGCCGGCAACGCGGAGGAACAAGGCCAGGCTGGCGAAGCTGCACATCAGGGGAAACAACCGCAGCGTATACTCGGAAAAGCCCAGCAGTTTCACCACCGTCAATTCGCCCCAAAGGAACAGGAGGGGGCAGACCTGGTGGTATTCCAGCGGCCGCAGCATGTCGAGATAGCCGCGGTTGAGGAAGCTGGCCGAAAGGAATGCTTCGTCGGGCCACAAGGGGAATCGCAGCGCAAATCGGATCAGCCGCGCCAGCACGCCGAGAGCCAGGAACGTCCAGATCCACCGCTTTTCACGGCTGGACAAAACGGCATCGCCGGAGATGATCCAGCGATCGATGCAGAATGCCGCCCGTTTCGTCGTGGGCAGACCGTCGCTCTTCATGCTCCGGTGGATCCTGTGAGCAGAGGGTCAAGGGATGCGTGGGGGGGACTCTAGTCCGACGCCGACCTGGTGTCAAGGCCGGTTTGGACCCCGAGCCGTCCCCGTGGAGCCCGGCTCCAATTGACGCAAGGGGGCGGCCCACGCTATGATCCAGCCGAGGAGCCCCCAGGAAACGAGTCCGATGGCGACCAGCGAGCGGCCGACGCCGCGTACATCATGGAAGGTGGTCTTGCGTCGTTCGGCGACGGCGGCCGTAGTCCTTGGCTTGGCCGTCTACTGGCTGGTCCGCTACGTCCGCTTCAGACGGTTTCAGTCGCTGCCGGTGTACACGGAGGCAGCCGGCCGGATGTGGCGGGGGACGCAGGTCTATCTGGGGGCGCACGCTCCCGGGGCCACGACCGCCCCCTACACCTACCCGCCGTTTTTCACCCTGCCCTTCGTGCCGCTGTCGTTTCTTCCGCCGGCCGCCGGCAGCGCGCTTTGGTTCTTCGTGACGGTTGCGGCGCTGGTGGGAGTGGTGGTCTTGGTGCAAAGATGCGTCGCCGTGGTGCTGCCGCAGAAGGCCGGCCCGCGGGTCGCGGCGTTCTGGTCGCTCCTGGCGCTGTTGGTCGCCCGGCATGTACTGGGGGTGTTCGAGACGCAGTCCCACGATCTCCTGCTGGTCCTGCTCCTGGCGTTGACGGGCTACGCCGCCTGCCGTAGCCGGGACCTCCGTGCCGGCTTCTGGGCGGGACTGGCCGCCGCCTGCAAAGCGACGCCCTTGTTGTTCGGTCCGGTCTTTCTCTGGCAGCGCAAATATCGGGCAACCGCCGTATTCCTGCTGGCGGTCGTCGCGGCGACCCTGCTGCCCGACCTGCTCTTGCCGAGCAAAGACGGATCGCCGTGGTGTGTCTCTTGGTACCGCAACTGCCTTGCCGGCATACAGCCGGGCGACACGGCACACGCCGATGGCAGTTGGTCGAAGTGGTGTGCACATAACCAGAGCCTGGCGGGCACCGTGTACCGGCTTTCGGTCGCCCCCATGCCTGGCCAACTGAACATCGACGGCCGCATCTGGAACCCCAGCGAGACGGTCTTGCGCTACACGACGCTTGGGCTACAGCTCGGCATCGTGGTCTTAGTCGGCCTGGCCACCTGGCAAGGACGGCGGGCGGCCCTGCTTTCTCCGCAGGAACTGGGCTTCTTGCAGTACGGCCAGGTGGGCGCGGTCGTTTGCGCGATGCTCTTGCTCTCGCCGATGAGCAGCAAGGCGCACTTCGCCGCGTTGATTCTGCCGGTCTCCTTTGTTCTGGCCGACCTCCTCACCCGGCGTCGCGACCCGCTGGTGGTGGCCATGCTGGGCTTGATGCTGGTGGTCGGCAGTCTCACGGTGAAAGGGGTTTGGGGGGAGCACCTGGGCGACCAGTTCCTGGTCCGCGGCAACGTCTGCTGGACAACGTTGGCCTGCCTGATCGCCACGCTGCGGACCATCCGCCAACGGGCTATTCCACCCTCACCACCCAGCGGCCCGGCCGATCGTTGGAGAGCGTGAACTCCCGCGAAACGGACTTCTTGCCCGCGGCGGTCACGGTGACGCGGTACTGCCCGAGAAAACCGCGCATCTCGGCCGTTCCGGCGGCGCCCGCATCGAGCGACGCCCGGGTCCACCACTTGCCGTGGATCAGCTTCATCAGCGCGTCGTAGGCCGGCTTGGGCGTCATGTCGCCGCGGACCAGGCCGGCCGGGGCGCCCTTCCATGCCTGGCGGTCGCTGAAGTCCCACCAGGTGATCGCCTGCACCGCCGGGTGCGAGAAGAGCATCGTATAGAATCGCGCCGCCTCCCGGGCCTGGTAGGCTTCGCCCTCGGGCGTGGTCGGCCACGACCCGCCTTGGGGCTTGTCCCATTGCCTGGCTCCGGACAGGATGGTGGTCTCGGTGAAATGCAAAGGCACGCCGAAACGGGCGAACCGCTGGCAGACCTCCCAGATGCGCCGGTTGGACCATGCGCCGCTGTGCTGATGGCTCTGGATGCCGATCACGTCGTAGAGCCGGCGCCCTTGGGCGTCCACGAGTTTCTCGATCACCCGCTCGTAGCCCGAATCGGTAATATAGTCGTTGATCAGCAGCGTCGCCCCGGGCCCTGCCTGCCGGGCGTGCCGGAAGCACTCGCGGGGAAACTCGATCTGCCCCGCCTGCTGCCACATGCCGGTCATCTTCGGCGAATTGTGGAGGAACTCCTTGCGGTCGAACTGCGTGACCTCGTTGACCACGTCCCAGCGATCGATCAGGCCCTGAAATCGGGCCACGCAGTCGTCGATCCGGGCCATCTGCAGCTTTCGGATCTGCTGGAGATCGGCCGGCAGCCAGGCCGGATCGGCGTGGTTCCAGGCCAGGGGGTGTCCTTTGGTCGCGATCCCCTGATCGCGGCACCACCGCGCCACCTCGGTCGTGTACTGGTGGCGTGGGCTGCCCTGCTGCGGCTCATACATCGGCCAGTAGAAAGCCAGCGTGGCATAGTTCAACAGCTCGGCGAATCGCCGCCGATAGGCCGCTTCCAGCTTCTCCTCGGGCAGATGTCCCCAGGGGAAGATGTTGCAGCCGAAAAGAAACGCGTGCCGCGTCTGTTCCAACGCGATCTTCGCCCCCGGCAAGGGCCGGTCCGCCGCATCGACCACGGCGACCGTGATCGGCGCCGTGCGGCACTTCTCGATCCGGGCCTGCGCCCGCCCAGAGATCATCATCCGCAGGGTCGGCCCAAGCGAGAGCCGGCAACAGAGCGGCCAGCCCGAAGGCCAGGGACCGAAGAAAGGTGACGCGAGACATGGTGTAACTCCTGGTGGATGTATTTATGCCTCAAGGAAATCGTCGATGTCGATGTCCGCTTCCCGCAAGACAGCCCGCAACGTGCCTTCGGCCATATCCGTGCTGTGGTGTGGTAGAGTCACCCGACGCCCTGTCGCCGGATGGCACCAGACTTCATGGCTACCCGGCCCGGGCCGGTCAAACGCCCAGCCGAAGGCCCGCAGGCGTCGCGCCACTTCGCGGTACGTGAACCCCGCCAACGGGTCCATGAGGAAATTCCGACCGGGATGATGAAATCGCTGGTATCGGCGTCAACCTATTGCGACAGGGCGGGCGGAAGCGGGTCGCCGTGCTCCAGACAGGATTCGGCAATCTTTCGGGCCAAGCCTTGTGCGATTTCCATCGCCTCCACAATGCTCCGTCCTTCCGCCACCAATCCCGGCACGTCGGGGCTGGTGGCGACATAGCCCCCTTGCGCCAGGCGCTCGATTTGCAATCGAATAGCAACCTTGCTCATGCCACCCCTCCTGCAAACAGGTCGAGATCGTTTTATCCTATCAGTTCCGCGCCGGACCGACAATCGCGCCGGGTGCCAGGAGCTGCTTGTCAGCCTGGGATTGGCCCATCCTTCGCTTGAAATCATGCTAAGGATCGGCGAGTAAACCAGCGTCGCCTTTCGCTCCGCGAAAGCGGCGTTATCCCGGATTATTTCGCCGCAGCTCGCCTGCTTTCGCGGAGCGAAAGGCGACAATCGTTGATTTCCCAGTCCTAATGGCCGGCCATCGCCTGGTCCAGATCCGCTTCGAGATCTTCCGCGGCTTCCAGACCGACGGAGAGGCGGATCAGGCCGTCGGCGATGCCGTGGGCCAGGCGGTCGGCCCGATCGTAGCTGGCGTGGGACATGGCGGCCGGCTGCTCGATGAGCGATTCCACGGCGCCGAGACTGACGGCCAATTGGAAGAGCCGGGTCGACTCCACGACCCGCTTCGCCGCGGCAAAATCGCCCAAGAGCTCGAAACTCAGCATGGCGCCGAAGCCACCCTGCATTTGCCGGGCGGCCAGCGCGTGGCCCGGATGGTCCGGCAAGCCCGGATAGAGGACCCGCTGCACCCGGCGGTCGGCCGCCAGGAAGCGGGCGATGTATGCTGCCGTGCGGCATTGCTCGCGGACGCGGAGATCGAGGGTCTTGATGCCGCGGGAGCAGAGGAACGATTCCAGCGGCCCCATCACCGCGCCGGTGGCGTTCTGGATGAAGTAGAGCCGGTCGAAGAGCTCCCGGTCGCGGACCACCAGGGCCCCGCCCAACAGATCGCTATGCCCGCCGAGGTACTTGGTTGCGGAGTGCATGACGATGTCGGCCCCCAGTTCCAGCGGCCGGGTGAGCACGGGCGTGGCGAAGGTCGAATCGACGCCCAGCAGGGCCCCGTGCGCATGGGCCAGCTCGGCGCAGGCCGCGATGTCGCTGATCGACAACAGCGGGTTGCCGGGGCTCTCGATCCAGACCAGTCGGGTCCGCGGCCGGATGGCCGCTTCCAGGGCCGCAAGGTCCGTGGAAGGCGCCAAGGTGACTTCGATCCCCGCCCGGTCGACGATCTTGTGCAGCAGCCGGTAGGTTCCGCCGTAGATGTCGCTGCCGGCGACGACGTGGTCGCCCTGCCCAAGGAGCATGGTCACGCCATGGGTGGCCGCCATGCCCGAGGAGAAGGCCAGCGCCCCCGTGCCCGACTCCAGCGAGGCGAGCGTGGTTTCCAGGGCCTTCCGCGTGGGATTGCCGCTGCGGGAATAGTCGAACGGGCCCCACTGGCCGGCCCCGGGCTGGACGAAGGTCGAGGCCAGGTGCAGCGGCGGGACTACGGCCCCGGTCTGCGGGTCGCGCTGGTTGCCAACGTGGATTGCCCGCGTGCGGAAGTGCAGGGAGGAAGGATGGCTGCTCATGGATCAGGCCCTATAAAACGATGCGGGTGGAGAAGAGGAGAAGAGGAGACGAGGTATGAGGGATGCAGACACACATCTTTTTCGCCTTCATCTCTCATCTCTCACCTCCCATCTCTCCTCTTCTCCTCCTCTCCTCTTCTCCACCTTCATCCTTCCAGCGCCTGGGCCAGGTCGGCGATCAGGTCTTCGGCGTTCTCGACGCCGCAGGAGAGACGGATCATGTTGTCATAGATGCCCAGCGCCCGACGCTGGTCGACGGTGAAATCGTGGTAGCTCATCAGCATCGGCTGCTCGATCAGCGATTCCACGCCGCCGAGGCTGGGGCCGATCCGCGGGATGCGGACGGCGTCGACCACGTCGGCCGTCTGCCGCCAGTCGGCGTCCTTGACCTGGAAGGTCACCAGTCCGCCGTAGCCGCGCATCGTTTGCCGGGCGATCTGGTGATAGGGATGGCTGGGAAGGCCCGGATAGAAGACCCGCTCCACGCGGGGATGGGCCGCGAGGAACTCGGCCACCCGCTGGCCGTTCTCGTTGTGCCGCTGCATCCGCAGCTCGAAGGTCTTCAGGCCGCGGGCGAGGAGATAGACGTTGTGCGGGCCGTTGATGGCGCCCATGATGCCGCGGAGCTTGCGGACCGGCTCCAGCTTCTCTTCCGACCCGATCACCACGCCTGCCAGCACGTCGTTGTGGCCGCTGAGGTACTTGGTGCAGGAATGGAGCACGAAGTCGACGCCCGACATCAAGGGGCGGAGGTTGTAGGGCGTGGCCAGCGTGGAATCGATGAGCGTCTGGACGCCGTATTTCTTGCCGATCGCGGCAAACCGCGGGATGTCCACCACGCTCAGGTGCGGATTGGTGGGCGACTCGCTGATCAACAGCCGGGTCTGCGGCGTGATGGTCTTCTCCATCCGCTCGTAGTCGCAGACCGGGACCTGGTGCGTCACCACGCCGAAGCGGGCCAGGTGCCGCGTGCAGAACTCGCGGGTGCGGTGGTAGCACTCGTCGAATAGGATCACTTCATCGCCGGACTGCAACCGGGCCAGCAGCAGCCCGGCGATCGCCGCCATGCCCGAGGAATAGAGCACGGCCGACTGCCCGCCCTCGATCGCCGCCAGTTTCCGCTCCACCACCTTTTCACTGGGATTGCCATAGCGGCCGTACTCTTCGCGGGGCTGCTTCTGCTGGACGTAGTCCAACAGCGATTGGGTGTCGGCGAAGGTGTAGGTCGCCGCGCAGAAGATCGGATCGGTAATCGAGAAACAGGGCTTCTGCCGGTCCTCGCCCGCATGGACGGCCATGGTCGAGAGCCGCGGGCCGGCCTGCGACGGTTCCTGGGACGACGAAGGGTTCAGGGAGGACATTACCAACTCCGGAAAAATGGCCACTGGGCCGGGCTAAGAACAAAAAAACCGCGATGGTCGCTGGGGACGGTCGCGGTCGGCTTGGATCTCGGTGTAATCGTCGGCCATCTGGGACGCGGATGCCGACGCTGGCACTTTAGCAGGTTCTGGCTGCAAGCGGCCGCAAATCCCAACTGCCGCTAATTCTAGTAGCCGCCCCATGCGTCAGCAAGCAAATTCCCCGCAGGGTAGTGTCCTAGGACTGTGTCGCTCTTCTAGCAACCCCTCTAAAGATGGTAAGCCGTTGTGCCCCCACCAGCGGACTACCGCTACTGGACTGGACCCGTAGAATGAATTGCCCTTATCCAGCGATTTGCTTGACTGTGCTGTGGCGGCAATCGAAGATGGTGACATGAGCACAACAGAATCTTCGGCAACCGGCGCTCCAGATCCGACAACCTCCGCACCGGCCCCACCAAAACCAAAGCGATTCGGATTAAGCATCTACCAAGAGGGTAGGGAACTCGACCCAGACTTTGTTGCGAATGTTCGGCAGCTAGAGGCGCACTTCAAGCGGCGTGTTCTTGTGATGATCGACGCTTGGGCGTCCCGAGCATTCTACCCATCTACCCACTTTCAGCTTCGCTATCACAAGTCGCAACTCGGTTCGGAGCCAATCGCGGTTTTGCTTGAGCGCTACGGGGGCATTGCAAGGCTAGCGTACAAGACCGCCAGCATGATTCGGCGTACCTGCGGAGCGTACTCAGTGATTGTCCCTGACGTTGCTCTCAGCGCTGCCACTTTGTTCTGCCTAGGGGCCGACATGATCTACCTTGGGGATGATGCGACGTTAGGTCCACTTGATGCTCAGGTTCAGGATGATGATGTTGAGGAGGACGTGGTTTCCGCTCTCGACACGGTGCAGGCCGTCGAGCAATTGGAAGACTCGGCAATTGAGGTGGGCTGGAAAATGCTTCGGTATCTTCACGATCGCAGGGCCTGTAAAGATTTCTGTGTCAGCTCTTCCGGGTGGGCTCAGGGAAGTTGCATCGGCAATCGACCTTCAAAGAGGATGGCGAAATGATTCAGCGCCGCCTTCCAGTTTCGGATCGGCATCGTCCATTTCTTTGAGGCCTCGCGGATCGCCATGAACGTGATCTTCAGGGCCGACTCCTCGTTGGGATAAATCTTGCGGTTGCGGGTGAACTTGCGAATCACACTGTTGACGGATTCAATCGCATTCGTCGTGGCAATGGCCTTGCGGATCGGCGCGGGGAAGTCGAACAGCGTGATGATGTCGGTCCACTTCGCGCGCCACATCTTCACGATCGTCGGATACTTTTCCTCCCAGACTTGAGCGAAAGCGTTCAAGGCTTGCTCCGCCTCAATCAGCGTCGCGGCCTGATAGACCTTCTTCAGGTCGCGGGCCACCGCCTGGACGTCTTGGCTGTTGACGTAGCGCAGCGCGGCCCGCACGAGATGGACTACGCAGAGCTGGACCTTGGTCTGCGGATAGGCCGCGCGAATCGCCTCGGGAAAGCCGGCCAGGCCGTCGACGCATGCCACGAAGATGTCGTTCAGGCCGCGGTTCTTCATGTCCGTCAACACCTGAAGCCAGAACTTGGCGCCTTCATTTTCGGCCAGCCACAGGCCGAGCAATTCCTTCTTGCCCTGCAGATTCACGCCCAAGGCCACGTAGATCGTATGCTGCGAAACACGGCCGCTGGTGCCCCGCACATGCACCACGATCCCATCGAAGTAGACGATCGGCCAGACCGCCTCCAACGGCCGCGACCGCCAGGCCGTGACCTCTTCGTCCACGGCGTCGGTCACGCTGGAAATCAACATCGGCGACAGTTCCACGCCATAGAGCGTTTGCACCAACTCTTGGATGTCGCGCGTGCTCATGCCCTTGGCGTACAAGGCGAGAATCTTCTCGTCGAAGCCGGCCAACCGCCGCTCGTACTTGGGAATCAACAGCGGCTCGAACGTGCCGTTGCGATCGCGCGGCGTGTCGATCGTCATCTGTCCCGGCTCGCCTTGCACCGTCTTGGTCGAGCTGCCGTTGCGGCGATTGCGGCGGGCACGCTTCCCCTCTGGCGATGGTGCCTGCGCTGCCTCGGCCGCGGTCTCCGCGGTGCCGTCCTTCGCGGCGGCGGTCGCCGTGCCCCGGCCGCGCCTCGCGGCGACATCCTCGCTGAGATGAACGTCCATTTCGGCCTGGAGCATGCGTTCGATCATCGCTTTGGACATCAGACGCATGACGTTGCTTAACTCCTGCTGAGTTGAAATGTTCCGGGCAAACTCCTTGGCAAACTCCGCCGCCTTATCACGTAACGTCGCATCCATGCTCCACGTCTCCTGCAAAAAATCTGTCCTTGACCAGTCTGAGGATAATACCTATCCTTCCAAGCTGACACAAGATTTCTTACAGGCCCCGATCGCACCGGAAAGAAATACAATTTGTTGCTGGAGCCAGCCCTTCACTTTGCGTCAGAAATTACCCAGCCTCTCTTTAACAAAATCGACGCGATACGCTATTCTAGGCAATCGCGAAACTTAAAGGAGGCTCAAGATTATGCGGAACGCCTTTTGCAGCCGAAGTATTCTGAAAAGGCAGCAAGGGCGATCGCAAAGGATCTTGTTACTCGTTACGCAACCCATGACTTCGTAATTGACCAAGTGGAGGCGGGCAAGATAGGCAAGATACTAGATGAAGGCGGCCGGGAATCGGAAGCGGCCGGCTTGACAATCTCGCAGGACATGCCCCCAGAGATTCGGGGATGTCTCGACTGGTTGGCATTGAATTGTTTTAAGTCTTGGGGAGTTGGATTTGTCGAGGAAATCCCAGATAAGGCGACACCATAATGAGCGATGCCAAAAAGTACATTGGTGACATCGGCGCAAGCCGTAAGACTACCGAGAAGTCCTATATTGACATTTCGCGGGAAACACCGCGAGTACGTGACATGGAACCACCTTCCAAAGAACCGGCAGACCGGAAGTGCATTCGCCACGACCGGTCAGAGGGAGGTCCGGCCGAGAAGTAAACGGTAGGGGCGGGGATCGAACCCGCGCCGGGCTGGACTTTGGCGGGTCGCCCGGACTGCCGATTATAAGTCGGCTGCTTTCGCCATGTTCGCCGCATACTACAACTTCTGTTGGCGGACCCGGAAGCCCGGCAAGAGCGGGAAGCGCCGGCCACCGGCCGCCATGATGGCCAAGCTGACCGACCATCTTTGGAACTTTGACGAGCTTTTCGAGGCGGTTCTACAGCCAGCAACACAATCTTGACCCACTGTTGACAAGCATGGTGGGGTTGCTTGCCTCATCAGTATTACATTATACCTAGGAAATTCCCTTATGTGCGCGAATTTTGTTAAAGCCTTACAACGTAAATAGTTATGACATATAGAGCCATCGGTCTCGGCAAAAATCCGTATTGACGCGCGAACAAAGTTATTGACAATGCCGTCTCTTGAACGATAATTCGGATGTGTGAGTACGACTCCCCGCTCCTAGAGGGCGGTTGGCCGGCCTAGATGGCCGGCTCTTTTTTGCGCACCCTGAAACACGGAGTGTCTAACATGTCGGAAGTCGTGCCAGAAGTCGAAGAAAAGAAACGGTCAATCGTATACGTCGATGGATTCAATTTCTACTACGGTGCGCTGAAGGGCGGCCCCAACAAGTGGCTTAACCTTGAGCGATTTTTTTGCCGACTTCGACAGGGCGATCAGATCCAAAGGATTCGGTATTTCACGGCTCGAATCACGGGATCGCACGCCCCCAATCAGGAGGAATACTTACTGGCCCTTACGACCCTACCGTTGGTTGATATTATTCTGGGCAAGTTCAAGCGAAAACAGATTGCGTGCAACGTGCCTGCATGTCCCAACCCGGGGCGTAGAATTTTCTCGACCCAGGAAGAAAAGCGAACTGATGTAAACATCGCCATTTGGATGCTTCACGATGCGCAGCGAAATCTCTGTGATCGCTTAGTGCTGGTAAGCGGAGATTCAGACCTAGTTCCTGTAATTCGCATGATTAAAGACCGTTTCCCGGAAAAGGAAATCGTCGTCTACGTCCCCGCTCGGACAGAGATTAGGGGATCGGCGATTGAATTGCGAGCGGAAGCCCACAAGCACAAAACGCTTCCGCTCGACCTTTTGTCAAAATCGCAGTTTCCAGCCTCCGTGGTCTTAGATGGTGGCCGCACGGCAACAAAGCCTGCAACTTGGTGACGGCCACCTTTCTAGCACTTCGGACTTGCCCATCTTACCACCCGTTCCGGCAACACACTCTTAGGACACTACCCCCCGCAGGTGATGCTATGGGTGCCCATTTTTGCTGGGCGAGCGCAGCGAGACAGCAAGCACGTTCGCCGGCAAATCATGCCCTCGACAAGTGTGGGCATGGCACCCATTCTTTCAGAATTACGCAATATACAAGCCGCTATTTCTGTCGCACCACGCCGGAAGTGTCTTCCTGCATCTCCTATTTACCCTAGATTCTCTTGACCAGCCTGGGAAACTTGTCAATAATCCAACGCTTGAACATTTCGGGCCTGACCAGCACGTTCTAACGCACCACCCCGTTGGAAGCCAAGCATGGACCGCATCGCTCCCCCGGCTACCGGATTGACCGCTTGGTTCACGGGACTCCTGGGATCAATGGCGCTGGTCGTCGCCGGCTGCGTATCGCCTTACTCGCCCTATTACCATACTGATGAGGGGGCTGTTGCGGGCGGACTCTTGGGCGCTGGAACCGGGGCCATTGTCGGGCACGCCTTGGGCAACACGGGAGCCGGCGCGCTGGTGGGGGCGGGCGTGGGGGTGCTGGGCGGGGCTACCGTCGGGTCGGGCATCGACGAGTCGGAGGCCCGCAACCGCGCGCTGATCGAGGCCCGGCTGGGTCGCCAGCTCGCCGCCGGCGCGGTCAGTCCCGAAGACGTGGTGGCGATGTCCCGGGCGGGAGTGAATGAGGAAGTGATTATCAACCAGATCCGCGCCCACGGCGTGAGCCGGCCGCTGGCGACCGGCGACCTGATCGCCTTGCAGCAGCAAGGAGTCACTCCCCGGGTGATCGAAGTGATGCAGCAATCGCTCTCGGCCCAGGTGCAGCCCGTGGTCTACCCCTACGATCCCTACGCCTATCCGGGCTACTACTATCGCCCCTACGACTATTATTACCCGCCACCCGCGGTCGGGTTTGGCGTGCGGATCCGCTGAGTCACCCCGTCAACGTCCACAGATCGGAAGAACCGAGCTCGGGCAGTTGAGGATAGAAGAAGCGGCGGAGGAAGTCAGGCTGGGCGGCGAAATTGAGGTGCAGCAGGCTGCCCACCGCCTGGAAGGGCCCAAGGATCGCGCGGGCGTAGTCGGGCTGGGCCACGGAGCCATGCAGGTCGCCGATCGGCTCCAACTCCCAGTGCGAGTTGAGATAACCTCGCAGTCGTTCGCCCTCGGCCGCCAGCCAGTTCGGTCGCGCCAGGGTGACTTCGATCGGCCGCGGCGGCGAGGGTGAGCGTGTCAACCGCGCGGTGGCCGGGATAATCCCCACCATTCGTTTCAAGACGCCGTCCAGCGACTCCATCTGCTGGCAGAGGTAGGCCAATCCGCCGCCCTCGGCGTAGATCCGCCGGCCGGCGCGGAGGTGATTCCGCAAGGCTGCTTTCATGCAATGGTTCTCCGACAGCGCCGCCGCGTAGCGCTCCGGCTGGCCACAGCCGAGATAGACGATGTCGGTCCCCGCCGGCAGACTCTCTTCTCGCAGCGGAGAGAAGTCGACCACCGATGCGCCCCGCAGCTCCAGCCAGTCGAGCGTGTCGGGGAAGTAGCAGTTGAAGGCTTCGTCGTAGGCCACCGCAAGGCTCAGCCGCGAGGGCCTGGGCTCCGGGCAGGGTTGCTGCAAGGTGACGTTGGCCATCTCCCAACGGCTGGCGATCTCCAGCAGCCGCTCCACCTGCCAGTAGCGCATGAACTGGTCGCCCAACTCCCGGCAAGTCTCCGGCGACAACCGCCCGCCCCGGGCCACCGCGCCGAGCTGATCCGTTAAGCGCGGCGAGCGATCCAAGGCCCCGATCACCGGCACGTCCCAGAGCGACTCCAGGTCCGTTCTCAGCCGCACCAATTGCTCCACGTCGGCGACCTGGTCCAGCAACAGGCCCTCGGCCTTGGGCTTCTGCGGCAGCCGGCAGTGGCAGAGCTTCGCGGCGTCCAAGACCACCAGCCGGGGCAAGCTCAACCACTCGCAGAGCGTTTCCAGCTTGCCGCCGCCGTCGTCTACGGCCATCGCCGGCTCGAATTGCCCTTCGACGATCGCCAAGTCGGCCGCGTGCGCGCCGCGGAGGAAGATGTCGCGGCACATCTCCGCCGACATCAGCCAACTGTCCAGGTGCCGCGGCGTCAGTCCGCTGACCGCCGCCGCTGCCTGTCGGGCGGGAAAGCAGGCACGCGAGTGGAAGCTCTGAACTTGCAGGCTGCTGCGTCGCAGGGCCTCCATCAAGGCCCACACAATGGGTTCCGGATCCGCGTCGGGCTGAATCGTCCCAACCGCGACCCGCGACACTCGTGCCATATTCGATGGTGTGCTGGTTCTTGGGCCAAGGAAGGCAACGATGCATTGTTAGGGCCGACCTCTGGGGAGTCAAGCGTTACGGGTGGCCTTCCCGACTCGGGGAGGGCTAGTCGCCACACCGAACGAGTTGACAAAAGTCGCCGCCTTTGATAGTTTAAGGTGGATTGTCGTTCCCCGCGCTCGTTCTCCGAGGCCCTCACATCATGGCACTGGATGCCGGATCGAGTCTGGATCGCGACTTGTCGACCCTCTTGGATACCTGTGAACGCCGAATCGGCTACTGCTTCCGTGACAAGGGCCTCCTTCGGTCCGCCCTGACCCATGCTTCGGGAGCGGAGCACCGTTTGGCCTCCAACGAACGTTTGGAGTTCCTCGGGGATGCCATCCTGGGGGCAGTCGTCTGCGAACAGCTCTACCGCCAGTATCCCGATTTTCTCGAAGGCGACCTGACCAAGCTCAAGTCGATCGTCGTCAGCCGCCAGACCTGTGCACGCATCAGCGAAGCCCTGGGGATGCAGGAGTTCTTGATCCTCGGCAAAGGCATGACGACCAGTCCCTCCGTGCCCCCCTCGCTTCTGGCCAACGTCTTCGAGTCGCTGATCGCCGGTATTTACCTCGACGGCGGGGACGCTGCGGCGCGGGAGTTCATCTCGCGGTACATCTGTCCCGAGATCGACCTGGCGGCAGGCGGCGAGCTGGGCGGCAACTACAAGTCGCTGCTCCAGCAGTTGGCGCAGCGGGAGTACGGCACCACGCCCAGCTACCAGTTGCTCGACGAGAAGGGGCCCGACCATAGCAAGTGTTTCAAGATCTCCGCCCAGATCGGCTCCAACCGCTTCCAGGCCGCCTGGGGCCGCAACAAGAAAGAAGCCGAGCAGCGGGCCGCTCGCAACGCGCTGAGCGAGTTGAACCACGAAGCGCCACCCTTCCCCTCGGACTGAATCGCCGTAGGTTATGCTTCAGCATAACGCCGTACCCAATGAGGCGTTATGTTATGCTGAAGCATAACCTACTAAGGAGACTCGCATGGCCCGGTACGAAGTTTCCCTGATCCAACGGCCTCAAGGGTGGCACCCGGCCGGACCGGACGACGTCCCGGCGGAACTCGGCCGGCCGCTGGCGGTGCTCGGCCAGGCGGACAACGTCTTCACCGCGGTCCGCCAGGCGATCGAGTACAACCAGGCCGCCGATCGCGAGAAGACCCAGCGTTGGGCGGTGGTCGTCGAGCCGGGGATGCTCGGCCGCTATTGGCGTAGTGCCCGCCTCTGCACGCCGCTGGCCTACAAGGTGGCCGCCATCTGGTGGCCGACCGGCTGGGAGCCGCAGTCGCCGATCGACGTTCCCAATTGCGTCTGGCGGGCCCAGGGCGAGATGGACCAGGAGCCCCTCGCCTACCCGCAAGCCCTGGCCATGATCCGCGGACTGAACCAACAGAGCATGGATCACGCGACCGCGATGTGGTACGTGATCATTGCCGTGGAGAACGAGTCCATCTCCCAGACCGTCTCCTTCGATCCGGCGGGAACGGAAACCACGGTCCAGGTCCGCCGGCTGCACGTCGTCCGTCCGGAGAGCGGCGGTAAAGGCGACTGCTCTCACTGCCCGGCCCACGGCTTCGAGTGCGCCAAGGAGGACTGGCTCAGCGTCGAACAGACCATCGCTACGACGGAGACCCGCCGCTCGTAGTTGTAGGGTGGGACAAGGCCGCCTTGGCGGCCGCCGGCCCACCAAGACCTGGTGAAAATGGTGGGCCGGCGCTCGCTCAGGCGAGCTGGTCTCACCCTACTCGTCGAGGCTCTTAGCGGTGTGCGGACTCGGCTTGCAAGGCCGCGGCCCGCTTGGCTTCCAGCGCGGCCAACAGCTTGTCGAAGGGCTTGTTGAACTTCTCCAGGCCCTCCTCCTCCAACTGCCGGGCGACCTGCTCGCGGTCGATGCCCAGCTCCGCCAGCCGCTGGAGGAGCTGCTGCGACTCGGCCAGGTCCTGCTCCAACCGCGGCGCGGGTCGCCATGGTCGCGGTAGGCGTCCAACGTCTCCTGGGGCATGGTATTGATGGTCTCCGGCTCGGTCAGCGGCTCGACGTACATAACCGCCGTAATAGGTTTTGTGGCATCGAATTCTCCTTCTGAGGTGGTTTCCCTGAACTCTGGGGGCCGAACTCACTATTTGGCAGACGTTGGGGGAGGAATCGCGTGGGTACAGGCGTTTTGGAGTCCCATCACCACAGCCTACCTCAGGAGGGGGAAATCAGCGGTTAGCGGAGCTTTTTTCACTTTTTTCGCTTTTTTGTGAACCTTTTGGGGCGATCTCAGTCTATAAAGTAAGTACACGGCGGCGTGGGGTGGGTCGGGGTGTTGACCTTTCGAGCCCTCCGGACCTTCCCCCTGGCCGTCACAACATTCTCTCCAACCGCGCAAGCGCAGGAATTGACCATGGGTAGGTTTATCGCCGCGATCAAGGCCATGAAAGCCGACGTGCTGGGCATCTGCCAGGGCATGAACGTCGTCTCGGCCCGCATCGTGACGCGGCCTACACAGGGTTCCGCTGCGCTATTGCAACTGCGGTCTCTCTTGGCGCGGCTCCTCGGTCAGGAGCCGTCCGGCCGCTGGGCACTCGAAACGTGCCAGGCGCGACCGGAACACGTGCGCGTCGGCCGTCAGGCGGGATGTGCCAGTTCCCGCCGCTCGGGTCGCCGCACGTATCGCGCCCGAGCAGGCCGGGTCCCGGCTATTCGTCAGGCGGATTCTAAGGCCACCGGCCGGCGAATCCCCATCACCGACGAACACCGCGGACCCCGGCCCGAGCCGGCCGCCTGACGCGCCTTTGCACTCAGGTTGCCGTCCGCTCACGGGCTTGCCGGGCCTTGCAATGTTTCCAGACACACGGCCAGTGGGAGAGGGAGAATCATGGAACTCACGCGGAACGCCACTTTCGAGAACGAACAACTGACGGCCGTGGTCCTTGCCGCCAGGGACGGCGATCGCTGCGCCTTCGACGAGCTTTTCAGCCGCTACCAGCGGGCGATCTACCTCACCATCCTGCGGCGGTTGGGCAACGAGGCGGAGGCCCAAGAATTAGTCCAGGAAGTCTTCATGCAGGCGATGCGGAAGATCCGCCAGTTGGCCAACCCGCTCTGTTTCGGCGGCTGGCTGCGGTCGATCGCCCAACGCATGGCGATCAACCGGGCCATGCGGAGCCGGCCGGCCGTCTCGCTGGACGCGGAGCGGATGTCCCCCGACTTCGCCGAGGGCCAGACGCCCCTGGGCGAGATCCTCGCCCGGGAGCGGGCGGACCAGGTCCGCCACGGCTTGGACCGGCTTGCCGACCTGGATCGGGACACCCTGGTGGCCTTCTACTTCCAGGGCCGGTCGCTGGTCGAGATGAGCAACCAGTTCGACTCCCCGGTAGGCACCATCAAGCGGCGGTTGCACGTCGCTCGCAAGCGGCTGGCCAAGGAGTTGGCGGCGATGGCGCCGGCGTGAGAAAGTGGTCAGTGACTAGTGGCTAGTGGTTAGTGGCCAGAAACGCGCCGCGCTGCCACTTCCTGCCACTAGCCACTGACCACTACGTGTACTGCCCGCCGAAACGGACGTCAACCCGCTTCTGAAGCTCCTTGATCTTCTCGGCCATGTCCGCGCGGCAGACCAGGGTGGCGTTACCCGAGTGGACCACGATCATCTTCTGGCAGCCGATCAGGGCGACCAGATGGTCGGGATCGCTGGAGACGACCAGGCAATCGGACGACTCCTGAAGCTCGTGCCGCAGGGCGGCCAGGGCGTTGCCCTGGGCGTCGTGAGGACAGGTCTCGGCCAAGGCCGGCCAGGAGCCGATGTCCAGCCAGCGGAGCCGCATAGGGATCGCCGCCACTTGCACCGCCGCGTCCTGCGAGGCGCGCTCCATCACGGCGAAGTCGACGCTGATCTTCTTTAGCGCCGGGTAGACCCGATCGAGCACCGCGTCCCGCTCGGACGTGTCCCACGCCCGGGCCACGGCCGTCACCCCTTCCCACGCCGCCGGCTCGTAGCGGCGGATGCAGTCCAGCAGCGTATCGGCCCGCCAGACGAACATCCCGCTGTTCCAAAGGTAGCGGTCGGGCCCTTGCCGGAAATAGTCCTCGGCCGTCGCCGGCGGCGGCTTCTCGTGGAACCGCCGGACCACTCGCGCGGAGGCGTCGATCGGCGGGCCCAGCTCCAGGTAGCCGTAGGCCGTGGCAGGCCCGGACGGTGCGATGCCGAAGGTCACCAGGCTACGAGGCAGTCGCTCGACCAACTCGAAACCTTGGGCCACGGTCCGCTGGAACTCGCCGACGGGCTCGATCAGGTGGTCGGCCGGGAAGACGCCGATCACCGCGTCCGTATCGCGATTGGCCAGCACGGCGGCGCTGAGGCCCACGGCGCCCAGCGTATCGCGGCCGATCGGCTCGCCGATGAACTGCGCGGGAGAAAGCGACGGCGCCGCGGCACAGATCGGCTGCTGCTGCTGCCGGCCCGCACAAACGTAGCAGCGCTCGGGCGGGATCAGGCCCGGGAAGCGATCCAGCGCCAGCCGCAAGAGGCTCTTGCCCCCGATGAAAGGGATCAACTGTTTGGGCAACTCCGAGCGGCTCATGGGCCAGAGCCGCGTGCCGGATCCGCCGGCCAGGATCAGTGCGTAACGCATGGAACCGATACCCCGAGCAATGTTACCGAGCCCTCCGACGGCATCCACGAGCAGGCCCCCGACGCAGCCGGCACCAGCACGGTCTCGCCTCTGCGGAAATCACGCCGATAGCCGCTCTCCTGCCGGCGAAGCTCGACACGCCCCTCGATCACGATCCAGATCGAGAACCGGCCGGACCATGCTCCGCATGGTCCCCCCGGCAGATCCCAAGGCGAGGTGAGCGTGAAACGGTCGAGGGTGAAATAGGGACAAGCGACCAGCCGCTGGCCGCGGTTGCCCGGGGCCAGGCCCTCCAGCGGGCTTCCCACAACCGGGGTCACCGGGCCCGCCGTCCAATCGACCGACCGCAGGGCCTCATTGCGGTGCAAGGCCCGCGGCTTGCCGTCCGCGCCGAGGCGGTTCCAGTCGAACAGGCGGAAGGTGGCGTCGCTGGACTGCTGCACCTCGGCCAGGAGCACGCCGCCGCCTACCGCGTGGACGACCCCCGCCGGCAAGAACAGGCAATCGCCCTTCCTCGGCGAGATCTCGTGCAACGATTCGGCCAGGGTCCCTCGGTCGAGCTGCCGCTGGACGTCGTCGCGGGTCGTTCCCTGCCGCAGGCCGGCATAGATCCGCGCCGCCGGCTCGGCATCGAGCACCACCCAGGCCTCGCTCTTGCCCAGCTCGCCGGCGCCGAGTTCGCGGGCGATCTGGTCGTTGGGGTGGACTTGGATCGAGAGCAGTTCCCGGCAGTCGAGGAACTTGATCAACAGCGGGAACGGGGCGGTGGGCTCATGCGCTTGGCCGGCGATCTCTGCGGCCCGGCTCGACCAGAGGTCTGAAAGCTGCGAGCCCTGCAAGGGTCCCTCGGCCACCCGACTGACGTGCAGTGACTGGGCGCTGAGCATCCACGCCTCTCCGAAGGCTCCCTCGCCCGGCAACGGCCGGCCCAGGAGTTCTTCCAGCCGCCGCCCGCCCCAGACTTGGGGCCGGAAATAGGGTTCGAAAACCAACGGGTCCATCGAGAAGTCAGTGGCTAGTGGTCAGTGGCTAGTGAAGAGGGATAAGAGATGAGAGATAAGGCGAAGACATGCGCCCCACACTCCCCATCCCTTATCCCTCATCCCTTATCCCTCATCCCTTATCCCTCATCCTTCATCCCTCATCCTTCATCTCTCATCCCTCATCAGAATCCGCGGAGCGAGGTGCTTTGGCGGCGGGGCAGACCCTCCTTCGGCAGCCGCTTCAGCACCCGGTATTCTATCCCATGGGCTTCACAGTAGTCTCGTTTTTCCCTGTGGTCGCCGTCTTCGTTGACGGCATAGATGTCGGGGCCCAGACGGCGGATCTCGGGCTCGGCGTCGAGCCAGCCGTCGCCCGAGCCAATCAAGGCCCGCTTTACGTGGCGGATGGACTGGACCATGTAGCGTCGCTCGTCCTGGCAGAACATCGGATGTCCTTCGCCCTTGAGCAAGCGGATATTGGCGTCGTGCCCGACGACCACGTACAGGTCGCCCAGCACGCTGACCTCTTCAAAGAACCGCACGTGGCCCGAGTGGAACCAATCGTAACAGCCGGTGACGATCACCTTCTTCCTCCCCGACTTGGGTGGCGAAGGCTCTTCCGGCAGCTCCGGAAACCCCTGGAGCTGATCGTCGCTGAGCCGATGGTACTGGATGCCCTGCGCGCGGCAATAGGCTTCCTTGCCGGGGCTGTCGTTGGCCCGTTGGACGACCCAGATCCCCGGGCGCAACCCTTCGCAAACCGGCAGTTGGTCGCCGTCGCCGGGCGGATCGAAGGGCAGAACGCGATCAACGTAACGCACCGCTTCCAAGAAGTAACGCCGCTCGCTTTCAGGAAACTTGGGAGCTATGCCCTGAAGGCGCTCGATCGACCGGTCGGACCAAAGGAAGACTTGTACCGGGCCGAGCTTGGCGGCCTCCTCGAGCAGCCGCACGTCCCGGCTGGTAAGCCCGCAAAAACCGCCCGACACCGCCACGGGTTGCATTGGTTTGTCAAAACCCATCAGAGTTGCCCCCAAGGGGCCCTATCATATGGGAATCACGGTCGGGCAGGAATGCCCAACCTACAGCGGCAGTAGGATGGGCATTCTTGCCCGTCGCCGCGCTCCCTTGCCCGTCGCCGCGCCCCGGTCTTGAAACCGCTTCTGAAGCAGAACCTACGTTTTCGCGTTCAATGATTGATTTCCCCTCGGGTTCTTACCCTGATCCGCAGAGAGCCGGGGACCTCCTCCTCCGAGACAACATACAAGTACCCGCCGCCGCAGCCGGAGTACATCGCCCCGGGATACCTGGACTGGTAGTACACGAGCAGCGCCGGCAGGTCGACGGTGAGCGTGGGATGCCGGACCGTCTGCGGCACGATCGCCTCCCAGCATTTCATGCACTCGTTCATCGAGGCCCCCAAGGCTTGGGCGTCCCTGCAGAGGATCGCGTCGTAACAGTCCTTGCCCGAACGGCCCAGGCGGCAGATCCACTGGGAATTGAGGTTCTTCACCCCCAGGGGGTTGTAGCCTTCCGGCCGCGGCGCCACGGGGACCATCCGGATCACCCGCTCCAGCCAGCGGGCGATCCCGGGATCATTATTGGACTCGACGTGCGTGGGGAACACTCCGCCCTCGTGCGAAACGTCGAAGTCCAAGCGCGAGACGCCCGGGTAGATCAGGCCGATCATGTCCTGCGAGCCGGAGGGCTCCGGCTTGCCGCGGTTCTCTTCGGCGTACAGTTCCCGCACCAGCTCGGCGGGGTCCCGCTGGGGCAGTTTCCCCTGCCAAAGCCGCAGGGCCACGTAGCGGGTGCCGGTCGCCATGCCGGAGCGGTCCATGAAGCGGAAGGTGGGTTCCAACGCCACCACCACCATCGAGCCGGGTGGCGAAGGATTCCAGCGGGAGACGAACGGCTGGTCGATCCAGCCGCCGGCAAGAGCCATACGGTAGGGGATCGCGCCGATCAGGCCGGTGAGGTTGGGGGCGGCTGAGGACTGCATGGTTTCACGCCACATCACGATAGGTTGATTGCTGCGTCTCTTGTGGTGCAGGCATCTCGCCTGCAATCTCCGCGCAGGCGGGACGCCTGCACCACAAGGTGCTAACCTGTTGACCACGACTGGTGGGCCGGCGGCCGCCACGGCGGCCTGGTCCCACCCTACGATGCCTCACGCCACGTCGCGAACGGTCCGCTTGCCGGCCTTGCGATCGTAGTACTGCTGTTGGATCCAGGCGTAGGTCTTTTCCAGGCCTTCGTCCAGCGGCGTGGTCGGCTCCCAATGCAGGATCCGCTGGATCATGGTGTTGTCGCTGTTGCGGCCGCCGACTCCCTTGGGGGCGTGCGGGTCGTAGGTGCGGCGGAGCTTGACGCCGCCGATCCGCTCGGCGAGGCTCGCCAGGTCGTTGATCGTGACCAGCTCGCTGGAGCCGAGATTGATGGGCGTGGCGATCAGCTCCTCGCAGTGCATGATCCTGTCGATGCCCTGGGTGCAGTCGTCGATGTACATGAAGCTGCGGGTCTGCGTGCCGTCGCCCCAGATTTCAATCGAGTCGCCTCCGGTGTCCTTGGCTTCGATCACCTTGCGGCACATGGCGGCCGGGGCCTTCTCCCGGCCGCCGTCCCAGGTGCCGTGGGGACCGTAGACGTTGTGGAAGCGGGCGATGGCCGTCTTCATGCCCCGCTCGGCCCAGTATTCCTGGCAGAACATCTCCGACATCAGCTTCTCCCAGCCGTAGCCCCGCTCGGCCATCGCCGGGTAGGCGTCGGACTCCTTCAAGGCCCGCGACTGCGGGTCCTTTTGCAGCTCGGTGTTGTAGGCGCAGGCCGAGGAAGAGAAGAAGTAGCGCGACGCGCCCGCCTGGTAAGCGGCCTCGATCATCTGTGTATTGATGAGGATGCTCCGCAGGCACTGGATGCGGAACCGCTCGATGAAGCCCATCCCGCCCATGTCCGCCGCGAGGTTGTAGACCTCGACCGCGCCTTCGCAGACGCGGCGGCAGTGGGCCTCCTGGCTGACGTCCAGCGACAGGCTCTCGACGCCCGGCACTCGCTGGTACCAATCGGGCAGGGGCTTCTTGTCGACCGCGCGGATCCGCGTGAAGCCGCGGTCGTGGAAGTAGCGGACCAAGGCCCCGGCAATGAAGCCGCCGGCCCCGGTGATGGCGATCAGCCCGTCCTTGTTCAGGCCCGTCTCTTCGGCAGTGGCAAGGGATGGTGGCATGGCGGTCCTTTCCGGTGGTAAGGGCGGTATCGGATCAAGGTAGTAGGCACACGCCGTGTGCCGTTCTGCGCGGCACACGGCATGTGCCTGCTACCTTCCAATCGCGTCGCGGCTCATGCCTGCCAGAACTTGTCTTGGGAAGCTGCGGCAGGTACATTAACCCGGATTATACACGGCCTTGGCAGCTCGGGCGCACGGTGCGTCACACTAGCCCGACGCGCAAGGGACGGTAAGTCGTTGTCGTTCCATCGCTTGCGCGTCGGGCTCGTGTTCGGCCGCGAATGATCCTGGTCAAGATAATCAACGAGTCCACCCATGCTCAAGACCGGCATTCTCAATCCGCAGGTCAATTCGCTGCTCAGCCGCGTGCGGCATACCAATACCCTGGTGATTGCCGATCGCGGATTCCCCTCCTGGCCCCATCTGGAAACCATCGACATCTCGCTGGTCGACGACATCCCCAGGGTGCTCGACGTGCTGCGGGCGATCCGGGCCAATTTCGTCATCGGCAAGGCGTGGATGGCCGAAGAGTTCCTGCGGAACAATAGCGAGGAGATCCGCGAGGCATTCGCCGCGGCGTTGCAGGGCATTCCCTTGATCCACGAGCCGCACCTGGAGTTTAAGAGACGCGTCCCCCAGGCGACGGGTCTGATCCGCACGGGAGAGACGGTTCAATACGCCAACCTGATCCTCGAATCGGCGTAGCCGTTGATCGATATAACACCTTTACTCATAAGATGTTATGCTATGCTAAGGCATAACCTATGCCCCGGCCCACCAGGATCGAGGATGTCCACAAACCATTTCTCCAGCCCCGGAAGTCGTTACACCCTGGCCTCGACGGGTTTCATTTCGTTTCCAGCCAAGATGGTTTACGTTATGGCAACAATTTCCGAAGCATTGGCGATTGCCATCCAACACCATCAAGCCGGCCGGTTGCAAGCCGCTGAGCAGATCTACCGGCAGATTCTCGCGCTCCAGCCCAATCATGCCGAGGCGTGGCATCTGCTTGGCTTCATCGCCCACCAAGTGGGCAAGCACGAGATTGCCGTGGAGTACATCGGACGGGCGATCGGACTGAACAACGCCAATGCCGCCTTCCATAACAACTTGGGGGAGGCGTATCGTGCCTTGTGTAGGATTCCTGACGCGCTGGACTGCTACCGCCGGGCACTGGAACTGAAGCCGGACTTTGCCGACGCACGCTACAACCTGGGCATTGCCTTCTGGAACCAGGGGAAGCTGGACGAGGCGGTCGCCTGCTACCGCCGGGCGCTGGAACTGCGGCCGGATGATTTCCGAATCCTCAATAACCTGGGCGTCGCCTTGAAGGATCAGGGAGCCCTGGAGGAGGCCGTCGCCTGCTTCCGGCAGGTGCTGCAACTGCGGCCCAACAACGTCGAGCCTTACAACGGCTTGGGCACGGCCTTGCAGGCGCAGGGGAAGCTGGACGAGGCGGTCGCCTGCTACCGCCGGGCGCTGGAACTCCGGCCGGATGATTTCCAAATCCTCAATAACCTGGGAGCTGCCTTGAAGGATCAGGGGAGTCTGGAAGAGGCAATGGCCTGCTATCGCCGGGCATTGCAACTGAAGCCGGATTATGCCGAGGCGCACAACAACCTGGGCCTGGTTTTGAAGGACCAGGGGAAGCTGGACGAAGCGGTCGCCTGCTACCGCCAGGCACTGCAACTGAAGCCGGACTTCGCCGCGGCGCACAACAACCTGGGCATTGCCTTGAAGGACCAGGAGGAGCCGGACGAAGCGGTCGCCTGCTACCGCCGGGCACTGCAACTGAAGCCGGACTTCGCCGAGGCGCACAACAACCTCGGCATTGTGTTGAAGGACCAGAGGAAGCCGGACGAAGCGGTTGCCTGCTACCGCCAGGCCCTGCAACTGAAGCCGGACTTCGCCGAGGCACACTACAACCTGGGCAATGCCTTCCACGATCAGGGGAAACCGGGCGAAGCGGTCGTCTGCCACCGCCGGGCACTGCAACTGAAGCCGGACTATGCCGAGGCCCACAACAACTTGGGCAATGCGCTCAACGATCGGGGGAAGGTGGACGAAGCAGTCGCCTGCCACCGCCGGGCGCTGGAACTGAAGCCGGACTATGCTGAGGCCCACAACAACCTGGGCGTTGCCTTGCAGAACCAGGGGAAGCTGGACGAAGCGGTCGCCTGCTACCGCCGGGCATTGGAACTCAAACCGGACCTCGTCTCGGCACACAGCAACCTGCTCTGTACGCTCCAGTATTGCACGGGCGTAACGCCAGCGGGATTAGCCGACGCCCATGCCCAGTACGATCGCCAGCACGCGGCGCCCTGCGCGGTGCCCTCGCGCAGCATGAGAACGTCCGTGATCGTCATCGTCGGCTCCGTTTGGGCTTTATTTCGCCCGATCTGGGGCGGCATCCCGTCGGCTATTTCCTCGTCCGTGTCTTGGAGAGCCTGAGGCAAGAACAGCATGAGACGATCTGTTACTCCGACCGAATCGTTAAGGACAATTTGACCCTTCGTCTTCAAGCCGCCGCGACCCAATGGCACGATGTGATCGGCATCAGCGACCAGCAGTTGGCGGAACGGATCCGCGCGGACCGCATCGACATCCTTTTCGACCTGGCAGGGCACACGGCTCACAACCGGCTGCTGGTCTTCGCCCGCAAACCGGCCCCGATTCAAATCACCTGGATCGGCTATGAAGGGACGACCGGCTTGGCGGCGATGGACTACCTGCTCGCCGATCGCCACGTGGTCCCGCAAGGGACCGAGCACTACTATCGGGAGCGCGTATTGCGGATGCCGGAGGGCTATCTCTGTTACGATCCGCCGGGCGCAGCGCCGCCGGCCGGTCCGCCGCCCTCGTTGGCAAAGGGATATGCGACCTTCGGCAGCTTCAACAATCCGGCCAAGGTCGGGCGGGAAGTGGTGGCGGTTTGGGCGGAAATCCTCCGCCGGGCACCGACCGCGCGGTTAGTGTTGAAGTATCGCGGGCTGGGCGACCCGACCGTGAAAAGGCGGTATCTCGATCTCTTTGCCGACCACGACGTGGAACCGCAACGGCTGGATTTGTTGCCGCCCAGTTCGTACGCGGAGTATCTGGCGACGTACCAGCAGGTGGACGTAGCGCTGGATCCCTTTCCCTTTTCCGGCAGCGTCACGACCTGCGACGCGTTATGGATGGGCGTGCCGGTGGTGAGCTGTCCCGGCGAGACCTTTGCCAGCCGGCATTCGCTCAGCCACCTGTCCAACGTGGGTTTGACGGAGACCATTGCCCACGACTTGAACGAGTATGTGGAAGTGGCTCTTTCGTTGGCGGGCGACGTGCCGCGACTGGCCATGCTGCGGGCGGGCTTGCGGCAGCGGATGGCTGCCTCGCCCCTTTGCGATGGGAAGCGATTTGCGACCAATTTGGTGTCAATACTGCACGACGCCTGGGAACAGTGGGCAGGGTAGCCAATGGCAACGATTTCCGAAGCATTGGCGATTGCGATCCAACACCATCAAGCCGGCCGGCTGCAAGCTGCCGAGCAGATCTATCGGCAGATTCTCGCCGTCGAGCCGAATCATGCCGATGCACTGCATCTGCTTGGAGTGGCCAGTTACCAGCTTGGAGAGTACGAAGCTGGAATTGAGTGCATGAGGCGCGCCATCGCGCTCATGCCAAACCGGGCCGACGCGCACGACAACCTGGGCAAAGCATTGAGAGAACGGGGGCGGCTTGCAGAGGCGGTTGCGTGCTGCCAACGAGCCCTCGAGTTGAAGCCGGACTATGCCGAGGCACACAACAACCTGGGTGCCGCTTTCCAGGAGCAGGGAAAACTGGACGAAGCGGTCGCCTGCTACCGCCGGGCACTGCAACTGAAGCCGGATTATGCCAAGGCACACAACAATCTGGGCATCGCTTTCACGGACCAGGGGAAGCTCGACGAGGCGATCGCCTGCTACCGCCGGGCCTTACAACTGAAACCGGACTATGACGAGGCACACAACAACCTGGGCGCCGCTTTCCACAACCAGGGGAAGCTCGATGAGGCGATTGCCTGCTACCGCCGGGCCTTGCAACTGAAACCGGATTACGCCGAGGCGCACAAGAACTGCGGACACGCCTGGCTGCTGGCCGGGGATTGGCAACGCGGTTGGCCGGAATACCAGTGGCGCTGGCAGACGAGGAACTTCCCTCCGCGGCCCTTTTCTCAACCCCTGTGGAACGGAGAGCCTCTGGCCGGAAAGACGATCTTGCTGCACGCCGAGCAGGGGCTGGGCGATACGATCCAGTTCATCCGCTATGCGTCGATCGTCAAGCAGCATGGTGGAACGGTCATTGTGGAATGCCAGAAGCTGCTGCTCGGGCTATTGGAAGGGTGCCCCGGCGTCGATCGACTGGCCGCACAAGGGGATGCTCTTCCCGCATTCGATGTCCACGCCCCTCTGCTAAGCGTGCCCGGCATTCTCAACACCTCCCCGGAGACAGTCCCGGCGAGGATACCCTATCTGCTTGCCAAACCGGCGCTCCTTGAACCATGGCGAACGAGGCTGATCGAGTTCGGCGGTCTCAAGATCGGTATTGCCTGGCGGGGCAGTCCAGAACACCGCAAGGACCGTGCCCGCTCGATCCCGTTGAGTTGCTTCGAGCCGCTTGCCAGCTTGCCGGCTATCCACCTGGTTAGCCTGCAAAAAGGGGCGGGGGCGGAGGAGTTGCAAGAGGTGCGCGACCACTTTCCGGTCACGGACCTGGGCGGCCGTTTGCAAGACTTTATGGACACCGCGGCCGTGCTGGCGAATCTGGACCTGGTGACCACCTGTGATACGGCGGTCGCCCACCTGGCCGGGGCCCTGGGCGTTCCCGTCTGGGTCGCGCTACCCTTCGTTCCCGACTGGCGGTGGCTCCTGGACCGCAGCGACACTCCCTGGTATCCGACGATGCGGCTCTTCCGGCAGAAGAAGCCGGGGGATTGGGCGGGCGTGTTCGAGGAGATCAAGACCGCGTTGTCCTCGCGGCTTCAGGCCAGAGAGTAGGCATGGCGGCATGGCAACGATTTCCGAAGCATTGGCGATTGCGATCCAACACCATCAAGCCGGCCGGCTGCAAGCTGCCGAGCAGATCTATCGGCAGATTCTCGCCGTAGAGCCGAATCAAGCCGATGCACTGCATCTGCTTGGAGTGGCCAGTGTCCAGCTTGGAGAGTACGAAGCTGGAATTGAGTGCATGAGGCGCGCCATCGCGCTCATGCCGAACCGGGCCGACGCGCACGACAACCTGGGCAAAGCATTGAGAGAACGGGGGCGGCTTGCAGAGGCGGTTGCGTGCTGCCAACGAGCCCTCCAGTTGAAGCCGGACTATGCCGAGGCACACAACAACCTGGGTGCCGCTTTCCAGGAGCAGGGAAAACTGGACGAAGCGGTCGCCTGTTACCGCCGGGCACTGCAACTGAAGCCGGATTATGCCAAGGCACACAACAATCTGGGCATCGCTTTCACGGACCAGGGGAAGCTCGACGAGGCGATCGCCTGCTACCGCCGGGCCTTACAACTGAAACCGGACTATGACGAGGCACACAACAACCTGGGCGACGCTTTCCACAACCAGGGGAAGCTCGATGAGGCGATTCCCTGCTACCGCCGGGCCTTGCAACTGAAACCGGATTACGCCGAGGCGCACAACAACCTCGGCGCCGCGTTGAAGGACCAGGGGAAGCTGGACGAAGCGGTCGCCTGCTACCGCCGGGCACTGGAACTGAAGCCCGACTATGCCGACGCACACAACAACCTGGGCAACGTCTTCAAGCACCAGGGGAAGCTGGACGAAGCGCTCGCCTGCTACCGTCGGGCCCTTGAACTGAAGCCGGACTTTGCCGCGGCGCACAGCAACCTGGGCAATGCGTTGACGGAGCAGGGCAAACTCGACGAAGCCGTCGCCGGTTGCCGCCGGGCTTTGGAACTGAACGCGGACTTTGCCGAGGCACACAACAACCTGGGCAACGCCCTCAGGGACCAGGGGGTGCTGGACGAAGCGATCGCCTGCTACCACCGGGCATTGGAACTGAAGCCGGACTACGCCGAGACACACAGCAACCTGCTCTGTGCCTTCCAGTATTGCACGGGCGTAACGCCGGCAGCATTGGCCGAAGCTCATGCCGAGTACGATCGCCAGCACGCGGCGCCCTTGCGCGGTGCCCTCTCGCAGCACGGGAACGTCCCTGATCGTGATGGTCGGCTCCGTTTGGGTTTCGTTTCGCCCGATCTGGGGCGGCACCCCGTCGGTTACTTCTTGGTCCGCGTCTTGGAGAACCTCAGTCAAGAACGGCATGAGACGATCTGTTACTCCGACCGAATGGTCAAAGACGACTTGACCCATCGTCTTCAAGCCGCCGCGACCCAATGGCGTGATGTCATCGGCGTCAGCGACCGGCAGTTGGCGGAACGGATCCGCGCGGACCGCATCGACATCCTTTTCGACCTGGCAGGGCACACGGCTCACAACCGGCTGTTGGTCTTCGCCCGCAAGCCGGCCCCGATTCAATTCACCTGGATCGGCTATGAAGGGACGACCGGCTTGGCGGCGATGGACTACCTGCTCGCCGATCGCCACGTGGTCCCGCAAGGGACCGAGCACTACTATCGGGAGCGCGTATTGCGGATGCCGGAGGGCTATCTCTGTTATGATCCGCCGGGCGCAGCCCCGCCGGCCGGTCCGCCGCCCTCGTTGGCAAAGGGATATGCGACCTTCGGCAGCTTCAACAATCCGGCCAAGGTCGGGCGGGAAGTGGTGGCGGTTTGGGCGGAAATCCTCCGCCGGGCACCGACCGCGCGGTTAGTGTTGAAGTATCGCGGGCTGGGCGACCCGACCGTGAAAAGGCGGTATCTCGATCTCTTTGCCGCCCACGACGTGGAACCGCAACGGCTGGATTTGTTGCCGCCCAGTTCGTACGCGGAGTATCTGGCGACGTACCAGCAGGTGGACGTGGCGCTGGATCCCTTTCCCTTTTCCGGCAGCGTCACGACCTGCGACGCGTTATGGATGGGCGTGCCGGTGGTGAGCTGCCCCGGCGAGACCTTTGCCAGCCGGCATTCGCTCAGCCACCTGTCCAACGTGGGTTTGACGGAGACCATTGCCCACGACTTGAACGAGTATGTGGAAGTGGCTCTTTCGTTGGCGGGCGACGTGCCGCGACTGGCCATGCTGCGGGCGGGCTTGCGGCAGCGGATGGCTGCCTCGCCCCTTTGCGATGGGCAGCGATTTGCCGCGAATCTGATGCGTGTTCTGCGTGACGTATGGCGACAGTGGTGCGACGCGGCGGCGAGCTCGCAATTCACTCAGAATGGGGGCAGTTCCCTTGTCGTGGAACAACGACGGAGAGAAGAAACCTTGCCAGAGCCAGAGCAAATTGCGACTCTTCCGAGCGCGGCCAGAACCGTGCTGCACGTCGGTTGTGGTCCCTACCGTCGCCAGGCGCTTCCGCCCCAGTTCCGTACGGCGGAGTGGAAAGAGATCCGGCTGGATATCGACCCGTCTGTGTCGCCGGACATTGTCGCCAGCATAACCGACATGTCCGGCGTGCCGAGCAGTTCGGTGGATGCGGTCTGGTCGTCGCATAACCTCGAACACCTTTATGCACACGAGGTTCCGCTCGCCTTACGAGAGTTCTGGCGGGTGCTCAAGCCGGGTGGTGTTGCTGTGCTTACCCTGCCCGACATTCAAGAGGTTGCGAGGCACGTCGCTCAGGGGAACCTTGACCGGACGCTTTACGTCTCCCCGGCCGGCCCGATTTGCGCCATCGACATCATGTTCGGACACCGCGGCTTTATCGCCCAGGGAAACCACTTCATGGCGCACAAGACCGGTTTTACCGCCAAGAGTCTCGGCGAGAAGTTAAAAGAGGCCGGGTTCGCCGAGGTCAAGGTCAATGTGGACCAGCCCGCCTTTGCCCTCTGGGCTTCGGCGACGAAGTAGCTGCCAATAGCGATGCCTGCAAATTGGAAGAGAACTGGCAGGTGGGCGGTCCATGCAGCCATCACCCGCCGTTTCAGGTGCTGTGCAAACCCCTCAACATAGTTGGCTGAGGGCGCGGCTCCAAAGACCACGACGCCGCCTTTCACCACGCACACAGTCCGCTTCTTCGGCTTTCATTTCGGCTCGAAGGTCCCCCCTGGCCCTGCGGACTCGCCTTGCCGGTCGCAGGATGGATGTCGGGGCGGGCAGGATAGGCAAGAGCGATCGGTTTGCCGTCCGGTCTCCCCTCACCCTACCCTCTCCTGGAGGGAGAGGGGATTCGATTTGAAGCCCCCCTGGAAGGGCCCTTGCAGCCCCGGTTGCAAATAGTTAAGTTGACCACTGGCGAACTCGAGCGACCGCTGCCGAGGGACAGTTGTGTTTCCGGCCGCCGGTAGCCGGGTTCTCCTTCCGCAGCATCTGGGCCCCGTGGTGCGACGAACGTTGTCTTCCACGCCGCGCTAGCCAACACCACACCGACCGGCAGTTCCGCAGTCGACGTGCCTCCGCCAACAGGGGAGGCTTCTTCCGGATGCCACTACTGATTTCGTTTCGGACCATTTGACATAGAGGAGACGACCCGTGGCAGAACGACGCTTCGTGACGCTGGACGGCAATGAAGCGGCGGCGAACATCGCCCACCTTTGCAACGAGGTGATGGCGATCTACCCCATCACTCCCTCGTCCGGCTTGGGAGAGATGCCGGACGCCTGGGCGGCGGCCGGCCGCAAGAACATCTTCGGCACCGTGCCCGACGTCGTGGAGATGCAGAGCGAGGCCGGCGCCGCCGGCGCGGTCCACGGGTCGCTGCAGGCCGGGGCCTTGACGAGCACCTTCACGGCCAGCCAGGGCCTCTTGTTGATGATCCCCAATATGTTCAAGATCGCCGGGGAGCTGACCTCGACGGTCTTCCACGTCACCGCCCGCACGGTCGCCACCCACGCGCTGTCGATCTTCGGCGACCACAGCGACGTGATGGCCTGCCGCTCGACCGGCTGGGCCTTGCTTTCCTCGGCCTCGGTGCAGGAGGCCCAGGACATGGCCC
This sequence comes from Pirellulales bacterium, assembly GCA_963843465.1. Classification (GTDB taxonomy): domain Bacteria; phylum Planctomycetota; class Planctomycetia; order Pirellulales; family Thermoguttaceae; genus CAWJKP01. The sequence goes on from CAWJKP010000002.1 coordinate 1,726,873, forward strand.
TGATCGCCCAGGCGGCCACGTTGGAAGCCCGCGTGCCCTTCCTCCACTTCTTCGACGGCTTCCGCATCTCCCACGAGGTCAACAAGATCGAGCCGCTTAGCGACGAGCAGGTCGCCCAGATGATCGACCTGGCGCTGGTCAACGCCCATCGCCAGCGTGCCATGTCGCCGGAGCGGCCGATCATCCGCGGCACGGCGCAGAACCCGGACGTCTTCTTCCAGGCCCGCGAGGCCTGCAACCCCTTTTACACGGCCGCCGCGGGCATCGTGCAGAAGACGATGGACAAGTTCGCCCGGCTTTTCGGCCGCGCGTACCATCTGTTCGACTACGTCGGCGCGGCCGACGCCGAGCGGGTGATCGTGATCATGGGCTCCGGCGCGGGCGTCGTCGAGGAGACGGTGGAAAAGCTCGCCGAAGAGGGACAGAAAGTGGGCCTGGTCATCGTCCGTCTCTGCCGCCCCTTCGACGCCGAGGCCATGGTCCGGGCGATCCCCAAGTCGGCCAAGATCATCGCCGTGCTGGACCGCACCAAAGAGCCCGGCGGCGCGGGTGAGCCGCTCTACCAGGACACCCTCACCGCCCTGGCCGAATGCTGGCCGGAGTCGGCCGGCGGCAAGGCCCTGCCCAAGGTCATCGGCGGGCGTTACGGCCTGTCCTCCAAGGAGTTCACCCCGGCCATGGTGGCCGGCGTCTACGAGGAAATGCGCCGGCCGCAGCCCAAGCGGCACTTCACCGTGGGCATCGTCGACGACGTTACCCACTTGAGCCTGGACTTCGATCCGGGCTTCACCACGGAGCGCAGCGACATTACCCGCGGCGTGTTCTTCGGCCTGGGCAGCGACGGCACGGTGAGCGCCGTGCGGAGCACGGTGAAGATCGTCGGCGAGAACACCCCGCTGCACTCCCAGGGCTACTTCGTCTACGACTCCCGCAAGGCCGGCTCGGTGACCGTCTCGCACCTGCGGGTCAGTCCGCGGCCGATCAAGGGCTCGTACCTGGTCCACCGGGCGACGTTCGTCAGTTGCGCCCAGTTCCACTTCCTGGAGCGGATCGACATGCTCTCGATGGCCGAGCCGGGCGCCACCTTCCTCTTGAACAGTCCCTACGGCCCCGACGAGGCCTGGGACCACCTGCCAGCCGAGGTCCAGGAGCAGATCGTCGACAAGAAGCTCAAGTTCTACGTGGTCGACGCCTACAAGGTCGCCCGCGAAACGCAGATGGGCGTGCGGATCAACACCATCATGCAGACCTGCTTCTTCAAGCTCTCCGGGATGCTGCCGGAAGAGGAGGCGATCCTGCAAATCAAGGAGTCGATCAAGAAGACCTACGGCAAGAAGGGAGGCGGCAAGGTCGTCCAACAGAACTTCGCGGCCGTGGACGCCGCCTTGGAGAACCTCAAAAAGGTGACCTACCCGTCCCAGGTGACCTCCCGACTGCACACGGTCCCGCCGGTGCCGGAAAACGCCCCGCAGTTCGTCAAGGACGTGCTGGGGATGATGATCGCCAACCGCGGCGACGACCTGCCGGTCAGCGCGATGCCCGTCGACGGCACGTTCCCCACGGGGACCACACAGTATGAGAAGCGGAGCATCGCCCAGGACATTCCCGTCTGGGACGCGAAGATCTGCATCCAGTGCGGGCTCTGCTCGCTGGCCTGCCCGCACGCCACGATCCGCATGAAGGCCTTCGACCCGGCGCTGTTGAAGGACGCGCCGGCCCAGTTCCCCTCGGCCGACTGGCGGGGCAAGGAGTATCCCGGCTGGAAGGTCACGGTGCAGGTTGCGCCGGACGATTGCACGGGCTGCGGCGTGTGCGTCAACGTCTGCCCGGCCAAGGACAAGGTGAAGACCAAGCACAAGGCCATCGACATGGAGCCCAAGGTGCCCCACCTGGCCGCCGAGCGAGCCAACTGGGACTACTTCCTCACCCTCCCCAACGTCGACCGCACCAAGGTCAGCATCAATACGGTCAAGGGCTCGCAGCTCTTGCTCCCCTTGTTCGAATTCTCCGGGGCCTGCGCCGGCTGCGGCGAGACGCCCTACGTGAAGCTGATCACCCAGTTCTTCGGCGACCGGATGATGATCGGCAACGCCACGGGGTGCTCCTCGATCTACGGCGGCAACCTGCCCTGCATGCCCTACACGGTCAACAAGGACGGCAAGGGACCGACCTGGTCCAACTCGCTGTTCGAGGACGCGGCCGAGTTCGGCTTCGGCATGAGGCTGGGCGTGGACCAGATGATTGATTACACCACGGAGCTGCTCCGGCGGCTCTCCGCCGCGCTGAGCGTCGAGTTGGTCTCGGCCCTGATCGACAACCGCCAGGAGACCGACGCCCAGATCGCCGCCCAGCGGGCCTTGGTGGCCGAGCTGAACCAGCGGCTGGAGTCGATCCAGAGCGAGGACGCCAAGAACCTGCTGGCCGCCAGCGAGTTCCTCGTCCGCAAGAGCGTCTGGAGCTTCGGCGGCGACGGCTGGGCCTACGACATCGGCTTCGGCGGCCTGGACCACGTCCTGGCTTCCGGCCGCGACATCAATCTCCTGGTGCTGGATAGCGAGGTCTACTCCAACACCGGCGGCCAGGCCTCGAAGGCCACGCCTCGCGGGGCGGTGGCCAAGTTCGCCGCCGGCGGCAAGCCCGGCAGCAAGAAGGACCTGGGCATGATCGCCATGTCCTACGGCACGGTCTTCGTCGGCCAGATCTCGCTGGGCGCCAACCCCCTGCACGCGATCAAGACGATCCGCGCGGCCGAGTCCTACCGCGGTCCGTCGATCCTTATCGCGCTGTCGCACTGCATCGCCTGGGGAATCGACATGGCCACGGCGATGAACCACCAGAAGGAGATGGTCTCGACCGGCTACTGGCCGCTCTATCATTTCGACCCCCGCGACGGCCAGCAGCCGTTCCACCTCGACAGCCGCGAGCCCAAGGGCGACTTCCGCGAGCTGATCATGAAGGAAGCCCGCTTCAACATGCTCGCCCGCAGCAAGCCCGAAGAGTCCAAGCGGCTCCTGGATCAGCTCCAGAACGACATCACCGCCCGCTGGCAGTTCTACTCGCAGTTGGCCGGCGTGAAACGGGCGGGCAGTGCCGCTGGTGGAAGTGGCGCCGCAGGCGGAAACGGCGGCGCGGGCGGCGGCAATGGATCGAGCGGCGAACCGGCAAAAACTACGGGCATGTAAAACAAGGAGACCGACTGATGACCGTTGACCTGAGCACCAAGTATCTCGGGCTTTCCCTGAAAAACCCCCTCGTGGTGGCCGCCTGTTCGCTGTCGGACCAGTTGGACAACCTCCGCAAGGCGGAAGCAACCGGGGCCGCCGCGATCGTCCTGCACTCGCTCTTCGAAGAGCAGATCTCGCACGAAGAGGAGGAGATCAGCAAGGTCTACCAGCACGGCGCCGATAGTTACGCCGAGGCCCTCTCGTACTTTCCCGAAATGGAGGACTACCACCTCGGGCCGGACAGCTATCTGGAACACATCGTTCAGGCCAAGAAGGCGGTGAAAGTCCCCGTCATCGCCAGCCTTAACGGCATCTCCCGCGGCGGTTGGACCCGTTACGCCCGGTTGATCGAAGACGCCGGGGCCGATGCCCTGGAGCTGAACATCTACTTCGTCGCCGCCGACGCGCAGATGACCAGCCAGCAGGTCGAGGGGCAATACTGCGACCTGGTGGCCACCGTCAAACAGTCGGTGACCATCCCCTTGGCGGTGAAGATCGGGCCGTACTTCAGCTCTCTGGGCCACGTCGCCCAACAACTCGTCCAAGCCGGCGCCGACGGCCTGGTGCTCTTCAACCGCTTCCTCCAGCCCGACATCGATCTGGAAAATCTCGAGGTCCGTCCCAAGCTGGAGTTGAGCACCAAGTTCGAGCAACTCCTGCCACTCCGCTGGGTGGCCATCCTCCGCGGACGGATCGAGGCCTCCCTGGCCTTGTCCACCGGCATCCACGGTCCGAAGGGCCTGCTCAAGGCCCTCTTGGCCGGCGCGGACGTGGGCATGGTCGCCTCGGTGCTCTACCAGAAGGGCTTCGACCACCTCGGCACGATCCTCCAGGGCGTCCAACAGTGGATGGAGGAGAAGGAGTACGAATCGGTCGAACAGCTCAAGGGGAGCATGAGCCAGGCCAACTGCCCCGACCCGGCTGCCTTCGAGCGCGGCAACTACATGAAGGCCCTCACCAGTTTCACCGGCGATTTCATCTGAGGGCCCGTTCCAGTCCCTGAGGTGAACCGTTCACGGTTGCAGCCGAATCAACCTTGCGGCCCTGGCGGCCGCGCGCCGCACCGACAGGTCCTGGTTCGCGTCGTCTCTGATCTCCACCAGCGCGGGGAGCGCCGACTTCGCTCGCGGTGACATACGGCTAATCGCACTGATGGCCTGCATCTGCACGCCCTTGTCCTCGTCCCTCACCAGGTCGACGAGAACCGGAATCACGTCCTCCGTTTGTAACCCTATTCTCCCCAAGGCTTTGGCTGCGGCTCGGCGGGTCTCCGGGGACTTGTCCTTGGCAAGCACCACCCATTGGTCAAGAGTATTCCCCCCCTCGGAAGGACCTTGCCAGCATCCACCAAGCACCGAGAGAAAGGAAATCGACACCAGAAACTTGAGCGGTGTCATTAGGTACTCATCCTTCTCCCGGGGCTCGTTCTAAACGGCTAGCACCATATTTCATTCTGCTCGCCCCCTGCTCCGCCGTCAATAACTACCCAAGAACGCCATGCACATGGGCTGGGCCGTCAGTTCGGGCTCTTCCGGCGATAGGTGCAAAACGCGAGCGACGGCTATGGACCACCAGAGCGGGGGACGCCATCTGGGGCGTTCCGGGGCTGGCAGAGTGGCCCGCGCCCGGCGTCCGCAACGCCAAACAGGACGCTGCCAACAGGTTTACCTGTTACACCTGAACCCGGAATAGCCTCATTTCTCGACTCATCCTCGAACGCCCCTGCGATCTTTCTTGCAAAACCGTCACATGCCCCCGATTTTGCTTGCGTTTCCCGCAGTTCGGTGTATTCTGGAACGAAAAGCGATCGCCTCCACGTCTCGCGGCGGCCGGCCGCCGTTCTGTACGCATGAACAGTATCGACCGTTGCACTTCTCGCCGTCTTCCCCTAGTGCAGCCGTAAAAGGTTCCATTGCGATGATCTCAGCAGCTACGCCGCGTAGGGATGCGCTCCTGGTGAGCGAGGACCAGTCGCTGGCTGACCAGGTGCGAGGCTTCCTCGAGGAGGATGCACGCTTCTCGCTGGAGATGGCCGCCTCCTACGGCCAGGCGGAACGGCTGGTGGAATTGCGGCGCCCCCACGCGGTGATGATCGATCTGCGTCGCTCGTCCGCGGCCGAGAATCCCACGCCCCTGCTGCACAAGCTGGGGAAAGGGGGCGTGCCCCGCATCCCGGTGATCGCCATTTCCGAGACCGGTTACGTCTGCGACTGGGCGGCGGTGGCGGACCTGATTGTCAGCGGGCACGTTCAGCTTCCTCTGGATCGGCAGCAACTAGCCCATCTGCTGGGCTCGGCGTTGGACGGCCCGCAAAGCCCGCTCTGCGCCGGACCGCTGTCGCCGCGGGTCTTCCGCGGAAAGACCGTGACCTTCAAGACCCATACGCCGGCGCTGTTTCCCCTGCTGGAAGAACTGACCACCATGGCCGCCCACGAGGTGACGGTGCTGCTGGTGGGCGAGACGGGGACGGGCAAGACCACGCTGGCGCGGCTGATCCACGAGTTGTCCTCGCGGCACGAGTCCAAGCTGCTGACGGTGGCCTGCGGCGCGTTGCCGCCGGACCTGATCGAAAGCGAGTTGTTCGGCCACGTCAAGGGGGCCTTCACCAGCGCCGAGCAGATGCGGCTGGGGAAATTCGAGGCCGCCCGCAGCGGCACGCTGCTGTTGGACGAGATCGACGCCTTGGGGCCTGCGCAACAGGCGAAGCTGTTGCGGGTGATCGAGACGGGGGAGTTCGAGCCGGTGGGATCGAACGAGACCCGCACCTCCGAGGCCCGCTTGATCGTGGCCTCCAACGTCGACCTGCGGCAGTTGATGGAGCGCAACTCGTTCCGCGCCGACCTCTATTACCGGCTGAGCGTGCTGGAGCTGCGGATCCCGCCGCTGCGGGAGCGGCCGCAGGACATCGTGCCTTTGGCGTTGGATTTCGTCGACGAGTGTTGTGCGGCGCACCACGTGCTCATCCGCCGGGTGCACCCCGATTTCCTGGCCTGCCTGAAGAATTACCAGTGGCCGGGCAACGTGCGGGAATTGAAGAATCACGTCCGCCGCGCGGTGTTGTTCTGCCGATCGGGCATTCTCACGCCCGCCGAGTTGTCGCCGCGTTTTCACGGCAACCTGGCGGATGCGGCCGGCGGCTGCGGAGACTTGTCAGCCCCGGCGGCCACGCCGGTCGCAGGCCAGAGGGAGCGGCCCTGGACGAAGACGCTGGTGGAGAAGATGGCTTCCAGCGAGCGGGAGGCCCTGTCGCAGGCGTTGCGGGCGCACAACTACAACCGCACGGCGACGGCGACGGCCCTGGGACTCAGCCGCGTGGGGCTCTATAAGAAGATGAAGAAACACGGCCTGCTCGAACTCCGCGCCCGCTGAGTCAGTCGTTCAGCCGGATGAGCCGAATTCGTCGAGGGTCGGTGGATGGCAGAGAAGTGTCGCAGAACGCCGCGACCCGCGCCTGTACCGTCGACGAAGAGATTGTCTCGCCGAAGAGTTGGTGGAAGAGGCTGGTGGCGGTGAACGTCGTTTGCAGCACCACGGCGAGATTGCTCACGGCGCTCGGGTCGGCGGTGAACTGGTAGCCGGTGCCGCTGCACGTTGCGCTGCCGAACTGCCAGTCAACCGAGGGAGCGATCGCCGTATCGGTCAGGTCGAGTGGAACCCCGTTAACCGTGTTGGCCGTGGCGAAAGCCTCGCCTCTAGCCTGGGCCGCGGCGATGTTGGCGCTGCCGCCCCCCGCGTCGCCCCACTGTTTCGCGGCGGCCAGGGTCGCCGCCTCGACGGCGTTTTCCAGCTTTTCGCGGGCCAGCCACAACTGCGCAACCTGGACGACCACGTAGAGCATCGTCAGCAGCACCACGACAAACAACAGGGTCCACAAGGTGACCGTGCCCTGGCGGTCTTGTGCCACGGAGCCAGTCCCCTTTTTTCCGCCTAAGCATCGGCAAGACATCATCGCAGCTCTCTCGGCCTCACTGGAGCGTGTATTGGAACGTCGTGCTTTCGCCCACGTCCCACGTCTGGACGTCGAAGCCGAACGATCGGAGAACGTTGGGGGTTAGTTGGGTCGCGGGGACGCATACGGTCACCCGCACGTAGGTGCCCACGGCGGGCAGGGTTTGCTGGGGCGGGCCGGCAAAGGAGCTGGTGCCGTCGACCAGCTTCACATACGTCCCGCCCACATTGTGTTCGAGGACTACCTCGCTGGGCGTGATGTTCGCTGCGGCCAACTGGTCGTCGATGGCGCTGAGAATGGAACTCGGGATGGAACCACCCTGCGGGGGGGACGACGTCCGCGCGGCCACTTCCGCCCCCACGCGTGAGGCCAGCGCGACCTGTTGCAGGTTCGAGAACAGGTTGCCGAACTCGACGACCGCCAGCAACCCAATCAGCCAGACGGGCAAACTGAGCAGGAGCTCGAGCACCACTGCGGCCCTGCGCCGCGGCGCGGTCCGCCTACCGGCTGTCCTAGGACCTCGTTGTCCCGCTCTATTCGGCATGACTCGGCGATTGCCCAGGAAGAGAAGAAGACAGGGTTTCAACAGGGGACAGTCCCCGTGAATGGTTACCTAACAGCAGATGCCGTGCCCAACCCGGCGTCCGCTGGACAACTTCCCTGTACGCTTAAGATCGGCGACGTAATGTGATGAACGAGCCGATCGTAGGGTGGGACAAGGCCGCCCTGGCGGCCGCCGGCCCACCAAGAGCCGGCAGGATGGGTGGGGCGGCGCTCGCTTAGCGACCGCGCAAGAATAAGCTGAACAAGTTTTTGTGGTGCAGGCGTCCCGCCTGCCGCAAAAAACGCAGGCGGGACGCCTGCACCACAATCGGCAATGGACCACGTTATTGATGCGCGGCGACTTACGCGAGCTGCGCCACCCTACTCGTCTTCGGTTGGTTAGCGCTTCCCGCTGTTAACACGGCTGTTCCCGGCCGTTTGCGCTGAAAGTCTTTGGACGGCCAAAGCCGCCACATTCCGCTCGAATAAGACGGCCAGCCCCGAGAATCGGCCCGGGCGTGTTTCGGCACGCAATGTGCGTTAAATCGTCCCGCAACGACTGGGGAAATCCTTGAACAACAGGGTGGTCCGTGAAACGTTTTCTCTTGGCGGCTCGTAGACTGTGGCGCAGTGAGGGCGGCAGCGTCTTCGTGGAGTACATCTTGCTGTTGACCCTCGTCGGCCTTGGAGGGATCGTAGGTCTCGCTGTGCTGCGCAATGCGCTGATCAACGAGTTGGCCCAGTTGGCCCAGGCGATCTCCAACATTCTCTAGGTCTTCGAGGGCCGGTCAAGTGGCGGCGATGCGGCGGGGAGTGCAGGTTCTGGAAATGGTCCTGATCACCCCGGTCTTCGTTGCCGTGTTCGTGGCGGCAGTCCAGTACGTGCCGGTGCTCATCGGCCAGTCGACCCTGACGCATGCCGCGGGCGAGGGGGCTCGCGAGGCTGGCAAGGGAGGTAACCTCAACGATGTCGTCGCCGCGGTCAACAAGGTCTTGCTGGCCAACAACCTTGCCGTCACCGATGCGCCGGGGTCGGGGACCCTCGTGGTGCTCCAGGACGGCCCGAACACTTTCGAGTTTGGCGATCCCGATTTGACTTTCCAACCGCCGCCGAGCCCTTCTAGCGGGGAGGTTATGGTGACGCTGTATGTGTTGTTCAGCGCGGCGAAGATCCAGAGCACGGTCCCCATGGTGAGCCCGTTTAACGTCTTCGGCTACACGCTCAACGGCAAACGGTTCCAGGTCAGCTCCCTGGTCGGCAAACCATGAAAACGTTCGTAGTACCGGCTTTAGCCGGAAATCCGCCGCAAGACCGCCTGAAGGTGGGACTACGAACGACCGCCTGAAGGCGGGACTACGAAATAGGCTTCTTTCGCGGCGTCGATGGCCCGCACAAGGAACGAGATCATGTCGCTACTGAAAGTTCTCTGGCACGACCAGCGTGGCTTCGTCTACAGCATGGACGTGATCCTGGTCAGCACGATCCTGGCGCTGGGGACGATCGTGGGGCTGGTTTGCCTGCGGGACCAGGTCCTCCAGGAGCTCAGCGACGTGGCCAACGCGGTGGGCTCGCTGAACCAGAGCTATTCCTACAGCTCGCGGACGATCACCGCGGGGAGCTTCAGCGCATCGGTGGCCGGAGCAAGCTATACCAACCCGCCGCACGTCGACGCCCAGTTGAAGATGACTCCCACAACGGGTGGGCAGTAGTGAGCGTGGCGGTCAAAGCAGGAGAGAAGCATGAAATCGTGGCGCCGCTTTTGGCGGGATGAACGTGGCGAGGTGGGATTGGTGGGCGTGATCCTGCTCTACGCGATCCTGGTGCTGGGCGCGATCTCGGGCCTGCTCGTGCTGCGCAGCGCGATCGTCGAGGAGTTCGGCGGCCTGGCAGCCGCGCTGAGACACGTGGACCAGTCCTACAGTTTCGTCGTCGGTGGAACCACGCACCAGTACATCGATACCGAGACGACGAGTCTCGATGCGCCCCCCGGGCAGCCCCCCGCTGGCACTGTTTTCACGGCGCCCTCGGGCACACCGCCGCCTTAGCCGGGATTATTCATCGGCACGGCATTCGCGTGCAGCGTGTTCGATACTAGCCCGACGCGCAAGCGAGGGTAGCTGATTGGCAGTCCCTCGCTTGCGCTTCGGGCTAGTGTTTGCCCACGAATAATACGGGTTACCTACCCGGCGATGTTTCCATTCGGATACAATAGCGCACCCGGTAGTTGCCCACGGTTTACACGACCGCCGGGGGATTGGCGGCTGCCATGCCGCAGTTGCCGGACCCAGGGTGCTCTCGCGGCTCGGGTTGCCGGCTTTTCGCGGCCGTTTCCCCATCGATCGGCGGCTCCGTACGGGCTGGCCAGCCTCCAAGTTGAGTTTCTCGGCTTTTGGTCCGGGCCGGCGCGGTATTGGTACGCTACGTGCTCCCATGCGCGGGGCATCGAAGGGGAGAGCTCCCCCTTCTCGATCCGCGCTCTTGGCCAAGAGGCGGGTCTAATCGGTTTTCTGTCTCGTTTCTCAAGCTTGTGAAAGGAGGACACATGAAAGTGTTCCGGAGGTTGTGGAGGGATGAAGCAGGCTTCATCATCTCCACTGAACTTGTGCTGATCGCCACGATCCTGGTGATCGGCATGATCGTGGGGCTGACTTCGCTCCGCAATCAAGTCGTGCTGGAGCTGACCGATCTCGGTCAGGCCATCGGCAGCGTGAACTCGTCGTACGGGTTCGACGGCCTTCAGGCGACCGACCAGATGGGGAATACCATCGCGTACGTGGACGGTTCGGTCTACACCGACCCCGATGCCCCCGCCAACTGGACCTTGGCGAGCGGGGCGGCGGGCATGGGGGGCGTTTCGGTTGCCGATATCCTCCCGTTCCCGAACCCAACCGGCAACTTCGGGGCGCGCCGACTCTGCAGACCCCGTAACTTTGATCAACCCACGGCGAGTGTTGATGCTCGCCCAGCGAGTTTTATCCCTCAGGGGGTGGTAATGTGCCGCTCCCTGAGGGGAACTCCAAGACCGAGACGGCGCTCGGGCAAGCGCCCGTCCAACAACAACTCCCCCTGTAGGCTTGGCTTTAGGCCGCCCGAGCGGTCCGAAGTCCGCTCTCCGATGAAGCCGCGGGGTTGTTCTTGGACCGGCACTTGACGGCACGCGGGACGAATGGACATAAGTTCGTAGTACCGGCTTTAGCCGGCAACCCGTTCGTAGTACCGGCTTTAGCCGGAGAAGGCCGCGTAAAGGCGGCACTACGAGCGCGATTACGAGCGCGACTACGAACTCGGCAGGATGGGCAAACCGGCTGCTATGCGAGTTTTCGAGGTTTTTATGATTGCGATGGTCCTCCTGTTCACCTCGGCCGCGGTTTTCAGCGATCTGCGGACGCGGCGGATACCCAACTGGCTTACCGTCCCCAGCCTGGCCTTGGCCCTGCTGGTTCACGGCGCTCACGGCCTGATGGCCCGCGGCGGTCGCGGCCTGTTGGACGAGTTGCTCTTCTCTGCGCTGGGTTTTGCCGCCGGCTTCGGCGTGTTGTTCCTCTTGTGGCTTACCAGCGGAGGAGGGGGAGGCGACGTGAAGATGATGGCAGCGCTAGGGGCCTGGCTGGGCTGGAAGTTGATCGTGGCCGTTTTCCTGGGTAGCGCCGTAGTGACGCTTGCGGTGGCGAGCGTGCGGTTGGCGTATCGCACGATCGCTCGCAGCACGGCCGGCAACGGGGACGTCGAAGCGTCCGCAAGACGCTCGGGCCAGCGGGCGGCCCCGGCCTCCGGCGGCGGGCAGGGTAAGAGGGCCCAGCGATTTCCCATCCCTTACGCGGTACCCGTCGCGCTGAGCACCTGGATTGTCCTGGCCCTGGCATTTTGGGGGGTTCTCCCCCTGAAGCTGCTGAGCTAAGGGCGTGTAGAACAATAAGTTAGGCAAATATGAGAGAGCCACGAAGCGAAGCGCCGTTGCACTTTGATCGGTCGGCGTGCGAGAAATGCCAAGAACCATGCTAGAATTCCGTACAGGTTGCCTGCGGCGTTAGCCAGAGGAGCGGAAAATGCAACAGCCAGCGGAGCGTGAGACGCAACGACTCAGCCCGGGTACCCTTATCCTGGGGGTCTTTGCGCTTCTGTTTGCGCTGGTGGGCGCTTATGGAGTGAAGAAGTACTTGCAGGAGCGGACGCCGCCGCCGGCGACTGTGGAAAAAAAGATAGAAAAGAACCTCTCCAGAGCGTGCCGGTGGCCGTGACGGACATCCCGGCCGGCCGGACGATTACCTCGGGCGACGTGGCGACATTGACGCTGACACAACGGCAAATCGCCCAAGCCAAGCTGCACGGGCCCCGGATGGGGAGAGCATCGGAAATCATCGGCCGAACGCTACGGGAGTCGGTCAAGCAAGGGCAGCCCTTCGATCCGTCGGCGCTGTACCCCATGGGAATCGGGCCCGGCGTCGCCGCGAAGCTCGAGCCGGGCGAGCGGGCCGTATCCATTGCCCATGAGAGCACCGCCATCAAGGCCGGGTTGATCACTCCCGGGGCCGTCGTGGATGTCTTGTTCCGCGGCACTCTGGACGCCAAAGGCAAATCGCCCGAGGCCTCGGTCACCCTGGTCAGCGGCGCGAGGGTCCTGGCCATCGGCCAGAACACCTTCGAGGGGACGATGGGCGAAACGGCGAAATCGGTGACGCTGGCCGTCAACCAGCCGCAGGCCCGGGCGTTGGAGGTCGTCGAGGGACACGGCAGTCTGACGCTGGTGCTCCGCAACAGCAAGGACGCCGCGCCCGCCGAACGACTCCCCCCCACGACTCTTCCCGCGCTATTTGGTTACCAGCCGCCGGAGCCCTTTTCGACGCAGATCTACCGCCGCGGCAAGCTGTCGACGGCCACGTTCCAGGGTGGTCGGCAGCAGAGCCTGGTCACGGAGCCGCCCTACGGCATGCCCGTGGCCGAGCCGGTCAAGCCTCCCCCGGCGGACGACAAGGATTCTTAGAGACAAGTTAGCAGTAACCGGAAAAAGTATGAATTCCAATACGTCATCAGCACTGCTGGAGAGGGATCGGAAGGCCAAGGTAACCAAGCTCACCGAGCTTGAGTTCCAGCGATTGAAGACGGCCATCCATGAGGAGTTGGTCGAGTCGCTGGACCTCTCGATGGTGGGCGAGCTGGACGAGGAGCTACTGGCCCAGGAGATGCGCCGACTCGGCGAGGAGATCTGCCTGGAGCGGGGCAAGTCGCTTTCCGCGGACGAGCAGCGGCGAATGATTCAGGAATTGATGGACGAGATCTTCGGCCTCGGACCGCTGGAGGGCCTGATGCGGGACCCGACCGTCAGCGACGTGCTGGTCAACGGCCCGCACGAGGTCTTCGTGGAACGGCGCGGGCGGCTGGAGCGGGCGGAGGTGGTCTTTGCCGACGAGCGGCACGTGATGCGGATCATCCAGCGGGTGGTGGCACGCGTGGGACGGCGGATCGACGAAGTGAGCCCGATGGTCGACGCCCGGCTGCTGGACGGCTCCCGCGTCAACGCCATCATCCCGCCCTTGGCGCTGGACGGGCCGAAGCTTTCCATCCGCCGCTTCGGCACCAGGCCGCTGGCCTCCGCGGACCTCCTGGCCGGCGGCTCCGCCCGGCCGGAAATGCTGCAGTTTCTCGCGGCGGCGGTCCGCTCGCGGATCAGCTTCCTCATCTCCGGGGGCACCGGCGCCGGCAAGACCACCTTGCTCAACGCGCTGTCGGCCTTCATTCCCCCGGGAGAGCGTTTGATCTCCATCGAGGACTCGGCGGAGCTCCAACTGGACCATCGCCACGTGGTGCGGCTGGAGACCCGCAATGCCAACGTGGAAGGGGCCGGCCTGGTCGCCCAGCGGGACCTGGTCCGCAACAGCCTTCGCATGCGTCCCGACCGCATTCTGGTGGGCGAAGTCCGCGGGGCCGAGGCCCTCGACATGCTGCAGGCGATGAACACCGGCCACGAGGGCTCGCTGACCACGATCCACGCCAACGACACCCGCGATGCCCTGGCCAGGTTGGAGATGATGGTCGCCATGACCGGCCTGGAGTTGCCGATCCCGGTGGTCCGCCAGTACATCGCCTCCGGGATCCGCATGGTGGTCCACCTCTCGCGCCTGCAAGGCGGTGCGCGAAAGATCACCCGCATCTCCGAAGTCGTCGGCGTGGAGGGCGGCTCCTACCGCATCGAGGACATCTTCGGCTACCGCCAGACGGGCGTGGACGGCGACGATGCGGCCATCGGCGAGTTCTTCGCCACGGGCTACGTGCCCGCCTGCACGCCGCGGATGCGAGCCAGCGGGGCGAAGATCGCCGACGATTGGTTCCAGCCCTGGGTTGCCGCCGCCGAGCCGGCCGCGCAAACGTAGGGTGGGCTGTAGCCCGCCTTGACCGCGCCAACGTAGGGTGGGCTTTAGCCCGCCTCGATGACACGGCGCCCGGACGGCAACAAATCACCTGGATCCGTTTTTCGCCCTCAATAGATACGAAGCGCTATGAGCCCGCCGGTGATTGCCCTGCTGATCTTCGCGGCCGCGCTGTCGCTTCTGGGCGCCGCGATCTTCGCGGCCAGCGACGTGCGGCGGGTCCGCCGCGCGCGGGCCACCGCCGGCGCCTCCGGCCAACTGCGGCTGCGGCGGATTCGCCCCGCCAAGTTCGTGGGCTCCATCGGCGGCCCGGTGCCGGCCTTCGACCGCTGGTTCTCCCGCCTGGTGCAGGAGACCGGGCTGGGGTGGGACCCCGGCGCGGCGGCCTTGCTGATGGTCCTCTGCGGCCTGGTGACCGGGGCCTCGCTGTTCCTCTGGAACGATGAGCTGCTGCCCGCGGCCATGGGCATCCTCCTCGGCGTGCCTCTGCCGGCCGCCTACCTGGTCGTCCGGCGACGGAGGCGCATGAATCTTCTTCAGGACCAATTGGCGCCGGCCCTGGAAATATTGGCCCGCAGCGTCCGTGCCGGGCAGACGCTGGACCAGGCGATCGGCCACCTGGGCCGCCATTCGCCCGAACCCCTGGCGACGGAGTTCCGCTTCTGCGCCCGGCAACTGGACCTGGGATTGGGTATGCCCGCCGTGATGCGGGGCCTGGTGGGACGCCTGCAAATGTACGACGTGCGAATCTTCGCCACCACCGTCGTCGTCCACCGCCAGGCGGGCGGCAACATCGCCGCCGTGTTGGACCGGCTGGCGCAGGTCATCCGCGACCGGCTCAGCTATCGCCGTCAGCTCCGCGCCGTCACCGCGGGCGGACGCATCTCGGCCGGGCTGGTAAGCCTGATCACGCCCGCCTTGTTTCTTTTCTTCATCCTCGTCCGGCCGGACTACATTGCCACGATGCTCCATTCTCCCTTGGGCCAATCGCTGCTGGTTTTGACCGCGTTCCTGGAAATCGTAGGACTGATTTGGACCGCGCGAC
The DNA here is from genome assembly GCA_963843465.1 of Pirellulales bacterium. Classification (GTDB taxonomy): domain Bacteria; phylum Planctomycetota; class Planctomycetia; order Pirellulales; family Thermoguttaceae; genus CAWJKP01. The sequence continues at coordinate 1,742,000 of CAWJKP010000002.1, forward strand.
TGCTGCGGCCGGCTTACTGATATGTGGATCTCGCTGATCAGCTTCTCCCTGGTGCCCTTGGCCTGCTTGGCGATGATGCTCCGCCTCATCCGCGGCGGCCGGAACCGCGACGACGATGCCGGCACGGGCGGAAGGCGGCGGTCGTTGCTCTTTGGGCCGCTCACCGCGGCGCTGGCGGGTATCCTCCCCTGCCCCGCCGCCACGCGCAAAAGCTCACGCGCTTCCTCCGTCACGCGGGGCACTACCACCGTCACGCGCTGGCCGAGTTCCTGGCCCTGCGAAACACCCTGGTGGTCGGTTGGGTGCTGCTGGCGGCTACCGCGATGGTCGTGATCACCGATCCCGGCGACGCGCTGGCCCTTCCCATCATCGTGGGCGGCCTGGTCGTGGCGGTCCTGCTCTACACGCTGCCGCGCCTGTTCCTCGAGGTGCTCGCCCGCAACCGCGTGCGGCGGATCGAGGAAAGCCTTCCCGACGCCCTGGACATGGCCACCATGTGCATGTCCGGCGGCGTGCCGCTGCAGTCGGCGTTGCTGCGGGTGAGCGACGAAATGCAGTCCATCCATCCCGATCTGGCTTTCGAGCTGCGGGTCGTGGGACGGCAGATGGAGGCCGGATCGTTGGATACGGCCGTCAGGCAGTTCGCCGCCCGCATCGAGGCCCCGGAGGTCCAGTCCCTGGCGGCGATCCTCGGGCAGACCGAGCAGCAGGGCTCGGGCGTGGCCGCGGCGTTCGAGCTGTTCGCCGACAACGTGCGGCTCAACCGGCGACAGCGCTCGGAGGAAGCCGGCAACAAGACGGCCATCAAACTGCTCTTCCCCCTGGTCTTCTGCCTGGCGCCCCCCGTCTACTTGATGCTTCTGGCGCCCGCCGCCGTGGAACTCAGCGATTTCATCCAGCGCGAGCGTAAGCCGGGCGGGGCGCTCTCCGCCTCGGCGGAAAACGTCAGCCCGCTCTTGCAAGAGTTCTCCCGCTCCGGCGCCGACAAGCCTTGGCCCAGCGCCTGGCGCTACACCCGGCCGCGCCGGTGGTCCGCGCGCGGACAGGGGGCTCCCGGGATTCACCTGTGACCCTGGCAAGACCGCTCCCCCTCTCCCTCGGGAGAGGGTCGGGGTGAGGGGATCCTGCGCTAGACATAGAGTACACTATACAATATGGGGATGCGCAACGAGCCAATGACCGAGACCGCCAGCTCCGTGGACGACGTTTGGGTGGTCGTGCCCGCCTACAACGAGGCGCAGCGGTTGCCTGCCACGCTGGGCCGGCTCCAAGCGCGGTTCCCGCGGGTGGTGGTCGTGGACGATGGGTCCGCCGACGCTACCGCCCAGTCGGCCATGAAATGCCCGGGAATCTGGGTCCTCCGCCATGCGTTCAACCTCGGTCAAGGGGCCGCCCTTCAGACGGGCATCGACTTCGCGCTGGCCCGCGGCGCCCGCTTCATCGTCACCTTCGACGCCGACGGCCAACACGACGCCGACGACATTCCCGCCCTCTTGCAGCCGCTGCGAGAAGGGCGGGCCGACGTCGCGCTGGGCTCCCGCTTCCTCGGCCGCACCGTCGGCATGCCCCGCAGCCGGCGGCTGTTGCTCCATGCGGCCGTGCTCTTCACCCGCCTCTTCTCCCGTGTTCGCCTGACCGACGCCCATAACGGCTTGCGGGCCTTCTCCCGTCGCGGCGCCGAGCAGATCCGCATCAGCCTCAACGGCATGGCTCACGCCTCGGAGATTATCGACCAGATCCGCCGGCGAGGGCTGCGCTATTGCGAGGTGCCCGTGACCATTCGCTACTCTGCGGCCGTCTTGGACAAAGGGCAAAGCGGATGGAATAGCCTTCGCATCGCCGCCAACCTCACCTTGTCGAGGATTTTCCGATGAATCTGAATCTCTTTCAGGATCTCAGTGTCCTCGTCCTGGGCTCGCTCTTGCTGCGGGAGCTGACGCTTCTGGTCCGCCGCCGCGGACCTCAACGCCCGCGCTGGTTCCGCTCGGGCACCTGGTTGGCCGCCATGATCGCCATCGTCCGCCCCGAGATGGTCACCGCGGCCGCCCGCCTGCTGGGCATCCAACGCGGCGCCGATCTGGTAAGCTATCTGGCGTGCCTGGCGATGCTCGCCACGGCGTTTTGCGGCTACTCTTGTTACCTGCGATTGCAAAGCCAGATGACCCTGCTCGCCAGGACGCTGGCGATCCTCCAGGCCAGCCAGGCCCCCGCCATTCAGGAAACGGATGCGCCGGATGTGGAGGGCTAGCATTCGCCGAGGAATAACTTGCAATTTTAGCCGCGGATCGGACGCAAGCGATCAGCTTGGATGCAATCCACGTCGCGTAGCGACGATGCGATGGTAGCCGTGGGTTTTAACCCACGGAAAATATCGTCCAACGACCGTTTTGCGTCGCGTAGCGACGCATGAATCGTCGCTACGCGACGAACGGAAACATGGGGGCATCGCAAACCGTGGGTTGAAACCCACGGCTACCATCATAACGTCGCTACGCGACGAACTGGAGTCAAGTGGATAACCCTACTCGGCAATGTCCGTTGGAACAAGTGGTGGTTACTACCCGTAGTTGTTCTTGGTCAGCTCCCTAGGGCGAGGCGTATGGCAACTTGCGATTCGGTCGCCGGCAGCAAAGACCGCTCAATGGGCCGGCCTCTCCACCCGCCTTGGCGCCCCTGGCTGTTGCGGCTCGTCTTGCTGATCGCCGCGACGGCCGCCTATTGGCCCAGCTTCCGCGGGGTATTCGTCTTCGATGATCTTGAGCACATTGTCAAGAATCAGAGGCTCCAATACTTCTGGACCTTCTGGCCGGAACTTGCCTGGAACACCCGGCCGACCGTCTTCCTCACCCTCTGGCTGAACTACCAGCTCGGAGGCCTTCACGTCCTCGGGTACCATCTCTTGAACTTCGCCGTCCACTGCGTCGCCGGCTTGACCCTCTACTGCCTGGTCCGACGTACGCTGAGGCTTCCTCCCACGGACAAACGTTGGGGCGCTGGGCCGATCCGGCGGCCTTCGTCGTCGCCCTTCTCTGGCTGGTGCACCCGCTGCAAACGCAGGCCGTCACCTACGTTATCCAGCGCTGCGAATCGATGATGGGCATGTTCTACCTGCTCTCGCTCTACAGCGTGCTCCGCGCGTCGCAATCGGCAAGGCCCTGGAAATGGTGCCTGGCAGGCGTCGCCGCCGGCTGGCTGGGCATGGGCTGCAAGGAGGTCATGGCCACCGCGCCGATCGTGATCCTCCTCTACGACCGCGTCTACCTCTCCTCGTCCTGGGCCCTGGTCTTCCGCCGCCGCTGGGCTTTCTACCTGGCCCTTGCGCCTGCCCTGGCCTGGCTCGTCGTCGTGGTCATCCACAACATGGCCGTTCCTCCGGCGGGCTACGCGGCCGACCTTCCTCCCAGTCCGCTGGAGTATCTCCTTTCCCAACCGGCCATCATCCTGCACTATCTGCGGCTGGCCGTCCTCCCGGGCGATCTCTGCTTGGACTACCGCTGGCCCGTCGCGCAGGGGTGGCGGGAAATTGTGCTGCCCGGCCTGCCCGTGCTGGCGATCTTCGCGGCCTCCCTGCTGGCCTTGGTCCGCTGGCCCCGTGTCGGCTTCCTCGCATTTTCCTTTTCCTGATCCTCGCGCCCACGTCGAGCTTCAATCCGATCGCCGACCTGGCGGTCGACCACCGCATGTATTTGCCGCTGGCCCTGTTGATCGTGCTGGGATTGCTGGGGTTCTCCGCCGTGGCCCGGCGTTTCCTCCGGCCGCGCCGGCGGCGCATCCTGGTCTATGCCGCTTCCGTGGCGGTTCTCGTGACCCTCTGGTCCTGGCGAACGATCGTCCGCAATCGGCTCTTCACCAGAGCGGATGCCGTTTGGCAGAACGTCCTGGACCACGCGCCGGACAACTTCCGCGCGTGCCACAACCTGGGCATAAGTCTCCTCGCGGCAGGCGAACCCGATCGTGCCCTGCCCTTGTTCCGCCGCGCGATCCAGTTGCAGCCCAAGGCCGCCGAGCCATACATCGGTGTCATGTTGGTTATGCTCCGAAAGGGCGATCTGCCGGGGGCGGCTGCCATCCTCCGCCAAGGCATCGCCGCAGCGCCCGCTAGCCCGATGCTGCACGATGAATTAGGGCTCGTCCTCGACCGCCAAGGAAAGACCGGCGAAGCCGCGGCCCAGTACCGCCTGGCCCTCCAATGCAATCCGCACTGGGGTCCGTCCCATTATCGTTTGGGCCGACTTCTCCAGCGACGCGGCGACTTCGACGAGTCCATTGCCCACTTGCAGGCCGCGCTCCAGATCAGACCCCTGGACGCCCCTTGCAGCTTCTGGCTGGCTTTGGCCTATCAACGCTGCGGACGCTTCCCGCAGGCCATCCGCCAGTACCAAACGACGCTCGAACTCGCCCCGGCCATCCGCCAGGCGCGGCGAAATCTCGACCTCTGCCGCCAGGGAAACCCCGAGGGGGAAATGCTGCCCGATGAACTCAAGGCGTTCCAAGCCCGCTTACCCCGACGATGAACGGCCCAGATCCGCGCCGGGGGACTGTCCCGATTTTTGTGGCAGGACGCCACAAAAATGGGACTGTCCCCTTCCTCGCCGCCGAATGACACGAAACTCGGCCCAGTCCCCGCGCCCAGCAAAGGCCTGACCTCATGGCGTCCAACCCCCGCGTATCGGTCCTCATGCCGCTCTACGCCCCCGAGCCCCGTTACCTTCGCAGCGCCATCCAGAGCGTTCTACAGCAGACCCTCGAAGACTTCGAGCTGCTGATCGTCGAGGACCCCTCCTCGCCGGCGGCCGAGCATCCCAGCGGCCAATACGCCGATCCGCGGATTCGCTACTTCCTCAACGCCCGTCGCGGGTCGCTCGTCGAGTCGTTAAACTACGGCCTGCAACTGGCACGCGCCGACCTGGTCGCGCGACTGGACGGAGACGACCTCTGTGCCCCCACCCGCCTCCAGCGGCAACTGGAATATCTCCAGCGCCACGCCGAGGTCTCCGTGCTCGGCAGCCAGATCACGATCATCGACCGGCACGGGCGCCAGCGCGGCCGCCGACGCTACCCGCTCACCCACGAGGCCATCCTCCGCGCCCTGCCTCGCTTCAACCCCCTGGCCCACCCCAGCGTCATGTATCGCAAAGCGCCCATCCTCGATGCCGGGGGATACACCTATCCCGTGAACGAGGACTACGAGCTCTGGTCGCGCCTGGCGCGCTGCGGAGTGCGCTTCGCCAACCATCCAGAATCGCTGCTAGAGTACCGCGTCCACCCGTCGGCATTGAAAGCCGCCCGGCTTCGCGAGATCCTTCGGGCCACCTTGGAGATCAAGCGCCTCTATTGGCAGGATCGCATGGACACCCTCGGCCGCGCTCGAATGCTCGTGGAACGGCTCTTGCTCTGGCTACCGCCGCAGGCCGTTGCCGCCCTCTTCGCGGCAACGCACTTCCGCCGAGTGTAGCCAGCCGCAGCGCCCCTACTCCTCTCCGTACAGCAGCCACAAGGCGTCCAACTCGCTCGCGGCAGTCTTGTCCGCACTGCTTCCACCCTGCGGCTGAGCCATCGCGGCGAACACCGCATCCGCCGCCTGGGCAAGGGCAGCCGCGCCGCCCTGACCGCTCGCCTTGACCTGAGCGCTGGCGCTCTTGGCCGCGCCGGGCGCCGGCGGGTCCTTGATATACACCGCGTCCGCTTCCACCTGATTGGCGATGCCACTGGCCTTGCCCGTCCCAGCATTGGAGACTCCCACCACCAGCCAGCCGCCCGCGGGAATCTGGTACGCCCCGCTCCCACCAAGCTGCAGCCACGTCCAGGCTCCTGTCCCGGTCGGATTGCTGTTCGCGACCTGGACGGCGGTTGTCTGGGGGGAGTTAAGCAGGGGGTTAGGCGTGCCGGTAGGCTGGCCATTAGTCGTCAGCGCGTTCTTCTGGTCAACGATGAACGTGGCGGTGGTCCCCACCTGGTTACCGCTACTGTTGTAGACACTTACCGTGTACGGAACGTTGGTCGCTCGATTGCTGCAGGCCGGCCACGTGACGTAGACCGTGTAGTGGTCTGTCGCCGAACCGGCGTTGGTGTAGGTCCACGTGGCAGAGCCCGTGGCCGGGGCCGTGGGCGAGACCGAGGTTTGGTAAGGCGCCTCCACGTCGTTGCCCAGGTAACCCGGGTAGGTCCAGTTGCCCTGGGTGGTCCAGGATTTCCACGTTCCAGCCGCCGCGAAACCCGGGCCTGAGTTGTCGATCACGCCGGGCATCGTGGTGATCGCCCCCGTGGTGTTCTTCTGGAACAACTTCACCGTATAGTTGTGGCCGCTGTTGCCGTCGTTCACCGAGCCCGCCGGCGTCAGCGTCAATCCCGTCCCCACGCCGCTGCTGCTGTAGGTCTCGGTGAAGTCCGGCGTGTCCGTGCCGACCACGCCGTTGGCGTTCGCCGTGACGCCCGTCGGGAGCGTGATCGTCGGCGTCGCCCCTGTCGCCTTGGTCGTCCCGTCGTAAACCTTGGTCCAGCTCACCGCCGTCACCGTGATCGGAAGGGCCGTGATCGTGCCGGACGCGGTGAACAGCCTCTCCGTGTAGTTCCCCGGGTCGCTGACCACGTAGCCCGTCGAATTCACGCTCAGCGACTTGCCACCCACGTTCTTGTTGTTGAAGTATTCGGTCGGACCCGTCGTCCAGGTCACCGAGTCGCTGCCCACAAGACCAGCCACCGTCGGCGTCCCCGTCGCCGTCCCGTTGTTCGTCCCGTCGTAGACCTTGGTCTCCTTTACCGCCGTGATCGTCAACGTCGCCTTCGTCACCGTCTGCGTCACCGTGTTGTCGCTATCTTCGAAGCCCCCGCTACCCACATACATCGCCTCGATGGTATCGCCGCTGGTGACGTTGAAGGTCGTCGTGCTGGTCGTAAAGGTCCACGTCGAGGTGGTCGAGGTGGTCCTGGACGCGGTGTTTGCAACGCCGAGCGTGGTGTTGCCGGTACTCTCGTCCACGAACTCCACGCTCCCCGTAGGCGTTCCCGTTTTGGCCGTCACCACCGCCGTAAAGGTGACCGTCTTGCCGTAGACCACCCAGCGGTTGGATGAGGTCAGCGACGTGCTCGTCGCGACTACCCCCATGTTGATGTTGAAGGTCGTTGTGCCGGTAGCCGTCGTGTAATTGGAGCTGCCGGAGACGCTCGCCAACGGGGTGTAGGTCGCCGTCGCGGTGTAGTTCCCCTCAAGGGTCGGCGCCGTACTCCCCATCGAGGTCGAGGTCGTGTTGTCGTAGTACGTGAACGAAAGCTCCGAACTGTTAAGGATCGGGCTTGGGGGGGTGGTGTTGGCGATAGTGCCGTCCACCGGCACCCCGGTCACCTTGGCCGTGGCCGGGTAAGCGACCGGCGGCGTCGCCTGCGTGCCGCCCATGTCCGTCACGTTCACCGTCGGCGTCTCCCGGCCGATGCTGTCGGTCACCGTGCCGCTCTGGCTGGCATAGTTGCCGCTGGGGTCGGAGAACGACCAGGCGTCGGCGACGTACGTCCCGGCGTTGGTGTGCACCGTGCCCGTGAGCGTGAAATCGCTGCTCGCCAAGGCATGGCCGAAGACGTCCGTGGCCGTGCCCGCCGCCGTGGTCTGCGCCGCGCCGCTGTAGACCAGGCCCGCAATCGCCGTCACGCTGGCGTGGGCGCTGGCCTGGCCGATCCTGTCGGTCACCGTGCCGCTCTGGCTGAGATAGTTGCCGCTGGGGTCGGAGAACGACCAGGCGTCGCCGACGTACGTCCCGGCGTTGGTGTGCACCGTGCCCGTGAGGGTGAAATCGCTGCCCGGCAACGTAGCGCCGGAGACGTCCGTGGCCGTGCCCGCCGCCGTGGTCTGCGCCGCGCCGCTGTAGATCAGCCCGCCAATCGCCGTCACGCTGGCGTGGGCACTGGCCTGGCCGATGCTGTCGGTCACCGTGCCGCTCTGGCTGAGATAGTTGCCGCTGGGGTCGGAGAACGACCAGGCGTCGCCGACGTACGTCCCGGCGTTGGTGTGCACCGTGCCCGTGAGCGTGAAATCGCTGCTCGCCAAGGCATGGCCGAAGACGTCCGTGGCCGTGCCCGCCGCCGTGGTCTGCGAAGCGCCGTTGTAGACCAGGCCGGCAATCGCCGAAACGCTGGCGTGGGCACTGGCCTGGCCGATGCTGTCGGTCACCGTGCCGCTCTGGCTGGCATAGTTGCCGCTGGGGTCGGAGAACGACCAGGCGTCGCCGACGTACGTCCCGGCGTTGGTGTGCACCGTGCCCGTGAGCGTGAAATCGCTGCTCGCCAAGGCATGGCCGAAGACGTCCGTGGCCGTGCCCGCGGCCGTGGTCTGCGCGCTGCCGTTGTAGACGAGGCCCGCGGTCGCCGTC